>CAWDAY010000004.1:0-3367798 GCA_963800455.1 uncultured Acidobacteriota bacterium | reverse complement strand
GTTTTTTGCGTGTCCTTCGTCGTTCATCTTGCTACGGCCTGGCCCGGATTGGTCGATGCTTCCACGCGGGTTCTCGCGTAGTCCCGGCAGCGGCGCGCCCGGTATTCGGTGGTGCGCTTCATCGCGCCGGTCGCGCGCGCGTGGTCGGCGGTATTCGATGCGCTCGAACACCATGGCGATATCCGAGCCGAGAGCCTGCTGAATTTCAATCGATTTTTCCGGAGTGAGCAAATGCTCGGAGCCGTCCAGGTGCGACCGGAAGACGACGCCGTCGTCCGAAATTTTCCTCAACTCAGCCAGACTGAAGACTTGAAAGCCGCCCGAATCGGTGAGGATCGAACCCGGCCAGGACATGAACCGGTGCAGGCCGCCGAGTTGGCGAATGCGTTCGTGGCCGGGGCGCAGATATAAGTGATACGTGTTGCCAAGCAGAATCTGCACGCCCAGCTCGCCAAGCGCCTGCTGCGACAGGCCCTTCACCGTTCCCGCCGTGCCGACCGGCATGAACGCGGGAGTATCCACCACGCCGTGCGGCGTCGTGAGTCGGCCGAGGCGCGCCCCGGTTGGATCGGTTTTCAAAACTTCAAAGTGAAATTCCATTCGGACGAGTTTAACAGACCTTCGGAAGATCCTGCGTTTCGGACCGGCTCTCCCGGAGCGCGCTCCGGCTGTGGAAGTCACAGGGGGCTCTTGGCTAGGACCATTCGTTCGGCTTGATAACCGAAGCGGCTTGGGTTAAAATTTGACGGTGGCCTCGAGACGGTTTGGCACGGTCACATTCCGGGCGTACCCGCAGGATCATGAACCGCGCCACGTTCATGGCTTTGCCGGAGAGTCCCAAGTCATCGTTGACCTGCGCGTCGACGGAAGCATCATCCTTGCGGACCGACCGGACTGTGTTCGACCCGCTAACGCAAAGCGCAGCGAAGTGCGCGCGATCTTGAAAGCGGCAGCCGACCATTTTGACGAGTTAGTTTCGCTGTGGGAGAAAATGCATGCTTAAGCGAAGACATGAGATTCGCGTCGCCAAAGGCGAAATCGATGCCGCCCTCAATAAGGCGCGCCAATTTGCGCCTCGCGATCCCCGGGTAGTCCGGGCAGCGTATCAAGCCAGCACGGACCGGTTGAAGCTGGCGTTTGCCGACGGGCAGGTGGTTCTGATCCCGCGCGCCTACTTGCAAGGGCTCGAAGGAGCGAATCGCACTCAGATTTCGACCATCGAAATTGTGGGCAACGGGACGGGCCTGCATTGGCCGTTGCTGGATGTCGATCACTATGTGCTCGGTCTGCTCCAGGGCGTTTGGGGCACCCAGCGATGGATGTCGGAAATTGGACGCAAGGGCGGATCGGCGAAAAGCGCCGCCAAGGCGGACGCCGCGAGAAGGAACGGTTCGCTCGGCGGAAGGCCACGCGCCGTCGCTTTACAGCTTAGAAAGAGGTAGCGCGGGAATCGCGGCGATCAAGGACTGCGTGTAGGGATGCGCGGGCGCGGAGAGAATTTGCGCGGCGGGGCCCGTTTCGACGATGCGGCCGCGCTGCATGACGGCGATGCGCGTGGCCAGTTGCGCGACCACCGGCAGGCTGTGCGAGATCAACAAATAGGTGAGCGCGAAATCGCGCTGCAAATTCTGCAACAGCTCGAGGATTTGCGCGCCGACGGAAACGTCCAGCGCGGAGACCGGCTCATCCGCCACGACGAGGCGCGGACGCAGCACCAGGGCGCGGGCGATGCCGATGCGCTGGCGCTGGCCTCCGGAAAATTCGTGCGGGTAGCGCGCCAGGGCGTCTTCCCCGAGGCCGGAAGCGCGCAACATTTCGACGACCCGGGAGCGGCGCTCCCCGCGCGAAAGCCGCGGCTCGTGGATTTCGAGCGGCTCGCCGACGATCGCTCCGACGCGCATTCTGGGATCGAGCGAAGCGAAGGGATCCTGAAACACCATTTGCATTTCGCGGCGCAGGGCGCGCAATTCCGCCCCGCGCGCGGCGAGAAAATCGCGGCCGTCGACGCGCAGTTCGCCGGAGTCCGGTTCGACGAGCCGCAGGAGCATGCGCGCGAGCGTGGTTTTGCCGCTGCCGGATTCGCCGACGATGGCGAGTGTTTCGCCGGAGGCCAGTTCGAGGTTTACGTCGTCGACCGCCGCGACGCCGGAGGCGCCGCCGTTGGAACGCGGCAAACCCAACGCACCCGCCGGAGCGGAAAACGTCTTTCGCAAGTGGCGCGCTTCGAGAAGTGGCGAGGAGTTTTGCATTTTAGTGGGACAGGCTTCGGCCTGTCGCTTTTTTGCTCATCGGCAAATCTAAACCGGACAGGCTGAAGCCCGTCCTACTGGGGCTTCTCCGCGATCAGCAACAAAACCGTGTGCATGAATTCTAGGCCGCTCGCAATTTTGTCCGTCCGGCGCGGATGAAATCCGGAGGTGTCGTTGCCGATGCGGCTCTCCATCATCGCGCGCGTCTGTTCGTAGACCGGATCGCCCGGCGCTTTGCCGGCATTTCCCAGCCAGACGTCGAAATCGTGCCAATTGTCGTGGACGCGCTGAGAGACCACGCGCAGGCCCAGATTCCGCAGCATCGCATGGAAACTTGCAATGCTTTGCGTCGTCGTATGCGAAGGGTCGCGCACGCGCTCGACTTGATTCTGAAAGTCGCCGTCGCAGCCCTCGGGAACAATGATGTCGGTGATCGCCAGGCGCCCTCCCGGCTGCAAGACCCGCGCCATCTCGGCGAGGGCGCGCGCAGGTTCCGTCATGTGATGAAACGCGTAGCCGCAGGAGACAATCCCGGCGGAGGCGTCGGCAAAGGGCAGCGCATAAATATCGGCGCAGACGAATTCGATATTGGTCAGGCCGTCGCGCGCGGCTTCGGCTCGCGCTTTCTCCACCATCGCCGGAGTCAGGTCCGCGCCGATGGCGCGGGCGACGCGCGCGGCCAAGGGACGCGTGAACGTGCCGGGACCGCACGCGAGATCGATCGCAACCATCTTGCCGGCATTGGCAAGCCCGTCCGTGGCGTATTCGGCGAGCCGCTCAGCTTCTTCCGTTCGCGTGCGGCGCACGGTTTTGGCGAAGACGTCCGCGGTTGCGGTGAAGCGGTCGCGGATTTTTTCCTGGTGAGTCGATTCTGTGCTCATGGTTGAGCGCCTCCATTCTTCCTATCGGGCGGCAGTGCAACTTTCCGTCGAACGGACTTCATTCGGTGCCGTTCGTCCTTGCTTGGACCAAAATCCACAGACTGAAGTCTGCGCCACCTGAAATCATCGCCCAATTTCGGGACTTTGTTAATTCCGTTCGCCGACTAAAATGCAACGCGCGCGATGGCCGGGGCCGGCGGCGCGCAATTCCGGCATGGCCGCGGCGCATTCGGCGACGCGCAGCGGGCAGCGCGGCTCGAACGCGCATCCCGGAGGCAGTTCCGTGAGCGCCGGCACGGCACCGGGAATCGGCTCCAGTTTGTGCCGTACGAGTTGCGGCGAGGCGCGCAAGAGGCCCGTGGTGTAGGGATGCCGCGGGCGCTCCAGCACTTCGCGCGATGGCCCCTCCTCCACAATTCGGCCCGCATAGGTGACCGCGATGCGATCCGCCACCTGCGCGACGACGCCGAGGTCATGCGTGATGAAAAGAAGCGCGAGGCCCAGTTCCCGCCGGAGCTGCGCGAGCAGATCGAGAATCTGTTTTTGCACCGTGACGTCGAGCGCAGTGGTCGGTTCATCGGCAATCAGCAGGCGCGGGGCTTTGCCTTCGTCCCCTGCGAGACCCATGGCGATCATCGCGCGCTGGCGCAGGCCGCCCGAGAGCTGGTGCGGATATTGGCGCGCGCGCATCGCGGGCTCGGGCACGGCGGCGCGCTCCAGCGCCGCGACGACTCGGCGATCGACTTCCTGGCTCGAAAGCCCGGCGTGATGCGCGCGAATCGCTTCGCCGATTTGCGCACCCACGCGCACGATGGGATTGAGCGCCGTCATCGGTTCCTGAAAAATCATCGCGAGGTCGCGCCCGCGCACGCCGATCCGTTCGCGTTCGGAAAGTGCGAGCAGGTTCTCTCGAGAATTGGAGGCGCCGTTCGCGCCTGTCCCGGCGGCGGAGGGGTTGGCGAGCCACGCTTCGCCGCGCACGCGCGCGCCCGGCGGCAAGAGACCCATCAGCGCCAGCGCGAGCATCGATTTCCCGCTGCCGGATTCTCCGACGAGTCCCAGCGATTCGCCCGCATGGAGCGAAAAAGAAACGTCGTCCACCGGACGAATCCAACCCGCCGGCGTCGGAATCTCGACGGTGAGCCCGCACAGCTCGATCAGAGGAGCCATTTCTATATGATAAGACGGAACGTGTCCGTTGGCGGCACAAAGGATCGCTGAGTTTTTTCCACCAACCGCGAGCGATCTTGCTGTATAGATAGGTCCACCTGTATGGAAAGCAAGCTGGATACTATCTCCCGAGGAGATCCTTACATGACATTCAAGAAGATCGTTTTGAAAGTTTCGATGCTGGCCGCCGTCGGCGCCGTGTTCCCGGTGCTCGCGCAAGAAGTGGAACCGCATCCCACCTGCAATCATTGCCAGGCCGTCTATGTGCCCAAGAGCGAGCTGGACGCCTACAACCAGCGGGCCATCGAGCACAAGCTGGTGGACCAGCAGGTGCGCTCGGTGGACGTCGGGAAGGTGCAGGTGGGCATCGGGAGCATCTATCGCGGGAAACTGGGCAACGCGCAGGGCCTGGAAAACCAGGTGGCGGAAGCGGTGGCCGAGCACGAGCAGGTGAGCGAGGTCTACTACGTTATCGAAGGATCGGCGACGCTTCTGACGGGGCCGGACCTGGTGGACCCGAAGCCGCGGCCGAATTCGCTGAAAACCGTGCGCGAGCAGAATGGTCCCGGCTTCAGCGCCGCATCGATCAAGAATCCGGAAGTGCACGAACTGAAGGCGGGCGACATGATCGTCATCCCCGCGGGAACCGGGCACTGGTTTACGAAAATCGACGACCATATCCGCTACGTGATGGTGCGGCTCGACCCGGACAAGATTCTTCCGACGAAGAACGAGGCGCAGTCGCTGAAATATCTGGCGAGCCCTTATACCCCGAACCAGGGGAATTTCTAGATGGCGCCGGCTTCTCGCTTGTCCCGATGCCAGAGGGGCCGGCGGTGTTTGCGCTGGTCTCCAAATTGAACAATGTCACCGGCGAGACGCCGGCGCCACAAAGACATGCCAACCGCCGAATGCCCGCAATGCCACATGCCCACCGCTACCGCGATGGGCAAGACGTATTGCCCGCAGTGCGGATGGAATCGCGGCGAAGCGGACAAACAAACGCGTTTCTTCCTGCGCGTGCTTCCGGTGCTGGTGATGCTGTTTGACGCGCCGCTCATCGTGTGGATCTTCATCGGGCACGCCGAGGTTCCCGTTCTGGCGGTGCTCGGATTCATCGCGATTGTTCCGGCGATTCTCGTGGTTCTCGTGGTGAAGGGAATCCTCCGGATCGGACCGTTCGGACACGATTCGGGGAAATCGTCGTGAACACGCCATTTGCAAGCGATGCGGCATTCAGCGGACCTTCGGATGGAGCAGCGGCGGGGCCCTATGACGAGATCTCCCGCGTCCTGGCCGATGTACCGCGCCCACGGCCCGTGCGGATGGGCCGGCGCGGAAGAGTGGTCGCACTGATCGTCTCGATCGCTATTCTTACTTCGTTCGGCCTGTACGTTGTCGTGGGAACGTCCGCAGGGCGGAAGCCGCCGCCGAACTACGCCGGGCCGTCGCAGCTTCCGATGTTCGGGGTATCGATCGCCATCACTGTCGCGTTCGCCATCTTCGCGGTGACAACCATCGGCACACAGAAGAGTTTGGTTTCCGACGGAGAAATGGCAGTCGCGCGCGTGACCAAGCGCTGGGCGGCGCGCAATGGCCCGAACATCGCCTACGAGTTCACGACTCCCCTGGGCGAACGCGTCGCGCGCATCGCGGCGGACGGCTCACGCAAGCTCGCGGTGGGAATGAACGTGCCGGTCTTCTACGATCCGCGGAACCCGAAAAGGCAGCTCGCACTGTGCGCGTCGTTCTATGAGGTGGTCTTGCCGGGAAAAAATCCGGGCTAGTGCGCAGACACCTGAGCAGCGAGGTCGCGTCCTTCGATGATCACCGCCTGCATTCCAGCGTCGGCCTGCACAGCTTCCCGAGTGAGGGATTGCAGTTTGGCGGCCACTTCTTTGACACGAGGATCGTTCGGATCTTGTGTCCCCTTGAGGCTCTCCGCAGAATCGATAATCTGCCTGGCTTTCTGAATGACCGCTCGCGCCTGCACCACGTAGGCTTCCTTCGCCGCGAACAATCGTTGCTCCCATGCGGCACGGCCTGGAAAGTTGACGTCACTCTTGTCGCTGAGGGTGGTACGGACGAGTGTAGCCTTATCCAAGGAATCGAGGACGTCCAGGAGCTTTTCCATCTGGGCGAGTTTCTCGGCCGGTGAGAGATTTGCGCCGGACGTCGCGGCTTGCCCGAGACTGCCGCCAATTGCCGCGGCGGCGCCGCCGCTGCTCGACGGCATGTCGTCGTTCGTGAAGACCTTTGCGGAAGCTTTGTTGGCCTTCTCTTTGTCCTTATCCTTCTGAGCCTGTCTCGCCAAATCGCCGAGCGAAGGCGAGTCCTGGCCATGCGCCGGAAAGCTAAAAACCAGAGCCAGGGAAACTGCCGCGAATAGACTCAGACTCGGTCGCATAGTGTCCTCTTTCCTGGGCATTCAGGGGAGCGAGGCCGCTCGGGGTACGGATCCAATCTGGCTTGATAAATAGCGCCATGCTATGGACCGCAGGTACTAGGTTGCGGAAAGAGTAAGCGGGACCCGGCGGAGCGATCGCGAGCTAATGTGGAGCGGGCGTGAGGCCAGGTTACTTCAGGCGGGCGACCAGTAAAAGAAGAGAAAAGATCACCACCGGAATCATCAGCAGCATTGTGTACGACAGGATTTTCTTCAGGAACGGCAGGCGAGCGGGCTTCCGCTCCTTGCGCGCGGAGCGGTCGATCGCTTCGACGCATTCCAGATGCCGGAGCGCTTCGGCCAGCGCGCGGGCGCTCGCAAAGCGGTCCTGCGGATCGCGTTCCATCGCGCGGTACAAGATTTCCTGCATCTGGGCGGAAATATCAGGATTGATTTCGCGCGCGGACGGCGGATCGTTCACCAGGCGGTCGTTCATCACGGCGAACGGATTGGGACCGTTGAAGGGCGTATGCGCGGTCAGCATTTCAAACAGAATTACTCCCAGGGCGTAGACGTCGCTGCGGCCGTCGGCGTGCCTGCGCTTGATTTGTTCGGGCGAGATGTAATCGGGCGTGCCCATCGCGCTTGAAAACTTGGAAAACGTGAGGCGGCGCATGCCTTCGCTGGCGGAAATACCGAAGTCGATGAGCTTCACGCTGTCGCCTTGCCCCACCATGATGTTTTCCGGTTTCAAGTCGCGGTGAACGACTCCCATGCCGTGAATGTACTCGAGAGCTTCGCAGACGCGCATCGCGATGCGAGTGGCGCGTTCGACGGAAAGTTCTCCTTCCTTGCTTAAGATTTCGCGCAAGAATCGCCCGTCGATCCACTCCATTACAATGCAGAGCTGATTCATCTCGCTGCTGTCGATCGTTTGCACGACTCCGGGATGTTTGAGCCGCTTGCCGATCGCGATCTCGCGCTGGAAGCGGCTATAGAAAGCGGGGTCGCATTCCAGTTCGGGATGAGGGATTTTGATGGCAACGAGTTGGCCGGTTCGCAGGTCCGTCGCACGATAAATGGTGGTCATGCTCGTGCGAATAACGAACGCTTCGATCTGAAAATGCTCGAATCGCTGGCCCGGCTGGAGCTGCTCCGTCAACATTTGCCGCGTCCTTCCCACGCCCGAGGGCGCGCGGTATCCGGAAAGGAACATAGCGTCTTACTCCTAAAGGAGGCATAAACGATTCATCGATTGGGCGTAAACGCGCGCAAGTCCTGGGGAATCTTCCACTTGAAGTATTGCGAATTAAGAACGATCGCGGCGAAATCCAGGAGGGCGCGGGCCGCGGCCCGGAAGGATGCGAACGCGCGGCAATAGGATTCATTCTTCTTGGACCTGGGGCGCGATTGCCGCTAAACTGGCCGCAGATGCCAACTGTCGGCTCTCCCGGTTCTGCAATGACCCCGGACCATCCATCCTCCCCAAGTTGGAAAGCCCTCTTTCGCGTGCCCGGATTTCCCTATTTCTTTGCGGCCATGCTGATCTCGCTGTTTGGGACAGGGATGAATTTCGCCGGAGTGACCTGGTACGTTCTGGGCGCGACCCATTCCACCGTAAAAGTCAGCCTGATCGTTATTTTGGTGACGCTGCCGGGACTGATCGTGCCGCCGTTCGGTGGAGTGTTGATCGATCGCGTGGACCGGCGCTATCTCGGGATCACAATTGACGCAACTCGCGCTGTGATCGTCCTCGCGACGGCTGCGCTGGCTTACACGGGACGCCTCGCGATGTGGGAACTTTACTCGATGGTTCTCCTGTTGGGGGTGGGCTTCGCGATTTACTGGTCGACGACGAATGCGTTGATTCAGGAGCTCGTGCCGCCGGACAAATTGATTACCGCAAACGCCACGGTTCTCATCGCGGTGCAAGGCGGAATGGCGGCGGCGGGCGCGGTGGTCGGATTTGTTTACGAGCGCGCGGGGCTCGGCGGAATTTTAGGAATCGACGGAACGACCTACCTCGTTTCAGCGATTTGCCTGTTGCTGCTGCGACACGGATATTGCGCGCCACGGGAAGCCCACAACACGAGGCTCACTTCCGCGTCACCCACCATCGAAGCTCCCCCGGAAATGTCCGAGCCGTCCCTGATGCGCACCGAGGAAACGCTGTCGCCGGTGTCGAGCGTGTTCGTGGACATTTTCGAGGGGCTGGCGTATTTGTGGCAGCAGCCGCGCGTCATGGCGCTGGGAATCACCTACTCGTGCATGATGGCCGGCGTCATCAGCGCGAACGTGCTCGTGGTGGCCCTGGCCCGGGATTTGCTGTCGGCGGGGCCTCGCGGATACGGATACATCGGCCTCGGATGGGCCAGCGGCGCGGTGATCGGCGGACTCGCTTCCGGACCGCTGGCGCGGAAAAGACCCTACGCCGTGCTCATTGGCGCGCTGGCGACGCTGGCGATCGGCCACACGCTATTTCCCTACGCGCGATTTCTGGGCGTCGCCGTGGGCATGAACGCCCTGTTCGGAGCGTGCCGCGCGCTGGGAGGAGTCTTGACGCAGTCCTCGATCATGGCGGAAGTGCCGGCGCGGCTCATGGGGCGCGCGCAGTCGGCGTTCTCGGTGATCGCAACGTTGCTGCAAGTGATCATGAGTTACTCGCTGGGGTGGTTCGCGCAGAACTACAAGCTTTCGTTCGCCTTTTTGCTGCTTGGCGCGATTTATGGAGGCGGAGTGCTGGCGGCAATGCGCGTGCGCTCGCTTTCCCAGAGCGCGAGAAAACTGCCGACGTAAGCGGTTTCACGGCGCCGGCTACTGCACTGCGTCAAGGAGCGGCTCGATGAAGGTTTTCATCGCCGGGGCTTCGGGAGTGCTGGGCCGGCGCCTCGTGCGGCAATTCGTGGCGCGCGGTCATTCGGTCGTCGGGCAGACACGCAGCGCGAAAGCCGAAACCGCCGTCGCGGAAGCCGGTGGCGAGCCGAACCGTCCACAGATCCCACCAGGATTTTGACTCAGAGGTAATCGCGTGAAGTGCCTTCGAGGAAGGCGCGGAGCTTGCGCGAGCGCGACGGGTGGCGCAGCTTGCGCAGCGCCTTGGCTTCGATCTGGCGGATGCGCTCGCGTGTGACGGCGAACGACTGGCCGACTTCCTCAAGCGTGTGCTCGGAGCCGTCGTCCAGTCCGAAGCGCATCTTGATGACTTTTTCCTCGCGGGGCGTCAGCGTTTTCAAAACCGAAGAAGTCTGTTCCTTCAAATTGAGATTGATGACCGCGTCGGAAGGCGAGACCACGGCCTTGTCTTCGATGAAATCGCCGAGATGCGAATCTTCCTCTTCGCCGATGGGCGTCTCCAGGGAAATCGGCTCCTGCGCGATTTTCAGGATCTTGCGCACCTTCGCCACGGGAATATCCATGCGCTTGGCGATTTCCTCGGAGGTAGGTTCGCGGCCGAGTTCCTGGACGAGCTGGCGGCTGGTGCGGATCAGCTTGTTGATCGTCTCGATCATGTGCACCGGGATGCGGATGGTGCGGGCCTGATCGGCGATGGCGCGCGTGATGGCCTGGCGGATCCACCACGTCGCGTACGTCGAAAACTTGTAGCCGCGGCGCCACTCGAATTTGTCCACGGCCTTCATCAGGCCGATGTTCCCTTCCTGAATCAAGTCCAGAAACTGCAAGCCGCGATTGGTGTATTTTTTCGCGATGGAAACGACGAGGCGGAGGTTCGCTTCGATCAATTCTTTCTTGGCTTGTTCGGCTTCAGCTTCTCCCCGAAGAATCACCTGAAGCATCCGCTTCAGATCGGTCAGGCCGGTCTCGCTCGATACTTCGATTTCGCGCAGCTCGGTGCGGCGCGTGCGCAGTTCCTTGCGCGCTTCGGCGGCGTTGTCGCCCTTGGAGGCGTCGGCGCGGCGCTCGAGCTTTCCGGCTTCGCGCTCGAGGGACTGCAGCCGCTCGACCGTGCTGGCGGATCTTGTCGATCAGCCGCTTCTTCTCGAACAGGTGGAACTCGATCGAACGCGCCAGTTGCGACATCTCGATGCGCAAGCGGGACACGTGATACTTCGCGCGCAGGTACGGGCGCTTTTTCGACTTCGTCATCCGCTCGAGCTTGGCGGCTTCGCGCAAACATTCGTTGTACAGCTTGGCGATGTTGTCGAGAACCTTGAGCGTCTTCTTGGTCTTGTTTTCGATCTTCTCTTCGGTCAGCTCTTCGTCGTCGAACTGGACGATTTCCTTGATCGATCGCGTGCCGTTGCGGAGGTCTTCGCCGATCGTCAGCAATTCCTTCAAAATGATCGGAGAGCGCGTGATCGTCTTGAGAACCAGCAACTGTCCGCGCTCGATGCGCTTGGCGATGGCCACTTCGCCCTCGCGGGTCAGAGCGGCACGGTGCCCATTTCGCGCAGGTACATGCGAACCGGGTCGTTCGTCTTCTCGAGCATTCCCGGCGTGAGATCGAGTTCGCTGGAGTCCTCCGCGACGGGCAGCTCGTCCTTCGATTCCACTTCCGGGGCTTCGGCTACCGTGGGATCGGCGGTTGCGCGGGCGGCCTTTGCCGCGGCTTGGTCTTCGTAGATGTCGATTCCGTATTGTTCAAATGTGGAGAGAAGATCGTCGATTTCTTCGGAGGAATGAACTTCGGCGGGCAGAATGTCGTTTACTTCGTCGTAGAGCAGATACCCGCGCTCCTTGCCCATGGCAATAAGCTGACGTACCTGATCGTATTTCTCTTCGATAGCCAGCGCCAAGGAGTCCTCCAAAGAAACGCCAGAAGCAGCCCTTACACCGACGCGACTATAGTAATAAACCCCGAAACAACTATCGGCAACGATCAGCAAATACCGAACGCCAAGTTCTGCGACTCGTGCTGAATCGAACTCTAGGAATGACTCCGCAAATGGAGCTACGATTTTGCCGCGACAAAACTTTCCTTGCCGCAGAATCCTGCGTCATCGCGCCCCACAAGCGTTTAGATGCTATCTGCCATTCGCGCGTTACGGCTGCCACTGTCCAAAACGGCATCAAGCTATTTATATGGACGCAGGCAAATGCGTCAACCATTTTGTTTATCGGGTATTAATCAAGCAAACACCGCGCTTTGCGGCGCAGGCGCGAAAAGTCGATTTGGGAAATGGCTCTGCAAGGCACTCCTGTGCGGTGAAAGATCGAGAATCAGCACATCGATGCAGGCACTGTGTGCGAAGCTTGCTAGAACATATGAACTATTGGGCCGGAGGCGCCAGCCTCCGCCGCAATTCCTGCTTGCGCTCCAGGAGACGGCCGCAGTTCGCCGCCAGCCGCGGCGCCGGCGGCTGCCGCGAAAGCTTCGATCTGTTTTTGGACGGCGGACAATTCCTCTTCGGCGCGGCGGCGGCGCAAGACGGCGAGGCAGCTTTCGGCTTCCTCCCACGTGGGCGGCGCGGCGGTTTCGAACGCGATTTCGAACAGGAGCCGGCGGTCGCGGTCCTCGAGCGCCAAAGCCAGCGCGGCGGCATCCGGGCGCGCGCCCTCAGCGCAGGCTTCGACCAGCGTTGCGAGGATGCGCTCGCTTTCCAGGCCGCGGTGCAGTTCCTCGGCGCGCATTTCCTGCGGCGAGCTGCGCGCGAAACTCGTCGGCCTTCGATCAGCATTTGCACGAGGCGCCGCTCGGCCGGTTTTCCCACGCGGCCCACGAGTTCCGGGCGGGCCTTCACTTCGCTGCGGCGCTCGCTGGCCGCTTTGCGCATCGATTCGCGCAGCACCGGCTCCTCGATGCGCAGCTGCTGCGCGATGCGCGTGGCCCACTCCGAGCGCAGGATGCGGTCCGGAACGCGCTGCACGTAGGGCATCAGAAAATTCACGGCGCGAAGTTTTCCTTCCGCCGGTGGACATGTCCATTTTGCGGGCGCGCGAAATCAGGTAATCGACATACGGCGGAGCTTCGTTCAGCAATTTGGTGTAGGCCGCGGCGCCTTCGGATTTGATAAAGCTGTCCGGGTCCTTGCCGCCGGGCAGCGCGAGGACGCGCACTTCGGCGCCCTGCTCGAGCAGGAGGGTCAGCGAGCGCTCGGTCGCGGCTCTGCCCCGCCGTGTCCGGATCGTAGTTGACGATGATGCGGCGCGTGAACCGGTTGAAGAGTTTCACCTGCGGCTCGGTGAGGCTCGTGCCGCAACTGGCGACGACGTTCGAGATGCCCGCGCGCGCCACGGCAATGGCGTCCATGTAGCCTTCGACCAGAACGGCGAAGTCGCGCTGCCGCAGCGCTTCCTTGGCGCGATCGAGATGATAAAGAATGTTGCTCTTCGTGTAGATGGGCGTCTCGGGCGAGTTCAAATATTTTGGCAGGTCGTCGCCCAGCGCGCGCCCGCCGAACGCGACAATTTTTCCCGAATCGTTGGCGATGGGAAACATCACGCGGCGGCGGAATCGGTCGAAGAGCCGTGCCGTTCTGGTCGCGGCTGAACAGGCCCGAGGCTTCCAAAACCTTTTCCGGATATTTCTGCTTGATCGCGCGGAGCAGCGCGTCTCCGCCGGACGGCGCGAAACCGATGCCGAAGCGCGCCATGGCGTCGGAGTCGAGGCCGCGGTCGAGCAGATACGCTTTCGCCGCGCGGCCTTCCGGCGTGGTATTCAACTGCTGCACGAAAAACGCCGCCGCCTCGCGATGCAATTCCACGAGCGACGTGCGCTGCTGATTTTCCCTGCGCTCCTCGGGCGTGCGTTCGCTTCGCGCGCGGAATCGCGATGCCGCATTTTTCCGCGACGGCGCGCACCGCCTCCGGAAACGTGATCTTGTCCATCTCCATCACGAACTTGAACACGTCGCCGCCCGCGCCGCACCCGAAGCAATGATAAAATCTGCTTCACCGGATGCACGGCAAACGACGGCGTCTTTTCGGAATGGAACGGACACAGCCCCGTGAAATTCTGGCCGGACTTTTTCAGGCGGACGTATTCCCCCACCACGCGGACAATGTCCGCCTGCTGCTTCACGCGATCCGCAAATGAGCCCGCTTCCGCCATGTGGTCGAGGAAATCTAAAGGTTAGATTTACTCACCTGCGCCAGCCACCAAATCTTCCGGCGCGCATTCTTCCAGACTTCATCATCCTCTTCAAGCTCACTCGCATAGTGCTCAAAATAGTTCCTTAGCTTTTGAACGAACAGTTTTCTATCGAGACTTCTCAAGTTTTCGTCCCACAGACATCCTGTTCCGGTATTTATTTTCCAGCCTCTCTTCGTCTGCGACTGGTGCAGGAGACCATTTCTGATGTTATCGTAGAATTCCCCTCCCTTAACCATGGGGAAAAACGCTTGATTCGCGGTAAAAAAGCAAATAAAAACATCCCTAATCTCAGTCGGGAATTCTGAATCTGCGACATAGTCGGGAGTATTGATTTTCGGTCTGTCATTCATCTGCTTTAGCCAACCTCTGTATTCTCCCTTGTGCGATGTGGGGAGCCCCGCGCGGTAGCTGTAAAAGGTCTCGACCAGCAAACATGCAAGAGTCATGATGGAAAATCCGGCCCCTTTTCCAATTCCCTCCAGAACCCGGATTGGAGCGAAGTATCTCTCGCTGTAGCGAGTCTTGAAAAACAATATCAGATCAGATCTGCCGTCGGACTTCGCGAGAGTCTCTTCGACCTTGTGAATCGGCCAGTCCGTGGCGAGTTCAATATCTTGGTCGGGTTTTGCCTTTTTCATGGTTTCTTGCCTACCTGTCTAATTCTACGACAGGCATGGCCGCCCCGCTGTGATCGATTGCTCAGGCCCAATCGGCAGGGAAAAGCGGATCCGCCGTCGGTGATTGCGCGGGGCCGCATCGAGGCCTGAAATTCAAGATCGTTTGACGCCGGACCCGTTAATGCGACATTTAAGATCACTTCTTGAGAACCATGGCAGGTCTTTACTTGACCAGTAAAGCCCCGGGCGAGACAATCGGCGGCAAGAAGTCAAATGCGAAAAGAGACTTTATTTAGCGTGATCTCCTTCGTCTTGTTGCTTGTCGCACCCGTTTTCGCCCGCACACAGAGCCAGCAGTCCAAAAAGAGCAACCCGCTGGCGCAATCGTCAGAAACTAAAGATGACGTCCCAACCCTGACGCGCGGGGCTCTTCCGTCTGTGGTTTTGGTAGTTACATTTGACAAATCAGGGAAAGAGATCCGACAAGGCAGCGGCTTTGTCGTCAGCGGCGACGGGAAAGTGGTGACAAATTATCACGTGATTGAAGGAGTGAGCTCCGCTCTAATTAAATTTACGAATGGTGCGTTTTATAGCCTAGACGGCGTCCTCGCGGCTGACCAAAATAAAGACATTGCAGTACTGAAAGCTTCTGGCCGGGATTTCCCATCCCTACCGTTAGGTGACTCGGACAACGTGCAGGTAGGGGAGGCGGTTATCGCAATCGGTAGTCCTCTGGCACTTGAGGCTACGGTTTCCAACGGTATTGTCAGCGCGATCCGAGACCTCGATGAAGGCAAGACAAGAGCAATCCAGACAACAGCTGCCATATCACCCGGGAGTAGCGGAGGAGTCCTGTTGAACTTTCGCGGCCAAGTGATCGGTATTACGGCGTTTCAGATGGCCAATGGGCAGAATCTAAATTTTGCGATTCCCGCCAACTACATCAAACCGCTGCTATCGGCAGGGACCGTAATGCCCTTCAAGCCAAAAGAAGAGGCAACTGTGGCAGAAGGTACTTCCCAAATCGAAAAGTCTGATAACTTGCGTGTAATTCCGAGACAATGGACACAAGTTGAGAGCGGAGCTCCAGTCACCATCCACGTCGAAGGGGATTATCTTTACGAGGAGGGGAGCTTTCCAGGTGATGGAACGTACATTCTGAAATCTTCATACACCTGCGATACAAAACGACAAGGAGATCGATGGATCGGAAAATGCTCCCAGAGGCTCTTGCTGAATTGGGGGAGCGCAATTAGTGAGCACTGGTGTCCTTTGACGTTAGATGAAATCATTACCCTGGTCTCTCCTGAACGCATTGAAGGAGAGAGCCAAGACTTTGCCCCGCCACCGAGTCGTAGGGAACAGGATTGCCCTGTGCCCGGAAAGACGCGGAGCCATTTCGTCCTAATTCCCAGATATTGAGTATCGACTTATCACCAATCTGGAATCACGACAGGGGAAGCCCAGGAAGCCTCGAGGTGAACCAAACTGGAAAACCTACCCTTGCAGCTCAACCCGGGTTGTTGCGTCTCCGCCATCGTCCACAACCTCGGCTCGAATGGGTTTAACGAGCGGACGCGCTTTTAGAAACTCGGCGAGGCCGCGACGCAAGGCGGCGGTTCCGTGGCCGTGGATGATGCGGACGTACTCCCCCCCACCACGCGGACAATGTCCGCCTGCTGCTTCACGCGATCCGCAAATGAGCCGGCTTCCGCCATGGAGGCACGATGGGTGTGCTGGAAACCGTATTGTACACGCCGCAGGGTTGCGGCGTCGCGTGTGCGGCCAGTGGCTCGGGGTCCAGGTGACGAGCAGCTGACCATCCGACCAGAACTCAGCACGTGAGTATGAAAAGCCAGCGCATCGCTAAAATTTTTGCCAAGACTACCAACCCATTTGGTCCATGCGCTTCAGGATAATCGCGCTGTAGGTATTCATGCGCTCGGGTCGCCGCTTCAGGGGAGCCGGCAGAATTGCGGCGAGGCGCGCCGCCTGTTGCCGGCCGATATTCCGCGCTGGGGTTTCGTCGTAATAGCGGCACGCCGCCTCCGCGCCGTAAATACCGGGGCCCCATTCGATCTCGTTGAGGTAGATCTCCAGAATGCGCCGTTTGCCGAGGACGAATTCGGCCACCGGCACCAACGTGGCTTCCGCGCCCTTGCGGAGGAATGAGCGGCCCGTTCCGAAGAACAGGTTTTTTACGAGCTGCTGCGTGATGGTGGAAGCCCCGCGAGTGCGATCGCCTTCCAAATCCTCTTGGGCGGCGATTTGCATCTGGTGCCAATCGAATCCGTGGTGCTGGTAGAAGCGCGCGTCCTCCGCGGCGATGACAGCGTGCTGGAGATCGGGCGAGACTTGGCCGAGCGGAATGAATTTGTAGCGTTCGCGATACGGCGTGTGGTGAATCCAGGCCTGCAAGCGGCGTTCGATGTGCACCGAGGTTGTCGGAGGGTCGATCCACCGCGCGGCCACAAGGGTCAGCGCGGCCAGCGTCCAAAGAAGCACCACCCCGATGACAAGCCATCGAAGAAAGGATCGGAGGAAACCCGTCCAGGTCGTGGTGTTGGAGTCTGTGTTCGGCATTGCAGTCACGCTTCAGGATAATAGCGTGGGCTGAGTTGCCGCCGATGCACGATCTTGTCCGCTCGAACACACGATGTTGCGTTCTACCCAGGCCGCTCGGGACAAAGCCCCCTGGTCCTGAATCGCATGGAGCCCCGCTGCCAATATAAAAAGGCGCGGCGCGGGTGAAGAATTGACTTCAACTGGAAGACTCGCAGGCGTATAAGTAGGGCATCTCCCCGCGCGGAACAATATTCCAATCAGGAGGAAGACCGATGGGTACTCAGGATAGTTTGGAGGTCGTGAAAGCCGGATTCGCCGCATTTGGTCGCGGCGATATGCCAGGCCTGCTGGCGTTGATGGCAGGAGACGTGAAGTGGGAAGTTCCGGGACCGGGATTGCCTTTGGCCGGAACGTACACCGGGCGCGACGGAGTCGCGAGTTTTTTTCAAAAACTCGGAGCGGATGTGGAAATCCTGGAATTCGAGCCGCGTGAATTCATCGCCGACGGCGACCGCGTTCTCGTGGTCGGCTGGGAGCGCGTGAAGATAAAAGCCACGAACCGCACCGTTGAGGTCGACTGGATCATGTCTTTTACGGTCCGCGACGGCAAGGTCGCGAAATACCGCCAATTCACGGACACGAAGGCGCTCGCCGATGCCTACGGATTAGCCGCTCGCGCGGCAAGCTAATCCGCCGAATTCGATCCTATCGAATCTCTCGGAGGGGGCCATGCCCGTCCAAGCGCCCCCTTCACCGAGCTTGACTGCGGTTTCAGTTTTCGACGGACGTACGCAGCCGTCCGAGCGCCTCATCCCATTGCCGGGAAATCATTTCAAGATATCGGCGGGCTTCCTGAAGGCGCTGCTTCTCCAATCGCCATACGCTTTCGCGGCCCGGTTTTCTTTCCGGATGCGGATAGGGCTCTGCGGCAGGGCGCCGTCAATATTCAGGGAGTGAAATCTTGTCGGAAATGTCGCGGCTGACCACCAGATCGGTGATCCACGGAATCCTCATCAGATTCATCACCTGATTGCGGAAGAACAGTCCAAACTTTGTTTTGGGAGCGAATGCCCCGGCGAAGCGCAGCGCGGCTTGCTGCTTGTGAAGAACGAACGGGCCGAACAACTCCTGATAGCGAGCGAACGCGCTGGCATAGTCGCCCTGGGCGCGGTGAAGCTCCCCCGCAAGGATATACGCCGCCACCATGGCCAGCGCGGAGCCTTGCCCCGCGAGCAGAGATACGCAGGAAGCCGCGTCGCCGACTAGGGTGACGCGTCCGCGCGACCAAGATCCGGTCGAGGACGGATCGATCCGGATTTGGCTCACCCGATCGAAATAGAGATCGCGGCATTCATCCAGAAGGTCCAAAATCCGCGGGCATTCCCAACCGCTTCCGCCAAAGCGTTCCCGAAGAAGGGCTTTTTGGGCGTGGAGATCGCCCGCCTCGCCGCGATCGAACGTTTTGTCCGCGAAGATGAACAGAAACATCGTGCGGTCATCTCGAAGCGCGAAGCGCGCGACTTGCCGGCCGACTTCCGTGTGCATCACGTACCTCAGTTCGTCTCGCGGCGTATAGCCTGAGACCTGAAATGCCGCGACCTTGTAACCCAAGTACTTTTCAAATTGAGATTCGGGGCCGAAAACGAGTGCGCGAACTCGGGAGTGCTGGCCGTCTGCTCCAACGACCAAATCGAAGTCGCGGGCGGCGCCGCTTTCGAAGGTGACGTGGACTCCCGATTCAAACTGCTCGATACTTTCCACGCTGTCTCCGAAAATCGACTCGACTTTGTGGGCGATGGCGCCGAAAATCGCGGCGGCGAGTTCTCCTCGTGGAAGACTGGTGAAGCGTCCGTGCGTCACTCGGGCAAACGTCTCGGCCGGGAATCCCGCAACTTTTCGCCCTCTCTCATTTACAACTCTTACTTCACGAACTCGATAACCTTTTTGCGTGATTTCCGGGAGCAATCCCATTCGGTCGGCAATATCGAAACCGGCGCCCCAGAAATCGATCACATAGCCGCCGGTTCGCAGCCGAGGCGCTCTTTCGACAATCGTGGGCTGCATGCCGTAACGCGCCAGCCAGTACGCCAACGTCGGTCCCGCGATGCCCGCGCCTGAAATCAGAACTTTCATCATGCCTCAGAATATTCCGCAGCGCGGGGACATGCACCTATATTTATCGCGAGACGATATAATAATCCAACATCAGCGGGACTCGTGGCGCGCCCTGAATCACTTCTCTGCACAGAGGTTTAGCCCAACAACTGGACAACCGTGATGGCCTGGCCGCCCCGGTCCTCAGCTTCGAACCGGATCGAATCGACGAGCGGGTGCGTCTTCAGGAATTCGGCGAGGCCGCGGCGCAGGGCGCCCGTGCCGTGGCCGTGGATGATGCGGATCTGCGAGGAACCGGCGAGCGCGGCTTGGTCAAGAAATTTATCGACGCGGCGCGTGGCTTCCTCCACCGTGGTCCCGATCACGTTGATTTCGATTCCAGATCGCTCTTCGGCGGGCCGTGAGCGCACCGTCACTCCTTCTGGCAGGACTCGCTTCTTGGAATCTTCGCCGACGATCGCGGTGATGTCGGCCAGCGCGACTTTCATGCGCAGCGGGCCGGCTTCGACCTCGGCGGTGTTGCCGTCGCGGCGGCGGAGCGTGACCGGGGTGGGCACACCGCGGACACGCACGCGCGCGCCGGGAACGAGGTCGCTCTGCGCCACAGGCCTCTCGGATGGAGGCGCGGCGATGCCGAGGTCGGCTTGCGAAGCGGACAGATGCGCGACCGCCGCGGCGTCGGCCTCTTCGCGGGCATCGCCGCGAGCCTTCACGAGTTTCCGATGCGTTTGCTTTTCGAGTTGCGCGCGCAGTTCGCGTTCCTTGACGGCTTCGACGGCGCGCGCCGCTTCTTTTTCATGTTTTTCAATCGTCTGAACGAACTGCTGCTCGAGTTCCTTGAGCCTGGTGCGCTGGCGGTCGGTCCATTCGCTCTGGAGCTTTTTCTTCTCTTCGGCAAAATCCTGCGCGGCGAGCGCCGCCTCGCGTTTGAGCGTTTCCAGTTCGTCGCGGCTGCGGTGCAGGTAGGCGATCAGCGCGGCAGCTTCGTGCGCCTCGGGCGAAAGCTGCGCGCGCGCGCGTTCGATCACCTGCGCGGGCAAGCCGAGGCGGCGCGCGATGTCGATGCCGCTGGACCCGCCGGGCACGCCGACCAGGAGGCGATACGTCGGGCGCAAGTTCACTTCGTCGAACTCGACTGCAGCGTTCAGAACGCCCGAAGTGGTTGACGCGTACGTTTTCAGGCGGTCGTGGTGCGTGGTTGCAAGCGTCAAGCAGCCGCGCTCGCGGAATTCATCGAGAAGGGCGACGGCGAGCGCCGCGCCTTCTTCCGGAGCCGTGCCGGTTCCCAGTTCGTCGACCAGAACGAGCGAGCGCGGCGTGGCGGCTTCCAGCATCGCGCGTACGTTGAGCATGTGCGCGGAAAACGTGGAAAGGTCGGCGGCAATCGATTGTTCGTCGCCGATATCCACAAGGACGCGATCGACGATCGGCAGGCGCGCCGTTGCGGCGGCGACCGGAATGCCGGATTGCGCCGAGAGCACCGCGATGCCCACCGTTTTTAGCGCGACGGTTTTTCCGCCGGTGTTGGGACCGCTGATGACGAGCACGGTTTGCGGCGCTCCGAGCGCCAGCGTCATCGGAACCACGCTGCGGCCGTGGGCGCGCAGCGTGTCGGCGAGGACGGGATGGCGCGCGTCCTTTAATTCCAACGACGGCTGTTCCTGCGCCGGTGGAACCGGGGAGGCCGGCGTGGAAGCAGTTGCGTTCGTAAATTGCGGCAGACAGCAGCCGAATTCGCGCGCAAAACGCGCGCGCGCGAAAAGCGAGTCGAGTTCTGCGATCGTCTCAACCGCGTGCCGCAGCGGCCCGAGGTTTCCGCGCAGCCGCTCGGACAACTCGTCGAGGATCCGATTGATTTCGGCCGCTTCTTCTTCGGCCAGCTGCACGAGCCGGTTGTTGTGCTCGACGGTCTCGAACGGCTCGACGAAAACCGTTTGGCCGGTCGCGCTTGCGGCGTGGACCACGCCCTGCACCTGGCGCCGCTCCGACGCGCGAACGGGAATGACGAAGCGGTCGTTGCGTAGCGTGACGTAATCTTCGCCCGCATCGCCGCCGCGAGCGCGCAACATGCGCTCCAGCGTTTTTTGAATCGTCTCGCGCGTTCGGCCGATGCCTGCGCGAATCCGCCTCAGCTCGGGCGAGGCGTCGTCGCTGATTTCTCCGTTGGGCAACACGGCGCGGCGGATGGCCAACGCCAGCGGACGAAGATCGGCGATGGAAGCCGCGCGCCCGGAGAGCAGGGGAAATTGCCGGGCGGTGGGCGCGGAATCGCCGCGCGCGCTTTCGCGAAACGCGTCGCGCAGCGTTGCCGCGGTGTCCGCGAGCGCCGCCGCATCGATCAGCATCTGCGGCGCCAGCACCGCCACCGGTGCTTCGAGTTCCTGGAGCCAACGCGCAGGATCGGGTAGCGAACCGAATCCCATTTCATTTCCGTCGCCGAGATACGCGACGCCTTCGGCAATCAGCTGGAACGCGGCTTTGAGTGCGGCGCGGTCCTGCGAAAACGACAGAACGTCGACGGCCACGCGCCCCGGCGCGCACGTGGTTCGGCGACGCAACAGATCGCGCAACCGGTCGAATTCGAGAATGTCTTCCGCGGAGCGCGACACGGTTGTCTAGCTTTCCTTTCGGTGCGACGGGCCGCGCGCGAGCCGTTCTGCCAAATGCCGCGCCGCCTCGGTGGGAGTAGCCGCTTGATGGACCAGCGGATCGCCCGATTCGCCCCAGCGCGACGCGTGCGCGCGTTCGACTTCGCGCACGCGATCCAGAATCGGCTGCCAGAAATCGCCGAGCACGACGAACGGGCGCTGTTCCATTGCTCTCTTGTTGAGCATTTCCCACACCACGGCGAGTTCCACGAGCGTGCCGGTGCCGCCCTTGCACGCGACGTACCCGTCGCCGAGGCGCACCAACTCAAACAGGCGCTCCTGCCACGTGTCGACTCGCGTTTCCTCCTCCACCCATCGATTGGTTTGGGCACGGAAGAAACTCGACGTGACGGCGATCACGCCTCCGCCGGACTCGCGCGCGCCGCGCGAGACGGCTTCCATCACGCCGCCGTAGCCGCCCGTGCAAACGGCGAATCCGGCCTCCGCGAGCGCGCGACCCAGTTCCAGCGCGTCGGCGTAGTCCACATGGCCCTCCTCGGGACGCGAGCTTCCAAACACGGTGATGATTTTTTTCGTCATGATGTCATCCGGCCTCAGGGCCTAAAAGCCTTGATAGTTGCCGCCTGAATGTCGCAGCTGAAACCGCGATCCACAAAAGATTCGGATAGATGAAGTAGGGTAGCCATTCTTCGGCATGCCATCAAAACCTGCTCCAAATCGATGTTCCCGCACTTCCTTTACTTCCGCGTCTTCGTCTGCGGGGCCGGCCCCAACTCTTCCACCATCGCCACGCAAATCGCGTCGAGGACTTTGTTCGCGTCCTGGGCATGAAAGTTGTTGTTGTTTCCGAGGATCGAAAACAACAGGCGCTCCCCGCGAAGCGTCGTGGCGTACCCGGAGATCGCGTTCCCGTGTCCGATCGTTCCCGTCTTGGCGAAGATACGCCCAACCCCAGGCGTGTTTTTCATCCGATCCGAGAGCGTCCCGTCTTCGCCGGCCACGGGGAGCGTGGAACGGTACAATTCGCCCCAGGGCTGCGTGGCGGCATAGCGCAATAATTGCACGACCGCGCGCGGCGTAACCAGGTCCTTCCGCGAAAGGCCGGAGCCATCGCTGAGCGCCACGTCGCCATCGGCAATGCCCGCGGTTCTGTAAAACTCGGCGGCAACTTTGAGCGCGTCTTCGTAATTTCGAGCGCCGGCCTTTTCGTGCCCGGCGAGCAACAAAAGCAGCTCCGCGTGAAGATTCTCGCTGTTTTTGTTTGTCAGGCGAACTTCGTCGGCGAGCGGAACAGAGGCGCGTTCGGCGAGGACCGTTTGCGGCGCGGCGGCGTCGCCCGCGGGGACCGGCGCGTGTCGCGCGCGGGGATGGCCGTCGACTTTTATTCCGCGGGCTATGAGGAGCCGCGCAAAAATGCTCGCCGCGTACTCGGCGGGTTCCTCGACGGCAATCGTCATCCTGCGGGGCTGCGCGTCCAGCGGCATCGTGCCGCTGACCTGAATCAGGCGCGAGCCGGGATCGCGCGACACGGCCAATTTTTCCTCGCCACCGCGCGAGCCAGTAACCACCGAATTCTCGATCGTGTAAAAGTCCGCAGCGAGTCCGTCCGCGGCGCGGACGGGATCGCCTTCGTTTGCGCCCGGGCGCAATTCCAGCATGAACGTGTTGTCATCCACGGCGATGGCGGATACCGCGGCGCCGTAAGACCACAAAATATCGTCGACGAGCCACCCGCTCGGGAATTTCTCATGCTGGAACATACTGTCGTCGGCGACCACGTCGCCGGTGATTTCCTTCACGCCGCGGGCCGCCACCGCGTCCGCAAATTCGGCAAGAACCTTTTCGGGCGGCCCTTCGCGTTCTTCCTTCTTCGCGTAGGGAAACTTGCGGTTGGAGAGATTCGCATCGCCTCGCCCCACGAGTATAAGGTCCCCGTTCAAGACGCCGTTCGCATCGGGCGCGCCGCTGGAGACGACCGTGGTGCGAACGCGGTAGTCGGGGCCGAGGATGGCCAGAGCGAGCGCGGTGGTAAACAATTTTGCATTGGACGCCGGCATGAAGTAGCCGTCCGCATTGCGCGAGTAAAGCACTTCGCCGGTTGCGGCGTCGGCGACCAGCGCGCCCCACGCGCCTTTGTCCGGTCCCGCGGCGGACAGCGCGGCGTCGGCGCGCTCCCGGAAACGTCCGACGTCCGCGCGCATCGCGGATTTCGCATTTCTGGCGCCCGCGCGGGAAGTCCCGGATGGCGCAGGCCGCGCTTGGCCTGCGGAATTTGCCGCCGCCGCGAGGACAACCAACAACCAACCAGCGCATCCAACTAGACGTGTGCGTAGCGGTTGTTTCAGGTCCATCGACCGGCTCCTTCAGGGGTGTTGCGAAGGAGAGATTATAGTCCACAGGGCCGGCGGAACTGGAACGAATGTGGCTCCCGAAACCGTGCGAACTTCACAATGTCCGAAACTTTTCGAGGCACAAGTGCGGTCGCGTTGCACGAACCTGCGGGAGGTTTTATCATAGCAGCGGCATCCAGCCCGTTCCGTACCTAGCTCCATTTCAAGGAGGAATGAACTCATGAAGAAATTGCTTTCGCTCGGGATGCTTTTTACGCTTGCCGCAGCCCCTCTTCTGGCGGCGCCGGCCGATAATGACAAAGAAACCGACCGGCTGGAAAACGCCGGCTCGGTGATGAAAGAAATCATGGATATTCCGGATGACATTCCGCAGGATCTGCTCGACAAGGCCGAGTGCGTCATCGTGTTCCCGTCCGTGCTGAAGGCAGCGTTCGTTTTCGGGGGAAGCTATGGCCGGGGTGCCATGACCTGCCGGACCGGTGAACACTACACCGGGCCGTGGGGCGCTCCTTCCATGATGGCGCTCGAAGGCGGCAGCGTTGGATTTCAATTGGGCGGCCAGGCGACCGATTTCGTTCTTCTGGTGATGAACCCTCGCGGCGCCAAGGCCATTTTGAGCAGCAAAGTGAAACTCGGCGCTGACTTGGCGGCGGCTGCCGGTCCGAAGGGACGCGACGCCTCCGCGGACACGGATGTCACGCTGCGCGCGGAGATTCTTTCCTACTCCCGGGCGCGAGGACTCTTCGCCGGCATCTCGCTGGAAGGTTCGAGCCTGCGCCCGGACAACGACGCCAACGAAAAGCTTTACGGCAAGAAACTGACTGCGGAGGAAATCATCCGCAAGGGTGCCGTGGCTATACCGCCGTCAGGACAAAAACTCGTATCGCTACTGGAAAAGAAATCTCCCAAGAACCATTCCGATCCGGAATCGCTGAAGTAGTTCCGCGCCCGCCGCTGGCCGCCGCCTCATCGAGGGGATTCGGCGGCCGGGCGGGCGCAGTTGCGTTTGAACGGCGCAGCCGGGAAACCTCACATCGCGGCAGCGTGCTACTCTATTTGCTATGAATGCGCTCGTTGCGCGAATCGATCATATTCAGATCGCGGCTCCCGAGGGATGCGAAACGGCGGCCAGAGAATTCTATGGCTCGCTCCTGGGTATGAAAGAGATCGAGAAGCCGCCGGTCCTGCGCGCCCGCGGCGGCTGCTGGTTTGCCTGCGGCACGCAGCAACTGCACATCGGCGTGGAACGCGAGTTCCGGCCGGCCAAAAAGGCGCACCCGGCCTTCGCGGTCGTCCGGATAGAGGAATTGCGCGAAGCACTGAGGGCACGGGGCATGAAGACCGTGGACGACGATAATCTTCCCGGAGCGAACCGCTTCTATGCGGAAGATCCCTGGGGGAATCGTCTCGAATTTGTGGAAGTACCCGAGTAACCTCGCCTTTCAGATTTTAGGAAAATTCACGAACGACAGGAGCGCGCCGCGAAACTTTCGCGGCGCAACCACGAGTGGCTGACAAAAAAATCTGTCCCATCTGCGAAAAGCGGCGCGCCGAACGCTATTGCCCAGCCAAGGGCGAAAAAATCTGCGCCATCGACTGCGGAACCGAGCGCGAAGTATCCATCGACTGCCCGAACGATTGCGCGTATTTGCTGGCGGCGCATCGCTGGGAGCAAAGCCATCCGAAGCCGCTCGCCGAAGGCGAGCTTCCCTTCCCGGATGTGTCCGTACCACCGGACCTGGTTCACACGCGGCAGCCTGAACTATCGGGTCTTGGATACACCGTGGCCAGCTATGCCGCGGAGCAACGGTCCCTTGCGGACCCGGACGTATTCACGGCCGTGCAGGCGCTGGCGGAGACTCGTCGCACGCTCCTCTCCGGAATCTACTACGAAAAACCGCCGGAGATTCCGGTGGCCGCAGGGCTTTACGCCGCCCTCGCCAAGTTCTTCGAAGACGAAAAGAAACATGCGGCGCAGCATCCCGAGTATCCGGCTTTGAAGGACGCGGAAGTTTTTCAGCTCCTGGTGTTCTTTCTGCGTTTCGGGCGGCTGCGCTCGAACGGGCGGCCGCGGACGCGCGCGTTCCTCGGGTTTCTGCGGTCGCAGTTTCCGGCCGAGGCGGGCGTAGCCAAGGAAGAGCCGCGCATCATCTTGCCGTAGCGCAGGCTTCCGTGGCTGCGGAGAAAGTGACAATTTTCTCATTCCGAGCGCTCGCACCGAGGACTCGGGCCGAGGCGAAGTAAGGAATCTCTCCGTTTTGTCTTAGTCCCCAAAAAGAACGATTCCTCTGCGAACAGGCCGCCTCTGAACGGCAAGACTGCAAGTTTCCTCGCATCGGTTAGCCTATCTACCGTTTTTGCGCCAGCGACAATCTAAACCGGACAGGCTGAAGCCCGTCCTACTTCAACTTCCAATCCAAGTCTGAGTTGCCGCGACTGCTCCAGCGGCCTTCCCGGATCGAGGGGACGCACGCCGAGGCCGTATTTCGCGCGGAGCGCGCGCACTCGAGCGGAAATTTCCTGACGGTACTCTTCCGGAGCGTACGCTTCGCGGGAAAACCATTCGCGGTAGCGCCGCGCGAGCTTTGGAAACTTTTCGTCCAGAAACGGCAGAAATCGCTTTTGCGCTGAGGGCATCAGGAACAGCACGCTGGCGGCAAACCACTGCGCTCCGGCATCGCGCGCGGCGCGGGCAAGCGCGTCCAGATCTTCCTCCCGGTCGGTAATGCCCGGCAAGACCGGCATGGCAAACACGCCGGCCGCGATTCCCGCGCGGCGTAATTCGCGCACCGCGTTCATGCGCAAATCGGGACGCGGCGCGCGCGGCTCCAGGATTCGCGCCAGGCGCGTGCGCAGCGTGGTGATGCTCAAGTTCACCGACACGGCGGAGTGTTCAGATATACGCCGCAAGAGATCCAGGTCGCGCAGCACCTGGTCGGATTTCGTGGTGATAGAAACGCTCAGCCCTCTGCGCTCGGCCATTTGTTCCAGGATCGCGCGCGTGGCGCCGAATTCGCGCTCGGCCGGCTGATACGGATCGGTGGCTGTTCCGATCGCGATGTGCTCGCCCTGGACTTTTTCCATCCCGAGGTCGCGCCGAGCGAGCGGCCCGGCGTCCCGCTTCGACGTAAATCTTTTTCTCGAAGTCTTGCGCGTCCAGTTCCATGTACTCGTGCGTGTATCGCGCGTAGCAATACTGGCAGCCGAATTCGCAGCCGCGGTAGGGATTCACGGTCCAGGAAAAGGGTACGCGGGTCGATTCGCAGTGGTTCAAGATCGATTTTACCGGCAGCAGGAAATATTCCGTTCCTCGCTTGGCGTCAGCGAGCGGAGAGGAGAGTGCGAGACGGGCGATGCCGACGCGTTCGGGCCCGGACCCTGGTGGCAGCAGGGTACCCGGCCCGCTGTCCCGTTGGGTTGGGACGTCGGGGAACAAGGTGGGTGTGGGATCGTTCCCGCGGCTCAGCGCAGCCTTTCTCCTGGGAGGAAGGCTCCGGGAAGCCGCCGGAATCGAAGTTGCAGTCGCCATGACCCGTCTCGCGAAGCACGGCGGTAGTATTTCGCTTTTTGTTCGCTTTGTCAACCACTATTTTCGTATTTTATTCGCCTCCCTTTCGGTACCCGGGACGCGGTCCGTACTGGCAACAAGGACAGGTGACGCTTGGGACCATCCCGCCCATCCGGCGAGATCTGCCTCGAAGTCGAGGACTATACTGGATTCATCCACAGGGAGAGCCACTTGTCCAGAATCGGCATCCTGATTATAGAAAACGATGAGGCGAACCAGTCCGCCCTGCGCCAATTGCTGGATTCGGAAGGCTGGCACGTGCGGATCGTACCGGCCGTGAACCAGGCCCTCCTGGAACTCTCCACCGGCGAATGGTCCCTGGTAATTGTGAACGTGGCGATGATTGGGCTGACGAGTCCGGTCTACCAGACGCTGAGGGAGTTGGCGCTTGCGCCCGCGGTCGAGGACGGCAAAGTTCGCGCGCGCGTTCTCTTTGTGGTTCCCGAATCGGCGACGCGGGAAGCGCTTCCGGTATTCGAGCGGGAACGATTGCCGTACGTCGTCAGGCCGTTCCAATTCCACGATCTGCTGGACAAAGTGAGCGATCTGCTGATGGAAGCGGCGGCGCTGGCCAACCCGATTCGCCGTGTGCGCCACGATTCCGGCCTGTCCGAGCGCAAACGCAAGGAAGGGCGCCAGGGCCGCGAATCCGGCCGCTTCGCTCAGCGCAACACCAACATGTTCGCCGGGCGCGACGAGTACTCGATGTCCGAGGAAGAAATCGCGGACTATGAAAAGTCGGAAAAAGAAGCAGAGGAAATGAAGAAGAAAAAGAAGCCGCTCAACAGCCGCTACTGAGTCCCACCCTGCAACGTTCAAACCTTATGATGATGAGCCGGCGGCGCCATGCGAGGGCTGCCAAAGTCGCACCACGCTCCGATCTTTCGTGGCGGCGAGCAATTCGGCGGCCGTCTCGCGCAGGACCGGATGCCGAAGATCGGGAGCGAGTTCGGCGAGCGGAACGAGCACGAAGCGGCGCTCGGCGAGGCGCGGATGCGGAATCTCGATGCCGTCCGCATGAATCACCTCCGATTCATAGAACAGGACGTCGAGATCGACGATCCGCGGGCCGCGCGCGACCAGCTTCCGGCTGCCGAGCTTGCGCTCAATTCCCTGCAGCGCTTCGAGCAATGGGCGCGGCTCAAGCGAAGTTTGCGCTTCCACAACGCAATTCAGAAACCAGGACTGTTCCAGAAAATCGACGGGCTCCGTCTCATACAAGGAAGACCGCCGCAGCACGCGCACGCCCAATTCGGGCAGGGCTTCGATGGCGCGCTCCAGATTCGCGACGCGATCGCCCAGGTTCGAGCCAAGGGAAAGATAGATGAGCGTGCTCTCCGCCATACCCCAGAATGAAACCACGGATGCACACGGATTCACACTGATAAAACCTAAGGCTTAGACGCGGAGAACAAAGAGGTCGCACATAAGGCAAAGCGAAGTTGAAAGAAAATGAAACGGGTTCCGATCGGATAAATTCCCGCTGGCCGATTTCTTATTTCTTCTGTTTTATCCGTGTTGATCCGTGTGCATCCGTGGTTCCAATTCAGAAGAGGCCCGGCTGGCGGCGCGGCGATTCGAGGCCGAAATGTTTGTAGGCGAGGGCTGTCGCAACGCGGCCGCGCGGCGTGCGGTCGAGCAGGCCCAACTGCATCAGGTACGGCTCGTAAATTTCCTCGATGGCGTCTTCTTCTTCGCTAATCGAAGCCGCGAGCGTGCCGAGTCCCACCGGGCCGCCGGCATATTTTTGCAGAATCGTGAGCATCAAGTTGCGATCGACCTCGTCGAGGCCGTGCTCATCCACGCCGAGCATCTGGAGCGATTCCTTCGCCACCGCGAGTGTGATGTGGCCCTGCGCGCGCACCTGGGCGAAATCCCGCGCGCGGCGCAGCAAACGGTTGGCGACGCGCGGCGTGCCGCGGCTGCGGCGTGCCATTTCGTACGCGCCGTCGTCGTCCACCGCGATTCCCAGAATCGACGCCGAACGGCGAACGATGATCACCAGCTCTTCTGGTGTGTAAAACTCCAGCCGATGCACGATGCCGAATCGCGAGCGCAGCGGCGCGGTCACGAGGCCCGCGCGCGTGGTCGCGCCGATCAACGTGAAGCGATTCAGAATGAACGGGTGAATTCTTGCCCCCGCGCCTTGCCCGATCACGAGATCGATTCGATAATCTTCCATCGCGGGATAGAGGACTTCCTCGATGGCCGGCACCAAGCGGTGAATTTCGTCCAGGAAAAATACTTCGCGCTGCTCAAGCGAAGTAAGGATCGCGGTCAGGTCGCCCTTGCGCTCCAGAAGTGGGCCGGAACTCGTCTTGATCGTTACGCCGAGTTCGCTGGCAATAATCTGGGCCAGCGTGGTCTTGCCGAGTCCCGGCGGTCCGTAAAGCAATACGTGATCGAGCGCTTCCCCGCGGCTGCGCGCCGCCTGAATGGCGATCTCGATGTTTTCCTTTACGCGCGACTGGCCGATGTAGTCGGCGAAGCGCGTCGGGCGGACGCTCGCGTCGATGCGCGCGTCTTCGTCCAGCGCCGCGCCGGTTACGATCCGTCTGGGCTGCTCCATTCTTGGCTCGCTTCCGGTTCCGGATCTCATTCCCAATACGCCTCACGCGTAACAATCCAGACTCGCCTTGCTCTGCCGCGCCCGTCGCACCCGTCGAATCTATCGCGCCGCCCTGGCGCTCGATTGCGCCGGCGCGGTCAATTGTTGCAGGGCGCCCCGCAGAAGGTTCTCAAAGGTTTCGGACGCGCCGTTCGCTCCCGCGCGTTCGACGGCCTGCTCGGCGGCGTGCTGGTCGTAGCCGAGATTGAGCAGCGCGGACACGACGTCGCCGGCGGTACCGGTCGTCGCGACAGGCTGCGGCGCGTTTTCGGAAACTTCCATCGCCGCAAGCTTGTCGCGCAGTTCCACGATCATGCGCTCGGCCGTCTTGCGCCCCACGCCGGGAATGCGCGTCAGCCGCGCGAGATCGCCCGAGCGGACCGCGGGCACCAGATCGTCCACGCTCATGCCGGAAAGTATTTTCAGCGCCAGCACGGGGCCCACGCCGGACGCGGAAATGAGCAACTCGAATAAATGTTTCTCGCGCGCGCTCAGAAATCCGTAGAGGGAGATGGCGTCCTCGCGCACCTGCGTGTGGATCAGCAGCGTGACGTTGGAATGCAGATCGCCCAGCGCGTAAAACGTGGAGAGCGGAACGTGCACGAGATAGCCGACTCCGCCCACATCCACGAGCACCTGATTCGGCCGTTTGTCTCCCAGTGTTCCGCGAAGCTGCGCAATCATCTTGTCTCTACCCGCTGGCGATTATGGCGGCGCGCCGCCGGGGTGTCAACGCGACGGCACGGCAAGCGCACGCGCACGGCGGCTCGCATTCTCCGTCCAAACGGAAATCCGTTGCTTCGTTGACGCACGTTTGGAACCGCGGATTCTCTTGGCGGGGCTACTCGCCGTGCAGATGGACCGAGTCAATCACGCCGATGACTGCGGAATCGATGGGAGAGTTGGGACGGCCGACGGCGGTCATCGCAGAAAAACCTTCGGTGGTGAGCAACACTCGTTCGCCGACTCCCGCGCCCACGGCGTCCAACGCGAGAACGGGCTCGCCGCGATCCGTGCCGTCGAGCTCGAGCGGCTGGACGACGAGAATCTTGCGCCCTTCGTGAGAAGGAACTTTCTGCGTGGCAACCACATCGCCAATGACGCGGCCAATCAGCATGCGAGGAAGTGTAGGGCCTAAAGCTCATCGCGAGAAGCGGAAAATGAGCAGGGATGCCGCGCGGAATCCAAAAATAGTCTTGGAGGAACGGCTGGGAGGGGATGAAGATTTGAGATTTGAGATTTGAGATTTGAGATTTGAGATTTGAGATTTGAGAGTTGAGATTTGAGAGTTGAGAGTTCAAATTTGAGATTTCAGATTTCAAATTCATTACTTCCACTCACAACGGACCTTCACCTGCGACAACGGCATTTTCGTCCGGTCAAACACTATCGATCAAATAGAAAGTGTCTTTCCCAGTTTCCAGACATCATCCGGGCTGTTTTCTCATTTCTTCCAATTCGCGCAGGAATTCGTCCCTGTCGCGGCGGGCTCGATCGATTTGGCGAGATTTTGAGGTGAGATGGCGCTGGCCGCGGATCGGAGTGTCCTGCAAATGCTGGGACCAGCCGCGGAGCTGGCGCGAAATACTTTCGGCAAGAGATTTCAGATTTGAAATTTCAGATTTGAGATCGAGGAACGCGGGCATTTGATCCATAACGCACAACATGGAGCGGACTTCGCCGGCCGATCCGCGTGCGATGTACAAAAAGGCGAGAAGCTCGTTCGTCGTTCCGCGCTCGAAGCCTTCGGCGATGTTATTGGAAAGCGAGAGCGCGGCGCGTTCAATTTGGTCGCGCAGGCTGCGGTGGCGGCGCAGAGCAGTCGTTTCTCCCAACGCGAAGACGCGCACGGCGAGGCCGGAGGCGGCCTGCCAGACGGGGAGTTCCTCAAATCGTCCGTATTTCATGCGGCGCTCGAATCGCAAGCAAGATCAGATCATCCAATCACACATCCGGCCGCGTCTGTCACTAACCGTGCCATATTTAGCATACTTCTACCGGCGATCCTATCGAAGTTCATCGCCGCACAATATGAAATTTCAAATGTGAAATTTGAAAATCGGCGTTCGAGGGAAATTTCGACAAGTTCCTCGACGGTTAAGATTCAGACTAGAAGTCGCTGCACAACCCAATTTCGGCCCAATAGAATCAGCAAGTTAGCCAGGCTGTGCAATACGCTCTAGGAAGGAAGATTCACGGAATCGACGATGCCGACGATCGTGGCTTCGGTGGGCAAATCGGCGGGTTGAAAGGGGAAGCTGGCTTCCTTGCCGCGGCACCAGTAAATCGTCTCGCCGGTTCCGGCGCCGACGGCGTCCAGGGCAATGACCGGGCGCCCTTTTTCGCGGCCCTTGCGGTCGAGCGGCTGAACGATCAGGAGTTTCTGTCCGACGAGCGCGGGGTCTTTCATGGTGCAGACCACGTTGCCGATGATGCGTCCGAGGAGCATCTTATTTCTTCCTCGCGGCCGCGAGTTCCGCTTCGTGCAGGGAATCGAGCATCACTTCATCGACGATGCCGACGATCGCGGCGTCCACCGGCCGGTCCTTGCACTCGGCGGCGTTGCGCGCGGAACTGCCGGTTACAACCAGCACGGTTTCGCGGAAACCGGAATCCACGGTGTCCACGGCGATCAGGTAGCCGGATTCATCGTCTCCCTGCGGCGAAACAGGTTTCACGACGAGAAGCTTCTTGCCTTCCAGGCGCGCATCCTTGCGCGTCGAAACCACTGTGCCGACAATGCGAGCGAGAATCATGGGCGAACAGCAACCTCAAATCCACAGCGAAACATTTCCCAACGCCAGGCAGCGATTACAGAACGAAATGCGCGGAACGATCGGAGACACCATCCGGCACCGCTGCACAACGCGACGCTGCGGGCCGGCGCGACTAGTGTCCGGCGGCGACAGCCGTCTTGCCGATGGGCAGCACGTCCTCAAGCGACTGATGCGGCCGCGGGATGACGTGCACGGCCACGAGTTCGCCCACGCGCCGCGCAGCGGCCGCGCCGGCGTCCGTCGCGGCTTTCACCGCGGCCACGTCGCCGCGAACCATCGCCGTCACATAGCCCGAACCGATTTTTTCCCATCCTACGAGCGTGACCTTGGCCGCCTTGACCATCGCGTCCGAGGCCTCAATCATCGCGACCAGGCCGCGGGTCTCGATCATGCCGAGTGCTTCGCCCATGCTGTTTCCTCCGTAGCCGGCCGTCAGACAATTGCGGCCGGCGCGACTGCTGAAAATCCGATGGCTTTAAATCTTCAAATAAGGATCTGAAATTGGCCCGAAATTCCGTCGCGCTCCGAGGCGCTCACCGCAGCCCGCGATCCTTCCGCACCGCTTCCTCGATCAATGCTTCGAGCTCTTCGCGCGTCACCGAAATGCGTTCCGGCCGATTCTCGCCGTCGCCCGCATCGTCGCTGGTGACGGGACAGCCGGGAATCACGCTCGCCGCGGTCGTCGTGCCATAGCGCGCGCGCGCGACGAGCAATTTTTCCACATCGCGCCCAGAAAGCAAGACTTGTTTGCCCAGCATCTCCGTCACGAGGGACACTTGCGCGAAATGCTCGAGCGTTTCCAATCGGAAAAATGCGGTCAGCAGGTCCGGCCCGCAGGTCACCACGCCGTGATTCGCGAGCAAAATCGCGTCGTAGTGCTGAACCATCGGCTCCAGGGCGTCGGAGAGTTCGTGCGTGCCGGGCGTGCCGTAGGGCGCGACGGGAATACAGCCCAGCGCGATAATCAATTCGCTGAGCAGCGCCTTATTGAGCGGGATGCCGGCGGCGGCGTGCGCAGTCGCCGTCGGTGGATGCGCGTGTACGACCGCGTGAACTTCGGGCCGGCGATTGTAAATCAACAGGTGCATCGCCAGTTCCGAGGAAGCTTCGCGGCGTCCGGCAATCTTCCGGCCCTTCAGATCGGTGATCACCAGATCGTCCGGGACCATCATGCCCTTGCTAATTCCCGTCGGAGAGGTGAGCACGCGCCGCGAATCGAGGCGAACGGAAATGTTCCCGTCCGTCGACGCCACAAATGCGCGGGCGTGAATCCAGCGGCCCGCCGTGCATATGTCGCGACGGTGCTCGTCTTCGGACTTCACAACGCCTGGAGAAATGGTATCGGCAATCATCGGTTAGGAGCGACTACTGGCAACCTCTCTCTGAGCGAGCGATTTTGCCGCCGGGCAAGAGTTCGACAACGCTTCCGGCCGGCGGCGATATAGTACTCCTGTCAGGCGTAAATTCCACGTTCCTTCAACGCAAAAGCGACCCGGTCGATCCCCAGCATGTACGCGGCGACGCGATTATTCACCTGATGGGTTTCGGCGTATCGCACGACTTCCTCAAAACTGTGTTCCAGCACTTCCCTCAGCCGGTCATTCACTTCTTTCTCGGTCCAGAAAAATCCCTGGCGGTCCTGCACCCACTCGAAGTAGCTCACCGTCACGCCGCCGGCGTTGGCCAGAATGTCGGGAATCACGAAAATGCCTTTGCGGTCCACGATTTCGTCCGCGAGGGCCGTGCAGGGGCCGTTCGCGCCTTCGCACAAGATGCGAGCCTGCAGCGCGTGCGCGTTTTCGGAGGTAATCTGGTTCTCCACGGCCGCCGGGATCACAACTTCGGCCGGCTGGAAAAGGATTTCGGTCGCGTCCATTTTCGCGCCGCCGCCCGGGAAATCCGGAAGCGGCTGGTGCTGAACCAGCACCCAGTCCAGCAATTTCGGAATATCGAAACCGTGTTCGTTGTAGAGCGCCCCGTGCACGTCGGCAACGCCCACGATTTTGTAGCCGGCCTCGTGCATCAGTTTCGCCGCCATCGCGCCGACGTTTCCAAAGCCCTGCACGATCACGCGGGTATTCACGCGAGACATCCGGAATTTGGCCAGCGCCCGGTCGCAATTGATGAGCACGCCGCGCCCGGTGGCTTCGTGCCGGCCGCGCGAACCGCCGAGATCGATCGGTTTCCCTGTCACCACAGCGGTTTCCGTGTGCCGCACGTGCATGGAGTACGTGTCCATGATCCAGGCCATGGTCTGTTCGTTCGTGCCGAGGTCGGGCGCGGGCACGTCGCGCTCGGGACCGAACCACTCGATCAGTTCCGCGGTATAGCGGCGCGTGATGCGTTCGAGCTCGCCGTTGGACAATTTCGCGGGATCGCAAATCACGCCGCCCTTTGCGCCGCCGAACGGAATGTTCACCACCGCGCACTTCCAGGTCATCCAGCTGGCCAGCGCGCGAACTTCGTCCAGCGTGACGGTGGGCGCAAATCGAATGCCCCCTTTGCCCGGTCCGCGAACGATGGAATGGTGCACGCGATAGCCGATGAAGACTTCGAGATGGCCGGTGTCGAGAAGCACGGGAATGTACACCGTGATTTCCTTGTTCGGGTACTTCAGGAAGCGGTAGAGGCCTTCTTCGAGCCCCAGTTTTCGCGCGGCCGCTTCGAAGCGCGCATCGGCGGATTCGTAAACGTTGAATTCGTTGCGTCGAACAAGCGTGGACATAGGAAAAACTCCCCCCAGAAACTCTGCGGGTTGCACTCGCAACCGGTTCGGCAACCCCCACGCGTAACGCCGGCCCTTTCGTCGAAAATTACAGCATTCAGGCCGGCCGTCGCCAGTATACGAATCAAACCGCGCGCGGCGCAAGAAAAGGAATCGAAATCGGAAAAGCGAGCGATAGATTTCAGCGGGCGACGGGGCGGCGCTCGATAAATTCTTCGATCAGCAGCTGCGAAAGCCGCGCCGCGTTGTGCCGCACGACGCCGTGCTCCTCGAGCAAATTGTCCAGCAGGCAGCGGACACCGATGCGTTGCAGCTCGGCGATGTCGACCTGCACGGGCTCCGCTCCGCGGCGGCTGTAACGCCGCGCCACTTCGGGAGAGACCCTGCTGGTTGCTGGCCACCACCCAGTCGAAAAGCTTGCGCCGCGTGTGGCCGTAAATCACGCGGACGTGCTCGGCGAGTGAAAATCCCTGCGTCTCGCCCGGCTGGGTCATCAAATTGGCAATGAAGACGCGCGTCGCGGAGGACTGCTCGATCGCTTCGGCGACCCCCGCCACCAGGAGATTGGGCAAAATGCTGGTATAGAGAGAGCCGGGGCCGATCAAGATCAGGTCCGCTTGCCGGATCGCTTCGAGCACTTCGGGAAGCGGACGGACGCGGCGAGGACGCAGGCTCAGGCGGCGGATTTTTTTGCCGCTTTTCGCGATGCGCGTTTCGCCCGAGAACAACTTTGCCGTCCGTCATCACCGCTTCGAGCGAAACATTTTCCAGCGTGGTCGGAAAAATTCGTCCGCGGATGGCCAGGACTTCGCCGCTGACGCGAACGGCCTCGGCAAAATCTCCCGTCACGTGACTCAGCGCGGTGAGAAATAAATTTCCAAAACTGTGCCCGCGCAGTCCCCGCCCCGCGTGGAAGCGGTATTGAAATAAACGACCGAGCAGCGCTTCGTCCTGCGAAAGGGCGACCATGCAGTTGCGAATATCGCCCGGCGGCAGAACGCGGTATTCGCGGCGCAGGCGTCCCGAGCTTCCTCCATCATCGGTGACGGTGACGATCGCCGCGAGATCGCTGATCGGATGGCGCTCCGACTCCTGGCGCCGCCGGGCGACGTAGTGCTTCAACCCGCGCAGCAGCATGGAAAGGCCGGTGCCTCCGCCGATCGCTACGACGCGCACTCCGCCCGGAATCGCGGTGCGTTGTCGCGTTCTTTTTTTCATCGGGATTGCATCGCCATGGAGCGAGTTCGCCGCACGAACTTCTTTAGGCGCCGGAGGCTTCGCGTTCTGGGTAGAGCAATTCTGTGAAGCGGGGATCTTCCTGCAGGAATGCAAAATCCTCGTCGTTGCGGGCGTGGTAGCGGTTTTCCGGGCGCAATTGAATCGCGACTTTCAAATTTTCCATCGCCGATTCGGCTTCGCCGGTCAGGCAATCCAGCGCCGCCATCGCGTAGAAAACGTAATCCGCTTTCGGCGCCATCTTGCGCGCGCGCAGCAGATGGTCGCGCGCTTCGTCCCACCGCCCCAGATTCATCATGGCCACACCGGCCTGGTAATGCTCTTCCGGCGTGCGCAAAGGAAGGCGCGGGCTTGCTTGGCCAAACGCTGGTCGATAATGCGGAGGTGCACGCTGCGCGCGGTCCGCCAATTCCTTGCTCGGACCGGCTTGGACTTTTTCGAGCAACTCTTTGGCCTTGGCGAATTTTTGCTGATGAAAATGCTGGACGGCCTGCTCGTAGGTCTTTAATTGTTGTTCGAATTGAGGATCGACCATCTGGCGAACCGCTTCCGCGTGTGCCGCGACCTTGCTAGCTTCCTTGCTTTTCAATGACTTTACGGCTGCTCGACGTACCGGCAGCCCTGCGTCCACGCGCGTTTTGTCGGCTTCCCGGTTCTCGCCATTTGCGGGAGTCTAACAGACGTGTCAATCCATCGTCAACGCGGGCGAGGCATAGGGGGAAGCGCCGGGTGCGCTCCCCCTGATGCAGCAAGTATTACTTCTTCTCCGGCGCAGGCGCGGCGGGCATTGCCGCAGCCGCCGGCGGTTCCGGAACCAACATTTTCTTTGCGGAGTCCGGAAGCTTGTCCGCATTGGCGACGAACAGGGCCAGCTGCCACATCTGCGTGTCGTCCAGGATTCCCTTGAATGTCGGCATGCCCGTCAGGCGGATGCCGTTCTTGATCTTCCAGTAGCTTTCCTGCGGGGGATCGTCCGTTACGCCTTTGCCTTTGAACATCAGCGTCGCGTCGCGGATACATATTGCCCGCGATCGCCGGGGGATTCTGGTTCGGCAAGCCGTGGCAACCGGCGCACTGGTCTTTATACGCTCTTGGCTGCGGCCACGTAATTATCTTCGCTCGGCTGGATCGGAGGCGCGGGCACATTGGCCTTATCGATATGCGCGCCGAGCGAGCGGTTCGCCATCTTCCGCTCCATCATCATCGGCGGATCCGCCACTGCCGCGGGAGCCATTCCCGATACAAAGTAGTAGTACACGCCACCCGCAAACAACACGGCTCCGAGCAGCACACCAACGATAAATCCTTTCATCTGGACGTTTCTCCTCTATGGGAAATTGAGCACCAAAGTATAGATCAATCGCCTTCAGATTGGGCAGCTAAATCGGCACCGGTCGGAACCGTGTCAGAAGTTAGAGCCTGGCAAAATCATCTCCAAGGATGCCCGCAACCTCCCTCGGGTTGGATAGGAAGTACCACATCTTTTGAAACAAGGGAACCAGACATCTACAAAACCCCGTAGTATGGGCCTGGAAGGGTTCGTGTCTAGGTTCTGTACCCTCCCGATGCCTAGCCCGCAACAACCAGCGGTTTGAGGATTGGCCCTGCCTTCATGCGTATGCTATAAAAGAGAACCCGGTCAGTCCGGACAACCGTGCCTTTTATCAATTTTCCTGCTCGCGAAATTAATTGCAAGTTGGTTTACTACGGCCCAGGTCTGGGCGGTAAGACAGCCAACCTTCAGTGGATCTACGACCACACGGGAACTGCGCAAAAAGGGAAAATGATTTCCCTGGCCACGGAAACGGATCGCACACTTTTTTTTGATTTTCTGCCGATCGACCTCGGCACCGTGCGCGGTTTCAAAACGCGCATTCACCTCTATACGGTTCCGGGCCAGGTCTTCTATGAAGCGAGCCGCAAGTTGATCTTGAAGGGCGCCGACGGCGTGGTGTTCGTCGCGGATTCCCAGGAAGAACGGCTCGACGCGAACCTGGAAACGCTCGAAAATCTTCGCGAGCACCTCAAAGAACACAAACTCGACTTCACTACCATTCCGTACGTCCTGCAGCTCAATAAACGCGATCTGCCCGGAGTGCTTTCCGTCGCGGATCTCACCAAGTCTCTTCAAGTGAAGGGCGAACCCGTGCTCGAGGCCGTAGCCATTACGGGCCAAGGGGTGTTCGAGACTCTGCGCGAAGTTGCCAAGCTGGTTCTGGCCGAACTGAAAAAAGGCGGGTAAGTCGCCGTTCCCGCAGGCTGAGTCTAGCGACTGTACCGTAGTGCAGTGGCCGATGCGGTACGCCGAGCACATTTTTTCCGGCCCCCGTTTTTCTCCCCATTTATACTTGTAGTTATCCCGCGGGTGCCGATTTCGTTCGCAACCCGTGACGATCTATTTATGAGTGTCTTGCCGCCGATTTCGCATTTGAACGAGTCCGATCCCGCCGAGCAAGCGCGCTTGTCCGAGTTGCAAGCGGAATTGCGGAAGCTGGAGCATCGGGACTGGTGGCTCTGGAGCATGGCGGTCGTGGTGATGCTCCTGCTGACTTTTGCCGTCTTCACCATGAGCTTTCCGGGCCTGATCAAAGTGGACGACCCGTTCTTTGAAGCCAGCATCGCCCGGGCAGTCCGCGGACTGATTGGATTGGTGTTGATCTTCAACGCCTACACCATCTATCAACAAGTCACCGTGAAGCGCCTGCGGCGGGATTTTTCCACAAAGATCGAGGAGATGAAGGTCTTGCAAGCGCGGGCCCACGAATCCGAGCGGCGGGCGCAGACCGATTTCCTGACGGGCCTTCTAAACCGCCGCGTCGCGGAGGAGCGCCTGGCGGCGGAAGCCGAACGATCCAAGCGTTACGGTCATCCTCTCACCGTGATTTCCTTCGATCTCGACAAATTTAAGCAAATCAACGACACCTACGGCCATCCTGCGGGAGACCAGGTCCTCAAGCACTTCGCGCGGCACTTGGATTCCGTGATTCGGAAAACGGACACCGCAGCGCGCATGGGCGGGGACGAGTTCCTGCTTTTGCTTCCCGAATGCGCCAGCACCCAGGTCCAAGCGCTCATCAACCGTCTGCGCCCCATGGACACCGAATACGCCGGCATGACGATTCCCATCTCCTTCTCCGCCGGCTGGGTGGCCTACGAAACGGGCGAAACTACCGAGCAATTTCTGGAGCGGGCCGATCGCACCTTGTATGCCGAGAAGCGGCTGAGAAAATCGAAGGAAAAAGAACCGTCGGCCGAGCCGCCGGTCTCCACTCCGATTGCGGGATGATCCTCGCTTCTTCAAACCATGTTGCTTCTCAATATACATACGGCTGCGGGACTTCACCCCTGGGTTATCGACCGTGGTATATCTTGTCGATGGTGAGCCAACTCCCAATCGACGGAAACTTTGAGGCTTCGGCATAATGGAACCCACACCAGGCCGGCGGCGCAGCCAGCGCCTGTTTCTTCAAGTGCGCGTGGTCGTCGAAGGGAAAGTTGCCGGTAAACCTCCCTTCAGCGAAGAGACCCACACCATTATCGTCAATGCGCATGGTGCGCTTGTCGAAATGGCCACGGCAATCGATCAGGGCCAGACCGTCTCCATGAAAAACGTGCGTACCGGCGAAAAAATCGAATGTAACGTGAAGCTCGTTACGCCCGCCGGAGTCGGGAAATTCAACGTCGCCTTCGAATTCACGAAACCAAATCCTGACTTCTGGCGCATCAGTTTCCCTCCTGAGGATTGGGCCGTCCGCAACCTGGAAGTCAACAAGAAGTAGGTACGGTCCTTCCGGAAGGCATTTCCTGTCCCATATTCCTTTCGTTCCCCCGCTGCGCGTGAACTCGCCGGCCTTCCTGCCGGAACGTGTCTCTGCGGTCCTCGTTGTTTGCGGCGTAAGTTAGGGACGCAGGATCAAGCAGCCACAAAAAAGGGAGGCGATAACCAGATCGGTTATCGCCTCCCGGGGTGGGTGGGGTGTTGCTGGGTAAACTCAATAAACTAAAGCCGATAATTGCCGCTGCCGGATCTTCGAAAGTAACTGGTACAAGGAATAACCACTTAATCTGATTCAGGAAATAACACACGCAGGGAATCGTGTCAACAACCAAATTCGGGTGGCACATTTGCCACCCCGGATGGGACCGCTACGAGAATCGGAACGCGCCCATCACGCGGTTGGGCGTGACACCGCGGGGGCGTCCAGGACTTCGCGAACGCGCCGGCAGAGCGCCGAAGGACTGTAGGGTTTTCTCAGCACGGCGACGCCGCGCTCGACGAGATCGGCCAGGACTGCGGTCTCATTGCTGTAGCCTGTGGCAAAAACGACGGGCACGCCGGGACTGAGATTCTTGATCACTGCGAAGACCTCCGGGCCGCTACGCTTTGGCATAATCACGTCCAGCAGGACGAGCGAAATGCGGGAACGATGGGCGACAAACATCTCGACGGCCTCCTGGCCGTCATGCGCAACCAGGACTTTGTATCCCTTCGCCGTTAACACGGATTGCGCCATTTCGCAGATGCCTTCGTGGTCGTCCGCGAGCAGGATCGTTTCGGAACCGCCGCGAACCGGGGAGTCATCGGACAGGGCCGAGCGAACATCGCCGGCGACCGGGGCTTCGTTCGCAGGAAGCAAAATAGCGAAGGTGCTGCCCTCGCCGGGTTCGCTTTCTACCTGAATAAATCCGTTGTGCTGTTTGACGATCCCATAAACCGTGGCCAGCCCCAGACCGGTGCCCTTTCCGGTTCCCTTGGTCGTAAAGAAAGGCTCGAAGATTCTTTCGCGCGTCGCGACATCCATTCCGACTCCGGTGTCGCTTACCCGGAGTTCGGCGAAGCGCCCCGGCTGGTATCCCTCGGTGTGGCGGCAATCTTCCTCGGAAATTTCGACATTGCTCGTTCCAATCGTGATGCGGCCTCCCTTAGGCATGGCGTCGCGGGAATTGATGCAAAGGTTGATCAGCATCTGCTCGACTTGCGTGGGGTCGGCCTTCACGGAAGCCAGATCGTCCGCCAAAGCCTTCTTGATTTCGATGTCTTTGCCGATCACTTTGTCCAGCAAGTTCAGCACGTCGTGGACGGTTTGATTCAGGTTGAGGCTCCGCGGCTCGAGAATCTGCCGCCGGGCGAACGCCAGCAGTTGCTGAATCAAAGCGGTGACGCGATCGCATTGCAGGTGAATCTTCTTGAAATAATTCTCCAGAGCCGGGTCGCTGGAGGCGGCTTGTTCTTGTCCCAGCTCCGCCCAACCGAGAATGGCTCCTATGACGTTGTTGAAATCGTGCGCGATCCCTCCGGCCAATTGGCCGAAGGCCTCGAATTTCTGGGCGCGCTGCAGCTGCTGCTCCAGGGCGCGGCGCTCCGTCACGTCCCTTGAAACGGTCGCGACGTAGCGGGGCTCGCCGGTCTTCGGGTCCTTCACCTGGAACCCTACAAAATCCATGGGCAAGGCTCGCCCGGTCTCGCGATGGCGGAACCGCAGCTCTCCATTCCAGTGTCCGGTCGCTCGGAGCGCCGGCAAAACCGTTTCATACAGAAGCGGCAAATCGGCGGGAATCACGTAGTCGCGGGAATGCGTTCCCTTCACGGATTCGGCGCTTTCGATGCCCAGCATGGCGCGGCCCGCGGGATTGACGTATTCCATGTGGTCATGGAGATCGGCGACGGCGATGAAATCGCGGCTGTATTCCACCAGGGTAAAGAACTTCTGCTTCTCCTCCTCGGCCCGTTTTCGATTGGTGATGTCCTGGGCCACTACGAGCGCGGCGCCGCGGCCGGAGTATTCCATCTTGTGCAGGTACATTTCCACATCGATGAGCGAGTTATCCCGCTTGCGGTGGTGCCATTCGCCGGCCAGTGGTTCGCGTGGATTCGAATGCTGCAGAGCCGTCAACAATTTTGGAACTTCGTCGGCCGGATGGAGGTCGACCGCGCCCATTCGCAGGAAATCCATGCGGTCAAACCCGTAATGGAGAAGCGCCGCGTCGTTCACTTGCAGAAACTGCAGCGTCTCATTGTCGAACACCCACATCGGCAGAGGATTCTGAGCGAAAAGAAAAAGCGAATTGCCCTCGCTCTGGCGGAGGGCCTGAACCATGAGGTTGCGGGCGTCGCGCAGGGCCCTTTCTTCCAACGCGCGCGCCACGACCAGAGGCAGCCGCGGCAGGTGCTCCTTCAGGACGTAATCCGTAACTCCCTGCTTGATGCACTCGACCGCCACTTCATCGCCCAAAGTTTCGGTCACCAGGATAAACGGGACGTCGCGTCCCGCCCGGCGCATCGCGGAATATGCGTCCATGCCGTTCCATCCCGGCAGCTGGTAATCGGCGAGTACGACGTCAAACGAAAAGCGCCCGAGGTGCTCCAAAAATTCCGGCCGCGTGGAGATCACTTTGGGTTTGCAGAGAAATCCGGCGCGCTCGAGCTCCTGAATGCTTTTCTCCGCATCGGCAGCGGAGTTCTCGATCAGGATGGCGTGTAACGGCGCATCGGCATTCCAAAGGGTCGTCAGCGGAGCATTCGTAGTCATCTGGCTCATGCGGACTTCTCCAGGCGGCGAGTCTCGGGTTGTGGCTGATTCACCTTGTTGACGAGTAGACAGCGCATCGCACGGCGCGTGAATCCGGGTCGGCATATCTCGCGATTCGGGAAACGCATTCGGGCCCCCGTCCATACACGTTGGCAGCGGAGCAACCAGCCATGCGCGACGAGGCGCAAGGCCACGCGAATACCCCACTCAGGCTGTATCGGCAAGACTTGGGGATTGCTTGAGCGAACCGAGGAGAACCCCGAGGATCCTTCCGCGATTCCTACGCCACCGTCGATTGCCTGATGGGTAGCGATTCCGTGCGGCGCAATCGTTTATCGCGCTTTTCTTCATACATGCGCCCGTCGGCGATGAGAAGCAATTGCTCGAGAGGAGGCTGGTGCGTCACGGGGACGTTGGCCATCCCGACGCTCAGGGAAAGCCGGAAGTTCCACGAGGAGAGCCCATTGACGAAATCGGTCCGGTGCTGCAGTCGTTTGCGAACCTGATGAACCGAGTCCTGCCCCGCGTCGGTCATCAGCACGCAGAATTCGTCGCCGCCCAGCCGCGAGAGAATGTCGGACTGCCGAAAGCACGCGCGCAGGACATTGGCCGTCACGGTCAAAGCGTGGTTGCCCTCCTGGTGGCCGTACGAGTCATTGATCATTTTCAAATCGTCCACATCCACGTAGATCAGCAGCGCCGCGCCTTTGCGCTTGATCATTCGCAGATGCTGCTCGGCCAGGGCCATGAAGCCCCGGCGGTTGTGCAGCCCGGTCAGATCGTCGATAAGGGAAAGTTCTTGCAGGCTCTTCTGCAGCCTGTGCCGCTCGATGGAATAGCGCAACGCCCGCGCCAGGACGCGGCGGTCCAGACGATCCTCGACCAGAAAATCTTGCACGCCTTGCCGCAACGCCTCGACGGCCAGCGCCTCGTCTTCGGACTCCGCCAGGGCAACCATCGGGGCGTCCGGCGCGGCCGCACGCGCGGCTTGTATGTAGGCATGGCCCTGCCGCTGTTTCGAGCCGAGACTGAGCAGCACAACATCCGTGGGATCGCTCGAGAGACGCTCGGCGGCTAGTTCCAGGTCCGCTACGTGCGCGATGTGAAAACGCGTGGAATCTTCCGGGTCAAGCAGTCCGCGAAGCCGGCAAGCGTCTTTCGCTTCGCCTATCAGCAGGATGCGGATCGGCACACCAGTAATCGACACCGTCTTGCCTCATGATTCCCATTCTGAGTTCGCCCATACCGAACCCGCTCCTATTCGCGGCGCATCTGGATACGATCCATCGCACGTCGCGTCGGGGCCGGGCGGCTAGGCGAGCATGGGAATTCACTTTCTGGAAGGGAGGACCCTAGTCTCGTTTGCGGTGGATAAATTGTCAATGGACCGAACGGCCTAGGAAGTGTGAAAGGCAACCCCCGAGTCGAATTGCTCTCGGGGGCGGCTATTTTGCTTTATTGCGCGACTGGCTCAGCAAATTCACAAAGAGGCGGAAGGCGCCGGCATTGCCTTCGGGCAACTGGCGTGAGAACGAGAGGCCCGTGTAAATGTAAGTGCCTTTGCCGGTGCTCGCCCAGAGCAGGCTCCCCAGAACGTCCTTTTCACCGGGATCGTGCATCGAGAGAACAGTGTGATATTGCGCGTCCCACTTTTCCCAGAAATACAGACCGCGCTCCTGAACCCAACCGTCGAAATCGTGCGCTTCGATTTTATTCGGGAAATTCAGGAGCGGGCTCGCCGGATCGGTATACTTCACCGCCGCGTTTTCGTCGGTGACGCGCGGGCCGGGCCCCATCGTCGCGGGAAATGGAGCGGGCTTGAGCGGATCCCAAACGGCAGGCCGCTGGTCCAGCACGACGAGCGTGCCTCCGCCCGCGGCGTAATCCAGCAGGCGCGCGTTCGAGGCGACCACATCGGAGCGCAACTCGTACGCGCGCATGCCGACCACGATGGCGTCAAACCCCGCTAGATCGCCGAAGGCCAGGGCGTTCGCATCCAGCATTTCCACGTCCACGCCCAGGCGGCGCAGCGAATCCGGGATGGCCGCATCATTGTCCGCGGAAATGTAGCCCACGCGCAGGTGTTCCGGCACGGCGATCGAGAACACATGCACGGGCACGCCGGCGGGCGCGCTCCACAAATACGTGGGCAAAGAGGGCAGCGGCTCGAGCGAAGTTTCGAAGGTTTCCGCGCCGCGTTTCGCAAACGCCTTCAACTCGTAGTCTCCCGCGGCAATGTTGGCCGGAGGCAGGACCGTCAGGTGAACGAGACGATCGCCCGGCCCCGAAAATTCCACGACTTCCGGCTCCGGCGCTTTCCACCCGGACGGCACTTCCACGCCCACGATCACTTTTGACGGCGCCCGCGCAAACGAATGCACGCGCGCGAACACATCGAACTGGCTGGGCTCGCGCGATTGCACGACCACGTATTGCTCCGGCTCGGGAGTGATCCCGACCGGCGGCACGATGCGCAGCGGGTAGCTCAGCACGCTGACGCTGGTCGAGCGCAGGCTCTCGACGGGCGTCGTGACGTCAAACGCGTAGCCATTCGCCTCGACATGCGTGCACGCGTTGATAAACGCCGGCGGAAACGGGTAGATGAAATCGCCCGGCGAGTGGGGCCGTTGCGCGCCGGCCGGAACCGCCACGGTAAAATTGGTCGAACCGTCTTTTTCTTCCTGTTTCGTGATGTTCCATCCGGGCGGGAGAATGAGAACGGGCTTCGAGAAGGTCGCCGGCAGATCGTTTCGGTGCGCGATTTGCGCCCGCACGCTGAAGTTTTCTCCGGCGACGAGTTCGCTGCGGTCGGAATTGGAAACGATTTTTACCGCACGCTGCATCCGCGAACGCGTGGTTGATGCGCTCGCGAACTTGCGCGAGCTCCCACAGCGCGTCCGCGGCGCGCGGATCCTGCGACGCTTTCACGCGGTCTTCGAGCGCCGCAATCTGTTTGCCCGCCGAGGCAATCGAACGCACGGCGCCGGGCCAGTCGAGCTTTTCCGCCGCCACTCGCGCGTCGTCGAGCGCGTGGTCGGCGGCCGCGAGCGAATCCTGGGACGGCACCGGAATCACGCGGGCCAGCGAAGTGATCCGCTGCGCAAAATCGGACGGCGAAGGCGCGCCGCCAGTAGCCTTTTTCAGGCCGTAGGGACGCCGGATAAACGGCGAATTAAGAAACGGCGTCACGCCCTGCGAGCGGTGATGCAGATAGCCCTCGTACGCGATATCGCGGTAGCTGAGGCCCCAAATCGGTGAAATTTCCTCTGCGGGCACGACCCACGAACCCGTGTAGTCCACTTTCTCCTGCTGCGTCGTCGCGCGCACCGGATTGAGAATCGTCTCCACGCGCCACGGCTTGAGTCCCTCGGCAATTTGATCGGGATACTTGGTGGGATCGGCGGCGGCTTCCACGGCCCTCGGCGTTTGATAGCCGGAATCCTGATGATTGCCGTGGCCGGTCTTCTGGCCGCCCCAACCGTTGACCACGATGTTCGGGCGCACCGTGCGGATGACGCGCACCATGTCTTCCAGCTCGACGCCATGCCACTTCGCGATGGTCTCGTCGAGCGTTTTGGAAAATCCAAAATCGACGACGCGGGTGAAATAGAGGTGCGGCCCCTCCACATTCATCGCCGCGGAAAGCTCGGAGCTGCGCAGGATGCCGAGTTGCGCGCCCTGTTCGGGGCCGATGGCATTCTGACCGCCCTCGCCGCGATTGAGGGTCAGGAGCGTCGTGTCCGTACCCAGGGCGTGCGGCAAATAGGTGAGCAGCGTCGAGGCTTCGTCGTCGGGGTGAGCTACGGTGAAAAGCACGCGCGTCACCATGCGCGCTTTCTGGATCGATTCGAGCGTGTCGGCGACGCTTTGGCCGCGGCCCGGAGCGGGCGCTTCCTGCTGCGCGGAAACGAACGGCCCCACAAAGGCTAACGCGAAGATCGCGGCGAGCAAGGAAACAAGGCTGCGTTTTTGCCGGCGCTTCACCGTTGCACCTCGCCGGCCACGGCCGGGGCGAACGGCCAGATGCGCCGGTAGCGCGCCTGAATCATGTACGTCAGGATCCCCAAAGCAATCACGCCAAGCCCTCCGAGGGCGAACGTCCATCCCGTCGAATAAAACAACGCCACCCAGCCCAGAATCGCCAGCACGGCGGGCCAAGGATAGAGCCACATCTTAAAGGGAAGCCGCTCGGGAGGCCAGCGCCGCCGCAAAATCATCACGCCCACGCCCTGGCTGATAAATTGCACAATGAGCCGAACGGCGATGATCGCCTTGATCACGCTGGAAAGCCGGAACAGCACGCTGAACGCGAGCGATGCCGCACCCAGGAAGAGCAGCGAGACGTGAGGAAAATGTTTTTTGCGGTGCACGCGCGCAAAGACCGGGAAAAAGTTGCCGTCCTCGGCCGCGGCGAACGGCACGCGCGAATAGCTGAGCAGCGTGGTGAAAAGCGACGCGAACGCGATCCACAAAATCATCACCGTGGCGAAGTCCGCGGCGCGCGCCCCGTACAAGCGCTCGACAAACGTGCTCACGATGTATTGCGAATTCTGCGCTTCGCGCCACGGAACCACGCCCAGAATGCTGGTTTGCATGGCGAGATACAGCACCGCGATTCCCGCGATGGAAAGCAGAATCGCGCGCGGGATGTTGCGCTCCGGTTCGCGAATCTCCGCGCCCAGGTTGCAGATGTGGTAGTAGCCCAGGTACGTGTAAACTGTGTTGACCGTCGCCGAACCGAGTCCCGCGAAAAACAGCCACGACCAGTTCCACGCGCCGGCGGGAAAATCGAACGCCATGCGCGCGGAGAAATGCGTCGCGCCGCCCCAGATCATCCACAGCATCGTGCCCACAACGCCGATCCACAAAAATTTCGAGATCAATCCGACCGCGGAAATCCTGCGGTACAGAAGCAGCACCAGGAAAACGACGAGCGCCGCCGAAATCCCCTTCTGCTGATATTTTCCCAGCGGAACCAGATACGTCAGATACTGCGAAAAACCGATCGCGCCCGACGCCACCACGAGCGGCGCCTGAATCAGCGTCTGCCAGATGTACAGGAACGACATGAGCCGTCCCCCGCGCCCCGGACCGTAAATCTCGCGCAGAAACGCATACGTGCCCCCGGCGCGCGGCATCGCCGCGCCCAGCTCGGCCCAGACCAGCCCATCCAGCAGCGAAAGCACGGCGCCCGCCACCCAAGCCAAAAGGCATTGCGGGCCGCCCATCGCCTGAATGACGAGCGGAATCACGATGAACGGGCCGATTCCGACCATCGCGTTCATGTTCAGCGCGACGGCCTCGGAGAGGCCCAGTCCTCGTTCGAGTTGCTCTTCCGGCAGCGGTGTGGACATAGGGGCGCGAAGCGGGCAAAGCATATCAGATGCACGGAAGGGCCTAAAGCTTCGAGCGAAGATAGACGTAGGCGATGCTGGAGAAGGAATCCATCGGAAGTGCGCGATGCGTGCGAATCTCGTTCATTGGCGGATTTCACAGGTCGATCCGCCTGCCTTACGGAACCTGCGGCGGAGACGAACTTTCTTCTATGCGCATTCGATGGAATTGATCCTGCTGGCGATGAAGTTACTGAGTTCGGAGGCTTCCCGTGGCAGGCGGCTCCGTCCGCGTTCGGGAAGTTCCTTCCGTATTTCCTCATAACTGCGCGAATGATTCGACCGGGCGACGTTAAATCCCAAAGCCTCGGCAATTTCGCAACCGTGGCGCACGACCGAAAGTTCGGGCGGCTCGCCGACGGCCGCAGGGTCGTGGTGCCGCGAGGTGACCGAGCGAAACAGTTCCGGCAGATTCCACCGCGTCACCAGAAGGAGCCCCGCCTGGCAGTGGTCGATTCCGAACAAGTCGCGTTCGCGCTGCGGAACATCGCACGGCTCTTGCTCCGTGCTCGCCAGAAAGTCGGCGTATTCGCCGGGATAGCCCGCCACGAGCGCCAGGCGGCCGACGTCGTGCATGAGGCCGGCCGTGTAGGCTACGTCCGATTCCATCAGGCTGATGCGCGCCAGTTCCTGCGCGATCACGGCGCAAGCCAGGCTGTGGCGCCAGCACGCGCGCAAGGCCGGAACTTCGAGCGAGGCGCCCAGATACGTCGTCATCGCCACGGTCACCACGGCTCCCTTCACGCGCTCGAGCCCGAGCAGGTGGATCGCCTGCAAAATGCCGCGGATTTCCACGCGGGCCCCGAAGAGCGCCGAATTCGCCATGCGCAGTATGCCGCTCGAAATCGCCGGATCGGATGCAATCAGCTCGCTGAGTTCCTGGAGCTGCCCGCGCTCCTTGGAAACGAGCTGGAGCGTTCTCACTGCGACCGCTGAAAACACGGGAACGTCCGCCAGCATGGCGCGCCCCGCTTTTCGTTCCGACTTCTCGTTTGCGGTCACGATCGGCACCTTCCAAACGCGGCGGCTGATTCCGCCAATTGGTCTGCGGGCGTGGTTCAGTTTGAAACGGGAAGGGCCCGAATGCTCGCCCTGCTTTTCACTTCGGCGGGAAGCGGCGCGGCCTTAACTCAACATACAGAAGACATTGGCTTGAAGACCTCTATCAACGGGGGAAGGAAAAACAGGATTCCGAGTTTTTACCCGCGCACCACCAGCCGTTCCCTGCGCGGCAGTGGACCGCATAGGCAACTAGCTTTTGCAACGGGTTCGACGGATAATGCCAATACTTCGAGAGGGGGTTGCCATGAAATCACGTTTCCTCATCGCACTGGGCCTGGTTGCAAGCATGTGGCTGGCGGCCTCGCCGGCCCGAGCGCAGGAAGTCACCAAGGAAAATGTGGACGGCATCACTAATTTCCACCGCTTGGAGACGACGGTCGCCTGTTCCGGCGCCATCAAGGCCACCGCGGTGCCCGAAATCAAGAAGTACGGCTTCGCCTCGATCATCAATCTGCGGGAGGCCAGCGAGGACGGCGCCAACCTCCCGGAAGAAGCCGCAGCCGCGAAGGCCGCCGACATTCGTTACTATTCCATTCCCTTTAATACCGAGGCGCCGGATCCCGCCGCCGCCGATAAGTTTTTGACGGCGATCACGGAGAAGGGCGCCGAACCGGCGTTCATCCATTGCGCCCACGGCGGACGCGCGGCCACCATGTGGTTCATCAAGCGCATGATGATCGATCACTGGGACCTGGACCGCGCCGCCAAGGAAGCCACCGACTTGGGCATGACGAATCCGAAACTCAAACAGTTCGCCATCGACTACGTGCAAACGCACAAGCGATAGTTTCGGCGGCGATTCGATCCCGCCGCGCATCGCGCCGTGGACGCGTGTGTCCGCGCGTTCCTCGCATCCGAAAACAAAAAATAGTGCACAATCGTCGCGGAGCGACTCCGCCTCATGCTGAAGCTCGGGATAATTCTTACCGCGGCGACCGTGACGGTCCTGGTCGTGGAATTTTTCCGCGCGCGCCGCAGGCCGTTCCCCGCGCACGGATGGCTGGGTCTCGCCGCGTTGATCGGCGCCGAATACCTGATGTTTCACGGCATCGAGCCGGCGGCGACATATTTCAGTCCCGTGGCCTGGACGTCGTACATCTTGATCGCCGACGGCGCGGTGTTCGCCATTTCCGGGCGTTCGCGGCTGCGCGAGGAGCCGCTGGGCCTGCTGAAGATGGCGATTCTCTCCATCCCGTTATGGCTGATTTTCGAGGCCTACAATTTGCGGCTCGCGAATTGGGCCTACGTCGGCCTGCCGCAGGGGCACATCGAAAAGTGGATCGGCTACGCCTGGGCGTTCGCCACGATCACGCCGGGAATTTTCATGACCGCCGCGCTCATCGAATCCTTCGGCTGGTTTCCGGAAGAATCGCGTCCTCTGCGTGCGGGCCGCGCGATGGAAACGGCGTTCATCGTCCTGGGCGCGGCCATGCTGATCGCGCCGCTGCTCGTGCCGGCGCGCGCCGCCGCGTATCTGTTCGGCCTCGTCTGGCTCGGCTTCTTGTTTCTTCTTCGAGCCGATCAACTGCCGCCTCCATTTGCCTTCGTTCGAGGGCGACCTCGCGCGCGGGCATCGCGCGCGGCTCTACTCATTTTTAGCCGCGGGCTGGGTATGCGGCTGGCTGTGGGAATTCTGGAATTATTGGGCGCGCGCGGGCTGGATCTACACGTTCCCCATCGGCCAGCAGTGGAAAATTTTCCAGATGCCCGCGCCCGGTTACCTCGCGTTCCCGGTGTATGCGCTAGAATGCTTCGCGATGTACGTGCACGGCGCGTGGCTGCTCAGCCCCAAATACGTCGCCGAGAAAAAATATTCGGAATAACCGAATGCGCTTCCGGAATCGATACTTCCGCGTGTGGTTCTGCCTGGCGATCGCGCTCTTCGCCGCGGGCGAGGCTCGCGCCTCGAATCTCGATATTTCCCCGGACGCAAAACTGGCCATCGACCTGATGTACTCGGGCAAACCTCAGGAAGCGATCGAGCTGGCCCATAAGCTCGAAGCCGTGCGGCCCGATCATCCTCTCGGCTACCTCATTGAAGCCGACGTGCTCTGGTGGAATATTTATTGCAAGTGGTCCGAGCGCAAATACAACACGATTGACGCCTGGAGCCATACGCGTCCCGCCGACGCCGACGACAACGCGGAACTCGCGCTCGCCGACAAAGTGGCGCAGCTGGCCGAGGCCTCCATCGCCAAATCCGATACGGCGGAGATGGAGTTGTACGCCGGATTGGGATACGCGTCCCGCGCGCGCCTGCTGGGACTGCGCTACGAGAAAATGCCGGTCGCGCGCGCGGGCGTCGAGGCGCGCAAGCACCTGCTGCGGTGCCTCCAGCTCGATCCCGAGATGTCGGACGCTTACCTGGGCCTCGGCCTCTACAACTACTACGTCGACACGCTTTCGGCTCTGGCCAAGATCCTGCGATTTTTCATGGGTATACCCGGCGGAGACAAGCGCGAGGGCTTGCGCCAGCTGGAGATCGCGTCCACCAAAGGACAACTGACCCAACTAGAGGCACGCTTCAACATGGCCAAGAGCCTGCGCAATTACGATTTCGACTATGCGCGGGCCGAGCGCGCCGCAGCACCGCTCGTCGCAGCGTATCCAAAGAACTGCATCTTCCTGCTGCTTGCCGGAGATATCGAGCAAAAGCTCGGCCATCGGGAAGAGGCTGCCGCGATGTTCCGCACCGCGGCCGATGCTCCCTGGGAGGAAGCCCCCTGCGCGGATAGATCGCACCAACTCGCGCGCGAAGCCCTCGCGAGCCTGGGGCCCGGGCCAAGGTAGCTACAGGCCCCGCCGGGCAACGGGCCAGCGCGTGCTGTGCATCTCACGACCGCTGGGGTAAGCTATTGTCCGGGCGGCCCGTGTTGACTTGGGCTTGCTCTGGTGGTATCAGAAACAGGCCGGTTTGGTGGGGGTTTTTCCTATTCCAGGGCGTCGGCTGCACGTTTGCGCTGAGGATTTCACCCGGGCGGGCGAAATCAGGGCGCAGAGTCTGCCGAAAACGGATTCATCGCTGACTTCCTCAGCACCCGGATCGATCTAACGTTGTTCGGGCGGGCTTCCAGCAGAACCCGCACCCGGTCTTTGTCTGCCTGAAATTCCGGCAGGATGGCTTTCTAGGAGCGTGTTCGGATGTGTTCGCGCAAGTGGCTAATCGTGGCGCTGGTGGCTTGCGGGCTGGCGTCCGCCTGCCAAGACTACAACACGAACCTATCCATCCAGACGGCCGCCTCCGTGCTCACCTACGTGAGCCCTAGCAGTGCGACCATGGGAAGTTCGGGGTTCACGATTACGGCCAATGGATCGGGCTTCACGACCGGCGCGTTCATTTTGTGGAATACCACGCCTCTGAACACCACATTGGTCAGTTCGATTCAGTTGACGGCGCCGGTGCCGGCCTCGTTGCTGGCCACTCCGGGGACCGTGCAAATCGCCGTGCAAATTCCCGGCTCCGCGCAGTCCCCGACGCAGAATATTTACGCCACAACAACGACCGAAATATCGAACGTTGTCCTGTTCACGGTCGGCCAGGTGCCGGGGACTCCGCCTTCGATTGCCTCGCTTTCGCCGACTTCCGCTCCCTTTTGCGGCAATCCTACAAGTTTTAGTCTGCTGGTGAACGCGAGCAGCGGCACGACGTTCACGAGCGACTCGGTGGTAAATTGGAATGGATCCCCGCGGAAGCCGCCCCTGAACAATCAAAGTACTCCCACACAACTTCAGGCCGCGATCTTGCCGGCAGACACAGCCTCCACTGCCGCGGCGGTGGTTACCGTCTCCAATTCCTCGGGCACTTCGAACGGTCTCCCGTTCACCATTACTTCCCCAACGGCGAATCTGGCCGCCCCGCAACCGATCAGCTCCCTGATGCCGGCGAGCGCTCTGGCTGGAAGCGCTGCGGTGACATTGACTGTCATGGGCGGCAACATCCTTCCCTGCTCGGTCGTGCAGTGGGTGAGCGCCTCCAACGGAACAACCACGCTGCCGACCCAGTATGTGAGTCCGACCCAAGTCACCGCGACGATTCCGGCATCCAATCTGCTGGCCGCGGGGACCGCTCAGGTCGTTGTGGTAACTCCGGGACCCGGGGGAGGCACGACGCTCACGAACCCTGCGCCTGCGGCGGCGACTTTTACGATTACCCAGCCGCCTGCTCCGACGATTACTTCGCTGTCCGCAACGTTATTCGGCGCCACATCGACTTCGCCTACCGCGCCAAGCTGCAGCCCTTCCACCGTCACGTTGAACGTGTTTGGCACCGATTTCGCGACTGGGTCCGTAGTGAATTGGAACGGCACGCCGCGTCCGACGACTTATGTCGCATCGTCGCCCCTTTCCACGACGCCATATCTCACCGCCATCATTCCGTTTGCGGATGCCATATCGGCGGGAAGTTTTCCCGTTACCGTTTCGAACGGTTCCGCGGTCTCTAATGCCGTCAATTTTTCCATCGTGGCGCCGTCCACGAATTTTCAGCCGCCGACCGGCACGTCACCGCTAAATCCGTCCACGGCGACTGCCGGTTCGGGACAGTTCACCCTGAACGTGACCGGGATCAACTTCGTGCCGTGTTCCGTCGTGCAGTGGAACGGATCGCCACGAGCGACCACATATCTCAGCCCGACGCTTCTGAGCGCCACGATTCTCGCCTCGGATCTCTCCACGGCGGGGTCGGTGCCCGTCACCATCTTCACTCCCGCGCCCGGCGGCGGAACGTCGACTGCGCTCCCGTTCACGGTCGCCCCTCTGGCCATTGCGTCGCTTTCGGCATCTACAGGCTCGACGCCCCCGAATTCGACGCCGTACTGCAGCCCGGCGGGATTCACCTTAACGGTGGCTGCCGCGACGGGAACCACTTTCACGAGCGATACCGTCGTGAATTGGAATGGCTCGCCGCGTCCCACCACATTCGTCAGCGGGTCTCAACTCAACGCGGCAATCACCTACGCCGACATCGCAGCGTTGGGAACAGTAAACGTATCTGTGTCCAATTCGGCGATGACTTCCAACTCGCTTCCGTTTTCGATGACGGCGCCATCGTCATTCCCCGTGCCGTCGATCGGCTCCTTGATGCCTTCGAGCGCGGCTGCCGGCAGTGGAGCCCTGGTTCTCTCGGTCATTGGAAACGGTTTGTTGCCTTGCTCCACCGTTCAGTGGAACGGCAGCCCGCGGACGACTACGTTCGTGGGGACGACCGGACTCACGGCGTCCATAGCGGCGGCGGATGTCGCAGCGGTCGCGAACATCCCGGTAACAGTCGCCAATCCTGTGCCGACCGGATGCACACCCGGAACGGGCATCACCTGCGGCGGCACTTCCAATTCCTCCACGTTCACGGTCTTCACTCCGGTTCCCGCCGCCGGACAAAAAGCGGCGACGGCGCAAGCGACGGCCGGCGCCGTCTCCAGCGACGCTCTCGGCTTGCTGACTTTGCCGCTGCTCAGTTCGGACCATCGCTACGCCGTGCACCTTCTGGCTTCCACGGATGGCGTCTCCGAAATTGCCGGATCGACGCAAAATGTTTTTGTCCGCGATACGTGCCTTGGCGCGCCGTCCGGCTGCACGCCTTCCGAGACGCTGGTCTCGATCGGGGTGAGCACCAACCCCGCTGACGGCGGCAGCCTGTCCCCCGCGATCAGCGCGAACGGGCGCTACGTCGCCTTCCTGTCTTCCGCAAGCAATTTGGTGGATAGCGATACGAACGGCGTCACCGATGTTTTTGTGCGCGACACTTGCGCCGGCGTTGCTTCGGGCTGCACGCCGTCCACGCAGCGCGTTTCCGTCGCCACCGACGGAACGCAAGCCAACGGCCCGAGCACGTCGGCGACGATCGACGCATCGGGGCGCTTCGTCACGTTCCAGTCCGCGGCGACGAATCTCGGTTCCACCTCTACCGGATTTTTCCTGCGAGACACCTGCGCCGGCGTAGTTTCCGGTTGCACGCCGTCCACGGAAGCGCTCCCGTAGGACGGGCTTCAGCCTGTCCGCTTTTTCGATCGAATAGCAATCAAACCCAGTCACTCCGTACGGACTTCGGAGAGTTTCAAAGCACTTGGCATTCCGAGGCACGCCGCGTGCCGAGGAATCTCTCTGATTGGGGTTTGAAGGCAGGAGAGATTCCACACTTCGCCCGGAAGAACAAGAATCTGCCATTTTCCGCAGCTTGCGACGCCTCATTCAAAAAAACCGAATCTCGTCAATCCGGCAGGAGAAAAACGCGGTCCGCGGCCAGCTCGATCGCCCACGGCTGCGGCAGTTCCCGAAACGATTCCCACTCCTGCTTGAACACTTCCGCCTGGACATGAAAATCGGAAGGACTCGCAGGCGCGGCGGCAATGCGCAAGTCCAGCGTGACGCGGAAGGGCGTTTCGGCCATCGCGGCCAGCCAGCACGGAAACACATTCTCGGAATTCTCCAGGCCCGGTTTCCGCGCGGAATGCACGCGGATGTGATGCGCGCGGATGGCGATGTGCCGGGCCGTCGCGGCGAATTCCTGCGCCACGTGAAGCGTGCAGCCCCAATCCAGAGCCTCCACGCGGCCATCGGGCAGCCGGCGCGCCCGCGAAAAATTCTTGCAGCCCGTCACGCGCGCCACTTCCATCGCCGGAGGATGGCGGAAAATTTCCTCCTTCGGCCCGTGCGCCGCCACGCTTCCGTTCGCCAGCACCGCCAGCTTTTCGCAAACGCGGTAGGCCTCTTCGAGATTGTGGCTCACGAAGAGCGTCGATCCGCCGTAGCCGCCGAGCGTCTCGCGCAATTGGCGCTCGAGCGCGCCGCGCAGATGCGTGTCCAGCGCGGAGAAGGGTTCGTCAAGCAGCAATGCGGCCGGCTCGATGGCCAGCGCGCGCGCCAGCGCGACGCGCTGTTGCTCGCCGCCCGAAAGCGTCGAAGGAAAACGATCCGCGAGACCCTCGAGGTGCGCGGCGGCGATTTGCGCGGCCACACGCCGCTTTCTCTCCGCCTCCGGAAGACGCCGCAATCCGAACGCGATATTTTCCGCAACGGTCAAATGCGGGAACAGCGCGTAGTTTTGAAAGAGCAATCCGATGCGGCGCGCGCGGGCGGGAACGTTGATGCCCTGTTCGGAATCGAATAGCACCCTCCCGTGCAGCACGATCCGGCCGCGGTCCGGCGTCTCGAGGCCCGCGATCGCGCGCAGCGCCATCGTCTTGCCCGAGCCCGAAGGGCCCAGCAAGCCGAGCGGCGAGCCGTCCGCCGAAAATTCGACGGCCAGCCGAAACCCCGGCACGCTTTTTTCGATCGCGACTTCGAGTGACATAGTTTTTTTCAGTGGCGCAGGCTTCAGCCTGTGGCAGTTCGTATCAGCGAGGAGTGCACCCTCACGCGAAGCCCGTGCCCGTTAGGCCTTTCGCCACCAGCTCAACGCCCGCCGATTGGTTCCGTAAATCACGCTCAGCACCACAAACGAAAACAGGAGCAGCACCAGCGCCGTGCGGTTTGCCGCGTCGTAATTCGCGGCCTGCACCTGATCGTAAATATCGATCGACACCGTGCGCGTCACTCCGGGAATGTTTCCGCCAACCATCAAGACCACGCCGAATTCGCCGATTGTGTGCGCAAAACTCAACACGATTCCCGTGATGGCCCCGGCCGACGAAAGAGGAAGAATAACGCGCAAAAAAGTTTCGAGCCGCGAGGCGCCCAGCGTCCACGAAGCCTCGATCAGGCGGCGATCCACGCCCTCAAAACCGGCCGCGATAGGCTGCACCGCGAACGGCAAGCTGTAGAGCACGGACGCCACGAGCAATCCGGAGAACGTAAACGGCAACGTGTGGCCGAACCACCACTGCCAAATCCGGCCGGCAAAATGGCGCGGGCCGAGTCCCACCAGAATGTAGTAGCCGAGCACCGTGGGAGGCAGGACCAGCGGCAGCGCGACCACCGCTTCGACCAGAAATTTCCACCGCCAGCGCGAGAACGTGACCCAATAGGCGATCGGAACTCCCGCGGCCAGCAGAATCGCCGCGACGCTAACGGCCAGCTTCAGCGAAAGGACGATCGCCTGCCAGTTCAAGGCTTCCCCGCGGCGGGAGTTTTTCCCGGCAGCACGAATCCGTATCGCTCCAGCAGCGCGGCGGCCGCGGGCGTCTTGATGTACTCCAGAAATTGCCGCGCGCCCTGCGGATTCGCCGCCGCGCCAACGATCACGGCTCCCTGCTGAAGCGGCGCGTACAGATTTTCCGGAATTTCCCAAGAGCGGCCCTTGTCCTTCATCGTGGGAGAAAGAACCAGGGACAGCGCGACGATTCCCGCATCCGCGTTTCCGGATTCGACAAACTCCGCCGTCTGCGAAATATTTTCGCCAAGCACCAGCCGGTCCGCCACGAAATCATAGACGCCGGCGCGGCGCAGCGCTTCTTCCGCCGCGCGCCCGTACGGCGCATGCGCGGGATTGGCGATGGCGATTTTTTTCACCGCCGGGTCGCGCAGCGCGGCAAAGCCTTTGCTTACATCCACGCGGGAATCGTTCCTCGTCCATAACACGATTTTGCCCGCCGCGTAGAGATACGTACTTCCCGGCGCGGCGAGACCTTCCGACTCCAGTTTCTTCGGATAAGCGATGTCGGCGGAGAAAAACACGTCAAACGGCGCGCCGTTTTCAATTTGCGTGAGAAAGTTTCCGGAAGAGCCCAGGCTAAGGCGAACCGTGCAGCCCGTAGCCTTCTCGAAATTCGCGGTGATCTCCTTCATCGCGTAGGTCAGATCGGAGGCCGCGGCCACGGTCAGGACGCCGCACGACTGCGGCGTCGCCGGCCGCGATGGGGCCGCGCTCCTGGCGCGCGCGCCACAAAATGGGGCGACCAGCAGCGCGGACCAGGCGAGCGCGACCGTCGCCCACTTTGCACGAATCGTTTTCATCCTCGCACCGTTCGGAATCACACCCGCACGATCATGACTTCCGTAGCTTTGATGAGGGCCGCGGCCGTCTGGCCCTTCTCCAGGCGCATTTCACGCGCCGCATCCGCCGTAATGATCGAAGAGATGCGCTGCCCGCCGATCGAAAGCTTCACCTGCGCGAGCAGGCCGCTGTAGCGAACTTCGACAATCTTGCCGACGAGCTGATTCCGCCCGCTGATGCGGCGAAAGTTGCGGCGCCCCGCCAGAACGTCCTTGTCCTCGGTGCGCGGCAGGAAGCGCTCGATCTCGGACGCGGGAATCCGGTGGTGCCCGCCGGCGGTGCGGATGCTACGCAGTTTCTTCTTGTAGATCCATTGCTTGAGGGTGGGATAGCTGATTCCCAGCGCGCGGGCCGCGTCACGCGGGTTGAGCAATTCCTCGGAATTCACAAGCGCCTCCGGAAAATACATTTATACTCGTATTTTCGGAGTCTGTACACGATTATTCACTTTACACAAATACGAGATTCTGCTATTCTCGGCCTATGAATCAAGCATTCACCTTCGGAACCTTCGGCTCAACGCTATCCGCTTGCTGCACGATGGAGTTGAGTTCGTTGACCACTTCCCGAGGGAATAGCTTCCGAATCGCCTTCTTATTCGTCGCCAGCGGTGATTTCCGGGGCTTCCGTAAGCCCTTCTTAGGAGAGTAGTTATGAGCCATATTCAGACCAACCTTCCCGATATGTTGACCACTTTTAATAACGACGACAAGTGCCGCGCCTATCTCGAACAGCTACGATGGCCGAATGGTCCTGTGTGCCCGAAGTGCGAAAGCAAGAACGTCGCCCGCATCGGTGGGCGCGAAGAAGCCTTGCGCTGCAAGGACTGCGAGCAGCAATTCACCGTGACCGTCAATACGATTTTCCACGATTCGCATCTTCCCCTGACAAAGTGGTTTTTGGCAACCTATTTGATCTGCGAATCGAAGAAAGGCATCTCGGCTTTGCAAATCCAGCGCGTGCTCGGGATCGGCGGCTACAAGACGGCGTGGTACCTCTGCCATCGCATTCGGGAAGCGATGATGCGCGGTACGGCCCAAGAGCCCAAGCTGTCCGGCGTCGTGGAAATTGACGATGCCTATATCGGCGGCAAGAAAATCGGACAGGGACACCAAGCCGGGCGCGACAACAAAACAGTTGTAGTGGGAATGACGGAACGGAACGGCAGACTCCGCATGGTCGTGGTTCCCTCGGCAAACAAGGAAGAAATCGCAAAAGCCGTCAGCCATCACATTTCGAAAGACGTGGAAATGATTATCAGCGATGAATTCCGGGCCTACGTGCCCGTGCTCGCCAAGCGGTTCGGTAAGAAGTACCGCAAAATCAATCATTCCGTGGCGTTCAGCGAAAACGGGATCAACACCAATTCCATCGAGAATCGGTTCTCGCTGCTGAAACGCGGAATAATCGGCTCTTGGCATAAAGTGTCCGTGAAGCACTTGCAACGCTATCTTGAGGAAGTCTCTTTCCGGTTTAGTCACCGGCAGAATCCGTATCTGTTCTCAGAAACTCTGCTGAACCTGCTGACTACCGATACCGCTCACGTTCAAGGCGCTGACGAAGAAGAATGCGGCTTAAGAACGCCCAGCTAAATTTGCTTCCCTCAGATTTTTTGACTCCGTATTTTCCCTTCATTTTAAACACTACTTTGGATCGCAGCCGGGTCTCTCCATACGCGAAGTTTCTCGATATAATATTCTAACGGGACTTCTCACCAGACCAGGGCTTTGCCGTCCTTATCGTCTAATGCTCTAATTTCTTCCATCTGTTCACCGATTCGATTTAAGGTATTTCTCCAGTCATTCAAGCGCATTCTCTTCGGCCCGCACTTTTCGTTCCCTCCACAGAGTTATGTTCCTAGCAAATCCATGATACGACGATCCCCTTATTGAGTGACCACCACAGAACAAGAAGCGATTCGCCACAAGGACCAAACAAACAACGCTAATAATAGTCCATATACACCCCCGCGAACGTGCCGGAATACCTACGATTTGGTATTCCGGCCATTCACGGGTAAGTATAGCCATGCTATGTAGTTGTCTCAAGTGAATAATCCTGAGTCTGTAAATACGGTTTAATACGATTACGGCTTGGGGCGGGTGCGGTGGCGGCGTCAGCGGTCGTGGGAATTTCGGATGCGATCCGCGAGGGCCCGGGCGCGCGAACGGGCGATTTCCACGAAGTGGGAATCCGCGGCGATCTGGTCCAGGATCGGCAGGAGGCGTTCGGGCTCGGGCAGGACGCGGTGGTCCATGTCCGACTCGAATTGCATGAGCGCGTCGTTCACGCCGAGCCGGTCGAACCGGGCCTGGCGCTGGAGCAGGTCCAGATCCTGCTGCTGTCTTGCCAGCCCTTCAAAAATTTGCATCAGCTGCGTAGCCGAGGGGTTGAGCGTGTAATTGAACGAGGTCTCGTGGACTTCCGCGCCGTTTTCGTAACGAAACGTCTTCTGGCCAAGGTTGGCGATTTTCTTTTGAATGTCCAAATTCCCCGCGGCGAAATTCTTCAGGTCGGCGGCCAGGCCGAAAACCTGTTTTTTCACGGCAGGACCCACTTCAATCGGCTCGGGGTCGGCGTCCTCGTCCAGTTGGCGGATATCGTAGGTGCACTGTCCCTGGTCGCTGATTTTGATTTCGATGAATTCGGGACTGCTGCTCTTGAAGACCCGGCGGTACGTGACGGTCGCGCCCGGCGGATTCGAGCGCGCCAACGGCGCCAGCAGCCACGCGCCTGCAAGGAGGCACAGAAATCGACGCGACAAACGGGTTCGAGTCATTGTCACTATGAGATGCGTGAAGCTACGCTGCGGCTGCGTGCGCCGCGAAGGGAGGACGCGGTCTCGATTTCCGCCGCGGGGCGCGGGGCGCCTGCGTCGAGCCGCGCGCGAAACCGCTCGGCTTGCACATGGCACAGCGCGACGGCAAGGGCGTCGGCGGCATCGGCGGGTTCCGGTGTTTCGGTCATGCCCAGCAGCGCGCGGACCATCAGCTGCATTTGGTCTTTCGCTGCGTTCCCGTAGCCGGCCACGGAAGCTTTGATTTCCCGGGGCGAATAGCTGCGCACCGGAACGCCCCGCTGGGCCGCGGCCAGCAACACCACGCCGCGAACTTCGGCCAGCCGCAGCGCCGTTTTGATGTTGAGCGCGGTGAACACCGATTCGACGGCCATGCCGTGCGGCTGAAACTCGTCAATGAGTTCCGCGAGCATGGCATGAATTTCGCGAAGGCGTTCGGGAAAATGATCGGGACCTTTGCGCGTGGCGCGCAACGCCCCAAAGCGGAGCATGCGGCAGCGCCGGCCGTCGCTCTCAATCACGCCGTATCCGGTGGCGCCCGCCGCGGCGGGATCGACGCCGAGGACGCGGATCAAATTGCCGTTGGATTGAGAAGAGAGCGGCACGGCAATGAGTGTACGGCGGCGGGGTGCGTGCAGCCACAGTTTTTTCGGGGTTGTGTAGCACAGACTTTTGGGGTGAACCCCTCAGCTGAGACAATTTGAAGCTAGCACACTTGCCGTTCCATGAATTTTACTTCTCAAACTGCGCCTTCTTCTTCAGGATGATGTTCGACTGGTGAAGCGGAGGCGAGCTCTGCTGGAGAGCAACTCGCCGAGGAATAGCCAGCCGGAGACTCATCCGGACGATGAGCCGGGGGGCGGCTGTTGAGTCGCTCCCCGTTTTTGTCTTCCCGATCATCGGACGGTTAGATCTCCCCATGCCTGAAAAAACTCATTGTTGCTCCAGTAGAATGGATCGCTGGACTGGCATCTCGCTCGAATTCCTCTGGCGAACGATAGCCCAACGCCGAATGTAACCGGCACCGATTGTAGTATTGTTCGATGAACGCTTCGATATTCGCGAAAAGATGCTCCAGGTCGCGGTACTGGTTGGCGTAAATCTCTTCTCGCTTGAACGTCTTCATAAAACTCTCGCAACTGGCGTTGTCGTAGGGGTTCGCCGGACGACTCATGCTCGGAATCATTCGGTGCCGTTGCAGGACCTGGGCGTAATCTCCGCAGGCATACTGCACGCCGCGATCCGAGTGATGCACCAATCCCGGCGGCGGCTGTCGCTCGGCCACGGCCTGCTCCAGCGCCGCGATCGGCAAGCGCGCCGCCAGCGTGCGGTCCAGCGCCCATCCCACCACTTTGCGCGAATACGCGTCCAGCACCACCGCCAGGTATACAAACTCTTGCTGCAATCGGATGTAGGTGATGTCCGCAACCCACAACTGATTGATCCCCGTCAGATTCATGCGACCGGCCAGATTCAGATACACCTCGAACCGATGATCGCAATCCGTGGTCACCGCAAATCTTCGCGGCTGCACACCCAGCAGATTATCTTCGCGCAGAATCCGCAACACACGCTTGTGATTCACCGCCATCCCGCGTCGCCGCAACTCCGCGCTGATCCGCCGATAACCGTAGCGCCGCCGATGCTGGACGGCGATCTGCTGGATCATGCTCCGCACTTCCATCTCTTCCTCGACCGGCGCCCGCTCGCGCAGCGAACGATAAAATCCCGCGCGGCTCACTCCGGCCATCTGACACATGCGCTCGATGCTTAGGCTGCCTTGCAAAGGCATCACTTCTTGGATTTCGTCGTAGATGCCTTCTCGCCAGTCATATCGCTGTTCCGGCGTCGAGCCTCGACTTTTTGCAAGGCACCTTTGAAAAAATCCAGCTCCAGCGTTTTGTCCGCCAGCACCCGCTTGAGCTGGCTGATTTCTTTCCGCAGAGTGGATTCCCGCGAACTACCCGGCGGCGATTCCTCACTTTGCCAAGACTCCGATTGATCTCGCCAGTGATACAGCAGACGTCGATGAACGCCCAGTTCCTGCGATAACGCCACGATGTTATCGCAACTCTTCAGTCGCTCCACCGCCATCCGACGGAACTCCCGCGTATGCCGCCGCAACCGTTTCTTGCCCACTCGCAGCCCCTTTCACTGCTAAGTGTGCCAGTTCCGTTTGTCTCAAAATAGGGGTTCACTCCACTTTAGTCTGTGGGGGTTGGGCGTTGCAAGGACGAAAACCCACAGACTGAAGTCTGTGCTACTAAAATCACTGCGCGGCCATCGCGGCCTGCATGTCTTTTTCGTCGATGTCGAAGTTAGCGGAAACTTTTTGCACGTCGTCGTGCTCCTCGAGCGCTTCGACGAGCCGCAGCATCTGGGCCGCCTGGTTGCCGGTCAGCTTCACGTAGTTTTGCGGCACCCAGCCCACTTCGGCGGAATCCGGTGTGACGCCCGCCTTAACCAGCGCTTCGCGAACCGCTTCGCACGCTTCGGGAGGAGTGAGCACTTCCCACGCCTCGCCCTCGTCGCGCAGATCCTCCGCGCCGGCATCGAGAACGATGGAGAGCATCTTGTCTTCGTTGGCCTTTTCCTTGGAAACGACGATGTCGCCCTTGCGGCTGAACATCCAGCCCACGGCGCCATTTTCGGCCATGTTGCCGCCATTCTTGTTCATCATGTGGCGGATCTCGCTGACCACGCGATTGCGGTTGGTGGTGACCACTTCGATGATCATGCCCACGCCGCCCGGGCCGTAGCCCTCGAAATTCACCTCTTCGTATTGCTCGCCTTCGAGGGTTCCCGTGCCGCGCGCCAGGGCGCGCTCGATGTTCTCGTTGGGCATGTTCTCATTCTTCGCGGCCAGGATCGCGGTGCGCAGACGCGGGTTCGAATCCGGATCGCCGCCGCCCACACGCGCTGCAATCGTGATTTCTCGAATGAGTTTGGTGAAAATGCGGCCGCGCTTGGCGTCCGTAGCCGCCTTCTTATGCTTAATTGTGGCCCACTTAGAGTGCCCGGACATGGAAATCGCCTCTTAGGAAATAAGTTGGGGGACTAATCCCTGCTCATTGCCACGATAGTTTAGCATACGCTTTGTCGAATCGAAACAATAGGAACTGCCGGGCATTGGGTCGGTTTCCGATAAGACCGGTGGTCTCAATGGGTCGTTGCAACACTTGCCCGGATAAGGCTACCGGGTCACTTCAAATTTGAAGTGCAACGCGGGAATTTTATTTCCTGGGTGATCGTCCGCATACGTCAACTGAGGCATGCGATAGAGCAGTTGATTTACGGATGGCGGGCCCTGATAAATGCCGGGGAAAAGATCGATCAGGTGAGTCCCGGGTTCCCCTGCCGCCCGGAAGGTGATCACAACGTCGCCCTGTGAATTGAAGCCGCAGGCATATCCCATATAAGCGTTATCGTAGGTCGCAGCGTACAGGTTGTCGTACTCCGTCCAGCCGACTCCATGCAAGTGAATGGTCACCGGCGTTCCGGCGGGACCCGAGGCAGGATCCATGCTCACGATGCTGGTTTCGATCGCAAAGTAAGCCCGCGCGAGCGGTTTCTCGTTCTCGCGCAGTTCGAGGCCATGCTGCCCGCCCAGATCTAAAGGAATCGTCAAAGGGAATTCGATCTTTCCATCGCTTCCAACTTTCACTTTCGCGATGTCCGTTTCGTGCGGCGAGAAACCATTGCCGCTCACGCGGCTACCGACGTACGTCTGCCAGAAAAGATCCAGTGTAGTGCCGGCTGGAAAACCTTCACCGCGCAACATGGCTTTGGCGCCGACAGTCCCCTGGGATGGACTGACGCTCAGCTTTCCATTCGCTACGTGGATTTCGGATGCCGGTAGCGGATACGCCTGGTATTCGTCGGCATAGACGGCGGGCGTGGACGATCGGCCTGGTGTAACTCGGAAGGTGAAATCGGGCCGCGGCAGGTAAGCGTTCGGCGCCTGTTGGAAATTCAGATAGCTTTGTCCCTGCCATCCTGTGTAGATCTTTACGGGATGATCGCCCTCGGGGCCTGCGGCTCGAAAGCGCGCAACCGCGGAGCCGTGAGTGCTGACCGCAGTGACGAATCCCACTCCCCGGTTATCCCAGTTGACGACCCAGGTATTTTCCATCGTTCGCCAGCCCAGTCCTTTGACGCGCAATTCGATCGGCGTTCCAACCGGGCCCGCGAGCGGAGTCATCTCGAAGCTTTGGGTGACCTCCATACCGTTTTGCGCGACGGCTTGCCCATCGATGCTCGCGATGACGTCGTGAACGCCGCCATAGTCTTCAGGAATCGCAAAGGTCGCGTCCAGCCGGCCGCCGGCGCCCACCGGGAACTTTCCAAGGGACAAGGAAGCGGGTGAGTATTTCATTCCGCGGAAGAAGTAATAATTTTCGATGACCCAGTCGCCAGTGACAGTGCCCCACTGGAGGTCAACCATCTTGCCGGAAGGCAGGCCTGCGACTGTTGCTCGAACCATCGCGCCGACCACAGGCTTGCCGTACGTCAACTCGAGCTTTTGGATGGGAGCAGCGTGCGGTTTTGCGCCCGCTTGTAATGTGTCCGTTGGATATGCGGAAGAGGAAATCGGACACGCGCAGAAAAATACAGCTAAACTTAGTAAGGCGATCGTCCCGAAACGGAGAGAATTCCTGACCAGAAATTCCTCCGCTAGGGAACGATCGTTAGAAACGACGGTTCTCCGCCCAGCGGTTTCCACTCCGCTGTCCGGCCAAATTTGTCGCGGGCTGTAGCCGAAAGATCAACCGTCCCGGTTGGGGCATCGTCCGGCACTACCCACTTGGCTGTCCACATGCCTGGACGGATCGGCATGTCTCTTCCCTCGGGTCTCTTATGCGGCACGCCGCGAAACAGTGTAGGCAGGTCGTAAGTTTTCCCACCGGAACTGATGTGCACTGTGATTTCGGCGGAAGTCTCGGGCTCGCCTGTTCCTCCGTCAACGGCAAATAGACGGATTCCAACAGTTTCACCCTTCTTGTATCGATTTTTTGCGGTGCAGGGATTGGGATTCGACGGTGACACGAAGGCGTTGAGGTCCCCGAACAATATGAGCTTTCCCGCGGGTTTCGTTCCTTGCGCCGCCAGGAGCGCCGTGGCCAGTAATCCCATGAATGTAGCTAGCGTTATACTTGAAATGGCACGATGCATTCTGCTCATAAATCCAACCTTATTGCAGACCTGAGGTCTTGTCTAGAACTTTTGTTGAGCCGAGGAAGTGCGTTCGCCATTCCCTTGACCTTCGCAGGATTAACTCGCCAGCAACGTCTTTCGCATGCCGCCCAAACCGTAGATCAATTCCATGGGTGCTATTTCTTTTCTTCGACGACATGGCCGCGCCCGTCACGTACTTCATTTCCTTTGAAGTCAGGATTCTTATCGGGATGCTTGGATGCGTCCGGCTTCTCGCCGCGTTTGGGGAACGGACCTTTGTAGCCGTGCTGGGGATCGAGGTGGTTGTCCACATAGCCGTGGAATTTGTCAGGGCCGCTGAACCACGGACCAGCGTTCACGAAGACGCCGTTGGGAAACCATTCCGGGCCGTAGTAGCCGTACGGAGCGCAATCGTAGGGAGCAAAATCGTAGTAGCCGTACGGGCAGTCTGGGGCAGGAGCGGTCTCGCAGGATTGAGCGCTTACCGCGGGAGCTTTCACCGTCAAGAAAATGCTCGCCGCAATCACCGCTGCAACAAAAATGATGAGCCGCTTCAAGGTAGTTCCTCCACGCCGTGAACAGATCACCTTCCGGCCGATCTTCCTCCGGCCGGTCTTGCGATCACCTGGTCTCCGAGATCGACGATTTCGATGAAAAGATTCGTCGATCTTGTGGGCCGCAACGACGCACCCGAAATCTCAGCTGCAAAAGACTACCAGAAATCCTTGCGGAGTTCGAGCGTCACGTCAACTACCGATAACGCCCCTCAGAAGAGATCCAGGTGCGTAAGTAATCCCCCACCTTGACCGGATAGGTCCTGATAAACGGGATCAGCGCCAGCTGGGAAAAGACGAGACTTGTGGGACGAACATTCGTTAAGGGAACGGAGTGTGATTTTTCTGGTCAGCGAACCCAGAAAGTGGCATACTCCCTGCCAAGTCCTCGCACTTTTCGCATTGGGCACGGCCATCTGCACCGGATTACGAATCCATAGGCATCGGACTGCTCCAAAGATTGGGTTCGCAGGAGGATCGGGATTATGCTGAAAGTGACCATTTTCTGTCTTGTATTCAGCACCACGCTTCTGGCCGCACCACCGCAGTCGCAAACATTCAGCCGCCCCGCGGTGTTTGAACCCAACCTCGGACAGGCTCCAGCGTCCATTCAATGGAGCGGCCGCGGATCTGGTTATCAGCTCTTCCTGACCGCGGATGGCATCTCCATCGCTCTTTCTGAGTCCACGGCAACCTCCACGAACGCTCACTGGACTTCCGCCGCTTCGCGCGAATCGAACGTCAGCACGATCCGCATGACTATGGCGGCAAGCCGGACGCCGAGTTCCGTCACTGGTCTGGAGCCCACCGGCGGCATCAGCAACTACCTGCTGGGCAATGATCCCGCGAAGTGGCACACGCGCATCCCGCAATATGCCCGCCTGCAAGTGGATGGAATTTATAAAGGGATTGACCTGGCCTTCCACGGAAGCGGCAGCGATCTCGAATACGATTTTGTGGTCGCGCCGGGTGCGGATCCTGCGCAAATCCAGCTCGCTTTCGACGGAGCGCGAACGATGCGCATCGATGCGAAGACCGGCGACCTTGTGCTGACGACCGCGAACGGCTCGCAGTTGCGTCATGCGCGTCCGACAATCTATCAGGAGCGGGTTGCAGGCCATAAAATATATGTTGCCGGCGGGTACAAAATCGTGGACGGCAAACGCGCCGCGTTCACCATGGGCGATTACGATCCGCGAAGTACCCTCATCATCGATCCGACTGTGACGTTCACGACGTTCATTACCGGAAACGCCGAAGATGATGTGGTGGGTATTGCCGCCGACGCCTCGGGCAACTCCTACATCACGGGAACGACGAGGTCGACGGACTTCCCGATCGTCGGTGGAACCGGTACGCACCCTACGAAACCCTGCAATCAAATCGGCGACATACTGCTTTGTGCTTTCCAGCTCTATGTAACCAAGCTTTCGCCCACAGGGGCGATCGTTTTCTCCACGTTTATCGGCGGGAGCAGCGACGACGAGCCGCTGGCCATCGCGGTCGATTCGAGCGGTATTTACGTCACCGGGGACACGCTATCCTCGGACTTTGCCACGAATAGCCAGTTCGCCTCCACAGATCCGAATGCGGACAACGCGTTCGTTGCAAAGCTTTCGTTGGCGGGCGATGCTCTGGTCTACTGCACCACATTTGGAGGCAACCCCGTAGGCAGCAACAACGTAAATCAGGGAAGCGGCATCGCGCTGGATTCCACGCACGCGGTGTACGTTGCTGGCCATACGGTTAGTCCCGGTTTCCCGACCTCCGTGACGATAGGATCCGCAGTGCCGCCAATGCAGCCGGCTTTCGCCGGAGGCTTCATTGACGCGTTCGTGGCCAAATTGGACGCAAACGGAGCGCTCAGCTATTCGACATTTCTCGGCGGGCGAGAAGTCGACAGCGCCAATGGCGTCGCCGTCGACGCCAGCGGGAACGCCTATGTAACAGGCACCACACACTCGGTGAACTTCCCCGTCTTCGGTGCGCCCTCTCATGGCTCTCCTTCCGGCGGCGATTTCTCCGGTTCGACTGCTTTCGTGACCAAGATTCTTCCCGACGGCTCCGGTGCCGCGTACTCGGTCTTCCTGGGAGGCACGATGACGGCCGACTCAGCTGCGCCGGGCGACCAGGGCAATGCGATCGCGATCGATTCAAGTGGGGACTCCTACATCACGGGAGAAGCATGTTCGGTCGATTTTCCCACCACCGCCAACGCCTTTCAGCCCACGCTGCCCGCGTCCAAAGTTTGCAGCGTGTTCGCCACGAAGCTCGATAGCTTCGGCAATCTGCTGTTTTCCACATACCTCGGCGGCACGAACGGATTCAGTGTGGGCACCGCCATTTCGGTGAATCCTTTGCGGCAGGTCTATGTCGCCGGGTTCACGTCGGCGTCGGACTTTGCAGGCGCCCCGTTGCTGGTACCCAATCCGTATGCGGGCTTCGTGAGCAAGTTTTCACCTACGCTCGGCTCGCTCGGCTTCACCACGCTGCTGGGAGATTCGGTGAACGGACTCGTAGTTACGCAGCCAATACGGCGGATCCCTATATTCAATTTGTTCCTGCCGACGACGATCTATACGGCAGGCGTCCGCTTCCGGCCCGATACCGACGTCAACAACCTGAGCAACCTCGACGGTTTCGTGGTGAAGCTAAACGATCCACCTGTGATTACGTTGCGTCAGTAGTTTCGAACGATGACGGCTTGGATCCTCCGTAGGTTCGGCAAAGCCAACATCGGTTCGTCGTGCAGTCAAGAAAATCGGCGCATGAGACGGCTCCCGCGGGCGGCCGTCGTGCGCATCGTGTACAGCGGTCTCAATGGGTCAGTGCAACACCTGCTTGCAGTTTATCTGCCGGAGTCTCAAAACCCAAAGTCTTTCGGGGTCGCTGATTTAATCGCAGCGCCACCTCCTCGAGCTCCGCTTGGGAATACCCGGACAAGTCTGTTCTCTTAGGGAAGTACTGGCGCTAGAGGCCGTTTGTGTTTTCGTTTGTGCCGCGCTGCCACGGGCTCTGCGGATCGCAGAAGGAGACTTTCACTTTCGTGTCAACCGTGAAGCTTTTGTGCTGGGCCATCTCCAGCCCGCGATCCCAGGTCAACGAGCGCCGTAAAGATGCCGGCGGCTTGCGAACGCGCCAGCTCAGCGCGGCGACCACTGTAGCTGTATTTTTGCTGGGCGCCTTGACCAGCTTCGTAAATCGTGAATGACGTTCCACCAGCGTTGCAATGTGACTCTTCTTGGTGCCGGCGATGAGATCGCCTTCCCGGTGGCCGGGGATGGCACGGTCCTCGATTTCCGCGGGCCTTTCTGGAGGAATGGATATGGCGTCGACGATCTGACCGCTGCGGTGCCCGCTATCACGCGCGTGCCGTGCGCGGCGAACGACGACGGGCGCCCGGAACAATCCCGCCGTGCTGCGCCAACATACAATTGAATGGACACATGGTCCTTGCCAAAGGCTCGTCCATTCTCATGCAACGACTGTCCCGCATTCCAACGGCCCCACATGTCGGTCCGCTGGTTCGCGGAAAGCTTTACCCGTCGCCGCTGCGTCATAAACACCATCTTTAGAGAAAAGATTTATACCAGATGGTGTTGCATCGACCGGTTGAGCTGGCACAGCTTATCGAAAACCCGCCCATCGCAACGGCCGCGGATACCGATATCTGCCGCTCCGCGCCTTTGCTTAAATCACGCCCATGTCGCGTGACAGCTGCTCCGCCTCTTCAATCAATGCGCCGAGGCTCACGGTGATGCCGTCCCTCCAAAAAGCCTCGTTTCGCGCGTCCAAGTCGAACGGCGCGAGCAGTTCGACGACATCCTGGGTGGCTCCGGAGCGCAGGAGGTCGAGGTAGAGCGGTTCGAACCGGGCGCCGAGGCGCTGGCGCTGCGCGTAGAGGCTTTGCGTCAGAAGCTCTCCGAACGCGTAGCCGTAGACGTAAAACGGGCTGTGGAAATGCGGGATGTAGGCCCACAGGTGCTCGGAGTTTTCGTAGGTGAAGATTTCCCCTTCCTCGCCGTACAGTTCCTTCGCCGTCCGGAGCCAGATCGCGTCCAGCTCTTCCACGGAGCGTTTCTTCGGTTCCGACCAGGTTGTGTAGGACTCATCCATGCCGTGGAGGCGCCGTTCGAAATTCGAGAAGCCGATCTGGCGGACCACCGTGTTGATGGTGCTGTCGAGCTTGGCCATGATCAGGGCGAGCAGCGAGTGTTTGTCGCCCGAACGGAGGAGGCGATCCTTCAGAAAAGTAAACGTGGTCATTTCGCCGAACACGGAGGCCGTCTCGCAATAGGCGATCGGCGCGTGGAACATCAGCGGGCCCTGCGCTTCTCCCGCGAGGATGCCGTGCACGCCGTGGCCGAGTTCGTGCGCCAGCGTCATCACGTCGCGGTTGGAGCCCAGGTAATTCATGAGCGTAAAAGAAACGGACTTCCCGCCCGGCAGCACGTGGGAGGAGTTGAACGCGCCGCTGCGTTTCTCCTTCTGCACGGGCACGTCGATGCGGCGCTCGGCGAAGAAGCTCTTCACGATGGACGTGAGCGTCGGGCTGAAACTCTCATAGGAACCGGTAACGATTCCCGCGGCTTCTTCGAATGGAATCCGGGTCGTGTCCGCAAACGGCATGGGGGCGTTGCGGTCGCTCCAGCGGAGCACGGGCAGCCCCAGGTGGCGCGCCTTCAGCTTGTAATACCGCCGCGTCAGGGACCCGCCCAGGGTGGTGACGGCGTTGTGAAGAACGCTGACGACTGCGTCGGGGATCCGGTTGGACTTGTTGCGGACGTCCATCGGATGCGCGTAGCCACGCTCCTTGTCCTCCACCGCTTTCAGGCCGGCAACCATGTAGAGCGTCTGAGCCGCATACTTCGCGAAAGGGCCTGCCAGGCCGTCGTTCACGCATTTCAAGGCTTCCGCGCGCTCGGCGCCGTCTTTCGATTCCGCGATCAAGTGCATCATTTCGGTCAGATTTTTCGTTCCGCTGCGAAATTCAAAATTGAGGTCGGCCTCGACTTCGTCAAAGAAATCGCTCCAGGAACTGGAGTCAAACGGCGAACGCTTGGTCAGGGCGGACTCGACAGGCTCGCTCAAAAAGTGGGGCTTGAAGGTGCGGATATGTTCGATCCAGGGACGATGCTTCGCAACGAAGGGATCGCTGTCGTAAAATTTCTTGAGCGTGGAGTCCTCAAGCTGAACGAGTTCCAATTCAAAAAACGTCAGGTGCTCCCCGCGCAGGGCGCTCAATTCGCGCTGAAAGGCGGCGTGCTTGGCCTTGATCGCCGCGTTGGTCAGGTCCGTGCTCTCCCGCAAAAACAGGTACGACGTGATTTTGCCGCTGAGCATATCGATTTCCGAATACTCCCGGATGGCCGCGCCCAGGAGTTCCGCCAGCTTGCCCTTGTAGGTGTCGGAAAAATGCTTAGCCAGCTCCGTGAGATGTTTCAGGTCGGCGTCCAGCCGGGGATCGGTGATGTCCGCGTAGAGAACGCTCAGGTCCCAGCGGATCAGCTCAGCGCTTTCGATTGTCTTTTCCATGGTGAGGCCTAGTCTCCAGATTTCTCTCGGTTTGGGGAGCGCCGGTTCTTCCGGCCACGGCGCGAGGCCCGGGCATCGGCTGCCCCAATTCCCGGGGTATTGTAACCCGGCGCTCGAATCCGCACCCTCCCGAGGCCCGGCGATTGGCCTGGATCAGTGACGAGGTATGTAGATGGCTGATTCGCCCCACGTTCGATTGACGCTGTGGATTTTTCGAGCACCGGGCGCTTACAATGAAGGTTCGGAGTCTGTCTCCCGGATATGCCTATGCATACTGCGTGCAGCGAACACGGTTGCAAGGGCCAAGTCCCAGCGGCCCTGGAACCGGTTCACCTGTGCGTGCTGCATTTCACGATGAAAATCGAGGCCGACTGCGCCCAGATGCGCCGCGAAACCGTCTACGGAAAGACGCCGCACGCGCGCCAGGTCGAGATCATTCGCTTCATAGGCGAGAACGGCGAAATGCTGGCTCGCGCCTCCACCAGCGGCCTGCACCTGGCGGACGAAATGAAGGCCCGCATCCTCAACACATTCCTGACCTTAATGAACTTGCGCGAAAATCTGGACCGCGCCGCCCTCCGGCAACCCATCGGCCGCACCAACGGATAGGCCCGACCTGCACCCCCACGAAAAACTTGCGAAGATCGCGCCTGTGATAAACTGCCTCGTACGATCCGGTCCCGCAAATGGAACCATGAAGCGCCATCCGAGCCTACACCCTCTTAGCCAGCACCACCATTTCGCGCTGATTCAGGCGCTGGAAATGCGGCGCGCGGCGGAAGCGCCCGAATCGCGGCGCGCCGCGGCGGTGAAGCGGCAGGCGGAAAAGTTTGTGCGCTTCTGGCGCAAATCGGGGCACGTTCACTTTCGCGAGGAGGAAGAGGTACTGCTGCCGGCGTACGCGCGGCACACGCGGCTCGACCGCGACGCCGAAGTCATGCGCATCCTGCGGATCACGCCGAGATTCGCGCCGCCGTCGTGGATTTCGAGCAGCGGCTTGCGGCGAACATTCCCATCGAGGCGGAAGAAGTCGCGCGCCTCGGAAAACTCCTTCACGATCACGTGCGGCTCGAAGAAAACGAAGTGTTTCCGCGCATCGAGAAAACGCTCGGCGAAGCGCAACTCAACGCGATGGGACGCGGCCTCACGCGGCTGCATTCCAAGGGCGAAGTTTGCGACATTTGAAGGTCTTCCAGTAGGACGGGCTTCAGCCTGTCCGGTTTTGATTTTTGCGCAGATGGCAGAAGTCAAAAGAAGACAGGCTGAAGCCCGTCCTACTAAACCCCGATGTAGCGCGCGTAGAGCGAGCGCGCGACGCTGGTGTCGCGCGTGCCCTTGATGATGGCGCGGCCGTCGGCGAAGACGGTCATTTCGTAGGGCGGCACTCGGAAGCGCAGCAGAAAACCGTTCTCGCGCACCTCGGCCACGGTGGGCGCGATGCGTTTTCCCAGGGCCGAGAGATCGAGTTGCCGTCGGCGCTCGTGAATCTGCACGGAATCGCGGCCGCACATCGTCAGATGAGGCTGCGCTTCGCCTTCGAGGTAACGGAAGTCGCGGCGCGCGCAGGCCCGGCATTCCGGGTTGCGCGCCACGCGCACGGATTGAAATTTTCCGGACCAGACATCGAAGGAAACGAGCCGCCCTCCCGCCGGAGCCGATTTGCCGACGAGCAGTTTGATGGCTTCCGCGGCTTCGATCGAAGCGATCACGCCGGCGGCGGCGCCAAGTACACCGATCGTGTCGCAGGTATCCTCCGTGCCCGTGGCCTGCGAACCGCTTCCGTTTTCGGATTCGAGCGCGCACGCGAGGCACGCCGTTTCCCCGGGGCGCACGGTGAGCGTCACGCCATAGCTCGCGACCACGGCGGCGTAAATCCAGGGAACGTTCAGATGGATGGCCACATCGTTGAGGAGGAAGCGCGTCTCGAAATTGTCCGTGCCGTCGAGGATCAGCGGAAATCCGCCCAATAATTCTTCAGCGTTTTTCGGACTCAGGTCTGCAACGATGCCCTCGACCGCCACTCCCGAATTGATCGCACGCAAGCGGCGCTCCGCAGCCACCGCTTTGGGCAAGGCTTCCTGCGCATCGGATTCTTCGAAGAGCGTCTGGCGCTGCAAATTGGAAGGCTCGACGAAATCGCGGTCCACGATGCGCAGCTTGCCGAGGCCGGCTCGCACGAGCAGATTCGCCAGAGCGGTCCCCAGCGCACCGCAACCCACCATCACGGCTGAGGATTCGAGCAGGCGTTCCTGGCCCGCCTCGCCAATCTCGCTGAAAAGGATTTGCCTCGAGTATCGTTCGTAGGTTTTTGGGTCCATGAGGTTGTTTATGTAGCACAGGCTTCCGAGCCCCTGCGACAACTACTGGGTCTTTGTAGGGCACGGCTTTAGCCGCTGGCCCGTTCGGATCGAGTTGTCAGCATAGGCGCTTTCTCCTAGCCTGCTTCCCATCATAGCGCCGGGGCGCCGCGCATGGAAATCACGTGGCGCTTTCTGCGCGGCGGGCGGAATTCGCGCCGGGAAGGCAACCCCGGCTATGCTACCCTAGCTCTGTTGTGAAGAGAGATGCCGATCGCCCATCGTCCCTACGTACGGTTCGCCGCGTGGCTGGCGGCGTTCTGGTTCCTCTGCGCGAGCTCCGTCGCCGCGCAGGGCGGCGCTTCCGGTGAGCCCCCGCGCATCGTAGCGGTGCGCGTGATTGCGGAATCCGGCGCGGTGCTCGAAGAAAATCCTCCGAAGTTGACGCTTCAACCTGGGCAGCCCTATTCCGTGGAAGCGGAGAGCGCGAGCCTTCGGGAGTTGTTCCGCTCGGGGCGCTACGCCGATTTGCGCGCCGAGCTGACCGATGTTCCCGGGGGAGTGCGCCTGGATTTCGTGGTCCGACAAAACTTCTACATCAACCGGGTGCAGATCGAAGGTTTGCGCGAGCCGCCGGCGGACGCGCTGGCGCTCTCCGCGCTGCGTCTCAATGTCGGAGAGCCATTCCGCGAAATCGGCATGAAAGAAGCGCTAGACCGCCTCCGCCAGACACTCGAGGACGATGGGCTGTATCAGGCCAAGCTCGATTACACGGCTACGCCGCACCTGGACACCCTTCAAATGGACATTCTGGTGCGCGTGACCCCCGGTCCGCGCGCCAGGATCGGAGCCGTCACCGTCCAGAATCAGACGCAATTTGCGAACGCGGAGTTGCGAGGCCATTTGAAGGTGAAGGTGGGATCCGAGGTGACTTCCGACCGCTTGAATCGCGTAGCGGACCGCGCGCGAAAATGGCTGGCGGGAAAAGATTATCTCGGCGCGCGCGTTACCATTCATCGCGGCGCGTACGACCCCCAATCGAATCGCGTGCCGGTCGAATTCACCATGTACGCGGGGCTTGAAGTTCGAATGACCGTGGTGGGCGCAAAAGTTTCGGCGGGGACGCTGCGCAGCCTGGTTCCAATTTACCAGGAAGGCGCGGTGGATGAAGACCTGCTGCAGGAAGGACGCCGCGCCTTGCGCGACTGGTTTGAACGCGCGGGATACTTCGACACGCAGGTGAACTACACCGTATCGGAAGCTCCCGCCGAGGAATCGAACCGCGTCCTGCGTCGAGCCGCCCAAGTGGTCACCTACCAAGTCAATCGCGGCGACCACCACCGGCTGGTGGATGTGGAATTCGCGGGCAACAAGTATTTCGGCTCGGAGCTGCTTCGCGGCCGGCTGAAGATCCAGCCCGCCGCGTACGCCTCGCCGGGACGGTATTCCACCGAATTGCTGCAAGAGGACGTCACGTCGATTCGCACGCTGTATCAAGCCAACGGTTTTGAGGGAATCGAGGTGGACAGCCAGCTCGGCGATAATTACAAGGGCCGACAAGGGGATCTGTCCGTGAAATTCGTCATCCAGGAAGGGTCGCAAACGCGCGTTGCCAGCCTGGACATCGACGGCAACCAGGAGTTGAGCCAGGAGGAACTTCTGGGCGTCGTCGGTTCCTCCAAGGGTCAGCCTTATTCCGAATTCAACGTGTCGACCGATCGCGACAACATCCTCGCTACGTATTACGACCAGGGATTCTCGGAAGCCCGGTTCACCGCCGACGTCGAGAAATTGCCTCCGGCGGGACCCAATGCTGGGCCGACGGTCCGGCTGAGGTATCACATCGCGGAAGGGCGGCAGGTCCTGGTCGCGCGCGTGCTCCTCGCCGGATACGAACATACCCGGCCCGGCGTGATTTCGCGTCAGGTGGGGATCCGGCCGGGCGAACCGTTGAGCGAAGGCAACGTCGTCGAGACGCAGCGGAAGCTTTACAACCTTGGAATCTTCAGCCGCGTTTCCATCGCGCCACAAAATCCCGATGGCGAAGACGAGAAGAAGACAATCGTCGTGATGGTGGACGAAGCGAAGCGCTACACGATCGCGTACGGGCTGGGATTCGAGGCGCAACGGCTGGGCAGCTCGACCAGCGCGACGTCGCAGTCGCTCAGCTTCGCGCCGCGAGGCACGCTCGAGCTGACCAAGGCGAATTTGACGGGCCGGGCGGATTCCCTCTCGTTCAAGGCGCGGGCCAGCACCATTCAAGGCCGCGCGCTCATGAGCTACATCGCCCCCGACTACTTCGGATCTCCCCAATTGAGTCTGCAGCTCTCCGCCTATTATGAATTGTCGCGGGACGTGCAAACGTTCGATTCCCGGCGGGCGGAGGGTTCCGTGGGGCTCGCGCAGACGATTTCTCCCAGCAGCTCGATCCTCTACCGGTACGTGTACCGGCACGTGGTCGCGAGCAACCTGAAAATTGCGGTCGAGGAAATTCCGCTGTTCAGCCAGAACACGGATGTCTCTGAATTCGACGTCAACTGGATTCGAGACCGCCGCAACAGCATCTCCGATCCCAGCCGCGGGGACTTCGAAAATGTGGACGTAAGCCTGGCCATGAAAGCCATCGGCTCGTCCGCGAATTTCATCCGCGTGTACATGCAGAGTTCTACGTACCATCCCATCGGCCGGAGGCTGGTCTTTGCGCAATCCACGCGGTTTGGAATTCAGACGCCGTACGGCAATTCCGTCTCCACGGATATTCCGCTTCCCGAGCGGTTCTTCGCTGGAGGCGGCACGTCGCTGCGCGGATTTGGCCTCAACCAGGCGGGACCGCGCGATCCGTTCACGGGATTCCCGATCGGCGGACAGGCCGAGCTGATCTTCAATCAGGACCTGCGCTTCCCGATGCATTTGCCGCTGATCGGCAACCGGCTGGGCGGCGCGGTGTTTTACGACGCCGGGAACGTCTTCGCAAACATCCGGAGAATTTCGCTTCGCATCGCTCCGCCGGCGCCCACGTTCAATTCGAGCGCTCCGAATGTTTGCCTGACGAACTGCACGAACGAGATGCAATACTTCTCGCACACCGTGGGATTTGAGTTTCGCTACGGCACGCCGATCGGGCCGGTGGCGCTCGATCTTGGCTACCAACTGAACCCCGCGCAATACTTGATTCAGAGCGGAGGCACCTGCCCGGCCACGCCGACGGAGGCCTGCCTGACTTCGCCAACGAGGCTGCCGGGATTTCAATTTTTCGTGAACTTGGGGACAACGTTCTGATGCGCCGCGCGCTGATCGTTTTCGTCGGGCTCCTGGCTTCGGCCTGCGCACAGCGGGCGTTGGGGGCATTCGCGCAGCCGCAGTCGGCGCGAGTGGTGGACCGGATCGTGGCGCGGGTCGAGGACGACATCATTCTGCAAAGCCAGGTGCGCGAACTCGGCGCGTTTCAACAGCTGGTCGACGGCCGTGCGGACAGCGACGACAAGCTGCTCCAAGAATTGATCGAACAGTGGGTAGTGCAGACCGAGGCCGCGGCGTCGCACTTTCCCCAGCCCGCGCAATCGGAAGTGGACCGCGAGCTCGCGCGGCTCACGGGACAATTTGCGAGCCCGGAAGCGTACGCGTCCCGTCTCCGCGAGCTGGGCCTTTCCGCGGACCAGGTGAAGGAATTGCTGAGCCGCCAGATTTATGTCGCGCGCTACGTCGATTCCAAATTCCGTCCGTCCGTGCAGATCGAATCCGCCGATATCGACGCGTATTACCAGAAGGAATTGTTACCCGAGATGGCCAAGAAAAATCAGTCCGCTCCGGACCGGGCCGCGGTCGAAGAGCAAATCCGCGAGTTGCTCACTCAGCGCGGGATCAGCGACTTGACGGCGAAGTGGCTGGACGACACCAAAGCGCGACTGAAGATCGAAATCGAACCCAACAGCGGAAAGCCATGAGGCGCAGCCGGGGCCGAAAGCGATGACCGCAACGAAGCGAAAATTCGGGCTGAAGCACGGGGTGGGGCTGGTCGCCGCCCTGGCGGTCGTCGCCGGCCTAGCCGTCGCTTATGCGATTGCCAGCGGTCTCGCGGATCGGTGGGCGCGCCGCACGATCGTGGAGGAGCTGGAAAAAACGACCGGCGCGAAGGTCGAGCTGGGAAATTTTGAATTTGGCTGGCGCCTGCTCACCGCTCGCTTCGACGGCCTGACGTTGCACGGCCGCGAACCGGCGGGAGGTCCTCCCCTATTTCACGCGGACAAATTGCAGTTCGACATCCACATCGAATCCTTGTGGGGCCGCCGCATTTCGCTGGGAAACGTGGAGATGTCGCATTTCTCCGCGAACGTTCAAGTCGAAAAGGACGGCTCGACGAACGTTCCGGGGCCGGCGATTCCCGTCCAGACCGGCGCAACGGACATGCACAGCCTCTTCGATTTGAAGATCGCGCAGTTGCGCCTCGAAGATGGCGCCATTTTATGGAATGACAAGCGAATTCCGCTGGAAGCGAAGGGCGGCAATTTTGAATTCGCGATGAACTACGCCGACGAAAGCGGCCGCGCCGTCTATCTCGGCCAGATCGCCTGGCAAAAATTTGAAATCGCCGCGCTGCGCAACTTGCCGTTTACGTCGAATTTTTCCGCGCGATTCACGCTCCGTCCGGATTCGTTTTCCGTCACGCAGTTGCAATGGAAAACCGCCGCCGCGGAAATCGACGCGCAGGCAAATCTTGCCAGTTTCGCGCAGCCTGCCTGGACCTTCCGCTACCGGGGCCAGCTGCGGCTCGAAGACCTGTGGCCCATCCTGCGCCAGCGGAACGCGCCCGGGGGCCATCTTGAGTTTGCCGGGGACGGAGGTTACTCCGCCGGAAAAATGAATTTTGGCGGACGCTACACGGCCGACCGGATCACCATCAAGTACCAATGGTTTCATCCCGGAAATATTTCCGTCCACGGCAGCTACCGCGCGGACAATCGCGGCGTGGATTTGCCGGATCTGGAGGCCCTGGCGATTGGCGGAAATGTGAGCAGCCAGGTCCACATCAGCCTGCCGAAGCTGGAATTCCGCGCCGAAACGAAAGTGCGGGGACTCGACCTGCATCAGGCGCTGGCCACCGAGGACAACCCCAGCCTGCCGATCAACCCTTTGCATTGGGGCAGCCGGATGGATGCGGACGCCACCACTACCTGGGTCGCCGGTTTCCAGCATGTCGATTCGAAAGGGTTTTCGGTTTGGTCGCCTCCCGCAACGCCCGTGCCGGGGCAAATTCCCACGGCGGCGCACTTCGAGTTTCATTACGACATGGACCACGGTCAATTCGCGCTCTCGCCTGGCGGCGAAATTACGACTCCCTCAAGCCGCATCCAGTTCCGCGGCGCTCTCAGCATGGTGGATACTTCCATTGACATGTCGGTTGACACTTCGGACCTCACGTTGTGGGATGACTTCATCAATCGGCTGCGTGGGCTGGACGCCGAGCCCCAGGTGATCGGCGGCCAGTTCCACTGGGACGGGCGGCTGACGGGGCCGCTGGGCGGCCCGACCTTCGCGGGGCGCTTCAAGGGAAGCGAAGCGCGGTACGGCTCGCTGTATTGGGACGATCTCGAAGGCGAGCTCACGTATTCTCCCGATGAACTCCGCATCGCGCGAGGTCGAGCGCGCAGGGGCCAGTCTTCCGCGGATCTGGAACTGGCGCTGGATCTCGACAATTGGGGCTTCGATCCGGATAGTGCATGGACGTTTGACGTCAACCTGGTTGGCGCCGATACCGACGACGTGCAAAAGATGCTGGGGACATCGTATCCGGCGCACGGCACTCTGACGGGAGAATTCCACGAAAAAGGCACGAAAGCGCAACCCGGGGTTTCGGGATTGTTCGATCTTTCGAACGCGACTTCGGGATCGTGGCGCTTCGAACGAGCGCGGGGAGAACTGTCCATGCAACCCGGCGAAGTGCGCATTGCCAACGCCGAGGTGCGCCTGGCAGCGCATGCGCCCGGCGCGCCCGCGGGAATTGCAACGGGCAATGTGGAGTATCACACCGCTACGGGCGAGGTCTCGTTTGACGTTACCGGCGCGTCGATTCCGCTGGAAGCCATCGAGAAGCTTCAAACGCCGCGCCTTGCCGTGGGAGGCCAGGTTAATTTCCAAGCCCACGGCCAGGGACCGCTGCGCGCTCCCGAAATGCACGCCACCGTGCGTCTGATCGACTTGAAATTGGGCAGCGATGTGGTGGGAAGTTTCGACGGAAAACTCGACTCCGACGGCCGGCGCTTGAGCGCAACACTCGATTCGGCGATGACGTCGGGGCGGCTCGCCGGCAACTTGGACCTCGGCCTGGGCGGCGACTATCCAGTCTCCGCGCACGTTACGGCCGAGCGAATCGATTTCAATCCGTTCCTGGTGTCCGCGCTCCATCTTTCCCGAATGAACGGCCACAGTCTGGTGGACGGACAATTTGACGTGGCGGGATTCGGCGCACGCCCGGAATCGCTCGCGGTGGAGGCAAATCTCTCGCGCCTCACGCTCGACTTTCAAAACGTGAAACTGGAAAATGTCGGGCCCGTGCGGCTGACCTACCGCCGGGATGAAGTGCGCGTCGAACAAGCCAGCCTGCGCGGCACCGACACGGACTTTCGCGTCACCGGCTCCGCCCGCTTCGCAGGGGACCAAGCCCTCAATTTGCGACTGGACGGCGCGGTGAGCCTCCAGCTGCTCTCCGGCTTCTACCCGCAGTTGGAAGCGACCGGCCGGGCGCAGATCAATGCCGCGGTCGCAGGCACGGTGGCCACGCCGCGGTTCAACGGCAAGGTCCATCTGGAGGGAGTGTCGTTGCGGTACGGCGATTTTCCGGCGGGGCTTAGCAACGTCGGCGGAGATTTCAATTTCGACGTGAATCGCGTGGTGTTTGACAACGTCGCCGCGGAAACGGGAGGCGGACGCCTCATCCTCGGCGGCACGGTGAACTACGGCGGCGGGCCGCTGAACTATGCACTCACGGCGCGCTCCGACCAGGTTCGCATCCGCTATCCGGTCGGGATGAGCTGGCTCGTGGGCGGTACGTTACGCCTTTCTGGAAACGATCAGTCGGCCACGCTCTCCGGACGGATCGTTGTGGACCGCTTGCTGATGGCGGAAGGGTTCGATCTCGGCAGTTTCATGGTATCCGCGAAGGAACCGTCCACGGGGCCGAGCACGAGTTCCCCGTTTCTGCAAAATTTGCAATTCGACGTGCAGGCGGAATCGAGCCCGGATTCCCGGATGGAATGGGCGGGAGCGCGCCTGCAGACGGACGCGAGCTTGCGCCTGCGCGGAACCTGGGAGCACCCGATTCTTCTCGGTCACATTCACCTGTTGAGCGGGGAAATGAATTTTCGGGGCAGCCAGTACACCATCTCTCGCGGCGACATCAATTTCGCCAATCCGTTCCGGCTGGATCCGGTACTGAACGTCGAGGCCACCACTACGATCCGCCAGTATGAAGTCACACTGGATTTCACCGGCCCCGCGAGCCGGCTCACCCTCGCGTACCGGTCCGATCCGCCCCTGCCCTCGAGCGACATCATCGAATTGCTCGCGCTCGGCCAGACCGGAGAAGAAAGCGCGCAGCGAACCGCCACTGGACAAAGTTCAGGAATGGGCGCCTCGGCGCTGCTTTCCGAAGCGATCTCCAGCCAGCTGGGTGGGCGCATCCAACGCCTGTTCGGGGTCAGCCACTTCAGCGTCGGGCCGTCGATCGCGGCGCTGAACACACAGCAAAACTCGATCGCCAGCGTCACGATCGAGCAACAAGTGACCCGCGGGCTCGTGATCACTTACATCACGGACGTCACGACCACGCAGTATCAAGTGATACAGATCGAATATACGATTAACCGGGAATTTTCCGTGGTTGCCCTGCGCGACGAAAACGGCACGTTTGGCCTCGACGTGGTGCGCAAAACGCGCTTCAAATGAAGGACCCCCGAGTCCGGCACGGGTGCACTGGCACGACACCACGCGGGCCGATTCCCGGCCGGGTCGAATTCGGTTCGTGCTATCTTCAGCAGCGGGGAACAACCATGAAACACGTCACGATAAACCGCGTGAGAGGATTGCGGATTTGGATCCTCCTGGCCCTCGCTTTGCTGGCCGCCGCCCTTCCCGCGGGCGCCCAAAAAAAAGATAAGAAAAAGGGCGCGCCGCCGGCCGATCCCACAATCGATTTGAAGTCCGAAATTCCTACGACGGATTCCGAGGCCATCGATCAGGCCATTGGCGAAGCCCTTGGATACTGGCAAATCGGCGATACGGCGTCCCTGCACAAGTACTACGCGGACAACGTCGTCCTGATCAGCGGCGGGTGGGAGCCGCCCATCGTTGGCTGGGACAATTTCCTGAAGGCTTACGAGGCGCAGCGCGCTCAGGTGAGCGGCGCGCGAATGGACCGATCCAACACTCTGATCAAGGTGAACGGCAATTCCGCGTGGGCCACTTATCAGTTCGTGTATGCGACGCAGGTGGGCGGCAAGGTGGTCCAATTCCGCGGGCACACGACCCTTATCCTGGCCAAGCAGGCCGACCGATGGGTGATTACGCTGAACCACTCGTCGATCGTGGACTCCTCGCTCCCCGAAGCCGCCAGCACAGCCAATTCCATCGAGCCGACCAGCCCGCGCTAGAAACTCTTGAACGCTTGATAAATCCACAGTCCCGCGCTGGCCAGCAGGAGCGCTCCCGACACGACCGAGAGGGCGATGATGGGCCTGGTCAAACGCGAGATTCTGGCGATGATCGCCACTTGCTCCTGGTAGTGGTGCTGTTCGGCGGCATCAATGAAGATCTGATCATCTTCTTTCGACGAAAGAGTAGCCCTGTACACAACGAGCACCACCAATGCCACCGTTATGACACCCCAGGCGATCATCAGCGTATCGAGAATGATGGATCCAGATGCTTCCAAGGTTTCCTCCCTGCGAGAACGGCTCCGGGTGGAAAGGGACGATGGACTGTGCCGCCCCGCATTGGCCGAATTTGAGCGGATTATATCACCGATCCGGAAGTTGCAACCGCGGCTGTGATCTAAGGGTGATTAGGCCTGGGTGGAAAACGCACGCCCCAGAAGTCGTCCAGCGGAAGCAGCGATTCAACGCCGGTTTCCCAAAGAGTCCCCTCCGGATTCTCCTTGACCCACGCGACGCGAAACTTGACGGTGCGCTGCGAAAAGCGGTTCGTGATTTCCACTTCCGAGGCAGGTTTCAATTTCTGGGACGTCCAAATCATGGCGCCGAGGACGCCCACAACACCTGTGTGCGTCGACTCTTCCAGAGGCTTGCCCTCGACCGTTGTCCCCCGAATTTCCACGGGAACTCTCATCACGACTCGCGCGCCCTGCCGCTGTTTGTCAAATTGAGATGTGTCCGTCAATCGATTCTACCGAGCCCACTCCCTGTAAAATGCGACATAGACTATGATGGGCGGGCGCGAATGTCAACCCAGAACTAACTCTACAGTAAACTATTTACACCTCTACGGCTCAGCTTGGGACACCCCATTGCGCGCGCTTCCCAAAATGGGAATCGGCCGGCCGCGGCCGTTGCGTTGACAAATACCGCCGCGGGCGGGCACAATCAATTTGCCTCATTACAATCCCGGCTGTGCCCGAATGGCGGAATTGGCAGACGCGCTAGCTTCAGGAGCTAGTTCCCGCAAGGGAGTGGAGGTTCGAGTCCTCTTTCGGGCACCAAACTTTTTGCAGAGGACGGCGATTGTGCGTTCCTCTTCGCGGCGCCCGTTCGCATCACCCGTTGATCTCTTGACCGCAGAAGATAAACTGGGTTAATAAGAAACCACGCAACCAGGCGACTGGCGCACGAAGCGATCCCGCATGGAGTCCCGAGGAATGTCCTCTCCTGCGAAAGAAACCGGCCTCAGCGGAAGCCGCGCACGGAACTGGGTGAGCCTCGTCCCGTACGGCCTGAACGAACAGCATCCCAACGCATTCAAAGATATCGCCGAGGCGATCTGGGAGAATCGCGACCAGATGCGGTATTCCTGGCGCATCCTCAACGACGGCTGCTGCGACGGCTGCTCGCTCGGCACCACGGGCATGCACGATTGGACCATGAAAGGAATCCATCTCTGTGCGCTGCGGCTGAAATTGCTTCGGTTGAATACGATGCCTGCGATGGATTTACGGCTCCTGGAAGACGCCGAGGCCCTGCGCAAAAGCCCGCGACGGCATTTGTCGCAGCTAGGCCGGCTGCAGGCACCGATGATGCGGCGCCGCGGAGAAAAAGGCTTTCGACAAATCTCCTGGGACGACGCGCTGGATATTGCCGCGCGAGGTCTGCGTGAAACCGACCCGCAGCGCCTGGCCTGGTTCGTGACTTCGCGCGGGCTTACGAACGAGACCTACTACGCGCAGCAGAAAGTCGCGCGCTTTTTCGGCACGAATCACGTGGATACGAGCGCGCGGATCTGCCACGCGCCCAGCACGGCCGCCCTCAGCGCCACGATTGGATGCGCGGCGACGACGTGCTCCTATTCCGACTGGATTGGCTCGGACCTGCTGATCTTCGTGGGCACGAACATCGCCAACAATCAGCCGGTCGCGACGAAATATCTGTGCCTCGCGAAGGACAGCGGCACGAGGGTCATGGTCGTAAACCCCTACCTGGAACCGGGTCTCGATCGCTATTGGGTTCCTTCGATGGCCAAGAGCGCGCTGTTCGGCACGAAATTCGCGGACGATTTTTTCCAGATTCACCCGGGCGGAGACATCGCGTTCTTCAACGGCGTTTTGAAACTTCTGATCGAAAACAACTGGCTCGACCGCAAATTCATTGACGAGCGCACCGCGGGTTTCGCGGAAGCCGCGGCAGAGGTGCGCTCCCTGGCCTGGGAAGATCTCGAGCGCGGCTCCGGCCTCACGCGCGGCCACATGCTGCGCTTCGCCGAGGCGTTCGGCAACGCGCGGCACGCCATCATCGTCTGGAGCATGGGGATCACCCAGCATCGCTACGGCAGCGACAACGTCCGCGCGATCGTGAATCTTCAGCTCGCGAAGGGAAACGTCGGCCGGCCGAACACGGGCCTCATGCCCATTCGCGGGCACAGCGGCGTGCAGGGTGGCGCTGAAATGGGCGCGGTTCCCAGCGCGTACGTGATGGGCGTTCCAGTCACCGAAGAAAACGCGCATCGCCTGGCGCAGCCGGAACTTTGGGGATTCACGCCTCCCACGTCGAAAGGGTTGACGGCAGCGCAGATGATCCTGGCGGCCGAGCGCGGAGAGATCGACACGCTCTGGCAGACCGGCGGGAATTTCGTGGATACCCTGCCGGAGCCCGCACGGGTGATCGAGGCGATGAAGAATATCAAGCTTCGCATTCACCAGGATATTTGCGCCAGCACGAACATGCTGATCGAGCCCGCGGATACCGTGCTGCTTCTTCCGGGGCGCACGCGCTACGAGCAGCGCGGCGGCGGAACGGAAACGAGCACAGAACGCCGCATTATCTTCAGCCCGGAGATTCCCGGTCCGCGTTTGCCGGAGACGAAAGATGAATGGGAGATTCCGGTGCTCGTCGCCCGCCGCGCCGATCCCGACGCCGCCTCGAAAGTATTTCCGTGGCGGGATACGCAGGATATTCGCGAAGAAATCGACCGTGTCTGTCCGACCTATCGAGGCATCGCGCACCTGCGCAAGAAGGGCGACAACTTCCAGTATGGCGGCCCGCGCTTGCTTGTCGACCGCTTCTTGACGCCGGACGGCAAGGGCCGCTTCAGCGCCGTAACTCTTCCGGAGGAAAACGTTCCGCCCGGGCACTTCCTGCTGGCCACGCGCCGCGGCCGGCAATTCAACAGCATCATTCACGGCGACAAGGATTTGCTGAACGGCGCGATGCGCGACAGCATCCTGATGGCGCGGGAAGACGCGCAGCACCTGGGTTTGAAGGACGGGGACGCCATCGTCCTCCGGAACGATCGCGGTGAGTTTCGCGGGCGGGTCAAGATCGACCGCATCAAGCCCGGGAGCCTCCAAGGCTATTGGCCGGAAGTGAATATTCTCGTTCCGGCGGGCTGCCTGGATTCAAGCGGCGTGCCGGATTACAACGCCATCGTCGAAGTATTCTCGGCAGATCGCGCGCCGGAACCGCACGGTGCAGCCACGGCCGTTCCGGCATGAGGGCTTCGCGATGAACAGTTCCAAGCGCCGCGACACCGACGTCACGCAGGTCCATGAATGGAAGGATGGGCGCGTCGAGGCGCGGCAGGACGATCTTGCCACGGAAGAGCCGCTGGAGATTCGCATCGGCGACCGTCCGCTGACGGTGACGATGCGAACGCCGGGGCACGATTTCGAACTGGCGGCAGGCTTTCTTTTCACCGAGGGGATTGTCGAGCGCCCGGAGCAAATCGTTTCGATTCGCGAAGCCGCCGACGCGAAATTCACGGAGCGCGGCAACATTGTGGACGTGGAGCTCGCGCCGGATGTGCAATTCGACGCGGAACGCATGCAGCGAAATTTCTTCGCCACGTCCAGCTGCGGCATTTGCGGCAGATCGTCAATCGATTCGGTGCGCCGCCGCGGCGCTGGTTCCGTCAATCCGAATTTTCGGATCTCGCCAGAACTCCTTTGCGGGCTTCCGGAGAAGCTGCGGGCCTCACAGGAAGTTTTCTCCCGCACCGGCGGATTGCACGCCGCCGGGCTGTTTGACCCGAACGGCGCGCTCCTGGTGGAACGCGAAGACATCGGCCGCCACAACACCGTCGACAAAGTTGTGGATGGGCCGTGCGCGAAAATCGTCTGCCGCTCTCTGAATGCGCGTTGATCGTGAGCGGCCGGGGCGGTTTTGAAATTATCCAGAAAGCGGCGATGGCGGGGATACCGTTCGTCGCGTCCGTCTCGGCCTGCTCGAGCCTTGCGGTGCAGCTTGCGCGCGAGGTCGGCATGACGCTCGCGGGTTTTCTCCGCGGCCGGCGATTTATCGTCTACGCAGGAGGCGAACGCCTCGGCCTCGCCGCCGAAAATGTTTCGTTGCCGGCTCGATCCTGAACCCGGGAAATCGCGGAAACTCCATGCCCGAGCAATTTGCCTTTCGCGACCTGCGCGACTTGCTGGCCAAGGCCAACGAGGAAAAATCCGGAGACCAATTGGCAGGCCTGGCCGCGCGCTCGGAGCGTGAACGCGTGGCCGCGAAGCGCAAGGTCGCGGACCTGTCTCTTGGGGAAATTCTCCGCCAGCCTTTGATCGATCCTTCCCACGATGAAGTTAGCCGCCTGCTCCTGGAATCCTACGACGCGGATCGGTTTCAAAAGATTCAGGGCGTGACGGTGGGTGAATTCCGCGAATGGATCCTCGATGATTCGACGAGCGAAGAGCAGTTGAAGCAGGTGCAGTGGGCCATCATCCCCGAAATCGCGGCGGCCGTCGCCAAAATCATGAGCAACAAAGACCTGATCCTGGCCGCGGCCAAAATCAGGAATGTGACGCGCTGCCGGAACACGATGGGCGAGCGTGGCGTCCTCGGCATCCGCATCCAGCCCAATCATCCTGTCGGATGATATCGGCGGGATTTTGCTTGCCGCGTTCGAGGGACTGCTCTTCGGATGCGGCGACGCGGTGATCGGAGTGAACCCGGCTTCGGATTCCGTGGAAACCGTGGGCGCGATTCTGAGCGCGCTCGCCCGGTTGATCGATGCCTATCGCGTGCCGACGCAATCCTGCTGCCTCGCGCACATCACGACGCAACTGGAAGCAATGAGGCGCGGCGCGCCGGTGGACCTGCTGTTTCAGTCCATTGCCGGAACGGAAGCGGCCAACCGCAGTTTTGGCGTGACGCTGCAAATGCTGCGCGAGGGTCGCGAGCAAGTCCTCGAACATCACGCCCGGCGCGACGTTCCCTGGAAGGGCGCGGACGCGATGTATTTCGAGACGGGCCAGGGCAGCGCTCTATCGGCCGGGGCGCACCACGGAATCGACCAACTGACGCTGGAGGCCCGCGCCTACGGCGTCGCCCGCGTGTTCCATCCCTTCCTGGTGAATAGCGTCGTGGGATTTATCGGGCCGGAATATCTGTACGACGAGCGGCAGATCATTCGCGCCGGCCTGGAAGATCATTTCATGGGCAAACTGCTGGGGCTGCCGATGGGCTGCGACGTTTGCTACACGAATCACGCGGCGGCCGATCAAAACTCCGCCGACAATCTTCTCATGCTCCTTTCGGCCGCTGGCTGCAATTATTTTATGGGCGTCCCGTGTTCGGACGACGTCATGCTGAATTATCAATCCACCAGCTACCACGATGCGCTGGCCGCACGAAGACTTTTCCATTTGCGGCCCGCTCCCGAATTTTTGGACTGGCTGCAAAACAAGGGAATTTTCAGTGGCGCGGAACCGGCCCTGCTCGATGCGCCGGCGCGGCGCGAGCTGATGCAGGGACTCGAATCCTCGCTCGGAGAAATTGTCTGAATGCCCGGTGACGCCGATTCCCTGCTTCCCTCCGATTTTTCCGATGCCTTGCGCAAAATCAGCGAACGCACGCCCGCGCGCATTCTGGCCGGCCGCGCCGGCGCCGCTTATCGCACTTCGACGCAACTGGAATTGCGCGAAGCCCACGCCGCCGCGCGCGACGCCGTCCGCGCGGAACTGGATCTGGAGGCGGTCTTCGGCGCGGCTTTCCTGAAGCGGTGGAACCTGTTCGAGGTTTGCACGGAGGCCCGCTCCAAGGAAGACTACCTGCTGCAGCCGGACCTGGGGCGCCGCTTCAATGAAACTTCGCGGCGAGAACTGGCAAGCCGCTGCTCGCCGGAAAACGATCTTCAGATCGCCATCGGCGACGGCCTTTCCGTTACGGCCGTCGCCGCGCAAGTTCCTGGGCTGTTGCCGCTTCTGGACGAAGGGGCGCGAGCGCGCGGCTGGAGCGTCGGAAATCCATTTGTAATTCGCCACTGCCGGGTTGGCATTCTCAACGAAATCGGCGAGTTGCTTTCGCCTAAGGTCGCAGCTCTTGATCGGCGAGGATGAGTTCGCGGACCGAGCGCCCCTGGGCAGCAGCCTGCTCTTTGAGCCTGCGGTAGAGGGCGACGGGAATATCGACGGTGGTTCGAATAGCTTCCGATTTCATATTTACCATAATCCCACAAATGCCATAAATATGGAAGATTCTGCACTTGCGCCTGCACGCGCGCGACACTACCGGCGAACGACAGCCAGAAATTCCCAGACGCATCGATCCATCGAACAGCGCCGTTCCGCGAACCGGGAATGTTTCCAGCGGCGCTCGTGCCTTGACTCCCGTACGTCCCAATCTGGTTGGCGACGCTCGACCCGCCCATCCACGTCCATTGGCCGGCGCTGTACTTCCACAAGTCGTTGAGCAATCCTAAGGTGCCCGTGGAGTCGTAACCATATCCGCCGGAGAGCCACAAATTTCCGGACTGCATCGATCCAACTTATAGCGTCATCTCGCGCTCCTGGGGCATTGCCCTCAGCAGCCGTACCCGGAATTCCGTACGTCCCCAATTGGTTAGCAACGTTCGAGCCGCTCATCCAAACCCATTGGCCATCGCTGTACTTCCAAAGGTCATTCAGCAATCCTAACGTACCCACTGAGTCGTACCCATTCCCGCCGAAAAGCCAGAAATTGCCGGCTGCATCGGTCCATTAACATTCGGCCCTTCGCGCCCCGGGAATGTTGCCCGCGGCAGCAAACCTCAGAGTGCCATACGTCCCGGATTCGTTCACCAAGTTCGAGCCGCCCATCCACGTCCATTGGCCCGCGCTGTACTTCCACAGGTCGTTGAAAAATCCGAGACCAAGCACCGATACATCGTAACCGCCTCCGAAAAGCCAGAGGCTTCCAGTCGCATCGATCCAGGTAGCCCCTTGCGCTCGCGCCCCGGGAACATTGTCCGGTGCGGCCGTCCCCAGTGTCCCGTACGTCCCGTGCTGATTGGCGACGTTAGCTCCGCTCACCCAAGTCCATTCTTCAGCGGATGAATTTGATGACAGGGAGGGCCCGGAAGAGTTACCACAAGAGACAAGAAAGGATGATGCCGCAAGCGTCAATATAAAGGTAAAATACTTCATTCCTTCTCCTATCAGAGTGCCGGCGTGCGCGGTATTGTACAATCTAAGTAGCTTTCAAAAACAGAATGTGAGTTTCTACCTCCCTGAATTCCGTGTACTACAATCGCGGTGGTGAGGTGCTTATGAGCGTTGCCTCTTTGAAAATAAACGGCCGGGTACACAAGGTGGACGTGGACCCGAAGTGCCCGCTCCTGTATGTCCTCCGCGACAATTTGGAAATGGCGAACCCGCGCTTCGGATGCGGCGTCGGGCAATGCGGCGCGTGCACCGTGCTCGTCGACAATCACGCGGTCCGATCGTGCCAACTGAGCGTGGCAAACGCCGTTGGAAAAGAAATTGTTACGCTGGAGGGCCTGGAAACCGCCGGGAAACCGCATCCTGTGCAGGCGGCGTTTATCGCGGAACAAACCTTTCAATGCGGCTACTGCCTGAACGGGTGGGTGATGACCGCCAAGGCGCTGCTCGACAAGAACCCTTCTCCGCGCGACGCCGAAATGCGCGAGGCATTCGAAAGCCTGGTGTGCCGGTGCGGAAGCCACGTCGGAATTTTTGCCGCGGTTCGCCGTGCGGCGCCGTCCGCGAAGAGGAGCGCGTAAAGCCATGACTCCTAAAATCGCAGTATCGCGCAGGGAATTTGTGAAGGATGCAGGAGGCCTGCTCATCGGCTTCAGCCTGGCGGATTCCGCCGTGCTGCCGCGCGTTCTGGCGGCAGCAACGCCTGAGTCCATCGCCGCTCCGCCTCCCAGCCGCTTGGATTCGTGGCTGCGGATCGACAAGGAAGGAATCGTTCACGTCTTCACGGGCAAGCCGGAAATTGGAATGGGCGTCGGCACCGCGTACGCGCAGATTGTGGCCGAGGAACTCGACGTTGCCTTGGATCGCGTCGTCCTGGTGATGGGCGACACGGCTTCGACCACGAATCAGGGCGGCGTCGGAGGCAGCACTTCGATCATGCTGGGCTCGAAACCGCTGCGCAATGCCGCGGCGAACGCGCGCTATATGCTCACGCAACTTGCGTCGCAGCGGCTCGGCGTCCCCGCCGATCAGCTGGAAGTGAAAGACGGCGTCGTGAGCGTAAAGGGCGCGCCGGCGAAGAGCCTTTCCTACGCGGAACTGGCCGGCGGAGGCGACCTGAATGACTCGCTGAAAGTTTCGGGCGATGGATTTTCGTTGAACGTCGAAGGTCCGGGCAAGCCGAAGGATCCCTCGACCTACACGATCGTGGGAAAACCCGCGCCGAGGGTGGACCTGCCGCCAAAAATTATGGGGCATTTCAAGTATGTCACCGACGTCCGCGTCCCTGGAATGCTCCACGGGCGCGTGATCCGTCCGTCCGGAGTGGGCGCAACATTTATCAGCGTGGACGAAACTTCCGCGAAGACCGTGCCGGGTTTCGTGAAAACAGTTGTGAAGGGAAATTTCGTCGGCGTGGTCGCGGAAAATGAATGGGCCGCCATCCAGTCCGCCAAAGCGCTCAAGGTCGCCTGGACCGAGCCCAAGCAGGCGTTTCCCGAGCAAAAAGATTTGTATTCCTATATGCGCGCGGCGCGGCCGAAGGCCAGCAAGGAAACCCTCAAGCGCGGAGACGCCGCCGCCGCGCTTGCGACTGCGGCGAAAAAAGTGGAAGCGAGCTATGAATTTCCCTTTCAGTCGCACGCCACGATGGGGCCGGGCTGCGCCGTCGCGGACGTTCACACCGACGGCATCACCACGGTTTGGTCGGGCGGGCAGAAGCCGCACGACTTGCAGAAAGGCTTCGCGGAGATGCTGCGCGTTCCCGTCGACACGGTGCGCGTGGTCTGGGTCGAAGACGCGGGCTCGTACGGCCGTCCCGGCTTTGAAGACGCGGCCGCCGATGCCGTGCTGCTCTCCGAGGCGGCTGGAAAACCAGTTCGAGTACAGTGGATGCGCGAAGACATGACGGCGTGGGGCACGAAAGGCCCCGCGGTTGTTTGCGATCTCGCCGCGGGAATCGACGCGCAGGGCGAAACCACGTCATTGCAATTTACTTCGCGAGCTTTTTCCGGCGGGGAGACGCATTATCGCCCCGGCGACGCGGGGAACTATCTGGGCGCGCAGCTGACCGGAATCCCCAACACATCGGGCGTCGATGAATTCGCGCAGTGGGGCGTGGAATCCGCGCCGTACGCGTTTCAAAATATCAGCGCGATGGCGCACGTTATTTCCGCGTTTTATGACTCCGCCTCGCCGCTCCGCACCACTCATTTGCGCGACCCGGAAGGCCCGGCCACTTCATTCGCCGTGGAATCTTTCCTGGACGAAATTGCCGCCGCGACCGGCGTCGATCCGATCGAGTTCCGGCTGAATCATCTCACCGAGCCGCGCGCGAAAGCTGTCTTGACCGCCGCGGCGCAAAAAGCCGGATGGGACACCCGCCCGTCTCCCAAGAAGGCCCCGGCCGGCGGCGACGTCGCCACGGGCCGAGGCGTCGGGCTCAGCACGCGCAACGGCACGTACGTCGGAACCGTGGCTGAAGTGGAGGTGCATCGCAAGACGGGCGCGGTTCGCGTCACGCGCTTCGTTTGCGCGCACGACTGCGGGCTGATCATCAATCCCGAAGCGCTGCGCACCACGATCGAGGCTAATCTGATCCAATCGCTCGGCCGCAGCCTGAAGGAAGAGGTGACCTTCGATCGCAGCAACGTCACCAGCGTGGATTGGATTACGTATCCCGTCGCGCGGGCCTCCGACGTACCGGACCGAGTCGAGGTCGTCCTAATCAATCATCCCGAACTTCCGTCAAGCGGCGCGGGCGAACCTTCCAGCCGCGCCACTGCTGCGGCCATTGCCAACGCTGTTTTCGATGCGACCGGCGCGCGCGTCCGCCAAGCGCCGCTCACACCGGCGCGCGTCAAAGCCGCTCTGGACACGATTCGATCTGGCTAGCGCCACTTGGCAGAACGGGTTTGCTCTTGCCTCCCGAGCCAGCGCCCAGAAAAAGCAAAGCGCCCCGGGAATTTCCCGGGGCGCTTTGTGCCGTCCGCAGGTAGTGCCGCGACGGTCATACGGTGCCGTGTTCGTTCGTCTAGGCCTTGACCAATTCCGGCTTCGGGACGCTGTTGATCGTCTTCAGAATCTGGGAAACGATCTGATAGGGATCGCCTTCCGAGTTCGGACGGCGATCTTCCAGATAGCCCTTGTATCCGTCCTTGATGAAGTTAATCGGCATGCGGATCGAAGCGCCGCGATCCGACAAGCCATAGCTGAACTTGTCGATGGCTTGCGTTTCGTGCAGACCGGTCAAGCGCAGATGATTGTCCGGGCCATACACCGCGATATGTTGGGGAATATTTTTCTCGAACGCCTTCATGAGCGATTCAAAATATGCCTTGCCGCCGACTTCGCGCATGTATTTCGTCGAGAAGTTGGTGTGCATGCCTGATCCGTTCCAGTCGCCCTTGATGGGCTTGCAATACAGGACCACGTCCACTTCGTACTTCTCGCACAGACGCATCATTAGGTAGCGGGCGGTCCAGGTGTCATCGGCAGCCTTGGCGGAGCCCTTCGCGAAGATCTGGAATTCCCACTGGCCTTTCGCGACTTCCGCGTTGATGCCTTCGTGATTGATCCCGGCGGCGAGACACAGCTCCAGGTGCTCTTCGACGATTTGACGCGCAACGCTGCCCATGTATTTGTAGCCAACGCCGCAGTAGTAAGGGCCTTGGGGACCAGGGTAGCCTTCTGCCGGGAAGCCGAGAGGACGCCCATCTTTGTACAGGAAGTACTCCTGCTCGAATCCAATCCACAAGTCAGGGTCGTTCTCGATCGTTGCGCGCGCGTTGGTGGGATGCGCGGAGCCATCCGCGTGCATGACTTCGCTCAGAACGATGTAAGCGTCCTTGCGGCTCGCATCCGGGTATAGCGCCACGGGTTTCAACACGCAGTCCGAGCTTTTGCCCTCGGCCTGCATGGTGGAACTGCCGTCAAAGCCCCAAAGGGGTAGATCACCAAGGGCGGGTGGGTGGTCGAACGACTTCATCGTCGTCTTGCCGCGCAACTCAGGAACAGGCTTTCTGCCGTCAAGCCAGATATATTCGAGTTTGTATTTTTTCATAGTCCTTGGTGGATCTCCTTAATGTAAATAAAATCTAAAGATGAAATGCGTGACGCAACCTCGGGCCCGTACGACATCACTTTTGCGAACAGTTAGCCTATCTTCTGGGGCCGGTTCCGTCAAATCGAAGAAATCTTTCGTTTGATTCGCTTTTTGTAATGCGATTCGAGGCGGCCGGAGACGGATTTGGAGGCCGCGGGCGTCCGATTTTGCGCGCGTCACGCCTCACGCCCACCCACCCCGCATCCCGCGACCCGCGGATACCCGCTGTTTATTCGGGCTGCCATTTAGTGTAAGCTTTTTGGCTCACCGATTGAGGCCACGATGAACCATGTGACAGCTATCCTGCCCGCGGCAGGGCTAGGGACCCGAATGGGCGCCGAGACGCCGAAGCAGTTTCTGGCGCTCGACGGCGTGCCCCTGCTGCTCTTCACGCTGCGGCGCTTGGCGGCTTGCCTGGCGATCACCGACTTCATTATTGCCACGCGCGGCGAGGAAATCGAATCCGTGACCGCCAGCGTCGCGGCCGAAAAACTTGGCCGGCCGTTTCACGTGGTTCGCGGCGGCGACACGCGCCAGGATTCCGTCGCGAACGCCCTGGCGGAAGTCCCTTCGGAGACCGACTTGATTTTGGTGCACGACGCGGTGCGGCCTCTCGTCACGGTCAGCCAGATCGAACGAGTGATCGCGGAAGCCGCCGCGTGCGACGCGGCCATCCTGGGAATTCCGGCGATGGACACGGTGAAGGAAGTGAAACGCGCGAGCCTGCCGAACGACGTCGCGCTCATCACGGCCACGATTCCGCGCGAGCGCGTGGTTCTGGCGCAGACTCCTCAGGTGTTCCGCGCCGCGCTGCTTCTCGAAGCTTTTGCGCGAGCGCGCCAGGATGGAGTGACGGCGTCGGACGAAGCGGGCCTCGTGGAGCGCATTGGGCGCGACGTCCACGTCGTCGTCGGATCCGAGCGCAACCTGAAGATCACCCGCCCGGGCGACATGGAGCTCGCGGAATTTTATCTCCGCCAGGAACGAGCGGGACGATGACCCGCTCGGGAATCGGATACGACCTGCACCGCCTCGCCGAAGGACGGAAGCTGATTCTCGGCGGCGTCGAACTCGCGTTTCACAAAGGTCCGGTTGGACATTCCGACGGCGACGCGCTCGCGCACGCGATCTGCGACGCGCTGTTGGGCGCCGCAGGGCTTGGAGATATCGGCACGCATTTTCCGGACACCGATTCGAAGTGGAAGGATGCGTCCAGCCTGCGCTTTCTGGAGCACGTCCGCGATCTCCTCGCCGAGCATCAATTCCGCATCGTGCACATCGACGCGACCGTGATAACCGAAAAGCCCAAACTGGGCCCGCACTTTCCGGCCATGCGGGAAGCTCTTTCCAAGTCGCTGGGCATCGCCCCATCCGCAATCAATCTGAAAGCGAAAACCAACGAATCCGTCGACGCCGTCGGCCGCGGTGAAGCGATCGCCGCGCAGGCCATTGCCACGCTCGATCGCTGAGCCCCCGGGCATACTGACATGGACCGCCTCACCGGAATCCACGCCGTTCGCGAAGCCCTCGAAGCCAACCGGCCGCTGGATTCGCTCGTGGTTGCCAAAGGCACGCACGGAAGCCGCATGGAAGAACTGGTGCGCCTCGCGCGAAAGATGGATGTGCCGGTGCGCTTTGAAGAGCGCGCTCAGGTGGATCGAGCCGCGGGAACTCGCGAACATCAGGGCGTGGTCGCGTTCGTGGCATCCTCGCCGGTTGCAAATTTTTACGATTTGCTGAAGCCGCGCCCGGCGGGGAGCGCTCCCGGCTTGTTGGTTCTCCTCGACGGCGTCGAAGATCCTCAAAACCTGGGCGCCATCGTTCGCACGTCGCTCGCTGCCGGGGCGCAGGGCGTGGTCATTCCCGAGCGGCGCGCCGCAGGCCTGACGGAAACGGTCGCGCGCGCATCCGCGGGCGCCCTCGCGCATTTGCCCGTGGCGCGCGTCACGAATCTCTCCCGCGCAATGGAAGAAATGAAAGAAGCGGGCTACTGGCTGGTCGGACTCGACGAGCGCGCCGAACAACTCCACACGGACGTGGATCTTAAAGTTCCGGTGGGAATCGTCCTGGGAGGCGAGGGCAAGGGCTTGCACGCCCTGGTGCGCGAGCACTGCGATCTTCTGGTATCGATCCCGACCACCGGCCCCGTGCGCGCCCTCAACGTATCCGTTGCCGCGGGAGTGGTACTCTTCGAAGCGGTCCGCCAACGGAAAGCAACCACAGATGCACGCAGATGAACGCGGATAAATGCAAAATCAAAAACAGAAAGAAAGCCTGAGCCGCTGATTTCGCCACGCAAGATTTCGGATCCCTCAATAAAAAATTCGAGGTTTTATCCGTGTTTATCTGTGTGCATCCGTGGTTCCAACGGTTTTCGTTTTACTTGTCGTACTGGATCATTGTGAAGACGTCGATTCCCGGCAACTTGGTCCGGCCGTTCAGAAAGGTGAGTTCGACGGCGAAAGATGCGCCGACCACTTTTCCGCCGAGCTTGCGCACGAGTTCCACGGTGGCCGCCGCGGTGCCGCCGGTGGCAAGCAAGTCATCGCTGATGAGCACGCTTTGCCCGGGCTTGATCGCGTCCGCGTGGACTTCCAGTGTGTCCGTGCCGTATTCGAGATCGTAGGTGACGGAAACGGATTTTGCGGGGAGCTTCTTCGGTTTCCGGACGGGAATAAATCCCGCTTCGAGTCGGTACGCCAGCGCCGGCGCCAAAATAAATCCTCGCGCTTCGATGCCCACGACCGCGTCCACTTTTTGGCCCGCGTAGTGTCCGCACAGCTCGTCGACGAGGCTGTGGAATGCGCTGGGAACCTTCAGCAGCGTCGTGAGATCGTAGAACAGGATTCCCGGCTTCGGATAATCCGGCACCTCTCGAATGAATTCCTTCAAATGGTTCATTCCGCTTGCTCCGCCTTTCCGGATCAATCGCTGATTTTTGGTAGACCGCAGTAGATTCTGCCCGCCGCGCCTCAATTCACTTTCAATCGTCGCGCTCAATGGAAAACGCGCCGGTATACTGCTGCAGAATTTCCGCGTCGCGCTCATCCACGCGATGCACGGAAGCCATGCGCGGGCCGCACCGCAAGGCGTCTCGGAGCGCGTCCATCTGCTCCGCACCGCCGATTGCGTAGACCTCCACGCGCCCGTCATACAGATTCTTCACGTATCCGCCCACACCCAAATCGTTCGCCGTTCGCTCGGCGAAAAAGCGAAACCCGACTCCCTGCACCCTGCCGGACACGTAAAATCGCTTGGCCTGCGTTTCCACGGCGACACTTCGAGCGTACAGACGATTTTGCAGCCGCGCGATTGTAGCAAAGCTCCGCCGCGCGCGGGGCGGAAACTGCGCGCGATGGGACCGGATTGTGCAATATCCTGCTCGGGAAGCGCTCCCTGCGCGCGGCAGCCTCGCCGCCGTGTGAATTTTTCCAAGGGAATCCTGTGGATCGGAAAGAAAGCCAAAAGCTGGCAGCCGGAAGCCTGTCCCACCGATTACTGTACGCCGAGTTCGCGCAGGGCCGCGGAGCTTTGCTGGCGAACGGTGGGGTTCGGGTCGTTACGCACGCGGTCGCGGAGGACTTCGAGCGTTTGCGGGTCCGGCGCGACCGATCCGGATTGCAACGCTCCGCGAAGAAGTTGGACGGCCTCAATGCGCACAACGGAATTGGCGTCGCTCTGGAGCGCGTCCAAAACCGCGTCGAGAACTACGGGATCCTGTTCGAATCCCTGCAATGCCTCCAGGGCCTTCACACGCACGCTCGGATTGCGATCCAGCCGCACCGCGTCACTCAGCGTGCGGCGCACGTAGGGGTCCGCGGCGCTCGTTCGCAGCACGTCCAGGGAATCCAGGCGCACGTCGGGGCCGAACCGCTGTCCGTTCTCGAGCAAAAACGTGAGCGCGCGCTGCACGTCGGCGTCATCGGGAGCGCCCACAATATTCATCGGCGTGGGCGCCATCAACTCGACCTGAACGGACGGCGTGCGGGAGCCGGACGGAGTCACCCAAGCCACGTGGGCGCTATCCACGCGCCGCAGTTGCTCGTCGGTCACTTTGACCGGGACTTTCGCCGGATTGGATGCACTGGTCGCGGAGGAAGCCGTAATCGCCACCGGGGGCGTCGAAACCACCGGCGCCGGGGCCACAGGCAGCCGCTGCCCCGCGACACCCGCCAGGAAGCCCGCCACCACCAGGACCGCCATGCTGGTCGCCGGGTGGTAGATCAGCGCATGGCGCAACCCACCCCACCACGTAACGGGCGAGAAAATCGAGTGCCACGCGGAGCGGTTCGCGCGCGCCTGCCGGTCGTCGAGCGATTCCGCGAGCTCGCTGCGGCATTGCGCCAGCAGCAGGCCGGAACGGTCCAGCGAATCGGCCGGCGGATCGAGCGACGCAATCGCCTCCTGCAGGCGCCCCTCGCTCGCGACGACGGCGGCGCAGGCCGGGCATTGCGCGAGATGCGCCTCCAGCGAAGCGCGCGCGCCGGGCTCCAATTCGTCGCAGGCGTACAGCACCGCGAGAGATTCGATCTCTTCGCAGCGAATCGCCGGTTCGCTTTGCGGCGTGACGCGCGGCGCATCGTGTCGCGAATTTTGTTGCGCGTCGCTCACAGCAATCCTTCCAGTTGCGCGCGCAGCTTTCGCGTCGCGCGAAAAAGTGAATTTTTCACCGTTTCTTCCGTGGTGCCCAGCGCGTCGCCGATCGCGCGCAATTTCAGGCCCTGAAAATGCTTCATCTCGAAGACCATTCGCTCGCGCGGCGTCAGCTGGCTCAGAGCGGCGGAAATCCGGCGGCCGATCTCGATCCCCTTCATCCGCCGCTCCGGATCGGACGAGGCCCGCTCGTCCCGCTGCCGGTCGAAGAAGTCGCCTGCGATGGGGTCGCCAGTCTTTTTAGACGCAAGTTCCGGCGCTTGGTCTTCCGGGCGGCTGCCTCGGCGGCGCAAGTGGTCGAGACACACGTTCGTGACGATCCGATACAGCCACGTGTAGAAGCTGCACTCGAAACGGAATCGCGGCAGATTTTTATATACTTTCAGAAACGCTTCCTGGTAGACGTCGCGAGCTTCGTCGGGTTTGTGGAGAATATTGAGGGCGATTCGCAGGACGTCGCGATCGTAGCGGTGCACCAGTTCTTCGAACGCCTCGCGGTCGCCGCCCTGCGCGCGCTCGATCAAGGCGCGCTCTTCGGACGGAGCGGGAGCGCTCCCCGCGACGCCAAGGGAAGCAGAACCTTCCACCGAACCTCCGGAACCGCTACCGGGCCAAGCCATCGTCATTTCGTGTGCAGCCATCGTGGCGCGCTCGCTTGCAATGCTCGGACTCCTGCACCCTGTTGGACGCTCGAACGGGCCAAGTGTGAGCAGGTTTCCGGCGTGCCAAACGGCGCGCCTTAAAATGCGCTAACTTATTCATTGCCAATATATTAGACTACCGCCGTTTCGGCAACGGTTTGCTGCGGCGGGCTTCGGCCTGGCTTCGTTGGACTTGTGCCGACTCGACGAAAGTCAAAACCAGACAGGCTGAAGCCCGTCCTACTTGAGCGCATGACGACAGTAAAGAAAAGCGACACACACGCCGGCGCGAGAAGCGCGGCGAAGATCTCCGTCATGCCCATGATCGCGGCGACGTATTTCATGGTTGCCGGCGGCCCCTATGGCCTGGAAGACATCGTTCAAAAAACCGGATACGCCGCCACGCTCTGGATTCTCATCCTCACGCCTCTTCTGTGGAGCCTGCCTACAGCCATGATGGTCAGCGAGCTGGCCACCGCCATTCCCGAGGAGGGCGGGTTCTACATCTGGGTGCGGCGAGGGATGGGCCGGTTCTGGGGATTTCAGGAAACGTGGCTCACGCATGGCGGGCAGCGTGTTTGAAATGGCGCTGTATCCCAATCTGTGCATCGACTACATCGGCCAATTCGCTCCGGGGCTGGTCGCGGGACATCGCGGCCTGATTCTCGGATTTGCAATGATCGCGATCTGCACGGCGTGGAATATTTTGGGCGTACGCTCGGTCGGTGAAGGCTCGGTGTGGATGAACGTCGCCCTCCTTGCGCCCTTCGTGGCGCTGGCAGTCCTGGCGCTCGGAAGCGGCCGATTTGACGGCGCGGACCCGGCTCCGGTTCCGCTACGCCACGCGGACCTGCTCGGCGGCGTGCTCATTGCGATGTGGAACTACATGGGCTGGGACAATCTCTCGACGATCGCCGGCGAGGTCGAGGCGCCGCAGCGCACGTATTCGCGCGCGATGTTTGGAGCGGTGCTGCTGGTCATTGTCAGTTACATCATCCCTGTAGCTGCGGTGGCCCACACCAGGATCGATCCGAACCGGTGGACGACGGGCGGATGGGTGGACATCGGGCGAATCGTCGGCGGCGAAACGCTGGCCGTCGCCATCGCGGTCGCGGGCGTGATCGGAGCCATTGGCTCCTTCGGCGCCCTGATGCTTTCCTTCACGCGGCTGCCGCTGGTGATGGCGGAGGATGGTTACTTGCCGCGCATTTTTACCCGCCAGAGTGCGCGCTCGGGCGCGCCGTGGGTCGCCATTCTGGTGTGCGCGATTTTGTGGGCGATTTGCTTCCCGCTCGGTTTCGAGAAAAGCCTGATTCTCGACGTGCTGCTGACGGGCCTGAGCATCCTGCTGGAATTTTGGGCGCTCGTGGCGCTGCGCGTCCGCGAACCGGACCTCCAGCGCCCGTTTCGCGTGCCGGGAGGCGTGGCGGGAGCGGTGGCCCTGGGCATTCCGCCGCTGGCATTGATGGTTGCGGCGATGGCGCGCAATCACGCCGAACTTGTGGGATCGACGAATGAACTGGTGATTGGGATTTCCGTGATCGTCGCGGGCGTCGGACTGTATTTCCTCGGCAGGCTCTTCAGAGATAAATCGAAATCTTGAGAAGGCGGTGTCTTGCGCTTTCGTAGCACAGCCACTCTTGGCTGTGTGGTTTTGTAATTATCTCGCACGATTCGCGGATTCCCCAACGTGGCAAAAACCGCACAGCCAGGAGTGGCTGTGCTACTGGCGCGCGGAGTAGAGCTGCCAGCGCGCCAGCGGCCAAGCGAGAATCGCGATGGCCGTCGCGGCGATCGCGTAGCCATTGGCGTGGAGGTAGGGATTCGGCTGCTCGATCAGCTCCATCGCGCCCGGAACGAGCGCCAGCATCGCGGCGAGCAGGAAGTAACCGAGCGCGTTGAACCGCGCGATGTGCGTGACTCCGTACCACAGCACCGCGACGGCCACCAGATGGAACGCCGCATCGCGGAAAAACGCGCCGGCCGTGGCCACGTTGGTGGCCATCAGAGCGGCGTACAGCACGAGAAGAGCGGCGCGCATCCAGGCCGGACGAACGTACATCGCGATGAGGCTGGCCGCCAGGGCCACGAGCCCAACGGTGAGAAACGCGGCTGCGATCGCGGAAGCGAGCCCACCCAGCGCCGGGTTGAGCACGTCCAGAGAGTCCGGCACGCTCGTGCCGAGCGAATGGCGCAGCAGCGGCCAACGCGCGAACAGCGCGGGCAGACGGTTGAGGCCCAGCACCGCGGCGGAGCCGAAAGACGCCACGAAAAACGCGTCGCGAAAATACGCGGCGTTCATTTCGCGCCAGCCCGGAATGCGTCCGGCGCCGAACGCGCGCTCCGCGAAAAACCAGGAGAATCCGAGCAGAAGAACGGCGCCCGCCAGGTACAGCGCCGCGACAAAAATAAGCGTGATCGCAAGAGTCACATAGAACGTCGCGAGCGGCGTGGCCGTCGGGTAATTCAGGAGAAGTTGGGGCGCGCGGTTGACGTAGATCGCAATCCCCGCCGCCAGCATCGGGATCGACACCTTTGCCAGACCCTGCCACGGAACGCGCGCCACGTCCGGACTTTTCAGGCTCCGCAGGAAAATCACCAGCACGGCAACCAGCGCAATGCCGATGCCGCCTGCAATTCCAAAAGATTGCGCGAGCTGCGCCGGGGTGTTGCGGCTCTCCGCATCGCGCCAGACCTGCGGAATCTTGATGAAGATGCGATATCCGGAAACTTCATCGCCTTGCACTTGCAACTGCATGCGGACGTGCGCTCCGGCGCTTTCCTGGGACCCGTCAAGCGCGGCCTTCTGCTCCCACTCGAAAGTGTGGTCGGTCCTCGCGGGCTTTTTGTCCGCTTGCGCCTCCACCAGATTCCAGTCCGCGAGGTTCACGCCCTTGTTCGCGCGCAAGAACGCCTCGGCAGCCGCCAGGGCCGCTTCTTTCGAGAGATTCGCGCCGGGAGCGTTTTCATCGAGGATGTGGTGAATGGAATGGAGCGAACCATCCGGCTTCAACACGACCCTGTATTCTTCTTTTTGCGAATCGCGGAAATAGCGAACCATCCAGAAAGCGGAAGGAACCTGGTCGCGATAAATCCGGTTCGCCGCGGCGATGCCGATGGCGCGGCGCAGATATTCATTCGTGTAGTCGTCGAACGTGTAGGTGAGCGTGGTCGCGTGGTGAAAGGTTGCCGGATCGGCCTTGATCCGGCGCAGATCCTCATCCGCGCGGCGGGTGGCTTCGCGAGCGTCGGTTTGAAAGCGGACAAAATCGCCGATGGCCTCTCGCTTGACTCCGGCGAGCAGCGCCACACCCAACACGCCGCACCCGATCAAGATAGCCATCGCGCGGGTAGACATCGCGGCATACGCGCGGCCCGCGGAAATGTCGGGAGCCGCTGCGGGAGCCGCGGTTTCAGATGCAGATGGCGCGATCTCCGAGGAAGTTGGTTGATGCGCTGGACCGCCGATGGGCCGGGCGCGGTTCAGCAAAGCCTCGTCGGCCTCAAAACCGCCGCGCGAAATGTAGGAAATCGCGGCAATGGCCAGGGGAATCAGCGCGGCGCCTCCCACAACCGCTCCGGATAGGCGCAAGTACGCTCCGTGCGAGCGCAGCAGGGACGTGCTGATGAGAAACGCGTCCACGGTGTAGTGCCAGATCAGCGTCGCCCAGATTCCCCAGCGCAGCATCACGAGCCCCGCGACGATGCCGATCAATCCGATCTCAATGCCGCGAATGTACGCGGGCTCCTGCGGATAGTTGCTGTGCAGAAATCCCCAGAAAAATGCCGGCAAGACGACGGCCAGCCAGCGCGAGTTCGTCGTCCGCAGCAGAAACGGAATCGCAAATAGGCGGAAGAGAAATTCCTCGCTCGTGGCGGCGTACAGGCCGATCGTCAGCGGGTAGACCCAGGGCACGTAGGTGCTGACCACATTTTCATAGTTCAGGTCTTGCGGCGCCCACGCACCCAGCCTGCGGCTGACGATGTAGAACACGGTGATATAGCCGATGTGCGCGGCGGCCAGACAAATGCCAATGACGTTGGCGCGGAAAAACTCCCTGGTGCGAATGCCCGGCAGGCGGAATCCGAGGTCCCACCTGATTTTGTCGGGCAGCAGGAGGCGGTACAGCGGCTCGCCGGGCACGATGGCGAGCACGACCAGCAAGGCGCTCACGACGCTGGTGAGCGCGGCTTTGCCCGCCTGGCTGAGGAAAAAGCTGGAGTACGGCGAGTTCGTGTCGTATCCCGCCCGGTCCAGCGGCCACTGGTTCATGGTCATGATGAAGAACAGAACCGTGAGAAAAATTCCGAGCGCCAGGCCGGTGCGCCATTCGAGAAGGCCGCGGCGCCCCAGAGAAACGATGACGTAGAAGCAACCGCCGATCAGAAACGCATACGGGATGAGCGCGACAAACTCGAGGGTATTGTTCGACGAGCGCAGGCGCTCGTAGTCGCGCGTCCATGCTTCGGGAACCTTCAGAAATTCGTCATAACCGCTGACGTGATCGCCTGCCAGCGACACATTCACGCGGTACGGCGCGTCCTTGGCGCGGAAGCCGCGGCGCTCCCAGGAAAAACTCCAGTCGCGCCGCGCCGGCCGCTCCGTGAAATTCGCTTCCTCCTCTCGGAAATCGTAGAGGGAAAGGTCCAGGTGCAGAGTGTCGCGCAGGAACGATTCCGCAGCGGCCTGCGCGGCGGCGCGGTCGAGGCGCGCTCCCGGCGCAGCCTCCTCCAGCACGTGGTTGTAACCGACAATGCCGCCGCCGGGATCCACTCGGACGTCAAATTCTTCTTTTTGGAGGGGACGAAAAAATCGCGTCTGCCAAAACCAGACGTGGACGTCGCTCGACATCATCCGGTTGGCCTGCTGGAGTCCTACTTCGCGCTCGAGGTAGGTCTTTGCCGAGTCGTCCACGTTGAAAACGATGCTCGAATCGTAGCCGGCCAGCTGCGCGCCCTGCGCCGCCGCGAATTGCCTCGCGACCCCAAGCGCGTCCTCGCGCGGCACTTTGAACTCGACGGAAGCTTCCGGAAACGCCTGGAAGAAGTACGTGTACGCCACGCCCGCGCCAAGAACTCCGGCAAAAATCCAAATCAGGAGAACTCTTGCGTCCTTCCTGTCGAGCCGTTCGAGCGGCAAGCACTCCTCCTGTTTCACGGGCACAAACAATCCATCTTTTCCCAAGCCGAGTGCGATTGCAAGCGTCTCGGGGCGCCAAGTGGCGCAGGCTTCAGCCTGTGGTTTTTTGTACTTGCATAGACGAAAACCCACAGGCTGAAGCCTGCGCCACTCGTGCGTGATATAAACAAGAAATGGCCGTGACGCCGACAACCGAGCTGATGTACCTGAAGGGCGTGGGACCGCGCCGGGCGGAGATCCTCGCTCAGCGCGGGCTGCGAACGTTTGAAGACCTTCTCGGGTATTTGCCCTTCCGCTACGAAGACCGCATCCGGTTCGCGAAAATTCGCGAGATCGCGCCGGGCCACGTTTACACCCTTCGCGCGCAAGTATCGAGCGGCAGCCTGGTCAGCTATACGCGGGCCCGCGGGGGCATGTATCACCTGCTGGTTCGCGACGACACCGGGTCGCTGCCCTGCAAATTTTTTCACGGACAATATCTCGAGAAAACATTCAAGCCCGGCCAGGAACTTGTTCTGCACGGAAAGGCGGAACTCGATCCCATGCGCCCGGGCCGGATCGAGATGATCAATCCAGAATACGAATTGCTCGGCGGCGGAGACCTGGATTCGACCGAAGTCGGCCGCATCGTTCCGATTTACGAAGCCATTGGCGGCATCGGCTCGCGGACGATGCGGCGCATCGTTTATCTGGCGCTGGAAAAGTTTGCCGGCCCGATGAACGACCCGCTGCCCGCGGAAATTCTCGCGCGATATAAATTTCCCTCGCGGCGCGAAGCGATTCAGTACGTGCATTTTCCTCCCGCGACGGAATCGGTGGAGGCGCTGAATTCGTTTCGCTCCCAGGCCCACCTGCGCCTGATCTTCGAGGAGTTTTTCTTTTACCAGTTGAGCGTCGCCATGCGTAAAAAGTCCGCGCAGAGGCAGGCGGGAATTGCCTTTCGCGTGCGCGAGCCGGCCGTCCGCGAAGCGCTGAAGCGCATCCTGCCCTTCAAGCCGACCGGCGCGCAGAAGCGGGCGCTCGGGGAAATCGCGGCGGACATGGAGCGGGGCGCGCCGATGAATCGCCTGCTGCAGGGCGACGTCGGCAGCGGCAAAACCATCGTCGCGCTCGAAGCCGCGACCATCGTCATCGAAAACGGCTTCCAGGCCGCGCTGATGGCGCCGACCGAAATTCTCGCCGTGCAACATTTCCTCGCGGCGGAGAAACTATTCGCCCGCGCCGGATATCGCGTGGATCTCCTCGTCAGCGGCATGAAATCCTCGGAGAAGAAAGCCGCGCTCGAGCGCCTGCGCTCCGGCGAAGCCCAACTGGTCGTGGGGACCCATGCGCTGCTCGAACCGTCCGTGGAATTCAAGCGGCTCGGCCTGGTGATCGTCGACGAACAGCATCGCTTCGGCGTGCTGCAACGCAAAGAGCTGATGGAAAAAGGGACGGCGCCGGATGTGCTGGTCATGACGGCGACGCCGATCCCGCGCACGCTTTCGCTCACGCTGTACGGCGATCTGGACATTTCCGTGATCGACGAGATGCCGCCCGGGCGCGTGCCCATCGTCACGCGCGTGTCCTCGGAGGCGAACCTGCCGGGCGTGTGGGATTTTCTGCGGCGCGAAATGGCAGCCGGGAGGCAAGCGTACGTCGTCTACCCGGTGATCGAGCAATCGAAGACGGCCGAATCGGAGCGCTCGCTGAAAGCGGCCCTCGTGGAATTCGAGAAACTGCGCAGCCAGATTTTCCCGAATCGCCACGTGGGCCTGTTGCACGGACGCATGAAGAGCGACGAAAAAGCGGACGTGATGGAACGGTTCCGTGGGCACGAAATCGATCTCCTCGTTGCGACGACGGTGATCGAAGTGGGTGTGGACGTTCCGAACGCGACGGTGATGGTCATCGAGCACGCCGACCGGTTCGGCCTCTCGCAGCTGCACCAGCTTCGCGGGCGCATCGGGCGCGGCGGAGAAAAGGGCACGTGCATCCTGATCGCTCCGAGAAATCCGGGAGACGTCGCGCAGGTGCGCCTCGAAACCATGGTGCGCACGACCAACGGTTTCGAGATCGCCGAAACGGATTTGAAGCTCCGCGGCCCCGGCGAATTCTTCGGCACGCGCCAGCATGGCGAACTCGGCTTCCACATCGCCAACCCGATCCGCGATTTTGAATTGCTGGAGCTGGCCCGCCGCGAAGCCCTCGCCCTCGTCGAGCCGCCCGAAGCCGAGCCCGCGCGCCGCCTGCTCCTGGCCAAGCTCCCGGTCGAATGGCAGCGGCGCTATCAGCTTGCGTCAGTCGGATAAATGCGTTGAAACCACGGATGCACACGGATGAACACGGATAAAGAAAGAGAAATGATTCTGAAAACAGCAACGATTGTCCGTGAACGGCTGAGACCATGGGGCGCAATTGTTGACGTCCCTCACAATCTATTTTCAATTTCTTTTGCCTTTACTTTATCCGTGTTCATCCGTGTCCATCCGTGGTTCCAAAGGGTTTCTCCATGCGCGTAATCGCGGGCAGATACCGGAGCAGGACGCTGCGTAGCCTGAAAGGGCAGATGCTGCGGCCGACGAGCGACCGGCTTCGGGAGACGCTGTTCAACATTTTGGGGCCGGCCGTGAGCGGCGGTACGTTTGTGGATCTTTACGCGGGCACAGGCGCGGTAGGCATCGAGGCGCTCAGCCGGGGCGCCCGCCACGCGATTTTTGTCGAGCAACACGCGCCCGCCGTCGCCTTAATTCGACGCAATCTGGAATCGCTTGGAATCGGCGCGGAGGCGGAGGTGCTCGGGATGGACGTGGAGCGCGCGATCGAGCGGCTGGAGGCGCGCCACGTCCACGCGCAATTCATTTTTCTCGATCCGCCCTATGCGGCGGATGCGCAATACGAAAGCACGCTGGAATCGCTCGGGGAATCCTCCATCGTGGCGCCCGAGGCGCGGGTGATCGTCGAGCATTTGCGGAAGCGCGAACTCGCGGAGCGAATCGGAGAGTTGGAACTGGCGCGCGTCGTGGAGCAAGGGGACGCGGCACTCAGTTTCTACAGGCTGTCCCTGGCTGCTTAGCTCAGGACGGGTTTTGCAGACTGCGGAAAAAGTAATTTATTTTGCCATTCCGAACGAAGTGAGGAATCTCTCTTTGGCCTAAACGCGCGAAAAGAGAGATTCCTCGGCGCGCAGCGCGCCTCGGAATGACAAAAATTCGAGTCTTTCCGCAATTTGTTTAGCCTGCTTGCCCCTGTGGATAGCGTCACCAAGCGGAACGCGACGCTCAGAAGTTTGTCCGACGGCACGCCCTCAGTGTTTTTTGAACAAATTTTTCAGCGTATTCACATCGTCTTGAACGCTGGGCTGCTGCCCGGACGCCGCCCCGCCGGGTTTCGAGCCGGACGCGGCTGTCGACCCGCCGAAGCTTGGAGCGCCGCCCGGCCGCACTTTCGGGCTGTCGATCGTTCCTGCGAGCGCAAGCGGCACGGTCACTTTTCCCACGCGGCTGCCAATCAGGCCGCCGACGACGCTGCCCACCGCGCCCGAGCCCAACGCCCCCGCGGGATTCACCGCGACGGTGCCCTGATAGTCCAGCGTGCTGTCGAGCCCGAGGCTTCCATGCAGGTCCACGACTCCCGCGGACGAATCCAGATGAATCAGTTTGCTGGAGACGCGCTGATCCGCGATGGTGATATCTCCTTCGAGCACGGTGAACGGCGTGTCTCCGCCCACGCCGCCCATCTTCATCACGGATTCGGCGGCCCCGGCGAGGTTGACGCCCGGGAGATGGCCGTTGCGAACGGCAAATTTTCCGGAGCCGGAGAGCGTCTTTTTCCACGTATCGCTCAGGCTCCCGAGCAGTTGCAAGTCTAGTTCCGCGGTGCCTCCCATTTTTCCGCGCGCCGAGGGAGAAACGTCCAGCACCTTGGCGACGTCCAGCTGGCGGATTTGCACGTTCGCCGTAAAGCGCGCGGGATCGGATATCCGGTCGACCCGCGAAGAAATTTGCAGCGTGCCTCCGTACATGCCGATGGAAATCGGCCACAGTTCCGCGCGATCCGTGTACACGCGAATCTCCACGTTCGCGGGGCCCACGGTGTAAGGCTTCTGCGTGATTTTTTCGATGTTGATATGTCCGTGCGCGATGAGCTCGCTCTTCCCGGCGGGAGCGGAAGCCGGTGAAGCTGCCGCCGAATTCGGCGCCGGTTTGCCCTTCGCGGGAACCTTGCCCGGAGCCTTCGCCGCCACAGCGCCCGCCGCGGGAGCCGGCGAAGTGGCAGGGGCCGGCTCGGACGAAGAACTCATTCCGGGCCCGCCGCCCGCAACGTCGATCAATTTGTCGATGTCCAGCTGGGAGGAACTCATTTCAAAATTCACTTCCGGATGCTCGAAATCCGGGACGCTCAACGTCCCTTTGATGTCCGCGGCGGTCGCTAGGTCGGCGACAAATTGCGCGTCGAGTTTTCCGCCGGACAGGGTGAACTTGCCGGTGTGAAACGCGATGGGGTCCTTCCAGCCGCTCAGAGCGAGCGTCACGCTGGAGAGGTTCGATTCCGCTTGCCAGTCATGCATGCGCATCGGGCTCACCGCGAAATTGTGCAGCGTAATGTTGATGCCCTTGGTGTCCGCCAGCGGCGCGGCGGCTCCCTTGATGACGTTGCCGACGACGATCTCGGCGCCCGTCAGGTTGATGCTGTCGATCTGGTCGAGCGTCATGCTGGAGGAGGAATCGTCCGATTTTGCGGGCGTCGAGTCGGTGGGCGTGAACGTATAGTTGTTGTTGCCGCGGCTGTCCGTGAGAATCACGAGCTTCGGGTGAACCAGATCCACCGAGTTGACGTGGATCGTGCCGTGCAGCAACGGAGCCAGCGCTACATTCACGCGGATTTCATCGGCGCTGACCAGATCGCCCGTGGGAAAGCCGGGCGGGTTGCCGATATGCAAATCCGCGACACTCACTCCCGTTCCGGGCAAAAGCCGGGCGTGAATCGGCCCGAGAGTCACTTTTCGCCCGGTTTGTTTCGTGATGGCGTCGGCGATAGTGGCGCGATACCGGTCCACATCGAGAAAGTAGGGGACGGCCAGCACGACGAGGAGCAATACCACAAACAGGCCGAGGAGAATTTTCGCCCAAAGCGGGAACCGGCTGGTTTTTGTTTCTGGAGAGGCGGCCATGGCAACTCACATTCTCCGGAATGCGCATAGCGGCATTTGAATCCGGGCGGTGATTCCGGCCCTATCGTGGCAAATCACGCGGAGAACAGCAAGCCATTCGTAGCGCACCCTGAGCCTGCGGGGGTCGGCCACCGCATGGTCGTCCTTGCTGCAATCAGAACCCGCAGGCGGGAGGCATGCCCCGCTTCGCCGTCGAACTCGCGAGGGCGTATAATCTCGCGGGGGAATTTTCCTTGCTTCAGATCGCCCATCTGCATGAGCGGACGAGTTCTGGAATCTCGTTCGACCGATCGCCGGACCTGCCTGCGCCGCGACTTGGGCTCGATCGTTCGGGAACGATGGAGGAATTTTCCTCCAGTCTAGCTGCGCTCGTTCGCGGACCGGCGGCACCGAAGGAATTCGCGCCGAACTCCCACTTTCGCGATTGCTGGATCGACCCGAAGTTTCCGAAGTACTCTTTCGCGGTTGCCATCGCGCTGCAAGCGCTGCTGATCCTGTTTCCTCCGCCGATCTGGAACTTTCGAACGACGCGCACGGTCTCGGCGGCGCCCCGCGAAGAGATTGCCTGGTACGGTCCGGTGAAAGATTTCCCGGCGATGCTTCCTGCGATTCGCGCGCCGAAAGCGGCTCCTCGAAGAGACCCGGCGAAGAAGCCGCTTCCTCCCGCCGCCGACGCTTTCCATCCCCGGCAAACGATACTTTCCGAGCCGTTGCATCCGACCCATCCCCGCCAGACGCTCGTTCAGCCCAGGGCGCCGCAGGAGCCGCCCAAAATTTTGCCGGACCTGCCCAACATCGTGCAACTCGCGGGCCTCCAGCCGGAAAAGCCGAAGCTGCAGCTCAACGCAAAGCTGCTGACGTCTCTGCATGCCGCAGCTCCCGCATCGCGCAAGGCCGCGAATGTTGCCGCGCCTGAAATTTCGGCGACGGAAAAACAGATGGGAACGATCGACATCGCGTCGTCCGCGGAGGCCCCGCGAAAGCCGCTGCTGCCGGTGAATCCCATGTCCGCGCCGCGCGCCGCCGAGCACAAAACGGAAGCGAACGCCGCGGCCCCGGACGTCGCAGCCGCGCGCGCCGGGAATACCGAAACGCTCATCGCGCTTTCGGCCGCGCCTGCGCCCGTCGCGCCTCCTCCCGCAATTCCCGCCGGCAATCTCTCCGCGCGCATTTCGATTTCACCCGACGGACCTCAGCCCGGCGCCGCAGGTAGACCTGTTTCCAACAGCAACGCAAACGGGGGCAATGCAAGCCGCGGTCCGGAAGGCATTTTCATCAGCGGCGGAAACCCCGCAACAGCGAATCCGGCTTCCGGACTGGGCATCGGCCCGGCGTCTCGAGGCGCGGGCAACCCGTTGCCTGCCAGGCCCGTTCCCCGCGCGCGCATCGCGCCCGATAGCGCGAAATCGCTCTCCGCGGATGCAGAAGGCGCCGCCCAGGCCGCGCCGAAATTGGGGTTATCGCCCAACGAAGTGCTCGGCTCCAAGCGCGTCTATACACTCCACGTAAACATGCCGAACCTGACCAGCGCGTCCGGAAGCTGGATCCTGAATTTCGCGGAAATGAACGAGGAGCGTTCCGGCGGGAACATGCGGCTCGATGCGGCGGACCTTGCGGGACCTGTGCCCCTGAAAAAAGTGGATCCGAAATATCCCCCCGAAATGCGCGCATCGCATGTGGATGGGGAGGTCATTCTCTACGCCATCATCCGCAAGGATGGCAGCGTGGACAGCATCCAGCTGGTGCGCAGCATTGATCCCCAACTGGATGCCAATGCGATGGAAGCGCTCGCGCAGTGGAAATTCAGTCCCGCGGAAAAACACGGCGAGCCTGTCGATCTCGAAGCGGTCGTGCACATCCCATTTCGATCGCGCGGCCCCTCGTTTTAGATTTCGGAGCGACCCCGTCGCAAAACCACGGAATTCTTCGGTGAGAAGCTGAAATCAGAAATGCTCGCGCAGAGCGCGGAAACTCGTCACGATCAGAAGGCGGCCGGCGCCGCCGCGCACTTCCTCGTGCTCCAGCGCCCACGTGGCGTGATGGGGAATGAACACTGCGTTCAGGCCCGCTTCGAGAGCCGGATTGATGTCGCTGCGAGGGCTGTTGCCGACCATCCATCCGTGTTGCTTCACGACGTGGTGCCGGTTCACCAGGGTGCGGTACGTCGCCGCATCTTTTTCGGGGACAATCTCGATCGCGTCAAAATGAATTTGCAATCCCGACCGCTCGACCTTGGCGGCCTGTTCGGCCGGCTCTCCCTTGGTGAAGAGAATCAGCCGGTGCCGGCCGGAAAGGTAGTCGAGAGTTTCGAGAACGCCGTCGATGATGTCGGGAGGAGTGCGCTCGAGTTCATGGACGCGGTGATGGATGTTTTCCACGGTCAACCGGTCGGCCAAGTGGCCTGCGAGCTTCAGGTAGGTCTCCTCGAGCGAGCGTCCAAAACTGCGGGCGCCGTAGCCGTGCTGCCGGATGTTGCGCCGCTCGGTTTCATTTAAAATGTGGCGCGCATATTCGCGCGGGTAGCCGAAGGGCTCGAGGAGGGTCAGAAATTCCGCGATGGTCTGTTCGAAGTAAACATTGTTCTCCCAGAGCGTGTCGTCCGCGTCGATCAGAATGGTTTCTCGGGGCATGGTTTCCGGGGGAGTTCGAATGACTCCGTGTCCGCATCCGCGCGGGGCGCGATCCGGCGATCTAAGCCTTCTGTGCCGCCGTGGCCGCAAGCCTTTCCAGGATTTCGAGCGCGACTTTTTGGGTCTCGCCGTAGTGCGACAGATAGCTCTGAAATTCCCGGTTCATCTCCAGGGCCTCGGCGGCGCCCAGCTGTTTCCGGAGGATCATGTCACGCAGCCGCACGGGATGAGGCAGCAGCGCGTCTTCCTTGAGTTCCTCGAGGGCCGTTTTGGCGTCAAAGGTGTCCATCGTTCCTCCCGGCGTTCTTCACGAACAATTCTACTGCGAAACCCGCTCCAAACGAAAATAAGCGTGCAGGCAGCCGGCAGAAACGCTCTGCCGCAAGAAAAGCCGGGGCGCCATGTCTATTCTGGAGTGGCAAAAGGGGAGACGCAGAGCCGGAACACCGGCGGGAGGTGCGGAGATTAGTTGCGGAGACTAGTTGCTGAAACTCGTTGCGGAAACTTACGCCGCCGTGGGCAAAAACTCGTAGCGGTCGATGCGCGCGGCAACGCCGCGCCTTCCGTTGTGCGGTTCGACCCGCACGACTTCCGCAAAGCATCGAATATGGACGTCGCCGGCCTGCGTGATTTCACGGGGCAACGTAAGGATGAATTCAATGGGCGAGCCCGGCGCGAAGTCGCCTTCGATCAAAAAGTAGAGGCCGCGGAAACTGACGTCCCGCGTTTGGCCTTGCCGCTCGCTCCCGCCCGGTTCGGTGGGGCGCACCGTTAACGGAAGCGTCATCGTAAATCGCCGCGATGCCCGGCGTTCACTCGATTCCTGCATTAATCCCCCGGAAGAGGGCGTTCCAGGTTCAGCCAGCACACCGTAGCATCGCCGAATAAAAATCGCAATGGGAAACGCACCGCGGGACTGAGGAAATTTCGATTTTGCCGGTTGCGCGAAGCGATTTGTCCCGCGGCGCCGCTCTATGGTTACATGGATTCCCGCATGCCGCCGCAACCTCATCGGACATTGATGCTCACCGGCCCCGCCGGCCGGTTGAATCGATCCTGTGGTCCACGCCGGATGTGCTGGAAGGCGCGCGGCCGTTGCTTGCCGCGCTCGTCTGCCACCCGCATCCGCTGTTCGGCGGAACGATGCACAACAAGGTCGTCTATCAAGCCGCGAAAACTATTCATGGCTTCGGGCTTCCCGTCGTGCGGTTCAACTTTCGCGGAGTGGGCCTGAGCGAAGGCGCCCACGACAATGGACGCGGGGAGAAGGACGATGTTGGGGCGGTGATCGATTTTCTCGCGGAGGAATATCCTGGCGTGCCGCTGCTGCTCGCGGGCTTCAGTTTTGGTTCCTGGGTCGGTTTGCGCGCGGGGTGCGGCGATCCGCGGGTGACGCGAGCTCATTGGCATGGGCCTGCCGGTCGGCGATCTCGAAGCCGCGAAGTTTTTCTTACCTGGATGGCTGCGACAAGCCGAAGCTTCTCGTCAGCGGCGAATTCGACCGGTACGGCCCGCCGCACGAATTGCGCGCGATGGTCGAAACGTTTCCTCCGCAAGTTCGGGACAACACGCGGAGTTGCGGTGATTGCCGGCGGGGATCACTTTTTCGCGGGTCATCTTCCCGAACTGGACCGAACCATCGCGGATTGGCTGATGGAGCGGCATGCGGAGCTCAGAAGTAGGACGGGCTTCAGCCTGTCCTCTTTTGACTTCTGATAGGAAACCGCAATTCGTACCCAGCACTCCAGACTTCAAAACCGGACAGGCTGAAGCCCGTCCTACCGAATCCCTCAGAAAAAAAGGAAGCGCTTGCGCTTCTTGTATTGGATCGGCTTGGCATTCGGGTCGGCCGGTTCCGGCTCATAGGGCAGGCTCCGGCCTTCGAAGGCGGCGAGGGGATTCGCCTGGAATAGCGCGTTGGCGACCTCTTCGCCGCGGCGTTCGGCGACGGCGTCGAAGGCGGCGCGCAGTTGCAGAGGACGGCCCTTCAAGTTATGCGCGTCGCTGGCGACGAAGTGGACGCGATCCTCGTCCAGCCACTGCTCGGCGCGCTGCTGCGCGGCGCTGCCGAAGCGCCCGAGAATGGACTGCGCGGTAATCTGCACGTAACTGCCCTGGTGCAACCAGCGATACATCCGCTCGGGCTTGGTGCGTAGCATCGCGTTGCGCTCGGGATGCGTGATGATGGGCGACAATCCCATGAGGTGCAGGCGGTGCATGGTGTCGTCCATCGAGGGCGGAATCGAAAAGTCGGCGAATTCCACGAGCAGATAACTCTTCTGATTGATGGTGTACTTCTGCGGATTCTTCTCGAGATCCTGCAGGTTCTCGAAGTTTAAATGAAAATCGCATCCCGTAGCGAGCGTCAGGCGGTCGCCCACCGCCGCCTGCAGTTCATCGCGGAGCCGGCGAATGATCTCCGGCTCGAATTTGTAATGGGAATTTGCGTGCGGCGTCGCAACCACATGCGTGACCCCGTCCGCGATGGCCATTTCCGCCATCTGGACGGAGGTTTCCATGGTGTCCGCACCGTCGTCCAGGCCCGGAAGGATGTGGCAGTGAATGTCGACCATGGCTCTCCGCTGCCAGTGAAGATACCCGAAGCAGATGGCACGGACAACCCCGCGTGCGCCGACCGGTGACTGGCGGGCAGTACCTTGGGAATAAACCTCTGCGACGGGCGGTCCAGGGCGCCTGCGAAATCGCCACCTGCTATAATCTTCGCTGCATCGCGGCGCAGATTCGCCGCCGTGACGGGCACAGACCGCAACTAGGGCGGGAAATGGCGACTTTTTTCATCGAACAATTCGGGTGCCGCGCGACGCAGGCCGACGCGGCGGCGATCGAGCGGCAACTCGTTGAGCGCGGCTACGCGGCTTCGGCGGACGCGAAATCCGCCGACGTCGTCGTGGTCAATACGTGCACGGTGACGGCCGCGGCGGACCTGCAGGCGCGCCAGTCGATTCGCACGATTCGCCGGGACAATCCCGCGGCGCGCGTGATCGTCACGGGCTGCTACGCGCAACGCGCTCCCGAGGAACTTGCCGCGCTCGACGGCGTTTCCTGGGTCGTCGGAAATTCGCACAAGCCGGAAATTCCGCGCCTGATCGAGGAGATGCGCGTAGCCACGGAAGAAGAAACAACGCCCGCCTCGCGAGCAGACGCGCTCCCGGGGTTTGTTTCCCTTTCCGCAATTGCAGGAGCATCCCTTTCGCTGCGCGCCGGCGCCGCAAACATTTTGACCGGCAACATACGGGAGCATCGCGAATTGCTCGTCGCACCCGTCGAAGGCGGCGAGGCCGGACACACGCGGCCGGTTTTGAAAATTCAAGACGGCTGCGACAAGCGCTGTTCCTACTGCGTGATCCCGCAGGTGCGCGGACCGAGCCGCAGCCTCGCGCCGAGAACGGTGATCGAGGAACTCCGCAAGCTCTCCGACGGCGGCGCGCGCGAAGTGGTGCTCAGCGGAATCGACCTCGGCAACTACGGACGCGATCTCCATCCGCGCGCCGAGCTTGGGGCATTGCTGCGCCGCGTCCTCGACGAAACCTCCATCGAGCGCCTGCGCCTCAGTTCCGTCGAGCCGATGGACGTCACCGAAGACTTAATCGCGATTTTCGCGACGAACGAGCGCATGGCGCGGCACCTGCACATGCCGATGCAGTCCGGCTCGGACCGAATCCTTCGCGCCATGCACCGCTGGTATCGCGCGGAACACTACGCGCGCCGCGCCGAACTGGTGCGCGAGTGGCTGCCCGATGCGGCGATCGGCGCGGACGTGATCGCCGGATTCCCCGGCGAAACCGACGAAGACCATCGAGCAACGCTCGAGTTCATCGAGCGGCTGCCGCTGACGTATCTGCACGTGTTTTCGTTTTCTTCGCGCCCGGGAACCGCGGCGGCGGATTTGCGGGAGCAAGTCCCGGAACAGGTGATCGCGCGCCGCGCGCGCGAATTGCGGGCACTCGGCGAAGAAAAGAAGTCCGCGTTTCAAACGGCGCAGGTGGGACGCTCGATGCGCGTCCTCACGCTGAACCGCCGGGGCGAAGATACTTCCGGCCCATGGACCCGCGCGGTTTCCAGCAATTACCTCGATGTCCACGTCCGCGGCACATGCTCAGCCAACCAGTTTCTGGACGTGCGAATTACGGACGTGCGAGACGGCCACATGCGGGGTATTACCCTCTAGTTGGCAATTCCCGTGGAACTTCGATGGTTTTGGTGGCGCAGGCTTCAGCCTGTGGGGGTTGGTCCCTGCAAGTACTAAACCCCACAGGCTGAAGCCTGCGCCACTTTTCGGGGACTACGATTCGAAGATGACTTGCGCGAGGGCGGTGTTGCCGTCATGCGTGATCGTGAGGGCGATGTTCTTCACACCCAGGCCGTCGGCGATGGCGCGCGTCGCGCCCGAAATTTCAGCGTGGGCTTGCCGCTCGGTTCGCGCACCACTTCGATATCGACCCAGCGCACGCCGCGCGCCCAGCCTGTGCCGAGGGCTTTCATGGCAGCTTCCTTGGCGGCGAAACGCCCTGCGAAACGCTCGGCGCGGTTGCGGTGTTTCTCGCAGTAGCGGATTTCGGACGGGGTGAACAGGCGCTCGAGGAACGCACGGCCGCGGCGGGCGATGGCCGCTTCGATGCGGTCGATTTCCGTGATGTCCACGCCCAACCCGACGATCATTTGCACTCCCCAGTGGCGCAGGCTTCAGCCTGTGGGGGTTGGTCCCTGCAAGTACGAAACCCCACAGGCTGAAGCCTGCGCCACTACCTTGCTTAAATTATACCGTGGCCGCGAGAGGCAGACAGAAGTGCGCGCGTTACGCTAAAGTGGTGAGTAGGACACACACAAGAAATGGCGCGAGCGATTAAAACTCGGTCCTCGGGAGGCACGCCCGCCGCGCGCGGCAGCCGCGCAACGCCTCGCGGAACCGGCTCGGCGTGGACCATTCGCCAGGCGCGCGGTTTGCAGGTGGTCGAGTCCCGCTCGCTGGCCAAACTGGGCTGGCTCGCGCACGGCTTCAGCACGCGGCCCGGCGGGGCGAGCGTCCTCGAAGAAAAGCCCGCGCTGAATCTGGGATTCACGGAATGGGACGAGCGCGAGCGCGTCTCCGCGAATCGCGAAACATTCGGGGCGGCGATCGGCGCGCGCGAAATGCCGCTCGTCACGCTGCGCCAGTTCCACTCGGACGCGATTCACCTGGCTGTTGCGCCGTGCGACGAAGCGCCCAGGGCCGACGCGCTGATCACCGCCGTTCCGGGTTTGCTGCTCGGCGTGCAGACGGCCGATTGCGTGCCGATCCTCCTCGCCGACACGCGGCGGCGCGTGGTCGCGGCCATCCACGCCGGCTGGCGCGGCACGCTCGGGCGCATCGCGGAAAAAACCCTGGGACGAATGCGCATGGAATTCGGAACGCGTCCGCGAGACGTGGTCGCCGCACTCGGACCGGCCATTGGCCGCTGCTGCTACGAAGTCGGCCCCGAAGTCGCGCAGGCGTTTGCGTCGCAATTTCCGCCTGCAGCGGACTGGTTCGACGGGCCCTTCGCGCAACTGGCCCACGGCGAAGAGCCGCTGTGGCTGCCGTGGCTCACGATGATGCCGCCGGGGCACGTGCCGCCGCCGCCGCGCGTGCAGCTCGATCTGCGCGCCGCGAATCGCTGGCAACTGATCGACGCAGGCGTGCCGGAATCGAAGATCGACGTGAGCGATTTGTGCACTGCCTGCCGCACCGATCTGCTCTTCAGCTATCGCCGCGAAGGCGCGAAGGCGGGTCGATTGATGGCGGTGATTGGAATTCGCTCCGGGAAAAAGTAGAACAGCCTTCCGTCCGTTTGACTTTGATTCTTCTTGGTAGCGCCGGCGTCCCGCCGGCGGTTTTGAATTGTGCTAAAGAATGAGCAAACCTGCCGGCGGGACGCCTGCGCTACAGGCGCAAGTCTTGCGGCCCCTGATGTAGTTCCTGTTTCCCGATCGTGATTCGTCGTGAGAAAAGCGGGCTACAGCCCGTCCTGCAGCGAAACGAGCGGGCTCGGCGTTTCCATGAGCGCGAGCTGCCCGCAGGCCGCGAACACATCCTGCCCGCGCGAATAACGCACAAACACCGGGACGCCTTTGTCCATCAGGACGCGGTGAAACGCGTCGATGCTCTCCGGCGTAGGCGCGCGGTACGGGAGATTTCCCGGGTTCCACGGGATCAGGTTCACTTTGGCGCGGATATGGGACAGCAACCGCACGACGCGGCGCGCGTCTTCGGGCGTGTCGTTCACTCCGCCGAGCAGGACATATTCAAACGTGATGTACTCGCGCGACTTCAAAGGATACTTGCGGCACGCCTCGAGCAGGACCTTCAGCGGATATTTGCGGTTGATGGGCATGAGCGCGTCGCGCTGCTCGTCGCTCGAAGCGTTCAGCGAAATCGCCAGGCTCGGGCGAATCTTCTCCTGCCCAAGCCGCTCAATGCCGGGAACGATACCGCTGGTGGAGAGCGTGACGTGGCGGGGCGCGAGCGCGACTCCTTTTTGGTCCAGCAGAATGCGCACCGCGGCCAGCGTCGCGTCATAATTGAGCAGCGGCTCCCCTTGCCCCATCAGAACCACGTTGGTCTGCGGCGCGAGATGCTCGCGATTTTCCTCCAGCGCGACCAGCACCTGCCCGACGATTTCTCCCGCGGTGAGATTGCGGATCAGGCCCAGCTGCGCGGTGAGGCAGAAATGGCAGTCCACGGCGCAGCCCGCCTGCGTCGAAATGCAAATCGTCTGGCGGCCCTCGCGCGGCATGAAGACGGCTTCGATTTGCGCGGGTTTCGGGCCGGCGTCGCTCGTCGAGTCTCCGATCGAGAAGAGGTACCGGATCGATCCGTCCGTGGAAAGAAATCGGCGCGCAATGCGAGGCGGCGTGATAGCCGCTTCCCGAGCCAGGCGTTCGCGGAGCGCGGAGGGAATATTCGTCATCGCGGAAAATTCAAACCGCCGCTCGGAGTACAGAGCATGATAGAGCTGCGCCGCGCGAAACGGCCGCTCGCCGAGCGACGAGGCGTACTCGCGCAATTCTTCCGCGGATTTTCCCAGCAATTCGACCGGCACGCGCAGTCTCCCTCACACTGTTCTTTCATCTTAACATGCGCGCGCGGCGCCCATAGAAATCGGCCGCGTCAGCCGGTTCGCGTTCGCAGCCGCACGTGTGCCACAATACAAGCATGAACCAACCGGTCCGGGATATTCAGCAGGCGGAGTTGCCGAACGGCGTCGCGATTGTGACGGAAAAGATGCCGCACGTGCGGTCTGTGTCCGTGGGGATCTGGCTCGGCAGCGGATCGCGCGCGGAACAGCCGGGACGCAACGGCATCGCCCATTTCATCGAACACATGCTCTTCAAGGGCACGCGCAAGCGCACCGCGGAGCAGATCGCGCAGTCCGTGGACTCGGTGGGCGGGATGCTGGATGCGTTCACGGCCAAGGAGATGACCTGTTTCAACGCAAAAGTCCTCGACGAACATATCCCCGTCGCCGTGGACGTGCTTTCCGACCTGGTCCTGCGCCCGCGCTTTGACGCCGAAGATATCGCCAAGGAAAAACAGGTGGTCCTCGAGGAAATCAAGATGGAAGAGGACAACCCCGAATATCTGATCCACGAGCTGTTTACGCAAAGCTTCTGGCGCGGGCATCCGCTGGGCATGCCGATCCTGGGCACGCCGGAAACCGTGTCGCAGTTTTCGCAGGGCGCGGTAGCCGAATGTTTCGAGGAGTGGTATGCACCGAATCGCGTGGTGATCACGGCGGCGGGAAATCTGGAACATGCGCGCCTCGTGGATCTCGTCGCGCGCGAATTCGAGGGCGCCAAGCGCTCCACCAGGCCGCCCAAGCCCACGCCGCCCGAAACGCACGCCTGCGTCGAACAGCGCGACAAGAAAGAACTCGAGCAAGTCCACATCCTGCTTGGCGTGCCCTCGTATCCGCTGGCCCATGAACGCCGCTACGCGGCTTCACTTTTGAACGTGATTCTCGGCGGCGGGATGTCCTCCCGGCTGTTTCAGAACATCCGCGAGCGGCAGGGTCTCGCTTACGCGATCGAGAGCGACCTGTCGCCCTACACCGATTCGGGCGTGCTTTCCGTCTACGCGGGAACTTCGCGCGAGTCCGCGGCGCAACTGATTCGTTCGGTTTGCGAGGAATTCCGCGGCGTGCGGGGCGACGGCGTCAGCGCGGAAGAACTTCGGCGCGCGAAAGATCATCTCAAGGGCTCGATGATGCTCTCGCTGGAATCGACCAGCGCGCGCATGTCCAACCTCGCGCGCCAGGCCATGTACCTTCACCGGTTCATTTCGCTCGACGAAATGCTCGCCTCCATCGAAGCGGTAACGCGCGAGGAGGTTCACGCCATCGCGCGCGATTTCTTTGAGCCGGACCGCATCACGCTCACCGTGCTCGGCAGCCTGAACGGTTTTCGGGCGACGCGCGATCTGCTGGCGTGACGGTTCTAGTAGGACGGGCTTCAGCCTGTCCGGTTTTTCGTGTTGAGCCTTCCCTGAAAAGCGACAGGCTAAAGCCCGTCCTACCCAATTCCAATCTAGCTTTTGTTGATTAGAACGCGTTTGCCCGATTGACGCGGGCCTTCCCGTTTGTCATGATTCGTTGGGCTCGGGCACTTGCGCCTGGGTCCGCCGGGGGAATTTATCAGTCTGCGCGTCACGATTCTGGGTTCAGGCAGTTCGGGCAACTGCACGCTGCTCGAGACGGGCACGACCCGTCTGCTGGTCGACGCGGGACTCGGCAAGAAGGAAACGCTGCGGCGCCTCGCCGCCGTCGGCCGGGACGTCGACCGGCTCGACGGCATCGTCATCTCCCACGAACACAGCGATCACATCGGCTCGCTCGCGCAGGTGCTGGGCCAATGGCGCACGACGGTCTATCTGAACGAAGCCACCCACACCGAAGTGCTGCGCATTCTGCCCGAAACTTCGCACAAGCGACTGGACCGCGTGGAGCACATTCGCGCCGGCCAGCGGTTTATCGTCGGCGACATCGAAGTGTCCCCGTTTGCCATTCCTCATGACGCCGTCGACCCGCTGGGATTCACGTTTCGCACGAATGGAACGAAAGTCGCGATCGTCACCGATCTCGGCTATTTGCCCGAACTCGTGAAAGTTCACTTGCGCGATTCCGACGTCCTGATGCTCGAATCGAATCACGACCTCGAAATGCTCAAAGTCGGGCCGTACCCGTGGCACATCAAGCAGCGCGTGATGAGCCGCACCGGGCATCTGTCCAATCACACGGTCAGCGAATTTCTCGCCGACGCGGAAGCGTTCGACGCGCGCGCGCGCTTCGTCGTCCTCGCGCATCTCTCCGAGAACAACAACAATCCCGACGTCGCGCGCATCTCCGCCGAAGAAGCGCTGGCCCGGCGCACCGGCGCCGCCGCGTTTGCCGGGGAACTGATTGTCGCCATGCAGGCCTCGCCGCTTCCCACGCTGAATTTGTAATCGATCCACAGGAGCCCATATGAATCAACCGTTCACGGTCTTAGCTCGTGTGCGCGCGAAGGCAGGGCAGGAATCGCGCCTCCGCGACGAGCTCGTGGCTCTCGTCGCGCCTACGCGCGCGGAGGCCGGCTGCATCCTTTACGATTTGCACCAATCGCAGGCCGATCCTGCCGTATTCGTGTTTTATGAGATCTGGGCGAGCGAGGCGGCTTTGGACGCGCATACCCGGACTCCGCACCTGCAAGCTTATTTGAATCTGATTCCGGAGATTGCGGATGCGCCGCCGGAAATAACGAAATGGACGAAAGTGGAATGAGAAACTTCTCCTGAAGAAACTCGGCCGCCTTGGAGCGAGGCCTGACGGCGCGACCGGTCCAGGGCGGTCAGTGCGGCACCGACGCCTCGTAAACGCGGTACCAATCTTCCGAGATCTCGCGCTGCGCCTGCTCCAGCGTCAGGCTCCCTGCGCAGACCTCCGCGTGCAGATAATTCTCCACCTTGTCTTTCGCGTGCGCCCCGCCGTCCGGAATGGACGTATCGAACGGCTCGGGCCAGAGGTTCTTCGGGTCGGTGGGATTTCCGCCGAGTTCGAGCGGGATGAAGTGGTCTTCTTCGTAATCGCGCAAACGGGAATCGGCGTAGCCGTATTCGGCGATTTGTTCGACCTTCAGCCGATTGGTGTAGCTGGCTTCGGGGCGAATGGATTTCGTGCTCCAGCGCGGATTGCAGATCGTCTCCCGAATATTTTCCTGGGTGATGTCCGGATTCGTCGCGCCGGGAGTCCGTGCGGGATCGGGATAGATGTCAGGAGGCCCAACGTGAGCGGAAATCGCTTCGCCGCCCGCAGGAGATTTCGACGCCGGCGAAAAGCTATGCGAGCGGAAGAACCAGATAGCGACAACCATCAGCAAGAAAACAACGAGAAGAGGAACAACACTTTGGCGATTCCGCATCAACAATAGTTTAACTCAGGTGGAAGCGGCGCAGGCTTCAGCCTGTGGGGGTTGGTTGCGGCAGGATCGATCAGGCCCTGACCAATCCCCCACAGGCTGAAGCCTGCGCCACTCGGAACAAATTTCAGGTATCATCGACTAGGGAGTTTTCCCCACAAAATTCTTATGATTTGCCGCGCCGCCTGGGGTGGCGTGTGCTTCGAGGGAGCCGGAATTGATTTCACGATACACGCGCGAAGAGATGGGCCGAGTCTGGAGCGACGAGGGCAAATTCCGCCGCTGGCTGGAAGTGGAGCTGGCGGCTACGGAAACGCTGGCCGAAGCGGGGGTCGTGCCGGCCGCCGCGGCGGCGAAAATACGCGAAAAGGCGCGCGTCGACGCCGGCGTCGTGAAGCGGATCGCCGAGCAGGAAGCCAAGGTCAAGCACGATGTGATCGCGTTCACCATGGCGGTGGGAGAAACCATCGGCGACCCCGACGCGGCGCGCTGGCTGCACTACGGCCTGACGTCGAACGACATTGTGGACACGGCGCAGGCCCTGCAGATTCGCGAGGCTTCCCGGCTCATCGAGCACGGACTCGTCCGCTTCGGCGAAGTGCTCGAGCGCCGCGCGCACGAGTTTCAACACACGCCGCAAATCGGACGCACGCACGGCATTCATGCCGAGCCCATCACGTTCGGCCTGAAAGTCGCCAACTGGTTTGCCGAGAACCGCCGCAACCTCGAACGCTTCGGCCAGGCCGCGCGGCAAATGGCCGTGGGGAAAATTTCCGGCGCGGTCGGCAACGCGTCGCACCTGGGGCCGGACGTGGAAGCCTCCATCTGCAAACGGCTCGGACTGGACGTCGCTCCGGTGGCCTCGCAGGTGATCCAGCGCGACCGCCACGCGCAATACCTTTCGGCGCTGGCGATTCTGACCGCAACGCTCGAAAAAATCGCCCTGGAGATCCGGCACCTGCAGCGCACCGAAGTGCGCGAGGCCGAGGAGCCGTTCGGCGAGGGCCAGCGCGGCAGTTCCGCGATGCCGCACAAGCGCAATCCCGTCTCGAGCGAGCAGGTGTGCGGCCTCGCGCGCGTGGTCCGCGCCAACGCCGGCGCCGCGTTTGAAAATATCGCGCTCTGGCACGAGCGCGACATTTCGCACAGCTCGGTCGAGCGCGTCATTCTGCCCGATTCGACGATCCTGGCCGATTATTTGCTCACGCGCATGACCGACATCGTTTCCGGCATGCGCGTCTTCCCGGAGCGCATGCGCCGCAACCTGGACGCCACCGGCGGCCTGGTCTTCTCCGGCCAGCTGATGCTCGATCTGATCGAAGCGGGCGCGCCTCGCGAAGACGCCTACAAGTGGGTGCAGGAACACGCCATGGCCGCGTGGGAGACGGAAACCAACTTTCGGCAACGCGTCGTCGCTGACCCGCGCATCAAGATTTTCCTGGGACGCGAAGCGCTCGAGAATACCTTCGACCTGAGCCGGCATCTGCGGTACGTCGACGCCATCTTCGCTCGCGTTTTTAACGGGTAGGTAGGACGGGCTTCAGCCTGTCCGGTTTTGGATTTGCGTCAGCGGTGCAACAATAAAACCGGACAGGCTGAAGCCCGTCCTACTCAATTCGGAATTCGCGCGTCAATGAAAGTGGGTTCGCGGAGCGGCGAGTCTTTGGCTTACACGCGCTGGACGTAGCGCGCTTCCGAAGTATCGACCCGCACCTTGTCGCCGGTGTTGACGAACGGCGGCACCTGGATCGTGAGCCCCGTTTCGAGCTTGGCCGCTTTCATCACCGCGCTGGCGGTCGCTTTCTGCACCGTGGGCTCCGTATCCACGACCTTGAGGTCCATCGTGTCCGGCAGCACCACGCCGATCGCTTTGCCTTCGTAGAATTCGAGCATCACCGTGGTGTTCGGAATCAGGTAGTAGACCGCTTCCCCGAGCACGTCGGCGTTCAGTTGAAACTGTTCGTAGGACTCCGTATTCATGAAGTGGTAGCCTTCGTTGTCCGCGTACAGATATTCGTGCTCGATTTCATCGAAGATCGCGCGCTCGATATCGTCTTCCGCGCGGAACCGGTAGTCGATGATCGACCCGCTGCGCAGATTGCGCATTTTGGTGGCCATGGCGGCGCGTTTGTTGCCGGGCGTGCGGTGCTCCACCGCGTGCACCGAATAGAGATCGCCATCGTGGCGAATGATCATTCCCGGACGCAGTTGTGTTGCTCGCATTCTGTTCGCTCCCGATGCCTACGGGGTCTTGCGGCAGGCGGTCCCAATCGGCTGCAATTTCGATTCGCGCAGTCTGGGCGGTCTTGGGATGCCGGACCAAAATTGCGCCGCCCACCGAAACGTAATTATAGACGCCCGGCGGAGGGCCGGTCAACGTAAGTCCGCCGTGAGTCCGGCGTGGAAACGTTCGAAGGCGATCGTTGGGCGCCGGAGTATAATCGGGCCGATGGGGAAACTTCCTGTGACGATCGTCAGACGGGTTCTGGTCCGGAACGTCCGCCTATGCGGCTCCTGAACGTAACGCAGTCCTATTACCCGTTTCTGGACAAAGGCGGCCCCACCGTCAAGGTGCGGGCGCTTGCTCGCGGCCTCGCAAGCATGGGACATCAGGTTACGGTTCTGACGGCTGATTTTGGCCTCGATCCCGAAAAGAAAAAGTCCATCGGCGCAACCTCGACCCGCTGGGGCTTCGCAGCCAAGGAAGACGGCGTCGAGGCGATCTATTTTCGAACGCGCGCCCAATACCGCTCCGTGACGTGGAATCCGGGCATCGCTGCGTTTTGTCGCGAAGAGCTCGGTGGTTACGACCTCACCCACATTTACGGACTCTACGACCTCCTCGGACCGCGCGTCGCGTGCCACTGCCGCGCGATCGCCCGCCCCTACGTTGTGGAACCGATGGGCATGTTTCTTCCCATTGTGCGTAGCCTATGGATGAAGCGGCTGTATCACGAAATGCTTGGGGGCCGCCTGCTCCAAGGAGCCAGCCGCGTGATCGCGACGGCCGAGCAGGAGCGCCAGGAACTCCTGGCCGGCGGCATCCCGGACTCCCAAATTGTGGTTCGCCGGAATGGGATCGAGGTCCCCGAGCAGTTTCCGCCGGTGGGATCGTTCCGCGATCCATGGCATGTGGCACGAGACGCAAAGCTCGTTTTGTTTTTGGGACGCCTGGTATCCAAGAAAAGCCCCGACTTGATGCTGGAAGTATTTTCCGAGTGGAACCGCCGCGGAAATGGAGCGCGCGGCTCGGTGCTGGTCATGGCCGGGCCGGATGAGGGCGACGGGTTCCGCAAGCATCTGGAGGAGCTCGCAGCGGCCAAGGGCCTGAACGGCAAAGTTCTGTTCACTGGTCCGTTGTATGGGGATGCCAAGTGGGCGGCCTACCGGGACGCCGATGTGTTTGTCCTGCCTTCGCTCAATGAAAATTTCGGCAACACGGCGGCGGAAGCAGTCGCCTGCGGCACACCGGTTCTGGTCACGGACCGCTGCGGAATCGCTCCGATGGTGGACCAGCGCGCGGGCCTTGTGGTGCCCCATGATTGCAAGGCGCTGGAGGAGGGACTGGCGCGGATTTTGGGTGACGCCGCGCTCGCCGCGAGACTCCGGGAAGGGTGCAAAGAAGTTGCAAACTCGCTCAGTTGGGCCGAGCCGCTCGCACAAATGGAGGCGCTGTACCGCGAACTCATTGCGGAGCGGCGCGACACACGCTGATCGCGGTCGGTCCGGCCGATGGAGCCGGTTCGCGCACCGCACGGAATTCTCAAAAAGAGTTCCCTGCGTTTCAATTGACACATGAAAGAGCGGTTGTTAGATTGAGTGATTGTGCTGAGGGAGCAGGAAACACTGAGGAATTATCCGCGAATCTGGGTTCTGTTGCTGGCAGTCCTGGCCATGCAAGCGGCAGGCTGCATCACCATCAAAAGGCGGACCGAGGTCCCAAAGGCACAAATCCGTCCCGAGTTGGAATCCAGCGAGGCGGATCTCCTGGCCCGGTATAACGAGCAGGCGCGCGCCGTGCGAACCCTTCAAGCTACCGTGGACCTGATCCCCAGCACCGGGACCACCTACAGCGGCGTGATCGAGGAATACCACGAAGTTCCCGGATTCATCCTCGCGCAGCGTCCGGCGACGGTGCGCGTCATTGGGCAGGCTCCCGTCGTTGCCAAAAACATCTTCGATATGGTCGCCGACGAAAACGAGTTCCGGATCTACATTCCTTCGAAGAATTCCTTCCTGGTCGGACCCACGAAACTCATCCGTCCATCGAAGAAGCCCCTGGAAAATCTGCGCCCGCAGCATATTGTCGAAGCGCTTTTCTGGCCGGAATTTTCGTCCGGCGCGAACGTGCTGTTCGAGCAGTTCGATTTCAGCGTGAGCCGCTACTACATCCTGACGCTGCTGCGGCAATTGGATACGGGGAAATTGGAGATCGCCAGAAAAGTCTGGTATAACCGCACCGACCTGCACGTCTCGCGCGTCCAACTATTTGGCGCGGGAGGCAAGCTCGATGCCGACATCGAGTATTCGGACTGGGAGACCGTGCCCGCCGCCGAAGGCGCTCCCGCGACGGAACCAGCGAGCTTCGCCCGCGACATCCATATTTGGCGCCCGCAGGACGACTACAAACTCGAGATCAAAATTCTAAAGCTCACGGTGAACGAACCGATTTCGCCGGACCGCTTTGAGCTGGCCCAGCCCGCGGGCACCGAACTTGTGCGCGTGGGCGAGGAACCCCCGGGAGTGCAGCCATGATTCGCCGGCTGGTTGTGAATAATCTGCTGCACCGCCCGATCCGCACGATCGTCAGCATCATCGCCGTGGGGGTGGAAGTGGCGCTCGTCATCCTGATCGTCGGTCTGACCAGCGGCCTGATCCAGGAAACCGCCAAGCGCATTGAAGGCATCGGCGCGGACATCATGCTGCAGCCGCCGTCCGCTTCCGTCTTTCTTGCGTTCAGCGGGGCGCCCATGCCCATCAAGATCGGCGACAAACTGCGCGAACTCCGTTACGTGCAGGCGGTCGCTCCGGTCCTGCTGCAATTCAGCTCCGCCAACGGCGTGGACATCGTTTACGGCATCGATCCAAAATCGTTTCGCGACGTTTCGGGCGGATTCGTTTTCCTCGAAGGCCACGATATGCAGGGCCCGGACGATCTGCTGATCGACGACTGGGAGGCGAAGGCCAAAAACGTCGCGCTGAACAGCACGTTCCGGATGCTGGACCATGATTTTCACGTTGCCGGAATCGTGGAGCACGGCAAAGGGGCGCGTCTCTTCGTGCCGCTGGCCACGTTGCAGGACCTCTCCGGCTCGCGCGACAAGGCGTCCATCTTCTTCATGAAATGCACCCGCGCGGACCACACGCAGGCCGTAATGGACGCCATGCGGCCCATTTTCCCGGGGTATGAGATCCGTCCTTTGAAGGATTACTTGACTCTCATGAGCGCCGCGAATCTTCCGGGGCTCGATGCCTTCATCCAAAGCATGATTGCCCTGGCCGTGTCGATCGGCTTCCTCGTGATCCTGCTCTCGATGTATACAACCGTGATCGAACGCACACGCGACATCGGCGTTCTGAAATCCATCGGCGCGTCCAAGAGCTATATCATTCGGGCGCTGCTCGGCGAGTCGGTTTTTATTTGCGTGATCGGCATTGGGGTGGGGATTGCCGCGAGCTACATCGGGCGCGCTGTGTTTTTGGATTCCTTCCCGACGCTCTCGATCCTGATTACTCCCGATTGGATCGTGCGCTCCGCGTTGATCGCCCTGGCTGGCGGGCTGTTGGGAGCGAGTTACCCCGCCTGGCTGGCCAGCCGCAAGGATGCCATCGAGGCCCTATCCTACGATTGAGCCCGCACCGGCCGTGAGCGGGCGCGCAGCCTGCATCGAGGCGGCCGAGACGGTTTCGGGCCTAGTCAGAAATGCCATTCGCGACTACAATACGTCCGCCTGCCGAAACGCCGCTCACCACAAGGGATCGAAGCGTGGAACCGATAGTTGTTACCGAAAATCTGTGGAAGCTGTACCACGCCGGAAAGGTCGAAGTTCCGGCGCTGCGCGGCGTCAATTTCAAGGTCCTGCCGGGAGAGTTCGTCAGCGTGATGGGGCCCTCCGGCTGCGGCAAGTCGTCGCTGTTGTACGTACTGGGAGGGCTGGCGCAGGCTTCGCGCGGGCGTGTGCTGGTCGACGGCAACGATTTAAGCGCCATGACGGACGCCGAACGCACCAAGCTCCGGAGGTTCAAGATCGGCTTCGTATTTCAGCGGTTCAACCTGTTGCCCACGCTGGACGCCCGCGGAAATATCGCCATCGCGCAGCACATCCACGGCGATGGCTTTGACCCTCATCGTTTTGAAGTCATCACCACGATGCTCGGCCTGACCGATCGGCTGAAGCACCGGCCATCGGAACTGTCCGGCGGAGAACAGCAGCGCGTGGCGATCGCCCGCGCGATCATCAACGAACCGAAATTAATCCTGGCGGACGAGCCCACCGGGAATCTGGACACCAAAAATTCGGAAATTGTGCTATCCATGTTGCGGCAATTGCACAAAGATCTGGGTCAGACCATCGTCATGATTACGCACAACCCCGAAGCGGCGGAATATTCCAGCCGCGTCGTGCACATGCGCGACGGCGTGATCGTCGACGGGGTGCCGGCCGACTGACATGCGAACGCTCTGGCGAGCCATCGTGCGGGTCCTGTTCTGGTCCTACGAGCGTGGAACCTGGCAGTACGATGTCGCGGTCGGCGGGATCGTGGTGTTTGTGCTCTTCTCGCCGCTCGTCATTCACTACACGGACCAGCCTCCCGTCGGTCCGGCGCCCTCCTCGGCCCTGGTGGAACTGCGCGCCATGGCGCCCGGCCAAATCGCCACGTACCGCGTCGATGCGCGCTTGCTGGCCACTCCGACGCGAACGCCGGAACTGGAGCACGATCTTCACGAAACCGTGCAAAAGAATGTGCAGGATTTGAACCACGGCCGATTTGAGATCTTGCGCATTGAGCCGATTCGCGGCGACAACGGCACCATCGCGTACTACGACGTATCCGTAAAACCCTGAGGTGGCGCAGGCTTCAGCCTGTGGGAGTTCGACCTTGCAAGGACCAGCCCTCACCGGCTGAAGCCTGCGCCACCAAACTCCGCCCTGCGCAGCGAACGGACTACAACAATCTTTTTTTGATCTCGCGCTCATATTCCGGAAAGTAGCGGTTGATGACGGACAGATCGAATCGCGCCAGGATCGATTCCTTCGGTTCCCGCTCCAGCAGAAATTCGAACGATTTCCGAATAAGTTCCTCCGGCGGAGCGGCGCCGCCCGCGAGTCGCGCACAATCTTGCAGGTCGAGCGTGACTTGGTGAGTGGACTCGCTCCCGCCTTCCAGCACTCGAACGCGGAAATGGGTCGCATCTATTTTTTCGACTTCGATTCGTGCCGGCATGGTTGGTCCGTGTCAGTAGGATAGGCTTCAGCCTGTCCGGTTTAGATTTCGGTAAGCCATAAAAGTCAAAAGCAGACTGGCTAAAGCCTATCCTACTGAAATGCGGAAACGTAATACGAGCCGCGATACGTGAGCCTTGCTCCGGGAGGCGCGTTCGCGCCCCCCGCCAACTCGACGCGCAGCGACCGCCAACCCGCGCGAGCGGTCCCTGCCCGGGGATAAAACCCGAGCGTGTACTGCGCGCGAATCGCCAGCGCAATTCGGCGGTAAATCTCGCTCAAATTTCCGATTTCCCGCAGGAAATAGAGCTGGCCGCCGGCTCGCCGCGCTAGTTCCGCCAGATACAACGTGTAGTTCGGCATGTTTTCCCTGCGCGCTTCCGCGCTGACGAGCATCTCGCCGCGATGCGCTTCCAGCCACTCCGGCGTCATCCCGCGCGGGCGATTCTCCGTGGAAACGATGAAGAGAGCGATGCCGTCGCTGCCCAGTTCGCGCGCCACGTCGTCGAACGCGAGGCGCGCCGCAGATGCGCCGGCGCCCGGCAGCGCGCTGCGCGGGTCCCACGTCAGGCCCAGGCCGCTGTCCTGCCCATCCGTGAGGAGCACAATGGCCTTGCGCCCGGTGCGCGCCTGAAATAATTCGCGCGCCGCGAGGAATACGGATTCGTAGATCTGCGACTCGGAGGAATTTTCCACCTTTGAGAGGTACTGGGAATCGATCGCGCGCTCCAGCAGCGCCCGATTTTTCGAAAATGGCAAGAGCAAGTGCGTCTGCGACGAAAACGACACGACGGCGATTTCGTCCTCAGGGGAAAGATTCTCCGCGAGCGAGCGCGCCGCCCCGCGCATCTCCTCCAACTGATGAAAAATGCTGGGGCTCGCGTCGATGATGAGCGCAACGCTGGCCGGCGTGGCCGAGGCATCGAACGCGGCGATCTCCTGCGCCGCGCCATCCTCGAACAGGTGAAAGTCGCTTTGGCCCAGGCCGCGGACCTGCGTTCCGTCCGGCGCTGTGACCGTGCAGGGCACCTCCACCAGCGTGACGTGCGACCGGATCACGCCCGCGGCCGGAACGGAAGATGCGTCCTTCGTCGCGGCGCGCAATTCTCCGGACGCCGGATCGCGCTCCAGCGTTATGCCTCGCCCGAGAGGAACCGGGCGTGGCAACTTCTGGGATCTTGCGGAGGAAGGATCTTGGGGCGGCGCGCCTGCCGGGCGCGCGTCCCTTGCGTGCAAGAAGAGGAACGCTGCCAGCAAGAGCAGGAAAAGCCGGTGAAAAATGGAACTCACGCCCTCAGTATGACAGAATTGCTTCCCTTGCACGGACTTCCGCTTCGGGAAATGCATGATTGCAAAAACGAAACCCCGCAGGCTGAAGCCCGCGCCACTAGAGGTCGAAATCGCGCAGCGGCTTTTCGGCCGGCTGGTCCTTGGCTTTTTTGAGGGCTTCCTCGAACTTGCGGTTTAGAACGTCTTCCTTCTTGCTTTCGGCTTCCCACGAATCGCGGAATTTGTCTTCGCGCTTCTGGGCCTGATCGGCGAGGATGCGCGCCGCGTCGCTGATGTCCACGTCCGGCGCGGCCTTCACGGGCGCCGTGTGCGCGAGCACCACGGCGAGTCCGGTGTCCACCGTGAGCGTCGCTTCGCAACACGGGCAAGTCACTTCGATGGTCGGCGCTGGCTTCTTCGGCATAAACGTATCTTACGCCTAAAACGGCTTCGTGGCGCAGGCTTCCACAGGCCGCGGAAAATGGATTTTCGTGTCATTCTGAGGCGTGCTTTTCGCCGAAGAATCTCTCTGTAGATTGCACTTAGATCGAAGAGAGATTCTTCGCTTCGCTAGAATGACACAAGGTCCCGGGTTTTTCCGCAGGCTTCCAGCCTGCGGCGGTCCGTCCCGGCTAGAATTTCCATGCAGCGACGGGCGCGCCCATTGTACGCCATCTAAATTTACGTCCTCGCTTGATTTCTGGCCGGGGCGGTTGCAAAATTCGTGCATGGCCCTCGAATTCACTGCATCCTGCTTGAAGGATTCCATCGACTTGCTGCGCTATTACAAGCGTCTGGGAGACCGCGCGATGCTGCAGGCATCCGACGAAGCGCTCTTCACCACGCTCGACGTCGAGTCCAACTCGATCGCCATCATCGTCAAGCATCTCGCGGGCAACATGCGCTCCCGCTGGACCGACTTTCTCACGTCCGACGGCGAAAAACCGGGCCGCGATCGCGACTCCGAATTCGAGGCTCCGCCCGCCACGCGCGAGGAGGTTCTGGCGCTGTGGGAGTCCGGCTGGCAGCTCACGTTCGACGCGTTAACCCCTCTGACGGACGCCGACCTTTCCCGCACCGTTTATATCCGCACCGAAGCGCATTCCGTCATGCAAACGATCCATCGCCAGCTGGCGCACTACTCCTACCACATCGGCCAAATCGTCTTTCTGGCCAAGCATTTCGCCGGACCGGACTGGAATGCGCTGACGATTCCGCGCCGCAAATCCGGCGACTTCAACGCTCGCGTCGCGTCGGGCAAAGCTTCGCAACGCTAGCCGGCAGTAGGCGGAATGCCCGTCCAGGTAATTTCATAACAATTATTTTTGCCGATTTCCTCCGATTGAAAACGCGGGCAGGGCGTCGCGCCAACGGCGCGGAGGGTTGCGGCCCGGGGCAACGCCCCGGGAATCGTGTCGAGGAAGCATCTTCCGCCCTGAAGGGGCGGAGGATTCCTGCGCCCCTTCAGGGCGCGTAGCAATCAATTGATTCCGAAACCCAGGGCGATGCCTTGGGCTAGTATCCCGCGGCGCTTTCAGCGCCGGAAGATGTGGAAGCATCTTTGCGTTTCCTCTAAAACGATTCGTCGTACAATGTTTCGTTGCATGGGTGTTGCACGGATCGCTGGGTAGATTCTGTCAGTATGCAGTCATCGCGCGGCGCACGGCGCTCGTCCGCCGAGCCCGCCGGGGAGGAAATTCCAACATGGGATGCGGATGCGGTTTCACGCGTCGCGAAGTGCTGCGCGCAGGTTCGCTCGCCGCGGCGGGAATGCTGGCGGGAGTGAGACTGGGCGCTCAAGCGAAGAAGGGCATGCGGATCGACATTCACGCGCACCTTTGGAACACCGAATATCTCGATCTCTGCCAGAGCTATGGAAACGTGGACACCGGCACGCAGCGCAACAAAGGCGCGGGCATGGGCCAGGAAGAGATGGACAAGCGCTTCGCCTCGATGGACGCGAACGGCGTCGAAATGCAGATTCTCGACATTTGCCCGCAGGCGCCGCACTTTGAAAATAAAGAGCACGCGGTGAACGCCGCGCGCATGGCCAACGACCTGTACGCCGAAGCCGTGAGCCGCTGGCCGAAACGATTCAAGGCCTTCGCGGCGGTGCCTCTGCCTCATGTCGACGAAGCGCTCAAGGAACTCGAGCGCGCGCTCGATCAATTGAAATTCGTGGGCGCGACGATCACCACGTTTATCGGCAATCGCTCCGTCGCCGATCCCGCCTTCGCTCCGTTTTACGAAGAGCTCAACCGGCGCGCCACCGTGCTGTACATTCATCCGTCCGGAAACGGCCTCGATTCCCCGTTCGTCAATCCATACAACCTCCGCTGGATCATCGGAGCGCCGATGGAAGACACCGTGTCCATCATGCACTTGATCGAAGCGGGCATTCCGCAAAAATATCCGAAATTGAAAATCGTGAATTCCCACCTGGGCGGCATGATTCCCATGGTTTTCCAGCGCCTGGACAACATTTCCAAGTGGGAGCATCCTCTGCCGGAGCTGCCGACAATCACAGCCAAGCGCATGTGGTACTGCAGCGTGGGCCACGGTCATCCGCCGGCGCTGCGCGCGGCCGTCGATTCGATGGGCGCCGACCGCATCTGCCTCGGCACGGACTTTCCGTACGAAGCCGGAGTGCTTTTCGATCACGCCATTCAATACATCAGCCACTCCGGGCTGAAACCCGAGGACGCCGACAAGATCCTGGACCACAACGCCGCCAACGTGCTCGGACTCGCGTGACCACGATTCAATCTCCGCTCGCGGCGAAGACGAAACCGAAGCTCACGCCGAATCAGGTTCGCAGCTTTTGGGCCGCCTGGGGCGGCTGGAGCATGGACGGGATGGATTCGTTTATCTATTCGCTCGTCCTCGTTCCGGCGCTCACGGAACTCCTGCCTCGCTCCGGAATTCCCGCTACCCCCGCGAACGTCGGTTACTACGGCGGCCTCTTCTTCACGCTGTTCTTGATCGGCTATGGCACCGCGCTCGTTTGGGGACCGATCGCCGACCGATTCGGCCGTGTGCGCACCATGATGTTCAGCATTCTGTGTTTTTCGTTGTTCACGCTGCTGGCCGCGTTCGCCACGGGCGTCTGGAGTTTGGCCGTGTTTCGCTTCATGGCGGGCGTCGGCATCGGCGGCGAATGGTCGATTGGCGCTTCGCTCGTTTCCGAGGATTGGCCCGAGGAGCGGCGCACCATGGGCGCGGCCCTGATGCACACCGGCTACTACATCGGATTTTTTCTGGCCGGCATCGCGAATATTTTCATCGGCAGCCGCTACGGCTGGAGAGCCATGTTCGCGCTGGGCGGCGTGCCCGCGCTGCTGATCGGCCTCATCCGCAATAACGTGCACGAACCCGAGCGCTGGGAAAACAAAGTGCAGGAGCTCGGCGGAAAGTGGGAGATGCATCGCGCGTTCCTGAAGCTTTTTTCCCCGCAGTACCGCCGCCGCACAATTGTGAATTCCCTGTACTTGATCGTATCGCTTGCCGGCCTGTGGGCGGGTTCGGTGTACTCGCCGACGGCGATGACCTACATCGCCCAAAGGGCCGGACGCAGCGCCGCGGAAAGCGCGCGTCTCGCGTCCTATTCCACGGCGCTGCTCGGAATCACGACCGTCCTCGGCGCGCTCATCGTGCCCTTCCTCGCGGACTGGCTCGGCCGCCGCGCCACGCTTGCGATTTTCTACGTGATTATGATGGGCGCGATTTGGTTTGCGTTCGCGCGCGTCTTCTACATGCAGCAGAACGCCATCGAGTGGTTCCTCGTCTGCTCGGTGCTGCTCGGCCTCGGCGGCGCGAATTTCATCGTGTATTCGTTCTGGCTGCCCGAACAATACGGCACCGAATGCCGCGCCAGCGCCTTCGCATTCATCACCAACCTCGGACGATTCTTCGCCGCCGGCTTCACATTCCTGGTCGGCGCCGGAATTCGCCACTTCCAGACCTTCGGCATCCCCGTGGCGATGATGGCCCTGGCATTCGTGGTCGGCCTCGCGCTCGTCCCTCTGGGAGAAGAAACCAAAGGCAAGCCCTTGCCTGCCTGAAGGTTCGGTAGGACGGGCTTCAGCCTGTCCCGCATAGATTTGGATCTACCGAAGAAGAGCGACATGCTGAAGCCTACTCGCCGTTGACGCGCGACTACGAATGACATATCGTGTGGCGCAAGATACCGTCCTAAGATCCGCATACGCGAGACAGGAAGTGATGCAATGAATCCAGCCGTCTTACAAAACCACACCGAATCCAACGTGTCCGAACGCGGGTCTATTGCCGGCCGATACACACGCCGAACGGACGACAATTCTTTCGGCCGCGCACTCGGATACTTCATCCTCCGCCTTTCGCTCGGCGTCGATATGCTGATGCACTACGTCGTGAGAACCTGGGGCATCAGCAAGGATTTTGTCCCCGTCACGGAGAAAATGTTCGTCGGCAACCTCTTGCCGATGTCCTGGGTGCACTACTTCCTTACGTATCTTCCCTACTTTGAGGGAGTTCTCGGAATTCTCCTAGTGCTCGGGCTGTGGTCGCGCTGGGCGCTTGTGTCGGAAGGCTTGCTGGTCACCGTCCTGCTCTTCGGCACTGCTCTACGATCGGATTGGACGGTCGTCTCTCATCAGATGATTTACATCCTCTTCGTTTTTATCCTGCTTGCGGTAGAGGAATATGACTACTTTTCGGTGGATAGCTTCCTAGCTAGGCGCCAGAGAAATTGAGCGGGTTAGCCAACTATTTGCGAGCCTGAACGAACTGCACTTGAGCGTGGCACGCGTTCTCGGAGTGTCTGACTCCCACTTAAAGGACCTTTTCCCCGACTCAGGGACTAATTTTCTCATGGGACTTCGGATTTCGAAAACCGCAGGTGAAACGCTCAGTAAACTGCTGAAGGAATTTTGGGATAAGGTCAAGGATCGCAAATTCGACGGATTTGATAGGAAGATCGACTCGCTCTCAAAGGGACTCTCGTCCAGCGAAACTGTGCACCAGCAGATCGACAAAAAGATTATCGATGAAGAGACCGGGAACATTTTGAAATACGGAGTTCTAAACGAAATGACGACACTTGTCGGTATTGGGGCGATGCCTCCGCCGGAGAGGGCCTACAAACAAGGCATACAAACAAATCGATGAGCGAAAATTACTTTCTGAAAAGAGGGGCGTGAAACTACAGGGAACTGGTGAAACGTCGACCAGACATTCCTGAAGCTCGGAGCGGCGTTTTGCGATTTCACTTGTAGAGCCCGCCCCAAATCCCAATTAGATCTGCGGATCCTTCTCGGTCTCCGCGGGCAGCATCCACAGGCCTTCCACTTTCCCCGCGGGGTCGAACGCGACTCGAACGATCATCGGGCCTTCCTCGCGGACTGGCTCGGCCGCCGCGCCACGCTTGCGATCTTCTACGTGATCATGATGGGCGCGATTTGGTTCGCGTTCGCGCGCGTCTTCTACATGCAGCAGAACGCCATCGCGTGGTTCCTGGTGTGCTCGGTGCTGCTCGGCCTCGGCGGCGCGAATTTCATCGTCTATTCGTTTTGGCTGCCCGAACAATACGGCACTGAATGCCGCGCGAGCGCCTTCGCATTCATCACCAACCTCGGCCGATTCTTCGCCGCCGGCTTCACATTCCTTGTCGGCGCGGGAATTCGCCACTTCCAGACCTTCGGCATCCCCGTGGCGATGATGGCCCTGGCATTCGTCGTCGGCCTCGCGCTCGTTCCCCTGGGAGAAGAGACCAAAGGCAAGCCCTTGCCTGCCTGAAGCCCGCCTCTCTGAAAGCTTACCCGGCGAAGTTTGGGACACATTCTCCTGTGACCCGAATCACAGCAATGCCTTGTCGCAAGCGCCTATTGTGGGAATGTCAGGCCGCCTCGTATCTCCGAACACGCGAAATGTGCGAACTCGCGTGGAGGATGCCGTCGTCGGCAGGACATTTTTTCAAACGATAGAACTGAAGGAGGACGCCATGAAGGTCAGGGACGCAATGGCGACAGCTCCGGCTTTCTGCAGCCCGGAGACGAATCTGTGTGCAGCGGTGGAGATTTTGTGGAACCGCAACTGCGGGATGCTTCCGGTTGTGGACGCCCAGCGCAAAGTAGTCGGAGTGATCACAGACCGCGATATTGCCATGGCAGCAGGCACGCGGAACCAGCTTCCCGGAGAAATTACGGTCGCGGCGGCCGCCACGCGCAATGTCCAGACTTGCAAGCCGGACGAGGATATCCAACTGGCTCTCGACACCATGGCGCAAAACAAGGTGCGGCGCCTTGTGGTGGTCAACGACCAGAATCAGCTCGAAGGGGTTCTGTCCATGGACGACGTCGTGCTGAACTCCGGATCGAGGACGGGCGTGAAGCCCGATGTTTCGGCCGATGACGTCGTGAGAACGCTGAAGACTCTGTACTCGCCGCAGCTGTTCGCTCGCGCGGCCGGCGCTTCCGTTTGAAGAGCGGAGCGTTCGCCAGCAGAGGCAAGGCGTTCGCGAAGGGGTCTTTCGGAACGGCCCACTCATTCCTGCAACGGAGTGAGCGGGTCGATGTGTGCCATTTGGGGGAATCACAAACTGCCGGCGCGGAACCGCAAAGCGCAAGTCTGACTAAATTTGCGAGTCCTTCTCGGTCTCCGCGGGCAGCATCCACAGGCCTTCCACTTTTCCCGCAGGGTCGAACGCGACTCGAACGATCATCGGCCCGTTTTCGAATTCGCAGCGGACGTCCACGCGGTCAAACTCGGGATCCTTCCGCACCGTCCGGATGCTCTTGAACGCCCCGAGGTGGATCATGACGTGCATCCACGACGCTCCGAGACGCCGGGTGGGCATCGCGTCTTTCATCTTGTCGTTGAATCTGGCGTTGACTTCGTCGAACTCCTGCTTCCCCAGGAGAATTGCGATCGTGCGCGCCGAGGCTTCCATGGTCTCCGGCGTGAGGTCGGACAACGGCGCGATACGGAAATTCGTGATGAGGTCCGCGTCGTCAAACATCAGCTTCAATTCGACTTTGTAACGTTCGAACTGGCTCTTCGCCACGTAGACCGGCATGCCCTGCACCGCCCTGGTGGATTGCGAAATGTGCGACTGGAACGCGCCGGCCACAGCGATGAGTTCGTCGCGCACGCCTTTCAGGTCGCTTTCCGAAAAGTCCTCCCTGAGGTCCGCGCTGAAGCGCTCGCGAACGGCGGCGAGCCGGTCCTGCGCGATGGCCTCCATCACGTCTTTGGTGATGGCCAGGCGCTTCTCATCGGCGGATTGCGCAGACGCAATCCCGTGCACCGCCAAAATAATCAGAAGAAGCGGGAGGAAATTTCGCAGCGGGCGCATGGCGACCTCCTAGGCTGCAATGAGAGGCTGACTACGCGGAAGGTAGCACGTACGAGCGCAGAGTACCACTGTGGCGGAGGCTTTTTGCCCTGAGCGACCCCGAAGGGCTGATCGTGGATTCCAGTTTCGGTAAGAACGACCATTTCCTAACCAAACCCCACAGGCTAAAGCCTGCGCCACAGGGACCTACAGCGTGAACAGGGGCCTCAAATCGCGCACGTCGCGCACCTCTTCCAGCGCATTCACGCGCTCGATGAGTTTCGCGGTCCGCTCGGCGCCCAGGACGGAGCCATCAGGTCCCGCACTTTGCCGTTCAGGCCTTCGGTGCTCAGCGGATTTTCCCGCGTTCCGGGAGGAAATTTTGTGAAGTGCGTCACCGTGCGGCCATCCTTGAGCGTCACCTCCACAAGACCGCTGCGCGGAGCCGCCGGATCGACCAGCTTGGCGTCGGCGATGAGTTTCACGCGCTCCTTCGCGGCGCGGATTTTCGGGTCGGCCATGCGCTCGCGCGAGTGGCTGTCCGCGAACGAAACCGCGCCATCCACCAGAGCCACGGCGATGACGTATTGCAGGTTGACGTCCGGCATGGCGCTGTTGTCCACGATCCCCGCGCCATCCGCCGGCAGACGGACGACGATGTGGTCCACGTTTTCCGGGTTCAAAGAATTTTCCCGGCGCAGCGTGAGGAATCCATCGAGCGCGGCCTGGATGGGATAGCCCACCGAATACGTCTTGATCGACGTTTCCGCGACCCAGTAGCGGCTACCGAGGCCCGCAAGAAGTTCAGCGGGTTGCGGCTTGGAAGAAAGCGCCTCGAGGACGTTGTGCTCGCAGTCAAACACGTTGCGGACGCCGGTGAATCCGGCCTGGACCATGACGGCGGCGGTGACGCCGTTTCGCGCTCCCATTCCCGCGAAGTCGAACGCTTTCTCCACGTGGTCGGCGTCTGGGTCCAGCTCCACAGGCCGGAAACCTGCTGCGCCGCGTAGGAAAGCGCGTAGCGCATCCCCGTTTCGTCGAGGCGGGCGAGCGACGCGGCCGCTCCGAGCGCCGCCATCGTCGCGCCGACTCCCTCCGCGCTGCGGTGCGTGCCGCGGACCATTTCCTGGCCGCCGAGCGCCAGGAGAAAGCGGCAGCAAACGTCATAGCCAAGCACGACGGCGCGCAGGAGATCCGTGCCCGAGCGGCCCTCGCGCTCCGCCATGGCCAGCGCGGCGGCAACGGACGAAATTCCGGGATGCGTCTTGGTGATCAGCTCGACGTCATCGGTTTCGTCGCCGTGCCCGCACATGCCGTTGGCCAGGGCGGCGTTGATCGCGGTGGTTCGGATGTTCGAAGCGATCACTGAAGCTTCCGTGGCGCCGCCTTGTGTGCGCACGAAAGCGGTGGCCATTTCGCCGGCCTTGAGCCGCGAGCCGGAAACCATGGCGCCCAGCGTGTCCAGGATGTGGTGCTTGCCTTCGAGCGCGACGCTCGGCGGGAGCGCCCGGTCCCGCGCCTCTACCATGTAGCGCGCGAGCTGACCGGTCAGATCGGTGGCGGCCGATGCGGGCGGCTTCGGTGAATCCTGGGGGAATGGCTGCGCAACGCTCGTGGGCCGCCCCGCCGGCAATACGGACGCCGCGAGCGCTCCGCCGGCGCTTTGCAACATGCGTCGCCGCGTCATTCCCGCCGGGGATGAGCTTTCTGTTCCGGCCAACTTGCTGCCGCGATCGTCTCTCACGCAGTCCTCCTGAATGAGCCCAAGATTTGCCGCTAAGCTGTTCGACGTGGAACACACTTTACAATCATCGGAGGTTTCCATCACGCGCTTTCTGCGGCGCCGCAATCCGCATGAAATCCGCGCTGACGGTCGTTCCCTCCTGTGCTGCAAGCACTTGCCGGGATACACTGTTGCAAGGGCCGGTCTCCGGCGCGGTGGATTTTTCGCAAGCCCGTGCTGCAAAATACCGGCGGATTGCATCCAACAGATCGAAGACGATTCCATGATGCAACCATGATGCAAAGATGATGCGACGATTCCTTCTCGCGACGATGTGCGGGTTCCTCGCGTGGGCGCTCGCCGCCGCGCCTGCTTCGCTGCGCGCGCAGTCTGCTGGACCGTTGCAGCCGCCCGCGTCAGAGAGGCTTCCGGCCACGCTGCCGCCGAGCCAGCCTGACACTCCGGCGCTGCCTCCTGACGAAATCATTCGCCGGTTCGCAGCAAAGGAAGACGAAATGGCTCGCGCCATCCGGGGCTATACGTTTCAGAAGGACGTGCGCGTCCAGGAAATCGGCCCCGACAACAAGGCCACCGGGCAGCTCGAAATCGTCACGCAACTGAGGATCACTCCGGAAGGAAAGCTGTCGGAGAAGCCGGTGAGCCGCCAGCCGTCGACGCTTCACTATTTGGACCTGCAGCGAGGCGATTCCGATCTCGTGGTTGCCGCGCCGATGTTTCCGCTCACCACCGCCATGCTTCCGAAATATGAAATTACCTACGGCGGAAAGCAGCCGCTCGACGACCTGACCGCTTACTACTTCCAAGTGAAGCCGCGCGCAGTGGAACGCGCTCGCGCTTATTTTTCAGGCGTCGTGTGGGTGGACGTGCAGGATCTGGTCATTGTCAAAACGATGGGTAAGTGGGTGACGGAGACCGGCGACGTTACCGCTTCCGCCGTGCCATTCACGGTTTTCGAGACGTACCGCCAGCAGGTCGGAAAGTATTTGTGGTTCCCTGCCTATTCCCGCTCGGACGAGACCTACCAGGCCGGCAACACGAGCGTGCCGATCCGCCTCATCGTAAAGTGGAGCGATTTCGTTCCTCTCGACAGCGCGCCCGCACCGTCTTCGCCTGCGCAGCCGAAGCCCCCGGAGGGCAAAGGCACTCCGTAGTTGTCATCGCGCGAAATTACCGCCAATCATCGATCAGGAATACGTCGGGCCGGTTGTAGCCGGGGGCGCCGTTTCGTTCCATGGCGACGCCTTGCGCGGTCGTGCGGAATCCGGCGTCGAGCATTTCGCGATAGGCGTCCGCGCGCGCAGAATTCACGCCGGCCGAAAGTATTCTTGCGCCACACGCGAGGGCGAATTCGCGGCAGGCATCGAGCAGGCGGCGAAATTCCCGAGGCGCATGCGGACCGCTCCGAACGGCGCCGAACTTGATGTAGCATTTCCCGCTGCCGGCCTCGGTCCCCGCCCCGGCATGGCAGACCGCCATTCCAGACAGCGCGGAGCCATCCCACGTCAGCACCGTGTCTCCCAATTTTTGTTGGTCCACCGCGCGAATCTCCCGCTCGACGTCGAGTCCATCGTAGATCGAATGCGTCAGTTCCCGGCAGGCATGCAAGGCCTGCTGCTTTTCTCCGGCGGAGAGTTCGCTGAACCGTTTCCACTGCGGGGAAACCGGGGCATGCTCCGCCGCTACCGGAAGCTCCATGAGGCAGGTAAGAAAGCGCGGCCAAAAACCAAATTTTTGATAGAGGCTGACGTGCTTGGCGCTGGACGCAAACGTGAAAAGCCCCGAGTGGCGAATTCCCCACTCCTCGAATAATTCCATCGTAGGCCGGAGCAACTGCTGCGCGACGCCGCGGTTCCACAGATCGGGCCGGATCGTCAGCGGGCCGAAAAAGCCGACGCTTCCCCATCGCGTGGCGAAGTTTGTGCCCACGAGCTCTCCGGCCATTTCCGCGCCAAACGCGGCGCGCGGATCCGCCAGCCAGCGCGTCCGCACGTAGTCGGCGTCTCCCATGAATTTCAGCGGGTCGGGCAATCCAAGAAATGTGCCGAAGGCCAGCCGCATGATTCGGTCCGCCGCCGGGAGATCCTCTTCACGCAGCAAACGAACGGTGATGTCCGGCCGGTTCTGCGCCGAAGAAGACGAAGTCATTGCAGGATTATCCTCCAATAAACTTCAAGGTTTGCGCCGCAGCGTGGGCCTGGTTTCCTCTTCCGGCGCCTGCTCCGTCGGCGCTTGTCCCGGCGGCGGAGCGGGCGGCTTCGGCGGCGCGACGATCCACTGGAATCCGCGATCGAAATCGACCATCGCCATCGCGAATTTTGTCTCCGGCGGCGCGATGGCCGGCAGGGCCGCCTTCAAAAAGCCGACCATACTTGCTTCGTCGGATTTCTGGCTCTGCCCTTGCACAGCCAGCGTCACGGACTTCGCCGTGAGTTCATTCGCGGCGCGCAGTTTCTCGAGGCGCGCATCGTTCTGCTGGAGCAAATCGAGAAGTTCCGGCTGGTCCTTTGCGCGGTTCTCCGGGGGATAGCGGACTTCCATGAACGTTTTCGGTTTGCCCTTTTCCGGAGGGTACAGCTGGTTGTAAGTCGGGCGCAGCACACGCGTCCGCCAGATATCGTTCCCGAGGGCATCCTGCCGAATGAAGTAGTCGATCGTCCAGGCCTCGGGCCCGTAATCCTGCACGTTTCCCGCGAGGACAATACGAATCAACGGTTCATCCTCGCGCAAATTGACTTTGTGGTGCAGCAGCCCGGCCAACTGCCGGACGCGCTCCAGCACGGCGATTCCGACGGACTCGATGTCGCTCGCGTGAAACCCGTCGTCCTTCTGCCCGCCGGTGTTCAGGGCCGCCGACACGAGTTTTGTGAATTCATTGTCCAGCCGGATCGGCTTGTCCTTGGAATCCGGCTGCTGCCATTCGACTGCGCCGAGCATGACTCCCATGCGAACCGCGGAGAGTATTGCGATCCCCGGAGGGAGCGAAGCCGCTTCGGTGTGCGCGTCCATCGCCGCCAGAACAATTCCATCCTTCGTGGCGCACATCACTACGCGCCCCTCGGCCAGATTCACCGCCACTTCCTGATCCATCGATTCCTGCGCCAACCCTGGCGAAGAGAGAATCCATAGATGGACGCAGATACACGCCGATAAAAAAAACAGAGAGGAAAGGAATTTGCCGCTGCGATGTCGCGTAGCCATGATCTTAGAAACCGTGAATCGTGAATCTTTCTGTTACTTTATCCGCGTCTGTTCGCGTTCCCCTGCGGTTCCAGAGCTCTTTCCTTCCGCGCAATCGCTTGCATGGCCGTGAGGGCCGCGACGATGGCCACGTCTTCCGCCGAACATCCGCGAGAGAGGTCGTTGGCGGGGCGTTCCAGCCCTTGCAGAACCGGGCCAAGCGCTTGCGCACCCCCTAGCCGCTCGACCAGCTTGTACGCGATATTGCCCGAATCGAGGTCGGGAAAAATCAGCACGTTCGCGTGTCCGGCGACGGGCGAGCCCGGGGCCTTGGAATTCGCGATGCGTGACAGGAGGGCCGCGTCCGCCTGAAGTTCGCCGTCGGCCGTTAGCTCCGGCGCGCGCGCTTTCAGGATGCGCAGCGCTTCCCTGACTTTTTCCACGCGCGCGTGGTTCGCCGAGCCCTTGGTGGAAAAAGAAAGCAAGGCGACGCGCGGTTCGGCATCCAGGATCGCGCGGGCGTTTTCCGCGGTCGCGCGCGCGATTTCAGCAAGCTCCTCGGCGCTCGGGTCGGGTACCACCGCGCAATCCGCGAAGAGCAGCGCGCCTGCTTGCCCCAAATTCAATTCCGGACGATCCGGAACGACCATGACGAAGAAACTGGAAACCAGCTTTGCGTCGGAAGCAAGTCCGATCGCGTGCAGAGCCGCGCGCACGGTTTCTCCGGTGGTGTTGGCCGCGCCCCCCACGCTCCCGTCGGCGTCTCCGGCGGCCACGCTCAGCGCCGCAAAAAAAAGCCCCCGCCGGGCGATCTCTCTCGCTTCGTCGAGCGAGACGCCGCGCGCGCGCCGCCGCTCGTAATAAATCTGGGCGTAGGTTTCCGCGCGAGAACTCGTCGCCGGATCCACGATCGCCACGTCCTTCAGATCCGCCCGCAAATCCGCTGCGGTTGGCCCAATGATTTGTTTCCGGCCGAGCAGCGTGATTTTCGCGAATCCTTCCCGCGCGATGGCCGCCGCAGCGGAAATCGCGCGCGGGTCTTCGCCCTCGGCCAGGACGATGCGCTGAGGATTTGCGCGAGCGCGGGCCTTGAGTTTCTCAATCAGCGTCATCACACGCTCAAGTTATCACAGCTTGGTTCGAGGAGATACTTCGTGAAAGGGGGAGTTCGGATCCTATTCCAAAACGGCCCGAGGCGGTGCGCTATTCCCTGGAAGTGTTTTCGTTCCGAACCACTCGCTGCCGTATGCCGGCCTCAAGCTGCATTTGTTCGCCCGCTTCTTTGGCCCGGCCCTGGCCGGTCAGCGCTTCCGCCAGCAACGAGTGATAATTCAAAGTTTGCGGGGCCAGCTGGACCGCCTCGCGCATATGAGCCGCCGCGTTCCGGAAATTCCGACTTCTTCAGTTCGAGCTGGGCAATCTCCGATAAGAGAAACGCACGAAACTCCACCGGGCGCACATTCAGCTCCAGCGATTTCTCGAATTCCGCTATTGCCTCATCGTCGCGGTCAAGTCTGGCGAGCGCCTCCCCGTAGGTTTCGTGCGCCCTCGGCGATCGAGGCACCAGTTCGGCGCAGAGCTTGAATTCACGAAGCCCCGCGTCCGTATCGCCGTACCCCCACAGGGCCGCTCCGTAGTAGGCGTGGGCGAGCAGGCTGTGCGGAGCCACTCTCAGCGCGCTTTCGTAAATCGTGTTGTCATCCTGGAATCGAGGCACCTGAAATGCCAGGTCGACCAGCAGGATCGCGAGGATCGCTGAGCTGGCGACAACGGAAACCTTCGACGGCCATCTCGCGTCGGTCAGCACCGCTGCGGCGATCAGGCAAACAGGAACGGAGACCAGGTACAAATGCCGGTCATGGACCCAGTCTTCGCGCACGAACGTGTACACGCCGAGGAGCGCCGGCACAAAAAGTATCGCCGACCACAAGAGTTGCAAGCGCAGCCCGCTTCGGTCGCGGTACCGCATCCACAGGTAGGCGAACCCCGCGATCACGCACGCTGCCGTGAGGCCTTTCAGCACGGTCCACTGCGAACCCCACTCCCCGGGATAAAAGAAACTCAGCTGAAACGGCCAGAAGAGATTCCGAAGGTACGCAACCAGCACAAGAGGAATGTCCAGCAGCGCGGCGGCGCGGTTGCCGCCGGGCCCCACGCCCGTATTGGGGCCGAATAGATAAGTCCGGACGGCGAGGTAGGCGCCCACGACGGCGAAGAACGGCACGGTCCACACAAACCGTTTCCACAAGGACTGAGCCGCGGCCGGAGTTTCGGATCCGGCTTTGGAAGAAGTTTCAGGCGAAGTTACGCGCAACGCCTCATACGCGACCAGCACCCAGGGAAGCATCACCGCCGTTTCCTTGGACAGCATCGCCAGAGCGGCCGCGAACACGGAAACGATGAGAGAAAAGTACGAACCGCCTTCTTCGCGGAACCGGAAATATGCAAGAAACGAAATCAGCGCGAACGCCGTCACGAGGAGGTCCGTGGAAGCCGTCACGTACGCCACCGATTCCGCGTGGATCGGATGAAAGGCAAACAGCAGCGCCGCCAGGGCCGCCGTCCAGCGCTCTTTCAGGAGCTTGATACCCGTTTGGTAGACCAGAAACACCACAGCCACGTGTAGAAGCAGCGAGGTGACATGCCACCACGGCAGAATCGATCCGAACACCTGTTCGTTCAGCATCTGCCACAATTTGTACACAGGGCGGTAGTGCACGGACGCGATTCCGACCGAGAATAGCGGCTGGTTGTCCTCGAAAATATGCGTCACGAACGCGAGCTTCCAGTTCCGCCACGACGTAATCGTGCTGTTGGTCAGGATCAGCGGGATGTCATCCAGAATGAAGTCGTACCGGATGTCCTGGATGTACGCAAGGACGGCTAGAATGGCGCCGATGAGGACGGCACGGTCAGGCGTGATGCGCGTTTGCGAGGCCATGATACAGACAATTATACTAGTGAGGCAATTTCAGGCGGCGATTCCCGCCGCAGCTTGAACCGTTTTAGTTATTAGTTCTTCCGGCTGCCGCCCAGCCCGATGTCCCGGCCCAGGAGAACTGCAAAATGCGGCACGCGGTTTGCGCGACTCGGGGAATTCGGTAGAATAGACGCTCGCGCGAATCAATCTTGGTGCAGGTCAAAGGGCCGGCCGGCAGGGTACTCCGGCGGCCCCAGCGGCGAGGAAGGTGGAACCCATTCGACACAAAGGCAAGAAACTAAAAGACATTCTGGACGCCCACGAGAAATTCCATAAAGGCTATCCGGGCGGCGAACGCGCCGATCTTTCCGGCGCCGATCTTTCCGGCGCGGATTTGAAGAAGCGCGATCTGACCGGCGCGAACCTCGCGGGGAGCAACCTGCGGAAAGCCGACCTGCGCGGAGCGAAACTCAGCCACGCGGATTTGAGCCACGCGAATCTCCGTCAGGCGGACTTGCGCAATTGCGATTTCACGGAAACGCTGCTCGAAGGCGCGGATCTGAGCGAAGCCGATCTGAGCGGCACGGAACTTTTCCGCGGGGATTTGCGCTCCGCGAAATTGCACAAAACCATCCTGCGCGGTACGGTCCTGCGGCAGGCCAATCTTCGCGGCGCGGATTTTTCCGGATCGGACCTGGCGCTCGCCAGCTTCCGCGAAATCGATCTCACCGACGTCAAGCTCGACGGCGCCGAGATGAAGGACGCCGTGGTTCGGGATATTCGAAAAGCTTGAGTCTCAACCGGCGCGGGCGCAAGCCTGTGCTGAAAAGCTTGTTTATTTGCCAGTGGCGGAGGCGGAGGAGGCGGCAGACTCGGCGGCCCGGCTCGCCCCGCGACGGCGCACGTCGATGCCGAGCCGTTTGATCTTCTGATTGAGCGTGGAAAGCGGGACCTGAAAGTTTTCCGCGGCTTCGGTCTGGTTCCAGTCCGTTCGTTCGAGCATGTCGCAAATCACGCGCCGTTCGACCTCATCCATGATCTGAAACAAGGAAGTTTTCGACGCGTCGGCGCCGGCGCGCGAGCCATGTTCGCCCGGCAACGGCGGCAAAATCTCCGAAAGCCGCAGGCGGACTCCTCCCGGCAGTTCCCGGGTGCGCACGCTCTCGGGAAGCAGGTCGACGTCCAGCAGTTCCTGCGAAGAAAGCACCACCGCGCGCTCGACGACGTTTTCAAGTTCCCGCACGTTGCCCGGCCAATCGTAATCCACGAGCAGGCGGAGCGCCGCGGGAGTAAATCGTCCCAGCGGGCGGTTGTTCTCTTTCGCGAAAATCGCGAGGAAATGGTCGAGCAGCAGGGGAACATCTTCCTTGCGCTCGCGCAGCGGCGGCAGGGGAACCGCAATCACGTTGAGGCGGTGATAGAGATCCTCGCGAAAACGGCCCTCGCGCACCAGGTTGAGCAGCTGCACATTGCAAGCGGCGATGATGCGCACGTCGACCTTGATGGTTTCCGTCCCGCCCAGGCGCATGAATTCGCGCTCTTGAATCACGCGCAAAAGCTTGGCCTGCGTTTCGGGACCGATCGTGGAGATTTCGTCGAAGAAAATCGTTCCCTGATCCGCGACTTCGAACAGGCCCTTCTTGGACGCCACCGCGCTGGTAAACGCACCCTTGACGTGCCCGAAGAGCTGCGACTCCAGCAAATCCACGGGAATCGAGCCCGTATTGATCGGCACGAAGGGCTTGTCGGCGCGCGCGGACGCGGAATGAATCGCCTTCGCGATCAGCTCCTTGCCCGTTCCGCTTTCGCCGTGAATGAGCACCGTGGAGCGCGAAGGCGCCACCTGGCCGACCAGATCGAGCACGGCCAGCATTTTTTCGCTTTTCCCGATGATGTTCGGAAAGTTGTACCGCTGCTTCAGGGCGCGCTTGAGCTGGACGTTCTCTTCGCGCAGGCGGCGCCCCTCGACGGCCTGCGCCACCTGCACCAGCAATTCGTCGTTGGACCACGGCTTGGTGATGTAGTCCTGCGCGCCGCTCTTGAACGCGGCCCGCGCCATATCGATGGAACCGTAGGCGGTGATCAGGACGACGGAAAGATTCGGATCGCGGCGGCGGATTTCGCGCAGAGATCTCGAGGCCATTTCGGTCGGGCAGGCTGACGTCGAGCAGGACCAGATCGAACGGCACCTCGTCGATCAGAGCGAGGCCCGCTTCGCCCGTTTCGGCGCTCGACGCCGTGTAGCCTTCCGTATTGAGCAGAAGTTCCAGGCCCTCTCGAATTTCCGCTTCGTCGTCGACCACCAGGATGGAGCCTTTAGACATGAACCGCTTTCCGCGCCGCCGGGAATTCCAGCCGGAACGACGTGCCTTTGCCGGGCGTGGACCGCACGTCCAGCTTCCCGGAATGCTCCTTGACAATGCCGTAGCTCACGGAAAGTCCAAGGCCGGTGCCGCGGCCCGACGGTTTTGTGGTGAAGAAAGGATCGAAGATGCGATGCAGATTTTCGCGGGGAATGCCGGCGCCGCTGTCGATGATTTCCACTTCCACCGATCCGTTGTGCGCCGCCGTCCGAATCTCGACGACTCCGCCCGACGGCATGGCGTCGCGCGCATTCAGGAAAAGATTGAGGAAAACCTGCTGCAGCTTGTTGGTCGAACCGAGCACCGAGGGCAATTCCTGCTGGAGATTCCGCGACACCTGCACCTGCGCCGTCCGGAACGGGTGCGCAACCAGCGTCAGAACCTCTTCCACGACGGCGTTTAAATTCACTTCTGTAAATTCCGCCGCGCCGGTCCGCGAAAAATTCAGCAGGTTATTGACGATCTCGCTCGCGCGGAATGTTTGCTTCACGACCTTCTCGATCAACTGGTGGCGCGGATCGCCGCTCGGAAGCTGCTTCGACAGGATCTGAATGTAGTTGGAAATCACCGCCAGCGGCGTATTCACTTCGTGAGCCACGCCCGCGGCGAGCAGGCCCAGCGAAGTGAGCTTCTCGTTCTGGAAGACCTGCTCCTCGAGGCGCATCCTCTGCGTGACGTCGTCGAACAGGATGAGGCGGCCGATGCGGTCCCCCAATTTTCCAACGAGCGGCGCGATCGAAACGTTGACCACCAGGTTCCGCCCCTCGCGGTTTTGCATGGGGAATTTGTAGAGGCTGGCGACTCGTTCGTCGCCCGAACGCGCCGTAATCTCCGCCAGGAGTTCGGGCGGCAGCACTTCTTCGAGCTTGCGGCCGACGGCCTCCTCGCGCGGCACGCCGATCAAGCCTTCCAGTTGCGTGTTCCACGATTCCACCGCGCCGCTGAAATCCACCGCCAGCACGCCGACGTTCATCGATTCGACGATGTTTTCCGAGAAATCTTTCAGCCGCTCGATTTGCGCCGCCTTTTGTTCCAGCGAGCTGTACAGCTGTGCGTTATCGAGCGCAATCGCCAGGTAGCCGGCAATGGTGTGCAGGAGCTCGACGTCCTCGCTCGACAGGAAGTCGCCGTCCACCGTCTTCCCGAGGCCCAGGACGGCGATCGCGTGATCGCGAATTTGGCAGGGAATAAAATAATTCAGATCGAGCTGCTCGAGCGTCTGGCGCACGGACGGCGAGGACTCCCGGGCGGCGCGCGCCGATTCGTAAAACAGAATGTCCTGCGCGAATGGATGGGTCTCTTGATCGAGGAAACTCAAGTCCAGCGCGCCGTTATATCGCACACCAACCGACCGCGCAAGCCGGTACGTGCCGGGACGGCTTTCGTCCTCGATAAAAATTGCCAGCCGGTCCACAAGCAGCGCCTGAGAGATTCGATCCATCACCGACGCGAGCATCGGGTCGAGACGCACTTCCGAGGAAAGCGTGCGGCCGAACTCGATCAGCGTTCGGCGATAATCCAGGCGGTCGCGGTAAAAAAAGCGATCCAGGCGCGCCTGGATCCAGTCGCGAAACGGCTGAAACAAAAATGCCGCCACGACGATGGCGATCACCCCGCCCATCATTCCGGAAGGCCATGCGGTGTGGAACAGCGCTCCGATCAGCGCCACGATCGCGATGTACACGGCCACCACGCCGCCGCTCGCGGCCGTGTACGCAAGACCGCGCTTGAAGATGATGTCCACGTCCATCAGGCGGTAGCGGATGATGGCATAGCCGAAGCTCAGCGGGATCAGCACCAGCGAAATCGCGGAGAGATTCATCCAGGGCCGCGGCACGATTCCCAGAAAGAACGGCACGATATAGAGCAGCAGGAATGGCACGATGCCCGCCAGCGCTCCGCCCGTTACCCACTTCAACTGTTGCCGAAGGATCCCGGACGACGCGCGGCGATAGCTGGTCACGAATACGGAAGCCGCCAGCAGGAAGTAAATCCCCAGGCACGCCAGGTCGAGACGGTCGAGCGTGTTTCGCGCCTCGATTGAGGGCATGAAACCCAGTTCGCGAAGCCCCACGAGAATTCGCACCGCCAGAAGCAATCCCGGCACGCCGTAAATCGCGCCCAGGATCGCCCCTCGCCCTTTCGCAATCGGGCGCCGCTCAGGAAATACCAGCGCGAAATGCAGCAGCAGAGCCGGCTGCAGCAGCCTGGCTACGATCGCGGACCAATAAATCTCCCAATCGAACGGCGTCAGCTTCCCGGTGTACTGGAACGAATAGAGGACAAACGAGACGAGACAGAAAATGTAGAAATGAACGGCGCGCGTTGCGTTCCAGCGCCTCGCAAAAATGAAAAGCCCGATGAAAAGGTAAAGAATGCCGACGAAACTGAGATAGTTTTCGATCGTGGCGGGCCGCGCTGCCGGCTGGACCACGAGCTGCGCCTCAAACTGCCTGCCGCCCCGCTCAATCTGATAATGGGCGAGCGACCAGAGTCCCACGCGCCACAGGCGCTTGGTCACGTCGATCGAGCTGTGGATTGGAACTTCGTTGATGGCAAGGACTCGATCGCCCGCGCGAAGCCCTGCATTCGCGGCAGGTGAATTCGGCGTGATGTGCCAGGCAACCACCCCCGGCTGCCCGTCGATCCACGATACGCCGTCATCCGGCGCCGTGAACATCGTCCGCTGCTGAAAATTGATGATCCCGAAAACGATGGCAGCAAGAGTTGCCAGGGCAAGGACCGCCGCTCCCAACCGAACCCGAAGATTGTCGTTGATCGGAGCGCTCACGGTTGAACTCTTCAAAATCCCGAAACAAACCCAGCGTGCAAACCGGCTTCCAAATTATATAGGTTCACGGTATTCGATAACCACATTAATTTCATGCGAATACATGCAGATCTATCGAAGGAAGGGGGACAGGACTTCCTGCCTTCTCATTAATAGAAGGCGTGTTCCCGTTTTTCATAGGCCCGACTTACCTAAAACTGGAAGCTCACCCCACCCCGGAATGATCGCAAAATCGGAGCCAGCACGACTCTTGAATCTTGGCCGTTCACCGTCACGTATCCCTGCGCCAAAAGATTGCTGAAATCCGCCAAGGCCTCCCAGCGCCCGTTCAGTCCGGGCAGGGGCTGGCGGATCGAGAGATTCAAATTTGGATCCATCTGATACGCGGCCTCGCCGAACTGGTCCATGCGCGACAACGCGGTGCCGGAAATCCATTTGTAACTTGCCGAAAACTCGGTGTTCGACCGCTGAATCTTCCCGGAAATGCGCGCCGCAACGCTGTGGTGGTTGCTGGTCATAAACTGGTCGCGCAAGTTGGACGATTCCGTCAGCAACTCGCCGCCCGGCGTGATAGCGCCCGCCCAGGCATAAATCGCGGCAACTTCCCAATTGTCGGAGATCTTCTGGCGGTAGGCCGCCCGCGCGCCCCACGAACTGGAGTTGCCGCCGTCATACAGGAAGGCTGTCGAAAAGGCGTCCTGGACGAATTCCGGATTTGCCGCGACGCCGCTTCCAAAGACAGCCTGATCTCGTTCCGAATCGTGAAATGCGGCCAACTCGAACGTGGATTGGGTTCCTATTTTTCGTTTCACCGAAAGTTCCTGATGCCAGCCGCCCTCCAGAACCGGGTTTCCATTGCGAAAGAGAACCGGGGGAAGACTATCGAGTTCACCGATCGCCGACTCCAGAACACCCGCCTGCCCCCATTCCACTGAGGGAGGGTTCGCCGCAAGAATCAGAGAAGCTGTCAAGCTCGGAGCCAGGCTGGCGGTAAATTGCGCATGGGGACGTATCGAGGAAACCGAAGAGAAGATGCCAGCATGAAGAAATTCCGCGCCCGCGCGTAACGAGAGTCGGTCACCCAGGGAGATTTGATCCGTGTGATCGAACCGCATCCCGTGAAAATCCATCCCTTCGGCGCCAAATTTGGACTGGCGCCAAACAAAAATGGTTTCAGGGCCGTTCCCCGCACTGCTGTTGGGGAGCCACACGCCGGCAAACGATCCGGACGTTCCCTTGTCATAGCTCATCTGGCCGGCCACGAGCATGCGTCCCAAACTGCCAAGCTCTTGCTCGTAGGAGACCGCCGTTGCGGGCGCGTTGGGCAGATTCGAAGCGGACCCAGGGCGCAGCGCTCCGCTGGTTACCTGGACTAGGGCGCGAGGACGCTGCGCGCTGGGCAACTCCGCTCCGACAGAATTGGCAGCGATCGTGTTTCCGCTATCGTCCCACTGCAAGATCGTCCGAGTCGCCGTCGAAGACCGCAACACCCATTTCCAGTCATCCTGCTCGGCCGGAGCATCGGACTTCCGGCGCAACGTGTCTAGTGAGGAAAACAGGGTGTCGACTTGCACGCGCAGGAGCGTGGTCAGATTGGACATCACTGCGACGTGACGTTCCATCGTAGGCAGGAATCCTGCGACGGAAACGCGAACCGCATACTGCCCTGGTTTGAGATGGTCGTTGAAGAATGCGCCGTGCTGATTGGAGAGGATTTGCGCGACTGTGCGACCGCCGGCGTCTTCCGAGATCAGCCAGACGCTGGCCCCCATTTGCGGCGTTCCAGAGGGATCCAGAACGACGCCCGAAATCGTGCCATAGCCCGGCTTGGCCTGCGCGGAAGCGCACCAGAGGAGCGCCGCGGCCAGGACCCAGCCCAGGGTTCTATGAATCGACTTCATGGGAACTGGTTTACCTTCCCGTGGCTCCGCTCGCCGCCACTTTCTGAGTCGCAGCCGGTGCAGTGACCGTGAACTCCGCCGTCCGAGTCACCGTCTCGTTGTCCACCAGGTCGGTTGCCTGCACTTCCAGCTTGTACTTTCCGGGTTGCAGCGTCTTGGGCGCGATCACCTGTTGGACCGTAATCTGCTCGCCATTCTGGTCGATCTGCGCGCCCGTTTTTACGTCGTGCGAAACGGTTTGGTCTCCCTGCATCACTTTGAAATCCAGGGAGACGTTGTTCTTGTGGGTCTTGTCGTCCACCTTCAAATTATAGAATTGCAGATAGATATCCATCGCCTGGTCGGAGTGAAATTCGGAGTCCAGCTTCGGACGCACCTTCGTGGAACCCAGGACGAATTGCCCCACGCCCACGTCCCTCGAGGAAACCGGCTCCATTTGATCGGCGAGAATCAGCGAACTGGCTTCCAGTTTGTCGTCCGGAATGGGAGAAACCGCCAGCCGCGTGTTCACCACGCCCACATTTCCGCTGTTCACGTCTTTGATTACGATATCCAGTTTATACAAGCCCGGACGCAGAGGAACGGCTTTCTGGTAGATCGAAAATCCCTTCAGAGAAGACTCCAGCAAGGAATCCGGGAAATCGCGCTGGATCACGTCTTCAAACGTCTGAATCACGCGCCCGGTCATCGAACTGATCCGCCCGAACAAATTCAGCGACGCGGATTGCACGCCGTCTTTGTCGCGAAAGGTCATTTGCTTGTTCTGAATCTGCACCGTTACCGGAACCAGAATCGTGTCGCCCGTGATCCGCATGAAGTCGAAGCGATAGTCGAATGAAATCTGATTGCGAAGAATGCGGGAGCTGACCACTTCTTCGAGGTCCTTGAATTTGACCGGCGGCGGGGCTTGCACTTTTGCAAATTGCTCCAGGCGCGTGAATTCATCCTGGCTGTCCATGGCATTAATGCCGCCCGGCCCCAGCGGCGCGGTGGAACCGTCCGATCGTGTGAATCGCGCGGCCTGGCTGGACATACCCATCGCCTCCATCATGCTCGGTCCGCCTCCGGGGACATGCGCCATGGCGTCCTTCTCGCCCGGGTCCATGGTGATGTGGAATTCGCCGGTTCCCGTGGGGTCCACGAACTCGATGGTGATGTTCTGTCCGATTCCCTCCATGTAATGGTAGGTCCAATCTTCATACGCGTAGGTCGTGGTTTGTCCGCCGCCTTCGGACATCGGGCGGTTGTAGATCTCGCCTTGCGTATGGCCCTCGACTTCATCGGCCGGACCCCACATGATGTAAATCCTGCCGCGGTCCGTCCTCCAGCCCGGTATGCCCGAGGAGAACCGCTCGTTCGCGTACGCAATGCGGCGATAGTGCTCTTCCTTGAATTCGTTCTCCACGGTATCCGGAGTGGGATCGCGCCTCTGCCAGAACGCTTCGATGAATTGCTCGCGCTCTTCGTTGGTCTGCAATCGCAGGAACGCGGACCGCTCTTCATCGGTGATGATGTAGGGGACTTCCTCCTCCAGCCATTTCTTGTAGGGAGTGGCGAGCTCTTTTTCGAGCTTCCGGAGGTTTTTCTTACTGTTGCCGTCCGGCTTCTTCCCGGAGTCCTTTGGTTTATCGGTGGTGGTGTCGTTCTGGTCCTTGGCATCGCCTTGCGCATGGGAAGGCGCACAGAAACACAGCGACAATGCTCCGCCCATCAATAAGATGAGTGAAATGCGTCCCAAGCGGTTCATAAACGTACCTCGCCCCTGATTCGGAAGCTCGATTCTATCCCTGGCTCTTACCAGCGTCAATCAAGGAATCTCCACGAAACGTCCCGTCCAGCCGGGCAGTCCATCCCCCGCATCGACGGATTCCCAGTCTGGCTCGATGCTTACTAAGAGCTACGCCGGGCCTGCCGGGTTGCCCGGCATCTTTCTCGTTTGTCGGCGTGTTCATTCGAATCGGGTTTCCCGAAGCGGCAAACGACCCGAGGCAAATGACTTTCTTCCGCGTCGAAATGACGGTACCATTTACTTTGGAGTGAGGCCCAGTCCGAGCGCCTCTCCGAGCCTGGTGTACTCCGGCCTCCGACGCAAACACTTCGAAACATGCTCGCTTGCTGGACACGCCGGTTCGATGGCCCAAAGCTCCTTGCGCCGCCGGGAAACGTTCGAAGATGTCCATACGTAGGAACTAGGGACGGCATCTGGAGGAAGTTGCCCGGAATTCTGGACTGAGCCTGAAACCCATGAACACGTGGCAAAAAATCGGAATCGGAGCGGGTGTGGCCGCAGCTTTGGCCGGAGGCACATGGCTCGCCATCTGGCAGTTCAATAAGGGCGTTGTGACCGTTCAGACCGCTCCCGCCGCGCGCCAAGACTTGACTGCCATCGTCACGGCCTCGGGCGAAGTCAAACCGCTTACGTACACCAACGTGCTGGGAGAGGGCATCGGCAAAATCACCGCCATCGTGGTGAAAGAAGGCGACCACGTGAAGAAAGGCGATGTCCTGCTGCGCCTCGAAAGTGTCCAGCCCGCGGCCGACGTGAGCGCGCAGCGGGCGAGCATCGCGGCCGCCGAAGCCGGAGTGAAGTCCGCCGAGGCTAACAACGTTTCAACGCAAGCGGACATCAAATCACGCGCGGCAGACCTGGAGCACGCGAAACTCGATTGGGAACGCGGACAACTCCTTTTCAAGGGCGGTCTGATTCCCAAGCAGGATTACGACACTCGAAAGGCCGCGTACGACGGCGCCCTAGCGGCTCTGGCGTCGGCGCAAGCGCGCGCGGAGCAAGCCGCCGCGCAGCTCGGCCAGGCGCGCTCGGAGCTGACGCAGAATCAAGCCATGCTGGGCCGCTTGAGCGACATCCTGAACAAGACCACCTACACCGCCCCCATCGATGGAGTCGTGACCTACATCGCCGTTCGCGTCGGCGAAAACGTCGTACCCGGCATCCAGAATGCCACCGGCAGTTACCTCATGACCATTTCCGATATGTCCGTCGTGACTTCGGAAGTCATGGTGGATGAAACCGACATCGTGAGCGTGAGGGTAGGCGAGGACGCGGAAGTCACGATCGACGCCGTGCCGGGTAAATTCTTTAAGGGAAAAGTGACCGAAGTCGGGACGCAGGCGGTTTTACGCAGTTCGGGCCTGGCCTCGACGCAATCCACGACGGGAAATCAGGAGGCCAAAGATTTCAAGGTCGTCGTGACCCTGGAAAACCCGCCGGCAACGCTGCGGCCCGGGCTTTCTTCCACGGCTAAAATCACCACGGCGCAAAGGAAAAATGTCGTGACTGTTCCGATCCAGGCCCTTGTGGAACGAACGAGAAAGGATCTAGAGGAGGCGGCCAAGGAAAACGGACAAGCTGCCGTCACGCTCGCGGCGGACCGTCCGGTTTCAGGTTCCTCTTCCGGCGGAGCCGCTTCTTCCACGCTGGAAAAGAACCCGTCGATTCAGGGCGTATTTGTGGTGCGGAACAAGCACGCTCAGTTCGTCCCGGTCGCAACGGGAATCACGGGCGTCACAGACATCGAGGTCTTAAGCGGCCTGCAAGAGGGCGATCAGATCATCACGGGAAGCTACAAAACGCTGCGCACGCTCAAGCCCGACGCCCGCGTCAAAGTAGATAATTCCACGCCGAAGCCGGCGGAAGAAAACTAAATGACGACACCCGCAGGATCGAGGGACTGAGGAATGCCCGAGCGAGCCGTAACTTCCGAATCCTTTCGCCAGGACCTCGTCGATCAAGGCATCGCGATCCTGACCGAAGGGCTTTGGAAAACTTACGAAATGGGCGGTGAAAAGCTGCACGCCTTGCGCGGAATCGACCTGACGATTCGCCGCGGCGAGTACGTCGCCATCATGGGGCCGTCCGGATCGGGTAAATCCACGCTCATGAATCTGATCGGGTGCCTGGATACGCCGACTTCGGGAAAATACTGGCTGGCCGGGCGGCTCGTGAGTGAACTGGACGACGACGAACTTGCCGCCATCCGGAACAAGGAAATCGGATTCGTGTTTCAAACTTTCAATCTTTTGCCGCGGGCGACGGCGCTGCACAACGTGGAACTGCCCATGATTTACAACGGCACTCCGTCGGAGGAGCGCCTGGCCCGCGCCAAGCGCGCGCTCGAAGCCGTCGATCTGGGCGAGCGGATGTTTCACAAGCCCAATGAACTTTCCGGCGGACAGCGGCAGCGCGTGGCGGTGGCGCGCGCCCTGGTGAATTCGCCGTCCATCGTGCTGGCCGACGAACCCACCGGAAATCTGGATACGAAAACCGGCGACGAAATCATGGCCTTGTTCGCGCGGCTGCACCGTGAGGGCAACACCATCATTCTCGTCACGCACGAGAACGACATCGCCCGGCGCGCCAACCGCATCATCCACGTGCGCGACGGCAAAGTCGAAACCGACGAGCCGGTCGCTCACTAGCGGCCGGGGCTTTCCATCCTGAGCGTTTTGGAACGGCGCCCCGGCGTTGCAGCCTGCGCAAGGCCGGTGCAGTCTCGACGTGCCGATGCGTCGGATTCCGCCGGGGCGCATCCAATTCCTATGACCGAATCCGCTTCTCCTGAACTCAGCGCCGCCGCGCCGTCGCCGGCGCGCTTGTCCTCCGGCGTGCGCGCGCGAATCTCCCGTTTCGTCGCCGTGGTTCAATCCATTCTGCTCCTGACGCATCTGTTTCTGTACGTCACCTGGGTATTTTTCTGGGGCATTTCGAGCGATGCGGGAGCAAGGGAATTGCAAATCGCGCTCGCGCTCCTGTCGATCAGCTTCGTGACCGCTTCGATTCTCTCGCGCATGTATTTCAATGTTCTCATGCGGGCGTTCTACACCGGCGCCGCGGTCTGGCTCGGCTTCGTGAATTTCTTTTTCCTGGCCGCCTGCGCGTGCTGGATCCTGTATGGCGTGCCGCTGATTTTTGGAGTGCGCCTCGACAAGCACGCGCTGGCGGCAGTTTGCTTCGGCCTCGCGCTGATCGCGGGAACCGCCGCCGTCGTGAATGCGGCGTGGACCCGCGTGGTGCGCATCACCGTCCGGCTGCCGAACCTGCCCGCAACCTGGCGGGGAAGAACCGCGGCGCTCGTGAGCGACTTGCACCTCGGCCACCTGCGCAACGCCGGCTTTCTCCGCCGCATCGTCCGAAAACTTTCGCAACTGCGTCCGGACGCGCTGTTTATTCCGGGCGACCTGTTTGACGGCACGGCGGTCGATGCCGGCCGGCTGGCCAAAATCTGGACGGAATTTTCCGCGCCGCTCGGTTCCTTCTTCATCACCGGGAACCACGAAGAGTTCAGCAGCGCATCGATGTTCGTCGACGCGATCAAGCAATCCGGCATCCGCGTGCTCGATAACGAAAAAATCGTGCTCGACGGATTGCAAATCGTGGGCGTCTCGCACCACGGTTCGACGAATGAGGAAAGGTTTCGATCGATCCTCCGGCAGGCGGACCTCGACCCCGGCGTCGCCAGCATTTTGCTGGTTCACAATCCGAATCGCTTGCCGATTGCGGCCGAAGCCGGCATTTCCCTGCAGCTATCCGGTCACACCCATCGCGGACAGTTCTTTCCGTTTACAAAAATTGTTTCCCGCATCTACGGAAACTACGCTTATGGCTTAAACCGCTTTGCCGATCTGCAGGTTTACACTTCCTGCGGCGCCGGTACGTGGGGACCACCGATGCGGCTGGGGTCGAAACCGGAAATTGTCCTAATCCGATTCGAATGAAGTGCCGCCAAGCGGCCGGACGAGTACCGAATCGCAGAAGCGGAGCCTCGAAGCGCACCGCATACCAGACGAATTCTGTTCCACTCCGGCACACTCCGTGTGGCGACCTTCTGCGCCGCATTTAAAGTTCTGCCCGCAACCGCCGATGATCTACTAGGAAGCATCCTGACTTTGCGGCTCCACAGGTTCCAGCCTGATTTCCCGCCGCGGAGGTGGATCATGGCGGTTGAAGGCATTTCAAATCTCACTCAGAACCTCGCGGATCAGGTCCTTGGACCGACACCAGTTCCTCCGATTGGATCGAATTCTCCGGTGGGAACGGGCAATCCAAACAGCACGCCGGTCGTCGAAGACACGTTTACACCTTCCGCCCAAAACAATCCGGCGCAGGACGCGGGCATTTTCCAGCTAGGCCAGGGAACTCGGCCCCAGGTCTCGGCAAATATCTTGCCTCCGCAAACCGCTGCCAACACAAATCAAAATGGCGCTCCCGCACAGTCCAGGGCGGCGCAAACGCCGAACGGAACCTCTGCGCAAGTGGCCGGCCCGGCAGCCGAAGCGGCCGTACAGCTGCAACTTCAGGCGCTCAACGCGGCGCTCCCAGAGCTGGGTCTGACAAATGCCGAGATCCAGCAGATCGATCGCATCGCTTCCCTAGTCCAGAATTTCAATCCTGCGGCGTACGCCAACCTCGTCAACCAGTTCGAGGCGCAGTCACAGCAAGCAGCGCAGCAAGGCCCGCCGAATGTGGCCGCAAACCCGAACGCGGCGGCAACCAGCGGCGGCACGAGCGCCGGAAACAACGGCTCTCAGACGCAGGAAGTCTTGGTCCACTTCACAGGATCGCAAGGGACACCGAATACCGCCCCCGGAAAAGGAGGCGGCCAAACCCCCGCGCCGAACAATCCTCAGAACGCCCCAGCCGGATTGCAGGTCGAGCCGGCGCAATTCACTCCGACCGATAACACTGGGCAAACTGGACAGACGCAAGTCTCGCAACAGAACACGGACGCGGGAACCCCCAATCAGCAAACGCCTCAGAATCAAGTTACGGCCATTTAGCGGGACGGAAGACGGCCCGCGATTTTTGGTAGTGTCCTAAATTGAGTATTCTTGTGATGCTGCTTGCATTTAGGAGGTCCGGGCTTCAGCCCGGACGTTCCGTTTTGCGCATTCGTGGGCTTTAACCTCTGAAGCTTCACGGCCTAAAGGCCTCGTTCACGTGTAGCGCTGCGAATCTGCGAGGCGTGGTATAAATTCAGAGCCATTCTCTCGCCCACATGTTCGCATCGCGCACCAATTGGCGTCTCGAAACAAACCGTTTGACGCGCGCTCTCGAAGCGCTCCGGCAAAGCGGGCGCGAACCGTTGGATTTGACCGCGCCGAATCCCACCACGTGCGGCTTCGACTATCCGGAGCGGGAAATTCTCGCGGCGCTCGCGGATCCCCGCGGGCTGGTCTATCGTCCCGAGAGCAAAGGGTTGCTCGAAGCGCGGGAGGCGGTCGCCGGCTATTACGCCGGACGCGCGGGATTTTCCGCTTCGGTGTCACGGGTCGATCCAGAACGCATTCTTCTCGCCTCCGGGACGAGCGAGGCGTACACGCACATTTTTAGCCTGCTGTGCGAAGCGGGCGATGACGTTCTGGTTCCCGCACCCAGCTATCCGCTCTTTGAATTCCTCGCGGACCTGGCCGACATTCGCCTCGTTCCGTATCCGCTGCTCTACGATCACGGCTGGCAAATCGATTTCGCCTCGATGCGCGGGGCGCTCACGCCGCGTTCCCGAGCCGTGCTGGTCGTCCATCCCAACAATCCCACCGGCTCGTTCGTCAAGCCGCGCGAGGCCGCCGAACTCGCGGAAATTTGCGCCGCGCGGGAAATGGCCATCGTGGCCGACGAAGTGTTTCTCGATTACGGCAGCAGTGCCACGCCGCCGCAAACTTTTGCGCTCTCCGATACGGCGCTCACCTTCACTCTGAGCGGGCTATCGAAAATTTCCCTGCTCCCGCAAATGAAGCTCGCCTGGACCGTCGTGAGCGGACCGGATTCCCTGGCGCAAACCGCCGCCGACCGCCTCGAAATCATCGCCGACACGTACCTCTCGCCGAGCACGCCCGTGCAGCTGGCCCTGCCGAAATTCCTGGCGCTCCGGCAGCTCCCTGCAGGCGCAATTGCAGACAGAGAATTTCCGCGAACCTCTCCGCGCTCGACGAGATGCTGCGCGAATCGAAATCCATCACGCGCCTCGATCGCGAGGGCGGCTGGTACGCCATCCTGCGCGTCCCGGTCACGGCAACCGATGACGACCTCACGGTGGCCCTGCTCGAACGCAGTTCCGTGCTGGTCCACCCCGGCCACTTCTTCAATTTTTCCCGCGAAGGTTTTCTGGTGCTCAGCTTGATTACTCCAAGCGAGGAATTTCAGGAAGGCGTTCGGCGATTGCAGAAATTCTTGGACGAATGACCGTCCGCGTCCGGCTCAAGCTTCCGCTTCGAGGACAACCACCGGCTGGTAGGTGCGCGGCACGACCGCTTCCGCGATGGCGATCAGCCGCTCCTGCTGGCTGAAGACGCGCAAGCGCGCAGGCGCCCATTCGCCGGAATTGAGCTCCGTGGTGGCGCCCTGCGCGGCGCTCGCGCGGCCCGGCTGTATCTGCGCGATCTGCACGTTGAATTTCGAGCCGTGGCGCACGCGCTTTTCGAGAATGGGGAGAATCGTCACGCTCGGCAGTTCGGGTAGCAGGCGTTCGAGCGGAACGATGTAGCGCGCGAGGTCTCCCTCCCTGGCGGCGCGCTCGAGATCTTCGAGCTTCACGGCTTGATCGAGGGTGAATTCGCCGACCGCGGTGCGCACGATTTCCGCGAGGTGCGCCCCGCAGCCGAGCGCCGCGCCCATGTCATGCGCGAGCGAACGGATGTAGGTGCCGGCGGCGCACTCGACGGACACCTTCGCCAGCGAGCCGGAGACTTCGTTCACGCGAAAATCGTAGACTTCGATGTCCACCGGTTTCAATTCCACCGGCTTTTTCTTGCGCGCCAGTTCGTGCGCCGGGCGTCCGTGAATCTTCTTGGCGGAGTACGGCGGAGGCATTTGCGGGAAGCGGCCGATGCGCGCCGCGGCGAGCAGCTCGATCTCCGCGCGATCGAGCTGCGGCGCCGTGTCCGGGCCCGTCGGCGTTCCGTCCGCGTCGTAGGTGTCCGTCGCAAAGCCGAAGCGGAACGTGGAGTTGTAGCGTTTGCGGCGTCCCACGTAAAACCGCGCGAGGCGCGTGGCACGCCCGAGCAGCAGCACGAGCACGCCCGTCGCGAGGGGATCGAGGGTGCCGAGATGGCCGATCTGCCGGAAGCCGACGATGCGGCGCGCGGCTTCCACGACGTCGTGCGACGTCCTGCCGCGCGGCTTATCGATGACCAGCGCGCCGTCCAGCGGCGCGGGTTGCGGTTTTCGTGGCATGGGGTTTGGTAGGACGGGCTTCAGCCTGTCCGGCTTGGATGTTCGTTGCCTCGGAACGGCGGACAGGCTGAAGCCCGTCCTACTAGGGCGCAGGTTTTTTCGTCTGCCGCAAAAGATCTTCGATTCGCTGAGCGTATTCCTCGGAGTGATCGAGGATGAAATGAATTTCCGGAGCGCGGCGCAACTGAATTCGTTCGGTAAGTTCATAGCGAATGTAACCGACCGCCGCGAAGAGTCCGCGAATCGTGCTCTTCTGCTCCGCCTCGCTGCCCATCACGCTGACGAACACGCGCGCGTGCTTCAAGTCCGGCGTCACACGAACTTCGGTGATCGTGACCAGCCCCTCGATGCGCGGGTCCTTCAATTCCCCCGCGACCATGATGCCCAGTTCGTGTCGAATTTCCTCGGCAATTCGTTCGTGCCGGTGTCCCGCAACCGTCATTTTCGTCCCACCAAACCTTGAAATCGCAAAGCTTCCAGCGCCGCGAATCCCGCCTACCGCTCCAGGACTTCCAGTTCGTGGCCCACCAGATCGCGGCCCAGGTGGCGCTCGGAATCCTCGAGCACCGTGCGCAGGGATTGTTCGAGAAATCCGGCGTTATTGGCGAGGCTCACGACGCCCACCACCGAGCGCTGCCAGGATTCCTCCCCTTCCAGCTCCGCCACGGCGACATTGAATTTCCCCCGCAGCCGGTCCTTCAAGCTGCGGAGCACCTGCCGCTTGTCTTTGAGCGAGTGCGCCTCGGGGATATAAATTTCCAGGGTGAGCAGACCGATCGGCATCGTCATCCCTGCCAACGCGTAGACCAAATGCCCGCGCCGCGGACCCGGCGAACCTTACGCGGTCGCTTCCGCCAGCACGAGCTTCTGCATGTGGAAACATTCGAGAACGTCGCCGACTTTGACGTCGTTGAAGTTGGAGACGGTCGCGCCGCACTCGAATCCGGAGCGCACTTCGTTCACGTCGTCCTTGAAGCGGCGCAGCGAGCTGATTTTGCCCGTGTAGACGACCACGCCTTCGCGCAACACGCGCACCTCGGAGTCGCGCTTCAGGATGCCGTCCAGCACGTAGCAGCCCGCGATCATGCCCACGCCCTTGACGCGGAAAGTGTCGCGCACTTCGGCGCGGCCCAGATGCGTTTCCTTGAAGACGGGCTCGAGCAAGCCCGTCATGGCCTTCTTGATTTCGTCGGACACTTCGTAAATGATCGAGTGCGGCCGAATCTCGACGCCTTCGCGCTGCGCCAGGTCGGCGGCCTTGCGGTCGGGCCGGACATTGAAGGCCACGACGATCGCGCCGGAAGCGGACGCCAGCAGCACGTCGTTTTCGGTGACCGCGCCGATGCTGGCGTGAATGATCTTCAGCTTCACGCGGTCGTCGGAAAGCTTCGGCAGCATTTCGCTCAGCACTTCCACCGATCCCTGCACGTCCGCCTTAAGAACCAGCGGAAGCTCCTTGACCTCTCCCACCCGGAGCTGTTCGTGCAACTGGTCCAGCGTAATGCGCGCTCCCGCGGACTTCGCCAGGCTCGCTTCGCGAAGCTTGCCCTGGCGGAATTCGACGATGTGGCGCGCGCGCGCTTCGTCGGCCACTTGAAACTGATCGCCCGCTTCCGGAGATCCCTGAAGTCCGAGAATCTCGACCGGTGTCGATGGCCCCGCGCTTTTTACGGGGTGGCCGTGGTCGTCGAACATCGCGCGAACCTTGCCGTACACCGCGCCGCAGATGAACACGTCTCCGGTATTCAGCGTTCCGGTTTGCACCAGAACGGTCGCCACCGGGCCGCGTCCCTTGTCCACGCGCGATTCCAGCACGGTGCCCGCGCCCGGCGCTTTCGGATTGGCCTTCAATTCGCGCAGGTCGGCGACGAGCAACAGCATTTCCAGAAGCTTGCTCAGGTTTTTTTTCTGTTTCGCGGAGACTTCCACCATGACGGTGTCTCCGCCCCACTCTTCCGGCATCAGGCCGCGCTCGGAAAGCTGGCGCTTCACGCGCTCGGGCTGCGCTTCCGGTTTGTCGATCTTATTGATGGCCACCACGATGGGCACGCCCGCGGCTTTCGCGTGGTCGATGGCTTCCTGCGTCTGCGGCATCACGCCGTCGTCGGCCGCCACGACCAACACCACGATGTCCGTGACTTTCGCGCCCCGCGCGCGCATGCGCGTGAAGGCTTCGTGGCCCGGCGTGTCGATAAACACGACCTTGCGGCCGTCGATGTGAACCACGGACGCGCCGATGTGCTGCGTAATTCCGCCGGCTTCTCCCGCGGCAACTTCCGTTTCGCGGATGGCGTCCAGCAAGCTAGTTTTGCCGTGATCGACGTGGCCCATCACGGTTACCACAGGCGGGCGCGGCTCGAGGTTTTCCGGCTTCTCTTCCTTGGCCACTTCGCGGACGACGTCTTCCTCGAACGTAATCACGTTGACGGTCCCGTTAAACGCCTCCGCGAGACTCGTGGCCGTCGCCGTGTCCAGCGCCTGGTTGATGCTGGCGAAGACCCCGCGGTCGAGGAGAATCTTCAGGACATCCTTGGCGCGCACGTCCAACTTCTCCGCGAGATCGCGGACCGTGACGCCCTCGGTGATCGTAATCTGGCGCGGTTCGCGAGGCGCGGGCGCGGGCGCGCGCTCGATTTGCGCGCTGCGCCGCTGCTCGCCGACTCCCATGCGGGCGCGGACGGGATGCAGCTTTCGCTCGCCCTCTTCGAAGCGCTTCTCCATCGTGGGCCGCGCGCGAGCGGCGGGCTTGCGTTCGTAAATCGGCTTGCCCGGCTCCGCCTTTGGCGGCGCCTTGTCCGTCGGCAGAAACGTTCCAGGACGTCCGCCAGGACGCGGCGCTCCCGGGCGCTCGTGCAGCGGCTGCCCAGGACGCCCGGTGACGGGCTGCCCCGGACGGCCTTGCCCGGGCCGCGCCGGAAATCGCGATGGCTGGCCCGGCCTTGCGCTGGGCGCAGGCCGCTGCGGCGCCGGTGGATTCACGCGCGCGCCGGGCGGCAACGGATTCCAATTCGGTTTGGGAGGAGCAGGCTTCGCGGGTGCAGCCGGACGCGCAGGCGCGGCTGCCGCAGGCTTCGCTACGCCAGGGGCGGCAGTGGTTGCGTGGCGCGGCGCCCCATGCGCGGGCAGCTGGCGGTTTCGCGGCGGCAGCAGAAACGGGCGGCGTTGCCGGCGAAACGGGCGGCCGCGCCGGTGGCGTGACAGCCGGACGCACAACAGGTTTGGCAACAGCCGGGCTCGGCGCCGGAACTGCCTTCGCAGGCTCCGCAGGCGCAACAACCGCAGGCTTTGTGATCACCGGAGGAGGCGCGGGCGCAGCGGGCTTCGGTTCCGGAACAGCGGGTGCGGCGGGCGCAGCCGGGCGGCTCGGTTCGGCTACGACCGGAGCAGGCGGCGGGGCAGCGGCGACAGGCGGCGCTGGAGGAGTTGCAGGAGGAGCCACAGCGGGCTTGAGGCGCGCCGCTCGTGCGGCCGCTTCTTTCGCGGCCTTATCGGCGACGGCCTTTTGTTCGGCCTCCGCCTCCGCGTCGGCGACGGCGCGAAAATGCGCGCGCACTTTTACCGCGGCCTCTACTTCAATCGAACTGGAGTGCGTCTTTTTCTCGGTAACTCCGGCTTCGGGCAAATAGTCGATAATCGCCTTTGCCTTGACCTCGAGTTCACGAGCCAGTTCGTTGATCCGGATTTGATTTGAATCGGTCATTGCCCTCCGGGGCGGTTACTTGTTGCCCTGCTCGTCCGAAGCGTCGGCGGACCCGTCCGGCGCGGCGTTGCCGCCGTCGCCTTGCGCCGCGGCTTCGGCGGCAATTTCCTCCGCTTCCGTGGGCGCCTCGATATCTTCAGCGGCGACATCCGCGGATTCGGCCGTGTCCTCGGCGGCGGCCGCCTGTTCCGCGGAGTCCTCCGCGGCTTCCTGCTCGGCCATCCCTTCGAGCGATTCCGTTTCAGGCTGCGGATTCTCCAGCGACTGGAAATACGCCGCGACCGCGAGCTGAATCTTCTCGACCATTTTTTCGCCGATTCCCGGTATTTCCGTGAGCTGCTCCGGCGTCATGTCGGCGAGTTTTTCGATCGTGCCCACGCCGTGCGCTTCGATGCGTTCGATCGTTTTCGGACCCACGCCGCTCAATTCCGAAAGCGGCGTTCCCGGAGAAGTCAGCGCGGTCATCTGCGCTTCGATCTCCTGGCGCTTTTCTTCCTCGCTCTTGATGTCCACGTTCCAGCCGATCAGCTTGCTGGCGAGGCGCACGTTCTGGCCCTTTTTGCCGATGGCCAGGGAAAGCTGCGTGTCCTCCACGATCACTTCCAGGTGCCGCGTTTCCGGATCGATGATCTGGACGCGCGTCACCTTCGCGGGAGAAAGCGCCTTTTGCGCGAACTGCACCGTGTCTTCGTTATAGGGAATGATGTCGATTTTTTCTCCGCGCAATTCGCGGATGATGGACTGCACGCGCATGCCTTTCATTCCGACGCACGCGCCGACCGGATCGACGTCCTTGTCGCGGCTCTGCACCGCGATCTTGGTGCGCTCGCCCGCTTCGCGCGCCGCGGCGCGAATCTGCACGGTGCCGTCGTAAATTTCCGGCACTTCCATCTCAAAAAGTCGCTGCACTAAAATGGGATCGGCGCGCGAAGCGATCACCTGCGGTCCCTTCGCGGAGCGGTCCACCGCGCGGATCACCACGCGCAGGCGGTCGCCGATGTTGTAGGTTTCCAGGCGCGACTGCTCGCGCTTGGGCATGCGCGCTTCGGCGCGCCCCAGATCGACGATCACGTCCGGGCCTTCCGTGCGCTTGACCACGCAGTTCACCAGCTCGCCGACGCGGCCGTTATATTCGTTGAAAATGGTGTCGCGCTCGGCCTCACGCACCTTCTGCATGATCACTTGTTTGGCGGTTTGCGCGGCGATGCGGCCCAGCACTTCGGTGGGTTTCGGGATCAGGACTTCGCTGCCGATCTCCGCGTTGGGATCGACGCGCCTGGCTTCCGCCAGCGTGAATTCCTTCTTCGGGTCGGTGACTTCCTCGACCACCGGGCGCACCGCGAACACGTCGACCTGCCCGGAATCTGGATTGAACTTGGCGCGGAGATCTTCTTCGGTCTTGTAAAACTTCCGCGCGGCGACGACCATCGCGTCTTCTATCGCCGCGACGATCACCTCCGGTTCAATGTGCTTTTCCCGGCTGATCTGCTCAATGGTCTGATACAGCAGATTGGCCATCTGTCCCTCATCTCAAAATTCAACCACCAGGTTCGCTTTGCGAATTCCTTCCATCGGCAAAGCAATCACCCGGCCCTTCACTTCGATCTGCACCATGCCGTCGGCGAATCCCGCCAGGCGGCCCTCAAAATACTTCTGGTTCTCCACCGGTTCGTTCGTGGAAATCTTCGCCATCCGCCCCGTGAACCGCTCGAATTCCGCGGGTTTCGTGAGTTTCCGGTCGAGCCCCGGAGAACTCACCTCCAGAATATAGTGCGGACCCGGAACCAAATCCTCCACGTCCAGGAGAACGCTCAACTGGTTGCTGACGGCCTCGCAATCCTTGTGGCTGACGCCTTCCGGCTTGTCGATGTAGACGCGCAGGAAGCGTTGCTTGCCCACTTTCCACTCGACGTCCACCACTTCGATGCCCAGCGAACGCGCCACGCGCTCGGCCGCTTCGCGGATGCGCTCTAGTTCCATATCTTGTCAGGCTCCACGCTTCACCGGAAGCGTTCCGTGTAAAAGTCGAGCCCGTTCCCACTTCCCGTTTCCTTCAACACCGCGCCCTGCGCAGCCCAAGACGCCGATTTGCGCTCCGGTCTCCGCCCAACAAAAAAGTGGGCTCTCGCCCACTGAGGCTTCCGTCCGGCTTAGGCATTTATCAGTATAGTCAGCCGTTCCTTCAAAAGCAAGCTGCAGGACGTTGGCCACCCGCCCGGAGAGCGGCTCGACGGCGTACACCTACGACACGCTGAACCGGCTGACCTCGCTTGCCCCGCCGTCGGCCTTCGGCTCGGGCTCGTTCGGGTTCAGCTATGACGCGCTGTCGCGCCGCACGCAGATGACGCGGCCAAACAGCGTCACCACCAACTACACCTACGACAATCTCTCGCGGCTGACCTCGGTGCTGCACCAACTGTCCGGGAGTACCATTGACGGAGCGAGCTACACGTTGGATTCTGGCGGAAACAGGACTGCAAAGACGGATCAATTGGCGGCAGTGACGTCGAACTACACCTATGACGCGATCTACCAGTTGACGCAGGCCACGCAGGGAGGAAGTACGACCGAGAGCTACGGCTACGACGCGGTGGGCAATCGTACCGCGTCGCTCGGGGTGTCTTCGTACACGACGAATGCGTCGAACGAGATGACAGCGACGTCAAACGCGAGCTACACGTACGACAGCAACGGCAATACCCTGACGAAGACAGTTGGCTCGAACACCACCAGCTACACCTGGGACTTCGAGAACCGACTCACCAGCGTCACCTTGCCTGGCACAGGTGGGACAGTCAGCTTCAGCTATGATCCTTTCGGACGGCGCATCAAGAAATCTTCCTCGGCAACCACGAGTGTTTTCGCCTACGACGGCGACAATCTCATTGAGGAAACGAATTCATCAGGCGGCGTGGTCGCTCGCTATACGCAGACGCAGACGCAGAACATTGACGAACCGCTGGCCGAATTGCGATCCAGTACGACCAGCTACTACGAAGGGCGGGTGGCCCGGCCTTTGCTTGTTTTTCACGGCGCTGCACAGGCGAATCATACCACTCCCGCAAGTCTACTGTGAGTTATGATACTGGTGTTTGGGTGCCCCGTCCTTGACGCTTTTCAAGGGCGGGGCTTTTGGTTGGACTGGCCATGCCTAAGGGCTTGAGGCGTCGCTACGGACTGCGCCACCTGCACTTCATCACCTGCAGCTGCTATAGACGACTGCCCCTGTTTGCCTCAGCGCGCGCGAAGAATTTGTTCGTGAAGATCCTGGGCGAGGTGCGCGACCGCTACGGGTTCGCGCTGGTGGGTTACGTCGTCATGCCCAATCACATCCACCTGCTCATCACCGAGCCGCCCAAGGGCAATCCTTCGAGCGTCATGCAGATCTTAAAGCAACGTGTGTCGCGCCGCCTGCGCCGCAAGCCGCGCAAGACCTCGCCTCCGGGGCAATTCAAGCTCCCATTCCGGGAAGCTCACGATTGCTTGCCCCAATTCTGGCGGGTGGCAGACCCTTCCTTGTTTTTCCGCTTGACGATGCATGCCTCTTGAATTATACCATTCCAGTACGTCAAGGCCGAGTGACTGTTTTCGCTTTTCCGGGTGGCCGACCCTTTCGGTTTTAAAGGGTCGGGCTTTTGGGGCCCTCTCCTCCATAGCCCACAAACTCAGTCGGAGCGACGGCCGTGGGCATCTTCACTTCATCACCTTCACCTGTTGATCGGCGCACCGGCCAAGAGAATGCCTTCCTCGCTACAACTCGGTCCTTGACATCCTGCGCTTCTCGGACGACTCTCTCTCCAGCAAAGTGCCGCCACAAACCTGCTCTCAACTGAGGCGGCTGTTTTTTTTCCGTTCGGCAATTCGGGTCCAAGATCGAAACTCCGGCCAAATTAAATAAATCCTGCGCAGCTGGCAAAGGAAAGATTATGACGCGTCACTGGAAGGTGATTGTTCCTTTTCTATTTGCGGTTTTGGCCGCATCGGGCAAGCCTGCGTTTTCCCAGGCGGGTTCGTCCAACATCCAGCTGGTTCAGTCGGTGACGTGCGAACAATCGGGGACCAGCGGCAGTTACTCGTGCACACTGACAGCAACGGGAGCAGGCCATCTTCTGACCGCGCAGGAATTCGATTTTGCAGATTCGCCGGGAACGCCTGCGACTCCTGCCGGCTGGACGCAAGATTGCGTCAAGAACAATGGGAGTGCAGGCCAAATCACTTATTATTCCTATCCGAATGCGCCCGCCGGAACTCTATCGGTAATCTTTTCCCCGTCATCGGGAGCTTCGTCGGCAGTCGTTTCCGAGTGGAGTGGAATGGCAACCTCCTCTCCCTTCGATGGCTGCGATGGTTACGTCGATAACGGGAGCATCGGGGCGTACTGGTCTTCTGGAGCAAAGCTCTCATCCCAAACCGATTTAGCAATCGGTGCGGCGCTCAATCGCACGAATTCTGCGAACGGGTTCACACCCGGCGATGTGTGGACTGCGCTGACGGATGCTCCTCAAACATATGGTAATGCTGAGGGGTGGACTGAATATATTCTCAACGGATCCCAGAGTCCGTTTACCGCGCTAGGAACAACGGCCTCAGCGGTCGATCTCTTGAGCACCGTAGCGCTTTATAAGTCGGCAGTCGCCGGCACGGCGCCAACGGGAGCCCTGGTTTCATCCTATAGCGACTTTGAGAGCGGCACGAACGGAACAACTTTAACGACAGAAATCCTCAACGCCGGAACGCATGGTGCAGGGATCAACCTGTGGTCGCTCAATAACGCAGGTGCATTCACCGTTTGCACGGCAGGAAACCTGCCATCCTATTCAAATACGACCACGAACGGAACGACATACGCAGCGGGGGCCGGGACGCGTGGGATCTGCTTTAACACGCAATCCGGCGGCCAAGCGTATGAGACCATTCCTGCCGAGAGTCTTACCGTTACGGCTTACGTGAATGTAAACGTAGGAACGAATGTCACAAGTTCTAGCAGCCCCGTGATCATTGAAGCCCCTGGCGTGGATGCGGCGGCCTTCACGATTAATTCGTCGGGCCAGCTTGCGCTGGAATGCTCCTTTGCCACTCCAGTGGACTATCCGATTTCACCGGCGACGCTCGCGGTCGCCAACACGACCTACGGGATCTGGCTCCAGTACGCAGGCGGTGGAATGCATACGATAAAGATCTATTCGAATCCGACAACCAATCCGCAATTGATAGGAACAGCGACCTGCCCGGCGCAGGGAACGAATTATGCGACGGAAGTAGGGATTGGAGAGTACTATGCAGGATCGGCGGGACAGGCCGGAACGAGGGAATTCGATAGCCTTATGTCGGATATCAGCGGCGGGGGCATCAACATCGTGCCGCCGGGAAACACGGTTTCCTCCTACAGTGACTTTGAGAACGGTGCCGACGGCAATCCGGTATCGGCAACGATCCTGAATGCGGGAACGCATGGCGCGGGCGTCGGTCAGTGGACGGTTGACGCAGGTGGATTTAATGTTTGCACGTCCGGAAGCTTTCCCTCCTATTTGCCTACGACTGTGATCGGTGGAGCGACCTATCCAGCGGGAGACGGGACGCGTGGCATCTGCTACAACATGCAAAAAGGCGGCGAAGCGGTTGAGAACATCAACAGTAAGACGGTGACGCTCTACGTGAACGTAAATTTGGGAGCCGATGCCGCGCATTATAGCAATCCCGTGATCATCGGAAATTTTGGAGTCGATGATGCGGCCTTTACGATTAAATGGACGGGCCAGCTTGAACTGGAATGTCCATTTGCCTCTCCGGAGGATTATGTAATTTCAGGATCGAACCAAGCGCAAGCGAATACAACGTACGGAATCTGGCTTCAGTACGACTCAGCGGGTGGACATCACACAATCAAGATCTATTCGAATCCGACGACCAATCCACAATTGATCGGGACGGCGACCTGTCCGGCGCAAGGATCGACTGCCGCGACTACGTTAGGGTTTGGAGAATTCCATGGAGGAGCAGTCGGACTGACCGGAATCAGGGGATTCGATAGCCTGATGTGGGATGTCAGCGGCCACGGCGTTGAAGTCATTCCCTCGGGAAACACCGTACAGGTGACGGTGGGCACCAACCCGGCGGGACTTTCCTACAACGTGGACGGCACACCCTACAGCAGTGCGCAAATTCTGACATGGACGATTGGAACGAGCCACACCCTTACCACCACGTCGACACAGAACCCGACAGCCGGCACGCAGGACACCTTCGTGAACTGGTCGGATGGGACGACCACCGTCTCCGATACGGTTACGGCAACGACCGGCACAACCAGTTTCACCGCCAGCTTCGGCACGTCGTATCAATTGACGACGGCGGTTGCCCCGGCAGGCAGCGGGACGGTCTCGCCGGCCACGGGCGCATACTACGCGCAGGGCACGGCAGTTCCCCTCGCGGCAACGCCAAACGCGGGCTATAGCTTCACGAACTGGACCGGCAACGTGGCCAGCTCCACGAGCGCCTCCACCACCATCACCATGAACGCCCCGCAGAGTGTAACGGCGAACTTTGCGCCGCCGTCGCAGGCTCCGGCGATCACGAGCGCGAGCGGCGCGACCTTCACAGTGAATGCTGCAGGGTCATTCACCGTGACGGCAACGGGATCGCCCGCTCCCACCATCACGGAAACGGGCGCGCTTCCCGCTGGAGTTTCGTTCAATACCGCAACGCATGTGTTGAGCGGAACGCCGGCGGCAGGAACAGCGGCGACGTACAACATCACCTTCACAGCCAGCAACGGGGTTGGCACAAATGCGGTTCAGAGCTTCACGCTCACGGTGACCAATCCTGCAATGCCGACGCTGTCTTCCGTGGCTCCCAACAGCGGCCTCCGTTCAACGAGTGTTCGCGTGACGCTGACGGGCACGAACTTCACCTTGACTGGAACGATAGTGGCCGTATCCGGAACGGGCGTCACCGTTGGCTCGGTTAGCGTTGTGAATTCGACGACGATCACGGCGACGTTTACGATTTCGGCGAGCGCCACAGTCAGCTCGAGAAACGTGAGCGTCGCAAACGCGGGCGGTATAAGCAACACGCAAACGTTCACCGTATTGGGTCCGGTGCTATCCACGATCGCTCCCAATTCAGGGGTGCGCGGCACGAGCGTTCCGGTGACTCTGACCGGCACCGGCCTGACCGGCGCAACGGCAATCACGGTGTCCGGTTCGGGCGTCACTTCCAGCAGCCTGACTGTGGTGAACGACACAACCGTCACGGCGACGTTTACGATTTCAACCTCCGCGACGACCGGTTCCAGGACCGTCAGCATCACGACGACTCCGGGAGGGACTAGCAACACCGTGACATTCACGGTGCTTGCGCCGCCGACCCCCACGTTGACTGCGGTCACTCCCGCCTCGGGCTTGCGCGGCTCCGTCGTTCCGGTGACCCTTACTGGCACGAACTTCGCTGCGACGGGAACTACCGTGTCGGTATCCGGATCGGGCGTCACCGTCAGCGCTGTTACTGTTGTGAACTCCACGACAATCACGGCAACGTTCACCATCTCGACCACCGCTTCGGCTTCGTCAAGAACTGTTAGGGTCACAACGCCCGCCGGCACCAGCGGTGGCCGCACCTTCACGGTCCAGGGACCAAGGCTGACCTCGATCAGTCCGACCTCGGGAACCCACGGCACAACAGTTCCAGTGACCCTGACCGGTACGAACTTGGCGGGAGCTACAGCGGTGACCATTTCAGGAGGGGGCGTAACCTGCACGGGGATTACTTCAACTGCCACGACGGTCAACGCGAGCTGCGCAATTTCGTCCAGCGCAACACGAAGCGCCAGGAGCGTCACCGCGACAACGCCGATCGGAACCACGAACACTTTGTCTCGTGCATTCACGGTCAAGTGAACGAACTGCGACAAGACGAGGTGTTAGTTCACTACAGTCCGCCGTTCGTTCCATAGCAAACCACAGAAGTCGGGGCGATTTAGCGTGAAGGCGGCGCTTTCGCTTGCAACCTGGCCGCGAGCCAGACGGCGACGTCGGCTGCGTTTCGATCGGGCGGGAAGACCGGGTAGAAGACGCGTTCGATGACCCCACCGGTCATCACGAGCGTCAGACGCTTCAGCAATTTCATTCCGTTCGTTTCGAAGGTCGGCAATCCCAATGCCGCGGCCAGCGCGAGACGTTCGTCGGAGAGAATCGGAAACGGAAGATGCAGGCGTCGGGCCGCTTCGGCCTGATACGCGGTGCCCTGCGTGGAAAGGCCGAAGAGCCGGCTGACGCCCAGGGCTTGGAACTGCGCGAACGAATCCCGGAAGGCGCACGATTGCGGCGTGCATCCCCGCGCTCCGGGAATCAGGTCCCAGCCCGCGGGGTTTTCCACACCGGGCTGGCCCGTCCGCGGATACGCGTAAACAACGACCGTGCCCGGCAGCGCGGAGAGGTCCACATCCGTCCCGTCCGTCGCAGGCAACGCGATGGACGGCATCCGCATGCCGGTAAGGTGCCGGGCCGCTCCATCGTCCGTGGGCGCGGGGATTGCCGACCAGTCGGGAGTTTCGATGCTGCTCGCGGTCATCGGTCCTCGCGCACGAAACGAATCGGGCAGGCCAGCCTTCGAAAATCAGCTCGAAGTGTTCCGGCTGCCGCGCACCGATCCGCAGAAAAGCGGAACGGACGCTGCATTCGAAACGAGCCGATGCAAAAACGCCAGGAGCGCCGCGAGGCGCTCCTGGCCGGGAAAATAAACGCAGATCGCGCGAGCGTTTCTACTCGCACACCGCGCCGAGTTACGGAGTCGGCTTCTTCGCCGGCGCCGGAGCCGCCGGTTTCGGCGCTGCCGGAGCCGCTGCGCCAGCGGACTTGACCGGGTAGGCCTGGTCGTAGAGCCGCACGATGTCCTGAGTGATATCGGACCCCGACGATCCGTAGATTACAGGACTGCCCTGGGCGGAGGTGTCAAAAACGACGGTGTAGCCATTCTCGCGCGAATAGCGGTCCAGCACCTCGAGCATTTTGCGGCCGATGCCGTCGACGATTTCGCCCTGCGCGGCATTCAACTCCTCGTTCAAGTCGTCGTTGCCGCGCTGCAGGCGGCGCGACAGAAGCTCGCCCTCGCGCTGCAGTTTTGATTTCTCATCGTCGCTGAGCGTGCGCGCCCCGTCGGTCATCTTGCGCTGCACATCTTCGATCTGCTTTTGCAGGGCTTGCAGTTCGTTTTGTTTCGGAGCGAATTGCGATTGCAATTGCGCTTGCGCCTGTTTGCCCTCGGCCGTCGCAACGATGGCGTTGCGAACGTTCATGACGGCGATCTTCGCGGGCGCGGCTCCGGCCCCGGCCGCGGCTTGCGCGCGGACTCCTCGAACAGGCGCCAGGCAGAACAAGGCCAGCGCGGCCACCGTGCCAATGGAACGTGAATTGACGATCATCCTCACTCCTTCTTTTCCCTCGGGAAAATCACAAATCGCGGATTATAGCGGTCCAAATTCGCGGGCGTCAATCGGAATTGCTGCCGTTCCGCCGATTGGGCCCGCCGACTCTTTCCCTATGTTCGTTCCGATGCGCTCGAATCGCTCCAGAGTTGCCGCGCCCGTTCTAGTAGGGCAAGGGCACGAACAGGACGTGCCCGTTTACGGTGTCCGCAATGACGGCAATATTCGTAAACGGATGAACGGCCAGCGCGTATTGCAACGAACCTGCAAAACCGAGCTGAAGCCCAAAATTGGTGTTGTTCGCGGACGCCTCCGGCAAGCTCAATACGGCACGGACTTTTTTCCCCAGAAAATCGGCGACCGAGATCGTATGGCTCAACGTGTTGGTGCTCACCAGCGTGCTCGTCTGATAGTTGTACGCGATCGCCGTCGGGTTGATGCCGATGCGAAACGCGATTTGAAACGACGCGATCGGATCGATCACGGACACCGAGTTCCCCGTGCTCGAAACGGCAAGGAAGCAGCCCGTCGTGTTGGTGGTGGTGCCGTTGGTGATCGACCCGCAATCGGTCGGCGCCGGATCGTATACGACGGAAGTCGGACCTTGGACGGGGAACGCCTGGTTCACCGCGCCCCCCGTGCCGCCGGAAATTCCTATACTGTTGCTCCCGGACGCGGCCACGGCCACCTGGTGGTTGACATAGTTGAAGGCCACCGCGACGGGCGCCTGGCCCGTCGAAATGGTGCTCGCCCCTCCGGTGACTGCGTTCACGACACTCACGGTGTTGGCCACGCTGTTGGCGATCGCGACTTCCCCGGTGGCGTCATTGGCGGACGCGCCCACGGGTCCCGAGCCGGTCACTACCGTCTGCGTGACCGATTGCTGCAGTTCGTCGACGATGGACGCGTTTCCCGATCCTCCATTATTGGCGACCACAGCCACGTGCAGCCGCGGAAGCACGGCGACGCCGATGGGGTTTTGGCCCACCTGGACGGTAGCGCCGCTCCCTTGCGCCATATTAATCAGCGCCAGGGAGTTGCAGGAGAACAAGGAGACCGCGGCGATGTTTTGCTCGGGATCGATGGCGACGCCCGAAGGCTCCGGAGTCGGACAAGCGGCACTGCTCACATCGATGCTTTGCTCGACGGTGAAGTCCTCGGCATTTGTGACGCGGCCGCTGGAGTTCGCAACATCCACGGCAAACCGGCGCGCCGACGTCAGCAGGCTGGCCGGCACGGTGGCGGTGAGCAACCGGTCGCCGCTCCCGGCACAAGCGGTGGGAAGAGCAATGCCGTCGAGGCGCACGTTCAAGCTGGTCGTACCACCCGAACAGGTAAGGCCTTTGCCGATGACCGTGAGTTGCTGCGGCGCGGGGTTCGGCCCCGTGCCAAGCGTCGAAGCGCTGATGAACGTTTTCGGGCTGGTCTCGGTAATGGAGAACGGCTGAATCGATCCGAGGTTCAATACGCTGACGCTGCCGTCGGTTTGATTGGCAATGACCGCAGTGTTCGTGCCAGGGTCGATGGCCACGGCGACAGGACCGCACCCCTTGGGATTGGAACACGCCGGGAAATACAACTGATTATCATTCAGACGCCGCGGCGCGGTCGGATCGATTACGGACACGGAGCCGGAGGTAAAGTTGACCGCAACGACGACGTTGGTCAACGGATTGTAGGCTGCGGCAATCGTTCCGACATCGGCGGCGTTATTGTGCACGAGCAGGAGCGACGAGACGGACTGGTCGATCAAACTGAAAAACGAGACGCCCCCTCCCGTCGAGGGATCGACCAGGACCGCTTGTTGCGTCTCCGGATTGATACCGATTCCCTGGACCGTAGTCGGTACGCCTATGGTCGCCACCGGCTGGGCGTAATTGACGGCTCCCGTCGCGATCTGCGGGGACGTCTGCGTGGCCACGTCCGGGAGCGGAGAGCCCGTCAGGGTGTAGCTGAACTGATTGGCCGTCGGACCCACGGATGAGACAACAAAATAGCCGTTGAACGAAGGGGCCTGCGCGGCGATGCTGGGATCGGTGCCCAGTGGAAACGTGACGTTCTGAATGAACACGGCATCTCCCGCCACCACCGACAGGGGCGGAGCATTCCCGGTCGATTGCACGGTGACGGTGACCACGTCCGACAACCCGTTGTTCGTTCGGGAGACGGCAGTAATCGCGTTGCTCGACTGCTGGCTCAAGTCCACGATGCCCAGCGAACCCAGCGTCCCCGGCGTCGCCAAAGCCCAATTAAGATGCGGTTCCACGGCGACGCGCGTATTGGGGCCCGTGCTGATGGACACGATGCCGGCGTAGGCCGGCGCACTGTTGACATCCACCAACACTCCATAGTTCGTCTGGTTCATGGCCACCAGGGCGCGGCCCGTTACCGGATTGATTCCCACGGACGAAGGCGTGTCTTGCAGCGGCGGAAGAACGGCCGTAACCGTTCGCGACCGCAGGTCCAGAACGGCAATTGTTTTCGTCGTGGCGTTGACAACCAGGGCGATATTTCGAACGTAGTCGACGGCGACGCCCGAGGGCCCCGACGCAGGACAAGCCAGCGGCGAGCCGCTGGGAATCGCGTTCACCGCCGCCGTGCAAACGTTGGCGAGCAACGTGGGCGGATTGGCTGTCAGGTCGATCAGGCTCACGTCGTTCGTCCCTGAGTTTGCCACGACGGCCATGCCCGTCGCTGGGTTGACGGCGACGTCGCTCGGCGCCGAGGTTGCCGGCGTCAATCCCACGGGAACGAGCGTGGCGCTGGGGGCAGAGTACGTCGGCTGAACGGCGAGATTGGTGACCGCGAACTTCGATGGATCCGCATTGCTTCTGATGGCCACGGGATACAGGCCGGGGACCGTGAAATCACTCGAATTCGAGCCGCCTCCGATGGTGACCGACAACTGCCGCGTGCTCCCGATCGTTTGGCTGGCCGGAAGCTGGATTCCGCGGAGCTGGCCGTTGAAGGTCGCGTTTACGGCGGGCGAAGCAGGGTTGCTTCCCGTCCCAAAAAATCCGCCATCCACGTTGAACGAAAGTACGCCCGCTGTACTCTGCGGAATCGTCGTAGGCGTCGGCCCGATCACGCCGGGGCGCACCGGCACTAACGTGAGTGTGCAGGGCGACAGATCCCCCGAGCAGGTTTGGACATTTCCGGACTGTTCGGAAACACCAATCACGAGCTTACTTGAAGGCGGCGCTGCCAGAATGTAGTCCGGAATTCGCGCCCGGATCACCGACGAGGACACGCCCGTGACGAGGCTAGACGCCAGCTGCGTGCCGTTAACAAATACGTTGTCCGTCGAAATGAAATTGGTCCCGGTGATGTAAACATCTTGAAAGAGCCCGCCCAAACCAGTGGTGTTGGGGCTCACCGAGGTCACCGTGGGATTCGTCGCGGTCACTACGCTGACTGTTGCGGTGGCCGTCACGGAAGTGTCCGACACCGACGTGGCTGTAATGATGATGGTGCTCGGCGACGGCACCGTTCCGGGGGCCGTGTAAACGCCGGACGTGGAGCCGATGGTGCCAATGCCGGTCAGCGTGGTGGAAAGCGACCAGGTGACGTCGTCGCAAGTCGGGGTCGAGGTGACATTACAGCCCGGATTGTTCACCGTCGCCGCGAAAAGGAAATTCTCGCTCGTGCCCACGGTGGCGGTGGGCGGCGTAATCGTGATGCTGATTCCGGTGACGATGGTCAGCGTGGCCGTCGCCACCTTCGTGGTATCGGCCTTGGAAGTCGCCGTGATGCTCACGGTCGGGGCGATGGTCGTCGTGCCGCTGGTGGTGACGGTAGGGATCGTGGCCGGCGCCGTGTAGAGTCCGGTGGCATCGATGGAGCCGCAGGAGTTCGCCGCGACGCCGGTGGCGCACGCCAGAGTCCACGTGACCGCTGTATTGCTGTTGCCGGAAACCAGAGCACTGAAGAGCTGCGTCCTGTTGGTGATCACGCTGGCGGTGGTTGGCGAAACGGTGATGCTAACGCCCGAGGAACTGCTGCTTCCGCAACCCCAGACGCCCAGCGCCGCCGCTAGAGTGAGTATTGTTGAAAACTTCCACCACCTCATCCCAATCCTCCCAAGACTTCTCGACATTCGCCTTCGCGGCGCAATTGCCGGCCCGCGGCCCCGGTCAGAATTTTCCAGCCTCTCGTCGCGCATTCTAATTTCCCGAACGCAAAGTTCACCATCAAAATGTCCGGCTGACCGTGAACCGGAGCGTGCGCACCGGATCGAAGAAATTCGTCCGCTGCGGGTTGTTGTACAAACTCAAAATCTGCGGCACGACCTGAGAATTCCAAACGTCCGGCGGCAGTCCCCTGGAGTATGAAGTCCAGTTCGGGTCGAAGCAATTCGTGGCAACGGACGAATTGCACAGCGTCGAAGTCGCAATCACATTGTTGACGTTCCCGGGGAACTGGGTCAACGGCGCGCTGATGACCTCGGACATCCGGTTGAAGTTGTAGGCCCAATAAATCCGGAAGGGCGCCTGGACGATGGGCAATTGCACGACGAATTCGATGCCCGCCGAGGTCCGCGGCTGGAAATTCGTGCCCGGCTGATATTGCAGAGTTCGGGAAATGCTGGTGCCCGGGAACTGCGAAACCAGCGTGGAGTAATCCGTGGAGTTCAACTGCAGTTGGTTACTCAGCACGTCGCCGGTTGCGCCCGCGTCGCCGAACAACGACATGGCAACGTGCGGAAACAGGGGGATGCGGTACTCAAAATTTGCAACCAACTCGGTGTCGCCGCCGGGAAACGAGGTTTGATAACTCAGCGTCGGAATGTTGACCACACCCGAGGTGGGATTGCCGCCGCTATCGAGCACCCTCGGGTTGGAGTACCCAACGGGCGTCGAGGTCAACGTAGGCACAAAAACGACTGGCGATACCGTGCGGATATCGAATCCGCGCAAGTCCTGCTCGCCGCCCAGATAGAACCGGCTGAACGGCGGGATCACTTTGCCGCCGTAGCCCGTTTCGAATGCCCCCAGGAATCGCAGCGCGATCACGTTTCGGCGGTGATAGTGCGGGCGAAAATACTTGGCTTCGACGATTTCCGAAACCGTATTCACATTGCCGCCGATGGGGCCGCCCTCGAAGGACGTGGAAAGAAAGAGGCTCTTTCCATGCGTCGGATTCACCGGATTGTCCACGGTGTTGTAGGTGAAGGTGGGCGTGATCTTGCTCTCATGAATGCCCGAAAGAGAGGACGGACCCTCGAGCTGTTGAAACTGCAAAACGTTGAACAGCGCCGTGGATGCAGTGCTCAATCCCGTGATGCTGGTATCGGTATATCCGTAGGTCAAACCCACGCGGCTAAACCCGAGTTTCTTGACCGGGTAGCTGGCAAAGATCGTGAAACCGTCGCTGTTCTGGATGTAGTTCTGCACGGTGTCGGGGTTCAATTGCACCTGGTAGCCCAATGCCAGCGAATACTGCTGCGCCTGGTTGAAGTTGAAGCGGCTCGCGAACACAGTGAAACCGGTGCTGATCGGCCGGTCGAACAGGTACGGCTCGGTGAAACCGAAGTTGACGTCGGTTTGCAGGGTGCCCACGTTTCCGCTGAGCGTGAGCGTTTCGCCGAGCCCCAGGAAATTGTTCGTCTGATACGTCAGGCCTATATACGATCCGGCGAAGCCGCTGACGCCGCCCGTCAAGCTGATGGACTGTTTCCCTTTTTCCTTGAGCTTCAGAAGAATGTCGACGGTCCCTTGCTTTACGTTCCGTTTGATCTCGGCGTTCTCCGGCTTGACCGCCTCGAAATAATCCAGCTGATTCAGGCGCAAAAGGCTCATCTCCCACAGGTTGTTGCGGAACATGTCGCCTTCGTTGAGCATCAGTTCGCGGCGGATGACTTTGTCGCGCGTGCCGGTATTGCCGGAGAAATCGATGCGCCGGACGAAAAATTGCTTTTGCTGGTCGAAGGCGAAGGTCAAGTCGATCGTTTTCGTGTCGTCGTTCACTTCCGTGTCCGGCACGGCGGTGAAGTCGATGAAGCCGAAATTTCCGTACAGCTTCGTGTAATCCTCGATCGCCTTGCGAACTTTGGCTACGCTGAAAATTTCACCCTTCTTGATGGGGAAGGCGGATTCCAGGTAGGCGGTCTTGAAAAAGAGGCCTTCGTCGGGGTTCGCGTTGCGCACGTGGAGCGTGCCCATGCGGTAGCGCGCGCCTTCCTCGATGGGAATCGTGATATTCGTGGCCCGGCCCTGGTGCGCTCCAACGAGGGGAACGCCTTTCGGCAAATACCCCTCATTCACGGTTACGTTCTGGATGATCGGGTCTTTCACCAACACTTTGAAGTAGCCGTTATCCTGGTAAATTCCGCGGATTCCGATTTCCATGTCCTCGTCCAGCTTCGGACGGTCGAACGTTTTGGACAGCACCGGAATGTAGCCGAACGGGCCGAGCGGAATCATGTACGGCTTCGAATTGCGCATCGTGCGTATGATTTTGCTCGCCGAGAACGCGGTGTTTCCCGTGATGATGATCTTGCCGACCTTCACCTTGGGGCCCTCGTCGATGTTGAACGTGAGCTTTACGGCGTTGGTTCCGGGCAGGCGTTCAAACGTGGGCTTGACGCTGGCGAACTGCCGGCCGTGCTCCGCCAGCAGCTCTTTAATGACGACTTCCGCTTTCTTGATTTTCGTGGGATCGAATTGGCTCTCAATCGAGAGCCCGACCTTGCGATCCTTAAACCGGTCGAGGATGTCCGATTCCGATACCGATTTGTTGCCTTTGTATTCGATGCGCCGGACGATGGGACGCTCGGTCAAATAGAAAATGACAATCTTCTGATTGGGCTTGTCCGCGCTGTCTTCGAGTTCGAGCCGAATGTCCTCGAAGTATTGCGTGTTCCAGAGGGCGTGAAAATCGCGGCGCAGGGCGTCTTCATTCACCACGTCTCCGGGCCGGGAAAAAATGCGCGCCCGCAGCGTCTCGCTGCGAATTCTTCGATTGCCCTGGAATTCAATGCGTTCGATAGTGGGCGCGCCCTGGGCTGCGGCGGGCGCTTGCTGCGCCGCCTGCTTTAGCAGGGAGCGAGGCGAGGCACTGGGAACAAAACACACAAAGGCTGCGGCAAGCAGACACAGCATGCTTGCGCGCAGCCTCGTGATCAAACACGAATATTTGCCTGCGGCCAGGGAAATCCTCAAGGCCGCTTCCCCCGAAACAAAATGATACGCTCCCCCCAACCGGCCCAAGAACATGGGCCGGCCTGCGCGCGTAGGATTCGCTAGTGGGATACCGGGGTTGCTTCAACCACCGGTCGGAATCCGAGCCCGTCATTTGTAACGTAGACTTCCAGCGTCGCCGGCCGCTGCAGGCCTCCCTGAATCAGCGCTTCCGACAACGGATCTTCGACGTACTTTTGCAGCGCCCGCCGCAGCGGCCGCGCCCCGTAACTGCGATCCCCGCAGGTCTTATCGAGGATCCATTGGCGCGCTTCCGGCGTGAGCACGATTTGCACCTGACGGTGGATCAGAGTGTCGTTGGTCTGGCCGACAAGCAGATCGATGATGCGGAGCAGTTCTTCTTCACCCAGCGGGTTGAAGAGAATAATTTCATCCAGCCGGTTCAGGAATTCCGGATTGAACACCCGCTTCACTTCGCCGAGAACCAGTTCGTCCAGGCTCTTGGCGCTGCCCTCTTCGGCGGCCGATTGGAATCCCATCGTGGACCGCTTCTGCAGGTGCCGCGCGCCGAGGTTCGACGTCATGATCAGGATCGTGTTGCGGAAATCCACCGTATTTCCGAGCCCGTCCGTCAGCTGGCCGTCCTCGAAGACCTGGAGCAGGATATTGTACACGTCCGGGTGGGCCTTTTCGATTTCATCGAGCAGGATCACCGAGTACGGAGTGCGGCGCACGCGTTCGGTCAACTGGCCGCCCTCTTCGTAGCCGACGTATCCTGGAGGCGCGCCGATCAGCTTGGAAACGGAATGCTTTTCCATGTATTCCGACATGTCGAAACGGATCAGCGATTTCTCGCTGCCGAACAGGAATTCCGCGAGGCGCCGCGCGACTTCCGTTTTGCCGACGCCGGTCGGGCCGAGGAACAGGAAGCACCCCACCGGGCGCCCCGGAGCTTTCAGGCCGGCGCGGCTTCTGCGAATCGCGCGCGCCAGGGCGGTAATCGACTTGTCCTGGCTGATGACGCGCTTGTGCAGCTCGGCTTCGATGCGCAGCAGCTTCTGCTGTTCGTCCTCTTTAATGGACGACACGTTGATTCCGGTCCAGCGCGCCACGACTTCCTCGATGTCCTCGCGGGTGACGATGCCGGTGTTGGTGTCGTCGAGTTTCAGCCGCTCGCGCACGGCGCGGAGGTTTTCCTTTTCCTTGCGCTCTTCCTCGGAATAGAAGCGCGCCTTCTCGAATTCGTGATTGGCGATCGCCGTTTCCATGCGGTGCGTGATGAACTTCACGCGCTTCTGCACTTCGGCCACTTCGTCGGGCAGCGTCGCCTGGCGCAGCTTGACGCGCGCGCCGGCTTCGTCGATCAAATCGATGGCCTTGTCCGGCAGGAACCGGTCCGGAATGTAGCGGCTCGACAGGTACACGGAGTAGCGGATGGCCTCGTCGGTGTAGCTGACCGCGTGAAATTTTTCGTAGCGCTCCCGCACGCCCTCGATGACCAGGATCGCTTCGTCCTCGGACGGCGCGCCCACTTTCACGGCCTGAAAACGCCGTTCCAGCGAACGGTCTTTTTCCACGGACTTTCGGTATTCTCCCGGCGTCGTTGCGCCGATGCACTGAATTTCGCCGCGGGAAAGAGCGGGCTTCAAAATGTTGGCGGCGTCGAGGGAACCTTCCGCCGATCCCGCGCCCACCAGCGTGTGCAGCTCGTCGATGAACACGATCGAGTTCTGGCTCTCCATCAGTTCCTTCATGATGGTTTTCAATCGCTCCTCGAATTGCCCGCGGTATTTCGTGCCGGCAACGATCAGGGAGAGATCGAGCGAGAGAATCCTCTTGTCGGCCAGGAACGGCGGCACGTCGCTGTCCGAGATGCGCTGCGCCAGTCCTTCGACGATGGCCGTCTTGCCGACGCCCGGCTCGCCAATCAGCACGGGATTGTTTTTCGTGCGGCGGCAGAGAATCTGAATGACGCGTTCGAGTTCGCGCTCGCGGCCCACCAGCGGGTCGAGCTGGCCTTCGAGAGCGGCTTGCGTGAGGTCGCGGCTGAATTCCGCCAGCAGCGAGGTTTCCTTGGGGCGCGCCGCGGGCGCTTTTTCGCCGGCGCTGCGGGCCAGTTCTTCGCGGAGCGTCGAGAGGCGCAGGCCGCGTTCCTGGAGGATTTCCGCGCCAAAGCACTTTTCTTCGCGCAGGATTCCGAGCAGCAGGTGCTCGGTGCCGACGTGCCGGTGCCCCAGGCGCTCGGCTTCTTCCGTCGCGAAATTCAGAATGCGCTTGGATTCCTGGCTGAGCGGAACTTCGACCGACGTGGAGATGCGCTCGCGAATCGTGATGCGCTGTTCGATCTCCTTGCGGATCGACTCGATCGAGCCGTGCGAACGCAGAAACCGGTTGGCCAGCGCCTTGTCTTCACGCATCAGTCCGAGCAACAGATGCTCGGTCTCGATGTACGGAGAGCCGTACTGGCTGGCTTCGTAGCGCGCAAAAAATATGACGCGTCGTGCCTTCTCTGTGTAGCGTTCAAACACGGGTCAACTCGTTTCTCCCTCAGTGAACAACCCAGGGTTTTGGTCTACGTCGCAACCGGCTGGAGCTTTCCGTGCTCCAATTGCAGCACGCGATCTGCGCGCCCCGCCAGAACCGTATTGTGCGTCGCCAGGATCGAGGTGAGCCGGTGCTCGCGATGCAACTGCTGCATCAGCTCAAAAACCGCCATTGCGTTTCGCTCGTCCAGATCTCCGGTGGGCTCGTCGGCCAGCAACAAGGCAGGCTGCTGAACCAGGGCGCGGGCGATCGCCACGCGCTGCTGCTCCCCTCCGGACAACTCCCCCGCACGCTGTCTTACTCGCGCGCCCAGGCCGACTTCCCTGAGCCAGCGTTCGGAGGTTTCGAGCGCCTCGTCGTACTCCGCGCCGCGCATCAGCAGCGGCATCGCCACGTTTTCGGCTGCCGTAAAATCAGCCAGAAGGTGATGCCTCTGCCACACAAAACCAATCGAGCGGTTGCGATAATCCGCAAGCTCGGTTTCTCGAAACGAATCTACTGCTTTCCCCTCGAAGTATACTGTACCGCTTGTTGGCGTGTCTAGCGCGGCCAGCAAATGCAAAAACGTGCTTTTTCCCGCGCCCGAAGCCCCGATCACCGCGATCAGCTTTCCTGATTCCACCGTCACGTTCAGGCCGGACAAGACCGTGATTTCCGCCGCGCCCGCGCCATAACTCTTGCACAAATCGCGCGTCTCAATCAGCGCGCCGGAGCGCTCGGCGCCGCCGCCTGGATTGCTCGCCGAAGTTTTTGTCTCTGCCGGCATATTCGCTCAGAATTTCCGCGGGGACGATCTCGAAAAACTCCCCGACTCGTTTACATCGCTCCCCGGCTCTTATTTTGTTAGATGCGCTTTTTTGTCGCGCCGTTCCAGTGCCGGGCCAGCCATTTTGCGACTACTTCCTCCCCAGGACAAACGATTTCACATTCTCGCCCTGTGGTTACCTGTGGAAAAAGCGACCCATTTTGACCCCCGCCGTTCAGCCTTCCAAGCCACTGATAAGAAAGCGATTGCGAGATGTGCTGGGTCCGTCTCCACGCCTCGGGACTCGCCGTTCCTACCGGCAAGCCCTGCACCTCTTATAAGTGCAACCGGGACGCCAAATCGACGCCGCGGGCATCGAAAAAACCTTGTGCCAGTATTCGAGTAACTAGCCGCTCGAAGGGCGCAAAATCGACGTTCGATCCAAGTTCCGACGAAGCTTCCTAGCGCCCGTGCCCTCCCGATACGCTGCGCGAAGTGCCCGATATGAGACACTATCGGCGCGATGGGCGTCGAAAATTCAGACAGAAAATACGGGAACTTTTGGAAATTGCGCCGCTGCGCCCGCCTGGCACTGCTGTCCGCGGCGCTCTGCGTCACGATCGCCGCGCGACCCGCTGCCGGACAATCTCCGCAGTCCTCCGCTCCACACGCGGACGACAGCGAAGAGCCCGAGGCCAACCCCGGGCGTCCTACGGTGAGCAATCCTGCCACGCTTACGCCGGTCGGCTATCTGCAATTTGAAACCGGCACGCTCGGTGCCACGGATTCGCCTGAATTCTCCACCTACTATGAATTCAACGAGGTAATCAAGCTGGCCGTTTCGAGACGCCTCGAATTCATCGAGTCCTCCGCGCCCGCCGTCCACTACACCGTGACTGGAATTTCGGGGAATCGCACGGCCGAGGTGTTTCTCGGCGCGCAGGTCGTACTCGTCCCGGGCGAAGGCGCGCGGCCCACGTTTTCAGCCAGCTATTCCCGCCGCGTGTATGACGGCGGCGCGCCCGAACTCGATGTCGGCAGCCCGCTCAACTCGTCGGTCTTGTACGCCAGCGCGGATGTGAAGGGCTTTCATTACGATGCCAATGCGGTCTTCAACGAAGTGCTGGAAGGTCCGGTGCGCAGGCTGCAGTTCGGCCAGACGCTCTCGATCTCTCATCCTCTCGGAAAAGGCTTCGGCCTCTCCGGGGAGATCTGGCGCTTCACGCAGCCGTTCCTGCGCGGCAACGCCATCGGAAATCTCTGGGCGGCCAGCTACACAGCCCGGAAAAATCTGGTCTTCGACGCGGGCTTTGAGAAAGGTTTAACGGGCACGTCCACGCACTGGGAAGCCTTCACCGGATTCACGTATTTGCTGCCGCATCGGCTCTGGCGAAAGTAGCCGCTCGCGGAAGGGTCCCGCGTGAGCACGCGACGCAGCGGCCAACGTTCGGGCTTCCCGCTCACCGGCTCTTCCGCACGGCTAGCCTGCATTTCTCACGAGAACCTCTGCACTGGTAAACGAACTTATTTCGTGAAAACTTCCGTCGCACTTTTGGTAGCGCCGGCGGCCCGCCGGCAGGTGTGCATTGTGCCAAACATGAGCAAACCTGCCGGCGGGCCGCCGGCGCTACTACAGACGCAAGTCTTGCGGCCCGTGATGTAGTTCAAGCTTCTCGAACGCGATTCGTCGTGAGAAATGCGGGCTAGCTGGTTTTCTTCGCCACGACTTCTTCGAGGCTCGTCCCGAAATCCTTGAGGATCACCGCCGCGGCGTTGCGTCCGGGCATTCCGGTGACGGCGCCGCCGGGAGCGGTGCAGGCTCCCGTCTGGTAGAGGCCGTTGATGGGCATGCGGTAGTTGCCCCAGCCGGGAACCGGGCGCATGGCGCCGACTTGCGAGGGAATCATCGCGCCGCCGTGCGTGCTGCCGCGCCACATCGATGGGTTCATGCGTTCGATGTCGAGCGGGCTCTCGATGAACTTGCCCAGGAATTTGTCGGGCGTGAGATTCGGCGCGAACTTTCGCAGGTGATTCAACAGCGCGTCCGCGACTTCATTCTTGATGTTGTCCCAATGCTTGGGGCCTTCCTTCAATCCGTACGGGAGATTGCTTTCGATCTTCATGGTGTGATGCCCGGCCGGGGCGCGGCTCGGATCGGCGACGCTCGGGCTCACGATCTGCAATCCCGGAGGATCGTCGAGATGGATTTCTCCGCGGGCATCGAGGGAATTCATTTCGAGGTAGTAGTCGAGGCGCGGAGCGATCGCGGCTTCGCACGTCGAGATCGTGCCGCCGGTCGGAAGAGGATATTGCGGCGGTTCCGTCGTCGCGTAGTGCAGGCTGAGCATGGCATGCTCGGGCTGATACAGTTCCACGCCCTCCAGGAAATCCTCGCCCCACAGTTCGCGCGGCGCCATGTTCACCAGATTCTTGATGTGGATCGTCGAGACGACGCCCTTTTCTCCTCGGAACGTTTTTCCGTCCGCGCACTCGACGCCGACGCACTTGTTGTTTTCGGTCACCAGCCGCGTGACCGGCATGTTCGTCAGCACCACGCCGTTGTGCGCCTCGATGAATCGCCCGAGCGCGACGGCCAGCGTGCCCGAACCGCCCTTGGGAATCGGCCGCCCGCTGAGGTGCTGCACCACGAGCGAGAATGCCTGGCGCGCCCGTGTTCGGATCTCCGCCGGGGACCGAGCCGAAATGTCCGCAAACCAGGTTGGCGCGGCGCATGTAGTCGCTCTCGTACATGTCGAGCAGCAAATCGTACGCGGACATGGCGAAGCGGCGCTGCCACACGCCGGCCTTGGGAATTTTCGGCGCGCCGGCGTCGGCGGATCCGCCGCGGCCCGCGCTCGTGGCCGCGGTATAGGCTTTGTACTCGGCCACCATGCGCCGGAAAGTTTGCGCGTCTTTTTTGGAGAAGCGCGCGATCGTCTCGCACGTGCGGTCGAGGTCGCGCCAAACGGTGATGGAGTTGCCGTCCAGGAAAGGAATGTGCATGACGGGATCGGGATCGATGTACTCGCCGTATCCGTAATCGCGAAGCGGGAGTTCATTGTTGCGGACGAGCGGATTGTTGGAAATTCCCGAGTGCACGCTGGAGCACAAATCCTCTTTGAATCCCGGCAGGCAAACTTCCGCCGTCTTCGTTCCGCCGCCAATCGTTGGCCGCCCCTCCAGCACGAGCACCCGGTAGCCGCCCTTCGCGAGATACGCCGCGCAGATCAGGCTGTTGTGCCCCGCGCCCGCGAACACAAAATCAAACTTGTCGCCCGGCGCGGCCTGCTGCGCCATGGACCGCAGCGGCGTCAGCGCCAGCGGCGCGAGCGCCGCGCCCTTCACAAATCCGCGCCTCGTGATTTCGGTCATGCTGCTCTCCCTCCGGACTTTGAGTGGCTGATGTTTCGATCCTATGTGGCGTGCGAAGCATCGTCACTCGTCTGCTGACTCGCCTTGGAGGGCCGGGCTTCAGCCCGGCCACAACGGTTCTCTCCAACATCGGCTTTAGCCGCTGAAGTTGAGACGAATTATACGTCCATCCGGAAGTTTCTGTGAGTCCGGGCTCGAAGACATGGGCGGGAAACCGGATGTATCTACATTGTGGACACTCGTTGCCTTATCTGCCATACTGTAGATACATCGTTTCTACATGGAGGCGGATCGTGAAAGCCACGGTGCGAAAATGGGGTAACAGCGCGGCGGTGCGGATTCCCGCCTCCGTGATGCAGGCCACGCGCCTCGACCTGGATGAGGCGGTGGACGTGCACGAGGAAGCAGGACGGATCGTGATTGAACCTGTCCGGCAAAAAACGTACGACTTGGACGAGCTACTGAAAGGGATCACCTCAAAAAATCAGCACGAATCGACTGATTTTGGCTTGCCGATGGGCAAAGAGGTCTGGTGATGGCGCGTTATGTGCCCGATGCCGGAGAGATCGTCTGGCTGAATTTTACGCCGCAGGCGGGACACGAACAGTCGGGACATCGTCCCGCCCTGGTAGTCAGCCCGGCGACGTATAACGCAAAGACGAGCTTGATGATTTGCTGCCCGATGACGACTCAAATCAAGGGCTATCCCTTTGAGGTCGTCATCGCCAGCGCACAACCGGCAAGCGTTGTACTGGCCGATCAAGTGAAGAGCCTCGATTGGCGTGTGCGACGTGCGAAGCGCAAGGGCAGGGTGTCCGCCGAGGAGCTCGCCGAGGTGCGCGCAAAAATTCGAGCGCTAATTGGCTGAGGGCTGCGCCTTCGGCTGCGTCGCGAAGCGCCCGCGAGCCTGTGTGAAGCCGCGAGAATGAAAAGTCCCGGATCATGAGACACTTGAAAGTGGATGGAGTCGCCTGGCCGGGACGGCCAGATCTCAGTACCAAGCATCCGGCATCAAGTATTAAGCATAAGGGGAGAGAAAATCATGGGCAATCGAGACACGCGCGGTCGGGAAAAGAAAAAACCAAAGAAGAAAGATATAAAACCGCACATCGCGCCGGCAAGGCCAGCGCCATCGTATAAGCCGACGGCTCCGGCGGTACCACCGCCGCCAACCAACCCAGGCGCCGGAGGAGGTTCGTAGCGGGAAGTTGTAGCCCGCCTCTCTTGTCCTGAGTCCGCCGCGGCGGGCGAAGGGTCCAGAGGCTGGGACTTTTGGGTTGCCCGGTGAAAATGCCCTTTGCCGCCGTCCTCAGGGACGCGACAAATCCTGGGCTGGCTCGCGGGTCGCCACTTGCGGAAACCGCCGCACTTTCGGCGTTTTCTTGCGCGCGTGCCAGAGGTCGTATTGCACCTGCATCTTCAGCCAGAACTCCGGCGAGGTGCCCAGCGCAAGGGCGCGGTGTCCGCGAAAGAATTGGCCGAAGTGCGCGCGAAAATTCTGGCGCTCATCGCCTGATTCCTATATCTTCCGCCGAATAGTGAGTTGGTGGGACATGATTCAATTTGCCGTGGTCCAATTTTGGTGGTTATCCCATGAATTGCTGCGCCTTGAAACAGACCTTCCCGACTCAATGGATCAAGGATGGAGCATGACGTTAGAAATGGCGATGGTGTTTGCCAGACGACAGTGTGAAGCAGTCGGATTGGGGGACGCTGCGATGTTGCCGCTTTACCATATCGGGGCAGAGTTGGAGCGGTTTCGGCTAACACCGAACTACACGGTTGATGTTGGGGACATCCGGCGGGAACTTAGGGCGATGCGTAAGGGCATAGAGGTTGAATTGGGGAAGCAATGCTTCGCTCACATCTCACCTACAAACTACAAATATTTTGAACAAGAGAAGCTTTTTGGCGATCAGGTGTATGAGAAATTTGAGAACGCGAGACAAGACCTAAAGGAAGCTGGGAACTGTCTTGCCGCCTCTCTGCCTACGGCCAGCGTCTTTCACCTAATGCGCGTTGCGGAACATGGCTTGCGGAAACTGGCTAAGAAGCTGAAGGTGACTCTCACTGATAAAGGAAGATCTTGTCCAATCGAATTCGGTGATTGGAATAAGGTCATAACGGCAATCAGAAAGAGAATCGAGGAAGCACATAAGTTGTCAGCGAGCCCGAAGAGAAAGGCCACACTTGAAGCCTACTCCAGCGCCGCGGACCACTGCGAATACATGAAAAACATTTGGCGGAACAATATGGCCCACACCTCCAAGCCGTATGAGGATTCAGAAGCGGTTACCGTGATGGACCGCGTGCGAGATTTCATGATTTATTTGGGGACCAATCTGTGAATTGGATCGAAAAACAGTCGATCGATTTGATAATGCAGCCTAATTGTTTTGATTTTCCTGATTAAGCGAGTTTGCGTGCAATCGATTCATCGAGTATATCGCGCACGGTGAGCGGCACAATGACGCGGTGCTCACGGCGAAAGAAAGAATCGATTTCCCGCAACGCGTCGGAAGAGAACTCGAACGAAACGAAGAAACCCTTTGTGCGATCCTCGCGTATCATGGCCGCCTCGAACGCATCTATATCCGGTCGCCCGACCTTGTCCTTCTGCTTAACCTGAATCGGATACCATACGTCCATGAAATCGAGCTCTCCGGCTTTTTTGCCGCTCTTGGAAGGCATTGATGACACAGGGTAGATGCGCCCGTCTATGCCCATGTCGCCAACTTGCGCCTTGTTGGGGATGCCGCCGAGCGCGATTACTGCCCAGTTCTCAAACTCGAACGGCGGTATCGCCCGAAGTTGTTTCTCAGACCAGGGCAGGTCGCGCACAACAAAGCCGCGCCCAACGAGCCATAATTTTTCATCCTCGGGAAGTCTGCACACGTCGCGCAACCGCTTGGCCATAACCCGGCACGCAGTGGGGGAAACGTCAATCCCGATCCATTGGCGTCCCAAATTCTGCGCCGCAACAAGGGCCGTACCGCAACCGCAGAATGCGTCAAGCACGATGTCGTTTTCGTTGCTGCTGGCATTAATGATGCGTTCGAGTAACGCGAGGGGCTTCTGTGTCGGATAACCCAGCCGCTCGACGGCTTGAGAATTGAGCGGGGCGATATCTGTCCACACGCTCCCCATTGGAACGCCTTTCATCTCGTCGAGATACCGCTTCAGTTGCGGGCGCTTCGACTTGTCGGCCGGGTACCAGATCCGGCCTTCGGCGTCGAGCTGGGCCATTGTGTCTTTCGAGTAGCGCCAGCCCTTCTCCGGACTCGCATGGCCTTTCCACTCGTACGTCATGTTCGGCCTAGGATTTGGGCTCGTCATGTTGTCGAGTCGATATAGTCTGCCGTCGCCGTCGTCGTGCGTATACTTCGTCGATAGGTAGTGGTCGCTGTAATCCTCGAACTGAGGATTCCAGGTCGGGGCTTGGCCCCCTCCATAAACGAGTAGTGTATCGTGGAGTTGATTCCAGCTTTTGGCGTCCGATCGTGCGCCGGTTCGCTTCCAGATCACTTCGTTGTGAAAGTTAATTTCACCAAGAATCTGGTCGAGCATTACCTTGACGTAGTGCGAAGCGTGATCGTCGCAGTGATAATAAAAACTGCCTGTTTCCTTTAGGACTCGCGCCATTTCTATGCACCTTGGACGCATGAATTCGATGTAGGCTTGCGTGGATTCATGCCGATCCTCGAATGCCCGCTTTTCTTTCGTTTCGCCCCAAAACACTTCGTAATTCCGGTTGGAATTAAACGGAGGGTCTATGTAGATTAAGTCTATGCAGGTATCCGGCAGTTTCTTGAGCTGCTCCAGGTTGTCCCCACAATAGATCACGCGGGTATCGATTAGTGACGAAGATTTTCGGGACGAAGCAGTCATGTCGCGAGGATTCTACTAGAAGTTATCTCATAAACAGATTCAAGCCATTCAAGGCTTGTGAGTTATGCAAACTAGCGTAAACCGAGAGCATGGACCTGACCGAGGCGCAGTGGAAGAAGCTCAAGCCACTGCTGGCTCCCAAACGACGCCCCGACGGTCGAGGTCGGCCTTGGCGCGATACGCGAGCCGTGCTGAACGGCGTTCTGTGGGTCTTGCGCACCGGCGCTCCTTGGCACGATCTGCCCGACCGTTATCCTTCCTACCAAACCTGCCATCGGCGTTTTCAGCAGTGGCAGCGCGATGGCACGCTGGACCGATTGCTGCACGCCATGGCCGAAGACCTGCGGGCACGCGGCAAACTGGATCTGTCGGAAACGTTCATCGACGCCAGCTTCAGTTCGGCGAAAAAAGGGGCGCTGCTGTCGGCCCGACTCGCCGAGGAAAAGGTAGTAAAATCATGGCGATCGCAGACCGCCATGGTCTTCCTGTCGCCTGCTGCGTCACCAGCGCTTCGCCTCATGAAAGCAAACTCGTCGAAGCCACCATCGCGCAGCGCTTCACGAGAGCCAAACCAAAACGAATGATCGGTGACCGCGCCTATGACAGCGATCCGCTCGATCAGCGCCTCCGGCAAAAACACGGTATCCGGCTCATCGCGCCCCACAAGTACAACCGCCGCCGCAAGAGCACCCAGGACGGCCGCGAATTGCGTCGCTACTGCCGGCGCTGGAAAATCGAGCGCCTCTTTGCCTGGCTCCACAATTTCCGCCGACTCGTCAGCCGCTGGGAATATCACGAAGCCAATTTCCTCGGCATGCTCCAACTCGGTTGCCTCATTATCCTGCTGAGGTATTTATGAGATGGCTTCTAGCCTCTAGCATTGCAAAGGTAGCTGAACTTTAGGGGGAGATGGTCAGTTTCAAGCTATCCGCGATTCAGCAGGACGTTCCAGTCGTACTCGTATTGAGCCAGGAGTCGATTTTGCATCGCGATTGCCGCCTTCTTTGATGGTAACGCACAGGCTCGGTAGCACAGGCACCAGCCAGCATTGAGATGCCTATTGATAATCCCCGAGAGATGAGAACCATGTGAGGCGTACTGCGACATTCTCCTTTTCTCATTCCCAGTTTCGCCGACATAGTGCGGCTGCGGGTTTCCACCACGAGGGCCAGTCGTGCCAAGTTCATAGCAAGCGGGTCCGCTGTGGTCAAAATCCTCAGAATACCAGCCGTTCTTGTCGGCCAAAATTCGCCAATTTGTCCAGCTCATAGATCACTAATTTATTATGGCAGGCCGAAGGCCCAAGTCAACACGTGGAATTCTCAAACTGACCGACTACCTGAACTTTCTTGGATCTCAAAGGAAGCACCCTTACGCGCACGTTACTCGTACCGCAGAATATCCACCGGCAAAATCCGCGAGGCGGCGCGCGCAGGGATCAGCGTGGCGGCGACGCTGATGGCGAGGGCGGCGGCGGCGATCCACATGCCGTCGAGCGCGCTCGGTTGAAAGGGGACGTAGGGCACGGAGTAGACCTGAGGGTCGAGCGGGATGAGATGATAGGCGCCAGCGGCCCAGGCGATGGAGTACCCGGCGGCGAGGCCCGGCGACGGTGCCGATCACGCCGACGGTTAAGCCCTGCAGCATGAAAATATTTCGCACTTGCGGGCGGTACGCGCCGAGCGACATCAGCACCGCGATGTCCTGCGCGCGGTCGGTGACGCTCATCGAGAGCACCACCAGGATGTTCAACCCGGCGACGAACGTAATCAGGCCGATGAACAGCGCGGTCACGAGTTTCTCGAGGCGCAGCGCGCGAAACAGCGCGCGATTTTCGTCTTCCCACGTTGTGGTCGTAAATCCGGGACCGGCGGCCGCGCCGATCGCGCGCGCGGCATCCGCGGCGCGGTCCACGTCATTCACGCGAAATTCGAGGACGCTCGCCACGTCGCCGACGCCGGCCAGGTTTTGCGCCGCGGCCAGCTTGGCGAACACCCAGTTGGCGTCGTAATCGTAAAATCCGGAATTGAACACGCCCGCCACGCGAAAGCGCCGCGAGCGCGGCACCATTCCGTAGGGAGTGAGGCGTCCCTCGGGGCTCGTCAGCGTGACGTAGTCGCCCGTGCGGATGTTGAGTTCGTCCGCCATGAGGTGCCCGACGACGATGGAGTCGAAGCCGTCGGCGTCCGGCGTAAAATCGGCCGCGCCGGAAACGATTCGGCGGAGGGCGTCATCGAAGCGGCGCTCGAGTTCGGGATCGATCCCCTTGATCACCACGCCGCGCGCGTGGCCGCCTCCGGAGAGCAGCACGGTCAGATAAATCGCGGGGGCCACGCTGCGCACGCCTGCAACGTGGCTCAGCTTTTCGGCCAGCGCGCCGTAGTCCTCAATGCCTTCCGCGCCGGGCCGCGTCAGGTTGACGTGCGCGGAGACGCCCAGCAGGCGGTCCTGAATCGTGCGGCGAAAGCCGGTATTCATGGAGAGGGCGATCACCAGCGTGGCTACGCCCGCGCCGATTCCGACCACGGAGAACATCGTGACGAGACGCAGCACCGCCGGCTTGTAGGGCGACCGCAAGTAGCGCCGCGCGACCAGCCACGCGAATCTCATTTCTTTTCGCCGGGATCCGGCTCGCTGGGATTGGGGTCGGTGGAATTGGCTTCCGGCCGAAGCAGCGGAAACAGGATGACTTCCCGGATGGAGTGGGAGTCGGTGAACAGCATGGTGAGGCGGTCGATGCCAATGCCTTCGCCCGCGGCCGGCGGCATGCCGTGCGCGAGCGCGCGAATATAATCCATGTCCACTTCGCGCGGCGCTTCCTCGCCGCCCGCTTCCACCTGCGCACGGAAGCGGCGCTCCTGCTCGATGGGATCGTTCAACTCGGAGAAGGCGTTGCCGACTTCCATGCCGGCCACGTAAATCTCGAAGCGCTCGACGAGCGTCGGATCGTCCTTGCGGCATTTCGAGAGCGGAGAAATATCCGTCGGAAAATCGTACAGAATCGTGGGCTGAATCAATCGATGCTCGGCGACCGTCTCAAACAGCAGCCCGGTGATTTCTCCGTCCTTCATGCTCGCAACGCCCAGCAACGGTTCGCGGCCCTCGGACGGAGCCCACGCGTTGTAGCGCGCGGCAGCCGCTTCCGGACCGCGGGGAGAAGCCAGCTCGGCCATCGTGGGAGGCGGCGCGGCGCCCGCCGGCCAGTACCGGCAAACCGCCTCGCGCATGGAGAGGCGCTGAAACTTCGAGAAATCGAGTTCGTGCTCGCCGAATTTCACGAACGGCGAGCCGGTCACTTCCGTCGCGAGCATGGCGAAGAGTTCCTCCGTCAGCTTCATCAAGTCGTGATAATCGCTGTAGGACTCGTAAAACTCGAGGATCGTGAATTCAGGATTGTGCGAAGTCGAAATGCCCTCGTTCCGGAAATTGCGATTGATCTCGTAAACGCGGTCCAGGCCGCCGACAATCAGCCGTTTCAAATAAAGCTCGGGCGCGATGCGAAGGTAGAGATTCAGATCCAGCGCGTTGTGGTGCGTGATGAACGGCCGCGCCGCCGCGCCGCCCGCGATGGGCTGCATCATCGGAGTTTCCACTTCGATGTAGCCGCGCGCATTGAAAAACCGCCGCAGTTCGCGAACGATATGCGCCCGCCGTATAAAAATTCCGCGGGCTCGTTCGTTGGAAATCAGATCGAGGTATCGCTGGCGGTAGCGAATTTCGACGTCGGACAGCCCGTGCCATTTTTCCGGCAACGGCAACAGCGATTTGCTCAACAAGGTCACTTCGGTGACCCACACGGTCAGTTCGCCCGTCTTGGTACGGAACAAGTGCCCCGCGACGCCAATCACATCGCCCAGGTCGAGCAATTGGAACAGCTCGTAGGACTTGGCGCCCACGTTGTCCAGCTTCACGTAAATTTGCAGCTTCTGTCCCGTAGCAAAAATGTGCGCGAAGCCCGCTTTTCCATGTACGCGCAGGGTGAGAATGCGGCCGGCTACTCGGACGGCCGGCTTGGCGGTTTCGAGCGTGGCCGCGTCGGCGCCCCCGTACTGCTCAAACAACTCGGCCGGCGTAGCCGTCGAGTCGAATTTGTGGGGATACGCGTCGTGCCCGCGCGCTTCGATCTCGGCAAGCTTTTTCTGACGCTGAAGAAACTGGTCGACTGGTTCAAAAGGTAACAGTGGGCACGCCCCGCGAAAGACGAGGGGCAGTATAGCGGCTAGTTATCTCGCAGGCAAGGAAGCCCGAATCCGCGAATCCGGAAGCTTGCTCCCCTATGCTATACTCCCGCGGTGCGACGGGGGGTGGGCCCTTGGGACATGCGCGCGCTAGACGTTTCGGCCAGAGGTCTCGGACAGTCGTTGAGGACTGGGTCGCCTGGATCCCCAACGAGATGGACCAGCTTTTCGATGCGACCCGCGGTGAGCTGGAATCCTCCAACTCCATTTTGAATATCACGCTGGACGAAGCGCTGTCCTTGTGCAAAGGCGGCAGGTTCGATTCCGCGAAGGAGAGGGCCACGGTATTTGCTGGCCTGTTCGATCGCCTCGCGGTTCGTGTCAGCCACGTGATTCGAGTCATCAGGGAGCACGGCGTTCATTTTGGAACTGTTCCGAACGTTAGACCCTTGTCTTCGTCCAATTTTCGAGGGGATATGGCTCAGCGGGTGGCCTTCATGGACAGCGTTCTGGCCAAGGTCGTTTTCCGCCAGAGGACGCGTTTTTTTCATAAGTTATACGCTCTTGCCGAAATCGTCGAGGAGCTGCAAAAACAGGTGCACGTAATTGTTTCCGACATTTCCGAAGGCGTGTCCCGATTTCCGCATCAGGCCTGGGAAAAGCTGGAAGTCCTTGATTATGATCTGAATACGTGCATGGGAGAGGCGACCGTCGTTCTGAAGTCCTTCTTTTGTGCCCTGCCAGCGGAAGAGCTGCCGGCATTCCGAGAGAAGCTACTAGGCCCCGCTCCTGCGTTCTTTACTGCTGAACTCGGAAAGACGCAGTCTTTCAGGAATTAGCGGACCCTAATCAGCGGACCATGGCGAACCGGATCGTGGCTTTCGGACCCACGTATTGCAGAAGATGAAAGCGAACTCAATCCAGCACAATCGAAGTAACACGCGTGCAACTTAAGGAGCAAGGGTCGCATCCCACGGTGTGGATGCGTCCCGAACGGGTACGGTGACCCGCACGAGACGATCGGAATCCAGCGAAATGACTGAGGCTGAGGCTATCCGCCTCGCCCAACAGGGCGACGCTGGCGCCTTTGAGCGAATCTATCGGCTTCATAGCCGTCGTGTGTACGCATTGTGTCTTCGCATGGTCGGAAACCCGGCCGAAGCGGAGGACTTGACCCAGGACGCTTTCTTGCAGCTGTTTCGCAAGATTGGAACGTTCCGGGGAGAGTCGGCGTTTTCCACGTGGCTGCATCGCTTGGCCGTGAACGTCGTCTTGATGAAGCTGCGGAAGAAGACGTTGTCGGAGACCTCGCTCGAGGAATCGACCGATCCGGAGGACGAGGCAAACGGGCCGCGCAGGGAGATCGGAGCGCCCGACCTGTTGCTTTCCGGATCCATCGACCGAGTTCATTTGGAAAGGGCGATTGAGCAGCTGCCGCCGGGATACAGGCAAGTGTTCGTCCTGCATGACGTGCAGGGATTCGAACACAACGAGATTGCGGGGCTGATGGACTGCTCGATCGGAAACTCCAAATCGCAGTTGCACAAAGCCCGGATGCGATTACGCGAACTCTTGCAGGAAACGTTGCGGGACATCGCACGACAGGAACGGCAGGCGGCCAAGACCGGCACCACGGATTGAAACTCAGGCCGCGGGTGGCAGACGGCAGATTTCTGGAAGCAGCGAGGAAGGAAGAAGGGCAATTACCATGCAGTGTGAACAGTTCGAACAGCTATTAGAACAGCAGGAGATTGGCGCGTTGCCGGAGCCGGCTCTCGCCCACATGGAATCCTGCGAGGCGTGCCGCGCGCTCACGGCGGATTTCGGCGCCATCCACGGCGTCGCGGCGGAGCTGGGCGCTGACGACGCGGCTCCTCCTGAGCGCCTATGGATCTCCTTGCGGAACCAGCTGGAAGCCGAAGGATTGATCCGCGACCTCGAGGCGGCCCCGCGGAGCGCCAGCCCGACCCGCGCCGGCTGGTGGGCTGTATTCCAGCGTCCGGCAATTGCCGGAGCGTTTCTGGGGCTCGTGCTGGCCGCAGCGGGTTCCGTAAGCTACCTGTCGAATATTCCTCAGACCGCTGTGCAATCGCAAATGACCGTCCCGCAAGAAGCTTCCTCCGTTCCGTCCGCGGACAGCGTTTTCAAGGAGGAAGTTCTGAGCGTGGCCAATGACGCGGTTCCCGGGCCGCAAAGGCAGGACACGGCAGTAACGAATTCCATCCAGCGCAACCTCCGGATCGTTGACAACTTTATTGCAATATGTGAAAAGAGCGTACGCGAACAACCTGACAATCAAATGGCGCGGGAATATCTGTACGGCGCCTATCAGCAGAAGGCGGAGCTTCTGGCCACGGCCACGAACCGGAACATGACGGGAGGACTGCAGTGAACGCATCTCTTGACCGTACCGCTGTACGTGTAGGGGCCCTGGGAGCAATCCTGGCCGGATTCGTTCTGGCCGCAGCGCCCGCTCAAGCGGAGCGCATGGAAAAGCACTTCGCGGTGCAGGGCAAGCCGAAGATCGCGGTCCAGAATTCGGCGGGGCGGATCCAGGTGAAGGCCTGGGCGAAGAACGACGTTATGGTCGCGTGGACCAATGCCAGCGGGAAGGTGACGGTAGAAACGGAGCAGGCCGGCAATCGCGTGGAAGTATCGGCGCAGGAAAACGGGGAAGGAATTTCGGCGGAAGACGCCAAAACGGATTTTGAAATTACCGTTCCGATCGAGAGCGAACTCAGCGTGCGCACCGATTCCGGCAACGTAACGGTCGACAGCGTGCACGGCGACATGACGTTCGACACCGTGGGCGCGAATCTGCAGCTCTCCGACGTGAACGGCTACTTGGTGGTCAAGACCATCGACGGCTCGCTGGTCTGCACCCGCTGCGCGGGCAAGCTGGAAGCCAATTCCATCAGCGGGAACGTCCAGATGCTTCAGCCCTCGCTGGACAGCGTGCGCGTGCAAACGTCTTCCGGAAACATTTTCTTCGACGGAAGCTTCCTGAGCCGCGGCATCTACATCATGAAGAATTTCAGCGGCACGATCGAAGTGCATTTCACGTCGAGCGATTCCTTCGACGTGAAAGCGACGTCGCTCAAGGGCGACGTAGTCAATCAGGCTTCCTTCAAGCCCGACACGCACGGCAGCCAGCATGCCGAATCCAAGTGGGGCCACAGCCTCTTCGGCACGATGAACCAGGGGCACGCCAAGGTCGAGCTCTCTTCCTTTAGTGGTACAATCAAGATTCTCCAGCGTGACTAACGCTCGCGGAATCGCTTGCAGGATTCATCCCCATCGAACATGCCCTCGCCGGGGCCTGTGCCGGAATGCCGCTTGGTCTGCCTGACCGGATTCATGGGTTCGGGCAAGAGCACCGTGGGCCGATTGCTGGCCGCGCAGCTGGCGTGGCGCTTCGCCGATCTGGACGCCGAGATCGAGCGGGAATCCGGGTTGTCCATATCCCAAATTTTTACGCAAAAGGGCGAGGCCGTGTTCCGCGACCTCGAACACGAGTGCCTGTCGCGCGTTTTGGGATCGGCGGCGGAGCGGAGCACGCGGCTGGTTCTGGCGCTCGGCGGCGGGACGTTCGCGCAGCCGCGCAACGCCGCGCTGATTCGCGAGCTTAACGCGCCGCAGCGAGGCGCCGGGGCCGTGGTGATCTGGCTCGATTGCGCGACCGAAGACCTTCTCCAGCGGTGTGTACTCATGGGCGACCGCCCGCTCTTCCGCGATGAAGCGAGTTTTCGTAAACTCTACGAGGAACGGCTGCCGTATTATCGGCAGGCCGACTATCGAGTCGAGAGCGGCGGAGAACCGATGCGCGTCGTCGAGCGAATTCTAGCCCTGGGAATTTTCGGGAAATCCGCGCCCACGCGCGCCGGCGGCGCGCTTCCCGGAGCGCCTGTGTCATGACACGAAACTCGTACCGCCGCGCGCCCGATCGAATTGCCGCCGTCGCGCTGGCGTCCGCGCTTGCGGCGCTTCTGACCGCGCTTCTGGCCGCGTTTCTTCCCGGCGTCCGCGCCGCCGGCGCGCCTTCCGTGTTTTCCGCCGACAAAGGCAAGCTCCGAATCACCATCAATGGCCAGCAGGTGGGCAGCGAGGATTTTGAAATTTCCTCGGCTGGAGACGCATGGATCGAGCGCAGCTCGATGAGCGCGCACACCCCCGGCGGCCCCGATATCAAGGCCTCGGGCCAACTCAAGCTCTCGTCCGACGGCGTCCCGATCCATTACGATTGGTCCGCGGAAGCCCAAAGAAAGGCGACCGGTTCGGTCGAGTTCAACGGCGGGGATGCCAAATGCCTGGCCGACCTGGGCGGGACTACTCCACTTCGCAAGGATTTCAAGTTCACGTCGCCGCGCATCGCCGTTCTCGACAATAATCTCTACTACCAGTTCGGCATCCTGGCGCAGCAGTACGACTGGACTGCCGGAGGCAAGCAATCCTTCCCCGTCCTCATCCCGCAGGACATGGTTCCCGGCACGATTTCCGTGGAGTCGCTGGGAGAGCGGGAATCGGGAAACAGAAAATACGAGGCGCTGCGGGTCAGTTCGCCGGATCTGGAAATCGTGGTGTATCTGGACGCCAAGCGCCACATGATGCGCATCGAAGTGCCGGCTTCGAGCGCCGTCATCGAACGAGAGTAGGCTTCACAGGCCGCGGAAAAAGGATGTTTTTGTCATTCTGAGGCGCGCTTTTCGCCGAAGAATCTCTCTGTAAATTGCACTTAGATCGAAGAGAGATTCTTCGCTCCGCTAGAATGACACAAGGCCCCGGGTTTTTCCGCAGCCTGTTAAGCCTGGGTTCGCTTCTTACGGAAGAGTTTTGAGGGCTTCCACAATTTCGGCCGCGTGGCCCTTGGATTTGGCGGTCGCCCAGACTTTCTCCACCTTGCCGTCCGGGCCGATGAGAACCGTGCTGCGCACGATGCCCAGGTAAGATTTCCCCAGAAAACTTTTCATGCGGCGCGCGCCGTACGGCTCGATCGCGGCGAATTCCGGATCGCTCAAAAGAGGAAAATTCAATTTCTGCTTGGCTTTGAATTTCGCCTGCGCCTCGACCGTGTCCGCGCTGCAGCCGAGAACGACGGCGTTGAGCTTGTCGAATTCGTGCTTCAATTCGCGAAACTCGATGGCTTCCGTCGTGCAGCCCGGCGTGCTGGCCTTGGGATAGAAATAGAGCGCGACGTGCTTGCCGCGCAAATCCTGCAGCGAAATTTCATGCCCGTCGTCCGCGGGCAGCCGGAACGCCGGCGCCGGATCGCCTTCCTTCAACATGAAGTGGCTCCTTCCAGATTCGGTACCAGTAGCGCGGGCTTCAGCCTGCGGGGGTTAGTCCTTGCAAGCGCCAAAACCCGCAGGCTGAAGCCCGCGCTACCAAAAGCGTCACGCCAGCAGGCGCTTCAGCGTGTCGTTCACGGCCTGCGGATTGGCCTGTCCCCGCGAGGCGCGCATCACCTGCCCCACGAAAAACTTGAACACGCCTTCGTTGCCTGCGCGGTACTTCGCCACGTTGTCGGGATTCTTCTCGATCACTTCGCGGCACCACCGTTCGATCTCGCCCGTGTCGCTGACCTGCGCGAACCCTTCCGCAACGATGATCTCCGCCGCGGATTTGCCCGTCGCAAACATCCGCGCGAACACTTTCTTGCCCGTCGCCTGGTTGATTTCGCCGCTCTCGACCTTGGCGATCAGAGCCGCGAGTTCGGCGGGGCGCACGGGGCTTTCCGCGATCTCTTTTTCCGCATCCTTCAGGAAGCGCAGCAAATCGACTTGAATCCAGTTGGCCGCGGATTTCCCCGGCGCCCCGGCCCGCACGACTTCTTCAAAATAATCCGCGAGCTCGCGCGTTGACGCCAAAACTCCGGCGTCGTACGGGGTGATGCCGTGTTCCCGCACAAACCGCTGGCGCTTCGCTTCCGGCAGTTCCGGCATGGTGCCGGCGATGGCGTCGCGCCACGCCGCGCTGACGCGCAGGGGCAGGAGATCCGGCTCGGGGAAATAGCGGTAGTCGTGCGCGAATTCCTTGGAGCGCATGGGATCGGTGCGTCCCGCCGCCACGTTCCAGAGGCGCGTTTCCTGCACGATTTTTCCGCCGGATTCGAGCACGCCGATTTGCCGTTCGATTTCGTATTCGAGCGCCTTTTGTAGATAGCGGAAGGAGTTGAGATTTTTCACTTCCGCCTTGGTGCCGAATTTTTCCGCGCCGCGCCGCCGCACGCTGATGTTGGCGTCGCAACGCAGCGAACCTTCTTCCATGTTGCAGTCGCTCACTTCGGTGTACAGCATCACTTCCTTGAGCGCGGTGAGGTACGCGTGCGCCTCGGTTGGCGACCGCAGGTCCGGCTCGGAAACGATCTCCGCCAGGGGCGTGCCGCCGCGGTTGTAATCGACGTAACTTTTTTCCGCCGAGTCGGGAAATCCTTCGTGCAGATTTTTCGCGGCGTCGTCTTCGAGGTGCAGCCGCGTGATGCCGATGCGCTTGACCTGGCCGTCGTGCTCGATTTCCAGGTGGCCGTTCGTGGCCAGCGGCAATTCGTACATGGAAATCTGGTAGCCCTTGGGCAGGTCGGGATAGAAATAGTTCTTTCGGGCGAAGCGGGAGAACTGCTGCACGTTCAGGTGCAGCGCCAGCGCCGCGCGAATGCCCAGCTCCACCGCGTGCTTGTTGAGCACCGGCAACGCGCCCGGCAAACCCAGGCAAACGGGGCAGGTATTGGAGTTCGGAGGATCTCCGAAGCGCGTGGAGCAGGCGCAAAACGCCTTGGTCAGCGTTTTGAGTTGCACGTGCACTTCGAGACCGATGACCGGCTCATAGCCCGCCATGACTTCCGGAGAAACGTTTGTCGCGCTGTCTTGTGTCAGCTTCGCCATAAGAGGCGGGTAGTATACCATTCGGCGCCGCCCGTGGGATGCAGCGAGCGGTCATTCGTCGCAGGCACGGGCTGCGCGCGAAAGGGTACAATCGGCGTCGCGATGTCCACGCAAGCACCAGCCGGGAGTGCAACGACGGGAGCGGGCCTCACCACCGCGCAGGCCCGCGAGAAACTTCGCCAAGTCGGTCCCAACAAAGTCGCGGAAGAAAAGCGGCGCCCCCTCTTGGCCTTCGTCGCGAAGTTTTGGGCTCCGGTTCCCTGGATGCTCGAAGCGACGATCGTGCTGGAAATTCTGGCGCGCAAATACGATGAGGGCGCGATCATCGGCGTCCTGCTGGTCTTTAACTCCGTTCTGAGTTTCCTCCAGGAAAATCAGTCGAATCGAGCCCTCGCTCTTTTGCGGAGCCGCTTATCGGTGCGGGCGCGGGCCTTGCGCGACGGCCAATGGCAGATCGTCCCCGCCGAGGAGGTCGTTCCCGGCGATGTGATTCACCTGCGCCTCGGGGATCTCGTTCCGGCGGACGTTCAGCTCTCGGAGGGTTCCGCCGAGGCGGACGAATCGGAGCTTACGGGCGAATCGCTGCCCGTCGAAAAACAGGCGGGAGCAAAACTTTATGCCGGCTCCAGAATCACGCGAGGCGAGGCGACCGGAGTCATCACGGGCACCGGCAAACAAACCTACTTTGGAAAGACGGCCGAGCTGGTCAAGACAGCGCAGACCAAGAGCCAGCTGCAGCAAATCATTTTCACAATCGTGAAGTATCTCGTCGCCCTGGACAGCGTGCTCGTCGTGGCGCTGCTGCTCTACGCGGGGTTCACGCATCTGGATTGGTCGGAAGTTCTCCCGTTCGCTCTGATCCTCCTCGTAGCTTCCGTCCCGGTGGCCTTGCCTACGACGTTCGCGGTCGCCACCGCGTTCGGCGCGCTCGAAATGTCGCGCCGCGCCGTCCTCGTAACGCGGCTGAGCGCCATCGAGGAAGCTGCCGCGATGGACGTCCTTTGCACGGACAAGACCGGAACGATCACGGAAAACAAACTGGCGCTCGCGCAACTCCACCCGACCGACGGGCAGAGTTCGGAAGAAGAACTCCTGCGTCTCGCTGCGCTGGCTTCCGATGCCGCAACGCAGGATCCACTGGACCTGGCCATTCTGGATGAGGCGCACGCGCGAAACCTGCTGAACTCCGCCCCGCGACGCACGCAATTCCTACCGTTCGATCCGGCGACGAAACGATCCGAGGCCGTTTACGAACAGCCGGGAGGCTTACTTCGAGTTGTGAAAGGCGCTCCCCTCGCGGTATGCCAGATCGTTCCCGACGGCGCCGCCGGCGTTTCGGCCGAAGCGGATCGGCTCGCTGCCACCGGGGCGCGCATATTGGCAGTCGCGTCGGGGGACGGCGCTTCTCTCCGAATCGCGGGTTTGTTGGCCTTCCACGACCGGATCCGTGAAGACTCCAAAGCCCTCATCGACAATCTGCACAAGCTGGGCGTTCGAGTGATTATGGTGACAGGCGACAGCGCGGCCACGGCTCAGGCGGTAGCGACCGAGCTCGGGATCGGCGAGCGCGCTTGCCCCGCGCAGCTTCTGCGCGAGGATGCGGCCGGCGCGGCGCGGCGTTGCGATGTGTTCGCGGGCGTTTTCCCCGAGGATAAATTCCGTCTGGTCGACACGCTGCAACGTGAGGGGCGCGTCGTTGGAATGACCGGCGACGGCGTCAACGATGCTCCTGCGTTAAAGCAGGCCGAAGTCGGGATCGCCGTCTCGACCGCAACCGACGTCGCCAAGGCGGCGGCGAGCCTCGTCCTGACGGAGAGCGGGCTTTCGGGAATCGTCGTCGCCGTCGATACCGGGCGAAAAATTTATCAGCGCATGCTCACCTATACGCTGAACAAAATCATGAAGACCTTCGAGATCGCGATCTTTTTGAGCGCCGGTCTCATGCTGGCGGGAACCTTCGTGTTGACGCCGCTGCTCGTCGTGCTGCTGCTCTTCACAAACGACTTTGTGACCATGGCGATCGCCACCGATCGCGTGGCGGCCTCCGCAACGCCGGACCGCTGGGACGTTCGCAAATTGATGCTGACGGCCTCGGCGCTGGCGGGGTTGGTCCTAATCCTTTCCTTTGGAGTCTTATTCGTGGGCCGGGACATTTTGCGCCTGCCCGTCCCGCAACTGCAGACGCTCGCGTTTCTCCTTCTGGTATTTACCGGTCAAGGGAACGTGTACCTGGTGCGCGAGAGAAGGCATCTCTGGCACAGCCGGCCCAGCAACTGGCTGATCGTGAGTTCGATCGCCGATGTGCTGGTCGTGAGCTTGCTCGGCGCCCGGGGCATCTTGATGGCGGCGATCCCGTGGCAGTACATCGGTTCGCTGCTGCTCGTGGTCGTGTTTTTCCTGCTATTGCTCGATGCCGCTAAGATCCGAATTTTCCGTCACTTCGAAATTGGGTAACGGCAGCGTTCCTTTCCTGAGGGAAACCTCGCCGTTGCAATTCAAGACACCTGCAAAAAGCGACGAGCGACATTTTCCCGGGTTCCGTGTTGAATAAGAGTGGAGAGTGCCGGATTGAGTTTCGGCCGGCTGCCTAGCCAGCGTGCTGCTTACTTTGGAGCTTAAGCCGTTTACCATCGCCTTCGGGCGAGCCCACGGAGGGCTTTTTATGCGAAAGCTTCTGACACCGACGATCTTTGTTCTTCTTTTCGCGTTGTTTGCGCTACCCGCAACTTCCTCGGCTCAGGTGGCCGTGGCCATTTCCGTAGGCGTCGCGCCGCCCGCGTTGCCCGTTTACACGCAACCGCCGTGTCCGGTGGAAGGCTACATGTGGACCCCGGGATACTGGGGCTGGCGCACCGAGGGCTACTACTGGGTTCCCGGCGTGTGGGTCGCGCCGCCGCGCCCGGGCGTGTTTTGGACGCCGGGATACTGGGGATTTGGCGGCGGACTCTACGGTTGGCACGCGGGCTACTGGGGACCGCACGTCGGATTCTATGGAGGAATTAACTATGGGTTTGGATACGGAGGCGTCGGCTTCTGGGGAGGACGCTGGGCCGGGGAACGTTTCGAGTACAACACGGCCGTGATGAACGTGGGCGGCGGCTTTCACAACACCTACGTCGATCGAACCGTCATCAACAACACGACCATCAACAACAATCACTACAGTTTCAACGGGCAGGGCGGCGTGAACGCCCGGGCGACGGCGACGGAACAGGCCGCCGAGCACGAAAATCACTTCCAGCCGACGTCCAACCAGCTCTCACACGAGCAGACCGCGCGCGGGGACGATCACCAACTGGCGTCCTTCAATCACGGCCAGCCCGCGAACGCGGCGATGGATCGCGTCGACGGGCGGCGCTACAACCAGCAGGGCCGCATCGCGCAGGGCGTCGGTTCGGGACAGCTTACCGCGGGCGAAACCAAGCGCGTCGAGGGCCGCGAAGCCGGCTTGAACAGTGAAATTCACAACGACCGCGCGGCCAACGGAGGAACGCTGACGCCGCAGGAACGCCAGCAGGTTAACCAGCAGCAGAACAATCTCAGCAAGTCGATCTACAACGACAAGCACAACGCCAACACCGCGACGTACGGCAATAACGAAGTCGGCCAGCGCCGTGAAAACCAGCAGGACCGCATCGCCAACGGCGTCGCCAGCGGGCAAATGTCTTCTTCGGAAGCCGCCAGGGCGGAAAACCACGAGCAAAATATCAACCGGCACGTCGCCGCGGATCGCGCGGCCAACGGCGGAACACTCACGCCCCAGGAGCGGCAAAACATCAACCGGCGCCAGAACAGCGCCAGCCGCCAGATCTACCACGAGAAGCACAACGGAAAGACCGCGCCAAAATAAATCCGAGCGCGGAGCACAATTTTTCCAACACGCGGCGGTTCATCCGAGGATGGGCCGCCGCATTTTTTTTAGGTCTTCGTAACACAAATTTCAGTGGCCGCGGAAATACCACAATTTTGTTATTCCGAGGCGCGCGGCGTGCCGAGGAATCTCTCTTTCTGTTGACGTTAGAACCCAGAGAGATTCCTCACTTCGTTGGGAATGACAAAATAGCTTTCTTTTTCCGCAGCCTGTTCAGCCTGTGCTACCAAAAAACAAAGCCCATCCGTTCGCGAACGGGTGGGCTTTGCTTTTCGAAATGTAGTTTCGGGTTATCCCTTGCTGAACCCAGGCGCAGGGCGCAACTCGGGACGCGGCGCGGGTTTGGGTTCGGCGCCGGGGAGAGGCTGCGGCGGCGAAGGCGGCGCGGGGCGCACCTTTTCGGGCAACGGCTTGTTCTCCATGAGCAGCCTTAACTCGGTCGCGTCGAGAACTTCCCGGTCGAGCAGCGCGAGAGCAATGCGCTCAAGCGTGTCCCGGTTGGTCTCGAGAATGTTGTGCGCGTTGTTGTACGCGGCGGTCACGATGCTGTGGACTTCCCGGTCGATGCGGATCGCGGTGTCTTCCGAGTAGTCGCGGTGTTGCGCGATTTCGCGGCCCAGGAAAATCGCTTCTTCCTTCTTGCCGTAGGCCAGCGGCCCGAGCGAGCTCATGCCCCAGTCGCAAACCATTTTGCGGGAGATGTCGGTGGCGCGCTCAATGTCATTGCCGGCGCCAGTGGTGATGTGGCCCAGGAAAATTTCCTCGGCGCAGCGGCCGCCCATCAGCACGGTGAGCGTTCCTTCGAGATAGGTCTTCGTGTAGGTGTGCTTGTCGTCGATGGGAAGCTGCATGGTCAAGCCCAGCGCCATGCCGCGCGGAATGATGGTGACCTTGTGCAGCGGGTCGGTCCCGGGCGTCATCGCCGCGACAAGCGCGTGCCCCGCCTCGTGGTAGGCGGTGTTGCGCTTTTCTTCCTCGGACAGAATCATGGACTTGCGTTCGACGCCCATCAGGACCTTGTCCTTGGACATCTCGAAGTCCGCCATCATGACGAGCTTTCGCCCCTGGCGCGCGGCCCACAGAGCGGCCTCGTTCACCAGATTGGCGAGATCCGCGCCGGAGAAGCCGGGCGTGCCGCGGGCAATGACCGAGAGCTCGACGTCATCGCTCAGCGGAACTTTGCGCGTGTGCACGCGAAGAATTTCTTCGCGGCCCTTCACATCCGGACGCGCCACCACCACGCGCCGGTCAAATCGGCCGGGGCGCAGCAACGCAGGATCGAGCACATCGGGCCGGTTGGTCGCGGCGATCAGGATCACGCCTTCGTTGGACTCGAAGCCGTCCATTTCCACGAGCAGAGCATTGAGCGTTTGCTCGCGTTCGTCGTGCCCGCCGCCGAGTCCGGCGCCGCGATGGCGTCCGACCGCGTCGATTTCGTCGATGAAGATGATGCAGGGCGCGTTCTTCTTTCCCTGCTCGAAGAGGTCGCGCACGCGGCTGGCGCCGACGCCGACGAACATCTCGACGAAGTCGGAGCCGGAAATCGAGAAAAACGGAACATTCGCCTCGCCGGCAATGGCCCGCGCGAGCAAAGTTTTTCCCGTGCCTGGAGGCCCGACGAGCAGCACACCCTTGGGAATGCGTCCGCCAAGCTTCTGGAATTTCTGCGGGTCCTTCAGGAATTCAATAATTTCCTGAAGCTCTTCCTTGGCTTCATCCGTGCCCGCGACGTCCTTGAACGTCGCCTTTTTCTGCTGCGCGGTCAGAAGGCGCGCGCGCGATTTTCCGAAACTCAGCGCCTTGTTTCCCCCGGCCTGCATCTGCCGCATCATGAAGATCCAGAAAGCGACAAGCAAAAACAGCGGCGCCGCATTCAACAGGAACGTCACCCAGTCCGCGCGGTTCACTTCCTTTACGTTGATCAGGACTTGCTTGTCGCGCAGCGTCTTCGCCAGATCCGGCGCGGATTCCTTGAAAATCGTGGTGCGGAACTTCTTGGAAGGTTCGCGCCATTCGCCTTCGATCTCATAGCTGGTGGGCGAAAGGTACAGCGTCACTTCCTTCACGTTGCCGCGATCCACTTGCGCCATGAACTCGCTGTAGCTGGGTTCTTCCTCGCGCGCCGACTGCCCGCTCTTGGAGACGAGCGTCCACAGCAGCACCGCCAGCATTATGATGAACAGCCAGAACATTACCGTCTTTAGGGTCGAACTCGGGTTCACGGCTTTACCTCACCTGCCGGATCTTCCGGCGCGCGGCGTCCTGAAACAGCCTACGCATTGACCTGCGCTTGCTAAAATCTGTTCGGGGCTGAAAGATACACGTCCCCCTTACCAGTTAGATGCAGTCCGGGGCCCAAAGTATCCAACGCTTCCCGGCTTCCGGTATCTCCGGCGCCGGCCGTCCCTGGCTACTCCCGCGGCTGCAACGCTTTAAATATCTTCCTCATCAATCACTAAACCCGTTCGCGTTTCCGGACTCGGCGCGAGTTCGTCGGCGACCGGATAGCGCGACGCCCAAATCACTTTCCCCTCGCTCGTCAAAACCGGCCAACTGCCCCGAGCGCTTTGGGGAACGCGGGATTCCAGGAGCAAACGTTTGAGTTTTCGAACGTGTCGGCTCCCATGTGGGCGATAGGAGTCGCCAGGACGCCAGTTTCGAAGAACCAGTGGCCAATGAACACGGTCGAGATCAAGGGCACCCCAGCCCACTACAGTGTCGCTCCGGTCCGGAGGCCAGTCAACCATTTTCAAACTGAACCGGCGGTTAATTTCCGTAACCACAACGGAAGAGGATTCCAGGCGCGCAGGGCGCGAAACGGTGTACTCGAAAGCGCGATTTCCCGGCGGCATCGCCGCCTCGCCGCTGCCCGCGGCTTCCCGCGCCGCGGACACATTGGTGAAACGCAGCCGATCGAAAATTCGCTCGACGCGAACGCCCGGGAGGTCCAACTTCGCACCGCTTCGGGATTTCGTGGCCAGTTCGATGACAGAATCCACATGGCGCGAAGTGAATTGCGCGCGGCTGCCGCGAAGTTCCGCAAAAATTCGCCGGACCAGGCGGCGAGTCAGAGCCATCGTTGCGATCGATGAGGATTTGGCTTCGCCCGCTGCGCCGCCGGCCGCGCGAACCGGCAATGGCAACGGCGCGAGAAGATCGGGAATGCGCAAGGAGATCGCCGTAGCGGATTCGCGCGTGGCGAGCGCCTCCATTTGCGCGTCTTCGAGGGAGCGCCAGAACATTTCCTCTTCGCGCGCGTGCGTGGCGAGACGCGAAAGCCGCGTCACGGCCGCTGCGTCAAAATCGCGGAGAAGAAGCGGAACGAGCTGGTGGCGAATCCGCGCGCGCATTCGGGAACGGTCTTGATTGCTGGCGTCTTCCCTCCAGGGCTGCCCCAACTCGGCAAGAAATTCGCGCAGTTCCTCGCGCCCGAGTTCCAGCAGCGGGCGAATGATCCGTCCGGCGACCGGATAAATTCCCGCGAGTCCCGTTACGCCGGTGCCGCGCAAGAGATGAGACAAAACAGTTTCGGCCTGGTCGTTCGCCGTGTGAGCGACGGCGACCCGGTCGAGGCCGTGCGCTTCGGCCGCGGAGGAGAAAAATCGATAGCGCAATCGCCGCGCCGCATCCTCCAGGTTCCAGCCGTGCGCGTTTGCTTCGCCGGCGACATCCGCGCGGCCCGCTTCGCACGGCAGCTGAAATTCCCCCGCCAGCGCCTTCACGAAGGTCTCGTCTTCGTCCGCTTCCGTTCCGCGCAGCTGGTGATGAAAATGCAAAACGACCAGCGTGATCCCAAGCTGCGCTCGCAACTCGGCGAAAATGCGGAGCAGGGCCACGGAATCCGCCCCGCCCGAAACGCCCAGGCCAACGCGGTCGCCCGGCCGAATCATGGCGTGGCGTCCGATGGTCACGAGAACTCGCTCGTAAATATTTTTGGTCATCCGAAGAAACCGTCGCGGCGCCGGTCCGAAGCGAGCTTCGCTGGATTCAGGCGCTGCGGGCGCCCTTTTCAAACCTGCGTAACTACGATGGTAGCAAGCAAGGACACACTCTCACAATCAGAGGAAGCTTATGCGCAGGGCGGACGGGACCGAGGGGGTGCGAAGGGAAAATTAATGACGCGCCAATTGCGTCATCATCGAGCGGCTATAAGCGATCCGGCGATCGAGAGCCACCGCGGCGGCATAGGCGCACCAGCCGCGCTCGCGGTCGATCCAGGAAGCGAAGGAAGGAAGGGCCCAGCCCAGCAAATTTCGCGCAAGGCCAAGCAGACCAAAGTACAAGGCGACCGCTCGGACTTCAAAACCGCTCTCTCCGTGCTCGGGACACAGATCGAGCAATCGCAAGAGACGCCGGAATTGATCGGTGGGCGCTGCGATGGCGGTAAGGCCGCAAATTTCGCGCGTCTCCTCGGAGAGTTCGTGGACTCGCGATTCCGCGATCAGAGACCGGCTGTAGGACACGAAAAATTGCAGCAGCGTCAGCCCCGAGATCAAGAACATTAAGCCCGGGATCATTGGGTGGGAGCGAGCACTCGCTCGGTAGCGAGCCGCGCTTCCTTCGGAACCTTCAGGAAGGTGTACGTCCACGAAAGCGGAAGCCACAAAGAGGTCAGGGGGAAGTAGTATTGCCAGAATCCGGTGTGATTCGGATACAGATTATCGAGCGCGTAGCTGCCGGCGGACAAACTGACGTAGACGCCCATCGAAAGAACGACCTGCATCAGGCGCGTCCGGCTCTCACGAAGCTTGGCCATCGCGCCCCAAAGCAAATACGTCAAAACGACGCCGACGAAATAAAGATTCTGGCCCAGTTCCACTACGAAGTGCGTGACGAACCGGCTGGACGACGCCGCAACCATGTAGTACGAAATGCCGGCCGTTCCCGCCAGCAGCAGCATGGCTCCCGCGCGAATCTGCTTGCCCACGCCCATGTCCGAAAACACATGGGAATATAGCGTCATCAGAACGAAATAGAGGCAAATCGTGAGCAGCGATTGCGAGTAAAAATAGAAGTAGTAGTAGACGTCCGACTCGTAACCCGAAGTCCGGATGATGCTATAGCTGCCAATGTCGGTCGCCACACAGGCGCACAAATACAGCACCAGAGTAAAATACTGCGAAAGGGCTTTTCTCTTTAGCAGACAGATCAGGCAGAAAAATTCGGCGAGAAGGATCGTCAGCCAGATTGCGTAGTTAACTGGGCCCAGCACGAGAAGTTACCTCCGCGTGGACCCAGTCTCCTACCGGTATCACACGCCCTAGCTACTGCCCTCCGCGCGGCGGCGGAAACGGCCGGCCCTGCATTTGGCCACCGCGTGGCGGCGGGAAGGGTCGACCCTGCATCTGGAACTGTCCACCGCGTGGCGGTGGAAATGGCCGACCTTGCATCGTGATGCTGGAGCTATCGGAAGTCGCGGCATGTGCTACCGTGATATTCCTCAGCCCCATCGCGCCCGACAACACGAGCAGCACAAACGCGACTAGCGTTAGACACTTGGACATATGCCCTCCGGACGGGAAACTAACCCGGGGGGATCATATGTACTTTCGTTCCAGAATGGAACAAAAATGTTACTTTGTGTCTAAACGGTCAATGCCCTCGGACAATCTTTCGCTGGCCGGATCGCGCCGTCCAGATCGCGGCAGCAACACCCGCATCGTCCACCACCAATCTAGAATCCGGAACCGGCAGGGTCAACGGTACAACGGTACTATCCGAACCCGACTCTAAGAGCCTATAATCTCAACGACATCGCCACGGAGAGGTTTACCGCCGGTTCGGGATCCGCAATTGGCACCGTTCGACGCGGCTTGGACAAGCGCTACTCGGTTCGTGTACCCTTTCCCTGCTTGACAGTCCTCAGAAGGCATCCGTAACATGGAGCGCTTTATTTTGCCGGCGTAGCTCAGGGGTAGAGCGAGGGTCTCATAATCCCTAGGTCGTGAGTTCGAGTCTCACCGCCGGCACCATTCGCTATCCAAATCCATCTCGTCGATTTCGATTTTTATGGGGAGCAAACATTGGCAAAGATGACCGGTGGCCGATTTATCGCGAAGTTTCTGAATGCCCAGGGCGTGACCGCTTTCTTTTTCGTTCCCACCATGCTGAGCCGAGCGCTCGCCGAAATGGATGACATGCCGATCAAGCGCGTCTTAACGCACGGCGAGAAGGCGGCCGCGTACATGGCGGACGGCTACGCGCGCGCTTCCGGCCGTCCCGGCATCTGCGCGGCGCAGGCCGTGGGCGCCGCGAATCTCGCGGCGGGCTTGCGCGACGCCTACATGGGGCACAGCCCGGTGATCGCCCTGACGGGCGGGCGCTGGGGCCACCAGAAGCACAAAATCAATTATCAGGAAATGGATGACTTCCCGATTTTTTCTCAGGTGACGAAAGCGAATTTCCAAGTGGACGCGGTCGGCCGCATGCCCGACCTGCTGCGCCAGGCGTTTCGGGAAGCCACGACCGGCACGCCCGCGCCGGTAAATCTTCTCTTCGCGGGCAAAGAAGGCGACATCGAACACGAGGAAGCGGACCTGGAGTTGATCGCGGAAGAAGCGTTCACGCAGGTTCCCGCGTTTCGACCCGCGCCGGATGCGGCGCGCGTTGCCGAAGCCGCGCGGCTTCTGAAAAAGGCGCAGCGGCCGGTCATCGTGATAGGCGGCGGCGCGCGACTGTCCGGCGCCGGCCCGGAAATTTTGAAACTGGCGAAAGCGCTTTCGATTCCCGTGGCGACTTCTCTGAACGGGAAGTCCCTCGTTTCGGAAAACAATCCGCTCTACATCGGCGTTCCCGGCACGTACTCGCGCTCCTGCACCAATAAGATTCTGAAGCGCGCCGATCTTGTTCTGTACGTCGGAAGCCAGACCGCCGGAATGGTCACTCATTTCTGGAAGATTCCGGCTGCGGGCACGCCCGTCATTCAAATTGGAATCGATCCTTCCGATCTCGGCAGAAATTATCCGAACGCCGTTTCGCTGCTGGGAGACGCGAAAGTAACGGTCAAGGCGCTGAACGAAGCGGTGGGCGGCCCGGGCAAGGCTGCGCGCAACGTGAAATGGATCGAGCAAATCACCGCGGCGGTAAACGAATGGCGCGCCGAGGTAAAACCGCTGCGGGACTCCGAAGCGGTGCCGATGCGCCCCGAGCGCATCATGAAAGAGCTGGGCGACTGGCTGCCGCGCGACGCCATCGTGTTGTCCGACACGGGCCACGCGGGCATGTGGTCGGCGCAGCAGCTTTGGGTGAGCAAGCCGTGGGATTTCCTTCGCGCGGCGGGATCGCTGGGCTGGGCTTTTCCGGCGTCCCTTGGCGCGAAAGTAGCGATGCCGAAAAAGCCCGTCGTCTGCTTCACCGGCGACGGCGGCTTCTGGTATCACCTGCAGGAACTCGAAACCGCGGTGCGCTGCGGAATTCCGACCGTGACGGTCGTCAACAACAACAACTCGCTGAATCAGGAGACCACGATCTTCCGGCACGCCTACGGCGGGAAACCTTCCAAGAAACAAGGAGAGATGTGGCATTTCTCCCAAGTCAACTTCGCCACCATTGCGGAGAGCATGGGCGCCCTCGGAATCCGCGTCACAAAACCGGCGGAAGTGCGCTCCGCGCTGGACCAGGCCATTTCCAGCGGCCGCCCCGCGGTCGTCGAAGTGATGAGCGACATCGAAGCGCTCTCACCCACCGCGTGGGAAGGATAGACCCTCAAGCCTTCGTCTACGATCACGCGATCTCGCGATGGACGCCGCTTTCGGGTAGCTGGAGCGACTCGGTCACGATGACTTCGGAGGCATGGAGCAGCGCCACCTTGAGGTCCTGAATCTGGAGCGATTTGAATTCGGCGCTGTCGATCGAGACGCGCCGGATTACCAGCCGCCCGATCGCTAAGGCTCCGATCGCGAATGCCCCCACCGCGACCGCCCCGACTGCGGTGGCGATCATCGCCACGCCGCGGAAGCTCATGTCCTTTGACCTGCCTGAGTCCTGCATAAATTCGTCTCCTTAGGTTCGGTAAACGTAAGTGACTCCAGCGAGCGTATAGCACTCTGACGCTTTCCAGTTGGCGAGCGCGAGAGGCGAGATACTATCACTCTAGAATTGTTCAGCAAACAATCTCCAATTCGGATGGAAACAAACGCGCTGAGGTATACTTTCTAATCGCGCGCGGCATTTTCAATCGCTGGAATTTTTCTTAGGGAGAAGCATGGCGGAGAACTACGACGTGATCGTGGTGGGCGGCGGGAACGCGGCGCTTTGCGCGGCGCTTGCTGCGCGCGGAGCGGGGAGCCGCGTGCTGCTGCTCGAACGCTCGACGGAACATATGCGCGGGGGAAACACGCGGCACACGCGCAATATTCGCTGCTCGCACGCCGCCGCCGACCGGTTTTTTTCCGGGCCGTACTCCGAAGAAGAGCATCTGCAGGATTTGATCGGCGTGACGGGCGGCCCCGCTAATCTCGATCTCGCCAAACTGGCGATTCGCGAATCGAGCACGCTGCCTGCGTGGATGAGCGAGCACGGGGTGCACTGGCAGCAGCCGCTGGCGGGCACGCTGCATCTGGGGCGGACGAATCGCTGGTTTCTCGGGGGCGGCAAGGCGCTCTTGAACACGTACTACCTGACGGCGCGCGGCATGGGAATCGACGTGCGCTACAACGCGATGGTGGAAGATCTGGTGATCGAGAACGGCCGCTTCGAGGCCGTGCAGCTCAAAAATGAAAACAGGCAACAGCTGATCCGCGCGCGCGCCGTTGTGGTTGCCGCCGGAGGCTATGAGGCGAATATCGAATGGCTGAAGCGGCATTGGGGCGACGCCGCTGAAAATTTCATCATTCGCGGCTCGCCTTACAATGACGGCACGTTGCTCGCCTCGCTGATGAAACATGGAGCAAAGTCGATCGGCGACCCGAAGGGTTTTCATGCGATCGCCGTCGACGCGCGCGCGCCGAAATTCGACGGCGGCATCGTGACGCGGCTCGACGTGGTTCCATTCGGCATCGTCGTGAACCGCGACGCGCGGCGATTCTACGACGAGGGCGAGGAAATCTGGCCCAAGCGTTACGCGATCTGGGGAACGCTGATTGCCGGCCAGCCCGGCCAGATTGCGTACGGCATTGTGGACGCAAAAGCGATCGACCGCTTCCTCCCGCCCATGTTCAAACCGTACCAGGCCGATACGCTCGAGGCGCTGGCTTCGCAGCTCGGCCTCGATGCCCGCGTTTTTGTGGACACCGTCACGGAATTCAATCGCGGGGCGGCTGGAAACACGGAGCTGCGCATGGAACGCCTGGATGGAAATTGCACGCGCGGCATCGCGCCGCAGAAAAGCAACTGGGCGATGCCCATCGACCAGCCGCCGTTTTACGGACTGCCGCTGCGCCCGGGGATCACGTTCACCTACATGGGAGTCGCGGTGGATGAGTGCGCGCGCGTCATCGATCAAGATGGAAAACCGTTCCAGAATATTTTCGCGGCGGGAGAAATCATGTCCGGGAACATCCTCACCAAGGGCTACCTCGGCGGCTTCGGCCTGACGATCGGCTCCGTGTTCGGCAGGCTCGCGGGCGGAGAGGCGGCGGCAAATGCCCGGGCTTGATGTGATTCAGGAAGCAGGCCGCCAGCTGATCATCTGCAACGCCTGCCGTTACTGCGAGGGATACTGCCCCGTTTTCCGCGCGATTGAGACGCGCCGCGACTTTAAAGCGGGTGACGTTTTTTATCTTTCGAATCTTTGCCACGACTGCCGCGCCTGCTACTACGCGTGCATGTACACGCCGCCGCACGAATTCGCGATCAACATTCCGCAAATTCTCGCGGAGTCGCGGATGGAGACGTACCGCCGCTGGAGCTGGCCCGCGTTTCTCGGACGCGCTTTCAAAGATCGCAGCGTCACCACTTCTTTGGCCACCGGCGTGGCGGCGCTCGTCGGCATTCTCGCGGTGCTCTTCATCCCCATTGGAGATTTGTTCGCGGCGCATCTCGGGCCCGGCGCGTTCTACCGGGTCGTTCCGTACGCCGCGATGGTTGCGGGCGGGCTGATTTTATTTTTCTACGGCATCGCCGTGTGGCTGCGCGGCGGCGCCCGTTTCTGGTCGGAAACGAGCACCGCGATGAAGCAGCACGGCGGCTGGAAAGCGCTGGCGGCGGCCGTGGCATCCGTGCTCGGGTTGCGGTACTTAAAGGGCGGCGGGCCGGGATGCTTCTATCCGGATGAACGGCCTTCCTCGGTTCGCCGCGTGTATCACTCGCTCACGTTCTGGGGCTTGCTGAACGATTTTGTCTCGACGACGCTGGCATTCATCTACCAGGATTTCTTCCACCTCCTTCCGCCCTACCCGCTCGCGAGCGCGCCCGTAATTTTCGGCGCGATCGGCGGCGTGGCCCTCATCCTCGGAACGGGCGGACTCCTCTATTTCAAAATGCGGAGCGATCGCGAGCCTGCGGCGGACCAGGCGACCGGCATGGACTACGTGTTTCTCGTGACGCTCGGCCTCACGGCGTTGACGGGAATGCTGACGCTCGTCCTTCGCGCCACGTGGGCGATGGGAAGCATGCTGGTGCTGCACCTCGCGTGCATCGCGGCGCTGTTTCTCTCCGCCCCGTACGGAAAATTCGTTCACGCCGTCTATCGCACCCTCGCCATCGTCCGCTACGAGATCGAGCAGAGCCAGCCGCACCAGTAGGACGGGCTTCAGCCTGTCCGCTTTTGACTTCTGCCGAGCCACGAGTCTCGCCCTACACTTCAAACTTCAAAACCGGACAGGCTGAAGCCCGTCCTACGAATCCCGAAACCAAAAACTTGGCAGTTTCGTCCACTTCTATTATATAAATCCAGGTACAGCTGTTTGGGTTCGCTGAAGACAACGATCCGCTCTGGTTAGCTGGAGGAGGACAAGTATGCGAGGAATCACACGCGCGATGATGTGGGCCCTGCTGGCGTCGATTTGTTTGATTTCGCGGCCCGCTGCGGGCGGCCCGCAAAGCGATGCGGGAGTTCAGGTCGATAAGAGCAGCATTGGCGGCGTCGTGCTGAACAGCACAGGCGGAAAGCCGGAGGCTGGCGTCTGGGTAATCGCCGAAACGAAATTGTCGGTGCCGTATCGCAAGATTGTAGTCACGGACGATCAGGGGCGATTCCTGGTTCCTGACCTGCCGGATGGAGCCTACGAGCTATGGGTGCGCGGCTACGGATTGAAAGACTCGGAACGCGTTCCCGCAGCCCGCGGCGCGAAGGTGAAGCTTCAGGTCTCCAATGCCGCAACTCCGCAAGAAGCGGCGAAGATCTATCCTGCCAGTTATTGGACGTCGCTGATTCAGCCTCCTTCGGGCAGCGATCTCCCCGCCAGGTACAAGACTACGGAAGAATGGCTTGGGGACCAGAGGAACGGATGCAACCACTGCCATGAACTGGGCATGGTCGCCACGCGCCGCTATACCACTGTGGAAGATTGGGACGCTGTCTTTTCTCGCGCCAAAGCGATGCATCAAGAACTCAATTTTCTCGGCAAAACTACCGTCGAGAAGGTTCTTGCCGATTGGGGCACTCGCATAGCGGCGGGAGAAGTTCCTCCCGCTCCGCCGCGGCCAACGGGCATCGAGCGAAACGTCGTTATCTCCCAGTGGGATTGGGGAGCCAACATCTCCTTCATTCACGATCTAGTATCCACGGACAAGCGCAATCCGTCGTTATACCCGTATGGGAAAGTCTACGGTGGGGATCGAACCGGCGGAGGCAGATTGTGGATTTTGGACCCGGTGAAGAACACGGTCCAAGGACTCAATCTCGAACCACGAGACAAGAGCCATGGTTTCTCCCTAACGAAGGACTACTACCACGGCGCGGAAGAAGAGCAAGCGTACACGGGAGAAGACAAGGAATGGATGGACAGTCCGCACAATCCCATGATGGATCAGAACGGCAGAGTCTGGATGACCGAGCAGATTCGCGCCGGCGGCGCCAAATTCTATCCGGCCTGGGCCAAGGATACGATCGCCCTGGACGCCGCGGATAACAATGATCCGGCTGCGAAGGATATCGCGTTCAATCTTGTGTCCAAAAACGGTAACAATATGGAGCTCGGTTACTACGACACGAAAACCAATAAATTTGTCACCGTCGACACCGCCTACAACACCCATCACCTGCAGTTCGATTGGCAAGACCGGATCTGGACCGACGGTGGCGGTTCCGCGATGGGTGAAATGGACACCAAAAAACTGGATTTTAACAATATACAAGGGACTGAGGTGGGCGCTCAGAAGACCTGGATGCGGATCGATATGGACACCAAGAAAATGGTTCCAGGAACGGGCTACGGAGTGGCTGTCAGTCCCATCGACGGCACCGTTTGGGAGACATCTCCCCAAGCCATTGGCCCAGCGAACAAAGTGTATAAGCTCGATACAAAGACGGGAAAATTCACGGATTACCCTTTGCCTGCTCCGGGACGTTTCCCGCACGGCATTGACTTCAGCACGGACGGAAATGTGTGGGTTTCGCTCGGCAGCGGCCATCTCGGGCGCCTGGACGTGAAGACCGGCCAGTGGAAATTCTGGGAGAACCCGGGAGTAAAATTTAAGGGCACCGGCAGCGAAACCGGCACTACGGATTTCCCCTACTTCCTGTGGGTAGATCAATTCAACGCGTCGGGTCTCGGCAAAGATACCGTGATCGTCACTGGAACAGCTTCGGACGCAATGTTCATATTCGATCCGAAGACGGAGAAGTTCTCTGTGTTCCACCTTCCTTACCCGTTGCCGTATTACACTCGTGGTTTGGATGGCCGAATTGACGATCCCAACGCGGGTTGGAAGGGCCGAGGCCTTTGGATGACCTACAGCTCCTACATGCCCAAATTCACGGAAACGCGCTCAGGCTCCGTGAGTCACATGCAAATTCGCCCCAATCCATTGGCAAATTGAAGATCGTTTAACCGGATCACCGCGGCGGATGGACTCGGGAGACTGGCAATTCTCCGAGTTCTTCCGCCGCGGTTTTTCGTTGAGGCGTGCGATTTTGAATCTGAAATTTTAGAATCTGAAATTTCAAAGTTGAAATTTTCCATTTCCGGTGCATGATCCTTCCTGGGTGAGCAAGCAAATGAGAATGCGACAGGGGCGGCTGGCAGTAATCGCGGCAATACTGGCGGCGCTGTTGTCGCTCGTTTCCGCACGCGCCGCTCAAAACGGCCAGAGCGCGGAAGTTTTCAAAGCGCGCCTGTCGCCGGTGCCCATTAACATTTCCATGATGAACACCATCGCGGGCAGCGGCGCGCTCACCGCTACGCTTTCGGGTAAGACGCTCACGATTCAAGGCACGTTTGAAGGGCTTCGCTCGCCCGCAACGACGGTGAAAATTCACCGCGGACCGAAAGGCATTCGCGGGCCGGCAATTCCGAATTTGGAGCTGAAGGCCACGAACGCCGCAAAGGGCACGATCAGCGGCACAATCGAACTGACGCCCGACCAGATTGCGGACCTGCGGGCCGGCCGCATCTACGTGCAAGTTCAATCCGAGCGCGCGCCCGACGGAAATCTGTGGGGCTGGCTGTTGCAGTGAATGGACTCAGGGGCTGAAACCCTTGTGTATCAGCTCTCTGAAAGTCGCAGCCGAAGAGGCCGCGGAAAAAGGAATTGATTGTCATTCTGAGGCGTGCATTTCGCCGAAGAATCTCTCAGTAGATTCCACTTAGATCGAAGAGAGATTCTTCGCTTCGCTCAGAATGACACTAGGCCCGGGTTTTTCTGCGGCGGCTGAAGCCGCGACCCACAATGACGGCCGGTGATATACCTTTTCGGCGAAATCACTACGCTTTGTGGGTCGTGCCTTTAGGCACGACAGAATGGCCTGTCACGATCAGGGGTTTTAACCCCTGAGATTTTGAATTTTTCCCGAAAGCCACTATCGAGTGGAGCGACCGATGCCGGCACGAAAAGCCTTTCGATTTGCGATTTGCGGTGCGACGTTCGGTGCGATTGCGGCGGTGGGCATCTCCTTTGCGTTCGCGTCCGCGCAGCAACCGGCGCGGACCGGCCCCTTCACTGCGGAGCAAGCCAACGCAGGGCGCGCCCTTTACCAGACGACCTGCTCGAGTTGCCACCTCTCCAATCTACAGGGCACGTTCGAAGCCCTCCCGCTCGCGGGCGCCAATTTCATGAATACGTGGCGCAATCGGACGACGAGCGACCTGTTCACCAAGATCCGGACCTCCATGCCGCTGAGCAATCCCGGCTCGCTCACCGACCAGGATGCCGTCGATCTCGTCGCCTATATTTTGCAGGCGAACGGCGCAACCCCGGGCACGCAATCGCTCGCCCCGGAAACGATGGTGCCGATTGGCGCCGTCGCGACGGGCGGCGCTCCGGCCTCCGCGCCGCAAACGCCGGGCGCGATGCCCGCGCCGGGCGCGCCCGCTCCGCCGCCGGCCGCCGGCGTGCGGCTGGGACTCCTCGTTCCCGGCGAAGTAAAAAATTACGTGCCGGTGACCGACGAGATGCTGCTCAAGCCCGACCCGGCCGACTGGCTCATCGTCCGCGGCAACTACCAGGGTTGGAATCACAGCGCGCTCGCGCAAATCAATCGCGAGAACGTCAAGGACCTCCGGCTCGTTTGGGAATGGAATATGAACGACAGCACGGCCGCCAACGAGCCCACGCCGCTCATCCACAACGGCATCATTTATCTGATCAACACCGACAACATCCTGCAGGCGCTCGACGGCCGCACGGGCGACCTCATCTGGGAAAACCACATGCGGCCGCCGAAGAGCCAGGCCAGCGGAACCGGCGCGATGCGCAACATGGCCATCTACCAGGACAAAGTTTTCGCGGCGACGACGGACGCGCATCTGTTTGCGCTCGACGCCCGCACCGGCCGGACCGTTTGGGACGTCGTCGTCGGAGACAGCGCCAAGGGCTACGGCAGTTCGAGCGGGCCCATCATTATTCACGGACAGGTCATCCAGGGGGAGAACGGGTGCGACCGCTACAAAGCGGACGAGAAAGAGCAAGGCTGTTTCATCAGCGCGTTCGACCCCGCGACGGGAAAGCTGCTTTGGCGCTTCAACACCCTCGCGCGCGCGGGCGAGCCCGGTGGCGACACCTGGGGCGATCTGCCCAACATGCTGCGCGTAGGCGCGGAAACCTGGATCACCGGCAGCTACGATCCCGAGTTGAATCTGACGTATTGGGGCGTGGCGCAGGCCAAGCCGTGGATGCAGGTGAGCCGCGGCACGCGAGGCGCGGCGCTGTACTCGAGTTCGACGCTCGCGCTGCAGCCCGACAACGGAAAACTCGCGTGGTATTTCCAGCACGTGCAGGGCGAAACGCTGGATATGGACGAAGTGTACGAGCGCGTGCTGGTGGATATCGGCGACCGCAAAACACTTTTCACCATCGGCAAGGCGGGCATCCTCTGGAAACTCGACCGCAAGACCGGGCAGTTTATCGGCGCAAAAGAAACGCTATTTCAAAACATTTTCAACGTGGATGAGAAAACCGGAAAGCTTACCTACCGGCCCGACATCCTCGAACAGGAAATCGGCAAGTGGACTCCCGTTTGCCCCAGCACCGAAGGCGGACACAACTGGCAGGCCATGACCTACGATCCAGCGACTGAGCGGCTCATCATTCCGCTCAGCCAGAGCTGCATGGAAATGGCCGGCCGCAAAGTGGAGTTCGTCGACGGCTCGGGCGGCACGATGGGCGACCGCCTGTTTTACGAAATGCCGGGCTCGGACGGAAACGTGGGCAGGCTCGCCGCATTCGACGTGAAAACGATGAAGGAAGTCTGGAACGTCCAGCAGCGCCCATCGTTCCTCACCGCGGTGCTCTCGACCGCCGGCGGGATCGCGTTCGTCGGCGACCTGAACCGCGTCTTCCGCGCAGTCGACGTCAACACCGGCAAAACGCTGTGGCAGACGCGCCTCGGCACGTCGGTGCAAGGTTTTCCGGTAACCTTCAGCATCGGCGGAAAACAGTATGTCGCTGTCAGCACGGGCCTCGGCGGCGGCAGCCCGCGCAACGTGCCGCGCACGATCCTGCCCGACATTCACTACCCGCTGAGCGGCAATGCGCTCTACGTGTTTGCCCTGCCTGACAAATAGCCCCCAGTGGCCCAGGCTTCAGCCTGTGGCCTTTCTTTAGATCTAGGCGTAAGCTGCGGGCGCGATCGCGTTCCAGCCGATCCCTCAAGTGTTTGTGTTTGTGATATCTATTCGCAGCATTACCTCCGCTCCCTCCGTGACAAAAACGACCGAAACGTAGCCGGGATTCCGTTACAATGTGGGGCTTCGTGAATCTAATTCAGATAGGCTGTTACATCGATCCAGAAATCGAGGGGGGACCGGATGGGGGAATCGGGGGCGTCTGCGCGTAAGCTGACCATGGCCGACATTCACGCGGCGGCCGAGCGGCTGAAAAATTGGGGGCGCTGGGGCGCGAATGACGAGATCGGAACGCTGAACTACACGACGCCGGAAGACATCGTCGCGGCGACGCGGCTCGTGCAAAAGGGCAAAGTGATTTCCCTGGCGCTGCCGTACGACCAGCACGGGCCGCAGGGCGGCAAGACGAAATATCCCGCCATGGGGCGGTTCAATCCGATTCACCTGATGCTGCGCACCGGCACGGACGCCTATTCGGGCGTGCTCGACAGCCGCAAGATACGCGCTTCGGACGACATCATCATGATGCCCACGCAGGCCGGCACGCAATGGGACGGGCTCGGGCACATTTTTTACGGCAATCATATGTGGAACGGGTACGACTGCCGCACGGTGACTTCGGCGGGCGCGCAGAAGTGCGGCATCGAGAAGACCAAGGACCGCATGGTGGGGCGCGGCGTGCTGCTCGACATTCCGCGCATGCTCGGAATGGACTATCTTCCCGACGCGTTCGCGATCACGAATGAAATGCTGAGCCGCGCGGAAAAACATTTTGGGGTCGAAGTGCGGCGCGGCGACTACCTGCTGGTGCGCACCGGCCAGCTCGAAGCGATGCAGGCCGCGAAAACGTGGGACGGATATTCCGGCGGCGACGCCCCGGGCCTCGCGTTTGACACGCTCGATTGGCTGCATGCGAAGCAAGTTTCCGCCGTCGCCACGGACACCTGGGGAGCGGAGGTGCGCCCCAACGAATCGGACGAAGCCAACCAGCCGTGGCACTGGATTTCCATTCCGGTGATGGGCCTGACGGTCGGCGAAATTTTCGATCTTTCGGAACTGGCGAAGGAGTGCGCGGAAGACAAACGCTACGAGTTTATGTTCGTGGCGCCGGCCCTGCCGGTAACCGGCGCGGTCGCTTCGCCCGTGAATCCGCTGGCGATCAAGTAGCGGTAATCCCACAAAGGGTGTGTGTGAGCCGCGACTTCGGCGACGACAACGTGGAATCGCAAGGACAAGGGCTTGAGTCACTGAAACCGCGCCAAGTTTGGATGACGGGTCATTTGTGGCATGGTACGGGATGAATGGTGAATCAAGGCCGGAGACCGCGATTTCAAATTTCAGATCTAAAATTTGAAGTCTCGGAACTTTAAAGTTCAGCTGTGATGTGCCGTACGCCTTTCGCCAAGCATCGAATTTGGAAGCAGGAATTCATTCCAACTGAAATCTAAAAGGAAAAACAGTGACCAGCACACCCGCGGGAGATTCGGCAAACACAATGACGGTAGCGCAAGCGATGGCAAAGGTTTTGCGCGCGTACGGCGCGGAATACATGTTCACTCTGACGGGCGCGCCGCAGGAAGCCCTGATCGAAATGCAGAATCGCGAAGGGGTGCGCGTTGTTCTCGGACGCAGCGAGCGTTCCGTGCTTGCCATGGGCGATGCCTACGCCCGCGTTACCGGCAAGCCGACCTTCGGAATGGTGCAGTTCGGTCCCGGCGCAACGTATTTGCCGGCATCGATCATCGATGCCTACTGGGCGTCCAGTCCTCTTGTCTCTCTCAGCGGCACGACCACCACAAAAACGCGCTATCGCTTCGAATATCAGGAAGTCGAACAGACTTCGATGTTTCCGTCGATGACGAAGTGGGCGGGAGACCTGCCGCAGCCGGAGCGTATCGCCGACGTTTTGCGCACCGCGATTCGCGCGTCTATCAGCGGAGTCCCCGGGCCCGTGTACCTCGGCATTCCCATCGATTGGTATGGCAGGAAGCTCACGATCCCGCAGGAAATTTATGCCGAGCCCGCGTTTCTGCGCACTCCCGCGTTGCGGGTATCGCCCCTGGCGTCGGATGTGGAACGCGCCATCGCATTGCTCTCCAGCGCCAAGAAACCAGTGCTGATTGCCGGGGGAGGCGTCATTCTTTCCGAGGCCTGGGCGGAACTGACCGCGCTGGCAGAAACTCTGAACATTCCCGTGGTGACCACCATGGCCGGCAAAGGCAGCATCGCTGATGTACACCCGTTGGCCGTCGGCGTGTGCGGACGGTATTCGCGCAAGGTTGCGAATGACACGCTCGCGGGCGCGGATTTCTGCCTGGCGATCGGCACGAAGCTGAGCTCGATGGGAACCAATGTATTTCAGTACCCCGGCAAAAGCGCGCGGATCGTGCATTTCGATCTCGATGCGAATTCGCTCGGACGCACGTATCGCGAAGAGCTGTCGTCGGTGGGCGACGCGCGCGAAGCGCTGCGAATGCTGCGCGAAGCGGCGATTGCGGCGAAGGTGAACGGCAGCAACTGGTCCGACTGGACCAAGCAGGTGCAAGGGAATGTCGCGTCCTGGCTTGCGGATCTCGAACGCGAATCCCGCACGCCGATGCATGAAGGAAAGCTGAATCCGTACCACATCATGCGCCTGATCGACCAATACATGACGGGCGACGATATGCTTGTTGCCGACACCGGCTACATGGCGGCGTGGGCCGTGACCGTTCTGCAGCAAAAGAAGATGGGCCGCAACACGTTGCGCGCGGCGGGATCGCTTGGCTGGGCGTTCCCTGCGGCGTTTGGCGCGAAGCTCGCGGTTGGGCCGAAGCGCAAAGTGTTCGGCCTCACCGGCGATGGCGGTCTCGGCTATCACCTGCCGGACCTGGAGACGGCGCTGCGCATGAAAACTCCCGTCGTGCACATCGTGATGAACAACTGCTCGCTCGCCTTCGAGTACCACGTGCAGAAATATGTGTGCGAAGAAATGTGCCCCGAGGCGAGCGAGTTTCTGGACGTGCCGTTTGGCGACGTGGCCCGCGCGTTCGGAGCGCACGGCGAACGCGTCACGTCCGCCGATCAATTCATCCCGGCCCTGCGCCGCGCGGAAGAGTCGGGAAAACCCGCGATCGTCGACGTGGTGGTGAGCCGCGAACTGCCGCCGCCCGTGACGCGCTATGAAGCGGCCGGACTCCGCAAAATCTGACGCCGGATACGATCAGGCCGAGCCGCCGCAATCGCCGCGCGGCTCGGCCTGTTCCCCTCCCGCTCGCTCGAACCGTTCTCCCCAGAGTTGCCACTAGTAGCGTAACCACGATCGCTGTAACCTAGAGTGGCGCAGGCTTCAGCCTGTGGGGGTTGGTTGCAGCGAGATCGATAGCGCTCCAACAAGACCCCACAGGCTAAAGCCTGCGCCACTCGATGCGATCTCCCGCCCAGCTCGACGGCATGGAAGTGGGGTCTTTATGAAAAACCGCAAGGGCATTTCCTACCCGCTTGTATTCGGATCCGTTTTGCTATGCGCGGGAATCTTATTGGCGCAGAACGCTCCGGACCGGGCATTGATTGTGAACGGCAAGCCCGAGGGAACGGTGATGCAGATGGGCGGCCATGCGTACGTCGACGTGGAAACCGTGGCCCGCTTCACGAACGGCTCGGTCACACTGGAGCAAAATCGAGTCGTGCTGGCATTCCCCGTGCCGCAAACGAGCGCGGCTCCAAGCGCCGCGACCGCGCAGCCGGCACCAGGCCCGGGCTTGTCCAGAAGTTTTGCCGGCCTGGCGATCGCGGAACTGGCGGAGATGCGCGAGTGGAGGGGAGCCGTCGGCACCATTCTTACGTACGGCGTGCCGGTCGCGGGAACCTGGCCGCAGGACTACCACGATCGCGTGGGGACGGATCTCGACCAGGTGGAGGTGGCCGTGGCCACCGCCGCCGATGCGGATGCGATGCGACTCCTCCGAAATGAATATGCAAACCTGTCGGCGTGGGCCGATAGCGTCGTGGCGACGCGCCAATCGATGAACGCGACGAACACGGTTCGCCCCGACATCGTCCAAAACGATCAATCCCTCGCAAAAATCTCCACTTGCGCCCGGTTCCTCAGTTCCATGCTCGTCAGCGGAGCATTTGCCGACGACCCAAGCTGCCACTAGTAGCGCGGGCTTCAGCCTGCGGGGTTTGATCCCAGCAAGGACTAACCCCCGCAGGCTGAAGCCCGCGCCACTCAACCCGATCCCTAGTGAAATTTCCCGGCAATGGGGTATATTCTGTGCCTGCATCTCTGTCAGGATGGGTCCGGAGTTTAGGAATCCATTTAATTTTTTCGGGTGCGCCATGATTCCCCGGCAAGAGCTCCGTTCGCGTTTCGAGCAGGCCGGATCGGATCGAGATCGAACTGGAAAGGACAACACGATATGACGGCAACATCGCCAAGCGCCGGTGAAGGCGCGGCGGGAGCGAAGGCCACGCCGGTTTCCGATGCGGCCTGGAAGTGCCTCGACGGCGCGTACGACTTGCAAGTGCATGTCGCGCCCGACGTGATCGAGCGGCGCATCGACGACCTGGACCTGGCCAAGGAATTTTTGGGGCGCGGGTTGAAAGGGTTTGTGCTGAAGTCGCATTACTTCCCCACCGCGGAGCGCGCCAGAGTCGTGACGAAAGCGGTGCCGGGCATCGCCGCGTACGGGGCCATCACGCTGAATCATTCGGTGGGAGGCTTGAATCCCGTCGCGATCGAGCTGGCGGGGCGCTCCGGATGCAAAATCGTATGGTTCCCTACCGTGGACGCCAAGAATGAAACCGCGGGCCGCGTCGACGGACCGAGCACCAAGCTGCCCTTCTGGGCAAAAATTCAGCGGGAACTCGCGGCGACGGGAATCGCCCCTCCGCCGCTCACGGTGCTGGATGCGAACGGCAAAACGTCGGAGGTCACGCGCCGCTGCATCGAGCTCATCGCCAAGCACAACATGATTCTGGCGACGGGGCACCTCGGCCGCGTGGAAATTTTCGAGCTGGTGAAGACGGCGCGCGAACTGGGAACGAAAAGAGTGCTGGTCACGCACGCGGAATTTCCTTCGCAAAATCTGACGGCGGACGAGCAAAAACAGCTCGCCGACATGGGCGCGTTCATCGAGCACTGCTTCACCACGATGTTCACCGGAAAAGCCCCGTGGGACGCCGTACTCGAAGCGATTCGCGTCGTCGGGCCGGAACGTTGCGTGCTTTCCACGGACCTGGGGCAGACGATCAATCCGCCGGTCGCGGAAGGTTTTGCGATGTTCGCCCAGAAAATGCTGGACGGCGGATTCACCGTCGAGCAGATCCGGCGGATGGCGGTCGCGAACCCGGCGTCTCTCGTTCAATAATCGAATTCCACACAGAAAATTTCCATACGGAGAATTCGTCTATGAAGCCAAGAATTGTGCGCAACATCGAACGGCCGGACGCGGAGTTGGTCCGGAAGCTGGGAGAGTTCGGCACGGCCACCGTGCACGAAGCGCAGGGCCGCGTCGGCTTGATGCTGCCCTATATGCGGCCGATCTATCCGTCGGCCCGCATCGCGAGCCCGGCTGTGACCGTGCTCTGCCATCCCGGCGACAACCTGATGTTTCACGCCGCGATCGAAGTGTGCAAGCCCGGAGACACTTTGGTCGTGGCCACGCATTCCGATTCCACCGACGGATTTTTCGGGGAATTGCTGGCGACGTCTTGCCGGGCGCATGGAATCACGGGCCTCGTGATCCACGCCGGCGTGCGCGACGTGGCGGACTTGACCGCCATGCAGTTCCCCGCGTTTTCGCGCGCGATTTCCGCGCAGGGAACCGTGAAGGAAACAGCGGGCTACGTGAACATCGACATCGTCTGCGCGGGCGCGCTGGTTCATCCGGGCGACGTCATCGTCGGCGACGTCGACGGCATCGTCGTGGTCCCGCGCCAGGACGCCGCCGAAGTCGTCAAGGCCTGCGAAGCGCGCCTCGCCAAGGAAGCAAAAAACCGCGAGCGCCTCAAGGCCGGCGAACTCGGCCTGGACATGTACGGCCTGCGCGAAAAGCTCAAGAATCTCGGCGTGGAATGGGTGTAGTAGGACGGGCTTCAGCCTGTCCGGTTTTGATCTCCGCGCGGGATACGAAAGTCAAAAGAGGACAGGCTACAGGCTGCGGAAAAACTCATTAATTTTGTACCGCAGGGCTTTTCTTGTTGAATTTTAGTCTTCACAGCTTGAGCACGATTTTCGGCTGCTCGCCACCGATTTCGATCGCTTTTCCTCTTCTCACCCTGCCTTTCCGTTTTCGCTAGGTTGCCGGGATCAACTTCGCCATTCGCATCAAATTGAAAGCCGCCGCACCCAGCGAAAATGTCCAGTCTACTCGCCCTCGTCCTCGAAACTTGGTCTTCCTCAGTCCCGCCACAACTTTCATCCAGCCGAAAATCTTTTCCACCAGTTTCCTCTTGCTCTGACTGATCCGAAATCCAATCGTCCGCTCGCTCGCTTGCCGTCAACCAACTCCGCCGTCTCTTTTCGTATTCCGCCACGTGCGGTTCGCCGATAGTTTCCGCAATCCCTCAATGAAATCCTGCTCCTGATATCCCTTGTCCGCTCCCACCGTGATCGCTCCGCTGCCCTCTCCCGCTTTGCGCTTGGCCCGAATTTCTTTCAACAACTCCGCCAGCATCTGCAACGCCGCATCCCGCTCTTGCCGCGTCCCCGCCTCAGTCACACACGGTTTCATCACCAGTCCGTTTCGGTTTTCCATCACCACGTGCCCCAAATAACTCGGCCTAGCTTCTCCCGCCGCGCTCTTCTTGTACAATCGCGCTTGCGGATCGCTTTCGCTCTCGTGCGTGTCCCGCAATAATTTCTCTCCTCTGCGTCCGCTGCCTTGCTCCGGCGGATCCTTCTTCTCCTTGAAGCTCCGCCGATTGGCCCACGCCTCGATCATCGTCCCGTCCACTGTGAAGTGTTCGTCCGACAGCAACCCATGTTCCTCGGCTTGCCCCACTACTTGCTCAAAAAATAATTCCGCGATCTTCCCCTTTCAGCAACCGCTCCCGGTTCTTCGTGAACACCGTCTCGTCCCACACCTTCTCGTCCATGCTCAGTCCCACAAACCAGCGGAACAACAAGTCATACTCCAGCCGCTCCATCAGCTGCCGCTCGCTGCGCACGCTGTACAGCGCCTGCAGCAGCAACGCTCGCAACAGCCTCTCCGGCGCAATCGACGGTCGCCCCATGCGCGCATACAGTGCGTCAAAGTCAGCCGTCATCCCCCGCAGCGCCGTGTCGGTCATCGCACGCACTCGCCGCAATGGATGGTCTTTCGGCACTCGCTTCTCCATCGGTACGTAACTGAAAATTTCTTCCTGCCTGGTTCGTTGCCTCTCATCTACACTTAGACGCTCTTTCTTTCATCCGGTTGCAGAAAACCGACTTTTTCCGCAGCCTTGAAGCCCGTCCTACTGGAACCTAGATCGCTTTTAGCTGCGCGGCGAGTTCAGCCGCGTCTGTTGCGTCCTGAAATAGCCGAATCGCCGCGACGCCGGCGGCGCCCGCCGCAAGACACGCGCCGGCATTTTCAAAGTTGATCCCGCCGATCGCCAACACCGGAATTTCCACCGCCGCGCAGACCTCGCGCAGACGTTCGAGCCCTTGCGGCGCCCCGAACGCCGCCTTGGACGGCGTCGCGTAGACCGGCCCGAAATAGATGTAGTCGGCTCCGCCGAGCATCGCCGCGCGCGCCTCCGCGAGAGAATGGCAGGAAACGCCGATCCGAAATCCCAGCCGCCCGGCGGAGCGGCGCCATTCGGCAACCGCCTCCAACGGCAGCGATTTTTCGCCTAGATGAACCCCCGCCGCGCCTGCAGCCAGCGCGATATCCAGCCGGTCATTGATCAGAACTCGTGTAATGGTCGCGGCCGATTCAGCCACCGCGAAGCGCGCCAGCTCGAGCAGCGCGCGCGTCTCAAGATCTTTTTCGCGGATTTGAATCCAGTCGACACCGGCCACAACAGCGCAGCGGATCGATTCGCGGACGGATTGCAAGAGGAACGGCTCGTTGTCGCATTGCGAGGAACCAGAAGAAGAATCGGACGCGGCCCCGAACGCGCGCCGGTCCGTACGTAGCAGACGATCGGCTTACGCGCGCGTGGCAACGGAGTCCGCCCGTCCCCGCAGCATGCTCGCGGCGAGCATGATATCCAGACTCCCAAGGCCGGTCACGGCGCCTCGGACGGAAGGATGCAGGAGAAAGGGAATCAGTTCGGGGTACTTATCGAGAAAAAAATTGTGATTCCAAAGGCCCATCCACGGAATCAGCATCAGCAGGGCGCCAACCAGAAACACATCGAGGCACAGCAAAACGTGCAGGAAAGATTTCATTCGGGCTGCGTCTACCGCGCCTTCCCGAGAAGGGCAATCCGTTCGGAGACATCACGGTAATCGATGTTCATCGCATAGACTTGCGAAAAACTGCGGAACGCCGCTTGCGCGTCGCCCGCCAGTTCCTGAGCGACTCCCAAATCGTACCGCAACGCGAGAATCGATTCCTGGTCCAACCCGGGCGTTTTCAGGGCCCGTTCGTACCAGATGGCGGCAATCGCCGGCTGCCCCTCTCCATAAATGCCAGGCCCAGCAGCGTACTACATTGCATGGCATAACGGAAAGCGGGCCCCTTGTCGGCCGAACTGGCGACTTTCTGGAATTCGCTGATGGCTTCTTCGAGCAAGCCCATTTCGCGGTAGGCAATGCCCAGATTGTAGTGGGTCTCAAGGTCTTCATCGTCCTTGGTTTCCCCGAGCTCGGAACGGAATTCTTCGAAGAGATCTCCGAGCGGACCGGAAAGCAGAGAACCGGCGCCGGAAGCTCCGTTTCCGGAACTCGCGTGAGCCGCCGGCGCGGCGGCAGGTGGAGCTTGCGGAGGAGGCGGCGCGGCGCTCTGCATCGGCGCTGGCGTGAGATCTTCCGGAATTCCCAGGGACGCCGTAAGGGAATCTATATCATCGGTAAGGTCCGCGATGAGCGAGTCGGCGGTGAGGGCTCCGCTATCGGCGGCTGCCATTTCCGGCTCTACGGCCTGAAGTTCGAGGTCGAACGCGGGAGACTCCGCGACAGCCTCTCCCTGCGTCTGTGCCGCTTCCGCGGGAACCAGCACGGGCGTGGGAACCGGGACCGGCGGTTGTTGCGGGGCAGCTTGCGCAGCGGCCGGGTGCGGCTCGTCGTGCATCGCCGTTTCGAGCTGCTCGGAGAGCGCCTCCCACTCATCCGACAGATCCACTTCGTGCACCGCCGATTCGGCCGGCGCGGCAGCAACCGGCGCGGCAGCGGCCGGCGCGGCAGCGGCCGGCGCAGCAGCAACCGGCTCCGGCGCCGCTTCACGACCGGTTCGTCCAGCTCCGCTTGAATGACGGGAACGGCGAATTCCGCCGGCGCTGCGGATTTCGGTGGAGCGGCCGGCGGCTGGGCCTCCGCGGGCGCGATTCCGGCCGCGCGCTGGAAGCGCTGGCGCAATTCGGCAAATCGCTCGATCGCCGGGCGGTCGTTGCGCTCTTTCGCAATTTCCTCAAGAATCGTGGCGAGTTCCACCGTGCGGGGGTCGTTGCCCGCGCCCAGGAAAGATCGAGGAGACGTTCGAGAATCGGGGCGTGGCGCGGAGCGCGCTCCAAAACCGATTCCAGAAGATCGATCGCCTTCTGCGTCAAGCCGTAGCTGGAAAACAGATCGACGTCGGTTAGAGCCTGCGTGACGTATCGCTGCGTTTCGTCCTCGAGGGACGGTTCGGAGGACGCCGGAGCCGCCGGTTGGGCCGCCTGCTCCGAGGGCGCCACTTTCACGGGCGGAGGAACTTCCGCCGAGCCCGGCTCCATGCCCGACTTTGTGCGCAGGCGCATGTATTTGCGCCGAGTGGTTTCGTCTTCGGGAGTCCGTTCCAGAAGTTTTTCGTAAGTGGCGATGGCCCGGGTATCGTCCCCGGAAGATTCATAGGCCTGCGCGAGTTGAGCGAGCGCATCCGGCAATCGGAAGGAATCGCTGGCCCTGCCGTACAGGTCGACCAGCCACTCGAGCGGCACGATCTGGCCCGGGCGGCGTTCGGCAAGACGCGTGAGCGACTGCGCCAGGGCTTCGTGCTCGCCGGAGTCGATCATGACGTCGCGAATCACACCGAGCATGGCCTGCGCGCGGTCGAGTTCGCCGGCGTCCAGCAACGCGACCGCGACGCGGTGAACGACCGCATGCTGCTTCGGGTCACGCGCAAACACCTTTTCCGCGAGGGCGGCCGCCTGCTCCACCTGGCCGTTTTCCATGTACAGGCTCAGCAACATCGTGGTTGTTTCGCCGCCTTCGTCGCGGTCCGAGAGAGTTTCGAGAAGTTTTCCCGCTTCCGCGACCTTGCCGCCGCGGACAATGCTCGCACCTTCAATTGAAATGTCGCCTGGTGCGCGGGTCCAGCTGCAGGATGCGGTCCGCGAGGCGAATGGCTTCGGCGTGGTCGCCTTGTTCCAGCAGCTGCTGCATGGCCGTGAAGAACGTTTCGATGGCTTCTTTCTGCTGCCCCATCGAGAGGTGCAGTTCCGCGAGGCGGATTTGCACGCGCAGGTTTTCGGGTTCGGCTTCCAGCAGCTTGCGCAACAGCACGGCGGCTTGCGGCTGGCGGCCCGCCTTCAATTGCATTTCGGCGAGCTGCAAGTAGAGGGGCCGCGCCTCGCTCAATACTCCCTGCTGCACATAAAGTTCCGCCAGCCGTTCGAGGGGACGGCTTTCCTCGGGGGCGAGCTTGGCGACCTTTTTGTAGATAGCGATGGCTTTGGTGGTGAAGCCGTCGTTCAGAAAGATCTTTCGCCAGGCGTTCGAAATATTCCAGGGCCTGAAACGTTTCTCCCTGGCGGACGATACAGGTCTCCCAAAGTCATCAGGGTGACCTGATCCTTCGGCTCATTCTTTAGAATTTGCTGGTATTCGAGGATGGCCTGCGGCAGTCTTCCCCTGCTGGAGATACTTCTGCGCCGCATTGAGATGTTTGGTCTTGTTATAGGCCATCTTTAGATGCTCTTTCCACTGTCCCGGCTGGAAAGTTTGAAGTCGGACAATGGTTGATTCGTAGCCGCTTTCGTTCCGGCCCCGCCGGGCCGGCACACCGCGGCTGTGCAAATAGACCGGCCCGGCCGGATCGCGCAGGAACGATCACCGACAGGCTTAGATTTCACGCTAGCACGCGGCAAAATCCGAAGTCAACGCAACGCATTTGAAAAGCGTTCGTGGCAGTAATGAGGCGGGTTAAGCCGATGAAGCCGCGCTTCCGGAGGGCCCGGGACCGGATATTATGATCTGATGTAGCGCCAACCTTCAACTTGGCATTTCAAGCGAGGGATGGATGCGGGACCGGCACAAATTAGGAGGGCTCAGCGATCAAGCGGCAAAGGCACCTGCGTCGCGCCCGCGGCCCAGCAAGTGGCCTCACGCACCGGCGCGAAGGAAAACCGGTGGTGCGGCGTCGGCCCGTGCGCACGCAAGGCGGCCAGGTGTTCGGGCGTGGCGTAGCCTTTTGCTGCGCCAGGCCGTACTGCGGATAGATCCGGTCCCATTCGACCATCTGCCGGTCGCGTTCCACCTTGGCGATGATCGAGGCGGCGGCAATCGAGACGGAAAGCGCGTCTCCGTGAATCAGCGATTTCTGCTCGATCAGCACGTCCAGCTGCATGGCGTCGAGAAGCAGATAATCGGGAGAAATTTTCAACTGGCGCAGGGCTTCGGCCATGGCCTGGCGGCTGGCCTGATAGATATTCCAGGCATCGATGCGGCGCGAATCGACTTCCGCGATGGCCCAGGCCAGAGCGTGTTCGCGAATCCGCATCGCCAGAACTTCGCGGCGCTCGGCGGATAATTTCTTGGAATCGTCGAGGCCGACAATGCGCCGCTTGGGATCCAGAATTACGGCTGCGGCAACGACCTGGCCGAAAAAGAGAACCGCGCCCCACTTCGTCAAGACCGGCAATCCTTTGCCAGCCGCACTTGCGCGCTTCGCGCTCGAATCGGGACGAACATCGCTTGCGCATCGCCGCGGATTTTAGCACGGCGGAAATGCGGGATGAGCCGCAGATTGATGCCTTCTGCGCGTATCGCCGGCAGTGAATGCGCCGGATGCGCGGGAACGCCGGCCCGCCATAAAAAGCAAAAAGCCCAGGAGAAATTTCCCCTGGGCTTTGAAAATACAAACGTCTCGATGCGGAATTCTTAGGATTCCTTTTCCTCTGCCGCGGTTTCCGGCGTTTCCACGCGCTCGACGCGCTGCAGGCGCGCGGCCTTGCCCTTTAGCCCGCGCAGATAATACAGCTTGGCGCGGCGGACGCGGCCCTGGCGCAACACCTCGATGGAACTGATGGACGGCGAGTTCGCCGGGAAGATGCGCTCGATTCCGACGCCGAAACTCACGCGCCGCACGGTGAAGCTTGCCGCCCGTCGATTTCCCGCGCTTCTTGATGATCACGCCTTCGAACGGCTGGATGCGTTCCTTGTCGCCTTCGCCTTCCTTCAAACGAACGTGGACGCGCACGGTGTCGCCCGGCCGCAGCGCAGGGAGGTCCTTCCGCACTTGTGCTTCCTGAAACTTTTCAATTACGCGATTCATGGCTTAGATTCCCGGCAGACCCACTCAGGCGGGGTCAGCTGTCCTAAGGCAAACATCGATTGTACCGCAAGGCCCCCAATTCACAAAACAATAATCGCCTGGCACTCGTTAAACGGACAGGTTCCCTTGCAAAAACAGGGCAACCGCTTCAAAACCTCAAGCCCACGACTCGAGGACGATGTGGGACAGTTTTGTTGCGGTCCGTTCCACCTCCCCGGCCCGTGGCATGGAACGCTGGCCTCTTCCCGGTTCACCGAGTGGGGGAAGAAGATCTGGCTGAGCGGCCCAAGACGAGCAGCGATCCCCCGAGCGGAATCGGGAGCTTCCCCAGAAGCTTCTCCTCCGCCCTGCGACACCCGGCGCAAAAAGCGGTTCACCTGCGGCGGCGGCACTTTGGGAATCGCCGGTGTGGCGCCAAACAGGCCTTCCTTAACTCCGCGCGGCTAATTTAGCCGCAAAGAGCCAGTAAAAGAAGTATCGCGAAGCAACGATCTTCAAGCCGGCGTCCGCCGCCACGCACGCGATGCTGGGCTTCGTGTAGCGCACGCGATGGTGGTTTAGCTGATCATGGCTTGTCCACAAGAGTGAAAAAGCGGGGACCGTGATGAGCAGCAATCCTCCCGGACGGAGTAGCGCTAGAGCGTGGCGGAGCGCGCCGACGGCATCGTCCAGGTGCTCCAGCACGTCCAACATCAGGATTAGTCCGTATTTTTTCCCCGGCTGAAAATTTGCGTCGAAGCTCCCGATATGAATATCCTGCTTGAAAGGATTGTCGGGGCTCACCCACTTCGGCAACCGGCTCGATGCCCTCCACGTGGCCGAACTGCTGGAGCGCGCTGAAAAACAGTCCATCCCCACATCCGACATCGAGAATGGATTGCCATCCGTCCCGGGGCTGTTCACGGCGAAGGATATTGAGGATCAATTCCTCCCGCGCGCGAAACCACCAGTGCGTTTCGTACAGTTGCCGGTAGTATCGTTGGCTGAATTCGGGATCCAAGGTGAACTTCCCGCTTACCTGTCGATGTCATCCCCTGAGCTGGAGGAAATGCCGCCCTGCAAGGCCGAGGCATACTCTGGAAACTTTGTGGACGCACGATCCGCGGAATCCTGGGGGCGATTGTACGCGTGACCGATGTAGCGGTTGACAACGTAGAGCGGGCGCGCCTTGATTTCCTCATACACGCGCCCCACATATTCTCCGATGATCCCCAGGAAAAACAGCAGGATGCCCGAAAGGAACGTCATGACGACAATGAGCGCCGCGAATCCCTTGACCGTTTCGTGCAGAAACAATTTCGCGTAAATCGTGATGAGCGCGTAAATGCCGGACACGATCATCGCGGCGACGCCGAGCAGCGACGCGGCGCGGATGGGCACGGTCGAGAACGCGAATATTCCGTCCGCCGCGAATTTCATTGTCGGCAGCGCTCCGCAATCCGCTTTCGCCGTCCTGACGCCGGGCGCGCTCGACGGTGAGCCCGATCTGCCGGAACCCGACCCAGCTCCGCATCCCTCTCAGGTACCGATGATGCTCAGTCATGCCGCGCAACTGGGCGACGACGCGCCGCGACATCAAGCCGCAGTCACCCGCGTCCAGCGGCAGCTTGATGTCCGAGAGCCCCGACATCAGCCTGTAAAACAGATAAAAACAGAGCCGCAGCCACCAGACTTCCTTGCGGTCCTTGCGCTGCACGTACACCACGTCATATCCGGCCCGGAACTGTTCCAAGAGGTTGGGAATAATTTCGGGAGGATCCTGCAAGTCGCCGTCAATGACGACGACGGCATCGCCTGTCGCGTGGTCGAGCCCGGCGCTCAGAGCGGGCTGGTGCCCGAAGTTCCTCGACAGTGCGATGGCTCGAATTCGCGCGTCCGTCGAAGCGGCTTCTTCGGAGCATCTCCAGCGTACGATCCGTGCTCCCGTCATCCACAAACACGATTTCGTGAGGCCCGCCTTCGATTGCGTCCAGCACATGGCCGAGGCGATCCAGCAACAACGGCAGCACGAGTTCCTCGTTATGCACGGGGATTACGACGGAGAGGGTGAAGTTTCTGTTCTTCACGGTCGTGACGGCCTCGAATCCAGTGTCTTGCGCGGGGATGTCTAACCCGGCTTTCGGAACTCCGGCATCGCAACGCGGTCTGGCTCCCTTGATGGTAGTTCACAGGATGCTTCTCGTGCCGCCGGGAGGTGGGGAGCTGTGTCTTTCAGGTCACGAAGTTCTGTAAGTGCCCGTCTGGACAGGCCCCTGGCCGGGCTCGGCCCAAGCGATGTTCAGTTTGCGCTCGCGATGCTTTTTGTCGTCGCGCTAGACGTCAGCGGCGGAGGGGAGTCCAAAGAGGGGTGTCACGCTGGCAGGGTTGTGTCCAGTTTCGAGAAGCCAGATGTGGCGGCTATGAAAATAATCAACAAGGTCTTGATTCCGCGGCTGGCCCAGATCGTGCGCCCAGACGATTTTCGATCCGTCGATGTCGCTCAGATTATAGACCCATTCATCGTGAACGCTGTGGGTCCGCGGATAGCGCACCAGCACCAGATGCTGGCCCGGCTGCTGTTCGAGACGCTTCCGCACGTCATCGCGCCGCGTGTTTCCGGGGACTGCCGAATACCACGAGTTCGGCCAATCGTCTACGAAGTCGTAGCCGCGAGCGCGCTGCGTCCCGATGAGACAGAGCGAAATCACGCAAATGACGGGAACCGCACGGGCCGCGAGCAGAAATCGCGAACGATTGCGGCGTCCGAAGACATAGAGAAAGCGTATGGCCTGGACGCTGAGAGCGAGGAGGATCCCGGTGAGCGGCGCGGCATAGTGCGGCGCATACTGCACTTCCAGAAGGAGACCGGCAAGGCCGATTCCGAAGCATAAAGCGAGAAAACGCAAGCGTCCGAGAAACACGGGCCGAAGTCCGCCGACGGCAATCGCCAGCAGAAGCGGGAAGGCAAGCGCGGCCCCGAAATAAAATCTCGAAAGTCTGCGAAGCTTGTCTTGCGTTCTAGCGATCCATCCGGAGAACGTGCGCGACTCCTCGTATTGCGGAAGGTCCCAACCTAGATAAAATTCTCGGACATACCTGTCCCGGTACTCCGGTACGGGACGCAACAACTGCCATGGGAAGTAGGGCACGGGGTTCACGGTCTCCATGCTCACCTCGTAGGGAGAACGCAAAGGATGTCCCGTCACGCGCCAGTTGTAATAGCCGATGAAGCCGAGGGTCGCGACCAGCAGGAGAGCGACGGGGAGGGCGACGCGCGTCAGCGCGCTCCAGAGGCTCGATCCACGTTTTCGGAACAGCCGAAAATGAGCATGCCCGCAGCAAGGGGCAGGCTCAGAAACCAAGCCCTCGGGAAGGTCTGCGATCCGCAAGTATCGCGAGACCTGCCCCCATGATGAGGGCAGAGAAAACGGTTGCCCGTTTTTGGATTCTCGGGTACGCGCCGAGGACCAGCGCCGCAGCGGCAGCCGGGACGGCGCCACCCCAATAGGAATTGACCCAGTAACTGACGATCCCGAATCGCAACACCGCCAACAATCCGCCGAGAAGCGCCCATCCCGGCGGGAGCCATCCCTGCAACATCCAGCAGAGCGCTGCGCACAGGATTCCGCCGCTCAGCCACACACCGAAGAAGGGATTTCCGGCGAGCACTTTGCCGGCGGCAAGCGCCAGCGCCTGCGCGGGCGGGACGATCCCCATGTACCTCGGTTCCTGAAGGACATGAAATGTTTCCAGATGGTCCCTCATCGGATGGGTGCATTGGCGAGTCGCCCGTGGGCAAAGGTATCCGCCATCAGCAGGTTTTCGTACTCGTCATGAACGCCTGGTAGGGGATGGCAAGATCGGCAGCGCGGCCGCCCGCACGACCAAGGCCAAAACTCCCACCGCCGCCACAGCCATCAGTTTACGGCTCGCAAATCGGCGAAACCGTTGTTCCAGCGGCTCAAATTTCTCGGCCCAGAGGTGCGGAGCCAGAAAGGAAAGGAGGACAAAAAACACTACGACATAGCCCTCCACCTCTTCAACCTGATACCGGACGGGAATTGCGGTGAAAGTAGCGAATGCATGCCACGAGCCTCACGGAGACGCGCCAGGAAGAGAAACATCCACCCGGACCGTGATCTTAGTTTATACTAGCAGCCGGATGTGCGTAGTGAAATTGACAATAACGCAGGCTGTACCATAGAAGTCATCCCACGGCTCGAACGGGACGAGCGGTGCTACGGCGTACCCGTTAAGTTTCATAAACGACACCACTTATACAGGATTTGCTGGCCAGCATCCCGGAAGTGCGCTGTGATGGTTCGTAACCATCTGCTGAGGTGTTACGGAGCCGACCGTCACGACGTCCTGCGGTTCAATATGCCAACCAAATCGAAAGCGGATCGGACCGAAGATGGGACGTCTGAGTCCAACGCGCCGGCGATTCGCGAACAAGGCTGGCGAGCAGTCACCCTGTTCGCTCCGGTGTTCCTGCTCCTCGCTCTCTTCGTCGCTTGGTATGTCCACCACGAGCGCTATATCTATTTCTGGGACAGCGTCGGCTACCAAAAATATCTACAAATCTCTAGGAATGATTGTCGAAATCAACCCTCTGGGCGTCTTTCGATACGTCCTGTTTTCCGTTCGCGAAAGCGACTACAACGTCCTCCCTGTGCTCTTCCTCATGCCGTTCCGGGTTGCGTTTGGTGCGGGCAGGCTGCCGTACATTCTTTCCATCGCGGTGATCTATGCGTTTCCGCTGCTGGCACTCTTTCCCGTTCTTGTTTCCAGAATTGCGGGAGATGAGGAAGTTCCCGGCGCGTTTGACGCCGGCGCCATTCAGCTATTGGCCATTACCGCCCTCGCAGCGATACCGTTGCTCTGGACTCCGATCTTGTTGGGCCTGCCTGACGCGGGCGGGCTCCTCATCCTCTCGATTGTGCTCCTGCTTTACTTTCGCGCTGACTTGGCCGAGCAGAAATTGGGCAGCCTCGTCGTTTTGGGATTTCTACTGGCGTTTCTCATTTTGTTCCGGCGATGGTATGCGTATTGGGTACTCGGGTTTTTCGGAGTGATCGCCGCGTGCGAGGGTGTGCGGCTCGCCGCCGAGAAGCAGCGGCGAACGGATTTTGGGCGTCTGGTTACCCACGCCGCGGTGATGGGAGGACGGCCGTTTCCTTCCTGCTTGTGATCGCCTTTCCGCTTGTGAAGAAAATTCTGTTCACAAACTACGGCGACATTTATTCCGCGTATCGTTCCAAGCAGCCGGTTCTCCACAATCTGACGATGATGTATCGCCAGTTCGGATTGCTGACGCTTCTCTTCGCGGGCGCGGGAATCCTTCTTTCGGAAAGAATTCCGCGACGGCGTCCCATGGTGCATTTCCTCTGCGTCCAGTTTCTCATCACGTACATGGTTTTCACCCGGACGCAGGATTTCGGCTTTCAGCATTTCTACTGCGTTCTTGCAACCGTGGCGCTCGTTCGTGGCGCTGTTTGCGCGCGACCTGTTTCTGTGGATTCGTCCGGTGACTGGAAAAGCGGCGTTCGTAGTGGCGTTTTTGGCCGTCGGCGTAGGCGTCTTTGCGGGCGTGTTCCTGCCCGGAGCGCGTTCCTTGAATTTGTAACTGGTCTGATCGCGCCCCAGCCTTTATATCCGAGAGTCCGGACGGACCTCCAGCAAGTCAGCGGCCTATTGGATGCCCTGAACGATAGGAGCCGGCAGCCCAATTCTGCCATCTATATTTTGTCGAGCTCCTTTACGCTGAATTCGAGTATTGCCCGCGAAGCATGCGCTTCGCTCGACCCGCCGCATCGCGGCCTCGCGAGCAAAATTTCGCAGACGAATGACATTGATAAACGCGACGGCTTTCCGGACCAAATGCTAAAAGCGACACTCGTCGTCCTGACCGTTCCGTTCGGCTACCATCTCGCGCCTCAAGACCAGCGAGTCATCGGAATTTTGGCGGAACAGCTCGTGCGTGGCGAAGGCATCGGAAAGTCGTACCAAAAACTGCCTTACGAATTTCCCACCTGGAGGACGGCAGCAGCGCTTTCATCTATCAAAAGGTTCGGCCACTCGATCCCGTCGCGGTTCGGGCGCTATCGGACCAGTTCCTCAGCTTTACCCGAACAACCAGGATAAGTTCAAACTCTCGCAACAAACGATTCGTTCGGCGAGCGCATTGTAGTCAAGCATTCACTTCGGCAGAATACCCGTGGTCGCGCGTATGCTTCTTTCGAGACTGATGAATTCCGTGCAAATACTTTACTGGTTTCTTCCCGCCGCCTGTCTGGTTCTCGTCTGGCCCAAAGCCGCGTGGGGAGAGCCAATTTTTGCGTGGCTGGAACAAAAGTTTTCTCAGTTGGCGCGAAACAAGCGGCTCGCCATAGCGGCCATCGGAGCGCTCACGATCCTCGCGCGCGTGGCGCTCCTGCCGTGGCAACACGTGCCGCAGCCCAAGGTGCACGACGAATTCAGCTACCTGCTTGCGGCGGACACATTCGCCCACGGGCGGCTCGCGAATCCGCCGCATCCGCTTTGGGTTTTCTTCGACACATTCCATGTGATCCAGCATCCGACGTACGCGTCGATGTACCCGCCGGCGCAAGGAATGGCTTTGGCCGCCGGAAAATTGCTGGGCCAGCCGTGGATCGGCGTGCTGCTGAGCGTTGCCGCGATGTGTATGGCGTTCACCTGGATGCTGCAGGGGTGGGCGCCGCCGGAGTGGGCGCTTCTCGGAGGCCTCCTGGTTTGGGCGCGCTTCGGCGTGTTCAGCTACTGGATCGACAGCTATTGGGGCGGAGCGGTCGCGGCGACCGGGGCTGCGCTGGTGCTCGGATCCTTGGCGCGAATCTGGGATCGACAGCGCCCGCGCGACGCGATTCTCTTCGGTTTGGGTGCGGGCATTCTTGCGATCAGCCGGCCGGTTGAGGGAGCGATTTTTTTCGTACCCTTCGGCGCGGCCCTGTTGTGGTGGGTGCTGCGGCTGGACGCCACCGCGCGAGGCACGGCGATGAGGCGCATCGCGGCGCCGGCGCTCGCCGTGCTTCTTTGCGCCGCGATTTTTGTTGGATTCTACAATTGGCGCGTGACCGGCAGCCCGGCGGTGTTTCCGCACTTCATCGAAGGGAGGATGATCACGACGGCGGTTTTTCTTTGGCAGCACGACAAGCCGCCCATTCCTTACGCCAATCCGCAGTTTGATGATTTCTACCATAATTTTTTGCCGAGCCTCTACCAGGCCAGCTGGCCGGCCGCCGTCGGGCAGTGGTGGTATAAGTCCACGGATTTTTGGGAATTTTTTCTCGGGCCCGCGCTTTCCGTTCCCTTTCTCGCGTTGCCGTGGGTGCTGTGGAAGGAGCCGCGGAGTCGCCTGCTGGCCGCGCAGTTTGCGCTGTCTGCGTTCTGCCTCTGGATCGTCGTCTACTACCACGCGCATTATGCGGCGCCGCTCATGGCGACCGCCTTCGTCTTGATGATCGAGTGCCTGCGCGCGTTGCGGCGGTTTCGCATTCTCGGCAGGCCCGCGGGAGTTGGGTTGACGCGGCTCGTCGTGCTATTCAGCCTGCTCATCGGGCCGGTCTATTTCGCGCACGCGGCCATGTCCCAGCCGAATGCTTTGTTCGAATGGTCGCAGCGCCACAGCGTTTTTGCGCTCGCCGTCTCGATGGTTGGCCTGGTGATCCTGAGATTGGCTCGATCGTTCGTCAGGAGGCCCTCCGCGGCCCGGCAACCATGGTTCCGCGCGTGCTGCGAAGTCCTGCTGGTCCTCCTGATCGTGCTGCAAATTTGCAATATCCAAAAGAATCTCTATGCGGATGCGTTTCCGTATGTGGATGACCTGAACGAACCGTTCCGCGGGCCGGTGGAAAAACAGTTGCAAGCGCTTCCGGGCGAGCATCTCGTCCTGGTGCGCTATTCGAAGGATCACAATTCAGGGGAAGAATACGTCTACAACGACTCCGACATCGATCGCGCAAAAATCGTCTGGGCGCGCGAGATTCCGGGAATGGACCTCAGCCCTCTTCTGCAATATTTTCGGAATCGAGAGGTGTGGCTATTTGAACCGGACTCGGACGATGCGAGCGTGTCTCCCTATGAACCCACGGGGAAATAGATTCCTCGCGAGCGGCTCGGAATCTCCATTCTCTAAGCCAACAGCAGCCATAGCCGAACAAGCTGAATGGGACGATCCACGCCACACGGCCCTGGTACCGATCGTACACTCCAGCCAAAGCCCCGCAAACGAATGCATTGATCATCAGAAAGAGGATCGCCGAGGCCAAAAATTTGTTCATTCGCGCGAACCGGCCCATCCACGCGAATTGAAAACAGGCCGCCAGGCTTAGCCAGAACACCGGCGTATGAACTGACGCAGCCGCATCGGCCGCCGGCACCAGTCGATTGCGAAACTGTTTGCTATTCCAGTATTCCTGCACCTCGCCGGAAAACACCTGGAGGATTGCGTAGTTGTTCCATTCTTTCGCGGCATACGAGCGTACATCGTCGCCGGTGCGCAGAGCGGCAAGCTGAAGCAACGTTTGCTTGGCGCTGCTGATCAGAAACCGTCCGGAGTAGGCGGAAATCGTCCCTCGCACGAGCGCGTCCATTTCCTCTTCATGTCCTTTAAGATCGCGATAGAGCGGATGCTGGAACAGGAATTCCGTCTCTGTCTTGGGCAAATCCGAGAGGTATCGGCAGGAAATGAACTGCCGCGTCGGGCAATTTTGCCGGAGGAATTCCGGGGCCAGGCCGTCGCCAAACAGTCTTCCCAGCAGGAACGCGTTTCTGGATGGCGAGAGCCTGAAGCCAACGCTCTCCTTGTAATTCATGGCCGCGGTCCAGAGTCCCGTGACGACGATTGGCACAAGCAGCCAGGCCAGGGCGGCGCGCGTGGAAGGAAATCCCCGCGTCTCGCGGCCCACCAGCCTCAGGACGAACACCGCCGGGATGTACAGCGCCGCGATGGGAAATAACGACAAGTGGCCGCTGAGAGAGATCATCAAAACCGCGGCGAGGGCGATCCGCCGTACGAGACTCAACTCGCCCGCGGATGCGAGCAAAAATGCTGACAGAAAATACACTCCCGCGAAAACGTCCGGCATCATGGACGAAACTAGCCAGGGCAAGCTCGAAAGCGCCGCTAGGACGCAGACACCCGCGAGGAAGCAGCGGGCGACGAATTTTCGGTCGCCTTGAAACAGGTAGTCGCAGGTTTCATACAACACGTACACGACGAGGATCGACTGCATCGCGACGATCCACCAGGCGCTTCCCGCCAGGACCGCGAGGCCCGCGAAGACGCTGTATCCGGGCGCGCGAAAGGGCGGGAGGGCAACGTGATACGCGCCCGTCCAGAGATAGCCGCCGGTGTCCGAGAAGACGGTGGGATAACCGTTGTATAGCGCGACCCACAGCAGCAGTCCCGCCGCCAGGGCCCCGGACAGGAGCGTTCGGAGCGCGTCGATCTGCCTTTCCTGGGATGGCCGCAGGATCCGGCCTGTTCCCAGAAGATCCGCGATTGCTTGTGAGGAGTCTCCGTTCTTCGTGTTCGTCAACTGTGAAGTGTCCATTCGCTAGAGTAAGGATTCGAGATTGTACGGGATCGCTTCGCTCCACAAATTTTACGTCGATGATTCGGCCGCGTTCCAGGAAGCGGCGGCCAGCAAATCCGGGCGATTGCGTTTCGTTTTTTCCCGGGCCTGCTGCAAACGCCAGCGGCGAATCTCCTCGTGATTTCCGCCCAGCAGGACTTCCGGCACGCTCCAGCCGCGAAATTCGGCGGGGCGCGTGTAGTGCGGGCAGTCGAGGAGGACGTGATTCGTGACTGGTGATTCGTGATTCGTGATTGCCCGAGCGGCGTCCTGCGTTGACGGGGCGCTAAAAGATTCATTTATGGAGGAATCTTCGTTGCCGAGAGCGCCGGGAAGGAGGCGCGTGACGGCGTCCACAATCAGGGCCGCACCCAATTCGCCGCCGGACAAGACGAAATCCCCGATGGAGATTTCGTCGGTGGCGAGATGTTCGGCCACGCGCTCGTCCACGCCCTCATAACGGCCGCACAGGAGAACGATCCGATCGAGCCGCGCAAATCGGCGCGCCGTATCCTGGCGGAACAATTTTCCGGACGCCGATAGCAGCACAACGGCGGTGCCGGGGTGAGCTGTGCGGTCCGCGCCCGCGATCGATTCCACGGCCTCAAACAGCGGTTCCGGCTTCAGGACCATGCCTTCGCCCCCGCCGAACGGGCGGTCGTCGACGGTGCGGTGCCGGTCATGCGTGAAGGCGCGGAGATCGTGGACGCGCACATCCACGAGATGCGCTTCGCGCGCTCGGCGCACGATTCCGTAATCCAGCGGACCGGCAAAAAATTCCGGAAAAATTGTGACGATCTCGAACTGCATGGCGGAGATAGTGTAACGCGGCCTCCGTTTGGGGACTAATTCAAGATGCGATTAGCCACGATTCAAATCCAGCAAGCCTTCGGGGAGGACTACATCGATGCGTTTCGCCTTCACATCGATCCGAATGCAAATGTGAGTTGCCAAGGGGATCAAGACTTCGCCGTCCTTCGTATCCACCGCCAGCAGCGGCGGCCCGCCCGGGAATTCGACGTCGCGAACCGAACCGAGCGCCGCGGAAGCGCCGTCTTCCCAAACCTCGCAACCGGCGAGGTCGCCGACAAAATAGCTTCCCGCGTCGAGCTTGGCGCGCTGCTCGATCGGCACCTGCACTTCGAGCCCGCGCAGCGTTTCCGCGGCTTCCACGGTATCGATGTCCGCGAAATGAAAAATGGCCTGGCCGCCCCGGCTGGTGGCCAGCCAGCAGCGCCGCACGCGCACGCGCCGGGGCGCGCTGCGCCCGTCGGCGAGCCATACTTCCCGCAATTTCGGCAGGCGTTCGGGAAAGTCGGTCAGAATTTCGGCGGCCACTTCGCCGCGGAGTCCGCGAGGACGCAGGATTTTCGCGAGCGTTACGCCGGTGAATTCTTCCGCGGGCACTCTATTCGAGGATTTCAAGCGTGAGGCGTTTCCGGATTTTCATCCCGGCGGCGCCGAGGATGGTGCGGATGGATTTCGCCGTCCGCCCCTGCCTTCCGATCACTTTGCCCAGATCTTCGGGATGCACGCGCAACTCAAGGACGGTGACCTGTTCCCCATCCACCGATCGTACCTGAACTTGTTCGGGATGATCGACTAACGCCTTCGCAATCGCTTCCACAAGGTCCTTCATGGGCCCTCCACCAGTCGCATTCGCGGCTTGAACTTGAGTGTTCACTTGTACTCAGGTTCCGAGGGCCAGCGGAACCAACCTTGAACCGCGGGGCGGTTCAAGCGATCTTTTGGGCCGTCAAAAAGCTGCGCACGGTGTCGCTGGGTTGCGCGCCGCAAGACAGCCAATATTTCACGCGCTCGGCATCCAACTTAACTGCCGCGGGCTTTTGGAGCGGATCGTATGTGCCGACGACTTCGACGGTCCTGCCATTACGGGGTTTGCGTTTGTCCAACACCACCACGCGGTAAAACGGTTGCTTCTTCTTTCCAAACCTAGCCAAGCGGATTGCCAGCACGATTCACTTCCTCCTGGCCCAAGATTATAGCTGGTTCCCCGCGTTTGCGATACCCCGTAGACCGCCGATTCCCCCCGGTTGGCCCTCCTGTAGAGATGCGGCGGGCAGGCTAGGGTTTGTCTGGGGGTGGTGGCGGAAACGGCCGAACCGTCACGACATGCCGCTGAGTTTGCCGAGACCCTTGAGGCGGCCCTGGGCGGCCAGCGCGCCGTACTGCTTCATCATCTGGCGCATCTGCAAGTACTGCTTCAGGACCTGGTTGACTTCCTGCACCGAAGTGCCGCTGCCGCGGGCGATGCGCTTCCGGCGCTTGCCGTCGATTACGTTGTGGTCGTTGCGCTCCGAGTTGGTCATCGAGTTGATGATGGCCTCGATGCGCTTCAATTGCGATTCGTCCACATGGGCGTCCTTGGGAACATTCGCCAGCGGCCCCATCTTCGGGAGCATGCCGAGCACCTGCTCGAGCGGCCCCATCTTGCGGATCTGCCGCAGCTGGTCGCGGAAATCCTCCAGCGTGAATTCGCTGCGGCGCAGTTTGCGCTCGAGCTCGGCCACTTGCTTGGCGTCGACGGACTGCTCGACCCGCTCGATCAGCGACAGCACGTCGCCCATGCCCAGGATGCGCGACACGATGCGTTCGGGGTAAAACGCGTCCAACGCATCGTATTTTTCGCCCGTGCCCACGAACTTCACCGGCGCTCCGGTGACTTTTCCGATGGAAAGCGCCGCGCCGCCGCGCGCGTCGCCGTCGAGCTTGGTCAGGACCACGCCCGTCAGGCCGAGCCTCTTGTGGAATTCGCCCGCGGAGCGCACCGCGTCCTGCCCGATCATGGCGTCCGCCACGAACAGGATTTCCGCGGGCGTGAGGTCGCGCTTCAGGGCGCTCAACTCTTCCATCAGTGCGTCGTCAATGTGAAGGCGGCCGGCGGTGTCCACGAGAATCACGTCGTACGCCGAAAGCTTGGCTTCGCGAATCGCGCCGCGAACGATTTCGAGCGGCTTGTCGGTGCCCGCGCCGGGCCAGACCGGGACATGGACCGCTTTGGCCACTTGCGCCAGCTGCTCGCGAGCCGCCGGACGGTAGACGTCCGTCGAGACCACGATGGGCCGGTGGCCATGCGCGGCGAGCCACTTCGACAGTTTGCCGGTGGTGGTCGTTTTGCCCGAGCCTTGCAGACCGACGATCATCCAGACCGACGGCGGGCGCGAGGAGAACAGCGGCTTGGCGTGCTTGCCGAGAAGCAGCGCCAGCTCATCGCGCACGATCTTGATGACTTGCTGATCGGGAGAGAGCTGCAGCAGCACTTCGGAACCGAGCGCCTTCTCGCGAATGTGCACGAGCAACTCGTCGATCACGCCGACGTTCACATCGCCTTCGAGCAGCGCTTCGCGGATTCCTGCGAGCGCTTCTTCGACGTGCTCCTGCGTGAGTTTTCCCTGTCCACGCAGGTTCTTGAAGACTCGCTGCAGCTTGTCTGTCAGGTTCTCAAACATTCGGCTGTGTCCCCGCGATCGGTTTCGCGCGCGCGTTGAAACGAATCTTTATTCTAGCAGGAGAGAGGAAGAGTTGCCGAGCCGTTCGGGTTGGAGTGGCTCAGGCTTCAGCCTGTGGCTTTTCGTACTTGCAAGGCCAAACCCCACAGGCTGAAGCCTGCGCCACTCGGGAGGGAACTGCTTTTCTCCGGCGCAAATCGCTGGAGAAGAATCGGTTTGAGGATGGCGGTCCACATGGCGTAGAGCTTCGCGGTGGGGTGCAGGCCGTCGGACTTGAAGAGGTCGCGCGGCAAATTTCCGCTCGCGTCGAACATCGGCGTGGCGATGTCGACGTATTGCACGCGCTGCTCGGTCGCCGCGTAGTCTTGCATCAGCTTGTTGGCCGCTTTCATCGCGGGCCACTGGTTCCAGCGCAGCTTCGATGGCTTGATCGCGAGGATATAGATCCAAGTGTCCGGCAATGCGCCGTGAACGATTTGCACGAATTTCCGGAAGTCGGCGGCCACCATTTCGGGCGTTTTCGTCGAGCCCTCGGCAAGGTCGTTGTCGCCTTCGTAGACGACCACCGCGCTCGGATGGTAGGCGACCACGATGCGCTTCGCGTACAGATCGAGGTCGGAAAACTCCGAGCCGCCGAATCCCCGGTTGATCACGTCGATCGGCTTCATGTCCAAAACGAGCGAGTCCCAGAATCGAAAGCTGGAACTCCCCGCGAACACGATGCAGCCCGGCTTTGGCGGATGGATTTTGTCGGCTTCTTCAAAATCGCGAATCGCCGGCTCCCATCCCTGCGCAAACACCTTCGGGAAAAAGCCGCCGGCGCCGGGGCCGGACAAAAACAGAATGCAGATCCCAATGAAGATCGTGGATCTTAGGACCACGGAATGGAACAGGCGTCGCATGGGCCAAGACTATACCCGTCCGCCCGGAACGGCAACGCCCGTGAGAGTAACCATGCGCGCCCGGAGAACATCCAACGCCCTGAAGTGCCGGAAGAGCGGATGCGAAAGCTCAGATCATCCTCGGTCAGTTTGTGCTAGATTGTCTGGGCATTAACCGCTGGTTGGCACTAGATTCGGGAACGCGTAAACAGCACGATTCCGAAAGCCTCCGAAAGGGAAACTGAATCCAATGAAAAAACTCGTTCTGCTGATCCTGTTCGCTTCCGCGGTGAGTTTCGCGCAGCAACCTGCCGCACAAACTTCCAAGGCCAAAATCTTCACTCGCGCGGAATTCGATGCGCTGCTCGCCAAGCCCGGCAGCGTCTTGCTGCTTGACGTCCGGCGTCCCACGGAAATCGCGCAGAACGGCGGATTCCCCGTCTACCTCAACATTCAGGCGGCGGACCTCGAAAAGCATCTCGCCGAAATCCCGACGGACCGGCCGGTAATCACCGTATCCAACCATGCGCACCGGGCCGGCCTCGCGGCGGATCTGCTCGCCAGCAAGGGAGTCCACGTGATCGGCGCGATTGGAGCGCAGGTGTATGAGTCCGAAGGCGGGACGCTCGTCAAATATCCGCCCGAAGCGCCCAAAGCCCCGGCTGCCAAGTAGCCATCGGGCTCGGGATCGGCGGGAGACGCTGTGGAACTCTCAAAACCGGTCCAAGGAAGGGCGGTAGAACGGAAGGCGGAACGATGTGTGTCGAAGGCCCCGGCCGATCCGGGGCCTTTGCTTTTGGCTCGCGGATTTCAGACCTCGCAAGGTTGAAGCCCGAAAAACGGCGGTGCGTCCTATTCGTTCTACTTGCTGATATCGCCGATTTCTTTGTTGTCGAAATTTTCTTCGCAAACGTATTCCGAGATATGCCAGTCGGAACGCAGCTTGAATTGCTTCGTTCCGGTCCACGGCCTCGTGTAGGCCTTCGGATCGTCGAACGTGAAATCGATCTGGAGCATATCCGGAGCGATGCGCCGGAAGCGCTCCGTGAGGTGAAGCTCTTCCGTATGCGGGTGGCCAAGCTGGTCGAGCCAGGTTTTATCGTTGAAGCCGATGGTATCGACGACGAGGGTGTCTCCCTCCCACTTGCCGATCGAGTCGCCCATCCAGCTCGGAAGCGGATCTTTCGGGTGCGGCCGGCCATCGGTCCAGATTTGGCGGAGGAAATGGCCGAATTCATACTCGATCAGAACGCGGTCCGGAACCACCATAATTTCCATCGGAAAATTGAAAAGATAGATCCGCGGCACTCCGGGAGGGTAGCACTTCAAAGTGGTGTCGTCGGACTCGCCCGTATAGCCGCCGGTGTGCGGCGCCTTCGTGGACTTGAGTTTCGCCAGCGCCCAGGGCGTCATCGGCGGCTCTTCCTTGCTGAATACGAAGCCGCCATCGCCGCCGCTCTTGCTGCCGATGCGCGGGAACTGCGTCCAAACGCCGAGCAGGTCCGCTCCCGGAGCCGCGGGCGCCGCCTTGGCCGCGGGCGGCCGATCCGCGTTCTGGGCCTTCGCGGGAAACGGGATGGAGAGCGCCGCGAGAAGCGCAAGACTCAAACCCAGCGAGCAATTTCGCATCGGCAAGCTCCTTCTCGATGGCGGTGAGGCGATTCGGATGTCCCGCGGGCCGCGATCAGTATTCGTCGCCTTCGCGCGGTTTCAGGACTCTGCCGTCGGCAAAAATTATTTTTTGCAGTCGCAGCACGTTGGAGCCGTCCTTCAGGCGATTGCCGACGATGGTGACCTGGTCTCCCGGCTTGAGCGATTCCCTGGTCCAGCCGGTCCTCGCCAGGTTGTTCGGACTATCGGCCTCCACGAGCCATTGTTCGACAACGCCCTTGTCGTTTTTCGCTTCGAGATGGATCGCCGAATGCGGATTGATGAAATCAAATTTCGTTACGGTTCCCGTTACCGAGGTGGACTTCGAAGTATCGTAATTCGACGAACCGTGGTGCGCGGAGACGGTTCCGCACAAGCCCAGCAAAGCGAGTGCCGCGCAAAAGACCAACACCATCCTTCGATTCATGATCCTCTCCGCCATTTCTGAGGAATTCCTAGGATTTTCCGCGGCCCGATTCCACCCGCCGCGGACGTACCCATCTGACTGATTTACTTATATCAAAGAACGCGGCGTTTGGGGATTCGGGAATTTCAAACATGAATCGAGCAGCTTGCGGAAATACTCAAGATTTTGTCATTCCGAGCGCTCGGTGCGAGCACTTGGAATTACAAACTAATTTGCCCGTTTCGACGGGCTGTCCAGTCGGCGTCTTATAGCGTCGCGAGAAACGAGCCATCGCGCTCTTCGATGAGAAGATTGTCAATCAGGCGAACGCCGCCGATCTTCACGGCCAGCAACGCGAGACACACGCCTCGCAGCCGCGTGACCTGCTCGAGCGTTTCGGCGTCGACGACTTCCACGTAATCCGCTTCGGCAAGCCGCTCCGTGCGGATCAGTTCGCGCATCGAAGCCGCAATCCGCAGGGCGTCGCGCTCTCCACGCGCAATCGAGGAGCGCGCTCCCTCCAGCGCGCGAAACAGGATCGTAGCGGCGCGGCGCTCCGCGGCATTCAAGTAGGAGTTGCGCGACGACATCGCCAGTCCGTCCGGCTCCCGAGCGATCGGGCACACGACAATTTCCGAGTTCAAGTGCAGATCGCGCGCCATTTGCCGGATGATGCGCGCCTGCTGCGCGTCCTTGCGCCCGAAAAACGCCTTCTGCGGCTGCACGATTTCGAGAAGCTTCAGGACCACGGTCGTGACCCCGCGAAAATGGCCGGGCCGCGCGCGTCCTTCGAGGCGCTCCGAAAGGCCCTCGACGTTCACCCAGGTGCGAAATCCCGGCGGATATATTTCCGCGGGCTCGGGCGCGAACAGATAGTCGACGCCGGCGGCTTCCAGTTTTTTGCAATCGTCTTCGAACGCGCGCGGATACTTCTGAAAATCTTCGCTGGGGCCAAACTGCGCGGGATTTACAAAGATCGACGCGATCACCGGCCGGCATTCGGCCAGAGCCGCGCGAACGAGCGAGAGGTGGCCGGCGTGGAGCGCGCCCATGGTCGGCACGAAGCCGGACGAGCGGCCTTCGGCGCGCGCCTGCCGCGCCACCTGCTTCATCCATTCGATGGTGTGGATGGTATCCAATGAGTTTGCGTTTGGATGGGTTTTGGTAGCACAGACTTCTGGGGTGAACCCCTCAGCTGAGACAATTTGAAGCTAGCACACTTGCCGTTCCATGAATTTTACTTCTCAAACTGCGCCTTCTTCTTCAGGATGATGTTCGACTGGTGAAGCGGAGGCGAGCTCTGCTGGAGAGCAACTCGCCGAGGAATAGCCAGCCGGAGACTCATCCGGACGATGAGCCGAGAGTCGTCTGTCGAGTCGCTCCCCGTTTTTGTCTTCCCGATCATCGGACGGTTAGATCTCCCCATGCCTGAAAAAACTCATTGTTGCTCCAGTAGAATAGATCGCTGGACTGGCATCTCGCTCGAATTCCTCTGGCGAACGATAGCCCAACGCCGAATGTAACCAGCACCGATTGTAGTATTGTTCGATGAACGCTTCGATATTCGCGAAAAGATGCTCCAGGTCGCGGTACTCGTTGGCGTAAATCTCTTCTCGCTTGAACGTCTTCATAAAACTCTCGCAACTGGCGTTGTCGTAGGGGTTCGCCGGACGACTCATGCTCGGAATCATTCGGTGCCGTTGCAGGACCTGGGCGTAATCTCCGCAGGCATACTGCACGCCGCGATCCGAGTGATGCACCAATCCCGGCGGCGGCTGTCGCTCGGCCACGGCCTGCTCCAGCGCCGCGATCGGCAAGCGCGCCGCCAGCGTGCGGTCCAGCGCCCATCCCACCACTTTGCGCGAATACGCGTCCAGCACCACCGCCAGGTATACAAACTCTTGCTGCAATCGGATGTAGGTGATGTCCGCAACCCACAACTGATTGATCCCCGTCAGATTCATGCGACCGGCCAGATTCAGATACACCTCGAACCGATGATCGCAATCCGTGGTCACCGCAAATCTTCGCGGCTGCACACCCAGCAGATTATCTTCGCGCAGAATCCGCAACACACGCTTGTGATTCACCGCCATCCCGCGTCGCCGCAACTCCGCGCTGATCCGCCGATAACCGTAGCGCCGCCGATGCTGGACGGCGATCTGCTGGATCATGCTCCGCACTTCCATCTCTTCCTCGACCGGCGCCCGCTCGCGCAGCGAACGATAAAATCCCGCGCGGCTCACTCCGGCCATCTGACACATGCGCTCGATGCTTAGGCTGCCTTGCAAAGGCATCACTTCTTGGATTTCGTCGTAGATGCCTTCTCGCCAGTCATATCGCTGTTCCGGCGTCGAGCCTCGACTTTTTGCAAGGCACCTTTGAAAAAATCCAGCTCCAGCGTTTTGTCCGCCAGCACCCGCTTGAGCTGGCTGATTTCTTTCCGCAGAGTGGATTCCCGCGAACTACCCGGCGGCGATTCCTCACTTTGCCAAGACTCCGATTGATCTCGCCAGTGATACAGCAGACGTCGATGAACGCCCAGTTCCTGCGATAACGCCACGATGTTATCGCAACTCTTCAGTCGCTCCACCGCCATCCGACGGAACTCCCGCGTATGCCGCCGCAACCGTTTCTTGCCCACTCGCAGCCCCTTTCACTGCTAAGTGTGCCAGTTCCGTTTGTCTCAAAATAGGGGTTCACTCCACTTCAGTCTGTGAGGTTTGGGCCTTGCAAGGACTGCCCCCACAGGCTGAAGCCTGTGCTACATAAAATCAGGCGCGCGCGGCGGCCGCCTGCTCGCGATAGTACATGATCAAATCGGTCGAGACCGGCTTCACGCCGAGCTGCCTCAGCATCGTGACCACCTGCCCGCGATGATAGCTGGCGTGGTTGGTGAGCTGATGCAGGCTCTGCCACAGCGGATTGGAAAATTCGTCGCCGTTAAAACCCTTGTAGCGGATGACCCGGTCCAAATCCTGTTGCGTCATTTTGGAAACGAAGTCGATGTAGTACTGGTCCATTTCTTCGAGCTTCGGCCGAATCGAGGCGAGATCGGGATACCCGGCTCCGGAAACCAGGCTCGAAGGCGAGCGCCCCTGAAATCGCTCGTTCCACACCCATTCCGCGCCGTAGAGGTGCGTGACGGTGTCGCGCACGGAGCTGAAACTCGAACCGAGATTCCGCGTGAATTGTTCGTTCGTGAGCGAGGCGCAGGCATCGAGCAGGCGGCGATCGGCCCAGGCGTTGTATTGAAACAGAAGGCGCAGCAGTTCAGGCGTAACCATCGAATTCCTCCGGAGGCGGATTCTAATACAGGATTTTGGAATGCGCGCTTATTTGTGCTGCTCGACGGGCGTCGCGGCTTTCTCGGCGCGCGCGTGATACGACTCCGCATCCGAAGGGAACGATCCCTCTCGGACGTCGCGGCAATATTCCGCGGCCGCGCGGGAAATCGCTTCGCCCACGTTGGCGTAGCGCCGCGCGAATTTCGGCTGGTGGACGAAGCTCATGCCGACCAGGTCGTGGATGACGAGGACCTGGCCGTCGCAATCCGGTCCCGCGCCGATGCCGATCGTGGGAATGCGCAGCTCGGCGGTAATGCGCGCCGCCAGTTCCCTGGGGATCGATTCGAGCACGATGGAAAACGCCCCGGCGGCTTCCACCGCCCGCGCGTCGCGCAGAATCTGTTCGCCCGCCTCCGCGGTCTTGCCCTGCACGCGGAATCCGCCGAACGCATTCACGGACTGCGGCGTGAGGCCGATGTGCCCCATCACCGGAATCTCGGCGTCCACCAGCCGCGCGATCATTTCCATGCGGTGTTCGCCGCCTTCAACTTTGACGGCCTCCGCGCCCGCTTCCTTCACAAAACGCATGGCGCGACGCACAGCGTCCGCCGGGTCATCGTGGTAGCTGCCGTACGGCATGTCCGCCACGAGCAAAGCGCGTCGCGTGCCGCGCCGGACCGCCCGCGTGCAGATCAGCATTTCTTCCATGGTGACCGGCAGCGTGCTCTCATATCCGAGCATCACCATGGCCAGCGAATCGCCGACGAGGAGAACGTCCACGCCGGCCTCGTCGAGAAGCCGCGCCGTTGGATAGTCATATGCCGTGAGACACGTGATCTTTGCCGCTGCTGAATTTTGTGAGGAAACCCGGGACTTGCGTTCGAGGATGCCGGGCACGGTAATCTTGCCGTTGCCCGCAGAAGGAACCGCGCTCATAACCGCCTCCGGTGCCGCTCCCTGACGTCGGGATACAGCCCATCGCGAGACTCAGTTTACCAGATTCCGGCTGAAGAACCTAGTGGACGGCAGCTGCGGGAAGTGAATTACCTTCGACCAGTGGGGCGACGATCTGCGTGCGCTTCAATTGGGTTAGTTTGTACATGGCCTATTCATACCAGAGCGCTCTGGCATATGGCATAAGCTAAAGTAATCCCACTGAGGGGATTGACGAAGTCCCATGCTGAGAGTATAAATGATTAAGGCCGCCACTCTGGTTGATCCTTGGCGGGATTCAGAGTAACGGCCCAGATTGTGAGGGTATCTTATGAGAGTCTAAATGCCCCTCGGAAAGGGGTGCGGGGGCGAGGCAACTTGCCCCCTTTAAAACTCTCGATTTCTTTTATATCAGATCTGTAAAGTCATGTCAAGGAGGAGTTTATATGGTCATGACAAGCTATCAGTCTGTCGAAATTGCCCTCGCCACCCTAAAGCGAGAAAGGGAAAAATTGAATGCGGCTATAGCCGCTTTGGAGGAATTGGTGACAACTAATGGAAATAGTAGTACTGCGGCAGTCCCTGCTGCCGTAGATGCTCGCGTTCTCGTAGTATCCACGCGGTATGCGAATATGACGATGAAGGAAGCATCAGTAGACTTCCTACGGTCATTGCCAGTGCATGTGCCACAGTCTACTCGCACTATTGCGGAGGCAATACGGGCCGGAGGCATACGTACCAATTCGGCGAACCTTTATCGCACTTTGTACAATGTGCTGAACGTAGACTCGGAAAGGGACAATGGAGTAATCGCGAAAACGGGATCCAATTTTGGGCTGAAGGAATGGACTAATCCAAATGCCTAGAGCTTGCCCCACCGCTTCTTAGCGGCCATCGAACCCAATTCTGAGCGCTCTTCTGCAGTTAGCTGGCCCATTCGTGCTCTGCCGCCCTTTGGGCCGCCCAACTTTCCTAACGCTACCGCACTGGGATTTTTGGTGGCAGACTCGGACGTACTTTGCTCCAGGATTGAGTGCGCCAGTTGGTTCACATCTTTACCTGCTTGTTGCCTTCTTCCACGTATCCGTTTGTGCGCTCGCTTGCGTTTCTTCATGCCCGTATAATCGCACAGGTTCGTGGAACCTAAAACCCGAAGTCACCCAAGCTAAAATCAAAACGAGTCACTATCGCAGTTTCTCCGGGCGGCCGGACGCGAAACCTGCGGATTCGGCGACCATCGGTCGGGTGCACACGCGGCTGATTTTGCGGACCGTGGTTGTGTATACTTTTCCCCGACTCTTTAAGCACAGATGCGGCTGCCGCGTTTGGCTACGCGTGCCGGGCGCGTCCGGAAATCTTGCGGACGAATCCAGGAGGTTCTCGCCATGATCGGCTCCACAAAAATGATCAACCTACGAAAAACGATCCACCCGCAAAAATGGATCGAGCGGCGCGTGAAGTTTTATGGCGGCGTTGCGTTGCTCGCGGTGGCGCTGCTCGCTCTGCCTGCGGTCTGGGCGCAGTACCCGCTGCAATATCCTTCGCGTCCGCAGGTGCTGAAGGACGGCACGGCGATCCTGATCGAGGACTACGCGAATCCGCCGCTTTCGAGCGCGATGGGAGATCACGCCTATCCGCCGCCCATCGATTACAAGGGAATGCTCGCGCGCGTGAACGTGCTGCGTTCGGAACCGGCGAACGCACCGCTGGCGTCCGGCCGCTTTTTCGTCGCGGACATGAACGGCAATCTCTATCTTCTGGACAAGGCGTCCAAGAAATTCACTCCCTACCTCACGTTCCCGGAAATTTTTCCCAAGTACTCGACCGACCGCTTCGGTTCCGGAGTGTCCGCGATCGTCTTCGATCCGAACTACGCGAAAAACGGAAAGTTTTATACCGTGCACGTGGAAGATCCCTCCAAGCCCGGCTCCGGCGAGCCGACGAACGCGCATCTGCCGGGATTGAAGCTCGACGGGTACGCGACGACTCCCGTGGTGAAACCGCCCGCGGGCGACGACCAGAATGAATCCGTCCTCGTCGAATGGACGGACACGAACATCAAGAATTCCACGTTCGAGGGCACCGCGCGGGAAATTCTGCGCGTCGGGTTCAACAGCTTGATTCACCCGATGGGAGACATTCTGTTCGATCCGCTGGCCAAGCCCGGCAGCGCCAATTACCGCAACCTCTACATTTCCGTGGGCGATGGCGGATCGGGAGAAACTCCGGGACCGACGCAGACCACGCCGCAAACGCTCGGCGCCTTGCAGGGAAAAATTCTGCGAATTACGCCCGACCTCGCGCTGCGTCCGAACGACAAGCTCAGCGAGAACGGACGCTACCGGATTCCCTCCACCGGCGCCGACCCGAATCCGTTCGTTTCGGTTCCGGGCGCGAGGGGCGAAGTCTTCGCCTACGGTTTTCGCAATCCGCACCGCATGGATTGGGACGCCGAAACCAACACGCTGCTCGCGAACGACATCGGCCTGCACTCCTGGGAGGAAGTGGACATCGTCACGAAGGGCGGCAACTACGGCTACTCCCAGCGCGAAGGCAATGAAGTGCTGATCGTTCCCGGAGGCGGAAAAACCGGGACGCAGTCGAGCCCGCAGGTTGCGTTCCCCGCGTCGGATCTGATCGCGGTGGAAGGACTGGAGAAACCAGTCGCGCCCATTTATCCCGTGGCGGTGTACAGCCACGAAGAAGGCGACGCGATCGGCAGCGGCTTCGTCTACCGCGGCAAGAAGATGCCGCAGATGGCTGGAAAATATATTTTCACGGATATGACCACGGGACGGCTCTTTTACGCCGACCTGGCCGAAATGATCGCCTCCCACGGAGAGCGCGGCAAGCAAGCCGCGATTCACGAGATCCAGGTACTGTACAGAAGCCCTTACGACACCGCCGATAAAGCGCCGGCGAAGCGCCGCCTGTACGACATCATCGCTGACGCCTTCGCCCACAAGGACGGCATCGTCGACCCGGCAGCTCATCTCGGCGTTCTGCCCGGCGCGGCGAACATGACCGGAGGCTGGCGCGGGAAAACGTTCGTGACGCCCAAGGCGGATCCCTACTACGTTCCCTACGGCGGAGGCCGCGCGGATGTGCGCCTCTCGCTGGGCGGCGACGGCGAAATTTACGCGCTGAGCAAGACCGATGGCATGATCCGTATTCTTGCAGCCGTTATGACTCCGCCGCCCGCTGCGGCCAAACAGATGGCAGCCCGATAACGGGAAATCCGGCGCCGCCGCAAGAAAACGCGGCGCCAACTCTTCCGCCGGCTTTTTTGGATTGAGGCGCCCAACCCCACAGCGATCCTGCCCCGTAGCTATCCGGGCAACAACCTGCCCGCCGCCGGTCCGTTCGCCTCGCAATCCGATTTAGTATGAAAGAATTCGCGAGGAACGCTGGACGACCCTCGCGAGTCGCTTCTGCCAGCCGACTCCCGGATTTCGACGGGATCGGCGGGACATACACTTCGTGGCCTCTACACGGATCAAAAAACAGATCGCAGCCGCGCTGCAGTCTCCCGCGTCGGCATTCATCGCGGCGTTTTTCTTGCGGATGTCGCTGCTTTGGGCGATCCATCGCGAGCGGGACGCCCATCAGTTCTTATTTTTCCCCACCAGCCACGAAACCTGGAACGTGGCGTGGTCCATGGCTCTCGGGAACGGATTTTCGAGCCCTCTCGCGGGGATGCACGGTCCTACGGGGTGGGTTGCGCCCGCGTATCCGTGGCTGATCGCCCTGGGGCTGAAGCTTACGGGCAACGACGGCTACGCGGCGATGGTCCTTTGCCTTTTTCTCAATTGCCTGATGTCGGCGCTCACCTGCTGGCCCATCTACGGAATCGGGAAAAAGATCGGAAGCCGCGGTATTGGGCTGGCGTCTGCGTGGATGTGGGTTTTTCTGCCGACTGCCGTGATCTTTCCTCTGGAGTGGCTGTGGGACCCGAGCTTTTCGGCGTTCTTTCTCTCGCTGCTCGTTTACTGGACGCTGGACCTTCCCGCAACGGCATCGTTTCTCCCGTGGGCGGGGTACGGCGCGTTGTGGGGAGTTGCCGCGTTGATGAACCCCGCGCTCGGGATCCTTTTTCCAATCCTGCTGTTTTGGATGGCGCAGCATCGGTGGCGGGATCGATTGAGTTGGGGGCCGCAAAGCGCCGTGACCGTCCTGTGCTTCGTTTTGGTCCTTGTTCCCTGGACGGCCAGGAATTACGCCGCGTTCGGAAAGCTGGTGCCCATCAAGGACAATATCGGCCTGGAGTTGTGGCTGGGAAACAATCCCGATGTAAAAAGAAACTGGAGCCCGGAACATCACCCGGTCGCCGATACGCGCGAGATGCAGCAACTGCTCCTTTTGGGTGAAACGCGCTACATGCAGGCGAAGCAGCGCGAAGCGGCCGAATTCATCGCAGTGCATCCGGCCTTCTTCCTCAAGTCCGCTTGGGGCCGGTTCGTCGATACCTGGACGGGCCGCGGGGACGTTCCCTCGGACCGTTGGGTGAGCGCGTTGCACGCCGGCACGTTCTACATTGGGCTCACCTCGGTGCTCTCCCTTCTGACTTTCGGGGGCCTCTATCTGACGTGGCGCTCTTACGGATGGGAAGCCGCGCCCGTCTGGATTGCCCCGATCGTATTTCCCGCGACGTACTACTTGACGCACAGCATCCTGCGTTACCGCCATCCGATCGATCCCATTCTGACGGTCCTCGCGGTTTGCGCCCTGGCCCGCGCGCGCTCGTTCGTATCGCCGCGGATTTCCGCGCCGTCTCAGGCGACCACCCTTCCGGTGAATTGAACCTGAGGGACGGGTGTCGCGCCGGGTGTCCACCCGAGGAATGCGGTGAACGCGTAGCTCGTCTAACTTTATTATTTAGTTGTAGATACGGGAATTCCCCGCACCGTTTCGTCCCGTCTCCGCGTGTCTAAACCGTAAGCTGTAACTGATTCCCGTATCGGCTTCGAAAAACCCGCTCCCGATCCTTCCAGGCCTCCTAAACTGGGACAAGGAAAGCTGTCGGAGAATCATCGTTTTTGCTTCCCGGGTGGAGAAACGCAGATGCTGATCCCGCTTCGCCATGAAAATATGCAAGGCCGCCGATACCCCGTTATCACCTGGGGAATCATCGCGCTCAACGCGGTCATCTTTCTCGCGACGCATGGGACCATCGACCAGCAGGGACCGGAACTCGGCCAAGTCCGGGTCCATCTTTTGTTGCTGGCGGCCCATGCATCCCGAACTGAAAGTCCCGGAAAAAGCGCAGGAATTCATCTCCTACATTCAAACCAAGAATGCGCGGTTGTGGAAGGAAGCGCAGAATCCGAACCGGGACGTGCTGGACACGTGGGACGCGAAAATTCGCCTGCAGGAAGATTCCGGCGAGTTGCAGGACGAAATGGATTCGCTCGGCGAACGCTATGCTGAGTTGAATTCCGCCTCGCTGCTGAACAAGTACGGGTTCATCCCGGCTCATCCCACGGCGCTCAGTCACCTGACCGCGAATTTCCTGCACGGCGGCTGGCTGCACCTGATCGGCAACATGTGGTTCTTGTGGCTGGCGGGGGCGGTCCTCGAAGACACCTGGGGCAGGATGATCTATCCGGCGTTCTATCTGGTCGCGGGCGTGCTCGCATTCCAGGTGCACGCCATGTTCAGCGCGGGGAGCTTCACGCCGACGATTGGCGCCTCCGGGGCCATCGCCGGGTTGATGGGCGCGTTCCTGGTGCGGTTTCCGACGACGAAAATCGAGATGGGCTGGCTGCTTTTCTATCGCATCTACCGCTTCAAGATGGCCGCGTACTGGCTGCTGCCGGTGTGGCTGCTGACGGAAATTCTCTATGGCTCGGCATTTGGCCAGTCCAGTCCGGCGTCGCGCACTGGGCGCACGTCGGCGGATTCGCGTTTGGAGCGCTCGATCGCTGTTCGCCATTCAGAAATCGGGCCTCGAGCAAATGGCCGAAGAAGGGATTCAGGAAAAGATCGCCTGGGTCAGCCATCCGCTCCTCGCCGAAGCCAGCGAGCAAATGGAAAAGGGCCAACTGGACCAAGCCGCCGCGGCCTTGCAAAAAATGGTGGCCGAGAAGCCGGATTCGATCGATGGGTACCGCATGCTGCAGCGCATTTACTGGCAGAAGAACGACCTTCCCGCGCATCGGGACGCCCTGGAAAACTCCTGGCGCTGGAAATCAAGGCCAACGATCAGGAAGGCGCGCTGCATACCTGCCAGGAACTCAGGAATTCCGGCGGAGAAAACTACCCGCGCCGCTTTGGCTGGACTTCTGCCGGCAGCTCGAAACGCAGACGGACGTCTTCGCACGCCGCGGAGGAATACCTCGAGCTGGCGCAAACGTATCCGACGAAAAACAGGGCTTGCTCGCGCAAATGGCCGCGGGACGCCTCTACTTGAAGCGCCTGAATCGGCCCGCCGACGCGTTGCGCCTGTACGAAGCCGCCCAGGCTTCCACGATTCCGCATGCGGACTGGCAAGCGCACCCTCGACCGCGGCATCGCAGAAGCGAAGAAAGCGCTGCAGACGCCCGTGGCGCAGGCCAGCCCTATTTCGTAAAATTCGCGGCACGAGCCCCGCGATCCTAAGTTCACGAAGCCTCACGCTGGCACAAAATCCCGAGAGCAGGTTCTTGTCGGGCAGCGGGCATCAATCCCAACTTGTTTGCATGTGATGGCGCTCGGGGCGTAAAGTACCGGGGATAGATTTGGATCGGACGCGCGGGCGCGAAGCGAACGTCGATGCCGCCGTGTTTCGATCCGAGTCGGATCCTTGCTCCATAAATTTTTTGCGGGCTCCACGATTTGCCTGGGACGCTCGTTCCGCGCACAAGCAGAGCCCGCTTGGTCACGAGGAGGCAGTCATGTCGATCTATCGAAAATCCCGCCGCTATTTGCCGTTGGCGGCTGTAGGAATCGCCGCGATTGCGTCGCTCGCGACGGCGAGGGCCACCGATCTCAATCCGGCGGCGATCAAGATTCAGATGCCGGACCAGATCAAATGGGAAGACGATATGAAGAGGGGCGAGAGCACAGCGGTCCTGGCGGGCGATCCCGAGACAGGGGCATCTACGTCGAGCTCGTGAAATGGCACGCCCATCACATGAGCCATCCGCACTTTCATCCCAACGACCGCTTCATCACTGTAATTTCGGGAACCTGGTGGGTGGGAACGGGAACCAAATTCGAGCCGGACAACACCGTGCCTCTCGGGCCGGGAAGCTTCGCCAAGCATGTCGGCAAGCAGATTCACTGGGACGGCGCAAAGGATGAGGATGTGGTTCTGGAAATTGTGGGAATGGGACCGGCAACCTCCACTCCCGCGGAAGTAAAGTAGTCGTTTAAAGTAGCACAGCGACTCTTCGCTGTGCGGTTTTCGCCGTTGTCAGATAGCTTGGGCGCTGCGTGCGCGCAGCCTACAAACCCGCACAGCGAAGAGTCGCTGTGCTACGTAACCCTATGGCCTGGTTTAAGCGGCAAAAAAAACGAATCGAGCAGCCCACGCCGCCCGACGAGCGCCGCGTGAAGACCGAAGGCCTGTGGACCAAGTGCGAAAACTGCCGCGCGACCGTATGGAAGAAAGACCTGGACGCCAACTGGCGCATCTGCCCGAAGTGCCAGCACCATTTCCGGCTGACCGCCACGCAGCGCCTGGAACTGCTGCTCGATTCGCGCTGGGTGGAGCACGACTCCGCGCTCGCCTCGAATGACCCGCTGAAATTTACGGACACGAAGCCCTACGCAGCGCGCCTGAAGGAAGCGCGCCGCAAACTGGGCAAGGCGGACGCCATCATCACGGCGGAAGGTTTGCTCGGCGGGCGTCCCGTGATTTGCTGTTCGATGGAGTTCGCTTTTATCGGCGGCTCGATGGGCGCGGTGGTGGGCGAAAAAGTGACCCGCGCGGTGGAAATGGCCATCGCCAAGAAGCTGCCGCTGGTCATTGTTTCCTCCTCCGGCGGCGCGCGCATGATGGAGGGCACCATCAGCCTGATGCAGCTGGCAAAAGTCTCCGCGGCGCTCGCGCGTCTGGACGAGGCGCGCCTGCCGTTCATTTCCGTCCTGACCGATCCGACGACCGGCGGCGTCACGGCCAGCTACGCCATGCTGGGCGACCTCAACATCGCCGAGCCCGGCGCGCTGATCGGTTTCGCGGGACCGCGCGTGATCGAGCAGACCATTCGCCAGAAACTTCCCAAGGGATTTCAGACTTCCGAATTTCTCCTGGAACACGGGTTTCTCGACGCCGTGGTCCATCGCAAGGACTTGAAGGCTTACATTTCCTCCGCGCTCGATTTTTTCATGGCGTAAGCTGGATACGCCACGGCAGATGCGCATTCAATTCAGGTTTCGTCCAAATACGGATCGGTGGCCCGGCTTTGGTGGCGCCGGCGTCTCGCCGGCGATTTTTTCTATTCCATTGCGACGCAAAACCGCCGGCGGGACGCCGGCGCTACGAAACCTGTTTCCCGCGCCGAATGGCGTGAGCGGCGATTCAAACACTCGGTCCGTGGCGAGATATCAAGGCGTAAGCGCATGAACTACGAAGAATCGGTGCAGTATCTCCTCAGCCTGGGACGCGAGCTGGCGTCTCCGCGGCAGGCCAGCGCCACGAAATTCGACCTGAAGAACATCACCGTTCTTTGCGAGCATCTCGGCCAACCGCAGCGAGAGTTTCAGTCTGTGCACGTCGCCGGCACCAACGGCAAAGGCTCGACGTCGGCCATGCTCGATTCGATCCTTCGCGCCGCGGGCTTGCGCACGGGCCTGTACACTTCGCCGCACCTGGAGCGCATCAACGAACGCATTCGCGTGGACGGCAAGGAAATTTCCGACGAGGATTTCGCCGCCGCGTTCACGCGCGTCCGCGCGGCGATCGAGGAATTACTGGCCGCGGGACGCCTCGCCGCGCATCCCACATTTTTCGAGTGCGTGACGGCCATCGCGTTCGTCCATTTCGCCGGCGCGCGCGTGGACTTTGCCGTGTGCGAAACCGGAATGGGCGGCCGGCTGGACGCGACGAACATCCTGCTGCCGGAAGTCGCGGTGATCACGCAGATCGATTTCGATCACGAAAATTATCTCGGCCACTCGATCGAGGAAATCGCGGGAGAGAAGGCGGGAATCGTCAAGCCGGGCGCGCGCGTGGTCAGCGCCGCCGAGCACCTGATCGCCCGCGTGGTGATCCGCCGCCGCTGCGCGGAGCTGGGCGCGTTCCTCGTGGAAATCGAGAACGCGTTTCTATCTCGAAGACGTCGCCGCGAAGGACGGCTGCTTTTCGTTCACCGCGATTTCCTACGACACCGGCGTGCGCATCCCGATCGCCTTGCGGCTTCCCGGCCGGTTTCAAGTTCGCAATGCGCTCACGGCGCTTGCCGCGGCGCGCATGCTGGCCGAACGCGGCGCTCCCGTCGATGACGCCGCCATTTCGCGCGGCTTCGCCGCGGCCGTGTGGCCCGGCCGCCTCGAAAAGATCGGCGAGCGCCCGGAAATTTACGTCGACGGCACGCACAACCCCGCCGGCGCGCGCGAAATCGTCGCGTTCTGGGAGCAATTCCTCGCCGGCAGAAACATTTTTCTGATCTACGGAGCCATGCGCGACAAAGCCGTCGACGAAATCGCCGGCCTGCTCTTCCCCCGCGCCTCCGCCGTGATCCTCACCGCGCCCGCGCAGCCCCGCGCCATCTCCGCCCCGTTGCTCGCGGAAATGACGGCGCATCACGCGCGCCGCGCTGAAGTTATCCCTGACCCCGCGCAAGCCCTGGCGCGCGCCCTCGAACTCGCCGCTCCCGAAGACGTCATCTTCATCACCGGCTCGCTCTACCTCGTAGGCGAATTGCGCCACGAGTGGATGTCCCGCGGCAATATGAAACCCCTACACACCGTGGGCTCCTCTAAGCTTTCGTGTCGTGCGGGTTTTGAAGAGAAATTCCCAAAACGGTAGCGTCTGCCGAGAGTTTGTCCTACATTAGTCCGTGATGGCGGATACATTTTCAACCGAACAACGCAGTGAGATTATGCGCCGAGTCCGCTCAAGTGGCACTCGCCCCGAGGTCATCGTCCGCTCGATGCTCAGAAAAATGGGCGTTTCCTACCGTAGTTGCCGAAAAGGCCTACCTGGAAGGCCGGATATTGTAATTAGCCCGCAGAGAAAGGCCATCCTCGTGCATGGTTGCTTCTGGCACGGCCACCAATGCGGTGCCGGAAGATTGCCTAAATCAAATCGGGCTTACTGGAAGAAGAAACTAGCGGGGAATATGACTCGGGATAAGAGAATCGTTCGATTATTGCGATCGAAGGGATGGAAGCCGATGGTTGTTTGGGAATGCGAAATTCGCAGTCAGGAACAGCTGGCGGCCAGACTTACCAAATTCTTGCGAGCGGGACGATGAGCAGACAGCAGCCGGAATGGTATGAATTTTTTTCGGGCGGTGGAATGGCAAGACTCGGACTTGGTCCGCGTTGGAAATGTACATTTGCGAACGACGTTTGCGAAAAGAAAGCTAGCGCATATCGAGCCTATTTTGGGCCGTCACCTGAACTCAAGGTGGGTGATGTGGCGCGGGTCACTACCGATGATTTACCGGGAAACCCCGACCTAGCGTGGGCATCATTTCCATGCCAAGATCTGTCACTCGCCGGGAGCGGTGCGGGCCTGGACGGCGAGCGGAGTGGCACCTTTAGGGCGTTTTGGCGACTCGTCAAAGGGTTGGTTCGAGAGGGTCGGGCACCACGTTTAGTCGTGCTTGAAAATGTTGGCGGTACCCTCACATCGCACTCAGGTAGGGACTTCTCTTCCATCGTGGGTGCCTTTACTGAGGGTAAATACCGAGTGGGAGCGTTTATAGTTAATGCTTCTCTCTTTTTGCCTCAATCAAGGCCACGCCTGTTTGTGGTCGGCGTGAGAAGTGATGTATCCATTCCTTCGAAATTGATGTCCAGTGTACCAAGTGAACCTTGGCATACGAAATCTCTTGTAAGGGCCCACCACAATCTGCCGGACCGATTAGCTCGGAACTGGGTTTGGTGGACCCTACCTATACCGAAGGCTAGTGTACCTACCCTCGCGTCTCGTATTGAAGACCATCCGACCGGCACTTCTTGGCACACGGAGTCAGAAACGCGAAGGCTCCTCAGTCTGATGTCGTCAAAGCATCGGAAGCGAGTTGCGGATGCAATACGTGCTCCGGGACGTCAAGTCGGGACGATATACAAACGGACGAGGCCTAACCCGAACGGGACCATGATTCAACGGGCGGAGGTCCGCTTTGATGGGATATCAGGCTGCCTGAGGACTCCTGTCGGCGGATCAAGTCGGCAAACCATCATAATTGCGGGAAGCGGGAGGGTGATGACTCGCCTCCTTTCCACGCGCGAGGCAGCACGTCTAATGGGCGTCCCCGACAAATATCCTTTGCCATCCGGATACAATGACGCTTATCATCTGCTCGGTGACGGCGTAGTTGTACCCGTAGTTCGGTGGCTTAACAACTACCTGCTCCTTCCCTTGGTTGAGTCGGAAACATTCGATCAGGATTCTTTGGCGATTGACTCAAATTGCGTAACAAACAGCCAAATAGAATCGGCGGCCCTCCCACCGACCTAGATTTTGAAAAAGCTCTCATGTTTTTCCATGCGTATATGTATGGCCCGCTTCAGGGAAAGCTCCGGCTCTACAATGCCCGTTCGGTGCGTCCGCCGGGTGCCGCGATGTCCTCAGATTGGGAGGTGTTTGCATCAATTCTCGTCCAAGACATGGGGAAGAAGCTGGCAGCTGGGATCGATTTATCACAGTACGAGGTGAAGTCAGCGTTCAATGGGGGTAACTACGAGTATCAGTACCATAAAAAATCAGGAAAGGAAAAATTGAAAAGAGATGCCGAGGTTGGGCATCTGTTCTTCGACCACAGGGATAATCTGCGAAAAGTGGATCTCCGATATTGTCATGGGAGTTCAATGAGTGAATTCTTTCTTAAATGGCTCAAGGAATACCCTGACCCTTATCCCCAGCGGTACCGGAAGAATGTTCAATTTCGTTGGGTAGAAAAACACGGAATTCTACTGATGACTCTAACCGATGGCGAAGTCACGTACCCGCGTACGGCCCGCCCAAGCCAAACCAAGTAGCGTCCAGATGGAAGACGCCTGGACAATATTGAGTGCGAATCGCCGAATACTCTGCTAAACTGTGCGCTTTGTTTCACATTGTGTGAATGGGCGAGGAGTCATTATGGCAATGACATGCAAGATTTGCGGCAAGGGTCCGTCGTTCGGCAACGTGGTGAGCCACGCGAATAATACCCGGCGCCGCCGCTGGAATCCCAATCTCCAGCGCGTTCACGCCGTCGTCGACGGCGTGCGCAAGCAAATCCGGGTGTGCACTTCCTGCATTCGGTCCGGCCGCGTCACGAAAGCAGCCTAGCCGGCGTATTTCCGCATCGGAACTTTCATCCGGCGGGCTCTGTGCAGAACCCGCGTCCGGCATAAAGAGGAGACAGCGTGAGGATTCGTGGTGGGGGATGGTTCGTGCTGGCCGCGGCCCTGGCGGTTTTGTCCGGATGCAAGAAGGCGGCGCAGCCGGATGAAAGCGTGTGGGCCGTGGTGGACGGCACGCCCATTACGCGCGTGGAAGTGGACAAATACTACCGCACGCAACTGAATCCGGACGCGCCCCAGCCTTCGCAGGACGAAGCGCTGTCGCTCAAGCTGAATGTTCTGGATGAGCTGATCAACAACCACATTCTGCTGGAGAAGGCGAAGACGCTGGGCCTGCAGGCCGCCGACGGCGAAGTCGAGGACAAGTTCACCGAGTTCAAGAGTCCGTATACGGAAGAAGAATTTCAGCGGCAGCTCAAAGCGCGCAATTACACCGTCGACGATTTGCGCAACGACATCCGGCAGCAGCTTTCCATCCAAAAAGTGATCAACCACGAAGTCGTCGCCAAGATCACCATCACGGACCAGGATGTGCAGGATTTTTACAACCAGAACCGCGCGCAATTCAACGTGACCGAGCCGCAATACCGCATCGCGCAGATCGTGGTGACTCCGCACAAGGATCCCGGCCTGCGCAATCGCAAGAACGACGATGCCATGACGGATGCCGAGGCCAAACGCAAGGCCGCGGCCCTCGAGCAACAACTGAGCACCGGCGCGGATTTCGCGCAAGTGGCCATGGATTACTCGGAAGACCCGGCCTCCGCCGGTTCCGGGGGCGACCTGGGCTACGTGCCTGAATCTTCCCTTTCCCAGAGCGATCCCGCGCTGAAAAAAGCGGTGATGGCGCTGAAGCCGGGACAAGTCAGCGGCGTGGTCGCGCTGCGGGATTCCTACCGCATTTTGAAACTGGTGAGCAAGGAAGCCCCCGGCCAGCGGGACCTCAACGATCCCGCGGTGCAGCAGTCGATTCGCGACAACCTCCACAATCGCAAGGAACAGTTGCTACGCGCCGCGTACCTGGCCGTCGCGCGGAACAACGCCAAGATCACCAACTACCTTGCGCAGCAGGTGGTGGAAACGGCGGGGAAACTGCCCGTCGCCGTAACGCCCAAAGCAGCGGGCGATCCAGCCTCTTCTCCAGCGAAGTAATTTTCCCGGTTCGTTCGATTCACGGCTTGAAGTGCTTGATGCCTCTTGTCCTGGCCGCTTTTTGCAAATCGGCGTCGAGAGTGGCGAGGGCGGCGGCATGACGGATCGCGACATCCAGGTAGGCTGCGTCGTAAGCCGAAAGATTATGCGCGCGCGCCAGGGGAAGCAGGGCATTCAGCGCATCCGTCACGGGCTGTGAATCCTCCCGGATCGTAAGTCCTTTTAGCAACTCGCCGAACCGGACGATGTCCGGCTCGCGGATCCTCCTGCGCCGCTCGCCAACGGACAGCCCGTTTGCGACTTCCACCGGCCAGAGCGCAGGGACGACAATTTCAGAATCCTCGAGGGCCACAAGAACGGAGTCCGCGTATTCGCTCGCTTCGTCCGGGAAGCACCACGCAAGCGCCACCGAGGCGTCGATGACAACCGCGCTCAAAATCGCCGCCCTTCGGCAACCATCTCGCGAACGCTCAATTTGCCGGGCTTGACCCGCTTGCGCAGCGCCCTCATCCCTTCGACGACTTCCTGATGTGAGAGCTTGCGCTCCTTTTGATCCACAGGGACCAAGATTGCCGCCGGGACGCCATGTCTCGTGATGGTGATTCTTTCGCCTCGCGCAACGCGGTCCAGCAACTCGGACAAATGCGTCTTTGCCTCAAATGCTCCCACCAACGCCATTTCGAACCTCCAATTAGACTAGTCTAAACTAGTTTAATTATAGCCCACGGACGAACGGAGCGCCAACTAGACCAGTGCTTTGGTAGCGTCCTAAATTGAGTAGTTTTTTGATGATCCTCAGATTGAGGAGGTCCTGGCTTCAGGCCCTGAAGCTTCAGGGCGTGAAGGCCGCGTTCACCGATCCCCGATCGTCCGACCTAAAGGTCGGACCTCCGAACCCAAATTTCCAAATTCGTTTGCGCAAGACAAGTGGAAGCTTGGAAAGCACCAGTCCTTTGAGTCGCATATTCATCGGCATTGTGGAGGTGTATGGCGAGGAAACTCAAAAACTGCTGGCTAACACTTGCGTTAGTGACGATTCACGGCAAAGGCGAAAATTCTACGCGGCGGCGAATCGGGTCGATGCGTTCGGCGCGGACGCGGATGCGGTCGCCGAGCTTCCAGATGTGGCCGGCGTGCGCGCTTCCGCGGCCGGATTTTTTCTTCTTCCCTTGCTCGTGGGGCTGCGGCCGATGCGCGTGGCCGCTTCCGGAGACGATCGCGTGGTCCTGCTCGCGGTAGAAAACGTGCTCGCCGGTGAGTTCCTCGATGCGGTCGATGGGAACCAGGCCCTCGACGAAGAGCTCCGTCAGCTCGACAAAGAAGCCGAATTTCTGCACGGATGTAATCAGCGCGTCGTACTCCTCGCCGAGATGCTGCTCCATGAACTGCGCGGTTTTCCAGGCCATGAGTTCGCGCTCGGCGGTTTCGGCGCGGCGCTCGGTCTCGGACGTTTCGACGGAAATGGCTTCGAGTTCGGCGCGGCGATAGGGGCCGAACGTCGGGGCGTCCTTCTGCGCCACTCGATGCGGCGCGTCCTGCCGGATCGGCCCGGCGGGCTCCGCGGGTTTCGACTCAGGATGATCGAGCGCCCACTTCAGCACGCGATGCACGATCAGGTCGGGATAGCGGCGGATCGGCGAAGTGAAATGCGCGTACTGGTCGAAGGCCAGCGCGAAATGGCCGAGCGGGTCCGCGGCATAACGCGCCTGCTTCAGCGAGCGCAACATCAAATACGAGACGATCCGTTCTTCCGGCTTGCCCGCGATTTTTTCGGCGAGGCGCTGGTAATGCGAAGGGCGGATCGCGATGTCCATCACGCCGGGCAGCGAAACGGTCATCGGCTTTTCCCGGCCGCCGCCGCGACGGCCGTGCCGCGCGCCGCGGTCGAAGCGCTGCGGGCGCGAGCTTCCGTGTTTCACTTCGATGCGCCGCTCCGCGAGATTTTCCACGCCCAGGGAGTATCCGAACGTCTGCGCCAGTGCCTCGAATTCCAGAATCCTCTTCGGGTCGGGCTTTTCGTGGACGCGATGCAGCGATCCGATGCGGCGCGATTCGAGATAGCGCGCGACGGCCTGGTTCGCGGCCAGCATGAATTCCTCGATCAGTCGGTGCGCGATGTTGCGTTCGCTGCGGACGATGCCGGTCATTTGCCCGGCCGGATCGAATTGAATCACCGGCTCGGGCAAATCGAAGTCGATGGAACCGAGCCGCGAGCGCCGCGCGTTCAGGATCATGGCTAGGTCGCGCATCGCGCTGAAATGTTCGGCCAGGTGCGCGTATTGCGCGGTGACGACCGGGTCGTTTTGAAGCACGGCGTTCACCGCGGTGTACGTCATGCGCTCGGCCGAGTGGATCACGCCGCGCGCGAATTCCGACGCGACGATCTCGCCGAACGCGTCGAGTTCCAGGATCGCGCTCATCACCAGTCGGTCTTCCCTAGGATTGAGCGAGCAAATACCGTTGGAAAGCTCCTCGGGCAGCATGGGCACGGCGCGATTGGGAAAATAAACGGAGGTACCGCGCAGCCGCGCTTCGCGGTCCAGCGCCGAACCGCGGCCCACGTAATGCGAAACGTCGGCGATGTGGACGTGCAGTTGCCAGTTGCCGTTTTCCAGGCGCTCCACATACACGGCGTCGTCGAAATCGCGCGCCGTTTCGCCGTCGATCGTGACGATCGGCAAATCGCGGAAATCGCGCCGCCCGGCTCGCTCCAAATCGCCCACGGGACGCGCTGCGCTCGCGGCTTCCGCCACGACCTCCGATGAAAATTCGTGCGGCAGATGGTGCTGCCGGATCAGGATTTCGACATCCACGCCGAAATCGCCGGGCTTGCCCAAAATTTCGATGACGCGTCCCGCCGGGGCCACGCCGCCGCGCGGAAAGCGCGTCATCTCCACGTTGACAACGGCGCCGTCGAGTTCCGGCAGTCTCACCCCGCGTTTGCCCTGAGGCCCGCCGAAGGGTTTCGGCGGATGCTCGCCCAACTTCCCTTGCAGCGCGGGAGGCAGTTCGTCGCCGGGCGGGATGACGATTTCCTGCAACAACCGCGATTCGTACGGCGCGACTGTATTGCCGCGCAATCCGTAGCGGAACAGCCCCACAACCGTCGCGTGCGCGCGGCCGATCACGCGCAAGATGCGCCCTTCGGCGCGGCCCGCGCCGGCGCCAAAGCCCCGACGGTGCTCGATGCTGGCGAGCACGTGATCGCCGTGCATGGCGTCGCCGATCGCATCGCGCCCGATGAAGAGATCGCCCTCCAAATCTTTTCGCGGCGTATCCGGCACGACGAAGCCGTAGCCGTCGCGGTGCGCGACGAGGCGTCCGGTCAGTTGATTGGCCTCGGGCCTCACTGCCGGGCGGGCATCCGCGCGGTGTTCCGGGCGAGACTCCTGCCGAAGTTCCGTACCAGGTCGCCGCGGCTCGCTCCGCTGCTGCTCTGGGCCGCCTTTTTGCGGCGGCTGCGCGTACTGCGGCCCCTGTTTTTCTTTTGGCAAGCCCACACGCCCATTCGGATATTCGTGAATCCCGCCGCGTTTCTTCATTTGCCTAACAAGCTTCACGAGCGCGCGGCGGCCGGAGTGGCGCAAGCCGAGCGCCGCCGCGATTTCTCGCAGGCTGAGCGGCTTGCGGGAGCGCGCGAGATGGGCGACAACTTCGTCTTCGGTCACCGGCGCGCGCGGCTCGGAGGGGCGAGGCATAGAGGCGGCCATTGTATGCGCTCTTTACGAAAAACGCGAAGGGAGCAGCGAAAAGGGCCCGTGCGGACGATATCCGCTGCCGTCAAGCTTCGAGAACGGGCAACCTAAGTGCTGTGGATCTAGCAAAATAGTGTCCATTTCGCACTTTAGGGACATTTTCCGCTCTTGAAGCAACTTTCGTGCGAAACCAGGGTTGAAGTCAAAACATCAACGGGTATAAGACCCGGCTTTCCTCCGACAGGCCGGGTCATAAAGGGAGGGGGCGAACCGACCTGGATCGCCTCCTCTCCTTTCCCTTCCGAAGAGTCAAAAGCTTACGATTCGGCTGATTTTCAGGATTGCCCGCTGCTAAACGCCGGTTCTATGGGTCCGTTCCGGCGCTCTCGCACGATTCGCTGCTGCCCGGCACGGAGCAGCGGACCAGCACGTTCTGGTGTTGATCCTTCAATTCCAGCTGCCAGAGTTTTCCGTCCTTCGTCAGCAGGGTGTAGCCGAATTGCCGCCGGCTTCTGCTTCCGATCACGCTGGCTCCGCGAATCTTGGTTCCCTGCACGGATGTCTGAATCGGGACCGACATTTCCGTGCCGCCGTCACCGGCGACCAGTTGCGGCGGGAGGCCGTGGTCCACGCTGACATATTCGAAGAGATGCACGTGGCCGGAAAGGATGAAGGTATATCCAGTGGGCGCGGCCTTCTCCCACGCGGCTTCCAGCACGGCCGTCAGGGGCTTCGGCGATGCGCTGGGCGAGTCCGCGACGAATCCCCAGAAAGGGTAATGGGTGGCGAGCCAGGCGTTTTCCGTGTGAAGCGAGCCCAGTTGCGCCGCGAACGCCGCCACTTGCGTGTCTTCCACGTTACTTTCTTTTGTGGCTGAGGAATCGAACATGGCGATTTCGAATTTCCCGAGCTTGACGAGGTACGCCGCGGAATAGTCCTGGCAGACGCCGTCCCACGGACGCGGATCGAGATAATAGAACCAGCCGCGCCAGGAGCGTTTACAGTTCTCATGATTCCCGCGCGAAAAAACCCACGGCGCGGCGGGCAAAAGTTCCGCGGCGGGAGCGAAAAAGTCGGCGTTCCACGCTTCCCAGTTGTCTCCCGCGGGGCTGCCGCCGCATAGCGTTTGAGAGGACTCCGGGCACGGGCTTTCGCGATACAGAAAATCGCCGACGTGAACGATCAGATCCGGTTTTTCGCGCGCGGCGCCGGCGGCAACCTGGCGGAACGGCCAGTCGGCGGGATCGCCATTACAATCCTGGATGTCCTGACGCAGCACCCTGCAGCCGGTGTCACCGAGCGCGATCACGCGCGCCGGATCGGCTTTCGGCAGGACCAGGGCGCGCCCGTTCACGGAAGCGGATTTCGCGCCGGCGGGGATTGCGAATTCGCAGAGGGGACGCAGCCCGGCCGGCATCGGTTGCCGCCACAGCATCGGCCGGTTCGCTCCATCGACCTGGATCGCGGGGCAATCCTGCGGAGCGTCGACGACGATTCGCGCGATTGCTTTTCCGCCTTCGCCGAGTTCCAACCACGGCGCCGTGAGCGCCTGCCCGCGCGCGGCAGCCGCCGCGAAGAAAATCGCGCCTGCGGCGAGCAGCCTGGAAAAGACAAAAATCCAGCACTCGAAATCTCGGGAAGTTTTCTTGCAGCGGGTCGCGGTCATAACGGCCGTTCCGTACGGCAGTTCCTTGTTACAACAAAAACAAGCCGCGGTAAAGTTTCATCGATGTCGATCTCGGGCGATCCAGGGATCGCGCGTTTTTCCTCTTGCTTCGGAGCCTGGCCGCGCTCGGTATGGATCCGGAAACAGTCGGGTACAACCGCCCGATTGGCCGTAGAATCTGAATTAGGCGACGCGGAGGACCCGTCCCACCCCGCAGCTCCGGGCAAACGCATGATTCACAGACGACAGGTCGTGGCTTTAGGTGCGTTTCTGGGCGCGTCTTCGATCGCGACTTGGATCGGACTAGGGCTGTGGCTCGGCGCGCCGGCGGCGCTGGCGGGCGGGCAGGGCCCGATCATCACCGCGAATCCCGCTCCCAGCCCCGCGCAGATTCACGATCTGATGCTGCGCGCCGTCGAAAATCAGCATCGCGACGACCTCGCGTTGCAGGAATACGAGCGGATCGAGCACGTGATCGCGCGCAAGGACGAGAACGCCGAAGTCATCACCGACCGCACGGAACGAATCCTGCCGAACGCCACCGGCAACATCAAGCTGAAAATCGCGGAATTCGGAGTTTCCGTTCCGCTGGAAACCTACCGCACGGACCTGGAGTACGCGGTGAACGCGTACGACGGCGCGATGCACCCGAACGACCGCTACAAAGAAGACCTGGCGAAATTCGAGAAGCGCCGCCGAGACCGGGGCGAGCTCGTGGACACGGCGACGCACGCGTTTCGCGCGACCTGGGCCGGCCGCGAAACGCGCACGGACCTGACGCTTTCCCACGCGCCGCGCACCTTCATGAAATTTTTGTTGGACCCCGACCCGAGCTACAAGCCGATCAACCGGTTCGCGGCCAGCTTCCAGCACGTTCACGCCACGCTCTGGGTGGACGAACAGGAAGCGCAATTCGCGCGCCTCGAAGGCGACATCGCCACCGACATTCCGTTCGCCGGAGGAATCGCCGGAAAAGTCTATCGCGGCGGCCACGTCGTGCTGGTGCAGGAGGAAATCGAGCCGGGCATCTGGCTGCCGATGCTGTACACCTATGACGTGGACGGCCGCAAACTTGTCTTCGCCTTCGGCATCCACGAACGCACGGAAATCACCCGCTATCGCCGCATCGGCCCGCCGCAGCAGGCCATCCAAGTCGTTCGTAATGAATTGAACAATCTCACGGCTGTAGACTCCGGGCGGTAATCCAAACAAGGTAAAATTGCAGGACAAGACGGCCCGGGAGGCAGCCTGCAATGCGCCGCAATCGGCTGAAAATTGCGATTCTCTTATGCGCTGCCGTGGGTGTGGCCGCGGGCGCGTGGGCGCAGATACCGAAGTCCGCTGTCGCGAAGCAGAAGCCGGGCGGATTGGACGGCGAGGTGGTGAGCGCGAAGGGCGCGCCCGTCGCGGGAGCGCAGATTTTGTGGCAGGCGGCGGATGGAGAAACGCCGCACGTGCTGCATACGGACGCGCACGGAACGTTTCACATCGAGGCGCTGCGTCCGGGCTTTTATGATTTGCGCGCTTCGGCGAGCGGGACGTGGTCCGAATGGGAGCACAACGTCCTCGTGCGCCCCGGCAACAACGCCCGCGTGACGCTGCGATTGAAATTTAAGCCGCCTCCCGTTGCGGCGGGCGTCGAATTGAAGGGCGTGATGCACGTCTGGGACTCGCCCGTGCCGGGAGCCGTGCCGCATGACTCCGCCGTCGATGCCAAGGGCAATATCTGGTTCACGCTGCAGGAAACGGGGCACATCGCGCGGTTTAATCCGGACACGCACGAGTGGAAACTCTTCAAGGTGCCGACGCCGGACTCCGGCCCCCACGGCCTCGCGCTCGACGCGCTCGGCGACATCTGGTTTACGGAAAATTACGCCGGGAAAATCGGCCGGCTCGATCCCAAGACCGGGGCCATCGCGGAGTTCATTCCTCCCACCGCGAAAGACCCTCACACTCCGGTTTTTGGGCCGGATGGCGGTCTATGGTTCACGTCGCAAGATTCGAATGTGATCGGCCGGGTCGATACCGATTCCGGAAAAATCGCGGAATACAGCGTTCCGACGCAGGATTCCCATCCCTATGGCATGGCCTTGGCGGACGACGGCGGGCTGTGGTTCTGCGAATTGACGGGCAAAAAGCTGGGGCGCATCGATCCTGCGAGCGGCGCGATCGCCGAATATGCGCCCACCCAGCCCGGCGTGGAACCCCGGCGGCTTGTCGCCGTCGGCGGCGCGATTTATTTCACCGATTCCGGAGGCGGGCGTCTGGGCCGCCTCACGCTTGCCGACAAGAAATTCAAATTTTGGGATAGCCCGTCCGGAATTCATTCCGAGCCCGAGGGGATTGCGGCCGATTCGGCGGGCAAGATCTGGTACGAAGAAAGCGGCAAGGACGCCAACCAACTGGTCCGCTTCGACCCGACCGTCGAAGTCTTCCGCACCTATCCGATGCCCGCTCCCAATTCCAGCGTCGGGAACATGGCCCGCGACGCCAAGGGCCACCTCTGGATGCCGCTTTCGCTGGCCAACAAGATCGCCGAGGTCGAATAGCCGCCCGGCCCCCGAGCGGATCTGTCGGTCAGCGTTCTCTTTAGCTGTGTAGTATCAAGCAGATACGCAGTCCCTCGAAACGAACTGGCACCAAAACTGCCAAGGTTCCCGCAAACGCCGAAGAACCTTCAGCCGAGGCAGTACTAAAACCCCAGTCCCAAAATTTTGCCCCTCCCAGCCCATTGAGCCCGCCGGATCGCACTGTCAAGATTGCTATCACTGTGGGTTGGGAGTCGCGCTGCGGGGACGACGGCCCCGAGAAATCGGGTCTGTAAGCGCTCTACCCAACCCGCCAAACTTCTTGCTGGATCCGCCGGACGCACCAGGCAACGGCCTTTTCAAACAGAGAACAGACGAGAAACCCGCGAGGCCCTCAGGGCCGCGAGCGCACCCGCGGAATTTCCGCGTCCCCTCTGCTCTGCGTTAGGAATTTCTTCCGGACGGCTTTACTTCAGATAGGTCCGCACAATTCCGATCAGATCGTCGGCGGCTTCCTCGGCGGATTTGGATTTTCGCGGCATGTGGTTGCGGATGTGGTCCTCCATCAATTCGCCCATGAGGCTGTTGATGGCGCCGCGAGCGGCGGAGAGGCGCTGCAGGACTTCGCTGCAAGGCTCATCCTGGTTCAGGGCGCGCTCGACGGCCTCGAGCTGGCCCACGATTTTCTTGGTGCGGCTCAGCAGATCCAGTTTTTCTCTCGATAAATGGGACATGTTGCCTTGACTACCCTATGGGGGTATGGTATCAGAGTTCCGGGCTTTTCGAAGAGAAGCCCGGAAGGAATCCAGAACGTATGGAAATTCCAGTGCAAGAACCGGAACCTCCGGGCCGTTCGAGCCTCCCGACCTTCCGCCCCGAGCGAGCATAGCACAAGCTGCCCCGCAGCAAGTTCTGGCCCGCTCCGCCGGAAAAAACCGGGCGAGCGGGACGCCGCGATTCAGCGGCGAATCTCCCCTCCTGAAACATGGTCTTGCCGGACGAGGCTTTGAACCCCGCGAGGAGACGTGTGAATGCAACGGAGGTGGATCATGTTCGATTTCATTTTCAATCGCAAAAATTGCGTCCCGCGCCCGAGCCTCTATTGTGCGTGGATCCGCGCGCACGGGGGCGAAAACGCCCCACTCATCCGGGTGTGGATCGATCCGGAAATGTCGATGTTTGACTCGCAAGCCACAGTGCATGAGCCGGACTTTGCGGCGGCGCGCGCCACGGAAGAAGGGGAAAGCGCGGACGAGCCGCCCGGCCCGTTTTTACCGGTTGTTCATCTCGGGATCTCGTAGGGCCATGTTTTAATAAATGGATTGGGGTGCCGATCGAAACGGGAGAGTATGCGCCATCGCACGGTCCAATTCGCCCTCACGATTCTGCTCTTGCTGGGCGTGCGTCTGGCCGCTCCCGCGTTCGCGCGAGCGCAGGATTCGCCCGCGGACGATTCGGCTTCCGATGAGCCTGCGACGCTGTTCCCGCATTTTGAGTCGGACCGCATTTGGCTTTCGGGGCAGGCCAACATCATCACGCAGTGGCATCCCGCGTTCGCGTCTCCTTACCAGGGACCGAACAGCCTTTCTCCCGGAGCGCAGGACGCCTCTTCGCGGGTGCTAACGCTGTTCACGGGGGTGCGAATCAGCGGCACATCCGAATTGCTCTGCGATATTCAGGAAACCGGCGGGCACGGGATCGGGGAAGCGCTGGGGCTCGCGGGTTTCACGAATCTCGACGTCGTACGGAATCCGACCATCGGCAAGGCTCCCTATGTGGCGCGCCTGATGTGGCACCAGATCATTCCGCTCGGCGGGGAGAATTCCGCGTCCGAGAGAACGCCGATGTCTCTGTTCAGGGAATTGCCTGTGCGGCGCCTGGAAATTCGCTTTGGCAAGTTCAGCCTGGCGGATTTCTTCGATGTCAACACGTACGGCTCGGACAGCAATTTTCAATTCATGAATTGGACGCTCGACAACAACGGCGCCTATGACTACGCGGCGGACACGCGCGGTTACACGTATGCCGCGATGGTCGAGTACGACGACCGGCACTGGGCCGCGCGATTCGCGGAAGCGCTGATGCCCAAAGTGGCGAACGGCATCCATCTCGACGCGGATCTCGCCCGCGCCCGCTCGGAAAATGTCGAGTTCGAGCTGCGCCATTCCTTTTTGCCGAAGCGCGAAACGGTGGTGCGCCTGCTCGGCTACGCGAACCACGCCAACATGGGCGTCTACAGCGTGGCCGTCGCGAATTTTCTTGCGGGCGGCACGCCCACGCCGGAAATCACGGCGCATCCTCTTCAGACCACCACGAAATACGGATTCGGCGCGAACGTCGAGCAGCCGCTGACGGACTGGCTGGGCCTCTTCGCCAGGTGGGGATGGAACGAAGGCCAGCACGAATCCTACGCCTACACCGAAGTCGACGAGACGGAGCAAGTCGGCGCCGGAGCGCAAGGCGCGAAGTGGCGCCGAAAACTGGACCGCGCGGGCGTCGCATTCGTCTCCAACGGAATTTCGCGCGACCACCAGCAATATCTCGCGCTCGGCGGCGTGGGCTTCCTGCTCGGCGACGGCGAACTGAATTATGGCCGCGAAAACATTTTCGAAACCTACTACACGCTGCACGTCTGGCGCGGAGTGTTTGCGGCACTCGACGCGCAGCACGTCAACAACCCCGGCTACAACCGCGATCGCGGCCCCGTGTTTGCGCCCGCCGCGCGCCTGCATGTGGAATTCTGAGTGGATGACTCTCGAGATGACAACAGGAGTCCTTCTCCACAAATGAATTAGCCTGCCTTGGGAGAAGGCTGCGCCGCAGCCGCGCCTGCCGCTGTCGAAGCCAGGGCGGGGGCCTTTGGAATGATGATCCACGCGAGGACGTAGGCGATCGCGCCGCCTATGAAACCGCCGGGCACTACCGACAGCGCCACCCAGATGAGCCGCACGACGGTGGGATCGACATCCAAATACTCGGCGAGGCCGCCGCACACTCCCGCGATTTTTTTATCCGTGGCGGAAAGTGTCAGTTGCTTGTGGGATGTCCTCTGACGCAACTGCCCGCCACAAGAAGAACAAAAATTGGAAGAATCGGTGATTTCTCTGCCGCATTGGCTGCAAAACATCGCGTCACCTCCTGAAGAGAGCCGTGAAAACGGCGCCCCTACTCCGAGTTAGCAGTCTCCACATTAAAATCCCAGCACCGCAACCCACAATAATTCGATGGCGGCCGAATCTTCCGTGATGCCCGTCACGCAAAACACTGCCCTTTAAAAACAGCTACGGATGGGAACGCCCGACCCGAATCTCGAATCTCACTTCAACGAGCGCGCGAAGGCCGCGATGGCCTTGGCCATGGCTTCCGGCTGCTCCGGGACGAGGGCATGGCCGGCGTTGGGGATTACGACGACGGTGACGCGATCGCCGAGCGCGGCTTTCAGGACGCCGGCGAATTTGCGCGGGGCGACGGCGTCGTTTTCGGCCTGCAAATCAAGGATGGGAGCCGCGCCGCAGGCGAACCACTCATCGACGGGGGTTGCGCGCGAGGCTTCGTTTTCCGCCTTCTCGGTTTCGGGATGCCAGCCTGTCAGCCAGACGCGGGGATCGTGGCCCGGCGCGAAAAAAGCGAGCTGCAGAAAGGGCAGGCGTTCCGCATCCGGGAGCGACAGGTCACCGCTTTTTTCAATCGCTTCGCGCACTTCCGGAGAAACGGACGGTTCGTGCACGCCGGGCGGCACTTTTCCCGCCGAAGCCGCCGCGAGCACCGCGCCGCGCACCAGGTCGGGCCGATCGGTGGCGAGCATGCGCGTGACGAAATGGCCGTAGGCATGGCCGACGACGATCGCGGGGCCTTTGCGTTGGTGCTCGATCACGGCGGCAATGTCAGCGGCAAAATCGTGAAGCGTTAGGCCCGTCATCGGTCCGGTGCTTCGGCCGATGCCGCGCGGCTGGGGGCGCAGGACGCGGAAACCGCTCTTCGCCAGCAGCGTGGCCACGGCGTTATAGTCTTCGGCGCCGCGTCCGAGGGACGGCAAGATCACGATGACCGGACCGATTCCCTGCGCGATCACCTCTATGTGAACGTCGATGCGAACTCCGCCGCGCGCATCGCTACGATCCACCACGAAGCGGCTTTCCAATGTCCGGTTCATTTTGATGTCCGAGGTCGGCTTCGACTTGGAGCGCGGCGGCGCGGTTTGCGCCCGCGAAGCGGGGCAAAGAAATGCGGCGAGCGAACCGATCAGCACAAGAGCGCGTTTCATGTGGCGGGTCCTCAACGAGCGTACTGCATTCTACATCCAGCAAACGACGCTGGAGAATTAAGTGGGGCGCGCTTTTTGGCCGGAGTAAGGCTGCTGGGCAGCTTGTCGAGTCTTGAGTTGTGACGTCCTGCCAATCCTCGTGTCCAGCCCACCAAAGCCGTAAATCGAGCCATTCTGATGCCCTGCCACTTTCATTCAACAAACACATTCTACACCACTTATCTTGGTCCCAAGGGCCTCCAGAACCCTACCACCCGTTTTCCACCTTGTTTCCACAGGCCGTCCCGTTATGGGGCTGGACCCGGCGGGGCGATTGGGTTAGGATTTAGTCGACCCCGAAGCCATCGATCGTGTCCCTGCGAGGTTCGAAAATGACTCTAGAAACCGAACGCCCAACTTTCCGCGGAGTGGTATGTCTGCACTGCAAAGGGCCCATTGCCGTTCCGGCGATCGTAGACAGCCCGCAGGCTGCAAGCGACGGAAGCGAATCGTCGCAACGAAGGTCCCAAGTCTTCAACGTTCGGTGCCCGTCTTGCCATAAGGAAAAGCCCTACCGGACTCGGGAGATCGTCTACTTTGAGGGCATCGCCCCGGTGACCATGAATTTTGAGCGCCCGGCTCCCGTGAACTGGTATCCCCCGGCGGGGATCGCGCGAACCGCAAAGGCCTAGTCCGAACGGCTCATTTTTCCCGGTAGCGATTCCCTTCCTCGTGGTGTGATTTCCGCTCGCTGGTGTTTTCCGTTTCCTAACTGCAAATCACCGTCTTCCTTCGAGTCGTCGCGGCCTGCGCGATTCGGAATGCTACGAATCGCGAATTAGAATTCACGTAAAAATTCCGCGAAACGCCGGGTGAGGTAAACTCGATCCCCGCGGACGCGCACTGCGGGCGCATCCGAGAGGAGAGAATCGTGGGCCGGTTCTTCCAGCTACCCCTTGGAACCCTTGCGCTGCTGGTCTGCCTCGCAGGCCGGCTGCCGGCGCAGAGCGCGGCATCGGCGAGACCTGCTTCTGCACCGATCCGGGTAAAAGCGGTCGTGGTCGCGATGTTCGAGGTGGGAGAAGATACCGGCGACATCCCCGGGGAATACCAGCTGTGGGTCGAACGCGAGCACCTCGATCGGATTTTTCCGTTGCCGGCGGGATATCACCAGGTGCGGATGAACAAGGACGGCGTACTGGGGATGTTGACCGGCGTGGCGACGGCGAAGGCGGCGGCGTCCGTGATGGCGGTGGGTCTCGATCCGCGCTTCGATCTCTCGAAGGCGTACTGGGTGATTGCCGGCATTGGCGGCGGCGATCCGGCGGATGTATCGCTCGGCTCGGCGGTGTGGGCGAACCACGTGATCGACGGCGACATCGGGTATGAAATCGACGCGCGCGAAATTCCTTCGGATTGGCCGACCGGATTCGTTCCGTTGCGCAAAGAAAAGCCGTACGAGCAGCCCGTCAAGCCGCAGCTCGATGGCGAAGCCTACACGCTCAATCAGGATCTCGTGGCGTGGGCCTATCTGCTCAGCAAAGATGTCGCTCTCGCAGACTCGGAGGAGATGCGCGCCGCGCGGGCGAAGTACACGGGCTTTCCAAACGCCATGAAGCCGCCGTTTGTGACCCGCGGAGACGCCATGTCCGGCGGCACGTTCTGGCACGGCGCAAAGATGAATGAATGGGCCAACGAGTGGACGAAGTATTACACCGGCGGCCAGGGGAATTTCATGATCGCGGCGATGGAAGACACGGGAACGATGCAGGCGCTGACGTTTCTCGCGCAAGCGGGGCGCGTGGACTTGAACCGCGTGCTCGTACTGCGCACGGTGAGCAATTTCGATCGCGAGCCGCCCGGTGAAAGTCCCGCAGAAACGCTGGCGAAGATGGCGCACGGGAATTACCCCGCGTTTCTTCCTTCGGTGGAAGCGGCGGAGCGAGTCGGCGACAAAGTGGTGCGCGACATTGTCGAGCACTGGGCCGAGCGGGAGAAGACGATTCCGCGCCCGCCGCAATAGCGGTCCCCATGAAAAGGACAACCGTCATGCCTAGAACGAAATCTTCGCGCGTACCGGGGCTCGTTCAGAGGCTCGTTCCGGTTTTTGCCGCCGCGCTTTTCCTGCTCCTGCCCGCGCCCGGTTCGGCGCAAACGGCGCCGGCAAAACCCGCGGCGGCGGGAAACTCCGAGCAGCGTACGGCGCGCGCGTACGACGTTGCGCGGGCCAATCCGCTCGATCTCGAAGCCTTCCTCGCGCGGATGCCCAAGGGCGCGGACCTGCACTACCACATGACCGGAGGAATCTACGCGGAAACGTTTCTCCGCGACGCCGCGGAAGACGGTCTGTGCGTGGATCTGGCAAGCCATGCCTTTGTCGCGCCGCAGCCCGCCTGCGGGACGGGTCAGGTCGGCGCCGCGGAGGCGTTCGCGGATCAAAATCTATATGACACTTTGATCGACGCGTTCTCCATGCGCAGCTTCGTTCCTACTCCGGGCGTCAGCGGGCACGACCACTTTTTCGCGACGTTCGGCCGGTTTGGTGGAACGAGCCGCCGGCATGCGGGCGAATGGCTGAACGAAATCGCGGCGCGCGCCGCCGCGCAGAACGAGCAGTACCTCGAGCTGATGCACACGCCGGCCTTCGGCCACGCGGCGCGAATTTCGCGGGAAATCGGATGGAAGGATGACCTGGGCCAACTGCGCGACGATCTGCTCGCGCGCGGCTTGCGCGACGAGGTTGCGGCGGACCGCGCCGAGCTGGACGACATGGAAACGTCCCGCCGCGCGATCGAGCATTGCGGCACGCCGCAGGAAACGCCCGCCTGCAAGATCACGGTCCGCTATATCTACCAGATCTTGCGCGGCTTTCCGAAGGAGCAGGTGTTCGCGCAAACGCTGCTCGGTTTTGAGACCGCCTCGGCCGATCCGCGTTTTGTGGGCATCAACTACGTGATGCCGGAGGACGGCACGATTTCCATGGAAGATTACCAGCTGCATATGAAAATCGTCGGATTCCTGCACGGGCTCTATCCCAAGGTGCATATCAGCCTGCACGCGGGCGAACTTGCGCCCGGGCTTGTGCCGCCCGAAGGCCTCTGCTGCCACATTCGCCTCGCGGTGGAAGTCGCGCACGCCGAACGGATCGGCCACGGCGTCGACGTGATGCACGAAGATCGGCCCTACGATTTGCTGAAAGAGATGGCCGCGAAACACGTGATGGTGGAAATCAATCTCACGAGCAATGACGTGATCCTCGGCGTGTCGGGAAAAGATCACCCGCTTCCGATCTATCGCAAGTTCCACCTTCCTGTCGCACTTTCCACCGATGATGAAGGGGTCTCGCGCATCAATATGACGCACGAATACGTGCGCGCCGCCGAAACCTATGCGCTCACGTACGCGGACCTGAAGCAGATGGTCCGCACCGGCCTCGAACACAATTTTCTTCCGGGAGCGAGCTTGTGGCGAGAGCCGGACGCCTTTACGCGCGCTGCCGCTTCCTGCGCTGCAGACACGCCGGGCGCCGCCAAACCGTCAGCGACTTGCGCCGACTTTCTCAAGTCCAGCGAAAAGGCGGCTCAACAGTGGGAACTGGAACGGCGGTTTCGGGAATTTGAGGCGGGATTTTGAGGCGCGCGGAGCAGACATCGGCCTGAGGCGGCCGGTTTGAAGCCGGCAGTCGGTTGCCGCAACCAAGTGCCAAAACCGGAAGCCGTCGCCGCTCGCCGCTCGCTTCCGTCCGGTTTATTAACGCGATGTTAAAGATCGGATGCGCTATTCATGATAGAATTCGCGTCCATCTGGAGGACCAGCCCATGGCCGAATCATTGCCGGAACATCAAAAAACGCAGTTGATTGTCCGCTCTCCCCTCTCTACCGAAGGATTCGTCTCGATTTACTTTTCGAGTCCCGACGGAAGGCTGATGAGCGAAGAAGAGTGGTGGAACCTGAAGCAGCTCATCGAACTGACGAACAAGGTCTGTGTGAAGCAGCAGGCGCGCGCCCAGTCCGCCTAAGCGTAAAGAGCCAAGCGGCACAGTTCCTCTCGTCCAGGGAATCAGCGCCGCCGTGGCGGGCGTCGCGCGGTAAACCGCGACCGTGCCCAGTTACGCCAGTGCCGGCTCCCGCAGCTGCCTTCCAAAGGTTAGAGGGAAGAATCGCCTACGTTTTGTGCAATCCCTTGCCTAAAAATGCCGGAAGCGATCTGCCTGCGCATAAACTCGCTCATTACAAAAGACTTACACTGGGGAGACTCCTGGCAGGGGAATTGCCACATTGGAACAGGTACGGATGCCCGGGAGGTACTCTCTTTATGGCCGATCTTGGACCGACACCGATCGTAGACGAGCGTCGCGCCGCCGTATTGCTGGGTCTCACGCTACCCGAGCTACGCTGGTTTTCCCGGTTGCTAGGATTGGGAAACAGACAGGAAAGCGGAGACGCGTCACGCATCTTTTTCACGTACGAGGAGTTGAAGCGGTTGTCTTCGGTTGCCGCCGCTTCCGCGAAATAGCCCCGCAGCGCCAAGAGTGGGCCGCGATCCTCCCGTCCTGCAAGCTCGCCCCAATGCTGTTACCTCTTGCTGACTTCACGGTTAGAAAGCTCCACGCAACACGTTGTAGCTAAGTCCGTTTACCCCTGACCGGAAGGAACGCGCTGAAAAAATTCGTGCCACCGATCCTCGTGTGAAACATCTGATGCAGGGTGTCGTACTATATAGAGTCTGAAATGGATATCTTCATTAGGCGATAGGAGATCGATGCTTCGCGGGAACAAGACATTTTATCTGGCCTGCGTTTTGGGACTTTTGCTGACAGCCTGCGCCAAGAAAGATCCACCGCCGTTTACGCGGCCGCCTTCCCCAGTGACCGTCGCCACAGCCGTCGCTCAGGACGTGCCGTTGTACCTGGACGAAGTGGGCCATACGGTGGCGCGCGAAGTCGTCTCGGTCCAGCCCGAGGTGTCCGGCAAGATCACGGAAATTCATTTCGCGGACGGCGCCGATTTGAAGAAAGGCGATCCGCTCTTCACGATCGATCCGCGGCCGTTTCAGGCTCAGGTCGACGCGGCGCAGGCCAACCTGGCGCAATCCAAGGCGGCGCTGGATTTTGCGCGGATTGAATTCGCGCGCGTGAAAGATCTAGTCGAATCCAGAGCGATCGCGCGGCAGGATTACGACTCGCGGAAGAATGCGGTCGACGTGGGCGAAGCGCAGGTGAAGCAAAACGAGGCGGCGCTGGAGGCGGCGCGCTTGAATCTCGAATACACGTCGATCCGCTCGCCGATTGACGGCCGCGCCGGGCACCGGCTTGTGGACCCCGGGAATGTGGTGACGGCGAACACCACAACGCTGTTGACCATCGAGCGCATGGACCCGATCTATGCCGACTTCACCGTTACCGAATCCGATTTCTCCGAAGTGCAGCGCAACGCCGCAAAACGATCGCTCAAGGTGGAAATCCGCCTGCCGGATGCGTCGAAGCCCGAGGCCGGCCAACTTACGTTTCTCGATAATTCCGTGCAAAGCACGAGCGGTACGGTCATGCTCCGCGCCACCGTTCCAAACCCAGCACGTCACCTGTGGCCGGGCCAGTTCGTAAATGTGCGGCTCGTGCTGGCGACTCTGCCTAAGGCCGTGCTGGTACCCGCGGCTGTGCCACAGGATTCCGCGAAAGGTCCTTTTGTGTATGTGATCAAAGACGACTCGTCGGCGGAGCTGCGGCCCGTGAAGCTGGGACAGCGGCAAGGCGACCTGGTGGTGGTCGAACAGGGACTTCAGGCCGGCGAAAAAGTCGTCATCAATGGACAGCTCGGCGTGATGCCGGGAGGCAAAGTGCGTGTGGTGACGGACGCGCCTGCGTCCGGTCCGGCGGGCAAATCATGAACCTTTCCGAACCATTTATTCGCAAGCCGGTCATGACCGCGGTTCTGACGGTTTCCGTCATTGTCTTCGGCGTGCTGAGCTATCTGCGCCTGCCGGTCAACGATCTTCCGGTCGTCGACTATCCGGTGATTTCCGTGCAGGCGAATTATCCCGGAGCGAGCCCGGACACCGTCGCCAACAACATCGCCACGCCGCTCGAACGGCAGTTCATGCAGATCAACGGGCTCGAGCTGGTGACCTCGCAGAGCACGCAAGGCCACGTGAACTTCACGCTGCAGTTCGCGCTGGACAAGAGCATCGATGCGGCGGCGACGGACGTGCAGACCGCCATTTCCCAGGCCAGCGGAAATTTACCCACCGATTTGCCTTCGCCTCCGACGTATTCGAAAACGAATCCGAACGACCAGCCGATCTTGTATATCGCGTTGACCAGCGACTCCGTGACGCCCGGCCGGCTCTACGACTACGGGGCCACGCAGGTGGGCGAGCGCATCAGCATTCTGCCGGGCGTGAGCAGCGTGAATGTGTTCGGGACCAAGTCCGCCGTGCGCATCAAGGTGGACCCTTCGAAAATGTGGGCGCGGGGAATTTCCATCGACGACCTGGTGGCGGCGGTGAAGAACGGCACGAGCTACACGGGCGCGGGACAATTCGACAGTCCGTCGGGCACGGCATTGCTTCAGCCGAAAGGACAGCTCGAGAGCGCCGCCACGTACGGGGATTTGATCGTCAGCAGCACGAATGGCGCTCCCGTTTACCTCCGCGACGTCGCGGAGGTGAAAGACGCGGTGCAGGACGAACGCATCCGGATGAAGTTCTGGGTGCGCGGATACGGCGAGCCGGCCGCGACCGTGGTCGTGGCCGTCAACCGCCAGGCAGGCTCGAACGCCGTGGCCGTGGCGAAGAGCGTGAAGGATTTGCTTCCGATTATCAGCGCGGAGCTGCCCGGCTCCGTGCGCGTCACGCCGATCTACGATCGCTCGCAAACCATCGTCAATTCCGTGGCCGACGTACAGGCGACCCTCATGTTCGCGTTCGTGCTCGTCGTCGGCGTGATTTTTATTTTCCTCGGGCGGGCCACCGATACGCTGATCCCGGCGGTCGCGCTTCCGCTGTCGCTCCTGCTGACGTTTATGGCGATGCGGGTGTTCGGATATAGCCTGGACAATCTTTCGCTGATGGCGCTGACGCTGGCGATCGGGTTTCTCGTGGATGACGCCATCGTGTTTTTGGAGAACACGGTGCGCCTGATGGAGCGGGGCCTGAAACCGCTCGCGGCGTCACTCGAAAGCGCGCGGGAAATCAGCTTCACGATTCTTTCCATGACGGTTTCACTCGCAGCGGTATTTTTTCCGCTGGTGTTCATGTCGGGGCTGGTCGGCCGCATCTTCCGGGAATTCGCGATCACCATTGTGGTTTCGATTTTCGCCTCGGGCCTGGTCTCGCTGACGCTCACGCCGCTGATGTGCGCGCGGCTGCTGAAAGCAAGAGGGCACGGCGTGAAGCAGAACTGGGTGGAGCGCAGCGTCGGACGAATCGAGAAAAAGGTCCTGAGCGTCTACGGGCGCTCGCTGTGGTGGTTCCTGCGGCACCGGTGGATCTCCGCCGTGACCTGGATCGCCTGCATGGCCGGCACGGTGCTGCTATTTTCCGCGGTACCGAAGGCCTTTCTGCCCGTCGGTGACAGCAGCTTCATCTGGGGCGTGATGATCGGCAAGGAAGGTTCTTCGCCCGAGCAGATGCATGCGCTACAAGATAAGGCGGGCTTGCTCATGCAGCAGGATCCCGCGCTGGGCGCCACCTTCACGATGACGGGCAACGGCCAGTTTCTTGCGTCGAACCAGGGTCTGCTGCTGGGGTTTTTGTATCCGCCCCAGGCTCGCGCGCCGATTCAGGCGGTGGCCGGCGGCCTGATGGGCCGGCTTGCCAGCATTCCCGGCATTTTTCCGTTTCTGCGGCCCATGCCTGTCTTGAATATCAGCACGGGCGCGACCAACCAGAACCAGGGGCAGTACGCGTACTCGGTTTCGGGCGTGAACGCAGCGCAAGTCTATGACGTTTCGCAGAAGCTGATGGCAAAATTGCGGGAGTATCCGGGCTTCGCAACGATCTCGTCGGATTTTTTCGATCACACGCCGAATCTGCAAATCAACATCCGGCGCGACCAGGCGCGCACCTACGGCGTCTCGGAAACGCGGATTTTGAATCTTCTGCGCAACGCGTATTCACAAAATTACCTGTACCTGATCAAAAAGCCCGAGGACCAGTACCAGGTGATCCTGGAAGTGAAGGACACCGAGCGGGCGCAGGCCGACGATCTCTCGCTGCTCTATATCCGGTCGGACGACGGAAAAAATCTCGTGCCGCTCAGCGCGCTCGTCGATTGGACAACCACGCTCGGCCCGCAGAATGTGAACCACCTCAACCAATTCACGAGCGTCACGATTTATTTCAACTTGCGGCCCGACGTGGCCATCGGCGACGCGACCAACTTCATCAGCAAGGCGGAATCGGAAATTGTGCCGCCCACGATTCGCGCGAGCCTGCAGGGCGAAGCGCTGACGTTCCGCGATACCGTGCACGATCTTACGATCCTGATGGCGCTGGCCGTGTTCGTCATGTACGTGATCCTCGCTATTTTGTACGAAAGCTACGTGCATCCGCTGACGGTGCTTTCGACGCTGCCGACCGCGCTCGTGGGAGGGTTGCTAACGCTGTACCTCTTTGGCGAGCAGGCGTCGCTGTATGCGTTCGTCGGCATGTTCATGCTCATGGGCATCGTGAAGAAGAACGGAATCATGATTGTGGACTTCGCCCGACAGCGCGTGGACGCGGGCGAGACGGCGGAGAACGCCATTCATGAGGCCAGCCTGGACCGTTTCCGCCCGATCCTGATGACCACGCTCGCGGCGGTCATCGGAGCCGTGCCGATCGCCGCCGGATACGGGGCCGACGGAGCCTCGCGGCGTCCGCTGGGCATGGTGATCGTCGGCGGCCTGGTGGTCTCGCAATTCATCACTCTGTACGTGACGCCGGTCATTTATCTGTACCTCGAAGAGTTCCAGGAGAAAGTGTTGAATCGCACGTCGTTCTTCCATTCAGGGTCTACTCAGATTCCTTCGTCGGGTGGCGCGGTGGCCGCGCAGGACGGAGCGGCGGATTGAGGCGCGAAGCGAGCAGGGCTGTGCTGCTGGTGTGCGCACTTTCCGCGCTGCTCGCCGGCTGCGCTGTCGGACCCAATTACAAGCGGCCGGCCACGGATGTCCCGAACTCCTTCCGCACGCTCGAAGTTCCGGCGGCGGCCGGCGCAGCCACGGCCACGCCGTCGCTCGGCGACGAAAAATGGTTTGACGTCTTTCAGGACGCCGAGTTGCAGAAGTTGATCCGCACGGCGCTGCAAAAAAATTACGATTCGCGGATCGCGGCGGCGCGCGTGCTCGAAGCGGACGCGCAAGTGGGCCTGGCGCGCGCGAATCAATTGCCGAACGTGAACGTGAGCGGCACGGGCGTCGGCCTGCACAATCCCGCCGAGGGCCCCATCCCTTCGTACACATTTCCCTACGGAAGAGTGGGGCTGAATGCGACGTGGGACCTCGATTTCTGGGGCAAGTATCGCCGCGCGACCGAAGCGGCGCGCGCGCAACTTGTGGCGACGGACTGGGCGCGGCAGGAAGTGAATGCGACGCTGGTATCGAATGTTGCGGCCGCGTATTTTCAGCTTCGCGAGCTCGACCTTGAACTGGACATTTCGCAAAAGGCGCTGGCTTCGCGAAAGGAATCGCTGGAGCTGACGAAGACGCTCGAGGAGCATGGGATAAATTCCATCCTGGACGTTCGCCAGGCCGAGCAACTCGTCTACACGGCCGCGGCGGGCATTGCCGATCTCCAGAGGCGCATCGCCCAGCAGGAAAATTATCTGAGCATCCTGCTCGGAAATAATCCGGGATCGATCGAGCGGGGCATGGGCCTCGTCGACGAGCCGCACGCGCCGATGGTGCCGGCCGGACTTCCCTCGGGGTTGCTGGAGCGCCGGCCGGACATTCGCGAGTCGGAAGAACTGCTGGTCGCGGCCAACGCGCAGATCGGCGTCGCGCGGGCGGCTTACTTTCCCGATATTTCTCTGACGGCGCAGCCGGGATTCCTGAGTTCGTCGCTGGCGAATCTTTTCAGCGGCGCAGCCGGGGCGTGGACGTTCGCGGGGACGGTCACGCAGCCGATTTTTGAAGGCGGCGCGCTGAAATCCAACATGCGCCTGGCGCAGGCGCAACAGCAGGTGGCGCTGCTCACGTACCAGCAAACGATCCAAGGGGCGTTTCGCGACGTTTCCGACGCGTTGATCGCCTACAAGCAATACCAGGAGCTTCGCGCGCAGCAGGAGCTCTTGGCGCACGCCGCGCAAGACGCCGCGCAGCTTTCCGGCAAGCGCTACGAAGCCGGCACCACGAATTACCTGGAAGTCCTAACCAACGAAACGAGTTATCTTTCCTCCGATCTGGGCTTGGCGCAGGCCCGCCTCAACGAACTCCTCTCCCTGGTGCAGATTTATAAAGCCCTCGGCGGCGGCTGGCAGCAGTAGCGGCGCCCGAAAACACACATCCACAATTTCACGCCGGCGGCGGTTGCACTTCGCGCAGGCGGCGTTCGAGGTAGCGGCGTTCGCTGTCATTGGTGACGAGCGCGAGCGCCTGCTGGTAACTCTTCGCGGCTTCCTCCCGCGAACCGAGGCGGCGCAGCAGGTCGGCGCGCGCCGCATGGAACAGGTGATAGCCGCTCAGTTCGTCCGCCGCAGCCAGGTCGTCGATCGCGGCAAGACCCGCGCGGGGGCCGTTCGCCATCGCGACCGCTACGGCGCGGTTCAGCGACACAATGGGAGACGGATGCACAAGCTGCAACTGTCCGTAGAGGCGAACGATCTCGGCCCAATTCGTGTCCGCCGGGCGAGCGGCCTTGCAGTGCTCCGCGGCGATCGCGGCTTGAAGGGCGAACGGGCCGGGCTCGGCGCGCAGCGCGTCCTTCAACACGGCCATGGCCTCGGCGATCTGCTCCTGATTCCAGCGGGCGCGATCCTGCTCCTCCAGAACGACGATTTCTCCCCCGGCATCGAGACGAGAATCGCGCCGCGCGTCGTGCAGCATCATCAGCGCGACGAGCGCTTTCGCCTCACTCGGCGCTTGCGGCTCCATCAGCGCAACCACCAGGCGGCCGAGGCGGATGGCTTCGGCGCAAAGATCGGTCCTGACGAGAGAGGCTCCCCGCGTCGCCACGTATCCCTCATTGAAAACCAGGTAGATCACCGTCAGGACGGCGCCGAGCCGCTCGGCAATGTCATCCGTTCCGGGGACGACGTACGGGATGCCTGCGTCGCGAATCTTGTGCTTGGCTCGCACCAGCCGCTGGGCCATGGTCGCCGTGGGAACGAGAAAAGCGCGGGCGATTTCGTCGGTTTCGAGGCCGCACAAGGTGCGGAGCGTCAGCGCGACCTGTGATTCCGGGGCCAGCGCCGGGTGGCAGCAAGTGAAGATCAGGCGAAGGCGATCGTCGGGAATTTCACCTGCGTTGTAGTCCGGTTCATAGGCGGCGCGGACCATGCCGGAGACCGCGTAGAATTCCAGCTTTTCCGCATAGCTCCCCCGGCGGCGAATGCGGTCAATGGCTTTGTGCTTTGCCGTCTGAATGATCCACGCGCGCGGAATGTCAGGGACACCGGATTCCCTCCACTGGTCCACGGCAACGGCAAAGGCTTCCTGGGCGCACTCCTCAGCAAGGTCGAAGTCGCCAAAAAGCCGGATGAGCGTGGCCACGATCCGGCCCCAATCGGAGCGATATACTTCCTCGACGGCGGCGGCTGCGCTTGCGTCGGAAGGCATGCCCAATTGTAATTATTTTTTGCCATAGATGTCGATCTGGACCTGTGCCGTTCGACCTATGGATAGGAAGGAAATTATGAAATACATGCTGCTGATTTATCTGGATGAGAACGGTTTGAACGAAGCTGAAAGGACCGAGTGCTATCGGGATTCCGCGCAGTTCGCGGTGGAGCTGAGCAAGACCGGCCAGTATTTGGGCGCCGGGCCGCTCCATCCGACGAGCACCGCGACGAGCGTCCGCATTCGCGACAACAAGCGGATCGTAACCGATGGTCCGTTCGCCGAGACGCGCGAACAGCTCGGCGGCTACTTCCTGATCGATGCTAAGGATTTGGACGAGGCCATTGGCATTGCCGAGCGCATCCCGGCTGGGCGCTGGGGAACGGTGGAAATCCGGCCGGTCATGGAAATTCCGGGGTTGCCGGCAAATTAATCGAGGCGACCTGTCGATTTCGCCGGTCCCCGTTCGACTACATCATGTAAAGCGGCTCAAAACAAAAGGAGAATCCAAAATGAAATTCTTGAGCGTCTACAAAACCGTGGAAAGAAACACACCGCCCACCCAGGAAGAAATGGACCGAATGGGAAAGTTGATCGAGGAAGGGATGAAAGCAGGCTGGCTACTGGCGGTGGAGGGCTGCATGCCAAGCGCCGCCGGCGCGCGGGTTCGAAAGGCCGGCAGCAAGACGACCGTGACGGACGGGCCGTTCGTGGAAACCAAGGAGCTGATCGGCGGCTTGGCCATCCTGCAAGCGAATTCGAAGGAACATGCCATCGAATTGACGAAATACTTCCTGGGCCATGCGGAAGATGGCGAATGCGAGCTTCGCCAATTGTTCGAGGCACATTGCGCCGATTCGAACGCGCAGACCCAAACCGCGGCCAAGGCGTAATTCTTGGCGCCGATGCAGGAGACGGAGCGGGTCTCCTGCATCACGGGGCGGGAGGTCCAGGAGACGGAACTGAAGAGCGAGAGGGCGGGAAATCGCCCTCCGGGGAAGCAAGAGGGGAGAAACGGAACATGCCGAAGATCACGCCATTTTTGTGGTTCGACGGGAAGGCCGAAGAAGCGGCCAATTTTTACGTCTCTATTTTCAAGAACTCGAAGATCGGAAAGGTCAATCGGTACGGCGACCACGGGCCGGGCCCCAAGGGAGCGGTGATGATCGCGACGTTTCAGATCGACGGGCAGGACTTCATCGCCCTCAACGGAGGCCCGCAATTCAAATTCAGTCCGGCGATTTCGTTCGTCGTGAATTGCGAGACGCAGGAAGAAGTGGATCACTTCTGGGAAAAGCTTTCCGAAGGCGGAACGGAGCAGCAGTGCGGCTGGCTGCAGGACAAGTTCGGCGTGTCGTGGCAAATCGTGCCCTCGGCGCTGCCGAGGCTGATGAGCGACCCCGATCCGGCGAAACGCAACCGCGTGATGCAAGCAATGATGGGGATGACCAAGCTGGAGATCGCGGGACTCGAGCGGGCGGCACGAGGTTAGCGCGCAACACGGCGCGATGGAAGCCGGAGAACTTCAGCGGCTAAAGCCGGCAGGTATGCGGCTTTCGGCCGGGCTAAAGCCCGGCCCTCCAAAAAAGCGAATTCCGAAAAACGAACCGTTGGGTATTGGGAGCGAATCAGACGCGCGGAGGAAAGACATGCGATTCATGATGATCGTGAAAGCCAACAAGAAATCGGAAGCGGGCGTGATGCCCACAGATGAACTCATCGCCGCCATGGGCAAATTCAACGAAGAGTTGATGAAGGCCGGCGCGCTCGTCGATCTCTCGGGGCTGAAACCCAGCTCCCAGGGCGCGCGCGTGAAATTCTCGGGCGGCAAGCGGATCGTGATGGACGGCCCGTTCGCCGAAACGAAAGAGTTGATCGCCGGATACTGGATCATCAAGGCGAATTCACTGGCCGAAGCGATCGATTGGGCCAAGCGCGCGCCAAATCCCGCCAACGAAGACGGCGAAATCGAAATTCGCCCGTTTTTCGAGATGGAAGATTTCGCGCCGAGTCCGGCGGTGGATCGCGCCTTCGAACTCGGCAAAGAACTGGAGAAATCGAAAAAGCAAGCAAAGTAAAGATGCCGCTGCAACAGACGTTTTGGGCCACGCGCTTTGGAATGGTCGTGGGCCGCTTCGGGACGCCCTGGATGATCAACCGCATGGGCGCGGCACAGCGGCCCGCCTAGCCGACACTCGAAAGGAGAAATATACTCTATGGCCAGCGCAGCGGAGACGATGATGCAAATCGCCACACCTTCGACACCTTTTTCGAAGAAATCCATTTGCGCCGGACGCATCCTTACCGGCCTCCTCACCGCGTTTTTGCTTTTTGACGCGACGATTCACATCCTGAAGCCGCCCCCGGTCGTGCAGGCGTTCGCGCAGCTGCATCTGCAGCTCAGCCTCGCGGTCGAGCTTGGCGTGATCGAGCTCGTTTGCCTCGCGCTGTACCTGATCCCGCGAACGGCAGTGTTCGGCGCCGTGCTGCTCACGGGGTACCTGGGCGGCGCCGTCGCGATTCAGCTGACAACATCGAATTCGTTGTTCGGCGAGATCCTGTTCCCGGTGTATACGGCCATCGTGCTGTGGCTGGGGCTGTACCTGCGCGACGAGCGCGTCCGCGCGCTCGCTCCGTGGCGCTAGCAGCCGCGCGGGGAAAGGGAACGTTGTAGCGCCCGCCTTCAGGCGGGCATCCGTCGGTGAATTGGAATCGATCCAGAGAAGTGCCAACCTGAAGGTTGGCGCTACAAATTCGGGCCAAATTTGAAAACTTGTTCCATAATTGCAAAACTTTCACGGAGGAGTTGGAGCCATGAGCAAAGTCCGCGTACTGGTGGGAACCCGGAAGGGAGCGTTTATTCTCTCTTCCGACGGAAAGCGCGAAAAGTGGGACGTGTCCGGGCCGCACTTCGCGGGCTGGGAGATCTACCACATGAAGGGCTCGCCCGTGAACCCGGACTGGATTTACGTCTCGCAGACGTCCGGCTGGTTCGGACAAATCATCCAGCGCTCCGATGATGGCGGCAAAACCTGGCACCAGCCGGGCGCGCCCGCGGGAGAATCGGTGCAGCAGGCGGGCCCGCCGAAGCCCGTGAGCAACAAGTTCATCTACGACGCTTCCGCGGAAACCGGCAAGCCGCTGACGACGCACCAGTGGTATGACGGCACACAGCACCCGTGGGAATTCAAGCGAGTGTGGCACATCGAGCCGTCTCTGACGGACGCGAATGCGGTCTACGCGGGGATCGAGGACGCGGCGCTCTTCCTCTCCACCGACGGCGCGGAGAACTGGCACGAACTGCCCGGACTGCGCGGGCACGGCACGGGTCCCAAGTGGCAGCCCGGCGCGGGCGGCATGTGCCTGCACACAATTCTGCTCGATCCGAAGGACCCGAAGCGCATCTACATCGCCATTTCCGCGGCGGGCGCGTTTCGCACGGACGACGGCGGAAAGAGTTGGAAGCCGATCAATCGCGGCCTGAAATCTCAATATATTCCGGACCCGAACGCCGAGGTGGGGCACTGCGTCCATCACGTGGCGATGCACGGCTCCCGGCCCAACACGCTTTTCATGCAGAAACACTGGGACGTGATGCGAAGCGACGACGCCGGCGACAACTGGCGCGAAGTGAGCGGCAACCTGCCGACCGACTTTGGCTTTGTGATCGACGTGCACGCGCACGAGCCGGAAACGATTTACGTCGTGCCCATCAAGAGCGACGGCGAGCATTTCCCGCTCGAGGGCAAGCTGCAGGTCTACCGCAGCCGCACGGGCGGAAACGAATGGGAGGCGCTTACCAAAGGCCTGCCACAGAAGGATTGCTACGTGAACGTGCTGCGCGACGCCATGGCCGTGGACAAGCTCGATTCCTGCGGCGTCTACTTCGGCACCACCGGCGGGCAGGTTTACGTTTCGCCGGACGCCGGGAACAACTGGTCGGCCATCGTGCACGATCTGCCGGCCGTGCTTTCCGTGGAAGTGCAGACGCTGCCATGATCCGCGTGGAATTGCCGCAGCACCTGCGGACGCTCGCGCACGTGACGGGCGAGGTGCAGCTGGAAGTGGCGGGAGTCGTAACGCAGCGATCGATTCTCGACGCGCTTGAGGCGGCCTACCCGATGCTGCGCGGCACGATTCGCGACCACGTCACGCAAGAACGCCGCGCGTTCCTGCGTTTTTTCGCCTGCCAGGAAGACTGGTCGCACGAATCGCCGGACGCTCCGTTGCCAAAGGAAATCGCGTCGGGCGCGGAGCCGTTTCTCATCGTTGGGGCGATCGCAGGTGGGTAAGATTCAGGATGGAAGCGCAGCGCGTATCAGCATACGGCGCCCGATTTCCTGCTGCGACTGTAAGCGTCAACGGGCCGCAAAAATTTAGGCTCCGCGAGGACAGGCGCAAAAGTCCGGACCAGGTCCGCTTCCAGCCATCCTCGATCCGCCTCGCTGTACAACGTGGCGAGCGCCTGCTCGTCCGAGAAAGCGGCGCGGTACGGACGATCGGTAGTCAGCGCGTCATATATATCCACAATTTGCAGAATGCGCGCCGCCAGGGGAATGGCGTCTCCACGAAGGCCGTCCGGATAGCCGCTTCCGTCCATCCGTTCGTGGTGATGGCGAATGATGGGAAGCAGGCGGCGCAGCGATTTGAGCGGAGAACAGATTTTCTCCCCTTCGACGGGATGCGTTCGCATGATCGCAATTTCCCGCGCCGTGAGCGGTCCCGGTTTCAGCAGGATCGAGTCCGGGACGGCGATTTTGCCGATGTCATGCACGATGCCGGCGAGGCGAAGCGCCTCGACCTGGTCATCGGACAAGCCAATCTTGGCACCCAATTGAGCGGCGAGCGCCGCGATCCTTTCGCAGTGAGCGCGCGTGTAAGCTGTCGCGCGCCTCGATGGTGCGTGCGAGAGACTGGACTACGGCCGCCGCCTGTTCGTCGATGTACGATTTCAGCTGCAAGATCGATTGAATCCGCGTAAGCGCCTCCCAGCGGGTCGGGCGGGACCGCCAAACGTCGTCGGCTCCCGCATCGTGAATTGTGGACAACTCTGCATCATCGGACATCTTCGTAATCAAGATAACGGGCGTGAGGCGGTTGCGCGGATCGCTCTTCAGCCGGCGGCAAACTTCCAAGCCCGGCACGTCCGGCAAACTTGCTTCCACCAGCACCAGGTCCGGCCGGAGATGCGCGCATAAATCGGGAACCCGCTCTCCGCTCGAGATGGCGATAGTTTGATAGCCTTGCTCGTCCAATAGTTGCTTCCAAGTTTCGCGGTTCTCCCAATCGGCAATTACAACCAGAATCGACGCACTCATCCCTTTTCATCCCCTTTCGCAGGCACACGCAAGCGAAGTCATGGCAACACGGCTCGTTTGCCGATCCTCATGCTATGAGGCCCACACGCGCACGACGCTTCGCGCCCGCTATCTTTCTGCAAGGCCCGCGAGCGAGGGCCTGGGGACGATAGGGATCGAGGGAGGCAAAATAGTTAGGCAAAAACGAGGCCAAAGTCGGGCGTAGTTTCAAATTGAAAAGGAAGGGGCCTACAAGAATATTTCGATGGGACTACAGCGATCCGGGTATTTTCTTCACGTAAGAGGGAAAATGTGCCCTGTGGAAAATTCTGATGAGTGGCGTAGACGCGATCGTTCGCGCTGGTGGAGCAGTGGCCCAGCGATGGGTTTCCTCTCGCTGGCGGACGCCTCGACTATCTCGACGGCCGCGAAGTCGCGGCGCTCGTCTACCGGCGTAGAAAACATTTCATCAATGTGTTTGTGTGGCCCGGCGCGGCGGGAACGATCTCCACTTCCACGCTGACCTTGGAGCCGCGGCAGGGTTACAACCTGACGCGCTGGTCGCGCGGCGGGTTCCAGTTCTGGGCTGTTTCGGACGTAAGCGCGCAGGACCTCGCCGATTTTGTCCGCCTCCTGGAATCTCGCATCGCCCCGGAATCGAAGCAGCGTGTGGCAACGCATTACCACCGACTTGTCCTCATTTGTGTTAGCATGTGTACAAGAGAGTTCGCCCCGATGGCAAACACAACCACGATGACCGTACGCGTTCCCGCGGCGTTGAAGACTCGCCTCGACAAACTAGCCGACGCCACAGCGCGAAGCCGTTCGTGGCTTGCTGCTCACGCGCTGGCGGTTTACGTTGAAGACCAGGAATGGCAGCTCTCTACAATCCGTAAGGGGATGAAAGACGTGCGCGAAGGCCGCGTCGTGTCCCATGAGAAGACGGCTCGCTGGCTGCGCTCTTGGGGCAAGAAGCGCGAACTGCCTCCGCCGTCATGCGAATAGTCTGGTCTGACACCGCCATCGCCAATCTCGTCGAGATCCGCCGATACGTCGAAGACGACAAGCCAGAAGCCGCGCGCCGGTTGGCACTGCGGATTCTTTCCGCTGTCGAGCGCCTAGCCCAGCATCCGCATCTGGGCCATCCCGGTCGCGAACCAGGAACGCGCGAACTAATCGTGGCCGGTACACCCTACATCGTTCCTTACCGCGTTTATCGAGATCGTCTTTATATTCTCGCGGTTCTCCATGCTGCTCGAGACAGATCCTCAGAGTAGAATCCTCGCGAAATCGGATCAGAGGAATTCCTCGCGCCTTGCGTGCCAAGTCCCATCAGCGGTAGCATGCTCGAATAACGCTGTTGCGGCGAGCTGCGGGTGAAACGAGAGGTTCCCGCGGGCCGTCTTTGCTATGGGCGGGCTACACGCTTCACTTGAAGCGTTCAGCGTAAAAGTATGGCCCGCACCCGTTAGGAGCTACCTCTATGAGGCTCCTCGCACCTATTTCGGCGCTGCTGCTGCTCTCGGGCTTGGGCACGGGCATCCTAGCCATGCAGCGCGGCGGGCAGCAATCCTACGACGAGTACGGCGCCCGGGAAGCGTTCACCGCCAACCAGGATCTCGGTTCCGGCAAATATGAATATTCGTGGTCGCGGCTGCGCTACTCGATGGCGGGGGGCGGAGGCGGCGGATACGGGTACGGCCGCTGGGCGACGTGGTCGCGGGACTATCCCAAGGCGGACCGGCAATTCCTGATCGCCATGAAGCGGCTGACGCGCATCAATGCGCGGCCGGTGGAGCAGGTGGTGGACCTGGACAGCGACGGACCGCAGGCCATCGAGAATTTTCCGTGGGTGTACGCCGTGCAGGTGCAAACGTGGACGTTCACCGACGCCGAGGCCAAGCGGCTGCGCGAGTACCTGCTGAAGGGCGGCTTCCTGATGGTGGACGATTTCCACGGGGCCACCGACTGGGAACACTTCATGAACGGGATGCTCATGGTTTTCCCGGACCGGCCCATCGAAGACCTGACCGACAAAGACGAGATTTTTCATGTCCTGTACGATTTGACCGACCGCTTCCAGATTCCAGGCGAGCAGTACGTCTGGACGGGCCGGACGTATGAGAAGGACGGCTACGTCCCGGAATGGCGCGCCATCAAGGACGACCGGGGCCGGGTGATGGTCGCGATCTGCCACAACATGCACCTGGGGGACGCCTGGGAATGGGCCGACGATCCTCGCTATCCGGAGAAGTTCGCGTCGCTGGCGTTTCGTCTGGGGATCGATTACGCGATGTACGGAATGACGCACTGAGGGCGAACTTCGGGCCGCGATTCTTGCATCCTAACAATCTGGCGAAACTGTGCTCTGTATGTTGATAGGAAGCGTCCGCTGGGTTGGCGGACTGGTAGGACGGGCTTCAGCCTGTCTGCTTTTGAATTTTGAGGCGCCGGGCACGATTTGCGGTTCGGCGGCGGAAGTCAAAATCGGACAGGCTGAAGCCCGTCCTACTTGAAGAATATGTTCGAACTTCTATTCAAATATCCGCGCGCGGTTTTCTCGAAGGGCACGCTGGTGCTGCTGGGCGCCTGGCCGTGGTGGGCGTTCGTTCTGTGCCTCGTGGCGGCGGGCGCGGGGCTCGCCTGGCTGATTCGATCCAAACTGCCGGATGCGGCGGCGCAGGTCAAGAATTGGAGAGCCGGCGTACTCTGGCTGCTGCAATTCGCGCTGGCGGCGCTGGTCCTGCTCCTGCTCTGGCAGCCGGCCATGCTGGTGGCGGAGCTTCGACCGCAACAGAACATCATCGCGGTACTGGTGGACGACTCCCGCAGCATGTCCATCGCGGACGCGGGCGGCGGAGCGACGCGGGAAGCGCAAGCCATTAAGGCGCTTGAAGGCGGGGTGCTCGACGGGCTGCAAAAGAAATTTCAGGTTCGCATTTACCGGATGGACCGGCAAATCTCGCGCGTGCCGAAGCTGGACGATTTGAAAACGGCGCCGCCCGCTTCCGCGACGCGCATCGGCGACGGTCTGAAGCAGCTCGCGGGCGAAGCCGCCGATTTGCCGATCGGCGCGGTGGTGCTGCTGAGCGACGGCGCGGACAATTCCGGCGGGATCGACCTGGACACGGTTTCCACGTTCCGCAGCCGCAGGATTCCCGTGCACACGGTCGGCTTCGGCGCGGAACAAACAGCGCACGACGTGGAGATCGACGACGCCGCGGTCGCGCCGCGCGCGCTTGCCGATTCGCGGCTTTCCGCCCGAGTGACGCTGCACCAGAGCGGCTACGCCGGGCAAAAAGCCATTCTGACGGTGCGCGACGGCGGCAAGGTTCTGGCGGGGCGGCAGATCACGCTGGCCGGCGACGGCGCAACGCAGAACGAGAATCTCTTATTCAACTCGGGCGACGCGGGAGCGAAGACGCTGCAGTTGTCCGTCGATCCTCTTCCGGGCGAGGAAAATCGCGATAACAACGGTGTCTCGCGGCTCGTAAACGTCGAATCCACGAAGCGCCGCGTCCTGTACATCGAGGGCGAGCCGCGCTGGGAATACAAATTCATCCGCCGCGCGGAGCAGGACGACCGCCTGCTCAGCATCGTTTCGATGCTGCGCACCAGCGAAAATAAAATTTATCGCCAGGGGATCGAAGATCCGAAGGAACTGGCCGACGGTTTTCCGTCGCGCCCTGAGGATTTGTTTCCCTACCAGGGAATCATCATCGGTTCCGTGGAGGCGAATTACTTCACGGCGGCGCAGAAGGAGCTGATCCAGCAATTCGTGGATCGCCGCGGCGGCGGGCTGGTGTTTCTCGGAGGGCGCGCGTCGCTCGGCGATGGAGGCTGGGCCGCGTCGAGCCTCGCGGACTTGTTGCCCGTCACGCTGCCAAACAAAAAGGGTACGTTTCATCGCGATCCGGCGACCGTTTCGCTGACCGCGGCGGGCGCCGAGAGCAGCATCACGCGGCTCGTCGAAGACCCCGCAGCGAATGTGGAGCGCTGGAAAAAACTTCCCTATCTGATGGACTATCAGGAAGTGGGCACGCCCAAACCGGGCGCGGTGGTGCTGGTGGAAATGACGGCGGCGGGCCGGAAACTTCCGATGCTGATCACGGAAAATTACGGGCGCGGGCGCACCGCGATTAACGCGACCGGCGGCACGTGGCGGTGGCAGATGAGCCAGCCGCTCGAGGACCAGACCCACGAGGAATACTGGCAGCAACTGCTGCGCTGGCTGGTGACGGACACGCCGGGGCGCGTGGTGGCTACGGTTCCGAGCCAGATGCTGCTCGACGACGGTCGCGTGCGCTTTTCCGCCGATGTGCGCGACAAGAATTTCTTGCCCGCCGCCGACGCGCACGTCGAAGCGCACATCCTCGGGCCGGGAGGCTCGGCGGCGCAAATCGAAATGACGCCGGACCCGAATTCGCCCGGCACATTTCACGCGGAGTGGACCGCGGACCAAGCGGGATCGTATCTCACCGAAGTGGTTGCCACGCGCGACAAGGACGAACTCGGCCGCGATGTTCTGACCTTCGCGCGCATGGACGGCGTCGCCGAAAATTTCCACACCGGGCAGAATCGCGGCTTGCTGGAGAAGCTCTCGGCGGAGACGGGCGGGCGCTACTGGACGCCGCAGGACATTTCCAAGCTGCCCGGTGAAATTTCGTACTCCGAGGCAGGCATCACCGTGCGCGACACGAAAGAGTTGTGGAATATGCCGATTGTTTTTCTGCTGCTGCTCCTGTTGCCGTCGACGGAATGGCTCTTGCGGCGGAAGTGGGGTGTGGTATGAGGGCGGTTTTTGTGGCGCCGGCATCTTGCCGGCGATTTTTCCGTGTTACCGCGGCGCGCAAAACCGCCGGCGAGACGCCGGCGCCACAAGAATCCGCGCGGCGAATTGCGTTGCGAACGGAAGCTGCGTTTCCAACGCGTAGATTCCGCATGCGATCCACACGGACACTATTGATGCGAATTGTTTTGCTCGCCTTGATCTGCGCAACTAGCGCGGCGTTCGGCGCGAAGGGCGTCTCTGCCGCGCCGTACTACGTCACCGTCGCGGGGCTCGGAGGCGAGCCCGATTACGAGCAGCGCTTCACCGCGCTGGCCAAGGACCTGGACAAAATCTTCAAAGCGGCGGCGAGCGACGCGCATGTCTACACGTTTACGGGGAGCGACGCGACCCGGGCGCATCTGACCGAGACGCTCGCGCAGATCGCTCGTGAAGCGAAGCCCGAGGATTCCTTTGCGCTGATCCTCATCGGCCACGGCTCCTACGACGGCGAAGAGTACAAATTCAATCTGCCCGGTCCGGATATTTCGGGAGATGACCTGGCCGTTTTGTGCGATCGCATTCCCGCCAAGCGGCAACTGATCGTGAATACGACGAGCGCGAGCGGCGGCTCGATCGGCGCGCTGCAAAAAGCGGGGCGCGTCGTCATCGCCGCCACCAAAACGGGCACGGAGAAAAACGCGACCGTGTTTGCGCGCTACTGGGTGGACGCCCTGCGCGACGGCTCCGCCGACACGGACAAGAACGAAGCGGTCAGCGCGCTCGAAGCGTTCGTCTACGCCGATCGCAAAACGGCCGCGTTCTATGAATCGCAAAAGCGCCTGGCGACGGAACACGCGGTCCTCGAAGATACGGGAAAGAAGGAAGCGGTTCGCGCCGTCTCCGCGGAAAGCGGAGAGGGACAGCTCGCCGCAAGTTTCGTCGTTCTGCGCGTCGGCGCGGCGCAAAAAGCCGCGAACGATCCTGCCAAGCGCGCGCTGCTCGACAAAAAGGAAGAAATTGAACGCAAGATCGATCTCCTGAAATACCAGAAAGCCGCCATGTCCGCCGAGGATTACAAGAAGCAGCTTTCGGATGCGCTCGTGGAGCTCGCCCGCGTGCAGGGGGACCTGGACAAATGAACGCGCACGCCACGCATCGCGCGTCTCGGATTTTTGTCCGAGCGGTGGTGTGCGCGGCGTGCGTTTCGCTCGCAGGCTTCGCCTGGGGCGCGACTCCGGACGATTGCCACGCCTTGCGAAAGCACGGCCATCGCGCCGAAGCGCAAACCTGCTACGAGTCGCTGACCACCGCGCGCGATCCATCGGTGCGCGCCGAAGGCTTTTGGGGAATCGAACAGTACGAGGAAGCGAACAATCAGTTTCGCATTGCCGTGGATCAGTCCCCTGCAAACGCGACGATTCGCGTCCGCTGGGGCCGCCTGATGCACGAACGATTCAACAACACGGAGGCCGACAAGCTCTTTCAGGAAGCCCTGCAGCGCGATCCGAATAACGCACGGGCTTATTACGGCCTCGCGCTCGTCAGCGCCGACGGGTTCGATAACAAGGCGATCGAATATACCAGCAAGGCCATGGAGCTCGATCCGAAGTTGTACGAAGCCCGCGAACTGATGGCCAGCCTGCGGCTGGAGGATTCCGACGAAGCAAAAGCTTTTGAAGAAGCCGACGCCGCGCTGAAGATTTCTCCCGAAGCCCTGGATGCGATGGCGATTCACGCGGCGATCGAGCTTCTCGCCGACCGCTCGCCCGATGCCTGGCTGGAAAGAATTCGCCAGATCAATCCCGTTTACGGCGAAGGCTACGCGCTCATTGCTCACCATTTGGAGTTGAACCGCCGCTACGTGGATGCCATCGCCTACTACCGCAAGGCGATAGAAGCGGACCCGCGGCTCTGGTCCGCGCGCGCGCAGCTCGGCATAAATCTGATGCGCCTCGGCCAGGAGGACGAGCCGCGCAAGCAGCTGGAACTGTGTTACGCCAACGGTTACCGCAACGCGGAGACCGTCAACAGCCTGCGCCTGCTCGATAGTTACAAGAATTTCGAAACGTTTAAAGAAAGCGGCACGGTCCTGAAGCTCAACAAGAAAGAAGCGGACCTGCTGCATCCCTATTTCGAAGCGGAGATGAAGCGGATCATCGCCGCCTACGACAAAAAATACAAGATGACGCTGCCGGGGCCGGTGCAGGTCGAGGTTTATCCCGACCACGAGGATTTTGCCGTGCGCACGATGGGCATGCCGGGACTCGGCGCGCTGGGCGTCACGTTCGGCCTGGTGATCGCGATGGACAGCCCGTCGGGCCGGCCTCCGGGGGAATTTCTCTGGGCCAGCACGCTGTGGCACGAGATGAGCCACGTCTACATTCTCACGGCGACCAATTTTCGCGTGCCGCGCTGGTTTACCGAGGGACTCGCGGTCCACGAAGAGACGCAAGCTTCCCCGGAGTGGGGCGACCGCATCACGCCGGAAATCGTCGTCGCCATCCGCGACAAGAAACTTCTTCCCGTGGCGGAGCTCGACCGGGGATTCATTCGGCCGGAATATCCCGCTCAGGTAATCGTGTCCTACTATGAGGCGGGCCGCATCTGCGATTACATCCAGCAGCGCTGGGGCGCGGACAAACTGCTGGAGATGGTGCATTCGTATGCGGATCATAAGGATACGCCGGACGTGATCCGCGCGGACCTGGGAATGGCGCCGGAGGAATTCGACAAGCAATTCCTAGCATGGCTCGACACGGATGTCGGCAAGACCGTCTCGAATTTCGACCAGTGGCGCGCGAAGTTGAAGGATCTTGCGGCGCAGGCCAAGAACAAGAACTACGACGAGGTCCTGAAGGAAGGCGAGGAAGCGCGGCGCTTGTACCCTGATTACGTTTATCCCGCGAATCCGTACGAGTTCATGGCCGACGCCGATCTTGCGAAAGGCGACAAGCCCGCCGCCGCCGCAATTCTGACGGCCTACGAACACATTGGCGGCCACAATCCGCCGGCCTTGAAGCAGCTCGCGACGCTCGAGGAGGAACTGGGAAACCCGCCGACGCGGCCGCGACGCTCGACCGCCTCAACTACGTGTATCCGACGGATGAAGACCTTCACCGCCGCCTCGGCGATTTGTGGTTCACGCAAAATAATTTTTCCGGGGCCATTCGCGAATACAATGCCGTGATCGCCATGGGCCCGCTCGACAAGGCCTCCGCGCAGTTCAACGCGGCGCGCGCGTATTTCGCGGCGGGCGAAAAGGACCAGGCCGAGGACCACGTGCTCGCATCGCTCGAAATCGCGCCCGATTACCGCCCGGCGCAGAAATTGCTGTTGCAGCTGAAGGACTCCAACGAAGGGAAATAAACTATGGCCTCCATCGCACAGCTCGATCCGGACTCCGCGGAACTGAAAAAGCGCATCGAGCGCTTTCAGACCGTGCGCGACAACATTCTCGGCCAGGTCCGCCAGGTGATCGTCGGGCAGGAGGAGGTGCTCGACCAGATTCTCATCTCGCTCTTCGTCGGCGGCCATTGCCTGATCACCGGCTTGCCGGGCACGGCGAAGACCTTGATGGTCCGCACGATCGCGCAGACGCTGGGCCTGGCCTTCAAGCGCATCCAGTTCACGCCCGACCTGATGCCTTCGGACATCACCGGAACGGACATCATCGAAGAAGACCCAACGACGGGGCACCGGCGGTGGACCTTCGTGCCCGGACCGATCTTCGCGAATATCGTGCTCGCGGACGAAATCAACCGCACGCCGCCGAAAACGCAATCGGCGATGCTCGAAGCCATGCAGGAACTTTCCTGTCACCGTGCGCGGCAATCACTACAAATTGCCCGGCCCGTTTTTCGTGCTGGCGACGCAAAATCCGATCGAGCTCGAAGGCACGTACCCGTTGCCCGAAGCGCAACTCGACCGCTTCCTCTTTAACACGATTCTCGATTATTTGAGCGCAGCCGACGAACTGAAGGTAGTGGACTTGACGACCACGACGCGCGTGGCGCAGGTGGAAGCCGTCACCTCCGCTGAGGAAATTCTCGATTTCCAGCAACTCGTGCGCATGGTCCCGATCGGAGAATCGCTCGCGCAGTATGTGGTCAATCTGGTGCGCGCAACGCGGCACAACAGCGGCGCCGCGCCCGACTTCGTGAAGAAATACGTCAACTACGGGGCGAGCGTGCGCGCCGCGCAGTTCATCGTGCTGGCCGCGAAGGCGCGGGCGCTGGCGCATCGCCGGTACAACGTGGCGTACGAGGACATTCTGGCGTTGGCGACCCCGGTGCTGCGGCATCGCATCCTGCTGAATTTTCACGCCGAGTCGGACCGGATCGATTCGGATGAGATTTTGCGGCAATTGCTCCAGCACATGCCGCCGCCGTCGAAGCAGTAAGTAGCACGGCGACTCTTCGCTGTGCGGGTTTTGCGATTGCCGGTCAACCGGGTTGAACATGCAGCTTACAAAACCACACAGCCAGAGTGGCTGTGCTACTGGCGCGCTGCGGCAGTGGAGGTCGTTTAGAGAACTGGAATTAGGAGTTGTCATTCCGAGCGAAGCGAGGAATCTCTCCGGGGTTGGAGTCGAATCAAAGAGAGATTCCTCGCTTCGCTCGGAATGACAAAAATGGGTGAATCGCGCTTGGGAGACAACCGGTAAATGCTGCAACGCTTCCTCGATCCGTCGGTGCTCGCCGGAATCTCCGGTTTGGATTTGGTGGCGAAGACCGTCGTCGACGGCTTCGTCAACGGCCTGCACCGCTCACCGGATTTCGGCTTCAGCCAGGAATTCGCCGAATACCGCTCCTACTCGCCGGGGGACGATCTGCGGCACGTGGACTGGAACGTCTTCGCGCGCACCGAGCGGGCGTACCTGAAGCGCTATCGAGGCGAAACCAACAGCATCCTCACCGTGCTGCTCGACGCCAGCAACTCGATGAAGTTCTCTTCGCATTCCGTGAATAAGATGGACTACGCGCGATTCACGGCGGCGTCGCTCTTCTATCTCGCGATTCAAAATCAGCGCGACGCGGCGGGCCTGATCGTGTTCGACGACGAAATTCGCACCTACATCCGGCCTTCCACCCGCCAGGGGCAGCTGCACCGCTTGCTGAGCGGCCTCGAACAGGCCGAACCTCACGCGCGCACCGATTTCGCCAAGCCGCTGGAGCATTTTCAGCAGTTCCTGCGCCGCCGCGGAATCGTGGTTTTCATTTCCGACTTTTACGATTCGCCGGAGCACATCGTGCGGACCGTCGAGCCGTTGCGCTTTCACGGCAACGAAGTCGTTCTCTTTCATGTCCTCGATCCCAAGGAAATCCGTCCGGAGATCAAGGAACCCTCGACGCTCATCGATCTCGAAACGCAGGACCGCATCGAGATCACGCCGGAATACGTCCGCGACGAATACCGCAAGAAATTCGACGCGCACGTCGAAGCGCTGCGCGACAAAACACGCGCCGCGGGAATGGATTACCACCTGCTCGTCACCGACCGGCCGCTCGACGACGCCCTCCGAGAATATCTTTCCATCCGCCAGGGGAGGGACTAGATGGGCCTTCTCGCTCCCTGGTTTCTGGCCGGCATCGCCGCGCTGGGCATTCCGTTCTACGTGCACCTGCTGCGGCGGCACACCACCACGCCGCGCCCTTTCGCGTCGCTGATGTTTTTCGAGCGGCGCACGCAGAGTTCGATCAAGCACCGGCGCCTGCGCTACATCGCCCTGCTCTCGCTGCGCGCGCTGCTTTTCGTGCTGCTCGTTCTGGCGTTCGCGAATCCGTTCCTCAACCGCACGGCCGCGAACCTGAACAGCGAAAAGCTGCAACTGCTGGTGATCGACCATTCGTTCAGCATGCGCGCGGGAACGCGGCTGGCCGACGCAAAGCGCGAGGCGCTCTCCGTGCTCTCATCGCGAAGGCCCACGGACAAGGCGCAGGTGATGGCCCTCAGCTCGCAGATGCAGGTGCTCACGCAGGCGTCGCTCGACGCAGGCGCGCTGCGCGCCGCCGTGGAAAACGTGCAGCCGGGAGATTCGCGCGCCGGCTACGGCGAACTCGCGCGAGCCGTACGATCGCTTGCGGAATCCGTGCCCACGCCCATCGAACTCCACTTTTTCAGCGACATGCAAAAATCCGCCATGCCGGGAAGTTTCTCGGAACTCGCGCTGCCGGCGAACGTTTCTCTCGTCCTGCATCCGGTCGCGAAAGATGCCGCGCCGAACTGGACGGTGGAAAGCGTGAACGCGCCGGGACAGGTCTGGGACCCGAAGAAGGCGCGCATCCAGGCCGTCATCGCGGGATTTGGAACTCCGGCGGCGACGCGCACGGTTTCTCTGGTCATTAACGGAAAGACCGCCGCAACGAAAACCGTGGAGGTGCCGGCGAACGGCCGCGCCACCGCGGAATTCCAATCGCTCGACGTGCCTTACGGATTCACAAAATGCGAAGTGCGAATCGATTCCGCGGACACATTTCCGGCGGACGACGTGAGTCTTTTCGCCGTCGAGCGATCCGACCCCCGCCGCGCGCTGTTTGTCGCCGACGCGGGCGACTCGCGTTCGCCTCTTTACTTTCGTTCGGCCCTCGGCTCGGCGGCAGAGTCCGCTTTTACTCTCGATACAGTCAGCGCGGGCGAGGCGGCGAACCAGCAACTCTCGAAATACGCGTTCGTGGTCCTCTCGGATTTAATCTCGGTTCCCGCGCCGTTCGAGAGCGCGCTTGTGCGATACGTGCAGAGCGGCGGCAGCGTGTGGATCGCCGAAGGAACTTCGGCGGCGCACACCGCGCGCGTCCCCGTCTTCGGCGGAAACGTCCTGGACTCCCACGATTATTCCCGCACGAGCGACCGCTATCTGAACGTCTCCGATGCCGATCCGTTTCACCCGTCCGTGGAGAAGGCCGACCGCTGGGCCAGCGTGAAATTTTATTTCGCGGTGAAAGTCGATCCGGGTAACGCCCGAGTGATCGCCCACCTGACGGACGGAACGCCGTTGCTGATGGAAAAGAAAATCGGCGAGGGCACCGTGCTGCTCTTTGCTTCCGGCCTCGACAACCTCACCAATGATTTTCCGCTTCATCCGGTTTTTGTCCCGTTCGTCGAGCAAACCGCTCTGTATCTGTCCGGCACCGAGCGCCGCAGCGGGGCGCGCGTGGTGGATTCGTTCCTGGAACTTCGCAGTTCGAAGGAACAATCCGTCGGCGTCGAGGTAATCGATCCCCAGGGACAACGGCCTCTCTCGCTGAAGGAGTCGACCTCGGCGCAAACCTACCAACTCACGAGCGCCGGATTTTACGAATTGAAGCTTGCGAGCGGCCGCCACGACGTGATCGGCGTCAATCCCGACCGCCGCGAGTCGAATCTCGAAGTCATTCCGGACGATGTATTGGCTTTGTGGCGGGGAAATTCGGGCGCCGGGACCGCCCAGGGCGCGGCCGCGGGTTCGGCCCAGGAACAGACCCAGCCCTACCGTTTATGGTGGTATATTATGCTTCTAGTATTGGCCGCGGCCATCGCCGAATCCCTGCTCGCGAACCGGTATCTGGGCGCCCAACAGCAGGAGGACCTATGAGCTTTCGGGACCAGCTCAACTCCTATATTCAACAACTGGAGAGACGGCTGCGCCTCGGGGCGATGCTTCGCGGAGCCGCGATTCTCACCTCGGTTGCGCTTGCCGCCACCGTTGTCCTCGTTCTGATCACCAATGCCCTGGCTTTCTCGCGGTGGAGCATCACCAGCGCGCGCGTCGCTCTGCTCTTCGCGCTGGTTCTGGCGATCACGTTTGGAATTGCGCTGCCCCTTTCCGCGCTCAACCGCCGCCGCGCGGCCCGGCAGGCGGAGGAACTGTTCCCCGAATTCAAGCAGCGCCTGGTGACGTTTGCCGAGCGCGACGCCGAAAAGCGCGAGCCGTTTCTCGACTTGCTGGCCCTCGATACCCTGAACGTGGCGCGCGTCGCGGAACCCAAATCGCTCGTTCCCGACAAAAAGCTGGCGACGTTTCTCGGCGTCGGCGCAGTCTCGCTCTGCGTCCTCGTGTGGCTGATCCTCGCCGGTCCGGGATATCTCGGCGAAGGAGCCGCGTTGCTCTGGGCGGCAACGCCGCACGGCGGGTCGGCTCCCTTTTACGACATTCAAGTCGTCCCCGGCGATATCTCCGTTCGCCGCAATTCCGATCTGATGGTGACGGCGCAACTGATCGGCCTGCAAACGCAAAACGTGCGACTGTTCGCGCGCTATCAGAGCGCTTCCAAATGGGATCAGGTGCCGATGCGGCCGCAGGCCGGAGGCTCGGGCTTTCAATTCGTATTCGGCGGGCTTCCGGAAAGCGTCGAGTATTACGTGGAAGCGGGACCGCTCGACTCCAAGCACTTCAACATCCGCGTGCTCGATTTGCCGAACGTGAAAAACGTTCGCGTCACGTACCGCTATCCTTCGTGGACGCACCTGCAAAATGTGACCGAGGAACGCGGCGGCGATCTGCGCGCCGTCGAAGGCACGGACGCAGACCTCGAAGTGGAGACCGACAAGCCCATGCGCGACGGCCTCCTGGTGCTCGATGACCAACAGCAGATTCGCCTGTCGGGCGGCGAAGGCAACGTGTACAAGGCCACGGTGCACCTGGAGAAAGACGGCGTGTACCACGTCGCCGCTCTCGACCAGGGCCAGCCGGTGCGCCTCTCGAACGATTTCTTCATCGAAGCGCGCAAGGCCGAGCCGCCGAACGTGATCATCGCGCGTCCCGGCCATGACTACCGCGCGAGCCCCATCGAGGAAGTCACCGTCGCGGTGAAGGCGGATGACGAATTCGGCGTCTCCGAAATGACGCTGCACTATTCCGTGAATGGCGGGCCGGAACAGACGGTGGACTTGCTCAAGCAGAAAGGCGTCAAACAGGCGGACGGCTCGACGACTCTTTCGATGGAAGACTTCAAGGCGGTGCCGGGCGATGTGGTCAGCATCTACGCGGTTGCCAAAGACGCTCATTCGGAATCGCGCACTGACATTTCCTTCATCCAGGCCGACCCATTCGAGCGCGAATTCTCGCAATCGCAGGCGGCGGGCGGCGGAGGGGGTGGCGGTGGCGGCATGGGAGATCAGAACGACATCTCCCAGCGCGAAAAAGAAATCATCGCGGAGACCTGGAAACATCAGGGTGACAAGAAATCCACGCCGCAGGAAGCCGCCGACGCCGCTAAATTCCTCTCGGGCGTACAGGCCAAGCTGGGCGAGCAGGCGCGGTCGCTGGCGGGGCGCATGCAGAGCCGCGAATTGTCGCAGGAAAATGAGGAGTTCAACAGCTTCGTGAAAGACATGAACGCGGCCGCCGCGGACATGGGCCCGGCCTCGGAGCAATTGCAGCAACAGAAGTGGAAAGACGCCCTGCCCAACGAGCAGAAAGCGTTGCAAAACCTGCTGCGCGCCGAGGCCACCTTCCGCCAGATCCAGGTGGCGTTCGGCAGCACCGGCGGAGGAGGCGGAGCGGGCGGAGGCGCCGGGCGCGACCTCGCGAGCCTCTTCGACCTGGAGCTGGACACTGAGAAAAATCAGTACGAAACCGCGCAGACCGCGGGCTCCGCCAGCCAGCAGCAGAAGAATATTGACGAAGCGCTGCAAAAGCTGGATCAGCTTGCAAAACGCCAGGAAGAACTGGCGCAGCAGCAAGGCAGCAGCCAGCAAAGTTCCGAGCAGCGTTGGCAGCAGGAAATGCTGCGCCGCCAGGCCGAGGAACTGCAGCGGCAGATGGAGCAGATGGCGCGGAACAACGGCCAGAGTGGAAGCTCGGGCTCGCAATCGAGTTCGCAGCAGGGAAATTCGTCCGGCGCTTCGGGACAATCCGGTTCGTCGGGACAGTCGGGCTCTTCCGGCCAATCCGCTGCGGGAGGAAAATCGGGCGACCCGCGCGTGCAGCAGGCCCTCGACCGGCTGCGCCAGGCGACAGACGACATGCGCCGCGCAACGTCTCCCCAGCAGAGCGAGGCCGAAGCGCGCCGCGCCGCCGATCGATTGAAGGAAGCCAGCGGCCTGCTCGGCAGCATGCGCCAGCAGCAATCGCAAACAAAGGTCGATGCGCTCGCGGATGAGGCCAGCCGCTTGAAGCAAGAAGAATCCGACCAGGCCGGCCGTATTCAGCAAGCCTTTGGACAGGGCGCCGGCTCGGCCGGCGCGCAACAGCGCAGAAAGCTTGCCGACGACCGCGAAAAACTTGCCGGCGACATGGGCGCTCTGGAAAAGAATCTCCAAGACACCGCGCGGGAACTCGCCACGAACAATCAAGCGGCCGCTTCCACAAAGCTGCGCGAAGCCCTCGGCGACATGCAGCAGTCCGACCTGCGAGCGCGCATTCAGCGCGGCGCCGACTGGATGCGCCGCGGCATCGATCCCAACGCCAACGGCATGGAGCCGGATATCGCAGCGGGAATGCAGCGCCTCGAGAAAGGCGTGCACGACGCGCAGCAAGCGATGGGCGCGGCGCCGCAGCCGGGGAACGATTCCCAACAGGGACTCGAAACCGCGCTAAATCGCGTCGAACGTTTGCGCAACCAGCTTGGCGGACTTTCGCGCGACGGGCAGGGACGCCAGCAGGGCCAGGGCCAAGGTCAACAAGGCGGTCAAGGACAGCAGGGCGGCCAGGGACAGAATGGCGGGCAGCAATATGGCCGCGGCCAGGGCGCGTATGGGCCGAACGGAGGACCGGGCGCGAGAATCGGTGGCGGGGACAACGGCGGCGCGTACGGGAACACGTACAACGGCGGCGCATACGGCACGAACTATGGCAATTTGGATACCGGAAACAACACGCCGCGCGGAGGCTCGCCGGTTCAACCCGACAATTCCGCGGTGCCTTCGCAGCGCGCCTACGACGAAACCCTGCGCGACTTGAACCAGCTTCGCCAGGCCGTGCGCGACGATCCGGAGAGCGCCAAGCAGGTTCAGGAACTCATTCAAGAAATGGAGCGCCTGGACCCCAGCCGCTTCCCTGGCAACCCGGCGCTCGTCGAACAACTGCATTCCCAGGCGCTCGCCGATGTGGATAAGCTGGAACTGCAATTGCGCCGCCAGCTCGATGACAAGGACTCCGGCCAGGTCCGCAGCGGCGACACGAAAACCGTCCCGCAGGGCTACGAGGAATCCGTCGCGGAGTACTACCGGCGGCTCAGCAAAAACAACAAGTAGGCTTCATCAGACCAGGTTTCCCAGGCTGCGGAAAAGGTATTTTATTTTGTCATTCCGAACGAAGTGAGGAATCTCTCTTTGGTTTAAGCGTAGGAAAAGAGAGGTTCCTCGGCGCGCAGCGCGCCTCGGAATGACAAAAAGTCGAGTTCTTCCGCAGCCTGTTCCGCCTGCGCGACGGGGGCGCGGGAGCGCTACTGCTTCGGCAGCGGCTTTCGCGGAAGAAGCTCGTCGGCGTTCGCCGTCATGTAGACAAACGAAGCCACGATCACGGCCATTTGCTTCAAGTCCGCCGCCTGGATTCTTTCGTACACATCCATGTTGGTGTGGTGCGAACGGGTTTCATACTCGATTGGGTCCTGAATAAACTGGAAGCCGGGAAGCCCGACTTCATCGAAAGAAACGTGATCCGTGCCGTTCGTCCCACGCGCCGAAAGCGTGGTCATTCCCTGCTGCTTAAAGGGTTCCATCCATTTTTCAAAAATGGGCCGCACGGCTTCGTTCCCCTGCAGGTAAATTCCGCGAATTTTTCCCGTGCCGTTATCGATATTGAAATAGGCCGAGAGCTTGGCGTGATCGGGCTTGAGCGCCCTCGAACTTCGATCGGCGAAATGCGCCATCACGTAGGCGCGCGATCCGAGCAGTCCCTCTTCCTCGCCCGTCCAAAGCGCCAGGCGCACCGTGCGCCGCATCTTGACATTGGTCGTTTTCAGGATGCGAATCGCGTCCATCGCCACGGTCGAACCCGCGGCGTTGTCCGTGGCGCCGGTGCCGCTCGGCCAGGAGTCAAAATGCGCGCCGAGCATCACCACTTCGTCGGGTTTGTCCGTGCCGGGAATTTCCGCGACGATGTTGAAGGAATCGAGATTGTCGTCGTAGAACTTGTTCACGACATCGATCCGCAGCGTCACCGGAATATTTCTCTCAATCGTGCGCAGGATGCGCCCGTAGTTCTCGATGTCCACGGCGATGCGGGGGAGCACCGGCGCGTCCTTCGGATCGCGCGAGCCGCCGGCCATCACGGTGATCGTGCCTCCATCGTGCGGAGCGGGCTCGAGCCACGCGGCGGCGCCTTCCGCCGTCAAAAATTTGAGGAGCTTACCGTTGAATTCCTGCTCCTTGCGTTGCCGTTCGATCAAGGCTTTGTCCGGAGGCTGCAGCGGGCGCGGCTGCGCCATCTCCAGAAGCTCCTGATCGGTGAGGCGATGCGCCGGCGCCTCCCACTGCGCCTCGACCACGCGCATCGGCGCGGTCAGCACAAACAGGCCTCGAAGGCGCCCGCGATAGTTCGAGAAGTCCTCTTCTTTTTCGATTTTGGCGTAGATCGCGTTGGCGGTGATGGGCCCGTTCGTCCCCGGCGTCCACGCTTTGGGATACGCGATCAGCGGGAAATGCTGCGGCGAGATGACGTTCGCTTCAAAGAGTTCGTTGGACCAGCCGCGCCCGAATGGGCCCCACGTTTCCTGGTGCACGTTCGAGAGTCCCCATGCTCCGAGCGTCTTGACGGCGTATTCGCCGGCCTCCCGGATGTTCGGCGAATTCGTCAGCCGCGGGCCGTACAGGTCCGTGAGGTTGCCCATCACTTCCATGACGCGCGAATGCTGCCAGCCTTCGTCCTGAAATTTGGCGATGACGGCGGGGTCAGGCGCAAGCCAGCCGCTCTGCGCGGCGGCAGCCCACGCGAGCGCGAACGCCAGCGCTGCGAGCGGCGCCAGTTGGGCCGGCCGGAGATCCCGTCTTCTACGCATACCTCGGACGATTTTACTCGAAGATGCTTGAAATCCGGCGCGCGGACGCGGCGGCAGGTTCTAACCGCCACTAGCGGGATCGAAAAGAATTGAGGAAACGCGGGTCAAAAGCTCAAACGTGCGGAAGAAAGAACGCACGGCTTGCGGAAATTCCTTACAATTTAGCGATTTTCGCGGCCACCTCCGCGGCCTTGGCGGCGCCCATGATCAGCGCCCCGGAAGCCTCGACCCAACTCGCGAGATCATTGAGGTGCTCTTCCGTCAGTGCCGACACCTCGATTTTCAGATGTTCCTTACACTGCCTGCTCAAAAACGATTCTGTTGCAGGCCCGAAATACGGCTTGCTGATCGCGATCACTCGGTCCGATATCGCGCTCATCGCCACTTCTCCCAGGTCTGGTTTCGGAATGGAAACATTTCTCGTCTGCGGCTACCCGGGCGAATGAATTTCGCCAGGTTCTTGATTTCATTTTCCAAACAACAGGGCACAATCCCGCCGAAGTTTCGGTTGCAGTTCTGCTATCGGCACCCGGAACCGGCGCTTGAGCGCTTTGTTCAAAGTGGAACAGTTGGGGAGGTCCAACTTGTATCGATCCGGTTTCTTCTGCGGTGACGCGGGGCGCGCTGGTGTGGTACTCTTATCAAGTCGAAGGCACTTGTAATTCCTCTTGGAAACGAACGTGGGGGCTGCAAGTTCGCACTTGCAGCCCTTTCTGTTTATCAAGCTGCGCCGAAACGACAATCGATGATCAAGTTGTGCAAAGAGAAAGCTAGGATTTGATGCCACAGATTCGCAATATCGCCATCATCGCGCACGTGGACCACGGGAAAACCACTCTGGTGGACGCCATGCTCCACCAGGCCCACGTATTCCGCGACAATCAGGTGGTGATGAAGCGCGTGATGGATTCGAACGATCTGGAGCGCGAGCGCGGCATCACGATTCTGGCGAAAAACACGGCGCTTTTCTACAACGACACGAAGATCAACATTGTGGACACGCCCGGCCACAGCGATTTCGGCGGAGAAGTCGAGCGCGCGCTGAAAATGGTGGATGGCGTGCTCCTCCTGGTGGACGCGAGCGAGGGCCCGCTGCCGCAGACGCGCTACGTTTTGCAGAAGGCGCTGCAGGCCCATCTGCTTCCGATCATTGTGCTCAACAAGATTGACCGCAGCGACGCGCGTCCCGCGGCCGTGCTCGACGAAATTTACGACCTCTTCATCGATCTCGAAGCCACCGAAGACCAGCTGGATTTTCCGGTCCTTTACACCAACGCGAAAACGGGAGTCGCGCATCGCAAACTGGACGACGGCTCGGAAACTCTTCAGCCGCTTTTTGAAACGATTCTGTCCGCGATTCCCGAGCCGAAGGGCGATCCGAACGGCGTACTGCAAGCGCAAGTGATGAATCTGGACTACAGCGATTTCCTGGGGCGCATCGCCATTGGCCGCGTGTTTAACGGCACATTGCGCCGCGGCGCCGACGTCGCCATCGCCAAGCGCGACGGCACGATCGTCTCCACACGCCTCACCAAGCTGTACACGTTTCGCGGCCTCGAGCGCGATGAAGCCGAAGAAGTTCCCTGCGGAGACCTCGCGGCGGTTGCCGGCGTGGAAGGAATTCAAATCGGCGAGAGCTTGACGAGCCTTGAAAATCCGTCGCCGCTCGAGCCGCTGGTTGTCGACGAACCCACTCTGGCCATGAATTTCACGATCAATACCGGGCCGCTCTCCGGCCGCGAAGGCCAGTGGGTCACTTCGCGCGACCTGCGCGCGCGCCTGCAAAAGGAATTGCTCACCAACGTTTCGCTGCGCATCACCGACTCCGAAACCACCGATATCTTCCGAGTCTTCGCGCGCGGCGAACTGCAGCTTGCCATCCTGATCGAAACGATGCGCCGCGAAGGCTACGAACTGATGGTCGGCAAGCCGGAAATCGTGGTGCGCGAGGAAGAGGGCAGGAAACTCGAGCCGCTCGAGCGCCTGGTGGTCGATTGCCCGGAATCGTTCGTGGGCGTGGTGATGGAATCGCTGGGCCGCCGCCGCGGCGAGCTCGGCAAAATGGTGAATCACGGCTCGGGCTGGGTGCGCATGGAGTTCACCGTCCCTTCGCGCGGATTGATCGGCCTGCGCGGCCAATTGCTCACGGACACGCGGGGCACCGCGCAGCTTCACACGATCTTCGAAGGCTGGACGGAATACGGCGGTGAGATGGCTTCGCGCCCGACCGGCGCGCTGGTGGCTGACCGCGCCGGAAACACGACGGCGTTCGCGCTGTGGAATTTGCAGGAACGCGGCGAGCTTTTCGTCGGCCCCGGCGAGGAAGTCTACGAAGGCATGATCGTCGGCGAAAATTCTCGCGACGCGGACATGGACGTCAACGTCACCAAGGAAAAAAAGCAGACCAACATGCGCGCTTCGAGCGCCGACGAGGCCATTCGTCTGATCCCGCACCGGCAGCTGAGCCTCGAACAAGCCATTGAATTTATCGCCGACGACGAACTCGTCGAAATCACGCCGAAATCGATCCGCCTGCGCAAAAAAATTCTCGACACCAAGAAACGCCCCAAGCGCTGGCAGCAGATCCGCGCGGCCGCCGAAGCATAGCAATGATTCAAGTAGGACGGGCTTCAGCCTGTCCGGTTTGGGTTTGGGCGAGACTGAAATTAAACCGGACAGGCTGAAGCCCGTCCTACTCCCCCGCCGCGTGACCCTTTGCAATCTCGCTTCGACCGTGAGCCTCCCCCAATTCCGCGACGCGCTGCTCCAGGACTCGCGCGATTTCTTGCGGGTCCGATCCGGCAGGGAATTCCACGGGCTTGCCGATGTGCACGCGAATGCGCCCGGGCCGGTTGAATAAGCTGTGCGCTTCGCGAACTTCGTACGCGCCATCGATGCGCACCGGCACGACGGGAATTTTCAAGTTGCTCGCCAGCAAGCCGATTCCCGCGCGGAACGGCTGCAAGGTTCCGTCAGGCGTCAATTCGCCTTCGGGAAACACTAGAACGCTCCAGCTGCGATCGGCCAGATCTCCGGCGAAGCGGAAGCTTTCGCGAAAGCCGGATTTCTTGGGCAGCGGAAACACGTTGAACAGCGAAACGACGAGGAAATATTTCAGCCGCGCGAGCCAGCGCCGCGGAAAAGACCACTCGTCCGGCGGCCTGCGCATCTCCGCTAGGCGTTCTCCTCCCATCGCCACCGCCAGGCGATGCCGCAACCGCGGCGGCAGTGCCGCCAGAACGAACCCCACGTCCAGGTAGATCACGTGATTGGAAACAACGAGCACGGGGCCCTTCACGCCGCGCAGATTTTCGCGGCCGAAAACGCGAGGGTGCGCCATCAAGTGCGTCGCGGGCCACGTCAGCAGGTAGTAGACCCACGCGCGAATCCACGGTACCGGCCAGCGCTGCGCCCAGCGCGGAAACACAAATTCGGAGCGGACGGGAGACGATGCGCGCACCAGGGTTTCGAGCTCGCCGACGGTCCTGGCCGAGGCGAAGCGTGTTTCGTTGAGGTCCACCTGATAGCGGTCTTCCAGCGCGCCAAGCAGTTCGACGCGATCGAGCGAACTAAGATGCAAGTCGCTCTCAAGATTTGCGTTCGCGTCGACTTGGCCCGCTCCCCCTTGCAGCCGCCCGGTTTGTATATGAACGATCAGTTCCGCGATTCCGCCCGTGGCATGCGCGCGATTTGCCGCGCCGTTCCCGCCGCCGGACTGCGCTTCGACCGCCGCTCGAATCTCGGCGAGCTTCGGCTTGCCGGTGGAGGTGCGCGGAAAATCGGCTTCGGGCCACAGAAACCACGAGCGCATCCTCTGATATTCCGCGAGGGATTCGTTCACGCGCGCGACGATTCCCGCCGCGTGGCGCGGCTGCTTCACGCGCTTCTCGTCGCGCAGGAGCAAGACGCCGCACGGCTCGGCGTTCCCTCCGCGGTCGAGCCCGATCACCACGCAATCCTTCACTTCCGGCTCGCGCCGCAATAACGATTCGATGTCTTCGGGGAAGATATTCATGCCCGCCGCGGTGACGATCACGTTTTTCTTGCGGCCCTTGAAGTACAAATTCCCTTCCGCGTCCAGCGCGCCGAGGTCGCCGGTGTGAAACCATCCGGCGTCCGCGCCGTTCGCCGCCACGGGATGAATTTCGCGGCCTTCCCAGTATCCGGACGCGATATTTTCGCCGCGCACCAGAATTTCGCCGTTCTCATCCAATTTCACTTCGCGACCCTGGAGAATTTTCCCGATCGAGCCGCGCCCGATCCTAAAAGGATGATTCACGCTGACGAGCGAAGTCGTTTCCGTCAATCCATACCCTTGGATCGCGGCGAATCCCGTCCGTCCCCAAAACGTTTCCACCTCCGGATCGAGCGCGGCGCCGCCGGAAATGACCGCCCAGAATTTCCAGCCGAACCGGCGATGAATTTTCCGGAAACGCCACATCCGGCGAAGAACGCTTTCCTTCTCGGCGGCGGCAAAATCTTGCCGAAACGTTTCGAGCGCGTTCTCCGCATCGAGATCGCGCTCGATTTTCGCCTGGAGCGCTTCGAGCACTCGCGGCACGGCAATCAAAACCGAGACGCGCTCTTTTCGGATCGTCGAAATAATTTCCGCCGGGTTCAGCGAATCCTGAAAATGAACGCACGCGCCGAGCAAAGGCGGAATCCACACGCCCATGAATTGCCCGAACACGTGGCTCACGGGAACGAGATCCAGAAACCGCAAAGGATGGACGAAGCGTTCCCATTTGAGGTACGGCTGGATGCCCGCTTCGAGCGGCTCGATGTTGGCAAGAATGTTTCCGTGCGAAATCACGACGCCTTTCGGTTCGGCTGTCGCGCCGGAGGTAAAAATGATCTGCGCGACCGAGCTGCGGTCGAGTGGCGGCGACGCGTACGGTTCGCTGGAATGCCGGCCCACGCTTTCCCGGAGAGAATCGAACGGGATCACCGGCCTTTGGCCGCGCAACGCGTTCCCGCGGTCCGCCAGCACGAGTTTCGCGTCGACCTGATCCACCACGTGGGCGGCAAACTCCGCCGCCGCTCCCTGATCCATCGGCACGGCGACCGCCCCGCGCAGGATGCATCCGAAAAACGCGGCCACCCATTCCGCGGAATTCCGCCCCCAGAGGACGATGCGGTCGCCGGGCGCGATTCCGCGCCGCTCAAATTCCCGGGCGCATTGCCCCGCGAGCCCCGCGATGTCGCGATAAGACCACCGCCACGTCCGGTCGCCTACGACCTGGACGATAGCAACGCTACGGCCATGTTTCGGGTATTCGCGTAGGTAGTCGATGAGAGACTGGCGAGGCATGGCTGAGGTCTTGCTGCCCCCAGGCGGGCGGCGTCTCAGGGGAAGAGTAACCCCAATTGAGCAACGTGGCGAGGCGCTCCCCCAAAATCAGGTTCCGGGCGGTAACACGGGGAGCCTATCGCGGCCGTTAAACTCAAATGTTAAAATGGCTTAAAATCGCTGTAACATTATGACAATAAACCTATTTAGAAGCGAAAAGGCACCCGGCGCAACCCTGATTTCGTGAATACGTTCCATCTGGACAATAAATGCACATTTTTGGTAAAATAGGGTTGCGTTTGTTGCTCTTGTGATTCCTTTTGACTCGTTCAACGGGGCTGCAAGTCCAACCTTGCAGCCGTTTGTTTCTACGGGCTAGAGGCAGTCGAGGCCCCGCACCCCGCCCTGCGAGGCGCGCCGGTCGGTACGAGAAGCACAAATAGCTTTAACAGCGAGGTAGTAGAAGTGAAAGAACAAGGAACAGTGAAGTGGTTCAATGCCAGCAAAGGCTACGGATTCATCCAGCGCCAGTCCGGCGAGGATGTATTCGTCCATTTTTCGGCAATTCAGATGGACGGATACAAGTCCCTCAACGAAGGGCAAGCGGTTGAATTCGAGGTCCGCAAAGGCCCCAAGGGCCTGCAGGCGGAGAACGTTACCGGCCTCTAGTCTGACAAACGTGGGTCCGTCCTTCCCGCTACGGCGGGCGGGGCGGACTCGCTCCCTCGCAGCAAGTGCTCCGCAGTCGCCAGTACCACATAAGGAGGCAGTTGTGCAGGTTCTTTCCGAAGGTCAGTGCATCAAGCACGAGCAGTATGGATATGGAATCGTGGCGGAATCCGACTCCGAGCGCACGACGATCGATTTCGACAGCGTCGGCATGAAGAAGTTCGTCACCGTCCTGATGTCGATGGAACTGGTCGGCGACGCGCCCGAACGGCCCACGAAACCACGCCGCCGGAGCAAGAAAGCCGGCGCGACCGCGGCCGCAAAAGTTGCGGCTGCCGCAAAGTAAGTCAGGGGCACGCGAAATTCTCCAGCCGAGCTTCGTTAGAAGCGCCCCCATGCGGGCGTGGCTGCGCACAGCTGCGCCTGCATGGTCGAATTAATTCTCCGACCATCTAGCGTTCCATGCAAAGGACCCGCGGCGCACTATGCCCGGGCGGCTTTCGCGCGATAGGCGGGAGCGAAGACTTCGGCGACGAAAGTCTCCAGCGTGGTCGCCGTGGTATTGCGGGCCGAGCGCGGTTCCTGCGACTTCATGTGGCCCGTATTCAGCGCGTCCGCCATTTCCAAAATCATGTCCGCCATGTTCGACGACAGGCCCATGTTCATCAGGGCCGGCTTCAGCATCGCCGGCGGGACTTCCCGGTAGGACAAGTCCGGCTTTCCGATCCCGCTGCCGATAATTTTTGCGGCCTCGGTGTACGGCAGGTGCCGCGCGCCGAGCAGTTCGCGCGTTTGCATTCCGGTGAAATCGAGCTTCAAGAGCGTTTCCGCAGCAGCCTCTCCAATGTCCCGCGTGGCGATCATCGGCAAGGGAACGTCCGCGCGGATCGGGCCCGCGATGAATCCCATCGATTGAATCACGCCGATCTGAGGCAGCAAATTTTCCATGAAATAGCCGCAGCGCAGGGAAACGCAATTGAGTCCGCCGATCGCTTCGAGTTTCTTCTCCAGGCGGTGCACGCCGACGACGGGCCCGGTTCCGTAGGTCTTGTCCGCGCCCGTGCTGCTGAGCGCGACCGCGTAAGGGACTCCGCTCTTTCGGATCGCCTCGGCGATGGAATCGGTCACGCGCTCTTGATAGGCACGGACATCCACCGCGGCAATGTTCGGCACCATGACGGCGTAGACGGCGCGCGCGCCGGCAAATGCCTTTTCGAGGGCGGCTGCGTCGTTCATGTCGACCACCAGGGCCTCGGCGCCCTTGCGCGAAAATCGTTCCAGCTTCTTCGCGTCCCGGCCGATGACGCGCACTTTCGCGCCGGAAGCAAGCAGCCTTTCCGCCGCAACGCTTCCCGTATTCCCCGTCGCCCCTGTGATGACGTACATCGTTCCTCCTCATCGCCGCGGACCTAGCCCGGGATTGCGGCCCCGCGGAACGACATTACGCCGGTTCGCCGTGGATTCAAACAACGTTCTTCCCGCACAGAAGCTCCGAACGCGGTTCGCCCTTCGGTGCCGCACGCGCAACCTCACCCAGCGGTAGTGGTAGGCTCCGCACGATGCTCGATGCTATACTTTGGTTCGAACCACGCAGTCCCGGCACTACAGTTTCGGCCTACGATTCCGCGGAGAGGTGCTGGAGTGGCCGAACAGGGCTGACTGCTAATCAGTTTCACCCCAAAAGGGTGACGGGGGTTCGAATCCCCCCCTCTCCGCCAACCAACCTTTGAGTTTCTCCTAATCCCTTGCAACGCTGCCGGAACTTCAACTTCGCGGCCTAATTACGGCGATGTGGCAAGGCCCTCGCCGTCCGTATTTCGCTTCCGGTATTGGAAAACACAGAAACCCGGCGCTGCCAAAGGCCGACGGCGGAGCCGGGGTTAATCGTCCGATTCTTGCGGTCGGGCTTACTGGTCGGGTTGTTGTTCCAGCACCAGAAGAAAACCACGCACCCTTCACAAAAAACTTGAAGGATGGGCCACCCCAAATTGAAACTCGCCTCAAAGGCTGCTCCACCCGCCCGCCCGGAAAAGCAAGTTCAAAGGCTTTGCCACCCGCCCGAAAATTCAAACCCATCTCAAAGGCTTTGCCACCCGCCATCGTCGCCCGCTTGCCCGTCGCCGTATACGTGAAGCTCTCCGAAGCCGCGCCGATATGGTTGGTCACAAAGTACGCATCCGGCGTCTTGGTAAGCAATCGATTCACTACATCGTAAGTACACGTCGTCGCCCGCCCGTTGAAATCTGTCCGGAAAAGCCGGTTTGTCCTCGTGGGTTTGTATTGATCTGTGCTTTGGAAAGAGATCGAACTTGCTATTGAGAAAGGGTGTTGTTAATCGATGTTATCTTCATGCTCTTTGCGGCGCCGGCCTCGTAGCCCCAGATCGCTCCGTGCGGCGTGATCATCACGCCGGCTTCTAAAGCTTTTAACTGGCCTACGGTAGCGGCCGTTAGCTCCTCGCGTACAAACGGTGTAATGATCGCATCGTACTCCTCAACGAACTGTGCTGAGTTGCGGATGGCTGTGGAGCGACCTTTGATGAAAACTCCTTTCAATGGATACTTCACCATTGAAGCAACTTCACCCCGACGATCCTGCTTCACTGCATCCTTCAACCGACTCAGAAATGCTTCGACCTTTGGACTGTCAGCAAAGGGAATCGCCGAGGCTAAATACCGTCCAGCGTTGAACCCAATAATCCTAAATTCGTTGCCGCCGGGAACTTGGTTGAACCAGATCTCCCCAGACCCGATGGCCACACCGCCCTCATCAACATAGAGGTCCTCGACCTTCTGGCGCGCGAGAACTTGCCTCGTATGGGCGGTAAATATCTGGTCATAGCGCTTCAACAGTTCTTCGGCACTAGGGATCAAATCTGGTTGGCCGCTACGGCTGTCAGGAACTGGGAAAGCGACCATGGAGAGAACTTTTTCGCGATCATCTCGAGCGACCGCCTCCTGTAGCTTCTGCAGAAATTCTGACGCACCCGAGGGATTTCTAATGCCCGCAACCGCCAATCTGTTCGTTTCCGGGCCAGGCCCTCCCTGTGCTCTGCAGGCGCCAGTGCCAGCGGTTAAGGCGATAAATATCAATAGGAAAAAGACCTTTGCGGGTCCAAGGACCCGTCTAGAGAATAAGCAGGCCTTTAGCAACATATACTCCAGTCCTCCAGAGATTAGCTTCGTCTGTTCGCCGCGGCAGAATCCCGGGCCCGCCCCTATAGAAGTGGAAGAAATCACCTGCAACGGAGGTATAGAGCCCATTATTCAGGCGGGTGGCCAACCCTTTCTCGAAGTTTTCTCTTGACGGCTGAGCACCGTTGGATGGTACCACTCCACTACGTCAACGCCGAGGGACTGGTTTTGGCCGGGTGGCCCGCCCTTTCGCATTCCACGAGACCGTCTCTCTTCCACGTCCTAATACTACTCCCATACGTCCACTCCGAGTTAAGATTCTGAACTTGGGGTGCCCCGTCCTTGGCGATCTTCCAAGGGCGGGGCTTTCGGGTCGACTCCTCATGCCCAAAGGATTGAGACGCCGGTACGGTCTGCGCCACCTCCACTTCATCACGTGCAGCTGCTACCGGCGGCTGCCCCTGTTTGCCTCGGCGCGCGCGAAGAATCTGTTTGTAAAGATTCTAGGCGAGGTGCGCGACCGCTACGGATTCGCGCTCGCGGGCTACGTCGTCATGCCCAACCACGTTCACCTACTCATCAGCGAACCGGCCAGGGGCACTCCTTCCACCATCATGCAAGTCTTGAAGCAGCGCGTCTCGCGGCGCTTGCGGCGCAAGCCGCGACGTCCGGCATCCCCCCGGCAACTGAAACTTCCTTTCCGCGATTCACCCGAATCTTTGCCGCGATTCTGGCAGTACCGCTTCTATGATTTTAATGTTTGGAGTCAGAGAAAATTCGTCGAGAAAGCTCCACTACATGCACATGAATCCAGTGAAGAGAAATCTCGTCGCTCATCCCAGGGATTGGCCTTGGAGTAGCTTTTCGTTTTATTCGAAGAAGAAACCGGGCTTGATTCGCATCGATCCCCTGCGCTGACGCCAAGTCGGAGAGCAACGTCAAAAGCCCCGCCCTTGAAAAGCGAAGCTGTGAAAAAACTTCGCGGTTCCAGCGAATGAAAGGGGATTCGAGAATCCGGTCGCCCGGTATCTCAGTTTTTAAGAAATTCCGATGACGGCTGCTGGCTTTTCTTATTTCAGCTTGCCGCAGGAGCCGCGCGCAGCTTGTTGAGGCGAGCCCAATGTTGCAGGTTGTAGGTGAGGCAGGCCCAGAGCAATTCGGATCGAACTTTCTCCAAACCGCGCACGTGAAACCGCCTGAGCCCCAGCTTGCTTTTGATCCACGCGTGACAGAACTCCACCACCCGGCTACGACGGCGATATTGCGCTTGGGCCTTGTCCGTGGCCATCTTTTCCCGGAAGGCCTGGATCGCCGGATTTTCTACCCGCCGAATGACTCCGCGACCTCGCCTCTGATTTTCCGGACAGCACTCGGGCTTGCGTAGACAAGCCGCGCAGTCTCTGAATTTTGCCTCGTACCAATAGGCCATTAAACCGTGCTTCTTCTTGTTGTGATAACGCCCTTGCGGCCGCAGCAGCTTTCCTTCCGGGCAAACATACCGATTCGTCTCCGCTTGGTAGACGAACGCGCTGGGTGGCAGTCGTTGCGGGGCCGTTGTCCCGCTCGGCATTTCCTCCCGTCCCATGCTCCCCAGAAAATCAATCCCTCGGCCCGATTTCTCGATATTTTCTCGCGTGCTGTAGCCGCCATCGGCCACCATCTGGTGCGGCGTTCTCTCCAGCTGCTCTTGAATACGATCCACCGCCGGCAGCAACTCCGCGCTGTCGTTGGCCGCTTGCGTCACGGCCACGCCCACGATCAGCCCGTTGGCCGCATCGGCGGAAATCTGTGCGTTGTAGCTGAGCGATAATCCTCCATCCGAGTGGTGCATCACTCTGGCTTGCGGATCGCTCGTGCTCACCCGCGCCCCGCGCTTGGCCTTTTCACCGCTCTTGCTCTCTTGCAGCTTTTGCAACTCTTGCAGTGCGCTCTCCAGCCGATCTTGTTGCTCGCGCCGCGCGCGGGCCTGCGCTTGCTTTGCTTGCGGACTGGCCTGTTCGTTACGCGGATCGCCCATCTCCGCCACGCGCTGCCGCGCCCGCGCCAGATGCTCGCGAATCGCTCCTTCCCCTTGATAACTCCGGCCGCTCGCCAGCGCTTTGATTTTCGTTCCGTCCTGCATCACTTGTTCCAGCGTAATCAGTCCCTCTTTGCTGAGTGCCGCCAAAACCTGCGTGAACAATTCGTCGAGCTCCCTCTGTCTCGCCACGCGAAAATCCGCCAGCGTGTGATAGTTCACTTCTTCCAGCCCCGTCAGCCATTGAAACGCGGGATCGTACTCGCACCGCCGCGCCACTTCCCGCGCCGACCCGATCCCTTCGCTGTACGCATACACCCACAAACTAACCAGCAGTTGCGGATCAATCGCCGGCCTCCCGCCTTCTTCCACACTGCTCTCGATGTTTTCGTAAAACCGGCTCAGGTCCAACCGCCCCACCAGCGTCCAGATCGCTCGCGCACGATGGTCCTCCCCGATCAACCGCTCCACATCCACCGCCCGCCAACTCATCTGCTGACGGTTTACAAATCGCACCAAACGGTTCCTGTTGGATGATCTTTCTTCGCTCATGCCGCGAGAGTACGGCAGCCCCGTTATTTTTCAAGAGGTTTTTTCACAGCTTCAAGCGTCAAGGACGGGGCACCCCAACTTCAACTTCAAAGGCCGGGCCACCCGCCCGCCACCCGCGTTTCAAACTCGTACGAAATTCAAAAATAAATCCGAACTCCCCCCAAAATCCCCCACGCTTGAACAACCGCAAGCGTGGGCCACCCGACCAATCAGCCCACTCCCAATTCTCAAAATTGTCCTGGTTTGTGGTGTGCAGCGTATTCCTTGGCGCTGTCTACCATGTGGCGCCACCCTCGTCCTCGCCATCAAAACCGTCGGCGCTAGCAAACCACCTTGTTGTGATCGGGAATGAACTTTTGTGCTCTCAAATCGATTGCCAGCGTCAATGGCCATGACCAGGTTCGGAGTCGTCTCGTTTCTGATAGCGGTTCCCGGTATCACGTCGGTCGGAGCTTGCGGGTCAAAACAGCGAAACTCGAAGTTCTTATCGGTCCTTTTGATCTGGACCGCGTCAAGGATAACGCCGCAAACATCAGGAGAGGCTTTGGCCTGAATTATTAGAGCAACCTTAAGCGTACGAAAGGTCTCGATAGAAAAGGGTCGTATTTTGAGTTTTGTCCAACCGCAAGCTGAAAATTGACTTGTCCGGCTGGTCTCGGTCACGCGCAGCTGCTCCCAATCAATGCCCTGACAGACTGAGCCTTCGCCAATCTTCATGTTGACACGGCCAGTCCAGCGAAGAAACGAGCAGTCGCAAGAGATCCATCGTTTCTCCCAAGCCTATTTTCGATTCTCGTGGGTATAGGGCGAAACACCCGATCCACCCAGAGCACCACCGAAGTATTGGATATGAAAGTGGATCCCGTTACTGTGATCCTTGTCATTATATTCGGGCTGGGCGTAGCTTCCCCACCCGCTACCGTTTGGGTTCTTCTGTGGAAAAGACTGTAGGAAACATTTCGTAAATATAGATATCGATAAGCCTGGGTTTGCATTCTGACCGACATCAACCGCGTTACCATAAAAATGAGGATCGCCGTGTCCGATGCCCTTGTCATCGACCGTTGGCTGGTGGCCATTTGATCCACAGGTCACTGTCAACGGCTTCCCATAACATTGTTCAAGACGATCGAGCGCGGCGCTTAAATCGGGGTTTATATTGGAACAATTGGCATACGTGGCGCAGGTCCATAACCCCAAGGGATCCACCCACAAAACGGGGTTATTCTCGGTATACAAATAGAAGTCTTCGGGATCGTGGCGCAGGGGATCCTCTGTCGTGAATCGGCCGATTTGCTGATCGTAGTATCTAGCGCGGTAATAGTAGAGACCGCTCTCTGTATCGGCCTCACGAGCCGCGTACTGGAAGGGATTCACAAGCGACCCAGATGAAGCACTCACCTTCCCAAACGAATCGTAAGTATATGTCTGCGTTAGTGTCCCCGATCCGTTAGCCAGGGACGTCACCGATCCCAATCCATCGGCGTCGTAGTAGCTTGTCGTCGAAGACCGCAGCATCGCCAACGGCTCGTCGACCTTCAGTCCTTGCGCATAGCGGGCGACGGCTGTCCCGGATGAATTCGTCTCTTCGATCAGGTTGTCGCCGTCGTAGGCGTAGACGCTCACGGCGGAACCGAGTTCCTTGTAGATGCGCATGCCAAACGGGTCGTACTCAAAGCTCACTGTGCCACCGCTTCCGGGCAATATGACGCTGGTCAGTCGGTTCTCGTAATCCCAGGCATATGTGGTCGTGTCCGAGCCAACCGTCTTGGTCAGCGTGTTGCCGTTGCTGTCGTAGGTGTAGCTGGCGTTTGAATTGGCTGTCATCTCGTTGGACGCATTGGTCGTGTACGACGACACGCCGAGCGATGCCGTGCGGTTGCCCACCGGATCGTAACTGTAACTCTCGGTCGTACTGCCTCCCTGCGTCGCGAGCGTCAACTGGTATATGTTGTCATACGTGTAGTTCGACGTCACCGCCGCCAGTTGATCCACTTTCGCTGTCCGGTTCCCAGCAGAATCCAATTTATAGCTGACCCCGTCAATGGTAATGCTGGTGGTGTGAATGGCCCGATAGATTAGTTGCGGGATTTCCTACGAAGGAAGAACGAAAGTCAAAAGCCCCACCTGTCAGACTGCGTGACAGATGGGCCACCCGGAACGTCAAAGGCTGGGCCACCCGCGAAAATTCACACCCGTCTCAAAGGTTCCTATGCTGATCGGCTGATCCAACGACGAAGCGAAGAATACACCAGCACACAAATCCAAAGACAGCTGCGTTCAGTACCGGAACGGACACGTTTGCCAGATTGCTCAAACCTACGAGCGGTATGAAGGGACACGTTGCGCGCGCATACCACGTGTCGGGATTCGGCGGCCACTTCGCGTAATTTCTCCCGGCATCTATCGCGAATAACCAAAAGATTCCGAGACCTGCCCCAACAAGCGATGCCACCCATATCAAGCTTCGTTGTCTCATCTACCACTCCCTGGAAAGCAAAGCCGAGCAATACGATCAGAAATGTCATTGCGGCCAAATGTACCCCCCGCAGCTCCAACCGCGTCAAGGGCCGTATTCATGTCTGAGTGGGAAAATCCACCTCCGACGGATTTCTTATGCAACAGCTCATGAGTCAGAGTTCCCAAACCGTATGAAGTTGCCGTTCCGTTCGACTTTGCGTATCCACTTAATGCGCCTGTCAGCAAGCCACTCCCCCAATCGCCCTTGAGAAAAATTGCAGATCCATTAAATTGTGAAAGCGCTTCCTGGTTGGGAACGTTAGAGAATGTATCTCCAACTGTGTTCACTCCGGGTGAGGAAACACCTGGGGCGGGTGGCCCAGCCTTTTGTATTCCGCCGAATTGCATGCGCTCCACACTTTTTATACTACTCCAGCACGTCTACTCGCGGTTAACATTGTGACCTTGGGGTGCCCCGTCCTTGATGCTCTTCAAGGGCGGGGCTTTTGATTCAAGCTGCCACGCGTAGAGGGACAGACGAAAAAGCCCCGCCCTACAAAATGCGTAGGACGGGGCACCCAAAGTTCAACTTCAAAGCCCGGGCCACCCGCCCCCCGTCAATGGTACTCCCGGACAGCTGGTGCAGCACCGAGGTCAGGCGCGACAGATTGTCATAGGTGTAGTTGGTGGTGACGCTGTTGGGCCGCGTCATCTGCGTGCGGCGCGACAGCGCGTTCCCTCGCAGAGGGACTCGGGATAAACGCCGCTGAATCCGAACGAGCCGCTGCCGAAGGCCGACGGCGGAGCGAGCGATGTCAGCCGGTTCAGCGTGTCGTAGGAGTAGGCCGTCGAGCCGCTCTCCGGGTCGGTGAAGCCGGTGCGGTTGGACGCCGCGTCGTAGGTATACGCGTTGGTGAAGTTGCGGCTGGTGAGGAAGCTGTAGCTCGTCGTCGTGCCGATCAACCGGCCCATGTTGTCGTAGGCGAAGACGTACGTCCCCGTCGGATCGTTCACCTGCGTGATTTTTCCTACCAGGTCGTAGGTGTAGTCGACGTTCGTCGTGTCGCTCTGAGATTGAATCCGCACCGTTGCAGCGCAGTCTTGTCGGTCGCGTGGGTCCTGGGGCAGAATGGGCTGGCAAGCACTTCACGGAGCATTCGCTCGTTGCCATCAGGGTAGAATCGACGACGGCCGTCCACGGAGTAAAGAACGATGAAGACAGGAATCGGCAGACATTCAAAGATCGCGGCGATCGCGCTTGTTTCATGTCTCGCGGGAGCTTTTCCGCTGGTTAAAGCACAACAACGTCCTGCGGCGGAGGTTGCCATCGGCAACTCCGATGTCGGCGGCACGGTTACCGGCACGAATGGCCCGGAAGCCGGCGTATGGGTGATCGCGGAAACGACGGACCTGCCCACAAAATTTGCCAAGATGGTCGTCACGGATGAGCGGGGGCGGTATGTCATCCCGGAACTTCCGAAGGCGAAGTACAACGTTTGGGTGCGCGGCTATGGCCTCGTCGATTCGCAAAAAGTCAGTGCGACTCCGGGCCAGCATCTTAATTTGACCGCGGCGCCTGCGCCGACCGCGGCTGCAGCCGCCGAATATTTATCCGGGCGTGTACTGGTATTCGATGCTGCAAATCCCGGATAAAAGCATGTTCCCGGGGACCGGCCCGAACGGGAACGGCATCTCGCCGATCATGAAAACGCAGCAGGACTGGATCGATACGATCAAGAATTCCTGCCAGTCCTGCCATGCGCTGGGTTCGATGGGCGTGCGCAGGATTCTCCCGGCATGGGGGCATTTCGACAATTCGATCGAGGCCTGGACGAAGCGCACACAGGCGGGGCAAGCAGAATCAAAATATGGCGATGACTCTCGGGCAGCTCGGCCGCAAGAAAGCCATAGCGCAGTTCGCGGACTGGACCGATCGCATCGCCGCCGGCGAATTGCCGTCCGCGAAGCCGCAGCGGCCGCAAGGCGTCGAACGAAACGTCGTCATCAGTATGTGGGAATGGTCGACGCCGAAGGCCTATCTGCACGATGAAATCTCCACCGACAAGCGCAATCCTCGCGCTGAACGCCAATGGCCTGATCTACGGTTCGCCGGAAGAAAGCACGGACATGGTTCCCGTGCTCAATCCGATCACGAACGAAACCTGGTCAATCAAGCATCCCTTACCGCGACCCGAACACGCCGTCGTCGCTCGATTATCCCCACGGCCACTCGATTTACTGGGACGACCAGCCGATTTGGGACGGCCACACGACCATTCACAATCCGAACTTCGACGATCAGGGACGCGTTTGGTTCACCGCGCGCATCCGCGCCGCGGAGAATAACCCGGACTACTGCAAAGCGGGTTCCGATCTTCCCTCGGCCAAGGTGGCGCCGCTGGACTTCAGTCCGTGCGCCAGCTCTCCATGTACGATCCGAAAACCGGAAAATTTTCGCTGATCGACACGTGCTTCAGCACGCAGCATCTCTACTTCGGCCATGACGCGAATAACACGCTCTGGACCAGCGCGGGTGGCCCGGAAAGCGGCGTGGTCGGCTGGCTGAACACGAAGATGTATCTGGAGACCGGCGACGCGAAGAATTTCGCAGGGCTGGACTCCGCTGATTATCGATACCAATGGCAACGGGAAACGCGACGAGTACGTGGAGGCCAACCAGCCGCTCGATCCTAAAAAGGACAAGCGCATCATGGCCGCATTTTATGGCGTTCAGCCCAGCCCGGTGGACGATTCCGTCTGGGGGCAATCCATGGATGTCGGGATTTTCGCACATGAGCCAGCCGGGCTACGTCATCCGGCTCGTGCCGGGTTCCAATCCTGCCGAAACCGCGCTGGCGGAGATCTACCTGCCGCCGGACATCGCGTTCGGGCCGCGCGGCATCGACCTCGATACGAACGGGGTCGTTTGGACCGCGCTTGCGAGCGGCCATCTCGCGAGTTTCGACCGCCGCAAGTGCAAAGGTCCGCTGAATGGGCCGGCCGCGGCAACCGGCAAGCTGTGCCCCGAAGGTTGGACGCTGTATCAATTTCCGGGCCCGCAATTCAAAGGCGTAACGGATCCGGGCAGCGCGGACCACGCCTATTTTGTCTGGGTGGATCGCTATAACACGCTGGGTCTTGGCGCAAACGTGCCCATCGCGGAATCCAACGGCAATGAGGCGCTATTGGCTCTCGTGAACGGAAAATTTGTAAATATTCATATCCCGTACCCGATGGGCTTCTTCAGCAAGAACGTGGATGGCCGCATTGACAATCCGGACGCCGGATGGAAGGGCAAAGGTTTGTGGACCACGACAGGCACGCGCGCGGTATTCCACAACGAAGGCGGAACGGCGGAGCGCCCCAAGCTTTACAAGGTTCAGGTGCGACCCGATCCGCTGGCGCACTGAACAGGCTGGGGAAAAACCCGGGCCTGGTGTCATTCAGAGCGCTCGCACCGAGGACTCGCGCCGAGGCGAAGCGAAGAATCTCTCTTCGATCGAAGTACAATCTACAGAGAGATTCTTCGGCGAAAAGCGCGCCTCAGAATGATAAGAAAATCCTTTTTCCGCAGCCTGTGAAGGCCGCGCGAGATTTTTTTCTTTTCGCGGGATTTTCCGCGGCAGCCGGATTCCCTTCGAGTGCGGTGAATATAGCGTGCCGCGCCGCCGCACCGAGTGCTATAGTCCGCCCATCGTCTCATCTGTAGCTAGAAAGGATCCATCTCATGCTTATGCCTCGTCTCAGGAAGTCACTTGCGCGGGCACTCCGCGGATCCGTCGCGATCGTTTTGGCCGTGCCATTGTTCATACTCCTGGCTGTCTCGGCCAGCTTCGCCCAGGCTCCGGCCCTGCCCGCGTTCCAGCCGACAGATAAGAGCCCGAACTTCAAGAACGGGAAGGTGTTGCTCGAGGAACGCCGCATCCGGGCGTATACGTACCTTGGGGGCGATGAAAACATCATCCGGCAAACGGTCCATCGGATCGTGAGGCAGGAAGGCGACACCCCCGGAGGGTGGGTTTACGAGTGGAGCGTCCTCGGCAAGTACTACGAGGGCCGCGGCGACGCGTTCATCAAGACCGGAGCGCGGCGCGCGGCCCTCGACGCCTACATGACTTCAAACATCTACTACGCGCTCGCCTGGTTCCCGAACGTGAGCTCGCAAGAGGAGGCCAAGGCCTATGATGCGCAGCTGCAGGTGTACCAGAAGGGCGGCAAGCTGTTCGACGTGCCGCTGGAAGTGGTGAAGGTGCCTTACAAGGACGGCATGATCACCACCTATCTGCACAAGCCGGCCGGCGTCCAGAATCCGCCGCTGGTCATCTGGTGCGGAGGAGTCGATCAGTACAAGGCGAACCACTACCGCCCCATTCAGGACATGCTCGCCAAAGGATTTGCCGTCGCCACGCTCGATCTGCCGGGCTTCGGCGAGAGCAGGCAGTGGCCAAAAGAAACCGATGCGGCAGCCAATTTCGCCGTGCTGGACGCCTACATGAAGCGAGAGGATATCGATACCAAGCGCATCAGCTTCTTCGGGCAAAGCTACGGCGGGGGCGCCACATTGCATGCGGCCCTGCGCAACGACCCGCGCGTCAAGGCCATCGTGGCCATGTGTGCCGGACTGCACTTGGGCGAGAAGAACTCCCTCGCGCCTCAGGCAAAACCTGGAGACAAACTGATCAACGGGCCCATGCTCGTGGTCAACGGGACGCGCGATCCCGGCAATCCCGTCCCGGACCTGATGTCGACCTACGAGTCGGCGAAGGCGGGCGATCTGTGGCTGCTCGGCCGCGGCGAGCATTGCGCGGTGGAGTACTGGCCCGTCACGATCCCGCAGATGGCCGACTGGCTGACCGAGAAGATCAACAAGTGACGATTCGAGCTTACTGGACGCTCGGGGCAAACTGGTCTTGATCCGATTTTGCGGGCGGGATGACCGCGCCCAAGTCCGGGTCCGACTCCTGTCGAGACGATGGGAGTCGAGGTCGCTTATCGAGTAGCAGCGCCAGCTCAACTGAGAACGCCCAACCGGCACCGAGCGAAAATCGCTCAACAAAGAGCGCGGACGGAAGGACTTGAAACGGATTTGGAGACGATCCCTCGCAAACCTATATATAACATGTAAACTTATTAGTTGAGATATGGCCGAGCGAGAGGACTTTAACTCCTGTCGGTCGACAGGCGTTTCGCCTCTGTTCTTCTAGCGGTTATCTCCTGCACCTTCGCAGTTTCAGACCGGCCGCATCGTGCGCAAATCCACCCTGACACTCGCGAGATCTGACCTGATGGATTTTTCCTTCCTCGGCAAGTGAGAGAGTTTATAGCGCAAACTCCGACGCTGGGATGCAATTGATTCGAAGCGGGAAGGTCGTGTCCGCAAAGGTCAAAGAACGCGGACGTGGTCCGAAGCAAGAAATCTGCGGCCTTCGAAGAGCCGGTCTCTACGGAGCGGTTGGGCTAATCACGGCGCGGTAAATCAGGTAGCCGGTGGCTGCGGAGGCGCCGGCGATTAAGAGCAGCGCAAATACATGCCTGTTTCGACCCGCCGGCGTCGGCCCCTGATTCTTACCCGAAGATTCGTCTTCCGTTGAGATTTCCAGCTTGTAGGAACTGCCGGCGCTCACGGTTTTGACTTCGTCTTCCAGAGTGACCAGCAAATCCCCGCGCGTGCTGCTCAAGATCGCCTCGGTCGGGCTGATTCTGACGATTTGAGCGGAGGTCGCATGGGGAGTTGCCGGGCGGACGATTACGCCATCGACTTGCAACTGGAATGTTTGGCCTTCCGGGGAAGAAGCGGAAATGGTTCCGGCATCGACGTCGGCTGAAAATCCGTTCGGGAGCGCGTGAACGTCGACGGCCGTGGCATTGTGCAAATACAGTTGCCCGGTACCGAGGCGAAGGCGCATCGTCGCATCGTCTCGCGTCGCGAGGTGGTCGCCGTCGTAGACGGTCGCGCCGGCATTCGTGAGGTCCGCTCCCGCGTGGGCATTGCTCGCGTCCACAATCATGCCGAGGGGCGCCGCCGGAGTGCCGGCGGGCGCGGCGATCGCGGGCGTTACAAGCAAAGCGACAGCAAGGATCGGGACCAAGCACGCATGACAGAAATTGCGCATCGCAGACCTCCAAGGCACGTCAACGTAAAAATAAGGCTGGGTTCCGAATAAGTCAATGGGTAGTTCGCGGACTTAGAGGCCCGCCGATCCGGCCGCTGCTACGAGATTTTCAGAAATGATGAAATGCGGAATTCAGCTTCACCGCAAAAGCGTGACGGAGGTGCGAGTCCCCTTCCGCGATTTCCTTGCACCGCAAACCGCCGAAGACCCACCCTGGAGTTGGTCCAAAAAAGCCGATCCGTGGCGCGGATCCGGATTCGCGCTTGCCATCGCTACTCAATCTGAAATTCAATCCGGTTCGCGACTCCGGCGGTGTCATGGATCCGGCGAATCCGTTTCCACGCCACCAGCGTGGCAATAAGCACGAGTCCAGCGGATACCAGCGAAGCCATTTCGAGTCCTCGCACGATTTGCGCGGAGGTGTTTCCCACCAGCGCGCCAAAGACGGCTACACCGATGGCGCCTCCGGTCTGGCGCGCCGCGTTGAGCACGGCGGAAGCGGTTCCGGAACGCCTGCGATCCACGCTCGAGAGCACCGCCGCGGTCATCGCCGGAACGGCGAATCCCATCCCGGAGGGAATGACAAGAAAAGGAAGCAGCATCGCGGAATACGGAGTGGCCGGCCCCAGCCGGGACAGCAGGACAAACCCGACGAGCATCACCGCGGCTCCAAAGATCATCGGCGGGCGCGGTCCCATGCGCGAGCCGACCGCGCCGCTCCCCAGGTTCGCCACAATGAATGTGGCCATCATCGGCAGATACGCAAGTCCGGTGGCCATGGCGGAATACCCGCGTGCCTGCTGGAGGTAGAGGCTCAGGATGAAAATGAGTCCGTAAAAAGTGAGATTCATGATCGTCCCGAAGATGACCGAGGGGCTGAAATTCGGAAGGCGGAAAAGCCCGAACGAAAGCATGGGCTCGCTCGATCGCGTCTCCGCGAAGTAGAACGCGATGCCGGCCGCAACCGCGAGAACGGCGCCGCCGATCACCAGGGGATGGCTGAATCCTAAGGGACGAAATTCGATGACGGAACACGTCAAGCCGGTCAACGCCGCGATCGCCAGCAATTGACCGAGCGGGTCGAGATGGTGCGTCGCGTCCGCTTGGTCGTTGGAGGGTACGGACCGGACGGTCAGCGCGAACCCAATCGCGCAAAGCGGCAGGTTGACCAGAAAAATGCTCCGCCAGCCCATGCTGGCGATCAGCAGCCCGCCGGCAACCGGTCCCGCGGCGATGGCTACGCCTCCGGCGGCGGTCCACAGCCCCACGGAGCGGGCGCGGAGGCTATGGTCGCTGGCAGCCGCATGGTTGAGGAGAGCCAGGGAACTGGGGATCAGCAGAGCGGCGGCGGCGCCTTGCACGGCGCGAGCGGCGATCAACGTCGCGACGTTGGGCGCCACGCCGCAAGCGAGCGACGCCGCGCCGAAAATCGCGAGACCTATTAGATAAGCGCGCCGGGACCCGAAACGATCGCCCAGGACTCCGGCGGAAAGCATCAGCACGGCGAACGTCAGCGTGTAGGCGTCGACAACCCACTGCAAACCGGCCACTTGAACGGACAAGTCCGAAGCGATGCGCGGCAACGCGACGTTCACGATGGTTACGTCAAGCTGCGTCACCACGAAGCCAAAGCTCGTGGCGGCAATGATCCGGTTCATGCGCGCGCTGGCCGGGTCCTGGATGGCCGTCGTCATAGGATCGGTTAGGCGTCGCCCCCCTGTTTCCGCTTCTTGTGATCGAAACCTGCGCCGGCGCAGGCTCGCCTCCGTACATTTGCAGGAACTACTGTACAGGAAAATCGGCGGCAGCCCGCGGAGATGTGCTCCGTTGGACGAATCGAATGGACTGCCTTCCGCCGCATACTTCCATAGACATTGGCCCTGCAAATTCGTAGTATCATGCCGTGGGGGGAGTGCAGGGTATTGTAGCAATCACATGTTATTGAGAATTCCGGTGGGATCGCATCCACCCCCTTCTCCACCACATCCAACGCAGAGTAAGCGACTCCCGAGAATGCCGCGGAATGGGGCGTTCGAATGTGCCTCACCGGCCGGGGACGCCAAGAAATATCGATCGCGGAAGACGAGCCATGACGGACGCACTTGCAAAAGTCAAAAAGAAGCTCCAGGACGAGATTACGACCCTGGAACATGAGATGAGCGTCGAGCTGCCGAAAGAGCTCATGAAGGCCCGGGCGCACGGCGACCTCTCCGAAAACGCCGAATACAAGTACGCCAAAGAGCGCCAAGGCTATGTGTCGGCGCGCCTCGGCCAGTTGAAAAAGCGCCTGGGCGATCTCGGCATGCTGAACTTGAACAATATCCCCGCCGATCGCACCGGGTACGGCTCGCGCGTCTGGGTGCTGGACCTCAAAAAGGACGTCGAGATCGAATACAAGCTGGTCAGCACCGAGGAAGCGGACGTCACGCTGGGCCTGATTTCGACTACGTCCCCGATCGGAAAAGCGCTTCTCGGGAGAAACGTCGGCGATGAAGTGAAAGTGCAAACGCCCGCCGGGGTCAAGGAATTCGAAATCGTTCGCTTGAAGACCATCCACGAAGACGAATAGCGGTCCCGAGTTTAATTTCCGCATTTCTGCGGGGAGTGCATGAGAGCGATGCATAACTTCGGAATTCTTGGCGCAGTGGGAGAGACCTTGGCCCTTCTGGGCCTCGGTCTCTTATGGACGTATCGCGCGCAGGCGGTGAGTTGGGTGCGCGAGTTTCTGGAAATCTGGCGCGGCGAGGTTTCCGGGCGCGATCCGCATCTTTCCGATCCGGTCTACCGGAGGGTGAAGCCTCGGCGGCCGCGCGGCGCGATTGCGCTCGTCAGCGCCGTGGCGTTGCTTTTCATCGGACAGATTCTCTTCCTCATCGACCTTACGTTTTAACCCCGGCATCCCGGCGCAAATAACTTTCGCTTTCATCTCATCGACTGCTGAAGATGTGTTCCACGATCCCAGTAGGACGGGCTTCAGCCTGTCCGGTTTTAAATTCCTAGATTCCCTCACGATTTGCGATTCGGTGGCAGAAATCAAAAGAGGACAGGCTGAAGCCCGTCCTACGGAAGGAAGGCCGCGGGGCCCGCTCCTCTGGGAGCCGGCCCCGCACGGTGAATGAGGTCCCACGTCGTCAATCCACAGGATGCTGCCCTTGAATTGTCGCCGCGGAAATAGAGGAGGAAGTCGAGGAAGCGTTCGAGGAGGTGCTAGAAGACGGCGCGGAACCCGGCCTTGCAAACGAACCGGCGGCAGCGAGCGCGTGGTTTCCCCGCTGCTTTCTGGTTTGTTCTTCGCTCCGATTCGTTTTCACGGCTGCTCCAAAATTTTCCGCGGCGCATTTTCCAAACGCCGCGGGTCGATGATTGCGAGCGACCCGCCGATGAAGAAAATAATTGGAACGGGCCCTCGTCCCCCACGCACGGGAGAAATCAAACTCTCTCATCTCGCGATGTACTAAGGAGCACGAAGCCTTCCATTCGCGCAGCAAGACAAAATAGGCCTGTAAACCTGCCCATTTCAGAAGGTTAGAGCGACGGGGGGAATTTTAGTATCGGGGATTTACTGGAGTACTAGTCCTGAAATTCTTGCTCGAACCGGGGCGTTTTGTCGGCAGGCGCGCGGCGACAACGTCGAGACGGGACGTGTTCCGGCCGATTTTGGGTCTTCGACTTCAGCCTGTTGAGTTTTGTCCTTCGCTCGGAAAAAACCCACAGGCTGAAGCCTGTGCTACGAAGCCCGCGCTGCAGAGGACGCGCAGGCAATGACCCGTGTTAAATAACGTTCATGAATTACGATTCGCAAATCACGCGACTTGCAGCCGGATTCACCCTTGCGAGTTCGTAATGACCTGGGCCGCGCGGAACACGGCGGCCAGGAGTTCCACCACGATGCGGCAATAAACGATCCACAAGAGCATTGCCGCGAATCCGAGAATGAGCGCCAAGAGGCCGTTGGACGTGGACTGCTGGAAGCCGGCGAACACGAACCAGACGGCGGCGACCAGTCCAATTAGCAAATGAACGCTGTACAGCATTTTCAACATGCGCGGCGTCACCAGACGCTGAAAGGAAAAGTCCATCAGGTTTTCAATCAGGCCGTTTTCCCGGGGAATTGCCTGCCCCTCGATGTAAGTCGGTGCGGTAGCCATGGCGAGATGCCTCCAATCGAAATTTTTCGGCCAGGGAAACCCATCCTACACAAGGGCGAATCGAGCGGCTCCCGGCCCGAAGGACGGTACTGCTCAAAGAAGTAGCTGGCCGGTTGTACAGGTTAGACAAGGCAAGCGGCGGGGCGCGCGAAGCGCGGGTAAAGACGGCGCCCTAGGTCACGATGGCGAGGACTTCTCCGGCATTCACGGTTTGCCCTTCGCGGGCCAATTTCTCGACGATACCCGATTTCGGCGAGCGGACCTCGTTCTGCATTTTCATCGCTTCGATCACCAGCAGTCCCTGGCCGGTTTCGACTTTCTCGCCCTTCGCGACCAGCACGCGCACGATTTTCCCCGGCATCGGCGCGAGGAGTTGCTGGCGCCCTTCGAGTTCGATACCCGCGCCGCGCCCGCCCCGCCAGGAGCGCGGATCGGAAATCTCCACGCAGGATTCGCGGCCGTTCGCGCGCACGAGCAAGCCGCCTGGAGTTTCCTCCACTGTGACTTCGAGGGATCTTCCGCCAAGAAGAATCGAATACGCGCCGCGCGCAATCCGGACGGCGCTGGCTTCCACTTGCCTGCCGTCGATCGTGGCCGCCAAGAGCGAGGATTCCTTGGCCGGAGGAGTGAACTCCACGGCTCGCAGCGCGCCGCCGATCTTGATTTCATATTTCATCGTTCTACTTCTTCGTCCTATTGAATCGGCGCGTCATTCGCTCCGCTCGACTTGCTCGAATCGCGCCGCGCGCTTCCAGCGCGACTCCGCTTCCGCCGCCGCTCCGTCCGGCGGCGCCGGATCCTGCTCACCGACAAAATGCAATAGCGCAGCGAGGATGGCGGCGTCTTCGGCGGCTCCGTCGCGCTCCCGCGGTGTTTCTCCGGCCAGAAAATCGGGAAGCCGCGCGTCTAGCCAGCGCGTAAAAATGTCTCCGCTAAGAAATTCCGGGTCGCGCAAGATGCGGAGGAGAAGGCCTGTATTCGTCTTGATTCCGGTGACCGAATGTTCTTCGAGGGCCCGGACGAGGCGCGCGATCGCCTCCGCGCGGTACTGTCCCCAGGCGATCAGTTTGCCGAGCATGGGATCGTATTCGGTGGAGACTCGGAACCCTTCGTACACGCCGTCATCGAGCCGGATGCCGGGGCCCGAGGGAACGCGCCGCGAAAGAATCGTTCCCGGCGACGGGAAAAACTGGTTGGCGGGGTCCTCCGCGTAAAGCCGGCATTCGACGGCGTGGCCTGAAAGCCTGACATCTTCCTGTAAAAACGGAAGCGGCTCTCCCGCGGCGACGCGGATTTGCAGCTTGACCAGATCGAGCCCGGTGACCATTTCCGTGACGGGATGCTCCACCTGCAAGCGCGTATTCACTTCCAGGAAATAGAAATTGCGCTCGGAATCCACGAGGAATTCCACGGTGCCCGCATTGGAATATGCGGCTTCTTTCGCGAGGCGCACGGCAGCTTCGCCCATCGCGCGGCGCAGCTCCGAAGTCATGATGGGCGACGGAGATTCCTCGATGACTTTTTGATGCCGCCGCTGAACGGAGCATTCGCGCTCGCCGAGATACACGATGCTGCCGTGCGTGTCGCCGAAAATCTGGATTTCGATGTGGCGCGGCCGGTCCACGTACTTTTCCAGGTAGAGCCGCGCGTCGCCGAACGCGTTCTGCGCCTCCGACGCGGCATCCCGCCATGCGGCGGGCATTTCCGATTCCGCGGCGACTAGGCGCATACCCTTCCCGCCTCCGCCCGCGACCGCTTTCAGCAGCACCGGATAGCCAAGCCCCTTCGCGACTTCTCCCGCATCCTTTGGATTCGCGATGGGTTCTTTCGTTCCGGGAACCATGGGCACGCCGGCGCGGGCGGCGAGTTGGCGCGCGGCGGTTTTGGAGCCGAGGCGCTCCATCGCTTCGGGCGAAGGCCCGATGAACGCGATCTGGTTCGCCGCGCAAGCCCGCGCCAGTTCGGGATTTTCGGCAAGAAATCCGTACCCGGGATGCAGCGCGTCGCATCCGGCGCGGCGCGCGACGTCCATCAGCTTGTCGATACGCAGATAACTCTCGCGCGAAGGGGCCGGACCGACCGGATAGGCTTCATCGGCGAGACGGACATGCAAGGCGGCGCGGTCCGCGTCGCTAAAAACCGCCGCAGACGTGATGCCCAACTCGCGGCAAGCCCGCGCGATGCGCACGGCGATTTCCCCGCGATTGGCGATGAGGATTTTGCGGAACATTTTTCCAAACTTGCAGCGGCGAGTTGGATTCTAACACAGCGGGAAAACCGGGCGTTTGAGGTTATGAGAGTAGGGGAATTCCGAGGTCACGGCTGGCTTCGACCACAAGCTGGATGGCTTCCTTCAGGTTGCGGCGAGCTTCCGCAAGTGTACGGCCTTGGGTATTCACGCCGGGAATTTCCTCAACGGTAGCGACGTACCACTTTCCGCGCTTCTCGATGATTGCTGTGAACTGTCGTTCCATGGCTATTCTCTGTAACAGCATTTTATCACAATCGACTCCACGAAACGGGCGGCCGCTTCTTATCCCATGATCCAAACGTGGACACATACGAAGGCGGCGCGCCATAATCTCCGTGGCGATGTCAACGAACGTAGAACGCAAAACCGGACCTCGGCCGGAGCGCCTGCTCGGCGCGTATCTTTTGGCACTGTGCGTCTACCAGATCGGCATCTATCGCTGGCCGGGAGGGCCGCCGTTCATCCTCGATCCCCGCGCCGGGATTCCCGTCCTGCTGATTAATCATTTTTCCTTCGATAACAAGGTCATTTATCCGGTGGAGTGGATCACCGCGACCTGGCTCGTGATCGCGGCGGCGGCGATTTTCTTCCGAGGAAAGCTTCTGATGGCCTACCTGGCGGCGGAAATCGTGCTGGCCGCGCCCACGGCCTACTACATCGGTGTCCTGGCGGTGCGCCATGGCGGCGATTTCGCTCCGGCGTTCAAGGACCTTGTCTTGACCGCCCTATTGTTCCTTGTCTTTTCCGTGGTTCCGGCCGGGCTGGCGGTTCGGAGCATCCTGGCACTCAGGGGATCGCGATCCTGAGTGCCATCGAGGCGCCCTTCTACGCTCATACGTTCAAAGTGATGGTTGAAGTGAGGAATTGCACCTAACGAGGTGTTTGCGCTAGCTGTGTTCCCAAGGACCTCGACGGCGAACGCATCAGCGTGCCCAGGTTCGGCTCCGCGCGCCTGTCAGGGCGAGGGCTCGTCGAGACACAAGGCGAAATCCGGGCTCTGACAAATGAAAGCCTTGTTGCTATTTCTTCACGAACTCGACGCGCCGGTTCGTGGCGCGACCCTCCGCCGTATCGTTCGAACCGACCGGATTCCCCGCGCCCAATCCGTTCGCGCTCAGCCGCGAGGCATCAACCCCAAATTGGGTCACCAAAACCGATTGCACCGCCAGGGCGCGGCGTTTGGACAAATCCAAATTGTGGTTCGCGTCGCCCACCGAATCCGTGTAACCGTCGATTTCCAGCTTAAGCGTCGGATTCTTTTCCAGCGCCGCGGCAACTTGCTTGATCACAGGAGCAGACTCGGACTTGAGGCGATCGCTATCCGTTTCGAAATAGATTCCGTGCGTCACGTATTTTCCGGTCGAGGCGATCAGCGCCGAAAAATCCGGCGCGGATTCCGCCAACCGTACACTTCGGATTCCCGTGGGGTTGTAGCCCGTAGGACTGACAGTGTGCCAATGCCGCTCGATAACCATGTGGTCGATGGCGGGGAAAGTGACTTGGTTAACATCGACGACTCGGTCGCCGTTCAGATAGGCTCGGACGCGGCCCTGCTGCACCCACAGCGCAACCTCGAGCGGCTTCGTGAGGTCCGGATGGACCAAGCCGTTCCCCAGGTCTTCCTTCGAGTCATTGACTTGGTATCTGAGGCCGCTCTTGTCCTCGGCTTGGTACATGTCGAAGTCGAGGTATTTGGTGTCGTCTTTACCCCGAAACTCGAAGTCCAAATCGCCTGTCCCGGTGCGCTCGACTTCGAGAGTAAAGTTCGGCGGCAGGGTGATCGGCGGAGACGCCTGCGACGTGTCCCCTGCCGAATAGAACTCCCGTATTCCCCCTCCCGTCCGCAATTCGGTCGGTGCTCCCCGCACCTTCCAGTGCGGCGGAGGCTCGTCCTCGGCCATGTCGCTGAAGTCGTCAAAGAAAATCGTGCGTTCGCCAGGGACGAAATCAATTCTTACGGACTTCAATTCCGGCTGCGCCCCCGCACTGACCGCGGGCGCAGCCGCGTTCATCCCCGTTGAAGAGTTCGAACCGCCCGCGTTGCCCGCAGGGGTGGAAACCGCGGCCCCCGAAGCCGCGACCGAAGCGCCGGCCGGTGCTGCGCCACCCGCGTAATGCGCCATTTGCCCCTGCTCGCTATTGATTTTCTTCACCAAATCACTGACGGCGTTATGGAAGGCCTTGCCGATCGTGGAATTGTCGAAGTTCGCCCCGCCCGTGCTCAGGGCGCCTAAGTCCGAGTAAGTGTCCGCGCCAATTTTGGTCTGGGATTGTTCACCCGTCACCCGGATGCTGTCGATTTTCTGGCCGGTGGAGGTGCTGTACAAGTCCGCTTGGAGCGTCACGGTGGCTTTCATGGTTTCCTTGTGTCCGCCCAAGGTGAACCCGCGAAACGAAGGTGTGCTTGCCGAGCTGGAAGACGACTCCGCATGCGCTTCCAGCACCGTTCCCACCACCACCACGTCCACATTCTGCGCCTGGCCGATTGTTACCGCTTTGGCGGCGTCCACGCTGTTGGGATTGAGGCCCGTATCGAGCGTCAGCACTCGGCCCTGCAGTTGGGTGGTGTGCACGATTTCCGCCTGCACCGCCCGGGACACCGAATCGGCCAGGTTCCCCGCATTTGTGCCGGTGTTATCCACGAACGGCAAAACGCCGACCTTAAATTGTCCCCCTTGCGCGATTATCATTGGCGATATTACAGCCAGCGATACCAGCGCAAATCCAGCCCAAATCCACGCCATAACGCGTCCGCAAAACGGTGTTCTCATGGTTAAACTCCCCGGAAACTACTTGGATTCCACATCACCTCCGCGTCCCACGCCACGGGAGGCGTCAACCACATATACCGATAGTTCGATATTCAGTTGTCCGGCCATCTGTTGAGCTTTTTTGATGAATTCTTCAGCTTCGCCCCATTCACCCAAGGCCCTTCCAAGTTAAGCAAATTGATTTCGTAGCACCCCCGGGGACCATCAGCCTGATTCCCACTGACTTGGGACCGACTGGAGCTTTCGTTCCGAGGCATTTCTCGGGCACCACTCTCCCTTTCTTCGCCCCCTGCGTTGCGGCACTCGCCACGCCTCAGCCTGTTGCGACCGGTAGCACGAGGTGACGCCAGAGGATACCGACGTTGTAGGTTAAGAAAAAAGTGATTCCGAACGCCAGTTTTCTCATTCCGGCCCCGGGCTGAAATATCTCCGCCATTCTACTCCTTTTTTATAGCGGGATATTGCCATGTTTCTTTTTAGGGTTGGAGTCGCGTTTGGTTTCGAGGGACCGCAGGGCGGTAATTAATTTCGCGCGGGTTTGCGACGGCTCGATCACGGCGTCGATGTAGCCGCGTTCCGCGGCGACATAGGGATTGGCGAATCGCTCGCGGAACTCGGCGGTTTTTTCGCGGCGCAGGCGCTCGCGGTCGGCTTCGGGCGCGCGTTCGATTTCGCGCTTGAAGACGATGTTGACCGCGCCTTCGGGGCCCATCACGGCGATTTCGGCCGTGGGCCACGCAAAATTTGCATCGGTGCGAATGTGTTTGCTGGACATGACGCAATAGGCGCCGCCGTACGCCTTCCGCGTAATCACGGTCAGCTTCGGCACGGTCGCTTCGGCAAAGGCGAAGAGCAGCTTCGCGCCGTGTTTGATGATGCCGTTCCATTCCTGCTGCGTGCCGGGCAGAAATCCGGGGACATCCTCGAGCGTGACGAGCGGGATGTTGAACGCGTCGCAGAAACGCACGAATCGCGCGCCTTTCACGGAGGCGTTAATATCCAGCACGCCCGCCAGGACCGCCGGCTGGTTCGCGACGACGCCGACGGACTGCCCTCCCAGCCGCGCGAAACCGACGACGATATTTTTTGCGAAGTGCTCGTGGACCTCGAAGAAATAATTGTCGTCCGCGATCGAATGGATCACGTCCTTGATGTCGTAGGGGCGCATCGGATCGGCCGGAACGATCGAATCGAGCGCGGCATCGGCGCGGTCGACGGGATCGGATGTGGGGCGGCGCGGCGCGTCATCCAGATTGTTGAGCGGAAGAAAACCGAGCAGCTCGCGGATCATGGCCAGGCACTCGGCGTCATCGCGCGCGATGAAATGGGCGACGCCGCTCGTGGCGTTGTGCGTCATGGCGCCGCCGAGGTCGTGCTTGGAAACGTCTTCGTGCGTCACCGTTTTGATCACGTCCGGACCGGTGATGAACATGTACGACGTGTCGCGCGTCATGAAAATAAAATCGGTGATCGCGGGAGAATAGACGGCGCCGCCGGCGCACGGCCCCATGATGGCGCTGATTTGCGGCACGACGCCGCTGGCCAGCGTATTGCGCAAGAAAATATCGGCGTAGCCGGCGAGCGAACGCACGCCCTCCTGGATTCGCGCGCCGCCGGAATCGTTCAGTCCAATCACCGGCGCGCCGTTGCGCATCGCCAGGTCCATGATTTTGCAGATTTTCAGCGCATTGGTTTCCGAGAGGGACCCGCCAAACACCGTAAAATCCTGCGCGAACACGTAGACCAGACGTCCGCTGACGCGCCCGAAGCCGGTAATGAATCCGTCGCCCGGCGGCCGCTGTTCCTCCATGCCGAAATCATCCGAGCGGTGCACGACGAATTTGTCGAGCTCTTCAAACGTGCCTTCATCGAGCAGCAGCGCGACGCGTTCGCGCGCCGTGAGTTTTCCGGCCTTGTGCTCGCGTTCGCGACGGTCCGCGCCGCCTCCGGCTTCCGCTGCCGCGCTGCGGCGGCGCAGGTCCGCAATGGGATCGTTTGCTGTGGGATCGTTGGTCATATCAAGAGTTCAGTGCGCGACACTGCGCCGCACAGCCTTCGAGACTTTCGCACAAGCTCGAAGCACTACGCCACTAAATTTTGGCGGAATCGCCGGAGGGCTCTTCGCTGGAATGTTCGTCGAGCGGCGGAGGAGGAAAATCGGCGTTCCCAACACCTACGATTCGGACCGCCAGATGCGTAGCGAGATAGATGCAAGCGAGGAGAAGCGCAACGCCCACGAAGAAGTCCGCAGAAACGGCGAGAGCGCGCAGCGGGAGCCGCTCGATGGAGACGGCCCGGATCGTTACTTGCACCAGCGCGATCATGCAGGCCAGCGTCAGCGCCGCGGCGCCAAGCACAGCGGCGACGGACGCGAGAATTCTCATGTGCATCGGAGAACTCCCCCGGCAGTTGGCGCTTCAGGAAAAGCGGGAAATGATCTGAAATTCCCCACAAAAACTCTAATGGAGGCCCGACCAGTCGTCCGCGACCAGGATCGAATTGCTGGGGTTCGAGGGATCGTACTTCACGCTGGCGGGCTGGCCGGAAGCGATGCGCTCCAGGCAGAGGCGCTCTTCGAGTCCGGTCACGTCTTGCGCGGTTTCATAGGTGACGCCGGCGATGGAGTAGCTGTAGCGGACCAGGCGGCGCAGGCCGTTTCCGCCAAGCTCCACGGACGCGCCCTTGCCGCGCGGAAGCAGGTCCGAACCGCCGTCCGGCAGGAACGCTCCCTGCGACTCCACAACCTCGACCACCAGACCCTCGACGATGCGGCCGACCTGGTTGAGTTGGGAGCGGCGGCGGCGCTCCTCGTCTTCCGGATTTTCCGGTTTTCGGAAGAACTGGCGCACCACCGCGACCGCAACGGCCACTACCAGCACCGCGGCCGCCACTGCCATCCGCCAATCGATTGCCAAGTGTTTCAACGTCCAGAATCGCGTGCGGCCGCCAGGCTCCCACACATCGCCTGGCGTTCCGCCCGCTCTCTCCCAATCTTCCGGGAATCCCTTGGGATCAATCCGCGCGATTCACCGTGGGATTCCGCAGCGTGCCGATTTCGGGAACGATAATTTCCACGACGTCGCCGGCCTTCATGGGACCGACGCCCGACGGAGTTCCCGTGGCGATCACGTCGCCCGGCAAAAGCGTCATCACCCGGGAAATCCAAGGAATTATAACATCGATGGGGAAGAGCATATCGGTGAACGGGGCGTACTGTTTCCGTACGCCATTCAACCGCGTTTCAATTGTACTGTGAGTAATATCGAACTCCGTTTCCATCACGGGGCCCAGCGGGCAGAAGGTGTCGAAGCTCTTGGCGCGCGTCCACTGCTTGTCGAACGCCTGGTAGTCGCGCGCGCTGACGTCGTTCAGGAGCGTGTAGCCCGCGACGTAGGGCCTGTAATCCGCGCCGTCGCGCAGCCCGTGGCATTCGCGCGACATGATCACGGCCAGTTCGCCCTCAAAATCGATGCGCTGCACTTCCGGCAGAAGAACGATGGGATCGTCGGGGGCCAGAAGCGAGGACGGCGGCTTGAGAAAAATCAGGGGCTCCTTCGGCGGGGCGTTATTGAATTCCGCGGCGTGTTCGAGATAGTTCCGGCCGAGGCAAACGATCTTGCTGGGCGCGACCACCGGCGGCATCAGTTTTACGTCCGCCAGCGGCCAGGACTGGCTCGTGACCTCCCATTTTCCCACAATATCGCCCGAAACCTGGCGAACCGTCTCGCCCGAGATCACGCCCTGTAAAATTTCCGGCTGCGCGGCAGAGCCGCCCTTCCCTTGCAATCGAAAACGGCAGAGTTTCATCGAGTCCTTCTTCCTTCCAGGTGGATTTGAGAAATTAGTTTGTGCGGTGCTTGCCGGAGGACGCCGCGGTTTCCCGGCAGTGCAAGATATGGGCGTGGCGCGCTGACACGCACATCAAAAACACCCAGTCGAACACGGCAATGATTCCGTAAGAAACGGCCCCCAGCGTAAAAAGGTGCAGCGCGCCGATGCGGCTTGCGAGCAAGGTAAAATAAATTTCCGTCGCAAGATACGTGACGGTCAGGATCGTCCAAGCCGCCAAGCCCGCGGCGAACATTCTTCCCGGCTCCTGAAGAAATCGTAGCACCGGAATGGCCAGAATCAGCAGCAGGATCGCGCCCGTCAGGATGTTGCGTGGTCCGGCAAACCGATCCAGCGCGGAAACTCGATTGGCGACGATTAACCACGCGACGAATACACACGATGCGTAGATCCCCGTGAGAATCCCGGTGCGCAGCGACACGCTGTGCAGCCACAACAACCACCGCATGCCCGGGAGCTGGAGTCGGGCTGCCATGCCATCCTTCCTCGAACTTCCCTCTAGGGTACGTCCGCTACCGCCACGGAACTCTTGGGGCTTTCGTTGCCAGCGCGATCGAGCGCGGAAACACGATAATAATACCGCCTGCCGGGCTGTACGGGAATATCACGAAACGTCGGGCTCGGCAATATTTGCGCGCTGACGCGTTCGCCGGGTGTGTCTTCCCCATCACTCCGGTAAACCGAATATCCCGCCAGGTCCCCCTCGGGACTAATGGCCCACGATAGTTCGACGTACGCCGGAGCCTGCTGGGTTGCCGGGATGATTGTGATTTCGAGGTTCGTGGGCGCGGCGGGCGGAAAGACGTCGCGCGGCGTGACGGAGACCGGCGCCGAATCGGCGGACTCCACAAAATCCGCGCCGAATTGCGCGACGCTGCGCACCGTGTACAGATACGGCGTCCCAAACTCGAAATGCGCGTCGCGATATTCAGTGGAAGGTGAAGGTCCCACAAGCTCCAACGGCGATTTCAGTTTTGCCTGCGTAAGATCCTGCGCAGGACTTGCCTCGCCCGATTCGGCGACTCCGCGGTAGACGCGGAACGCGAGCGAAGTCGCTCCCGCCGGCAACGCAGCTTGCGACCAGTTCACAATCACGGCAGGTTCCGTGACCGACGCGCGCAGATCGCGCGGCGGGTCCGGCGGCGGATACATCCGCGCCACTACCACGTTCGAATCCGCCGACGCGCGCGCCTTCGCCGCTCGCGTTCGAACTTTGTAAGCCATCGACGACCCGGCCGCCCGCGCGAAATCCTCCGCCGCGAGGGGATCGTGAAACTCGATGTGTTCGCCCTTCAGATAATGATCCGCCTGTTCGGAGGGAATCGTGTACGCGAGCCGCCACGCCGTCGTTTTGTCCGGCACGGCGCCGGGAGGAAGCGTGGCGCGATAAATTTCAATCGCCGGGTGTTCGGCAAGGGCTTCGCGGTCCAGCGATCGGCTCGGCAGGGTGAACGTGAGTGCAAAGGAGTTGCCGTATTGGCCCGCGCCGAGGTCGGCGACCGCGACGGGAACCACCGGGTGCCGCGCGGTGGGCTCGCCGGGCGCCGCGCACCCTGCTCCGAACGCGCACGCAAGAACGCAGAAGGCGAAGGCCAAGGGCGCGGCGGCGCGAATCATCGTTTCACCAAACCGGGTTTCACCAAACGTTGTTTCACTAAACGGGGTTTCACCAACGGGGCTTCCTCATCGCGTCAGAGGATGTACCGGCTGAGGTCCTGATTCTTCACGATGTCGGAAAGCTGCTTGGTGACGTACGGGCCGTCCACCTTCACGTTCTTTTTCTTCATGTCCGGCGCCTCGAAGGAAATTTCGTCCAGCACTTTTTCGAGGATCGTGTGCAGGCGGCGCGCGCCGATATTTTCCGTCTGCTCGTTGACGGTGACGGCAAATCGCGCCAGCGTGGCGATGGCGTCTTCGGTGAATGTCAGCTTGAGGCCTTCCGTGTCCAGCAGCGCGATGTACTGCTTGATGAGGGCGTTCTTCGGTTCCGTCAAAATGCGCACGAAATCGGCTTCGGTGAGCGCTGTGAGCTCGACGCGAATCGGCAGCCTTCCTTGCAGCTCGGGAATCAGGTCGGACGGCTTGCTGATGTGAAACGCTCCCGCGGCGATGAACAAGATGTGGTCGGTGCGGATCATGCCATAGCGCGTGTTGACCGTCGTGCCCTCCACGATCGGCAGAATGTCGCGCTGCACGCCTTCGCGGGAAACGTCCGGGCCGTGGCCGGACTCGCGCCCGGCGATCTTGTCAATCTCGTCGATGAAAATGATGCCCATCTGTTCGGCGCGATCGACGGCGAGGCGCGTCACCTGGTCCATGTCGAGCAGTTTGTTTTCTTCTTCCTGGATCAGGTAATCGAAGGCCTCGGCGACGGTCATCCTGCGGCGCCGCTTCTGCTGCCCGAAAATTCCCGAGAGCATGTCCTTGACGTTGATATCCATTTCCTCGACGCCTTGGCTGGAAACGATTTCAAACGCGGGCGTCGAGCGCTCACGCACTTCGACTTCCACCAGGCGCTGGTCGAGCTTGCCGTCGCGCAACTGCGCGCGAAGCTTTTCGCGTGTGCGGTCCATCTGGTCGGCGCGTGGCGCTTCGATCCGGGGAGCGGATGGCGGCGCGGAAGGATTCCCGGGCTCGGGCGAGGGTGGAGGCGACGCGGGAAGCAGCAGATCGAGCACGCGCTCTTCCGCGGCATGTTCGGCGCGCTCGGCCACCTCGTCCAGCTTTTCCTCGCGCACCATGTCGATGGCCGTCTCGACCAGGTCGCGCACCATGGATTCCACGTCCCGGCCGACGTAGCCGACCTCCGTGTACTTGGAAGCTTCCACCTTGACGAACGGGCAGCCCGCGAGGCGCGCCAGGCGGCGCGCAATCTCCGTTTTTCCCACGCCGGTGGGACCGATCATCAGAATATTTTTCGGGAGGACGTCTTCCGCCATTTCGGGCGTGAGTTTTTGCCGGCGCACGCGATTGCGCAGCGCCACGGCCACGGCGCGCTTTGCGGCGGCCTGTCCGACAATGTATTTGTCCAGTTCGATGACGATTTCGCGCGGGGTGAGCTCGTCGAAAGACGGCTCAACCTGCGCTTCCGGTTCGTGCTGCTCGCCGGGAAGATAGATCACCATAATTTACGTTCCACCTTCCGAATGTAGCGCTGGCGTCCCGCCGGCATTTTTGCGTTGCAGATTTGAGTCAGAACACCTGCCGGCAAGATGCCGGCGCTACAATTCCTCAAACGTGAAATTCGCGTTCGTGAAAATACAGATCTCGCTGGCGATCCGCATGGCCTCTTGCGCGATGTCTTTCGCGGAGAGCTTCGTATGCTTGGCGAGCGCGCGCGCCGCCGCCAGCGCGTACGGCCCGCCGGAACCGATGGCGCAGATGCCGTCGTCGGGCTCGATCACGTCGCCATTTCCGGAAACGAGAAACGTAGACTTGCCGTCGGCGACGATCAGGAGCGCTTCGAGATGCCGCAGCGCGCGGTCCTTGCGCCATTCCTTCGCCAGCTCCACTGCGGATTTGGCCAGGTTCCCCTGATGCTCCTGCAGCTTCCCCTCGAACCGCTCGAAAAGGGACAGCGCGTCCGCCGTCGAACCCGCAAACCCCGCCAGGATTTTCTCGTTGTAGAGCCGCCGCGTCTTGCGCGCCGTATGCTTCATGACGTGTTCGCCCATGGTGACCTGGCCGTCGGCGGCGATCACCACTTTGTTGTCGCGGCGCACGCACAAAACCGTGGTGCCGTGTATCGGCGGAAAATTCCTGCTCGTTGGCATCAGAAGATTATAGCGCGACCGGCGGTTGCGACCAACGCGGGGTTCAAAATTGGACGGGTTGGCACGATCAACTTCCCTCCTATTTGCAATGCGGGATTCTCAAAGAGTTCGCTGGGCCGTTGTGGGGTACTACTTCCGAGTAGGCCGTTACCCGCCCGAAATGTGCGCAAGCTCCGGAAGGAACCCCGAACTTCCCACAACCGACTTCTGGCCGGAACAACTTCCGCTTTGCCCGTTTTTCGGGAGTTGGATAATGCTTGCTTTTGAAGTGTCAGGCGGGCTGCATTCCACCGCGTCTCGCATCCGAGTGATGGGACTCAGTCTGCCCGGCACAGGGTGAACAATGATAAGCTTCTGCTATGGCATTCATCCCTGACGTGATCGTGACTACGGACTATTCGCCCGCCACTATCGGATTGGTAGGAGAAGCAAAAGGCGCCACGGCTAACCTCGACGAGGCCGCACTTCAGTTGAAGCAATATATGCTCCGAATGGGCTGTCCAGTTGGCATTATCTTCACATCAAAAGTTCTTCGCATTTACAAATATCGATTTCTTGGGCGAGTGGAAGATTCCATTCAAATGGTCGGTGATTTTCCGTCCGATGAGCTCTTCAAGGGGCGGCAAGCGGTGGCCGCAGCAGAATCGGCGGTTGAGTCGGCTCTGGTTGAATGGTTAGATGAACTTGCGCAAACGCAGCAAGTGGGGTGAGCGATCAACGACTTAAAATCAGCCATAGATGAGCACATACTTCCCGCAATTAGTGGCGGTCGTGTCACCATCCTTCATTCCACGCTGCGGGAATAGTGAACCAGGTGCGACACGTATTCGTCGAGACTAACTGGCTTGTTGCCGTTGCTGCTCCCGCTCACGATCGAATTCCTGGCAGCACTCGAATTGCTGGACTCGGCTAGGGACGGACGCGTTCGAATTTATGTACCGGCCTGCTGCATCGGAGAAGCCAGGAAAACGATTCGGCAAAAGCTGCAGCCGAAAGAAGCCGATAGGTTGCGGAGATTTGTTCGATGGGCCGCTGAAAAGAAACTCCTTGATCACGAGACTGCGGAATCCGCGAGGACAATGCTGTCGAGCTTTGAGGGGCGCGTTGCGTCGGAGCTCGCCAGGCTAAACGACACGCTTCGTGACATTACCAGCGCCGCAGGGGTCGAGGTCGTGCCCTTAGACGGTGCTGTGCTAGACATGTCAGTTGAATTGCATTTTAAGGAGATCGAGCTAAGTGAGTTTGATCGGGCCGTTCTGGCAGTGGTGCTGATCAAGGGCAAGAGTCTGCGAGACGGTGGCGAAGCCGATGTCAACTTTTGCGAGCTCGATTCCGAGCTTTGGCCATTGGACAAGCGAAACCCTCAAGCGCGGGCTGAACTTAAGAAGCTGTATGATGACGCAGGAGTGCGAGTTTATTCGGATTTTACGCTACAAGGTCCGTGAACGACAGAAGGTTTTCAACAGGACCCTAGCGGCTTCAACGGCATTTCCAGCACGCGCAACGTTTGTGTCTTCTTGCGCAATTGCCTCAAAGAATTCCCGCGGCAGGCTTTCCCTCGGCACTTCTGGCCATGTGTTCTGTCTCAAGCTTTCCGGGCTGGTTGTACAAGAGGCGTGGGATCGCACAATCATCAACTGCCTTGCATCCGACGGCGATCAACTGTTTCTCGTCACGGGCTGTATAGACTAGGGCGTTGTCCTCTGCATAGTTCTTGGCAGGAAAGCGGTGTATTTGCCAAAAGCGCTTCTGGTAGCACATTGTGGTTCCCACGACATACTGCGGAACCGCGGACGCGTAGCGGCATGCTCTTGTTCCATTCCAGTATGTGATTGAGTGATATCCAGTCATCTGCTTACCGGACTCGATGAGGCGCGTTATCTGGTCCCGGATTCTGCCTGCGCCGACCAGTCATCATCATCGAAATGACAAATTACCTCGCCGCTCGTGGCTTCGCAGGCCAGGTTCCGTTTGGTTCCGATCATTTGCTTTTCTGTGAGGTAGATATAAACCGCATCGGGAACCAGTTGCTTGATCAAGTCCTTAACCATGTCAGAGCCCATCGTCGACCACCACGAGTTCCTTATCGGGCCAATCCTGTGACAAGTAGCACTTCAGGGCGACACGGATCAGGCCTCGACGATTGTGGGTCGGCATGATGCAGGAGACGAGCACGGCTTCTCCAATGCAACTGGCAGCAGATAACGGCTTGGAGCGCTCCCATTTTACGCGCTTCACACAGCTCACGGAAGCACCACCCCGCCGCCGAACTGTGATATCTCCCGAAAAGTCGGCAAACCGGAAGTTGGCCACAAACGGGGTTCGAAGAAGTGACGGACGAGGTTGCGAACGGGTGGCTATCATGTTGGCTTACTCAGTGCCCTCTGGAAAGTTTGTGGTGATCTCAGGCCTTTACTTGCGCCACCGGCGGCGCGGGAACTTCGTGCTCCACGCCGCGCCAGCCCACGGAGTGGCCTTGCACGGCGCCCATCAACGAGCTGAAGAGCACGTAGTACATCATCTGCCGGTAGTAGAAGCGCTGCAGCAGGAGCGGCCACAGCAGGGACCAGTCCTCATGCCGTTCCAGGCTGAACGCGACGATGCAGGTCAGAAAATCGATCAGCATGAAGCCGATAAAGAAGACGAGCGAGCGCTGCACGTCCGCGGCCGTATAGAACTGCGGCAGGTGCGAGAAGTGAAATTGCGAAGCGCCGTACAAGACTAGCGAGCCGAGGAACAGAAGGTCGATCACAGGCGAGAACAGCGGCAACAAAAGCTGGAACAGGAACATGTTGGGCAGCGCGATCCATCCGAGCGTGCCGTATTTTGTGCGGCCCAGCGTGTCGCGATGTTTCCAGAACGCCTGCAGCGTCCCGAACGTCCAGCGGAATCTTTGGCGGATCAGCGTGGACGCGGTTTCGGGCGCGTTCGTCCAGCCGATCGCCTCTTCTTCGTAATCGATCTTCCAGCCCGAGCGCCGAATGGTGATCGTCAGGTCGGTGTCTTCCGCGACCGTATCCGCGCTGAAGCCTCCGGAGTCGTTGATGGCCTCCGCGCGCCAGGCGCTGAGCGCCCCGGGGACGACCGGAATGCAATTCAGCAGATCGAAGGCGCGTTTTTCGAGGTTCTGGCTGGTGACGTATTCGAGCGCCTGCCATCGGGTGAGCCAGCTGATCCGGTTGCCCACCTTCACGTTGCCCGCGACGGCGCCCAGTCGCGGGTTGACGAAATGGCGCACGAGTTTGCTGATCGCGTTCGGTTCGACCGCGGTGTCCGCGTCGATGGTCACGATGATGCTGCTCGAAGCCTCCGCGAGCGCATGAGAGAGTGCCGCGGGCTTGCCGCTGTTGGGCTGGTGAATGATGCGCACGGCGGGATTCCGCCCAAATTGCGCGTCGAGCAGTTCCCCGGTGCCGTCATTCGATCCGTCGTCCACCACAATCACTTCGAGCCTGGGATAATCGGACTCCAAAACGGAATTCACCGTGTAAGCAATGACGTCTTCCTCGTTGTAAGCGGGAATGAGCACGCTCACCACCGGCTGAAAGTCCGGCTGGTCGGGAGGCGAGGGCCGGAATTTCTCTATCACTGCGAGGAATCCCACGATGATCGCGCGGCAACTGACGAGACCGATCCCCAGCACGAAGATAAACGCCACGCTCAGCCGCGACCATTCGTACAGCGTGAAGATCAGCCCGTCGACGTGCGCGACCAGGCGTTCGCGGAAGGTGAGCGGCGGCATGAGCTGAGCGCGCGTCTGCCCCACCAGCTCCGACACCGGGACGATCTGGAATCCCGCGGCGCGCAAGCCGTCGATAATTTGCGGCAAGGCCAGCACCGTTTGGGTGCGATCGCCGCCGCCGTCGTGCAGCAGCACGATGTTGCCGCCGTTCGAACGCGCCTGCTCGAGCACGCGCTGCACGATGACCGACGCCGGCGCCGGCGGAACGCCTCCCGGCTCGCCCCAGTCGTGCGGATCGATGCGCGCGCCGACGATCAGGTAGCCCATGAATTGGGCAATCGGCAATTCCGCGACCTCATCGGCCGTTTCCGGCTGGTGGTCGATGCCGTAAGGCGGACGGAACAGGAGCGTCTTCACACCGAGCGTGCTGTTGAGCAGGCGCTCGGTCACGTTCAGCTCGACGTCAATCTGCGTGCGCGAGATTTCGTTCCAGCGCGGGTGCGTGTAGGTGTGGTTGCCGATCTCGTGGCCCTCGGCGTATTCGCGCCGGATCAGACCCAGCGCGTCGTTGGCGCCGCTGCCGATCACGAAGAATGTCGCCGGCGCCTTCTTCTCCTTCAAAACATCCAGAATCTTCGGGGTGAAGGTCGGGTCCGGCCCGTCGTCGAAACTCAGCGCCACCTTGTACGGAGCGGCGCCCATCTGGAAGATGCGGTAGGAAGACGGAAGCGACTGGTAGTTGTCCTCGACGATGTTTCCGCTTGCGGCGTCAAGGCGAATCGAGCGCTTTCCCTTTTGCGGCGTGTCCGCGAACTTCCAGATATCGCCGTCGCCTTCGAGAATCAGGTCGTATCCCGGAGGCATTTCTTCGAGCTTGGCGCGGTCGGCATCGTCGGGCCGCGTGTTATCCCAAATCGACCAGACGGAGGGATCTTCCGAGCCGAGCCGCCAGATCGCGGTGCCTTGCACGCCGACGCGCTCCGCGGCGCGCAGCTCGTTGTATGCGGTTACGCCGTCGAGCATCCAGACGCGATGAACGAAGTTGTGCTCGTCCGAATACGAGTAATAGGGATTGAGCGAATCCGGATCGAATTGCACCGTGGCCTCGGATTCGGTAGCCGTGACGATGGACTCCTGGAAACTCTCGACCTTCGCCTGTTCGTTCGCCTTCAGTCCGGCTTTGCTAGGCCAGTCGTAGGCGTAGTTGGCGATGCCCATCACCAGTTTTGCCGGAGGCACGAGTTTCGTGATGGCGTCAATATTTCTCACGAACCAATCCTGCGCGGCGATGGGGCCGGGAGCGGAGGTGCGCCAGTGCTGGTCGTAATTCATCAGAATCACGGCGTCCGCGGCTTTTCCAATGCCGGCGTAGTCGTACGCCCAATCCGCGGCGGGGAGCGCGACCATGAGTTTCAGGTTCGGACCGGTGCAGGGTCGCGGCCAGCTCGGAAATGAATTGGCTGAAATCCTTCTGGCTTTTGTCCGGAACTTCTTCAAAATCGACCACCAGCCCGGCGAAGTGGTTTTCTGTGAGATATTGAACCGCTTGTTGTGACAGGTTGCCGCGCGCCGCGGGGCTCTTGAGCAGGGCGGCCATCTCGTCAGTGAGCCAGTTGGTGCCGTCGGAATTGTTCAGCAGCGGCATCGTGGGAATCCGGATCGGCGGATTCTGTTGCTGCAGGGTCTGCTCCCAAGCCGCTAGTTTTGGATCGGCTTCCACATCCAGGCGGCCGGTCGCGGTGATCGAGTGGAGGCGCTCGGGAATGAGCAAGTCGATGTCACGGAAATGTTGCTGGAGAGCCGCGAGTGACGTCGGGTCCCAGCTCACGTAAAATGCGGCGCGGACGGGATCGTAAGTGGCGGGCATCTGGCCGAGCGATTCCACGCGGCGCAGCCGCCCGGTCCTCTTCAGCGTGATTTTCGTTCGCGTTTTTTCGCGCACGGGATGCAGCGCCGAGCGGTTGGTGGGAAGGAGCGGCTCGGGCAATCGGGGACTGACGAGAACATTGACCAAGAACGTGATAGCCAGCAGGGTGAAAAGCGCGCCGCTGATTTCCAGAATACGGCTGGTGCGCCGCCACCGGCGCCGTTGCGCGTCGTAGAATATGGGCTTGCGCGGCTTCATGCACTCATCCCAAGCGTGCCCTCTATCGGAACGGCATCCATGACGAATCCATCCGCCACGAAACCAAACGGCCAGGAACAACCGATCATACTCGCACCGCGCAATGGCGTCACGGCTCTTTCCATCCACGCGTTCCTAGCGATATTCACGGCGCTGGGTTTGCGCTTGCTGTTCGTTTCCCGCTTTCCGGGATCTTCCGACGACAGCGAAATATACATCCAGTTGGCGCGCACCTGGGCCGACAACCACGTGTACGGGTTATGGCTGAACGGCCATTTGTTTCCAACGGATCTCCGAACACCGGGCTATCCGGCCTTCCTGGCCGGAGTGGCAATGTTACTTGGACGCTCGATACGGGTCATTTTGTTGTCTCAGGCCGCTCTCGACGTCCTCACTTGTATTTTGACGGCTGCGCTGGCTTCGGCGTTAGCACCCGCCGGGGCGCTCCGGCGCGTGTGGATTGCGGCCCTCTGGCTGGCCGCAACTTGTCCGTTTCTAGCGAATTACACGGCGGTGGTGCTGACCGAAGATTTGGTGACGTTCCTCACAACGGGGGCTCTCTGCTGCTACGCGCTGGGGCTCCAGCAAAGTCCCAGCTCGCTGAGTCTGCACGAGGAGCGCCACGGTGCAACGCCATTCGCGTTGGCGTTACTCGGGGCATTCCTCACAGGCCTTGCAACTCTCGTGCGCCCGGAAATGCCGTTGCTTCTGGGAGTTTCCGTCCTGATCTATGCGTCGCGTGGATGGAGCTCCCTCGGCGCTCGGAAGACGATCCTTTGGGCAGCCGCAATGTCTGGAGCGTTTTTGCTGCCCATCTTGCCCTGGGCGGCGCGAAACCTCGTGACACTTGGAAAAGTGCAGTTTATCGCGCCGCGCTACGCCAACCTTCCCGGCGAATACTCTCCCGTCGGTTTCTATGCGTGGACCGGGACGTGGCTCGAGCGCTATCGCGACATCTACTACACCGTCTGGAAAATCGGCGAGCCGGATCAGCCGCTCGTTGTGGATGACATGCCGCCCACTGCGTTCGATTCGCCCGAGGAAAAAGCCCGCGTCGCCGATTTGTTTGCGCAATACAACGAAAATCCCGACCTCGACATTTCCCCCGAAGTCGACCTCCGGTTCGCCGAGATCGCACGGGAACGAACGCGGCGCAACCCCTTGCGGACGTATGTCCGCGTGCCGCTGGAACGCGCCCTGACGATTTGGTTCACGCCGCGGACCGAACTTTTGCCGGTCGACGGGAAGTTTTGGCCCGTCAAAGAGCAGTGGCAGGATTCGCACGCCGATGTGGTGGTCACGGGCTCGTTCGCGGTGTTGGGCTATTTCTACGTCGCGCTCGCGATCTGCGGCGTGTGGTTCGCGTGGCGCGCCCGGCCGGGCGGTGAATTCAATATTTCTCTTGGCCCGAATCTCTGGGGAATCGCGCTCCTGCTCGCCTACTTCGCCGTGCGCACGGCATTCCTGACGACGGTGGAGGCGCCCGAGCCTCGCTACGTCGTCTCGTGCTATCCGGGAGTTCTGGCCCTCATTGCCCTGTTGAGCGTTCGAAATGGAGAACACAAGAAAGCGACATAGGGTTCGAATGCATCGAAGTTCTGTGGTGAAATACTTTCTCGGGAACATGGGCGCGAGGTGACTCGATGAACAGACGAAGCCTGATTCGGCAGGGTGTTCTGGCCCTTCTGGTCCTCGCGTGTCTCGCGCCGCTGCTGCGAGCTTGGGAACGCGAGCCGCTGAGCGTCTTTGCCGAGCGGCGCGCGAAGCTGGCCGCGGCGGTCAACGCGCCCGTGGTGCTGTTCGGCTACACGGGCCACGAAGAAGCCAATCCGTCGTTCGTGTTCATGCAGGAAGAGAATTTTTACTACCTCACCGGCCATAACGAGGAAGGCGCGGCTCTGCTGCTCGTGCCCGATTCGGCGGACGAAAAGGGATGGACCGGTACGCACGAAATCCTCTACCTTCCGCCGCGTGATTACGCCGAGGAAAAATGGAATGGCCCGCGCCTGGGGCCGGACGATCCGGACATCACGAAAAAAACGGGATTCGCGCGCGTCGAATCCTTCTCGACGCTGCGCGACACGCTCGCCTCGCTGTCAAAAAATTATCCGGAACTCTACACCGAATTGCCCGGCCCGCATGACGAGGGTTTCCCGCACGCCGCGAACTGGTCCAAGTGGGTGAAGGATGCAGCGCCGCTCGTTTCTCTCAAGGATATTTCGTCCGCCATCGGCACGCTGCGCGCGATTAAATCGCCGGGCGAACTGGCGCTGATGCAAAAGGCCATCGAACCTTCGATCGACGCGCATCTGGAAGCGATGAAACTGATGCGGCCGGGCCTGTATGAATATCAGGTGGCCGCGAAAATGGTGGAGATTCACGCGTACGCCGGCTGCGAAACCGAGGCCTACGCTCCGATTGTCGGGACGGGCATCGACTCGACGATCCTGCACTACAACAAGCTCGACCGTAGGATCGAAGACGGCGACATCGTGCTGCTGGATGTCGCCGGGCAGTATTCCGGCTACGCGGCCGACATCACGCGGACAATTCCCGCGAACGGAAAATTCACCGCGCGGCAGCGCGAAATTTACGAAATTGTCCTCGAAGCGCAAAATGCCGCGCTGCAGGCGCTCAAGCCCGGGATGACGCTGTACGGTTCCGGGTCCACGAGCCTTCAGAAAATCGCCATGGATTACATCGATTCGCACGGCAAGGACAAGGAGGGACGCTCCCTCGGCCGGTACTACATTCACGGCCTGAGCCATCACCTCGGACTCGATGTGCACGATGCCAGCGGCCTGCCGCATCCTCTCGAACCGGGAATGGTCATCACCATCGAGCCGGGGATTTACATTCCCGAGGAAAATCTCGGCGTGCGCATCGAGGACGACGTGCTGATCACGCCGACCGGTTACAAATTGCTGACCGCTCGCCTGCCGCGCGCGCCGGACGAAATCGAAAAGATCATGGCCGATGGGAAAGCCGCGCGCGACAAGCAGCGCCCCTAGCTAGTTTCCCTCCCGGCCGCCGTTCCGGGTTTTCTTCTTTTTTGCCAATTGCGCGGCATCTTCTACCGCTTTCTCGATGCGGTGCGCGCGAGCGTCCGGGCCTTGGTAGTAAAAGATCCCATACAAATGCCCGCGCCGGCGCGTGGGCGACATAGACCGCCATCCATCGGAGGCCTCGGAATTTTGAGCCAGCGCGACCTGGAGGGCAGGCGGGAGTTCGCTCTCCGCTTGCATGGTGGCGAGCAGGCACTCGGCTATGCGTTCGGCGCGGCGCAATCGAACCGCGGGGCTCTTCGACTGAGTAATCCCTCTGCAGATATCGTTTCGCGCGGAAGGGCTGAGGCCATCGAACCAACGCCGTAGAGAGCGGACTTGCGACAGCGCCCGATGGAGTTCGGCGGGCACAGTAACCGGGCGCGCGGCACTGTCCGGCTCCAGCCGAAACCGCGCGGACATTCCCGGCGCGGCCTTTGCCCCGCGCTGCATTTGTTTGTTCACCAGCAGCCGGTGGCCGCCCCTGCCATCGGGAAAAAGGGAGGTGCGAAACGCGAATCCGTTGATTTCGCCTTTCACTTTAAGCTGGCCGCGTTTTCCCCAGACTTTTCCCGCATCGAACGGAACGCGGACCATCACCCATTTTAAAGGCGAGTCGATGCGCTCCAGTGTAGCCTGGAAAGTTTTCGAGGCCGGCTTCATGATCGGCTTCCAGCGCCGCGGGATCGAATCCGGCGAGTTACTTCTCCTTGAGCTTCAGGCGGCTTTTGTTCTCTTCGAGAAATTCGCGAAGTTTCGGCGCGGCTTCGAGCAGCCGGTTCCACTGCTCGTAATACAATGTGACCGGAAAACGGCCCAGGCCGTAGACACTCACGCCGCCTTTTTCACCCACCTTGAAATCCAGTTCGCCGGTGCGCCGCACCGCCTTCTTTTCCAGTTCCTCCAAGCGCGCCTTGAGTTCGTCGTATGTCGGTTCCGCCATAGTTTCCCCTTCCTGGAAGTTTGGAATCGGACTGATTGTACTCCACCGGCTGCCCCGTTCGCAGCGTGTCCCCTTCTGATGAGGCCAACGTCCCGCTTCCACCGGCTGGCGCAAGTGTAGTCCTTGTTCACGCGAATGAGGATAGGTTACAGTTTCTGACTGACAGGAGTGACCGGCTGAACGCGACCATGGCAACGACCGCCGCCCATCTCGCTCCCTCGGGAATGAAAGCCAGCGAAGAAATCGAGCTGTCCGTGGTGATGCCGTGCCTGAATGAAAGCGCGACGATCGCGACGTGCGTTCGCAAGGCGCTCGGCGCGATGCGCGAGCACGGAATTCGCGGCGAAGTGATCGTGGCGGACAACGGCAGCACTGACGGATCGCGGCAACTGGCCGAGGAAGCCGGCGCGCGCGTCGTTCCCGTCCAGACGCGCGGTTACGGCAGCGCATTGCGCGCCGGAATTTCCGCGGCGCGCGGCCGCTTCGTTCTGATGGGTGACGCCGATGACAGCTACGATTTCACGCATCTGGACCGCTTCGTCGACAAATTGCGCGAGGGATACGACCTGGTGATGGGCAATCGCTTTCGAGGCGGGATTTTGCCGGGCGCCATGCCACCGCTGCACCGCTATCTCGGAACACCGGTACTCACCGCCGTCACGCGGCTGTTTTTCCGCAGCCCGGTCGGCGACATCAACTGCGGCCTGCGCGGTTTTCGCAAGGAAGCCATCGAGGGCCTGGGGCTGCGAACGCTGGGCATGGAGTACGCCAGCGAAATGATCGTGAAGGCGAGCGCGTTCGGATTGCGGATCGCCGAAATTCCCACGACGCTTTCGCCCGACGGCCGCGGCCGCGCCCCGCACCTGAACACCTGGCGCGACGGCTGGCGGCACTTGCGATTTCTGCTGCTCTACAGCCCGCGCTGGCTATTTCTGTATCCCGGCACGGCGCTGCTGGTGCTTGGAACGGCTCTTGGAGTGCTGCTGGTGCGCGGTCCCCTTGTGATCGGTGGCGTCGCATTCGACGTGAATACGCTGTTGTTCGCAGCCATGGCGATCTTGATCGGTTTTCAGTCCGTGATTTTCGCCGTCTTCACGAAGGTGTTCGCTATTTCCGAAGGTTTGCTGCCCGAGGATCCGCGGTTGTCTCGAGCGTTCCGCTATGTGACGCTCGAGACTGGGCTGGCCGTAGGAATTCTATTGGTGCTCGCGGGCGGGGCTGCCTGGATTTTGGGCTTGGCCAACTGGCGCGTTCAGCATTTCGGTCCCCTCAATCCATCGCAAACGCTGCGGATCGTGATCCCCGGCGTGGTGTGTTTCACGCTGGGATTTCAGATCATTCTGTCGAGTTTTTTCCTGAGCGTTCTGGGGATGTCGCGAAGATGAAGGGCCCCCACGAACGGTGGCATGAGAATACTTCCGTGTTACGATCCAGCGCGGAATCTGAGTTACAAGAATAAATGGCCTACACTGCGTTTGACCGTTTCGTGGCTTGGTGCCGTTTTCGCGCCGCCGCACCTCACATTCGTCTTCAATCCCGCGTGTGCGATCTTGGCTGCGGTGCGGGAGCTCCCTTCCTGCATCATGTGGAATCACGCATCACATCGGGAGTCGGCCTCGACGAGCACATTGGCGAGTCGGCGCAAGAAAAAATTTCCGTCGTTCATGCGAACATCACGGCTGCCTTGCCGTTGGAAAGCGAGCAGTTCGATCATGTGACGATGCTCGCCGTGCTGGAACACCTCCCGGAACCCCGCAGCGTTCTGGCCGAAGCGTACCGCCTGCTGCGCCCCGGCGGTTCGCTGATCATGACGTGGCCGAGCTCCGCCGTCGATCCTCTTCTCGAAATCCTGACGCGGATCGGGCTGGTCAACGATGAACTTGGCTTCGACCAACATCAGCCGCGAATACCCGTTTCAAAACTGAAAGAATCGCTGAGAGGCATCGGGTTCGGGCAAATCGAGAACGGGAAGTTCGAATTCGGTTTGAACAATTGGCTGGTGGCCCACAAAGATTAATGGACAAGGAATCACAAAGTTCGCTGGCCTTCTCCCTATTGAAACGGGCGCACGGCAAGGCCGTCTTCAATCGGCGAGTTCGCGTTCTCGCAGAGTCGCTCGCCGCAAAGCTTCCGGCGGGCTCTTCCGTGCTGGACATCGGATGCGGCGATGGCACGATTGCCAGCCTGATTCAAGATATCAATCCCACCATATCGATCCAGGGAATCGAATTCGCTCCGCGGCCGTCATGCCGGATACCCTGCACACCGTTCGACGGAAAATCCATCCCTCATCCGGCGGGCGCATTTGACGTGTGCATGTTCGTGGACGTTTTGCACCACACGCATGAAATTGAGGCGCTGCTCCTCGATGCCTGCCGCGTCAGCCGGCGATACATTCTTATCAAGGATCATGTAGCGGAAAACTGGCTCGATTTTAGGACGCTGCAGTTCATGGATTGGGTGGGCAACCGGCCTCACGGCGTTGTCCTGCCCTACAACTATCAAAGCCGGGAACAATGGGACCGGTATTTTTCGATGGCGGGACTAAGGTCGATCGCCAGGCAGGATCGCGTCATGCTCTATCCCTTTCCTTTTAGCGCGGTGTTCGGACGGAGATTGCACTTTATTGAGCTCTTGGAGAAAAGACAACCTCGGGCCGCTTCATGAGCATCGTCCACAGCATTCATGATTTCGCGGTCCTGCGACTCGGCTATCGGGAGATTGCCGGGGACTTGCTGCTGCTACTTTTCTTGGTCCTGGTATGGTACCGGCCTCGATTGTTTGACGGCTTCTTTCGAGTGATCGAACGGGTTGGGACACGCCTCGCGGAACGCAAGAGTCTTGCGATCGTTCTACTCGCGGCCGCCACGATCTTTGTCCGGCTGTGCCTGCTGTGGTTGCTTCCGATTCCGGTACCCCGGATCCATGACGAATTCAGCTACCTGCTTGCGGCTGACACGTTCGCGCACGGACGCCTCACAAATCCTACGCACCCTATGTGGATTTTTTTCGACACAATGCACGTCAATCAGCACCCTACTTACATGTCGAAGTATCCGCCCGCGCAAGGGGCCGTGCTGGCTGTCGGGCAATCGCTCGGCGACCCATGGCTTGGCGTGGTCCTGAGTGTCGCAATCATGTGCGCAGCGGTACTCTGGATGCTGCAAGGCTGGCTGCCACCCCGATGGGCGCTTCTCGGGGGTGTTCTTGTATTCCTCCGATTCGCAGTATTCACATACTGGATTAATAGCTACTGGGGTGGCGCTGTTTCGGCAATCGGAGGGGCATTGGTCGTCGGCGCTATGCCGCGAATCATGCGGTCGTGGCGAATACGCGATGCTTTGATTCTGGCACTCGGCGCAACGATTCTCGCCAACAGCCGCCCGTTGGAAGGCCTCATTCTCTGCCTGCCGGTTGCTGTCGCTCTCATAGCTTGGTTTTTCAGCAAGCATAGCCCCTCGTGGAGTGAGTTGCTGCCTCGGGTAGTTCTGCCCGTTTGCGCCGTCGGACTTTTCTGCGTGATCTTCATTGGCTACTACAATTGGCGAGGTACCGGAAAGCCGGCTCTTTTTCCATATGCTGTGAACGATCGCACGTATCTCTCGACGCCAACGCTCTTCTGGGAAAAGTTAGGGCCGCCGATTCACTATCTGAATCCGGAATTCGACGCCTTTTACAACGGGTGGGCGCGCACGGTGTGGCTGGACAACCGGGTGGATAGCTTTACTTCCGCTGCGAGGCATCTGTTCTCAGACCTGGCAAAAGTAGCGTATTTCTACCTGTGGCCGGAACTTCTTGTGCCGCTCATTGCGCTGCCCTGGTTTTTGTGGGACAAGAGGATTCGTTTTCTTGTCGTTCAAACTGTGATCTGTTTCTCGGGCATGCTACTAGTCCCATGGTCTCAAGCGCACTATGCCGCCCCTCTCACCGCGACGTTATTCGCTCTCATTATGCAAGCGTTCCGTCACTTGCGTCATTTTCAGAGTTCTGGAAGGCCCGTTGGCATCGGTCTAACACGTGTCCTAGTATTGGCAGCCATGTTTCTGGCCCCTTTTCACCCGCACGTTGAACCATTAGGACACCCGGCGCCTGAGGGAATCGATTACCGCGCGATTTTCGAGAAAAAGCTGCAAGAAACTTCCGGCAACCATCTAATCCTTGTGCACTATTATCCCGAGCAGGACAGTCAGGGGAAATGGGTAAACAATCGCCTTTCAGACTGGGTTTACAACGAGGCGGATATCGATCACGCGAAAGTGGTCTGGGCGCGGGAAATTCCCGGGGTCGACGTTCAGCCTCTACTCAATTATTTCAAAGGACGCCGCGTATGGGTCGTAGAGCCTGACGCGGTTCCTCCGCGCTTGACTCCCTACGATGGAACTCCTCCGCAATGATTGCCGTGCGCGGTTCCTCGTGTTTCAGTCTAGAAATTGAACAGGCGCGCAAGTGTTGAATCTTTTGCAGATCGGAATGAACTCCTTCCGAGCGTTTCGGAACTAAGAAAGCCGCAAAAGCTCCTCCATTGTTTCTATGAGTCGCGATTGAAATTCCGCAAACGTATATTCCTTCTGGACGCGCTCGCGCCCCCGCGCGCCCATTTCTCGGGCCCGGCTCGGGTCCGCGAATAAAGTTTCGAGCGCTCGCGCGAGGCGCTCGGCGTGACCATGCGGCACGAGCAGGCCTGTCACGCTGTCCTCCACGATATCCGGAATTCCGCCGTGCGCCCCGCCAATCACCGGCTTGGCGTGGGCCATGGCCTCGAGAAATACCAGGCCAAATCCTTCGCCACGGCTCGGCAGGGCAAAGACATCGCAGCCTGCGTAGCACGCGAAGAGTTGCTCGGGCGTTAGCCCATACAAAAAATGCGCGCGCTCGGAAACGCCGAGATCGCGAGCGAGCTGCTCCAGGCGCGTGCGGTCCGCTCCGTCACCGACCAGTACGAGAGAGACATCGGGCGCCGCTTTCAACACGCGCGGCAGCGCGGCGATTAACGTGTCCGCACCCTTATACCGTTCGGCGGGATCCCATCTGCCGACGGTCAGGATGATTCTGCCCTCCCGCGGAAAGCCGGGCGGAAACGAAAGCGGAAGAGTCGCGTCCAGCCGCGCCGAAAATTCAGGATCGAGCGCCCATGGCAGGCGCCGGACTTTCGCGGGAAGAACGCGTTGCTCAGCGATCAAATGTTGCACGGTATCCGCGCTCGGCCCGATCACCAAATCCGCCCGGCGCAGCGCGGCGCCGCGAGGCCAGCCGAGCGGTTTCCACACCTCAACGCCGTGGGTGAAGACCATCGTCCGAAATTTCCTGCTGCGCACGCGCATGGACCATGCGATCGGAGCGAGATGCGGATGCAGGGCGATCACCAGACTCGGATTGCGGCCCGCTGCGCGCAGAGCCGCCAGAGCAAATTGGAATTTGCTTCCTGCGTAGCCGGATACCGAAAATTCGAGGGAACCCACCCGCACGGTGTGCAGTCCCTGCGGGTCGTTCAGGCTCAGGAAGCGGGCCGTCATGCCGCGGTCGGAGGCAAACTCCGCGGCAACCGCCGCAACGTGGCGGCCGGCGCGCTGGACGCCGCCGGGCGGAAGCACGTCGGTGAATAATCCCACGATCGAGCTCATTTGCGTAATTCGGCCGGCCTCGTTGGGCATCGCGCCAAGTTGGTTGATCCGCGCATCTCGATCCGCGCTACCAGTTCGCGGTCTTCGTTCGCGAACACCGGGAGAGTCTACCTTACGCTCCGGCACTCTGACATTCGATGTCGCGATGGAAACCATCGTATCACTCGCGGAAGCGAGTGCTGCGTGGCACAGGGTGAGACTTGTGCTGATGGAATGAGAGCTCGTTGACAACACGGTAGCGTCCAAATCTGAACTTGCCTTCCACAATCGGACTTGGAAATTCGGGTTTGGAGGTCCGACCTTTAGGTCGGACGATCAGCTATACGTGAACGCGGCCTTCAGGCCCTGAAGATTCCGGGGCTGAAGCCTTCGAATGCGCAAAACGAAACGTCCGGACTGAAGCCCGGACCTCCTAAATACGAGGAGCATCACAAGAACGCTCAATTTAGGACACTCCCGACAACACGGCTCTCTATGCGGCCTGGCGATTTGCTGTTACGCTTTCTGCTTCGCGTTTGAGGCCGAGGGGGATGGTAGCGTGAGCGGAAATCCGAAGCGCATCTTGCTGACGGGCGGAGCCGGATTTATCGGCTCGCATCTGGCGGAAGCGTTGCTTCGCAACCGCACTTCACTGAGCATCGTTGACAACCTCGACGAGTTCTACTCCCCCGCGTGGAAAAAAACGAATCTCGAATCGATCCGGAAAATCGCGCCGTTTGAGTTTTTCAACGTGGACATTTGCGCGACGGACCGCATGCGGGAGATCGTCGCGCAGGTCCGGCCGGACGCGATCGTCCATCTTGCGGCCCGCGCCGGCGTTCGCCCGTCGATCGAGCAGCCGCGGCTGTACGAGCAGGTGAACGTGGCCGGCACGGTGAACTTGCTCGAGCTGTGCAGGGAATTCCAGGTGTCGCGGTTTATTTTCGGGTCGTCGAGTTCCGTGTACGGCGCGAGCAGCCGCGCGCCCTTTTCCGAAGCGCAATCCGACCTGCGTCCCATCTCGCCCTACGCCGCCACCAAACTCGCGGGAGAATTGTTCTGCTATACGTACGCGCATCTTCACAAATTGCCGGTGGTCGCGCTCCGGTTTTTCACCGTGTACGGGCCGCGGCAACGGCCCGATCTGGCCATTCACAAGTTTGTTGCGCGCATCGAAGCGGGAAAATCGATCCCTGTTTTCGGCGACGGAGAAACGGGCCGGGATTACACGTTCGTGGATGACATCGTCACGGGCATTCTCGGCGCGCTCGACTATGACTTTTCCTCAACGGCCGCTATGGGCGCGCCGCCGTTTGAGATTTTTAACCTCGGGAACTCTCATCCCGTAAAGCTGTCGGAACTGGTTGCCATGCTCGAGCGTGCGACCGGAAAGAAAGCGATCATTCAACGCGAGGGGCTGCAACAGGGCGACGTTCCTCTGACCTGGGCCGACGTCTCCAAAGCCGGAAAGCTGCTTGGCTACCGGCCGCAGACAACGCTGGAAGAAGGCCTCAAGAAGTTTGTAGCGTGGTATCGCTCCGCCGATCCGATTCAGCGGGCTTAGATCAACCGGTGCTACTTGGCATTTTCCTGTACAGCGGGTGAATTGCTCTTTCCTGCCTTCCGCTCCAGCGCGCTCGCAAAAATAGCGCGCATCTCGACGCCGTTGCGGTCCCACGTATATGCGCTGGCAGTCACGGCGGCCTGCGCGGCCATGCTCTCCCGCTCCTCGGGATGCTCGTAGAGCCATCGGATTCGCTCGGCGAGGCCCGCGACGTCGTTCGGATCCTGCAGAATCAATCCATCCACGCCATCGGTCATGATTTCCGCGGTTCCGTTCGTCACGGTGGTGATCACAGGCAAGCCGCAAGCCATGGCTTCGGCGGGAGGCTGCGCAAAAGTGTCTTCGAGAGACGGCCCAACGTACACATCCGCGGCGGCGTAATACCATTGCACGTCCGAGCGAGACGGGCAGAACATCACTTTCCCTTCTAGTCCCAGTTCTCGAATCCTGGTTTGGTAGGGAGTGGAATCGTCCTTGCCCGCAACCACCAGGACCAGCGGCAGGTCTTTCAGTCTGCGCGAGCGCTTCGATCGAGGCCACGAGGCCTTTCTTCTTCCAATCGTTGCCGACCACGACCAGAACAAATGTATCTTCTCCGAGGCCGAGCTGCTCGCGAACCTCGGGCCGGTTGCGAAGCCGCAATTCGCGATTGAATATCTTGTGATCGAGGCCGATGTAGACGACCGGCAAAGGTCCGTCGATGCCGTAATGGCGCTTCAAATCGTCCGCCGTTTTTTTCGCGATCAGGATCAGGCCCGTCTTGGGATTGGTGTACATGCGGCGTTCGAGAAAAATAATCAGCCGGTAGTAGAGCCACCGGTGAATCAGCCGGGGCCAGAAACGAAGCGGGCTTCCCCGGAAACGCAATTCATGCTCGGACATGCGCACAAATTCGGCGAACACGATGTGAATGGAGATCAGATCCGCGTCCCAGCAATTCGTTCCCGCCGTGTAAACCAGATCGGGCCGGAGCCCGCGCAAATTCGCATCCCACCAGCGCCACAAGTGATTGGCGGCGAGCCACCAAAGAAAATTCAAGAGATGAGGACCGGGAATTTGCGGAATGCGGTGCCAGCGCATGCGCGTGAGGTCCACGTCTTCGACGCGCTGGCTGTAAATATGAATTTCGTATTCCTGCGGCAGGCGGGTGATCCATTCGGCGATGCGCCGCTCGGTTCCGTGGCGCTTATCGATGAAGGGAGAAACAACCGCAATGCGGACCGGCGGCATTCGTTCGAAAATCTCCCTACGGGCTGACCTGCATGAGTTCACACCAGCGCTGCAGAACGAAAAGATTCCAGATGCGCGACCATCCCACGGCGCCTTCCGACCGCTCGTAGCGCTCCCACAGGCGATTCACGGCTGCGGGCTCGAGGACTGCCGGTCGCGCGAAGCCGCTCCGGCGCAAACGCTTCCTTCAACACGTTGCGCAAATCATGCGACAGCCAGCGCTGAAATGGAAACGTGAACGTGCGCTTGCGCCGGGACGCCAAATCCGCAAGCAGCGCCGGAGGCAAGAAAGCTTTCGCGGCGTCCAGCAAGAAGCCGCTTCTGCTGCATTCGAATGCTCGACGGAACGGGAAGCAGAAACTCCACCAGGCGATGATCGAGAAACACCGGCCGCACTTCGATGCTGTGAGCCATGCTCATGGCATCGAGATCGCGCAGCAGGCGCGGCTCCAGGTGCGTGTGAATGTCCATGAACGCGAGGCGCTCGCGGAGATCTTCCTTCTCCACCTGCTTCGACCAGTACGTCAAATGTTCCCGCGCTTCCGCAGGATGGCCATTGCGGGCAAAGGACGGGGAAATCAACTCACCGACATCCCGGTCCAGGAAAAGCACCTTCACGGCCAGTTGCGCGGCGACGAACGGATCGTCGGCGCCGATCAAGTAGGAAAGTTTTCTCCAGCGAAACGGAAAAGCGTGCTGGTCCAGCAGGCGGCCGAACGGCATCGCGGGCAGTGGCTTGGCCCAACGAGCGACCGTGTTGAACCGTTCGAACCAGGCCAGCGATTCGTATCCGCCGAACAACTCATCCCCGCCCTGGCCGGAAAGCGCGACCTTGAATCCGGCCTCCGCTCCGAGTTTCGAAATCCAGTAGGAGTTCAGCCGTCCACGGAAGGCTCGTCCAGAGCCCAGACGGCGTGGTCGAGGTCCGCTTCCACGCGCCGCGCATCGAGCGTCACGACTTCGAGCGGAATGCCCAGAGCGCTCCGCCGTGCGGCGAGTCAGCGCGCTTTCGTCGAATTCGGCCTCGCCGAATCCGACCGTCATCGCCGAGAGATTTTGCGCTCCGGCGGCGCGCGCCAGCGCGCCAAGGCACGCCGAATCCGTGCCGCCGCTCAGGAAAATCAGTACCGGAACGTCCGAGACGAGATGGTTTCGCATCGCGTCGAGCAACACTTCCGAGAGATCGGCGGCGAGATGTTCCGTCGAGATCTGCGGCGAAGAATGCGGCGAGAGCGACCAGTACGGCTCCGTGCGCCATTGGCCGTCCTGCCACACTCCGATGTGGCCGGGCGCCAGCGGAGTTACGCCGCGAATCGCGGACCACGGCGGAGGAATGTGCCCGAGTTGCAAGAAACGCGCGCATTCCCGCAGGATCGAGCTTGCGCGGCACCAGGCCGGAGGCAAGAAGCGTTTTGATTTCGGAAGCAAATACCAGTTGGCCGCCGGACTCGTGCACGTAGAGCGGCTTGATCCCCAGGCGGTCGCGCCCAAGAACCAGTTTGCTTTCGCGCGCATCCCAAATCGCAAACGCAAACATGCCGCGCAGTTTTTCGACGAAGCGTTCGCCGTATTCCAGATAGAGATGAAGAACGACTTCCGTGTCCGAAGTGGTGCGGAAGGAATGGCCGCGCTGCTCGAGTTCGGCGCGCAATTCGCGCGGCGTTGTAGCGTTTCCCCGTTGTAGGTGATCCATGTCTGGCCATCCGGGCTGGACATGGGCATGCGCCCGCGTTCGCTCAAATCGATGATGGAAAGCCGCGCGTTCACCAGCAGGCAGGACGGAAATTCCTGGACTCCCTGGCTGTCCGGGCCGCGGTGTTTCATGGAGGCGGCCATGCGCTCGGCGGCCGGGCGCAACGAGTCGTCCGGGTGTGTCGTGGCAATCCCTGCGATGCCGCACACGCGGGCTAAGTTCCAATCCGCGCGGTGCGCGAGCAGGGCGTTCCGTGCGGATGTGTGAAAGTGGGAGCGGGTTGCGACGCTTGGGCGCGTCTCGGTGAGGAAGTCGGAGAGGGGGACAGCGTGGCGAGCGTGAGCTGCGATTCGCGCATTCGCGCCCTAGTATGCCACAGGAGCCGCTGGGGCGGGGGCGAGGCTAGGCGGTTTGCTTCAAGGCGCGTTCCAGGATGGTCAGGCATTGTTGCGCGCGTTCGCGCAACGCGTCGTCGCGATGGCCGGTTTCCTGCTGGCGCGAATGAAGCTCGTCGGCAATTGCCAGGGCCGCAAGCACGGCGACGCGCACGGAATCCACGGTTTGCGTCGCTTCGGAAACGGCTCTCATTTTTTCGTCCACGTAGCGAGCCAGTTTCTGGACGTAAGCTTCGTCCAGATCGCCGCCCATGGTGTAGCTCTGACCGTAAATTTCGACTTTCACGCGATTCGACATTATCCTACGCTCCCTGCCAGGCGCGCCTATTTTGTTCCGTTCCGCCGCGCGAGGCAAGCGCCCTTTCGTCCAACAAACCTCGAAACTATTCTTCGGCGGTGGTTCCCGGTCTTCCCTTTGGCGCCAACGGCGCGGGGGTGACTAGCCCAGGGCAACGCCCTGGGTAAGCGTCCAAACCACCAGACCGCCCTGAAAGGGCGGAGGGATTCCGGCGCCCCTTCAGGGCGCCCCACGAACCGTAACGCCGAACCCGGGGCGTTGCCCCGGGCTATGATCCACCGGCGCTTTCAGCGCCGAAAGGTGTGCGACATTCTCTAGCAGCTTGAATGGCTAAATAGTGATTCCAACATGTTCACTCCACGACGATGCGCAGAAATTTCTTTTTTCCCGCGCGGAGAAGGAACTCGCGCGGTGCCGTAAGGTCCACTTCGTATTTCACGTCCGAGATGCGCGCGCCGTCGAGCTCTACACCACCTTGCTTCAGCAACCGGTCGGCCTCGCTGCGCGATGGCGCAATGCCGAGTTCGACCAGGAACGCGGCGATCCGTTTCGCCGGCCCGCGTGGAACTTTTCGCTCGGGCGCTTCGTCCGGCGCCTCCCGGTCGCGGAAGACGCGCTGAAACTCGGCGGCGGCTTTCTCCGCCGCAGCTGCGCCGTGAAATCCGGAAATGATTTCCGTCGCCAGCGACATCTTCACGTCCATGGGATGCTTCACGCCTGCTCTCACCTCGTCCGCGAGCGCGGCGATTTCCTCGGGCGTGCGGTCCGTCACCAGGTCATAGTAAGGCCACATCATCGCGTCCGAGAGAGACATCAGCTTGCCGAACATCTCCGAAGGCGTTTCGCTAATCCCTACGTAGTTCCCGAGCGACTTGGACATCTTGCGCTGGCCGTCCAGGCCCACGAGGATCGGCATCGTCAGGGCTACCTGCGACGGCTGGCCGTATTCGCGCTGAATTTCGCGGCCCACCAGCAGATTGAATGTCTGCTCGGTGGCGCCCAGCTCGACGTCGGATTCGAGCGCGACCGAATCGTACGCCTGCAGGAGCGGGTAGAGCAGTTCGTGAATGGCGATGGGCATATTGTTCGCGAGGCGCGACCGGAAATCCTCGCGTTCCAGCATGCGCGCGAGGCGGTAGTGCGCGCACAGGTGAATCATGTCGTGTCCCGATAGTTTGCCGAGCCACTCGCTGTTGTAACGGACTTCGGTCGTCTCGCGGTTCAGAATCTTGTACACCTGCGCAAGATACGTCTTGGAGTTCGCTTCCACCTGCTCGCGCGTGAGCGGCGGGCGCGTGACGGATTGCCCGGTGGGATCGCCCACCATCGCCGTAAAATCGCCGATCAGAAAAATCGCGGTGTGGCCGAGGTCCTGAAAGTGTTTCAGTTTGCGCAGCACGACGGTGTGGCCGAGGTGCAGGTCCGGCGCCGTTGGGTCCACGCCCAGTTTGACGCGCAGCGGCTTCCCGGCCTTCCGCGAGGCTTCCAGTTTCGCGCGCAAATCCTCTTCCCGAATGATCTCGTGCGCGCCTTTGCGCAGGTAGGCGATCTGTTCGTCGACCGGTTGGAAGTGATGCTTCGTTGTCATAGCGGTTTTTGGAGCGCGATCACGCGGCGTCCCTCGATTCGATATTGGCCTGAAAGAACCAGGCGCACGGCTTCGGTGTAGATGCGGTGCTCCTCGACGAGAATGCGCGCGGAGAGCGTTTCGTCCGTGTCGTCGTCGCGGACCGGCACGATGGCCTGCGCCAGGATCGGCCCCGCGTCCAGATTCTCATCCACCAGATGCACGGTGCAGCCGCTGAACTTCACGCCGTATTCCAGCGCCTGCCTCTGCGCCTCGAGTCCCGGAAACGAAGGCAGGAGCGACGGGTGAATGTTCAAGATGCGCTGTGGATATGCGGCCACGAAATAAGGCGACAGCAGTCGCATGAAGCCGGCGAGGCACACGATCTCGACGCCCGCTTTCCTCAGTTCCTCCACCACCAGCCGGTCGTAGTCCTCGCGCGCCAGCCCCTTGGACGGAATCGCTCTCGCCGCGATTCCCCGGGCCGCGGCCCGCGCCAGGCCCGGCGCACCTTCGCGATTGCTGATTACCAGCGCAATTTCCGCGCCCGGAATTTTACCGGCTGCGATGCTGTCGGCCAGCGCCTCGAAATTCGATCCACGACCGGACAGCAACACGCCAATGCGATGTAACATAAGGGAAAGACGTTAGCATAAAGAAATGGAATCGCAATGGACGAAAGGGGTTATTTCTTTCGGGGCAGAACGGCTAGCTTCCGATTCTGGAAGATATAGAACGGGGAGAGTCTCTGGCCTTCCTCCAAATGAGTCGCGAGCTTATCCGCAACCTCTTCGATCGAATTATTCAATGCTTCCTTCATGTGCCCACTAACTTTAAGAACGACCACGACTGGATCATTCGCAATACCTTTAGACTCCAAAGCGTATCTGAAGTGCAGGATGTACTCTTCGCGTGTCGTGCTCCCCGTCTTCGAGGGCTGTCGTCCCGGGCCATATTGTAAGAAGAGGTGGTAGTTCCTTCCGTCCGAACGCGAAACCAGTGGCGTCTGTTCGGTTTCACGCACGATCCTCCGTTGTAACCCATGCGCTTTGCAATGAGGACAAACTAGAAAATTCTTTTCAGTTGGTTCGGCGGCTATTTCCGCAGCCTTTTCCTGCTGAGTAGCTAGACTCGGCGTCTCGATTGTGACGTGAGCATCGATGTTGAGTTTTTTTAGGTTCTTCTCCGCAAGTGCGTCCAATCGCTCTTCAGGTAAGTAAGTGATATTGAGATTTAGAATCTTGTCGGCAAGGATGTACAAAGCATGACCCGGGATTTTGCGCCAGTAATTTTCGGTCGGACCCGCCTTCTTGTCCTCCTTGTCCCGGGCATATCCTCTGCGGTCAAAGCGTCGACTGTTTCTCATCAAGATTCCGGTAAGACAGCTGTTACCGTCTACATGATAGTCCCCTACTTCCCCTTGGTAGAGAGTGCCGTCCGCGGTCAAGACATCAAGCATTACAATCCTCCTTGGAGCATGAGGAAACGTGAAGGGTCTTAGCATCGCGTACCATTCTGACACGCTCGGGACGACGAATTTTTCAATAAACCAACCGAAAAATTTGAGTCGACGAAGGTCGCCGTAGAAGAAGGTCGCCGTTGCCATGACGAATGTCACCAAGGCAGTAGCTGAATAAAACCATGTGAGCAGGCGAAGTTGGCGCCTAATTATTCTCCGGACCGCCTCCCAGATGGCCTCTCTGTTCTCCAGATAAAACTTGTCGCTGTAGCTTGCGGAAAATACATTCTTGTAATCGGACCATTTTTGAGTCAGCGAATCATCAAACGCCAATGGGTGGTGTCCGAACCAGTAGACGTGCCTTACAAACAGCGTAGCGATGATAAAGGGAACAATGCAAGCGATAACATACGACGAAACTTCCTCAGTTCGCGTCCATTGAATTTTTCGGAGCGGAACAAGGAAAGAAAATAGCCGACGAACAATAATGCCCGGAATCACGACGTAGGCGATGAACAGGAGGGAAAAGATGAAGGCGGTCATTTGGGGCTGACCGCCCAAACATTATTTTTTGGTGTCCTTGGTACTGTCAGAAGTAATAACATAAATACGTCCATTATCGTCACTCAGGACGTATTCTCCTACAGTACGGAGGGATTCTTCAATCTTATCCCGCTCTTGTTTCATAGCCTCAGCCACCTTCACGTCAGGCGCAGCGGCATCAAGAGACTTCGCCAATCTGGACAGGTTGGTCGTCATAAAGCGCTCCCCCCACGGTCTGATGCTGGGACAGTGTAATACACTTGTCAAGAGCCACCCGTACTAGTTCCCCTCAACGGTAAACCTCGGCCTTCTGTGCTAGATCCTTTAGTTTCAGCATGAAAGCACAAAGTGCGTGAATGCGCGTCGCGGCGGGTTAGGGTTCAATTTGCTGGCACAAAAGGGGCGGGTTTTGGCATTGGCCCGTTCGGTCTTCTGGGCACCTATGCCGCAGAACTCCAAGTCAAATTATACCACAAATTGATTTGTGTGAATAAACTAAATGTTAAGGAATCGCGAGATCGTGTGTCGGCCTGCGGCCTCCTGCCCGGCTCAGAAGCTCCACATTTAGATCTAGACCAAATCCGGTCTTACGAACAGGTGTTCCGATCGATCCTCAGGCTTTAGACTAAGCAGTACCAGCCTTGCGTGTCCGGGGGACGTCCAAATCTGGTTTCGTCTGCTGATCTCGCTCGAGAGGAATTGAGAGGTCACCGTGCTCACTCGGCGCAAACAACAATTTGCGGGAGCCGCGTTCTTCTTTGCGATTGCGGTCGGCCTGTGGGGTTGCGTCGGGTCGACCAAGTCTTCGTCGACCGCTCCGGCGTTCGCGAGCCAGCCGGCAAACCAGAGCGTCACCGTGGGGCACTCGGCAACCTTCTCCGTGACGGTGACGGGAACGTCGCCCTTTACGTATCAATGGCAGAAGAACAACGCCAACATTAGCGGCGCGACTTCGGCAAGCTACACAACTCCGGCGACCGTTTCCGGCGACAGCGGCTCGACGTTCCGCCTGATCGTCACGAACTCCGTGTCCAGCATTACAAGCAGTTCGGCGACCTTGACCGTGACTTCCGCTCCCGTTGGCCCAAGCATCACCACGCAGCCGGCGAACCAGACTGTGACCGTGGGACAGGCCGCGACATTTTCCGTGGTGGCCGCTGGAACCGCGCCTCTCACCTATCAGTGGCAGAAAAACAACGCCAACATTGGCGGCGCGACCGCGACTAGCTACACAACTCCGGCAACGGTTTCCGGCGACAACGGCTCGACGTTTCGCGTGATCGTCACCAATACCGTTACGAGCATCACGAGCAACGCCGCCACCCTCACCGTGAACCCGGTTTCGTCCTCTCCCGGCACGGACGTCACGACCTATCACAACGACATGGGCCGCACCGGCCAAAACACGACGGAAACAACCCTGACGCAGGCAAATGTGAATTCAGCGACGTTCGGCCTGCTGCGCAACCTCGCCGTGGACGGCCGCGTGGATGCCGAGCCGCTGTATCTCTCTCAACTCGCGATTTCGGGCGGCGTGCACAACGTCGTGTTCATCCTGACCGAACACGGCTCGGCCTATGCATTCGATGCCGACACCGGAACGCAGCTCTGGAAAGTTTCGCTGCTCGGATCGGGCGAGACGCCAAGCGATGACCGCGGCTGCAGCCAGGTTTCTCCGGAAATCGGCGTGACGTCCACGCCGGTGATCGACCGCGCGGCCGGCGCGCACGGGATCCTGTACGCCGTGGCCATGTCCAAAAATGGCGGGACGTATTTCCAGCGCCTCCATGCGCTCGACGTCACCACCGGCGCCGAAGTCGAAAACGGACCCGTCGCGATCCAGGCGACGTATCCAGGAACCGGCGCGAACAGCTCCGGTGGAACCGTGACGTTCGATCCCAAGCAATACAAAGAGCGAGCCGCGCTGCTTCTCCTGAACGGAGTTGTTTACACGAGCTGGGCTTCGCACTGCGACTTCAGTCCGTACACCGCCTGGATTATGGGCTACAACCAGACCACCCTGGTTCAAAAGAGCGTGCTCAATTTGACTCCGAACGGGAATGAGGGCTCGATCTGGCAGAGCGGCGGAGGGCTGGCGGCCGACGCGCAGGGAAATATCTACGCGCTGATCGCCAACGGCACCTTCGACACCACACTCGACGCGAACGGATTCCCCAACAAGCAGGACTACGGCAACGGATTCGTGAAAATCTCCACCGCGGGCGGGATTCTCAAAGTCGCCGATTATTTCAACATGTCGAATACAACAAGCGAATCGGGCGCGGACCAGGATCTCGGCTCCGGCGGAGCCATGGTACTGCCCGACCTGAGCTACGGCACGGCGGGCACGCTGAATCTGGCGGTGGGCGCGGGAAAAGACGGAAACTTGTACGTCGTGGACCGCAACAACATGGGCAAATTCAGCGCCAGCGCCAACAATGTGTATCAGGAATTGGGCGGCGCGCTGTCCAAAGGCGTGTGGGGAGTGCCCGCGTATTTCAACAGCACCGTCTACTACTGCGACCAGAACTCGACGCTGAAATCGTTCGCCATCTCCAACGGAAAGCTTACCACCACGCCCGTTCATACGGGCGCGTCGTTCACCTATCCCGGCGTGCTGCCTAGCGTCTCGGCGAACGGAACCTCCAACGGCATCGTCTGGGCGATTGAAAACACGGGTACCGCCGTGCTGCACGCGTTCGCCGCGAACAACCTCACGCAGGAGCTCTACAACAGCAACCAGGCCGCCAACAATCGCGACCATTTCGGCAGCGGCAACAAGTTCATCACGCCCATGATCGCCGACGGCAAAGTGTTTGCGGCGACGACGAATAGCGTGGCCGTCTTTGGATTGCTGCCGTAATCCGGCCCGCCTTCGATCGCACACGAAGACCGTTGCCGAAAGGCAAAAAAATGCCCGTCCACCTCAGACTCGAAGTGGACGGGCGGATGAAATTCCATTCACGCGAGTGACCAACCTCCTGCGTTTGCGGCGGGCGCCGCTGGCGCAATCTTTAGTCTTTATCGTATTTCAAACATTCCTGGAGTTGGCGGATCGCCTCGTCGGTATCTGGGAGCGCACGCCGACAATGTAGACTCGCTGCGATCTTCCCTTTTCATTCGGACGGCACTTCGATTATTGTATGCACGTCCAAACCGGAGGTGAGCCGTGGCCGTTCGCATCTGTCCGCATTGCAAGACCGAGATCCTGGCGTCGCAAGCAGCGGCGCGATCCAACGACATCGAGTGCCCGAAGTGCGGCACGCGGCTGGAAGTTGCGCCCGGCTCGCGCACGATTTCCACGATCTGTGGGCTGGCGGCGGGCGCGATTGCCTGGCGGCTTTCCGCCGGTTCGCCGGGCGACCTGGGAGCCGTCCTGCCGACGCTGTATGCTTTTCTGGCTTTCGGCATCGTTTCGCCGCTGGTGCTGATGTTCACGGCCAATCTTCGCAACGCTCCCGCGCTTCCGGCTCCCTTGCCTGTTCATGATTCCGGTTCGGCGGGACACGGCACCGGCGGACATGGCGGTGGGCATCACTAGGCGAGTGGCGCGACCGCTGCGGCGGTCGCGCCCGGGACGGCCCTCAATCTCGTCCCAGAGCGACTCTATCCCTAACAATTGCAACAGATAGGGCCAGTAGTACTAATCCAGTTGACACCATCGTACTATTGCCCGCCCAAACTTCCGGCGCTCATACTGCTCTCCATGGCACGGTACTCCAACCTCCTCGGCCGCCGGATCGTGGTGACATACCGCGCCGGAGACATCGTCCTGCCTGCAACCGGAAATCTGGCCGCCGACTCGGGAAAGTCCATTTTCCTGGAGGAGAGCTACCAGCAACAAGGCACCGTGAAGACGTTCCGGTGGGAAATCCCCTATCACTGCATCGTTGAGTTGAAGGAGTGCCCGGAAATTCCCAGGCCCTCCGCGTCCGTAAGCGAAGCCCGGGAAGCTGCTGAGGAATCCGTACGGCAGCCCGGAGCGCTCAAGCTCAAGAACGAACCCGCCTAGGCCCATCGGCCTCCCTCCGATTTTCATCCGGTTTTCGTCCGAACTCCTGTAGACTTTTCTCTCTTATTAATTTCCGGAAATTGATCCGCTCAGGAGGGGTCTGGCTATGAAGGTGGGATTGATCGGTTTGGGATTGATGGGTCACCCGATGGGAGCCAATTTATTGAAGGCGGGCCACGAACTCACCGTCTGGAATCGCACGGCCTCGCGCGGCGATTACCTGGCGGCGCAGGGCGCGAAGCGCGCCGCCACGCCGCGTGAATTGGCGGCGGCTTCCGAAGTGATTATCACGATCGTCAGCGATCCCCCAGCGCTGGAATCGGTCTTCTGGGGAGACAACGGCGTGTTTTCTGGATTGAAGCGCGGGAGCCTGATGATCGAATCGAGCACCGTGAGTCCCAGCCTCGAAAAACGCGCTGCCGCGGCAGCGGGCGAGCTGGACGTAGAGTTTCTGGAAGCTCCCGTGACGGGCGGAACGTGGGGCGCGGAAAAGGGCGAACTCGTTTTCATGGTGGGCGGCGAAGCGAGCACCCTGAAGCGTGCGGAACCGGTGCTCGGCGCGATGGGCAAAAAGTGGTTTCACCTCGGTCCGATCGGCGCGGGGCAGACGGTGAAGCTCGCGATGAACCTGCTGCTCAACGTGCAAGTCGAGGCGTTCGCCGAAGCGCTGGCGCTCGTCACGCGCGCGGGAGTCCCAGGACAAAGCCTTTTTGAAGTGATGCAATCGAGCATGGGGCGCTCCGGGGTGCTCGATTTGAAGGGCGCGAACATGTTGAAAGGCGAATACAAGCCCAGCTTTCCGTTGCGCCTGATGCACAAAGATGTGGGCCTGGCGCTCGACCTCGCCAATCAATTGGGCGTGCCGCTGCCCGCAGCCGCGGCCTCACGCGAAGTGTTGAGCGCCGTGAAGGGCGCCGTGACGGAAGATGTGGATTTTTCGGCGCTGGCGACGTTTTGGAAGCACTCGAAATAAGATCGTTTGTTTCTTATCTTACATAATTCATAATGTAAGCCATAATTGAATTCGACTTACTTTCGATTGAGCGGGCGCCATATGGTTCGCTGGCCCCTTGGAGGACATATGAAAACCGCGGTTGCTATCGTCACTACGAAAGGACAGGTCGTCATCCCTTCGAAGCTGCGCCGGAAATATGGAATCCGCAAGGGGACGCGCGTGGCCATGATCGAGGAAGAGAATCGGCTCATATTGCAGCCGCTTACTCGTGAATATATCCGCAGCCTGCGTGGCTCCCTCAAAGGCGAGCCATCGGCCCTCGAATTTCTGAAGGAGGGCCGCCGGCAGGACCGCGAGCTATGAAGAGAGTTGTGCTTGACGCCAGCGCATTAATTTCTTTTTTTGAAGATCGTTCCGGTGGTGAAATAGTCGAAAAAGTGGTGGCGGAAAGCGTTGTAGGGAAGGCCGAACTCTTCATGAGCGTTGTGAACTGGGGTGAAGCTTACTACTCCATTTGGCGTGCGAGTGGAAAAGATGCTGCTCGAAGAATGGCGGCTGAAACGTCACAATTCCCAATTCAAATCATAAGCGCAGACCTGGAACTCACGAAATCCGCAGCGGAGCTGCATGTGAAATACAAGCTGCCTTATGCCGATTGTTTTGCCGCCGCATTTTCGAAAACTTGGAATGCGCAGTTACTGACATCCGATCGGGATTTTACAAAGGTCGAATCGGAAATTGAAATTCTCTTTCTGTAAAATATCCCACAAAATTACGGCTTCGCGCCGGGCGCAAGGAAGCACATGGGAAGATCGCGCGACGTGCGCAGACCCGCGGGAGCGTCCAGAATCGGCGGGATGCAATTCACGACGACCGAGGCGGTGGCGATATCGCCGTGCGTGCCTCCGGGAATCGTGAGCGTCAGGTTCGGATTGCCGGCGATTTCAACGGTGTCGCCCGGCTCGGTGGCGCCGACGAACATCTGCAATTCCATGTAGATCTTTTCCTTGCCGGCGGCGAAGCCCCGCGCGATCTGGTGCACGCCGGCGACCTGGCCCGCCGCAACCTCCAGGAATTGAGTCTTCACGCGCTCGCGCGCGACGACCGGGTCTATCGTTTCCGAAATTTCATCCACGCCCAAACCCAAGGCGTCCGAAACCATGGCCACCGATTCCGGCAGGCCGTGGTGCTTGATCGCGCCGGACGCAACCTGCGCGCGAAACTCCTCGACGCTCATTCCCGCGCCCACTTTTTTCTGCAATGGCAGGCGGCGCTTGGAAGCGTCGACAATGCGCACGGCGCGCGCCGATTCGATCGTCTGCGACGCGGCGCTCAGCGTGATCAGCAGCTTGTCCATCACGTAGCCGGGATTGATGCCCGTGCCGATCAGCGCGACGCCCCACGTCTTGGCTTCGGCGTCCAGCTTCGCCGCGAGCTCCGGATATTTGCGAAACGGGTAGGCCAGCTCCTCGCACGTCGAGACCACGCACGATTCCGCGGCGAGGCACGACAGCAATTGATCCATCACGCTCGGCAGGTAGGAAGAAGTGGAATGGATGACCACGTCCGGGGATTCGCCGAGCATTTCCGCGGCGTCCGCAGTGATTGGCACACCCCACGGCGCATCCGTTCCGTCCACGACGTCGCCCAGATCGCGTCCCGCTTTGGCCGGATCGGAGTCGATCGCGCCGATAATTTCGATCGAGCCCTTCTCCCGCATCAGACGAACGATCGCCGCGCCGATGGGACCGACGCCGTATTGCACCGCACGAATTTTCTTTTTCAAGTGCCCACTCCGTTCGGCGCGCCGCGCGCGATGACTTGCAAATGAAGAGCGAACACGATAAAGCAAACGCGAGCAGCGATCAACCGGAATCGAGTCGCACAGGCACTTTTGCCTGTGCGATTTTCGCCAATTCCAGCAGCTCGGGTCGTAAAAACGATCGCAAACCCCGCACAGGCAGGAGTGCCTGTGCTACTGAATTCCCTTCGTCCCGGCAGGCACGAGCCGCTTCAACTCTTCGAACCAGTTCAGCACGACATCGATTTGTGTGGGAGATGCCTCGGCGGACTGGCTCGGCTTGACCATCAGGAAGCGCTGGCCGTCAGCGGAAACATCGTAGTTCGGGATCGTGACCGGAGACAATCGGTAGGGTTTCGCGAAGATCGCCTTGGGTTTACGTGCCGAGAAGCCGGGCCGCGTCTGCACGTCCGCCGCCATCATTTTGTCTCCGTTGCGGTAAAACAATTCGCGGCCGTTGCGATTCCACATCGGCTCGGTTCCGCCCTCGGCGGAGACCTGGGTTTTGCCTCCGGGGGCCGGGTAGGGTCTGCACGTAAATCTCATTGCGCCCCGTCTCATCGGAAACATAGGCGATCCAGTGCCCGTCGGGCGAAAACTCGGCATCGCCCTCGTTGAACTCGGTCCGTAGGATCGATTGCGTCTTGCGATCGGTGACGTTTATCAACGACAAGTCCGTTCTGGTGGTTGGATTTACCTCGTTGTAAGTGAGGAGCTTGCCGTCGGGGGAAAAGGATGTCGGCGCATTGACGTACGGGCTGGTCGTCAGCCGATCCATCGGTCCACTGCCGTCGGTCGATTGCCAGTAAACGTTCAGCGCTCCATCTTTATCTGAATAGAAAGCGATGCGCTTCCCGTCCGGGGTCCAAACCGGACGATTGTTATCAACTCCCTGGGACGTCAGCCGCGTGAGCGATTCACGAGAAATATCGTAGATCCAGATTTGTCCGTCGATCGAAACGGCAATTCTAGCGCCGTCGGGCGAGATTCGCGGTGTGTCATAGTTGTGAATCTCGGGGGCCGCAGGCCGTTCCTCTCCGCTGCGATCCACCCACACCAGCTTGCCCTGCGACGTGGACAGTCCGCCCGGCATGTAAGCAAGAGTTCCCGTATCGGACACGCTGAATTGGGCTGCGCCTGTGGCTGCGGACTGCAACACTCCCTTTACGACAAGCACGGGCTGGCCTCGGACTTCCAAACTCACGGGATCGAATGGCACAGCCATCAGGTCCCCATTCTGCGCGTAAATCAGATGACCGGATCTCGCGTAAATGGGCTGAGTGCCGGGAAGGCCGAGATCGCGCAACACCCCTTTTTCAATCGAAAATGCCGCGAGGTGAGGATCCCCGTAACTTCCGTCGGAGAAGACCACTGCCTTCCCGTCGGGCAGCACGCTAGGCCAGCGGTGGTCCGTGTCGCTCTTGGCGAGATGGGTGATCAACCGAACATCGCCCCCGGTTTCGGGAACCGTTCGAAGGCCGAACCCAACCTGCCCGTAAACGACGTTTCCTTGCGGGCTCCATGTCGCGCCATTAGCAATCCCAGTGGCGGCTATAGTCACCGGGGCCCCACCGCTCAAAGACACTTTATTCATATCCGGCTCGGTTAAAAAACCCAGCCACTGGCCATCGGGAGAAAAGAAAGGGTTGGCAGCTTGCTGCGTGCCAGGGACAGCTTTGGACTCGAGGCTGTCCACGGATCGCAAATACAGCTGGCGGGTGCCGTCATAGGCGGCCCCATACACGAGTTTTCTTCCGTCCGGCGAAAGCGCCAATGTTCGCTGACCCAGTGCTGCGAGGGAATCGCCCGGCGGCAACGTGATCGAGAAGCGGAAGACGGGCTGCGATATGTTCGGCGTGGGTTTGAGAACCCATACGGCAATTCCCGTGACGACGGCAAGAAGCAGTGCGCCCACCGTCCAGCCCACGCGGGTTTGCAAGCGCGACCGGTCCGCCGCAGAAGGGACGGGTGACGAAAGTAATTGCGCAGTGCCCGCGGAAATCCACCTTAGTTCATCCGCAAGGTCGGCTGCCGATTGCCATCTTCGCTCCGGCTCCTTGGCCAGGCATTTCCTTACGACCCGGTCGAGCGCGGGCGGAGTCATCGGTTGGATCGAAGACATCGGCGGAGGGTCCGTCTCGAGAATCTTGGCGATCAGGCTTGCCTGGCTCGTCCCCTCGAACGCCTTTCTCCCCGTTGCTATTTCATAGACCACCGCGCCGAAAGCGAAGATGTCCGTGCGCGCGTCGATTTCATCCGTCTTGCCTTCCACCTGCTCCGGCGCCATGTACTGCAGCGTGCCGAGAATGGTGCCTTGTGCCGTGACCGCCTGGGCGACGGTGGGCAGCTGAGAAAGCGGGGTGGCGGGCGCGGCCTCTTGTTGCAGCTTCGCCAAGCCGAAGTCGAGCAACTTCGTCCCCGACTTGGTGAGCATGATGTTGCCGGGTTTCAAATCGCGGTGCGTAATTCCTTTGCGATGCGCTTTGTCGAGCGCGTCCGCAATTTCGGTGGCAAATTGCAGCGCTTGCTCCAGCGGCAGCGGGCCTTTAGACAAACGCTCGGCGAGCGTCTCGCCTTCGAGATATTCCATCACCAGAAACTCGGTGTCGTTCTGGCGGCCAACATCGAAGAGCGTGCAGATGTGCGGATGATTCAGGCTGGCCACGCTGCGGGCTTCGCGCTCAAAGCGCTCGCGCAGTTCCGCATTGTCAGCAAGATGCGCGGGAAGTACTTTAATGGCGACGATACGATCCAGGCGCGTGTCGCGCGCGCGATACACTTCGCCCATTCCGCCCGCACCGATAGCACAGAGAATTTCGTAGGGCCCTAGACGTCTACCGGGCAATATTGCCATGGGCTCCTGCCAATTTGTGAACGGGCAGAGTATACCCTTGACGAGCTTTTACTTATCTGCAAATTCTTGATCGACAGGATCGCAGAAGTAGGACGGGCTTCAGCCTGTCGCACTGCGGCGGAACCGACAATCTAAACCGGACAGGCTGAAGCCCGTCCTACTTGGGCTCCCTTGCGCAGCGTGTGCCCACGGCGGATAATGCGCGAGGCGCGGAGCGACAGCGGAGGATTCCATGGCAGCGACGAAGCTTTCGGAACAGGAAATCGCGGCGGAACTGCGCAAGCTCAACGGTTGGAGCATGGTGGACGGCAATCTTCACCGCGTGTTCGAATTCAAGGATTTCTCGGCGGCCTTCGGATTCATGACGCGGGTCGCGATCGCCGCGGAAAAGATGGATCATCACCCGGACTGGTCCAACTCCTGGAACAAGGTGACGGTGGATTTGTGCACGCACAGCGCCGGCGGCCTGACGAAAAACGATTTCGATCTTGCGGGGAAGATGCAGCAGATTTTTGGGGGATGATCGCCGGGCTCTTATTGCGTTGCGAGCCGATTCCGCGACGATGAGCCGCGTGTGTCGCCCCTGGCGGGGCTTGCTCGTCGTGGTCTACGAGTTTTCCCACCGCTGCCGCAGTGGGCCACGGTCTGCCGTCCCTGCGGGACTTGCACCAAGAAACGATTCATCCGCCTCTTCATTTCGGCCGGATCGGTCTCACCTCACGCTGTTTTGATAGAATGTCTGTTCCTGAGTCGTTCGTCGAATGGTCAGTCAGGTTCTTGCGCCGGAAACAGGGGAAGCCACGAAGATGCCGGAAGCGATCCTGAGGAAGAGTGCCGAGACCGAGCGCGTATTTGAGGGCTACCGGCGCTGGGGATATCTGGCGGCGAATCTCGATCCGCTCGGCTTTCTCGCGCCTATCGTGCATCCGGAACTGGTCGTCGAGGGAGAAACTGCCGCGGCGGCGCGGAGATTTTATTGCGGGACGATTGGCGCGGAATTCGTGCACATTGACGACACGGAGCGCCGACGCTGGATCGCCGAGCGGCTGGAACGCGACGAACCGCAACCCGACCGCGGCTTTATCCTCGAACGGCTGATTCGCGCGGAGCTTTTCGAGCAGGTGCTTCAGGCGCGGTACCTGGGCAGCAAACGATTTTCGCTCGAAGGCGTCACCGCAGTCATTCCTCTCCTCGACCGCGTGCTTTCGGCTGCCGCGCAAGCGGGCGCGGAGCAAATCGTGATCGGGATGAGCCATCGCGGGCGGCTGAATGTGATGTCGCATATAGCGGGGCAAAGCGCCGCGGATATTTTCGCCGGCTTCGAGGACGTCGATCCGCGCAGCGTGCTGGGCAGCGGCGACGTGAAATACCACGTCGGGGCGACGGGCGAATACCGCACGCGCGAAGGGCGGAGGCTCAGCGTTCATCTGGCTTCCAATCCGAGCCACCTCGAGGCGGTCGATCCGGTGGTCGTGGGCCGCGCGCGCGCCAAACAGACGCGCGCCGGACTTCCGGGAGGGCTCAAAAAAGTTCTTCCCATCGTTCTGCACGGAGACGCCGCGTTTGCCGGCCAGGGCGTTTGGGCGGAAACGCTGAATCTTTCCGACGTCGCGGCGTATTCGGTGGGCGGCACGATCCACGTGATCGTGAATAATCTGCTGGGATTCACCACCGAGCCGCGGGATTATCAATCCTCGCGATTCGCATCCTCGCTGGCCAAGCGGCAGGCCGTGCCCATCTTTCACGTGAACGGAGAAGACCCGGACGCGGTGGTGCGCGTCGCGCAGATCGCGCACGATTATCGATCCGAGTTCGGCGGGGACGTGGTGATCGACGTCATCGGATACCGGCGCCACGGCCACAGCGAAGTGGACGATCCGACCATCACGCAGCCGCTGCTGTACGCAAAAATCAAGGATCACCCGGTTCTTTGGCAGATTTACGCGAAACAAATCGGCGTCGATCCGACCGCGACCGTCGCGAGTGTGCGCAGCGAACTCGAGAGCGCGCACCGGGCCGCCAGCGAAATGCAGAAGAAGCCGCGCCTGCGAAGGCTGCCCGCGTATTGGTCACCCTACAAACGAGGCCGCTACGACAGCGCCTACGAAGTGGATACCGGAGTTTCGCCCGCGGATCTGGCGAAGATTACCGATTTGCTGACCGGCTACCCGCCCGATTTCGCGATCCATCCGAAAGTGAAGAAGCTGCTTGAGCAGCGCTCGGAAATGGGGCATGGCAGGCGCCCGGTGGACTACGGCATGGCGGAAGCGCTGGCGTTCGGAACGCTGCTGTTGGCGGGCACGCCGGTGCGATTCACGGGACAAGACACGCGGCGCGGCACGTTCAACCAGCGACACGCGGCGCTTGTCGACACGAGAAACGAATCGCAGTATGTGGCGCTTGAGCATCTGGGGCCGGGACAGGCGCGGTGCGAAATTTTCAATTCGACGCTGTCCGAGGCCGCGGTGCTCGGTTTTGAATACGGCTACAGCCGCGACTATCCCGAGGCGCTGGTGCTGTGGGAAGCGCAATTCGGAGATTTCGCCAACGGCGCGCAAATCATCATCGACCAGTTCATCAGCGCGGCGGAAGACAAGTGGGACTTGCCCTCGGGCGTGGGGCTTCTACTGCCGCATGGGTTTGAAGGACAGGGGCCGGAGCATTCCAGCGCGCGGATCGAGCGGTATCTTCAACTGGCGGCCGAGGACAACATCCAGGTATGCCAGCCGTCGAACGCGGCGCAATATTTTCAGTTGCTGCGGCGGCAAGCGTTGCGGCGCTGGCGCAAGCCGATGATCGTTTTCACGCCGAAGAGCATGCTACGGCATCCCGACGCTTCTTCTCCGATCGAGGATTTTCAGCGGGCGCGATTTGAATGGGTCGTCCCTGACCGCGAGGTCACGTCCGCCGAACGCGTCCTGATCTGCAGCGGAAAAATCGGACACGAATTGCGGGCTGAGCGGAAAAGCCGCGGCGACGCGAATACGGCCATCCTGTTTCTCGACCAGCTCTATCCGTTTCCGAAAAACGAGCTGCGGGCGGAGATGGCGCGGCACCCGAACGCGCGTGAAATCGTGTGGGTGCAGGAAGAGCCGGCGAACATGGGTGCGCTGTCGTACGTGTTGCCGCGCATCCGCACGTATTTTCCGGACATTCCGGTGCGTTCGGTGAAGCGCTCGGCCAGCGCGAGCCCCGCAACGGGTTCGGCCAAGGCGCACGAGCTCGAACAAAAGACGCTGCTGACGCTGGCGTTCACCACGGGACCGAGTGGATAAGTCGCGGGGTTGCGTAGCACAGGCACTCTGCCTGTGCGGTTTTACGAGTCGAAAGAGCGGAGCGCAAAGTTAGCGGCAGTCGCAAAACCCGCACAGGCAGAGTGCCTGTGCTACCTGAGCGCGCCCATCGGATTGAATTCCCGGGAGGGAACGAAGATGCAAAAGTGGATCTGGAATGGGTTTGTGTGGTTGGCATTGCTGTGCTCCGCGGCGGCGTGCGTTTCGGCGCAGCAAGCTGCTCCGCTGACGGCCGTGCCGCCCAAGGAAGGCGATTTCATCGCGCACGACTTCAAATTTTCGGATGGCCAGACGCTGCCGGAAGTGAAGCTGCACTACACGACGCTCGGCACGCCGCAGCGCGACGCCAGCGGCCGCGTCACCAACGCCGTCCTGATTCTCCACGGTACCAATCGCGCCGGCCGCGTTTGGCTGGCGCCTTCGTTCGCGGGCGTCCTCTTTGGGCCGGGCCAGCTGCTCGACGCGTCACAATATTATCTGATTCTCCCGGATCAACTCGGCGCGGGCCTCGGCAAATCCACGAAGCCGAGCGAGGGCTTGCGCGCGAAATTTCCCCATTACGATTATTCGGACATGGTCCGCGCCTCGCAGATTTTGCTCAAGGACGGATTGCAGGTGAACCACCTGCATCTGCTCGTGGGCGCGTCGATGGGCTGCATGGAAGGATTCATGTGGGCGGAATCGAATCCTGACGACATGGACGCGATGCTCCTGCTGTCGTGCCTTCCGGTGGAAATCGCCAGCCGAAATCGCATGGTCCGAAAAATCATGGTGGACGACATCCGCAACGATCCCGGATGGAACAACGGCAACTACACCGAGCAGCCGTACGGCCTGCGCGCCGCGCTCGGCCATCTGCTCGTCGTCGGCAGCGACCCCACGCGCTGGCAGAAGCAATATCCGACCGCCGCGGCCGCCGACAAATATGTGAACGACTACATCGAACAAAATATGAAGACGACCGACGCGAACGACTTCATGTATCAGTACGACGCGTCGCGAAATTACGATGCGTCGCACGAACTCGACAAGATCAAAGCTAGGGTTCTGCTCATTAATGCGCAGGAGGATTTCTGGAACCCGGCGGAACTCGGCATCGCGGAAGAGACGATCAAGAAAGTGAAAAACGGCAAATTTATTTTGCTCTCGTTTCCCGAATCCTACGGACACTACACGTTCTTTCAGGCGGCTTCCTGGCAGAAGTACTTCGCTGAATTTATGAAGACGCTGGGGAAATAACGCCACACAGGCGCTCTTGCCTGTGCTACTCGAATTGTTTGCGGAACGCCGCGAATTGCTGTTTGAGTTCCGCTACTTCCGATTGGAGCGTCGCGACCTCATCTTCCAAGCGCGCGATCCGCTCTCCGCTCGTTGGGCCCGCTGTGGCCGCGGCTTCCGCGGCGGCGCCCATCGGCGGCGCTTCCACATCGCCGCCTAGCAAGTGCGCGTAGCGAGCTTCCTTCGTGCCCGGCTGCCGGGGAAGCAACTTGGCGAGCGGCGGCTCGCGCTCCATCAATTTCCGCAGCGTGGTAAGCACGATGCCGAGGTCGTCGAATTTGTGCATGCGGTCGGCGCGGCTGCGCAGTTCCCCGGGCGTCTGCGGGCCCCGCAGCAGCAACTCGGCCAGGATGGCGATTTCGTGGCGCGTAAAATTGTAGGCTTCCTGCAAGCGGTGCTCGTATTTGCTCACGCGGCTGACCATGTTGTCGGCGGGACCGGCCAGGCCCTTTTTCTCGAGCGCGCGCAACGCCTCGCGCACGGCGTCTTCGTCCAAATTCATGACGGGATCGCGGTTGGATTTCTGATTGCACGCGTTGACGAGCGCGTTCAGAGACAGCGGGTAGTATTCGGGCGTGGTCAGCTCTTTTTCCACGAGCGAGCCGAGCACCCGCGTCTCCACATCCGTTAGAAGAATGTCCATGGGGAGAAAATCATATCGTACCGCGTACCCGTTCCCAAATCTTCGGCGCAGGCGGCCTTCGGTAGACATGCACGCGCGCCCGCGCTACGGTATGATCTTTCGGCTATGCCACTTCAAATCGTCAAGCGCCGCTCGCGCGGCTTCATTTGTGTGAATGCGCATCCCGAGGGATGCCGCCGCAACGTCGAGCAGTGGGTTGCGGCAACCAAGGGGAAAACTCCCGCCGGCCAGAACGCGCCGAAAAACGTGCTGGTCATCGGCGCGTCGACGGGCTACGGGCTCGCGTCGCGTGTAGCTGCGGCTTGGGGCTACGGAGCGAAAACCCTGGGCGTGTTTTTCGAGCGGCCGCCCGACGGCGATAAGACCGCGACAGCGGGCCACTACAATACCGCCGCGCTTCATTCGCTCGCGAAGCGCGACGGGCTATTCGCCGCGAGCGTCAACGGCGACGCGTTTTCCAATGAAATCAAGCGCGCCACCGCGGAAATCCTTCGCAGGGAAATGGCGCCGGTGGACCTGGTGATTTACTCGCTCGCGTCTCCCAAGCGCACCGATCCCCGCACGGGCCAGGTGTACAACTCCGTGCTGAAGCCGGTCGGGCAGGCGTTCACGAACCGCACGATCGAGCTCGATTCGGAAAAAGTGGTGAGCGTCACGCTGCAGCCCGCGAATGACGCGGAGATTGCGGACACGGTCGCGGTGATGGGCGGCGACGACTGGCGGCTGTGGATGAACATGCTGCTGGAGGAGAAATTGCTCGCGCCGGGCGCGCGCACCCTGGCGTATTCCTACATCGGCCCCGAGATCACGTGGCCGATCTATCGCGACGGCACGATCGGGCAAGCGAAGAAAGATCTCCAACGCGCCGCGAACGATCTGGATGCAACGCTCGCAAAGCAGGTGGGCGGGAACGCCTGGGTTTCCGTGAACAAAGCGGTGGTGACGCAGGCCTCCGCGGCGATTCCCGTCGTGCCGCTGTACCTGAGCCTGCTCCCCATGGTGATGAAGAAAAAGAATCTCGAAGAAGGACCGCTCGAGCAAATGCAGCGCCTGTTTACGGATTTTCTGTGCGCAGGCCACGCGCCCAAGCTCGACGACGCGCGACGGCTGCGCCTCGACGATCGCGAGATGCGCGCCGACGTGCAGGCGGATGTCGCGGGGCTTTGGCCGCAGGTCACGACGGAAACCCTTCGCCAGGTCAGCGATTTCGCCGGATTTCAGCGCGAGTTTCGCGGATTGTTCGGATTCGAAGTGGACGGCGTGGATTACGAGCAGCCCACGGAAACAGACCTAAAATGGTAATTACACCAGGCCGCGCGTAAGGATTTTCAACTTTCCGTCCGTAACTTGTCGAGCTCTCGAATGGCTGCATCCAGAATGCGGCCAGCCGCCTCGGAGGTAATCCGTCCGTCGTGAATCGCCTGCTGAATGGAGCTTCGCTCCGCGGCCAGCAGCCGCATGCGCGCGGCGACCATTTCCTCTTGTTTCCAGGACGATTTTTTCGTGGACATTTCATCCAGGTCCGTCGTTACGCGACGTAGCCGCGATTCCAGATCCCGGCGCAATATCTCGTAGACGATTTGGGAGACGGCGTTCGTTTTCAGCAGGTCCTCGAGCTCGGCGCGCGCGTCTGAAATCGCCATTTGCTCCACACGCGCCAGGGCGTGTCCGTCTTCTTCGGGGGCAACAATTCGCAGGCTCCGGACGAGAGGGCCGATCGTAAACCCTTGGACGATAATGGAAAATGCGACCACGCCGAACGTCAGCACCAGCATCCGATCGCGGCCGGGAAACGCTCGATCGAGGCTCAGCACCAAGGCGAGGGAGAGCGACCCACGCAGGCCGCCCCAGACCAGCACGTGCCGCCATCGCATCGAGATGCGCTCCGCAAAACGATTCGCAATCGGAACCACGCCATACACGCAAACCATGCGTCCGAGCAAAACGGCTGCCACCGCGAGCAGAATTTCGGGCCATCGGCGAATGATCTCGGCCACTCGTACTTCAATTCCAATCAGCAAAAACACGATCGAATTGATGACGAACGCGGCGTACTCCCAGAAAGACCACAGCGCCAATCGTGTCCTGGCCGTCATGCTGACTTTGGTGGTCATGCTTCCGACCGTGATTCCCGCCACCACCACGGCGATGACTCCGGACACGTGCACGCGGGAAGCGATTAAATAGGAACCGTAGGCCAGAATCGTGGTCAGCGTAATTTCAATTTGTGGGTCATCGATGCGTGAAGTGATCGCAGTCAAGACATAGCTGAGGGCGAAGCCGATAAAGCCTCCGCCGAGGATGGCCAGGAAAAATCGCCCGATTCCGGCCGCGATCTGCACGTCCCGGGTCAAAACGGCGGCTACGAAGATTTCAAAGAGCACGGCGGCAGTCCCGTCGTTCAGGAGGCTTTCGGCTTCCACGAGTAGCGTCAGGCGTTTCGTGATGGCCATGTCTTTAAACACGCTCAGGACGGAAATCGGATCGGTGGCGGAGATGGCGGAGGCGAACACGAGAGCCATCAGGATCGGCAGCGCCAGCACCCAATGCAGGACATAGCTCGTGACGAGCGCCGCCACAATCGTACCGACGTTCGCCAGCAGCAGAATGGGAACGAGGTTTCGACGGAGCTGCACAAAATTGAGTTTGATGCTCCCTTCAAATAACAAGGCCGGAAGAAAGAGGAAAAGAATGACCTCCGGCGTGAGCCAATTGGGACGTGGACCGGAATAAAACCGATCTAGAAAACTGGCGCTGATCGAACCGAGCGCAAGTCCTCCTAGAACCAGCGCAACCATGTAGGGAATTCGGAGCCACATCGCCACCACGGCGACCACCGAGGCGATCATCAGCAGCCCAATGAGAAATTCGATCGAAAATTCGCTGGTCATAGAGCCCGAGTTCCGCTCGCTCCTGCGACGGCTGAGCGACTCGTATTGTACTCACATTGCGATGCGGAACTATCGATTTCCGATTTCGGCGGGAATTCGGGAAGGCAAGAAGCAGGCAACGCGTAGCGGATGAATCCTGGTTTCCGCTTTCATTTGCGCGACGAAAGTCCCGGCAGACACTTCAGGATTTAGGCGGGTTCTTCCCTCCGGCCGCCCTCACTCCTGGAGCATTTTAATCCAGAGGGAGGGAGCCGGGACCGTGCGCTTTTTTCGCGCTGTTCGGGACTGCTTGGAAGAAACGGCGCTCTTCTGCCGGTTCGCGGATCGCTTTTGCTGGGAGCGCCTGCGCTGTTTGGTTTTCATTGTTGGTCCTGAAATTGCACCTTCCTGCCTTTCGACGGCAGTTCGGGAATTCCCCGAAGTGGAGGCCCCAGCGGTCAGAGTGCCGCGGCGTCCGCAAAAGACCGGCAGGCTCCTGCTAAAACGCCGCGGCTACGTGACCCACGCGGGTCTCGCCACAATGGCGGCTGCAGCGAGACTCGGCCCCGCGTGAAACTCGATACCACCATGCCAAAAGTTCCCCTACGGCAAATTCACAATCTCTATTGCCGCTTCGCGAAATAGAGCATCAATCCGAAGATCAGAATCGGGATCATGGCCAGCAGCGTGTAAAGCACGAGCTTTCGAACGGGGGAAGTCCGCTGTTTCCTCCACTCGCGCAGCTCCGGCCGGTCCGTCACGCCCACCTGGTCGAGATGAGTAAGATCCCGTGCGAACTCCTGCGCCGTGGCGTAGCGCTTCCGCGGATCACGCTCCAAAGCGCGGTACATCACTTCCTGCAACTGTTGCGAAATTTCCGGGTCCAGCTCCCGCGGTGGAACCGGGTAGGTCGTCAGCCGGTCATCGATCTTCGGACCGGGGAACGGCGGCTGGCCCAGTGCCATTTCGTAGAGCATGAAACCAATGGAGTACACATTGCTGCGGACGTCCGCGCGCTTTCCGAGCAGCTCTTCGGGCGATACGTATCGCGACGCGCCGATCACCTGGGAAAGTTTGGTGAACGTCAGCCGCCGCGCCCCAAGTTTGGTGGCCACACCGATGTGGATCACTTTGACCTGATCGTTCTCGCCGACCAGAACATGTTCCGGCTCGAGGTCGCAAAGAATTACGCCGCGGCTGTGGACGTACTCCGCAATTTCGCAAATCGACGCCGTGATGCGAATCGCGCGTTCCGGCGGCAACTTTCCCGTCGACATCAGCTCGCGAAGGGAAATTCCGTCAAACCATTCGCGGACGAGATAGGAATGCCCGCCTCCGGGCTCTTGCCTGTGTTTCGCGATCAGCTTGATCAGGCCGGGATGGTCCAGCGCCTTGTCGATTTCTTCTTCTCGTTGAAAGCGTTCAGAGAGAACCGGGTCGGCTTCGATTTCGGGGCGCGGAACCACCAGGGCGACGGTGCGATTCGTCAGCAAGTCGGTCGCCTGGAACGTGGTGGCAACGCGGCCTTTCGCGGCCACACGCTCGATGCGATAGTGGTCCAGGTGGTCGCCCGAATCGACCGACGCCCGACCCGGGTTGTCAACCTGCGCCATCGATTTCCTCTGTCTGCGCTTCGGTCCGGCCGTTTCGAGCCGGTCTCAAGCCCGACGCGCGTTTCGCCTGCCACCGCGGCGCCGCGTGAGATGCTAGTGCATCCACCGCAGCAGCGCGTTCTCGAGATAGATCACCGCCGTTAGCGCGATCAGAATTTCAACGATGATCGGGGTAATGTCCTTCATCCATTGCAGAGGCGTGTAGTTGGCATCCACGTCGCGCCGGATAAACGCGAACGCGACCACCGACTGGGCGCATCCGATGTGCGTCCAGCAGCCTCCGAGAGCGTAGCCCGAAATCTGTGCCATCGCGAATAGATGCAGAAGCGCGGGACTCAGGCCGTGAAGGCCGCGCGAGGCAAAATCCGCCACGATGTTGTTATCCAAAATCGCCGACAGGAACGTGCAGCCTAGAAATTGCGCGAAGGCGAGATGTCCTTGACCCAGCGTGTTGATTCCGCTGTGAATGAGCGTCTGAATCTCGTCGAAGAAGCCTGCTTTGGTCAGCAGCGTAATGGAAAGGAACAACGGAAACAGAAAATAATATTCCGCGTATTCGACATAGGCCTCACGCAGTGCGAGAGATCGCATTCTGGGTATGCCTGCGATTCCCACGAGGGCACACAAAAACCCGGCGAAGGAGGCCCAAAACAACGGCATGCGGCTGTCCATCCCGTGCGCAATCAGCAAGCCAATGAATGGTATGAGCGCGAGCGCACCAATCGATTGCGCCCTGCGACGAATGTGCGCGAGCGACGCCAGCGCTTCGTCCACGCTGCGTTCGGCCTGTTTTGCGCCTTCGGCGTCACGGGCGAAGGCGAGCCCGTAGTGCCGGTCCAGAGAGTCGGCCATCTCTTCGCTGACAAAACGCCCCAGCACGCTTTTGCGGATCGCTTCCGGGACTTTCTCGCGGAACAGTGCGAGCCCCAGCGATTCACCTTGCCGCAACCATTTCAAGACTCCCGCCGCGTAACCGCCGAACTCAGCCTCATGATCTTCGACAAATTCGATGGGAGTCAGCACCTCTCCGTGCCGAGTGGCCTGAAGAAAGCGCACGTCCTGCGCGTTGGTTTCGACGACGTCCAGCAGATCGAGATAGACGTGCTGATTCCAGAGTCTTTTCCGAAGTTGCCTGGCAACGAGAAGATAACTGACGATCGCGGCTGGCGCGCAATACAGGAGGAAAAAGGCATTTCCCAATAGCGGATAAAGGTTGGCCTTCATGATGAGATTCGGCGGCTCGCCATAGGCCAGCCAGACGCCGCAAACCGTGGTTACGGCCGTACAAACGATCACGGCGTAGCGGATTGCGGCAGCCGGCGCCGCCGCGAGCAACAGAATAATCACCAACGTCCGGATGGTCAGACCGATCATGGAAACGCCGTCGAAGATCCCAGAGGCCACGGCCACAAAAGCCGTCACGGAAATAACCGTCGGAAGAATCGCTCCTTGATTGCGGCGCAGCAAGGCGAACGTGATGCCTTCCAGCAATCGCGTCTGCGCGATCACCGACACAAAGAACGTCAGGCCGAGAATAAACAGCATGGTGTCCGCGTGGATCAGGTCGTCCAGGCCGTGAAACGTGAGCAAGTTCGCGTGAATCCAGGCCCACCAGCCGCTTTCGCGAATCTGCGTATGCCATTCGGAGGTCGGCAGTCTGCAAAACGTCGCGAGGATAACCAGCAACATTCCGTAAGTAAGGGCATTCTTGTGAACCTGGTACTTGAACGAGCCCAGTAGAAACAACGAGAGAATGGTCGCCAGTACTTCCGACGCCAAGACCCATACCGGAATGTCATGCCCCAGGAACAGAATACCCGCGGCCAGCACGGCGCAGCCGCCAAAGAAGGAACGCCCGGACAAGGTGACGACCTCGCCCGCTGCGGTGCCGGAAGCTACCGCCCCGTATGCGGAGCTTTCCTCAATGGATGCGGGACCTTCCAAATGGATTCTCCATGTACGATCTGTTTACTACTTCTAAAATGCGGCCGCGCGCTCATCCGAACGGAGACCGAGCGCGGCATTACTGGATATCGACGGCTACAAGGGCTTCGCCGTCCTGCTGATTGCGCTTCCAGAGCTTGCGAAGGATCGTGACCACGTGCCACGGGCCTTTGTAACTCGGACCATCCCGCTTGATTCCGTTGTGCACGAGGCCTCGTAGCATTGCCGCCTGCTTCCGCGCGAGGTCCGCCTGCAACATGTTCCTTGCCAGCAGAGCGGCCTGGCGTGTGTGCTCCTCGGCCTTTTCGATCACGCGAAGACGCATCCACAATTCGCCCATTTTCAAGTGCGCGATGAAACTGTCCGGAGCGAGCCGCACCCCTTCGCGGAGTTCCTCGATCGCGTCGTGCACCTTGAAATCCACGCACAGCGCCATGCCGTACAAGACGCGCAATTCCGAAACTTTGGGATGCGCCAGGACGCATTCGCGCAGGCCCTGCACAAGCTCGGCGCGCTCCGGTTTTTCGAGCAAGTGCGGGTCCGCGAACATTCTCAACAGAGAACCCTGCGTTTTCACCGGGATGCGCGCAAGCACCGGGGAGGACGCGCTCGCCGTCAGCGTGTCCACGTGTTGCGCCGTCGTCGTTATTTCCATTTCAGGATTCATAATTTTCGCCTCGTTCCTGCATGAGATTTTCTGCATTCACGCCGCCATTGGCGAGTTGTAAACCCCGGCAGGCAAGGCGCATAGAACGATCACGCCTTGCCTCCCGGTAACGTTCTAAGCGGCTGACATGGCCGGTTCCGGACGCAGGACGAACTCGGGGTAGCCGAGCTGACCCATTTCCGGAATATCAAGTCCTGCCAGTTCTGTCTCCACGGAAACGCGCTGTCCCATGAAGTAATCGAGAGCGAGGTTGATGACGAAACTGAAGGTGAATACAAAGCCGATCAGCGTAGAAATGCCGATCAATTGCGCGGCAAGCTGGCTGGCGCCTCCCCCATAAAAGAGACCCGTCACCGAACCCGTCACGCCGTTCCAGCTTCCTCCGTAATTGCTCGTGCCATCGGCAAAGAAGCCGATGGAGAGCACGCCCCAGAGGCCGCAGGTGCCGTGAACGGAAATGGCCCCGACCGGATCGTCAACCTTCATGAAGTTTTCAACGAAGGAGCAGCTGAGGCAGACCAAGACGCCGGCGATAAAGCCGATGACGGCTGCACCAAATGTGCTGACGAAACCGCTCGGTGCGGTGATGGCCACAAGGCCGGCCAGAATTCCATTACCAGCCATCGAGGCGTCGGGCTTCCCTTTGACAATCCACATGTAAAGGATGGCGCCCAGCGTCGCCGTGCAGCCAGCTAGCATGGTGTCCACGGCGATGGTTCCGATGCGCAGGTTGCCGTTTGCGGATGCGCCCAGCGTGCTGCCTGGGTTGAACCCAAACCAGCCAAAGGCGAGGATGAAGCAACCGATCAACACGGCTGAGATGTCGTGCCCGATGATTGGATTAGGCGAACCATCGCGGTTGAACTTGCCGATGCGCGCGCCAATGATCAAGGAAACGGCCAATGCTGTCAGACCTCCAACAGCGTGGACCACGCCCGATCCGGCAAAATCGCAATACCCTTTGCCAAGTCCGACGTTGGATCCGAGTTGGGAGAGCCATCCGGCTCCCCAGGCCCAGTTTCCAAAGAGCGGGTAGGTAACCGCGCCCATAATGACCGAAGAGACGGCGAAGGTGGCGAATTTCCACCGTTCGGCGGCTGCGCCAGTCACAATCGTTAGGGCCGTGTCCATGAAAACCATTTCAAACAGGAAAATGACCATTACGCCGACGTCATAGGTGTGGCCTGCCAGGAAGTATCCTGATTGACCGAATAGACCCCATGTCTTCCCGAACATCGTAATGGCATGTTCACTAGCGAGAGGCTGGAGGCCGCCCAGGTTACCGTTCCCCGCCGCTCCGCCCATTTGTATGGCAAAGCCGAGTATCCAGTAGGCGAATAGGCCGCACGTGTACACAAAGAAGTTCATCATGTACGTGTGGTTGGCGTTTTTCACCCGGCACAAGCCCGATTCGACCATGGCGAAACCCGCTTGCATGAACATGACGAGGAAGCCGGTGACGAGCGTCCAGATGAAGTTGGCGGCGATCTTGTTCTGCCCAACCTGATTGGCCACATCGGTAAGGGTCAAGCCGGCCTTCGAGTCCGCCACCGGAACGTCATTAATGGTTCCAGTGACCGACCCTCCGGGATCGCCCTTTGCTAAATCTGCCGTCGCGGGAGCCTTACTAGCAGCGTCCTTTAGTTCGGCCTCGGCTGCAGGAATGGCCGGAGCCGGTGCGGCAGCTGCCGGCGTGGCTGCCGGTGCCGGAGTCTGAGCGTGAGAGGCTACGCCCAGCGCCAGCACCAGCGTGAGAAGACACAAACTGAGACAACTATATAGAAGGGTTTTTTTCATCGTGAGTGCTCCATTGAGGTTTTAGCTGCTGCAATGCTGGCATGATCCGTAGATCCCGAATCCCCTTTCCAGACTGCGTTCTTGTTAAAGGCTGCGGGCAAGATGAAGATCATCCCGACCAGAGTTACTCCAATGCCCAGGAGGGCAAAAACGATCCGTCCTCCCGTGCTATCGGTGATGTGGATGCCGGACAGGGTGAGAAGCCAGCCGAGCGCACAGACGGCAGCCCCAATCAATTTCATCCCATCTGGCGACGGCTTGAGCGCCGTCTTTCCCTCGAGCGACTTGATTCCCATGAATCCGAACAAACTGCCGACAAAAACGATGGCCCCGAGCGCCAACAAAGCCTTGCCGGACCCGCTGTCAAAATAGGCGAGACCGGCACACAGTACTGTGGCTCCGACCAAAAATAGCCCGAAATAACTACCTTGCTGCTTGTTTGCTGCCATTGCTAATTCCTCCTTTACCCGGCTGGGTATTTCGTTAAGAGATGAATTCCTCGCTTCTGTCCCTCACGTGCAGAGGCTTCAGGATCCCGCCTTCCAAAACAAAGCAAAAGCCGAACAACTTCGCGCGCATTACCAGGGAACTGACCCTGTGCACTTCCGGCATTTCCCTGGAGACGGTGCCGAGAAGAATCATCTCGGGAGGCTCGCGCGCGGGCTGACGAAAGCCCCGCAGCACGGCGCAATCAATTTGGGGGAACGAGTCCATCACAAGGTTGCGCACGGCGATTGCATCCGCCAATGCTTGCAGCGACTCGTTATGGCCACGGTCCGCACGCCGCAGGCTGGAATCCCAGGCGTCGGCAGGCCGCGCGATCCAGTCACATTCCAAAGCTTCGTTGTGCAGTTCCATTCGCGATAGCGTCAATGGCGCGCGGGAAAGTTCACCGAACCGCAGATTTCTTCGCATCTTGCGAATGAAGTCAGCGACTTCCCACAGCTGCCGCATTGGCTTTCCCTTTCATCCCTGCTGTTTGCGCCCGGGCGGGCAACGCAAGAAAGATTATGAATTGCACAAGGATAATCGCCTCAAGCACCAGGGGCACTCCGGCCTGGAGCCGCACGACCAGTAGCAGGCCCACCATCGAGAACCACTGCCATCGGGAACGTTTCAGTCTTTCGAGCCGTCCGGGGAACCGCAACAGATCGCTTAAGCTAAGTTTGCCGCTAGGATTTTCTGGTATGCAGGCCCGAATGCATGCGACCGCAAAAAATCCCGCCAGAATCATCTCAATCAACATCAAAGGCCAATTCATTTGCATCCTCCGTCCGCCAACGGAATCGCGATTGCCTCGTAAGTCAGTACAACTTTCGTCCGCTCCGAAACCTCCATTGAAAACTTATGAAGACACAAAACTGCAAACAGAAGCCGGAATCGCTGGTAAGCGGGGAAGAACAGACCCGTTCCAGCGCCTTTCAGGGCTCTAGCTAGCGGCTCGTCGTCGAGCGTTGTATTGCGATTGATTGGACACGGCGTCGTGTCCGAGAAGAACTATGCAGAAGGAGGCTTGCCGCAGAGCGTTTCATTTCGTCGTCGAAAGGAAACACGGAAAGCGGCGATTCGACCTCTTCAAATTCACGCGCAGTTTCAGGCTTTGTCGCGTTTGAGTCAAATTCAAACTTTCAATTGCAGCGATTCGCAACCCTCCCGAATTCAAATTTCACTGAGCTCCGCGCTTCCATTCGTCACTCAAAATGATGGACTCGGCGATTTCCCTCATGGACTTGCGCATCTGCTGACTTTGCCGCTGAATCGCGCGATAGGCTTCTTCCTCGCTGATTTTCAATTCCCGCTGCAGAATTCCCTTCGCGCGCTCCACGATCTTGCGGGCCTCCAATTGGCCCGAGAGCACCGATTTTTCACTGACCAGCTGTTCCCGCTGGCGTTCGTTTTCCCTCAGTTCGGCAATCGTTTTTTCCAGCTCCGCGGTGCGCTCCGCCACGCGCGCCTCGAGATGGTCGCGCGCTTCGAGGAGGGCTCCTTCACTCTTTCTTTTGGACGAACTGACCCAGCTGGCCGCCAGAGCGCACAGAATGAACGCCACGAAATACGCTGTGTCGGTCGCGTTGATCGCCAGGGAATGGAGCGGCGGAACAAAATAGTAGTCGACGGCCAGGGTGGAAAGAATGACCGCGAAGATGCCCGGTCCCGCGCCGCCAAACCATGCGCTGGCCATCACGGCGGCAAAGAATAGAAACAGGAACGGATAGGGAAACAAGCGCTGCAGGAGCGAGCTCGCAGACAGCGCCACGGCCACCCACGCAAACGCTGTCCCGTAGCGTTGGCTGAAGCCGGCAAAGCCGCCCCGGAAGGATCGGCCCCGTTCGGAAGTTGACGACAGTGCGATTTGTCCCAAGGCCACCACAACGTCCTTTACGAATTATTTATGGAACGTTTGCGAAGTTTGCCTCTGTGCCGACCCGAAGACAAACTCAAAGACCGGATGACTACCATTGAAAAGTTTGTTTGCTGGCGAGGGAGCGGGAAGCCGGCCGTGCGAGGAGGACAGCGGAAACGCGCGATTCTTATCTGGGCAAGAATTCGTCGGTGTGCGTCACGAATTCAGGGTAAGCGCCGGCGCCCAATTCGTGCAAGTCCATGCCCTGGCGCTCTCCTTCGACCGACACTCGATATGGATAGAAGCGATTGAGGAGAAGATTCAAGCCATAGGTAAGGGGCAGAACGAATCCGAGCAGCGTGGCGACGCCAATCAATTGAGCCAGCCACTGCCCGGGAGCGATTCCACTCACCGTGGAAGGCAGCGAGTTTCCCGGCACGTTGAACACCGGGCGCTGGAATGCGCCGAACACGCCAAGCGCCAGGAGGCCCCAAATCCCTCCGACGGCGTGTACGGAAATCGTACCGCTCGGATCGTCGACTTCCATGCGCAGCTCGAAGAATTCGATCGAAAAGGTGATGAGCGCGCCGGCGATCGATCCGATCACGACGGATTCGGCGGGGCTCACGAATGCGCACGACGCGCTGCTGGCCACGAGCCCTCCGATCCAGCCGTTGGCCGTGAGGGACGCATCGGGCTTGCCGAAGCGAACTTTGGTGATGAACGCCGCCGTCAGCGCCGAGGCCGCAGCAGCGAGCAACGTATTGATGGCGACCAGCGCGGCGCCGGAAGACTCCGCTCCTGTAAAGAGGACCGCGCCCGCGGAATTCAGTCCGATCCATCCAATCAGGGCCAGAACGCAGCCAAATAGAACGAAGACTCCATTGTGGCCGGGGATGGCGGGCGCCATCCCATCCGCGGAGTATTTCCCCCGCCGCGGACCGAGGATCCACGTGGCCGACAACGCCGTCAGGCCGCCCACAACTTGAATCGGCCCGGCTCCCCCGGCGTCCAGGAATCCGCGTCCAATTCCATAATTAACGCCGAGTTGCGCGAGCCATCCTCCGCCCCACACCCAGTGCGCGAATAGAGGATACGTCCAGGCGGCGAGCACGCCGGTCGAAAGGCAGATCGCTCGAAGGCGCCAGCGGTCCGCGCCGCTTCCGAGCGGAATCACGGCAGCCAGGCCGACGCAAAAAATTTGAAAGACGGCGGCAAGAGAAACGGTCGAACCGTCGAACGCGAGTTTGCGAAAAAAGAAAGCTTCCGCCGCGATCCAATTCCAATGCTTGCCGGACAGATTCAAGAAGTACCCCGGTCCGCCGATGAAACCCTGCCATCCGAAACCGCATACGAAGTAGGCAAGGCCGGCGACGGCAAACGCGCAGAGCGAAGCCATCATCATGTGGCCGGCGCTGCGAGTGCGTCCCAGTCCGACATTCATGATGGCGATTCCGGCCGCCGCGAAGGGAACCAGAAAAATGAAGAAGAGGCAGGCGATCGTCGATACTTCCGAGAGCGGCGGGGCGGGCATGGGAGTTATCTTTTTTCCTCCCGCGGTATCAGATGCGATCGGAACGCAAGGACCAATCCCAATGCCTCCACAGCGATTCCCGCCAGGACGAATAAAGCTCGCAGCGACGGCCCCTCAAACAGAACGATCGCGGCCAGCGCCAAGAACCAGCCTGCCACGAGCATGAGGAAACCCGCGAACTTCATTCCGAAAACCTCCGATTCACAAGCACAAAACGCCCGCTCAATATAATGACGCACGCTAAAATATCACAACCGCGCCCCAACCCAACGCGCCGCTCCAACAAATCGCGAAAGTCGTTCGCGTGGCGCAGCAGCGCTGGGATTGCCGCAGCACAGGTGAACTTTTCGCGGCGCGCGGCAAACGCACCCACGGAAATCCTATGCACGGAATCGAAGAAGTGGATGGGTCGCGCGGCCGATTGCCTCGCGCCGGATCCGAATCAACGCAGCTGAATTTTCGGGCATCTGCAGCGTAAAGTCCGCAACTCCAAGCAAATAAACAAATTATAAAGATACCTGGGGCGGCCGGAACCTGCACCAGCACGAGGGGTTAGCGCCGTGGGCACCGCGAATGGCCCTCCGCAGGCCCGCTTTACGGCCATACGATTCCATAATTTAGGCCATCGAAACGTTGCATTTTACTACTCCCACGCACCCATCTAGTATCTCGATCCTCGGCACAACTTAGTTCATCTCGTTGTACTACGGTACCAAGCTTCAACGGCGAGATAAAGAATCTATAAGGAGAATACATGGCGGAGAATACCGGCGAAGTCAAAATGACACCAACCTTAGGATTAACCGGGTTGACGATGAACGCCATGGCGCTCATCGCCCCCGGTGCATTCCTTTGGCTGACGTTTTTCATCCAAGCAACAACCGGTTCCACGGGACCGGCGATGTGGCTTGGTATTTTCGTGGCACTGCTTCTGTGTCTGGCGACCGCAGTTGCGTATGCGGAGTTGTCCAAGCTTTATCCCGGACCCGGCAGCTCGTACTTTTTCGCGGAGCAGTCCTTCCTGAATCACGAAAAGGCCTGGAAGTACGCGCGCCTCTCGAAGTTTATCGTCGGCTGGGGCTCGCACCTGTACTACTGGATCTATCCGGGAGTTATGGTCGGCGTCACCGGTATCTTCGTCGGCTATGTAGTCGGCACGCTCTGGCCGAACACGATGAGCGCTTCCAATCCTGGACCGATTTTCATGGGGTTGGTCGCCGTGCTGTTTTCTTTTGGTGTAGCTTACATCGCCCACCGCGGGGTAAGCGGTTCGACCGGTGTGAATGTCGCGATCAACGTGATCCAAATTTCCGCGTTGATCGTGTTTTCCGTCATGGCACTGGGCTACCGCATGAATCACCCGCCCGGGAGCGAGGCGTGGCAGTTTGATTCGGTGTCCGGCGAAGCGTATTCGTACGAATTTGCCACCACGAGTCAAATGGTGAACGGGACAGCAACGGACGTCATCACTCGCGATACCAACATGGTGCCTCAGCCGAAGCTCGACGCGAGCGGGAAGCCGGTGCCTTATCATGTCGATTACACCTACTATGATTCCAATGGCGGCTTTTTGTCTCATCCCACCGCCAAATCGGTCATCGCACCTCACAAGTGGGGCTGGGTCTTCGTGCAGGCCACGGTCGCCATCTTGATTCTCGTCGGATTCGAGTCCTGCACGTCACTGGGCGGCGAGGCGAAGAACGCCAAACGGGACATTCCCAAGGCGGTCATCCTCTCACTCCTCATTCAGGGAGCTTTTTGCTACCTGTTTGAGTATTTTGCCGCTAATTACTTCTTAAATAGCGGTTACTCCATGCAAAGCGCAGCCGGGTCGGCGGCTCCGATCGGCGACATGATGATCATGACCGGGGATGCGTTGTTCGGCATGGGTCATGGCCGTGCTTTCATGCTGATCGAGGCGATTACGGTCTTCCTCGCGCTGATCGGAACGACCCTCTCCTGCCTCAACACCGGAGCCCGCGTCACGTATGCCATGGGGAAGGATCAGGAAGTCCCCGAGCATTTCGGCATGCTCCATGAAAAGAACCTGAGCCCCCACCGCGCTATTTGGGTGCTGGCGGTTATTTCCGCGGTAATCGGATGCATCGCTGTCTCGATGGCGTTCGGCGACGCGGGAGCTCCGCAAGACGCCGCCATTCAGGCCTTACCGCACGGCCTGTTCTCCAGCTTCGGATATACCACCCATGACAAGATGGCGGCTCTTCCGAATTCGCTGCTTACCGTTACCCTGGCGTCCAACTTTGGCACGTTCATTCTCTACTGTTTGAGCTGTGTCATTTGCATGGTCGCCTACCACAATCATCCAAACTTCAAGATGGTGCGCCACTTTTTAATTCCCTTGTTCGGGGTTCTTGCGAACTTGGGATGCATGGCGTTTTACATCATTGGGCCATTCATGGGGTATGGCACCGCAAAGGAGCCGCTGCTGGCGTTGGGGGTGGCGCTCGTTTGGGCCATCTATGGAGGCATCTACTTCATGCGGTCCAGCAAAGCGTCGGGCCGGACAACGCTGGTCACCAGCCGCACGTAATGGTGTAGTATGAACCTAGCTCGGATAGCGAAGAGAATCGGACAGGTCCGCCTCGGCGGACCTGTCCGAGTTTCTGTTGTAGATGTGAATGAAACTCTTGGAGAACCCCGGAGCAGCGCGCCCCAGGACAGGTCGCTCTGGGTCGCCTCCGCGAGAGATTCCGCCCCAGACCATATGCTTGATCTTGAATTCGTGTCACTCACCGACGTCGGGCGAGTTCGCGACCACAACGAGGATTACCTGGGCTACTGCTCGCCGGCGACTCCCGCGCAGGTTCGTTCGCATGGCTGGTTGTTTGTGCTGGCGGACGGCGTTGGGGGACAGGAAAAAGGCGAAGTCGCGTCAAAAACCGCGGTCGAAACCATGGTCGCCGGATTTCCCAAAGCCAAGGATGGAGAGTCGCACTCAGCGCTGCTGCAGCGGCTGGTTCAGCAGGCCAATACCTCGGTTTTTGAAGCGGCCGTGACCGGCGGTCGCTCTTCGGCGGGCATGGCGACCACAATCGTGACCTGCGCTTTGCGCTACGACCGGGTGTCCGTCGCGCATGTGGGGGATTCGCGCTGCTACTTGATTCGCAACGGCAAGGCTGCCCAGATCACGCGCGACCATACGGTCGCCAGCGAGCAAGTGCGCCTCGGCCTGGTCACCGCGCAAGAAGCGGCCGAGGGCGAAACCAGCCACATTCTCAGCCGCTCGCTCGGAACCGAGTTGGTGGCCAACGTGGACACCAACGACCACCAGATTTTTGCGGGAGATGTTCTGCTCCTCTGCTCGGACGGTTTGCACGGCGCGGTGGATGCCTCGGAAATGGCCGCGATTTGCGGCCACGGCCAGGAGTTGCGCCCGGCGGCCGAAAAATTGGTGGCCCTTGCCAACGATCGGGGAGGCGGCGATAATATCAGCGTTCAGTTGATCCGAATCCGGGGCGTCGAGCGAATGGGTATGTATCGCGGACGGCCCTACAAACTGTACTGATAGAATTTCGCCGCGGTTTCCGTGTTCGCCGCCGACCTACCTTCTCAATGAGCAACCTGCATCCCGGCGATCAGCTCGATCATTACCGCATCGACGCCCTGGTCGCCCGAAGCGGCATGGCCTCTATTTTCCGCGCCACGGACACGCGAGACGGCCGGCAAGTCGCCATCAAGCTCCCTCACGCGGAGATGGAAGCCGACCCAATCTTATTTGACCGCTTTAACCGCGAAGAAGAAATCGGCCAAAAGCTCGATCACCCGGGCGTCGTCAAAGTCCTGAGCGACGAAGAGCGCAGCACGCGATACATGGTTCTGGAATGGGTGGACGGCCGCCTGTTGCGCCAGATCTTGAACGAGCAAAAAAAGCTTCCGCCCGAGCGCGCCATCCGGATCACGCTCGCCCTCTGCAACGCCCTCGACTACATCCATAGCCAGGGCGTCGTGCATCGCGACCTGAAGCCGGAAAACATCATGGTCGGCCCGGACGACCAAGTGAAGCTCATCGATTTCGGAATCGCCGCGAACGCCGGATCGCGCCGCCTGACGTTTGCCAAGCTCACCGAGGCCATGGGAACGCCGGACTATATTTCTCCCGAGCAGGTAAAGGGGAAACGGGGCGACGCCCGGAGCGACGTGTATTCTCTCGGCGTGATGTTCTACGAAATGCTGACGGGCAAGGTGCCTTTCACCGGTCCCAATCCGTTCGTGATCATGAACGAACGCCTGCTGAACGATCCGATCCCGCCGCGCGAGGTGAATCCCGAAGTCTCGCCCGAACTGCAGGAGATTATTTACCGCGCGCTGGAGCGCGATCCCAACAAGCGCTATCCGAATGCCCACGAATTCGCGCTCGATCTGGAGCATCCGGAAAAAGTCGGCGTGGCCGACCGCGCGGAACTGAAGACTTGGAAGCAGAGACGCTCGCCCGTCGCGCGGCAAATTCTGTTTTACATCATGCTGGCCTTGATTCCCGTGGCTGTTTTCGCCCTGATGTTGCTTCTGGCGCGCAATAAATAGCGGTTCATCCCGTTCACTCCATTCTGATCGTTTCACCTGATTTGCCGAAGGAATTTTCGGAGGAAGATTCATCGAGACGAGCGAAGCCGCACGGGACCTGGAAGAATCCTGTTGTGGCTATAGCCACGAGGCGGAAACATTCCGCTAGTCGAACCGAAGGGGAGCGGCGAACCTATATATACGGAAGAACGGATTCCGCCGAAAACTCCGGGAGAGTCCACAGAACGATGCGAATCGAAGAATTCCAGGAGAGGTTGCGCGCCGCCGTCTTGATCGCTGACGGCGCCATGGGCTCGCTGCTCTACGAGTCTCTGGGCGCGCAGCGGTGCGTGGATGAACTCAACGCCACGCGCGCCGAAGAAGTGTTTCGCGTGCACATGTCGTATCTCGAAGCCGGCGCGCACATCATCGAGACAAACACCTTCGGCGCCAACCGCAACAAGCTGGGCGCGTTGGGACTGGAAGAGCGCGTCACGGAATTCAATCACCGCGGCGTGAAAATCGCGCGCGAGGCGCGCGAGGCCGCCCGTCACGAAGTCCTGATCGCCGGATCGATCGGTCCTCTCGGCGTCTTCCGCGACGTGCGCGAGGCGACGCCCGAGCACTTCCGGGAAATCTTCCGGGAGCAGGCCGAAGCGCTCGAAGAACGCGGCGTCGATTTCTTTGTCCTGGAGACGTTTGGAAATCCCGCCGAACTTTTGGCGGCCATCGAAGCGATTCGTTCGTTTTCCCAGCTCCCCATCGTCGCGGAGATGACCTACTCCGAAGAGGGCAGCACCCTCAGCGGCAACCGGCCCAAAGACACCTGGGCCCTGCTGCACGATCGCGGCGTGCAGGTGATCGGCGCGAACTGTTCCGTCGGGCCGCAGGACCACCTGCGCCTTCTGCAGGAACTCGCCTCCGTGGCGGGTTCGTTTCCCACGAGCGCGATGCCCAACGTGGGATTTCCGCAGCGCGCCGGCGACCGCATCATCTACCCGAAGTCCTCGCCGGAATATTTCGACCTGTTCGCGCGCGAAGCCGTCGTGCTGGGCGCGCGGATTCTCGGCGGCTGCTGCGGCACCGCGCCGGAACATATCCGCGCGATGGTTCGAGCGGTCGAGGGCATGCATCCGTCCGCGGGCGCGCGCGCCGCGAGTGTCGTGGAAACCGTCCCCGAGGCTCATCCCATCGCCGCGCGGGAACCCGAGAGTTCTCTGTGGCGAAAAATTCAGGCGCAGCAATTCGTGGTTTCCGTGGAAATCGATCCTCCCAAGGGAACTTCGATCGACCGCGTTCTCGAACAGGTGCAAAACGTGATGGCCTCGAAGAAGGTGGACGCCATCGACGTCAATAGCGGGCCGCTCGCGCGCGTGGGCATGGACGCGCTGACGCTTTCCGGCGCGCTCGAGGCGCGCGGCATCGAAACGATCCCGCATCTCACGACGCGCGACGCAAACTTGATCGGCCTGCAAGCGATGTTGCTGGGCGCGTGGACCGTCGGAGGCGTGCGCAACGTGCTGGCGGTTACCGGCGATCCGCCCTCCATCGGCAGTGAATCGTTGGGCGTCTACGAAGTCGACGCCATCGGCCTTGTGAAAATCATGTCCAGATTGAACCAGGGACAAGACTGGGGCGGGAAAAATCTGGGCGGCGCAACCAATTTCACGATCGGCGTCGCGGTAAATCCTCTCGCCGAAGATCTCGATGAAGAACTGCGCCGGTTTCGCCTGAAGGTCGAAGCGGGCGCGCATTTCGCCATGACGCAGCCGATTTTCGATCCCGACCATTGGGAGCAATTTCTGAAGCGCATGGGCGGAAAATCGCCGATTCCGATCCTGGTTGGCCTGTGGCCTCTTAGCAGCTACAAGCAGGCCTTGCGCCTGCACAACGAAGTGCCCGGCATCGTGATTCCGGAGCCGCTGCTGAAGCAGCTTGAGGCCGCTGGCGCCTCGGCGCGCGACCACGGCTTTGCCCTCGCGCGCACGTTGCTGAAGTGGGCGCGAGGAGCGCGCTCTTCCGGAATTGCCGGCGCGTACTTGATCCCCCCGTTCAAGCGCTACGAGGAAATCCTCGACGTGTTCTAGCGCCGCCCCGGCGGAGCGTCGAGCGCCGGAGAATCGAGCCGTATCGGAATCACTTCGTCTCGATCCAGCGGGCGTTGAACGGCATCTTCCAGATCGCCCAGGGCTCGTTGCGCGCGCCCCAGGGCATCCAGCCTTGCGCGTGCCAGGACCGCGAGTTGAATCTGAATTGCGTCGAGACTCAGCCGGCTATCGGCGCCGGCGCGGATCGATTGCTGAACGACGGGCAGTCGAGTCTCCTGATTCTTATACACAGAGTTTGCCTCGGCCACTTCCCGCAATGCCGCCGTGTAGACCGCGAGTGCGCGCTCGCTTTTTTCGATGACCTGCGCCTGGGTTTGCAAGAACGCGGCTGCGGCTTCTCTCCGCCGCGCTTCCGCTTCCGCGATCGGTCCCTGGTTTCGATTGAACAACGGAACCGAAGACGAAAACCCGACCGTGAAGAAACTGTTTCGTTCTTCGTACGTGTAGCCCGGCCCAAGGTTGATATCGGGATATTGCCTGGCGATTTCCAGTTGCAAGTCGGCTTCGGAGGCCGCGTATTGCGCGAGCGCCCGCCGGACATCCAGTCGATTCAGGACGGCGTCGCGTTGGATTTCCGGGGACGAAAGGGATTGCGAGTCCGCCGGAGTTTCCAGATCCGGCCACGCGAACTCCACGCCGTTGAGGCTCGCCACGGGAATCCCTACGGCCGCGGCCAACGCGGCCCTGGCCTCGGCAACCTGGCCTTCCCCTGCGTGGATCGCCATCTCTAGTTTTGATAGCTCGATCTGCGCCGGATCCGCATCGAGCCCGGGCATCTCGCCGGCGGAGACCATCTGCTCCAGGATTTTGACCTGGTCCGCGCGGACCTGCTCCTCGGCGTGAAGCGATTCCAGATTCCGAGCCGCGAGAAGGTAGTTCAGCAATGCGAGGCGAACGCCGCTGAGGACGGTCCATGCGGAATCGGCAAGATCGAGTCGCGCCGCTTGATCCAGACTGCGAGCGCTTTGGAGGCGGTACCCTCGCTTGCCCGCGGTCTCGATCGGAACGGCGAAATCCAGTGCCATCAGGTAAGGACTGGGGACGCCGGGCGAGATGCCCAGCGTGGGATTCGGTCGCGCGCCGGCCGTCACGATGGCGGCATCGGCCCGAGCGAGGCGCGCGCGAGCCAGGTCGAGCGCGGGATGGAAGTACAAGGCGGCCAGCGAAAGTGTTTGCAGATTCCAGGTTTTGGGCGGCCACAAGGGCTCAGGCTGGCTCAGGTTCTTTTCTTCGAACGACCGGAGCCCTTCCTCGCCAAGAGTTCGCGATTCGAATTGCGAAGCGGTTGCGCCGGCAACGATCGGAGCCGGCCGGTATCGCTGCGCAGCGCACCCCGATAACAAGAACATTCCCAGTAGCGGAACCATCTGCTTTCGAATTCCTGTCATCGCACCTCTCTCCTGGAAGCCATCCAAGGGAACCAGTCCCGAAGAATCCAATTCTTCTTGCCTCTACCGTCCCGCGAACACGATGCCCGGCTCCAGCTTCAATACAGGCCGCGCGCTGATAACAGCAGCGACGACGCTCACCAGCACAACCGTGATGCCTCCTAGGACCGGCGTAAACCACATCATGCGGAACGGATAATCGAACTCCACGATGGCGATCTGGCCAACGATGGCGCACAGACCTTGTCCGAGACCGGCCCCCAAAAGCGCGCAGAGGCCGGCCTGCACGAAAATCATCGTGATCAGGAGTTTCGACGACGCGCCCATCGTCTTGAGGACCGCGTACTGCTTCACGCTGTCCGTGGTGAACATGTACAGCATCACGCCGGTCACGCCGAGTCCGACCAGCATGGCGATGGAAATCATCGAGGCCATGTCACCCACATCCTCGGAGTTGATCAGGAACCAATAGACGGTATCGAGCGTGAAGTCCTCCGAAGAGCGCGCTTTGAGGCCCGTCTGCGCCCGGATGCGCGCGGCCAAATCGCGCGGCGAGACGCCGGGCGCGGCCTTCGCCAGCACAAACGTCAAGGAGTGCCGCTCCGGCAACAGGATGCGCGACGCGTTCGACAGCGTGGTGTACATCAGCGGCCGCGGAGGATACCTCGGCAGAGCGTTCGAACGCGCTACGACCACGACGCGGCGATCGTTCACCAGCAGCTGGTCGCCCGCAGCCAGCTCGCGCGTCGGAACGTCGAGATGCGGTCCTTCGTGGGGCCATTGATCCGCTGCCGCAATCGGGGTTTCGAGCTTTCCATCGGTGCCGCCCGGATCGACCACGACCGCGTCCGGTGTGCGCAGGGCGGCAGGCGAGATGCCGTCCCGCAACGGTGGAAGTCCAACGAGCGTGGCGTCATCCACGCCGATGAGTTGAAACGATTGAAAACGCCCGTTGGGAAACCGCGCGTCCGCCGTAGCCAGCGCCAGCGGCGCAGCGGACAGAACGCCATCCACACTGCGGACTCGGGAAATCGCCGAATCGGGGATGTTCGTAGTGAGCTCCGTGGACTCCACCGCCGGGTCCATCACCCAAACGTCCGCCCCCGGGTTCTCGGAAATCAAAGCAAATCCGCGCGTCATGAAACCGCAGAAGTACGATCCGGCGAATGTGACCAGGAACGAAGTGAACGTGATGCCGAAGATCAATCCGGCGTATTTCGTGCGGTCTCCGAGAAGCATTTTTATGGCAACCCGCAGCATGTCAGCGTTTCTCCCGTCGAGAGCTTTTCCCTTGCGATTCACCGCTTGCTGCATCACTGCAGGATCCGTCCGGACGTTGCGAACCGGTCGCCGACTTGCCCTCCGCAGCCGCCTCGATGAACACGTCCATCAACTGGCCGACGTAGAGGCGCAGCGAGGCGGGATCGAAGCTGTAAATCACTTGCAAAACCCGGGTATCGGTCCGTTGCGTCGTATCGCCAGTCAGCGTCATCTTGGGGATCACGGCGGGATCGGTGCGCACGTACTGCAACGGAATCTTTAATTGCGGATTGCCGCGCACGGAAGCCACTGCGCGCGCGCAGGGCTGGAACTTCCAGGCATCGTTCTCGTCGATATCCACGCGGACGTGCAATCGGGTGTCGTCGCCGAGCAGAATCAATGGCGTGCTCAGGACGCCGGTTTGGGCGTACTCGCCCGGGTGCGTTTTCATCTGGAGGATGCGGCCGGAAACGGGGGCGCGAACAGTGCGCAATTCGATTTCGCGCTGAAGCTGCTCAACCTGGGCATTGGCCGAGAAAATCTGCGCCTGGATTTGCTCAATCTGCGCTTTGGCCGAGGCAAGAATCGCCCGGTCCGTCTCGGCATCGAATCGCCGGTTTGCCAATTCTTCGGCGCTGATCGAGACTCCGACTTCCAAACCCGCTCCGACCTTCAGACGATTCTCCGCTTTTGCGAGTGTAGCCTGCGCCTCGTTGACTTTGGCGTTCGCCGGTAATAGCTGCGCTTCCACTTCTTTGACCTTTGCGTTTGCCGGAACGAGTTGAGCTTCCAGATCGCGGGCGTCGACCTTGAACAGAGGAGCTCCGCTCTTTACCAAGTCTCCCCACTTTACGTAGACGGCTGCCACGATCCCGGACACCGGCGTGCCGACGGCGATGTTTTCCGTGCTGGCTTCGACGATTCCCGGACCGAAGACGTAGGAAGAGAATGGCGCGGCAGCCGGCTGGACGGCGGGGGGAGCCGCTGGAGTGGTCCGGTTGCCTTGAAGGACCATCGCAATGGCGATGGCGACACCGAGTACCGCGAGGAAAGGAAGTAAATACTTGCGAATCATTGCAGACGCTCCTGGTTACTTCTGTCGATGACTTCGACGATTTTTCCGTCGTCCATGCGGGCGATTCGATCCGCGAACTCGAAGATGCGCGGATCGTGAGTGACCACAATGAGCGCCCGGCCGGGGCTCCGGGCGACGCCTCGCAAGAGCTGCATGACCGAGTGCCCGGTCACGTGATCGAGATTGCTGGTCGGCTCATCGCATACGATCAGCTTCGGGTCATGCACCAGCGCGCGCGCGATGGCCACGCGCTGCTGCTGGCCGCCGCTCAGATGGGCGGGGAGAGCATCTCCGCGCGCGGAAAGGCCGACTGCTTCCAAGGTCTCCGCCGCCCGGAGTTCCGCGTGTTTGCGCGACGCTCCGTTGAGCAGCATCGGCACCGATACGTTCTCAACCGCGCTCAACGCCGGCAGCAGGTTGAACATCTGGAATACGTAGCCGATGGACTCGCCGCGAAACCGCGTTCGTTCTTTCTGGTCCATGCCGTTCAAATCGCGGCCGAGCACCTCGCACTGGCCGGAATCCTGGTTCAGGATCGCGGCAATCACGGAGATCAGCGTGGTTTTGCCGCATCCCGACGGGCCAACCACCATGAGCAGCTCGCCACGCCGGACTTCGAGGTCGATGCCGCGAAGAGCCGTCACGCTTGCATCGCCAGCTCCGTATGTCTTGGTCAATCCGCGGCACCGCACCGCAAAATCCTGAGCCGGCACCGGTGCATCTAATCCGTCATTCATAGCTGTTGTCCTCAGCGCGATCGGAAAATGGCTGGCCGGACAGCATCCGTTACGGATGAATCACCGTGCCGGGCGCTTGCCGGGCAAACTTGCTGGACAAATTTGCAGGGCAAGGGACGGCCAGACCGTCGAAACGTGTTTATGACAGGAATTTTGGGCGCAGTTCTAGATGCGGAGGCTGAGCGGGGGACTTCCGGAAGAGTACGCGACGGCTGCAGGACGAATGAATCCAAGCAATGAGGTGAAGGTGGATCGAACCGCGTAACGGGTGCTCGAAGTTAGGAGATTGGACGAGAACCGAAGGATGAGCCGCCCTAAGGCGAATGCGGCTCCGACGCACAGCGCCAGGATCACCAGCGGGTACTCCGTATCCTGGCCGCTTTGCAAGGCGTGATCCCATTGATCGAACAGATCGACGAGGGGACACACGATGCAGATCGTCAGGGCCATCGCGCCGATCAGAAACGACGCCTTCGATCTCATGTTTTGGAGTCTACTCTCGCCGATTGCGGGCGGTCAATGGTACGGGCCTGGTTTGTTCGAATGAGAACGGCCCGCAAGAATGGCCCCCCGGACGGATAGTGCTCTCCGGTAAACTAGGTAGAGATAAGTTTGTAGCGCCCTGATGGAAGCTTGCATTCCGCATTCGCGCGGCCAGTCAATTTCCGCGGCCGCCTGGCGCATGGGAGAGCATCGTTGGATCGAAGAGCGACACGAATCGCCGCGCTGAAGGACCTCCTGAAGGAGAGGATCGTCATTTTGGACGGCGCCATGGGCACGATGATCCAGGAGCAGAAGCTGGACGAGGCGGCGTTTCGCGGCTCTCAATTTCTGAACCATCCGCGCGACCTCCGCGGGAACTTCGATGTGCTGAATCTCACGCAGCCGGCGATCGTGCAGGGGATTCAGCGGCAGTATCTCGAAGCCGGCGCCGACATCATCAAGACCAACACGTTCAACGCGAACGGGATTTCGCTCCTGGATTACGGCCTGGAAGGCCGTGTCCACGAGATCAACGTGGCGGGCGCGAAAATTGCCCGGCAAGTGGCGGATGAATACGAAGCCGCGCACGCGGGCGCGCACAGACTCGTCACGGGATCCATGGGGCCGACCAACCGCACCGCGTCGATGTCGCAAGATGTAAATAGCCCGGCGTCGCGGGGCGTCACGTTCGACAAGTTGCGCGAGGTCTACTACGAGCAGGCGCGCGGCCTCGTCGAAGGCGGCGCGGACCTCCTGCTGCTCGAAACGATCTTCGATACGCTGAACGCCAAAGCAGCCCTTTTTGCCATCAGCCAGTACAACGACGAATTCTTCCAAGCCACCGGGCAGCGCGTGCCCGTCATGGTGTCCGTCACCATCACCGACCAGAGCGGCCGCACGCTTTCCGGCCAGACCGTCGAAGCGTTTTGGATTTCCGTCTCGCACATGGACCTTCTGAGCGTAGGCATCAACTGCGCGCTCGGCGCGAAGCAAATGCGCCCGTATATCGAAGAGCTTTCGCACCTCGCGCCCGTCCACATCAGTTGCCATCCGAACGCGGGGCTGCCGAATGCATTCGGCGGATTCGATGAGACCCCGGAACGCATGGCCGCCGATCTGCGCGACTTCGCGTCCAACGGCTGGCTGAACATCGCCGGCGGCTGCTGCGGGACGACGCCAGCGCACATTCGCGCCATCGCCGAAGCGGTGCGCGGAGAAAAGCCGCATGTTCTCTCGAAGCCGGAACGGTTCACCCGTTTCAGCGGCCTCGAACCGCTGGTGCTGCGGCCCGACTCCCGCTTCGTCAACATCGGCGAGCGCACCAACGTCACCGGCTCGCCCAAATTCTCCAAACTGATTCTCGCCGGGGAACTCGAAGCGGCGCTCTCCGTGGCGCGGCAGCAAGTCGAGAACGGCGCGCAGATCATCGACATCAACATGGACGAAGCCATGCTCGATTCCGAGCAGGCCATGACCACGTTTCTGCACCACGTCGCCGCGGAGCCGGACATCGCCCGCGTGCCGATCATGATCGACAGCTCGAACTGGAAGGTGCTCGAGGCCGGCCTGAAATGCATTCAGGGCCGCGGCATCGTGAATTCCATCAGCTTGAAAGAGGGCGAAGAGGCCTTCCGGCAGCGCGCGCGTCTCGTCCGCCGGTACGGAGCGGCCATGATCGTGATGGCGTTCGACGAAAAAGGCCAGGCAGATTCGCTCACGCGCAAGATGGAAGTCTGCGCGAGAGCGTACCGGATTCTCACGGAAGAGGCCGGCGTCGCTCCGGAAGAAATTATTTTCGATCCGAATATTCTGACCGTCGCCACCGGCATCGAAGAGCACAACAATTACGCCGTCGACTTCATCGAGGCAACCCGGCAGATCAAGGCCAGGCTGCCCTACGCGAAGGTGAGCGGCGGCGTCAGCAACATTTCGTTTTCGTTCCGCGGCCAAAACGTGGTGCGCGAAGCGATGCACTCCGCGTTTCTGTATCGCGCGATTCAGGCCGGACTGGACATGGCCATCGTGAATGCGGGCCAGCTCGCGGTCTATGAGGAAATCCCCAAGGACCTTCTGACACTCGTCGAGGATGTGCTGCTCAACCGGCGACCGGATTCAACGGAGCGGTTGCTTGCATTCACGGAAACCGTAAAGGCAAAAGAAAAAGGGCAGGTGGAGGAAGATGCGTGGCGGAGCGGCACGCTCGAAGAACGCCTCACGCACGCCCTGGTCAAGGGCATCACGGACTACATCGAGGAGGACACCGAAGAGGCGCGGCAAAAATTGGGCAAGCCGCTCGCGGTGATCGAAGGCCCGCTCATGAGCGCGATGAACGTGGTCGGCGATCTCTTTGGATCGGGGCGCATGTTTCTGCCGCAAGTCGTGAAGAGCGCGCGTGTGATGAAAAAAGCCGTCGCGTACTTGCAGCCGTATCTGGAAGCCGAAAAGCAGGCGGGCGGCGTGTCCGTCAAGGGCCGCATCGTCATGGCCACCGTGAAAGGCGACGTTCACGACATCGGCAAGAATATCGTGGGCGTCGTGCTGGGCTGCAACAACTATGAAGTGATCGACCTCGGCGTGATGGTGCCCGCGGACAAAATCCTGAAAACCGCGCGCGAAACGGGCGCCCATTTGATCGGGTTGAGCGGCCTCATCACGCCGTCGCTCGAGGAAATGACGCACGTGGCCAAGGAAATGGAGCGCGAAGGATTCACCGTCCCGCTGCTCATCGGCGGCGCGACAACCAGCCGCACGCACACCGCCGTGAAAATAGCGCCGTCCTACCGCCAGCCCGTCATTTATGTGCAGGACGCTTCGCGCGCCGTCGGCGTCGTGGGCAGTTTGCTCAGCGCCGAGATGAAAGCTCATTTCACGGAAGAAAACGCCAGGGAGCAGGAACGCGCGCGCGAAAAGCATTCCTCGCGGAAGGCGCAGCCCCTCCTGCCGTTCGCGGAGGCGAGGGCGAAACGGCCCGCGTACGATTGGTCCGCGTACGAACCCCCGCGGCCTTCGTTTCTCGGGACGCGGCTCTACAGCCCCGTGCCGCTGGAAGAAATCGTTCCGTACATCGACTGGACACCTTTTTTCCACGCCTGGGAGCTGCGCGGGATTTATCCGAAGATTTTTGAGCAGGAAGGCGTCGGCCCGAAAGCGAAGGAACTCTTCGAGGACGGCCGGAAGCTGCTCGACCGCATCGTGCGCGAAAAACTGCTCGAAGCGCGCGCCGTGATCGGATTTTTCCCCGCCAACAGCGTGCAGGACGACATTGAGGTGTACACCGACGAATCGCGCCACCTGCTGACTACGTTCCACACTCTGCGGCAGCAACTGGCAAAAGGCAACCAGGAGCCCAGCTACGCCGTCGCGGATTTCGTCGCGCCGCGGGAGAGCGGCAAGCTCGATTATCTCGGCCTGTTCGCGGTCACCGCCGGACTGCGCATCGAACCGCTCGTCGCGAAATTTGAAAAAGAAAATGACGATTACAACGCCCTCATGGCCAAAGCCCTGGCCGACCGCCTCGCGGAAGGCCTCGCCGAGCTGACGCACAAGCGCGCGCGAATCGAGTGGGGCTACGGCAAGGAAGAAAATCTAAGCCATGACGATCTCGTGCACGAACGCTATCGCGGCATTCGCCCGGCGCCCGGCTACCCGGCGCTGCCCGATCACACGGAAAAACGCCCGCTCTTCGATCTGCTGTGCGCGGAAAAGACCACGGGCATCACGCTGACGGAAAATTTCGCGATGTATCCGGCGGCCTCCGTGAGCGGCTTCTATTTTTCGCATCCCGAATCGAAATATTTTGCCGTCGGAAAAATCGGCCGCGACCAGGTCGAGGATTACAGCCGCCGCAAAGGCCTCGATTTGCGCACCGTCGAGCGCTGGCTCGCCCCCAATTTGAATTACGATCCCGACGCGGCATAAATCCTGACTGGTGACCGTGACTCGCGCGGTGCATGGATTACGGCGTGTGACGTTTCTGGGCTTCGTTACGATCGATTCTTACTGTTATTCCACCCGGAGCAACATGCCGCCCCCCGCCCGCAGTTTGACGTCGCCGCGAGTAGCAGCCAGCACGATTTCCCCCTTTGGGTCGGTTCGCCCTGCGTGCACGATTCTGATTTCGTCGGTTCCGTATGAGCCGCACGCGTCAGAGGAGAAGACCCAAAACGCTGCCTGCACTGCTTCGCCGTCCACTTGCCCGCGGCATCCGCGAACAGAATTCGGACTTGGAGAGGCGAGAATGCCATTAGCGACCTGCTTGCCTACTATCCGCGCGCCGGACGCAACGACGCCTCCGATTCGATAGACAGTTTCTCCGCCGACCTGCTCGGTGGCATAGTCCGACGGCGGCGTGGCCCGGTCGGGGCCCATCGCGGGAATGCCCGCCTGTTCGACTTCCATCATCGTCGCCACAGCGCGTAGATTCGTTTGTATCGGGACAATTTTGTTGTCCAGAATGATTGTGTTCCATCGCAGCGTGACTTGGCCCGGTTGGGTGCCGGTAGCCCGAGTTACACCGACCACTTCGCCCATTAGTTTCGCGCCTCGATTTATTTGCGCTCCCGATGGGAGAGGCGCGTTCTGCATGACGGTTGCCGAAATTTTGTCGCCAGCCTTGCTATTCGCCGAGGAAATCGTCGAATTCAGACGGACGGGAAGAATTGTCCCAGTGGGAATCGCGTCGGCTGCCATGGCTGGGGCCGATCCGGCAGCGAGCATGGCTATAAGAATGACCCAACAATGCTTCATGTTTGTGAACTTCATGCTTGTGACTTCCTCTCTACTCGTCCCGGCGGCGCGCGAACTCCGCTTACGGGAATTGTCGCGCGGGCGAGGTTGCGCCACAAGTGGCCAGACGCCTGGGTAACCGGGGCGGGTGGTACTGGAGGTGAGAAATCTCACTCCCTACAAGATCGGATGATCTGAAAAGGAGAAAAGCTGCGGGGAGGCAAGAATGCGCCCCCCCGCCTGTAGGCCGACGTTACGGGATGTAGTAGCGGAGCGAAGTGAACACCATATTTTCGTTGGCGTTCGGAGTGCAAGTCGGGTGCGTACCCGATGCGCACACACCGGTGGCGCCCACGCCAGTCCATGTGTTGAGATTCACGTACGAGTACTGCAGCCCCAGTTTGAGGATGCCGTATGGGCCGGAGAAGAAGCTGTACCACAACCCGGCGGTGCCTTCGAAGACGTCCTTGATATTCCCGGTGCAATTGGCCAGGGAACCGGGAGCATATCCGCCGGAACCGGCCGACGTTTCGGTCCAGCAACCGGAGTTGTTGAAGCCGATAGCGCCGTAGCCTTCGTTCGGGATGAGCACGGTCGGCGTACCGGAAATGAACTGAGTCCGATCCGCGTATTCCTCGCCTGCGTGGAAGTAAACGTCCCACTTCTTGTCGTGGATCGCCAGCGTGGCCAAACCCTGATAGCTGCGGATCGGAGCGAGAGTTCCATCGGGCCGCAGAGTCGCGTCCGGAGCCGCACCGGCGCTCCCGTAACGGCCGACGCCATCTCCGACCAGAGCGTGAAGACCAAAATTAACTTTGCCGTTGGCAAACGGGAACCAGGCATTGGCGCCGCCGCCCCCCCCAAACGTTTTAGAGTTGGACGGCTCTAGTCCCGTCGGGAAAATGCGGTCGCGGAATGTGCTGACCAGACCGAAGACCTCGTAGTGGCCGAATCCGGGCTCGAATGCAGCCTTGACCACAAAATCAGGGGTCATGTTGAACGAGTAGTTCGTGGTCGGATTGTAGAGGCCGCCGCCGTTGCCGGCCGCGCCCAGAAGGAACGGAGTGGTCGTGCCCCCAACCTTAAATGTTGTCTGAGGTTCTTCCACCGAGAAGCCCAGCCAAGCCTTGTTGTTGAAGTTCTGCACAAAGCGCACTCCGTACTGGCGGGCCCAGCTGAAGCCGACCGAGTACTGGGCGTCGATGGTTTCCGGCAGAACTTCGGTGCGGTTGTCGAGACCTTTCGCCGTTTGCGTGACGAGCGACCACATCTGGCCGCCGGTGAGTGTAAAACCGCTATTGAATGCCGCCTGCGCCCAGAATTGCCGCTGGCGCAGGGTGTAGCTGTTGCTCTGGTTGTCGTTCGACGTTGTTCCGGCCGAAAGGAAGTCAGCCTCGTAGTACCCGCCGAGCTTGACGTTGTGGGCGTCTCCCTGGACCAGCATGGCGATTCGCGACTGGCGGCCGCTGGCATTGAATTCGCCGACGTTGTATTGCGAGCTCCCTGGCATGGGAGTCGAGGTGAAGGGGGTGTTGACGTCCGCGCTCAGTGCCCGCTGGCGCCACACCGACTCTGCCGCGAAGAACCCGCCGGGCGTGAAGGTCACACCCTTAAATTTCCAGGAGCGTGGCTGGTCGGTGCCATTGGTGTCGGTCTGGGCGGTTGGTGCGGCGGAATTCGCCTCAGCGGGCGTCACGTTCGACGCGTGCGCCGGACCGATTGCCGGAGAGGCGACCGTTTCCACAGCCGGTGCAGGGGCCGTGGCTGGCTGAGTGGGAGATGGGCTCATTTTTTCTTCCAGTTCCGTCATCTTGGCTTCCGCGGCTTTCAGCGCGGCGCGCTGGGCCTCCAGCTCCGCCCTCTGTTCTTCGACCAGGCTGCGAAGATCGTTCACTTCGCTTTCGATGGCCGAGGCTTCCGGTTTCACGGCCGCGGGTTTGTCGGGCAAAGCCGAAGCGCTGGTCGCGGCTACGGGCGTCACATCCTTTTCGGTCTCGCCGGCGTTACGCGCCAGAAGCGGCGACGCCGTGAGGCTTATGCCCAGCAATACTGTTGCGAATACTCGCATTTCATTTCCTCCTGAAAATGAAGTCCATACCTGATTTTCATTCACCGATAACGTCGACAATTGGGATAGCCTCGCGATTCCAATAGCCCCGAGCAATCGCGCCGCATCACACGTTTTCTGGATTGACCCCATTCCCACCCGGGAAAGGCCGCTCCGACTGCGCCTGAGTAGAATCTTCCGCCGCGAACCTTTTCGCAGAAAGGCCAACTTCCGTTCTTCGAATCGGGGCATGCTTCAGACACGTTCAGGCACTAGGGACACTATCGGCGCCCGCTTAATAGCCCGTGAGAGGAATGTTAATTCTGTGTTACATCTGGCAGAAAAGGTCTGCGAGCGCGAAATGTGAATAAATTGACATATTCCCATGCTTCTGTGCTGCAAGGACTTAGGAGAGCAGTTGACTCACAATTTGATCCGGCTTAGTTTGAGGGCCGCAATCGAGGAATCCTTTGAAAATGAGACCTGTCTGGCTTGCGGCATGGTGGCTTTTTGCCTTGCCGCTTCTGGCGCAAACGACCGCCGTCCCTACAATGGACCACGAGCCGCATCACCACCTCGCCTTGCACAACGACTATGTGAAGGTGTTCAACGTGCAAGTTGCCCCCGGGGATTCCATCATTCTTCATAGCCACGACCAAGACACCATCGCCATCGCGATCGGCGATCAGATGGTTACGGTGGGAATTCCGGGGAAGACAATTCCGCCTTCCAAAAATGCCGATGGGCAGGTTCGCCTGCAGCGGGCCGGATACATCCATTCGACGCACGTCGATGGCACGACGCCCTACCACACCGTGGCGGTGGAGTTGATGCAACCGCAAACGAATTTTCACAATGTCTGCGCGGAAATCCTGGCCGGCCAGCCGCTGAATTGCGCGGAGGGAGCCGCCAAGTCCTCCGCCGCGTTCGCCAGCCAGCCGCTCCTCGAGTCGAATGAGACGACGGCGCTGCTCGTGCGCGTGCTTCCGCATCAATCGATGAAGCTCGGGGACTCTGCGGCCTCCGAGGTTGTCGTGGCGCTCGATGCCGCGTCCATCTCGGCGGGTTCGTCCAAGGAACCGAAAAAGGAATTGCAACCGGGGGACTTTGTCTGGATCGAAGGCAGGTCAGGCCACGGGCGCGTCTACCAGAACCAGGGCGACAAAGAGGCGCGCTTCATTCAAATCCTGTTCGCGCCGGCGAAGTAGCGAGACAACGCGGGAGGGCGGGCGAACGTGAAATTCGCGAGAATCGTTTTTCTCGTCGCCGGCATTTACGGTTTACTGGTCCTCACGCCGATCTATTTCCTGGAGCACAAGATCGGGCGCGAAACGCCGCCGCCGATCACCCATCCGGAATACTTTTATGGATTCGTCGGGGTCGGTCTGGCGTGGCAACTGGCGTTTCTCGTGATCGCGAGAGATCCGGTTCGCTATCGCGCGATGATCCTGCCGTCGATCCTTGAAAAAGTCAGCTACGGGATCGCGCTGGTCGTTCTTCTCTCCCAGCACAGGCTCCCGCTTTCCTCCTTTGCGATCGGCTCCGTGGACTGGATCTTCGCCTTTTTGTTTGTCGCCGCATACTTCAAGACAACGCCCACCGCTTAATTCACCTATCTGGAATCCTCTTTTGGATTTATAGTACCCGGGAGTTCTATAAACTCGCATTATGTGGGCATGGAAGCCAGATCCGATGCCAGTAGCGCGGGCTTCAGCCTGCGGGGGTTGGCCCTTGCGAGGACTAGAACCCGCAGGCTGAAGCCCGCGCTACTTGAGAGGAACAAATGGATTTATCCCAATTGCACGTATTTCTGACCGTGGCGAAGGAGCAGAGCTTTTCCCGCGCGGCGCAAAAACTCTACCGCACGCAGCCGGCCGTGAGCATCGTCATAAGGAAACTCGAGGAATCGGTGGGCCAGCCGCTGCTCGTGCGCGGCGCGCGCCAGGTAAAACTCACCGACGCCGGCGAACTCCTGCGCGACTACGCCGAGCGCCTCCTCAACCTGCGCGACGAAATCCAAAAGGGCATGGAAGACTTGAAGAGCCTGGGCCGCGGCGAGCTGACGCTCGGCGTGAACGAAAGCTCGATCCACGCGCTGCTTCCGGCCCTGGCGCGCTACCGGAAACTGTACCCCGGCGTGAAGCTCGTCATGCACCGCACGCTCTCGCGCGACATCCCGCAGGAAGTGCTCAACTACCGGCTGGACCTCGGCACCGTCTCCTACGTGCCGCAAGAGCCGAAGCTCGAAGCCGTCGAAATTCTGCGCGACGAATTGACGTTCGTTGTTCCGCCGAAACATCCCCTGGCGCGACGCCGCTCCGTCGACATCAAAGAGCTGGGCGGCGAAACGTTCATCGCGCACAACGTCGAATCGCCGTACCGCTCGCGCGTCATTCAACTATTCGAGAAGCACCGCGTCCCGTTGCACCGCGACGTCGAAATGCCCACCATCGAAAGCATCAAGCGCTTCGTGCAGATGGGTATGGGCGTGGCGATCGTCCCCAGAATGTGCGTGCAATGGGAAGTGGAACGGAAACTCCTGGCCGAAGTTCACATCCGCCAGATGAAGTTGCCGCGGTCGCTCTATCTGGTCTCGCGCCGCGGCGCAAAACTCTCCCACGCCGCCCAAGGTTTTATGCGCCTGCTTCGCGCCTGACGGAGAGCATCGGCTCCTAAATTGTTGCTGTATACTCTGGCAGCCATCCCCTCAATGGAAGATTGAAGGAGGACCCACCGTGCTCAACCGCCGCGCTGGACTGCCTAGATTCGCTCTGCCGCTCATCGCCCTCGTCGCATGGATCGCCGCGATCGCGCCCTGCGCTCGGGCTCAGAGCGTCGCGACACCTTCGACGCGCGCCAAAGAAATTGCGATCGTGCTTCTCGGCACCGGCACGCCGGTGCCGAATGCCGACCGGCAAGGGCCTTCGCTGGCCGTTGTGGTGAATGGAAAAGCGTACATCGTGGACGCCGGAAGCGGCGTGGTTCGCCAGGCCAATTCCGCATTCCAACGCGGAATGCCCGCCCTTCTGCCCCGCGATCTCGACATTGCGTTTCTCACGCACCTTCATTCGGACCACACGCTGGGATTGCCCGACTTGATCTTCACTCCCTGGGTTCAGGAGCGGACCAAGCCCCTGCGGCTGTACGGCCCGGAAGGCACCAAAGCCATGGCCGGCCACATTTTGGAGGCCTACGCCGAAGACATCCACGTGCGGACGACGGGCTTGGAGGGCGGGAACACGACCGGATACAACGTCGAACCGCACGACGTGGAGCCGGGAATGATTTATCAGGATGAGAACGTCGCAGTCCGAGCGTTTCTGGTGAAGCACGGTTCCTGGAAGGAAGCCCTGGGCTACCGCTTCGATGCCGGAGGAAAATCCGTCGTCATTTCAGGAGACACATCGCCCGCGGATTCCGTAGTCGCCGCCTGCAACGGCTGCGACGCGCTCATCCACGAGGTGTACGCAGGAAGAGGCGTGAATCCAACGAAAGCGTCGATGTCGGTCGAGCAATGGATGCGATACGAAGGCGCGTTCCACACCAGCGCCGCCGAACTCGGAGAAATCGCCGCAAGAGCCAAAGCGAAAATGCTCATCCTGACGCATTGGACTCTCCTCGCAAACACCAAGGAAGACGACATGGTCCGCGCCATCCGGGAAAAATACTCCGGCCCAGTCATCATCGGCCGCGACCTGGACGTGATTGTTCCGTAGGGATGAAGCGGCCCACGCCGTCGAAGGCCTGATGCGCCTTCCGAATGCGTGAAACACGCGTTGTCATCTCTGAAAGCGCTTGTGTCAATGCACAATTGTACTGCTCGGGTCGTACCGAGTCATCTCTTCGCCCTCATAGGGGCATGAAGTTATTCGCCAGGTGTGTCGCATTCATTCCGCGAGCCGCTGAGCGGGATCATGACAAGCCTCGCGCTTACACCTGGCTGGTCCGACCTCGGCCAAAACTGCCGGATCCCGATACATTTGTTTGCCACGCAGCACGTGGAAGGCGGCTTCGGCCAGATGCCGTGCCACCGCTCCGATCGCTTTGGGATGTCCCTTGTGCAGTCGCAGCCGCCGATACAACTGGCTGACGTGGCGGTCCGGGCATCGCCTGTGATTCACGGCCACCGAATTGGCCGCTTCCGCAAAGGCCCACTTCAAATAGCGATTCACGTCCGCGCGCAACGATCCGTAACGCACTTTTCCGCCGCTGGCGTGCACGCGCGGCGTGGTTCCCGCGTAACTGGCCAAGTGCATGGCGCTGGGAAATCGCCCGACCTCTCCGATCTCCAGCGCGATGGTCGCCGCCAGAATCACGCCCATTCCCGGCATGGTCAGCAGCCACTGCATCTCCGCGGTGACTTCCACCAATTGTTCCAACCGCTGTTCCATGCCGCACCTGCGCGCCCACAAAATCCAACTGCAACAGCAACTGCCCGCCACCCAACGCGTCTGCTCGGGCAAGCGCTCCAGATATTTTTGCACTCGGCGCGCCCGCCTTTCCCGTAGGGATCGCTGTATTCGCTGGCGGGCGTTCCCCACTTGGCCAGCGTCGCCGAAAGACGATTCTTCAGCCGCGTGCGTTGCGCCACCAGCACCATCCGCGTGCGCGTCAGTTCGCGCAAATCGCGCAGCGGCCCCGGCGGAATCCACACCGTCGGCAGCGTGCCGTTGCGCTGCAAACGATTCAGCCCGTGCGCATCCAGCTTGTCGGTCTTGTTCGTCATCCCCATCATCAACTTCGCCTTGCGCGGATGCACCAACCGGGCTGCAATCCGGCCTGCTCGATCTCGTTGATGATCCAATACCAGTTCCCGGTGGCTTCCACCGCCACGCGCGGTTCCGGGTTCACATCCGCTCAGATACTCTCGCACCGCTCCCGGAGCATGCTCCAGTCGATGGCCGCGCTTTTTCCGGTCGAGTGGTCTTCCCGGTCCACCCAGGTGTACCGCTTATGCGAATCAAACGCGATATACTCGCTCATGCGCGACTCCTTTCCTTAAGGTTTCCCACCGACAGCGTATCGCTGTAGGCAGGAGTCGCGCTTTCATATTTTCATTCTGAGCGAAGCGAAGAATCTCTCCGGCGGTTTAAAGCAGAACAGAGAGATTCTTCGGACCAAAACCAGGTCCTCAGAATGACAAAACGCGGTGGGCTGGTGATCTAAGAGGTGCGAAATGAAAAAGAGCAAGCGCAACGTCCGCGCCCGATTTTGTCAGAGCCCGCACCGCCCCCCTCTATCGTCCGGTCGACCGGCCCCTGTAAAATATGGGAGCATGGCTTTATGAAAATGACTCTCGAAATCCCCGATTCCGTTGTTCGGCGCGCCAAGTCCGTCGCGGCAGCTCGGGGAATTCCGTTGCGTGAGTTTGTGACCGAAGCGGTCAAGGACAAACTGGCGGCCGACGTTCGGGCCAATGAAAAACTCTGGCTGAAACGTATGAGCAAGTTGAAGCGTTTGCACACGGAGACGCTTCGCATCAATCGCCTCATCGAAGAGGATTCGGGGAAGATCGATCCGAAGATGTGGCGTCTGTGGCGGTCGTAACACAATCTCGCTGTCATTCCGAGGGCCTGTTCTTGGCCCGAGGAATCCCTCCTTCTTTGTAGGAAAACACAGAAAGATTCCTCGGGCCAAGAACAGGCCCTCGGAATGACAGGTCGCTTTGAAGTGTTTGATTTAGAATGAATGCATGAAGACCGGGAAGAAGAGAATCCGGGAATACACCGCTTTTTTCGAGGCGAACGAGCACGGCGGCTGCACCGTAACCGTTCCCGCCCTTCGAGGGCTCGTAACCGAGGGGAAGGACTTGGAGCACGCGCGAACGATGGCCAAGGACGCGGTCCGCTGTTACATCGAAGGCCTGAAGAAGGCGAAAGAGCCCATCCCACTTGAACGCGAGTCAGTACAAGTCAAGATTTCAGCCGTCGCTTAGACGGAGCCCCAAATACCCCACCCTTGCAAAAGGCGCAAGGATGGGGCACCCGCAAATTCAAAGGCTGGCGCACTCGAGGAATAGTAACGTTGACTGAGCGCCAATATAGGGTATAAATGGCGCGCATGGGACAAGAAGAAGACCGCAAGTTGTTGGAGACGTTTGTTCTAGATAATGCAGAACTGGAACAGCTCGAGTCCCAGGTAAACCCACTCAATATTTTCGAGGCAGTTGGGCTAGTCGATCAAGAAATCAGACATTCTCACTTTCTTGCGTACTTGCTAGACCCCCAACAGAACCACGGTTTGGGTTCTGCACTTGTAAGGAAGTTTGTTCAGCGTGCTGTTTCACGTGCTTCAGACCCGCTGCTACCGATCACCTTGATTGATCTGGACACTTGGGATCTCGAGCAACTACAGGTTATTACCGAGTGGAAAAAAATAGATGTCTTACTACGCGACGACTCCAACCGCTTTGTCGTCGTCATAGAAAATAAGATCGGTACTTCCGAGCACTCTGATCAACTGAAACGGTATTGGAAGACTGTCGAAGAACACTATCCGGCCTACAAGAAGATCGGGATCTATCTTACGCCTGACTGCGACCTGCCTTCATGTGACCGTTTCATCACGATGGGATACGGCGATGTCGCAACCGTTCTGGATAAAGTGTCAAAGGGCGGTGTCTCACCCTCGGCTCTGACGTACGCACTCTAATAGATCAGTATGTCCAGTTGCTCAGGAGGCATATCGTGAGTGATCCGGAAACTGTTGAACTTTGCCATCGAATCTACCGGAAGCATCAGAAAGCGATCGATCTCATTGTTGAAAATATTCCCGACAGGCGAGAGACCACGCGGGAAGTCCTTGAGCGACTGATAGCCGCCAACCAGGTACCCACACTCCTGCTGGACGATAGCAACAATTCGTACATTCGCTTCGCGCCAAAGCAGTGGGATGTGCCGGAATTTCGTGTGGGCAAAGGCTGGATGTCCACGGGCCGGATTTTATTATTCGAATTCAACAACAATAAAGACTCACTGGGATTGTCCCTTTACATCGGTCCTGGACCCGAAGAAATTAGACAGAAACTGTTAGATTTAGCTTTGCAAAACCAACCTCCATTGAAGCCAGCGTCGCGCACACTCAACCGACAATGGAACACAATCTTCGGTCGCCCTTTTGTATCGAAGCGTACTTACCAGGAGGCAGTAGAACAACGAGAGACGGATGAAAAGCTTGAGGCGGAGATTAAAAAATGCTGGGCGGAATTCACGAAAAACGATTTACCGAGGATTCTGGAGGTCATTCAAACGCTGCTTCGTCGGCAGTGACATCGCATAATGCCAAATGAAAATCTCTGACTCCTCGCCATCGATGCCAGCGCTTCTTGAAAGCAACTCAAGAACAAAAAAAGCCCGCCAACTTCCCGGCGAGCTTTCGCTTGGATGCTCTATGAAAACTGGGCGATGAGATCTGACAGAACCCGCTCGAAGATTGAATCGTTCGAGCGATTGACCTCGGATCCCCGTGAGAGGGTCCGAAGCTTGGGCAACTTCACCTGCACACCTGCACAGGATCGGTTTGCCGCTGTATTTAGAAAGGAGGTGATCCAGCCGCAGGTTCTCCTACGGCTACCTTGTTACGACTTCACCCCAATCATGGGCCATACCTTGGGCGCTGGCCTCCTTACGGTTGGCTCGGCGACTTCTAGTACAGCTCACTTTCGTGATGTGACGGGCGGTGTGTACAAGGCCCGGGAACGTATTCACGGCGTCGATCTGATACGCCATTACTAGCGATTCCAGCTTCATGCAGCCGAGTTGCAGACTGCAATCCGAACTGAGCATGGCTTTGTCCGATTAGCTCCCCCTCGCGGGTTCGCAACAGTCTGTACCATGCATTGTAACACGTGTGTAGCCCTGGACATAAAGGCCGTGCTGACTTGACGTCATCCCCACCTTCCTCTCCGTTATCCGGAGCAGTCCTCCTAGAGTTCTCCCTTGCGGGTAGCAACTAGGAGTAAGGGTTGCGCTCGTTGCGGGACTTAACCCAACACCTCACGGCACGAGCTGACGACAGCCATGCAGCACCTCTACTACGGTCCCTTGCGGGAAGAGGATATTTCTACCCTTGGTCCGTAGCGGTTCAAGCCCAGGTAAGGTTCTTCGCGTTGCGTCGAATTGAACCACATGTTCCACCGCTTGTGCGGGCCCCCGTCAATTCCTTTGAGTTTCAGTCTTGCGACCGTACTCCCCAGGCGCAGAACTTAACGCGTTAGCTACGGGACGACCCGCCTACGCGGGCCACCCCAAGTTCTGATGGTTTAGGGCTAGGACTACCAGGGTATCTAATCCTGTTTGCTCCCCTAGCTTTCGTTCCTCAGTGTCAGTTGCGATCCAGTCAGCCGCCTTCGCCACGGGTGTTCCTGCAGATATCTACGCATTTCACCGCTACACCTGCAATTCCACTGACCTCTCTCGCACTCGAGCACGGCAGTTTTGAAAGCAGCCTCTGAGTTAAGCCCAGAGATTTCACTTCCAACTTGCCGCACCACCTACGAACCCTTTACGCCCAGTAATTCCGAGCAACGCTGGCCCCCTACGTATTACCGCGGCTGCTGGCACGTAGTTAGCCGGGGCTTCTTATACCCGTACCGTCAAACCCTTGCGGGTCATTCGTCCGGGTCGAAAGGGGTTTACACTCCGAGAAGCTTCATCCCCCACGCGGCGTCGCTGCGTCAGGCTTTCGCCCATTGCGCAATATTCCCCACTGCTGCCTCCCGTAGGAGTCTGGACCGTGTCTCAGTTCCAGTGTGGCCGGCCATCCTCTCAGACCGGCTACCGATCAAAGCCTTGGTGAGCCGTTACCTCACCAACTAGCTAATCGGGCGCGGGCTCCTCCTCAGACGGCCTTGCGGCCTTTGAGTCCAAAAACCGGAGTTTCTGGAATGTCATGCGGTATTAGCCCCGCTTTCGCGGGGTTATCCCCCATCCGAGGGCAGATTGCCCACGTGTTACGCACCCGTGCGCCGTGCGCCATCCGTATTGCTACGGACGCGCACTCGACTTGCATGTGTTAAGCACGCCGCCAGCGTTCGCTCTGAGCCAGGATCAAACTCTCGTGTGAAACTGGCTGCTTAGAAAGCAAAAAGCCCGACTATCATTTCTGAGAGTCGGACCTAAGTTTTCCAAGCGAACTTTTTATCGCTCGATTCACTCAATCCCCTATCACTTACGTGATAAGGTCAATCGAACGGGTTCTGGCACATCTCATCTTACCCAGTTTGTCAAAGAGCATTTCCCCCTGTCCAGCAGGTGGGCTACCTTGCAGCCCAACGATAATAGCATCGGTTTCTTAAATGTCAAGCATTAGTCTGGCTTCTTTTATCGACTATCGACCGCCCGTGGAACGTGTGGGAGACTATCGCTTGGACCAATCTTCCCAGGAGAGATTCTTGATTCGACCGAACTCCCTGCCATTGGCGGTAACAAGCGTCAACTCATGGCGGAGCGCCTGCCCTGCGATCAGCAAATCGTAGTCGCCGATCGGCCTGCCAATCGATTCGAGTTCCGCGCGAAGTTCGCCCGCGAAGCGCGCGTCTTCTTCGTCGAAGGGCAGAAAGCTTACCCAGTTCGCGAAGAATGCAGTCAGCTTCTCCGTGCTGGCCGGACGCCGCGTGCTTTTGGCCACGCCGTACCAGAGTTCGAACGCCGCCACGGAAGAAACGATCAGGGAAGAACCCGCCCTCAATTCCTTCACGGCCCGATCTTCGATTTGCGGAGACCTTCCGTTCAGGATGGCGATGCAAGCGTTGGTATCGAGTAGATACTTCAATCAAAATACTTCCGGATCGGCGGCTTCCGTTTCCGAAGGCCCTTGGGAAACAGTGCGGGCGCATCGATCTTTTTCAGTTCGGCGAGCCAGTCCGCAGGGTCTGAAATGATGGGTTCCAGCAAAACCCCTCCCGCAACCTTACGAACTCGCACCTCGTTCCCCTCAAAGCGGAATTCCTTGGGAAGGCGGACGGCCTGGCTGCGGCCGTTTCGAAATAATTTTGCGACTTTGGCTTTCTCGGCCATTTCCCATAAGTATATACCAATGGTCTATACCAATGCCAGCGGCGATGCGACGATCGAACGGCGCCGGCCGCATCGCCCCGAACGAAGCAGTTGGAGGCGATCCTCTGATGCCTCTCTGTCACCGCTCGGCCAATTTTCGGTTGCCGACAAATCCCTTGCGTGGTGAAATCGAGCGTGCAAGTAGCCGTCGCAAGGGGGGATTCCGTGGGACTCAACGACAAAATTTTAGTGGCCGGCGCGGGCGGCTTCATCGGGGGCGCGCTCGTGGCGGTGTTTCGCAGCAAAGGCTACCGCGACATCCGCGCGGTGGACTCCAAACCGTTCGACGAATGGTACCAGCGCTTTGACGACGTCGAGAATCTGTCACTCGATCTGAATCTCAAGGAAAATTGCGAGACGGCGGCGAAGGGCGCTAGCGAGATTTACAACCTCGCCGCGAACATGGGCGGCATGGGTTTCATCGAGCACAACAAAGCGCTGTGCATGCTGTCCGTCCTGATCAATACGCACTTGCTGCAGGCGGCGCTCAAAAACGGAACGAAGCGCTTCTTTTACGCCTCCTCCGCTTGCGTCTACAACGGAGACAAGCAAAAAACTTTTGAAGCTCCTTCGCTGAAGGAAGAGGACGCCTACCCGGCGCTGGCGGAAGACGGCTACGGCTGGGAAAAACTATTTTCGGAGAGAATGTGCCGGCACTTCATGGAGGACTTCGGCCTGACGACGCGCGTGGCGCGCTTTCACAACGTCTACGGTCCGTGGGGGACGTGGTTCGGCGGGCGCGAAAAGGCGCCGGCGGCCATCTGCCGCAAGGTCATCGAGGCCAAGGTTTCCGGCAAGCACGAAATTGAGATTTGGGGCAGCGGCGTCCAGACGCGCAGCTTCATGTTCATCGACGACTGCACCCTGGGGATCCAAAAGATCATGAACTCGGATATCCTCGAGCCCATTAACCTGGGTTCGAGCGAGGCCGTGACCATCAATCAACTCGTGGACATGGCCGAGGACATTGCAGGGATCAAGCTGAAGCGCAACTACGATCTGAACGCGCCGAAGGGCGTGAACGGGCGGAACAGCGACAACACGCTCATTCAGAAATATCTGCACTGGGAGCCCAACACGCCGCTTCGCGTGGGCCTCGAAAAAACCTACCGCTGGATTTACGACCAGTACATGGCGCGGGAACGAGGCGAAGCGGGAGTGGTCCGCGAAGCCGGCGCTTCCCGATAAAGTCTGTCTCGCAACAAAACTTCTGTGGGTCGCGGCTCCCGTCCGTGGGGTTCGATCTTGCAAGGACGAAACCCCACAGGCTGAAGCCTGCGCCACTACTTACTTCGCCGGATGCAGAATGAGCTTCTGCATGCGCCAGTTCAGCAGCTCTCCGACGTAAATTTCGTTCTCCGACGGGCAGGCGATTTCGTGAATCCAGCCGAATTCCTTGAGCTGCCTTCCGGTCCCGCCCAGCTTGCCCAGAACTTTTCCGTCGAGGCTAATCTTATACACACGTCCGGGAAACGCGTCGGACGCATAGAGGACCTGGTTCGGCCCGGGCGTGATGCAAACCGTCCAGGGCGCGCCGGGACCCATCGTACCCACCAAATCGACGGGCGGCTTGTTGCCGAGGATCGGCACGGTGTTCGCATAATCGAACGGCTCGCTGATCTTGATCTGGCGAAGGTATTTGCCGTCGCCGTCGAACACTTCGATGCGGGAATTGCCGCGGTTCGCGACGTACACATTGCCTTGATTGTCGGTGGCGATGCTGTGCGGGGTGTTGAGCTGGCCCGGGCCGCTGCCCGGCTCTCCAAAGGACTTGATCCACTTTCCGTTCTTGTCGTACTTGGCGACGCGCGAATTGATGTAGCCGTCGCTGATGTAGGCGTCGCCGGCCGCGTCCCAGGCCACGTCGGTCACCTGCCGGAAGAGTCCGTCCACCGGAGGAAGCGGAGGCTTCGGATGCCGCAGTGGCTCGGTGCCTTCGTCGGAAGCTTCCATCTTGCGACCGAAAACCATCGCCACGCGCCCGTCCGGATCGAATTTGACGACCATGTCCGAGCCCTTGTCCGTAACCCAGATGTTGTCTTCCTTGTCGACGCGCACGGTGTGCGCGAACGACCAGGCGTAGAGGTTGTGACCAATCTCGCGAATAAATTTTCCGTCCTTATCGAATTCCAGAAGCTGCGCGGCGGCGGCAGCGTAGGCCGGGCCGGTGGTATTCCCGCGTGTAAAAACGAAAATGTGCCCCTTGGAATTCACGGCCACGCCGGAAACTTCGCCCAAATACATGCCGGTCGGCATCTTGATCGCGTTGGGCACGGAATCGAACGGAATATCCGGAGCGCCTTGCGCCAACAGCGCCAGCGGCGCGCATAGGAAAAACGCCAGAACCAGCACAAATTTCTTCATTCCAACCTCCCCATTCCTTTTGTCGCGGCTCCGCTCCTGCGCCGAACGCGCGAGGCCAAGCGTTGCGCACGGAACTTTGTTCCCATCATTCTGCGATAAATCGAGCTTTGGGAGAATATATCGTTTTGCCCCGCCAACGCCAACGGAAAAACGCTCGAATTCCTGTAGCGACCGGCTTCAGGCGGGCATGTCTTCGCAATTGCAGAGTGCCAACCTGAAGGTTGGCGCTACAATAGACCGCCAAAATGGAGGCGGAATTTATGCCGCAGGATTATCTTCTGAAGACCGAACCTTCCGAGTATTCCTTCGCCGATCTCGTGCGCGACGGCGCGACCGAATGGGAGGGCGTATCGAATCCTGCCGCGGTGAAAAACCTGCGCGAAATGGTTCCCGGCGCGAGGCTGATCATCTACGAGACCGGCGCGCGCAAAAGCGCGGTCGGCACGGCGACCGTCGTCTCCGTGGACGCCGCCGATCCCAAGAATCCCAAAGTGAAAATCAAGGCAGGGAAAGCGATCGCGAGCCCGGCCTCACTCGAACAAATCAAGAAGAACAAACTCTTCAAGGACTCGCCGCTCGTCCGCATGGGCAGGCTTTCTGTTGTGCCGCTCACGAAGGAGCAATACATGATTTTAGCGAGGGGAAAATAGTCGTAGATTTTTCCCAGCCTGTCCGTTGCTCCCGCTTAAGACATTGACTCGCCCGATGGGAAGATGAGAAATGCGGCTAGCCAATTGAACCTTTGTCAATGCTCCCCGTGGAGACAAGGTGGGCGCTCAAAAAGATCTTTATATCTTCAACGATTGTGTCCTTGCGGCGCGCATCGGACGCCGCGACCCCCATCGCAAACGCGAAGAGATCATCTTGAGACGCTACAAGCCATTTCCCATTGAGAAACAAGAATACCAGCAGGGCCGTGAGTGCAATGCGTTTGTTGCCGTTGGCAAACGGATGATTCTTGTTCAGCAAGTAAAATAGAATTGCCGCTTGATCGATGAGCGTGGGATAAAGCAACTGATTTTCAAAGCTCTGGCGGGGAGTATCTAGGCAAGCTTCCAGACGACCACTAAAACGAGTGTCAAACGCAGGAATCGGCTCAGATGCAATCCAAATTGCTTTTGCCGCAAGCTCGAAACAAAGTTGTCTGAAATTGTCGAGCGTTAGCCAGACTGTCATTCATTTGACAGCTTTCGGATTACCTCACTGTATTCTTCGACAGCGCGGCGAACCCCGCTGCGAATTCCCTTTACAGGGGTGCTGCTGTATGCGGCACCGTACGCCTCGGCAATCTCGTTAAAAATCGAAACAATTTCTTGAAGCCACTTCGCTGCTTCCTCGCTGCTCATCTCCGACGTAGTCGCCTTAACGCTGCCTTCTGATTGCTTGGCGGGTTTGTTCGTTACTGCGCGAGTCAGTTTTTGAATGCGCTCCCATATCTCTTCACTCGGAACGTCTTCGCGCCGAACGTGAATGATGTCAAAAACGTAAGAATTCGCTAAGCGCTCCTGTGGTGTCAGTTCGCTACCGATCGAACTATAGACCGCCGAAAAGAACTTTTCCCATCCGTAGTTGAGAGCCATTTTCCCTCTAATTATGCACCCATTATATACCCATATATGTCTCAAACTGTTGGGCTGTGTCGCGCGAACGCCGTTTATTCCGCACGCATCATCGGTTCGACCCCGGCGCTGCCACGGCAGCCGACTCCGCCAGCCGGCGCAGCGAGTCGCTGTACGGCGCGCGGGCGACGCCGCGCTCGCAAATGATCGCGGAAATGAAGCGCGCGGGCGTGACGTCAAACGCCGGATGCGCCGCGTCCACGTCCGGAGCGATGCGCACGCCGCGGATGTGCGTCACTTCCTCGGCCGAACGCTCCTCGATTGGGATTTCTTCTCCCGAGGAAATCGAGAGATCGAACGTGGACACCGGCGCCGCCACATAGAACGGCACGCCGTGTTCGTGCGCCAAGACTGCGATTTGGTAGGTGCCGATTTTGTTGGCCGTATCGCCGTTCGCGGCGATGCGGTCCGCGCCGACGACCACCGCGCCCACTTTGCCGGCCTTCATGAAATGCCCCACCATATTGTCGGTGATCAGCGTGAGCGGCACGCCGCCTTCGTGCAGTTCCCAGGCAGTGAGGCGCGCGCCTTGCAGGTACGGCCGCGTCTCGGGCACGAACACGCTCAACTTGTGGCCCTGCTCAATCGCCACGCGAATCACGCCGAGCGCCGAACCGATCCCCGCCGTGGCCAAAGCCCCGGCGTTGCACTGCGTCATCACCCAGCCCGCGGCCGGCAGCAACTCCGCGCCGAAGCGGCCCATGGCTTCGTCGGTCGCGCGCTTTTCGGCATGGATCGCGCGCGCTTCTTCCACCATCGCACGACGCGTGGCCTCGAGCGACGCGCCGGATGCGGCGAGCTGCTCGAACCGACGCTTCATCCGCTCGATGGCCCAGAACAAGTCCACGGCTGTCGGCCGCGTTTTCGCGGTCGTGTCGCAAATCGTGGAAAGCTCGGAGCGCAATGCCTCCATCGTGCTAGCTTTCGATCGCTCGACGCCGAGCGCCACGCCCATCGCGGCCGCGACTCCAATCGCCGGAGCGCCGCGGATCACCATGTCCTTGATCGCCGCCGCGACTTCGCGGTAGTCCGTGTAGGTGTGGTGGATGACTTCTCCGGGCAAGCGGCGCTGATCGAGCATGACCACACCCTTACTCGTCCATTCAATGGGCTGTGCGACTTTCATGATGCTGGAAAATGTCCCCTGATAAGATTTAGTCCGCTGCGAGAGTCCTCAAGTAGGACGGGCTTCAGCCTGTCCGCTCTTGATCTCAGCCGTGCAACCTCAATTCGAGCGAGCGCCTCAAAAGTCAAAACCGGACAGGCTGAAGCCCGTCCTACTGTTTAGTGATGCCCGCCGATCATATAGATCAAATAGCCGGCGAGTTGCAAGCCATTGTAGCCGAGATGCACAAAATAGCTGGCCGCCACGGTGCCGGTGCGCGCGCGCACCCACGTGAGCACCACGCCCACCAGAATCAGCAGCGCAATTTGTCCCCAGCCGCCCCACAACTGCGCGGCGTGCATCAATCCAAACAGCGTTCCCGTGATGGCAATTCCGGCGGCAATGCCCAATCGGCGCGCGATCACCGGATACAGAAAGCCGCGAAAGATCGTCTCTTCCACGAGCGGCGCCACCAGCACGCCCAGCACGCCGAAGAGCAGGATGCTGACGCGCGCCTTCAACAATTCCTCGATGGGGAGCGTTTGTTTGGAGTCGAAGAACGCGCCCGCGAACGTGACCACTACGGCCAGCACGGCCCCGCCCCCGATGAAATGCAGGGCCGAGTCGCGGATTCTCCGCGTGCCGGGCCGCGTCTCGCGCCAGCCGATCGACGGCCAAAACGGCGCCAGCGTGCGCGGCAGCAGCATCAGGTAGAGATACAGAATCGCGCCGGCGTCCAGCACCGCCTGGCTCACGAGGACCACGACCGACTTCGCCGTGCTCATCGTGTCCCCGAAGACGTCGCTCGAAGGCACGCCGAATACTCGCACCGCAAGCTGAGCCATGCCCCAGGTGACCACGACGCTGCCGATCACGCCCAGAACAATGAGCAGCGCGACTTCCATCCAGCCCCACGGCACGCGCAAGTCATCAGACACGCCGGCAGAAGATGGCGGCGCCGCCGGCGAAAGTGTCCCGTCGCTCAAGCCTTGCGGCGCAGGCTCGGAAGCCTCCGTGGCGGGTCGCGGAACGTCTTCCGAAGCGCTCTCCATAGAATCGTTCGAACGGGCCCGGGCAGGAGCTGCTCCGGACGCACTGTGATCGTCGTAGTCCATTTCAGAGTGGCAGGCGCTGTCGGGGGACTGGCGCGCTAGGACACTCCAATCAATGTAACGGCAGTTTTCGCCGGGCGCAAGTGCGGGGAATTTGCTGCGCAGGTTGAAGACTTCGTTGCGGGAAAGTACCCTGTCTGTCATTCCGAACGAAGTGAGGAATCTCTCCGGATCTAGTTGACCGCGGGCAGGCGCCTGCTCATGCGGGAATCGCGACGCTGATCTTTTCTTTTACCGGGTCGGAAACGAATTTCGGATCGCTCGGAATTGCCTCGCCATCCTTGCGCAGACTTTCCAGATAGGCGCGGATCGCGTCACGGGCCATTTCCCGCGCTTCTGCCAGGGTATCGCCTTCCGTAACGAGGCCCGGTAGGGCCGGGCAGGTAACCACGTATCCGCCTTCGGCGGCCGGTTCAAAAAACACGGTGAAGCTGTACTCACTCGACCTTTCCCGCTTCGTTGAGTTGTGCTTTTTGTGCTTCATGGATTTCCTTGGCCCGCTGGCGAGAATCACGTTTTCGGTGTTTGAATTCAGCGTATCACTGTGCATCTGGATGTCAAACGGGAATGCCAAAAGTTCGGTCAGTTTGTCATGTAGGGCAGCCACTCTTCACTGTCCCTGAACGCCCCAACCAAAGTGCGCCGGATAACGCCGAAAAAAGCCCCGCACTTCCGACGCCGAAGGACGGGCCACCCACAAATTCAAAGTCCCGCAAAGCCGGGGCCACGCGCGCATCCAGACTTCCAGGATTGAAAGACGAGTAATGGTATATTCTAAGACCATGCGGGTCAGCCTGCTCCTTCTCGCGGCGCTAGTATCCAGCTCCCTCTTGCTCGCGCGGGATCAACATCGCGCGTCTGCCGAGCCGAACGAGTTTGAGATCGGGCAGCGCACATTTTTTGATTTTGGACCTCCATTCAACTTCTACGAGTTGCTTGTCGTACGTCCGAGCCAAGGGGGTTCTGCGGTTGAGCGAATCCTCCTCACACCGGCAGCGGACAAGTGTTTCGCACCAGCCAAGATCGAATATGCCTCCGCCACCCTGAGCGACACTCCGGAAAGGTTGCTGGCCGATATGAGTCCATGCGCGATCCCGGACAAAGAACTGAAGAGAAAGCCGAAAGACTGCAAGCATTGTCAGCATTTCAGCGGAGCGGACACGGCTATTCGGGTTCGTTGCGGGACGCAAGTTCGCGTAGTTCCCGCGCACATCTTCGAAGACTACTGGTTTAACTCTACGGCGGCTCCGCCCAAGGGCACTTCGACTGTGCTGCAATTGCTGAAGCGGCTCGAAGATGCCCTAGGGCCGGGAGTCATGAATGAGCCGGTCCTTGATTTTTCGCATGATCAGGAAGCGTCCGCCGGCCCAACTGATCCGGAGCTTTTTGACAGAATCGGCAACGGAGCGTACGACGACATGTTCGGAACGGCGCCCGACAAGCCGTCGGAGCTGTATCGGGCAGCACATGCTCCGCCAGTGAAACCAACGGTCCGGCTCGTCACGATCATTCCTTTAGAACCCAAAGTTACCGTCATGCCGACGTATCCCCGGCTCGCAGAGGTTGCCAAAATCGCAGGCGAAGTGACGTTTGGAGCGCAAGTCAATCAGGAAGGGAAGCTCGTGAATGTCGTGTTCTTGACTGGAAACCGCGTTCTACAAGCCGCCGTCGGCGATGCCATCAAATCGTGGGAATTCCCGAAAGATTCCTCGAGCAAGCAGATCCGTGCTTCGATTTCATTCGAACTAAACTGCGACATGCATTGACATTAAGTGTTCTCGCTCCGCATTCACCGCTATCCATGATTTCCGTTTGAGCCGTTGAGGACGCGGGCGAGCACTTGGCCTGTGTAGGATTTTTTTACGCGGGCGACTTGCTCGGGCGTGCCTTGCGCGACGATTCTGCCGCCGCCTTCGCCGCCTTCGGGGCCCAGGTCGATGATCCAGTCGGCTTGCTTGATGACGTCGAGGTGGTGCTCGATGACGAGGACGGTGTTGCCGAGGTCGGCGAGGCGGTTCAGGACGTCGAGAAGTTTTTTTACGTCGTCGAAGTGCAGGCCGGTGGTGGGCTCGTCGAGAATATACAAAGTGCGGCCGGTCTGGCGGTTGCGAAAGTTCTTTGCGCGAGCTTGATGCGCTGCGCTTCGCCGCCCGAAAGCGTAGTGGAGGACTGGCCCAGCTGGATGTAGCCGAGGCCCACGTCGACCAGCGTTTCGAGCTTCACGCGGATTTGCGGAATATTTTCGAGGACTTTCAGCGCGTCGGCGATCTGCATGTTCAGCAAGTCCGAAATCGAGTGACCCTTATATAAGCACTGACAAGGTTTCCGCGTTGTAGCGGCGCGCGCGGCAGACTTCGCAGGTCACGTACACGTCGGGCAGGAAATTCATTTCGATGCGGCGCAAGCCGTCGCCCTGGCACGCTTCGCAGCGGCCGCCCTTCACGTTGAAGCTGAAGCGGCCGGGCCTGTAGCCGCGCTCGCGCGATTCGGGCAGCATGGCGAAGAGTTCGCGGATCGGCGCGAAGACTCCGGTGTAGGTCGCGGGATTGGAGCGCGGGGTGCGGCCGATGGGCGCCTGATCGATCTCAATCACTTTGTCGATATGTTCCGCGCCCTGGATTTCGCGGAATGCGCCGGGGCGCTCCATCGAGCGGTAGAGCGACTGCGCGAGCGCGCGATAGAGAATGTCGTTGACCAGCGTGGATTTTCCGGAGCCCGAGACGCCCGTCACCACCGTCAAGAGCCCCAGCGGCAGTTCCAGGTCCACGCCCTTCAGGTTGTTGGCTTCGCAGCCGAGGATGCGAATCGCTTTGCCGTTGGGCGCGCGGCGTTTGGGCGGCACAGCAATTTTCAGTTCGCCGCGCAGGTAGCGTCCCGTGAGCGAATCGGCGCTCTGCCCGATCTCTTCGCGGGCGGCCCTTGGCCACCAGTTGCCCGCCCGCGCTGCCCGCGCCCGGGCCGAGGTCCACCACGTAATTGGCGCGGCGAATGGTTTCCTCATCGTGCTCGACCACCAGGACCGTGTTGCCCAGATCGCGCAGTTTTTCGAGCGAGGCGATCAGGCGATCGTTGTCCCGCGCGTGCAATCCGATGGAAGGCTCATCCAGCACGTACAGCACGCCGCGCAATTGCGAACCGATTTGCGTCGCCAGGCGAATGCGCTGCGCCTCGCCGCCGGAGAGCGTCGCGGCGGAGCGGTCCAGGCTGAGATAGCCGAGGCCGACGGCCAGCAGAAAATCGAGGCGCGCGGCGATTTCGGAAAGGGCGCGGCCGGCAATGTCGGTCTGGCGTTCGGTCAGGCCCTGGCGAATCTTGTCCACGGCGGGGCGCGCGGCGGCAATCGCCAGCGCGGTGAATTCGGCGATCGAGCGGCCCCCCACCTTCACGGCGAGGCTTTCCGGACGCAACCTTTGCTCGCCGCAAACCGCGCACGGCACCGGGGACATATACTGCGTGATCCATTCGCGGTAGGTATCCGATCCCGACTCCTCGAAACTCGATCTCGAGAAAGCCGATCACGCCCTGGAAATGCAAGCCGGGAAGCGCCTTCGCTGCGGCCTTCGCGCCCGGCCCTCGGCCCGAGCCGTGGCCATTGCTTTTCGCGTTCGAGGGCGGATTGCCGTAGAGAATCAGGTTCTGCACTTCGCGCGGGAATTTCTCGAACGGCGTCGCGAGGTCGAACCCGTGCGCCAGCGCTCCCAGCTCCAGGTTGCGTTTCAGAAATACGGAGCCGGACCCGGGACCGAGCCCGCCTTCGAAGAGCGGCCGCGTCCAGTCGGCAATCACCTTGGCCGGATCGAAGTCGTATTTCGAGCCCAGGCCGTTGCACGCCGGGCACGCGCCGTACGGCGAATTGAAGCTGAACGAGCGCGGCTCCAGCTGCGGCACGGAAATGCCGCACTCGCTGCAGGCCATTTTTTCGGAGAAAACCTGCTCGGTCCCGCCGACCACGACCACGGTGACGAGACCCTTGGCCAGCTTCAGCGCCGTGGCGATGGATTGCTCGAGCCGGCCCGCGATGCCGGGCTTCACCAGCAGGCGGTCGATGAGGACTTCGATGGTGTGGTTCTTGCGTTTGTCGAGGCGCGGGGGATCGTCGAGCGGGCAAAGGTCGCCGTCGATGCGCGCGCGCACGAAGCCGTCGCGCGCCAGCTTCTCCAGCTCCTGGCGGTATTCGCCTTTTCTGCCCGCGCACGATGGGCGCGAGGATCATCACGCGGTCGCCGCTCTTGGCCAGTTCGCCCTGCAGGATGGAGCGCACGATCTGGTCGGTGGACTGCCGCGAGATGGGCTTGCCGCATTTCGGGCAGTGCGGCGTGCCGATCGAGCTGTAGACCACGCGCAGGTAATCGTAGATTTCGGTGATCGTGCCGACCGTCGAGCGGGGCGAGCGCGTGGTGGTTTTCTGCTCGATGGCGATCGCAGGCGAAAGGCCCTCGATGGAATCCACTTCCGGCCGCTCCATCTGGTCGAGGAACTGCCGCGCGTAGGCGGAGAGCGATTCGACGTAGCGGCGCTGGCCCTCGGCGTAAATCGTGTCGAAGGCGAGCGACGATTTGCCAGAGCCGGAAAGCCCGGTGATGACGGTCAGGGTGTTGCGCGGAATTTCGAGGCTGATGTTCTTCAGGTTGTGCTGGCGCGCGCCCCGGATGACGATTTTCTTCAGGCCCATATTGCGGAGGCCGCCCCCACTGCCGGCCGGGCGCACTGCGCGTAAAATACGCCCATCGTAACTTTCCAACGTAGCAGGCCGCGGCAAATGCGTCAAGAATGGGCCGCCGAATAGGGCCGGTTCGCGCTGCGCAAGGAAGAAATTTCCATACACGAAAACAGGAACGCTTGCGCTTCCCAAGAAATGAATCCCTATTTGACGCGGCCCTCCCGATGCGCAAAACTTTTCCCACGGAAAAATTTCCCGGCGCAATGGCTTTTTTACCCGGGATGCGAAAATGAAAACACTGTGTTTTCAGCGCTTTGTGTTTGGCCAACCGCGTGCAAACAGTAAGAACCGTAGGAGGGAAGACGCGCCGAGGATCCCTTTAGGGGATTGAGGGCTGGGCCGGCGCGATCTTCCCTCCGACCTGCTTCCGCCGCCTACCCCAAAACCACACCCAATGGACCATACCCATCGGCGGAAGTATGCGCGCTTCGTCGTTCCAACCCGCAAAAACTTGTAGCGCAAACAATGCAGCGCGGCAGAGCCACAACTAAACTCAACTTCAGCGGCTGAAGCCGCACGTGAATGCGATTATTTCGGCCGGGCTGAAGCCCGGCCCTCCAAACTGGATTTCTATTCAGCGCGGAGCGCGAAGGATCGACGGCAGAGAATTACGCGCCGAGGATGGTCTTATTGACGGAACACGACGCGCAAACCGCGGCGCCAATTTTCCGCGAGCGCGATCCGGGCGATTTCGATTTCGGGAGATAAGAACCGCAATACGATATCCGTGGATGGATGGAACCGGAATCCCGGGGCCACGAGAAACAGCAAAGGCGCTTTTGCGTTCAACGCAATCTCCGGAAAATATCCGTACCTGCGAAAGTCGTCCTGGGTGTGGTGAAACCGGACGCGCAGCCAATAATCGACCGCCTGCATCACCAGCTGAATATCTTCCGAAGCTTTTAGTTCGAGCACGGCCAGACGGCCGTCGCGCGTCGCTCCCAGCAAATCGATGATTCCGCGGTCGCCGCTGGAAAACGCGGGAACCTGCGCGTACATCTGCCGGGGATCGAGCCGCGCATCGATGCGTCCCGGGTCGGCGGCCACCAGCGTTTCGAGCCAGCGTTCCGGCTGCGCGCGGTAGAACCGGTGCTTTGTGTCCGAGGCCAGCGGATGGCGATGCGTTTCGAGTTGCCGGACCAGCGCTTCGAGCGCGGGCCACTTTTCAGGCGACAACCGAGTCTGGTGGTCGCCGAGGCCATACCACATCTCGCCCGCTCGCCAGCGCGCCATCTCCAGGCCGCGAAAGCGCAACGTCACTTCCTGCGCGGCGGGCGCCACGCCGATCCGGATGGCCTCGAGCGCGAGGCGGCGGATGCGTTCCGCCGTCGGCATCGCAGCGGCGATCGCTTGCTCGATTTCGCGGCGCGGCACGATCCAGGTGGCCAGATTGCCGGCATCGGATCGCGCGATTCGCCGCACGCGCCAGTAGACCGGCTCATATTCGTACAACTCGACTTCCTGCGGAGAAGCGAGGGCGGCCATGCGATGCGCGGTGACACCCGATCTGCCGCGCGGCAAGAGCAGGCGCAGCCCGTAAACGGAAAATCGCCGCGCTCGATCGCGCGTGTGCTGCAACCAGATCAAGCCGAACGTCAGGATTCCGTCGATCTTTGCGCCATCTTCGTTGGGCGACGCCGCCAGCACGGCATATGCTTCCGAACCGCGACGCATCACGCCTCGCGTGTACGAGCCTGAAATGGAATGGTGCAGGTCCGCCGAGGTCGCCAGCGACTCGACGGTTTCGTCGGGGAAACGATCGGATAGAATTCGACGCAGGCGGCCGGAAAACTGTTCGCGCTCGACGCGGCGCGTTTCGCGGCGCTCTCCGCCGGCGACGAATTCCAGCTGCGCATGCCTCGCGTACCCCAGCCGGCTGACTTCGAGCACCACGCGTTCGCGGGTTTCCTCCGCAACGCGAATCACGCGGCGGACCAGCGATTGCTCGGCGCTCCACAGGTGCAACAGGGCCGCATCGCCCTGCGCGCGCACCTCGTATTGCGCGCCTTCCAGCCCTGCCAGCCACTCGCCGTTTTCCCGCACTTCGGGCGTACCGATGGCGCACACCCCATCGAGGGCCCGGCGCAAATCCGCGGCCAGTTCCATCGGCGCGAATTATCGGATAGGAAAGGGAAAAGAGGAAGTCATTTTTCGTGACAGATGGGCGGGCAGGTTGGGCTTTAGAGCCTGTGTGCTTTTGACTTCCGCTGGCGAGACTCAAATTTTGGGGAGCAGGTCAAAATTCAAAAGCGGACAGGCTGAAGCCCGTCCTACTGTTTATTTGAACGAGAGGCCGCTCACGGCGATGGACGGGAAGACTTCGTTCCACTGCGGCGGAATGTGCTCGTAAGGAATCTGAACATCGCGCTGCTGGCCCGGAAGAAAGGGCGCGGCGTTGTCAAGGAACAGGCGCTGTTTGTCGCGCAGGATCACTTGATTGAACGGGTCGTGAAATTCCACGGTGACTTCAATTTGCTGAATCTTGTGGTCGCCGGCATTGTCAACCGTGAAGAAGATGTAGGTCACTTCCTGGTTCAGGAAGTTCGCCGCGCGGCTCATCTTGGGGTCGAGGAATCGGATTTGCTGCGCGTAGGCGGTCTCCGCCGGACCCATGGGCAATGGCTTCTCGACTTGCGGCCCTGCCGGCGCCGAGTACCGGCTATAGAGCACCGCTGCGCCGACGAGCACCGCCACGATGGCGATTCCGACCATGAATGCGACCGGCAGGCGGCTGCGTTCTTCTGTTGGGATCAAGTCGGAAGTCCTCCTCGTTTAGCGGCCTGCGCCAAGCCGCTCGATCAGCGGAAAGGGCAGGCCGGCTGTCTCCATGCGCTTTTGAACCGCGGCAATATCATACGGCACGCGCCAAAATTCGATAATCTGGTGCTCCAAATCGGCGATCGCGAAAGCCGCCCGCGGATCTCCGTCCCGGGGCTGTCCGACCGAGCCCGGGTTCAGCAAGTAGCGAGTCCCGGGTTCCATGCGGAGGGCCGCAAAATTAGCCCCGTGATTCGGGCGCAATCGAATCATCGAAATTTGCCCGTCGCGATAGGAAAAGCCGCCCTGATGATGCGTGTGTCCGAAAAAGGTTACGTCGGTGGGCGATTCGAGAAGCCCGCCCATGGCCTGCCCCGGAACAAAGACGTATTCGTCTTCGTCCTCATAGGCTCCGTGGACCAATGTGAGGCCATCTACGGACATCGGCCCGGCAGGCAATTTCGCGATGAAGTCGAGATTGGCCGGATGCATTTGCGCGCTGGTCCACTTCGCCGCCAGTTGCGCCACAGGATTGAAATCCTCGAGGTCGGTGAGCCCGGCGACGGCTTTGTCATGATTGCCGCGAATAATGGCGGGGGAAAGTTCCCGCACGCGCTCGGTCACCTCGTTCGGATCGGGTCCGTAGTCGACCAGGTCCCCCAGGCAGAAGACCTGATCCCAGCGGTCTTTCACCGCTTCGAGGCAGGCATCGAGCGCTGTCGCATTCGCATGAATATCGCTCAGCAGAAGAAATCGCATCGTTTATCGCGTGTCTGAAATGACGCACCCAAGCCACGCACCCAAACCGCCTCGATTATAGACGAAATCGGCGGCGGCGCATGGCCGGCGTGAAAAACGTTGGCTTCGGGATTTTGCGCGTACAGGCGGGCTCTACTTGATCCACATGCAATCGCCGTAACTGTAAAAACGGTAGCGCGCTTCGACGGCATGCCGGTAGGCGCGGAGGATGAATTCCCGCCCGGCGAACGCGCTCACCAGAATCAGCAGCGTGGATTGCGGCAAGTGGAAATTAGTCAGCAGTTCGTCAACCACGCGAAACGTGTGGCCCGGCTTCATGAAAATGTTCGCTTCCGCGAAACCGGGCTCGACGAGGGAGTTTACCGGGTCCCATTTTTCGCCGTGGCGCTCCGCGGATTTTTCCGCGGCATCTTCGAGCGCGCGCACCACGGTCGTTCCCACGGCAAGGATCTTCCGGCCCTCGCGGCGCGCTTTGCAAATCGCCTCCGCCGATGCTTCGGGAATTTCGTAGCGTTCGGCGTGAATCTTGTGCCGCTCGATCTCCTCTTCGTGGATCGGCTGGAACGTGCCGAGACCGACGTCCAGCGTGATGGCGGCCGTTTCGATCCCTCGCTGCCGCAGCCGATCGAGGATCGCGAGAGAAAAATGCAGGCCCGCGGTGGGCGCCGCGACTGCGCCGGGGCGATTGGCAAAAATAGTCTGGTAACGTTCGCGGTCCGCGGAATTGTCCTCGCGCGAAATATAAGGGGGCAGAGGCACGTGGCCCAGGCGCTCGATCGTTTGCGCGATGTCGCCCTCGGCGGTCAGACGGATTCGACGCAGCCCGTACTCGCCGCGGCCGATGACTTCGGCGGAAAGCTCTCCGTCTCCGAAATGGACGCGCTCCCCTACGCGCATCTTCCGCCCGGGCCGGACCAGCGCTTCCCATTCCTGCGGAGCGACCTGCCTCGTCAGAAGAACTTCAATCGGCGAAGACAAGTATTCTCGCGCCGTGTCGCGGCTGTGCCCCGGCTCTTCCGAGCGCACTCCTTCGCGGCGGCCAAACAGGCGCGCCGGAATCACGCGGGCGTTGTTCACCACGATCAACTCGTCGCCACGCAGCAGGTCCGGCAGAGAGCGAAACGAGGAGTCCTCCCAGTTCTGCTTTTCGCGATCCAGGATCAGCATGCGCGATGCATCCCGCTGCGGGAGAGGCTGCTGAGCGATCAGCTCCTCAGGAAGATCGAATTGGAAATTAGAAAGATGCATGGGTGAGCGCCTAACTATAAGGCATTTCGTAGGAAACGCGCAAACGGATGTTCCTTTGCGTTCTTCAAATTGTTGAAATAAAGCAGTATAGTGCCATTTTATGGGCAGGTGGCGGCGCCGAGAAATGCCTTGACATTAATACACTAATATTTTATGATTCGCATGCAGTTAAATAATAAACACGATGAGATGGAGGATATTCCCATGGCAACTACTGCTCGACTCGAACCTTTTCGCGGTCTTTCCGCGCTGCAAGACCAATTCAACCGGATTATTAACGATTCCTTCCGGCATCAGGGGGAAGAGTCGGCTTTGACGACCTGGGCTCCGGCGGTCGACATCTACGAGACCCCCAATGAGCTGGTGGTCAAGGCGGACTTGCCTGACGTCAACGAGAAAGACATCGACGTGCGCGTCGAGAACAACTTGCTCACAATCTGCGGGGAGCGTAAGTTTGAAAAGTCCGTATCGGAGGAAAACTACTTGCGCGTGGAGCGCACCTACGGCGCGTTCAGCCGCAGCTTTTCCTTGCCGAATACGGTGAACCCGGAAGCGATCGGCGCCGAATACAAGAACGGCGTGCTGACCGTGACCTTGCCGAAACGCGAGGAGTCCAAGCCGCGCCAGGTGAAGGTAACCGTCAACGCCGCGAGCAACGGGAAGTAAGCCGCACGCCGCACGGCGGCTCGTTCTACAGCAACAGGGGCCGGTTGGAAGACCGGCCCCATCGTTTTCCGATTGAGAGGTAACGACTCATGGTTCGCTTCGACAAATTCACGCTAAAAGCTCAGGAAGCCGTGCAGTCCGCGCAGGACATCGCCGCGCGCCACGATCATCAGCAGATCGAGCCGCTGCATCTCTTGGGCGCGCTCGTCGCGCAACAGGACGGCGTCGTACCGCCGTTGCTGGCGCGGCTGGGCGTGCGTCCGGACACACTCGCGGGTGAGATCGAAACGCGGCTGGGCCGGATCCCGAAAGTGACGGGAGCGGTGCAGCAGCAGATGAGCCCGGCATCCAACAAGGTTCTCGAAGGCGCTTTTGTCGAAGCGGAGCAATTCAAGGACGAATACGTCTCAACCGAGCACATCCTGATGGCGATCGCCACGATTCGAAAGGATGAAGCCTCGGAACTTCTGGCCAAGTATGGAGCGTCGCGCGAAGCGATCCTGCAGGCGCTGACGTCCGTGCGCGGCAGCCATCGCGTGACCTCACAAAATCCCGAATCGACGTTTCGCGCGCTCGAGCAATACGGGCGCGACCTCATCGAGCTGGCGCGCCGCGGCAAGCTCGATCCCGTCATCGGCCGCGACGATGAAATCCGCCGCGTGATGCAAATTCTCGCGCGCCGGACAAAAAATAATCCGGTGTTGATCGGCGAACCCGGTGTCGGAAAAACCGCCGTGGTGGAAGGCCTCGCGCAGCGCATTGTGGCGGGCGATGTGCCCGAAGTGCTGCGCACGAAGCGCGTCGTGGCGTTGGATCTCGCCGCGCTCGTCGCCGGCGCGAAATATCGCGGAGAATTTGAAGACCGGCTCAAAGCGGTGCTGAAAGAAATCACGGAATCCGAAGGCAAGATCATCCTGTTCATCGACGAGCTGCACACGCTGGTGGGAGCGGGCGCCGCCGAAGGCGCGATGGACGCTTCCAACATGCTGAAGCCGGCGCTCGCGCGCGGCGAGCTGCGAGCCATCGGCGCCACGACGCTGAACGAATACCGCAAGTACATCGAAAAAGACCCGGCGCTCGAACGGCGCTTCCAGCCCGTGTTGATCGCCGAGCCGTCCGTGGAAGACACCATCGCGATTTTGCGCGGATTGAAAGAGCGCTACGAAACGCACCACGGTGTGCGGATTCAGGATGCCGCGATCCTGGCCGCTGCCACGCTGTCCCATCGCTACATCACGGACCGCTTTTTGCCGGACAAAGCCATCGATTTGATCGACGAATCCGCGGCGAGCCTGCGCATGCAGCTGGACTCGCTGCCGGTGGAGATCGACGAGATCGAACGGCGCATCCTGCAGCTGGAAATCGAGCGGCAGGCGCTGCTGCGTGAATCCGACGCGCATTCCAAGGAGCGGCTGAAGGTGCTGGAGGGCGAGCTCGGCGGACTGCGCGAGGAATCCAACGCGCGCAAGGCCCAATGGCAGGTGGAGAAATCGGCGATCGCCAAAATCCGCGGCGTGAAGGAGCAGATCGAACAACTCAAAGCGGAAGAGCAGCGCCTCGAGCGCAGCGGAGACCTGGCGAAAGTCGCGGAAATCCGCTACGGCAAGCTCGCGACCGCGGAGCGGGAATTTGCCGCGGCGCAGAAGAACCTCGAAGACGTGCAGAAAAACGGCGGGATGCTGAAGGAAGAAGTCGGCGAGGAGGACATCGCCAAGCTCGTTGCCAAGTGGACCGGCATTCCTGTCGGGCGCTTGCTCGAAGGCGAAGCGCAGAAGCTCGTCACGATGGAATCGCGGCTGCGCCAGCGCGTGATCGGGCAGGACTCGGCGCTCGAACGCGTGGCGAATTCCATCCGCAGAAATCGCGCCGGGCTCTCCGATCCCAACCGGCCGATCGGCTCGTTCATTTTTCTCGGGCCCACGGGCGTCGGGAAAACGGAACTCGCGCGCGCGCTCGCGGAATTTCTATTCGATGACGAAAAGTCCATGGTGCGCCTGGACATGTCCGAATATATGGAAAAGCATTCGGTCTCGCGCATGATCGGCGCGCCGCCAGGCTACGTCGGATACGAAGAAGGAGGGCAGCTCACCGAGCAGGTGCGCCGCCACCCCTATTCCGTCATCCTGTTCGACGAAATCGAAAAGGCACACCCCGACGTGTTCAATATTTTGTTGCAGATCCTCGAAGACGGCCGCCTGACTGACGGCAAGGGCCGCACCGTCGATTTCCGCAACGCGGTGCTGGTGATGACCTCGAACGTCGGATCGAGCGCACTATTCGAGCTGGCCGGGAGCGATCCCGAACGCGCCCGCAAGGAAGCGATGGAGGCCCTGCGGCAAGCGTTCCGGCCGGAGTTCATCAACCGGATCGACGACATCGTTCTGTTCAACCCGCTCGGGCAGGAACAGCTCAACAAGATCATCGACCTGGAGCTGGCCAAGGTGATGCGGCTGCTCGCGGAACGAAAGGTCCGAATCGAGCTGACGCCCGCGGCGAGAGAAAGAGTGGTGCAAGACGGCTACGATCCGGCGTACGGCGCGCGCCCGCTGCGGCGCACCGTGCAGCGCCTCGTCCAGGATCCACTGGCGATGCGCATCCTCGACGGCAGCGTTTTGCCGGGAGACCTGGTGCGGGTTGACACCGATCCGAACTCGGACTCGATGCGGTTCGAGCGCGTGGAACAGAAGGTTGCGGAACAGCCGAAGGCGGAGCCGGCCGTCTCTGCGGCGAAATCCGGCCGGCGGAAGTAAGGTTTCGATTGGGCCCGGCGCGTCCCGGTTTGACGCGCCGGGATGAAACTTCTAGACTTGTTTTGCGTATTTATAATTAGGTGACCATCATGAGAGGCATCAAGACACTTTTCTTACTGACTCTGCTCACGGTGCTGCTCGTCCTCGGCGGAGATGCCATTGCCGGACAGCAAGGGATGACCATCGCCCTGATCATGGCCGTGGTGATGAACGGCGTCGCCTACTTTTTTTCCGATAAGATCGCGCTGATGTCCAGCGGAGCGCAGCCGGTATCGCGCGAGCAGCTTCCACGCTTGTACCAGGTGATGGAGCGGCTGGTGGCCAAGGCCGGACTGCCCATGCCGAAGCTCTACGTGATTCCGCAGCCCGCGCCGAATGCATTCGCCACCGGACGCAATCCTTCGCACGCTTCCGTGGCCGTTACCGCGGGCTTGATGGAATTGATGAATGACGATGAACTCGAAGGCGTCATCGCGCACGAACTGTCCCATGTCCGCAACTATGACATTCTGATCACGTCGGTCGCCGCGACGCTCGCCGGAGCGATCACCTGGATTGCGTCCATGGGGCGATGGGCGATGATTTTTGGCGGCTATGGCGATTCGCGCGACCGCAGGGGCGGGGGGCTCGCCGCGCTTTTGATGCTGATCGTCGCGCCGATCGCCGCGCTGCTGATCCAACTGGGGATCTCCCGGCAACGCGAGTTTTCCGCGGATGCCTCTGGAGCTCGCATGGTCGGCCATCCCTACGGCCTGATCAGCGCGCTCGAAAAACTGGGCGCGTACAACAAACGAATTCCAATGGATGTTTCCCCGACGACTGCTTCCCTATTCATCGTCGCTCCTTTAACCGCGGGCCAGGTATTTTCAGGCTTGTTCAGCACGCACCCTCCGCTGTCGGAGCGGATCGCGGTCCTGCGCAACATGACCGTAACCCGATAACCTGCTTCCCGTCTGGGCCTTATGGAGAATTCTTCCCGGTGTGCAGATTTCTAACGGCGAACCAGCCACGTGATCCGGTAAGAATGATTCGAGGTAAGCAAAAATTGTCCGTTTTGGAACGATTTCTGAGTGCTGCCGGATCCTCCTGTTCTTTGCTAAATCATTATTTACAAAAGACTTACAATTATTAATCCCAGGTAAACGCTTTGGCGTATTGCGTGCATGTTTGTTGTCAGCTCGGCACCGGGGGAGCTACATGAGTATGACGTGTAAGGCTACGATCCGCTTGATTTGCGAGTACTTGGAACGCCGACTGGCGCCGGAAGTTGGAGGCGAAGTCCAACGCCATTTGAGCTACTGCCAGAACTGCCGCACCGTGTTCGACGCCGCTGCGCTCACGCTCGAAGTCTATTTCGATCGCGAAGTCGAGCCGGCCGTCGCCGATCGTTCGCAAGTTGCCTAAACTGCTACCCCCTTTAGACTTAGCTCGCAGCCACTCTGGTATTATTTCCAGCCAGGTATGTCATTACTCAAAGCCAATCGATTCAAATTCTTATCGCGGATCGCGCAAATAATCCACGTAAAACTTACACACTCGGCTTCGCACCGGCTTGAGGTGTTCCCGCAGCAGTAGTTGAACTAAGTCTATTCTTTATTGACAGATATCAGGGCCACTGCCGACGCCTTCGCATTTGGTTCCACGCATGCACCTCTCACTGACGCGAGGGAAATCGCAAAGGAGATAATTGAAATGGACGAACAGGCGAACTATCAAGGGACAACGGAAGGTTCACCGCGCTGGATGGGAATAGCCGTGGTCGGGCTGGCGATTCTCTCCCTCGTAGGCGTAGGGCTGGCATGGAATGCCGGCGGCCACGCACATGATGCGGAGCAGGCGCTGGCGGCGCAGTCGAAGACTTTCCAGGCTTCCGCGGATGCACTCACCCAGCGGATGGCGCAGGCGGAGCACACCAACGCCGAGCTGCAATCCGAAGTGAATCTCGTGGGCGACAAACTGAAACTGACCCAGGATCAACTCTCGACGGCGCGCAAACAAGTGAGCCAGACTCGCGCCGACTACAACAAGAAGTTGAACGACGTGCAAAGCACTCTGGCGACGAAAGCCAACGAGGATGACGTAAAGGCGCTCGGCACCGACGTCAATGGCGTCAAGTCCACTCTCGACGCGACCAACGGGAACCTGCAACAGCTGCGCGGCGAGCACGGCGAACTGATCGCGCGCAACCACGAGGAACTCGAGCAGCTCAAGAGAATGGGCGAGCGCGATTACTACGAATTCACGCTGACCGCCAAGGGACAAAAAGAGCACGTGGGACAGACGCAGCTCGAATTCCGCAGCGCCAGCGCCAAGAAGCACCAGTACACCATCGCGATGTATGTCGACGACACGCGACTCGAAAAGAAGAACCGATCCGTCAACGAACCCATCTACTTCTACGCGGGCGGATCTCGCCAGCCGATGGAGTTGGTGGTCAACCAGGTGACCGACAAGAAGATCTCGGGCTACCTGAGCGCACCGAAAGCCATTGCAGCGTCGGCGAAGGCCAACTAACCCGATTCAAGGTGTCGCAGGTTAAACGCAGAGAAGGGCCGCTCCGGCGGCCCTTCTCTTTTGTGAACGAAGCGGACGGCCGATACTTCCCTACCGCAGCAAATTCAACCGCTTCAGTTCCGAGCTGTCCGGGAAAACGCGCAGACCGAAGCGGACGGCTTTGGCCGCAGCGGACGAATCGCCAAGCGCCATGTCCGCCTGAAATAGGAGTGGGTAAACTTCCTCGTCCTGGTCCGGATAAAAACGCATCACGAATTCGAGGTGCCGGCGCGCGTCCGCCCACCGCTTTCGTTGGGCCAGGAATTGGGCAAGATCGAAGTGGGCTTGATAGTTGTAGGGGTCCGCAGCAAGGGCATCCAGCAGGGCGGTGTAGGCGTCGTCCTGCTTGTCCTCGTGCAGATAAATCTCCGCAAGCTGCGCGAGCGCGTCCGCTCCAGCGTTCGGATCCTCCCCGATCAAGCGGCGCTGCGATTCCTCCGCTTCGGCCCAGCGCGAAAAATCCACATCGAGTTTCACCAGGGACCTGAGAGCGGGCAGGTAGTTCCGATTCACCGAGAGAATCCCCTGCAATGCCGCGCGCGCTTTCTCATTGTTGCCGAAGTGGCGATCGGTTTCGGCGAGACCCCAGGCAGCTTCCAGGGAATTCGGATCGATCGCCAAGGCGGCGTCGAAGGCATGGAATGCCACTCGATAGTTGGAACGCGCCAGCGCCGCGCGGCCGCGCAGGATCGGGATTCGCGACGCGACCGGACCATTGCCGAGGGCCAGCAAGAAGCGGTCCGCTCCATCGGCGTCGTCTTGATTCACGGAAGTCGCAGCGGCATCGGCTAATGCATCATCGCGCAGGTCCGCTGGAACATCCGCAGGCAGGGGATCTCTCTGCTCGAGGAGAACCGCGGTTCGGTTCTTGTCTTCGAGGCCGTGAACCAGAAGCGAGCGGGGGGCGCGATATTCGAGCAGCGTGCGGTCGTCGGTATTGATCTCGGCACCGGCGCTGAATTTTCGCAAGCCCTCGTCATCCAGCAGATAGAAACCGAAGATTCCCAACGGCGCTTCCATGCCGAGTTGCTGGTAATCGTCATGGAACTGCGGCTGCACGTAGAGAGACCGGGCACGCTGCACAATTTCTTCCGACGGCGGAGTGGGCGCCATAAGAATCATGTCCGGGGCGTCGCCGTGCCAGAGAGTGGCGCCGTGAAATTCCGAGAGGAACGTCGCGAAGAGCATGCGCAAATCCTCGGGATACAGGGAATAGGCCTGCATCCATTGGACGAAGACTCCGTCCGAAGCGAGCCGGCTGCGGACGGCCTGGTAGAATTCGCGCGTGAAGAGCGTGGCCACGCCGGCAATCCAGGGATTCGACGGCTCGGAAATAATCAGGTCGTATTTTTGGCGCGTGGTGAAAAGAAAATTGCGCGCGTCGTCAAACGTCACGTGCACGCGCGGGTCGTGGAGCACGTTGCGGTTCAATTGCCCGAGGAGCGGAGCGGCGCCCACGACGGCCGGCTCGATCTCGACCACGTCGAGACGTTCCAGTTCCGGATAGCGGGCAAGCGCGGACGCCGTCATACCGCTGCCGAATCCGATGAGCAGCACGCGGCGCGGGGGATGCGCGAGCGCCCCGAGATGGCCCAGCAGAAGCTGCGTCGTGACGTCATGATTCGACGCGTCGACTTTCCCATTGGTGCGGAGCGCGACGTAGTCGCCGGTTCTGGCAACGGAGATGTTGGCGTTCAGGCCGTCGCGGAAATACACGATGTCCAGGGTGTGCGCGTTTTCCCGCAGCGTCAGCGGACGGTCGTAGAGATTCCAGTACATCACGGTGTTGTACGAAGCCACCGCGGTGTCGTAGAAATCCTTGGAAACGCCGACGAAGATGGCGGCGCCGAGCAAGATGAGATTTGCCGCGGCCACAAGAATTTTCCAAGGCAGCCGCGGCGCCGAAGCGGCAGAAATCGCGGCGGCCAGCGCGAGATTCACGCCCGCGGTTGCCGCCAGCAGATGAAAACTTCCGAGACGCGGCAGCAGCCAGAAGCCGGCGGCGATTGCGCCCACAATCGCGCCGAGCGTGTTCCACGCGTAGGCGCGTCCCACTGCGGCGCCCGCGCCTTTATCTTTGTCCGTGCGCGGGCCGGCAATCAGCACCACGACAGCCGGAAAATTAAATCCAAAAACCACCGCGGTGGGCAGCATGGCCAAAGCGCTGGTGACGAATTGCGCGAGCACGAGGCCTCGAAACGATTCGTGCGTCGCGCGCAGGATCGGAGGGATCACTTCGATGAGGTGGGTGAAAAACACGAGGAACGCCAGCGCGGCGAGCGCCGTAAGTGTCTGCGTGACGGCGAAAGCCATCGCTCCGGGTTCGCGGCGGCGGCTCCAGCGCTCGAAGAGAGCGCTCCCCAATACGATTCCCGCGAGGAACGTGCCGAGCATCAGCGTGAACGCATAAGTCGAGCTGCCGAGTTGCGTCGAGAGCAGGCGCGTCCAGCCGATTTCGTAGGACATGGCCGTGGCGCCAACGATTCCGAAGCAGACGAGAAAGAATTTTGACGAAACGGCGCCCGATGGCGCGGTTGTGAGTGCCGGTTCCGCGTTTTCCGCCAAGCTGGCCGCGGCGGATTCGGACGATGCTGCTACCGGTTCTTCGCGGGCAAGAACAAGCGCCAGCGCTCCGGCAGCGAAGTTCAGGGCCACGGCAATTGCAAGGGTGAGCCGCAGACCGAGCGACGGCACGAACAAAAATCCAGCCGCGAACGTCCCGGCCACGGCGCCCGCCGTGTTCACCCAGTAGAGGCGCGACAGCCGCGCTCCCAGCTCCGCCGCATTTCTTGTGAGCCCGCGCACCAGCACGGGCAGCGTGCCGCCCATCAGAAATGTCGGCACGAACAACACGATCGCCGAACCTACGAATCGCAGCAGGAGCAGAACGGCGCTGTTTCCGGCGGCGTACGGATACGCGGCCACGTAAACCGCGCGGACTCCGGCGAGCCCGGCGAGAGAAATCGCGGCCGTTACGGCAACTCCAAGTTCCAGCCACCCGTAGAGCGCGATGGGGTGGTCTCGGCGTTCGCTCCACCTTCCGATCCATGCGCTCCCGGAGGCAAGCCCGGCCATGAATACGGCGAGGACGGTGGCGACGGCATAGGCGGTGTGCCCGAAAACGAGTCCGAGCGCCTTGCTCCAAACGACTTGATCGATCAATCCTGCAGCGCCGGACAGGAAAAAACACACGAGCAGCGCGGGGAATAAATAGCGGCGCGGAGATTGTCCCGGCATGGCGGGCGAATGGTAGTCCGCGCGTTCCGCGGCGTCAAATGGGGCCGCGCGCACGGGACCAACTCGTCGATCACTTCGTTACGGGATGTGCCATGGTTGCTTCCGTTGAACCGGGAAGAGCCGTTCGCGTTTCCGCTTCGAGATGCCGCCCGCCGAACAGCGCGAAGCAGACACGCATGAGCGCAAAACTGGCGACGGCTCCGAGGGCCAGAGGCGCAACCGGGACGAGAAAGAGACGCTGCAGGGGCAAATGCCTTCCGATGAGCCAGCCGCCGATCATGGGACCGGAAATTGCGCCGAACCGGCCGATGGCGTTGGCCCAGCCCACGCCGTTGGAGCGAATCGCCGTCGGGTAGAGCAACCCCGAGACGGCGTTGAGGCCCAGCTGATTCCCGAGGATGCAAAATCCGGCGAAGAAAACGGCAACCATCAGCAATGCTCGGGAAAGCCCCGGCGCGCCGATGGCCGCGACGACGGGACAGCCCAGCAGGAACGATCCGCCGATCGCCGCGAGCCCTCGTTTGTCGAGCAGCCGGCTGATGGTGATGCCGCCCGCGATTCCCCCGAAATAGAACATGGTCATGGTCAGCGCGCTTTGCCGCGCCGACAGCCCCGCGTCTTGAAACAGCGTGGGCATCCAGCTATTCAGGAAAAAATTGGCCATGAGGTTTGAAAAAAACACAACCCAGAGAAGCGGAGTCATCCAGGCGCGCCCGTCGGAAAAGATCAGGCGAATCGAAAATCCGGTATGAGGCTTTTCTTCAATCAGGAATCTCGCATCCGGAGGGATTGAGATGCCCGGACTCAGCCGCTTCGCCAGCCGGGCCACTTGGTCGCGGGCATCGCGCAAGACGAGAAACTTGATCGATTCCGGCAAAAAGAAAAACGCGGCGAGCGCAACGCCGATCGAGTATGCGCCGCCGATGAAGAAAAGGCCCCGCCAGCCATACTGCGGCAGGTAAGCGGTAACCGCGCCGGGCAAGATGCCGCCAAACGTGATGCCCATGAACATGAAGACGATCATCGTGGCTCGCGCGCCCTTCGGCGCAAACTCGGCGTTGAGCGCAATGGTGTTCGGCGGCAAGCCGCCCAGGCCGATGCCGGAAATGAACCGGAGCGCGATCAGTTGCGGCAGGGTGTGCGATTCCACGATCGCCAGCGAGGAAATCCCATATAGCAGGCAACCCGCGAGGATGGCCCCTTTCCGTCCATAGCGATCCCCGAGATAACCGAAGCTCGGCGCTCCGAACAACATGCCGAACAGGCTGGCGCTGAACACGGGACCCATGACCGCGCGGTTCAGGTGCCACTCCCGCACAATGGAGGGCGCCGCGTAGGCCGCCGAAGCTAGCGCGTACCCGTCGGAGAACATCACCAGGAACGAAAGGAAAATGATGCCGAGGCCGAAGAGGCCGATTCTCTGCTCGTCGACCAGGCGCGTGATATTGATTGTGTGCCCGTATTCCATCGCCGCCTTTTCTCGTGCAGGGCGAACACCGGCCTTCGTTCAGGAGCCGGACTTGCCGGTAATGCCGGCGCGCCGGCACCAATAATCCCAGGACCGATTGAAGCCTTCCCCGGGTCTCGCCTGGTACAGCCGCGCGCTGGCTTTTTCGATTTCACCCGGCGAAAGGAACGTGGTCTTGCCCAGGACGCCGGCCTTCCACTGCAGATCGGCATTCACGTCCAGATACACCGCGGTGTAGACCGCTTCGCGGATCGATTTGCCCACCACCGTGGAACCGTGCCCGCGCATCAGCACGCAGTTCCCTGCGCCGACGGCGCGAGCCAGATCGAGTCCCATGGCGATGTCCGATACCAGCAGGTCCGTGTCACCGAAGTTGGTTTGCGCATCCCAGACCGGAACCTCGCTCCCCAGGGTCGCGCAACTGTGCACGACCGGCCGAAGTTTTGCGCCGGTCAAGCCAAACGGAAGGGGCCCGCGGCTGTGGCTGTGGACGACGGATTGAGCGTCCGGCCGAGTTTGATAGAGCGCGGCGTGGATGAATCGCTCCAGGTAGGGCTTGCCGGGAACCGCGCCGGTCGTCGCGCCGTCGAGCGTCAATTCCATGATGTCGCCCGATTCCACGAGCTCGGGAGACTTTGCGCGCGAAATCAGGAAGCGCCCGGCGTCGGATGGGTGGCGCGCGCTGACGTGCCCAAACGCGTCCACGATCCCTTCGGCCGCAAGGATGCGGTTGGCGGCGACAAGATCCTCAATGAGCGCGGCCAGATTGGACATACGCTTCCTCTCCAGAAAAAACGATTTCCGATTGCGGCACGATCCTCTGATATCGTTGCAGACTGGCGAAACCTCTGGAGAATATGCCACGCCCATCGCTAACTTCCAAAAACATTTTGGGCCGGAGGGAGGATACCGAATTTGCGAGCGCTCACGACCGGAACGCATCGGCTGCTTTCGCCGAGTGCATCGAGCCGGAGTTGACCGCGGTGGGACCGGAGCCGCTGCGAGTGGCGGGCGCAGGGAACGGATGCCGCGAAATGCGCCCGGCTGGTTCTGCAGTCCGGTAAAACTAGGGCTTTTCTGAATCGGGCCGGGTACATACCGCCGTGGCAATCGAAACGGCAAAAAAGAAGAACATTCCGTTGGTAAAGGTGTGGTATCCAACCCCGCCGCCTTTAGTTTCGAAATCCAGAAAATTCCTGCCGATCATATCGAGCGCCCGTGACAGCAAAGCGAGCCCGCCGAACGTGACACCCAGATAATAGCTCCCGTTGATGACGTGCTTTCTCATTGTGACCGCCTCCTCATACATCGGAATCAATCAGGGCCTGACGTTCATCTTGAACGTCGCGAGGAACAGAGGTCCTCGGGTGTTCCGCAACTTCGGCGGAGGACGTCTCAAGACGCCAGGGGAGGGGAGGAATCTGTTGCGCGCCGAACCAGGGTCGGTGGACCAAGATCGACCGGCGCAGGGTCGATCTCGAGTCGAAACGCGATCCAAGCGATCTGAATACCTTGGGCCGATTCACACGCCGTGGACCGTTCCTTCGTGGGAAGCGTGGACGGTCCATGGAGAGGGAGCGCCGATATTCCACTGCCGTCTCCGCCGGGTGGACTAAGCGCAGGCGGGTCTGGGACATTGTCGATGGCAGCGACAAAGAGCAGCAAGCAGATGAAACATGCGGCATACTTGACTTTCACTGCGCCCTCAAAACCGCGTATGTCAATTCCCTGCGAAATTGGAGCACCTAGGGCCAGCTAAAGTCTGGAAAGCCGCAAGACCTTGAGAGGATTGCTGGCCAGAAGACTACAATTCCTAGGATGACGTTGACCTTGTGCTCCGACATCCCTGTAGGTACTGTAAACGGCCTTCTCCGGCAGGGGCAATATCTCAAGGGGTAGGGTGATACGCATCGGTCACCCCGCCGGGGTAACGCTTCGGGCACGCTCGATTTTCTGCCTCGACCTGGCCGGGGCCTCGGTCTGCCGTGCGTGCGGGACGCCGCACAACTAGCAATTTCATTAAACCACCCGCCTGTTCCTTGGTCCCATGGATCGCCGCGTCCGAGGGTTGACAGTCAGGGTTGACAGTCGAGGAGGCTCCGACTATCGTGAGCCTACTGTGAAAATTCTGGTGATTGGAAGCGGAGGACGCGAGCACGCGATGGTCTGGCGGCTGCGTCAGTCGCCGGAAGTCGAGAAAATCTGGTGCGCGCCGGGTAACGGCGGGATCGGGGAGATCGCCGAGTGTGTGCCCGTCCAGGCAGGTGACGTGGACGGGCTCGTGGCGCTGGCCGAGCGCCTCAAACCGGATTTCACCGTCGTGGGACCGGAAGCCCCGCTCGTCGCCGGCATCCGCGACAAGTTCAAATGCCGCGACATGCGGTTGGTGGGCCCTTCGCAGAGGGACGCGCGTCTCGAGGGCAGCAAGATTTACGCGAAGGAGTTCATGGAGCGGTACGGCATCCCCACACCCACACTCTATGGCGATTTCGACTCGCCGATGGAAGCCATTCGCGCCCTGGACGCCGTGGATTGGCCGGTGGTGATCAAGGCGGACGGCTTGTGCGCCGGAAAAGGCGTGCTCGTCGCGGAAACGCGCCCCGAAGCGGAAGTGTTTATCCGCCGTCTCATGCAGAAGCATGAGCTCGGCGCGGGCGGCGCGCGCGTGCTCCTCGAACATGCGCTCCAGGGCGACGAGCTTTCCTTCATCGTCCTGACGGATGGACGGAATTTCATTCCGATGGCGCCGACGCGCGACCACAAGCGCATCTTCGACGGCGACCGCGGGCCCAACACCGGCGGCATGGGCGCCTATACGATGGACGGAATGATTACGCCGAAATACGAATCGATCATCGTCAAGGACATCGTGTGCCCGACGATCGCGGGACTTTCCGAGGAAGGAATTCCCTACAAGGGCTTTCTGTATTTCGGCTTGATGCTCACGGCCAGCGGGCCCATGGTCCTCGAATATAATTGCAGGCTGGGCGACCCGGAAACGCAGCCCATCATGATGCGAATGGATTTCGATCTTGCCGTGGCGTTCGATGCGGTGGCTTCGCGCAGGCTGGAGGGAATTAAGCCCGCGTGGAAGCCGGGTGCGAGCGCGTGCGTCGTCATGGCGTCGCGTGGATACCCGGAGAGTTTCGAGTCCGGGAAAGAGATCACCGGCTTGGCCGATGCGGCGGCGCTTCCGGACGTAGCCGTGTTTCACGCGGGAACGAAACGCGAAGACGATTCCGTCGTGACCAGCGGCGGGCGGGTCCTCGGCGTGACGGCCACCGGCGATTCTCTCTCGCACGCGATTCAAAGGGCTTACCGAGCCACCGGAAAAATACATTTTGAGGGAGCGCAATATCGCACCGACATCGGGGCCAAGGGAGACCTCCGAAACAGCGTGACACCGGAGGCGCCGCGTGTCTGAAATCCTGCACTTGTTTCAATGCCTGGCGCACGGCGAGCCCATGCGCGAATTCGTCGAAGTGTTCGCCGTGGAAGACAAGGGTTTCCGGGAGTGCGTTCACGGACGAAGCGGAAGCACGCGCCAGGTCTTGCTAATGGATCAGGAGACGCTCGAGGAATTCGGCATCGCGCCGGGCCGCGCCCGCGAAAACATCACCACGCGCGGAATCGCGCTCGCGGCGCTGCCCCTCGGGCAACGGCTGCGCGCCGGCGAAGCGCTGCTCGAAGTGACGAAGACATGCACGCCGTGCCACTTGATGGACGAAATCCGCCAGGGACTTCAGGAAGAGATTCGCGGGCGGCGCGGCGTTCTCTGCCGCGTCGTCGAATCCGGCCGGATCCGGCGGGGCGACCGCGTGGAAGTGGCCGGCCAGGAAGAAGCGACGCATCATCCCAGCAGAAACACGCAACAGGCATTCCCGAACGAACGAAACATTCCATCGACCCGGAGGACAGAAAGCCACCATGGCAAGTGAATCGAAGAACAACCGCAAACCGCTCGTCGGAATCGTCATGGGATCGGACACCGACCTGCCCGTGATGAGCGAGACGGCCAAGATGCTCGAAAAGTTTGAAGTGCCCTATGAAATTGAAGTGACGTCGGCGCACCGCTCTCCGGCGCGCACGCACGAGTACGCATCGACGGCGGTGACGCGCGGCCTCAAAGTAGTGATCGTCGCCGCGGGAGGCGCGGCGCATCTGGCAGGCGTGATCGCGGCGGTCACAACGCTGCCGGTCATCGCTGTGCCGATGGCCACCACGGTGCTCTCCGGAATTGACTCCCTGCTATCCAGCGTCCAAATGCCCGGCGGCGTCCCGGTCGCGGCCATGGCCATCGACAAGCCCGGCGCCATCAACGCGGCGATTTTCGCGGCGGAAATTCTGGCCACATCCGATGCGGAGGTTGCGAAGCGGCTCACCGGCTACAAGGAAGAACTGGCGAAGTCGGTGGCGGAAAAAAGCGCGCGGGTGAAATTGCAGTACGCCGGAAAGACCAGTTAGTTTGCGGTTTTCGCCTAACTCAAATTCCTCAATTGGCCGCGGATGAACTCGAAATTTGCGATTCCGAGGCGCGATTCTTGCCGAGGAATCTCTCTTTTGTAGGGTTGAAATCGAAGAGAGATTCCTCGCTTCGCCTCGGCGCGAGTCGTCGGTGCGAGCGCTCGGAACGACAAAACAGGCTTGTCTCTGCGCAGCCTGTGAAGACAGCTCCCGATCCCCGGCAGGCGCCGTTCCAACGCACCGCGAAAACGCCGATCAGTGATTGTCGCCGTTCGAGTTGGAATCGGCGCCGCTGGCCAGCTTGGTGTTGCTCGCGAGCGCCTGCCGCGCTTGGGCGCTGATCGTGACGGTGTCTCGCGATGCTGGGTTTTGGGTGAGGGCTTGCGTTTGAATCGTCTTAGGCGGCTGGACGGACTGCTGCGTCTGCGCCTCTGCGTGGGTTGCCTGAATGGAGTGCACGGAGTTGCTCATGGGCCTGTTACCTCGTCACTGTAAATATCGGCGGGCGCAGAAATTCCTTTAGCGCCCGCCAATGCACAGAAACGAGGGGAGTTAACGGGCTAGTGGTTGTCGCCGTCGTGATCCACATCGCCGCCGGCGGCCGGCCTTGTATTGTCCGCGAGGGCTTGCTTGGCCGTCTCGCTGATCGTCACTTTATCCTGCGGCGCCGCGGTTTGGGCGGTCGCCGGCTTGGCCGGAGGGGCCGGCGGTTGCGCCTGCGTCTGCGCGTTTGCTGCTTGAATCGGTTGAATGAGATTGCTCACGGTCGGTTCACCTCACCATTCAACATCGGCATGGTCGAGGCCGACTTTAGCGGCCGGAGCAAAAAATCCGAATCGTTCCGCATGGAAACAGCGCGGGCTCGCCGGATTTCTTCGGCGAGCCCGCTTTCTTTTTCCCGCGCCTGAAATGAACCTCTGCCCCGCAGGCCGAGCGCCGCGCTATTTCTTCGCCGCGGATGCGGCGTGGCGTTCCTGCATCCTGCGCGTGAGGTGCGGCACGATGCCCAGGATGCGTTCGATCAGCATCAACTGGCCGCGGTGATGCATTTCATGCTCCTTCACGGAAAGAACCATGTCGAAGCGCGTTCTCGACGGCGGCGCGCCTCCTTGCGGCATGGTCAGCACCTCGCCCAGAAAATTGTCGTCGAGCCCTTCCAGCCACTTGGCCCAGGCTTCCCCTTCCTTCGTGAGCAGTTCGATCAGCTGCGCCTTGGAGCGCGGGGTCTTTTCTTCCGCGGACATTCGCTTCATCAGCGCCGGAAAGTCGAATCCCTCCAGAGTGGTGCGGCGCTCCAGAGCGTGAATCTGCTTTTGGAAACCGTTGCTCAACGAGATGTGCGCGAGCAACTCCGCCACGCTACGCGCGTCCGGCATCGGCCGAAAACTGTATTTATCTTCCGGAATGTCCTCCGCGATCGCGAGCGTGTTTTTCCGAACGGTGCGAAAACTTTCAGCGAGTTCCTTGCCGCCATAATAATTCACAGTCTTCTCCTTGGCTGAAGCGAAGTTTTGTGATCCAAACCTATAAAGACGGGAACGCGATTCTAACACGGCCCGGCGCGAAATCGGACACGGCCCTCGGCGAACCGGCGACCAACTTTTTCCCGGCCCCCACTTTCGATGCGATGGAATCATTCTTCGATTCCAATCAAAAAGCCGCTTACCGATCCTCTGTGCCAATTGAACATGCGGTAGGCAGCGCGAGAGTTGCAAGCCGATCCGCGCCGCCCATTGCCGGATCCCGATTCGGCAACCTCGTCGCGCATCCGAACTTGACACGCAAGGGCGGCCGGGTTGAAGCTTTGGGGGTTATCCACCCAGAGGAGCCGAGGTGAATATGCGGCGACGCGCAGCGCTATTGGGTACGAGTGCCTTCGTTGTGGTTCTGTCCTTTGCGATTTCGATGGCCCGTCCGGCCAGCGCCGGGCGCCCGGCCGACGGAGCCGCGGATAACCCCTCTCCCGCCACGCTTCACGACGATCTGCAGCGCTCCTACCGAACCGACCATTATTTGGAAGTGGCCGACAGCGGCGCGGACCGCGGCGAAAATATTTACTGGCATAAATGCTGGGCCTGCCACAACCAGTATCAGCAGGCGGCTCCGACGCTCGAAGGCCTGTTCCAGCGGACCGCGTTGATCACCGGCGTGGCCGTGAACGAAGAGAATGTGGCCGCGCACATCAAGAAGGGCGGGCCGGGGATGCCGTCGTTCGGCACGACGCTTTCCAATGCGGATGTGGCGGACGTAGTCAGCTATCTGCATAGCGACAAGTGCTGCGTCGAAGGCGAACACCTTCCCGCGAATCCGTGGTACCGGGCGCAAACGAACAAGTGGACGGTACAGAGCGGCCTTTCGGGCGGCGCGAACGGGACCGTGCGCGTCGCGAGCGGCGATTCGCCCGAAGGAGTCATGGTGCAGCTGATCGCTCCGAACGGCGTGCGGACGACGGTCTACACCAACGAGGTCGGAAAGTACGAATTTCCGAAGATGCAGGCCGGAGCCTACACGCTGCGGATCGCGAATGCGCTGGAGTTCAAGCCCTACCGGCGGGATGCGGTGCAAATCGACGGCGCGCCGAAACTGGACGAGATCGTCCTGGAGCGAATCACCAAGACGCGGGCGCTGCCGGCGACGCCGGAAGTCGAGGCGCAGCTGAGCGGCGAGGAGATCCTGTGGAACCTGCCGGGCACCGTCGAGGAAAAAGAGGCGCTGCACAACACGTGCGCGCTGGGCTGCCATTCCTTCCAGCAGATTTTCAAGAACCGCTATGACGAGCGCAGTTGGGGCGTGCTGGTCTCGCGGATGCTGCACCGCGGGGGAGGGCCGCTCATCAACGACCCGCTCGAGCCGGTGAGCGAATCGGCGCAGGCCACCGACCGGATGCTCACGAAGTGGCTGGCGAAGGTGCGCGGGCCGGAGGCGGTGGACGCGCCGATGTACGCGTTCCCGCGACTGACCGGGGAATCGAACCGCGTGGTGGTGACGGAATTCGAGCTGCCGCGCGCGCTGCAAAGCGCCCACGATGTGTACGGGGATGGAAACGGTAACATTTGGTATACGAGCCACCTGAGCCGCATCTTCGGCAAGCTCGACACCCGCACGGGCGTGGTGACGGAATATCAGGCGCCCCTCACGCCCGGCGCCCAGCCCGGCACGCATCACGTGCTGGTCGAGAAGAACGGCGAAGTGCTCATCTCCGAGCCGTGGTCGCACAAGCTGCTCAAGCTCGATCCGCGAAACGGAGAAATGTCCGAAGTGCCCGTCGCCGCGCCCTTCCCGATTAATTCCGCGGGCATGGCGGATTTCGACGTCACGCCCGACGGCTACGTCTGGGCCAGCATGGGCGGAGGCTACGCCGCGGAAAAGATCGATCCGAAGACCGGGAAGATGGTGCAGAAATACCCGATGAAGGTGCCTTTCAGCTACGACGGGTTCATTTCGCAGGATGGAAATTTCTGGGCCGGCGGAGCGATTTCCGGAACGTTCGGGAATTCGGCCGAGCTTCTCGATATTCGCACGGGCCAGATGCTGAATCTCGATTCCGGCGACCGCCGGTCGGCGGGACGCCGCGGCGGATTCGATCCCTTCGGAAATGCCTGGTTTGGCGGCGAAAACGGAACCCTGGTGGAGCTGGACGCCCAGGCCAAGCGCATCCGTGAATTTTATCCGCCCGGGCCCGTCGAGCCGTACACGGACCTCTATTCCGTGGAACCCGACAAGAACGGCGAAGTGTGGGGCGGAGAATTGCACGGGCGGGCGTTCCTGCGATTCAATCCGAAGACGGGCCAGTGGACGGAATACGCGATGCCGGAACCGTCTTCGCATTCGCGCGCGGTGTGGGTAGACAAGACGACCACGCCGACCACGGTCTGGTACGCCGATTACACCACGGGGCGTATTGTGCGAATTCAGCCTTTTGAGTGATCCACGACCCACACATCTAAATCCGGCGGAGGCTTTTCATGTCCACATTGACGCATGTGCCGAATGTTCCTCAGATCACGGACGATGCCGCGGATCCCGGATTGCGCGACGTCATCGAACGCGCCAAGGTGACCAAGAGCCCGCCGCCGCAGTGGTACCGGACCATGGGCCAAAACCCGGAAGTGGCCAAGGCCTTTGCGAGCTACTGGGACATGCTCCACCGCGGGGGCACCGTGCCTCACGAAATCAAGGAGCTCGCGCGCATTCAGATCGCGCAGATCATCGGCTGCGAATTTTGCGCGCGGCAGATTTCTCCGCTCGCCCCGTCCATCACCGACGAAGAAAAACGGAGCTGCGCGCTGCCGAATTGGGAGCATCCCGACCCGAAAACTCGCGCGGCTTTGCACTATGCCCGCACGCTAACGCTGGACGATGGAAGAGACGCGGAAGTCTACGCGGAACTCAAGCAGTTTTACACCCACGCGGAAATCATCGAACTCTCCGCCTTCTTCTGCCTCACGGCGGGCGGCAATCGCATGGCCAAGAGCTGGAGCATTGAGCCGCACGGCGAAGTTCCGGCCATCCCGAAGGACGCGATGTCGATTCACGGAGAGCAACCGGCGCAGCACGCCGGCCAATCTTCTCCCGCGCACTAGTTTCATCGCGGAGACCGCCGTCTTGCCGGCGGTCTCCGCGAAAAATCTCCAGGATTTCGCCGTAACCCCTCTCCGCCGGTTCAATAACCGCGATGCGATTCAGGATACTGTACTAGTACGATCTCCTTTACTTCCGGTGGATTTAAGGGCAACTATAGGGAAAGCTTTTTCCCTCGGTGCAGACCGCAGCGGCTATTTCGAGCGAAGTACACGCTTCTCTGCCTACTGGTGGATCGTAAGCATATTGTTGTCCGTGACTTACATAATGGACCCTGTGGAACCGCTCCCACACGGGGAAGTCTGGATGGTACGGCAATTGCGATAGTTGAATGAGCGGGCGAATGCCTTCCACGTGGCATTTGCCTGATTGAGACACGATTATCGTTGATTTCGGTCTAGCTGAGAAGACAAGCGTCTTACTGCTTTATCGGGGACCGCGAAGCGTCGGAGGAATAAGAAATTGGCACTGTCGCCAGCAAATCGTGCGGACGGTAGCGGAGCGAACGGGCTGGGAGTCGCCAACCCGGCTTCCGTCGATCTCTCCCCCGAAGTTCGGTCTCAGGATCTGAACTACTGGCGCGGGCAGCTAGCCGGTGAGGTTCCGCAAGTGCAATTGCCGTTCGACCGCGCGAGACCGAGTCACCAAGGCGTCCAGCGCGCCGTGTATTCATTCGAATTTCCCGACAGCGTGGGCCAGGCCCTCCGGCGCCTGAGTGAAGAGTCCGGCGGGTCGCTCTACGTCACGCTGTTGTCCGGCGTGGCCACGCTGATGCAGCGATACTCCGGGCTCGATGAAATTGTGATCGGCGGATCCAGTCCTCACAGTGCCGCGGGCGACGTTGAAAATCCGCTGGCGTTGCGACTGGATCTTTCGGGCGATCTGTCCTTTCGCAAACTTGTGTCGCGAGTGCAGTCCGTGCTCGCGGACGCCGCGGCGCACGCGGCCGTGCCGTTTTCCGAAGTGGTGAAGGAAGTCCGCCCGGGCGTCGAGCCCGGCGGTAATCCGTTGTTCAACGTAGGGGTATCGCAATTTTCAGCGGACGCCTCCGCGGCGAAGGACTCCGGCGGATTCGCCCGTCTCGACTTGCGCTTCTCCTTCGAGATTCGCGGTGAACATCTATGCGGAACGATTACATACGACACCGATCTATTCGACCCCGGCACCGCTGCCGAAATAGCGCAGCACTTGCAGAACCTGCTGGGGGGCGCCTGCGAAGATCCAGAGAAACGCGCCTCGGAACTGGGCATCCTCAGCGCAAGCGAGCGCGATCGGTTCGTGCACGAGTGGAATGAAACGAGCGCCGAGTACCCGAATCGATGCGCGCACGAGCTCTTCGAGCAGCAGGCGGCAAAAACACCGGATCTCGCCGCGGTCGTCTATCAGGGCCAGACGCTGAGCTACCGCGAACTGAACGCGCGCGCCAATCGAGTGGCGCACTATCTGCGAAAACGCGGAGTCGGCCCCGAAACGCTGGTGGGCGTCTGCCTGAACCGCACTCCGGAACTCGTGATTGGACTTTTGGGGATTTGGAAGGCCGGCGGCGCGTACGTGCCGCTGGATCCGGCTTATCCGCCGGAACGGCTTTCCTATATGCTGCAGGATTCCGCGGCGAAATTTCTGCTGACGAGCAGCGAACTGAAGCGCCTGTTCCCGTCGGCCGCCGATAAGGCCATCCTCGTCGATGCGGATTGGGACGCCATCGCCAAGGAAAGCTCCGAGAATCCGGAAACCGTGTCGGTCCCATCGAACCTGGCGTACGTGATGTACACCTCCGGATCGACGGGGGAGCCGAAAGGGGCGATGATTCTGCAGGGCGGCCTGGTCAACTATCTGTGGTGGGCGATCCAGGCGTATGGAGTGGAAGAAGGGCGCTCGGTTCCGGTGCACTCTTCGATTTCGTTCGACTTGACGGTCACGAGTTTGTACCCGGCGCTGCTCGCCGGCGGAAAAGTCGAGCTGCTGCAGGAAGATGTCGGCGCCCAAAACCTGATTGCGGCCTTGAAGAAACACGAAACCCGCAGCCTGGTGAAGATCACTCCCGCCCATTTGGAATTGCTGAGCCAGCAGCTCAGTTCGGAAGAAGCCGCCACGGTTACGAAGACCTTCGTGATCGGCGGCGAAGCCCTGCTGGCGGATAACCTGACGCTGTGGCGGGAATTTGCGCCGGGGACGCACCTGGTCAACGAATACGGACCGACGGAAACCGTGGTGGGATGCTGCGTCTATGAAGTCCGGCCTGCGGACCCGCGGACGGGCCCGGTGGCCATCGGCCGGCCGATCGCCAACACGCAGCTCTACATTCTGGACGGTAATCTGCAACCGGTGCCGGTCGGCGTGAAAGGCGATTTGTACATCGGCGGCGCTGGCGTGGCGCGCGGATACTTGAACCGGCCCGACCTGACCGAGAAAAAATTCATTCCCGATCCGTTCTCCGGAAGTGCCGGCGCGAGGCTCTACAAGAGCGGAGACCTGGCGCGCTATCGCAGAGATGGCGTGTTGGAATATCTGGGCCGCGTGGACGATCAGGTGAAAGTGCGCGGATACCGGATCGAACTGGGAGAAATCGAGGCGGCGCTGGCCGCGCATCCGGCCGTGCAAACTTGCACGGTGCTGGCGGTCGCGGAAGCGCCCGGCAACAAACAACTGGTGGCGTACGCAGTCCCCCAGCCGAATCGATCGCCATCGGTCGACGAGCTGAAAGAATTCCTGAAGCAAACGCTGCCCGAATACATGGTGCCGGCGCACTTTGTTTTGATGGAATCCTTTCCTCTGACGCAGAACGGCAAGATCGACCGGAAAGCCCTTCCGGCTCCGACGCATGCGAATATTTCGGCGGCGCATGAATTCGTGGCCCCTACGACGGAAACGGAGAAAAAGGTCGCGGCGATGTGGGCCGAACTGCTGAAAGTGCCGCGGGTCGGCATCCACGACGACTTTTTCGATCTTGGCGGACATTCGCTGATGGCCATCAAGGCATTGTCGCGGATTCGCGAAGAATTTGGAGTGGACCTGCCGCTGGCGACCTTGCTGCAAGCCCCCACGGTTGCGAAACTCTCCGCGCTGCTTCACAAAGAGGACTTCAAGCCCAGCTGGTCTCTGCTCGTTCCCGTGCGAACGGGCGGGGCCAAGCCTCCCCTGTTCCTGATGCACGCCCACGGCGGGAACGTCCTCGACTACCATCCGCTGGTGAACCATCTGGAATCGGATCAGCCCGTCTACGCGTTTCAGGCTCGAGGCCTGGATGGAAATATCATCAAGGACGCGACCTTGCAGGAAATGGCGGCCGCCTACGTCGCCGAGTTGCGGGCGTTTCAACCCAACGGCCCCTACTACCTCGGCGGGTTTTGCCTCGGCGGATTGCTGGCGCTGGAAGCCGCGGAACAACTGACCGCAGCCGGCCAGAAAGTCAATTTGGTGATCCTGGTCCAATCGATCCATCCGGAAGCGATGGACTTCAAGCCGGGCACTCCGGCGTACAAGCGCTTCTGGTATCAGCTGCGGAAGCGCGCCCATCTTGAATTTGAGAACCTGTCGCACGGCCGGAAGGGCTATGTGAGGGAGCGGCTCTCGCATCTGTGGGACGTGGTGCGCGTCCGAACTTCGATCGCCTATCAAAACGCCACGGGCAAACAACCCTCGATGTCGCCGGAATTGTCCAAGCTCTATTTCTTTGAGGCTCTGGGTGTGGAGCACAAGAAAGCCATGGATGAATACAGGCCGGCGCCGTACCGCGGCGACGTGGTTGTATTTCGCGCGAGCCAGCAATTGGGCGGCTTGATCGCCGACGAAAAACTAGGCTGGAGTCAAACGTTCCTGGGCAACTTTGAAATCTGTGAAGTTCCCGGGCACCAGCAGAACGTTTTGCTGGAGCCCAACGTTTCGCAACTCGCCAAGGAATTCTCGATCCGGTTGAAGGCCGCGCAACAGCGCCCTGCGAAGGGCCCCAAAGCGCGCACCGCCCGCGAGCGGGCTCAGAGCCTTGCCTTGTCCAAACAGTAATCTTTCTATCGCATTCCGAGCAACCATTCCCCGCCAGAAGTGTCAAAATAGAGTGTGACCAAACGCTCTAGATGATCGACGCCGGCATTACTGTCGCGTGGAGGCCAAACCGACCCTCTCTGAAGCCTCGGCGCGAAAGGCGAACAACGAATCCATTCCTGACGTAAATACAAGCTAGATTTGAGGGAATCTCGCTGAGAAAGCTGGTCACTACTGCAAGATGACCAACTGGCAGCACGGCCAAGGGCGCGAGAATCATAGCAACGTACGGTTCAGCGTGGTGATCCCGGCTTACAACCGGGCGCAGTTCATCGGCGCGGCGATCGATTCCGTGTTGTCCCAAACGTTTACCAATTTTGAAGTAATCGTGGTGGATGACGGATCGACCGACGGAACGCCGGACGTTCTGAAGACGTACGGAGACCGGATCCATGCAATCCGTCAGGAGAACAGCGGCCCGGAAGTCGCTCGCAATACCGGTGTCGCCGCAGCCCGCGGCGAATACATCGCTCTGCTGGACTGCGACGATTTTTTCTTCCCGACGGCGCTGGAAACCTACGATCGCGTCCTCCGGGCCCTGGATTCGCCTCCGTTGGTCGTCGGATCGGAAGTGTATTACCGCGACGGAAAGCCGCTTCCGGTTCAGCCGATGCCCACTGATCGGGTCGAAGTGATCGTCTTCAAGGACTGCCTGTCGAAGACCGTTCCGCTCAACCTCATGTGCAGCCTGTACCTGGTCCGGAAATCCGTTTATGAAGAGATTGGCGGCTTCCGAAACACCACCTCCCGAACCTGGCACGGGGACATCGTTGACTTCGTCCTCAAGATCGGGACTCATGGACCGCTTGTTATTATCCAAACCCCTCGAACCGTGGTGTACCGCCTGCATGGGGAAAACAGCGTCAATAGCTCCCGGGCGCACGCGAACGGATTGCTTGGGGTCGCTCGCTTGGAGCGCCAGGGAGCGTATCCGGGAGGGCGGAAGCGGCTCTTGGACCGCTACACGTTCTTGGGCGGCGTGTCCGCGCAGTGGGCCGCGGCCCGCTGCTGGCGAGACGGGGATCGACGCATGGCCATCCGGCTGGTGTTGGGGACCGCTCCGATGGTGGCTATAGCGGTGTGGAGGAAATTCTTGAGGCGGTTCAAAAAGCCGCCCGAGGTGATCGTGTTGCCGGACGGACAATCCGAGGTGATGTCGCCTGTTCCCGCATCGGGCAGGCGAGGCAGTGCAGCATCAGAGCGACCAGCCAATCAACTCCTCTAAAACCTCATTCGTTCCCGCATAGATGCGCTGCACGCGGCTATCCATCCACATCTGCGCGATCGGGTACTCCGTCATGTAACCGTATCCGCCGTGAAGTTGGACGCACTCGTCGACGATGCGGCACTGGCATTCCGTCATCCAATACTTGGCCATGGCGGCGGTCACCGCATCGAACCGGCCGGCGATGAACCGCTCGATGCAGTTGTCGATAAATACCCGGCCGATCTGCGCCTCCGTCTTGCACTGCGCCAGCTTGAAGCGCGCGTTCTGAAAATCGATGAGCGTCTGGCCGAAGGCCTTGCGATCTTTCGCGTATTTGACGGTGATGGCCAGGGCGCGCTCGATGGTGGCAATCGCGCCCACTGCGATCATCAGGCGCTCGAAGCGCAGTTGCTCCATCATCTGCGTAAAGCCCTCGCCCTCGGCTTTGCCGAGCAGGTTGGCAGCAGGCACTCTCACATCGTCGAAGAAAAGTTCGCAGGTGTCGATTTCGTGCATGCCCACTTTTTCCAGGGAATTGCCGACGCGGTAGCCTTTCAGGTTCTTCGTCTCCGCCACGATCATGGAAATGCCTCGGAACCCGGCCGCCTTCGGATCCGTCTTCGCGGCCACGCAGACCAGGCCGGCGTGAAAACCGTTGGTGATGAATGTTTTTGAACCGCTCAGAACGTACTCATTGCCTTCGCGGCGCGCTGTGGTCTTGATGGATTGCAGGTCGGAGCCGGCCGAAGGCTCGGTCATGGCGATCGCGCCTACGACTTCCCCAAGCGCCATGGCCGGAAGCCACTTCTTCTTTTGCTCCTCGGTCCCGTAGGTGAGGATGTAGTGCGAGACGATGCTTTGCACACCGCAGCCGAAATTCATACCCGCTTGCGCCAGTTCTTCCGTCACCACTGCCTGATGCGCGAAGGTGCCTCCTCCGCCGCCGTAATCCTCGGGCACGTCCGGAAGCAAAAGGCCGGTTTCACCCGCCAGCTTCCACGCCTCCACGTCGGGCCGGTGCTGCTCGCGCCACTTGGCCTGGCGAGGAAGGAATTCCTCCTGAATAAACTCGCGGAGGGTCTTGCGATACAGCTGCAGTTCCTCGTTCATCCACGGCGATTCGTAGTTAGACATGGGGAACTAGAATGTTATCCCAGCAAAAATGAGATCGCCAGCATCCCGCCAGGGAATCGAACACCCATGTTTCGTTTCGGGCAGGGGGCGGGTAGGATGCCATACCAGCCGCGTTCGGGGTCGTCTAAGATGCTCGGTGGGCGGGCCGGAAGCGGCAGGCAAAGGGGAACCGTGCAGAGAATTTCATCAGCGGAATGGGAGCAGCTCGGGGACAAAATCCACGTGTGGCACGCGGCCCTGGACCGCGAAGAGCCCGCGCTTCGGGATTTGGAGGCCACACTTTCGCTCGAAGAGAAAGGCCGCGCGGACCGGTTCCATTTTGCGAGCGACCGGAACCGCTTCGTCTCAGCGCGGGGCGTGCTCCGCGAATTGCTCGGCGCGTATCTGCAGCAAGCCCCGGCCAGCCTGGAATTCTCCTACGGACCGCACGGCAAGCCCGTGCTCGCGGGAGCCAATGCTTCGAGCGAGGTTTGCTTCAATCTGTCGCACTCGTCGGGCCTTGCCGTGTATGCAATTGCCCGAAAGCGAAATCTTGGCATTGACGTGGAACATGTGCGTCCCGACTCCGCCGGCGACGACATCGCCAAGCGCTATTTTTCAGCGCGCGAAGTCAGCGAACTGTTGGCGCTGGCTCCGGATGCCAGGGTCGAGGGTTTTTTCAACTGCTGGACGCGCAAGGAAGCGTATTTGAAAGCGACCGGAATGGGATTGCAGGTCGCGCTCGACAGTTTTTCCGTGAGCCTGTCGCCCGGCCAGGCAGCGCAGTTCCTCGGGGGCGTGAATCTCCGCTGGCAATTGGCCGCGCACCGTCCAGCCAAAGACTACATAGCCGCCGTGGTCTACGATGGCGCTCCCTGCTCCATTCGATATCTTTCCGTGGATTCCTACTGGAAATAGTTGGTCCCGAACGCATGCCGAAAAGCCGCGCAGGCGTGACGAACACTATGGGGCATTTGTAGTAATATGGCGCGCCCGGAAACGAAAATCGGCTACCATATAGTTTTCCAGACTCGACTGGGAGGCAGCATGCGGAAAGTCAATATTGGAATCATCGGAACGGGATGGTGCGGGGGCATTCGCGCGGAAACGTGCGCCGCGAGCCCTTACGTCGGTGAGTTGCACATCGCCGAAATCAAGGAAGCGCGCCTCAAGGAAATTGCGGACAAAACGCATCCGGTCACGGCGACCACGGATTATCGCGAGCTCCTGAAGAACGACGCCATCGACTCGATCATCGTTTCCGCGACGCCGGAAACGGTTCACTACCCGATGGCCAAGGAGACGCTGCTCGCGGGCAAGAATCTCCTGCTGGAGAAACCGATTTCGCTCACGCTGGCGGAAGCGGACGAATTGATCGGCCTCGCACGGTCCAAATCGTTGCTCTTCACTATCGGATACTCGCAACGCTTCAATCCCAAATTCGCATACGTGAAGCGGTGCATCACGGACGGGACGATCGGCCAGCCTTCGAGCGCGCTCGTCAGCCGCCACATCACGCGCAATCTCGGCAACAAAATCGGCGGCCGCATCAAGCTTTCGCCGGCGGCCATGGAGGCGACGCACGACATCGACTTCGTGCTCTGGTGCTTTGAGCCGCGGAAACCCATTCGCGTCTATGCGCAGCTGGTCAACAAAATCATGCAGCCCACGCACGGCGTCCCGGACTGCGTCTGGATCGTCGTGACGCTGGACGACGGCAGCGTCTTCACGATCGGCGCGGGCTGGGTGCTTCCGCCGGCGTATCCGAATTTTTCATCCACTTGGATCGAGATGGTTGGCAGCGAAGGCGCGATCATGGTGGACGACTCGCACCGCGACGTCAGCATCAACACGATGAAGCGCGGCATCGAATTTCCTCTCTCGACGATGCCCGGCGAAAAAGTGGAGCACGTGTACGCCGGCCCGATGGAAGCCGAGACCATTCACTTCCTGGATTGCGTCGCGAGGGGGAAACAGCCGCTGGTTACGCCCGAGCACGCGCGCATGGTGATGCAGGTGTATCAGGCCGCGGATCAATCGGCGGAAGAAAATCGCCCCATCGATATTGCGTGGCCCGCGAAGGATCAGCGCCGCGCCGGTGAAAATGAATTCGTTGGAGTTCGCACAACAGCGCCCGCACGGCCGCGGGAATAGCATCCGGCGGAAGAAGTTTTCAGGGTGCGGTTTCGTGGCGTGGACTGCCCGCGCGACCGCTTTTCCTTTTTCTCATCGTTTCCAGCACCGTCAGGGACAAGAATGCCGGACATAAATCGCGCGTCTGCCTCGGCAAGCGCTGCCATCCAGGAGAACGCCGCACCCAAACCGTCCAAGACCCGCTGGCTGGTCCTCGTCCTGATCAGCTTCATGTACCTGATCACGTACATGGACCGCAGCAATATTTCTGTCGCGCAGCCGGAAATCGCCAAACAATTCGGTCTGAGCAAAAGCGCCATGGGCCTCGTCCTCGCCGCTTTTACGTGGGCCTATGCGCTGGGTCAAGTTCCTTCCGGGTGGTTTGGCGACCGCTTCGGTCCGAAACGCGTGCTCACGGCCATCATGACGCTGTGGTCCGCTACCGCTGTAATGACCGGCGCAGCGCTCGGGTTCGGCTCTCTATTTGGCGCCCGCTTCGTTCTGGGACTGAGTGAATCCGGGGCATTTCCCGTCGCCAGCCGCGGCATGCAACTCTGGTTTCCGCGCATCGAACGCGGCCGGATCCAGGGCACGACGCATTTCTTCAGCCGCTTCGCCGTAGCGGTCACTCCTTTTATTGCCGGCAGCATTCTGCTGGCGTTCGGATGGCGCGCAATCTTCTACATTTTCGGATCCCTGGGTGTTGTATGGGCGATGGTCTTCAGCATTTTCTACCGCGACCTTCCGGAGGAGCACAAAGGCGTCAATCGGATGGAACTGGCCGTCATCCGTGGCGTGAACCCGGATGGGACCATTAAGCGCCCTGCCATTACGAAGCTCGCGACTCCATGGAAGCAGATTCTCCTCTCGCCCAACATGTGGTTCATCTCTCTCGGGTATTTCTGCTTTTTTTTTGGGACGAACTTTTACCTGACGTGGTATCCAACGTATCTGCGAGAGCATCTCCACATGTCCATTCGCTCGCTGGGAATTTGGGGATCCGTTCCCCTGCTTGCAGGGATGGCGGGAGACATCACCGGCGGCTCGCTCTCCGATCTGATCCTCAAGACCACCGGCAAAGCCAAATTGGCGCGCCGCGTGGTTGCCGCTCCCGGCTTTCTTCTGGCCGCCGCTTTCGTGATTCCGGCCGCACTGACCGCGAACAGATTCATCTCGATCCTCTGTTTGGCCCTTTCCTTCTTTTTTCTCGAATGGGTGATCGGCCCGGCGTGGGCCGTACCGATGGATGTGGGCGGTCAATTTAGCGGCACGGTAACGGGCGTGATGAATATGGTCGGTGCCCTGGGTGGAGCGTCCACCGCGGTCGTCTACGGAAGTTTGTTCAACCGCGGACTCTGGGTCGCTCCGTTCCTGGTCAGTGCGGGCGTGATGGTCGTCGGCGCGCTGATCTGGACGTTTCTGATCAACCCGGAGCTTTCCGTAGTCGAGCCGGCGCTTCCGCACCGGTAGGACGGCCGCTTTCGGCTGTCCTGCCACGCCTTGACGCTTCGAGCGCGCGCGTGCTATCACGGTTCAGCAAGTCTTGCGGAATTTTTTCACTAGAGTCGGATCCATTCCAGAAGATAGGAGAAATAGAATGACGCGGCGACGAATGGTTGCGGTAACTCTATCGGTTCTCGCTCTTTTTACAATCGCATGGCGCACGGCCCGGAGCGCGACGCCTCCGGACAGCGTAAAGGATGAAATTCTCAAGGCCGATGAGGAAAGGAACGTAGCGCTGCAAAAGGGCGATATCGCCACTCTGGAGCGGATTTATTCGGACGATTTGGTGTACACGAACGCTACCGGCGCGATCCTGACGAAAGCCCAGCATTTAGCCGAACTCAAGGGCAGAAGCCTTCATTTCATTTCTTTCGTGCACGAGGACGTTCAAGTGACGGTGCACGGAGATGCCGGCTTCGTCACCGGGATCAGCAAATCCAAGGTCGAATATCGAGGGGAGGTCTCCACCGCCAACAGGAGATTCCTGAACGTCTTCATGAAGAAAGACGGGCAATGGCAATGCGTGGCGCATATGGAAGCCAACCTGGCCCAAAAACCCTGAAGAGAACCGGTTGGCCGTCCCGCGGCGAGTTTTGGGGCGTCTTGCCCGGAATTAGTTCGTCGGCGGAAGGTTTACGATTTACGGAAGACTTGAAATTCTGCCCTTTCGGGGCATTACGCGCGCCGAGGAATCTCTCCGTGATCGGTTACCGATACACAGAGAGATTCCTCGCTTCGCTCGGAATGACAGCGGGAGTTTTTTCGGCCTTACGCTGAAGTGCCGGCAAGAAGGAAACGCTTTACGCTTCCAGCGCCTTTATCCCCGCCGCGGCGACCTGTTCGTCTTCGTGCGACTTAACGCCTGAAACTCCCACGGCCCCGACGCATTCGCCCTGGTACACGATTGGCAAGCCGCCCTGCACCGCGAGCCGCCCCGGCATCGCGATCATCGCGGGGCGATCCTTCACGATGTCCTCCAGCGCCTTGGTCGGCGACTTCGTCGCGGCCGCGGTCTGTGCCTTGGCGGTTGCAATCCCGGCGCTCTGGCCCACCGCGCCGTCGAGCCGGTCGAGGCGCACTACAAATCCGCCGTCGTCCACGACGGCGATGCTGACGTTCCATTTGTTTTTCGCCGCTTCGGCCTTGCAGGCTGCCATGATTTTGTCCGCGTCGGCGGAGGTCAAACTCATTTTGTTGCGCACTGTTTCTCCTTTTTTCGATTTGTTGCGGAAACGCGTGTTTCTCCAGAGCCGACCCTCCAGACTCGATGAGAGTTCCGGGGCGAAAGCTCTGGGTTTGTCGATCCCCTTAAGGCCGCGGCTTCACAGGCTGCAGAAATACCCGAAATTTTGTCATTCCGAGGCGCGCTACGCGCCGAGGAATCTCTCTTTTCCTCCGTGTAGGCCAAAGCGAGATTCCTCACTTCGTTCGGAATGACAAAATAAACCGCTAGTTCCGCAACCTCTTCAGCCGCGGCCCGCAAGGATAGCGGAAGACGAAGCGTTCAGTTGCCCGACGCCTGGCCCTTGGGTACGTTACCCTCGGGCTTAAATGCGGTCAGGGTCGTCATCCGAATTCCCGAATACCAGAACGTTCCTTGGCCGTCTTCCTCGATCTTTGGCGGATACAGCCCGCCGAGGCGCGTGCCGTTCGGTCCGGGGTGTTCTCGGCCCATGATGTCCGGGAAGGGTTCCGGGAAATAAGTGTAGGTCTTGGTCTTCTGATCGAAGCGAGCCAGGACCCCATAGCTTCGGAGGGTCACCCAGATGTTGTCGTGCGAGTCGGCGTAGCATTCGTATCCGCCGCCGAGTTTGAAGGGATCCTTGTACTCGGTGATCTTGCCCGTATCCGGATCGAGAACGCCGAGGGCTTGCCCGATGTGCTCGGAGAACCAGACCTTGCCCTTGGAATCGACCGTGGGGCGGCGCGGGCCTGAGGGCTGCGTCGGCGTGGCATAGACCGACCATTTACCGGTCTTGGGATCGTAGCCGACGAGCTTGTGAGAGGTCATGCCGACGGCCCAGACGCGATCCTTCTGGTCGACCGTCATGCCGTAATAGTGGGCGTTGGCGTCGCTCGGCGAGGGATCCCACTCCGTGATTTTCTTGGTGACGGCGTCCAGCTTGGCGACCATGCTCTTGCCCTGCATCTCCGTAAACCAGACGTTGCCTTTGGAATCGGATCGAATTGTGTGCGGGGTGCTGCGCGTCGGTGTCGCATATGTGACGGCTTTGCCGGTTTCCGGGTCCAACTCAGTTATAGCGCTTTCATCGATGTCCGCCGTGTAGACGTGCCCGTCCTTGGCTTGTGTTATGCCGTGCGGGCCGAGTACACGATGCCCCTCATCAGGATTCGGGAGAACGAAAGTCTGGAAGCGCCCGGGATAGTCAATGCGGCTCCTGTCCATCGCCTGAACCGAATCCGTACCCATCTGGGCGACGTAAACCGAGTTGGAAATGCGGCTCGGCCACACGTCGTGTTCCGAATACTCTGTGCGCGGCCCTTCCTTTATCGGAGGCAGGTCGTACTCGATAAAAATCGTCTTGGAAAGAGCCTTTTCGTCCAGCGGAAGGTCGTCCAGCTTCAGATCGCGCCGCTTCATGCCTTCCGGAAATATTTTCGCGAAATACGCCGCGATCTCGTCGCGCTTCTCCTGAGGGATCGCGTCAGGGTTCACCTGGGGGACCCCGGTATGGTTGACGGGGCTGGTCCCGTCCATGTTAAACATGCGGCTCACCGCGGCGCCCCAGACGTCCGCGTTCCGGCCTGTGCCGCCCTGCATCCGCTGCCAGGGGATGTGCTCATAGCCGTGGCAGCCCATGCAGTTTTGCATGAGGTAGTCGCGCGTCGGGCTGGGGGGAAACAGCGCGTTGAAATCGACCAGTTCCGAGCGCAATTTGTCGGGCCGGACGAGCAAGGCAACGTCCGCCGTCTTCGTCTCGCCCGCTTTGACCTCCACCGTCGGGCCTTTCGAATCGAACCCGTCCTGCAGCGCCGACATCTCATACGTGCCCGGCGGCAGATTGTAAATCTGGTAGTGGCCCTTCTGCGTGAAGACGGTATAGGTGATGTGCCGCTCGGTGTCTCTCGCTCGCACGCGGACGGCATACAGCGCGGGAATGTGATTCCCCGACGCTTCGCTTAACGCGTAATCCCGGTTCGCCGTGACGGTCCCGGAAATTTCGCCGCTCTGCGCGCCCTGCGCCTGGGCGCGGCTGCCGGAGGCCCAAAGCAGCAGCGCGGCCCCCAAAAACACTACCCCTGTCAGTATCGCTTTCATACGTTTGGTCATAAGGCTCCTGGTTACAGTTCGATGCCTGATCCGTTTTCCTGGTTACGACGGGATTCCTGCATTCCGAGCTTTCAAGATTCGTACACCACAACCGCATAGGCCGTCAACTTCAACCTGACGAGCCGGTTGCGCTCCTCCGAGCTGAGCATGTACAATTTTGGTTCACTTTCATCCGGAGCCGCCATGATTCACACAGGACGCCATTTTCTCCAAATTCCAGGTCCCACCAACGTACCCGATCGTATCTTGCGAGCTATGGATGCGCCGGTGATCGACCACCGCAGCGCGGAATTCGCCGCGCTGGGTAAAGAAGTTCTCGACGGAGTGCGCGCGGTATTTCAAACGGCGGGCCCGGTCGTGATGTACCCGGCTTCCGGAACGGGGGCTTGGGAAGCGGCACTCGTGAATACCCTTTCTCCGGGCGATCGCGTTGTCCTCTTTGAGACCGGCCATTTTTCGTCTCTTTGGCGCGGCGTCGCCGAGAAATTCGGCATTCAAGTCGACTACGTGCCCGGCAACTGGCGCAGAGGCGCGAGCGCCGAGGCATTGGAATCGCGGCTCACGGCGGATCGGGGCCACGCGATCAAAGCAGTCCTGGTCGTGCACAACGAGACCTCGACGGGCGTGACCAGCCGGATCCCGGAAATTCGCCGCGCGATCGATAAGGCCAAGCATCCCGCTCTGCTATTGGTGGATACGATTTCTTCGCTGGCTTCCATCGATTATCGCCACGACGAATGGGGCGTGGACGTCACGATTGCCGGCTCGCAGAAAGGCCTGATGCTTCCCCCGGGCATGAGTTTCAACGCCATTTCGGAGAAGGCGCTGCGCGCCACCGAGAATGCCAAGCTGCCGCGGTCCTATTGGGACTGGCAGGAAATGCTGAAGCCGAATCGCAGCGGCTTTTTTCCCTATACGCCACCGACGAATCTGCTGTACGGCTTGCGCGAAGCGCTCCTGATGATGCGGGAAGAAGGCCTGGCCAATATTTTCAAGCGGCATGACCGTTACGCGGAGGCGACTCGCGCGGCCGTCCGCGCCTGGGGACTGGAAATCGTTTGCGAGGAACCGCGCGAATATTCCAGCTCGCTGACGGCGGTTTTCATGCCGGAAGGCCACGACTCGGACAAATTGCGCGCCGTGATCCTGGAACATTTCGACATGTCTCTCGGCGCGGGCCTGTCGAAATTGGCGGGAAAAGTTTTCCGGATCGGACACCTGGGCGCGTTCAATGACTTGACGCTCGCGGGAACCCTGTGCGGCGTGGAAATGGGCCTGCGCCTCGCGGGCGTGCCGCACAAAGAAGGCGGTGTGTTGGCGGCGCTCAATTCACTCGCTACGCCGCAAAAGAAATCCGAGCCCGCGACGATGGGAAGGTAGCTGTTTCGGGTTGCAGGAAGACAGACTCAGACAAGCTCGATCCGCAGGTCTCGTCCAACAGCCCTGGCCGCCTTGCATAAAGTTTGGAGGGTGACAGACGCGTAGCCGGGATCGAGAAGGCGATCAAGCGCCGCGCGGCTTGTCCTCATGCGCCGAGCCATCTCAACTTTATTGATCTTTTTCTTCTTCATTGCCTTTTGAACCTGCCAAGCGAGCACTTCTTTGAGAGCGACGGCGCGGGTTTCCTCGAGAATCCCCTCCTCTTTCAGAAAATCATCAAGGGACGACCCGATATGGGGGTTCTTTCTTTTCACGATTTCACCTCTCTCATGCGTTGCTTTGCGAGTGTGTAATCCTCGAGTCGCGTCTTTTGCGTTTTCTTGATGAAGCCATGCAGAGCGACGATTTTGTTGTCATGGAAACATAGCATCAACCTTGCAATTTTCCCGCTCGGCAGCCTCGATCGCAATTCCCAGAGACCATCCTTCAAGCTTCGGACGAGTGGCATCCCAATCGGCCATCCGAATTGCACCCGCATAAGGTCCAGTCCGATCGCGTGCCGATCTTCTGTGTCGAGGCTATGAAGCCATTCGATGACTGGCTCCCGCCCCGCGGGAGTGCTGTAAAAGCGGACGGGGATTCGAATAAGAGGCTCTTCAGCCACCTTGCCTCTCCTTGGGAGTATGTACCAAAAAAGATACAGTGTCCAGCGAAAGATGCCGGCGACTTCACACCAGGTCTTTGTGTGCTTTTAGGGGCGCCAAGCGCCATCCTCTCGCGGGTCTTGCGACGGTGCTGTGCACAACATCTCCGTGCTATCGATTCACCGACGCCACAGGCGTTGGCATGACTCCAACGGAAGGGCCCTTCGTTCCCGGGTCCCGGTCGATGACGGACTGCTCGGGATCGATCCAGAAGGCCCAGATAGCGGCGCCAATGAACAGCAGGCCGGCGGAGACAGCGAAAGGCGCGACCCACGCGCCCTTGGACACGAGGATCCCGAAAACCGTCGGCGAAAGCGCACCGACAAATTGGCCCGCCATGTTCATCATGCCGGAGACGGTGCCGGAGAATTCTCCGCCGACGTCCATCGGCACGGCCCACGCGGGACCGATGTTCATTTCCAGGAAGAACATCGCGGCGGTCAGGCAATAGACCGCCGTGTTGGGATTCGCCGCCAGAGCGGCAAACATCGTGAACGTGCCGCAGCCGACCATGGCTGTGATGGCCACCGAGCGGCGGGAAAATTTCACGTTCCCGGTCTTCACAAACAGCTTGTCGGTCAGCCAGCCGCCGAATGCGTCTCCAACCACCCCCGCGCCAAGGGGCATCGACGCGAAGAGGCCCGTCTTGATCAGGGTGAAGTGGCGGAATTCGACCAGATACGACGGCAGCCAGGAAAGAAAAAACCACAGCGAATAAATGTAGGCGGCATAGGCGCACATGATGCCCCACATGTTGCCGTGCCGCAGCAGGACGCTCCAGGGAACCTTCGGACGCTTGCCGACGTTGGCCTGCTTGATTTCGCCCTTCTCGTCGAGGCCGCGGATGCGCGCCAGTTCCTCGCGGCTCACGCTATGGTGTTCCTCGGGCATGTTGCGGTAGACCAGCATGTAAAGCACGGACCACAGCAGGCTCAGGGCGCCGATCACATAAAACACCGACCGCCAGCCGTAATGAATCATGATCGCCACCGCGACTGGCGGGCCGATCGCCGCGCCAAAGCGGCTGGCCGCGTGGCTGATTCCCTGCACGAACCCGCGTTCGTCGCGCGGGTACCACATCTGCATGGCGCGCGTGGCGGTGGGAAACGCGCCCGCCTCGCCCACGCCCAGGGCAAAGCGAATACCCCAAAAGGAATAAAAGCCCGTGGCCAGCGTGGTGATCACGGCGATCACGGTGCGATACGCCATAATGACCGACAGGACTTTTCGCGGTCCGAACCGATCGCCCAACCAGCCTCCCGGAACCTGGAACAGGGAATACGACCAGATGAACGCGCTGAAGATCACCCCCATGGTGATCTTGCTGAAGCCGTACTCCTTGATGATCAGCGGCGCGGTATTGGCCATGCTGACGCGGTCCAGATAGGTGATGAGGTACATCAGACACAGGAGAAGCAGCACTTCCCAGCGCACACTACTTCGTCCGGACGCACCCGACTGATCCATATTTCCGTTCCTCCATCACCCCGGGAAAGAGGGCCCAAATTCGAAATGGAATGCAGTCCGTCAGATATACACCGCGCCCATGCCGGTCAGCAATACTGTTTTTCGGAACGACATTGTGGCGCCGGCATCCTGCCGGCGATTTCGTCGCGTGCTGCCCATGCCAAAACTGCCGGCCGGATGCCGGCGCCGCACGATGAAAGTTTCTGTACTGCGAGTAGTGCTTGCCATGTTCGTTCGGGCGAGTCAAAATACCGCCCGAAGTTCACCCAAAATTATGAGCACAGTCCAGATTACGACCCCTCTGCCTCTCAGCTCGCACGCGAAGCCTGTCGATTCGTTCGCGCAGGCCGGCGAACTCGAAAACGAACTCAAACGCGTGGTGAAGGGTGAGGTGCGCTTCGATCGCGGAAGCCGCGCGCTCTATTCTTCCGACGGCTCGAACTACCGCCAGATTCCCATTGGCCTCGTGGTACCCAGGGACGAAAGCGACGTAATCGCGGCGGTCGCCGCGTGCAGAAAATACGGCGCGCCCGTCTTGCCCCGCGGCGCAGGAACCAGCCTCGCGGGCCAGACCTGCAATGTTGCCGTGGTCCTCGATTTCACGAAGTACATGAACCAGATTCTGGAGATCAACGTCGAGGGCCGCTACGCGCGCGTTCAGCCCGGCGTGGTCCTGGACACGCTGCGCAATCGCGCGGAAAAAAATCAGCTCACCTTCGGTCCCGATCCATCCACGCACAGCCGCTGCACCCTCGGCGGCATGATCGGAAACAATTCCTGTGGCACGCACTCGCTGCTGGCGGGCAAAACCGTCGACAATGTGCTCGAGCTGAAAATTCTGCTCTATGACGGCACGGTGCTCACCGTGGGCCCGATCCGCGGTGAAGAGGAGCTGGAGTCAATCATCGCGCAGGGAGGCCGCCGAGGAGAGATTTACTCCAAGCTGCGCGGGATCCGCGATCGGTACGCGGATCTGATCCGGGCGAAATATCCGAACATCCCCCGCCGCGTTTCGGGCTACAACCTGGACCAGCTCCTGCCTGAGAACGGCTTTAACGTCGCCAAGACCCTCGTCGGCTGCGAAGGCACCTGCATGGTCGTGCTGGAGGCGAAGCTGCGGCTCATCGAAAGCCCGCAGCACCGCTCGCTCGTCTGCCTCGGCTACCGGGATACGTTTTCCGCCGCCGACCACGTTCCCGAAATCCTGCCGTTGAAGCCAATAGGCCTCGAGGGTTTCGAAGGCACCATCGTGGATGGCCTGAAAATCAAGAAGGCGCCGAACCTCGAGCTGATCCCCGAGGGTCGCGGCTTCCTGCTCGTGGAATTCGGTTCGAACGATCCGGCGGAAGCCGACGCACGCGCGCGGCAGCTAATCGACCAGCTGAATCGGGAGCCCGATCCTCCCACCATGCGGCTGTACACGAAGGCGGAGGCGAAGCACGTCTGGAAGCTGCGCGAATCGGGTCCGCGCGCGGCCGCCGCCGCTCCCGGCATGCCACCCGAATGGGAAGGCTGGGACGACGCCGCCGTGCCGCCCGAGCGGCTGGGCAATTACCTCCGGGACATTCGCAAGCTGCTGGACGAATACCACTACCACACCGCGTTCTACGGGCATTTCGGCCACGGCTGCATTCACATGCGCGTGAGCTTCGATCTGGAGAGCGAAGAGGGGATTCGCAACTACTACGAGTTCGTCCAGCGCGCCGCGGACATCGTGGTGAGCTACGGCGGCTCGCTGTCCGGAGAGCACGGAGACGGGCAATCGCGCGCAGCGCTGCTTCCCAAAATGTTCGGTCCCGAGTTGATCAAAGCGTTCGGGGAATTCAAGTCCGCGTGGGACCCGGACAATAAGATGAATCCGAACAAGGTGGTCAACGCGTATCTGCCCACCGAAAACCTGCGCCTGGGCGCGGACTACAAACCGCACGATCCCAAAACTTATTTTCAATTTCCCGACGACCACGGATCGTTCGCCAAAGCCACCGTGCGCTGCATCGGCCTGGGCGAGTGCCGCAAGCAAGACAGCGGCTCGATGTGCCCCAGCTACATGGTGACGCTCGAGGAAGAGCACAGCACGCGCGGGCGGGCGCACATGCTCTGGGAAGTGCTGCAGGGAGAAGTGGTGTACGACGGCTGGAAGGACGAGCACGTAAAGAAAGCGCTCGACCTTTGTCTTTCCTGCAAAGCGTGCAAGTCCGAATGCCCCACGAACGTGGACGTGGCCACGTACAAGTCCGAATTTCTGGCTCACTATTACGAGAATACGGCGCGGCCGCTCCACGCGTATGCGTTCGGCATGATCGACCGGTGGGCCGCTCTCGGATCGAAAGTTCCATGGCTGGCGAATTTCTTCAGTTCGGCGCCGGGATTTCGCCAGATCCTGCAGGGCGTTCTGCATTTGGCCCCGCAGCGAAAGATGCCCCAGCTTGCCGGTTCCACGTTCCAGAGCTGGGCCGCGAAACATCGCGTCCCCGCGCTTGGAGGAGCGACTCCGTCCGCCGCCGCTCCGGGCAAGCCCGACGTCATTTTGTGGGCGGACACGTTCAACAATTATTTTCATCCGGGCACGAGCCGCGCGGCTCTGGCGGTGCTTCAGGACGCGGGATTCAACGTGATGGTCCCGCAAGGTCACCTTTGCTGCGGAAGGCCCCTATACGATTTCGGTCTGCTCGAAGAGGCCAAACAGTATCTCGAACGAATCATGAGTGTTCTTGGCCCGCAGATCAAAGCGGGCGTTCCCGTCGTCGTCCTGGAGCCGAGTTGCGCTTCGGTCTTCCGCGATGAATTGCGGAATTTATTTCCCGCCGACCTCCGCGCCGCGAAGCTGCGCGGCCAGACGTTTCTTCTCAGCGATTTTCTCGAGCGCGAGGCGCCCGGCTACACGCCGCCGCATCTTTCAGCGAAAGTCCTGCTGCACGGGCACTGCCATCACAAATCGATTATGGGAATGACCGCCGAAGAATCCGTCTTGCGCAAGACCGGAGCGGATCTGCAAACGATCGACTCCGGCTGCTGCGGCATGGCGGGCCCCTTTGGTTTTGAAAAGGACAAATACCAGGTATCGCAAGCGGTCGGCGAACGGGTACTCTTGCCGGCCGTGCGAAACACGCCGGCGGACGCGGTCATCGTTTCCGACGGTTTTAGTTGCCGGGAACAAATCCAGCAAGCTACCGGGCGCAGGGCGCTGCACCTGGCTGAGGCTTTGCAACTCGGCATGAAGAAAAAATAGGGTGCTTGGCCGCACAGGCCTGCCGCGGCGGATGCCTGTGCTCGGGAAGATATTCGGCGGCGAATCAGACAGGGAGGAACCAATGACGCACGAGCAGTCGTTTCGAGGCAAGGTTTGGCTCTTGGCAGGCTTGATCATCGTTTTGGCGGGGTCGTATCCCGCGCAGGCGCAAGCTCCGAAGTACGAGGTAGACCCGACGTGGCCCAAGCCGCTTCCGGGCCTGATGGTCACCGGGCGCGCCGGAGGAATTTGCGTCGATTCGCAGGACCATGTATTCGAAGTCAACCGCGGCGACTTGCAGGACAAGGAAAAGCTGGTCGGAACGCCCGCGCCTCCCGTTCTCGAATATGACTCCGACGGAAATCTCGTCAACACGTTCGGCGATTTCAAAACCGCGCCGGCCTCCATTCACGGCTGCATCGTGGATAAAGAGAACAACATCTACGTGGCCGGAAATGACGACGCCCTGGTGCAGAAATACAATCACGACGGCAGCAAGATGCTCCTTCAGATCGGGACCAAGGGCCTGTTCGACAGCTCGACCGGCCTGATCACCGGCATCGCCATGAATCGCAGCAAGACGCTGCTCAACAAGCCGGCGGATATCGCCGTGGATCCCACGAACGGCGACATCTACATTGCCGACGGCTATGGCGACCACCGCATCGCCGTATTTGACAAGAACGGAAAATACCTGCGGCAGTGGGGCGAGCAGGCGACGAAAGATGAATCCGCCGCGGGCGAAGGCGGCAAGTTCATGGGCGTGGTGCACTGCGTGGTGATGGACAACCAGGGCCTCGTGTACGTGTGCGACCGCCAGGGCAACCGGATCCAGGTGTTCGACAAGATGGGCAACTTCAAGAAGAGCATTTGGATCAAGGGCTACAAGGAAGAAACGCCGGACTCGTGGGGCACCGCGTGGTGGCTGCGCTTCTCGCGCGATCCGCAGCAGAAGTACATGATCGTCGCCGATGGCCGCAACGAGCTCGTCCACATCCTCGATCACGAGGGCAACGAAATCACGAAGTTCGGCCGGCCCGGCCATCAGCTCGGCGAATTCACGCACTGCCACACGCTGGATATCGACTCCAAGGGCAATATCTACGTTGCTGAAACGGATATCGGGCGGCGCGTCGATAAATTCAAACTGGTGAAGTAACAAACCAAGTGGCGCAGGTTTCAGCCTGTGGGGGTTGGTTGCGGCAGAGTCGATCCTGCTTCTACTAACCCCCACAGGCTGAAGCCTGCGCCACATGAAGTTCCCATCCTTCGCAGCTTTCCGGGCCGTCGACGTCGGAGAAGTAAAAAAATCGGGTGTTCGAATGAAAAAGCTTCCGTTCATTCTGGCTCTGGCATTTGCGTCTGCCGTTCCCTCCTTGGCCGCGGAGACACCGCCGTTGACGTTGGTACAGACCATCGACGTGCCTGGCGCGCGGAAATGGGACCACTTCGGCGTGGATCTCAAGGGGAATCGCCTGTTCGTCACGTCGGAAGAAGAGCCGGCCGTTGAAGTCTTCGATCTGAAAACGGGCGAGCACATTCGCTCCCTCACGGATTTCAAGGAACCCCACAACGTTCTGCCGTTTCCAGAAATGAAGAAGATTTTTGTGGTGGATGGAGAGGCGTCGGAAATCAAAATCCTCGACTACGATACGTACAAACTGATTGGCCGCGTCGGTCTGACGATCGACGCCGATCCCGTCGTGTACGATCCCGCGTCGAAATATCTCTACGTCGTGAACGGCGGTCGCGAAGCGCACACGCCGACCTGCTTGATCAGCATTGTGGATACCGTGAGCGGGAAGAAGCTTGCGGACATGACGCTGGAGACCAACCGACTCGAGTCCATGGCCATCGAGAAATCGGGGTCGCGCCTTTTCGTCAACATGACCGGCATCAACTCGATCGGCGTGGTGGATCGCGAGAAGAGAGCGGTCGTTGCGACCTGGCCGGTCAGTGCGGCAAAGGAAAATGTGCCGTTGCAATTCGATGAAGCTGGGCACCGGTTATTTCTCGCGACGCGCAAACCTTCCAAGCTGGTGGTCGTGAATTCCGATAACGGGAAGGAAGTCGCGGCTCTGGATGTGGCCGATTACGTGGACGATCTCGCCTACGACGCCGCGCATCATCGCCTTTATGTGCCCGGCGGAGGCGGAACCGGCGCCGTCAGCGTGGTCGAGCAGCGCGGGCCCGACAAGTATGAAGTCGTCGCGACGATTCCGACCAGGCCCGGTGCAAAGACGGCTCGCTATGTGCCGGAGCTGAATAAGTATTACGTGGGCGTTCCGGCGAAGGAAGGCCAGCCGGCGCAGATCCTGGTGTACGACGTTGCGCCATGAGCGCGCTGCGGGACCGGACGGGCTTCGTTTTGATCTCGATTAGATCGAGAACGCCTTTCGGAGGGCCGAGCTTCAGCTCGGCCGTACGCATCGTTTTCCGCGAAAGGCTTTAGCCCCTGAAGCTTCAGGCGCTAAAGCCCAGATCACGCGCGGCTTTCGTCGGGACTAAAGTCCCGACCTCCTAAAAATCGTCACCCACCCGGAATTGCGCGGCACGAAGGAGGATTTCTTTCCAATGAATGCGAAACGATCAATCGCGGTATACGCGTTGTTGCTTTTAGGATTCAGCACCGGAATCCGCGCGCAGGAAAAATCGCCGATGAAACTCGTGGCGACCACGCCGCTGCCCGGCTTCACCGGCGACTTCGACCATTTCGCGGTGGACCTGAAGGGCAAGCGCCTGTTTCTCACGGCCGAGGACCATCAGACCGTGGAAGTGTTCGACCTCGACGGCAAGCGAATCAAGAGCATCACCGGCTTCGGCCAGCCGCACGCCATCCACTTCATGCCGGACGTGAACAAATTCATCGTGACCGACGGCGACGGCTTCGGCGCGGCGCATCTCGTCAGCGGCGAGGACTACAAAATTCTCGAGACGATCCAGCTGCCTCCCGAGGTGGACGGCGCCGTTTACGACCCGGTCGACAAGGATTACTACGTGGAGAGCGGCAGCGACGTGAAAGGCGCCGACACGCACAAGATCAACGTTATCGATACGAAGACGTTCAAGCTGGTCGGCGCGTTCGATCTTCCCGGTGCGCATTCGGAAGCCATGGCCATCACCGCCGACGGCAAGAAAATGTACGTGAACCTCTCCACTCCGAAAGAAGTCGGCGTCGTGGACCTCCCGACCCGCAAGCTCATCGCGCGCTGGCCCATCACCGGCCACGAAACGCCCAACTCGATGGCCCTCGACGAGCCGCACCATCGCCTCTTCATCGCCACGCGCAAGCCGCCCGAATTTGTGGTGTTCGACACGGACACAGGCAAGATCGTGGCCACCGCACCCATCTCGGCCTTCAACGACGACCTGTGGTTTGACACCGCGCGCAAACGCATCTATCTCTCAGGCTCGGAGACCACCACAGTCCTCGCGCAGAAGGACGCGGACCACTACGAGTTCGTCGCCGAAGTGAAGACTGGCTATCGCGCCAAGACGTCTCTCTACGTGCCGCAGCTCAACCGCTTCTACGCGGCCGTATCAGGCAAATTCAAACCGGAGGCGGAGCAGCGCTTGGCGGTCGAAGTGTTTGATGTGGCGCCCTGAGTCGCGACTGGCGGCGAATTTTCGGGTATTCTGGGACTCTCGCTGTTTCGAGATTGATGACGCCGAAGTCGGGACGCGACTCCTGGATCTATCTTTGGAATCTCCACCACGCCGAATCATCATCACCCCCCTTCATTGGGCGTGGGGACTGCGTGCTTTTCTCCCTTTCAGACTGGGATTTGGTTTCGAAGTCAGAGATGTGAGTGCCGACGTTGCGAACGTCAATCTAGACGTGTGGAAGAGATTTGTGTCAGATGATGAGCGTGAGAGCGTTCAGAAGTGGTCAGTCTGTCTTGTGAACAGTTATCGAGAGTCTGTGCGAGGAGATATAGAGAGGTTGATCGAAACGCTGATGCACTATGTTGTCGCTCACCTAAGGCTCATCGTGCCGAATCCCACGAACGCCGATCGTTTTCTGAGGGCTGACGTCACCACTCACGGCCTGAGACCCCTCACAATCACTTCTCACACAGAGACCCTTCACCTTGAAGAATGCGAGCAGTTGTGCGCGGAGTTGAAGCTCGAACATCTTCAGAAACTCAAGGCATGGATGCCATGGATCGTGAGCTTCAGGAGGAGGTGGAGTGCGTTCTATCCTCTATTTCTCTCCTTGTATTTTGCCGAGATGGCTCGAAGGGAGGACGACGCTCGGGTTCGTCATGTGCTCCGCGTAATGGCGCTAGAAGCTCTGGTGTCTACCGACAAGAACTACGGATACAAGGCAATCGGGCCGAAGTTACCCAAGCTTTTGGGTTCACAGACCGATATCTACGCACAATACCGAAACAGTGATCAAGCGTTGCTGCCGCCTTTAGTTCTATCGACCGTCCTGCGAGACGTACGCCAATTGCGGAACAAGATTGCTCACGGTGATGCCATCCCAACCGAATGGCTTGATCGGAACCGCCGGCGCACGACCAGCGACACCAACCTCAATTACTGCGAGGAACTCGCGGAGGCGTCGACAGGGATACTTTCACTTGCGTGGAGAACGATAATCGATGCTGGTTTGCAGACACATTTCGGAACAAAGGACAAGATGGAGGCATATTTCAGGTCCATATGAGACAGCGACACCTATAGTGCCGCGTGCCAGCCGCCATCCACGAATAGCGTGTGGCCGGTGATGAAGTCGGAGGCGGGGCTGGCGAGGAAGATGGATGCGCCTACCAGATCGGAAGGTTCGGCGAAGCGGCCCAGCTTGATTTTGCTCAGCAATCGTTGCGCGCGCGCTTCGTTTTCGCGGAACGAGCGGGCGGTGTTTTCCGTGAGGGTCGAGGTGGGGGCGATGGCATTGACGCGCACGCCGAGGGGCGCCCATTCCGTGGAGAGCGCAGCGGAGAGATAGGAAACTCCCGCTTTCGCGGCGCCGTAGACGCTCTTGCCCATGTCCGTGGTCTCAGCCCACGTGGAGCTGAGGTTGATGATTTTGCCGTATCCGCGCTCGATCATTAGTTTCCCGAGCGATTGGCAGATAAAAAAAGTTCCCTTCAGGTGCGTATCCAGAAGGCGGTCCCAGTCTTCTTCCGTTGTGTCGAGCGCGGGCTTGGTGAAGCCGAAGCCTGCGCAGTTGACGAGCACGAGAGCGCGATCGCTCCGCTGGCTCTTCATCAGTCGGGCGGCTTCCTGCTCGATCTTCCGAATACCCTCCATCTTGCCGATGTCCGCGCCGGCAATGTGGGCGCGGCCCCCGGCCGCTTCCACGGAAGCCTTCACTTCCTCGAGCTTCTCTGTCCGCCGGCTGACGAGCAGCAACTCTGCGCCCGAGCGCGCATAGGCCAGCGCGAACGCGCGGCCGATGCCGTCGCTCGCGCCGGTGATGACCGCGAGGCGGCCGTCGAGGCGGAAGGAGGGCAATTCGCTTTCGTTTTTTTTCGCGCTCGAAGTCATTTCATTTGTGAGAACGCGGTTCGCAGCGATTCCTTGCAGGGCACGGTTTCAACCGATGAAGCGTTGACCCACAAAGATGTTCCCGTGGCGCAGGCTTCAGCCTGTGGGTTTTGGATTTAGCAAGCACGAAACCCCACAGGCTGAAGCCTGTGCTACTTAAAGGCGCTACCTCGTCCGCCCGGTGGTGGCGTCCAGCGGATGCACTTCGTTGACGAGGCGCTCGTCGAACGGGTACGTCGTGTAAATATCGACGCCGTCTTTCGTGACGATGTGATCGTTTTCGAGGCGGATGCCGCCGATGCCGGGTTTTCCCGCGTACGGCTCGAGATTGAACGCCATGCCTTCCTTGAGCACCACCGGCTGATCCTTCGACGCCGGGCTGAAGTACGGCGCCTCCCACGGATTGACGCCGTTGCCGTGGCCCAGGCTGTCCAGCACGTACGGGTCGGCCGCCGCGAAGACTTCCGCGTTGGTCGCTCCGGGGCGCACTTTGCCTCCCGCGTTGAACAGCGCGTTGTAGCACTTCTGGTGAAGGTCGCGCATTTCCGCCGTCGGCTTCACGTTTCCGCAAATCCACGTGCGCGTCAGATCGCCCCAATACCCGTTGTACCCCGCGCCGACGTCCATGATGACGAGGTCGCCGTTGCGAATGATCCGGTCAGAAGTGAAGCGGCGATACGGCGCCGTGTAGGGTCCGGAGCAGATGATGTTGGAACATTGCGTCCACTCGCTGCCCATGGCCGTCATCTTCCCCCAGATGATCCCCAGAATTTCGCATTCCTTGATCCCGGGGCGCAGCGCGCGAATGCCCTCGTCGAGCGCCGCTTCGGTAATGGCGTTGGCGATCTTCAGGCAGATGATTTCGTCCTGCGTCTTGATTTCCTTGGCGCGCATCAGCACGCTCTGGTAGCCGTCGTGGAACGTGGTTTTGGGGAACACGTCTTTGATGGCCGCTTCCATGTTGATGTCCCAGATGTCGATGCCCACCCGTTTGCCGGCCAGCGAGCCGATCAGTCCTTCGACTTGCTCGGCCCAGCGCTTCATGCCGACTTTCTCGCGGAAATTCGCGCGCGGGCGAACCTGATCCGCCGAAAGCCAGGGCATGCGCAGGCGGCAGTGTTCGTAATCCATCGTCCACAGAATCGGGTCGTGATTTCGCGAGAGCACCGTGACGGCGTTGCCCATGATGAAGGCCGGGCCAAGATGATGGCGATAACCCGTTAGGTAGCGCGCGTCCTCGGTGCGGAACACGAAGAGCGCATCGAGATCGGAATTGTTGAGCGCGTCCTTGGCGCGTTGCAGGCGCTCGCGCAGCATGCGCTGCGGATCGAAACGAACTTCCCAGTCAACCGGAATCATACCAAGATCGGACATGAATTCTTTTCCTCCGAAAAGAAAGGTGAGAATCCATTAGAATCATTCGGCAGCGAGATGTCAAATCACAACTGCGATCCAGAAAAGTTGAGGCAATGTTTAAAATCGTTATCACCGATTATCGTTTTCCCGATGTCGAGCAGGAGCGCCGTGCGGTGGAAGCCGCGGGCGGCACACTGGTCACGGGGCAAGCTGTAAACGAAGACCAAGTCGCCGAGCTGTGCCGCGACGCGGACGCCGTGCTGAACGCGCGCGCGCCGGTCACGAGGCGCGCGATTGCGGCGATGGAGCGCTGCCGCATCATCGTGCGCTACGGAATCGGCGTGGATACGATTGACGTTCCTGCCGCCACCGAGCGCGGGATTTACGTCGCGAACGTCCCGGATTACTGCCTGGACGAAGTCTCCGACCACGCCCTCACGCTGCTGCTCATGCTCAGCCGGCAGATGATTCCCTCCATGGCGCTCGCGCGGGAGGATACCTGGCCGGTCTCCAAGATGCCGCCGTTGCAGCGCCTCCGGGGACAGACGTGCGGACTCCTCGGCTGCGGAAGGATCGGATCGCTCCTGGCCGGAAAAGTGCAGCAGCTCGGCATGAACGTGATCATTCACGATCCGTATTTGAGCGATGAGAAGGCGCGCGCGATGGGAGCGGAGCGCATTTCCTTCGATGGCTTGCTCGCGCGCGCCGATTTTATTTCGCTGCACGCGCCGCTCACGGACGAAACGCGCCACCTCTTCGGCGCGGCGGCCTTCGCCAAGATGAAAAAGAACGCGTCCGTCATCAACACCGCCCGCGGCGGCTTGATCGATGAGACGGCGCTGCTCGCCGCACTGGATGCGGGGCAGATCTTCGGCGCGGGCTTGGATGTAGTGGAATCGGAAACGGCGGTGACCCCGGTGCGAAGGGCGCTCGCGCATCATCCCAAAATCATCGTCACGGCGCACACGGCGTGGCTCAGCCAGCAGGCCCGCGCCACGCTGCAACTCCGCGCGATCGAGCAGGCGATTGCATGCCTCAAAGGGGAAAAACCCTACGGACTGATCAATCGCGAGCTGGCGAAATAAGGCTGCGCGGTTCTTCGCAGCATAGACTTCCGTACGGGAGGTCGTGCTTGCTAGGAGGAAAACCCACAGGCTGAAGCCTGCGCCACAAGTCGTGGATTCCTTACAGGGACATCTGATCCGGCCGCAGCGTCAGCGCCAGGCCTCCCGCGATGGCGGCCAGCAGCGAAATTTGCAGCGCTCCTGCGGTGGCCCATCCGGCGTGGCCGGCGATTCCGCCCATCAGGTAGCCAGCCCCTGCCGCCGCGGCGTAGAGGCTCGTGACGAACATGCCCGACGCGCGACTCGAAAGGCCGCTTTGCACCGCTTTCACGTGGTATCCCGCGAGGTTGACGTAAATCGTGCCGCTGCCGATTGCGCCGTACGCGCAGGTCAGGACGGCGTGGGGCAGGAGAGCCTCCGAACCGTGGAAGCACAGGTAGCCCAAGGCCGCAACCGCGAAAAAGGATCCGCTGAGCACGACGCGCGGCGAGAAACGGTCCCCAAACCAGCCTCCAAATATGGAAAGCAAAGCGCCCGCGCCATAGAAACTCTGGACGAAAGCCGCGGCCTTAGGCGAGTAATGCAGCGCTTCACGCAAATACGTTGCGTACATTCCCGTGAAGCCGTACAGAACCAGGCCGGCAATCACGCTGAGGACCGTCAAAATCATCGTGTTTCGGTTCCGCAGCGTGGGCGCGCCGCGAAGATCCGCCTTGGCCTCGGCGGCGCGATGCGTTTCGCTGAACCACGGTCGCACGCTCGCCAAAATTACCCCAATCATCACGAAGCCGAGCGCGCCGAAGGCGATCATCGGCGCGTGCCAGGATTGAAAGGACGTGAGCGCCACGCCGCCTAAAATCGGACCTGAAAACGCGCCGAGTCCGAAAAAAACGTTCATCGACCCGATGGCGGCGGCGCGGTAGCCCACAAAATAGTTTGCCGCGATGGCGATCATCACGGTCAATTGCATCGCTTCCCCGATGCCCGTCGCGGCGAGGTAGACAAGCATGTCCGGAAACCCTCGCGCCAGAATGGTGAGCGCCGTCCCCGTGGAAAAAATCCCGATGCCCAGCAGCAGCACGGTCTTGCGGGAGAAACGCGCCAGCAGGTAGCCGGTCGGGAGTCCCGCGACCGCCAGGCCCAGCGTAAATATCGTGGTGAGAAGCCCGGTGTCGGAAAGCGAAAAGCCGTATTGCGTGCGGACGTCGTGCGCCAGGAGCGGGAAAAGCTGCCGGTCCGCGGCGTTTACGCTGTAGGCGAGCAACAACACGCCATACATGGCGATGGCGGCGGCGCGCGTGCCGGTCTCGCTGGACGCGGGTTTCCCTGGAACCGTGGCTATTTGATCGCGAACTGTGATTCCTTCCTGTTCGAGCAGGCCAGCGGCTCAAGCCGCATTGACTCCACATACTTTACGGCACACCGGAAGGCGTACCCCACAAATATTTCGCAATTACGACGCAGACTTGCCGACGCTGGCGCAATTTCGCGGGCCATACGCTCAACCAGCAAATTGTCGATCTGCGCCGTTTGACTCCGATTCGTAAAGATCGCGCCCGCGCGCAGATTTTCGTGGAAGTCACATCGAGCGACGCGAGTCCCACTTTCCCACACGTTTCGCACGATTTTACTACTGTTTTCGCGAGGTTCGACTCTTCGGCACGAAACAAGGCATAGAATCCTCCCAATGACTGTCGGTGAGCTGCCGCTTCTCGGAACCGTCCGCCTTCATGATCCAGATCGATGCGTAAGGCTGGAACGAGTTGTCATAGAGCCCGGCTTCGTCCTTGAAACCATACTCGCCGCTGTTCCACAGGATATATTTGTCGTCCAAGGTCCAAACGCCATGAGCGTCATTGGTGGGGAAGTCCGTCAATCGGTGCACGCCCGTGCCGTCAGGCTTGATTGTGTAAATGTCGAAGTTCTCGTCCTGTTTACGCGTGAATAGAATACGGCCGCCATCGAGGGACCAATACGGAAGATTGTCCGGGCCGTTGGTGAGGACGCGCACCGAATGGTCGCTCAAATTCATAATTCTTAATCCCATCTCGCCGGCTCCCCAGGACCGGAATACGATCTCCTTTCCGTCGGGCGACATGCTGGGAAATCCCGCATTCGGCGTGCCTGAGGTGAGATCTTGCGCGCCCGTTCCGTCTCGGCGCATCATCATGAGTTTTGCGCCTCCGGTTCGGCGGCCCTGCAGGTAGCTGCCTAAGCCGAAAACGATCCATTCACCATCCGGCGACCAGGTCGGGCCGAAAGCGACACCATTCATCGCGCCGCACGTTTCTGTTGAGTTTTCGCTACTACAGTTCGTTGACGACCTGAAGACTACGCGCCTATTCCCGCCGTCGGCATCCATCGTCACGATGGAAGAATCCACATCCTTGCTCGTGATCAGGAGTGTGCCGTCCTTCGAGAAGCTCGGAAAGACATCGGTATAGCGATATTCGTAGTTTGGATCCCAACTGTAGAGAAGCTGATTCTGAGGACGCGGCGTGTAGTCCACCTTTTCGTAGATCACCTGCTTGCCGTCTGGCGACCATGCGGGTGAACGCAAACTTCCAGGAAAGGTTCCTGCCCCTTGCGTATAGCCGATCCCGCTATTTTTTCCGGCTTTGGTCATGAACCCAATCCGTCCATCCGGCAGGAACTGCGGCATGAGCTTGAGGCCAGGACCCGATGTCTCTTCTGTGCGCTGCCCCGTAGCGAGATCGATGGACACAATTTGAGAAGTCGCTCTCGCAGAGAGCCCAAACACGCGCGCATCCCAGGTGCTCTCTACAGGAATCTCGTAGAAGACAAGCTTCTTGGAGTCTGCGGACCATTTGACTGACCCGGAGCAAATTCCGGCTCCGGTGATTCGACGAAGGCCAGTACCGTCCGGATGAATGATATACACGCTGAGCTCCTGCACGTGTTCCCAACCGGTGCCGTTGCCGTGCCCTTTCCATTCCGTGTTACGGTCGGAGGTGAATGCGATCCATTGTCCATCGGGTGACCAGGCCGGCCTGAAAAATCCGTCCGGCTTCATAGGGTCTCCCTGTATCCCCGGCTGCCCGGTCAGGTCACGAAACTTCTTCGTTTTGAGGTCCAGTATCCAGATGTTGGCGCGGTGCGTTGCGCGGGTCGAAACAAACGCAACGTGGGTCCCGTCTGGCGAAAGCACGCCTTGATCATCCAATGCAGGATCGTCGGTCAGCCGCTCGAGCCCCGTGCCGTCCAGATGAACTCGATATAGTTCGGCTTGACCGGAGCCGGTTCTCTCAGATGTAAACACAATCCACTTGCCGTCGTACGAGTACGAAGCGTGGTAATCAAAACCGGAGGTGGACAGCAGTTTGTGCTCGCCCGTGCCGTCGGAATTGGCGACGTAGAGTTCGGATTTCGAAGGACCGATGCGGTTCATCAGCATCACATCCTTCGCCATCGTCGGCGCAGTTAAAATCAGGCTGAGTAACAAAATCAGCTTGCGCATACTGCCTCCTTGTGCAGCCAACCTTGGAATTGCCCTATCGTTCCCGAATTCTTGTATTAAACCGATTACCCCTAGTTGAATCTCGAGAGCAGTCCGCGGCAAATCCCAAGCACGATCCACAGTCGCGCTTTGAGGCCCTAAGAAAAAATGGCTCCCCGGGCAAGATTCGAACTTGCAACATTTCGGTTAACAGCCGAACGCTCTACCGTTGAGCTACCGGGGAACAGATGGAGGTTTCTTGCATGATCCGAACAAATCTTACCACGGGCCATCCGTGTAGCCGAAATTGCCGCGAGGGGCGAACCGGCTAAGGGAGTCGCGAAAGTAGCGGTGGCGGGGAAGTTAGCGATTCGCGGCTGGCGGAACGATTCGCCGAGAGATGATTCAGCGTGAGACTTCCAGAGTCTTGGTCCTCCACCTTCTTTGGCTTTCACGCGGTGCGAAATCACTGCATAGGAAAAGTGTGGCTTGACAACGCCTTCGTTCTTATCGAGGGGCACCCGAAAATTCAAATTCACCTCAAAGCCTGGCCTACCCGCCTAAGAGCAAGCGGCGGGGAAATGCATGGGACTACTTTAGTTGGTACATTCCCAAGAACCAAGACTTGATACACGACGTGGAAGTGCTGCTGCTCCGGATACTGCCTCCATATCTTCGGTACATGACTCGTCAGCGAGGACACTTCAGGGGCGTACACTCCACAGACCCAAAACTAAAGGACAGCACGCCAATCTACATCGAACGAACGTGATTACAGCAGACCGCATCCGGGATGCACCGTTTTTTCACGGGATCAATGAGGACACCCCAGTGTTCTAGACGTCCTTCGTATATGTGAAACTTCTCCAACCCTGGAAACGAGGCCTGACATCTGCAGAAAACCTAGGCCCGTAGCTCAGTTGGCTAGAGCGCTACCTCGACGCAGCGGCTGGCCCCCTCTGACCATCCGGCGATTTTTCATACAGGTGGACGCACTTAGAGCCACTTGCGGAAATTCTATTCCTTACTACTCGTCGCCCAATTTGACTGGTTTTTGTTCCCTACTGGACTTTAATCGGACCCCGATCTGTGATGAAATAAACACAAGTCATACGTGTGAGGATAATGATGTGCACTTTCCAATGACGGAACCAAACCCTGCGCCTGTTCGAAAGGCCGCGAGGAGCAGCCACCCGACAAGTCAGGTTCAAAGGCTAGCCGACCCACCGAAGAGAAAAGTCAAAAGCCCCACCTGTCACGCGGCGTGACAGATGGGGCACCCGCAAATTCAAATTCACCTCAAAGCCTGCCCCACCCGCCGACTTCAACGTATGGAGCCTAAAAAAGAGAGTCGAAAAGCTCCACTACATGCACATGAATCCGCTGAAGAGAAAACTGGTCGATCACCCGAAGGATTGGCCGTGGAGCAGTCTTTCCTTCTACGCGAATCCCAAGCACGGATTGATCCGGGTCGACCCCGTCCACTGAATTGAAGGCGCACAGAAAAGTTAAAATCCAGACCCTCTAAAACCGAGAGGGTCTGCCACCCGGAAGTTCAAACCCGCATCAAAGGCTGCGCCACCCGCGGTCGGGTGAACGGTGGTCTCGAGTAGAGGACTCTTTGAGATAAGGCCAGACTTCTTTCGGGACGGCCACTTTCTCCACCAAACCCTCCTCCAAAGCGTGCTGAACCAGAAATCGGAGATCGAGTCTGCTCGTATAGCGAAGATAGATTTCTCGGTTCGCTCCGTCGTGAAACGCATGTATCCGATCCGACAACTCAAACGAATCGATCTCGCCTGACTTCCATCGCCGGAAGTCTCCGAAAAGCTCCTCTAGCGCTCTTCCCAGCTCACTTTCATGCGCGAGGCCAACGAGTGAGCGCAAGGCTTTTTTGATGGATTTTGGTAGCTCCCTTTCTTCCATGTGGCCCTCCTAAGCCGCGCTTGAATCGAATTCACGCCTCCGGCTTCAGTTTAGACTCACTCAGAAATTTTCTCTACCGGCGAACACGGCGGAAAGGGTCTGGGCTTTAGGGGCCCTCTCCTCCATGGCCAACAAACTCATTCGGCACTACAGCCGCGGACATCTTCACTTCATTACGTTCCGTTCTGATTGGCGCGTGCCGTTCCGGTGCGCTCGCGATTTTCCGCCGCATTTTCAAATCGCGTGAACCGATTGCACCGGCAAAAGCTATAGATTGCGATACAGGTTCCGGGAATTTTTCTGTATCCTAGCCTGACGGGCTTTGGACGGTTCCGGCTTCGCCGGAACGAACCGGGCAATTGGAAAGGAAGGGCTCATGCGAAATCGCATGGCGTTTCACGCACGCGGAATTTTACTCGCGGCCACGATCGCGGCAGGAATGGCTCTTTCCGCGGGACTCGCGGGATGCGGATCCCCGAAGCCGGCGGAACAGGAACAACCGGCGCAAGGTCCGCAGCGGTACCATATGGCCGGGCGCGTGGTTTCCGTCTCGACGGCGAAGCAGCAGGTGGTCGTCGATCATGGCGACATTCCGGGATTTATGTCGGCAATGACAATGCCGTACCCGGTGAAAGATCCGAACCTGCTCGCACCGCTTTCTCCGGAAGACCAGATCACGGCCGACGTCGTGGTGAATGGAAGCGACATTTACCTGGAGAATATCGCCGTCGTCAAGAAAGCGGACCAGGCCAAGCCGCCCGCGGCAAGCGGCGCAAAGCCTGCCGAATCGAATGCCCCGAAACTTTAACCTTTTAAAAATGAGGGAAGCGCGCCGCGCCGGCGTTGCTCGAACCGGCTCGCGGCGCGCTTCTCTTGATTTCTTTCCTACCTAGGCAGCCTACTTCCGATCCTTTTCGTTGTCTGGCTTTTTTGACTCCTGCCCGCGCTCCGGCGCCTTTGGCGGCGCGCCTTGCGTTCTCGGCTGGGGCGCCGCTTGCTGAGGAGCGGCGGGCGGCTTTTCAAATTGATGCGGGTGGTAAGTCTGCTCGGTGGCGCGAGCCGGAGGCGCATATCGCACCTGCGGGTTCGTTTGGACGGGCGCCGGGCGAGTCTGTTCCGTTTGTGGACGCGGCGGGGCCTGTTGGATTTGTTGTTGTGGCTGCGTCGGATGCTGCTGAATTTTCGGCTGCTGCGATTGCTGCCCGTGTTGCTGGATTTGCGGCTGCCCCGGCGGTTGCGGCGTCGGAATGGTCCGCTGCTGCTGTTGTACCTGGGGCTGTTGCGGCTGCCGCGCCGGCGTCTGTTGCTGCGGCGGCGCGCCTCCCTGCCCGAAGGTCCTAATCCGCGGCGAGATGTCATTCACTGGCGCCCGCGGAGGAGGGGGCGTCTCTTTCGCCACGACTTGCCGCTGCATCACCGCCGCGGGAGGCCGGACGGACGCGGGAGCTCCCGCCCCCACAACGCTCTTCCGCTCCGGCGCCACGCTGAAATTGCGCTGCACTTCCGCCGCCTGCATCTGTTGCGAGTTGACGCGCACGTTGGCGGCAGCCACGGGACGCGCGTTCACGAAGGTGTCGTGCGAAACCGCCGTCACCGCCTGGACATTGTTCTGGTGCATGTAGTGGACCGTCTTGACGTTCCTGTTGTTGTAGACGTTGGTGATGTTGACGACGTTCACGGTCGTGTTCGTAATGTTGACGCGCTCGACGTAGCGCTCGCTCGTGCGGTACGGGGGAACGTACACTTCTCGCGGGCCGAGCGGGAACCAGGCCATGCCTCCGCCGCCGCCGAACGATAGCGACACGCCGAATCGCGGGCCGCCGACAAACACCACGAGCGCCGGCGCATACACCGGCCGAACGATCATCGGCCCGGGAACCCAGCACCATCCTCCGTCATATTCCGCCCAGCGCCCGTAGTGAAACGGAGCAAAACCCCAGGGTTCGTCCTCCACCCAGGTCCATCCCCAGGGCGCGATCCAGGCCCAGTGGCCGTTGCGGTAGGGCGCCCATCCGGGGCCCACGCGCCGGGGAAACCAGACGTAACCGTAATCGGGAACGCTGCGCCAGTCGCCGGAGTCGTCCAGATCGTCGTAACCGATGACGTCGCGCGAAACGTAGCGCGCGGATTGGGAGCGCTCTTCGCGGTCGTCACGCGAGCGGCACCAGTTGTCGAATTCGTCGAATTGTCCGGCTTGTCCGCCGTCGTAAGTCAGGGTGTCCGTGCCGGTGAACGTGGCCTCGTCGCCGGAATCCATGTGGTATTCGCTTCCCCCTCCGGTGGCATCGCCTTCGCCGGAACGCACGGTGATGGTTGTGGCGTTGCCGTTGGGATCGACGTCGACGCGATATTCACCGGCGCGCTCCAGCGTAAAGGCGAGATTGGGCGTGTCAATCTCAAACGCATCGCCGCCTTCCAGCCGGCGAACGTTCACGCTCAACGTTCCTTGCGCGAGCTGGATCTGCACGGTGCGATCGTCGAGATTCAGGAACGAAATTCCCGTCTGGCTGCCGATGCGAAGCGAGGTGCTGCCGATGTGCAATTCGCCGCGGGAATCTCGATCGGCCCAGAGATTGTCGCCGGTCGTGAGAGGGCGGTTGGGATTCGCCTGCACCCAATCTGTCTCGCCCCCCGGCTGAAAGGAAATCGATCCCTGAATGAAATTGAGGCGCGCAACACGTCCGGGTGGATCGTCGTCCGCAACCGCGGGCGGCGAAAATGCACAAAGAATTCCAGTAAGAAGAATCAGAATCGGAAACAGGAATCTGACTTTTCGCATGACTGTTTGTACCTCCGACATTCGCAAGATCGTGAACTGAGCGCCTGCGTTGATTCTACTCTTGAATCGTCAACCGTGCTCCGAACGTGCTCCCCGAACTACGAAAGTTATTGCCCAAGTCGTGCCCCCAGCCTTCCGTCGCGCGAAGAGGGAGGACAGGCGGCCCATCGCTGGGCCGCCTGACGGTGAGTGAGGTGGGGTTGGAACGGGGTGGAAATCTTTTAGTGGTGGCCGTGCCCGCCACCGGAAGAGCCGCCGCCGGAGTAGCCGCCGCGCGAGCCACCCCCGGAGTAACCTCCACGCGGCGCGCCGCCGGAAGTACCGCCGCGGGAACCTCCTCCGCTTGGCGGGGCGGCGTGATATCCGCCGCTGGGCGGTGCGCTATGGGAGCCGCCATAGTTGCCGCCGCTGGGAGCAGTCGGCATCGGCCGCCCGGAATAAGACCCGCCACCGGATGGCGCGCCTCGGTATCCTCCAGAATTACCGTTCGGCGCGCTCGGCATCGTCCGACTGGGATAAGAGTTTCCGCCGCGCGGCGTCACAACCGGCTGCTGCATGCTGAGCGTAGGCCGCCCCGACCCGTTGCTGCCGCCGAACCCGCCGCGCGAGTTGTACGGAGAGGGCGAGTTTGGCTGCGAATACGTCGATCGAGGCTGCGTTCCGTTCTGTCCTCCCGACGTTCGGCTGCCATTCGACGGCATCGGCTGGCCCGATGGCGGAGTAAACGTATGCCATCCGGGCCGCGAGGATTGAATCGACTGCCTCTGTTGGGGCGACGGTGGAGTGGATCCGCGCTGGCCAGGTCCGGAGACGGGGCCGCGGTTCATGTTGCCGGCCTGGTTTGCGCCGCCGTTGAGATTGCTCGCTCGGCTTCCCTGCGTAATCCCGTTGTTAACCCTCACATCGTTGCCGTAGAAACGCTGGCTGCCGACGGATCGATTCGGAATCGACCTCGGGTTCACTTGACGATCGCTGGAACGGAAGCTATCCCGCGAAGGCGACACCGGATTTGCACCGGTCATCATGCTGGCCTGGCGGAACGAGCCCGCGTCGATTCTCGACTGCTGCATCGGCACGCGGCCGTGCCCGAACTGGCTGCTTTGCATCGAGCTGAATCCGGAGCGCACGTGTACGTCGCTCATCGCTCGATCGACGTTCGAGAATGCGTGTTCTCGCAACGGAGCGAAGCCGCCGCGTTCATTGAAGTTATTGTGGATATTGTAGACGTTGACCCCGTTCACGCGGTTGATCCCACGGCCGTACCACGGGAAGAAGCGGTCGCCAGGCCCGCAGGGCAGCCAACCCACGTTGCCGTAGCCGCCGAATCCGAAACCGAAGTTGAATCCCCAGCCTCCTCCGCCGAAGCCGAAGAAGGAAACGTACGCAGGAGCCCACACCGGGTAATATCCGCCGTAAACCGGCCCGGGCCACCAGCCCCAGTTCCCGCCATACACAAACCAACGTCCGTAGTGATACGGCGCCCAGCCCCACGGCTCGTAGGAAACCCACGTCCAGCCGTAGTAAGGCTCATACACCCAGCGGCCATCGCGGTACGGGACCCAGCCCGGGCCTGCCGACGGAAACCACACGTCGCCGTAGTCGGGAACGTTCGTCCACTGGCCGTACCCATCCAGATCTTGTGAGCCCGTATAGTTGGGATTGGTGTGCTGCCAGCTTTGCGCGCTTTCAATCGTATGGTCGCGGTCGCTGTTCCAGCGGTCCCAATCGTCCCTGCCCGGCGCGCCGGAAATTTGATACTGCGCGTTGTCCGCGTTGCCCTGGATGGTGATGCGCTGATCGCGCGTCACGCGCGCACTGCCCTGCGGCGTGGAAATTTCGGCCGAGCCTTTTCGCACGTCGACAATCGTTTCGCCGTCGGAATTCACCAGAACGCGGTAACTGCCTTCGCCCATGTCCGGATGAATCGCGACGTTGGGCGTCTGAATTTCGATTCCCGCTTCGTTGTTCTTCAGGACTTCATAATTCGCCAGGCCCTGGCCAACCTGAACCTGCACTTGGGTGCGCGACAGGTTCACGAGATTCGCCGTCGTCTGATCCGACAAGCGCAGGATGTTCGCGTGATCCAGCTGAATTTCCGCGCGCGCGTTGGGACCCGTGGAAACGTGGTCGCCGTTGACGAGGGGCGTGTTCAGCGTGGCCGCGGCCCAATCAGTCGATCCGTCGTGCTGCGTCGAAACATCGCCCTGGACGAAGCTGATGCGCGCTGCGCCCGGATCATTCTGCGGCGCCTGCTGCGGCGGCCCTTGCGGTTGCGGCCCGCCCTGCGGCTGCTGTGGATACTGGGCCTGTGCGGGAATCTCTTCCGGCATCTGCGAAGCCGGCGGCGCTTGCTGCGCCCCTGCCCACACTCCCAATCCCAGAAAAAGCGTCCCCGCCAGCAAGACTTTTCCGAGACTCCCAAGATGGATTTTCATGGCCGATCCCCCACAACTCCTCGCACCACGTGCTGGTCTCACTCGTGTTAGATGATTGCAGGGGGAGGGCCAATCGATCTCAAATTTCAGATTTGAAATATCATATGTAGATTCAATGGCTTAGACACGGAGTTCTCACTCCCTACCGTCTCTAAGTCACTGAAGATGCGGTGGTTCCCACGCAGGGGGTGGTGGATTTGAGCCAGTCGCTTTTGCCGAACAGCGGTCAGTCTTCCGCGGGATCCGGCACGCCCAACTTTGAGAGGCGGTAGCGCAGGGCGTTGCGCGAGAGGCCGAGGGCGCGGGCGGCCTGGCTCTTGTTGCCGCTCGCGCGGCGAAGGGCTTCGCGGATGGCTTCGTCTTCCCATTGTTCGAGCGTGACGCCGGCGGGCAGGACGTAGGGCGAGCTGCCCGGCGCGTGGGATCGCTTGGCGGGATCGTCGAGATAAATGTCGGCGGCGCCGAGGGTTGTTCCAGTCGAGAGCGCGACGCCGCGCTCGATGATGTTTTGCAATTCGCGCACGTTTCCCGGCCAGTGATAGTCCATCAGGCGGTTCATCGCTTCGGGCGTAATCGCGGTGATGGTTTTTCCGGCTTCCTTGGCGTAGCGCTCAAGAAAAAAATTGGCCAGCGCCGGGAATGTCCTCCTTGTGCTCGCGCAGCGGCGGAATGTCGATGGCCACGACGTTCAGGCGATAGTAGAGATCCTCGCGGAACGTGCCTTCCTCGAGGGCGGCGCGCAAATCGCGGTTCGTCGCCGCGACGAGGCGCACGTCCACCTTCAGGGTTTTCGTTCCGCCCAGGCGCTCGAACTCGCGGTCCTGCAAGACGCGCAGGAGCTTCACTTGAATGGCGCCGGGGACGTCGCCGATCTCGTCGAGAAACAGCGTGCCCTTGTCGGCGAGCTCGAATTTTCCGGGCTTCGTTCCCGTCGCGCCGGAGAACGCGCCCTTTTCGTATCCGAAGAGTTCGCTTTCCAGAAGATTTTCCGGAATGGCCGTGCTGTTGAGTTTGAGGAAAGGGCCGGAAGCGCGCTGCGAGTGCTCGTGAATGGCGCGGGCGATCAGGTCTTTTCCGACGCCGCTTTCGCCGCCGATCAGCACGGTCGAGTTCGTCGGCGCGACGCGCTCCACCAGCGCGAGCACGGCCTGCATTTTGTCGCTCTGCGCGACAATGTTGGCATAGGAGTAGCGGCGCCCCAGCGCTTCCCGCAGCGAGCGGTTTTCCTCGCGCAGGCGGTGTGAATCCAGCTCCTTGCGGATGACGAGCACCAGCTCATCGAACGCAAAGGGCTTCGTCACATAGTTGCTCGCGCCGACTTTCATCGCTTCGACGGCCGATTCGACCGTGCCGTACGCCGTCATCACCACGACGGGCAGCGCGGCGTTCGCGCGCTTCACCGCTTGCAAAAATTCCAGCCCGCTCATTCCCGGCAGGCGTAAATCGGTCACCACGAGATCCGGTTTTTCGCGAACGAGGATTTGCAGCCCGGTCTCCGCATCCCCCGCGGAATGCACAAGAAAACCTTCTTCGCCCAGCCGCAGCTCGAGCAGCCGCCGCATCTTGGCTTCGTCTTCGACAATGAGGATCGCCGCTTTTTCGCCGCGCGTGGTCATGGGAGTGGTAGGACGGGCTTCAGCCTGTCCGGTTTTGAATTTCGTCGATGCGGCAGAAACCAAAACCGGACAGGCTGAAGCCCGTCCTACGCAAACCCATTGTGCCAGCCCACGCATATTGAAGTGAAGCCGCAAATCCCAATTGATTGTAGAATCCTCTCCGAACGAATCCACCAAGTGAGGCGCGATGAGCGGAGAACTCAAAGGGAAGACGGCGATCGTTACCGGAGGGGGACGCGGCATGGGCCGGTCGATGGCGCTGGGTCTGGCGCGCGCGGGAGCGAGCGTCGTGATCACGGCGGCGCGGAACCGCCGGGAAATCGACGCCGTCGCCGAGGAAGCCGCCAAAATCGAGGGCCTGGGCGCGGTCCGCCCGATGCTCGCGGACGCCGCAAGCGAAGCCAATTGCCAGCGGGTGGTGAATGAAACCGTGCAGGAATTCGGCGGCGTGCACATCCTCGTCAACAACGCCGGGCGCGGGATGCGCTTCGTCAGCGAGAAATTTTTCGATACGCCTACCAAGTTCTGGGAAACCGATGCCAACGTCTGGCAAATGATCGTGGGCACGAATGTGAACGGACCGTTCTTTATGGCGCGGGCCGCCGCTCCACACATGATGAGGCAGCGGTGGGGACGCATCGTCAACATCTCGATCAACCACGAAACGATGCGCCGCCCCGGTTTTTCTCCGTACGGCCCGACGAAGGCCGCGCTTGAATCGGAGACCATCATTTGGGCGCAGGATTTGGCCGGCACCGGCGTGACCGTAAATGCCCTGCTGCCCGGCGGCGCGACCGACACGGGCATGGTCCCTCTGGACATTCCCATCCACCTGCGGGAAAAGCTGCTCCCTCCGGACATTATGATCGCTCCGCTCCTGTGGCTCGTTTCGGAAGCAGCCAATGAAGTGACCGGCAGCCGGTTCGACGCAAAACTTTGGGATGCTTCTTTGCCGCCCGAGCAGGCCGCTGAAAAAGCCCGCGCGACGGCCGGTTGGGCGCCATAGACAGGCCGGGCACGCAAGAGGGATCAACAAACTAAGTGGAATAGTCTCCTCGTCTCCTCGCGTTACGGGACTTCCCTCTGCATCCATATCTCCGTGTATTGCGGGGGCTTCCTGGCGTGCTATACTTTGTGACCCATCCCTATCCCGGGCGGAACGCCGTGAGGAGGCAGGGTTGGAGCGTAGAAATCGGCGCAGGGCCAGGGGTTTTTGGGGCTGGCGGGCGCGATTCTCGGAGGTGGGTTTATCGCGGAACGGAGTTTTCGGCAGGCAGACCGGATTCGAGTCAACGATCGGATCCGAGCGCGTGAAATTCGCGTGGTGGATGAGGATGGCGGACAGCTGGGTGTGATGCCGCCGTTCGAGGCGATTAAACTTGCGCGCGAGCGAGGGCTGGATCTGGTGGAGATTTCGCCGACCGCCGATCCGCCGGTTTGCAAGATCACCGACTACGGAAAATATCTCTACCAGACCAACAAAAAAGCGCACGAGCAGCGCAAGCATCAGAAGGGCTCGCAGCTCAAGGAAGTCAAGTTCCGCCCGGCGACCGCGGAGCATGACTACCAGGTCCGCAAGAATCAAATCATTCGGTTTCTTGGCGAAGGCCATAAGGTCAAGGCGATGATTTTTCATCGCGGGCGCGAAATGGCGCACCAAGAAGTGGGCCGCGCGAAAATGACGCGGCTACTCGGGGAAATCACCGAGTTCGCGCTGGTGGAAATCGGGCCGCGCATGGAAGCCAATGTTTTGATGGCGCTTTTGGCGCCGAAGCGCGGAGGTGGCGCGCCGCCAAAACCGGCCGGCGCTCCCGCCGGCGGCCAGGCCTGAGCCGGCCCGCGAAACGGCGAAACGAAATTCAGAGAGGAAACGTTCGTGGCAAAAAAGGCGAAGAAGCTCAAGCTCAAGACGCATCGCGGCGCGGCCAAGCGGTTTAAGATCACGTCAACCGGAAAAGTGATGCGCATGCATTCCGGCAAGCGGCACTTGCTCGGAACGAAGAAAGCCAACCGGATGCGCCGCCTGAAGAAGCTGAAGGAAGTGCATCCGGCGGATGCCGGCAACGTTCACAAGATGCTGCCGTACGGCTAGGCGAAGGTGCAGGGGAATTTCTTTTTTTGTCATTCCGAGCGGAGCGAGGAATCTCTCTTTTCTCGGGTTTAAACCAAAGAGAGATTCCTCGCTCCGCTCGGAATGACAGCGCGATTAGTTTTTCGAAAAAATGTTAGGCCGAAGAAGTAAGGAAGCTGCAAGATACGCAAGCAGGACGGATTCTGATTTTTTGCTGTGCCAGGCAGAGCGCAACCCGCCACGGTGGGCCTGCCGGCCAGCGGTTCGGACCGATGAGTATCGGGTCCGGACAGCGCTCGCGAAAATTTCGTTCCTGCGAAATTTTAGCTGAGCTTCTAAACACGCCGTGGAGACGCTGTCGCTTTCCGATTGTGTGCCGGTTCCCGTGCGCGGGGACTCGCCTCGATGCTCCGGAATGCTCCGCGTCTCCGCATTGGAGAAAATAAAATGGCTCGAGTTAAACGCGGAACCAAGCGGCGCGCGCGCCGCAAAAAGTTTCTAAAGCGCACCAAGGGATTTTTTCTAACAAAATCCAAGCTGTACCAGTCCGCTCAGGAAGCGGTGAATCGCGCGGAGCGTTTTTCCTACCGCGATCGCCGCGTGCGCAAGCGCCAGTTCCGCACGCTGTGGATTCAGCGCATCGGCGCGGCGGCGCGCAACGCCGGTATTTCCTACAGCCAGCTGATGCACGGGCTGAAGGCCGCGGGCGTCGAGATCGACCGCAAGATCTTGTCGGATATCGCCGTGAAGGACGCCGCGGGATTTCTGCAGCTGGTCGAGCAGGCAAAAGCCGCGCTCGTCCCGGCAAAAGCGTAGCGGCACAAAGCCTCGCGTAAAATATTTTGTAGCAGGGACGGAGTTCTTGTGGCGCCGCCGTCCCGGCGGCGTTTTGGCGCATCCAAATTCGCCGGCAGGATGCCGGCGCCACCCGGAGCTTCCATCTCGCAATGAATGCGAATCCAATTTCGACCGGAAGAGTCCTCCCGCCGCTCGACGCCTCGACACCCGAGCAGGTAGCGGCGTCTTTCGGCGAACTGCGCGCGCGCTTCGATCGGGAAGCCGCGGGCGCAGCGAACGAAGACGGCTGGAAATCGCTGCGGGATGCGTGGATCGGCCGCAAGGCCGGCTTGCTCACGCAGGTCACCGGCGCGTGGCTCAAAGCCGCGAAGCCGGAGTTGAAGCCCTCGGTCGGCCAAGCGCTCAATGAGCTGAAGGCGCACGTCGAGTCCGCGCTCGAAGCGCGGCGCGCGGCGATCGAAGCCGCGGCCGAAAGCGCGGCGCTAGCTCGCGAGCGCGAAGACCTCTCGCTTCCCGGCGTCGTGCGTGCCCTGGGCTCGCGGCATCCGCTGCGGCAGACGTTCGAGGAAATCGAGCGGATTTTTCTTTCCCTCGGCTACTCCGTCGTCGCCGGGCCGGAGATGGAGACTCCGTACTACAATTTCGAGGCGCTCAATATTCCCGAGCACCATCCCGCGCGCGACAACATGGACACGTTTTACATGGAGACGCCCAAGGGCGCCGCGCCTCTCCTGTTGCGCACGCACACCTCGCCGATGCAAATCCGCACGATGGAAAAGCAGCAGCCTCCCGTGCGCATCATCGTTCCCGGAAAAGTGTATCGCCGCGACAATCCCGACGCGACGCACGGCTTCATGTTCCACCAGATCGAGGGCCTGGCCGTCGATACGGGCATCACGTTTTGCGATTTCAAGGGCACGGTGGAATATTTCGTACGCGAATTTCTCGGGCCGAAAGTGAAAACGCGGCTGCGCCCCAGCTATTTTCCGTTCACGGAACCATCGGTGGAAGTGGACGCGACGTGCGTGTTCTGCGGCGGCAAAGGCTGTAACGTATGCAAGCAATCGGGCTGGATCGAGCTCTTTGGAGCGGGCATGGTCGATCCCGCCGTCTACGGTTTCGTGAATTACGACGCGAAGAAGCTCTCCGGCTTTGCCTTCGGCCTGGGCGTGGAGCGGCTGACGCAGCTCAAATACAACATCAACGATTTACAGCTGTATTTTCAGAACGACGTGCGCTTTTTGCGGCAGTTTGCGTGAGGCAGCGACTTTGGTGGCGCAGGCTTCAGCCTGTGGGGGTGGGTCCTTGCAAAGGCTAAAATCCACAGGCTGAAGCCTGCGCCACTCAAGGCGAGAAGCAAAAAAAGAATGAAAGTTCTCTACAACTGGCTGAAAGAATTCGTCGAGTTGACGGCGGCGCCGGAAGAACTGCGTTCGCGGCTCTCGCTTTCCGGCACGGCAGTGGAAGCCCTGGAGCAGACCGCGGCGGGAGCGATGCTCGACGCGGAACTCACGTCGAACCGCGCGGATTGCCTGGGGCACTACGGCATCGCGCGGGAAGCGGCGGTGTTGTACGGCTTGCCGCTCAAGCCCGTCGATCCGCGCCCGCGCGAATCCTCCGAACAAGCAGCTGCGGCGACACGCGTGCAGATCGACTCGCCCGAGTTGTGCGGGCGCTACACCGCGCGCGTCCTGCGCGGGGTGAAGGTAGGGCCGTCTCCCGAGTGGCTGCGGCAGCGCCTCGAGGCGCTCGGGCAAACATCGATCAACAACGTGGTGGACGCAACCAACTACGTAATGCTCGAACTCGGGCACCCGCTCCACGCGTTCGACATGGACTTGCTGGCCGAGAAGCGCATCGTCGTTCGGCGGGCGCGCGCGGGAGAAAAAATGCGCACGCTGGACGGCATCGAGCGCGCGCTCACCAACGAAATGTGCGTGATCGCCGACGCTTCCCGCGCCGTGGCGATTGCCGGGGTGATGGGCGGCGCCGACAGCGAGATTCGTTCCTCGAGCCGCAACATCCTGCTCGAAGCGGCGTGGTTCGACCCGATTTCGATTCGCCGCACATCGAAAACCCTGGGCCTTCGCACCGAGGCCTCAATGCGCTTCGAGCGCGGCGCGGACCTGGAAATGGCGGAAACAGCTTCGCGCCGATGCGCCGAGCTGATACAGAAACTCGGCGGCGGCGAAGTGCTCGCGGGCGCCGTGGACGTCTATCCCGGCCGCGCCGATGCGCCGATGATCACCTTGACGCGCGCGGAATTTCTGCGCGTGATGGGCGCGGACGTGCCGGGCGCGCAGATCGAAGCGATTCTGGAGGGTCTGGGCTTTGCACCGATGCGCACCGGCGGAATCCACGAAGATGCGGATTCGCCCGCGGCCGCGTGGGCGTGCCGGCGGCCGTCCTGGCGCGGCGACGTGACGCGCGAAGTGGATCTCGTCGAAGAAGTCGCCAGAATTTACGGCGTCGATCAATTTCCCGCGCGCTTGCCCGCGGCGAAGCTGCCTGCCTCGCGCCTGGAATACGCGGAAGCCGACGACCGCCTGCGCGAAATCCTGATCGGCCTCGGCTATCAGGAAATCATCACGATTCCGATCGTGGACGAACCGAGCGACGCCCTGTTTCGCCCTGCAAACGCCGCGCCCGCTCGCATCGCGAATCCGCTCGCCGAAGACGCTTCCGTGATGCGTTCGACCGGCGCGATCACGATGGCGCGAACGCTGGAATGGAATTTAAATCACGGGCAGCGCAACGTGCGCCTGTTTGAATTCGGCAAGACGTACGGCTGGAACGGAACGCAGCCCATGGAGAAGCGCGTACTCACGCTTGGCGCGTCGGGACTTTCCAGGGGAAAAGGCGTTGCCGAAACGGAACGCGCCTACGCGTTTGCCGACTTGAAGGGCGACCTTGACCAGATCGGGCATTTGGCCGGTGGATTTTCGTGGTCGGGTCCCGGTGGTCCGGAATGGCTGCACGGGGCGCATGCGGGAACGATTTCGCTGCGCGCCGATAGCGCGGCGGGGCGTTCGGTAGGACCGATCGGGCATGCCGGCCAACTCGCGCGGCGCGTTTCAGAAAAATTCAAGCTGCGGCAGGACGCCTTCCTTGCGGAACTGGAACTCGAGCCGCTGTGCGCGGGCTACAAGGCGGCGCGCGCGGCGTTGCGCTACCAACCGCTTTCGCGATTTCCCGCGGTGGAACGAGACTTCTCGCTCGTTCTCGCCGACGGGACCACGTTTGCCGGCATCGAAGAGGCGATTCGCGCTCTGGGCGTCGCCGAAGTTTCCTCCGTCGATGCCGTGGATTTATTTCGCGGCAAAAACATGCCGGAAGGAAAATTCGCGCTGCTCGTTCGCGTGAAGTTTGAAAGCCGCCAGGCCACACTCACCGAAACGCAGCTCACGGATTTTTCTTCGCGAATTCTCGCCGCGCTTGAACAGAAGCTCGGGGCTACCCTTCGCGCGTAAATTGCCCTGGTAGGACGGGCTTCAGCCTGTCCGCTTTTGACTTCTGCCACTGAACCGCAAATCGTTCCCAGAGCGTCAAACTTCAAAACCGGACAGGCTGAAGCCCGTCCTACTTATTCCTTCGCGGGATAGACGATCACGAACAGGATCGCGGCTAGTCCAACCACAATAAATGCCATGGCGCTGCCTTCCGGGCCTACCGTGCCGCCGGTGAGCCACATGGCTCCGTGAAAGGAAGAATTCAGCAGATGGCCGGGGGCGACGAGGCCGCTGTTGGGCACCGAAAACAAGAACGTCTCGCCCCAATCGAAAGTGGCGTGCAGCCCCACCGCGAACCACAGGTTTCCGGTGCGCCGCAACGTGAGGCAGAAAAACATTCCGATCACGAACACGCTGAGCGCGCCGATCTTGTCTTCGCCTCGATTCAAGAGATGAGTCGCGCCGAACGCGCCCGAAAGCGCCGCGGCCGCCGGCCAGAATCCGATGCCCGTGGCGAGCGTGAATTGCGCGTAGCCTCGAAATAGAAACTCCTCGAACAGTCCAACCACAAGAAACACCAAGCCCCAAAGGGCGGCGTAACCCCAAAGCGCCGAGCCGTGCAATGCCAGGTCGCCGAAGGAAAATCCTCCGAACGCGCGAATCAGGAACAGGATCGCCGCGATCATCGCGATTCCCCACGCTGCGCCCTGCCAAAAGCGCGCGCCAAACGCCGCCGCGCGCGGCAGGCCGTAACCGGCAAATGGCCGGGCTTCGAGCATCCCCATAATCGCCGTGGCCGCGGAAACCGCGATGATTCCGGCCAGTTCCTGGAAAAGCATGGAAACCGCCGTGAAGCCCGTGCGGCCAATCAGCGGAACGTGCGCGGCCATCATCAGGAAGGTTTCGGCCATCATGAACACCACGAAGAGAAGAAGAAAAACCAGGAGACGCCATCCGGCACGGTATTCATGCTCATTCCAGAAAATCGCTCTCGCGCCGCCGGCGGAGCCTTCTGGAGGGCCGAGCGGAGAGTGAGGTGGCGTGCTTTCGGGAATTTGTTCGGAGGTCATGAAACTATTCCGGCCCGTGCTCGGCGTAGCGCTTGAGCCGCATCAGGTAATCCTGATTGCGGCGCGCGACGGCATGGCGCGTCATCAGCCAGTCGGCGGCCTTGCCGAGAAGACCCGGCATCTTGTAATCGCTGAGCATTCGCACAACCGTTTTCGCCGGACGCTGCTCCGAAGAAGGCGCGACTCGTTCCAGCTCCCAGCGTTCCAGGCCTTTGACGCCGTAGCGGTCGCTGAATCTCCACTCGAACAAGCGGGCCTGCTGCAGCGCCGTCACGACGGCCGTGTGCGAGACTTCGCGCTTGCCCAGCGTTCCCGTGATCTGCACTTTTTGCGCGACGGCGAAGTCCGCGGCGCCGTCCTGCACCGCGAAACACGCCTGCATCTCCGAGCCATACCAATACGGCATCCGCTGCGGCACAAAGAAAGCAAACACCACTTCCGCGGGAGCCGCGATCTGCACCGAGGTTTCAATTCGCGCCATGGAACGCGCGCTACTTTATCACGGGGAACCGAGTCGCATGGGCTTCAGGCTGTGCGACTCGAAATTAATGCGAGCGGCCGTAGCCGCCGAAGTACCAGCGCGCGCCGATGGTGGTGTAGAGTCCGTACGGCCCCGACGTGCCGAGGTCCACGGCGCAGGCTAGCGCGCAGGCGTTATTGAGGTTGTTGTTGTACTTCCCGAGCCAGTCGACCTGGTGCTGGGTCACACGGAACTCGAAATTTTTCGGCAGCTCGATTCCGAATCCGACGGAGCGTTCGAACGCGATGCCCGCCATCGAAGCGGTGTACTTAAACTGCGGCACGTTGTTTCCGAAGGAAAAAGTCGGCGTGAAAAACACGAAGATGTGGCGAGCGAACGTCTTCCCGAAGGGCTGCACTTCGAGGTAACCGCCCAGCAGGAACCGCGCGTACGCGTTGCACGGCGAGTTGGCTCCCCCGGCGGCGACGATGACCGATTGCACCGGCGAGCAGCGCCCGAGGTCCGGCTCATTGTGCGAGGGCGCGACATCGAAGTTCGCGTAGCCGCGCACCCAGTTGTGCGGGAAAAACATCCGTCCCTCGGGTACGCCCCAGGAAGCCGGCTTCGCCGCCGGAGCGGCGCCGGGATCCGCGCCCGAATCCGCGGATGAACCGGCGGGCACGGACAATGTGCTGGTCGCGTCCTGAGCGAGCGCGGGAACCGCGGCGAGCGCCACGAACGCGGACAGCAGAGCAATTTCGCGAATTCGATTCTTCAACGGCGTTCTCCTTTTTTCTTGCGGCTGCGATATTACAGGACCGCCGAAGGCGGCTATCCCGCGCTCGCTATTTCGGCGCGCTTCCACTGGAGCCGGCGCCCTTCACAAACTCAGGCTCGCGGCCCGCGGACCACGGATCGTACGTCTGCGCAAAGCGCATGCGCTCATCGAGCGGCGGATGATTGTAAAACCAGAGTTTCACGGCGGTCGAGGGATTCGGCTCCTCGAGATCGACTTCGCCCAAAATTTGAAATGCGTGCGCGGCCACCACGGGCGCGTCCGGAACCAAACCGTGGATCACTTCGAGGCCATACTGGTCCGCCTGATGCTCGAGATGGCGGCTGTAGGCGTTGGAAATGGGAGTAAACAGGAATCCGAACACGGTGAGCAAAAGAATCAAAGCGGGCAGCGCGGCAAGATCGTCGGGGCCGCGAATCGCCCAGGTTTCTCCCCAGCGCGCGAGCATCCAGCGCAGAACGCGGTACGCGAGATTCAGGAAAAACAGCAGGACGGCGCAGGAGAAGAAAATACCGTCGCGCACGTGCCCCAGAACGTAGTGGCCCATTTCGTGGCCGGTCACAAACAAAACTTCGTCCTCGCTCATGCTGCGAATGGTCGTGTCCCAAACGACGACGCGCTTGCTCGCACCCAGGCCGGATACGTACGCATTCAACTCTCTCAGTTTCGCGCTGGCGGTCATTTCCAGGATGCGGCTTTGGGGAATCGGGGCGCCGGCGCGAACGGTCATCTGCTCGATGCCGGCCGCGAGACGGGGCTGCGCGTTCGCCAGCGGCTGGAATTTAAAGAACAGCGGCTCCACAATCACCGGCTCGGCGATGGCGCCCAGAATAATCAGCGGCACGGCGGCCAGCCAGAACCAGAACCACCACTTGCGCGGGCTTTTCCGAATCACCGAGAACAAGATCCAAACCAGTAAAATGGCGATGACGAGCTCAACACCCTCGGCTTTGGCCCAGTCCGCGAGCCAGGAATTCCATCCCTGAATCGACTGTCCGTACTGCAACGCGAGGCGGTGCTCCCAAATCGCTGTGGGCATGCTGAGCACGTCAATGGTCACGAGCAGCAGCGGCGCAAACGCACAAATCTGCCCGAATCTGCTGTCGGTCCATCCGATGGCCCAATTGCGATACGCGGGAGCGACGCGAAGCTGCAGAAGAAACACGAGCAGCAGGAGTCCGTAGGCGACGTCGATGAAATACAGTTCGTGCCGGGCATGGGCATAGGCGACAGCTTGCGCTTCCTGGGCGGGCGTAAGCGTGTAGCCTTGCACTTGCGGAGCCGAGGGCGGCGCGGCGGCTGGGGCGGTTGCCGGGGCCGGCGGCTGTTGCGCGCGGCTTGGCGGGGCGAAGAGAAAGCCGGCCGCAAGAAAAATCAAACCTGCGGAAAAAAATGCGGCGGCGCGGTTGCCTTGGCGATTCACTATTCTTCCCCTGACCATTCCGCGCCGGAGAAAAAGCTGGCGCGGCGCGCGGAGTATGATGCACCGGGGCACGCGGCGCAAGCGTTGCGGCGCACCTACGAATTGGCGCGGTTCAACTCGGATGCGGGGTCTTCAACGCGTAATTGCGCGCCGCGCCGCCGATCGCGATGCCGGCGTGAATGGCGGACGTCCAGCGCTCTAACCGGTGATGCCCGGTGCGATGAAACAGATACGACACGCCGATCGACGCCGCGGTCGCCCCTACCTCGATTCCCGCAAAGAGCGCGTGGTTATCCACAATGGCGTTGGTCAGGAACGCTTCGTCGATGCCGCGGCGCCGGAGATTCAGGGTCGAAGCGTAGTCCAGGCCGCGCCCGGCGCCGACGGCGGCGAACAGCCAATCATTTTCGCGGTCCCAAAATTTGTGGACGGGCATGCGCCGCGTCAATTTTTCCGGTCGCGGAAGGCTTTTCCGGCTTCTGGGACGCCTCCGCGACGCTTGCGTTAGTCGGCGGCGCATTCGGTTCCTTCATCCGGCGCGGGCTGTTGCGCACGCGCAGAGAAAGCTGCGGCGAATAAGAAGAACGCAACGGCCATTCCGCATCGGCATCTTCTCCGCATCCAGTTACGATTCATCCTTTCGCGCTCCGCGCGCCCCGGTCTGATGGAAAGATCAGAAGCAAAGATTCTGGGCAAGGGCCGAAAGGTTGTAAAGGACCAATGACTGCGGAATGAAAAATTCCTGCGAAGCAAAACTTTTTCTCGCAGCCCCCGCGCGATCGGCAACCCTACCACTAGGAATTGTATCTTTCCCCTTGACACCACAAGTGCACCGGCGCAATATCCGGGCAACTTCGTCACGGTTTTTCGGTCCAGGGGGACCGAAACGATCGCGCGTAATTCCAGAGGGGGAAAAGCGTGCAGTATTTGCCGGGATGGACTGTGCAGTGCATTAATCCGGAGTGCGCGGCTCGCGGCCACTGGCTGCGCGCAACCGACTCCGGAGGCGAGCTCTGCAGCAATTGCAGCGCTCCGCTCCACAATGTTCCGCCGCCGCTGGGCCCACGCCTGCGGATGCGTCCTCGCTCGCTAGGCAGCTATCGTCCGCCGGGCCGCTCGCCCGGGCGTCAGCGCTAGAAGCCGCGAGCCATCGTCAGGGCCGCTCGCCTCGACCGAGTCGGGGCGAGCCGTCCCCGCAATCGCCTTCCCGTCCCAAAAGAGTTTTCAGCGGAGCGGCACACGGATTCGTTCCTCTGAGTCCCTGCGAGAGCCGCCGGCGCGGTTTTCGTCCGTTCAGCCTCTTGTGCAGTACTCCGCGTGAAGTTCTCCGCAATCGGAACCAGCGAACGTCCCATCCGGGCGCGGCGCCTGAAATGGGGAGAGCGGCCGGTGGAGGGTCCGGCCGCTCGTGGGGCATGGGCAAATTGAAAACGGAACTTTGGGCTATGCGCTACCGGGTTGAGTCGCCGGGACCAGCCAGACTCAAGAAAACCAGAACAGCGAATACCGAGATGCAGGTTGCCACGATCATCGGTGTCCTCGGTTCTTCCGGATAGCTCTAAGCACGCGACCATTCTGCCCGGCGGCAGCGCTCGCGGATATAGACCGAGGGTTACATTTGAATCGGTACTCCGGTACCGACCTTTGCTTCGGCTTGTCGCTCACTGACCTGGATCGACACAGCAACGCGCACTGCGTCCATGTTCGGTTCCGAACGTATCGTCGCTCAGGAGAACGTCCATTCAGACCCCCAAGTCCGGAATCATTTCCAGGGCGTCATTGAAGCGGTTGGTGAAATTCGCCATGCAGATGGTCAGGGTCAACTCCACGATTTGTCCTTCGTCGAAAAATTTGCGCAATTCCTGAAGCGCGGGGGCGCGCATGCCGGAGGCGCCGCGCGTCACGCGGTCGGCGTACAGGATCGTGGCTTTTTCCTTTTCATCGAAGAGGGGGCTGCGCGTGTAGAAGGGGAGCGCGGCAATTTGCTCCGCGGTCACGCCGGCGCGTTTCGAGGAAGCGATGTGCGCCCGCGTGCAGTATTCGCAGCCGTTGACCATCGAGGCGCGGAGATACGCGAGTTCCTTGTACTTGTCTTCCACTGTTCCCTTGTTGACCACGGCCTTGTACAACGGAAGAAACATGGCCAGCACCTCGGGCCGGTGCGCCATGGACGCGAAAATGTTCGGCACTTTACCGGCGCGCGCGGCGAGTTTCTCAAATGTGTCCTTCAGCTCCGGCGCGGCCTGTTCCTTCGTCAGCGGATTCACAACTCCCATGCATCGTCTCCTTTTTGCTTTCTAATTAAGATTGCGGGGTGCCCGCGTAAGTTTAGCAAGGCGGGGGAGATTCAGGGAACGGGTTTGGTGGCGCGGGCTTCAGCCTGCGGAGGTTGAATTTTCTCTTGCGCTCGTCGTACCCCCGCAGGCTGAAGCCCGCGCCACTAGGACCGCGAACTATTGAACGCCTTTTCCGCGCGTGTTAGCCTTGCGAAGCAAAGCCCTTCCGTTTCGCTCGCTGGACCAGGGGAAACTCCCGATGGTGTCTCCCGCGCGGCAATTCAATGCGGTGGCTGACGAAGAGCGCGTGCTCGAAGTGGTGCGCGGGCTGGCCGCGGAGCTCGGGCATGAGTCGGCGGCTCGTTCGACGAGTGCGGCATCGCATCTGGATCGCGATTTGGGTCTGGGCAGCCTGGAACGCGTCGAATTGCTTTTGCGGCTGGAAAAAGCGTTTGGCGCGCGGCTCGATGAAGACGTGCTGGCCGGCGCCGAGACGGTGCAGGACCTGATCGCCGCGCTGAGTGTCGCGGTCGGCGCGCCTGCGCTTGATCGCGCGCAAACGGAAACTTCCGTCCGTGCTACCCAAATGGCCCTGCCCGACCGCGCGGAAGGCATTCCGTCCGCGGAAACGTTTCAGGAAGTATTGCGGCATCGCGGACGAGCGGAAGCTTCGCGAACGCACCTGATCTTCTACGAAGACGACGCCGAAAGTCCCGCGCTGACGTTCGGCGAGTTGCTTGCCGGAGCCGAGCGCGTGGCGGCAGACCTCGCGCAGCGCGGCATCGGACGCGGCGACACCGTCGCCCTGATGCTGCCGACGTCGCGCCATTTTTTTCTCGCCTTCGCCGGCATTCTGATCGCGGGGGCGACTCCTGTTCCCATCTATCCGCCGTTTCGCGCAGACCGGATCGCGGAGTACGCGGAGCGGCAAGCGGCGATCCTGGCCAATGCGGGCGCGCGCCTGCTGGTGACGTTTCGCGAAGCGGCAAGCGTCGCCAAATTGCTGAAGCCGCTCGTGCCGTCGCTCGAAGGCGTGGTGACGGCCGATGCGCTGGCGCATTCACGCGCGGCGGCGCCGCTGGGACCCACGGTGCACGCGCGCGCCGAAGATCTCGCCCTGCTGCAATACACTTCCGGATCCACGGGCCAACCCAAGGGCGTGATGCTGACGCACGCCAATCTGCTGGCCAACGTCCGCGCGATCGGAGAAGCGCTCGGCCTGCGCAACGACGACGTTGGCGTGAGCTGGCTGCCGCTCTATCACGACATGGGACTGATCGGCGCATGGCTCATGCCGCTCTACTTCGGCTTGCCGGTGGTGGTGATGTCTCCGCTCGCATTTCTTTCGCGGCCCGCGCGATGGCTGCGCGCGTTCCATCGCTACCGCGCCACGATCAGCGCGGCTCCGAATTTCGCGTACGAGATGGCCGCGGCCAAGGTTTCGGACGAGGAATTACAAGGTCTCGATTTGAGCGCGTGGCGCGCGGCGCTCAACGGCGCCGAGCCCGTGCTTCCAGCGACGCTCGATCGCTTCGCCGCGCGATTCGCCTCCTGCGGTTTCCGCCGCGAAACGCTGTTGCCCGTTTACGGCCTGGCGGAGGCTTCGCTGGCAGTCGCGATTCCGCCGGTGGGCCGCGGACCGCGCGTGGATTTATTGGAACGCGCCGCATTCGCGCAGGAAGGCCGCGCCGTGCCTGCGCCGCCGAACGCTTCCCTCGACGATCCCAATGTGATTTCCTTCGTTTCCGTCGGCTCGCCCGTTCCGCGGCACGAAGTGCGAATCGTGAATGCGCGCGGAGAAGACGCGGGCGAGCGCGTCGAGGGACAACTCTGGTTTCGCGGGCCGTCCTGCACGCAGGGTTACTATCGAAACCCGGCCGCGACGGCCGCGCTGCTTCCCGCGGGCGCAGCGGCGGGATGGGTGAACTCCGGCGACCGCGCCTATCGCGCCGACGGCGAGATCTACATCACCGGCCGCGTAAAAGACATCATCATTCACGCGGGTCACAATCTCTATCCGCACGAAATCGAGGACGCCGTGGCGCGAGTGCGGGGCGTGCGCAAGGGCTGCGTCGTTGCGTTTGGCGCGGCCGATCCGGTCGCGGGCACCGAGCGGCTGGTGATCGTGGCCGAGTCGCGCGAGCGCAATCACGCAGCGCGAGAGCGGCTTGCGCAGGCCATCACCGCGCAGGTTACAGAAACGCTGGGCCTGCCTCCGAATGTCGTCGAAGTCGTCGCGCCGAATGTCATTCCGAAAACATCGAGCGGAAAGCTGCGCCGCGACGCCACGAAGCAGCGGTTCCTTTCCGGGGAACTCCATGCCCATTCGCAGCCGGCCTGGGTGCAGCTGGGGCGGCTCGCCGCGGCGTCCAGCGCCGGACGAATGCGCAGCGTGGCGCGGCGGACTGCCGAAATTGCGTACGGGTGCTACGCCGTCGCGATCTTCGCGCTGCTGCTCATTCCCGTGTGGCTATACGTTCTGCTTTCCTCGTCGCGTAAGAACGCGGCGCGCGTTACGACGGCGGCGCTGCGCGTGTACCTGAAAATTGCGGGATGGCGCGTACGCGTCGACGGCCGCGAGCACTTGCGAGAAAACAAACCGCGCATGTTTGTCTCCAATCACACCAGCTATGCCGATATCGTCGTGCTGATGGCCGTGCTCGGCACGGACTACCACTTTGTGGCGAAATCCGAAGTGATGTCCATGCCGTTTTTTGGAACGTTCCTCCGCAAGCTCGGCCACTTCGCCTTTCGCCGCGAAGACCCGCAAGCCCGATTGCAGCAGGCTGAACACATTGAGGACGCGTTGCGCCGCGGCGAATCCGTATTCGTTTTTCCGGAAGGGACTTTCAACGCGCAATCGGGCGTCCGTCCGTTTCACCTGGGCGCGTTCAAAGCCGCCATCGCGTCGCAGCGGGAAATTTTGCCCATCGCTCTCGAAGGAACACGGCGAGTGCTGCGTGACGGCTCCCGGCTGCCTCGCCCCGAACGAATCACCGTCACGATTTGTCCGCCGATCCCGCCTCCGCCCTCGGCGGAAGACTGGAAAGAAATTGTGCGTGTGCGCGACGCGGCCCGCGAAATTATCGCCCGGTACGCGCACGAACCTCTCCTGTAATTTCCTTCCGCGGCGGGCAACCGCTGCACAAAAATAGTGCATCCCATTGGACGTTATTCGAATAGATGTCTGCTTCGGACGGCATGGGATCCCTCAGGGTGGGGCTCACCGTCACGCGAATACGGGTCTGCGGGTACTCGCACGATCCAAAATCATAAACAGGGGAGAAATCAAATATGCGTAGAGTTGTGTGTCTATTGGGATTGGTGTTTCTCGCCGCTTTGACTGCGTCCGCTCAAGATGTTCCGCGAGTCGACTTGTTCGCCGGATATTCCTACGTTCATACCAGCCCCGGCATCGCGCTCTCATCGTTTAACGCCAATGGCGGCGTCGGATCGGTGGCATTCAATCTAACGAATTGGGGCAGCCTGGTTGTCGAGGTGGGCGGGATTCACGCGAGCTCGATCAATGGCACGGATGTGGACGCAACCGCGCTGACGTACATGGCCGGACCCAAAATTTCGCTCTTCCACCGATCCAAGTTCACCCCGTTCGCTCAGGCGCTCTTTGGATTTGCGAACACGAATCCCGGATTCAACCAAACGACCCTCACCCACAATACGTTTGCGATGAGCCCCGGCGTGGGGCTCGACTGGAACGTGACGCGGCACGTCGGAATTCGTCTGGCTCAGGTCGATTACCTGCTCACGCGCATGCCCACTTCAACCAATCAGGTGAACTGGAACAACTTCCGCTACTCAACCGGCGTCGTACTGCGTTTCTAATTTCGACTCTCGATTTTGCTTCCGCTGGCGCCGCGGGAGGAGGCGCGCGCGGAAACAATAGGGCCGAAGCACCGATTTCTTCGGCCCTTTTTTATTTTCGGCTGTCCGCAAAAGCTAGCGGTTCAACTGAAAAACCACGGTGATGAAGGTTTCCACTTCCACGGGTTCGCCATTCAGCATCGTGGGACGGTAGCGCCACTGCCGCACGGCGTCGAGCGCCGCCCGCACCAGAAGCGGATGGCCGCTGATGACGTCGAGGGACGTGATGCTTCCGTCGCGGCTAATGATCGCGTGCAGCCGAACCTCGCCTTGCACTCTCGTCTCTCGGGCGAGCGGCGGATACGGCGGCTCGACCCGCGAGATGAGTTGGGCCGCTACAACTCCCTCGCTCAGTTTTAACGGGCGCTTTTCCTGCCGCGGCGGGCTCGCGATTTTCGGAGGTTCGGGCGGCGGCGTGAGTCCCGGCCCCATCGACGGGACGATTCCTGGCACGTAGCCTTCGGGAACGTCAGGGATCGGTCCGTTGCCGGGTTCTTCCGGAGGAAGAGGCCGGACGGTGACTCCAGCCAACTGAGGCTCACTAAACGTCTCGGTTATCGTGGGTTGACGAGACTTTGTGTTCGGTGCGGCTTGTTGTACGAGGTTGTGCGGACGCCCTCCTGCAAAGAATGCCAGTTGGGGTGGAAGCGCCTGGTGAAGTTGTGGACGCGCGACGCTGCTGAACAATGGCGCCGCTATCAGCAATCCAAGCATCAGCAATTCGATCGCGAGGGACGCTCCAAAACTCTTGCCGCGCGAGAGGCGAGCGCGAGACCGCGTCTCCGAATCGCCGTCAAACAGGCAGCGAACGAGCGTGGTTTCAGACCCGGCCTCTCCTAATTGGCGGATTTCCTGCATTTTGTCTTGCATGGACACTCCTCATTTCCGCCCGCCGCAGCCGCTTCGTCGGCCAAGGCCGGCTTTTCTAGGAATCGTGAGGAGCGCGCGCTCGCTAAGTTGGACACCGCAACGGCAGGGGAGTTCCCAAAAACCGCGCCCGCCTCGGCAAGACAGCTTCGTCCCTTTGCTTAAGATACTTTGAATCAATGGATTAGAAAGTCTTGAGCAATCGATGCACCAATTTCGAAGGTTCGTGCATCACATACTCAGTTTCCATTTTTTGGAGAGGTATAAATCATGCGTCTTCCTTCGAAAGAGGCTGTTGGGATTCGATATACGGGTTGGGCAGCGCTGGGTCGAGATCCGCAAGAGGATACTTTGGAATACACCTGTCCATATTGCGGCGCACATGGCGAAAAAGCGGCGCGGCGCACTCCCGACCAGTACCATTTCACGGATGGTTTTCTGCAGGACTTGCAAGGGGAAATGGCGGCATGCCACTCGTGCCGGCATTCGTTGCGGATCGCTCCGGTGGTTTTGCTGCACGATCAGGATGAGAAGCGCCGGTTCGAAGGCGTCTTTTCCGACGATCTGGTCGCCAGCAAGAATTAAGTTCCCTGCTTTCATCCTCCGACCATGAGAAAGGGCCGCCCTGCGTTTCCAAGGGCGGCCCGTTTTTTTGACTGATGGCTCCCGCAACGAACCGCGGCGGGAACGAGGAAGGCGTAAGAGTCAGGTCAGAAGTGCATCGGGTTCGAGGTGATGTTTCTCGAGGCCGTCCCGCACGCGGTCGAAAGCCTGGTCGACCGTATCGGCGAATTCCAACAGGCCGTATTCGTGCTTGTTGATGGTCCCGCACCGAAGCATGTGTTTCCAGTCGAGCACGCGATCCCAATATTGGCGTCCGTAGATCAAAATCAGGTTGCGCCGTCCCAACTTGCCCGTCTGGGAGAGCGTGAGCATTTCCCAGAGTTCGTCCATGGTGCCGAACCCCCCGGGAAACACGATCAGCGCCTTGGCGAGTTGAGCGAACCAAAGTTTGCGCATGAAAAAGTAGTGAAACATGAAACTCAGCTCAGGCGTGATGTAATCGTTCGGGCGCTGTTCGTGCGGCAGTTCGATGCTCAGGCCCATCGATTTTCCTCCGGCCTCCGCCGCGCCGCGGTTGGCCGCCTCCATGATTCCGGGCCCTCCGCCGGAGCAGATCACGAAGCGCCGCGGATGATCGCCGAGAGACATGGCCCAGGAGGTGATCCTGCGCGACAACTCGCGCGCCTCTTCGTAGTAGCGGGACATCTCCAAGGCCGATTTCGCGTCGCGAAGCGCCGCCCGGTATTCCAGCGTGGCGTGGAGCCGCTTTTCCTTTCGCAGGCTTTGCAAGTGCTTGGTCGCGCGGTCCCGCGGAAGGATGCGCGCCGAGCCGAACATGACGATCGTGTCGCCCACATTCGCGCGGCGAAGCCGCTCGAGCGGATCGATATATTCGGTGGTGATGCGCACGGGGCGCGCCGGCAGGCTTTCCATGAACAACGGATCGCGATAGGGCGGCTCGATTTCCTGCGAACGTCGCCTACGGCTCATGAAACCTCCACTGCGAGTGGCTGCAAGTTGACATTCTACGCAACCGGTCTTACGAAACACCAGAGACTCGGCCCCGATGTGTTCCGTCTATATACTCACGCTCGAACAATCCCGGCCACGGCCGACGCGCGGGAGGGGCCAACGCGACGGGGCGTTTCCGCGTCCAAAGTAGTAGACTGGTGGAGACATGACTCTCAGACGAATTCTCCCTCTCGATGCTTGCCTCGCCGCACTCGCCGCGGGATTGGCGATGGCGGCGGCGCCGGTTCGCGCGCAACAGACGCAGGGACCCACAACGCCCAAGCCCGGCAGCCCGGCGCAACAAGCGCCCGCCGGAAAGATCCGCATTCGCGTTCAGGTCGTCAGCGCACCGGTGATCGTCATCGACGCAAAAGGAGAGCCGGTCCTCGACTTGCAGCAGAAGGACTTTCACATCCAGGACGAAGGCGTGGACCAGACGATCGAGTCCTTCGAGCTGGGAGGGCAGCAGCTTTCGGCCGTGTTCGTCTTTGAAACCAGCGCGCGCATCGCGACCCTTCTTCCGGCCGTCCAGAAATCCGCCATTATCTTCACGCAAACGATCGTCGGGCCGTCGGGAGAGGCCGCGGTGCTGAGCTACGACAACAGTGTGAACACTTTGCTGCCCTTCAGCACGGACGACGACAAAATCGAAAAGACGATCGCCCAGCTGACGCCCGGCAACAGCGGCGCGCACTTATATTCCGCGCTCGCCGCCGCCGTGGCGCTGCTACGCAATCGCCCGAGCGAACGTCGCCGCGCGATCGTCGTCGTAGGAGAAGCCAGCGACGCCGGAAGCGAGGAGAGGCTCGGCCGCGTCCTCCGCGACGCCCAGTTGAACAACATTGTCATCTATAGCGTGGGACTTTCTCCCACTGCGGCGGCGCTGCGCTCGCCACCGGCGCAGTCCGGCCCTCCTTCCGCTACGCCGCCCGGCACATTTGGGGGACCGTCGTTTCCCGGCCAGGCCCAGACTCCCACGAGCCAACAGCAGTATGCGGGAAACATCGATCTCCTGGGCCTGGCGGAATGGACCGTGCGAAACGCCAAAGCCGTGGTGAAGGACCGCCCCCTGGAGGTCGCGGCGACGGCTACCGGCGGCTCGTATCAACCCGCGTTCCGGGAGGGCAAACTCGAAACCGCGATCGACGCGATCGGCGGCGAACTGAATTCGCAGTACCTGCTCAGCTATCACCCCACGGGCGCGGATACTCCGGGCTATCACACGATCCAGGTAACCGTGGATCGCCCGGGAGTGAAGGTCCGAACGCGGCCGGGATACTTCCTCGAAGGGAAATAGCTTTCTTCCTTGGTTCAAGTAGCGCGGGCTTCAGCCTGCGAGGGTTAGTTTAAGGAAAAACTAAAACCCGCAGGCTGAAGCCCGCGCCACTCAACCCACAATCGAAATCATCTTGAGGATATGCAAACCCACAGCTTCGTCGCCAGTGACGCGCACTTGCGTTCTGGCATCATCGAACTCGATCCCTTTCGTAAAGATGCGCCAGGCGATTTCCTGCGGGATCGTTGTCTCTGAGATTCTTTCGCCGATGGGTGAAGCGATCAGCTTCCACGCGCCGCCGTCACGGAACAGGTACCAGCTTCCGCCGCACTCGCCGGAAATGTTGAATTTCGCGTAAGCGCCTTGTTTTGCGCTCACATTCCGGTAGGCGTACGGCAGCGCGCGCAGGAAACAGTCCAGAACAGGAAAATAAAACTCGCGCGTCATAATTCCCGGCTTGCTTACGGCGACTCGAATCTGCTGCTGATGATGCCAGCGCTCGGTGAACTCGCGCGCGGTGTCAAACCAGTTTGTGGACTCTTCCTCCCCCGCCCAGCTGACCGGAAACATGGCGCGTCCGAACGGATCGAGCGCCCGATGATATTCCGCGCTTTTCCTTGACGCCGTTTCCGTTCTGGAAATCAATTCATCCGGGGACAATTGGCGGTACTGGCGGACGCCTTCGGCATTGAGGTGATCGATCAGCGCGAGGAGTTGCTCGGAGGACAGCTTCTTCGAGTTTTCCGCTTTGTAACCGTGGCGCGCAGCCGCCAGTTTGCGCGTTTGCGTGTCGAGAAGATGCGCGGCCACATCTTTCACTTTCCATTTGGGAGCGAGGGTCTGCTTCTCCCAATCATCCGGCGCGAGCGAGCGAAGCAGCTCAGTCAGTTTCCCTTCGAGCCCAGGGAAAAGATGTGCAGTGAAGATCGGCCCCAAAGATTCGTGCGCAGAGTCCATGCGTTTATTTTATTTTGCCGGCCCTGGGATCCCTACAGATTTTCGATCAGGGACTCGGTTCTAGTGGCGCCGGCGTCTCGCCGGCGATTTGTCAACCGCAACGTCACCAAGCCTGAAGATGCCTTTACCGAAACGACCAGACCCACCGCCAGTCGTGAAGTCCGGCCTTTTGGGGATTGGCCGCAATGTAGCGCTCAGCGCGCTCGAATGCATCCAGACTACGAATCAAATGATCGTGGTACTCGCGCTGCCACAATTCTCCGCGGCGGCGAAGAATTCGATTCGCAGCCTTGGCTGAATAGGATTTCCAGGAATGGAGGACGTCTGCGAGGACTGTCGTTCCAACAGGTTGAAAGAGTACATGGACGTGATTTGGCATCACGCACCACGCGTAGAGAAGATACCGTGATCCGTCGAAGTGCCTCAGCGCATCGGCGACGGCTTGAGCGACGGCCGGGTTACGGAGGAGACACGCGCCGGAGCAGCGATCAAGCGCGCGTTCAAGCCGACGCGAGTGAAGCGACCGAAGTTCTCTTTCCTCCGCGGCGGACGTTTTTCGGCCCGCTTCAGCCGCTGTACGCATAATATCTTCGCGTCGAAAAAATATTTCGTCGAGAGCGGGTTTCGGAAGCGAGTCGGCTAAACGAAATGTCACGAAGTAGATTGCGGATTCAACTTCCCAATGCGGGAGGCGGCGGGCGCGAATTTGCAGGGCGCCTCCCTGCGGCAGAAAAATCGCCGGCGGGACGCCGGCGCCACGGTCGCGGCCCGAACCCGTGGAAGCCAGCTCAGGACTGGCCGGAGATGATTTGCCTCGTTCCACTCCATCCCCTCCTTGCGGATGATTGCCGTGGAAGCTACTTCTTTTCTTCGGGGACTTCCTGCTCCTCCAGAATCGACGCGGCCGCCGCGATCTTGTCGTCTTCTTCCAGGCGGAGCAGGCGCACACCCTGCGTCGAACGGCCGGCCTCGCGGATTTCGTTGGCGTGGACGCGGATCACTTTGCCGTATTCGGTGATGATCATGACGTCGGATTCCTCGGCGACCTGCAGCGCCGCGACCACTGGGCCGTTGCGGTCCGTGGATTTGAGGTTGATGACGCCCTTGCCGCCGCGCGAGGTGATGCGGTACTCGGCGAGCGGGGTGCGCTTTCCGAAGCCCTTTTCGGAAACCGTGAGCATGAGCGTGGTGAGCGAATCCTTGATGGCTTCGTTCTCAATTTCGTCGAGGTGCTGCGTGTCCGACTTCGATTCCTTCTTGATGATCTCGAAGTCGGGCTGCACGGGTTCCATGCCGACGAGGTAATCGCCCTTGGCGAGGTCCATGCCGTTCACGCCGCCGGCGTTGCGGCCCATCGACCGAACTTCGGTTTCGCGGAACAGGATCGCCTGGCCGTCATGGCTGGCCAGGAAAATCATCTGCTTGCCGTCGGTGAGGTTCGCGCCGATCAGCTCGTCATCTTGATCGAGATTGATGGCGATGATGCCGGTCGAGCGGGGATTGGAAAATTCGTTGAGCGCGGTCTTCTTCACCGTGCCGTTGCGCGTGGCTAAGAAGATGAACGTGCCTTCTTCCTCCAAATTGCGCGCCGCGACGACGGCGGTGAGGTGCTCGTCCTCCTGGAACTTCACCAGGTTGGAGATCGCCTTGCCTCGCGTGGCCGCCGCGGCCTCGGGAATTTCATAGACCTTGAGCCAGTACACTCGGCCCTTGGAGCTGAACAGCAGAATGTAGCTGTGGGCGGAGGCAATGAATAAATACTCGACGAAATCCTCGTCGCGAGTTTTCGCGCCGATGCGGCCCTTGCCTCCGCGCGACTGGTGGCGGTACACGTCCACCGGCGTGCGCTTGATGTAGCCGGCGTGGCTGACTGTGATGGCCATGTCCACGTCGGCGATCAGGTCTTCCAGCTTGATTTCCTCGACGTTTTCGACGATCTCGGTGCGGCGCGGGTCGGCGTAGCCTTTTTGAATTTCGCGCAGCTCCTTCACGATCACGGCTTTCAGCCTTTTTTCGCTGGCCAGAATCTCCTTCAGGTCGGCGATCAGCGCGCGGATTTCCGCGAGTTCCTTCAGGATTTCGTCGACGGAAAGCCGCGTCAACCGATGCAACTGCAGTTCGAGAATCGCGTCGATTTGAACGAAGCTGAGTCCGGGGCCTGCGCCGGCTTGCATGGCTCCGAAGCCGACGTCGACGAGCCCATATTTCTTGCGGTCGATCTTGACGCCTTTGATCGTCTCGGTTCGTCCGCCGGCCGTCTGGATCTTGACTTCCTTGTTCTCAAAGAAGTCGTGCAAATTTTCGCGCGCGTTCGCCCGGCTGGAAGAACCGCGGATGATCCTGATGACGTTGTCGACGTGGTCGAGCGCGATGTGGTAGCCGAGCAGGATGTGTTCGCGCGCTTCCGCTTTGCGCAACTCGAATTGTGTGCGCCGGCGGACCACTTCCACGCGGTGGTCGATGAACAGCTTCAGCAGCGGAATCAGGCCCAGCTCGCGCGGCTGCCCGTTCACGATCGCCAGCAGGATCATGCCGAACGATTCCTGCATCTGCGTGAGCTTGTAGAGATGGTTGAGGATCAGCTTGGGCTCTTCGCCGCGCTTGATCTCGATCACCACGCGCATGCCTTCGCGGTCCGATTCGTCGCGCACGTCGGAAATGCCTTCGATCTTTTTCGTCTGCACGAGCTCGGCGATGCGTTCGATCAGGCGCGACTTGTTCACCTGGTAGGGGATTTCGGTGATGACGATGTTCTCGCGGTCCTTGCCGGTGGTTTCAATCGCGGCCTTGGCGCGCATGGTGAGGCTGCCGCGCCCGCTTTTGTAGGCGGAAACAATGCCTTCGGCGCCGGAAATGTATCCGCCGGTGGGGAAGTCCGGACCGGGCACGATCTTCATGATCTCTTTGAGCGGCGTATCCGGCTTTTCGATCAGCAGGACGGTGGCGTCGATGATCTCGCCCAGGTTGTGGGGCGGAATGTTCGTGGCCATGCCGACGGCGATGCCGCTCGCACCGTTCACAAGCAGGTTTGGAACTTTCGACGGCAACACCACGGGCTCTTCGCGCGTCTGATCGAAGTTCGGGATGAAGTCGACCGTCTCCTTTTCAAGATCGGCGAGAATTTCCTCGGAGATTTTTGCGAGGCGCGCTTCGGTGTACCGCATGGCCGCCGGAGGATCGCCATCGACGGAGCCGTAGTTTCCCTGGCCGTCGATCAGCGGGTAGCGCATGTTGAACGATTGCGCGAGGCGCACGAGCGTCGGGTAAATGACGGCCTCGCCGTGCGGGTGGTAATTGCCGGAAGTATCGCCGCAGATTTTCGCGCACTTGCGGTAGCCGCGATTGGACGCGAGGCCGAGGTCGTTCATCGCGACCAGGATGCGCCGCTGCACCGGCTTCAAGCCGTCGCGCACGTCGGGAATCGCGCGCGCCACGATCACGCTCATCGCGTAATCGAGGTACGACTTCTTCATCTCGGCCTCAATTTCGACCGGAATCATGTGTGACTGTTTCGGTTCGTCCGCCATCGATCCGTCCTTCGTCCTGTATTGGGCCGCCGCGTAGGGGCACGGCATGCCGTGCCCCTACAATTTGAAGATCAAGTTTCCGTGGCTACCGCCGCGGAGCGCGAAGTGCAACGTAATCTTTCACGCCGTCAAACGCCGCCGCTGTGTTCAAAAACCTCTGCGGCCCGAAGTGCGCTTCCAGCTCCGCCACCAGCGCATCGCGTTCGGCGTCGCTCGCGCATTCCACCGCGACGCCGCGCTCCGTGTCCGGCGAAGCCGTCGGCGTCGCCCGAAACTCCGAGCACGAAAGCCCGCGCAATCCGGGCAAGGTTGTCCAGCTTAATTGGTAGTACATTTCCCCCAACAAGAAAGGGCGAATTCAAAACAGCCCAAGCCTTGCAGGCACGGCTTCACAGGCTGCGGAAAAAACTTTTGCTGTCATTCTGAGGCGCGCTTTTCGCCGAAGAATCTCTCTGTAGATCGCACCGAAATCGAAGAGAGATTCTTCGCTTCGCTCAGAATGACACCGGGCCTGGGTTTTTCCGCAACCTGTTCAGCCGTGCTCTACAAAGGGAGCCTAGATATCCAGATTCACGACTTCAAGGGCGTTTTCCTCGATAAATTTGCGGCGGCTCTCCACGTTTTCTCCCATCAGCGTGGAGAAAATTTCCTCGGCGGCTGCGGCGTCGTCGAGCCGCACTTTGAGCAGCGTGCGCGTTTCGGCGTTCATCGTGGTTTCCCAGAGCTGCTCGGGATTCATTTCGCCGAGGCCTTTGAACCGCGTGATCGTGAAATCTTTTTTGGCGTCTTCCAGGATGTACGAGAGCACGTCCGACGCATTTTCCTTCACTACTTTGTCGCCGTTGCGCGTCACGGTGAAGGGAGGATGATCGAGTTCGCTGATCGCGTTCGCGGAGGTGCGCAGCCGCTTGTACTCCGGCGTCGAGGCGAAGGCCCAGTTGATCTTCTTGTCCCCGGGATGTGCGGCATTGCCGGGAATCAGCAAGTCGTAGAGGCTGTGCTCTTCGTCATAGACGATCTTCGGTTCGATCTCGAGCTTCGCCTTGTCGATCGCTTTGGAAAGCTTTTCCAGAGCCTTTTTGTCCTCGAAGTCGGTTTTCTTCTCGAAGTTGCTCGCCGCCAGCAGGTCCACCAGTTTCGGTTCGCGAAGTTTGCGCGTCATTTTGGCCGACGCCGAGACGTATTCCTGCACGTTCAGCAGGAATTTCGTGAGCGCCGCGCCCTGCAGCGCGCCGCCTTCCTTCGGCTTCACGACGTGGTCCTCGGTCGCGCGGGACATTAACTCGTGGTTGAATTCATCCTCATCGCGGATGTAGCGGTCCATCTTGCCGCGCTTCACGCGGTACAGCGGCGGCTGCGCGATGTAGATGTGCTCGCGCTTGATCAGCTCGGTCATGTGGCGGAAGAAGAAGGTGAGCAGCAGTGTGCGGATGTGGCTGCCGTCGACGTCCGCGTCGGTCATCAGAATAATCTTGTGATAGCGCAGCTTCGAGATGTCGAAATCGTCCTTGCCGATGCCCGCGCCGAGCGCCGTGATGATCGCGCGGATTTCCTCGTGCCCCAGCATCTTGTCGTATCGCGCTTTTTCGACGTTGAGAATTTTTCCTTTGAGCGGCAGGATGGCCTGGTATTTACGGTCGCGTCCGCCTTTGGCCGAGCCGCCCGCGGACTCACCCTCGACGATGAACAATTCGCACCGCGCGGGATCGCGCTCCTGGCAATCGGCGAGTTTCCCGGGCAGGCCGCCCGAATCCATCGCGGACTTGCGGCGCGTCAGCTCGCGCGCCTTGCGAGCAGCTTCTCGCGCGCGCGCCGCGTCAATGCACTTGCCGACGATGCGGCGCGCCACCGTGGTGTGCTTGTCGAAATATTCTCCGAGGCGCTCGTTGATGAGCTGCTCGACCGGCCCTTTAATGTCGCTGTTGAGCTTTCCCTTGGTCTGGCCCTCGAACTGTGGCTGCGGCAATTTCACCGAGACCACGGCGACGAGTCCCTCGCGCACGTCGTCGCCGGTGATCGTGACTTCGTCCTTCTGCTCCTTGAGCATGTTCGAGGCGGAGGCAAAGTTGTTGATCGTGCGCGTCAACGCAGAGCGGAAGCCGGAAAGGTGCGTTCCGCCGTCCACCGTATTGATCGTGTTGGCAAACGCGAATACGTTTTCCGTGTAGCTGTCGTTATATTGCAGCGCGATTTCGATTTCGACCGTGTCCTTCTTGCCTTCCATGTACACGGGGGAATCGTGCAGCACCTGCTTGCCCTTGTTCAGGTGCTTGACGAATTCGGCGATGCCTCCGGAGAAGCGGAACTCGATGTTCTTATCGCTGCGTTCGTCCGTCAGCGTGATTTTCAGGCCTTTGTTCAGGAAGGCGAGCTCCCGCAGGCGCTGCGCCAGAATGTCGTAGCTGTATTTGTGGCCTTCAAAAATCGTGGGATCGGGATGGAACGTGATCTTCGTGCCGGTCTTGCGCGTTTTTCCGGTGCTCTTCAGCTTGGCCTTGGGCTTGCCCTCGTTGTAGGTTTGCTCCCACACTTCGCCGTCGCGCCAGATTTCCAGTTCCAGCCAGTCGGAAAGCGCGTTCACCACGGAAACGCCGACGCCGTGCAGTCCGCCCGAAACTTTGTAGGTGTCGCTGTCGAATTTTCCGCCCGCGTGCAGCACGGTCATCACGACTTCCGCGGCGGCGCGCTTTTCCGTGGCGTGCATGTCCACGGGAATGCCGCGGCCGTTGTCGGTCACCGTGACGCTGTTGTCCTCGTGCACCACGACATTGATTTCGTCGCAAAATCCGGCCAGGGCCTCGTCCACGGAATTGTCGACCACTTCCCAGACGAGGTGATGCAGCCCCATCTCGCCCGTCGAGCCGATGTACATGGCCGGGCGTTTGCGCACGGCTTCGAGGCCGCCCAGCACTTTGATGGATGCCGCGTCATAGCGGTGTCCGCCTTCGTTGCCCATTGCCGCTGCTTTTTCTGCCATAGTGTGCGTGCTCCTGCGGAGTCTGCTCAATCGCGGGCGTCGACGCTTCACTGCAAGCGTTCGGCGTAAAACGAGTGCCCGCACTCGGGGAAAGGCGCTGTCATTTTTGTTGGCGGGCTTCGCACTTCGCTTCGATTGCGCTCAGTGCAAACAAAACGCCCGCAACGATCGAATCGACCGCCGCCTTACCCTGTGGCCCTCGGCTGTCATCGTAAGCGCGGGCTCTAAGTGGAGCCCGCACCCGGTGCTGCCGGGACTCGAAGGGTTTCTGCTCCATCCCGTCCGGATTCCGACTGCGCGGAAGCGGACGCGGCGAAGACTACTTTCCTCCAGGCTTTTAGCGTCCCCGTTCGCCCTGAACCGCGAACTGCGGTGAAGGGCATGCTCTGGCGCGGGCATGCAAATCAGGGGGCTGCCAGCCTGGCCGACGTGCCGTACTGGAGGAAACCAGATGTCCGTCTGACCGACTTTATTCTACCCTGCCAGAGGCATTTTCTCAAGCCGAAACCGACACTCAATATTTTCATATCGGCTTTATTTTCATATTGATAGGGCTGCAATAGGATAAGCGCACGAATGGGCTCTCTGGCCGATCAGAGTGATGTACTTGAGGGAAGTATTTCGCCTAAACGAGGCCTTCAAATCCGCATCGGCATGATCACGTAGCGGTACCGGTAGGCTTCGTCGGCGAGGGGGCGCATCTGTCCGGCAGATTGTTCGTCTTTTAGTTCGAGGCTGATGGGGCCTTCGGGTGCGGCGGCCAGGAAATCGATCATGTACTGGGCGTTGAAGCCGATGGAGAGCGGCTCGCCCGCGAATTCTTTTTCTAGCGTTTCCTTTGCTTCGCCGTACTCCGGGCTGGACGCGGAAATTTCGACGCCCTCTTTGGAGACGGTGAGCTTTACCGCGTGGGAGCGGGTGTCCGCAAGTTGCGCGACGCGCTTCACGGCGTCGTTCAATTCGCCGCGCTCGATCACCACTTTCCGGTTGTTGTCACGCGGCAGGACGGCTTCGTAATTCGGGAATTGTCCGGTGAGCATCCGCGAAATCAGGAGGCGTTCTCCGGCGCGGAAGAAGAGGTGGCTCTCGTCCAGCGCAAATTCAATCTCGGCATCCTCGCCCGCCTCGCTGGCCAGGCGCTGCACTTCCGCCAGGGCCTTCTTGGGGACGAGCGGACGGACTTCCCGGGTCAGGCCAGCGAATTTGTGGTCGATCTCCGCCACGGCCAGGCGGTGGCCGTCCGTAGCCACCATGGTGACGTTTTCCGGCTTCAGAAGCAGCAGCGCGCCGTTCAAAGTGTAGCGGGATTCTTCATTTGAGATCGCAAAGGCCGTCCGGGCAATCAAGGAAGACAGTATCTTCGCCGGAATTTTAGCGATCGGATGCGGGAAGGAGGGGATAGCCGGAAAATTATCCTTCGCCATTCCGACCATTTTGTAGGTTTTGCGATCGGCCAGAATCTGCACCCAGTGATTTTCCAGCAGTTTGAAACGAATCTCCCCTTCGGGCAAGAGACGCACGAGCTCAAGGAGCTTCTTCGCGGGGATGGTTCCGGCGCCTTCTTTTTTGACTTTCGCCGGGCAGGAAGTGCAGATGGAGAGTTCGAGATCGGTGGCCGTGAGCGTGACACGGTTGCCGGAGGCCTCGCACAAAATATTTCCGAGAATCGGAATCGTGGTCTTTCGCTCGACGACTCCCTGCGTCAGGCTGAGCTCCTGGAGCAGGTCAAACTTCTTTACACTGAATTCCATCTCTGGATTTCCTCCGCCGGAAGGCGCGAATACAACTGCTACTACGAAGGGCTACTCTACCCTGTTTTATAGGATGTATAAAGACCGTAGTAGTAGCCGTCGCTGTGGAAATGAGGAAAAGCTGCGCGTCGCGAGCCAGGTGTGCGTTTTGCCTGTGCATCGGTGAGAAGGGGAAACGAGGATCGCGAGGATAATTCGCCGTGAATCGACCCGGAGGCCATGACGCGTCCAAATTTTTCCTCAGGCGCCGCGATCGTTGCACAGGATGAACACAGTGTTATGCGCAAGATTTCAACACGCAAAGTAGGACGGGCTTCAGCCTGTCCGCATTTGATGCTTGCTCGGCGCGCATCCAAGAAAACCGGACAGGCTGAAGCCCGTCCTACTAAAAAAAACGCCCCGAAGAAGACCGGGGCGTTTCGAGAAAATCGGCGCGCAAGAATCAGGTTCAACTCAGCCGAACGAGTCCATCAGCTTGTTGATGGTGCGGTTCAAGTCCTTGTCGCTGCGGCGCAGCGCATCGATCTTGTTGATCGAGTGCAGGACCGTGGTGTGGTGCTTGCCGCCGAATTGGCGGCCAATTTCCGGGAGCGACGCGGAGGTGAGCTGCTTGACCAGGTACATGGCGACCTGCCGCGGGAAGGCGATCGCTTTGGTGTTGGAGCGGACTTTCAGGTCCTGCTCGCGCAGGCCGAAGGTTTCGCCGACCTTTTTCTGAATCAGGTCAATGGTGATGCGCTTTTCCTGCGTGGCGATAATGTTGCGCAAAACCTGCTGCGCGGTGATTAGATTCAGGATCGAGCCGGTCAGCGACGCGTAGGCGATCAGGCGCGTCAACGCGCCCTCGAGCTCCCGCACGTTGGACTTGATCGCGCGGGCGATGTATTCGGCGACGTCATCGGGAATGACGACCCGCTCGTTCTCCGCCTTTTTCTGCAGGATGGCGATTTTCGTTTCCAGGTCGGGCGGCTGGATGTCCGCGATCAGGCCCCACTCAAACCGCGAGCGCAGGCGCTCTTCGATGGCGGAAATCTCCTTCGGCGGGCAATCGGAACTGATCACGATCTGCCTTTGGAGATCGTAGAGCGCATTGAACGTATGAAAGAACTCTTCCTGCGTGCGTTCCTTCCCTGCGATGAACTGGATATCGTCCACCAGCAGCACGTCGACCGAACGGAAGCGGTCGCGGAAGCCGATCATGCGGTCAAAGCGCAGCGAATTGATGACTTCGTTCGTGAATTTTTCCGCGCTGATGTAGGTGAGCCGCGCCGCGGGGTTGCGCTTCTTGATGAGGTGGCCGACGGCCTGCATCAGGTGCGTCTTGCCCATCCCCACGCCGCCGTATAAGAATAGCGGATTGTAGGCTTTCGACGGCTGCTCAGCGACCGCCTGGGCCGCGGCGTGCGCGAATTGGTTCGACGCGCCCACGACGAACGAATCGAATTGGTAGCGGGGATTCAGCTGATGATCGACGGAGTCAAAATCCAGGCGCGTTTGCTTCACAGGATTTCCCGCCGGCGCCGGCTCATTTTCCGAGCAGACAAATTCGAGATGCGTGTTGTTCATGCCCACTTCGGCCAGGACGGCTTGCAAAAGCTCGCCGTAGGTTTCCGTCAGCCGCTTGCGGAAGATGCGGGAGGGAACGCGAACCACGATGGCGCCGTTTTCCGTGCCTTCCTGCCGTGTCGGCCGGAACCACGTGGTAAAGCTATGCGGGTTCACCCGCCGTTCCATGTGCTGCAGAATTTTTTCCCAGGAATTCATTCCCTAAAAACCCTCAAGTAAGCGAGAGAAGCCCGCGCCAGCTATTTCCACAACTGTGGAAATACTGTGGAAAATCACAACTGCAAGTGCTTCTTGCAGTCGCATTCAGTTTCTGGGTTGACCCCGTGACCTTCTCCCCTTCATCCGACAGGTCCGACCATCGATCCGCCACTCGGTCCTGCCCGTTCCTATCCGCGTCACGGCGTCCACAGGGGGTGCCAGTTGCGAGACTGGACTACCTAAGACGAGGGTGGATTCTCGCTGAACGCACGCTGCGCGGCAAGGGGAAATTTTTGGAGGCCAGACGCACCTCCCACAGAAGATTCACAGCTTTTCCACAACGCCGTAACTTATAGACAGAAAACCCATTTACTTCACAATGGCGCATTTTTCCGGTAGATTTTCACGAGCGAGACATGGATCGTGTCACCGCGGGCGCGATCTCGGGCGAAGGTCGTGTGCCAAACCCGGAAAGTGAGAGGATTACGGATTCGTAATCTTCATTTCGGCGGCTTTTCCGGCTTCGGAAATTCGTAGATTCCCTGCGGGTCCGCCCCGATCAGCAGGCGGCTGGGTTCCACCAGGATTTCGGTTGGTTCCAGGCGCGCCCCGCCGGGCAAATACGTACGGAAGCTCGACAGCCGCTGCCCGTCCTTGTCGAAGCGCATCAGCAGAGTGCCGATAGCGATCCAAAGCTCCTGGGTCTGGGGGTCCACGCCAACGGCGCTGATAATGCGGTGCAGGGAGGGGACGCTGGTTTCGTCGTATTCCGAGCGGGCGATGATCTTGCGAGCCGCCTGCGCCGCGGGCTGAAATTCCAGGGTTTTGAGGGCAATCTCCATCGCGAGATAGCCCACGCGGTCGAATTTGCGCACCGTGGGTTCGGGCAGATAATCAAATGAGAAATAGTTGTTGCCCGCCGCGTCCGCCACAAGATGCCCGAAATTTACCTGCGTGTTGATGTCGGCGCGATCGGCGATCTCTTCGCGGTCGCCATAGTCGCGCACGAGTCTCCCGGTAATATCGTAAACCGAGACCAGGCGGTCCGCATCCGGGCTGGTGACGGCGATTTCATTTCCCGGAAGGAATACAACCGAAACGGGAACCGGAATGGAGATCGAAGCCGCAAGAGTTCCGTTCGGCGAATAGATTTTGACAGCCTTCGCACCGCGATCGCCGACCGCGACGCGGCCATCCGGATCCAAATCGAAGGACTCGCCATAGACCAGAGCCGCACCCTTGGCTGCGGCCGCCCGATTGGCTGGGCACCTGGCCGATTTGCTTGCCGGCCGGATCGTAAATCAGCACAGCTGGAGCGGGCGCGGTGAGGACATAGTAATTTCCATTCGCTCCGCCGCGGATCTCGCGAAAACCGGCGCCCACGTCGCGGTAGATCCGCCGCTTCGCCGTCAAGTCACCCTCAAATTGGTACGGCTCCTGCGCGCGGGCAGGGAGAGCAAGACACGAAGTCAGCACGGCGGCCAGCACGGCCGTGCTACAGGCTGGGTACACTCGATTCATGATGAATGGTCCTCAATCGGTCCGAAAACGCAGGCGTTCGATCGTTCGGGCGCGTCCGGTGGTCTCATCCACCTCGACCAAGACCGTATTCATCTGGACATCGCCTGAGGCCACCTCAAACCGCGCAGGCTGGCCGTTTAGAAACCTGCGCAGGATCGCCGTTTTTTCCATTCCGATGATGCCGTCGTGAGGACCCGTCATTCCCACGTCGGTCTGGAAAGCGGTTCCCCCGGGCAGCACTTGCTCGTCGGCCGTGGCCACGTGCGTGTGCGTGCCGATCACCGCGGACACGCGGCCGTCCAAATACCACCCCATCGCAATCTTCTCGCTCGTCGTTTCTGCGTGAATGTCCACGAAGATCACGCGGACATCCGATGGGATGCCGGCAAGGGCCCGATCGGCTGCCCGGAACGGGCAATCATTTGAGGCCATGAAGACGCGCCCCTGGAGATCCAACACGGCATACGGCACGCCATTGCGGGCTTTGCCCACGTATACGCCCGAGCCGGGATTGCCCTCCGGAAAGTTCGCCGGCCGCAACAGGCGGGGTTGCTGCGCGATGTATTCGAGAATTTCCTTCTTGTCCCAGATGTGGTTCCCGCCGGTCAGAACTTCGATGCCCGCCGCAAGTAATTCCTCCGCAATGCGCGGAGTTATACCGAAGCCGGCGGCGGAGTTCTCGCCGTTGGCAATGACCAGGTCAATCTTTCGAGTTTCCACGATGTCCGCCAGCCGGTCGGCGACGATCTGCCGGCCCGGCGAACCCACGATGTCGCCGATGAACAGAATTTTCATTTGCTCTCTCTGCCGGGCGCGGGTCGGTCCCGCAGCCTGCGCCATCCGAACGATACGCCATTGGAGAAGGAGCGGATGCACAAAAAATGGAGCGGTCCACGTCGCCGTGAGGAGCTAGATCCTGAACCACCTGTGTAAAGTGGGCGCCCTGCGCCGTCCTTTAGGCTTTCCCGCGGCGAACCGAAATCCGCCACGGGCCATGCACACGGGACGTCTGACTCGGGCACCCGGAGGTCCAGTATTGGTTCAAAAGATCTTCGCTCGCAAACACCTGCGTTGCAGGCCAACTCCAGACTTTATTCTAGCAAATCCGCTCGTTGGATAAGGGATTGCGGGCCGCATCGTTTCCACGGCCGCTCGAACTTGCGGGGTTGGCCGGCTCGCGCACGTCGATTCCGCGACCGGATGCTCGCCGAACGACGTTGGGGAAGCATTTAGCACGAGCAGGTGGGCCGGGTTGAGAATGGAAAGGCGGGAAATCCACTCGCCAAGATCTTAGCTGCTCACTTCTTTTGGGGAGGGCTCGTCCGCGGCCTCCGCGGGCTCGGGAGCCGCATTGCCGGGACTCAGCGCGAGGCGGGCCGCCGCATTCGCGGAAAGATGCTGTCCAATGGTTTCCACCAGCTTCGTAATGTTGCTAAGCGACGCGAGCGGCACACTCATGACCGTTTCACCGGTGGTGGGGTTTTTGACTTCCGCGGAAAGAGTGCCGGTTTGCTTGTGAATGCGGACCGTGACGTTGTTTTCCCCGACCGGAACGCCGAGAACCAGATCGATCACGCCCTGCACCAGCGCGGAATTATCTCCCGCGAACGTGGCGGGATTTTGCCGCGACTCGTGGGCGATAAACGGAAACTCACTCGTAAAGAACTCCGGCTTGTTGGCCTCAAATCGAGTGAACGAAAAAAGAGTGCTCTTGGTTACCGGGTCGGCGACCAGAAATTTGTCCCCTCGAATCGCGCCGGTCACTTTCACTCGAAAGAACGACGATCGGTTCGCGTCGCGGGCGCTGACGCTGGTTTCCACCTGGAACGAATTTTCCTGGAAATCGATCAGGTAAGCGTTGGCGGCGTTGACGGATTGGGGCCGAACGGGAGCAAAGCTGCCGTCGCGCATGAGTTCCCCGGCGAGAAGCGCGGCGGCGTGCTGGGCCGCCTCCGATCCGCCGGCCCGGACGCCCAGAATGTCATTGGCCTGTTGGGCGGAGGAAAGCAACGGAAGAAACAGCTGATCGAGTTGATCGTACTTCACGGCAAAGAACCGCCAGGGAATCGAAATGATATCGACCGTCGTACTCGAGGTCACCAGTTCCGATCTGCCCCTGGGGTCTTTGCCGGCCATCTAGGTTCTCCGCCACAATCCGTTTAAGTTAAGGGTCTTTTTCACCGTGATGCGAGAAATTCCGGCCACTGAGAGTTAAATCGACCATTCGAAACCGATACTTTAGCCGGAAGTTCTCGCGTGATCACGGCGGGAGCCCGTGGGGCGCCGCTAAAAGTGGAAGCCCAGCTCAGCCGTCATGGCGCGCGGCGTCACGTAGTGGGTTCCGCTAAACGTGGAAAGGAAATTGTAGAGGGCAATCTTGTTGGTCACATTGATGGCCGTCAGGCGCAGGCTCCACTTGTAGCGATCCTTGCGGAACAAGTTGTCGTCTCCCAGGCTGAGGTCGAATAGGTTGCGTGGAGCAATGCGCGATGGGTTGTGGTCGTCATCCGAGGTTCCTGGCGCTGGAATCTTGATCAGCGTCGAGCCGTACTGTGAGGCGGGGCACGACGCAAACGCCGCTGTCAGGGTCGCCGCAACTCCGTTGCACGTGAGACCGGCCTGTGCCTGCTGATCGGCAGTCAAGCCGCTGAGATCCACGAACGGAACTCCGCCGCTGAGGAAGGACGTCCCGCCGCAAGCTGTATTCGGATTTGTAACGTTGAAACACGGCACGGCCCCGGCGACGAGACCATTGTCGTACCTCCAGTTGAGTGCAATCCAGGGCAGATTCTTAAACGGCTGATACTGGATGTGCGTGGTTTCCTGAAACCTCTGGTCGTGGTCGATTCGGAAAGCCCCGACCCCCGTCAAGTCGGTTCCCAGGCCGCCGACTTGCGGAGCGAAAAAGCGCGCCGCCACGCTGCTGGCGGTGAAAAATGCCGTGACCCCGTGAAAGTCCGGCAGGCTCACCCGGACCGATGGCCCGTGAATCTTGGAACGATCCCAGGCAACAGGAAAGAAAATGGGAGTGTTCAGGAAATCGCTGAAATCGTACCCGTTATGCGTGTATTTCCAAAGGTAATCGGCATCGACCACGAGGTATTTCCCGAAGGCCTGCTGGAAGCCCGCGTGGAATTCGTTGCGCTGCCCGGGAAGGATCGGCGCCGTGGCCCCGAATAAGGCCTCGGCGACGGGATTTCCTACCGTACTGGCAAGGACCAGGTTCTCATTGAACGGAGTCTCCAGCACGCGCGCGTAGGAAACCCGCAGGACGGTATTCGTCCGCTTGATGTTGTAAGCGATTCCGGCCCGAGGTTCTGCTTGGTTCGTGCTGTTGGAAATGCCGCGATAAAGATCGCCGCGGATCCCGATGTTGAAGGACCAATTACCCTCCGTAATCGTGTCCTGTAGGAAGAGCCCCAATTCTTTGACATCGCCGTGGCCGCCGAACTGAAACAAGCCGCGCGTCCCGGTGCACGAAACGGTTGGTCTGGTGAGATCAATACATCCAAGAACAGGATTGAACGGACTGACCGGGCTGGCGAGGGGTCCGGCGTTCGGATCCGTGCCGTTGTTGGGAATCAACGATACTGCCGCGCATCCCGTGGGACTGGTGACATTCGTTTCTCCCGCAGGGCCATCAGACCCATCGGGATTGCTTCCCGGGGCGAGACACGGATCGTTGATCGTGGGATCGGTAAGGCCGACGCTGAAGTTTTCCGTCAGGAGGGTATGCTGAAAAGTGCCGCCAATCTTCACATTGTGAGCGCCCTTCACATAGGAAACATCCGAATGAAGGCCTGCATTGGTCAGAATGCGGTGCTGGCTTGCCGTGTTGGAGATATCCGCAAGCGGGTCGGCACTTGGATAATAGTTAAAGACATCGCGCCGGACGAAGGCTCCGACGGTCAGAAGCGTGGTCGCGCTGAATAGATGGGTCCAATTGGGAGCCACATTTAACGATTGTACTTGCGCGCGCTGGTCCTGGCCTATGGCCTGCGCGTCGTACGAATTCGGTTCCTGGAACCAGGAACGCGTGTAGCCTAAGTTCAGGTGGACGGAATCGGCCATCGTGGGCTGAAAATCGAAGCGGTCGAATGTGTTCTCCTCGTTTCCTTTCGAATGCATGACCATGAATTCTGGAGGATCGAGAAAACGCCCGGTGTTCAATCCGTTGAGTGAGATAAAGTTTCCCCACTTTGCGCCGCCGACAGCGAGATTTCCGCCTATGGTCGCCGAACCAAATGAGCCGTAGGACGTCGTCACGTTTCCAGTTGGCTGCGTTTGCCCGAGGCCGGAACGGGTCGTGACCTTAATGACGAGGCTCGTCTTGTCACCATATTCCGCCGGCGGCGCGCCGGAAATGACTTCCATCGACTGGATGGAATCTACCGGGAGCTGATTGGAGAAAACCTTGCTCTGCTGGTCGGTGATCGGCTGGCCGTCCACGGAAAAAGAATTCTCTGCGTGGTCGCCTAGGCCGTGGAACAAGCCGTTGGAGTCTGCGACGACACCCGGGGAAGCTAGCGTTACGAGCGAACTCAGCGCGGAAGACGCGCTTTCCAGGGGCAACTTGTCGAAAATGTCGCGGTCGATGTCGGTGTGAGGCGTCGACTCGGTTTCCACAAGATCCGCGCCGGTGGCTTCCACGGTGATATTTTCCGAGGTGGTTCCAACATTCATTCTGATTTCCACGGTGGCGGGAACGCTCGAGCGAACATCCACGTCCTGCGCGGAGCTTGAAAATCCAGGCGCCTTCACCACCAAGTGGTAAGTATTGAACGGTATATTCGAAAAACGAAAATCCCCAGCCATACCGGTCGTCGTGTCCCGATGATAACCGCTTACGACATCCGATATTTCTACCGTCGCATTCGTCAATACGCCGCCCGTTGCGTCCTTCACGACGCCAGTTATAGTCCCGGACGATTGCGCCCAGCTGGAATTTGCAAAAGAGAACACGCAGAAAACGATTACTCCTAACAGTGCAAGCCTGCGGAAATTCATATGTATTTCTCCTCTTCCCCTTTGGGGAATACATAGTCGTGGAGACCAATGTGGCCGCCCTAAAATTGGCGGGTACGCCGAGCCCTCCTTTCGGGGCTGACGCATCAGGTTGCAAAACTGAGGAGGCTTATGCCGCAGGAGGAGCGCGGGGGGCGGTATGGCAAAAAACGGGAACGGTGACCGGAATCATTTCTTCCGGCAAAGGCAGGAAAGCGATCGGCTCGAGAAGCGAAACGCACTTCGCGGATTCCATTTCGGCCGGCGCCTGGTGAACTAAGTGGCAGTAGGGGCACTGGGCATCGTCCGCCGAATTGTGACAATCGAAGTCGCTGACGACGACCGTCGAAAATGCGACCAGCGCGACGAGCGCCAGCGAAACAGCGAGAACGCGAATTGCCTGCTTTACATTCATTCTGGCCGATCTGTTCTAAAAACCACGATCTCCTAAAATTGCGCCACGGCTTGGCCGCAGGGGCCGGTCGCTCCTCTACACTTGCAGCACGTCGCCCTGTTTCGCGACCATTTCGTAGAGTACGGGATTAACGAAGAATCCGAGGAACAGGCGCGAAATCAGCCCGGCGACGACGACGATCGCGAACGGCTTTTGCGTGTCCGAACCGATTCCAGTGGAAAGCGCGGCGGGCAGTAGGCCGAGGCACGCGACAAGGGCCGTCATCATGATGGGCCGCAAACGCAGCAGGGCCGCTTCGCGCGTCGCGCTGCGGATGTCGTGATTTTCCAGGCGCAGCTTGTTGATGTAGGACACCAGGATCACGGCGGTTTCGACCGACACGCCCATCAACGCCAGCAGCCCCAGCACGGAGCTGACGCTGAACGGCGTGTGCGTGAGCTTCAGCGCGATGAGCGCCCCCACCGGCTCCGTCATCAACACGCCGATCACCACCGTCACAGGAAATTTGAAATTGCCGTAGAGCGCGAACAGAATCATGAAGATCAACAGAAGAGCGAGCGGCCCGATGATGGAGAATTGCTCGCGTGCGGCGACGTACTCGCCATACTCGCCGCCCCAGTCCAGCGTGTAACCCTGCGGCAGCGCCACCGACTGGCGCACCGCCGCTTGAGCGTCGCCCACCGCCCGCGCCAGGTCGCGTCCCTCGATGCTGAACTGCACGCCGATATACCGTGAATTGTTTTCGCGGTAGATGAACGACGCGCCGTTTCCCTGGCGGATGGTTGCGAGCTCGGAAATCGGCACTTGCTGTCCGGACGGAGTCGGCACCAGAAGATTGCCGATTTCTCGAGTGCCGGAACGGTATTCGGGTTTCATGCGCACCACCAAATCGAAGAGCCGCTCGCCTTGAATGACCTGTGTTGCTGCCTGGCCTCCCACGCCCGATTCGATCACCCCTTCGACGTCGGCGACATTGATGCCGTAACGCGCGATCTTTTCGCGGTCCACGTCGATTTGCACGCTAGGCTGGCCCAGCTCGCGGACCACCGTGAGTTCAGTAAAGCCCGGAATCTGCGAGAGAATACGCTTGATCTCAACCGCCTTGTCTTCGAGAACCTGCAGGTCCTGCCCGTAAATTTTCACGGCGAGCGCGCTCTTGAGACCCGTGAGCGACTCGTCCACGGCATCTTCCGCCGGCTGCGTGTAGTTGAAAATCACGCCCGGGTACGCAGCGAGCTTCTTTTGCAAATCTTCGGTCAATTCCGCCTTGGTGTGGATGGGACCTTGTTCCCACGCTTTGTCCTTATACGGACGCAAGCCGACGTAAAATTCGCAATTGAAAAATCCGGTGGGATCGGTCCCATCGTCCGGGCGGCCCAACTCCGATCCGACTTCGGTCACCTGCGGATAGGACATCAGGAGGTTGCGAATCTCAGGCGAGAACTTCGCCGCTTCCTCGAACGAAATCGTGTACGGCATCGTCGCGCGCACCCACAAGGTGCCTTCATCGAGGTGCGGCATGAATTCGCCGCCGATGGAGGGAATCAATAGAAGTGTGGCCGCGAAAATAATTGTCGCGGCGACCATCGTCGTTTTCGGGTGATCCAGGCACCAGTCGAGTTCTCCGGCATAAATTCGCCTCAACCACTCGAATGGCCGGTTTACAACTTCCTTGATGCCGTTCTTGAACCAGTAGGAAGCAAGCACCGGCACCAGGGTGAGCGTGAACAGGAGCGAACCCAGCAGCGCGTACGACATGGTCTCCGCCATCGGAAGAAACAGCTTCCCGGACGGACCGGTGAGGGCGTAGATGGGGAGATAGCCTGCGAGAATGACGGCGACGGAATAGAAGATTGGCCGGTCCACGTCGCGCGCCGCCGCAAGAATCACGTCGCTCAATTGGTAGTCTTGCCCGTGGCGCTCCGCAAGTTCGCGGTAGATGTTTTCCATCATGACCACGGTGCCGTCGATGATGATCCCGAAGTCGATCGCGCCGATCGAAAGCAGGTTCGCGGGCACACCCCGTCCATGCAATAAAATGAATGCGAAGAGCAAACTGAGCGGAATCGTCAGCGCGACGATAATGGCCGCCCGGAAACTGACCAGGAAAAAGATCAGCACGATCAGGACGAGCGTCATGCCCACGAGCATGTTGTGCTCGACCGTGTCGATCGTGAGCCGCACCAGATCGCTGCGGTCGTAGAACGGATGCACCTTTACGTCAGACGGCAGGATGCTGTTGTTCAGCTCCCCGGTTTTCTTCTCCACGCCTTTGAGCACGTTTTGCGTTTGCTCGCCGCGCAGCATGAGAATCACGCCTTCGACGGAATCGTCTTTTTTCTGGAAGCCGAATTCCCCGAGGCGCGGCGCATTTCCGATGGTCACTTCGCCGATGTCGCGAATGCGCACGGCAACGCCGTTGTTGCTGCCTACGACGATGTTTCCAATGTCCTCGGTTTTGGCGACCAGGCCCAATCCTCGCACGTAGAAAAATTGCGAGCCCTGCGTATAGAATCCGCCGCCGGCGTTCGAGTTATTCGCCGCCAGCGCGGACAGCACCTGGGGCATGGGGATGTGGTAGTTGTAAATTTTCGCGGGATCGAGCAGCACCTGGTACTGCATCACTGTGCCGCCGAAGCCGGAATCGTCCGCTACTCCAGGCACCGATTTATAAGCCCGCTGGACGACCCAATCTTCAATTGTTTTCAGTTGTTGCGGTGTGCGATCCGGGCTTTCCAGCACATACCGGTACACGAGCCCCGACGGACTCGACAGCGGAGACAGGCCCGGCGTGACGCCCGAGGGCAGTTGGGCGTCTGCCAGCCGCTCGAAAACAACCTGGCGCGCAAAATAATCGTCGGTGCTTTCCTGAAACGTCATGATCACATCGGAAAGACCGTAGAGTGAAATCGACCGCATGACCTGCATGTGCGGCACGCCGTTCATTTCCACTTCAATCGGCAGCGTCACGAGGCGTTCGATTTCCTCGGCGGCGTGACCCGGCCACTGCGTGATCACCTCCACCATCGGAGGCGAAAGATCCGGATAGGCGTCCACCGGCATGCGCTGAAAGGAGAGCGCCCCCGCCACGACCACCAGGACCACCAGCACCAGAATCAAAAACCGCTGGCGGAGCGCGAATTGAACGAAGTGATGAATCATGATGGTTTTGGCCCTCTGCTCAGCGTTGGAGCGAATTCTGAAATTGCAGGAACAGGCTGCCGTCGCCCACGATCTTGTCGCCGGCCTGCAGTCCGCTCACGATTTGAGTTTTACCGCCCTGGCTTTCGCCAATCGTGACCATCCGGCGCGCGAACTGGCTGTTGCCGGTTTGGATGTAGACGTACGGCATATTCTCGGTATCCCGCAGGACGGCGGCGTCGGGAGCCGAAAGCGCGTTGGGAATGACTCCGGCGCGGACTTCCGCGGTCACGTACATGTCCCGTTTCAGCCGCTCGCCGGGATTGGAGGCTTCGATGCGCGCCTGCAGGGTCCGAGTGGTGGGATCGAGCGCGGGCGCTACATACTGAATCTTCCCTCGCACCACGCCGGGATACGTTTCATTGTCGATCGCCACCTCTTCGCCGACGTGCACGTAGGCGATGTCGTTCTGGTAGACGTTGACGAGCACCCACACGCTGTTCATGTCCGACAGGGTGAAGCACTGCGTTCCGCCGGCCTGGAGCAACTGCCCGGGCGAGCACAGACGTTCGACAATTTCTCCCGCGAGCGGCGCGAGCAGAGGCAGTTCCGCCGCCGGAGGGGCGGTCAGTATGCTTTCCGGGTTCGCAATTCCCAAAACGCGAATGGCTTGTTCGCTGGACTGCAGGTCGGCTTCCGCTTGCGTGCGGTTGGATTCGGCTTGATCGAGATCGGCCTGCGCGATGGCCTGATGTGCGTAGAGGTCCTGCGCCCGTTTGTAAGATTTATCGGCAAGCTGAAAGGCGTCGCGCGCCTTGACGTAAGCGGAGCGCGTCAGGGAATAGTCCGGGCTGGCGACGTACAACAGCGGCTGGCCCGCGGTCACGTGCTGGCCGGGAGTGACCACGATGCGGCTCACGGGCCCGCCCACTTGCGTGATCACCGGAGTCGTCAAATAGCCGTTGTAAGCGACGGAGCCCGAGAGGCGCAGCGTGCGCTCGAGCGGCGCCGGCGCGACCGTGTAGATCTGAATGTGCGACATTTGATCGGCCGGCAGGGAGAACAGCTCCGCCTTACTCGCCGCGCTTTCGGCCGTGGCGAACGAGGTCATTTTGTTGGCGTTTTCACCGGCGCGGCCGCAGCCGGCGAGCGCAAACGCGGCAGCCACCGCCGCGCAGAAGATCGTCGAGCGCCGCGCCGCGCCTCGTTTCGATGGACAAAATCGAGTTTCATGGTCATGGCAAACTCCTGGTTCCGACGGCCTGGCGCAGCTGCTCGAGTGAGGTCATGTAACTGGCGAGCGCCAGCCGGTAAGCAAGTTCGGTAGCCCTGTAACTCCGCTCCGCGTCCAGGAAATCGAGCAAGCTGGCGGAGCCGTGCTGGTAGGCGTATTGGCTGATATCTCGCGAATCCTCGGCCTGCTTCAGGTAGCCGGATTGATACAGCTGCACGACTTCGTCGTCGGTGCGCAGCGCTTCGTACGAATTGGTGACGTCGGTGAGCGCGAGGGAAGCCTGTTCGCTCGAAAGCTCCTGCGACTGTGCAATGGCGTATCGCGTCCGCGCGATTTCGCCCTGATTGCGATTGAAAATCGGGAGCTGCAAGCTGCCAAAGAACGAAGTGGTGCTGAGCGCGGCAACGTGCGTGTAGTTGGCTTGCGCGTTCACGTCCACCTTTCCATTGGCTTGGGCGAGGGAAAGCTGACTTTGCGCCGCCGTCACTCCGAGTTGCGCCGCGCGCACGTCCGGGCGCTGCCGGAGCGCCATCGCTTTCAGGTCGTCCTCGCCGAGTTTCACCGGCTTGTATTCGAGATCTCCCACAACTTCATAGGATTCGGGGACGGATTCGTAGCCGAGCAGCTGGCGCAGGCCGGCCAGCGCCTGCACGCGCGCCAGCTTGGCCGCCGAAACGTCCATCTGGAATTGTAATAGTTGCAGCTTAATTTTCAGCAGGTCGCCGCCGCTCATCGCGCCGGCGGTGTAGGACGCCTGGCTGATGTCCACGGTCTGCTGAAAACTCGCCAGATCCTTTGCGGCAAGATCCAGGTCCGCTTGCGCCAGCAGGGCCGAAATAAATTGCGACGCGACGTTGAACGTCAGCGTGCGCGCGTTGTCGTCCACCTGCGCCGAAGTCACGGCCGTCTGGTCCTTGGCCGCCTGCAAGCGATGTTGCCGCTTCTTGCCCCGCTCGAAGAGGTAGCCGACGCCCAGATCGAATTGGGCGCTGTTATCCATGTAGCTGCCTGTGAAATTGCTCGGCTCGAAAAACGGCAAGAACTGCGCGTCGCCGAGCAGCACGGGATTGGGGCGCAGGTTGGCGGTGATCTCGTCCGCCTGGTTTTGCAGGATTGTGGTGCGCGCCGCCTGCAACGAATGATTGTGTTTGAGCGCCAGATCGATCGCATCGTCGAGTGTGACGCGGGCCGGCGAAGTCTGAGGCGAGGGTTGAGCCGAGGCCTGTCCGGCGGCGCGGAAAGGAACCAGCAATCCCAGGATTCCTAGAGCAACGAGGGGCCGCCAGGTCCGGGCCCTAAACTTCGTGTCCATTGTTTCTCTCCTGCGAGGAACGGTCGAAACTCTCGAATCGGCATTCCGGAAAAGGGAATCGCCGAAAAAGCGCAAGAGGTCCGAGTTAGCTGAGTTCAGATACGGATAGCGCCCTAGAAGAAAGCGCTTGCGGGAGCGGATTAAGCAGAGGGAGGCGCGCGTGGCGAGGTTTGCGAAAATTCAGGGCCGGCGGCGAGAGCCGCGTCTTGCGGCAACGGCAACGATGCCACCGGCTTCAGAAACGAGACCGACGGCGCGACGACTAGCTGGGCCGGGGTTTGGTGGCCCAGATGGCAATACGGGCAATGCGCATCGTCACTCGGGCCCTGGTGGTTCCAGTCGCTGACCACCCCGGTGGCGAACACCAGCAACACCAGCAGCGCCAGCGAAACCCCGAGCAAGCGAATTATCTTTTGCGTGGTCATTTGCCGGATCTGAAACAGGGCACCGAAACCGCGCCAATAGTAACCTGATGTGAGACGCGGGTAAAGCGTCTTGGGTTGCAACGTTAGTCCAAACGCAACTGCCCGGCTGGAGCTGGCGACGCATTGCGGCGGCTCGCGAGGCGGCCGCTATCTTCCAAGTACCGCGAGCCTCCAGCGGGGGACTGAACGCAAATGTCTGGGTATGGGCACAGGTTGCGGCATTTCCGCGAGCTTCGGTAGGCGGAAGAGCACCCCAGTGAGCAGCCACAGGTACGCGTTATTCACAAAATTCTGGTAGGCAGCCATGTTCATGTACATCAGGAGGACAAGAGCCACCACGGCGTTCCACCAAATTGCGAATCCTATCGGGAAGTACACCGTTTGACGAAGGCCTCGAACGATCTTCCAGCCCTGCCAGAGCATCACCGAAACCCAGAGTATCCAAAAAATAATTCCAAAGATACCCATCTCAACGATCAAAGTACCGTACCCGCTTTCGACGCCAATATCAGGGATTGGTTCATTTAGAAAACGGGAGACGTATTGTACCCCCAGGGAGGTCACGCCTGTGCCATGCCCGAGATACCAGCCCTCTCCTCCGACCGCGCCCAGGAAATTACGCACGGGGTAATCCCAGCTTCGGCTCTACGAGCTCGGAACCTTGGCCGTGTAAAGAGAGAGTCTCGGATAGGTACGACCAGTTGGCTCCGATGGCGTCGGGAAAGATTTCAACCATGAGGATCAAACTGATACCGCCAATCAAGAAGCCCCGGCGGAGCGCCTTGACCAAGCGATGGCCCTGGCCCCACCGCCAGGGCGCGCCCCAAAGAAAGGCGGCTGTCATCACAAAGGCGCTGCCAAGCACGAAGACGAATGGGGTGCGAGTTCCCGAGACCATGACGGCGACGGTAACGACTCCCATACCCAGAAGACCATACTTGGCGCTCGACTTCCTCGCGAGGAGAAGATAGCCTCCGGCGCCCATGGCGAGAATCCAAATCATGACCAAATAGAACGAGAAGCGACCTGCGCTGACGAAGACGGAACTCGTCGCCAGTACCTCCCTCTGGGTTTCCGGGGAGTATCTGTATAACGTGGGATAATTCGTAGATTTCCGACCCGGCGACTTCTGGACTGAGAAAGGTCACTCCCAGCACAGACTGGGCAATCCCGAGCCCGGCGATCACGGCACCCGCAATTAGGCTCACTTGGAGAAGGCGATCCAGGTCCTGCGGGCGCCTCAGCATGGCATAGCCCAGTAACATCAGCGGGGCATAGTAGAAATAAAGTTTCAGTCCCAGCAATCCGTAGAGAATGCTCGTAGAGTACGTATTGAAGACCTGGACGACTGCAAGAGCGAAAAACAAGCCGAGAGGGACAAGGAAAGGCGGCCTGAAATTGTCCACTTCTCGTCGGCGTTTCGCCATGTAAAACGAAAGGTACGCAACGCCAACCAGGAAGTCCTTGGCGAAGTAAACCGTCATGCTGTTCCCAAGGTATTTGCGGGCGAGATCCTCAAAGAGAATCCAAAGTAGGAACAGGAGAACGCCACTGCGCCAATCATTCAGGATGTGGATCATGACGGCAAGGACGACGATGCCCAATCCGAAAAAGATCAGCATCTGGTCGGAGCCCGCGACAATCCAGCTCGCCAGCTCCCAAATGATGGCCAAGAGCACCAGGCCCATGACCGCAGCCTTAATCTGCCGATTGCCGCTTTGAGTTCCTATGGTTGTAAGCTGCATATCCTGGCCAGGCCGATTTGCTCCCCGGAAGATTATGCTTACATGCTTCGGCTACTGCAACGAAGAAACTGGCTCTGACGCGTAATCGTCTCGAGGAATCTACGCAGCTCGCATTAGCCCGGATCGGCTCACGAAGAGCCGCTTCTTGTGGCGACGAGGTTCACGGCGCGCACCACGCCTTCCACATACTCGCGCGGCGACCACGTCTCCATGCGCTTCCGCGCAGCGGCCCTCAAACTCATTCTCTTTGCCGGATCGGAAAATGTCTTGGAGGATCGCAGCGAGCGCATCCACGTCTCCCACCGGGAACACATAGCCAGTTCTCACCCTGCCGGACCAGGTCGATATTTCGAGCCGACGCGGTCGCTGACCGCGACGATGCATCCGCAGAGCATGGCTTCATTCACCACGAAGCCAAAAGACTCATGGCCCGACGGAAGAACCATCAGGTCCGACGCGCAATACACGGAAGGCATGTTCGATAGAGTTACAAAGCCCAACATTCGGATCCGATCCGAAATGCCCAGCTGCGGCTGCACGTTGCTCAATACTGCTCCGCAGAGGACCGTCTCCCGCAAATACGAGATAGGAATTCGGCACATTGGCCCGCAAACGCTTCGAGCAAGTCTATCGGACGTTTCCACGGCTGCAATTTCGCGCACAACAAAATCACCGCCGCGTCGGTAGGGATCTGCCAGGACCTGCGCACCGCGTCGCGATCCACTTTCGCCGCCTGCTCGGTCCACCACTCGTTATCGACAACATTTCCGCCCAGGACAATCTCTTCCTTCGGTAGCCCGAGGACATCAAATATTGAACCGTCCCCGAAGATCCCGCCAGGACGGCCTGGCCGAGTCCAAAGATGCGGCGGACGATAAACTTCTTCAAACGAATTCTCCATTGTGCCTGTGTGACCCAGGTCCGAAGGTTGTGCGCGTCCGTGGCAAATATGATCGGCACCCCGTAGAATTTCGCGGCGATAATGGCGATCCAGGCGCTAAAGTAAAAATAGCCAGGCAGAATCGCTGCGTCGAAGTGGCCATCGCGAATCAGTTTCCAGAGCGACGGATTGAACAAACCGAAGAATCGCCCCAAGCCGGGAACAGGCGAACGATTCGGTAAGTGGACCCACGGATAACCCTCCAGCACCGGAGTGTCCCAAGTGACCTCCACCCCGAATTCCGGATCGATCGAGGGCTCCGCGCCGTGTAGGCTGCAATAGACGATTAGGAGATCCAGACGCGGATCGCTCGCCAGCTGGCGAAAGAGCGGAGACGAGTACTGAATGACATGCGACGCCAGAATGAACACGCGTCGTCGCCGCACCGCCGGGGAGTCCCCGGTGCCACGAGCCTGTGAAACGTCCCTAACCACCGCGTCGGGACCGGCCGCGTTCCCGGAAAGAGGCCGGCAATCTTGAGCTTCCATCATTTTCCGGTCGTTCATGGCGGTGTCTCTATTGCGCTGACTCCGCAGCAGCCCGTTCCAACAGAAGCATGCGGACTCGCGCGTCGAAAAGCCGCTTGCGCACTCTGTCGAGCACCTGCAAAGGACTTCTGTCGCCGGGCACACTGCGATTTAAGTTGATTCTGCCGGCGTAGCAATCAATTCATCCGCCAATTCGACGGACTGAGCGCCCAGGGGCACCAACTGATAATTCCATTTCTTCAGCAACTCCGAACAAGCCAAGTGAACTTCTCGTCCGTGTGTGGCCAAAAAAACTACCGGCTGAAATTTTTGAATGACTTCGGAAGCGCCCCTCAAACATTCGTACTCGGCGCCCTCGATATCGATCTTCAAGAGGTTCGGCGGCCGAATCCCATCGGATTGGGCCCAACGGTTCAACGTGAGGGTGCGGACACGAAGGCTGCCTGCCTCGGCTAGATGCCCCGTGGAACGATCCTCGGACGGATCAAACGTCGCCTCCCCGTCGGTGGAGCTAACGGCAGCTTCGATCACCGTGCAGTTCGTGATGCGATTCATCTCCAGATGTTTTTTCAATTCCCGCAAATTTCCGGGAAACGGCTCAAAGGAATAGACTTGCCCGCTCTCGCCGACCAGTACGCTGGCAAGAAGCGAATAAAAGCCGACGTTTGCGCCGATGTCGTACACCACATCACCGGCCCGCAATGCACGCTGCAAGGCTTTTTGCTTATCGTATTCATAGCTGCCCAACCAGCAGCCGTTTGTGGAGGATCCGACCGTCCACTTCTTCCCGAAAAGAGGCCCCTGCAGGATGGGAACGACCATCGTCCGGGGAATCAGGCGCAGCGGAGCCCTTAGCACCTTACCGATGAGTGTTTCGTTCGAAATTCCCGAGAGATTCGCCAACGGTCAGCCTTCTTGAAATTCTACGGTCTTCTTCTTCCTCTTGCATTGATCCCGTTGAATCCTGTCCCGACGTAGACGTCCACGAGGCCCGCGTCGGCGAACCACTGGCGCACGGTCTCGAGCGTTTGCGGATGGTCGTGCACGGGAGAAAACATGTCCAGCGCGCTCAGGATTTTTACCTGGACCAGCTCTTGGTCCGTGAAAATGAGTCTTGGCGCGTGTGAGACCGGGCCGATGGGAATGAGATTCCCGATCGGTTTTCCAACGAGCGGCACCTTGTAGAGCGCCTTCTTCAAATAAAACGCCGGCGGAATCACCAGCGACAGAAACTTGTGGACGCCTTTGGGTCCCATCCATGTGAGAAAAGGGCGCGCCCAGTATTTGAGCGGAGGAAACAGCCCGGTGTGCCGCTGATAGACGTCGATCACGATCTCGCCGCCGGGCCGCAGGAACGGCACCAGGCTCATGAATGCCGCGCGCACGTCGGGACAGTGTTGCAGGACTCCCATGCAGAACACTTTGTCGAACGATTCTTTCCGAAACGGGATTTCATAAATGCTGGCCTGAACGATATGGACGCGGTCGGAATCGCCGTTATTCCGGAGATTGGCTTCCACGGCGTTGCTGAGGTCAAAGGAAAACACTTCCGCGCCGGTTTCGAGCGCAATCTGCGTGAAGCGGCCCATGCCGCAGCCGGCTTCCAGAATCACTTGCCCATCCATTTTTTGCGGCCATTGCGTGGTGGCGAAAAAGCGCTCGCGGCTCAAATCGTTGCCCATGTGGCTGTCGAGCTGGGTCTTATCGAAGGTGTTCCACTGATATCCGAAGCTTTCCGCGTAGCCTTCGCTGGGGACGAATCTCGCAATGGAGCGGACGATCGCAAATTTACGTCCACAGGACGTGCAGACCAGCTGCCCGTCGGTGACGTTCTCATCGTTTTGAGCCGAAGAAACGGATTCCGCGCGAAGGGGAGCGCCGCAACCGATGCATCGTAGCCAGTCAACCGATTTCAAATTCATTTCGTGGAGCAGCCCCCCTGCTTCAAATTCGCGCGATTGCATCGGTTTCCACCCCGTGGTTCTGCCGCTGAATCTTTATCCCTCAAATGCAGTTCCTCCGCAAATCGCCCCGTAATCGCGGCCCACGAAAAATATTTTTCCTGGGCCTGGCGGCTGCGTTCGGCCAGCGTCTTGCGAAACGCGGCGTCCGAAAGAACGTTCTCCAACGCTGCCGCGAGCGCCTCGCGATCGCCGAGCGGGACACGGCCAGAATTCCCGCTTCCGTGATGGGCCACGCAGTTTCGGGGCCCGAGTAACACACGATCGGCAAACCGCAGGCGATGCCGGCGATCGCGCTTCCGCGCCGGCTCGAAATCTGCCCGCGCACAAACAGCAGCACATCGGCTCCGCGCCAGTGCTCCGGCTGACTTCGTCGGGCGAAAGAAGTCCCAGAGATTCGATTTCCACGTCCGCGCCCGCCAACTCGGATCGCAGAGCGGGTTCGGCCTCCCGGGAACCGCGGCCAAACAGGAGCAAGCGAATCGGCCCCACGATCGGATACGGCCCTGCTTCAGCGCCGCGCCGATATCGGCCACTTCGATCGACGTGCGGTCTCCGCCGGTGATGCTGTACACCGCGACGGTCTTGGACCGTAGGCAGCGGCGGCGCGATCGCCGAGAAGCCGTTTCCGGGCAGTTTGCTCCCACCGGAATGAAAGACGCCTTTTCACGGCGCGTGGGAAGCCACGTAATCTTGTCCACGGAACCGTGAAGACGGCCAGTTCCGAACGCGCATAAAGCCGGCGCAAAACGCGCAGCTGGCAATACTTCGCGGATCGCTGCCGACGATTCCCGAGCCGCGCAGCGGCAGGAAGTCATGAAAAACGACGCCCGGGCGGGCGCCGCATTGCCGAAGAACATCGAGAACGCGCGGCGCGCGCAGTGGAAATCCGCGGCGCGACCAGGCCAGCGTCGTGTATTGAAGAAGAACCCAGCGATCGCGCCACGCGACGGCGGCAGCTTCGCGCAACTCCGCAAGCGCTCGCGCCCATCCTTTTTCCGCCCAGGGAACCGGCGCGATTTCGAAGCGAAAGTCCCGCGCGAGAGCCCGCTTCACGCAATTTTTCGCAATAATCCGCCACGCCGTCGGTGGGCTCATCCCGCCGTCCCAGCAGCAAGATCGACTTTCTCCGGCGCTCACTTTTCCACCAGATAGGAACCGATGACCAGCGCATCCATCCCGGAGCTGAAGAACGTGCGAATGGCGTCGGTGGGCGTGTTGACGATCGCCTCGCCGCGCAGATTGAACGAAGTATTCATGAGGACGGGCACGCCCGTTCGCTTGCCGAATTCGTTGATCAGATTCCAATACAGCGGATTGATCTCTTTTTCCACCGTTTGCGGGCGCGCGCTTCCATCGACGTGCGTGACGGACGGAATGATGTCGCGCTTTTCGGGACGCACCGGGTTCGTCAGAATCATGAACGGAGAATCGCAGGCGTGTTCGAGATATTCTCCCGCCACTTCTTTCAGCATGGAGGGCGCGAACGGGCGCCACCATTCGCGGAATTTCACCGCGTTGTTCACTTTCGCGTTCATTTCCGGATCGCGCGGATCGGCCAGGATCGAGCGATGGCCCGAGCGCGCGCGGGCCGAACTCCATCCGTCCCTGGAACCAACCGATGATTTTTCCGTTGGCGAGAAGATCGGCGGTGGTCGCGGCTACATCTTCCAGCTTCGATCGCGCGCAGCTTGTACGTCCGCAGCGCCTTTTCAATTTCCGCGTCGGAATATTCGGGGCCGAGATAGGCGTGGCGAAGCGGCTTCATGGGCAACCGTCCGCCGCCGTCCAGATACGGCGCAAACACGGCGCCGAGCGCCACTCCATCGTCCGAAGCCGCGGGCTGAACGAAAATTTTATCGACCATGCCCGACGCTTGAATTTTTCCGTTCGCTTTCGAATTCAGCGCCACGCCGCCGGCGAGGCACACGTTGCGGCAGCCGGTTTTCTGCATCGCCAGCTTCACCAGAGCCAGCATGGCAGCTTCGCAGGCGTCCTGCACGGCAAACGCGATGTTCTTGAAACTGTCGTCGATTTCGCTTTCGGGCGTGCGCTCCGGGCCCAGCCGCTTGGCGATCGCGGAAATGCCGTTGTTGCGCTCGAACAGAAGCGGCGCATTGACGCGATACGATTCCGTGATTCGAGCGAAATGAATTCGCCGAGATTCACGCCGGGGCTTCCGTACGGCGCAAGGCCCATGACCTTCCATTCGTCGCTGTTGGGAACGAATCCGAGGTACTGCGTGAACTGCGCGTAAAACAGCCCCAGCGAATTCGGCCACGGAATCGTGAGCACGTGATCGAGCCTGCCGTCGTGGCCGTACCAGATGGAACTCGCTTCCCATGCGCCGCGGCCGTCCATCACGACGACGGCGGCATTGTCGAAACCGGCGTAGGAGTACGCGCTGATCGCGTGGGCCAGATGATGATCCACAAATCGCATCTGCGCTTTGCGTCGGGCCGAAATGATGGGTGAAAAGTTTGAAGCCGCCATTTTGGTGCGCCATGCTGGCGTAAAGCCGCGCGGAATTCAGCACATTGCAAATAGGTGACGGGATATTGCCCGCGCAAAAGCACTTCAAATCCGTGGCAAAAACATTCGCGGGGCGCGGGCCAGCCCTGGCAGATGAAATCGAGTTGGTCGGGGCGCACTTTGGCAAAATCCAGGCAAGCGCGAATGGCAAGGTGCGGAAATCCGGCATCGTGCTTGATCCGGCTGATGCGCTCCTCGGCCACGGCAAAAAGCAGTTCGCCATCACGGGCGATGCACGCGGAAGAATCGTGCATCTGCGAATAGTTAAATCCCAGGGTGATCATGAAGGATCGCCGGACTCCTTTTGTTCCATCCGAACTTTAGCAAACCATCCTCGCTCGCGACATTCGTTTTCTCCAGTACGGACCAAGAATACGCAGGTTTCGCCAGATGAGTCCATGCACGCAACTAAGCGCCGCACCGTTTGCTGGAATAGTGCAAGAATTCAGCGGCCCTGCTCGAAGCCGGCCCTCGCCAGGCGTTTCAGAATTTCGTCCGCGCGTTCGCCCGGCACGCACAGCGCATCGCAAAAATCCACGTGCTTGGCGCGGTCCCAGGGTTCCAACCGGCGAAATTCAAGCCGGAAAAGGCGATAGTCCCGCTCCAGCAGAAAATCCGCCACGCCGCGTCGATGAAGTTCCGCCCTGCTCGAGGAGAACGGTATTGATCTCCAGGACCAGCGACGGGCGAAGTGTTTTGCAGAGAAACTTGCGCGCCGCGCAGGACGGCGAGCTCCGATCCCTCGGCATCCAGCTTCATCGCGTCCCACCGTTCTAATCGCAGGTCGCGGCACCAATCATCGAGAGCGATCGACGGAATTTCCACGTGCTCCCCTTTGCCGAAATCACGCACGGCGCTCACCGTGCCCCAGCCCGATTCCTCCTTGGTGGAAGAGCGTTCGAATGTAAGCGAGCCCGTGCGCTCCCAGACGGCCGCGTTCACGGCCTGCGCCCAACGGAATTGGGAGAGATTGCGGGCCAGGCGCTCGTAGACGCGCGGGTCGGCTTCGAACGCGAAGACGCGCCCTTGCTGTCCGACGCGATGCGCGGCGAACACGGCGTGGAACCCGATGTGCGCGCCCACATCGAAATAGACAGCTCCCGGCTCGAGAATCGCGTTGAAGCACTCGCGCACATGGGGCTCGTATACGCCGGCCCACATCTGCCGTTGGATTCGATCCGTGAGATCCGTTTCGAACCGCACACCCGGCCACGGAGAAACCACCGCGCGGTCCCCTCCAACCCAGCAGGCAAGCTTGCCGAGCCCGTCCACCAGCCGCCCCTGGCCCGGAACCGCACGGCGGCCCATGCGAAGGCTGCCAAGCCCGTGGGCGGCGGCTCCCATCAACGTTGTATTCATAGCCTCATCCCGGCCGCCGCTCGATCATTTGCACGGCAGGCGCCGGTTCTCCGGTCCAGCTCCGGAAACGGGAAAGACCCTTCTCCGAATACCACCGGCGGAGCCGGTAGAAGACGCGCGGGGGCAACAGCAACGTCTGCAACAAAACAAATGCCCGGAAAAATCTGTAACGCCAGGTCACTTTCCGATAAGAGGCTTTGAACGCGGCGCGCTCAATGGAAAACGCCTCCAGCGGGCTGCCTCCATCCAGACTCAGGCGAATGCGTCCCGCCTCGACGCGCGTTCCTTGAAAGAGCGTGGCGACGATGTCTTCGGTCGCGCCGAATGCCCGGAGCCTGGAAGGGAGCTCGCGCATTAGTACGTCGAGAACATTCATCTTGCGCCGGGCCTTGGCCGGCTCGAACTTTCCGAACTGAAATAGATTGCCGGAATGAATTCCGTAGTGGCAGAGCGGTTCGTTCAATATCATCGCCGGACCGACGGCGGGAGCGAGGGTGAAAATATATTCGTCGGCCTCGATCGTCAGTTCCTCGGGGATTGGCAGAATCTTTTCCAGAACCCGTTTTCGGATCGTCAGCCGGCTGGTGCCGAAAAACGCCGCCAGGTGCCGAAACAATTCGGCATTTTGCAGCGAGGCCAGGTCCAGACGGTACGGACGCCCCGGCAAAATCAGCCCGTTTTCCCGCCCATCGGAATACTCCTCATAGAAACCGTGGCCCACGACTCCGACGTCGGGATTGGCCTCCAGCGTTTCCACCACCCGGCGAAGCTTTTCTTTCGCCCACCAGTCGTCGCCGTCCAGCGTCGCGATGATCGCTCCGCGCGCCTGTGCAAAGCCGAGATTGAACGCCGACGCCTGGCCGCCGTTGGGTTTGCGGATCACGCGCAATCGCGGCTCAAACCGGCGGAGGATCTCCGGCGTGCGGTCCGTCGAGCCGTCGTCCACGACCAGGATTTCCACGCCGTCCATCGGCATGTCCTGTTCCAGGACGCTCGTGATCGCGCGCTCGATGAAATCGCTCGTGGTTGTACGTGTCAATCAGTACGCTTACGCGCGGAATGGCATTTGCTTCCATAAAGATTTCGCGCGCCGCTCTAGCTCGCCGGGCGGTACCGCGCGCTCAACTGCGCCTCATTCTCCTGAATCCACGCAAGGATGGAATCGAGCCCTTGCGCGAGACTCACTTGCGGTTTCCAGCCGAGTTCGCGTTCCACTTTCCTGTTGTCGGTTATGTAGATCACGGTGTCCGCCTTGCGCGCGTTCGGCTCGTGCGTGATCGACATGGGGCGGCCCGATCTTTTCTCAAAGAACTGCGTGGCTTCCAGAAGCGAAAGGGAATTCGCCGCGCCGCCGCCGGCGTTGAACACGCCGCTGCGCAAGCTCCCGATGCGGCTGATTTCCAGGTCGACCAGCCGGCACACATCGTCGATGAACAAAATGTCCCGCACCTGCTTGCCGCCCCATCCGATGTATTTCAGCGGCAGACCGAACCAGCAGGCCACCGCCCACCACACGACCCACCCTTGGTCGATCTTTCCGAACTGTCCCGCGCCGGAGATCACGCCGAGCCGGTTGATGAAAATGGGAATATCGAATGCGTCCGCGTATTCCTGGCACACGACGTCCGCCATCAATTTGCTCACGCCGTAGATGCTGCGGCCGGCGCCGTCCAGGCTGAACTCCTCGGAAACGCCGTACTGCGGATCGAAGCCGGATGGGCGGCTCTCCACCGGAAGTTTGCGCCACGCTTCGCAGTCCCATTCGAGGCGCGTAGCGGCCTCGCGCCGCGGCAGCGCGTTGATTCGGTCCGCGCTGTAAATCCGGTTCGTGCTGCAGAAAATCAGCGGGCAGCGGCGTTCGCGCGCAAACTCCAGCACGTGGATCACGCCGAGCGTGTTGTTCGTCAGGTCGAACATCGGATTCGTATAACCGGAGACGACCGACGGCTGGGCGCTCGCGTCGCAAATCAACTCAATCCCTTCTGGCAGGCCCGCAAAATCCTCCGGGCAGCGGACATCGCCATGAACGAACGCGACGCCTTGCTGCTGCAATCGCTCGATATTGGATTCGCTGCCCCGGCGCACGAGATTGTCCATCGCGACGACTTCGTGGCCCTTGCTCGCGCAGATACAGGGCGAGCGTGGAACCCAGGAATCCGCAGCCGCCGGTGATCAAAATTTTCAATGTGAGACGCCCCTGGAGAAAAACGCCGCAGCCGGAAGTTCAGATGGGCCGATTCGCACTTTCATTCTTACCTTGGGGACTCAGGACTATGACGCTGCCGGAGACCCAGCCGTCTACGCAACGGCCTCGTGAGGTTCAGCATCCCGAACCAGACGGTAGAGCGGGCCGCCGCGACGCTGCGCTTCCCCTTTGCGACCCAATGATAATAGTTCGGACGCAAGCCGCTGGGCGTAAATAGATGCGTCGCGTTGTCGATAGTTGCAAAGTGACCCTTGCCAAGCAGCGCTTGGTTTTGCTGCGCTTCGACGTCCTTCCAAAGGCCGGTTTGCCCGCCGGGGTGATGCGAATAATCGTGATTCTGATGGATGGCCAGCACGACTTGGGTCGCGTCCACGACGGGCACGCGCATCGACCGAACTTTCCACAGCAGCCAGTTGTCATATCCCGGGCCGCCCCACGGCGAACGGCGGCACTTGTTGATACAGCAGGCCCCGCGGAAACACGAAATAATCGATCCACTGCGCAGGCCGGAGCTTGCCGGTATCACGAGCCCGGGAGCGGACGCGCGCGGCCCATTCCGGCTGTGAAAAATCCAAAGGCTCGGTAATGTTCACGTCGCAGCGGCGGCCGACCATCAAGGAACGTTCCTTCATCTGTGCCAATCTCGTGGACGCATCGAGAAAATCGCCGGTCAGCAGAATGTCCGCATTCAGGAAACAGAGGCGGCCGTGGCGTGCCAGACGATCGGCGCGGTCAAATAAACTCGAGAGCAGCGGCGTCCCGAGCGAGTTCCGTTCCACTTCCGGCTCGTGGCGCGCACCAAATTCGCGCGCCACTTCCGCGGCTCCCTCTTCGTTTCCGAACAAAATGACTTCCGCATCGGGATGCACGAGCTTCCAGCTGCGGATGGCATTTCGCTGAATTATGCCGATGTGCCCGCGGAACGGTTTCGGTGTCGAGAAAAAAGTGATCATTGTCGGTCCCGGCTCATGCGGCCAATCGCTCAGATCCTTTCCAGCCAGATGGAAGAAAACGTGCCCGGCCCGGTTCCTTTCCGCTGGTTATATCCCGATACGCTCCGTCGAAGGAATTCTTCTTCTTTGAACCGAAGGAAAGGCAGGGAGAGGCGTATCTCGAACTCGGAATTGTGACAGAGAAACGCTTGGAGCAGCATCGCCTCAGTCCAGTATACCGGCCAATCGCGGTCGAAGACCCAGGTTTCCGCCGGGAAAGGAGTATTGAAGGGAAACGGAACGTCGTGAATGTGTACGATAACACCCTTGTTCAGCCGGGGAAGGATCTCAAGGAAGAGATAGGCCACATCCCCGTCGATTTTCAGGGAGTGCGTAGAATCAATGAACAGCACGTCGCCCGCCACCAGCGTTTCAAAGAGCGAGATATCCACTTCCTGGACATCCTTCTCGATCAAGTCGATCCCCGCCAGCGTTTTCAACTTCGCGTGGGGAAAAGGCTCGATGCACGTAATGGACATCGGCCGGCCTTCCTCCAGGTTCTTCCGTACAGCACAGGTCGCATAGTAGGTCGAAAGTCCCGAGCCGACTTCGAGGTAGCGCCGGGGCCGGTGATGCCTGAGCGAGCAGTAGAGAGTTAGAGCGTCCAGCAGCGTATATCCCTCCCCGTAGCTCTCCTTCAAGAGATCCGAATAGTTGGGCAGGGATTCGAATTCAGCCTGAAACGATGCGGCCAAGTGATTCCAGTAGTCCTTCATTTGAACCAAATCGATTTTTAGGCCGGGTAACTCGCTCGGCCTCGACCAGCGGCTCCGATTTTTTTGCAAGCGTCGCAGGTCCGGAAGCGGCGAATAATAATCGGCGGCTAGAGTAACGTTCAAACCGTAGTCGTTCAGCTCCCAGGCGTTGAAATAGTTACCGATCCAGCCGTGCTTTAGGGCGGTGTGCCGGAGGGCCGAGCGCACGACAGTTCGTTTCACACCGCTGAATTTCATCCAGAGGGCGCGCGGGACGATCCCGCGCAGAGCCGCCTTAAACCCTTGTGGCACGGGCGTGCTCCTTGTGTCCGAGGTTTTCCGGATCTCCGGAGCGATGGAGCGCCGAGAAAATGTGCTCGTAGGCTACACCATGGTGCGCAGAAGCTGAGGTCGCGCCGAACGAAATGGCATGGAGGGTAAAGAAACTCTTGGAACGCGAAATCTTTTTCGGTCTCCGTGTTAGAGAAAGGATACGCATCTGCGATTGCGGCAAGGCCGCCTACGCTTTCCGGCTGTGCTCCTGCTCTGCAGCCGCCATTTCTTCGAGGATCGAGTCCAGGCCGCGCGTCAGGCTCCAGCCGGGATAATGGCTCTTCAGTTTCGCCAAATTGGAGATGTAGCAGATGTGATCGCCTTTGCGCGCCTGTTCCGAGTACGTCCAGTTGATCTTGCGCCCGGTCAGCGCTTCGATTTGCGAGATGGCTTCCAGCATCGAGACGCTGTTGGCGCGGCCGCCGCCGAGGTTGTAAACCTCGCCCGGCCGCGGATTGCGCGCAAATTCCTCGAACGCGCGCACCACGTCAAAACTGTGAATGTTGTCGCGGACCTGCTTCCCCTTGTAGCCGAAGACCGTGTACGTTTTTCCGGAGAGCGCCACCTTGAGCAGATACGAAAGAAATCCGTGGAGTTCAACGCCCGAATGAGACGGGCCCGTCAGGCAGCCGCCGCGAAAAATTCCCACTCCCATGCCGAAATAGCGGCCGTATTCCTGCGCGTAAATGTCCGCGGCAACTTTGGAAGCGCCGAACAAAGAGTGCATGCGTGCGGTCGATGCGGCAGGTTTCGTCGATCCCTTCGTAGTCGGCAGGATCCGAGTAGTCGTAGCGCGTTTCGGCTTCGCGCAGGGGTTTCTCGTTCGGCGCGTCGCCGTAGACTTTGTTGGTGCTCATGAAGACGAATGCGGCGTCGCGGCAGTGCTGGCGCGTGGCCTCCAGAAGATTCACGGTGCCCATGGCGTTCACTTCAAAATCGAGCAGGGCGATATCCGCGGCCTTGTCGTGCGACGGCTGCGCGGCGCAATGGATGATCAGGTCGAAGCGATTTTCGCGGAACAGCGCCATGACGCCTTCGCGGTCGCGAATATCGAGAGCCATGGGGCGTGAACTGGCGCGTCGCGCCCTTCAGCCGCTCGAGATTCCACAGCGTGTCTCCCGGAGGGCCGAAGAAGACGCGGCGCATGTTGTTATCCACGCCGACGACCTTGTGGCCCTGGCGGTCGAAATATTCGACAGCTTCCGAGCCGATCAGGCCGCTGCTTCCGGTGACCAGCACATTCCACGGTTTCATTGCCGCGTCCTTCCCCTCGTCAATGCACTTTCTCTATTGCCAGACCGCGAACCAATGCGTTCCGAGGCGCACGCCGGATGCGCCGAACCGTTCATTCGATCCGTTTCAGCTCCACCCCAGAAGGAATATTCAGAACGCCGGCGACATCGTCGCGCGTTGGTGTGAAGGGCACCGTCACCACCTGCATTTGCGGCATACATTCCCAATCGTCCACTCGCTCCGACGAGTCGTAGATTCCAATACGCCAAATATACGCTCCTGGCTGAAGCGGGAGTGACGCTAACGTGTAACGGATCTCGTGCATACCTTTCTCGAAGACAACGCCTTCCATCGTCCGGCTCCACAGAGGATGGCGGTCCTGGTCGCAGAGGAGGATCCCGAGATGGACGCCGTCGAGAAGTTCATTTGCCCGCAATAAAATAGAGACGGTGACGGGACCATCGGAGGCCAAGGAATGATCGGAATCGTGATTTGCGTCCTCGAGCTTCCAACTGAGAAATTGAGCGCGGCCTTGTGCGGGGCGGGAATTTTCCGGCCCTCCGACGCTCATTTCGGCTTCGTACGCGGTGACAACTTCCGCGGCGGGGCCGGCTTGGCGAATCTGGCCCGAATCCAGCCAAATCGCCAGGCGACAGAGGCGCCGAATTTGGTTCAGTTGATGGCTGACTAGAATAATGGTGCGGCCTGTCCGTGCAACCTCACCCATTTTGCCGAGACATTTTCGCTGGAATTTGATGTCGCCCACGGCCAGAACTTCGTCCACGAGAAGAATTTCGGGCTCGATGTGAGCGGCCACGGCAAACGCGAGCCGGACCGACATTCCCGTCGAATAGTGCTTCACCGGCGTGTCGATGAATTTCTCAAGTTCGGCGAACGCCACAATCTCATCGAACTTCCTGGCAATTTCCTCTTTCTTCATGCCCAGAATCGCGGCGCTCAAGTAGGCATTTTCCCGGCCGGTCAGTTCCGGATGAAATCCCGTGCCCACTTCGAGGAGCGTGCCGACCCGGCCGTCGATTTCGGCCGAGCCTTCTGTGGGCCGCGTGATCCGGGAAAGAATTTTCAGCAGGGTCGTCTTGCCGGAGCCATTGCGGCCGATGAGGCCGATCACCTCGCCGTGGTCGACCTGGAAAGATACGTCGCGCAGGGCCCAGAATTTCTCCGCGGGGGCGCGCCGGAAAAAGGAACCGGGAGAAGAAAACGCTCTCGCGAGAGTGTCGCGAAGCAGCCCGCTGGTCGCCCGCGGGCCTCGGCGATACTCTTTCCCGAGTCCTTTCGTATGGATCGCTACATTGCTCATAGCCCGTGCCAGATGGTTTGTCGCAATCGCGCGAAAATTATAGTATCGCGAGATGAAGAAATGTGTGAACTCTGGACGCGACGGGTCGAATAAGGCACGCGGGTATCCGCATGAGGCCTGCTTTCGGAAAACCTGCCTCGCTCGCCCGGCTACGCGCCAATATTCTGAATGCGGTCGGCCACCGCAAAGTAATTGCCGCCTCCCAAAATGAGGTCCGCGCTGATCCCCATCACCTTGAACAGCACAAACGCCCTTAATTTATTCTTCCAATTCGGAGGATGATCCCAGTCCACGCTGCCTTCGTTGACGACCTGATACCCAAAGCGCGAAAACATCTTCTTAATTACCCAGGGACTGTAGGGAGCAATGTGTGACGGAACATTCATGTACAAGCGATGTCCCAAAATAGATTCCGTGTAGGGGGTCTGGATAATCAGCCTGCTGCCAACAGGAATCCGCCCAAGCAATTCCAGGTTCTGCTCCAACGAAACGTGTTCCATAACATCTAGATACAAGTACACGGCCGGGCGGAGCGACTCTGTTCGCAGAAAGTCCCAGATGTCGCTTTCGACCAGCGGAACCTGCAAGGAACGAGCAATTCGGAGTAGTTCTTCGTTTGAGTCGACGCCAAGAATCTCCTTTTGTCCTGCTTGCTTTAACGCAAGTAGTAGAGCTCCCTCTCCGCAGCCGAGATCGACGATTGAGGGGAGATTCAAATATTGTGCGTATTTATTAAGAGTATAGCGGCCCTTTTCAATGGCTTCGCGCTCGTTCGCGGCGTACCCGCAATGAAACTCAGCTGGTCGTGAATCCATAGGTGTCCTTTGGAGTTCGCCGCCGCGCCTCAAGAGGGAATCGAGCCTCCTCTCGCGGAATGGCGAAACGGGCGGGGAAAGTAGACCGCCGACTCATCGGGGGAAGCCTCCACACGTGGAAGCCGCGCGGGCGAGAAGTAGTACTGCAAGTCCATCAGGGAATGGACCCACGGCAACCTCGCGTCGATGGCCACCAACGATGGACGTCCCATGCGGATGTGCTTCCAGGCAAGAACTCTAGCCGTGCGAAAATTGAAGAACAATTTCAGCCAGATGTTGTTATATCCCCCGTGAAAATAATGAGTGTAGAATTCCGACCGCCAGTCCGATCGGACGATGGAGCGGACCGTATCCCTGCGCTGATGATGGGATACGGCCAGCGGCTCGAATATAAGTTTGTAGCCCGCCCGCAGAAGGCGCTCGCACATATCGCAGTCTTCATAATTCGTGCGGTAGCGCTCGTTATACCCCCCGACCCCCGCTACTGCGGTTTTCCTCAGGATCGTCCCAAATCCCCCCAGACGTCGGTGCGAAGGATATTCAATGTCAATTCTCTTCTCGCCCAGGTCCTGGCACAAGTGGAGGAACCTCCACTCATCCGCCGGAGTGTCGCGGAACTGTTCGATCAGGCGGCCGCCCGTTCCGGCGACTCGTTCGTCGTCAAAGTGCGCGAGGAGCCGCTCTAGCCAGTCCGGTTCCGCAAAAACGTCGGCGTCAATTGCTCCCACAAGCTCATACTTCGCATTCGCGAAGGCCGTGTTTCGCGCGGCCGCAAGTCCCCGGTTGCGTTCGTGGCGAATCACGCGCACTGGAAATCGCGAAGCGATTTCGATACTCCGATCCGTGGAACCGTCGTCAATGACAAGAATTTCGTCGGGCGGCCGCGTTTGGTTCAGCAGACACCGGATGGAGGTTTCGATGTATCGCTCCACGTTGAAGCACGGGATATAGACGCTCAGTTCCATTCAAATCCCTCTACCATAGCCGAATGACCAGCTCGCTCATGGCTCACACCACATCCGCGATGGTTCCCTCGACCGCGTGGTAGTACAGCAATCCGCTCAGCACCAGCAGCACGACGGCGCCGGAGGACGCGGCCAGCAGAATGCTCGGCGGATCGCCGTGCCCGGTCAACGCCCAGCGAAATCCTTCGATGACGCCCGCCATGGGATTCAGGCCGTAGAGCCAGCGCCACCTCGCGGGCACGAGAGAACTCGGGTACGCCACGGGCGAGGCAAACATCCAGAACTGGACAAGGAAGGGCACCACGTAGCGCACGTCGCGGTACAGCGCGTTCAGCGCGGAAAGCCACAGCCCGACGCCAAGCGCTGTGAGGACCGCGAGCAGCGTGAAGGCCGGTAGCCAAATCACTGCTTTCGTGGGCGCCATGCGATACCAGGCCATCAGGCCAAGCAAGACCCCAAAGGAGATGGCAAAATCCAGCAGCCCCGAGAGGATGGAAGAGATCGGCAAGACCACGCGGGGAAAATAAATCTTCGTGATCACGCGTTGATTGTCCACGACGATGTTTGTCGCGCCTTGCATGGCCGTCGCGAAATAAGTCCACGGCAGAAGCGCGCTGTAATAAAAGATGGGGTACGGCAATCCCTGGGAAGGTATTTTGGCCAGTTTTCCGAAAAACAGACTGAAGACCAGCATAGTCATCACCGGCTGGAGAATCGCCCAGGCGGCGCCGATGACGGTCTGCTTGTAGCGGACCTTGATGTCACGCCACACAAAAAAATAAATCAGGTCGCGGTATGCCCACAGTTCGTCGATATCGAGCGCGAGCCACCGGCGCCGCGCCTCGATCCGAACGATGGGAGCTTCGGCGGGTTTGGCGGTCACCGCCACTTGGGTTTGGGTCACGGCCATCGAATTCGCTACTCGCCCCGCTTGTCTCCGAGATTTTGTTGCTCGATGTCTTGCTGCTCGATGCGCTTCATCATTTCGCCGCGGTCTGTGAAGTACGCCTCCACTCCATGCGTTACGCGGCGGGGAACTTCGGCAACTTGATTGTGGACCGCTGCCTTCCACGAAATTTCGCCGCGCGCCGGAACCATGTGCGTGCCCCACTGAAAAATGAGGCCGGCGTTCCAAAGGACGAGCAAGCCCACCACGGTATATGCGGCCGCCGCGCCGCGCTTCGCCTCGCCCATCCAGCTTGAAAACGAACTGAGCAAGGCCGTGAGGCCGAGAATGAAGATCGGCGTAAGGGAAACGAAAAATCGGTTTCCGAAGCTGGAGATGCCATCCCAATCCGGATAGCTCGCAATAAAGTAGTAGAAAGCCAGGAAGGTAAGAATCGATCCCGCTCCAAGCAGGAAATCCCGTTTCAGCAGAAAGGGGAGACCCGCGACCGCGAGAATCAAAATCGGCGTCCAGCTGAAGATGCCGTGATCGGAAGAGAACAAAATCTTAAGCAGTACGGGCGAAGACCAGTTCCAGCTCAGCATTCCCGGATAGCCGGTTTCAAACGGGTTGCCGTAAATGATTTGCCGCGTGATAAAGGTCGGCAAAAGCGCCGCGATAAAAGCCACGAAGGACACGCCGCAGCCGAGCGCCAATTTTTGAATCGGGAGCGGCAACTCGCCGGCATCTCCTTGTCTTGCGCGCAGAAGATAGACCACCTCTACTGCGGGAAAGGCCAGGAGAATTGCGTTCGGATAGTAGACATTTCCCATCAACCCCGTTAGCAGGCCCAGCACGGCCCACTGGCCGGTGGTCCGCAGCAATTTCGTGCGGTCCCAGTACCATAGGAACAGCGCAACGGTGAACGCCGACATGGCGTGCGACCATGAGGGATTGAAATACATGTAAATCGGGAGTGAGCTGGCCATCCAGATCCCGAGCGTTGCGACGAGCGTCCACCGCTCCTCAAAATATTTTTGGGCAATCTGAAAGGCCAGGAGCAGCGACAAAAACCCGTAGCAGGCGGTCGCGGTGGCCATGGCCACGAGATACGGACGGGAATGTCCGTCAGGGGCCACATGCGCGCCAAAACGATCCGCCAAGAGAACGGCGCCATGGACGGCGAGCATCACCGGCGCCCATAAAATCGCGGGGCCGACTGTGAAATGGTTCTCGACGTAACCCGTCTTCGTGTACATCCGGGGAAGCAGATGCCCTTGCGCGTCGACGCAGGATAGAACAAAGGACTTATTCGCCGCGAGATAGTCGTTTTCAAAACGCAAATCGTGGTCGATCAAGGCCGATCGAAGATAGGCGTAGTAGCCGACACCGTCGCCGCGCACCCAGGGATTCGCCAGCGGGACCGTGAGGAGAAACAAGACGAGGAGCAGTTTCACTTTCGGCGAAAAAATCGTGAAGCCGGACGCCGCTGCGCGAGAGAAAGAAGCGCCCACGCCGATTTGTTCGCCGGGAATCGCCTCATCGGCCCGCAAGCCGCTCATACTCGCACTCGCACATGGAATCCATTGGAAACTTCTGTTCGATCCGGCGGCAAACTCGTTTCCCTAAAACGCCCGCGCGCGTCATTGCCAGCACCGGAATTAGGATGCTACGCGGCGGTATTGGCGGCTTCTCTCGGAGCGCCTACAAATTCCCTTTTTCTACTCTGGTAGACCGCCACCCGGTCGATAATATCGGGCAAATTTATCCCCGGACGAAAGCCCGTCAGTCGCGCCAATTTATCGAGACACGGCACTCGACGGAACATGTCCTCGAAGCCGGGTTCGTACGCCTGGTCGTAGGGAATAAACTCGATCGGGGAGGCGCTGTTCGTGCGTTCCTTCACCAGGAGAGCGAGTTCCTCAATGGTGACCTCGTGATCGTTGCCGACGTTTACGACCTCTCCCACCGCCTTGTCGGTCGCGGCCAGGCGCAATAGCGCTTCCACGGCGTCCTGCACGTCGCAAAAACAACGCGATTGCTGCCCCGTGCCGTACACGGAGATCGGCGCTCCGTCGAGCGCCTGCCGCACAAAACTCGGCACTACCATGCCGTACCGCCCTGTCTGCCTGGGTCCGACTGTGTTGAAGAGCCGCGCAATCACTACGGGCAGTCCCTTCTCTTTCCAATACGACAGCGCGAGGAATTCATCGAGCGCTTTCGAGGCGGCGTAGCTCCATCGGCCCTTGGTCGTCGGACCGAGGACCAGATCGGCATCTTCATGAAATGGGAAATTGGTGTTTTTTCCGTACACTTCGGAAGTGGAAGCGGCGAATACCAGCTTTCGTTTCCTGCAGGCTGCTTCCAGCACCAATTGTGTGCCATTGACGTTCGTCTCGATCGTTCGCACGGGGCTTTCCACGATCAGCTTGACGCCCACCGCAGCGGCCAGATGGAAAATAACGTCGGCCTCATCCACTAGCTCTGCCAGGAGCTGACGATTTTCGAGCGGTTCCAGAAAATAATGCATCCGGTCGTATCTCTTGAGGTGCCGGATATTTTCCATGCTGCCGGTGGAAAGATTATCCATCAAGAGAACCTGGTCGCCGCGCTCCAGCAGGCGGTCGGCAAGGTGAGATCCAATGAAGCCCGCGCCACCCGTAATGAGATAAACCAAGAAGGTCCTCCTGCCCAGTTAGTCCTGGCCCAATTGCGATTCGGATTCGGCCCTGCGGGCTTTGCGCGATTTTCGGGTGTCTTCTTCCCGGCCGTATCCGCCGTACGAATACGGATAGTAACGATACGAGTAGTAGTAGTCCGGGGAACTGGCGTCCACGGCGTTCAGGACCACTCCCAGCATGTGGCACTTCACGCCCACCAGCAAATCCCGCGTGCGCGTGAAGGCTTCCTTCGGCGTCTCGCCGCTGCGCACCACCATCAGCACTCCGTCCACCAGCACCGAAAGAATGACGGCGTCCGTGGCGGCCATGATGGGAGGAGAATCGATCACCACGAATTTGTAACGGCCGCGGAGTTCGGTAATCAACTCCGTCAACCGGCGCGAAGATAGCAAGTCGGCCGGGTTGGGAGGAATCGGCCCCGTCGGAATCGCGTCCAGATTCGAGATCGCGGGGTGCGGCACGGTGATCAAATCCAGTGTGGAGACGCCCGCGAGATAGGAGCTCAATCCCGCGTGCTTTCCGTCCACCAGGCTCAGGGCGCGATTGATTCCCGGTTTGCGCAAGTCGGCGTCCACCAGCAAGGTTTTGTCGCCCAGCTGCGCGAGGGTTACGGCCAAGTTGACCGCCGCGGTGGTTTTACCTTCGCGTGGCAGCGCGCTGGTCATCAGGATGACCTGGGGCGGATGATCCGCCTGCGACAGAAGCAGCGATGTGCGCAGCGCGCGAAACGCTTCGGACATCTGCGACTGCGGCATATTGTGCGAAATCAGCTCCGCGCGGCCTTCCTTGGAAGTGACCACTGCGGTCTTCAGCAGTTTCGAAAATCGGCCGTTGCGTTTCCCGCTGCTGTTGCTCAGCGCGGGAACGACGGCCAGCGAAGGCAGGCGCGCCAGCGTCTCGATATCGTCCGGAGTCTTCACGGTATTATCGAGGTACTCGCGCAAGAGCGCCAAGCCGATGCCCCCGAGCAGGCCCACCATGACGCTCAACAAAATGTTTCGCGATTTGTTGGGTCGGGAAGGTCCGCCCGGAATTAACGCGGGATCCACAACTCGAATATTCGAAGAGCGAAGCCCCGCCGTGATGCCCGCTTCCTTCAATTTCTGGAGCATGCCGTCGTAAAGCTGCTTATTGGTGTCGGCTTCGCGCTTCAGGATGTTGTACTGAACGAGCTTCTCGGCGGTCTGGTTCACGGCGGCTTTTTGGTCGTCCAGCGCTTGCTGCAAGAGAAGCTCGCGCTGGCGCGAGCCGCGGTAGTCGGCTTCCACCTGGTTGCCGATGTTCAACTTTTCCCGAGTGATCAGCTGATCGAGGTCCTTGAGCTGCGCCTGAATTCGCAGAACTTTCGGGAATTTGGGTCCGTACTGGGCGACCGCGTCGGTGTACTGCGCGCTCAACGTGGTCTGCTGCTTTAGGATGTCCTGAATCACCGCGCTCTCACGCACGGCGGCGATGGCGTCGTAATTTCCAGATTGCGCAAGCTGGTAGACGGCTTCCTTGTTGATTCGGTCGGCCTGCGCCTCAGTCAGCTCTTTTTCCAGCTCTCCCAGCTTTTGCGAGCTGATATCGTTCTTTTCATCGATGGTCCAGATCTGATTGTCGCGTTCGTATTCCAGGCGCGCGTCTTCGGCGTTTTCCACCTTGATCTTCATCTCGTTCAGTTGTCCGGCCATCCAGTTCGACGCCTGAGTGGCCGCGTCAAAGCGGCTGCGGAAATTCTGCTCGATGAAGTTGTTCAAGTGCGCGTTCACGACGCGGGCAGCCAGGGCGGGATCCGTCGTTTCAAACGAAACGTCGAGAAGCCGGGAGTTGGGCACCCGCTTTACGTTTAGACCCCCAAGAAAGGCGCCCAGGGCCCGCGGCCGCATCAGGCTGGCGTCGCTGCCCGCGGCTTCAGGTTTTGCGGGCTTTCCGGGGCCTCCCCCGAATTGGGGCAAACGATCCAGACCCATGGACTTGATCGTCTGCATCGCCAAGGTTTCGCTTTGAAGAATCTTGGATTGCGTGACGATGTAATCTTCCAAATCGCCGTAGTCGTCGCCTTGATCCGCTTCGTTAAAGCGAAACGCGTTGGGGGTGTCGCGGTCCACTTCCACTCGCGCCGTCGCTTCGTAAATCGGCTGCATGCGGAACGTGGCGATCGTCACGATCGACACAACGGAGAGCAGGAAAAACGTGATGAGCCACTGGTGCTTCCGCAAAACCAGGAGGTAGTCGAGCAGGTGCGGTTCCCGCGGCATGAGGTCCAGCGCAAGGAAAGGAGATCTTTGCTGGAGCGATTCCGTGGAACTCCCCTGGGAGCGCTCTCGAGGAGCTAGATTATTTGTGTCATCCATAAAATCTTCACAAGCTCCAATACTTCAATTGATTCGATGCGGCGGCACTGCGGCTAGAGTTTCCCGGCAGCCACAATCGCGACCCCAGAGGTGAACATCACAGCAACATCTCCCGCGCGATGCAAAGCCCTGAGGCTTTTACTGTCAGGCACCAACAGGATGTCGTTGGGCTGCAGCTGGACATCTTGCGACTGCATCTTCATGATCTTTCCCAAGTCTACCGGAACCTGATCCCGCTTTCCGGTGTCTGGATTCTTACGAAGGATGACCGTGCTCTTGGTTTTTGCCGTATTGGTTGTCCCGCCCGCGAGAGAGAGCATCTTCAGGATCGTCATCTTGTCCAAATCGTTTTGTATCAAAAAGCCGCCCGGGCGGGTGACCGAGCCCACAACATAAATGATGCCTGCACGCGGAACGGAGACGACATCGCCGCCGATGAGCGGAATATTGAAACGCGAATCGGCCGATTCCAGAACGTCCGCCAGATTGATGGTAAACGTTTGCGGAGGCGACGGAGGCGGCGCATCATTCGGGTCCGTCGAATCGGAAGGATCCGAAGCGGGGCGCGTAACGATCACCGTGGTGCCGGCATCGTCGGCAATGCCGCCGGCCTGAGATAGCGCCTGGAGCAAGGTCGTTCTGCGCAAAGCCTGGATGACCATCGGAGTTTTTACCGCCCCGATCACCGTGATCGGTTGACTATGCTGTTCTTTAACGGAGACGCTGACCTCCGGCGTCGACACCAGACCGTTGGTCTGCAAGAGTTCGGCAAGTTTGTCCTGCAATTGATAGGGAGTAAGCCCGATGGCCCGCACCCGAGTGGGAATGAGCGGCAGAGAAATGTAGCCCGTTTCGTTGACCCGCACGTCCCGCGAGAGCTCCGGAACGTCGAACACTTCGATCCCCAATAAATCTCCGCTCCCGATCAGGTAATCGCCCTGCTTTATGTCGGAAGCCTGCGCAAGCTGCGCGATGCGATCGTTGGTTTCAGCCGCGACCGGATTGAGCGGCTTCGTCGCCGACGGCGCCTTGGTTGCCGGCGTTTGCAACGTTTGAGCGAACATCGACGGGACAGCCAGGAGGAAAAAAACAGCTGTTCGGCTAGACCGGTAGAACGATGGGCGCAATACACCCTTCCATCTTTGAAGACTCAATTTAGGTACTCCCCCACGCGTCTGCCATTATACAGAGTCTGTCTGTGAGTCAAGAGCATTTGTTGACGAAAAATCAGAATGTTCCACATCGATACACCCGTTTGAAACTGCTTCTTTTGCGTTCGTTGCTTCGAGACCACTCCCGCGCTCCGCGGCCTCCTCGATCTCAACTTCGGCGCGGTAACGGCATCGCTGGAAATTCGGACGAAGCCAGGGCAGCCTGCAAGAGGAAGATGAGCGCGTTCGATGGAATGTGAAAATTGAAGTCCACTCCCGCATGCACCAGAAGCCCCAGGCAAGCGACCAGCGCGCCGGCGTGATAGGCAAAGTTTCGCGCGTCGTTTTGCGCGCTGAGATGCTTCCACGTCTTCCAGAACAGAATGGCCAGGAAGACGAACCAGCAAAGGCCGCCCAGGGCGCCCGTTTCGGCGAGGACTTCCGCGTAATCGTTGTGGCTGTGATTCACGACGAGGCCGTCATAAAGCGTCTCGTACCGGGGAAAAACCTCCTGCAAGGTGCCCAGTCCAGTTCCCAGGACGCGGTGGTCGTAGAAGATACGCAAGCTGTCATGAAGCATCTCCACCCGCCGTCCCTCGCTGGTCTCCAGTTTTTTATAGGTGGCAAAACGGTCCAGTGCGCGGCCGATTCCCAGCCACGAAACCAGGATGGTGCCGAGCGTTAGGATCAGCGCGGCTGCGAACAACACTTTCTTCTCTCTGCGGCGGGCAATAATCAGAATGGTGAGAAAGCCCACCTCGGCCACGAAACTGATGATTCCGCCCCGGGAGGCGGCCAGAAACAGCGCCCCGATTGGGAGCAACGTGAAGAGAGTGACCAAGGGCAGTTGGTCCCGGCGTTCCGCGCTCACGACCTGAATGGCCAGTCCGGGTGGGATCAGCAATTCCATCAAACCGGCAAAATGATTTCGATTTACATACGGACCGAACGGGATCCCTCCGAACTGAATTTCCCGTACCCAGTACAGTTTCCCGTTGAACGTAAAATGCTGCAGGATGGCGAACAACGAAACCGCGAAACCGAGGCTCAATAAGAACCAGACGAAGTTGCGCCATTGCGAGCGCGTTCTATAGGCCTGCACGCAGAGAAAAAACAGCGCCAGCAGCGCGGAGTACTTGAGTAATTCGATCCGCGTCAAGAACGGAACCGCCGTCACGCCGCTCGCCAACTGAAGTGCGGCGACCAACCAATAACCAAGCAGAGGCAACAACAGCGGATTCCAAACGATTTTCAGTTCGTCGTTCGTCAAGACGTTCCCGGCCCACACCAGGAGCAAGGCAGCGGCGCCGATCTCCAGCACGGCTTCCGACCAGGGTTCGACGGCTCCGTGCGCGAGCACGGCAAACGCAGCCAAAATGCAAATTCCCGTTCGTACAAAGCTCATAGTCGCCGTCCGGCGAGGCCCGATTTTTCAGCTAACTTCTTTCCCCAAGGCCCATCTCGCATTCGAGAATGGATTCTCCGCTTCCGGGCGCTGCGGTTCCCTTATGGTTCTCTGAGCGAGTTCTCTCCTAATGCGTTTCGAGCCCGCGCGCTTGAGTGCCGGACGCCATAGGCGCCAGGCTCACATCGTCGATCCACACCGTGCCGTGAAGCTTGTTGTCCAGGCGCTCGCCCGGCGTCCGATGGATTCGAATAAGAATCATGTGCGTCTGCGGCCCGGTCATGAAATCAAGTTGTTCGAGGGTCCACGGTTCCGTCCCGGTCTCGTTCGGAGTCATCACGTCCAAATTCTTTTCGTTTTCGGGATCGAGAATTTCAAAGCGCATCCCGCTGTCGGTGGAAATCTGGTCCGTCCTCAGAAATCCCTGAAAGCGATAGCGCGTCCCTGGCGAAACCAGGACGAATTGAGAGAGATTTTTGTATTCAAGATTCTTGCTGCCGTCAAAGGTCAGCCGCGCCGACCGGCTGCCGGAATGCTTCACGTCCGTATCGAAATCGAAGTCCGCGCCCTCGACATCGGACTGCCGCCACCCGAACCCTCCGCCCGAGAGGTCCCGCTCGAATCCTCCATCGTAGACGAGGGAATTTCCCGGGTAGGCAGGCGCGCCGCCATCATTCGCGACGACTTGCCGCCAAACGGCTCCGGCATCTTCAAATTTTTCCTGTGCCACCAGCAGGTCAGTGAGCTTGAACGAGAGTTTCAGGTCCGGGTGCAAATCTTTTGCGATCAGGCGACGCCAGGCCTCGAGCGCCGCCGCGGAATCTTTTGTATCCGCCAGATACGCGAGTGCATCCGCGTACGCCTGAACCGTATCCGGCAGCACCTGATCGAGCAGAACATGAATGTCCGGTTCGCTATGCCAGACGCGCGACACCGCGAGTGGAATCAGACTCGGGTCCGTCGTCACCGCGCGGCGAATCTCAGTGTACGCTTCGGGCAATCGATTCTGGCGAAGGAGAAAGTTGCCGTATTTCCAGGAAACTTCACCGGAAATCGGATAGGCCGCCTTGGCCGCGCGGAAAGTGCTGTCCGCTTCGCTGGTGTTCCCCGCCATTTCATAAGCGCTGGCGAGATCGAGCTTGTAGTACGGCGAGCTCGGATTGAGCTGTATGGCGCGCTGGTAATAGGAAATCGCCAGCGGAACGTCGGCGTTATCGAAGTCCAGCTGGCGGTAACGCGCCAGGCGGTACCAGATCTCCGCGTTGTCCGGTTCGATGCGGCTGGCACGTTCCCAATTTTGAGGAAGGGACGATGCGACGTAATGGCTGGCCAGCGCATGCTTCCCGCCCGCGTAGCAGAACCAGATTGCAGCAACAATCGCAAGGACCGCGGCAATCCGACGCGGGGCAGGATTGGCAGGTGTTTCAGGCATCCGCCGATAATCTGCTACGAACCGCCGGCGTAGCGCAACTGAAAACGCCGGAAAGGACGGAGTCGTAGCGCACTAGATAACAGATCGACGCGGCTTATTTTTCTTTCCGCGCAACCCGCGCGGGCGGCGCGGCGTCCTCGCGGCTGGAATCCCGCTTCGGGCGGCGATGCAATCCGTACTCGCCCAACAGCCGGATGGGCCGCACAAGGGTATAGAGAGGCGAGAGAAAATTCGGCAGTTGGATTGTCTGGCGGTCGCTTTCGGTCGGGCTCATGCTAAGCCGAAATAGCTGGCGCAAGCCTTGCCAATATCCGTCGCTGGACCGAAACCGAAACACCGCGCGGGGCAGCACTCCCACGCTCGAATTCCCTGAGAATTGTTCGCTCACGGTGCCGGCGAGCCGCCGGACCTGCCGGTCCGCGCGGACACGCTCTACGACGGATTGAGGCAGTGGGGCGCCCGCCATTTCGTGGGCCAGATAAAGTCCCAGTAGCAGCAAACGGGTGGACTGCATCTTTGCCGCGATCTCGAACAGCAACGGCCAATCCACTTCGCGGAACGTGACCAGTTGGGCGATATCGACAATCCAGGCCAGCCGCTCCCAAAAGTGTTTCGCGCCGTGGACACACAGCATCACCAGCAGGTCCTCAACCGAAAAAGTCGGGATCACCTGCTTGCCGATCTCCAGACGAATCAGCCTCGAATTCATCTCGTCCAAATTGAGCGGGCGTGAAAAATAACGGAGGGTTCTCTCCGTGTGAATTTCCACATAGCAGCGATTGCCGCCGGGCGCGAAGGCGTACTGCCCGGGAGCGGCGCTGCGCTCGCCTGCGTGCGCCTCGGCCGGACTAAATTCGGGCGTATACCCGTCGGATTGGAGCAAGGCAGCAGCATGGGGGATGTAGCGCTGGGGGACGACAAAATCGAGGTCCACGCAGGTGCGCTGCGCGAATTTCGGATAGGCCAGCCAGGCCAGCGACGGTCCCTTGAACGGAATCGCGGGAATCCCCGCGGCGACAAATAATCCGTAGACGCGGAGCATTTCGTTCAAAAAAACGAGATTGGTTCTTCCGATCGCGCGAACCAGTTCGGCCAAGACCTCTCGCTGTTCTCGAGGGGGGCCGTCCACGTTCAAGGACTGCATCCGCTCGTAGAGAACGGGCGCGAGTTTATGCAGTCGCGCAGCTGCAAGAACGCTGTTCCAATTCAACTCCTCGCTCAAAAGTTCCTTCATTCTCTTTTCGTTCTCAGGGCTTACGGGTCGGGCCGAGCGAAGGAGAAGCTCGAGTTCGGGGCGCGCTTTGTTCTCGATCTTGTCTTGGGTTGCGCGTGGCATTCGCTTCATTCTCTCAGGGTTTGGCCCGGTTGGAGCGGAAGAATTCGGCTTGCATGATTGCTTCGATGCGGGCCTCCGAGCAAGCTCTCTGAAAGATTCGCGCGGATTGAGGCGGTTCAGAAAATCACAGGAACCTCGCCAGCGGGAAGTCGACCGATGTATCGGGGAACCTTCTTGAGATGGGCGAGAACAGCAAAGGATTCCATTCGGTTCAGGGGGCGAGATTCCGCGCCCATTGAGCGCGATCGTTGCCATACATATCTCGGCCGAACTCGGAGTGAACCGAGACAACAAGATTCGCGATCGGTTCGAGGATTAGGCCCTCGTGGAGTCTCTCGCGGCCGCCGGCACGGATGAATTTTGAGTGGCGCTTTGCAGTCCTTGAATTTGGATCAACCGCCACGGCTCTGGAGACGTCTTCCTCTTTGTCAAGTTCTCGGACGGAATACCGGTGCGCGCAAACGACTTTTCGCAGTCCTGATAAGAGGGGCCGCGCATGTTTCCTTCCAGGTACGCCAGTCCCGGGCACCGCGTGCAGGTTGCTCCGTGCACGCACTTCGAGCAGGAAGGCATATCGCGCAGGGTGATCGAGCGCACTTCATTCAATTGCGGAGAATGGCGCCAGATATCCGCGAACTTCGAGCGGCGTACGTTCCCGCAAGGCAAAGGAAACTGGACGCAGGGATAGACATCTCCGTAGGGAGAAATATAGCAAGCCGTGTGGCCGGCGCTGCAGGGCAGCGAATCGAGCGCATCTTCGTCCGGCCCCTGCGGCGGAGCGCAAAATTCCTCCACGTTTCCAACCAGCGCGCTGTTTTGAAAAACCTCCCGGAGGGCGGTCTCGTCTACATTCAGATCGAGAATAGACCTGTCGCCATCCATCATGGGAGTGACGGTCGGGTCCATGATGAATTGCGCGCCCAGTTCCCCGGCCAGTTTTTGAACCCCCGTGTAATCACGCGCGTTGCGCGTCATCAGCACGTTGGCCATGATGACGTGCAAGCCGTGCGCGCGGAGCAAGCGAATCGCATCGATCGACTGCGCGAGCGAACCCGGCCGCTTGGTGATCGCGTCGTGAATTTCCGGACGATCCGAATAGATGCTGATTTGTACGGATTCCACGCCCAGCGACTGTATGCGTTTTGCTTCCGCGTCGCCGATCAAAACGCCATTGGTCTTGAGTTTGATGCAGTACGTGCGCACTCGCGCGTGGTCCAGAATCTCGAAGAAATCGCGGCGCATCAGGATTTCACCACCGCTGATGGTGAGGTAAAACACCCCGGCTTCGGCCATCTGGTCGAGAACGTCCTTGATTTCCGCCGTTGTCATCTCACCATGATCGTCATGATCGAGGTAGCAGTGAACGCACCTTTCGTTGCAACGATACGTCAGATCCAGCTGCGCGCTCAACGGCACGCCCATCTTGAGCGCTTTGGCTGCCATTTCTGCGATCAGATTGCTCATCGCGCCCCCTGTGCGAGACCGTCCGACTGCGTAATCGGCTGATCGGATTGCAACATCAGCCCATGTTGCACCATTTGCTCGACGAACGTGAGGGCGTCTCGTACGGCGACTTTCGTCGTGACGTCATACTGCTTGCAGACCGCGTTCGCGACGATCTCCTCGAGCGGAGTCACGCCGTCCGCCGCAATCCAGATCACCGTCGCCATTTCGCCCAGGGTGAACAACGTCGAGTTGCTGGCGGACATCACCATTGCTTCGCCGCCGAGCTCCCGCGCCGCAATCGCCGTGCTTCGCGCCACATAACTCTTCTCGTACATTCAATCAGCCCTACGAAACCTTCCGATTATGGTTACAGGTCCCCTGAGTTGCGCTGATCTTGCCACAGGAGAGCGCAGTGACTTCGAAGACCTGCTGAAACCGAAAAGTTGGCGGATGATAGGGCTTTTTCATGGGCGCTTCGCCCGGGCTTCTCGACGAATCCTTGTTCTTCTCATTCGTCATGTAATTTGCGCTCCCTCAACTAATTTAACGCGGATTGTGTCAGCTTGACGGCGCATCCTACACCCGCTGTCGTATTGCAGCTTGGCACTCCAGGCCCCGTGCCCGTGGAATTGCTGCGGAGTGAGAAGTAAAAGCTCGAAGCTTGCGACGAGGTAGAAGTATTGTCCACGACAATCCCGCTCGTACTTCCCGCATTGTTCCCCGGTGTCGGCGCCGCCACGACGAGGGTCGAGGGCAGCGTGAGCGGCCATGTTGGATTGCTCGTCACGTTAATCGACAAGACGCAGCCGGCATTATTGGTTCTGCACGCACCCGCCGGCACGGGATTGTTGGTTGCGGTGTTGTTTGCCCGATTCCCGAGGCTGAAGAAAATCCAATCCTCCGGGACCCCGGCACCGCCACCGTTGGGGTTGTAGAACTCGGTTACGGGAGAGCACGCCGAGCCGTTCGCGCTTGTCCAGCGCGCGCCTGAAGCGAAGGTTCTGGTCCCAACACTGCTGATGACGCCGGTGGCGGGGACAAAGTTGATTTGGTACACGAACGGCCTATTCCTGATGGCTGAATCTTTCCCGCAGACGTACATGTGGCCGGCAATTGTGGGTTTGGCGCTGGTGAAGTAGGCATTGTCAAACGCGCCCGAGTAGATGGCCGAAGGGGAAGTGTTGCTGCCACCGATGGAGCCCGTAAACTGGCTTACCAATGCCGTATTCGCTTGCAAAATGGTCCCGAAATTGCCAGAGGTCTCGGTGCCGTTGACTGCAAAAACCATTCCCGTGCTGCCGTCCACGATCGGGGCGTCGACTATGGCGCCTCCGGTTCCGACCGCCAAATTGGTGCCATCGAGGCACGGTAGAGTGCCGCACGCGGCCCCTACGGTGCTGCCCACTTCCCTTATGAAGCTCAGACGTCCGACACTGTCCCCGACGAAGATGTTGCCGGAAACCGTATCGTAAACGGGGCTAGTGAGAATATCTCCCGCGTGCACGGTGATGGGCCAATTGCCTGTTGTGACCTCGGTCGGCGCCCCGCCATCGGCGAACACGGGTGTGAACTTATGCATAATGCCGGCGTTATCCCCTACGTAAATCGTGTCGGTGTTATACTCATAGAAGGGCGCCGACCGGGTATCCGTTGCTGCGTTGTTGAAGGCGATGCTCCGAAGGCACGAGTTCGCGGCCGGGCAGCCCGCCGTCCAGGTCGTCGCCGCCGCAAGGGTCGTGTCTGGCGCCACCGGAGCCCCGGCGCCCTGGCCAGCCTTCCACTTCAAAATGCGGAGATACGCTTGAGAGCCGACGTTCTCCACAAATGCCACCTTCGATCCGTCACCGGAAAGAACCACAGAGGTCACGGCCGTGCCGGCTCCCGTCACCGTGCCCGTGTAATAAGCCCAGTAAACCGATGGTCCGTTCTGCGCGCACAAGCCGCCAACGCTTCCCTGCGTCGAATACAGGTGGTTGAAGGCAACGATATTCGCTTGTGTTCCCGCGGCTCCGAGATGACTGGTATTGAACGCAACAAAATCGTTGACGCAGTCCGGGGCGGCTGTCACATCGAAGGTGAATTTGGCTGGAAACTGCCCGACCCCGACGGTACCTCCGGAGAGCAACGACATGCCCCAGTCTCCTTCTCCCTGAACGCTTGCGGGCTGCGGGTCCGTCGATCCGGCGGAGTTGCCGCCGGTGAGCGCACTGTTGCACCCGACGGTCATGAGCAAGAAGCAAAAGACGGCTGCTCCCGGCAGAGTTCGCGCTGCCAGCTCGATTTTCATGGTACGCTTCTCCGTAGAAATAGCGCGCCTCGCAGTCCTCTTTCTCCTTAAATCTATCGCCTCGTTCCCCTCGACCCCGGCGCTTTCAGGAGTCACTGGGCGCTTTGTGCCTGCAAATCTGGAGCCTTCCGCCGCGTCAATTGATGGAGGTAACGGGGCTCCGCCTGAAGCCTCCACCCTTGCGCCGTCGATGAAGGGGCGGAGTAAACCATGTGACGATTGCTCCAGTCGGTCGTCATGTGAACCGGGGTGTGATTCTGGGCATGCGTTTTCCTGCCCCACGACACCAGAAACAGCAGCATAACCAGCGCCCCAAACAATGCCAGACTCAGCCTGATCCGCCGCGTGCCGCTCGATTTCGAGTTCATATTGCTCCTTGCCGTACAAAGTTCCTAAACAGATACAAAATGCTTTGGGAATGTAAGTGAATTTCTTTGGCTCGTGTACTGCCCGAAAGATTTTCTCGCGTCGTAAGACCGTCGGAAAGCATTGAGGACGGCTGGCCGGCAAAAACAATTTCTCGATCAGGTTTTTCCATTGCTGGAAGCCGAAGATCCGAAGTCCGAGTTGAGTCAGAGGCAAAGTTAGCGCGGCGCGCAGGATGCCCTTGCGATCTTCGCGCGGGCGCTTCCGGAACCTGCGCCATTTTTCCAGCAACGGTTCTCGTTCCAGCAGCGACCACCTCTCGCGGCATCTTCGCCGGACTGGCCAAAACCGGATTACCGAGGAAAACAAGAGAGTCGACCTTAGGAGCCCGATCCGTCCTTCACTTCAATCAAACCTTCGGCGAGAAGTTTGTCGAGCAAGCTCGCCAAGTCGCTGGCACATTGATCGGGCTCGACATCGTATTCGTCCGTGATCGCGTTCCGGATATCGACGACCGCGCGCGGCTCCTGCATCAAGCTCCAGATTCGCGCCCCGACGGGATCGAGGCCGTAGTAGACGCCGCTCTTGATGTTCAAGATCGCCGCCTCTCCGGCGAGGTCGCAGGACACCTGGTCTTTGGCCACCACGACAACGGTGCGGTCGGAAATATTCGGACTCATGCTCATTCTCCTTTGCCCCTGAACTCCAGAGGCTGACTACGCAGGAGAGTCGCGCGCCGGGCTGCGTTCGAATCCCGCAAGCGGGAACGCTCCGATTAGGCCGGCGCCTGCCAATGCGCGAAATTGTAGCGGCTCGCGCCGGGAAGGGCAATGCGATTCCAGGTTCATACGAGGCCAGCGCGCTTGGGACCTTGTTTCACGCCGTTCGAAAGGATATAACGGCGGTTCGTGAACAGTCCCGCGCTCAGCTTCGAAAACGTCGAAAAATATTTTCCCCCCGCGGCTTCCGGCTGGCGGAGCCTGCTGCATCCCTTCTCCGAACTCACCGTTCCTGCTTTGCGCGGTATATCGCTCGAAGTCCAGCGCGGCGACACTCTCGCCCTCGTCGGAGCCAATGGAGCGGGAAAATCCACACTTCTGCGGATTCTCACAACGCTCTTGATTCCCACTCGCGGGCGCGCCCAGGTCTGCGGTTTCGACGTGGCGCGCGAGCCCGCCAAGGTCCGCTTGCAAATCGGCTATCACACGGGCGGAGACGCTTGTTTTTATGCGCGGCTCAGCGCGAGAGATAATCTTCTGCTCTTTGCCTGCCTCAACAATCTTCCCGAAGCCGAGGCTTCGCGCAGGATTGAGGAACTCACGGGGCCGTTCGGCCTGGCCGACTTGCTGGACCGCCAGGTGCGCACGCTCTCGACGGGGAACGTTCACCGGTTGGGCCTGGCGCGCGCCATGCTTCATCGGCCTTCGGTGCTGATCCTCGACGAACCGACGCGCAGCCTGGACCCGCTCGCGGCGGCGGAGTTCCGGAGATTTCTGCTGCAGGAGATTGTAGGCGCACAAGGAACGACGTTGATTTTTGCGTCGCACACGCTGGCCGAAGTCGAGCAGCTCGCCGGAAAAATCGCGGTGCTGGACAAAGGGCGCCTGGTCGCTTGCGATTCGCTGGCCGGCGTTCGGGCCGGAGCCGGCGCGCAAACGCTGGAGGAGACGCTGGAAATCCTGACCGGGCGCGCCTCGCGGGGATCTTTATGACGGACTCGCCGCATTTCGCCCTCACGCTGCGGAAACTGGCGCTCCTGTTTCGTCGCGATTTTGCGGTCGCCAGCAGTTATCGCCTGGCGTTCGCGATCGAACTTTTCCAGGCGCTGCTGGGATCGGCGAGTTTTTACTTTCTCTCGCGATTCATCGAAAGCCCGACGCTGCAAAAATCGCTGCCGGCCGGCTCGAATTATTTTTCGTTCGCTCTGGTGGGTATTGCGTTCTTCGACTACCTGAGCGTCGCCCTCAGCACCTTTGACGCAAGCCTGCAAGAGGCGCGGCAAAACGGCACGCTGGAAAATCTGCTGGTCACGCAGACTTCCCTGCCGGTGATCCTGGTCGGATCGAGCCTCTATCCTTTTGTGTTGATGTCGCTGCGAACCGCGATTTACATCGGATGGGGCGCGGTGTTGTTCGGTTTTCCCCTGGCCGGGGCCAATTGGCTGGGCGCCGCGCTGGTGCTGGCCGCCTCCGTGCTGGCGCTTTCGGGGCTGGGCATTCTCAGCGCGAGTTACCTGCTGATTTTCAAGCGGGGCAATCCGGTGAATTGGGCCATTCTCGGACTTTCCTCTGTGGTCGGCGGAATGTTGTATCCGATTTCCGTGCTGCCGAACTGGTTGCAGTTCGTCGCGCGGCTCACTCCGGTCACCTACTCGCTGGAAGGAATGCGCGCCGCGATCCTCGGCCACGCTTCGATGCGCGAGCTCCTGCCGTCCATCGCGGCGCTGCTTGTGTTCGCTATTGTCCTGCTTCCGATTTCGTTTGCGATTTTTTCCTGGGCCCTGCGGCGCACGAAGATCACCGGCACGCTCACTCATTTCTGAATGGATTGGATGCGTCCCGATTTTCCGAGACGAAAATGGAAATGCGCGATGGGGCCGTACCGGCCCCATCGCGCATACGTGATTCGGAGAAAACAGTTACTTTTTCTTCGAGGACTTCGGAGGCGCCTCGCCGACTTTCGTCGTGATGCCGACGCCCATGGCCTGCAGCGAAGCAAGCCCATCCTTGGCCTGCTGGCCGATCGGTCCGTTCGGATCGAGTTCGATGGCGTGTTGATAGGCTTCCACCGTGCCCGGTTGCATCACGGGAGTGATTTTGTCGCCCACGGTCTTGAATTCCATCGTGTTGACCAGCGCGATCCCGAGCAGCAACCAGGCGGTCGCGTTCTTCGGATCGAGCGTGGTGGCCTTTTGCAGCGGCTCGATGGATTCCTTCATGCGGTTCGAGTTATAGAGCACGGTGCCGAAATTGCGCCAGGCCAGCGCGGCATCGGTCGGATTCAGATCGACGTACTTCTGATAGGCGGCGCGGGCATCGTCCACCTTTCCAAGTTTCGCCAGGTCGTTTCCGAGGTTGTTGTAGTTGGGGGCGTAATCGGGCTTCAACGTGATGGCCTTTTGATACGTGTCCGCCGCCTCTTGCCACTTGTTCATGCTCTCGTAGGCTTCACCGAGGCGCGAAAGAACGATGGAGCGGTTCGGATCGTCGGGCTTTTCCAGCTCCAGCGCGGCGGAAAGCTCCGTCACAGCGGTGCCGCCCGCCTGATTGATCTGGGCCTTCACGGGATCCTGCTGATCTTTGGGCGTTTGTGCCAGCTTCGTCTGCGCCGCCTTCATTTGCTCGATCGCGGCAATCCCAGCGTCATAGTGGGTTTTCAACGCCTGGAACTGCGCTTCTGCTTCCTGCCGCTTCCGCTCGGCCTCGACGGCGGCGAGCTTGCCCTGTTCCTGAAGTTCTTTCAAATTGATGTCGAAAGTAGGAACCGGACCGGGGACGAGCTTGATGCCCGTCTGGTACAGGAGCATGTCTTTCCCGTCTTTGTCCTTGCCCGACACGTCGATGTTGTACGTTCCGGGGGTCATGCCGGGAGCCGAGTAGTGTCCCTTGTCATCGGTCACGGCGGTGATTTGCTTGCCGCTCTCGATGCCTTTAATCGAAATGGTAACTTGAGGATAGGGTTTTCCGGTCAGGTCCAACACGGTCCCTGTCAACGCGCCACCCTGCGCGAAGGCGGCAGGGGCCAGCCACGCCGCCAGTGGCCCGGCGATCAACGCGAGCAAGACGGCCATTCGGATTCTGTTCATTCGCTTCATGATCTTTACTGCCTCCTGGCAACGCAGATCCGCGCGGGGAGTGACCCGCGCGGTTCGATATTATCTCTCAACTTGGACCCGATAGGCGATAGGATCGCCCACTCCCGCATCGGCAAATGCACTAAGCCGCAACCGGCAACTGTCGCAAGCGCCGCACGCCTCGTCATCAAACTGGTAGCAGGACCAGGTCCGATCCAGCGGCGCGCCCAGCTCCATGCCCTCGCTTTACGATCTCCCTTTTTCGCATGCCGATCACCGGCGTCACAATTCGATATTCGTCTCCGGACGCGTTCCTTCGCGCACCAATTGCTGGAAAACACGGTAATACTCCGGCCGGCAATCCGGATAGCCGGAACTGTCTTCCGCGACGGCGCCGATAAAAACTCCCGTGGCGCCGATCACCTCCGCCCAGCTTACCGCAACCGCCAGAAAATGCGCGTTACGGAATGGGACATAGGTAGGCGGAATTTCGTTACCGCCGATCGCACCGGCCTGCGTCGCCTTCCGGCACGGCGATGCGGGTGTCGGTTAGCGCCGAGCCGCCGATTTGCGCGAAATGATCCAGCTGGACGACCAGACGCTGGCGCACGTCATAAAAATCCGCGATCTCGTCGAACGCCTGGCGCTCGCGGCGCTCGGTGCGCTGGCCGTAGCTGGCGTGAACAAGGGCCACCTCGTGCGTCTGGCGCGCGATCGCTGCCGTAACGCAGGAGTCCATGCCCCCGCTCAATAGCACCACCGCTTTGGGTCTCCGGCTCATGTTCCGAGCTCACTGCTTCCCCTGCTCCTTAGATGCACTGTCGGACCTCGAAAGTCTATACGCCGCGCGTGGCCGGATGCCAGATGAATTTGTGCATTTGCAGGCCCAGCCGCACGGGCAAGCCATCGGCCAGAATCCATTCCGCGAGTCCTGCGCGTTCATGCCCGGCCATGCGCCCTCGGGGTCGGCGTGCACGGGAGAAAATATCACTTGGTGGACGCGGCGGGGCAGATCGTGCCGCAGCGTGAAGTCGCGCGCGAATTCGTAATCGCGGCGGGTCGCGATCACGAATTTGATTTCGTCTTTGATGTCGAGCGCTTCCAGATTTTCCATGCGAAACGTGTCCGGCTCGCCCGAATCCGGGCATTTCACGTCCACAATCTTTATGACTTCACGCGGAAGCTCGGCCAATGGGCCGCTCGCCGCTGGTTTCCACGAGCACGGGATAGCCGCTGTCCAAAAGCTGCTGCGCTAGCGGAACCACTTCTGGCTGTAGCAACGGCTCGCCGCCGGTCAACTCGACGAGCGATAGTTTTTCCGAACTTTCCGCGCCGCCAGATTTCATCTTCGCAGGGGCGAGGGATAACTCCTCGACGCGCGCCAGGACTTCGTCCATGCTCATCTTCGTGCCGCCGTGAAATGCATACGCCGTGTCGCACCAGGTGCAGCGCAGGTTGCATCCTGTGAGCCGCACGAAAATACAAGGCAAGCCTGCGTGGGTACCCTCGCCCTGAATCGAACGGAAAATTTCGGTGATCGTCAGCATGGGTTATCGGCCCCCGCGCGCAGTTTGCCGCCGCTGGTGCCTCTGCACCAGGATCAAGGCGGCGACGAAGAACAACCGCGGTGCCGATAAAACGAAACGGATCCGAGCGGCAAACCCGAGCCAGTGAAATAGGAAGAGATAGCCAAGGCCGACGATAACGGCGGGACAGATGACGATGAGGAACGAGCGGTTCATGGCAAAAATAATGGCGGGCTTCAGCCCGTTCAGGACGAATAGGTGGCCGAAGTCGTGTCGGTCTCCCAGATGGTGATGCGGGTGATGCCGCGCGCCTTCGGGCATCGCATTCATCCGCCGCGACGTTTCGTCGTAGAAAAATTTCGCGAGATTCTCCGCGGACGGATTGATCGCATCGAACGGCGCCTGGTCATTCAAGAATTTGTGATCCACGCCGTCGACGATTCCGCGAATGACGCGCTTCAAATGAGTAAAATCGTAGAGCAGGCCGATGGAATCGAGCGCCGGCCCCTCCAGAACGATTCGCACTTTGTAATTGTGGCCGTGCGGGTTCTCGCACTTGCCCTTGTATCCGCGCAGGGCGTGCCCTGCGGAAAAAGTCTCGTCAACGCTGACTTGAAACATCGCTTTTCCCTCTAAGAATTTCGCCCAAGAAACGGAGGGGAAACCATCCGCGGCCCGCGAAACGCACGCCAGGTCCGGTGGCGCAGGCTTCAGCCTCTGGGTTTTGGTCCTTGCAAGGCCGAACTTCCACAGGCTGAAGCCTGCGCCACTTTGATTTCCGCATGAACCGTTCGACTGCGGCGATGTCCCGGGTGGTCGCGTACGCCGGAAGCGATTCCAGAAAGATTTTACCATACTGCATGCGCTGGATGCGGTTGTCGAGGATGGCCAGCACGCCGCGATCGGTGCGCGAACGGATCAGCCTGCCGAAGCCCTGCTTGAGCGCCAGCACCGCCTCCGGCACCTGATATTCCGCGAACGCGTTGCGGCCGTCCTCCTGCAGCGCTTTGCACGCGCGCCGCGACAATCGGGTCGGAGGGCACGGCGAACGGCAGCCGGTCCACGATCACGCAGGAAAGCTGTTCGCCGCGGACGTCCACTCCCTGCCAGAAGCTGGAAGTGGCGAAAAGCACCGCGCCGGGCGTGGCGCGAAATTTTTCGAGCAGCGCCGACCGCGGCGCCGAGCCCTGCATCAGCAGCGGGAAACGCACGCGCGTGCGCACGCGCTCGTACAAATCGTTCATCTGGCTGTAGCTGGTGAACAGGCAAAACGCGCGCCCTTGCGAAATCTCCAGCAGTCGGACGATCTCCTGCGCCGCGCGTTCCGGGAACGCCGGCGTCGCGCACGTCGGGCAGCGTGGCGGGAATATACAGCATGCGCCTGTTCGGCGAAATCGAATTCCGGAGGGCAGCACGCGCTCGCGGGCCATGTCGAGTTCCGAGGCGCTGGTGCAGAAAATCGAAGCGCCCTTCGACCGCCAGCGTCGCCGAAGTCAGCACGATCGTTTCGAAGGGCTCGAACAGCCGCTCGCGCAAGAGGGCGCTCACGTCGATCGGCGTGGCCGCGACAAACACTCCCTTGTTGCGGCGTTCGAACCAGTAGACGTAGTTCCCCTCGCTCGATTCGAACAGAAATTTCAGTTCGCCGCGCAATTCCATTCCGCGCCGCGCGATGTTCAACAGCTCTTCCGGCTTTGCCGGCAGCGACGCGATCTCCGCTTCCAGGCTTTTCAGCGCGTTGATCAGGGCGTCGTACGCCTCGCGGTTTTGTTCGAGGAAGCCTGCACGCTGTACCTTGTCGAATGGAAATCGTCCCTCGCGCGCCGGGAAGGCCTCGAAAAAGCTGCGCGACCGCTCGCGCATCCGGGCAATTTGCTTTTGCAGGCCTGGGCCGCCGGCCTTGGTGACGCGCGCGGCCAGTTCGGCATCGCGCGCGAGCTCGTCGAAGCGATAGTTGGAAATTTGCCGGCCGAAATAATCGCTGGCGACGTCCTCGATTTCGTGCGCCTCGTCGAACACCACGGCGCCGTACTCCGGCAGCACGCTGCCGAAATCGTCCTGCTTGAGCGCCAGATCGGCGAAAAACAGGTGATGATTCACGATGATCAGGTCGGCTTCGGCGGCGCGCTGGTGCATCGCCGTGAGGAAACACCGGTTGAACTCCGGGCACTTGGAACCGGTGCAGGCGTCGCGCCGCGCGTCGAGCCGCTGCCACAAGTCCGCGTCGTCGGGCAGAAAATTCAGTTCCGCGCGGTCGCCCGTTTCCGTGACTTTTTCCCAGTCGCGGATTTGCTGGAACCAGTCCACCTCGTCCAGGCCCTTTAGCATGGGCTGATCCGCCATCCGGTAGACTTTTTCGCGGCACAGAAAATTCCCGCGCCCCTTCATCACCGCCACTTTCAATTCGGGCGCGAAATATTTTTGCAAAAACGGAATGTCCTTCTCGAAAAGCTGCTCCTGCAAGGATTTCGTGGCCGTCGAAATCACCACGCGACGCCCGCTGCGAATGGCGGGAATCAAGTACGCCAGCGTTTTCCCCGTGCCGGTTCCGGCCTCGACAATCAGGTGCCGCTTTTCCCGGAACGCGGCTTCCACCAGCTCCGCCATTTCGAGCTGCGAAGGACGGTGCTCGTAGCCCTCGGGCATGCATTTTTCCAGCGCGCCGCCCGGCCCGAAAATTTCGGTGATGGTGGGCTTCTTTACATCGGGCGCGTCGCCGTGCGGCTGCGCAGATTCCGGCTGCGGCGATGCTGCGGCCACGGCTTGCGCATTTAATTTAGCGCGTTTCGGCATGAGAGGGCGGGTGCGAGCGATTCAACTCGAAAAACCGCGAACCGATAAAATAGCACACACCGGCGGCGCGCGCCGCTTTGCTATACTCGCGGCGATGGCTAAAGCCGCTGCCGCTCCGAAGAAAATATTTCTTGTGGACGCGATGGGATTCGTCTTTCGCGCCTACTTTGCGCCGATGGCGCGGCTGAACAGCCCATCGGGCGTGCCCACCAAGGTTCCCTACCTGTTCTCCAACATGCTGCGCAAGCTGGCCAAGGAGCACGCGCCGGATTATCTCGCCGTGGTGTTTGACACGAAGGAGCCGACGTTCCGCGACAAGCTTTTTGACAAGTACAAGGCCAAGCGGCCGCCGATGCCCGAGGATCTCTCCGTGCAATTGCCGTACGTGCGGCGGATGTGCGAAGCGATGCGGCTGCCGATTCTGGAATTCCACGGATTCGAGGCGGACGACGTGATCGGCACGCTCGCCAGGCAAGCCGAGAAAAAGGGCCTCGACGTCTCCATCGTCACGAACGACAAGGACATGATGCAGCTCGTCGGCGGAAACGTGCGCGTGCTGCGGCCCGGCGGCGCTCCCGACAAGACCGATCTCGTCGTGGACGCGGCGAAAGTAGAAGAGATCATGGGCGTGCCGCCCGAAAAAGTGGCCGACGTGATGGCCCTGATGGGCGATTCGATCGACAACATTCCCGGCGCGAAAGGCATCGGCGAAAAAGGCGCGAAGGAGTTGATCCGTCGATTCGGATCGGCGGAAGCGGCGCTCGAGCGCGCGAAGGAAGTCGAGGGAAAGCGCTACCGCGAGGCGCTGGAAAATTGTGTGGAAGCCGTGAAGATGTCGAAGCAGCTTGCCGTCATCGATACTGCCGCGCCGGTGAAGCTGGTCCTCGACGATCTGAAGGCGAGCAACCCGGACGTGGAAGCCTTGCGCGCGCTCTATGCCGAGTTGGGATTCACGTCGCTGCTGCGCGATCTGCCGGCAGCGCCGGCATCTGCTGCCGCGCCAGCCAAGCCGAGCGATTCCGCGGCCCTGGAATCTCCCGCCGCACTGAAAAAATATCTCGCCGCGATTCCGGAGAAGGCCGAAACCGCCGTGTGGCTGACGCTCGCCGAGGGCGAACGCGAAGAAGAAGGCTTCGGATCGCAAGTCGCAGCCGTGGAAATTTCGCCGAAGGCGGGCGTCTCGCGAACGGCGTGGCTCGACGAAAAGGGAGAAATGCGCGCCGCACTCGCCGAGTTTCTCAGCGACCCCGCGAGGGCGAAGATCGTGCACGATCCGAAACTCGTCGAGCTGCTCGCGGGCCCCGTTGCGGGAATCCGCCACGCCACGATGCTCTATTCGTACCTGCTGCGGCCCACGACGGCGAAGCACGGCCTGGCGGACGTGGTGTTGCGGCAGGAAAGCGTCACGCTCACCGGCGTTCCCGGAGAACATTCCGAACATTTGCAGAGCCTCGCGCCGGCGCTGCGAAAAGAAGTGGAAGCGCAAGGCCTTGCGGAACTGTACGAGACGATCGACCTGCCGCTCGCGCCCGTGCTCGCGGCGATGGAGCGCGACGGCGTGCGCGTGGACCGCAAAGCGCTCGACGCGATGTCCAAAACGATGGAGCGGGAAATTCGCGCGCTCGAAAAAACGATTTGGGACCTCGCGGGCCAGGAATTCAACGTCAATTCGCCGCAGCAGCTGGCCGAAATATTGTTCGACAAAATGGGTTTGACGCTCGGGGGAAGGCGCAGAGGAAAGCCGCGCTCGACCGCCGCGGACGTGCTCGAAGAGCTGGCGCTCCTGCACGAGCTGCCGCGCAAAGTGCTCGAATATCGCGAGCTCGCCAAATTGAAATCCACGTACGTGGACGCGCTGCCGAAACTGATTCACGCCGAGACCGGTCGCTTGCACACCAGCTTCAGCCAGACCACCGCGGCCACGGGACGCCTCAGCTCGTCCGACCCGAACCTGCAAAACATTCCCGTGCGCTCGGAGCTGGGCCGGCAGATCCGGGCTGCGTTTGTCGCGAGCCCGGGCCATACGCTGCTTTCCGCCGACTATTCGCAGATCGAGTTGCGCATCCTCGCGCATTTCTCCGAGGATCCCGTGCTGGTCGAAGCGTTCCGCACCGGACAGGACATTCACGCGCGCACCGCCGAGGAAGTTTTCCGCGTCGGGCCCCTGGCGCAAAACGCCGAGCACCGCCGGGCGGCCAAGGCCATCAACTTCGGAATTATCTACGGGCAAACGCCGTTCGGTCTCGCGGCGCAGTTGGGCATCGACCAAAAAGAAGCCGCGCAATTCATCTCCGCGTATTTCGGGCGCTATCGAGGCGTAAAGGAATATCTGGACCGCTCGCTCGCCGAAGCGCGCAAGACGGGCGTGACGCGCACGCTCCACGGACGCATCCGCCAGGTCCCCGAAATTACGTCGCCGCAATTCAATCTGCGGAATTTTGCCGAACGCACCGCGCTCAACACTCCCTTGCAGGGCACCGCCGCGGACCTGATCAAGCTGGCCATGATCGCGATCGCGCGCCAGCTCTCGGAACAAAAATTCGAGTCCCGAATGATTTTGCAGGTGCATGATGAATTGCTCTTCGAGGCGCCGCACGGCGAACTGGACCGCCTGCGCCCGCTGGTGCGCAAAGCCATGGAAACTGTGCATGAGCTTGCCGTGCCGCTCGTCGTGGACTTGAAGGCCGGACCCAATTGGCGCGATATGAAGTAGAAGCGGGCTGGTTGCAGTTTCTTGGCTAAGGGTGGAAAGTGGCACCAGCATTTGGCGGCGGGCCATACTTCCGATCGTCCCGTTTCTCAGGGATTGGGAAATCGTGTTCTGGCGAAAAACATAGAGGACAGGAATCGGGAAGAATGACTGGCAATTCCTGCTGTTGCGGCAGGAGAAACTCCGCCGATCTCGCTTGAGCCTCCCTGCGGCGAAATTCGTTGTCGAGGGGGCAGGCGAGGAGATACGATGCACCAGAAATTGGGCCAAATCGGAAATCCCGGCTGAACTGTAAAGGGAGGAGAAGCCATGAAAATCGTTCAGGCCTCACTCGCTTCGTTTTTGCTCTTAGCCTCTACCGCGCCCGCGCGTGCCGATTTCAAGTATACCGAGACCTCGCAGATGACCGGCGGCTCCATGCTCGCCATGATGAAGTTCGTTTCCAAATTCTCTCGCGGAGATACCAAGAAACAGGAAAAAGAGATGCTGCAGCCGATCAGCACAACGCACTATGTTAAGGGCGATCGCCTGCGCACCGATAACGAGGATGGCACCTCCCAAATCATCGACGTCGCCGGCCGGCGCGTGATCTTCATCGACAACAACAAGAAGACGTACGCCGTGGCGACCTTCGATCAGATCAGAGCCGCGATGGAGCAGGCGGCGCAGCAGATGCAGCAGCAAATGCAGCAGCATCCGCAGACGCCGCAGGAGAAAGCCGTGCCCCAGGACGTGCAGCTTACGCTTAAGCCGACCATCAAAGTCAAGCCAGTCGGCTCTGGCCGCACGATTCTGGACCAAGCCACCAATGAAACCAATGTGGAGATAGACCTCGCCATGCAAGGCACCGCTACCGGCGCAGACGCGCCACCGCCCGGCCAGCCTAACTCCGCCACCTTTACCTCCACCATGAATATGGACACTTACGTGGCGCCAAACGTGACTGGTTACATGGAGTTCGCGCAATTCTACAGGCGCATGGCTCAAGAGGTGCCCTGGATGAAGATCCCTTCAATGCCCGGCATCCAAATTGATCCCCGAGCTGCGGAGGGCATGTCTGAGCTGCAGAAAAATTCCGACGCCTTGCAGGGTTTCCCAATGCTCTCGTACGTGAGCATGAGCATGGCTGCAACAGCCGATGGGCAGACTCAAACCCTGGGATCGCAAAACAGCAGCGCGTCTAGCCCGAAACCGTCGAATCCGCCGCCATCACAGAACGACGTCTCCCCGAGTTCGCTCGAATCGGCAGTGGTGCTGAAAGGCTTGGGTGGGTTGTTCGGCAAAAAGAAGAAGGAAAATGATTCCGCGCCGGCGGCCAGTACTCTGCCTCCGAATCCCCATCCCGATCCGAATGCGCTGATGGAAATGACCACGGCGGTAACTTCGTTCTCGACGTCCTCGCTCGACGGAAGCCTGTTCGACGTTCCTTCGGGCTTTCTGCAGACTCAAGAGGATCCCATGCAGGTTTTTAGCGGAGGTGCGAGATCTTCGCAGCAGCCGGGAACTAAAAAATAGCCGGTTTTCGGCGAGCGACTCGCAGGGAGTCCTTAGACCTTTTCGCCTCACAGTTCAAGCTGATGGATATGAACCATGACACTACGGGGGAAAGAAACGGGCAGGTAAAGCCGGATTAATCACCCTCAAGTCCTGTCAGACTTTGAGTCTGGATGTGCGACTACGTAAGAAGTGAGAACGCTCTCCGCCAGATCCTGAAAAGCCAGGAGGTCTCAATGGGTCGATGCAACACTGGCTCGCTGCGCGGGCCACTTTCCGATCAGGCTTGCGATGGCGCTCGACGCTACTTCAGCGGAATTTTCTTGTCGGGATCGGATCGAACGATCAAGTACGTAACGTCGCTTTCGACGCTCGCCCAGCCGTGCGGCACTCCGCCCGGAATGATCACCACATCGCCCTTGCAGAGCCGGCGAGAAACGCCGCCCTCGATGCCGCTGCTGCCGAGGTCGGTCCAGTTTCCGAGGGTCGATTGCCGCGGCTTGACCGGCTCCTTCAGCTTGCCGCCGGTGACCAGCACGCCCGCGCCTTCCAACACGTAGTAGGTCTCGGTCACGTTCGTCTGATGCACGCTCGCGGAGATGGGCGCGTCCTTCGGCCGGAAAACGCCGAACAGGCCGACGTGATAGCCCCCGGCGTCAATCACGCGGATGGGGCGGTCGCTATTGCGATCGTGCGGCGCGTCTTTAATGAACGCCTGGACCTGCGCGGCCGTAATGTCCGTGGCCGCCATGGGCGCCTGCGCCTTCGCCGTGGTTGCGATCAGCGCGATGAGAATGCCCAAAAATAGTTTTCGCATGAGATTGCTCCCTTCGTTTGCGTTGTTAGCGTTCCAGCCGGTCAGACATTGGCGGAGGATAGCACACTAGCCAGGTTGCGGAAAAACTCGACTCTTTGTCATTCCGAGGCGCGCTGCGCGCCGAGGAATCTCTCTTTTCCTGCGTTTAGGCCAAAGAGAGATTCCTCACTTCGTTCGGAATGACAAAATAAACTACTTTTTCCGCAGCCTGTAGCGCCCGATCCGAATCACGCCGGTTGGCCGGGATCTCTTCGCGCTTTTTCCTGTGTTACTCTGTGCCTCTGCGACTCTGGGGCGACAGGGGAGAAATTTCATGAAGCACACGCCGGGATTTCTGGCGATCGTGAATGACGCGAAGGCTCGCGTGAAAGAATGGAATTTTCGCGACGTGAAGAAGCGGCTCGATGCCGGCGAGGAATTCACTCTGGTGGACGTGCGAGAGGACAACGAATGGGCGCGGGGGCGCTTGCCCGGCGCGATTCACCTGGGTAAGGGGATCATCGAGCGCGACATTGAATCGGCGGTTCCGGACAAATCCACGACGCTGGTTCTGTACTGCGGAGGAGGTTTCCGGTCCGCCCTCGCCGCCGACAATCTGCAAAAAATGGGCTATAAGAACTGCATTTCCATGGATGGCGGCTGGCGCGCCTGGGCCGCGGCGGGTTTTCCTACGGAAACTTCGGAATAAAATCCTGTGCTGCGGACTTGCGTGTTTTGCGCACAAAGATTATCTTCTAAGGAATCAAGGATACGTTGCGCCGCCGCTGGGGCGTGGTCCAATCGGTAGGGCACCTCACTGTTAATGAGGACGGTGTTGGTTCGAGTCCAACCGCCCCAGCCAAATCTTCCTTAGCCGGATCGATCAACCATTCAAAGACTTGGTCCGCTTCAAAGAGTTGTTTCGAGATCCCAGTAGGACGGGCTTCAGCCTGTCCGGTTTTGAATTTTGAACTGCTGGGCGCGATCTGCGGTTGGGCCGCGGAAGTCAAAAGCGGACAGGCTGAAGCCCGTCCTACTCGCTCCCAAAAAAACAGGCATAAAAAAAGAGAAGCAGCTTTGGACTAGCCATCGCTGCTTCCCGGGGTGTGTCCTTGAAGTGGTTTGTCTATTTAGACGCAACGAGTTTGGAAAGGTTGCTCAGGTTAGAAAAATTTTAGAAAAGGGAGGATTTTGTTGTTTCGCGGAGAAACTATGCCGAGCCGCGTATAGCTTTAAACCCTAGTAAAATAAATACTTGCGCCATTTTTCGTCTTTATTTCCGATCAGGCGCATCAGCTGCCGCGAGGTATGCAGCGTAAAGGGTCGCGGGCGCCGAGCCAGAGCCAGCCCGGCTTCTTCGGGTGTGCGATCGCCTTTCCTGTTATTGCACTGGTAGCAGCAGGCCACGAGGTTCTCCCAGGAGGACCTCCCTCCGCGGGAGCGAGGCACGACGTGGTCCAGGGTGAGCTCGCCGGCAGGAAGGACCTGCCTGCAGAACTGGCACGTGTTGCGGTCCCGCAGCAGGATATTCTTCCGCGAGAGCGCCCGGGTCTGCTGGGGGATATGCCTGTAAGCAAGTAACCGGATCACCGAAGGCACTTCCAGCGCTCGCGAGGCCGAGTGCACCCGGGTGTGGTTGATTTCCTCCGCTTGAGCCACACCCTTGAGCATCAGGACCATGGCGCGGCGCACGGCGGTTACGTTGATTGGCTCGAAGGTAGCGTTCAGGACGAGGACCGGTTCCTGCATAATTGCGGGCTTGCGCACGGCGGGGGGAACGGCGCCGGGTGGGCGCGACTCGCCTCGGACTTCCGGCGAGAGCTTTGGCCGGGGAGGCCTACCGATTTGGCCCGGTGGCTTCATTCTCCAAAGTCCTGATCTTGCAAACCGGCTTCGGGGGCCGGGTACAGAGGCAGCGCTCTGGCAACGGTCAGACCAACCACGCGGGAGGCTCCGGCCCCTTTGAGGGCCCTCGAACAGGCGTCCAATGTCGCCCCGGTGGTAAATACATCATCTACCAGCAAAACACGCAGCTTGTCAACCTGAGCCGTCCTGATGCGTAGCATAAGCGCCACGTACCGTCTCCCAGCGTTCGCGGCGGGTGAGGCGCAGCCGGTTCGGTCGTGGCTTGGTGCGTACTAAGAGATAGGAACGAAAAGGGATACCGAGCAGTCGCGCCAGCGGCTTGGCGATGAGGTCCGCTTGATTGTAGCCACGCTCGCGCCGCCGCTGCGGATCAAGGGGCACGGGAATGAGGACATCGGCGGCGAAGTCCGGCGGCTGGCGCTGCACCACGCCCGCTAGCCGCCCGGCGAACCAGCCTGCGAGGGGCAGCACGTTTCCGTACTTCAGGAGCAGAATCGCGCGGGACATACGGGGCGTGTACGCCCCAAAACTGCGCGCCAGGTCAAACGCGTAGGTCCCGCTGCGGCACAGATGGCACAGCGGCGCGGAATTCCCCTCCGCGACAGCGGTCGAAACGATGGGCCGGCCGCATTGCGAGCAAAGCGGCTCACGCAGCGGCTGCGTGAGTGCCTCCATGCAGGCATGGCAGAACGGGATGCGGCTGCCGGTATCGAGGTTCTGGGCGCAAATCCGGCATGGCGCGGGAAATACCAGCGAGGCCAGCGCCTCGCGCATTCCGCGAAATTGCGAGCGAACGGACTCGGCGACACGAGACACAGTGCGCCAAGCCTATCGCGGCTGGGGTGTTAGGGGAAGTGAAATGTGGCACGATTCGTGCCAATCATTGGTTTGAAACGAATGCGAAATTCCCCGGCGCACAGCGGGCCGCGGAATCGCAGTCTGGGGAGTTGTTTCGCGAGCGCTTACAGGAGCCCTTGCTCGTGCTTTTCCGCGCAGGTCACGCAATGGCGCGCCCAGGGTACGGCTTCCAGGCGCTTCTGTTGAAGTTCCTCTTCGCACTCGGTGCAGGTGCCGTACGTATTGTCCCGGATGCGGGCGAGCGCCGCGTCGATCAGCGCCAGCATGGAGCGGTCGGTGTTGGTCTGCCCGAACAAGAATTCCTTGGTGTAGGAGTTCGCGGCCTTATCCGCAAGATCGACCGTCGGATCGTCGTCCGCGGTCCGGCCTTCTTCCTCGGTCCGAGCGATGGTCTTGATCAACTCCTCGCGCCGTGCCTGCAATTTCTTCTTGTAATAATCCAGACGCTTCTTGTCCATAGTCGGGCCCCACTAGTCGTCCAACTGACGCTGTTACAAACGGGTGATTGTAGGCCTGACCTTTGCAACTGTCAAGGAAGGGGGCTCGATGGCATAGGAAAGGATCATCGTATCCCCCTGGTGGAATTGAAGTGCATGAGTCCGAAGCGGGTGAAGGAATTGGATTTGTATTTGGGTGAGGGGCGCGCGGCCCGGCGGAGGGGGGAGGAGCCGGGCCGCGCGCCCCGGATAAAATCGGCGCATGGCCGCCGCCCCCTATTTCGACCTGGTTCGTGAGATGAGCGACGCTTACAACCATCGCTTGCGATTAGTCGAGCACGCTCGCCACCACGGGATTAAACCCGCCGCCCGCGCCTTCGCCACCACGGTGCCCACGGTGCGCAAATGGCTGCGTCGTTTTCAACAGCACGGGCCTTCTGGGCTGCGCGAACACAGCCGTGCTCATCATCATTGCCCACACAAAACCTCTCCCGAGATCGAGCAGCAGGTCCTAGCTCTCCGCCAGAAGCTGCCTACCTTTGGAGCTGCCCGTTTGAAACGAGAGTTCGATCTCCCCATTTCCCACATGGCCATCCAGCGCATCTGGCGCGAGCACGGATTGATTCGCAAACGCAGAAAGAAATATCAGCGCAAGCAAGACCTGGCCGCCGTCAAAGCCACCTGGCGCCTGTTCCAGCAAATCTCCGCCGATACCAAAGATCTGTGCGATATTCCGCAGTTCTGGCCGCAAGCCCAGAGCCTGCAACTGCCGCTGGTGGAATACACGGCGCGGGAAGTGCGCAGCGGCCTGTTGTTCTGGGCTTTTGCTCAGAAGCGCTCCGCGGCCGCCAGCGCCGTCTTCGCGCTCGCATCCAGCAGCATTTGGATCGTTGGGGCGTGAATCTACGCGACCTGGCTTGCAAACCGACAACGCAGCGAATTCATCGGCGGCCACGATCCCCAGGGCATCGCACAGGCTTCCCCGCCGCTCTGGGCGACAGCCAGCATCTGCGCATCCCGCCCTCTGCCCATACCTACCAGAGCGATGTCGAAACCGTGCATCGTTTCGTCGAGATGAGTTCTTTGATTTGGAGTTGTTCTCCGGCCGTGGAGATTTCCTCGCCAAGGCTCAGACCTATCAGCTCTACTTCAACTTAGCTCGTCCGAACTCCCACAAAGAAAATCAAACTCCCTGGCAAATTATCGAGCGACTCGCTCCTCGCTCGCCGCTCGAACTTTGCTTGCTCCACCCGTGTTCCTATTATACCTCAATCACTCAAACATTACCTAGCTATCCTAGGAAGGGGGCTCGATCGCGAGATTGAGCGCTTCCGGCCCATTCGGAAGGGGTGGAGCACGCACCGAGTCATGGCCGTCGTTGGAATCTATCCCTTGTCTGGAGTTGGAGTTGCCGGCCACGCGTTCCGACTCGTCCGCAATCTGCCCTCGGTAACTTGCCGATCCATGCTTGCGGGTACTTATCCTATCGTGCTACGATATGTGTATTGAGTCGGTGCGTGCCGTACCTTTCCGCGGAGGGAGAGATCGAGTCATGGCCAAGCGTGAGTTTGTCCACTCTGTGGACCTGCATCCGTACTTCGCAACTCCAGTAACCGTCTGCGGATATCAGGGCTCGGGAATTCCGTTTGAGGAAATTACGAACGCGTCGGCCGTCCATGCCGATGGCGGATTCCTCGAGCTCAAAACGCCCGTCAGGGATGAGCAGCTTCTCCTTCTGAAGAACCAGAAGACGGGAGAGGAGTGTGTCTGCTGCGTGGCGGCGCGCGGAAACAGCTCGGATGGAACGGCCGGGGTAAAGGTGCGTTTTCTGGAACCGTCGCCAAGTTTTTGGGGATTGGAATTTCTGGCGGATCCATCGGAAACCGCCGCGTCCATCCACGAGGAATCTCCGCAGCTCTAAAATTCGTCGCGCGAGACCGGTCCGCGCGGACACTCGTCATGCCCCCCGCTGTAAATCGTCTGAAATAGCACACGCAACTTCGCGCGCGTCGAGGGTCACTGCTTCGGCGTCGGCGTCGCATCGGTGCTCGGCGGAAGGATCGGCAACTCAATTTTGGGTTGCTCGCCTGTCAAAGTTCCCAGGAACGCGACGATTGCATCTTCCTCCTGGTCGGTCAGCTTCTGCCCCAGTTGGCTGGCGCCCATGATGCCTACAGCCTCCTTCAGGCTCCAGACTTGGCCGGAGTGAAAATAAGGCGCTCGCAATGCCACGTTGCGCAGCGGGCCCGCGCGGAAAACGTACTCGTCGCTGGCTGTCTTGGTTACCGCAAAGCGTCCCTTGTCTTTCGGCGGCAAAATATCGGCGCCGGGTTTTTCCACCACACCGAAGGGGTAATAGGCCCGGCCGCCCACGTTGATTCCGTTGTGACAGGTCGCGCAGCCTTTATCCATGAAGAGCTTCAGGCCCTCTTTTTCATGCGCGTTCAGGGCGTTGGCTTCGCCCTCCAGAAACTGATCGAAGCGCGAGCCCGGCGTAATCAGCGTCGCTTCAAAGGCCTCCAGCGCCTTGGCGACGTTGTCGAACGTCACAGGGGAAGCGTCCTCTGGAAAAGCCTTCTTGAAATGCTCGACATAGGCCGGCATGGAACTCAGTGTCTTTTCCACCAGCGCGGGCGTGGCGTTCATTTCGACGCCGGCTTGGATCGGCCCCTTGGCCTGCGCTTTCAGATCCTCGGCCCTGCCGTCCCAAAACTGAGCGACGTTGAATACGGCGTCCAGGACCGTCGGCGCGCGGCGCGGCCCCTTTTGCCATCCGTGGCCGATCGACGTCGGTCCGGCATCCACGCCACCGGTGCTCAGGTTGTGGCACGAGTTACAACTGATGATTTGGCTGGCCGACAGGCGCGGATCGAAAAACAACATTTTGCCCAGCTCGACCTTTTCACGGGTGACGGCATTGCCCTTCACCGCCGGAACCGCCGACGGGATCGGTTTGAAGCTCTGTTGAGCCGCTTTCATCAGGTCGTCCGCGCGCGCGGGCAACGTCGCGCCCAACCACACCACAAGACTCATTGCGTATAACACGAATCGCTTCATCGCAGTCTCCTACAAGAACTCAGGTCCGGTTTCTCATGAATGGAACGTCCAGTCGGCCGCGGAACATTGTAGCCGGCGGCCCGCCATGCTCCCTTTCTAGCGAAGTGTCATCGGTAGGGATGTGATCCTCGTCACAGTTTGAAGTGTTGCGACGCACTCGATCTGCGCGGCTGGCGGAGGGACCATCGCTCTCCCAACCTCGTGGTAATGGGCGAATTGTGTGTTGCTTGGTGGCGGACGCGCAAGAGTGGGATCGATTGACGGATCACGCACCCGCCTCTAAGAGTTCTTGCAGGCTCCAGATGTGATCGGAGATTCCGGTCTGCATTGCGGGAGTGACCCGGAGGGTTGAGTGAACGCGGCAGAAATTGAAATAGGCCATGTAAAGCGCGACACACGCTTTCAGATGTTCAAGGCTCTTGCTGAATCCCAAGCTGAGCCGCGTGAAACGTCGGCAGGTGCGTTCGCACGCTGAGATTTGCCCGTTCAACGTGGCTGGTAGAAATACGCGCCGGATGCGGATTGCCGATAATGGGCGTGGGGATCGTCGCGGTAACTTGGGGAGATCGTACCACTCTGGCCCTTCGCCATCAGATGTGCCGTAAACCTTTACCAACTGCGCAAACTCAACGTCCGCGCCGAAATCGTTCTTCGATGGCGGGAATGTAGGCTTTGAATCCATCGGTCGTGATTTGAAAGTGGCCGCGCACACGCTTTCCCAGGTCACTGATGAACGTGTACGCGCTGGCAGCTTCACGCTTTGCTGTCAGGTACGAGAGAACAAGTTTGGTCTCGGAATCAATCGCCATCCAAATGTAGGTATCGCCCCACTCCTGGATAATTGCCCGGAACAGGCTGCCGCTCTTTCGTGTGAACGAATGTCCAGAGTTCATCGGCTTGGACAAATCGCGGCTGGATATTTCGCACCCGCGCATCGAATACTCGGCGGCATCCGCTCGCCAGCGGTGAGCAACAGCGAGAGAATTGTGGATTTGTGCAGCGCCGTTATGCGGGAGAATGGCGCGTACGCTCATCCCTTCCATCAGCAATTCGAGGATTTGCGTGGCCTGATCGGTGGAGATGTAGTGCCGTCCGAGCCGCCTTTTGTGCGTGCTGAAAGTGCGTGGCAGGCATTGCAGCGGAACCTTTGGTTTAGCTTTTCCGTAGGTTCCGAATCGCTTTGCAGTTCCGTGGTTACAGCGAATGCAGGTCATCGGGCTATCCCTCTTGTCTTTGTACCAGAGAAGCCCGACAATCAAGGTCTTGGGTCTAGATGCGGGCTTCGTCCGCCTCTGGATTCTCGCCCCGCTGTTAGCTGAAACTAACGGCGGGGCTTTTCTGTTATTTTTTCTTTTTCATTGCCTCTACTGGTTTAGATGGATCGCCATATACCATCGAACTCGATGGAGGCCTGTCCGACCCGCCCAATATTCCAGCCAAGGCACTCAGTTTGGTGAAAGGTTCAGGTGGCGGCGTCAGTCTAATTACTCTGCCATATGCGGTCTTTCCGTCTTTTGTTTCAATATCAAGTTCCTCGTCATTGTGCATTCTCTTGAGAGTAGCGTGACATGCCGAGAGAGAATTGCTGAACTCGTCAAAATTGAATTGCGCCCTCTCCAAAGCATCACGGACTTCCACGGCGGTCATTTTCTTCGGATATGCGCGAGTCAGGATTGCTCGAATCGACTCTAAGATTCGGTGTCGCGTAATCCACCATATCGAACAGTCGGCCAATCCCTTCGCGTTCTTCTTTGGAGAGGCTAATGCGGCTGGAAAGAACCCGAACAGTTTCACGAAGACCGGCAATCTCGGCGTTAAGTACGTCTCGCCTTTGAACACGCTCCTCAAGGTCCGTGACTGCCTTTCCCAATGCGCGGGTATATTCGTCGTTAGGAGTCATAAGTTATGAAAAAGAGTATAACTAAAGTTAAGAATAAAAGTCAAGAAGAAAATAGGGGCGCGGGACCAAGCTGGAAGTCTGTCTTAGTCGATATTCAAGCGGACATCGCCTACCTAAAAAAGCTCGCACCAATCGTGGAACGGAAAATAGAAAGACAAAAACCGTGGCCCGGAGAGCCTAGGTCGGCAACACAGAATTAGTCCACTACCCAACTCCGCCCCATCCTTGACCGCTATCCGGGCCTCGACTACACTATACGTTTTGATTCGGTCCGATTGTCGGCACCGAGGGGGAGAGTTCTTTGCCGAAACGCACGTTTCAACCGAAAGTGCGCCGTCGCCACAAGACACACGGTTTTCGCGCGCGCATGAAGACTAAAGGGGGCCGCAAAGTTCTAGCGGCCCGACGCAAAAAGGGACGCCATCGTCTTACGCCCATCTAGAGACTCGAATCCGCCGGCCGCCCGCCTACCGGACGGGCAGGGACGACCCGGCGAACCGCGGCAGGGTTTTCCCCGCGCCATGCGTTTGCTGAAACGCGTGGAGTATGAAGCCGTATACGGCGCCGGCCAGCGCCGTTCGAGTCCTCAGTTTTCCGTTTTCTTCCGCGCGCAACCAAGTCCTCCGAGCGAGGCCGCCGGGCGGGGGCCTCTGCGCGAAGGCTCCAGCAGAGAGGCGATCGCGGCGCCGGGCGCCAGCCGCTTCGGGATCAGCGTCAAGAAAGCCCTCGGCGGGGCGGTCGTGCGGAACCGCATTCGACGCCGCATTCGCGAGATCTTGCGGCGCAACAGGACGGAGATTCCTACGGGATGGGACATCGTGATTCACCCGCGCAGCACCGTGGCGACGGCGGAGTTCGCTCCGCTGGAGGCGGAACTGGTGCGTCTGCTGCGCAGTATCCAAATCAAGGGGCCGAACCCGGGGCGGAGCGCCGCGCCGAAAGCATGAGCGCCGCGGCCCGCGCGCTGCTCTTTGCCGTGCGCGTGTATCAATCTTTTTTTTCGGCGCTGATGCCCAGCGCCTGCAAGTTCTATCCTTCCTGCTCGCACTACGCCGCCGAAGCCATCCAAATTCACGGCGCGCGGGGCGGTTCCTGGCTCGCGCTGCGCCGCATCTTGCGCTGCCATCCCTTCACGCGAGGCGGCGTGGACCTGGTGCCCGATGCGGCGGACGTTTCGCGCGAAGCGAAACGCGCTGCGCGCCCGGGCCGGGCTGATTTTTTTGCCCACGGATCGGAAAAGCCGCGGGCCTCGTAAGCACTGGGTCAAAAGCCTGCGCCACTGAAGAGGTTCCTTCGTGAGCGAGCGAAAAGAAATGTCGACCGAAATGCGCTCGCTGCTCGCCGCAGTGCTCTGCCTTCTGGTGATCGCGGGCTGGTCCATGATTTACAAGCCGCCGCAACCTCCGCCGGCCAAGCCCGCCGCGACCACAACGAATGCGCCGACGACGGCGCCCGCGCCCGTCGCGACTTCGCCTGCTTCCCCTTCCGCGGCCGCTGCTGCCGGTGCGAAGAAACCCGCGGCTCCGGCCGCTCCCGTGACGATGCGCGCCTCGAGCGCGGAGAGTTCCATCGTCATCGAGAGCGATTTGTATCACGTGGAAATTTCCAACCGCGGCGGCGTGGTGCGCAGCTGGCAGCTGAAGAAATTCGACGACGACCACAAGCCGCCGCGCACGCTCGACCTGGTACATCCCGAGGCCGCGCAAGCCTCCGGCAGCTGGCCGCTGGCTGTGGCGCTGGACGATCCGCAGCAAGAGATGGCCGCCAACAATGCGCTGTTTGAAATCACCTCGGCGGGCGCAGCGCCCGGGGCCGGCGCCGTTCTGCATGCTCCCGCGGAAGTTACGATGGTCTGGAGCGACGGCCACCTGGAAATCACTAAGCAGCTGAAATTCGGTCCCACCTATATTGTCGACGTGAAGGTCGCGGCGACGCTGGACGGAGCGCCGCTGCGCAGCAGCCTGATTTGGTCGGGCGGATTCGGGGACGTGACCGCGTATCGCGCGGCCGCGCAGACAAATGTTTTTACCGACGCCGCCGGAAAATTGAACACGCTGGCCGCGAAGAATCTGGGCAAGCCCGGCCAGACCGCGGTGCGCGCGCCCGTCGCGGGAACATTCGACTACGCCGGGATCGAGGACCTCTATTTTGCTGCGACGTTTTTGGCGCCCTTCGATGCGCGCGGCAATCTCACCGACGTTCCCTTCACGGTGACGGGCTGGACCTATTCGCACGACACCACGGTCGACGGCAAAACCGAAACCGAAGTGGTTCCGCAGATGGCCGTGGGACTTGCCGCGCCGGGGCCGCTGAACCTGCGCCTCTACGCCGGACCCAAAAGCGTCGACGGTCTGAAGGCCGTGCGCCCGCCGCTGAATAGCCTGGTGCAATTCGGCTGGTGGGGATTCATCGCCGAGCCGTTGTTTTACTCGCTGATGTGGGTGCACCAATACGTAAGCAACTTCGGCTGGGCCATCGTCCTCATCACCGTCGCCATCAACATGGTGATGTTCCCGCTGAAAGTGAAAAGCATGCGCGCGATGCAGAAGATGCAAAAAGTCGCGCCGGAAGTGAAGGCGATTCAGGAAAAGTACAAGAAATATTCGATGCGGGATCCGCGCAAGGCCGAGATGAACAAGGAAGTCATGGCCGTGTATTCGCGCGAGGGCATCAATCCGCTGGGAAGCTGCTGGCCCACGGTGATTCAGATGCCGATCTGGTTCGGGCTGTACCGCATGCTCGCCAACACGATCGAGCTGCGCCACACGCCCTGGTTCGGCTGGATCCACGATCTTTCCGCGCACGATCCGTATTTCATTCTGCCGGTCATCATGGCGATTTCCATGTATTTCATGCAGAAGATGACGCCGACCCCGGGCATGGATCCGGCCCAGGCGAAGATGATGGCCATCACGCCGCTGATTTTTGGCGGAATGTTTGCGCTTTATCCCAGCGGGCTGTCGGTGTATATACTGACTAGCAATATCGTCGGTATCGGCCAGCAGTGGTATCTCTATCGCACGGCGCCGCCCCCGCCCAAGCCGTCGCGGGGACCCGGCAAGAAGAAGTAAGGATTGCGGCAAAGCAGCCTGAGGGGAGCCATCTTGACGCCTGTGTCCCGCCCGACCCTGATTGTGGATGGAAAGCTGGATCATGCGGCCATCACGGCGGAACTGCGCCGCTGCCTCGACACGCTGATTCAAAAGGGCCGTTTTCAGCTGACCTATGAAATTCGGGCGATCGGGCCTGCCGCGTCGAAGGAGTTTGAAAATCCTGAGATCGTGGTCGAATTCAAGGGCCGCGATCAGGATTTGCTGCTGGAACACCACGCCGAGCTGCTGCTGGCGCTGGAACACATCTCCCTGCGCTGGCTTTGGCTCGATCCGCAGTTCTACGGCCGCATTCGATTCGACGCTGCGGGCTACCGCGGCATCCGCATCGAGGAACTGAAGCTGTCCGCCCGCGTGGCCGCGGGCCGTGTCCGCGAAACGCACGCGCCCTTCCGCTTCAATGCCATGTCATCGCGCGAGCGGCGCATCCTGCATCTGGTTTTGAAGGAAGAGCCCGGCGTCCGGAGCGAAAGCGAAGGCGCGGGCGAAGACCGCCAGGTAGTCGTTTACCCCGTGAACTAATTCCACCGCTAAAAATTTAGGGCCTGCGCCTACTCCGGCTCTTTAAACCCGTCGGAGATGGCGCGCCCGTGCGCATCGAAGAGAATCACAAACGTGAATCCGGCGCGCCCGGGTCGCGAGGCGGCGATTCCTCCCGGCCGCGGGGGATCGGTCCCAAAGGGATCGCGTTCGCGGAAGAACCGGACGTCGGAGATTTCGATCGCGGTCTGATTTCCCTCCCTCGGCACCACGTGCCACACCGGAAAGCGGGCGAACCAGAGATAAACCTGTACGTCGCGCAGCTTCATGACCTGCTCAAGATATGGCAAGGATTGCGCGTCGGCGTAAAAATGCGTGTCCTCAGGAGCGCCGTTCGGTTCGTAAAACGTGGTTCGCCAGACGCCGGTCGGAGTGTTGACCAGCCCCACCCAATGCGTGAGCGTAGGCGGCAGTGGAAGGGCCGCAAGGCCTTCGATTTGCAAATGCTGCGCGGCCGCGAATCGTTCCACGTCCGCAACGGCTTTGTGATGGGCCGTGGCCGCGAAACCGATATAGACGCACAAAACCACCAACCCTGCGCGGCACCACGCGGCTCGCTTCCACCGAAATCCAGCGCCCTGCGCGCTCGGCAGAAAAATAATGATTGCGAAAATGGCGCTGGCCGCGCCGATGACGACAATTGGAAATCCGTAGCCCGCGGAGCTAGCCAAGAAATACCCTGCTGCCGCCCCTGCGCTGAGTACGGCCCACACCAAAACCGCGCGGCGCCGGAATTGTTCCGGTTCGCGGTAACACCATGCGGCGAGCTGCGGCACGAGGGCAATGCCGGTTAGCGTCAGATCGATAATGAACACCCAGTCCCACGCGGGGCGGGAGTAGCGCAGCGGGCTCCAGGCCATCGTTCCGAAACTGGTGACAAGATCGAGGAAAATATGTGTCGCGATTCCCAGCGCGTAGATTGCGGACAGCTTTAGGAACGGCGGCGACTGCCATTTCAGACGGCGCGCCAGCGGCAGTGAAATTGCCGCCAAGAGCAAAGACCATAGGGGAAGCATTACAGCGGAATGCGTGATGTTGCGGTGCCACTCCATGATGGCCAGCGGATTGTGCCGCAGGGGCCCGGCAAAAATGTCGATATCGGGAAACATGGAGCCGAGCGTACAAGCAACGATCGCAGCTCTCGCCGTCGGCGCACTCAGTGCGTTCGGCGCGCCGATACCCGTAGTGCCCGCGGGAACATCGCGGCCGGCGAAGAACGCCTTGCCCGCCAATGCGCCCACAATTCCATGTGTGATCGTATCCATCTGGGTGGCTGCTTTGCGGCTTCGTGAAGGAATTTAGACGCGCGCCGGGCCGCGAAGTTTTGCTACTGGCTGACGCGAATCGGAATCGTCAGGGGCTTGGTGGATTCGGATGCAGCGAGCATGTGGCACTGCCCGTCAAAAATTCCGCCCGGATCGATCACGAGGCACGGGGAATGGACCTCGCCGGTGACAACGCCTTTCGCTTGAATTTCCACCCGGCCCTTGGCGAAGATGACGCCGTCGAATTTTCCGGCAATGACCACGTGATTGCCTTCGATCTGCCCTTCCACGCGCGCGCCTTCGCCGAGGATCAGGCTGTGGCTGGAAATCACATTTCCCTTCACGCTCGCGTCAATGCGGAAGACGCCCGAAGTCTCCAGCGTTCCCTCAAAGCGCACGCCTTTATCGAGGAAGCCGGTAAATTCGTGCTCCTTGGTGTCTTTGTCGCGCCCTTTTGATCGCCACTGCATGCGATTTCCCCCTGGCGGAAATAGCTTGTTGCGGGAATACGATTCTACCCGAGAATGGAGACGCCGAACCGCTAAATCTGGTCCCAGTGCCGTAGTAAGCACTTACAGTCTGCGCGGTTCTCTCCGCTAGATGAACTAATTACTATGAATGTAATACTAAACCATTAGGCGTTCGTACAGCCCATTCAGTTGTTCCTCGTCGTAGAACTCGAGCATCAACTGGCCCGGACGCCCTTTTGCCGGCATCTGCAGCGTCACGCGAGTGCCGATGTGTTTCTGCAATTCGTCGAGCGCGGCCTGGCGATTCGGATCGTACGTTTCCACGTTTGCTTGCTGGATGCGCGCGCGGGAGCGGCGCGTCGCCATCCGTTCCAGTTGGCGGACGGTCAGCTTGCCACGTGAAGCCTTTTGCGCCAATTCGTTTCGCAGCTTCCGATCTTCGATCGCGAGAAGCGCGCGCCCGTGGCCCGCGGTAATCTTGCCTTCTTCGATCCATACGAGGAGCGGCTCTTCGAGCGAAAGCAGGCGGACGGAATTGGCGACGGTGGCGCGGTCTTTCCCCGTTCTGGAAGCCACTTCATCTTGCGTGAGGTGAAACTCCTCCATCAGGCGGTCAAAGGCGCGCGCTTGTTCGATTGGATTCAGGTCTTCGCGCTGAATGTTTTCCACCAGCGTGAGCTCGAGCGCCTGCTCGTCGCTTACCTCCCGGGTGACGACAGGAACGCGCAGCAGCTGGGCGCGCTGCGAAGCACGCCAGCGCCGCTCGCCCGCGATGAGTTGGTATCGCGAGCCCACCTTTCTCACGACCAGGGGCTGGATGATCCCACTCGCGCGAATCGATTGCGCCAGTTCCTCGAGTGCAGCCTCCGCAAAACGCGTACGCGGCTGGTACGGACTCGGATCGATCAGGTCGATGTCCACCTGGAGCGGCCCGCCCGCGGGAATCGGAGCTGGGGCCGCTGCGGCGGCGGTTCCTGAATTTGAGATCGGCTGTGGTGGCTGGGATACGACTTCAGGCTCACGAATCAGAGCTCCCAGCCCCCTTCCCAATGCGTTTCTGGCCATTGGCGATAACCTCCTTGGCAAGATTGATGTAGGCTTCCGCGCCTCTACTATGAATGTCGTAGAAGTGAATTGGCTTTCCGTGGCTCGGCGCTTCGGCGAGCCGGACGTTCCTTGGTATTACAGATTCAAAGACCTGGGCGCCGAAGAAGCTGCGTAGGTCCGAAGCAACTTGCTTTGACAGTGTGGTTCGCTCGTCGTACATCGTGAGGACGATGCCTTCGATGGCCAGATTCGGACTCAGTGTCCTGCGGATCCTCATGAGGGTGTCCAGCAGCTCGGAGACGCCTTCGAGGGCCAGGTATTCGCACTGGATTGGAACTAGAACCGAGTCCGCTGCGCATAGAGCATTCAGTGTCAGAAGACCGAGAGCCGGCGGGCAATCGATGACAATGTACTCGTACCGGTCCTTCAGCGGATCGAGCAGCTTCTTCAGTTGATATTCCCGGTTGTCAGCCGATACCAGCTCGAGTTCCGCTCCAACGAGGTTCTTGTCCGCAGGGACGAGATCCAACCCGTCAATTTGGGTTTTCAGGATGATTCTCTCGACAGGCTCGGCGAGCATCAAAGCGTTGTAGAGCGTGCGCCTGGCGGGATCCTTTGGGAAGCCGATTCCAGCTGTAGTATTGCCCTGGGGATCGCAGTCAATCAAAAGAGTCCGCTGTTCGGACAAGGCGAGAGACGCCGCAAGGTTAATCGCGGTAGTAGTCTTGCCAACTCCGCCCTTCTGGTTTGCAATTGCGATGATGCGGCCCAATTCAACTCCCTCAGGCCGCGAAATCTATCACATTGACTGGAAACTATGCAAATTGTTTCACGTGAAACAAAATTGTTTCTTCGATTCGTGGCTTCGCCGACGGTCCGAACATCGAAGATTTCCAGTTTGAATCTGGGCGAATGCCGGGAGTTAGGATATAGCGCAGCCCGCAGCTTCGGCAATCGATGCTTGCACCAACTACCTCTGGATTGTTTGCTAAAGCTCCGACCGGGAATGTAACGGTTTGTTTCGTGTCCGACAGCCACCCGCTGCTCGCCGAATCGACCTAGGAAGAACTCGTCAGTTCAGAAATGCCATCGCCCGATTCGGCGGAAAATGTTCCACGTGGAACAATATTGAGATCCCTTATTGGTTTGCCGGGGACGCATCTATTGGGCGGCCGATCAGGATAAATCGTCGCTGAGAATCTGGAATGCGCACCGGGGGCTGCCACGTCCAGCCTCCATTTGAGGAGATTCTTGTCGAATCTTCAGCGCCAACCCAAAGCATGAGATGGCCCCGATGGGCGAGAGCGTTTGTCGACCAGCGGAGAAGCTGCTTGAACTCACCCACCGCACGGGAAGTAATGAGGTTCGCTTCGATGGCTTCCGGGCGAATCTGCTCGAAACGATCGGCACGAACCTCGACGTCGGTAAGTCCAAGTATTCTTATTACCTCGGATAGAAAAGCGCATTTCTTTTTGTTGGACTCAATCAGGATCAGATGAATCGTAGGACAGGCAATCTTAAGGGCGAGGCCTGGAAATCCTGCTCCCGTGCCAACGTCGGCCAGCCGACAGTTTTCCACAGGCAGCAGTTTTGAAGCAAAAATGGACTCGCCAAAATGGCGCGCGACAATTTCGATGGGATCTTTGACCGCCGTGAGGCTAATGGACCTGTTCCACTTGAGCAATAGCTGCACGTAATCGCGAATCTTCCCGATTTGGTCGTCGCTGGGAAGAATGGAAAAGGGAGCAAGCGCTTCGCGAATCTCGCGATCCTTGAGCTCGATGTTGGAAGCCCCGGTCACGGCCTCATGCCCTCCGAAGGAACCTGGATAAATAGAGGCCTGCAACCAAGTCGATACCGATATGGGCGGCGACTGCAGGAATCAGACTGCCGGTCCAAATCCGCACGCCAGCGAAAATCATGCCTACTACACATGTAGTTATAAGACCGCGCCGGCCCTGATACAAATGCGCCAGAGCAAACCACGCGGATGACAGAATCGCCGCAGCGGCGACGGGAGGCCCGAAATTCACGAGCAGCCTCACGAACGCCGTGAACACAAATCCCCGATACAAGAACTCTTCCGATACGCCCGCCGTGCAAGCAAGCGCCCCGTACACGAGAATTTCCGTTGAGTCCCGGGGCATGATCTTTTCCGTGATTGCAAACAGCGAACCTCGTCTGCCCTCGGGCAACCGCGTGATCTTGCGCAAACCGAAGATTTGGTTCAGACAAAGGAGAACGGTGAGAACGACGCTCGTCCAGGCCACCAGCCGCGGATCGCCGGCACCTAGGCCCAGCTCTTCCGGGCCCACTCCACGCGCCACCGACCGCCACACCACGATCGCAACGATCAGCCATTGAAAGAAAATCGTGGAGCCGTAGAGGGACAATCGATCGGCGGAGGAAAGTTCGGGTTTGGACATTAGCCGCTTCATCCGTACGGCGCCGCGCCAGGGCACGATCGTGCCCAGAAGAACGAGAATGAGAAGAAAGTCCCAGGGAATGTAGATGGAATTCACCGCGGGAAATGGAACCACGTTTACGGCACAGAGCGCAAGAAGGGAATGAGCTTCTTCAGATGATCTCGCAAGAGTTCGGCACAGCGGAAAAGTTGGAGAGCAGATCGAAAGAACGGTTCAGACCCGCCCGGCTGCCCGCCTCACGCTCAGGCTATCAGGCAGCGTTGCGGGATGCGTGTTGTGGCGGAGGATTTTGCGCGAGGGCGAGCCGCAGGATCCGTTCCGTTTCACTCGGATCGGGCGGGCAGGCGATATAGTCGAATGCGCCGGCGCCGAGCGCCCTCATATAGGCGTCCCAGTCGGCGAGATGCGAGAGGACAATCACCGGCGCGCCGCCCGTGGAGGACGTCAAGACGCGCACCGCCGTGCGAAGATTGCAATCCGGCAAATCGTCTCCGCACAACACGAACGGAAAGGCCTGCTGCTCGATTCTTGCGCGCGCGTCGGTCAGGGAGGCGCAACGAACGGACCGCAGCCCAAGGCGGCCGGCGATTTCCTCGATTTTTTGAAACTGCAAAGGATCGGCAGAGACGATCAGTACCTGGCAGGAGTTGAACACGACTCACCCCCCAAGCGATAGAATTTCACCCGCGCGAGAGATACATCCTTGCTTCGGTGAGATTATACTCTCCGCCGGACCGGTGGCAACGAGTTCGCACCGGAAACGGCGGAAGAACCTCGGGAGCGCTCGCCTGAATTGGAGAGGAATCGCGGCAACGGGCGGAATATGAAACGCGTCACCGAGTCGCGGCAGGTGGGCCTGGCGAGGGCGCTATCGAAATTGGGATACTGCTCGCGATCGCAAGCGGCAAAACTGATTCGCGAAGGCCGCGTGCGGCTGAACGGAGCCACGCGCCGCAATCCGGAAACTCCCGTTCATTTGGAGCGCGATCGAATCGAAGTGGACCGCGAGGCCGTCAAGTCCCAATCGCGCACCTACCTGATGCTGAACAAACCGCGCGGAATCGTCACCACGGCGTCCGACGAAAAGGACCGCCCGACCGTTTATACAATCCTCGGTGACAACGTACCCTGGGTTGGACCTGTAGGCCGGCTGGACAGGGCGAGCGAGGGATTGCTGCTGTTTACGAACGATTCGGACTGGGCAGCGAGCATTTCCGATCCCGCTACACATTTGGACAAGACCTATCATGTCCAGGTGCGCGCAACTCCGGACGACGCGCTGGTCGAAAGGCTAATTCGAGGCGTGGTCTCCAATGGGGAACTGCTCCGAGCCAAACGCGCGAGCGTCTTGCGGAGCGGAGAAAAAAACGCATGGCTGGAGATCGTGCTCGACGAAGGCAGGAACCGCCAAATTCGCCGCATGTTCGAGCATCTTGGGATCGAAGTATTACGCCTGATCCGCGTTGCGATCGGCCCTTTGCAGCTGGGCGCTCTCGCCAAAGGCAATTTCCGCGTCCTAGCCGCGGAGGAAAAAACGTCGCTGGATCAGGCCGTCAAGCGCGCGTGCGACGGCAGGCGTATTCTCAAAAGGGAATGAACGTGGAACCGGCAAGTAGAACGCTAGGGTGCGGATGTCGATTGCCGGCCAATCAAGCGGCTTCCAAACGTTGCAATCAGGAGAAACAGGGCCAGCGCCAGCCGGTCGCTTAAGCTCCGTACGCCCAAGCTGCCGGCCGGCGGAAACCAAACCGCCAAGAGCACTACCGCGATGACCGTGGCAATCAGGCCGTTCAGCAATCCTTCCAGTTTGGAGACCACCAGCACCACCAGCAAGAGCATGAGCATCGAGGCATCCTTGCCGACGTTCATTCGATGGCAAACCGCAGCGATGGCCAGAAGAGCGATGGTCGAGAGAACGAGTCCGGGCAGGGATCGCAAGCGAAACAGACGCGCACCTTCCCTCGAGAACGCGGTGGCAAGAGACAGCAGCAAGAGTGTCCCGCACACACCGACGAGACAACCTGTGACGAGTCCGGCTGTAAAGCCTCCCACCAAAACCCCCTAGGACTGAAGACTCACGCTGTGACGCCGAGGACGACCGGCGTTCAACAGGTGGCGAATCCCGAACCGGGCATCAGAAACTCGGAGCGAATCGCGGGCGTAAAAATGTTTTCTCATAGCGACGGCGATGACGAACTGCGCGTTTCGGCAACGTGTTCGTGCGATGCGGACACGGGAACCGGGGAAAACATGGCCACCCCGCCGCGCCGGAGCAGTTCCCACGGGCTCATCGGGATGATGGAAATGGTTCGCCCAAACCAAAAAATCAATTGCCGCAAACAAAGCGCGAGGCACAGGAGCGCGACTCCCACAATGATCGTGCCGTAGGATTCCCGCTCAAGAAGCACTGTCCAATTGATGCCTTCCTGCCAGGAAATAGGCATGGAATTCAATTCGCGCTGCAGAAAATCTCCGAGGATCGGCAGGCGCCCAAGATGAACAAATGCGGTGTGCTCGTAGTTGTAAGCCGGATCGTAATTGGCAATGTTGCGCGTCGCATCCCGCAAAACCTCGGGGCGGGCCAACTCTTGCCTGGAAAGAAGGCGGCCGGCGCTGTCCCTCAAAATCACGTGGAAACTCGGGTCCACGATCACCCAGCGTCCGTCCATGTGAACCTCGGCGACAACGTGGTTGGTGATCTGGCCATGCGCGTCCAACAGGAGCAATCGCCGCGCTTCGATCCCTCCCGCGGAAGCGAGATTCACGAATGCATTGGTTCCGGTCCCGCAAACGGTGATCAGTTCCTTGTAGTTCAAGGTGTCCAGCGGGTCGCGGTCCTGGGCGTCGTCGCTGTAATAGTTGGCATCGCGCTCCGGGCCTTGATCCATCCACGCGAGAATGGCGGCTACTTTTTGCTCTTGAGAAGCGGAATAGGGAAGGACCGCATTGGAGAAGCCGGACAGATACCAGCGCGTGGAATACTCCCAGCCGAGGCCGAATAAAATCAGCAATACGGAAGCGATGAGAAGCGCATCGACGCAGAAGACGAACGCTTGAAAAACGGATTCCTTTTTCACGGCCGACGGACCATCCGTTCTCTCATGCTTGCTGAGCGCGCACAAGTCCAATGCAATCTAGGCCGATCCGGTCACTTCTCCTGGACCCACGCGGCGGCTTCCGCGGCCCGGATTGTCGGGGACGCCAAACCCTTACATAACACGCCCAGTTGAACGTGACAACAAAGATGTTTTCAATTCTGTCCTCGTGTGCACGGATCGGAAAGCGGCGCCGCCAGCGCCGTTCCAACGGGTGGACAAAATTCCAATCGGGGAGTCGTTCCAGCCGGATGCGGGACGTCCGTTCGTCCATCACGAGCCTTCATCCTGAGGGGTGACGGCCGTTGAATCGGAACGCGCACTTGGGACGAAGTTTCGGCGCGTCCGCCCTTTTTCTACATGTACCTGCCTTTACTTTGTGGCTTAACCTAGGTTAATATTCTCCATTAATGCGACTTTTCGTCGCGGAGCTCAATCGATGCTGCGGGCCGGCATTTCATACCTTTTGATATCCGTTGCTCTTCTAGCTCTCGCTCCGCGCGCCCCCGCACAAGGGGAAACCACCAGCGCCATCGAGGGCCAAGTTGCCGATGCGAGCACTGCGGCCATTCCAGGCGCGACGGTGACCGTCACGAATCGCGACACTGGGTTGCAGAGGTCACTCAAAACCGACGACCAAGGGCGCTTCGATTTTCCACAACTCAAACCCGGAACCTACTCAGTCAAAGTTCAGGCAGAGGGTTTCGATTCTCAGCGGAACGACAGCGTATTCGCAGGGTTGGGACAGAAGCAGACCGTCAGCTTCACCCTCAAAGTCGCAGAATCACAGGAAACCATCGAGGTTACCGGCGCACCTCCGCTTATTAATCCCGGAAACGCGAATACGTCCACTAACCTCAACGCGCCAGCACTCGAAAACCTTCCGAATCCCGGTGGAGACCTTACCTACCCGTTGCAGTTCGCCGCAGGTGGGCTCATCAACACGGCCGGCAGTGGCAATGACTTCGTCGGCGGTACGAACGGGTTCGGCAACGTGGAGTTCAACGGACTTCCGGCGCTCTCAAACGGCTATATCGTGGACGGGCTCGAAACGAACGATCCACTCACAAATCTCAATAGCGGCCTCTCGACAAATCTCGTACTGGGTCTCAACTCGATATCCGAAGTGACCGTCAACACGCTGTCTTACTCCGTGGACCAAGGACGGTACGGCGCATCGCAGGTCAACTATGTCACCAAATCCGGAACCAACCAGTTTCACGGAAACCTGTATGAGATGTGGAACGGCTCGATCCTGAACGCAGCTGACTATTTCACGAATGCGACGGGTGGTCACAAGCCCCGATCTGTCGTGAACCATTTTGGGGGCAGCCTAGGCGGACCAATCCTGCACAACAAGCTGTTTTTCTTCGTCGATAGCGAATGGGTTCGGATTGCCCTGCCGATTGTGACCCCCGCAACCGTTCCAACTCCGGCGTTCGAGAACTATGTGTTGCAGCAGCTTCAGTCGGGGCAGACGTCCGGCTGTGGTTCTGCACCCGGATCGACCAACCCTTGCTATCCGGCGGAGCCAGGTGAGGTTCCGTTCTACCAAAAAATGTTCTCGCTGTATGGAAACACGAATGGCTCACCGGTGGCCGTTGAGGGCTGCCCGTTTGACGCTGGCGGCATGAAGGCGGCTGGCTGTGCCAACCGGCAGAGCGTTTCGCATTCGAGCGACGACCACGAACAGGTCCAGACGGCGCGCATCGACTGGAATATCGATCCCACGAACACCGCGTGGTTCCGCTTCCAGGCAGACACTGGCTTGCAAGCTGCTTACACGGACCCTATAAATCCGCTGTTCGACTCGGTCTCTCCGCAGCCGCTCTACTCTTTCGCGGCTGGCTACACTCATATTTTCTCGCAGAACCTCGTCAACTATTTCAATCCGGGATTCTCGTGGTATTCGAGCCTTTTCGCCCCGAGTGATTTTCAGACGACGCTTGCGGCGTTTCCAATCGTGCTGCAGGGAACCGGCGGGACGAACACCCCGTTCACCACGATTGGAGGGATGGACAACCTTTGGCTGCAAGGCAGAAAAGCCTCCCGCTTTTTTATCAACGATAACCTGGCTTGGAGCCACGGCGCTCACGAGTTTCGCTTCGGAACCAACACCAGAATCTTCCGCCTGAACGACTTCGATTTCGGCCAAGGCACCGTCCCGACCGTTGCGTACACAACGCTGCCGCAATTCATCTATGGAGTCGCATCGACTGCAACGAGGGCTTTTCCGCTCTCCGCCAACGAACCCTTCAACTATCTGAATCTTGACCTATACGCGCAGGACACTTGGAAGCTGACTCAGAAGCTGACCTGGACCATCGGTATTCGAGACACGTTCAACTCAAATCCGCTGAACCCACATCGCGAAATTGCGCGGCTCCAAGGATCGTTCGATTCGATTCCTCACGATCCGAATCAGCCGCTAAACGCAGCGATTCAAACCGGCCTCAGGAACATCTTTGCTTCCACCCCACTCGCGATTCTGCAGCCGAGAACCGCGCTCGCCTGGCAGTTTGCGCCGAATTCCGTGCTGCGCACGGGTTTCGGTCTCTTCAGCGACATTTTGCCGGGCGACGTAGTGGATCTTGTGGGCACCAATCCGCCATACGTCCGCACGTTTCAAGGCGGAGTCCTGGGAACAGCCGGCGGAATCGCTCTCGCGCCTGGAGTGCCCAATAGCGCCGTCGATGCGACGGAAGCTGCAAACCAAGCCTTCGACACGGGTTTTGCTCAGGGCCGTCTTTCCTGCGCGTCGCCGCAGGCGAATCCGATTGCGTGTCTCCCGCCCGTGGCGATCACTGCCGTGCCCAGCGGCAATCTCCACGCGCCTTACTTCATGCAGTGGAGCCTGGGAATTGAACATCAATTCGGCGCCACGGCCAGCGTGCGCGCGCAATATGTGGGCACGCGAGCCGTGAATCAGCCCTATCTAACGCAAGTAAACGGCTATCAGACCGTGTGCCAGGGATGCTTTGCTCCGTTCCCCTATCTTCAGTCAACCGATCCCAGGTTTGGCGCGGTAAACCAGCTTTCGACTGGCGCAAACAGCCACTACAACGGACTTCAACTGACAGCAACGAAGCGCCTCGCGCACGGCCTGCAGGGGCAAATCAATTACACATTCAGTCGGTGCATGGACGAAGTCTCGAACGGCGGGTTTCTTCAGTTTTCGTCCGGAGCCATCCTCTCTCCGTTGCCGGGAGAACTCGCTCGTAACTATGGCCCCTGCGATTACGACATCCGCCACAATCTCAATGCGCAGTACGTGTATGAGTTGCCGCTCAAAGTGCGGAGTCACGCCCTGGGGCACGCATTCAATGGTTGGCAGGTTTCGGGAACGGTTTTTTGGCACAGTGGAATTCCATTCTCCGTGCTGAGCACGCCCTACTCAGCCGACGGAAACGGCATTGTGCAAGGTGGAGGGCCACAATTCGCAAGCGTCGTGCCGGGCGTACCGATCTATGAGCACAACCCCATTGCAGGTATCACGCAACCCGGCACGATCCAATGGCTCAACCCGGATGCATTCACGTCAACGGTTGACCCAAGTACCGGAGCGTGTTTGGGCGGAGACACGCCGCAAACCTGCCAGTTCGGAACCTCCGGCCGCAACGCGTTTCGCGGTCCCCAGTTTTTCTGGAGCGACTTTTACCTCACCAAATGGTTTCCCTTGAGCGAGCGGGTGAAATTTCGTTTCGAAGCCCAAGTCTTCAACGTCTTCAACCACCCCAATTTTGGCCTGCCGAGCCTCGTGTTCGCCGGCATTCCCGGCAAACCTTCGACGCAAAGCGGGTTTGGCGCATTGACGAATACAACCTCCCCACCTACAGGTTTGCTGGGAGTCGGTCTGGGCGGCGACAGCGCTCCACGCATGATCGCCTTTCACGCGAGGTTGGAATTCTAACTCGCCCACTCATCACGGTGTCCTTGCCCTCTCTGTTTTCCGCAAAATGGAGCAAAATGAGTTGAAGGCAATCGGATGAACGACCAAACGCGCGGCGTCACGATGCTCGCTGCTCCAGATATTGTTCGACGGGTTCTCCGAGTCCAAGTCTTGACGGTCGCATGGATGACCATCGAGGTCATTGTTGCGCTAGTGGCAGCGTGGACTGCTAAGAGTTCCGCTCTGCTCGGTTTTGGAGGGGACAGCACTGCCGAACTGTTTTCAGCGATGGTGGTTCTTTGGCGATTTCGTTCCACATCCGATTCCGAGATCGAGGATGAAAGACTAGCCGCCCGTGTGGCCGGCGGTTTGCTATTCGCTGTTGCAGGGATTGTAGTCGTTAGCTCTGGATGGTCTCTCCTCGGATATAGCGAGCCGAGACCGAGTTTTGTCGGAATTGTTCTCTTGATTGTAGCGGGCGTCGGCATGCCGTGGCTGGCAAGTCAGAAACGGAAGCTCGCAACTCAAATCGGCAGCGCTTCATTGCGAGTAGATGCTACCGAGTCTGCGCTCTGTGGCTATCTGTCTCTTATCGCCCTGGCAGGATTGTTAGCAAATGCGATCTTCCGTGCTCCCTGGACAGACCCACTCGCTGCCTTGGCTCTCGTGCCACTCATCCTAAAAGAAGCATGGCACGCCGTTCATACCTCGCGGAATTGCTGCAGTTAATGCCTTTTTGCGTCATCAGTCGGAAACGAAGCTTGAGGGCTACTTGGATCAGTCGCAGCGGCATGGTGCTAATGACTTGCCCAGGGCTCGAATCGTTGATGCCTTTTTCTACCGCTGAGTCTGGACTGTCTCACTCTAGAAGCCATCTCATAAATACCTCAGCAGGATAATGAGGCAACCGAGTTGGAGCATGCCGAGGAAATTGGCTTCGTGATATTCCCAGCGGCTTACGAGTCGGCGGAAATTGTGGAGCCAGGCAAAGAGGCGCTCGATTTTCCAGCGCCGGCAGTAGCGACGCAATTCGCGGCCGTCCTGGGTGCTCTTGCGGCGGCGGTTGTACTTGTGGGGCGCGATGAGCCGGATACCGTGTTTTTGCCGGAGGCGCTGATCGAGCGGATCGCTGTCATAGGCGCGGTCACCGATCATTCGTTTTGGTTTGGCTCTCGTGAAGCGCTGCGCGATGGTGGCTTCGACGAGTTTGCTTTCATGAGGCGAAGCGCTGGTGACGCAGCAGGCGACAGGAAGACCATGGCGGTCTGCGATCGCCATGATTTCACTACCTTTTCCTCGGCGAGTCGGGCCGACAGCAGCGCCCCTTTTTTCGCCGAACTGAAGCTGGCGTCGATAAAGGTTTCCGACAAATCCAGTTTGCCGCGTGCCCGCAGGTCTTCGGCGAGCGCGTGCAGCAATCGGTCCAGCGTGCCATCGCGCTGCCACTGCTGAAAACGCCGATGGCAGGTTTGGTAGGAAGGATAACGGTCGGGCAGATCGTGCCAAGGAGCGCCGGTGCGCAAGACCCACAGAACGCCGTTCAGCACGGCTCGCGTATCGCGCCAAGGCCGACCTCGACCGTCGGGGCGTCGTTTGGGAGCCAGCAGTGGCTTGAGCTTCTTCCACTGCGCCTCGGTCAGGTCCATGCTCTCGGTTTACGCTAGTTTGCATAACTCACAAGCCTTGAATGGCTTGAATGTGTTTATGAGATAACTTCTAGAGATTCACTGCAGTGGGTGAAAAACGGGGAATCGAGGCAGACGTGAATTGCGTATGTGCTTTGCAGTCAGCGAAAATTTGGTGGACGTGACAGGGTTCGAACCTGCGACCCCCTGCTTGCAAAGCAGGTGCTCTCCCAGCTGAGCTACACGCCCACAGCGGCAGTAGCATCAATTCTAAAGCATCTTCGGCTGTTCGAGAACCACGAAACGCGATTGTTTGTGGGCGAGGACGAAGTCGAGGCTGGGAACCAGTTTCCGCGGGTACCCGCGGGTCGCGCAAAAGCTGAGGGCTGGATCGCCGCGATGGCCTTATGGTTTTGAGCCGCTCTCGTTCGCTTTGGGCAATTCCGCTCGAATCAAGTCTTCCGCCTGTTGCCAGACTTTTGGGTCGCATTCGATTTGCGTGTGCGCCTTCACAAGGTAGTGGTCGTACCAGGGATACTCGTTGCAAGCGTAGGGAACCCCGGAGTAGTCGAATCGAAAATTCCCGATAATTTTCGTGCGTGACGGATCGGCGGCGCGGATTGCCGGCCGGCCGTGGACGAGCCCGTGCGGCTGATAGAAGTTCACCGCCTGCGCCACGTTTGCGGGGATCACGGCATCGTTCTGGTGCATCTGGGAAACACTATCGACTTGAATGGTGAGGAGGACGGGAATGCCGTCTTTCTCCAGTTGGCGCGCGACCTCGATGGCTTCCGACCCTCCCCAGCTATGCCCGTACAGAATGATGCGAGCATTCCGCTTCTCCGCGGGCGTTAGCGTTCCATCGCGATTTGTATCCAATAGGTCCAGGATTTTCTCCAGGGCAATTCTCCCGCGGTGGCTTTCAAAGGTCTCGACGTCCACGCCCGACGGGTAAGCCTTGCGGAGGCGCGCCGCGAGTTGCACTTCGCTATGAACGAGATCGTCGTGCTTGATGTAACCGCCGACGAAGCCGATGACGATCGCCGGCGGAGCCTTCGCGGACACGGCCGCGGGCCCGGACGTGGTTCCAGTCGCAGCGGCGAATTGCCCTCCCCGCGCGATGACCGCCAGGGCAATCGTGAGAAGCGCTGCGAGCGGAAAAATCGATGCACGCAGCAAAGTATACCGACGGTTCGATGAGAGGGGATCCAGCATACGGGTCAGGCATTTCCAGTAGAACATGGACGTTCAAACAGTATCTCACTCCTCCGGCGAAAAGGCGCGACCTCGGCGCGCTCGCGGGACAAGAGGCGTGATGCTCTGGCTTCTCAATCGGAGGCTCACGCCGTTCTACAGGTTTTCCGCCGGCCAAACGAATTCACTGCGCGGAAGAACTAAGCTAAGATCGAAACGAGGTTGCCGCCGGGAAAAATGAGCCGTCGCGACGCATCTTCCGTGAGACCGCTCGCCATCGTGCTGGTGGTTGCGATGTGTCTCAGCTGGCCCGGCGACGCCGCGGCCTACGCCGTGCTGTCGCACGAAGCGATTATTGACAGCGTGTGGAGCACGAACATCCGCCCGCTTTTGCTGGCGCGCTTTCCCAACGCGACGCCTGAGCAACTCAAGGAAGCCCACGGCTACGCGTACGGCGGGGCGATCATTCAGGACATCGGTTACTATCCGCACGGCAACTTCTTCTTCAGCGATTTGACGCATTACGTTAGGAGCGGCGACTTTGTCCTGGCCCTGCTGCGCGATTCCAAAGACTTGGACGGCTACGCGTTCGCTCTGGGAGCGCTCTCTCACTACGCCGCCGACACGGAAGGCCATCCCATCGGCACGAATCGAGCCGTGCCGCTCCTCTACCCGGAATTGAAGAAGAAGTACGGCGCCAGCGCCACCTACGAGGAAGGCAAGCTGGCGCACGTGAAAACGGAATTTGGCTTCGATGTGTTAGAGGTAGCGCAGTGCCGTTTCGCCCCGGATGGTTACCACACGTATATCGGCTTCGCGGTTGCGGTTCCGCTACTCGAACAAGCGTTTCAGGAAACGTACGGATTGGAACTGAACAGCGTTCTCGAAAACGAGGACAAGGCGCTCGTTTCGTATGGATACGACGTTAGCAAACTCCTTCCCAAAGCGACGCGTGTTGCCTGGAGCTTGAAAAAAGACGAGATCATGAGGGACCAGCCGGGCATGACGAAAACGATTTTTCTCAGAAATCTGTCCCGAGCGAGTTACCAGAAAAATTGGGGCAAACAGTATCAGCCCCCGACGCTCGAGGAGAAGTTTCTCGCTTTTCTGTTTCGGATTTTGCCAAAAATTGGTCCCCTGAAAGTCCTGCAACTCAAGATGCCGACGCCGGCCGCCGAGCGGCTCTTTGAGGCGAGCTTCAACGCATCTCTAAGTGACTATCGTCGTCTTTTGAGCGAGACAGCTTCCGGCCCGCCGGACGTGCCCAACGACAATTTCGACACCGGAGTAATCACGGGTCCCGGAGGCTATCAGCTTGCCGATGAGACCCAGGCGAAATGGCTTGACGCGCTCGCGAAACGGAATTTCGCGGGCGTTTCCCCAGAGGTGCGTGCCGAGCTTCTGGAATATTTCGGGCATCCGGATGCGCCCTATGCGATCAAGCGAAAGCAAAAAGCGTGGGCCAAGGTTCAGGCGGAGTTGGAGCAATTGAAGAACGCTCCTTCTCCTGCCGCGACGAGCGCTTCCGCTTCCAAGACCGCCTCCTGCAGCCCGCGAATCCTCACGCAGTAGCTCGTCAGTGCGAACCGGCAGCAGACGATCGCAAATTTTGAAACGGTGCAACACCCCGGACTTCCTCCGTCACGACATCGAATTTGACCGATTCGGCCATGCCGAAGGAAGTTGTCATGGCCACATCGGCGGCGTCGCGCCCCGTTGCCATTAAGATGCGGCCCACGCGCGGCTCGTTGTGACGGGCGTCGAAAGTCCACCATCTATTCTCCAAATAGACTTCAAACCACGCGCTGAAATCCATGGGAGCGGGAGTTGCCGGGACGCCAATGTCTCCAAGATAACCTGTGGCGTAGCGAGCTGGGATGTGCATGCAACGGCAGAATGCAATGGCAAGATGCTGAAAGTCACGGCAGACGCCGACGCGCTCGGTGTATACATCCAGAGCTGTTCTGGTGGCGCGGGCAAATTGATATCCGAATTGCACCCTGCTGTGAATCCAATTCACAATCGCCTGCACGCGTCCCCATCCCGGCGGGGTATTGCCAAATAGTTCTGTCGCGATATTGGACAGCCGGTCCACTTCGCAGTAACGGCTGCTCATCAAGTATGTGAGGTTGTCGCACGGCAACTCTTGCACCGGATGTTGCCGCGCAAAGATGTTTACCTGATCTTTTTCACCGGAATCCTGCACGAGCGTCGAGTTCCAGAGGCGAAGTTTTCCTTGGGGAGCTAAAAACCGGGCACAGCGGTTGCCGAATTGATCGATGTATTGCTCTTTCGGAACCATGGGTTCGATTCGCAAATCGTCCGGTTCGCGGAGGTCCGACCCTCGAGAGGGATGCACGTTCAGAAGCGCCACAACCACGACGGGTTGGGGAAGGTTGAATTCAATGTCGTAGCCCAGGCGTATCAGCATCGTTCGGTGAGGCGGCCTTCCTTGCGGATTCGGCCGGAGTGATGACTCCGGCGTTCAGGATAACACCGTGCTGATCGGCCCCGAGGTTGAAATCGAAGGTATCCGCCGGAGTGCCGGATCGAACTTCAGCAGGAGGCAGGACCTCGTCAAAATCGCCGAGGCCCTGCTGCGGCATTGCTCCTGGAGAAACCACCTAGGACAATCGTGACTACTGGTTTGAAGCCTTTTGCGATTCGTTGTGGGGTGCGTTCTTCTGCAAGACGCGGACAAGATGCTGTCCGGATTCCGGAATCGAGGTCTTGCCGTCCATCACGATTTCCCTGGCTGTGATCTTGCGGCCATAGACATCGGCGCTGGCGTCATCATCCGGCCGAAGCGTAGAACCTGTCAGGGAGATGCCGGCAAACAGCCCGCGGGCGCGCGAGTAGCTCAGGATTTCCGCCCGCAGGTAGGCATCGGTGTCTGCCGAGGCGTCGCGTCCCTTGGGGCCGGCCGCTGCGGAAGCGTCGGTGCCGAGCTTAACCTTGCTGTCCAGAATGGAGGACGCGCCTCTCTCGTTCATGACGAGAAGTACGAGGTCTGTCGCCTCGCCGCCAAGTTGAAAACCAATGCTGCCGCCTTCGAGCGCGTACATTGCCGGAGAACCCCACTGTCCGTTGAAGTGCTTCCCCGTCCGGCAAACCATCGATCCGCGGCCGTAGCTTCCGCCGACAATGAAAGCAGCTTTTAGAACGGATGGAAAAACAATAACGCATTCCGCTTTTTCCAGCAGTTCCTGCGGAATGTTATCGGGCACATCCATCACTTCCTGCAAAACGGTTCCGGAATTTTCCAAACGTTCTTGTTCCTTGTTGGCAGCGAATACCGCGGTCGCGGCGAAGAAAATGCAGACACCAAACGTCAATTTACGAAACATCGCGAACCTCCACTATCTTCTTGCTAGTTGATGAAATCTGATTTGCACGAAACTCTTTCTGAAGCGCCGTCGATCGCGAGCCCGGCTGGGCAACCGGTACGCGAGCGTTGTTTTCTCAAATCTCTTCGCTCGCCTTTGTTACGACTTTTGTTTCGCGCCGACGGCGAGCATTGCGACCCCGCCCAATAAGGCCAATCCCCCGAACATCGGCGGAAAAGAGATGTGCCGCGTAGCGTCCCTTGTGGCATGAATCGGACCCACATCGAGAACCTTTTCCTGGCGTGTATAACTGAATCCCTGGTAGGCGAGGGCAAGAATCCCCAGAACCGCGAGCAGAATTCCCAACGTCGTGATCGATTTCATCTGTGGGTCTCCATGGTCAAGAAACTATCCTTCGGCCTTGAATGACTCGAATCAAAAAAGTAATGACCGCCAGGATCAGCAGGATATGGATGAACCCGCCCATCGTGTAGGAAGTAACGAGTCCGAGCACCCACAAGACCAGCAGGACCGCGACAATTGTCCAAAGCATTCTGTTTCTCCTTTTCAAGCAAATGGAAGTTCATTCGCTTGGTCACGCTGTCTCAAAACTGGTGAAAAAGTTCCTAGTCGTGATCTGGATGAGAGTGGCGCCAGTTCCAGTATTGGGACTGCTCTTTCTTGCTGGACTTCGAAAATTCATGGTTTTTCTTGTGATTGTTGGTCAGATAGATGCCCCAGGCGGTGTTCTCACGATCATCCCAATTGTGATAGTCCTTGTGGCGCGAATCGTAGATTCGGACCTGAACGCCGTCATCTTTTGGCGCGGGCGAGGCCAGAATGGCCATCGGCGCCGCAAGGGCTGCTGCCAGAAAAAGCGAACTGATGCAACGTTGTGTAAAACCCATAATTGGATCCTCCAAAAATACCGAGCGAATTCAGTCTTGGAACGCTGAGAAGTGAGGGGGAACTTCTTGGTCCTGTCTTCGGAGTTCGTTGTTGTCTTCCCTGTCTGTCTGTTTCTGAAAACATCATGGACGTAAGATCCGTAAGCGTCTGTGCTCTTTTGCACGTATTCCGAGGATTGTGAGTTTTTGTTGGCCGGCGAGAGAAACGGGGTACGGAGCTGGCTTTGAGATGTCTCGGCCAATCAGCAAACCCTTTGGGTGTGCGCAATGACGAAACTGCCTTTGCATGCTAACCTTTGCTGGCCGAGGAAGGGGCGAGCGCGCCCTGCGCGAACGTAATATGAAGGCAAAACATTCAGCTGGAACGAAGAAGATCGCGGTCTTTAACGCCCAAGCCTTCCTCGATTCCGCCGGCGTATCCAGGACGATCGTGGAGTTTCAAAAGGAGGACACGATCTTCTCGCAAGGCGATCTTTGCAAGAATGTGACGTACATTCAAAAGGGGTCGGTAAAACTCTCCGTTGTCTCAAAGACCGGCAAGGAAGCCGTCGTGGCAATGTTAAATCCTGGCGATTTCGTCGGCGAAGGCGGCTTGGCTGGGCAACCGGTGCGCATCGCGACGGCCACTGCAACCGCACCCTCCACGCTGCTCGTGATCAGCCTCGAGGAAATGACCCGTGCGCTCCATGCGGAACATGCGCTCGCGCGTCAATATTCTTCATGAAGAAAGTTGAGAAGTTGGGATTCATCGGTTACGACGGCGGGCTCCAGGTGAACGATTCTCTGCTGAGTGTTGTTCTGCACGATTGAAAAGCCGCACCCGCGCTACCGAGCCGCCGTTGCTTTCCAGGCGTTCCATTTCCCAATTCCTAGACTCAGGCGACGGATAGGAGCGGATCGGAGAAGGATGGATGAATGACGCGTTTTCTCTCCCGCATCTGGGGCGATCCCCAATGTGGCGCACGGAACGGCGATTCGGAACTTCTCTTCGCCTATCATCAGGCCACGAAGCATAGCTACGCTTCCGTCCGCGCCAACGCCCGCTACCTCGATTGGCACAATCAGCCGAACCCGTTCCGCACGTACGAAGACGTTCCGACGATCGATCTTCCACCTGAGCCCGGCTTCCCCTCTACCGGAACGTTCGCCACCATGGCGGCGCTCGCAGGAGAAATGAATCTGCCCGCCGGTGATCTTTCCGGGCGCGGCGAAACCATTCGACTCGACCATTTGTGGCTCAGCCGCTTGCTGTGGCATTCGATGGCGGTCAGCGCCTGGAAGAAAGTTCCGGGAACGGGCGCTCGCTACAGCCTCCGCGTGAATCCATCCTCCGGCAATCTCCACCCGACGGAAACCCACGTGGCGCTCCGCGGATTTTCTGGAATCGAAGACGGCCTGTACCACTATCGCGCCGACCGCGCACGCCCTCGAGCTTCGCAGCCGCGGCGATTGGCCACGGCAGCTTGCGAACGCGCTTCGAGATTCCGTGGGCGGCGGAGTCGCCGTTGATCGTAGGGCTGACTTCCATCTTTTGGCGGGAATCCTGGAAGTACGGGGAGCGCGCGTATCGCTACTGTTGCCACGATTTGGGCCACGCGATGATGAGCGTGCTGCTGGCCGCGGGCGCGTTGGGAATGCGCGGAGGCGCGGTGGCTCATTTTAGCGATTTGCGGATGGCTCGCGCTCTCGGGCTTGCCGAGAGCGACGAAGCTCCCATGGCATTTCTCATCTTTCCCGAGCGGCATATCCCGGGCGGACCCGTCGGCGCCGCGGTGCAACCGGTGGCGGGAGTTCCGAACGAATTATCCGCGTCGGAAATCGGCTATGAGTTGCTTCTTGGGATGCACGCGGCAACCATTCTTCCCGAACCCGCAGGACCGCTCCCGCGCATTCCCGCGGAGAACTCGTCAATTGGCAGCGGCGCGGCGCATGGATCCAAACTGGCGGGCGACGCTCCCTTCGGCGACCGACCGTGCGGCGCCGGCGCTCGGCGCTCGATTTCGATGCTCGCACAGCGCCCATGGAGCGCAAGGAATTGGAACAGCTCATGGATTCAGCGACGCAGGATTGGCGCACGGACTGGCGCGGAAATTTCGGCGGCGAGAACTCTCAAGCTCGGCGCGGCAGCGATCTCATCACGCTGTATCTTTTCGTTCATCGTGTTCGCGATTGCGGGCCCGGTGTCTATCGATGGGATCGAACCAATCGAAATCTCGAAGAGCTGCATCGCGCCGACGTGCAACGAGTCGCCGCGTTTCTGAGTCTGGAGCAACCCCTCGCGGGAAACTCGTGCTTCACCGCGATGATGATCGCCGATTTGCGAGAAGCGGCGCGCACGTTCGGCAATCGCGGCTACCGTTACGTTTATTTCGAAGCGGGCGCGATCGGACAGCGGCTCTACGTCGGGGCGGAAGCGCTCGGTTGGAACGCCACGGGCATTGGCGCATTCTACGACGACGATGTGCACCGCTATTTGGGATTCCTCGAAGAAGGAACGGCCTCCGTCGCGGCCTCGGTTCGCGAAGCGGAAAAGGCGGCGCTGGTCCTGCTGGGTTCGCCCGCATCGCGCGCTGCGTCGCAAGTCCAAAACCCGGGCGAGTTCGCTTCCTTAGTTCCAGCAGCGGGACAAGCGCATTCTGCGACTCCGAGACGAATCGAGGAAAACGAAGTTTTGCCCGCCAGCGATCCGCGCACACTTCCGCGCCAAGTCATCTATCATTTTGCCGTCGGACGCGCCGTTGCGGATCCCCGGCTGGAGGCCGAGCCGGAATGATCGGCATCCTCGTCTGCGGCGACAACCACTTCATTGTGCGCGGACCCGAGCCCGATCGCGGGACCGCGCGAGCGCTTGCCAGGCATTGGTCGGTGATCCAAATCGGGCAGACGACGCCTGCGGCCTTGCAAAGCTGGAGCATCGTCACGCGCGCGTTCCGGGAAGACTTGGAATGGGCGGTAGTGGTCGACGGAGATGGCGAGACTTCACCCGCCGTGGCGCAGTTGTTAAAAGAATTGTCGGCGCGAGGGATCGCGATACATAAGGATTGAATTCCGGGAACGCCAATCACTCGAACTTTATGTAGTTGCATGGTCAAAGGCCACAGGCTGAAGCCTGGGCCACTTCACACTAGTTCACCTTCACGTATTTTCGTGAGCCGGTGCGGGCCGACGTCCGCGGCGTAAATCGTTCCTTTTTCATCCGCCACGATTCCTGAAGCGCCGGAAATGCGATTTACGTCCGCTTGCGCGAGATCGGGATCGGGGATGAATACCACGCAGCGAGCCGTCCATGGCGCTGCCCACAGTAATGCCCCGCAAATAGCCGGGATTGGTCGTGGAATTCGATTGGGAATCGCTCACGTAGAGAGTATCGTCTTTGGAAACGTATACGGCGCTCGGGCGGCCAAACTGTTTCCACGCGGCGATGAAATTTCCGTCCTGATCGAAAATCTTGCACGCGGCTGTTGCTGCGGTCGGCGACGTACACGTGATCCTTTCGAGCCGCCGATGGAGATGTCGTGCGGCTGGTCGAATTCGCCCGGGCCGGAGCCGTGATGCCCCCAGGTCTTGATAAATTTTCCGTCTTTTGAAAATTTTACGACGCGATCGTTTTTGCCGTGGCCGTCGGTCACAAAAATATCGCCGTTCGCTGCCGATCGCGATTCCCGTGGGCATGTCAAATGTATCCGGGCCATTTCCCTCCACGCCTTCCTTGCCCAGCGTCATCGAGCACCTTTCCGGTGGGGCTCAGCTTAAAGACTTGCTGCCCGCGCACCACGCCGTCTGCGTCCTTCGCCGAGATTCCCAGCACTGTTTCGCATCGTTGGCATCGCTCGCCCAGATATTGCCCTCGCGATCTACCGTGAATCCGTGGGGAAACGCGAACATCCCGCTGCCAAAACTCGTCAAAAGTTTTCCCGACGGATCGAATTCGAGAATCGGCGGGTCCGTGCGGCCGACGCAAGTTGCGTAGCCGGCGGGTTCCGTGTTGAAGCAGCGATGGAATACCCAGATGTTGCCCTTGGGATCGATGTCCGCGCGGATCAGCTCTCCCCATGTGCCCGCCATTCATGTTTGCGGGAAGCGTTGGCCAATTTTCCACGAGCTTATAGGGTTCGGCAGATCCGCCTGCTTGGGATAATGCGTTTCCTGAGCACGCGCAGCAATCCCAACGGACAGGGACGCCGCAAACACAGCTACACTTTGCTCATTTTCCGGTAAGGCAGGCGATTCATCGCGTTGCCCTTCAATATTTTCGATTCCAGACGCTATGCACCAACCCGTTCGAAGCGGAAAGGTCGGATGTCAATTCGGTTCAATTGCTCGACTAGATCAGGCAAATCGATTTTCCAATCGTCCGCCGGGAGACAGGCGGTGCGCAAATGTTTCGGTGCGGTAGTCCAGGCCGATGGGAATCGCGGTCGCCAAGGTGGCCCAGCACACGGTTAGGAGGTTGCCTGGTGGTGGAAAAGGTTGCGGAACGCAGGCTGCCGAGCCTGTATCATCCGGCTTTCACCGAGTCTCCAGCCCATAGCCATAGGCATAGGAGGAAGAGTAAGCCCAACGGCAACATTTCGTTGACGAACCGCCTGCCCGTATAATCGGGGTTTCCGATTTGCGTCTGGAGGGGTGATGTACGCCGTAATTCGAAGTGGTGGAAAACAGTACCGGGTTGCTCCCGGAGATACGGTCAAGGTCGAAACCTTGCCCGGCAAAGTGGGCGGTAGAAGTCACGTTTGGCGACGTCGTCGCTGTGTCGACAGACGAGAAGAAACTTGCTGACCGGTGGCGCGGCCGCCAAGGCCAAGGTTACCGGCAAGATCGTTTCGCAGGGACGCCATCCGCAGAATTACCGTTTATAAGTACCGCTGCATTAAACAATACAAGATTGTCCGCGGCCACCGGCAGAACTACACAGCCGTTGAGGTTAGCGGAATCGAGCTCTAAGAGCTCAAAAATTCGGCGGGCTGCAAGTACAGCCCGCACCCGAGGAAATTGAGATGGCACATAAGAAAGGTGGCGGCTCCTCCGTAAACGGCCGCAACTCGCAGGGACAAAGACTGGGCGTGAAGCGGTTTGGCGGCCAGCTCGTCCATGCGGGAACAATTTTGATTCGCCAGCGCGGCACGAAGCCACAAGCCCGGCGAGAACGTGGCGCGCGGCAAGGACGATACGCTCTTTGCGCTGATTGATGGCGTCGTTCTTTTTCAGGACAAGGGCCAGGACGGGCGCTTCATCAGCGTCATGCCGCCCGAGCAGGCAGCATCAGCAACGCCTGCCGCTGCGCCAGCAAACTAACGGGATCTCGAATTCGAGAAGGCGGCTCCGCGGTTGCGGGGCCGCCTTTTTTTTTTCAGTGGCGCAGGCTTCAGCCTGTGGAGTTCCATAGGATCTTGGCAGGCCTCTTATTCGGATGCAGGCCTTTACCCAATCAACCGGGCAAGGCATGCAGCCTGAAGCTCCGATGGAAACCCACAGGCTGAAGCCTGAGCCACCTGGTACCGTATTCGGAAGGACGGAAGTGAAACATGGTATTTGTTGACGAAGCCAAAATTTATGTGAAGGCCGGCAACGGCGGGAACGGCTGCGTCGCGTTTCGCCGCGAAAAATTCGTGCCGCGCGGCGGGCCTTCGGGCGGCGACGGCGGCCATGGCGGCAGCATTTACCTCGAAGCGAATCCGCACGACAATACGCTGCTGCGCTACCGCTACAATCGCGAATTCAAAGCCGATCGCGGACGGCATGGCGAAGGCTCAAATTGTTCCGGGCACTCCGGCGCGGACATGATTCTGGCCGTGCCCGTGGGCACCGTCGTCGTGGACGAAGACACCGGCGAACAGATCGCCGATCTGACCAAGCCGGGCGAGCGCATTTTGATCGCGCAGGGCGGGCGCGGAGGTCGCGGCAACCAGCATTTCGCCAAGCCCTGGCATCAGGCGCCGCGCGAATCGGAAGAAGGCCAGCCCGGCGTCGAGCGTCATTTGCATTTCTCGTTGAAGCTGCTCGCGGATATCGGCCTCGTGGGATTTCCGAACGCGGGCAAATCCACGCTCATTTCGCGAATTTCCGCGGCGCACCCGAAAATTGCGGACTATCCGTTTACGACGTTGCAGCCGGGCCTCGGAGTCGTGTCCGCGGACGGCGCTCCGGGAAAACCGTCGGAAAAGTCCGACGGCCGAACGTTTGTTGTGGCGGACCTGCCCGGATTGATCGAAGGCGCGCACACGGGCGCAGGCTTGGGGATTCGTTTTCTCAAGCACATCGAACGAACGCGGCTGATGGCGCATTTGATCGACACGAGCGACGCCTCCGACCGCGATCCCGTGCACGACTTTGAGATCATCCAGGGCGAGCTCGCCGCTTTCAGCGAAAAGCTTGCCGAGAAGCCGGTGATCGTTGTGGCGACAAAACTGGACGCAACGACAGACCGAACGCGGCTCGAAAAACTGCGCGACTATTGCGCCGCGCGCGGACTCGAGTTTCATGCGATTTCGTCCGCATCGGGCGAAGGCATCCCGCAACTGGTGCGCGCCATGGCAGACGCCCTGGACCGCCTTGCGCCTCCCGAGCCGCTGGACGAAACGGAGGAAGTCGCCGCGGACGCTGCTGCGGAGCCGCAGCAGCACGAAGAAGACGCATCGTCCACGCCGGCGCAACGATCGGCTGCTTCCGCCGCGCCGCAACGCAGGGAGGAACGTTGAGCATCGCGCCGCCGGAATCACACGGCGTTCCTCGGGAGCCAACGCGCGAGCGGCGCATCGCCCTTTTCGGCGGAACCTTCGATCCCATCCACGTCGGCCATCTGGCCGTGGCAAGAGCGGCGGAGCGCCGCTTTCATCTCGACGAAGTTCATTTCATTCCCGCAGGGCGCCCGCCGCACAAGCATCGATCCGGAATGGCTTCCTATGCGGACCGCTACGCGATGGTGTCGATCGCCTGCGCCGATCATCCGCGCTTCATTCCGTCGCTCGCGGAATCCGGCGCGGGCCAATCCGGGCGCGAGGTTTTCTATTCGGTGGACACCGTGAGGCACTACAAGCACCGGCATCATACGCCGCGCACGCATTTTTATTTTTTGCTGGGCGCGGATTCGTTTCTGGATATTCCCAACTGGAAGGAGTACGAGACGCTCTTGGGATTGTGCGATTTCATCGCGGTGAGCCGTCCCGGATTTAACGTGGACGCGCTGCGGCTGGTCATTCCGCCGGAGCTGTTCGGACGCCGCGGCGCCGCGCACGAACCGCTGGATCCGCGCGCGATCACCTTGCGCCGCACCGTGGTGTACGTGCTGGACACGGTCGCGAGCGACGTTTCGGCCACCGCAGTGAGGCATCGCTTGGATCGAAACGAATCCATCCACGGGCTTGTGCCGCCGCGCGTCGAGGAATACATTAATAAGAAGGCCCTTTACCGGTGACGGCACGAAAGGACTCGATTCCGCCTCACGTTCGCGCGGCCATCGGCGCCGCGCAGGAGAAACACGCGGCGGACGTTATCCTCCTGGATCTCGCGGGTCTTGGCGCATTTACGGATTATTTTTTGGTCTGCACGGGGTTCAGCTCGCCGCAAGTCCAGGCCATCTGCGACGCAATCGAAGAGCGGCTGGAAAAAATCGGCGCGCGCCGGATCCACCGCGAGGGCAAAGCCGGAAGCGATTGGATGCTGCTCGATTTCGGAGGCCTGATCGTGCACGTGTTCACGGAACACGCGCGCCGTTTCTACGATCTGGAGCGGCTGTGGCGCGCCGCGCGCCGCCTGGAGTTTACGGAGCCGGGCGAAGGGAGTTCGTTGCCCGGAGCCGCGGAGGCCGAAGGATGAGCGAGCCCCGCATGGCCTGGATCGCGGAAGACCCGGCGTCGAAGGCCGTCCGCGAGCTCGCCGGAAAAGTTGCGGAGACTTCGACGACGCTTCTCATTACAGGGGAAAGCGGCACCGGCAAGGACCATCTCGCGCGCCTGATCCACGAACTCGGCCCTCGGCGCGACGCTCCCTTCCTGAAAATCGATTGCGCCAGCCTGCCGCAGGAACTCGTCGAATCGGAATTGTTTGGGCACGAACGCGGCGCGTTTACCGGCGCCGTCGAACGCAAGCTCGGCCGCCTCGAAATGGCCGGCGCCGGAACGATCGTGCTGGATGAAATTGCCGCGCTCTCCCCGGCCACGCAGTCGAAGCTCTTGCGCGTGCTCGAGGAGCGGCAGTTCGAGCGTTTGGGCGGCACCGAGACGATCACCATCGTGGCGCGCCTGATCGCCCTGACGAATTCCGATCTTGCGCGCCTCGTGGCGGGCGGCCAGTTCCGCGAAGACCTGTATTTCCGGCTGAGCGTGCTGACGATTCCCGTGCCGGCGCTGCGCGCGCGTCCCGCGGACATTCTGCCACTCGCCGAGGCCCTGCTCGAGCGAGGCTCGCGCGTGCACGGGCGCCCGGCCGCGGCTTTCTCCGAGAGCGTAAAAAAAATGCTGACCACATATTCCTGGCCGGGAAACGTGCGCGAGCTGAGAAACGCGATCGAGCGGGCGCTGGTGTTCTCCGGTGGCAGTTCGCTCATCCCCGAGGATTTCCCGGAGTCGGTGCGCGCGGCGGACGGAACGCTCGGCGGCACGCTGCGCTCGATCGAGGAAATTGAACGGGACGCGATCCGTACGACGCTCGAAGCCACGCGCTATAAAATCGGCAAGAGCGCGCAGATTCTGGGCATCAGCAGGAAAACCCTCCTCGACAAACGCAAAAAATACGGATTGAACTGAATCGAAACTTGGAAGTCCCAGGGATTCACAATTTCCCGGGCGGCGTTCCTTGGGATCCGCGATGAAAATTCATCTGGTCATGCTCGGAAAAACGCGCCGTCCGGAAATCCGGGCGTTGCTCGACGATTACCTGGCGCGCATCGGGCGTTTCGCCGAGGTGCAAGTGACCGAGTTGCGTGAGGAGTCCGCCGCGTCGTTCCGAAAGCTGGCGATCGATTCCGCCGCAACGGTTGTCCTGCTCGACGACGCCGGGAAACCGCAAACATCGCCGCAATTCGCCAGGTGGCTGGGAGAACTGCGCGACCGCGGCGCGCACGAAATCGCCTTCCTCTGCGGCGGCGCGGAAGGTTTTCCAGAAGAGTTGCGCCGCCGTGCCACGCAAAAGCTTTCGCTTTCTTCTCTAACGTTCGGCCACGAACTCGCCCGCGCCATGCTGGCGGAACAGCTCTACCGCGCCTTCGCCATCCTCGCCGGGCATCCGTATCCGAAGTAGCGGCCGCTTTCGCCGCCCGTCCACGCGACCTTCACGCAGCATACGAGAAGCTGCGCGCTGCCCTTTTGAAGACGACGATTTCTTCCGCTAAGTAGGGCGCCTCCTTGCCGCATTCGGTGCAACGGATGAGGGATAATTTCGGCCGCTCTGCCGCGTGCGGCGCTTCGGAATGCCCCTGACTCGCGGAATTCGCGAGGCTCGTGGGCATTCCGCAATGAAGACAGACGACTCCGGTCGTTGCTTCTTCCCGTTGCTCAATCATGACGGACCCCCTGAATCGATCGATTGCTCTTTATGTTTGGCAGCCTACAACAAGAAGGCTACTCCTAGGGCTTTGAGTGGTGTGTGACCGGAGTCACCCATCACCGTGACTGGCGTCAAATTCCGTCGGTCATTCATCGATCTGTAACAATACGGCACTACCGTGGTGACATTCGCAAAGGGTCCGATGTTCCCGCCAGGACACGAATGCCTCTAGCCGGCGGGTGCCTTTCGGACGTCCGAGATGGGAGAATTCCGTGCCGATAGGGGATTCTTATGAAAACAGTCGCGCCTAAAGCGACTCCAGGAGCCAAACGGCCGCGAAAGTCCGTCAAATTCCTCCAAAAACCGACGTGCGCGACGTGCCGCAAGGCGCGCAAGTTCCTAGAAAGACGAGGGTTCCAGCTGAACTATCGCGACCTCACGAAGGACCGGCTGAGTCCGGCGGAGCTGGAGAAGCTGATCGGAAAACACGACCACGAGGACTTCTTGAACCCCCGGAGTGAACCGTTCCGAAAGAGGAAGATGAAAGACAACCCTCCCTCCCGCCGCGAGGCAATCCGGCTAATGGCCAAGAATCCGGACTTGATCCGCCGCCCGGTGATCGTAGCGGGCGGGCGAGTCGTCATCGGGTATGACGAAAACGGAATGATTCGATTTTAGGCTCGTTTCAGTCCCGAAACGGGCGATTTGCGTTTACCTTTCGGCGAAATCCGATTAGGCGCAACCAATGCACAAGGGGTAGAATCTAAGTAGTGTAAGGCAAAAAACGAGTTCCCGCTCAAACTCGTCCGCAGGTCTTACGCACTGTTTGCGGAGGGCCTTAACATGACCAAGCCATTCTCCGTACTATCCAAATCAGCTTTTATCATTCTGTTTGCCTGTTCGGCCGTTCCGGCATTCGCCCAACATGGGGGTGGCGGACATGGCGGGGGCGGAGGAGGCTTCCACGGTGGGGGTGGAGGCGGCGGGTTCCATGGCGGCGGTGGGGGCGGATTCCACGGAGGAGGCAGTTCCCATTCAGGCGGCGGAGTGGTAGGGGGAGGAAGATCCTTCTCGGCACCTGCAGTGGGTTATGGAGGTCCGCGAGCTGGCGGCTATTCGGCTCCACGCACCGGTGGCCAGTTCGCATCGCGCCCCGGCGGCTACGGCTACTCCAATTCCAGGCCAGGCGGTACGTTCGCGGGCGGGAATCAACGATTTGGAAATTCCCCTGCGGCAGGTTATGGGGGCCCGCGAGTTGGCGGCTATTCAGGTCCACGTACAGGTGGCCAGTTCGCTTCGCACCCCGGGGGCTACGGATATTCCAATCCCCGGGCCGGTGGTACGTTTGCGGGCGGGAACCAACGACTTGGGAATTCCCCTGGGGCGCCCCCTGCCGTAGCGGACGGCAATTGGCATTCGTTCGGCGGCCCGGGTGGCGGCCGCGGACCGTCGGGTGCGCCATCGGCAGCCGGTCCCGCAACAAACTCCAGAAGCTTCCACGTATTTAGCGGGAATCGAACGCCGGGAACTGTCGGAACGGCGCGAAGCTTCTCGGGACAAGGCGGCGAAATCTGGGAAAACACTCCTGCGGCGCGAAACGTGGTGCCCAGGTCCCAGTCGCTCTCCACGATTCACAATACGTTCGGCGGCTCGCTCGCCGCGCGTTCTGGATTTAGCTCGGGCTCGACCCTCGCCGCATCTTCGCGCTTTGGCGGCGGATCGTCGATCGTAATCAATCGCGGAATCACGGGCGGCCGGGGTATGGGGAACCCGCAACAACGTCGCGGCATCTTCCATAATCAATTCGGTAATTCGTTCGGCGGCGGCTTTGGCGGACGTTGCTGGAACTGCGGTGTTGGTTTTGGCGGCTGGGGTAACCGCTGGGGCTGGGGTAACGGCTGGGGATATGGCGGCTGGGGCGGGGGTTGGGGATACGGCGGCTGGGGTTTCGGCGGGCCGTGGCTCGGATTTGGGCTGTGGGATCCGTTCTGGGCTGACCCGTTCTGGGGCTGGCCCACTCCCGGATACGGGTACTCCGTGTACCCCGATAGCGGCGTTTATAATTACCCGGATTCCGGCTACTACGCTCCGGATGACAATTCCAATCCTCCTCCGCCGCAGGACAATCCATCCGGCCAGTACGATGAGGGTAATACCGACGGCAACTGGACCACGCCAAACGGTCCAAGCCCCGCGATCGCTCCCAATTCACCGAACCTTACGGTTCCTGTTCTGATTTATTTGAAGAGCGGCAGGGTGCTGACGGTCCGCGATTATTGGATGATCGATGGCGACTTGCACTACATCCTGATGAGCGGCGTGCAGAGAACCATCAATCTGGAAAGCGTCGATTTGCCTCGCACGAACACGGAAAACGCCAAGAGCGGCGTGAGATTCATTTTCAAATCCGAGCCGAGCGTTACGGCACCCGAGCCTGACGGAGAAAGTGCGCCCCCGGCCCAGCCCGAAGCGCAGCCGGGAAACCCGAACACGCCGGCTCCCACGGAACAGATTAACTCTCCGGCCCAACCCGAAGCGCACACGTAAAGTTTCAGTGGCGCAAGGTTCCCCCTGCGGCTTGCAGTACAACTGCGGTCATGGAGGCTCAGTCCGGATTGAGAAATATATCGAATAACGATATACTTCCGGGCAGAGGCTAATTCTGTATCTGAACAGATCCAGCGTTCCTTGATTTTGAAGCCCGGACGCGCGAGTCTTTCCCCCTTTCAGGATCCCCTCCATGCCGTAGAAGTTTCTCCGGGGCCGACTCAGGAACTTTGACCACTATGCAGGTAAGGGAGGACGACAAATGGTTTCCGTCCAAACAGGCGTATCCCGAAAGCTCAGTTCCGGTAAGAAGTCTATCGAGGGTACTCTCGACAGACCCCTGCTCAAATTTGACCTGATTGGCGAAGTCGACCAGCTGCGCCGGGATGACTCCTGGAATCAGGCCGCCGGGCGAAGTTCCAAGACCCTCGTAAAGCATCCCGACCTGCGCATTGTGCTGATCGCCATGAGGGCAAACACTCGCATGCATGAGCACGCGGCGGCGGCGAGAATCTCTGTGCACACCCTGAGCGGTCACATCCGGCTCCATTTGCCGCAGCAAGTGGTGGAACTCCCGCCTGGACACGTGCTCGCGCTCGATGAGTCCGTTCCACACGACGTGGAAGCAACCGAGGACAGCGCCTTCCTGCTCACCCTATCGTGGCCCCCGGAGGCGAAGGCAGCGGAATCCAAAACGGCCCGGAAGAAGACAAATCGAAGCAAACGGTGACAATCAAGGAAATTGCGGCTAGCGGAGGCGGCCAAAGATGAGTTCGCAACAGCCACAAAGCAAGCGGGAAATGCCTGCCGGAGAAGTGGTCGGTTTGACGGAACTAGTCAATTACCAGGAAGGAGCCGTCGTCAGCCGGACCCTTGTCACCCGTGGCACCGGGACCGTCACCCTTTTCGCTTTCGATGAGGGGCAGGGTCTGAGTGAACATACAGCACCTTTTGACGCCCTCGCACAGGTGTTGGAGGGTAACGCGGAAATCGTCGTTTCGGGCAAGCCTTTGCGGACGAACGCGGGCGAAGCGGTTCTTATGCCCGCACAGCAACCGCATTCCCTGAAGGCGCTCACGAAGTTCAAAATGCTCCTGACGATGATCCGTTCGTAAGCCAAGCCGCGTTCGTCTTACTCCGCGATCTCAAACAGCCGGAAAACAAGAGTCATCGCGTCGGCGCTGGGAATTGCACTTTCGGCGCTTCGCGCGATGATTCCGACGCCGTGAAATAGGCATTGTTGCGCTGGAATCCCGCCCAGCCGGCGAAAATATTGTTCGGGAAAAGTCCGATGTAGGTGTTGTAGTCCTGCAGCGTGTCGTTGTACCGCTTGCGTTCCACGGCGATGCGATTTTCCGTTCCCGCAAGTTCGTCCTGCAGCCTCAGAAAATTTTCATTCGATTTGAGCTGCGGATAATTCTCGACAATCAGAAGAAGGCGGCCGATCGCGCCGTCCAGCTGGCCGTTCGCGGCGATTTTATCGGCGGGCGTTTGCGCGCCCAGCAGCGCGGAGCGCGCGGCGGCGATGTCGTGAAACACGGTTTGCTCCTGCGCGGCGAAACCTTTTACGGTCTCGACCAGATTGGGGATCAAGTCCGCGCGCCGTTGCAGCACGACGTCCACTTGCGCCCACGCGGATTTCACCGCTTCGTTTTTCATCACCATCTGGTTGCGGCTGCTGACGTACCTTCCGCCAACCACCAGCGCAATGACTCCGACGACCACCAGCGCGATCATTCCTTTTTTCATGTGCGTTCTCCTGAAATCGAATCGCTGCTCATTTTTTTGCATCGAGCTGCCGGTCAAATTTGTCCGTGACCGCTTCCACAAAGGCAAAATACTGATTGAGCGTGTTCTCGATATTCGATGTCGCGTTCGCCTCAATTTTCCTTCGCGCAAGCTGAGAATGGCGAGAAATCCGGCGGGATCGGCGCCCGGCCAATTTCGCGATTCTGTCGATCGCTTCGCGCTTGGTTTCCGCGGGCGTTTCGCCGAGCGCGATCAGTGCGTGGCGAAACAGCGCCGCGAACGTGGAAAACGAGGAGAGTCATCATTTCGCAGATAGGCTTTTGGTTTTTTCGGCGCCGCCAGAATCGCCTGGCGAAGGCGCAGCCAATTTGTGCGCAGTTCGCGCTCGACTTGGATGCGAGTGGTAGCTGGAGCGGCACGGAAATTTCCGCCAGCACGATTTTCGCCGAACAAAATCCGGTGCCGCGATTTCATGTCCATCAGCTCGATCGTGAAAATATCGGCGGACCGGCGCAACTCTTCCAGCGTGAATACCAGCGGCGGGCGCTGGCCGCGGCGGATCCACCATTGCACAGGGCCGTGCAGGGCTTCGAGACGCGCGGCTCCGCCTGGCCGACGAGGCAGAGGATATTGAGATCCGAATGTTTGGCGTGAAATTCTTCCGTGGCCGCCGAGCCGTAAAGGATCACGGCTTTCAAGTTGTCCGCCGCGGCGGCCTTGAGTTTTTGCACGAATTCGTCGAGCTTGTGGTCCGTCAACCTTTGCTCCTGTCCGCGCGCGAATTACCAGCCGCCGCTCGCGCCGCCGCCGCCGAACGATCCCCCGCCGAAGCCGCCAAATCCGCCCCGCCACCTCCGCCGCCCCAGGAGCCGCCGCCGCCCATCGAGCCGCCACCGTACCACGGGCCGCCCATCCACATTCCGCCGCCGCGCCGAACCTGCGCGATCCGCCGATTCCGAAAAACAGACGCAGGATGAAACCTGAGAACCGGAGAAAACAAGAAAATCACAGAAAAATGAATCAGCCGACACAATTTCCGACTCGGGAGTAGGGCGAATTATCGGGATTCAGGTTGCGGGAGGGGGAACGTTGAGAGTTTGTGTCGAGTGTGACTTTCTGATCTTCGGCAATGACGGATGCGATGCGCTGCGTGATCAGAAGGACGGCGCCGCTGTAATCGTTTTGCCGGAGAAAAGGCACCGCTTCGCGGCCGAAGCCGCCCACCTTGCCATCCGGCAAGATTGGCTTCGAGACCGTAGCCGACCTCGATTCGATACTTGCGGTCGTTCGGCGCAAGCGAGAATCATGACGCCGCGCTCCTTTTGCTTCGGCCCAACGCCCCAGGCGGTTGCACAGATCGATCGAAAATTGCTCGACCGGCTCGCCTTCCAGCGAAGAAACCGTGACGACGGCAATCTGCGCCTTGGCCTTCTGATCGACTTCCGCGCACAACGCCGTGAGTTTGTCCTTTGCCTGCGGCGCTCAGCACGCCCGCGAAATCGTTTACGTAGCCTTGCGGCTTCAGGTTTTTGACTTGCTCCGCCCTGGCGGCGGGGACGCAGAGCAGCAAATATAAAAAGCAGCGGTCGCAGCAATGAATTTCGCAAGTGGGAATGGAGAGGACATCCGGCGTCAGCTTTCGCAGTGAACTCCATCTTAGGCTCGCCGCCAGCGCAGCGTCAACGGCGAGCGAACGGTAGAACAGCCGCTCTTGATAGCGGCTAGCGTCTGTGAGGCAGTCGCTGTCCTGCAAAACCTTGCGCTTCCTCCTTGTGAGGCGGCTTGGCGTATGATCGCGGCCAAATCCGTAATTCGAGGTTCAATCGGACTGGAAAATTGGAGGAGCTATGGCGAAGCGATTGTGGATTGGCGTGCGCCCTATTTTTCTTGTGCGCGGGAGTCGCTTCCGCGCAGGACGCTAAAACTGTTTTGCAGGCTGCCCAAAAAGCGATGGGCGATGTGACGTCGATTCAATATTCAGGGACCGGCCACCTCAATTCTTTTGGGCAGGCATGGACGCCGAACGCCGCGTGGCCCACGACCAATCTCACGAGCTACACGAAAACGATCGACTACAGCTCCAAGTCCGCGAAAGAAGACTTGTCCACTCGGAACCGAATCCGATGGTCAAGGGCGGAGGCCGGCCGTTCGCGGGCGACGACAAGCAAGCGAATCTTGTCAGCGGGACATTACGCCTGGGACATGCCGGGCAGCGCTCCCGTGCCGCAACTTGGAGCGGCCGCGGAACGCCAGTTGCAGATCTGGCTCACGCCGCACGGTTTTCTAAAAGCAGCGATGGAAAACAACGCCACCGCGAAAAAAGTGGCGCGACGGGGACGGAGATCACATTTCAGACGGGAAAATTCACAGTGAGCGGAACGATTGACGCGCACAATATGGTCACGAAAACGGAAACGCACGCTGCCCAATCCGGTTCTTGGCGACATGCCGGTCGAAACCACATTCTCGGATTACAAAGATTTTAACGGCGTGAAATTTCCGACCACGATCGTGCAGAAGCAAGGCGGCTCAAGCGGTGCTGGAATTGACCGTGAGCAGCGTGAATCGCAAATCCGGGCCTGAATATTTCCGTGCCGGACGCCGTCAAGACCGCGACGCCCCCGGCCATCAAAGTGGACTCGAAAAAACTGGGGACGGCATCTGGTTTGTCGCCGGCGGATCGCACAACAGCATGGTGGTGGAATTTCCGACGTACATCACGGTGATCGAAGCGCCGCTGGGCGAAGCGCGATCGCTCGCCGTGATTGCGGAAGCCAAGAGACTCGTTCCCAACAAGCCGATCAAGTATCTGATCAACACGCATTCGCACTTCGATCACTCGGGCGGCGTGCGAACCTATGTGGCGGAGGGCGCGACGATCATCACGCAGGAAATCAACGTGCCGTTTTACCAAAAGGCGTGGGCCGACGCCGCGCACGCTCGCGTCCGGACAACCTCTCAAAGAGCGAACAAGGAAGCGACATTTCTTCCCGTGAAGGAAAAATATGTTCTGACGCGAAGGCAGCCGCACGCTCGAACTTTTCCACGAAAACGGCTCCATGCATAACGCGGCCATGCTGATCGTCTATTTCCCGAAGGAAAAAATTCTGGAGGAAGCCGACGATTTCACTGCCGGACCTTCCGGAACTGGCCGCGCCCAGCGGGATTCGCCCCCCGGTTTTCATCGCGAACCTGATGAAGCAGATCCAGATTTTGAAGCTGGATGTGGCCACGGTCGCGCCGATGCACGGGATCGTCGTGCCGTTCTCCGACCTGCAAAAAGCGGCCGCCGGCGGGAAAGGATAGCGCGGTAGCCGGCAACCATTCGCAGAGCGGCGGACTATGGCGTTCGCGTCCACTGTCCGCCGTCTGCGCAAAGCGAATCGCAGACATTCTCGTCGCGTGACCAGAACTTCATGATGCGGGTGTACTGTATTCGCGCGGAATTCATGACTTCAAGTGATGAGGAACGCTTTGCCTCTCGGACACCGGAAAAACCTTGCGCGCCAAGCTGGAGGAACGCCGCGGATTGCTCGTGCCGGGCGCAGCCAACGCGCTCGCCGCGCGAATCATCGAGGATCTGGGCTTTGAAGCGGTCTACGTGAGCGGCGCCGGGGTAACGAATACATTTTTGGGAGTGCCCGATCTCGGGTTCGTCAGCCTGCCTGAAATTGCGCAGCACACCGCCGCGATCCGCGAAGCCGTCGAAATTCCCGTGCTCGTCGACGCGGATACGGGATTCGGCAATGCGTTGAACGTGCGGCACACGGTGCGCGTGCTCGAACGCGCCGGCGCGGATGCGATTCAACTGGAAGATCAGACCATGCCGAAGAAATGCGGGCACTTTGAAAATAAGTCCGTCATTTCCGCGGAAGAGATGGCCGGAAAGATTCAAAGCGGCGGTGGACGCTCGCGCCAGTCGCGACTTTCTGATTATCGCCCGCTCGGACGCGCTGGCCGCTGGAAGGTTTCGAGGCGACGATCGAACGCGCGAGCGGTACATCGAAGCCGGCGCGGACGTGACGTTTGTGGAGGCTCCGCAAACGCCGAGACGAGATCCGCAAAATTCCGCAGCGGCTTTCCGTGCCGCAGGTCGTCAACGTGGTGGTGGGCGGAAAAACGCCCGTTTTTGGCCAGGCGAGAATTGGCCGACATGGGCTATGGCCTCGTGCTCTATGCAAATGTCGCGTTGCAGGGAGCGATTGCAGGCATGCAGGCGGCGTTGAAGCATCTCAAGTCGGCGGGTCGCATGGACGCAGCGAGTCGCGATGGTCGCGAGTTTTGCGGAGCGCCAGCGGCTGGTGAAGAAACCGTTCTTCGACGAGCTGGAAAGGAAATACTCAGAAAGAGAAATAAATTCTTCAAAACCCTTATGCAAACTCACCAAGTAAAAGTTTATCCGTCTTCCGCGCAGCTGCCGCGGGAAGAGCAACTGGCCTGGAAAATTGCCAGCGTTGCCGCCGACGATGTTCCGGTTCCGCCGGAAGTCGCCGAAGCGATCATCGACCGCGTGATCGATGACGCGGCCGTGGCCATTGCCGCGATCAATCGCGGGCCCGTTGTGGCGGCGCGCGAGATGGCTCTCGGACATCCGCGGCCCGCGGGCGCAACGGTTTTCGGCATTGCTTCCACAGCAGCGATTCAGCCCCGAGTGGGCCGCGTGGGCCAACGGCACGGCGGTGCGCGAACTGGACATGCATGACACGTTTCTGGCGGCGGATTATTCGCATCCGGGCGATAACATTCCTCCCATTCTTGCGGCAGCGCAGGCGATGAAGACGATCGGGAAAAGATCTGATTCGCGGAATTGCCGCCGGCATACGAAATTCAAATCGATCTGGTCAAAGCGATCTGCCTGCACAAGCACAGGATCGACCACATCGCGCATCTGTGTCCCGGCGCAGGCGGCGGGAATCGGCGCGATGCTCGGCCTGCCCGCCGAGCACAATCTATCAGGCGGTGCAGCAGGCGGTGCACGTCAGCTTCACCACGCGCCAATCGCGCAAAGGCGCGATCAGCAGTTGGAAGGCGTTTGCCCCGGCGCATTCGGGCAAACTGGCGCTGGAAGCGGTCGATCGCGCCATGCGCGGCGAGGAATCGCCCAGCCCGATTTATGAGGGAGAAGACAGCGTCATCGCCTGGATGCTGGACGGGCCCGACGCGCAATATGACGTTGCGCTTCCCGGCCCCGGGCGAACCGAAGCGCGCCATTCTGGAAAGTTTTACCAAAGAACACAGCGCCGAGTATCAAGCGCAAGCGTTGATCGATCTCGCCTTCCGCATGCGAAAGAAAATTTCCGATTTCGCGCAGATCGAGAAAATTGATCATTCACACGAGCCACCACACGCACAGCGTGATCGGCACGCGGCGCGGCCGATCCGCAAAAATTCGATCCAAACGCCAGCCGCGAAACGCTCGATCATTCCATCATGTATATCTTCGCCGTGGCCCTGCAGGATGGCCGCTGGCATCACGTCGACAGCTATACGAAGGAACGCGCCGGCCGTCCGGACACAGTCCGGCTCTGGCGCAGCATTGAAACGCGCGAAGATCCCGAGTGGACCCGCCGCTACCACGAAACCAATCCCGCCGAGAAAGCTTTCGGCGGGCGCGTCGAGATTTTCTTCAAGGATGGGTCGCGGATGGAAGATCAAGATGGCCGTCGCCAATGCGCACCCGCTGGGCGCGAAACCGTTCCGCGCGCGCCGACTACATCCGCAAATTTCAGACACTCACCGAGGGAATTATTCTCGCCGCAGGAATCGCAAAGATTTCTCGATGCCGTGCAACATCTCTCCGAACCTGCCGGCCGCCGATTTGTGCCGCTTGAATGTGGAACTGCCGGAAAAAAATCTCGCGCAAAGGCCGCCCGGGAATTTTCTAGCAGCGCAATGCCGCGAACGAATCACGAGAAAGATCCGCTGCTTTCGTGGAGGCAAGGAATGGCTGGAAATAGTCCGGCGGAAATCACGGCGCGCATTGACCGGCTGCCCGCGTGCTGGACGGTCTGGCGTTTCGTCGTGCTGCTTTCTCTCGGCGCGTTCTTTGAAATGTACGATTTGTTTCAGACCGCGTATGTAAGCCCGGGCCTGATTTCCAGCGGAATTTTTCGAGTTGGCGCAAAGGGATTGTTCGGCCTCACCGACCAGGCCACGTTCGCCGCCGCAACGTTTGCCGGACTTTTTGCCGGGACGATTTTGTTCGGCTCGGTCGCGGACAAGTTTGGCCGGCGCACCATCTTTACGTACTCCATGCTGTGGTACACCGTGGCCAACGTCGCCATGGGACTGCAGCATACCAATGTGGGCGTCGATCTGTGGCGCTTCATTTCCGGGGCTGGGAATCGGCGTGGAACTTGTGACCATCGACGCCTACATTTCGGAATTTGCGCCGCGGCACATTCGCGGGACGCGCCTTCGCCCTCAATCAATGCGTGCAGTTTCATGGCCATCCCCGGGTCGCGCTGGCATCATATATTTTGGTTCCACGCTCGCCGCTGGGCATCACGGGATGGCGCTGGGTGGTTTTTCTTGGCGCTTTCGGAGCGATTGCGGTTTGGTTCATTCGCCGCGGCGATTCCGGAATCCCCGCGCTGGCTCGCGCAGCAAGGCAGGCTTGAGGAAGCGGGCGCGGCGATTTCCCTGATCGAAGCGCGCGTCGAAGCGGATACCGGCCGTCCGTTGGCGAGCGCCGGTCGTTGGTCCCGTGGAATCGCCGGGAGCAGGGAAATTTTCCGAGATTTGGGCGCCACCGTATGGCGGGCGCACGCTCATGCTGGTCGTCTTCAATTTCTTTCAGACCATCGCATTTTATGGATTCGGCAATTGGGTGCCGGCGATCATGGCGTCCAAGGGCGCGAATATTACGAACAGCCTGCAATACTCGGCCATTATCGCGCGTGGTGTACCCGTCGCGTCCGCTTTTGTTCATGCTGTTTGCCGACCGGTTCGAACGCAAATGGCAAATCGTCACTGCGGCCATCGGCACGGCTACGTTCGGCCTGCTCTTCGCGCGACAGACGGCTACGCTGATGGCTGATCGGCCTGGGAATGATGATCACGCTCTCGAACAATCTCCTGTCCTATTCCTTTCATGCCTACCAAGCCGAGCTGTTTCCGACGCGCATCCGCGCCCGCGCGATTGGATTTGTGTATTCCTGGAGCCGCCTTTCGACGATGTTCACAAGTTTCATGATCGCGTTCTTTCTGGAAAATTTCGGCACCAAGGGCGTTTTCGGATTTATCGCGGCCAGCATGTTGATGGTCATCCTGTCCGTCGGAGTTTTTGGCCCGCGTACGAACAATCTGGCTCTCGAAGAAATCTCCCATTAGCTTGCGCGACGACGCACGAAGAGCGCCCGATTCCGGAGAATCGCAATCCGCGGCGGATCGTGCTGCCGCGATTCTAAGATGGGCCTTCGCGAAGCACCGGAAACGCGATGGCTACCAAACGGGCGGAGACAAACCAGCTCTTTGTGCCTGACGCGAGTCGGCCTTAGAGACGCGCTCGAACGAATTGGGCCACCTTTTCTCTTCGACAAGGTGGAGATGAGATCCGCCAAACGATGAAGAGAAACGCTGCGTGGCGACTGGAACAAGTGGAAAGCGCAGGCACCGCGTCGACTTCCAACTTTCGTTGCTCCCAAGCGCTCCGAAAACCCGGAAGAGTTGGAACTCGAATTAGTGACGCAAGAGCAGTAGAATCAGGGAGCAGCCAAGAACGCGCCCGTAGCTCAGCTGGATAGAGCATCTGCCTTCGAAGCAGAGGGTCGGGAGTTCGAATCTCTCCGGGCGCGCCACAATTCATCAGACTTACAGAAAGTCATCTATCGTGCCAGATGCCCCTTGGCGACCGCTTGGCAACCCGTTTCGCTAAAGCTGGTCATACTCGCGCTCTGGTTTCCTTGACGGCATATGTCTGGCGATGTTCCTGATCGTCGTTTTGAATCAATCGCCAGCGTTTGCCGAGGACCGATTCGTTTCGATTATCGAAGTCCCGCTGGACGGATAGACCTGCGAATGTCCGAGCGGCGCCGGACCAACCCGTATCGCTCTACTGCGCAATCCTTGAAATGTTTCCCGGATTGGATAAATACTTGACAAGGCCCTATTCGATTTTCGCGAGTGAGGCCGGAGGCCCGTAACAGTTACACTAGTTTTGAATCTCCATGCAACCCTCCAAGCACAGCCCGGCATCTAGGTCAATAAAGAGTATTACCGCATACGTAATCCGGGGGTGGGTACGATGCGCGACGTAATGTGTCGTGTCACCGGGATTCTTGCGTTAGTGTTTTTCTTCTCCGCCGGCTGCCTTGCACAAGGCATTCTCCACATCAACGAATCGGCGACCCGCGTACAGCTCCTCGATGAGAGCACGGGGGTGGAACTGGCAGTTGAAAACACAGCACGCGAAGCGATCCCTGTACGTGTCTCGCTCGAGTTAGTCGATCCGCAAGGCCACGTGCAATCTCGTGCTGACAAGGAAGTCTCATTGTCTCCGGGCCGGACAAAAGTGAATCTCTCGATGCCACCGGCATTTGCGCAGAATGAACGAACTGATCGAGAGAACTTGCTCTGGTACCGGCTGCGGTATTCCGTCGCGGGTGCTCCAACCTCAGGAGCGGCGGGGGAATTGATTCAGGGCGTTCTGTCCGTCAGCGAAGCTGCGCCTAGGATATTCGAGTTGTACGTGGCCTCGCCGGGGATGGTTAAAGGAGGAAGCCGCACTACGATCCGGGTACGAGCGGTCCACCCGGTCACGCAGCATCCCATTGAAGGAGTTGCCGTCCAAGCCTCATTAGATCTCGATTCAACTGACGGCAAGCCGCTGGTAACGTCTGAGGCGAAAACAGACCGGCAGGGATTTGCCACCCTGCACGCGTCCATTCCTACCGGCATCGATTCCGATCAAATCAATGTAAAAGTGACTGGGAAGCTGGGTAACGTATCGGCGGAAGCGAGCGGCGAGTTATACGTGAATCGCTTCTCGTCGATCATGCTGACGACGGACAAAGGACTGTACCAGCCCGGACAGCCGCTCCATATCAGACTGATGGCGTTTGATGCGGATGGCAAGGCCATCGCAAATCAGGCAGCTACCCTCGAGATTCGCGATCCAGACGAAACTTTGGTATTCCGTGACAGCCCGCAGACCTCCCGCTTCGGAGTGGCCTCCACCGATTGGCAGATCCCGGATAATCTTCGGCTGGGAGACTATCAAATTCAGGCGATCCTGGGGGAAGCCGGTGGGAGGTCTCCAAACATCTATGCCAGAGTAAAGATGAACCGTTACGATTTGCCTACTTTTTCCGTCCGCGTCAAATCGGACCATCCCACCTATCTCCCAGGTCAGAACGCTGAGATCGAAGTGCGCGCCGAATATTTATTTGGCGAGCCCGTGCGCAAAGGCCATGTTCGCGTCGTTCAAGAATCCGAAAGAAACTGGAATTTTAAGGAACAGAAGTGGGAGATCAAGGAAGCTTCCTCGTATGAGGGAGACACGGACAACCAAGGGCGCTATGTGGCCCATGTGGATCTGTCCGCAGAGCAGGAGGACTTAAGCGGAAACGATTACGAGCGTTTTCAAGATCTCTCCTTTGCGGCTTATTACACCGATCCTTCGACGGGCAAGACCGAGCAGCGGCGGTTCGATGTCCGAATTACAAAAGAGCCGATTCACGTCTACGTGATCGCCGCAAACAATTCCCACATTGAGGGGCTTCCGTTGGAGTTCTACCTATCAACTGACTATGCGGACGGCACTCCCGCGGCATGTGAAGTCGAGATTCAGTGGGGCCCCGCGGATGAACGAGGCCGTCCAGTTCCGACACTTGTCCCACAGCTAATCCGGCGCGTTCGCACAAATCGATTTGGGGTCGTAAAGGTGTCGGGGCTGAATATTCCGGCGCAAGCTGCCGCGGGGGAGTTTTACCTGAACTTTCGCGCGCGGGACCGCAAGGGGCTCGTTGGAAACCACGCCGAGTCCGACTGGGAGGCGGATCGGCCAGGCGTGCGGGTCGAAACGAACAAGACGCTTTATGCGCCCAACGAGCCGATTGACGTTGAACTATCAGCCAGCCATCAAGACATGATTCTTTCAGTAGAGGTCATGTATGAGGCTCAAGTCCTTGCGTCCCGGCTCGTGCATGTGCGCCACGGCCACGCCAGCCTCACATTTTCACCCAGCGAAAAGTTTCAAAACGAGATAACGATTCTGGCCTACGCGCTCGGAACTCCCGCTGACAACTCGTACAACGACAATATCGGCTACCACACAGTTTATTTTCCAAAGAACCACGAATTGAATGTGGACATCCATCCTTCGAAGCTTACTTATCGACCCGGCGAGGAGGCATCGGCCACGATTCAGGTGACCGGTCCGGATGGGGATCAGAAAGAAAGCGCTTTGGGCCTTGTGGTGGTCGACAAGGCCGTCGAAGAGAGAAGTCGGACAGATTCCGAATTCGGCGAATATTCCGGTTTCCTTCGCTTCCCGAGGAATTGGAACAATGATGCGGAATTGAACGGAGTCCGAAAAAGCGATCTCGACAATCTCGATCTCTCTAAGCCCCTACCGGACGGTTTTGAAGTCGCCGTGGAGGCCATGCTGCAAAATAGTGGGGCTTATGCCAATATTTTCGCCAGTGGCACCGGAGACAAGGACCTCCGCAAACTCTTCGCACCGGAAATCGATCCCGCGATCAAACCGTTCCACGATGCGCTGATGATGCGGTACCAGAAAACTGCGGAGTATCCCAAGACAGATGCTGCACTCACGGATGAATTAATGGTTTCGGGAATCCGGTTGGACGATCTCCGAGACCCTTGGGGGGTGCCCTATCGTTTCCGTTTCAGTGTAAGAAATGAAATGGATGTCCTCGAACTTATCAGCGCAGGCCCGGACAAAATATTCGATACCGAAGACGATTTCCCGGCAATGAAAATGGAGTGGCCATACTTCAAGCCGAATGCTGAGGCGATTCAGAAAGCGGTCAATGAATTCCATGAGCGGACCGGCGGATACATCCGCGATGAGGAAGCTCTGAGGGCTGAACTTGCACGCACTGGAGTCGATCTTGGGTCGCTAAGGGATCCGTGGGGACATGCCTACCGGCCTGTGTTTGGAGTCCGCCAGACAAAATTCACTGTAACTGTCATGAGCGCGGGCCCCGATGGCCGCTTTGATACGGAGGCCGTGTCCTCTCACGACGATTTTGCTCTCAGTACAGCCGCAATCGACTACTTCAGCGATACGAACGCAAAGATCGACGCAGCTCTCAACAAGTCTTTCAAGGACACGCACTTGTTTCCGGAAAATATGGAGCAATTCACCACAATCCTTCAGGGTGCGGGGATTTCTTGGGCCGATTTGAAAGACCCCTGGAGCAATCCGTACTATGCGACGTTCCGCCAGGACGCAATGTATGCGGACCGGGTAGGTGTGGAAACATTCGAGAGCCATGTTGGCAAAGCCGAACGGCGCGTTGAGGTTCTTCCGGTCACGCGGCAAATGAATTTCTTATACATTCAAAGCGTTGGTGAAGATAGCGTCAAGAACACCTCGGATGACTTTTTTGTCGCAACGTTTTCCCGGGCCTCCTTCGAAAGAAGTGGTGAGGGTCAAGGCCGGATTCCCGTTGCGAACGCGGTCATCCTTTCCGGAACTAACGGCGCCATTTCCGGATCGGTGACGGATCAGTCGGGCGGAGGAATCGGCGGAGCAGAGATCACGGCTGTGGATCTTGTGTCGAGATATTCGTATACAGCAACTGCGGATGAGGGGGGGAACTATGTCTTGCGGAACCTACCCGCCGGTGTCTATGAAGTCCGGTTCAAGTGCATGGGCTTCCGGGAGTCTGTGATTACCAGCGTTCCGGTGCGATCCTCGAACCTTACGGACCTCGATGCGACACTGCAAGTTGGGACTCAAACGCAAACAGTCACGGTGGCAGAGGCAGTCCCGCCAGTAGAAACGACAAACGCGACATTAGGAGCCGTGGTCGCTGGGACAAAGATGAGCGCCCTTCCATTGCCGGCGATGACTCCCCGGCTGCGCCAGTATTTTCCTGAAACATTGCTCTGGCAGCCCGAACTGGTGACTGACGCTGGCGGGCGTGCACATCTGAAATTCCCGCTGGCGGACAACATTACGACGTGGAAGCTGTCCGCAATCGGATCCACCGAATCAGGCGAGATCGGCACCATGGAAAAAGAAATCCGCGCATTCCAGCCGTTTTTCGTGGAGCACGATCCTCCGAAGTTCCTGACGGCGGGCGATGAGATCGATCTCCCCATCGTTATGCGCAATTACTTGAATCGCAACCTCCAGATGACGGCGGAGCTGAAACCTGAGATATGGTTTACGTCCTTGAGTCCGACTTCTGTGAAGACTACCGTCCCTGCACGCGACAGCAAGAACGAAGTGTTCAAATTCCATGCGACCGCGCCGATCAAGAACGGGAAGCAAAGAATCGTCGCGAGTGGCGCAGATGCGGGCGACGCCATCGAGCGAACGGTCACCGTTCGACCGAACGGAGAAGAACACGTCGAGACGGTCAGCCAAATCTTCGGAGACTCCGCAGGCGTGGACATCCGGATTCCGGATAACACGATTCCCGGGTCTCTTGAAGGCACACTGAAGATCTATCCGAACCTGAATGCTCACGTCCTCGAAAGTGTCGAGGGGATTTTGGGCCGTCCTTACGGCTGCGCGGAACAAACAATTTCGTCGGCTTATCCGAGCCTCTTGCTTCTGCAATACACCAAAGACGCGCGGGGTGCCGCACCGACCGTTGTCGCCCGCGCGAAGCGGTATGTGGAACTCGGCTACGGGCGGCTGCTCTCTTATCAAGCCCCTGATGGAGGAATCACGTATTGGGGTAGAGGTGATTCCGATCCCGCGCTGACTGCCTACGCCATGAAATTTCTAAGTGAAGCACGTGAGTTCACAAACGTCGATGATTCTATCGCCCAGGGAAATCTGTCGTGGCTGCTGCACCACGAGCAGGACGACGGTCGTTGGATCGCGACCACCTGGGGCGGACCAGAAGACGCGCACCGGACGGCTGTCTTGACCGCATATATCGCACGGGTCATTGCCACAACAAAAGTCACGGTGGCTGATCCCGCAGAAAACGCACGTTTATCCAAAGCGGCATCGACGGCAGTCGCGCGAGCGCTCGGTTATTTGGAAAAGCAAGCCAGCTCTTACGATGAGCCCTATCTGATCGCGTCCTACGCGCTCGCGTCGTTCTATGTGGGAGACAAGCCTCGTGTCACTGAAAGTCTTGAGAGGCTGCGGAAACTGGAACATCGCGAAGGCAACTTCAGCTACTGGTCTCTTGAGACCAATACGCCCTTCTATGGATGGGGGCTAACTGGACGAGTCGAAACGACCGCGATCGTGCTGCAAGCGTTTGAGAAAGCATCGGATAACAATACAGTGGCCGATCCACTCGTGTCCCGGGGTTTGCTTTTTCTGCTTCGTAATCAAGATCGATTCGGGATTTGGTTCTCGACGCAGGCGACTGTGAACGTCCTGGATGCAATCCATTCGTTCACGGTTCCAAGGACGACGAGCGGACCGGGCGTTTCGTCAAAGGCGAACCTCGTAGCGTCGATCCTGGTCGACGGTCGTCAGACCTTAACCATTAACATGCCGAGTCCCGACGAACTGACCGCCCCGGTCACGGCCGATATATCGAAATTTATTTCCCCGGGACCACATCATCTGGAAATTCGCCGTGGCGCAGGATCCGCACAGGCGTCGCTCCAATTGATCTCGGATTACTATGTGCCCTGGGTCCAGACCGCAAAGGAGGAAGACTTCCAGCACGAAGACAAATCTTCGGACACTTTGCGGCTGCGAGTCCACTACGAGAGCCCGTCGGCCAAGGTGGGGGAGAGCACTCGATGCAGTGTCGAAGCCGAGAGAATTGGATTTCGAGGTTACGGAATGATGCTGGCCGAAATCGGCCTGCCACCCGGCGCGGAAGTGGACAGAAGCTCGGTCGAGACGGCAATGAAGGAATCCGGATGGGACATCAACCAGTACGAAGTGTTGCCGGACAGAATGGTCGTTTATCTCTGGCCGCACGCAGGGGGCACGAAGTTTTCTTTTACGTTTAAGCCGCGTTTCGGGTTGAAAGCCGTGACACCTCCTTCGACCTTGTACGACTACTACAATCCCGAAGCGCAGGCTGTCGTGGAGCCTACGCTATTCTCCGTGAATTAGAATTTAGATGGATTGACCATCACGCTCTCACAATTTGATCCCATTCGATTCCAAATCGGCCTAAATACTTGCGTAGGCGATCCGCATCATTCGTACTTGTCTTGCGCGTTCGCGAGGCGTCGAATAATTGACGGCCAGCTTCCGACATCGAACGTGAATCGCGGCAAACTTGAATCACACGAGCAAGCTGAACTCGGTCGAACAGGTCGATATGGTCGAGCGCTTTTGCGCTTAGAATTTGAGTAAGAAGGCCATCCGATTCTTCTTGTTCTTCGAGTGCCGCCCAAGTCGCCTTGAGCCTTTCGATTTCTTCTTCAACAATCTCAACGGAAATTCGTCCGCCTTGTGCCAACGTGGCCATCCGGACGACCGCGGCGTTCAGATCACGGAAATTGCCAGTCCACTTTGCTGACGAGGCGAGCGCGGCACGAAGGAAAGCCTCGCGGGCCTCTTTACTGAGGGTTACACGATGGCCAGTGCGCTGCGCGAATTGGTCTAGCTCAAATTGCAGGTTGGGTTCGATGTCCTCAGGACGCGACCTCAAGCCCGGTAATGTAAACGTCCATAAATTGATTCGACACAGAAGATCCTCACGAAAGCGGCCCTCCCGGACGGCTGAGAGTAGGTCGCGGTTCGTTCCCGCAATCATTTGGAAATCGCTGTGAGCTTCACGGTCCGATCCAAGCGGCAGGAAAGTTTTCTCTTCCAGAGCCCGCAACAACATCGCTTGCTCGTCGTTTCCAAGCTCTCCGATTTCGTCCAGAAATAGCATTCCTTTATCTGCGGCCCGAAGGACTCCGGGTCTATCCTTGAGCGCTCCGGTAAAGGCTCCCTTCACGTGTCCAAAGAGCGTGGACATCGCCCCGTCGCCTCGAAGTGTCGCGCAGTTTACGTCGATGAACTCTCCTGTGATTGTGTGGCGCATTTTCTTTAACTCATAGATTCTTCGGGCGAGCCTCGATTTGCCGGCTCCCGTGGGACCCATCAGGAGAAGTGGGTCTCGAGTGGCGATGGCAACCTGTTCGATCCGGTCAATGAGTTGGTTGAACGCAGCGTTCTTTGTATCGATTCCTCCCTTCAGGTAAGAGACTGCATCACGCGCTTCCTGACGAAATCGCGAAGCAATGCGGTCGTACTGGGAAAGATCCAGGTCGATTATTTTTATGTTTCCAGGCGCCTTCCTATCGCGTTCGGGGGCGGACTGAAGCAATTTTCCCGGCAGGTATCGAGACTCTGTTAGCAGGAAGAGACAGATCTGGGCAACGTGCGTACCCGTCGTGATGTGGATCAGGTATTCCTCGTTATCCGTGTCAAACGGGTAGCCGCGTGTGAACTTGAAAAGGGTCTCGTATACACGTTCGAAGTCCCAGGGATCGCCAAATTCGATTTCGTGCAGCTTCACGGATGTTTCGGGTGAGACGGCTGATATGTCGCTCACGATGCGATGGGCCAGGGTCTTGTCACGTAATCCGTGCAGTAGTTCCAAGCGCTTAATCACAAAGTCCGGTTGCATGCAGATGGCAACGGTTGGCCGCCAACTCGACCAGCGATCCTGCGAGCGGCCCGCGTCAAGGGTCGTGCCCAATAGGCCGATCGCGACATGTGGCTTGTCCGGCATATCTATATTTATAATATCGTATCTTATGGGATCGTCGCATCGAGTTTCTTTCGGAGGTTCCCGGTGGTATCTCCCTTAGTCGCAGTGCCTTACCTTCGCCATCGAGATTGGCACGTGGCCTGCATTTATATCTCGCCAGAGACGATAAAAAAGCGAGCGGGAAGTTCGCGAGCGATGTGGGAATCGCGAACCGAGGGAGGCGCGGGGGACAATGTACTCCGCGCCTCACGGGACCAAGAGTTCTGAAATGGAGGAGAGCGACAATGTCCGAGACAACTTATAACGTCATTGTTCCTGAGAAGGGCATACCCATCAAGGCGTGGACCAAGGGCGTCGCCTTAGAGGACCAGGCGCGCCAACAGCTTGTCAACGTCGCGCAACTTCCGTTCGTTTTCAAATGGGTTGCTGCGATGCCGGACGTGCACTGGGGCGTGGGCGCCACGATTGGCAGCGTGATCCCGACCAAGGGCGCGATTATCCCGGCTGCGGTCGGCGTCGACATCGGTTGCGGCATGATGGCCGTACAAACGGATCTCAACGCGCGCGACCTCCCGGAAACTCTGAAGGGCGTTCGCGAAGCGATTGAGAAGGCCGTACCTCATGGCCGAACGAACCACGGTGGCCGAGGCGATCGAGGGGCGTGGAATGACATCCCGGCGCGCACGCTGGACGTTTGGCAAACGCTAAAGCCGCGGTATGACACGATTCTCGAAAAGCACCCCAAGCTCGATCGAGGAAATCACTCGAATCACTTGGGCACGCTGGGCACCGGGAATCACTTCATCGAAGTGTGTCTCGATGAATCGGATGCGGTGTGGTTCATGCTGCATAGTGGCTCACGCGGCGTGGGCAATCGAATGGGCAGCCACTTCATCGAGCTCGCCCGAAAAGATATGGAACGAATGTTCATCAATCTGCCCGATCGTGATCTGGCTTATTTCCCGGAGCATTCGGAACACTTTGATGACTACGTCGCGGCAGTCGAGTGGGCACAAGATTACGCTCGCTGGAATCGGCATCTGATGATGGAACAAATTGTTGCTGCCGTCCGTTCTTCGAGTGAAGTGCGACCATTCGTCGCGGAGTTGAAGGCGATTAATTGCCACCACAACTACGTCGCACGGGAGTCGCACTACGGCGAGAATGTTCTGGTCACTCGAAAAGGCGCGGTCCGTGCGCGCGAAGGCGATATGGGGATCATTCCCGGCAGCATGGGGGCGCGTTCCTATATCGTTCGCGGCAAGGGTAACCCGGAAAGTTTCCAAAGCTGTAGTCACGGGGCGGGTCGTGCGATGTCTCGTGGCGAAGCAAAGCGGCGATTTTCCGTAGCAGATCACGAACGCATGACTGCCGGCGTAGAGTGCCGGAAGGACGCAGACGTGATCGACGAAACTCCAGCCGCCTATAAGTCGATCGAGGCTGTAATGGCGGCGCAGGCCGACTTGGTGGAAATCGTTCATACGTTGCACCAAGTTGTGTGCGTTAAAGGATGACTGAAGGCAAATGGAGCGGAACATGATTCGGATCGATGGATCTTCGGGCGAAGGCGGCGGACAGATTCTGCGCTCGTCGCTCAGCCTGTCGCTCGCAACCGGAAAAGCGTTCCGCATTGAAAACATCCGGGCGAAGCGGGAACGGCCAGGTTTGCTAAGGCAACACCTTACGGCGGTTCTCGCTGCATCCGAAGTTGGAGAGGCAAAAGTCGAAGGCGCGACTCTCGGATCGAAGACTCTTACCTTTATTCCCGGAACTGTACGACCGGGGAAGCACCGTTTCGTCATCGGAACGGCTGGGAGCAGCACACTCGTATTTCAAACGATCTTGCCGGCTCTGATGATGTCGTCTGGACCGAGCCAAATCACGATTGAGGGCGGTACACACAATCAGGCGGCACCTCCCTTTGATTTTCTTGAGAAGTGCTTTTTGCCAGTCATTAACAGGCTCGGACCGAAAGTAAGTGTGAATCTGGAGCGATATGGCTTCTATCCCGTAGGAGGCGGATGCTTCACTGCGACTGTTGAGCCGTCCGAACACTTGTCGCCGACTGACATGATAGAGCGCGGCGAAATCACTCGTCGGAGTGTATTGGCAATCGTCGCGAACTTGTCTCCCGCCATTGCACGCCGCGAGATTGACACTGTTGCGCACTTGCTGAATTGGGACAACAAATGCATGCGAATCGTCGAAACCAGGAATTCTGTCGGGCCGGGAAACGTCGTGTTGATCGAAGTGGGAACATCCACCGGGATGACGGAACTGTTCTGCGGATTTGGCCGGCTCGGGGCAAGCGCCGAAAGCGTCGCAACGGAGGCCGTCAAGGAAGCGCGCGCTTACATTGCGTCTGCAGCTGCGGTCGGCGAGCATTTGGCCGATCAACTATTGCTCCCTTTTGCTTTGGCGGGCGGCGGAGTGTTCACGGCTTCGAAGTTGAACCGGCACGCTCGGACGAATATGGATGTCGTATCCACCTTCTTACCTGTTTGTTTCGAGACTCGCGAGGAAAGTGGGTGTACGAGAGTCGAGGTGAGTCCAGCGACTTGAATGATGCCGCCGAAATATCTGACTCTGGCATCGAATATTTACTATTGCGCAAAACGAGAAATTCATCTAGAATTCGCGGCTCTGGAGAATGTTCGGAATGCAGCATCGCAAACACAATTCGATGGATCGGCAAGCGGGATTGATGCTGGGCCGGGATTGTGTCCGAACGTGGTCCGGTCCCTCGCGATAGCTATCTTCTTTCACATCAATTCTTTGCTAGTTCCAATTTTTTGAACCTGGGTGGCGCAGTCTGCGATTTCATCGACTGTCACTCGACAAAAAAGACCGTAGACGGTCATTCCCCCAGGATCAAGCGGCCAGTGGCGTAAGACACGGATACTTCTCGGGCGAAGACCGCTCTTTGCTCAAGCGAAAAGCGGCGGGGTTCGAATCCCCAATATCGCCGTGCCTGATTTTCCCTGGCCATAAGTTTCGCCGGTGGCGTAGTCGAGGGTTACTTCCTCCGCCAACGTCGCGCAGGACCGGAAATCCTGCCAAGGATAAGGAAGCAGTAGGGGCGGGGGCGTAGTCCCGAAGGACAAGGCACCTACTGAAAACCGCCTTGAGACAACCCTGGGCGCTTGTTCCCCGGCGAATATTTTTCCGAGAAAAGGCCGTGCAGGATTTCTCGCGGATTCAGAGGCGCAATATTCACGCTTCTTGGAAAGGAGGTAAATCATGGGCATCTATGTGAAGAACGGGACTCCCGTCAACGGACCATCTTTGTGCGAATCGTGTTCGCGAGCTTTCAGTGCGCGGGGATACGGCGAGACCGAATTGGTCGTCGTGTGCCAGGCATTGTGGCCGCAACGGCGGATGCACTTTTCCGTGCGCGCATGCACCGCGTACATCGAGAAGAACAAGCCAACGTTCGATGAAATGGAAGAAATCGCCATCGTTCTGGACAAGGTCGCACTGAAGCGGGACGCGGGCTTCGTGTGTCTCGATGAAACCGAAAATAGCAGCGAAAAAATCGCGCTCATCCTGGATGAAAACTCACGATGACAATTCGCCGGTGGCGAAAGACACGGATACTTCAATGACGTAGAGCGCCCGTCGCGAGAGCGGCGGGAGGTTGCAGGTTCAACTCCTGCTCCCGATCGTCGGGGTAGCTCAATGCGGGAAACCGCACAGAAAAGCCCCGTGTCCGATTTTCCCCGGTGAAAGATCTTGAACAACGAGCAATACAGAATTCGTCGGTGGCGCAGGTGACGGTTGCTTCTAATCGATGGGTCGCAGGTTCGACTCCTGCCTCGGATCCACCTCGCGGTCGCTCCGTGTAGCTCAGAAGGTAGAGCAATCGGCAGCCTAGGCTGCATCCGTTGCCACCAATTCCCCGACGATTGAATTTGGCAAAGGAAAGGAGGACACAATGGCACGACTGAACATCTTGAAAATTCCGTTTCCGTGGGGGACTCGCACGCACGAAGGAGCTCCTGCGCGAAATATTTCCCCCGAGCTTCAATTGCGGCGATCGGTGCTCGCATGCTTGCTGTGGGAGGACCAATTCTATGAGGACGGAGTGGAGATCGCCGGCCGCATTCAGTCGCTCGTGCCGAAGGTGAAAGCCGAGATTGTAGCGTTACTTGCCGTCGAGGCACGAACCAAGATGAAACTTCGGCACGCTCCGTTACTGCTCGTTCGTGAAATAGCGCGCCTGAAGACGCACCGCGAATTTGTTTCGCGCACGCTTGTACAGGTGATCCAGCGCGCGGACGAACTTGCGGAATTCGTTGCAATCTACTGGAAGGATGGCAAAGCTCCCCTCTCCGCCCAAGCGAAGAAAGGGCTGGCCGAGGCTTTCCGCAAATTCGACGAATACCAGCTCGCCAAGTATGACCGCAGCGGGCCGATTCGTCTCCGTGACGTTCTGTTCCTTTGCCACGGGAAGCCGCGTGACGCGGAACAGAGCGCGCTGTGGAAGCGGCTGATCGAAGGAGAGCTGCAAACTCCCGACACCTGGGAGGTGGCGCTCTCTTCCGGTGCCGATAAGCGTGAGGCATGGGAACGGTTGCTCCGCGAACGAAAACTCGGCGGGCTTGCACTCCTTCGTAACCTGCGAAACATGAAGCAGGCGGGCGTAGACGAATCTCTCGTGGTGGATGGCATTGAGTCCATGAAGACGGGACGCGTCCTGCCGTTTCGTTTTCTCGCTGCGGCGCGATTTGCGCCTCAGTGGGAGGAATCCCTCGAGCGGGCCATGCTTGCTTCGCTCAAGGCGCAGGAAAAACTGCCCGGGCGAACTGTTCTTCTCGTAGACGTTTCGGGCAGCATGATGGCCGCGCTGTCTCGCCGGTCGGAGATGCTCCGAACTGACGCGGCATATGGCCTCGCCATTCTGCTCCGGGAAGTTTGCGAGAAAGCGATCACATTCACGTTTTCGGACAACCTGGTCGAGGTGCCCCAGCGGCGAGGGTTTGCGTTGCGCGATGCGCTGGATGCGAGCCAGCCGCATAGTGCAACCTACCTCGGCCGTGCGCTCGAACAGATTCGGGACAATTATGACCGGATCATCGTGATCACAGACGAACAAGCCCACGATCATGTGCCGGGGCCGAGAGGCCGCGGCTATGTGATCAACGTTGCCAGTAACAAGAACGGTGTCGGCTACGGTCCATGGACGCACATCGACGGCTGGAGTGAAGCTGTTGTCGAGTACATCCGCGAACTGGAGTTAATGCCACGGATATAATTCACGAAAGGGGACGGCGTCATATTTTAAGACGTCGTCCTCGCTTCGGGTCTACCAATCGGTCCCGCATGCAAAAGGCATCGCAACGGCGCGTCGTTTCCCAAATCTTATGTTTTTCAGAAGCTTTAACAACTCAGTGGTGAACTGAATAAATCAACCTTGTCGTGAAACAGAGACGAGTCGCGAGTTGTGTGAATCCACGGTCACTTCAACTGGTGCGTCAATGAACTCCGCGTTCCACTTCATCGGATAGAGTTCATCGCCGTTCTCATCCACAGCACTTGCCATCACCAGCTTGACCACCAAGCAGATGTCCTTGGTCGAGTGCGGAGCCAACCCTTTCCCAACCAATACCTCGACCAGCGTTTTCATCGAAGCGCTGGTCGCTTCGGCGATGGGCTGGCTGCCGGGCGCTGATTTCCGCATCGCCGAAGACGGAGCTTTGGCCTAGTTAATACCGCTCGTGACAGCGACTGCCGCAGTCATCCTCTGGGCGTTACCCTCCGTGCATGTAACGCCGCGCGAGATCTACGAAATCCCCGAGTGGCGAAGCTCGAACTCTACCAAAGCAGCTTCAAGCCCAACTGGATGGAACGATTGCCTCCGTTACCTAGCACCGGGTTGGGAGCCACTTGGTCGGGCGTGCCGCAACCGCAGCCGAAGGTCGAAGGCACGGAAGGATCGTTCCAGCCAGGCGCCGCCGGGCCTCCGGGATTGGCGAATTCCGGATGGTTTAGGATGTTGAACGCTCAATCGCCCAACCCCATCCAAATGCAGCTGTTGAAGAAATGTCTTCCCCATCACTGTTGACTCCTTCATCTTGACAACCCTTGTGAAACGAATATCGGACACACACATTCCCAAAGAACACCAACCGTAGGTAAGCGGAGAAAAACAAAACAGGCGCGCATTCGCCGCAACCGAATATCTCACCTCTTTTTCGATGTATCGGATGAACCCGAATTCAAGGCCCCCCGCAAGGACGAGAACCCGACTGCTACTTGATGTGCGCTTGTATTCTCCATCGGACTTGTTGTCAGATATTTCTCTCGCTTGCGGCTCTGCGTGACGCAATCGTGAATGAGGATTCGCCCCTGAGGTGCGCGGAATTCTTCCGGCTCTGCCCGCGCAAAACAGCGCATCCGCAAGCCGATTCCCCGACGTCTGCGATTTCATCGGGTTGCAGACTTCCCGCAGAAGAAACTTCGCAGCCCTACCCGGCGTCTAACGAGTCGGTGAACCCTATCATCAAGAAATCGGTCGTTTTCGGTTTGAAATGACGCCAACCGGCATATCCGACGCGGGGGATTTTGAATTGACACTCTTTTGTATTTGGTGATATACGCGTCGTTCAGTGTTTCCTGCCGCGGTCGGGAGGTTCTCACAACGTGTTTCGTAGGCCACGCGATCGAGACGCGTGCGCTGTTCGTCGCGACCGTTTGAAGTTCGGTGCTAGAGTGGTAGCTGTCGCTCGGAAGCCAGAATCGGGACGGGGGTACCATGCGAAACTTCTTTGTCGCGCCAGGCTTTGCGCTGATTGCGGCTCTGGCTTTTTCAGCTGTCTTATTCGGGCAGTCTCCCGAAACGCCGGCCACGACGAATTCGCCCGCCGCCGCGAGTCAGGTTCCGGACTTGTCCGGAGTCTGGCGGCAGCACGCGCCCGCCAGCGCACGAGCCTACTCCGGCTTTGCCTTCACCAAGGACGAGCCTCCCATGACGCCTTGGGCGGAGGCCAAATACCACGAAGCCAAACCCACCTTCGGGCCAAAGGGCGTGGCGGTGGAAGATTCCAATTCACCGGATTACAACTGCCTGCCGCCGGGTGTTCCCTACATTTATTTCCGGCCACATCCCGTCGAGATCATCCAAGCGCCGGGCCGCGTGATCATGTATTTCGAATACGATCACTTCGTGCGCGAAATTTTCACGGACGGGCGCCAGCATCCCGACGGCCTGGAGGCAACTTGGATGGGACACGCCGTCGGCCACTATGAGGGGGATACGCTTGTCGTCGACACCATCGGTTTCAACGACAAGACCTGGCTCGATAGGATTGGGCATCCGCACAGCGATCAACTCCATCTCGTGGAGCGATTCCATCGCGTGAATCACGATACATTGCAGGATGACATCACGATTGAGGATCCAAAAGCTTACACCAAGCCATGGAATGCGCAGCTCGTGTTCCAGTTGCGACCGGACTGGGACATCGGGGAATTCATTTGCGCGGAGATGATGTACGCGGGGCACAAGTAGGCCGGTTTCCGAGTGTCAAAGGCACGGACAGTAGCTTTCCGCAGCTACCCCGTTCGTTTTCAATCAAGGTTTCGCTTCTTGTTTAGCGGATTCCGCGACCGAGTCCGCCGATTCCGCCGCGGCGACACCCTTTTCCGGCGCCGCTTTGTTCTCTCCCTCCTTCCGGCCACCCAGGAGGTAGAGCGAGAGGCTCAAGAGCAGCATCCCCAGCGGGACTTCGCCCGGAAAAGCGTAGTCATGCATCCACTTCAACTGGTTGAGACCGAGGTGTGCCTGCGGCGAAACCAGCATCCACGTGCCCACGAGCAGCAGTACCCAGCCAATGACTTTGCCGATTCCCGATTCTGTTCCCGCCCCATCGTTCGGCGAGAGCTTGCGGTTCTTCGCATCCTCGGCGGATTGCTCCAGGCCGAGGTAATTCGCAAATCGATCGTTGAGCAAGGCGCCCACGAGACCGTCGTTCGTGGTGTTTCCGGCCGTGGACAACATGGGAATCAGCCCGGCATACATGGCCACGAACGTATTCACGAAGGTATCTGCGTCCCGCACGTGCAAGAGAATCGCGACGATGGGAGACATGAAAAATCCCGCGCCGCCCGGAATTCCCGGCGAAACCAGGCCCAGAAGCAGCATCGGCGGAACAAGCAAAATGATGTCGGTCATGGAAATCGGGATGTGCAGCAGGCGCGTCGCTGAGATCGTAATCAGCAGCATGGACATGCTCGCGCAGCTTTTGTTGAGCACGGTCCCAAACACGATGGAGACCTCGGCAATTTCGCGGCGCAGGCCTAAATCCCGCTCGGCCGAGACGATATTCACCGCCAAAGTCTCGTACGATCCCCCCGTGCCGAATCCGGTCGGCCACACGGCAGCAAAGTAGGAGAAAACCTGCCTGGCGGTCCGCTTGGTGGCCCAAAACGTCAGAGAGACCATCACGACCGAAAAAGCCACGGTGACGAGTGCGGTCCAAAGAATCGTCTCGCCGTAAGCGTTCATCCCTTTCGCGCCAAACTTGAGCGGGATGCCGATCGCCAGACAGCCGATCATGATCGGGTAATACCAAAGGAGATTGCTGAAGAGCCAAAGGATGGCGTCGCTGCTGCGGATCAAGCCGCTTGCCAGGGGACGAAGCGCGGGCATGACGGCGGAGACGTATCCAACCAACATGGCGCCGATCAGAGCCTGGATGAGCGGCTGCGTGGTGAGAAACAACACGAGAGTGCTCGCGACTTGTCCGAGCCACACGCCGGGCCCCAGCACGCCCGCATCGGACGCGACGAAGGGCAGCTTGGTCAGAAACGGAATCCAAATCGTGACGAAGGCCAGCGATGCCACTCCTAAAGCCAAGTACAGCACAACGATCAAACCGAACATACGCTGGGCTCGCCGGCCGTGCAGCAGCACCAGCTTTGCCGTAGCCGCGGCGAGGAGCGCAAAAATCAGCGGCCCGGCGAACGTCACGACGCCCTTCGGAAACCACGAGCCGCTTACATAGGCTGCGCTTGCCAAACTATTTTTGGGAAAGAGAAAGCCCACGACGAGTCCGACAGCAAGGAAGGCGAGTACCCAAATTGGCAGCGATATGCCAAAGTACTTCCCTACATCGGATCGTTTCTTGGCCGTGTCTTTAACCAAACTCGTGCATCCTTCTCCACGGAAACTTATTGGGCGTTCTCCGATCCCATGTTCAGAGAAACGTTCGGACGAGAATCAACAGACACTACTACGCGTCCGCGAGGCGAGCAAGCGTTTCCGGCCTGTCGGGAATCCAAGCTCATGGAGAGTTACCTGTATCGCGCGCTGCGAATGCATGGTTGATGTTCGGAGAACCGGTGGAAGAGGCGCGTGATCGGCTTCGACTGTTGTAGAATGTGTTTTCCTATTTGTCGCGGCCCATTACCCCGGGCAATTCATCGGGCCAACTTGATCCAAATTTGTCTATGACTGTACGATCGATCAGCGAATTGCATGAACTCGCGACCCGTGTTCTCGTCGGCGCGGGCGCAAGCCCGGAGAATGCCGGCAGCGTGGCCGACGCGCTGATCGCCGCGGAAATCGATGGGATCGGTTCTCATGGCCTTTCGCGCGTGCCGGCGTACGCCGATCAGGTGGCCAGCGGGAAGATTGACGGACGGGCGATCCCGCAAGCGACCCGGACGGCCTCGGCCGTGGTGAGCGTGGACGCCCGCCACGGTTTCGCCTTCCCCGCAATTTCCTCCGGATTCGGCGCCGCCCTGCCCATCGTGCGTGAAACAGGCGTGGTGGCGATAGCGATCGGAAATTCTCACCATTGCGGAGTCCTTGGATATCACGTGGAGTCCCTTGCCCGGCACAACGTGTTGGCACTGGCGTTTTCGAATACGCCTGCGGCCATAGCTCCGTGGGGCGGCACGCGGGGCGTTTTCGGCACCAATCCGATCGCGCTCGCCTGCCCCCGGCGCAACCAGGAGCCGTTGGTGATCGACCTGGCGATGAGCGTTGTCGCGCGCGGCAAGATCATGCAGGCGGCACAACGGAAGGAATCCATTCCCGAGGGCTGGGCGCTCGATCCTTCCGGCAAACCCACCACCGATCCGCGGGAAGCGCTCGCCGGCACCATGGTGCCGATTGGCGGCGCGAAGGGTGCGGCCCTCGCTCTGATGGTTGAGTTGCTTTCCGCCGCGCTGACGCGCTCGCACTTCGGCTTTGAAGCGAGTTCCTTTTTCGACGCCAAGGGGCAGCCGCCAGGGATCGGCCAGCTTTTTCTGGCGTTCGATATCGAGAGGTTCGGCGGCGACTCCGTACTCGACCGTATCGACACCCTTTGCCAAGCTATCGAGAGCGATCCGGGCGCGCGACTGCCCGGCGCGCGGCGATTCGCGGATCGCAAGAGAATCTCCAAATCCGGCATTGCCGTGCCCGATCCGCTTTATGAAGAAATGCAGAGACGCGCGACCGCGACCGCTCCAGATTCAGCAAGAAGGGACCGTTTCTAGCCGTCGCCTGCCGCGCGCAGCAGAATGAAACCGGTTCCATCCTTCGCGGCCAACGTAGGTTTTTCCTTGATATTCTTGATATTAAGGTTCGGCCAGTTGAACAAGGCTAAATTTTTGGGATAGGTCGGGGATCGACACGATGGGGCAGCTTTACACCCGGCAAAAGGGTCCTCGCCCACGCGAAGTGATGCAGCCGGTTGTAAAAACCTGAACACCGGGGATAGGATCGCAATCGTGGCATACGTCGCGTCGCTATAGGCGTCAATGGTCCTGCGAATCGGATCCGGGAAACGTGGTCCTGAGTCTTCACATGAAGCGATCTCGCATCCGGCTTAAGTATGCTACACTCAGTTCAATCGAGTCGGTCTGCGCAAGAACAGAGTCATTCAGCGATCCGCGGACGCTCAAAACGAACGCGGTGAAAACTCTCCACTCCGGAGGCATTTCGATGAAACAGATATTCGGGACCCTTTCCGCGGCTCTCGTTGGCTTTGTACTGCTCGTCGTTCCCGCGTTCGCTCACCACGGAACCGCGGGCGAGGACACCTCGAAAATTGTCACGGTCACGGGAACGGTAACGGACTTCCAATTCATTAATCCTCACGCGCAGATCTATGTGCAGGTGAAAGACGAGCACGGCAACGTTCAAGTTTGGAATGGCGAATTGTCGAACGCGCTCATCCTGCACCGCGCGGGATGGAATAGCAAGATCATCAAGCCCGGCGACCAAGTCACTCTGAATGGTTACCAGTCCAAGAAGAAAGACAATTTCCTGCGGTTGACGAACGTCGTGCTCCCCGATGGCAAGCAACTCGAAGCCTTCCCGCGCCTCGAGTAAGCAACCTCCCCGCGCCGCACGGCGGGCGCAGAAACGCGGATCGTTTGGACCGAGCGAGCGGGGCCGGGCCTTGGCCCCGCCTGGCCGATCCAGGGCGGCAAGCGCCGCTCAGTGACGGGCTGACGGCGATGGCTCGACGAAATTCCGGGTGCGGCGGTTCCAGAAGCTAATGAAGTTTATGACATCCTCGTTGAATAGCTCCGGATATTCCCGATACATGTAATGTCCCGCGTCGTTGAGAACGATCATCTGGACACTTGGGTCCTTTGCGCCAATCGCGTCGTAGAGGGCCAGCCCCTGCTGCATCTTCGATACGGGATCGTCAATGGCCCAATCCGTGGGGTCCTGCCTGCCCCAATAGAGCAAGACGGGCATTTGCAAAACACCTTCCTTCGCCACTCGATCGATCATGGATTGCCGCCAGGCTGCGGCTTGTTGGGTGCGCAAGGGTTCTCCGGCGCCGGCCTTTAGCTTTGCCGCGGTAGCCTTGGCTTTGGGCTGGGCCATCATGTAGTAGCCCGCTTGCCAGTAGTCGTCGTTGTCGAACGCCACATCCGGCTTGAACGTTTGCGCGCGGATCCCACACTTCCAGGCTTCGGTCGGAGGCTCTTTCGGGCAGTTCACGGTGTAGGCTTCTTCCTTCTGGGCGCCGCCCCTCGGGACTTGGCCGCCGGGAGCCACAATGATGAGCGTCTTGACCATTTCCGGGTGCGCGATGCTGAAGTAGAACGCCAAAGCGCCTCCGGCGGAATGGCCGACCAAATTAACTTGGCGGATTTTCATTGTCTCTAGAAAATTGGAAAGAAACTCGATTTCTCCCAGTGTGTTGTAATCCTTGTCCTCGCGCGGATTGTCGGTAAGCCCCGAGCCGAGCCGGTCGATAGCGAAGACATGGAAATGCTTCGCCAAACCGGGAATGTTCTTCGACCAAACGTTCGCGCTGGAACGGCCGTTCAAGCCGCCTCCGTGAAGCAGGAGCAGCGGTTCGCCCTGGCCCATTTCGTAGTACCGTGTCCTGACGCCCTTTACGTCGGCAAAGCTGGCTTTAAGCCCACCGATCCCGCCATCCGGATTGACAGGCGGTTGTCCCTGGGCCCGCGTGCGACTACCGATCTGCGAGCACAAAAATACTATAACCAGACCGGCAATCGACCCGTAGCCGCCCGCGCGCCGGTGGCATTTGCTCGCGAATCTCATTTGTGGGTTCCCGTTCTTCTGGAGCGCTTCTTTCCTGCGCGCCGTTTTTCGATCCTGCCAAAAATGAAGTCTGTGTCCTTACGGACTATGGACAAGCGTGCCTGCAAGAACAAAAAACCCCGAACAGAAAAGCGCTTCGTCAATTGACGGCGAAGCAGAAAAACAGACCCGCGCCGCCCGTGCTCACCAGATCCTCCTGGCCGCAGCCTTTGGTTGCGTGCGAAGAGTTCCAGGACGTGTTGCCGCCGCCGATGCGGTCCGAATGGCCAACCTGCGCGGACCCCGCGGCGCTGCTGGTCCAATTGTTGCAGGTATGATCCTTGCTATCGGTATAGGCGCGGCCGTCGGTTTGCGAACCGGTCAACATATCGTGGACGTTCGGACTGTCTCCCGCGCCGTTGACGACTTGGCCTTTTTCGTTCAGAGCCGACTGTTTGAAGAGGTTGGTGCCCTGACGCGCCAGTTCGATGGTGTCCCCGTGAAGGTCAGCGAGACCGTGGGCGATGTATTCGCCCTTGGCGCTGTACCAGGGGCCTGAGCCGATGCGATCGCGGGCATTGACGGCGGGTTGGTCGCCGCGCGCCTGTGTGCTGAGGTAGGCGTGCCAGGTCTTGTCGCCCGCTCCGGCGGTCGCGGCGAGTGTTTGGCAGTGGGCATCGGCGCCGGCCAAGCCGCCCAGATTGCCCCCTTTGCCCAACCCGACGCTGGTGACGAAGAAGGTCATGGAATGCGGCGTGGCGTTTTGCTGCCCGGGAGCTCGCTGGGCGATGGCCGCATACGAACTCAAGAATCCAGCCAACGCCACGGTAGCAACGGCCGAACGAATCTTGGTCATTCAGGACTCCTCGCGGTCACCCGGTTCAGTTCACGGCAAAGCAATAGAACAAGCCCACGCCGTGTGAGAATGCCAAGTCGTCCTGGCTGCACCCGCGCGTAGGATGGGACGAGTTCCACGATCCGTTGCGACCGCCGTTGCGGTCGGAAAGCCCGATCTGCGCCGCCGGCCCGGTATTGGACTGGATGTTGCCGTTCCCCGGGGCGTCGCTCGTCCAATTGTTGCAGGTGTGGTCCGTGTTATCGGTATAGGCGCGGCCATCGGTTTGCGAGCCAGTCAGCATTTCGTGGCGATTGGAGTTGGGATGCTGGGAGGCATAGGCCCAGGTTCGGTCTTGCGGGTCGGGATTGTCGTTCAGGCCGGGGACGATGTCGCCCTTTTCGGTCAGGGCTGTCAGCTTATTGACGTTGTTGCCGAGACGTGCGAGTTCGATCGTGTCTCCATGAAGATCGGCGAGGCCGTGGGCGATCATTTCGCCCTTGGCGTTGTACCAAGGGCCTTGCCCGATGCGGTCCCGGGCATTGATTGCAGGTTGATCGCCGCGCGCCTGTGTGCTCATGTACGCATGCCAGGTGTGATTGCCGGCTCCGACCGCGGTGGCCAGCGTCTGGCAATGCGCGTCCGCTCCGGCCAGGCCTCCGAGGTCTCCTCCTTTGCCGATGTTCGCGCTCGTGACGAAGAAGGTCATAGCGTGCTGCTGCGCGCGAACTTGCTGCGTCGACGAGAGGTACGAGCCGAGCAGAACGTAAAAAGTGAAGACCGCCACGACCGAACGTGTCCGAGTCATTCGCGTTTCCTTGGCCTCCTGTGACATGGCCGCACGCCAATTCCTGGCGCCGCCGCAAATCACTCGCGCGGGATTTTCTCCCCGTTCCTTATTTCAACCCGCTGCCGGTGACCGAAAAGCTGTAGCAGACGCGACGCCCTCACTTTGCCAGGAGAAACCTCTGGACGCGTTCGCCAGCCTGCACCTCGCCGGTATAGATGTTGCCCTTCGAGTCCGTGGCGATCATGTGAAGGCCGTGGAACTGGCCGCCGTAATCGCCCGCGCTGCCGATTCGGCCCAACACTTTTCCGTCCTCCCGGCTGAGGATCCAGATCGTGTTGTTCGAAATATCCGAGATAAACAGGAAACGCTGCTTCGGATCTGCCGAGAAAGCGACACCACCGGCGGAGCCGCGATTGCCAGTCTGCGTGGCCAGAAGGAACTCCTTGACGAACTTGCCTTCCTTCGTGGTGACATCGATGCGGTTGGCCCCCCGATCCGCTGCGTAAACCAATCCATCGTTGGATATATTCAGCGTGAGATGGTTCCGGAATTCCTTGGGTTCCGGGCCACCGGGAGTGTATTCGCGGTCTTTGTCATCGGTCGTGATTTCCGACAGGGGGTGCCCGTAGGCGCCCCAACCCCGCTTGAATGCGAAGGTGTCCAAGTCAAATACCATTACGCGGCCGCCCAGGTAGCTGTCAGCGCAATAAATTTCGTGAGCCGGCTCGTCGATCCGAACCTCTTCGATCTGGCCCACGATCATCGGCGTCGTCGGGGGATATTTGGCGCGGAAGGCTGCGATCGCCGCTGCCCGCGCAGCCGGATCGAGATTGCCGCCGCGTCCTCCCGCCGCGTTCCTTGCGGACGCGACCGGACCGGCCCCGCCTGGAGCCGCAGCGCCCGCTGCAGCCTCGGGTGCGCCTTCACCTCCACCGCCGCCCGGCTGGCTCTCCGGAACCCTGGGTATTTCGGCAAGGACCTTGCCGGTCTGGGGATCGTATTTGCGGACCGTGTTCATTTTGTTGACGGAGTTGCCGATGTAGACGAAGCCCTTGCTGTCCACCGCCATGCCATGCCCTTCCGGCGGGTCGAAGGAACCGATCACGTTCCCGGCTTTGTCAATGTGGATCATCGACGGCGGCGCGACGCAGCATTCGGCGGTGGGAGGATTTAGCTGCGCATAGTTCTGTGTGGCGTCGATGTCGCGCGGACGATCCAGGATCCAGACGTTATCGTCCTTGTCCACGGCCAATCCCGTGACGCCCATCATCCACCACTTGTTGGGCAGAGGGAGTTTGGGCCATTCGGGATCGAACTTATAGTGCGGCACGGCTTGCGCTTGCGAAAGCGCCGGCAGCGCCAACACGCCGCAAAACGCGAGTGGAATTGCGAGTACCTTCTTCCATAGCTTCGATTGGGTGAGCATCGGTTGACTCTCTACTCCGAAGGCATGCCACTGCCCGGGGCAGCCTTAGCGCCGGTGGGCAGCGCGGTCATAAGGGGAGAAGACTGGATCGTGTTGTGATAGCTCTCCTCCATCATCCAGAACCCGTTATGGTTGCCGAACACGCGGCTCGACCAATACGCTTTGCCGCCATAAGTCGGCTGCAGCATGACGGACACCACCGCGTCTCCGAAGTCCCACTGGCGCATCCACAGCACTGGGGCTACTCCGACCGGAGGACGGTTGCGAATCGCCGGGTCCGCCATGGCCTTAGCCGTGTTAGCCATCCGTCTCGGACTTCGGAGGTTGGACGCCGTTTTCCGAATGGACCGAGCGCAGGTTTTCGCCCAGGTGGGCGTCGTGATGACCGGTGCCGGACTCCTGGTCCAGCCATCCCTCGAGCGCCGCTTTCTCGCTTGGCGTTAGCGGCTGGTACGGGATCTGCTGGCAGGGATTCACGCACGGCACCGCGAAGTTAGGTCTTACTTCGTGCACTGCCAGGGCCGGATCGACGGTGATCTCGTTGGTGTGGAGCAGGCGCCATCCCGCGGGCCTCTGCACCCAAAAGTGAGCGACATAGTTGTTTCCCACATTTTCCTGAATCCATACGACCTTTCCGTACTTGTGCTCGGTAATCGTCGCTGCGCCGGCGTCGGGAATCAGCGGTTTCAGCTTGGCCTCAAACGCATCGTCCTTCGCCCACATGACCCCTTTGGAATCGATCCAGGAGAAATCCTTGTCGAGGAGTTTCTCGGCGGCCGCTCGATCGCCTTTTTGAAGGGCCTGCACAAGGGCTCGATCAGCCTGAACCACCGGGTCATCGGCGGCCGCAGCGGGCTTGTTCGCTACCGGCGCAAACAGGAATCCAATGAACAACACATTCGCAATCCACTTCATAGGAGCCTCCCTTCGTCCGAGTCGCTCGCTCCACAACTGGAAGCCGATGGCAACAATTTGATCTGAGTTTCCGCCTCTGTGGCGTTCTGATGGCGGTAATCTACACCTGAACGCATCGATCCTGCAACAAACTCATTTCTCGCGTGGAGGGACGAGGAAATTCCCGGCTTGCGGCGCTCCTGAAATCAGTCCGACAACCGCAAGCCCTATTTTGCCAATGGATCCGGACGCATTTGGAAGTGAACAACCAGAGGCTTGGTTCCCTTGCCGCCCTCCATATGCCAAGGGGTGCGGTCACCGCTCGGAACCCAAAGCCCGCGGCCTTTCCAGCCGGCCTTCGGGTCGTCGATGCGGCCTTCAAAGCCTTTGCTGAAAAAGCCGAGAGGATACGGCACTCGCAGCGTTATGAACTTGCCGTTAACGAAGGCGTGAACCCCGTCGAAGAGATTGCCGGTGGCAATGGGCACGTTGGCGCCGAGCCCCAGCGTGTTGCGCTGATCGACCCAGGTGTAGTAGCTCGACTCCGCGCTGAATTGTGGCAGTTCCGGAAACCCCGGGCCCGGGAACCGGTGGAAAGTCCAGCCCTCGGGGCACTGATCGCCTGTAGCCTTGGGGCCATTGAGCGGACCTTTGCACTTTCGTCGGTCGAATTCACCCAAGTGGCCGCTTGCCAGCGACACCCACACGACTCCGTTGCGGTCGATATCAGCGCCTCGGACGCCAAATCCGGGTGGCGGGACGTTGTAGATTTCGGCCAGCGTTGTCGCCGGCGGGTTAGGCCCCGGATTCAGCCGGACCAGGGCCGCGATCTGCTCGGGCCGCTCCGGATACGTGCGGGTTGCTCCCCAGATGGAACCATCGGCGGGATTCGGCATGATGGCATAGAAGTCGGAAACGATCCGTTTGTCGAGCTTCGGGTCCACCGGCTGATCGGGCTCGACGTAGGCATCGCGCTTGCCATTGCCGTTGGTATCGAGAATCAGCGCCGTCCAACCTTGCGACTTTTCGGCGTCGCCGGTTTCGTCGAACATCTTCGTGTTGATCCAGCCCACCGCCTCAGCCAGTTGGGCGTTGCGGTCATTGCTGAACCACAGCGTATTGTTTGCGTCCTCGGCAAATCGCAGATGGTGCGTGGAAAAACAGGTGTCCACGAACGTGTACTGCCTGGTTTTTGGATCGTAGACCCCGACCTGCCGCCCCGAACTGGTAAGCGGAAATAACTTGGCCGAGGGGTTTTCCGAGCCCTGCTTGCAAAACGCCGGTTCGTTCTTCGCGGCCCGTACGACCGCGGTGAACCAAACACGCCCCTTCTCGTCCATGATCGGATTATGCGAGTTGACGCGGCTATTCCAGATCGCTTCGTTGCCCCAGGCGGGCGAAGGAGCGAAGACAGCCGCAGGCGGGGCGACGGGAGTATCGGGATCGCGAACCGGGACGTGGAAGGTGGTGGCCGAATTTTTGACGGGATCGAGGATCGGAAATTCGTCGGTGCTGAGTTCGGGAGAGCCGTAGATGGGTCCGTTTGCGTTGACGGTCGGATTGCGCCAATCGGTCGACGTCAAGTCATGAAGGTACGTTGTGGGGCTCGCCCAGTCCCGGACCGTGACGACCACATTTCGTTCGAGGCCCGAGGGCCGCTCCGGCTTATAGGCGGGAAGCTCGCCCGCCGCGATGCGGTCGCTCCAATCCGCAAGATACTTGTAAGGCAGTCCGCCAAGAGTCGACGCCGCCAATCCGGTCATTTGCAGGCCGACCTGTCCGGATTGAAGCCGGCGCATCCAGGCCTGCTGCGAGGAGGCAAACGCCCCCAGATTCCCGGGGATGGTGCGAGTGTATTCATCGCCGAGCTGGTGGCAGCCAACGCAGGCGTCGCTCTTCATGGTGGAAAGATAGCGGTTCATGCCGCCCTTAAGATTGGCGAGCTCGCTTTCCTTCGGCAGGTGCATCATCGCGAACCAGGCGATCGCCGGGTAGACCTTGGCCGCGACCGCCGGGCTGGGCGCCAGAACCGCTGTGAGATTGACGAGTGTGCCCCGCTTGGCTTTGACCTTCGGCGAGTCGGCAAGCCCGTAGCCGCGCACCCACAAGGTATAGTTGGCTTCCGGAAGTTCGGGAAGCAGGTATCGGCCGCGGTCGTCGGTGACAACGATTTTGGCAAAACGGGTTTGAAAGTCAGACGTCTCGGCAATCACCCACACGCCCGCTTCCGGCCCACTGGCGCTGGTGACCACACCGGCGATATCGTCGCCGTCGATGGCAATTGCTCCGGCGCGTTGCTGTCCATGGAAGACAGCCGGCAAGGCTACCATCAGCGCAGCGGCTGCGATCGCTGCGAAACCCGAAGACAATTCCTTTGCAATCCTCACGCCGCCCCTTGGAATGACGAGGTCCATTGCTCAAAAACGGAAGAAGTATAGTTAGGCCGGCACAGAGCTTCAACTTATAAGTTTGGCTCCGCAGGCCGAAACGGAGATTCCCTTTTTTGGGCCAACCACATAGCAGCGGATTGAGCCAGATTCGCCGACCGTCCCGGATACTCTTCGCTGTTGTAGCAACGTGAAAATGTCACCCCAGCCGCCCAATGAAAATGCCACTCCTTGTATGAATTTATCCCCCCGCGAGGCAGTGATCTGACCAGGGGACTTTTGTACCAGGTGAAATGAGAGAGAATTCAACCGGAGGAAAACCGGTCATGCCCGTGAAGAGATAAAATCCGGAGCTGAACGTGCCGCAGAAACAGCGGCCATGAGGGCGCTTGTGGCTGAACGATGGATCGTGTGTGCGGCTGCGGCCCGAGCGTGCAAATCATGTGTGGAGCTACGATTTTGTGAGCACCATGACCCACGATGGACGAACACTGCGGATGTTGGTGCTGATCGACGCGTACACGCGAGCTACTGTGATATTTGTGGTATTCAGGTTCGCGAGCCGTTCCGCGAGTTCCGAGGCATTGTCTATCATCTGACTGGATGGCGGTGTTTCAGAAAAGCCGATCGGCGCCTGCCGGTGGCCCGCGCCTCGAGGCGCACCTTGGAAAACAGCAGCAATTAACAAAAAGATACCTTAAAACAACGCATAAACAAGAGCCAAGCTTGGACTGTTCGTGGCGAGGTCACTCGGCCGGCAAAATGGCAATCCCCCTGGATTCCGAACGGATGTATACTCGGGGCTCTGGGCGGGTCAAAACAGAAGTTCCACTCAAATTCATCCGTAAAGGAGTGCCCATGGAATCCAAATCATCCGGACGCAGGAAATTCCTGAAGAGCAGCGCCGCGCTGATCGGCGCGGCCGCCGCGGGAGTGCGCGCCGCGGGCGCGCCGGCCCCGAAGGCGGACATGGACAACATGGACATGCCGGACCTCGAGGCGCTGATCGCCTATGGCCAGCGTTCGCCCTTCGTGAAGTCCAAGCGCTTTTCGGTGATGGAGAGAATGTCGCCGGACGAATTTGGGATGACGTTTCACGTGTTGTCGCCGATACAGGATTCGGTCGGCATGATTACCCCTTCTTCGCTGCACTATATTTCGACGCACCGCGGCTCGTATGTTCCGAACATCGATCCCAAGGAACACCGGCTGCTGATCCACGGTATGGTCGACCGGCCGCTGATTCTCACGGTGGACGATATCAAGCGCTTTCCATTTGTAACGCGCCCGCATTTTCTGGAGTGCCTGGGAAATCGTGCCAAATCCACTCACAAAACCGTGCAGCAGACGCATGGCTTGACCAGTTGCTCGGAATGGACGGGCGTGCCTCTGTCTTTGCTGCTGAAGGAGGCCGGCGTGCAAAGCGGCGCCGCTTTCATCGTGGCGGAAGGAGCCGAATCGGTAAAGGGAGCGACGAGCATTCCGATCGGGAAGGCCATGGACGATTGCCTGATCGCGTATGGCCAAAATGGCGAGGCTTTGCGGCCCCAGCAGGGCTTTCCGATCCGGCTGCTCGTTCCCGGGTTCGAAGGAATGCACAACGTAAAATATTTGCGGCGAATCAAGGTCGTCGAGAAGGACTACATGACCTACAACGATTACGGGCATCTTGTTCCGGATCCGCGCGTCGCCGCGCTCACTCGGATCATCGGTCCGAAATCGGTGATCACATTTCCTTCCGGGGAGCAAAAGCTGCCCGGCCCCGGGTTCTTCGAAATCACGGGACTAGCGTGGTCGGGCTCGGCCGCGATTCGCAACGTGGAGATCTCAACCGACGGCGGGCAGACCTGGAACCTTGCCGAGCTTCGCACGCCGTCCTATCCCATGGCGCATACGCGGTTTGCCTTTCCCTGGACGTGGGACGGCAAGGAATGCGTGATCCTGTCGCGATGCACGGACGAATTGGGCACAAGGCAGCCTACGCGAGCCGAGGCTGCGAAATACTTCAATAAGCCGGACGACAAAGATTTCCGCGTGCCCGGGGCGGACAATTCGGTGTTTCCGTGGCGGATCGCCGCCGATGGGAGCGTACACAATGGAATGGCGTAAGCTTCTTTTGGTTGTCGCGGTCCTGAGCCTGGCTCAATTGGCCAACGCGCAGTCTCCCAAATACGGCGTCGGGCGAACGCCTACCGCGGAAGAGGTCAAAGCGTGGGACATCTCGATTGGCCCGGACGGGAAGGAACTTCCGCCGGGTCATGGAACCGCCGCGGAGGGCGCAAAACTTTTCCGCGAGAAACAGTGCGTCGTGTGTCACGGGAGCACGGGTTCGGGAGGCCCGGCTCCAACCCTGATCAAGAGCGACGGTAAGAAGAAATCGATGTATCCGTGCCTCGTGCCTTGCGTGGACGATTCCAACGTGATGTCGCTGCACGCGCAGCACGCCACCACCATGTGGGATTACATCAACCGCGCCATGCCGCTCAACAAGGAAGGGACGCTAAAGCCGGACGAGGTCTACTCGATCGTGGCGTTTCTACTCTTCAAGAATGGCGTCATTGCGGAAGACCAGGTGATGGATGCCCAGACCTTGCCAAAGGTGAACATGCCGAACCGCGACCACGGCGCCCTGGCGCCGGAATGGAAGCACGCGGCTCCCAGGCTCGCCGGCTACCCTTGATTCGCGGTAGCTCGGGGAATTTTTGCCGATGATCCCGTTTATCTGGACTTGAGACAGAATTGCCCCGTCCCAAGGACCGAACCGCCACTCGCCTAGCCCGCATTTCTCACGAGAAACTCTCCACGGTAAACGAAGTTATTTCGCGAGAACTTGCGTCGCACTTTTGGTAGCGACGGCGCTACTATAGGCTCAAGTCTTGCGGCCCGTGATGGAGTTCATGCTCCCCGATCGTGATTCGTCGTGGGAAATGCGGGCTAGAGTCGTTCCCCGGCGAGGCTGATGGGCGGGGAACCCGGTTGTACCTTCCGTTATTCAATTGCCACAAGGATTTCTTCATTTCGCCGAGGGCGAAAGATCCGGGACGATGCTCGGACGCCTATTCGTTTTCGTCCCGACGCTTCACAAAGCTGCGATTGGCTTTGGGCACGTGGGCATTTTGATAGGTGGCCAGTTCCGTGTCGGTCACGCAAAAGCTGTTTGTGAGAGGATGGTTGGCATGGGCGTCCAGTTCCTGACGAAGTCTCAGGGAACAGATTTGCGGTGCATCCTGATACCGCACACGGTGGGCGACGAATGCCTCATTGGCAATTGTCACTTTGTACTGGAGAGGCTCGGCAGCCGTATCACGCACGGCGAACGTATACTCGCGAAGCGAGGATGTCACTTGAAAGCCGACGTACTGTACGATGATTTCACTGCTCATTCGGCACCTATTGGTTTCTGCTGGACCTGGACTTTGCCGGAAGATTTCCGGTAAGACCTTAGCTTCCGTTTCCTGTCTCGCCGGCCTTCGCTTTTCTTCCAGCGTTCGATCGTAGTCTTTCTGCTGTCAACCTTCATGTGTTTCTCGATGCCATCCGCCTCCAGATATTTTTGCATGGGGGCGACGGACCGTTCGGCTTGGGATTGACCCGGTATTCGTCGCCGCGGACTCGAAGACGCCGGCACTCGAAAATGGAGCGGATCCCTGAGGTTCTGTAATTCCCGATAGTAGTACAGCGCCGTGGGCTGTCTTCCGCTGAACTGTAGCCTTTTCAGAAACCTCAACTCTTCCTCGGTAGCGTCGCCGCTCAGGAAGCGGTCCCGGAGGAATTGTTTGAACCCCGGCGCTTCTTCCCTTCGCTCTTCGATTTCCCTTTCAACAAACTCTAATTTCTTTGGGCTTCCCTGGGCCAGTCTCCTGTTCAGCACCACTTCCATCGCGAAGGTTGCCAGGTCGATATCCCAGGATTCGAGCAACGGATCGAGGAAGGTGTCGCAGTTCTGAACCGAAATGTGAAAGATATCCGAGTCCAGGAACTCAAGAACGGTGACCCGCATCTCTTCGTAGCTCCGGCCAACCAAGCGAGCCACCAAGTGAAGCCAATTCTCGTTTTCCAACTCCTCTTTGGCAACCCGCTTGACTATGTCCAACAGTTTTTGCGTGACCAGGCGCTCCAGTTCGCCGAAGGGCTGCTTTTCAAAAATAGTGCGAACTTCTTTCTTTTTGTCGGGCACGCACTTGCGAAGAATAATCTCTCGAACGTCCTTCAATAGCGGAGGAGGCGGATCCACCAAGGTTCTCTTAAGCTCTTCCTTGCGCTGGATCTCAGCCAGCTCTGCGAGCTTCCCGGCGGGGAAGTTTAAGAATTTCGCCATTTTTTCGTAAATGTCGGTCCGCTCAGAGGCGGGAGGCATTTTCTTTCGAGTCAAGAGCTGGGAAATGTAGGACTCTGTGACATTTGCGGCCGCCGCCAGGTCCCTTTGCTCAAGGCCCGATTCCGCCAGCCGCTGCTTGATGACTTGGCAAACGTCCACGTCCGCCTCCAAATGGTTAACTGTCACTAGTTATGCATCATCATTCTCGCATTTTAAGCATTGACAAGTAAAGTGAATTCACCCACTGTGGTTAAGTAGGTGACGACCATAGTTATCGTGCTGTACCATAATGGGTTAGCTCCAGATTCCACAGGATTGCGGCCGCCCTCGCGGGTCCATTTCGGCAGATGCTTACGGATGAGGGGTCGGACGGCCCGCACCGCTTACTCGCTTCGTTGTTCGGAATGAGCGGCTAAAGGAGAACCAATGTACATTCTGTCATGGATCGTTCTTGGAGCAGTCGCGGGTTGGATCACTGGGAGAGTCCTGAAAAGCAATAAATATGGACCTTTGATCGACGTCGTCATGGGAATCGCCGGTGCGATGGCGGGAGGTTTTCTCATTGTCTATGGCGGGTTTCCCGGTCGTCTCGAAGTGGTCTCGACATCTCTGAGTGCGATCCTGGGGGCTGTCGCTCTAACGGTGCTCGCTGCTTTTGTCATTGGAAGAAACCGCTACGTCTGAAATCGTCCCCTCGGGCGCGCCACTTTTCCCGATTAATGATATTGTGCAAACACATTTGGAGGGGAACCCATGAAAATCGCACGTCTCGTGACTCTAGTATTGGCCGCCGCTGCAATGTTTCTGCACGCTGGCGCGGCGCAGGCTGCCGTGAAAACGCAGTGGATCGATTACAAACAGGGCGACGCGCCGCTCTCCGGTTATCTCGTCTACGACGATGCTGTGCAAGGACGGCGGCCGGGCGTATTGATGATTCATGACCGGTCGGGCTTTTCGGAGGGCACGCTCGAGGATGCGCGGATGATCGCGGGGCTGGGCTACGTGGTGTTTGCGGAGGACATGTTCGGCAAGGGCATTGTGCCCAAGACGGTTCCCGAGATGATGCAAACGATCGCGATCTACGACAAAGACCGGGCGCTGATGCGCGCGCGCGCCGTGGCGGGGTTCGATGTGCTGAAGTCGCAGCCGATGGTCGATCCGGCGAAGCTGGCCGCGGTCGGCTACTGCTTTGGCGGCACCACGGGGGTCGAACTCGTCGAAACGGGCGTGCCACTTCTCGGCTTCGTCTCGGTTCATGGCGCGTTCAACAACTTCACGCCGGAAGCCGCGAAGAATATCAAAGGCCGCGTGCTGATTTTGCATGGCGCCGAAGATCCGGTTGCGCCGATGGACCAAGTCACGGCGCTCGTCTCGCAGTTGCGCGCCGCCAAGGTGGACTTCGAACTCAACCTGTACAGCGGCGCCGCGCATGCGTTTACAAAGCCGCAGAATCCCTCGGAAGTGCGCGCGGATGAGGAATACAAAGTGGCGATGACGCGATTTCTCAAGGACGTTTTGGCGCACTGAAGCCCGGTTTTCAGCGAGTGCCGCTGAGGCGGTCTCACCCGCCCCGGCTGCTTCTTCCTACTTGGAGTTCGCGGGCTCCAATCCACTCTTCCGGATGGCGGCGTATCCGGCGGGTGACGCAAGCCACTCGATCAGCGCCTTGGCCGCTTCCGGATGCTTCGCCGTTGCGGGAATGCCGGCGGCAAATACCGTGACCCTTTGCGCGCCGGGTGGAAGTGGGGCCACGATGTCGATGCCTTTCACCGGAAGCAGTTCGCTGATTTGCTGGAAGCCGATTTCAAATTCTCCCGAAGCGACGACTCCTCCCACCGGATCGGCCTCGATTTTTTTGCTTTTGCCCTTGATCTGGTCCATGATCCCGAGCTTCGGAAACAACTCCGTGGAGAGATAGACGCCGCTCGCGCTGTCGGAATAGGCAATGGATTTTGCCGCGAGCAGCGTGCGCTTCAGCGCGTCCACCGTGCTGATGTCGGGATGGGCGGCGCCCGCTTTGACGGCCATGGCGATGTAGGACTTCACGAGGTCGACGCGGCTGCCGGCCCGTACTTTGCCCTGCCGGATCAATTCGTCCAGCGCGGGCGCAGCCATGATCACGACGTCGATGGCCTCGCCGCGTTCGAGGCGGACCGGGATGGCGTTGTGCGTCGTGCCCATCGAGGGCCCGAACTCGGTCGTCAGCTTATTGTGTGTGGCGGCTTCGTATTCGGGAACAAGTTGCAGATAGGCCGCCGTAAATCCGCCGGAAGTCACGACCTTGAGTTCGTCCGCGCGCGCCGCGGAAACTACGACGAGCGCGCAAAGCAAGGACAGCGCTGTGCGTATGACCAGGTTCCGTCGCCAAATGTTTTTCATGACATTCCTTTACCTGTGCCTTCGCGGCATCGCCGCGAAGGCGGAGATTTTAGAATTGCGTTGGTGCTACTTCTTTTCGGGCGCGCCGTAGTCACGGCCCGGAAGTTTGTCGGCGTGATTTACGCGTTCATCGTATTCCTTGATCGCGGACAAGGTGCAGGGATGCGCATCGAGGACCCAATCCTTCCGCAATTTCCAGAAGCCGGTGATCGACCAGGGCTTTGCATAGTTCACCGGATCGTCGAAGGTGAAAACGATTTTCAACGTCGTTGCGTCCACGCGCTGCCAGCGTTCCGTCTGGTGCATGGATTGGCTGATGGGGAAACCCTGCCACGTGAGGAATGCTTTTCCGTTGTACAAGGTCGAGTCTACGACGAACGTATCTCCGTCCCAGCGGCCGATGGAGAAGCCCATGAAATCGGGATCGACGTCCGAGGGAAATTTCCGCCCGTCGGTCCAGATTTCGCGCCAATTGTCGTAATACTCGAAGTGCTGCACCAGCCTGTCGCGCGTCGAGAGGATTTCAAACGGACGCGGCGTGAAAAAGTTTCGGGAAACGCCGAACGGGTCGCAATCGAGCACCGCGCCGGCCGCGATGAATTTCGCATTGGCCTGATATTTCGCCTCTCCGGCGGGAGTGAAAGGCGGGAGCGGGTTGGGATGACCGCCTAAATCCAGCGGATTGACCTCGCCCTTCGGCTGCATGAATGGGGCGGGATTCCAAATTCCAGACAGGTCGCGCGGATCGAACGACGCGGGCTTGGCATTCGACTGCGCCACGACGGCCCGGTCGGTCTGCGCGTGCGCGGCAAGGAGCGCTAGTCCCGCGGCCAAAGCAATCGTCGAACCCATGAGCCAATTTCGCATTCCAGAACTCCTGTTGTCGCTCAGCTTCCGATCGGCGATTTCAGTTTGCACTTCGGATCGCATTCGCATCCGGGGGAAAAAGCTAGTCCCCAGGTGGTTACTGGGGCGGCTGTTCGCCCAGGTCGCCGCCCGTCAGCTGCGTGCCGTCGGGAAGGACGACTTTGCGCAGCATTCCCACGGGCGTGCCCCTCTTGCTGGGAACGAAGGTGATCGTGATCTGATCGCCCGGATGCAGCGTTTTCGGGCTCCAGCCGGCCCGTTTCAAGACCGCGGGCGCAAGGGTTTCAATCGTCCAGTTCACGACCTTGTTGGAGTCGTCCTTGGCGTCCACATACACCTGGCAATGGGGATTCGACCAGTAGAATTCCGTCACGGTTCCCGTCACGGTCTTGGGATGCTGCAAGTCGTAGTCGGACCCGCCGTGGTGCGCAAAGACCGGAGCGCAAGCAAACAGAAGTCCGGCCATCAGGCCGAAACGAGTCGCCCACTTTCGCATCATCCGACACCCCTTGGCGCGGCTCCTCGACATCGCATTTCATGCGAGAGCGGAACACGCCGGACGCGCAACATCTTACACACCACGGCCACCGGGAAAGCGCATCAGTCTAGGCCGTATTACTGGTAGGTACGCCTTGCAAGGCTCAGTGTCAAGAAGAAAGGCCGGTGATCCTAGCGCTGCCTCGTAACGTGCGGATGGAGTTTTCGGCAGATTACTTCCGGCCCGGGATTGGTGTACCCTTATGCAGGTTTTCCCGCGGCACCGCGGCCGGGAGTTCGTGGACCGTTTTCCAGTCAAGCTCCCGCGAAAGATCTGCACACGAATCCTTCGATGCAACGAGGAGCGCACCACATGAGAACGAGAATGACGAACGCGGCGGCAGGGAACCTCGAACGAATTGCGGCGATTCTGATCCTGCTCATTGCGGCCCCGCTGGCGATCGGCGCCGCGCCCGCCGCCGCTGACAACTCGGCGAGCGGCGCGGATGACGCGGCGTTGAAAGCGGTCGTCGCCGGATTCAGCAACGGCTGGAACACGCATGATGCGCACGCGATGTGCTCTTCGCTGGCCGACGACATCGAGTGGGTCAACTGGCGCGGCGAACCGCTTGGCAGCCGCCAGGCCGTCGAGGACGAACACGCCCGGCTCTTCGCCGATCTCTACAAGGATACGCACCGCACGGACGAGGTGAAATCCATCCGTTACCTCAGCCCAGAACTCGCCGTCGTGGACGACTACTGGACGATGACGGGTGCGCGCAAGCGAGACCGCTCCGACTGGCCGTACCGCGCCGGGTATTCCAATTTTGTGATGGCCAAGCGCAACGGGCGTTGGATCGTCATCGTCTCGCACACGGCCGATTTCAACGCGACGGCGCCCGCGGCGAAGTGAACGCGCGAATTTGGTTGGTCGTTAAGTAAGTAGGACGGGCTTCAGCCTGTCCTCTCTTGGCTTTCCCCACATCGAAACAAGTCAAAACCGGACAGGCTGAAGCCCGTCCTACTCTTTCCTCGCCTTCAGATACCAATCCAGAATTTGCTCGCCCGTCCAGTACAGCACGCCGTCGAATTTTGAAATGTATTTGTAGATCGCTTCCAGATACTTGATGCGGGAAGGCTGGCCGCTGAGGTAGGGATGAATGGCGATGGCCAGGATTTTTGGCCGGTCCGCGCCTTCCTGGTACAGCCGGTCGAAAGCGTCTTTGCACTTTTGCGTCCAGTAGGACGCTTCGTGGTACTGCACCGCCATCACGGGGATGTCGTTGGTATCGAGCGAGTAGGGCAGCGTGAACAACGGTCCGTGCTGGGTTGCGATTTCGGCGGGTTCGTCGTCCCACGCCCAGTCGCAGATGTATTTTATGCCCGCGGCTTTCAGAAGGTCGGGCGTATCGAGCGTCTCGGTCAGGCCCGGCCCCATCCAGCCGATGGGCGGTTTGCCCGTGAACTCCTGAATCGTTTTCACGGTTCGCCCGATCATCGCGGCGGGATCGGGTTCGCTGTGCATGGGTCGCTGATCGAAGCTGTGGCCCATGAATTCCCAGCCCGAATCCTTGCATGCTTGCGCGAGGCGGGGATAGTCGATGCACACGCGCGCGTTGATGGATAGCGACGGGCGAATCTTCAAGCGCTCCAGCATCGCGTGGAACCGCCAGAAGCCGACGCGCATTCCGTACTCGTGCCAGCTCCAGTTCGCGACGTCCGGGAGCGTCGTGACTCCGGTGGGCGGAACGAGCACCTGCCGGGGCATCGCGCGAGCGATGTCCCACACCTCGACGTTCACGATCGTCCAGACGACCATGCGCTCGCCGTTTGGCAACTGCAGCTTGGGCCGGTCGACAATGGCCGAGTATTTTGCGCGTTCGCACGGAAGCGTCATGGGATGCACCGCTTTCTGAAATTTGAAATCCGCATCGGGCGCGCGTTCCTCGCGCCCAGCTGCACCTCAGCTCTGTATCAGGCGCGTTCGCTGCGTGTCAACAGCCAATCCGGCGGCGATGCAAACGAAATACTTCAGGAACCCGGTCGTTTCGCGCGAAACCGGCGCCAGGGGATGCGCGTCTCAAAAGCGGGTCGGAAGAAATCCCACAACAGAGGGGAAGCAACCTATGGCACGCCGCCGGGTTCCAAGTGTGTGGCCGCAGGCGCGTGTTGCTGCCTTCGAGTTGTTGCGTTTTTCTTCCCACTACGATCCAGGGCGCGGTACGTTGTGATGCTTCAAGAGAACGGATACGGAACTTTGCGAAACAGAGCCATGTAGGTGTAGAGTCCCCATGGCCGGAAAATCAACTCATATCTTTTTCGGAGAGTTCCCTGCCTCCTTGCGAGGCGCGCGTAGTGCACCGGCGGGAAAAAAGACTCGAACAAACGAGGAGAAAATCAACATGAGGAAACATGCGGGGTTATTTCGCGCGGGAGTCATCGTGGCGGTGGCTGCCGCGGCATTCACGTTCGGCGGCGCCATCGCAAGGGCGCAGGGATCCACGCCCGCTCCCTTCAATAAGGTGACGGTGTCGGAGGATGTCGCCAAGCGGACTTTGATGAAGGCGGTCATCAATGCGGATACGGCCCGGGCGATCGTCGATGCCTGCGTCGAGTGGCAAAAGGCGCAACCTGGGAACGTAACGGTCGCCGTATTTGTACTCTCGCCGACCGGCCAGATCGTTGACTCTCACCAGATGGACGGAGTGCTGCCGATCGGTGCGGAAACGGGTTTGATGAAGGCCAAGACCGCGCTCTACGCACGAGCCTCCTCGGGTTTGGTCGCGCAACGGTTCACCACCGTGGACGGCCGGCTCATTCGCTTGGACCTCGGAAAGGCGGAGGGTTTGTCGTATTACTTCGTACCCGGCGGCCTGCCCATCGTCGTCGATAATCAACTGATTGGCGCCATTGGAGTTGGCGGCGGAAATGCCGACGAACAGTGCGCCTATCAGGCGCTGGTAAAGGTTCTCGGCCCGCAGCCACCGCTGCCTCCTCCTCCGGCGCCGATGGGGCAGCCACAACGGTAACGGGCGCCGCAAACGCAGCGCACGATTCAGGCGCGTGGCGGGTTCGCCCGAGTTGGCCGCCCGCCGCGCGAGTTTTACGCAAGTGGTTATTGCCAGCCTGGAAATTCGAGTTTTTGACTTGTGGAGTGCGAGGCTTGAGTTTGACATTCTACGTATGAAATCAAATCATTCGGGACAAAACCCATTGACTCAATCACAGATTTCTTGTCTCTGGAAACAGCCGGACATTGCGCGAAAGTATCGAACGGCTGTCTCTCTGCACAGCCATACGAACCAATCCAAGGAGAGCCTGCTCTTCATTCCGGCGTTCGCTGAAAGATGGCCGCTCCTGCGATGGGCTCTGAAGGAACAGTGCAAGAAATCCTGCCGGCCCGTGGATTTTTCGCAGGCCTACTGGACGCCGCCGCTGCCGCCGAAGCTGGCCTTTGAGTTGGAAAGCAACCAGATTGAAGTCGATTTGGAATTGATGAGCCTGGTGTCGCTCACGGATCACGACAGCATCGCGGCGCCCACGGCTCTGCGCCAGCTTCCGAATCCAGTGCAGGTTCCGTTTGCGGTGGAATGGAGCGTTCCGTTCGAGGGCGCCGTATTTCATCTGGGAATTCACAATCTTCCGGAGAGCCAGGCGCACCTGATCATGGACGATCTGGCCGCGTACACGCGCAACCCATCCGCGCCGCGCTTGATGGAGTTGCTGTCCGCGCTGCATGAATTTCAGGAAGTATTGATCGTTTTCAATCACCCGCTTTGGGACCAGCATTGCCTCGGGCAAGCCACCTTCCTGCCGGTTCTGGACCGGTTTCTGAAGGCCCATGTAGACTTCTTCCATGCCTTCGAGCTCAACGCGATGCGCTCCTGGACGGAAAACAAGGGCGTGATTCAATTGGCGGCGGCGTGGCAGCGCCCGTTGATCTCCGGAGGCGACCGGCACGGGTGCGAGCCAAGCGGTGCACTGAACCTGACGTGTGCCGCCACGCTTGCCGAATTCATCGGTGAAATCCGGCGCGACCACGTCAGTCACATCGTCTTTATGCCGCAATACGCGGAGTTGCTGGGCATCCGCTTCATGCAAACGGTGATCGACACGATTCGCGACTATCCGGATCATCCGGTGGGTTCGCGCCGCTGGGACGAGCGCGTGTTTCACATGGATTTTCAGCTTGGCTACCATCGCCCTCTCTCCACGCTGTGGAAAGCCCCGCCTCCCTATCTGGGCCGAATTTTTACGATCTTCCGCATGGTGGAAAATGCTTCGGTGCGGCAAGCGCTCAATCTGACGTTTCGAGGGAAGTCGGAGCAGCACCGGAAGCTGGACGTTCCGCATGGGGTGAGTGCGTGACGCGTGGCGCCACCAGAGTCGCGCTATTCCCGTGCACGTATCGTGAAATCGACGGCGTCGCGAATACCAGCCGCCACTTTGTCGAATTTGCGAGAGAGCGCGGATTTCCGTTTCTTCTGGTGCACGCCGGCCCGCAGGACGAAGTACTGAGCGATGGAGCGGTTACCCGGGTGCAACTGCGCCGCGGACGGATTAAATTTCCCCTCGACGGGCACCACGAATTCGATCTGCTGTTCCTGAGGCATTACTCAAGAGTTTTGCAACTGGTGCGCGATTTCAGTCCGGATGTTATTCACATTACCGGACCGAGCGACGTCGGAATTCTGGGAGCCCTCGTCGCCCACAACTTGGGCGTCGCGCTGGCCGCTTCCTGGCAAACGAATCTCCATCAGTTCGCTCGCTGCCGCGTGTCCGGACTGCTGTCGTCCTGGCCGGAAAGTATTGCCGCGAAAGTGGCCGCCGGAGCGGAATTCGGAACCTTTCGCGCCGCCGCGCGTTTTTACAAAATTCCGCGGGTGCTCTTCGCTCCGAATCGCGAACTGGTCGAGTTGCTCGGCAAGGTCACCGGCAAGCCCTGCTTCCTGATGTCCCACAGCGTGAACACCGAGACGTTCCATCCCGCGTTTCGGGACCGTTCCGCCGGCCCATTTCGCGTCGGCTACGTCGGGCGCCTGACTCCGGAAAAGAACGTTCGCTTTCTCGCGCGGCTCGAGCGCGACCTGTTGGCGATGGGTCATCGGGACTTTCGCATTGTGCTGATCGGGCAGGGCTCCGAGGAACAGTGGCTGCGGGAAAACATGCGGCATGCGGAATTCTGCGGCTGGCTGACTGGAAACGATCTGTCCCGCGCGTTTGCGAACATGGACGCGTTCGTTTTTCCTTCGGAGACGGACACATTCGGCCTGGCGGTGCTGGAAGCGCTCGCCTCCGGCGTTCCCGCGGTCGTGGCGCCGCATGGCGGCCCGGCCTATACCGTCGAACACGGGAAGTCTGGCTACGTCGCGCAAACGTTCGATGAATTCGCGCCCTTGCTGGCGAACTGGTTGACCCAGCCGGAGCTGCACGCCTCCATGCGTCTCGAAGCCCGCCAGCGCGCGGTGTCGATCGGCTCCTGGGAGCAGATTTTCGGCGGGATGTACCAAGTCTACGCGCGCTACGCGCAAACCGCGGTAGAGGCGGAAAGCATCCTGCTGGAAGACGCGACCAAGATCGTAAACACCTGATACAGAACTTCATCCCGGGGCCCGCGCACCTGCAAGAAACCCGAGACCCTATGTGCACACGCAAATACGATTCCCGAACGCTGCTCGCTCCTCTGCTCCTGCTGATATTTGCGTGGCCCGCCGCCTCGCGCGCGCAGTCGTCCGCTCCGCAAGCGATGGTCGAATCGCGCATCAATCTTGCGCAGTTCCTGAACAATCTGGTGGAGAGAAATGCTGAACGCGCGGACGCGCTGCAAAGCTACCAGGACAGGCGCTACTACACCCTGGTGTACACGGGCTTCCCCGCTTCGTTCCACGCCGAGATGGTTGTGGACATGACCTACGAAGCGCCGGCGACGAAACATTTCACGATCGTTTCCCAGAGCGGGGAAAAATGGCTCGTCGATCGAGTCCTGAAACGCCTGCTGGAAGCCGAACTGGAAGCGTCCACCGATGCAAACCGGGCGCGCGTCGCTCTGAACTCGAGCAACTACGATTTCAGCGACCTCCAGCGGCAGGATACTCCGGACAATTGTTCGTACGTGGTCGCCGTCCAACCCAAAGTGCCCAGCAAACTTTTGTATCGCGGAAAGATCTGGGTGGACAGCAGGGACTTCGCGGTTTGCCGCATCGAAGCGGAACCCGCTAAGAATCCCTCGTTCTGGATCAAGAAGACGGACATTCATCATTCGTATCAGAAGGTGGGCGATTTTTGGCTGCCTGCGGAGAATCAATCCGTTTCCGCGATTCGCGGCGGCGGGCACGCGGTTTTGACCATCAAGTATCAGAACTATGAAATTCTGGCGGCGCGCGGTTTGAAGGCAAATGACGCCGGCGCATCCGCCAGTTCGCTGTCCCTGCCGGTTCGGCCAAACTGACAAAGACTCGCGGGCCGATTTTTTTCAAGTGATTATCGAGTCGAAGCCGCGGGCTGGACTGTCGTCTGATAGCTGTACGCCTCCAGCCAAACGCCGTTCCGCTTGAACCACACGCGCGTCACGTGCAACGGCATGCCGTGCCCGGGCTGTTGGCGGGAAACCATCACCATCGCGTCCCCGAATTCGAACATGCGCGCCGAGACGAGAGGAAACGGCGCGATCCCGCCTTCCTTCTGCTTGTCCAATCCCGCCATCCGAGTCGCCTTATCGAGCGGTCGGTCGCTATTCGAAGTGACGGCAAAAAATTCGCCGGCGATGTGCGATCCCCACGCGGCGGAATCGTGCGCGGTCACAGCTGTTTCCACGGCCTGGTACGCGTGAATCAGATCGCGCTGATCTTCATTTCGCGGATGAAACGGCACGGTGTTACACGGGTTCTCGCACCCGCCGTTTCCAGGTTCAGCGGAGGGGGGCGCGCTGATCGACACGGCTTGATAGATCAGCAGGCGCCAGGCGGCAGGGCGTTTTACCCAAACGCGCAGCAGGTACAGCTTCCCGATGTTCTCCTGAACCATGCCGAGCTGGCCGTAAACGTGAGCGCGGATCGGGGCGGTTTCAGACCCAGCCGCGGAGCCGCCGTTCTCGCCGCCGGAATCCTTCGACAATCCCTTTCCTGAGTGGATCGCCCGAATGATTTGCGATTTGGTTCGTGTGTTTCCGGAGGCATCCGTCCAGGTGGCATTCGCCTCGAGTAAATCGTCGTTCAAATGGACATGGGATGCTCCGGAGCCGAAGGCAGCGCCGTCCGCCTGAAGCAGTCCACGCGGGTCGTCCTCCGCGATTGCGGGCCGACCCGCGATCGCGGCCATCGCACCGGCGCAAAGCACGCCAACCGCCAGCGCAAACGACAATTTCATAGGGACATCCCCCGAAGGCCTCTGCATGGAACGTGATTGTAGCGCGACGCGCGCGGGATTTTCACTCGCCGAAATTGATGTCGAGTCCGGTCAAGCGCCGGTCAAAACCGTCGAACTGCCCAAACAGCGGCGCGGGCGCCCCGATATTATTGAAGACATCGTGCGGGTTGAGGCGATTCGTCACGTCGGTTGAGAAAACCCCAATGCTGATCTTCCGCCGCTTTCCGTTTTCCTTGAACGGCATTTTGATCATGAACTCGCGGGAGAGTTTGACGTCCAGCGAAAAATAGACCGGAAAGCGCAAGCTATTGGGCACGCTCGCGTAGTTCTGGAGGACGTCGATATTGGAATACGGATAACCGGTGTGAATGTCCGCCACGGGGCTGAAGACGAATTTCTTGGGCAGCGTGACGTAGCCCCAGGCAAGCACGCGATTCGGGATGTCGGAAGGCAGGATGCCATACGCGTTCGGCCGGATCACCGGGGCTTGTGTGGGGACGAAAGTATCCGCGAGCGTATTGAGGTCGCCGCGCGCGCGGCTCCAGGTGTACGAAATGTTCAGCTCGTTCCGTTCGCTGGGGTGGTAGCGCGCAATGATTTGTGCTTGCCGGTAGTTGGACGTGCCGGTGTTCGCGAGGGCCATGAAGCCGGATGTCCCCGAGGTTGGGAGGACCGGATTCATCACGAAAAGATTGACCGTGTGGGTCTCGAAATAGCCGAATCGAAGGCTGAGATTGTTCCGCACAGGCGTTTCGCCTTCGAGGTTCGCTGTCACTGTGCGGGTACTGCTCCGGTCCATGAGCGAAGATGAATACCCGCCGCTCGGGTCCTGGTATACGTTCTGCAACGTGATCGTCGGCTGCGCGACGCCGCCGGAGTAGGGTGTGATCATTCGCTCCTGAAACCCGGCAAAATCGGTAGCCAGCAACGGGACGTGTCCGTAAATCAACCCCGCTCCCGCGCGAAGGACCAGTTTTCCGTCCAGCAACGAATAGGCAAGCCCCGCGCGCGGCGCGAAGGCGACCTCGCGGCCGATCGTCTGGTGCGTAAGCCGGCCGCCGAAGGTGAAGGTCAAGCTCTTGGCCAGCGACCAGCGGTCTTCGGCGTATTCCGCGACTTCGGTGTCTCCGCCTTGCAGAGCTCCCGGAGACGTGAACGTGATCGTCTCGGCCGGCGTGCACAAGGTCGCGAACAGATCGGCGTCCGTGCAGCCCTCCGCCAGCAGTTGGATGGGACGGGAATCGCTGTTTCCGGTGAACGTCCGGTAAAGGGCATCGGCGCCGAACTGTACCTGATGGGTGCCGTGCCAGGAGAGCGCCGGCAACTGCAGGACGGGAAAGGCCTCCAGCTGATTTGCGTTCAGCAGAGACGTGTTGAAGAAATTGCCGCCCCAGCCTTCGGGATTGATGGTCATGTCCAGGAATCCCTGGCCGCGTTCGAGTGTGTAGAAATTCGTATAGCGCACGGCCGTCGAAAGGAGAGCGCCCGAATCGAACTGGTACGAGTCCGAGATTCCGACGGAAGAGCCCCGGCGGCGAAAATTCGAGGACGCGGTTTGCGGCACCAGGGAATTGATATTCGAATACAAAACGGTCGACGGGAATACGTTGATGGTGGCGCTCAGCAGGTGCTTGGTCGAAAACGTGTATTGGAATTCGGTCAACGCCACGAGACTATAGGTGATCGTTTCATTCACCGGCCACGACAATCCGTGCACCGGATCTTTGCGGAATATGTACTTGATGTTCTCCGAAAAATTGAGTTTGTTCTTGATCAGCGGGCCGCCGAATCCGACTCCAGGCGTCATGTTCATCAGGCCGATCAGATGATCGTTCTTGCCGCGAAACGACGGCACGATGTCGAAAAGCTTGAAGTTCCATGCCGGGCCGGGAGGCCTGATGTCGATCCGGGTCAACCCGCCGGAAAATCCGCCGTACGCGGAGCTGTCCGGCGTGCTGAAAACCTGAATGTTTTGGATCGCGGTTACCGGAATCGGAATCGCGAAACTGCCCGAGACAGGATCGACGTTTTCCCCCGAGTCCACCAGCAGCATGCCCTGGCTTTCCGCCTGGCCGTTGAAGTTCAGCTTTCCTTCTTGCGTGCGAATGACGCTCGGAGACATGGACAGCGCTTCGGTAAACTGTTGCGTGCGGAGCGGCAAATCCTGGAGTTGCTGCTCGCTGACCGTCGCCGTCGCGCTTACGCTCTGGGTCGCGATTTCGGTCGCTTCCCCTTGCACTTCGATTCGCTCCTCGACGGAGGTAATCTGCAACGGAACATCGTCCGCTGGCTGTCTCGCCGGGCGCGAGCGTCACGGAAGCGGTCCAGGGCTGAAAGCCCTCCGCGTCCGCCTCCAGGTTGTAACTTCCGGGCGCCAGATGGGTAAACGAATAGTGGCCGTCGGAATCGGTGGATGTCGTCGAGGTTTTCGATCCCGGCGCCGCCGGCGTCAACTTTACTGTGACGCCCGCGAGATCATTGGTTGTCTTCTGGCCGGTGGAGGCTGTGACCTTGCCGCTGATGGAGGAGGGCGTTCCCTGGGGTGCGGTTCCCGGCTGTTGCGCCAAAGCGGGCAGCGCGCACATCCAGACGGCAAACAGCAACGGCTCCAGCAGGGGAAACAACGCGCGATCGCCTTTGTTGCGGCAAACTTCAACGATAGCCTCCTCAATCGTTCGGAAACGCCCGGATACCCGGCTGCTGGGGCTGCCTCGATGACGCGCGGGCGACTCTACGCCCGGCAGGGCAAGCGACGTTTTACGATGCTACCGATCATTCCGTTGGGTCGGAGAGAAAAGAGAGGCATAGTATTACCTGGAATGATTGGCGGAGTGACTCTTATTTCCTTCCGTGGTAACGAATCTCGCCTCGGGTAGCTAGTGCTGAAAGCTCACCCCTCGTGGGAGTGAATCTTCTCCGTAAGAATTGAATACCGAATGCCCAATATTGCCTGATCCCACGAATTGCTCCAAGTGCCAGGTTGGACGAATTTTCGCAAGAGGTTACTCAGCTTCCTGTTCAAACGGGAGGTAATTTCGATCGTCTTAATTGAAAGACTCCCTGTCTGGCGTGGGCGCCATCAGGCGATCCCTGTACGACTCCCGCGGTCTTGATCCGCTACTTCTGCGCCGGCCAGTGGATGGCCACCTGGTTTTGGTAGGCGGATTTCAGCGACACCTCGACCGATTGCGGCTGTTTCGCGGTCACGTCAAATTCCCGAACGGACTGCTGCATGTTGGGCGCGCGAACCAACACTTGATGGTGGCCGGGGGCTAATTTCAGGTCCAGCGGCGCCGGGCCGACGAACTTGCCGTCAATCCATGCCGAGGCGTGATCCGGCGTCGTGCGCACGGCAACCATGGCCGCTTGCGGGCCGGAATGGGACTGAAAAAACTGCAAGTTTGTCTTTGCCGCCGACTCTGCTGTTCCCGATGGCACCCCCGCCTGGCCCGAGCTGCGCCGGCGCTCGATGGGCCGCCCGGGATGTTGAAATTGGGCATGGGTGTCGATGGCCTCCCTGATGCTCCAGCGGCGGCCGAGTTCCCCGTCATAATGCCGTACTCGGCGGCCGCTGCGCGCGCATGCCGGTGGCGCCCACAAAGATGAGGACACAGAAAGGGGCCAAATACCGCAGGACGCGGGAGAACATTTCAACCTCCGGGATACCAGTGGGGGGACAGTCCAGATAGTAGTCTCTTGCAGACGGAACAGCAACAGATATGTCCGGCAATGCGATTTCGTTGGGACATCCAGAGGGACGGTTTTCTGGAGCCAATAGATGACGGTTCGTTGGCCGGTCCTTCGCTCAATAAGTTATTCCAAACAAACCACTTAGAATATTCTTCCGGGGAGAAATTTTACAATTGTGCCTGCAATCTTTCTTCCGCGCTGCGGTAGAATCGGTTTTGGCGTGAGACACTGGCCCCTCATCCCCTGTTGTATGCGGCGGCTCCCATGATTCAGCTGACCAATGTCTCGAAAAGCTACGGCGGCAGCGGAGCCGTCCAGGCGTTGAATAATCTGAGCATGACGGTCGAACAGGGCGAACGATTGGCCGTGATGGGGCCGTCCGGCTCGGGGAAGTCCACGCTACTCAACCTTATTTGCGGCTTGGACAAGCCCACGTCCGGATCGATCTAGTCTGGAGGGCGTCGAACTCTCGTCCCTCGACGACGACCAGCGCACCCGCCTCCGGCGCGAAAAAATCGGCATGATTTTCCAGACGTTTAACTTCTTGCCCACGCTCACCGCGATCGAAAATGCCGCCCTACCGCTGCGCTTGCAAGGCTTGCGAAAGCACGAAGCGGAAGAGCGCGCTAGGGCGATGCTGGAGCGAGTCGGGTTAAGCGTCCGCGCGCATCACCGGCCGGACGAACTTTCCGGAGGCGAGCGCCAGCGCGTGGCGATAGCCCGCGCGCTGATTTTTCGTCCGCCGATTCTGCTCGGCGATGAACCGACCGGCAATCTGGATTCGGCCACCGGAGAGGAAATTCTTCGCCTGCTCGACGATCTGCATCGCGAATACAACACCACGATTTTGCTCGTCACGCACAATGATCTTGCCGCGGCGTTTTGCGATCGGATCCTGACGCTGCGCGACGGCCAATTCGTCAAGGAAATGCGTACCGGACGAAGCGAGCAGGCGGGAACCGCAGCCACGGGGGTGAAGTGATGTTTGGCGCGTTGTGGCTCGTCACGTTCAGACAATGGCGCGCCCACAGGCTTCGGCTGGCCTTGACGACGCTGGGCATTGCGCTGGGCGTGGCGGTCTTTTTTGCGATTCGCACCGGCAACGCGACGCTGCTCGACTCGCTGCGCGCGACCGTGGAAAAACTTGCCGGCAAAGCCACGCTGCAGATTACCGCGGGAGAATCCGGATTTTCCGAAAAAGTTCTCGACACGGTTCGCGCCACGCCCGGCGTGCAGCTTGCCGAACCGGTCGTCGAGACCCTCGTTCAAACTTCCTTTGCCGAAGAAGGCGCTCTTCTCGTCCTGGGCGTGGACACCACCGGCGATCAGCAGCTTCGCGACTACCAATTCGATCGCACGCAGACGCAAATCGCCGATCCGCTTGTCTTTCTTGCGCAACCCAATTCCATTTTGCTCTCGCGGGCCTTCGCCGACCGCCACGGATTGAAAGTCGGAGACAAGCTGTCGCTCTTCGCTACCGAGGGCAAGAAAGAATTCACCGTCCAGGGAACGTTCAAACCGGTCGGCGTCGGGGAAGTCTTCGGCGGCAACATCGCGGTGATGGATGTCTACTCCGCGCAAGTCGTTTTCCATCGCGGCCGCAAATTTGACCGCATCGACGTGATGAACGCCGCGAACGTTCCCGTGGAGGTTGTGCAGCAACGATTGCGCGCCCAGTTCCCTCCCGGCGTGGAAGTCGAACGCCCGGAAGTGCGCGGGCAGTCGCTCGAAAATGCCGTCACCGCGATGCGCATTGGAATTCTGATCACGAGTTTTGTGGCGTTGCTGGTCGGCGTGTACATCATCTTCAATTCCTTCATGATTGCGGTCAACCAGCGCTGGAAGGAAATCGGTATTCTGCGCGCAGTGGGCGTCGAGCAGGGAAACGTCAACCGGATGTTTTTGTGAGAGGCGTTGCTGATGGGGGTGATCGGTTCGATCGTGGGCATCGCGGGAGGTTTTGTTCTGGCGTCCGCGGCCAATCGGGTGATGCGGGGCATGGTCGCAGCCGTCTACGGAGTTGTGGCCACCGCCGCGCCCGCGCGACTGCACCTCGACCAATGCGCCATCGCCTTTGCTGCTGGGTATCGCGGCATCCATGATCGGCGCATGGTATCCCGGCGCACGGCGCGGCGTGCCTGGACCCGGCGCTGGCGCTACACAATATCGAAGCTCGCCACCGCGAATCCGCGCAGGGATGGAAGCGCATTGGCGGGGGAGCCTTGCTTGATCGCCGCGGGTTCGGCTCTCGTTCTGGACTCCGGCGCGCTTGGGTTTGCCGATTCAATTTGTCTTCGCCTCCATTGTTCTGCTGGGCCTGACGATCGTTCTGCCAATGCTGGTGCTATTGGTCGGCGCGTGCGTTGCGGCCCCTCATGAATTGGCTGGAGGATCGGAGGGCGCACTGGCCGTTGACGCCATGATTCAAACGCCGCGCAGATGCTCGGCGACGGTCGGCGCGCTGATGGTCGGCCTCATGTTCGTTTTTTCCACGACCTCCTATATTCAGAGCTACCGGCTGATGATCGACCGCTGGATGAACCAGGTCCTCAACGCCGACATTTTCGTGGCCACATCGGCGATGCTGCGGTCCACCAGCTATCATTTCACGGAAGACTTAGGGAGGAGGATCTCCGCGCTCCCCGGAGTGAAGCACGTCGAAAACGTTCGCTTCACCGCGATCCCCTATCGAGGCGACACCGCAGCCGTAATCGCCATCGAAATGGAGGGGTTCCTGGAGCGCTCCCAGAGCGCCATCGAAGGCGCGGATTCCCAGACGGTGCATGACCGGTTGACCAACGGAGAGGGCGTGCTGGTTTCCAGAAATTTTGCCCTCAAGTGGGGAGCCGGTGTGGGCGGCACGCTGACTCTGGAATCGCCCACCGGCACGCTGGCGCGGCCGATTCTCGGTTTTCTCGACGACTACCGGTCAGAAAAGGGCACCATTTTCATGGACCGCGCTCTCTATAAAAAATATTGGGGAGACGACGCCGTGGATTTCATCGATGTCGATCTGAACCCGGGAGTCGACCAGCTCGCGATGAAGAAAGAAGTCGAGAGGCTCACCGCGGGATCGTTCCACGCGTTCGTGTACACGAATGCGGAATTCAAGCGCTGGATTTCGAGCCTGGTGGACCAGTTCTTCACGCTGAACTACATGCAACTGGTCGTCGCGGTGACGATCGCCGTGCTCGGCATCGTGAACACGCTGCTGATTTCGGTCTCCGAGCGGCGCAGCGAAATCGGCATCGTGCGCGCGATCGGCGGCCTGCGGTCGCAAATCCACAAGCTTGTGTTGCTGGAAGCGGTGGCCGTGGCGGTCGTCGGAGTGATCGTGGGCTCGGTGGCGGGAATTTTGAACACCGTGTTCATGTCGCACGCAGTGTCGGTCGTTCTCGTCGGCTATTCGGTGCCATTTTATTTTCCGTGGGGCTTCATGCTGCTTTCCGTGCCGGTGGTAACGGCGGTGTCGCTCGCGGCGGGCTGGTGGCCGGCGAGGCAGGCGGCTTGTATGCAGGTGGTCGAGGCGATCGGTTATGAATAGAGCCGCCGTGCTTCTACTTTCGCGGGAACGTAAGCGCCTCATCGCGGCGCTTGTGGGCGCCGGCATTCTGCGTTATCTGCGCGGCGTCGATGTTCGCCCAGAACGATGCCAAAGCGATCATGGCCGGCGTCTATCAGCAGGACACCAGCCGCGACGCCACGCTGCGCGTCACGCTGGACGTAACGGACAAAGACGGCCAGACGGTGACGGAAACGGTTTTCCCTGAACCGCGTCGGTTCCTTCGGCAACGGCAAGACGCTTGTCCGCTTCACCGATCCGGCGGAGCTGCGCGGCGTCACGCTGCTCTCCATCAATAAGCCCGGCGTGACGGACCGGCAATGGATCTACACGCCCGCCACCGAGCGGGTGCGCAGCGTCGCGCCGCGCGAGCAGTCCGAGCGTTTCGCCGGAAGCGACTTCACCTATGAGGACATTGCCGAGCACTCGCTTGACGATTTTACGTACCAGTTGCTTCCCGCCGAAGATGTGATCGAAAATCACAAGACGTTCAAAATTATGGCCACGCCCGCCGCGCCGGCCAACTCCCAATATAAATTCATTTATTACTGGGTGGCGCAGGATGTACCCTGCATCCTGCATGCCGAGATCTACGACCAGGACGGACGCAAGGTGCGCGAAATGCATGCCAGCGGGCTGCGCAAAGTTTCCGGGATTTGGGGCGCGCGAAAAACGGAAATGCGCTCGCCGCTCGACGGCACGAAATCCGTTTTGACGATTGACGAGATTCATCTGAATACCGGGTCTCGACGCTTCGCTGTTCACTCCGGAGGCTCTGGAAAAAAATTAACGGCAGCGGCAAAGCTCCGGGGAGCGTTGCGCGATTCCACTGGGTATTCCGCCGCGCGTCCCGGCGCGCAGGAATTTGTGGGGAGTTCTCTACTTTGGCCACCATTTTCGCAGCTGATCGGGGCGCGAATTTCTCCAATCTGCTCGAACTGCTCCGCGCAAGAGCGCCAGAGCACGGGCCGCGCGTCGCGTTCCGTTATCTTGCCGACGGCGAAACCGAAGAATCCCGCATCACTTACGCAGAGTTGGAAGGCCGCGCTCGATCCGTTGCAGCTTCCCTCGCATCGCTGGCCGCAGGCGGGAGAACGCGCCCTGCTTTTTTATTCGGGCGGGCTCGATTTCATCGCCGCGTTTTGGGGCTGCCTGCTACGCGGGCGTGGTCGCGGTTCCCGTGTTTCCCGCGCGCCTGCACCGGCAGATTCCGCGCCTGCTGGGCGATCGCCGCGGATTCCGAAGCAAAGTTTGTTCTGACGACGGCGAAGATTCATCGCCAATCGCAAGATCTCTTCAAACGCGCGCCGGAACTGCAAGCGAATGCAATGGCTTGCGACCGATGAATTGCCGAGCGGCGTCTGCTGAAGAAAAGTGCGGTCCCGAACCGAATCTCGAGACGCTGGCGTTCCTGCAATACACCTCGGGCTCGACCGCGGCCCCGCGCGGCGTGATGGTGACTCACGGCAATTTGCTGCACAACCTCGCGTGCCTGCGGGAAGTTTTCGGGTTTTCTTCAGAGAGCGTCGGCGTCACCTGGCTGCCGCACTACCACGACATGGGCTTGATCGGCGGTTTGCTCCAGCCGGTGTTCGCGGGCGGAGAGATGGTAGTGATGCCGCCGTCGTCTTTCTTGCAGCGGCCCATACGCTGGCTCGCGGCAGTGACGCGTTATCGGGCCACGACGATGGTCGCGCCGAATTTTGCCTACGAACTGTGCGGGGAAAAAATTTCCGCGGAGCAGCGCGCAACGCTCGATCTCACGAGCGTGAAAGTCGCGCTGTGCGGCGCGGAGCCGGTGCGCCGGGATACGCTGGCGCACTTCGCCAAAGCGTTTGGTCCGTGCGGCTTTCGGCGAGAAGCGTTTCGGCCCGCGTACGGGCTTGCGGAAGCCACGCTGATCGTTTCAGGCCGATCCGATGGCGGCGCGCCCTGCCGCGCGCGCCGTGCAAGCCGAGGACTTGAAGCGAAATCGAATCACGTTCGCGGAAGAGGATGCTGCGGGCAGCCGCAGTGTTCGTGGGATGCGGTGGAATTGCGCCGGGTCTCAAGGTTGCGATCGTCGATCCCGAAACTCTTTTGCCGTGTGCCGCCGATCGCGTCGGCGAAATCTGGATTTCCGGGCCGAGCGTGGCGCGAGGCTATTGGCGCAAGCCGGAAGACACGCAGAAACATTCGGCGCGCATCTTGCCAGCGGCGAAGGCCCATTCCTTCGTTCCGGCGATCTCGGCTTTCTCGATCGGGGAGAGCTCTTCGTTACGGGACGATTGAAAGATCTCATCGTGATTCGTGGCTCCAACCACTACCCTCAGGATTTGGAATACACCGTGGAGCGCAGCCATCGCGCGCTGCAGCCCGCTTCGGGCGCTGCGTTTTCCGTCGAGGTCGATGGAGCGGAGCGCTTAGTCATCGTTCAGGAAGTGAAGAACCGCGCGTCCATCCCGAACGAAGAAGTTGTCGCCGCGATCCGCCGTGCCCTCGCCGAGTCGCACGAAGTTCACCCCGATGCCCTCGTGCTGATCGAGCCGCGCAGCATCCCCAGAACTTCCAGCGGAAAAATTCAGCGCTACGCCTGCCGCGAGGCATTTCTTTCCGGCACGCTTAAACGTCGTGCACGAATGGCGAGAACAAGTGCGAAATTCGGAGTGCGAAGCAAAATGGCGCGATCCAGCCGCGCAGCGGACTCGTCTGGGACTACCTCAGCACGCAGCCGTATTCGCATCGCCTGGCCGGGAACGCCAAGCGGAAAACGGGCACGTTCGTAAGAGCGGCGATGGCGAACGGCCCCTCGCAGGCCGGGACGAGCGCCACAGAGCAGAGCCTATCGCGATCGTCGGCATCGGCTGCAGATTTCCAGGCGCAGCCGGTCTCGACGAATTCTGGACGTTGCTGCGAAACGGCGTCGATGCCATCTCGGAAATTCCGCGCGAACGATGGGACGTCGATGCGCTCTACGATCCCCTGCCCGGAGTCACAGGCAAGATGAGCACGCGGTGGGGAGGATTTCTCTCCGGCATCGATCAATTCGATCCGCATTTTTTCGGCATCTCGCCGCGCGAAGCGGCCGCGATGGATCCGCAGCAGCGGCTGCTGCTCGAAGTCACATGGGAAGCGCTCGAGAATGCGGGGCAGCCGCCGGATCAGCTGGCGGGCGGCAACACCGGAGTCTTTGTCGGGATTGGCGGGTTCGACTACACCAACGTGATCCTGAATTATGAGGATCACCTCAAGACGATCAACGCGTATCTTGGGACGGGCAACTCGCACAGCATCGCAGCGAACCGCATTTCCTACTTGCTGGACCTGCGCGGCCCCAGCGTCGCCATCGACACGGCCTGCTCTTCTTCTCTCGTCGCGATTCACATGGCGTGCGACAGCCTGCGCAGCGCTCAATCCGATCTGGCGATCGCCGGTGCGGTGAACCTGATTCTTTCTCCCGAAGTGACCATCGCTTTCTCGCACGCGCGAATGATGGCCGCCGACGGCCGCTGCAAAACTTTCGACGCCAGGGCGGACGGTTACGTTCGCGCCGAAGGTTGCGGCGCGGTGATTCTCAAACGTCTTTCCGACGCGCTGCGCGATCGCGATCACATTCACGCGCTCATTCGCGGTTCGGCCGTGAATCAGGACGGACGCACCGCAGGCATTTCTGCGCCCAACGCCTCGGCGCAGCAATCCGTCATTCGCGCGGCGCTGGAGCAAGCGGGAGTTTCGCCGGGCGAGTTGACGTACCTGGAGGCCCACGGCACCGGCACATCGATCGGCGACCCCATCGAAGTGGAAGCCGTGAAAGGCGTTTTGGGCAAGGGGGCTCCCAACGATCCCGCGTGTCTGATGGGAGCGGTGAAGGCTAATATCGGCCACCTGGAAAACGCGTCGGGAATGGCCGGCCTGGCCAAGGTGCTCGCGTGTTTGCAGCACGATGAAATCCCCGGCCAGCTGCATTTCACGAAACTCAATCCGCGGATTTCTCTCGCCGGCACCCGCATCGCAATTCCCACCTCGCCGCAGCCGTGGCCCCGCGCGCCTCGGCGCCTTGCAGGCATCAGCAGCTTCGGATTCGGCGGCACCAACGCGCACTTGATCGTCGAAGAAGCGCCGGCAAAATACCGGCCGGAAGGTTTGCCGCCCCGCCCGTATCACATCTTGGCGCTGTCCGCCCGGACGGAGAACGCGCTTCAAAGCCTGGCAAGCCGCTTCGAGAGGCACCTTGCCGAGCACTCGGAAGAGAACCTCGCGGACATCTGCTTCAGCGCCAACGCCGGCAGATCGCACTTCGCGCGCCGCGTCGCGCTCGTTGCGGAAAACACGGAGCAACTGCGGAAAGCGCTCGCCGATTTTGCAGCAGGCCGCCCTCCGCAAAGTTCCGCCGTGGATCTTCGCGTTGGGCACGCGGCAAGAAAGGGCGGGCCGCACCTCGCGTTTGCGTTCGGCGCCGAAAGTTCGAACGGCGGCGACGCGTCCGGGCTTTATTCAGCCCAACCCGTATTTCGGGTGGCGATCGATCGTTGTTCGCGTTTTCTCGATTTGCAGGCGGAGGAAGTCTTGCTTGCCAGTTTTGCGGCTTGTGGGAGCGAGACCCAACGTCGCGAGGCGGCCCAGTTTGCGGTGGAATTCGCCCTCGCGGAACTCTGGCGCTCGTGGGGCATCGAACCGGACGCCGTGCTGGGCGCGGGCGTAGGAGAATTCGCGGCGGCAGCCGTTAGCGGCATCCTGAGTTGCGAAGACGCGCTAAAACTTGTGGTGGAACGCGCGCGAATCAGGCAGCTCGCTCGTCAGAACGGCGACCGGAATCGAAGTCTCGACGAATTCGAAGCCGTGGCTGCAACCGTGAAGTTCCATTCTCCCCGCGTGCCTTTCGTCTCCGGCTTCTCCGGGAAGTTGCTCGCGGATGACGAAATTCTTGGCGCGAGCTACTGGCGGCTCCACGCGCTGCAAGACGCCGAACTAAGAAAAGGAATCGAGACACTCGCTGCGCAGGGTTTCGATCATTTTCTCGAACTGGGGCCTGCCGGCAGTTTCTCCGAGGCTGCGCCCCTGCGCGGTCCCGAAACGAAGGCCACTTTTCTTCCTTCGCTCGCGAGCGATCAAGACGCTTGGCAAAGCATGCTTTCCAGTCTGGCCTCGTTGTACGTTCGCGGCGCGGCTGTAAATTGGAAAGCGCTCGACGAACCGTGTCGGCCGTTCAAAGTGCCGTTGCCGTCGTATCCCTTCGAGCGAGAGCGCTGCTGGGAAGAGCCGTACTCCGAGCCCGGCGCGAAGAAGCCGGCGAAGCCTGTGCATCCTTTGCTCGGCGAACGGATGAACTCTGCTTTGCCCATGCCGCAATTTCAAACCACGATCGGAATCGACTCGCTTCCTTATTGCAACGATCACAAGGTTCAAGGCTCCGTCGTCTTTCCTGCTGCCGCGTATCTGGAAGCGGCTCGCGCGGCCTCGACGGAACTGTACGGCGCCGGGGTGCCCGTTTTGTCCGACGTGGCGTTTCAGGAAGCTCTGATTCTTCACGCTTCCGAAATACGCACGTTGCAACTCATCGCTTCGCCGGCATCGGGCGGCAGAGCGTCGTTCCAGATTTATAGTTCGAACGCAGATCGCAACGGCAACCAGGAGAGCGCTGCGTGGACCTTGCATGCTTCCGGCGAAATGCGCGTGGAAGCCGCGGAGCTCGTTCGCTGCGCCGAGGAACAGTACAGCCTGGACGAAATTCGCGCGCGGTGCCCACGGGCTATAACGGCCGCCGAACTTTACGCGTCGCTGAAAAATGCCGGCCTGGAATACGGCCCGAGCTTCCAGCGCGTCCGGCAATTGTGGTGCGGCGAGCGCGAAGCGCTGGGAGAAGTGCGGCTCGATCCGGCTGCGATGCTGGCTTCGCAATCCAGCGAAGGTGCAGCCGCCACCGGAATTCATCCTGCGCTGCTCGACTCCTGCTTTCAAGTGCTCGCGGCCGCATTGCCGGACGAAAAACACGGCGCAGGCTCTCGCCGGAAAGGGACGTACCTGCCTGCGGGAGTGGCGAGTCTCCGGTTTTTGTCGAAACCGGGCGCGCGGATCTTTAGCCACTGCATGGTTCGGCCGGGGGACGGCGTCGCGACGGATTTCTTCGATGCGGACATCCGCTTGCTCGATGACGATGGCGGCGTTGTGGCGGAAATTCTCGGCTTTCGAGTGAAGCGCGTCGGCGCGGAATCCGATCGTGAAGCGCTCGAGAATCCGGGCGACTTGCTGTATGACATCGCATGGGTGCCGAAGCGGCCTGCCGCGCCTCGCGGCGCGAATGGTTTGGGGCCAGCGTCGTGGTTTGTTGTTGCCGATCGCGGCGGCGTTGGAGAGTCGCTCGCTTCGCAGCTTCGATCGCAAGGACAGAATTGCATTGTCGCTGGTTCAGAAAGTCTTCGTAACCTCCAGCTCCCAGCCGAATGCGGCAACTTCGTTTATCTTGCGAGTCTCGACATTCGCGATCTCGCCTCACATCCGGAAGGGATTGTGGAAGCGGAATCCCTGTGGATCGAAACGCTGAAATTCGTTCAGGCTGTGCTCCGGGCGCCGAGCGGCCCGCAGCGGCGATTGTGGATCGTGACCCGGGGAGCGCAGGCCGTCGGCACCGCGCCCGCGCGTGTGTCGCTCGCCGAGACTCCTCTGTGGGGCCTTGCGAAATCGATCGATCTTGAGCACGCGGAGCTGGGTTGCACGAGGATCGATCTCGATCCGGAAGGCGGCGCGGAAGAATGCGCCGCGCTGCTTGAGGAATTGTCGCTGCCTCCCACGGAACGCGAAGTAGCCTTCCGAAAAGGCGCGAGATACGTTTCGCGGCTCGTGCCGCGCACGCAAAATTCCTCGAGCGGCGCGCTTCTGGAAATTCCCGATGGCGATTCCTTCCGCCTGGAGATCTCGCGCCCCGGAAATCTTGAGAACCTGGTGCTGCGGCGAAGCTCTCGCGTGGAACCGCGGCCCGGCGAAGTGGAAATCCGCGTCCATTCCGCTGGGCTGAATTTCCGCGACGTCATGAATGCCGCCGGCGTTTATCCCGGCGGACCGATTCCATTCGGCGCGGAGTGCGCGGGAACGATCTCCGCCGTCGGCTCCGGAGTCGAGGACAGGAAACCCGGCGACGAAGTGATCGCCGTGGCGAACGGAAGTTTCGGCGCGTTCGTCACCGCGGACGCGCGCGCCGTTGTTCCCAAGCCGCCCGCGTTCAGCTTCGGACAAGCGTCCACGATTCCGATCGCGTTTCTCACCGCCTACTATGCCCTCCACCATCTGGCGAAACTTTCCCGAGGCGAACGTGTGCTGATTCACGCCGCGGCCGGCGGCGTAGGGCTTGCCGCCGTGCAACTCGCTCAGCACGCCGGTGCGGAAATCTTCGCGACCGCCGGATCGCTCGAGAAACGCGCGTACCTGAAATCGCTGCGAGTCCCGCACGTTTTGGACTCGCGCTCGCTCGCTTTCGCCGACGAAATCATGAAGAAGACCGGCGGCCGGGGCGTGGACGTGGTTCTCAACTCTCTGCCCGGCGAATACATCGCGCGCAGCCTGTCGATCCTTGCCGCCTACGGCCGATTCGTTGAAATCGGGAAGACGGATATTTATCAGAACAAACCGCTGGGCCTGTTTCCGTTTCGCAATAATCTCTCCTATTTCGCTCTCGATCTGGAGCGCGTCTGCCGCGAGCGTCCCGCTCTGCTGCGGTCGTTGCTCCTGGAGTTGATGGAACTGTTCCAGCGGGGCAGCTTGAAACCGCTCCCGCACAATATTTTCCCCGTCGAGGACGCCGCCAACGCGTTTCGTTACATGGCGAGGCGCAAAAATATCGGCAAAGTCGTGCTTTCCTTCAGCGGCGCCGAAGCAAACAATCGCACGAAGAGTTCCGCATCGGTGCGAGCGGACGCAACGTATCTAATCACCGGAGGCCACGGAGGCTTGGGGATTTCTGTCGCGCGCTGGCTCGTGGAGAAAGGCGCGCGGCATCTGGCGCTTCTCAGTCGTAGTGGATCTTCCCCGGCTGGTGAAAAAGTTGCAGCTGAATTGGTGGCCGAATTTGCGGCGAAAGGCGCCGCGGTAGCGACGATCCAAGCGGACGTCTCGAACGAAAACGATCTGGCCCGCGCGCTGTCCGAAATTCGCGACACGATGCCGCCGATCCGCGGAGTGATTCACGCTGCCGGCGTCTTGGACGACCGCGCGCTCCTCAAGCAGGACGCGGAAAGCTTCCGCCGGATTCTGGCGCCCAAGGTTCTCGGGGCGTGGAACCTCCATTCGCTCACGGAAAGTTTGCCGCTGGATTTCTTCGTGCTGTTTTCTTCGGTCGCGAGCGTGCTTGGTTCTCCGGGGCAGGCGAACTACGCGGCTGCCAACGCGTTCCTCGACGGGCTGGCCCACGATCGCCGGGCCCGCGGCTTGCCGTGCCTCTCCATCAATTGGGGACCGTGGGCCGAAGTCGGAATGGCGACGCGCGCATCGGGGGCGCGCGGAGCGGCGTCTCGCGTGATGCACCCGATCCCGCCCGCGCAAGCTCTGGCCGCGCTCGATCGGCTCTTTGAAACGAACGGTCCCGCGCAGGCCATCGCCATGTCGGTCGACTGGACGCAACTGGCGCTCACTCTAAACGGGCAGGCGCCGTCGCTGATTTCCGACGTCCTTCGCGAAAAATCGCAACGCACTGCGGCAAAATCCGCGGCCGATGCAGGACCGCGCCTCTCCTTGCAGGAACTTCTGTCTGTTCCCGCTGCGGGGAGGCAGGCCGCCCTCCTCGCGCAAGTCCAGAAAAGCCTGGCAAAAGTGATGTCGCTCGACGCGCCGGAACTCGACCCCGAGGAATCTCTGAGCAACTTGGGACTGGATTCCCTGATGGCGCTCGAGCTGCAGCACTCGCTCGAGGAATCTTTTGGCTCGAAGCTGCCCATCGATCTGCTCATGGGAATGCCCAGCCTCAATGTGTTTGTCGCCCGGCTTCTGGACATTCTCGTCAAGCCGGCAAGCGCGATTTCTGACGAGCACACGCAGGAAACGCTTGCGGATGGAGCGGAGTCCACGGAAGACTCCCCAACCCTCCTGCTGTAGGAGGCTGGGCCGCGCCGCCCTCTACAGGCTTTCGCTCAAGATTTCACGCCCGCTTTGCGCAGGATGGAAATCATGGGACACCAATTTGAGAACGCCGACTGGAACAGGTTCAGCCCCACGAACGCCGTAAACAGATACCAGTACGGGCTCATCCAATAACCCAGCGCGAGCGAGATCACCACGAAAGCCCCCGCGATCATCCTCAAATAGCGATCTACTGTCATGACGTTATCTCCTCTTTGTGAATTCCATCTCCACAATTTCCTAGAGCGCCGCTGCCGCTTCTTTCCCGCGCTCGCTCATGTAATACAGAATCGGAACCGTGATGCGCGAGAGCACCGTGGACGCCACTTCGCCCGCCATCAATGAAATCGCCAGCCCCTGAAAAATCGGATCGAACAGAATCACGCTGGCGCCGACGACGACCGCCGCCGCCGTGAGCAGCATCGGCCGGAACCGCACCGCGCCCGCGTCCACCACGGCTTCTGCCAGCGGCATCCCGTGCGAGCGGCGCAATTCGATGAAGTCCACCAGAATAATCGAGTTTCGCACGATAATTCCCGCGCCCGCGATGAAGCCGATCATCGAAGTGGCCGTGAAGAACGCGCCCATCGCGGCGTGCGCCGGAAGAATCCCCACGAGCGTCAGCGGAATCGGAGCCATGATGACCAGCGGCGTCTTGAACGATTTGAACCATCCTACTACCAACACGTAAATCAGTACCAGCACCGCCGCGAACGCCAGGCCGAGGTCGCGAAACACTTCCACGGTGATGTGCCACTCGCCGTCCCATTTCATCGAGTAGCGGTCCGTGCGGTCCGGCAGCGCCGTGCCGCTGTATTGCTTCACATGGAAACCGTCCGGCAGTTGAATTTTGTCGATCGCGTCGCTCATGTTGAGGATGGCGTAGACGGGGCTTTCCACGACCCCGGCGACGTCCCCCGTTACATAAACGACGGGCCGAAGATTCTTCCGGTAGACGCTCTTGTCGATCGCCGTTTCTTTCACGTGCGTGATCTCGCGCAGCGAAACTTGCGCGCCCGTGGGTCCGGGCAGCTTGAGATCGCGCAAGGCGTCGATTCCCGAGCGGTCCGCCCGCGACAGCCGCACTTCGATTGGGACGTCTTCGCGCGCAGTGGGGTCATGCAGCAACCCGGCGGGCGCTCCCTCTAATCCGATCTGCACCGTGCGGGAAACGTCCGCCGCGGAAATGCCCTGCAGCGCCGCTTTGTCGAGGTCGGTTTTCAAATCGTATTTTGTCTGCGGATCTTCGACGTACCAGTCCACGTCCACCACGCCGGGAGTGTCTTGAAACACTTTCTTTATTTTTGCGGCCAGTTCGATTTGTCCCTTGTAATCGGGCCCGTAAACCTCGGCGACGAGCGTTTGGAGGACCGGCGGGCCGGGCGGAACTTCGGCCACCTTGATTCGCGCTCCGAACGGCGCCGCGATCTTGTCCAGTTCCGGCCGCAGTCTTCGCGCGATTTCGTGGCTTTGCGCTTTGCGCTCGCTAAGCGGCAGCAGGTTGACCTGAATGTCCGCCTGATTCGGCCCGCGCCGCAGGAAGTAGTGCCGCACCAGTCCGTTGAAGTTGTACGGCCCGGACGTGCCCGAATAGATTTGGTAATTCACAACTTCCGTCTGCCCGCCGAGATAGCTCCCGAGCGCCTGCGCCACGTGCGTGGTCTGTTCGAGCGGCGTGCCGTCAGGCATGTCGATGATCACCTGGAATTCGCTCTTGTTGTCAAAGGGCAGCATCTTGACCTGCACCCATTTGAGCGGAATGAACGCGACCGCCGCGAGCAGCAGCACGACAACGCCGCCGAGGAACAGCCACCTGCGCCCGGCATTTTGGATCAGCGGATTCATCAAGCGCCGGTAAAATTGCGTGGTCCAGCCCTCCGCTTCATGCGAAGAGTCCGACCGATCCGCGTAGTGATGCAGCAGCCGGAGCGCGGCCCACGGCGAAACCACAAAGGCGACAATTAAGGAAAAAACCATCGCCGAGGATGCGCCTACCGGAATCGGACGCATGTACGGGCCCATCAGCCCGCGCACCAGCGCCATCGGGAGGATCGCCGCGATCACGGCGAACGTCGCCAGAATCGTGGGATTACCGACTTCGTCCACCGCTTCCACGGCGACGCCGGCGAGCGGCCGTCCACGGTTTTCGGGCAGACGGAAATGGCGAACGATGTTTTCGACCACGACGATCGCGTCGTCCACCAGGATGCCGATGGAAAAAATCAGCGCGAAGAGCGTCACCCGGTTCAGCGTATATCCGTACAGGTAGAAGACCGCGAGCGTCAGGGCCAGCGTGACGGGAATGGCCAGCAGGACGACGCCCGATTCGCGCCAGCCCAGCGCGAGCGCAATGAGCAGCGTCACGGAAACCGTGGCAATGAGCAGATGCTCGAGAAGTTCGTCGGATTTTGCCTTTCGCCGTTTCGCCGTAGTTGCGCGTCAGCGTGACGTTCAGGTCGCTCGGCAAAAGATTGCCTCGCAATTCGGCGATCTTCTTCTGCACGCTCTCCGAAATCAGCGTGGCATTGGCGCCTTTGCGTTTCGCCAGCGTGATCGTGACCGCCGGATACTCGGGGTTCGCCGCGTTTCCAGTGGCTCCCCTCGCGCCGGCAAACAGCACGTAGCTGTCGGCTTCGGCAGGGCCGTCTTCGATTTTTTCGGCGACGTCGCGCAGATAGACGGGCCGGCCTCCGTGAACGCCGACGACGACTTGCTGAAGCTCTTCGGGCCGGGTGAAGAAGTTGCCTGCTTCCACTTGAAATTCCCGATTGTTTCCGGCAAAGCTTCCGGCCTCGGTGCGCGTGTTCGCCGCGCCCAGTTGCATGACGATCGCGCCGGGAGTGAGGCCGTACGCCGAGAGCTTCTGCGTATCGAGAATCACACGCACTTTTCGCGGCTGGCCGCCGATGACGGCGGTTTCCGAAACGTCATCCAATTGCTTCAGCGAGTGTTCCAGCTCTCCCGCGATTCGCCGCAACTGGTAGCCGTCGTAGTTTTTTCCCCACAGCGTCATCGCGAGGATGGGCACGTTGTCGATCGAACGCACTTTGATCAGCGGCTGGGACACGCCCGGCGGAATCCGGTCAAAATTCGAGTAGAGCTTGTTGTAGGTCTGGACGACCGCGTCTTCTTCCTTCGTGCCGACGTAGAAGCGCACAATCAACATGCTCATGCCGGGATGGCTGATCGAGTAGATGTACTCGACGCCGGGAAGTTCGCGCAGCAGCTTTTCCATCGGCACCGTGGCGCGTTCCGTCACTTCCTGCGGGGACGCCCCCGGCATCTGCACAAAAACGTCCAGCATCGGCACGACGATCTGCGGTTCTTCCTCGCGCGGCGTCTGAAGGATCGCGAAAACTCCGAGGACCAGAGCGGCGATAATCACCAGAGGCGTCAGCTTGGATTCGATGAAAACGTGCGCGATCCGGCCCGCGAGGCCCGTGACGTGGGTTGTAGCATTCGGATTGGGGGTCGTTTCGCTCATGGGCGCGGCGCAACCTGTTTGCCGCTGAGTTCCCTGTCTCCGGGAGCGGCGACGAGTTTTTCTCCGTCCTGCAAACCGGACAGAATTTCCACGGTGTCTCCCGAGGCGTTGCCTAGAGTGACGTAACGCAACTGCGCGATCTTGTTCGCATCGACCACGAAGACGCCGCGCAATTGTCCCCGCTCTACGATCGTCGTCCGGGGAATCAAGAGCGCCGAACGCGTGCCGCGACGAAAGCGCGCCCTCCCAAAGAGGCCGGAATGGAGCCGCGCATCCGCGGGCAATTCGACTTTTACGGTGAAGCTGCGGCTTGCCGGATCGGCGCCCGGAACGATTTGCGCCACCCGTCCCTGAAATTCAGCGCCTTCCACGGAATCCAGACGAACGGGAACGGTCTGGCCGGCGCGGACAAGATGGAGATCGTTTTCGTCGACGGTTGCGTCCAGGCGGTAGCGCCGCGTGTCTTCCAGCGTGAAAAGCGGCGCGCCCGGCGAAGCGAATGTGCCGGCGTCGGCCTTTTTCTCCGTCACCACGCCGGCAAAGGGAGCGCGAACCTGAGAATTCGCAAGCGTGGTTCGGGCCTGCGTCAGCGCCGCGGCAGCCTGCGCTTCGGAGGCCTGCGCCATGTCCCGCCGCGCTTCCGCGGCCTGCCGGCGCGTTTTGATTTCGTCGAATTCCTGCGGGCTGAGCGACTTCTTGTCAAAGAGCTCTTGGTAGCGCTTCAGGGTCGATTGAGCCAGAGCGAGATCGGTGTCGGCGGCGGAAACTTCTTTTTGCGCCGCGGTCACGGCCGCGGCGGATTGCTCCACGGCGGCGCGCGGTTGCGCGTCGTCGATGACGGCCAGAACCTGGCCGCTCTGGACGCGATCGCCTTCCTGCGCGCGGACTTCGACGATGTTGCCCATCGTCTGGCTCGCGACCTGCGTGGTTTGCGCGGCGCGCACCGTTCCCACGGCTTCGAGCCAATCGGGGACCGTGGCGCTTTGCGCGGCGATCACGGAAACGCCGCTCACGGTTTCCGGGGCGGCCGGCGTGACGGGAGTGTTGCTCGAGCATCCGAACAATCCTCCGGCAAGTCCGGCGATCAGCACCGAAAAAACTGACAAAACTCGATACCTTCCATTCATGGCGTCACCACGGGCGACTGAGGATTGAGCGCGCCGCTGGCAAGCTCCAGCGCGGCGTAGCCGGTGTAATAGCGGCAGACGGTTTCCCAGTAATCGACCTGCACCCGCCGCGCCGCGTCTTCCGCGGCGAGCAGGTCTGTGACCGTGGAAAGCCCCGCTTCGTATCGATCCTGATTGATCCGCAAACTCTCCTGCGATTCGGCGATGGCCGCGCGAGCCACTTCGAGCTGCTGGCGCGCCGCGTCCACGTCGTAGTAGGCCTTGCGGACCTCGAGGCGCACTCCGTCGGTGGCCATCTCCTTCAGGGCGGCGACTTTGTCCTGCATCGCGCGTTCGCGGGAAAGCTCGGCCCGTTTCGCTCCGCCTTCAAAGAGATCGAATTGCACTTCGAGCCCGGCTGTCCAGTTATTCCCGCCGCCGCCCGCGAAGAGGGTCGGATTGTCGAGCTCCCAGCCCGCAAACGCATTGACGCGCGGTCCGAAGGACGATTTCGCGATGGACACGCTCTGCTGCTGCGCCGCTTCTTCCGACCGAATGCGTTTCAAATCCGGCCGCTTCTCGACGGCCTGCTTCTCGAGTTCGTCGAGCGGCGTCGCCGGAAGCGTTTTCTCCGTCAGCGCGTCGGATGGCTCGAAATCGTTCTGGGTGGAAAGGCCCATGGCGGCGCTCAACTGCGCGCGGGCCATGGACACATTGTTTTGCGCGCGGATCCATTCCTGTTTGCGGGCCGCCACGCGCACCTGCGCGCTCAGCGCGTCGGATTCCACGACGACGCCGCTCTCGACGCGATTCTTGCTGCGTCCCAGAATCGCCTCGGCTGTTTTCATCGCCTGCTCGGCCACTTCCAACTCCTTTTTGGCCAGCAGCACCGAGTAATAGGAGTCGGCGACGCGAAACACGACTTCCTGGCCGGTGCGCTCCAGCTGCTGGTTCACGGCGTCTTTCTCCCGCTCCGCGCGATTCACCGAACGCCAGCTCGCCATCGAGTCGAAGAGATTCCAGGTGCCGCCGAAACGCGTGGAAAAATTGCCGACGGGAAGCGGGGCGTTCAAGACGTTGAACGCGAAGTCAGCCGGGCCGAAGCGCTGCTGCCGCAGTTTGCTGCCGAATACGTAAACGGGATCGTCGCCCGCCGTGGCTGTTTCGGAAAACATCGCGTGCGGATAGAGGATGGACCTGGCTTGTTTCACATCGGCGGCCGCGGCCCTGGTTTCCGCGAGGGCCGCTTTCCGCTGCGGGTTTTTTTCGAGCGCGATGTCCACCGCCTGCCGCAAGGTGAGCGGCGAGGGCTGCTGTGATTGCTGCTGCGATTGCTGGCCGAAGAGGAGCCCGGGAATCAGGAAGGAAAAGAACAAAGCAATCGCGACCTTCGCCTCGGCGCGCGGCGCTCGTCCGAATGGGACGGAAGCGCTCGATCGAGCCGCACTCTGCCTTACGTTTTGTCGTCCGCAGATTCTCATATCGGATTTCCGTCTCTAGGCGGCAATGGGGGTAGCTGCCAGCCAGTTTGTTTTCTCCTGCACGATTTCGTAACTGGTGTGCAAGCTGGCTGTGTGTTTTACCATAGCGCCGACCGAGCAGTATTTTTCTTCGGACAGGCGGATGGCTTCCTGGACCGCGGCTTCGTCGATGTCATAGCCCGTCACCACGTGACGGATACGCACGTCGGTAAACACCTGCGGCGGCCGTTCGGCTTGGTCGGCCTCAACGCTCACTTCGTATCCGGTTACTTTCTGGTGGTACTTCTGGCGCAGGATCGTAATCACATCGAACCCCGTGCATCCCGCCAGTGCGACGGCGACCAATTCAACCGGCTTTGGGCCGGTGCCGCCGGACGGATCGTCGAGCAGCATGTGATGCTCGCTGCCGGACGTCGCGACGAATTGCCGCTCCGCGTTAAGGGCTTGCGTAAGTTGAACCTTTGCGCTGATCATTTTGTCATCTCCCGAAAAACACGCTCTGCGTCCCTTTTTCTCGAAACTTTCCGCGGACCTCGCCCTCATGGCCGCTTACTTGTGCGCCGTCTGGCAGGTGTTGATCCCGAAAATCGACCACGCCGGGCAATAGCGAACCAAGCCCGTAACGATCGCGACCGCCCCAACGACATACGCCACGATCGCCCACGTTCCGGTTACGACATGCAAAAACGCCAGGACCAGCAATACAGCTCCGATCATCAGTCGAATCGCCCGTTCCGCTCCTCCTACATTCTTCGGCATGACCGTTTCCTTTCTCCAGTTCGGAGCGGTGACCCCCTCCGGCAACTGGCTAACGTCCTTCCCGTTCTTCAGCGAATAAATGCAGAACAACCGAATCCGTTACAGAAATCTAGAGCAAGTTCAGAACTCCGAACCCGCTCATTCAGCGACCCTTATGGCTTCGCCGGATGATGACGAGCATCTTCCAGTTGATCCGCAAGAACCGCCAGATCTGCCACGGTAGAAAAGTCCGCAAGAACAGAGTGATACCGGTCGGCTTTGTCGCATAAAACGAAGCCTTCATGTGCTCGCTCTGCTGCGGCGTGTATTCCTGGGTGTGAGCGCTCATCGTTTGCTCCGTTCCCGCGTATTCCGGTTCCTCATTCCGGTATCAGGGACCAGCCGGGCCGCAAATGCGCTTTGTAGAGGAACATGTGGTGTAGCAGGATCTTGATCCAGTGTCCGGCCAAGCCGACTTCCCCCATCGTGTAATCCAGGTCGCGCCCGTACTCTGGGTATTTTTCGTAATCCGGGATGATCGGGAAGACGGTGATCGAAGCCGCCGTCCCCGTGAATGGGTTGGCGCCTGCGGAGGCGACGCACGCCGCGCCCATTTCCGCCATCGAGGCGGAATGCGTGGGCTTGTCGCTGCCGTGGATCATGTCCGTAATGCTGCGCGCCACGGTTTTGCCGATCATTGCCGAGGGCATGCCGGTGCGGGGCGGAGCCGCGAAGATCGGCGTTCCCCGCGGGTTTACGTGCGGCCGGGAGACGGCGTGCGGCGGAGCGAACGCGATGCCCGCGGCAAACAGATTCTTGTACGCCGAACTCTGGTAGTACCGCGGCCAATCGCGCCCCGCCCATTGCTCGTAGGGCTTCGCGGTATAGTCCGCATCGACCTTCATAAAACCGCTCGGAGCGAATACGCGCGGCGTGATGTCCTCCCCTTTGCGGTTGTACGCCTTCAACCCGACCCCGGCAAACGGAGGGAGAAGCATCGCCATATCGAAGGGGATTTCCTTGTCCTCTCCCTCGAGCGTCTCGTAGTACCCTCGTCCGGGTTCCACTTTCTTGACGTGCGCGCGCGTGATCCAGTCGATGCCGCGCTCGGCGAAGAGCGACTCGGTAAAAATATTGCTTGGCGTCACGTAGCCGGAGCGGCGAATGCGGACGCCGTCCATGCCGAAATCGCCGAGCTCGTATTCGTTGGAAAGGTAAACGATTTCGGCCTTGTCCCTCACGCCGTGCGCGCGAAGTTCGAATTCGAGGTTGACCACGTACTCGAAAGCCGCTCCCTCGCACGTGCACATTCCGTGTCCCGTGCCCACGACGAAGCGTTTCTTTTCGCCTCGTTTCATTCGCTCGATCAATCCTTGCAGGGCCGACGCGGTCTCGCGGGCATGGTCTGGCGTGCACACCGAAAGGCTATGCTTGCCCGGCCCGAGCCCTTCCGTCGCTCCGAAGTTGAGTTTCGGGCCCGTGCAGTTCACGAGATAGTCGTAGGGGACCCGTGCGCGCTCTCCCTGTTTGCCTTCCAGCGTCCACTCGATCTCGACGCATGCGGAGGGATTTTCTTCCGTGCCTTCGGGATACAAGGCCACCGCGCGCGCCTGCTTGAACACGATTCCGTGCCGCGCGTACACCGGCGCCAGCGGAAACACGACCTGCTCCGCTTTCATCAGCCCCACGCCCACCCAGATGTTGGAAGGGATCCAGTTGTAGTAAGGGAGGGGGGACACCACAACCACTTCGTCGTTCTTTCCCAACCATTTCCGCAGGAACGCAGCGGCTGTGTGGCCAGAAATTCCAGCACCCAGGATTACGACTCGCGCCATAGCAACCACCTCTCACTTCTACGACCAATAGCTTGCGAGCCTGACGGCTTCCCGTATGCGACATGCATCACAGCAAAATGTGATCTTCGTCACACTTGCAGGAAGACCGCAAGCATAGGGATAAACGCAGGAATGGCTGCCTGTATCGCTTTGAGGGGGTCGGCTCGGTTCCAAGCCAGATTCGAGGTTCGGGGAAAGTGCTACGTTGAGCTGGGGTCTGCCGTCTGGCGCTTGCTCGCACCCGCCATCACACTCTGGTATTTCGACAGCACTTCCTGCCTTAGCCGGGCGGCGACGCGGGGGTCGGGCGCATCGTTCGGCGCGATCCGGCATTGCTCGATCGACTGTTCCAAACTTGTCAAAAACGCTTTGCAGGGATCGCAGCCGTTCATGTGCTTTTCGAGCTCTGCGCACAGGGAATCGTCCAGCGCGTCGTCCAGGTAGTCGGAAAGTTCGGCGAACAGCTCCTTGCAGCGCCGCTCCCGGAGCGGCGGCTGTGCCGGCGCGACCGCAGCAGGATGTTTCAGCGGCGGTCGCGGCGCCCTTTGGCCGTCCAGCTTGGCGAGTTCCTTCCGTACGAAGAGCCGCGCCCGGTGCAATCGCACCCGGATCGTTCCCGGACGCAGCCCGGTGATTTCGGCGATGTCCGAGTCGGAAAGTTCCTCCATATCGTGCAGCACGAGGATGAGCCGGTACTCCGGAGGAAGCTTTTGTACCGCTTCTCGTAGCCGCTTCGCGCCTTCCTTTCGCACCAGCGCCGTTTCCGGCGTGGCGTCCGTCTTGCCGGGCAAGCCCTGAAGTTCTTGCCGGTCCGGCATCAGTTCATCGAGCGACAGCGCTTCCTTGGGCGCGAATTTGCTCTTGCGCCGGCTCATCAGGCAGCGGGTTTTGGCGACTTTGTACAGCCAGACCATCAAAGCGCGCGGGCTGTCGAATTTTGCAAGGCTGGGAACCGACTTCAGCAGAACTTCCTGCATGGTGTCTTCGGCGTCCTGGCGCTGGCCGCAGACCTTCATGCTGAACGAGAAAACGGTGTTCTGCAGTAGCGCCAGGGCCTCCTCCAGCGACTTAGGATCGTGACGCTGGATGAGTTCAACCGCCTGTTCGATTTCGGGCCGCATGAAATCAACTGTAGCACGCCCGAGACCGCCGCGAATTTTCGCATGCAGCAAATGGTGGCGAGCGTCCAGTTGATCAAGGCGCTCGGCGGCGGCTGGGATGCCGCGCGGCTTCCCACTGCGAGCCAGTTGCGATCCAAGCCTGGTTCGCGCGCATCGCTTCCCTCCGGTCGCTAACCGTTTGCCTCTACGGCTCGCCTTCCAGCTTGCGAATCCGCACTTCCACTCCGGGCGTATCCTTCAGAGGATCGGAAAATTCCTGCAGATTCGAACCGCGATAGTGATACGGATACACGATCTTCGGTTTGAAGGCCTTCACGCACGCCGCGGCGTCGGCCGGGGTTTCCGTTCGGGGCGGATTCATCGCCAGGAACGCGACCGTAATATTTTTCAGGGCTTTCACTTCCGGCGTGCATTCCGTGTCGCCCGAAAAGTAGACTCGCGTATCGCCAAAATTCAAGATGTAGCCGCTGCCGACTCCCTTGTGGTGATATGGCTTTCCCGGCCCCGAGCCGAAAACCAGGTTGTACATCGGCACGCCTTCGAATTCGATGCCCATGACGGTACGCTTCTCGGAATCGCCGATCGGCTCCACGACGCCGCAGGCGGGCGCGCAATTCAGCGTGTCGGTGACGGCGGGAGGCCCGACGATTATCGTGTCGGGCTTCTTCAGCTTATCGACTATCGACCGGTCCAGATGGTCCGCGTGAGTGTGCGTGATCACAATCAAGTCGGCGGGCGGAAAGCCGGTAAAATCTCCCTGGCTCCAGGGGTCGACGTGGATCACTTTTCCGCCAAATTCGAGCATGACGCTACCGTGATAAATGGGCGTGATGCGCAGCTCTCCGCGCGAGGTCTGAAACACATCGGCCTGGTGGTTGGATGTGTTCGCGTCGAGACGCAGCGTGAGAATCAAAACCGCTGCGAAGAGCCCGGCCGCGGAGACGCCAAATCGGATGCCTTTGGACATAAAGAATGCTCCTCTGACTTCTCTTGTAGCGGGTAGTATACATCGCTACTTTATCCAGAGCGGATTGTTTGAAGGGCGCGAACGCCGTTCCCAAAGGTTCCGTTGAGCGCCGCCCTCACGATTCGCGTGCAAGCCGGCAACCATGCTCCGGAGTGCCGCGGTCTTCGCCGGCGCTCGTTGTTACTAATAGACAAATTAGTCGTCGCATTCTACGATCCGGTCCGCTGGCCGAGTCGGAGTTCGCCGGAGAGTTTCTCATGCCGCAAATTGAGCACGTCTTTGTCCTGATGCTCGAAAATCGCTCGTTCGACCACATGCTCGGCTTTTCCGAGATCGGCGGCACGGACGCGGTAGACGGAAAACCCACGGTCATTAACGGTTTGTCCGTCCCGGCGCCAACCAACACTTGGAAGGGGGAAACCTTCACTGCCGGTCCTCCCGCCGTCGATCCCATGGCCGCCGATCCCTACCACGAATTCAGCGATGTCCTCGAGCAACTCTGTGGCGCGGGCATAAAGTATCCCCCCGGCGGCCCGTATCCGGCCATCGACCACAGCGGCTTCGTCTCGAACTTTGGCGGAGTTGCGATTCCCGGCCAGCACCCAAGCACTGCCGCTCCCGGCGACGTCATGAAATGTTTCGGCAAAGGATCGTTGCCGGTTCTCACCGCGCTGGCACAGGAATTCGCGGTCTGCGACTCCTGGTTCTGCTCGCTGCCCGGGCCCACCTGGCCGAATCGGCTTTTCGCGCTCGCTGGATCTTCCGGCGGTCTCGATCACAGCCCTACGAGCCTCGAAGCAGTCGATTGGCAGACAATTAGCGGCTTCGCCTGCGAAAACGGCAACATTTTCCATCCTCGCGCCGGATCTTTGAAGTGGCGCATCTATGCGGGCAATAAGCTGTTCACGCTCGCGCATGCGCTCAAGGGCGTTCACATCTGGGATATCACGCGCTATTCCAAATTTGCCGGTGATGTCAGCAACCCGAGCTACGATGCGCAGTTTACCTGGATCGAGCCGAACTACGGCCACGTCACTTCCGACTATCTCGGCGGCAATTCGCAGCATCCGCTCGACGGGGTCACAGGCGGCGAAGCCTTGATCAAATCGACCTACGAAGCTATTCGCAACTCACCGCTCTGGGAGTCCAGCATGCTGATCGTCACCTGGGATGAGCACGGCGGATTCTTCGACCATGCCGACGTCCCCGCCGCTCCCGATCCCCGCGACATTCCTCAGGTAGCCGGCGCCAATAAGGAGGGCTTTGTGTTTGATATCTACGGGCCCCGCGTTCCAGCCCTGGTGGTTTCGCCGCTGATCCCGCGCAACATCATCGATCATCGAACCTACGACCATACCTCGATTCTCGCCACCGCGGAACGCTTGTTCAGCGTGCCCCCTCTTACCGCGCGTGACGCCGTGGCGCTGGACCTGCGGTCGCTCGCATCTCTTCCCGCCGCGCGAACCGACACGCCCGCCTCGATCTCGTTGCAGCCCCAAACGAGCTTTGCTCATAGCCAGGTCGCCCTGGACACGCTGGAGACCGAGGCCCCTCAGGCCACCCACGCAGACGCACCCATCGAAACCAATCGCAGTCTCCCGGGTTTTCTCTGCGTAGCCGGCCTGACAGACGCCGAACTCCCGCCGCAAAATCTCGCCCTGGATGTACACAAGTCCGAGTTCTGGAGCGCGTCCGGGCATCCGAACGCACGGCGACGCGCACGCCTATTTCGAGGAAATCCGCCGCAAGACCGTCGACCAGGACCGCAGCGGTAGGCGCCGTTCTTGACTCCACTCGTCATTCCATCTATTACGTGTAGCTAGCCGATTTCGATTCCAGCCCTCTTTCGCATTCTGGAAACGGCGCAGTCATACGGCGAGGAGGAAGTGCGCCATGACCGACATCTCCACAACCGGCGATCCGCGAGGACCCGCTCCCGCCGCGGACGCGATGTTTGACGGCGCGCGCTACCTGGCCAGCCTGCGCGACGCGCGCGAAGTGTACATTTACGGCGAGCGGGTGAAGGACGTCACGCGGCATCCCGCTTTCCGCAATGCCTGCCGTTCCATCGCGCGCCTGTACGACGCCCTCCACGATCCAAAAACTCGAGACATTCTCACGGGTCTGGACCGCTCCGGCGTGCGCACGCACAAATTCTTCAAGCCGTGCTTTTCAACTCAGGAGTTGTGGGAGGCGCGCGACGCGATCGTGGCGTGGTCGCGCATGAGCTACGGCTACATGGGCCGCACGCCGGACTATAAGGCCGCGCTGATGGGCAGCCTCGCGTCGGAGCCGGAGTTTTACGCGCCCTTCGATGAAAGCGCGCGCAAATGGTATGCGCGCTACTCTTCGCAGTGCCTCTTTCTGAATCACTGCCTCATCAATCCGCCCATCGACCGCGGCCGCCCCGTGCATGAGGTCGGCGACGTTTACGTGCACGTCGTAAAAGAGCGGGACGACGGCATGGTCGTCAGCGGAGCCAAGATGCTGGGCACCGGCTCCGCGATGACGCACGCCACGTTCGTGGCCCAGACAAATTCGACGACGCTCGATCCGGAAAAGGCCAAGGACTTTGCCGTGGTGTTCATCGCGCCGATGGACGCCCCCGGGGTGAAGCTGATTTGCCGCGCTTCCTACGAGCAGAATGCGCACAGCCCGTTCGACTATCCACTCTCGAGCCGTTTCGACGAGAACGACGCCGTGCTCATTTTTGAAAACGCATTCATCCCCTGGGAAGACGTGCTCGTCTACCGCGACCCCGAACGAGCCAACAGCTTTTACCGGCACTCCCGGTTTGTGAATCGCTACACGTTCCAGTCCTCGGCGCGGCTCGCCGTCAAACTGGACCTGATGGTGGGACTGTTTGCGAAAGGCATCGAGACCAACGGCACGGACGCCTTCCGCGGCGTGCAGGCGGCGCTCGGCGAAATCATCGGATGGCGAAATCTGATCTGGGGGATGACCGCGGCGATGTGCTCCGATCCGGAAAGCGCTCCGGGCGGAACCGTCGTGCCCAAGCAGGAATATGCCTACACCATGCGCCTGTTCTGCACGCAGTGTTGGCCCGCCGTCCGACACATCTTTGAGAAATTTCTGGGCGGTAGCCTGCTGATGTCTCCTTCGAGCTACAAGGATTTTCTGAATCCGGATCTGCGCCCGCTTCTTGAAAAATATTATCGCGGCGCATCCGCCACCGCCGCCGAACGCATCAAGCTGTTCAAGCTGATCTGGGACGCGATCGGCACGGAGTTCGGCGCACGCCACGAACTCTACGAAATCAACTATTCCGGAAACCACGAGCAGATCCGTCTCGATATCCTCACGGGTGCGCGGAAAGGCGGGATCCTCGACGGGTGCATAGCCCTCACGGACCAGTGCATGGCGGACTACGATCTGGAAGGGTGGAAGGATTCCACGTGGGTGTGGGACAAAGAATCGGAGTGAGTTCGTTTCTTGGTATTCCGCGGTGCTAGGCCCATTCTGGTGCCGTTGGCGCTTAAAAAAGCTTGTGATACATCTGCCTGTTGAGCGATTCCTCGATGGCCGCGTTTAGCGGGACGCGTTTCCCGCGCCGACGCAATCCAGTTTTGCCGCCTTCGCGTGGGCTCTCGCTTTTTGCCACAAAGAATTCCAAACGTCGCTCGAACTGAGGTTGGAAATACGTGGCGTCGTGAGTTTCGCGGTTGTCAAAAACCGAACGGCGACACGATAGCGGCCGCCCGGAAGCGCATCTCTGCGGACCACTTCACCAACGTAGTCGCGGTTGATCGCGCCCGCTTGCAGCGAGTACGGATAACTTACCAGCAGACGCATCCGTTGGCCGTAGGAAGCGCTGTCCGTCTCGAACGAGAGCCCGTCCCGGCTCGAGTTGGTTGTCAGGATGACGCTCTCGAAGTAATCGGGCTCCGGCTCCAGAGGCCGGACAAGGATATAGCAGGACAGATGCACCCGAGATCTGCGACGACGTTCCCGCACGGTCACTGAACCATTTGCGCTAGGCAAAACAACTTTGGTAGCCATGGGTAATTTGGGCCGGTCCCTTCCATGCGGCCTGGAGCGATCTTCGCAGCGACCGTCAGGAAACTCAATGGACCTGGCTTCCCATTTTGGAACTTCTTAAGTACTAGAACTCGTCCTGAATGGCTGCGGTCAGCCCAGTCAGAAGCCCACGTTGCGCAGAGTTTTTCATCTGGCCGAGGAACTTGTACTAAGATCGCCTTCGTCCCACCTGGCCTTCGCCTCTTAACGACCTATTCTAGAATGGGTTAACCATAAATTCCTCGGGCTCAGTTTGCCGCCGCTGTGGATGCCCGATTGCTCCTACAAGTCGGACGACCACCCCTAGGCAGCTTGCGTAGGCCAGGAACTCGATCGAATATGTCATCGGCCACAATCCTCAACCAGCAACCCTCCGGGGGTAACAACCAGCGGCGTTCGTCCCGGCGGAGAGTGGAGACGCTTGCGTACGTCGATCTCGGCCCTGGCAATGGGGGCTTCCCGATCAACGTGAGCGAAGGCGGAATGACTTTCCAGGGGATTCAACCGTTACAGAAAAACCAGGTCATTCGTGTTCGGTTCAAATTGCCGGGTATCGGCAGCTCCATGGAGGCTACGGGGGAAGTCGCCTGGCTGAACGGTTTGGGAAAAGGCGGCGGCATGCAGTTCATTGACTTGCCGGAAGAGACGCGCCGGTTAATCAACGAATGGCTGTTGTTGCACACGCCATCCGGCGCCGTCAAAAGCGCTGCAACTTTTTCCAAAGCGGCGAAAACCACGCCTGGCCCAGCCGCTCCGGCTATTCCGGTGGTCGCTGAACAGAAGGACTCCTCGCCCGTGATCGATTCGAAAGCCTTCGAATCGCATCGAAACGCGACTCCCTCTGCTGCTCCGGCGGCGGCAGTGCTCACGACCAGCATCTTGATGGCGCCCTCTCAGGTTTCCAGGAATTCATCGCCTCTCTGGATCAAGCAATTGTCGCTGGGACTCCTGGCAACGCTCGCGATCGTGGCCCTTCCGGGCCTGAGTTCCTACCATTTCCGGCCGGATTTGCATCTCCCGGACGTGGGCGCATTTTTCGCGCACGCCTTCACGGCGTCTCATGTCTCGACGCTCCCTGAGTCCCCCTCTGAACCTGAGATCGTAACCCCTCCGCCCAGTGTCCCGGCAGCTTCTGAACCGGCGGAACCCGTGACTGCGGCGTCGTCGACTCCCGCTGAAGTCTCATCGAATCAGGCCGCCGCTCCAACGCTCACGATGCCTGCGCCGCGGCCGGTGGTAAAGGCGACGGTCCGCGAAATTCACCCAAACAGGACCACATTTGCGCGGGCCGGAATGGCCATGAAACCAATGCGACGAAATCCGGCCGTGACGTCTCCGGCGGCCGACCTCGCACCGCCAACCCTTGTGGCGCCAGCCATTCCGCAGCTGGCTTTGCAGTTCGCTGCATTGCCGCCGGCCGCGCCTGCGTCGCAGGTGGCTCAGTCAAACGGGAAATTCGTTGCGGCTCAATTGCTCGCGCGTCGGAATCCAGTCTATCCGGCAGCGGCAAGGACATCCGGTATCGCCGGGGCTGTGGAGTTGCATTACGTTATTGGGGCTGCCGGAGAGGTGCGCGACGTGACGGTCGTGAAAGGAAATCCCGTGCTGGCGCGCGCCGCGATGGACGCCTTGCAGATGTGGCGTTATGAGCCGGCGCGCCGCGACGGGGTTCCCGTCGACATGGAATCCAGGATTGTTTTCGACTTCAAGCGGACATTAACCGGAGCGGATCAGGAATTTCTGTTTGTCACATCCGATGATTTGTCCCCTGCCCGGTAACCCTCGCGATAGATAGTGTAAAATAACCGGTTTGGGGAGGTAGTGAAATGGAATTCCTTGCCGGCAGTCTGCTCGAACTGATTACGCAAACGTCCACGAATCTTCCGCCCGACGTCCGCGCCGCCATGTCCATCGCGGCCAAAGAAGAAACGCCGGACACGCAATCCTCGCAAGCGCTCGACATCATTTTGTCCAACATCGATATGGCCGCCGACGATTCCGGTCCGATTTGCCAGGATACGGGCATGCCCACGTTCGTGATTCACACGCCCGTAGGCGTGAATCAGATTCGCATCAAGAAGGCGATCCTCGAAGCCGTCGCCGAAGCCACGCGACTCGGCAAGTTGCGTCCCAATTCCGTCGATTCCCTGACGGGGAAAAACAGCGGCAATAATTTGGGCGAAGAGACGCCGGTGATCCATTTTGAGCAATGGGAAGAAGATGACATCGAAGTGAAGCTGATCCTCAAGGGCGGCGGCTGTGAAAACAAGAACATCCAGTATTCCGTGCCGTGCACGCTCGATCACCTGGGCCGCGCCGACCGCAATCTCGAAGGGGTGCGCAAATGCATCCTGCATGCCGTGTGGCAGGCGCAGGGGCAGGGTTGCGCGCCGGGCGCCGTGGGCGTCTGCATTGGCAGCGACCGCGCGCACGGCTACGATCTGGCGAAGGGACAGCTTTTCCGCACGCTCGATGACGTGAATCCCAACCCTGTGCTCGCCAAGCTCGAAGCCGAAATCATGGAAGAGGCGAACAAGCTGGGCGTCGGCGCGATGGGCTTCGGCGGAAATTCGTCTCTAATCGGATGCAAAATCATGGCCGCGAACCGTCTTCCGGCGAGCTTCTTCGTTTCGGTGGCGTATGACTGCTGGGCGTTTCGCCGTCTCGGTGTGCGCCTAGACGCAACGACGGGTGCGATCACCGAGTGGCTCTATCGCGATCCTTCGCGCCCCGTGGACCGCATGGCGCGCGGCTCCGGGTTCAAATTGACGGGACGCGAAGTTGTGCTGACGGCGCCGCTGACGGAATCGCAAGTACGAGCCCTGAAAGTCGGCGACCTGGTGCTCATCAACGGCGAAATGTGTACGGGCCGCGATAACGTGCACGCCTACCTCATGAAGAATCCGCCACCGGTGGACATGAACGGTTCCGTGCTGTATCACTGTGGCCCCGTGATGCTGAAGCATGGCAACGAATGGATCGTCAAGGCCGCGGGGCCCACCACCAGCATCCGCGAAGAGCCCTATCAGGCTGACGTCATCAAGAAATACGGCGTACGCGCGGTCATCGGCAAAGGCGGGATGGGCGCCAAAACTTCAGCGGCGCTGAAAGAATTCGGCGCCGTGTATTTGAATGCCATCGGAGGCGCGGCGCAGTACTACGCCCGCACCGTGGAGAAAGTTCTGGGCGTCGAGCTGATGGAGTTCGGCATTCCCGAAGCGATGTGGCGGCTGCGCGTGAAAAATTTTGCCGCTATCGTCACGATGGACGCGCACGGTAACAGCCTGCACGCCGACGTCGAAAAAGCCACCGGAGAAGCGTTGGAAACCCTGGAGAAGGTTTAGGTAGGACGGGCTTCAGCCTGTCCGCTTTTGACTTCTGCCGCGAACCACAAATCGCGTCAAGCGCCAAAATCTTCAAAGCCGGACAGGCTAAAACTCCTTGCAGTGCTACGTAGCCGGCGCGAGATTCCCGTCGAGCGAGAGCCCCAGCCGTGCCGCCAGTTCCTGTCGCGCCCGCCACAGCCGCGCTTTGAGCGTGTTGCGCGAAACTCCCAGCACGCTCGCCGCTTCCTCCGCGGAAAGCCCTTCGATCTCGCGCAGCCAGAATGCGGTGCGGAGCAGCGGAGAAATTTCCGCGAGTTTCTTGTTCATGCGGTCGCCCAGCTCCGTTCCCGCGTAGAGCTGTTCCGGATTCGGGCCTTCGTCCGCGAAACGCTCGGCCAGCGGAATCTCACCGTCGGCGATCACTTCGTCCAGCGATACAGCGGGGCGCGAGCGCTTGCTGCGCCGGCGCATCAAGGCCGCGTTGATCACGATTCGGGTCAGCCAAGTGGAAAATTGCGACCGCCGCTCGAATCTCGGGAGGTTGCGATACGCGGAAAGCAAACCTTCCTGCAGCGCTTCTTCCGCGTCCTCGGGATTTCCCAGGACACGAAACGCCGTCTGATACAAAGAACGCGTGTTGCGCGCAAACAAAGCATCGAGCGCGCGAGCGTCTCCGCGCAGTCCCCGTTCGATCAGTTCGTCCTCGGTTTGGTCGTTCAGCGTGATTTCGGCAAGAGGTTCGTCGCTTGGATGATTGCGGTCCTGATTCATGTTCGTTTTTTCTCCCCTCTCCGGAAGTTATGGCGCCTATGAATGTTGTGCGCTGCTTCGTTCTATTAGTTGCGTATGACTATGTCTGAATGTTACTTCTATGAATTTTGCACGGCCTCGGCTGCATCTCCTTGGCAACTGCCACCGGAGGAAGCGGCCAGACACTGCCAATCTCTCAAAACAACACTCCAATGATCGGCACGATTCGCGACGCAAACACTGCGGGCCGATGAATTCTTACGAGTCGCGCCGATGTGAAACTACCTCTCCAACCCTCCTGTGGAAATCCCGGTCCCCGAGGTTAATTTACGTTCGCGTTCCGCGTGATCTCGTCGATGACCGCCTTCGTCATGCAGCCGCATCCCCGAATTTCAACGCCCCGTCCGTGCATTTCCGTGAGCAATTGCTTTCCGGCTGCGTCGATGTAGCTCACCGCCTTCAGGCTCACCTGCAACGGAACTCCGGCCGGAGATGTGCGGTCCTTCCAGCATCGCTCGAGTTCTTTGACCCAATCCCCCGAAAGTTTGCCTTCGAGATCCCAAATTTCGGCGGAATCTACCTCCCGGATCGTTACCTTAAGCATCCCCCCTACTTTCCACCCGACAAGAGCCCCAATTCGAACCCAGGAACTAAGTGCACTTTCACTTCCAACGTGCCGAAAGATAGGCACAATTAGTATCCATCATATTTATAATGGATTACGAAGGATTATCGAACTTGGATGAGGGCTTCTTTGGAGGGGTACCAGTGCATGACTGCCTGTATGCGGGCATTATGCCCAAATATGGGCAGTCATCTTCTATCCCGCTTACTCTTGACTACGCCGAGTTTTCGCATCTTCCCCTGCAAGGTCGTTCGCTTCATTCCCAGCCTTGCGGCAGCTCCGTGAGGGCCGGCCAGAACCCAGTTGGTCGCTTCCAACGCTTTCAGGATGTGGTCGCGCTCGGCTGCGTGCAGCGTAAGGTTCTCCCCAGTGGCTTCCGACGGAGATTTGAGATCCGTCAGCGGGACGCGAAGGACCGGCCCGGGCGAGACGATGACGGCGCGCTCGATCAGGTTTTCAAGTTCGCGAATATTTCCGGGCCACGGGTATTGGACCAGCAGGTCGAACGTTTCGGCGGGAATGGTTTCGATCGCGCGGTTCATTCGCCGGGCGTGCTTTTCCACAAAATAACGCAAGAGCGCGGGAATGTCCTCCTGCCGATCGCGCAAAGGCGGCATGTGAATCGGGAACACGCGCAGGCGGTAGTAGAGGTCGCTGCGAAACGTGCGCGCGGCGACCATCTCGGCGAGATCGCGATTGGTCGCGGCGACGAGGCGAACATCCACGCGAATCGTGTGCGCGCCGCCCAAGCGCTCGAATTCCTGCTCCTGCAGTACGCGCAGCAGCTTAGGTTGCAACTCGAGCGGAATATCGCCGACTTCGTCGAGAAAAATCGTTCCGCCGTTGGCGAGCTCGAAGCGGCCGATTCGTTGCGCGATCGCTCCGGTAAAGGCGCCGCGCTCGTGTCCGAATAATTCCGATTCGAGCAGGCCGGTAGGGATCGCGGCGCAATTCACTTTGACGAACGTGCGCTCGCGCCGCGGGCTGAGGTTATGAATGGCGCGTGCGATCAGTTCCTTGCCCGTGCCGGTTTCCCCGGTGATGAGCACGGTCGAGTCGGTTCGCGCCACGGTCTCCACCTGCTTCAATACGGCGCGCAGGGACGGGCCTTCGCCGACGATTTCCTCGAAATTCATTTCCGAGCGGATCTCGTCCTCGAGATAGAGTTTTTCCTGAGCCAGTTTGTTCTTGAGTGCGGCAATTTCCTGGAAGGCCAGCGCGTTCTCGACGGCGATGGCCACTTGACCCGCGACCTGGTGAAGAAGATCGACGTCTCCCTGCTGGAACGCGGCGTCGCGCAGGCTCGCGAGGCTGAGCGTGCCGAGGGCGCGATCGTGCGTGATCAGGGGCATGCACAGGACCGAGCGAACGCCTTCGGCGCGCAGGAGGACGGACGTCGACGAATCGAAATCGTCCATGGCTGCGCGGTCCAGGACGAGCGGCTGTCGAGTGCGGTAGGCCCTTCCCGCCATGGAGGTGTCGATGGGGACGATCAGGTCCTCGCGCATGAGCCCTTTCCCCTGAGGAAAATCGAGCGCCAGGACGCGCATCTGCTTCGTCACGGGCTCATAGAGCGCGAGGCTCGTGTATTCGTGATGAATCACGCGGCGGAGCGAAGCCGAGATGGCATTCAGCAGGGCGTGCAAGTCCAGCTTGGACACGACGGCGTTGTTGACTTCCAGCAAAACGCGCAGCCGGTCGCGCTCGCGCGCGAGTTGCCGCTGGTAAGCCTGCGCGCTTTCGAAATTCAACACGTTGTCCACCGCGACGGCCACTTGCCGCGCCACCTGTTGCAGGAATGCGATCTCGCTCTCCGTGTGATGGTGCGTCGCGCTTCGCCCAAAACTCATGACTCCGAGGCGGCGCTGCGCCGTCGTCAGCGGCAGGGAGCAAACCGATTTGACGCCGTTCTCCCGCATGTTCTGCAGCAAGGCGGCAAACGGCGTATCTTTCCCGAGATCGTCCAGAATGAAGGGCTGCTGCGTTTCCCAGACCCAGCCGGAAGGCGTTTCGCCGACCTGGAATTCGGTCCCCAGGCGGGTCTTTCGCGGCATGGTGGATTCCAGAATGTGCAGCCGCATGACGTTGCGCGCGGGATCGTGCAGGATCAGGTTCAGGTAATCGAAGTTCACCACGCGGTGCAGCCGCTCCGCGAGTTCGTGAAACAGTTCGCCTAGATCGCGGTGCTGCACGATCGTTTCGGCCACTTCGAGCAGCGCCTGTTGGCGCGCCTCCGGAGAAGCGCCGGCCAGTTCGCGCGTGGGAACATCGCTCATCGCTTCGAGAATAACACCGCAGTTCGGCGCGGCTCAACTTGCGCGTTTCGAATGCGCTCGCTTCGAACGGAAAATCAAACGTCGGGGAAAATCTTCACAAAAGAATAGGGATAGCTAGGTACATCGTATCCCCCTGAGTGATTGAGGTAATAATCCAGGAACACGGGTGGAAGCAAGCAAAGTTCGAGCGGCGAGCGAGGAGCGAGTCGCTCGATAATTTGCCAGGGAGTTTGATTTTCTTTGTGGGAGTTCGGACGAGCTAAGTTGAAGTAGAGCTGATAGGTCTGAGCCTTGGCGAGGAAATCTCCACGGCCGGAGAACAACTCCAAATCAAAGAACTCATCTTCGACCAAACGATGCACGGTTTCGACATCGCTCTGGTAGGTATGGGCAGAGGGCGGGATGCGCAGATGCTGGCTGTCGCCCAGAGCGGCGGGGAAGCCTGTGCGATGCCCCTGGGGATCGTGGCCGCCGATGAATTCGCTGCCGTTGTCGGTTTGCCAAGCCAGGTCGCGTAGATTCACGCCCCAACGATCCAAATGCTGCTGGATGCGAGCCGCGAAGACGGCGCTGGCGGCCGCGGAGCGCTTCTGAGCAAAAGCCCAGAACAACAGGCCGCTGCGCACTTCCCGCGCCGTGTATTCCACCAGCGGCAGTTGCAGGCTCTGGGCTTGCGGCCAGAACTGCGGAATATCGCACAGATCTTTGGTATCGGCGGAGATTTGCTGGAACAGGCGCCAGGTGGCTTTGACGGCGGCCAGGTCTTGCTTGCGCTGATATTTCTTTCTGCGTTTGCGAATCAATCCGTGCTCGCGCCAGATGCGCTGGATGGCCATGTGGGAAATGGGGAGATCGAACTCTCGTTTCAAACGGGCAGCTCCAAAGGTAGGCAGCTTCTGGCGGAGAGCCAGGACCTGCTGCTCGATCTCGGGAGAGGTTTTGTGTGGGCAATGATGATGAGCACGGCTGTGTTCGCGCAGCCCAGAAGGCCCGTGCTGTTGAAAACGACGCAGCCATTTGCGCACCGTGGGCACCGTGGTGGCGAAGGCGCGGGCGGCGGGTTTAATCCCGTGGTGGCGAGCGTGCTCGACTAATCGCAAGCGATGGTTGTAAGCGTCGCTCATCTCACGAACCAGGTCGAAATAGGGGGCGGCGGCCATGCGCCGATTTTATCCGGGGCGCGCGGCCCGGCTCCTCCCCCCTCCGCCGGGCCGCGCGCCCCTCACCCAAATACAAATCCAATTCCTTCACCCGCTTCGGACTCATGCACTTCAATTCCACCAGGGGGATACGATGATCCTTTCCTATGCCATCTTCACAAAAGAATTGACAGGGGTCCGGAACCACGCGCATAATTATGCAAGTGGGTGCATAAAGTTAACGCGACCATGGCACTGAACGTACACAAGAAATTCCGGCAAGGGCAGATCCTGAAATTGGTCACCAGCGAGCCGATCTCGAGCCAGGACGAATTGCGGCGCAGGCTGTCGCACATGAAAGTCCGTGTGACCCAGGGCACCCTTTCGCGGGACATGTCCGAGCTGAAGCTCGTCAAGACCGCCGAGGGCTACAAGCCCCTGAGCAACGGCGACGAGGCTGCCGCCCCGATGCCGCCGCTCGGCCGCGCACTGCGGGAATTTCTCGTGGACCTGCGCCCCGCTTTTAACCTGCTGGTCCTGAAGACGCCGCCTTCGGGAGCGCAGCCGCTCGCCGCAGCGCTGGACGCTGAAAAGTTCAAGGAAGTGGCCGGCACCATCGCCGGGGACGACACGGTCCTGGTCATCACGCCGTCGCGCCAAGCGTGCGCCGCCGTCCAGAAACGCATGGAGGATCTGCTCCGATGAACGACCCGCAAAGGGTCGCCGTAGTTGGAGCGACGGGCTATGCAGGGTTCGAGCTGGCCCAACTTCTTCTCCGGCACCCGAAAATTCACAAGCCAACCTTCTATTTGCGCGAGAGCTCGGCGCACGTGAAGTGCCTCACCGAAATCTTTCCGCGCCTGCGCGGCTGGGGCGAAGCGCCCTGCGCGACGTTCTCGGTCGATGCCGTGGCCGGGAGCGGAGCGGGTACCGTGTTTCTCGCGACGCCGCACGAAGCTTCGCTGGAAATGGTGCCGCAACTTCTGGACGCCGGCTTGCGGGTGGTGGACCTGAGCGGTGCGTTCCGCTTTCGCCAGCCGGAAACCTTCGCGCATTGGTACAAGCTGCCGGCGCCGCCGAAGGACCTGGCGGAAGAGGCCGTCTACGGTTTGCCGGAGCTGTATGCCGATCAATTGCCGGATGCGCGGCTGGTCGCGAATCCCGGCTGCTATCCGACGAGCGTGATCCTCGGCTTGCGGCCGCTCGTGGAAGCGGGCTGGATCGCGCGCGAGCGCGGCGTGGTCGCCGACTGCAAGTCCGGCGCGACGGGCGCGGGCAAGGAACCGAAGAAAGAACTGCACTTCGCCGAAGTGGACGAGAATTTTCGGGCCTACGGTCTTTTCTCCCACCGGCACACGCCGGAAGTGATTGACCACACGGGTATCGCGGCGAAGGACATCGTCTTCACGACGCATCTGCTGCCGGTCGCGCGCGGCATTCTCTCCACGTTGTATGTGTGGTTTGCCGAGCCGCATACGGCCGCGGAAGTCGAATCGCTCTACCGGGCTTTTTACGCGGACCGGCCGATGATGCGCATCTGGCAAGCCGGGAAGCTGCCGGAATTGCAGCATGTGGCGCACACGAATTTTTGCGATATCGGATTTGCACTCGATCCCGCGGGGCGGCGCCTCGCGGTCGTGAGTTGTCTCGACAATCTGGGCAAGGGCGCCGCAGGCCAGGCCGTGCAGAACATGAATTTGATGATGGGAATCGAGGAGGCTACAGGACTCCGATGAGACTAGTGGTCAAAGTTGCGGGAGCATTACTCGACGACGCGGCGGCGATGGAAACGCTGGCGCGCCAGGTGGCGCAGCTCGCCCACCAGGGGCACGAAATTCTGGTGGTGCACGGCGGCGGAAAGATTTTCACCGCCACGCTCAAACGCATGGGAATCGAGAGCAAGTTCATCAACGGACTGCGCGTGACGGACCGCGAAACGCGCGATGTCGCTGTGATGGTTCTAGGCGGCCTGCTCAACAAGCGCCTGGCCGGCGCGATCTCCGCGGCGGGACAGCCTGCCGTCGGCATTTGCGCGTCCGACGCCAGCTGCTTCCTGGCCGAGCCTATGATCCACGACGAAGTGGTCGGCGGACTGGGTTTTGTCGGCTACTTGACAGGAGTGAACCTGGAATTGCTCGAATCGTTCTGGAAATCGGGCGTTGTCCCGGTAGCCTCATGCATGGGATTGGGCGCGGACGGCGAACTCTATAACATCAACGCCGATCACATGGCGGCCGCCTGCGCGGAATACATTCACGCCGACCGGCTGATTTATCTGACCGACGTCGCCGGCGTGCTGGACGGCTCGAAGGTCGTCAAAGTGGTTTCGACGAGCGACGCCGAGGACATGATTCGCCAGAACAAGGTTTCGGGCGGAATGATCCTGAAGCTCGAAGCGTGCAAGCGCGCGCTGAACGCCGGCGTGGCGGAAGTGCGAATCGTCGGAGGCTCGGTGCCCAAGGGCTTGCTGGCCGCGGCCAACGGCGCGCGGTTTCCCGGAACGCGCATCACTTCGGAATTTCCCGCCAGCACCACCGGAGTGGCGCAGTGAAATCGAAATCCAAAAAACCGGCAAAGAAAGCGGCCAAGAGAACGGCAGGCCCTTCCGCCGCGTCGAAGTCCGTCCTGAACGACGCGTCGCGGCACTTGATGAACACGTACAAGCGCTCGGACATGATTTTCACGCACGGGCGCGGATGCTACGTGTTCGATCAAAACGGCAGGAAGTATCTCGATTTTCTGGGCGGCATCGCGGTGAATGCGCTCGGATATTCGTATCCGGACCTGGTGAAAACCATCCGGCGCGAAGCGGGCCGCGCGGTTCACGTCTCGAATCTTTTTCACAATCCGTTTCAGGGACCGCTCGCCGCGAAACTCGCCGACTGGTCCGGAATGGACCGCGCCTTCTTCACCAACAGCGGTTCGGAAGCGGTGGAAGGCGCGCTGAAGCTCGCCCGCATCGCCGCGAAAAAGAAGCCCGGCGGCGCGGGGAAGACGCGCTTTCTGGCGATGGAGCATTCCTTTCACGGACGCACGTTTGGCGCGCTCTCGATCACGCATCCCGTGAAGTACCGCGAGCCGTTCGAGCCGCTCGTGCCTGGAGTGGACTTTGTCCGCCTGAACGACGTCGCGGACCTCGAGTCGAAATTCACCGACGAAGTGTGCGCCGTCGTCATCGAGCCGATTCAGGGCGAGGGCGGAATTTATCCGGTCACCGGCGAATTCTGGAAGCGCGCGCGCGAACTCGCGACGCAGCATGGCGCGGCGCTGATTGCCGACGAAATTCAGTGCGGCCTCGGGCGCGCGGGGATCGAATTCGCTTTCCAGCGGCTTGAAGGTAAGCCGGACATTGTCATCGTGGCGAAACCGCTCGCGGGCGGGCTGCCGCTCGGGGCGTTCCTCGCGCGCGAGGAATTTGCCGCATCCTTTTCTCCCGGCCTCCACGGTTCCACGTTCGGGGGAGGCCCGCTGACCTGCGCCACGGGCTTGACGTTCCTCGAAGTCGTCGAGCGCAAGCATTTGCTCGCCAACGTGCGCGCGCGCGGCGCCGAATTGAAAGCAGGCCTGCAAAAAATGGCCGCCAAATTCGATTTCGTCCGCGAAGTTCGCGGGGAAGGGCTCATCATCGGCGTCGATCTCGACGTGGAGGGCGCGCCGTACGTTGCGGAAGCGCTGAAACAGGGCCTGCTCATCAACTGCACGCACGACCACATCCTGCGCCTGCTGCCGCCGTTTATTCTGACCGCGCAACAGGTGAAGGAAGGTCTCTCGAAAATCGAATCGGTTCTCGCCAGGACCGAGCGGCCCGCCAAGTCCGCGGCCGTACCCTCTGCCCCTGCCGCAGCTCTGACGCACGCGGCCGCGAGGTAATCATGAATGCGCAGGCCCAGGCGCAGAGCCAGCCGTTGAGTCTCTTCACCGATCTTCTGACCGGCACGGAGTGGAGCGCCGCGCAGGTCCGGGATCTATTTCGCCTGGCCACCGACGTGAAGGCGCATCCCGAGCGCTACAAGTCCGCCCTGGCGGACCGCTCCCTGGCCATGATCTTTGAAAAGCCGTCGTTGCGCACGCGCGTTACGTTTGAAGTCGGCATTGCCAGCATGGGCGGCACGGCGGTTTACTTGGATCACGCGGACACGCACCTCGGCGACCGCGAATCCATTCCCGACGTGGGACGTTGCCTGTCGCGCTGGGTGCACGGAATCGTCGCGCGCGTTTTTTCGCAGGAGGGGCTCGAAGTTCTTGCGGCGCACGCCACCGTTCCGGTCATCAACGCGCTTTCGGACGTGTACCATCCGTGCCAGACGCTGTGCGATTTCTTCACGATTGAGGAAAAATTCGGCTCCGCGCGGGGAATCAAGCTCGCGTACGTCGGCGACGGCAACAACGTGTGCCACTCCCTGATGGTCGCCGGGGCGCGCGTGGGCGCGCACGTGCGGATCGCCACGCCCGCGGGCTACGAACCGAGTCCGGAGATTCTCGCGGCGGCCCGGCAGGACGCAGCCGCCACCGAAGGTACGATCGAATTGTTTCGCGCTCCCGAGGAAGCCGTCTCGGGCGCGCAAGCTGTTTACACGGACGTTTGGGCCAGCATGGGCCAGGAGAGCGAGGCCGCGGCGCGCGAGAAAATTTTCGCGCCGTATCAGGTCAACGCCAGGCTAATGTCCCTTGCCGCGCCGGACGCCGTGTTTCTCCACTGTCTTCCCGCGCATCGCGGCTCGGAAGTGACCGACGAGGTCATGGAGTCGCCGCGTTCCGTCGTATTCGACGAGGCGGAAAACCGCCTGCACGTTCAGAAAGCCATCCTGTTAATGCTCCTAAGCTGAAAGGACAACCGGTGCCAAAGAAAGTAGTTCTCGCCTATTCGGGCGGACTGGATACGTCAATCATTATTCCCTGGCTGAAGGAAACGTACGGCTGCGATGTGATCGCCATGATCGGCGACGTCGGCCAGCAGGAAGATCTGAAAGCCGCCAAAAAGAAAGCGCTCGCGACCGGGGCTTCTTCCGCGACGATCGAAGACCTGCGCGAGGAATTCCTGACCGAGTACGTATGGCCCACGCTGCGCGCGGGCGCCGTGTATGAGCACAAATACCTGCTTGGCACTTCCATGGCGCGTCCGGTGATCGCCAAGCGGCAGGCGGAAATCGCCCTCAAAGTCGGAGCCGACGCGGTCGCGCACGGCTGCACCGGCAAGGGCAACGATCAGGTGCGCTTCGAGCTGGCCTACAAAGCGATCGCGCCGAAAGTGAAGATCATCGCGCCGTGGCGCGAGTGGACCATCAATTCGCGCGAAGACGCCATCGCCTACGCCAACGCGCACAAAGTGCCCGTCGAACAAACGAAGGCGAACATCTATTCGCGCGACCGCAATATCTGGCATTTGAGCCACGAGGGCGGCGTGCTCGAGGATCCCGCGAACGAGCCCGACGAAGCGATGTGGCAATGGATCGCCTCGCCGGAAAAGGCGCCGAATAAGCCTGCGGTCGTCGAGATCGGATTCGACGCCGGGACGCCCGTATCGGTGAACGGCAAGAAGCGCTCCGCGATGGCGCTGCTCGAAGAACTGAATGAAATTGCGGCGGAGCACGGAGTCGGGCGCATCGACCTCGTCGAAAATCGCCTGGTCGGCATCAAATCGCGCGGCGCGTACGAAACTCCGGGCGGCACTTTGCTCGTCACGGCGCATCGCGAGCTCGAAACGCTGTGCATCGACCGGGAAACGGCGCACTATTCGGAGACGCTGTCGCTGCGCTACGCCGAACTGGTGTACTACGGCGCATGGTTTACGCCGCAGCGCGAAGCGCTGGACGCCTATTTCAACGAAGAGCAAAAGCGCGTGACCGGGACCGTCGGCCTCAAGCTCTTTAAGGGCAACGTCACCACGACCAAGCGCGTCTCGCCCTATTCTCTCTATCGCAAGGGCCTCGCGAGCTTTGCCATGACGGGCTACAACCCCAAGGACGCCGAAGGCTTCATCAATCTGTACGCGTTGCCGGTGACGATTCCGGAGGAAGCGAAAGTAAAGTGAGCGCCGTGCCAAAAGGACAGCCGTCGGGGAAATCCGCAAGTCCGTCGGGCGGGTTGTGGGGAGGGCGTTTTGACCGCGCTCCCGACGAACTGTTCTACCAGTTTCAGCGCTCGTTCGCGTTTGACCGCCGCCTGCTCCCCTACGAGCTGGAAGTCGACCGGGTGTGGGCGGGCGCGCTCGAATCGGCCGGCATCCTTTCCGTTCAGGAGATGCGGGACACTTTGGCGGCGCTCGACAAAATTGCCGACCGCGCGGAGAACGACTTCGCGTGGCTGGGCGGATCGCCCGCCGAGGACGTGCATCATTTCGTCGAGACGGCGCTCGTCGAATACCTCGGGCAGGTGGGCTACAAGCTGCACACCGGCCGCAGCCGCAACGAACTCGTCGCCACGGATTTCCGCATGTTCGTCATGGAGTCCGCGGGGGAGATGCGCGTGGCCGTGGCCCGCTTGATTTCGGCGCTCGTCGGCCAGGCGGAAAAGTCGTTCGGAATTCCGATGCCCGGCATGACGCACATGCAGCACGCGCAGCCGATCCTGTTTTCGCATTTCCTGCTCGCCCATGCCGAAGCGTTTTTCCGGGACACGGCGCGCCTGAACGCAGCCGAAGCCATGGCGGACGCCTGCCCCATGGGTTCGGGCGCGCTCGCCGGCTGCGCGCTGGACGTGGACCGCGGATCCATCGCGCGGGAGCTCGGTTTTGCGCGGCCCACGGCCAATAGCCTGGACGCCGCGAGCGACCGCGACTTCGCGCTCGATTATCTGTACGCGCTGGCCGTGATCGCCACGCACCTGTCGCGTCTGGCCGAGGATTTTGTCCTGTTCGCGTCGCAGGAGTTCGGTTTCATCGTGCTCCCCGACGAATTTTCGACGGGCAGCAGCCTGATGCCGCAAAAGAAGAATCCCGACGCGTGGGAACTTCTGCGTGGGAAAACGGGCCGCGTCACGGCGTCGCTGCACACGCTGCTGACGATTTTGAAAGGTCTGCCGTCCAGCTACCAGCGCGATCTGCAGGAAGACAAGGAACCGGTGTTCGCCGCGCACGATCAGGCGATCGCCATGCTCACCGTCGCCGCGGGCGCCGTTGCCGCCACGCGTCCGAACGAAGCGCGCATGCGGGAGGCAGCCTCCGATCCCGCGCTGCTCGCCACCGAGGCGGCGCACTATCTGGTTCGCCAGGGAGCTCCGTTCCGGCAGGCACACGAAATCGTCGGCCACATTGTTCGCGAAGGCGAACGGGCCGGAAAATCGTTTTCCGTGCTGCCGCTCGAGACGCTGCAAAAATATTCTCCGCTCTTCGGGCCGGATTTCTACGATGCGTTGAAGCTCGACTCCGCGCTGGCCGGTCCGGACGTGACCGGCGGCACGGCACCCGCGCGCGTGCGTGACGCCATCGCTGCCGCGAAGGAGCGCCTGGCGGCGCTGGAGAAACAATCATGAGGGCGCGCACGGCTCGAATCGGCGACGCGGCCGCCGTGCACCGCGTGATCGCGCACTATGCGGGTGAGGGCCTTTTGCTGCCGCGCACCGAGGCGGAAATCCGCGAGCACATTTCGCGCTTCATCGTCCTCGTGGAAAAACGCGGCAAGGAAGAAAGAGTGTTGGGATGCTTGGCGCTCGAACCGTATGGCGCCGACCTTGCCGAAATCCGCTCGCTGGCGGTCGCGCCCGACGCGCGCGGCCAAGGCCGCAACGTCGGCGACCGCTTGATGAAGGCGGCGATGGACACCGCGCGGCGGCGCAAAATCGCGCGACTCTTCGCCGTGACGCACCGGCCGGAATTTTTCTCGCGCTATGGATTCACTCCGGGCCCGCGGCAGATCGTGCCGGAAAAGATCGAGCGCGATTGCGCCACTTGCCCGAAAGAGCGCAAGTGCAACCTGATCGCGACGGTCGCAGTGGTATGCCCCGAGCGCGAAGTGTTGCCCGTCCTGAACGGAACGGGCAAAGCGCTTTCGGTCGCATAGCTTAAATTGGCAACTCGTCCGCCGCGGCGGGCGACGCTTTCCAATAAAAGGGAGAAAAACTCCGGGGACCAATCCTTCGCCAGGATCACTGGCTCAGGACCGGAGACCCGGACTGCTGCAGGATGTGCCATCCTGCCTGGTGAGAGGAACATGAGCGAATTTGCATCCTCCCGCGCCTTGCCGCGCGGGTTTCGTTTTGCGTCGGCGTCCTGCGGCCTGAAGAAGCGCGGCCACACGGGTTCGCTCGACGTCGCGCTGATCGTCTCGGATGTCCCGGCTTCGGCGGCGGCCGTCTTCACGCAGAATCTCGTGCAGGCGCCGCCCGTGGTCCTTTCCCGGAAACACGTCCAGGAATCTTCGGACTCGATGCGCGCGGTGATCGTGAATTCCGGCAACGCGAATTGCTCGGTCGGGCCGGACGGGATGGTCGCGTCGCGAGCCACGTCGGACCGCGTCGCCGAATTGCTGGGCTGCCGCGAGAATCAGGTCGTGGTGTGCTCGACGGGAGTCATCGGCGTGCCGCTGCCCGTCGAACGAATCCTCGGCGCCGCTCCGGAACTCGCCAGCACGCTGGAATTCTCCGCGAAGGCATTCGATGGAGTGACGCGCGCGATTATGACGACGGACACGCGCCCGAAATTTGCGACCGCGACGTGCACGATCGGCGGAAAGACCGTTCGCATGGCTGGCTGCGCCAAGGGCGCCGGGATGATTCATCCGAACATGGCCACCATGCTCGCGTTCGTCGTCACCGACGCAGCCGTCGCACCTCGCGTCCTCGACCGCGCCTTGCGTGACGTCGTCGCCCGCACGTTCAACAGCATTACCGTGGATGGGGACTCTTCCACGAACGATACGCTTCTCGCGCTCGCCAACGGCGCGAGCGGCGCGAAGCAAATTACGCAAGCCAAGGGCGCGGACTACGCCAAATTTCTCGCGGCTCTCGACAGCGTCTGCAAAACGCTGGCGCTGGGCATCGTGGAGGACGGCGAAGGCGCGACGCACGTCGTCGAAATTGAAGTGCGCGGAGCGCCGGGCGATGCGGCCGCGAAAAAAGTCGCCGAGACAATTGCGCTCTCCTCGCTCGTCAAGACCGCCATCGCCGGAGCCGATCCGAATTGGGGACGCATCCTCGCCGCGGCCGGGCGCTCGGGCGTCACCTTCAACCCCGATCATGCGGAAATCTGGATGGCCGGGATGAAAGTGTACGGTCCGCCGAAGGGAAAATCCTATTCCGTTGCGTTACCGATCGACGAAGGCGTGGCGCACACTCGCCTGCTCGAGAAAAATATTTCCATTGTCGTGGATTTGCACCAGGGCCGCGGCGCCGCCCGCATGTGGACCTGCGATTTCACCGCCGAATACGTTCACATCAACGCCAGCTATAGGACGTAGGTTTGAGTAGGACGGGCTTCAGCCTGTCCGCCTTTGACTTCTGCCTGTGCTAGAAAATCAAAACCGGACAGGCTGAAGCCCGTCCTACCAAACCGCAAATCCATTCAGCTCTCCCACTTCCAATCGGCGAGTTGCTGGCGTAACGCCGTCTTCCGGAATTTTCCAACCGACGTGCGGGGAATTTCATCGACGAAGACAAACGCATCCGGCAATTGCCATTTCGCGAATTTCGTCGATAGAAACTCGCGCAATTCCTCCGGCTCCGCCTTCGCTCCTTCGTTCAGGACGACGACGGCGAGCGGCCGCTCCTGCCACTTCGGATGCGGCACGCCGACCACGGCGGCTTCCTTGACTGCCGGGTGCCCCATCAGCGCGTTTTCCAGGTCCACCGAACTGATCCACTCGCCGCCCGATTTGATCAAATCCTTGCTGCGGTCGACCAGCTTCATATATCCGTGTTCATCGATGTGGCCCATGTCGCCCGTGCGCAGCCAGCCGTCGGCGGACCATTTCTGCGATTCCTCCGGCATGTTGTAATAGGCCGCCGCGACCCACGGTCCGCGCACCTCGATCTCGCCAACGGTCGCGCCGTCGCGCGGCGCCAAGGTGCCATCGGGCCGGACGATGCGCACCTCCAGCAGCGAGGCCGGAATGCCCGGCTTCAGGCGTTGCGCATATTTCTTTTCTTCGCTCCAGCCCTGCATGTACGGGCGCAGATGCGAACTGGTTGCGACCGGCGTCGTCTCGGTCATTCCCCACGAACAGACGATCGTGATTCCGTGCCGGTCGAACCCGCGCATCAGGGCCTCGGACGTTGCCGCGCCGCCCACGTGCATTCGGATCGGCCAGGTAAATTTCCATCGCCCGGGGAATTTTTCGAGCGCTTCCAGGGCGGAAAACCACACCGTTGGCACGCCGGTCGTTACGGTGACGCGTTCCTGTTCGATCAGATCCAGGAGGCCTTCGCCATCGGCGTGCGGCCCGGCCAGCACGACCTTCGCCCCGGCGAGTCCGGCCGTAAAGGGAACTCCCCAGCCGTTCGCGTGAAACAACGATGTGGCCGGCAAGACCGCGTCGTGCATGGAAATCCCAAAGGAATCCACGCCGCAGCAGTTCATGGAATGAAGCAGGATGGCCCGGTGCGAGTAGACGACTCCTTTGGAACGGCCTGTGGTGCCGGAGGTGTAGCACATTGCCGCCGCTTCGTTTTCCTCCAGTTGCGGGTAGGTGAAATTCTCGCTCGCGGCGGCGAGCAATTCCTCATAGCCGTCGCAACCGGCCAGCGTTTCGGCGCCTCCATACGGCACGACGATCACGCGTTCGAATTTCACGCGGTCGCGAAATTTCTCGTAAACGGGCAGCAGCACATCGTCGACGATCAGGAACCGGTCGCCCGCATGGTTGGCGATGAACGCGAGCTCATCGGGATGCAGGCGCAGATTCAGCGTGTGCAGCACGCCGCCCGCGATGGGCACGCCAAAGTAGGCTTCCATGTGCTCGGCCTGGTTCCAGAGCAGCGTGGCCACGCGGTCGCCGCGGCGCAGGCCGAGGCCGGTGAGCGCGCTCGCCAGGCGTCGCGAGCGCCGGTACAGATCGCCCCAGGTGGATCGGGCCAACTGCCGGTCCGGCCGCCGGGAGACGATTTCCACGCCGGGAAAGATGCTGCCCGCGCGCTCCAGAATCGCCGGCACAGTCAGCGGGTAGTCCATCATCAAGCCGCGCATAGGTTCCGTTTCTCCCTCCGAGGATGCCGCATCCTATCATCATAGTTCAGGAATTTCGCCCGGGGCGTGCCGGCGGAGACCCGAGCGGCGTTCGGTTATTTACCAACTAGTTATACTCAAATGTTCTTGTTGACGCACGTTCAAATCTGGAGGAAGATTCGCCCGGAACTGAGGCGCGTCTCTTATCGGATTGTTCTGGGCTCCGGCCCAAGCCCCCCGATCTCGACCCTACCCTCTTCAGTCCCCGGTTCCGTGGCCCCGCATTGCCACGGCCAGAAGGAGTCTCGCTTTGAAGAAACTTTACGTTGGCAATCTGCCGTTTCAAGCTACAGAAGAGCAAATCACCGCATTGTTTACCGAGACGGGAGTCACCGCGGCGAACGTCACCCTGGTGCGTGACCGTTTCTCAGGCCAACCACGCGGGTTCGGTTTCGTCGAAGTGAATAGCGACGAGGAAGCCGATCGCGCCGTTCAAGGACTCAACGGGCACGATTTCATGGGCCGTAAGATTGTCGTGAACGAAGCCCGGCCCCCGCGCGAAGGCGGCGGTGGCGGTGGCGGAGGCCGGCCCGGTGGCGGCGGCGGACGCGGCGGCTACGGTGGTGGCGGCGGTGGACGACCCGGTGGCGGCGGTGGACGGGGTGGAGGCAGGGATCGTGACCGAGGCGATCGCGGCGGCGGCGGAGGCCGCTGGTAATCGCACGGCAAACTCACGGTATCCAAATTTCAAATCGGGGAGCCCGCTGCTGCGGGTTCCCCGATTTTCATTTTGTGGCACCCCCGCACTGGGCAAAACGGCCGGTTCCAGGAATCTACGGTGACAACCTGGGGAAATTCAGTCCAGCCGTTTCCGCCGGCGGTACTCGTAGTAAGTCGTGAAGATCCACGCGAGCAACAAGCAGCCGGCCATCGGCTCCAAAAAGCGATCGAGCCGCGCGGACCGGATATGCAAAACAATCAGCGTTAGAAACGCGCTGAGAACCGCCCACCACAGCGCGGACAGCCATGCGGAAGCCAGCGTGATTTTGGCTCCTTGCTTGAGGAAACGAGGATCGCGCAAGAGCTTGTTTCTGAAATCGGAATTCCCGATGGCGCGAACGCTGGCCAGGAAGGCGATCACGGAAAACGCCAGCAAGAGTCTGGCGATCCACGGCGACGTGGCCAGGCTGTTCATCGGCTTCACGTCCTCCTTCCGCTTTCAAAATCCGAAGATGCAGTGAGTCAGGCGGCGGCCGCCGGCAACTCGTCCTCGGACAATTCCTGCATTCCTGGTCTTTCTAACACGGGGAGGTCCATAAGGCTCCCTGTTTCATTTTTGGGTTGCCTGGAAATCTGGGGTAGCCTATGCTCTCCCTAGGAGAGTCCTATGGCTACCCTATACGTCGAAAATGTGCCCGACGACCTCTACGAAGCCCTTCGCAGCCGCGCCAAGTCTCGCCGCCGTTCCATCGCCGCGGAAGTCCTGGCTCTACTCGAGGAAAACATACCCACGGCTGAGGACCTAAAGGCGAGAGAGGAACTGTTTCGACGGGTTCTCCGGCTCCGCGAAAAGCAGCCCAAAAGCAAGGGACCATTTCCCTCCGCGGAAGAAATGATCCGCGAGGACCGGGAGCGGTGAGTCGCTTCGTTCTCGATGCAAGTGTGGCTGCGAAATGGTTTTTGTCCGCAAAAGACGAACGGCTCACCGATGAAGCCCTCGCACTGTTAAGCAAGTACGTGAAAAGGGACGTGCAGTTCCTCATCCCCGATCTTTTCTGGGCGGAACTGGCAAGCGCGTTTTGGAAGGCAATTCGCTTGGGCCGGTTTGACAAATCGCCCGCACACGAAGCCCTGCGCTACCTGGGGAAATGCGATTTTCCGGTTTATTCTACAGCGTTCTTACTCGATAGGGCTTTTGAGATCGCCACCGTGTTTGACCGGAGCGTTTACGACAGCGTGTACGTGGCCCTCGCGGTCCACTCCAGCGTTCCTCTAATCACCGCCGACGAACGTCTCGCGAATTCCCTCGCGGCGCATTTTCCGGTGAAGTGGTTGGGGGCACTGTAAAGCGGAGGGGAGAATTTAGTTCTTCGACGCTATTCAGTGCCAATCCCTCACGCCGTGGCGGATTTGAACGATTCCACTTTTTCGACGCGGCCGCCGGCGTAGCGGTAGCGTTCCGTGGCCAGGGTGTCGATCCCCTGGCGGACGAGCGCTTCCACGTCCAGCCCGCTTTCCGCGCGGTCCAGTTCCTCGACGGATGCGTGCAGGGCCGGGTTGCGGGGAAGAAAAATCGGGCAGCAATCGTGGAAAGGTTCCGCGGAGATGTCGTGGGTTCCGATTTTGCGCGCGGCGTCCATGATTTCCATTTTGTCGTCGCCGACGAGCGGGCGGTAGAGCGGCATGCGCACGGCGGCGCCCACGGCGGCCATATTGTGCAGCGTTTGCGAGGCGACTTGCGCCAGGCTGTCTCCCGTGATGAGTCCCAGGGCGCGGTTCGAGCGCGCCACGCGCTCGGCGATGCGCAGCATCATCCGGCGGTATAAGAGAATGCGGAATTGCTCCGGCGCGCGGGCGACAATCTCCCGCTGGACCGGCTCAAAAGGAACGAGGTAGAGCTTCGCGGAGAATTGCCACGGCACGAGCCGCTTCACCAGTTCCCGCGCCACGTGCACCGAAGATTCGCCCGGCCGCGCGCCGCCGCCCCAGAAGTGCACGAAATTCAGATGCGCGCCGCGCTTCATCATCTTGTGCGCGGCGACGGCGGAATCGAATCCTCCGGAAAGCAGGCACGTCATGCGGCCGGCCGTGTTGGGCGGCAGTCCTCCCGCTCCGGGAATTTTTTGCGCGTAAACCAGCAGGGACGGCCCGGGTGGAATTTCGATGCGGCATGTCAGGTCTGGATCCTTGAGGTTCACGCGCGCTACGCGCCCTTCGGCGCGCAATTGATCCGCGAGAAACTGCCCGACGGAAGCGTCGATTTGCATGGTGTTTTGAAGGAACGACTTGTCGCTGCGTTTCGACCGCACCGCGAACGTCGCGAATTTCTGCCCGCGAACTTCTTCCCAAGCCGCGTGCCCGAGCGCTGCCACGTCGTCGATGCTTCCACGGGGCACCACTCGAGCCACGGCGTAAAACGCCACGCCGAAGACGCGCTCGATGCGCACAACCGCTTCTTCCGCCGAGGCTCCTTCGCCGAACTCGATCAGCAGCCGGTCGCCGGGCCTCAGGATGCGCTCGACAGGCAGTCCTTCCAGCGCGCGTTTCAGCGCGATGTGCAGCTTGCTCAGAAAGAAGCGGCGGTTCCCCCCCTTGAGCCACAGTTCGTGGTAGTGAACGACAATAACGAGTTTCGACTTTTCCACAGCTTCTCCAGAGAGGGACCGGATGAGCCAAGTATACCAGCCGCGCACGGCGATTGCCCATTGCTTGGGTTACCAGAGCGGCGTTACTTATCGCGCCCGCCGCAAGCGCCCTCCTGACAATGGTTTGGCGCGCTGTTCCACGTGAAACGTTGTCATCACCGCACAGCCTGCCTCGTTCGAAAAAATTCGACACGTCCGCTCGGCATCCGCACTTCCACTCAACGAGATAATTTCTCTTTCGTAACGCCGCTGAAATTATCCCGAGTCTATTCTTGCTCGCACTTTGCCGGTGGCGTATACCCAAGGGAAGGCCGTTGCCATACGCCCTGCAACAGCGGGGCCGGCCGCGAAAAAGCGACCAATCGGGTAGTCGGCGCATCTCAAGTATTGACGTTAAAGCGTCCTGGCCCCGAGACGCGGGAGCGAGCGATGTGGAATAAGAACGATTGGCATCAGTTCTTCTCAATCGCAAGCAAACCCTGGCAGCGGCGGCGCCCGCCCCGCCCGGTCTATCCAAACGGAGCCAAGCGCGTCCTTCCGGCGATTGGCTTTAGCCTGTCCGAGCTGGACGACGCCGGGATCAACATGGAAGCGGCGGAACGGCTCGGCCTGCCCGTAGACGCAGCTCGCATCGGCGCCTACGGACCCAACGTGTCAGCCCTGCGCGAGTTTGTCCGCTCGGCGCGTCAGCCCGGCAAACTGGGTTAGACCCTTACCGACCATCTAAGAGCTTTGGTTTCAGCAGTACAGGTGTCAGCCTGTGAACCTGCGTTCTCGCTTGCCTCACATCCCTTAGTCTGAAGACTGCGTCATTCTTGAGCCCGTTTCTATCCACCCGGCATCCAATTGGCCTGCGCCTGGTTCCGCGGTTTCCGCGGTATTTATTTGACTGAAATCTCCGCCGCGACACTTGACGCCCGGAAAACTTCCGGTAAACTTCCCTTTCTGTCTCTGAACGCCGATGCAGACTGTATCCAACACGACCTTGCTGGCCGCCGCCAACGCGACGGATGAAACCCAGCACGACTTTGACTTTCCGCAGCGGGAAGCGGCCTTCTTCTATGGCCTGTTCCTGCGCGGGCACTCCGCCGAAGAGCTGCGCCGGGACATCGAGGTCCCTCCCGCAGTGCTGTTAAAGTGGCATCGCGAATCCGAGCGCGATCCCTCGCTGCGCGACGTCTTCACCCGCATGGTCGATTACCGCCGCCACGTTCTCGCCATTTTCGAGGCGCTCGTCGACACTGAATCGCGCCCCCAGCGCGTGCAGTAATCTCCGCCACAACTCCCGTGTTAGACTTTGCCGGAGCCCCGTCGAATGCTGGACTGCAAGCGATCGGCAATTCGTGACCTGCGCCTGAGCTGGACCGATCTGATTTGGCTGGTCTTCCTGGGCGGCCTCGCGCTTCTCCCCCCTCTCGAAGAGATCCACAAGCAAGTGCTCCTGCTGGCCATCTTCGTGTACCAGCTATTCGAAGGCTGGGTGGTGGCACAGTTGCCGAAGCGCGGTCCCGCCTACAGCGTCCTCATCAAGATTTTGCTGGCTACCTTGCTGCTCGATCACACGGGCGAAATCGGAATCAACAGCGTCTATTTTCCGATCTACTTCCTGCCGGTGGTGAGCGCGGCGATTTATTTCGAGACGCTCGGCGCGCTGATCTGGACGAGCGTCGCTTCGCTCGCCTATCTCTCCCTATTGATTCCGGCGTTGCAGGAAGACGTGGAACTGACGCCGGAAGGAAAAGAGATTCTCGCCATCCGCGTGCTTTTCTTTTACGTCGCGGCCGTTCTGGTCAACCGCTTCGCCGTGGAAAATCGCCGCCACGTGCGCCGATTGGAGGATCTTTCGGGAAAACTGGAAGAAACCAACCGCCAGTTGCGCCGCGCGCAAGCGGACGCGCGCCGCGCCGAGCGCCTGGCCGCGCTCGGGCAGCTCTCCGCGGGCCTGGCGCACGAAATCCGCAATCCGCTCGGCGTGATCAAGGGATCGGCCGACATGCTGAGCCGCAAAGTCGCGGGCGCCGAGCCGCTCCTTGCGGAACTCGCCGGATATATCTCCTCCGAGGTGAACCGCTTGAATTCGCTGGTCGTCCGGTTCCTCGATTTCGCGCGTCCGTCGAAACTGGAGTTGCGCCCGGAAGGGCTCGCGGAGATCGTCGATCGCGCGCTCGCGGCGGCCACCACGGCTTGCCCCGATTCGGGCGTGAAAATCGAACGCCAATACGCCGCGAATTTGCCGGCTATCCCGGTCGATCCCCAGCTTTGCGAGCAGGTGTTTGTGAACCTGATCACCAACGCGTTGCAGGCCATGCAGGCGCAGGACGCCTCGCTCGAGAAAACGCTGCGGCTGTCGATCGCGCCCGAAGAATCGAACGGCGAGCCGGGCGTCGGAGTGAGCGTCGAGGATACCGGCCCCGGGGTTCCGCCCGAATTGCGCGAGCAGATCTTCAATCCGTTTTTTACTTCCAAGAAAGAGGGTGTGGGACTGGGTCTTTCCATCGTGGCTAAAATCGTGGATGACCATCGCGGCACGATTCGCCTGGAGGACAGTGCGCCGCGCGGCGCCCGCTTCCACGTCTTCTTCCCGCAGGCGGGAAACTAGTGGCGCAGGCTTCAGCCTGTGGGGCTGCGATGCCGTATCGAGCCGGCACGTTTTCGGAATTTGAAAAGAAGAAGAACGCGAAGTGATGTATACTATACATCATGAAGCGCACGCAGCTCTACCTGAATGAAGACGTCTGGAAGGTCCTGCACATTCGATCCCGCCAGCAAGGGACGTCTATTTCGGATCTGGTCCGGCAGGCGGTCCGCGAAAAATACGGGCAATCGCCCGTAGGCCGCAGACAGGCTATGCAGGCCTTCGTCGGCTTGTGGAAAGACCGCGATGATATGGGCGACTCGACGGCCTACGTGCGGCGCCTGCGGAAAGGAAAACGCCTCGGGAGAATCGCTCGTTGAAGCCGGTTCTGATCGACTCCGACGTTCTGATCGAAGTTTCACGGGGTCGAGACCGAGTCGTCCTATCTCGCTGGGACGAATTAAGCCGGAGCGAGGTTGCCCTCCTGTGCTCTCCCGTCACCGTGGCCGAACTCTGGCACGGTGCGCGGCCAAAGGAGCAGAACACCCTGGAAGCTCTATTCGCCGTAATCCACTGCGTTTCGATCGACTCGAAGATTGGCGCACGCGCCGGCGACTACTTACGCCGATTCGCGAAGAGCCACCACGTGGAATTGGGAGACGCGCTGATTGCCGCGACGGCTTCCATCCACAACCTCGCACTCTGGACGCGCAATCGCCGCCACTACCCGATGGAGGATGTGGCGTTCTTCTAGCTTCTATGCGGCTTTACTGGTTCGACCGGTAGATGACGTTCTGCGGGCCCTCCACAATTTTGAAATCGGGCGGCACCGTGAACAGCGACGCGTCGGGCTCCGCCCGTTCGATGTTCGTTAGCCGGAACGTTTGCTCGCCCATGCGCGGGTCTGTGCGCTTGCTGTAGACGATCGTCTTCAGGTCGGGCGACGTCCACACTTCCGTGACGATGCTGATGGGCCTATCGTTTCCGATTTCCCCCACGGGAATTGTGCGCGTCGTTCGTACGCCAGTCACCTGAATGCCTTCCATGGTTTGCGAGCCGAGATCTTCCGTCTTGACCTGGCCCTCGTCTTTGGAGATGAAGGTCCTTTGAATGGCGATGCCTGGAAGCGGAGGACCGCCCGCAGGTACAGCGTCGCTCATTTGCACGATCATTTTGCCGCCGCCCATCGGGCCCGGCGGATTCATGTTCGGAGGAAGCGCGGGCATCTTCTGCGCGGTCTTGTCGGTCAAATTCAGGGTGTACGCCGCCTGCGCCACGGGATCCTGAAGGAAGACGAGATGCGGCGCATCGGTGGCGGACAGATTACCGATGGCCGGGAGCATCGCGTCCTGGCGCGTGCGTCCCTGCGAGTCACGCGCAACGCTTCCGTTCGTGGTCTGCGCGATGTGGGTTCCGTCCTCGAGCGTCTGAAGGATCTCCGTCGCGATCGTCGCGGAATACGGCGCGCCCGTGACCGGGGCGCCCGGCGCCTTTGCCATCATGCCTACGCCGACGGAAGTAACCGGACCGGCGCTCTGGGTTTGAAAGAAAACCGCGTTTGGACCCTCCTGCGCGAAGACGCACGAGGAAGCGGCCAGAAAGATTCCTGCAATGAGTGCGTGTTTCATGGCTCGATGGTTCTCCTTTGAAATCCTGCAAGACGCGGACGCAATCGAAGCCGCTCGGCCGATCCGTCCGGCCCAATCGTGACGTCCGCAACAAAATGCATGCCTTCGGGCACGGCGCCAGGGGGGAACATGTCGTCGGCCGGGAAAGCAATCTCGATTGCGGGTCCATTCGGCAAGAAGGAAGCGTCTTGCGTTTGCGCAAGGCCGCGATTTCCATTCGGAAGTTGCGCGGTTGCAGCGGCCCTGCGCGGATGAACTTTCGGGAGCCGGCTCGCAACGGAGGGAACTTCTTCCGGACCGGCGGCAGGCAAGGCCGCGACCGCGGTCTGTGATGGTTGGTGGAACGCGGGCGGCGAGACGCGCGTTCTCGGCAGCGCCACAAAGAGCGCGACACCCGCAACCACCGCAGCCGCGACGCAGGCCGCCGGCGCCCAGCGTGGCATTCCGCGGCGAGCGCTCGCTGCCAGGGCCGCGTCGCAATATGCATCCAATTCGCTGCTCACGGTCTTGTAAGCCGCAACGCGGTCGCGGCACTCAGAGCAAGTTGCGAGGTGACGTTCCACCTCGCGGGCTTCCGCTTCGGGAAGCTCGCGGTCCATCCGGGCGATCAGTTTTCTGGAACATTCACACATTGCATTTCTCCGCTAACTTTTTCACCGCGCGATCGACTGTGTCGCCGACCGTCGAGGTCGCGATTCCCAAAACTTCCCCAATTTCGCGATACCGTAATCCCGCGGCGCGCAGCAGCAGGCACTCCCGCTCGGTCGCGGTAAGCAGCCGGATCGCTCTGCCCAACTGCTGGAATTTCTCTTTCTCCAGCACGGCGCGTTCGGGCGTCGCTTCGTGCGAGACAGCGTCCAGTTCCGCATCGCTCGCCGCGCGGAAGTTCCGGTCGTATCGGTTCTGGCGGTTTCGGGCTTGGTTATGCGCCACGCGAAACAACCAGCCGCGAATATTCTCCTGCGAGCCGCCCGAGGCCAGGTGACGGTGGAGGATCAGAAACGCATCCTGGACCACGTCCTGCGCTTCGTCGCTCGAAAGCCCGAGGCACACCAGGTAGCGAAGTAAAGGTTTGCGCAGTTCGCTATACAGCGTCGTGGCCTCGCACGCGTCGGTCGCTAAGCGCGCAAGCGGCAGCGCCAGGGGTGCAGCATCGCCGCTCATGAGGTCCTCGTCATCGCGCTTCTATCCTAAGAACAAGTGAGGGTCGCGATTTTCCGGTTTGCCTGCGTAAATCGATGCCTGGTCGAGAAGTTTAGTTAGCCGGTGCGGGCGAGGATTTGCGTAGCACAGCCACTCCTGGCTGTGCGGTTTTTGCAGAGGTAGTTGCGTCGGTCCGCGTACCTGCGTTTCACAAAACCGAACAGCCAAGAGTGGCTGTTCTACTTAAATCTGCGAATACGGCGTGGGCGTCAGGATCAAATTCGTGATGTTGGAGACGATCGGCTCAAACGCGTACTTCGGCTGCGTCGAGTAGGACTTCCAATCGTCGGAAGCGCGGAACGCGGCCCATTGCTTGTCGCGCGTTGCCATGCTGTCGAAGCACAGCATGTAGGTCAAGTTCGGCAGGCGCGGGCCGATGAGCGTTTCGCTGTAGAAAATCTGCTCGAAGCCGTTTTTGGCGAAAATATCCGCTTCGCCGGACTGCATCATTTCCACTTTTCGCCGGTGATCCTGATCCGTCGCACCCTCATAAATGCGCAACTCGAAAACGCGCGGGCCTTTCGTGGCCGTGACTTTGGGCAAAATCAGATTCGGCCATTTCTCGAATGCCTGCAGAAACGTGCTGGCCATGCGGTCGAACGCGGGCTCCTTCGCGGGCGCGGTCAGGAACGGCGCGCCGGCTTTCACGTACTCATCGTCCTTGCCGAGCAGGTTTTCGACGGTGGCCAGTTTTTCCGCGGAAGCGCCGGGCATCAGCACGTAAATCGTGGGCGTATCCGGCCCGATGGAAACATCAAACACGCCCACGGGACCGATGCCCAGTCGCCCGAGCGCCGGGATCAGCGCATCGCGGAAAAAATCGTCGCACAGTTTTCGCTGCGGGCCGGCGTTGATGTGATACCTCCGCAGCTGGTAGAACTCCCGGCCCTTCCCGGACGCCATCCCCTGGGCTGCTTCGAGTGCGCCTCCTGGAGCAGTGACCGCCAGCGCCGATGCCGCCAGAGTAGAAGCTAGAAATTTTCGCCGTTCCATGGAAGTCCTCCGTTGTAACTCGCGGTGCGATGGCCCCGCCGTATCGTCACACAATTCGTTCCGGGTGTCTATGTAGGACGGGCTTCAGCCTGTCCGGTTTTAGGTTTTGTGACGGGCCTGCGTAGATCAAAAGCGGACAGGCTGAAGCCCGTCCTACTTGGCGGCGGCATCCGCCTGCGCCGATTCGCGCGCGCGATCCAAAATGTACGCGTGGATCAGCCGCACCTGCGCCGGAGTCACGTCTCCCGTAAACGACGGCATGCCGTATTCCCGCCGCGCGCCGCCGAGGACGATCTCCTCGAACATTTCATGCGTCGGTTCCGTTGCATAACGCAAGTCCGGGACGGAGCCGCCGCTGATCGCTTCTCCTCCGTGGCACCGCGCGCAGGTATTGGCGAAAAGCTTGCGGCCTTCTTCGATTTCGGCTTTCGTGGCCGCGAGCTTGAACGTCGGCATCGGCACCGGCCGCACCGTGTGTTCGTAAGGAGGAATCGTCGCCGTACCACCCAGCTTGAACACCAACACTTTCCCCGGACCGACGTGGCCCTTCCCCGGCGGACGGTTGCTCAGGACCTGCGGACCGCCCCACCCGCTCTCGACGGCGACGTATTGCGTGCCGTCCACGGAAAACGTCATCGGCGCGGCCGCAATTCCCACTCCGGCATCGAACTCCCAGAGCGGTTTGCCGTCCGTCGCGCGGTAGGCGGAGAATTTGCCGTCGGCGCGCCCTTGAAACACAAGATTTCCGGCGGTGGCCAGCGTTCCTCCGCTCTTTGGATCGGGCAGATCGACGTGCCACGCTTCTTTCTGAGCGACTGGATCCCACGCCAGCAAATGCCCGGTGGATTTCAGTTTGAGGTATTGGTCGCGCGCCGTTCCGCGATAGGCCCGGTCGGATCCGGTGGTCTGATCGTGCAGATTGATCTTCCAGTTGGGGATGATCGCGTGCAGAGACGTGTCTTCCAGGACGGCGAGGTACACGAGGCCGGTCGTGGGACTGTACGAGATGGGGTTCCAGTTGTGCGCGCCTTCGGCGGACGGTTGCACCAGCGCCGCGTCTTTCAACTGCCTCGCCGCGGGGTTTTCGATGGGACGCCCGTTCGCGTCCATGCCGGTGGCCCAATTGACCGGCGCAAACGGGCGCGCGGAAATGAGCTTTCCGTTTTCGCGGTCGATGACGTAGAAGAAGCCGTTCTTGTTCGCCTGCATCACCACGCGGCGCTGCGCTCCGTCGATGGAGAGCGTGGCCAGCAGCAGCGGCTGCGTCGCGTCGTAGTCCCAATTGTCGCCCGGCGTCGTCTGATACGCCCACACTTGCTCGCCGTTGTCGGCGCGCACCGCGACGATCGAAGCGACATACAGGTTGTCGCCCTTACCGCGCAGTTTGTCGTACCACGGCGAAGCATTTCCGGTGCCGAAGTACACGTAGTCGAGCTCCGGATCGTAGACCATCGATTCCCAAACGGTCCCTCCGCCGCCCGCCTTCCACCACTCGCCGGACCACGTGGCTGCCGCGCGCTTCATAGCATCGGATTCGAACGGCTTGGACGGGTCGCCCGGGACGGTGTACGTCCTCCAGGCCAAATTTCCCGTGTCGGCGTCATAGGCGGTGACATAGCCGCGCACCGGATACTCGGCGCCCGCATTCCCGATGAGCACGCGCCCTTTCGCGATTCTCGGCGCGGCCGTGATGGCATAGCTGCTGTCCTTCGGCGTCGTTTGCACGTCCCAAACCGGCGCGCCTGTCTTGGCGTCCAGCGCGACCAGCCTCCCGTCCAGCGTCGCCACGTAGACGCGGCCCTTGTAGAGCGCGACGCCTCGATTCACCACGTCGCAGCACACGTATTTCGCGTGATCCTTCGGCACTTTGGGATCGTATTGCCACAGCAGCTTTCCCGTCGGCGCGTCGAACGCGTAGACGATGCTCCACGAGCTCGACGCGTACATCACGCCGTCCTTCACCAGCGGCGTCGCCTCGACCCCGCGCATCGTCCCCAGGTCGTACGACCACGCCAGGCCCAGCTTGCCGACGCTCTGCTCGTCGACCTGTTTCAAGGGACTGAACCGCTGCTCCGAATACGTGCGTCCGTACGTGAGCCAGTCCGCGGAATCTCCATCGGCCGCGCGAAGCGCCGCATCGTCGACTTCGGTCGCGCGGTGCGAGCACCCCGCGGCCGCCAGAATCCAGATTGCCGCCGATACCAGTGCCAGACGGCGCAAAACGTTTTGCCGCATTCCTGCCTCCGCTTCGAATCGCAGTTTCGGCCCCGCTGAGCGGGGCGCGCCATGTGATTTGATAGCCGAACTGATATGCCGCGCGGCAAGGGGATGTCAAGCTGTAATTTGGGCGCAAAACAAGGAAGAATTTCAGTTCTTGCGCTATTTGGAGTTCTTGGATTGCTTGTAGCCCTTCTTCACTACTTCAGCGGCGTGCTGCTCGAGGTCGGCGCGGGTGAAGAGTGACGGTGCCAGATCGGAATTATATTTGCACTCGGTCAAAAAAGTCTGGGAAATCTTGTGGTCGTTGCGGGAGAGCTCGATGCTTAGCGGCGTATTCACCCCGTCCATGATCTGGTATTGGATGTAGCTGGTGATCATTTCCGTGCGCTCTCGCGTGTCCGGATTGCGCGTGGCCACCACCCAGCGCAGCGGCAGGTGCGTGTACTTATCGATTCCCAGGCGCATCTCGCGGCGATCGCTGTCGGTAAATTCGATCCATTCCGCTTCCTTCAAGTCGATCAAATCCGGGCCACCGTATTCCACGTCGACGCCGGTCTCGTTCATGCGCTTGCGCAGCATGTTGTTCATGCCCGTTTTCAACTGCTCGTTGAAATTCTTGACCAGGTCGTCCGGCTCATCGGACACGCCGCTTTTGTCGAGCGTCCATCCCTGATCGCCGTTGAACACCGTCAGAATCGCGCCGCCGTGCGTGATCAAGAGGTCGTCCGCGCCGATCAGGAAACCGAGAATCGTGTGCTCGCCCTTGCTGAAATATTCGGTGCGGTTCTTGTCCGGCAAGATCCAGGAGTCGCGGAACAGAGACAACCCCATCAGAGTACCGGCGGTCCCGAACTGCGCGGTCCGCCCATCGCACTGAGTGTCGCGCACATTCAGGTAGGCCGGCCCGCCGAGCGCGGCGATCGCCTGTTGCGCCAGCTGTCTCCCCTTTGTAGCGTTCTGCTCGGGCGGCAGATTCTGCGCCTCGGCGCCGATGGTGCGCCCACCGCAGGTCCAAGCGAGCCCGAGCGTCAGGATCGCGCCCATGATGGTCCGGAAATTTAACCGCACGGAGTGAAACCCCCTCTTACATCGGAGACCTTCCCGGCCTTAAAGGTTGCCACAGCTTTGCGTAGAGCAGTTCCTCGCACAGGCTCGGCGCAAAGAACGCCCGCGCTACCGCTCCGCGCGCGCCGCCCGCGCGGCGCTGACCAGGCCGCGAAATAGACTCTGCGCCACGGCGTCCTCCGGCATTCGTTCCGGATGCCACTGCACGCCCACAACCCAGTTCGAGTTGTCTTCCCATTCGACGGCTTCGATCACGCCGTCCGGCGCGCGCGCCGTCACGCGCAGGCCGCGCCCCGGCTTCAGCACGGACTGGTGATGCCACGAATTGACGTTGGCCCCCGCCGTTCCGGCGAGTTCGGAGATGCGCCCGGATTCGAGGCTCGCCCCGTGCATCGCGTCGGGCGCTTCGCGTCCGTCGGGAAGTTCATCCGCTTCGGGGCTATGGCAAATTCTCGTGCCGAGTTCGGAGGGAATATCCTGGATCAGGCTGCCGCCCAGAAAAACATTCAGCGACTGAATGCCGTAACAGATGGCGAGGACGGGCTTTGCTCCGGCGAGTGCGCTTTCGAGCAGGGCGAAGTCGGTCCGCTCGCGCGCGGCGTCGGCAGCGTCCGTCGCTGCGTGGCGCTTCGCGCCGTAGTGCGCCGGATCGATATCCGCCGGACTGCCCGTGAGGAGAATCCCGTCGAGCCGGCCCGCCTCGCGCTTCAATGCATCGCCGCCTAAGAGGAGCGACAGCAACACGGCTTCGCCGCCCGCACGTTCCACCGCACGAATATAGTTGTCGATCTTGGCGCGTTTGTTCGCGGCTTCCTCCGCGGCGGTGCGCCACGGAACGCCGATGCGCGGTCGGGAAGGAACCTGCTGGGCCATGGGAGAAGCCATCGTAGCATCGGGCAGGAACGCCCGCCAAGTACGACGCTCGGAAGCCCTTCCTAATTAGGAACGCATCCCGAAACGCGGCGTTGACGCCCCTCGATCGTTGCGCCTACATTTGCTGTGGGGTCTCCCGCTTTCCGCAGAGGCAGAGTCAGGACGGATTCACATGGCTCTGCGCGCTGCGATGGTGCTTACCACCATCGCCGATCCGGTCGTTCTCGAAGGCTACTGCGCGAATTTCGCCGCGCACGGCCACCTCGATCAAGTTCAAGTCATCGTCATCCCGGACAGAAAAACTCCGCCCGCGCTTTTCTCGCGCTGCGCCGAACTAACCAAAAAGGGGCTCGATGTCGTGTGTCCCAAGATCGAGGAGCAGGAGCGCATTCTGGAGCGCCTCGGCTTCGCTCCCGAACTCGTGCCGTACAATTCCGACAATCGCCGCAACGTCGGCTTTCTCATGGCCGCCGAAAGCGGCGCGGATTTCCTGATCTCGATCGACGATGACAACTACTGCCCGGCGACGGAAGATTACTTCGCGGAGCACGCGATCGTTTGCAGCGAGCCGCAACGCTATGACGTCGTGGATTCGTATACCGGCTGGTACAACTTGTGCGAGCTGCTGGACCTCGAACCGCCCTCCCGCGTTTTTCCGCGGGGATTTCCGTACTCTCCGCGGCACGAGGAGGCCAAGATCAAAATCCAGTCGCGCGATGCCACCGTACGCATCAACGCGGGCCTCTGGCTGCGCGAGCCGGACCTCGACGGAATCACCTGGCTCGCGACGCCCGTTCACGCCCGCGCGTTCAAGGGAAAATCCGTGGTGCTCGGCGATTGCACGTGGTCTCCGGTCAATACGCAGAACACCGCGCTGCATCGCGACGTCATCCCCAGCTACTATTTCATTCCCATGGGTTCCGCGCCCACCGGAATGCGCATCGACCGCTACGGCGATATTTTTTCCGGTTATTTCAGCCAGGCCTGCGCGCGGCATCTGGGGCACAGCATTCGCGCGGGCACGCCCGTAGCCGAGCACCGCCGCAACGCGCACCGCTACCTGCGCGACGCCACGCAGGAAATGGCCGGGATCTGCGTGCTGGAAGACTTGCTGCCGTGGCTCGTCGAGCTGCGTCTCGACGGCGACACCTATGCCGAGGCCTATCTCAGCCTGAGCCTGCAACTCGAGGACAGCCTGTCGCATTTTTCCGGATTCGTCTGGACCGAATCGACGCGCGATTACTTCCGCGCCATGGCCGAATCCATGCGCGCGTGGGTTGCCGCTTGCCGGCAGCTTGCGGCGGTGTGACGGTGCTGCGAACCGCGACGCTCCTTCCGGAGAATAGAAAACGCCCGGAATCTTCCGGCGCGGAATTCCCCGCCATCCTCGACGTCCTGCGCTCGCTGCAGAAGCGAAATCGGACCAAGCCCCGGCGGCCCAGGAGCGGCGACCGAATCGGATTTTCCTTCAGCACCAAGGACCGCTACCTCTTCACCCTGCAGACGCTGCAAAGCCTGGACACCGAACGCGGCTTCGACTTGATCTGGAACGACGGCAGCACGGAACCGGGTGTTCCGGCGCTGGCCCGGAACTACAAGTTTCGGAACGCCCGGCTGGTGGAAAGAAACGATGGCGTCACGGGAGGAGCGGAAGCCGCGGTTTGCTTCGGCCTGTCGCGCCTCCTGGAATTGGGTTACGACTACCTGGGGCTGATCGAAAACGACATTTTGTTTCGGCCCGGCTGGTTTGGCGCGCTGAAGAACGTCTTCTCGCTTGGCGCCGCCGATGGAATTGCTTGCGGCTCGGCGACGGCGCGGTCGTTTGAAAGCCACGTGCTCGAGTACCGCTCGGGCTACGGCGTGCAATCGGACATTGGCGCGGGAATGGTTCTTTTCTCCCGTCCCGCGGCGGAAATTATCATGGACCGCTATTCCCATCCGGCTTCGCTGCAGATGACCACGCATTCCTGGCAGAAATTCTACGCCGAAGTTTTCGGAGTCGATTTGCGCGCGTTCGCTCCGTTCTGGGCCTACCCGCCGGACAAGGCGGTTCCGTGCACGCTCGATTGGGGATACACGCCGTCGCTTTACCTCAGAGGATACGCCTCGCTCAGCACGATTCCGTCGTACGCCAGCGACCTCGAGTTCGACGTCGCGACGTTTTTTCACACGAACTATGTGGGCGCGGAAAAGAACAACGCAGGAATCGCGTACCCGCGAATCAGAATTTAGTGGCGCAGGCTTCAGCCTGTGGAATTGCGGCCTTGCTGCAATGAAATTCCACAGGCTGAAGCCTGCGCCGCTAAAACCCTGTCCTAAGAATTGAAAATTAAATTGCAGCTGCCGCGGAGGACCCGGCGGAAGCCGGCGTCGCCGGTTCGGGAATGTTTTTCCGGCGAAGCAATTCGACGATATCGTGGTACAGCTTGGCGCGCTGCGGGTGCCGCTCGTTCGCGCGCGTCACGTAGCGCACCAGGATGTCGAAGCCGGCGGCGCCGGGCCGAACGCTGATCGCGGGGCCGGCGGAAAACGGACGAATTCCGCGCTCGCTGCCCATGCTCCCCCATTCCTGTTCCGCGAGGCGCGCGTTCGATGCGGTTTCTTTGTCCACGATCTTTTGAATCTCTTGCGCAATCGGGTAGGGATCCCGATCCATTGGCAGCGAGAGTTGCATTTCGTCCCACAGCCATTGGCCGGACGTGGAGAAGTTGAAGTAGTGTCCCTCGATGGCGTAGCTATTGACGAACGTCACGCGCCGCCCCGTGGGATGCCCGGCGTCGTTCCAGTTTCCGGTTTCAAGGATCACGGTGTGGAACAGTCCGACCTCGATGACTTCGCCGCTCACGCCGTTGATTTCCACCCAGTCGCCGTGGCGAATCCCGTTCTTGCCCATCAAAATGAACCAGCCGAAGAATCCGACGATGAAATCCTTCAGCGCGACGGTGAGTCCGGCGCCGGCAAGGGCAAGGACCGTCGCGAGCTGCGTGGGCACGCCGAAAATAATCAGCAGAACCAGGACCGCGCCCACCGCCCGCGTCACAATGTGCGCGACCGAGCGCAGAGTGAGCAGTTTTTGCTGGTCGGGCTCCACGCGCGCGAACATCCGCCCCAGAAAGTAAGTCGTGAGCAGAACCGCCACGCCAATGGCCAGCATCAAGGCAACGGAAATGAGCAGACTGTGGAGCAAAGCGCGGCGTCGCCCCACTACCAGCGCGCTCCACTGCCCGTAGGTTGCCGCGAGGTCTTGTTGATTGCGGATACGGCTATCCAGCCCGGACAATCTTTTTTGCAGGATGGTCAGCGATTTGTACGAGGAAATCGCCTGGCTGGTCTGCGTCGACTTGGAGAATGGGCCGCCGGCCGGATTCTTTTGCGGCGCGGTTGCCACTTGCGCTTCGGCCATTTGTTGCGACTGTTGCGCTTGCTTTTGCTGCAATTGGTCTTCGAGTTGGTCGTGAGTTTTGGAGAACGCGCCGGCGAATGTCGCCGCGGCTTGCTGCTCATGGTCCAGCTGTCCGACGATGGACTGCAGCTCGTACCAGGCCCGCGCGCGTGAAATGAAAGAGTAGGAAGCCGGCTGCGCCGAGTTCGCCTGCCTCCCCACGATGCCGAGGTCCAACTGGCCGCCGCTCGATTGCTCGGAAGCGTTGTATTCATCGACCATGCGCTGGACCCGGCTCTGCGGATCGCCGCCGGCGCGTTCCAGATCCTCGTGCGCATCGGCGAGTTCATCCTCGACCAGTTCCTGGCGGCTCTTGACGAGGTCGAGTTGCTGCGTGAGCGCCTCCTTCTGGTCTTCCTTCGCGCTCGCCAGGACCTTCGTGAGCCGCGCGATTTCCGCATCGAGCTCGGCGTCCTCTTGCCCGCTCCTGGTGATCCGATCGTGGATGGTATTGATCTCGGGCGTCGAGGGGATCTTCTGAAAGGTGGCCTGGTAGAGCGCCGAAGTGAAAGCGAAATCCACTTCGTGATCGGCCTTGCGGAGCACGTCGCGCGCCAGGTCCTGTTCTTCCGGCGTGGCGGCAAGCACGGCAAGCGCTTGCGCCGCGTGAAACTGGCTGAGGTCGACAGGGGATTGGGGGCTTTTCGTTGAAGAAGTGGAGGACGAGACCGCGCGAGCGCCCCACTCCGTGGTCACGAGAAGGCCCGCTCCCGTGAGTACAAGAAGCACGATCAAAAGGATCAGCAGCGCCCGCGGTTTTGGTTGCATGTCCGTTCCAACGTACCCTGCGAAGTCAACCTAGTCCGCAACTTGAGAGAGTACGAACTGTAAGATGCGAAATCTCGCGCCCCTGCAATCGTAATCTTGCGAACCGAAGCTTCGTTTGAGCTTACGGCCGGCTATGCGCCGAGCCACCGGCCCACAGGCTCCCAGCCCTCGGAATGTTCGCAAATCACCTTGACGGTCGCCGTAATGGGAATGGCCAGAATCAGCCCCATCGCACCCCAGAGCCATCCCCAGAACAAGAACGCCGCGGTGACTGCAAGTCCGTTCAAGTGAACGCGCCGCCCGACGATCGCGGGCATCATGACGTTCAGGCCGACAATGTGAAGGCACGTCAGCACCGCCGCAATGCCGAAATACGGGCCGATGTTGTTCCACTGCGCCAGGGCAATCAGAAACGGCGGAATCCATGACAGCACGGCGCCGAGGTACGGCACCAGGTTCATCAGCCCCGAGACGCAGCCCAGCAGAAATGGATATTGCAGATGAATCGAGAGGAAAAATCCCCAGCTCAAAAGCATCAAAATAATCGCCACGAGCGCGTTCCCCGCAACGAAACTTCGGAGCATCGAACTCAGCTGGCTGAGCGCATCCCGGACGCGTTCCTGATGCCCAGCCGGGAACAATTCAATCGTCGCTTTCCAGATGCGCGGTTTCGCGGCCAGCATGAAGAAAACGAGGAAGGGCACGAACGTCGCCACCACCAGGAAGGAGTACAGCGAACCCGCGCCCCGGAGCAGCCACTCGCGCACGGGCGGCGGTTCGACGGTGCGCAGCGGGGCTCGTCCTCGTTCCGGCGCCGGTGTGATGGCGTCGACGCCTTTCTCCACGGTAGCCAGCTCGCGGTCGAACGCCGTGGTCACGTGGCGCAACGCGCCGCTATACCGCGGCCAATCGGCAAGAAACTGATTCGCGCGAACCACGAAGAGATAACCGAGGCCCGCAAAGAGCGCGGTGACGCCCAGCATAACGACCAGAGCGCCCAGCGCCCGCGGAATACGGATTCGTTCAAACATTCCGACGACGGGATCGAGAAAATAGGCCAACAAGACAGCCAGCAGCAAGGGGACCACAACATCCGAGGCGAAGTACAAAAAGGCGAAAACAATCGCCGCCGCGATGATGCGCTGGGAAGGGTTCGATCTCGCTGAAACGGTAGCGTCTTCGATCTGCATAGGAACCTATTTTCAACATAGCATACCGCCGCAGCCGGGCAAACCGCGGCAAACTGCGGCTTGCTCCAGGCAGCAAGGCTGGGATACCGTAGACAGTACTATCATGTTCGCTGCCGCCCTTCCCGTGACGCCGCTCTCGCGCTTGGATGTCCGGGCCGTTTTGGACATTCTGATCATCGCGGCGTTGATCTATTATTTGTTGAAATTGTTGCGCGGCACTCGCGCCGTGCAGATGCTGGTGGTCATCGCGCTGCTGTTTGTCTTTTATCGCGGCGCGCAATGGGCGCGGCTGGAAATGGTGGAATGGCTGCTCACGACGATGCTGCCCTACGTCGCCATCGCCCTCATCATTCTGTTTCAGCCGGAAATCCGCAGGGCCCTTTCGCGCGTTGGCCGGAACCTCTCGATGATGAAACTGGCCTCGCATAATCCCAAAGGCACGTACGATGACATCGTCATGGCGGCCGAATACTTTTCGCAAAATCGCATTGGCGCGCTGATCGTCGTCGAGCGGCAGGCGGGGCTGCGCACCTATATTGAAAGCGGAATACCGCTGGACGCCAAGCTTTCCTACGATTTGCTGGTTTCCATTTTTCGCCCCGGATCGCCCTTGCATGACGGCGCCGTCATCGTCGAGGGAACGCGCGTGGCGGCGGCCGGATGTTTTCTTCCGCTCTCGCTGAATCCGATGATCTCCAAGCAACTGGGCACGCGGCATCGCGCCGCGATCGGTATCACCGAAGACAGCGATTGCCTGGTCGTGCTGACTTCCGAAGAAACGGGTTCGATCTCGGTCGCCACCGCCGGATCGCTCGAAACGAATCTTACCCCCGAAGAATTGAGCGACCGCCTGCGCGAGATCGTGAGCCGCCGCCGCTCGACCATGGTTCTTCCCGCCGGGGTGTCGCAGGCGAGAAGCCCGGTCCGGAGATAGCCCTTGGATTTTCTGCGCAAGTACATCTTCGCCAACGCGGGCCTCAAACTTCTCGCCCTCGCGATTTCGTTTCTCCTGTGGGCGACTTACACCGCGGAGCCGTACGCCGAAGTCGGTTTTCTCGTGCCGCTGGAATTCACCGCCATGCCGGCGCAGCTGGAGATCTCGGGGGATGTGCCCACCGCTGTCCGCGTCCGCGTGCGCGGGCGGTCCACACTTCTTCGCCGCCTGGTTCCCGCCGACATGAACTTGCGCCTGGATATGAAAGACGCCAGGGAAGGAACCGCGGCAATCAATTTCACGCCACAAATGGTGGGCGCCCCCTACGGCGCCACCGTCGTGCAAGTGAGCCCTTCGGAAATCCACGTTACTCTTGTGCCACGCCACGGTCCCGCGCCGCCCGCCGAGTGACCGGGCGCGTGCTAGACTCGGAAAACCGAGGCGGAACGGAACGCCCCGGCCAGACGAGCGCGCTCAGCGCCAAAGCAGAGCCCGCACCCAAAGTCCACGATGACCAAGGAACTGTTCGGCACGGACGGCATTCGCGGCATTCCCGGCACCTACCCGCTGGACGATGCCACTCTTTACGGCGTTGCGCGGGCGCTCGGCAAATACCTGCTCGAAACCGACCCCAAGCCTCGCGTCCTGATCGGCATGGATACGCGCGAATCCGGACCGCACATCGCCGCGCAATTGGCGGCCGGCCTTGCCGATGACGGTGTCGCGTTCCTTTCCGCCGGCGTCATCACCACCCCCGGCGTCGCCTGCCTCGTCCGGCAGAATAAGTTCTCCGCCGGCATGGTCATTTCCGCTTCCCACAACCCGTTTCATGACAATGGGGTCAAGCTGTTTGCCGGCACGGGAATGAAATTCCCCGACGACGTCGAGGAGCACCTCGAAACGGAAATTCACCAGCACAAGGGCCGTGAAACCGCCGCGCATGGAGTTCCCGTTCCGGCCGATCTCTCGTTCGACGAACAATACTTGGAGTATCTGCGCGGCTGCGCCATCCCCGGGGCGAATCTGAAGGGCTTGAAACTCGTTCTCGACTGCGCCAACGGCGCCGCGAGCCAGCTGGGGCCCGCCCTGTTCCGATCGCTCGGCGCGGACGTAATCGCCATGCACAACCAGCCGAACGGGCGCAACATCAACGACGGCTGCGGTTCGCTGCATCCGGAGAAGCTGCGCGAGAAAGTTCTCGAAACGAAGTCCGCGCTCGGCGTGGCGTTTGATGGCGATGCCGACCGCGCCATGTTCGTCAGCGCCGGCGGTCGCCACGTGGACGGCGACGGCGTTCTGCTGGCCGCGGCTCGCTATTTCCAGTCGGTCGGAAAACTGCGCGGCGGCCGGGTGATCGGTACGACGATGGCCAATCTGGGCCTGGAGCGCGTCCTGAATGCGGAGGGCCTGAGTCTGGCTCGCGTGCCCGTCGGCGACCGTTACGTGTTGGAAGAAATGCTGCGCAGCGGAGCGAATCTCGGCGGCGAGCAATCCGGCCACATCATTTTCCTGGATGACGCAACCACCGGCGACGGCCTCCTTACGGCGCTCAAAATTGCCTGCCTCGTGGCGCTGCGCGGCCCGCTCGACGAGTTAGTGCGCGGCCTGAAGGTGTTTCCCCAAACGATTGTAAACGTGCAAGTAAAGTCGAAACCTCCGTTGGAATCCCTGCCCGTTGTTTCTGCCGCGATTGAAAAGGCGACGAAGACGCTGGGCGCCGCCGGGCGCGTCGTCGTGCGCTACTCGGGCACCGAACCCAAAGCCCGCGTCATGGTCGAAGCCGAGCACGCCGAAGACGTCTCCCTCTGGGCCGAAACCTTGGCCTCTGCCATTCGAGCCGCTATCGGCGCTTGAAATCTCCCAAAGTCAGTAGTCTTCAGCCCTAAAATATGTGAAAAACTGTAGAAAATAAGCTGCCACGGGCGGGGAGGCGTCACTGAAGTATACGTATCTCCTTATGGGTTAATAGTTTATGAGTTTGTGGAGAAACTGTTGGGGTCTGGCACCCAGGTTGCACTTATTGTGGCCAAGTGGTTTTGATTTTTCCCGGGGTGGTTAATGCGTTCCGGCCTTGTCCGGAACGGGGTGAAATGGGGTTTGCTGGAGGGGGCTCGGAGACGAGCCCCTTTCGATTTTTTGGGCCCTCCGTTCGAAGACCTCTCTTCCCATGGCCCTGCCGGCGTTGCTGGCTTTACCGTCAACGATTGTTCCTTGAGACGATGATAGGAAAAGAGTTAGGTTGATGCCGCCCAGGGGACGCCGTCTCACGAACCGAGTTTCGCGGATGTCGAAAGGGCATTACCTGTTCCGCAATTCACCGCTGCCCGAGCGTTGACCCGACTGTAAGGAACCTCTTACCATGAGCTTTACGCGTCGGAGACTTCATGTCTAAGACAATCGAGGAAGATCTCAGCCAGCTGGAGCGCGACATCCGCCAGCTCAAGATTGAGTACGAACAATACTTTGGCGGCGGCAAAGCCCGTCCACCCAATGAGATCGAGTGGCGCATCGACACCTGCCTGAAGCGCTACAGCGACCGCGGCGCGCAAATGAATTACACCCAGCGCTACCGCTACGGCAATCTGACGCAGATGTACTCGAAGTACCGCGAAATGTTTCGCAAGCGCATGAAACAAAGGGAAGAGGGCACCGTGCAGCGGCACTTCGGCGCGGCGGCCCGCGAGATCGAGGCGGAACGGGCTAAGAAGCGCGCTGCGTCCGAAAAAGGCGAAGCCGTGCATCTGCCGTTCGCCGTCTCCTGGAACGATCCGGACCGCGAGAAGAAAAAAGTCGAGCAGCTTTTCACCGCGTTCCGGGAAGCGAAGGTGAAAGCCGGCGAAGACACCGAGCCGCTGACGATGGAAGCCTTCCAGAAATTTGTGCGGCAAAAAACCGACCAGCTGAAGAAACAAAAAGACGCGCACGAAGTCGAGTACGTCGTCACGGTCGAGGGCAATCACGCGCGGCTCAAGGCGCGCGTGAAATCCTGATCCTTCGTTTTCTCCGCGTCCGGTTCCCGGCGAGAACTTTCAGGCCTCGATGTACCACGGCACGTTGATCAGCACGATGTTGCGGCTGCTCCTGAGCAGCAGCAGCGCCTTCAGCAATTCCGCGCGCTGGTTGTGCAGCGGATAGTGATACCAATGCCGCTCGACCAGTTCCGGCACGATGACCGCGATTTGCCTTCCCGGATTCTGGGCTTCCACTTTGAGCACGTAGTCCAGGATCGGCGCGATGACCAACCGGTAGGGAGACGCAAGGTTCACAAGGTCGGGCGGCCTGCCGCCGGCTTTCTCCACAGGATCGGCCACGAGCCGCTTCCAGGTGTCCCGCAACTCGTTCGTTTCCTCTTCCGTGCCGACGTGCACCGCGTGAATCTCCGGCGAAAGCGTCAGCGCGAACTGCATCGCGCGCTGGGAAATCGACGACCATGATTGGATCGGAACGATGACGATCGGCGATCCGAGATATTCGATTTGCAGGGGCGCGGAAAGCCGCGTTTCTTGCGCGACTCGCGAATAGTGCCGCTGCACCCACAGCATCGCGGACATCATCCCGGCGATCAGCAGGACGCTGACCCACGCCCCCGCGGTAAATTTCGCGACCAGCACCACCACTAGCGTCATCCCCGTCGCGACCGCCCCTAATCCGTTGACGAACATGCTTCGCCCGGCGCCGGGGCCCGGGTTTCGCCGCCAGTGGCCCACCATTCCCGCTTGCGACAATGTGAACGCCAGAAATGCGCCGATCGCGTATAGCGGAATCAGCCGGTCCGTGATGCCGCCAAAAACAATCAACAAAATTCCCGGCGAGCACGGCCAATACGTAAATCCCTTGCGAATAAACCAGGCGCCGCCCGCGATAGCCGAACGAGTGCGGCAGAAATCCATCGTGCGACACCGCTTTGCACAGGCGCGGAAAATCGGCGAACGCGGTATTCGCCGACAGCGACAGAATCAACAGGACCGACCCGATCGTGAAGTAATAAAAAATTCCCCGGCCCGCCACCGCTGCGACGAGCAGCGAAATCACGCTCTGATAACCGGGCGTGCCCGGGTCTGTCGCCTGAATGCCGTACGCGCGAACGAGGTACGCGATGCCCGCGAGCAGGATCGCCAAAAGTCCGATGATCACCGTCAGCGTGCGCTGCGCGTTGCGCACGGTGGGCTCGCGGAACGCCTTCACGCCGTTGCTCACCGCCTCGACTCCCGTCATCGCGGTGCAGCCGTTGGAGAAGACTTGCAGCAGCAGCCACGCGCTTACCGCGGCGGTCGCGGGCCCAGCCACGGAAGCGGGCGGCGCGACCGCCGGCACGGGATGTCCCGCCGCAAAAACTGTCTTGGTCAGGCCGATCAGGATCGCTATGAGCATCGAGCCGAGGAACGCGTACGTCGGGATCATGAAAAAAACGCCCGCCTCGCGAACGCCGCGCAGGTTGACGATCGTGACGATCACAAGAATTCCCAGGCAAAGCGCCAGCGTGTGCGGTTGCAGCTGCGGCACGGCGGAGACCAGCGCGCCCACGCCCGCCGAAATCCCCACCGCCGCGGTCAGCACGTAGTCCAGCATCAGCGCCGCCGCGGCGAGCAGGCCCGGATACGTGCCCAGATTTTCCGACGCCACGGTGTAAGAACCGCCGCCGCCCGGATACGCATGGATCGTCTGCCGGTACGAGAAGTACACGATCGCCAGCAGCACAACGATGCTCGCGCTCACCGGCACGATGTACGCCACTCCCGCCGCGCCCAGCGGAATGAGCAGCGTCAGCGCAGCTTCCGGCCCGTACGCCGCCGAACTCAGCGCATCGAGTCCGAAGATCGGGATTCCCGCGACCGGCCCGATCTGCTCGGCGCGCTCGTCCGAAGTCGCCAGCGGTTTGCCCAGCAGGATGTCTACAACCGACACGCGCCCTCCAAGTGATGGAGGATGAGTGTAACGGGAGGAGGATGCAATTGGAATGGGATATGGTGCCGGGTAGTACTGTCATTTGACTAACCAATAGAAGAAATATAGCGAATACACTGTGGTAAGCCTTATGATACTATCCTCCAAGATTAATATAGTTTTTCGCTCCGCCTCTGATCCGACGCTACATGTCTAAGAAAGCGACCAAAGACAAAGGCAAGCCTCAGCCACAGGAAAGCACCTTTCGCTGGTTTTTTGGCCACATTTTTGGACTGATCAGAAGGCATGGGAACATAGTCATCATATGGGGTGGGATTGGTTGGTGTGTCCGGACAATCTCTGTTGCAGTTACGGCTTTTGCCGGCAGAGAATCCATCGGAAACCTAAGTATAAATTTCCTAGCTAACATTCAGGTTGTATGGGGTTTAAGTATCTCTTTATCAGGCATTTCAATTAGCCTATACTTTAGAGAGAGAGCGAAGCATCGGGAGACACGCGAGAGGCTAACTGGAAGAATTAAAGAGTTGGAATTGAAGATTGACCCAGCTAGAACATCAAGTCATCTGACATCGGAAGGTTTGACGAGGAAGGAGGACGAGTAATGGAAATTAGACAGCTGACATATATATTTGAATCAGTGATCTGCCTCGCATTGCTTATTCCTCTGCTTTTGAGTCTGCTGCCCGCTGTCCGCTTAGACGGTTTTAGGCAAGACATGTTTGCGGTCAGGGACGAATTATTTGATTATGCGGCAACGGGAAACATTTCATTCAGTGACCCGGCTTATAACCTTCTCCGACAACTCATGAATGGATACATTCGTTATGGACATCAACTTACGTTCTTTCGCATATGCATGACTGTATTCCAGGCGAAAGTAATGGGCAATACTAAAGAGCTAGTTTGGACAACGAAATGGGAAAAGGCCCTGGCGAATATCTCGGATAAAAAAGTCAGAGCATCTTTGACCGCGTTTCATGAGAAAACGGCCGCTCTTGTCGCAACTCGGATCGTCTTTGGTTCTCCTGTTCTAATCCTCGTTCTGTTGTGTGCCATGCTCACAGTAGTGGTGCACAGGGGATTGCAGAGTCTCAGGCAACTCTTGAATGAAGCGGCGTCTAACACTGTCTCACAAATCGTGGATGCGCGTTTATTGGAAGAAGAGGCAGTCAAAGCCGCAGTCGCCTAGAAAGCCAGAAGCCTAGTAATATCCCCCCACGGAATCCGCTATCCCCGCCTACAGGGCAGGGGTCACGCACAAAGACGAGTGAATCCGGCAAGAGTCGCACCAAGCAAATTGCAAGGCACGTGCCGCTTTCGGCTGAGGCGAGGCTCTTGGTTGCGCATATACTTATATACTTGCTCAGGCATGTAGTTAAAATATTTCTTGACTGCTTGCCCAGGCAAGTATACCCTTCCGGAAGAGGTGCAACGGATGAGCGAACGCAAGGAAGTTGTTGAGGGCGCAAAAGCACTTTCTGCCTTAGGAGCATCCAAAGGCGGCATAGCCCGCGCCGAAAAGCTTTCACCTGCGCAACGAAGTGAAATTGCTAGAGTCGCAGTGCAGGCCCGTTGGGCAAGGGTAGGAAAAGAGCCTATAGCCAGCGCTACCCATGTCGGTGAACTAACAATTGGCGACGCTTCCATCCCATGCGCCGTGCTCGAAGATGGGACTCGCGTACTTAATCAGGCCGGATTCTTACGCTCCCTTGGCCGTGCTCGATCTCCGAAGGCTGGCACAGGGGTATTGAGCACAGTTGATGATCTACCTTTCTTCCTGCAAGCAGAAGCACTGAAGCCTTTTATAACCAATGAGTTAAGGGAGTCAACGAGGCCTATATTTTACCAGACGCAAACAGGCAAGGCGGTTGGATATAACGCCGAATTGTTGCCCAGGGTTTGTGAAACTTACCTTAAGTTCCGTGACAGGTGCATTGAGGAATCCGGGAAGATTCCTACTCGATATGCGCACATCTTCAAAACGTGCGAAATCCTGATACGTGGTCTGGCTAACGTCGCCATCGTAGCCCTAGTCGATGAAGCGACGGGTTATCAGGATGAACGCTCCAGAGACGCGCTCGCAAAGATTCTAGAAACATTTATTGCAAAAGAACTGCGCGCATGGGTGCGCACATTCCCTGCTGATTTTTACAAGGAAATGTTCCGATTGCGCAAAATACCTTACCGCGAAGATGTGAAGAAGCCACAATACGTTGGTGTTCTCACAAACGATCTGGTTTATTCGCGACTAGCTCCTGGCGTTCTCGACGAACTTCGCAGATTAACGCCGCGTGATGAGAAGGGTAGATTGAAGACGCATCTTCACCGGAGACTCACCGAGGAAGTCGGCCATCCTAAACTGCAACAGCATCTATCTGCCGTAACCGCCTTAATGAAGGCATCCGACTCTTGGGAGCAGTTTAAGCCCATGGTCGATCGAGCACTTCCCAAATATAAACGTCTGCCTTTATTCGATGAATTGGATTCAAAGGACAAACTGAATTGAGTAATTGACGGCCTTTCTTTCCGAGGCCGCCATCAACCTCTAAGATCAGATGACTCCACCACCGACTATCGGTCCAGTTCCCGCTTTTCGATTCCTGCACCCGCGCATACAATAGCTGTTTTCCATTCATCCTCGGGAGGGTTTCGTGTCCGTGCAACGCGCGCTGGTGAGTGTTTATGACAAGGGTGGTCTGACGGAATTTGTGCGGCAACTGGCCGCGCGCGGGATCGAGATTGTATCCACCGGCGGCACGGCCAAGCTGCTGCGCGACGCCGGGATTGCGGTGCGCGATGTTTCGGAGTTGACCGGCTGGCCGGAGATGCTGGGCGGGCGCGTGAAGACGCTGCACCCGAAAGTGCACGGCGGCATTTTGTTCCGGCGCGGCGAAGCGGGCGACCGCGCGCAGACCGCCGAACACGACATCGCCCCCATCGACCTGGTCGTCGTGAATTTGTATCCGTTTGAAGCGACCGCCGCCAAGCCGGACCTGACTTCCGAAGAGCTGATCGAGAACATCGACATCGGCGGCCCGACGATGGTGCGCTCGGCCGCAAAAAATTTCGAGAGCGTCGCGGTGGTCACCGATCCCGCCGACTACGCCGCCGTCGCCGCGGAAATTTCGGCGCACGGAGAGTTGAGCCTCGCGACGCGGCTGGAACTGGCGCGCAAAGCGTTTGCGCTCACGGCTCGCTACGACGGAAAAATCGCGACGGAACTCGAGCGGCTGTCGACGAGCGGCGGCCGAATCGAGCTGGGCCAGCGCCCCTGCTGCCCGAGCGTCTGCACTTCGCTTTTGCGCGGCGGCTAGAACTGCGCTACGGCGAAAATCCGCACCAGCGCGCGGCGCTTTACGTTCCCGCGGGATCGGCTACGAAGGGCCTCGCCGCGGCGCGCCAGCTCCAGGGCAAGGAACTTTCCTACAACAATCTGGTCGATCTCGAAGCGGCCCTGGCACTGGCCATGGAATTCCGCCGGCCCGCGGCCGTCATCGTGAAGCACAACAATCCCTGCGGCACGGCCGAGCAGGAGACGCTGGTGGACGCTTATGTGAAAGCGCTGGCCTGCGATCCGATCTCCGCGTTTGGCGGCGTGATGGCGTTCAATCGCGCGATCGACGCCGCGACCGCCGAAGAAGTGGCGAAACTTTTTGTCGAGTGCATCGTCGCGCCGGGCTACGAACCGGCGGCGCTCGAAAAATTCGCGAGCAAGAAAAATTTGCGGCTGCTGCATCTTCCCGCGTGGGACAACATCGCGCGGGAATTCGATCTGGAGTTGAAGCGCGTTTCGGGCGGCGTCCTCGTGCAGGAGCAGGACGCCCACGAACTTGCCGAAAGCGATTTGAAAGTTGTGACGCGCCGCGCGCCCACGCGCGAGGAAATCGACGGCCTGCTCTTCGGCTGGAAAGTGTGCAAGCACGTGAAGTCCAACGCCATCGTCTTCGCGCGCGCGGGACAAACCGTGGGCGTCGGCGCGGGCCAGATGAGCCGCGTCGATTCGGTGAAAATCGCCGTGATGAAGGCGCAATTGCCGCTGGCGGGAAGCGTCGTTGCTTCGGACGCATTTTTCCCGTTCCCGGACGGCGTGGAAGAAGCGGGGAAGGCCGGCGCGACGGCGGTGATTCAGCCGGGCGGCTCGGTGCGCGATGCGGACGTGATCGCCGCGTGCGACCGGCTGGGCATGGCCATGGTGTTCTGCGGCGTCCGGCATTTCCGGCACTGAGGGAATTGCATTTCCGGCCACGCCGCGAGCGCCCCGCGCATCCAAATCAATAGGGTGGGTTTTGGGTCCGAGAATGTCTCGTCTCCCGAACCGGTTCGCTCCAGCGCGGCCCCCGCGGGTATCGGGACAGGAAACCAAATTTACGATCCGTTTTGACGGACGGCGTACCGTGAAGGATAATCGCTTTCTGCGGTGATCAAATGAAAACTGGCCGGCATCTCACCTTAGTGTCGCTTTTCCTCCTTGTCGGAGCCGCCGGCGCGAATGCGCGGCAATCCAAGACTGCTGCGAACACGCAGGCCCCTTCCGCGGCACCCGCGCCCGCCGCGCAGGACGAGATCAACACGCATGCCGAGTCCTATTTCGATTATGTGATGGGGCACTACTACGGGCAGGAATATCAAGCCAACAGCCGCTCGGAAGACGCCACCAAGGCCATCGATTTTTTAAAAAAGGCGTTCACGCTCGATCCCAATAGCCAGCAAATCGGCGATGAACTCGCCGAAATTTATTATCAATCGCAGCGGATTCGCGACGCGGTCACCGAGGCGAATTCGATTCTCGCGCGCGATCCGGATAATTTGGCCGCGCGGCGCCTGCTGGCGCGCATCTACGTGCGCACGCTCGGGGATTTGAGCAACGTTGCGGGTCAGCGCGACACCCTAGCGCACGCCGCCGAGCAATACCGCGAAATCGTGCGCCTCGATCCGACGGACACCGAGGCGGCGCTCTGGCTCGCGCGCCTGTATCGCCTGCAAAACGAACCGGACAAGGCCGAAGGCGTCCTGCGTACCCTGCTCGCCCGCGAGCCGGAAAACGAAAACGGCGTCGAGCAGCTGACCCAGCTCTTACTCGACGAAGGGAAATCGCAAGAGGCGATTACGTCCTTGCAGGAAATTCTGCAGCGCGCTCCGACGCCCAAGCTTTGGGCTTTGCTGGGCGACGCCTACAACCAGATTCACGATCTCCCGAGCGCGGAGCAAGCCTATCGCAAGGCCTCCGAACAGCAGCCCGACGACATCAATCACCGCAAGGAACTCGCGCAAACGCTCCTGGGCGAGGAAAAATTTCCGGAAGCGCTGGAGCAGTATCAGCGCCTCTCCCAGATGGATGCGGACGATCCGGACAACTACCTGCGCCTGGCGGAAATTTACCGCCAGTTGAAACAGCTCGATAAAGCCGAACAAAATGTCCTGCTCGCCAAGGAGCGCTCGCCCAATAGCCTGGAAGTGATTTATTACGAGGCGGCCATTTTCGAAGACGAGGGCCGCTTCGACGACGCCATTCGCGTGCTTTCCGACGCCGTAACCGCGGTGAAGTCGGAATCGGAATTCACTCCGTCGCGCCGGCGCACGCTGGCCATCCTGTACCAGCAGCTCGGGCAGTTGTATCGCGAAAACAGCAACTACACCGCTGCGGTGAACACGTTTGAAGAAATGCTCCGTCTCGGCTCCGAGGAAGACCGCCGCGCGCGCGTTTTGATTATCGACACTTACCGCGAGGCGCGCGACATCTCCAAGGCCCTCGACGCCGCGCATAAAGCGGTCGATGCGTACCCCAAGGACCGCGCCATCCGGATTTCGCAGGCGCTTCTGTTCGGCGAAAACGCGCAAGCCGATCAGGCCGTTTCTCAGCTCCGCGCCCTCCAGGACGGTTCGGCGGCCGATTTTGAAATTCAGCTCGATATCGCGCAGGTCTATGAAGAAAGCAAGCGCTGGGCCGACGCCGAACAGGCCATTCACGTGGCGGAAAAAATGCAGCCGGACGCCTCCGGAACGGAAATGACCGGCTTCCTGCTCGGTGCGATCTTCGAGCGCCAGAAGAAATTCGATCAGGCGGAGACGGAATTCCGGAAAGTTCTGAATGCCAATCCGCGAAACTCCTCGACGCTGAATTATTACGGGTACATGCTGGCGGACCGCGGAATTCGCCTTGCGGAGGCCACCGACTTGATCAAACGCGCGCTGGCCGAAGACCCGAACAACGCGGCCTACAAGGATAGTCTCGGGTGGGCCTACTTCAAGCAGGACAAGCTTCCCGAGGCCGAAGAGCTGTTGCGCCAGGCGGCCACTCGCGAAAGCCACGATCCGACCATCCTGAGCCATTTGGGCGACCTGTACGCCAAGATGGGCAAGGATAGTCTCGCCGAGGCGCAATGGCAGAAATCGCTCGACGAATGGCACCGCGTCCTGCCTGCCGAATTCGAATCGGCCAAGATGGCCGAAGTCGAGCAAAAGATTTCCGCGCTGAAGCGCCGGCTCGCGCAGCAGAAGCCCCCGGCCGACCCCAAGCCGTAGTAGCATATCCCCGCCATGAAATCGGTGCGCATTCCCGCTTACGCCAAGGTCAACCTGCGTCTGGACGTTCTGGGCCGCCGCGCGGACGGCTATCACGAACTGCGCACGATCTTCCAGGCCATCTCCCTGCATGACACGCTCGTGCTGGAAACCAGGCGCGAACCCGGCATCGAGCTGAGGATCGCCGGGAACGCTACGCTCGCGGGTGAGCCCGGGAAGGACAACCTTGTTTACCGCGCGCTTCAGGAGCTGGGCCGCGAGATTGGTTTTTCCTCCGGAGTGCGGGCCGTGCTGACCAAACGCATCCCCGTGGGCCGCGGCATGGGAGGCGGATCGAGCGATGCAGCCGCTGCGCTGCTGGGACTTTTGAAGCTGACCGGGAAACGGGTCTCTCTTGCGCGACTGATGGCCGTCGCGTCCAGTTTGGGAGCGGACGTTCCGTTTTTCCTGCACGGAGGCCGCGCGCTGGGAATTGGGCGCGGCGATGAGATTTATCCTCTGCCGGATCTGCCGCGCCGGGAAGTGCTGGTCGTTTCGCCGCACGAAATTGCCGTGCCCACGAAGGACGCCTACGGCTGGCTCTCCGAGGGGAAGTCTCAGGAATTGACAAATGCGGCCGACCCCACTAAACTCATGGGGTTCTGTGCTCTATGCTGGAGCCCTCAGGGGGGCGCCCTCGCGAACGATTTTGAGGCTGCTGTTTTTCCCCGATATCCCCGGTTGCATGCGATCAAACGGGAATTGCTTCAGCAAGGAGCCGCAGAGGCCTCGCTGGCGGGTAGCGGTTCGGCGGTGTTTGGAATCTATCAACACCCAGCGAAGGCGCGCCGGGCTGCCCGAGCGTTTCCGCAAGATCAGGTGTTTCTGTGCTCGACTCTTTCCAGGGCGGAGTATCGCCGAAAAGTGGGCGCGCGCGATCTGGTGTGAACGATTCGAGCGCTCGTAAGGATCGCTCAAGGATCACGCTAAGTGACCGACGACAAATTTAAAATTTTCTGCGGGAGCGCCAACCCGCGTCTGGCGGAGGATATTTGCCGCCACCTGAACGTGAAGCTGGGCGAAGCCAAGCTCGGCAAGTTCAGCGACGGCGAAGTGTATTTTCAGATTTTGGAGAACGTGCGCGGCGCGGACGTCTTCGTCGTGCAGCCGTGCTCGAACCCCGCGGACTTTCATCTGATGGAACTGCTGATGATGATGGACGCGTTCAAGCGCGCCTCGGCCTGGCGAATCACGGCGGTCGTTCCGTACTACTGTTATGCGCGCCAGGACCGCAAGGACAAGCCGCGCGTTCCGATTTCCGCGAAGCTGGTCGCCGACTTGATGGAAACCGCGGGCGCGAACCGCGCGTTGACGCTGGACCTGCACGCCCCGCAAATTCAGGGCTACTTCAACGTTCCGGTGGACCACCTGTACGCTTCGCCCGTGCTGATCGAGTACTTCGCGAAGAAGCATATGGGAAATCTCACCGTGGTGTCGCCCGATGCGGGCGGCGTGGAGCGCGCGCGCGCCTTCGCCAAAAAGCTCGATTCGCCGCTGGCCATCGTGGATAAGCGCCGCGTGGATATCGACGTCAGCGAAGTGATGCATCTGATCGGAGACGTTCGCGGCCGCGCCACGCTGATCATCGACGACATCATTGACACGGCGGGCACTCTGGTGAAAACCGCCGAGGCCCTCTTGAAAGAAGGCGCAACGAAAGTATACGCCGGCTGCACCCACCCCGTGCTTTCGGGGCCGGCCGTGGAGCGCATCTGCGCGTCGAAAATCGAGGAAGTCGTCGTCACCGATTCCGTGCCGCTGACTCCGGAAGCAAAAAAGGTTTCCAAGATCAAGGTCCTGAGCGTGGCCGAACTGCTTGCCCGCGGCATTCATTCGATTCACGAAGAAACCTCGATCAGCGAACTCTTTTTCTGACGCCCGCGCCGCCGACGCGCGTTTCGCGTTCCGGCGCCGAAGCGGGCCACTAATGCGTTTAGAGTTTTGAGACGAAATTCGATTTGGAAATGGGGAAGGATTTATGGAACAGATCATTGTGGAAGCAGCGCCCCGGGAAACCAGGGGCAAAAACGCGGCCCGGCGCCTTCGCGCCGCCGGCACCGTGCCCGCCGTCCTTTACGGCGGCAAGAGCGGGCCGGAAGCGCTTCAGGTAAACACGAAACAGGTGTCGGCGATCCTGCGCTCGGCCATGGGACACAACACGATTCTGACCGTGAAGACCACGGACGCCGAGCATGCCGCCATCGTGAAGGAATATCAGGTCGACCCTGTGAAGGGCACTTTGATTCATGTGGACCTCTTGCGCGTGGCCATGGACGTCCGCATGCGCGTCAAAGTTCCGGTGCACGTATTCGGCGAGGCGCAAGGCGTCAAGCTGCAGGGCGGCGTCTTTGAAATCGTGACCCGTGAAGTCGAAATCGAATGCTTGCCTGCCGACATTCCCACCGAATTCAAGATGGACATCTCGAATTTGATGATGGGCATGCAGCTTCGCGCTTCGGATATTCCGCTCGATCCGCAAAAGATGAAATTGGTCACCGATCCGAGCCGCGTGCTCTCGCATGTTGTGGCCCTGCGCGTCGAGGAAGAGAAGCCCGCCGAGGCGGTTGCCGGAGAAGCCGCGGCAGCGCCGGCCGAGCCCGAACTCATCAAGAAGGGCAAGAAGGAAGCCGAAGAGGGCGAGGAAGGCGAAGAGGCCGCTCCCGCCGAGAAGGAAAAGAAGAAGTAAAGTAGGACAGGCTTTAGCCTGTCTGCTTTTTTTGCAGCCAAGATGCGAAAGGCAGCCCGCACGGACGGAGAGAAGTCTAGCAGGTGGGCCGGATGCGCCTGATCGTGGGCTTGGGCAATCCGGGCATCGAATACGCCTGGACGCCGCATAACCTGGGTTTTTTGGTTGTGGACGCCCTGGCCGAAGACGCCGGAATTCGCGTCACGCGCCCGGAATCGAAATCGCTGGTGGGACTCGGCCGGATCGCGGGCCAGGAAGTGGTGCTCGCCAAGCCGCAGACGATGATGAATCTCAGCGGCCTCGCGGTGCGGGAACTGATTGGCCGCGCTGAGTGCGAGCCTTCCGACGTAATCGTCGTATGCGACGACATTGCGCTTCCCTGGGGGATGTTGCGCGTTCGGGAGCGCGGCACGGCGGGCGGCCACAAGGGACTGAAGTCCGTGATTGGCGCGATCGGCACGACGGAATTTGTCCGCGTGCGCCTGGGCGTGAAGCCGGAAGAGATGCGCGGCGACCTCAAGGAGTATGTGCTCCGCCAGATCCGCCGCGACGAAGAGGATCTGGTCGCCGAGGAAATCCAGCAGGGCGCCGAAGCGGTGAAAGTGATTTTGGCGGAAGGAACGCAAGCCGCGATGAACCGATTCAATCGCCGCGTTTCTCCGCAGGACGAGGAAGAAACGAAAGATTAGAGCCAGTCTTTGGCATTCACAAAGTTGAGAAACGGAGTCGACGAATCATGGAAGAACGCATATACGACCTGATCTTCATCTGCCGGCCGGCGACGCCGGAGGAAGAAGTCAACAAGATCGTGGCCACGCTGGAACATTCCACGGCGGAGCACGGCGGCAAAATCGAGAAGACCGAACGATGGGGCACGCGCCGCCTCGCTTATCGCGTCGCGAAGCACCGCGAGGGCTTTTTCGTGTACATGGTCGTGAAAAGCACGCAAGGCGACCTGATCAAGGAACTCGAGCGGCGCTTGAAGGTTGCCGACCCCGTCATTAAATACCAAACTATTCGCCTCGACGAAGAATTGAAGCGCCAGCAGAAGCTCGGCAAGCACCGCGAACGCCGCGCCGCGCGTCGCCCGCGCAAACAAGCGGCCGCGCCCGCTCCAGCCGCGCCGCAGCAACAGCAGGCCGCGCCTGCGCCTGCCCCGGCCGCCGAATAGCCGGCGGACGACGAATCGATTTCTAACGCGAAAGGAAACACGATGTCTGATCAACCCGTACCACCAGCACCGCAAGAAGCACCGGCTCCCAGCCCCGCTCCCCGGCACGAAGGGCACGCAGGCGGGCCGCCTCGCCGTTCCGAAGGCCATTCCGGAGGCAGCGGGCCTCGCCGCGAGGGCGGCGGACCCGGAGGCCCGGGCGGAGGCCCCGGCGGGCCGCGCCGCGGCGGGAAGCGCCAGTATTTCCGCAAAAAGAAAGTCTGCCGCTTTTGTGTCGAGCACGTGGACTTCATCGACTACAAGAAGGCCGACATGCTTCAGCCGTTCGTGCAGGAGCGAGGCAAAATTCTGCCCCGTCGCATGACCGGCACCTGCTCGCGTCACCAGCGCTGGCTGGGCGAAGCCATCAAGCGGGCGCGCAACATCGCGCTGCTGCCGTTCGCGACGGAACTCTAGGTTTGCCGTAGCCCGCGTCTTTCCGGCGCGGGGACGTTCGCCCCAAAGCACAGAATTACCTCCTCCGCCGAAGCGGACGAGCTGCAACCGGGCTGAGAACGCCCGTGAGCCATTCGAGAAGAAGAGGAACGCCATGCAAATTATTCTGCAGGAAGACGTCGAGAAACTCGGAACGCGAGGGGAAGTCGTGGACGTTGCCGCCGGCTACGCCCGCAACTACCTGTTGCCACACAAGCTGGCGCTGGAAGCTTCGCCCGCCAATCTCAAGCGGCTGGAGAAGATCCGCGTCACGCTGGCCAAGCGCACCGCCACGGAAAAAGAGGCCGCGCAGCAGCAGGCCGCGCTGCTCAACCAGGTGACTCTGAAGTTTGCGCGCAAGGCCGGAGAGAACGACCAGTTGTTCGGCTCGGTCACCTCCGGCGACCTCGCCGATGCCTTGAAGGCGCAGGGCTTTGAGATCGACAAGCGCCGCATCCAGCTCGACGAGCCCCTGAAAATCCTCGGAGAGAGAGCCGTCACCGTGAAGCTGGTCCACGGCGTCACCGCGGAATTCAAAGCGATCATCGAAAAAGAAGCGTAGGACGGGCTTCAGCCTGTCCGGTTTTGACGTTTGAGTCGCATCGCTCGCACTAAGATGCGGCGAAGAGCGTCAAACCGGGACGGGCTGACGGCGATAGAGGTCGCCGGTTCCGCAGGAAGTTTTCACTTTTTTCCCACACGCCAAGTCGCCAAATCGTTTCGAAAAGTTATTCACAGGTTCACCTGAATTCCACAGGGCGCATATACGCTTTTCGCGATAAAATCACTTCTGTCGCCGACCCCGGTCCCGGCTCCGCCCCATGACGCGCTGCGCCACGGGTTCGGGCTCTGATTTTACGTTATTCGCTCGCGGCAGCGAGCGGGGAGCCCAACTCGACAGTCGACCATCGGATGAGCAGGGAGTCCTCACACCCAGCGGAGGATGACATGACGAATGATTTGAACGGTCCGGTAGCGATTCTGGACAAAGAGATTTCCAAATATCCGGGCTATACGATCGAGACCTTCGAGCTCTGCGATTGTTGCGGAGCGCGCTTCGGCATCGGCTACCATCAGGAATGCAAGCACCATTCCGATGCCGCGAGCCGGGACGACGAGCTGCCTAAAAAGCTGCGCGAAATGCTGGCCAAGGATCACAACCATGATCGCCAGCACAAACACTTCACCGAAATCTGGATCGTCTCCGATTGGGCCGCCTCGGCGCGATAACTTTGCGTCGCAATGGCGGAAGACCGGTCATCTGAAGTATTGCCCTGAGGTATTGATCTGACGTATCGCCGCGAGGTCTTGCCCCGAGGTTTCGTCCCGCAAAAAATACCGGCGAACGGTGATCCGTACCGGCCTGCATTTGTCTCTCTCCTAGTCCCGTAGGGACGACCCATCGTAGCCCACCATTTCAATGGTGGGAGCGTTGGTGGCATTGTTTAGAGCCCCGTAGGGGCGGCACATTGCGAAGGCCATGTGTCGCCCCTACGGGGCTCGGCTCTTTGCTCTTCTTCATTCCCACCACTTCCGTGGTGGGCTACGCTCTTTCGTCCCTGACGGGACTGGGCGATTTCGAAATGTTTTCCGCTGAATCCACAAGATAATTTTTTTCAACAGCTCGCGAAGCGGCTTTTCAATTGTGCGATCCGCCCCAGGGAAGCGATCATGCGTACGGGGAATCACCGCGCGTAAAAAAATTTCCAAGCATCGTGCCTTGTTGGGTGGGGTTGACACCGATCCGCTTTCAAGGCGAAACTAAGGCGAACCGCAAATGGCCACCGCAACCACATCGCTCGAACGTCCCATGCCGCACAATGTCGAGGCCGAGCGCAGCATCCTGGGCGCGATCCTGCTCGACAACAACGCCATCAATCCGGCCATCGAGCGGCTGAAGCCCGAAGATTTTTTTCACGATCATCATCGCCGCATTTACCAGCAAATGATCGCGCTGGGCGAAACGCAGCAGGCGATCGACCTCGTGACGCTCACCGAGCAGTTGCAGCGCAGCGGCGAACTGGAAGCCGTCGGCGGCGCGGCGTACATCGCGCAGTTGATGGACGGCGTGCCGCACATCACCAACGTCGAGCACTACGCCCGCATCGTGAAGGAAAAATCGCTGCTGCGCGGCCTGATCCACGCCACGAGCGCGATTCAGCAGCAAGCCCTCGAAGCCGAAGAGGATGCGGACGCCATCCTGGACCGCGCCGAATCCTCCATCTTTCAGCTGGCCGAAGATCGCGTGCGGCTCGGCCTCGTCGGATTGCACGATGTCGTCACGGAAAGCCACGAGCGCATCTCCCGGATCTATGAGGGAGGCCAGCGCATCACGGGCCTCTCCACCGGCTACGACACGCTGGACAATCTGACTTCCGGGCTGCAGCCATCCGAATTGATCATTTTGGCGGCGCGGCCCTCGATGGGGAAAACGGCGTTCGCTCTGAACCTCGCCGAAAACGTCTCCGTGCGGGGAAACAAGCCGGTCGCGATTTTCAGCCTGGAAATGTCCAAGGAATCTCTCCTGCTTCGTCTTCTGTCTGCCGACGCGAAAATCGATTCGCACAAATTCCGGACCGGCCACTTGAATCACGAAGACAAGAGCAGAATTCCCAAATCGCTGAGCCATCTTTCGAGCGCCCCGCTGTGGATTGACGACGCAGGTTCCGCCACGGTCGTGGAAATGGGCGCGAAGTTGCGGCGCCTGAAGCGGGAAAAAGATCTCGCGTTGGTCATCGTCGACTACCTGCAACTGGTCTCGGCGCGCGGCCGCTTTGGCAACCGCAACGAAGAAATTTCCAGCATCACGCGCGGTCTCAAGACCATGGCCAAGGAACTCAAAGTTCCCATGCTGGTCCTTTCGCAGCTCACCCGCGCGCCGGAGCGCGAAGACCGCGAGCCGCGTTTGGCCGACCTGCGGGAATCGGGCGCGATCGAACAGGACGCCGACGTGGTCATGTTCATTCACCGGCCGAATTTCTTCAAAAAATCCAGCGAAGTCAGCATGGAAGAGCGCGGCGAAACCGATCTGATCATCGCCAAGCAACGAAACGGCCCGACCGATACGATCCGGTTCGTTTTCCAGGGCTCGTACACGCGCTTCGAGCAAAGAGCGCCGGACGCGTGGACCGAATCGGACTAGGTGTCCTCAGCCGCCCACAGGTGTGTCGCTCCGGCACTTGTGGCGCCGCCTTCGCGTGGCGGCGTTTCCCCTCTCAACACCCGTAGGTCCATTTCCGCCTATCACATAGCACGGCATTCCTGGTTCGATGGAATGATCCATTTTGCGGCCCAGTGCGTGCAATTTGGGACCGCGGGAATTTAGTAGGACGGGCTTTAGCCTGTCGGTTTTGTGTATTCGTTCCTCTCAAGAAGCGGACAGGCTGAAGCCCGTCCTACTAGTTACTAAGCGGCGCGGGGACTCTGATCGGCAATTTTTTTTCTGCGCCCGGATCGGTTACTCTTGATGACTCCAATGACACGAACCGTAAAATTTGATGGACGCCCCATCTGGGCGGAAGTAAGTCTGGGAGCGCTGACGCACAATCTGCGCGCGATCCGCAAGCACATCAATCCTGCCCGCCCGGCAGGCGCTCGCGGACCCCAACGCAAAATTCTCGCCGTCATCAAGAGCAACGCCTACGGCCATGGAATCGTTCCCGTGGCGCGCGCCCTCTCCAAGGCCCGCGCCGACTGGTTCGGAGTGACGTGTTCCGCGGAAGGCGCCGAGCTGCGCGAGAGCGGCATCCGCGAACCGGTCCTGATTCTCACGGGATTCTGGGCCGGCGAAGAACAGCGGATTCTCGACAATCATTTGACGCCGGCGATCATGCGGCCGGAGCAATTGCAGCTTTTGGAAAAGGCGGCCGCGCGCCATCGCAAGTCGCCCAAAAGGCCCGTTGATTTTCATCTCAAGATCGACACCGGCATGAATCGCCTCGGCATTCCGCCGTCGGAGCTTCCGGCGTTTGCGCGCGTGCTGGCGAATTGCCCGCACTTGCGGCTCGCCGGCACCTTCACGCACATCGCATCGTCCGAAGTGTTCACCACCGAACAGACGATCGAGCAGGAGAAATCGTTCGACGCCGCGCTCGCCTGCATGCGCTCGATCGGGCTCGATCCCGGCATCGTTCACATGGCCAACAGCGCCGCGATTGTGAGCCGCCCGTCCACATGGCGGGACATGGTGCGCCCCGGAGCGATTCTCTACGGGTATCACCAATTCTTCGAGCCGTCCGAGCTGAATCCGGAAATGGAAGCGAAGCTTCCGGTGCGGCCGGTCCTGTCTTTTCGCGCGCGAATTATTTCCATCAAGGATTTGCCGCCCGGATCGCGCGTTGGATACAACGCGCGGTGGACGGCCCAGGCTCCGTCGCGCGTCGCCGTGCTTGCCGCGGGCTACGCGGACGGCCTCGTGCGCGTACTTTCCAACAAGGGCCGCGTGATCGTCCGCGGCGAGATCGCTCCCATCATCGGCACCGTTTCGATGGACCTCACCACCGCCGATGTGACGGGCATCGCTTCCGCGCGCGTCGGCGATATCGCCACGATCTACGGCTCCGACGGCGGCACCACGCAATCCGTTCCCGACGTCGCCAAAATCGCGAATACCGCCAGCGCGGATCTGCTCTGCGCGCTCGGAAAACGCGTTCCCCGTTTTTATTTGCCGTGAGTAGGACGGGCTTCAGCCTGTCCTCTTTGGATTTCTACCGCGCAATAGGAAGTCGAGTCTCACGGCTCAAACTTCACAACCAGACAGGCTGAAGCCCGTCCTACTGGAATTATTGCGGGCGGGAGACTTCCACGGGCAGGTTTGCCGTAGCGGGCTTGATCCGGCGCAGGACTTCGCTGGTCCAGAGTTTCTCGGTGAGCAGAGTCAGGAAACCATTCTCGAAATCGCAGACCGCGCAAAAAAGATAATTCCGAAACGCGGCGTGATAGGCGTCCACGCCGTGCTTCGCGAGTTCCCCTTCGACGGCGGGATCTCCCGCGGCAACGAGCGCGCCCGCGCGAACGCCGAAGGTTTCTCCCGCGAATCGCTCGACCAGCGCCGTCAGCGCGTCGCCGGACGGCGTGGGAATCACGATGGCGTGGCCGGAAGCTTTTTCCTCAAACGCCACGCCGTGCAAGCGGCAATACTCGCGCACGCGATCGAGGTGGGAGAAAAAGTCGAGCGCCCACGGCTCGGCTCCCGGCAGCGCGGCTAGCGTGGCGGCCCATAGGCGCGCCGCATCCGCGCCGCGCGCCGGTTCGCGGCTTTCGATCTCCACCAGATCGAGGCCGACCGCCTTGACGTCCGCGCCAAGATCGAGCGGCTCTACTTCCAGCACGTATTGGGGTTCCGCTTGAGGTTCCGCCATGGCGCGCTTATGCGTCCGCGGAAGCGCTTTTTGCAAAGCGCCTCTGGAAATCCGGCGAGGCCTTGCGCGCTTCCAGCCAGTCGAAAAATGCGTCGGGAGTGTCGAGCCACACCTTAAACCACTGCATGATTTCTTCCTTTTCCGCGCGCTTTTCCGGTTCCACCTTGTGATTGCGCGCGATCATTTCGGCGCGCCGCCGGCCCATGCGCGCCACTTCCAGAACGCGCTCCACGGCGGCGCGCTCGTCTTCTTCCTTGAATTTCCGGTACAGCTCGTCCAGGCGCATGATGCACATTTCCGCGTCTTCTAGATTCGCAAAATGGAGAAGGTCGTGGAATTCCTCTTCGTACTGGCCTTCCGTATCCGCTTTCGTGGACCATACGATGCGCATGCCCGCGGTTTCCAAAACTCCCGCGATGTAATCGGCGGAAGTTTTTCCTGCCGGGCCGAGGCGCGCCACCAGTTGCCGCCGGATCTGCTCCACTTCGGCGGGAGTAAATCGCGGAACGGAAAGCTCGCGCGCGATTTCCAGGATCAGTTCCTTCTTGGTTGGATGGTCCGCATGTGTCATGGCGAAGACCTCACAGTCCTGGATTTGGCCGCGGCGGGGGCTGGAGGCGCGCTCGCGGGCCGCGGATTCTCCGACTCTTCCAGAAGCTTCCGGTAGCGCGCGACGTTATGATTATGCTCCTGAAGGGTCTTGCTGAAGAAGTGCCCGCCTTCGGTATTCGCGACAAAATAGAGATCGTCGGTTGTCGCCGGATCCAGAGCCGCGCGCAGGGCCGCTTCGCCCGGATTGGCGATCGGTCCCGGAGGCAGTCCCTTATTTTGATACGTATTGTACGGAGAGGAGAAGCGCAAATCGCCGCCTTCGAGTTTGCCGCTGTACGCTCCCGCGAGCGTGAGCGCGTAAACGACCGTGGGATCGCATTGCAGCGGCTGGCCGATGCGCAGCCGGTTCTCGAACACGCCGGCGACGTGCGGCCTCTCTTCGGGCCGCGGCGTTTCGCGCTCCACGAGAGACGCCAGCGTGACGATTTTCTGGACACTCTCGTTCGGAGACGCTGTCTCGGTAGGCAAGGTCAGCCACTCCTGCCGGAATTTTTTCACCATTGCGGCGGTCATGTCCTTTCCCGTCATGTGGCGCGGAAATTCGTACGTCGCGGGGAAAAGAAAACCTTCGAGGCTGGGCGCGTCGGGAGCAAGGTTGCGGATAGGAGAAGGGTCGCGCGCGGCTTGCAGGAATTCGCCGCGGGAGAGGAATCCCTGGCTGGCCGCAAGGTCCGCAATGTCGAACATCGTAAAGCCTTCGGGAACGATGAATTCTTTGACGAACACGCGGCCGTTGGCAATCGCATCGTACACGGCGAATGCAGTCACGGGGCGGTCGAAGAAGTATTCGCCGGCTTCCATGGTGCGGCGTTTCTTCAGGCGGCACAAAAGTTCAAACGCAACGCGGCTGCGCACCACTCCGTTTTCGGCGAGAAGCCGCGCAATGGTCCGTTGCGACGCGCCGCGCGGGACATCCACGTACACGCCGTCGCTCGCAAATCCCTGGTAGGGCTGGTACAGCGCGAGATACAGGTAGCCTGCCGCCGCGATCGCTAGAATCAGAAGGAGGAGGAAGGCCTTGCGCATATCAGGCCTGTGATCCGGAGCGCGCGCGCGCCCGGTCGAGATAATCCCGCAGGAAGACCGCCGCGGCGACGTCATCGAGGGGCACGCGCTTCTTCGTGCCGACGCGCCCGGAGGCGCCTCGGCTGGCGCGCTTGCCGGGATGCAGGCTCGCAAGCGTTTCGCCCGCTTCCCAGGAACTCAGCCGCTCGTCGAACATTTCCACCGGGATTCCCAAGGCCTTTTCGACGCGCGCCGCAAAACTCCGCGTTTCTTCCGACATATCGCTGGGAGTGCCGTTTAGGTGCAGAGGGAGCCCGACAACGATGCGGCGAATTTTTTCCTGGCGGACGAACTCGCGCAGGCGGGTCAGATCGCGGCGGCGGTTGATTCGGATCCACGTAGCATAGGGCCGGGCGGTCACGCCAAATTCGTCGGAAAGCGCGAGGCCAAGGCGCTTCTTGCCGTAGTCGATCGCGAGAATCACACCCGTAGTGCGAGGATTGGGGGCCAGGGACAACGCACGGAGGTGTATCGCCACGGCCCCATTATAACTCGAAAGGAACGCTTTTCTGAGGGTGTGCTGATGAGGCTCGGGACGCTTTCCGCGTTTCGATTTGCGGGTCCTGTCCGGGGCCGGCTCGGGCACAGCGGGTCAATCGCCCGCGGCGTTCAAGATCTTGTCGGCCACGCGCACGACGCCTGCGATTTCCGCCACGTCGTGGACGCGCACGACGTGCGCGCCGCCGAGAATCGATGCCGTCACCGTGGCGGCGGTGCCCAGCAGGCGCTCTTCCGGCGGGGCGTCCGGTTCGCCGCGCCGGGCCAGGGCTTTTCCGAGGAACGATTTCCGTGAAGTGCCGATCACGATGGGGCAACCGAGGCGCGCGAGCTCGGGAAGGCGGGCGAGAATTTCAAAATTCTGTTCGTGGTTTTTTCCGAATCCGATTCCCGGATCGAGCAGAAGCTGCGATTTCGCGAGGCCCGCGCGCTTGGCTCGCGCGACTGCCTCGCGCAAACCGGACAGAACGTCGCGAAGGACGTCCCGCGCAAACGGGCCTCGCTGCATGGTCCGCGGCGTTCCGCGCATGTGCATGAGGATCATCGGCGCCCGCTCGCGGCGCGCGACTTCGGCAAGCTGCGGCTCCGCACGCAATCCCGAAACGTCGTTGACGATTTCCGCGCCTGCAGCCAGCGCCGCCCGCGCGACATCGGCTTTTCGCGTGTCCACCGAGATGGGGATGCGCAGCTTTCCGCGCAGCACCTCGATCACCGGCACAATGCGGCGAATTTCCTCCTCGGCATTGATCGGAGCGGCCCCCGGGCGCGTCGATTCGCCCCCGATATCGAGAATGTCCGCGCCGTCCCTCTCGATTTGCAGCGCGCGCGCGACGGCTGCTGCCGAGTCGAGATAGGCGCCGCCGTCGGAAAAACTGTCTGGAGTGATGTTCAGAACCCCCATGACGAGGGTGCGTTCGCCGAGAACAAGCTTGTGGACCGGAAGCCGCAGCCGAAAGCGTTTTCGATGAAACATAGGGGCACTATCATACAAAACTTTTCAACGAGCGTGCGCCCGGTTTGGCCGCCATCCGACGAAGTTGCATCCAAGAAAGCGTAACCTCGGAAGTCGGCTTGGCATCCTAACGCGTGTGGTACGATGAATTCTCGTTTCAGGATTGCTCTTTCAGTAAGAATGCGGCGCAATCGTTGGGTGACGGCGGAGCAGGGGGAAGCTGGTTCGATGAATTTCTCGCGGGTGGAATTCAAAATCTGTGTATTGCTGTGCGCGTTGGCGGCGGCATCGCTGGGTTCGGCGATTCCGGGCTGCAACGTCCGCGCAGGCGCCGTGGACGCTCGACAGCGTCCTCAAGCAGATGGATACGCAGGCGGCTGGTTTCCAGAGCCTCACGGCGGATTTGGAGCGCACCAAGGTAACCGTCGTGGTCAACGACAAATCCACCGAGACCGGCCGAATTTCCGTGCGGCGGGACGACAAAATGCGCATCGAAGTGACGCAGCCCGACGCGCGCACGATTCTCCGCGACGGCGATAATTTCTACATCTACAACCCGAAAATTCACCGCGTCGAGGAATACAATCTCGGAAAAAAGAAATCGGTGGTCGATCAGTTTCTGCTGCTCGGTTTCGGGACTTCCGGCAGTTCGCTGAAAGAGAGTTACGCGCTCACGCTGCAGGGCGAAGAAACGCTGGACGGCCGCAAAGTGCTCCGGCTCGAACTTTTGCCGAAGACGGACGAAGTGCGCAAGCAGCTCTCGAAGATTCTTTTGTGGCTGGACGAATCTTCCTGGCTCCCGGTGCAGCAGCAATTCTTTGAGACCGGCTCGGGCGATTACTTCATCATCCGGTACCGCAACCTCAATCGCAACGTGCGCATTCCGAATAACGATTTCAAGCCGCACTGGCCGCGCGGCACAACCAAAGTGCAACCGCAAGGGTAAGGCTTCCGCTCGGTTGGATTCCGCGAAGCTCTTCGGCAGCGCCGGCTTTCATCTGAGGAATTTTCGTTCGCACAAATCACTCCCCACGAACTGAAGCCTGTGCTACCTGGACCGTGCGCCACGCGCCGCCGCGGCGCGTTCCTGCTCGATCAGCGTGCGCTTGCGTTCTAGGCCCCAGCGATATCCGCCGAGCGATCCGTCGGTACGCACCACGCGGTGGCACGGAACCACAATCGCCGCGGGATTTGTGGCGCACGCTCGCGCGACGGCGCGGACCGCTTTGGGCTGGCCGATGGAGCGCGCGACCTCCGAATACGTGCGCGTCGTCCCGAGAGGGATAGACCGCAACGCCTCCCACACGCGCCGCTGGAACGCTGTGGCCACTACGTCCGTGGGCAAATCCAAGCTGGGATTCGAGCCGGCCAGATGACGCACGATCTCTCGCACCCACTTGGAAGTGTGGTCCGAGGTTTTTTGAATGTTCGCCTGCGGATATTCCTTGCGCAGCGCGGCGGCGAGATCCGCGTCACAATCGCCGAGGTACACGGCGGAGACGCCGCGCTCGGTCGCGGCCACGAGCACGCGCCCAAGCGCACACGGCGCGATGGTATAAGAAATGTTCATGTCGCGGCCGCCGCGGCGATAGGTCGCCGGCGTCATGCCCAGCTGGGCATCCGATTTTTCGTAAAGGCGGCTGGCAGAGCCATAGGAAACCTCATGCAGTGAAGTCGTCACGTCATTCCCCTTTCGCAATTCAGATTTGAGCCGCGCGACGCGAATCGCGTCGGCATATTGCCGCGGCGTAATGCCTATCGCCTGGCGAAACGTTCTTTGCAAATGCCCGGCGCTGGCACCGGTGCGTTTGGCTAGCTCTTTCAACGAGAGAATTCCGTCGGCGTTGCCTTCGATTTCGCCGCACACGCGGCGAACGAGGTCCGCATGCGGGCTGGGGCGGGTCTCGCCGGGATGGCAGCGCCGGCAGGCTCGGAATCCCGCCCGTTCCGCGGCTTCCGATCGAGCGAAAAATTGAATTTGCTTCGCGCTCGGACGGCGCGACGGGCAGGATGGCCGGCAGTAGATTCCCGTTGATCGCACCGCGTAGACGAATGCGCCGTCCATCCGCGCGTCGTGCTGCGCGACCGCGGCAAGGCATTTTCGCCTCGCGAGCGCGGGCATCTCTGTCAGCAACGAACTGGAAACAGTCGGCACGGTGCGTCCCGTTCTTTCCCAACCACAATAGCCAAATCCGTTCTCGCGGCGCTATCCGAATCTTGCTGCCAAACTTATTTCTTTTCGGACGGCGGGACCGCCTTCCGGGGGAGTATGCAGTAAGACAACACGGCTGGGAACCGAAATTGACGCAGCCAGGGGCGCGGAGGATAGTGTCGGCGAGCAGTGCCAGGGGCGCCTGAAGTGAAGGGAGACCTATGCGCACAACTCGACCTCAAAAGATCATGGACCATTCCAATCCCACCCGCGGCGGCGCCGCGGTAAAAGAATTGTCAGCGCGAGCGGCGACGTCGGTTGCCGACCCGCCGTCCTGGACCACGCGAGCGAAGCCCAAAGGTATTGCGCGCGTTCCCACCCATGCGGTGAGGCCGCCCGAAGAGCGGCGCGCCTACGCCCGCGCGAAGCTCAGCCTTCCCCTGCGGGTGAAGCGCATCGCGGGTCAGCGCGAGCGTTCGGCGGAGCCCTTGCGAACGACCAACATCAGCTCCAGCGGCGTCCTATTTCAGTGTCCCCGGAGGATCGAGCCAGGGACGCCGATCGAGTTGGAAGTCTGCCTGGTGGACCGGCCGTTTGGACGCGGCACCGTCAGAATGAAGACCGAGGCGCACATCGTGCGCGCCGAACCCGCGGCACGCGCCGGCTGGCATGCGCTTGCGGCTACGTTCGACGACATTACGTTCCACCGCGAAGAACCCCTGCCGTCGCGCTTCGAGCGCCACTAGTTCCAGTTCTCGATTTGGACAGGCATCCGCGCGGCGGATGCCTGTGCCATCGAAGCCCGCCCGACCTTCCATTCGCTCGCCGGCACTTCCGTGCTACCTTGTCCTTCGTGAAGGAATCTGCACGAAAGTGTTCTTAAGTTTGTGGATCGTGGCCAACCCGCGAAGATGACAACCAAACGCCAAACCTCGCTCGAGACGTCTTTTTCGACTGGGATGGAACGCTGCTCAATTCGTTCGAGGCGGATGCGAGCGCCTACATGCACATGTTCGATGCCATGGGCCTACCGTGGGGCATTGCGGAATTAAAGCGCCACTATTCGCCGAACTGGCACCGCGTTTACCGCGCCGCGGGTCTCCCTCGCGCAAAATGGGACGAAGCGGACCGGCTCTGGCGGCGCTTCTACGACAAGCAGCAGCCGAAGCTCCAGCCGGGAGCGCGGCGGGTGCTACAGACGCTCGACCGGCAATTCAAGCTGGCGCTCGTGTCCAGCGGGAGCCGCGCGCGTGTGCGGAGGCAGCTCCGCGTGCACAACGTGTCCGCGATTTTTCTGACGAAGGTGTGCAGCGAGGATGCTCCGCGGCGCAAACCGCATCCGGCGCCGCTACGCATGGCGCTGGAGAGGCTGCGCGCACAGCCCCAGGCCAGCGTGTATATCGGAGACGCCCCGGAAGATATCGAGATGGCGCATCGTGCCGGCGTCCGCGCGATCGGCGTCCTCGGCGGTTCACCCGTGCCGGAGCGGCTCCGCGCCGCTTCGCCCGATGCACTCATCGACACGATTCGAGATTTGCCCGCTTTGCTGAAGAGTTTCTAAAAGAAACCGGAACCGGTTTTCGCCGGCTACGCCAAATCTTCCGCGCGGATCGGCATGCGCCGAATGCGCTTCCCGGTTGCGGCGAAAATCGCGTTGCAAAGCGCGGGCACAACGGGCGGCACGGCAAGCTCGCCGGCGCCGGTGGGTTTTTCGTCGCTCGGAACGATGTACGTTTCAATCGCGGGCATGGCGTCGATCCGCAGAACCGGATAGTTGTTGAAATTGGTTTGGGTGACGCGGCCGCCCGAAATGCTGATCTCGCCGTACAGCGCCGACGAGAGTCCGTACACGATGGCGCTCTCGCTTTGCATGACGATGTTGGCGGGATTCACCACGCGGCCCACGTCCACCGCGCACACGACGCGGTGCACCTTTACCGACCTCGCGCTTCGGTCCAGCGAAATTTCGACCACCTGCGCGGCATAACTCTGAAACGCTTCGAGGACGGCAATGCCGCGATAGCGGCCCGCCGGCAGCGGCTTGTCCCAGCCCGCTTTTTGCGCGGCGAGTTCGAGGACGCTGAGATGCCGCGCCTCTTTTTGCAGCAGACGGCGGCGGAACTCGTACGGATCTTTTTTGCCGGCCACCGCCAGTTCGTCCATGAAGCATTCGCTGAAGAATCCGTTCTGCGAAGCCCCGACCGATCGCCAGAAGCCCACCGGAATGCCCGGTTCGGTCCGCACGTAATCCACGTGAATATTCGGAATCGCGTAGGGCAGCGTAGCGATGCCTTCGACGCTCGTCGGATCCAGATTATTTTTCGTGCTGCCGGGGAACCATGCCTCCATGATCGAGGAACACGCGATGCGCGTGGTCCAGGCGACAGGCCAGCCGTCGGCGCCGATTCCGGCCGCGAGTTTCGCGTAGGAAGCGGGCCGGTAGAAGTCGTGCTGCATGTCGTCTTCGCGCGACCACGTCAGCTTCACCGGTTTTCCCAGCGCTTTGGATATTTCCACCGCTTCGATCACGAAGTCCGGGCCGGCCTTGCGCCCAAAGCCGCCGCCGAGGTAGGTGGTGTGGATAAATGCCTTTTCGGGCTCCACGCCGCCGAATTTCGCCGCCATCTTCTGCGCGATCGTCTGGAATTGCGTGGGAGCCCACACATCGACGCGGTCGGCGCGCACGTCTGCGGTGCAGTTGAGCGGCTCCATGGTCGCGTGCGCCAAGTAGGGAGCCTCGTAGACCGCTTCAATCGTCTGCGCCGCGCCGCCGAGCGCTGCGGCCGCGTCGCCTTCCTGGCGCGCCACCGCTGCGGTTTTCGTCATTTGATCGGCGAAGAGCTTGCTGATGCTTTCGCTGGTTGCGCCGGCGTTCGGTCCTTCGTCCCACTTCACATCAAGCGCGCGCCGCCCCTGCATGGCCGACCAGGAATTGTCGGCGGCGACGGCGATCCCGTTGGAAATCTGCACCACCGATTTGACGCCGGGAACAGCCTTGGCCTTGGTGTCGTCATAGCTCGCGACTTTTCCGCCGAACACCGGGCATCGCGCCACGACGGCGTAAAGCATCGCGGGTTGCCGCACGTCGAGGCCGAATTGAGCGCGGCCGTTGACTTTGTCGGGCGTGTCCAGCCGCTTGGTCGCCTTTCCGACGATGCGATATTTTGAGGGATCCTTCGGCGGCACGTCCTGCGGGACGGGAAGCTTCGCCGCGGCTGCGGCTACGCTGCCGTACGTGAGCTTTCGCTTCGACGCATCGTGATAGATCGCGCCGTTCTCCGTCCGGCACTCGGACTTGTCCACTTTCCATTGCGCCGCGGAGGCTTGCAGCAGCATGTCCCGCGCCGCCGCCCCGGCTTTGCGCATCGGGTCCCACGAAGAACGCACGCTCGAACTGCCGCCCGTGCCCTGCATACCAAACGCAGGATTGAAATATTCCTTTGCGGCGGGAGCGAATTCCGTGCGGATGGTTTTCCAGTTGCAATCCAATTCTTCGGCCGCGATCATGCACAGCGCGGTGAGGATTCCCTGCCCCATTTCGGACTTGTCGATCATGATGGTCACGGCGTCGTTCGTGGAAATCAGCATCCACGCATTCAACGATGCGGGCGGCGCCATCTCCGCGGGTTCCGCCAGCGCTTCAAAACGCCCGGGCAAGTAGAAGCCGATGACCAGGCCGGCCGCTCCGGCCGCGCCCGTTTTCAGAAAACTGCGGCGATGGATTCTTGTTGTCGTTCCGGTGCTCACACGGCACCTCCCACTTCCACGGGCTGCCGATCCAGCGCGTCCCGATTCGAGTCTGCGCCCTCCCGCTCGGCGGATTTTGCGGCCGCCCCGTGCAATTCCGCGGCGCGATGCACTGCCTCACGAATCCGCTGATAGGTCCCGCAGCGGCAGATGTTTCCCCGCATCGCGTCGTCAATGTCCGCGTCGCTCGGTTTCGCATTCTTCGCGAGAAGCGCCGAGGCGGACATGATCTGTCCGGACTGGCAGTAGCCGCACTGCGGCACGTCGACTTCGATCCAGGCGCGCTGCACGGGATGGCTGCGATCGGGAGAAAGGCCTTCGATGGTCGTTATTTTTTTCCCCGCCACGGACGAGACAGGCGTGATGCAGGACCGAATGGCCGTTCCGTCGAGATGCACCGTGCAGGCGCCGCACAGCGCCATGCCGCAGCCGAACTTCGTTCCCGTCATTCCGAGCGTATCCCGCAAAACCCACAGCAGCGGCATGTTCGGCGGCACGTCCACCGATTGCGGCTTGCCGTTTACGATGAATTGAATCGCCATGTGAGTCCTCCGCGGAACAAATCCTGATTTCGTTGCCGGTCCCGTGCACTCAGGTCGGAACGGCGAGGATCGGCCGAGAGTACGATCGGGGGATATGGTACTGCAAATTCGGCTGGCGGGTAGCAGATTGTTCGGCGCGGCGTGTTTGGGCAGGAAGTTCGCGTAGGGAGCGGCCGCCGAAGGCCAACCGGGAGGCTGGCCTCGCACCGGGTTTCTACTTCGCGCTTTTCTTGTGGTCCAGCTTCAGCGTAAGGACGAACTCCTTGCGCGTGTCGAAATTCGATATGGAGCGAGTCGCGGAGGTCATGCCGTTCCGCTCGGCGTGGATTTCGTAGTCGACGTTGAGGTCCAGGCCGCTGAAACGGAACGTGCCGTCGCTGTCGGACAGGTGCGTGGTGATGTCCTGCGTGTGAACGTTTTTCAGGTACACCACCGCCGTTTCCGCCGGCGCCTCGCCGGCGTCGACGACGGTGCCGCGCACGGTGCGAAGCTGGTTTTCCTTGCCTTTGGAATTGCCCTGCGCGAACAGCGCGGCGGCTGCCAGTACGAAGACCGAGGCGAGTGCAAGCATGCTGCGCAGGTTCATGGCTTTCCTCCGGTGGTTGGTTCCGTCAGGGATTCCATCCGAATCGTCAGGTCCGTTCGATTGCCTTCCCGCGCGTCGATCTTACGCGTTTGCGTCTTAAAGCCGCGCGCTTCGACGGTCATTTCGTATTCCGCGTCTTGCGGGACCCGGAAGGCCAGTTCGCCCTGGTGGTCGGCAGTCGCTTGCCACCTGAATTTCTTTTCGTCTTCGCGCCGCACCCGCGCGCGCGCGCCGTACAGGGCGAAGCCGCGGTCTGTAAACACGGTGGTGAAGATGACGAAATCATGGGCGTGCGAACGGCTGGAACTCTGCGCGGCGCGGACCGGCGCGAAAGAGAACGCCGCGGCCGCCAGCCACGTCAGGCCGATGAAGGCAATCGTCCAACGCACAAATGTGAGATGGCGAAAAGGAGAGAGGGGATGCTGGAAGAAATCGAAGATCGCGTCAAACCTCTTCTTCTTCGTCTTCCTCGTCATCGTCCCCAAAGTCGTCCCCGTCCTCGGACTCTTCCTCTTCTTCTTCGTCATCGTCATCGGAGATGGCATTGACTTTGACGGGATGGATCTGCACGACTTCCATTTCGGTTTCGCACTCGGGGCAGGCCAGGATTTCGCCTTCCTCGACTTCGTCTTCGTCAACGTCAATTTCTGTGGCGCATTCAGGGCACCGGACCACGGCGAAGTCCTCCTTGGAATCGGGTGCGAGCCTTACCCAAAGCCCGCATCGATTCAGACGTGCAGTATTATATAACGCGAAGCGGCCCGGGAGGGAAGCAGCCAAAAACGACGATGACGCCCAGAAGAGAATACCCGGAGCATCCGATGGTAGGGGTTGGCGGCGTGGTGATTGACCAGGGCCGGGCGCTGCTGATCCGCCGCGGCAGCGCTCCTCTCAAGGGAGAGTGGTCCATTCCCGGCGGCCTGCTCGAGGTGGGAGAAACGCTCGAACAGGGCGTGGCGCGCGAACTCGCCGAGGAAACCGGCCTCGAGGTGCGCGTCGTCGAACTCATCGAAGTCTTCGAGAGAATTTTTCCCGCGCCTCCCAGCGAAGACGGCACTCCGGGCGACGCCAGGAAGCCGCAATACCACTTCGTGATCCTCGACTACCTTTGTGAAATGCGCGGAGGGACGCTTTCCGCCGGAAGCGACGCCCAGGAATTCGCCTGGGCGCGGGAGGAGGAATTGTCGAGATTCGACGTGACCGTGGCGGTCGCGCGCGTACTGGGAAAGGCCTTCGCGATGGCCCGTAAACGCGCGATTCCCTAGCCACGGCCTTGACCGGGAAGGATTCGCTGGAATCCGGGCCGGAAAGGCGTAGCATCGTAGCAATGGCCGTAGTCCGACATTCTTCGGGGATTCCCTGCGCAAGAGCTGTGGCTCTCTCGGCTCTGGTGTTTGCAGTGTGTGCGTGGCCGATTCGGGCGCAGAAAGGCGGAGGCCCTGGGCGTGGCGGAGTGGGAGGAACTCACGGAACTATGGGAGGAGGGGCGCCCGGCCGATCTGTCCCGCCTCCGTTGCAACCCGGCACGCAGCCGTATCCTTACCCGAACCCTAACGAGGAACCCGGAGTCATTGTTCCTACGCCGGTGGCGGCCCCAAAACCGGTCGCGGAACAGGACGAGTCCTGCCTTCCGTGGGATCTTTCCGGCGGGAGTACCGCCACCGTGAGCGCGGTCCGGTTGGCGGTTCCCGGGAAGGCCAGAAGCCAATTCCAAAAGGCTTGCGGCGCCTTTAAGAAGAACGACATGCCCGGGACGGAGCAACGCGCGCGGGACGCGATCCAAAAATATTCAAATTATTCCGCCGCGTGGGTCCTTCTGGGAAAGGCTCTCGAGGGCCAGCAGAAGCTGGACGAAGCTCACGATGCCTGCACGCAGTCCATCAAAGTCGATCCCACATACTTGCCCCCGTATCTCTGCCTGGCCGGGCTTCTGGATCGCGAAAAAAAATGGGACGAGCTGGTGGCCTGGTCCGACCGCTTCCAGGGCCTGAATCTTGCCGGTGACTTCTACGCCAACTATTATCGGGGTCTTTCCCTTTTCCATCTCCGCAAATTACCGGAAGCGCAAAAAAGCGCCCTGGCGGCCGTCGCGCTAGACACCGAGCATCACCAGCCCGGTCTCAACTTCTTGCTGGCTCAAATTTACGGCCAGCAGGGAGACCTGGCCGACGCGACCCTGCAGATCCAGCAATTCGTGAAATACACCCCCAATCCGGAAGACAGGGACGCCGCAAAAGAATACCTGTCGGAGCTTGAGTCCCAACTCAGCGCGAAATAATCGGTCGGATGATTTTCGCCTTGGGTCTGAAATGGAACAACGGCGGGCGATTTTCGCCTTTAGCGCCATATCCGTGAACGCAGCTTGCATCCCGATGCGTTTGTTTCTTGGTGACAAGCGGATCTACGCGTTGTCAATCAGCCGCGCCTCGCGCCATAATGAGCGCCATGACCTCAACAACGACATTCTCCAAAGAATCGTTTTCTGCGTCCCCTGAATTTGAAAAAAATCTCGACCGCCTGGCCGAAGTTGCCGTGCATTCCGGCCTGGGACTCGCGCCCGGACAAGAATTGGTGATGACGGCCACGCTGGATGCGATTCCGCTGGCGCGCCGCATCACCAAGCACGCATACAAGGCGGGAGCTTCGCTCGTCACCACGTTATTCACGGATGAGGAGGCCTCGTTGCTTCGCTTTCGTTACGGCGCGGACGCCAGCTTCGACGCCGCTGCTTCGTGGCTCTACGAAGGCATGGCCCAGGCGTATCGCAACGGCTCGGCGCGGCTGGCGATCACAGGCAACGATCCTTCGCTGCTCTCGAAGGAGGATCCGGAAAAGGTGAGCCGCGCGAATCGCGCCATGTCCAAAGCCTACCGTCCGGCGCTCGAACTGATTACGCGCCACGAAATCAACTGGACCATCGTCGCCTGCGCCACTCCCGCGTGGGCTGCGGCCGTATTTCCCGATCTGCCGCAGGACGAAGCGATGGCGCGGCTGTGGAAAGCCATCTTCGCCGCATCGCGCGCGGACCAGGCCGATCCGGTGGCCGCGTGGAAAACGCATGACGCGAATCTGCATGCCCGCTCGAAATGGCTCAACGAGAAGCGATATTCGGCGCTGCATTTCCGCGGCCCCGGCACGGATCTCCGCGTGGGCCTGGCCGACGATCACCTGTGGATGGGCGGCGGCACCATGGCGGGCAACGGCCGCTACTGCATCGCGAATATGCCGACGGAGGAAGTGTTCACTACCCCGCACAAAGACCGTACCGAAGGCAAGGTGACCAGCACCAAGCCGCTGTCGCACCAGGGCACCCTAATCGAAGGGATTTCCGTGCGGTTCGAGGGCGGAAAAATCGTGGAGGCTCACGCCGCGCGCGGCGAACAAGTCCTGAAGCGGATGATCGAGACAGACGAAGGCGCGCGGAAGCTCGGCGAAGTTTCCCTGGTGCCGCACTCGTCGCCCATCGCGTCGAGCGGATTGCTCTTCATGAACACGTTGTTCGATGAAAACGCCGCCTGCCACATCGCACTCGGCCAAGCCTACAGTTCTTGCCTGAAGGATGGCGACACCCTCACCCCGCAACAGCTGGCCGCGCGCGGCGCGAACGAAAGCCTGATTCACGTCGACTGGATGATCGGATCGAATCAAATCGACGTGGACGGCATCAGCTCCAAGGGCGCTGCCGAGCCCGTGATGCGCGCCGGCGAGTGGGTGTAAAGTTTGCGCGGAACTCAGCGTTCAGCTCGGTGATGTAATCCAAAAGCACACAGGCTAAATCCGTTGCTACGGGAAACCTTCCCGGCCCTGATACACTACGCCCGATTTTATGCGGAGGTGGGGAGTGTCCAATTTGTCGATTTGGCAGTGCGCGCACGCGCGAATTCGCCGCTCGTCGTGGTTCCGGCTGCGCGGGCTTGCGGTGCTCGTCCTCGGCCTGCTCGCCGCGCAAGGCGCGCGGGCGCAAAAGATCACCATGGAGTTCGATCAGACCATCGATTTCTCGCGATATAAAACGTTCGCGATCCGCGATGGCCAGCTGAACAGCAGAAATCCCGCGTTGAATAGCCCGCTGATCAAGAAGCAAATCGAGGCGGACATCGAAAGCAATCTCACCAAGAAGGGCCTGACGCTGGTAACGGGCGGCGCGGCGGATCTCAACGTGCGCTATACGTTCGGCGCCGCGCGCAAGACGGAGATTGAGGCCTATCCCGCCGGCTGGTACGGCTTCGGGACTCGCTACGTGCGGGTGCCCTACGCCGAGGGAACGCTGGTCATCGATCTCCGCGACCCTACGACGCGCTCGCTCGCCTGGCGCGCCATTGCCGCCGAAGAGAAGAGCGACGCCACCAAGATTCAAGGCAAGCTCGACGACATGGTCAAAAAATCCATCGACAAATATCCGCCGAAGAAAAAGTAGCGCGCGCGAAATCGCCGTCCCGGAATTGGAATTGCCTGCCCGATGTGAGCGTTGAACCAACCGATATGGAAAGACTCGATTTTCTCAAAAGGCACGAAGAATGCGGTGCCGGATAGCCACCTCCTCAGACAATTCATGATCGGTAGACCATGTTTCAAGACGGCTCTCGATGATCGGGGGCTCGATTTCTTGCAGTGGGACTGCCCGGTAACTCGCCCAGCAGGCGCAGCAAAGGCGTCATCGTCAGGCCTTGAACAAACAGGGAGAATGCGACAACTGCAAAAGCCAGGGTGATGATTTCCTCGCGCCTGGCAATCTCGACTGGAAGGCCGAGGGCCAAGGCGAGCGCTAATGCACCTCGCAACCCGCCCCAGAACAAAACGTGCTGATGCCGCAGACTCACGCGAAGGGAAGACCACGAAAACAGAAAACAAAGCGGATAGATCGCAACGGCGCGTCCCGCAATCACCAATACGATCGCCGTGGCGGCTGACACCCCAATCGGGGTAAAGTGACGGTGAGCCTCATGCATTCCAATCAGCAGGAAGACGAGAGAGTTTGCCGCAAACGCGGCGTACTCCCAGAACGATTCAACCGCTTCGCGTCCCTTCTTCGAGATCGCCCCGAGCGGGCCGATGCTACCGAGCACAAGGCCCGCCGTCAACGTTGCCAGTACGCCGGACAACTGAAAATGCTCGGCCAGCAGGAAGGAGCCATAGGCGGCGACCGTCGTGAGCGTAACTTCAACCAGGTGATCGTCAGTCTTCCCGGCAATGAGCAAGACGATCCAGGCCATCAGGGCTCCGCAGAGAATACCGCCTCCAACCGTCAAAACGAGGGCCTCGCTCACACCAAAAGCGCTGAGATTCCGCCCTTGGGCCAACGCCGCTACGATGCCGAAAATGACCGCCGTCGTTCCGTCGTTAAAAAGGCTCTCAGCCTCAACCAATAAACGCAGGCGCCCCGTTACTCTCGCCTCCTTAAATGTCGCGATCACCGATACCGGGTCGGTAGCGGCAACGAGCACGCCAAATACGAGCGCGCTGGCCGATTGCCAACCCTCCACGACATGCATGCCAAACGCCGTTACCGCAGCGGACAGTAGCACTCCCATCGTGGCCAAGACCAGAATCACCGGAAAATCGCGGCGCAGTTCCGTCCAACGAAGATAATAGGCTGCTTCAAAAATGAGCGGTGGCAGAAGGAGAGTGAAAATTAGCTCTTTGGTGAGTTCTACCTTCGGTGCGAACGGCAGGAAAGCCAAACTGACTCCGGCGACCGCCAAACCAACGCTATACGGGACGCGCAGCCGCCGAGCCAGGATGGCGACAACCGCTGCGATAAGCAGCAGAAACTCAATGCTTTGAATGCTGAGTCCCGGATTCATGTGTTCCTCCGGTCATGAATCGAGCACTCGAAGCGGATCCGCGATGTCGCCTGCGAATCGATCCTTGGAAGAGCAGCCTCGGCACCCATCGGACGGATGGGTGCCGCCCGCGCTCAGCTTCTCTGTTCGAGCGGTTTGTACGGCCGCAGATCGTGTCCCATGAAAACTTGCCGCGGGCGCGCAATCTTCTGCTCGGGATCGAGGAGCATTTCTTCCCACTGCGCGATCCAGCCGCTGGTGCGCGGAATGGCGAACAGCACGGGGAACATCGTGACGGGGAAGCCCATCGACTGGTAAATCAAGCCGGTATAGAAATCGACGTTGGGATACAGCTTGCGGGTGACAAAGTAATCGTCCTCGAGGGCGATGCGCTCGCATTCGAGAGCGATATTCAGCAGCGGATTGCGGCCCATGATTTCGAAGACGCCGTCGGCCACGTGCTTGATGATGCGCGCGCGCGGGTCGTAATTCTTGTAGACGCGGTGGCCGAAACCCATCAGTTTCGTTTCCCCTGCTTTGACGCGCTTGATGAACGCGGGCACATTGGCGAGCGAACCGATCTCCAGCAGCATGCGCAGGACTTCCTCATTCGCGCCGCCGTGCAACGGACCGTAGAGCGCCGCGGTCGCCGCCGCGGTCGCTGAAAATGGATCCACGTGCGAGCTGCCCACGCAGCGCATCGCGTTCGCCGAGCAATTCTGCTCGTGGTCCGCGTGCAGGATGAACAACACGTCCAGGGCGCGTTCCAGCGTCGGGTTGGGGCGATACTTCAGCTCGGACGTCTTGAACAGCATGTTCAGAAAATTCCCGCTATAGCTCAGATCGTTGTCCGGATAGGCGAACGGCATGCCCAGGCTGTGCCGGTAGGAAAACGCCGCGAGCGTCGGCATCTTTCCGATGAGGCGGTACGTCTGCTTCTGTCGCGACTCTTTGTTGAAGATGTCTTTTGCTTCCGGATAAAAGGTGGAAAGCGCCGCAATGGCGGAAATCATCATGCCCATCGGATGGGCGTCGTAGTGAAACCCGTCGAGAAACTTCTTCACCGATTCGTGAATGAACGTGTGGTGCGTAACGTGGTAGGTCCAGTCTTCCAGCTGCGCGCGAGTGGGCAGCTCGCCATGCAAAATCAAATACGCCGTTTCGAGGTAGGTGCTCTTCTCGGCCAGTTCCTCAATGGAATAACCGCGGTATCGCAGGATGCCCTTATCGCCGTCGATGTAGGTGATCTTGCTCTGACACAGGGCCGTATTGCTGAAGGCCGGGTCGTAGCTCATCATCCCGAAGTCATCGGGCTTCACCTTGATCTGGCGCAAATCCATGGCGCGGATCGTGTCGTTCTTGATCGGCACTTCATAGGATTTTCCTGTGCGGTTATCGGTAATAGATAGAGTGTCCCGGCTCATGCGGGTGGTCCCTTCGTCTGCAACCTGCGTCCCAGGTTTGGTTGGATTCATGACGGCTTCTTCGGCCATACCCAAAAAGCTGCCACGTGAGAATTTACACTAACTTTGCGTTTTGCGGGAGTGGTATCCCGTCCGCGCCCGTAATTCCCACCTCGGGCCCGCCTGCGGCGAAAGACCCGCACTTGGAATGACGCTCGAACCCGGCACCGGGTTGCGTCGAATCCGCGCCCTTTGCATCTAAAGCATTGTGCGAAGAAGTAACAGAGGCCCGCATCCTGTGGCGTAAGGGAGAATCCATCATGATCCAAACGATTCGCTCCAAAGACCGCTATCACGTTGAATCCCATTGGCTTAGTACGAACTGGCATTTCTCCTTTGACCATTACCATGACCCGAATAATCTGAATTTCGGGCCCCTGCGCGTATTCAACGACGACACGGTCGCCCCGGCGGGCGGTTTCCCGCTCCACCCGCACCGCGAGATGGAAATTATCACTTACGTGATCGACGGCGCGCTCCAACATAAGGACAACATGGGCAATACGGGCGTCATTCGCCCCGGCGAAATCCAGCGCATGAGCGCGGGAACCGGCATTCGCCACTCCGAATACAACGCCTCGCAAACCGATCCCGTGCACTTGATCCAATTGTGGATTATGCCGGCCGTCCCGCGCTTGAAACCGTCGTGGGAACAGAGGAGTTTTTCCCTGTCCGATCGCCGCGGCAGGCTGCTTCCCATCGCGGAGCCGGCGGGAAAGAACGGGAAGTACGGCTCCGGCACCGTGCAAATTCACCAGGACGCGACGATCTACACATCCCTCCTCGCGCCGGGCCAATCCGTCACGCACAAGCTCGACCCGGGACGCCGCGCTTATATTTTCGTGATCAAGGGGAACTTGCGGCTCAACGGCGAGACGCTCGCCCCGGGAGATCAGGCGCGCGTCTCCAGCGAGCGCGAATTGCAACTCTCCGCAGCTCCGGATCCAGTCGCATCGCAGGCGGATTTTCTGCTTCTCGACTTGCCGTAGGTCGACGATTAAGAACTGCGATCGATAAAGCTTGGCGTCTTCGTGCCCTCTGGGTGGAAGGCCTTTCGCAAGAATCTTAAATCCAGAGGGCACGGGGGCGCCCGGACTAGATCTCCAGCTTGTACCGCGTGGCGGCCAGGCGGTATAGCTTCTGCCAGAGCGTGCGGTTCACAGTAACCACAATCACCGACATCACCATCGTTGCCGCCAGAAGGACCGGTAAATTTCCGGAATCGGTGGCCCGGCTGATCGCCGCTCCCAGCCCTCGCACAAAAAGTATTTTTCCCTGAAAATGAAAATACTCCGCAACGATGCTGGCGTTCCATGCGCCACCCGAAGCGGTCAGCATTCCCGTCACCAGGTACGGAAAAATGGCTGGAAGGATTAACCGCCGCCATCGCTCCCAGCGCGTAAAACGAAAAACGCTGGAGGCTTCCTTTAAATCCGTCGGGATCGCCATCGCTCCCGCGATCACGTTGAACAGGATGTACCACTGCGTGCCGAGCAGCATGAGGGCCATCGCGGCGATGCCCATGCCGCCGCCGGCGCGAATCAACAGCAACAAAAGCACGGGGAACAGCGCCGTCGCAGGGACTGACGCGGCAATCTGGACGAGCGGCTGCGCGACTTTCGCCACCGGTGGCGTCGTTCCGATCCAAACGCCCACCGGAACGGCCCAGAGCGCGCCGAGAATCAATGCGGCGTTCACGCGAAGAAACGTCAAAGCAGCGTCGCGCGTGAGGAGGATCAACTCCTGCCCGCCGAGATGCGCAATGGTGTCCAGCGCGCGATACGCAAGCCAGGCCAGTGCGACCAAAATGGCGGCTCCGGCCGCGCGAACCAGCCATTTTTTGAACTTGTGCTCCGACAATGGCGGCTCCGGGCGCGCGGCAATTTTCTTCGCCGCAAAGGCATGCGTCACACGTTCTTCCAACGGAAATATTGCACTACGATATAGCGCGGCGAGGACTCCGGACCGGCGCAGCACCGTCAGCACGAATGACTGCGGGACCGCGCCTTCCACCGACTCGAACTTGAATCTATCCGACCAGGCGATCGCCGGCCGCCAAACCATCTGATCCAGGAAAACGATGACCGCGATCATCGCCGCCATTCCCCACACAATGGCGCGCGTGTCTCCGGCCCCGGCGGCGACCTGCAAGTAAGAACCGAGCCCCGGCAACCGGAAATCGCGCTGGCCGAGAACAAACATTTCGCACGCCATCAGAAAAAACCAGCCGCCGGCCACCGACATCATCGAATTCCAAACGAGACCGATTGCCGCAAAAGGAAGCTCCAGCTCGGTGAACCGCTGCCACTCGCTGAAGCGATACAAGCGCGCTGCCTCGTCCAGCTCGCGCGGTATCCCTTTCAGCGAGGCGTAAAAACTAAACGCGATGTTCCATGCCTGCCCGGTAAAAATCAGGAGGATCGAACCCAGTTCGAGGCCCAGTTGCCTGCCGGGGAAAAGCGCTACCATCGCCAACATCACTCCGGGAAGAAAACTCAGTACGGGGATCGATTGCAAAATATCGAGCAAAGGAAGAAGGATTTTCGCCGCGCGCTCGGATTTGGCCGCCGCGAGACCATAGCCCAGACCAAACAGCAGCGAAAAAACATACGCAATCGCAATGCGCACGACGGAATACGCCGCATAGAGCGGCAGCGCGCGGGGACTTGACGAAATGTGGGCCACCGGCGTGAAGGGTGCGAACCAAATCCGCCCGGAAGCAAACAACGAGTACAGAATCGCCAAGAGCCCCGCGAAAACGGACACGTCCGCCACGAACGTGCTCTTCCATCGCGTCCGTTCGGAAATGCCGCGCAGAATGGACTCGTAGTTGAGGATGGGTTCCATTTTCATGCGCGGGGCGATTTGCGGAGGGTCACGGCTTGGTCCGGCTGAGCCGCCCCGTCACGGAGTCGTAGTCGAATAATTCCGCGTAGCGGCCCCACTGAATGGCCGTGTCGAGCTGGCGGCGCACTTCGTCGTCGCTGAAGTGTTCGTCGAGCAAATCGTGGAAGAATTCCAGTGGCATCGTGCCGTCGGCCTTGGCTTGCAAGGCCGAAACCATCTGCTGCAGCACTGGCACGTGCGCGAGCACGGCATCGCGAAACAGTTCCTTGCGCTTCTGTATGTCTCCGGTAGCAACCTCTCGTCCCAGTTCGGTGATATCCGCGTCGCCGTGTTCCACGGTCGCGAATCCTAAGAGAACGCAGGTGTCCACGATCGGGAGCAAATCGTCTGACTCAAGCAGTAGTTGGTGCGACATTCGATGCAGATCCTCATGTCCCCCCTGGTCCACGAGGATTTCCAGCAAACCGGCGATGCCCCCTGGGCGCACGTGCGGCAGCATCAGGTATCGCGGCGTGGGCGTGGTGGTGCCGGGAGGCGGAGGCGTTGGCTTCATCTCCGGCGGCATTTCATGCTGGACGTCGGGCTGCGTCAGAACGCGATAAATGTGATCGACCAAGGCCTCGAAGGGCTCGGACTTGCGGCTGCGCGGCTGGGGCAATGTAATTTCAAAATCCTCGCGGATTCGCGCGGGGTTGCTGGCCAGCACGATCACGCGGTCGGCCAGCACCACGGCCTCTTCGATGTTGTGCGTGACGATAAAAATCGCGCGCGTGGGAATCTTTCGATCGTGCCACAGCTCCAGCAATTCGCCGCGCAGCGTCTCCGCTGTCAGCACATCGAGCGCCGAAAACGGCTCGTCCATGAACAGCACTTCCGGCTCGATCACCAGCGCGCGCGCGAATCCCACGCGCTGCTTCATTCCTCCGGAAAGTTCCTTGGGATAGGCATTCTCGAATCCATCGAGACCCACGGCGTCCAGAATGCGGACGGCGCGCTCGTGGCGCTGGAGCGGCGGCACGCCGCGCGCTTCAAGCGGCGCCTCGACATTTTGCAGAACTGTCAGCCAGGGAAACAACGCAAAACTTTGGAACACGATCCCGACATTGGGCGGCTCGTCATCGAGCTTGCGCCCGTGCCAGAGCACTTCCCCCGCCGAGGGACGCGAAAGCCCTGTCAGAATCCGCAGCAGCGTCGATTTCCCACAGCCGGAAGGCCCCAGCAGCGCCAGAATTTTCCCCGGCAGGACTTTGATGTTCGTCGGAGAAATGACCTCGATGCGGCCGCCGTCGGGTTGCGCGTAAAATTTCTCAAGGTCCCGCCCTTCGAGAATCGGCTCGCCGTTTCCCGCGTCGGCGATGCTGGCCGCTATTGGAATGTTGTTGGTTTGTGACACGAGCTCATTATGGAGTATGAAACGGACAGGCGAAAAAGCGCAAGCGCGCGGAAAGCGAACAAAGCCGCCCGGATAAATAAAACTTTATGCAGTGCTGCGGTCCACCGCGGGATGGCGCACGTCGCTGCCCGCCACCATGTAGATCACGTCTTCGGCGACGTTGGTGGCGTGGTCGGCGATGCGTTCGAGATTCTTGGCCACCAGGATCAGCTCGAAGGCGGGAAACACGACGGAAGAATCGCCCATCATGTAACTGAGCAGTTCGCGGAAGATCTGGTCGCGAAGCTGGTCTACCTGATCGTCGCGCGAGAGCACGGAGCGAGCGAGCTCGATATCGCGGCGCACCAGCGAATCGAGGCTGTCGCGCATCATTTTTTCGGCCAGCTCGCCCATGCGCGGCAGGTCCACATAGGGCTTCACGCGCGGGTGGCGCACGATGCGCGTCGCAGAATGCGCGATGTTCACGGCCTGGTCGCCGATTCGTTCGAGATCGTTGTTGATGCGGGCGATGGCCAGCACGAATCGCAGGTCGGCGGCCATGAGTTGTTGTAAGGCGAGAAGTTGCACGACGCGGTCGTCGATCTCAATCTGCAGCTCGTTGATGGCGTTTTCTTCCCGTAGGACGGTCTGCGCCAGCTTTTCGTCCGCTTCGAGCACCGAATGCACCGCCTGATGCACGGCGCGTTCGGCCAGGCTGCCCATCCATAGCAGCCGTTCCTTCAACTCCTCCAGATTGCGCTCGAAATGGCGTTCCATACGCTACATCCTCTCCGATTCCAAGACTACCCCGTATCGAATCGTACAACAAGACTCATCCGAAACGGCCGGTGATATACGCCTCGGTGCGGGGATCCGAAGGCGTCGTGAACATATGCCCCGTTTGTGAGAATTCGATCAGTTCCCCGTTCAGCAGGAACGCGGTAGAGTCGCTGACGCGCGCCGCCTGTTGCATGTTGTGCGTCACGATCACCAGCGTGCAGCTGGGCTTTAATTCGAACAGGAGTTCCTCGATCTTCGCCGTGTTCACCGGATCGAGCGCCGAGCACGGCTCATCGAGCAAAAGGACCTCCGGATCGACCGCCAGCGCTCTGGCGATGCACAAACGCTGCTGCTGGCCGCCAGACAGCGCGTACGCGGACTTGTTCAGCTTGTCCTTCACTTCGTCCCACAGCGCGGCGCGGCGCAAGCTCTTCTCCACGGCGTCGTCCAGCCGCCCCTTATGGCCGTTGATGCGCAATCCGTAGGCCACGTTTTCGTAAATGGACTTGGGAAACGGATTGGGCTTCTGAAAGACCATGCCCACCATGCGGCGCAGCTTGGTGACGTCCAGCGTGAGGATGTTCACGCCGTCGAGTGCGATTTCCCCCTCCAGGCGCGTGTGGCGAAGCGTTTCATGCATCCGGTTCAGCGTGCGCAACAGGGTGGACTTGCCGCAGCCTGACGGTCCGATCATCGCGGTCACTTTGTTGGTGGCGATATCCATGGACACGTTGTGCAGGGCGTGGTTTTTGCCGTAATAGAAGTTGATCTTGGTAACTTTCATCCGCAGCGTATTGGCGCTCGAAGTGGTCATCGCGGGTTCCTGGGCAGACGTCTTAGCCGTGGAGGACGCCGCGGCGGCGCCGGAATTCGCCATAAGCGGGAAGGCGGAACTCATCGTCATGTCCTCTCATAGGCGGCGCCGCGCGTCAAAAACGCGCGGACCAAAATGTTTGTCAACAGCACCAATCCGAGCAGGACGAGTCCCGCAGCCCATGCCTGCCGGTGCCAGTCTTCATACGGACCGGTCGCATAGGTGTATATCACAACCGGAAGCGAGGCCGTGGGCTGATTCCATCCCGGGCTCCAGTATCGGTTGCCAAACGCGGTGAAAAGCAGCGGCGCCGTTTCTCCCGCCACGCGCGCCAGGGCCAGCAATACGCCGGTCAGGATTCCGCGCGAGGCGGCAGGCAGAACAACCGTCGCGATCATCCGCCATTTGTTGGCGCCTAGCGCAAAAGAACCCTCGCGCAGCGAGGACGGCACGTCCCGCAAGAAACTCTCGGTATTGCGCAGCACGGTAGGGATCACCATGATCCCCAGCGCGATTCCGCCGGCCAGTGTGGAGAAGTGATGCATCGGTATGACCACCAGGGAGTAAGCGAAGATGCCCATGACGATGGACGGCACGCCGTTCATCAAGTCCGCGGTATATCGCACCAGGAACGGCATCGTCCGGCCGCCGAATTCCGCGAGGTACACGCCGCCGAGCAGGCCGATCGGAACGCCAAATATGGCGGCGAGCAGCAAAAGTTTCAGCGTGCCCACGATCGCATTGGCCATGCCCCCGCCCGGTTCTCCGACCGGCGCGGGCAGATGGGTGAAGAAACTCCAGGACAGGTCTTTTCCGCCGTTCCAGATCAGATAGCCCAGAATGAAAAACAAGGCCGAAACGGTGATGAGCGCGCACAGCCCCGTGAGCGAAAGCATGACGACGTTGAGCGATTTTCTCCAAGCCAAGCGGATGCTCATGTGGGAAGCACCCCGCTGCCGCGCGCCGTGGTCACCAGGATCAGGAGGCGCGCGAGGCCGTTTAACACAAACGTCAGCAGAAACAGCACCAGCCCGAGTTCGATCAAGGCGCTCAAGTACAAATTGCCCGTGGCCTCGGAAAATTCATTGGCAAGAACCGACGCAATGGAATAGCCGGGCGAAAAAAGCGATGCGGAAATTTTGGGATTGTTGCCGATAACCATGGTGACGGCCATGGTTTCGCCAAGCGCGCGCGCCAGCGCGAGGAACACGGAGCCGAAAATTCCGATCCGCGCCGCCGGCACTACCACTTTCCAGGTGGATTCCCACTTAGTCGCTCCGAGTCCCAGCGCCGCCTCGCGCTGGTCTCGCGGAACCGCGAGAAGCACTTCGCGCGAAACGGAAAGCACGAACGGCACGATCATGATCGCAAGCACCATTCCGGCTGTGAGGAAGCCGATCCCGTATGCCGGTCCCTGGAAGAACGGCAAGAATCCGAGGATTGATTTGAGCGCCGGCTGAACGGTGGTTCGCATCACGGGAACGAGCAGGAAAATGCCCAGCAAACCGTAAATCACGCTCGGAACCGCCGCGAGGAGGTCGCTCACAAACGTAAGGGAAGAAGAGAGCTTGGGCGGAGCCAGCTCGGCCAGAAAAATTGCGCCACCCACGCCGAGAGGAACAGCGATGATCAAAGCAATCGCAGATGTGACGAGGGTGCCATAAATGAACGGAAGCGCACCGAAATCGCCGGCGACCGGATCCCACGTGGTCCGAACGAAGAAGCTCCACCCGAACTTCGTCCGCGCCTCTGCCGACAGGATCCAGAGCTGGTAAACCAATAGCACGGCCAAAAGCAGCAGCGTCGCTGCAGCGATCAGCGTAATCAGGTGCGCGATTTCATCCGCGCCTACCTTGCGTCGCTGCAGCGACTTAGAACTCGCCGTGAAATCCGACGGCGTCGCCGCGTTTGGAGTCGTAGCCATTTCGGTGCATCCGCCTTGCCGGTTCGATCGCTTATTGGATCTGAGCGATGGCCTTCATTTCCTTCGCGACGACTTCCTTCGGCAGCTTCGCGTAGGCCAGCGCCTCGCAATACTGCTGCCCGTCCGTCACCATCCACTTCAGGAAGTCTTTCACGGCATCGCGCTTAGCGGTATCGCCGAATTTCGACGGAATCAACAGCCAGGTGAAGCTGGCAATCGGGTATGCCATCTTCCCTTCCGGATCGGTGATCGATACGCGGAAGTCGTCCGGCATGTTTTTCGCTGCCGCTGCCGCTGCCGCGGAAACGCTGGCGAGGTCGGCCTTGATGAAGGCTCCCGACGAATTCTTTACTTTTCCGTAGGCCATCTTATTCTGAATCGCGTAAATCAACTCGACGTATCCTAGCGCGCCTGGCGTCTGCTGGACCAGCGCGGAAACCCCTTCATTTCCTTTTCCGCCGAGTCCCACCGGCCAGTTCACCGACGTCCCTTTACCGACTTTCTGTTGCCACTCGGGACTCACCTTGGAAAGATAATCGGTCCAGATGTATGTCGTACCGCTTCCGTCGGACCGGTGCACAACCACGATATCGTCGCCGGGCAGCTTCACGCCCGGATTCGCCGATGCGATCGCCGGATCGTTCCACTTCGTGATTTTCCCCAGAAATATGCCGGCGAGCGCATCCGGCGTGAAATTTAGATCGGTAGACACGCCCGCAACATTATAAGTCGGAATGTCCGCACCCAACACCGTGGGAAAGTGCAGAATCGGGATGCTCGCCTGCTTGAGTTGATCATCGTTCATCGGTCCGTCGGAAGCCCCAAAATCAACGGTCTTGTCCAGCAGTTGGCGGATGCCGCCACCGGAGCCGATCGACTGATAGTTGATCTGAACGCCCGGATGCGACTGATGATAGACATCAAACCATTTCGAGTACATCGGATACGGGAACGTCGCGCCAGCCGCATTCAGCAACACTTGTCCGGCTGCGGCGGTGGCCAACGCGGCAACGGTCAGCAGTACCGCAAGCACGCTAAGCATTTTTACAATTCGCATATTTTCTCCTGTGAATGTACTTGAGGGATTTTGACGCTAAATTGTTACAGCCACATTACAAGGCGGTGATGCCGGCATAAAATCGGCGTATTCCTGCAACTGCCCCGTTATGTGTCCGTTACAAAGAAAAGGGGAGATGGGCCGACGCCAGGGGAGCGTCGGCCCGGGGTGGGGTGCAACACGAAGGTCGCTGTTTCACTCGAACGCGGTGCGGCGAAGATTAGCTTCTCTTCTCCGGATAGTTGACCTCTTCCATCACCAAGCGCGTCCGTCCGTGACGTACATCGAGTCCCCGAACCCAGAAAATAATGTCCTCGGCGATATTCGTGGCGTGATCGGCGATGCGCTCGAGATATCGCGTGGCCAGGATGAATTGCAGTTGTGGTGCAGCCTGCTGGGCATCTTCCGTCATGCGCGTCAGCAGATGCTCAAAGATCTGGTCGCGGTAGCGATCCACCACATCGTCGGATTCCAGCACCTCTCCGGCCAGCACCACGTTGCGAAAAATCAGCGCGCCCAGGCTGCGTCCCAGCATTCCGCGCACGGCGCCGGCCATCGGTTCGAGGTCGCGCGGCGTCTCGGTCACATTCATGCTCGCCAGCGAAATGACGCGCTCGGAAATATTGACGGCCAGGTCTCCGATGCGTTCGAGGTCGTTGGCGATTTTCTGGGAAGCCACGACGCGGCGGATTTCTTCGTCGTCGAGTAGCCCGGTCCGAAGCATCCGCACGGCGTGGTCGTCGATCAGGATTTCCATTTCGTTGACGCGCGGCTCGACCAGAAACACTTTGCTCGAAAGCTCCGCTGCCGCCTCCAGGTTGGGGCGCAGCAGAGCGTCCAGCGCGCTTTCCACGCTGCTTTCCACGGTGCGCGCCATGGAGATCAGGTAATTGGCGAGCACATCCTGATAAATCGTCTGTATTTTGGATACCGGGGTCGCCATCGCTTCACCTTTGTGCTGGTTTCTTGGCATGGCCAGCATAATCGGGCTTTGTGACAATGAAATGAAGCCGGGGTGAATATCCGGCGAAAGGAACGGCATTTCCGCGGAGTCGTCGAATGCAAAGAAAAGGCATGGTTTGAACGGGAATTCGGACTAACCGCCCTTGCGAAAGGAATGCGGAAGGATTATAGTCTGCAACAGAACGCGTTCCAATCTCCACGTCCCCGATTGTCGCGTCGGGGATATCTGTGTACCCAGTCGGCTCCTCCCAAACTGCGTCTCGACCGGATGAACGTCGCCGAAGCCCGCGGCTTCGCTCGTCGTCGATTATTTTTGCCCAACTTGGACCCGACAATGGCGGCATCGTCACGAATCTCGGGATGGATGGGGTGGCCTGTCACGCGGCGAACAAACTGAGTGTCGCGATGAACTCGACGCTCAACATCAAGCTTCGCGGCTCCGGCTTGAATGTGGAATTGCCCGGCGAGCTTGTGAGGCTGGGCCCCACGCAAAAGGAAGCGGGAATTTGTTTCAAGAGTCCGTCGGCCAGCGCCCAAAGAGAGCTTGCCGAGTGGATCGGCCGGCAAGCGCGGCAGAACGAAGCTCCGCCGCCGGACGAGTCGTCGCGTCTGACGCCGATGCTTGCCACGCCCGCTGCGTTCTCTCCTGCGGGAGAAAAATCTTCCTCGCACTCGTTTTCCGCAGCGATCGCCAGGTCCCAGGCGGAATCTCGCGTCGAGCCCGCGCCAATTCCAGTGGAATCCGGCAGCGACGCAACACGCGCTCCAGCGTCGCCTGCGATGGCTATCCCGCTCCACGACTGTGCCGTTCCCGCGAATGACTCAGGCGATCGTGCTCAAATCCTCAGCGCCGACTCTCCCGGTTCGCCGGAATCACTCCACGATGAGCCGACAGTGCGCGATTTACCGCCACCCGATCTCTCTCCGGCCGAGCGCGGAATGGAAACTTCGACTGAAAATCCGTCCCCGGTCGTCGCTGCCGGGGAGTCCGTCACACCGGCGCCGGACGAATTGCCGCATGCCGACGCGGAAACCGCGGGCGCACCGGAGCTTCCGACGACAGAGGAAATTCAGCCAATTCCACCGGCGTCGGTTTTTGCGCCGCCGCAAAGTTTGCCGAGCGCCGCCGCGGAAAGATGGATTCCCCCGGCGATTTTAGCCGCATGGCGGACGGGAAATCGGCAGCGGAAGTGTCTGCTCGCCGCTGCGGGAACGATTTGCTTGGCGTTTTTCGCGCTGACCATGACGTTCGCCGTAGCCCATTTGCAAAGTTCTCTGGGCCGCGTCGAGCGGAACGATCCGCCGCAGCTAACCGCGCCTTCCGTACCGGTAGCGCTTCCCGCTGCTAGCGCCGTTGTCTCTCAACCGGGCCCGGCGCAAGCTCCTCCCCCGCCCGCGGCAGCTCCTCCAAAATCTCATCGCCGTCCGCCGGACTCCCTGCTCGCGAGTCTTTCCAAGGCTTTTATTGGAAATGACTCCGACGAATCGAAACCCCAGATCGATGACGATCAGATGCACGTTCGGGTGTGGACTTCCAAGAGCAGCGGATATTATTACTGCACCGACGACCCGTATTACAAAAACGCGCAGCCCGGGGCCTTCATGTCCCAGGGAGACGCGCTGCAAAGCGGATACCGGTCCATCCTCGGCCAATTCTGCAACTGAATCCGAAGCGCGCGAACGGACGCAAACGGCAAAGGGAAGCGTGAGTTTTTCTAGGCCGCTACGGGAACGCTGAAGTGAAAGCGGGAGCCCTGGCCGACGGCGCTTTCCACCCAGATGCGGCCGCCGTGAGCCTCCACAATATGACGCGCGATTGCGAGTCCCAGTCCCGTGCCGCCCGCCTCGCGCGATCGCGCGGCATCGACGCGATAAAATCTTTCGAAAATTCTCTCCAAATCGGATTCCGGAATCCCGATGCCCGTGTCGGCGACGGTGAAAACAACTTCCTGTCCATCGGAACGCGCTTGCACGTCGATTCGTCCGCCGGACGGCGTGTATTGCACCGCATTGTCGAGCAAATTCTGCAACACTTCGCCGAGTTGCGCGCCGTCCCCGCGAACCGGCGGCGCGTTCTCCGGCAGGTCGACATGAATGTCGATGCCTTTTGCTTCCGCCTTGAGGCGCGCCGTTTCGACGCAGCCGTTCACGAGCGCCGAGACGCGAATCGGCCGAATCTCCAGCTCCAGGCGGCCCGCTTCGATCCGCGAAAGCTTCAAAAGATCGTCGGTGAGCCGCGCCAGGCGCCGCGCGTGATCGCGGATGATTTCGACGAAGCGATTGCGGTTCGCCTTGTCGTCCAGCGCGCCGCTGAGGAGCGTCTCGGCAAATCCCTGAATCGCCGTGAGCGGAGTTTTGAATTCGTGCGATACGTTCGCCACAAAATCCCGCCGCACGCGTTCCAACCGCCGCAACTCCGTGATGTCGTGCAGCACCAGCACGGCGCCGTTCGCTCCGGCCGCGCGCACCGGTGCGGCCGTCACGCTGAAGTTCCGCCGGCGCACCGTGCCCACCTCGACCTCGCCGGTCAGCTCTTCCGCTCCCGAGAGGGCTTTTCGAACCAACGCAATCAGGTCCGCCTGCCGCAGCGCCTCCACCAGAGTCCTGCCCTGCGAGCTTCCTTCCGGCAATTCCAGAATTTGTTCGAACGCCCAGTTGCAATAGAGGATGCGCTCCTCTCCCGTCACCACGGCGACGCCTTCGACCATGCTGCCGAGAATGGCCGACGAGCGGTTGCGTTCGTCGGTGAGGGTATGAATCGCGTGCCCGAGTCCGGCAACGGTGCGGCCCAGCGAGTCCGCCAGGTCCGCCACTTCGTCGTGGCCATGGTCGCGTTCGGGGGGAGTGAAGTCCGAAGCCGACGCGCGCTCCACGAATTCCTTCAGGCTGCGGATGCGCGAGGTGAGGGAATGAAAGAAAAACAAAAGCGAGACGCCCGCGGCCAGCAGGAAAATCACCAGCACCGGCCAGATTTTGCGCAGAGTTTCCGGGGAGACCCATTGCACGGCAATCAGGATCGCCGCGACCAGCGCCAGGCAGATGAACGTCGGCCGCCAGTACAGGCTCACGCGCAAGAGAGGCTTACTCCTGTTTTTCGGATGGGCCCTCGTTCTCGAACATGTATCCCGCGCCGCGCACGGTCTTCAGGAAGGCCGGATGGTCGGCGTCGCTTTCCACTTTTTCGCGCAGCCGGCGAATGTACACGTCCACGCTGCGCGGCGTCACGAATCGCTCGGTGCCCCAGACCGCATCCAGCAGTTGGTCGCGCGTGAAGACGCGGTTCGGGCGCGTCGCCAGGAAGTACAGCAAGCGGAATTCGAGCGTCGAGAGCGTCACCGGCTTGCCGTCGCGCGCGACGCGATACGACGAGGGATCGATCGTCAACCCGCGCGATTCGATCACGCGCCGCGGTTCGTTGGTCGGCTCGGTGCGCCGCAAGAGCGCCTTCACGCGCGCCCCGAGTTCCCGCGGGCTGAAGGGCTTGGTCACGTAGTCGTCCGCGCCCATTTCCAGGCCCACCACGCGGTCCGCTTCCTCGCCCCGCGCCGTCAGCATCAGGATCGGCAGCCGGTTCAGCGAAGTATCGCGGCGAATTTCCTTGCAGATGTCCAGGCCGGAAAGTTTCGGCAGCATCAGGTCCAGCAGCAGAATGTCCGGCGGCGCCTTGCGAATCTGCGCGAGGCCCGTGGCGCCGTCGGTCGCGGCGGCCACTTGAAACCCTTCGCGCTCGAGGTTGTAACGAACCAGCTCCACGATGTCGCGATCGTCTTCGATCAGCAGGATTCGTTTCATTCCACACTTCTCCGACTTCAGCCAGTCTGCGGCACACCCAACGCACTATAGTACATGGGGCCGGGAGAAGGCTATGTTACGGGACGGTTAAAAGAGGGTGGGCCCTCGTCCGCAGTCCCTGCAAGAGCTAGTTCGGACTTGTGCGGAGTTCAGGGGAGCAGGTCGACTCAGTCTCGAAACGTCGGGCCACGCTGCTGTTTTGGCTGGGCTAACCCGTTGTGTGGACAAGAAGCTTGCGAATAACAAAGACTAATATTCCGAGAAAAAGCCAATAAATTAATGTATTGACAAGCCAGAGCATAAAATAACCGAAAATCCAATTCTCGCCCTGCCGGCCAAATATGAAGCCTGCGAATATTCCCGCGATGAGAAAGGGTTGAAGAATTGAGCGCAACGAAGATCCTGCGGCCGCGCTATCCCAAACACCGATCCCGACTGCGGCCACAGTTCCGACGGCAATGAATGACGTGAATCGATAGATCAATCTTCGGCGATCCATAGAAATAGACTCAAACAATCGGTTAACTTCGCCCCGGGCAAAAAGCTCACGACGTTTTAATCACAATCATTATGCTGGTAACACTCAAATTGATCAATCATGTCATTTATGGCCCCTAGTTTACTATGAGGACTGCTAGTGTTCGTCGGGAAATGAGGGTTCGAAACGTCGTGTTCCCATTGGAGAAGGTCGTCAAGTTGGCCAGCGATCTGATCAACGTATTTATTTAGTTCGGCATTTGACTTGTCGTTTGCCGACAGCGCCATGAACATTATGGTCTCGCTTGCGCCTTGTTCTCCTAGATGCGCCGTTAATTTTGAGTGGAATTCATTCAGAAATTTAATAGTCGAATCGATCGCGGCATTCATGTCGTTAAGATCCGTGTCATCTCCAAGTCCATATTTCGAAACGTGCTGAGGCATGGAGGTGATCCCGTTATGAGCAACTGCGTCTTGTACAAGGTGCATTCCCATGATTAAAGCCGCTGGCGGGTGGCTGGCCCTTTGGTTTGTTCCCGCGTCGCTTCACGGGCGAATCATACCACTGCCAGAAGTCACTTGTCAGTTACGGTATCGGGGTTGGGTGCCCCGTCCTTGAAGCCCTTCAAGGGCGGGGTTCTTGGTTTTCTGGTTTTGGGCCGGTTCTTCTTTTACCTACGATAAGAATCAAGTTTGGTCTGCATCGATTCTGTGCTTTTGCCCTGTCCGAGGGAATCAAATCAAAGGCCCCAGCCTTCAAAAACCGAAGACTCGGGGCACCCGCCAATTCAAAATCGTTTAAAGCCCGGGCCACCCGGCCAGGTCGGCTCAGTCTCGAAACGTCGGGCGAGCCTTCCGTTTTGGCTGGGCTAACCCGCTGTGTGGACAAGAAGCTTGCGAATAACAAAGACTAATGATCCGAGGAAAAGCCAATAAATCACCGTATTAACAAACCAAGCCACAAAATATCCGAGAATCCAGCTCTCACCCAGTCCGCTTGCGATAGAACCTGCAATGAACCCGGGGAATAGAAAATTGTAAAGAATCGAGCGCGTCGAAGATCCCGGCGCCGCGCTGTCGAAAGCAGCGATCCCGATTGCCACCAAAATCCCGACTGTGACAAATAATACGGACGGATAAATCAGCTTGCGGTAAACCATCTGTAACTCCCTAAACTACGCCAATGCTGCACGCTTATTGTCTGGACGTTCGGCGCTCCGCCTTCCCCTGCTCGTTATGGCCACCCTTTCAATGGTTGTCGGCTCACTGGACAGCCATTACGAGTATCGTCCAGACGTACGCCGCTACAGAAAATAGCGCCACGATCGAAGCCAAGATAGCAAAAAGCTTTTTGAAATAGGCGTCTTTGCCATACATTACGAAACCAATCAAACAACGAAGGCCCCATATGCTGGAGGTTGTTGCCAGTACCGCGGAACCGAGAAGCACCGTTCCGTAGGTTGTACTCGGCAACTGATTGAGAAGCTCCTTGAGTGGTATCGCGATGGCAGCTGGACTAACGGCGAAGACGATCCCGAGATAGAAGTTCAGGGGTCTCCGCATTGCCGACTCCCGAGAGCTTTTGGTCCGAGTTTCCATAGAACTAGCCCCTGGCTCCTACCCTCCGAGCCCTACCCTCAATCAATAGACCGAATTTAATCACAATCGTTGTGCTGATAGCACTCGAATTGGTTTATCATCTCGTCTATTGATCCTTTGATTATTCCGAGGTGACCGCCTTTGCTACCGTTCAAAAGTAACGCGCGCTCCTCTTCGAACCATTTTATCGTGGATGCAAGCTGGTCTACATCTCTATGGATTTGATCAACATCTGGATCTGTTGCAGTTGCTTTCATGCTTAGTAGTATGTCCTGGGCACGCTGTTCCCCGACGTGCGCCGAGCATGACGAAATGCGGTCAAGAACCGGTACGTATCATCCACTGCTGGCTCTTGTCCGCGTCGTTTTGATCGTCGCCAAGACCGTAAGCCATAACATGCTCTTGCATGGAATAGATGTTATAGTGAGCCTCGCTATGTTCCGTGAATGCTCCCCCATTATCACTGCTACAAGCCTTAAGGAAGACGGCACATTTCCTGAAGACGAGGCCACACTTGTCAGGTAGCCCATTGCTGCACCATAAACGGCGGGGCCAGACATGCCGTGAAGGGCGTTGTATTGCTCCCCGCTAATTGCGACAGTCAGGACCTCGTTTTTTAGTCAGCTACGAAACTCAAAAACGCCTCTTGCGACGTACTATTTCCTACCCCGCATGCCGCATCTTATTGTACTCCCGGATCCAGCACCAATCACTCCCGCGCTTCCTGCACGCTGCGATATTCCGCTGGCCAGACTTCCTCCTCTTTCAAGCTTCGATGGAACCGTTCGATGTAGCTGTTGCCTTCCGGTGATGATACGCCATCCGACGGTGTGTGATGCCGAGCCGTCCGAGTGTTTCCATAAACCGCGACGAAGTGAATTGCGTTCCGTTGTCTGTGGTCAGGTCACGCTGGCCGCCGGCTGCCCTCGGCAGCCGTGCCAGCACTGCTTGCTCGACCGCTGTCAACGCGTCTTCGGTTCGGCAGCGATGCGAGAGATTCCAGCCCACGATCTCCCGCGTGCAGCAGTCGATCACGCACACCAGATACGCCCAGCCCACTGCTGGCCCTGCCCAGATTTTCGTCATGTCCGTTTGCCAGATCTGATTCGGTCCAGCAGCTTCCACGCGGCTCCATTCTTTCTTGCGTCGTGCTCGCAGACGACGAGAGCGCACCAGCAAACCACGTTCGCGCATCACCCGCAGCACACGCTTGCGATTCACGCGAAGCCCTTTGTTCCGCTGCAACCACCAAGCCACGCGACGATACCCCCAGTTCAGCTTCTCTCCGCACGCCATGACGATCTGGCGGGTGGCGCACCCTTCCTTATTTCTTCTGTTTGATGGCGCATGCCTGATGGATCATACCACCCCGGCACGTCAACGCCGAGTGACTGATTTTGCCTTTCCGGGTGGCAGACCCTTCGTGCTGTTCGAAGGGTCTGGGTTTTGGGTCCTTGCCTTAACGGCCAAAAAACTCATTCGGACCGACGGGTGTGGGCATCTTCACTTCCTTGCGTTTAGTTGCTAGCGGCGCGAGGATTCCCGCCCATTCAGATTCTCAAAAAAAGCTTTCCGCGATAGAAGGGCCACAGGAGCAGGTAGATCGCGAAAACAAAAAACACGGCGAAACCCAGGGAAGCATTCACCGGGCTGGCGTGAGGGACGAAAAATCGATCGTACAGCCATCCGTGCAACGTTGTTTCGTGGCCGTGGAAATGCATGAACTCAAAATCGGTGCTCACTTCCGAGACGAGCGCCGCAAGGGCATACGCCAGGATCGCGTTCATTCCGAAAACCAGAAACGGCGGCGTCCAGGCGCGCCACGCGCGCACGTCGACGAGCCAATAACAGGCCGCCAGCGCGAGCATCGCGAAGCCGCCCGTGAAGAGAACGAACGAACTCGTCCACAAATTTTTGTTGATCGGAAAATAGGGATGCAACAACCCTCCCGCGACCAGCAGGACGAGTCCCGCGGCAGCGAGTCCCGCCGCCTTGCGTTCCGCGCGGCGATCCGAGCGCAGCCACTCCCCGGCAAGAATCCCGATCAGCAGGGAGGCAATCGCCGGAAGCGTGGAGAGAAATCCTTCCGGGTCCCATGTCACCGACTCCGACCACAAGTGCCCCGGCATCAGCGTGCGGTCCACGTACGCGCCGAGATTGTCGTCTTTGCCCAAGTGGCCCGCGCCGATTCCCGGCACCGGGACAAACGTCATCAGCGCCCAATAGCCAACAAGAAGAGCCACCGCAACGGTCGCCGTCACGCGAAGATTGGTGCGCACGCGAACGGCGCCATCGGCGGCGGTTTTCCTTTGAAACGTCAGCAAATAGAGCAATCCGGCGGCGAGATAGCACAGCGCGATGCGCTGCAATACGCCCATGATCCGGATGGAGCTGAGATCGAAGTCGGGAAAGCCGTTCAGGAACAAACCGATGGCAAAAATCAGCGCGCTGCGCCGCACCACGTGAATCGCCAGCTTGCCCCGCGAGACGCCCCGCGCGATCCGCGAAGCAAACGACAGCGTCAGCGAAACGCCGACGATGAAAAGGAAAAAAGGGAAAATCAGGTCGGTCGGCGTCCAGCCGTTCCAATCCGCATGCTCGAGCGGCGGGTAAATGTGGCTCCACGAGCCGGGATCGTTCACCAGAATCATCGCGGCAATGGTCGCGCCGCGAAATACATCGAGCGAAACCATGCGCGCCGGGCGCGGCGAATCCGGACCTGTTCGGCCGTTCGAAGCAGGCACCGCGATGGTCTCCGCTGTAGCGATCGTTCCGCCCTCCAATGGCCGGGATAGTACAGCAGGGCAGGAAATGCCGCAACGCCGGGGGGGCGGATCCGACAACAAAAAACGCGGCCGAGAGGAGGATCCCGGCCGCGCTTTTGTCCTAGAGGGAAGAAACTTTCGCGATTCCTAGAAACGAACTGCGCGCCTTGCAGGAGTCAGCCGCTGCGGCCGACCCGCCGAACTCTAGTGGTACGTCAGATTGTGCGCGCCGCAGAAGATCGAGCTGACAAAGCTGGCGCTCTGCGGGACCCACCAGGCGCGGCGGATCCATGAGTTCCTGCTGTACATCATCTTTTTGCCCGCATAGTCCAGCAGCACGGGCGCGACCTGAATGACCGCGTAGAGCGAACTGTTGCCGGCGAACGGCCGCAGCATCGGATTCAGCTCCTGCGCGCCGTACGTCGTGATCGCGTGGCGCGTGGACCAGGCATCGAATTCGGCAGCGCCGCTGGAGGCGATGATCAGGCCTCTCCACATCATCTCTTTGCGCCGGTTCTCGGCGCGCAACTCTGCAACCGATACCGTCATCGGCTTGCCAGGGTGCAGGAACGCCATCGGGGCTGGAGCGGACACCGGCGCCAGGGGCAAAGCAGCTTCCGGCAGAGCCTCGGCGGACTCGACTGCGGGCTGGGCAGCAGCTTCCACGGAAGCCGGCTCGCCCGGTGAAAAAGTCTCAGCTTCCGCTGTAGCGATCGAAGCGGACATCGCCGCAGGCGCATCGATCGTGGCCTTGTCGGCGGACAACGAAAGCTTGGGAGCGATCTGCGGATGAATCAGAAGCAAGACAATTGGGAGAAGCATTTTATCGATCCTCAGTACGTTGCCGGGCCGGTTGGGAGGCTTCCTGCAACGTGAGGCTAGATTAGGAGCCGGGGTCGTCTGCGGCTATGGCTCGCTAGTTCCGGGAACGGCGTACGTCGGTTTCCGATGGTTTTGGGGCGAAAGTTCTAGGACTTTCGTTCTAGAAAGATGGCGGCTGTAAGGCCGGTTCCGCTGAAAGAAAGGTTATCCTCTATATTGCTGAAAAAAAGTATGTTACTGGAGGTTCTGGGTCGGGTCTGGCATATCCGTAATTGCGAATTTTCCGTCGGGAGTGCGCTCCAGGCTCGGGGCGTACAGGCCGAGATCCTCCCGCCGCCACCAGGCACCCTCTTTGCGCCTTTCGCTCTGGCTAGTGAACCAGTATTGCCATAGAACTGCCCGAACCTCTTTGGGAGGATTCCCCGGGAACGGGTTCCCTGCGAAAAGCGATAGGACGTCCGGCTCGCCCGTCAGGAGGCGTTCTTCGACATTCACAACGAAAGGATACCGCCGCCAGGTGCCGAGGGAGGCGAACCAGAGGTTCCAATCAAACCTCGGCTGGTAGGGCGCGTAGATTCGCGGCGCCACATCGACGTCCTGCGGCTTGTTTCGGAAGGGATACGGCGTCCAGGTCTCGCCGTCGCGCGAGCCCTGGAACTCGATCTCGTAGCGTTCGCGAGTCATCACGGCAAATAGGCCGAACTCGTTGGCAATGCGGAAGGGTTCCAGCGCGCGGATCGGTGCGATGGGAAGCGGCGCCGCCGGAAACAGCATGAGGACGAGCAGCGCCGTCGTCGCATAGAAAATCCACGTCAGAAACGCCGCTTGCACGGACGTGCCGAGGGTCGCGCGCCAGCCCGGCGCCGCGGCCTGCGCCGTCTGCTGCGCTTCCGGCGGAGCACCGGGGGCGGGGCGCAGATTCTGTGGCAGAAGCCACGCGAGAAATCGATCGTCGAGCAGCAAAACTCCGAGGACCAGGACCAGATAGTTCAGGAAGGCGTAGTTGCTCGTCAAAATGATTCCCAGCTGCCAGGGAGTGATGACGAAGAAGAGCGCGATGCGTGACCGGCGCGGGAGAAAGATGGCGAAGATCAGAACCAGCTCCAGCGCCAGCGTCAGGACCGCCGTGGCCGCATGAAATGCGTGCGGGAGCTGGTGCGCGTACCACGCGATCCACGTGGGCAGCGGGCCGTTTTGATAGTACCGATCCATGGCCGTGAAATCGCGCCATTCCGGATCGTGCCCCAGGATTTTCGCGATTCCCGATTCAAAATAGATGCGAAACATCAGCCAGACGAGCAAGTAACGGGAAGCGCGCGAAGGCGGATCCTCCTTGCCCCAGCGCGGCCGCCATCCCGGAGGTGCAAGAAAGAGGCTGATGAATCCCGCTTCGAGCAGCATTCCGTCGGATTGATAGCTCGCGAAATCCTGCGCCGCCGCGATGAACGAGAGGAACGCCACGAGGCAGATCATCAGCATGCCGCGAGGGGCAACGTTCCAGAAAAGGAGCAGGGACGCCGCCATGCCTACGATGACGACGGCCAGCAGGAAGCGGTCGCTCGTCGACCACCAGAAAACGGTGGGCGCGTACCAGAAACGCGCGCTTCCCAAAACGCGCGCCACCTGCGGGAGATAGTCGCGCGCGGGAAGGATTCCATTCGGTCCGATGAGGCCGCGAATCTGATAGAAGAGGGAATAGAAGGCGGAAAAAAAGATCAATCCGAGCGCCCGAAGGAACAGCCAGCGCGCAGCCAGATATCCCGGCGGCGAGGCATCGGGTCCGAACAAACGCCGCGGCAAGGCTCGGAGATCGAAATCCATTGCCGGCCATTATACAGAATACAGAGCGAGCGACTCCGTGCGGGCACACGTCGCCCGGCTAAAAAACGAAGGCAATGCCGCTGGGCTCGAATATATTTACTTTACAGTTATAACAAAGAGGAGGGGCGGATCGCGCCCGCCATAGCCGCGCCGGAGGACTTCCGGTTTTAGTCAACTTCGGCTTCGTCGGGGTCTTCCTGGCGCCGCCAGCTCTTCGGACCGTAGAATCGCTGGCGGCACTTGCCGCAGCGATACGGACGGTAAGGAAGGAACATCAAAACCCAGAATTCCAGCAGGCGTCCGCGCTTGGTTCGATGGACGTGCTCGCTGCCGCAAAGAGGGCAATTTTTTTCTTCGGCGTAAGCGAACAGTCCAAATATGCGTTTCATCCGCATGGGATGATAGCGCCGGATGGACCTATTCGCAATTACACGTGGCGCGTATGTTACCGGAACGTTAGCAATGCGAAATTAAAAAGACGCCAGGACCTGCATGGCCTGATGCCGGATCCTGCCCAGATTGCGGTTTACGGAATGCGCGCGCGGCAGGAACGGAAGCACGGGCGGACGCCGGATCGCCAGGCGATCGAGTCCAATCTTCAAACGCTGGTCGTGGGGAGCGTACCGCAATCCGCGGATCAGCGTGTCGGCGGCGTCCTGCTTGCGGTCCGCGGCCACATAGACCTCGGCGAGGTTCAGGTAAAGCTGTGCCTGGCGGCGGCTCATGCGAATGGCGGAGCGGCAGAGTTCTTCCGCCTCGGCCCACTTTTGCTCCGTGGCCGCGAGCGCCACTCCCATATAGGAGATGTAGAAGGGATTGCTGGGTTCTTCTTCCAGAGCGCACTTGAGATGGGGCATGGCCTTTAACGCATCCCCTCCGCGCAGGAATGCGAGGCCGGCGCGAAATTCCTGGAATGCCTCGACTTGGATCATGATGTCCTCCACTGGGCTTGTCCGGCGATCCAACCGGGCGCCATACCGCGCCGCGAGCCAGCCGTCAGACATTACGTACTTCGTCAAACCTTGTAAGGAAGATTAAAATTGTGGCGCCAATCGAGCAACTGATCGCAAGTCCAGATGAAGTACAGTGGAGGACGGGAACGAACGCCTGCGGGCGACCCGCCCGGCTATGTTAGAATTTCACGTTTTCACGCATGTTTTGAGGAATCCGGATGCCCGGTAAGAACAACAGCGCCTGGTGGATGGCTTTCTGCCTGCTTGTGCTCTCGGCCGGTCTGTATATCGGCACGGCCGGCCGCCCCGCGCTGGACGATGAGGATGTGGACGCCGCCCACGCCATGGTTTCGCAGGAAATGCTGGCGCGGCATGATTTTGTCGTTCCGTATATGGATGGCGTCCGCTACCTGATTCGTCCCCCGATGCACTTCTGGCTGGTTGCCGCGAGCTACAAGTTGCTGGGGCAGACGGAGTTTGCGACCCGTTTGCCGCTCGGCTTGTCGGTGGTGGGCATCGTCCTGCTGACGTTCGAATTCGGCCGCAGGTTTTTTGGGCAACGCGCCGGATTCTACGGAGGCCTTGCGATTGCCACGAGCATCGGGATGTTCATCTATACGCGGAACATGATCCCGGAAGGGCTCTACACGTTCGCGTTCGAAGGGATCTTTTACCTTTTCTTGCGTTCCTGGACCGGCAGCCTCGATACGCGGGTCGGGTACTGGGGCGCCGCGGCTCTCTGCGCCTTCGCGGTGCTGACTCGCGCGCTGATTGGGTTGCTGTTTCCCCTGATGGGAATCGCGGCGTTTATCACCATGACGGGCAGCTGGCGCCGCTGGCGCGAGCTGCGGCTGTTCTCCAGCTCGGCCGTTTTTTTGGCTCTCGCCGCGCCGTGGCACATTCTGGCGGCGATGCGCACGCCCGGTTTCGTCTGGGCTTTTTTCATCAACGAACACATCAATCGCGCCCTCGGCAGGCGCCTGCCGCACGACTACGGCGCCGTGCCTCTGTGGGCCTGGTGGAGCGCCCATCTCGTGTGGCTGTTTCCGTGGAGCTTCTTTTTCCCGCTGGCGTTTCGCGAGCTGCCGCGTCCCTTGAGTTCCTGGCGCAAGGCCGCCGATCCGGGCGTGCAAGCGCGGCTGCTGCTGTTTGCCTGGGCCGGAGCGATCCTGTTCTTCTTTACCATCGAAAGCGGCTCTCGCCTGGAGTACTACAGCTTCAGCGCATGGCCGGCGATGGCCCTGTTGCTTGGGTTGGGGATCGCGGACGCCGAAGAATCCGATCGGAAATGGCTGCGGCCCGTACACCGCGTTCTGGCGGCTTTGGCTACGGTGCTGGCCGCCGTCGCGGGATATTTTCTCTACGGGACCATGCACATTGCCGCCGCCGGCGACGTTGCCAGCCATCTCGAGTTGCGCAGCCCGGAGAATTACCTTACCGGAATGGTGCATCTGCTGGACCTGACTCCGGAGTCGGTGGCGGACCTGCGATTGCCGATCATTCTGTCTTCGGTTTCCGTACTCGTGATGTTTGTCGTGGCGTGGATCTTGCGCGAACGCGGGGTGCAGTGGCTCCCGACGATTGCGCTCTCGCTGGGGATGGTCGGATTCATCCTGGCCGCGCATATTGCCCATGACGTTTTGAATCCAACGCTCTCTTCCCGCACGCTGGCGCTGGAGATCAGCCAGTCCCTGAAGCCGGACGACGAGATTGCGCTGTACGGCGATATTCGCGTCGCGCCGGGCATCGCGTTCTACTCCCATCGAAACGTGTTGCTCTATAACGCGACCGGCAGCAACCTGGAATTCGGCTCCCACTATCCGGACGCACCCAAGCGCTTCTTTGACGACCTGGATTTTTCCAGGTTGTGGGAAGGAAGCAAACGCGTGTTCCTCGTGGTCTCCGCGGAACATAAGCAGGACGTGCGCGACCGACTTCCCGGCAATTCGATTTGGGTCTTCGCGGAAACGGGTGGAAAAACGGTGTACGTGAACCAGGCTCCCGAGCCGGGCCAGCCGCCGCTCGCGCAGCTGGACGAGAAACCAAAGCTGACGGCCCAGCCCTAAACGACCGCCTGCCCAACGCCGCGGTTGCACAATGCAGCCGGAAGGTCCATGAGTGAACATGGCGCTTGGCGATGCCAACGTGGACTAGTTTGGACTGTTCGCGTTTTCGCCCACGGCGTGAAGGCTGCGCTGTTCGATTTCCTGATAGACGACCTTGGCTCGTTCGAGGGCTGCGGCAATGCTCGGGCAGATGTTTCCCGTGCCGACGTGCTCTTCGAATTCGGCCTGGTGCATCAGGCGGGCGGGTTGTTCGCGCGCGCCGCACAGGATGAGGCCGCGACCGGATTCGTGCACGGCGTCGGAGAGTTCCTCGAGGGCTTGCAGGCCGGTAGCGTCGATCGCCGTCATGTTGCGGAGGCGGAGCACGAGGACGGGAGGCAGCTTCGGAATTTGGCGGACCACTTCGTCGATTTTATCGGTGGCGCCAAAAAGAAATGGGCCGTGGATGCGGAAGATGGTGACGTACGGAGGAATTTCCTTGTGCTGCAGGATGTGCACGTGGCCTTCGCGGAGGTATTCGTCGGTGACTTGCGAGACCGTCGTGGTGGCCGTGACTTTGCGGATGTACACCAGCGCGGCAAGGATCATTCCCGCCTCGACGGCGACGGTCAAATCCGCGAAGACCGTCAGAGCGAAGGTGACGAACCACGTCCCGATTTCCAGAGGCGTCAGCTTCAGAAGCTCCGGAATTTCACCCCATTCCCCCATGTTGTAGGAGACGACGAGCAAAATCGCCGCCAGCACCGATAGCGGAATAAATCGCGCCAGCGGCGCCGCGAACAACACAATCGCCAGCAGCGTCAGCGCGTGGATCATTCCCGAGACGGGCGTTTTCGCTCCGGAGCGAATGTTCGTGGCCGTTCGCGCAATCGCGCCGGTGGCGGGCAGGCCGCCAAAGAGCGGCGACATGATGTTCGCGACACCCTGGCCGATAAGCTCCACGTTCGGGTTGTGCTTGGTCCCGCTCATGCGGTCGGAAACGACTGCGGACATGAGAGATTCGATCGCGCCGAGCATGGCGACCGTGATGGCGGGAGCGATCAATGGACGGAGCAAATCCGCGTGGAACTGCGGAATCTTGATTCCCGGGAAGCCGGACGGAATTCCCCCGAAGCGCGTTCCGATGGTTTCCACGGGCAGCTTCAGCAGCACTACGAGCGCCGTGCCGGCAAACAGCGCGATGATGTAGCCCGGCACGCGCTTCACATAGCGCATGAAGATCAGAATCAGGATCAGCGCGAACACCCCGAGACCCGTTGCGACAGGCGAAAGCGTCCGGAAATTCCGCGCCAGAACCTCCATGCGCGCCAGAAAATCTCCGGGAACTTTCTCGACCTGGAGGCCGAAGAAGTCCTTGATCTGCGTGCTGGCGATGATTACCGCGATGCCGTTCGTGAATCCCACCACGACGGGCCGCGGAATATATTTCACGGCGGTGCCGAGCCCGGTGATGCCGAGAATGACCAGCAGCACTCCCGCCATCAGGGTGCACATAAACAAGCCGTCCAGGCCGTACCGCATCACGATTCCGTAGACGACCACCACGAACGCGCCCGTCGGGCCGCCGATCTGCGTCGTCGATCCGCCGAGCGCGGAAATCAGAAAGCCCGCGACGATGGCGCAATACAATCCCGACTGCGGCGTGACGCCGGACGCGATCGCAAACGCCATCGCCAGCGGCAGCGCGACGAGGCCCACGGTGATTCCCGCGAGAACGTCCGAGGCGAATTTGCGCCCGTTATAGTCTTTTAAACAGGTGATGGATCTTGGAAGCCACTCTTGCATTGACATCGATACGTCCGCGGAACCCTTGCACGGATCCTCCGCGCCCTCCGAAACGTGAATTTAATTATATCCCGTAATCGCGGAGAGTGCCGCCTGGGAACAGAAAAGTTTCGTGGAAGAAACCCGGTTCGGAACGAACTCGGGGCCCTTCACCAAATGAATTTCAGCGCGAACTGAATCTGGCGGGGAATGGTCTGCATGGAATCGAGCAGTCCCGCGCTCGACGTGGAGACCCCCGATTGATCGAATAGCACGAAGTTGTCCGTGGGCGAGGCAAAGTTGGCGCGATTGAAAAGATTGAAAATTTCGGCGCGGAATTGGACGTTGAAGTTTTCCGAGATGCGCCGGATGCGATTGTTCTTGAACACCGAGAGATCCAGCTTTGACATTCCCGGCCCAATGACGGTGTTGCGCCCCAGGTTGCCGCGCAGGTTCGCGCAATACACCATTCCCGCTGGGAGAGCGGGCGGCAAGTGGGAAGCCGCCGGAAAATCGGCGCACTGCGACGCAATCGGCGACGTCTGCGGCACCATCGGAAGCGTGAAACAACTCGTGTTGAGGAAAATCGGCGTCGGAAGTTTCTTGAAATCCTTGTTCACCGGATTGCAGCCCGGAACCACGTTCGGCACTTCGCCCGTTTCGTCCAGATTCGTTCCCAGCGGATCGCCGCCCAGAATCGGGGTAAACGGCTGGCCAGTGCTGGCTCTATAGAGGCCGCCCAACTGCCACCCGCTCGACACCCAGCCGACGAATCTGGAATCCGTCTTCGGCGCCGGGACCTGCCAGGTGAAATTCAGGACGAAGGTCTGAGCGACGTTGAAGTCGGAAAGCCCGCGCGTGGTTCGCTGATCGAAAAAGAGCTGGTTGAACAATCCGTTGGGGAAAGCGTCGTTGGTTTCGGTTGCCGAAAGGGTGTCGATGCTCTTGCCCCAGGTGTACGCGGCATGGAATTGAATGCCGTGGCTGACGCGCTTGGCGAAATCCACTTGCATGGCGTCGTAGAAGGAGTTCGCCTGCCAGAGCGTCGCCGGAATGCGGCCGAAATTGGGGTTGAGCGTGGGCCACGGGCAGCCGGAAGCAAGCGGAGCCGAGCCGTCCGCGCAAACGCCGCTCGAAGGAGGCGGAGCGGCGTTGGGAATCGGCCACAGATAGCCCGCGGAGGTGAGCGTGGGCAGTACCATATCGAGATTGTCGTTCCGGTAGGGGAGATGGACGCCGCGCGAGCCGACATAGCCGAACGTCAACGACATGGTGTTCGTCAATTCGCGAGCGATGCTGAGGTTCCACTGCATCACGTAATTCCGCTTGGGATCTTGTTCCGGGTAGTAGGCGAGGCTGGTATCGGTGTTGGCGCTGAACTGATTGTACGCGCCCGTGGGGAACATTCCGGGACTGAGGGTGTTCGCGATTATCCGCTGCACGAAAGGTTGGGCGCCCTGAAAGCTCAGCGTGAATTCGTAAGGCAGAGGCAGGACGTCGAACATGCCGAAACCCGCGCGGACCAGCGTCTTGCCGCCGTGGGGATTCCAAGCCAAGCCGAGACGCGGCTCGAAATTGCGCAGCGTCGGATTTTGGAATAACGGCGTGCCCACGCTGGCGGTGACGTTGGCCAAGGTGTCGGTCGTCAAATTGCGAATCGCGGACGTCTGGCCATGCGCTTCGGAGGGAACCGTCACCATTTCGTACCGCAAGCCGGCGTTGACCGTCAGATTCCTCTCGACCCGAATATCGTCCTGCGCGTAGGCGCCGAACAGGGTCTGGCGCGTGCCGAATTCAGGGACTGCCGGCGAGGCTAAGCCGGAAAACGCGGAGGGTTGGTTGGTCAATAGCGCCTGCAAAGAGTCGAACCGGAACGTTCCGTTGAGGTTGCTGAGGTTCAACTCGTTGTCCTGCATCCGCTCGATGTCGAAGCCGAATTTCAGCAGATGGGCTCCGCGAGTCAGAAACAGGTCGTCGCCTCCCTGATAGGAATTCCAGAAGACGCGACGGCTGGATCCGAGCAGGCCCTGCGCCGTCGGAGCGCCCACGAAGTTCGTGAGCCCCGGGACCAGGCGGATGGTCCCGGCAAATCCGTTGGGCTCGAAGCCATACGACGTGTCCGCCATGAGCGGATTCAGGACCTGAGAAATGCCGCCGACGATTCCAATGGCGCGGTTGAACCCGATGCGGCCGGCGTTGAGCGTGTCAGGACTGAAGACGTGCTGCTCATGCAGCGTGGCCGCCTGCCGGCTCGATACGATGGTCGAGAACAGTTCGCCGAAGTCGTTGGGTTGAATGGTCTCGGACGCGTCCCGCGTGTAGGTTGCGTAGAGGCTGTCCTGATCGGAGAACTTGTGGTCGAAGCGGATGGTGAAATAGTTTTCGTTCGTTACTTGCTGCGCCGCGAACGAATAAATTCCGATGTCGCCGCCGGAGAGCAAGTTGCCGTTCGGGAGAGGGTAGAACGCCTGAAGGAACCGGGCGACCGCCGGATCCACCGTGACGGTGCCGGTCGATAGCTGGCCGTTGCGCGCCGCCTGCGACGGCACCGTGTCCACGGTCGTGAGCCCGACCGACTGGCGAAGCCCTTCGTAATCGCCGAAGATAAATGTCCGGTCTTTTTGAAGCGGTAATCCCGCCGAGCCGCCGAATTGATTTCGCCGAAACGGCGGAATCACCGGGCCGTCGAAGAAGTACCGCGCGTCCAGCGCGCTGTTACGAAGAAATTCGTACACGGAGCCGTGAAAATTGTTGGTGCCGGCGCGGGTCACCACATTGATGACGCCGCCCGATGTCCGTCCATATTCCGACGGGTAATTGCTGCCGAGGACGGAAACCTGCTCGACCGCGTCGATCCCCAAATTGTCCCCGAGCACGCTGCCCGGAGCGCCGTTCGCGTAGTCATTGATGCTGATTCCGTCGAGCCGGTAGCTGTTCTCGTCCGGGCGCGACCCCGAAACACTCACCGGCGCGCCGAATCCGCGATCGGTATTTCCTCCACCCGTGGCGCTTCCGGTCTGCACGCCGGTGACGCCGGCTTGCAGCGTGGTGAGCGCGGCCCAATCGCGCCCGTTCAAGGGAGTGTCCACGACGGTCGAAGTGCTCGCGGTACCGCACGTGGTGGGGCAAGCCTGGCTAACGGCGGCAGTCGGCGCGACGGCCCGGACAACCTGCCCGGGCTTACCGGGATGCATGACGGCATTGACCACGCGATCGATTCCACCCGTCACCGCGATCTGGGTCCATACCTCGGTAACGAAACCGGGCGCCGAGACGGTCATTTCATAATTGCCCGCGGCTAGATCGGGAATTCGGTAGACGCCGTCGTCGTTGGTCGCGGCAGTCCGGACTGTACCGGTGCTGGCATCCGCAATCGAGATGCGAACGCCGGGGATCGCAGCGCCTTTCTCGCCGGTGATGGCGCCGCTGACGGCTCCGCCTGCAACTTGTGCGTGTGCTGGCGTTTCGAAACTGAAAAGCAGCGCGAACCCCAACGCAGCAACGGCAAATTTCATCGGGCCCCCTTACGTCTCCGGCGCCATGGAAAGGAATGTGAATTTTCGGCGAGATCCTTCATCGCAAACCGCAGTCCCCTGAGGCGTTTCCCGCACGCCGAGATGGTACGCATTCCATCTGAATCCTACCTGAATCGCCGCGGTGGATTTTACTCCTGTTGCAGGGCGACGGGAACCACTCTTGGCGCGAGGCGAAGGGGACCTGTGCGGAGACCGCCAGGCGAGGCCGCGATGCGCGTCCTCACCTGCCGGAACGGATGATTTGCCGCGGAGATTCCGCGTCCCGGGCCAATTACCAGATGAGCTTCAGCGCGAATTGAATCTGGCGCGACGTGGTCTGCGTGGAGTCCAGCAGGCCGATGGTTGTGTCTTGCGCCACGCCGTTTTGATCGAATGCCTGCAGGTTGTCGGTCGGCGAGCCGAAATTCGCGCGGTTGAAAATATTGAAAATCTCTGCGCGGAATTGCGCGTTGAAAGTTTCCGAGATGCGCTTGATGTAATTGTTCTTGAACACCGAGAAATCCAGCTTCGAGAGTCCGGGGCCGATGATGGCGTTGCGGCCCAGGTTACCCCGGATATTTGCGCAGTACGTCTGGCCGGCGGGCGCGGGCGTCGCGGCGCCCGTAAAAGGGGCGCACGGGAATGGCAGCGAGGCCAGAGCTGAGTTCGGAACCGTCGGCGGTGCAAAGCAATTCGCGTTGAGGTACAACGGCGTGGCCAAATTCTTGAAGTTTTTATCGACGGGGTTGCATCCAGGCACGATGCTCGGTACTTCTCCCGTTTCATCCAGCAACATTCCCAGCGGATCCCCGCCCATAATCGGCGTGAACGGCTGGCCCGTGCTGGCTTTATACAGACCGACGAGCTGCCATCCCCCCAAGGCCCACTCCGCAAACGCCGAACCGTTCCGAGGACTGGGAATCTCCCACGTGGCGCTCAGGACGAGATCTTGCGCGACATTGAAATCCGAGAGTCCCCGCGTCGTGCTCTGATCGAAAAAGAGCTGATTGAAGAGGCCGTTGGGATACGAGTCATTGGCCTCGGATGCGGAGAGCGTATCGATGCTTTTGCCGAACGTATACGCGGCGTGGAATTGGACTCCGTGGCTGACGCGCTTGGCCAAATCCACCTGCATCGCGTGATAGAACGAATTCGCCTGCCATAGCGTGGCGTTGATGCGTCCGAAATTCGGATTCAGGGGCGTATTCGGCGCCCCGCTGGGCAGGAACCCCGAGGCGCACGAGTTTCCCTGGCCGTTCGGTCCGCACGGCCACATGTAGCCGTACGGGGTCGCGGTGGGAATGGCCATGTCGATGTTGTCCACGCGATACGGCATGTGAACGCCGCGCGATCCCACGTAGCCAACCGTCAACGCAAGCGTGGAACTCAGCTCGCGCGCGACGCTTAGATTCCATTGCATCACGTAATTACGTTTGGGGTTCTGCTCGGCGTGATAGGCAAGGTTTGTATCTGTTTGCCCGAGAAATTGCTGATAGGCCAGCGATCCGTTCACCGGATCCATCGTGAACGAACCCTGGGGCGGATTTACACCCACGATCGTTCGCGTGAACGGAGCGGCCCGCTGAAACGAGAGCGTGAACTCGTAGGGGAGGGGGAGAACGTCAAAAACTCCAAAGCCGCCTCGAAAGAGCGTTTTGCCCGAGTGGGGGTTCCACGCAAATCCGAGGCGCGGCTCGAAATTCCGCAGCGTGGGATTCTTGAAAAGCGGTCCGACACCGGCGCAGCCCGTCGCGATCACGCCGCAAACCGGTTCCGCGGAGGGCGCCGGCGGATTCGGATACCCCACATTGGGCAGCACCGTGGTGAGGCCGTGAGCCTCGGTGGGCACCGTCACCATTTCGTAACGAAGTCCGGCATTGAACGTCAGCGTCTTGCGCAACTTGATATCGTCCTCGAAGAAAGCCCCAAACAACGTCTGGCGAATCCCGATATCGGGCGGCAACAGAGTGCTGGTCCCCGAGAAAAGCGATGGCTGGTTCTGCAGGAATTGGGCCAGGGAGTCGAAACGGAAGAGGCCGTTGATGTTGCTCGCCGAGACCTCATTGTCCTGCATCCTCTCGAATTGTCCGCCGAACTTTATCGAATGAATGCCGTGAACGAGAGCAACGTAGTCGCCGCCCTGGTACGTGGTCCAATACATCGACCGGCTCGACGGGACGTAGCCCAGCGCCGTCGGAGCACCCGCAAAGCTGGTGATCCCCGGAATGCTTTGGATATCTCCGGCATATCCTCCCGGCTCAAAGGCGTACTGGTGATCCGTCATGACGGACTGGTATGCGCTGGCAATGTGGTCGACTTTGCCCTGAATCCCCACGGCGCGAGAGGCTCCGATTTGCGCGACGTTCAGCAAGTTCGGGCTGAAGATGTGCTGCTCGTGAATCGTCGCGGCTTGCCGGTTGGAAACGAGGTCGGAAAACAACTCGCCGAAAGTTCCCGGCAGCACCGTGGTGGAATAGTCCCGCATGTAGGTCACATGGACGCTGTCTCGATCCGTGAAAATCTGATCGAAGCGAGCCGTGGCGTAGTTTTCGTCGGTGATCTCTTGCGCGGGGAACCGATACTCATTGACATTTTGTCCCGGCACGACGGTGGTCGGCTGAGGGAAAAAATTCGCCGCGAGGAATTTCGCAATCTGCGGATCCACGGTCACCTGGCATTGATTCGATCCCGGGACGGTCTGAACGCAGCCGGATGGAAATTGTGTAGGGTCCGTGAATGTCAGCAGCCCTGTTCGTGCATCGGGGGACGGAACGGTATCCACCGTCGTTACGCCCAGCGATTGGCGCAGGCCTTCGTAATCTCCAAAAATGTACGTCTTGCCCTTTTTGATGGGCAGCCCCGCGGAGCCGCCGAATTGGTTGCGCTTGAACGGAGGAATTTGCGCGGGATCGAAAAAGTTCCGCGCGTCCAAGGCGCTGTTGCGCAGGAATTCGTACACGGAACCGTGAAACGCGTCCTGGCCTCTGGTTGTTTCCACGCTGATGACGCCGCCGGAAGTTCGTCCGTATTCCGCGGGATAGTTGCTCCCAAGCACCGCCACCTGCTGCACGGCGTCAATTCCCAGATTGTCGCCGAGCACGCTGCCGGGCGCTCCGTTGGCATAGTCGTTGATGCTGATGCCGTCAAGAATGTACGCGTTCTCATCGGGCCGCGAACCGGAGATGCTGACCGCGGCGCCGAAGCCGCGATCCATATTTCCGCCGCCCGTGGCGCTGCCGTTTTGAACGGAAGAGACGCCGGCCTGCAAGGTCGCGAGAGCCGCCCAGTCACGGCCGTTCAAAGGCGTGTCGCGCACGGTCGAGGAATTGGCGCTGCCGCACGTGGCGGGGCAGGGTTCGGTGACGAGCGCGGGGGGCGCGGTCACACGCACCGCCGGTTCGGCTTTTCCGGGTTTCAGGACGACGTTCAGGACGCGCTCCACGCCGGACGTGACCGTGATACCCGTCCAAATTTGCGTCACGAATCCGGATGCGGTAACGGTCATCTCGAACTTGCCGGCGGACAGATCGGGAACGCTGTACAGACCGGCGGTGTTCGTCGCGGAAGTTCGGGTGAGACCCGTGCTGACTTCCTTGACGGAGATCTGGACGCCCGGCATCGCAGCGCCGGATCCCCCGGACACGGTGCCCGTGATGGATCCCCCGGCGACTTGCGCATTTACCGGGAAACTAAAGCACACCAGCAGAATCAGCGTTGCAGCGGCAAACTTCACTAGGTCCCCCCGACTCATTTTGGCGCGATCGAGAAACTTCGGATATTCCCTGCAATACCCGGACGGAAACTACCTTCCAAACCAACCGGACACCCCGACGGCCATATCTATTTCTCTAACCTGAAAGATACCTGAAGGACAAGCTAAGATTTCACTCGTCTTGCCACGGCGAGTGATCGGGCCAATGGCGCATGGCATCGGCCGCCCAGGCCGTGGTCTTGTCGGAGTGGCAGGAGGTGCACGGATTCGGAATTTTGTACTTGTCCGTCATGGCCGGTGTAATGACGGAGAAAGTGTGCGCGCGCACGAAGACGCCGGGAATCTCCGCCTCGATTTTCGGCATGTGGCAGGCGACGCATTGGCTGCCGGCCGAGCCGTCTTTGTGGTGCGTGTGCTCGGCGAGCGTCGCCTCGCGCGGCCCGTTCCGCGAGCCGGGACCGTGGCAATCCAGGCAAATTTCATTCACCGGCTTGCGGAGCTGCGCGTAGTTCTTCGTGCCGTGCACGTCGTGGCAGTCGGCGCACGTCACGCCGCGCCGGTACATCACGCTCTGCACAAAATCGTTGCCCTGCATGCGGTTCTTGTGCGCGGTGCCGTCCGGGAAATGAGTGAAACTCAGCTCACCGAGTTTGTGGTCTTCGAGTTGCCAGTAATCGCGGAGATTCAATCCCACACGATAACCGACCGGCCAATCGTAATAGTTGCCCTCGATGGGATTGCGCAGCGGGCGTCCCTGCGAATGGCACTGGATGCAGCTGTCGCTCGCGCTCACGGAATCCATGCGCGCCGGATTCAAAATATTCCCGCGCGTGGCGTGTTCGACGTGGGCGCTGCCGGGCCCGTGGCAGCGCTCGCAGCCTACGTTCCATTCCGCTACCTGCTTGGTCTGGATGTTGTAGTCCACGGAGTGGCAACCGTCGCACGTCGGGCCCGTGGGCCGTTTCATGTTATCGGGCGGATAGTACGGCTCCCACCAATCCCCGCCCTTCGGCACAAAATACTTGAGCCACTTCTTGTTGCCGATGTCCCACTGCGCGGGCTCGGGAAAATAGTCGTCGCCGATTTTGGTGAAATAGCGCTGCTTCCAGATGCTGCCGTAGACGAAGGCAACCTGTTCCTTCGTGAACTTGGGGCTCACATTGTTCGTCGCTAGATTGGGAAGGATCGCGTCCGGATGCTCGCGTCGGGTCGCGCACCACGTTGGCCATCGGAGTTTTCTTCCAGCGCTCGTAAATCTCCGAGTGGCATTTTTGGCATGCCGCGGAGCCGACGTAATGCGCCGACGCGATGATTGCGTTCTGGCTTGCGATTTCCTGCGGCGTGGCCTGCGCGAGGGAGCGAAGAAACAGGACCAGTTTCCACGCGCTGTTGTCGTCCTGGCCGCTGTGCGGATTTCCGAGCGCCGGCATACCCGTGAGACGCACGCCGTTCTGAATGATGTAGTGGAGTTCGCCGTCGGTAAGATTCTGCGTTTCGGGCCGGCGCAAATCCGGAGCTTTGGGGTACAGATTCTGGCCGATCCCGGATCGTCCGTCGCCGTCCTTGCCGTGGCAGCCCGCGCAGTGATTCGTGAAGTTTCACTCGCGCCTCGTCCAGCACGCCGGGACTCGCGGTCCACGGATTTTTTTCGCTTCGCGCGGATCGCGGAATGCCCAGGTTGCGCACCGTGCGCGCCGACGATGGTCTCGGCGGCGGATGGCTGATCGGTCGCGCTGAATCCTCGCCGGATCACGGATGTGGCGTAGAGGACAGCGAGAGCGGCCAGCGCGACTAGAACGAGAAAGAGAGTCTTCCGCGGCTTCACTTAAAACTCCCGCCGAAACTTTGAGGGTTGGTGACGGAACGAGATTAGCAAATCAACTCCAGACGTGTGGCGAAAATCCGCGCAAGAGTCTGATTTCCGTTTAATCCTTCCACTCCCGTTCGCTTTCCCTAAGCGCATCGAAAGGGCCTAAAATCTAAAGGCAGGCCATTTCAGTGCATTTTCAGGTTCTTGTGGTCTGATCGGGAGTATGTCGGCAATGCATGTACTCATCGTGGAAGACGAGAAGAAAATGGCGGAACTGCTCAAGAAAGGACTTGAGGAGGAAAACCACTCCGTCAGCCTCGCGCACGATGGCCGCGACGCTCTCGAAATGGCCGAGGCCCTCGAATACGACGCCATCGTGCTGGACTTGATGCTGCCGGGCATCGACGGCTACGAAGTCGCGCGGCGGCTGCGCAAGAGCGGAAATAAAACGCCGATTCTGGTTCTCACCGCGCGCGACACAGTGCCAGACGTCGTGAAAGGCCTCGACATCGGCGCCGACGATTACATGACCAAGCCGTTTTCGTTTGAGGAATTTCTCGCGCGGCTCCGCGCGGTTTCCCGGCGCGGTTCATCGGCGCGGCCGACGGTCTTGCAAGTGGGAGATTTGATCCTGGACCCGGCTTCGCACGTGGTCACGCGCCACGGCGAAGAAATTTCCCTGAGCCGCACCGAGTTCCGCTTGCTGGAATTCCTGATGCGGCGCGCCGGGCGCGTAGTCGCCCGAAACACGATTGTGCATTCCGTGTGGGACGAGAGCGACGACGTGGAGGAGAACACGCTCGACGCGTTTATCAGTTTGCTGCGCAACAAAGTGGACCGCGACCATAAGGTGAAGCTGATTCAGACCGTTCGCGGGACGGGATACACCATCAAGGACGCGTCCAAAGCATCATGATCACGCTGCCCATTCGGCTTCGTCTCACGGCCTGGTATTTTGCCGTTCTCGCCGTGGTGTTGTCGGCCTTTGGCGTGAGCGCGTACCTCGCCATGCGCCACAGCATTCGCCAGACGGTGGACGAGGAACTGCAGATTCGCGCCGAGGGCGTCCATCAGCTCATCCAGCGGACGATTGCCCGCGGCGCAAGAGGGGATCTGCCGGAGGGCCTGCGGGAACATACGGAATTGCGGCAGGGCGGGGCGCTCTTGCAAGTGCCAGACGAGCAGGGCAACTGGCTGTATCGCTCTTCGGTCATGAGCGATTACGGAGTTCCGAGGCCGAAGACCATCCCGAAAAGTGCCACCGAATTCACGGGCAGGGACGTGCCGCTGCGTATCTGGACCGAGCAGGTCAACGTGGGAGGCGAGTCCTACCTCATCCAATCCGCGTTTGAAATGGACGACTTCTACGAAGCGTTGAGCCATTTCGCCTTGCTGCTCGTCATTGCCATTCCATCGCTGCTATTGTGCGCGGCGGCCGGAGGCTATTGGATCAGCAGCCGCGCGCTGGCCCCCGTGGATCAAATCACGCAAACAGCCCGGACCATCAGCGCGCAGAACCTGTCGAGCCGCCTGGTAGTGCCGACCACCGGCGATGAATTGCAGAGGCTTTCGGAAACGCTCAACGGCATGCTCGATCGCCTGGAGGCCGCGTTCAAGAAAGTCACGCAATTCACGGCCGACGCTTCCCATGAATTGCGCACGCCCGTGGCCGTGATGCGCACGCGCGCGGAGCTGTCCCTCCGGAAGGCGCGTTCCGCGGACGAATATCGCGACGTCATCGCCGAAGTTCTCGCCGAGCTCGAGAAGACATCGGCATTGCTGGACCAGTTGATGTTTCTGGCGCGGGCCGATTCGGGCGCGGAAACGCTGCATTTTTCCGCGACGAACGTCTCGGAAGTATTGCGCGAGGCCTGCCATCAGGGAAGCGCGCTGGCCGAGGCGAAACAGATCGGCTTCAAGGAGCAAATCCCGGGCGACTCGATGTGGATTCAAGGCGATGCCAGCTCATTGCGGCGCCTGTTCCTGATCCTGATCGACAACGCGGTGAAGTACACGCCCGCCAACGGCAAGGTCGAAGTGTCCTTGCAGCGCAACGACGGCTACGCGGTCGCGCAAGTTCGCGACACGGGTATCGGCATCGCCGAAGCGGATTTGCCGAACGTGTTTGAGCGATTCTATCGCGCCGACAAAGCGCGCACACGCGAGTTGGGTGGCATCGGATTGGGTCTCTCCATCGGCCGGTGGATCACCGAGGTGCACTCCGGCACGATCCGAGTGCAAAGTTCTCCGGGCAGCGGGTCCGTTTTTCAGGTACGTCTTCCGATCGCCTCTCCGTCCAACGCCGGCAATTGAAGCACCGAGCCCCCGGTTCTTCTGAAGCGCCGGGGGCGTCTCATACGAAAATCTTTCCTAGAAACCCCTTGACGCTCTGTCGAATAAGGACTTAACCTCGTTGCGTCTGATGGGTGGGGCTATCGGCCAAGTAGAAATTCCAGGTCACTGGGCTAAAGCCTTGTCGAACCAGGCGTGCGCTCTCCTTAAATCTGCTTCTTGGGACGGTTGCCGCCGGGTGAGATGAGCCAACCTTCGGGCCCCGAAATAGGGGGGTTCCGTACCGAGGGCTTGTCTGCGTTGGACACGGGGGAATCCGAAGTTTCTTTTATCTTTTCCCGTTTATAGGCAGTTCGATTCTTAATTCTGAGCAGAGGTGTGTTCTTCAGAAGTTCATTACTTTGAAAAACTAAATACTACTAAGTGGGGGTCGTACATGAATTGGTTCCAGTTAGATACCAAGCATACTTTGCATAGATGGGGAAGTAAAACGATCGGTATCCTGAGTGGCCTGCTTGCCCTCCTTTTGTTCTGCGGGCCGGCGTTTTCACAGGGCAACACGGGCCGGATTCTCGGGTCGGTCTTCGATCAAAGCGGCGGCGCCATCGCGGGAGCGACGGTTTCCGTCATCGACACTGCGAGAGGCATCACGCGCACGTTGACCACGGATGAAGCTGGAGAGTACAACGCTCCCAACCTGATTCCTGGGAACTACACCGTGCGCGCCGAAGCCAAGGGCTTCAAGAGACTCGATCGCCAAAACGTCGTCATCGAAGTGGGAAAGGAAGTTCGAGTAGACCTCACCGTTCAGCCCGGAGAGCAGGAGCAAACCGTAACGGTCACTGAGGCCGTCCCGCTTGTTGAAACGACCAATGCCACTCTGGGCGGGACTTTGGAAAACTCGGAAATCACCGATCTGCCCCTGAATGGCCGCGACTACCAGAATCTGTTGGCCCTGCGTCCGGGCGTCATGCTTCAGCCCGGCGGCGGGCCCTTCACTCAGAGCAGCAATGGCGTCCGTCCCGACGAATCCGTCTGGATGGTTGACGGAGTCATTAACCACAATTTTTTTGACACTCGACCCATCGCTGGCATGGCCAGTCCCATCACAGACAGCGCGACAATCCTGCCCATCGATTCGATCCAGGAATTCAACCTCATGGAAAGTCCCAAGGCCGAGTACGGCTGGGGCCCCGGGGCCGTGGTGAACGTGGGTCTCAAATCGGGAACCAACAGTCTTCACGGTTCGGCCTATGGCTTTTACCGCAGCGCCGCATGGGACGCGCGCAACTATTTCAACGTCGTGGCGCAGAATGGAAACTGTCTGGTGGGCCCATTGCAGGCCTGCGACAAGACGGCGTCCCAGTTGAAACAGTTCGGCGGATCCGTCGGCGGACCGATCGTCAAAGACAAGCTCTTCTTTTTCGCCAACTACGAAGGCCTGCGCGACTCCATCGCAAATGCGTTCGGCGCGACCGGAGGCTCCGGCGTTCCTGAAACCGGAGTTTCGAACGGAGATGTTGCAAATAACTTGGCGGCCGCTCTCAATGCCGATGTCGCGGCGGGCCTCCCCATCAGCCCGATCAGCCGGCAGTTGACGGGGTGCACCGTCGGGTTGACTCCGTCGGCAACAACTTGCACGGGCGGCTTTTTCCCATCGAACGCAACGAACAGCACTGGTTTCCTTAGCACGTTCCCCAACGTCAATCGGAGCGACAACGGGGTCGCGAAAATAGACTATCACATCAACGATAAGAATACCGTCAATGGCGACCTGATTATCGGCAACTACTATGGGGTTGGAGAAGACCGCGGTTACGTCAACCCCCTCTTTCTGAACGGTTTTGTGATCGACACCTGGACGGCGTCGGGCAATTGGGACTACACCCCGAATTCCCGCACGGTAAACGAGGTGCGGTTCGGTTACGACCGCTTGAACTTCCAGCAGACGAGCCTTGACGCCAATATCGCCAATCCGGTCAACACAGGCGCGACCGTACCGGGGCTCCCAAGCATCCAAATCGATCCATTCGGTACTCTCGGAACGTTTAGGATTCGTCCGCAAAGCTCCAGCCCGAACCCGTATTGGGACGTTCAGGACAGCCTCTCTTACTTGGTGGGCAAGCACTCCCTCAAGTTCGGCGGCGAGTTCACCCACATCGAAGGCGATTCCGATATCCCGATTTTTGGCCGGGGTCTGATTAATTTCTTCGGCGACGCGGCATTCCCCGGTTCCTCGGGACTTGAGGATTTCTTCACGGGAGCCACGGCAACCGGAGGTACGAACGCGGGAAAATTCCTCGTCGGAGATCCCAACCGCAGGATGCTCTGGACGTCTACCGCGGCGTTCGCCCAGGACGACTGGCGCGTCACCCAAAGACTTACGATCAACTTGGGTCTGCGCTATAACTACGATTCACCTCTGAAAGAAGCCAATAACCTCTGGGCCAACTTCGATCCCAGTTCGCCAATGGGCCTGGTTCAGCAGGGCACTCCCGGGGAGTCCACGATGTGGAAGCCCGATCGTGGAAATTTCTCTCCCCGCGTGGGTTTTGCCTATGACGTCAACGGCAAGGGGACAACGGTGGTCCGAGGCAGTTTAAGCCTTATGTATTCCACGTTTAGCGCAATCGAGTGGATGAGCCAGAATCAATTCCAAAATACGTCATCCATGAGCCTCGGCGCCAACCCGACCGGAGCGACCCTCTGGGTGAACGGCGTACCCACGCCCGGTACCGGCACGATCGCGGTAGCCGCGGGCGCGTATAACAACTCCCAACTTTGCTGGGATCCGTCGATCAACACACCTGGAAGCGCCTGCGGTCCAGGCCAAACGACTGTGTTCCCAAAGAGCTCGACTGTGAATTGCGGCGATCACCAATTCCCGACGGGCGGCGGTCCCCGAGACCCGGGTCAGTGCGCGATCCTGGGAGTCGATCCGAATCTCCAAACTCCGTACGTTGTGAACTACAGCCTTGGGATCACCCACGCGTTCAGCAACAACCTCTCGCTGGACGTTAGCTATGTCGGCAACCACGGCGCGCGATTGACGGGCTACTCGGACGTCAATGCTTGCGCTCCCAACGCAACGGGAACTTGCGTCCGTCCGTATGCCGCGCAGTTTCCCTACTTTAGCTTTATCAACGTCATGACGAACGATTCTTATTCAAATTACAACAGCCTGCAGATGACGTTGACCAAACGCATGTCGCATGGTCTGTCGTTTCTCGCCGGGTACACGTACGCTCACGGCCTGGACAACGGTTCCCTGAATCGTTTCGGGCTCCTTCCGCAGAACCCACTCGACCCGAACGCGGAGTATGGCAACAGCGACTTCGACGTCCGGCACCGTTTTACCCTCACCGGTACCTACAATATTCCGGGGATCAAGGGTTTCGCCCAAATGTTGGAAGGCTGGCAACTCAACGGAATCCTTACGATTGAGAGCGCCCAACCGTGGACCGTGAACGATTACACCTACGGTTTCAGCGGAAACGGCGACAACACCGATCGTTGGGACTTCTTCGGGAATCCGGCGGACTTTAACAGCAGCCAGATTTCCATCCCCTGGTGCGGCGGGTTTGCGGTGGCGCCGGGCGGCGGAGTTGATGCTAGCGGCGCTAGCTGCTCGCAAACCGCTGGGGTTACCAACATAAGTACGGTCCCGGCAAACTCTTCAACCTTAATCGCAAATTGCGCGGCCAAGGCGCCCTCCGCCACCACGCTGCAGAAGGGCGGATGCTTTGCTTCCGGCAACTCCGTCATGCTTCCTCCCGCGGCGGGGACGTACGGCAACATGGGCCGAAACATCTTCCGGGACTCGGGCTTCCAGAACCTGGATTTGTCGGTGTTCAAGAACTTCACATTCAGGGAACGGTATGCCGCCCAGTTCCGGCTTGAGGTCTTCAACGTATTCAACCACCCCATCTTCGCCAACCCGTACGGAGCGTCGAATGGCTCGAGCGGAGGGAACAACGACCCGTCCGCGCCGGCGGGATTCGGCGGTGCGATCGGAACTCCCGATGTCGTGGCCGGAAATCCGCTCATTGGTTCCGGAAGCGCACGGGACATCCAAGTCGGCCTGAAGATCACGTTCTAATTCTTCAGTCCAGCATTAGAATCCAACTACATCGAGGGGGCGGAACATCGCCCCCTCGTTTTTTTGTGCGCGATTTTTGTGGCCCGGTCCATAGCGCGGCAAGCGCATGGCCGGGAACGTCTACGCCGCAAGCGCGGCTGGATTTTGGAGTAACTTCACTTTGTGAAGGGGAGCAGGGAGTTGCGGGACAGTATTCGTCGATTGTAACGATTCCTCCGTTTGTGTCCAAAAGATTAAATTCCCATAAATAGCGCTTGACTTCCAAAAGCCTTTGGAACTACTCTCGCCGCCATCCTGGTGGTAAGGGTGCTGTCGGGCCATCTTTAATTCTTTAGCTAAATCAGAAATCGGCATTTGTCGCCGAGCGAGTTTGGCGCGCAGTTTAACGTCATGCGCTTGGATTAAATGTCGTAGGCACTGAGAAGAACGTAGCGGAGGCGTTCCATTCGGCCCTCCGTGTTGATTCTCGTGATTTTTTTGCCGGGCCAGACGCTTCTCGATCCTGAGTGCAGCGGATCGGAGCGGCTGGATCGGGTTTTGCTGTATCTGGGGAGGGGTCGGGCCCGGATTAGATTTGAATCTTTGCTTAAACGAGGGGTCGAGAAATGAATTTTTCAAATTTGCTTCGCAAAAGTTCTTCGCGCGAATGGCGCAAGGACGCCATTCGTTTGCTCGTGGTTACGTGCAGCGTTCTTCTGCTCTGCGTGCCGGCGTTTTCGCAAGGCAATGCCGGACGGATCATGGGAACGGTTACGGACCAAAGCGGCGGCGTGGTGGCCGGCGCGACGGTCAGCGTCATCGACGTCGCCAGAGGCGTGACTCGTACGCTGACCTCGGACGATGCGGGCGAGTACAACGCTCCCAACCTGACGCCCGGAACCTATACGGTTCGCGCCGAGGCCAAGGGCTTCAAGAAGCTCGAGCGCCAGAATGTGGACGTGGGGGTCGGCAAGGAAATTCGGGTCGACCTCATCGTTCAGCCCGGCGAACAGGAACAGACCGTAACGGTCACCGAAGCCGTACCGCTGGTCGAGACCACCAACGCCACCCTGGGCGGCACGCTCGACAATGCGGACATCGTCGATATGCCCCTGAATGGCCGCAACTACCAGAACCTTTTGGGCCTGCGCCCGGGCGTAATGGTCCAGCCGGGCGGCGGTCCCTGGACCCAGAGCACCAACGGCGTCCGGCCCGATGAATCGGCCTGGATGGTCGACGGCGTCATCAACGCCAATTTCTTCGACGCCCGCCCACTCGCTCGGCATGCCCAGCCCGATCACCGACGGCGCCACGATTCTGCCCATCGACGCCATTCAGGAATTCAACCTCGATGGAAAATCCCAAGGCGGAGTACGGCTGGAAGCCCGGCGCCGTCGTGAACGTGGGAATCAAGTCGGGCACCAACCAGCTTCACGGCTCGGCCTATGCCTTTTACCGCAGTTCGGCGCTTGGGACGCCCGCAACTGCCTTCAACTTCGCGCCCGACGGAGTGGAATCTGCGCTTCAGCCTTTGCCGTCTGCTTGCGATAAGCTGGCGGCCCAGTTGAAGCAGTTCGGCGGCGTCGTTGGCGGTCCGATCATTAAGGACAAACTCTTCTTTTTCGGCGGCTACGAAGGTCTGCGTTCGTTCATCGGCCACGTTTTTGGTACAACTGGCGGAGCGGCGTTCCGGAAACCGGAGTGTCGAAGGCGAGTTTCGTGGATGCTGGCCAACTGCTGGTTACCGCCGCAGCGGCGTGCGGGGTGGGGGCAGTTGCAACGCAGCGCTCCGTAAGCGCCATGAGTCTAGGGCTTGACGGGATGCACCGTGGGAGCAACCGCCGCCGCCACAACGTGCAACGGCGGGCTCTTCCCGGATAACGGGACAACCAATAACTATCTGAGCACTTTCCCGAACGGCAATAACAGCGACAACGGGATCGGCAAAGATCGATTACCACCCCAACGAAAAGAATACGATCAGTGGCGCTTTGACGATCAGCCGATATACCGGCGTCGGAGAAGATCACCCTTACATCAATGCGAACATGCTGAACACGTTCCCGATCACCGTCTGGACCACGACCGAAAACTGGATCTATACACCCAACTCCCACGGTCGTGAACGAGGTGCGGTTTGGCTATAACCGCATGACCATCGCCCAGGACAGTCTCGATGCCAATCTGCCGTTTCCGATCAATACGGGCTGACGGCGGCGCCCGGCTGGCCGAATATCTCGATCAAGGGCTTTGACAGCTTCGGAACCCGGCATAACCGGCCGCAAATCTCAGGACCCAATCCCTACTCCGATTTCAGGAAGACCTTTCGTACCTGTCGGGAAAGCATGCCTCAAGTTCGGCGTCGAGTACGGTCACATCGAAGCCGATTCGACATTCCGGATTATGGGCCGAGGCAATTACTTCATGGATTAAAGCCTTTCCGGATCGACCTCCACTGAGACCTTTTGGCCGGAACGCTGACGAATGGCGTGGCCACTCCTGTCGGCGATCACCAACCGCAGTGATGCAACTGGTACGAACTCGCGGGATACGTGCAGGACGATTGGCGGATCACGCCAGAAATTGACGCTCAATTTCGGCCTGCGGTATTCGTACAAGTCGCCCATCCGAGAAGCCAACAATCAATGGGCTAATTTCGATCCCATCTTCACCTACTGGGCTTGTTCAGCAGAGTGCTCGGCACTACCATGTGGCACCCGGATTACACGGAGATTTCTCTCCACGCGTTGGTTTTGCATGGGACGTCACGGGGAAGGGAACGACGGTTGTCCGCGGCGGCTTCAGCATCATGTATTCCACATTTACCGCTGTTATGTGGATGAATCAAAATACGTTCCAGAATACAGCACCGCAGTCTCTCGCTGCCAATCCGACGGGGGCTTTCACGTCCAATGCGCCGGGGCTCCAGGAGAGCCGACGTGCCTCCAGCGGTGGCGGAAATATTCTAGTCGGCTCTTCCACTTTTACCTCTGGTTTGTGCTGGGATCCTGCCCTAGCCTCTTGCCCTGCAGGCCAGACGACGGCCTTCCCGAGCGGGGAACCTTGACCTGCGGAGATGGTATCGTCGGATCGCCTTGCAATCTGCTGTCCGTGGATCCGAACCTCAAGACGCCTTACGTCGAGAACTTTAACTGGGCATCCAGCATCAATTCGGCAACAACTGTCACTGGAACTCGGCTACGTGGGCAATCACGGCGCCCGCCTGACCGGTTTTGCCGACATCAACCAGCCTGCCGCAGGGGCGGGTATTGCCTCAACTCGCCGACGGCTACCAGGCCGCGGATCAGTGCAGTGGCTTTGCAGCGCCGGTAACCCTTGCCGACTACCAATCCATAGCGGGCGCTGGTATCAATGGGCAGGCTGCGCAGGAAGCCCGGCCGTACTTCACCAGATTCCCGTACATTGGGTTCATCAACCAGATGTCGAACAATACCCGTTCGAACTACAATAGCTTGCAGGCAACCCTGACCAAGCGAATGTCGCACGGACTATCCTTCATCGCAGGATATACGTACGCGCACGGACTCGACACTGGTTCTCTCAACCGTTTCGGAATGATCCCCCAAGACGGTACGTCGGATCAGTACGCGAGCAGCGACTTTGACGTCCGGCACCGCTTCACTTTGTCGGCAACCTACAACATCCCTGGAATCAAGGGCTACGGCCAGGTGCTGGAAGGCTGGCAGATCAACGCCATTGCGAACATCCAAAGCTCTCAACCATGGCGCGTAAACGACGGTGGCAATAACTTTAACGGCACCAACGACAACGCGGACCTCTGGAATTTCACCGGGAATCCCGCCTCCTTCAAGGCCGGCTTCAGACTCGATCCCTTACTGCTCAGCGGCTGTTCTCAGTGGCACCGGGGCCAATTGTTCCACAGTAAGTTCCAGTCAACGGGATAAGCGACGCGCCTTGACCAATTCCGCAACTCTGTGGAGCGATTGCGCGGCGCAGGCTACGACTCCGGCCACGCAGGCGACGCTATTGCATGGCGGCTGCTTTGCATCGCCAGCGGCGATGCGGTCATGACTCCGAACGGCTTGGGCCAGTTCGGCAACATGGGCCGGAATATCTTCCGCGACTCCGGGTTCAAGTCCTTCGATTTCTCCGTGTTCAAGAACTTCACGTTCAAGGAACGGTATGGCGTCCAGTTCCGCGCGGAGTTCTTCAACGTCCTCAACCATCCGATCGCGGCCAATCCGTACGGCGCATCGAGCAACTTCAACTCGAAACAACGATCCTTCCTCGCCCTCGGGTTTCGGCGGCATCGGGCGGCACGCCTGACGTCGTTGCCGGAAATAACGTCGTCGGCTCAGGAGCCAACCGGGATATCCAACTCGGTCTGAAGCTCACGTTCTAACCTAATCCGTCAGGCGAAATCGGCCTGGCAACTTCGAGGGGGGCGGAACATCGCCCCCCTCGAACCTTTTTTAGCTGTGTCCGTTTGGCAAAAAAGACGATGCAGGCGATGTTCTGATAGAATGCGGTAACAACCGAGGCGCGGTCGCCAAGTGGTAAGGCAAAGGTCTGCAAAACCTTTATCGGCGGTTCGATCCCGCCCCGCGCCTCCAATTGCGATCCATTACTGTCCGGAACGAACGAGTAGGACGGGCTTCAGCCTGTCCGCCGTTCCGATCCATCGAACGAAGATCAAACGCAGACAGGCTGAAGCCCGTCCTACTGAAACCGAAGGATCTGTCAACTGTGGTGTTATCCATGAGTATTATTACGACGTGAATTTCAACCTCCAGAAGACCAAGCAGGCTTGCCTCTGTTGTATCCGCTGCACGCGTGTGTCTTCTGGCGCCGGGAGCTTACGAGTCTAGAATTATACGAAGCCATTCTAAAATCCCACCGCCGGATCCACGCTGGCTGTGGGATTTTTTTTGGGGGGCAGGTGCGGCTGCGGCCGCTTCCCGGTAATTTCGGAATTTCAGGCCGCGGTGGATTTCTGGAAGTTCCGGTCGGCATTTACGAGCAGCATTCCCGCAATCGCGAAAGCCAGCGCATAGGCGATATTCCCAAACCACATGCTTCGCCCGCTGACCCCGGCCAGCAGAATTTCGATCGATACAGCTGGAACCGCCCAGGCCAGGACGAGCATCCAGCGATCGAGTCGTTTCAGCGTTCGCCACTTCCCGGCTGGAATCCCAATCAATACTCCGGCAGGCAGAAAGAGAAGCGTCTCGTAGACGATGGCGTACGGCTTCAGATCCGAGACCTGGACGTAGGCGGTTCCCGGCCTGGCGCCGGCGCCGGGGCGCGGGCGGGCTGCCGCCGGCACGGGATTGCCGTCCACGTAGAGGAGCGCGCTCGAACCGTCGTAGGATGCGACGATGTCCGTCACTTTTCCGGCCTCGAATGCGCGCAGATCCCACCCGCGCACGGAGCGCTTCTCGAGCAGCGGATTGCGAAACCAGAACACGAGATCGTCTCCCTGTTGGCGGAGGTGAAAATTAGGGTAGCCGGCGGTTTGCGAGATGGAAACGATCCGGCCGCTCGCCTTGGCCGTTGCCGCCGGAGCGCAGACAACGCGCACGGTGAGCTGGCTGGATTTCTTGACTTCATGCGTGAGATTTTCGACCGGCGCGTTCGTGCTCAGCCAGGACCTGCCGTCTAAATCCGCCGACCCAAGGTTCGCGAATTGCGGTTGTTCCGGGATCCAGTCAAGCTCCGGCAAAAAGTTTCTTTCGTCCCGGTAGGGCGCCGGCTTCGCGAAATCATAGGAGATAAGCGGCCGCAGGGTGGGATCGTCCGCGGAGTCCCGCGCCACGATCCGGGCAATTGCATCCGGCGGCAGCACGCGATCCCAGATTTGCAACCGAAGGATTTGCCCTTTCCACGGATTTTGGCCCGAGGCGTCATTCCCCACGAGAAGCATCCCGCGAGGGTCCCAGTTGCTGAGTCGCGTTTGGTATTGCAAATAAAAGGAAAGTCCGATGCAGACTGCGAAATAGGCCGCGAGCACGACGGCGACTCGCCGAGGGGATAGCCAGTGCTCGAGTGAATCCTCCCATTGGGACATCACCGCCAGAAGCGTTCCGCCAGCCACCTCAAACAGAAAAAATCCTGCGACCGAGCCCGTGGTATTGGAAATCACGTCTTCCCAACCCGAGTCGCGTTCGGGAATGTAGAACTGCAGAAGCTCCACGGAATAGGAAAGGCCCGCCCCCAACACAAGCGCTAGAAATAGGGAAAGCCATCGGCCGCCGCCCCGCTTCCTCGCCTGCGCGGAAACGCCGAAGCCGAATGGCACGAAGAGGAGAATGTTCAGAAAAAAATCCAGAGAGTGCGGACTTTTTGCGGAAGAGTCCAAGAGAAACGGGTACCGGTGAAGGAGCAGGGTCGGCGCAAAATCGAATCGAAACGGGAAAAGCGTGAGGTAGGCGATGCCGATCAGGGACAGAAGCAGGATTCGATTCGACCACGCAGCGCCGGATTGCTGGTACGAAAGGTCCTGAGTATTCATCGTCTTAGCATCGAATCCCGAGGTTGGCCGGTTCGAGTCTAGCACAGCCTCATCGAACCCACCCGCCGGGGATGTTTATCATTTCGCTAAGGAGTCGGCACATCGAAGGCCGGGCTTCCGCAAGAATCGCTATCATGGTCTGTAATTGTTTTCGCCGCGCAGTTCCGCCGTCTGTTCGAGGCGTTCCAGTACCCTGGGACCAGTTGAATTGAGGCCGCTGTACCATTGAGACATCGAAGTGCCGCTGTCAGTATGCGTGAAACCGGATAGCCAAGTCGATGTCGACTGCGCCGGCGTTCCGAGCAGACCGACGTCCTAGATGTGTAGTCAAGATGCTGATTGTAAAAGAGATCTGAGCCGGGTGCAGCGGCTCAAGGCAAGCGAGAACACATTTTGGAGTTTGAGGACACCTTGAAGCGTAAGTATCTCGTCTACCTAATCTGCCTGCTCTTGCTTGTCGCTGCCGTCGACACGATCCCCGATCCTCCTGCGTTCAACCCGCCCAGGAGTCACAGCAACATCATTCTCTCTCTTCGCACCCATAGTTCTTCGGCCGCGCCGGAGGAAGGCCGGTTCGTCACACGGGGTTCGCCCAGATCCATCCCGCTCCTATGGTATTCGTTGAGAGTCGATTCTGAAGATGGAGTCGTCGGTATCTTTCCGGCAGCTCTCGTTCGCCACGCGGCAGATCCCTCTCCGCCTATTTCTGAAATCTCATCCTTCTCGGCTGTCAAGCCTGAGACCGGTTCCATCGCGCATAAAGCTTCAGTACTGGCGGCTTATCAAGGGAGTTCAGCGGTTTGCTCTACGTCGGAGGGAGATGGATATGACATCAATGCTGAATGAGAGATCCGAGCAGTTGCACTTAAAGTGTCCGTCGTGTGGATTTGAGCTGGGCGATCTGCCCGGTCTGGGAAACACATCGATCCACTGCCCTCAATGCCAGTACGAAATTTCGTGGGACGGCACTTGCTGGGACGCGTGCGTCGATAAAACCTATCCCAGGGACTTCGCAAGACAGTGGGTGCTTTGGGAAGCCGGAAAGCTCGGCGACCCGAAACTGGTCTACGGGAACGATCCCAAGAAATATTTCGAAGCGCTACTTAGAAATGTTTCTCTGACGGAAGAGGACCTGGCATCGAAAAAGATCCTCGAAATTGGCTTCGGTCACGGAAGAACGTTGCAGCAGCTCCAGAAGTACAGTCCAACGGCCTACGGAATTGATTTGTCAAAACCTCTTCCGTCGGCCGGGCTGCGTCCGGGATCGGCAGTCTTCGGCAACCTGTTCAATATTCCTTTTGTGCCTCACCAGTTCAACTTGGTTATCTGCCGTGGCGTCATTCACTGCACGCCGGACCCGCAAAAGGCCTTCGACTGCGTAGCGGAGCAGGTGGCCGATGGCGGCATACTTTTTCTAGGCGGCCTCTACGAGCCGGGGAAAGGCAATCTGATGCTGCGGAGCGTATTTCCGCGGGTGTGGAGCTATCCGGAACCCGTCCGTCTGGGCCTGGCGAGCCTTTGCAGCGTCTTTCGAGCCGCTGTGGAGTGCGTCCGAACCAAGTCGGTCCGCTTCAGTGATTTCCGGACGCACTACAAACACTACAAGCTCGACATGTTTGATGTAATCTCCCCTCGCTGGACCAGCGTCCACGAGGAAACCGAGGTGATCGGGTGGTTTAAAGCGCGCGGCTTTTTGGCCCGCAAAGTGGGATACGGCAATTATGTCGGCGTAAAACCCGAGCAGGCCTGATCTCGATTCTGTTTCTGGTTTCTCGGGCGGCGAATCCGCTTCCAGAACCGGAACGTCCATTCAGGCCCATAATTCCTGGAACCTCGAATGCAGGAGAACGGCCCAGCCGTTCTCCTGCATTCAAATCCTGCATGCTATGCTACCCCTTCCGTTTCGATTCCTGCCGCGGCTTGTTTAGATATTCTCTGCATGGAAAGCATAGCTGGACGGTTACAGGCAACGCGGAATCGGCTTGCATTCCCGGCCAATCGGAAGCCAAAATGAAACTCCCAGCCTAGGTTGCAGGATATTATTGGCAACATATGTATCGCCTGGCAGAGTAGGTAATTCGGTAAACTCTGACTGAGAATTCAAAGGGTCATAAAAGCAACCAGTCCATCGAATTCGGGAGACGGAGTGGGTCCTCGATTCAGCATTTTGATGCCTGTCTATAACCGGGAGAAGTATATCCGCCAGGCGATCGATTCTGTGCTGACGCAGACCTTCGCCAACTTTGAGCTGATTGCGGTCGATGACGGATCCACCGATGGATCGGTGGAAGCTCTGAAATCGTATGGATGCCGCATCCGCCTGATCCAGCAGCGGAACCAAGGGCCGGAAGTCGCCCGGAATGCGGGACTTGCGGTGGCGAAAGGGGAGTATCTCGTCCTGCTGGACAGCGATGACTTCTTGTTCCCCTTCGCTCTCGATACTTACGACCGGATCATTCGCACGTTGGATTCGCCGCCTGTGATCGTCGGATCGGACATCTACTACCGGGATGGACAACCCCTTCCGCCGGAGGTTCACATGTCTTGCCCGCCGCCGCCGGTCGTGATGCTTCCATACAAGGATTTTTTCTCCAAAGACATCGCCATCACCAACTTCCATAACAAACTCGTCGTTCGGACTTCCGTGATGCGTGAGGTGGGAGGTTTCGGGGATGATGCGCGACAGACGTGGTACAACGACGACTTACACACCATACTCAAGCTGGGAACGTATGGGCCATGCGTCGTGGCCTTGAAACCACGCGTCGTGGCCTACCGCCATCACGGCGCCAACAGCGTCCAGAACGTAAGAGCCGTCGCCGACGGATTGTTCGATCTGGCTCGATTGGAACGTCAGGGGCTCTACCCCGGAGGGAAAGAACGCCGACGGGACCGCTACGCTCTGATCGGAGGAAGAGCCTCGAGCTGGGCTTTCAAGTACTGCTGGCGCGGCGGACAGAAAAAGCTGGCCGTTCAACTCCTTTTCAGAACGGCCCCGATGGTGGTTGCCGCCTTGTGGCGGAAATTCGTGATCGCTGTGACGAAACCCACCCAGCCCGTCGAACTGCCGCAAGCGTAAGACGCTCCGTCTCACCGCGCGCTTCTCTCAGGACGAACCTTCCCTGGCGGGAACCGTGGAGGCCGCCGCGCAACATTTTTTCGCCGGGCGCTGTTTGATTATAATTACCGTACAGTAATCTACCTCCATTTTCCGCCGCGGGCTACTGAGAGTACTGGAACTCGCATTCACTTTTGCGGCCTCCCTTCAAGCCGGAATGAAGGTGCCGCACTTGGCAATTCTTTTTCCCTATTATATGCAAAGGCAACACCCCGCCGCGTTCGCGCGGAGCGGCGCGCAAGAGCCGGAATTCGATTCCTCGCAAGCAGTTAGGCGCCGAGGCTGCTAGAAACTGCACACCCGTAAGACGCATGCCGCTTTTGGTTCGCGAGTTGCTCTCCTCATGGTGAGAAACGCTCAACCTATGGCGGACAAAACATTCGGGCTAACCGGCGCTTCGGCATCCGCGGCCAACGTGTCGCTTGCGGTCCCGTCACCCGCGGTTGCCGCGCACGCCGCACCCAGGGTCGAAGTGGCGCCGGGCGGACGCGTGCCGGTACTGGACGGGTTCCGAGGCTTGGCGATCCTGTTCGTCATGCTCTTCCATTTCTGGCATATCGGAGTCACGACGGGGCCCAGGCTGTGGGAGCACGTCTATGCGAATTCGGTGAGTTGGGGATGGGCAGGGGTCGATTTGTTCTTTGTCCTGTCTGGATTTCTGATTACCGGGATCCTGTACGATTCACGCCACGATGAGCACTACTACCGGGTCTTCTATGCGCGCAGGACCGTTCGCATCTTTCCGCTGTACTATGGATTTCTATTCGCTTTTTATGCGATCGTTCCTTACACTCTCGGGCTTCTACACCATCCCGAATACTCGCCCGTCTATGACACCACAACCACGAAACTCTTCGCCTGGACCTACAGCTTAAACTGGCTCATCGGCTGGAAGACGATGCACGCGGCCTCCGTCTCGATCCAGCACTTTTGGTCCCTGGCCATCGAGGAACAATTTTATCTGGCCTGGCCCTTCCTTGTTTTCACTCTGTCGCGGCGGCGCCTAATAGGCCTCTGCTCGGGACTGGTGGGAGTAGCGTTCGTCCTGCGAGTCGTTCTATACCGGCTTCACCTTCCCGACGCGGCCTATACCTGGACCTTCGCCCGGACGGATTCTCTCGCGATCGGCGCCATGCTCGCGCTCGCCGCGCGGGACCCCGAGGATTGGAAAACGGCGCTGAAGTGGGCGGCGCGCCTGACCTTGCCGGCACTCTGCGGAATCGTCGCTCTGATGGCTTTGCTGGATCTCCGGCCGAAGTTCATGGAGGAACAATCCGTCCTGCCTTCCTTGAACTACAGCCTCCTAGCCATCTTCTTTGGCGGTTGTCTGGCGATGGCTGTTTGCACGACAAAAGAAAGTTTCGTGTATCGATCCCTGACGTCGCCTTTCTTGAAATTTTTCGGCAAGTACAGCTATGGCCTTTACGTCTTCCATCAGCCGCTCATGATTCTCTACGCAAAGGTCGGGATTCACACGGACAGGCTGACGGGAGTTTTGGGCAGCAAACTCCTGGCGGTTCTTGCGGTCAATGGGATGGCCTTCGCCGTATCTATAGTGATTGCCCTGTTGAGCTGGAACCTTTACGAGAAGCAGTGGCTGAAACTGAAAGACCTGCCCCTCCTGCAGCGGGCAGCCGAATCGTAAAGGCCCGTAAGCGTTTTCTGCGCTGCCGGGACGAATCCCTCCTTCACGAGCGGAGGGGCAGCTAACGCTCCACCGTCTTCTTCGCCTCCACCCCTGAGATGGTCCGTCCTTGAAGTCCTCGCGGACAAAAGAGACGCCCCCGAACGAACTCGTTGCCCGATCAAATCCTGCGCATGCAGGCGCTGACGCACCACCGAGCCGGTGCGAAACCTGTAGCCAAACTGAAAGGGTGAAAAAACGGTAGTAGTGGCGGAGAGGGTAGGATTCGAACCTACGAGCCCGGTTTGGCCAGGCTACCCACCTTGATTGCTCAAGGCGGGCTCTTTCAACCGCTCAGACACCTCTCCGCGGCCGATGAGTCATTCTAAGCGGACGCCGGCCGGACCGGCAACGCCGCCTGTTCAACGTGCGACCAAGACATTAATGCGGCTTTCGTCATGTCCACGGCAAGCGCCGCCTTGCCTGAGGCAACCGCAGCCCGGTCTGCCATTCGAAATGCAACGCGTCCTATTCCTATTCCTGCGCCGCCGGGCCGTAAAGGTCCTGAACCCTCGGGCAACTGTACCAGCGTGACGAAAACTTGGCCCCGATGTTCCCCTGTACAGTAGCAAGCCCTGTCCCACGTTTGTTCCGCGGACCAGTAGTGGTTTTTTCATGGTGAATCCTAAGCTGGCTTTGCCATGAACGAATACACAAACTCTTCTTCTCACTCGCAAGCAACTCCAAAGCGTCGGGCGCCGCTCGGCCTGTTGGCGCTGATCCTCACCTGCCTCGCGGGGATGTCACTCGCGGGCTGCGTCGGCTTGACCGCCGCGAATTCGCCGACGGCAAAGTCGAATACGACCGCTCGCGGGGACGCTCGCAGCCAGCTCCACGACCTTGAGTTTCGGAAATGTGGCCGCAGGCTCGACCAGTCCCCAGACCCTGACCGTGACCAATACCGGCACGGCGGCCGTAACCATTTCCCAGGCCACCGTCACCGGCGCCGGTTTCAGCGTTGTCGGCGGAATTGCTTCGGTGACCATTCCGGCGAGCCAGAACCACTCCTTCCAGGTTCAATTTGCGCCCACGACCGCCGGCAGCGTGTCGGGCAGCATAACCATTAGCAGCGATGCGACGAATTCCCCGCTGGCGATCTCCCTGAGCGGAACGGGAATGGCGGCTCTTGCCATCACCGCGCAGCCGGAAAGCCAGAGCGTTGTCACCGGGAAGACCGCGACGTTCTCGGTCGTCGCGACGGGAACCGGGACCTCTGTCCTATCAGTGGAAGAAGAGCGGAGCGGCAATCAGCGGCGCGACGGCGGCGTCTTATACGACTCCGGCGACGACGGCCTCAGACAACGGCGCGCAATTCACAGTGGTCGTCACCGATAGCAACAAAAGCGTTACCAGCAATCCCGCGATGCTCACCGTAACCGCGGCGGAGGTCGCGCCTTCGATTACGGCGCAGCCCGCGAGCAGGACCGTTACGGCAGGACAAGCGGCCTCGTTCAGCGTGACGGCGTCGGGCACGGCGCCGCTTACATATCAATGGAAGAAGAACGGAGCAGCCATCAGCGGCGCAACTGCGGCTTCCTACACGACTCCTGCGACGGTCGCTGCCGACAACAATTCCCAGTTCACCGTCACCGTTACGAACAGCGCGGGCAGCGTTACGAGCAATGCCGCGACGCTGACCGTCAATATTCCCGCGTCGATCACGGCGCAACCCGCGAACCAGACGGTTGCGGCCGGGAAGACCGCTACTTTCAGCGTCACTGCGACCGGCTCCGGCACCCTGACCTATCAATGGAAGAAGAACGGCGCGGCCATCAGCGGCGCGACGGCCGCTTCCTACACCACTCCGGCTACGACCGCTTCCGACAACGGAGCCCCATTCACCGTGACGGTGACCGATGCGGCGGGCAACGTGACCAGCAACGCGGCCATTCTGACCGTCGATGTTCCGCCATCCATCACCGCGCAGCCGGCCAACAAGACGGTCAGCGCCGGACAAACGGCCACATTCAGCGTCGCCGCAGCAGGCACGGCTACGCTGACGTATCAGTGGAAGAAAAACGGCGCGGCCATCGGCGGCGCGACCTCGGCTTCGTACACCACGCCGGCAACCGCCAGCTCGGACAACGGAGCGCAATTCACCGTCACCGTGACGAACGGCTTCGGCAGCGTGACCAGCAACGCGGCCACGTTGACCGTGAATGTTCCTCCCGTGATTTCCGCGCAGCCCGCCAGCCAGACGGTGAGCGTCGGGCAGACCGCCACATTCAGCGTCACCGCGACCGGGACCGGCAATCTGACCTATCAGTGGAAGAAGAACGGCGCGGCCATCGGCGGCGCCACCTCGGCTTCCTATACGACGCCGGCTACGGTCGCTTCGGATAACGGCGCAAAATTCACCGTGACGATTACCGATACGGCGGGCAACGTGACCAGCAATGCCGCGACGCTGACGGTCAATGCTCCACCGTCCATCACTTCGCAGCCGGCCAGCAAGACTGTGATTGCCGGACAGACCGCAACGTTCTCCGTCACCGCGACGGGAACCGCTCCTCTGACGTATCAATGGAACAAGGGCGGAGCGGCCATCGGTGGCGCGACGTCGGCTTCGTATACGACGCCCGCCACGACGACGGCCGATAGCGGCTCGCAATTTACCGTGACGGTTTCCAACGGCGCGGGCAAAGCCACCAGCAATGCGGCCACGCTTGACCGTGACCGCCGCCACGCTCGCTCTGAACGCCAGCACCACGGCGCTGAATTTTTCGAGCGTCAATCTCGGCAGCAGCAGCGTCTTGCCCGTGGTCTTCACGAATGCCGGCAACTCCAACGTCACGATTTCCAACGTGTCCGTTTCCGGCGCCGGATACACGGCCAGCGGCGTTTCAGTCCGGCCAAATCCTGACGCCCGGACAGACGGCTACGCTGAATGTCACCTTTACTCCTGCGACGGCGGCGCCTCTCACGGGAAGCGTCACCGTGACCAGCAATGCCAGTCCAATTCTCCGGCGAACGTTACCCTGTCCGGGACAGGCGTGCAGCCGGTCTCGCACTCGGTGACGCTGACCTGGACGGCGAGCACGTCGACGGTGACCGGCTATAACGTCTACCGCTCCTCGGTGAGCGGCGGCCCGTACACGAAACTCAATTCGACGGTGATTGTTCGCGACGACCTATACGGACACGACCGTGAGCGCCGGGCAAACCTACTTCTACGTGGTTACTTCGGTGGACGCCTCCGGCGACGGAGAGCTCCAACTCGGCTGAAGTTTCCGCGATCGTCCCGTAGTTTCTAACGGGATTTAGCGGATTGAATTCGGCGGCCCGCGCAACTCCATCGCAATGCGGCCCGCCGCTTCCCTCGCCGCTCCTCGCGGCGGGTGCAGGTCTATCCCCTGTCCCATAAATGTCCGTTGGGACAGTAGTCCCTCGTTACGCCGCACCGCCACAATCGCCTCGATGAATTGCTCAACCACGAAGAAACAGCTCAGCGGCGCGGGAAATTGCGCGACGCACGCGAATTCCACCGGCAGAGGCGCGATCTCTCTTTTCTCTTTCGCCGTTTTGCTACTTTGCCACCCTTTCCAGCGTCGGGCTGCATCGGCTTAACCAGCGCACCCAAGGCTGCTTCCAGCCAGCACATCGACGCCCGGAGCGGCCACGATTTCCGTCGCGCCGTCGTCGATCAAGTTCGGTTCCGTCCCGATCGGCAGCACGGTCGTCGCAATCGGTCACCATCTCGAATGGCGGCGGATCGAGCCTGACGATCACCAAGGCCAGCGCCACCGCGGCCGGCATCACCATCACGGGCGCCTCGTTTCCCCTCGTGATCGACGCCGGGAAGCAAGCGACGATTGACGTCGTGTTTTCGCCGAAAGCGGCCGGAGCGTTGTCGGGCAATGTTTCCATCCTGAGCAGCGTTTCCAGCTCGCCGAGCACGGTTGCTCTGAGCGGCACCGGAATGGCGGCATCGGCGCTTCTCACCGCGAGCGGTTCCAGCTTGAATTTCGGAAGCGTCACGGTTGGGAAGAGCGGCGCTTTGAGCGTCACCCTGACGAATGCGGGAAATTCCGACGTGACCGTCTCGAAAGTCACGATGTCGGGCGCGGGTTATTCCGCGAGCGGGGTTTCGGCGGGCTTGATTCTTGCGCCGGGGCAATCGGCGACGCTGGATGCCACATTTGCTCCCGCGGCCTCGGGAAATTTTCCGGGTACCGTGACCGTGGCGAGCAATGCCACGAATTCGCCGGCGACCATCTCGCTGTCCGGTTCCGGGGCGGTGGCGCAGACGCAATCCGCGTCTCACTCCGTGGCTCTGACCTGGAATCCGAGCGCCTCGGTCGTGGCCGGGTACAACGTTTACCGCTCGGAAGTTTCCGGGGGACCTTACACGAAACTGGATTCCAGCGTAGTGGCGGCGAACTCCTATACCGATGCCAGTGTCCAGGCCGGACTGACGTATTACTACGTGGTGACGTCCGTAACCGCAACCGGCGTGGAGAGCGCCGACTCCGCCCAAGCTTCCGCGCTCGTTCCTTAGAATTTCGGCCCGTGGCCGCGCCAGATCGGCCACGGGTCGAAATTGTTCTCTGCACTCGATTCTCACCCGAACCAGTTTTGAACACCAGGCGAGGGCCCGCGCGTGTGAAAATTGAGCGACTCTCGTACGGATTCCCGAAGGATATTGGCAGGAGTTCCAATTTATTACACAACGCCAGAATCATTTGTATGTCATTTATTAGCAATAGGTTACGTGAAACTTGCGTTTTTGGAACTGAGCCCTGCCCGGAGACGAATTCCCCGCCCGCCCGGAATGCTTTGGGTACATTGTGGAAAGACTTTTCTTCGATTTTTCCCTGTTCCGAGATTCGCAGCCCCGTGGCGACCGCGTAGCCAGGAATTGTAAATTGTTATGTCCCATAGTTTCAATGAGTTTAGTCAAATCTCGATTCAAGAACCTGCCCTCGCCTCCGGCTGCGCTTTGGAAGGCTGATTGCGATTGCACCTACGGTTGTTTGAGGTCTGCGATGGGGAGTTTATGGCGGTAGCTTGCCCTTTCCTCGCAGCCGGAACCGAGCAAAACCGGTGCAAATCGACGAATCCATGGCCCAGATAACTTCGACGGATAGCTTGAGCTGGTTTGCGCTTCAAACCCGGTCCCGGTGGGAAAGCACCACGGCGGGGCTGCTGAGGGGCAAGGGCCTGGAAACGTTTCTCCCTACCTATACCGCCAAGCGCAAATGGTCCGACCGCCTCAAAGTGGTCGAGGCGCCCGCTGTTTCCCGGATACGTTTTCTGCCGATTCAGCGTCCACAATCGCCTGCCGGTATTGATCACGCCCGGAGTGATTTCCGTGGTGGGAAGGGGCAAGACGCCCGTCGCGGTCGACGACGCGGAGATTCTCTCTATCCAGGCGGCGATTGGATCCGGAATCCAAATGGAGCCGTGGCCCTACGTGGAGATCGGCGAGCGAGTTCGCATTAAGGACGATGTCCTGGATGGGATGGAAGGAATTCTTGACCGAGTTTTAAGGGAAGCCAGCGCGTGGTGATTTCCGTGACGCTGCTCCGCCGCTCCGTGGCTCTTGAAATCGACCGCTCGCGGATCGCTCCGCTGGCCGTTCCCGCGCACCGCGTCGCAGTGAAGCGGGCAGAGGAACTGCGCGAGCTTGAAGTCGCCGGCGTCTGAAGGTCGGGCTCTGTTTCGCGCTTTGTCTTTCGTTTGGTTCGCTGTCCGGTACGGGAAAGAACTGAGGGTGAAAGCTGCAGGGACCCGACACGGGTCAGGATTCCTTGCCGCTTCCACACTTTCTCAAGACCGGACAAAGGCACGGATCGTCGCAGTCGAAAAAGTTCGTGGATCCCCCGAACCGCAGAGCGGGCATGGATCGAACGCACGGATTCCACCGAGTGTGGAGCCGAGACCGGCTCTACGGATTCGGTCGGGAGAATTTATGAGTCTAAACGGAAACTCGAACGGGAACTCCAACGGAACCAAGCCGCAGTTGATTCGAGTCGGTGTGATCGGTTACGGGTACTGGGGTCCGAATGTGGTTCGGAATTTTTTCGCGGTGGACCACACCAGCGTGGAAATGCTGTGCGACATGAATCCCAGCGCGCTGGCCCGCGCCAAGAAGAACTATCCGGGTCTCGAAGTCACCACCGATCCCGATGACATTTTGAAATCGCCCAGGATCGATGCCGTCGCGGTCGTGACGCCGGTTTGGACGCACTACAAGACTCGCCAAAGCCGCCCTCGAAAACGGCAAGCACGTGTTTGTCGAAAAGCCGTTCACTTCCACGTCCGAGCAGGCCGAAGAACTCATCGACCTGGCGGAGCGCAAGAACCTGACGATCATGGTGGACCACACGTTCTTGTTCACCGGCGCGGTTCGCAAGATCCGCGAGCTGACCGAGAGCGGCGCGCTCGGCGACCTGTACTACTACGATTCGCTGCGCGTGAACCTGGGCCTGTTCCAGCATGATGTCAGCGTGATCTGGGACCTGGCGCCGCACGATCTTTCGATCATGGACCACCTGATCAAGGGCGAACCCGAAGCCATTGTGGCCACGGGCGAGAGCCACCTGAACGGCGTGGAAGACGTGGCGTTCATGACGATCTATTTTCCGAACAACGTCATCGCGCATATCAACGTGAACTGGCTCTCTCCCGTCAAGATCCGCATGACCATGATCGGCGGACAGAAGAAAATGCTGGTCTGGAACGATCTGGTCGCCGACGAAAAAATCCGCGTGTACGACAAGGGCGTGAAATCACCTCCGGCGACAAAGTCCGCGAATTGCTGGTGAATTACCGGTCGGGCGACATGTGGGCGCCCCAGCTCGAACAACTGGAAGCGCTGCGCGTGGAGCTGGACTACTTCGCCGACTGCATCCTGCACAACAAGTCGCCTTTCAACGACGGCCAGGCCGGCCTGCGCGTGGTGCGCATGCTGGAGGCCGCCGACAAGTCCATCAAAATGAGAGGAGAATTGGTGCGCCTGTGAACGAATACTGCAGCATTGCCCCGGACGTAAAGCTCGGCAAGGGAGTCAAACTCTCCAAATTCATCAACCTCTACGGCTGCGAGATCGGCGACGACACGAAAATCGGAGCGTTCGTGGAAATTCAGAAGAACGCCATCGGTGGGACGCCGCTGCAAGATTTCCAGCCACACGTTTCATCTGCGAGGGAGTCGACCATCGAGGACAACGTGTTCATCGGACACGGCGTCATGTTCATCAACGACATCTATCCGCGCGCGACCGCGAACGGGCAGCTGCAGACGGAAGCCGACTGGAAAGTCGACCGGACGGTCATCAAGAACGGCGCGTCCATCGGCACGGGCGCCACGATTCTCGCCAACGTCACCATTGGAGAGAACGCCATCGTAGGCGCCGGCAGCGTCGTCACCAAGGACGTTCCGGCGAATTCGCATCGTCGCCGGAAACCCCGCAAGAGTTTTGCGCAAGATCGAATCCCCCGTGGAGGCCGTCAAGTGAGCACACCGAATGGAAATGGCAATGGGATTCCGTTTCTGGATCTGGTCACCCCTCACGTCGAGCTGGAACAGGAACTGACGAAAGTCTTCCTGCAAACGTTGCGCACCGCCGGCTTCATCGGCGGGCCGATGGTGGAGAACTTCGAAAAGGCGTTTGCCGAGTTTTGCAACGCGAGCCACGCCGTGGCCGTCAGCAGCGGAACCGACGCGCTGCGGTTCGCCATCATGGGCGCCGGGATCCAGCCGGGCGACGTCATCGTCACCGTGCCGAACACCTTCATCGCCACGAGCGAAGCCATTTCACAGGCCGGCGCGCACCCCGAATTCGTCGACGTGGACGAGCGCACCTACAACATGAGCCCGGAACGGCTCCGCGAATACCTGGAAAAGCAATGCACCAAGGACACCACCGGAAAACTCATCAGCCGCCGCAGCGGGCGCCGCGTGGGCGGCATCATTCCCGTGCATCTCTACGGGCAAATGGCGGACATGGACGCGATTCTGGAGCTGGCCGAACAGCATGGCCTCGTCGTGATTGAAGACGCCTGCCAGGCGCACGGCGCGGAGTATTTCTCGAAGAAAAACAATCGCTGGATGAAAGCCGGCACGATGGGACGCGCGGCCGCGTTCAGCTTTTATCCGGGAAAGAATCTGGGAGCTTGCGGAGAAGGCGGCGCGGTCGTCACGAACGACGCGAAACTCGCCGACAAGTCCAAGGTGCTGCGCGATCACGGCTCAGCCAAGAAGTACTACCACGACATGGAAGGCTACAACGGGCGCCTCGACGCCATGCAGGCCGGCTTCCTGCACGTGAAGCTGGCCCATCTCGCGAATTGGAACGCCGCGCGGCGAGAGCGAGCCGCGGAATACAACCGGTTGCTGGCCGGCGCGGAAGGCAGCGTGATCCGCGCCGTTCGAACCCTCCTGGTCGCGAGCCATCTATCACCTGTACGTCGTCCGCACGCACGACCGCGATGGAATGATCGAGCATCTCAAGAAGGCGGGCATCGCCACCGGAATCCACTACCCGATTCCGCTGCACATGCAAAAAGCGTACGACTATTTGAATTACCGGCAGGGCGATTTCCCGGTCTCCGAAAAAGTGGCGCTGGAAATCGTCTCGCTTGCCGATGTACCCGACCCTCCAACCCGAGCAGCAGGTACGCGTCGTCCAGGAAATCATGCGCGCCTGCGCGTGGAAATGGTGCGATAACGGCCCGACCGGCCGCTTCCCGGGCATTTCAACGCCGCGAGAAGCGGCCGCGCAGTCGCTCCAACCAGGTATTTCTCTCATGAAATCGACCATCGAACTAGCGGATAAATGACGCCGACGGCAACGGCTGCGGCGAAATCTTCCGACGGTCCGGAAAAAAATCTGGATCGACCTGGACAATTCGCCGCATGTTCCGTTTTTTGTTCCCATTCTCCCGGAGCTGAAGGCCAGAGGCTTCGAGATTTTCCTGACGGCCCGCGATTCCTATCAGGTCTGCGAGCTGCTGAAGTATTACGGAATTCCGCGCGCATTATCGGCAAGCACCACGGCAAAAACAAGCTGTATGAAGATCGCTGGGCACCGCGTGGCGCGCCGTCGCTGCTCGCAAACTCAGTTCGGAAGGAAAAAATGGACTCTCCCTGGCTGCATGGTTCGCGCGGATGCATGCTGGCTTCCGCTTCTTGGGAATTCGAGACCATCACCATCGTCGACTATGAACACACTGCCAGTTTGCCGGTGAAGCAAGTTCATGACCGTGATTCATCCTGAGATTTTGGGACTGCAGGAATGGCCAGAAAGGAAGTCCGGCTACCTGGGGTATCCCGGAATCAAGGAGGACGTCTATCTTCCGAGCTTCTGTCCAGACCCGCAACTCAGGGCCCGCATCGGGTTGGGGAAGACGAATTGCTGGTCACCGTGCGGCCGCCAGCGACCGAGGCTCACTACCACAATCCCGAAGCGGAAGGATTGCTCAGAGCGACGCTCGAGAAATTCTGTAACATGCCGGGCGCGCGCGTTCTGCTCCTCCCCAGAACAAGAACCAGGAAAATGAATTGCGGCCCGTTGGAGCAAGGAAATCGCGGCCTCTGGCAAAATATCATTCCGGAACACGTCGAAGACGGGATGAACATTATCTGGAACTCGGATTTGGTCGTCAGCGGCGGCGGAACCATGAATCGGGAAGCCGCGGCCGATGGGAGTTCCGGTCTACAGCATCTTTCGCGGCACGCATCGGCGCCGTGGACCGGTTTCTGGCATCGAAGCAAGGCCGGCTCGTGCTCCTCGAAAACGTCGAACAGGTCCAGACGAAGATTCAAGCCGTACGGCGGAACGCGAAACGCTCTCGCTCAACCATCAGAAAAGCCCGGCGCTGGAAACCATCCTCCACCACATTACCGACATCGCGGATGAAAAAGATTCGACTCGAAAAAGACGCGCGCTAGTGATAAGTTTCGCATGGAGCCGCCGAGCCGCTCCGGCGCGGAGAAGCAATCATGACGGACAACATTCTCCGCAAGAATATTCAAAGCAGCATCGAGGTCCACAACCGCCTTCTGGAAGCCTGTTTGCCTGCCATGACGCCGCCGCCGCGCGCTCTTATCGCAGCCTATCGCAGCGGCCACAAGGCGCTCTTCTTCGGCAACGGAGGCAGCGCCGCGGACGCGCAGCATCTCGCCGCTGAATTCCTCGGACGCTACTTGCGTGACCGCCGGCCACTCCCCGCCCTGGCGCTCCATACAGACACTTCCGCTGTCACGTCCATTGCGAACGATTACGGCTACCAGCATGTCTTCTCGCGCCAGCTGGAGGCTCACGCGGTGGCCGGAGATGTCGCTGTCGGCATCAGCACTTCGGGAAACTCGCAGAGCGTGATCGAAGCCGTCACCGTGGCGCGCAAACTGGGCGTCTACACCATCGGGCTTACCGGGGCGTCCGGCGGGCGCCTGCGCGATCTTGTCGACGTGCTGATCGCGGTGCCGTCAGAAGAAACGCCGCGCATCCAGGAGTGCCACATCCTGGTGGGACACGCGCTTTGCGACGCGGTGGAACAATCGATCGCCGCGATCCCTAACGCCAAGGGAGTTTCCGCGGTAGTCAAGTAGACATGGCCCGCGATTTGAGCATTCGGGAGTCTCTTCCCCGTTTTCCAAGGCAGAACCATTGAATATCATCGATCCACTTACCGACACGCGCTGGGATGACTTGGTGGCTCGCCATCCGAGGGCGTCGGCGTTTCACCGCCGAGGCTGGCTCGAGGCGCTGAAAACCACGTACGGCTATGAGCCGTTTGTGCTGACCTCCGCCGCGCCCGGCGAAGCTTTGTCGGATGGGATCGTCGCGTGCCGCATCACCAGCTGGCTGACGGGGACGCGGCTCGTTTCCCTGCCGTTTGCAGACCACTGCGATCCGTTGCTAGGCGATTCCGAAGACGGGCATCGGCTGTTGCAGCAGCTCGTCGAGGAGAGCGCTCGCCAGCACTGCAAGTACCTGGAATTTCGGCCGCTCGCGGCGCAGCCGGACCTCGGCGATGAGTTTCAGCCTACGGAGTCGTTTTATTTTCATGAACTGGATCTCCGCCCTGAACTCGAAAAACTTTTCAAAAATCTTTCCAAGGATTCGATCCAGAGAAAAATCCGGCGCGCCGAAAAAGAACAAGTCGCTTACGAAGTGGGGCGCAGCGACGAGTTCATCAACACGTTCTACCACCTCCTGCTGATTACCCGCAGGCGCCACCAATTGCCGCCCCAGCCCATCGGCTGGTTCCGGAATCTCGCGAAATCGATGGGTGACGCGCTGCACATTCGCGTGGCCAGGAAGAACGGGACTCCCGATCGCCGCGCTGCTCACGCTGCGTCACGGCGCGAACATCATTTACAAGTATGGATGCTCGGACGGCGCGTTTCATCAGCTCGGCGGCATGCCGTTTCTTTTCTGGAAACTGATCGAGGAAGGCAAGGCCACGGGCGCGGAATGCCTCGATTTCGGGCGCTCCGAAATTGAAAACGAGGGGCTCGTCGCCTTCAAGGACAAATTCGGCACGACCAAGCGGACGCTGACGTACTACCGCTATCCGAAGACCACGAAACAAGCGTCGCGCGCCTGGGGAGATTCCGGTCTGGCGCGCCGGATGTTTGCAATTCTGCCGGATGGAGTCTTGTCCGCGGCGGGCAAAATCTTGTACCGGCATATCGGCTAGCGATTGGAGAGTCGGGCGGTGATCTAGCGCCGCCTCGCTCCGGACGAAACAAAATTTCTGCAATCAACCTCCAGGAATCGAGAACCTATGCGAATCTTTCACGTAATTGGTGCCAGGCCGAATTTCATGAAAGCCGCGCCCGTGATCCGCGCGCTCTCCGCGTATCCCGTCGAGCAAGTCGTCGTGCACACGGGCCAGCACTATGACTTCAATATGTCCGACGTGTTCTTCCAGCAGCTGGGAATGCCCGCGCCCGACGTAAATCTGCAGGTCGGTTCAGGCTCCCACGCGCAGCAGACGGCGCATATCATGTGCCGCTTCGAGCCGGTGGTGCTGGAAAAGAAACCCGATGTGGTCGTCGTCTATGGCGACGTGAATTCGACGGTTGCCGCGGCGCTCGTTTGCTCGAAGCTGATGGTCCGGGTCGCGCACGTCGAGGCGGGCCTGCGCTCGTTCGATCGCGCCATGCCGGAGGAGATCAACCGGCTGGTCACCGACCAGCTTTCCGATCTTCTGTTCACGCCTTCGGAAGACGGCAATCGCAATCTGGAACGCGAAGGAATCGCCCCGGAGAAGATCTTCCTGGCCGGAAACGTAATGATCGATACGCTCGTTCGAATGCTGCCGGAAGCGGACCGGCGTCTCCCCGCTGACTTGCCGTCCAAGTACGCGCTGGTCACGTTGCACCGGCCATCCAACGTGGATGACCTGGACTGGCTGGGATCGATGCTGTCCAGCCTCGAAGGAGTCGGCCACGGCCTGGAAGTGATTTTTCCGGTGCATCCGAGGACGCGCCAGAAAATCGCCAGCCTGGGAACGGGTTTCGAAAACAATGGCCGCATCCGGTTCCTCGAGCCGCTTCCCTACCTGGATTTCCTGGCTCTGCAGAAACATGCGGCGGTGGTGATTACTGATTCGGGCGGAATTCAGGAAGAAACCACGTTCCTCGGTGTACCATGCCTTACAGTGCGAGAGAACACCGAGCGCCCGGTGACCATCACCGTCGGAACGAACGTGCTGGTCGGCAGGGACACGGTCAAATTGAGCAAGGAGCTCGCCCGCGTGATGAGCGCCGAGCGCAAGACCGCCGGCGTGCCTCCCCTGTGGGACGGACACGCGGCCGAGCGAATTGCCAAGGTGATCGTGGGATAGTAAGAATACGTCTGAGTTCAGGAGAAATTGGCCAAGCGTCATGACTTCTGCGTTCCTAGACTACTATCGCTGTCCCGCGGAGTTCACGAAGTTCGGCGTCTCCAGCGCGCTCGGGACGGATGCAGGATTTTTCCGTTTCGGAAAGCAGATCACATGTTTTGGGCGCAGCGCGGGCCCGGTGGCGCAGGCTCCGAACGGCAATCTTTCCGACGCTCTTCCTCTCGTGCAGTCCTGGGAAGACGAAATCACGCTGCCGTTCGATCCGCAAGAAGTCCTGGAAAACTTTCAGAAAGAAAGATACGTCGCATCGGAACAAGCCTCCCAATCCCCCACGGGACTGGTCCGTAAAGCCTATTACGTGGCGCGCCCGTTCCTCCCGGTAGGGGTTCGCAAACATTTTCAGCGCTTTCATTTGCGGAATCGCAGAGAGATCGAGTTCCCCCGCTGGCCCATCGACAAGACTTCCGACCGTTTGTGCGCGGAGCTGATGTCGCTCGCGGTCAAAGCGAACGGTAACCGGCGCGTCCCCTTCATCTGGTTCTGGCCCAATGACTACCAGGGCTGCGTCCTCATGACGCATGACGTCGAACACGAGCCGGGCCGCGCGTTTTGCGGCGGCTTGATGGATTTGGACGAGCGCCACGGCATCCGCGCGTCGTTCCAAGTAGTTCCCGAAGAACGTTACGAAGTTTCCGACGCCTTTCTCGATACGATCCGCGACCGCGGATTTGAACTCAACGTTCACGACTTGAATCACGACGGCCATTTGTTCAGCAGCCGCGAACTGTTCCTCCAACGGGCCGAGAAGATCAACAGCTATGTACGGAAGTGGGGCGCGGCAGGTTTTCGTTCGGGCGGGATGTACCGAAACGCGGAATGGAATGACGCGCTTCAGGTCGAATACGACATGTCGTGCCCGAATGCGGCGCATCTGGAGCCGCAGCACGGCGGGTGCTGCACGGTCATGCCCTATTTTTCAGCGGGGCTCGTCGAGCTTCCCCTGACGACGACGCAGGACTACTCGCTCTTCCACATTCTAGGCGAGTCTTCGATCGCTCTCTGGAAAGACCAACTGGACTACATCGCGGAGAGCAACGGACTGGCCACGTTCATCGTGCATCCGGACTACGTCATTGATCCCCGCGCGCGCCGCGTGTATGAAAATCTGCTTCAGTATCTCTCGGAACTTTGCAGCCGGCAAAAGCTCTGGCAGCCGCTGCCGCGGGACGTGGCCCGCTGGTGGCGCGAGAGAAGCGTGCTGACCCTCGAGGACTCCGGCGGATCGTGGAAAGTAGTCGGCCCGGGCGCGGAACGAGCGCGCGTAGCCTTTGCGCAGGTGGAAGACGGCCGCTTGACCTACCAGGTTGAGAACTCCGCGTGCCGGGAATCTCTCGCCTAGGATTTCTCGCAAGCGCTTCGCGCGTGAAGCGACAGCTGACTTCCTCTGTTCCCTCGCACCGAACTCCGATTTCAACTCCTCCCAACGAAACTCCCACTTACCAACGCGGCGCGAAACTTGAGCTGCGCGGAATCGTTTTCGTGGGAGTGTGCCGCCGCCGGTGACAAAGAGTTTCATCCGGCTCGCCATGAATCGGAGGCAGTCGCCGGTTCGGTCGGTTCTACTCCGCGCCCGAATCGGAGTTCCGGTGCAAAACCCTGCGAATTGCGCGCGGAGTACAGGACCCTTTGCAAGTCGCCAACCTGTACCTAGGGACAGTAGCGGCCAGTTTTGCCAAAAGAGGATAATAAGGGGAGCTAGGGAAGAACCGGTCGCGACGGCCCCAGGATTACCCCCGAAACTGCGGCTAGGGTGTACGTACGGAGAGGCTTGAAGGGAGTCCACATCGGTGGTCATGCGAAAAAGACAGTTACTCCTGAGCTTGTTGGCCTTGTTTCTCGCGGCGTTTCGAGCCGAAGCCACCACTTACAACGTAAAAGCAGCTGGAGGCGGCAACTACAGCACGATTAGCGCATGCGCCGCCGCCGCCGTCGCCGGAGATACCTGTGTCATTTTTGCGGGAACCTATAACGAGACGGTGACGCCCGCTAAGTCCGGATCCTTAGGCAGCCCGATTACTTTCTCCACCAATGCCGGCGATTCCGTGACGGTTGGAAACTGGGACCTTGGCACGACGAGCTATGTGACGGTCATGGGATCGTCCTCCGCGCCGATGACGGTCACAGGCTCCGTTAACTGGACGGCCATCACCCACGACGTCTTGCAGTACATCACCCTGACGAATGGCGGCTGCGTCGGCGGGAACGGCTGGTACACCAGCGGGCAGCCCACCTCCTACAATCAATTCCTGAATTTGACGATCAACAATTGCGGCGGCTCCCCGGCCGGTCCCGCGATCGAGCTGGAGGGGCATTACAACCTGTTCGACCACATTTCCTGCGCCTACGCCCAGGCGTGCATCACGCTGTCCGGTCAGTTCAATGTCATCCGCAACAGCACGTTCGGTCCTACTTCCGCAGCCGTGCTGGGCGGTCAACACAGCCAGCCGGTCGAAAATTCCGTGGCTTGCGGCGGCGGCGCCGGTCAATCCGATATCTCCGGCGGAATGCAGCACCTGCTCTACGAGAACAATTACTCGGCTCAATGGCGCGGAGGAAATTCGCACGGCACGGCCCTGATTACGGATACGGGCAGCACGAAGTGCGGCACGACCTCCAACGTCTTCCGGTTCAGCCAGACGATGGACAGCGGCTCCTACGGCATACAAATCTATGCTTCGCAAAACGTCTACTACTACAACGATTCGTTCAGCAACACCCAGCTGGATGCTGGCTCGAAGGATCAGGAAGACTACACGCTGGATCCGAACGAGCCGAACAGCCGGACGATCAACAACATTTTCGCGAATATGACGCGAGTGGGATCGCAGGACTGGTGCATTTATGGCGACTCGCCGCTCGTCGAGAACCACAACCTGTGTTTCAACTCGGGCTGGACGGGCGCCTGGAGCGGCCCCTCAACGGGGGGCGGCAGCTCTTACGACCCGTCGGACATTTTCAACAAGGATCCTTTGTTTGTGAATCCGGACACCAACCTGCTGCTTCAGTCCAGCTCGCCGGCAAAAGGCGCGGGAGGCGCGTTGACGACGGCGGTCGGCTCCGGTGCGGTCAGCACGTCGCTGACGGTCGCCGATGCGGGGTTCTTTTCCTGGGGGTATGGAATCCCCAACGTGCAGCCGGACTGGATTCGCATCGGGCCGTCGACCACCGTTCAAATTTCAAATATCAACTACGCCACGAACGTGATCACGCTGGCGAACCCGGTGAGCTGGTCCGGCGGCGCGTCGGTCTATCTTTACAAGAACTCCAACGGCACCATCGTGCTCGCGAGCGCGAATCCCAATATCGGCTTCGATCCCGCGGCCAGCGGGACCGTAAGTGGAACGCAGCCACCGCTCCCTCCCACCAACGTTCAAGCCATCCCCAAGTAGTTTTCGCACGGAAAACGGACATCGAAACGGGAGCGCCCGGGCGACTGAACGTCGCTTGTGGCGCTCCCTTTGCGTTATAGCGAACACCGCGGCAGCGGCGTTACGCGCAGAAGGGAACCAGTTCCCCGGCGGCGAGGCATTCTTACGATGCCAACGAGTTTGTCTCCGCGGGCCTGATGGATGTTTACTTCGCGATGCCCTGAAGGGCCGTGGGCGGGGGAGGGCCCGGCGATCCACTCGCACTCGAACCGAACGGAAGCGCCCCAATATCTGGATTGGCTCCGGTGAGGACTCGATCGCCGTTGGAATTTTTGTAGAGATAGACCGAAGCGCCGCTGGACCAACTCACCGGGTTCGCGAGCGTCAACACATTTGTCGCGTAGTCAACGGATGCAATTTGAACGGTCGTTGACGGCCCGATGCGAATCCAATCCGCCTGTACGCCCGCGAGTCCATAGCCATCGGAAAAGAATCCTGCGTTCGCCACGATCAGCGAAGTGCTACCGGTTCCGCTACCCACGGCCGTCGTCAGCGGGCCGCCCGCGCCAATCGCCGGCGAGCCCGGCCGAAGATGCAAATCGCCGTTCGGATTCACGAAGAGCGGGTCTTTGTTGAAAATGTCCGTCCGCGAATAGGTAGTGCCGCTGATGGGATTCTGCCAGTTGCCGGTCCAACCGGACAGGAAGCAGAGATTGTGGTTCTCCACGAATCCTGGTTGCGATGAGCCGTCCAAATAGACGCAATAGCCGCTCGTGCCCGGCCGCCAGCTATTCGCAATCGCGTTGTTGATGACGTTCGCCCCCGTATCGCCATGCGTGAAGACGAGGTCCGACAGGTCCTTTGCATGAGCCGAAGCCTGCGTGTTCTCCACGGAATTGTTGTAGATCAGCTCGTTTGTGGAATTCGAGTCGTTGGCAATCCAGTACGATCCCAGGCTAAGGAACTGGCTGAAGCGGATCACGTTGGAGGTTTGGCCGCAGCTCTGGGCGTCGCGCAAGAGGAACCCGTGCGCGTCGCCGGCTCCCCAGTTGATCGTTGTATTGTTTTCGTACAGCATGTGCTGGAGGGGAAAATCCGAGCCGCGTTTGCAGGTCGATTCCACGCCATCGGGATGCTGCGTGGTGTAATCGGCCGAGGCCAGCGGGCCGAAGGTATTATTCCGCACCACCATATACGCGCCGTAGAGGTAGATTCCATCCTCCACGTGGGATAGCGTGTTGCCGTCAATCAGCCAGTGGTTCCCCTCGATCTGAATCCCTCCTTGCAATCCCGCGCCGATCGTTCCGCAAACGCTCAACGTGTTATTCAGCACGTAGACGTAGCTGGAATCCCCTCTGGAACTGCTCGCCGGCCCCCTCAAGCAGACGCCCGACGTATGGTGAATGTAATTATTTTGAATGATGACGTGGCCGATCCGCCGCCAAACTATTTGCCCGCCGGTGACTTCAAATCCGGAAAAACTGAGGCCATCCTTCGTGCAACGCCGGGCGTTGGGCGTGCCGAGAGTGACGTAGCTGACCGCGTTGAGATCGAATCCGGTGACCGTCACGCAGTCGCCGGGGTTGACTGTAAACGTGATGGGGCTTCCGGCGGAGCCCGATGTACGCAGCGACGGCGTTTCGTCATACGTGCCCGCAAAGACCACGCAGCTGTCGCCCGGCTCGGCCTCGCGCGCGCAGGCTTGAATGGTGGTGAAGTTGCCGCCGCCCCCGGCTTTGACCGTGTAGGTGGCGGCTTCCACTCGAATCGCCGGAGCGATCAGGACCAGCCAGCCCGCAAGCAACCGTGAACGCCGCATGGGTTCTCAGTGTAAGCTTCTTCAAAATCCGATGCTAACAATTCCGTAGCTGCCCGCTTGGGATGTTGCAATCGGCGATCCGGAACCAGTATAGGGAAGCGAACGTTTTCCCGCGTGGCAATGCGCCTCCCGTGTCAGGATGCGCGGCCGAAAAATGAAACGGGCCGCGGTGTTCGCGGCCCGTTCGATCCGTTCTTGGGGGTTCATTCGACCATCATTTTGCGACGGCCTGAATGTTGGTGGGAGGGAGAGGCGGTTGCGATCCGCTGGAGCTGGAACCGAACGGAAGCGCCCCGATATCCGGATTGGCTCCGGTGAGTACGTTTACGCCCTTTGAATTCTTGGAGAGATAAACGGAAGCTCCGCTGGACCAGCTGACCGGGCTGGCGAGCGTAAGAACATTGCTGGAGTAGTTCACGGATACGATTTGAACCGTCGTGGACGCCCCAATGCGAATCCAATCCCCTTGCACGCCGGTGAGCCCGTAGCCGTCGGAAAAGAATCCCGCGTTCGCTACCGTCAACGAAGTGCTGGTCGATCCGTTTCCCGTGGCAGTCGTCAGGGGACCGCCCGCTGCGATCAGCGGCGAGCCGGATTGCAGATGCAAATCCGTAGCGCTCACGTAGTGTGGATCTTTGTTGAAGATATCGCTCGACGAGTAGGCACCGATTGAGCCGTTTTGCCACGTCCCGCTGAATCCGCTCTTGAAGCAGGCGTTGTTGTGCTCGGCAAATCCCGCGACCGACGTGCCGTCCTCGTAGATGCAGAAGGGCGCGGTCTTCGCCCAGTCGTTCGCGAAGGAGTTGTTCATGACCTGCGCTCCCGTGTCGTTCTGTGAGAACGTCAAGTTAGAAAATTCAGACAGGTCCACGCCCGCGCCGGACGACGAGTTGTTGTACCAGTACTCGTTGAAGGAATTTGTTTCGTTCGATGTCCAGTACGATCCGACGTTGATGAACTGGTTGAAGCGCATCACGTTGCTGGTCTGCCCGCAGCTCTGCGTGTCGCGGAGCAGCAACCCGTGTCCGTCGCTGTCGAGCCAATCCTGGATCGTATTGCCCTCGAAAACCATGTGCTGGAGAGGATAGTCCGAACCGGCCGAGCAGGACGACTCGATGGCATCCGGGTGATTGGATCCCTGTTCGGCTTGGTTGATGGGCCCGAAATGATTGTTTCGCACCACCATGTACGCGCCGTACAGGTAAACTCCATCCGCCACGTGGGATATGGTATTGCCCTCAATCAGCCAGTGATTGCCCTCGACCGAAATTCCTCCTTGCAGGCCCCCTCCGCCGCACGCCGTCATCGTGTTATTGAGCACGTAGACGAACGTCGAAGCGCCGTTCGACATGTTGTGCGGCCCGTCGACGCAATCGCCCTGCGTATTGTGAAAATAGTTGTTCTGGATGGTGACGTTGTGAATCTGCGTCCAGGCGAAGTCGCCGCCCGTGATCTCGAATCCTGAAAAAGTGACGCCACCCTTCGTGCAGACCGCGGTTCCCGGCGTGCCGATGACGACGAAGCTCGAAGAACCCAGATTCCAACCGCTCACCGTCACGCAGTCGCCGGGATTCACGGAGAACGTGATGGGACTTCCAGCGGAGCCGGATTTATTGATCGATACGGTCTCGTTATACGTGCCCGCGAAAACCACGCACGTGTCGCCGGCTGCCGCCGAGCTCGCGCAGGCTTGTATCGTCGCGTAACTGCCGCCGCCTCCGGCCTTAACGGTGTACGTGGCCGCGTCCACCCGAAGAGCTGGGAGCAGCAGCGTCAGCAAGCTGAAGAGCAATAATTTGTTTCGCATGGTCCTGATTTAAACTCCTTCTAAGTCTCATAGCATCTATGATCTAGCAGCCAGCCAGAAACGCGGCAAGAGGGCATTCGTACCCGCTTTCGACCCTCATATAGGTTATTGTCCCCACAAAGATTGGAGCTACTGCCCCCACGGACAGTTTAAGAGCAGGGTAATTGTCTGTACTCGTTCCCGCGCCGAATGGGGCTCCGAGATTAGCCAAGACCGCAAGGGCTGCGCCACGCCGGGAACCGCCGCTTGTCCAAATTGTTTCATAGCCGCCGTTCACGCGCACTACTTCCGTGGGGCCGCGCGCGGCGGATCGGGAAATGCGCGAGACGATTCAGGGAAGCGTGAGTACCGCGCGTGGTAAGGGAGCGTCAGCTGCGCGGGTCTGTGAGTCGTGTCGGACTTGGAGGGGGGTGTGAGTCAGAGGATGCCGGAAGGATTTGCGCGGGTCGCCGGCGGAAGAGAGGGTTCGTTCCACCGCGAGCATGGCATGCACTGGATCGGAAGCCGAATTACGAAATGGCCTGTGCGGAGTTAGGAGGAACGCCAACGGGCGTTGCTTGCTGCGACTTGCGCCCCGGCATCATTTCCTGCAGGAGACCGACGACTTGACGAATCGGTCCAAAGCCGCTGTGCAAGGCGATTACCGCGCCCAGGTAGAGAGCCGAGAACAGAACGCTCACCTTCGCAATCTGCAGGATGGCGCCAAGGAAACTTGCCGGCGCGGCGAAGGAAGCGAGCCCTCCAAAAACCGCCGCGGTGACGAAGCCCGCCGCCAGGGCCGAGACGACGAATCTCCAGACCACGGCGATGACCGACGCGATGCCCAATTCGATCGGTTTGCCCGCGTACCAAAACGCGGGAATGACCAGAATCCAAAACGACACCGTCCAGGCGATGGCGATCCCCACGGGCCCCCAGTGCAGCATCACGAGGAACAGCAGAAACGTCACGGCGACTTCCACGATTCCCCAACGAAACCAGCGGTCGGGTCTGCCGCTGGAGAGGTGAATCCAGCTGTGGGCGTAGTAGACCATCATGATCCCGATGCCGGGACCGAAGTACACGAAGATTTGGCCTGCCTGCTCCCATCCTGGTCCGAGCAGCAGGCGAATCAAATCCTTGCCGATCAAGGTGAACACGGCGGACAAGCCCATCCCTGCAAATGCGATGACGCCCAGCGCGTTCAGCAAAAATTTCCGGTATTGCGGGGACTGAGGCTTGAAGCGGCTCAACGCGGAGACGGCCACGTTCGCCAGCGGCGCCGTGAGTTGCGTCGCCGAAAGGGCGAACAGGTCGTACGCCTTTTTGTAAAAGCCCAAAGCGCCCGCGCCGAAGCGCCAGCCCACCAGCAGATTGTCCGAGTTTCTGGAAAAATAGTTTACGGTGAAACGGCCGTACACATGGAGCGCAAAGCGGACCATCGAGCCCGTGCCTTCCGCGCGGCGGGGAAGCCCGGGAATCCACCGGCAGACGCACCAGGCCCCAATGGCTTGCACGGCGGCCTGCACCACCACGCCGACTACCAGGGCCTTGTAACCCCAGTGCTGCCAGGCGAGAAAAATGGATGCCCCGATGGACGCGGTCTGGGAAATGATCCCGATGATCGATACAACCGTGAAGCGCATGGCGCGCTTGAGCAGCGCCAGATGGAGCACCGAAGCGCTGGTCGCGACGATCGTCAGGGAGATGCCGGCGGCAACGCTGGCCACCAGCGGGTTGCCGTAAAACCGCGCCAGGGCCGACCCGGACGCCGCGAACGCGATCGTGAGCAGCACACCTGCACTGATGTTGATCCAGAACAGATTGCTGGCCAGATTTCGATTCAGCTTTTCCGCCTGCAGAACGGCCTCGGTGAACCCGTTGATCCCGAAGTTCACCAGAAGAAGGCTGAACGTCGTGACCATGGTGACGATGCCAAAATCCTTGGGCGTCAGCAGGCGGGCCAGGACCACGGTCGCCACGACCTGAATGGCCAACGCCAGTCCCGAAGAAAGCACCGTGACTCCGGCGCCACGAACCGCCAGCCGTCTGATCCCCCCGTCAGTTACATTCGATTGGAACGCGCCGCTCGAATCAAATGGCTTCACGGCGTCTCCTGGCAAAATTCGGCACGGGGTGGCCCAGTTGCTGCCATTTCTCTAATTTCGGTGAGGAATCCGCGGGCACAGCGGAGGAAGCGGTTGCATAGTCCTCTTCGGGAACGACGAATGCTGACAAGAGCAACATGATCCAAGTAAGGGTCATCATGCGGAAGCCGGCCTCGGTCACGTTGTACACCAGAGCGACGGCCATGTACGCCAATCGAATCCGGCCCGCGTCCGGATTTATCTTCAGCATCGCCAGCGCATTCCGGTATCCGGCGAAGACGATCGTCGCCAGCAAGAGGACGCCAATCCAGCCCATCTCCAGGTAGACCTCGATGTAACCGTTGTGGGCCTGCGTCGGATGGAAGTAGTACATCTGCCACATGCGGTTGGCGCGGTCCCCGAGCCAGAAACTTTCAAAGCCGGTCCCGAAAATGGGGCTCCCGCTCATGTTCAAAACCAGTCTCCAGATATCCGTGCGGCCCGTGAGCGTCGCGTCTTTCCCCAGTTCCTCCAGGGCGCCTCCGCCGACGCCCAGCAGCAACGTGCCGGCGGGAACAGCAATAAGGACCCAAACGAGCAACTGAACGAGCCAACGTTTTCGAATCACGAAAGCCAAGCCGGTGGAGATCAGGAAGACTGCCGCCAAGGCGAACGTCGCCTGCCCCGTCATGGATTGGGCCTGCGTAAACAGCCAGATCGACATCCCGATCAGGGTGCCATGAACTACCAGGTGCCTGCCGCGTGTCGGACTCCCGATGTCGCCGTACGCCAGCAGAAAACGCCACAAGAACCCGATCGCCAGCACCATGACGATCATTCCGAGGGTGTTCTTGTGGTCCGTGACTCCTACATACATCGGCGTCCAAGTCCAAATGTTGTATTTGCGCCCCATGGCCGGGTAGTACTTGATGAGCAGGACGGAAGCGGGAACCAGGATGAATCCCACTCGCGCCAGAAGGCGTTTGATCGCGGCGAGGGGATTTGCGTCGGTCAAAACGATCATGACCATCACCAGGTCGCTGAACGCCTTCACCCAGCGCTTGAAGGAAACGTCGGTGTAGTCGGACCACAACACGCTGAAAAGAGCGTATGTGAAAAACAGGACGATCGCCGAATTGCGCCGCAGCAGCTGCAGAACGCGGGCTTTTCTTCCCGCGAGAACAATCAACCCCAGCACGAGCAAGCCGGAAAAGACCACCCGGTCGAAGGGATTGCCCTCGAGGTACTGGTCGGCGTTGGTCATTGCCTTCGCGGGTCCCCCCAGCAACCACAGGGACACCGGGCGCGAACCGGCGATCAGCACCCAGATGACGGGAATCCAGAGTCCTTTGGATGTCCGGACAGTCTGATCCCAATCGAGCGCAAAGGCTCCGAGGACGCCAATCGTAAAGATCAGGGTGGCTAGACTGGGATTCATTCAGGGCCTACGCAACTGCGTTCGACAATAGTACCGAATCGTTTGGTGTCACGGAAGAGCCGGAGTCAAGGAAAAGCCGGCTGATCAGCTCGACGCTCAGGGCCTTGTGGATCGAGCCTGTGTGGTTCTCGCCCTTCTTGACGTGGCCGTTCACCATCGCTTCGATCGTGGACTTCTGGAAGAATGGCCGGGAGAGCGTGCGCGGGTCGAGCAGCATCTCCTGAACGTACTTGGAGAGTTCGTCGCGATACCAGACGCGGAAGTGATAATACTTGTGCCGCCCGAGGAACAGGCGGTCGAGGTGCAGCGGCGAAAGAATGTGGTCGACTTTGGCCACCGAGGGACGCATGCCATAGTCGAATTCGTATTCCGCGCGGAAGGTGACTTCAAAATATGCCCGCATCAGCGAGCCGAGAAAGCCGCCCCTGCCGCCGATGCCGCGGTCGCTGCGGATTCGGGCGAGCGCGGGGTTTCCGTCGGCGATCAATCGCAAGGCGTCGTCGTGATCGGCGACCAGATCGCCGCGCACGAGCGACGCGTCCGGCGCGCGGAAGGCCGTGCGGACCACGTCATTATCTAGGAACGGAGAACGCGGAGAAAGCTGGGATTGCTCCAGCGCGGACAGGCCATAGTGATGGTACGGCGCCTGCGCGAACGCGATGAACGACGCCGGGTTCCCTTTGCGAAGCCGGCGATACGTCGCCTTCGCCTCCTGAACGTACGGGTTCAGCGCGGGAGTGAACAGCCCCCGCGGCGGATCGTAATCCCGGAACGCCACCATCCGGCGGAGCACTTCGCTGCCGTAATTTCCGGTGATCCGGACCGGCGCGATCTCCCTGCCGACAATTTCGTTGGTGTAGAGCACCGGAGAACGCAGCACTTCCACGCAACCATCCGTGAGGAACACGCTGCGCTCGGCGAAGTGCGGAAAACGCGAGAGGAAATCTTTCCCGACCTCAATCTCGCGATGAGGCTGTTGCCAGGCCTTGGTCACCATCCTCGCGACGATGACGTCCTGGCAGTCGTTGTACATCCCGCGAAACGTGTAGCACGGAACCGTGCCCGGTTGGGCGTTCCACCAGGACATGATCATCCGCGTGTCGAGGCCGCCGGTGGTGGACATTCCCACGCGTTCCCGGCTTTCGACGTAGCGAGGGAGGTTTCGCGAGAATACGGTTCGGAGTTCCTGATAATACGCTTCGTGATCCAGGGGCGCCTGGTCCTCCCACTCCTTCGGGTGGAAGTACGCGTCTTTCCGTTCGATCGAACCGTCGCGAAACGTCCAGGCGGAAGAAGGAGGAAGCAGCTGGATTCCCTTGAAGAGCGACCGGGTCTCCAGGGTACAGCCGCAGGTAATGAAATCTCCGAGGCCGGCGGGATCGAATTCGCGCAGCTCGGGCCGCACCGCCAGGATCGCTTTGGCTTCCGCAGCGAAATAAAAAGCTTCCTTCGCTTCGTGGTAATAGAGCCGGTGCATTCCGTAGCGATCGACGAAGAGCGTTGCCGATCCCCGCGTCCGGTCCGCAAGCAATCCATGAAATCGCCCGTTCAAACCCTTCGGAAATGTGGGATCTTCCTCGTAAATGTGGACCAGATACGACGCGCCGTCGGGATCGAACGAGTGCCCGCGCTCCTTGAGCCGCTGCGCGGTTCCCGGCTCGGGGAATTCCTCTCCGGAAAAAATGAGAGTGACGTCGCCGCGTTCGTTCTGGAGGGGCATTCCGTCGGCAAAGGAATTCTTCCGCACCGTCCAGCCGACGTAGATCCCGCGGGATTCATCGATCCACGTTCCCGCGTTGTAAAACGATTCGTGGCAAATGGACTTCACCATCCGCTGCAATTGCGGTTCGGCCCATTCGCGTGGCATTTTGGTTATAAGACCGACGATTCCGGGCATGATTTTCCTCTACGTTGATTTCGTTGCTAGTGCGAACTTTCCGTCCTTCAGGTTCTCGTGAAACCGGCCCAGCGCGGCAGCTTGCGCCGGTGTCTTGCAAGCCTTCCGGCGCTAGGAGGAAACGCTGGCTTCGAGCTTCGCTCCCGGTTGCATCTTGCGGCTGTACCAGAACTTCCGAAATTCGCGCAGTTGGTCCAGCACGGGTTCGGGAACGAATTGCGAAACGCCGCGATGCAGTCCGATGCCCAGCGCGGCCTCGCCGACTAGGCTCAGAGGCACGTAGTAGCGCGGCACGTCGATCTTCTGGAAGCCGTTGTTTTCCTTGAAGTCGCTGAGGGTGGACCGCTCCTTATTTCCGTAGGCGAAGTTGGCGTAGACCAAATAACGAATCCCCCGGCTCGCGCAGGCCCGCACGGAATGGGCGATCAGGGCGTTCGTCGGCGCCTTGTCCCTCTGGCCCACCATGGAGACGATGTTCATCAGGCCGGCCTGCGTCCGGGTTTCATCGATGACCAGTTTCACGAAGCCGATCATTTTGCCCTCGAGAAACGCACCGATGAACACGCTGGTGTCTAGGAACGGCGACTCGATCCTGCGTACCGTCTCGATGTCCTCGCCGTAGTGGCTGAACGGCCTTCCCTGGCGGATGGGACATTCGTTGTAGACTTCCCAGATTCCCTGGATCAACGCGTCATCGAAGGGAAGTTCCCGGAGGACGACTCCCTTTTTCTCCGCCTGCTTGGCCTTGTTGCGGGCCTTGAAGCCGATCGTTTTCGTCCACCAGTCGTCGAACGTAGTGAGCGGCAGCGCGGCGAAGTTGTCCCATTCCATCGGGTAGCGAAATTTCGGCTGGGGGTCGGAAAGTCCCTGCATGAAGGTGAAGATGTCGATGCGCTCCCCGCACTTCCGTAAACCCTCGATCAAAGGTTCCGGATCCGCCAGGAATTTGTATTTGTCGCCCTGAATGCGCGCCATTCGGGGCAGCTTTCCGTAAACGAAGACTTCTCTGTCGCAAACTTTAAGCGGCGAACTCATGGGTAGATGGCCTCTCCTTCATCGGTACGGCTGGCCGGACGATCGAGCTGTGAGAAGAATCGGTCCTTGGTGAATTCGGCCAGAATTTCGTGTCGCAGAATCGGAACGTTTGGATTGCTTCCAATTATCTCAAATCAGTCGGTTACGAATGGACTTCTTACGGGGTTGATGCCCACAAAGGCAAGGATCTTTCCCAAATGGTCGCAAAGCCGGACCAGGAGATTCATAAACCTGTGGTGCCCCAGCAGCAGGGCGAAAGGCAGGGCAACGGCGTAGACAGCGGTCGCCACAACCGATTTGCCGACGCTCCGCACGTTAAACTCCGGGCTCTTCAGGGTAATCGATCCGCGCAGCAGCGCCCGTTTCAGCATGAAGGCGCGCGTCCAGCGGGTCGGAGGAACCACTTCATACACCACGGCTTCGTCGCACCAGATGAAGACGTTCTTGCTTTCTTCCATTCTCCGGAAGAAGTCGGTGTCGCCCCCTCTGTGAAACTTCGGGTCGAACGGGGGCTGTCCCGGAGGGAGGATGCTTCTTTTCAGCAGCACGTTGCCGGTCCGGCCCTCCGCCCAGTGAATGACGAACCCGGTCGGATGTCCCGGACGGTCGAAAAACTTGCAGCCGATGACCCATTCCGGCGGCTTTTCGTCGAAGTGGCTCTTAACGGGCCCGAGCACGCCGGCCACGCCGTCCCGCGCCGCTGCTTCGAACAATTTGAGCAGCCACTGGGTGTCCGGAAATTCGTCGTCGTCGATGAAAGCGATCCAATCGCCGGAGGCGTTCGCGATGGATCGGTTCCGGGCGAGGCAAATACTCTGCACGGGTTCGACGTCGTACGTTACGGGCATGGGCGACGAGGCGGCGAATTCCCGGACGACGGCTTCGGCGGATCGCGCCGGATCGTTATCGACAATGACGGCGGAATACGTGAACAGCCCGCCGGTTTCCTGGCGGGCGAGCTCCTGCAGCAAGCGCTTGAGCAATTCCGGGCGCTTGTAGGTGCAAATGCAAACCCCGATATGGTTCGTTTCGTTGTTCATGGGATTGAAAAAATCAAAGCGGATGCGGCGCGTTTCATCGGCCGGCGCTCCCGCGCGGAATCTCATATCTTCGCGCGATCGGAGAATCGCCCGCCAGGCGGAACAGCTCGCCTCCCGTCAGAAAACGGAATTCTTCGGGATTGACCGGATGCGTTTCCACTTCCACGGACGAGTGGGCGGCCAGCGAAAAGATGTGCTGGAGACGCTCCGCCGGCTCGAGCGGGATCAGCGAAAAAAAGAAATCCGCCAAACGATAACGTCCCTTCAACCGCGCATCCGTGAAGCGCCGGAACACGCGATGGCGCAAAGCCTTTTCGCGGGCTTCGTGCGAAAAGTGCCGCCGCACGATCGTTCCCGGCGGCAGAAGCCCTCCCAGCAGCACGTTGGCCGACAGATGCATGTGATGGTGGCCGTCCAGCCGCTCCGGCGCGGCGCCGTAGAGCCGGGCATACTCTTCGATCTGCGCCGAGACGACGTATTGGAACGAGCGAGCGAGCCAGGGATTGAAGATGCCCCGATTGAAGGGGTTTCGCGTCAGATAGTTTGCGACGGACCGCTGATGTTCCTGCAGGCGCGCGGGAGCGTTCGCCGCGGAGAACGCGCTCGTGAAATTCAAGTGCAGTCCAGTATCGACTCCGTGCTCGCGAGCCAGGCCCGCGGCGCGTTCCGAGTCCTCCATGAACACCATGGCGCTCACCGAGGAAACGGCCCCGCGCTGGACGCATTCGAGCTGCGTTCGGGTCGTTTCCTGGTCGCGTCCCCAGTCGTCGGCATTCACGATCAAACGGCCTGCCGAACCGGCAGCGCGATTCTCCGCAGGAGCCTCCACGGATAGCGTTCGGCCCGTCGGCGATTCCATGGAACGATCTTGCATCGGCTGTGTCTTGAGTGTACTCACGGTTGCGCTATCGGGACGCTGGAAAAAAGTTCGTGGACCGGTTCCGCGCCGTCAGGATTGGTGCGACGTTTTCCACGGCAGCACGCTCGAAAAGAAATTGCGCAGCCGGCGCCGGTGTTCGATCTTTCGGAACTGGATGAACTCGGCGGATACTTCGATTTCTTTTCGGCTGATCATGCCCCAGAGGTATCCCGCCAGGCACACACTGCCGCTCAGAATGTAGGGCCGTCGCGTCATCTGGTAGAGGCAGCGGAAGGTCATCCAGACCGGATCGATGCCGTGGGTGTAATCCTGCATGCCCGTTTTGAAGACGGGCGTCCACCCGCCGTGGTTCGCTGTGCCCATCACCCGGTGGTGCATGCAGGCCTTTTCGAGAAACGACCGCGTTTGCCAGCCCTTCATGCGCGCCGTGATGACGGCAATCGTGTCGATTCCTCCGGTCTTGATGGCCCTATATCCGCCGATGTCCGCGAAGCACTCTTTCCGGAACAACTGGCAGGCGCCGGAAACATGCTCCACGCTGGAGAACCGGTAATCATACTGGCGCGTTCCTTCACGGAAGGGCGTTCCGGCGACTCCCAGCCGCGGGTTCGCCGCGAATTTTGTCAGAAGAAACTCAAAATATTCTTCATCGACCGTGATATCGGCGTCCAAGTTTCCGATGATGTCGTAGTCCAGATCGGCGACTCGGGCTCGTCCTGCATTGATGGCGCCCACTTTTCCGGCGAAATGGCGTTCCTTTCGCTCCGGCATGCGCACGAGTTCGATCCAGTCATGCTGGGCGGCGTAGCGATTCACGATATCGTCGGTGCCGTCGGTCGAGCCGTCGCTCACGATGACCCACTTCATGGGCAAATGGGTCTGATTCACAACGGCCTTGATGGTCTCCTCGAGAAACGCAGCCTCATTGCGAGCCGGCGTGATCAGGACATACTTGAGCGCCCGGGAAGCGTCGTTGCCGCTCAGCGGCGGAGTGAGTTGTTGTGATTGGCTCGACATTTGCGGAACCCTCTAGTTCGAATGGGTAAGTTCCGAGACCTTGGCGAAGATATTCTCGAATGTGACCACAGGAATGTTCTTCTCGCGCAGGTAGGAGAGGAACGCATCGACCGTCGGAAGGTCATTCAAGTCTTTGGAATGGCCGATCGCGACGATGGGCTTCAGCGAATCGGGATCGTGGCGATCGAGCGCAATGACCCGGTCCATCATCGACGTCAACTCGGCAAGAGTCATCCTGCAAAAATCGAATTTCAGCGGATAGCCAGGCCGCATGAAGTCCAGTGCACGGTTGATTTTCGCGCGGAGGCTGACCCGCGGTTTCTTCTGAGCGCCGCCCTGCGTGGCGCCGGGACTGGTGCCCAGGCCCATCCGTTTCGAGGTTGCCATCTTCCACGGCCGCACCATTTCCGCGTAGATCGGCAATTCGAGCCACTGGCCCGCGGGGTCCGGCCGGTTCACGTCGGAACTGAACGGCCAGTAGTAGCCGTTTTTCATCGCCGGGCGATAATCCAATTCGTTGTTTCTTTGCAGGCCGCCTTTGAAAACCGAAGAGTCGATTCGCAAGCCTCTCCGGGACAATTCCTGCGCCGCGATTTGCGTCGGCTGAAACAGCCAGTTGCCTGCGCGAAACGAGATGGGGTGGAAGTGCCGGTCGTCGACCATATAACCGAGGTAGTTCACCGCACGGTCCACGATTTCCGCAATGCGGGGCTGCGGCAGGGTGCACAGATTATATTCCGAGTAATCCAGCTCCCAGCGTCCCTGGTCAAACCGCGCGTTATACCACTGGGGATGCAGGTGCAAAGCAATCTCATGGCCGCTGCGATGCATTTCCTTGACCTGCTGTTTCACCAATTCGATTGCCGGGTCCGTGCCGGCGGCCTCAATTTGCTCGAATTCCGACACTTCCACGTAGTTCACGAAGTGCGCGCCCCACTTCTCAAATACCCGGAGCAGGCGTTCGGTGGGTTCGTACACGAGTTCGTTCAACGCGCCGGTGCCGTTGCCGTAGATCTCATAGTCGAGCGTGAAGATGCACTTAATCACGGCCGGGTCCGTTCGCGGAGTTCGAGACCAGGGCGGGCGCCCTGTGATTCAACGACCGAGTCGCGCTCCGATCCGGCTCGGACAATCGCGTTGCCAGCGCCAGCAGCATCCAGGCCTGAGACCAGCGCATGTAAGAGGTGCGAATCGTGGCGATGCGCAGGACGCGGTAATAGAAATAACCGCGCTCATCCCACATATGATCCAGGGCCCACTGCAATACCTTGTCCGCCAGCGCCGCGCTGGAGGGATCCAAATCCTGAAATTCCGTCAGCGTAATGATGGTTTGCGCCACGGCGTGGACATCGATCGGATACGTGCGGTCATGAAAATATTTGGCGGCGCCGTCTTCCCGGATGAAATGCGTGCGGTAGAAGTCGAATCCGCGCCGGATCGAATCGTCGAATTCGGATGTTTGCGCGTACAGGCCGATCGCCCGCAGGGCGCCCAGGTTGAAACCGGTATGGAAGTTGTCGATCCAGCGTTGCGACGCCATGTCACCGTAATCCCAGGAACCGTCTTGTTTCTGTTTGGCCGCCGAACAACGCGCTGCTTCGAGAGCGGGACCGAGGAACTTTGCTTCGCCGGTCAGCTTGGCGACGCGGCAAAGCAGCGCGGCCGCCAGAAAATTGGCGTTGTAGACCTGCACGCGCACGCCCGGAAGCGGATAGCTGAAGCTGTGGGTTGCGGCGCCATCCGTCCAGTAGAGCTCGTTCAAAATGTACTCGGCGGCACTCGTTGCCATCGCGAGGCAGCGCGCGTCGCCCGAATGGTCGTAAGCGTCGAGCAGCCCAGTCGCTACAAACGTGGTGCAGACCAGATTCGGGGCCCCAGCGGGCACGACGTTCTGTCTCATTTGCCAGGGGAAGCTGTATCCCCAGCAGTAGTAAGAAGCGCCTTGCGAGCGCAGTGCCTGCACGCGGTCGATCAATTCGTGAATGAATTGGTCGCGATTGGGCACGTCGGTTTCGGACATCTTCACGAGAGCCGAGAGGAAGAGTCCCAGCGCTTTCGGATTCTGCGTCTTGGGAACGCCGAGAAGACCGCGCAAATCCACGGGACTGCGTTTCAAGCCCTGGGTGAGGATAGAGCCGGGGCCATCGCGAATTGAGAAACGGAAAGACGGAAAAGAGCCTGCTGTTCAAGGCGTCGTACGGGTCATACCCGGCCCACGCGTTGGCGTGGCAATACGACAGCAGCTTCAGCATCGCGGATTTGGCGTTCGTTTGCATGTCGGATCGGACGGAAACTACCTAGAGAGAAACGTCTTGAAAGATTCGGTGCGTTTTTGACTCGGGCAGCGGCTTAACCGGCGTGCGCCGGGCGAAAGACCAGAACCACGGTGTCGGACGGTCCGGTGACCTTCTTCTCCACGATTTCAAAATTCCCTTCCAGGAAGTTCACAATGTCGCGGTATTTGCCGTTCCCGGTCCACAGCCTCACGATGAAGACGCCGCCTCGCTTCAGGAACTTCGAGTACCGGTCCAGCATCTCCTTGTGTTTCGAGCCCGGAACGTAGTAGATGGAATCGCGGAACAGGATCACGTTGAATTGCTGGGCCGGCTGGTAGCTGAATATTTCCGATTGAATATAGCGGTTCTTGTCGGAGCGGCCGTCCTCCACCGCTTTCTTGGCCGCCCGGTCGATCGCGACGTCCGAAATGTCAACGCCAGTGTAGTCGCGATACGTGCCGGCAGGCAATTCGATTCCCGTATTGCCCGAGCCGCATCCGAGATCCAAAATGCTTCCCTCGCGTCCGTATTGTTCGAGGCAGGGATAGACGCAATCTCCGTGCGTCTGTTCGAGTTGAGCCCACCGGCCCGTGGCGAATTCGGAATTCCAGAGAGATCTCTTGATTGTCTCGGGTCCGCGGGCCAAAAGGATGCCGCGTACTTTATTGCGAACTCGCTCTGACAAGCGGAGGGGCATTTTGACGGTATCAGGGAATTTCGGTTTACTCTTCAGGATTCCAGGCCGCCGAAAGCCGACCTGGATTTTGCCTTCGAGACGAATTCAATTCTATTTTCCAGCGGGCAGACATTCGTGCTCTGCGATAGAAATGATGGATTCCGAAATGCTGCGAAGTGCGGCGCTGCCCTGTGGGAAATCGCTGCCGTCGCGCACTCTCCGCTTCAGAACGATCTTGCTGTAAATATCCTCGACTCGTTCCAGAAGCACCAGGCGGTCGTTTTCGGCGAGGTGGCGATCCACGGCGCCGATCTTTCCGCGAAAGATGCTGTAGACCGGCACGCCCAGGGCCGCAGCCTCGCGGTTCATGGTCCCGCCCCCGCTGATGACGAAGTCGGAATTCCAGATCAGATTCAATCCGTCGAGAACGTGCTCAGGGATGACGATCTTGCCGTTCGCGATGCACTCCGCCCATTCTTTCCGCAGGGCAGCGGACTGACGGTCGTTGCGAGGGAGCAAGACCACGCGCACGCGGCTCTGTTTGGTCAGGAAATCGAGCGCCGCGTCCAGGAGCTTGTCACTTTCCGGATTGTGATAGTGAGCCTCGGTGGCCGGAGGCCGCACGGTCACGAGCAAGTCGGCCTCGCCAACTCCGAAGACTTTTCTCAGCGACTCATCCGGCCTGAAACTCGGAACATAAACGTCTTCCTTCAGTCCCGGGTAATGAGAAATCCCGCGCTTCGCGACGCCCGCTTGTGCGTCCGAGACCACTTCGGGCACCAGGATCCAATCCAGCTGGAGGAATTGCATGTTGACGATGAACTCGTAGTCGAACGTCACGATCACCGGAATCCGCAACGTCTTACAGGCCAGAAGCTGAGCGCGCGAAACCAGGGACATGGCCAAGTCCGGCTTCTCTTTGAAAGCCAGCGGCAGGAGCCGTGCGGCGCGCCCCAAGGTTCCCATCGTTTTCAGGAATCGGTTCTTTCCCCAATGGCCGCCCACTACTTTGCAGGCCAGGTGATGGAACTCCAGCAGCTCGCAAACCTGATAGGAATCTCGCGCCGTCAGCAGGACTCGGTGGCCGCGTTGCTGAAGCTGCTCGATGATCGGTATAAAGAATGGAACGTGGGGAGAATTGTCGATGTCGATCCAGATTTTCTTTTGATCTTTTGGCGCCGCCCGCCCTTGAGAATTTCGAGCCGACGATTTCCCTACGCCATTCGGCGACGCCGACGCGGTCTGATCCGTGAGCGCGTCCACGGGGAGGTCCGGCGCGTCTTGAATTCTTCCCATATTCGATTCCGAAGTGAAATTGCGTCCCTAGGGTCGGCCAAGCCTGACGCAATGTCGCGAGCAACTGAGCCGCCAAACGGATATTGCGGGTGGATAATTTGCTGCGCCGCAGCTTGAAACAGGCCGGCCGTCGCGGCTGTTGGGCTCTGATGCCCGTAATCGACCTACCGTTACCAGGTTCGAGTATAGCAGCGAACCCCCGCTACAGTGAGGATGAAATCCAGGGTCGCGAGGTTTCACATAGTCTGCTTATCGGCTGGCCGCCGAAGACAGATGATTTCGGTTGCGGCTGGTTTCATCCCCGACATCGCGAAGCAAGGCTTGTGATATCAATCACTTTTGGTATGAGGTTCGCGATTTGAGCGCCGGCGGACGTCCGCGATTCCTGCCCACCGGCGGTCAGTGCCTAGATAGGCTACCGCCATTAAGGTCACAAAAGACGCTTCACCACAGGCAAAATGGTGCAATTCATCTGCCAGCACCTAAAATCGGCCTGGATTCTCAATTTCCGAGCAAATTAATGTTAAGTCTTGTATTTTCTGGTGCTTGCTTTGTTTTTGCCGGGGCAATCCGGGGCGTTTCTCTCCCGCGATTCCCCCCGAAATCGGCAAATGGGGGAAAGGACCTGCCCAATTGTTCCAAACATGTTCTATGGTAGCCAGATTCTTTCGATTCTCCTGAAGTTGGTTCCAAATTGGGAAGATTGGGAAAAGGACCCAGGTTTGACGCCCCGCCCGCCTGATTCTTGCGCTTCCCGCAGCCGCCCGAGGCCGCTTCGGTCCGCCAACAGCCTTGCAATCTGGTGCCAAGCGAGCTGAGACGGAGAACAGGATTACAGGCCCGGCCCTCTACTTGTGCGAGCCGTTCTGCGGGCCGGCGTAGGAACTCCCGGAATAGTAGGAATTGTATTCCGAGGATTCTTCCGCAGTATTCAGAACAACTCCGATAATGTGAGCGTCCCCCAGTTCCTTACAGGCCCTCAAAGACGCTTCGGAAGGAGTCGAATTTGCGCGAACGACGAGGAGCACGCCATCCGCGATTCCTCCCAGCACGCTGGAATCGGCGACGGGAAGGGCGGGGGGCGAATCGATGATGATCCAATCGAACGCGGGCTTGACTTGTTCCAGGAATTGTTTCATTCGATCGCTGGAAATCAATTCGGAAGGATGCGTGACGTGATTGCCCGCGGGAACGAAGCAAAATCCGTCTTCACCGCCGCGCTGTGTGATCTCGAAAATGCTCGCCGAGTTCTGCAAATAGTCGGCCAGCCCAGGCGCCGCGGGGGCGCCGAGCAGGGCGTGAACTCGCGGGGATCGAAGGTCGGCATCGACCATGAGCACACGGGTTCCGCGCTGCCGGACCAAGGCATACGCCAGATTCGTGGAAACCACGGTTTTGCCTTCCGCCGGAATCGCGCTGGACACTAAAATAGTTTGGAGCGGCTGGCTCTCGCGCATCCGGTACAGCCGCGAGCGCAGGGTCCGGAATTGCTCGGCCCCGGGAAAGAACGGATCCGCGTTTTCGAAGACGATTACATTCGGGTTGGGTTTCCAGCGCTTCTGTGAACATTTCGCCCACAACGCATCGAACTGGACGGAGCGGGGATCGGGTTGGGCCTCGGGGGATGCGGCGCTCGGCCGAGGCAAATCAGCCTGCGGCAAAACTGTAGGGGCTGGAGGCGCGGTCTCGACCGCGGCGCTCGCGACAGCGCGCTCCGTCTGCCGCTCGCTGGCCGGAGCCGGCTGGCCGGCCGCTCGTTCTTGTTCCGCTCGCTTGAGTGCTTCGTGAATCCTGCTCATGATTCCCTTTCGATCTGAACTGACTCGGCTCGTTAGGCCTTAGCTCTCGCGGGTTCCTTTGTTTTCAGCGGCGCCTGCATGGACGGCTGCGGTCGGGCTTTTCCCGAGTTCGGCGCGATGACAGGAATCATCGCGAGAACGGGCAGGCGAAGAACGACTTCGACGTCGTGCTCGGAACGCAGCGACGTGTCGTTCATTTCCAAAAGCAGGGAGATACCCATAGCGAGCGCCAGGCCGCCGGCAAACCCTCCTCCGGCGAACGCCGGCATCTTGGGGAAAGAAGGCTCGGTCGGATAGTTTGCGGGATCGAGCACGTGAAAACGGTCATTCTGCGTGCTCTGGTCGAACTGCTGCGTCATCGCGGAGGCGTCCCGTTTTTTCAATAAATCGTTGTACGAATCGAGCACGGTTTGATGATCGCGGGTGAGCAGCTTGTACTCTTGTTCCACGCCCGGAGTGGCCGCCACGCGTTCCTGCGTGATTTCGATGTGCCTTTTAAGGTCTTCCTGCTGCGCCAATCGTTCCTTGATTGTCTGGTCGTAGTTATGAATTTGCGCGCGCAGCTGCAGGATTTGCGTGGGCTCGCTCTTGGCGGTCGTGCCTTTGTCGGGCGCGGATGCGTCCTTGCGCCGATCGCTCTCCGCGATCTTCTGTTTCAGCACGGCGATGTCATTCTTCGTCTTGATCACATCCGGATGATCGTTCGTGTACTTGGATTCCAAGGCCGTGAGCTGGGCCTGCAGCGCGTCCAGTTGTTGATCGAGCGTTTCCGGATTCTGTCCGGCCTGGGCTGCTTGCCAGGCGGACAGCTGCTGCGAGAGGATGGACTCGGCGAAGCTCTTGTCCTGCTGCGCGCGATTCAGCGCCTGCGTCGCGGCTTCGAGCTGCGTCGTTTGCATATTCAGGGAGGCCAGGTTGGACTGGCTGTCCTCTGGGAGCGAGCCGGCGTATCGGCGCTGGAACGCGGCGAGCTTCGCTTCCTGCAGATCCAACTCCGCCTTTTTCTGAGCGAGCTGCTGGTTCAAGAAGCTAGTGTTCTCGACGATGTCGCCCGTGTGCTCCCGGATGTCTTCGTCGATGAACATGGACGTGATCATCGAGCAAATCTTCTGCGCCAGTTGGGGGTTGTTGAAGACCACGCTGATCGTAAATCCGGGAAGGTTCTGCGCCTTGGTATCCGTCATGGGCGCAACGGCTGTGATGGTAATCGCTTCGCGCAAATGATCGACAATCTCTTCCTTGGGCAAACGGCCAACATCGTTTGGATACAGATTCAAATCGCGGATGACCGGATCGAGGCGCGCGTTGCTCAGGATCTGCTGCTGCATGGTCGCCAGCCGCTGGTTGACGTTGTCCGTGGTAATGGGAGCTACCGGCTGGACTTCGGGCTGTTGCACAAGGACGAGCGTCCTGGATGTAAATTTTTTGGGCAGAACGCGCGCGGCCCCAAATCCCGCTGCGCCGCCAAACACGGAAAGCAGAAAGATGAGCCAGAATCGCCGACGGACGATGGCGACCACATCTTTCACGCCGATTTCCTGATGCACCATTCTTTAACTCTCCTGGGGATCTTGCCTCAAGCTACGCGAAGATTCGAGCGGCAGCGGCCTTCGCGGAGCACGGGAGGCACAGTTCCCTGTGTGAAGAGCGATGCAATTCGATGGCCGGGGCCTATTGTCGCATAAGTATTTAATCTGCTTAGGGTTATGAGCTTCCTCATTTCAGTTTCACACCATGGGATTGCTAGAGAGGTAGCCAAAGTTCCACTAATTGGAAATTTATTGGCCATCGTGAACGTTATCGTACTGAAAAAAGAAGTGTTAGGACAAAATTGCGGCCGGGTTTCGAAGACGTCAACGGGACGCCGGAGCGAGTGCGCGTTAGCAGGCCCCGCCACCGTTGAATACGGCCCAAGGTGTTGCCAGAAGAATCTTCAAGTCGAGCCAGATGGACCAAGTCTGGCAATAGCGCAAATCCAGCCGGACCATTTCGTCGAATCGAGTGCGGTTGCGGCCGCTCACCTGCCACAAGCCAGTGACGCCGGGGCGCACTTCCAGAACTCGCCGGCGATGCCAAATGTCATACACCTCGAACTCGTAAGGAACCGGCGGGCGAGGTCCGACGAGCGACATATCTCCCCGCAGGACATTCCAGAATTGAGGAAGTTCGTCGAGACTGGTCTTTCGCAAGAATCCCCCAATCGCGGTCACGCGAGGATCCTTGACGAGTTTGTAAACCGGTTTGTCCGATCCCTGGGAATTGTCCAGTCCGTCTTTTCCGGCAATAAACTGCTGAACGTATTCCTGATGAATTTTCGGATCGTTGTTTGCGTACATGGTGCGGAACTTCAGGCACTTAAAGCGCAGGCCAAACTGGCCGAGGCGCTCTTGCTTATAGATCACAGGGCCCTTGGAGGTCAGTTTGATCAGCGCCACGATGACCGCGAGGAAAGGCGACAACACCAACAGGAGCGCGCCGCTTCCGACGACATCGATCGCCCGCTTGATGACCAGAGGCAGGCGTTTCCGCGAAACTTTGCGCTTCAGATCGGGATAGAGTTTTGAATCCGCCACCCATCCGGAGCCGTTCTTATCCCAGCTTTCCGGAAACAGATGCAGGGAAATCGCGATTTTGGCGGCCCGGTCCCGGCCCAGGTGTTTCAGGAATGCGGTTTCGATTTTCGAGCGCAGCGTGTCGGTGACAGGGACCTGCGCCTCGACGTTGACTTCCGTGAAGATCACCCCCAGAATCGCGCCAAGCTTGTACCAGCCGACCAAATCGGTCTCCCGCTTGGTTGCGACCACGATCTCGACGGCCTGCCTGAGAATTTCTTCCGCGGTTCCATTTTCCAGATTGGCATCGAGGAGCATCAGGACGAAGGGTTTTCGCGAACGCTCCGCGCGACGCCGTTCCAGCGTCAGCATGGAATGAAAGACGTTCTCATCCAAAACTTCTTCGGGCGCCCCATCGGACGGGCGAGAACTATCCGGACCGGAGACTCGTAACTGGCTCTCGCGTTGTCCTGAGGTCGAAATTCTCGAATAGCTGTTGCCCATTTTTACTCCTGCGAGTCTGCGACGCCGGAACCTTATCTATTCGGCATTCGGGCATACTGCCTTCTTCCGCCAAATTCGCCGATTCAACCTAGGCGTTGCACGGGTTGAGGTTACAGAATTTAAATAAGTGTTTTATTTACCTATATTTAAAAATTTCTGGGTCGCCGACCAACCCGCTTCCAGCAGTCCTTAGTGCAAGTAGCACTTCAATAGCCATGTAAAAATGACGATTCCCAGATACCCATCGCAATCAGATTGCCAGAATAGAGTGAGTAGTTCCGGCTCCTCTAAATCCTTAAGGGTCAGTATGTTAATGAATCGAAGGGCATTAAGAACGCACACGAAAGGACCAGCGTCCTGCATCCAAAACGAGACAGGGCAAGGGCATGCAGAAAGTGAAAAGTATTGCCACGTTACACCAATCGCTTTCCGAAATGGGACAATGGACCTGTGGATATCTAGGATGTGAAACAACTAACGGGTGTAACCAAGCAGGATTCCCGGAATGGGAATTCGCCCGCGGAAATGGGAACTTAGGGTATTGCTAACTCTCCGGGTACCCGTGCGGATGGCCGAGCCGCCATTCCCATGCAGAACCGACGATTGAACGCAAATCGGACACGGCGGGCTCCCACCCAAGCACGGTTTTCGCTCTGGAAGGGTCCGCAATCAGCCTGGCGGGGTCACCAGCGCGAGGCGGCTCGATCTGCACGGGAATGTCCCGGCCCGTGACTTCGCGGGCGCATTCAATGACTTCCAAGACCGAATAGCCATTTCCCGTTCCCAAGATTGAGAAAATCAGAGGCGCCGCCCGAGCGGAGATATTCCAGGGCGCGGATGTGCGCGTCTGCGAGATCGACGACATGAATGTAGTCTCGGATGGGAGTGCCGTCCGGAGTCGGATAGTTGTTGCCATACACGCGAATGGCTTTCTGCTGCCCGAGTGCCGCCGCGAGAACATTGGGAATCAAGTGCGATTCCGGCCGGTGGTCTTCGCCGCACGTTTCGGTGGCGCCCGCGGCGTTGAAGTAGCGCAGGGCCACGAACTTCATTCCGTAGGCGGTGTCGTATGCGTCGAGGAGACGCTCCATGAATAGTTTCGACCAGCCGTACGGGTTTTTGGGCCATTTCCGGCTTTGCTCGGTGATCGGAATTTCGTCGGGATCGCCGTACGTCGGCCGCTGTGGAGGAAAAGACGAGACGCCGCACGCCCGCTTGGACGAGTGCCCCGATCAGTGCGATCCCTTGCGCGACATTGTTTTCGAAATACTTGGCGGGATCGAGGACGGATTCGCCGACCTCAATGAGCGCCGCGAAATGAATGCAGGATTCGAGCGCATGTTCGCGGGCGATGCGCGCCACAAGTTCGCGGTCGCCAATCTTGCCCTTGATAAAACGGAATGTCCGGCGGCAGGGCGGCCCGGTGGCCCTGCGCCAAATCGTCCAGCACCACGACCTGCTCTCCCTTTTGCGAGCAGGCGTTCGATGGTTACGCTGCCGATGTACCCCGTGCCGCCTGTGACAAGGATCGCCATGAGATCTCTCCAGGCCTCCTTCGCGAGACAGTTTCTTGGAACGGAAATGGAGCATCGAGTCTACCTCAACACACGGAGCGGCCAGCCCGTTTTTCTCATTCCTGGTTTTTTCCAGCGCGGCCCGAATACTTATCGTGCCCCGCGCATGGTTCTCCGTTCTCCGCATGGACGCTGTCGATTCTTATTCGCGCACCGCAGACTCTTCACACAGAAAGCGATGGACAGATGGGCCTTTTCGGCGAGAAGATCGCAAATCATATCGCAATCAGGGAGGGAATTCGCAATGCCCTACGCCACCGAGGAAAATCTGACCGATCTGGCCGTGAAACAATGGGAGGCCGTGCCACTCTCCGAGGCTCCGGCAAATCATGCAATCTCTCGTCAAGCATCTTCACGGCTTTGCGCGCGAAGTGGATTTGAAGCAGGACGAATGGCTGATGGCCGTGGACTGGCTCGCCAAGACCGGAAAACTTTGTACGGATAAGCGCCAGGAATTCATTCTGCTCTCCGACGTGCTGGGGATCAGCATGCTCGTCGACGCGATGAATCACCGTTTTCCGGAGGGCGCGACGCCTTCGACCGTCATCGGACCGTTTCACATTGATGATTCTCCGGAAATGCCGATGGGCGCCAATCTGGCGGAAGGACTCGCCGGAGAAACCTGCTTTCTGGTCGGGACCGTGCGCGATTTGAATGGGAAGCCGATCGCGGGAGCGAAGCTCGATATCTGGCAGGCGGATGCCGACGGCTTGTACGAATCGCAGCTTGGGGCGCAAGAGCCCGTGCTGCGCGCCGTGTTTCACACCGGGCCGGACGGCAAATATGCGATCCGCACGATCGCGCCGCCGGGCTATTCCATTCCCATGGACGGCACCGTGGGCGACCTGCTGCGGCAAACGGATATTTCGCACTTCCGGCCCGCGCACATTCATTTTCTGATTGCCGCGCCGGGATATGAAACGCTCATCACGCATTTGTTCAAGAAGGGCGCGAAATACATCGATTCCGATGTGGTGTTCGGCGTGAAGGATAAGCTTATCGTGGAATTTGAAAAGCATCCGGCGGGAAAGACTCCGACGGGAGAAATTTCCAGCGAGCCATTTCTGGTGGTGAATTACGATTTCGTGTTGAGCAAGGCGAAGCCGCAATCGGATTCCGGAGCCGGCTCTCAGCACGGCAGCCGGTTCCTCCCGCGGAAAACTATAGAAGCGGCTTGGACATGTTGATGAAGTGGACGGGAATTTTTGTGGGCGTCGGATCGTCGTAAGGCGATCGGTCCCCGCATCGGCGTATCCCCAGCGGCGGTACAGGTCGTGCAATTCGGTGCGGACGTTGACGATCTTCATGTCGCTGTATTTGCAGCCCGCGTCGCGAAAATATTTTTCCACCGCGTTGACGAGTTGGTGGCCCACGCCCATTCCCTGGCGTGACGGATCGATCGACAGCATTCCGAAGTAGCCGCGCTCACCCCGCAACTCCGCGTAGACGCAGCCCACGAGCGCCGGACCCTCTTCGGCCAGCAGGAACTTTCCTTTTCGCATGAGGCCTGCGGATCGTTGGCAGGTCGGTGCGGTCCCGCTCGATGAAGAATTGTTCGACGAGGAACGCCGTATTGACCAGGTGTAACGATCGCGTTAGCATCGCTCTCCGTCGCGGTTCGGATAGAGATCATTGGAGTTGTTCATCATACCAACTTTGCGAGGCGGTTTCCTTTCCTCGCCAGACACGCCGAATATGACCGACTTATTTGCGCAAGCACCGGCCGGACAACGCAGGATGGAGGCATGGATTCTGGAACTGGGGCGCGCCTTAGAGGGTATATAGAGAGGGGTGGTGAGGCTCATGAGCCGGTGGCCCGAGAGGATGGTGACGTCATAGATGAAGGAGGATTCTTGTCATGAACGCGAGACGTAATTGCGTGTGGTTTCTGGCTCTGCTGCTGGCCGTGCCAATGCTGGCTCGTTGCCGCGTGCGGCCGCGCCCTATCAGGGGCGGCCAGGGAGGGCAGGGAGAGGCGACCGGGACCGATGTCTCCCGATGAACAGTTGAAGCGCATGACCAAGGATTTTAATCTCACCGCCGACCAGCAATCCAAGATCAAGCCGATTCTGGAGGACGCAGCAAAAGAAGATGGAAGATTTGCGAAACGATTCCAGCGGCGACCGGCAAACGATGCGCGAGAAGATGATGCAGATCCGCACAGGACACGAACGATCAAGTCCGCGCGCTGCTCGACGACAAGCAAAAGGAAAAATTCGACAAGCAGGAGCAGAAGCGCGAAGAACGAATGCAGGAACGGCAGGGGCGGCGGACCGGGAGGCCCGGGCGGAGATAATTCCGGCGGGGAAATCCACCGCCGCCGCAGAATTAGCCGGGTTTTCTTGGTCGCATCGATTTTGATCTGTTGATGATGGCAGGCGCTCAAGTAGCACGGGCTTCAGCCTGCGGGGTTTAGTCGTTGTGCAATTTGGCAACTAAACCCGGCAGGCTGAAGCCCGTGCCTAAAGCTAAAATCCGTAGAGCTTGGCGGGATTGTCCACCAGGATTGTTTTGCGCACCGCCGCATCCGGAACCCACTTGGGGAGCAAATTCAGGATCCGGCCGTCGTCAATTTGGAAGAACGGCGTGATTTCCGCAGTTGCTGCGGCCGGGCACGGGAGTTCCCGGATGCGGCCAGTCGCTGCCCCACAAAATTCGCTGAGGATTTGCGGCGACCAGCGCTTTGGCGATCGGCGCGACGTCCGGATAATCCGGCGCGAGCGTGGAGCTGCGATACGGCGCGGAAATTTTCACGTAGGCCTTGCCGCTGTGGACCAAATCGAGCAGGGAACGAAAGCCGGGCTGATCGACTCCCGGCGCCGCTTGCGTTCCGCCGAAGTGATCGAAGACCACCGGCATAGGCGCTGCCGCGACCAGATCCTTGATTCCGTCAATCACCGATAGCCGCGCATAAATCTGAATGTGCCATTTCCGGTTCTTGATTCTTTCCACTGCGGCCTGAAAGCGCTTGCGGCCGGCAGCGGGATCGGTCTCGCCGGCGGTTTCGAGATTCAGGCGGATGCCGCGAATTCCGGCGCGATCCATTTCGTCCAGCGCGGATTCCGGAGTCTTCTCATCGATCACGGCGACGCCGCGCGCGCGCGCGCCAAGTTTTTTCATGGCGTCGAGCACGCCGGCGTTATCCGTGCCGTAGACCGTGGTTTGCACGACGATCACGCGGCTCATGTGCAGCGCCTTGTGCAGGGATTGCAACTCGTCCACCGAGACGGGCTCCGGCGTGTACGGGCGCGACGCGCGCATAGGGAAAATGTTGCGGATCGAACGTATGCACGTGGCAGTCGCAGGCGCCTTCCGGCACGGCGAAATTCACGGGAGTCGATGGCTGCGAAGCGCTGGCAAGAGCCACGTCCGGCCTCCACTGCGAGGGCGGCCGCCCCCGCGGTAACCGCACCTTTCACTACATTTCGCGCCGCGTAAACATGAATCTTCCTCCGGATATTTTGACCGCGAAAGTATAACGCGAAGTTCCGCGCGTTGTATCGCGAGGAATTGCCTCCAAATTATTTGCGGCGCACTTGGTAGAATCCGCGAAAGCGTATAACATCTTGAGTTCGCCCGGAATGTACGGAAGCGCCCTGTCCGCTGGAGGGAGCGATATGTCGCGAATGAAAATCGGCGTCCTGGCGGCGGTTTGCGCGGTGCTTTGCGGCGCGATTGCTCTTCCCGCGGCGCGCCCTGCGAGTCCAGCTCCGCAAGCGGCCGCGTCGCTCGCGAACGATCCGAAGCTGATCGAGGATCTCGTCTACGCCAACCGCATTCTGTATCAGCAGAGCGTGCTGGACGGCTTCGGCCACGTGAGCGTGCGCAGCGACAAGGACCCGAGCCATTTTCTGATGTCGCGCAGCATGGCGCCGGGGCTGGTCACTTCGAATGACATCATGGAGTATGACCGCGAACGGCGAGCCGGTCGATGCGCGCGGCCGCAACTCCTACGTCGAGCGCTACATTCACGCGGCGATTTATCGCGTGCGGCCCGATGTGAAGTCCATCGTGCACAGCCACTCGCCGGACATCATTCCCTACAGCGTGACGGGCACGATGCTGCGTCCGGTCTATCACGTGAGCGCATTTCTCAGGCTCGGCGCGCCGATTTTCGATTCGCACGACGAGTTTGGCGACACGGACATGCTGATCCGCGACAATAAGCTCGGCGACGGGCTGGCCAAAGTGCTGGGCAACAGCGGCATTGCTCTCATTCGCGGGCACGGATTCGTTGCGGTGGCGGATTCGACGCCGATCGTGGTGTATCGCGCGATTTACACGCAGATGAACGCGCGCGTGCAGGCCGATGGCATGAAACTCGGCACGATCAAATTTTTGACGCCCGGCGAAGCGGTGAAAGCGCAGGCCATCGTGGAAGCGACGGTGGGCCGGCCGTGGGAATTGTGGAAGTCGCAAGTCGGAAAGATTGAATAGGGGACTTGGTCGCAGAGTTCTAGAATTATTTTCTAACATGTCATCCCGAGGGCGGGGATCGCCCGAAGTATCTGCTTTTTCTTCGGTAGTCTCAGAACAGAGGATCCCTCGCTTCGCCTCGGCGCGATTTCTCGGTGCGATGCGCTCGGGATGACAAAGGATGGTTGTGCGATTTGAACAGATGACGACTTTTTCCGGACAATAAATAAAAACGGAGAGCAGGCATCATACCGATGAAAACCTACAAGATTGCGGTGATTCCCGGAGACGGAATCGGCAAAGAAGTGGTGCCCGAAGGCTTGCGCGTGCTGGAAGCGGCGGGAAAACGTTTCGGAATCAATTATTCGTTCACAGCATTTTGACTGGAGCTGCGAGACCTACGTCAAGACGGGAAAGATGATGCCCGACGACGGCCTCGCGCAGTTGCAGCCCGTTTGACGCGATTTTTCTCGGCGCGGTGGGCTATCCCGGCGTGCCGGATCACATTTCGCTGTGGGGGCTGCTCATCCCGATCCGCCGCACCTTTGAGCAGTACGTGAACCTGCGCCCGGTGCGCATGCTGAAGGGCGTCGAATCGCCGCTGAAGAGCGCGAAGCCGGGCGAAATCGATTTCTACGTGGTGCGCGAAAACGTCGAAGGCGAATACTCCAACATCGGCGGGCGGATTTTTGACGGCACCGACGAAGAAATGGCCATGCAGACCAACATCTTCACGCGCCGCGGCGTGGACCGCATCCTGCGCTACGCCTTCGAGCTGGCGCGCAAACGCAAAAAGCACGTGACCAGCGCCACGAAATCCAACGGCATCATCCACACCATGCCGTACTGGGACGAGCGCTTCGCCGCCGTCTCCAAGGAATATCCCGACGTCCGCACCGACCAGTATCACATCGACATCCTCACCGCGCATTTCGTGCGCCGCCCGCAAATGTTCGACGTGGTCGTGGGATCGAACCTGTTCGGCGACATCCTTTCCGACCTCGGCCCCGCCGTCGTCGGCTCGATCGGCATCGCCGCCGGCGCGAACCTGAATCCGACGAAGAAATATCCCTCCATGTTCGAGCCCGTGCACGGCTCCGCCCCGGACATCGCCGGAAAAGGCATCGCCAATCCCATCGGCCAAATCTGGTCCGGCGCGATGATGCTGGACCATTTCGGCGAAACCGCAGCCGCCGCAGCCATCGAGCGCGCCATCGAGGAAGTCCTCACCAAGCCCGAGTACCTCACGCCCGACCTCGGCGGCAAAGCCACCACGCAAATTGTGGGGAAGGCGATTGCGGATACGGTGGGGAAGTGATGCTGGAGACAAATTAGCCGGAGAATCCTGAGCGCGCCCGACTTCCTACTGATTCGGCAATTGCCCTATAGTGGTACTTAGCGTTCTTGGTGGTAGAATTCCCCCGCCTTGAGCGAATCAACCTCCAAGCTAAACTTTCGTCTATTGAGCGAATTCCAGAAGCTCTTCGAAGGCCGTGTCTACAAACACCGTGCGTCGAATCAGGGCGACTACATTGCGATGCATTTGTACGAAGATCTTGTCGCAATCAACAGATCCCCAAAGCTTGTAGAGGCGATAAAGAGTGGAATATTGGTTCTGAATGCGGCAAACCGCCTTCAGGGAATCAAGGCAAGGCGTGGCGATGGCACATTCGGGGAAATTGTGCCCGGTGAGACAGCAATTCAGGATGTGGGATACGCCGTTGCTCGAGGGAAGATCGCCACAGTTGAAATTGGCGTCGAGGTGAAGATTCTGGCTAAGGCGATGATTAAGCAGATCGACCGCGTCATAAACGACCTCCGAAATCAAGTGGTGCAATTTCGAAGAGGCGGTGCTCATTCCTTATGCGTTGCGGCTGTGGGAATCAATCAGGCTGACCGCTATGTAAGCTTTGAAGGCGACCGGCCCTGGCCGACAACCGGGAAGGGCGGATTCCTGCATCCGATGCAAGAGGCAAAAGAAGCCGAACGCAGGTTGATTGAGTACGCGGCCCCTGCATACAACGAATTTCTAGTCCTTCGCTACAAGGCCACCAATGAAGAGCCATACCCGTTCGAGTGGGTTGATTTCGACGAGACAAGATTGAACTATGCAGCGGTCCTGACGCGAATCAGCAGTGCTTTCCAACAGAGGTTGTAAGAGTCAGCGCGCGGCGGCTCTGCGCTTTAAGACGAAAGGCCGCGAACCAGGAAACAATTCCTCAGTTTCAGATTCCAGCCGCGATTTGGCTTTTCGGTAATAGGATTCGTCTATTTCAACGCCGATTCCGTTTCTTCCGCAGTGCGACGCAGCCAACAATGTGGTCCCAGTGCCCATGAATGGGTCGAGGATAGTATCGCCGGTAAACGAAAACATTCGAACAAGGCGGTACGCGACTTCCGGAGGGTACGGCGCCGGATGCTGCCTTGTCGATTCACCCGGCATTGTCCAAATTTGCTGGAACCAATCATGATGCTCTTCCTTCGTCAACCGAGAAGAGTTCCGCTGCTGCTCAGTAGGTTGTCGGTAACCACCGGGTTTTCGCAGCATCAAGATGAATTCGACATCGTTCTTGATTATCGCATTGGGTTCGTAGGGCTTGCCCAAGAAACTCGAGCCATTCTCTACTTCATACTTTGCGTTCGAAATCTTGTACCAGAAAATCGGTGTGAGGTTGTCAAAACCAATCCGTCGGCAACGAACAACGATATCCGCATGCAGCGGCATCACCATGTGTCGCCCGTGCCTCTTTCGGGATAGGCAAACGTCCCCAACAACACAAACCAGCCTGCCACCGGGGACCAAGACGCGCAAACTGTGACGCCACACCTTTTCTAGCTCATCATGAAAGCTTTCGTAGTCTGTAACAAGTCCAAGTTGGTTTTTATTCGAAGGATATTCCTTCAGCGTCCAATAAGGGGGGGAGGTTACGACTAGGTGCACGGATTCGTCAGGAATCCACCCCATCTCACGGGCATCGCCGCACCGTAAGAGTTGATTCGTTTTCCTGATTTCCAAATGGGTTGAGAGCATCATTGGGATCATATCGCGTGTAAGAGTGTGAGTCTATCCGCCCGCCTATATGGCCGAATCGCGGGGGCATCGTGAAGTCGCTCGTCCTGATCGAGAATCAAGCAATCGGCGGGCCATAATTTGCGAGTTTTGCAATCTAGATCAAGTTCTGATAAACCGCGCGTCTGGCGTGTACGGGCGAATCGCCTGGTGCTATGCCACAACTCGTCCTCCTCACCGGTCTTAAGCCACTGGCCCGAAACGGGACCCGTTCGTCGCCGATGCGCATCCAATCGGGAAGGCCATGGAAAGCGAAGACAAGCTCTCGAAAGGCGAAACCGCAAGCCGGCGGGGACGCCGATCGCCTTGCAACTTTCAACCGGTGTCGCGGACTTCTTTTCTCGGTCGCTTATCGAATGCTGGGCAGCGTGGACGACGCCGAGGACATTGTCCAGGAACTGAGACTTTACTTTCCCAGCGGGCGGCGCGCGACTATTTCTGCAACAGCGCGGCGGTGGGCTGCATCGGTCGCTTTTCCTTCGTGGCGGTGCAGAATTTCCCAGCCTTCAAAATATCTTTCGAGTTGGCCGGGACGCAGGCGATGCGGGCCGTCTTCTTCGCCGGGCTCGTTGACGTGGACGATGGAAATCAGGATGCCGCCGGGGGCGACGCCGCGCTTGGCCGGCTCGAACAGGTTTCGCCGCAGGTAGTAACAGATCGCGATCAAATCCCAGCGCGCGGGTTCGATCTCGAATTCGCCTTTTTCAAGGTCGGCGACTACGGCGTCGATTTTCAGGCCGCGTTCGGTTGCGCGGTCGCGCAGAATTTCGATGGCCGCCGGCGCGCCGTCCACCGCGGTGACGTCCCAGCCTTGTTCCGCGAGCCAGAGAGCGTTCCGGCCGGCGCCGCAGGCGAGGTCGAGCGCCCGGCCCGGCGCGAGCTGGGCCGCGGTTTGCACCAGCAGCGGCGTGGGCGGCGCTTCCAAATCGGAAGCCGCATGCTCCTTCAGCCGATAACGCTTGTCCCAGTCGCGAATTTCCATAGGGCGCACCCCAAATACTTCAAATGATCTTGATCTTCAGGAGGTCGGAGCTTCAGGGCTTAAAAGCCCTTTTTAGGCGACGCGGTTCGTCGGGCCTGAAGGCCCGACCTTTTTTCCTACCAATGCACCTACCCCGCAAGTCCAGACCCGTCTCCGTCCTATTCCCGTAAGTCCAGGAGGCTACCATCCGCAACGCACGCTAGGAAAGTCGCGCAATCTGGCAGTATAATCGCGCCACCTCGAACCTGAACAGAAAGTACAGGAGATACGCGATGCGCGCACGCACACCTTTGCTGAGGATGGGGCTGGTGATGGCGATTTTGGCAGTGTCGGCATTTGGACTGAGCAAAACGGCTCCCGCAAAAGTGGGGACGATGAAGGCGTACGTCACGAACAGCTTGGGCGACACCATCACTGTCATCGACCTCGGCACGCTGAAGGAAACGGCGACCATCAAGGTCGGGAAGCGCGTCCACGGTGTGTGCGCTCCGGCGAACGGGCAGCAGCTTTTCACCACGATCGAGTCCGAAAAAGTTCTCAAGATTATCGATACGGCCACCAACCAGGTGACGGCTACGATTGAATTGACGGGCCGGCCCAACCAGTGCGCGTCGACGCCCGACGGGCATTACGTGGGCGTGCCGATTCGCGACGTGGGCGGCATCGACATCATCGACACGCGGCTGGGAAAAATCGTGAAGGTATTGCCCGTGAACGCGCCGCACAACAGCTACAACACGGGGCGCAACGACGTGTTGTGGGTTTCCTCGATGGGCGACCATCAAATCGACCGCATCGACCTGAACAAAATGGAATATACCGACAAGATTCCTACGAGCGGCATCCCGCGGCCGTATGCGGTGACGAAGGATGAAAAAACGCTGTACGTCGCGCTTTCCGATTATCACGGCTTTGAGATCGTGAACATTCCAGACAAAAAGCAGATCGCGAAAGTGGACCTGCCGGCCGCGCCTCCCGCGGATTGCGCGCTCGAGCCGCACACGGAGACGCACGGCCTGGCGCTCTCGCCCAACGAAAAGGAACTGTGGGTCACCAGCCTCTCCGACAGCGGCGTCTACGTCTATGACATCGCCACGAAAAAGCTTTCCAAGGAAATCGCGACCGGAGAATGCCCGAACTGGATCGGGTTTTCTCCGGACGGGAAATTCGTGACCGTCAGCAACTGCGCGAGCAACGATGCGACGATCATCGACACGAAGACGCGGCAGGCGGTGGCCACCGTGAAGACCGGCGAAGGGCCGAAGCGGCTGCTGGCGATGGTGGTGCCCGGTTCGTAGATTTTTGCAGGACTGACTTCCGTCTTTCTGTTTCCGATTTGTTTGGCGCAACATAAATGCGGACAGGCTGAAGCCCGTCCTACCTGGACCTATGCGCAAACTCAAACTACATTGCATGCTTTTTCTGGTTGCGGGGATTCTCGCAGGGGGGACGAGCGTGGAGAACGCCATGGCACAAGATCGCGGGCAGGGACGCTCGATGGTGATCTCGCAGACCGGGATCGTGGCGACGGAATCTCCGCTGGCGTCGCAAGCGGGCGCGGCGATTCTCGAGCGCGGCGGCAACGCGGTGGATGCGGCGATTGCGGCGCACGCGGTGATGACGGTGGTCGCGCCGATGTGGAACGGCATTGGCGGAGATTTGTTCGCGATCGTGTATGACGCGAAGAGCGGAAAATATTATGGCTTGAACGCCAGCGGCTGGGCGCCCGCCGCGCAGTCGGTCGAGCGGCTGCACAAAAAGGGCCTGCGCGAAATGCCGGTGCACGGGATCGAGCCGGTCACCGTTCCCGGGCTCGGTCGACGGATGGCAGAAGCTGCTCGATCGCTTCGGCAAAAAGAAAATGAATGAGGTGCTGGCCCCGGCGATTCAAATCGCCGAGGACGGCTATCCCGTGACGGAATGGATCGCGCAACACTTCGCGGCGAATGTCGATCTGCTGCGCGAGAACGAAGCGGCCGCGAAGACATTTCTGATTTCGGACCGCGCGCCGCGCCTCGGCGAAGTGCGTTCGCAATCCCGATCTGGCCTGGTCGCTGCGGCAAATCGCGCAGGGCGGGCGCGACGCATTTTATCGACGGAGAAATTACCAAGCGCATTCTGGCGCTGTCGGCGCGGCACGGCGGCGCGCTCGCGGCGAAGGATTTTGCCGACTATTCGAGCGAGTGGGCCGAGCCGATCTCGACGACGTATCGCGGCTGGACGGTGTACGAAATGCCGCCGAACGTGCAGGGAATTGGCGCGCTCGAAATGCTCAATCTCATGGAGCAGTTCGATCTGCACTCGTACGGACTGAATTCGGCGCGCGCGCTGCACGTGCAGATCGAGGCGAAAAAACTGGCCTATGCCGACGTGCTCCGCTACATCGCCGATCCCAAAATGGCGAAGCTTCCGGTGAGCGGAATGCTCTCCAAGGCAATACGCCGCCGAGCGCGCGAAGTTGATCGACATGGACCACGCGAATTGCGACGTCGGGCCCGGGCACGCCCGTGCCGTCCGCGGGCGATACGACCTACCTGAGCGTGGTGGATCGCGAAGGCAACATGGTTTCGTTCATCGAATCGAACTACGCGGAATTCGGCTCGGGCCTCGTTGCCGACGGCACCGGTTTTGTTTTGCACGATCGCGGCGCGCTGTTCAGCCTGGATCCCGCGTCGCCGAACGCCATTGCGGGACACAAGCGGCCGCTGCACACGATTATTCCGGCGTTCATGGAAAAGGACCAGATTCGCATCGCGTTCGGGATCATGGGCGGTTGGAACCAGGCGCAGGCGCACGCGCAGTTTGTTTCGCACGTCGTGGATTTCGGTCAGAATATTCAGGCGGCGCTGGAGACGGCGCGATTCACGAAGCCTACGTTTACCGGGTGCGACGTGCTGCTCGAAAACCGCGTGCCCGGAAACGTGAAGGCGGAGCTGGAAGCCAAAGGGCACAAGCTCACGATGCACAATGGATTTTCGGATGCGTTCGGCGGCGGGCAGGCTGTGATGCGCGACTACGCGACGGGCGTGAATTACGGAGCGTCCGATCCGCGGAAAGACGGCGCGGCAATTCCGGAATTGGTGATCAAGAGTTGGTAGGACAGTGGCTTCAGCCTGTCCGGGTTTGAATTTGTCCCGGTCTCTTATCGAAAATTCTATTGAAACTTCGGGTTGCATGACTTTCAGAAAAGCAGACAGGCTGAAGCCTGTCCTACGAATGCGCGACGACTTCGCCGCTTCGCGGCCCGCGATGCGGCCGAACGTCAGCGATTTTGCCAGGCCGTGCTGGTTAAATCCGCCTGACGTTTCTCCCGCGCAGTAGAGGCCCGGAACGACTTTGCCCCACAAATCGATGACCTGCGCTTTTCCGTTGATGCGCAAGCCGGAAAGGCAATCGTGAATGCAGGGCGTGGACCACGCGGCATAAAAGGGCGGCGTTTGAATCTTGTGCATCGGCACGGGTTTTCCGAAATCCTCATCCTTGCCGCGATCGACGAACGAATTGTAGCGGGCCACCGTTTCCTCCAGCGCCGCGCCGGGCATGGGCTCCTTCTGATATTTGCTGACAATTTTTCCCGCGAGTTCGCGCAGCGTGTTTGCGCTGAAAAACCAGCCGTCGGGATCGACGAACGGCGGCGCAACCGTCCAGTCTTCGCGCTTCGCTCGCGTCCGCGTCGAAGATGGCCCAGATCGGCCCGCCGCCCTCGGCTTTCGCGCCGCTCTTGCTCGAGGCACGGATTCCACCAGTCAAAACCGGTCGCGAGCTCATTCACAAATCGCCGGCCGAACTGATTGACCTGGATCAGATTCTGAAAGTCCGCCACCTGCAGGCCGATGCCGCGCGCGATTCCTTTGACGGGACTGTTTCTGATATTCTCGTTGCGCTTTCCTCCGCCCTGCGGGTAGCCGAACTGGTTGCCGATCACGTAAGGCTTTTCAAAAATGTGCGAGCGCGCCTGTGTCTCGACCGTCTGGCTCCCCGCTCCCCAGAGCGACGCGCCGACCTGCATGGCGGCAATTTCTCCGTCGCCCGATTGGCGCGAATAGGGTTCGCCGACCACCTGATATTCCTCGGTGAGGCGCGGATCGAAAATTCTGCGGAAGTTCACGTTGCTGGTGTGGCCGCCGGTGCTGACGACCACGCCGCGTTTGGCCTGAATGTTCAGCGTCTTGCCTTCGTGCGTCGCGGTGATTCCCAAAACTCGGCCGGAGAATTGCTCTTCGCGCATGAGGCCGGTCATGCTGTGCCGCAAAAGAATCTGCACGCCGAGTTTCCGCGCGCTGGCTTCGAGCGGCCGCATGAGCGCCGTGCCATTTCCTCCCGTCGGGGAGTAGGCGCTCACTTCGCCCGTCCAGGTCACGGTTTGCGCGCGCATCACATTCTGCGGGCCGCCATCCGCGCCGATGGGATGCTTGTCGGGAAATTTCACGCCGTGCGCCAGCAGAAAATCGAACGTGGCCACGCTTTCGTCGCAAAAGGCGCGCACGATTTCCCTGTCGCTGAAGCGGTAATCGTGCCAGTTCACCAGATCCTCGAACATCTTGTCCGGCGAATCTTCGATGCCGTATTTCTTCTGCAGGCTCGTGCCGCCGCCCAGGGCGATGTTTCCGCCGCTCTCGATTGCGTGCCCGCCAATGTCGTAGTTCTGCTCGACCACGATGACGCTGAAGCGCCCGCTTCGGCGGCGGCAGATCGACGCGGGAAGCCCGGCTGCGCCGGAGCCGACCACGACGACGTCGGCGGAAAGATCCCAATGACGCTCGGGCTTGGCGGCGTCCGCCTCTTTTGCGCCGATGCCGCCCAGAGCGGCGGCGCCCAGGCCCGCGGCAGCCTTTTGAATAAATCCTCTGCGCGGCACCGCCAAATTTCTGGGGTCGTTCTTGCTCATGCTCATAGCCACCTCTGGGCTAATCGTCCGTTTTCTGCGGCGCTGAAAGCGCCACAGCACGCTAGCCCAGGGCAGCGCCCTGGGATGCGGAATTGATTGCTCGTCTTGCGCCCTGAAGGGGCGCAGAAACCCTCCGCCCTTTCAGGGCGGAAAATGTCTGTTGGGCACGGTCCCGGGCGTTGCCCCGGGCTGGTGTCCTTCGCGCCGTTGGCGCGAACGTGTTGCCGCGTTTTAAGATGAGAAAACTGCCGCAAAGCGATTTTTGCAACGGCTTTGAAATCTTATTCATCCGCGCGGAACGAGCGAGTCGCGCCGAATCTGCGCGATGGAAGCCGCGCCGGTCTGCGCCATGATGGCCTGCAATTCGCGGCGCAAAATGGCGACCACCGTTTCGACGCCCTCCTGCCCGAACGCAGACAGGCCCCAGATATGCGGACGCCCGATGCCGACGGCGGTTGCGCCCAGCGCCAGCGCTTTGTAGATATCCGCGCCGCCGCGGAATCCGCTGTCGATCATCACGGGAATTTTTCCGCGCGGCGCCCGACAAAACTTCCGGCAGGCATTCGATCGTTCCGCGGCCGCTCGCGTCTTCGTGCCCGCCGTGATTGGAGACGATGATGCCGTCGACGCCGTGCTTCACGGCCAGCGCGGCATCTTCGCCGGCGACGATGCCTTTGAGGACGATTTTCATTTTGGTCATGTCGCGAACGCGCTTCACGTCGTCCCAGTTGAGTTTTACGCTGGTTTCGCCCTGCAGCGCGCCGATCGCGCCGAGCACGTCCATCGGCGTGGACGGCGTGATGCGCGATGATGGTCGGAAGATTGGAGTGGCAACCGACGCAGCGATCGTCGGCTTCGCGCTCCAGGTCGCGCACGCCGACGCGCTGCAGCGATTTTGCGCCGATCGTGTTGGCGCCGCCGTCGTCGATCGTCCAGACCAGCACGGGGCATCCGGTGGATTCAAAGCGGCGCAACGGCTTTTTCGTCCAGCGTGCTGCCGAGTCCCGCAAGCCACAGCGGCTCGCCGCGCGCCGCGACCACGTTTTCAATTCCGCGTGGGATCGATCAGGACCACCGCCGATCCCGAGAGAATTTGCAGCGTGCGCGTCGATTTGGCCGCCCGGGCCAGAACGACGGCGCCATCGGGATAGTACGCGTTCATCCTGCCCACCGGAGAAAAGAAGATCGGCGATTCCCAGGTCTTGCCGAAAAGTTTCACGGATTGATCGACTTTGGTGATGCCGGTGAGGCGGCGCAGGCGGACTTCGTATTTTTCGAAGCCTTCGCGATTGGCGCGCAGCGTTTCGTTGTTGAAGGAGCCGTCCGTGATGAACTCGTAGTGAGCGGGCGTGAGTTTGACGCGCGCGACGGCGTCGAAATCAAAAACGTTCAGCGCTTCCTTCACCGACTTGATGACGACTTCGATTCTGCTCCGGCAGCGGCGCCGCGAGAACTTCATCGATCCAGCCGGCGTGAAGTCCCGCATACGCCAGGACGGGGCTGGCGGCGAGGAAACTCAAAAACGCGCGGCGATCCGACAGCTTTCGGAAGGATTCATCGTGTAACGATCCTTTCCTGATGGACAAATCGTGGATTTTGAAACTGCGAGGGTAGCGCAGCCGGAATGCGCGAGGCAAGCAAGAGCGCTGAAAACGCGCAAGTTTTGGACAGCGCCGGATATCACTGTTCGACTGGGTCCAAGGCATGTAGATGCGGACAGTCGGGAGTGAGTTCCTACGCGAGCTTCACTCCGGTTCGCGGGAGGATTCCGGAACCACGGGGCGCGGCAGGCGCTCGCCGCGGAAAGGTCTCGCGTGGTGCCGGCTGCCGTTCTCGGCCGTGGCGCGGCACTTCGTTCACGGCATGGGGCTGAGTGCACGCGCGGGCCGGGCATTTCGGCGCGCTCGTCGAGCCGCCCGAAAATCATTTTGCCCGCGGTGGTTTGATGGACGGAAGTCACGGTGATGTCGATGGTCTTATTGATCATGCGGCGCGCGCCGTCGACCACGACCATCGTTCCATCATCGAGATAGGCGACGCCCTGATTGTATTCCTTGCCCTCGCGCAGAATAAACACGCGCATCGTTTCTCCGGGCAGCACCACCGGCTTCAACGCGTTGGCCAGCTGATTGACGTTCAGGATTTCGATGCCCTGGAGCGAGGCGACCTTGTTCAAGTTGTAGTCGTTCGTGAGGATTTTTCCGTCGTAGCGTTTGGCGAGCTCGATGAGCTTCAGGTCCACGTCCGCGATGTTGGGGAAATCGTCGTCCGCAATTTCGATTTCCAGGTGCGGCATCTTCTGGATGCGCTGCAGCACTTCGAGGCCGCGCCGGCCGCGCTGGCGCTTCATGCGAATCGGCGGAATCGGCCACGAATTGCAATTCGCGCAAGACGAATTGCGGGATCAGCAGGACGCCGTCCAGGAAATGGGCCTCGCAAATATCCGCGATGCGGCCGTCGATAATCACGCTGGTGTCCAGCACTTTGGGCATGCGCCGCGTGCTGCGTTCGCTGCCGAACAGGCCGCCGAGCGGCGGCGAGGTTCAGCATGTCTCCCTTGTTCGCCCCGACCACCAGGCCGATGTAGGTCATCACCAGGAGCAACCCGACGTCCATGAAGGACCGCGAACCCTCCGGGATCGACGTGCGCGCGAGGACCAGTCCCATCAGGTACGCGCCGAGGATTCCGAGGATCGAGCCGATTGCGGCCCCGATCAGGCGGCGCATGCTGGCGCGCTGCAGCCGAATCTCAAACAAGAAGACGGAAATGGAAAACGCCAAGCCAACCCCGGCGGCCACCAGATTGGACAAGCCGAACGGGTGAAAATGGTATCCGGCCGCGACACACGCGATCGAAAAAATCAGCCGGACCATCATGTGGTCCCACCAGTTTCCGAACTCGGGTTGGGTCTGAGCCGGCGTCGCCGGACGAAGAGGAAATGGATCGCTGGCGGCGGCGGAACGGAAGTTCCTTGCCGGGTAAAAGGACGGTTCATAAAGCCTCATTTCTTATGAGGAGGCGAAAAAATAAAACAATAACACTCGCTCATGAAACACGCGGTCCAGATTTCTGTCTGTATGATCCGGGGGCTGATCTGGGACGAAAGGTATGAAACCAGCCCTTTATACTCCCCACATATCCCATTTGGCGCGGAATAGTCAAGTTTTATAAAGATGGGATCAATTGGGACAGCGGCTCGGGAGGGAAACGCACGCGCGAAACCGCTTCGAACCTGCGCGCGGCTCCGCAGCCGATGCGAATGTTTGGGCGGGAACAAATCACAAAGAGGGAACCTGGCGGTTCCCCCTCTGTGAGCCTCTGGTTTTCGCGTCGTGGCGTTTCATTTCCGCCACGGACGTCCCCGCACCGCGTGCGCGGTGCGACCTTAACTGGTCTTTCTGTTGCTTGCTGACTAAGCCCGGTGGAGTCGCCCTCCTTTCCGTGGCTTTCAAAGCTTACATTTCTCTTTTACAGCGATGCTCCGCCAAAATATATGACCGGGGTCACCCAACGACGTGACTGCCGTCACGCGGGCGGCTCCCGGAAGCCGGGCCGAAGGATTGCCTTCCGAAGCGGTTAGTTATATGTTGCCGTCCGGCCTGTAAGCCATACATGGGAAACCCGGTTCGAGCGGTCGGCAGTGTCCACTCGCGCGTCCCCAGGAGTTTCACCGGGAGGGGACGGTGCGGAAGCGGGAGTACGCCACGATGCGAAAACAACTGATAGCGGCGCTATTCGCGGTTTCACTCGCGGGAACTGTTTTCGCGCAGGCGATCACCGGCGAAAAAGCCGAAGCGGTCAAAAAAGAAATCCTGAAAATCGAAGATGAGAAGGTCGCGGGTCTGCTGCGGGGCGGCTCCGAGCCGGTCGACTGGATCCGCCAGTACGACGCCGAAGACGTCGCCCAAACCAATATCGATGGGAGCGCGCCCACCAAAGCCGAGATCGAGGCGGGACTGCAACCGGGTGTTTTCAAGATGCACTCGATGAACCAGGACGGACATCGCTTCCGGGTTTATGACGACGGCAAGGTCGCGGTGGTCACCTATCACGCTCTGGGCGTCCTCGAACGGAACGGCAAAGTCACGCCTCGGGAAAGCAATTTTTCCGACGTTTGGGTAAAACAGAATGGCGCGTGGTTGCGCGTCCTTCACGCCGAGCGGGAAATCACGAAGAAGCCCGCCGCTGCGCAGTAGATCCCGTTGGCGGCCGGAACGGTTGAAGATGGGGAAGGGAGAATGGAAATGAATCGTCGAAAAAGAACGGACGTGCGCCTCCTTATGGCTCGCGCATGCGCTGCCTTCCTTCTGCTATGCCTGTATACGGGCGCTCCTCGTTTCGCCGCGGCGCAGGACGCGACCACTTCGCGGATCGAGCACGCCGACAAGGAACCGCAGAACTGGCTGACATTTTATGGAAACTATCGCGGCTGGAGTTACAGCCCGCTGAATCAGATCACGCGCGAGAACGTGAAGAGCATCGTGCCCGTGTGGGCGTTCCCGGCGGGATTTCCCACAGGCACCGCCGGACTCCGGCCGGGGCTCGAGGCTGCTCCGCTGGTCGTCGATGGTGTTCTCTACCTCGAAGGGATGCAGAACAACGTGTACGCGGTCGAGGCAGCCACGGGCCGTCAGATCTGGACGTACGAATATAAATGGCCGGAAGTGAAAACGTTCAGCATCCGGGGCGCCCGCGGACTCGCATTTGGCGACGGCCGGATTTACATGGGCACGCAGGACAATCACGTCGTGGCGCTCGACGCCAAGACCGGCGCGGAAGTCTGGAACATTCACGTCGAGGAAAATTCCGAATGCCAGTGTCGGATCACCGCCGCTCCGCTGTACGTCAAAGGCAAAGTGATCACGGGGAATGCCGGCTCCGGCTATCAGGCGCTGCGCGGCCATATCAATGCCTATGACGCCAAGACCGGCTCGCTCGTGTGGCACTACGAAGTGATCCCCGCTCCCGGCGAACCAGGCGCGGAATCCTGGGCAGGAGCGGAAGACAATTACTGGAAGACCGGAGGCGGCGGGACGTGGTTCACCGGCACGTACGATCCGGAAATGAATCTGCTCTTCTGGGGCACGGGCGATCCGACTCCCATCAATGGAACGTTGCGTCCGGGTCCCAATCTGTACACCGCCTCGCTACTCGCGCTCGACGTCGATACCGGAAAACTGAAGTGGTATTTCCAGGAGACCCCGCACGACTTGTACGATTACGACTCGGCGGCGGAGCCCATCCTCGTTGACATGACCGTGGCGGGGCAGAAACGGCAGGTGGTCGTTCATCCGACCAAGAACGGTTTCACATACGAGTACGATCGCGAGACCGGGAAATTCCTGCGGGCATTTGCGTACAGCGCGCCGAACTGGAATCAGGGCATCGACGATCGCGGCAATCCCATCCGCCCCATCGTTCCAAAAGAGCAGAAGGACTCTCTCGTCTGTCCGAGCATCCATACGGGCGGCCGCGGCATTCAACACTCGGCCTACAGCCCGCACACCGGCTGGTGGTACACGTCCGATTTCGAACTGTGCACCCATTTTGTGGACGGCGGCGATAAAGGCGACCAGGTGAACCCGAATGTTCCGCCGAACATCAGCGCGTTCGACCCTGCAACCGGGAAGAAAGAGTGGACCTTCAACACGAAGTACTACAACATGTCTTCGCTGCTGGCCACGGCGGGCGACTTGATTTTTGCCGGCGATCTGGCGGGCGACGTCTTCGCGCTCGATGCGCGAACCGGGCAGAAGCTTTGGTCGTTCAACACGGGCGGCCGCATCGCGTCCGCCGCCGTGAGTTTTGCGGTGAACGGCAGGCAGTACCTCGCGATCGGTTCGGGAGGGGGCTCGGAGACGGAGGGCAGGCTGGCGAAACTGTACCCCGAATCCGCCGCTCACATCGTGCAACCCGCCTCCACGCTTTTCGTTTTTGCGCTGCCTGAGAAAGAGAAGTGAGTTCGATCCATCCCGGACTTCAAGGCCAAAGACCACCATGGACCAACAACTAAAGGAACTGCTGAAAGAAATCGAAACGCACGGCAAAGAGAACGATGCGCGGGTATCCGACCGCCCGCGCATGATGCTCAACCTCGATCCGGCTACCGCGCAACTGCTCAGCATTCTGGTGCGCGCCAGTGGCGTGACGCGGGGCCTCGAGGTCGGCACATCAAACGCCTACAGCACGATCTGGCTGGCGTGGTCGCTCGCGCCGGCCGGCGGCCGCCTCATCAGCATTGACCGCAATCCCGATAAGCACGTCCTGGCGCGGGAGAATCTGCGCCGCGCGAATCTGCTGGACCGCGTGGAATTGCGCACGGGCGACGCCGCCGAAATCGCGCGCCAGCTTGCGGGGCCGTTCGATCTGGTGTTCCTGGACGCGGATCGCAGGAAATTTCCCGAAATCATGGAAGTCGTCCTGCCCAAGCTGGCCCCGAAGTCGCTGGTCATCGCCGATAATGTTCTGTCCCACCCGGAAGAAATCGCCGGCTACCTGAAAATGATTTCGGCGCGCGAGGATTTTCAGCACACAACTGTGCCAGTGGGCAAAGGACTCAGCATCGCGTATCGCGGCTAGCCCTGGTCGCTCGCCCTCGCGGTCCCACGCGCAGGCCGGGCAACGGCGAAAGTTGTGGCTGGCGCCGCCTGCGGCTCAACCCAATCTCCCACCAACCCAGTAAACTTGACTCCCAAGCGGGACGGGCATATCGTCTTAGGGAACGCTGGGTTGGAATAGACAGCCCCCAAACTGTCGAGTTGCACCATCAGGTCATCTGCGGTTCACAATCAAAGGAGGAAACGGGCATGAAGAAGTCACTCGTTCTCATGAGTATCGCGGCGTTGGCATTGGTTGTCGCATTTTCAGTGGTAATGTCCGCCGCGCAAAAGGATGCGAGTTACAGTGGCACGCTGGTCGATAGCAAGTGCTATTTGGCTCACGGCGCTACCACCAACGATCACGGAGCGAACAAGGGTTGCGGAACGCTGTGCCTCAAGGGCGGAACGCCCGGCGGCCTGCTCACCAGCGACAAGAAGTTCTATCCCCTGCTGGCCCCGTCCACCGCACTTGCTCCCTACGTCGGGCAGGAAATTCGCGTTTCCGGCACGATGGTCAGCGGCTCGATCAACGTATCCAAAGTGGAAGTCAACCAGAACGGCAACTGGCAGGAAATCAAGCTGAGCCCATCGGTCTAGTTGCCCGACTCCGCCGCTAGCGGCGTGCAAGGCAGTAGCATTCAGTTCCAAGCCGGATTCCTTAGCGAATCCGGCTTGGGGCGAGCTTGTGGTGTGCCGGTGGATCTCCGGCGCGCGGACTTACGCGTGTCCAGCGCGGCGGAGACGGAAAGCGGCTTTGCGCTCCCTTGGCTTGCAAAGGTCTTTGGAAAATCCTTGCCGATATGAAAATTGCCATCTCCATTCTGATTCTGTTTGTGATCGTGGGCTGCGCGGCGCTTGCCTTCCAATTCAATTTGAGCGCTGTTCCGGACCCCGGCCGGTTCGAAGCTCGCATCGCGACGATGGGAAAACATTGGCTCGTTTCCCGAAACGCAAAGGGAATCCGCGTTCCGGCGTCTTCCAGCGGCCAGGAAAGCCTCGATTCCGGAGGGATGACCTTCAATGGGGACTGTGCGTTCTGCCACGGGCAGGACGGCAAGACTCCGACGGACGTTGGCCAATCCATGTACCCGCGCGTGCCCAGCCTGGCCAGCCCCGAAGTGCAAAGCTGGTCCGATGCGGAATTATTCTGGATCATTCGCAACGGCAATCGCTATACGGGGATGGGGGCGTTCGGAAAGTCCTTGAGCGACGGCCAGATCTGGGACCTCGTTCGCTACGTGCGAAGCCTTCGCGATCAGGCTCCTGCCGGAAAATAGTCTCGAACGGGTCTGCCGGCGCGCGGACTTCGTTTCCACGGCGTAAGATCGCCGCAGTTGCCTGCCCGAGGCATTTGATCTACGCTTATGGCACCGCGCCGCGGAGGATCTTTCTCGTGATGAATAATAGAATTTGGCTGGTGTGCTGTGCTCTCACGGCTGCGCTTCTGATTTCTTCGAGCGCGGCGCTCGCGCACCACGGAAACGCTGCGTACGATTTGGACCACCCGATTACCTTGAAGGGAACCATCACGGAATTCGTGTGGTCGAATCCCCACGTGCAAATTTATTTTGACGTGAAGGACGACAAAGGCAAGGTCGTGCACTGGGCGACCGAAACCGTGAGTCCGGGTCTCCTGTCGAGGGCCGGCTGGGCCAAGAACGAACTCAAGCCGGGAGATCAAATGGCGATCACGCTCGGACCTTCCAAAAACGGCGCGCCCGTGGGATACGCGCTCAAGATCGTCCTGGCCAACGGCAAGGAATTGAAATTGGGCCAGGGCCGCGACACGCAGTACATTCCGTAGGGAATTTACGGCGCCGGCTCCCCGGCTGCGGTGTTGTCTGTCACCGCCATTCTCAAATCTGCGGGCACGACACCGGCGCTACTTGTTCCCCGCCAGCTTGAATCTCTGAACTCTGCGGCCGTCGACCGACTCGCCGACATAGATGTTGCCTTTGGAATCCACGGCCATCGTGTGGGCGTGCATGAATTCGCCGACCTGGTGGCCGGGGCGGCCGAAGCTGCCGAGGACCTGTCCGCTGGCGCGGTCCGCGACGTCGATTTCCTCGTCGATTTCATTGATCACATACATGTACTTCTCCGCAGGATCGCGGGAAAATTCCACCGAGGAGCACGATCCCACTAGCGCCGCGAACCGCTGCGCTCCCTCGCCCGACGCGGAGGCCGGCGTCCACACTTTGTAGGCGAACGGCATGTCTTTTTTGAAATTTCCCATCGTGTCGAACAGCTGCAGGCGGTTCATCCAGCGGTCGCACACGTAGACGATGCCGTCGTCGCTCACGCGCACGCAATGCGGGGTGGCCCGCGCCGCGGTGGCCGCTTCTTCCGGCGACCGGTGCAATTTCCACTGGCGGAGATATTTTCCCGTGCGATCGAACACCACGATGCGGAAATTGTTCCCGCCCTTGCCCTTGGCGTGGCCGTCGGCGACATAAACGTCCCCGTTGTGCGGATCGAAGGCGATTTCCGAAACGCGGAAAAACTGGGACGGGCTGGAGTTCAACGGCGTGCCGTTCACGGTTCCGTCCGAGGAATCGAACACGCCCTTCTTCCCGATTTGCAGGAGCATTTCTTTTCCGTCGTGGGAGTATTCCTGAACGATGCCGTCCTCGGACCCGTCGAGCCACACATGGCCGTCGCGGTCCACAGCGCATCCGTGCAGATCCTTGGGCAGAATTTTTGCGTCTCCCCAGGAGTTGATCACCTTTCCGTCGGTATCGAATTCGAGCACGGGCGGCGCGGCTTGGCCTGCGTTCAACTCGTCGTCCGTCAATCCTTCCCGGTGCCCGTCCATCCCGCCTACGTCATTGACGCGCTGCACAACGAAAACGTGATCCTGCGAATCGAGGCAGACTCCGCCGATTTCGCCGGTGACCCAGCGCTCGGGCAAAGGCTTGGGCCAGGAGGAGTCCACTTCGAACTTGGGAACGGACGCCTGCGCCCGCAGCGGCGCCGGAAAAAACGCGGCGAAGGCCAGCGCCAAAGCGCCGCACGCCGCCGCCATTCTGAGAAAATCAAGCTTGTGTCTGATGGTCACTGGTCACACCCCGATGGGCCTGGTGGGCACACGCATCCTGAGTCCTCGTTGCCGGTCCCCTGAAATCTTAGCCCAAAAATTTATTTAATTCCTCCAGCAGCAAATCCGGCCGTTCTTCGGCGATGAAGTGCCCGGTCGGCATCTCTTTGCCGGTCACGTTCGAGGCGCGTTCCCGCCAGACTTCGAGCACGTCGTAGAATTTCGGCCACGCGCCGCGCGCTCCCCATAATACTAGAACCGGGCAGGAAATCTTGTGGTCCAAATCGGCGGCGTCATGAACGAGGTCAATCGTCGCGCCGGCGCGGTAATCCTCGCACGAGGCGTGAATCGAGTTCGGCAACTGGAAGGCTCGCAGATATTCCGCGAAGGCTTCCTGGCTCAGAATGCCGGGCGGAATGCGCTCGAACCTCGATCGGAGCCAAACTTCGGCGCTGTTGGCGATCAGCGTCTCGGGCATGGGCGCTTTCTGAATCAGGAACCACCAGTGGAAATTGGCGGTGGCCAGGTCGTTGGACACGCTGTGCAACACTTTGTATGTAGGAACGATATCGAGGATGGCGACCTTTGTGACGCGGTCCGCGTGGTCGAGCGCCATCCGATGCACGACGCGTCCGCCCCGATCGTGGCCCACGACCGCGAACTTCTGAAATCCCAAACCGGCCATCAGATCCACCTGGTCCTGCGCCATCGCGCGCTTGGAATAGTTCAAGTGGTTTTCGCCGTCGGCAGGTTTGCTGCTGTCGCCGTATCCGCGGAGGTCGGCCGCCACGACGGTAAATGTTTTGGCGAGTTGCGGGGCAACGTTGCGCCATTCGATGTGCGTCTGCGGATAGCCGTGCAGCAGTAGAAGCGGCGGCCCGCTTCCGGCCGTCACAAAATTGATCGTGGCGCCCGAAGTTTTCGCCGTAAAGCGCTTGAAGCCCGGGAAGAAGGGATCGGCGGGAAGGTTTTCGCTCGCCTGGCTGGCGGCGCTTTCGGCGCCGGGAAATGCAGCGCCGGCCGACGCGACCGCGCCAAGTCCAATTGCCGCAGCCTTCTTCAAGAGATCTCGACGGGTATTCTCGGGCATGATGTTGTCCCTCCGGTCGCTCTAGGTACATCTCCCGTTTCCGGGAAGCAAGGAAGAAACTTGGCGGTTGAAATCCGCTTTCTACTTCTTTTTGGGTGGCTGCGTGGCTTTTTTGTTGAAGTCGAGGAAGCCGGCGTTGTCCTCGCAGACGTGCTCCATAATTTTCCAATCCGGTTTTTGCTCGAAGATCAGCTTCGTTCCCCAGGGTTGGGTGTAGGCCTTCGGGTCGTCCACGGTGAAGGCGATTTCCATGAGGTTGGGATCGAGGCGCCGGATGCGTTCCACCAGGTGAAGGGCGCCGGTGTGCGGACGGCCCACGCGATCGATGAAAGTTTTGTCGTTGAAGTTGGTCGTATCGACGACGAGGGTGTCTCCCTCCCACTTTCCGATGGAATCGCCCATCCACAGCGGGCCCTGCTCGGCATCGTGCGGGCGGCCATCGGTGTAGATCCGGCGGATGAAGTGATCGTACTCGAACAACATGAGCACCTGGCCAGGAAGCTGCACGACCTGCACCGGAAAATTGTAGAGATAGATTCGCGGGACGCCGGGCGGATAACAACTGAAAACGGGATCGCTCAGCACATTGTTAGGATCGTTCCCAGCATACTTCGGGCCGGTGACCTTGTATTTCGCGGCCGCCCACGGCGTCATCGGTGAGTTCGACTTGCCGAAATCAAGGACGTACTGCTCGTAGCCGTGAGCGATGGCGCCATCTCGCAACCGCGACCAGATTCCCGACAAGTCAGGCGTGGCGGCAGCGTTCTGGGAGGGCGCAGCTTCCTGCTGCGCGCACGCGTACCGGGAGATCGCCAGCGAAATAACGAAAATCGAGAAGCATGCGAGAACCCGATTCCTCCAGCTATTGCGCACCTCGCGTCTCCTCCGTTCGGTCCGATACCGATTTTTGGAAATTCCCTGCAACGCGCCCGTCCTGCAGCGGCGCGGCTAATCCGCCAGCGAATTCGGATCGAGTTCCTGGCCGTTCGACAATACGACTTTTTGCAGGCGCAGCGTCTTCGAGCCGTTCTTGCCGCGATTTCCGATCACCGTAATCTGGTCGCCCTTCTTGATGATGTTCCGGTCCCAGCCGTGCCGCGACAGCACGTTCGGACTGTTCGCTTCGCCGATCCAGTTTTCGACTACGCCTTTTTCATTCGTCACATCCACGGAAATCTCCACGTGGGGATTGATGAACTGGTAGTCGGTCACCGTCCCCTTCATCGTGACGAGTTTCGATGTGTCATACGGCGAGGCTCCGTGGTGCGCAAACGCCGGAACCGAAACCACGAGCAGAACTGCAACTCCCGCGAGCCATGCTCCGAGCCAGGTTTTCATGCCCATCCCCTATCGCCAATCGAAGCGCAGCCAAGCCGCCGCCCGCCGTTTTCCTGCGCGGGGAGCGTCCTGCCTCGTTCCGTTAGTCGCTTCGTAGGTCTGTAACAAAAGGCTATACCATTGTGCTCGCGGAAATGTCAAAGCGCAGCGGTTCCCGTTGTATGCGTTTGAGCCATACCGCCAACCGGCCGCGAACGGGAGAAACGACCTACCGTCCGGCCCTAGATGCCGGCGCCGGTGATTCTCCCGATCGCGATTCCGATAAAGTAGGTGACCAGTCCTTCGACCGCGCCGACAAAGGTCATCTCGAATCCGCTGGCCCACCACGAGCGGATCGTAATGAGCGACTTGGCGGCGCCCACGGCGAAATGGGCGAGCAGGGAAACGATGGCGGCCACCACCACCGCCGGATAACCGTTCAGAAAGAAAAAAGGAACGATGGGAATTGTGGCGCCGATGGCGGTCGAGATCGCTCCGGACACGGCGGAAGCCAGCGGCTTCCTCAGCCCATCTTCCGTCACGTTCAGGCGTTCCTGCGCCAGCGTCCGAACGAATTGGTCTTTGTCCTTGGACAGATGGTCGACGAAACGGTCAGCCTCTTCTGGAGGCAGCCCGCGAATCTGGTAGCTGAGAGAAAGAACTTCCCGCGCCTCGGTCTCGTTGTACTCCACCGCTTCGCGTTCGCGGGAAAATTCCGCCTCGTAGATTTCCCGCTCGCTTTTTGCCGCAAGATACGCGCCCGAACCCATGGAGAGCGCGCTCGCCAGCATGCCCACCATTCCCGCGATGATCACGAATTTGCTGTTGCCCAGCGTCGCTCCGGAAACGCCCGATACGATTCCGAAGATCGCTCCTAGACCGTCGTTGATTCCGTAAATAGCGTCGCCGATCCATCCGGCTGCTTTTGGATGTTCCTCCTGTCTTGCGGCCAAAAGTTCGTCGAGCGCCTTCCTGGCCTGTTCCGGCGAAGCATGGGGGATGGGCCCGCGGTTGCGAATCAGCGCGCTGAGAATCCGGTAGTGTTCGCGTTCATCCTCGATCGCCTGCTCCAGAATGCGAATGCTGGGTTGGTCGCCCAGTTCCTTGAGTTGTTTCGCGTACTTCGCGATGTCGCGGCTCTCGTCGAGCTCCAACCGCCGCAGCGCCATCCCGATGCCGCCGACGCGATTGGCGATCGTGTCCGCTTCGCCGGACTTGGGCCCGTTGTACACCGGGGCCGGACCGTCCAGCGCGCGAATGCGCTCCGCCCAGAGCTGCGCGTGGTGGTCTTCGGCATACGCCAGCGTGCGGAACGCGGCGCGCCGCGCCGGATCGTTCTCGCGCCGCGCAAATATCTCGTAGGTGTGGTATCCCCGCATCTCGGCCTGCCAATTGCTTTCGAGGATCTTGAGGATGCGGCTGTGATCGCGAGCGTCCAACTTGGATACGGCGCCCGGCGAGTTTGCGGTCATGCGGGAAGCTCCTTAACTGCTTGGAATTCTTTGCATAGATGCGCGGGGAAGTCAAAAGGGCGCGTGGCGTGCCCAAAGTTGCAGCGCAAGAACTCCCACGGGAACTCGCCGCGCGTGGCCGTCGCGCCTGTGCTGTAATGCCTCGGCAGCCTCTCGCGATATGTCCATGACCGGAGCCCCATCGGAAAACGCTTTGCCGGAAAATCCCGGCGCGGGGCGCGGCCGCGCCGCGCTGGTACTTTCGTTCCTGCTTTTCCTGTATTTTTTCTATTTTCTTTTTTCCACTGGCCGCGTCCGTACGATCGACGAGGTGTCGGCTGATTTTCAGGTGGAAAGCCTCGCGCAACACGGCACGGCGGCGATTCCGCAGGCCGTCGAGGCCAAAATGTTTTACGGCACGTTCGACCGCTTCGGCCGCCCTGAGTCGCCCTACCCTCCGGCACAGGCGCTTGCGCTTCTGCCGTGGTACGCCGCGGGACGGTTTGCGGCAAAACATCTGCCTGGCGTGCCCGCGAACCTGCGCGACGTCGTCAGCGATTTTTTCCTGACGGGCGAGAGCGCATTTTTCTCCGCCCTCGCCGCCGGGCTCGCGCTTTCCATATTTCTCCGGCTGGGAATCTCGACGAAAGTTAGCCTGATTTCTGCGGGAATTCTGGCGCTGGCCACGCCGCTGGCCGCGTATTCCGGCTGGCTGTTTTCCGAGCCGCTCGCGGCCGCGCTCTTGCTTGCCGCCGCAGCCGTGCTGTTTGCCGGGGAGCGCGAAACGCCGGTGAGCGTCGCTCGCGCGCTCGCCTCAGGACTTCTTTTGGGGGCGGTCATTTGGGTGCGGCCAACGCACGTCGTCGCCGTGCCCCTATTTCTAGTAGCGCTGTTCGTTCGCGACCGAGAAAAGAGCTGGAGCGCCGCGACCGTGCTGGCTGTGGCCTCCGGCGCAGCCGCCGGTCTCCTGCTATGGAGGAACACCTATCTTCACGGCAGCCTGTTTGACTTCGGCTATCCCGCCGCCGCCGAAGGCGGCAAAGCGCTCAACACATTCCAGACTCCGCTCGCCACCGGACTTCTCGGATTTCTTGTCTCGCCCGGGAAATCGATTTTTCTGTTTTCGCCGCCGATTCTGCTGGCCATGCTCGGCCTGCCGCGCTTGTGGCGCCGCGACCGAGGCCTGGCCGTTGTGGCCGCCGGGGCCCCGTTGGTGTATCTGCTGTTCTTCGCGACGTACACGCAGTGGGAAGGCGGCTACTGCTACGGGCCGCGCTACCTGGTGCCCGCGCTGGCTTTGCTTGGCCTGGGGATCGGTCCCGCGCTCGAAGCAGCGTCGCGCAACGTGCGCCTGCTGGCCATCGCAGTGTTCCTTGCCGGATTCTTCGTGCAAGCCCTCGGTTCGGCCACCAGCTTCCTGGAAGCCGACGTGGCCGGCGGCTACTACGACGCGCAGTACAACTACCGCATGAGTTTTTCGCCTATCGCGATGCACATTCATCTGCTAATGCATTACGCGACGTCGGGAGCCGCGCCGATTGGCCGCGGGTTCGACAAATGGTGGGTGTTTCTCTCGAAGGCAGGAGTTTCTACAGGTGCGCTGCTGTGCCTCGCGGGAGCGCTGCTCACCGGCTGCATGGTTTCTGCGTGGTGGTTCCGAAGCGCCGCCCGAAGCGAGGAGTGATTTGAGTGGCGCAGGCTTCAGCCTGTGGGTTTTGTGATCGAGGCCGAAAATCAAATCGCGCGGGAATCGACTTGCTGGCGCAGATCCGCGATGAATTGCGCGAGCGGCCGCGGCCCGAGATCGCCCTTGCTCTGCTGGCGCACCGACACCGTGCCCGCTTCGGCTTCCTTGCCGCCGACGATCAGCATGTAGGGAATCTTCTGCATCTGCGCGTCGCGAATCTTGGCCTGCAACTTTTCGTTGCGGTCGTCGAGATGCGCGCGGAACCCGGCATCCTTCAATGCGGCGGTGACTTTCTTCCCGTACTCGGCGAATTTTTCGCTGAGCGGCAGCACTTCCGCCTGCACCGGCGCGAGCCACACGGGAAACGCTCCGGCGTAGTGCTCGATCAGGATGCCGAAGAAGCGCTCGACCGAGCCCCATAGCGCGCGATGCACCATGAGCGGCTGGTGGCGGTTGCCGTCTTCGCCGACATATTCCAGGCCAAAGCGTCCCGGCAAATTGAAATCGAATTGCACGGTGGTGAGCTGCCACGGGCGCCCAATCGCGTCGATCAGCTTGACGTCAATCTTCGGCCCGTAAAACGCCGCTTCGCCTTCCATGCGCTTGAACGGAATGTTCAGCTTCGTGTGAGCGTCGTTTCCAGCGCGCCCGTCGAGCGGGCCCAGTCTTCCGCCGAGCCCGCATAATTTTCCGGATGATTCGCGTCCCAGTCGGAAAGCTCGACGACGTACTGGCTGAAACCGAACGTCTTCATCACGGCGAAACGCAAAATCGATGCACGCTTCAATTTCACATTCAATTTGCTCCGGCATGCAGAAAATGTGCGCATCGTCCTGCGTGAATCCGCGCACGCGCAGCAGGCCGTGCAGCACGCCCGAGCGCTCGTAGCGGTACACGGTGCCGAGTTCGGCGAGGCGCACGGGAAGCTCGCGATAGCTGCGCAGGCGCGATTTGTAAATCAGGATGTGGCCCGGGCAATTCATGGGCTTCAGTTGGTAGTCGTCTTTTTCCACTTCCACCGGGCCGAACATGTTTTCGCGATAAAAATTGGCGTGGCCGCTGGTCTTCCACAATTCCAGGCGCATGATGTGCGGCGTGTAGACCAGGTCGTAGCCGCGGCGCAGCAATTCGTCGCGCAGCCAATCTTCCATCATTTTGCGAATCAGGCCGCCCTTGGGATGCCAGAAAATCAGCCCCGGCCCGGCCTCTTCCTGCACGGAAAACAGGTCGAGTTCCTGTCCGAGGCGGCGATGATCGCGGCGTTTGGCTTCCTCCAGCCGGTGGAGATATTCGTCCAGCTCCTGCTGCGTGTAGAAGCACGCGCCGTAGATGCGCTGCATCTGCGGGTTGCCTTCCTGGCCCTTCCAGTAGGCGCCGGCGACGCTCATCAGCTTGAACGCGCGAATGCGCCCCGTGGACGGGATGTGCGGCCCGCGGCAGAAATCGATGAATTTTCCGGTGGTGTAGAACGAAACCATCGGCTCGATGGCGCGCTCTTCCACCAGCTCGCATTTGAAGCCCTGGTCCCATTTGCGATACAGCTCGATCGCTTCGGGCTTCGGCATCATCTTTCGTTCGTTGGGAATGTCCTGCGCCGCGAGCTCGCGCATTTTCTTTTCGATGCGCTCGAGGTCTTCGGGCGTGAAAGGTTCCGCGCGCACGAAATCGTAGAAAAAGCCCGTGTCGATCGGCGGCCCGATGCCCAGCTTGACGTTCGGAAAAAGTTCCAGCACCGCCGCGGCGAGCAGGTGCGCCGCCGAGTGGCGCAGCACCTGGATCGCTTCCGGATCTTTCGGCGTGAGGATCGAGAGCTTCACGTCCTGGTCGATCGGCGCGCGCAAATCGACCAGAAAGCCTTCGGCGGTCTGCGGAGAGGTGAGGCGCGCTTCCGGCGCCGCGTCGGGAGATGCTTCAGGCGCAGCGCTCGCCGTAGCGGCCGCCGCTCCCTGCATCGGAGCGATCCGCGCCACCAGCGCTTCCTTGGCCAGCCGCGGCGAAATCTGTTGCGCGATTTCCGCCGCCGTGGTGCCAAGCGGAACTTCGCGGATTGCGCCGTCCGGCATCGTAATGTGAATCATATCCATAAGTTTGTTTTCGGCTTTCAACCGGCGAGTGCGAAATGATGCAGCGCCCGAGCGCCCGTGGAAGCACCTACGCTAGCAGATGCTTCCAAGCACGGTCAAGGCGCTAAGTGCCTGTCTAACTCAGCATTACGAGATTATTGTTGATCGTCATTATTTATTCATAAATGATATCCTGCGTTACGGGGAACAGATCCAATCGGATCGCCTTTACTCGTCGGCGCGGGTTTAAGCGATGCACCTGAATGTGGCCAAAGTTGTGGACGTACCGTGGAGGACTTCACATGCACCGTTTCCTCTTAGCTTTTTCTCTTTTCGCCGCGGTTGCCTTGAGCGTCACCGCTGAAGAAATTGTCTTGAAGGACGGCACGAAGATTGTCGGCCGCATGACGGCTATCTCGGGTGACAAAATCGAGGTCGAAACGGCTTACGGCAAAATGTCGGTCAAGCGAGGCGACATCGTAACGATCAGCTTTCCCGAAAATGACAAGCAAGCTGCTCCATCGGGCGTTCAGACTTCCCAAAAAGAGAAGCCCAAAATAGAAGAGTCTTTGGATGGCACTCAGTATACGAACCAGACCGATGAGTTTTCGCTCAGCCTCCCTCCTGAATGGAAAATAAATCCGGCGCTTTCCGTTGTCAGTGGCGCCGTAGCCGGCCTAAGTTCTCGCGATAACATGCGATTTCTATTGGTGGTGAAGGAAGAATTTCCGGGATCGCTCGAAAGCTACAAGGGACTCACCGAGATTCAGGCCAGAAGCAATCTCCAAGATTATGAAAAGCTCTCTGAATCTCCGATTACCATCGACAACAAGTCTGCACTTCTCATGTCTTATCGAGGTACCTTGCCTAAGGCGAACAATCTTCCCGTCCAGTTTCTTACTGCGATCATCCCCATTGGGAACACGTACTACCGCATCAGCACATGGTGCGTTGAGCCCTTATTTAATGAAAGTCAGGCCATGTTTGAAAAAATAATTTCCTCGTACCATGACACACGGGCTTCGTCGGCATCTCCAGCCTCAAAACCCTGACTGACCGCACCATAAAGATAAACGGCATTGGCCGAGCCGCCCGCGTGGTGCGATCCCTCCGAACGGCTAATAGAATCGGAGTACCGAACGCCCTCACGTGCTCATCTCGCCAACATCTGGTTTGTAATCCAATGAAACAGTTAGGTTGACGGGCACCACTCGTGCTTCTAGCATATCTGATTATGGAAGGTGAAGGAGGGTAATTTAGGGCCATCCTCTCCCTTTAGAATCAATGCTTTGCGATCTTTTGGCCCCGCGCGGCGTTGCACTCTGGAATCGCGGGAAGCACCAGAAGCACTGATTTTCAAGGTTCCATCTGCTCAAGAGTACCGGGGATAATTCTTGATCCCAATAACATCTGTGTTAACAGGCTCTTACAATTTCCAACTGGTTGCGCTCTCCGTTCTCATCGCGGTTTGCGGATCGTACGCCGCCCTATACTTCGCCGGCCGGGTGCGGTCCGCGCAGGGCCGCGCGCTCGTGTTTTGGCTCGTCGTGTCCTCGTTCACCATGGGTTTGGGCATCTGGTCCACCCATTACGTGGCCATGCTGGCGTTCCATTTGCCTGTGCCGGTAAGCTACGACTGGCCGACGGTCATGCTTTCCTTACGCGTGGCGATTGTGTCCTCGGGCGTGGCCATTTTTATGGTTAGCCGCGAATCGGTGCGCTTGTGGCGGACTGCGTTAGCCGGCGTCGTCATCGGAGCGGGAATTTCGGCGATGCACTACATCGGCATGGCCGCCATGCGCACGACGGCCCAATGCCATTTCGATTCCCGTCTTGTGGTTCTGTCGATCGCTCTCGCGATTGGAATGTCGTTTGCCACGCTGCGGATGTCGTTTCAGCCGCGGCAAGGGATGAAAGGCGCGGGAGGACGAAGACTTGCCGGCGCCGCCCTGATGGGACTCGGCATCGTAGCGCTTCACTACACCGGGATGGCTGCGGTTGGCTTCACGATTGGCGGCATGAATCCCGACCTGTCGCACGTGATGAGCATCGACGTGCTGGGAGCGGCGGGCATCACGATTGTTACGATGCTGATTCTTGTCGTTGCTCTCTTGGCCTCTGTATTCGATCGCCGTATCTCCGCGCAAAATCTGGAACTGGAATCGGCGGAAGAGCGTTACCGCCTTCTGTTCGAACGGAGCATGGCCGGGGTGGTCCGGACTTCCCTGGAAGGGCGAATTTTAGAATGCAACCGAGCCTGCGCGCACATGTTCGGGTACGACACGTGCGAGGAAATGACGGTCACTTCATTCCGCGAGCGTTACTTCGATCTTAAGGATCGCAGCGCGTTCCTGGAACGGCTTCAGAAAGCGAGGAGCCTCACCAACTTCGAAGAATGCCTGCGGCGAAAGGACGGAAGCAAGGTGTGGATCCTGGGCAGCGCCAACCTGGTGGAAGGCAAGGGCGGCGGGCCCGCGGTGATTGAGCGAACGTTCGTGGATCTCACCGAAAGCAAGCACGCCGCGGAGATATTCCGAAAGGCGTTCAACGCGAACCCGGAACCCATCACCATTGCCACCATCCCGGATGGCCGATACCTCGACGTGAACGAAAGCTTCGTTCGCGTGACGGGATACTCGCGCGAAGAAGTGATCGGCCGCACGTCTCGAGATTTGAAGTTTTGGGGCAAGCCGGAAGAGCGCGCCGCTTTTCTGGACAAAGTCATCCGCGAAGGTTCCGTGCGCGACCTGGAAATTTCGTTCCGCACCAAGTCCGGCGAGATGCGCGCGGCGATGGATTCGGCCGAGCTTGTCGACGTCGGCGGCCAACAGTGCGCCATCGCCATCTTCCGGGACGTCACGGAGCGAAAATCCCTCGAAAATCAGCTGCGCCAGACGCAAAAGATGGAAGCCGTCGGGCAGCTTTCCGGCGGGATCGCCCATGACTTCAACAATTTGCTGGGCGTGATCATGGGTTACGGCGAGATTCTCGAGCTGCGCCTGCCACCCGGCGATCCGCTCCACAAGGAATGCGCGCAAATTATGAAGGCGGCGCAGAGCGCCGCGTCGCTCACGAGGCAGCTCCTGGCCTTCAGCCGCCAGCAGGTTCTCGAACCGCGCATCCTGGACCTCAATGCGATCGTGTTGAACGTGGAAAAAATGCTTCGCCGCCTGATTGGAAAACACATCGATTTGCGGACCCATCTGGACTCCGCGCTCGGGAGTGTAAAGGCCGATCAGAGCCAGATCGAACAGGTGATCCTCAACCTGGTGGTGAACGCCCGGGACGCGATGCCGCAGGGCGGCAAGCTCGTGGTCGAGACGTCGAACATCGACGTGGACGAAGAGTACGCCCGCCTTCACCCGCCCCAGTTGCCGGGGCCGTACGTATTGCTGTCGGTCTCCGACACCGGAACGGGAATGGACGCGGAGACCCAGGCGCACATCTTCGAACCGTTCTTCACCACCAAGGAAATTGGCAAAGGCACGGGACTGGGACTTTCAACGGTCTATGGCGTCGTCAGGCAGAGCGGCGGCCATATCTGGGTGGACAGCGAACCCGGAAAGGGCGCGAAGTTCCGGATTTACTTGCCGCGGGCCGCGCAAACGGCTCGCCTGCAGCACGCGCCCGCGGCTCCGCCCGAATCCCTGCGCGGATCGGAAACGATCCTGGTCGTGGAGGACGACGAAGTGCTGCGGGGACTGACCGTGACCCTGCTGCAAGACGCGGGCTACGGCGTGCTCGCCGCGGGCACCGCCGAAGCTGCCATCGACATCGCTTTGCGGCACGGCGGGCCGATCCACTTGCTTCTCACGGACATCATGATGCCCGGGATCAGTGGCAGGGACTTGGTCGCCAAGCTGGTACCGGTGCGGCCGGAGATGCGAATCGTCTATATGTCGGGCTATACCGGCTTCACGCAGTCCGGACCGGCCGATTCCGAGATCACCGTGCTCGTCAAGCCGTTCACCCGGGAAACCTTGCTCCGCAAGGTCCGGGAAACCTTCGACTCGGAAATGAAGCTCGAAACAAAGTAAGTTTTTCCCCGTTGGCCTTCGATCGTTCTCTTCTTTCCCTACAAAACACCGCTTAGCAGGCTCCGCCGCATCGGAATGCGGGGCCTCTCAGACCGCCAGGCGCCGGGTTGCGACGCTTCCGAGCGGCTGATAGAATCGACTCTCGAAATTCCTGCGCAGGTCCGGATTGCATCCGGGCCAACGTTGCGAAAGGGCGGACGCCGGCTGCCGTTCCACTTCATCTGCTAGAGCGGTTCGCAGTAGCGTACCCGTCTAAATCTGTGCGACACGAGCGGCGCTCCTGCCTGCCGCGGAGGACACTTGGCTCAATACGATCTCGCTATCATCGGCAGCGGTCCCGGGGGATACAACACCGCGGTTCGGGCGTCCCAGTGGGGCCTGAAAACGCTGGTCATCGAAAAGGACGGCTACCTGGGCGGCACTTGCCTGCATGTCGGCTGCATTCCGACCAAAGTCTTGCTGCACACGGCGGAAATCTACGACACGCTGAAGGTCTCCAAAGAGTTCGGCATCGATGTGAAGGAGTTTGGGCTGAACTGGCAGGCGGCGCTGGCGCGCAAGGAAATGGTCGTCAACAAGCACGCCAAGGGCATCGAGTTCCTGTTTCGCAAAAATAAAGTAGACCGGATGCAGGGGTGGGGCCGCTGGGCGGGACCGGGTCGCGTGAGCGTCGAGAAGGACGGGCAAATCACCGAGATCGAAGCCACGCACATCATGTTCGGAACGGGCTCGGCGGCGCGCTCGCTGCCGGGGATCGACATCGACGGACAGACCATCCTCAGCAACATCGAAATCCTCAAGCTGCCCGCTGTGCCGAAGACGCTGGTGATCGTCGGGGCGGGAGCGGTGGGCGTCGAGTTCGCGTCCATCTTCAATTCGTTTGGGACCAAAGTCACGGTGCTCGAAATGCTCCCGCGCGTGACGCCCATCGAAGACGAGGAAATTTCGGCGGAACTCGAAAAATCCCTGAAGAAAAAAGGCATCCAGATTTTCACCGAAGCCAAAGTCGAAACGGTAAAAAAAGATGCGGGCGGCGCGACCGTCTCGTTCACGGACAAGGCCGGCAAGACGCAGACGATTTCCGCCGAGAAGGTGCTGATGGCCGTCGGGCGCGTGCCCAAGACGGAGAACCTGGGCCTCGATAAATCGAAAGCCAAACTCGAACGCGGATTCGTCCACGTCGGACCCTACATGGAAACGGCGGAGCCGCGCCTCTACGTGATCGGGGACATCGTCGCCGGAATGCCGCAACTCGCGCACGCGGCGTCGATGGAAGGCATCACGTGCGTCGCGAAAATCTCCGGTAAGGCCATGATGCCTCCCATCGAAAAGACGCGCATCCCCAACGCCACCTACTGCGAGCCGCAGGTGGCTTCCATAGGCTTGACCGAGCGCGCGGCGCGCGAGGCCGGGTACGCCGTCAAAACCGGGAAGTTTCCGTTTATCGGAAATAGCAAGGCGACGATTCTCGGCCACCACGAGGGTTTCATCAAAGTCGTGACCGACGAAAAGACGGCGGAAATTCTCGGCGTGCACATCATCGGGCCGCTTGCGACCGAAATCATCGCGGAGTCGGTCGCGGCCCTGCAGCTCGAGGCCACCGTGGACGATCTGATGTCCACCGTGCACGCGCACCCGACGGTCTGGGAAGCGATGTCCGACGCGGTGGCGGCGGTCCGCGGCCTGTCGATCAACGCCTAAAGATCGAAAGTTAGAAATTCGGGATTTGAGATTTGAAATTTCAAATTTGAGATTTGAAATTGGAATTCGTAGGGCTGGGCTTCTAGGCCTAAGACGCGCGGCAGGAGAAGCGTGAGCCAGCGCCGGGGCGCGAGGTCGAGAACGGAATACTTCCTATGCCGGAAACACCGCAAGAATATATTCAGAGAATTCTGGCGCAACTCGAGGGGAAGGACCCCTTGAAAGTGCAGGCCAGCACTGCGGCGAAACTTGGCCGCCTTGTTCAGCGCGCGTCCGCCGCGAAGCTGCGCAAGCGCCCGGCTCCAGGGAAATGGTCCGCGGGAGAAATCCTCGCGCATCTCGCGGACTGCGAAATTGTCACGGGCTGGAGGATGCGGCAGATTCTGGGTGCACCCGGAACGCCAATTCAGGCGTTCGACCAGAACGCCTGGGCCGTCGCCGGCCACTATGACAAACGCGACGCGCGGAAATCGCTGGCGCAATTCCGTGCGGCGCGGGAAGCAAACCTTGCGCTGCTGAAGTCCCTTTCTCCCGAGCAATGGAAGCACTATGGATTGCACGCCGAGCGGGGCATCGAGACCATCGAGCACATGGTTCACTTACAAGCCGGGCACGATCTCAACCACTTGAGCCAAGTCGAGCGAATCCTCGGTGTGAAGAAGAATTGAGAGCCGGGAGTCAGGATTAGAAAGTTCGGACGCCGTGAAAGAATTGCTGGTTGTCGATCTCGGGCTAATCGAATACGGCGCGGCGTGGGAGTTGCAGCGGCGGGTCGCCGCGGCGCGCAAAGCTGGAGCTGTTTCGGATGTCTTGCTGCTGTGCGAGCATCCGCACGTGATCACGCTGGGCCGCAGCGGGAAAGTTTCCAATCTCCTTGTTTCGGCCGACGCGCTGCGCGGCATGGGCGTATCGTTTTTTGAAACGAGCCGCGGCGGCGACATCACCTATCACGGGCCGGGCCAACTCGTCGTCTATCCGATCCTGAATCTCGCCGAAATCCGCCGGGACGTCGGCTGGTACGTGCGCGGCCTCGAAGAAGCCATGATCCGCTCGACGGCCGAGTTCGGCATCTCGTCCAAACGCGTGGCGGGTCGCACCGGCGTGTGGGTCGATGTTCCTGCCGGCGCGGCATCGGAACAAGGCGGGAAGGAAGATCAAGACAAAGAAGGTCAGGACGAGGAAAAACTTGCGGCCATCGGGGTGCACCTTAGCCGATGGGTCACTTCGCACGGTTTTGCCTACAACGTTTCGACGGACCTGCGCTATTTTGATTTGATCGTGCCGTGCGGGATCGCTGGCAAGCGCGCCACGTCTCTCGAAAAGCTGCTGGGCCGGCGCGTGGATTTGAACGAAGCCGCGCCGCGCATCGTGACGCACCTCGCCGAGATTTTCGGCCTGGCTCCCCGCGCGTCGAACCGCGATGCGCTGGAGGCGCTTCTCGGGCCGCACGAAGCACGAGCGTCGCTGGTCGCTGGATAGAATTTTCGACGAAGTAGCCCGGAAAAAGATGGCCTCGACTCTAACGCGCGAAGAACACCTCGAACTCTACTATTTCCTTCGGCTCAACCGCGAGCTCGAGGACCAGATGGTGCGTTTGTTCCGCCAGAACAAGATTGTCGGCGGTTTGTATCCCAGCCTGGGGCAAGAAGCGATTTCGGTGGGAACGGCCTACGCGCTCGGTCCCGGTGACTGGATCGCTCCCATGATCCGCAACATCGGCGCCCTGCTGGTTCGCGGATTCAAGCCGCGCGACGTGCTGACACAACACATGGCGCGCTACACCTCGCCGACGTTCGGCAAGGACGGCACGAGCCATTTCGGCGACCTGAAATCCCGGCACGTGGTCGCTCCGACGTCGATGCTGGGCGATTTGATCCCCGTGATGGCGGGCATCGCGATGGCCGGGCGGTATCTCGGACAAAAAATCGTGACCATGACCTGGATCGGCGACGGCGGAACATCGACCGGCGTGTTTCACGAAGGATTGAATCTCGCGGCCGTGCAGAAAGCGCCGTTCGTTTTGATCGTGGAAAACAATCAGTGGGCCTACTCGACGCCGGTGGAAAAACAATCGGCGCTGCGGGATCTCGCGGACCGCGCCAAGGCGTACGGCGTGAAGAGCGCCATCGTGGACGGCAACGACGTCGCTGGCCGTCGAGCGCACGACGCGCGAGGCGGTCGCCTACGCGCGCGCGGGAAACGGTCCGGTGCTGATCGAAGCCAAGACCATGCGCATGCTCGGCCACGCGCAGCATGACTCCGCGGAGTATGTGCCCAAGGCCATGCTGCAAGCCTGGAAGCAGCGCGACCCGCTCGACCGCTTTGAAAAACTGCTGACCGAAAAAAAACTGTGGGACGCCAAAACGAAAAAGGAAATCGACGAGCGCATCGCGCGGGAAATCCGCGCCGACGTGGAGTTTGCGGAAAATTCGCCGTTCCCTCCGCCGGAGTCGGCCGAAGAGGGCGTGTATTGCGAGGGCTGCCACACGATTGAGGCGGATTGGAAGAGGCCGAAGGAAGAAGTGATGCCGCCGCGCTCCAGCGTGAAGGCCGAATGGCCGATGAAATCGTATGCCGCAAACGGCGCGCGGCCTCCCGCTGTCGAAAGCGAGCGGCCGTCCGAAAGCCAAGCCCGGAAAGAAATCGGCTCGCGCGGGCGTTCGCGCCAAGGCGGGACGCTGACCATGCCCGAAACGACCTATCTCGAAGCCATTCGCCAGGCCATGCTGGAGGAAATGGACCGCGACCCGTCCGTCGTCCTGATCGGCGAGGATGTGGGCGTGTACGGCGGCGCGTTCAAAACATCGGAAGGGCTGCTGGCGCGGTTCGGCTGGGAGCGCGTGATCGATACGCCCATCAGCGAGTCCGCGATCGTGGGCGCGGCGGTCGGCATGAGCTACGCCGGGCTGCGGCCCATCGCGGAAATGCAGTTCATCGATTTCATCGCCTGCGCCTTCAACATGATCACCAACTACGCCGCAAAATCGCACTACCGCTGGGGCGCGCCGGTGCCCATGGTGCTGCGCGGCCCGAGCGGCGGCGGCGTGCACGGCGGGCTGTTTCATTCGGCGAATCCGGAAATGTATTTCGTGCACACGCCGGGTCTAAAGGTGGTTTGCCCGGCGACGGCCCGCGACGCCAAGGGCCTTCTGAAATCGGCGATTCGCGACAACAATCCCGGTGCTCTTTTTCGAGCACAAATATCTGTACCGCCGGATCAAGGAAGAGCTGCCGGAGGAAGATTTTACGGTGCCGATCGGAAAGGCCATCGTGCGGCGCGAGGGCCGCGACCTGACCATCGTGAGCTTACGCGGCGATGGTGCACACTTCGCTCGAAGCCGCGGCGGAAGCTTTCCAAGGAAGGCATCGAGGCCGAGGTGGTCGACCTGCGCACGCTGCTGCCGCTCGACCGCGAAACGATTCTCGCGTCCGTGCGCAAAACGAACAAGCTGCTCGTCGTTCACGAAGACACGCGCACCGGAGGCATCGCCGGAGAAATCGCGGCCATCGTCACGGAAAACGCGTTCGAGGACCTGGACGGCCCGATCCGCCGCGTCACCTCGCTCGATACACCGGTGCCGTACGCTCCGGGCCTCGAGGAGTATTTCATGCCCAGCGCCGCGAAAGTTGCCGCCGCGGCCCGGGAGCTGGCGCGGTATTGAGGCGTGACTGGTGGACCGGTGACTGGTGATTTGTGATTCGTAAATCGTGAAGAGTCGAGAGTTCCACCGCGACGGTTTGGCCTCGGGTTGAATTTTGACTCTGAACTCACAGCTATCCACTCTCAACTGTCGTCGGAGGCCGGAGGACGCGCCGTCGGCGCGAATTACGAATCACGAGTTACGCTTCACCGGTCACTAGTCACCAGTCACTAGTCACCGATCGCTGCGGTACAATGATCTGGAATCACGAAAGAGGACACCCATGGCCGTAGACGTCATCATGCCCCAGATGGGGGAAAGCATTTTTGAAGGAACCATCACCCGATGGCTCAAGAAGCCGGGCGACCGCGTCGAACGCGATGAGCCGCTGTTCGAAATTTCGACCGACAAGGTGGACGCGGAGATCCCGGCGCCTTCCGCCGGAGTGCTGAAGGAAATCAAGGTGACCGAAGGCCAGACCGTGCCCATTCAAACCGTGGTCGCGGTGATCGATGCGGCCGGCGCCGCCGCGGCGGCTCCAGCCGCGGCGCCCGCTGCCGCCCCGGCGCAGGAAAAGGCCGCCGGCGCCCAAGGCTGCGGCAGCGCCTCCTGCTCCTGCCGCTCCTGCACCCGCGCCCGCCGCCGCGCCGCCTGCCGCCAGCGCCGCCCGGCTGCCTGCTGCGCCCGCGGTGCGCCCCAACGGGCAGAAAATCCGCAGTTCGCCCCTGGTCCGCAAACTCGCGAAAGAACACAACGTGGACCTCGCGTCCATGGAAGGCAGCGGAGCGGGCGGGCGCATCAGCAAGAAAGATATTCTCGAGGCGCTCGGAACCGGCGGCGCCAAGGCCCGCGGGACCCGCGGCGGCGACTTCCGCAGCCGCTGCCGCGCCGTGGCAGCGCCGCCGCTGCGCCCGCGCCGCCGCCGGCCACCGGCGGCGCCCTCGCGCATCCCGCGCTGGAAAACGCCGTGCCGCGCGAGCGGATCTATTTCGGCAAGTACGAAGCGCAGCCGATGAGCGTGATGCGCCAGCGCATTGCCGAGCACATGGTGGCCTCCAAGCACGTTTCGCCGCACGTCTACTCCATCGACGAAGCGGACATGACGCGCATCGCCAAAATCCGCGAGCGTTCGAAGGCCGCGTTCGAAGCGAAATACGGGACCAAGCTGACGTTACATGCCGTTCTTCGTGCGCGCCTGCGTCGAGGCGCTGCGCGCCTTCCCGACGGTCAACGCCTCCTGCGACGGAGCCACGGTCGTGCTGCACCGCGAGATCAACGTGGCCATCGCCGTGGCGCTCGACTGGGGCCTGATCGTGCCCGTGCTGAAAAACGCCGAGGAAAAAAATTTCCTGGGCCTCGCGCGCGGCATGAACGATCTCGCCGAACGCGCCCGCGCCAAGAAGCTGAAGCCCGAAGAGGTGCAGGAGGGCACCTTCTCGATCACCAATCCCGGCATCTACGGCGGGCTGATGGGGCTTCCGGTGATCAACCAGCCGAACGTCGCCATCCTCGGGATCGGCGCGATTCAGAAGCGCCCGATGGTGATCGACGACGCCATCGCCGTTCGCTCCATGGTTTACCTGACGCTGTCCTACGACCACCGCGTGGTGGACGGCGCGGTGGCGCACCAGTTTGTGGGCAAGGTGAAGGCGTTTCTGGAGGGGTGGAGCGAGGACATTTCTGTAGGGAATCGTGATTCGTGGTTCGTGAATTGTAATTCGTGAAGTGTCCGTAGAGTCAACAGTTTAGAGTTGTGAGTTCAACTGGACCTACGTTGCCGGCGAGGGCTCGGTTTTGGCTCTCAACTCTTAACTGTCAACTCTCAACTTTGAATGTCTCGACCGCGGATCTGTCCCGCTGAATCACGAATCACAAATCACGATTCACGAATCACGCGCCTTCGGCGCTTTCAACACCGGCGCCACGTCGTGCGCCCACTTGCGCAGCTCCCCGAGCGGCACCACGCGAATATCGCTTTCGGCCAGAATTCCGGACACAAACTGGTCGCGCACGTTGCCGCGGGCGGGCTCGCGTTCGGTGACGGCCAGAAATTCCGTGTGATGGACGCGTTCGCGGATGGCCCCCGCCGTGTAGGCCAGAAGTTTTGCCTGGCCGGGATCGCGGCCGAGGGCCACGGAATGCACGAAGCCGCGCGTGCCGTTGCGGCGGTAGGAAAAATCGATGCGCATGGGATCGCCCGGAGCGGTGAACTCCTCGACGCGCACGCCGCGCTGCATCAGGCGCAGAATTTTTTCGGTGCGGAAATAATCGGCGGCCTGCGCGCGCACGTCGTTGCGCGTGCGGATTTCCACCACGCCGCGCCGCGGCTCGCGCAGCGGCTCGACCTGTTCGCGGAAAAGGCGGTCCAGTTCGGCGTCCGGATCGCGGGCGAGCAGCCCTTTGCGGGGAGCGAGCTGCATGGCGTTGGACAGCGTTTCGTCGAATTTTTCCAGAATGGCTTCCGCTTCCATTTCGCGTCCGGCAAACTGCCGGTGAAATTCCGCGGGCAGGCCGCAGCAACAGTTCTTCGTCGGCCGCCGGATGCAGGCGCCGCAGGCGCGCGAGGTCGGCGGGCTCCTCGAGCCAGCGCTGGCGCACGCGCCCCGTGGCGGGGTCCAGCAGCAGCACGCCGATGTTGACCCACTCGTCGCGAATGAAGTTGGGCTGGTAGCGCACCACGTGATAGGCGCAGGGTTGCAGCGTTTCTTCAGGCATATTTCACCTTCCAGTTGGGAAATGGATCGCGGCCGGAATTCCGGGCCGAGAGAATCAATTCGCGCACGCGCTCGCGGCGGCGGTAGAGCCGTTCGATCAGCCGTTCCAGCGCGTCCCAGTCGCCGCCGTACCACTCCGGCGGAATCTGCGCGGCCTCTTCGCCCAGCACGCGCTCGGTGATCCGGTTTTCCAGGCGCGCAAGCCAGGGCTCGAAGGCCTCCATCCCGGCGACGCCGCTGGTAGACGCGGTGGCGCGTGTACAAGCCGCGCAGCGGCGCGTCGGGAAAATCCCACTCGCCCGCGTTGAAGCAAAATCCGAAGTCAATCATCATTGCCGTATAACCGGACGCTGCGAACCGGTCCGCCGCGGCGCCATCGCCGCGGAGCGCTCGCGAGATTCTCCGGGCCGCGCCGGACGGCGCGAGCCGCCACGGCGAGGTCTGCCGGGATCGCGGAAAAAAATCGCCTGCCGGCCGTTCGTGTTGCACGTCCATTTGTCGAGGACCAGCACGCCGAGAAAATCCGAAAGATTCTCGCACGCGCCCCGAGTTGCTCGTCGGGCAAAAAATCGTGAACCGCCATGCGCGCCGGATGCCCCGGAAACTGCGAGCCGAATTGTTTTCCCGCCGCGCAGGGTTTTCTGCCCAGACCCAGCTGCATCACGAGATCCGGCGTGTAGGCGATGATTTCCGGGCGCACCTCGACCACTTCGACCTGCGGCACGCACAATCCCAGGCGCGCCGCCAGACGTGTAGCGAGCATTTCGTTCGCCAGAATCCTCAAATGTTGCGGATTGTTTTGGAATTTGACGATGTAATACGCATCGTCGTCGCAGCGCATCAATTGGGCCTGCGCGCCGCCCCGCATCCGCCGCACATGCTCGACGGCAAGTTTCATGGCAGCCATGCTAGACACGCGCGAGCACCAGCCCGCAAGAAAATAGTTCCGCTACGGGAAAGAGGTAATTACCTGACGGGAAATTCACCTGAGCGTGCACCGGAATGAAACAGATGGGAGTTGCGTCCGAAAGAGACCGAAGGCCCGGAGGAGTTTCTCCAGGCCTTCCGCCCGGAAATTTCCTGAGTCGGAAAGATGCTTCAGCGCTTTTTGCCGCGCTTTGCAGACTTTCTTGGCCGGTTTCTTCTTGGCAGCCTTCTTCGCCGGCCTTTTTCTTGGCTGCCTTCTTGGCGGGCGGCTTTCTTTTTCGGCTTTCTTTGCGGCCTTCTTCGCCGGGCTTTTTTCTTGGCCGCCGGTTTCGGAGCCGAGACCGAGGCTGCGGAGCGGCCGCCACACCGGGCCGCTCGGTGATGACCAGTTCCTCTTCGATTTCCTCTTCGATCACTTCTTCCGGGTCGCCGCCGAGTTCTTCTTCCTCAAAATGCACGAACTCGTTTTCTTCGCCTTGATCTTCTTTTTCGTAGGCCATCCGCGTTCTCCCTTCGATTCGTCGCCATTTCGAGGAATTCGATGGCGCTAGAGCCATCGCGGGCTTATAAACGGAATCCAGCCTGTTTGTCAAGGGTTTGACTGAACCGCCGCCGGTGCCGCCATTCCTTCGCGTGCCTTCCGCTTCCGGCGGACGCCCGATGGGACCGGCGCGGGCCGTCCGGAACTGACCGCATACCCGCTCACAATATAGGGACAAGACGGAAAAAAAAGCAAGGCGGGACTAGCGGGTCGGCAGAATTGTCAGCGTATCGCCCACCTGCAGAGGCCGGCTGAACAAATAGCGGTTCCCCGCCTGGATGGCTTCCACCGTGGTCTGATAGGCGCGCGCGATCGACCAGAGCGTTTCGCCGTGCTTCACGCGATGCACCACGGCAGCTGTTCGAGCGCGCTTCCATGATGGGATGTTCCTGACCGAGCGCCATGTTGCGCGGGCGGCCAGCAGGCGTGGCTGGCGCCGGGGCGGCACCTTGCTCCTGGCTTGCCTGCTGCGCGCGGCGCGGGAGTCATGCCGCCCGGATAAATCCGCAGCGAGGTTCCGCGCACCACGTGGTCGGCCTTCAGGTGGTTCCACTTGCGCAATTCGGCAGGCGTCACGTCAAACTCGTCGGCGATGGTGGCGATTGTATCCGTGCGGCGCACCCGGTAGCGAATCAGTTTTCCGGTGGAGGTCTCGGTACGCGCGGCGGCCGGAATAATCAGCTTCTGGCCTTCTTCCAGCGGCGCTCCCACGGCCAAGTCGTTGGCATCCGCCACTTCCGCGGTGGAAACGCGGTACTGCTTGGCGATCGAGGAAAGCGTCTCGCCCTGCTCGACTTTGTGGCGGCGCCAGCTCACCCACTTTTCCGGCGGAATCGCGGCGATTTCCGCGAAAAAGCGTTCCGCGCGTCCCCTCGGGAATGCTGCAAGACGAAATCGGGATCGGGAGGCGTGACGAGGCGCAATAGCTCGGGGTTCATGCTGCGCAGGGATTCCAGGTCCGTGTCGATGGTCTCGGCGACGAGCCGCAGATCGATGGCCTGCCCGGGCTTTGACGTTGTCGGCCTTCAGCGCGCGGTTCGGGCTCGAATTCGATGCCGTAGCGCGCCGGGATCCTTGGAAATCAGCGTCAGCGCCAGAATAATCGGCACGTAGTTCATGCGTTTCCTTGGGCAGGACATTGCGGTGATACAGTTCCCAGAAATCGGCGTAGCCGGTACGCTCGACGGCGTGCTGGACCGCGCCCGCGCCGGAATTATAGGCGGCCATGGCCAGGTACCAGTCGCCGAACTGGTCGTACAGGTCGCGCAAATCGCGCGCGGCGGCTCGCGTGGCCTTTTCCGGATCCTGGCGCTCGTCCACCCACCAGGTCTTTTGCAAGTCCGTATTTTCGCCCGGCAAAGGACATGAACTGCCACATGCCGCGCGCGCCCGCCTTGGACACCGCCTGCGGCAGGAACGCGCTTTCGGCCTGGGCCAGATAGATCAAATCCTGCGGGATTCCCTCTTCCTTCAGTACGCGCCGCACCATTTCGCGGTAGCGTCCCGCGCGGCGCAAGCCCGGTTTCCACGATGGCGCTTCCTCGCGGCGTCTTGAAATAATTCAGATAGGCGAGAACCGGATCGTTGACCGTCAGCGGAAGGTCGTGGTCGATGGCGCCCACTTCGCCCTCGGCCCGGCCGCGCAGATTCGGATCGAATTTTTCAGGCTGAGGGATGGGCTGCTCGGCGATTTCGTCGATCGGCGCGGGCGTGGATTTCTGTTCGCTGAAGCCGTCGCCCGCGCGGAAGGCTTCCAGTTCGTCCAGGCTGACCGTGTCAATAATGTGGTGGTACAGGCCGCTCAGGCGCGGGTCGGCATCGAGATCGAAACCGCTGGCCAGCAGACTGATCGAGCGCGTCATCGAACTCCTCGCGCGCCTTGCCCAGATGCCCTGCCTTGAAATCCTGCTCGCCGGCGTCAAACGCAGCCTGGCTTTCCGCCGCCAGCTTGCTCAGGTCCGCGGGAACCGGCGCGGCACAGGGGGCGCGACCATCCTGTGTTGCGGCGCTACGAGCGGCAGCGGAGTCTGCATGGGTTGTTGCGACGGGCAAGCAATCTGCGGCGGCCGTACTTGAACGCTGTTTCTTGGAGGTGTCATCACATCCGGCGAGGCCTAGACAATACACCTGCGGCGATGAAAATCCAAGCTGCCGATTTTTGAGCGCGATTTACCCATAAGTCTTTTTTCGGTCCTGAATCTGTGTTTGAAACGAAGTCTGCACCGTCCTCCGGATTGAAGAGTGCACAAAGCCTGACCAAACCAAGAGGCAGATTCCCGCCACTAGGAATTCCACTACATTCATTGTAAATCACATGGCCCCCAAGCGGGGTCAATAGGGAATGCTACACACCTGTTAATATTTGTTTAACCCATCGGAAATCAAGATCTTAGGAGAGAGCCTGCTGCAAATCCGCGATCAGGTCCGCGGGCTCTTCGAGGCCAACGGACATGCGCACCGTGCCAGGACTGACGCCTGCCGCTGCCAGCTCGTGTGTGTTCATCCGGTAATGAGATGTGTAGATTGGGAGCACAATGAGTGATTCGACTCCACCCAGGCTTGCGGCGAGCAGGAAAATCTCTGCCCGATCGCAGAACCGGCGTGCCGCGGACAGTCCGCCCTTCATGTCAAAAGCGAGCATTCCGCCAAAACCTGTCATCTGTTGTTTGGCCAGTGCATGATCCGGATGGGACGGCAGGCCCGGGTAATGCACCTCGCGAACTTTTGGATGGCGCTCCAGAAAGCGCGCCACCGCCATGGCGCTTTCGCACTGGCGGCGGACGCGAATTTCGAGTGTTTTTAATCCGCGAATCAGAAGATACGCGGGATCCGGGTCCATGGACCCGCCGAGCGAAATCATCATCTCGCGGACTTTTCCGACCCGCTCGCGGCTCCCGGCCACTGCGCCGGCAACGATGTCGGAATGCCCGGCCAGATATTTTGTCGCGCTGTGAACCACCAGATCGAATCCCAGGTTCAGCGGCTTTTGCAGGATGGGCGTGGCAAACGTGTTGTCGATGATCGAGACGAGTTTGTGCTTGCGCGCCAGCGCCACGGATCTTCCTCAGGTCCACGAGGCCCAGCGTGGGGTTCGTGGGCGTCTCCACGTAGAAGGCGCGGGTTTTGGCATTCACCAGGCGATCCGACGCCTTCGAGATTCGCTTCCACGTGGTGCACGCGAATTCCCATCCGCGGCAGGATGTCCCGCATCAGCCTGTAGGAGCCGCCGTAGAGCTGGCGCGTGGCGATCAATTCGTCTCCCGACTGCAGCACGGACAGGAGCGCGCTCGAGATCGAGGCCGATCCCGAGGCGGTCACGAGGGCGGCTTCGCGCGTTTTCGAGTTTCGCGATTTTCTCTTCGGCCACGGCGAGCGTGGGGTTTCCGTAGCGCGTGTAAAGGTACGGCTTTGGATTTTCCTTCGGCCCACCGTTTCATTTCCGCCGTGTCCGCGAACGTGAAGTTGGCGGAGCGAACGATCGGCGAGCGGTAACCGGGGAGTTCAGGCCGTGCTTCGGTTCGCCGCTGTGAATGGCGAGTGTTGCGTCGGACCATTGGGGAGAAGTTTTCTTGGCATAATGCCGCGATTTTTTCACATGCACGTAAGCTACATCAACCTCCAATTTGGCCCGATCGCGCAACTCGCCTCTATAGAGGGGCAATTCGGATTTCGCGCAGCCAATCGCGTTGTCTATCCCTGCCTCGAATTGGCGGCCAGCCTCGTAGTTTCGCTGTTCCTTGCTTCCTGCTTCCTGCCTCCCTGCCTCAATCCCTAAACGTGCTCTTCCTCTTCGACTTCCACTCCCCGCGCCGCCTTGGCCGCGGCAATCACTTTTTCCGCGATTTCGTTCGGCACGTAATCGTAGTGCGAATACTCCATGGTGTAGGTGGCGCGTCCCTGCGTCATGGACGTCAGCGTGGTCGCGTAATTGAGCATCTCGGCAAACGGGACCGCGCCTTTGACGATGACGGTCGTTCCGCGCACCTCGCTGCCGTTGATCCGCCCTCGCCGCGAACTCAGATCGCCCATGATGTCGCCCGAATACTGATCCGGCGCGCAGACTTCCACGTGCATCACGGGTTCCAGGAGCGCCGGGCGGGCCTGCTTCATGCATTCCTTAAACGCCAGCGAGCCGGCGATTTTGAAGGCCATGTCCGAGCTGTCCACGTCGTGATACTTGCCGTCGTAGAAAACCGCTTTGAAATCGACCACCGGGAATCCGGCGAGGTAGCCGCGCTCGGCCGACGCGCGAATCCCTTTCTCGACCGAGGGAATCCAGTTCTTGGGAATCGCGCCGCCGAAAATATCGTCGACGAATTCGATGCCCGTTCCGCGCGCCGCCTGGTTCCAGGCGAATGCGGCACACGCCGAACTGGCCGTGCCCGCCGGTTTGCTTTTTGTGTTTGCCTTCGGCGTCGGCCTTGCCGCGAATGGTTTCGCGGTAGGGCACCTTGGGCGGGTGCAGCTTCAGGTCCACGTGATAGCGCTTGTGCAGCTTCGCGACGACCACTTCGATGTGCTGCTGGCCCGAGCCCGCCAGCAGAAATTCCTTGGTCTGCGGATCGCGCGAAAAACGCAGCGACGGATCTTCCTCCAGAATTTTGTGAATCGCGGGGCCGATGCGGTCCTCATCCGCGCGCGTCTTGGGCTCCACCGCGAACGTGATGGAAGGCTCCGGAACGTGCGGCAGCGGATAGTGAATGGGCGCCGACTTGTCGCCCAGCGTGTCGCCGGTGAATGTTTCCTTGAGTTTTGCGACGGTGCCCAGATCACCCGCATGCAGTTCCGGCACGGCGGTGGCCGTCTTGCCCTGCATGACCTGAATATGTTGCAGGCGTTCGCTCGTGCCGCGCGTAAAATTCTGCGGCGTGCGCGTCGTTTTTCAGGACGCCGGACATGACCTTGAAATAGGTGATGCGCCCGGCAAACGGATCGGCCAGCGTCTTGAACACAAAAATGGAGAGCGGCTCGGCGTCGGCGATTTTTCGCTGAATTTCGCTGCCCTTGCCGGCGGTCTCGCTGTGGCCGATGGCCACGCCGCGCTGCGAAGGGTCGGGAAACACATCGGCCAGCAAATCGAGCAGCGTGGCGCTGCCGATATTGTGCAGCGCGGAGGTCAGCACGACGGGTAGAGCGTCTTGGCCTGGAACTCTTCGCGCAAGCCTTTCATCAGGTCCTCGATCGGCAGCGTGCCTTTCTCGAAAAATTCCGCCATCAGCTCGTCTTCGCCCTCGGCCACCTTTTCCACCAGGGTTTCGTGCGCGGCCTTGGCGGCCTCGGCCAGGACCTCGGGAATCTCTTCGATCTTCGGTTTGCCGTCGCCGTCCGGCGTGATAGAAATGCGCCTTCATGGTGATCAGGTCGATCACGCCGCGAAACCCTCTCTCCGAGCCGATCGGCAACTGCAGCGCCACGACGTTGCGGCCGAAGACGCGCGTGAGCGATTCCATGGCGCGATCGTAATTCGCCAGCTCGCGGTCCATCCAGTTGATGCAGAACGCGCGCGGCAAATCGTATTCGACGGCGTAGTCCCACACTTTTTCCGTGACCACCTGCACGCCCGCCGCGGCGTCCACCACGATCAGCACGGCGTCCGCGGCCACGAGCGACGCGCGCGTGTCGTTCAGAAACGTGCTGTAGCCCGGCGTGTCCAGAAAATTAATTTTTATTTTTTCCGCCTGGCCCGCCTTTTGCGAGGCCTGCTCCGAAGGCGCCCATTCGGCATAGGCCAGGCCGGTGTGAATGGTAATTTTCCTGGCGATTTCTTCCTCGTCCCAGTCGGTTACGGTGTTTCCTTCGGCGACCTTTCCCAGCCGGGTGGTCATCCCCGCGGTAAACAATAACGACGACACCAGCTGGGTTTTCCCCGTGTCGCCGTGGCCGGCAATGCCCACATTGCGTATGGATTTCGTTTCGTAGGCTTTCATCGTTCTACCCCCTGAGCGCCGCTGGCGGTGAGCGCGGCCCGCCCAGCGGGTGGCCGCACCGGAAATGATTGCGGCGTACGATTTCTGGAAGGATGAAGAAGCGCGTTCCGGGTTGCCCGGCGGCCCTCCTATTTCGCGGATGCTAGCACGACTAGGTGCGCGCGGCAATCCAGTCAGCGGAAGAAATCAGGAGAGTCGAACAGCGCCGATCCTGCCGGCATACTACTTTACAGTTTTTTTGGCTTCGCGCCGGTATCGGGCCGGCGGCGTTCCAAATTCGCGCTTGAACGCCCGATTGAAGGCGGCTTCGGATTCATAGCCGACGTCCGCGCAGATGTCCGCCACGCCCCGCGGCGTGGTCGTCAACGCTCGCGCGGCCAATTGAAGCCGCCAGCGCGTCAAATAGGTCATCGGGGGAATGGACAGAAAACGGCTGAACCGCTCGACCAGCGAGGAGCGGGAAAGGCCCACCTCTTTTGCGAGGCCGGCAATGGTCCAGGGATCTTTGACCCGGCTGTGCAGGATGGCCAGGCTCCTTCCCACGATAGGATCGCGCGCACCCGCCAGCCAGCCGGTCTGCTCCTCCGGCAATCCGGCCATGTATCTTCTCAATGTGTCCACGAACAGCGCCTCGGACAGCTTGGCGAGCATGGCGTCGCTGCCGGCCTGTTCGGACGCCGCCTCTTCGACCAGGTGAAGGATGGAGTTCTCCAGCCATTGTCCGGAGCGGTCCGCGCGAATATTGATTTTCAAGACGGCCGGCAGCCCCTGCAGGATCGGCCGGCACAGGAATGGGTCGCACGCCATGTACCCGCAAACAAAACGGGTGTTCGGTCCGCCGCCGCCGGCCCGCAAGGGACGCAGATCGCGAGTGACGATCTTCTCGATGATGGCGGGCGCCAGGTCGGTGCGCGCTTTTTCATCGCTCAGCAATTGATGCGCGTCGCCGTGCGGGAAGATGACGATGTCGCCCGGTCCCAACTCGAGCGCTTTCCCTCCCTGCGCGCGCGCCATCGCTTTGCCCTCAATAACCAGGTGATAGATCACCAGGTGTGGAGCTCCGGGGGCGAGGGCGCGGGTCAGTTCGCGGGATGCCGGCGAGGTCATTCCCCAGGGCGAAGAAAATTCGGCGCGAAAGAACATCGCGCCCTTCAGCTTCACGGCTGTCAGTATCTCTGAAAATGCGTCCATCGGATTTTCCGGACCAGCTGCAACTTCCGCCGGACGGCCTGCAAATCGATCCGCTCATGCCGGACGGCGGAGCAAATTCTTCGTCCTCCGGAGCATGGACGAATCTCATCTCGCTTTGCTAGAACTGGCCGAGAACAATGCGAATCCGACGCAAGAAATGAATAAAAGGAGACTACCAGAATGAATGCGACTGTGAAAGAGGCACTGCACGGCCAGGAGTTTGAGCAGCTCAAGACACGGCTGAAGGCGACCTGGTCCGCCGGAGACTACGACACTTTCTCCCGATTCATGGAGAAGGACGCGGTGGAGTTCTTCCGGCGGCTCGGCATTGCGCCGGGAACACGGCTGCTGGATGTGGGTTGCGGATCCGGGCAACTTGCGCTGGTTGCGGCAAGAGCGGGCGCAAAGGTTCACGGCTGCGATATCGCCGAGAACTGGATCGAGAAAGCCCGCGAGCGCGCCGCAGTCGAAGGGCTCGACGCCGTCTTTGAAGTAGGGGACGCGGAGTCGCTGCCTTACGCGGACGCGCAGTTCGACACAGTCGCCAGTTTGATTGGCGCGATGTTCGCGCCGCAGCCCGATCTGGTGGCGGCCGAACTCATCCGCGTCTGCCGTCCGGGCGGGACGATTGCGATGGCCAATTGGACGCCCGGCGGGTTCATCGGGCAGATGTTCAAAACGATTGGCAGGCATATCGCTCCATTCGGCATGCCCGCGCCCGTTCTTTGGGGGGATGAAGCCACGGTTCGCGAGCGCCTCCGCGAAGGGATTTCCAGTCTAAAGTGCGCGCCTCGCATGTATCATTTCGACTATCCATTTCCGCCGGAGGCGGTGGTGGAGTTTTTCCGCGCCAACTACGGTCCCATGTCCCGGGCATTTGCGTCTCTCGATGCGAACGGCCAGGAAAAACTGCGGAAGGAATTGGTGGATTTGTGGTCGGCGCACAATTACGCCGGGGGCAACGGCACAAGAGTCGACGCCGAGTATCTCGAGGTGATTGCCACTCGCAGCGGAATTAGTTCAGCCTGGCCGCGGACGAACGCGGATCGGGGAAAAGGAGGCTCTATGAGCCGTCGTGCAGGATTGCTGGCCGATCGAATCGAGGAAGGCGCCGCAAAGCTGGCCGCCTTGGCGGAGGGAATCTCGGAGGCAGAGTGGCGCGTTCCCGTGAAGGAAGGCGGAAAAGACGGGCGATCGGTCGGGGTTATCGTGCACCACGTGGCCAACATGTACCCGATCGAGATCGACGTGGCGCGCGCCGTGGCCAGCGGCAAAGCCGTCATGGACGTCACCTGGGAAGCAGTGGCGCAATTGAATGCCAAGCATGCCCAGGAACAAGCGGGGGTTACGAAGGCGGCCGCGCTCGACCTCCTGCGCAAGAATAGCCGGGACGCCGCCGCCGCTGTGCGCGCATTGACGGACGAAGAGCTGGACCGCGCGGCGCCGTTCTCGCTCAGCTATGGCGCGCCCGTCACCGCGCAGTTTGTCATCGAAGACCACGCGCTGCGCCACAGCTGGCATCACCTGGCGCGCATCCGCGCCGCACTGGGCAAGTGACTTTCATCGCGGAGAAGCGCCATTGAAGCACGGACGTCTTCCGGCACCAGCGTGGGTGCTTTGGTCCGGGCCAGCCAACTAACGAACTAGGACTTGTCTCCCCATTGCAGGTCGCGGGCGACCGATTCTGCCCGGGTCCGTCGGGTTCCGCCGGAGTAGGATGCGGGAAGAACGGACCCGGGGCGGCCGTGCGAAATGTGAGTCCAAAAAATCCGAGATTTCAGATTTGAAATTTCAAATTTGAGATGGCGCGCGGACGGGAAAGTGGCGCAGGCTTCAGCCTGTGGAAGTTGGTTGCGGCGAGATCGACCTCAGCGTAACCAAACCCCACAGACTGAAGGCCGCGCCACTTTATAGCGGCAATGTTCCGGTGAACGCGACTTGCGGCTTGCGCGGGTCGCAGCGGCGAATCTGGCCGATGCGATAATATTTTTCGCGGCGGCGCTTCAGTTCGGTTTCGACGGCGCGGTGATTTCCGAGCGGCACGACCAGGATCATGCCCACGCCCATGTTGAACGTGCGCAGCAGTTCGTCGCGCTCGAGTTTGCCGAGGCCGGCGAGGTACGTAAAAATCGGCGGCACGGGCCAGGAGCCGAGCTCGATTTCCGCCTGCACGCCGCGCGGAAGTACGCGGGGCAAATTTCCGGGGATGCCGCCGCCGGTGATGTGCGCCATCGCGGAGAGCCAGCCTTGGCGACCGTGGTCTTCAGCATGGGCCAGTAGCAGCGATGCGGGCGCAGCAGCTCCGCGCCGATTTTGTTGCTGACTTCCGCGACGTAGCTATTCCGGGTGCAGGCCGGCATGATCGAACACCAATTTGCGCGCGAGCGAATATCCGTTGGTATGCAGCCCCGTGGAGGGCAGCGCGAAGAGCAAGTCGCCCGGCTTTCACCGCATTTGTTTTTTTCACGACTGGCGCGTTCGATCACGCCGACGATGAAGCCCGCGAGATCGTATTCTCCGGGCGCGTAGAAGCCCGGCATCTCCGCCGTTTCGCCGCCGATCAGCGCGCATCCGGCCGTGTGGCAGGCGCGCGACATTCCCTCGACCAGTTGCTCGACCACGTTGGGATCCATTTTCGACATCGCCAGGTAATCGAGAAAGAAGAGCGGCTCGGCGCCGAGCGTGAGGATGTCGTTGACGCAGTGATTCACCAGGTCCGCGCCGACCGTGGAGTGAATGTTCATGGCCATGGCGATTTTCAGTTTGGTGCCCACGCCATCGGCGCTGGAGACCAGCACCGGCTCTTTCCATTTTTTATCCAGCGCAAACAATCCGCCGAACGAACCGATGCCGCCGATCACGCCGCGCGTAAACGTGCGCGATGCCAGGCGCCGGATGCGCTGCTTGGCCTGATCCGCAAGCGAAATATCCACACCTGCTTCGGTGTAGTCCATGAACGTTGAACTCTTTCTGCCGTGGCGAGAGGAGCCGGGCGGCGTGCCCCGCAAGATTAGAACAGCTTGGCCGATGCAGCAATAGCACAGCCACTCCTGGCTGTGTGCATTTGCAAAACCGCACAGTGCAAGAGTCCCTGTGCTACTCAAACGTGCGCGAGAAATTATTCGCGGCTGTAGAGCCGTGACCCACAAGACTCTCCGCCAGATGCAAAGTCTACCGATCAAAAAAATTTGAAGATACGCCGCCAGCGCACGATGCTCGGATGCAGCAGAATGCTTGCATAGGCGTCATGCGGTCCCGGACGTGCCCCGGATTCCAGGTGTCTTCCGGCGCATTGATGGACATATACACCATGACGGGCGTGCCGATTATATTGTCGCGCGGCACGAAGCCCCAGTACCTGCTGTCGTAGGAATCGTCGCGGTTGTCGCCCATCATGAAATATTCGCCCGCCGGAACGGTCACCGGGCCGTAATTGTCGGTCGGGTTGGGCGGGTCCGCGCGGTAGGGTTCGTTCAGCGCCTTGCCATTGATGGACACGACGCCTTCGCGAATTTCCAGTTCGTCGCCGGGCAAGTCCGATCAGGCGCTTGATGTAATCGGGAGTTCCGGGAAGCGGCGCGCGGAACACGATAATCTGCTGGCGATGCGGTTCGCGCCACAGCCGCATGTGCAGCGGCGTCATCGGCAGTTCGGCTTCGTAGCCGAAGCGGCTCATCAACAAGTGGTCGCCGACGAGCAAGGTTCTCTCCATCGAGCCGGAGGGAATCACGCGCGCCTGCACGATCGTTCCCGTGATGAACAGGAACGCCAGAATCACCCATAGCCAGGACAGCGCCTCGCGGAGGATAATTTTTTTCAAATCCGGATTTTGTTTCGCTGTCGCAACCGGCAGCGTTTCTTCAGCGTTCATTTGGCACCACCTGAATTTCCACAGCTGGGGATACTTCGATTTCCACCGCTCGGGCTTCCAGTTCGCCCTGCGCGCCGTCCACCGGGTAGACGCCCGTGTAGCAGGACGTGCAGAACGAACCGCGCGTATCGTCCACCGCGCGTCAGCAAATTGGGAAGCGAAACGTAGCCCAGCGTATCCGCGCCCAGATACTGGCGAATTTCTTCGATCGAGCGCTGCTCGCGATCCGGATGGCGCGAGCCCGGATCCATGCTTGGCTTCAAACGCTGCCAGTTCCTCGGCCGTGAGACGCGGGCGCACGCGCGATTCATCCGATGCGATCAGTTCCTCGCGCGTGGGCGTATCCACGCCGTAGTAGCAGGGCGAAATCGTCGGCGGGCAGCTGATGCGCATGTGCACTTCCGTCGCACCCGCTTCGCGCACCATGCGCACGATCTTGCGGCTGGTCGTGCCGCGCACGATCGAATCGTCCACGAGCACGACGCGCTTGCCGCGCAGAAGTTCCGGCACGGGATTGAGCTTCAACTTCACGCCGAAATCGCGGATCGATTGCTGCGGCTCGATGAACGTGCGGCCCACATAATGGTTGCGGATGAGGCCCATGCGAAACGGCACGCCGGATTCCTGCGAATATCCTACCGCGGCGGGCACGCCCGAATCGGGCACGGGCACGACGATGTCGGCCGGAACGTCGTGTTCGCGCGCCAGCATGCGGCCCAGCATTTCGCGGCTTTGCTCGACCACGCGGCCGAACACGAGACTGTCCGGGCCGTGCGAAATAAACATGCTCGAAAATGCATTGTTGCAGCGGCTTTTCGCGCCGCGAAGCGCAGGGACTCGATTCCCGCGCTTGCGAGATGCGCAGCATTTCTCCGGGCTCGATGTCGCGCACGTACGTTGCGCCGATCAAATCGAACGCGCACGTTTCCGAAGCGACGACCCAGGCGCCGTCGAGCTGCCCGAGCGCGAGCGGGCGGAATCCGCGGGGATCGCGCAGCGCGTACATTTCGTCGCGCGTCAGCACCAGCAGCGAATAGGCGCCTTCCACTTGATTCAGCGCATCGGCGAGCGCGCTCGGAAAGATTCCGCGCCTGGCTGCGCGCGATGAGATGCACGATGACTTCCGTGTCGCTGGTGGTCTGGAAAATCGAGCCGCGATGTTCGAGCGTGCGGCGCAATCGCGCCGCGCTCGGCAAATTGCCGTTGTGGCCGAGCGCGAGTTTTCCCTTGTTGCAGTCGATGACGATCGGCTGCGCGTTCATGAGCGAAGTGTCGCCGGCGGTCGAATAGCGCGTGTGGCCGAGGGCGGATTCGCCCGGAAGGCGCGCCAGCACGTGCGGCTGAAAAATATCCGCGACCAGGCCCATGCTTTTTTCCAGATGCAATTCGCGGCCGTCGCTGGAAACGATTCCGGCGGATTCCTGGCCGCGATGCTGCAGAGCGTAGAGGCCGAGGTAGGCCAGTTTGGACGCTTCGGGATGGCCGAAGACGCCGCACACGCCGCAGTGATCGTGGAACCGGTCGTTCTCGATTTCGATCAGGCGATTCATTCTGCCTTTCGGATGTCATGTAGCGCCCGCCTTCAGGCGGGCATCGTGGATTCGCGTAAATGCCCGCCTGAAGGCCGGCGCTACACAACTCAAAGTCGCTTCCTCACACAAAATCTTCCGTGCCGGCCATTTTTCGGATGGCGCCTACCTCAGGAGCCGTTCGAGGGCTCCGCTCCAGTCGTCAGCGAGAGGGGGGACTTCGGCGCTGACTACCATCTGTCCCATTTAATTCGATGCGGAATTCGCCGCGGGGACTCGGCCGACTTCCACGGCTGCCACTTCATATTGTGCCGCAATCCGGCGCACAGCGGCAACATTTTCAGGAGTAACCGATACGACTGCGCGCGCGCCGCGTTCGCCGAAGAGCGCGGCTTCGTCCGGCTCGTTGCTGCGCAGCGAAATGTGCGCGGAAAGGCCGTTGCTTGCGAAGCACGATTCCGCGAGCGTTACGGCGATGCCGCCGTCGCTGACGTCGTGCGCGGATTGCAATTTGCCTTCGCGTGCGAGCGCGACCAGCGACGCGATCAGGCGTTTTTCCGCCGCGAGATTCACCGCGGGAGGCGCTCCGGCTTCGACGCCGCGAATCGTGCGCGCATATTCGGAGGAGGAAAATTCCTTCGCGGCGATTTTCGGGTTGCTTGCTGCAGTTCGCGTTTCCGTCGAGCAGGAAAATTGCGTCGCCTGTCGGCGCGAAACGCCATGCCCAGCGCGCGCGAAGCATCTTCGATCATTCCGAGCACGCCGAGAACAGGCGTCGGATCGATGGAACGGCCCAGCGTCTCGTTGTAAAAACTTACGTTGCCGCCGGTGATGGGAATTTCGAGCGCGGTGCACGCCGCGGCGATGCCGTCAATTGCGCGGCTGAATTGCCACATCACTTCCGGCTTTTCGGGGCTGCCAAAATTGAGGCAATTGGTCGCGGCCATGGGCTTCGCGCCCGAGCAGGCCACGTTGCGCGCGGCTTCGGCCACGGCAAGTTGCGCGCCGACGAACGGATCGAGGCGGCACCAGCGGCCGTTGCCGTCGGATGCAAGCGCGAGCGCGCGTTTGGTGCCCTTGATGCGCACGACGGCGGCGTCGCCCGCTCCCGGAGCTTCGATTGTATTGGTGCGCACCATGTAGTCGTATTGCTCCCAGATCCAGCGCTTCGAGGCAATCGCGGGCGCTGCGAGCAATGCGCGGAAATTGTTCGGTGAGATTTTCATCCGGCGCGCTGAATTCCACGAGCCGCGGTTCCGCTGCGGGATCGGCGCGTGGCGCGGCGAGCGGACGCTGGTAGACCGGCCCTTCTTCGGCGAGCGCGTGCGCGGGAATTTCCGCCACCACTTTTGCGTGATGCAGCACGCGCACCAGGCCGTCCTCGGTGACGCGCCCGATCTCCACCGCGTCCAGTCCCCACTTGGCGAACACCTTGAACACTTCCTGCTCGCGGCCGCGTTCGGCAACGAGCAGCATGCGCTCCTGCGATTCGCTGAGCATCATTTCGTAGGGCGTCATGCCCGGCTCGCGCTGCGGCACGCGCGCGAGTTCGATTTCGATGCCGAGGCCGCCGCGCGAAGCCATTTCGCACGACGTGCTTGTGAGTCCCGCCGCGCCCATGTCCTGAATCGCGACGACGGCGCCCGTCTGCATCGCTTCGAGGCACGCTTCGAGCAGCAGCTTTTCCATGAACGGATCGCCGACTTGCACGTTGGGCCGCTTTTGCTGCGATTCCTCGGTGAATTCCGCGGAGGCGAGCAGCGACGCGCCGTGAATTCCGTCGCGCCCGGTTTTCGCGCCCACGTAAATCACGGGATTGCCGACGCCGCGCGCTTTCGCGAAAAATAGATCTTCCTTTTTTGCAATGCCCAGCGCCAGAACATTGACCAGGGGATTCGCGGAATAGCCCGGCTCAAATTGCACTTCGCCGCCAACGGTGGGCACGCCGAAACAATTGCCGTAATGCGCGATGCCGCGCACGACGCCGTCGAGAATCCGGCGGTTGCGCGCGAGTGCGGCCTCGTCGACAACTTCAGGGGCTAAAGCCCCTCCGGGACCAAGCCGATCGGACGGGCTGAAGCCCGTCCTTCCGGCTTCTGTTTTTGTCACGAGTCCCGCTTCGGCCTGGAGTTTTGGAGGGCCGGGCTTTAGCCCGGCCGTTTGCGGCTCGTCTTCCAGGGCTTTAGCCCCTGAAGTGCCGGATGTGATCGGACCGAAGCGCAGCGAATCGAGAACGGCAATCGGCCGCGCGCCCATCGTGAAAATGTCGCGCAGAATTCCGCCGACGCCTGTGGCCGCACCCTGAAACGGCTCGACGTAGCTCGGGATGATTGTGCGACTCCATTTTGAACGCGGCGGCGAGGCCGTCGCCGATGTCCACGACGCCCGCGTTTTCGCCGGGTCCCTGCAATACCTGCGGCCCGCGCGTGGGCAGGCGGCGCAGATGGACTTTGCTCGATTTGTAGGAGCAGTGCTCGCTCCACATCACGCTGAAGATGCCCAGCTCGGTGAATTTTGGGATCGCGGCCCAGAATTTTCTGGATGCGCGCGTATTCCTCGGCGGTGAGGCCGTGCTCGGCCGCCAGTTCCGGCGTGACTTTGATTTCGGTGTCTAACATCTTCTCCTGTGCAATTGATGCTGCCGAATCATTCGTAAGCCTGCAACGAAGTTTCCTCGTAGGGGCACGGCATTGCCGTGCCCCTACAGAGACACGCCAATCCACAGCGCATACTGCAAGATCAAAAAAAGCAGCTAAGCAGAAATCGCAGCCTGCTTCATGAGCGACTCGATCAGCGAGCGAAAAATCACCAGGCCGTCGGTCGAGCCGAGCTGCTATCTCCACCGCGCGTTCCGGATGCGGCATCAGGCCCACTACGTTGCGCCCGCGATTGCATACGCCGGCGATATTCGCGAGCGAGCCGTTCGGATTGGCCGCCGCGTCCTCGCGCCCGTCCGGCGTCGTGTATCGAAACACAATTTGTTTGTTTCGTTGCAGTTCGGCGAGCGTCGCTTCGTCGCAATAATAATTTCCGTCGCCGTGCGCGATCGGAATTTGCAGCACCTGGCCGGGGGTGGCCGCGGCGGTAAACGGCGTGTCCGTGGTTTCCACGCGAATGTGCACCTGCCTGCAGACAAATCGCATCCCCGCGTTGCGCTGCAGCACGCCGGGGAGCAAACCCGCTTCGCAAAAAATCTGAAAACCGTTGCAGATGCCGAGAACCAGGCCTCCGCCGCGCGCGAATTTTTCCACGGCGCGCATCACGGGAGAAAATCGCGCAATCGCGCCCGTGCGCAGATAATCGCCGTAGGAAAATCCGCCGGGCAGCAGGATCGCGTCAAAGCCGTTTACTTGTTCGGATTGATGCCACAGGAATTCAACCGGCTGGTGGAGAACTTCGCCGAGCGCGTACCAGGCGTCGTGATCGCAATTCGAGCCCGGAAACACCACCACACCAAATTTCATCGCGCGGATTCTCCCCTCGCGCAGATTTTATCACAGCGCGAGGTCCGATTCCCCGTGCCAGTGGAAGAGAGCAAAGATTCGGATCCTGTCGCTGAGATTTTAGGAATGGAGCGGAGACGGGTTCGCAGGCAGAAGAATGTCAAGCTGGCACAACGATAAGCCGGGCGCGGGCGAAACCGAAGGTTCGACCGATCGAGATTCGCAAATCTACCCGGGCGGCTCTAGTTCCCGGAAACTTGTTTCGGCTGCATGTGTCCGGGGCGGCGATGGACCGCCAAGGAGACGAGCTCCAAAGCAATCGCGGTCCCGATGCCGACGGCGGCCGAATCGACGGCCAAGCCGAGGATCCCGCCCGCAAGCAGGAACATACCGAGCATAGCAAGATTTACGCTTTCGTATACTTCCAGGACGAGATCGCCGAAGATGAAGGCGATTGCCGCTACTACGAGGCCCCAGTTCACCCACACGCCCATAGCCTGGTCCTCCCAAGAGGAGATTTGAGGCCAGACTATCACCAGAAGGGAAACGGAGCAACAGGTTCAATTCGGGACGGGTTGCAGGGTGTTAAGTGGCGCAGGCTTTAGCCTGTGGATTTTTGTTGGTCCTGGCTGATGCTAGTCCTGAAGAAAAATCAAAACCCGCAGGCTGAAGCCCGCGCTACTTTTTCTTGCGCGCTTTGCGCTTCGATTTTGCGGGTTTGCCGGCGGCGGCAAGTTGGCGGCGGCGCGCGGTGGCCCATCCGAGCTTGTTTACCTGCTGGCCCCGCGCGACTCCCAGCGCATCGGCCGGCACGTTCTTGGTAATCACCGAGCCTGCTCCGACGTAGGCTCCGTCACCAACACGCACCGGCGCGACGAGCGCCGTATCGCTGCCGATGAAGACGCGCTTGCCGATGGTCGTGGGATTTTTGTTCACGCCGTCGTAATTGCACGTGATCGTGCCCGCGCCGATGTTGGTGCCGCTGCCGATGCGCGCGTCGCCGAGGTAGGTGAGGTGCATGGACTTCACGCCCTCGCCGAGCACGCTCTTTTTCACTTCGACGAAATTCCCCACGCGCGCGTTTTCTTCGAGGCGCGCGCCGTCGCGAAGATGCGCGAACGGCCCGACTTGAGTGCCGCGCGAGAGGTGGCTCGCGAAACGATCGTGTAGGGCTTCACCAGCACATTGTCTTCGAGCACGGCGTCGGACAACACGCTTCCGGTGCGGATCGTGCAGTTCGCGCCGACGCGCGTTTTTCCGAGAAGCTGCACGCCCGGCTCGATCCGCGAGTCGGCGCCGACCGTGACGTCGGGATCGATCAAAACCGTCTCCGGCAATTCGATCGTAACGCCCGCGTCCATGATGGCGGCGCGCTTGCGGCGGCGGAACACGGCGTCCACGGCGGCGAGATCGGCGCGCGTGTTGCAACCCAGGACTTCATCGGGATCGGACGCGAGGACGGCCTGCACTTTCTCGCCCTTCTGCCGCAACACCGCGATAGCGTCCGTCAAATACAGTTCTTTGTGCACGTTTTGCGGCTTGAGCGTCGCGAGGCACGGCCACAGCTTTTCAAGCGTGAAGCAGTACATGCTGGAATTGATCTCGCGAATCGGGCGCTGTTCGGGCGTGAGCGCCGAATCCTCGACAATCGCGGCGACGGAACCGTCGTCCTGCCGCACGATCCGTCCGTAGCCGGCGGGATTTTCGATTTCGGCGGAAAGAATGGTCGCCGCGGCGCCGCTTTCGCGGTGCGCGCAGGCCAGCGCCGCAACCGTTTCCGTGCGAATCAGTGGCGCGTCGCCCGGCAAAAGAATCGCAAATTTCGCGCGGGAGGAAATCGCGCGCCGCGCCACGAGCATGGCGTGGCCGGTCCCGCGTTGCGGCTCCTGCAAAACCGTCTTGACGCCGAGCGTCGCCACCGCTGCGGTCACGTCATCGGCCTGATGCCCGACCACCGCGACGATTTCGCGCGGCTTGATCGACTGGCAGGCGCGCACCACGTGCTCGACAAGAGGCCGCCCGCCCGCGCGGTGCAACACTTTGGCCAGCGCGGATTTCAGTCGCGTGCCCTTGCCGGCCGCCAGAATCACAATCGTCAAATCGGAATTTGCCATGTCTGCATTTTCAGCGTTTCCACACGGATTGACAATGCGGGCGCAGGGTGGACGATGCGAATCGAATACTTCATCGAAGGAACACAACGGCACACGCAAGCCGCCAGGGGAGGGTGGATTCAGTCCGCAGCGGAGGCAGCCGACTCGGCGCGGAGATGGACGCGCTCCGCCGGGGCGTCGTCGTAAGTCTCAGTCCATAGGGACGGATCGGCCAGAAGGCGCGTAACCAGTTGTGTGTGCAGGGCATGGCCGGCCTTGTAGGCCTCGACGCGCGCGAGTAGCGGGCGGCCGACGAGTGCGAGGTCTCCGATCAGGTCCAGCGCTTTGTGCCGGCCGAACTCGTCCGGGAACCGCAACGGGCCGTTCATGATGCCGCCTTCATTCAGGACGATCGCGTTTTCGAGCGATCCGCCGCGAATCAGCCCCATTCGGCGCAGCCCCTCGAAATCCTGCACGAAACCGAAAGTTCTCGCGGGCGCCAGCATCCGGATGAAGGATTCGCGCCCGACGCGCATCTCGACTTCCTGGGCTCCGACGGAGGGATGCGCGTACTCGACGAAACAGCGCACTTGAAAATCATCCGCCGGATAGATCCCGATGCGGCGTCCGCCGTCCGTAAACTCCAGAGGCTTCACGACTTTGAGATAGCGCCGCCGCTTCCGAAGCTTCCGGATTCCGGCCTGCGCGAGCATATCGATGAAGGGTTGCGAGGAGCCGTCCAGAATCGGCAATTCCAGCGCGTCCAGCTCGACATAGACATTGTCCACGCCGCACGAATAGAGAGCCGCGAGCAGGTGCTCGGTCGTGGAGAGCAGCACGCCCTTCTTCATCAGGCTGGTCGCGTAGCTGACGCGCGCTACGTTGCCGACGTGCGCCTCGATCTCAAAATTGTCGAGGTCCACGCGCCGGAACACGATTCCCGTATTCGCCGGGGCTGGCACGAGCCGCAGATGGGATTTCACTGCCGTATGGAGTCCGATCCCCTGCGTGGCAACCGGCTTCTCGATCGTGGTTTGGTAGCTCATGGGCGGGCTCTATAGTAGCACTTGGGAGCCCTTCCGTAACAATGTTTAGGTCATTAAAATCAGTAGGTTGGCGGCGTAAAGGTAATATGGCGTGGTAAAAAAGACACAAAAGACATCTTTCCGCGTGGTGGAAAGGCATCACCGTGCGAGCACCCCATACGTCCTTCAAAGGTGTATTATGTCACTTGCACGACGGGCCGCGCATGCACGTAGCGCCAGATTCCCAGCGGACTACCTCTCGATCCCGCAGTGCCGACCCAAGCGGTTACGCTGGAATATCCCGGCAACCACTGCGCTTGTGTCTCTTCGAAGCTGCGCTTAGAATAGGAAATCGAGATCACTCCGAATGGCGTCGCCTTTTCACATTCTTTCCAACTCGGGCCCGGTATCGGCTCCGGGAGCATCGCTCGATCCGGCAGCGCACCCGAGGCCGGACTGGCTGCGCGTCAAGTTCTTCAACGGGCCCAAATATCAGGACCTGAAGCGACTCATGCGGACGCTGGAGCTCCACACGGTATGCGAGAGCGCACGGTGCCCGAACATGGGCGAGTGCTGGGAGCATGGCACTGCGACGTTCATGATTCTGGGAAACATTTGCACGCGGGCCTGCGGCTTCTGCGCCGTTCCATCGGGCAAGCCGGACGGACCGCCGGACGAGCAGGAACCGGTGCGCGTGGCCGAGGCGGCCGCGCGAATGGGCTTGCGGTACGCGGTGGTGACTTCCGTCAATCGCGACGATCAGCCGGACGGCGGCTCGGCCATTTTCGCTCGTACCATCTCCGAAATTCGCGCGCGCATTCCGAAGTGCAAAGTGGAAGTTTTGATCCCCGATTTTCGCGGGGACTGGAACGCGCTGGAAACGGTGATCGCCGCGCGTCCGGACGTCCTGAATCACAACACGGAAACGGTGCCGCGGCTGTATCACCAGGTGCGCAAGGGCGCGGTGTATACGCGGTCGCTCGAATTGCTGCGCCGCGCGAAATCATCGGCGCCTGAAATGTCCACCAAGACGGGGCTGATGTTGGGACTCGGCGAAGAGCGCGCGGAAGTCCTGGCAGCGATGGAGGATCTGGCCGCCCTGGGCACCGACATCCTTACGTTGGGACAATACATGCAGCCGACGCGCGAGCATTTACCCGTGGCGCGTTACGTTCATCCCGACGAGTTTGCCGAGTACAAAGTATTGGGGGAACGGATGGGCTTCGCGCACGTCGAGTCCGGGCCGCTGGTGCGTTCGTCGTATCACGCGTTCGAGCAGGAAGCCGCCGCCCGCGTTTAGAGTTTTCCCTACTGGAAAATTCCGGAAACGCATTCCGTCGACGGCCGTCGCGCGAATCGGGTGGCGCAGGCTTCAGCCTGTGGGGTTTTGTGAGGGCGCGATCGATCCTGCTGCAACCAGACCCCACAGGCTGAAGCCTGCGCCACAGGAACGCGGAAAATATCGTAAGATTCCTTCTGAGTTTCATACCTTCGAGGAAATTCCGATGACTTCTGGAAAACTCAATTTTTCGCTCGGCATCCTTTTGGCGCTTCTCAGCGCGACGCCTGCATGTGCGGCGCAAAGCGCCTCGCCAGCGCCTGCCACCGCGTCCGGCGCGGAGGTCTACCAAAAGCGTTGCGCCACGTGTCACGAGCAGCCGGGTTCGCGCGCGCCGTCGAAGGATGCGCTCCAGAAACTTTCCGCCGCGCGAATTCTGCGGACGCTGGATTTCGGATTGATGATGGCTGTGGCTTACCCGATCAATCGCGCCGAGCGGGAAGCTGTGGCGAACTATCTGGGAACGAAGGCGGAAGAAGCGCCGCTGCCGGCAAGCGCATTTTGCGCTGCGAACGTTTCCATCATGTCCGGTTCCGCGAAGGACGCCTGGGCCGGCTGGAGTCCATCCGCCTCCAACACGCGCTACCAGACCGCCGAGCATGCGGGCCTCGAGTCCGGACAAGTGCGCCGCCTCAAGTTGAAGTGGGCGCTCGGATTTCCCGGCGACGTCACCGCGTTTGCGGCGCCGAGCGTCGTGAACGGGACGCTCTTTGTCGGCAGCGCCAGCGGCGCGGTCGAAGCGGTGGATGCCGGAACGGGTTGCATCCACTGGGTCTATCAGGCGAACGGGCCGGTGCGCGCCGCGATTCTTCCCGTAATGAACGGCTCCTCTACAACTTTGGTGTTCACCGACTTGATCGGCTGGGGCTACGCGCTGGAGGCCAAGTCCGGCCGCGTGATTTGGAAAAAGCGGATCGACGATCATGACGCCGCGCGCATGACCGGCTCGTCCGTGGCTCTCAACGGCATCGTCTATATTCCGGCGGCATCGTGGGAGGAAACGCGTTCGTTGAATCCGGAGTATGCGTGCTGCACGTTTCGCGGGAGCGTCACCGCCGTTCGCGTCGGCGACGGCTCTGTGATCTGGAAAACGTATACGATTGACCGGCCTCCACAAAAGACCGGCAAGAACAGCGTGGGAGCGGAGCAATGGGGACCTTCCGGCGCTCCGATCTGGTCTGCCCCGACGATCGATACGAAGCGCGGTCTTCTCTACGTGGCCACCGGTGACAATTATTCCGTGCCCGCAACATCCACCAGCGACGCCGTGATGGCGCTCGAATTGAAAACCGGGCGAGTCGTGTGGACTGAGCAGGTCACCGCGAACGACGCCTATACATCCGCATGCCGCAGCAAAGGCGTGAATTGTCCGCCTCCGGACGGGCCGGATTACGATTTCGGCTCTTCTCCCATCTTGGTTCGCGCTCCGAACGGCAAGGAACTTCTGGTTGCGGGGCAAAAATCCGGAGTGGTCTCCGCGTTCGATCCGGATGCCAAGGGAAAAATTCTTTGGCAGACGCGCGTTGGAAAAGGCGGACTCAACGGCGGCGTGCAGTGGGGCATGGCCACGGACGGACAGAAAGTGTACGCGGCGGTTTCCGATGTGCACGCGGTCATGAATACGGCCGGTCCTGTCGGAGGCGCGACGTTCGATCCGGTGCAGGGCGGCGGCTTGACGGCGCTTCATCTCGAGGACGGCTCGAAGGCGTGGTTCGCTCCGAGCCATCCGTGCGATCCGCCGCGGCCCGGGTGCAGTCCCGGCCAGTCCGCGGCATTGACGCTGATTTCCGGCGTGGTGTTCGCTCCCGGTCTCGATGGACACTTGCGGGCTTTCTCAACCGAAGATGGCACGATGGTCTGGGATTTCGATACGGCCAAGGAATATTCCACGGTGAACGGCGTGCCGGCCAAGGGCGGTTCGATCGACGGAGCGGGCCCGGTCGTTGCGGGAGGCATGGTGTTCGTCAACTCCGGGTATCCGCGCAATGGCGGCATGCCGGGCAACGTGCTGCTGGCGTTTGCTCCGGAGTAGCCGGGACGCGCGTCTTCCGCAGCCTGAAACCGCAGCGTTAAGGCACCACTATTCCGGCATAGCCCACGACCTGTTCGAGGTCGCCGTTCACGTCTGCCGAAGTCGCGTAGCGGATCAGTTCGCCCCGCGACGCGCCGAGTTCGCGCGCGGCGATCAGCACTGCGACCGCGGCCGCATATCCACACATGGAAATGTTTTCGTCGCGCACGGTGTCGAAGAGCTTGCGCGGCTCCAGCGCGAGAATCGGATCGATCGCCTTGCGGTCTTTCACGCGCGTGACGGCGTCGTTTTCGTAGTGGTTCATGTCCGAACTGGCCACGAGCAGAACGGGTTCGCGCTCCGCGGCGATCACGCCGGCGAGTGCGTGGCCCAGGCCGTCGAGAGTCTCCCATTTCGCCGGGCCAATCACGATCGGCACAAACGCGAACGAGGGAACAAGACGCTGCAGGAAGGGAAGCTGGACTTCGAGAGAGTGCTCCGCGCTGTGCGCCAGCGCATCCTCACGCAGCGGCGGAAACGCACTGTGGATTTTCTGCGCCAGCGAAGAATCGATGGGCGCCATTCCCAGCGGCGTTTGCCAGGCGCCGTCGGAAAGAATCGCGAGCGGCGCGCCGCGCGGAAAATGGCGCGGGCCGACCAGAATCACACGGCGAGGAATTTCAACGCGTCGGTAGACTTCTCCCGCCACGCTCCCCGAATACACGTAGCCGGCGTGAGGAACGAGGCACGCGCGCGCGCGAGTTTTCTTTTCTTCGCCGGCCGTGGAAAGAAACGAGTCGACAGCGGCGCGCAGGAGTTCTGGATCGTCTGGATAAAAGCGGCCGGAGACAGCGGGAAGGCGAATCATGGCGAGCCTGGAGGCTCAGTGCCGCTTGGAGGGCTTGCCCTTGATCTTCAACGCGACATCGCCGCCACGCTGGTGCCAAACGGTGACGCGATCTCCATACTGATAGCCGCCGGCGTTAAAAAGCGCCTGCATTTTGTCGCGGATCTTAGGGGAATACACAAACGTATGAAGTTCCCTCTGGTTGGAGGGATTGGCCACCTGAATCGAGTCGTACCCCATACGCACAACCTGATAGTGCACCTTGATGACTTGTTGGGAGAGAGGGGAAGGCGACGGACCGGGTTGCGGGCCAGCTTGAGAGCCAATTTGCGCTTTGGCAGCGGGCGAAAAAAGAAACAGCGCGGCGCCGCAGATGCCAGCGGCCGCGACGAGCCGCAGCGCGAGAATCTTATTGCGAATCATCGACCGTGATTTTCAGCGACTTCAGAAAGCGAACGTCCTGCGGCGTCATTTCAAATTTCTTTTCGTCCCGCTCCTCGTGCAGGATTTCCTGATCGACCTGAATGTGCAGCGATTCGAGGAAGCGGCGGTCGTTCGACGTGATTTTTGTATCGTCGGCATCGCGGCGCGCCAGGCCGATGGTTGCGTCCAGCTTCAGCACGATGTCGAAACCGGCGGAACGCACTTCCGAAATGGCCTCGGAGATGCGCCCGGATTCCGATACCGTGTCGTTAATGGCGTGTCCCAACTCGCGCAGCAGTTGTTTTAGATGATCATCGAGTTGCACGATGCCTCCCTCGGGAAAACTCCCCTGTTTTTTCATTGTAGGGCGCAGAGGCGCGGGAAACAAGTACCGGGGGAGTACGGCGCGTGCCTAATCCGCCTACGCCTCGCGTCTTCGCTGTGGCCGCGGCCATTTTGTACTAGAATTCCTTTGTGGCCACGCAACCCATGGGACTCTTCGCGACGGTGCGGCACTCGCTTCGCGTGCTGTGGCGCGCCGCGCGCGAGTTGTTTCACGAAGTGACGGGCGCCGTGTTTTTTATTCTCGCGGTCGCGGCGGTGCAGGCCTCCTGGCGCGCCTGGCATAACGGAGCCGGTCGGTGGCTGATCGGCATGAGCGGCGGCTACGCGGTCCTCATGGTCTTTTTCGGCGTGCTTTCATTTCGCGATTCGCGGCGTGTGCGATGAACCCTCTCAATAACTCGACCGCAGAAAAACCGCCGCAAACGGGCGAGCGGAAGGAGCGCTTCACGACGCTCGGCGGCATTCCGCTGAAAACGGTCTACACGCAGGACGACCTCTCCAAACAAAACACCGAGGAATCGATCGGCGTTCCGGGCGAATTCCCCTACACCCGCGGCATCTACCCGACCATGTACCGGGGGCGTTTGTGGACGATGCGCCAGTACGCCGGATTCGGCACGGCGCAGCAATCCAACGAGCGCTTCCGCTACTTGCTCGCGAAAGGGCAAACGGGACTCTCCGTGGCGTTCGATCTGCCGACGCAGATCGGACACGATTCGGATCATCCGCGCGCCGTGGGGGAAGTCGGAAAAGTCGGCGTGGCCATCGACTCGCTCGAAGACATGCAGGCGCTCTTTGACGGGATTCCGCTCGATCGCGTGACGACGTCCATGACGATCAACGCGACGGCGGCGATTCTGCTGGCGCTCTATGCCGCGGTCGCCAAGAAGCAGGGCGCGGACCTGCGAAAACTGTCCGGGACCGTGCAAAACGATATCTTGAAAGAGTTCATCGCGCGCGGCACGTACATCTTTCCGCCGCGCCCGTCGATGCGAATCGTCACGGATCTCTTCGCCTGGTGCCGCACCGAGCTTCCCGCCTGGAACACGATTTCGATTTCCGGTTATCACATTCGGGAGGCGGGCTCGACGGCGGCGCAGGAAATCGCTTTTACGCTGGCCGATGCGATTGCCTACGTTGACGCGGCGATCGCCGCGGGACTTGCCGTGGATGAATTCGCGCCGCGGCTGTCGTTCTTCTTCAACGCGCACAACGATCTGCTCGAGGAGATTGCCAAATACCGCGCCGCGCGCAGGCTCTGGGCGCACCTGATGCGCGACCGCTTCGGCGCCAAGAATCCCGCGTCCATGATGCTCCGCTTTCATGCGCAGACGGCCGGGAGTTCGCTCACCGCGCAGCAGCCGGAGAACAATATCGTGCGCGTCGCCCTTCAGGCTCTGGCCGCGGTCCTCGGCGGTTGCCAGTCGCTGCACACGAACGCGAGGGACGAGGCGCTCGCGCTCCCCACCGAAGACGCGGCGCTTCTCGCGTTGCGGACGCAGCAGATCATCGCTCAGGAAACCGGCGTGACGAATACGGCGGACCCTCTGGGAGGCTCCTACGCCATCGAAACGTTGACCGGCGAAATCGAAGCGCGGGCGAAGGAATATATCGCTCGAATTGACGCGCTCGGCGGCATGCTGCGCGGCATCGAAACCGGATACGTCCAGGGGGAAATCCAGAAGGCCGCGTACGAGTATCAGCGCGCGGTGGAACGCCGCGAACAGATCGTCGTCGGCGTAAACCAGTTCGTTGCGGAAAAGGAAACGCCGATTCCGACGATGCGCGTCGATCCGGAACTCGAACGCGCGCAAATCGAGCGGGTGCGGGCGTTGCGCGCTCGCCGGGATTCCTCGCGAGCCCTCGCGGCCGTAAACGAAGTCGAGCGGCGCGCGCGCTCCGGCGAAAATCTGATGCCCGCGATCGCCGCTGCCGTCGAGGCCTATGCCACGGTCGGAGAGATCTCGGATGCGTTGCGCCGGGTGTTCGGCGAGTATACCGAATCGGTTGTCCTGTGATTTGGTGGGGCGGACTTGAGCGGCGGCGCGAAGACGAGCCAATACTGGCGATGATGCTCCGACCAACCCCCACAGGCTGAAGCCTGCGCCACCTAAGACTCCTATGAAAATTATCCTGGCCTCTTCCTCCCCGCGCCGCGCGGAAATTCTTCGCGATGCGGGAATTCCATTTGAAATTCGCGCGGCGGACGTCGATGAGATGGCGCTTGCCTGCGAAACGGCGCACGCCATGGTGGCGCGCCTCGCCGAAGCAAAAGCGCGCGCGGTCGCGGCGCAATTGCAGGGCGAGGACCGCGAGTTCGTGATCGTCGGCGCCGACACCACCGTCGAGCTCGACGGCGAGATCCTTGGCAAACCGGACGATTCCGCGCACGCGCGCGAGATGCTCGCCAAGCTGAGCGGGCGCACCCACCACGTTCTTACGGGTATTTTCCTGCTGCGATTGCCCGATGGCGAGACGCGCGCGGCGGTTGAAACATCAGCCGTAACGTTTGCGCCGCTGGACGAACGGGAAATCGGCGGATACATCGCGAGCGGAGAACCCCTGGGCAAAGCGGGCGCGTATGCCATCCAAGGGCTCGCCGGACGATTCATTCCCAGAATCGAGGGCTGCTACTTTAATGTTGTGGGATTGCCGCTGGCGAGACTCTATGCGCTTCTGCGCGAACTGGGCTGGCGAGGCACGAAGTAGTAGGCAAAGAAAAAGGGCGGTCTGCACGACCGCCCTTTAATACGAACCCTGCCTCCATCAACACGCTGGAGGAATTACTTCTTTTCTTCAGTGGCCGGGGTCGCGGCCGGCGGAGCCGGAGGAGACACTTGCGTCGTCTGCGCGGGCCCTTGCCCTGCGCCGTGCATGCCTTCCTTGAAACTCCGAATTCCCTCGCCCAAGCCGCGCATCACTTCCGGAATCTTCTTTCCGCCGAACAAGAGAACCACGATGGCCAGCACTACGAGCCAATGAAATGGGCTGAACTCTCCCATGATGTACCTGCCTTTTGAGTCGCTTTCCGCCGGATTGACGGGCACTGCGCAAGACTCAATGCGCAGATTATAGCACGTTAACGGCCCGATAGACGCAAGTCTGAATTGGTTGACGCGGGTGCAAAGCAGCCCGGATGGAATCTCGCCGAACGGCACCGCGAGGTTCAGCTTCGCGGGAGCGCTGAGGCGATCTCTTCGACAATGGCGCGCGCTGCCGCCTCGGGATCGGGAGCGCCCGTAATCGGCCTGCCGATCACCAGGTAATCCGCGCCCGCGCGAATCGCTTCCGCGGGAGTCGCAACGCGCGCCTGGTCATCCATTCGGGGGCTGCCCGATTTGCTTTTCCTGCTTCCGGTCGGTCCGCCTCCCACCAGGGGGCGGATACCTGGAACCACAATCAAGAAGTCTTTCCCACACGCCCGCCGAATCGCCTTGACCTCTTGAGGGGACGCGACGACGCCGTCCATCCCGGCCTTTTGCGCGAGGCGGGCCAACTGAACCACGCGCCTCGACGCCGGGCCTGTAATTCCAACTCCGCGCAGGGCGGCGTTATCCATGCTCGTCAGGATCGTAATGGCCAGGAGCTTGGGAGGCGTTAATTTCGCCGCCTTGGCTTCGTCCCTCACCTTTGCTGCGGCGCGCATCATTTCAAGGCCGCCCAGGGCGTGGACGTCCAACAACTCCACACCCGGCAGGCCAACCGCGCTTCCGACGGCCCCTTTCACGGTATTCGGGATGTCATGGAATTTCAGATCCAGGAAGATTCCGGGGCCGAGATGATGCAGTTTTGCAACCGCGACGGGGCCGGATTCCGTGAATAAGTGTATGTTTATCTTAAAGATGCCGATAGTGTGGGAAAGCGATTGGGCTAGCTCTAAGGCAGGTTCTAGAGACGGAAAATCGAGGGCGAGGATTACTTTTTGACGGGCACGGTCACTCAGGGACGTTTTGGCACCTCCAAGAGCTCAACACGCAAGCGCGTAATACCTTTGTCCAAGATGCCCAGGCGGCACGCCACCAGATAGGAGACATCCAGCTCGCGGTCATCGATGAAAGGGCCGCGGTCGTTGATGCGGATCAGCTGGGCTACGTGGGTCCTAGGGTTCGTCACACGTACCAGGGAGCCAAAAGGCAGGTCGGGACTGGCCCCGGTGGCGGCATACATATCGTATTTCTCGCCGCTGGCGGTCTTCCGGCCCTGAAACCTGCCGCCGTACCAGCTCGCCTTTGTTGTGAAAACTCGAATGGGATTAAGAGGTTGGCTAACGTGGGCCACCAGAGGGGCTTCGAGACCCTGGGCCACTATGAACATTAGTGGCAACCAGCGGAAAGCGGCCCAGAACATGAAAAGTCGCCTACGCATCCTCTCCCCCTGCGTTATAGGCACGAAAATGCTAACACGCGGCGTCCAGCGGTTCAAGGACAATCGGCCTGAAACGATCCAATTAAACTATTGATACTATTGATGTTATTTCTTGCTACACCATCTTTCTAGGCCTATCTACAATGTTCTCACACGCGTTCGGCCGTGCAAAATTCGCTGTCCCGACTTCTATGGCCGAGGCCCCTGCCATGAGGTATTCCAATGCATCTTCGGCCTTTTCTATCCCTCCAAGGCCGACCACGGGTATCTTGACGGCTCGCCGGGCTTCATAGACCAGCCGGAGGGTGATCGGCTTGATGGCTGGGCCGGATAATCCCCCGGTGAGCCGCCCAAGCCTCGATTTCCGGGTATGGATATCGATACTCATGGCCTGGTAGGTATTCGCCACGGTCAGGGCATCCGCCCCGGCTTCCTCCGCAGCCCGGGCGATCGCACCAATATCTGTTACGTTTGGCGAGAGCTTTACCCACAAAGGGCGGCGGGCGGTTTGCCGGGCTGCGGCTACCACTTCCGACACCATCCCGGGATCGCTGCCGAACTGGATGCCGCCGTGGGCAGTGTTGGGGCAGGAGATGTTGAGTTCGTATCCAGAGAGTCCTTCCGCCTCTTCGAGCACCCGAATTACGCCCACATAGCTATCGATGGAGTAGCCGAAAACGTTGGCGATGACGGCAGTTTTGAAGTGCCGCAGCGCCGGCAACTTTTCCGCCACGAAGGCGCGCACACCGATGTTTTGCAGGCCGATGGCATTGAGCATTCCCGACGGCGTCTCGCACAGCCGGGGTTCCGGGGCGCCTGCCATGGGTTCGAGGGAAAGGCCCTTCACGACGATTCCGCCCAGGCGGTTCAGATCGACGAGGTGCGCGAATTCGACACCGTAGCCGAACGTGCCGCTGGCTGCCAAGACAGGATTAGAAAGGCGCAACGCGCCGACGTTGACGGAGAGGTCTACCGCGGCTGACACAGTCACTGGCGGGGAGTTTACCACGGTCTCGCGCGGTGCCATCCTGCGCTTGTGGAAAAATGGTTGAAAAAAACGCCGCGCGCCAAAACCCCTTCCACAACGCGCTTCGAGACGCGGCGGCACTATGCTAGGATGTTCGCCCAATGCGCATGGTTGAAAAGACGCAACTGATGACGGCGACGGAAATCGATCGCACGGTTCAGCGGCTCGCCCATGAAATCGTGGAAAAAAGCGGCGGCACTTCCAACCTTGCGCTGATCGGAATTCGCCGGCGCGGCGTTCCGCTGGCGAAGAGAATCGCGCAGTCGATGCGGGGCATCGATGGAGTGGACGTGCCGGTCGGGATTTTGGACATAACGCTGTATCGCGACGATCTTTCGAAAGTCGCCGCCCAGCCGGTTCTGCAATCGAGCGATATTCCGTTTCCGGTCGATGACAAGGATCTGGTCGTCGTGGACGATGTACTGTATACGGGCCGCACCATTCGCGCGGCCATGAACGGGCTGTTCGATCTGGGGCGGCCGAAGCGCGTGCGGTTGTGCGTGCTGATCGATCGCGGCCATCGCGAGTTGCCGATCGAAGCAACTTTCGTCGGCCGCAACGTGCAGACGAGCGACACCGAGATCGTGGAAGTGCGATTGAACGAGATTGATCAGGAAGAGCGCGTCATGCTGGTCGAGCGCGTTCCCTGACGCCGACCGCCTCCGCAGCAGGCCCGGCCAGGATTCCGAGGATCGTTGTGCCATTTCGCTTCGGCCACATGCTAGGGATTGAACCGCTCAGCGCCGAAGAAATTCTATTTGTACTGGACCAGTCGAAACCCTTCCAGGAAATTCAGCGGCATCCCCTTAAAAAACTGGCGACGTTGCGCGGAAAAACCGTGGCGCTGGCATTCTTCGAGCCCTCCACGCGCACGCGCATCAGTTTCGCCACGGCGGCTTCGCGCCTCGGAGCGGACCAGATGAACCTGCAGGCGGAATCGTCCAGCCTGAAAAAAGGGGAGTCGCTGCTCGACACGGTCCGCACGCTGGACGCGATGAAGCCGGATTGCATCGTGATGCGGCATAGTTCGTCGGGTGCGCCGGATTTTGTGGCGCGCAACCTGCCGCTCCCGGTGATCAACGCGGGGGACGGCACGCACGAGCATCCCACGCAGGCGCTGCTCGATGCGCTGACGATCCGGGACCGGCGCGGCACGCTCGAGGGGCTCAACGTCACGATCCTCGGCGACATTCTGCACAGCCGCGTGGCGCGTTCGAACATTCATTTGCTTTCAAAATTCGGCTGCCGCATCACGCTTTGCGGGCCGGCGATGTGGCTGCCGAAGGAGCTCGAGTGTCTGCCAGCGGCGGGAACGTCGATCCGGCGCGTCGCGCGCATAGAAGAGGCGCTGGAAGGCGCGGACGTCGTGCTGACGTTGCGCGTCCAGCAGGAACGCCTGCATGAACCCGCGCTGGCCGTCGACGAATACGTTCTCCAGTTCCAGCTCACGCCCGCCCGGTTGCGCCTGGCCAAGCCGGACGCGCTCGTCCTGCATCCCGGGCCGATGATTCGCGGCCTGGAAATCGATCCTGCCGTGGCCGACGGTCCGCAATCGTGCGTGCTCGAGCAGGTCACGAACGGACTGGCCGTGCGCATGGCGCTGCTGTACCTGATGATCGGCGGGGACACCTCTTCGGAAAGGGATTCCTAAAATGCTGCTGATTCGCAACGGACGCGTTCTCGATCCCGCCAGCGGGACCGACGCGCCCCGCGACGTTTTGATCGACGGCGACCGCATCGCTGGTGTCGCGCCGCACGGGCAGCTTGCGTCGCGCGCCCAGGGCGCGGAAGTTTTCGATGCGTCGAATCTCATCGTCGCTCCGGGATTTATCGATTTGCACTGTCATTTGCGCGAGCCGGGCGGCGAATCCTCGGAAACCATCGAGACCGGCACGCGGGCCGCGGCGCGCGGCGGATTCACGGCCGTTTGCCCGATGCCGAATACGCGCCCTGTGAACGACAATGCCTCCGTGACGCGGTCGATCGTGGAACGCGCCGCGGCGGTTTCGCCGGTGCGTGTGTGGCCGATTGGAGCGGCGTCCATCGGAAGCAAAGGCGAAGCCCTTGCGGAGATTGCCGCCATGAAACAGGCCGGAATCGTTGCCGTGTCCGACGACGGCAAGCCCATCGCCAGCGCGAAATTGTTGCGGCAGGTGATGGAGTATTGCCGCGCCCTCGAATTGCCGGTGATCGATCACTGCGAGGACAGCTCGTTATTTGCCGGGGCGGTAATGCGTGAGGGAAAACAATCGGTCCGGCTGGGCCTGCGCGGGATGCCCGCGGCGACGGAATCGCTGGCGGTGGCGAGAGATGTGCAAGTGGGCGAACTTACCAGTTGCCGCCTGCACATTGCGCATCTTTCGGCGCGCGCCTCGCTGGAACTCGTGCGCGCCGCCAAAGCGAAGGGCCTGCCCGTTAGCTGCGAAGTCACGCCGCATCATTTCACGCTCACCGACGAGGACGTGCAGTACGACACGCGCTACAAAATGAATCCGCCGCTCGCGTCGAGGGAAGACCGCGACGCGCTCATCGCCGGGCTTGCCGACGGCACGGTGGACGCCATCGCCACGGACCACGCGCCGCACGAAGCCGCGCTCAAGGATGTGGAATTCGATCGCGCGCCGTTTGGCGTCACCGGTTTCGAGACGGCGCTGGGTCTCGGGCTGGAGCTCGTTCACGCGGGAAAATTTTCGCTCCTGCGGATGGTGGAACTGTTCACGTCCGGGCCGGCGCGCGTCCTGGGGATGCAGCGCCGCATCGCGGAAAACGAGCCGGGCGATCTGACGATTTTTTCCACGGAACACAAATGGACGTTCCGCGCGGCGGAATCCGCCAGCAAATCCAAAAACTCTCCGTTCGACGGTCGCGAATTCCGCGGCGCTCCGATAGCCACAATTGTGGCGGGCCGCATCGCCTACCAACGATAGCCACAGAGGCACTGAGACACAGAGAAAAGAAGAAAAATTATTTTCTCGAGTACAAGCCAGGTCAAAAAATAGCTTTGGAATTTCTCTGTGCCTCTGCGTCTCTGCGGCGTTTCTAGTGGGCGCCGGGTTCGGCGGCGGGGTGCATGCCGTGTTGCGGGACTTCGTGGACGCCGCGGGTGGGCGGTTCGGTGTGAATGCGGTAGAAGTGGTCGAGCGGGCCGGGGCCCTTGCCGATCGCGTAACCCTTTTCGATGGCTTTCGTGACGTACGCTTTGGCCAGCAGGACGGCTTCGCGAAGCGGCCGGCCGCAAGCAAGTTGCGCCGCAATCGCCGACGCGAACGTGCAGCCCGACCCGTGCGTGTTCTCGCTCTTCAGATGCTCGCCGCCGAAGCGAAGCACTTCGACTCCATCGTAGAGAACGTCGATGGCCTTTTCCATGTGGCCGCCCTTTACGACGACGGCGCGCGCGCCCCGCTCCACGATTTTGCGCGCCGCAGCTTCCATCGCGGCATGATCCTTGATCGCCATGCCGGAGAGAACCTCGGCTTCGGCGATATTCGGGGTGACCACCGTCGCGCGCTTCAGTAATTCCTCGCTGATGTATTTGACTCCTCCGGCGTCAACCAAATCGGTTTCGCCGGAAGTGGATTTCATCACCGGATCGAGAACGACATTCGCGATGCCGGCGCGATCCAAAAATTCAGCGACCACGACGGCGTTCCCGCGGTGTCCCAGCATCCCGATTTTGATGGCAGCGATCTTGACGTCTTCCAGAAGCGCATCGAGCTGCGCGCGCAATTCGGCGGCGGGAGTGTCATGGACGGATTTCACGCCTTGCGTGGACTGCACGGTCAGTGCCGTGATAGCAGCGACGCCATAGCAATTATGCGCCGCGAAAGTTTTGAGGTCCGCCGCGATGCCCGCGCCGGCCGATGGATCGAAACCCGCGATCGTCAGCACGATCGGTGGAGCCGCGTTCACGTGATTGGACAAATCCTGGAGTCCCTTCGCGCCGAAAATCGCCCACAGAAACGTGGACCGGCTGCGCAACTGCGTCGCGCGAGCCGGCATTTCGAAATGTACGCGCACGATTGTCTGCGCGCAATAGATATTTTCAGGAACGCGTTGCGAGAGAAGAACAGCGCGGCGAGAAGTGAGAAAAATTCGCGCTACGGGAACAAACCGCGGACGAGCGTCGCGTCGGCGACGCGCCCCACAGCCAGGATGTACGCGGCCGCGCGCGGGTAGACGTGAAACTTGCGCATGGTTTCGTGCACGTCGTTAAATGCGCGGCGCATCACGAATTCCAGCTTGGAATTGACTTCCGCAACCTGCCAGAAGAATCCCTGCAAATCCTGCGCCCATTCGAAATAGCTGACCGTGACGCCGCCGGCATTGGCGAGAATATCAGGCACCACAAACACGCCCTTGCGCGAAAGAATTTCATCGGCGTGCGGCGTGGTTGGCCCGTTCGCGGCTTCGGCGACGATTTTGGCTTTGATCTGGTCGGCGTTGTGCAACGTGATCACGTTTTCGAGCGCCGCGGGAACCAGGATGTCGCACTTCAGCGCGAGAAGTTCATCGTTGGACATGCGGGACGCGCCCGGCATGCCGACGACCGTGCCGGAACGCTCCTTATAACGCAGGGCGCGCAGCGGATCGATGCCGCGCGGATTGTGCACGCCGCCGCGGGAATCGCTGATGGCGATAATTTTCGCCTTTTTCTCCGCGAAGAGCCGCGCCACGGCCGAGCCGACGTTGCCAAAACCCTGAATCGCGACGGTCGCGCCGCGCAAATTCATTTTTTTCACCTTGCAGGCTTCTTCCACCACGAACAGCACGCCGCGGCCCGTCGCATCCATGCGGCCCTCGGAACCGCCGATTGAAACCGGCTTGCCGGTTACGACGCCGGGAGAGGCGTGACCCACTGTCATGGAATAGGTGTCCATGATCCAGGCCATGGTTTGCGAATCGGTATAAACATCCGGCGCGGGAATATCGACTTCCGGTCCGATGATTGGCTGAATTTCCGCGGCGTAGCGGCGCGTCATGCGCTCGAGCTCGCCTTTGGACATGTGCTTCGGATCGCAAACGATGCCGCCCTTGGCGCCTCCGTACGGGAGATTCACCGCCGCGGTTTTCCAGGTCATCCACGCGGCCAGGGCTTTCACTTCATCGAGGGTTACGTTCGGGTGATAGCGCAGTCCGCCTTTGGCCGGGCCGCGCGACATATTGTGCTGCACGCGGAATCCCGTGAAGACCTTGGTCTGGCCATTGTCCATCTTCACAGGGACGGAAGCTTCCAGGACGCGTTTCGGCGTCCGCAAAATCTGGCGCAGCCCCGGATCGAGCTTCAGGTATTCCGCCGCCATATCGAACTGGATCTGCGCGATGCGAAACGGGTTCAGGTCTTCGCGCGGCGCCATCCGGGGAAGGATGGGTTGAGGGACCGCTTTAGCGACCGTGGCCATGGACGTTTCTCTCCTTGAGTATGGCGACTACGCACTCGCCGCGCGATGCGAGGAACGCTGGTATCGTGCGCGACACTCGGCAGAACAGAAGTGCAACACCTGGCCCGCTTGCTCCAAGGGAAAAGAAATCTCGGGTGAAACGTACGTGCCGCACCACGGATCGCGATGCAAGGGAATCGCGGTGCGAGTCTGTGGAGGGGCGGCCGGCGCGGGTCTCGCGTTGCCGAGAGTCCGAGCGAGCATTTTATGCACCAGCTTCGCCAGCGCCCGACTCACCCACCGATCGATTCGCTCTCCTAAACTCACCGGCTCGACGCTTCCTGGCGGCCCGTCGTGGTCCAGCTCGCCGCGCGTGTTCTCCGGTCACCCAATCTATCTGCATCCCGAAGAACCAGGAAGGCCAAGGCGCGTGGACCGATCGACCGCCGTACCTTATGCGCGGCTGTTGACCGAGCAATAAGCCGAGTGTAGTCAACCGGGAAAAGCGGTGTCAACCAAAGAACCCGCTTATTTTAGGGGCCGATGCCTTGGAAACACGTCTGCGAGCCGGAATGGCGGGTGAAAGCGGCATAACTTATTAAAAATAAGCTAGTTAATATAGATTGAAGGCGGCGCGGGAGGGGCGGCGGAAGTCCGGAAAGCGCCCTCTGGCGATGTCAAATTCCTTCGAGATTCGACCGTTTGCATTCGGACCGGGCCCGCAATCCGGTTGAGATACGAAGCAAATTCAAGGCTTTGCGGGAATGCGATCCGTCCCGAGATACGGGCGCAGCGCTTCCGGGATGACGACCGAGCCGTCGGCTTGCTGGTAATTTTCCATGATCGCGAGCCACGTGCGGCCTACGGCGAGGCCCGAGCCGTTCAGTGTGTGTACGAATTCGCTTTTGCCGCTCTTATGCTTGAAGCGGATGCCCGAGCGGCGCGCCTGAAACGATTCCGTGTTGGAACAGGAAGAAATCTCCATGAACTCGTTCGCTGAAGGGAGCCACACCTCGATGTCATACGTTTTGGAAGAAGCAAATCCCATGTCGCCCGTGCACAAGCCCACGACGCGGTAGTGCAGGCCGAGTTTCTGAAGAATCTGTTCGGCATTGGCGACGAGCGATTCGAGCTCTTCGTAGCTGCGGTCGGGGTGCGTGAATTTAAACATTTCCACTTTTTGAAATTGATGCTGGCGCTTGAGGCCGCGCGTGTCTTTGCCCGCCGCGCCGGCTTCGGAGCGGAAACATGCGGTCCACGCGCAAACCTTTATCGGCAGCGTGTCGGCATCGAGCGTTTCGTCGCGGTACAGGCTGGTAAGTTCCACTTCGGCGGTAGGCGTCAACCACAAATCGGTGCCTTCGAGATGAAACATATCCGCTGCAAATTTCGGCAACTGGCCCACGCCCGTCAACGCCTCAGTGTTCACGATGAACGGCGGAAGAATTTCCGTGTATCCATTGGCCGCGTGCGTATCGAGAAAGAACGCGGCGAGAGCGCGTTCGAGGCGCGCTCCGAGGCCTTTGTAGACCGCAAAACGCGCGCCCGTCATTTTTACAGCGCGTTGGAAATCCAGAATTCCGGCGGCCTCGCCGATTTCCCAGTGCGGGCGCGGCTGGAAATCGAATTTGGGAGGAGCGCCCCAGCGGCGCGCTTCCACGTTGGCGGAGGCATCGCGTCCGACCGGAACCGAGCTGTGGGGGCGATTGGGCACGGTCAGCATGAAGCCGGCGAGGTCCGCGTCGAGTTCGGCGATGCGCTCGTCGGCTCGCTTGATTTCTTCGGAAACCTGCTTCATCTCCGCCAGCAACGCGGAAACGTCTTCGCCGGCTTTTTTTCGGCGCGGAATTTCCTCGCTGGCTTTGTTGCGCTGGGCTTTCAATCGCTCCGCGGAAGTAATTCGTTCTCGGCGTTCCTGATCGATGGTACGAAACTTGGCGAAGTCGATTGCGGCGCCGCGGTTGGCCGCCATCTGTTCAAATTCTGCGAGGTGCTCGCGAAAATATCCAAGATCATGCATGCGGGATAGGATACACGAAGAGATGCAATTCGGGACTTGCGAATCGCGGGGCGTGAGGCGAAGAAGTTGCTAGCCGACCGTCGAGGGTCAGGAGTTCGATGGATGAAGGCACGGACGCCTGGCGCATGGAGTTTGGGCTCCGGAAACTCCGGACCTGGAACTGTTAACTCTTAACTCTGCGGCTCTCGTGCCTTCCCTTTTGGGCCACCGCAGACGTGCTAGCATGAATTTGGAGCTGAAAATGGCCGATCGAATCCAGACCGAAGGAGTCTTCGCCTCGACCGCGCGACCCGCGGCGGGCGGCTATCAATTCGTACGCCTGCAGGCCGAAGGCCCGGTGGCTCGCGTCACTCTGCATCGTCCCGAACACAATTTGCTGAACGAGCAGATGCTTCGCGAACTCGCGGGCGCGATCGGGAGTGTTGCGGAAAACGGCGCGGTGAAGCTCATCGTTCTGGACGCCGCTGGAAAGCTGTTTTCCGCCGGCGTGGATATCGGCGAATACACCGGCGAGCGCGCATTTTCGATGCTGGACGCGTTTCACTCCGCGTGCATCGCCATGGTGGAAGCCCCGCAGCCGGTGCTCGTGATCGTGGACGGCGCGGCCATCGGCGGCGGCGCGGAACTCGTGGCCTACGGGGATTTGGTGGTGGCCACGCCGCGCGCGCGATTTGCGCTCCCGGAAATTACGATTGGGATGTTTCCTCCGCTGGCATCGACGATGTTTCCGCACATTGTCGGGCCGAAGCGGGCGCTCGAACTGGTGTTGACGGGCGAGGCGATCTCCGCCGAACGAGCGCGCGACCTGGGGCTCGTGAACCGGCTCGTCCCGGAAGCGCAATTGCAAGCCGCCGTGAACGAACTCATCGGAAAGATCACGGCGCAATCCGGCGCGGTCCTGGGTATGGCCAAGAAAGCGGTTCTCGGCGGGATGGGATTGTCGCTGCGCGATTCGCTGCGCGCTTCGATGAACATTTTTTTGAACGAATTGTATCGCCTCGAGGATTCGCAGGAAGGTTTGCGCGCGCTGCTTGAAAAACGCAAGCCACAGTGGAAGAATCGTTAGGCGCCCCGGTCGAGTCTCCCGGCCGCGCGGGACAGCCGCATGGACGACCCGGAAAACACTCCTGAACCCAATTCTTCTGAACGGATCGTCGATCCCGGCCCCGGGCACGAACCTGAACCGTCCGCCGATGCGAGTCCGTCGAGCGTTTCCGAGTCCGCGCCGGTCGAATCTGCGCAAACTGCGGCTCCGCCTTTAGAGGACTGGGACTCGCGAAGGCGCAGTTTTCGCCACAATCTATTTTTGCTGCTTTCGCTGACGCTGTCCGCCTTTGTGTTGACGTCGTGGATCCTGGTTCGCGTCGACGCACCGTTCGGGGTTTTTTCCACCGGGCCGCAGGACATCGTTCGCGCGCAGCTTCGCGAACTCGATCGCGGCGATTTGCGCCCGGCCTACGATCTGTTTTCGCCGCGCTACCGCGAGCAGGTATCCTTTGACAGCTGGCACGAATTGTTCGTCACGCACTGGCGCATGTTCCACGCGGACGTTGTGCGCGCCGCAACGCCGGAGTACAGCGGGCCCGGAGTGACTCTGGAAATTTACCTGCACGGCGCGGATGACAAGGATTACCGCGCGCGCTTCACGCTGATCCGCACGGATGGCCGCTGGTGGATCGACGACGTTCACTGGACGGAAGAGGCGGATGCGCGCGATTTTTCCCGGACATGATCAAATTCCAGCTTGGCGCCGGGTTGACACTCGCCGCCGCGCAACATAGACTGCCTCTCGACATTTAGCAGGTTTGGGAAGCGGGGAAGGCCGTGAGAATCGGCCACGGTCCCGCCACTGTGATCGGCGAAACGCCGTAAGTCAGGACACCCTCCCGGGCCGCCGTAGCCAGCACTCTTCGCGAGAAAGGGTGCGGCGCAATTCGCCTCGTGTTTCTCGCGAGGCTTTTTGTTTTTGTGGCCACAGATGGAAGCGATGACGACGGAAACCACAGTTCGCGCGCCGTATGGACGAAACGCCGCCGGCGGGACGCGCCTGCTCGGCGCGTTTCGCGCGGGAATTCTGGCGGTCTCGTTGTTCGCGTGCGGAAGCGCGATCGCGGCGCAGGCCGGCGGCGAACGCGCGGCACTTCCGATGACGCGAGAACTGACCGACGAAATCGGCAGGCGCGTGCAAGTGCCGCGTGAAGCGAATCGCGTCGTATCGCTCGCGCCGAATCTCACGGAGATTGTTTTTGCGCTCGGCGACGGAAATCATTTGGCCGGCGACACCGATTTTTGCGATTACCCGCCGGAGGCCTTGCAGAAGCCGCATGTGGGCGGACCCGTGAATCCGAGCCTCGAAGCGATTGTGGCGCTGAAACCGGAGGTCGTTCTGGCAACCTCCATCAATCGGCGCGAAACCGTGAGCGCCCTCGAGCGCCTGGGATTGCCGGTGTTCGTCACCGATCCTCATTCGGTCGATCAGATGATCGCGACGGTCGAACATATTGGCAGCGCGCTGGGTGTGCAAAAATCCGCCGCTGCGGTCGCCGGAGATTTGCGCGGCCGCCTCTCCGATCTCGACCGGCGTCTCGCCGGCGCGCCTCCGCGCCGCGTTCTTTTCATCGTGTGGACCGATCCTTTGATCTCCGTGGGCCGGGACACGTTTATCGCGGACGCGCTGCGCCGCGCGGGCGGCAATTCCGTGGTGGAGACGACGGCGGAGTGGCCGCACGTTAGCCTGGAAGAAGTTGTGCGGCTGCAGCCGGAAGTATTGGTTTTTGCGAGCGCTCACGCCGGAGACACGCGCCGCGACATCGAGGACCTGCGCGCGCGCCCTGGCTGGAAGGATTTGGCGGCGATCCAGCGGGGCAACATCGTGGTCGTGAGCGACGCCATCAATCGTCCGGCGCCGCGGATGGTGGACGCCGTCGAACACCTCGCGCGCGCGCTGCATCCCGATGCGTTCCCTTCCGGCGCCGCGCCTTCCGCGGATTCCCAGTCGATTTCCGATTCGTCGATCGAGGAGGCCTGCGCATGCGCCCGCTGACCGTCCGGCGATTGCTGTGGACGTGCGGTGGCCTCGCGGCGATCCTGCTGGCGTGCGTGGTGCTGGCTCTGAAGCTGGGCGCCGTGCCGATCTCGGTCACGGACCTCGTACTGGACCTCGGACGAATTGCGATTGGCCGGGCCAACGAATTGCCGACGGAATACCGTCTGATCGTTTTCGATTTGCGCCTGCCGCGCATCTTGCTGGGAATCCTGGTAGGCGCGGCGCTATCGGTTTCCGGAGCGAGCTTCCAGGCGCTGTTACGGAATCCGCTGGCCGATCCTTATGTATTGGGCGTTTCGAGCGGCGCGGCGCTCGGTTCGATCCTCGCGCTGATCATCGCGCCGGGATTTGCGCTCGTCACGCCGATCGGCGCAGTTATCGGGGCCATCGCGACGATCGCGGGAGTCTATTTCCTGGGCCGGCGCGAAGGCCAGCTGGACAGCACGACGCTCTTGCTCGGCGGCATTATTTCCGCGTCGTTTTTTTCCGCGATCATCCTGTTTCTTTTGACGACGCTCTCCGGGCGCGACCTGCGCGGCATGGCCTACTGGCTGATGGGGGATCTCTCCACGCCGGTGTCGGCGGGAATGCAGTGGATTTTCACGGTGGGTCTTGTCGCGGGCATCGGAGCGATCTACAGCACTTCCGCGGACCTGAATTTGCTTCTGACGGGCGAGCGCGAAGCGACGCACCTGGGCGTGGACGTGACGCGCGTCAAGCTTGTCGTCTACGTGTCCGCGTCGCTCTTGACGGCGCTGGCCGTTTCCGCGAGCGGGGCCATCGGATACGTCGGCTTGCTCGTTCCGCACGCGGTGCGGCTGATTTTCGGGTCGGACTACCGGCTGCTGATTCCTGCTACCGCTCTGTGCGGCGCGATTGCCCTGGTTCTGGCGGACACACTTGCGCGCACCATCGTGTCTCCCACGGAATTGCCGGTCGGCGCGATGACGGCCATGGCAGGAGCGCCGGTGTTTATCTACCTGCTTCGACGAGGGCTGCGATGAACGCGCCGGAAACACTCGCGCAAACTGCCGGCGGACGCGGGGAGCGGACGAGCCGGGAGCCGGTCGTTCGCCTGAACGTCGAGCAGGCGAGCTTCGCTTACACGGCGTCGGCGCAGGCGGTTCCAACGTTCACGCTGGCTGGGACCAGTTTTCAGGCTCGGGAAAAGGAAATCGTCGCGATTCTCGGCCCCAATGCCAGCGGCAAATCGACGCTGCTGCGGCTGATTGCGGGAACAAGCGCGCCGCTCTCCGGGCGCGTGGAACTGGACGGCGAGGAAACCAGCCGGCTCGACGTGAAGACGCGCGCGCAGCGCATCGCGGTGGTGCACCAGGAAAGCCAGATTGTCTATCCGTTCCTGGCGGGAGAATTTGTGCTGCAAGGCCGATTCCCGTATGGGCGCGCCCTAAGATTTGCGAATCGCGAGGACGTGGAGATCGCGCGCAAGGCCCTCGCGCAGGTCGGCGGCGAACATCTGGCGATGCGCTCGATTGTCGAGCTTTCCGGCGGCGAAAAGCAGCGCGTGATTCTGGCGCGCGCCCTCGCGCAACAGCCGCGCCTGATTCTGTTGGATGAGCCCACGCTGCATCTGGACATTGGCGCGCAGGTGGAATTGCTGGAGCGGCTTCGCCAACTTGCGCAGGAGAGCCGCTACACTGTTGTGGTGGTTACGCACGAACTGGGGCTTGCGGCGGAATTTGCGGATCAGGTGGTGCTGTTGCAGCAGGGGCGCTGCCTGCGCGTCGGCCCACCGGCCGCCGTGTATCAAAAGGAATTACTAGAGCAGGTGTTTGAGGCGCCGCTCGATGTCGAACTCGGTCCCGCCGGAAGGCCACGCGTGAATTTGCGGGCCCGCCGCGGCGAGGACATTACCTAGCGCCACAGATGTTTTTGCCGCGCCCGGTTTCGAGCGGGCGCGGCACGTACCGTACCAGATCGTTCACCCGAAGCGGCGCGGCGTCCCGGCCAGGCCGGAACGCGCAACGCTTCGCCACATCCACAGCTGACTCCGTGCCGGGAAGACGGTGCAAAACCGTCGCCGCCGCGCGACTGTAAGGCGGGAGAAATTCCGCGCGAGCCACTGTCCTGACGGGTGCGGGCTGTACTCACAGCCCGCTCAAAACCTGTTGGGGCGGGAAGGCCGCGCGGCGCAGTTCCGCCGAGCCAGGAGACCGACGGAGTCCGCAGCCGCGAAAGCCGGAATCGAGCCCGGACACGCGGACAACCTTTACCTCCCGCGCGAGACGGGAGAGGAGGCTCGCCGTGCGTTTCTCCGTTCGTGTTGTTCTTTTCTTATTTTCCGAAACACTGCTACTCGCGTTTTCCATTGCTCCCTCCGCAATCGCACAAACGCAGACCGCGAAACTTACCGGCATCGTCACGGACCCGCAAGGTTCGGTGGTCGAGGGCGCGCAAGTCATGGCGGAAGCCGTACCTTCCACTGACTCGCCCGCGCGCACGGCGACGGGAACTGACGGCCGATTCAGCATGACGTTGCCGCCGGGTCGATATCGCGTAACGATTGCGCGCGATTCCTTCGCGACGGCCGATCAGGAAATTGCACTCGCCGAGGGGGAAACGCGCGAGCTGCAAGTTCGGCTGGCGCTGGAGCCGCTTTCCTCAAAAGTGATGGTGACCGCGCAGACGCTGCCGCTCGATGCGGAATCGTCGCCCGCGCCGGCCACGATCTTGACGCGGGAAGAAATCGACCGGCGCGTCGCGACATCCCTCCCGGATTTGCTCGCGACGCAGCCGGGTTTCAGCATGGGTCGCACTGGGCCCGAGGGCGGGACGGCATCACTGTTCGTCGACGGCGGGAACTCGAATTACACAAAAGTGCTGGTCGACGGCGTGCCGGCCAATCAGCCCGGGGGGCTGATCGACTTCTCCAACTTCACGCTCGACAACGTCGACAAAATCGAAGTGGTTCACGGCGCCGAAAGCGCGCTCTACGGTTCGGATGCGATGGATGGCGTGATCCAGATTTTCACGCATCGAGGCACGACGCGCATTCCCGAATTCACGGCGTTCGCGGACGGCGGGACTTTCGACACCGGCCACGGCGGGGCGGAACTTTCCGGGCTGCTCGGACGGTTCGACTATTCCGCTGCGGCCTCCGATCTCGAAACGAGCGGCCAGGGGCCGAACGACGCATTTCGCAATCGGGTGCTGTCCGGAAATTTCGGCTGGCGCTTTTCCGATACCGCGCAGATTCGGCTCAGTGTGCGCGACAATGACAGCGAAGCCGGCACGCCGGGGCAGACGCTTCTGCAACCCGCCAACCTCACCGATACGATTTCTCAGCACGATTTTGAGGCGGGCTTGCATGCCGAATTCACCACCGGCTCGCACTGGCACCATCAACTGGCCGGGACCGAATCGTACTATCGCGAATTCAATTACGATCCGGCGTTCCCCTCGTTCTACCGGTACAACCGGGCCGGATTCTCCGGGGCGTCCACGTACCTGCTGCGTACCCTGGCGGTGACCGCGGGATACGAGTACGAAGTGGAGAACGGATTTCTGAGTTTTATCGGCATGCACGCGCGCCGCAATAATCAGTCCGGTTTTCTCGATGCGCGCTGGCAGCCGGTGGCGCGGCTGACGCTCAATGCCGGGGCGCGCGCCGAAGACAATTCCGATTACGGAACGCGCGTCGTGCCTCGCGTGGGAGCATCCTACGTGCTGCGCACGGACCGCGGCGCATTCGGCGACACGCGGGTGCACGCCACGTACGGACAGGGAATCGTGGAACCGCGATTCGACCAATCCTTCGGCGACGATCCTTGCTTCCCCGGCAATCCCGCTCTGTCGCCCGAAGAGAGCCGGACCCTTCACGCAGGCGTCGATCAAAAGCTGGCTTCGGACCGTGTGCGCTTCTCCGCGGATTATTTCGACAGCGAGTTTCACAACATCATCGGCTTCATCAACAGCCCGTCCAGCGTCTCCTGCCCGTTTGGCATGGGGACGTATTTCAACACCAACCTGGCCCGCGCGCGGGGCGCCAATGTTTCAGGCGAAGCACGCATCACGCGCTGGCTGAGCGGCAGTGCGAACTACACGTACGATTCGACGCGCACGCTCTCCGCACCCACCGATCCCGTCAATATCGATCCCAACTATCTCGTTGGCAGCCGCTTGCTGCGCCGGCCGGTCCATTCCGGAAACCTTGTGCTCAACGCGAACTACTGGCGGATGAACTGGAACTTGTCCGGATATTTCTCAGGGCAGCGCTACGACTACAACTATCCCGGGCAGGTCATCGATCCGGGCTACGCGCTCTTCAATCTGGCGACGACGTACCGCCTCGCGCGCGGATTCAGTATCTACGGCCGGATCGCCAATCTCGCCAACAAGCAATATCAGGAGGCGTACGGCTTTCCCGCGCTTGGGCGCGAATTTCGCGTCGGCGTGAAGTACACGACTCGCCAGGAGTGAGGCCGACATGCCCGAAGACGTCCTGTTTTGCTGGAGCGGCGGAAAGGACAGCGCGATGGCGCTGCACGCGTTGCGGGAAGAGCGCGCGTGCCGCGTCACTGCGCTGCTTACCACCGTCACCGAGGAGTACAACCGCATCAGCATGCACGGCGTACGCCGCGTCCTGCTCGAACGACAGGCCGAATCGCTCGGCCTGCCGCTTCACCCGGTGTTGATTCCGCCGCACTGCAGCAACGCGACGTACGAAGAACGCATGAAGGAAGCGCTCGAGGAACACCGGGCGCGGGGTGTGCGGCACGTTGCCTTCGGCGATATTTTCCTCGAAGACCTGCGCGAGTACCGGGAGAAAAATCTGGCGCGGATCGGCATGCAGGCGCTCTTCCCGATTTGGAAGCGCGACACGCGGGAACTGGCGCGCGAGTTTGTGCGGCTGGGATTTCGCGCGATCGCAGTCTGCGTCGATCCGCGCGTTCTCGATGCGTCCTTTGCCGGGCGCGAGCTCGACGAATCCTTCTTCGCGGATCTACCTCCCGGCGTGGACCCGTGCGGCGAGAACGGCGAATTCCACACGTTCGTTTTCGACGGGCCTGTGTTTGCGGAGCCCATCGCGTGCCGCGCCGGAGAACAAGTGATGCGCGATGGGTTTTGTTTCTGTGATTTGCTGCCGGAGTGAAAGGAGAACGGGATGCGCTCGAACGAGGAAATTCGGGACATGGTTCATCCGCGTGCGGCGTTGATCGCCGGAATCGTGATAGCCGCGGCCGCTTTGCGCATCGTGCCTCATCCGCTGAATTTCGCGCCGATCGGGGCGATCGCGTTGTTCAGCGGGGCGCAGTTTTCATCCAAACGCGCCGCAGTGGTTGTGCCGCTGCTCTCGCTCCTTGCGGGAGATTTTTTCACGGGTTTTCACAGTCTGATGGTTTATGTGTACGCGAGTTTTCTTGTGAGCGTGGTCCTGGGGTTCTGGCTGCGCCGGAAGAAGTCAGTGTCCCGCGTAGGGGCGGCGACGCTGGCCGGGGCGATCCAGTTTTTTCTGGTCACAAATTTCGCGGTGTGGGTGGAATCGATCGGCAACTATCCGAAAAATGTGAGCGGCTTGGCGGAGTGTTATCTCGCCGGCGCGCCATCGTTCTGGAACACTTTGGCGGGGGATGCTTTCTACGTTTCGCTGCTCTTCGGCGCGATGGCGCTGGCCGAAACGCGGTTCCCGTCGCTGCGGGAACCGCTCGGCAAAACAGCCGTGGAGGAATGATCCTCGCGGAAGGGGCGCGGAAATTTCTTACTTCAGTTTATCGGCAACTTTTGCGATGCCGGCGTCGGAGCAGACTTCATCCTTGTCGCCACCGGGCGCGCCGCTGACGCCGATCGCTCCAATCACTTCGTTTCCCGCTTTGATCGGGACTCCGCCGGCCAGCATCACGGTGCCCGCCACGACCGGCGGAGGTGACATGGCGCCAAAGGCCTTGGCCGTCTCACCCGAAGTGCGCCGGAAAATCAGCGCCGAGTAGGCCTTGCGGCGGCTGAGGTCGAGGGTGCCGAGTCCGGCGCCGTCGTCGCGAATCACCACTTTCGGATTGCCGCCATTATCGAGAACGGTCGCGCTGACGCGGTAGCCGTTCGCGCGGCATTGCGCGATGGCCGCCTGCGCCATGGTTTGCGCCATATCCACCGAGATTACTTTCTGCGTGAGCAGGTCCTGCGAAAGCGCAGTCATCGAGAACGCGCCCGCCAGCACGCACGCAGCCACGGCAAGTACACGAAAGCGAATGTGGGACATTGTGGATTCCTCCAGGCACCGGCAATGCGATGTGAGGTGCATCCTACAAGCAACGCGGAAGCCTCGTCAACGGCGTGACGATTCCAAATGGAAGTTGTGCGCCAAGGCCGGACCACCTGGAAGAATATTTTAGTTGTTGCATTTGGATTGGCCCGGCTGTACATAGGCTTCGGATTCGATCTGTCTGCCGGAACGCTGTGTCTGCAAGGCGGTGTTTGGGTCCTCCCGGTTCCAGAATTTTCTTCGTCGAAGAGGCGATATGAAACGGCTACTGATCGTCAGTCTTACGCTCGCATTGTTCGTTACGCTCACGGCCTGCAAGAGCAGCCAGACACCCGCGCCGTCAAGCGCGCCCCCTGCGGCGGAAAGCGCACCGCCGATGGTCTTGACTGCGACCGTCCCGCTGGAGGGAGTGAAGGGGCGGTTCGACCATTTTGCCTCCGGCAAAGGCAAAGTGTTTGTTTCAGCGTTGGGCAACAATACGGTAGAGGTAATTGATCTCTTTCAGGGAGCCTTGGTCCACACGATTACCGGGGTGCCGAATCCTCAGGGAGTGACCTTTTCTCCGGAAGCCAACAAACTATTTGTCGCCAGCGAGAAGGGGAAGGTTTACATCTACGACGGCGACTCCTACAAGCTCATCAGCACACTCGATTTTGAAGGTGGCGCCGATAACATGCGCTACGACGCAGCGACGAAGCGCGTCTATGTCGGCTGCGGCGATGACGAGAAGAACTCCGCGATCGCTGCCGTAGATGCGATGACCAACAAGCGTCTCGATGAAGTTTATAAACTTGGGGGCGAACCGGAATCGTTCCAGCTGGAAAAGAACGGCCCTAACATCTATGTGAACGTCCCGGATCTGAAGCAGATCGTGGCCATCAATCGCATCACAAAGGAACTCACACGCTGGCCTTTGACAGTAGGCCAGAACTTTCCCATGGCCCTCGATGAAGCCGATCATCGCATCATTGTAGGAACGCGGGAACCGGCAACGCTCACGGTGGTCGACTCGACCACAGGAAAAGTAGTCGCCTCCGTGCCGACCGTCCAGGACACTGACGACCTTTATTACAGCGCCGAACACAAGCGCGTTTACGTCCCGGGTCGTGCCGGCGAAATTTGGGTCTATCAGCAGACCGATCCGGACCATTACAGCGTGATCTCCAAGATTCCAACCGTTGTGGGTGCTGGTACGGCTGGATATTTTGGGCGGCAGGGGAAGGGCTTCGACCGCTTTTATTTGGCGGTTTCGGCAAGCGCGACCTCGACCGCCGAGGTAAGGATCTACACTTTGCAGGATTAAAAAACGCAGGCAATTGTTGCAATTGTGGGGAAAAGGTCGGCTTATTAGAAGAAACGGCCACCCGAAAACTTTTCGAGTCGATTCGTGAGGGAGGATTGAACATCATGCGTCATAGAAACTTGGCAGTCATAACTGGCACGACTCTGGGTCTCGCGGTTTCGCTTTTGCTGACCGGATCCGCGCGGGCGCTGCCGGCGAGTCCGGATTCGTCCGGCTATCACATCATTAAGAAGATCACGACGGGCGGCACGGAGGGCTGGGACTACATCACGATGGATCCGGACGCGCGGCTCGCCTATATCGGCCGGGAGAATCACGTCGACGTGGTGAACGTGGACACGGGAAAAGTTGTGGGCAAAGTGGCGGGCCTCGAGGGCACTTCCGGACTGCTGCCGCTTCCGGAATTCGGGCGCGGCTACGCGATGAATGGCGACGCCGGCAACGTCGTCATCGTGGACTTGAAGACGCTAGCGAAAATCGGAACCGTGAAAGCGGGGAAGGATCCGGACTCCTTTACCTATGACGCCGTCACCAAGCGCGTTTTCGTGATGAACAGCAGCAGCGCGAACGCGACGGCCATCAATGCCAAGGACGGCACGCTCGCCGGGACGGTGGTTCTCGATGGGCAGCCTGAGGCCGCGGTCGCGGACGGCAAGGGCAAGGTGTACGTCAACATTACGGACAAAGACGAAATCGCCGAAGTGGACGCCGAGACGATGAAGGTGACGCATCGCTGGCCGCTCGTGCAGGGCACGGGGCCCTCCGGTCTCGCCATCGACCGCAAGAACCGGCGCCTGTTCTCGGCATGCGATAACCAGCGAATGGTGATCATGAACGCGGACACAGGCAAGGTCATTGCCGCTCTGCGCACGGGCGCGGGCACGGACGGCGCCGGCTTCGATCCGGAAACGGGGAACGCCTTCGCGTCCGCCGGCGGAGCGGGAACGCTGACCATCATTCATGAAGATTCCCCTGACAGCTTCCGGGTCCTCGAGGAAATCGATACGCAGTCGGGCGCGCGCACGATGACAGTGGATTCGAAGACCCACAACGTGCTCGTCGTCACCGCAAGGCACGGCCATGGCGCAACGCACAATCTGGTGCTGCCGGATACGTTCGTCGTGTTGGTGATCGGGAAGTAACGACGGGCGGGGTGTGCCGCCGGTCATCGAGAGATCGAGGCTCGGCTCAGAAGACCGTTGCTTCCGGCAAGCCTCGAAAGTGCGCGTCGGAAGTAATGACGCGCGCCCCGTTCTCAACTGCGGCCGCATAGATCATCGCGTCGGCCATCGCGAGGCGCCGTTCGAGGCTGATCCGCGCCGCCAGCAGAGCCACACGTTCATCGATCGGCACGACGCGAGCCCGCAGCGCGGCTGAAAGAAATCGATCGGCGGCTGTTGAGCCTCGCACCGAGAGCAATTTCTTGTAAACCTCGTAGAGCACGATCGTGGGAACAAGGAGTCGCTCCTCGCGCTCAAAGTAAGGAGCAACTGGCCGGCCAGCGGCCCGTCTCCCAGGAACTCGATCCATCCGGACGAATCCACCAGGAAAAGCTCAGAGTCTTTCGGCATGGTCGCGGTCGGTTTCTTTCCACCGGAGGCCGCGCGCTAGGCCCCGGAGACTCTTGGGCCTGTGCGAAACCTCGAGGCGAAGCTGCCCGTCGACTTCGTAAATGGCCAGGTCCTGTCCCGGGCGCAGCTTGAGGCGCTCGCGCAGCTCTTTTGGGATAACGACCTGAAATTTTGGGGAAACCTTTACCGTATGCATATTTCGATCTAAAACTATTTTATCGATGCATCTGTCGTATGTCAATTGATAGATCGATCAGAGATGTGTAATACGCCGATGCATCGGCGCGAGCCGAATTCTCCGCTTCCGCGGCAATGTCGATATCAGGAGTTTCGGGTGCGGCGAGCGTCTTTCGACAGTCGGAAGACTCACGCAATACGACGGAGCATTGGGTGGGGCAGGCTGAAGCCCGCCCTACTTTAGTGCGTCATGGCGTAAATCACGTTATTCACGCCGATGCGCATTCCCAAGTCGGAATATTTCTGAGGATAGCCCGGCTCGTTCGACCACTCCCACGAATCGCCGAGATCAGAATTGAAGGAAATCGCGACCATCACGCGGCCATGGTCGTCGTAAATTCCGCGCCAGTGCGGGTCGATGCCGCCGTTTTTGTAGCCCAGGCGCAGGTGCTCGGCGCCGGGGACGCGGTAGCGGTCGTCCAGATCGAACATCGTGTGAAAGATCGGATCGTTGTCCGGAATTTCCACGATGGGGCGATCCGGAAAAGCCTTCTTGATTCGTTCCTCGAACACCTGCCACTCGACCGGCCCGTGAAAATCGTCGGCCATGAAAAATCCGCCGCGCAGCAGATAATCGCGAAGCTTCAGCATCTGGCGATCGGTCGGTCCCCATTCCCCCACCTGCACGGCATACAGGAACGGCCAGTTGTAAACCTCGTCGCCATCGTCGAGATTCACGCACTCCTCGACCGAACGAGTGTGAATGCGCGTCAAGCGCCGCACGGCCTGGGAAAAGGCGCGGTCGGCCGGCGGATAATCCTGCGTCCAAAGAGAAAGCCCGAGGCGCCAGTCTCCATCGAAGCGGCCGCGATAGCCGTCGTTCCATCCCGGCGGATACATCAGCCGGGCAAACGCAAATTCCGTCTTTTCCTGATAGTCGGGAGGAAGCCGCTCCGACGCCGTACTCGACGGAGGGATATTCGCGGAACGGCGCCTGGTAGGCGTACGCCACTCCCACCAGAAGAAAAGCGCATCCCAGCAGCCACCAAGCCTTCACAATTCGCATCGCCGTTTCCTTGAGCCGAGGATAACACGGGTGCGTGCCGAGCGGCAGCAGCGGGCTTCAGGGAGTTGCAGGGCAGATGAAATGTTCGCTTTCTAAAGGATTCCTCTTGGCTTAGGATCGCTCGACCGGATGGTGAGTTGCGCGCTCCTGCTCAGCAACTTCAGCCGCTAAGGAGCGGCAAATGGTACTGATTACCGGGGGCATGGGTTTCATCGGTTTGCACTCGGCCCGCAAATTTCTGGATGCGGGAGAAACGGTTGTCATCACGCGGTTTCGGACGTGGCGCGAGCCGAGCTTCTTGAAGGACGAATTGGCAAGCGCGTGATCGTGGAGAGCCTGGACACGACCAGCCCGTTTGATTGCCTCTCGCTCGTCCGGAAACACAATGTGGACAGCATCGTTCATCTGGCGATGCCGGGGCTTGCCGCTCTTTCGCCCGCCGAGGATTTTCGCGTCAACATGCTGGGCCTGGTGAATCTGCTCGAGGCCGCACGGGTGGCAGGCGTGCGGCGATTTAGCATCGGGAGTTCGGTGACGGTCTACGGCGGGCCTCGCGGGGCCCTTCAGAGAAGATCAGCCCCTCCATGTCGAATCGGCGAGCGCGACGGGGCGTTCAAAAAAGCATTTGAAATTCTCGCGCTGCATTATGGCGACCGCACGAAGCTGGATGTGGTGGCCCTGCGCATCGGCGTGATCTGGGGACCGCTCTACCATTCGATGCACAACATGCCGAGCCGCATGGTGCATGGCGCCCTGAAAGGGGCGCCACGGTCGATCTGACGCAAGCCGCCGGCGTGCCGGGAGGCCCCGGCTGCGAAGAAGATGAAACGGATTTGTGCTACGTGAAGGATTGCGCGAAGGCCATCCAGATGGTGCACATGGCGCCAAGACTCCATCACCGCATTTACAACGTCGGCGCAGGCAAGGCGAGTTCGAATGCGCAACTGCGGGAGGCGGTTGTGAAAGCGGTTCCCGGAGTTCGAATCGTTTTGCAACCCGGGAAAAGCGCGATCTACCGCCCGAACGCCTATCTCGACCTTGGCCGCATCTGCGGCGGATACGGGGTACAAGCCTGAATTTACGCGTCGAGGCCGGCGTGGCGGATTACGTGGCGTGGCTCAAGGCGGGCAACGCGCAGTAGGACGGGCTTGAACCTGTCTGGTTTCGACCTTTGTCGCGCTGGCGAAATAAAAGCCGACAGGCTGAAGCCCGTCCTACTGGCGGCGATGCAGTCTTCCGGTCGACGGCCAAGAAAGCGGAATTGGACAGCACCGCGAAAACAACCAGGATCAGGATGAGCGACATGATCGTGGGAATATTGCGCAGGTCGATCGCGTTCATCAGCAGAAAACCGACGCCTTTTTGAGAAGCGAAAAATTCTCCGAAGATCGTGCCCAGCAGCGTCAGCGAAAATCCCAGCCGCAGGCCGGAGAAAATTTCCGGAACGCACGCGGGCACCCAGATGCGGCGCAAGCATTTGCCAGCGCGTCAGATGCATCGTCCGGCCGCACCGCACATAAAGAGGATTGACGTTCCGGACGGCGCCAATCGAAGAAATCATGATGGGGATCACGCCGTGCAGCGCGCCGAAAACCACCTTGGACCAAATGCCCAGATCCGAAAATAAGCAGAATTACCGGATAGAGCGCGACCTTCGGAACGGTGTTGATATTTACGAGCAGCGGCTCAAGGACTTCCGCGCACGCGCGCCAGGCTGCCGATGAGCAGCCCCCCAAACATCCCCAACCCAAGGCAATCAGCAGGCGATGAGAAACGCGCGAATCGATTCCGCAATGTCCGGCCAATATTCCGGCATTCTTAGCATGTTCCACGCGTTGACGAACGTAGTCCACGGCGGCGTAAGCACTCTCGGGCCGAACACCAGGAAAGCCGCCTGCCACAAAACGAAAAGCGCGGCGATGAAACCCGCCGTATAGAAAGCGTGGCGCGCCTTCATCGGGCCCACCGCTGCAACATGCGTTGCGAGTAATAGCGCAGAGTCGAGTTCAGCAGCGTGGCGAAGACCAGCAACAAAACAACCAAGCCGTACATCGCGCGATTGTCATAATTGTCGTACGCGAACGAAATCTGATGGCCGATTCCCGACGCGGACAAAATGAATTCCGTGCTGATCACTCCGATCACGCTGTAAGAAACCGCCAGCGTCACGCCGACAAAAAGATAAGGCGCCGCCGCGGGAAGCTGGATGCGAAGATACGAATCGAACGGCGAAACGCGATGCGCGCGTCCCACTTTCAAGAACACCGGGCGGATGCGATAGAGGCCGTTGATCGTGTTCATCGCCATCGGCACCAGGCCGAACATCACGGCGATGAGGATTTGCGGGACGCGGTTCAATCCGAAGATCACGATCAGCATGGGATAAAAAACGATGGGCGGCACCGCGGAATAGGAAGTGAGAAACGGTTCCAGCGTCGCGCGCAACACAGGGCACGCCGATAAATCGCCAGGCCCGTCAGAAATCCGCCAGCGACGGAGATGCCAATCGCGATGCGCAATATTGACGAGCGAAAAATAGAGATCCGCCCTTCATTTCTCCGGACGTCAGAATTTGCCACGCCGAGGCCAGCATCTCGCTCGGCGGAATCACGATCAGGCGGGAATGACATTCGCGCGGCAAAGAATTTCCAGAAGCAGTCCCTGCGCCGGCGACGATTCCGAGCCGCATCCAGGCGTATCGCGTCATGCCGGCCCCTTCGTTTCCGTGCGGCCGATCGCTTTCATGGATTCTTCACGCAGGATGGTCCAAAGGCGCGCGGTGATCGCCCCAAATCGCTCGTCTTCGACGATTCGCGAATCGCGTTCCGCCGGCCAGCCGGTCGGAATAATCTCAAGCAATCGCCCTGGGCGGGCCGACATCGCCGCGACGCGATCGGAGAGCATCGCCGCTTCATCGAGCGCGTGCGTGATCAGCAAAATTGTGGCGCCCGTTTCGCGCCACAAACGAAGCAATTCGTCGCCCATCAAGAGCCGCGTCTGTTGATCGAGCGCGGCAAACGGTTCGTCGAGCAAGATCAAGCGAGGTTGCAGCACCAGCGTGCGAGCGATGCACACGCGCTGGCGCATGCCGCCCGAAAGTTGCGCGGGATACGACTTCGCAAAATCCGCGAGGCCCATAAATCCGACAGCGAAATCCGCGCGCCGCTTGATTTCCGCGGGATCGACGCCTTCATTTTCCAGGCCGAAGGCCACGTTGTCCCAAACCGTCAGCCACGGGAAACTGGAGTCCTCCTGAAAGACGACGCCGACGCCTTCCGGAACCCGGCCGCGAACCGCGCGTCCCTCAAACTCGATCGTTCCCGCGGTCGGCTCGGCGAGGCCCGCAAGCAATTCGAGGAACGTGGATTTTCCGCAACCGGAGGGTCCGACGATGCTGAGGAATTCGCCTTTGTACAAATCGAGATCGATCGGGCCGAGAGCGTTCACGGGCGGCCGGCCGCCGCGGCCCGGATAGACGCGAGTCACGCCTTCGACGCGCGCATGAACGGTTCTCGTTGCGTCGGGCAAAGTGTTTTCCGTCTCGCGTCAGGGAATTTTGCGCTGCAAATCGGCCGGCAAAAAATCCTGATCAATCATCGAATTCCAGTTCACCGAACCCGAGAGCTCGCCGGTCATATTCATCGCATGCAGAACTTCATTCATGCCGGACATGTCGAAATTGCCGGCGCTCCACCACTTGCCGAATTTTTGCAAATTCGTTTGCAGCGCGGCCTTGGCTACCGTCCGGCGGCAAATGGTACGCACTGGAAAGAATGGCAGCGGCTTCGTCCGGATGCGCGTAGATGAACTCGACGCCCTTGCGGCGCGCTCGATGATGGCCCGCAATTCCTTGCCGCGGGATTTGGCGAATGCGCCGGTCGTGATCCCGACGGTTTGGGTCATCGGCGGCAAGACGTCCTTGGCGTAAAAAACAATTTTGTATTTGCCGCCCTGGTGGACCTGCATCGAATAAAACGGCTCGGTGGCGACGGTCAGGTCCGCGGCCCCGGTTTCCACAGCCGTGATTCCCGGCGCTGTCAGCGCCCACGTCCAGCATCTGGTCACGTCGGACTTCTTCATGCCCTGCTTTTCGAGGAGCAGTAAAATAAACATTTCGCTGACCGATCGGGGCCGCGAGTAGGCGATGCGTTTTCCGCGCAGATCTTGCGCCGAGTTGAGCGGAGCGTTCGGGCCGCGTCAGCCAGATTTGGTCCCAGCCTTCGCCGCACGAATTGATGATCTTGATGTCCAGGCCCTTGCCGCGCCGCGGTGATTGCCGCCGGAAGCGCAACTTCAGCGTAGAGCGAGCCTCCCGCCAGAAGGCTGCGCACGCCGCTGCCTCCGCCCGCTCCGCCGATGATGCCGGTAATATTTACGCCCGCATCCTTGAAGTAACCTTTTTCGAGTGCGATGGTGTATGGCAACCCGTTCAGCGCGCCGGCGTAGTGCGTTACGACGAGTTTGTCCGCCTGAGCGCGTAGATCGAAGTCGCGGCGAGCAGGACCACCGCCGTACTGAGCAACCACAGATTGAGTCGTTGAAGCATCGTCAACGAACGCTCCCTGTTTCCTTTTCCATGCCCGCTACTGGTCCATTGCGCTGGCTGCAAAGACTTCCTCAAGCTTCACGAGGCGCGGCGTCAGTCCCTGCTCGAAAGAATATTGCGCGGCCGTTTCGAGCACGTGGCGATTGGCCTTGATCCCGTGCGTCACGATCGATTTCGCCAGCGCGTCCTTGGCATCTTTGGCGAGCAGTCCCGCAGCGAGATGATAGCTCGCGTGCTCGAGCCGCTGCTCGGTTCGCAATCTTGTTCGCTTCGTCGAACGCTTTTAACAGATTCAAGACCGTCCACGGATGCTGTTCCACGATTTCCCGCCTGATCGCCATTCCGTGATTGATGGGATAGATGCCGGTCTTGCAGTAGTAGCGGACTCCTTCGGCCAGCGTGTCCGGGAAACATCGGCTCGATGTCCGGATGATGCCAGAGATCGGCGGTGCTGCGGTCGATCAAATTCGGATTGACGATATAAAGCAGCGTGGCTTCGAGTTCGCCGGAGAGCATCATGGTCCCTATATTTTTTTCCGGCGGAATCTGGTGAATCGTCACGCCCGGGGGCGAAGTGAATCCCAACGCCCCGCGGTGGCTGTGCGACGGCATGCGCTCCATCCAGAATTCCATTTCCTTCGGCGCCACGCCGAATTCGTGCTGGAGAACTCCGCGGGTCCATAGCGCGGCCGTCTGCTGGTATTCGGGAACGCCGACGCGGCGCCCCTTCAGGTCCGCCGGTGTTTCAATGCCCGAGTCGCGCCGCACCAGAATTTCCGTGTGAAAAAATCGCCGCGTCGTAAAGACGGGAAGGCCCACCCAGCGCTCGTCTCCGTTGGCGCGCGCCATCATCAGGGAGGAAAACGACATCTCGGACACGTCAAAATCCGCGAAGCGCAGCTGCCTCCAGAAAAGTTCGGACGGATGGACAACGCTCGGAACCAGGTCGATTCCGTCGGCGGCCACCTTGCCGTCGAGAACGGGCCAAGTTCGGGGATTCGACGCCATGCCGATGCTGAGTCGAAGCTTCACGCCGCGCCCCCGCCGATGACGGCCCACGCTTCGCACTGCACCGCCATCGCGCCCGCGAAGTGGTCGTAAAACATGGTGTGGCGCGCCGGCCGGGAATCCGGATCGGGAAACATCGTCACCCACACTTTGTTGACCTCGGCTCGAATTTCGGGCCGCTGGATCCATACGGTCACGCGGATCACATCCTCGGAAGTCGCTCCCGCGGCGGCAAGAATCGTTTTCAAATTCGCGAACATGAGCGAGCATTGCGCGGCGACGTCCTCCGGAATTTTGCCCGTGCGCGCGTCCATCCCGGAAACGCCGCCCGTCGCAACGATATTGCCGATGCGCGAAACTGCGGGGATCGGATTGGCGTGGCCCAGTCCCTCAATGTCGAATGATTTTCTTTTGCTCATGTCGGCGAAGTTCCCCTGTTCCGCGAATCCGGTCGTCGGCCAAACCGGTCCGTGGAAGAAAGCCCCTTAGTAATATCGGATCGATAGAGACGAGCGCGCTATTATTATGTCAAAATTTGCGCCGATGCAACCGCGCTCATTTTTCAGCATCCGTTTAAACTTTGGTCGAGCCTCTGAGGGGGACGAGCGGGAGCGATTGAGAATTTGCCTCCCCGCCGCGGCCCGACAGCGTTATACTCCGACGCGCCCGCAGTGGCCGGGGACGATTTGCGCCAAATCAACCAGTGGAGGGTTCTATGAACCTACGCATCATTCCATGGAGGCAGTGGACGCGATGGACGATCGGATTGCTGATCGCCGCCGCGCTGGCGCCAGGCGGCGCGGCGTTCGCGCAAAACGTACCGCAGCAATTCGTCGTCAGCGGCAAAGCCGCCGAACACATTCAGGATTTCGCAACCGTCAACCTCGCGACCGCCGAACGCATCGCCAACGTGTGCGAGAAGGCCGCGGCCGATCAGGGCGTCCAGATCAGCATCATGGTACTCGATCACGACGGCAATCACGTCTACATGGACCGCATGGACGGCCAGGGCTACTTGAACATCATCACCGCCGAAATGAAAGCGCGCACCGCGCTGTTGGGACGCGAGCCGAGCAAGAATCGCATGAACCGCGATATCCAGGAGCCCAGCCACGAATTTGAGGACATACAGCTCGGCCTGTTTGCGAATTCCGGCGGGCTCCCCATCGTCGTTGACAAGCAATTGATTGGCGTCGTTGGAGTCGGCGGCTCGGCCCCTCACCCTCCCGTCTGGAGCGACGAAATTTGCGGCCACAAGGCGCTGGTTGAGGTGATCGGGCCATCGGTTGCGCCGCTCGTGCAGGACCTCCCGCCCGCCTCGAGCCGCAATCCCGCCAAAGCTCCGGTTCCGCGCTTTGCCGCGGCCGCTCCTCCCAAGACCGCGCTGCCTGCCGAATTTGTCGTCGGCGGAAAGAGCGCGAGCAATATCTTCGACGGCAATCAGATTTCGCTCGAGGCGGCCAAGAAAATCGCCCGCGGCTGCCGCGATTGGGCGGCATCGAAGGGCGATACGATGTCGCTCTATGTTCTCGACAATGCCGGCGAGTTTGTGCATATGGAACGCATGGACGGGCAAATTTCCAACAACATGCACAGCGCTCTCCTGAAGGCTCAGACCGCCTTGAAGATGCGCCAGCCCACTTCCATTCGAGCGGCGCAACTCAAGAACGATCCGGGCGGCCTTCCGCGTTATTCCGTCTTTTTTAACTTAATCGCGGTTTCGGGAGGCCTCCCCATCGTTGTCGATGGGCAGATGATCGGGGCCGTCGGTGTCGGCGGCGTCACGGGCGGCGCCGACAATGACGAAGCGTGCGCTGTCGCCGGGCTGAAGGCCACGTTTGGCGACCGCGTTGCGCTGCCGGTCTATCCGGCCGCGGCCGCTTCGGCGCAGTAGAAGCTGTACATTCCAGTCGACGTCCAGGAGAGGCAATGGCATCCATCGTGGCAGGGATCGGCGCGTCGCATTCCATCATGTTGATGGCCAAGCTCGAGGATTGGCCGCACTTCGCCCAGGTCGACAAGGAGCGGGCGAAGTTTTATTTCGACAAGGCCGGCAACCCGACCAACTACGAAAAACTGCTGGCGATGGCGCCGAAGGGGCTGGAGGAAATTCTGCTCCCGGAGGCGACTCGCGCGCGCTACGAGCGCTGCCAAGCCGGCCTCTTGAAATTGCGCGACGCGATCGCGCGCGTCGCTCCGGACATTATCGTCATCATCGGCGACGACCAGAAGGAGATGCTGCTCGAAGACAATCTCCCGGCGTTTCTCGTGTACTGGGGCAAAGAGATCTGGAATCGGCCGACCACGAAGAAGGAAGTTTGGGACTGGTATACCGAAGCGCGGCGCCGCTACTACGAGCCGGTCGCCAAGGCGTTTCCCGTGGCGTCCGATCTGGGCGAACATATGGTCGGCGCGTTAATGGAAGCGAATTTCGACGTCTCGCAGTCCACGCGCATGCCCGAACACGTCGGCGAAGGAGAAGGCCACGCCTACGCCTTCCCGCGCGAAGTCCTCATGCCCAACAAATCCGTTCCCGTCGTGCCCGTCTGCATCAACGCGTACTATCCGCCGAACCAGCCCTCGGCGCAGCGCTGCTACGATTTCGGGAAGGCTCTGGCGCACGCGGTAAAATCCTGGCCGAAGAGCGCGCGCGTCGCCTTCATCGCCACCGGCGGGCTGAGCCATTTTTGTCTGGACGAAGAGTTCGACCGCAATCTCATGGGCGCCATGCAAAGCAAAAATCAGTCCGTGATCGTGTCGACGCCTCCCGGCAAGCTCAAATCCGGCAGCGGCGAAATCCGCAACTGGATCGCCCTGGCCGGCGCGATGGAAACCCTGAATTTAAATTGGTCGGACTACGTTCCGTGCTATCGCTCGCCCGCGGGCACCGGCACTGGGATCGCATTCGCCATTTGGGAATAAATGGGTTCGCGCTCGCGCCTATTCTTGAGAACCCGCAGATCGATTCTGCCTCGAACGAAGAACTAGGCCACTGCTCCAGTTTCCGATAACGCCGTTTATCAGGCTCTGCCAGGCGTTTGCTGGACAGTTGCTGCAAGACGACCGATCTCCTCTTCCTGTAGTAATCAAATTTCGCATTCTGCCGATGTATTCGAAGTCGCCGGTCAATTCCGCGCTCGTTCAAGACGGGAGTTATCCGAGGATCGAATGAACATCAAATTAATTCATGAACTTACCTTTTCTGTGTTCTTGTCGCTGACGGTTACAGCCGGAGTCGTCGTCGCAACACAACAGAGTTCCACGAAGCCCGTTTCCAAACATAGGTCAAGCTCGCAATCATCGGCCACGCCGACGGAGGACGAGATTGCACAAGGGCGGTATCTCGTGGAGGAGGTTGCCAGGTGCTCCGATTGTCATACACCTAGAGATTCCAATGGAGTTCTCGACAGGTCTAGGTGGCTTCAAGGGGCTCCCATCTGGATCATGCCAACCCAATCGAAAGAAATCTGGGCCACGCATGCCCCGAATTTGGCACACTTTCCTTACAGCGATCAGCAAGCGCAGGACATCCTTGAGCGGGGCATCGGCGCAAATGGAATATCGATTCAAGCACCCATGCACGCCTATCACCTACACCATGCCGATGCCTTAGCCATAATCGCATATCTGCGGTCTCTGTCGAACGTTAAGTGATGGGATAAACCTTAGCTGTCTGGGCTCTGGTACCCAAGTCCTGATAGGTCGAGTGGCCTCAATCGGTCGACGCAACACTTCTCTTAAACCCTCTTACAGGTGTCTACGAGGCTGATTTCGTTCGCGGGCGTCATTTCAAGCAAATCAAAATCCCTGGTTAGGTTCTGATTGAGTCCTGTCGCACAGATTAATTCTCGATGGGAAGGATTGCGGCAGCAGTTGGTTATAGGGTGTTGCATCGATCGGTTGAGCCGGCACGTCTTCTCGGAATGTAAGATTTTCCGCAAAAGAAGGAAGTCGAGGCCGCCTCGGGATACGGAGCGGTTGTGCTATTCGTCGCGGGTTGCCGCGCTCGTCGCGCGGTTTAAGTAGGACGGGCTTCAGCCTGTCCGATTTTGATTTTCTCTTTCACGCAGAGAGGCGGACAGGCTGAAGCCCGTCCTACTGGAGCTCCGGTTGCCGTGTGCGCATAGCGGTGCGATAATTCGGCGACGACAGAGAAGCTCCGCGAGTGGAGACTCTTCAGGGGGAATCGATGGGAGTGCGAGAGGCTTGGGTGGAGAAGCGGTTGAAGGAAACGGCGGCGGCGAACGGCACAAGAAACGTGTCGCAGATGCATTACGCGCGCAAAGGGATCGTCACGGAAGAGATGGAGTATGTGGCGCGGCGCGAAAAGATCGAGCCGGAACTGGTGCGCAGCGAGATTGCGCGCGGGCGCGCGATCATTCCGGCGAACATCCATCACAAGTCGCTCGAGCCGATGGGGATCGGCGTGGCGTTCAAGTGCAAGATCAACTCGAATATTGGAAATTCGGCGACGACGTCGCACATCGACGAGGAGCTGAAGAAGCTGCATCACTCGGTGCACTACGGCGCGGACACGGTGATGGATCTGTCGACGGGCGGAGACATTCCGACGATTCGCAAGGCGATCATCGACGCGTCGCCGGTGCCGATCGGGACGGTGCCGATTTACGAAGCGCTGTCGCGGGTGAAGCGGACGGAGGATCTCAGCATCGAGTTGATGCTCGAGGTGATCGAGGAGCAGGCGGAGCAGGGCGTGGATTACATGACGATCCACGCGGGCGTGTTGCGGGAATTCGTGCCGATGGTGCGGAACCGCATCACGGGGATCGTGAGCCGCGGCGGGGCGCTTTTGGCGCACTGGATGAACACGCACAAGAAGGAAAACTTCCTGTACGAGAATTTCGAAGCGATCTGCAAGATATTCAAGAAGCACGACGTGAGCTTTTCTCTCGGCGATGGTCTAAGCCCCGGGTGTCTCGCGGATGCGAGCGACGCGGCGCAATTCGCCGAATTGAAGGTGCTGGGCGAGTTGACGACGAAGGCGTGGGAGCACGACGTGCAGGTGATGATCGAAGGTCCTGGGCACATACCGATGGACCAGATCGAGATGCAGGTAAAGAAAGAGAACGAGCTGTGCCACGAAGCTCCGTTTTACACGCTGGGGCCTTTGGTGATCGACATCGCGCCTGGCTACGATCACATCACGAGCGCGATTGGAGCGGCGATGATCGGGTGGCACGGGGCGTCGATGCTGTGCTACGTGACGCCGAAGGAGCATTTGGGATTGCCGAACGCGGAGGACGTGAAGCAGGGCGTGATCGCGTACAAGATAGCGGCGCACGCGGCGGACGTGGCGCGGCACCGTCCTGGAGCGCGGGACCGAGACGATGCGCTGTCGTATGCGCGGTTTCTGTTCGATTGGAACAAGCAGTTTGAGTTGTCGCTGGACCCGGCGACGGCGAAGGCGATGCACGACGAGACGCTGCCGGACGATTTTTACAAGGATGCGAAGTTCTGCTCGATGTGCGGACCGAAGTTCTGCTCGATGAACGTGACGCAGCTGGCGGAATCGGCGGGCGGGCAGGACCAGTCGGAGCGGCAGCAGAAATTCGTGGAGCTGCTGGCGAGGATCGAGAAGTAGGACGGGCTTTAGCCTGTCCGGTTTTGATTTTCGCAGAGCAGACGAGGTCAAAAGAGGACAGGCTGAAGCCCGTCCTACCGGCCCGGATCCAAATCCTTCATTACCACGTGCAGCACCTGCATGGCGCGTTTGGCGTCGACCTCGGAAACGGTCACTTGCGGATTCCCCTCCGCGTCGGCGGAATCTCGATACTTCCGCGCGACTTCCGGAAGCCGGGCGCAACCGCCGCGAATGATTCGCGCCTTTTCCGCAACGGCCAAGCGCTCATTGAACGACCAGTCAGCGATTTTTCCAGCGGGAAGTTCGACGGCGGATGCCAGTGCGTCAAGTCCTTGATGTTCCAGTGCGTCGGTCACGATCGCTTCCAGGATTCCGCTGGAATGGATCAGCGCGACGTCATATTTGCCCTGCTCGAACGCATCCCGGCTGTCGGCGTAGGCTTGCTCGAGAACGGGACGGAGCTGCGCGTTGTGAACGAACTCAAACCGGCGCGGCGGCGGCGCAGCCCCGGGCAAAGCGGGCGCATTCTGTGGATCTCCCATCCGGCCGAGCGAAAGAATCGCTTGATCGAGGACGCTCAGGAGACGCTCGACAATCTCCGCCGGGGCTACCGTTTCTATAACCTGGCCGGACGGCGTACGCAGCAAAAACGCTTCACTGAATGCCCGCGCCAACCAGTGAGATTTGCTTCCTCCGGACAATTGATTGATCGCCACCCCGATATCCTGCTGCCACGCGCGATTGGCGACGAGCGAAGACTTGTCGGTAGGATCCTGAGCCAGTGCTTCGCGCAGCCGGCGGCCGCGGCGAATCAATTCGTAAAGGTGCGAAAGATTTGAGTCGATCTGCGCGCGCAGGCTTTCGTCCATCGATTGCGTCTCCGGGTCTCCGGCTACTTGGCGGGAAGATTCGGGCCCTTTGGCGGCTGGAGTTGCAGATCGGCGATCTGATCGATGTGAGTGGACATCGCCAGCGAAGCGCCGTCGGGATCGCGCCGGCGCAGCGCCGCCACAACCGCCTCGTGTCCGTCGAGGGAGCGAGAGGGCCGGCCCTTCTGCAGCAGCGATTGCGTGCGGGATTCCACCAGTAAATCGTTGAGCGTCGCCATGATGCTCATGATCACGCGATTGCGCGTTGCCCGCGCCAGGATTGCGTGAAACGCCGTGTCCTCGGTGATCGCCGATTGGCCGGATTTCAGCTTTTGCCGCTGCGAGTCGAGCGTGTTTTGCAGATCCGCCAGATCTTCTTCCGTCGCGCGCTGGGCCGCAGCCCTCGCGACGGCGGGCTCGAACATCCGGCGCACATCCATTAGTTCTTCCTGCAAGTCATGTCGATAGGACATCACCGAGGCGAGCGGAGCGACGAGCCGTTCGACCGACAACTCGAGCGGATACGTGCCTTGCCCGTGCCGCGTTTCGAGCAGGCCAATCGTCTCCAAGGTGCGAAGCGCGTCTCGGATCGATCCGCGGCTCACGCCGAAGCGTTCCGCTAGATGGCGTTCCGAAGGCAACGGCTCGCCCGGCGGAAATGTGCCGTCCAGCATGAGCACTCGGATTCGGTCGGCAACTTCTTCGGCGACTCGCGTCTTTTTAATCGGCGTGATCGCGCGAGACTGATCGCCGGATGGCTGTTCGAAATGCTTGACACTGTTCCGCACTGGTGCTATTCTCTCGTTCGCAAGTGGTTCAATCACTGATCCACTGTACCACAGATTTCCATGAGCGAAAAGCTTTTTGAGTTCATGACTGCTGGTTCCCCCCGCGCCGTCTCCGGCGCCATCGAGCAATTTGCGCTCGGCCAAGGCGGTTTGACCGCCGTGATCGTTCCGTGGGAAAGCGATCGCACCACGCTGTCCATGGCGGTTGCGTTCACGCAGGGTGAAGGATGGGCCATCGAGCACACGAACATCGGTACGGTCCGTTTGACTGACATGGGAAATGAAAAGACGCGCGTGGAAGTTGTCGCGGACCTTCAGGACCACCCCGAGAATCAAAAACTCGCCAGGCACTTCGCGCGATTCAGCAGCCAAATCCAATCTCACTTTCAGGCGGTACGGTGACGGAAATTACCTCATCGCCGTCCGTTGCCACGCTCACTTTGCGCGTGGCGGAAGCGCGCGTTGAGGACGTGGGCCGGGCCATTGTGCGTCTGGCGCCCGCCGACTTGCGGCGCATCGGCGCGCAGGCCGGCGACGTGGTGAGGGTCACTGGCGGCACTTCCTGTGTTGCGCGCGTGGAAGTTTCGGATGAGTTGCACGAAGGCATGGCCCAGATCGACGGCACGGCTCGCAGCAATTGCGGCGTGGGTCTGCAGGAACAAGTGACCGTCGTGACCGTCGAGCACTCGCAGGCCGTCGCCGTGCGGCTTTCTCCGATGTGGATCGGCGCCGCGCCGGCCATCATTCCGCCCGAACGCATCGTCGAAGATCTCACCGGCGTGCCCGTCACGCAGGGCTGTATCGTTCGCGTGCCGACGTTTTCCAAGGCCGTGAATTTCCAGGTGGTGCGGACCATCCCCTCGGGTCCGGTGGTGATCGGACCGAAGACGGACATTCGCATTGTGGAGGGTGAGCAGACAGCCACGCGCGCCCCGGCGGTCTCTTATGAGGACATCGGCGGATTGGAGCGGGAAGTCGCGCGCGTCCGTGAAATGGTCGAGCTGCCGCTGAAGCACTCGCGCATCTTCGAGCGGCTGGGCATCTTCGCTCCCAAGGGCGTGCTTCTGTACGGGCCCCCGGGCACGGGGAAGACCCTGCTGGCTCGAGCCGTTGCCGCCGAGAGCCGGGTGCACTTCATTTCGCTGAACGGCCCGGAAATCATGCGCAAGTTCTACGGCGAGAGCGAAGCCAAACTCCGCGAGGTCTTCGAAGAGGCGGCCCGCCGCGCTCCTGCGATCCTCTTTATCGATGAAATTGACGCAGTGGCTCCCAAGCGCGCCGAGGTTTCCGGCGAGGTCGAGAAGCGCGTCGTGGCGCAACTGCTGGGACTGATGGACGGGTTTGTGTCGCGCGGCCAGGTGATCGTCATCGGCGCGACCAACATCCCAGAAGTCCTCGATCCGGCGCTTCGGCGTCCCGGGCGGTTCGACCGTGAAATCGAAATTGGCGTGCCGAACACGCAGGCGCGGCTGCAAATTTTGAAAATCCACACGCGGGCCATGCCGCTTGCGCCGGACGTCAACCTGCAGGAAATCGCCGAACATTCCCATGGCTTCGTGGGCGCCGATCTGGAAGCGCTGTGCCAGGAAGTGGGCATGTTCGCGCTGCGCGGATTCCTCGCCAACGCTCCCCTCGAGACCGACGGCGCTCCGCCCGCGGATTTGAGCGCGCTGCACGTGACGCGCGCCGATTTTCTCGCCGGGCTCAAGGAAGTCGAGCCGAGCGCGACACGCGAATTCTTTATCGAGAAGAGTGCTTCGACGTTCGCGGACCTTGGTGGCGTGGTCGACGTGAAGCGGCTGCTCGATTCCGTGGTCGAGCATTCGCACATGCACAACGAAATCTACGATCAGGTGGGACTGGCGCCGCCGCGAGGAATTCTTTTTGTCGGGCCGTCGGGCACGGGCAAGACGGCCATGGCGCGGGCGCTTTCCGGCGAGAAGCAGATTCCGCTTATCGCCATTGACGGGCCGCAGCTATACTCGAAGTGGCTCGGCGAATCCGAACGCGCCCTGCGCGAAGTGTTCAAGAAGGCGCGCCGCGCCGCTCCTTGCATCCTGTTCTTCGATACCATTGACGCGCTGGCGCCGAAGTTCGGCGCCGATCACCTGGGTTCCGACATTTATCAGCGGATTCTCAGCCAGCTTTTGCGCGAAATTGACAATTTGCGTGACGTGAAGGGCGTGCTTCTGCTCGCGGCCACGAACCGCCCCGAGCGCGTCGAGCCCGCGCTCTTGCGCAGCGGCAGATTTGACTATATCCTTCCGTTCGCCAAACCGGGCGCCGCGGACCGCGCGGAGATCCTGCGCCTGTGCTGCCGGCGGGTGCCGCTGGCGCCGGACGTGGAAATCGATGGGCTTGCCGCGCAGCTGGACGGCGCGACCGGCGCGGACATCGAGAGCCTTTGCAAGAAGGCGACGCTCCTGGCGATCGCGAAGTACGAGGGCGGCCCGCACCGGTCGGCGTTCGTCGTTCGCGCAAACGATTTTCAGGCGGTCCTGGATTCGCATCGCGGCGGCCCTGTGCCGCTGAAGGATTCTACGGCGCGGCCCGGCAAGGCCGGGGAATTTACCCTGGCAGCACACCTACACATAGACAACAGCGAGGATGGCTTATGAGCTATACGGAACTCACAGTTTGGACGCGCGGCATCATCATGGACAAGGAAGGCCGCGACATCGTCAACTCCGTCGGCGCTTCGGCCCGCAACGAGGGCAAGTTTTCCCAAGCCATGGAAAACTACGTCGACAATCCGGACCGCACCAACGCTCCGACGCGCAAATACTGCCGCGTCAGCGACAGCGTGATCGAAAACGCGCTGACCTACGAGAACGAGCATCCCAACATCGTCGTTCTCGTCGAAGGGACCATGGTCAAGGGCTGGGACTACATGCGCGGGATGCCTCCCGGCGGGACGCTGGTGATTAATACGCATTACTCCCCTGAGTACATGATCCGCTTTGTGCCGGGCCCGGAGCGGCTGGCGCAGCTTGTCTGCGTCGATGCCGCCAAGCTGGCCGACCACAAGTGGCTCTACTACCGCCTCGGTGAACTCGGCCTCGACCGTCTCTCGACGGAAGGCGCCGCCGAGCGCAGCAAAGCGGTTGCGCCGGATATCGCCGCCCCGCTCATCGCGGCGGTGGTGAAGACGACGGGGATCGTAAAGCTGGAAACGATTGAACCAATGATCGCGAACAAAGCGGCGTTTCGTGCGGCGCTCAACGAATTGCACATCATGCCGTTGAAGCCCGTAACTGCGTAATTCATTTTTGCGTAATTCATTTTATGCGTGCGGGCCCTGGTTGGAGCCCGCCGGAAGAATGAGGATGAAACATGTCGACTAAAGGTACGCACATCCCTGATTGGCTGACCGTGCCGTTTGCCGGGATCACGCCGGCCCCGACGCAGGAAAAAGGCCAGGATCTTTTCCCGACCGGCAACTGGCGGGCGATCCGTCCGGTTTACCGGGACAAGCTGCCGCCTTGCAACAACGCGTGCGGCACGAACGAAAAGATCCAGGGTTACCTGGACCTGGTGAAGCGCGGCAAATATCTGGACGCCTATTCGCTCATCAAGGAAGACATGCCGTTCCCGTCGGTCACGGGACGCGTGTGCTACCACCCGTGCGAGCAGGCCTGTAACCGCGGGCAGTACGACGAGGCCATCTCGATTCGAGCCGTCGAGCGGTTTCTTGGCGATCTCGGACAAGCGTTGAATCGCGACGTGGTCAAACCAGGAAAGCCCAACGGCAAGAAAGTCGCCGTGATTGGCTCCGGCCCGGCCGGCCACAGCGCCGCGTACCAACTCGCGCGCCTCGGCTATAAGGTCACGATTCTCGAAAAATCTCCGAAAGCGGGCGGGCTGAACCGCGGCGGAATTCCGGACTGGGTCCTGCCGCAGGCGGTGCTCGACCGCGAGATCCAGCGCCTTGTCGAACTCGGCATCGAAATCAAGACCAACGTCGAAGTCGGCAAGGACATCACTCTCGATGATTTGAAGAAGAACTACGACGCCACCGTTTTCTGCGTGGGCCTTACCGAGTCCAACAGCGCGCGCGCCGAAGGCGAGAATAAGGCTGGCGTGATTTTCGGCCTGCCGTTCCTGCGCGACATCGGCATGGGCACGTCGAAAGTGAAGCTCGGGGCCCGAGTCGCCGTCATCGGCGGCGGAAACACGGCGATCGACTGCGCGCGCGAAGCGTTGCGCCAGGGCGCCGTCGAAGTCACGATGATCACGGTCGAAGGCAATCCGCAGGAGATGCCGGCCTCTCCCGAGGACCTGCATGACATGCTGGAAGAAGGCGTGGAGCTGATGCACGGCCGCGCCATGACCGCTGTGCTCGGCGACGGCAAGGTCGAATCGTTGCAATTGCATCCGGCGCGCTTCACGGGCAAGATCAACGCCTCTCCGATCGCGATCGATAAGGAAGGTCCCGGAGAGAAATTCCCCGTGGACAACGTCATCATCGCGGTGGGACAGAAGGCGAAACTCGACTGGCTTCCGGCCGAATACAAGACCGATCGCGGCACAATTAAAATCGACGCGTTCGGGCGCATCGCCGGCACCAACTTCTTCGCGGCGGGCGACGTCGTTCAGCTTGGCGCGGGACAGCCGCTGATGGTCGTGAACGCCGTCGGCGACGGCAAGCGCGTGGCCTTCAATCTGGACAAGGTTCTCAACAATGTTCCCATCGAGCCGCGTACGGTACCCATCGACGTGATCGTCGATCTGAACCGCATGAACATGACGTATTTCCCGCACTTCCCGCGCGTCAAGCAGGCCATGCTGGCGCCGATGGCTCGGAAATCGACGCAGCAGGAAGTCATTCTTGCGTACACGGAAGAGCAGGCCAGCATGGAAGCGAGCCGCTGCTTCAGCTGCGGCACGTGCAACGCCTGTGACAATTGTTACCTGGTCTGCCCCGAGCCTTGCATCGTGCGCTCGGTGCGTTCGAACGGGCTTTACAAGATTCTGGTGGACTACTGCAAGGGCTGCCGCGTGTGTATCGAGGAGTGCCCGACCGGGTGCCTCGAAGGCGTGCCCGAATTGGATTTCGATACGGGCGTCGTTCGAATGGACACGGCGTTCGCAATTTCGCAGGGTCTGCACGGACGGCAGGCCGAAGAGCTCGCGCATTTGTCGGATCGTCCGGCGAAGAGTATTTAGTTCGTATCGAGTCAGGTTTCCTCGGTGGATAGCGGCTTCCGCTACCTCGGGGGACGGGTAGTAACGGTTTTGGTCCGGGAATTCGCAACGAGTACTTTCAGCGTCCGCCAAGAGGTGGAACGCTCGGAGTGAGACATGGCAACGCTTGTGGCAGGAAAAAAGAAAACGGTCCGCATCAACGGCTGCGTCGCGGCGGCGCAGGCGGCGAAATACGCGGACGTCGACGTCATCACCGCCTACCCCATCCGGCCGTACACGGCGACGATGATGGCGCTGGCGCAAATGGTGGCCAACGGCGAACTCGACGCCGAATACATCGTGGCGGACAGCGAGCACTCGCAGTTGAGCCTGGCGCACGGCGCTTCTTCGAGCGGCGCGCGCGTCTTCACCGGCAGCTCCGGCGTGGGCGTTCAGTACGGATACGAGTTGTACTCGCCCATCTCCGGCAGCCGCATGCCGGTGCAGATGATGATCGCCGACCGCACGCTCGACCCTCCGGGCGACTTCGGGTCGGAGCATACGGACGCTCTCTCGACGCGCGACATGGGCTGGCTCATGGGCTGGTCATGCGACGCGCAGGAAGCCTTCGACAATCACCTGATCGCGTACCGCATCGGCGAGGATCCGCGCGTGCTCCTGCCTCAGATGGTTTGCCAGGACGGCTTCTTCGTATCGCACATCACGTGCGACGTCGAACTGCCCGATCAGGGCCAGGTCAACGAATTCCTGCCGCCGTACAAGCATCCATATCCGCTCGATCCGCGGCACCCCGTGTCGCACGGCCCGCAGATCATGCCCGAGCAGGGGCCGCCGCTGCAGCTCGAGCGGGCGCGCGCCATGGAAGGCTCGATGGCGGTGATCGAACAGGCGCACGAGGAATTCGCGAAAATCTTCGGGCGCAAGTACGATCCGTGGCTCGAGGAATACAAGACCGACGACGCCGACGTGGTGTTCTTCCTGCAGGGCGCGCACGGCGTGACCGCTCGGTACGCGATCCAGCACATGCGCGAGCGCGGCGCCAAGGTCGGCATGGTGCGCCTGCGCACCATTCGGCCGTACCCGACCGAGCAGGTCATGAATTCGCTCCGCAAGTTCAAGGTGGTGGGCGTGATCGAGACCAACATGGGCCTCGGCAGCGTCAGCAGCGGCGGTTCGCTCTACGCCGAAGTTTGCGGCGCCCTGTATGAGAGCGACAAACGGCCGCTGGTTCTCTCGTTCATGGCTGGTATGGGCGGCGAGGCCATCGTGCTGAAGGAATTCTACTGGATGACTCAGAAGATGCTGGAAGCGCAGAAGCGCGGCCGCATCGAGAAGCGCACGCATTGGGTTGGGTTCGAGGAGTAATTCATTTCGAAAGGCAGCAATTATTGATGCGACGGGCTTGACGCTTTGCACTAAAATAGTACTGGTGCAAGGATTCGAGGCCGCCATCCGGAGGAGCTAACATGTCAAATGTTGAAATCGAACGGCAGATACTGCCGCTGCTCGGAAGTCCTAACCAGGGGGCGCGCTTCTACAATCCGGAATTGCCGGCGAGCGAGCCATTCGTCCCCGGCCACCGCACTTGCGCCGGATGCGGACCGTCCATCCAGTACCGGATGACGAGCAAGGCGTCGGGCGACAACACGATTCTCGTCGGGCCGACGGGCTGCATGTACGTGGCGAACAGCTCGTACCTCTGCACGCCGTACAACGTGCCGTGGGCGCACACGCAGATCGGCAGCTCGGGCAGCTTCACCGGAGGCGTCGCGGCGGCGTACGAAGCGATGATCCGCAAGGGTAAGTGGAAGGGCCAGTTCCCGAACATCATCTGCGAAGCGGGCGACGGCAGCGCCTCGGACATCGGCATCGGCTCGATCTCCGGCGCGCTCTACCGCAACCACGACTGCCTGATTATTTGTTATGACAACGAGCAGTACGCCAACACCGGCATCCAGGCGTCCTCGCGGACGCCGTACGGCGGCATGACCACGTTCTCGCCCCCGGGGCCGAAAGTTCCCGAAGCGAAGACGCTGTTCCCCAAGGACCTTGCGCGCATGATGGCCGCCGGCCATCCGCACTGCTATGTGGCGACGGCGAGCGTCGGCTATCCGATCGACCTCATGAACAAGGTTCGCAAAGGCTTGAACTACAAGGGCGCGGCCTTCTTGATGATTTACACCCCTTGCCAGAAGGGTTTCGTGTACGAGACGCCGCGCTCGATCGATCTCGGCCGGCTCGTCGTGGAATGCGGCCTCTACCCGATCTGGGAATGGAACAACGAAAAGCGCGAGTACGACTACAGCTTCCGTCCGCAATCCATGCGGCCGGTTTCCGAATACTTGAAGCTGCAGGGCCGTTTCGGCCACTTGCACGCCGAGCACATCGCCACGCTGCAAAGGTTCGCAAACCAGCAGTGGCAGATGATGGGTGTGCCGCTGCCCGAAGCGTTGATCAAGGCCACGGACGTGAAAAATCTGACGAACATGGGCGCCGCCGAAGCCGCGGCCACCGTTGCGGAGACCGTATGAGCACGAATCCTCCCCCCAATCTCGCTCCTGGAACGGAAGTCCAGGAACTGTACGTAGTCAGCGAAGGCAAAAAGCACGGGGCGACGCGCGAAGTTCGTCCCGACGCGGCGTATGACAAGTACTACACCGTCAAGCGCGTGCACGCGGGCGATGCGGTCCTCAACGACAACTGGCACACGAACGAAGTGTTCAGCCACGCGCGGAACAATTTCGAGGGCTACACGTTCGCGATGCGCACGCTCGAAGCCTGGGGCGCGATCGTGCAGAACGACCACCTGGCCTATTACATCGCAGGCGGTCGCGTCTGGGTCCTGGACCTGGAGCCGTCCGAGGGCAAGAAGGCACGGCTGCCCGGCAACTACGGGACGAAGTAGTTTGAGGAGGGCGGGCTTCCGCCTGTCGCTTTCGCGATCGGGATCGCGGACAGGGCGCGGGGCCCGCTCCTCTGTTTTTTAGAGCGGCGGGAGCGTAGTGAGTCGCGGCCTTCGTCGTGACATCCCTTGGCCAGGGAACTGTGGCCTGTAGCTCCTGATGTTCTGCCCGGTTCAAATTGATGCCAACTCAACCAGCAAATTCCACCGTGCGTTTGCGGCGCGTCCTCTTGGTCGACGACACGCCGGAGATTGCCGAACTCCTGACGTACGCCCTGCGCGACCACGGCTTTGACGTTTTCGCCACGGGCTTTGGCGACTCCGTGAACGAGCTCATCGTCGAGCAGCGCGCCGATGCGCTGGTGCTGGACTGCTCGGTGTACAACATGAGCGAGTCGGTGTTTGACACGGTGCGAAACGATCCGAACCTCGCGCAGCTTCCCATCGTCATTATCAGTGACACGCCCGAGCTGGCGGACAAAAGCCTTCGTGAGCGGGACGCGCAAAAAATCATGCTGATCCCGAAGCCGTTTACCGGAGCGCACGTCGCAAGGGCGCTCGCGGAACTGCTGGCCTAGCGCGGCAAGCGTGTCCAGTACGGTGAAGACTCCCGCGGTTGAGATAGAGGCAGTTGAGATAGAAAACGTAGCATAGGACACGGAACCATATGGCTGCCTGGAGCATGGACAACTGGCGATACGTTGAGCGCCAGTCCGTTACCGACCCGAAAGGGAAGCAGTGGACCGTCGCGCTGATGGACATCCTCGGCCAGGAAGGCGACCCAGAGATGCCCAGCAAGCTCCTCGAACTGCAATACTCCTCAGGACGATTTTTCACCCTCATCTATTCGGCCAGCGGAGTCGTGGTCTGGGAACGCGGCTACCCGACGCTCCCCGAAGCGACCAAAGTATTCGAAGGCCTCATCGTGGACGTCATGGATGGAGTTCTCGATCCGTCGGTACCCGTGTTTCGCGAAGATTTGGAAGACTAAGAGCGCAAATGGACTTGGGCGGCTCGATTCTTTCTTGAAGGACTGGAGAAAACCCCATCTCTCCGGCGCTGGAGACCGGGCACCCTCAGCCTTGCACACCACTTACAAATTTCGGACCGTGCGCCCAGGCGCGTTGACGCGAGTGAGCTAGAATGCGCGATCTGTCATCTGCCTGCGAGGGAAGACTCTACGGCACTTTTGGCTCTTGGGGCAAACCATCCGCCGCGCGGCCCATCGCGCGCGCGAGGCTCAGCTTTGCCACATTGAAAGCGAAAACGCCGTTGATGTAGTCGAATTCGGCGTTGGTCACTTCTTCCTGCGCTTGCACGTACGTTACGTTGTCTACCACCCCTACTTCCACTTTTTGGCGCGTCAGTTCGAGGGCTTCCTTGTTGACTTCGACATTTTTTTGCGCGACTTCGACTTGGCTGGCGGCCGCTTGCAAATCAAGATAAGCGCTGCGGACGTCGCTCTCGATCTGGCCCTTCAAGTCTTCGTACTCGGCGCGGCGCTGGTCGAGAGCGGCGGTCGCCTGCTGGATGTCGCCTTCGGCGCGGCCGCCTTGCCAGATGGGAATTTTCAGGCTGGCGGTGGCTGTGTAGGTCGTTTCCAGTTGGCTCGGGTTAACGCCGATTCCGCCGTAGTCGGCGGTGACTCCGAGCGACGGATAACGCTCGGCGCGGGCGGCGGCGTGGGCGCGCTCGGCGGCGCGCACCTGCGCGTCGGCGGCCTTCAGATCCGCGCGTTGCTGGAACGCTTGTGCGAGGGCGTCATCGACGGTCAACGGCGCGGCGGGAGCGAAGGGCACTTCGTCGGTGACGTCGTATTGGTCGTTGGCGGGCAGGCCGACCATGCGCGCTAGATTGATTTTTTGCTTGGCGAGATCGTTCTTCAGGGAGAGAAGCCGCTGCTGGTGCGTCAGCGCCTGCACCTGGTTCCGGTCTGCATCCACTTTCGCGATGAGTCCCTGGTCGAACTGTTGCAGGCTCTGCTGGTAGACGGCGTTCGCGCTTTCGAGTTGCGCCTGTTCGGAAGCCATGCGCGCTTTCGCGGCGATCGTTTGGAGATAGGCTCCGCCGACGGCGAGCACGATCAATTCGCGCGCGTCCTGCGCCGAGTAGCGATTCGCCTTCGCAAGATCGCTCGCCGCGCGGTAGTTGTTGATCGCGGCGAGATCAAGAACGCTCTGCGAAAGATGCGCGCGAAGATCCATGTAATTGAAAGGGCCGATCACAGCGGGAATCGAAAACCCTGGAAAATTGAATCGGAATCCCTGCGCGCGCAAATCGGTGGTTTGAACGTTCTCGTTCACCGTGCCGTTGAGGTTCGGCAGCAATCCGCTGCGCGCCACTCTGCTTTGCCCCTGCGCCTGGCGCAGCGCTTCGGTCGCGCCGGTTTCGCCGAGGTTGTAGGCGAGGCCGCGCTCGATTGCTTCGCGAAGGGCGAGCTTTCCGTTGAAAGGCCGTTTCGCGACGCCCGAAGTGCTTCCCGCGTACGCGCCCTGCACTTGCACGTTGGGACTCAGCGTGTTCACCGTGGCCGTCGTGCTCGGCGCGGGCGCCTCGGAAGTCTTTACGGTTCCGCTCGATTGGGCCGTGCGTCCGGAGAGCGGAAGCTGCACTGCCTGCGTGCCCTGAGATTGGCCGGCCGGAGGTCCAAGTTGCGCAAACGCCGGCGCGGCGAACAGGAGCGCCGAAGCGAGAACAAGCGACCGGCGATTCGCGCCGCTGCCTCGGGAATTTGGAAAGAACCGACCACTGACTATTCTACGCATAAGACTCCCTTAAGCTGGGCCTAGCTAAGTTGTTTTCTGAATCGCCAGATGCTGAGCGCGACGAGCACGACGGTGAACGCCAGGAGCGCCAGGAAATTCGGCCACAGCGTGTCGATCCCGCTGCCCTTCAACATCGCGCCGCGCGAAATCTGGCCGAAGTGCTGAATGGGATTGAATTGCGCGACGGGCTGCAGCCACGTGGGCATCGCTTCCACCGGCGTGAACGCTCCGGAGAGCGACGTCAGCGGGGGATTTACAAAAAAGAGCGTAAGCTGCGCCTGCCGCGCCGATTTCGTGAACGTGGCGATGAACGTCCCGATGCTGATTCCGCACAACAGGCACAAGGCCGCCGCGGAGACCACCAAAAATACGTTTCCTCGAAACGGGATTCCGAACACGACGCGCATGATCACGATCGCGAAGGTGCCCATCATGCAGAGCAGCACGAAAAGCGGAAAAAGTTTTGCGACGATGATCTGCGTCGTCGACGCGGGAGACATCAGGAGCTGCTCGAGCGTGCCTGCTTCCCGCTCCTTTACGATCGCGGCCGCGGAAATCAGCGACCCGTTCAGAATGAGCAGGACGCCGAGAACGCCCGTCACGATAAACCAGGTGGGCTCCAGGCCGGGATTGTAAAGATACGCGGGGTGGATGAGCACCCTGCCCGAATGGCTTACGTCCGTCGCGGCGATCTGCTGGAACCGGGCGTGAATGCCCTGGCTCGCGAGCGTCTGGTTGTACGACGCGATCACGCCTTGCGCGTATCCCTGGCCGATCGTGGCGGTGTTGGAATTCATGGCGTTCAGCAGCACCTGCACGGTGGCAGGCTGGCCTCGCTGCAGATCGCGCGCGTAATCGTAGGGAATCACGAGCCCGGCATCGAGGTCTCCGTCGGCGATTTTCTTGCCCATTTCATCCACGTCGAGGTACGCGCCGGCGCTCCGGAAACTTTTGCTTCCGGTCATGGTTGCGACAAGTTCACGGCTTTCGGGAGTTCTGCTGTCGTCCACAACCCCGAGGCGCAAGTTGCTGACTGTCGCGTTCAGCGCGAATCCGAAAAGAAGCAATTGCAGCGTGGGCGGCAAAATCAGGGAGATGGCGAGGCGCCGGTCCCGCAAAATCTGGCTGAATTCTTTGCGGATCAGCGCCCGCATGCGGTATCCGATCCATTTGCGCAAGGTATTCATGGCTTAATCCTTCAACTGCATGCGCCGCATGTTGCGCCACGCGATCGTGTAAAAAATCGCGCCGATCAAAGCGATCGCCAGTACCTTGAGCCACACCGACGGCCAGCCCCCTCCCGCCAGGAGAGCGTCGCGCACGATTTCAATGTAGTAGCGGCCCCAAACGAAGTTGGAAATCCACCGAATGGCGACGGGAATGTTTTCGATGGGGAACAGCAAGCCGGACAGCATGTACACGAGCAGAAAACCGGCGGTGGCGACGGCTTGCATCGCCGCGACCTGGCTGGGAATCGCCGCGCCAATCATGTTTCCGAACGCCGTCACGCAAAACATGTACAGGAGCGTGGCGACCAAAAACGGCGTCGGATCCCCCGCGAAGCGCAGGCCGAAACCCATGAATAGAATCGCCATCAAGACGATTCCCTCGGCGGCGGCCACGATCATGAAGGCGGCGATCTTGCCGAGTAAAAATTCATGCGCGGAAATATTCGAGACGTAGACTTGAAGAATTGTTTTCTGTTCGCCCTCTTTGGACATCGCCAGCGTTGCCAGGAGCGGCGGAAACAGCGACATTGCCAGCACGTAAATTCCAGGGCCGTAAAACTTCTGCGACGACCGGCTGGGGTTGTACCACAGCCGGATGGCGGCATTCACGGGCTGCGGCCGGGTCGCTCCCGCATTTACCGCATTGTACGCGCTGACGATTTGCGTAGCATCGCCCGAAATGATCTGCGCCGTGTTTCCGTCCGAGGCGTCCACCATAATTTGCACCGTGGCATCGTCGCCGCGCGCGATCCTGCGGCCGTATTCTTCCGGAATGATCAGCGCGCCACGCGCTTTGTTGGATGCGAAGGCCTCCTCCGGCTGCTTATCCGTGGGCCACGAGGTCACATGAAAGCTCAGCGACTGGCGAAACGCGTCGACCAGCTTTTGGGATGCCTGCGAGTCGTCGAAATCCTGCACGATGATGGGAAGATCTTTTACGGTCAGCGAAATCGCCGTGGTCTGCAAAAGCAACAGGACGACCGGGAGGAGGAGAGCCAGCATCACCGCGAGGCGGTCGCGGAGAAGTTGCGTCAGCTCTTTTCTGGTTTGCGCGAGAATTCGCCTCATGAAGGGTCCTCTTAGTCCTCGGAGCCGATCTTGCCGTGTTCGCGCGCCTGCTCGACGACGCTGATGAACACATCTTCGAGCGAGAATCGCCCTTCGCGCGCGCCGAGGACGCGGATGCCGGCCGCTTCGAGCTGCTGCGTGTTCGCGCGGATGCCTTCCTCGACGCCGTCATCCGTAATAACGTGGAGGCGCTTGCCGAACAGCGCCACGCGCCAGTGCTGCGTTTCCGATTTCAAGAGATCGGCCGCTCGCTGCGGTTGGTCTACGCGGAATTCCAACAGGTGGCCTTTTTGCTGCGCCTTGATTTCACTCGGAGTCCCTTCCACGAGCAGTTCGCCTGCCACCATGAAGCCCAGCCGATTGCACTGCTCCGCTTCTTCGAGATAGTGCGTGGTCACGAGGACGGCAGTGCCCGCATCCGCGAGGCGGTTGATCATTGTCCAAAAGGCGCGGCGCGCCAGCGGATCGACGCCCGAGGTCGGCTCGTCGAGAAAAACGATGCCGGGTTCATGCATGATGGCGCTGCCAAACGCGACGCGCTGCTTCCATCCGCCCGGCAGGCTGCCGGTGATCAGTTGTTCTTTGCCTTCGAGGCCGGAAAATTCGAGCACCCAGCGTTCTTTCTCTTTGAGTTCTTCGGCGGGCACGCCGTAAACGCCGCCGAAGAAATCGAGGTTCTCCGCGATGGACAGGTCGTCATAGAGCGAAAATTTCTGGGACATGTAGCCGATCTGCTGGCGGATTTTCGTGGAACGAAACGCGCCGCGCCCGCCTGCAAGCTGCATGCTTCCCCCGGAAGATTCAAGCAAGCCGCAGAGCATCTTGATCGTCGTCGTTTTTCCCGCGCCGTTGGCGCCGAGCAGCCCGTAAATTTCGCCGTAGCGCATCTGCAGGCTGACGTCATGCACCGCGGTGAACGAGCCGAATTGCTTGGTGAGATGTTCCGCGCCGATTGCGATCTCGCCGCGCTGCGCCCTGTGATCGCGGCGCGCCGGAAACGGGGAGTCTTTCATTTCGTCGCTCAGCGAACGAAGCTTTGCGACAAACGTGTTTTCCAGCGTGGGGTCGTCGAGGCGCACGCTGTCAATCGCCAGGCCGGCCTCCCGCATCGCTTCTTCCATTTTCTTTTGCGCGGTTTCGGGCGCATGCGAGAGCAAATCGAGGCGGTCTCCAAAACGCTGCACGTCAAAGATGTCGCCTTCGCGCCCGGCCACGTTTTGCACGGCCCGGATTGCCTTGCGCAGATCGGGCGAGCGCAACTCGATGCGCTGGGCGTGCAAACTTTCGCGAAACTCGTCCGGCGTGCCGACTTGCTCGATCTGGCCGAGGTGAATCAGCGCGATGCGGTGGCAGCGTTCGGCTTCGTCGAGATACGGCGTGGCGACCAGCACGGTGAGTCCCTGACCCGCGAGGTGAGCGAGCGTGTCCCAGAACTCGCGCCGCGAAACGGGATCCACGCCGGTCGTCGGCTCATCGAGGAGCAGAATGTCCGGCTCGGAAACGAGCGCGCACACCAGCGCCAGTTTTTGCTTCATGCCGCCGCTCAATTGCGCGGCCAGCCGTTTCGAGAAGCGGTCCATGTCGAACATCTTCAGATAGCGGCTGCCGCGCTCGTCGATTTCCGCGGGAGGGACGTGCCGCAGATCGCCGATGTAGCGGATGTTCTCCACGACGCTGAGGTCGGGATACAGGCTGAAAGTTTGCGTCAGATATCCGGTGCGCGATCGCGCGTCGCGCGCCGGCCTGCCGAAAATTTCCGCGGTGCCGCCGGTGGCTTCCATCACTCCGGCGAGAATCTGAAACGTCGTGGTTTTGCCCGCGCCATCCGCGCCGATCAATCCGAAAATTTCGCCGCGCTGCACGTCAAAGGAAATTCCGCGCACGGCTTGGACGGCGCCGTAGTGCTTCTTGAGGCCGCGGATATCGATGGCGGCTTCCGGAGCCGCGGCGCCTCGCGCGGCGGCGTGTTCGCGGTCGGGAGCGACGGTACTCATTGCGCCGCTCGTTTGTGCGGAGGCCAGGTGTTGCCGCTCGTCAGGATTTCGCCGTCGGCGGGCATCCCGGGTTTCGCGAATCCGATTCCCTGGCGTCAGCTGCACTTTTACTCCGACCACCTGCTTCACGCGGTCGTCGCGGAAATACGTATTCTCCGGAGTGAAGGTAGCCTGCGGATCGATGCGCAGAACGTAGCCGTCCAGCGCTTGATTGGAATTGGAGTCCAGAAAGATGTGCGCGGGCTGCCCGATTTTTACTTTGCCGATTTCTCCTTCCGGAATGAAGCCGCGCAGGTACACCTTGGAGAGATCGAGCAGCGTCACGATCGCGGTGCCGGCCTGCACCACTTCGCCGGGTTCCGCGGCGCGGGTAAGCACCGTACCCGAAAAGGGAGCGAGGACGGTCAAATCCGCTCGGTCGGCCTCAGCCTCGGCAAGCTGCGCCTGAGCCTGCGCCGTTTCCGCCTTCGCGGCGGCGATGGTCGATTGCTGCTGCGCGATTTGCGCTTGGGTGCCGGAAACTTGGGCGCTGCGAATCTTCGGATTGTCCAGGTTGGCTTGCGCGGTGGTCAGAGCTCCGCGTGCGGCTTCCACGCGGCGTTGCGCGGAGGCTACCGCAGCCGCCTGCTGGTCGGCCTGCACTTCCGCCTGAAGTCCCTGCAGCTGGGAAGCGGCGCCGGTCTTCGCCAGTCGCGAATAGGCGTCGCGATTGAATTCCGCGAGGCGCAGCGCCGCTTGCTGCTCGGTGAGGTCCGCCTCCGCAGCCGTCAGGTCCGCCTGCGCTTGCCGGATGCGGCCCTCCGCGTCCATCGTAGATTGTCCGGTCTGCACCTGGTTTTGCCGCAACTGCTCCTGCAGTACGGCGATTTGATCGCGCGCTCCCTGCATTTTCGCCTGCGCGTTGGTGAGCGCGGCGCGCGCCTGATCTTCGCGCGCGCGCACCTGCGCGTCGTCCAGGCGCGCGATCACTTGCCCGGCCGTTACCGTATCGCCCTCGCGCACGGTAATCTTCGAGAATTTTCCCGCTCGTTTTCGGCGCCACCGCGGAATCGTCGCCTTCAATGCGCCCGCTGAGGGCGGTGATGCTTGCCGGCAGACTCGGCGCGGCGAAAAATATTTTCCAGATGATGAGCGCGGCGACGATCACTCCCGCGATGGCCAGGATCCGCATCACCTGCGGGCGAGGCGCCTTATTTTCCGCCGGCGTTTCCGCTGCGGGACGCGGGCGGCGGCGTGCGCTGCTCCGTTCCGGCGCCGGCGTTGAGTCATCGTGCTGGTTTTCGTTTCATCCATGACGTTTTCCTTGTCCCGACTTTCTTCAAATAGGCGAGCGAAAAGTCCGCGATGTGGTCCGCGATGCGGTTCAACTGGTCCGGCGTGAGCTTGAGCTCCGGCTGCAGATGCGACAGCACGGGCCGCGAAAATGTGTAAAACAGAATTTGCCCGATGATGCTGTTGATGGAGAGGAGCGTCGTCTCGTGTTCGGGCGGCAGGCCGATGATTTCGCCGACGGCTTTCCGCATGCGGTCATAAATGGGCCGCATGCCTTCGTCCACCACGCGTCCCATCGCCGCGGTCGGGTGCGAAAATTCGTGCATCACCAGCCGAATATGCCAGTCCGGCCGCGCTTCCTGGCACATGCTCATCAGCCGCGCGCGGATCACGTTGCGGATCACGTCTTCGGGAGAGTGGCTGGCATCCAGGGCGGCGCTGAGCACGGCGGTCTTGGCGGCTCGCACCGAATTCCGCAGCACCTCGGTGTAGAGACCCATCTTGTCGCCAAAGGTGTAATTCACCGCAGCGACGTTGGCGCCCGCAGCCCGGCAAATTTCACGAATCGTCGCGGCGCGGTACCCGCGCTCGGCAAATACGCGCCCGGCGGCCTCGATGAGTTTGTCGCGCGTCAAGTCGGCGTCCTTGCGTTTCGCGGGGGCGCGCTGGGAAGCGGAACTGCGAGTTGCAGCGCGGCGAATCATATCAAACATATGTTTAAAACAAATGTTTGAAGTTGTCAAGCCGAAAGAATTCCGGCGCTGCGCCCGCGGCACTGGCGCGGCAGACACAGAACCGCCGCAACGGTCCGTTTCCCGCTGTGCTTCCAAATTGCGCCGGAGCGGCGCAGCGCATGGCGGCACGCAAGCGCTCAATCTTTTCAGGCCAGAGGACGCGAGAGGCGGTCGCAAGGGGGCGGATCGTCATTCAGAAACAATTTGAGTTTCTGCCCGTACACTCAAGGAACGCAATCGCAGTTGCGGGTAGTAAATGAGGCTTGGCCCCGTCCAGGCTGGCAGCGCTGTGAGGCGGCCATTCCCGGGGAGACGATGATCGGCAAGATCAGTTTAGGATTCGCGCTATGCGCGAACGATCGCTGCTTCGTTCGCCGGTCGTAGATGACGGCGCGCTATGCTCATGGGCTGGTAGATGCTAAAATAACCGCCGTTCGTTGGCTGGACCTAGCCGGTGTCAGGTCCTCATCCGGCTTTGAAAAAAAACGCCGACCGTTCTTTCGTCGGTTCCGCCATGAAGCTTCGGCGGTTCGGCTGTAGGAACATAGGCCCGTAGCTCAGTTGGTTAGAGCGCTACCTTGACACGGTAGAGGTCTGCGGTTCGAGTCCGCACGGGCCTACCATCTTATTCCTATCATTTCGATGGGCTTAGGAGTTTTCTGTGAGTCGCATCGCGAAATTGCCGTACCGCTCTCCATACCGCTGAAACCTGCCGACGTGGCCGACGGCTTCCCCGAGAAGCGTGGTATAAGTTCCTTTCCTAGCCGTACGTTTTGGTGAGCTGCGAGATGGATTCCAAACAATTTGCGGAACTCCGGCATGAAGCTGTTCACAGTCTTATGGAACTGAACAAGAACTGTGACGAGGAATTTCAGATCCCAAGTTGGCCCAGATGGGAGTACGACCTTGATCGCAAAACTCTCACCTTTTTCAAAGACGGAGTGCCCAAGGTCATCGCTTCGATTGAGGTTGTAGGCACGACCTCAAAAAAAGGAGGAACTTGGCTCTGGGGCTGGGCAAACAAGAGTCTGCCTGAAAACGCAACGGAAGCCGTAGCAAGGGTGCGGAAGTTCGGTGATACGGAGAATCTCTTCGAGCTTACCCGAGCGAGTTCACCGGACGACGAATACCTCGGCTGGGAGATGACAGCGATTGCGGCTAAATGTGAAGTTTCAATAGGTTGTTGTCCATTCGATCGAGAACTGAGAAGCTGAGTTTGCGAATCCACAGCGCCTCAGGAGATCGAATGGACTACCACCATTATGCTCGCCTCACGATTTACAGTCGAGAGCAACTCGCAAGAAAAGTGTTGGCCGGAGAGCTGAGCTTGAACTCGGCCGCGGCCGAGTTCAAGCTCAGCCGACAGACCGCGGCCAAGTGGGTCCGGCGCTTCCGCGAAGGTGGTTCGACCGCCTTGCAGGACCGGTCTTCGCGGCCGCATCGTTCCCCCCGCACCACTTCCGCCGAGTTGGCCTGCCGCATCGAACAACTCCGTCGCCAACGCTGGACCGGTGTGCGCATCGCTCAAGCGACCGGCCTGAGCCGTGCCACCGTGAGCCGCATCCTCACTCGCCTCCATCTGAACACCCAACGACACCTGGAACCTCAAGTTCCCATTGTCCGTTATGAACATCCCCATCCCGGCGATCTGCTCCACATCGATATCAAAAAGTTAGCCCGCATCGCTAAGCCCGGACATCGCATCACCGGCAATCCCCAGGATGAAACCCGCGGCGCTGGCTGGGAATTCCTGTATGTCGCCGTCGACGACCACTCCCGCATCGCCTTCACCGCCATGCTGCCAGACGAAAAAGCAGCCTCTGCGGCTTGTTTCCTGCAACAAGCCGTTGCTTATTTCGCCCGTCTTGGCATCCGGATACGCCGCGTCATGACCGACAACGGCCCCTGCTTTTGCTCCAATCTGTTTGCCCAAGGCTGTTTTGAACTTCAGATCAAACACATTCGCACCCGCATCTACACGCCCCGTACCAACGGAAAGGCCGAGCGCTTCATCCAAACCGCCGCCCGAGAATGGGCCTACGCCCGCCTCTATCAGAATTCCGCTGAACGCCTTTCTTGGTTGGATCCTTGGACTCACCAATACAACTGGCACCGTCCTCATGCCGGCATCAACCAAGAACCACCCATTACTCGCTCAGGTCTCGATGTTAATAACCTCTTGAGACACCACAGCTAAAGTCCTCAACGCAAAGGGAGCATACAGATGCCCAGGCGAAGATGGATTTATCTACGTGGTCTATTCCGCTATCCGATTCGCGGCAGACGAAAAGGAATCTGAGAGTACTATGAAGCAAATGGAGTGCGCCACTCACGGCAGCGGCTTCCAAACCTACATTTGTGAGCACCTCATTTCCAATCCAGCACAAGAGTGGTGCTCAGCGGCCCCCGATGATGAGAACAAATGGCCCGATGCTTGGTGCGCTGCCTGCGATGTGTTCTTTCAACAGGAAGGCGAGTGGAACCGCAAGAACGAATCAAACATCAAAATCAAACTTCTTTGCCATCACTGTTACGAGCGATTGCGCTCGCATCACAAATCCAGCAGTAGCTGAAAGGCTCATACAAGCGCGATCCCTTTTCTCGTGAAGCTGGGACAGCAAATGCGACAATGACAACTCCCGTCCGCATCCTCGCTCAAGTATTCATATTCGCGGGTGACAGACCCTTTCGCTCTTTTTGTTGACATGACCCCACGTTTGAATTATACCACTAATGTATGTACTTGTTAAGGAACTAACTCTGCTTTTCCGGGATTAGCACTTCCGGGTCGCCGATCCTCTCGCTCTTAGAGGGTCGGGGTTTTGACTTCTCTGAATTTCCATGGCCCACAAACTCATTCGCCACTACGGGCGCGGCCATCTGCATTTCATCACCTTCACTTGCTATCGGCGGTTGCCGCTTCTGCGCTCCATTCGCGCTAGCAACGCCTTCGTTCTTATCGAGGGCCACCCGTCCACGGGCCTACCATTCTTTTCAATACTTTAGAGAGTTTTCTCTGTTTGCCGAGAGAAACTGCAGCTGTAATTCTTCACCTGTAATCGGGCTGATCGGCTCAAACAGGGATCCGATTAGTAGAGTACGGGCGCGACTTCCAAGCGATCGGCGACTCTATTCAACAGGGAGAGAATATGCTCGAAAGCGAGGCTTTTCGGCAACCGACTCCCCCGCAGATTCGTTGTTCCTATATATCGTCTTACGATATACGAGCCGTGCGCTGTGGGGGCGCCTGAGGCGACCCCCGCCGCTCTCGATAATGCCGTCGGAGGAACCCATGCCAATACCTATGTCGTTGCTCGGCACGCTGATCGCTTGGGCCCTAGTCACCGTCATGCTGATCGTGGTCGTAGCGTATCGCGGAGTTTTGGCCAAAGATGAGACGGATCGCATCTATGTGAGCCAAACCCAAAATCGTCTGGCCATGCAGCAACAGGAAATCATCGCGAAAGTTTCTCGGCTGGATCAGTTCGTAAGGGGTCTCTTGTTCGCGTCCGGCGGGCTGCTAGTGATCAGTCTGGGGATCTGGCTCTGGTCGAGTTTTTCGAGAATTTAGAGGTGAGGCAAATTTCACTCGGCGAAAAACGCGCTTCGGAATGACAAGACAGACTTTTCCGCAATCTGCATCGTTTGGCGGGACAAACTGATCGACGAGGATGGCGAAAAGGCTCAGTGAAGGTGCGGATGGTCGCTGCTGTGTCTTTGATGTTGGCGAAACTCGGCGTCCTGACGTCCATCGCCGTTCTGTCAATCCGGTGAGACAGCCTGCAGTCCGAGACGCTCTTGAGATCGGCCCGAACGATCGGCGCCGGCCCACGCATACGGAACGGTGAGACAAAACTGAGTCTGTCGGCCCGTTGCACCGTTCCCTTCGCCCGCTTTCTTGCGTGATTCGGGCGATCGCCGTGGTGCGGTTTGTGATCGGCGCGGACTCAATCCGCCACGGCTTCAGCTTCCTCGTGGATTGTTCGAAAATGGGGTGGCTCGATGTTTGGCAGAAACGCCGCGAGCAGTCCCACCGCCGGCAAGTAGGAGCACAGGCCGAAAACGAAGTTGATGCTGGTCAGATCGGCGATCCATCCGAGGACCGCGGCGCCGACGCCCGCCACGCCAAACGCGAAGCCGAAGCATAGGCCTGAAACCATTCCGATTTTCCCGGGGACCAACTCCTGAGCGAACACGACGATCACCGAAAATGCCGAGGCCAGAACCAAGCCGATCACAATGCTGAGGACGTCCGTCCAGAACAGGTTGGCGTAGGGCAGCATCATCGTGAACGGAAGGACGCCCAGGATCGAGCACCAGATGACATTTTTGCGGCCGATGCGGTCGCCGACCGGCCCCCCGATAAGCGTCCCCACGGCGACAGCGCCGAGGAAGACGAACAACCGGACGTCGGCGTCATTCTCCGACAGGTGGAATTTGCCGATCAGATAAAATGTGTAGTAGGTCCGTATGCTGGCAAGGTAGACGAATTTCGAGAACAAAAGTGCCAGCAGGATCACAATCGACCAGGCGATCCGGGCATTTGAGAGGTTCGGCGGTCGCACGTCGTGCTTGGCGCTGAATTTCTTCCAGCTCATCCCGTGGTCCCGGGCCCAGATGCCGACGCCCGCGAGCAGAACCATTCCCACAAAGGCCGCTAGCGAAAACCATGCCATGCTCTTCAGGCCTCTCGGGATGACTATGAATGCCGCCAGAAGGGGCCCGAAGGCGAGCCCTCCATTCCCGCCGACCTGAAAGATGGACTGCGCCAACCCGTGCTGGCCTCCCGACGCCATGCGAGCCACGCGGGAGGATTCCGGATGAAACACCGCGGCTCCGATCCCAGCCAGCCCCGCGCCCACGAGAACCGCGGTAAAGTCGCGTGCGATCGCAATGAGAATCAGGCCCACAAGCGCAAACGCCATTCCGACGGGGAGGGAAAACGGCCTCGGCTTCTTGTCCGCCCAGTGGCCGATGAGCGGCTGAAACAGCGATGCGGTGGTTTGATAGACGAGCGTAATCAGGCCGATCTGCGCGAACGACAGATTGAACAAACCTTTCAGCATGGGATAGATCGCGGGCAACAGCGAAGTAATCATGTCATTCACGAAATGACATACGCTGATCACCAGCAACACCTTGTAGACGACTTTCGTTCCCACTTGCGGTAAGGGTTCGACTCGAGTCTCAGCCATCCCACTTTCCTTACGTTCGAGTATGAATTGCAGACGCAGCCGCCGAAGTCATTATTGTATCGTATGGCGACCCAATTGATTCGCAGGAAGTAGGCCCGTCCTACGTTTCACAATTGAGGATCCGGCGCGATTTCATTTCAGAGGAGGTACGCGTCCGCGGCGCTTTGACGCGGTACGGTAGAAGTCTGCGGTTCCCTTGGTGGACGCGGGCTCAGGGCATGCGAGTCCGCACGGGCCTACCATTATTTTCAATGCTTTAGGGTGATTTCTCCGGAATCCGGCGGAAAGTTCGCCTGTAATTCTTCCCCTGTAATGGGGCTAACCGGCTGCGGCGACCTTAGCTTTCGTACGAAAGCGGGCGGGCGGTGAGCCAAATTCGCGTTTGAAGGCACGGTTGAATGCCGGCTCGGATTCGTACCCCACCTCGGCAGCAATCTGCGCGACGCTATGACGTGTGGAAGTGAGTAATTGCGCGCCGATCTGCAGCCGCCAACGAGTGAGGTAGGCCATGGGTGGCACGCCGAGGAAATGCCGGAAGCGCTCAGCAAGCACGGAGCGCGAGACTCCTGCGCGCTTGGCCAGTTCGCCGAGGGTCCAAGGCACGGATGGCTGCCCATGCATGTGCGCGAGCGCATTGCCAACGTCCGGATCACGAGCTCCCGCCAGCCATCCGATCTGGTCAGGCGGCAGCAGTTCGACGTAGCGGCGCAGTGTTTCTGCGAACAGCGCTTCGGACAGCTTTGCGACCACAACTTCGCTCCCCGTCTTCGAGGCGGCCGCCTGCCCGACAGAATAGCGGATAGAGTTTTCCAGCCACTGTCCGGAGCCGTCATTGGCAATGTTGACCTTGAACATGGGCGGCAGACCGCCTAAGAAGGCCTTGCTCAGCCGATCATCGCAGATCAAATAGCCGCAAACGAATCGAGTCACTTCGCCGCCCCCGCCCATGCGCGCCGGTCTGAGCCCTTGCGACAAGATCTCCTGCAGCATCCTGGTGTGATCCCTCGGTTCGATATCGCGGCCATTGCCCAGGATGTGCTCGTCACCGTGAGGGAAGACGACAATATCCCCGGCCGATAGCAGAAGCTTCTGACCACTTTCGACGCTCGCATAGGCCCGCCCATGCGTGAGCAGGTGATAGATGATCACGTGCTTGGGTTCCGGAGAAAGGTACGGCGCCATGAGAGAGGATTGCGGGCTGCGAACGCTCCACGGAGCTGAAAACTCCGCGTTGTAGAACATCGCGCCTTCAAGTCTCACGGTCTTTAGGATTGTCGATAAGACGTCCATCTGGCTTCCGGCCCCATCACCGAACGCTGCGCAAAGGTTTCAGGACGATGGATCAATTGTGTCCAATGATATCGCAACGCAAGCAAAGGAACCAGACGCAAGGGCAAGTAAGCACCCTTAAAACGGCGCATTGTAAGCCTCGGCGAAAGATTCGCGGATGTGAAACACCGGAAGCAAATCGGCCAAAAAGGAGAAAAAGAGATGCCGCTAACGGAAGCGAAAGTGATAGAAAGCGAGTTTAGGGGGAAGCTCATGGACACCAGCGATCGGCTCACGCCTCTGCGAGTGGTGCTGTTTGCGGTTGGGATCGCCTTCATCGTAGGCCTGTATCCGTTGACCGTTCTCTGGCCATCGGGATGGGCGTGGCACATGGGCGGTTCGTCGATGTATCTGCAGATGATCTTGGGGATTTACGCCACGCTCGGAGTCTTCCTGCTACTTGCGGCTCGCAGGCCGCTACAGAATCTGAGTCTCATCTGGTTCACCGTCTGGTCCAGCGTCATGCATGGCGGCATTATGGCAGCGCAAGCCTTGGTCTACCCGGAGCATCGGGGACATTTGCTTGGTGACGTGCCCGCATTATTGCTGATCGCTGTGGTGCTCGCGATGGTAACGCCTCGTGAGGCAAAGGCGGCAGCGTAGCCGGAATGCACACCTCGTCCGCCGGAAAGAATCGGTGAGTGCGGCGGGCGTCAGCTCTCGCTCGTCCAATCGATTGGGCGGGTGTTAGGCCTTGACTGACACCTGCCCATGACGTTGGGCGGCAAGCTTGCTTACTGAGTTTACAGGGAGGGTTTCGGAGATGGCGCGATATCTCGTCGAAGTTTCGCACGACCCGGAAGTCCAGGCCTGCATTCAGGCCGTTCAAGTTTTTCTCGCGACCGGTTCCCATCTTCTGACACACGCGGATTGGGGATGCAAGGATGGGAAGCACTCCGCCTGGCTCATCGTGGAGGCGGACACCAAAGACGAAGCCGGTTACCTGGTGCCTCCCGCGTATCGCGCCGGCGCGACGATTACAAAACTCAATAAGTTCACCCTGGACGAAATCGAAAGCATTATGAATTACCACGCGAAGTGATCCGCGATTGGGCGGGCGGCACACCTTTTAAGATATGGTCTGAATTTTCGGGTGGTGCGTCCTTCACCCAGTTTGTGAAGGGTGCGGGTTTTTCTTCTCATTCGCGTTTCACTATCAATCTAGACGAATGCGGTAGAGGCCTGCGGTTCCCGACTACAATGTCTGCACACGCGAGTCCGCACGGGCCTACTACTGTTTTCAATACCTTAGAGAGTTTTCTCCAGAATCCAACTGAAACTTCACGTGTAATTCTTCACTTGTAATTGGGCTGATCGGCATGCATGGGCCGCATGGTTCCAGCGAGAAGCCAGCAGCCTAACCTCACCCTCAGCGCTTCTACTCTTAACACTCGTTCTGATCCATATTATTCTTCAAATTCCGTTTTGCGGGAGTCGGGAGGGCCGACCGCTCCGATGGGGAGGTCAAAGACCGGGCTCGTATAGATTGACGAAGTTGGTTTCCTTTTATCGCGGCGCGGACAATCATTCGTGATCCCCGAGAGGGGGCATCTAAAGCGCCTTCACAAAATCTGTCAAGGCGGTATTGAACTTATGCGGCTGTTCGTAGAAGAGAATGTGACCGGCATCTTCGAACGGGATGAATGTTCCCCGCGGCACTTGGTTGGCGATGGCTTTGCCCATGGCGATCCCATTGCTGAAGATGCCCGAGTTGGCAGAAAAGACGATGACAGGCACTTTTATTGCCGGGAGTGATTTGGCGTAATCGCTCATTAGGAAATCGGAGTACGCCGCCTCCGCAATCCATGTTGGCGTCTTCATCAACTCCGCTACCACCCAATCCACCTCGGCATCGGAAGGCTTTTGCTTAAACATTCTGGTGGTGAATGCGACGGCAAATTTCTTGGGATCGGCTGTGTAATCAGCAAACGTCGCATTCATACCGTCATAGTTGTAGTTTCTCAGCGCGTGGCTGTTCCAGGCCGCCGGGCCAAACGGAAAAGGCGCAGTATCCACGAGGCCCAGCGCTTTGAGGCGGGTATCGCTGCTGTACTGCTCGTAATATGAGAGGATCACCGGTCCGCCCAGGGACCATCCCACTAATACAATGTTTTGCAGTCCCAGGTGCTCGATGATTTCCCGCACATCGCGCGCATACTGTCCGATGGTGTGGCCGGTCAGCGCCTTCGAGGAATTCCCATGGCCACGGAGGTCGAGAGTCACAACCCTGAACGCGTTTGCGAGCTCAGGCACATTCTTCTGCCAGAACTTGGATGAGCACATCCACCCGTGGACGAGCAGGATGGGCTGACCCTCTCCCTGATCTTCGTAGTAGATTTTTGCCCCGTCTCCTGTTTCCAGATAGTGTGCTGAATTCATTGATGGGAAACCCTATTCGTTCGGACACTTTCCTGGGCCTGCACCAATTTTCAAGGCTGCACAGCTGTATAGTGCTCTGCGAGTTGAATCGGCAGTGGCCGCTGTCACCAACGCGGGCGTCGCGACTGCAACTCTATGACTGCAAGAAGAAGGAGCGGGATCTTCCGACTCCTTCTCATAGGGATCACCTTCAAGATTTAGGCTGCAGCGGCGCCGATCTTATTCAGGGTGGAATTGGAAACGTTGTAGGTTTCCAGCACCGGCGCCCCGTCAGTTACACTTGCGAGAACCTTCACCAGGCGGGGGTAAGTTTCGCGTCCATAGGCTTCCGCGCTTTCCAACCCGTCCCATAAAGTGATCACGAGGGCCTCTGTTCCGGATGACGAAACGAGGGCAATCAGGTCACGGAATCCTTTCACTTTTCGAAGGACCGGTATGACTTCCTTCTCCTCTATTTCGGTAAATTCAGCAACGCTGTTCGGCTTCAGATGTATCGAAAATTTGCGTGCAAACATGTGTGTGGCTCCTTCGCAGTTGTTATCACCAAGGGGTGGTTTCAGTACCCTGGCTCAGTGGGAAAAAACTCCCTTGGTCCGTTACGCGAGAGGTTGCTCTTGCTTGCGTCAAGTTGCTGTGACGTGAATCACTGAACGCGGTGAGTAGCTGCCTCGGCGGGCAGATGAGTCTCCGCGTCGAATCCGACCGCACGGCGCCATAGGCGGCCGCGCCGTTCGCAATGGTTACCGATAAAAACCCGGATGCCGGTTGTCCGGTCGATTCTCGTCCTCCTCTTGGAAGGTGCAACTGCCGGCGGAAACTCGCTGAGTCACATTGCCCGTACCATCAGTCTGGGCGATGGTGTAGATGGTATGGCCGTCGGCGCTTACTCGGAAATCGTACGTGCGCACGTAGCCGGACGCCGGGCTTGTGAACATAAAGCTGCCGTGGCCGGTTGAATCCACGAAGTAAGAGCCTTGCACCCCATTCGTCGAACTGTAAGTACCGTTGATGTTAGCGTCGTAATCCATCGTCAATGCGCCACTCTCGCCAAAGTGGACAGATGCCAGGACGGTGGCGGGCCCCGCACTCAGCTGGTCGCTTGTGGGAATCTTGACCTCCTGCCAGATACAAGTACCTCTGAGATTCGGAACCGAAGGTGTCCTCGCGTTTGTTTTACTCAGTCCGAGTGGTACTAGAACCGCGCTCAGCACGGCTAGACTGAGATAGATTATCCTCCGCATTTCAGTTTCTCCTTTGAATTTGTGATTACCCGGAATTATGGAGGTCATCCTTCTCGATTGCTGCCAGAAAAGATGTGCCCTGGATCACACGCGGTCGGCTCTTCTTTCTCATGTTTCCAAAGTCGTCGAGATTGCACGCAAACGCGCCGAAATTCTCTAAACGCAATCCGCCCGATAAGGCATGTTGCCGATCCGCGGTGGCTGAGCTTCTGATCGCCAGTGCAATGTCTTCTTGCTCACCAACAGGAAATCAAATGCCGTCTTCCTCCTCCACGCTGAGCCTCTCTCAAAGCGCATGCACCTTGCCGAGATTTAGTTCATCAGAATCCAGCCCCGGATTGACGCGCTGCGTTGTGTTCGACTACGCTACTCCTTCGGGGCGCGTGAAGAGGTGGATGCGCATAAGCTCGCTATCCCGTCCGGCGTCAGGATTCCGGAAATCCGCCAGAGAAGCCGCAGGCAGTTCGCAGCACGCGTCGCGCAAGGAAGAACACAACACCCACGATTTATTTCGGCCCGTGCTGTAAGAGATGGGTGTGCCGCGTGAGGTATGGAGGAGATGACAGTCTAACCAGGCCATGACGATCGACATCCACCCGCATGTGATCAGCACCGATACTGCGCGCTACCCGAATGCTCCCCTCGGCGGCCACAAATCCGACTGGTCGCGCGAAAGGCCCGTAAGCGTGGAGCAGATGATTGCCGCCATGGATCAGGCGGGCATCGCGAAGTCGGCTTTGGTGCAGGCTTCCACTTGCTACGGCCACGATAATTCTTACATAGCTGACGCTGTAGCCGCCCACCCGGACCGTTTCACGGGCGTTTTTTCCGTGGATGTTCTCGCGCCTGACGCTCCAGAGAAGATCCGATATTGGGTGGGCCGCAACCTAACCGGAATGCGTTTATTCACAGCGGGCAGCACGATGCCGAATCAGGCGGACTGGGTCGACGATCCGCGATCCTTCCCCGCGTGGGAGTGCGCGAGCGAACTCGGAATTCCCGTGTGCATGCAAATGACAGTGAAGGCGATTCCCCAGCTTACGCAGCATGCTGGAACGCTTTCCGAAAGTCCGCGTGATTCTGGATCATCTGGCGAAGCCGACTGTTATCGGACGGGCCTCCTTACGCCGCAGCGGCCGATGTCTTTCGACTCGCGGACTACAAGAATCTTTATTTGAAACTGACGCCGCGCACCGTCGCGGAAGCTCAAAACGGAAAGGCCACTCACGCAACATTCTTCCCGTTGCTCGTATCGAAATTCGGGGCTTCGCGGATCGCCTGGGGATCGAACTATCCGGCATCGGAAGGAACTCTCCCGGAACTACTGAAAGTTTCCCAATCGGCATTGTCCGTGCTCTCGCCTGAAGATCGCGATTGGATTTTCTCCAGGACGGCGCTGACTCTCTATCCCGCGCTGGCCGGGAAGTAGAAGGAAATCGATGCCAGAAACGCGGCACTCCACTCACTCTCCAGACTCTGCTGGCTTCGCACCCGAACACCAGCGCCTTGAGAAACGGGGAGTTGCAGTCGCCGCTTGTAAATTTTGTCTTTTGCGGACGTCAAGACCGCAACCGGGCTTCAAAGCCCTGGTGCGTGAACAGAAATTCGATCTGGGCGAGCTTGCCATCGTCACATTTTTGCAAGCGAAGGCCTACGGCAAGCCGTATGTGCTGATGCCCGCTGTGATCGTCGCGCGCGGCCAGCATCACACGATTTTTTTCAATCCGCAGCGCGGCCATCTCAATCCTGGCGATCTGAACGGCCGCAGAGTGGGCGTCCGCGCCTACACGCAAACGACGGGCGCGTGGGTTCGAGGTTTCCTGCAGGAAGACTACGGCGTCGATTTCGGTCCATTCAGCTGGATCACCTTCGAGGATCCGCACGTCGCCGAGTTCGCCGATCCGCCCTGGGTGCAGCGCGCTCCGGAAGGCAAGCAACTGCTGCAAATGGCGCTCGATGGCGAAATCGACGCGGCAATTTTCGGAAGCGAAAATCCCGAGGGCACGCCGCTCAAGCCGCTGATTCCCGATGCGGCGGAGGCCGCGGCACGCTGGGCCGGGAAACACGGCGGCGTTCCGATTAACCACATGATGGTCGATCAAAGAATCGATCACGCAATCGCGCCCGGATGTGGTGCGCGAAGTTTACCGCATGCTGAAGGAAAGCGCGGCCGCCGGCCCCTCGAAAGGAACCGGGCGCGCTGCGATTCGGGTCGAGGCGGTGCGCAAATCGCTCGAAACGATCATTCAATATTCCGACCAGCCAGGGTTTGATTCCGCGCCGCTTCTCGGTTGACGAATTATTCAACGACGTCACGCGCTCGCTCGAGTAGGCCCCCACGATGCAAACGCCAACCGCAAAGCCGGACGTACCGAGAGCCCAGCCCGGTCGCCGCGAGCTCCGCGCGCGCGTTCCTGGTACAAACATCTCTCCGTTCAGATTTTGCTGGCGATGGTGCTGGGCGCAATCGTCGGCCACCTGTGGCCCCAGCGCGCCGATGCGTGGAAGCCTCTTGGCGACCTCTTCATCAAACTCGTGCGGATGCTCGTGGCGCCGATCATTTTCTGCACCGTGGTGCACGGCATCGCCAGCGTGGGCGAAGCGAAGAAGGTGGGCCGCGTCGCGATTAAATCGCTAATTTATTTTGAAATCGTGACCACCATCGCGCTCGTCCTGGCCCTGCTTCTGGTGAACTTCTGGGCGCCCGGCGCGGGCATGCATGTGGATTTGAAGACCCTCGCCGATAGCGGCGTGAAAGCGCCCGCACAACCGCTCACCTTCGGCCAGTTTCTGCTGAACCTGGTGCCTGCAAGCGCCGTGGGAGCTTTTGCCGATGGCGAAGTGATTCCCGTGCTGTTCTTTTCGCTGATGTTCGCCTTCGGATTGCTCGCCCTCGGCCCGAGAGGCAAGCCCCTCGTCGACAGCATTCACTCCGTCACGCAGGTGCTGTTCAAGATGATCGGCTTTGTCATGTACATCGCTCCCATCGGCGCGTTCGGAGCGATCGCATTCACGGTCGGCAAATTCGGCCTGTCCTCGCTGCTGGCACTGGGAAAACTGGTTTCGGAATTCTATGTGTGCTGCCTGCTGTTTGTCGCGATCGTGCTGACGCCGATCGCATACGCCGCGGGCGTGAATATCCTGCGATTGATTCGCTATTTCGCCGCGGAACTGATGATCGTCGTCGGCACCAGTTCCGGTGAATCCGTGTTTCCCGAGCGTGATCGCCAAGCTGCGCCGTCTCGGCGTGGAGGAATCCGTCGTCGGTCTCGTGCTGCCCACCGGTTACTCCTTCAATCATGACGGGACGTGCCTGTACTGGGCCACCGTCTCGGTGTTTCTCGCGCAGGCAGTCGGAATTCACTTATCGATTGGCCAGCAGTTCGCGCTGCTCGCGACCATGTTGTTCACGTCGAAAGGCGGCGCCGGCGTCGCCGGTTCGGCGATCGTCATTCTGGCCACGACGCTTTCGGCGACGGGCGTGGTTCCCGTCGCCAGTGTCGGCCTCATTCTCGGAGTTCATAGCCTGTTGTCGTCCGCTTTTGTGCCGGTGAACGTATTGGGCAACTCCCTTGCTACCATCGTGATTGGCCGCACGGAGCAGCGCGGTCGATTTGTACACTCTGCAATCGGAGCTAAAAAACGGTCCGGAAGAGACTGCGCAAGCGTCTGCACTTTAGGAGTCGCGGCGTCTTTAGAGACTCTGCCATTGCGGAGCGGCATGAACAGGTAGCCGAGTTCGTGCCGAATGCGCCGCATTCACTTAGTATCCAGCCACTTTCTCGCTTCTTCATAATCAGCCGGAGCGTTCATGTTCCGCAGCACGCGGCCTTCAGGATCGACTTGCCGCCAGTCGCAATCGGATACGAACTCAATACGGAATTGCTCCATTGCGTCCGTCACCTTTCGGACTCCGAGTTTCAGCGACGCGACGATCGGCTCAGCGCATTCACGGCGGTAGACCGCGGCCAACGGTTCGAGACCCCCGGTACTGCGAGGCATAACGATTTGCTGGCCGGAATCCGCAGCCCGTCCCAGCAGCCATTCCAACCATTCGGACGTCAGGTACGGCAAGTCGCACGCCAGGATCAAGTTCCACGGCGTGCCCGTGGCGGTGAGAGCCGTTGCTATGCCCGCCAGCGGCCCTGGAACGTCGCTCGTTTCGCCTCCTTTCGTGAAATCTCGGTCTGCGATGGCGCGAAGTCCGAGAGCAGCATAACGTTCCGGCGAACCGACCACCGTGACCGACGCGACGAGTGGATCGAGCATGCGCACGGTTCGAACGATCAGCGGCTCGCCTCCAAACGTAAGCAATCCCTTCTCTTTTCCCATACGCGAACTGGCGCCGCCGCTAAGAATGAACGCGGAGATTTGATCGTAGCGTTTCACAATGAATTCAGATTCTAGAGGAAAGTATACGGCTTGCCCAGACATCACGGACTTACGACGGATATTGTCACTGGTTCGTGATCGGAATCTCTAAAATTGAGGGGAATCACGTTGACGGAAGAAATCTGGACATTCGGACTGACTAAGAAGCCGTCGATCACGGTGACGTACGTCTGTCCCGGCTCATAAGGCGCGCTGATCTGGCGATTCGTTGGATGCGCGGTTGGCACACCCCAGTGCCATCCATTCGGAAAGGCGTCTTGTGGCAAATCCTTTACGTATTTACTTGGTTGCTCCCGTGACGGAAAGTGGTCTCGCCGGACACCGGGGAGAACCGAATTCCAGTCGCCTCCGATGATGACGGAATTGCCAGCCTGGAATTCTCTGGCGGCGAAGTCTCGCAAATAGCGAAGTTCCTGCCGTCTCAGGCTGCCGTCAGCATCGTAGGCGGCAAGATGAACGTTGGCGACGACCCATTCTTGACCGCCCTCGCGCGGAAGTCTCCAAACCAGCAGACAGCGATCCAGTACAAAGGACGAGATCGGCCAGGGAACGGAACCTGGAAGCTGAACCCTCGTTGCTTCCCTGGGCCGGTAGGCGCCAAGCGATAAGAGTCCGGAGCGGACGCGGCCCGTGGGCCGCGTGAAGGGATAAGGCACGAACCAGACGTCGTAGTTGAGCGCGAAGGAACGATCGTAATTCTGTAGAGCGGAAGCGATGAGTTGCAGTTGGTCGATGTAGTACGACCGTCGAGAGGCAGAATCGACTTCTTGCAGGAGATAAAGTTCTTCGGACTCTTGATGAAGGGCGGCCACAATGTTGTGGATGTGCTTCAAGACCGTCGCCCGGTCTTTTGCCAGAACGTCGTGGCCTCCGTCCATAAAGAAGTCAGCTTCGTCGCCCGTGCCTGCATATCCAATGTTCCACGTCAGCAAATTCAAATGATCCGGCCACTTGCCGATGTTCGTACTGCCTTCGATCGGAAGAGGTGTGTTTGCCGGTGGCCTCGCGTGAATGAAAGCTAACGCAAGAATGAAAGCGGCGTACGCAGCACCGGCAAATGCAATTCCCTTTGCGACACTTCGTGCCAGAGCGCGCAGCTGCTCGCTTCGTATCATCATGTTCGCACTGGTGTGGCCAAAATCATGGGAACGCACTGCCGGACTCACCCCGCGCCGGGCTCAAGACGGGCGTTGTGGCCGCGGGGTTTTGCGATTCCGATAATTTCGGGCGAGTTCGAGAAAGATTCCGATGTCGCGCTCGAGGTCGGACTGCGTTCCATCGAAATAGAAATTTCGAATCGGAATGCCTCCGTTGTCGCGGCTGACGCGTGGATAGATGGCTTCACCGATGATGCCGTTCATGCAGGTAAAGGGACTGATGTCGATGACGCCGTCGAGTCCCTTTCGCGCGAAGTACACCGCCTTCCCGATATTGATGACCATTTCACCCGAAGCGCCCTCCGCCGGCAGGTACGGTTCCGCATCGGAGAGAACTTCGCGCATCGTCGGGTTCTTCCCGGCCGCGTAAATCTTCCCGAAACAGAGAAACCAGAGCGTGCTCGTCCGCTTTCTGGAAGTGATTGCGGATTTTCGATCCGACGGCGGCAAGCGAATACGCCTTTCCGCGCCGCGCGAACTGTCTGGCCTCTTCGTCGTTCGTGTACCACACCCATTCGGAGATGTCGTTGAGCCACACTTCCGCGTCCGCCATTTCAAACCGGCGAAGCAGTTCCTCATTGCTGAACGTATTCATGCGGCAAAAGATTTCGCCGACGACGCCGATGAGCGGGCGATTGCAGTCGCGGTGCAGCGGCAAAGAACGGAAGCGCGTCCGCGCGCTCAGAAGCCCGGCTTGGAGTTCCTTCATTTGCTGCGCATAGCTTCTGTGCCGCACTTCGAGGATCTTCGAGAGGTCCGTCAGCGACTCATCGTAGAGCGCGTCTGCGCTGCCGGGCGTGACCTCGTAGGGCCGCGTGCGCAGCAGAAGTTTGAGCAAAATGTCGGCCGAGACGATGGCGCGCCAGGCGCTGCGTACAAATACACTCGAGGAATTCGCCGTAGTCGGCGTATCCATTCTCAAACGAAGGTGAAATGATCGTGATATCGGGATAACCCAGGGAATGAAACGCAGACTGGAAATAGGGCGCGTACTGGCCGAACCGGCATGGCCCTTGCCCGGTCGCCATCAAAAAAGCCGTCTTGCAGGGATCGTTGCCCGGCTCATTGAGAACCTTCAGGGCGTCGCCAAGCGTCACCTTGAGCGGATAGCACTCATCTCCGGAACTGTGACGCGCGCCGAGTTCACGCGTGCGCGCGTCGGAAGGAGGAAAAATCTCGGCGTCAACGCCGATCGAACGAAACACCGCCGCAAAGAGACGGCTGCTGCCGACCTGGAGGCGCGGCAACCAGAGTTTCTTGCCGGCGAGAATCGGCGGTGGCGCTAGGCGACTTGGACCGTGCTGTTGGAAGAACATCGGAGCATTCCTTTGCTGTCGAGATAGGCCTCGCAGCGCGTGAGATATCCGGCATCGTTGCCGTGCCCATCGAACTGGAGAATGAGGAAAGGCGAGAGAGCGACGTCTCTCAGAAAATGTTTGACGAAGGAATCGGGGCCACATTTGAAATTGCTGATGTAGATCATGTGGAGGTTGGGATGCTTCCGCGCGAAACGGCCGGCGGCGAGAATGCGGCGGCCGGAATTCCAGAACATGTTGGGATGAAGATCGTCGACGCCCGCCTCGTCGAGCGGCAGGAAGTCCAGCGGCAGGACGTTGACGCCGTAGAGATCGCGCAGTTTGCGCGGGACGTCGCAATTGCTGGCGCGGTCATAGATATTGTAGGGACGCCCGACAAGAAGAATGGCCGGCTCACCCGTCCTTTCAAGAACGGCAGCAGGCCTCGCGGCCAGCCGCGAGAAGTTGCTCGCTAAAACGGGCCTGCGCGGCGAAGGCGAGATCCACGGCCGCGTCGCTGGTCCGGCGATTTACGTTGAATCGCGAGAAGTAATTGTGCAGTTGGTGTTTTACGTGGTCTTGGCCAAGCCGGAAGTATACCGTCGGGCACAGGATCTTTTCCGCTTGCTCCGCGAAAACGGGCGCGGAACGGATGACGAACGGCAGCGTCTGATTCCATGGGCACAGCTGCGAAGCGATGGAGGATGGAGGCGCCTCCATGTCCATGACGTTGGGCAATAGGACGTAATCGACGGGAGGGCACTCGGGAGTTCCCTCGAGCAGTCTCTGGACGTGACCGTGCGCGATCTGAACCGGGAAGCAGGGTTCCGCGACGCTCAATTCCGCGCCTTGCGCGGCGATGTAGCGATCCGTCGCGGCCGACATTACAACGTCGAATCCGATTTCGCGCAGATACGTTCGCCAGAACGGAAAGCGATCGAAGAAAAACATCGCTTGGGGAATTCCAACGCGGGCTTTCGACCCGGAAGCCGCCGGCGCGTTTACGAAATCGCCGAAGAACGCGCGATCGCGAAACGCCAGCAAGTCCTCGATCACGGGCTTCCGGCCGGTGCGAACTCGCTTGCGGAACTTGTCCGAGCATTTGTCGCCCCAATACGTCTTCTGTCCGTCGATGGTGATTTCTTTCATGTCGCAATAGTTGGAGCAGGCCTTGCAGACAAATTCGCGGGTTTCAAAATGCGTTTGATTCAAATCGAAGCCGCGGAACGAACTGACGGGAAGCGCAGGGGAGAGCGAGCCGGCGGTAGAGCTGTTTCCCTGCATGGCGCGGATCTGGCTTCGCGTTTGCGTGACTTCCTGCGCGATCAGGGCCATGCCGATCGCGCCGATGATTCCGTTATGCGGGGGCACGATGATGCGCTTGCCCAGGATTTGGGAAAATGCCGCTGCGACAGCGTCGTTGTAGGCCGTGCCGCCTTGAAAGTAGATGACCTCGCCGATCTTTCGGCCGCGAACGACGCGATTCAAGTAATTGAGCGCCACGGAGTAGGCAAGTCCCGCAGTGAGGTCCGGAATGCCGGCGCCTTGTTGCATCGCCGCGTTTACGTCGCGCTCCATGAATACCGTGCAGCGCTCGCCGAGGCGCGCCGGAGATTTCGACGACATCGCCAGGCGCGCGAATTCATCCTTGATCTGAACGCCGAGCCGCTCGGCTTGCTCCTCGAGAAACGATCCGGTGCCCGCGGCGCACGCTTCGTTCATGGCGAAGTCAACGACTACGCCCCGGTCGATCGAAATGTACTTCGCGTCCTGGCCGCCGATTTCAAAGATGGTATCGACGGACGGCGCGTTTTCGTTCTCGCCGGCCAAATGGCGCACGATACGGTCGTTTACGTACATCGCGCCCGTTTTGTGCGCCGTGATTTCGTCGTTGATCGTATCGGCGCCCACCAGTTCGCCGATCAGTTCACGGCCGGAACCTGTCGTTCCGACTCCGCAGATCCGCACGCGCGTTCCAAAGAGATTCTCGATTTCCTGAAGTCCCTGGTTGACTGCTTCAATCGGGCGGCCTGCGGTGCGAAGATAGATTCCATGCAGGAGCCGTCCGGACTCATCGAGCAGGGCCAGATTTGTGCTGACCGAACCGATATCGATTCCGAGATAGGCTGGGAACGCGTCAGTGCCTGTTTCGGGCAGGGGTTCTGTCCGTGAAGCCGCCGGATGGTCCCGCAGCAAGAGAACGCTCTTGAGCGAGAGAGGCTCGCAGTGGGAAATGGCCGCGCCGGACTGGCCCTGCTCCGAACCAATCACATCGAAATGATAGGGCTGAGAATGTGCCAGGTCGGCGAGAAGCGCCGCGCCGATGGCGCCCATCCAGGCATAAAGCTCCGGAACGACCATCTGTTCTGAAGAAAGGTGAAACGCGTCCGCCATGGCTCCGACGACTCCGGCGTTTTGCGAGACGCCGCCAATGAAGGCGACCGGGGCCACCACCTTGCGCCCTTTGACGATATTGCTCTTGAAATTGCGTGCGACCGCGTCGCACAAACCCTTGAGCACTTCCGCCGTGTTGAAGCCCTTCTGCTGCGCGTGAATCATGTCGGACTTCGCGAATACCGAGCACCGCCCGGCAATACGGGCTGCGGAGCGAGTCGTGGTGACCAGCGCGCCGATATCCTCCACTTTGTATTGCAGGCGCGACGCCTGCTGGTCGATGAACGAGCCCGTGCCTGCTGCGCACTGGCTGCTTGTCGAATAATCCAAAATACCGGCGGAGCCGTTGGACGGGCGCTCTCTGTCCCCGGACCGATCCAGCAAAAGGTACTTCGAATTCTCGCCGCCCATCTCGAACACCGTGCGAACCTGGGGACACATCGCCGAGATCCCGCGCGCGATCGCTTTGAACTCGCTTTCGGAGGGCACGTTCAGCTCTTCGGCGACGTGGTGGCCCCCGGAACCGGTGACGCGCAGCACGGTCTGGGACGAATCCGGCAGCAGCGATTGAAATTCACGCAGCAAATCGAGAGCCGCCCGGAACGGATTCCCCAGAGAGCGGCGGTATTCGGAGACGGCAATCGAGCACGGGACATCCTTGCCCGATCGATTTGGAGGCGCTGGAACCAGGTGAAATGCTGACGACCCACTCAACGATTTCACCAGGTCTTCGGTTTCCTTGAGGTCCAGGATGGCTGCCAGCTTGACGCTGGCGCTTCCCACGTCGAGGCCGATTCGCGTAGCCATATGCGCCTCACGACAGTGCCGGTGGGGTACGTCTCTTGTAGAACAAGCTGATGGTCATCCTGCAGCCGAGGAATGTATGTGAGCAACGTCACACATTATGTACCGACCTGTTTAGGCTATTTTCGAGGTATTGCAGCTGGATTCCTCGCGCGCTGCGATTCCCTCCGGGCCGCCTTCCTGCAATCCACGCTGGTAATACGCGGCACTGTGTTGCCGCATGGCGGAGATTGGAGTTCTTGTGGTATTCATTGTTCAATTCAGAGTCAGAACTGCGTCCTCTCCATTGGCGCTGCGGGAGGCTCCATCGCGGTTATGAAGGAGCTGGCAATTGAGTCAATCCATGTTGGTGCCGCTCGACGGTTCGCGGCTCGCGGAACATGCGTTGCGGGAAGCCCTTGCGCTGGCAGCGATACCCGAGTCGACCGTGATTCTGCTGACTGTGATTCCAACCATCGAGAATGTGATTACCGATGGGGAAGTGATTGCGGTGGACCAGCAATGGGAAAGTCAAAGAATCCAGGCGCTGCGGTATCTGGAGAAAGTTTGCGCCCGCCCGGAATGGAAGAGTGTAAGGACGCGCGTTGCCGTCGAAATGGGCGATCCGGCGGAAGTGATCCTCGATTTTGCTCGAGCACATAACATCGACCGCATTGTGATGTCCACGCACGGACGGACGGGCATCAATCGGTGGGTATACGGCAGCGTTGCCGCGAAAGTGCTTCAGGCTGCTGACAGAACCGTTGTCCTGGTCCGCTCGGTACCTCCGGACGCGGCAGAAGAAAAGAGCCCCTAATGCGCGGAGCCGGCGGTCTCCGCTGCTCGGCGACACTTGCGATACGTGTCGGCAAGAACGAAGAGATGGAATGAAGGAACTCCTGTCGTGCCGTTGCATTCCGGCACGGCTGGATATATGTTGCCTTGCGGCTGGAAAGTCGGGACGATTACCCAGATTGCGGAGGAGAAAGACATGAAGCGAGGGATCGTGCTAGCGTTGTGCGTCACGATTGGGATTGGCTTAGCGCTCATCATTCCGGAGGTGCAAGTGCATTCGGCCGACAAGGAACAGCGATTCCCTCAGCTGAAAGTGGAGCAGCTCACCGACCAGCAGCGCCCGTTTGCGGACGAGATTCTGAAGGTTTCAAGCATCGGAATTTCCGGGCCGTACAACATGATGCTGCGCAGTCCGGTAATGGGCCAGCGCATGTTTGCGATGCTCGATTACCTGCGCTTCAATACTTCCGTTCCGCGTAAGCTGAACGAATTTGCGATCCTGATTCAGGCCCGGCTGTGGACTTCGCAGGTGGAGTGGACGGCCCATTATCCGCTGGCGCTGAAGGCCGGTCTTCCGCAATCGGTTGCCGATGACCTGAAGGCCGGAAAGCGGCCTGCGTCCATGCAGCCGGACGAGGCAGCCGTGTACGACCTCTGCATGGAACTTTCGACGAACCATGTCGTCAGCGACGCCACGTTCAAAAAGGCGCGCGAAGTGTTCAGCGATCAGCAAATCGTCGATCTGGTCGGCGTCACCGGCACCTACATCACCGCCGCGATGCTGAGCAATCTGGCCGAGGATCCGACGCCGGGAGGCAAGACTCCGCCGCTGGCCCCGCTTCCGTCGCGCTGAAGTGGCGGCACCGTCTTTTTACCCTGAGCGATTCTGAAGGGCAGCCGGTGGGTTGTGGTCCTCGCGAGGCCCAAAACGCACACGGCCAAGCTCGTGCTCTCGGCCCCACCGTTGCCTGAACTGGCCGTCAGGCGTACAGTACCGTGTGCCGTGCAATTCGATCGAACTTCAGCCAAATCCAATAGGAGAGAAGCTCAAATGAGAGTGCAGCAAGTACTTGCGACATGCGCGATTCTGGGAATTTCCGCGGTGGTCTCCGCGCCCGCAAAAGCACAGGCCCCGCCGGCGGCCGCTCCAGCAGTCCCGGGCTTGACGATTAGCTCGCCCGCGTTCGAGGACGGCTCCATTATTCCGGGGAAATATACGCAGGCGGTCACCGATTTCGTTTCTCCCAAACTGACGTGGACCAACGTTCCCCCAAACACCGTCAGTTTCGTTTTGATTTTCCACGATCCGGATACCGCGCTCGATAAGAAGATCGGCGACGTTCTCCACTGGATGGCTTTCAACATTCCCGGCACCTCGACGGGGCTGCCGGAAGCTGTGCCTCCCACCGCCATGTTGCCGGACGGAACCGTGCAAGCGAAAAATCGCCGCGGCGCGGTCGGCTATCTTGGACCCGGCGCCCCCGCGGTCGGCCCGTATCATCACTACACGTTTGAACTCTTCGCGCTGGATACGAAACTCAGCCTCGGTCCGGACGCGACGCGCGCGGATGTCCTCGCCGCAATGGACGGCCATATTCTTGGGAAGGGTGTAGACGTTGGCCGGTTCCACAAGTAGCTTTGTCTTCCCGCACTAAAATCGCGTTTGCAAATCGAAACGGCTCAGGGAATCGGAATGCTTCCCTGAGCCGTTTTTTTTCGCGCGAAACTGCGGTTCGTTTTGCCGTTACTTCAGGTCCGGTTGATTGGGCGTGGCCGTCATCACCGGCGAAGCCAGAATGTAGTTGTGATAGCTCTCCATCATCTGCCATAGGCCCGCCTCGTTTGGCGCGAGCACGCGGCTGGACCAATACGCTTTGTCGCCGTAGGTTGGCTGCACGGAGACCATCACGACGGCGTCGCCGAAATCCCAAGTGCGAATCCACAGCGCCGGGGCCGCTCCCACTTTCGGAGCATTGGGCTTCGCCGCTTTGCGCTTGTTCATTCCCGCGATGCGGTCGGCCTTGGAAGGCGATGCGCCGCCGTACGTGCTCACGGCGCGCTGGTCCATGTTGTCCGCAACGTGCTTTTCCCAACCTGGCTGGCTCGACTCCTGTTCCTGCCATTCATCGAGCGAGGCTTTTTCTCCGGCGGAAAGCGGTTTGTACGGCACGGCCTTGCAGGGATTGTTGCAGGGAATGTCGTAGGTCGATTCGACGGTCTGGAAATCGCGCTTGGGCATCGCCGCAATTTCGGTGGTGTGCAGAAGTTTCCATCCGGCGGGGCGCTTCACCCAGAATCTCGCGGAATACTTGTTGCCCTCGTTCCACTGGATCCACACAACGCTTTTTCCGTATTTGTGCTCGGTAATCTTGACGTCGTCGCCCGCGGCGATGAGAGGCTTCAAGTTTGCGCGGAACGCGTCTTCCTTGGCCCACATGATTCCTTCCGAGTCAATCCAGGTGAAATCCGGGTCGAGCCACTTGTTCGCGGCGGCTTTGTCGCCCTTTGAGAGCGCCGCGGCAACAGCCTTGTCCGCGGTCACCACAGCATCATCGGCGGCTCGTGCCGGTACGCTGGCCCACATCGCCAGCAGGCCGCCAACCACGATTCCCATTGCGAGCAAATTCTTGAACGAACGATTCATTCTTCCTCCTTGGATGGAAACGATGGGTGCATTCTAGCGTATCCGCACGCAGTCGACGATTCGTCGAGGCAATTTCGTGGCGCGGGCTTCAGCCTGCGGGTTTTGTCCTGCGCATTCCCCGCGACTGAGCCTGTCCGCCGAAGCACGCTTTCGGGCCGCGAGCCGGAACCTCCCAGCCTCCCGGCGGCGTGACGCGCTGGACTTCAGCCGGGCCCCAGGTATTCGACGCGTAGGGATAAACCGGCGTTCCTTTTTTCAGCACGGGATCGACGATGCGCCACGCTTCCTCCACATAGTCTTCGCGCGCGAAGAGCGAGTTGTCACCGGCCATTGCCGCGCAGAGCAAGCGTTCGTAAGCATCCATGTCGCGCGATCCCGTGGCGCTGGTCGCCACCATTTCGCCGGCCTGCAGATCCATGCCGTCTCCCGGCGCGAGCGACATCAAGCCCATGGCGATCTCCACATCGGGACTCAGCCGGAGACGTACATGGTTCTCCTGCAAGATACTGTCGGGTATAAGTGTGGGAGGTTTTCTGAATTTGGCCAGGATTTCCGTGCAGGTCATCGGCAGGCATTTGCCGGCACGAATGAAAAACGGCACTCCCTTCCAGCGCCAGGAATTAATTTCGAGCTGGAGAGCGGCGAACGTTTCGGTTTGCGAATCTTTGGCGACTCCCTTTTCGTCCCGGTAACCCAGGAATTGGCCGCGAATCAGGTTTTTCTCTTCGATCGGCGGGATCGCTTTGAGCACTTTCACTTTTTCGTCGCGCAGGGATTCGCTGTCCGACCGCACCGGAGGCTCCATGGCGAGGTTGGAGAGCACCTGGAAAAGGTGGTTCTGCACGACGTCGCGAACCGCTCCGGTCACGTCGTAAAAAGCGCCGCGTCCCTGCACTCCAAAATCCTCGGCCATGGTGATTTGCACGCTCTCGATGTAGTGGCGGTTCCAGTACGCTTCGGCGAAAGCATTGGCGAAGCGAAACACCAGCATGTTGTCCACCGGCCGCTTGCCCAGGAAGTGATCGATCCGAAAGATGCAGGACTCATCGAAGATCGAGAGCAGAATTTTATTCAGTTCCAGCGCCGAGGCCAGGTCGTGCCCGAAGGGTTTCTCGACGATAACGCGCGCATCGCCGGCCCCGTGCGATTTCGCGATTTGTTCCACGACGGTTTCAAACAGGACCGGCGGAATCGCGAGGTAATACGCGGGCGAGTGCGCGTCTTTCAACTGTCCGCGGAGCGCCTCGAACGTTGCCGGATCCTGGTAGTCGCCGTCCACGTAGCGCAGCAGGCCGCTCAACTTTTCAAACGCCGCGGGATCGACTCCGCCGTGATTCTCCAGGCTGTCCTTCGCTCGCGCGCGCAACTGATCGAGATTCCATCCGGCCTTCGCAACGCCCACCACGGGCACATTCAAATTCCCGCGTTTCACCATTCCCTGCAGGGCCGGGAAAATTTTCTTGTAGGCCAAATCGCCCGTAGCCCCGAAGAAAACCAGTGCGTCGGAATGCGTGTTGCTCATTCGCTGGCTCCTTGCAACATGCGGACTCATTCTTCGGGGCGCCTGTGGATCCGCGCTCCGGCGAAGCGCCGTTAGCGGCTTGCCACGCCGAGCGCGGCGCTCTTGGACGCGATAACTTCCAGCAATTCATTCCACGATGCCACGAACGATTTTGCTCCGTCGGACTGCAGGCGTGCGGCGAGCGCGTCGATGTCGATGCCCGCTTTTCCGAACTCTGCGAGTACCGCTTCGCAGTCGCCGCCATCCATCGGCATCGTGGCGTTCCATACGCTGTGCGCGGCCAGCGCCTTCAGCGTGGCCTCGGGCATGGTGTTGACCGTGCACGGAGCCGCGAGAGCCTCCACGTACAGCAGGGGAGACGCTGTGGGATCTTTCGTCCCCGTGCTCGCCAGGAGCAAGCGCTGCGGGCGAGCGCCAAAATTGTAAGCGCGCCGCCACCGCTCGGAGCTGAGCAATTTGCTCGCGGCCGCGTAGGTGCGCTGCCCGATGGCGATGCCCAACCGGTTGCGCAGCTTCTCAGGAACCTTATCCGTGACAGCGACGTCCCACCGGCTGATGAATACGGAAGCGACCGAGGCGATATTCGGGTCGAGCCCCGCGGCGATGCGCCGCTCGACGCCGCGCAGGAACGCTTCGGCGGCGGCGAGGTATTGCTCGCGAGAGAACAGGAGCGTGACGTTCACCGGGACACCGGAAAAAATCGCTTCTTCAATCGCGGGGAGGCCTTCTTTTGTGCCCGGAATCTTGATGTAGAGATTGGGCCGATGGGCCCGCGCGTGGAGTTGCTTCGCGGCCGCGACCGTGCCCGCCGTGTCGTACGCGAGCAGTGGCGACACTTCCAGCGAAACCCAGCCGTCCACGCCGTTCGTGATCTCGTGGACCGGACGAAACAGGTCCGCGGCGCGCGTGAGGTCTTCGAGCGCCAGTTCGAAGAACAGCCCCTCGCCGGACGCGCCGTTCTTCAATTTCTCCGCGATCGACGCGTCGTACGCTCCGCTTTTTTTGATGGCCTGGTCGAAAATCGTGGGATTGGAAGTGAGGCCCGTGACCGACCATTCGTCGATATACCGTTTAAGCGTACCGTCGTCGAGCAGGTCGCGCGTGATGTTGTCGAGCCAGATGCTCTGGCCTTTGTCGCGTAGGGATTGCGGCGCATTCATGTTGTCACCTCGGGGTCGGAAGCTTCCCTGCTAAGCGTCGAACGGATCGCAGCGCTCTCCTCGGCTGACGACAACGGGGTCGGAGCAGGACGCTTGCAGTCTAAAGGGTAGCACAGGCGGCGCGCCCGAATCATGCCGAGCGAACCCGGCGCGCGCAGGCGAAAGTGATACAATCGCAACTCCGAGCACCCGTATGCCAGATGCCCCAGCCTCCGGCGAAGCGGTACTTGAGCTTGTTTCGCCGGAAAACACTCGACGTTCCGTGTCCCTCGCGCAGTCGCCGTTCTCGATTGGCCGCGGCGAAGCGGGAAACCAGCTTGCTATTCCGGACCGCCGCATTTCCCGCAATTGCGCGGCGATTCTCTCCGAGGACGGCCACTACTTTCTCGAGGATCGCGGCAACCAGCTCGGCGTGTTTGTGAACGGCGAGCGAATTTCCAGGCGGATCCTGCAAGAAGGCGACGTCGTCACGTTCGGCACCGAAAATTCCTACCAGATTGTGTTTCACGCTTCCGCGCCGGAAATCACGATTGAAAATCTCCTCACGCGCATGGGGCGCATTTCCACGAGCGAGCCGTCTCCCGTCGGGCTCGGCAAACTCAATCTCCTGCTGGAAGCGACGATGCTGCTGCATTCGCAGCTTCCGCTCGACGCCGTCCTCGAAGCCATGCTGGACCGCGCCATCACCATTACCAATGCCGAGCGCGGCCTTTTACTGGAAGCGACGCCCGCGGGAGCGCTGCTCCATCGGCTCGCCCGCCGCTCCGGAGGCGTGGGCATGGCGACGGAAGGCTTTTCTCCCACGCAGACCGCACTGCGCATGGCGGTCGACAGCCAGACAGGCGTCATCACGGGAGACCTTCAGCAGGCCGATGTCGCGCTGCAGGGCGCGCAGAGCATCATCGCTCAGCGGCTTCGCTCCGTGGTCGCGATTCCTCTGTACGCGATGCCGCGCGCGAGCACGGCGGAATCGATCGTCAGCGTGCGGCGCGGACAATTTCTCGGGATTCTCTACCTCGATTCCCGCCGCCCCGCGGCTTTTTCCAAACTCGACCGCCAGATTCTCGACGCTTTGGCCGTCGAAGCCGCCTGATCCTGGACAACGCCCGCCTCGTGGAACGCGAGCGGCAACGCCAGCGCCTCGAGCAGGAACTGAGCATCGCGCGCGAAATTCAGCAGGCGCTGCTGCCGCGCGCCTTCGGCAATTTTCCGCACCTTGCGATTTCCGCCGTCAATACGCCCTGTCACGCCGTGGGCGGCGACTACTTTGACGTGTTCCCCATGGTGGATGGCCGCACCGCGTTTGTCATTGCCGACGTGGCCGGCAAGGGGATCGGTGCGGCGCTGCTAACCACGATGCTTCAAGGCGCGCTGACGGGCATGACCATCGGCGCCGATCCCGTGCGCGTGATTCACCGCATCAATGATTTTCTTTGCCAGCACGCCGAAGTAGGCAGGTACGCCACGATGTTTTTCGGGATGCTCGATCGCGAAGGCAATCTGGACTATCTCAATGCGGGCCATCCGTCGCCTTTGCTGATTCGCGGCGGCACCGTCGCAGAAATTTTCACGCAAGGATCGTTCCCGGTGGGATTGATCCCGGAAGCCCAGTACGCCGCGGTCCGCGTAACGCTTGAGCCCGGCGACACGCTCGTTCTCTTTAGCGATGGCGTGACCGAGGCCGCCGATCCCGAAGAGAAAATGTACGGCGTTCCTCGCCTCAGCGAAGTGTTAGCCGGGCAGCACGACGCTCCGCTCGACGAGCTTCAAAAACGAGTAGTCGAGTCCGTGGAGACGTTTGCCCGCGGCGCGAGCCAAGCGGACGACATCACTCTTCTCTTCATCCGTTACCTCACCGCCTCGCAAGCCGCGGGAACTGTGGCCTGAACAGGCTGTGCTAAAGTATCGAAAACCGGCCCATGGACACGCCAAAGAAAATCGGACGCTACGAAATCCTGGAAGAATTGGGCCACGGCGCGATGGGAACCGTGTACCGCGCGAAGGACCCGGCCATGGACCGCGTCGTCGCGGTGAAAACGATCATTTCGCTGGTGCTGGCCAGCGAACACGGCGGCGACTTCCGCGAGCGGTTCTATCGCGAGGCGCGCGCGGCCGGCGCGCTGGCGCATCCGGGCATCGTTCCCGTCTTTGATGTCGGCGAACACGAAGGCGTGCCCTTTCTCGTGATGGAGTTCATCCAGGGAAAGACGCTGGCCGACGCGATCCGAAAAGGCGAACGCATGACGCTCGACCGCGTCTGCGAAATGGGCCAGAAAATCGCCGAGGCGCTGGGATACGCGCACAAGCGCGGAGTCGTTCATCGCGACATCAAGCCCGCCAATATCCTCCTCACTTCCAAGGAAGCGCACGGCATCGAGCGCCCGAAGATTACCGACTTCGGCGTGGCCAAGCTGGCTGCGGGACACACGACGCTCACCGGGCAGATCCTGGGGACGCCCGCGTTCATGCCTCCGGAGCAGTTCACCGGAGCGCCCATCGACGGCCGCGCCGATATTTTTTCGCTCGGCGTCTGCCTCTACTGGATGGCCACCGGCGAGCAGCCTTTTCCCGGCGAAAGCATGACTGCGGTGTCCTACAAAGTGGTGCACACGGAACCCGTGCCGCCGCGCAAGCTCAATCCCTCCATTCCGCTGAAGCTCGAAAGCATCATTCTCAAATGCCTGGCGAAGAATCCGGACGAGCGGTATCAGAGTGGCGAAGATCTGGCGCGGGACCTCGGTGAATTGCGATCCGTCAGCACGTCGGTTGGCTTGAAAGCTGCCGCTCTGCAAACAGCTGCCCCGGAAAGCGATCCGAACGCCACGATCATCGAAACAGCGCCTGCAACGCAAACTTCGCGAACGGGAGTTGCGCCTGCACCGGAGCCCTCTGTTGCTTCGAAGAGTAAATCGAACAGCCTTCTTGTTCTGACCGCCGTGGTTAGCGCGGTGATACTGGTGGGGAGTTGGTTCTTTTTGCGCCACAAGGAGACTCCGGCCGTCCAGGTGGCGCCGGCCGCGCCCGCCGCGGCCGCGCTGCCTGCACCCGCGAACGCCGAGACGAGTGCTGCAATGCCGGAGCCTGTATCTTCAGCGACGGCCTCGAACGCGCCATCGCCGGCTAACTCCTCGGCGAGCGCCCCGAAGAAAACCGATGCGCCTTCGGCCGCAGCGACAAAGGCCGCCGCGCCAAAAGCCCCGCCTCCCGCGCTGAAACCGGAGCCTGCCTCGCCCGCCCCCGCCGCACTGGGATTTGATCCCAAGGCGCTCGATCCAAAGGCCAACGCCAAGCTGAAGATCGACGCAAATCAAATGCCGCCTGGCCTGGACTTCACCGTGGAACTGAACGGGAAGTTGTATTTGCGAAGAAGCGCCGAAGGCAACAAAAGCGAGTTCGACGATCTGTACGTGCCGCCCGGCGTGCAGGAGTTTCGCGTGACGGCTGCGAGCGGCGCCGTGCGGAAAAGTTCGAACACCGTCAGCACGGAATTTGCGGCGAAGAAGCGGCACACGTTGAAGATCGAACTGCGAACGCGGGGAACTGCTTCCGGCGCGGGCGTACCGCAAGGCCTCTATCCGGACACGCAAATCGTTCTGACCTTGAAGTAAGGCGGAACGTCGCTGTAACAATCCCGTAATACTCCCCGGAGTATGATGCCGATTGTCCCGCACAGTCCGTTGCGCGTCCGGCTTAGATTTGTCACGCAATTTTCATGATCCGAATGAGGAAGGTAAGGGGCGAAAGCCATGCCAATTTCCACAGAAGAGCTCGAGGGCGGAATCACTCGGGTGATTCTCGATGGGCGCCTGGATATCGAGGGCGCCGCCGCCGTGGATCTGCCGATGAACGCGATCGCCGGCACGAAGAAGGCCGTGATCGTCGATCTGCAGAAGGTTTCGTTCCTCGGCTCGATGGGACTTCGGGCCCTGGTTGCGCCCGCCCGCGCCATCAAGGGACGCGGCGGAAAGATCGTGATCTTCGGTCCGAACGAGCTGGTCGAAAAAGTCCTGAAGACCAGCGGCGTGGACACCCTGATTCCCATTCATCACGAACTCCAAAACGCCATCGCCGCGCTACAATAGTCCCCGCTAAAACTGCCGGAAGGATCGGCCCCCATCATGACGGGAAATGGCCAGGACGCGACCGCCGAAGTACTGAATTTGCGAAGCCGGATGTCCGACCTGTCGCAAATTCACGCGTGGATCGAGCGGCTGGCTTCGCTTCACTCGATTCCGTCGAACACGCAGTTCGCCATGAATCTTTGCCTGGAAGAAGTCCTTTCGAATATCATCCGGCACGGCTACTCCGGCGAATCGGGCCGTCCGATGTCCGTGCGCTTTGCAAGCCCGCGGGAAGATGAATTTGTTCTCGTCGTGGAAGACCAGGCGCCTCCCTTCAATCCCGTGGATTCTCCCGAGTTGCCGGCGCTGCATTCGCTCGACGATATTCAGGTTGGCGGGCAGGGAATTCGCCTGCTGCGGCACTTCGCCGGTGCGCTGGAGTACCTGGAGACGCCCACCGGCAACCGTTTGATCATTCGATTCTCCTCCGCCGGCGCTGCCGTCGCGAAGGACTGATCCGACCGCGGCTGCGCTTGCGGCCGCGCCGCCAAGCGCGCGCGTCGCCGGGTCTCGATCGGGAATCGCTCACGATCTTTCACTGGGCCATTTCGAGCTGCAAAATCCGATACAGAGAAAAGGGGGAAACCCCATGGCAACGCTTACAATGAAAGACGGCACGCAGATTTATTTCAAGGATTGGGGCTCCGGGCAGCCGGTCGTCTTCAGTCACGGCTGGCCGCTGAGCTCCGATGCGTGGGAAGACCAAATGATGTTTCTCGCCGGCCGCGGATACCGTTGCATCGCGCATGACCGCCGCGGCCATGGCCGCTCGAGCCAGCCGTGGGACGGCAACGAGATGGATACCTACGCGGACGATCTCGCGGCGCTCGTCGAGGCGCTCGACCTGAGAGACGCCATTCACGTGGGCCACTCGACCGGCGGAGGCGAAGTTGCACGCTACATCGGCCGCCACGGCACGAATCGTGTCGCCAAGGCAGTGCTGATCGGCGCGGTACCGCCGGTGATGCTCCAGTCAGCGGCGAATCCCGGCGGCCTTCCCATGGAGGTATTCGACCAGAACCGCGCCGCCGTCCATTCCGACCGGTCGCAATTTTTTCAGGATTTGAGTGGCCCGTTTTACGGCGCGAACCGTCCGGGCGCGAAAGTGTCCCAGGGCTTGCGGGATTCCTTCTGGCTGCAGGGGATGCAGTGCGGACTGAAAGCCGCTTACGATTGCATCAAAGCCTTTTCTGAGACGGACTTCACCGAGGATCTCAAGAAAATGACCGTGCCGACTCTGATCCTTCACGGAGACGATGACCAGATCGTGCCCATCGCGGACTCGGCGCTGCTGTCCGCGAAGCTCGTCCGGGGCGCCACGCTGAAAATCATTCCGGGCGCGCCGCACGGCATGTGCTCCACGCACAAGGACGTCATCAACGCGGAATTGCTCGCGTTCTTACAGCGCAGCCAGCAAGCCTCGGCCTGAAGTATCGTTTGGGCCGGTATATTTCGACGCGGGGAGGACCATGGAACTGGCGAACGTTCGAAGTGTGGTTGTTCGCGGCAGCGCCGCCGGATTTGCGCAGGAGATTCATGCAGGGCGCCACCGGATTTGTGCCGATGAACCCGTTTCCGCCGGAGGCACGGACACGGGACCCTCTCCGTACGACCTCCTGCTGGCCGCGTTGGGAGCGTGCACTTCGATGACCGTCGCGATGTATGCCCGCCGCAAGGAATGGCCGCTCCGGGAAGTGACCGTGTATCTCCGGCACTCGAAAATCCACGCCACCGATTGCGCAGAGTGCGAAACGAAGGAAGGAATGCTCGACCATATCGAACGAGACATTCATCTGGACGGTTCGCTCACCGAGGAGCAGCGGTCGAGACTAATCGAGATCGCCAACAAATGCCCGGTCCATCGAACCCTGACGTCGGAAATCGACATCCGCACGCAAGAGGTATGACTCTCGTAGGGATTTTGCGAGTCGTGGTGGGATCTAGTTCGGGGCCGGCAAGCTGACAAGAGGAGAATTCCGTGAGTGCGAGTCCTGTGTTTCTCTGCGCATTTCTGATTGGCGTTGTCTGCGGCTTGCGCGCGCTCACCGCGCCCGCCGTCGTGGCCTGGGCCGCGCACCGCGGCTGGATCCACCTGACGTATGCGCGCTTTCACTTTCTCGGTTCGACCGCCTCGGTCGCCGTCTTCGCGGTATGCGCGGTCGCCGAACTGATCGGCGATCAACTTCCTTCCGCACCGAACCGCACGGCGCCTCCCGGCTTGATTGCTCGTTTCGTTCTCGGGGCCTTGTGCGGAGCGGCGCTCGCTAATTCCGGAGCGCAGTCGCTCTCCGTGGGAGCGATCTTGGGCGCGGCCGGCGCAATCGCCGGCGCGTTCGGCGGCTTGCAGGCTCGCACGCGCCTGGTGAAGGCGCTCAAAGTTCCGGACTTTATTGTCGCCACGCTCGAGGACACGGTAGCGATTGGCGCGGGGCTTTTTCTGGTGTCGCGGTTTTGAACAGGCGAACGCATTTTTCCACAGCGGCGCTGTGGTATCGTTCGCGTGCGCTCCGGGAAGAATTTCGGCATGCGGGACGATTGAGCGTCTTGCGTTGCTGCGCAACGCTACCACTAGGGATAGACAGTTTGAACACGCAGTAACAAGATTTTGTGCTTCGAAGCACATTTCCCTCTTGACAGATTTTTCTCTCTTGATTACATTGCGCCCTCGGATTCAGGGATCGTGATTCGACAAACGCGGCCCATCAACCCCCGGGAACACCGCGAAGTCGATTGACGCAACCTGCAGGGTTTCACAGAGACATCGAGGAGGCGCTTTCTACTCCCCGCGGCTGGTGCTCCCAGCGCAGCCAGCGAGGGAACGCGTAACGCTAGAGGCCGCTGGCGGCCGGAGCGATGCGCAAGGGAGGCTTTTTTCTTTTTTTCGGGTGCGAACTCCACTTTTTCGCGCGAAGCGTCACCTCCTCAGGGGTGAACGGAAAATGCGGAGGCTGTCACCCGGATGCTCTGGAGTTCCTGGCGCGACGAATCCGAACCGAAGCGGTTGCCTGCTTGAGAATCAGGCAGCCGTGGCTCCCAGCCGAGTGATTTGGGAGTAAAATATAAGGGTTCCCTCTGCGCGGGGGAGCCCACCTGCGCGGAGGCAGAAGATGTCACAGACGAAAATGGCTTTGAACGAAAAGACGGCGCTTCAACCGGCGGCGGCGACACCCGAGGATGTCGAGGTCCGCGTCGGGCTCGAGTTCGAACGATATTTCACCGACGGCCGCATGTCTCCGTTCGATGCCGTCGAATGGGAACGCCGCGTGGCCCTGATCGGCAACGAGAAGGGCAAGACGATTTTCCGCCAGGAAGACGTGGAAGTTCCGAAGGGCTGGTCGCAGACCGCCACGAACATCGTCGCCTCGAAATATTTTCACGGTAAGCTCAACACACCCGAACGCGAAAATTCCGTCCGCCAACTCATCAGCCGCGTGGTGAACACGATTGTCGGCTGGGGCGAGAAGGGCGGCTACTTTGCTAACACCGCCTCGCGCGACACGTTCCGCGACGAGTTGACCCACTTGCTCGTCGAGCAGAAGATGGCTTTCAATTCGCCCGTCTGGTTTAACGTCGGCGTGCAGCCGAAGCCGCAGTGCTCGGCCTGCTTCATCAACTCGGTCAAGGACGACATGGAATCGATCATGAACCTGGCCAAGATCGAGGGGATGCTGTTCAAGTGGGGCTCCGGTACGGGCACGAATTTTTCGTCGCTGCGCGGCAGCCGCGAAACGCTCTCCGGCGGCGGCATCGCCTCCGGCCCCGTCAGTTTCATGAAGGGCTTTGACGCGTTCGCCGGCGTGATCAAGTCCGGCGGCAAAACGCGCCGCGCCGCCAAAATGGTGATCCTGAACGCCGATCATCCGGACATCGTCGAGTTCATCGATTCCAAGATGAAAGAGGAGCGCAAGGCGCGCGTCCTCATCGAGCAGGGCTACGACCCCTCGATCGACGGCGAAGCCTATTCCTCGATCTTTTTCCAGAATGCGAACCACTCCGTCCGCGTCACCGACGAGTACATGCAGGCGGTCGAGGACGACCGCGACTGGTGGACCCGCAACGTCACCGACGGCAATCCCATCGAGAAATACAGCGCGCGCGAATTGCTGCACCGCATGGCCGAATCCGCCTGGCAGTGCGGCGATCCCGGCATGCAGTACGACACCACGGTGAACCGCTGGCACACGTGCAAGAACACGGCGCGCATCAACGCTTCGAACCCCTGCTCGGAATACATGTTCCTGGACGACACGGCCTGCAACCTTGCGTCCCTGAACTTGATGAAGTACCTGAACTCGAACGGTTCCTTCGACGTTGAGGCGTTCCGCCATGCCGTGGACGTCACCATCACGGCGCAAGAAATTCTGGTCGACAACGCCAGCTACCCGACTCCGAAAATCGCCGAGAATTCCTACAAATTCCGCCCGCTGGGTCTTGGCTACGCCAACCTCGGCGCGCTGCTGATGTCCATGGCGCTGCCGTATGACTCCGAAGGCGGCCGCGACATGGCCGGCGCGGTCACCGCGCTGATGTGCGGCGAAGCCTATGCCCAGTCCGCGCGCATCGCCGAGCGCCTCGGCCCGTTCGCCGGTTACGCCGCCAACCGCGAGCCGATGCTGGACGTCGTTCGCATGCACCGCGACTCTCTGCGGCCCATCAAGGCGGAAAACGTGCAGCCGTCGCTGCTCGGCGCCGCGCAATCGGCCTGGGACCAGGCGCTGGCCCTCGGCGAAAAGTTCGGCTATAAGAATTCACAGGTCACCGTGCTTGCGCCCACGGGCACCATCGGCTTCATGATGGATTGCGACACGACCGGCATCGAACCCGACCTCGCTCTCGTGAAGTACAAGAAACTCGTCGGCGGCGGCGTGATCAAGATCGTAAACAACACGGTCCCCGCGGCGCTGATGAAGCTCGGCTACTCGCCGGAGGAAACTTCGCAGATCGTTTCTTACGTGGATCGCAACGGTAAGATCGAGGGCGCGCCCGGATTCAAGCCCGAGCATCTGCCGATTTTCGATTGCTCTCTCGCTGCCGTTGGCGGGCGCTCCATCGCCTGGCGCGGCCACTTGAAGATGATGGCGGCGGCCCAGCCCTTCCTCTCCGGCGCCATCAGCAAGACGATCAACATGCCCGAGGAATCCACGGTCGAAGACATCATGCAGGCGTATATCGAGTCGTGGAAGCTCGGCGTGAAGGCCGTGGCCATTTATCGTGATAACTCGAAGGGCTCGCAGCCGCTTTCCGCCGCGGGCGATAAAAAAGACACGGCGCAACAGGCGCAGCCCGCGGCTGCCGCCAAGCCTTCCGAGGCCGCGCCGGGCGTGGCCGAGCAGCGCGAGCTTTTCATTCGCGCCCATCGCCGCAAGCTGCCGAGCGAGCGCTCCTCGATCACGCATAAGTTCTCCATCGGCGGCCACGAAGGCTACATCACCGTCGGCATGTACGAGACCGGAGAGCCGGGTGAAATTTTCATCAAGATGGCCAAGGAAGGCTCGACGCTCTCCGGCTTCATGGACGGCTTCGCGCTTTCGGTCTCGATCGGCTTGCAGTACGGCGTGCCGCTCAAGGCGCTGGTCGATAAATTCATCAACACCCGCTTCGAGCCCGCCGGCTACACAGGCCATCCGGCCATTCCGTACGCCAAGTCCGTCCTCGATTACATCGCGCGGTGGCTCGGCGGCCGGTTCATTTCGCCGGACTACCTCACGCACAATGGCGAAGCCGCTCTGCCTGCGGCAACCGTCGCGGCGACTCCCGCCGTTCCGCCCGCCTTTGTTCCGACCGCGGAAGACGATCCGTCTCCCTCCGGTGCCGGATCGATAGCGAGCGCGCGCAGCGAATCGCGTCCCATGTTTGACGGCGCGCCCACCTGCTCGGAATGCGGCATGCTCATGACGCCCAACGGCGCCTGCTACAAGTGCGAAAACTGCGGCGGCACGTCGGGCTGCAGCTAGGCCGGATTCCTCAACCTAAATTCCCCGAAGGGCACGGTTCGCCGTGCCCTTCGTTTTTTTGCACACCATCTCCCATCTTTCGGCGTCTAACTCCTTGGGGATAGGCGGCGACGTCCGGCCGCTTTCCCGCATCGAACGAATTGCTGGGTACTAGCTTCCTCGTGCCGCCGCTCTGAAACCTCCCGGGAACGCGCGCGTTGAGATTGGCGGCTCATAGGCATACACTGGTTCTCTTGACCTTTTGACGTTTGCATCTCTTATCTGCGGAATGGAGCGGTTCTGTGAAAACTTCATGCCTCGCACTTTTGGCGTCTTTGCTGTCTCTGAATCTTTGGGCGGCCAATAAGCCCGCGCGCCCTCCCGCTCCCGCGGCGACGGAGCAACCCCAGGTGGCCCCGTCGCCCCTGATCGCGACGATGAGCCAGGAACTGGACCGCGAGATGCCGATCCTTTCCAAGGCCACCCCGCCGGCCTACTTCATCAGTTACATCCTTACGTCGACGGACCGCTCCGAGGTCATGGGCTCGAACGGGGCGCTGCTGTCGAGCGAGGAAAGCCATTCGCGTTGGCTCGAGACCCAGGTGCGCGTGGGATCCTACGATCTTGACAACACCCACAAGGTCGGCAATTCCGCGCCGGGCCAGGGCGGCTTTGGAATGGCGGTTCCCGTGGACAACGCACCCGAAGTGCTGCGCCGCGCGCTTTGGCAGGAAACGGACAAACAGTTTCGCGCCGCGTCGGAAACGCTGATCAAAATCAATACCAGCAAGGAAGTGCAGGTGCAAACGGCCGAGGAACACGCCCCCGATTTTGCGCGCGAGAAGCCGCACGTATTTTACGGCCCGGAAGTTTCCGTTCATCCCGACCGCAAACCCTGGGAAGAAAAAGTTCGCCTGTACACGCACGCGTTCCGCGCGTCTCCGCAGATTCTGAATTCCATCGTGACGTTCAGCGCCACGGGCGACAATCAGTACCAGGTCACGAGCGAAGGCACGCGGCTGCAGTTCGGCCAGGTTCACTATCGTCTGGAACTGTTCATTCAGGGGAAGGCGCCGGACGGAATGGACATCAACCGCTACTACAATTTTGACTGGGTCAATCCCGCCGACGCTCCGGACGACAAGGCCGTGCTCGCGGAGGGCCAGGTCCTGCGCAAGGAACTGGAGGCCCTGGTGGCCGCCCCGCTCGTCGAGCCGTACGCCGGCCCCGCGCTTTTGACGGGACGCGCCACCGCCGTTTTCTTCCACGAAGTTTTCGGCCATCGCGCCGAGGGGTTCCGCCAGAAGGACATCAACGAGGGCCAGACCTTCGCCCGCAAAGTCGGCGAACCGATTCTTCCGAAATTTCTTTCCATCTACGACGATCCGACCGAGAGGACCCTCGGCAAGGAAATCCTTATCGGCTACTACCCGTACGACGATGAAGGGACTCCGTCCGAGCGCGTTACGCTCGTCGATCACGGCGTGCTGAAAAATTTTGAAATGTCGCGCCAGCCGCTCAACGGCTTCCCCGTGTCCAACGGGCACGGCCGCCGCCAGATCGGCGCGCAGCCGGTTTCGCGCCAGGGAAACCTGATTGTGCAGAGCAGCCTCGCCGTATCCAACGCGGAGCTGCGAAAAAAGCTGGTCGAGGAAATCAAGAAGCAGGGAAAGCCGTTTGGCCTGCTGATTGACGACATCGCCGGCGGATTCACGTTCACCGGCCGCGGCCAGCCGCAGGCGTTTCAGGTGCAGCCGTTGGTCGTGTACAAAGTGTATGCGGACGGCCGCCCCGATGAACTCGTTCGCGGCGTGGACATCGTGGGCACGCCGCTCGTCTCGCTCACTAAAATCGTCGCCACCGGCGACACTATGGAAACCTTCAACGGTTACTGCGGAGCGGAATCGGGCTCCGTGCCGGTGTCCGCGTCGGCGCCGGCCATTCTGATCAGCGAGATGGAAGTCCAGAAGAAGGAGACCTCCACGGACAAGCCGCCGATCCTGCCGCCGCCCGGGCACGACCCTCAGGCGGTGCGCCCATGAATCGTTCCGCAAATTCAATTTCGATGAAGGGCGCGATGAAAATTTCCAAGCTCCATTTTGTTCTGGCGCTTTCCGCGGTAGCCGCCCTTTCGCTGCTCTCAGCCGGGACCGCGGGCGCGGCCCCTCGGCCACGCCCGAACGCGACCCTGGCCCAGCCGCAACAAGCCGCTGCGGCGAACGATGGGGACCACACGCTTGCGGCGATGCAGGATGAACTCGACCGCGCGCGCACGCGTCTCGAACTGACCATTCCCGGCACGAATCAGCCCGCGCGGCCGTACTTCATTCAATACCGCGTGCTCGACCTCGACGTGCGCACGATCGTTGCGGAATTCGGCGCGCTGGTTTCTTCCACCGCCGGACGCAATCGAATCATGAGCGTGGACGTTCGCGTCGGCAACGACAATCTCGACAGCTCCAACTTCATCACCGATGAAGGCTTCAGCGGCTTCCTCGGCTCGACCGGCACGGTCGGCATCGACCGCGATTACGATTCGCTGCGCCAGGATTTGTGGCTTGCCACCGATCAATCGTTCAAGGCCGCCGTCGAAAATTATTCCAAGAAGCAGGCGTTCCTCACGCGCCTGGCAAAGGCGCCCAGCATTCCCGATTTTTCTCCCGCCGAGCCCACCGTGAAGGTCGATCCCCTGGTCGCTTCGGATTGGTCCACGCGCAACTGGGAGGACGAAGCGCGAACGGTTTCCGCCGCGCTGCGCCAGTTCCCGCAGCTGTACAGCTCGCGCGTCACCTACCACTTGATCTACACGACGAGCTATTTGCTCAACACGGACGGCACCAAGATTCGCGCCAACCGCAGCCTCGCGGCGATCGAAGCCAGCCTCGAAACCGAATCGGACGATGGAATGGCGCTGCACAACTACTATGCGGTCTACCGTCACCGTCCCGACCAACTGCCCGCGGCAGACGCAGTTCGCAAGGACCTCGAAAAGGCCGGCGAGCAGTTGATCACTCTCCGCGTTTCTTCTCCCGCGGCCGACTATGATGGCCCGGTGCTCTTCGAAGCGCCTGCGGCCGGCTCGTTGCTCGCCCAGATGCTGGGGCCGTCGCTTTCCGGCGCGCGCGGCCCGCTGGCGATGCAGTCGGCTTTCGATCAGCTGATGGATCGCCTTGGCGGACGCAGCGAGTGGACGGGCAAGCTCGGCTCGCGCGTGCTCCCCGGCTCGGTCTCGCTGCTCGATGATCCGACGGCCAAGGATTTTCAAGGCCGGGAACTGCTGGGCACGTACGCCGTGGACCAGGAAGGCGTAAAGGCCCAGCGCGTCGAGCTCGTCAACAACGGCCTGCTGCTCAATTTTCTAATGTCCCGCCGGCCCGGTCCGGACCTCGACCATTCGAACGGCCACGGCCGCTCCGCGTATCTCGGCGATCCGCGCCCGATGGCCAGCAATTTGTTTTTCAGTTCCTCGGACGGCATTTCTCCCGACGACATGAAGAAAAAATTCTTGGACGCGTGCAAGCAGAACGGCAACAAATGGTGCCTGATCGTTCGCGCCATGGATAATCCCGTCCTCGGCGTGCACGAGCAGGACGACCTTTCGGACATCGTCATGGGCGCGGCGTCCGGCGCGGCCACGGGAGACCGCCTGCCGCTGCTGGTGTACCGCGTGGACGTCGCGGACGGCAGGGAGTCGCTGATTCGCGGCTCGCATCTCACCGGGCTCACGCTGCGCGCCATCCGCAATATTGCCGCCGTAGGCAACGACGCAACGCCTTTCGACTTCATGCAGAGCCAGCAGGCCGGCTTCGCTGGAACGGCGCTGGCCGCCTTCGGCTCGGCCGACTCTGGCGTGCCTTCGACGGTAATCGCTCCGTCGCTGCTGCTGGACGATGTGGAAGTCAAAGGCGCGCGCGGCGAGCCGGAGCGCCTGCCGCTAGTTCCGCCTCCGCCGATCAACTGATTTCAGTAGGACGGGCTTCAGCCTGTCCGCTTTTGACTTGCGCCGCTTTTGACTTCTGCCGCCGGGCTGCGGGTCGCGCCCAGCGCTTCAAAATTCAAAAGCGGACAGGCTGAAGCCCGTCCTACTTGGCATCTTGCCGATCAATTGACGACGAGGCATTACGTGGCGCAGGCTTCAGCCTGTGGGGTTCTGTTCGGGCACGGTCACCCGTGCTTGGCGCCAAAACCCACAGGCTGAAGCCTGCGCCACTCGCTACCCTGCCATCGTATAATCCTTCCGAGGCTTCCCCGATCACACGCTCTCCCACATCGGTCAAGCAGATGGCGGCGCTTGGGTCCATCGGCTCCGCGATCATCCTCGTCAGCCTGAAAGTATTTCTGGCAGTTGCCACGGGCAGCCTGGGCGTGCTCTCCGAGGCGCTGCATTCCGGGCTGGACTTGATCGCCGCGATCCTCACGTGGCTTTCCGTGCGCATTTCGGACCGGCCCGCGGATTCCGGGCACACCTACGGCCACGGAAAATTCGAGAATTTCTCCGCGTTCGTCGAGACGGGGTTGCTGCTCACCACGTCCGTGTACATCATCGTCGAGGCGTTCGTGCGCCTCCTCTTCAAGCAGGTGCATTTGCAGCCGAGCGCCCTGGCCATGGGGGTTCTCGGCTTCGCGATGTGCATCGACCTGCTGCGCTCGCGCGCGCTGGCCCGCGTGGCGCGCGAATTTCCGAGCGAAGCGCTCGAAGCCGACGCGCTTCATTTTTCCACCGACGTCTGGAGCACGTTCGTCGTCATCCTGGGCATGGGGACGGTGTGGCTCGGCCAGCACTGGGGCCTTCCGTGGCTCGACCGGGCCGATCCGATCGCCGCGCTCATCGTCGCGGCCATCGTGATCTGGGTCGGGTCGCGCCTCGGGAAACGCACGCTGGACGCGCTGCTGGACACCGCGCCCGAGGGATTGCAGGAACTCGTCTCGAAGGAAGTCGCGGGCCTCGAAGGCGTGCTTTCCACCGAGCGCGTGCGCGTGCGCCGCGCGGGAAACAAGCACTTTGTGGACGTGACCATCAGTGTTCCGCGTTCGGCCAGCTTCGAGCAGGTGCACGCCATTTCCGATGCCGTCGAACGCCGCGTCGGCGAAATGATCCCCGCGGACGTGATGGTCCACATGGAGCCGCGCGCCGCCGCCGGCGAACATTTGTTTGACGCCATCCGCGTCATCGCTGCGCGCCTCGGCCTCTCCGTGCACGAAATTTCCGCCGACCAGCTCGACGGCCGCCTGTTCATCGAGATGCATCTGGAGGTCGACGAACACTTGAGCCTGAAGGAAGCGCATCGCCGCGCGACTGAACTAGAGGAGGAAATCCGCAAACTTCCCGGCGTGGCATCCTCATCGGACCGATCCGAGGCAAAAGTGAATATCCACATCGAGCCGCTCGGCACGCACATTGCTTCGGTCGACGGCCAGCGCGGCGAAATGACCGGCCTCGGCCGCGCCATCGAAACCTACATCAACACCCTGCCCCGCGAATTTCACGAGCTGATCGACTGCCACGAAGTCCACGTCCGCCAGGTCGAGCACAAAATCCTCGTCTCCTGCCACTGCGCCATGGACGGCAGCCTGCCTATCACCCAAATCCACGACGTCACAGGCGAACTCGAAATTCGAGTAAAGGAACATTTCCCGCAAATTGCGCGCGTTACGATTCATCCGGAGCCGGTGGAGGAGAGGTGAACTTGGTAGCACAGACTTTAGTCTGTGGGGGTTCGTTCGTAAGCCCAAGCCGCTGGCGCCAGCGTAAGTCATGTGGAAGCCATAGACTGAAGTCTGTGCTGCTTTACGAATCCGAGTTGCCGTGTTAGGTTGTCACGAATAATGACTTACTACGAACGAAATCTCCCCCACTGGCATCCGCCTGGGCAGGACATCTTTTTAACGTGGCGCCTAAGAGGTTCGCTTCCGGCCCATCTGCGCGGCATGGCCTCAAAGGACTTGCCCGGCGAACGATTCCTCGATCTTGACCGTGCCCTGGATCGCGCAGAAGTCGGCCCCCTCTGGCTGAGGGAGCCGCGCGTTGCCGAATGCATTGTCTCCGCGTTGCGAAAAGCGCACGGAATGCGATTCATCGATCTCCACGCATACGCAGTGATGGCCAATCACGTTCACGTTTTGTTGACGCCGATCGTGCCACTCGCGCGAATAACGCGTCGAGTCAAGGGCGCGACCGCGCGCCAAGCGAACATGCTGGTTGGCCTGACGGGAAACTACTTCTGGCAGGATGAATCGTTCGATCACTGGGTACGGGATCCAGCGGAGTGGCAAAAGATTTGTACCTACATCGAACGCAATCCCGTCGCTGCTGGCCTTGCTGCACGGCCTGAGGATTGGCCGTGGTCAAGCGCCTCGCAACCCAAAAAGTGACTCATCGCGTGAGAGCGAAAAGCGCAGCCAAGTGCACAGCATTCAGTCTGCGGGTTATCGCTCGAGAGCCGAGACCACGCTCGGAAGCCAAGATCAAATGGAGATCCACAGACTGAAGTCTGTGCTACTGAAAAGCGCGAATCAAAACCCAGGCGCGCCGGAAGCGGAAGCGCGGGCTTCCGCTGACGTAGCGGCAGGCTGCACGCCGAAGCGCAACCGCTCGATCCAGCCCTGCGCCACCGACATCACTCCGGTGTAAAGAAAACCCCAGACGAAGAGGAAGAGGAACGGCGCGGTGGCGTAATTTTCGTTTTGGATGGAATAGACAATCGTCGCGGCGAAGTAGAGGCCGAGCGCAATTTCCAGCCAGGGCATCCAGCCGGAGCGGTTGCGGTAGAGTTTTTTCTTCCAGGTGCCGGCCTGACCTTCGATCTTGAATTTGGGAGTGCGCACGAATTCGGATTGGACGCCGAAAATCGCTTCGAGGACGGCCTTGGCGTTGCGCACGGAGAGGCCGATGCCGACGGCCATCACCAGCGGCATGTAGAGAATCGAGCGCGTCCACGTTTTCGGATAGAGGACGCGCTGCGACGTGAGATAAAACCCGGAAATCGAGCAGCTCGACGCGATGAAGAGCGGCAGGTCGATGAACAGCATCTGGAACCAGCCCTGATAGAAGCGCACGATCATTGCCGGTAAAAGCAGCGTCGAAAGCACCACCATGAAGGGATAGCTGATGTTGGCGGTGAGATGAAACACGGCTTCCGCCTTGATCTGCGTCGATTCATCGGAGCGCAGCACGCGCGGCAGAATTTTTTTCGCCGTCTGCATCAGGCCCTTGGCCCAGCGCGCCTGCTGCGCCTTGAAGGCGTTCATTTCCACGGGCAATTCGGAAGCGCACTCGATCTCCGGCAGGTACAGGAATTTCCAGCCGATGAGCTGCGCGCGGTAGGAAAGATCGGTGTCCTCGGTGAGCGTGTCGTGCTGCCAGCCGCCGGCCTCGTCGATCACGCGGCGGCGCCACACGCCCGCCGTGCCGTTAAAATTAAAAAAGCTGCCGCTGCGCGAGCGCGCGCCGTGCTCCATCACGAAGTGGCCGTCGAGCAAGATCGTTTCGACTTCGGTCAGCGCGGAGTAATGGCGGTTCAGGTAGGTCCAGCGCCCCTGGACCATGCCGATTTTCGGATCCGTGAAATACGGGATCGTGCGCCGCAGAAAATCCGCCGCCGGCAGAAAATCGGCGTCGAAGATGGCCACGAATTCGCCCGTCGCGGATTTCAATCCTTCCGCCAGGGCGCCGGCTTTGTAACCGGTCCGGTCGGTGCGATGCAAATAATGGATCGGCAGACCGAGCGCCTGATAGCGCTCGACGCACGCGCGCGCGACCTCGCATGTCTCGTCGGTCGAATCGTCGAGCACCTGGATGTCCAGCAGTTCGCGCGGGTAATCAAAGCGCGCGACGGCGTCCACGAGGCGCTCAATCACGTAGCGCTCGTTGTAGATGGGAAGCTGTATGGTAACCTTGGGCCACTCGGCAACGGCGGGCGGCGGGCCGGGAACGTTCTGGCGATGCTTGTAATACGCGTACACCAGGTAGTAGCGGTGCATGCCGTACGCCGCGAGGATCACCAGCACGGCGAAGTACGGGATCATGATGGCCAGGTCAAACGTGTTGAGCTGATACAGGCCGCGGAAGGGGTTGCGGCTCGGATCGGTGAGCCGGGTCCAATAGTTGGAGAGCGGACTTTGCGCCGCCACCGCCAGCAAGCCAATCGTATGTTGCGCGAACATCAAAACGGACAGCCCCCCTTGGAAAAACTCAATTCGCGAACCGCGAAGCGCAGAGCGTGCAACCGTTGAGCGCGTCCCGGCGCCGCACGGGTGCGGGCTCTACTTGGAGCCCGCCGGAAAAAAGTCCGCAAATTGCGATCGCGCTCGTTGCCATCGTCGCGCTCGAAGCGGTCTTTGCCGCGATGGCGCGCCTCGGAGATCTGTCCATCCACATCCCCGAATTCATGGCCCTGGCGCTGGGCGGCGGCGTCCTGTACTTCATCGCACTGTACGCCCTCGAACACACGCGAGACAACCGGGCCGTCCTGTGGCTCGTCCTGCTGGGCGCGCTAGCTTTTCGCCTGACGCTGTTTCCGCAGCCGCCGTCTCTCTCGACCGACCTCTACCGCTACCGGTGGGACGGCATGGTCCAGAACGAAGGCTGGAATCCCTATGCGGTAGCCCCGACGGACCCGCGGCTTGCGCCGTTGCGCGCTCCGGGCCAGCCTGCTGCGGCGGGATGGTACGTCATGCCTGTGCCGGAAATTCCCACGATGTACCCGCCGCTCTCGATGCTGATTTTTCGCGCGACGTGGCGCCTTTTGCCTGGCCCGGTTGGTTTCAAGCTGCCGTTTCTGCTCGCCGATCTCGCCGTCGCGGCCATGCTTGCCGGGTGGATCCGTTCGACTGGGGGACGGAACTACCAGGTAGCGATTTACGCCTGGAATCCGCTGGTTGTGGTCGAATTCGCTTCCAGCGGCCACAACGACGCGCTCGCCATCGCCGGTGTCGTCGCTACGCTCATGATTATAAGGCGCTTTCCGGCAATGTCAACGCTCACGCTGACGGCCGGAGCGCTGGCTAAAGCCTTTCCTGCCACGCTGTTACCGCTGGCGTTCGTCCGGGTGGGCTGGCCCTCCTCCGCAACAAACCCGGTTGCTACGGCGGGCAAGCCCGCCGATCCTGTCCGTACGTCGAAAGCGGCCTTGCCCGCCGTAGCCGGTTTTCAGGCGAAGGCGGGGTGGCCGGCTGCGGGAGGCTGCGCTGCGCTTGCCGCCGCGTGCGTCTGGCCCTACTGGCGCGCCTGGCGTGAGTTCCTGGGGATGCTCCAGTATTATCAGTTCATTTTTCGAGGCTACCACTCCAGCATCTATCCGGCGCTGCTGTGGCTGACGGGATCCCACGAAGTTGCAGCCGGCGTGGGCGAAGGCGTTGTGATCGGCCTGGCTTTGTGGCTGGCATTTCGCCGCGCGGACCCCACGCGCGCCGCGTTTCTCCTGATCGGCACGGTGCTGCTCTTCGCTCCCAACGGCTATTCGTGGTACTTCACCTGGATCGTGCCGCTCCTGTGCTTCTATCCGAGCCCGGCCTGGCTGCTGCTCACGATCCTGGAATTTCTCTCGTACAAAATCTTCATCAACTACCGCGCCTTCGGCATGTGGCAGTTCGACCCATTCTTTCAGTGGTTGTGCTACGCGCCGTTTTACGCGCTACTCGGGTGGGAGTTTCTGCGGAAAAAGTCGAATGCAGATAGTGCTATAGCAACGCGATGAATTCTTCGGTCGTGAGTCCTGCCTGACGAAGGATAGAGCGGAGTGTCCCGCGATCAAGCGATTTGTGGTCGGGAATTACGACCTGTGCAAACGGTTCGTCACGCCTAAGGATAATGTGGCTTCCATTCTGACGCTTGAACTCAAATCCCTTTTTCAAAAGTGCGGCGACGCACTGGCGGCCCGAAACCTGCGGCAGGCTAGTCATACCGCCATAACTATAGTTTCGAATCGCTCTTCGGGAACCGGGAGACCATCTTCTTCCAAAGCTGCGATGTAACCCTCGATTGCTTCGCGAATGTTGGATACAGCTTTGGCCTTGTCTTCTCCCTGGCTTACGCAACCTGGGAGGCTGGGGCACTCCACCACCCAAAAGCCATCTTCACCGGGATAAAGGACTATCTGTCGCATGGAGATCTCCACTAACTTACGTCTGTACGATTTTACACTAAACGTTGATGGAAAGCGTGACGTCGGGTCGCGGTCCTGGCGGCGGTGGCATCTTCGAGCGGTCGATGGGGCGGTAGAGCGTGTCGCGCTCGACGGGGACGCGGCCGGCTTGGCGGATCAGGCGCTCAAGTTCGAGGCGCGGCGTGAACTCGGCGGTCTTGGCGCCGGCGTCGTGGTAGATCTTTTCTTCGACGACGGTGCCGTCGAGGTCGTCCGCGCCGAAGCGCAGCGCGATTTGCGCGATGCTCGGCGTCAGCATCACCCAGTAGGCTTTGATGTGGTCGAAATTGTCGAGCAGCAGGCGCGAGATCGCGATCGATTTCAGGTCGTGATAGCCCGTCGGCGGCGGCAGGTGCGCGAGGCCGGTATTGGCCGGGTGAAACGCGAGCGGAATGAAGGCGGAAAAACCGTGCGTCTCATCCTGCAATTCGCGCAAGAGGAGCAGGTGCTCGACTCGTTCTTCGTCGGTCTCCACGTGGCCGTAGAGCATCGTGGCGTTCGAGCGCAGGCCGATTTCGTGGGCCGTGCGCGCGATGTTCAGCCACTGGCGGCCGCTGACTTTGTGATCGCAGATGATTTTTCGCACGCGCGCGTTGAAGATTTCCGCGCCTCCGCCGGGCATGGAATCCACACCCGCTTCCTTGAGCTTCAGGAGCACGTCGCGAATCGACAGCTTCGAGATGCGCGAAAAGTAGCCCACCTCGACCATCGTGAAGGCCTTGAGGTGCACGGTCGGGCAGCGTTTCTTCAGGCCGCGCAGCATCTCGAGGAAATATTCAAACGGCAAATCGGGATGCAGGCCGCCGACCATGTGAAATTCCGTCGCGCCTTCGCGCACGCCCTGCTCGGCTCGCTGGTAAATTTCCTCGAGCGCGTAGGTGTAGGCGCCGGGCGCGTTCGGGTCGCGTCCGAAGGCGCACAGCTTGCAGTGCGCGACGCAGACGTTCGTGGGATTGATGTGCCGGTTGACGTTGAAGAAGACCGTGTTCCCGTGGCGCTTCTCGCGCTCGTGATTGGCGAGCCAGCCGATGGAGAGAAGGTCCGGCGAGCAGTACAGTGCCAGCCCGTCTTCGGCAGAGAGTCGCTCGCCCGCCAGCACCTTGGCTGCGATCGGCTTCAGACGCTCGTCGTTGATGTGCAGGTCGCTCATTTTGACTTCAGTAGGACGGGCTTTAGCCTGTCCTCTTTTTTGAATGCTGCAATTGTCGGCAAAAATCAAAACCGGGCAGGCTGAAGCCCGTCCTACTCGCCCTTACGGGTGCGCAACCGCCACCGCCGCGCCCCAGAACAGCAGAAACAAGAGACTAATATAACCGTTCACGGTGAAAAACGCAGCATTCATCCGGCTCAAGTCGTTCGGGGAAACGAGCGAATGCTCGTAGGCGAGCAGGCCCGCCACCACCACGATTCCCGCCCACGCCGGCCACGGCAGATGAAAACTCCACGCCAGCCATCCGAGCAGCGCGATCATCAGGACGTGCATGCCGCGCGCAATCGCCAGCGCCCTGGCAACGCCGAAACGCTTCGGCACGGAAAAAAGATTCACGGTCCTGTCGTACTCGATGTCCTGGCAGGCGTAGAGGACGTCGAAGCCGCCGACCCACAGCGTGACCGCAGCGCAGAGAATCAGCATGCGCAGATCGAGCGACCCGGCGACGGCGATCCACGCGGCTGCGGGAGACATTCCCAGGCAAAATCCCAGCACCAGGTGCGACCACGATGTGAACCGCTTTGTGTAGGAATAGAGAAACAGGACGGCCAGGGCGACGGGTGACAGTTCGAGCGCCAGCGGATTAAGCTGCCACGCCGCGATCATCAGCACAGCCGCAGCGGCCGCGGCAAACGCCCACGCGAACTGCACGCTGAGCGCCCCGGTGGCAAGGGCCCGCGTGCGGGTGCGCGGATTTTCGCGGTCGTAGCGCAGGTCGAGAATGCGGTTCGTGGTCATCGCCCAGGAGCGCGCGCCCACCATGGCGACGACGATCCAAGCGATTTGACTCGGAGAAGGCGACGCCGATGACGCAGCCGATCCACCAGCGTAGCGCGCGGCGAGCAAGGCCCCCGTCAGCGCAAACGGCAGCGCGAAGACCGAGTGCTCGAACTTGATCATTTCGAGGATCGTGCGGATGCGGGTCGGACTCACTAAATCTCCCAATTTTCAGTAGGACGGGCTTCAGCCTGTCCGGTTTTGATCTTCGCTGAGTCGGCAGAAGTCAAAGGCGGACAGGCTGAAGCCCGTCCTACTCATGCCTCGCGGGCCTTGCTCCTCGACTGCCCTTCCCAGCGATACATCTCTTCCTGCGGCAATCCCATTTGCGCGAGCACGCGATAGACATACTGCGCGACGAGATCATCAATCGTTTTCGGCTGATGATAGAACGACACGATGGCCGGCATGATCACCGCGCCGGCCTGCTGAGCGCGCAGCATGTTTTCGAGGTGAATCCGGCTGAACGGCGTGTCGCGCACGCAAAGCACGAGCCGCCGCCCTTCCTTGAGGCAAACGTCCGCCGCCCGCGCGATCAAATCGTCGCTCGTTCCCGCCGCGATCGTCGCGAGCGTCCCCATCGAGCACGGGATCACCACCATCGCGTCCACCGGATAACTGCCGGAGGCGATCGACGCGCCCACGTCCTTGTTCGGCAGCACTTCTGTTTTTGTTGCGCGCCCGCGTGCGAGCAGCGAAGGCAGCTTCTTCACGTCGGTCGTGGCGATGCCCAATTCATGCGCCAGGAGCCGCGCTCCGGTGTCCGTAACCACGAGGTGAATCCGCCCGACGCGCGCGTCGGCTTCAAGCATCCGCAGCGCCGCCTGTGCCAGCACCGCGCCCGAAGCACCGGTGACACTTACAACGATCGTTTTGTGTTCCGTCTGGGCCATGGTTTGCGCGTGAATTTTAAGTCTAGGCAGCGGGTTGCAGGAAAGTCAAGAAACGCGAAGGAGGACTTTCATGACGCCAGGTTCCTGCGCGTACCGAATCGCTTTGGCTGCATCCTGCAATGGGAAGACGCGGGAAATCAAGGGCCGCGGGTCCGCGCGTCCTGAGCACAGTAAGGCAAGAGCGGCAGGAAAAGGGCCGCAGCGCGAGCCGATGACAGTCAGCTCCTTCACGACGATCGGCCATGTCTCGACGTCGGCGGCGCCGTGAAATGTGGATTTTAGGACGACTGTTCCACGTGGAACAGTGCTGTGCTGGGCGAGCGCGAGGCCCGTCGGCGAGCCGGTCGCCTCAACGGTCAGTGAAAACTGGTTCGAACGTTGCGCGCGAGGCGATGTGACCTTTACGGTCGCGATATCCGCAACGCGTGCCAGGCGGAGCTTGCTCGCGTGCTTGCCGATCATTACGACGCGCAAGCCTGACGCGCGAAGTACGCGGGCGATGAGCTGGGCGAGTTTTCCATCGCCGATCACGGCCGCTTCGCGGTGCGTGCGGGTGTCTACCTGCTCCAAAATCTCGCAGGCGGCGGCGAGCGGTTCGGTGAAGACGGCTGCCTCATCGGGAACGTTCGCGGGCACGCGATGCAGGTTCACGACGGGCAGGGCGAGGTATTCGGCGAACGCTCCGTCGTGGCCGAGGATGCCGAGGACGCGCCGCCGCGCGCAATGCGTGGGGATTCCCCGGCGGCAGTAATCGCAACGCGGGCGCAAGCCAAGCCCCGCGCAGGCCAAGTTGATCTCACCGACCACGCGCCGCCCGACCCAGCGTCGATCCTTCGCGCTGGCGACGCGCTCGACGTCCCCAACAAATTCGTGGCCGAGCGTACCGTGAAAATCGTGATACCCGCGCAGGATTTCGATGTCGGTGTTGCAAATTCCAGCGAGGCGAACGCGCACGAGGGCCCATCCCGGCCTGAGCCGGGGAAGCGGCTTTTCCTGGACCACAACTCGGTTCCCGCGGGTGACGGCGGCAAGCATTCGTCGAACATTGGAGCACAGGCAGAAGGAGTGGGCAAGGCAAGTGGCGCAGGCTTCAGCCTGCGGGTTTTATGTCCACAGGCCACTTTTCACAATTTGCAAGAGTGAAACAGCTGGCACCGCGTAAGCGCTGCTCCTCAGCATTCGACGCGAGAGATTTGGGCTCGCCGATCCGATCAGCAGGCTAATGAACCTTGGCAGCCCGTCGGGGCAGGATGGCTTCCGCGAACAGCAATCGGCACGACCACTGCCGGGACCACCACGGCCGCCGTCAGGCCGATAATCCACCCGAGGGCGAGATGATGAACGGGAGGCACGACGAACGTCGACCCGACGGAAGTCCCGTTCGTGGCCTCCGTTACTTCCGAAGGCGTAGCCTGCCCAGGCGAATCGGGAGCCTGGTGACCGTCGCGGATTGTGGCAATCTGTCCGGCCAGAACATCCACACAGATACCGTCGAGGTTGCAGAACTTTACGTGGCCTTCATAGACGATGATCTGGAACAGGCCGTTCATGTAGCCGAGAAAAAAGTCCGTGCCCACCACTCCCGCGACGCCGACCGCCGTATGAATTTCAAATTTGGCATTGGGCTTGGACTGCTTGACCACCTGCGAGCGCACCCGCCCGTAGGTCAGTTCGATCTGCGTCTGCTGCGCGGCCGCGTTGTGCTGCGTCACCGTCAGGGCGGAACTGGAGCCGACATTCAGGACGGAGCCGTCATCGAGGGCCACGCGCGCCCGGCCGCCATCACCCGTGTGAACGACGTCACCCCAATCCACAAGTGTCTTCACTTCCGCCGGCAACTGCTGGGCTCCGCGCGCGATGGCCACCTCGGGAATCGCGCGGGAAATCTGGCCGGCTCGCTGGCCGACCTGCGCCGGGAGATCCGGCGGCACGGCGATCGACAAAGAGGCGAGGATCGTGAGCGCGATCAAGAATGGGGAACGAGTGTTCATAAAGCTCTCCTGAGAGGGTGCAAACCTGCCGACCTATCGGCTTTCTTAGTTACTGGATGGGCCGCCCACTGTCAACTTCGGCAATGAAAAGTATCTCGCAATCGATAACGGGTGAAGCAGGGGTTGGGTTGGGGATTCTACACCGGATACAGGCTCGGGCCGGAAGCGAAACTCGGAGACGGCGCGCGCGGGACGATGTCCGGCGCGGTCGGCGCGGCCTCAGTACGGCGGATCCTCGGGCGTGGCGGGGCGGTTTTCGCGGCTCGCGCGCAGAATACCGGCGTCATCGATATAGAAATTCCGGAAACCGTAATTTCCAGCCCGGGCCTGAAGCGAAAACGAGCGGATCGTGCCATCGGCGTCGACGGGACCGGGAGTGTACTGGACCTGATAGTTGACGCTCTGCGCGAGCTGCGCCGCGAGGCGCGCTCGCTCGCCAACCGCGTCGAGTTGCCGCGGATAAGCGCCACCCTGCGCCGACGCAAAATCAACCAGCGCGGCGCGGATTTCCCGCAGCGAGTCCGCGGCGCGCGACTCCGCCTGGGCCGTCGGATTGCCCTGGCGCTCGGGAACGATGAACCACAGGAAACTCCAGATTGCCGCGAGAAGCACTCCCAACAGGATTCCCCAGCGCATGAGGATTTTGCCGACGCTGGGTTTCGGTTTTGGGGCGTGCTCGCCGGGGACAGGCTCGGTCAGGTCCGCGCCGCAGTGCGGGCACAACTCGGTTGCCTGGTTGATTTCATTCTCGCATTCGCGACACGTATACATGAATGGGCGTCGGAGATCGGGGCTTAGACTCTATCGCCGGCGCATGGCACGCGCGGTTGCGGCTCATCGTAACGAAATGCGAGGTCGCGAGTCAATTCGAGGCTGCGCGATGAAACTGATTCGCGGCTGAACTCTGGAAGAGAGGCTCTCAGTTTTTTGAGATGGAGCGGCGGGAGCGGATTCGTGTGAGGCAAATAAAAAAGGGAGGAAGCTTTCGAGGCTTCCTCCCTTTGTCGGAGAGACGAGAAAATGCGAAGTTACTAGCTGAGCGGGAGGTCGGATGCCGTCGCGGTCGTGCTCAGGTTCACGCGGATCACGCCGGACTGGTCGGTGAAGAAGTAGCGCTGACCCGTCACATTCGCGTTGACCGGAGAAGCCTGGATCGAATACTGCTGATACGGCGTGGCCGAGGCATAGACAAACGAGTAGCCGCTCTTGGTGCCGGTAACGAGCGCGGAGTCAATCAAGTCCGCAGCCGACGAAGTCGGGGACGTCGAGGGGCCCAAGTCGCTGAGCTTCGTGGGATAGGTACCGTAGGTCGTGGAGAACGCCACCGCAGACGTGTTGATCGTCCGCATCGAGCCGACTGCGGACGCTTCGTTGGCCGCCATCTTGGAACGCAGCAGGTTCGGGATGGCGATCGCGGCGATGATCAGGATGATCGCAACCACGATCAACAATTCGATAAGCGAAAAACCCTTTTGTTGCTTCCTCATAATATTGAATTCCTTTCGGTACAGCTTCAAGCAATCAAGACGTTTGCCATTCGTTCAGGCATGCACGGAAAGGAGCACTTCGGGGCCCAAATGCCCGCCGCTGGTTCGACGAATCGTTTTTCCGCTCAACTATCGCCAAGCGATACACTTAGGAACGAGGATTGACGCGTGCGGCGTTCGCGGCGGAAGCCGAACTCCCGTAAAGCCCATAAATCGAGTCAAATAACGGCGTAGTTACCGGGAAGAGTGACGTTTTATGTCACTAGTTCATTGCGGGGCACAATTGAATTCGGCCACGCAGAAGCGGCGGACTCAGTTCATTTCCCAAGGGGTGCTCGCCTAGACGCAGCGGGCAGGGTAAGAGTAGGGATTGCGTGGCAGGAGCGAATTATACGGTCTGCTTCTTAGCTGATGGGTGGACTGGTGGCGTCCGCATTTCCGTTGCTTGTATTTCGAATGGTTCCACTTTGATCGGTGAAGAAAGACCGCTGGCCGCTCGAGCCCGGCGCCACGGGAGTCGCGGTAATCGTATAGCTGAGCACGTTGCCGTTCGGATCGGCCGTCCCCGCCGCGTACGCGAATCTGTAGCCGCTCTTTACGCCGCTCGCGAGCACCGAGTCGATCAAATCAGCGGAGGCCGAAGAGGCTGGAGTGCCGCCCGCAGCCGGTCCGAGATCCGAAAGCGCGTGCGGAAACCCGCCGTAGGAGTTCGAGTACAAGAGGGCGCTCTCGGTCAGGGCGCGGAGCGAACCTACCGCCGACGTCTCATTGGCTTGAATCTTGTTACGCATCAAGTTGGGGATGGCGATGGCGGCGATGATCAGAATGATCGTCACCACGATCAACAATTCGATGAGGGAGAATCCCTTGCGTTTTGTATGGCGCAGATTCATAAAGGCTCCAGTAACGTCTCGCGAAGTCCTACCCGGAACTTCGGTTTCCAGGCAATCCCCACCCTGGCGGAACACGGCGGCGGGGACGTCCGGCCTGCCTGAACTTCAAAGTTGAAGCAGCATTCTACACCGGGTGGGCTGGAAATGGGGTGACGAGAAAGTACCTTTTTCAGACACCCTCGCGCTCCGGTAGTCCTGGGTCGGCTATGATGCATCGAAATAGCTAGAACCGGCCGAATTCATGCCCAAAGAATCCTCCCTCGCGTCGCTCGATCGTTTTCTCGCGCAGTACGCGGAGCTTGCGCCGGCATTGCACTCCGAAGCGCAGTGCCCGCGGTGGGGATTGTCCCACGAAGCATTTGCCGAAAGCCTTCGGCGGAGCGCTGAAAATCGCTTTGGCGGCGCGCAGCCTGATGCCGGCATTTTGGAGGCGTACCTGAAGTCGCTCCACCTGGAGGATCTGGCGCTCGCCTGCGCGTGCGCCCACGGAATCGAAAAGGCCTGGGAATTTTTCATCGCGAATTTCCGCGAGGACCTGCGCCGCGCCGCGAGCGCCATGCTCCGCGCTTCCGGGCAGGCCGCCGGCCCGCGCGCCGAGGAACTCGCGGATTCGCTTCACGCGGAACTCTACGGAATTCGCTCCGGCGCGGACGGCCTGCGGAAATCCCTGTTCGAGTATTTTCATGGCCGCAGCAAGCTCTCCACCTGGCTGCGCGCCGTTCTGGCGCAAAAACACGTGGACCTGATCCGGGCGAGCGGCAAAACAGTCTCTCTCGACGCTGAATTCGAAGGTGACTCGCCGCGCGAAGTCGCCGACCACATGGAAACTGTGCCCATCGATCCCGATCGAGAAAAATACTTGGGGCGGGTCGATCGGGCGCTCTCCGCAGCGCTGGCCGGGCTAACGCCGCGCGAACGCCTGATTCTGGCGTGCTATTACGTCGATCGGCTCACCCTGGCCGAGATTGGCAGGATGCTGCACGAACATGAATCGACCGTATCGCGGCAGCTCGATCGCACCCGGCGCGCGCTGCGCGAAGGCGTAACCGCGGTGCTGCAGCGCAGCGTACCCGCGAGCAACGGGCGCCCCGTCGAACCCGCACTGGATGCGGCGCAAGTGGAACTGGCGCTCGAATATGCCGTCGAGGACTGGCCTTTTGACCTGGCCCGAGCGCTCTCGCCGCCGGAACTCGCCGCGGACCCCCCGGAGAAGCCGAAGTGACCTGTGGACTGGCGCCGGGCGTCCGGCGCGGCGATGCAAGATTCCATCGGTGGGCCGTTCTAAAGAAGGAAGCGATTTGATGGACTCAAAAGACAGAGACGAATCCAAACTCCGGCGGCACGAGGAAACGCTCGCGCGGCGCGCCGGCGAAGCGCTGGGCCAATCGAAACCTCGCGGAGCGGAGGAGTGTCCCGACGCCGGCATCGTCGCGGCCTACGCGGAGCAGTCGCTCGGGCCCGACGAATCGGCGCACTGGGAAGGCCACTTTGCGACGTGCGCGAGGTGCAGGCAGATTCTGCGCGTTCTTTCGGCTTCGGGCGACGCTCCGCTGGCCGTAAAAGAAGTCGCGCAAGCCGGACAACTAGTCGCTGCGACGCACGCTCCCGTGGAAATCACCGGGCGCTCGGCGGAGCGCGTTCGTCCACGAGCCGTCGATTGGCGTGTGCGGTGGCTGGCGCCCGCACTGGGAGTCGCGGCGGTGCTCGCCGTATGGTTCGCGATGCGGCCGCCGTGGCGCGCGACGGACCGAAGCGCTTCGGGAACCCTGATCGCGCAGGCGCCCAAGGAGGGAGCCCCGCTGGACCAGGTCCCGGAAGAGAAGGGCCGGATTTCGAATGTGGCGCCCGAAGTGGATCAAAAAGCGCAGGCCGCCCCTCCCGCCAACGGTGCTTTGGAAAAGACGGCGCCTCTCAACGCTCCCGCGGAGCCGCCCGCAAGGGGGCGCGCCGATGCAGCCCCCGCCTTCGACAAAGTTTCACCGAACGCCGAGGAAGCCGGAAGCGCGCTGCAATCGAAGAAGCAATTGGATCGCCCGGAAATCGGAAACGAGAATCCGCGGAAGGCGGTTCCTGCGGCGCCGCCTCCCGCACCGGAATCGGCAGTTGCCCCGCCTGCGCCCGCCGCTCCGCAATCGAAGGCCAAGGCTGCCTCGGGCGCTGCAGTCGCGGGAGCTCTCCAGGCCCAATCCAATTCGAATGCGGTCGAAAGCGTGCCGTCACGAGACGAACTCGCGGCTACAGTTCAGGGGCAGGCGGCTCCGACTTCGGGCGGCCAGGCGCGCCAACGAGCTTCTGCAGAAATGCGAGCAGTGGAGCGAAAGGAACAAGCCTTCGTTCTAGTTCGCCCGCTTCAGAAGGATATTGCCCAATTAAAAGCCCCGTCCGGCGCGGTCGTCTGGCGCGCGGGAGCGGCTGGGACCATCGAGCGCTCCAGCGACGGCGGAAGGACCTGGGTTTCGCAAGCGTCTCCGTCTCGCGAAGACTGGCTTGCGGGCGCGGCCGTTTCGGACACGGTTTGCTGGCTCTCGGGCCGCAAGGGCGCCATCGCCCGAACCGTTGACGGAGCGCACTGGGCCCCCATCGCGCCGCCGGCTCAGGCGACTGGGACGGACGGCAGCATGCCGGACTGGACATCCATCACGGCGGTCGGCCCCCAATCCGCGACGATTACGGCAAGCGATGGGCGGAGGTTTGCCACGGCCGACGGCGGCAAAACCTGGCTGCCGCAATAGGTCAAAAATTTCCGTGCAAGAAAATTGGGCAGGCCCGTTCTAAGCAAGGAAGGACGAAATCACGCTCTTACCGGAGACTGCCATGAAAAACTCCACAGCAACGAGACTACTATTCGCCGCCGGCCTATTCGCCGTGCTCGTCGGTTTGCCGTTCTTGCACCTTTCAGTATCCGCCAACTCCGCAACCCAGGAATCCGCGCAAGCTCCCGCGCAAGCTGCCGACAGGAACGTCACCACCACGCTTGCGGACCAAAGCGACCTCGCGCTGACCGTCTACAACTCGAATCTCTCGCTCGTCCGCGACACGCGCCAGCTCACGTTGCCCTCCGGCGAATCGCTCCTGCGATTCATGGACATCGCCGCTTCCATCAATCCCGCGACCGTGCACTTCCGCTCGCTGACCGAACCTTCCAAGCTGGATGTACTCGAGCAGAACTACGAGTACGATCTGCTCGACCCCAACAAACTGCTGCAAAAATTCGTGGGCCGCGAAGTGACTTTGGTGCGCCCGAAACTTGCCGGCGGCACGACCGAATACGACCAGGTGAAGGCCACGCTTCTTTCGCTGAACGGTGCGCCCGTCTGGAAGATCGGCAATGAAATCGTGACCGGCCTTTCCTACGAGAGCATCCGCTTCCCCGAACTGCCGGACAATTTATATGAGCGTCCGACTCTCCTGTGGACGCTGCAAAATACCGGCGCGCGGCGGCATCGCGTGGAGGCTTCCTACCTGACGGGGAATTTGTCCTGGAGCGCGGACTACGTGCTGAACGTAGCGAAGGACGAATCGAGCGGCGATCTCGACGGCTGGGTTACGCTCGTAAATCACAGTGGGACGGCGTTCAAGAACGCCTCGCTGCAACTCGTGGCGGGCGATATTCACCGCGTGGTCGCCCAATATCAGATGGATGAAATGAGGGCCATGAAGGCCGTGGCGGGCGCGGCGAATGCTCCCGCTCCCTTCCAGCAGGAGTCCTTCTCCGAATACCACCTCTACTCGCTGAACCGCCGGACGTCGGTCTTCGATCAGGAATCGAAACAGATCAGCCTTCTCAACGCATCGCGCTTTCCCATACGGAAAGTGTACGTGGTGAACGGGCAGTCTTACTATTACCGCGGAGCGTCGCAACCCGGCGCGCCCGTGAAAGATCCCGTCCAGGTGTTCTACAAGTTCAAGAATGAGGAAAAAGCCGGCCTGGGAATGCCGCTGCCCGCCGGAACGATTCGCGTATACCAGCAGGATTCACGCGGCGGCTCGCTCTTCGCCGGTGAGGACCACATCGACCACACGCCCAAGGACGAAGAAATCAGCCTGCACATCGGCAATGCGTTCGACATCGTGGCCGAGCGGAAACAGACGGACTTCAAGAAACTCTCGGATCGCCTTTACGAATTCGAGTATGAAATCACGCTGAGGAACCACAAGGCCGGACCCATTACCGTCGAGGTGAACGAGCCGATCGGAGGCGACTGGGAGATGGTCAGCTCGACGTACAAATTCACGAAAACCGCGGCGTTTGCCGCGCAGTTCGATGTGCCGGTCGATAAGGATGGAACGTCGGTGCTGAAGTATCGCGTGCGCGTGAAGTATTGATGAATTGTAGGGGCACGGCATGCCGTGCCCCTACAGTCTATCGTTTGCGAGCCGGCTTCTTTGGAGCCCCCAGTTTCCGCTTCGGCTTTGCTGGCGCGCGGGATGTGACAATGGCTTCGGCTTCGATTTCCACCAGCATCTCCGGCGAGACGAATCCGCCGACCTGAATCATCGCCGTCGTGGGGCGAATGTTGCCGAAAAATTCCCCGTGCGCGCGGCCGATTTTTTCCCACTCGGCGATATTGGTGACGTACAAGCGCGTGCGCACCACGTCCTCCATGCGCGCGCCCGCCTTGTGCAGCGCCGATTCGATATTACGCAACGCTTGCACCGTCTGCGCGTAGACGTCGCCGACGCCTACGATTTTTCCGTCCGCGCCCGTGGCCGTCGTGCCCGATACGTGCACCGTATCGCCCACGCGCACCGCACGCGAATAGCCGATGATCGGTTCGTATTTCGTTCCGGTGGAAATATTCGTTCGCTTCATGATCGTCTGTTCTCCTCGCCCGAAGTGGGGGCTATTCTGCCACGAACCTGTGCGCGTTGAGAAACTGGACAACCCCTCTCCACTCCCCGTAAGCTTGCCAAAGGCCTGCTCTTGAATCTTTCCGACGCAAACCAAGGAGCCATTCGTTGCGCTGCAATAATATTCTCGATGCCATCGGAAACACGCCGCTCGTGCGCTTGAACCGGCTGACCGCCGGATTCGCCGCGGACGTCTACGTCAAGGTCGATTACATGAATCCGGGCGGCTCCGTAAAAGACCGCATCGGAATTTCGATGATTGACGACGCCGAGCGCAAAGGATTGCTGAAGCCCGGCGGCACGATCATCGAGGGGACCTCGGGAAATACCGGAATCGGACTCGCCTTGGTCGGCGCGGTGCGCGGCTACAAGCTGGTCTTCACCATCACGGACAAGCAGTCCAAGGAAAAAGTCGATCTGCTCAAAGCGCTGGGCGCCGAAGTGATCGTGTGCCCCACGGCCGTCGAACCCGACGACCCGCGCAGCTATTATTCCGTGGCGAAAAAACTCGCCAAGGACATTCCGAATTCCTTTTACCCGAACCAGTACGAGAATCCCATGAATCCCGAGGCGCACTATAAGACCACCGGCCCGGAAATCTGGGAAGATTCCGAAGGAAAAATCACGCACTTTATCTGCGGCATGGGCACCGGAGGAACCATCAGCGGCGTGGGCCGCTACCTGAAAGAAAAAAATCCCAACGTGCAGATTGTCGGCGTCGATCCGATCGGGTCGCTGTATTACGAATTCAAGAAGACGGGAAAAGTAGGAAAGGCCAAGACGTACGTGGTCGAAGGCATCGGCGAGGATATTTTCCCCTCTACGATGGATTTCAAGACCGTCGACGACGTGGTCCAGGTGAACGACCAGGAATGTTTTGTATGGGCGCGGCGGCTTGTGAAGCAGGAAGGAATCTTCACCGGAGGCTCGGGCGGAGGCTGCGTTTCAGGCGCGCTGCGCGTCGCGAAGACGCTGCCGAAGGGTTCGTTCGTCGTGGCGTTTTTGCCGGATACGGGCATGCGCTACCTCAGCAAAGTGTACAGCGACGAATGGATGCGCGAGCGCGGCTACGTGGACTCGGAAGTGCCGCTGACCGTCGAGGACGTGGTGAACGCCAAGCACAAAGTCGCCAAGGTTCGCGACTTGATCGTCGTCGGTCCCGACCAGACCGTGTTCCACGCCCTGCACACGATGCAGACGCAGGACATCTCGCAGCTTCCCGTGTTTGAAGGGAAGAAGCCGGTCGGGGCGATCTATGAAGATCAGATTTTGAATCTCGCGCTGCAGGGCAAGGACTTGCGCAAGATGGTAATTCGCGAAGTGATGAGCGATCCCCTGCCGACGATTTTGTGCGAAGCGCCCGTCGAGCGGCTCACCTATCTGCTGAGCCATGAGGAGCCGGCCGTGTTTGTGCAGATGAGCGACGGCCGCCTGGAAATCATCACCAAGTATGACGTGATGGGGACAATCGCTGGATTGATGGAACAGAAGCGCTAAGTAGGACGGGCTTCAGCCTGTCCGCTTTTGAAGTTCAAGATCCCAGCACGTATCAAAGGATAAAATCGGACAGGCTGAAGCCCGTCCTACTTAAACCTTTCACGCTTTCTCCCCGCGCTGAAACAACCTGGAAAATTGCTCCTGCGAAGCGGGCTCCACGCCGACGAGGGAAAGATTCGCGCGCACGTGCTCGACGCGGCTCATGCCCACGAGAGCGGTGGTAATCCCCGGCGTCGACCGCACGAACTGCAGCGCGCGCTCGGCGTCCGATTTCATTCCCAGCGCATTCGATACGAACGGCGGCAAGTTCCGAGAGAGCTGCCCCTGCAGCATTGCGGCGCTGGCGACGAGCGTGATGCCCAGCTTGGAACCGGCGCCGACCATGGGCACGCTCGCGCCGTCGAGAGCCTGGTTCGCGCGCGTCAGCGCCTCGGTCATTCCCAGGTTGCATGGCAGCTGCACGAAGCGAAAATGGTGCGACAAGCCGGCCACGTCCCGCGCAATCGATTCCATCGTTGCCAGCGAAAGAAAATCCTGCGCGTTCTCGCTCTGGCGGAACGCGTTCCAGGTCGCCAGCCCGTAGAAATGAATTTTCGCCGCGGCCACGGCGGATTCGAGAAATTCGAACGCGGAGCGCAGGCGGCTGTTGAACATCTCGCGCGGAACTTCGCCCAATTGCGTTTCCGGGTTGTGCAGGTAGTAGACGTCGATGGTCTCGACGCCCAGGTTGCGGCGGCTGCGCTCGAGCTGGTCGGCAATGAATTTCGGCGCCATCGAATGGCAGCCGGCGGCGACGTCTCCTTCCCGCAAGATTCCGGTTTCCACATACTCCTTGTTGAAATATTCGCCCGCGTCGGCGGGCATGTCGCCGTCCGGCGTAAGAAAGCCGCCCTTCGTGCAGATCAGCAGCTCTTCGCGCGAATAGCCGCGGCGCGCGAGTTCCGCCAGGGCCGCGCCCACCGAACGCTCCGAACGCTGAAAGCGGTAGTTGATCGCGGAGTCGATCACGTTTACGCCGGACTCCACAGCCTCCACGATCGCGTCCGTGTATCCCTTGTCGGCGCGCGCGTCGGGTTCTCCGAGATAGGTGCCGATCCCCAGCGAAGAGAGCCACAGGCCCTGCTGCTCGCGAAAATGCCCCGCAGCGGCGCGCCCGGCAAATCGCGCGGCGTATTTCTTCGTGCCATCCGGTGTCGCAAACGTAGCCATGTTTTCTCCCTTGCTTGCGGCGGCGATTATATGTGAATCCGCGGCGATCACGAGGAAGAAGTGGCGCAGGCTTCAGCCTGTGGGTTTTGGTCCTTGCATGGCCGAACCCCCGCAGGCTGAAGCCCGCGCCACTAGTTCCGCTCTAGATTTTCAACTCTCCGCAGCCGGCGGCGGCAGCGGCGGCGCGAGCGAAAGCACGCGCGAGCAGGCGCGCAAAATGCGGCGGTACGGCCACTCGCTGTTGCGGCGCGCGCCGGCTTCATCCTGGGGCGTGGCGGCGGAAGATCGCGCGATGCTTTCGCGAAAGAAGATTTCGCCCGCGCGCGACTTCTTATAAAACCAGCGCGCGAGCAAGCTGAGCTGATCCTCGAGTTCGCGATAGCTTTGCTGCGAAGCGGCTGCTTTTGCGGGCACGGAAGCCGAATCGCCCGCGCCTTCGAGCCATTCGCGCAGGATTTGCTCGACCGAGCGCGGTTCGCTGGCCAGCTCCCCGAAGCGCAACAGACGCGGCTCGTCGATGTGTCCGCCGCGCACCACGAAGACCGCAACCGTGTCTCGTTCGGCGGCGCGCTGGAGAACGACGGCGTTGAGGTCTTCGAGGCGCCGCGCGAGGCCGGGCACTCCGCGCAGCGCATCCGCGGCTTTCTCGACGCGGCGATGCACTGCCGCGGCGCGCTCGAAATCGAGCGCTTCGCTGGCCGCCTCGCGTTCGCGCTCAAGTTCCGCCCGGAGCGATGCGCCGCCCGTCGCTAGAAACGCGACGACGCGGCCCACCTCCGCGTCATACTCTTCCTGCGTGCAGCCCGCGAAGCACGGTGCGAGGCACATCTTCATTTCCGAATACATGCAGCCGGGAAAAGTTGGATCGCGCCGAATCTTGATCTGGCATCGCCGGATTTTGAACAGGTCGAGAACACCGGAAGCGAAGGTGTCGGCCGCGCGGCGCGACGGGAACGGCCCGAAATAAAATCCGTTCGCGCCGATGCGCCGCGTCGCGTAGCAGCGCGGATACGCGTTCGCGAGCGTGACTTTGAGCACAGCCGGAGGACGGAGCCGCGCCCGCTCCCGGTAGGATCCCGGCCAAAGCCGCCGCGCGTGCTGCCAGTGCAGAAAACTCAATTCAAACGGCGATCCGACGACGCGGTAGCGAACGCGCGCCGCGAACTCGCGCAAATTCAGCCTTTTGGAAGAGGGATCGGGCGGCCCAAGCAGCCGCTGCACCCGCTGCCGCAGATTCGACGTGCGCAGCAGGTAGGGCTTCGCGCCCGCTAATTCCGCGTGCGGCTCGACCGTGAACACCGCCGCGCGCGGCGGTAGCGCAACGAAAAACTCGCCGTCACGCGCAGCGTCGAATTCAGCGGTGGAGTCAAGTTCCTGCATGAGGGCTGTGGTTCGTGACTCGTGATTTGTAACTTGTGAGTCGTAAATTTTGATTCATGTTCTTTTCAAAGAATACGATGCAACCGGAAGCGCGGGAAGATGAAAATTGGGATTGCAGATCTGAAATTTGAAATGTCAGATTTCAAATCAAGAGCAGCAGCGGCCCGGTGGTACGAGCGGCCCTGGCCGGGGATGTTCTTTCAGCCGCGTGAATCTGCGTTCATCCGGGGAATCAATAGCTCTTCAACACCCACGCCGCAATCACGAGGCGCTGAATCTCGCTCGTGCCCTCGTAAATTTCCGTGATGCGCGCGTCGCGGTACATGCGCTCGACGGGATATTCCGCGCTGTAGCCGTAACCGCCGTGAATCTGCATGGCCTTGTGCGTCACGCGCGTGGCCAGTTCCGACGCAAAGAGCTTCGCAATGGAAGCTTCCATGGAAAACCGCGCGCCCGTATCCGATTTCCACGCGGCCTTGCGCGTGAGCAATCGCGCGGCGTCGATTTCCGTGGCCATATCCGCCAGCATGAATTGGATCGCCTGAAAATCCGCGATGGGGTGGCCGAATGCCTGGCGCTGCTGGGCGTAGGCGAGCGCCTGTTCCAGCGCGCCCTGCGCGATGCCGGTGGCTTGCGCGGCGATGCCGATGCGCCCGCCGTCGAGCGTCGAGAGCGCGACCTTGTATCCTTCGCCTTCGTTGCCAATGCGATTCGCCACCGGCACTTCGCAATCGGTGAACGACAACTCCGTGCAGGCCGTGGCGTGGATGCCGAGCTTCTTTTCTTCCTTGGCTACCTTGAAGCCGGGCGTGCCGCGCTCGACGACGATCGCTGTGATCCCTTTTTCGCCCTTCGACGGATCGGTGTTCGTGTACACGATCGCTGCGTCGGCTACGCCGCCGTTGGTGATCCATGCTTTCGTCCCGTTGATGACGTAGCGGTCGCCGTTGCGCACGGCCTTCGTCGCCAGCGCCGCCGCGTTGGAACCGGCTTGCGGCTCGGTCAGCGCGTAGCATCCGATTTTTTCGCCGCGCGCGTACGGCGCGAGGAACCGCGCCTTCTGTTCGGGCGTGCCGAAGCGATGGATCGGATCGCAGTACAGCGAATTTTGCACGGAAAGAATGACGCCCGTGGAAGCGCAAACACGGGAAATTTCCTCGATGACGATGGAATAGGAAACGTGGTCGAACCCTGCGCCGCCTTCGGATTCCGGCAACGCCACTGCCGTCAGTCCGAGTTCCGCGGCTTTGCGAAAGGTTTCGCGGGGAAAATGCCCGGACTCGTCGAGTTCGCGCGCCAGCGGCCTGACTTCGTTTTCTGCAAACTCTCGCACCGTGCGCTGGAGCAAGGCTTGTTCTTCGGTGAGGGAGAAGTTCAATTGTAACTCCGGGAATGTAGCGCCCGCCTTCAGGCGGGCATGTGCTGTGAATCTACAATGCCCGCCGGAAGCCGTGCGCTACAAAATTGTGTGAACTCCGAATTGCCGTACGGTCTCTACTGCACGAGCGCCTTGCGTAGCTTCGTGTACGTCACGGAAAGGTCCTCCGGCTCGAGGCGCGTTTCTCCCACCGTGGTCATGAAATTCGTATCGCCCGTCCAGCGCGGCACGAGGTGCATGTGCAAGTGATCGGCAATGCCGGCGCCGGCGGAGCGGCCAAGATTCATGCCAAGGTTGAAGCCGTCGGGATGGTAGGTCTCGTCAATCGCCGCCTGCACGCGCTGCGAGAGCAGCATCATTTCCGCGGCGGTGTCTTTTTCGAGGCCGGCAAAATCCGCGGTGTGCGCGTAAGGGACGATCATCACGTGGCCCGCGGTGTACGGATAGCGATTCAGGATGATGAAATTTCTAGCGGCGCGCTGGACGATCAGCCACTCTTCGTCCTGCTGGGCCGCGTGCGCGTTGCAGAACACGCAACCCGAAACGTTTTTGGCTTCGGAAACGTATCGGTACCGCCAGGGCGTCCAGAGGTAATCCATAGGGAGTATTGGATGCGGACGGCGCCGCGCAGGCGCCCGCCGCGCGCGCTTAAGCTTGCGGCGCCGCCGGAGCGGGACTCGAACCCGGAGCCGCGGGCGCGCCGGCGTTGACGTGATCCTTCAGCTCCTTGCTGGGCTTGAAAAACGGAATCTTTTTGGGCGGCACTTCGACCTTAGCGCCGGTCTTGGGATTGCGTCCGGTGCGTCCGCGGCGCTGGCGCGTGCGAAAGCTGCCGAAGCCGCGGATTTCGATGCGGTCGCCTCCCTGCAGCGCGCCGATGATGCTTTCAAAAATCGTTTCGACAACCGCCTCGGATTCTTTGCGTGGAAGTTCTGTGACGCGAACCACTTCCTCGACCAGGTCCGCCTTTGTCACGGTGGAATCGTTCATCGATGTATGCTCCGCCTAACTCAAAATTTCACCACTCGGTGCCAGGCTGGGACGCGCCCCGAAACACGTCGCTTACGCTGGAGAAAAACTCCCCCGGCGGCTGCCTGTAGTGGCAATTCCATATCACCAAATCAAGCGTAAGGGAAATAGTATTTACACTCCGGCCGGGGGACCGCCGAAGGGATTACAGGGAACGCTTGGCCATAATGGCGTCACCGATCGTGGCTTTGGCCGAAGATTTCTGCGACCGGTAATCTTCCATGTCGCGGCGTTCCGCCTGCTTTTGCGCGCCACGGTAGCTGAGCCCGATTTTATGCTGGTCCTGGCTGATCTTGACGATCTTGAATTCGTAGTCCCGGCCGGGATCCAGCAACCCGCTCTGGCGCACGCCGGGGCGCGGCGGGCCTTGCGGCTTGTCACCGCCCTTGCCGCGGCGGTCGTCGATTTCGGAGATATGGCAGAGGCCTTCGATCCCGTCCGCCAGTTCCACGAACGCGCCAAAGGTTGTGACGCGCGAAACTCGTCCGCGAACCAGGTCGCCGACCTTGTGCTTCTCAAACCACGAGGACCAGATATCGTTCACCTGCTTCACGCCGAGCGATACGCGCCGCGTGGCCGCGTCGATCTTTAGAACCTTTGCTTCGACCGCGTCGCCCTTCTTATAGACCTCGGAGGGTGTCTTGATGCGGCCCGTCCAGGAAATGTCGCTGACGTGGATGAGGCCGTCGAACCCTTCCTCGATTTCGAGGAAGGCTCCGAATTCGGTCAGGTTGCGGATTTTCCCGCTGACCACCGAGCCCACGGGATATTTCTCCGCGAGCACCTGCCACGGATCGGCCTGCGCCTGTTTCATCCCCAGCGAAATGCGCCGTTCGTTCGAATCGACGCCCAGCACAACCACTTCGACCTCGTCGCCCACGTTGACGAGTTTCGAAGGGTGCTGCTTGCGCTTGGACCAGCTCATCTCGCTGACGTGCACGAGGCCTTCGATTCCCGGCTCCACTTCGACGAACGCGCCGTAATCCGTCAGGCCCATGATCTTGCCCGTAAGCTTTGTCCCTTTGGTGTAACGCTCCACCACGGAGGACCAGGGATCGGGCAGCAATTGCTTGCGCCCAAGAGAAACGCGCCCTTTTTCCTTGTCGTACTTGAGGATCTTGACTTCGACTTCCTCGCCCGGCGAAACGGCGTCGAGGGGACTGGCCACCCGGCTCCAGGACATGTCCGTGATGTGCAGCAAACCATCGATGCCGCCCAGGTCCACGAACGCGCCGTAGCCGGTCACGTTCTTCACCACGCCCTTGACGATCTGCCCCTCGGCCATCGACTCCAGCATGGCCTGCCGCTGCGAAGCCTGCTGCTCGTCCAGGATTGCGCGGCGGCTGACCACCACGTTGCCGCGCTTGCGGTTCATTTTCAGCACGCGGACGGTGAGTTCGCGGCCCTTCCATTCCTCGAGGTCGCGCACCGGGTGCAGGTCGGCCTGCGATGCGGGCAAAAATGCGCGCACGCCAATGTCCACCACCAGGCCGCCCTTGATGCTGTCCACGATTTTTCCCGTAATGTCGGCCTTGCTTCGATACGCTTCTTCAATCTTCGACCACGCCCGGCGCCGCTTCACGCGCTGGTACGACAGCAGCACCATTCCTTCCTTGCGCTCGCCCGTGCGCTGGACTTCGACCGGCTGCCCAACCTGCAGCGGGAACGGCCCGTCCAATTCCGCGAATTCCTGCGCGGGAATCAGTCCCTCGGTCTTGCCGCCGAGGTTCACCACCACGCCGAGGTCGGTGATCGCCACGACCTGGCCGGACTCGATCTCGCCCTCCGCCGGCGCCTGGTGCGGCGCGGCGTATTGCTCCATGAGCTGTTCCATCTCGGCGTTGGACTCCGTCGGAGGCTCTCCGGTGTCCACGGCCGCTTCCACCATTTCGCTCACGTTGGAATGTTCGACGGCGGCGACGCCGTCGGGAGCGGCTACAGGCTCAGAGGGATTCACGGTCACCACGGCGGGCTCGGTGGCCTGCGCGGTTTCTACCGTTTCGGTTTGTTCCTGCGCCGTGGTTGCGGCGGTTGCGGTTTGACCGGCAGAAAGCTCCGCGCCGGGGTTTTCATTGTCGGAATACATCGTACTGCCTCCAGTGAGGTCGCTACCTTGTACTCCCAACGGGAAACGCTGGGATAATCTTCCGAGTCACGGGGAAGTGCAAGGAAGGAAGCGCGGCATCCCACCCAGGGGCCGCACCGTGGGGATAATACCCGTGCTTTGTGGCCTATGTCAATGAATGCGAAGAGCGCGCCGGATCGTGAATGAAACTTTCGACGCGGCTGGAAACAGAAATTTGAAACCGGGCGACGCGCCTATTTGGCGGATGGGCGCGACTGAAGTTCGGCCAGCAACTGCCGGGCGGCATCTTGCCGCTGCCGGTCGACGGGATGTTTCAGGAGCTGCTCGAGTTGGGCGATCGCGTCCGCGTTGTCGCCCTCGAGCTCGTAGATTTTGGCCAGGAGCAGGCACAGAGACGGCTCATCGTGGTTTACGTCGGCGTCCACGGCTTGCAGGACATTCTTCTTTGCCTCCACAAGATTGTTCATGTGAAAAAAGGCCGTCGCGCGGTAGTAGTAGCCGTAAAGATCGTCTGTCGAATTGAGCGCCAGCGCCTTGTCCGCCAGGCTTAGAACCTGGTCCCAGTTTCGGTCTCGAACAGAAACCTCCGCCGAGCAAAGAAATGCCGGCAAGTAGGTCGCGTCGATCAGCGATGCATGAGAACAGGCGTCGCGGGCTTCTTGTGATTTCTCTTGTCCTCGAGGACCAGCCCCAGCAGGACCCATCCCGCCGGATAGTTTTGAAATTTGCCAATCGCGCCGCGCGCATGCTGCTCGGCCTCCGCGAGCTTACCCCCATTCGAGGCGTCGCAGGCCTTCTGGAATTCGTCCATGGCCTTCTGCGGGACTTTCAGCCTATTAACACTCACAGTCGTGGCTCGCGCCGTCGATATGGCCCAGGGAAAACACATCTCTTCAGTTGCCGTCGAATTCGAATTCACGGTTGAGCCGTACACCCTCTCCGGAAATTTCCCGGCCTTCCGGTACATACCCATGCTCGTAATGCCGCCCTTTTGCGCGAAACTCGGCGAGACCGAAACCGCCAGCGTCAAAACGCAGAGCAGCACTCGCTTCCAGCGCAGGACCGAAAAAAGGCCGATGCAATCCACTCTTGGTGCGCAGCGATTCCCTTGGCGGATCATTAAACCGGACGACGGAGAGCCGGACGACGGGCGCCCGGGCGGCTTTCGTGCAGCCTTCATATGCCGAATGCTAGACCTTTTTCATGCGGAAGCAAGATGATTCTCCGAGCGTCCGGCCATTTCAGCCGGAAGTGTTCCGAAGGGGATAATTGCGTTTCGCGAAATCAGTTGCAGGCTTCCGAGCCGAAAGGGTGTTACGACCGGACGCGTCCGGCCTGGCGCACTTCGCGGCGGTAGTCGGGGGCGAAAAGTTCGACCGTGCGGCACATTTCATAGAGGCGCGAACGAATCCGCTTGCCGAGCCGGTCTTCGAGGGAATCCTCGCGCGCGGCGGAAACTGCCTGTCCGGAGGGGAGTCGCGGGTTCCGTGGCGCAGGCATGGAAGTTGGCCCGGCATTGTCGAGATAATTCGTGGTGAGCAGCGTGACGCGTTTTTCGTTGTACCGGGAATTGAGGATGTGCCCGACGGTTTCGAGCGCCCACGGAGACGGCTTGCTCGCGCCGAGATCGTCGAGGAGCAAAACGTCGGCAGTCAGCACGGGTTCGAGCACGCCGAGTTCGCTGGTCTGGCTCTCGGCGTTGTAGCTTCCCTGAATTTCTTTCAGCAACTCGCGATAATCGTAGAAGAGTCCCGTGTGCCCGCGCAAAGCAATTTGCCGGAGCGCGGCGACCGCGAGGTGCGTCTTTCCCGCGCCGCACGGCCCCATCAGCAAAAGGCCGGTTTCGGCGCCGGTTGGATAATCGCGCGCAAACGCTTCGGTGACCAACTTGGCCTGTTCGAGGCTGTGGTTCCACTTGACGTATTCCGGACTGTTCTCGAGATCGCATAGCTTGGTATCGAAGTTTTCGAAGTCGCAGTGTTCGTAGCGGTGGGAATCCGCGTGCGCCCGATCGTACGCGCCGTGCGGTCTTTGGCCGTGCAATCGCACGGCACGGCCCAGGAGCGTTTGGCCGCGCCGGCGCCATCGACGGGCTTCAGCCTGGAAACGCCCTTCCGGTCTTCTTCCGAGACGCGCTCGACGGTCTTCCATCCCGTGCCGCCGCAAATCGGGCAATCAGGTTGCGCCATGTTGCCAGCATAGGCGCGCCGCCGGATCTTGCGCAAGACGTCGCGCCCTGTGGAAAGCAGTGGCAGTGTGGAAAAACGTGACCCGTGATTCGTGGTCCGTGTCCCGTATAAATGCATTCCGAACAGTGACTGCAGGGGTTGTCGAAAATGCGGGAGGTTCTACACGGTCACGGTCGCGAACCACGGATCACGGCTACTTGTGTACGCGGATGACTTTCGGAGGGGGAACGCGCACCAGCGCATTGCCGTGGGGACGCGCGCCGGCCGAGCGCAGGCCGCGCGCCAGTTCCTGCTGCACGAACGACGTGAAGGCTTGCATCTGGTGCTGCATGTCCGCCATTTTCTCGCGCATGTTCAAAATGATTTCGATTCCCGCGAGGTTGACGCCCATTTCACGCGTGAGCGTCAGGATGACTTCCAGGCGTTCCAGGTCGGAGTCCGTGTACAGCCGCGTATTTCCTTCCGAGCGCGACGGCTTGAGCAGCCCCACGCGTTCGTAGAGGCGCAGCGTCTGCGGATGCAATTTGTAGAGTTCGGCGACCGCCGAAATCATGTATCCGGCGCGCGCCTTTTTTCGCTTTCCGTTGATGCGCGGCATGGCAGCGTCTCCTTACGGCCTCGGCCCGCGCAAAAAGATCCTTGCGCGGATCTTCCGGCGCGATCTTCGCAATTCCTTCAAGAGTTCCTGCACGCGTTCGTCCACCGGCTTCGGCACGACCACTTGCAATTCGACGTACTGGTCCCCGCGCTGGCCGTGCGCGCCGGACCGACGGCACGCCCTTTTCGCGCAGGCGCAATTTCTGGCCGCTGTTCGTGCCCGGAGGCACGCGCAGCAGCGACCGCCCGTCGATCGTGGGCACTTCAATCTTCGCGCCCAGCGCCGCTTCCGTGACGGTGATGGGCACGACCGTGTAGAGATCGTTTCCGCGGCGGTCAAAAAACGGGTGCGGCTGAACCTCGGTGATGATGTAGAGGTCGCCCGGCGGCTCGCCCGAGGTCCCGGCGTTGCCGCGTCCAGCCACTCGAACGCGCGAGCCGGTTTGCACGCCCGCCGGAATTCGCACCTCGATCGTATCGGCGCGGCGCACGCGCCCTTCGCCGCCGCACACGCGGCAGATGTTGCGAATGCGCCCCGATCCTCCGCATCGCGAGCAGGTTAGATTGAAGCGCATCTTGCCGCTCGTCTGCGTCACTTGCCCGGTACCGCCGCAGGCCGAGCAGGATTGCGGCTGGCCCACCGTGCCGGAGCCGCGGCATTCGGTGCACGTGTCCAGGCGCGAGATCGGTTAGTTTCTTTACGGTGCCGCGAACCGCTTCCCAAAAGCTGATCTCGATCTGGTATTCGAGACTCGATCCGGGCTCGGCGTGCGTGGGCGCTTCGGCCGCCGCTCCTCCGCCTCGGAAGAACTGGCTGAAGAGATCGCGAAAACTCGGTCCCGCGCCGCCCTGGCCCGCGCCTCCGCCGAAATCGAACCCGCCAAAATCAAAATGAACGCCGCCGCCATCGCCCGGAGGCGGCATTCCCGCGGCGCCCGGAGTTTCAAAGCCGAATTGATCGTACATCTGCCGCTTCTTGGCTGTCGGACAGAACGTCGTAGGCTTCCTGCACTTGCTTGAATTTTTCTTCCGAGGATTTGTCGCCGGGATTCAAGTCGGGATGATATTTGCGCGCAAGTTTCCGGTAGGCCTGCCGGATTTCCTTCTGCGGCGCGTTGCGGGGGACGCCCAGCAGTTCGTAATAATCTTGTTTGGTGGTCGTGGGCATGGTGGTTTTCTACCGTGCCGCTCAGAACAGCGCGAGGCCGTGCGTCTCATCGTCGCGGCCCGATCCTAGCCTCTACAACTTTTCCCAGGCCGCGTTGATCGCCGCCAATTCCTCCTGCTCGCGCTGGTGCTCGTCGCGCCGCCGCCGGCGTTCTTCGTCGAGCTTGCCGCCCATGGCCCCTTCCTTCTGATTGGCCCGCTCGATCCAGCGATCGATCCAGGCCGTCTTCGCCGCCACGCTGGGGACGTCGGACCGGAATCGAACGAACGTTCCGCTGATGTCCACGCGCGGGGAAGAAAGTCGGGCGGCGGCGCTTGCTGCGTTTCGTAGAAAAGGCGCTTCCAGTCCGCCGTCGGCGTTTCCGAAAGTCGCGATTTGAATCAGGTACAAATCGTCCCGCAGTTTTTGGACGGCTTGCGGCGGCCCGGTCCGCTTGATGCCTTCATACGTCGTCAATGCCGGCTCCTGTGAATGCGATCAGAAAATGGGCGCCGCGCGGAGCGGATCGGGGTCCGTGACCCTGCGTTCCGCTCCGCACAGCACGTTCCGCTTAGTTCGGTTTCTTCGATTCGTCGACGTCCACATACTCGGCGTCGATCACTTCGCCTTCCGGCGCGCGCCCCGGTCCGCTCTTCGGAGCGCCCGTCCCGGCATCGCCCGTCCCGCCGGCGCCCGCTTGCGCGCCGCTGGCTTGGGCGGTTTTGTACAGCACCTCGGCGACTTTGTGCGAGGCGCTTTCGAGCTGCACCGTCGCGGACTGGATCTGCTCGAGGATGCCTCCGCCGAGCGCGGATTTCGCCGCCGCGACAGCCTCTTCCACCGGCTTGGTATCGGATTCGGAAAGCTTCTCGCGGTTGTCGGCGATCAGCTTCTCGACCTGATAGACGCGGTTGTCGAGGATGTTGCGCGCCTCGATTTCCGCGAACTTCTTCTTGTCCTCCTCGGCGTGCGACTCGGCATCGGAGCGCATCTTCTCGGCCTCTTCCTTGCTGAGGCCGGTCGACGCGGTGATGGTGATCTTCTGCTCCTTGTTGGTCGCGCGATCCTTCGCCGATACGTTCAGGATGCCGTTGGCGTCGATGTCGAACGTGACCTCGACCTGCGGCAATCCGCGCGGCGCCGGCGGAATTCCCATCAAGTGGAATTTCCCGAGCGTGCGATTGTCGGGCGCCATCTTGCGCTCGCCCTGCAGCACGTGAATTTCAACCGACGGCTGATTGTCCGCGGCCGTCGAAAACACTTCCGACTTGCGCGTCGGGATCGTCGTGTTGCGCGGGATCAGCACGGTCATCACGCCGCCGAGCGTTTCCACGCCGAGCGACAGCGGAGTCACGTCCAGCAGCAGGATGTCTTTCACTTCGCCGCCGAGCACGCCTCCTTGAATGGCCGCTCCGACCGCCACCACTTCATCCGGGTTGACGCCCTTGTGCGGTTCCTTGCCGCCGAACAGGTCCTTGACGATCTGCAGCACGCGCGGGATGCGCGTCGAGCCGCCGACCAGAACCACTTCGTCGATCTTGTCCGGCGTAACGCCCGCGTCCGCGAGCGCCTGCTTGGTCGGCCCGATCGTCCGCTGCAGGATGTCTTCCATCAGCTGCTCGAGTTTCGCGCGGGTCAGGTTCAGTTGCAGGTGCTTCGGGCCGGACGCGTCGGCCGTCAAAAACGGCAGATTGATGTCCGTCTCCTGCATCTGCGACAGCTCGATCTTGGCCTTCTCCGCGGCTTCCTTCAGCCGCTGCACGGCCATGCGATCCTTGCTGACGTCGATGCCCTGATCTTTCTTGAATTCGGCAATCAGCCAATCGACGATGCGATTGTCGACGTCGTCGCCGCCCAGGTGCGTGTCGCCGGCCGTCGCCTTCACTTCGACCACGCCTTCTCCCACTTCCAGAATGGAGATGTCGAAGGTCCCGCCGCCGAGGTCGTAGACCGCGATCGTTTCGTCCTTCTTTTTGTCCAGACCGTACGCAAGCGCGGCCGCCGTAGGCTCGTTGATGATGCGGAGAACTTCCAGGCCCGCCACTTCGCCCGCTTGTTTGGTCGCCTGGCGCTGGCTGTCGTTGAAATACGCCGGCACGGTGATAACCGCCTTGGTCACCTTCTCGCCGAGGAAATCCTCCGCGGCGGTCTTCAGCTTCTGCAAAATCATCGCGGAAAGTTCCGGCGGGGTATACGCCTTGCCGAAAATATCGACGCGCGCATCGTCATGCGGCCCCTTGGTCACTTTGTACGGCACGCGCTTGATCTCGTCCGACACTTCGTCGATCCGGTGGCCCATGAAACGCTTGATCGAATACACCGTGTTTTCCGGATTCGTGACCGCCTGGCGCTTGGCTACCTGGCCGACCAGCCGCTCGCCGGACTTGGTAATGGCGACAACCGAAGGGGTCGTCCGCCCGCCTTCCTGGTTGGGAATCACCACCGACTCCCCGCCTTGCATCACGGCCACCACAGAGTTGGTGGTCCCCAAATCGATTCCGATAATTTTGCTCATTCCTGACTCCCTTCCTAACTCGCCCGGTAAGTTCCGGCATGAGTGCGTTAGACGCAGCGATTCTACATATTGAGTGTGTTGTTGTCAAGTATTTTGACTGCATTATATCCTATCTATTTACAGTTGTTTACGGGCTCACTAGTCGCCCTCCACGGTTTTCTTCGCGTCCGGGGCCGATTTTCTCATCCGCGAATGAGCGAACCCCGGACCCCGCCGGTTCGCCCGGCCCGAGAATCCGACCGCGATTGGCCCGGCAAGGTTTCCCACAATTTCCGGGCAAAACCCGTAACCGCGGATAACCTCGCGGCCCTCCCATACGTCTATCCGTGCAGAAGAACCTGTTTTGGGGTTAGAATGCGGTGCTCGCAAGTTCCCAAGGAGAAGGTCGCGTGAAATCGCTATCCGTCCGCACGTTTAAAGTTCTGACGTTGGCCGCGCTCTGCGCGGTGGCCGCCGCGGCCTTCGCCGGGCCGCAGACGAAATCGCCGACGCCCGCGGCCGCAAAGCCCGCTCCGGCGGCAACGGCGCCCCCGGCGTTCTTAAAGGCGATCGGAAATCCCAGCGCGCCGATCAAGATGGAAGTGTTCGGCGATTTTCAGTGTCCGGCGTGCCGCGGATTTTTTGAGACGAGCGAGAAGCAGGTGTTCGACGACTACGTGATTCCGGGCAAGGTGTATTTCGTCTACCACGATTTCCCTCTGGAAATGCACCCCTACGCGCTCCAGGCCGCGCGTCTTGCGAATGCAGCGGCGGAACTCGGGCAGTTCGACGCGATCGAGCGGGCGCTCTACGATCATCAGGATGAATGGTCCGCCAAAGGCAATATCGAAGAGGTTATGGCGAGCTACTTTCCGCCCGCGCAATTCAAAAAATTTCTGGCGTATGAGGCGCAGCACATGAACGACATCAACGCCTCCATCGAGCGCGACCGCGCCCTGGGAATGCAGCGCAACGTGAATCAGACTCCCACGGTTTACGTGACGGCGCACGGCAAGACCGAGGCGCTACCCGGCGGCGGCGTGGATTACAAATTGCTGAAAAGCTATTTTGACTATCTGCTGCGCCAGTAACGGTGCACGGCCCGCGCGCCAATACACATGTCCACCACTACGATTCCCACGGAGATGACGGAGCGCACGGCCTCCTGGCCCGCCGCGTTGCTCACGGCCGGCCGCGTGGCGCTGGGCGTGATTTTCCTGATCGCCGCCTACACCAAGCTGCACTTTGCCGGGGAATGGCACCTGCACGATTATCAATTCTTTTTTGCCATGGCCATCGATTCCTACAAGATGCTGCCGATCTCCGCAACGCAGTTGATGGCGCAGGTCCTGCCGTGGTTCGAGCTTGCTCTGGGCGGCTTGCTGATTGCCGGCGTGGCCGTGCGCTGGATCGGGCTGGTTACCAGCGGTCTGCTGCTTGTATTCATCGGCGCCATGACCCGCGCGAAACTCCTCGGCCTCGAAATCAATTGCGGGTGTTTCGGAAACAACGAAAAGTTGGGCGCCGTCACGCTGATTCGCGATTCCAGCCTGCTCGTTCTCGCCCTGGCCGTCACCATCGGAGCGTTTCTCATCAAGAAACGGCGAGACACAGTATCTTCCTGATCCGCGCGTTCACTTCCCCGGTTTGCGTTAGAATGAAACTCCCATGGTAGAGCTGCCGCCGATCACGCTCCGTCTGCGCGGCCGGAAGATCGTCGGGCGTGTCGCATTTACGCTTTTGCTGCTGGGCTCGATCGCCCTCGGCGGCGTGGCCGGCCTGCTGTTTGTTTATTCGAGCGATCTCCCCCAGATCCGCGCCCTCGAGGATTTTCAGCCCGATGTCGTCACCGAACTGTACGCGGACGACGGCCAAATCGTCGGCAACTTCGCGTTGCAGCGCCGTGTGCTTCTCACCTACGAGCAATACCCGCCCGTTCTGAAAGACGCGATTCTAACGACCGAGGACCAGCACTTCGAGCAGCACTGGGGCGTGGATTTCACGCGCGTGGCCGGCGCGGCGTGGAAGGACGTTCTCGCGAAACGCGTCGTCGAAGGCGCCAGCACTATTACGATGCAGCTGGCCGGAACGCTGTTTCTGGACCGTTCCGACCGCCGGATGGGCCGGAAAGTTCAGGAAGCGCTGCTGGCGCTGCAGATCGAGCGGCACTACTCGAAGGAACAGATCTTCACGATGTACGGCAACCAGATTTATCTTTCCCACGGCAATTACGGATTTGAAGCCGCGTCCGAATATTACTTCGGCAAGCCCGTGGGCAAGCTGAACGTCCAGGAAGCGGCGTTGCTCGCGGGAATGATTCGCGGTCCGAGCTATTCGCCGATCCTGCATCCGCAGCGCGCGCTGGCGCGGCGCAATCTGGTGATCGAGCTCATGGCGCGCGCCGGAAAAATCACGCAAGCGCAGGCGCGGCAGGCCACCGCGCAGCCGCTGGGGCTGCACATCCAGGCGCCCAGAAATACGCTGGCTCCATATTTCGTCGAGGAAATCCGCAAATATCTCGAGAGCACCTACGGCACGGAAATGGTGCACCAGCGCGGCCTGCGCGTTTACACCACGCTCAATGTCGGCATGCAGCAGGCCGCCAACCGGGCTATTCGCGACGGCCTCCACGCCTACGACCGCCGCCACGGCTGGCGCGGCAAGCTCGACAATATTCTGGAGGACAAGAGCGACACGCTGGAATCGTACGACGACGACGATTGGCGCTGGCCGATCAACAAGGGCGATTACGTTCAGGGTCTCGTCACGGCCGTGGACTCAAAAGCGGCGACCATTAAAATCGGCTCGCTCCACGCGCTGCTGACGCCGCCGGATTTTGCCTGGACCGCGCGAAAAACTCCCGCCGAATTTTTGAAATCCGGCGACCTTGTCGAAGTCAACATCAAGGACATCAACGGGAACGTCGCGCACGTCCAGCTCGAGCAGAACGTCGGCCCGCAAGCGGCCATGGTGGCGATCGACAATCCCACCGGTGAAATCAAGGCGATGGTCGGCGGCTACAGCTTCGATGAATCGAAATTCAACCGGGCCACGCAGGCGCAGCGCCAGGTCGGGTCTTCCTTCAAGATTTACGTGTATTCGGCCGCCGTCGAACAGGGCTTTACTCCCTTTGACACGATTCTGGACGCGCCCTTCACCACGATGAGCGGCGGCCAGCCGTATTCGCCGCACAACTACGACGAAAAATTCGAAGGCGTCATCACGCTGCGCCGCGCGCTCGACGGTTCGCGCAACGTTCCGGCCGTGAAGCTGGCGGAAAAAGTCGGGATGAACTCGGTGATCGACATGGCCCGGCGCTTCGGCATCACCAGTCCGCTGCCGCCCTACTTGCCCATCACGCTGGGAGCGGCGGATTTGAACCTGCTCGAGCACACGTCCGCGTTCACCGTGTTTCCGGATGACGGCGTGCGCATCGATCCGCACATGATTCGCCGTGTAACCACGTACGACGGAGCGCTGCTCGAACAGGCGCACCCGCAGGTTCACGACGTCATCGAACCCGACGTGGCGCGCTCGATGACGGCGATGCTACAGGACGTCGTGGAACGCGGAACCGGCATGCCCGCGCGCGCCCTCGGCCGCCCCGCTGCCGGAAAGACCGGCACGACCAACGACTTCACCGACGCCTGGTTCATCGGCTTCACTCCGGAACTCACTGCGGGCGTCTGGGTTGGCTACGACGACAAATCGGTGTCGCTCGGCAAGCCGGAAACCGGAGCCGTCGCCGCGCTGCCCATCTGGCTGGAATTCATGCAGGGTGCGCTGGACGGCAAGCCCATTCAGGCCTTCCCGAACGTTGTGTCACTGGACAAGGTCGCTCTCACGAAAAACGTAAGAGTGGATACTCCAGACAACGCCCCTGAGGAATCCGGCGAAGGACCGACCATGATCGAAGCGAATCCGCAAACCAGTCCGACAGTGCCTGAGAGCGCGCCGCCCGCCGAAGCTCCCGCCAAGACGGTTCCGCCTCCGCAAGCTCCTCCTGCGGCGCCGAGCCCTCATAGTTAGTCGAAACGATTGGCGCAAGCGCGACCATCAGCTCGGAGACGCCGCCGCTTCCGTAGGGTCCAAATTCGAGAACGCCAATCTCCCGCCCAGCGTTCACGGCCCTTCCACAATCCTCAACTTTTCTTGCGAAATGGGTCCCAGCCTCGGGGCCGAAATAGTGTGTTCCGTCCGTCGGGCGCTACCAGGAGAACCTTCTTCTCACGTGTGATTTCGCCGATTACGGTCAGGGAGACACCTGTGGCTTTGCGGGGCAATCGGCGGGCAAACCTACTTGGCACCGTGAAGAGAAGTTCGTAATCTTCGCCGCCGTGGAGCGCCAAGCGCAGCGGGTCGAGACCCAGCTGCTGCAATTCCCCTGGAACGTTCACCGACGGAAGTTTCGCCGACCATACCCGGGCGCCAACCCCGCTGGCCGTGCAGATGTGCCCCAGGTCCGTCGAGAGACCGTCGGAAGTATCGATCATGGCCGTTGCGCAGCGGTGGGCGACGAGCCACTGCCCCAGAGCCAGCCGCGGCACGGGGTAAAAATGTTTCGTGAGGAGCCCGGCCCAACGCTTCCTTTTATGGAGTTTGAGCTGGATCAGCCTTAAGCCGAGTTCCGCCTCGCCGAGCGTCCCGCTAACGCACAGCAAATCACCCGGCTTCGCGCCGGAGCGCAAAACCGCCTTGCCTCGGGCGACCTCGCCCATTACGGTAAGGGCGGCCACAGCGGCGGGATACTTGGTCGTGTCGCCTCCCGCCAGGGTTAAACCGAACTCGCGGGTCGCCCGCGCCATTCCTCTTAAGAAGCCGTCCAGCCAAGCCCCGGCGCAAGCGTCGGGAAGCCCCAGGGTCAGGAAGAGATACCGTCCTTTGGCTCCCATGGCGGCGATGTCGCTGGTGGCGCGGGCAACCGCCTTATAGCCAACGGCCTCAGGCGAGTGGACGTTCCGCAAAAAGTGCACGTTTTCGAGGAACGCGTCGGTCGTGACAACCCATTCCGACCCGGCGCGCGGGCGCAGGACCGCGGCGTCATCGCCAATTCCGACGATCAGGCCGGACGCTTTCGGGCTCGCTCCCGGCATGGACCGATCCCGGCCAGGCCGGAACCGCCCGCGGATGCGATTGATCAATTGCTCTTCACTGTCCATTGGTACAGTTGTCCGAAACCACCTTACTGTGGTCTCATGAGATGCATTCTAGGGTATCGTCGCCGGCGGCGTAAGGAATTTCCAGCGGCCGGAACTGGGAAAATTGGGGTTGACTCCGGCCCTTGTGTGAATCTAGACTCTTGGCGGGTTTGGTTTCGTACCAAGGATCTCGGTTCAAACGGCTTATTAGTAGGCACGGGCCGCTCAGGGGATGAACGGCGTCGGCTCCCTCGAATACTCAGTACGTAATTGCTTTAGACATTTCAAATGATGAAACCTGAAGCATACACATTTTTTGTGGCCTCCAGCCGAAAGGGATCTTTCCGCAAGATCACCGTTCCGGGCTATGTGCTGCATTTAGTTGCAATTCTGGCTGTGGTAGGCGGCGTGACCGTGCTTGCGGCCGCCGGTTCCTACACGCGAATGCTGTGGAAAGTCGGCAATTACAACGCCCTTCGCCGCCAGCAGGACACCCTCAAGCACAATTACGAAAAACTCCAATCCAGCGTTCAAGACACGAACGAACGAATGAACTCCCTGCAATCCCTGGCCACCGAAGTCGCCATGACCTACGGTTTCATGCGATTCCGCCAGAACCCGTTCGGGGTGGGAGAAGCGACTCCGGCGCCGAACGGCGGGTTTGACGAGTCCGTCGAGCAATTCAATTTTCTGGAGAGAAATGCCAGCCAGGCGGCGCTTCCCGCCGGAAGTTTGCAATTGCTTTCCTCGTCGGCCGGATTGGCGGACCTAACCTCCACGCCGACTCTCTGGCCGGTGATTGGCCACCTGACCGGCACGTTCGGCGAGAGAATGGATCCGTTCAGCGGTGAGGGCGCGTTCCACACGGGCGTCGATATCTCCTCGCAGTACGGCGATGCCGTGCGCGTCACCGCGGATGGCGTAGTCCTTGAGGCGGACGAGCGCGCGGGATACGGCCGCCTGGTGGTCGTCGATCATGGATTTGGCGTCACGACCTACTACGGTCACCTTTCGAGCTTCAACGTCGTTGCCGGACAGCAGTTGCGCCGCGGCGATACCATCGGCAACGTGGGCGTCAGCGGACGCTCCACCGGCCCTCACGTACACTACGAAGTTCGCATCAATGGCGCGCCCGTCAATCCGATGCGCTATTTGCGCCAAGCCTCCGCGGCGGATTAGTTTTCTTTCCTCTGATTTTTTCCCAGGAACAATCCCTCAATTTTTGGATGGAGATGTCCAGTGGCGCAGGCTTTAGCCTGTGGTTTTCCAATTGATCCGCGACAAAGTAGAGGATGTTAGCCCGAGCGCCAGGCCCTGGAAGAATTGATGGAAACCCACAGACTGAAGCCTGCGCCACTTAGTTTGGTTTCTTCGTTTCGCCGAGCTTGAAGATGTCCGGTGTGACCTCAAACAGAACGCGAACTCGCTCCGCGGCCTGCGTGACTTCCGCGCCGGTCAACAAAGACTTGAGCGTCGTGACGGCGGCGGGGTCCATCGACTCGCGCGTCTTGGGGCTGTCGAGGCCCGCGTTTCCGAACATCCGCACGACCTCCAGCGCGGACTTGAGCTGCTGCGCGTCGGTGCTGTTGTCGCACTCCCCTTCGAGCGAAACTCGAAAGTCATCTCCCTCCGGCCGCGCAGCCAGCGTGATCCACTGCACGGATCGCGCGAGGGATGCGAACTGGGCAGCCCCGGGGTTGCCCGCGTTCCCGGCGGTGTCCGGAATCGGCGGAACCCGGGCGATCACAAAGGCCGCGGCGCCGTCGACGCGCGCGGCTCGCTCGCGGGCCGGGTCGCCGCTCGAAGCTTCCGAGGTCGCCGCAAAGAGGGGAGCGACGCTCGGGCCCGCAACCACGGCGATGCGCTGGTCGCTCAGGAATGTCACGGAACTCCAGGCCAGCGGGCCGGCTGGGAAGAGGAAGACTTCGCGCCCCTGCTGCTGCTCGATTTTTCCCTTGCGCGTGGCGTAGTCGCGAATTTTCGCATGGTCAAAACGGCCCTCCGCGATGGAGATGGTTCTGGTTTTTTCTATTGCGGAGGCTGCGGGCCACGATGCAACCACGACGCGGTCCAAATCCTTTTCAAAATCGAATCCCGTGGAGCGCACGAAATCGGCGTAGTCCTGATTGGGAATCGCGATCGGCCCCTTGTCCGGCCGATGCTGGTAAAAAGGGGAATTTCGCACGGCGGCGAGGTCCAGATATACCAGCGTCGGCGCGCCCGCGGGCAACTCGGACAGCAAACCGGGAACAGGAGACGCATTCGCGTTTTTTCCGTGCGGAAACGTCAAATAGAAAAGCGCCGCGGCAGCGATCGTGCAAGCCGCCGCTGCGGTGCCGACCCTGGAAGTTCGCCAATTTTGTCGCATGGAGTACCTCTTCTCGCAACATTGTCTCAGGCGCTGCCACCGCGCGCAATACGCACTGAGATTCGCCGTACGACAACCGTTGCAGACTGACACTACCCTGCGAAGCGAAATGTTTTTCGTAATTTCAGTCTTCGACCGTTTGCCTCAACTTCTTCCGGAAATGTTGCCGCCAGATCGACAAGTCCATGACAACGCCGGCTCGTCCCGCAGCAATGTCCCCGACGACGCAGTCTTTACTTGTGTCACGGATTCCCCGGCGCAAACCTGCATGAACCAAGCGGCCGTGCGGAAAATGCTCGGCACCGTCCGGCGAAAGATTTCTTACCCTATTTTGACAAGCTGGGTGTAGACTAACTCTTCCAGCACGGACTTGAGGATTCGCTGCGGGTGTGGGCCATTAATTGAGCCTTCAGCCCCATGGGTGAGGTTTGCACAGGTCTTCCACAGGGGGCCATTGCAATTCAAGTTCCCTTTTGTTATATTTTCTCGGTTTGCGCCGTGCTGGCGTAGCTCAGTTGGTAGAGCATCTGATTTGTAATCAGAGGGTCGGGGGTTCAAATCCCTCCGCCAGCTCTGCCAAAATTTTTCGAGTCAGGGGAAGATTCCCAATTGATTGCGGGAGGCAGGTTCCTGCATCGCGAAGAATGTAAAAGTGTCTTTTGTCTTTGCAAACTTCGCGCATGCACTGCGGCCTTTTTTGCTTCAATTTTGTTTCAATCCCCCCGTGCGGACGGGTGGGTGAGTGGCTAAAACCAGCAGACTGTAAATCTGCCGCTCCTTGCGGGCTACGGAGGTTCGAATCCTCCCCCGTCCACCATCTTGTTCGCACCGCTCGTGGCGATCGTTCGCGGCGAGCTGCTGGAGCAGTCCTGAAACGCGAACCGGGTGAGATCGCGGTCTTGTCGGTTGCGGGCTGGTGATTGCGCTGAAACTTTCGGTCCAGCGAGGCGCGAAAGGGAAGCGCGAAGTCCGCGGAAAGTTTGTCACCGGCGGCGTTGTAAATCCCGTGGGGCTGTGCTTGCGGGTTTTCGTGTCACCGGTTGCGCTGCACGCGGCGAACAGAACTCGCCTGGGTAGCTCAGTTGGTAGAGCGCGTCCTTGGTAAGGACGAGGTCACCGGTTCAATCCCGGTCCCAGGCTCCAGAGTTTTCGGGCTTCGTTGCTGGAGGCCGTCTGGAAAGTTCGGTGGACGGAGCAAGGCGGGGGTAACTCAACGGTAGAGTCTCGCTCTTCCAAGGCGATGGTTGCCGGTTCAAATCCGGTCCCCCGCTCCAAAAGATTCGGCGGCTCCAAGAGGAACCGCCCTTACAAGGACCTGACGCGATGGCGAAGGAAAAATTCGAGCGCACCAAGCCGCACCTGAATATCGGGACGATCGGGCACATCGATCACGGAAAGACGACGCTGACGGCGGCGATCACGAAGGTCTTGTCGAAGCACAACCCGAAGGTGGCGTTTCGGGCGTTCGATTCGATCGACAACGCGCCGGAAGAGCGGGAGCGCGGGATCACGATCGCGGTGTCGCACGTGGAGTACGAGACGGCGAACCGGCACTACGCGCACATCGACTGTCCTGGGCACGCGGACTACGTGAAGAACATGATCACGGGCGCGGCGCAGATGGACGGAGCGATTCTGGTGGTGGCGGCGACGGACGGACCGATGCCGCAGACGCGGGAGCACATTCTCTTGGCGCGGCAAGTGGGCGTGCCGTACATCGTGGTGTTCATGAACAAGTGCGACGCGGTCGAGGACCCGGAGCTCTTGGATCTGGTCGAACTCGAAGTGCGCGAGCTGTTGAAGCAGTATCAGTTTCCCGGGGACACGATTCCGGTGGTTCGCGGGTCGGCGCTGGGCGCACTGAACGGCGAAGAGAAGTGGGAAAAGCAGATTGACGCGCTGATGGATGCGGTGGACAAGAACATCCCGCAGCCGGTGCGCGACGTGGACAAGCCGTTCGCGATGCCGATCGAGGATATTTTCTCGATTTCGGGACGCGGCACGGTGGTGACGGGCCGGGTCGAGCGCGGCAAAGTGAAGGTGGGCGAGGAAGTGGAGATCGTAGGCTTCCGCCCGACGATGAAGCGCGTGGTGACGGGCATCGAAATGTTCCGGAAGCTGCTCGACGAGGGCATGGCGGGGGACAACGTCGGGCTGCTGTTGCGCGGCACGGAAAAAGAAGAAGTGGAGCGCGGGCAGGTGCTGTGCAAGCCTGCGTCGATCACGCCGCACACGAAGTTCAAGGCGGAGGCGTACGTCTTAACGAAGGAAGAGGGCGGGCGGCACACGCCGTTCTTCACGGGCTACCGTCCGCAATTTTACTTTCGGACGACGGATGTGACGGGCGATGTAAAGCTGCCGACGGGCGTGGAGATGGTGATGCCCGGGGACAATGTAAGCGCGGAAATCAGCTTGATCACGCCGGTGGCTTTGGAGAAGGGGCTGCGGTTCGCGATTCGCGAAGGCGGCCACACCGTCGGCGCGGGAGCGGTTACGGAGATCATCGAGTAGGGCGCGGGCTTCACGTGAAGCCCGCCGGACAAAAAGTCGAGGAAATCATATGCGCGAAATCATCACGCTGCAGTGCAACGATTGCAAAAACCGAAATTACACGACCACGAAGAACCGGAAGAAGCATTCCGACCGGATGGAAACGAAGAAGTTTTGCAAGGCGTGCCGCAAGCACACGGGCCACAAGGAAGTGAAGTAGTTCCGGGGTCGAGATTTTAGGGGAGTAGGTTCAACGGTAGACCATCGGTCTCCAAAACCGAGAGTGGGGGTTCGAATCCCTCCTCCCCTGCCAGCTTTTAGGTGTGGCGGGCGGGCTCGGGAAGGATCGTAAGAATGTCTATGGCGGAAGCGGTCAAACTGAAGGACGGCGGGGAACGTCGCGGCGGGGGCGAGGGCGGGAACCCCGTCGTGTCGACGTTTGAGAAATTCGGCGAGTATCCGCGGCGCTGGCGGGCGTTTTTGCACGAGGTGCGCGTGGAAATGCGCCAAGTGACCTGGCCGACGCGGCGCGAAGTTTTTATCACCACCTGGGTGGTGATGATCACGGTCGCGTTTTTCGGAGTATTTTTCTTCGGCGTGGATAGCAGCGTGAGCTGGCTCGTCCAGCGCATCATCAAATTTTTTGGACATTGAGGTTATGGACCTAGCTATGGCCAAGCAGTGGTACATCATCCACACCTATTCTGGCTTTGAGAAGAAGGTGAAGGAGAGCCTGGAGAGCCGCGTGGCGGCTTTCGGGCTTCAGGACAAGATTGGCCGGATGATGATTCCGACCGAGGACGTGCTGGAAGTTCGCGGCGGGAAAAAAGTAGTTTCGTCTCGCATGCTGTATCCCGGCTACGTCCTGGTGGAAATGGACATGGACGACTACACCTGGCACGTGGTCCGCAACACGCCGCGCGTCACGGGGTTTGTCGGATCCGGCGAAACGCCCACACCGCTTTCCGAAACGGAAGTGGAAAACATTCTGCACCGCGTCACGACGTCCGCGGACCGGCCGAAACCGAAGCTGGTGTTCGAGCGCAACGAACAGGTGCGCATCATCGAAGGGCCGTTCGCGAACTTCACGGGCGTGGTCGACGACGTGAACGCGGACCGCAACACCTTGAAAGTTTCGGTGACCATTTTCGGGCGCTCGACGCCCGTGGAACTGGATTTCGTGCAAGTCGAAAAGATGGCTTAGTTTCGCGGCGGCGCTCTTCGCGTTGCGCGCAGAGGAATCAGGGGAATTCGCATGGCAAAGAAAGTACAAGCAACCGTAAAATTGCAGTTGCCGGCTGGCAAAGCCACTCCGGCTCCGCCCGTGGGCACGGCGCTCGGCCCGCAGGGCGTGAACATCATGGATTTCGTCAAGCAATTCAATGCCAAGACTGCCAAAGAACCCGATGGCATGATCATTCCGGCATTGGTCACGATCTACAGCGACCGTTCGTTCACCTTCATCACCAAGACGCCTCCGGCTTCCGAGCTGCTCAAGCGCGCGGCCGGCATCGTCAAGGGATCGGCCGAACCGAATCGAAACAAGGTCGGCAAGGTGACGCGCAAGCAGGTCGAAGAGATCGCCAAGACCAAACTGCCGGACTTGAACACCACAAGTCTGGACTCGGCCGTTCGCACCGTCATGGGCACGGCGCGCAACATGGGTCTGGAAGTGGAAGGGTAGCCCTTCGCGGGAGCTGATTTGCTCCCGTTCAGGGTAAAGAGGAGAGCAATGGCTAAGAAGCCCGGAAAGAACATCACCAAGGCGCGCGGAACGATCGAGGCGCGTCCTTATAAATTGAACGAAGCCGCGGAGGCGATCAAGAAGGCCCACTTCGTCAAGTTCGACGAAACGGTCGAGCTGGTCGCAAATCTCGGCGTCGATCCCAAGCAATCGGACCAGATGGTGCGCGGCACGGTGGTGCTGCCGCACGGCCTCGGGAAATCGAAGCGCGTGCTCGTGATCGCCACGGGCGAAAAAGTTCGTGAGGCGCAGGATGCCGGCGCGGATTTCGTGGGCGGCGAGGACATGGTCCAGAAGATTCAGGAAGGCTGGACGGATTTTGACGCCGTGATCGCCACGCCGGACATGATGCGCTCCGCCGGACGCCTCGGAAAAGTGCTCGGCCCGCGCGGCCTGATGCCGAATCCGAAGACCGGAACGGTGACATTTGAAGTGGCGCAAGCGGTCAAGGAAATCAAGGCTGGAAAAGTGGAGTTTCGCGTGGACAAGCAGGGAATCGTCCACTCGCCCATCGGCAAGATCAGCTTTGACGCCGGGAAACTTGCCGAAAACGCTCACGCGCTGATCGGGGCGATCCTGAAAGCCAAGCCCGCGACGGCCAAGGGAAAATTCGTAAAAAAGGTCACGCTGACGTCCACCATGGGCCCGGGCGTTACGATTGACGAAGCGGAAGTGGAATCCGCAGTGGCGGCCGCAGCCTAAGGGCGCGGGAACCTCGCGGCGCTGCAAGGCGAGCGCCGCAACAGAATTCGGAGCAGGCAATGAAAAATCGCAGTGAAAAGCAGCAAGACCTCGACAAACTGAAGAGCCAGCTGGCGACGGTTTCCACCGTGATCCTCTCGACGTTTCAGGGCATTACCGTCGAAGACGACAACAAGCTGCGCCGCGCCGTGGAGCAGGCGGGCGGGCACTACCAGGTGGTGAAGAACACTTTGGCCGAACGCGCCGCCGCCGGAACCCCGAGCGAGCCCCTGCTGAAGAACCTGGCGGGAACGAATTCCATCGCCTACACGGCCACCGATCCCGTATCGCTCGCCAAGGCGCTCACGAAAATCGCGAAGGACGTTCCGGCGTTCCAGTTCCGCGCCGGGATCGTCGAAGGCCGCGTGCTCTCGATCGCGGAAATCCAGCAGCTGTCGTCGCTGCCGTCGAAGGAAGAATTGATCAGCAAGATCATGTTTCTGGTCAACGCGCCGGCGCAGCGGGTCGCATCGGCGATGGCCGCCGTCAACCGCAACCTGGCCGTCACGGTCAGCGAGGCGGTGAAGGCCAACAAGTTCGGACCGGGATCCGCTCCGGTCGAAACGGCTCAATAAATAGCAAATCAAAACACGAAACCAATCTGCATCTAATTAGGAGAGGACACAGAAATGGCAAACAAGGTGGAAACAATCCTGGAAGAAATCAAGGGCCTGACGCTTCTCGAAGCGGCCGACCTGGTCAAGAAGATGGAAGAGACCTTCGGCGTTTCCGCGGCGGCAGCGGCTCCCGTGATGATGGCGGGCGGCGGCGCGGCGGGCGGAGCGGCCCCGGCGGAAGAGAAGACGGAGTTCTCGGTCGTGCTGACGGATGTGGGCGCGAACAAGATCAACGTCATCAAGGCGGTCCGCGAAGTTACCAGCCTGGGGCTGAAGGAAGCCAAGGACCTGGTCGACGGCGCGCCCAAGCCGATCAAGGAAGGCGTGAACAAGGACGAGGCGGCCACGATCAAGAAGAAGTTCGAGGAAGTCGGCGCCAAAGTCGAAGTGAAGTAACGAGATCGTAGTGACCCAGCAATTCCGGCGCGAGGCGGTGCCGCAGCGAATGCGGCGCCTGCCGCGCCCTGAGGGGTTTGCTTACGCAAGTTCCAAAACCTGATGTGTCAACCTTGACTCGGTCCCGCCGGGACCCGGGGCGGCGGTGTCTACCCAGCCGCCTATCGGCGTTTCGGCCCAACCCTGCGCAGTTCGTGAGGTCATAGCATGCCGAATGGAAACGGGAATCATCATATGCGCGAACGCGAGCGGCTGGATTTCTCCAAGATCCGCAGCTCGATCCAAATTCCGAACCTGATCGAGGTTCAGAAGAATTCCTATCAGCGATTTTTGCAGATGGATTTGCTTCCGTCCGAGCGCGAGGACGGCGGACTGCAGTCGGTATTCACTTCGGTGTTTCCGATTCAGGATTTCCGCGGCCTGTCGCAGCTGGATTTTGTGGACTATTCGATCGGGAACTGGGAATGCAAGTGCGGCAACTTGAAAGGGCTGCATCACTTGCGCGCCACCTGCCGCAGTTGCGGCGCCTCGGTCGTCACCGACCCGTACAAAACAGGCGACGTTCTTTGCACCAAGTGCGGCACGTTCAACAAGAACACGCCGACGTTCTGCGAAAAGTGCGGCGACCCCGTCGGAATGCAGCTCAAGTACGACGTGAACGAGTGCCAGGAGCGCGGCATGACCTACGCCGCGCCGCTCAAGGTCACCATCCGCCTGACGATTTACGACAAGGATCCCGACACCGGCGCGAAAAACATTCGCGACATCAAGGAACAGGAAGTCTTCTTCGGCGACATTCCGCTGATGACCGACAACGGCACCTTCGTCATCAACGGAACCGAGCGCGTCATCGTCAGCCAGTTGCACCGCTCTCCGGGCGTGTTTTACGAGTCGGCCAACAACCGCACTTACTTCCTCGGGAAGATCATTCCGTACCGCGGCTCGTGGGTCGAATTCGAGTACGACACGAAAAACATTCTGTACGTGCGCATCGATCGCAAGCGCAAATTCCTGGGAACGATTTTCCTGCGCGCGCTGGGCATGAAGTCCAACGAAGAAATCCTGCGCACCTTTTACCAGGTCGAGCGCATCACGCTGCGCGACGGCGATCTGCACTGGAACCTGTCCGAGGGGCTGATCGACCGCAAGCTGGCCCACGAAATCAAGAACCCCAAGAGCGACGAAGTGTTGGTCGGCGCGCACAAGCGCATCACCGAATCGCTGTACAAGGAAATGGTGAAGGCCAAAGTGCCCGCCGCGCACGTAACGCTCGCGGACCTCGAGGGCGCTTACTCGGTCGCGGATCTGGTGAACCGGCAGACCGGAGAAGTACTGCTCGAAGCCAACAAGCCGCTGACCGCCGAAATCTGGACCTCGCTTGCCGAGGCCGGCATCACCAGCGTCGATATCTTTTTCCCGGATCGCGACGACGTTGGCGTGGTCCTTTCCCGCACGCTCGATAAGGACGCGATCAAGTCGTCCCGCGAAGCGCTGATCGAAATCTACCGCAAGTTGCGCCCGGGCGATCCGCCGACCCTCGAAACGGCGACCGCTCTTTTCAACGGAATGTTCTTCGACCCGCGCAAGTACGATTTCAGCCGCGTGGGCCGCCTGAAATTCAACATCAAGTTCGGCCTGGAAACGCCGCTCAACACGCGCACGCTGGACGCCGCCGATTTCGTCGCGGCCATCCGCTACCTGATGAAGCTGCGCAAGAACATCGGCACGCTCGACGACATCGACCACCTCGGCAACCGCCGCGTGCGCGCCGTCGGCGAACTGCTGGAGAACCAGTTCCGCATCGGCCTCGTCCGCATGGAACGCGCGATCAAGGAAAAGATGTCGGTGTACCAGGAAATGTCCACCGCCATGCCGCACGATCTGGTGAACGCGAAGCCCGTCATGGCCGCGATCCGCGAATTCTTCGGCAGCTCCCAGCTTTCGCAGTTCATGGATCAGACCAATCCGCTTTCCGAAATCACGCACAAGCGGCGCCTCTCGGCCCTCGGGCCGGGCGGTCTTTCCCGCGAACGCGCGGGGTTCGAGGTGCGCGACGTCCATCCGACGCACTACGGCCGCATCTGCCCGATCGAAACGCCGGAAGGACCGAACATCGGCTTGATCAGCTCGCTGTCATGCTACGCCCGGATCAACGAATTCGGATTCATCGAGTCGCCGTACCGCAAGGTCAAGGGCGGCCGGGTGATCGACTTCGTGCAGATCGTCAACTCCGGAGAAAGCGAATTCAAGGCCGGGGAAATCATCGAACGCGACAAAGTGGAAGCGGTGAACGAGGAACTGAAGCGCCGCAAAATCACGGACGAAGCGTACTGCTTCTATCTTTCGGCTTGGGAAGAAGACCGCTACGTCGTCGCGCAGGCCAACGTGCCGCTCGATGAACGCGGGCGCATCACCACGGAACTGGTCAACTGCCGCCAGGCCGGCAACTTCGTTTTGAAGTCTCGCGACGAAGTGGACTACATCGACGTTTCGCCGAAGCAGCTCGTTTCGGTCGCGGCGTCGCTGATTCCGTTCCTCGAAAACGACGACGCGAACCGCGCGCTCATGGGTTCGAACATGCAGCGCCAGGCCGTGCCGCTGATCCGCGGGGAAGCCCCGCTCGTCGGCACCGGAATGGAGCGTGTCACGGCGCGCGATTCGGGCGCGGTGGTCATTTGCCGCCGCGACGGAATCGTCGATCAAGTGGACTCCGAACGCATCATCGTGCGCGTCGAGTCCGACCATTCGGGCGTTCTGTCGCGCGAAGTGGGCGCGGACATCTACCAATTAATTAAATTTAAAAGATCGAACCAGAACACCTGCATCAACCAGAAGCCGCTCGTGCGCGTCGGCGACCGCGTCAAGCAAGGCCAGGTCCTTGCCGACGGGCCGTGCACCGACCGCGGCGAACTGGCGCTCGGCCGCAACGTGCTTGTCGCGTTCGTGCCTTGGCGCGGATACAACTTCGAGGACGCCATCCTGGTCAGCGAGAAGCTGGTCAAGGACGACTACTACACTTCGATCCATATCGAGGAGTACGAAATCGAGGCGCGCGACACCAAGCTCGGCCCCGAGGAAATCACGCGCGATATTCCCAACATCAGCGAAATGTTCCTCCGCAATCTCGACGAAAGCGGCGTGATCCGCATCGGCGCGACCGTCCGTCCGGGCGACATCCTGGTCGGCAAGGTCACGCCCAAGGGCGAAACCACGCTGACGCCGGAAGAAAAACTGCTGCGCGCCATCTTCGGCGAAAAGGCCGGCGACGTCCGCGACGCGTCCCTCTACTGCCCGCCGGGCATCGAGGGCACCATCGTCGACGTGAAAATTTTCTGCCGCAAGGGCGCGGAAAAAGACGAACGCCACAAGGCCATCGAGGCCGCGCAGGTCTTCAAACTCGAAAAGAACCTCTCGGACGAAATCCGCATCCTCACCGACGAGCGCTTGAAGCGCCTTGCGGTGCTGCTCGACGGCAAGACGCTCACTGCGGACTTGCACGACGAAAAGACCAACAAGCGCCTGATCGTCAAGGGCACCGAGCTCACGCGCGACATCATCGAAAAGATCGCGACGCGCAACCTCAAGCGTTTGCGCCTCGCCGACAAGGATCCTCTGCTCATCGAGAAAATCGACGAGATCGAGGAGATGACCTCGCGCCAGATCGACGTGCTCCGCAAGATCACCGAGGAGCGCAAGGAAAAGCTCCGCAAGGGCGACGAACTTCCTCCGGGCGTCATCAAGCTCGTAAAGTGCTACATCGCCATGAAGCGCAAACTCTCCGTCGGCGACAAAATGGCCGGACGCCACGGAAACAAGGGCGTCATCGCTCGGATCGTTCCGGAAGAAGACATGCCGTATCTGCCGGACGGCACGCCCGTGGAAATCGTTCTGAATCCTCTCGGCGTTCCTTCACGTATGAACGTCGGACAAATTCTCGAAACGCACCTCGGCTGGGCCTCCAAGGAACTGGGCCGCAGCGTGGCGCGCCTGCTCGATCAGAACAAGCGCTCCGAAGCGTTGCGCCGCTGGTTCCGCGAAGTGTTCACCGACACGGCGATCTGGAAGACGCTCACCGACCTGGACGACGACACGCTGCTCGAATATGCCGACAGCTTCCGCGAAGGCATTCCGATGGCGACCCCCGTGTTCGACGGGGCGCGCGAAGCCGAAATCCGACACTTGCTGGAAGTCGCGGGCCTGCCGAACGCCGGAAAAATCACGCTGTGGGACGGCATGACCGGAGAGGAATTCGGCCAGGCAGTCACCGTCGGCTACATCTACATGCTGAAGCTTTCGCACCTGGTCGACGACAAGATCCACGCGCGGTCGATCGGGCCGTACTCGCTCATCACGCAGCAGCCGCTCGGCGGCAAGGCGCAGTTCGGCGGACAGCGCTTCGGCGAAATGGAAGTCTGGGCGCTCGAAGCGTACGGCGCGGCGCACATCCTGCAGGAATTGCTGACCGCGAAGTCGGACGACGTCTACGGCCGCGCGAAAATTTACGAGGCCATCGTCAAAGGCGAGCCGGGCATCGAGCCGGGCGTGCCCGAATCGTTCAACGTTCTGGTCCGCGAGTTGCAATCGCTGTGCCTGGACGTGGAATTGATGAAGCGCCAAAAGGCCCCGGAAAAGCAGGCCGCGGACTAGCCGCGCGAGCGGATCGTCCTTCGGGATTTTCCAAGTCCCGGAGGGACGGTAGACCGTAGCCCGCCGCGCTTGTCCTGAACGAAGTGAAGGGGAAGCGGTGGGAAGAGCGAGCCGAGAAAGAAAAAGCCCCATAGGGGCGACACAATTTCAGCCAGCCGGTGGTAGGAATCGAACGCCGGCAAAGGCAGTTCAACAGGTTCTTTTCGTACTCCCGGCAGGCCGGGATGGCTCCGAGAAAACCAATCGGAGCAGGAGGGACATACCTTGTATCGAAGCAGCCCTTATGATCGTGCCAGCTTAATTGCAGATTTTGACTCTATCCGGATCAGTCTGGCGAGTCCGGAAAAGATCAGGTCCTGGTCGCACGGCGAAGTGACCAAGCCCGAGACCATCAACTACCGCACCTTCAAGCCCGAGCGCGACGGATTGTTTTGCGCGAAAATTTTCGGTCCCGTCACGGACTGGGAGTGCCTCTGCGGCAAGTACAAGCGCATGAAGCACCGCGGCGTGATCTGCGACAAGTGCGGCGTCGAAGTAACTCTGAGCAAAGTGCGCCGCGAGCGCCTGGGCCACATCGAGCTGGCTTCGCCCTGCTCGCACGTCTGGTTCTTCAAGGGCCTGCCGTCGCGCATCGGGTATTTGCTGGACATTTCCATGCGCGATCTCGAGCGCATTCTGTACTTCGAAGGCTACGTGGTCATCGATCCTCTCGAAGTTCCCGGCATCAAGGAACGCGAGATGCTTCCCGAGGAAAAATACCGCGAACTCCAGAAAGACTTCCCGGGGCAGTTCCGCGCACAAATGGGCGCGGAAGCCATCAAGGAGCTTCTGAAGCGCGTCGACGTCGAAAAGCTTTCCGAAGAACTCCGCGAGAAGATGAAGGTGGACCCCAGCCTCCAGAAGCGCATCAAGTACGCCAAGCGCCTGAAGGTGGTGGAATCGTTCCGCAAGAGCGGCAACCGTCCCGAATGGATGATTCTGGACGTGCTGCCGGTTCTTCCGCCGGAGTTGCGCCCGCTCGTTCCTCTGGACGGCGGCCGCTTCGCCACGTCCGATTTGAACGACCTGTACCGCCGCGTCATCAACCGCAACAACCGCTTGAAGAAGCTGATGGAGCTGCACGCGCCGGACGTGATCGTCCGCAACGAAAAGCGCATGCTGCAGGAAGCGGTGGACGCGCTGTTCGACAACGGCCGCCGCGGCCGCGTGCTGCGCGGCACGAACAACCGCCCGCTGAAGTCGCTTTCCGACACGCTCAAAGGCAAGCAGGGCCGTTTCCGCCAGAACCTGCTCGGCAAGCGCGTCGACTATTCCGGCCGCTCCGTAATCGTCGTCGGCCCCGAACTGAAGCTGCACCAGTGCGGATTGCCCAAGAAAATGGCGCTCGAGCTGTTCAAGCCGTTCATCTATCACCGCCTCGAAGCGCAGGGTCACTGCACCACGATTAAGCAAGCCAAGGAAATGGTCGAGCAGCAGGAGTCCGTGGTTTGGGACATCCTGGAGGAAGTAATTCGCGAGCATCCGGTGCTTCTGAACCGCGCTCCCACGCTGCACAGGCTGGGTATTCAGGCGTTCGAACCGGTTCTCGTCGAAGGCAAAGCCATTCGAATTCACCCGCTGGTCTGCACCGCGTTCAACGCGGACTTTGACGGCGACCAGATGGCCGTGCACATTCCGCTATCGCCCGAAGCGCAGGTCGAGGCTTCCGTCCTGATGCTCTCGGCGAACAACATTCTTTCGCCGGCCAATGGCCTGCCGCTCGCCGTACCGACGCAGGACATGGTTCTCGGCATTTACTATTTGACAAAGGCCAAGCCCGGCGCCAAGGGCGAGGGCCGCGCCTTCGGCAGCACCGACGAAGTTGTTCTCGCGCTCGAATCCGCCGAAGTCGAGCTGCTCACGCCGATCCGCATGCGCTACGAAGGCGAAATGATCGACCTCGCCGCGGCGTATGACGATCAGGACGTGCCGCACGCCGAATCCGTCCATTTGAAGCGCCAGTTCATCAACACCACCGTCGGCCGCGTGATTTTCAACGATCACCTGCCCAAGGAAATGCCGTTTATCAACGGACTCATCAAGAAAAAGGGCGTGCAGCAGCTCTGCTACTTCTGCTACCTGCGCTTCGGCCTGAAGCGCACTGTGCAGATGCTGGACGAGCTCAAGGAACTGGGCTTCCAATACGCCACCAAGTCCGGCATCTCGATCGGCATCGACGACATGCTCATCCCGGGCGACAAGTTCACGCTCGTCGACAACACCGAGAAGGAAGTCGTCAAGGTGCAGCAGCAATACCTCGACGGCGCCATCACCAACGGCGAGCGCTACAACAAAGTCGTGGCCATCTGGAGCGACATCACCGAAAAAGTCGCCGAGCAGATGTTCAAAGCGATGGAGCGCCAGGACAAGGAAGGCGTCATCAACCCGATTTACGTCATGGCCGACTCCGGCGCCCGCGGATCGAAGCAGCAAATCCGCCAGCTTTCCGGAATGCGCGGCCTGATGGCCAAGCCTTCGGGCGAAGTCATCGAGACGCCGATCACTTCGAACTTCCGCGAAGGCCTCACCGTGCTGCAGTACTTCATCTCGACGCACGGCGCGCGTAAAGGTCTGGCCGACACGGCTCTCAAGACGGCCGATTCCGGCTACCTCACGCGGCGTCTCGTCGACGTGGCGCAGGACGTGATCATCAGCGAAATCGATTGCGGCACGGCCGACGGCATTTACGTCGAGCCGATCACCGAGGCGGGCGTCGAAGTCGAGCCGCTGCGCGACCGCATCGTGGGCCGCGTTTCGCTCGACAAAATTAAAGACTATGAAGGCAACATCATCGTCGACGTGAACCAGGAGATTAACGAAGAGCTGGCGAGCGCCGTGCAAGCCGCCGGCATCGAGCGCGTCAACATTCGCTCGGTGCTGACGTGCGAATCCAAGCGCGGCGCCTGCGCCCGCTGCTACGGGCGCAACCTCGCGACCGGGCGCTTCGTCGAACTCGGCGAAGCGGTCGGCGTGATCGCCGCGCAGTCCATCGGCGAGCCGGGCACGCAGCTGACGATGCGCACGTTCCACATCGGCGGAACGGCCACGCGTATCACCGAGCAATCCAAACTCGAGTCGCGCAACAACGGCTTCGTGCGCTTCATCGACATGAACGTCGTGCGCGGCCGCGGCGAGCACCTCATCGCCATGAACCGCAACGGCCTCATCGCCATCGTCGACGAAAAGGGCCGCGAAAAGGAGCGCTACCACGTCGTTTACGGCGCGCGCCTCCGCGTCGAGGAAAATCAGCCGGTCAAGCTCGGCGAACTTCTCGCCGAATGGGACCCCTACACGTTCTCGATCCTCACCGAAGCGGGAGGCACGATCCAGTTCAAGGACCTGCAGCCCGGCATCACGATCGAAGAACAGGTCGACGAAGTCACCGGCCTCTCGCAGCTGGTCGTCACGCTGCCTCCGGGCGATGAAAAGCACGCGCCGACGATTCAGGTTCGCGACTCCGCCGGCCGCGTCCGCAAAAAGTACCTCATGCCTTCGCGCGCGCACTTGATGGTGCAGGACGGCGACGAAGTGCAGCCGGGAGACGTTCTCGCGAAGATTCCGCGGGAAACCACCAAGACCAAGGACATCACCGGAGGTTTGCCGCGCGTCGTCGAACTCTTCGAGACCCGCAAGCCGCGCGATCCGGCCGTCATCAGCGAAATCGACGGCGTGGTGAAGTACGGCGAAATCAGCAAGGGCCTGCGCAAGATCTACGTCGAATCGGAAGACGGCAAGACGCAGAAGGAATACTCGATCATCCGCGGCGTGCACATCAACGTGCAGGAAGGCGAGCACGTCAAGGCGGGCGAACCGCTGATCGACGGCCCGCTCAACCCGCACGACTTGCTGGCCGTGCTCGGCGAAAAGTACACGCAGGCCTACCTCGTGAACGCGATTCAAGAGGTCTACCGCCTGCAGGGCGTCAACATCAACGACAAGCACATCGAGACCATCGTCCGCCAGATGATGCGCTGGGTGAAGGTGGAAGACGTGGGCGACACCGCGTTCCTCCTCGACGAGCAGGTGGACAAGTTCCGCTTCCGCGAGGAAAACGACCGCATCATCGCCGAGGGCAATCGCCCCGCCACGGGACGCCCGCTGCTCCTCGGCATCACCAAGGCGTCGCTCTCGACGGATTCGTTCATCTCCGCCGCGAGCTTCCAGGAGACCACGCGCGTCCTCACCGAAGCCGCCGTCGCCGGCAAGGTGGACTACCTGCGCGGCCTCAAGGAAAACGTCATCATGGGCCGCCTGATCCCGGCCGGCACCGGCCTCGAGCGCTACCGCAACATCCAGCTCCTGACCGAAATGCCGCCCCCGCCTCCGCCCGAGGAGATCATGCCTCCCGCCGATCTCTCCGCGGAAGAAGCCGCCGCGCTCGACTTCCTGCGCAAGGATGCGGATGCGCTGGCGGAGGGTGGGTCGGACTAACTGTTACCGGGAATTTCAATCGAATGGAATATTTGGGCGGCCCGATGGAATGGGCCGCCCATTTCTTATTCAGAACCTATGACGAACAGAAATTCTGAATTAGAGACTTGATTTGCTTGCTAGAGACGTATTTGACTCCGCGCTAAGTTGCATCTTCCAAACTGATCGAGCCCATTCTTTCACGTCTGTACATATCTATTCTGATACTTTGTCTGCCAAAAGAAATCGCACATAGGCATCCAAAGAGTACAATTCTCAGTCATCGCTCCCGATGTTGATATCCTGATGATGGAGACCGTATGCCCCCTGAGCCCCTCCTCGGAAGACGACCGGAAGACCAAGAACTCGCAAAGAAGAGGGCCGAATTGTCCCAGCTCCAATCGTTGCTGGCTGACAAGGAACTGTTCCTGACAGCCCTGCGCGCAGAACTTTCTGCCTTCGAGCAAATCTACATAAGAACCGTTGGGAAATGCTATGCGGAGCTCGATGAAATCGAGGCCGAGATTGCGGAGCATGCGGCGCGCACGCAGCCAGAGAACATTAACGCGCGGAATACAGCGACCCAGGCTCGTTCGCAAGCTCAGGCGTCGCGCGCTGTTTTTGATGAAAGTGTGGCGGCCAAGACTGTTAGCCCTAAATCTTCGCAATCTCAGACTCTCAAGAACCTGTACCGCGAGGTGGCAAAGCGAATCCATCCAGATCTGTCAATCGACAGCACGGATCGCCAGCAAAGAGAGCGACTGATGACCGCGGCAATCCGGGCATATGAAGAGGGTGACGAAGCGCGGCTTCGGGCAATTTTGGAGGAGTATGAGGGCAGTCCCGATTCCGTGAAGGGCGACGGCCCAGGGGCAGAGCTGGTTCGAGCAATTCGCAAGATTGCTCAAGTCGAAAGACGCTTAGCCGAAATCCAGGTAGAGGTGGACCAGATCAGGGCAACTGATCTATTCGAGCTGAAAAGGAAGGTTGATGAAGGGGCAAAGCAGGGGCGCGATGTCCTGAAGGATATGGCTTCTACAGTGCAGGCGCAGATTGCTGAACGCCAGGCTGAGTTGCGAAAAACTCGCGAGCGTAGGAAGAAATGAGCGAGGACAGCCACAAGGACCAGATTGTCCGAAGTACCACCGACGGGCTCTCCAAACGGAGCTCTGGGTTGGTTCGGCGAGGCTTGCAAGATTTAGCTGTGTCGGTTCCAAACGACCGGAAACGGATTCTTGTTGCTGATGACCAAGAAGCGATTAACGAGGTGATGGGCGCAATATTAAAAGCAGCAGGCTACGAGGTAAGGCAAACCACACATCCGTCTGAAGTCGTCGCTATTGTGGATGAATTCAAGCCACAAGTTGCGCTGATCAGTTTGGTGGCCCCAGAAATTGATGGAGTGGAACTTAGCCTCCGTTTGTCGAAACGTTTCCCACAACTCAAAATCGTTCTCACATGTGAGATCGTCGAAGAAGGGATATTGCAACACCTGCTCGACAACGGCGTCGCCTGCGACGCCTTTGAGGCACCCTTCGAGCGGGAGGATCTGCTCGAAATGATGAAGACCTGGGCGAAAGGTTTCGACTATATCGATCCGGCAACTCACTTGCGCAAGGAAAAAGCCTTCCAGGTAGCCGTAAGGAATGCGAATTTTTTTCAGGGTACGAGTGACCGGAGTACATCTGTCATTTTCGTTGAACTTTTCGAATCCGCTACTTCCGATCCGATTCTCGAACCGGAGGCCACCTTTCTCCGCGAACTGGGCGGGACCCTCGGACGGTTCGCTCACGACGCATCCGCTTATAAGTGGGGGCAGAATCAGTTTGCGATGCTCTTGCCCAATATTGACAAACCTAGAGCGTGTGACTTGTCCAAGCAGCTCAACGTCGAGGTCAAATCCCTGCTCAAAACGCACAATCTCGACGCCCGTTATTCTGTGGCCATAGGTGTTGCATCTCTACCTGGCGATGCAAAGTCAGTGGAACAGGTGGTGGAAGCAGGGCGCCAACTGATAACCAAAGCCAAAGAGACCGGGCAGGGAGGCATTACAGTATGGGGTGAATGGGGTGTCAGCTTCGTCGAACCGGCGGTGAAGGATGCACTGACTGGCCTTTATTACTTCCGCCACATAGATGTCGTACTCGACACTGAGATAGATCGTTCCCAGCGATACGCCTACGAATTCTCGCTAGTTTTTGTTGATGTTGATCAAATTAAGGATTTGGCCTCGTCGCTGAGCAATGTTGCATTTAACAAACTGCTCGCTGAGGTGGGCCAATTCATCCAATCGATTGAGCGAAAGATTGACTGGGGCTTTCGTTACCGAAACGAAGGGTTTGCTTTGGTTCTCCCCCAAGCGTCGAAGGAGAATACGTGCATTGTTGCGCAGCGGATACACAGATTGTTCCGAGAAACCGTCTGGTTAGCGCTTGACGACGAAAGCTTGCGGCTTACTGCCAGCATTGGAGTGGCAACGTACCCAACCGATGCAAAGACAAAGACAGAATTGATTCACCGCGCGGATGAAGCACTGCACCTCGTTAAGAACTCCACAGGGGACGGGGTTGCCGCTGCAAATGTTGGCGTTCTGCCCGTGCTTTAGCAATCCGCGGGTGGCAAACCCTTCCGCACGTTTTGAGTATTTGAAATCTTGACGGGTGGCGGGTGGCCAATGGACGGGTGGCCCGGCTTTTAAGGTGTTGAATTTGCGGCGGGTGGCGCGTGCCTTGAGACGGTTTAGAACTTCCGGGTGGCAGACCCTCTCGCTTTTAGAGGGTCTGGGTTTTGGCTTCTCTTTCCTTTCATGTCTCACAAATTCGTCCGCTGTTCACTAATTTTTGTTTAGGCGTTGCAAACCGCTTGATCCTATTCATAGAGCTGCGACTACAGAGACAAAGGTAAAACCCCGACCCTCCAAGAACCGGAGAGTCGGCCACCCGAAAGGGCAGGGGCTCCGGAAAATGCAAAAGCCAGTACAGTGTAGATGACGGGCAGGAATGGTACCATTCGACAGTTCAGAAATGTCAACTCAAGGAATCGATGAAGGGTGCGCCACCCGTTCGCAAGAGACGCAGCCCACTGAAGGTCTTGCCCTATGTGTGTGCTACGACCACGAACGCACAACATTTGATCGCCCAGCACTGTGGATCCCAATTATCGTCGTCATGTTTGTCAGCCTCTTTTTCCTCTTCATGATTTTCTCTCTCCCTTACGGCATTCAGTTAGGTTCACTTATCCCCTACACAGCCGTCGTCGCCCTGGGTACGTTTAGCGCCCAGCGCGGAATGCAACCCTATTTCTTCGAGTGTTCGATCGTCCAGCAGACCATGCCGCGGTTGCTCCGGCGACACCTGAATTTTCTAGTCGGCATCATCATCCTCGAAACAATTGCACTGCGTCTGACCCGATACATGCCAGCATCTTGGCTCCGTGCGGGAAAAGGCGGCTCGCCCTTCTCCATAACTCTTTTCGTCATTTGCCTGTGCTTCGCATCCGTTCAAATGTTCACAAACCGCACTCTACTTGAACGAGCGCACGGGCAAATCAAGTGATCGAGTAACTCCGGACGGGTGGCCCGTCTTTGTGGTTTATTTCGAGACTGAGGGCTTTGGATTTTCTGGGCGGTGACCCAATGTTGCGATCGTGAAAGCGCCCTCCACTGGCGAATCGATTTCTAGGCGCACGTCGGCAGCTTTCCAGAAGGCAACGCAGGCTGCGGAAAAAGTAGCATAGGCACTCTGCCTGTGCGATTTTTGCGACAGATTGCTTTGTGGATGCGCCAAATGTTTAGAAGAGCGCACAGGCAGAGTGCCTGTGCTACCAAAATCCTGCCGTATTCAACTTTTCCGCAGCCTCTACAGTCCGCGACCTTGCAATCGGCCGCCGCCTACTGAGGGTTTTAGCTTTCTCGCTTGCTCCAGAATCTGCAGGATTCCGGCGGGCGCCACGCGGAGAAATCGTTCCTTAAAAGATTCTTCGGCGCGGAGAGCAGAAAGCTTTTCGGCTATGCAGACGTTAAGCCACTGGTTCAGGGCTACATGTTCGGAATTCGCCACCCTGCGCGCCTCCGCCAGCAACGAAGGCTGCAGCCGCAAAGAATAGCAGGGTATTCTATTGGCTCTGTTCCCGCCGCCGGGTTTTCCGTAAGGAGTCATACAGACTTAGTAAGGCCTGGGGCGTGGAACGTCAAGTGCTGTTCTATGTCTCGTTTGAAAACTGTTCGAACGATGTCGTTTCGGAAGAACGGTTCTCGTTGCATCCCTTTTAGGGACGATTGACACTGTCGGTTCCACCACGGTAGCTTGGCTCATGGAACTAAACCTCAGTCCCGAACTCCAGGCGAAACTGGCTCACATCGCGGCGGAAAACAACAGCGGCGCGGAGGCATATGTCCGCCAACTGGTGGAGCACTATCTTGACCATGACGCGTGGTTCCGCCAGAAGGTGAAGACGGGGCTCGGCCAGCTCGCCGACGGAGAATTTGTCACCCACGAGGAAATAGGCGCGCGTATCGATCAGCTGTTCCGCCCTTAAATGCAGATTCGCTGATTATTCCCCGTTTCTCACGCCCTTTGCACCAGCGCCATCATCTCGGGCGATACCGCTCTCCGACGACCTGAAACTGGGCGACGCGTTCCGCAATTTTCTTCCGGTCGCTCTCGGTCAGGACGACCTGGAGCGCGGCCATGTTCTCTTCCAGATAACGAAGGCGCTTGGTCCCGGGGATGGGGATCAGATCCTCGCCCTGCGCGAGGACCCACGCGAGCGCCAGTTGCGCGGGCGTGACGCCTTTTTCGCGCGCCAATTCCTTCACCGCAGCGGCCAGCTTCAGGTTTTCCTGTAGCGCCTTCTCGCCGAAGCGGGGATTCGTGCGCCGCCAATCGGTCACATCGAGGTCTTCGAGCTTCTGGATTGCGCCCGTCAGGAATCCGCGGCCGAGCGGGCTGTACGGAATGAACGTGACGCCGAGTTCGCGGCACGTAGCGAGCACGCCGTTGGTCTCCACTTCGCGCGACCACAGCGAATATTCGCTTTGCAGCGCGGCAATCGGATGGATTTTCATGGCGCGCCGCAATGTTTCCGGACCGGCTTCCGACAGCCCGATCATGCGCACTTTTCCAGCCGAAACCAACCGAGCCATCGCGCCAACGGTTTCTTCGATCGGAACTTTGGGATCTACGCGATGCTGGTAGTAGAGGTCGATCGTCTCGATGCCCAGCCGCTGGAGGCTCCCGTCGCACGCGCGGCGGACGTTCTCGGGCGAGCTATCGGCGCTCCGGGTGCCGTCCGGGATCGATCCGGAAGCCGAACTTGGTCGCGACGATGACGCTGGCTCGGCGAATGTCGCGCAGGAAACGCCCGAGCAATTCCTCGTTCTTGTACGGGCCGTAGAGTTCGGCCGTGTCCAGAAAATTGCCGCCAAGCTCCAAGTACCGGCGGAGAACTCGAATCGATTCCGCGTCATCCGTTGGTCCGTAGGCGAAAGACATTCCCATGCATCCGAGCCCGAGCGCGGAAACCTGCAGTCCATTCTTTCCCAATTTTCGGTGTTCCATATCTCCCCCTCGACGTGCCTTTTCGTGAGATGTTCTGAGCTTGATGATACCTGAAAATGGAATTTCGATTCGGAAGCATCGTCCGGATGCCGCAGCAGCCCGCTCTATTTTTGAGATGGCAACCGGCGGCAGGACGTGATAACTACAGTCCTTCAAACTCACTACATTGGGGCAATCGGAAACGATCGAGGGGGAAGCACAATGAATCCTTGGGAAACGATTCTTGAGAAACGCGCCGCGGGGCGCCGCCGGCTTTTGGAGGGCGGGCTACCCTTCGCGAAGAGAATTGCTCGGCATGATGGCCGCCGCCGGCGCGGGGATGGCGCTGGCGCCGACCTCCTTCGGCCAGGGTTCCGGCGGGCTGCAAGCACAGCCCTCGCCCCGCATCATCGACACGCACCATCATTTCTATCCGCCGAAATTTACCGCGGAACTCGTGAAAAGGCTGAACGAGTCGGATAGCCAGAAAGCGCTGCGTACGAATTGGAACCCCAAATTTTCGCTCGATCAGATGGACAAAGAAGGCGTGGCGACCGCGATCGGTTCGCTCACGAGCCCGGGCGTGTGGCTCGGCAACAATGACGAGGGCCGCGCCTGGGCTCGCCAATCGAATGAGTACGGCGCGCAGCTCATCAAGGATTACCCCGGCCGCTTTGGCATGTGGGCGGCGATTCCGCTGCCGGACATCGACGGCAGCCTGCGCGAAATCGAATATGCGCTGGACACGTCTGAAGCTCGATGGCATTGGGCTGCTGACCAGCTACGAAGACGGCAAGCTGCTAGGCGACCCGAAATACGCTCCCGTGATGGAGGAACTGAATCGCCGCAAAGCCGTCATATTCGTGCATCCGACGGTGACGTGCTGCTCGGATCCCGATTCCGCCGCTCAACGAATCCATCATCGAATTTCCCACGGACACGACGCGCACGATCACCAGCCTGATCTATCGCGGCAATTTCGCGCAAATTGCCCGAACATTCGCTTCATTTTCTCGCACGGAGGCGGCACTCTGCCGATGATCCTCAGCCGCATTTCCGGTTTCGCGAAGAAAATGACGCCGGAACAGCGCGCCGCGATCATCCCGAATGGATTTGAAGGCGAATTGCAGCGCCAGTACTATGACATTGCCAGCGTCGCCACGAATCCGCCGGGCATGGCGGCGGTCTTGAAACTCTTCTCCACGAGCCATCTCCTTTTTGGATCGGACGTTCCCTACTGGACGGTGGCCCAAATCGTGGACGGGCTGAACAGTTTTGGCCTGCCGGTGCAGGATCTTCGCGCCATTCAGCGCGACAACGCTCTGACGCTTCTGCCGCGCCTGAAGGGGATCGGAGCGTAGTCGCCGGCAGTCCCGATATTAGGCCCCGCTATAGAGTGTGTCGACCTCGAAAAGTTAGGCCTGGCCTGACACCAGGTGACAAGTTCGCTAAACGTACATTTGCCTGGGCATTGATTCCGGGTCACGTCTCGCGCCATACTTCTTAGGCAAGGCAGCCTTCCCAGGTATCCCCCTAACCAGGGGCGCCTTCCAACACACGTCGCCTGATGAACATGGATCACCACGCCTCGCGCGGATGCATCCGCCGAACTTCGCTCGGCCCCCTTCGAGTCGCGACCACCTCAGCCGCCGCGAACGCGGAGTCTGGCGCGCCGCCCTTCTTCTCCTGGGAGTTTTGGCGCTGGCTTTTGCCGCAATTTCCTGGCCGACCGTCCGGGCCATGCCGCACCGGCTGGAGGCGCTTCCGGTGGGGCTTGTGGTCCTGGTGTTTCTGTTCGTCGCGTATGCGTGGAGCAAGACCAATGAAATCGCGGAGCTGCGAGGACTTGTCCGCGGCATCGAGCAGCGCGCGACGCCACGCACGATACACGACCAGCTCGACCAGCTCTTTTCTCTGATTTCCAGATCGCAGCAAGGCTATCGCGACCTGATCGATACCTTTGAGGATCTCCTATTTTCCGTCTCCAACGACGGCAAAATTCTCACCGTCAACCGCAGCTTTGCCGATCTGCTCAACCTTTCGTTTGCCGACGTCGTCGGGCGGACGCTCGATGAATTTTTCGATCTTCCCGAAGCCGAGCGACCGCGCTGGCCCTGCAGCAGTGGCTGCCGCGCTTCATGCAGCGACGGCGATGGACCGGCGTGGTTCGCGCGCGCATCAAGCAGACGGGAGCGCTGCGTTATTTCGATTGCGTGCTGCACGCCATTGTGCGCGACGACGTTGTCTTCGGAATCAGCGGATTTGCGCGCGACGTTACCAAGGAACGCGAAAACGAAACGCGCTTCACGGAACTGTTTCAAACCCTGCGCGAGGGCGTCTATCTTGCGTCCGCGGACGACCGCATCACCGAAGTCAATCCGGCGCTGGCGCAAATGCTCGGATTTGAAACCAAGGAAGAGTTGCTCAACCGCGAGATCGCATCCCTATATCGCAAGCAGGAAGATCGCGCCGACGAACAAACCCGAGCTGAACGATCTCGGGATTTTTGCGCGCCCACGAAATCACGCTGAAACACCGGCGAAGAGGGCCGCGAAGTCGTTGCGGTGCACACGACGGCGGCCATCCGCGATCCCGCCGGAATTTTGTGCGCTACCAGGGCACGTTTCGTGGACGTCACCGAGCAGCGGGAAATGGAGCGCCGCCTCCACCGCGAACAGGAATTTGCGGGCCGACTCATGGACAGTTTCCCCGATCTGGTCGTCGCTCTCGATCTCGATGGCCGCTATACGTTCGTCAGTCCCCAGATTTTTGACATTCTCGGTTTCCGCCCCGAGGAATTGATCGGCAAGCGGATGGGCGGCGCGCACGGATCCGACGGACCGGACCGCCATGCTGGAGATGTTCGACGATTTGATTTTCAAGCGGCTCTCCGAAGGCCAGATCGAATACCGCACGCAGCACAAGAACGGCGCCTGGCGCGTGTTCCGCGCCTCCGCCCGGCCGCTGCATGATGAAACGGGACGCATCTCCGGCGTGATCGCTTCGGCGCGCGACATCACCGAACAGCAGCGCCTCCAGCAGCAGCTCATTCAATCGGAGCGGCTTGCGGCCATGGGCCAGATGATCGCCGGAGTGGCCCACGAACTGAATAATCCGCTGACCGCCATTCTCGGCGTCACGGAATTGCTGCGCGACCAGTCCGCCGACGAAAACCAATCGCGCCAGTTGGACCTCGCGCACCGCCAGGCGCGCCGCGCCGCGCACATCGTGCAGAGCCTGCTGGTTTTCTCGCGCCCCTCGACGCCGCGCAACACGCTGCTGCACTTGCCGGACTTGCTGCAGCGCACGCTGCAGCTTCACGAACATTCCCTGCGCGCGAATCACATTCAGGTGGACTTTGCCGCGCGGCCCGATCTTCCCACGGTGCTGGGCGATTCCAATCAGCTTACGCAGGTATTCCTGAATCTGATCGTGAACGCCGAGCAGGCCATCAACGAAGTGCGCGACCGCGGCACGCTGCGGATTCGCCTGGGCGTCGTCGGCGAGCGCGTTCTGATCACGTTCCAGGACGACGGCGTGGGAATCCGCCGCGAACTTGCTGCCCCGCATTTTCGATCCGTTCTTTACGACCAAGCGCCCCGGCCGCGGCACCGGCCTGGGACTCAGCATTTGCATGGCGATTATTCGCGAGCACAACGGCGATATTTCCGCGCAACCGCTGCCCGATGGCGGCTCGGTCTTCACCGTCTCGCTGCCGGTCTGCACGCAGTCGGTCGCGATCGTCGAGCCGCTTGCGTCTCCGGCGAGCGCCGCCCGGGAGGAGCCGCGCTGATCTATCGCCCCGCATCGTCGTCGCACAAGAAGATCCTGGTGGTTGACGACGAGGAAAGCATCCTGGAACTGGTGGGCGATAGCCTGACGGCCCGGGGATACCTGGTGGATCGCGCCTCATCTCCCGATGTGGCGCTGGACCTCGCGAATCGAAATTCCTACGACGTGGTCTTGTGCGATTTGAATCTGGAATCCGCGGCCGGAACCGTCGTATCGGGTTTCGACCTTCACGGCCAGATCCTCGGGAACATTGTCGGCCCGGTCCGGCCCGCGCCCCTGTTTCATTTTCATGACCGGCGACTTGATCGACGCGGCCGTCAGCGAACAAGCCGGGCGCGAAGGAAACCGCTTCCTGCAAAAACCATTCCGAATGGCTGAATTGCTGTCCCTGCTGAGCGAATTGCCTACTTTTGATGTCCTCCAGCAAAAAACAGCTCTTCCTAAGCCAACTTAGATCATCGGTCCGGCCACGGCCGGTAGCCAACTACTCCGTTTAATATCCGGATGAATTTTCACGTTTGGAAGGTACTTCTCTAACCCGCATTGCTCACGAGACCTTCGGACGAACGCCGTCGAGAGTCAGAGGAAATCGGCGCGACGCGGATCGGCGGCTTCCGTCGCGCGGGCTTCCGCCTGAGGATTTATGTCCGAGGCGGGCCAAACCACGCAGGCTGAAGCCTGCGCCACTGGTAGGCCTGCTCTACATGAGCGGTGATGGTACAAAACATTGTTCTCCCTGTTCCCCTCCGCGCATCGCAGACTTGGATGAGTTGGAGCGAATGCCGGCGGCCGACCTTCACCTTTTGGATCAGAGAGAGCCCAAGAACGCGACCAGATCGGATTCCTCCTGATGCGTGAGGACGAGGCCAAAGCGGCTTTCGTAAAAACGCACCGCTTCCAACAGCGTTTGAGCCGAACCGTTATGGAAATAAGGAGCGCGCGCGGAGAGCCCGCGCAGTATCGGACCTTTTATCTTACCGACATGGTTGTAGTCACCATCGATTAAGGCTTGCCCGAGGTCGGTCGTTGTCTTGCAATCGCTCGTTGGCTGCCCTGCCGAATCCGTTTTGCACACCGTAATAGATGGCAAGTAACTTATATCAAGGTCGCCCAGGTTAACAGATGGATTCGAAGGGCTGGGGGCACCGGTCCCGATGTCCAGCGGTGTCGGGAAGGAATGATCGCCCACGTTAGGCGTGTCGTGGCAGGTGCCGCAGGTACCCTGAAGCGAGGGAATGCCGCCAGTAGCCAGACCGCCAGACGATGCAGAATCATTTATCCCCGCTACACCAGTGATGTTGATGGGTTTGGAATTGAAAATAGCCTGACCGCGTGCGACTGCTGCCCGCGGGTCCTCGTGAGGCAGTGTCGCCCATGCGTCGAACGTGTTAAAGATCGAGGAAGTGAACTGGCCGTCTCCCGGGGTTACGAGCCCACCCGGCTGCTCGAGCTGCGGAAGCAGAAAATTCACGCTGGAGTTGATGCTGATAAAGAATGGTTGATTAGCGAGTGGGATAGGTCCGCCGTTCGCACCACGGGCGTTTAATAATCCGGTGAACCTGCCGAATGCTTGCGCTGTGAACAGGGCCATCTCAAAATTTACAATCTCTTCTTGCTCTGCTGCGGTTGGGCGGGTACCGTCTCCCTGGGCATGGCCTACGGTGGCGTCCACAGACTGGTGCTTCAGGTCGGCAACCAGCGAGTCGGGATAATTCGAATACAAGATTTTGGTTGTGCCCGTAGCCGGCGAAGATTCCCGCCCGTCAGACATGACGGCGCTCAAGAACGGCAGGTTCGTAGCGGGCAGCGGTCGCCGATACATGGAAATCACGTCGGATTCATTGCAGCCGTATGGATTGTTCACGCTAACGACTCGGTAGTTCGCGTTTGCCGGGACCGCAAGAGAAATACGGATCAAGCCCCGGGTCCGCAACAGGCTGTAAGCGGATTCCCTCCCGCGCCTGGTTGAAACGTCGATATTATGGTTACAGTTGGAACCATCAACGGGACGGAAAATGGGGTCCTTACCTTCCGTCAGGAAGAATCGCAGTTGGACGTCGGCGGCGGAAACGGACATGCCATCGCGGGGCTCGTGGCATGTAGCGCACGTGCGACCGTTCGTGCCGAGGCTTTGGAAAAACGGTCCCTTCAGGTCGATGCCCCGGTCGATTGAGCTGTAGGTTTGGGATGCTCCAGCCGGATTCGGGAAAAACACACCGTTGGGAATGAAAGAGATAAAAGGGATCTGTTGTCCACTTGCGGCGGTAACAGCGGCCAGTAGGGCGACAATGGGGAGAACAGCGCTGACGATGCCGCGCCTGAACTGGCGCACGCGTGACGATCCCGTAGTAAAACCGTCACCGGTGCACCGTTCTTGTCCTGTCCTATGAAAACGTTCGGCTCGGAAAGTTCGCATCGAAGCATCCTCCTTTTTGGTCGGCGTGATGAACCGCGATCGCTGTCACAGTCCGTCATTTATTGCGCGCGATTCGACGTTACGGGGACGCTACGACTGCGTGAAATCCTAGTGGAAGCCCTGTGAATAGGCAAGTATCCTAAAAGGACCATAGATGAGTTATCCACGATAGCTAGCGGATCGAAAGCTCGGAGAGGGAACTGCCCATGGCTCTACGATGGCGCGCGATGCAGCCAAAAGACATTCGCGAATGTGCCGGGATCATAGCTCAACATAGCGTCATCGGCCCGCGCTACGGTCGCACGATTCGGGATTTGCGAACGGCTTGGCTCCGCTTGCTCGGTTGTGAAGGGATGACGACAGCTCTCTTCGAGGAAGTCGAAGGCGATCGACGCACGACGTGGGGGCTCGGCGTGGCTGTATTTGTTAACGACGCCTTTATGCGCGAAATGAGAACGCCGCCATTGTTCTGGTTCGGACCGGAACTGGCCAAGCGAGTTGTGCGAGGGACTTCGCCCGTTCTCTCCGACACCGAAGTCCGGGAAGCAAACTCGGGCGAAGGCCTGAACCTGCTGGTGTGGGAAGGCGCCGTATGTCGGGAATTCGCGGACCGGAGCGAAGTGTATCACCTGATGGTAAGCGCCTTCCTTGCGTTGCACCGGGGCTTTCTTTTGAAGGAGATGATTACCTCGCAAGCAGAAAGCGTGCCGCGCGCGCAGTGGGCAGTAGACGGAGGGGGCTACTTCTGGGACCCGACAAATGCGCAGTACTTAAAATCCCCGAGAACAACTGTCGACGACTTTGTCCGGGAGCCCCACATCGTGGGCACCACACGTGAACTAGAGGCCGCTCGGCCCGGCTCATGGGTTGGTGCCCTCTTTGACTATCGTCGTCCGCGCTTCGGGTTTTGCCCAAGTGAACAACGGTTGTTGAGAGTGGCGCTTGGAGGCAATAGTGGAACCGATCAGGAATTGGCGAAAACACTCGGCGTTTCACTTCCGACAGTTAAAAAGACGTGGCTCTCGATCTACGGCCGAGTCGCCGAGTGCGAGCCGGAATGGATTGCAGACTACAGCCAGGCAGATGACGGAGCGTCAGGGCGCGGAAAAGAAAAGCGGCGCCGGCTGCTCGCTTATCTCCGCGATTGCCCCGAAGAACTGCGCCCCGTTTCCCGGAAGCGTTTGCAACAGAACCGTCCTCTCACAAAATCAGTTTCTTCCCGCGTAACGCCACCGGCGATAAAGTCAAGCGGCCGCCGTAATTCTCATTCAGGTAGATAAAACCGGTCGTTCGACCGGCGGTTGGTCAGCCCGTTCGGACGTGAGCGAAATCACGCCAGACAGACCGCGATTCGGCAACTCATCCTGCGAAACCGCAAATTGGGCTGATTGTAGAGGCATGCAACCCGCTGAATTTGTCGAGGAAGCGTCGGGTGCCCGCTAGTTCAAAATCGCTGAAAGGCCGGGGCCGCCCGTCCTTCGCGGTTTTTTCCTACGGTTTGTTCCTCGTTCCCGGCGCGTCGATTCCGAAATCCCAGACGTAGCCGCTGATCCCGTCGGCCGTCATTTCGACGAAGGAGTATTCGCCGGGCGCCAGGCGCTCGTCGACCGTGTAGCGGAAGACGCCGGTGGCGGGAGTCCAGGTTTGAATCTCGACTTCGGTGGCATTGTGTTTCTCTTCGCCGGTGAAGTGGATGCTGATGCTGTCTATGACGCGGCGTCCGCCCGTGACTTGCGCGCGCAGCAAACGGAACCGCGGCTCGCGCCCGTCGGCGGGACGCATGAAGAATTCCGGCTCGGCGGTCGTGAGGCGCATGGCCGCGTGTTCGCCGGGGATCTCCATGGTTTGTTTCTTGGGGATCATCGCTACGCCGGTCATGATTCGTTCGACTTCCCGGCCCGCGGACATCTTGATATTGGCCGTGCTCTGCTTCATGACCCGAACGGAATTGTCGCGGTCCAGCGCGTAGAAGCCGACCGCGTCCGGCAGAAACAGGCCCGGTTTGATTTGCAGGCTGAGGTCGACGTCGATGTCCTTCGTCATCTGGGCCACTTGCGAGGCGTGGATCTTCGCTTTCAGTTGCGCGTCGCGGGCGGCCTGCTCGGCTTCCGCCTTGTGCGTGGCGTCCCAGTCGACAAGGCTGGAGGGAATTTCCTCCCACTGCGATCGCTCGACGCTCCAGTAGCGCACGCGGTCGCCCTCCACCGTGTATTCGCGCGCCAGTTGGAACGTGCCGTCGTTCAGGAATATCTTTTTGCCTTTGGGCAGGGTCTCGGGAATTTGCGCCGCGCCGGGAGCGGATTTTGAGCCGGAGTCCCGCTGTGCGGCTGCGGAGGTGCTGGCTCGCGCGCCCAAAAGGTTCGGCAGCACAGCGATCAGCGCCGCGAGGAAGAATGCGATTTGCGCCCGGAACTTCATGGTCTTCGTGAGATTTTTGTTTCTTGCACCGGTGGTACGATGCCAGCCGGCCGGTGCCAAGGTTTGTTCTATGTTTTGAGGATAACGCGCAAGTGAGGCGCGCGCAACGGCGGCGCGGCGGAAACCTTCTACGCGCGGAAGGGGCGAAAATTCAATCCGATGAAGTGGAACGATCCTTCCGTTTGAACAAGAGAATTTTCGATGTCAAGACCTGCACGGGTTCGCCGTCCTGGTTCAAAGTTACGGTCCGCACCGTGACAATCGCCTGGTTCGGTTTGGAGCGCGAAGGAACGATCGCGAGGATTTCACTTTCCACGCGCAGCGTGTCGCCGGGCCGCGTCGGCCTGGGCCACGCGATTTCGCCTCCGAGGCCGACCAGGCCTCCGGCGAAGGGCACGCCGCCTGTAACCATGAGACGCATCGTCGCGGCTGCCGTATGCCAGCCGCTCGCAGAGAGCCCTTGAAAGACGCTTTGCCCCGCGGCCGCAGCGTCCAGGTGAAAGGGCTGCGGATCGAACTCGGTGGCGAACGATTTGATCCGAGCTTCGTCCATGCGGTAGGTGCCGGAGGTGAACTTCTGGCCTACGTGCAAGTCCTCCAGATACAGCAGATTAGCAGGAGCTGCAGGCGTAGGCTTCACGGGCGCGGCGGACCCGTAGGCCGGCTTCACGCCGCCGGTGCTGTCGAGGGCGGCATTGGCCAGGTCGTCCGCGTCGCGGTTTTGCTCGCGCGGCACATACTGAATGGTGAACGACTCCAGCATCGCGGCTTGTTTCTTGGCGCGTTCGTGCAGCGGGCGCAAATCCGGATGCTTCACTTTGTAAATTCCCTTGATCTGATTCACGATCAACTGCGAGTCGCTGTAAACGCGTAGGCGGCGGATGCCGCTGGCGGCCGCGTAGTCCAGCGCGGCGATCAGCGCGTAGTATTCGGCGACGTTGTTGGTGGTGCGTCCGATATATTTTCCAAGAGACTCGTGCGTGGCGCCGTCGGGCCGGCGGATCAGCACACCGTACGCCGCCGGGCCGGGATTGCCTCGGGCCGCGCCGTCGATATTCGCCGTGAAGGCCCCCTCTTGGCGCGCCGAAGGCGTCTCAGGCTCTTCGAATAATTTTCCTGAGGCTCTGTGGGCTGGTTTGTTCATCGATTCGATGCAAGGCGATTAATTTTCACGGGCGGGCGGAGCGGGCGCATCGCCGGAGGAAGCCGCGCCAGACGGCGACGCGGCGGCGGTTCCGGCCGCCGCGACGTGATCCGCGTAATACAGGATGCGCGTGCAGGTCTCGCAGTGGAAGAATTCTTCATGGCTGTCGCGTTGCAATTGCTGGATGACGTGCGGCCGAATGTGGACGCCGCACTGGCCGCAGCCTTCGCCGCGAATTTCGGCGAGACCGATGCCGCCGTGCCGCTTGGCGATGCGCTCGTAGTGGTCCACCAGATCTTCGGGCACAGCGGCGGCCGTGGCGGCGCGCGCGGCCTGGGCCGCGGCTAATTCCTTTTGCGTGGCGTTGTATTCGGCTTGGATGGACTGGCGGTCCTTGTTGGCCGCCGCTTCGATTTCCTTCAGGGCAGCCTCGGCGGCCTTCACTTCGCGGTCGTACTGCTCGCCGGAAACCATCCGTTCGAGCAGGCGATCCTCGGCCTTGGCAATTTCCGCCTCGGCGTTCTGGATTTCGTGCAGGAGGGCCTTATACGCTTCGTTGCTCTTCACTTCGCCGCTCTGGTTGCGGTATTTCTTCGCGCGCTCTTTCCACTGCTCGACGTCCATCTCGTACGTCTTGCGCTCCTTTTGTCCGGTGAGGAGCGCTTCCTTGGCGGCGGCCACTTGATGCCGAGCGGCTGTCACCCGGCCCTCCACTTCGGCCAGGCGCTTGGGAAAACGGTCCAGGCGCTCGCGAATCCCGATCATGCGCGAATCCACGGCTTGCAGCTCGACCAGCGATTTCAAGTGGGGGTGCATCGACAAAGGATTTTAGCACAGCCGCCGCGCGGCACAGGGCCGGCATTTGCCCGGTCCGCGCCCGGGCGGTTTTCGTCTCTGCTGTTTCGCGCTAGACTCCTTGCGCTGCAAGTTCAGGAGGATACCGAAATGCCGGACGTGCATATTTTGTGGCTGGCGGGCCGCACGGTCGATCAGAAGCGCAAAGTTGTCGAGGGCATCACGAAAGTGCTGATGGACGAGGCGGGCGCCAAGCCCGAATCGACGCACATCGTGTTCGTGGATATTCCGCACACGGATTTTGCGTCCGGCGGAATGCTCGTCGCGGATAAGACCAAGAAAACGTAAGACGCCCGCCAAACCCCGCGGGCTGAACAGGCTGCGGAAAAACCAGGGCCTGGTGTCATTCTGAGCGCAGCGAAGAATCTCTCTTCGCTCTAAGCGCAACCTACAGAGAGATTCTTCGGCGAAAAACGCGCCTCAGAATGACAGAAAATTCTTTTTTCCGCAGCCTGTGAAGCGTGCGCTACGAAAACCTCAGTCGAGCTGGTGGACTTCCATGGTTGGATCGATCGTGTAGGTCGGGAAGTGCGGCGGCGTCACGCCGGCCGGATTGTCCACTGGCGGTGCTGTGTAGCTCGCGGTCGCCGTAAAGCTGTTGCCCGACGCCTCGACCGAGTACGTGTAGCCGTCGCGGCTGGTGCGAGCGATGTTCATCGTGCCGGAGGACGTGAGCGTCGGCAGGTCGGCGTAGGCACCATTCTGGGCGTAATACATGCGTTCCGCCTGCCCGATCGCGATGAGGTCGTTCTTCACCCCTACCACGCTGATGTTCTGCGTCACGACCATCCCCGGACCCGGCGCGGCCTGTTTCAAGGTGTACATGTAGATGCCAAGGCCGATGGCAGCGGTGACCACCAATCCCAAGATTCCCTTCATAGAGCGGGTTCCTCAATAAAAATTATACGCCGGGCGGACTTCGGCGCGCCGCCGCGCGCGGTGTATGTGTATTTCTAAGCAACATCGGCCGCACATGTTCGTTGGGATCGAACCGAAACCTCAATATAGTGCCCCTGTGCCATTTTGGAACTGAGGCACGCATCTCTTGATTTGGATTGGCGGTGGACGCTATGAAGATACTTTCACACCCCCTCGCGGGCGATCGTTGCGCCAAGTGGATCGGACGGCGTACGTTGCTCCGCCAATTTCGCTTTGGCTCCCTGCTGCTTCTCGTTGGAATCGCTTCATGGGGAACGGCTTCTGGCGCGTCCACGCTTGGCGAGCCGCCCGCAAGCCTTCCCGCCGCCACCGCCTCCAGCATCCTTGGGAAGGATGCGCGGCTGAATGGCGCTCCGATATCCGCCGGCGCGACGATTTTTCCCGGCGACGTGATTCGTCTGGGCGAAGCCTCGACCGTGGCGCTGCAGTTTGGAAGCAGCCTGGTGCTCGCCGCTCCGGATACGGAATTCGTCGTGGAGTCCGAGGGCGTGAGCTTGCATGACGGGCGCTTGCAAATTCGAACGGAAGGGTCGAACTCATTCGCGATCTCCGGTCCCTTCTTCCACGTGAACGTGGCCGCGTCCGGAGGAACCCCCGGCGCTGCGGAAGTTCATCTGAGTGGAAAGCGCGCGCAAGTGTGGGCCGTGGAGGGCGCCGCCGATCTGACTTCCGCCGGGAATGCCGCGCCCTACCGGCTGCACGCCGGAGAATCGGCTACCGTGGATGCTGCCGGCAGAGACGCCAGTCCCGCTCAGGCGGGCGCCAATCCCGCAGCGGGCCAGGTTTCCCGCCTCACGCCGCAGGTGCAAATCGACCGTGATACGCAGCATATCGTTGCCGCGGCTTCCGATCGCGTGTATTGGAATGACAGCCTGCGCAGCGGCCCGACCGGGCGCGCGCACGTCGCGCTGACAGACGGCTCGCTGCTCAATTTGGGCTCGGATTCCTCCCTGCGCATCGTGCAGCATGACGCGCGGGCGCAGCAAACGTCGCTCGATCTCCTGATGGGGCGCATGCGCGGAAAAATCACGAAATTGACGCGTCCGGGAGCAAAATTCGAAATTCGTACGCCGTTGGGCGTCGCGGGCCTCGTCGGAACGGATCTTTCGCTGCTGGTCACAAACGATTACGTGGATCTGATGGTGTTCGAAGGCGCCGTTCGATTCACCACCTTGGACGGAAAGTCCGTCACCGTGACCGCCGGAAACCAAATTCGCATTTCCCGGCAGAACGTGGTCACGGGGCCGATGCCCACCACGGCGCAAGAAGCGCAGTTGGCCCAGGACCTCACCGATATCACGGTACCGGGGAACGCGAGCGCCACCACCGCAGTCGCGGCCGGGGCATCGTCGCGCGTGCCGCTCATCGTCATCCTGTCGGGAACCGCGGCGGGCATAGGCATCGGTGTTTGGCAGGGCTCGCGTCCGGCGGTCAGCAATATGATTCCGTAGCGCTTCTGTTTTCCTCCCTGCATTTGCATGGATGAGCACAACCTCCGTCAGGTAACGGTGGAACTGCGGGCAGGTTCACGGTAAAGTAGCGCGGAATGTGCGGAATCTGTGGCGTCATTGGAATTGACCGCCCCGAACTGGCCGAAGAAATTACGCGCCGGATGATGGGAGCGCTATGGCATCGCGGCCCGGATGAAGATGGAATTTTCGTAGCGCCGTCGGCGGCGCTCGGGATGCGCCGGCTCAGCATCATCGACCTTCCTGGCGGACATCAGCCGGTTTTCAACGAAAGCGGCAACGTCGCGGTCGTTTTCAACGGAGAAATCTACAACTTCCAGGCGTTGCGCAAGACGCTCGAAGCGCGCGGGCATGCGTTCCGAACGCATTCGGATACGGAAGTCATCGTCCACGCGTACGAGGAATGGGGCGAGCAGTGTTTGCGCGAGTTGCGCGGGATGTTCGCCATTGCCGTCTGGGATGCGCGTTCTACAGGCACGTCGGGAGATGCGGCGCGCGGCGCGCGGATTTTGCTGGCGCGCGACCGGATGGGAATCAAGCCCCTGAATTACGCCGCCGTGGGCGGCTCTCTGGTGTTTTCTTCCGAAGTGCGCGCGCTGCTGGCCGGCGGCATGATCCAGCCGCACTTGTCTCCCAATTCTCTCGAAGCGTTTCTCACGTTCGGTTCCGTTGCCGAGCCGTCCACATTGGTGGAAGGAATTTTCTCGGTTCCTCCGGGACATTTCCTCGCATTCTCCGCCGACGCTCCCCCGTCAAAGCCTTCGCCAAAACCCTACTGGGTGTATTCCGACGCGGTGCTTCAACAGGAAGGGCCGCAGCCGAAAACCTTGCAGGAAGCGGCGAAACTGTTGCGTCCGTTGCTTGAGGAGACAGTCCGCGACCACCTGATCGCGGATGTTCCGCTCGGAGTGTTTCTTTCGAGCGGCCTGGACTCGACGAGCCTGGTGGCTCTCGCCAGCCGATTGCAAAGCGATTTGCATACCTTCACGGTGGTATTTCCCGAGCAGGCGTACAGCGAAGCGAAGGTATCGCGCCAAACGGCCGCACACTTCCAGACGCGCCACCAAGAGATTTCCCTGACTCCCAGCGCGCTGCGCGACCAACTGGACGATGCGGTCAAGTCTCTCGACCAGCCCACTATGGACGGGCTGAATACCTACTTTGTGTCGCGGGCCGCGCACCAAGCTGGCTTGAAAGTGGCTCTCTCAGGGCTCGGCAGCGATGAAATCTTCGGCGGGTACTCCACGTTTGTTTCTACTCCGCGGGCTGCGTTTGTGGCAGGACTCGGACGCTGGATTCCCAGTCCCTTGCGCCGTCTGACTGCCGGCGCGGCCGTCCGGATTGCCTCCGGCGACGCGGTGCGCAAGGCTGCTTCCGCCTGGAGTTCCCCCAAAGATTTTCCGCACGCATATTATTTCACGCGGCTTCTCTTCACCCCTTCCCGGGTGCGGCGGCTCTTGGCTCCCTATTTCGAATCCTCCGAGTATTCGCGGAATCAGGATAATCCCTGGCGCGAGCGCATGCGGGAGACCGCGAGGCAGGCCGCGCAGCTCGATTCCTTCACGTCGGTTTCCTGTTTCGAATTGCAAACCTACATGGTGAATACGCTGTTGCGCGACACCGACACGGCCAGCATGGCCAATTCACTCGAGGTCCGCGTGCCGTTCCTCGACCATCGTTTGGTGGAGTTTGTCGGCCGATTGCCAAGGAATGCGAAATACACGCGCGATGTTCCGAAATCCCTGCTGGTGGAAGCGCTTTCCGACGTGCTCCCGAACGAGGTTGTGGGCCAATCCAAGAGAACATTTACTTTGCCGTGGGACGTCTGGCTCCGGGGGCCGCTCGGAGTGCGCCTGTCCCAGGACCTGGCAAATCTCACGCCGCCGCTGCGGAAGTACGTGAATTCCCGGGCGGTGCGCGGTGCGTGGCAGAATTTCGTGATCGGGCAGACGAACTGGTCTCGCCCATGGAGCTTGTATGTGCTGAACGAATGGATTCGCCATCATGTGACCGATGCGGCGAACCGTTCCGTTCCGGCGGCGGAAGCCGTTCGGCCGGCCGCGGTATCCGCTACCGCGTCGACGAGACGTTCTTAGGGAAGGGAAAAACCACTTCGGATGTACATCCTCGGGATTAACGCGTACCACGGAAATGCTTCGGCGGCGATTGTTGCGGACGGACGCCTGATCGCCGCCGTCGAAGAAGAGCGCTTCAACCGCGTAAAGTATGCAGCGGGATTTCCGGCCGCGGCGATCCGCTACTGCCTGGAAGCCGCCGGCATCACGCTGCGGGAAGTAACGCACATTGCGATCCCGCGCAATCCCTGGGCGCGCTTCGGAACCAAGTTGTTGTACTCCCTCCGGATGCCGAGCTTCGCTCTCGAGCGGGCCAAAGTCATCACGAAATTCGCGGGCATCCCGGAAGCGCTGGCGAAGGCGTTTGACGTTTCGCCGAACGAGATTCCAGCCGCGTATCACCGCGTCGAGCATCACCAGGCGCATCTGGCGAGCACGTTTTTCGTTTCTCCGTTCGATCAGGCCGCGCTGCTTTCCGCGGACGGCCTCGGCGATTTTGCCAGCACGATGTGGGGCGTCGGCCGCGGCAATCGCATGCAGATTGACGGCTCGATTGCCTTTCCGCACTCGCTCGGAATGTACTACACCGCCGTTTCGCAATACCTCGGGTTTCGCAAATTCGGCGACGAATACAAAGTAATGGGCCTAGCCGCCTACGGCGAGCCTGCCTACCTCGATGAGTTCCGCAAGATTGTCCGAAGCACGCGCGGCGTCGGCTTCCGGCTGGGACTCCCATATTTTAAACATCACCGCACGGGCCCGGAAATGACCTGGAAGGAAGCCGACAAGACCCCGGAGCTGGGCGCGATGTATTCGGACTACATGGCAAAACGCCTGGGACCCGCGCGCAACCCGGCGGCTCCGGTCGAAAAAGCGCATCGCGACGGCGCCGCGAGCCTGCAAGCGCGCCTGGAAGAGGTCTTGTTCGAAATGCTCCGCGCGCTGCACGCCCGCACCCGGCAGAAAGCGGTCTGTTTAGCCGGCGGAGTGGCATTTAATTGCGTGGCCAACGGAAAAATTGTGGACCGAACGCCGTTCGAGAAAGTGTTTGTGCAGCCCGCGGCCGGCGACGCGGGGCTAGCCATCGGCGCCGCCTATTTCGTGTATCACCAGATCCTGGGCCAGCCGCGAAGCTTCGTCATGGAAAACGCCTACTGGGGGCCGGGATACACGCATGACAAGATCGGCGCCGCGATCGATGCCAGCCGCTTGCGGAGCGAGGGATTAGAGATTTTGGAACTTCACGAACAAGAAACCGCGAGGGAAGCCGCAAAGGAAGTCGCCGACGGAAAAATACTCGGCTGGTTTCAAGGGCGCGCGGAATGGGGACCGCGTGCGCTCGGAAATCGCAGCATCGTCGCCGATCCGCGCCGGAAAGATATGAAGGAAATTTTGAACGCCCGCATCAAGCACCGGGAAATGTTCAGGCCGTTCGCTCCATCGATCCTCGCGGAATACACGGGAGAGTATTTCGAGAAGTCCGCTCCGTGCCCGTTCATGACGCAGGCCTATTCCGTTCGGCCCGAGAAGCGCGACGTGATTCCCGCGCCCACGCACGTGGACGGCACGGGACGCCTCCAGACAGTCACCTTTGCGGAGAATCCGCGCTATTGGCGGCTGATTCGCGAATTTGCCGATCTCACCGGCGTGCCGGTGGTCCTGAACACTTCGTTCAACGACAACGAACCGATCGTTTGCCGGCCCGAGGAAGCCATCGACTGCTTTCTGCGCACCAAAATGGACGTGCTGGTCCTGGGCGACTTCCTGATTCGCAAGCCGAAAGCTCTCGATGAGCCGCGCCCGGGCGGCGACTAGCGATCTTGCGTGATTGCATTTTTTCTCTCATGTTCCGTGGCGCAGGCTTCAGCCTGTGGGGTTTTGTAGGGCACGGCGTCAGCTGTGCCGTACAGCCCACAAGTCAATACGGCTTTACAGGACGCGGGAAAAGGATTTCGCTGTCATTCTGAGGCGCGCTTTTCGCCGAAGAATCTCTCTGTAGATTGTACTTAAATCGAAGAGAGATTCTTCGCTCCGCTCAGAATGACACAAGGCCTGGATTTTTCGCTGCCCGGTTAGTCGCTGGCGCCTTTTGCATTGAGTAGTCACACAGGTTCTTCGGCCTGTCGGGTTTCGCCTCTGCAAGGCCCAAAACCCACAGGCTGAAGCCTGCGCCACGAGTCTATGCACATTCTTCTTCTGAACGAATATTTTCCGCCGGACACGAGCGCGACGGCGAAGTGCGCCGTGCAAGTAGCCGAGGCCCTTTCGGTAAATCATCGCGTCACCGTGCTCGCTGGCCGTCCGAGCTACGATCCGTCCGAAACGCACCCGCGCTACCTGTTGCGGCGCGAAGCCCGAGGCAATCTGGCGATCGAGCGCGTGGGTTCCACCGCCTATCCGCGCTTTCAAATGCGCCGGCGCGTTTCGAATTATCTGACGTATCTAGCGCTGGCTGTCCCGAGGGCCCTCTCCCTTCCGTCGGACGTTGTGCTGGCGATGACCGACCCTCCCATCGAAGGCATCGCCGGCGCCCTGGTGGCCCAGCTTTCGGGCCGCCCGTTTGTGTACAACATTCGCGACATGTATCCGGACATGGCCGTGGGCGGCTCGATCGTGCGGCCGGGCAGCTTCACGGCGCGCTGGGAGGCGATGCACCGCTGGGCGCTGCGCCGCGCGGCGCGCGTGATTGTTCTGGGCGAGGATATGCGGGACCGCATCGTTGCAAAAGGGATCGATCCGGCGCGCGTGGTCGTCTCGCGCGACGGAATCACGATTCCGGAAACAGTCCCCCCTCCGGAGAATCCCGTGGCGCGGGAAATTCGCGGCGACTTCCGCTTTGCGCTGGTCCACGCGGGGAATCTGGGGTTCTATGGCGCGTGGCAAACGCTTATTTCCGCCGTGCGAATGCTGGAAAGGGAAGGCGTGGGCCTCGTGTTTATCGGCGAAGGCGCGATGAAGCCTCAGGTCGAGGCCATGGCGCAGGGTTGCCGCGCGGTTCGTTTTCTGCCGTTCCGTCCCGCGAGCGAAGTGCCCCAGGTGCTCTCTTCCGGGGACATGCATGTGGTGACGGTGAAGCGAGGGCTGGAAGGAGTCGTGGTCCCGAGCAAATTGTATCCCACGCTGGCCGCAGGGCGGCCCGTGCTGGGAGTCGCGCCGGACGAATGCGACGTGGTGCGAATTATCCGGCGGACCGGATGCGGCATCGCCGCCAATCCCGACGATCCAAATAGCGTTGCGGAAGCTCTGCGAAGCGTGTTGCACAACCCGGAACAATTAAGGAGCATGGCGGTTCGCGCGCGAGAGATCTCTTTTTCTTATGATAGAGTGAAGCAGTTGAAGATTTTTGCCGATACTCTTGAAGACGCTGTTCGCGAATGAAACACGCGGCAGATTCAGTTTCGCAAAAGCTTGAAACGCGCTGTCGATTGAGATTACATAGTCAGGGGCAGAGCGAGCGTGAGGGCGATTCCCAGGAAAAAGCTCGGCGCGCGCTGAATCCGGTGCTTTTATGAATTCGAGCCTGATTGCGTTTGCTGTCGGTTTGATTGCCTCGATGGGCCTGACCGTTCCGGTGCGGCAACTCGCGCTTCGCGTTGGAATGGTGGATCATCCCGGTCCGCGCAAAGTGCACGTACAGCCGATGCCGCTTCTGGGCGGTCTGGCGATCTATCTGGGTGTGCTGATCGCGCTGCTCGTGACGATGGATGGCCCGGCCCTGACGGAAGTGATCGGGATTTACGCCGGCGCGACGCTCGTCGCCGTCGTCGGGATTCTGGACGACCGCGGCCTGCTGCACCATCAAATCAAGCTGTTCGGAGCCATGCCCGCCGCCGCGGTGATTTTGCTCGTTTCCGGCATCCGCGCGCAGGTGTTTTCCAATATTTTGCCCGGGCAGCTTGGAATTTGGGCGGATATGGCGCTGACTCTCGTTTGGGTTGTGGGGATCACTGCGTCGTTCAGCATTCTGGATCACATGGATGGGCTTTGCGCAGGCGTCGCCGCGATGGCTTCGCTCTTCTTCGCCGTCTTCGCGCTCGAGAGCGGCCAACTTCTTGTAAGCACGATGGCCGCTGCAGTCCTCGGCGCCGCCGCCGGATTCCTGCGCTGGAATTTCAAACCCGCGAAAATTTTTATGGGCGACGGCGGCGCGATGTTCCTGGGTTTCCTGATGGCCACGCTGGCGCTCAAGCTGCGGCCGGCGATGTCTGGAAATCAGCACGCCGCGTGGCTCATTCCTGTCTTCATCCTCGGCGCGACGATCTTCGATACCACGCTGATTTCCATCTCTCGTTCGCGCCGCGGTTTTCTGCCCTTCACGACTCCGGGAAAAGACCATACCGCGCACCGCCTCGCGAATTTGTTCCGAAGCCAGCGATCCGCGGTGCTCGTCATGTACCTGCTCGGCGCCGTTTCCGGCCTGCTGGCTCTGGCCATCAGCCATCTGTCCGCGCGCGCCGCGTATACGGTTGCGGGCCTATCGGCGCTGGCTGTCCTCGTCGCAGTCGGGTTGCTGGAGCTTGCGCCGTACGAACGCCAAACGCGAAAAAACAAGCCTGCCGCGTAGCGCCTCAGTGTCGAATTCTAAATCGCTATCAGCCCAAGGCTTATCTGAAGGGATCGATCCACGCGGCGCATCGACTCGAAACGGATGGTCCCGAGTCGTCGCACAAGGCGTCGTTTATCGACCGAGCGGATTTGGTTCAGGAGGATTACCGAATCTTTCGTGGTCCCACCTTCGCCCGCCTTCAAAAGAACTTCCGTGGGATAGAGCGGTTCCTCGAATTGAGATGTAATGGCGGCGACGATGGTCAAAGGGCTATAACGATTCGCGATATCGTTCTGCAGGATGAGGGCCGGCCGTGTCTTTCTGATTTCAGCGCCGATCACTGGATCGAAATTGACAAGGTACACCTCGCCGCGCCTGGGAAAATTCACCGCGCGTTTGTGTGCCATGCCTCTTCTTCCAGGAAAAACGACTCTTCGGCCAGGCGAAGATCGCGTTCCGCCCGGCGCAACGCTCCCTCTTTCAGGCGTTTCCTCAAAGTCGCGCGTCGCGCGTCGGTTACATAGCGTTTCACGGCTTGATCGATCAGGCGGCTTCGATTGCCCTTTTTGGAGACCCGGTCGATGAGTTGAATTGTTTCTTCCGGCAAGGTGATATTGATGCGGAGATACATCCGATCGCCTCCATTCGACTCCAAAATCAGAATACACACCTTACATGTGTATATCAAGCGGGACCGATTTGGATATGCCCCCACTCGGTCCACGGCCATCTGTCGGCGCGTGCCGTACGAACGGCAATCCCGCAAGCCGTAACAGCCTTCGCGCGAAATCTTCCGTTCCAAACTTTTTTACAAACTTGGATCCGACAAGGACACCACTTTGCCGGTAGCTTGCGCGCGCGTTGCCGCCAGCGCGATGCGCAGCGAACCCATCGCGTCGTCGATGGTGATGGGCGGCTGGCGATCGTGCTGGAGATTGTCGATGAAATTCTGGAGCTGCGTGGGGTAGGCGTCGCGGAACCGTTCCATGAAAAAGGGAACGGTATCATGCGCGACGTGGTTTTTGGTCATGACGAAAAGCGGCGTCTCGCGAAGGTAGCCGATTCGCAACGTGCCCTTGGTGCCGAGGAGCTCTCCAAAAATGTCATAGCCGTAAATGCCGCTGCGGCTGAGGTCGACCACGCCGATGCGTCCGCTGGCGAACGTGATCGAGACGATCGCGTTGTCGATATCGCCGACTTCGTTGAGCTCCGGGTACACGAGCGTTCCGCCAATGGCGCTGACCGTCGCGGCCTCGCCCATGTACCAGCGCGCCAGATCGAAATCGTGAATTCCCATGTCCATGATCATTCCGCCGCTGCTCTTGGGGTTCGCATATTCCAGCGAAGGCCGGTAGGGATCGCGCGAGGAAGACTTGAACACGATGGCCGTGCCGATGACGCCCTCGTCGAGCTGCTTTTTCGCCGCGGCGTAGCCTGCATCGAACCGGCGCATAAAACCCATTTGCAGGAAGCCTTTGGCGCGCGCGGCCGCGTCTTTCATTTTTTGCGTTTGGCTGAGCGACAGGGCGGGAGGTTTTTCGCAAAACACCGCTTTTCCGCGCCCGAGCGCGGCGACGGCTAGATCGGTGTGCGTGTCCGTCGGGCTCACGATGACGGCGGCGTCCACGCCGGGATCGTCGAACATCGCCAGGGGATCCGGATACCAGCGCGGCACGTCCAGCTCGCGCGCGACTTCCTCAGCGAGCGCGGCGTTCGTATCCGCGAGAGCCGCGAGGCGCACGCCGGTGACTCGCGCCGCCAGGTCGCGCGCATAGACGCGCCCGAGCCGTCCAAGTCCGACCAAACCCACATTGACCTTCATCTCCGTCCTCCTGGGAATTTCTTCGGCCGCGGGGACGCGAACGTTCGTCGCGCCGGTTCAAGCGGCAAATCCGCTTCGCTTTTCCGATTGCGGCTCGCGCATCGTACGCTTCCCCCGCCGTCCAGGCAATCGGTTTGCGGCTGCGGTGTGCGCAAGACGATTGCGCGGACCCAGCGGCCTGTTCGCTCTGCCGCGCGCTTGTTCAAAAATGTTCAAATCTGTTCGAGGAACTCCTGCCGCCAGGATGGGGAGAGATATTCCACCCGCAGCGCGCGTTCAAGCAGTTCGCGCGAATCCGATTCGCCGAGATGCAGGAGCAAGGTGTCCAGCACGGAAACGCGATACTCGTCCCGATGAACGGGAACGATCGCATCGCCTGCGCCGATTTCTCCTTCGCGAAGGACACGAAGATAAAATCCGGTGAAGCGGCTTGCCAGGAAGCGTTTGACCATGTCGTCGCGATTGAATTTGAGGTTGAGTTTGAAACAGGGAAGCCGCGGTTGCGTGACGACGACTTCCGCTGTGCCGATCGCGAATCGGTCCCCGATGCAGACAGCGTTTTCGAGAAGACCCGAAGTGGTGAGGTTTTCACCGAGCGCTCCCCACGGCAACTCCATGCCGGGCAGTTCCTTACGCCAGAACGGATAATGTTCGGAGGGATACACGTATACGGCCTTGTTCGGCCCGCCGTGGACGGACAAATCGGCTTGGCGGTCTCCATCGAGATTCAGCTCCCGCATCCGCAGCCGAGTTTCGACGGGGGATTTGAAGATGCCCGTCAAGACTTCCTGGCCATCCCGATTGACGCTGCGCGGGAGTCCCACTTGCACTGAAATCAAGCTGGAATCCACGTTCTTTCCCTCGAGGCGCGCGGCTGGAACGCTCTCGCGGCCCTCGAATCGTCCCGTTCGAATGATATGCGGTTTCGGCCTGCAAGCACAACGCAGGACGCGTAATTTTCTTCGGAGGAAAGACGCCTTCCGCTTTGCGTTATGACCCGGTTTGGCTATACTGCGGTGTCGCAGTTTTGGCTCGGGGACGGGTTATCTGCCGGGGGCAAGCGGAAGTTTTTTGGATAGTCCCGTTCCACCGCGAGGGTAGATTGGCGGCCAGCCTTGGACGCCGGCCCTCATATTTCGACCACAGTTCGGTGAATGGAAGCGCTTCCATGTCGATGCCTCATCGGCACTCGACAGGGTTTTAGAAGCGCGGGGAAGGTCACACTGCAGCAAGGACTCAAAAAGGGCTCAGGTACAAAATCTGGACCACATGTCGCCGTGGTCGGCGGATCGGCTTCCGGTTTTTTCACCGCCTCGCTTTTGGCGCGCGCGGGTTGCGAAGTGGACGTGATCGAGCGGTCCGACGAGTTGGATCCGACTCCGCGCACACTCATCGTGACCAGCCACATGCGCACGCTGCTGGGGCAGGTCGGGGAACCCGCGATCGTCAACGAAATCCGCAAGTTTGAGCTGTTCACGGACGGGCGCACCGCGCAGGTTCCCCTGAATCGTCCCGATCTGATTATCGAGAGGTCCCGCCTGATTCGCGATCTTGCCGAGGACGCGCAAGGCCACGGCGCCAGGGTCAATTTCGGGAATCGGTTCGTAGGCCTGCAAAGCAATGGAACTGGCTTGCGCGTGAGCGTGGAACGCGGCCAGAACGCCGCCGCGGAAGAGCTGCACGCCGATGTCGTCGTGGGAGCGGACGGAGCTCTCTCACGCGTCGCGCAGAGCGCGGGCTGGCCGCGCCAGCCGACTGTTCCGCTGGTGCAGGCGGTCGTACGAGTGCCCAAGGATATGTCCGCCAACACGGTGCGAGTCTGGTTCGTGCCGGACGACACTCCGTACTTCTACTGGCTGATCCCGGAATCGGCCGAGCGCGCGGTCCTGGGATTGATCGGCGAGGATGGCCAGGAGACTCGCCGCTGCCTCGATCGCTTTATGGAGAAGCGCGGGTTCACGCCGCTCGGGTACCAGGGCGCGCGAATCCCGGTCTATGACCGCTGGACTCCGGTCGAGCGGCGCGTTGGCGCGGGGCGCGTATTTTTGGTGGGTGACGCCGCCGGACAAGTGAAGGTCTCGACGGTCGGCGGAATCGTCACGGGATTCCGAGGCGCGATCGGCGTGAGCGAAGCGATCGTGCAGGGCGGCGAAAGCCGCGAACTGCGTTCGCTGCGCCGGGAACTCGATCTCCACCTGCTCATTCGCAAGACGATTCATCAATTCAAGCAGGCGGATTACAGCCGCCTCGTGGATCTCATGAACGATTCGACGCGGCGCTCGCTCAGCCAGTACACGCGTGACGAAGCCTCGCGCGTGCTCTGGAGCATCGCCCTGAGCCAGCCGCGCCTTCTGCTGCTGGCCCTGCGCGGGCTGCTCTCGGGCGGTTCGATACTTCCCAAGAATCGCAGCTGACCTTTCCCCGCGAATAGACCCCCGAATCTCCTCGTGAAACGATAGACCCGGCATAGGAGAATTGTTTCTGTGGCAACGCCGCGCGGAATGGCGCTTTTGTTGCGTGGCGGAATAGGCGAAAATCGATAGGAAGATTCGCTCAGCAGGGAAGCAGCGGGCCTGCAAAGGGAGAACGCGCGTGAAACTAGCCGTGATTGGCTGCGGATACGTGGGACTCGTATCGGGGAGTTGCCTGGCGGAGGCAGGGCACGACGTCATCGCGACCGACAACGATAGCTCCCGGATCGCCGCGCTGCAGGCCGGGAAAATCCCGATCTATGAACCGCATCTCGACAAGGTATTGGAAAGCGTGGTGCGCGAAGGGCGATTGCGATTCACCACGGACGGCGCGCAGGCGGTGCGGGAATCGGACGTGATTTTCATCTGCGTCGGAACGCCTCCGACGGAAACCGGCGAAGCGGACCTTTCGGCGATCGACAACGTGGCGCGGATGATTGCCAGGGAGTCGCGCACGCCAAAACTGGTGATCGAGAAGAGCACGGTGCCGGCGCAGACAGGGGAACAGCTGAAGCGCGCGCTCGAAGTGTATGCGGCGAATCCGGGGGCGAAATTTCGCGTGGCCTCCAATCCCGAGTTCTTGCGCGAAGGCACGGCCGTGGAGGATTTCTTTCATCCCGACCGGATCGTGATCGGCGTGGAGGAGAAGGAGTCCGAGCAGGAGCTGCGCGAGTTATACCAGCCGATTCTCGAGGGCGATACCGCTGCCCGGTGCACCAGCCGAATTGCCCTCCGGCGGCGACGCCGGATTTTGTGGTGACCACCATCGCCAGCGCGGAGCTCATCAAGCACGCCTCCAATTCCTTCTTGGGGCTGAAGATTTCCTACGCGAACGTGCTGGCGGATCTATGCGAGCGGCTGGGCGGCAACGTCGAGGAAGTCACTCGCGCCGTCGGACTCGATCCGCGCATCGGCGGGCAGTTCTTGAAAGCGGGATTGGGATTCGGCGGATTCTGTTTGCCGAAGGATATTCAGGCGTTCATCAAGCTGGCCGACCGAGCGGGCGTGGATTTCGGGTTGCTGAAGGAAGCCGAGCGCGTCAACAAACAGCGGGTGGATCGTCTTCTAGAGAAAGTGAAGAAGGCCCTCTGGGTGATGAAGGGAAAACAGATCGGCGTCCTGGGGATCGCCTTCAAGCCCAACACGGACGATATTCGCCTCGCACCCGCCATCGAAGTGATCCGGCGTCTCCTCGCGGAAGGCGCGCAAGTTCGCGCCACCGACCCGGAGGCCATGGAACGCGCCCGCGGCGTGTTTCCGGATCTGAAGTACGCCGCCGATCCTTACGAAGTGGCGCATGGGGCCGACGCGTTGCTGGTGCTTACGGAGTGGGAGCAGTACCGGCGGCTGGACTGGAAGCGCGTCCGGAGCGAAATGGCGCGCCCGCTGGTGATCGACGCGCGGAACATGCTGCGCCCTGGGGAAATGAAGGAGTTGGGATTCGAATATATGAGCTTCGGCCGGCCCGATTCGGTAGCCGTGATGGCGGGGCAGTAAGTAGGACGGGCTTCAGCCTGTCCGGATTTGATGTCTTTCAAGCTGGGAAAAATCAAAAGAGGACAGGCTAAAGCCCGTCCTACTTGGCCTGAGTTTCGGCAAACTGTTTCTTGAACGATTCCAGCGTCCGTTTCAGACCCTCTTCCAAATTCACTTTTGGTTCCCAGTTCAGCAAACGCCGCGCTTTGGTAATGTCGGGGCAGCGCTGCTTGGGATCGTCCTGCGGTAAAGGCTCGAAGATAATGGGAGTGGAGACGCCGAGCAAATCGCGAATCCGCTCGGCGAATTCCAGGATCGTGATTTCGTGCGGATTTCCGATGTTGGTCGGTTCGTGCTCATCGGACATCATCAGACGGTAGATTCCTTCGATTAAATCGGACACATAGCAAAAGCTGCGCGTCTGTTTTCCCGAGCCGTACACGGTGATGGGTTTTCCGCTGAGCGCCTGATGCACGAAATTCGGCAGGGCGCGGCCGTCATTGAGGCGCATACGGGGGCCATAGGTATTGAAGATCCGGACAATATGCGTATCCAGGCCCTTCTCGCGGTGATAGGCCATCGTCATGGCTTCCGCGAATCGCTTGGCTTCATCGTAAACGCCGCGCGGGCCGACCGTATTCACGTTGCCCCAGTAGGTTTCCGGTTGCGGGCTGACGAGAGGATCGCCGTAACACTCGGATGTGGAGGCGAGGAAATACTTGGCTTTCTTCGCCAGGGCCAGCCCCAGAGCGTTGTGCGTTCCGAGCGAGCCCACTTTGAGCGTCTGGATCGGCAGCTTCAGATAATCGACCGGGCTTGCGGGCGAAGCGAAATGGAGGACGTAGTCGACGGGGCCCGGGACATCGATAAACTTTGTGACGTCATGCTGGACGACCCGAAATCGAGGATTGTCCGCCAGATGGCGCAGATTTGCGGCCGCGCCGGTCACGAGGTTGTCGATCGCGAGAACGTCCCAACCGCGGTCGAGGAGAGAGTCGCACAGATGCGACCCGAGAAATCCGGCCCCTCCCGTGACTACTGCGCGCAATGGGCCCGCCCTTCCAAACATGGGCCTTCAAGATAATTGTTTTTCGTCATGATTCCGTAGTCCTCATAAGGTGGAAGCTCGTGGACACCCTCAATTTCATTGTAGCGTCAGAGGCCGCCCGTAGAAAGTCCGGTTCGGAGGAACGAGTGCGTATCTGCAACCGTCTTTCCCGGCCGCGGAAGCCCCGTTAAGTAAGTAGGAGCGAACAGCGCCCTGCCGACCTGGATCGCGCCGCGGGGTGCGCCCCCCGGGGTACGAATTGACCTCGAACGGTCAGCGGGGTAGGATTTCTCGTCCGCCCGATGACCATGTCCCAGGCTCGATTTTATTTGTTGCGGTGCTGTCCGGCGTGCAACAGTTTGGACGTTCGGCGTTCGCACCGGCGCGGACTTTTTGAATTGGCCGTTCTTCCGCTTTTCTTACTAAGGCCTTTTCGCTGCGAAGACTGCACCAAGCGACACTATAATTTGTTTTTCACCAAGGCGCTCCACGAGCCCGCGGAAGGATCTCGCCGGAAAGCTTGAAGCGCGCGATTGGGTTCCAGGGGCGCGGGAGGCGATGAGGCGGAATTTTGACTGAATCGAAATCGAGAATGCGCCGCTGGCTGATCCGCGGCGGAATTTTCATCCTGCTGGCCGGCGCGGCCGCCACGGTGTTTTTGGGCGTCGGGAACTGGCTGGTCGTCAGCGACCCGCTCGTGCACGCCGATGTGATCTTAGTATTGAGCGGGCGCCTCCCGGAACGCGCCGTGGAAGCCGCGCGCGTCTACCAGGGGGGCTTCGCGGACCAGGTTTGGATTTCACCCCCCATCACTCCCGCGGATGCGTTGAAGGAAATGAAAATCTCGTATCTAGGCGAGGATTTCTACAACGAGAAGGTCTTGATCGCCAAGGGAGTTCCGCTGGACGCGATTCGCATCCTGGAGCAGCCGAATGCGAATACGGAAGCGGAAGTCCGCCAGACCGCGGACGAACTCCGCAAGATGGATTTTCACTCGGTGATCATCGTTACCTCGAAACCCCATACTCGCCGGGTGCGCACGATCTGGCGTAAACTTATAGGCGACAATCCCCGCATGATGGTGCACTACGCCGAAGATGACCCTTACGACGGCGCCCATTGGTGGCGCCATACCCAGGACGCACTGGACGTGGTGCGTGAAACGCTGGGTCTGCTCAACGCCTGGGCGGGTTTCCCGCTGAGGCCGGGCAAAGAGTAACCATGCCGGTCCGCAACCGAAAACCAAACATCGTCACGCAGCAGGTGATCCCGCTGTTATTGCTGGGCGTTGGCTTAGTGACGACCAATAATTCGGTCACGTTCATCGATGATGAGTGCACGATCCTGGGCGTCTCGGCCGGCCCGCTGCGCGCCATGCTTGCGGCGTTCTTTGCCGGCGCGGGCAAGCACGAGCACCCGCCTCTCTATGACATCCTGCTCCATTTCTGGCTGCGCTGGACGGGCGGAACGTTCGACTATCTTCGGATTCCCTCCGTCTTGTTTTTTATGGCCGGACTGTTTCTGCTGGGCCGCGCCAGCCGTTATTTTTCAGGTCCGGCCGGCGGCATCGCCGTCATCTGGCTGGGAGTGCTTTGGCCTTTCGGGTTTCACTTCGCGCGGCTGGCGGCGTGGTATTCGTTTTCGTTCATGCTGGTCTCCGGCCTGACGCTCTCCTATTTAAAATATCTGGATGATCCCACCAGCGGCCGATGGGGGGCATTGCTATTCTTCTGCGTCTGCCTGGTCTGGACAAACTACTTCGGCTGGGCCATTCTCGCGTGCCTCGCAGTGGATCAGGTTCTTCGGCTGCGCTCGAAAGAGCCGACGGCTGCTCCCAAAGTCTTGATCGGAACCGCGGCGCTGGTATGCGTTTCCTCCGTTCCTCTGATTCCGGCATTCCGAGCCGAGTTGTCGCACGGGATCAACGTTCATCAGGGCGCCGTCTCGATCGTTGCGAACATGGCGTTCAACGTATTTTCGCTTTTTATAAGCGAGTCCGTTGCGCCGTGGGTTTGGTGGTTGAGCGTTCCCGCGGGACTCGCGGTTTTGGCTTTCATCGTGCTGATCGTTTGGTGGCTTCCGAATCCTGCGAGGCGATTCCTGGCCTACACCGCAGGGCTGATCGTCGTGATGGCTTTGATCGGAATCCTGCAGACGAAATATCTTCTCCTGCTCGCTCCCTGGATCTTGTTGCCGGCTGGGGCCGCGATTGACGCCGCCAAGCCCCGCTGGGCGACGTTCGCCCTCGCGGGAACCCTCCTGGTGATCGGCGCGGCCGGCTGGTACGGAATTTATTCCCGCCGCTATTATTCGGCCCCGCGATTCATCGAACCCTGGCAGGAGGTGGCGGGAGACGCGGCTTCCAAGATGAACGGCGGCGCGACGGTCATCGCCGATCATCCTTCGTTTCTGCTTTATCTGACTTACTATCTTCGAGTGCCCAAGGAAAGCGGCCCCTGGAAGTTCGAAGGCATGCTTCCCGACACCGTCAAAGATCCTCACGTGTATTCCCCCACGGACTGGCTTGCCGCGGGGCACCCGACCAGCGGGAAGATGATCCTGATCCGAGGCGGACGCGCTCCGGGTGGAGAACCCATCGACGACGCGGCACGGCAACTGGACCAATCCTGCGGCTCGATATCGTCCCGCCTGCGGATGCGTGACGAAGGCTATGCCTGGAAGCAGCGGTTCTTTCCCCAGTTGGGGGAGCCTCAGTGGAGAATCGAAATTCGCGAATACGATTGCGACTCGACAAACTCAAAACAGGTCTATCCCCTGCCACCCCGCTAAATTGGGGCCGGCTGGGGCGGGCCGAGGCTTATCTACTTCTCTTCCATAGACTTAGGATCCAAAAAACTGGTAGTACCACTGATCCATTGTCGCCACCGCTCTCTTGTTTCACATTGGAAGTGGGAGGAAGCGCCCCGTGTCGGCCGTCCTCGTTCTCGGTCTTTCGGCCATTGCATGCAGGAATTTCTGCATGTATTACTGGCGCGCCGTGTCGAGGGCTGCGGCCTGAGCAAATTTTATCCGGTTGGAGGATCGAGCAGCCTGGTTGCCACTAGTACTTGAGGCACATGGACTTGGTACGAGGCGTCCATTGCTGAAGACGAAGGCATATACGAGACTGTACCCCTGAGGACGGACTCTGATGGTAGCTGTAGTCATTCTAGCGGTATCCATGGTCGCTTTCGCCCAGTTTGGGCTTTACTACTGGCGTGCGACCATTTCGGGGATTGCTGCCAAGGCGATCTCGGAGCGGATCCGCACGGCTGCGGGGATCACGCATACCAAGATCGGCCCTCGGGATTTCCGTAGTATACTGATTGTAAAGGATTTGTCTCCAGACCTGCAGGGCCCCGGCGGAAGCTTTGCCGCCATTCGCGCCTACTACGCCGTCATCGAGAAAGTCGGCAAGGTTGTGCCTGCGATGTCCAACTGGGCGGACGCTGAGATGGCCACCTGTTCGCGCTATATTGCGGTTTTGATGGACCAGCACCTGGAGCGCAATATTGTGTGCGCGGCTCAAGTCCGCAACATGTAATCCTGAAACCGCTGGTACACCTGGAAGTCGGAAACCCCTACCTAGAAGGCCCACCGAAGCAGCACTGCGCCCGAGGTATATCCCGCACCGACCGCGACGAGCAAAACGAGATCCCCTTTTTTAAGCCGTCCTTCCTCGACGGCATCGCGCAATCCTAGGGGGATGGTCCCGCCGGTTGTATTTCCGTAGCGATCGATGTTCACCATGACTCGCGCGTCTTCCAGTCCAAGGCGTTCCTGCATGGCTCGGATGATGCGCAGGTTCGCCTGGTGCGGCACCACCAGCGCCAGGTCCTTGCTGGTAAAGCCGTTTCGTTGGAGCATTTCGCAGGCGAGATCGGCCATGCGGCGAACCGCGTACTTGAAAACCTGAGCGCCTTCCTGATGCACGTAGTGCATTTTTTTGTCGACGGTTTCATGCGAAGCCGGATGAACCGAGCCTCCGCCGGGCATGAAGAGATATTTTCCGCCGGAGCCGTCGATTTCATGCTCGAAGTCGAGAATGCCTTCGTCGCCGTTGTCCGTATGTTCCAGCAGGACGGCTCCCGCTCCGTCCCCGAACAACACGCAAGTCGTGCGGTCTCCATAATCGAGGATGGAAGTCATGACGTCGCTGCCGATGACAATGGCTTTTTCTTGATTGCCCGCTCCGATGAACTGGGCGCCGACGGTGAGAGCGTAGACGAACCCGGAACAGGCCGCTGAAAGATCGAATCCCCAGGCGTGGGCTGCGCCGAGATTGTTCTGCACCAGGCAAGCCGTGGCGGGAAACATCATGTCCGGCGTGACGCTTGCCACCACGATCAAGTCGATTTCCGACGCGGGCAGATTCCTGGAGGCGAGAAGCTGTCGCGCGGCGGCAGTCGCAAGTTCCGACGCGCCTACGCCCTTTTCAGCAACATGGCGCTCGCGGATGCCGGTGCGCTCCCGAATCCAGGCATCGTCGGTATCCACGAGCTTCTCCATCTCGGAGTTGGACATGATCCGGGGCGGAACGTATCCGCTCACACCGGTAATCTTGGCTGCAATACGTCTGGACATTCACTCTCCGTGAGGCCTGCGGTTCTTCGGCAAGAAGAAGCGCGATTCTACGCAATCGAAGGCGGCGAAACAAGCCCGGCGTCGCCGCCGCGAGCCGATCGAGCATCGCGATCTCCGGCGCTAGGCGTTGTCGATCTCGACGCGGGAGGCGATCGGCGCGGTCTTGCGGATCATTGCCGCGACCGAGCAATATTTCTCTTCGCTCAGCTGGACGGCGTGCCGCACCGCGGCTTCATCCAGAATACCCCGCAGCTTGTAGACGATCTCCAACTTCGTCCAAACGCGCGGCGGCTTTTCGGCGCGCTCGCCGGACACTTCGACTTCCAGGTCATCGAGCTTCTGGCGCTTTTTCGCGAGGATCGAGATGACGTTTGTCGCCGTACACGCCCCCAGAGCGACCAACAGGAGTTCCATCGGACCCGGCGCTTCGTTGGAAATTCGATCCGCATCGAGCGCCACCAGGTGGCCCGAGGGCGATTGGGCCACAAACCGTTCCTTGCCTAACCATTGCACGCGCGCGGTCTGCATCGGTTCCCCCTATTTTGCATCTGCAGCAATTGAGGGTAACAGAGAGGGTGCGAGGCGGAAACGCCGTCCTGGAAGATCGAGGATTGCTCTGCCGGAAGACCCGGTGTGCAATAGACGCGAACCGGCCCGCCTTTCCGGCTCAGGCTGAGCAAGCAGTTGGCTGCAGCCCGCCACTTCAGAGCCGGGATTTTATTTTGGGCGTTCGCGGGAAACTGCGCTCAGTGGAAAACTTCGGGTTCCTGTGCGAGCGCGGGATTCACGATCAGGGGATTCGGCATTTCGCGCAGGCGCGAAATAAAGACTTGCACCAGTTCGGGATCGAACTGCGCGTTGCCGCAGCGGTGGAGTTCCTGGAACGCTTCTTCCGGCGCGCGAGCCTTCTTGTAAGTCCGCTCGGAGGTGATCGTGTCGTAGGCGTCGGCGATGGCGATGATGCGCGCACCCATCGGAATCTGGCCGCCGGAGAGCCCCAGGGGGTAGCCCGAGCCGTCGAAGAATTCGTGGTGGTGGGCCACCATTTCGCGGACCCGCTCAGTGCCGCGCAGCGGTTCGAGGAGTTTGGAGCCGTATTCGACGTGGCGCTTCATGGCTTCCCATTCGTCGGGATTCAGCGGACCGTTCTTGTTCAGGATCGACTCCACGACTCCGACTTTTCCGACGTCGTGCAGCATGCCGCCCAGCCGGATTTCCTCGATTTGTTTGCCGTCCAGTCCGATGGCCTCGGCGATCAACACCGCGTAGCTGGAAACCTTGTGCGAATGGCCCTGGGTGAATTGATCCTTCGAATCCACAGCGAGCGCCAGCGACGTGAGCGTATCCATGACGATCGGAGGCAGCGGCTCGAACGAGAGACTGCCGTTCGAGCCCGACGATTCATGCGAGCCCGGACGCGTCGAGGGGAAGCCAGTTTCAGCGAGCGCCTTCGCGAATTGCTCGATGCGGCTATAGATTTCCACAAACGCGTCGGGTCCTGTGGCAGAACAGGCGCTTGAGCGTGACGCCGAGGTATGCGTCAAGGACGTCGCGCTTCCACTTCTTGGTATCGTCGGGAGTGAATTGATCCGCCATGGAAACGGCGTTGCCGCCCTGATGCTTGGACAGGTACATCGAAGCGTCGGCGACTTGAATCAGTTCCTGGGGAGTCGATCCGTTCAGCGGGAAGGTGGCGACGCCGAAACTGGAAGTCACGTTCTTCTCGCGCAGCACCGGATCGGAGGAAATCCAGGAACGCAGTTTGGCAGCCAGCTGCTGGCTTTGCTCGGAGTCGGTTTCGGGCATGAGGATGACGAACTCGTCACCGCCGTAGCGCGCCACGACGTCCGAGCGGCGGCAATTCAGTTCGAGAATGTGGGCCACGCGCTGGAGCACGAGGTCGCCGTCCAGATGTCCGTAAAAATCGTTGACGAATTTGAACCGGTCCAGGTCCATCAGCACCAGAGAGAAAGAGCGTCCCGCGCGCGTCGAGCGTTTCCATTCTCCGGAGAGCGCCTCCATGAAGAAGCGGTGAGTCTTCAAACCGGTCATGCCGTCGGTAATGGCCTGTTCCTGCGCTTTCTGGAACGTCAATGCGTTATGAAGCGCCCCGGAAATCAAATCGGCCAGCGTTCCGAGGAACAGAATCTTCTTCCTGAGGGAAATCGGAGGTCGTGTCCGTCTCCACGTACAGCACGCCGTGCAGTTGGTCCGCGTAGACGATCGGCAGGGCAATCGCGGAATCGGAACCCTCGAGGACGGGCTCGCCGGTGGAGTGCTGCCCGTCGTACGTAACCGACCGCCATCTGTCCCGTGCGCGCGACGCGGCCCACCACGTTGCCGTCGAAGCTCAGGCGCCGTCCGAGAGCGCCCTTGCGCTTGCCGGCCTCGGCCTGAATCACGACTTCCTTGGCCGAATAATCGAGCAACCCGATTCCCATATGAGAGTAATCGAGCACCTGGTCCAGTTCTTCCGCGATCTTTGCCAGCATTTCATCGGGATTGAGCGTCGTGATGATGTTGCGCGAAATGTTATTGAACAGGGTCAGACGGCGCGATTTCGCGCGCTCTTCCCGGAACAAGCGCGCGTTTTCCAGGGCGATGACCGCTTCGCTGGCCAGCACGCGCATCATTTCCAGATGGCCGAAATCGAGCGCGCGTTCCTGCGGACTTTGCAGGATCATGGCTCCGATGGGCCGCTCGTACAGCAGGAGCGGCACGCCGCAAAAGCTGCCTTCGTGCGAATTCTGCACATCGACGCCCAGCTTGCGCATTTCCTCGGTGTAATTTTCGCGGATCAAAAGCGGCTGGCGCGAGCGCATCAGGTACTCGATGACGTGGTTGCCGCCGAACGGGCGCGAGCGTTTGGGAAGGACTTCGCCGTTGCGGACTTCGACTTCAAACTTGATTTCGTTGCGGGCCGCCTCGTGAAGCGCGACGCAGAAAGTGATTCACGTCGAACAGGTTCTTGATTTCCGTGAGAATCGTCTCGAACAGGGTGTCCGGATCGAGCGTGGAGCTGAGCGCGCGCCCGATTTCGTTGAGCATGTGCAACTCTTGCGTGCGTCGCGCCGTCTGCTGAACGAGGTAGCTGTTTTCCACGGCCATTCCGATTTGGTGGCCCAGCGCCAAGAGGAGGCGAAGCTCGGCCGCGGTAAACCGGCGCGTGTCGGCTGTGCCGAGGAAGAGCACGCCGAACGCCTGTTCCTTGGCTTGCAGGCTGATCCCGACGACGGTTCGCAGGCGCTGGCTCGTCGCCAATTGCCGGAAGCGCCGGAAGGCTTCTTCGCCTTCGAGGGCCGTCCAGGAAGCATCGCGTCCCAGATCGCGGAACACGACCAGGCCGCCGAGGCGCGAAACCATCTCCACGAGATGATCGTCGAGGCCTTCTTCCTGGGCGATCGCGCAGAAATTTTCCGCCAAGCCCACGGCCACGACGGAGGTCGGACCCTGCGCGTGCCCGTGATGCAGGAAGAGCGCGCCCGACGGCATGCGCACCACGCTTAACACGCGCTCCAGCGCATGCGAGAGCATCTCTTGAATTTCCGGGCCGACAAAACTGGACGTAGCCAAATTGACGTTGGAGAGCGCCAGCATGTTCTGCTCGACGCGGCGCTTTTCTTCTTCGTAGAGCCCCATCACCATCAAGGCCGCCGCGAAGAGTTGCGGCAGGAGTTCCAGCGCGCGCAGGGAACTCGCAATGCGCGAACTGAGCAGCAGTTCGCAGACGAGGATCGCGCTCCAACTGAGGAACGAACCGGCCAGCAGCAAATCGGCAAACGTTTCGTGGCGCTGGCTCTCCTGATAAAACAGCCAGGCAATGACCGCCAGCACCACGGCGACGCCGAGCTGCGGAGGAACGGGAATCGCGTGCAGGTAGTAGGCGGCCGACCACACCGCAAATACGCCGCCCGCGGCGATGGGCGTACGCACCCACGGTTTGACGTTTGTGTAGACCTGGGCCGTGCTGAAAAACAGAAGCGCCGCGGCGGCCAGCAGCCATTCGTCGACGGCGGCTTGCCAGGGAGCGACGGCCGCCCAGGGATCCAGCGCAGGGCTGAGGTAGTGCAGCGCGAGCAGGCACCAGCCGGCGCTCCAGAGCATCAGGTAGGCCTGGCGCCGCAGGCTGTGCATGTAGGCGAAAAAGCCCGACGTCAGTGCTGACGCTGCCAGCAGGGTGATCGCAAGAATGCTTTCCGATGTCATTAAGTCTAACGCGCCACGACGCTCGCCCATCCGCCTTGCGGCCCGGCTGCAGCTTCGTGGCTCGCGCTATCGAGCGAAGCCATTCAATTCATGCCGGCGCATTGGCGCGCCCATTCATCCGACACAAATGGGGCTTGCCTACACGGGCAGCACACACAAATCCCGTGTTTGTTCTCACTTTTTGGACTATAAGTGACGCCTTTCCAGACGGTCAAGGGTACGGGGGTACCAGTCGGGAACAAGGCACTTGAGAGATCGGACACATCAGTTCTTAACAAGGAATTGACCTAGTTCTCATTACGGACGTATAGCGATTTGTCGCCCCGGTTGCTCGCCTTCCTCGACTGGTTCGGCTAAGATGAAGTGTTTTTCACCGACAGGAGAGACTCGCAAGCAGCATGTCCACGACTTCCAACGCATCGGGAAAGCCAACAGGAGAAATCCGCGTGAGGTTCGCGCCCTCGCCGACGGGATATTTGCACGTGGGGGGCGCGCGCACGGCGCTGTTTAACTGGCTGTTCGCACGCGGCCGTGGCGGCACGATGGTTCTGCGCATCGAGGACACGGACATCGAGCGCAACAAGCCGGAACTGGTCGAGGGCATCCTCGACGGCTTGCGCTGGCTCGGCGTGGATTGGGACGAGGGCCCCTACTTTCAGTCGCAGCGCCTCGATCTGCATCGCGCCGCCGCACTCAAGCTGGCCGCTTCGGGAGCCGCCTACTATTGCGATTGCCCGCCGGAGAAATACGCGGGAGGCGACGCCGTCGAAGAGACGGAAGATGTGAAGAAGGAGCAGGGCCCGCGCCGCGTCACCCGCTGCGCCTGCCGCGAAGGCAAGCCGGGATTGAGCGCGGAAAATGCGGCCATCCGTTTTCGCGTACCTCTCGGTGCGGCGACGCAATTCGAGGACGCCGTGTTCGGTCCGCGCGAAGTGTCCAACGACGAGATCGAGGATTTCGTTCTCTTGCGTTCGCCCAAGGACGGACAGGCGCACGGCGGACCGACGTATCAACTGAGCGTCGTGGTTGACGATATCGACATGCGGATTACGCACGTGATTCGCGGCTCGGATCACATCTCCAATACGCCGAAGCAGGCGCTGCTGTATCGCGCGCTGGGCGCGACGCCGCCCATTTTCGCGCACGTGCCGCTGATTCTGGGGCCGGATCGCACGCGGCTTTCCAAGCGCCACGGCGCGACGAGCGTGGGATCCTACCGCGACGAAGGATTTCTTCCCGAAGCGTTTCGCAATTTTCTGGCGCTGCTCGGTTGGTCCGTCGGCGACGCGGAATTCATGAGAACTTCGGAGATCCTCGAGCGATTTTCCCTCGAAGGCGTGAGCCGCACGAACGCGGTGTTCGACCGCCCCAAGCTGGAGTGGTTCAACACGCAGTATTTGCAGAAACTGCCGATCGAGGAGCTGCTTCCTTTCGTGCAGGGCGAGCTGGAGCGCTCGAAACTGTGGAAGCCGGAATGGGCCGGCGAAAAGCGCGACTGGTTTGCGAAGACCGTGGACCTGTTGCGTCCGCGCACGCGGTTGCTTCCGGATTTTTCGACCTGGTCCCGCGCGTTTTTCAGCGATTCGTTCGAATACGACTCGCCGGCTCGCGAAAAATTCTGGAAGGATGAGCGGCTCGGCGCGATGCTCGGCAAACTGGCGGAAGCTCTGGCGGCGCTACCGGACTGGAATCACGACGCGTGCGACCACGCCCTGCGCGAACTGGCCGCCGCGGAAGGCGTGAAGGCCGGGCTGCTGATCAATGGGACGCGCGTCGCGATCGTGGGACAGGCTGTCGCGCCGCCGCTCTTTGAAACTATGCTGGCGCTGGGCAAGGAACGCGTCGTAAGCCGCCTGCGCCGTGCCGTCGAAGCATTCCCGGCGCGCTGAAGAGCGCGCCCCGCCCCCTCGTGTCATTCCGAGCGGAGCGAGGAATCTCTCCTCGATTTGACCCATGAAAAGAAAGCGAGATTCCTCGCTCCGCTCGGAATGAAAAAATAGACAGCACTTTTCGCAACCTGTGAAGCTTGTCCTACTTGGACTTCTCAGCCGGCGACGTAGAAAAAATATCTGGATGGGCGGGATGAGCGGGGGTGTCCACGGCGGCGATTTCCAGGTCGGCGGTCACGGGAATTTTTGTGGGTGGCAGGCACGCATCCTGATTGCAGGCCTGGTAGCCCAGGGTCAGCGACAGTTTTTGCGGACCGATCGGCGCGGTGCCGCTGGTGCGCAGTTTCATCATCACCGTGAACGAGCCTTCGTACACGCGCAACGGCGTTTTTGAAAATCGGAAGGCGCGCATCACTCCGCGCGGGTATGTGGTCTCAACCAGAAAGACGCCGGGCGCCAGGTCCGCGGTGACCTTGGTGGGAATCAGATAGTCTTCGGAAGGCACGTGCGCGTTGATGTGGAAACCTGGAGAAATCTTTGCGACCACCGCAACCTGAAATGCCCGTCCGCGCGGCACCGGCTGCAACGATACGTAGGCCTGTGGCTGAATCACGCTGGCTGCGGCTGGAAAGGGATTCTCCTGCGCCGATGCTCGGAGCGCGAAGACGGCCAGCGCCAGGAGAGCGACGCGCGCAAAAAGAGCCGATGCACGTCGGCCGGGAAAGCGGGTAACGTCTTGGTTGAATAAGATCATCGCGATTTACACCGTCACCGGGCTGCCGAGTTGCTCGGTGAGGATGCGTCCCATGAGCTGCATCAGGGTCTCGCCGGTCTTCTCCAGGACGAACGTGCCCGCCGCGTCCGACCAGGACAACTTGAAGCTGGTGGTCAGCGCCGAAATCCAAATTTGCCGGACCGGAGCGTTCGGGCTGATCACGAACTTGGTCTCTTCCGGCTCTTCGAACAGCACTTCGAGCTTTCCGCTTCCGCCCTCCACATCGAAGCCGTGAGCGTCGCCCGCATCCTGAAGCCGGAGGCGCAACGAATCGAAGGCCGCGTCGCAGCGTTTCTGAAACTCTTGATCGTCCATGATTACAACAATGTACCGCGAAGAGGTTCAAGTGGGCAAGAAACGTCGCGACGGCCGGAGAAGAGGAATCGCGCGGCGCTCCGCGGTTAGGTTTTCAAACGCGTCGCCGGAAGTTGAATTTCGGCGACTTTCCCGCCGTCTCGTTGCACGCGATACGCTCCGGCCTTCGGCCGTGAACATACCACTCGCTTCAGCTTGCGGCCCACAAAGTGGGCTGCGGCGCCGTCGTCCAGCGCCAGAGTCGCGGGCACGATCCCTTTCGCCACCAACTCATGCACGGCCGGACGCCTCTCCGCCTCGCTATCGTAGTGTGGGCAGCACGTACCCGGCAGCCAACCGAGGCAGGGCAAGGGCATCAATTGTTTCGCCCAGGAATCGGTAATTCCGGATTCGAACCAGCAAATCGCGCCGGCGCTGATTCCCGCGAGAACCGTCCCGGAATTCCAGGCTCGACGAAGGATCTGGGGCAATTGCCACTCTCGCCACACGGCCAACATGCTTTTCGTGTTGCCCCCTCCCACGTAGATGACGTCCTGGGCCAACAGAACCTCCTGCAAATTGGGCGTGCGCTCGAAGAAGCTGACGTGCGTCGGGCGGCAGCGGAACTTGACGAACACCGCATAGAATTTGGCGATGGAGGTGGCGGCATCGCCGCTGGCCGTTGGCAGAAAACACACCGCCGGATTTGGTTTGCGCGCTTGGGAAAGGACGTACAATTCCAGCGCCGGATCCACCGTGAATCCGCCTCCACCAATTGCGATGATCTGCCGTTTGGTCGTCGCCATCCTGAGTGCCTTTCCCTATGCCTAGTTACGAGTTATTCCCGCATTTCCCGGGTTACTCATACCTCAGAGCTTCGACCGGATCGAGCCGCGCCGCCTTCACCGCCGGATAAATGCCAAAGAACAGCCCGACGGACATGGAAACGACTACACCCGCAAGCACCGCCCATAGAGGCACCTCGGACGGCAACCTCGGAATGAAAATATGGATCAACACACTGATCACGATTCCGAGGACCACGCCGATGATGCCGCCGGCGCCCGTGAGCACGACCGCTTCGGTCAAGAACTGCCAGATGACGTCCCCGCTGCGCGCGCCGATCGCTTTTCGCACGCCGATTTCGCGCGTGCGCTGCGTGACCGACATCAGCATGATGTTCATGACGCCGACTCCGCCCACGAGCAGGCCGATCGAACTCACCACGGCGGTCAGCAGCGCCACGGATCCGGTGATCTGCTTGAACTGGTTGGCGACTTCCTCCGCGGAGGACAGGCCGAAATTGTCGGGGGCCGAATACGGAAGGCGACGCGTGCGCCGCAAGACCGCGGTGATTTCGTCTTTGGCTTCCGCCATCTTTCCGGGATACGCCTCGGCGCCGATGAAATGCTCGTCGTCGGCGGGATGATGTTTTCGATAGGTGTGATAGGGCACCAGCACCTGTTTTTCGACTTGAGGATTCTGGAAGAGCTGGCCCTTGCGATGCTCGAATACGCCAATCACGCGGTAAGGGAAACCTTCGACGTAGATGATTTGATCGATCGCATTCCCGCCGGGAAAGAATGCTTTGCCAAGATCGTAGCCGATGACCGCCACGTCCTCGCGGTGCAAATCTTCGGCTTCCGTAAAATAGCGGCCGATGTAGGTTCTCGCGTTGTACACATCCGGGTAGTAGATGTCCGACCCCGAATAGTTCAGGCCGCTGGCTTCCTTGTCCTTGTAGCGCGCGGTAATTTGCGGCTGGCGGTTGAAGTCATAGATGCGCTGCATGACCGAAACGGACAATTCCTGGACGGCCGGGCATTGCTCCCGGATCGCCTGGGCATCTTCATAAGTCAATGGCTTGCGGTTGCGCTCCTCGGCGGTCATTCTTCCGGTGCTAATGCCGGGGAAACTTTGAAAATCCAAATCGTATTCGGACCGTAGGCTTTCAGGTACACGGTTACGTCCGAATAAAATCCCACCAGGATCGACGCCACGGTGATGAGCGCCGTGATCCCGATGACCACGCCCAGCACGGTGAGAAAGGAACGCAGCTTGTTCTCCCGCAGCGTGTCCAGGGCCATCTTCGTATTTTCGCCCAGCGCTATTCGCATGGATTCCCTGCGCCGATTTAGACTTCCTGCCGCAGCGCTTCGATCGGACTCAAGTTGGCGGCTTTGCTGGCGGGATAGAGTCCAAAGAACACGCCCACCGCCGTCGAAACGGCCAGGGCGATGATCACCGCCGTAATCGGGACGTGCATCGGCACGGGCGTATTGGCGGCAATGATCTGCGCAAATGCGTAGGCCAGGGCCACTCCGATCCCGCCCCCGATGGTGGACATGACCGCCGTCTCGGTCAGGAACTGGAGAAGAATGTCGCCGCGGCGCGCGCCCAGGGACTTGCGCAGGCCGATTTCGCGCGTGCGTTCCGTGACCGTCGCCAGCATCACGTTCATGATCACGACGCCGCCAATCACGAGAAACACGGCCACAATCCCGACCATCGAGGCCGCCAGCGTGCTGGTGATTCGCTTGAACAAATCCACGAGCGAGCCGGCATCCAACACGCCGAAATTGTCGAGATCGTTGGGCCTTAGGTGGCGGCGCGCGCGCATCAGCGTTTCCATTTCCTCTTGCGTCCGGGACATCCAGTCCGCGCCGCGCGTTTGCACGTTGACCGCGATGCTGGTGTTGCTCGTGACGTAAAACTTCATCCACGTCTCGATGGGAATGTAGACGTAATTGTCCTGCGTCTGGCCCAGCACCGTTCCGATCGGCTTTCCGACTCCGACCACTTCGTAGGGCCGCCCGTCCACGTCGAGATCCTTGCCGATGGGGTCAATGCCGGGAAAGAGCTTGTCCGCGATATCCGAGCCGATCAAGGCAACCAGCGACCGGTGCTGATTGTCCGTGTCCGTGATGTAGCGTCCCGCGGCCGGCCCTTCGGTCTTCATGTCTCCTATGTTCGCGGTGACGCCATAAACGGTCGTATCCTCGACGGTCTGGCCGTTGGCCTTGGTGCGGCCCAGCAGATTGGCCTGCGCGCCGACGCGCAGGGCAAGCTTCGAGTTGTCCCGCAAATAGACGTAGTCATCCCAGGTGATCGGTTTGTTCCGCCGCGTGGCTTTCACGAGTTCTTCCGTGTCCGTGATGATCGGGAAGCGCAGAACCAGGAAGACGTTCGAGCCGAGATTGGCGATGCGGTTTGCGACGTAGAGATTCACTCCGGAGATCAACGCAACCACCATAATCAGCGTGGAAACGGAAAGCACGATCCCGAGCAGCATTAGGAACGAGCGCATCTTATGCGCGCGCAGATTTTCCAGCGCCACGCCGATCGGTTCGCGCAAATGATGGATTCGAGGTTTCATGCGCTTCGCGCCAGGGTTCTATTGTTTCATACGAAAGAGGCGCGAGGAAGATTCATCCGCCGGGAACTATGATTATTCAAGTTCCGAAGTGAGGTCCGTGTGCTTAAAATCCTGGCCTTTGAACAAAATGGGTTCTGTCGTCGTCTTGGCCAGGGCATAGGCGAAGCAGTCGCCGAAATTCAATTGTGCGGGATGTCCGCTGCCCTTGCCAAAGTCTCTGTAGGCTTCGCGCGCAATCCTTGCCTGCTCGAAAGTGACCGCCTCGATTGCGAACGAGGCTTCGCGGAAGAAATCGTCGAACCGTCGGCTCGCAATCGGATCCCGGCTCCCGTCGATGACCGCGGCCGCTTCCACGTAATTCACCGCCGAAACCCGGCGGATTCTCGCTCCCGCAATTGCCTCGGCGAAGGTCCTGGCCTCCGGCTCATCGCGAAGAATGGCCACAATTGCCGACGTATCCACAATCACCGCTGTAAGCCCCGCGGTAAGCCTCGCTCGTCGTACAACATGTCTCCGTGGTCTATCGTTCGGAATGGTTCGTTGAGGTGTGCGGCACAATCCTTCCCGATCCGCAACAACCGATCCGCAAGACCGGCACCCTGCGAATTCTGCATTCTTTCCAGGCGCTCGCGGAGTGCCTCCGTAACGGCAGCGGTCAGGCTTTCGCCCGTCAATTCCGATAATTCGCGAGCCAGCTTCTGAGTTTCGTCGTTCTTGATGTTCATTGCCATCGCGGTATTCCTTTACACCCAATATGATACACCATTCTACCATATGCTGCGAACGAATAATTTCACACTCCGCGGGGAATTTGGGAGAAGCCGAAAGCAGCAGGATGTTTTAGTAAGTAAACGACTACAGCAGGCTCTCGATTGCTTTGGAAATATCGTCGCGATTGACTAGGCCCACGATGGTTCGGACCTTCTTGCCGTCGCGGGAGAAGAGCATACTGGTGGGAAGGCCTAAAATTCCGCCGAATTTTTCCGCGATGGCGTCGTTGCCCAGAAAGATCGGGTAGCTCATGGCTTCCTTCTGGCCATTGACGTCGAAGCGCTCTTTATCGAGGAACGGCTGAACCGCCTTCTTGCCGTCTTCGTCCATCGAAATGCCCAGGATCGTGAACCCGCGCGGGCTGTATTTTTGCTGGAATTCGATCATCCACGGGATTTCGACTTTGCAGGGCTCGCACCAAGTCGCCCAGAAGTTCACCAGGACAACCTGACCTTTGTATTGCTGAAGGGTCACGTCCTTGTCGTTCAGATCTTTAAAGCTCACGGTGGGGGCATCGGTGGGTTTGGAGGGAGCGCTCGCGGAAGGGGTCCCCGCGGCCGGGAACTTACGGTCAGCCCAGATCATTACGGCGAGCAGAGCCACCACACCTAATGCGACGAAGATCCCCTTTTTCATGTCCGATTCTTCCTTCCGCCGGGCTCCAGACCGAGCCCGCACCCGTTACAACGAAAATCTGTTGAGAAAACCCAGTTTACCCGATAGCCAGGTCAGGCGGTTCAAGAAAATCAGGCCGCCGACGAACAGCAGCAGCACGCCGCTCAGCACTTCCACGGTATGCAGATGCTTGCGAAAGCGCTGGTAAAAGCGCAAAAACTGATTGATGCCGATCGCCGTGAGCAGGAAGGGAACGGCAAGGCCCGCTGAATAAATGGCCAGCAGAAAAACGCCGCGAGAAATCGTCTGCGTGTTTGCCGCCAGCACCAGCACGGCCGCCAGGATCGGGCCGATGCACGGCGTCCAGCCGAAGGCGAATGCGAAGCCGAGTAGGAAGCCGCTGGTCACTCCGGAAAGCGCGCCGACGGGCTTGCCCTCCGTTTCCGTTTGGCCGCCGAGATTATGGAAGCGCACGTCCTGGTTGAGCCAGCGCGTCAGCGAAGGACCGGCGAGGAAGATGAGGGCGACGGAAAGCAACTGCACGGAACCGAACAAGCCGCCCGGCCCGATCGTTTCCGTTCCCGCACGCCGCCAGAGAATCGCGGCGCCAAACGCCAGCACCCCGCCGATCACTAGGCCCGCGTTCACGGGTATTTTGATCAGCCAACCCACAAGATGCAGGCCGAAGAGGACAATCATGGCCCCGGCGACGGGCCCCATGAGCGCCTTGTGCTGAAGCAGAAATTGTCCCACCGCGCTTGCGGATGCGCCGAAGCTGATGAAGACCACGGAAAAGCCGGAGACGAACGCCAGCGACGAGGCGAACAGGCTATTGCGTGCGGGTTGCCCGCTGCGGAGCTGCTCGACGCCGATGCCGGAAAGCATCGAAACATATCCCGGCACCAGCGGCAGCACGCAGGGCGACAGGAACGAGATAATGCCCGCAATGAACGCGTAAAGTATCGATACTTGCATCGGACGAAATTATCTCCGGCGTAGGGTGATGCCAAACATTGGATGCAGCACCCAATTAGACGGCTGCCATCCGGCGAACGATTCAACCCATCCCATATTTTCACACAATTAAGAGCCGCTTCGGGAGGATTTCTTGGTCTTGGTAGGACGGGCTTCAGCCTGTCCGGTTTTGCCGTTTTGTGCGCTTGGGAAGATCTGCGTTGTCAGAAGTCAAACGCAGAATGGCGGCAAATGCTACTCGACGCGCGGGTGCCGCGCGCCCCACTCGTGCTCGCGCTCGTAGGAAAACGCGATGCGCAGGAGCGTCGCTTCATCGAAGGCGCGGCCGATCAACTGCAATCCGACCGGCAAGCCGTCGCGTGTAAATCCGCAGGGGACGGAAATCGCGGGGAGGCCCGTGAAATTCGCCGGGCGGGCCTGTCCGACAATGGCGCGCCGCGCCGCGACCGTTTCCCCGTCGATTTGCAACGTTTCCGCGCCGATCGGCGGAGCGGGAACAGGGACCATGGGCGCAACAATGGCGTCGACGGATTGGAAGGCCGCGTCGAATTCGGCAAGCAAGCGTTTTCGCACATCGAAGCCCGCCAGATATCGGTTCGCCGGAATCTTTCCGCCCGCTTCGATTCGCTGGCGCACTTCTGCTCCGTATTCGGCGGCGCGAGACGGGAAATACCCGGCTGCTTCGTGCACGTGGAGCGCCTCCGCGAGCGAAATGTCGGTCGCCGCGTCGAGCGATGCCTTCAAGTGCGGAAGCGAAACTTCGCGCACCTCCGCGCCGCGCTTTTCCATGTCGCGCACAGCGGCCTCGGCGGCGCGGCGCACCTCCGCGTCCAGCTGCTCCCAATAATGTTCGCGCGGCCACCCGAGCCGGAATTTTCGGATCGGCTTTCGCAGGGCGCCTCGGAAATCTTCCACCGGTCTCGGCGATGAGGTCGGGTCCAGCGTATCGCGCCCTGCGATCAATCCGAGGAGCGTGGCCACGTCCGTGACGCTGCGGGCAATCGGACCGACGTGATCGAGCGACGGCGAGAGCGGCATCGTGCCGAAGACGCTGACGCGCCCGAAGGTCGGCTTCAGCCCGACGATTCCGCAAAACGCCGAGGGAACGCGGATCGAACCGCCCGTGTCAGTGCCGAGGGAAGCGGCGCACAAGCCGGCGGCGGTCGCCACGGCGGAGCCCGCGCTCGATCCGCCGGAGATGCGATCGAGCGCCCACGGATTGTGCACCGGCCCGTAGTGCGCGTTGGCGCCGTCGATCCCGTACGCGAATTCATTCAGGTTCGTTTTCCCAAGCAGAATGGCGCCCGCGCGCGCCAGCTTTCGCGCGGCGGTGGAATCGTCGGAGGGGACAAAATCGCGCAGGATTTTCGATCCCGCGGTCGACCGAATGCCGCGGGTCCAAAGATTATCCTTGAGCGAGATCGGTATACCCAGAAGCGGCGAACCTTGGCGGCGCGGCAATTGCTTTTCCGCGCGGCGCGCGGAAGCGAGCGCGTGATCCGCCGTCACCGTCAGGAACGCGTTCAGCGACGGATTGAGCCGCTCGATGCGGCGCAGAAACAGTTCGGTCAATTCCACGGGCGAAATTTTGCGTTTCGCCAGAAGCGCGGCGAGTTCGTCGATCGTCGCAAAGGCGAGCGATTCTTCGTTCTTCATGGTCAGAAAAGTTTCTCCTCGCGCCGCAGGTTCCCGAACGTTCCGATGTTGGCGATATTCAGCGAAACCCGGAACTGATTTTCCGTGCGGATCTCGCCGAGGGAGAGGCGGCGGTATTCGATCGAAAGCCCGCAGCAGTTTCCGTTATAGCTGATCTCCACGAATTCGTTTTGCAGAATGTTCTGCTTGACATCGTAGCCCACACCCGCTCCCGCGCTCCAGCCGCGACGGTTCGGCGCGCCGTAGCCCGCCTGGAACCGGAACTGATTTTCCGCCGGCTGCAACACGGCGTTGTTCGGCGGCAGGATGGCCGTGTTGTCGATGGAAAACTGCGCCACGGAAAAATTGAAATTCTCGGTGGGCCGGATTTTCAGCAGGGCCTCCGCGGTGGTGATTCTCCGGCGCACGGTGTCGTAATCGAATCGAATCTCGGCATCGTATATTCCGCCCGGCGAAACGATCAGGTCGCTGTTGATCGGCGAAAAACGCCGCGGCTCATCCGCGAAAGCGAAGGGCGTGATCTCGTCCAGCGCCTGAAAGACGTTGCGCGTCCCCGGAACGAGCGCGCCGCCGAACGTCGGGTCGAAATAATAGGCCTGCGCGATTTTCCAACTCACCAGTTCGTTCGCCTGCGCGTCTCCCCGGCGGTGAAACAGCCGCTGGGTGACGGAATAGACGAAATCGTTCGTGTCGGTAAGCGTTTCGTCCTCGTCGAACAGCACGAAGCGGTTGTATTCGTGCACGCCGCCCACGAAATTATATTCAATCTCCGGATCGATCGTGTGCTTCCATTTCCCGCTGCCTGTGCCCCACACGCGTTCGAGCGTCGGCGGCCGGAGATCCACGTTCACTTCGCCCGTGCTCCGGCTCAACGGGCTGTTCACGTCGGATCCCGCGACGAGTTGCGAGCTGTAGGACGTGAGGCGCGCGGTGAAGCTCGTGGTCGCTCCGAGCCAGGCTCCCCAGTGCAGCGGCACGACGACGCGCGGAGCGATTTCCGAGCGCTCCACAAACGCGGGCGTGACGATTCCGGACTGGACGGTTTGCACTCCCGTGACGGGGTCCGTCAGCAAGTTTTCATCGTCGCGATGCACCGCGCCGGAGAACGCTTCGCCGCCGAAATAGATCGGCAGACTCTTCCACGGCGCCTGATCGACCGAACTGAAGCGGGCTTCGGGTGCGCTGCGAACGTCCGCGCTGACTTGCGGCTGGGCGTTCAGAAAGTTTTTATAACCGTCCGCGGCGAAATTGACGCTGAACCCTTGAAAGTTGTTCGTCAGGAATCCCACATTGCGGACTTCGGAATTGACCGCTTCGCCGAAGGTCGGCGCAAACGCCAGTTGGAAGATCAGGGAGGTGAGCTGATTGACTTCCGCGACCGCGCGCCACCCGTTGCGCAGTTCCGCGTCCAGTTTGAATTGCGCGCTGTGGCCGCCCTGGCTCTTCGAGCACCGGATTCCCCTGCGCATTCAACAGCGGCCCCGGCAATCCGCGATCGATCACGCCGAAGTACTTCGCCGAAATCGATACGTTTTCCCAGGGTTTGGCGCGAAATTCCGCGCTTTGCTGCCATCCCCGGCGGCTCAGATAGGCCATGCCCAGGGTGAGATCGGTCCAATCCTTCGGCGCCCAGTAGTAGCCGTCGCCGAACACGAATCCTTTGACCGACGTGTCCGCGAATTCCGGGATCAAGAATCCGGATTTTCGCAGATTGCGTCCCGCAGGCAGCGACGCGTAGGGAAAATACAGAAGAGGGATGCGGAACAGCTGGAAATTCGCGTTCAGCATGGCGACGGTGCGATCCACGTGCAACGTGGCATGGGACGTCGAAAACTTCCAGCTGGGCTTGTCCAGTTCGCAGACCGTCAGCCAGGCATGCTCGACCGAGTAGGTATTCGCATCGAGCCGCCGCACTTCCTGCGCGTCGAACGTGAGCGGGTTCGGAGAGATCAGGATGTTTGCGTTCGGCAGGTGCTGCGTTGTGATTTCGCCGCGCACGTGCTCGAAGACGCCCGCTCCGCTTTGCACGTTGAAATCAGCGGATTCGGCGGTGAGGTGCTGCGTGTCCACATCGAACAGGATGTGGCCGCGGGCGGCGGCCTGAAACGTTTTTGTGTTGTACTCCACGTGATCCGCGCGTAGCCGGAAATTTTTGTACTGGATTTCGACGTTGCCGTCCGCGACGTAGAGGTCGCCCTCTTTGCGTTGCTGCTCGGCTTCGAGCCGCACGCTCGGCTGGGCGGAAGGGGAAGGCGGCAGGATGTCCTGCGCGGCGGCGCCGCCGGCGGCGAAGATGCCCGCGAGCAGCGCGAGAACGGCGCCTGTGCAACGAACCGAACGGAATTTGCGAATGAATCCCATGAACTCGCGCCGCCGGCTGGGCCGAAGTAAGGAATCGCCGGTGCAGGCTTCGTCGAAAATAGCTCGTTAGCCTAGCATTCCCTCTGGAGGCTTACAATCATTCCAGGCGTCAGACGCGCGCTGGAAAGTTTCGCCTGTTTCCGCAACCCCTATAGATTGCGGAGAGGGCGAGCGGGCTGCCTGGGGTATCCATTTCGCGACAAATCGGCGTAAATATTTCTCTTGCGGCGTGCTGCTGTTAGAATCTCCGTGACTCCCGACTTCCGTTCGGCGAGACGTCCGCAGCGCAAAACGGAACGGTGATAAAAACCTGTCAGCAGTGCGGCGCCGTCAATGGCGATGCGTCCGGGATTTGCTGTTTCTGCGACGCTCCTTTGGGCGCGCCCGGACCCTCGCCGCTTTCGCGCCGAGTTGCCACTCAGACCGAAGGAAACCTGGCCGTCGAACCCGAATGGCGGCGGGAAGTTTCCACGCGGCTTCAGGACTACCGAGCCCGGCGCCGCGGCGGCGCCGCCGCCGATTTGCAAACGGCTCTGCCTTTCGATTCCGACCCTGCGCCTCCCTTGGAGGCTGGCCGTGCGAAGTCCCAGGTGGCGTCGCCGCCGGTCCGGAAGTCTCCAGGTTCGCGCGCACACCGCCACGAGCGATTCGAAATCTCGATTCCCGAGCGGGAGCCGGTTGCGGCGGCCGTCCCTGCCGGGTGGACAATTCCTGCAACTCGCGGTGAAGAGCCGTCGCACGCGCCGTTGCTTTCCGTTGCGTCGCTCCCGGAACGCCGCAGGGCGGCCTTGCTGGACGCGGCGCTACTGCTCTTCAGCTACGGTGGAATGCTGGCTCTCTTTACGGTCCTTGGGGGCCACGTCGGTTTCAACAAGCTGGACCTGGCCGTGGCCGGGGCGACGCTGGCGCTCTTCTACGCGCAATACTTCGCGCTCTTCACGGTATTTGGCGGATCGACGCCGGGAATGATGCTTCGCGGCTTGCGGGTCGCGAGCTTCGACGGCCGCGTGCCCACTTCCCGCCAGATGGCCTGGAGAAGCTTTGGCTATTTGATTTCCGCGGGCACTTGTTTTCTGGGGTTTGTCTGGGCGCTTTGGGACGACGAGCAACTTTGCTGGCAGGACCGCATTTCGCAAACTTATCTCACCTCGAATGAAGAGGTTCCGCGTTACTAGGCACGCGAGCGGCCGCGGGCGCGCGCTTCGCGCAAGTGTTTGAGAATCGCCGCGCCTCGGACCTGTCAGTCGTGCTATCATCGATAGGATTTTATCTTTAAGGAATGAGGCCCAAAATACGATGAGCCGCCTCGCCAGAATCTCCGTCGTCACACTTTCCGTGATCGTGTTTCTCTATGTCGGTTTGGGTTATGTGCTAGGGAAAACCACGGACGACAAATCGTATCGCTCGTTGGGCGTATTCGGCGAGGTGTTGCAACACATCCAGGAAGACTACGTGGATGAGCCCAATATGGCCGTTGTGACCGCGGGCGCGATGCATGGACTTCTGGAATCGCTCGATCCCCTGTCCGGCTATTTGAGCCCGCGAGAGTACGCTGACTATCGCGACCGCATCAAGAATGGCGTGCGCGGCGAGATCGGCATGACGGTTTCCAAGCGATACGGCTACATTGTCATTGTGTCGGTCGTGCCGGATGGCCCTGCCGAGAAGGCTAGCTTGCGGAGCGGAGAGATCCTCGAATCCATCGGCGGATTCAACACGCGTGACATGTCCGTGGGCCAGGCCAATGCGCTCCTGCAAGGCGCTCCCGGCAGCGCCGTGAAAGTCGCTGTGATTCGCCGCGGAAAGACGGAACCGCAGGAAGTCAGCGTCAATCGCGCGGTGATCGCCCCGCAACACATCGTGGCGGACCGCATCGGCGACGACGCGGCGTACGTGCGTCTGCCCGCCATCGAGCCGATGGATGTGGCTGAACTGCACGACAAGCTGGTGCAATTCGACAAGCAGGGCGCGCGCAAACTGGTCCTCGACCTGCGCGATTGCACGCGCGGCGATGCCACCGAGGCCGTGATTGCCGCTCAGCTCTTTCTGACTTCCGGCAAGATTGCTTCGCTCGAAGGCCAGACCGTACCGCACAAAGATTTTAACGCCGAGCCTGACAAAGCCGTGTGGCACTCGGCCGTCGACGTGTTGATTTCGCCGAGCACTTCCGGGGCAGCGGAAGTCCTGGCCGGAGCGATCAAGGGCAATAAGCGCGGCGAGCTGGTCGGCGAGCGCACCTTCGGTTCGGCTTCGGAACAAAAAGTGATCCCGATGGACGATGGCGGAGCGTTGATCCTCACGGTCGCGTTCTATTCCACGCCGGACGGCAAATCGATCGTGGAAGACGGAGTGGCGCCGACCGTCGAAGTGCATCCGAAAGCGATTGATCCAACCGCCGCGCCGTCCGATATGGAAGAGGAAGCTCCGCTCGGTCCCGGCCAGTTGCCCAAGGCGGACGATCCGGTTTACAACAAGGCTCTCGAACTGCTCAAAGGTGGCGAGGCCCAAAAGGCTGCTTGACGGGTGAATCGCCGACCGGACGCGCTCGGCCAACTCGGGGCGCAAGCTTTTCCGCTGCGCGCCGTTCTACCGATCCTTATTGCCTCCCTGCTGCTTTTCGCGGCGGGCTGTAAGAAAAAATCCACTCCGATATCCGCCGTTGCGATCCGAAACATTACGCGTGAATTTGTATTTGCAGCGCGAAACGCGGGCGGCGGACGCGCGGAAGTAGGCGTGCGGCCGGAGTACGCCTCGCATCAAGCGGGCAAACAACAGACGCTCGCTGCCGATCGCATCTACATCACGTTACCTCCCACCAAAGCGGGACAGCCGGACCGGGCTGCGCAGGAAGCCATAGAAGCGGAGATGCAGCGCGTTGCGGATTTTCATCACCTGAAACGCGTCGCGCGCCCCGGAGCGCCCGGCCTGGAGCGCTACGACTACCTACTGGACGGTCGCCGGACGCAATCGATTCACCTCATCACGCCGTTGCCGAAAGCGGCGGTTCCGTCCGCGGGGGCCGGCCACCCGCGGCTCGCCATCGTGATTGACGATCTGGGAAACGACCGCGCGCAGGCGGACTCGCTGTTCCACCTCGCGTATACGCTGACGATCTCGGTGCTTCCGCACGAGGCGAATTCGAGCGAAATTGCCGAAGACGCGCACCGGCGCGGCTATGAGGTGATGCTCCATCTTCCCATGGCCTCGAACGCGGGCAACAGGGACGAAGCGATCGAGCTTCATCCCGGAATGCCTTCGGCGGATGTCGAAAAAACGTTCGCGGACATGCTGGAAACAGTCCCCTACGCAGTGGGCGTCAACAATCACGAAGGCTCGCTGGGCACCGCGGATCAGAAACTGATGGACGAATTGATGCCGCTGCTGCGCCAACGCAATTTGTTCTTTATCGACAGCCGTACCACCGCCGCGACGGTCGCGGAAACCGAAGCGCGCTCAGCGGGCGTCGCCGTCGCCCGGCGCAATGTGTTTCTGGACGACGAGCAGTCGGTCCCGGCGATCCGCAAACAACTCGAGCTGGCTATACGCGACGCGCGTGAAAAAGGCTCGGCGCTGGCGATCGGACATCCGCATCCGGCCACGCTGCAGGCGCTCAACGAAGTGTTGCCCGAAATCGAGCGCCAGGGAGTTCGGCTGGTGTTTGCCTCGGACTTGGCGCGCTAATCCAGAGAATTAAGTCTCTGCGGGGCTGCACCGTATTTCCGCGGCCGTTACGCCATTCGTCGGAACGAAGACGCCGGCAGAGGCAGCGATGACCGGAGTTTCCAGTACGAATGGGGCGGAAATGCGCTTCAGGAGGCCTTTTGGTACGCCGTCAAAATGTCCGGAAGAGAAAGGACTCCTTCCAGTTTGCGAGAGCTCGCGCGACCGACGACGGGCAATAGCGCGTGGCCCTGAATGAATCGCAGCGCGTCGTCCAGGCGCTGATCCGGGTGCAGGATCGGCAGGCGGGCCGTGGAAAGAACCTCGCGCAACTGAGTGCCTTCCGGGTGCGCTGCCGCGATCGCGGGCAAGTCGCTTCGAGAGATGCCCGCCCATCGGCCCGTGGGAAAGCGCACCAGGAGGACCTCTTCCGTCGTAGTTTCCGCAATTTTGAGCGCGCGGGCGATCGTGTCGCTGGCCTGCAAGGGAGGGAGATCCGGTTTTCGCATTGCGTCTTCGACGCGCAGGACGATCTGCTCGCGCTGCTCCTCCATCGAGGGCAATTCCAAGCCGTCTTGTTTGGCCAGCACGTCGAAGAGCGCGTCGTCCTGATACGCGCGCGAAATCAAGTAGGCGATTGTGTTGGAGATCATGACCGGCAGAACGATGGAATAGCTGCCCGAGGTTTCGACGACCATGAAGACGGATGTAATCGGGACACGCAAGAATCCCGCGAAGAATGTCCCCATGCCGACCAGCGCGAAGGGCGCCACCGACGCGCTGACTTGCGGGAAGAAGTGATGCTCGAGTCCGCCGATGGCTCCGCCAATCATCGCGCCGATGAACAAGACCGGAGCGAACATTCCGCCGGGCGTGCCGCTGACGAACGACAAACTGGTGGTCAAAATTTTTACGAATCCGAGGACCGCCAGAATTTGCCAGGTGTACTGGCTGTGGAGAGCCTGGTCGATGTAGGGATAGCCGGTTCCCATGGATTCCGGGAATCGCAGTCCCACGAGGCCGATCAACAGACCAGCAGCCGCGGGCTGCAAGTAGTGCGTCCATTCCGGAAGCGCGCGAAGCCTCGGCCGGAAATACGAAACAAGATTCATGAAGACGAGGGAAAGTCCTCCGCTGACGACGCCAAGCACGGCGTAAGCCAGCAACTCGGCGGGATGTCCGAGCGTGTAGGTGGGGACGCGGAACATGGGTTCGCCGCCGAGAAACGACCGCATGACCACTGCGCTGGAGACCGCCGCCAGGACAATCGCTCCCAGGGCGCTCGCGCTCCAGGTGCCGATCACTTCCTCGATCACGAATAGCACCGCGGAAACCGGCGCGTTGAACGCGGCAGCGAGGCCCGCTGCGGCGCCTACGGGAGCGAGCAGCCGCAGCTTGTCCCGGGAAAGCTTCATTCGCCTGCCGAGCGCGGAAGCGATTCCGGCGCCCATCTGCAGCGAAGGGTCTTCCGGTCCGAGCGATTGGCCGGCGCCGATGGCGAGCGAACAGGTCAGAAATTTTCCGATGACGGTGCGAAAGGGCACGTATCCGTCGAACACGTAAACCGCCGCTTTCGTCTGGTTCACCCCGCTGCCGCGGGCGCCGCGAAAAAATTTCTGGACCAGAAAAGCGACGACCAGGCCCGCCAGCGCCGGCGCCAGCAAAACGCGCAGATGCGGCGGTGAAAGCGCGGAACCGAGCAGGGCGAGGCGAACCCACTCGATGGCAATTCGAAAACAAACGACCGCCATTCCGGAGAAAATCCCGATGATGATCGCCAGCAGCAGAAATAGATTGCCCTCCGATAAAGACAGTGAACGCGCCCGGGAACTCAGCCACTTCAGGCTGGAGCTATTCTCGGAACGCGGTTCCACCGGGGGAGCGGCGGCCGGCGCATCTGTAATTGGAATCTCGGGTTCGCTCACGGAGTGTTGCCTTCCTGTCGCTTGACGATCAGTTCCAAGGCTTGATCCAGTCCGGTCGCCGGCCCGCAGGCCTGCGAAGCGGCGCTTTCGATGCGGGATACGAGCTGCATTGCTTCGCTTCTCATTCCCGGATCCTTGGCCAGAGCCGATACCGTCGCCCGTTTTTGCAGGTCCTGTGCTTCTTTACTCAGCAGCTGCAACTCGGATTGCGATTGGCCCGCGGTAGACCGGTTCTCAGAGGCCGCGCTACAAGCGCGGAGCCGCATGAGACCCTGCTCGAAGTCCCGCCGCGTTCGCCGCGCCTGCTCTTCATCGCTCAGTCCAGCGAGAGACGGATCGCTGCCCAGAATGTCCCGAACCAGCGCGAGCGACGCTTGAATTTCGTCCGACGGATTTGCGCGCTCCGCCCTGGACAAGAGAGCTTCCGCCTTCAAATACTGGCCGTCGGAAAACGCGACCTGCCCGGCTTCGGCGAGCCACTCGCTCTGCCGGGGATTTGAATGTAACGCCCCTTCGAATTCGGCGAGCGCCTTTTCCGGCTCTCCGACGCGCAGGAACAACCGCCCGTTCTCCTCGCGCAGCATGCCGTCATCGGCGGGGGTGTCCGCCGCCAGCCCCGCGACTTCCGTTTGCGCTTCGCTGGTCATCCGATGAGACAGGAGAAACTCGCACAGCTCGAGCCGGACAATCCGCCTCGCGATCGCCGGATCGTTTTCCCAGGTTCCGAAGATCGCTCCGTGAAAATAGCGGACGGCCTGATCCACGTCTCCCAGTTTCACGGCGACACGCGCGAGGTCCAGATTCACTTGCCCGGAACCCGGCGTCTGGTCCCAGAGGTTCACCAGATAAGAATGCGCTTCGGTCAGCCGTCCACCGGCAAGCAGGGCCTCGGCCAGCCGGAGCTGCACCGAACGATTGTCGGGGCCGTAGGAAAGGGAATTCCGAAAATCCTCGAGCGCCAGGGCTGGTTCCCGGCGGTCCAAGTCTGCAGTTCCCTTGCGGGACCACTCATCGGCAAGGCCTTCCTCGCGCTCATGGTAGGTTCGGGCCAGAGTGGCTGTTACAACGAACAGCAGCCCCAGAAGGACCAGGCTGAGCAGGAGGGCCTTCCGTTCAACATATCGGGATACGATATTCTGGGACTCAGAAATCACAGTTCAAAGATAACCTAGGTGGGAAGAGATTCGTATGAATTTATGGGGGCGCGCCGCTCGAAACTATTACCCCTGGCGTCGGACCGGGACCGGCGCGGCCGGCGGAGCCTGCGGTAGGCCTCGCGGAATATCGAACGCGTAAAAAGTTGTGCCCCGGAGGGCAGGGCCCCGGGGCAACACTGATGAGCGCAACTCATCGAAGAGTTTGAGCGCTGCTGGGTGTATCGACAGGATCGGCCACGCTCCAACATCCGCCGAAACACTTTGTGAACCACGGCGAGACACCCAGCCCGCACGCTGCTTCGAAAAGTCTGATCGATTAAGCCAATCTTATCCGAGAACCGCGTCCTTGAGCGCCTTGGCAGCGCGGAGACGAACAACGGTTTTCGCCTTGATCTTGATCGCTTCTCCCGTTTGTGGGTTCCGGCCCATGCGCGCCTTGCGGTGCGCCTTCACGACGCGTCCAATGTTCGGAATGACGAACTTGCCCGCGCCGCCCTTGGCTTCCTTCACGGCCAGCTTGAATAGTTCTTCGAAGAATTGCGCGGCGACCTTCTTGGACGTGCCCACCTTGTCGGCGATGTGCGCGACGATCTTGGACTTGCTCAGTGGTTTTGCCATCTAATTCCTTTCTCCTCCTCAGAATTGAGACTGCTACGATGCCGGCGCGCTTCGAAGCGCACGCGCCAAGCACGGCGAGCACTATACGGGCGAAGTTCGCCCAACGCAAGAAGAAACATATAAAAACACCGATTTGGCGCGGCTTCCAGCGCTGCGTTCCGGGTGCGACGCGATTGTGCTATGCTTTTCGTTCATTTTCTTGCGAGGAGCGCAGATGACCAACTGGAAGGAATTGGAAAAGCAATTCGCGGCGCGGCTGGCGCTTGTCCGAAGGCCCGTGGCTGTCACGTTTCTTGACTCGGAGCCGACGGGCATCCCCAAATTTTCCGGCACCGAGCCCGCCGGGTGCAGCTACTGGCGATTGGCCGCCGCGGGGCGCACGTTTTATACCGTTCCGGCGGACCACTTCAACTGCGCCGTGGGAGCGTACACGCACAACGTGCAGCTTCCGCCCGATCGCGTGCAGGAAACGGAAGCGACGCTTGGCATGATGTTCAATATCGGCTACGTCCGCCCGGAAGAAGTTCCCGGCATTCCGCGGCTCGCCAAAGAGCCGGCGGCGATTGTGTTCGCGCCCCTCGGGGATTCGCCGGTGCCTGCGAGCGTCGTGATCTTCGCGTGCAAGACGCCCGCGGCGATGCTGCTTAACGAAGCCTCGATTCGCGCCGGCGCGAACAGCACGCTGCCGCTTCTCGGCCGGCCATCCTGCATGGCGCTGCCCGCGGCGCTGTCGCACGGCACGGTCACCACGCTTGGCTGCATCGGAAATCGGGTTTATACGAACCTCGGCGCGGACGAACTGTACATCGTCGTGCCCGGGGCGAAACTCGAAGCGGTTTCCGATGCGCTTGGAATCATCGCCACGGCGAACGCCACGCTGGAGGAATTTGCGCGCGGGCGGCAGGCGGCGCTGTCCACAATTTAGGGAACAGGCGGGTTATTTTGGCGCTCTGGGAATAGGCTTTGGATGCGTTTTTGAGAGCGACAAAGTGCTGGCCAGGTACGGAAGACACTCCGACGCAACCAGGTGATATTGAACTTTTCGGGGGCAGCGGACCGTGCCAAAGACGAGGGAATCGCAAAAGGCGATGTCCACGGCCCTAAGGTCGGATTGATCGCCACGAACCACCAAGAACTCGCGCAACTCGTGTTTGCGGCCCAGCGCAGGCGCCAAAAGGCCGCGTGCGGTTTTCAGCAGAACCTCGCTGACGGATACCACGGAAATGACTGATGGGTCGCGCAGGCGGCGCACCATCTCCACGTACTCGTCGGCCCCGGAGAAGTTAATCGAAACCGCCGGACGTCGCTTGGGGACAAGGGGCTCCACTTCCGCCATCGCATAGTGGGGCGCTGTCACCTGCGCGCCAATCGCCAGCTCTGGTGAAGCCTTCAATTCATCCCGCGAGCAAGCCTCCACACGCCAGCCGAGGGCCTGGTGAATCTCCGCACGCATGATTTCACGGAGTGCGCCGTCAGCCTCTACCACCAGGATGTGGTCGGCCGGCTGAGCGAGTAACCGCCGGTAGACCCGATCTCTGAGCGCCTGTAGTGAATAGCCCTTTTCACGGGCGCTTCGAATTGCCCCGTTGATAAAGTCATCCAGGTTCTTCTCGGCCCCGGCCATTTGTCCATCGTCCTGAAAGCCGACCACGTGCCGGCTCCCGCGTTGCCGCGTTACCCAGGTGTGCCGAACCAAATCCTGGTACACCTCGCTCACGGTATTGTGGTGAATCTTGAGGAGACGAGCCAATGCGCGGACACTCGGCAACTGTTGGCCGGCGCGGAGTCTTCCGGTCGCAATCGAGAAAACGATCTGCTCCGTCAGTTGCTGGCGAAGCGGGACCTCGCTGTCTTTGCTGAGATGAATGTCCATCCGACGTTGTCCGGGATAGTACTCCTCTCCGCCCGAATGTGACAGTTGGAAAACTGTCACATCCGGCGCAGCTCCGGTCAGGCCGAGCGCTTAAGATCGCGCATCGATTCTGCCGCTTCTGGTCTGGGCGGCAGTTCCATGAGGAAAATATGTTTCAGGTCGTGATGGTCGCCCGCAATCTATACCGGCTACGGAGTTCCATCTGCGCGGAGGGAGGGAACATTCGTCGGCGGATGGTTGTGCTGCTCGTTTCATTCTCAATCTTGGGAGCCCCGAATACGTATGCCCACCGGGAATTCGAGGTCAGTCCTTTCATCGGTGCCCGCTACGGTTCGACCATTGATTTAAGGCAACAGGGCAACCCCAACGCCGACTTCTTGAAGATCAAGAGCAGTGAGAATTATGGAGCTCTTACCGATGTAACGATCTGGCGAAATCTCCAGGGCGAATTCATCTGGAACCGGCAACCCACGTCCCTAACAATTCATAACCCCATCGATGGAACGTATACATTCCTGTCGAAGATGAAACTGGATTCGTATCTGTTCGGCGTTACGTACCAATTGCGAGAGCCAGATAAGAAAGTGCAGCCATTCGCCGGCTTGTTATTCGGATTTTCGCACTATGGCGTTCCCCCGATCAATGGCCAGCCGGTCCTGAATTTTACAAATCGACATGCTTTTAATATCGCCGCAGGGGTGAAGTATTTTTTTAACAGGAATTTCGGCATGCGCATGGAAGCCAGGTGGGCGCCCTCTGATTCAACCTTAAAGGAAACGGACCTTTGCACTTCCTACGGAACCACCGTGCCTTGCAAACAGTACAACATCATTCACCAATGGCAGGCCAACATCGGACTGATCTTCCGGCTTAAGTAGTTCGCATGCGATTCGTTTGGGAGACTCAAAGAACGGCTGAGGGAATCACCTGGCGCTGGATGCAAACGAATCGCGTCCTGAGTTGTCGGCCCCTAACCACCGGTTGAAAGGGTGGCGCGCTCATCGAGCCTGGAGTTCTCGTGGCGGGCCACGATCCTAATCCTACTGAAGAAAGAGAGGCCACCATGAAGCCAAAATCCGAATCGCAATTGAGAACCACGAAGTACTCAGTAAGGGGAAGCGCGACGTCTATTCTGCCGCTCCTCCTAGTGCTGGGAGCGATTTTTCTCCCGGCGAACGTTCTTGCGGCCGCGCCGAATCTCATACCGGATTGGATCGACAAAGATGTGCGCTACGTGGACTGTGGCAGCAGCAACAAGCTGATCAACAGCATCAACAGCGCCCTGGCGTCACTCGATCCATCGGAAAATGACACCGTGTACGTTCGGGGGGTGTGCAGGGAGAACGTGACTGTCAGCGGCTTCGACCGCCTACAACTCATTGCCCAGAACGGGGCCTCCATCGCCGATGCTTCAGGAGATACTACGCCCGCCCTTTCCATCGACAATTCCACCCGCGTGTTCGTGCAGGGATTCATCATCAACGGCAACGGTCCGAACGCCCAAACTGAGGCGATCGATTGCACTTTCTCGTATTGCGCCTTCAGCGGGAACACCGTGCAAGGCGGCAGTGACGGGGTAGACGTCTTTCGTGGGGCGCACGCATCCTTCCAAGGGGACGTGCTCCAAAATAACAACAACGGTGCGGGAATCTTCGTCGGGCAGGGCGCTTTTGTTCTGGCGATCGGAGTAACCACGCAAACAAATGGACTGGGCGCAAATGTTGCCGGAGGCTTCCTGCAGATCAATAACAGCACGTTTCAGAACAATGTTGGGCCGGGCATTGTCGTGCGCCTGAATGGCACGGTCAACATGTTCGCATCGACGGTCACGGGAAATGGCGCCAACGGCGTCAGCATCCTCAGCCATTCGACACTTCAGCTTGGATCCGTGGGAGGAGTCATCGGCAGTTCCATCACGAACAATATGGGCGCAGGGGTTCAGGTCAAGGACCTCTCCTTCGCTAACTTCCAAAACGGCGTGTCCAATGTGGTGGCCGGCAACCTGGGCGGGACGGACGTGTTGTGCAGTCCGCAATTCCCCGCTACTCGCGGCGCCCTTACAAGCATAGGCGGTGGAACTACAAACTGCGTCGAGCCGTAGTTCAACCTCGATCGCGCTTCCGGGCATGGAAGAAACGAAGGGGCGAGGGATACCGCGCCCCTTCAGATTGCAACGGAGATCATCACAAGCTGCCCAAACCTTCGTAGAATTGCGCGACGGCTTTGATCCCGCCGAAATAATTTTCCAGCGCAATGTGCTCATCGGGCGCGTGCGCGTTTTCATCCGGCAGCCCGAAGCCCAGTAGGATGCACGGCACCTTGAACGTGTCGTACATCTGCGTGACGAAGGGAATCGATCCGCCCTCGCGGATGAACACGGCGCGCTTGCCGAATCCCTTTTCGAGCGCGTCGTGCGCGACCTCAAAGTAGGGATGCGTGTACGGCGCAACCCATGCCTTGCCTTCGCTGAGCACATCCAGCTTGCACTTCACCGTTTTCGGCAGCAGTTTGCGGATGTGGCGCTCGACGGCGCGCGTGATTTTTTCCGCATTTTGATTCGGCACGAGGCGCGTCGAAAATTTCGCGTACGCTTTCGACGGGATGACCGTCTTCGCACCCTCTCCAGTGTATCCGCCCCAGATTCCATTCAGTTCCAGAGTAGGCCGCGCGCCCAATTGTTCGATGATCGTATATCCCGTTTCCCCGGTGAGGCCCGGCGCGCCCACCGTCTTGCGAAAATCGTTCGCTTTCCACGGCAGCGCCTTGAGCGCCTTGCGTTCGGCGCTGGAAAGTTTGGCGACGTCGTCGTAAAAGCCGGGAATGGTCACGCGGGAATTCTTGTCGTGCAGCTTCGCAAAAAGTTCGCACAAAATCGTGAGCGGATTCGGCACCGCGCCGCCGAAGATCCCCGAGTGCAGGTCCTGCGCCGGGCCCGTAATTTCGATTTGGTAGTAGTTCAGCCCGCGCAGCGCATAGGTGATCGAAGGCACGCCTTTCGCGAGCATCCCTGTGTCCGAGACGACGAGCGCGTCCGCCTTGAGGCGCGCCTTATTCGCGTTCACGAACTCCCACAGGCTCACGCTGCCGACTTCCTCTTCTCCTTCGATCATGACTTTTAGATTGATGGGCAGCTTGCCCACGGTCTTCATGATGGCGTCGAGCGCGCGAATGTGGATGTGCACCTGCCCCTTGTCGTCCGCCGAACCGCGGGCGTACAAATTCCCGTCGCGGATGGTGGGCTCAAAGGCCGGCGAGGTCCAAAGGTTCAGGGGTTCGGCCGGTTGTACGTCGTAATGCCCGTAGAACAGGATGGTTGGCTTGCCGGGCGCGCGAAGCGATTCGCCATACACGAGCGGGTGCATTTTGGTGGGTAGAATTTCCACGTTGTCGAGGCCCGCGGCGCGCAGTTTTTCGGCGACCCATTTGGCGGCGCGCTCGATGTCCGGTTTGTGCTCGGTCTGCGCGCTGACGCTCGGAATCCGCAAAAATTCGTACAGCTCATTCAGGTGTTCTTCGCGCTTGGAGTCGATGTACTCGGTCAGGTTCATGTGCGGTCCTCTCAAAATGGCGTGCTGCGCCCGGCGCCCAGCGAGATGATAGCGCGTTCTCCATTTCGAGGCACAGGGAAACGCGCGGGCTGGCCGCGAGCGCGCCTCAAAATGCCGACACGTTGCAAGGCGGGAACAGCCCGTTGACGGCGCCGTTGACGGCGCGCGGGAAGTGCCGCAGCATGGACCTACCATGCCCGAGAAGGATTTCGACAAGGTTCGCCGCAGTACCCGCGTCTTCATGCGGGTGCGCGTCGTTGTCGCCGGAAAGAATGCCGACAATCGCCGCTTCCGCGAAGCCTGCGAAACGATCGTGATCAACGCGCACGGCGGCCTGATGTATTTGAATCAGCCGCTAGCCCTGGATGCCATGGTGGTCGTCACGAATCCATTTACCCAGGAAGAGCAGGAATCCCGCGTCGTATATCTCGGCGAGGCGACCGACAAAGGGCAGCGCGTCGGAGTCGAATTCCTCACGCCGGCGCCGCATTTTTGGGGCGTGGATTTCGTTCCCACCGATTGGCCCGCGCCGCCCGCCGCCGTTCGCCCGAGCTAATCGCTTCTACCAGCAACGAAGATTCCCTCCGAATCTATTTTCCTCGCGACGTTTCAATCTGCTGCTGCACCTGCGTCCGGAATTCGAGCGGGTGCGCGACCGTCTTGAAAACTTCGGGCGTGCCGCCGGTTCCGTGGACGATCACCGTGCCGTAGCCGAGCATTCTCCCCATCACATTCTCTTCGACGCCGATGCTCTCCACTCTCGACAGGAGCAGCTCGATCGTCCTTCGCGCGGCCAGGCCAATCTTCACGAAGACGCGCTTGTTCGTGACGGTCATCTCCGTGGCGTTTCTCATCAGGAAGGCTCGCGCGATGAAGACCAGCGCAATGGCCAGAAAGGCTGCGCCGAGGATTTTCAGCGATTCGGGCACCGCGCCCGCGGCGTCCCCGTTTCGTCCGGCGAGCACAAACATGGCCGCTCCCGTCGATGCGAAAAGCAGCCCCAGAAGAACGGGCGCAACGAGGACGATCCAGTGCAGGCGCGTTTCGTAGACGATCTTTTCTCCCTCGAGGAGGTGTTTTTCGACGTAGCTCATGGCGCTCCTTAACCTTTGATTGAGTTCCCATTACTACCATAGGTGCGGCCAAAAGTGTCCGGGACGATGTAACGAGGCCGGATGGAACCCTTGCGAGAAATATCAGCTACAATTCACCAATGAGTGGTGTCTCAGACGATCGGTACCTGATGGAATCGGGAACGGGGAGGAATTCTGGAATGCAGCGTCTCCTACAAACGGGCCGCAGGGAGTTAATCGCGAGCGGGAACGTAACGCGGCGTGAACTGATGCAACGTGCGGCGTGGGCGGCCGCGGCGGCGGGGTTTTCGCAAGCGCGCGGATTCGCTGCGGATTCCGTCAGCCCGGCGATGGAGCGGCTCAGTTCCTACATGAGCGAGGCGCGCAATCGCGCGCTGCCGGATGACGCAACCGAGCAGGGCAAGCTCCACATCCTTGACACGTTCGCAGCCATGGTCTCCGGCTCGCAATTGCTGCCCGGACAGGCGGCGCTCAAATTCGCGAAAAATTACGGCGGCGAAAAAGTCTCCACCGTGATTTGCTCGACCGTGCTTTGCGGCCCGCTGGAGGCTGCGCTCGTCAACGGCGTGCTCGGACATTCGGACGAGACGGACGACGCGCACGCTCCAACGCTGGCGCATCCCGGCGTGGCCGTGGTTCCCGCCGCGCTGGCGGCCGGCGAGAAATTCGGGATCGACGGCGCGCAATTCCTGCGCGCGATCGTGCTCGGTTACGACGTAGGGACGCGCGTCGTCCTGACCATGGGCGGCGCGTCCGTCCAGAGCGAAGAGCACAGAAGCACGCACAGCATCGTGGGAATTTTCGGCGCCGCCGCGGCCGCAGCCAGCGCGGCGAATCTCACGCCGCAGCAGATGCGCTGGGTGCTGGACTACACGGCACAGCAATCTTCCGGCATCGCCGCCTGGCAGCGCGATACGCAGCACATCGAAAAAGGATTTGTCTATGCCGGGATGCCGGCGCGGGGCGGCGTGACTTCGGCCCTGCTCGTCTCATCGGGCTGGACCGGGGTCGACGATATTTTTTCGGGCGCCGACAATTTTTTCCAGGCCTACGCGCCGCAGGCCAATCCCGCGGGGCTCGTCGACCGTCTCGGCGAGCGCTTTGAAATCGCGGCAACCGACATCAAGAAATGGACCGTCGGAGCGCCGATCCAGGCGCCGCTCGACGCGCTGGAGATTTTGCTGAAGCGGCGCGCCTTCTCCGCGGACGACGTGCGCGAGGTGACCGTGCGCGTCGCCAGGACGCAAGGTTCCGTGGTGAACAACCGCGAGATGCCGGACATCTGCCTGCAGCACATGGTCGCGGTCATGCTGATCGATAAGACCGCATCCTTCAAATCGGCGCATGACAAGCCTCGCATGCAGGATCCCGCCGTGCTTCGCGTGCGCGCAAAAGTAAATCTCGTCCTCGACGACGGGGACCTTCAGCGCGCCCTGCCGCGGCGCGAGGCCATCGTGGAAATCACGCTCAACGACGGAACGAAACTCAGCGAGCACGTCGTCGCCGTGCGCGGCACGCCGTCCAATCCGATGTCTCGCGAGGAAGTCGTCGGGAAAGCGCGCGAACTCATGGCGCCTGTTCTGGGCCCGGCGAATGCGGGCAGCGTGATCGAGAAGATCCTGGGCCTCGAGAACGTGAAGAGCATTTTGGAATTGCGGCCGTACTTGCAACGGACCTAGTGGCGCAGGCTTCAGCCTGTGGGTTTTTGTGGAAGCACTGCCACCATTGCTGAAACGAAACCCCACAGGCTGAAGCCTGCGCCACTGAATGGCTGCCTACCCAGCAACTATTTCCTGGGAACGATCGGCAGCAGCAGATAGGGCTGGCCGTCTTTTCCTGCGTGCAGCGTCGTCTGGCCTGAAAAAATTGCCGGAGGGCGATCCGCGGGATCGTCGTGCAGAAACGGCCCGCAACCACGCAGCTCGTTCTTGAAATTGGAAAGCTTTCCGCCGCTGCACGCATGTTCGTAGTCCTTGCCCCGAATCGTGAGCGCGATTCGATACCCCGCGGGAACCACGATGCTGGTCGGCCAAATCTCGACGTCCAATTCCACGGGCACGCCCGGCTGCAGAGGTTGGCGCTCGTCGTGCGAATGATAGGGGCGCCACGGCTTGGAAATCGCCGCGTCCAGCTTCCGGTGCGAAGCGCGCAGCCATCCCTGGCCGATCGGCGTGTGCGGATCGATCGCTCCCTGGAAAACTATTTCGGTAAGATCCGGAGAGAACACTCGCAACACGGCAAAGACATCCGCGTCCTCGGTGCTCGACGAAAGAAACAGCTTCAGCGCGGAAGGACCGGTGATTTCGGTTTCGGCCGGAAGAGGCGGCGTCATGAGCGTGACGCCGGCGCCCATGGCGTCAAACGAAACGCTCGCTGGAGCAGCGGACGGCGCCGCGAGAAGCGCGCCATTCGCAAGATCGAAATAAAATTTCGTCCATTGCGTGCGCGCGAGCGGCCATTCGTTCTCGACGCGCTCCTCGAAGCGGTCGAGCTGGCGAACCTGCAGCCGGACGCGCGGCTCGCGGTCCCAGCCGTTTTTTTCGCCCTTCAAAAAGTAATCGAAGAAACACTTCTGCAGATCTCGGCCGTAGTCGGTATAGAAGTGGGTCCAGTGTTCGATCCCGTGCGATTCGAGCCATTTGTGCGTGGACGCGGCCCGCATAAAGCCCTCGAAATTTCCGCGCGGGTGCAGTCCCTGGCCTCCCCAATTCGCGGAAGAGAGCAACGGCACGGTGACCTTGGACCAATCGGGCGAGCGGTCCTTGCTGTACGCGATCATCCAGCGGATGCCCCAGCAGGTCCGCGCCGAAATTGCAGCGGTTGGCGGCCAGTTCGGCGTCGCTCAGCGTTTCCGGCCCGCAGACGAGATCGCCGGTCGCGCGGCTGCGCGGCCCGCGCGTTCCGAGCCCGTGCTGCACCGTTTTCACCTGCATGTCATACCAATTCGCCCAGAACGTGCAGTAAATGCCGCCGTGATGCGACGTATCGCGATACCATTCCGCCGCTCCCTCCCAGACGCACATCGCCGCCAGGTTCGGTGGCTGCAACGACGCGACCTGCCACTGATTGATGGCGTAATACGAAATGCCGTTCAGGCCCACTTTGCCGCTGCTCCACGGCTGCTCTCCTGCCCAAGCGATGCACGCGGCGAAGTCCCGCGTCTCACGCGGCGAAAACGGATCGACGTAGCCCGGGGAGCGGCCGCAACCGCGGCTGTCCACTCGCACGCACACGTAGCCGTGCGGCACCCATTTTTCAGGGTCGACCACTTCCCAGTTCTGGTACAGGTTGCTCGATCCGGCGGGCACGTCGGGATGCTTGCGTGCCATGGTTTCCCACGCGTCGGGGTAGCCGTCCTGAAAGGCGAGGCCTTTGGCATAGGGTCCGTACGTCAGCAACACCGGATAGCGGCCTTCGCTCACGGGGCGAAAGACGTCGGCGCGAAGGACAATGCCGTCGTCCATGGGAATCGGCGCGTCCCAATCGATTTTCATTCCATCGCGAATTTCCGTTTTCATTTGCGAATCGCGTTGCTCGGTCATCGGCATTCCTCGGTGACGCAAAAATGATCCCGATCAAGAAGGCAAAGGTTTCCCTTTGGTTTCCACGCCGAAGGGCAGAAGCGCCAAGCCGACGAGAAACGCCGCCGCCGTCATGGCCACGGGAATTCCCAGCGTCTGAAAATGCCGCACGCCGGCTCCGACCAGAAACGTCGCGCCCGCTCCGGCAAACCGTCCGACGTTTTGCGCGAATGCCAGCGCGCTCGCCCGGCATTCCGTTTCGTACTGCTCCGGCAGCCAGAAAGAATATACGGTGTAGTTTGCTCCGCCAATCCCGAGAAAAAAGAGGCACACGAAGAACCATTTCAGCGCGTCGGTCTGCAGGTAAAAAACATATCCGAACGTGATCACGATGACCACGCCCATCAGCGAATAGAAAATCGCCTGATTCACCCGGCGCCCCAACCGGTCGGCGATGAAGGGCACGCTCAAGGCGCCCAGGATGGTCCCAATGGAAAGGATCGCCGTGCCATAGGACGCGAGCCGCGCCGATTGAAAGCTAGTGCTGCCCGAGCGCGCGGCCAAATACGTGATCGCCGCGGGCACGTAGACCGAGCCCGCCCACAAGCCAATCGTTGAAACGAGCTGGTACATGAGGTTTAGCAACGTTCGCATCCGGTATTTCGGCGAGAAAATTTCCAGAAACGAGCGGCTCGCGCTCCATTTGCCGCCGAGCGTTCCGCGTTTGCTTTGCCAGCGCTCCGGTTCTTTCATTCCTCTGCGAATGAGGACCACCAGCAGCGCGGGCAGGCCGCCGACCACGAACATCCATCGCCAGCCGTAACGGCTGCCGACGAAATAATTGGCAAGCGCCGCGAGAAAAAATCCAAAGTAATAGCCGGTGTGCATCATGCCCGCGCCCAGCGTTCGCCGGTCCTCCGGCCACTCCTCCGAGATCAGCGTCGCGCCGATGCCCCATTCACCGCCGATGCCGATTCCGGCCAGGAGCCGCAGCACCGCGAGCGTCCAAATGTTCGTGGCGAATGCGCTTAGCAAGGTGAAGAGCGAGAAGCAGAGAATCGTGAACAGCAACGTGCGGACGCGTCCGAACCGGTCCGCGACGGGACCCCAAAGCAGCGCCATTCCCCAGCCAATCAGGAACAATGCGAAGAGAACTCCGCCGTAGTAGCCCACGTTGGCGGTCGTGGCCGGAATTCCCGATCGAGGCAGCAGGTCGCGCAGCGCCGGAACGAGGACGAGCGCATAGATAAACGAATCCATGCCGTCGAGCACCCACCCGCCCCAGGCCGCCCAGAATCCGCGGACTTGATTGGTCGTCAGAGGGACTCGGGAAGGTGTCATTGCGCCTTGGCGAAATCCCGAGGAGGAAAGTAGGAGGAGCAGGAAATTCCATTGCCGTAGCGCGCGGATCTGGAACGCCCACGGCCCGCCGCTCGATCTGGTGTCATAGAAATGTGGATGATACCACTGCATGCGCCCCAAGTCCGGAACACGCGCGGCCATTCTCGGAACGGAAATGGTTGCGGCGGCGCCTGGGTAGGAATCTAAGTTACAATGGCGCAGCGCAAGGAAATAAGTTGGCGCCAGGCACAGAGGAAATCCGACATCGGAATTACGGGGGATTCGTCATGGAACGCGATCGAGGCGTGAGCTTGCCGAACGGAAAAACAGGAACGAATTTGACTCGGCGCGATCTCGTGCAACGCGCGGCGTGGATTCTCGCGGCCGCGGCGTGTCCGGGCGGCGCGCGATTGGCCGCGGAAGATGTCAGCCCCATGATGCTGAAGCTCAGCAACTACATGAGCGAAGCCCGCGACACCGCGTTACCCGCCAAAGTGCTGGAAGAAACCAAGCACCACATCCTCGATACCTTCGCGGCCATGATTTCTGGCTCCGAGCTTCCCCCGGGACGCATGGCGCTGAAATTCGCGCACTCCTACGGCGGCCCGAGCCAATGCACGGTTGTGGCCTCGGACGTCCTGCTCGGCCCCATCGAGGCGGCCATGGTGAACGGGGAACTCGCTCATTCCGACGAAACGGACGATGACTACACCGGGGGAGGAGCGCATCCGGGCAGCGCGGTCGTGCCCGCCACGCTGGCATGCGGAGAAAAAGCCGGTATCAGCGGGCAGCACTTCACCCGAGCCGTGGCGCTTGGCTACGACATCGGGATGCGGGCATTCAAAACCGTCGGCATGGGCGGAATCCTGAAAGACACGCACGTCCTGGTGGGAACGTTCGGCGCGGCGGCCGCCGCGGGCTGCGCGCTGAGCCTGAATCCGCAGCAGATGCGCTGGCTTGTCGACTACGCGGCGCAACAGGCGGGCGCCGGCTTCGCGACGTGGCGCCGCGATACCGACCATATCGAAAAGGGATTTGTCTTCGGCGGCAGCACCGCGCGCAACGGGGTGAACAGCGCGCTGGTGGTGCAGCTCGGCTGGACGGCGGTCAACGACGTGATGTCGGGCCCCGACAACTTTGTCCTGTCTTACGATCCCAAGGCCGATCCGGCAAAGTTTGTCGAGGCGCTCGGCGAGCGTTACGAAGTGACGCTGACGACGCTGAAGCGATGGACGACGGGCGGCCCCATTCAATCGCCGCTGGACGCGCTGCAACTGATTCTGAAAAAACATCCCTTCGAGCCGGATCAGGTAAAGCAGGTTGTCGTGCGCGAAGCGACCAGCGGCGCATACACCGTGAACAACCGCGAGATGCCGGACATTTGCCTGCAGCACATGGTCGCGGTCATGATCCTGGACAAGACTGCCTCCTTCAAAGCGGCGCACGATAAGGCGCGCATGCAAGACCCGAAAGTTCTCGCGGTGCGGGCGAAGGTGCAGCTCATCGGCGACGAGGAACTGGAAAAGCTGATCCCCAAGCGCGTGGCCATCGTCGAGGTGACGCTGAACGATGGAACCAAGCTGACGGAGCGAGTCGAATCCGTGCGCGGCACGCCGGAAAATCCGATGAGCCGGGAAGAGGTGGTCGCCAAGGCGCGCGACCTGATCGTTCCCATCCTCGGCGCGGCGAAGTGCGACGCGCTCATCGAGAAATTGCTGAACCTCGAAACTGTGAAGGACATTCGCGAACTGCGGCCGCTCCTGCAACGGACGTGACCAGCAGGCTCATAAGGCAGGGATAGGCTGGATTTTCAGTCTGGCTCTAGCCGTTGAGGCCTTTCTTCGCTGCCACTGTGAATTCGATGGAGGAAATCGGCCATGGGACAGGATCCATTCGCCCATCTTCATCTGCCGGCTCGCGGCGCATGCCTGACCCGGCGCAGCCTGTTGCAACGCGCGGGATGGGCGGCGGCCGCGACGGCCGTGCCCTATTCGGTTGCGCTGGGCGCGGACAACGTCAGCCCGGTGATGGCCCGCCTCAGCGCGTACATGAGCGACGCGCGCGAACGCGCGTTGCCCGATGACGCCGTCGAAAAAGCGAAGCACCACATTCTGGATACGATCGCCGCCATGGTTTCAGGTTCGACGCTTCCTCCGGGCCGCGTCGTGCTTCGCTTCGCCGCCTCCTACGGCGGGGCGCCCGTGGCCACCGTCGTTGCGACAAACCTTCTTTGCGGGCCGATCGAGGCGGCGCTCATCAACGGAAACCTGGCGCACGCCGACGAAACCGATGACTCCCACGCGCCCTCGCTCTCCCATCCGGGCTGCAATGTCATACCGGCGGCGCTCGCGGCGGGCGAAAACTTCGGGGTGAGCGGTACGCATTTTCTCCGAGCCGTCACGCTCGGCTACGACGTCGGCACGCGCATGACGATGACCCTCGGCGGAGGAGAGACCGGGACTTCCTATCAAATCGAGGAGCACAGGAGCACGCACAGCGTTTCGGGAATTTTTTGCGCCGCGGCGGCCGCTGCCAGCGCCGCGAGTCTCAACGCGCAGCAGATGCGCTGGGTGCTGGATTACACGGCGCAGCAGTGTTCCGGAATCGCCGCGTGGCAGCGCGACGGCGATCACATCGAGAAGGGCTTTGCGTTTGCCGGCATGGGCGCGCGCGGCGGCGTCACCTCGGCGCTCCTTGTGCAATCCGGCTGGACCGGAGTGGACGACATCTTTTCGGGCGCGGACAATTTCTTCCTGGCCTACCAGCCGAAGGCCGATCCCGCCGGGCTCGTCGATAAACTCGGCGAGCGCTACGAAATCACGCGAACCAACATCAAGAAGTGGACCGTGGGTTCCCCCATTCAAGCGCCGCTGGACGCGCTGGAAATTATTTTCAAAAAGCGTCCCTTCAGCGCCGCTGACGTGAAACAAGTCGTCGTGCGCGCCGCCAGAAGCGAAGCGTCCATCGTGAACAATCGCGACATCCCGGATATTTGCCTCCAGCACATGGTCGCCGTGATGCTACTCGACAAGACCGCGTCCTTTGCCGCCGCGCACGACAAGCCGCGCATGCAGGATCCGGCCGTTCTCCGCGAGCGCGCCAAGGTGCAGCTCATCGGCGACGACGAACTCGAGCGCCTCCTCCCGCAGCGCCAAGCCATCGTCGAAGTCACGTTCAACGACGGAACGAAGCTCACCGAGCACGTCACCGCGGTTCGCGGCACGGTCGAAAACCCCATGACGCGCGAAGAAGTCGTCGCGAAGGCGCGCGACCTGATGGCGCCCGTCCTCGGCGCCGCGAACACCGCAAGCCTGATCGAGAAAGTCCTCGCCATCGAGAGTGTCAAAGATATTCGCGAACTGCGGCCCTTGCTGCAGCACGCCTGACGGAAAGGAGGAACGATGCGAATGGCCGTAAAGATCGTATGTGTGCTGCTAATGCTCGTGGGCTGCATCTGGTTCCTGCAAGGAATCAACGTCCTGCCGGGAAGTTTCATGACAGGGCAAATGCGCTGGGCGGTGCGCGGCGGAATTCTGGTCGTCGCGGGGATCGTTGGATTGGTGTATTCGAGCCGGAAGCGGCAACGCGCGGCGTGATTGCTCTAGGCATGACCTAGTGCCGCTGTGGCAACCTGTCCTGAGCCTATATCAGCAAATTGCATTTTTCGACCGTTCCCTGAGCTTGAAAGCGCGGTCGTGTTGCCGCGCCAACGGCGCGGAGGATGATAGCCCGGGGCAACGTCCCGGGTATCAAACGCCAATATTCTAGTTCGCCCTGAAGAGGCGGAGGATTCCTATGCCCTTTCAGGGCGCACCGCATCGATTCGGAAACCCAGGGCGTTGCCCTGGGCTAGCCACCAGCGGCGCTTTCAGCGCCGAAAGATTTACCGGTGGCCGTGGTCGCCGCCGTGCTTGCCGTTATCGTGATGTTCCTCTGGCGCGCGGCGGCCTTCTCGCTGATACGCGCGCTCGTGCTCGGAGCGCCCTTCGAGTTCGTGGTGTTCGGGGACGCGATCTCTCGGCCCCCAACGGTGGACGCCCTCGTACGGATGAACGTACGCGCCGCGGTTGACCCACGTTCTCCCCCAGCGGGCATTATTGAGGAACACGGCGTGGCCGCCCCAATCAAAGCGGCCAAATCCGGGGCCCCAACCCCAGGGCCGGAAGAATCCGCCGATCGTCACTCCAAACCCGAAACGAATTCCGCCGCCAACATAGAATCCGGGACGCGGCGCGAAGAATACGACTCGCGGGTCGTAGTACGGCACCACCATGAACGCCGGATTTACAGGCATGATAGTGATGTACGGTCCGCCGCCGACGACAATCTGAGCGTTGCTTCGCAAATACCCGTAGTCACGGGCCTTCCGCCGCTCCCGCTGCACTGCGTCCATCACGTCCTGCTGCTGCGCTAGGAACGCGTTGCCGAGATCGGAGGTCCAGTTCATATCGGAAGCCATCATCCCCAGCACGGACGGAAACGGCAGCAGAGCCTGAACGCTGGGATCCCAGGGAAGTTGATCGCCCTGGATCGCGTCGGCCAACCGTTGCCCCGTGAGATAGTGGTGCTCGTCCGCCCAGCGCGCGGCATCGGGAATCTGATCGGGATACGTTGCGGCCGCAAGAATCTGCGCGACGAGCGGGTCCGGATACAGCGCGATGCGCGAGACCAGGTCGTCCAACTGCGGCGGCGCGAAGGAAGGCGGCGCCTGCGCGAAGGCTGGGACGGCAGTGAAAAGTGCAAGCAGCAAGATGAACTTCATGATTCGCATCGTAGGTTTCTCCTCCGAATTAGGAAGAAAGCATCGGGCTGGTCTGGGACTACTTCGCGGTCTGAATGGATTGCGAGAAAATGGTAGCGCACAAACCCGGGAATCGTAAGCAAGTCGAGCAGGCCGTGTTACCGCGCGGATACCTGTACTGGAACGGTGCGGACTTGACTCTCCTATCGACGTGGCGGAAACTCTTCGAGGTTCTTTCTCTCCGAAACTCTCCGCCGAAGGTGAAGTAGGACGGGCTTCAGCCTGTCCGGTTTTGAATTTTGCCGACGCGACAGAGATCAAAATCGGACAGGCTGAAGCCCGTCCTACATAAATCCCAAGAGGTGAACTGCCATGATCCGACGTGAATTCTGCAAGACATCGCTCGCGCTGGCTGGACTCGCGCTGCGCTCCGGACCAACCGCCGCGCTGGCGCATCCCGCTGCGCCCGCGGATGAATTGGCCAAGGCGCCGGGGCTGACCAAATACGTCTCGGAATTCATCGTCAATACGAAGTACGAAGACATTCCGGACAATGTCATCGTTCTCGGGAAGAAGACCCTGCTCGACGGATTCGGGTTGGCGCTGGCCGGCTCCAATTCCACGGCGGGTCCGCGCATCCGGCAATATATTGAGTCGCTCGGCCCGTGCGGCGGAAGCGCCACGGTCATCGGAACGAAAATGAAAGTTCACCCGCGCTTTGCGGCGCTGGCCAACGGCGTCTCCATCCACGCGGACGACTATGACGACACCGGCTCGGCATTCCACGTGGCCGCGCCCGTCCTGCCGCCCTCGTTCGCACTTTGCGAACTCGGCCGCCGCAGCGGCAAGGATCTGATGCTCGCGTTTCACGTAGGCGTCGAAGTCGGAAACAAGATTGGCGACGCCATGTCTCCTCGCCACCAGCAGGATGGTTTTCATACGACGGGCACGATCGGAACGCTCGGCAGCGCCGCGGCGTGCGCCAAGCTGCGCGGCCTCGATGCGGACAAGACCGCGATCGCGCTGGCCATCGCCGCGTCGGAAGCGAGCGGCGTGCGCGATAACTTCGGCTCGATGACCAAGCCGTTCCACGCCGGCCACGCAGGGGAAAGCGGAACGGTTGCCGCCGACCTCGCGGCCATCGGCTGGACGGCCGCGCCGGACGTTCTGGAAGCGCCGCTCGGATTCTTCGCCATCGGCGGAGGATTCGATCCGAAATTTATCGTCGATCGGCTGGGAAAGCCGTGGATGTTCGCATCGCCCGGCGATCTGATCAAGCGCTTTCCCTGCGGCACGATCCAGCAGCAGGTGATGGACGAAATGCTGCGCCTCATTCAAAAGAACGATATCAAGGCTGCGGACGTCGACAAAGTGGAGGTCGGGGGAAACCTGAGCAACTACCGGACGCTTTTCCAGCACCACCCGACGACCGGCCTGCAGGGGAAGTTCAGCATGGAATACGCGATGGCCATTCTGCTGCTTGAGCGCAAAGCCACGCTCAGCTCGTTCACAGATGCCGTCGCGCAGCGCGCCGACGTGCAGGACATGATCCGCCGCGTCCGCTACTCCGTGGACCCGGAATTCAACAAGCTGGAATTGCAGGGCGCGTCGCTGCAAGCCATGCTGGTCGAGCAAAGCGGTCTGAAAATTTACATGAAGGACGGCCGCGTCATTTCCGGCGTGACCCAACCCGCCAAGGGCAGTCCTGAAAATCCCATGACCTACGACGAAGTGGCCGACAAATTCCGCGGCAACGCCGAATTCTCCAAGTGGCCGAAGCAAAAGGCGGAGTCGGTCATCGAACTCGTGAAATCCCTCGAAACCGTGCCGGACATGAGCAAGCTGACGGCGGCACTCGCCGGGTGAGTCCCGCTGTTTGCGGCGCTCACGAAGGCGCGGTCTGCAATGTCTCGACTGCAGGACGCGGAGACAGCAGCCGCCAGAGCTGCGATACCGCGTACACCGCGAAGATCGTCATCAGCGGGTCGATGGGATGCCGGTAACGCAGCGCGGTGTGCGTAATGTAGTAGGGAATCGGAAAGACGAGGAGGCAGATCGCGGGTGGCAGCGAATCCATCCCGATGGATCGCAGCGCAACCAGGAGTCCCGCGAAAGAAATCACCGAAAACGCCGAGCAGATCCAGACGTCCGCGCGGCTGAGATGCAGCGCCGCGACCCAGCCGTCCACCCAGGAATCTTCCCGCGCCGACCAGGTGTCCAGCACGCGGTCCCATGTTTTTTTCATGAAATCGCGTGGGTGCGCCTCGATGTAGGCAATCGCCAGCCGTTCTTTTCCACGGCTGTACTGCGCTTCCCCCTGCATGATGAGCCGAAAGCGCTCTGGGAAACTGAACATGGGGTGAAGTTCCCTCGTGTCCGCGGCCGGATGATTTCCGAGCCATAGTTCCAGGCCGAAATTCGATTTGACGAAAACCCAGCCATCCGCGGCGTAATAGTTGCGAATCGTCCACGGCAGCACCGCCAGCACGAACATCAGCGCGACTCGCGCGTACAGCGTCGGCGACATCACGCCCGAGCGCCGCCGCTGGACGATCAACCAGCCCACGAGGAACGGCGCAAGGCCGCACAGAGCCGGGTTCACGAGGGCCGCAAGCGCCCAAAGCAGCCCGTAGCCCGTCCACGCGAGCGGCGACATCGATTCGCGCAGGTCCAGCGTGACGTTGACGATCATCGCCAGAACGAGCGCCGCCAGGCTTTGGTCCCACGTCCATTCGAGCGGAATCAGGATCGCGTAGGGAAGGAACACCCACGCCCAGGCGGAGGCCATGCCGACGGCCTGGCCGAACAGTTTCTTCCCGATTGAGAAAATCGGCCAGCACGTCGCGGCGGCAAACGCGCAATTCATGGTCTGGCTGAGCAGGATCAATGCTTCCGAGTTTAGGTGGTATAGCCTCAGGCAAAGGGCCCACAAGAACGGATACGCCGGCGCGAGCCAGGCCGTCGCGGTCTCGTACCCGGGGAAGGGGCCAACGAATCCTTTGCCCGTCGCGAGCGACCACGCCACCCGGCCCTCCTCCAGGCCAAACACTTGCAACACCGGGTGTGCGGCTTCCTTGTAATGCGTAAGCCACAGCAAAGCCATGCGCAGCACATACGCAACCACCACGGCGAGCGCCGGGGAACGAAGGACTGCCGCGGCGTTGCGGATTGTTCGCTGGGAAGGCATGATCTGCGCGTCGCTCTCCGGAAAATTCTCTCGTAAATCGAGCGTAGCTTTCCCCGGGCGCGATTGCCACTCCGCCCGCGCCCGGCTATGCCTATTCATCATGATTGACGAACCGGGCACAGGGGTTCACCAAGTTTGCCCGTTTTTCTCACGACGAATCACGATCGGGAAACAGGAACTACATCACGGGCCGCAAGACTTGCGCCTCTAGTAGCGCCGGCGTCCCGCCGGCAGGTTTGCTCAAGTTTGGCGCGATTTAAAACCGCCGGCGGGACGCCGGCGCCACGAAAAGTGCGGCGGAAGTTCCCACGAAATAACCTCGTTTGCCGGTACAAATGTTCTCGCGAGAAATGCAGGCTGGGGACGGTAGCGTTGCGGCGCCTTGCACTGCGTTCGCGAAACATTTTGACGGGGGGACGAGGAATTTGGACTACGGCCGATGTTCCTTGACGGGAGTGGAAACCGGCTTGAGCGTGGCGCGCCAGCAGCGCTCGCACACTTCATCGGGATAGACGAAATAGTTGGAAGACTTGCCGCATTTCTTGCATTCGAGCGGAACCGGCCGCGCCACGCCGCGCACGTTCAGTCCGCGCGCAAGGGCTTGCCGCTCGACCCACTTGACGAATTCCACGGCAACGTTGCGGTCGTGATACGGATGAGATTCTTCAGGCGCGAGGAAAAAAGGCCAGGGACGGAGCAGCAGCGCCACGCCCACCGCTCCAAGGATCACTACCAGCGCTACCAGCATCTGCATGGCCCGCTCCGGCTGCGGCATTCGCAAGACTACACTGCCACAGTAACTTTGATGCGCGAGCGTGTCCCGATGGTTGTCGTTCCGCCGATTCGTATCGGTTACGGTGCCGATTTGGAACTCCCGCCGGACGCCGTTCCATTCGAAGCGCCGGATTCGAATGCGCGGTGCCGATGCCCGGGAACTCCGCCGTCTTGGGTGTTGGAAGTAGCGCGCCTTGCCAGTTACACTGGGACCAACGGAGGGGTGGGAGAGCGGTTTAATCCGGCGGTCTTGAAACTTGAGTGGTAGTGCTACCCTTAAGGTCCCGCAATTTAGTCTTTGTAGTTTCGAATCGCTCGGGCGTCGAGTTGATCCGCAGGTACAAGTTTATAGTGCCGTTCCTCGACAACTTTTACTTCGTTTCCCCGTATCGTCAACTCAAACAATGCTACAACACCTTCTTCCATGAACTGCGCGGCAACAGCTCTGCATCGCATTCCCGAAAATCTCTGTTCAACGAAGCGGATGTCCTGCGTCGTCTGGACAACTCCGATCTGATCTTTACCACCCTTCGCCTGTACAGGAATGACATAATGACATCCCCGTTTATCCAGTCCGATGTAGAGTTCATCGATCTCGATCTGACCGATGTCCTTGACTGTGGTTCGGAGATGATTTTGAAGGCTGTAGGTCGTGAGCCCCAAGAACGTGTCGATCAGGCGGTTGTAACGAACTATCGCGAGCAACGCCTGTTCGTCATCTAGAGCGTAGGCACGAATTACCTCGGGAGTCGCATCGGGTATTGCGATGCGGACCAAGTCTTCACGTGGTCTGATGCGCGTTGCGGGAACAAGCTTGAACCGATATCGCGATCGTCCTGCCCCCTCGATAATCCATTCGAGGCCCGCAGGCTGAGTGTCAATGATGGATTGCGGTAGCGGCGTTCGGTATCGGAAAGAGTACGGTATATCACCGACGTTGTCCGGCAATTCGATTTTCAATTGGTCGGCCGTGCTTTTGATTTCATCGCGAACGAATTCAAATTCTGTCTCGCCTTTCTCCCAATGATCGAAAAAGATACGTTCGATCAGAGCTTTGTAGCGATTTGTTTCGGAACTCACAGGCTTAGCTGAAGCTCGCCGCGAGCGCTTGTTGGGTCGCTTCGATCTCATGTTGTTTGCGCTTCTTCGCTCCGCTCTTTCGATCACGCCGTCCGCTCGGCGGTTTCACACCGAAGTGAGCCGCTGCCTCAGACATATCCATATACAGTAAAGCGACATCTCCCAAATCGATGGGCGTTCTTGATCGTTCCGGTTTGACGTTTAGGGCATCGACAATTGAAGTCGCAACCGCTCGTCCGAGCGGGGGTGGAACTGCATTCCCGATCTGGCGAGCACCGTGCCACTTTGTAGCATGAAACCTAAACCAGTCAGGAAAACCGTGTAGCCGAGCCATCTCGCGGACAGTAATACACCTAGGATATTCATAGTGAATCGGTCGCGGACTCGTGAATGCGCCTCTTGCGCCATCTGTGCCAGCCCTCAACGTGTTCGACAATCCGTCCGGCGCGAGTTTGAAAAATCGACTGATAGGTTCCACTGAACCTGACAAGGTCTCAGTAAATCGGCGGCGCGATATGTCTGTGTGCGTTGTCCGTGCGCTCGAAGTTAGGAATTCCGGATTCCAATTCCGAACGCATCCATAGTGCCAGGCATTCTTAGTTTCGCAGCGAAGCTCTTTCGCATACTCGCTAGGTCGTCCCAATTTCTTGACCTTGACTGTATCGGCTTCTGTCAGAGCTTCGAATTCGTCAGCGTCAGGAACATCTGCAATTGCCTGACGGCAAGTTGGACCGAACGGGAGATCGAGGCGGCTCTCGGCGTCAGCCGGGTTCGTGACAGGAGGCGGATAGTTGGGTAATTCAATCCCCTTCTTTGAGCCCATTAGAATCAGTCGCTCGCGATGTTGAGGAACGTTGAAGTAAGCAGAGTCGAGCACACGCCACGGCAGGCGCACTCGATAGCCTACGTCCTGAAATGCGGCTACGAGTTCATCGAGGAAGGTCTTGTGATTTCCGACCGTAAGTCCCTTGACGTTCTCAAAGACAAACGTCCGAGCTTCTAGTTCAGCAACCAGACGGACAAATTCTAGGACGAGAGAATTTCGTGGATCTTCGAGCATACGATGACCGATCAACGAAAATCCCTGACAGGGAGGTCCTCCGAACACACAATCTACTGGACCCCTTCCGATACCAGCCATCTGTCTGACTTCTTTGCCAGTAAGCCCAACGACGGATCGAGAGATGACTTCTGCTTTGGGAAAGTTGAATTTGTGAACGGCGCAGTGTATTGGGTCTATTTCAACTGCTGCGACCACATCGAAGCCAGCTTGTTCGAACCCGAGGCTGAGACCGCCAGCCCCGGCGAACAAATCGATAGCGATAGGTCGCTTCGAGTTTCTGTTTGTCGAGCGTCGAATCAACGTCACTTTTTCCTTCTTTTTCTTTCGATGAATCTAACCAGTTTCGGAGTTAGCTTCCTCGCATCTTTAAGTTCGCACTGCCAGATCGTCAACGTACGCCAGCCGAGAATACGAAGTTCCGCCGCTTTTGCAGCATCGCGTTTCCGGGTGGCCTTCAGTTTCGGCCCCCAATATTCGAGTCGCGACTTGGGAAGCTTTCCTTTGCTGCAGCCATGACCGTGCCAGAAGCATCCATGCACGAAAATCGCGATTTTTCTGCTAGGAAATACAATATCGGGCCGACCGGGTAAGTTCTTGCGATGAAGTCGGTATCTATATCGCAGGCGATGAAGAAGACGACGTACCTCCCATTCCGGTCCCGTGTTTTCGGTCTTCACCGCCTGCATGATGCGACGACGCTGATCTGGCGTCCGCGTATCGGCCATGACAACCGTGAGCGTACCATAGTCAGTTCCTCCGCAGAAGTCACCGCAGCGATTGGCCTCTGCCTCCATTGAACTCAGACGCCAGGTGCCTCAGTCTTCGTTCTTGGACGGCTGGGGGGTTGGCAGTTACACTGGGACCAACGGAGGGGTGGGAGAGCGGTTTAATCCGGCGGTCTTGAAAACCGTTGGGCCCGAAAGGGTCCCGGGGGTTCGAATCCCTCCCCCTCCGCCAGATTCGGCGTCTTGATCTCGCGACGCTCGCCAAGCAACAAAATATCCGACAGTCGACGCTCTCTAGTCGCAAGCGAATGTCCCGCTGCGTGGCGACGTTCTGTTGACTGTCAACAGTTAACAGGATAGGATGGCTGCCGCGGAGCCGAACCAGCGATGAAGAACGACGTGCTCACCCAGTTGCGCGATCGCCGCGCGAAGTCGCTGTCCTCGCTGGCCGCCGAAGAACTCGAGCGGATGATCATCAATGGGGAATTGCAGTCCGGCGACCGCATCAACGAAAGCACGCTCGCGCAACTGTTCGGCATCAGCCGCGGGCCGATTCGCGAGGCGTGCCGCAGCCTGGAAAAAAGCGGGCTGGTGCGAGTGGTCACGAATCGCGGCGTGTTTGTGCGGGAAATGAGCGTCGCGCAGGCAGCGGAGATCTACGACGTGCGCGCGCACCTCTTCGGCCTGGCGGGACGGCTGGCGGCCGGGCGCGCCACGAAACAGGAAATTTCAGGCCTGCGCGAACTCGTGGATCAGATGGAGCGCGCCCGGGACATCGACGCGTACTACCCATTGAACGTGGCGTTTCACGCCCGGCTGGTCGAACTCTCGGGCAACAGCCGTCTCGCGGAACTCTACAAATCGTTGAGCAAGGAGCTGCACCTGTTTCGCCGGCGAGGCCTCGTGCAGGGCGAATCGATGGCGTCCTCGAACCACGAGCACGCGCGGATCATCGAGGCGCTGCGCAATCACAACGCGGATTTGGCTGAGCGCGAAATGGTCCGCCACATTGAGGCGGGGAAAGCACGGCTGCTCAAGACTGAACTCAAGGCCGGGGAAGAACAGCGTTCCGAAACTGCAAAGGTTCGCGTCCGAAAGGGCAAGGAGAAGGCATGAAGATTAAAAATATAAAAGCGAGCATTCATTCGACCGCGATCACGGTCCCACTGCTGAAAGAGAAAGTGCAGGGCTACGGCCGCGAGGAACAAAAGGAATTTGTCTTCTGCGAAGTGGAGACGGATGACGGGCTGAGCGGCCTGGCGATTACCGGTCATTTTCTCGCGCGGTCCGTGGTCGCCGCGTTGAAATTGTATGTTCTGCCGACGGTGCGCGACATGGACGCGCGCGATCTGGAGGCCATTCATCAAAAAGTCTGGCTGAAGCTGAACCCGAGGGCCATGACGGGAGTCATCTCGAGCGCATTATCGTGTCTCGATATCGCTCTCTGGGACATTCAGGGCAAGGCCGCAAATCGTTCGGTTGCCGGTTTGCTCGGGGGCGCGCGAACGTCCGTCCCTGCGTATGTGACCTTCGGATTTCCGCAATACGATCGCGAGCAACTGGCGGAAGCAGCGAAGCTGCAAGTCTCGAAGGGCTTTTCCGCGATGAAGCTCGTCGTCGCCGTGGATAAAAAAGGCTGGCGCGAAGACGCCGTTCGCGTGCGAACTGTCCGCGACGCGGTGGGTCCCGACATCGATCTGATGATCGACGCGAACTATCTCTTCAATCCAGTCGAGGCCAAGCTGCTGTGCCGCGCGATCGAGGATCGCAACATCACGTGGTTCGAGGAGCCTCTGCAACAGAACGACGCGCGAGCGCTCGCCGACCTGCGCGCGCACACGAAAATCCCGATTGCCGCGGGGCAGATGGAAGGGCACCGCTGGCGGCTGCGCGAGTTGGTGGACAATCAGGCGGTCGATATTCTCCAGCCGAATTGCTGCTTTTGCGGCGGATACACGGAAGCGCGCAAGGCCGCGCACCTGGCGCAAATCTACAATCTGCCGATTGCCAACGGCGGCGGATGGCCGCTGTTCAACATGCACACCTTCGCCGGACTGATGAACGGCTGGATCGTCGAGTGGCATCTGGGCATGGTGCAGGTCGGTGAAATGCTCTTCGTGGATCCCCCGCAACCGGTGAAGGGCATGCTCACGATCCCCGCTGCTCCGGGTCTCGGCCTCATTCTGAACCGCGACGCCTTGCGCGACAGCGAGGTGCGCGAATGAAAATTGTCGACATTCGCGAGATCGCGGTTCCCATCAAATCGGAAATCCGCAACGCCTACATCGATTTCAGCCAGATGACGGTCAGCGTGCTTGCGCTGATCACGGACGTGGTGCGCGACGGGCGTCCCGTGGTCGGTTTCGGCTTCAATTCCAACGGGCGCTACGCGCCGAGCGGACTGCTGCGCGATCGTTTCATCCCCCGGCTGAAGGCCGCGCCCCCGGCGGACGTTGTCGACGAGACCGGCGAAAATCTCGATCCATTCAAGATTTGGAAGATCGTCATGCGCAACGAAAAGCCCGGCGGGCATGGCGAACGGTCGGTGGCCGTGGGCGTTCTCGACATGGCCGTGTGGGACGCGGTCGCGAAGATCGCCGGAGTTCCTCTCTACCGTCTCCTGGCGGACCGCTTTCGTGGCGGGGGGGCGGACTCGAACGTATTCGTCTACGCCGCCGGCGGATACTACTATCCGGAAAAAGACGTGTCCGCGCTGCAGCGCGAAATGCAGAGTTATCTCGACCTGGGCTATTCCGTCGTGAAGATCAAGATCGGCGGCGCTCCGCTGGCGGACGATTTGCGGCGCATCGAAGGCGTCCTGAAAATTCTGGAGCGCGGCGACCAGTTGGCCGTGGACGCGAATGGCCGCTTCGATCTCGAGACGGCGATCGCCTACGCAAAAGCGCTCGCTCAGTACGGATTGCGCTGGTACGAAGAGGCCGGCGATCCGCTGGACTATGAATTGCAAGCCAAGCTTGCGCCGCACTATCCCGGCCCCATGGCCACGGGAGAAAACCTCTTCTCCGTTCAGGATGCGCGCAACCTGATTCGCTACGGCGGCATGCGCTCCGACCGCGACGTCCTGCAATTCGACTGCGCGCTGAGCTACGGCCTCGTCGAATACCTGCGCATCCTGGATATGTTGAAGGAATACGGCTGGTCGGCGCGACGCTGCATTCCGCACGGCGGCCACCAGTTGTCGCTGAACATCGCCGCGGGATTGGGGCTTGGCGGCAACGAATCCTATCCCGGCATCTTTCAGCCGTTCGGAGGGTTTGCCGACGGCATTCCGGTGGAAAAAAGCTACGTCAAGCTGCCGGAGATCCCGGGAATCGGATTCGAATCGAAGAAAGAACTCTTCCAGGTCATGGACACGCTCGCAAAAAGTTAGCGCGAACGGAACACGGGGGGCTGCCTTGGAATCAGCGGCGCACGAAATTCGAAGCGAAAAGCATCACGCGAAAAAGCGTTCGTGGCGAAACAATATCATGCTGCAAGTTTTCGTCGCCATCGTCGCCGCTGTCGTTCTGGGGGAACTCGATCCCAAACTCGCGCTGGAAATGCGGCCGCTGGGCGATCTGTTCATCAAGCTCATCCGCATGGCCATCGCTCCGATCGTCTTTTTGTGCGTTTCAACCGGGGTCGCCCGCATCGGCGACGTCCGAAAGGTCGGGCGAATCGGCCTCAAGGCGCTGATTTATTTTGAGCTGGTCACCACTCTGGCCCTGGCGATCGGCCTCGCGTCCGTCTTCATTTTCAAACCCGGCGTGGGCGTCAATGCGCAACAGGTCGGCGCCTCCAACGGAGACTACGCGCAGTACGCGAACAGCGGCAAAAATTTCTCCGTGCTGGGATTCCTGCTCGGTACGATTCCGGACAACGCCCTCGGATCGTTTGTGCGAGGAGACTTGCTTCAGGTGGTGGTGTTCGCGCTGTTGTTCGGCTTGGCCGTGATCGGCATGGGGGAGCGCGGCCATTCGGTCGTGCGCAGTCTGGACGGCATCATGATGGCTTTTTTCGGAATCATTCGCCTCATTATGCGCGTCGCGCCCATCGGGGCATTTGGGGCGATGGCCTTTACGGTCGGCAAGTTCGGCAACGGCGCGCTGCTGGCGTTGTCGAAGCTCATCATTTGCACGTACCTGACGGAAGCGTTTTATGTTTTCGTCGTTTTAGGACTGATCTGCCGCTTGTTCGGATTCAGCTTGCTTCATTTCATCCGCTACATTTTTGAGGAAATTCTTATAGTCATCGGCACGTCCTCGTCGGAGAGCGTTTTGCCGCAATTGATGGTGAAACTCGAGAAGTTTGGAGCTTCGCGCTCCGTTGTCGATCTGGTGCTTCCCACGGGATACGCCTTTAATCTGGGAGGCTTGGCGCTCTCGCTGCCGATCAGCACGCTGTTTATCGCGCAGGTTTATCAGGTTCCTCTTTCCTTTGGCCGATTGCTGAGCCTGGTCGCGATCATGCTGGTGACCTCCAAGGGCGCCGCGGGGGTTACGGGAGCGGCGTTCATCGTTCTCGCGACGACGATTGGGGCGTCGGGCGTTTTGCCGATCGAAGGACTCGCGCTCTTGTTTGCCGTCGATAATTTTCTGTCAATGGCGCGCGCGCTTGCCAATGTTATTGGGAACGGAGTCGCGACCGTCGTCGTGGCCAAGCTGGAGAAAGACTTTGACGCCAAGAAGGCGGCCGCGGTCTAAGGCAAAAAAGCTCGTCCCACCGGAACTAGCTTCCATCGCGCTAGCTTCCATCGCGAATGATGCGGCAGGACTCGATGTCGAAACTTACGTCTCCAATGGTGAGACGCGTTTGATCGCGGAAGCCCGCAATGAACTGCCGGAATCGCCAGACATCCATGAAATTCGTGGCCAGTCCGATCGACGCGCGGATCGCGCCCGCGCTTTTATGCCCGCGCTCCTGCATCATGCGCACGAAACTGAGCAGATTGATTTCGGCACCCATGGTGAAGCCGGCGCGCATATCGTCCTCGGTTAAACCTTCCGCGATTTCTCCCGCGCCGGGATTGCAGAAGCATCCGGTGCGCAACGAAATTCCTTCCGCGCCTGCCAGCTCCTCGACGCGGCGGTAATCCAATAGATGCCCTAGCGGGTCGTAGAGATTGAGCGTCACCGTGCCGCCGCGCGCCTGCGTCGTTGCGGGGCCGTAGATGCGCACCATCGCGCGCCCGTTCGTGTGCCGCAGCGCGAGCAATTCCTCGAGCAGCCATCCCGCGAGGCACCGCACGCGCTCCGCAATCGTCTCCATCCCGATGGATTGCAGATGGAGCAAGCCAATTTCCACCGCGGGGATCGCAAGATAGTTCAAAGTGCCGTCCTCGAACGCGGCTTCGTTCGGTGACAGCACATGCGCCTGCCCCTGGACGGACGCGAAATTCACGGTGCCGCCCGCAAACCACGGACGCTTCAGTTCCGCCAGCGCGGGCCGGCGAACGAGCAGGGCGCCCACGCCCGTGGGATACCCGAACATTTTGTAAAACGATAGAGCCACGAAATCCGGTTGCACGGCCGTGAGGTCGAGGCGGTTCGTAGGCACAAAGGCGGCGGCGTCGAGCAGCACGCGCCATCCTTTCTCTTGCGCCTTCGAGACGAGATCCAGAGGATGCTTTACGCCGGAAAAATTGGACTGCGCCGGATAGGCGAACAAATTGGCGCGGGCCGGATCGGCCTCGTCCAGAAGCGCATCGAGCCGCGCCGTATCCAGCCGCAGTTCGGGCATCACCAGGGGCGCGTATTGAATCGTGGCGCCTTTGGCGCGCGCGAACTCGCGAATGCCGTTGACGGAGTTGTGGTTGTCGAACGTGAGCAGGTAACGGCTGCCCGCCGCAAACGGAAAGGATTCGCCGAGGAGTTTCAGCGCCGCCGAAGCGTTTTGCGTGAAGACGAGGACATACTCTTCGGCGCGCGCATGGAAATAGCTCAGGATGTGCCGGCGCGTGCGTTCGACGTGCTCGGTCATTTGGACCGAAGCGGGGCTTGCGGAATGCGGATTGCCCAAGACGCTGGAACGCAACAGGTCGAAATGCTTCTGCAGCTGCGATTCGGCGTAGAGAGAGCCGCCGGTGTAGTCGAGGTACACCTGTTCGCGTTCGTCCAGGCGGCGGTACTCGGTCGCGCGAAGATCGTCCAGCAGCGACGTCTTCTTATAGTCCGGATAGCGCGCGAGAAAGTGCACGAGCGCTTCTTCGGCCTGCGCCTTTTCCTGTGCGGTGCTCTCCGCCATGTCCGCCATTTTATTCCTTCCGCGCCGGCATTGCGAATGCTGCCCGGGCGATTCGTTCCAATTCAAAAAGTCGTGCCGGAAGTTCCCAGCCGGTGTAGTCTCTCGGGCGTCGGAAACGATGCGGAGTTGCGGTAAGTTAAGACAAATTGCCGGCGACCAGCGTTGCGTCGCTGTCCCACGAAGAGTCGTAACGGAGGATGGAGCGATGAGGAATGCAATTTACAAATCAACACGCGCGGTGATTTTTGTCGGGCTAGCGGTGCTGGGATTCGCCGTTCACGGATGGGCGCGGCCGCAGTCCGATGCACCCGTGCACGCTTCGTCGCACGCGGCCAAGCAAACGAAGACCCCGCAGACAAAGCAGCCCCCGCTGGAAATTGCGCGTGAAGGCTACCTGTTTGCCGGCGGGAAATATACGACCGTCAACGATGCGAAAACAATGGCCGGCCAAATCTACGCCGAATTTCAGATCCCGGCTCATCGACGGCATCCGTATCCGATTGTCTTTATTCACGGAGGAGCCCAGACCGGAACCAATTTCACCGGAACGCCCGATGGCCGCGAAGGGTGGGCGCAATTTTTCCTGCGCGAAGGCTACGCGGTGTACGTGGTGGATCAGGCCGGCCGCGGCCGCAGCGCGTATGTGAGCGGGCTCTACGGCCCGCAAACGACGTCCAATCTCGATTTCGTGCAGCACCGCTTCACCGCGATCGAGAATTACAATCAGTGGCCTCAGGCGCACCTGCACACGCAGTGGCCGGGGAAGGGAACGCCGGGCGATCCGATCTTCGATCAATTCTACGCGTCGCAAGTGCAAGCGATGGTCAGCTATCCCCTGCAGCAGCAGTTTACGAGCGAAGCGATCCTCGCGCTGCTCGAGAAAATTGGCCCTGCGATCCTGTTGACGCATTCTCAGTCCGGAGCCACAGGCTGGCCCGTGGCGGATGCCCAGCCGGATCGTGTCAAGGCGGTCATCGCGATCGAGCCGAGCGGGCCTCCGTTTTATAACGTGGACAACGTTCCCGGCCCGGAGTGGTTTCGCGATGCCGCCGACGAGCAGCGTCCCTGGGGCATCACCGCCGGTCCGCTCACGTACTTTCCGCCCGCCGCGAGCCCGTCGGACCTGGCGATTGTCCACCAGGAGCAGCCGGACAATCCGAATGTGAGCCGGTGCTGGATGCAAAAATCTCCGGCGCGCCAGCTCCCGGATCTTCAAAAAGTCCCGATCCTGGTCGTGACGTCGGAATCGTCGTATCACCGGGGCTATGACCACTGCACGGTGAAGTACCTGGAACAAGCGGGCGTCCACGTCACCTGGACCAAACTCGAGGATCTGGGCATCCACGGCAATGGCCACATGATGATGCTGGAAAAGAACAACTTGGAGATCGCGGCGGTGCTGTCCCGTTGGCTGGACAAGACGCTTCCGGCCGGGCCGGGCTGGAAGACCGGCAAAGGCGACTGAACTTAGAAGTGTTTCGCCGATTCGTTTCCTATTTTTTGCAAACGGCTGCCGCACCTGGCGCAAGAACTGCTTCGCCATGATTCCCGGAAGAAGAGCCTCCGGATCCCTCCGAGTCCCTTCGAAAATCCCGTTGTTATGCTTTCGGCATACCTGTACCTCGTCGACAGAGAACTCTTGATGCCTTGCGATAAAATGAAGGATCAGTCGGACTATGAAAACAGTCTCCCGAGGGAACCGGTATCTCGCCACGACCTGGCTCGTTCTGCTAGGGGGCTACGCCGCCATTTGTCTGGTAGTTCCCGCGGGACCCGCCCGGACCGCCGCCGCAAACATCACGCTTTGCCTAATGCCCGTTCTGGTCAACGGGGCCCTGCTGATCAACGCGGTCACGCTCGACTGGCGGAAGAAGGCCTTTTGGATGTTCCTGGCTCTCGGCAGTTCGCTCTGGCTGGCCGGCCAGGCGACGTGGACGTACCTCGAGATGTACGGACACCAGCCTACGCCGTACCTTTTCAACGGATACCATTTCAACGTCGACGTCATTTTCTATCTGAACGCCATTCCCATGATCGCGGCCCTCGCGCTGGAGCCGCACCTGCGGCGGAATAACCGGAAAGCAGCGTATGGCTACGTGGATTTTGGTCTGATTCTCTGCTGGTCCCTGTTTCTGTACGCGCTCGCCGTGATTCCCTGGCAGTACGTGACGGCGGACAGCAAGCAATACGTCCGGGCATTCAGCGCCATCTCATTTTTGCAGAATATCGTGTTCGTTGGCGGCGCCGTCTATCTTTTCACGCAGGTCACCGGATACTGGCGCAGGACTTACGCCCATCTTGCGGGAGCCAGGGCCGTCTACGTGGCCCGGCTGCTGGTAATTCAGCTGATCGCCGGGCGAGGCACGTATTCGAGGGGAAGCTTGTACGATCTTCCTCTACTGGTCTCGTTTCTCTGGCTGGGCACCGCGGGCGTTCTCGCGTACCGGCACCGCGAAGAGGACACCCTTTCGTCTGCGCAGCCCGTGACCGGGCCGTCATCCGAAACCAAGTCCACCGACGAAACCCACTGGGTGTCGGTCCTATCGCGCGTGGCTCTGTTGTCGCTCCCCTTGATCGGCTTCTGGTGCATGAAATTGAGTCACGCGCCGACGGCAGTGCGCGAATTCCGAGTCCTAGTCACGCTCGGCGCGATCGTACCTTTGGGAATCCTGACCTTCCTGCGGCAGCAACTTGTGGACCGCGATCGCGTCGCGTTGCTCCGCGCCTCGCAGGATTCCCTCGACAATCTCAAGCGCCTGCAGATGCAGTTTGTGCAATCGGAAAAGCTGGCGTCGATCGGACAGCTCGTCGGAGGAGCCGCGCACGAAATCAACAATCCGCTGACGGCCATCCTGGGATATTCGGAATTGCTTGCGGACGACCCCACGGTCGGCGAAAAAACGAGAAACCTGGCCGAAAAAATTCGGGAACAGGCTCGCCGCACCTCGGGACTGGTGAACAATCTGCTCAGCTTCGCCCGCCAGTCGCCGAGCGAACAGCGCGCGACGCTGGACGTCAACACGATCATCAACACTTCCGCGCAATTCCGCCGCTTCGATCTTCGCGGCAAGAACATTCGCATCGAGGTGCAGCCCGGCTCCGGCATCCCCGAAGTTCGCGCGGACATGAATCAGTTGCTTCAGGTCTTCTCCAACATCATCAACAACGCGGTCTACGCGATGCGGGAATCCGGCGGCGGCACGCTCACCGTTCGCACGCTCTTCGAGAAGGGCAACGTGGTCATCCTCTTTTCCGACACGGGACCGGGCATGCGCGATCCGAACCTCGTCTTCGACCCGTTTTACACGACCAAGCCGGTCGGAAAGGGCACCGGTCTGGGCCTCAGCATTTGCTACGGATTGATCCAGGATCACGGCGGACAAATCTCCTGCTACAACCGGCCCGAAGGCGGAGCCACCTTCCGCATCGAACTTCCGGCCGTTCCCGCCGCGTTTCCCTTTTCTCCGCGCAGCGTAACGCTGCCCTCCCGCAACAACCCCGCAAAGCTCGCCTGATCGCCCGGCCAACGTGGCGCATGCAATCGGCCGCCTTTCGGCTATAATTCCCGGCTATGACACCGTCTTCCTCCGCGGCGCCGCAGCCGGCGCCGGCCTTCGAGCCGCCGCGCTCGGTCGCGATCGAAGGTCCGATCCGCGTGGGCAAATCCACTCTGGCGCGGATCCTGGCCGACCGGCTTCATGCGCGGCGCGTCTTCGATCCGGAAGAAAATCCGTTCCTGGTGGATTTCTACAAGGAAAAACCGGGATCCGCGTTCCGCGCGCAAATGTATTTCTTGTTCGAGCGGCGTCGTCGGCTTGCCGAAGCGCAGCAGAGCGACGCGGCACCCGTGGTTTCCGATTTTCTGTTCGAGAAAGACAAGATCTTCGCCTACATCAATCTCGACAACGAAGAATTGAAGCTCTACGAGCGGTACTTTGAAATGTTCGCCGCCGACCTGAAGCCGCCGGACCTGGTGATCTACCTCCAGGCCACGCCGGAAGTGCTGCGCGACCGCATCGCCAAGAAAAAGTCCCCCGCGGAGAAGCAAATCTCCCGCGCGTACCTCGAAGAGGTCGTCCGCGCCTACGAGCATTTCTTTTTCCGTTACTCCGCGTCGGACCTGCTGGTGATCAATACTTCGGAAATCGATTTCGTCGAGCGCAACGCCGACCTCCAGCAACTCCTCCGCCGCTTGCAGGAGCCGGTCAAGGGGACGCAGTACTTTCTCCCGTTGGGCGCCGCGGAATAGAAGTCCGCGCGGGCGCCCGTTCCGAATCCTCCGCCGAAGTGCAGCGCCGGTTGCCGCTTGCCGATCCGGTAGAAACGCCGGCATGCAATCTCCGGTCGTCCTTCCGTCCCGCTGCCGTCCTGCGGTTTTGGGACACATTGGATGTTCAGTTCAATGCTTTGGTTGTGGCCTTTTGACATTATTATTGCCTCGAATAATCCCTCTTTATTGAGTATCGATTTTGACAAAAAAGACTTGACTCCGTCGAGGACTGGAATAAGAATTCCGGGACAAGGGTGGCGATCTCAGCCCGCCGGGTGCTCTATTGATTCAGCGATGGCCCGGTGATTGTTGGGATCGGTGAGTGTTTCCAGGGGAATCCAGTAGTCAGGCCCACGGACGGCGCAACGCACGGTTTATTCAGTTTCGTGTCTTGCGCAAGTATCTGGAACAATCCACTCTTTATCCTGAATAGGCGTTTTTTTGCGGTGCCGCAGCCGAATGCTTCAAGGTTGCGGGCGGTGTCGGAATTCATGGAGCCGCAGGCCGGAAATATGAACGAGTTCGGAATTTTCCGGTGCTCGGATGTTTGGAACCGAACTACGAGTGGGGTGCGGGACCAGATTCAGATGCGACTCATTGGACAGTCTTTGGACAGGAGGTCCAGAAATGAATTCAGCTTTAAGGGTGAGTAAAAGAAGTTGGGGTGCGCGGTGTAGAACTGCCGTGCAATTGCTGGGTGCGATGTTTACTGTGCTTTTGATCAGCCTGCCGGCGTTTTCACAAGGAAACACCGGCCGCATTCTAGGAACCGTTACAGACCAAAGCGGAGGCGTCGTTGCTGGCGCCACGGTGACCGTGTTGGACGTCGATAGAGGCACGAGTCGAACCCTGACCACGGACGATGCGGGGGCATATAACGCTCCCAACTTGACGCCCGGAAATTATACGGTTCGTGCGGAAGCGAAAGGGTTCAAGAGGTTGGAGCGCCAGAGCATAGCGGTGCAGGTCGGTCAGGAAATTCGAGTCGACATCACCATTCAGCCTGGAGAGCAAAACCAGACGGTCACGGTCACGGAATCGGTTCCGCTGGTCGAGACCACCAACGCCACCTTGGGCGGCACGCTTGACAACGCCGATATCGGCTCGCTGCCTCTCAATGGCCGCAACTACCAGAACCTTGTCGGACTTCGTCCCGGCGTCATGATCCAGCCGGGCGGCGGACCGTGGACCCAGAGCACCAACGGCGTTCGTCCCGATGAGACCGCCTGGATGGTGGACGGCGTCATCAATGCGAACTTCTTCGACTCGCGCCCGGTCATCAACATGCCGAGCCCATTCACCGACGGCGCGACGATCCTTCCCGTCGACGCGATTCAGGAATTCAACCTCATGGAAAATCCCAAGGCGGAGTATGGGATCAAGCCCGGCGCCGTGGTGAACGTCGGAATCAAGTCGGGTACCAACCAAATTCACGGCAATGCCTACGCTTTTGGCCGCGATGGCGCTTGGGATGCCCGCAACTTTTTTAACCCCGCCCCGAGCGGCGGACAATGCTTTAACGCTCCCGTAAGCGCGACCAACTCTTGCGCCCAACTGCCCGCACAATTGAAGCAGTTTGGCGCCGTCGTCGGCGGGCCGATCAAAAAAGATAAGCTGTTCTTTTTCGGCGGCTACGAAGGGCTACGCTCCTATATCGGTAACTCCTCGACCGCTAACGTTCCTGGAACGGCCGCGGGGGGCGGAGTGGGGAACAGCATGGTGGACGCACTCAATTCCGTCGTGGCCGCAGGTCTCACTCCGAGCCCGGTCAGCATGGCCTTGCTGGGATGCAAATTGGGATCCACGCCGTCTGCGACCACTTGCGGCGGCGCGGGCAACCAGTTCGCCATCGCGGGTCCGACTGCGGGACAACAACTCAGTCCCTTCGCCAACACCAATACCAGCGACAACGGGATCGGCAAACTCGACTGGCACCCGAACGATAGGAACCAGATCAGCGGCATGTTCTTCCTCGGCAATTACACCGGCGTCGGCGAAGATCACCCGTTCGTCGCGCAACAATTTATCGACAGCTCTCCGATCCGCACCTGGTCGACGGTCGTGAGCTGGGTCTATACCCCCAGTTCGAACGTGGTCAACGAAATGCACTTCGGGTATGACCGGGTGGATTTCGGATTTCTCAACACCGACCTGATTCCCGCCAACGGCCTGTCGAGCGGTTACCCCCTCAACACCGGGGTAACGACGCCGCTCGGTTTGCCGAATATCTATATCAACGGGTATAACTACATCGGTACCAACCAGAACCGTCCCCAATCGTCTTCCCCGAACCCGTACTTCGATTTTTCCGATTCGGTTTCGGTGTTGAAGGGGAAACATTCCTTTAAGTTTGGCGGCGAGTTTCTGCACATCGAGGCGGATAGCCAAGTCTACTCCTCCGGCCGCGGCCAGATTTATTTCGGAGGCGGTAACACCCCGCAGATCGCCAATCCCTCCAACGTTTGCGGCGGTGTGTCCTGTCCCCTCGAGGACTTCTTCGCAGGCAACACCGGCGGAGGACCGGGAGGCAAGGCGGGGGCTCTTCTCAGCGGAAACCCGACCATCAAGTCGACGTGGATGCAGACCGATGGGTTCGTGCAGGATGACTGGCGCATGACCCCGAAATTGATCGTCAATCTGGGTCTGCGCTACGAATACACAACGCCGATGGCAGCGGCCAACAACGCCTTCGGCACCTTCGATCCAACTTCAGCGGCGGGCATGGTGCAGCAGGGTGCGCCGGGCTATCCGACTCTTTATAAGCCGGATCACCGAAACTTCGAGCCGCGGGTTGGCTTTGCCTGGGACGTCACCGGCAAGGGCACGACCGTGGTTCGCGGTGGAGCTAGCGTAATGGACTCGTCCTTCGTCCTGTTCACCTGGATGGCTGAATTCTCCCTCCAGAACAGCCCTTCCACGAGCATCGCGGCTGTGCCGACAGGCGCCATTCTCCAGACGGGAGCTTGTCAGTTGACAAACAGCTGTCCGACGGCCGGCGGCAATATTCAGCTCGGCGTCGCCAGCTTCCCAACGCTCGATTGGAATGGAAACAGCCCCGCCAATCCTCTCTTCCCGCCACCCCTCGCAAAGTGCGGCGATGGCCAGCAGGTGACGCCGACGATCAAGAATGCGGCGCCTTGCAACATCATGGGTGTGGATCCGAACCTTCGTTCCCCGTACATCGTGAACTATAACCTCGGTATTACCCACGCCTTCACTCCGAATCTCTCGTTGGAGGTCGGCTACGTGGGCAACAAAGGCTACGACCTGCTGGGCTTCAGGGACGTTAACCAGCCCAACATCGCAGCTGGCGGGACGGCTCAACCCTATTCCCCAACTTGCACCGTGGCCTGCGCCTCCACGCCGAACCGGTTCCCATGGCTGGGCTATATCAACGTGGGCTCGAACCAGGATCACTCCAACTACAACAGCCTGCAGGCGACTTTGACCGAGCGGATGTCTCACGGATTGACCTTCACCGCCGGCTATACTTACGCGCATGGCATAGACACCGGTTCCCTCAATCGCTTTGGCCTCCTGCCGCAGGATAGTTTCGATCCAGCGTTGGAATATGCCAGCAGCGATTTCGATATCCGGCACCGCTTAACGCTCTCAGCCTCGTACAACATTCCGGGCATCAAAGGGTTTGCCCAGTTGCTGGAAGGCTGGCAGCTCAACACCATCGTGAACGTTCAAACGGCTCAGCCGTGGACGGTAAGCGACAGCACGTTTAACTTCAGCGGCAGCGGAGAAGCTGCGGATCGCTGGAATTTCTCGGGCAATCCGTCAGACTTCATTTCCGGGCCAACGAGCATTCCGTGGTGCTCCGGTTACGGAGTCAGTGGCGGCCTCTCGACCTCGAGCGGTGTCAACTGCACAATTAACACTATAAGCCAGGGCGCCATCGCTGCCCCCGCGGCAGCCCAGGCGGCGGCAGGAAACTGCTCGACGCAGGCCAACGCCATCGGCGGATCGGCGATAACGAACCTTCAAGCGGCCGGATGCTTCATTTCTCCGGACGGCAAGGGGTTCATGTACCCACAAGCAACCGGCCAATTCGGCAATATGGGCCGTAACAATTTCCGCGACTCCGGCTTTAAGGACATGGACTTCTCCGTGTTCAAGAACTTCACGTGGAAAGAGCGCTATACGGCCCAGTTCCGGGTTGAAGTGTTCAACGTCTTCAACCATCCTGTTTTCGCCAACCCCTACGGGGCATCGAATGCCTACCTGGGAGGCGTGGACCCATCCGCTCCGGGCAACTTCGGCTACTCGGCCGCCACGCCCGACCTCGCGGCCGGCAACCCGCTCATCGGTTCGGGTTCCGCAAGGGACCTGCAAATCGGCCTGAAGCTGGGCTTCTAATTCACTTGGCCGGTGCGAGGGATGTTCTCCCTCGCACCGGCCTTGATTCAAATCAAAGGTCATCTCCCCCATATAGTGGAGATGACGGTTGGAAACAAAAAACGGGCGCGGCCGCAATCGTTTCAGGCCGCGCCCGTTTTCCATTTTGAGATGGGCTGTTCCCAAGTCCCGAAGGGACGTCAGATCGTAGCCCACCGTGAAACGGTGGGGATGCGCAAACCGGACGGCAAAGCCCTGGAAGGGCGGCACAATTGATTGACCGCTTGTGCCGCCCTTCCAGGGCTTCTCGTACCGCGCTCCGCGCCCCACCGTTTCACGGTGGGCTACGATCTGACGTCCCTACGGGACTTGCGAAATTGACGCCACTGGTCAAGATGCAAAGAGCAATTTTTCGTTCGATAGGTACGATAAGACGACCCCTTTTTGCGCGCTCCACTACTTCGCCAAATCGTTGCGATACACCGCGCCGCCCTTCATCACGAATTTCACGCGCTCCATCTCCGTGATGTCCTCGAGCGGATTGCCGGAGACGGCCACGATGTCGGCGATACCTGCCCCTTTTCGACGTATCCGATTTGATTGCCCAGATCGTAGTTGAGCGCTCGCGGCGGCGTCGCTGGTGGCCATGCGCAGCGCCTGCGCGGGGGAGACGCCCCACTTTACGTAAAGTCCGAATTGGTAGGCCTGCACGCCGTGGCCAACGGTGTAGGCGCCGCTGCCGAAGATCTGCGTCACTCCCGCGGCCACCAGGCGCTTGAAGCTCAGTTCCGTCAGGCGGAAGCGCGACGTCTTTCCGCCGCTGACTTTCATGTCGATGTCGTCGAGCGGCCCGGCCAAGTCCCACAAGGTCTGGTTCACCGGGCGCATCGTGCCGTCCGCCAGCGGCTGCTTGAAGAGGCGTATGGTTTCATCGTCCAGCCCCGGCGCGCCTGTCACGCCGACGACCACGTGGATGGGCAGGTCCACTCCCGCCTGCAGGCATTGGCGCAAGCCTTCGCCGCCGTACGCGTGGCAGGCGACTTTCAATCCCCTGCGATGCGCCTCGTCGACGATGGCCTGGTTTTCCTCCAGCGTCAGCGACGGCACAAGGATCATCGTGCCGTCCGGCCGGAAGGCTCCGCCGCCGGAAGGCTGCGGATACCCGCTGCCTTCGAAGTCTTCCGTCTCGTAGATCTTGATCCAGTCGGTGCCGTAGTGCGAATGCTCGCGAACGGCGGCGCGGGCCAGCCACGGCGAATTGATGTTTTGCGAGTTCTGCCACACCGGCATCCCGGGGACGAAGCCGAAGGTGCCCGGCTCCGACGGCGCGGGATAGTAAGTGGCGCCGCGAGGAGTCAGTCCCGGACCCGTCACCTGCATCCGCGGGCCCGACAATGAGCCCCTTATTGATCGCGTCGCGCAATTCGACCGTGGCATACGTGAACGGCGAATTCATATCCTGGAGCGTCGTGAAGCCGGCGTACAGATCCGCCAGCGCGTAGTGTTGCCCCACGATCAAGGCGCGCGCGTCGTTGGGCTCCTGATTCTGCATCAGGTGTACGTGCCGGTCGATCAGGCCCGGCAGGACGGTGGCGTTGCTCAGGTCGATCACCCGCGCGCCCGCGGGGATCTTCACGCGGTCCGCCGGGCCAACGTCCGTGATGCGGTCGCCTTGTATCACGATCACCTGGTTTGCGAGGTTCGTTCCCGTGCGCGGATCGAACAGGCGCCCGGCGCGAATGGCGACTCCTTGCGGCGACGCAGGCTGCATCGAGATGCGCGAGGCGTCGAATGGAGGCGCCTCAGGCCGGGTGATTTGCGCGTATGCCGCTGCGAAATTTCCCGAGAGCAATACAAGCGCCGCGAACGCAAGAGCAGCTTTCCAGCAAGATTTCCACGCCATCGCTATCCTCCAGAATGTTCGATCGTATGATTTAGAATTCAGGCAAGGCATATATCTACACCCTGACGCCCGTCTTTGAAACTGAAAATGCACCCCGCGCGCGAATGCGGGGCGATACTCTTTGCCGCTGGCCTCAAATCATCTATTCTGTTTGCCGTGGATCGCGCAAACATTGTCATCATCGGCGGAGGCGTGGTGGGCTGCGCCGTGGCGCGCGCGGTGTCGGCGCGCTGGAGCGACGTTTTTCTCGTCGAGCAAATGCCCCGGTTCGGCATGGGCGCGAGCACGCGCAACAGCGGCGTGATCCATTCGGGTATTTACTATCCGCCCGGGTCGCTTAAGGCGCGGATGTGCGTCGCGGGCAACCGGATGCTGTATGAATTCTGCGCCGCGCACCGCGTGCCGCATCGGAATTGCGGCAAGCTCGTGGTGGCTCACGATGCGAAGCAAGAAGAGCAGCTCGAACATCTCGCCGAAAACGGCCGCGCCAACGGCGTCGTCGGCTTGCGCATGGTGGACCGCGCCGCCGTGCGCGCCCGCGAGCCGCACATTGACGCCGCCTTCGCGCTCGAAGTGCCGTCGACCGGCATCATCTCCGCCGAAGACCTGATCAAGACTCTCGCGCGGATCGCCACGGAGCAGGGCGCGAGCCTGCTGACCCGCGCGCGCGTCGTGCGGCTCGAACCGCGCGCCGACACGGTGGCCGTAACGCTCGTGGAAGGCGAGAATGGCGACGCGGCGGAACGCACCGAGGAAACGATCGAAGCGCGCTGCGTCATCAATTGCGCCGGGCTGTATGCGGATGAAATCGCCGCATTGCTGGGAAACCGAAGCTACCGAATCTACCCCGTGCGGGGAGAATACTGCGAGCTGGTGCGGGCGAAATCGTACCTCATCAACAATCTGGTCTACCCGCTGCCGCACGCCGACGGCCTCAGCCTCGGCGTTCATTTGACGCGCACGCTTTGGGACACGGTGCTCGTCGGCCCCACGGCCGATTACATCGCCGAAAAGAACGACTACGAACGAAACCGACTGCCCGTCGAGGAGTTCGCGCGCCGCGCCAAAGCGCTGCTGCCTGAAATCGAAGCCGCCGACTTGCAGCTGGCCTACTCGGGGATCCGCGCCAAGCTCGTTCCTCCCAACCAGCACGGCATCGCCGATTTCGTGATCGCGCGTGACGCGAACGTGCCTCATGCCATCCAACTGATTGGCATCGAGTCGCCCGGCCTCACCTCGAGTCTGGCCATTGCCGAACACGTCGTCTCGCTGGCTGCCGAAATCCTCCAGTAGAGCCGGCGTCACAGCCTGCGGAAAAACTCCCTAAGTCTGTCATTCCGAGCGAAGCGAGGAATCTCTCTTCGATTTAAACCGGATCAAAGAGAGATTCCTCGGTGAAAAGCGCGCCTCGGAATGACAGACGTCGGGAGGTTTTCCGCTGCCTGTTCACCCAGTTTAATTATGTTTTCTTTAAACGCGAAGAATGTTCAGCGCGGAGACGAAGGAGATTGCGTCGCCTCGAGAATCCGTAAGACGTCTTGCGCTTGCGCGTCGCTGGGATTCAGCCGCAGGGCCGTTTCCGCGTCGGCGCGGGCTACCGCGAGTTCGCCTTGCTGGAAGTTCAGGGCAGCGCGCATCGACCAGGCCGGCGCATACGCGGGCGCTTCGGCGATTTCGCGGTTCAGGTAGGCGCGTGCCCCGTCGATGTGATTCGTTTTCATCAGAATCGCCGCGAACGTCACGACCATGAAATCGTAATTGATATTGGTCCGGTCGCTCATACTGAGCGCTTTTTCCATCATCGCGCCGGCGGACGGAATGTTGCCGCGCTGGAATTCGAGTGCCGCATAGGACGCGAGCGTGTCGGGAGAGTCGGGCTGGATGCGCAGCGCAATCTGGTATTCCTGAGCCGCCAAATCGATTTCATTGCGCAGGAAATACTGCCCCGCCAGATTGGCGTGCATCTTGGCATCGTACGGCACGGCCCGCACGGCGGAAGAGTAGAGGGCAAACGCATCCTTCCAATCGCGGTTTCGCGCCACAGTGCGAACGGACAGAACCAGGACAATCGCGGCGAGCAAACTCCACGCGAGGATCTCCTTCCGCTCTCGGACCCAGTTCCAGGCGAGCGCACACAGCAGGCAAAATCCCGCGGACGGCAGATACGCGAGCCGCTCGCCCAGGATCGTTCCCGTGGGAACCAGGATATTCGCCGTCGCCGCGAAGCCCGCGAAATAGATGCCGCCGGCGAGGATCCATCCCGCTCGCCGTTTTCGCAGCGACCACATCCAGGCGGACGCGACTGCCGCAGCCGCAAGCGCCGCGGGCAACGTATGGCGCCAATCCCGAAAAACCGGAATCTGGCGGAACGAATAATCGCAGGAGAGCACGGCGGGATAAATTTGCAGCGCGACGTATTTCCACGCTACGCGCAGCGCGTTCAGGATTCTCCACCCGGCCGGAAGAGTTGCCAGCGGATTGTCCGCCGCTGGGATTGCCGCCGGGCCGAATCGCCCTCCCTGAACTTTCCAGAGCAGTCCGAGATACAGCGCGGCAAGGCCCGCGGCCAGCGCGTATCGCAGGCGCGGTTTCCACTTGCCGATCGCGTAGTCGCCCAGCGGCACCAGCGGCAAAAATGCGATGGCGGATTCCTTCGAGAGCAACGCGAGCGCGAAGCAAATCAGCGAGCCGGCCGGACGGTCGCGCAAATGCAAGATCCATCCCGCGAAAAGAAACCCGGCGGCGAGCAATTCGGCGCGCCCCGCCGTCCAGGCCACGGCCTCCGTGTGAATGGGATGCACGGCGTATAGCAGCGCGGCAACGAACGCCACGGTCTTCCCCTCGGGAACAGAACCGAGCAGCTCCTGCAACAAAAGGAACAGAAGCCACGTCGCGCCTGGGTGCAGGAGAAGATTGAGCAGATGGTAGGCGAACGGTGCGTCTCCGCTGAGCGCCCAATTCAGCGCCAGAGTGGCGAACGTGACCGGCCGGAACACGCCGCTCACTGGATTGCGAGAGAACAGCTGATGCAGGGAAGGATCGGTGACTTGCGCGTTGCGCAGGATGTAGAGTTCGTCATCCATCGCGAATTGGTTGACCAGCGTGTTGCCGTACACCAGCACGGCTGCGGCCAGCAGGATTACAGCGAGAAGACGCTCTTTCATGTCAGGCCCATCATGCGGTTGCGGCGGGGCGATTACGCGGCTGTTGTTGGAAGGCTGTCGTCTTTTCGTTACTTCGCCGCCAGGAGATTCGTGCAAGAGGGATTCAGGTCTCCGCCGCGGGCAAATCGGTCTTCACGAGGAAATGATACAACCACAGCAGCAGGGTCGTGCCAACGCCGATTCCGGTGATGATCCACCAGACCCGCGCAGGGCGGTGCGCGACTTCTCCATAGTGATGCATGAGTCTGCCGCCCAGCCATCCTCCCACGAACGAGCCGATTCCGATGGGCATAAACGCGAAGCCCATGTATGTTCCTTGCTGCCCCGGCGGAGCGAGCCGCGAGACATATTCGTAGTAGCGCGGCGAAAGAACGATCTCGCCGACAGCCACCACGAAAATGGACAGCACCACCGCCCACACCGCGGGATGCGATGCGACAATCAGCCAGCCCAGCGCGGAAATCAGCGTTCCGATCGTGATGGCCCGAAACGCGGGGATCTTTTGCGTTACGTACGTGACGAGAAACTGAAGGCAGATGACGGTTGCGGCGTCCGTAATCAAAATCAATTCCACATCGGCGTGAGGATCGACGTACCCGTGCACATAGATCGGCAACACGATGTATTGCTGCCAGAACACAATCCAGTAGCCGGAAAAAATCAGCAGGAAAAGCATGAAGCGCGGATTGGTCAGCACAGTCCCTAAATTGCGCGCCGTCTCCGCGAGGCTGGCCGTCTGGACTTCGCCGGAACTTCGCGGCTCCTTGAAAAATAGGAGCACGGCGAAAAACATCAGCAGGACGCTCAACGCGGAAACGCGAAAGACGTTTTCGACTCCCAAATGCCTGTGCGCCCACGACGCGATGTACGGCCCCGCGGCGCCGCCGATGTTCACCAGCGTGTAGTAGATGGAATAGCCGATCGACCGCACGTTTTCGCGCGACGCGCGCGCCGTAGTTCCCACCACGCTCGGCTTCACCATTGAGATGCCCAGCGCCGGCAGCACCAGAACGAATGCCACGAGGGCCAGCAGCGGCACCGCGCTTCGCACGGGCGCCATCCACGCCGATCCCAGCGAGCCGAGCAGGAAATACGCGCACGTCAGGATGAGGTACGCCAGGGAAAGCGCGCGCCGGAAGCCGAGCCGGTCCGCCACCGCGCCTCCCAGGATCGCGAGGAACCAGACCATGCCGCCGAAAAGTCCTGCTAGGTAGCCCGTTTGTTCCGTGGGGATGCTCAGAGTTTCGTGAAGGTAGTTGGCCAGCGAAGAAAACGCGCCGTAGTACGCGAGCCGTTCGAAAATTTCGCTGATGTTAGCGACCCAGAAGGCCGGCTCGAACCCCTCGCGAATTTCTTCGAAGCGCTGGCTAACGCTCAACCGCAACTCCTGTTCCGCCGGAAGCGGAAGGCAAGGCAACCGCGACCGGCGCGATTGTAGCGGAAGCGTGTTTGACGCGCCAGACCGCCCGGGTTTGTCGGGTTCGCCCGGCACTTGACCCACCTGGTTGACAAGTGACACTTGTCACAGTACAATCCGTTCTAAATGATCGTGAGCTTTAAGCACAGGGGGCTGAAAAGACTTTTTGAGCGCAACGACCGCAGCCACATCGGGGCTGATCAACTTCACCGAGTCGAAAATATTCTGTCCACACTTGACGCTGCGGACGCGCCCCAAGATCTCGACCTTCCCGGCTATCGCCTGCATCAGCTAAAGGGCGACCGCAGAGGATTCTGGGCTGTTACCGTGCGCGCCAACTGGAGGATCGTTTTCCGGTTTGAGAATGGAGACGCCTTTGATGTTGAATTGGTTGATTATCACTAGGAGAGGAAGAAAAGGATGCCCATGAAGAACCCGCCTCACCCCGGCCGTATCGTGCGGGAGGAAATTCTAAAGCCTCTTGGATTGAACGTAACGTCTGGTGCGAAGGTTCTCGGCGTTTCCCGGCAAGCGCTGAACAATCTTGTTAACCAGCGGGCAGGCATCAGTCCCGAAATGGCCATCCGTCTCGCCAAAGCCTTCGGTGCTTCCGCGCAGACCTGGCTGCGGATGCAGTCGAACTACGATCTCGCCCAGGCGCTTCGGTCCGAAGGTAAAATTCGCGTCCGGCGCTACCGCAGGGCGGAAGTTGCGGCTTGAAGAATATTCTTGCCGCGCGATCCGTCCTATTGCGGCATTGAAAACCGGCGCCGCATTGAAAATATCGCCAACACATTGAAGGCCACGAATCCGGCGAGGACGGACAGGATCGGGCCGGTCGGCAGCTGAGGCGGGGTTTGGAAATTGGCTCGCAGGGCCAGGCCCATGGCTGAAACTTCAACGAACAAAAACGCGCATCCATACCAGGCAAAGAAGCTGTCGAAATAGGTGAACGTTTCCGCCCGTCGTTCCGGTGCGAGCCAGAACTCTTTGTTCGGCAGCTTGAGCTTTGCGTCGGGCTTCTTCGCGAGCCTCCCCGATACCCAAAACTCGACAAAAAGAGCCGGCAGAAATACGATGGCATACGTCATGAAGAACTGGGATTTCATCATCCAGCCGTTGGGCGCGCCGGAAGCGGCAAAATGCGACGCCAGACGGTCCGGCAGCAGCGGAAAATCGTGAACGCACTGCGCAATCGCCGCGAGAACGATGACGAAAAACAAGATTCTGGGTGTGCGGGTGCCGGACATTCCGAGTCTCCTCGAAAAATTCTACGGATGGATATCGGCGGACACAATAGAACTTGTCCGGAAGCGCAACGCAATGGAACAGGTTGGCCTTCGCCCGCCGCTTGTGTAATGCTATAGCGCTTCGCGGCCGGGCGGATGGCGACAGGGGAGTGGGTGAGCCCGGTGCGTGCGATGCACCCGTTTCCAATGAATCTCAAACGTTCAGGATTGTGCCGATGGTAACGCTTCGCTCGATCAAGGATGCGCAGGAGCGCATCCGGGGCTCGATTGTGGTCACGCCCTTTGTGCACTCCGAAAAATTTTCGCAGCAGACGGGAAACGCCGTTTTCCTGAAGCTCGAAAATTTGCAGATGACCGGCGCGTTCAAGGAGCGCGGTGCGCTGAACAAAATTCTCCTGCTGTCCGAGGAAGAACGGCGGCGCGGCGTCATCGCCGCTTCGGCGGGAAACCACGCCCAGGCGGTGGCCTATCATGCGACGAAGCGCGGCATCCAGGCGCAGATTTGCATGCCCTTGACCACGCCGCTCGTGAAAGTTTCCGCCACGCGCGGATACGGCGCGGAAGTCATTCTGGCCGGCGCCAATTACGACGAGGCGTGCGAGGAAGCCATCCGCCGCTCCAAGCAGTTCGGCCTGACGTTCATTCATCCGTTCGACGACGAGGCCGTCATCGCGGGGCAGGGAACGCTCGGCCTCGAGATGCTGGAGCAGCACGCGGAGCTCGACGTGCTCGTCATTCCCGTGGGCGGCGGCGGGCTGATCGCGGGCGTGGCCTGCGCGGTGAAAGAGACCAATCCGAAGATTAAAGTCATCGGCGTGCAATCGTCGAGGCTCGCTTCGATGAAGGCGGCGATCGAACAACATAAGCTCGTCACGCTGCCCGCGAATAAAACCATTGCGGACGGAATTGCCGTGCGCTGCGCCGGAACGCTTACGTTTCCGCTCGTCGAAAAGTATGTGGACGAGATCGTGACCGTCGACGAGGAAGAAATCGCCAGCGCCATTCTTCAATTGCTCGAAAAGGAAAAGATGCTCGCCGAGGGCGCGGGGGCGGCCGCGACCGCGGCGGTTCTGAACAAGAAAACTCCCAACCACGGAAAAAAAATCGGCGTTCTGGTCAGCGCTGGAAATATCGATGTCTCGCTCCTCTCGCTGATTATCCGGCGAGGACTCGTGAAGGACGGCCGCCTCGTTCGCCTGCGAATTCATTTGCCCGATCATCCGGGCGCGCTGCAAAAGCTCGCCGGCGTCATCGCGGATCAAAAGGCCAACATCGTGGAAACGATGTACGATCGCGCGTACTACGGCGTCGTGCTCGGAGACGCCGTGATCGACATTACGATGGAAACGCGCGGGCCGGAGCACGTCGCCGACCTGACCGCCGCGCTGGAGGCTTCGGGCTACACCTTCGAGCGCGTACAATAGCGCTTTCGATCGCTAGGCGTGCTTATACCGATCGGCCGCAAACGTCCTGGTAGCGCCGGCGTCTCGCCGGCGGTTTTGCGGATTATCGGGAACCGAAAAACCTGCCGGCGAGACGCTGGCGCTACAAAACCAGCGATCTTCATTGAGATGTTGGGCGCCAGTCAGAATTGCCGTGAAATATTAGGACAGGAACTGCAATGAATCCCAATCCGCTTTCCTACTTGCACGATCAACTCGCGGAACTCGATGCCAAGGGCTTGAAATTCCGCTTGCGCGTCCTCGAAGGCGAACAAAAACCCGTCGCCAATTTCGACGGGAAAGAAGTCATCAACCTCAGCTCCAACAATTATCTGGGGTTGACGACGCACAAGTCGCTGCGCCGCGCCGCTATCGAAGCGATCCGCACGCACGGCGTTGGCGCCGGTGCGGTGCGCACCATTGCGGGCACGATGGACCTGCACATGGCGCTCGAAGAGCAGATCGCGAAGTTCAAGGGCACGGAAGCGTGCGTGGTGTTTCAATCCGGCTTCACGGCCAATGCGGGAACGGTCGCGGCCATTCTCGGAAAAGACGATTTGATTCTTTCGGACGAACTCAATCACGCTTCGATTATCGACGGCTGCCGCCTTTCGCGCGCCACGATCAAAGTATTCAAGCATCGGGACGCGGCCGATTGCGAGCGCCTCTGCAAGGAAACGGAAAACTGGCCCGGCCACAAGCTGCTCATCACCGACGGCGTGTTTTCCATGGACGGCGACGTCGCTCCCCTCCCGGAGTTGTGCTCCCTCGCGGAAAAATTCAACTGCATCATGATGGTGGATGACGCGCATTCCTCCGGGGTGCTCGGCCGCGGCGGACGCGGCACCATCGACCATCTCGGCTGCCACGGCCGCGTGCACATTCAGGTAGGAACCCTAAGCAAAGCCATCGGCTCGATGGGCGGATACGTTTGCGGCTCGCGCGATTTGATCGATTTTCTGTACCGCCGCGCGCGCCCGTTTCTCTACTCCACCGGACATCCGCCGTCGGTCATCGCCACGTGCCAGGCGGCTTTCACGCTGCTCGATTCCGCGGACGGCGAAAAGCTCATCAAGAAACTGTGGTCCAACACGAAATTCTTCCAGCGCCGCCTGAAGAAGCTCGGCTTTTCCGTCGGTGCGACCGAAACGCCCATCACTCCGATTCATGTGGGAGACGGCGCGAAGGCATTTGAATTTTCGCGCCGCTTGTACGACGAAGGCGTCTACATTCCCGGCGTCGGTTCCCCCACGGTTCCCGAAGGCAAGGCGCGGCTGCGCGCCATCGTGACGGCGACGCACAAGCGCGCGGACTTGGAGCGCGCGTGCGAGATTATCGCGCGCGTGGGACACAGCCTGGAACTGGTCTAACTTCCCTTTTTCTTCGCTTTGGGCCTTCCGATTTTATGGGAAAAAGTGGAAGAATTTTGCCTTCATAGAAATTGCCAAACCGTCCAAAAATGACTCGATCCTGATTTTGCCCCAGGACGCATCCGTCTCCTAACACACAGAACTATAAAGGGTTAGCTCTTGGCTAGGGGATTGCTCTCCCTAAGAGTGCAATTCCACGACACAAATCTGCGGCAGCAAATGCGTGACTGGATACCGTTCGGCCTTAAGGAGGATTTTTCTATGAAGCGCATACTTTCCTTGGTTGCCATCGGCATGTTGGGCGCGTGCAGCGCCGCCGCGCAGGAATATCCTGCCGCGCAATCGCAGCCCCTGGTGCAGATCAACGATTCCGCCGCGCAGGCTTCGGGCAGCGCATCGGCATCCGTGGAAAAGCCGGCATCGATGCCGGCATCCGCCAATCCGGAAAACAATTCCTGGAACCTCGCCGACGGCACAAAAATCGATGCGTCGCTGGCTACATCTCTCGACGTGAGGCACGGCGCGCCCGGCGACGAAGTGGAAGTTCGCACTGAGGAGGACATTCGGCAAGACGGCAAGGTGGTGATGAAGAGGGGAACGCACCTCGTCGGTCACGTAACGCAATCGCAGGTGCGCACCAACGGCCAGGCGCAGTCCCAGCTGGGCATCGTGTTCGATCACGCCGTGCTGAAAAATGGCCAGCAGGTGCCTTTTAGCGCTTCGATTCTGGCGATGGCTTCCGCGCAGCCCGCCGCGGGCTCGCGCGGCGCGGACGCCACGATGGGCTCCGGCGGACAGCTGCGCACGGCGCAGGGAATGGCGCGCGGCGGCGCTCTCGTAGGCGGCGCGACCTCGGCTGCCGGAGCAACGACGGGTGCCATGATGAACACGTCCGCGTCGCTTCCGTCGACTTCCGGCGAAACGCTGAATTCTGTCTCTCGCTCCTCGGGTGCGGCGGGCGGGCTGACTCCCACGGGCCGGCTTGCTTCCAACAGTAGCGGCGTGTTCGGCCTCGAAGGGCTTTCGATCGACTCCGCGGCGGCCAGCGCGACGAAAGGCTCCCTGATCGTCTCGAGGACGAAGAACATTCATCTGGATAGCGGAACGCAGCTTCTGTTGCGGACCGGCGCGCAGGCGCAGTAGAACGTTCGAATCCATGCGCAAATCCAACGCGGGAGCGGCAACCTGCGGATTCGGAAAGCCGCTCCTTCGTCTTTCCAGTTGGGGCAGTTTTTGGCAGACCAGGGCTGCAGCTGACCCTTGGGACAGCAACTCTTTGCTCACTGTTGCAGTGATTTTACAAATCACGGGTCATGCCTTGTGCTAGGTTAGGACCTGCCATTCAGGCATCCGGCTTGGCAGCGCTTTTGGGGGATGTTACCGAGCTGCAGGGCGGACTTGGTTTACCGGGCGAATATGTTTTCAATTCGAACTATCGGGCTAATTTGCGCGCTGGTCGTTTGTGCGCTGTTCGCGGGCTGCGGCGGTGTAAACCAATTTGGCTCGCAACCGGGCAGCGGCGGAAACTCGTCGGTCGTTCTCGCTATGACGGATTCTCCTCCGTCGCTGGTGAGCGTGCTGTCGGCCGAGGTCACTCTTACCGGAGCGACCCTGGCCCCCGGAAACGTTTCCTTATTTTCGGGCTCGGCGCCCATCGAGTTGACCAAGCTTCAAACCGACATCGGCTACATCGCCACGGCCGCGAATATTCCCGCGGGCAACTACACTTCCGTGACTCTTACGTTCGCGAATCCATCGCTCACCATTGAAAACGATACGGGGGCCACGCTTTCAGGCTGCGCCGTGGGTATCCCCTGCACGGTTGTGCCGGCTGCCACATCGATGTCGGCGACGGTTCCCTTGACGGCGTTTTCGATCGCTGCCAACAGCGCCACGGGTCTCTTGATCGACCTCAGCCTGGACAATTTGCTGACATGCAACTTTGGGGGCGGACTTCAGCGCCGCGACGACCGTTACTTCCTTTACCCCCGCGGGTTTCGGAGCTCCTCCGGTCGGCGCGGAAGATGTCGTGGGGCATATTACGAACGTGAGCTATCCGGGCGGGACCTTCACGCTGACGAATGCTCAGGCGTCGTATGCGCTGAAGGTGAGCAACGCTTCGACCTTCTTTCAGTTTCCCACCAGCCCGTGCACGATTTCGTGCCTGCAGAACAATCAAATTGTAAGCGTGGATATCGGCATGCTATCCGACGGTTCGATTCTGGCGCGCAACATCGTATTTGAGGACGCGGACAGCAGCGACGCGGAAGTTGAGGGCATGGTCACCAGCACGAATTTGGGCTCGCAGCAATTCAACATCGTGACCCTCGCGGCCTCGGCAACGGGTACGGGACTCGCCATCGGCGAACCGGTGACCGTGCAATATTCCGTCGCGCCGCAGACCCTGTTTGACAAGGATTTCGCTCACGCGGACAGCACGCAGGTGAGTACTTCGACTTTTCTGTTTGCCGCGCCTGCCGATCTGACCGTAGGCCAGCAGGTTTCGATCCGGCTCCACAGCACGCTGGCTGGAGGGCAGCTCCTTGCCGATCGAGTTCGGCTCCGATCGTCGCGGATTACGGGAGCCGTGCAAACGATCGGATCGGGAATCATTACGCTCCCCGCTTCGAGTCTACCCTCGATATTTTCCGGCCATGGCGTAACACAGATTCAGGCGCAAACGTTTCCGCCGACGATTTTTTATGAGCTCGGCCATTCCATCACGATCTCGAACATTCCGTTGTCCAGCACCGTTTCAGTGCGCGGCCCGCTGTTCAATACCAACACCGCCGGGAATCGAGCGGTCATCACTACCAAAGTGGTGCTCAAGTAGCAAGGAAACGCCGCAGCAGTCTCCGCGGTCGCGCAAGCGCGCAGCGCAGTCCCAAATCAACTAGACCGGAACTGGCACAGCCTCCGCGCGCGACATCCGGTAGAATCCCATCAGCACCGCTCCGGTTCCCCACAGCAGAACGACCAGTCCCACGAGCCCTCCAAGAAACGGGATCAGCCGCACCGCGTGAAGGATCAGCAGGCCCACCGCCATTCGCCCGGCGATCGCGCCCATGACGGCGGGCGGCTCACCCAGAATTCTATTTCCGAGCCACGTGCCGACAAAAATCTGCGCAACATACAGGATCGGCGCGTAGGCCATCGCCCCGGCAACTCCCGCGCCCACGCCGATAAACACCAGCAGGACGCCCGTAACGATGAGGAACACGCCCACGATCAGCGCCAGCGCGCCCACCCCAATGGGAAGGCCGATGCCGCTCGTTTCGCGCAGTGCCGCGCGGAAAAAGCCGGGGAAGACGACATACAGCAAGACTCCAGCGAGCAGCGCCACCACGTAGCTGAATATCGCGCGCATCGCAACGCGCGCCACGGACCGCCTGTTTCGCCGAACGTTCTGCGTGATTTCCGTTCGAATCGGGCTGGCCAGCTTTGCCCCCGTCTCCACCACGGGTTGTTGCGGTCCTTCGAACGTGGCCGGCCCGCGAATTTCCGCGGTGGAAGCGACCGTCAGGTTTCCTCCCCGCAACCAAACTTGCCCGCCCACCAGGCCGTCGATGTCGGTCCTGCCGACGATTCCCAGCAGATCGCGCTGAATTTTGCCGTCCAAATCCGCCTCGCCCGCGAGCACGATCATGCCCCCGCCCACCGTGGCTCGGGAGATCGTATCGACGGCACTCCCAAACGCCGTGACGTTTTTGCCGATCGTACCCTGTAAATTCACACCGCGTGAAAAGATCCGCACATTTCCGTCCACGGTGCCGTCGATCACCGTTTCCTGGCTGAACGCGATCACGTCGCCGGTGACGTGCCCCGTGACAGTCAGATCGCGCGTGAATGCGATCACGTCTCCTTCGACCGTCCCTTCGATTCTCACCGAAGAACCCGTGGCGATTAAATCGTTGTGAACCGTTTCGCCGGCGGGAACGGAAATGGATCGCCCGCGCCGCACTTCAGCAGCCCCGGCCGTCTGCGGCAGCGCCAGCGCGAAGAGCAGCGACGTCAGGACCACGGCAATCGCCACGCGGCGCCGCAGCCGGCGGCGGATCCATCCGATCGCTACGATGGCCGCCAGGATCAATGCCCCAATTTGAATCGCGTCGATCATGTCACCCCATCCTTCCCAGAAAGCTCCGGTGAAGATCACCATGCTGAAGATATCCGTCCCGCCGAAGCCCGCATTGCTCAGTTGATCGAACCAGGGTGCGATGGCGTCGGCCCAGAACCAGTACGCGCCGGCCGCAAACGCTCCGAACGCGAGCGTCCAGACCCACGATGGCAAGCTGCGCGCCTGCTCGCCGACAAGGCGCGCGGGCAATGGTTCGTTGTCCTCGGCGAGCGCGCTCGAAAGCAGCGTCGTTTCATGTTCGAGGGCGCGCAGCAAATCGCGGCACGCGGCGCACGTTTCAACGTGCGCAGCCAGCTCCCGCGCGCGCGCCGGTTCCATCTGGCCCTCGAGATACAGAAGGCACGCCATTTCGTCAAAATGAATCACGAGGCGCCTCCCGCAGCGAGGCTTGCGCCGCCGTGCCCTTCGAGGATTTCCCGCAACTGGTGCCGTGCGCGCAGCAGCACGACGCCCACGAACGTCCGGCGAACCCCCAGCGTTGTGGCGATGTCTTCATAACTCATGTCCGCGTAGTAGCGCAAAACGAGCGCCATGCGGGACCGCGCCGGCAACTCGTCCAATGCGCGCCGCACTTCCTGGCTCGTGCGCTGCTCGACCAGCTTTTCCAGCTGGCCCGGATCGGGATGCTCGAGCGGAAGGGTCTCGACTTCGCCCGTTTCCCGGTCCTGCCGCAGTTTTCGCCGCCGCAGCAGGTCCCAGCAATGATTCGCGGCCACCGCGTACAGCCACGCCGTAAACGGGCGCGTCGCGTCATACTGCGAAAGTTTTTGCCGGACTTTGATGAAAATATCCATGGTGGCGTCTTCGGCGTCTTCGCGAGTCGGCATGGCCCGGCGGCAAAATCGGAAAATCGCGGGCGCGTGCTCGCGATACAGTTCGCCCCAAGCCTCCGCGTTCCCGGCCTTGGCCCGGGCGATCCGCTCCTGCAGCGCGGCCTGTTCCGCGGGGCTCATGCCCTCGGGATGTCTCCTCGCCTCCATCAGTTGATACGCGCTGGAGGAGTGAAATATTTCATGGTTGAAACGCTCCGGGCCGCTCGTGCGTCGGATTGTGCGGTGGCTGAGAGCACTGTACCAGACTCGAAGTTGTACATGGAAATTGGCTTCGGGTGTACACTTCCAGCCCGGGAATCCCTCGCGGGAACCGGGCTTCAGTGAAATTTCAGCAGGGTTTGCGCGTTTCGTCGCGCGCAGGCAGGCGGCCATCGCTGGCTGCGGACTCGAAATGGGAGGATACATGTTGGGCAAAGCTCGCGTGCGGAATGGCAGGGCCGGCGTATTTGCGCTGGGTCTTTTTCTTGCGGGATGCGCGGCCGTCGCTGCGATGGCGCAATCGAAGCCCGAGAGCAAGAACATGGAGCTCGTCGGCTACAACGATTTGCAGGGGCGCAGCGCTTACCAGCCGACGATCCATCATCAGGGAAATCGCTGGATCGCGTACATCGGCCACCACGGCGGCTCGGCGATGAATCCGCTGACGGGGAAGATGGAAGACAACGGCACTTCCATCGTGGACGTCACCGATCCGAAGCAGCCAAAATATCTTGCGCATATTCCCGGCGATCCGCGCATTCCGGGGCCCGGCGAAACGGGCGGCGCGCAGATGGCGCGCGTGTGCGACGGCAGCGAACTGCCCCGCGCCGACAAGAAAAAAGTGTTTTTACTGCGCTCGAAGGGCACCTCTTCCCATGAAATGTGGGACGTCACCGATCCCTCGAAACCTAGCCTCATCACGGTGGTCGAGAGCGGACTGCGCGATACGCACAAGAGTTGGTGGGAGTGCGACTCCGGCATGGCGTTCCTGGTTTCCGGCGCGCCCGGCTGGCGCGCGAAGCGCATGGGGCAAGTCTACGACCTCGGCGATCCCAGTGAGCCGCAATTCATCCGCAATTACGGTCTGCCCGGTCAGGAGCCCGGCTCGACCGGCCCGCAGCCCTCCGACATGCACGGCGTAATGTCGACCGGGCCGAAGGGTAATCGCGTCTACGCGGGCTACGGGACGACCCGGAGCGGCGTGATTGAAATTCTCGATCGCGACAAGCTCATTCACGGCCCCAAGGATCCGACCGCCGCGAATCTCGAATCTCCCATGATCGCGCGCCTCGATTTGCCTCCCGACGTCGGCGCCCACACGACCTTTCCGATGATCGGCGTGGACGTGCCCAACCTCGCGAAATACGGTCCGGCGATCAGCAAGCGGAACTTCCTCGTGATCGTCGGCGAGACCACAGACAACGAGTGCCAGGCCATAGAACAGATGATGCACATCTTCGACATCACCGATGAATCCAGAATCTTCGGCGTGTCCACGTATTATGTGCCCGAGCCGAGCGGCAACTTTTGCAGCCGCGGCGGACGCTTCGGCACGCACTCGATCAACGAGAGCATGACGCCGGTCTTCTACAATCGCATTATCTTTGTTGCGTACTTCAACGCCGGCTTGCGCGCCGTCGACGTTCGCGACCCCTACAACCCCAAGGAAATTGGCTACTACATTCCCGCGATCACCGACAAAACCGACAAGCGCTGCGTCGGCACCGGCGACGCCCAGAAATGCAAGATTGCCATCCAGACCAACAACGTGGAAGTGGACGACCGCGGCTACATCTACATCGTGGATCGCGCCAACACGGGGATGCACATCCTGCAGCTGACGGGCGACGCGCGCAAGATCGAGAATCTGCCGTAGCGATTTGCGAAAAAGGCCTCAGCGTTTTGTCATTCCGAGCGGAGCAAGGAATCTCTCTTCATTTTGAAGCACAGACCCGGAGAGATTCCTCGCTCCGCTCGGAATGACAACTTCAGCAGTCCGGCGATGGTGTTATGCTTGGCGTAACGAGTAATGAGATTGCAAGGTAAGGGCAATGACAGCAAGTCCGATACGTCCCGGCAAACACCTGTCAGAAGAACTTCACACGCTCGGCATGAGCGCCGCGAAGCTTGCACGCAAGCTCCGCGTGCCGACAAACCGGGTCACTCAAATTCTGAATGGCGAGCGCGCAATTACCGGCGATACGGCGCTGCGGCTCGCTCACTATTTCGGAACGACTCCGGAGTTTTGGCTCAACCTGCAATCCATCTACGATCTGAGCCTCGCGCAAGAAAAGTCCGGCAGTGCGATTCGAAAGCTTCCTCGCCTGAACCCGTCCTTCCCACGAAAATCAACCGGCTCCGGGAGAGTTCTGAAAAGTTCCCGCAACTAGAATCCGTGTCAGAAGACGATCTTTCTCTCGGTTCAAAGGGAGACGTCCTTTGTCGGGCTTCGGCGCACGAGATAGCTGACGAGCTCCATCGACGAGTTTTCCATTTCCACGTCGAAATTCTCCACTTTGGTTGTGAAGTAGTTGTAGCACCACACGGCGGGCACTGCGACGAGCAGGCCCAGAGCGGTAGTCACCAGCGCTTCGGAGATTCCGGAGGCGACGCTGGCAATCCCCGCCGCCTTTGCCGGCGCCGACGCGCGAAACGCGTTCATGATTCCCACGACTGTGCCGAAGAGGCCGGCGAATGGCGCGGTCGAGCCGATGGTCGCAAGGCCGGACAGGCCACGCTTCAATTCCGCGTGAATCGTCGCCACGGAGCGTTCGAGGCCGCGTTTTGCCGCTTCGATCAATTCCGTGCTGGTGGAGTGCGCGAAGGCGGAAGTGAATTCCGTCAACCCAGTGGCGACCATGCTGGCGATCGGACTTTTCCGATTTCGTGTGGCGATGGAAATCGCTTCGTCGATTCTTCCTTCTTCGAGTACCGGAGTGACCTGCAGGACAAACGCGCGTGACTGGTTGCGCGCCACCGCGTAGCGCAATCCGCGTTCGACCGCGAGCCCGATGGAAATCGCCGACATCAGGAGCAGCATAACTACAACGCCTTTGGCCGTCGCGCTCATCGCATGCAGCATGCTCACCAGGTCCCAGTCCATGGCTGCCTCCTCGCGTCGCAAAAGATGCTCACTACGCGTTTAGACACCGAGGGAAGGATTCTGTGCCAGGACGTGACCACTCAGGCGTCCGTGACTTCGGCAAACGGCGTCGCTTCGCATTGAAAACGGCAATTCACACACAGCGGCGTCCGGAGCCTCAGTACGCGACCTCTTCTATAGGCGCCTTCTGTTTCCGCGCCTAGTAGGTTAAACTATAGGCTTCCGAGCCTCCCGTTCCGGGTTCGTAGTGTCCCCAGCGACTGGAAAAAATGACTGGAAAACTTCCTTCGGTAGTGATTGTCGGCCGGCCCAATGTCGGCAAGTCCACGATTTTTAATCGTCTGACGGGCACGCGGCGCTCGATCGTCACAGACGAGCCCGGAATCACGCGCGACCGCATCTACGGCACGGCGACGTGGCAGGGACGCTCGTTCGAAATCGTGGATACCGGCGGAATCGTGCCGGACGATAAGGCCGCCATTCCGCGCGAAATTCTGCGCCAGGCGCAGGTGGCCATCGAGGGCGCTTCCCAGCTTCTGTTGGTTGTGGATGTGCGCGCGGGTCTAACACCGCTCGATAGCGAGCTGGCGCGTCTGCTGCGGCGCACAGGGAAGCCACTGGCGATCCTGGCCAACAAAGTCGACACGCAAATGCAGGAATCGCTGGCCGCGCCGTTTTACGAGCTTTCGAACGACGTGTTTCCCGTCTCGGCGGAGCACGGCTACGGGTTTGACGCGTTACTCGAAGCACTCACGGCGCATCTCGCCGCGGCGGCCCCTGGGCGGGAAGAAGCGCCTGCTGACGAGGAGCCGGACAAGCAGCAAATCAACGTAGCCATCATCGGGCGTCCCAACGTCGGCAAATCGACGATGCTCAATCGACTCTCCGGCGTCGAGCGCGCCATCGTTTCGGATATTCCGGGAACGACGCGTGACGCCGTGGACACGGTCGTCGAGCGCGGAGGGCGCAAGTACCGCTTCGTCGATACGGCCGGCATTCGCCGCAAGGGCAAGACCAACCTCGTCGCCGAAAAAATGAGCGTGATGATGGCGCGGCGGCATCTCGAACAGGCCGACGTCGCGCTGCTGATTGTCGACGCGAGCCTGGGAGTGACGGCGAACGACGCCAACATCGCGGGCTATGCCGAGGAGTCCGGCCGCTCGGTGATCATCGTCATGAACAAGTGGGACCTGGCGCTCGAAGCCGCTGCGGAAAAAGCCGCGCGCGAACGCGAACACGCGGAAACCAAGCCGCACGTGGTTGAGGCCCGCACGCGCAAGCACACTTCGGTGGTGCGCAAGAAAGCGGTGACGGGGAGAGTGGATCCCGCCCAACTCGTCGAGGATTACGAGCAGATCGTCCGGACGCGATTCAAGTTTCTCGATTACGCGCCCATCGTGTTCGTCTCCGCGAAGACCGGCGAGCGCACGGAAAAATTGTTCGACCTGATCGACAAGGTTGCCGATGCGCGGCGCCGGCGCATCTCGACGGGCGAGCTGAACCGCTGGCTCGAAAAGGTCGATCTGGACCGCGGAACTTCGCCCGCCGCGCGCAGGGTGAAGATTTACTACGTTACGCAAGCGGCCGCTTCGCCGCCGACATTCATTTTGTTCACCAATCAATCCAAGCGCTTGCATTTCAGCTACGAGCGGTTTCTGGAAAATCTGCTCCGCAAGAGTTTCGATTTTACCGGAGCGCCCATTCGATTCCTGCAGCGCCTGAAGGAAAGGCGCGAGCGGGGATCGCGCCCGTCCAGCCGCACGAGGACCGCGACGTAGGGGAGTGTCTCGCAGGATAGGTAATCTCTCTTTTGATTTTGGGTAGTCCCGTCAGGGACGAAAGAACGTAGGGTATCTATCAAGGCAGAGGGCCAAGCCCCGGAGGGGCGACACATGGCGATCCCAATGTGCCGCCCCTCCGGGGCTTAGGCATGGACGCAATTCGCACCCGCCGTTTAAACGGCGGGCTACGCTGTACCGTCCCTCCGGGACTCAAATCCGTGTTTCCGGGACTTCAAGCTGTCCCTTCGGGACTTGAATCCGTACCTCAGGCACGTCACGCTGTCCGTTCGGGACTTCAATTCCTCCGGGACTTCAGGCGAAATACGAGACGCCGCGCATGAGAAGATTGGTCGAAGCTTTCCGCGGGGCGGACGCATAGGGCGTTGACACCTGCCAAAATCGGAATAGGATTAGGGCCTGAGTTGGGCGAGGTTCAATCGGGCGAGGATCGAAGGCGATGGAAGGCATCGAAGGAAACGGACATTCCGAATCGGCGGTTCCGGACAAGAGCTTGTTCCGGATCGGCGAAGTCAGCCGCCTGACTGCCACGAAGCCGTTTGTGCTGCGCTATTGGGAGACCGAGTTCCCGATGCTCCAGCCGGTAAAAAGCCCGAAGGGACACCGCCTCTACCGTCAGGAAGATATCGATACTGTCTTCACGATCAAGCGTCTCCTGTACAACGAAGGTTTTACGATCGCGGGCGCGCGGCGCCACCTGCGGGATCAGGCGCCGGGAACGAACGAAACGAACGAAACGAACGAAACACATGGCGGCGATGCGCCGGAGGCGGGCGAGGCCGAAGCGCATCGCGCAGAATCCGCTCCGCAGCCGCGCCCGGCATCCTCTCCGGACTTGGCCATGCTCAACCGAAAGACCCTGCTGGACCTCCGCGACTCGCTCCGCTCCTTATTGACGGCTCTCGAATCCGAGTGATAGGCTGGCAGTGTTGTAGCCCGCGTCTTTAGGCGCGGGGTTTTCCTACCCACTCTAGGAAATCTCCGCTTCTTCATAGGCTGGCTACAGCAAAAATGGTGCATCGCGATCGGTCGGGACGTAGCGCAGCCTGGTAGCGCGCACGCTTGGGGTGCGTGAGGTCGCTGGTTCAAATCCAGTCGTCCCGACCATTTTTCCCTTGCTGCTCCCTATGATTTTAGGATTCCTCTACCCTTCGCAACTTAGGAAACTGCCCTCTCTCCGCGGCTTGTTGGCCGATCGCTGCGGCTGCTAAACTATTTCGGTAGGTTGGAACGAAGTCAGCTCGGCCGATGGAACACGGATTGGGTGGCCGGCAGCTTTTCCACGCAAGCAGAGAGCAGATCCAGAAAACAGTCCCAGGCCCGCACGCAATGCGGCGCGCCAGCATCTTAAAATATAGATGGCACACATTCTCATTACGAACGACGACGGCATTCAAGCGGAAGGCTTGCGCGCGCTCGTCCAGGCGGTCGAAGGGCTGGGGACGATCAGCGTGGTCGCGCCGAGCCATGAGCGCAGCGCGGCCGCGCAGTCGCTGACGCTGCGGCAGCCGATTTTCTGGGAGCAGGTGGCGGAGCGCGAATGGGCAGTGGAGGGCACGCCGGCGGATTCCGTGATTCTGGCGCTGAATAAACTGCTGCCGAACCGGCCGGACCTGGTGATTTCCGGAGTCAATCGCGGCGGAAACCTGGGCGAAAACATTTTCTATTCCGGGACGGTCGGCGCGGCGATGGAAGCGGCCATCAACCACATTCCGGCGATCGCCGTTTCGGTGGCGCATAAGGGCCGAGGGTTTCGCTTCGAGGAGGCCGCGAAATTCGCGCGGGCACTGGCGCAACTTGCGCTGGCCGAAGGCATGCCGCAGGGCGTTGTTCTCAACGTGAACGTGCCGCTCGTCTGGAACGGCGGCGTGCGCTTCACGCGCCAATCCAAAAAGGTCACGCGCAACGTGCTCCAGGAAGGGACCGATCCGCGCGGGCGCAGCTTCTATTGGCTGCTCGAGCAGGAGCACATCGAAGGGATCGACCCGAAAAGCGATTACGCGGCGATCTTCGACGGCGCCGCGTCCATTACACCCCTTCATCTCGATCGCACGCACGAAATCTCTCTGAATCACCTCTCTCACTGGGCTGCCAAGCTGGAATCGGTTGCGGAAGATCCGGAACCGGCTCCCGTGGCGCGCCCCGGTTCCAAGTAGCATCCGCGGCTGGAGTCGCGGAGTACCAGGCCCGGCCTTTTCCCCTTCCCCAGGGATGATTCGACTCAAGGTCTCATCCGGTTTGGACGATAGTCTAGGCGGTCCGGTGTAGGAGTGTGGATGCAGCCTGACAATTCCGGCGACGTCTCGACGATTAAAGGAAACTTAGTGAAGCATCGGATTCTTGTGGTTGATGACGATCCGGAGTTTCGCGAACTCCTGAAGCACTGGCTCGAATCCGAAGGCCACGAAGCGGTCCTGGCGAAATCATTGGAAGAGGGATTCGTCGGAATCGCCACGGAGCCCCTTCCGGACGTCGTTTTACTGGATATACGCCTCGGGAACAAGAACGGGCTTACGCTCGTCCACTGGGCGCGCAAGCAAAGGCATCTGGCGCATATACCCATCGCTGCCATCACGGGGCTGGCTTCTTTCAAGGAGCTGAAGAGCATCGGGGAAGCCGGCTGCGACACGTGCTTTTCCAAGCCGGCGGATTTCAGGACGCTGCGCGAATACCTCGCCGGTCTGGGCGTTCATTCCGCGCGGTGACGCGCGCGATTTTCCGCGCCCCGGTCTCTGCCTGCGGACGCCAATTTTTTTCTGGCCCTAAGCGCCAGGATGGCTCCATGATTTCCCTGTGACCCGTCCCGCCGACATTCCCACGCCCCAATTTCCGTCCGAGATCGATTTCGGCCGCGAAACTTGCGGCGACCTTCGCGAAGCGGAATCGCGCGAGTGGCTGGTGACCAATGGCATCGGCGGCTACGCGTTCGGCACGCTTGCGGGTCTCCAGACGCGCTGCTACCACGGGCTCTTGGTCGCCGCCCTGCAACCGCCCCTTGGTCGCACTCTTCTCGTAGAAAAACTCGATGAAACGGTGCGGTATGCGGGGGAGGAGTTTGCGCTGTTCACCAATCGCTGGGCGGACGGCACCGTGGCCCCCGCGGGTTACGCAAATATCGAGCGATTCCATTTGGAAGGGACGACGCCTGTTTGGACATTCGCCCTGGCCGATGCGCTGCTCGAAAAACGTATCTTCATGCAGGCGGGCGCAAACACCACGTACGTCCTGTATCGGTTAGCGCGCGCCGGTTCTCCCGCTGAGCTATCGATCAAAGTGTTGGCGGACGACGCGAGCGAGCACTGCGTCACGGTGGGCCGCACCGCGCCCATGAGCGTGGCGCCGGTGGAGCGCGGTTTGAGGGTGATGGGCTTCGAGGGCGCAACGCCGTTTTATGTGTTGAGCGACTCGGCAACGGCGCGGCCCGCCGGCGAGTGGTATCGCAATTTCGACCTCGCCGCCGAGCGGGCGCGCGGCCTTCCGGACCGCGCGGACCATTTTTTTGCCGGCGAGTTTCGGGCGACGATCGGCGCCGGGCGGGTCGCTCACGATGGTTGCGAGCACGGAGCAGGCGCCGTCGCTCGACGGCGAAGCGGAATTCGCGAAGCGCCAGCGCGCGGGAGTTCGCGCTGCTCGAAGGATTCTTCGCGGCAAACGGTGGACAAAGTCCGTCGTCTCCTCCAGCGCCTCCACCTGCTGCCGTTCAACAACTTGTTTGGCGGCCGACCAGTTCATCGCGGCGCGCCCCGTGGACGGCGCGCCCGATGCGAAGACAATTCTCGCCGGATATCCCTGGTTCAGCGACTGGGGCCGCGACACGATGATCGCGCTGCCGGGATTGTGCCTCGCAACGGGGCGGCCGTGGCTGGCGCGCAACATCCTGCGGACATTCTCTCGTTTCATGAGCGAAGGAATGCTGCCCAATCAATTTCCGAGCGCGGGCGCGGCCTCCCGCCTACAACACGGTCGATGCCACGCTGTGGTACTTCGACGCGGTGCGCCAATATTTCGAGGCGACGCGAGACATCGGATTGCTGCACGAATTGTTTCCCGTGCTGGAAAACAGTATCGACGCGCACGTGCGCGGCACGCGTTACCACATTCACGTCGATCCCGCGGACGGCTTGCTGTTCGCCGGGGAACCCGGCGTGCAACTTACGTGGATGGATGCGAAGGTGGGCGGGCGCGTGGTGACGCCGCGCATGGGAAAACCCGTCGAAGTCAACGCGCTGTGGCTAAATGCGGCGGCGACGATGGCGGAATTCACGCGCGTCCTGGGGCGGGACCCGGCGCGGTACGAACGCGCTGGCGGCAAAAGCTCGATCCGGATTCGCGCGATTTTGGAATCCTGAAAAGCAATTTTGCTTTGATGTGATCGACGCCCCCGGAAGCCCCAACGGCAACGACGCCACACTGCGCCCGAATCAGATTTTTGCGGTGTCGCTGCCGGAATCTGGTTTGACGGAGGCGCAGCAGCGCCAGGTCGTCGATGTGTGCGCGCGGGAACTCCTAACTCCATTCGGACTTCGCAGCCTGGCGCCGACAGAGCCGGGCTATCGAGGCCGCTATGCCGGAAATCCGGAAGAACGGGATGACGCCTATCATCAGGGGACGGTGTGGGGATGGCTTCTCGGTCCCTTCGCCCTGGCGCACTTGCGTGTTTATCGGAATGCCCGCGAGGCGATGTCTTTTGTCGAACCGATGTTCGGCCACATCAAGGCCGCGGGGCTCGGCACGGCCAGCGAAATTTTCGATGGCGATCCGCCGTTTACGCCGAACGGTTGCGTCGCGCAAGCATGGACCGTGGGAGAAACTCTGCGCGCGTGGCAAAGGATTGTGATCGCGCTCAAGAAGGAAGACGAAACGCGGGCCGCTTCTGCGGAATAAAAATAGCGCGGCGTGGATTCATTCGCGCGGCGGGAGAGAGCGACGCAGGCCGCCGACCTCTACCGCCAGCCGCCGAACCTTCTGTAATATCCAAAGCCCAAGAACGGGGCGGGATACCATCCGTACGGATACGGGTATGGACCGCCGTAGTATGGATAAGGCGGCGGGGGCGGAACGGGCCTGGCCAGGCGCGGCCGGGCTTGGCTCGGACGCGAATCGTAATCGGACTGCGTGACGGGTTGAAACGCAACTTGGCTGTTGTCTGTCGAAATGGTCACCGGCGCTTGCAGCCGGAAGGAGAGGCCGCTCTCGGGAGCAACGACGGTCGGCTTGCCCGGAGTGGACATCACGCTGATCGCTCCTGCGGTTGCGCCGAGTCCAGCGCCAATTGCCGCTCCGACGCCGCGGCCCGCGATGGCCCCGATGAGGGCTCCCATGCCGGTCGTCGATCCGACGATGGCCGCGCTCCGCCCGTAGGAGGGCCCAGCCGAAGCCTGGAAGAGTTGCGTCTGAAGAGGCAATTGCTGGCCGTCCACCAAAGTCAACTCGGGCAAATCGAGTCCCAGCTCCGACGTTCCGCCGCCGTGCCCCTTTTTTACCTGGGAAACGCGTCCGGTTTGCGCTTGGCCGCGGCGCGCCACAACCCATCCGTTTATAACAATCGGTTCCGAGAGGACGGCGCTGAAACTGTCTCCAATCACGTTTCTGTCGCTGGAGATCCATTCGTCGGTGCGGACCCGAATGACCGTTCCAGCCGGTATCGTCAGAGTCTGTGGAGGAACCGCCTGGCTTGGTTGCGCCTGAACCTGCGAATCCGGCTGTCCCTGAGGCTGCGCGTCCGGCGGTTGTTGCTGCTCGGGCGGCGCCGGTTGCCCCTGGGCCTGAGTATCGGGGGCCGTGACGGCGGGCGCGGCGTTTTCGGGTGGATCCTGCTGAGCGAAAGCCGGCCACGCGCCAGCCCAGGTGGCCAGTGCTAATCCAATTATTATCAATGACTTTGGGGGATTCTGGTTTTTCGCTCGTGCCATCCTGGGGATCATGTTTCGTGCTCCTAGCCAGTCCGATTCCGCCGACCCCCGATGGTGGCGGAAAAGAGACTATAAAAGAAACCGTGGACTCTAACTCTATACCTGTTTCGATGATTCTGCCTAGGGATGGAGTTGTCCGGCGGGAGTGTCAGAGGGAACTTGCGGCGCTGGCTTCCGCCGGTGGATTGTTCGCCGTCGCGCTTCCAATTCGAGTAAGATAGCCCGACCGGAAACATCGCAGCGAGTGCGGTGCAGCGGTACGCACATGCTTTCCAAGTGGTCATTTACCGTCGCCGTCTTCTGCCTCTTGTCGGGCCTGTGCCTCGCTTCCCGGGCCGTCTCTCAATCCGCCCCGCCCGCTCCCGCAACGCAGGCAGGCTCGCAACAGCAGCCGGGCGCGACGCAGTCAGGCTACGTGCTGAAAGTCACCACGCGCCTCGTTACGATGGACCTCATCGCCACGGATTCCAAAGGGAATCCCGTGCGCGATCTGAAGCCCGAGGAGTTGCAGATTTTCGAGGGACGCAAGGCACCGCAAAAAATCGAGCACTTTGAATTTTTTGACAAGCTCTTGAACGCGGGCGGGTCCGCTTCCGCAGCTCGCAACCCGGAGAACACCATCTCGAATCAATTGCCGCTCGAGCAGCTGAAAATCCCGCCCACCGTTGTGTTGATGGACAGCCTGAATACGCAAACGCCGAACCAGCAGCAGGGCCGGGCTCACATGGTTCAATTGTTGAGGTCGCTGCCTGCGGACACTCCTGTGGCCGTTTTTGTCCTGGGAAGTTCCTTGCGAATTCTGCAGGAATTTACGAGCGATCCGGCACCTCCTTGCGCGCCGCGTTGGATCAGTCCGTGTCCGGCACAACGCTGATCAAGGATTCACGCCTCGATACCTCCAGCACGTCCGCATATATCGAGGATACGACTTCCGGCATGGGTGTAAACCAGGGCTTGGCTGCCCAATTGGGCGAGGTTCAGAATTTCGAAATGGAAGAATATTCGCCGTCGCTCGATCTTCGGGCGAAGGAGACGCTGACGGCGCTGACCCAGATTGGGCAGCTACCTCAGCGGGATCCCGGGACGCAAGAATTTGATCTGGGTGTCCGAGTCGTTTCCGCTCTCCATCGCGCCGGATCCGGATACGGGCAACAATCCCTTTGGCGGAAGCCGCGAATACACCGAACAAGTCAGAGCTTGCCGCGAACTCTCTCACCGATGCGCAGATCGCCGTGTATCCCATGGACGTCCGCGGCCTCCAGGCGCAGCAGTCGCTATCGGCGTCCCAGAATCTCAGCCGGCCGCAATCGCTAATGACCGGTCCGGACTATTGCCAACCGGTTGAATCTTGAAGACACCGATCTGATCCAATCGCAAGGAACCATGGCCGAGTTGGCCCAGGACACCGGCGGCAAAGCGTGCAAAAACACCAACGATATTTCGGGCTGCGTCATGACGGCTCTGAAAGACAGTTCGGCTTATTATGAAATTTCGTTCTATCCGGCGAATGTGAAATGGGACGGGAGATTTCACAAAATCCTGGTGAAGACGACTCGGCCGGGAGTGAAACTCAGCTATCGGCGGGGCTACTACGCTCTGGATGCATCTTCACTCGCGAAACAGCAACCGCCGGAAGATCGCCTGCGGCAAGCCTGCGCCGACCTGTTGCCCTCGACGACGATTCCTCTTACCGTGCGGACCGGCAGCTCTCCCAATTTGCCCGGCCTGCAATATGTGCTCACGATTGCCGCCTCCGGCCTGAGCGCCACCCAGGATGGCGGTGCCTATAATCTGAATGTCCGCATGGCCGACTGCGAGTTCGCGCAAAAGACCACGGTCTTTCGGTTCCACGAAGGAGCCATGCCGAAAACCGTTCCCGCCGAAGTCTTCCGGACCTGGCAATCGAAGGGGATCGTCGACCGGATCGCCATTATGCCGACTGAGGACACGCAGCGAATTCGCCTCGTGGTTCTCGACGTTTCGTCGGGATTGACCGGCGCCATCGACATTCCCGTGTCGCCTTCGGAAATCAAGAAGGCCACGACGCCTGCGCCTCCGCCCCCGCCCGTCGTGACGACTCCGTATGTGGATCTTCCGGACAAAGCGAAGGGGCCTTCCCAGCCGAAGCTGCTCGAGTCTCTGATCGTTCCACCTGAGTTCCGGGGCGTCCGGGATTCTCGACTGGAAGGGAGACAGCTTGCTCTATCGTCCCGCGGCCGACATGCCGCTGGAGCAGGCGGCCGGCGGATTTTTCAGCTACGCATTTAGCGGCCGCTTTCATTGCCAGGATGGACATTTTGTCCCGGTGAATTCGGAAGATGGCGAGCCGGCGCTGCGCTTCACGTTTCACAACCACAGCGGCAAAATGGTGGTGGTAGACCTCAAAGGCGACCAGCCCGTTTATCTCGGCGATCTTCCCGTCGATCCCAGCGCGCAGCCCTTCTTCGATCGGGTCTGGCAATTGAGCCACTGCCAGGGGCAATAAACTCCGTTCCCTAAAGTTCTATTACAGATAATTCATATTGCTGTAGTCTGCGCGTAACTTCCTAATACGAAGCTTCGTCCCCTCCAGATTTATGCTTCACCAGGTCACTTCTGGAATTAGGTAGAGGTGTGTCTCAACGAAGCTTCAAAATCTGAGTGGAGGAAATATTTCCGTGAAGAAGTTACTGTGTGTGTATTTATTATTAGCATTATGCGCGCCGGCCATGCTGGCGCAAAATTCAGCCGTAGTGAACGGCAAAGTGATGGACGCCGCGGGAGCGGTCGTGGCCGACGCAACCGTCACCCTGACGGATCTGGCGACCCAAAAAATAGTACACGCGACGACCGGCCAGGACGGCCAATTCTCATTCACTGGCGTCGCCTCCGAATCCTCAGCTCGTCGTGATCGAAAAGTCGGGTTTCCAATCGTTCACTCAGAGGATCTCGCTGGCCACGCAGCCGTCCGTGACTGTCAATGCCACCTTGGCTGTGGCAACGTTGGAAGACAGCGTGGTGGTTCGCGGAACGGTCGTGCCCGAGGCCGAGCCCGTGCCGACCCGGGACGACGTAATGCTGGTCCGACCAGACCGTTCGGGTACTCGATCGCAAGCAATTGGATGCCGCCGGACCGGTTGCGGGCGGCGCGCAGATGATGGCGTCCACGCCGGGCGCCAACGTGGTCGGCTACGGAGAAACCGGCGCGACGAAATATACGGTTCTACTAAACGGAATCCAGCAAGGCTGGGCGGGCGAGGCGACCAGCTTTACGGCCCCCGGCTCCCTCGGCATCACCTATGACGGCATTCCGGTTGCCGACCCGGCCACCGGCTTGTGGCAATCGGCGACGGTGCCGCAGAACCTCTTGATGCAGAACTTGGATGTAACCTACGGACCAGGAGCCGCGGATGACCGCTGGTACACCGACATTGGCGGACGAGTGGAATTCACTCCGATTCAGCCGACGGAGGGCATGCACGCCAGCGTCGCCGCCACTTATGGGCAGTTCAACCAAAAAAACATAGCTTTCGTCATGAACACCGGCAACATCCAGGGCTGGTCGACGGTGATCGGCGGGGGCGTGGGTGAGGGCGACGATTATCGAGTGGCCCCGGACGGATTTGCCAACAACACGAAAGACGGGTCGGCGTTCGGCAAAACCGTCCGATCGTTTGCCGCCGGCAGCTTCGCCTTTGGCGCCTACTACGCGAAGGCGGGAGGCTATCGTCCAACGGTAATTCCGACCACGGACCAGGGCGTCCTGGAGCCGAACGGCTCGTCTTTCAGCCAGGCGACCACGGGCTTCTATAGTTCTTTGCCTTTCGACGCTTACAATAAGTACGACACCAACGAGATGGCCATGGTCTACGGGCGAGAGAACCTTCTGCTGAACGAGACCACCACGCTCCACGAACATGACTTGGTTTGACCATATCCGCCGGTTGCATCGGCGCAACAGCGACTTTCTGCACAGCAGCGGTGGCTCCGACCAGATCAACGAGTGGAACAACCCGCACAGTAACATTTTCGGGGACCAACTCAGTCTGACCAAAGTCCTGCCCTGGAACACCGTCAAATTCGGCGGCTATCTCCTTCATGAAGTCTACAATGCCCGCAACATTTTCTACAGTTACGCCGAGGGCGGAGACGGAGCTACGGGGTTAGCGAATCCTGGAGGGAAGTTTCGATCCGGCTATTTTCAGCAAGATGACGTCTCCTTTTTCGCGCAGGACGATTTTCATCCGATACCGCAAGTTCACATCACGCCCGGCGTGCGCGTGGTCGGGATTTTCGACAAGCTATAGCGATCAGGCGCAGCGTGACTTTAACTTCGCTCCCCGGCGTGTATCTACCAGACCCACTGCTCGCTGTTCGCTGCCGCCGGGTCGGACCCGTTTAGTAATGTCTTGGGCACGACCTACGATTGGCCCTGGTGGCGCCACCACAAAGGATCAAGGATCCATGTGCGCGGAGCATGAGAGCCGGTCCGCGGTGGAACCCTCGATCGATGTCGGCGTAACGCCGTTTCAGTGGCTGACCATCTATGGCGGCTATGACGTGGAGTATCGTTCGCCGGCCCTCGGCGGCGGCGGCGGAATGTTCCAGAGCGTGGACCCGGCCTACTACTCGCTGGCCAAGGGAGCCTATAGCCAGGTTGGCGCCAAGGTGCATTTCCGGAACGCCCCAGTGCTGAGGAATTTCATCCTGGGAGTCAATTACTTTCACTTGGATTACACCAACCAGGAAATTGATTTTGAAACGGCTTCTGGCCTCCAGATTTCGGGAGGCGGCAACTCCACTTACCATGGAGTGGACGCCTTTTTCGATGACGACCCTCTCCGGAATCTCCACATTTTCGTTAACTTCGCGGCTGAAGCGGCGAACTTTACGACTTACGTCACCGGAGGCCCCATCGATTTTTGCAACGCAAACCCCACGTCATGCGTTTCGTACAACAACACTCCCGTATCGTATGTTCCGAAAGAGACTCTCAACGCCGGTTTCTATTATGGAATCGAGCGCAAGGAACGCGTGCTGGTAGAGCCCCGTTTCTGGTTCCAGTACATCGGCTCGCAATACCTCTGGTCGAATTTGGCGGCCGCGCCGACGAACCAACTCATGCCGTCCTACACGACGGCGAACCTTTCCTTTACCGTGCCGCTGACATTCCACAAACAGTCGATCAATCTGACGCTGGATATGATGAATCTCTTCGGCTCGCAGTATAACGAATGGGAGTACATCTCCAGCGGCGGCTACTTCGGTACCACTACGAGTGGGTACATTAACGCCTATCCGGGAGCTCCGCGAACCGTCTACGGCACAATTACGTATCAATTCTGAGCTGAGGAACAAAAACGCTTCAATGGAATGTCGCGGCGCTGCACGAGCGCCGCGACATTTTCCTTTCGCACGAACTTACCATGCCAATATTGTCGTCGCCGGTTGTCTGCAGGCCCTTCCGGGCGCCGGTTATGAAACTTGGGTGCGGCGCGAGAGTGGGCTAGAATCGCCCACCATGGCGGCGGAAGCGGAAATTCGACTCGGGACGTCAGCCTTCACCGCGTCTGGCTGGGAGGAAGCATTTTATCCGGCCGGGATGAAACCTGCCGATTACCTCAGCTACTACGCGACGAAATTCGACGCCGTGGAATTGGACAACACGTTTTACCGCACGCCCGCGGTCTCGACCGTGAAGGGCTGGTACGCCAAAACGCCGCCGGGTTTCCTGTTCGCGGCCAAAGTGCCGCAAGTCATCACGCACGAAAAAGTGCTGGTGGATTGCGACCGGGAGTTCAGCGAGTTCCTGAAGGCGATGGATTGCCTCGGAGAAAAACTGGGGCCGCTGCTTCTGCAATTCGGCTACTTCAATAAGGGCGCGTTCGCGGGCGTGAACGAATTTCTCGCGCGCCTCGTTCCGTTTCTGAAAAAACTTCCCAGGGGCTATCGTTTCGCGGTGGAAATCCGCAACAAGAACTGGCTCGTGCCCGCGTTTGTGGACGCGCTGAGAGAGCGCCACGTCGCGCTCGCGCTAATCGATCAGGCCTGGATGCCCCGCCCAAAGCAGGTCTTCGCCCGCATCGACCCGATCACGGCCGATTTCACGTACGTGCGCTGGCTGGGCGACCGGAAAGGAATCGAGGAAAAAACGAAAACGTGGAACAAGATCATCGTGAACCGGACGGCCGACCTTGTCGAGTGGGTGGAAGTGCTGAAGAAAGTTCACGAGCGGAACATTCAAATCCTCGCCTTCGCCAACAATCACTATGCGGGATTCGGTCCCGGGACGCTCGCTGAGTTTCAGGAGCTGTGGCGAGCGCGGAATCCGCTGAAGGAATGCGGCGCTTAGTGCGTGACCGCCGATTCCTCGGCGATGCCGGTTTCGTTGGGTGCGCCAGGCGCGTTCGTCCGCAGCCGCAAGCTCAGGAATGTCGCGGCCGCGGCGCACAGAGCGGGAATCGATCCCGCGAGAAAAATTGCGCGCGGCGTCCAATCCAGCTTCAGCATGATCCCGCCGATCATTGGGCCCACAATCGAGCCGATGCGCCCGACGCCGAGGCACCATCCGATTCCCGTCGACCGGATCGAGATCGGATAGAACGTCGCGGCGACGGCGGAAAGCCCTCCTTGCGCGCCCTGCACGACAAATCCCAGAACGAACGTGATTGTCATCGTGAGCGGCAGGGAATTCGAGTAGGCGAGGGATGCAATCAGCAGCGTGGTGCATACAAATTCGGCCAGCAGGACGTTGAACTGGCCCCAGCGGTTCATCAGGTTCCCCTCGACAAAGGACCCGGCGATGCCTCCGAGGCTGAACAGCATGATCGCCGTCGCGCCCGCGGAAACCGGATATCCGGTTTGGCGAAGCAGCGCGGGCAGCCAGAAGATCACGAAATACAGCATCAAAAGATTCATGAAGAACGGAATCCATAGCAGAACCGTTCCTGCGGCGCGGCCTTCCGTGAAGAGATGGATGACCGGGGCTTTGCTTCGCTGGTCCTGGCCTTCGGAACGGGAGAACGGCGCGCCCGCGAGGTCGGGCGAAATTCGCGCCAAAATTTTGGAAATGCGCCGCTCCTTCGCGCCGGAAACTTCCAGGTAGCGGACGGACTCGGGAAGAATCGCGATCAGAAGAGCGGTGAGAGTGAGCGGCAGAACTCCTCCCGCGTAAAAGACCGATTGCCAGCCCCAGCGCGGAAGCATTACCGCGCTGACGCGAGTCGCTAGAACGGCCCCGGCGGGCATTCCGCAAAACATGATGCTGACGATGACGGCGAGCAGGCGCTTCGGCGCATATTCCGACATCAGCGCAACGGAATTGGAGAGCGCCCCGCCCAGTCCAAGTCCCGTCAGGAAGCGGCAGGCCAGCAATTGGTCGAACGAGGAGCAACGCGCCGTCAGCATCGCGAAGAGTCCAAAAATCAGCGTGCACGTCGCGATCGGCCATTTCCGGCCCCAGCGGTCCGCGATCGGACCGGACAGCATGGAAGAGATCATCAAACCGATCAGCGCGGCGACAAAAATGGGACCGAAAGTTTTGATCGGGATATGCAGCGAGTCCGCGATGGAAGGCGCGAGAAAACCGATGCTCTGCGTGTCGAAGCCGTCGAGCACGATGACTGTGCCGCACAAGGCCATCGTCCAGATCTGAAATCGGCCCATCGGCCGCCGATCGATCAGTTCGCTGACGGTCGGAGCGCGTTCCATGCAATCTCCCCGGAACTTCACGGCGCAAGCAAAATTGGTTGTCGGCGAAGGATACTACTCTTCTCCCGCGGAAGGATAGCGGGACTGCGTTGTAAAAATTCTGCGCCGCAAAATACGGAAAACCTACGGAACGAGGGTAACGGCCTCTTTCATCATTCCGAAATTCGCGCTGCCGGCATCCATGGAAAGCACTTGCAATTCCAGCGGTCCGGCAGCCGTGGCGGGCACATCGGCGCGAAACGTGTTTTGCACTCCCGCATAGGTCATCGGGATTTCCGACTGCACTTTGCCGTCGCGGAGCAGGCGCGCGACCACGTGAATCTTGTTTGCGTCCCACAGGCCGTCGGGCTCGGTCGGGCAGCCGCAGGTCATCATCACGGTGGCTCGAACTTCAAACGGCGATCCTACTTTGATTTTGGCGTCCGGCAGCGGCGAAACCGCCGTCACGATGAAGCCATGAATTTCCAGCAGAACTCCCTCTCCGAGAACGTCTTCGCCGGGCACGAGCAGCATCGTCTTGGATGTGCGCTGCGTCGCCTGGGCATTTCCCAGCGGGCCTTCCGCGGAGATTTCCACGACCGTCGGCTTGTCCAGATGCAGCACGGCGAGGAAGCCGGAGGCGTCCGGCGTATTGTAGACAGCCATTCCGCGCGTGTGCGGCTGCTTCATGATGACGTTCGTGTCGCCCGTGCCGCCTTGCTGCATTCCCTGCGCAAGAATTTCTCCGGTGGCGACGTCACTTGACCGTAATCCGCGCGCCGCCCACGTGCGTGCCGATCACCTTGGCGTCACGCGCGACCGCGCGAATCATGACCTTTGTTTCCGTGCCGCCGGTTTGAGCGAATAGCGGAGAAACAAAAATCACAACGGCAAATAGAATCGCACCCCGAATTCCTCGATTTTTCATTCGCGTCCTCCGTTTGTTGGCCAAACCATATCACAGTTCCGGAGGAACGCGCCGTTGTTGCCGGAGCAAGCGCGTTTCCCGTGGCCGCCGGCGCGACGCAAGGCAATGCCTTTGGCAACTCCGGGGCCTGCTTTCCCTTGAAGTTTTGAAACAGATCGTCGGAAAATACCGCGGATCGCACTACACACCGGAAACGCGAACGCGGTAGAATATGCGGCACGGGATCGAAACTTTGCCCTGCCCTGGGAGGATGTCCATGATTCGATTGTCCGCCATCCGCTGCGGCTTGCTTGCCGCGCTGGCCGTTGTCCGCATCTCCTTCTATTTTCGGCCAGCTCCGTCAGCTTCGGCGCGCCGCGGACGCCGCAATCCGCCGACTCCGCAAAGGCCTGGGTAGCGCCGGATCCTTCCACGATTCCCGAAGGGCCGCTGGGCGACAGCATTCGGCTGGGCATGCAGTTTTTAATAACACGCCCAAATATGCCGAGAAATACGTCGGCAACAAGTTGAGCTGCACGCACTGCCACATCGATGGCGGCACGGTTTCGAAGGGGATGCCGATGGTCGGACTGCCCGGAATTTTCCCGACAGTACCGCGACCGGGAGAAGACCGTCATCACCTTCGAGGAGCGCATCGAGCAGTGCTTCCAGCGCAGCGAATCCGGGCACCGCGTCCCGAATGACGGCCCCGAAATGACGTGTTAGTCGCCTACGCGCAGTGGCTTTCCAAGGACCAAGTTACTGGACGTCGCTTTCCCGGGGCGCGGGCTCGTCAATCTTCCTGAACTGAATGGGGACGCGGAGCGAAGGGAAGCAAGATTTATCACGGACCAATGCGCGGTTTGCCATGGCGCCGAACGGCGCGGAACACTTCCAGTCGCCCCGCCGCTTTGGGGACCGAACTCGTATATCGGACGGCGCCGGAATGAATCAAATCGCCAAGATGGCGGCGTTTGTGCAACACAACATGCCGCAAAACGCGCCCGATACGCTCACGCCGCAGGAAGCGTATGACGTCGCGGCGTTCGTGCACAGCAAGCCGCACACGACCCTTCGTGATGAAAGACCACATGTAGGCCCGCTTACAGGCCCGCGCGTAGGTTTTGTTTGTGAATGCGACGAAGTCCGCGCGGCGCTTTACTTCACTCCGCCAAAACCATATTCAGCGTAAATGCTTTGCGCTTCGGGCTGACGTGAGGAACGAAACCCATGCGCGCGCGGCGTCAGGATGCGGGGCATGGGAGACCACGGCGGCGGCATAGGTTCCGGTAACGTTTTCATCCTTCGGGATGATCACTCCCTCGATCGGATTGCCGATCTTTTCCTGAAATCGAATTTCCGAACTCCAGGTAACGCCGGCATCCGATTCGCCTTTCATGATGCGCATGGGAGTCTGGCGGTGGTGGATCTCCGTTAGATACGTCGACCCGCGTTTCGCCTTTTCCTGATACACGGAACGGAAGAGTTCTTCTCCGCCTGCTTTCCTGAGGGAATCCGCAATCTGACGGGCGACGCCTTCAAACTCTTGATTAGGCATTGCCAGGCGGACGTCCGGCTTGGCCAGATCTCGCAACGATTTAATCTGCTTGGGATTCGATTTGGCGACCATAATGCCGAGGTCATTGGTAACGTAACGCACCGGCGTCTCGACCTGGTTTTGTTTTTCCATTTCGTCCAGCGCCTCAGCCCCTGCCGCGTAGACATCGGGCTGAACATGCAAGGTGAGATTTCCCAGGGTCAGCGTATCGCCGCTCGCCATCTGTTTTCGGAGCACCCCTGGCGGGAGCGTTTCATAGAAGATATGGCCGCGCAATTCAGGATGATGCGTTTCGAAAGCCGCGATCAGTTCCGGCAAGACAAAAAACTGATTGCCGCCGATGAACAGGACCAGCTTCGCGCCCTCGGGATTGCCGTGGAGGTCCGGCACGTTGTCGATGTCCGGCACGGAGAAAACGAATCCCTTGTCCTCCGCGGGGGCATTCCCGCCCTTACTCCAGGGCGGCGTGGATTGCGCGAAATTGCAGGGACAGAACGAGAGACAGAGCGACACCACGAAAAGCGTTAGCGAGATTCTACCGGCATTCCGGCGATTTCCTTCTGAAACGCTCATACGGTGACGTAGGTGCAACGGCCCTCGCTTTGCAGCAGGGCGATTGCCGACACCATGGCCGGCACGACAAGCACTCCCGGATGGAGATGCCAAAGCATATCCTTCACGATTTCCTCGGGTTGCTGCGTAAGGCCTTGCAGCTTGATGAGAACCCTGCGCCTGCTCTTCCGTCGCCGTATGGCAGCACAGGAACTGGACGCCGCGAGCCTGAAGAGTCTGAATGCTCGCATCCTGGTACGAAGAGTTCTCGTCGCTCGGATCTTCGGACGCGCTGTGCGCTCGGCGCCGTTTTGCTGGGATAGTAGATGTTGCGAACGGCGGGTTGTCCCGTCTTCGGGTCCGTGATCTTCAGCCATTCGCCGATGCGGTATTTCTGCCAGACGGTATCGTCAAAATTCAGCATGTTTGCCGGTCCGTGCAGGGCGCCGATCATTTTGATTTGATCCACGGGGACATCGAATCCGAAGCGCAGTCCGTTCAGGGAGTTCTTCATGTTATTGAGAAATCTCCCGTCTCCGATTTGAATTTCTTCGAACACCTGCTTGACCCGCGAGGTGTCTTTGAGCAGACGATTGAATTCCGCAAGCTTCCAATCCGACGACTTATAAACCAATTGCGCATCGGCGCGGGTAGCGGCGGCCCCGAGAGCGGCGGCGCCAACGACGGCGTGTTCTACAAACGATCTTCTCGATATTTTGCTCACGGAGGTGTCCTTTAGCTGAGATCAGGAACCTCTTCCTTTATACGATAATTCGGCAGCGATATGTCTCTAGCGACTTTGGGCCGCGGGCTCGTGTTTGCGAGCGGCCGTTCCCGCTCAGCGCCCCGCGCTCCCGGGCACGAGCGTGAACTTCTGAATTCGCCGGCCGGTTTCGACCTCTCCCGTGTACAGATTTCCTTTGGAATCGGAAGCGATGGCGTGCACGTGGTGAAACTGGCCCGCGTTGCGTCCCGCGTGGCCCGCCGTGCCCTGAACGGAACCGTCGCTTCGCAGCAGCGTCCAGATCACGTTATTTTCGCCGTCCGCCACCAGCAAATACTTCTGGGCTGCGTCATGCGAGAAGGCGAGATCGTACGCGGATCCATTGCCCAGTGTTTGCGGACGCAGGAGGAATTCCTTTTACGAACTTTCCCTCCTTTGTGAAGACTCTGAATTCTGTCGTTCACTCGATCGCAAACATACACGAGCCCGTCCTGGGAGATGTGCACGGCTGTGCACGGGATTCCGGAACAACGGGTTCGGCGAATCGGCCGGATTGTACGGCACGAGGTCGGCGTCGCTCGGCGGTTTGCCGTAATGCGCCCCACATTCGTTTGAATGCTCCCGTTTCAGAATCGAACACGATGACCCGCCGATTGAGGTATCCATCGGCGAAATAAATCTCGTGAGCCTTTCGTCCAGCTCGATCCCTGCCGGGCGGCCGAGGATGCTTGTGTCCGAATTGTTCATCGGCGCGGCGGAAGGATGGCCGATCTCGAGAAGAAATTTCCCGTCGCTCGTGAATTTGAGGCCTGCCGGTCTTTGGCGCCATTGCCGGTAATCCACACGTTTCCGCCGCGGTCGACGAAGATGCTGTGCTCCGTACGTCGGCCAGTCATAGCCGGAGCCCGGGCCGCCCCAGGATTTGAGCAGATTGCCCTCGGCATCAAACACGAGGACCGGCGGCGCGGAAACGCAGCATTCCGCAGCGGGAGGATTTTGCGCCGCGCCGAGATCATCCTTCGTGTTCGAGCCCGGGCGCTGCAGCACCCAGATGTGATCTTGCCGATCCACGGCCATTCCGCCCACCTGGCCCATGATCCAGTTGTTGGGCAACTGTTTTGGCCAGGAGGCGTCCACCTTGTACGCCGGCGGCGCCTGCGCGCTGGCCTGCGGCGCACGCGCCAAACACAAGCACAGCAAACGCCAGTCGAAAATAAAACTGCTTTCGTCCATTCCGTTCAGGCTGGCCATCTTGCGCCCTCCAAATCGCCGGCGGGACGCCGGCGCCACCGATTCGCATTTGCATTCCGATTTCCGGGACGACCGGGAATATACACCCGGACCGCCTCTCACGGAGAATGCTCCTCTCGAATTTCTTCGTTCAGCGCGCTGGCGGCCACGCGCCCAGCACTGAATGCTGCTATCATCTGCGAGCGGTCACGACCCGGCCGGGACAGCCCTGCAAGCAACGGGACGAAATGAAAAATTCCGGAGAAAGGCATTGCGAATTGAATCTCGCGAAAAGGGACTGATATGAAAAAGAAAATAAGTTTCGTTCGCCGTGCGGCGATGTTTGCCGGATTGGCCATGGCTTTGCGGCATGTGGTACGCCGCGCCCTGCACGCACAGGGCAGCGCGCCCAAATTCGAAGTAGATCCTGCCTGGCCCAAGCCTTTGCCGAACCTGTGGGTGACGGGCGGCATCGGCGGCGTGTGCATCGATTCCCGCGACCACGTGTTCGTTCTTGAACCGCCGCGATTTGACGGACAACGACCTGGACGCCGGGCATCAGGCGCCGGTGGTGATCGAGTTCGATCCCGACGGGAACGTCGTGAATTCCTTTGGCGACGCCGGACTCGACGCCAAACACTCCCCACGGCTGCGCGGTGGACGCGGAAAACAATCTTTGGATTACGGGCACGGGCGACGGCATCGTGCAGAAATATTCGCACGATGGAAGCAAGCTCCTTGCTGCAAATCGGCAAGAAGGCGTGGTCGATTCTTCAGACGGCACCGCGAAAGGGAAAAGCGCTCAACGCCAGCCACACAGGTTTCTTCAAGCCCGCGGGAATCGCGATCGATCCTAAGAACGGCGACATCTACGTCGCCGACGGGGAAACCAACGGCGGCAACCATCGCGTCGCCGTCTTCGACCGCAACGGGACAATTCCTGCGCCAGTGGGATCTGCACCGCACGGAAGGGGAGACCGGCGAAGCATTCATGCCGATCCTGCACTGCGTGACCCTGGACGACAATGGCTTGGTCTACGTGTGCGACCGGCGCGGCCACCGCATCCAGGTATTCGATAAGATGGGCAACTTTCAGAAAAATATTCCCGTCGACTTCGAACCGATGTCCAAGCTGCCGCCGGGACCGGAGCACGAATCCGGCGCTCTGGGGTCGGCCGTGTGGGTCGGATTTTCCCGCGACGCGGCGCAGAAATATATGTACGTGGGCAACCAGGATAACGAGAAATCGATATTCTCGATCGCGCCAGCGGACAGCTTCTTTCCAGTTTTGGCCGCGTCGGCCGCTACCCCGGCCAATTCACGTACGCTTCATTTCCTGGCGGTCGATTCGAAGGGCGACATCTACGTCAGTGAAGTGGGTACCGGCAAGCGCATCCAGAAATTCAAGCTGGTGCGCTGAGAGAATGCGGTGGCGCAGGCTTCAGCCTGTGGGTTTTCGTTGCAGCAGGAGCGACCGCGCTCCAACTAAAATCCACAGGCTGAAGCCTGCGCCACCCGAATCCTACAAGTGCATCAGCTTCATCGCGTTGCCCTTCAAGATGAGGTCGCGCTCCGCTGCCGGGTAGTGAAACTGGTCGAGCACCTGGCTTGGGTACTCGACGTCCCGCGCCGCGAAAATGTCCGTGCCCACCACGATGCGGTCCGTCCCGACCATGGTGACCAGGAATTGGAACGCCTCCGGATAGTAGATCAAGTAGTCGTAATAGAAGCGCCGCAAATACTCCCGGAACGGCCGCGCCAGTCGCGATGTGCTGGTCGGGGAAATGAGAGAAGAAATGCTCCATCCTTCCCGCGAGGTACGGGAAGGCGCCTCCCGCGTGCGGCAACACCATTTCGAGTTTCGGATATTTGTCCAGGATTCCGGACATAATCAACTTGGTTGCGAGCACGGTATGGTCCGTGGGCGCGTCGAGTCCGGCAGCCAGATTTGGGGGGCCGGAAACACGGTCGCCCCCGTAGTTGTTCGGGATTCCGTCCATCTGATGAAAGATGATCGGAAGCCCCAATTCCTCGATGCGCGCCAGCACGGGAGCGAAGTTCGGGTCGATGATGTAATCGTGCCGCTCCATCGAATCGGGGAGGTGCACGGCGCGCACGCCCGGTTTTCCGGCGACGCGGTTCAGTTCCTTCAGCGCCAGTTGCGGATCGCGAATGGGCATCTCAATTCCCAGCACAAATCGTTCCGGATGCTTCTTGTGCACTTCGATTCCCGCGTCATTGATGACTTCGCGCCAGATGCGCGCCCTGTTCCGCCGAAGTCCATTGCCACGGCATCGAGCCGGAAAGCGTGAGGCAATGCATGAGCACGCCGTGCTCGTCCATCCACTCGAGCCGCTTTTCGAGATCGTAGTTGAGCGGATAGTTGTTCTCGATCGGATGCCCCAGGTCCGCCAGCGCTTTGTTGTACGGTTCGGGAGACCAGTGCGCGTGGCAATCGATGGCTTCGGGTTTTCCGACGCCGCCCTTGCCCGGGCGCGCGTCCCACCAGTCCACGCCCTTTTCTTTCGCGGCCTTTGTCTGTGCGGGCAAGGCTGCCGGAAGCGCGGTCATGGTGGCGCCCGCCAGTCCGAGTTTCACGAATTCCCGCCGTCCGAGAGCGGAGCTCGGTGCCTCTGCGTCCGATTTCTTCATGTTCGATTCTCCTCGATCATCAGGTAGTCGCGAGCAAGGATTGCAGCATTCTTCGCTCGTCGCCGTTCGGGTCGTTCACGACTTTGCATTCGTCGTTGAAAATCATCGTGGCGCGTTCCTGCGTGGTGAACGCGGGCCAGCGTGGCAGTCCGGCATGGCTCGGATTTCCAGTGCGCGCGAACGAAACCCAGGCAGCGCTGATCCGGTCGGAAAGCGCGGCGCGATCCTCGCCGGCGCCGGTCATCGGCTTTCCCGCGTCGAGATTCGCGAAAACGAAGGGGACCTCGAGGGTATGGAAGGCCCTCAGTTTGCCGCCGCGCGCGGCCGAATGCCATGTGAAGTAGTAGAGATACGCCGGCGCCTGGCCGTCCGCGGCTTTGCGCTCCGCTTCCGCAAGAACGTTGCGCCGGAACGTGGCGTCCGATGCAAGGATCAAATACAAATCGGTATTGGCGATGCCCGGCCGGCCTTTTCGATACGCCGCGATCAGCCGATCGGCTTCCGCGTCGCCTTGTTTTGGCAGCACCTGGCGCACTTTTTGATGCAGCGTCGCGTCATCGATGGGATCGAGTTGCGCGTTCGTGAAGAACGCGACCTCGGTTTCCACCGAGCCCGCAAGCAGCGGAATATTCGCGGAGAGTTTTGTGGCTTTCGAATCGAACATGCCCCACGGGAGGGTCTGGCCATCCACAACGGGCTCAAGCTTGAGCGCGGCATTTTCCGGCGTGCCGCGCCCACCCATGGCCTTCACCATTTGTTCCATCGGAAGCGTCTGCGCCTGGTCGATCTGATCCGGCTTCAATCCCAATCTCGCCAAAAATTCTTCCGTGGCTTTGGAGGCTTCCGCGGCAGGCAATCCTCTGTCGCCGGGCCGGCTTTCGATAATCGCGCGATGGAAGAGGCCTTTCGCCGACGGCATGGCCATGAGTGTGCTGACTTTCCCGGCGCCGCCCGATTGTCCAAAAATCGTCACGTTCCCCGAATCGCCGCCGAACGCGCCAATATTGTCACGCACCCATTCGAGCGCCAACACGATGTCGCGCATTCCGACGTTGCTTGCGTGCGCGTATTTCTCGCCGCCGATTTCGGCGAGATACAGGAAGCCAAACACATTCAGGCGATGGTTGATGCCGACGATGACGACGTCGTGCTTTCGAGCGAGGTTCGCCCCATCGTAAATGGTGTAGCCGTCCGATCCGTTCGAATACGCGCCGCCGTGCAGCCAGACCATCACGGGCCGTTTGCTGGAGCGGCCGGTCCCGGGCGTCCACACGTTCAGGACCAGGCAATCCTCGCTCATGGGTTCGGTTCCGTACACCGCCTGGACCTCGGGGATCACGCCGCCGAGCGTCTGAGGGCACCGGAATCCCAATTCGAACGCATCGCGCACGCCGGTCCAGGGTTTAGGCTTTGCCGGAGGCAGGAATCGCGCGCTTCCGCCGGTCGGCGCGCCGTAGGGAACTCCCTTGAAGGAGAAAATGCCGTCTTGCGAGCGGCCGCGAATTTTCCCGGCCGATGTTTCGACAATTTCGCCCGGAGCGCCCTGCGCCGCAAGCTGCGGCGCAACATGCATCTTGCTTGTCAGGAGCATTCCCGAAGCCGTCGCTCCCAATTCCAGAAATTTTCGCCGGTTCATCGCATCGACTCCTGCGTTCCGAATTACTTCCTATCGAGAAGCTTCAAGCTGGGCATACGGGCCCGCTGCGTAAACGACGCGTCCCCCAAGCATCGTCAAAAGCGATTCGATGCTTTCGATCTGGTCCAGCGGCACGGTCATGTAATCCTTGGAAAGGACCGCGAGATCGGCGAGTTTGCCGGGTTCGAGCGAGCCGCGCTTATTTTCGTCAAAAGAAAACCAGGCGCTGCCGATGGTGTAAGCTCGCAGCGCGTCTTCTCTCGTGGGCGTCCGCTCCGGTCCGCGCGGCGCGGCGCCGGCATTCTTGCTGTCCACCAGGAGCCACCGCAGCGTCGTGAAAGGATTGTACGAGGCCACGCGATGCGCGTCGGTTCCCAAACCCATGGTCACGTCGAGTTCCTTCGCGTTTTCCACCGACGCGGCGCTCGGACGCTGGATGGTCCATCCCACGTTCATCGCTTTCATTCGCCGCAGATGCTCCGGCGACGCGCCCGTCAGGTGCGCGACGGACCACCGCAAATCCGCGATGGGAAATTCCGAGTTCACGCGCTCGTAAATCGAAATCAGCGCGTCCGCGCTCGCGTCGTTCGGCCAGTGCATCGTGACGGCCATGCCGCGCTGCGCCGCCCATCGCAGGATCTCGTAGAACTTTTCCTGATCCTCCGCGGTCGGATGGTCGTTATTGTTCATGCCCCAGGTCACGCGCTCTCCGAGGCCGTTGAATTTCAGCATGTCGTCGCCAAAGCCCTGCGGGAGCATCTGCGTCAGGCTTTTCAATTCTTCGAATTCCTTGCCGGGAGTCGGCCCGCAGAGGCTGTACGCGATTCGCACGGTCAACCGATGCTGCCGCCAGACTTTGAAGACGGGCTGATAATTTTCAGGATTGAGATTGTTTCCGCCAGGATCGCCGACTCCGGTGACGCCCAGCCGGTTCATCTCGCGGAAAAATTTCTTCGTCCCCGCAACCTGTTCGTCGAACGTCGGATGAGGAAGCTTGTCGAAGAGCGCGATGGCGACGTCAAAGCCGCCGCCGTTCACGATGGCGCCCGTCGGATTGCCGTTCGCGTCCCGCTCGAACTTGCCGGGGCGAGGCAGGTCGGCCTCGCGTTCGATGCCGATGGCTTTGAATCCCGCGGGCGTCATGACTTCCCAGTCGTAGCCAAGCTGGATGTACACGGGATTGTTCGGCGCGGCCGCGACGAGGTCCGCCTGCGTCGGGCGGCGCTTTTCCTGGAACTGCTCCGCGTGCCATCCGCCGGCGACGATCAGCCATGAGCCCGGCTTCTTCTCGAGCGAAGCCGCGTGAAGTCGGCGCATGGCCTCCGCGATCGAAGTCGCGCCCACCCAGTTCACCTCGGTCGTAAACGTCTGCCCCGCGCGGATCGCGTGGATGTGCGAATCGATGAAGCCGGGGATCACGGTGCGCCCCTGCAAATCGATCACGCGTGTGCGCGGGCCCGCTTGTTTTCGCACCTCGGCGTTGCTGCCTACCGCCGAGATTTTGCCGTCGCGCACAGCCATCGCTTCGCGCGTGGAGAAGTTTTTGTCGACGGTCAGAATTTTGCCGTTCACCAGGATGGTGTCGGCATTTTGGGGCCAGGCCGGGCGTGCTGCGGCTAGAGCGGCCGCGGCGAGCAGCCCCGTGCAAATGGCGTGCGCGAACTTCATTCTCATTTTGCGAGCCTTCCTGGATGGCCTAGTTCAGGCGTTTCGGCGCGCCGCCTTTTCGGTACCAGTCCACGGTTTCACCCGTCGTGTTGATCGTCACGGCGCGCACTTCGGTAAATCGATCGAACGACTCGACGCCGGTCTCGCGGCCCACGCCGCTGTCTTTAAAGCCGCCCCAGGGCGACGCGGGGTCCAGCCGGTGATGATCGTTCACCCAAACCATGCCGAAAAGCAACCGGCTCGCGACGCGGTGCGCGCGCGCGACGTCGCGCGTCCAAACGGACGCGGCGAGGCCGAATCGCGTGTCGTTGGCGATGCGAATCGCGTCGGCTTCATCTTCGAAGGGCATCACGACGGTTACGGGCCCGAACACTTCGTCCTGCGCAATTTCGGAGCGAGGATCGGCGTCATAGAGTACCGTCGGCTCGATGAAAAATCCGGCAGGCACACCCGCGGAAGGCGCCTTGCCGCCGGTCAGCAGCTTCGCGCCGCCCGCTGCGGCGCGGTCGAGCATTCTAAGGATGCGCCGCTGCGATTTTTCCGAAATCACCGGCCCAAGCTGGGTCTCCGCGTCGGCAGGGTCGCCCAACCGGATCGCCGCGGCCTTCGCGCGAAATTTTTCCAGGAACGGCGCGTACATCGAGCGCTGCACCAGGATGCGCGAGCCGCACACGCAAGTCTGGCCCGCCGCGATGAACGCCGCGAAAGCCGCGCCATTGACGGCGCGCTCCATCTCCAGGTCATCGAAGAGGATGACGGCGCCCTTGCCGCCGAGCTCGAGCGTAGCCGAAGCGAAATTTCGCGCGGCTGCTACGCCAATCGAGCGGCCCACCTCCGTGCTGCCCGTGAACGTGACTTTTCGAATTTTCGGATGGGACGCCAGCGCCGCGCCGGATTCCGCGCCGACGCCGTTGACCACGTTGACGACGCCCTTCGGAATTCCCGCGCGATCCAGAAGCTCGACGAGCCGGATGGTTGTGAGAGGCGTCTGTTCGGAGGGTTTTATGACCACGCTGTTGCCGGTGGCGAGCGCCGGCGCGAGGCTTTTCGAGAGAATCATCAACGGATGATTGAAGGACGTCATCAGCGCGACGACGCCGAGAGGTACGCGCTGCGTGTAGCACAAGTACGGCCCCTCGACGGGGATGACGTCGCTGCGGCGCGTGAGCGCCAGCGCCGCGAAATAGCGGTAGAACTGCGGCAGGCGCGAGATTTGCGCGCGCGTTTCCACGATGGGGCGGCCGTTGTTCAGCGTTTCCAGCTTGTAGAACGCTTCGAGATCGGCCTCGAACAATTCGGCGAAGCGGTTGAGCACGCGGGCGCGCTCGTGGACCGAAGCTTTGCTCCACTTGCCTTCGTCGAAGGCGTTCTGCGCGGCGGTCACGGCTCGGTCCACGTCGGCCGCCCCGGCATCGGCGAGACGCCCGATCGTTACGCCCGTCGCCGGGTTGACGATGTCCAGCGTTTTGCCGCTCGCGGCATCGGTGAATTCACCGTTGATGAAAAGCTGCGCGTCGTAGGCCACCGGCGTGACGGTCATGGATTTCGCACCTCGGCAGGGAAGGGAGTCACCGCGGCGTCCGCCTCGATCTCTTCGAGCCGCCGTTTTTTCGGCTCGACGCCGAGAGCGAGGACCACGGTGATTTGCACGATCAGTAGGGCGATCATGAACACGAGCACGCCGCCGACGCCGTGGGACCGGAAGAGCGCCACCACGACGAAGGGCATGAAGATGATCGCGCCGCGCCCGAACGTATTGCAGATGCCGGAAGCGCGCAGCCGAATTTCCGTCGGAAAAAGCTCCGGAATGTAAATCGCGAAGAGCAGCGCCACCAGGACGTAAATCGGCACGATGAGAGAAAATCCGACCACCATCAAAATGGCGGGCTGCGTGATGAACGGGTAAAAGCTCCCGATCACGATGGTGAGCAACGAAGCGCCGACAATGGTCGGCTTGCGTCCCCAGTAGTCCGCGGTGAGCGCGCCGATCGCGGACCCAATGGGCGCTCCGAGCGCCATGACCAGCGAGTAGCGGAACGACCGCGCAATGCTCAGCCCCTGCTGCACGAAGAATGTCGGGAGCCACGTCACGAATCCGTAGAGCAGCGTGTTGATCACCACCAGCGTGACGGCGCCCACGATCATGCGCGGCAAAATCGCGGGGCTGAGGAGCGAGGAAAGTTCCCGCGAATGTTTCACGAGCGGCGACACCGTCGGTTCCGGCAACGGGGAATGTCGCCGCGCGACTTCTGCCTCGATCGTTCGCAGCAGGGCATCGGCTTCCTCGTTTCGCCCCACGGATTCCAGCCAGCGCGGAGATTCGGGCAGGGCTTTGCGCAAATACCAGACGATCAGCGCGCCCACGCCGCCGATGATAAACATCGCGCGCCAGCCGAAATGCGGGACGATGAGAGTCCCCAGGAGCGCGGCCACCGGCAATCCCGTGACGACGAAGACCGTCATGAAGCCGAGCCATTTGCCGCGGGACTGCGGCGGCACGAACTCCGTCAGCGTCGAGTATCCAACCACGTTTTCCGCTCCGAGGCCGAGTCCGATGATGAACTGCAGCAAAATGAGGACGCTCATGGAGGGCGCGAAAGCGGCGGCGAGCGAAGCGAATCCGAAAATCGCGAGATTGGCCTGGTAGGTGAAGCGCCGCCCGCGGCGATCGCCGAGGAAGCCCGTCACGAACGATCCGAGCATCATGCCAACAAACGTGAGGGAAACGAATTCCGCGTTCTGGCTGAGCGTGGAAAATCCGCTCTTGATCGCCGCTCCGAGAACGGTCGCGCCGATATAAATATTGAAGCCGTCGAAGAACATTCCCGCGCCGATCAGCCACATGATGCGCCGATGGAACGACGAAATCGGCAGCCGGTCGAGCCGCGCTCCCGCGTTTACAGGCACGACCCGCTCATTTCTGCCTCGCGAGCACGGCCAGGCTGCCCACCGTCAATGCTTCCGTAGCCAGGCGGCAATTCTGATCGAACGAATTCTGCAGGGTCGTCTGGAAAAACTCCTTGCAGTTTCGCGCGGCGTTCGGGTCGAGACGCAAGATGCGCTCGATCAGCGCATCGACGTCCGAGGAGAGAGTGTTCGCGGAACTGACGTGCGAAACGAGGCCGATTTGCTGCGCCCGCTGCGGCGCGATCGGATCGCCGAACAGCACCAGCGGAAACGCGAAGCGCGGCAGCGCATATTCCCCGAGGTACGCCATGATCGCGGCCGGCGCCAGGCCGAACTTCATTTCCGGAAATCCGAGCGACGCGCTTTCCGAAACGTAAACGAAGTCGCACACAATCGCGAGGCCGAAGCCGAAACCGAACGCGTCGCCCTGCACCTCCGCCACGGTGATGAGCGGCGAGATTCGCAAGGCGCGCTTGAATTCGATGAGCCGCGCGGATTCGTGGTGGATCGACGCCGCGTCCCGGCCGGCGCGCTCGCGCCCCGTGCAGAACACTTTGCCCTGCGCTCGAAGGCGCAGCACGCGCGCGCTCGGGTGCGCGGCTTCGCGGCGCAACTCGGCGAGCATCGCGTCGAACATCGCTCCCGTCACTTCGTTGCCCTGTTCGGAATTGTCCAACGTAAAGTTCAAGACGTCGCCGGCCCGCTCGATGACCACGCCTGCCGGGGCATTCGCACGAGTGCTTTCCACTGGTTTGGATGACATGCCGACACGGTACACACGGAGTACAAGCCCTGTCAACCAACCCCGCCGGCGGGTTCGTAAAGGCCGAGGAACGATGCGCCCGGCGAGAGAAGCTGCGCCTTGTTTCCGGCGGGACGGGCGACCTAGCCTCGGCGCGCGCTGCTTACGTTTTCAGGCGCGGAAACAGCCGCTCCGCGTTGCCGCGATTGATGGCCTTCCAGTCGTCTTCGGAGAAGCCGGCGTATTGGACGAGCCAGTCGTCGGTCAATTCATAATTCCGGATGGGCGCGTCGCTGCCGTACATGATTTGCGAAATTGGGACGATGTCTTTCAAGGCGTCGAGAGCGGGCGCGCGTCCGGCGTGCGCGGTGTCAAAATAAAGCTTCTTGAATTCGTAGTCGACGCCGTTCGGCGCGTTGGCGGCGCGATTTTTCGGAAAATCGTCGACGATGCGCGCGGCCAGCACAGGAAACGCCCCGCCGGAATGCGAAAAGATGAAACGGATGTTCGGATTCTTCGCCAGCGTTCCGTCCCACAGGAGGCTGTCGATGGCGCGCGCGGTGTCAATGTCATACTCGATGATGCCGGACTGCCCGGCGAGATTGCGGCAGCACGACGCGCGAGCCGGGTGGACAAAAACAACAGCGTTGCGGCGGTTCAATTCTTCGTAGACGGGCGCGAACGACGGGTCGCCCATCCACTTGTCCATATAACTCGTCCAGAGGGCGATGCCGTCCGCCTTCAGCACGTCCAGAGCGTAGGCGATTTCCTTGAGGCTTCCGTCCGTGTCCGGCAAGGGCAGCGCCGCGAAGTTGCCGAAGCGGCCGGGATTGTCCCGGACCATTTGGGCGGCGTATTCGTTGTTCTTCCGGGCCAGGGTGCGTCCTTTTTCGTCGCGCCCGCTCATGGAATCCATCACCAGGCGCTGCACGGGAGACACAAATGCCGTGGCGATTCCGTGCTTGTCCATCATGTCCAGGGAAATGGCAGGGGACCACTTCCTGAGCGTGAAGCCGTTGGCGGCGAGCTGATCTTTCATTGCTTCCACGTAAAACGGCGGAAACAAATGGTGGTGAACGTCAATGCGGCCCGCCATGGGACGCACGTTGGGCGAAATCGCTTGAGCGAAGAGCCGCCCGCCGAGCCCGCGCCCGGGAAGAATTGCGCCCGCACCCGCCGCGGCCAGCGCTTGCAGGAATTTTCTGCGCGAAGCGCCGGCGTCGAAAGGTTTCCCAAATGTGTTGCGAATATCCGCGGACGATTCGAAGTTTCCGGACGAACGATTCCCCATGCTGGTTTCCTCCCCGCGGCAAAGATTCCGCGTGCTTGGTTGCGGCGCAACATAGCACGTTTCCGGGGCGGCTGTCAGCGGCCCCATCGGAGAGCGAACCATCCTAGACAGGCTGGCGGAAACTGTAGCTTATCTTGTCATTCCGAACGAAGTGAGGAATCTCTCTTTGGCCTAAAGGCAGGAAAAGAGAGATTCCGAGGCGCGCAGCGCGCCTCGGAATGACAAAAAGTCAAGTGTTTGAGCAGTTTGTAAAGCGACAAAATTGGCCGGTCTCCGCGATCCCTCGAGCGAGCGAAGCTCAGCGCGGCTCGGAAGACGGCGGAACGATGCTCTTGATCCGCATGTAGGTGACCAGGTTGCCGTAGTGCTCGTTGTTGTGCGCGAGATTGGAGATGAATCGGCTGATGCGCAGGACGGGAGTCTTCGTGCCGTCGTCCTTCGTGCCTTGCACCAGATCCATGGAATTGGCGTCGGTGAGCATGGCATACGCTCCGTCGCAATAGGTGAGCGCGCCGTTCAGGGCCTTTACGAGGTCGGCCTTCGCGGTGAGCTTTTCAAAATCCGTCTCTTCCATCGGATTCTTTTCGCCCTTCGCGTCCGAACACCACCGGTAATTGAAATTGGCCAGGTGCCCGATGAGCTGCCCAAAGCTCCGAACTTCCGGTTGCGCGCCCGGACGCATGCCGTAAAGTTCTTCCGGCATTTTGTCCGCGGTGCGCGAGAGATATTTTCGATTTGCGGTGTAGGAATTGCGGAGCCATGCCGAAAGGTCCTTCGGCGGGGCCTGCTGCCCCATTTGCGCCGCGAGCGGAAGCGCCAGCAGGGAACCGAAAACTGCGGTGAAGAATATTTTCCTCATGAACGTGCCCCCAGGTTCGGTTCGAGCGCGGAGTTCCGGCTTGCCGGGCGCCAGCGCGCAGCGGCGATCCCCGCGAGTCTCGTTCCGAATTGCGAAATTGATTTTCGAACTGTCGTGAATTATACAGCCGGCTTTGCTCCCGCACAATTTGTAGAAAGCCGTCGTGGTGTTCGCATTCGGAGAGCGTCCTTTGGAAACGGCGGTTTCGGCGCTTGGGGACTCGGTCGCCCTCAGGCGCCTCGGCCCTCGGAGGGCCGAGGAAGAGGCAAGTGAAATTTCGACGGAGTGGCGGCTCACACCGTCACGGTGATTCCGTCAAACTTCGTGAACGAGAATCCAGCGAAGGGCTCGCTGAACGTCCGCTTCATATCCAGGAGCATGCTGATGGTCGCGGCTTCACCCAATGCATTGGCAGCGGTCGCGTCGGTGCGCCAGTGCACGCCCGCGATGTTGCGTCCCTGTGAGACGTTAGACACGACTTTGTTCAATTCGCCGCCAACCGTCAACGGCGGTTCTCCGCTCGGCGCGACGTACGGGATCAGCGTCTGCCCTCCATCGGCCGGATTTGGGACCACCGGATTCCTGACCACTTGCGTGTCGTCGAACAGCGCCTTCAGCATCGTCACGCACGCGCCCGCCACTGTCGCATGGCCGGAACCGTACGAGCAATGGTTCGGCGATCCTTCGGGGAACGCCATGGGCAGCAGGTTCGTTCCGTACTTGGTGAACACGTAGTTCAGGACGGAGGAGACGTTCAAGAGATCTTTGTGGATCGGATAGTTGCGAAGACCGAGCCGCTTGACCTCGACCCGCCCGCCAAATTCCTCGGGCCGCAACCGCCGGTGCACCAGCCACTTCTGATACCAGACGTCTTTCAACGCCCGTGTGGCCGGTTCGCAAGCCAGAGTCAAGACGGCCGGTCCGCCGAACGTTCCGAAGCCGACCTGCGCCAGCGACCCGTCGGGATCGAGCGCTGCATTGCGCGGCCGGCCCGCTCCTCCGTCGTAAATTCGCCCGTAGGGATTGCCGGGGTTGGCGAAATACCCGTTGCTGAGCAAATTGATGCAGGCGACGAAGTAGGCCTCAAAGAGCTGATCGATATTGACGTAGTGGGTCAAGTCGCGGCCGCTCCTGCAAAAAGCGAGACCCGTCGTCGGAATCGGCGGAGTGTTCACGCCGTTCTGCACGGCCAGCCAGCTCGGGAAGTCCGTCATATAGTCGACGTTCGGCGCGACCGTCGCCATTCGGGAGTCGATTCGCATCGAGCCGAAATTGCAGGGCTGCAGCAGGAACTGCGAAATATACGGGCCCACCGTGCAGCCGGGATAGGAATCGCGAAACAGCGTTTGCGTCGTGACCGCTCCGCCGGCCTTCGGCCCCCGGAAGGCCGACAGTTTCGACAAGTCCGCGGCCGCGGCTTGCGCCAGAGGACTGGAATCGTAGTCCGCGAAGTTAGTGTCGCGCAGCAACGCCATCCAATACAGCTCCACCATTTCGCCGGCTTCGTGCGCGCTGGCGAACGTAGGAGCGGGAGCCAGTTTCAGTTGATGCGAGTCGGTCCCTTCCAGATCGAACGCATAGCCGGAGCCCGGATTTACCAGGCGGCGCTGCACCGTCGGATCGGCCGAGCCAAAATGGCCGTTCGTGGCCAGCGCCTCGAAGTCGGCAAACCGCCCGGTGGAGATCGCGCCGATCATGGCCTGATACGCCGCAGGATCGACTTCGCCCGTAGTCGGATCGTGCTTCAGGTTCTTGGAATAATTTCCGATTTTCGCCGGGTACAACGCCTCGTCTCCGTTGTCCTCATGGTTCGGGATGCGCACGTTGCTTTCGCGCTCGGCGACGTCCCCACGAATCCGTTCGGAAGATTCCGCGCGGGCTCGGCCGCCCTGCGGGCCGATGTCGTCCGCGTATGCGGCCGTGGCTTCCGACAGAATCGAAATTGCGGGAAAGGTGGCCGCGATTCCCGCGGAGGTGCCCAAGGTATTGAGGAACGCGCGCCTGTCGATCTGAGCGCTTGATTTCTTCCGCTTCACTGAAATCCTCCCTGAAACTTGAGAAACCGACGTGGTCCGACTCATAGTGGAAAGTGGAGAAGAGGATCCACCGAGCTCGATGCAACGTGTGTTCCATCATGGAAAATCGAGCGCGAATGGAACTACTGTACCGGCGGCCGGGTTTTGTACAGGTCCAGAGCGCTCTTGTTGCGCGAATGCAAGCTCCACGAAGCCTACATCGCGGGAAAGCGCCGCGAACTTTAGTGTTCTGTGCCACTGCCGCCGGGCCCGAGTTCCAATCCGCACCATCGCGGGACGAGTGCGAAGGAGGCGCCGCGCGAGTTCCATTTCGGAATCCGACGGAGTACCAAATTTCAAGGTTTATGAGGCATAATGCCCGCCATCATTCCCGATTTCAGAGTTAGCGAATTCAAGATGGACCTGGAGATCGCATGAACTCCCAAACAAAATTCGCGGCGGTTACAGGCTTTGCGCTGATTTTCGCGGCATCGTGTTTTGGGGCGGGCATTTCTGGAACTGTGAAGGGGCCGGACGGCGCGCCATTCCGCGCCGCATTCGTGGAGGCCCGCAACGCCAGGACGCACGCTACAGTCATCGTGCTTTCCGGCAACGATGGGAAGTATCGCGTGGAAAATCTTCCGGCCGGCGATTACCAGGTCCGGGCGAGGTCGGTCGGTTACCGGTCCGACCCCAAGAGCGGAATCGTGCTCGCTGCGAACCAGAACGCAACGTTCGATTGGACGCTGCAAAAGCAGACGGTGCGCTGGGACGAAATTCCGATCATTCAGGGCATCGATTTGTTTCCGGAAGGTCCCGGCAAGGATAAATTTTCGCATTGCGGTTCGAGTTGCCACGGCTTCCAGCAATTCATCAACGTGCGGCGGGACGAAAACGGATGGCGCGAAGCCCTCAAGGATCAGATGTCCACGCGCATCGGCGGCAGCGTCGTCTACAGCCAGATCAAGAACGATCAGGACGTAAACGAACTCGCGGCCTACGCCGGCAAAATTTTCGGCACGGGGCCGGGCGCGCTTCCCGAATCTCCGGCCGAGATGCCCGGCTACGTGAATTGGATGAAGCAGTTCAGCGACGACGCGCTCAAGATCGTGTACGTGCTCTACGAAATGCCGCCGGGCCGCATGACCTGGGACGCGAATCCGGACAAGGACGGCAACATCTGGTGTCCGTATTTCGGAACGGTGAACGGCGTCGGCAGACTGAATCCCGATACCGGAGAGCTGACGGAATACTTGTGGGAAAGCCAGTCGCCGCGCGTGGGCACTCGCTCGGCGCAATTGACGCGCGACGGGGTTTCCGCGTGGGTCGTGGAAGAAGGCGGGACGCTGGTGAAGGTCGACGTAAAGACCGGCGAGCAGACCAAGTACAAAGGCCCCGGCAAGACGATGAACACCGTGCGCGAAGATCCCCGGGGAATTTTGTGGGTGTCCGGCAGCCCCTATTCCTACCGCTTCGATCCCAAGACCGGCGTCTATTCAGAAGTGAAAGACGCGCCCAACACGTACGGCGCGAATCTCGACAGGGCCGGCAACATCTGGTTCGATGAAGTGGGCGGGCAGGGCCGAATTTTCAAGGTGGACTATAAGACCGAGAAGGTCACGACGTGGACTCCGCCGCCGCAGCCCGGCTCGCGCCGCCGTTTTCAAGTCGATGTCAACGGAATTGGCTGGCTTGCGCAGTACGACCGGGGTCAGATCGTGCGCCTCGACACGGAAACCGGCGCCTTCAAGGAAATCCAGCTCCCCGGGGAACAGCCGTCGCCATATCCCATCGGAATCGACGCGTCTAATCAGGTCTGGTACGCCTCGGGAATCATGGACACCGTCGGGCGTCTCGATCCTGCGACCGGCAAGATCACCGAGTATCCCGCGCCCATGGTAGGCAACGGCATGAGGGAACTCAACAACGATCCCAAAGGCAGGATGTGGTTTGCTTCGCCGGGGAACAACACCGTCGGGTACATGTACCTGGCGAAGTAAGTAGCGCGGGCTTCAGCCTGCGGGTTTTGGTCCTTGCAAGGTCTGCGACCCGTAGCCTCTGAAACCTGTGCTACGAAACTGTGTTACTGCTTAGGCTGTGGCGCCGCGGCGGGCATTCGAATCCGATTCGTGAACGCGTCCTCTTCTTCCGGAATGCAGGGCAGCTCTTCCATATAGGCTTTCTTGCCCTTGAGCAGCTTGTAGGTCTTTGTGTCGCCCACCCACGTTGCGGTGTAGGCCTTCGGATCCTCGACGATCAGCTGAATCGTCAGCGTATCGTGGTCCACGCGTTTATAGCGTTCGATTAGGTGAATATCGTCGCTGTGCGGATCGCCGTAGAAATCGAGCCAGCTCTTTTCCGTCAGCGCAATCGTATCCACGACGAACGTCTCGCCGTCCCACTTGCCGATCGAGTCGCCCATCCACGTAGGCGCCGGATCCTGGGCGTGGCTTCGCCCGTCGGTCCAGATCTGCCGCCACTCGTGCTCGCGCTCGAAGAACATGAAGACTCGGTCGGGCGATTGATGAATCTCAAACGGCTGCGGGAAAAACATAATTCGCGGAATGCCGGAGGGATAACATTTCAGGATCGGATCGTTGCCGCCGGCCTGCGCTTTCGGACCGTAGCCGGGCTTCGCCTCGTCGTATTTCGCCTTGGCCCACGCCGTCATCGGCGGAGGAGTTTTGCTGGGAGTTGCGTAGATGCCCTGGCCGGGAATGTTCATGAAATATTCCCACATGCCGGAAAGGTCGTGCGGATCGGCGGGAGCCGGCACGTAATTTTTCGCCGCCGGGGATTGCTCGCCGGGCATCTGGGCGCGCGCAAGCTCCGGCAAGGCTACTAGAGCCGCCAGCATGGCAATCCACGTAAGGGTTCTAAGGCAGTTTCGCATTCGGAAGTGTCTCCCCTCAGTCGCTTCGCCGTTTCGATTCCGTTACCGCTTCCGGTCGATCGTGCTCCATCCGGATCAATAGTCTTGTTCCTGCAGCCCCAGCTCTTTGCCGTTTGGAAGCACCAGCTTGTGGAGAAAGCCGACGGGAGATCCGTTTTTCGCGGGGATCAAGTTGATCGAGACCGTATCTCCGGGCTTCACGACGTCTTTCGTCCAGCCGGCGCGCACCAGTTTTCCGGGGCTGTACGTTTCGACGCTCCAGTGCACGATGTTGCCCTTCTCGTCTTTCACGTCCAGATAAATTTGGGCGTGCGGGTTGGTCCAGGCGAATTCCGTGACCGTCCCTTTGATTGTGATGGGGTTTTTGTCGTCGTAGGCCGCGTTTCCGTGGTGCGCCCAAAGCGGCGCGCTGACTGCCAGCAGCGCCACAGTCATCGCGAGCGATATTCTCGATCGATAGGTTTTCATCGAATGCTCCCAGGATAAATGCGTGAAGCGCCTCAATGCGCGGCGGTCCGCACGCGATCCCAATTATTTTTTGGACCGCCGCAAATGAATCCGGTCTTTTTCATTCTCTTCGCACGAATAGGACATGATCTCGGTATTCTGCCGCGCAATCGGCAGCGTGACGGACCATGTCTCCGTGAAAAATTTAGGGTCTTCAAAGGTGACGGTCCACTTGATGTGGTTATCGTCCAGCTTCTGAAATCGCTCGACCAGATGCAGCTGGTCGCTGTGCTCATGGCCCGCCGTGTCCAGCCAGGTCCGGTCGTCGACGCCCACGGTGTCCACGACGAGCGTATCGCCTTCCCACTTGCCGATGGAGTCGCCGAACCAGGTTGGGTCCAAATCTTTCGGGTGGCTGCGCCCGTCGGTGTGAATGATGCGGAACGTGTGCTGATTCTCGAACAGGATCGCCAGCACATCTCGGGTTTGCACGATCTGGAACGGCATGATGCCTGCCTGGATCCCGCGCGCCGGTCCGATCGGCAGGCATTTGGTCAACGGGTCGTCCACTTCATCCTCTTTCGCAAATCGCGCGGCTCCGTACGGCGTGAACGGCGGCTGGTGTCCGAGGGCTTTGGACAGATCCGGTGTAAACGGAGCGGACCAGACGCCGTTGAGGTCCGGCGGAGCGGAGGGCGCCTGCGGCGCGCCGGCTGCCGCGCGGCCGCCGAAGAGAACCACGAACGCCGATGCCATAAACAGCGTTGCGGCTTGCACGGCTGGAACCCGGAAATAATTCTTCATCTCAGGCCTCGGTTCCGCTTCTCGGCGGCTCCCACGTTACTTCCTGCCGGACGTCGCAGGCTCGCCGTAGGGATTCTGGGTCACGCCTCCCGATCCTGCGGACATTTCTCGCCCATCCGGGAGCGTCACGGTCATGCAGGCCGCCAAAGGCGTCCCGTCCTTGGCGCGAAAGCCCTTGACCGTCACGACGTCGCCGGGCTTCAGCGTGTCTTTTCGCCAGCCTTGCCGGTAGATCACATTCGGCGGGCCGCCCTCGAACGCCCAGTTCACCACTTTGCCGTCCGTTGCCTTTCACATCCACGTAGAAGTAGATGTGCGGATTCATGAACTCCATTTTGGTGACGACTCCGGTGAGCGTGACCGGATGATTCTGGTCGAACTCCACGGCGAATCCGTGGTGCGCAAACAGCGGTGCCTGCACGGACAAGAGAAAGAAGGCCAATCCAAGCGCGGCGGACGACATGGTCTTCAAATGGGCACCTCGATGAACGATTGGGAGCTTGTCTTCTTGTATAACTGAAGGAATCGCCGGGTCAAGCGGGATGATTTCGCGGCGCACTCTCAGCGCGATTCCGGACTGGGCGAGCAACGGCCGGCTTCGTCGCGTGACTCGCGGATGGCGCCGGCTCTACTTTTGCCGAAACAGGCGATTTGCATCAGCATACGGGAGCGCGCCCTCTGTCATCAGCGTGAAGACGCCTTCGTCACGGAATTGCTTTGCCATGCGCCCGAGAAAACCGAGCGTCGCCCGCATGGGCCCCGATCCGACGCTCACTCGCGCGACGCCAAGTTGCTGCAGCTCCGCAATCGGCGGCGTTCCGGCGATTGCGAGAATGTTCAGTGGGCCGTCCAGACCGCGCGCCAGCTGTCCGATGGTTTCTCGGTCCTTCACGCCGGGGGCGAAGAGCGATTGCGCCCCGGCGCTGCGATACGCGCTCAGCCGCTCGATCGCGCGGGCCAGCCGCGTTTCCGCCGGTCCAATGCCGTACAGAAAAATATCGGTGCGCGCATTGAGCACGAAGGGGATGCCGAGGCTAGACGCGGCCGCGACCACCGCGCGGATGATTTCCTTCTGTCGGTCGATCTCTACGAGAAAATCAGGCCTGTCCTCGGCACCGTCCTCGAGGTTCATTCCCACAGCGCCTGCGGCGATTACCGCTCGCGCCGTGTCCGCAATTTCTTCGGGCGTGCTTCCGAAGCCCGCTTCCACGTCCGCGGTGACGGGCACTTCGACGGCTTCAGCGATGCGGCGCACCGCGCCAATCACTTCGTCCCGGGAAAGCTTCTGGCCATCCGGGTAGCCGAGCGAGAATGCCACGCCTGCGCTTGAGGTTCCGATCGCCGGAAACCCGGCTTCCTCGAAAATCCGCGCGCTGGCAACGTCCCACGCGTTCGGCAGGACCAAGATCTTCGGGCCGGCGTGAAGTTCCTGAAATCGGCGGCCGAGTTCCGCTTGCGTCTTTTTCATTCTGCGCCCCGCGGCATTGTACAATGAGCCGCGCTCTTTCCGTCCGGCCGGACCTCCGGTTTCAGCCGGACCGCACTCGTCCAACGACGTGGAATCACAAAACTTTTCTGGAGGGCCAGATGGTACGCAAGAAGTTGCTTGTTCCGGCATGCCTCGCGATTGTCGCGTTCGCGGCAGCGCTTCATTCCCAGAGTTCCCAGCCGGTCGTCGCGGTCAAAGCCGGCCGCCTCTTTGACAGCAAGACGGCGCAGCTGCTCACGAAACAGGTCGTGCTGATCCAGGGGGAGCGAATCACGGACGTAGGGCCGGAAGATCGCGTAAAAATTCCCGATGGCGCGCAAGTCATCGACCTCAGCCAGGCGACGGTGATGCCCGGCCTGATCGACGGGCACACGCACGTCTATGACAGCATGTCCGCCGGGGCGCGGGTCAATACGTCGAAGGAAGCCTGGACCATTTCTGCCGTGAAGGAAGCGCGCACCGATTTGCTCGCGGGCTTCACCGCGGCGCGGGACGTCGGAACGCACGGCGAAGGCTACGGGGATGTAGACGTCCGAAACGCGATCAATAAAGGGATCATCGAAGGCCCGCGCCTGCAAGTTGCGACGCGCGGCATCGGCAGTTCCGGTTCCGACTACATCGGCGTTCCCGGAATCAACATCACGGGAGGCAATCAAACCATCGCGGGGCCAATCGAGGCGCGCGAGGCCGTCCGCGAACAAATTCGCTACGGCGCCGATGTGATTAAAATTTTTCCCGCGGGTGGCTACTCCTTCAGTTCCACGGGAGAGCTGTTCGTGGAGCCGACGATGACGCTGGAGGAAGTGCAGGCGATCGTGGACGAAGCGCACCATCACCACAAGGCCGTTGCGTCGCATGCCTACGGCGGCGACGGCCTGCGCTATTCCGTCCTCGCCGGCGTCGACACCATCGAGCACGGGCAGGCGCTCGACGAATCCGAAATGAAAATGATGATCGAGAAGGGCATCTACTGGGATGTTACGGGCTACCGCTATTCGCTCCCGGAACTGGTCGAGCACGACCGCAAAGCCACGGGCGGAAAGTACGATCTGCCCTCCATCTTCGCCAAGACGTTTCAGATGGGCCTGGCGATGAAAGTCAAAATGATGTTCGGCAGTGGAGTCGACGGCGACCCGTACGCCCACGGAGAGCAATACACGGAATTCGAGTGGCTCGTGAATCACGGCCTGCCTGCCGCCAAAGCGATTCAGCTGGCCACCTCCGTGGATGCCGAAGTCATGGGCTGGCAGAACGATATCGGCTCGCTGGAAAAAGGGAAGTACGCCGATCTGGTCGCTGTGTCCGGCGATCCTGTGAAGGACATTACCGAGATGCGGCGGGTCAAATTCGTGATGAAGGGCGGAAAAATCGTCCGCAACGACATGAAGTGAGCATCCGGCCGCGCCCCGCCCTGGTCCGCTGCGACGGAAAAGGGCGGGGCGTTCGGTCCAGGTTCGCGGTCACCTGACTTTGTTCGTTGACTTCGTTCGAAACCGATTGGTATAAGGCCATGAAGGCCCGTCACCCGAATCTCGAAGCTGGAAAATCTTCGATAGAATCGGCCGTTCTTGCGCCTGTACCGCCCGCATGGGTCCGGAAACGCATGGAAATACAAAGGGAGTGTGGCTTGTCCATGAAGAAAAAAGTCGGTGTTTCGCTTCTGGCGCTCGCGGCGTTTCTCACCGGGGTTGCGCTCTCCGCGCAGAATGCCGGGCAGATCGTTCGCCTCGACCCGGCGCTGGACAAGCTGATCTCGCCCGGCGCGCAAATTGAAAAGCTCGCGGACGGCTTTGGCTTTCTGGAAGGCCCGGTCTGGGTGCACTCCGGCGGCCCGGGCTATCTGCTCTTCAGCGACATCCCGGCCAACGTCATCGACAAGTGGAATCCGCAGGACAAGAAAACGTCTGTCTTCCTCGATAAGAGCGGCTTTACGGGCTCCGATCCCGGCGACGCCGGCTACCAGCTGAACAACGGGCACGCGGTCGTCACGCTGTTCGGCTCGAACGGCATCACGCTCGACAGGCAGGGGCGAGTCACGTACGCCACGCACGGCGATCACGACATCGTGCGAGTAGAGAAGGACGGCAAGCGCACCGTGCTCGCGGATCGCTACGAAGGCAAACGCCTCAACAGCCCGAACGATCTCGTCTACAAATCCGACGGCTCTCTCTATTTCACCGATCCTCCGTTCGGACTGCGAAAGGGGCCGGACGATCCGAAAAAAGAGTTGCCCTTCGCGGGCGTGTATCTGCTCGCGAAAGGGAAGCTGATGCTAGTCAACAAGGATTTCGGCGCGCCGAACGGACTCGCGTTCTCGCCCGACGAAAAATATCTGTACGTCGACGACTCGTTCACGAAAACGTACTGGCGCTTCGACGTGCAGCCCGACGGAACGCTGGCCAACAAGAAGCTGCTCGTCGACGCGTCCTCCAGCACGGAGGCCGGCGTGCCGGACGGAATGAAGATCGACAAGCAGGGAAACATCTACGCCGCGGGACCGGGCGGGGTCTGGGTCATCACGCCGGAGGGCAAGCACCTCGGAACGATCCGGCCCGCTGAAAATCCCGCCAACCTGGCCTGGGGAGACGCGGACGGAAAGACCCTTTATTTCACGGCCGTCACCGGGCTGTACAGGCTGCGGTTGAATATCCCCGGCATTCGGCCGTAAGTGCTTGGGGCAGCAGCGCCGCGATTTTTTTCTGAACAGGAGATTCGACGATGAGACCAATTTGCGCGGGAACGTTGGCGCTGGTCCTCGGCTTTGCGCCGTTGGCGTACGGCCAAACGAAAAGCTCCGCAGCTCCGGCCTCCGGAGTGGACTGGGCCGCGCTGGATCGCAAGTGGCTCGATTCCGAAAAAAATGGAGACCTAGACTATCTCGAAAAGTTCTTCGCGGACAGCTACGTTCTGGTCTTCCCCAACGGTCAGACCTACACGAAGAAGGAATGGCTCGCCGTCTTGAAGAGCGCCGATCGTCCCACGCTCCTGAAGCTCGATCCTGAAAATGTTCAGGCGCACGTGTTTGGAAACGTGGCGATTCTGACCGATCACACCACGATCAAGGGCCACGACGCGAAGGGCAACAGTCTCGACGGAGAGTTCAACGTATTTCGAGTGGTCATCAAACAGAACGGAACCTGGAAAGCGACCGGCGTGGTGATGAACCAGGATTTGACGAAGAAGTGAGCTTTTGTGGCGCCGGCATCCCGCCTTCGCCACAAGAGACCGGCTCGTCCGAATGGAATTGGAATTTCAGGGCCGTCAACAGGAACCGGGAGGATCAGCATGACACGCGCGTACGGATTGGCAGCGGCATTCGTCATGATCGTCGCATCGGGAGCCGCAGCGCTGGGCCAGGCGCCGAAGAAACCGGCGGCAACGGGCGAAGATGTAGCCGAAACGGTCTCCATCCTGGATCACGTATGGCTGGACGCCGCGCACAACCACGATGGCGATACCGCGGCCTGGCTGTTCGCGGACGATTTCGTCGAAATCCATCCGGGCGGGGTTCTCGTCAGCAAACAGCAGCAAGTCGATATGATCGCGAACAAGCAGCTCGGCGACCTGGCCATTCAATCCAGCGATATTCAAGTGCGTTACACATCTCCGGATGTCGCCGTGCTGACGGACACGACCACGATTCGCGGCAAGCAGGGCGAGAGCACGTACGACGGCAGCTACCGCGTGATGCGCGTGTTCGTGAAGCTTCACGGGCGGTGGCGCGCGGCGGGCGCGGGCATCGCGCGGCTCGCTACACCTTAAAAGTTCCCCATCGCCGGAGTCTTTCTACAATCGCTCGATCCCGAGGCTGCCGGCGAGTTCCTCCAAAATCTTGCGCTGTCCGTCGCTCAGCGGAACCCCGTTGGCCATCCGCTCGCGGTATAGTTGCTCGGAGCGTTCCCCGGGCAGCCGGACTTCGTCTACGCCGGGCAGAGTGGGAGACGACTTCATCACCTCCCACACTTCGTCCACGTCCTGCTTGAACGCCTGCACGTCCGCAAACGCGGCGATATCTACCGCTACGATCGACTGGCCCGTGTTGCTCGGTGTCTTGGAGTCCACCGTGTAATCCACCACGTCGCGCCCGAACGCGGCCCCATTTAATGTTCCGGCCATTACGCCGATCATCAGCGCCAGTCCGTATCCTTTCGCCCCGCCGATCGGAAGAAGGAAACCCTCGCTCGCGCGCTTGGCATCGGTCAAAGGTTTTCCCTCGCGGTCGATCATCCAGCCTTCCGGCATCGGCTCGCCGCGTTGCGCCTTCAGCCGGATTTTTCCGAAGGCTGTGTTCGTCGTAGCCATGTCCAGCACGATCGAGGAATGCCGACCGCCCGGCACGGCGATGGCGATCGGATTGGTGCTCAGGAGCGCTTCGGTCCCGCCCCACGGAGGCAATAAGTTCGCGTTGCCCACGCAGAAGTACATTCCGATCATGTCCTGTGCGGCGGCCATCCTCGGATACAGTTGCGCCGGGCCCGCGTGATTGCTGCGGCGCGTACCGACCCAAGCGACGCCGCACTGGCGCGCCTTCTCGATCGCCAGTTCGGTGGCGCGCTTCATGACGATGTGCCCGAGGCCGTTGTCGCCATCCACCAGGGCCGTGCCCGGGCGGTCGCTCAAGATCTCAATCTTGGGCCGCGGATTCACCGCGCCGCTTTGGATTTGCTTCACGTACTGCGGAAGGCGGAAAACGCCGTGCGCGTCGCCGCCGCGCGCGTCCGCTTCGGCCATTAACGCCGCGACGTTCCCGGCGTCTTCGGGAGGAATGCCCGCGGCCACGAGCGCCCGCGCGATGAATGCCACAAGTTTTGCAATCTCCACCGGCGCCGGACCCGCCGCCGCTTTTGCTGTTTCGCTCATGCCCCGCTCCTCCATCGCCAGGAAAAGTAGTTTCCTCCGCCGCGCGACCGCATCATACTACGTCCGCGTTTCGCTCCGGAATTTCGCAAGCGGCGCGAAGTGAAAAACGCGAAGCGAAAAACGATTGACACTCTGGCGCGAGTCGCGATATGGATGAGCCAATTCCGGGACCATCGAGGGCGATTGTTAAACCAACAATCTAAGCAATCTGAGTAACAGTCTGAGTAACGTGCGGAACCGGGCCCAGCGAGAATGTGTTGCGGAGGTCGCATGAAGACGAAACGAATCGCGCCCATGGCGTTGGCGGCCGGTCTCTTCCTGATCGCAATCCCCATTGCAGCGCATCACGGCGCGTCGGAATATGACATGACCAAGATCGCTACCCTGAACGGAACCGTGAAGGAGCTTCAGTTCGTCAATCCGCACACGTTGCTCACCTTCACTGTGAAGGACGACAGCGGCAAGCCCATGGAATGGCAGGGCGAGCTGCCGAGCCCCAATCTCCTGACAAGGCGCGGTTGGAGCAGGAGCACCCTCAAACCGGGCGACCAGATAACCGTGATCGGCGCGCTCGCCAAAAACGGCGAGAAGGGCATGCAGGTGAAGAAATTGGTATTCCCGGACGGCCACGAAATGCCGGGAACCGTTTTACCGCCGGATTCCTCGAAATGAGAATTGTAAGAATTGTTTCGCTTGGATGCGCCGCGCTGATCGCGCTGCCGTCGATGCTGCCGGCGCAAACCGGCAAGGGAAGCTCGAAGACTGAGCATGCGGGCGACCTGACCGGAGTCTGGTATCCGTCGTCGGTCAATACCTTCAACTTCATTTGGACCGACGCGCAAGGCCAGCGCCTGGATAAGCTTCCGCTCACGCCGTGGGGCGCGGAGAAATTCAAGGGCAACCATCCGATCGGCGGAGAGTACACGGCGCTCACCTCCAACGACCCGAATTTCGCTTGCCTTCCGCCCGGCGTTCCCAACGTATACACGCACGCCTACCCGGTGGAATTTCTCCAGGTTCCCGGCCGCACCATCATGTTCTTCGAATACGGCCACTTCGTCCGCCAGATTTTCACCGATGGCAGGGAACACGTGAAGGACTCGAATCCAACCTGGATGGGCGACTCCATCGGCAAATGGGAGGGAGACACACTCGTCGTCGATTCCACCGGTTTCAACGATAAAACCTGGCTTGACGTGACCGGCCATCCGCACTCCGAAGGCCTTCACGTTGTCGAGCGAATGCGGCGCGTGGACCACGACACGCTGACGATCGACATCGCCATCGACGACCCGCAGGCCTACACGAAACCCCTGAAGTCTCAGCGAAAGTACATCCTGAAGCCCGACTGGAACATCATGGAGTACATCTGCGAAGACAACCGGGTCAGCTTCAACGATTTCGAGCAGAAAGTGGGTGCGAAGGGGGCCGCGGCCGCGCGGCGTTGCCGTGGATGATGGCAACGTTCAATCGATCGCCGGCGACTGGAAGGGCACCGTCGCTTTGGCGGATGGACGCTCGCTTCCCGCTACCGCTTCCTTCTCCGCTTCGTCCACCGGCGCCATCACGGTGGCCGATCCTTCCGCGCCCATGAATTTTCAGTTCCAGAGCGTGACGGCGTCCGCCGGCGGGGCGATTACGGCGATCACCGCCGACGGAACGAATTTCCTGGGAAGACTTTCGCAGGACGGCAAGCAAATTACCGGAGACATCATTCTCGCCAACGGAACCGGCCACAAGATCTCAATCAGCCGGCCTTGAATCAGCGCAACGCTACGTAATATTCGTCTGGGCGCTCAATGCGATTTTCCAGCCGTCTCCGCGATTCAGGAACACGCGCAAATTCCAGCTGGTCGGCTTCGCGTTCGGATTGCGTCCTTGAAACGCCTGCATGATCACCACATTTCCGAAATCGAACATGCGCATGGACAGGACCGAGGAGCCCCCGGTCCCGCCGTTTTCCCCGTAGAGTTTTCGTTCCTCGGCGAGTTCCTCGACGTGCTGCAACTTGGGCTTGTCCGTTCGCGGGGTGAGGGTTTCATGATTCTCGTCGGCATGGGCGGCCCAATCTTCCGGGTTCGGGTGCCACTCATCGTTCTTCAAGCGGAACCAGGTCTCCATAGCCCCTTGTTGCGCCGCACTTTCAGGCTTGTACGGCAAAGTCTTGCAAGGGTTGTCGCAAATCTTGTCGGCCTCGGTGGGTGGATTGGGCGGCGCCGAGTAATCCGGCCGCTCCGCCGGAATCGGGATGTTCAGATAGACGAACGCCTGCCATCCCGCGGGGTTCTTCACCCAGAGGTGCGCGAACCGCTGGTTGTGGTGAATCCCGAGGACGCGCTCCACTTTCCCGAGAAAGTCAACTGTCCGTACGTCCAGCGCCCCTTCGTTGTCGGCGGCGAACTGAGCCAGGTCGTCGAGAACCTGCGTCTTGGTATGCATTCTGCCGTTGGCCTCGACCCACTGAAAACGGTCATCCAGCAGCGCGGCGACAGCCGTCTTGTCGCCCTTGGCGAGGGCGTCGGTCAGCGTTCTGTCCGCCTGGCGGAACGCGCCTGAATCGTCGGCTGCGGCGAGCGGGCCGCTCGACAGAGCGAGCAACCCCAAAGTGAACGCTAGACTGGCTGCCAATGCGTGTGTTAAGAAGGGTTTCATCGTATCGGTCTCCCTGCTGCCTGTTTGCGATGCGCCGGCGCTGTCGCGCCTCGTCTCCTCGGTGTGGGTCTACGACCCGGGCATATTACCCCAGATTGCGGATGGCGGGCGACGGGGCGATTCGCAGGGGACGTTGGAGAAGGCGCCCTGGTTTCGTCGCGGCTGCGCCTCGCAACCCGTCCAGTGGGGAGCGAGGGGTGTTGCACAAACAGTTATTACAATCGACGAAGCCTGACCCTAGGTTCCGGTCATCACCGCTACTGCCTTTGGTTAAACTTCGGGAAGTCACAGAACTATGGGTCGAGTACCGGACTGAACGAATTGGAGATCCAAAGTGAAAAAGACATTTTTTGCGTTTCGCTTCGCCGCCTGCGCGCTTTGCGCGCTCAGTCTGTTTGGCTTGCGAGCCTACGGACAAGAGAGAGATCGGGATTGGAATCGCGATCGACACGAGACCGTGGTCCATCCCAACGGCATCGTGCAGGACTGGAGCCACCATCATTCTCTCTATCCGCGCTTCGGCCCCATTCATTCGTTGATCGCCGTGCAGAACGATCCGCGCGCGATCCAGAGCTGGCAGGCCGCGGCGCGCGAGGATTGGCACCGGTTCTACCGGTCGCGATATCCCCGAAACATCGTGAGGGGCGGCCACATCGACTGGAGCGTCAGTCTCGGTGGAGGAACGACGGCGCCGGCTATGTATCCGGCCAAGTTCGGTTTCGATCCGAATGCCACGCCCAGCTGTCTAAACGATTTCATCGTCTATCCGGTGAATGTGGCCGGCAGCGCCACCCAGCCGAACATCGTCGGATTTAACAATCTTTACAGCGGAACCGCGCTAGCTAATGGAGTCTGCAATCGCACACCCGTTGGCGGTGTCGATGACGGCGTGTCCGCCACCACGATCTTTTCGTACAATATCCATGCGGGGGGTGGCGTCGTTGCAACTTCTCCCGCGCTTTCCATTGACGGCACCAAGATCGCGTTTGTCGAAACGGGCGGCGGCGCGGCCCATTTCCACGTCCTTGCCTGGAAGAGCGGCGATGGAGTGGTAACCAATCTTCAGAGCGTCACGTCGCCGTTAACGATCACCTCCGGTTTTGCCGCGCTCGCTCCGACTGCGGGCAGCGGAGGCGTAACGGACCTTACTCTCGGGGCGGCCAACGACACGCTCTCGTCCCCGTTTGTCGACTATGTGCATGATGTCGCCTACGTCGGCAACGACAGCGGCACGCTCTTCAAGATCATCAACGTCTTCTGCCCCGCGGGTTCCGCCTGCGCGAGTGGCGGAACGCCCGCGCCCAGCCTGGATGCTACCTGGGGATCGGGTGGCGGGCTCGCTACCGGGTGCTCCGGAACACTGACCGGCGCCGTCATCGCCAGCGGAGGGAATATTTTTGTCGGGTGCTCGGACGGCAAACTGTACGGCTTTACCTCCGCCGGCGCCGCGATCACGGGGTCTCCGCTCACGGTCGGTGATGGATCGGCGACGGGCGGGATCGTGGATCCGCCCATGGTGGACAATGTCAACGGTTTGCTTTATGTCGCGACTGGTAACTCTGCGGTAAACGTTGGATCCTCCACTTTGACTCAGGCGAGCACGTCCAGCTTCACTACCCCTGCGCCGGTCACGGCGACGTTGGGTCAGGGTGGAGACTTTAATCTTCACGCCCCGGCTATGAATGAAGCGTATTTCAATACCGCGTTCAACGGCGCCGTTGCCAACTCGCAGGGCGCGACACCGCCGGGTACTGTCACAACTACCGGCTCTACATCGAATTGGCAGATCTATGAGTGGGCGGACAGCGGAATCGCCGGCAGTCCCGTCACGCTTTACAGCGTCGGGTTCAACGGCAGCCACGTCATGACTTCCGGCGCGGCGTCGAATTTCCTTCAAATCAGCGGCAGCACCGCCGCCGAAATGTCGCCGCTCACCGAATTCTTGAACGGGAGCGTCGACCAACTATACGTCAGCGGCCTCACGAACAAGACGCCGAACCTCTTGGAATATAACCTCACCGCTTTCGCGGGGTTGTTTCCGAATGTTCGGTTTCCCATCGACGGCTCGAATGCGAACGGCGCATCTCAAAACGAAGGCAACGGGACATCCGGCATCATCGTGGACAACGTGAGCAGCCAGGCGCAAGCTGCGAGCGTCTATTTTGGCGTTCAGACTTCAAACACCGCCGTCAAGCTGACGCAAAACAACTTGCTCTGACGGCCAACCGTCGATGCAACGTCGACACCAAACCTTGCAGAACCTGTCGGCCAGGCATGCGGTATATGCCTGGCCGACAAGCATTTCCGGGCTATTCCTACGCTTTTTCTCTTCCGCTGGAATCCGAATGGCAACATGTGGTAACAAATTTCCGTCTGCGAGGCCCTAGGCCTGAGGGCGTCTCTCCCGGCAGACGAAGAAATTATGCAAGTTATTGACAAATAAGGACGATAATTCAAGGCTCCTAGCCGCCTGCGGCACGACAATTGCTCCATCTTCTGGCGATGGGTCCTCGTTCTAATAGTAATAGTACGTCCCTGATCGCCGAGCCGATCACCTTCCTGGGCTTTAGGGACATTCCGGATTCGCAGGGCCTCATTCCCCGCGCGCTCCCCTGGATTCTGGCTGCCGGCCAGCCCTACACCGATTGGTTCTGCGGCGGGCGCGAAATAGCGGAACGCACTGTGAGGATGTGGTTGACGCAGCCGTCGTCCGAGTCGTTCATCGAGCGGATGCAGTTCGTGCAATGCGGTTCGCAAATTGCCGGCGGAATCATCGGCCTGGGCGGAGCCGAACTGAAAAAGGCCAGAATCGCCGACACCAGCTCGTTTTGGGCGACCCTGGATGCGCCGTCTCAAGGGGCGCTGATCGACAGGCTGTCGCAATCCGCGGATCTGTTTGCGCCCGTCGCGGACGACGAATACTACGCCAGCAAAATGGGGCTGGACCCCGCATTCCTCGGCAAGGGGCTCGGCAAGATCATGCTCGAGCGCTGCGTGGCGCAGGGAAGCGCGCTCGGTTACTCGAAGTTCCGCGCCGATGTGCAGACGGAAAATGATCCCTCGCTTCGTTGTTGTTTCGCGATGGGCTTCCAGATTTTTTATACCGGAGAGTCCGCCGACGGCGCGCTTCGGTATCACGCGCTGCGATACGAGCGGAAGAACGAATAAGCTTCGCAGAAAAACTACAGAAAATCGTTGTTCGGGAGTTGAACCTTGTCCCCAGAATCGAACAGCTTGCCATCATCGGAAGAGGGTTGTCGGCCGGGAAAAAACATCGCGCGTTTGTTTGAGGAGCAAGCGGCGCGCACACCGGATGCGATCGCCGCGGTTTCCGGCGACCAGCGCCTGAGTTATCGCGAGCTAGACGCCCGAAGCAATCGTCTCGCCCAGTATCTGCAACGCGCGGGCGTCGGCCCGGAAACCCTGGTGGGCCTTGCCGTCGATCGGTCCAACGACATGCTGATCGCGATGCTGGCGATTCTCAAGGCCGGCGGCGCGTATGTGCCCATCGATCCGAGCTACCCCGGCGCGCGCATCGCTCTGGTGATCGAAGACTCCCGGCTCGGGTACCTCCTGACCACCGAACAGCTTCGCGCAGGCCTGCCGGCCAGTCCGGCGCGCATCATCTCGCTCGACGGCGACGCCCCGGCGATCGCCGCGCAGAATTCCGGCGCCGTGTCTTCCACGTCCGCCGGGAATAACCTGGCATACGTCATCTACACGTCGGGGTCGACCGGCAAACCAAAAGGGGTGATGGTCGAGCACCGCAACGTCATGAATTTTTTTGACGGCATGGACCGGACGATCGGCGCGGACCCCGGCGCCTGGCTCGCCGTGACCAGCGTCTCCTTCGATATTTCCGTGCTCGAACTGCTCTGGACGGTGACGCGGGGATTCCAAGTCGTGATTCATGGCGAGGGCAACTCGGACAAGATCCCGATGGAAATTCTGCGGCACGGCGTCACCCATCTGCAAATGACGCCGTCGCTGCTTCGCGCCGTGGCTTCCGATCCGGCGTCCCTCGACGCGCTCGGAAAATTGAAAAAAATCCTGGTCGGCGGCGAGGCCCTGCCCGCTTCCTTGATCTCCACGCTGCGCCGGACATTCCGCGGCGAAATCTACAACATGTACGGGCCGACCGAAACGGCCATCTGGTCCACGGTCCATCGCGTCCAGGAAGAGCGCGGCAGCATTCCGATCGGCAAGCCGATTCTGAACACGCAAGTCTACGTGCTGGATTCGCAGCTCCTGCCCGTTGCTTCGGGTGGAATCGGCGACCTGTGGATCGGAGGAGACGGCGTCGTTCGCGGCTATTTGAACCGGCCGGAATTGACGGCGGAGCGATTTATCAAGGATCCCTTCCGCCGGGGAGGCAGGCTTTACTGCACGGGAGACCAGGCGCGTTTCCTGGCGGACGGGAATCTGGAGTTCCTAGGCCGCGCGGATTTCCAAGTCAAGATTCGCGGGTTCCGAATCGAACTGGGAGAAATCGAGACGGCCCTCGAAGCGCAGCCCGACATCAAGCAAGCCGTCGTTGTGGCGCGCGAAGACCAGTCGGGCGACAAAATCCTGGCCGCGTTTCTGGTCCCGAAGCCCGGAAGTTCTGTGAACCCGGACGCGCTGCGCGCGGCGCTCTCCGCCGCGCTCCCAGGCTACATGGTGCCGACGCATTTCCTTTCGCTCGACCGCCTGCCGCTCACGGCCAACGGAAAAATCGATCGAAACGCGCTCCCGCCGATTTCCGCGTCCTCCAGCAGTTCCACCGAGGAGGGCGAGGGGCCTCGCGGCGAATTTGAAGAAGCGCTCGCGAAAGCCTGGGCCGAAGCGCTGGGGGTGAAGCGAATCCGGCGCACCGACAATTTCTTCCAGTTGGGCGGGCATTCCCTGGCGGCGCTGAAGGTCGCCTTTAAGTGCCAGCAGGAATTCCACGTGTCCTTCCCGCTCCAGATGTTTGTCCAGCATCCGGTGCTTAGCGAACAGGCACAAAAAGTGGAGGAGATGCTGCTCGAGCAAGCGGATTCCAGCACGCTCGAGAGTTTGCTGGATGAAGTCGTGAAAGATCGGGAGAACGCCTGAGAGCCGAATGGTCGGAGGCCATTCGTCGCATCCGCAGGCGCATTGAGGGAAAAAAGGGCCATGAAACTGACCACGAAATTGGAAAATCTGTCGCCGGAAGAGCGGAGGCAGCTCGCGCTGCGCCTGTCCGCAGCCAAGCGGCAAGCCGCGTCGAAAAAGCCCGCGGATCTACCCTCCGTTCAAGCCGATCCGGGCAACCGCCACGATCCGTTTCCCCTCACCGATCTCCAGCAGGCGTATTTAATCGGCCGCTCGGAAGGAATCGAGCTGGGAAACATTTCCTGCCACGGCTACGCGGAAGTGGATATCGAAAACTGGGACGAGGAACGTTTCCGCTCTGCGCTGCAAAAAATAATCGACCGGCACGAGATGCTTCGTTGCATAGTTCTGCCCGAGGGACTTCAGCAGATCCTGCCTTCCACTCCGCCCTACGAGGTCAAAATAAGCGATTTGCGGAACCTGGATCCGGCCACGGCCGCCGCCCGGCTGGATGCCACGCGGGCCGAAATGTCCCACAAAATCCATCCGTCGGACCGCTGGCCTCTGTTTGAATTTTGCGTGTCCCGGCTGGACGCAAAGATCAGCCGGCTGCACATCAGCGTCGATTTGTTGATCGGCGACGGCCGCAGTTTCGAAATCATGTTCAAGGAGCTCCTGCAGCTCTACCATCACCCCGAGACAAGTCTGCCCCCGCTCGAACTGTCGTTCCGGGACTACGTGCGCGCGCTCGGCTCACTCGAAGACACCGCCGCATTTCGCGACTCGAAGGAGTATTGGGAGAGGCGCATCCCTACGCTGCCGCTTTCGCCAGAAGTGCCGCTGGAGAAAAATCCCGCTTCCATTGCGCGGCCGGTATTCCGGCGCCGCTCGGCGCGTCTGGAGCCGGCCGTCTGGCGGAAGCTGAAAGAGAAGGCCGCGCAATTCCAGTCCACGCCGGTTGGTCCCTTGCTGGCGGCGTATGCGGAAGTGCTGGCCATCTGGAGCAAGTCTGCCCGCTTTACGCTCAACCTGACGTTGTTCAATCGCCTGCCGCTGCATCCGGAATCGAATTCGATCATCGGCGACTTCACGTCGGTCAACCTGCTGGAGATCGACAATTCCGTTGCCGCCCACGTTTGCGTCGCGCATGAATCAGCAGCAGGAACGGCTTTGGCAGGATCTCGATCACCGCTACTTCAGCGGAATCCAGGTGATGCGGGAGCTGGCGCGTTTCCAGCGTGTCGGACCCACGGCCATCATGCCCGTCGTCTTTACGAGCCTGCTGAATCTGGGCGAAGAAAACGACGGCCACACGTGGTCCAGCCGGCTCGGCCGGTGCGTGTATTCGATCACGCAAACCCCGCAGGTGTATTTGGATTTCATGGTGTCGGAGGAGCAAGGCTCGCTCGTGATCAACTGGGACGCGGTCGAGGAACTTTTCCCCGCCGGCCTTCTTGCCGACATGTTCGGCGCCTTCCAACAATTGCTGCAGGATCTGGCGGCGGACGATTCCGCCTGGCAGCGAACGCTCGCGGAAAATGCGCAGCGCCTGATGCCGACCGCGCAAGCGGCTCTGCGAGAGGCGGCCAACAATACTCAGGCGCCCTTGACCGACGATCTGCTGCACACTCCATTCCTCAAGCAAGTTGCGGAACGTCCCGACCAGCTCGCCGTGTGCACGCCAAGCCGGCGGCTCACCTACGCGGACGTCTACCGTTACGCCTGCCGGATTGAAGAGGAATTGCTTCGCTCCGAAGTCAAGCCGAACGAACTTGTGGCCGTGATGATGGAGAAGGGTTGGGAACAAATCGTCGCCGTTCTGGGGATTCATCTGGCCGGCGCGGCCTATCTTCCGGTCGACCCGGAACTGCCTGCCGAGCGCCAGCGCTTCCTGCTGGAACACGCTCAGGCGAAAGTGGCGTTGACGCAGTCGGTCGTGCGAGAGCGGGTGAGCGTGCCCGGCTCCGTCGAAGTGTTCGAGGTCGATCGCTTGCAACCCGCGGACGCGAACGCTCCGGCGGACCGGCGGCGGCAGAAGCCCGAAGATCTCGCTTACGTGATCTACACATCGGGCTCCACGGGAGTTCCCAAAGGCGTGATGATCGACCACCGCGGCGCGCTGAACACCGTGCGGGACATCAACCAAAGATTTGGAGTCGGCCCGCAGGACCGCGTTCTCGCCGTTTCCCGGCTGAGCTTCGATCTCTCGGTCTACGATGTGTTTGGATTGCTAGCCGCCGGTGGAACGATCGTCATGCCGGCCGCCGATCTGGCCTACGACGCCAATCACTGGGCTGAGTTAATTCGCAAGGAACGAGTTACTATGTGGGATACAGTGCCCGCCTTGATGCAGTTGCTCGTGGATCAGGCGGGGAAGCCGGAACTCCTCGGCGATTCCCTGCGCCTCGTTATGATGAGCGGCGACTGGATTCCGCTTGGCCTGCCCGACCAAATCCGTCGAGCCCTGCCCAAAGCGAACGTCGTGAGTCTCGGGGGAGCGACCGAGGCGTCGATCTGGTCGATCCTGTTTCCCATCGGGAAAGTAGACCCGAGCTGGAAGAGCATTCCCTACGGCAAGGCGATGCTCAACCAAAGTTTTCATGTGATCCACCAGGATTTCGCGCCGTGCCCCACCTGGGTGCCGGGACAGCTTTATATCGGCGGGGTGGGCCTCGCGAAGGGATACCTGCACGAGGAAGAAAAAACCAACGCTAGTTTTGTCGTGAATCCCTCGGACGGCGAAAGACATTACAAGACAGGAGACCTCGGTCGATTTCTGCCCGACGGCAACATCGAATTTCTGGGGCGCGAAGATTTTCAAGTGAAGGTCCAGGGTTACCGCATCGAACTCGGGGAAATCGAGGCGCGGCTGCAGGAATGCACGGGCGTCGACTTGTGCATCGTGACGGTCCGCGAGGATACTCCGGGCGAGAAGCGGCTCGTCGGTTACGTGGTGCCCAGGCAGGGCATGAACTTCGTACCGGACGAATGCCAAGGAATACCTGCGCGGCAAATTGCCAGAATATATGGTTCCCGTGGCGATCGTGGCGCTGGAACGTTTTCCGCTCACGCCTAACGGGAAAGTCGATCGTAAGGCGCTACCCGCGCCGGCGCGCTCCGTAGCCGAACGGAATTTTGCCGGGGCGGCAGCCCGGGATTCGCTGGATTTGCAGCTGATCAAGCTGTGGGAAAAGGTTCTCGACGTACGGCCCGTCGGCCTGCGCGACAACTTTTTCGATCTTGGCGGGAATTCGCTCGGCGCCGTCCGGCTCTTTTCGGAGATGCGGAAATTATTCGGCCGAAGTTTCCCCTTGTCGATTCTGTTTCAGGCGCCCACCGTTGAGAAGCTGGCGGACTGGTTCGGAAGGGCGGGTGGTCGTCCAAGTGGCATTCCCTGGTGCCGATCCAGCCGCTCGGGAGCAAGCCAACATTCTTTTGCGTGCACGGAGGGGGCGGCAACGTCCTGATCTACCGCGAACTGGCCCGCTATCTGGGCGAGGACTATCCGTTTTATGGCCTGCAGGCGCGGGGCCTGGAAGGCGGCGGCGATTACCTGACCACGACGGAGGCGATGGCCGAGAGCTACCTGCGGGAAATCCGCGAGCTTCAGCCGGAAGGGCCGTACTACCTCGGCGGATTCTGCATGGGCGGACAAGTGGCCTTTGAAATGGCCCAAAGGCTGGTCGCGGGAAGGGCAGCAAGTGAATCTGTCTGTTCGTGATCGACACGCACAACTTCAACGGTGTTCCTCCGCAATTCACGCTGGCGGAAAAAGTGGGAAACCTGGGAGAGAAGATCAAGTTTCATTCCTCGAACGTCTGGCAACTTGGCCTCAAGGGCCAGATCGCCTACCTCAAGGAAAAATCAAAAATCGCCGCGCGGCGGGAAATTGAACGATTGCGCATCAAGTTCGTCCATCTCTTCAAACTGAATCCCCATCGGGACGTCACGGGACCCGCGCAGCAATTTATCGAGGACATCAACGATCGCGCGTTTCTTGCCTATAAACCCGCCGTCTATCCCGGGCAAAATGACGCTCTGCAAGCCGCGCAGAAATTATTCGTTCCTGCGCGATCCGAACAACGGCTGGGGCGAATTTACCGCCGGCGGGCTGGAAATCATCGAGCTGCCTTCCGACCCGGGCGGGATCTTCGTGGATCCCTACGTGCAAACGTTGGCGAACAGGCTCAGGGAGCAAATCGACAGGGCCGTTGCCGGCAGCCTCGAAATCGAGGCTTCACGGGAACAGGTATTGAAGTAAGCGAGCGGGCAAGGTCCGGCGGCCAACTCTGGAAAAATCCTCGAATGAAATAATTAAGCGCTGACGGCGGCGTCTTCTACCACGCCGGAAGGGAAATTCCGCGCGGCGGGCCGCAATCCCTGGATTTGTACCAAACCCGCGGCCTGGAGCGGTTGCGGCGCGGCGTTCTTCCTCTTGAAGTTTTCGCTGGGAATACCGGTGCGGGCGTAGGATTTCTGGCAATCCTGGTACGAAGGTCCGCGCATATTTCCTTCGAGGTAAGCGAGCCCCGGGCAGCGCGTGCAGCTCGCGCCGTGCGTGCAACCGGAGCACGTCGGCATGTCCCGCAGCCGGATGGAGCGAACTTCGTTGAGCTGCGGCGAATCGCGCCAGATATCCACGAACTTCGTCTGCCGCACGTTCCCGCTGGGCATGGGAAACTGCACGCAGGGATACACGTCTCCGTAGGGAGAGACGTAGCACGCAGTGTGTCCGGCGCTGCAAGGCAGCGCGTCCAGGGCGTCTTCATCGACGCTCTGCGGAGGCGCGCAAAATTCCTCCACGTTTCCGACCAGAGTTCCGTCCCGGAAGACTCCCTCCAGCGCGGCTTTGTCCACGTTCAGGCTGAGAATGGACCGGTCGCCGTCCATCATGGGCGTAATCGTCGGATCGAGGATGAACTTCGCGCCCAGTTCCGTCGCGAGCGCTTTCACGCTCTTGTAGTCGGCGGCGTTTTGAATCATCAGCACGTTCGCCAGCGTGACCGTCAGACCCTGGTTTCGCAGGAAGCGAACCGCGTCGATGGACTGCCGGAACGAGCCCGGCATCTTGGTGATCGCGTCGTGCACTTCGGGCCGATGGGAATAGATGCTGATCTGGATCGCCTCCACGCCCAACGCGCGAAGCCGTTCCGCTTCCTTCTCGCGAATCAGAACTCCGTTGGTCTTGAGTTTCACGCAGAACGTGCGCAAGCGGGCATGTTCCAGAATTTCAAAGAAATCCCGGCGCATCAGGATCTCGCCGCCGCTGACGGTGAGGTAGAAGACCCCGGCGTCGGCCATCTGGTCGAGTAGGTCCTTGATTTCCGCGGTGGTCAATTCTCCGTGGTCGTCGTGGTCGAGGTAGCAATGAACGCATCGTTCGTTGCAGCGATAGGTCAGATCCAGTTGCACGCTCAAGGGAATGTTGAGCTTCAAGGCCTTGGCGGCCATTTCCACGACGAGCCCACTCATGAATTCACGCTCCCTGAATCGGTGGAAGGGGCGAACGGCCGATCGGAAAGCAGCAGTATGCCATGTCCGGCCAGGCTTTCGACCAGAGCCTCGGCATCCTTCAACGCCACTTCCGGCGTTACGTCGTACTTCGCGCAGATCTTGTTCGCGACGATTTCGTCGAGCGGGGTCACGCCGTCCAGGGCGGACCAGATGTCCGACGCGACCGCGTCCAGCGAAAACAGCGTCGAATTGGTGGCGGACATCACCATCGTTTCGTCCCCCAGCGCGCGCGCCGCGATCGCGGTGCTTCGAGCCACATAGCGGTAGTTCTTCATCGGATAAGCTCCCAGACCGAGGTATCGGGTACGAACGTCAGGCGCCGCACGGGCACTTGGGCCACGAAATCGACGGCCGCGTCAAACACCAGTTTTACGAACTCGGGATCCCGCGCAAAAAAAAGGATGTTTCCCATCAGGCCGCGGACTGCCTCGGCGCCCTCGATCGGCTCGATCCTGTTCTCCGGACCTTTCGCGAGCAAGTACAGAGTGTCGACCGTCGCCTTCAGGTTTTCTCCGACCCGCGCCAGCTCGCCGTAAAACGGCGTGCCCACGGCGCTGTATCTGCCGTTCTCGCGGACCACGTAGGAAATCTCGTCGGTCAGCAGCGACGCGTCCGGCGGGGCCAGCCGCGCGATCGTGGTCTTGCCCGCGCCCGAGACGCCGGAAAAGAGAAACGCCCGGCCGTTTCGGATCGCGCTGGAGGCGTGGACGAGGAAGCCGCCCTTCTTTGCCAGCAGCAGCGTGTGCACGATGCGCAGGACGGAATCGAGAGAATAGGGATTGATGGTCTGCTGGATGCGCCCGCGCGCGTTCGAGGGGTTCCACTCGGCGCGAAAATCGCCGCGCTCGATTAGCCAGCGCCCGGAATTCCAGGTGACGCGCAGGAGTTCGTTTTTGGCTTCGGTGCCCGGCGGCGCGAGTTCGATCTCGAAATCGAAACTGGCGTCGCTCGAGGGACTCACGTAACCCGTGTAGCGCTCTTCAATCTGGCGGACGAAGGCAGGGTCCTCGCAGCGCAATCGAATCGGCAGGCCGCCGATCTCAACTACAACGCTGCTGGATTGCGTTGCCGCGCTTACACTAGGCACTTGGCCCTCCTGAGAAAAAGAGACCGCCAGCAGGCGGCGAGCCGCAGATACACGGACGTCACTCGGTCGGAAGATTGCAGCAGGCTTACGATCAAGCGGTTCGAGCCCATGGGAGGCAGTTCCACCGGCTGGTGATCGCGTTCGATGGAAACCACCCGCCCCAGCAATTCGGAAGAGGAAACGGGACGATCGCTGCTGCGCAGGCGATCGCCGCGGGTAATCAGGCAGGGTTCCTCGGCGCCGCTTGCGGCGGCCGCCACCGTTTGATCGACGACTCGGTGGACAAATAATCGCCCGTTTTGAACAAACAGGACCACTTCTCCTCTGGAAATCTCGTGCAGTCCGGCGCGACGGATCAGAACCAGATCGCCCGGAAGTATGGACGGCACCATGCTCGTGCCAAACACGCGGAGACGAACTTCGCCAAAGGTGCGGACAACTTCCTCTGCCAGTCCGCTCGCTAGCTCCATCGAAGCGTTGCCTTGACGGTCGGCCAGCATTTTCAGCTGTCTGCTAGGATGCTTTCGTGCTGAATTTGCAGCCGCTCTGAGTGCTGGTCAATTTTCCGCACGCCAGCGCCGAAACTTCGAATACCGATTCGAATCGCAGCGTGGGCGTGGTGTACGGCTTCTTCCCTGTCGCTTGTCCACCATGTTTCTCATTCGCAGATTTTTCGGTGCTCAACGTTTCCTCCCCGCCGTCGATAGCTCAAATTGAGGATTCGTGGATCTCGTAGTGCTTGCCGCAGGGCCCCCAACAACCCGATCCCTAAACCATGTTACTATAAATCGCGAGCCAGCTGAGGTATCGAGACTTTCTGAGGCGCTTTGCCATAAGGGTTAACAGTCCGCCCCGGAGGGCCCGGATCGCCCCGATCCGGCCTTAGGCAAAGGGCTTACACTTGTCGAGATTAGAGGGAATTCGGAGAGGCTTGGCGATTTGCCTCCAACCCTGCCCGCAAGACGCGAGAAAATCCGGACACTGGATAGCGGTTTGCAAGGAACGGCGGGTCGGCCTGAAATGGAACCCCATCCCCGGCGCTTCAGGAATCAAGAGCTTGGCGGCGCCGCGCGCAGCGCAAAGTCCTGCCGCAGAATGGCATACATCTTCTGGTCCGGAGATTGGTCCGTGGCAGATGCATGGCGGAGCATGCCTTCGAACTTCATGCCGACCTTCTGCAACACGCGTTCCGAACTCAAATTGTCGAGCCCGCACCGAGCCTGGATTCGGAGCAGTCCCAGCTCGCTGAATCCGAAATGCATAAGCGCCTTCAGAGCCTCGGGCGCAAAACCCTGACCCCGGTACCGGGGAGCCACGTAGTAATTCACCTCGCCGCAAAAATGGCGCAGGCCGATGTAGCCGCAGTTGCCTACCATCCTTCCCGTTTGTTTCAGCAGCATGCCCCACGGGCCGTCGCCGCGCTCTTCGTACTGCCGGAAGCAGAAGTCAAGGAACTTCTGGGCCTCGGGCGCCGGGTCGCTGGCCGCGTCTTCTTCCCATTCCCCCACGTCTCGAAGATCGTCCTGACAAAATCGGCGCAACACGAGGCGTTCGGTATCGAGCGGGTGAGTTTGAAACTCTCGTTCGATCATGGAGCGTGTCCCAAGCGATGCAGGGAGGCGGAAGGATTATACCGCATCGTACGCGGCGAGGAGGTTGCGCGAACGGGAGGAAATTCGCCGGAAAGAAGCGCCCGGCGGCGAATCGAGTGGAACCGGCGACTTTCAAAAATTGCCGTATAAGTAGCTCGTGGTGATGTTGTTCGACTGCGTCATCTGCGCGCGGCGGGAGAGCGCGTCGTAGCCGGACCCGAGGGCGCGTGAGCCGAATGCCAACGGCGGAGCGGGCGACGTGAGCCGGTTGCTAGTGCGGCTTAGACTTGCAGCCCGCGTAGAATCAAGTGTCATTTTTGCCTTTTCGATTCACAATCCTTGGCTCGACGCTATCGGATTTTGGTGGATGCCTCAGAAACCCTAAAAATCAAAGATCACAATTTTTGACTCACGCCGGGCATTCAAGCTTCGCGCCGAGCCCACCGAGAGGCAGCCTCTTTACAGAACATCTACCCAGGGAGGCGAAGCGGCAAATGCGGCGCGGATCAATCCGACGTGAGAGTATGCCTGAGGAAAATTGCCCCACATCCGCAGGCTCGAAGTTTCATAGTCTTCGGAGAGAAGCTTGAGATCGCTCAGCGCTGAAGATACTCGGTCCATCACGATCTTTGCATCGTCTTTCCTCCCGGTGTCCGCCAGCGCTTCGATTAGCCAGAAGGTACATACAGTAAAGGCCACCGAGGGAGATCCAAAACCATCATCCAATCGATATCGAAGGAGCCAGCCTTGATTCGACAATCCCTCACGGATGGCGTCGACCGTGCTGCGCAGCCGCGCGTCGTCCAACGAAAGAAATCGGAGGTGCGACATCTGCAACAAAGAGGCGTCGAGATCGCGACTTCCGTAGGAGGCCACGAAGCTTCCCAAGTCCGGGCACCAGGCCTTGGCAATGATGTCCTTCCGAATTTGCGCGGCGGCCTCTCGGAACTCCTGTTCCAGGCTGGGGGCGTGCTGTGCTGCTACGCGCGCAAAACGGTCTGCCGCGGCCCAGCACATGAGGCTTGAAAATGTTTGAGGTTTCCACTCGGTGCGATATTCCCAGATTCCTGCGTCCGGCTTCCCCGCAACGGATATGGCTTTTCTCGCAAGTCCTTCCAATAACTTGAGGGTTGCACCGGAACGATCCAAGCGGAATCGATCGTCGAGGAAGATCGGGATCAGTGACAGGACCATTTCTCCGAATACATCGTTCTGCGTGTGCAGTACGGCGCCGTTGCCGAGGCGAACCGGCCCGTTGCTGTTAAATCCCGGCCAGGTTTCCAGAATTTGTTCTTCAGGAGCTTGCGAGCCGTCAATGCGATAGAGAGGAGCGAGGCCCAAGCCGGGCGCGCCGCCCGCGACGTTAAGCAGATAGTGAATGAAACTCTCGCGCTCCTCAAACTGTCCCAGAAGCCGGAATGCGCCCAGGGCGTAGTAGGCGTCCCTCAGCCAACAGTAGCGATAGTCCCATGTCCTGACGCTCCCTGGAGCCTCGGGGATGGACGTAGTCATGGCGGCCACGATCGCGCCGGTGTCCTCAAAGCAGTGAAGCTTCAGAGCGAGGGCGGAGCGGATGACCGCGTCCTGATACAACGGCGGAATGCTGCATTGCTTTACCCACCGCTGCCAATAACGCTCCGTTTCTTGAAAGAAACGCTCGGAGAGCGGCCCAAGAGACTCTTCAATCGGAGTTCCCCAGGTGAGCGCCAGATGCCGCTTGCCGGTAAGCGTGAAAGGCTGGCCCTGCAGGTACGAAATTGGAATGTCTGTCGTGAGCCGGAGGTGGCTTTCGAACTCCTCAAAATGCACGTGGTTCGAACCGTTGACACGGCCCGAAATGCGTTTGGACCAACCCAAGCGCGGCTCGCAGACCACCCGAACGCGGGGCGTGCCCTCGAGCGGCTCGACAATCCGGAAGAGTTGCGTGGGCCGAAAGATGCGGTCGTATAGCTCGAACCGCGGCGCGAAATCCAGGACTTGAAAACGGCCCGAAGGAGTTTCAAAAACAGTTTTCAGGATATTCGTGTTGTAGACATACGACTGGCTGCCGGGTTTTCCCTCCTCCGGGGCAACGAGAAACCTGCCCCCGTCGGCGGCGTCCAGCAGGGACGAGAAGACCGGCTCGGAGTCAAATCGCGGAAGGCAACACCAAACGATTTCGCCCGTTCGCTCGATCAGCGCGGAGTACTGGCAATTCCCGACGAAGCCGAGATCCTCGAGCAGCATAAGCTGAAGGTAACAGAATTGCGTTGGAGCGCAACCGGCTTTGTGCTTAGATAGTGCTAATGATGCATCGTATTACGATATTTCTAATCGGGCTGGTCGTCAGCTTGGCAGTCTTGACGTGGGCTACCTCCGTCCTCGTGGAGCGCACGACGCGGAACTGGTTTCGGAACGATGTGCGCCTTCGGGCAGAGCTCGTCGTGCGCGGGGCGCAGGATGCCTTAAGCTCCCATTGGTCCACCAGAGAGGAGCGGCAGCTGCAACGGCTGCTGGAAGGAATCACGGAGGACGAGCGCATCATGGCCGCGGCCGCCTGCAATGCCGACCTGAAGCCGCTGGCCACGACACGCGGCTTCCCGCAGAAGTTTTCCTGTCAAGACATCGGTCCCCAGGTCAAGCTTTCCGATGGCCAATGGGCGCCCTGGCATCAGACGGCCTCGCTGCCGGGCGGGCCGGTGCTGGTCAGCGCGATTCCAGTTTCCGATTCGGACGGGCCGCTTGGGTTTGTCATTCTGGTTCACGATCTCAGCTACGCGCAACGCAGGGAAGGCCAGACGGAGCGATTTGTGCTGCTCGCGTTTGGCCTTCTCGCGCTTGCGGCTTCGGCGGCCACAATTCTACTGGCGCGTTTTTCCTGGCGCGGGTGGAGCAATGAAATTCGCCGTTTGGTGCGCGGCGAATCGCCGAACAGCCCTGAATTCCAGCCGATCTTGCGCGACGTGCGGGAGTTGGTGGACCGAATGATGGTGGATCGGGAAACGGAGCTGGAAGGCGGTGCCTGGACCGCACAGCGGCTGAAGCTCACTTTGAACCGTCATCTGCAAGGAGAAAAGGTTGTCATCGTCGCGAACCGCGAGCCGTACATTCACGAGCGGCAAACAGACGGAAGCATTAAGGTCAAGCACCCGGCGAGCGGCCTGGTGACGGCGCTCGAGCCCGTAATGCACGCTTGCTCGGGCGTCTGGATTGCCCATGGAAGCGGCTCCGCCGACAAAGACGTCGTGGACGCGCACGGCCGCGTTCGCGTTCCGCCGGGTGAGGAGTCCTACCTTTTGCGGCGGTTGTGGCTCTCGCCGGAGGAGGAACGGGGCTATTACTACGGATTTGCGAACGAAGGGCTTTGGCCGTTGTGCCATGTGGCGCATACGCGGCCCATGTTCCGGACGCAGGACTGGGAATACTACAAAGCGATCAATCAGAAGTTCGCGGACGCGGCTTGCGAGGAAGTGGATTCGGAAGATCCCATCATCCTGGTTCAGGACTACCATTTCGCGCTCGCGCCTCAAATCATTCGCGAAAGGCTTCCGCACGCGACGGTATTGATGTTCTGGCACATCCCGTGGCCCAACTCCGAGCGTTTCGGCATCTGTCCATGGCGAAAGGAGATCCTGCAAGGAATGCTGGGCAATAGCATTATCGGGTTCCATACGCAGTTCCACTGCAATAACTTCATGGAGTGCGTCGACCGTTTTCTGGAATCCCGCATCGACCGCGAACAGAATGCCGTTGTCCAACATAATCGCGGCACTTTAGTTCGCGCTTATCCCATCTCGCTCGAATGGCCGGTTCGCTGGTTGGAGACGGCTTCCTCGCCGCGCGAGTGCAGGGCCGCCGTTTTCGCGGAACTCGGGCTGAAGTCCGACGCTCTGTTGGGAGTTGGCGTGGACCGGCTCGACTATACCAAGGGGGTGGAGGAACGATTCCTGGCCGTGGAACGACTACTCGACCAGCATCCCGAGTATCGGGGGCGCTTCACCTTCGTGCAACTGGCGGCGCCGAGTCGCACCTTGATCGAACGCTACCAGCAACTGAACGAAAGCGTGGAGCAACTGGCCGAACGCATCAATCGGAAATACGGGCAAGAATCCTACCGGCCCATCCTGCTCCACAGGGCCCATCATGAACCGCCCGCCGTGTTTCGTTACTACCGAGCGGCGGATTTGTGTTACGTGTCGAGCCTGCACGACGGCATGAATCTGGTTGCCAAGGAGTTCGTGGCGGCACGGGAAGACGAGCGCGGGGTTCTGGTTCTCAGCCAATTCACGGGCGCGGCGCGCGAACTGACGGAAGCGCTCCTTGTGAACCCGTATGACATCGACGAAGCCAGTTCGGCGTTGGCAACGGCGCTCACGATGTCTACGGAGGAACAGGGGATGCGCATGCGATCGATGCGCGCCTACTTGGCGGAGTTTAATGTCTACCGGTGGGCGGGACGCATGCTTGTGGACGCAGCGCGCGTCCGGCGCCGCGAACGGCTGACCGGGCGGCTCACGGAACAGTCGCTGGGGGCGAGTCGAGTCTGATGCGGCATATTCTGTCCCCACGCTACCTTCCGATTCTCAAGAAGTTCGGAGCGCAAAACGTGCTGCTGGCGTTCGACTTCGACGGAACGCTTTCGCCCATCACGGCAGAACCCCGGCGTGCCGAGATACGCCGCAGCACGCGAAAACTGCTCAAGACGCTGGCGTCTCGATATCCTTGCATCATTGTTTCGGGCCGCAGCCGTTTGGATGTTCAGCAAAGAGTGCGTGACATTGGATTTGAAGAAGTCATCGGGAACCATGGAATCGAGCCTTGGGAGTCCAGTCGCTCGCTTGCGCGAACTGTAAGAACCTGGATGCCGCATCTTCGAGAGAGCCTAAAGTCGCTTCCTGAGATTGTCATCGAGGACAAGCGATTCTCCGTATCCATTCATTATCGGAAAGCGCGCCGGAAACGGTTGGCTGCCTCAAGGATCAAGCGCGCGGCTCGAACACTGGCAGGCGCAAAGTGCATAGGGGGGAAGCAGGTCATCAACATTGTCCCTGCCGGAGCGATGGATAAAGGGGCAGCGGTAGAAACGGCGAGGCGGAGAGGACATTTTGACACGGTAGTTTACGTTGGTGACGACGAGACCGATGAAAATGCCTTTGGTTTCGCCCACTCCGGACGATTTCTAACGATTCGCGTGGGCGCCAAGCGGTCCTCCCTTGCGGCCTTTTACATTCGCGAGCAGGGCGAGATCGACGGATTGCTTCGCGAGTTGATCACTCTTCGCACCTGAGAGGCGATATCGGGGTCTTCTCGGACCTCCGTTCCTTAAAGCATCCAATTTTTCTCTCGCTGCGAAGAGAGTCTTGAGCCCCAATTTCCCAGGGCGGACACCCGACCGCCTTCTTTCCATCGGGAATCTCATCTCCACAACCAAGAACCTGCTACTATCCGGCTTTTTGTGTGGCCGTTCCTTCAAGGGTTCCGAAGAAACTTGTTCTCGCCCGTCGCGACGCGTTCGTCTCAAGATCGAGGCTAGTCAGGCACTGGTAATTGGGAAGGAGCAAAATGGTCGGGGCGACTGGATTGGAACCAGCGGCTTCCTGGTCCCGAACCAGGGGACAAAGCTTTTTGAAACCTATGAAAGGTTCTTGATTCTGAGCAAATCTTGTTAAATCGTTTGTGGTCTGCTTGGTGAACTCTGTTGAATCTTGTTGAAGTTTGGTGGTTTCGCAGTTACAAAATTAACTGCCGTCGAGGAATTTGTGAAGCTGCTGCTCGTTTGCCTGATATGCGTCCGCAATGATGGCCGGACAGGGACTCGGACATCAAAAGCCGCATCTGTCACGTGGCGGGAAAGGTCGGGCAGACGGCATTGATCCTATGCGCTGACGCAGTGTTCGAGAACCAAGTCAAAAGCCCCGCACTGCGTTTATCTGGCGCTGCTCTGAGCCACGGTGTGGGTCTCATTCGCGCCGCGCGGCGCGTAGAACCATAACAGGTAGAGTCACAGGAGATAACAAGGTGGACGCTTCAGCGGGAAATGGACACAGAGCTTCTCTGAGCGACTATCTCGCTGCCGAGCGAACTCTTCTCGCGTGGATTCGCACGGGCTTGGCGTTGATGGGCTTCGGTTTTGTTGTGGCGCGTTTCGGGCTGTTTCTGCAACAGCTTCAAATTGCGCAGCACGTCGCCCCAGTGCAACTTTACGGTTGGTCGCTGTGGTTTGGAACGGCGCTCATCGCAGCCGGCGTGGCGCTGAATCTATTTTCCGGGTGGCATCACCTTCGACTGATCCGGAGTTTGGACCTGGGACAGGCGGCGCGCCCTCATAACGTGTCTCTGGCGGTAGCCACATCCGTGTTCTTGGCGTTGGTCGGACTCGGTATGGCGATTTATCTGATTTCAGCTCGCGGTTCCATGCAATCGAATTCGAGAAGCGATTCCCGCGGAAATAAGGAGACGACGATGGTTCCAACCGCAGACAGCGGCCTCATCTCGATTCCCAGCAATCACTCGGTGGACCAGACGGTGGAGAAACTCAAAAGCATTTTGCAAGCGAAAGGAGTCGCGCTCTTTGCCCTGATCGACCATAGCGGAGAAGCGGAAAAGGCGGGCCTGAAGATGCGCCCCACGAAACTGCTGATCTTTGGCAGCCCCCAAGCCGGAACGCCTGTCATGCTCGCCGCTCCCACGAGTGCCATCGATCTCCCGCTGAAGATTCTGGTTTCGGAAGATAGCCAAGGGAAGGTTTGGGTGTCTTACAACAGCCCGGATTATCTAAAAAAACGGCACGGCATACCAGAAGACCTGATCAAAAACATAGCGGTCAGCGAGACGCTGGCTGCCAAAGCTGCGGAATAGACGGCCTTCTGAAATTCTGGATCTCAAGGCTCCTCGCGTTTCGCCGGCTTTTTCATCGGGTGGCCCAGCGTAGATGATTTTGAGGCACGGGCAGCTACCCGCCTGCGCGACGGAAACTTAGCGCCCAAACGCTCGAACACTTACCTTCGAGAATACTCCCTGCACCATATAGAACAGAAAGAGGTTAGGGCCTAACGAAGTTCTTTTTACAAAGTCCTTACAACTTTGCTCTGTCTTGAAGCGTAACCTTCGTTGGAATATTTCGATAACGGAATCCGATAATGAACGGACACAAAGACCAGCTCGCCGACAACAGACAGCTCTATTCCGGATTGATTCGACTCCACATTCTCCACCACTCTGGAGAGGGAGAAGTCTTCGGTCTCGGAATGATTGAGGAATTGGCCAGGCACGGCTACAAGCTGAGCCCTGGCACTTTATACCCGATCCTTCATGCGCTCGAAAAGGACGGCCTGCTTCGTTCCGCCGAAAATTGCGTCGGCGGGAAGATTCGCCGGGTGTACCGAATTACGGCGCAGGGACAAAGTGTGCTGGCGGCCGCCAAGGAGAAAGTTCGCGAACTGTTTGGCGAGCTTTTTTCGGATTCGAAATCGAAAGTTTCCCGGTCCCAGTCTCGGGTTCTCTCCCTACCATCTGCTGCGTATCGAAGACAGCGCACTTCCAAAGCTTCCGTGTAGACGTTCCGAAGGGTGCGTTGTCCATCTCCCATCCCCATCCGGTTCCCCGGTTGGCTCCGATCCCTTCCCGTCGGGATGAGCGCGGAAATTGCAAATCTCCGGTATTGACAGTCCTTGTCCAGGGTCTTTATTATCGGCATCCGATAACGGCATGCCGAAGCAGCAGGTCAAGGGAGAGACTTTGAAACCTTCTCGCAGGTCCGTGCTGGGATGTGTGCAACTACTCGCCACGATGGCCGTTGCATGGGGAGCAAGCTTCGGGCAAACACCACAACTGACGCCGTTGAGATCGCTCACGGCGCACACGAAAAATGTCCATTCCGCCCCGATCAGCCGCGATGGTTTGTATTTGGCCTCCGCGAGCAGCGACCAGAGCGTCAAACTTTGGGATTTCAAAACTGGCCGCGAACTCAGGACATTCACCGGCCACACGGGCGACGTGAATACGGTAGCGATCAGTCCCGACGATAAGCTGTTGGCTTCCGGCAGCGATGACAAATCCGTGAAGGTGTGGGACGCGAGAACGGGGAGCGAGTTGTACAACCTGACGGGCCATACCGGTTTCGTGCAGGGAGTTGCCTTCAGCCCGGACGGGAAACTACTCGCATCTGTGTCGTACGACAAGACGGTTCGAATCTGGGATCCTCACAAAGGCAAAGAAGTTCGAACGCTGACAGGGCATACCGAACCGGTTTTCGGAATCGCATTCAGCCGGGATGGGCGGTGGCTTGCTTCCGCCAGCAATGACAAGACCGTCAGAATCTGGGATGTCCGCACCTGGGAGACAGTGAAAACTCTTACGGGACCGAAGGACAGTGCACACGGCATCGCATTCGGTCCAGACGGGAAATTGCTGGCGGGCGGCGGCTACGATTCGACGGTTACGATCTGGGACCTTGCGACTGGAAATGTGCTGCGCACGCTCACGGGATCCGGCCGAATCGAAGGAGTCTGTTTCAATTCCAAAGGCAATCTGATCGGCGCCGGCAACCGCGAGGGAATGGTTCGGTTCTGGAATGCGAATACCGGACAGGAAGTTCTGGCAATGATGCGTCCCGCGATTGCCTTCTCTGTGAGGTTCAGCCCAGACGACAAGATCGTGGTCACGACCGCCGGAAGCGCGATTGACATGTGGACTGTAAGCACGCAGCTAGAGAACGGTATGAAATGAGCGGGAGAGTGCGCGGATCGCTGCCGCGGGCCTGCGCCGAAACAAACGGAAAGGGAGAAGCCGATGCCTAGAGGATTCGGAGTCGATTCAATTCAGAGACGAACGATATTTGTGACAGAACTCATTCTCCTCCTTGCGTCGCTGCTATTCGTCGGCGCGCCGCGTGCCGCGCAAACACCCGCGTCCGATGACGCCTATGTCGCGCCACGTCGCTTCTATGCGCAAAAGCTGGTCGAAGAGGTGAAAGCAAAACATCCGGAATTGATCTATCTCAACTTGCGCACGGTTCCTCCGGACCGGACAGGCAGTTTCAAAGTGGCCTCGAGCCCTCCCAGCCGCGGCGGCAAATCCGATCAGGCCGACATCGACGCGGAGCACGGCAAGCCGCTGGCCGAAGAGATCAAGGACGCCCCGCAGGAATTTCGAGTCCTGCTTCCCCTGCGAGAGCAATCGGGAAAGATCATCGGAAACGTAGCCCTGCGAATGAAGCTCCCGTCCGGAAAGACGACTTCGGACGCGCTCAAGCTTGCGCAAACGGTCGACCGGGAACTGCAAAAGGGAATACCGTCCAAAGCCAAGCTGTTCGATCCCGCATAAGCCGCAGTGGTGAAAGCGGACTGCCTGCGGCTAAGCGGCAGCCGGCGAAACCCGTCCCCTGTGGACATCGCAACGGACTCTGCGTTAGTATCGGACACTGTTAACGGTATTCGATACAGACGCCCATGCCACGCGTCACTCATCCGAAATGGCGATTCGCCGCGGCCTGTGCAGGCCTCATCGCTGTTCTGTCCGCGGTTCCCAAAGCTACGGCGCAGGGGCAACCGGCGGCGCCACGCACCGTCACGATCGAGCAGGCGATCGAATATGCGCTTCAGAATTACCCCGCCGTTCGCGCATCGCTCGAAGAGCTTTCGGCGGCGCGCGCCCAGATCGCACTTGCGCGAACCTCCTATCTGCCCCAACTGAACGGCGTGTACCAGGACAGCCGCGCCACTCAGAATCAGGTCGACGGCATTTGGCTCCCGACCTCCATGAACCCCGCGGTCGAGGGGCCGGTACAGCCCTCCAGCGGCCAGAGTTTCTGGGGCAGCCAGGCGGCGGCGCTGTTTTCCTGGGAGCCGATCGATTTTGGATTGCGCTCGGCGCGCGTGGGCCGCGCCCGATCCGCCGAGGACAGGTCGAAAGCCGATTTCGCCCTGACGCGGCTTCAAGTCGCCACAGCGGTGGGCAATTACTTCTTGCTGACCGCTGCGAGCGAGCAAGCCACGGCGGCGGCGCAGGCCAATGTCGAGCGTTGGCGAGTCTTCGCTCAATCAACTCACACCCTGGTCGACAACCAACTGCGCCCTGGAGTGGACGCGTCGCGCGCGGATGCCGAACTGGCGCGAGCAACGGTACGGCTTTATCAATGCCGGCAAGAGGAACGAACCGCGCGGGACACGCTCGCGGCGCTTATGGGCGCCGCGGGCAGTGAAATCCAAACCGACTCGGCCCTCCTCCTGGACCACGCGCCAAGTGGCTCGATGCCCGAACTCGCCGCCTCGGAACATCCTCTGGCGCGCGAACAAATGGCTGCTGTGCAGCAGATTCAGGCGGATGAAAAGGTTTTGCGTCATGCCAACGATCCACGATTGTTTCTACAGGCGGAGGCTTTCGGGCGCGGCAGCGAGGTTCCCAACACCGGTTCGATCATCGGCAACTGGAATGGGCTCGCGCCCGCTCGCGGCAATTGGATTACCGGGATCTCCATCCTGTTTCCGGATGTCTTCGGCTTCAAGGCGTTGAGCGCTCAAAAGCAGATCTCGAAGGCCGAAGAGCAGTCTCAAAAAGCGCACTATGACCAGGTCATTCAAGATGTGACCGGGCAGATTCAAGCTGCGCGAGATCAATCGAAGCTGGCCGTACTCATCGCCGGCGAGACTCCGTTGGAACTGGACGCCGCGCGGGAGTCTGAAACGCAATCGCGCGACCGGTACGATGCGAGTCTGGCCACCTTCGTGGAAGTCGCCGACGCCGAGAACCTCCTTGCTCAGGCCGAAGTGGACAATGCGGTTGCTCGCCTGAACGTCTGGCACGCCCTCTTCACGCTGGCAAACGCGCAGGGAGACCTCGAAAGCTTTCTCCAAATCCTGCATACCTCCGCCGCGGGAGCGCCCTAGCTATGTGGCTGATTCGTGCAGCGCTGCGCCGGCCGATTACAGTGATCGTGATCGTGGTTGCGCTTGCTCTTTCTTCAATCCTTGCGCTGCTTCGAACACGGATCGATATCTTTCCGGATTTGAATCTGCCGGTGATTTACGTGGCCCAGCCCTATGGCGGCATGAGCCCGCAGCAGATGGAAGGCTTTCTCTCTTACTACTACGAGTACCACTTCCTCTACATCAACGGGATCGAGAGCGTCGAAGCGAAATCGATTCAAGGGACGGCCTTGCTCCGGCTTACCTTTCACTCCGGAACCGACATGAGCGAGGCGCTGGCGCAGACGATTTCCTATGTCAACCGCGCTCGCGCCTTCATGCCTCCCGGCACCGTTTCCCCGTTTGTGTTCCGGTTCGACGCGGGCACATTGCCCGTCGGCTACCTGGTTTTTTCCAGCGAGTCGCGCACGCTGGGAGAAATCCAGGACCTCGCGCTGAACCGCGTCCGGCCCATCTTTGCGACGCTGCCTGGAGTTTCCTCGCCGCCGCCCTTTGGCGGGAACCAGCGCACGATCGTGATTAGCGTCGATCCGTCCAAGCTGCACGCGTACGGCCTCTCGGCCCAGGCCGTGGTCCAGGCCCTGGTGGCGGGAAACACGATCGAGCCGGCGGGAAACGCCAACATTGGAAATTTCCAGACGATGGTTACGACGGATTCGACCGTCGGCAAAATCACCGATCTGCTGCAAATCCCGCTGCGAACCGGCGCGGGGCCGGCCGTTTATCTGCGCGATGTAGGAACCGTTTCCGATTCTTCGGACATTCCCGCGGGTTATGCGCTCCTGAATGACAAGCGAACGGTCTACATTCCGGTCACCAAGCGTCCGGACGCGTCGACGATCACCGTCGTGAACGAAGTCCGCGCGAGCCTGCCTCGATTTCAGTCGCTCGTCCCCGAAGATATCAAGATCACCTACGAGCTCGATCAGTCCCAATATGTGCGTGACGCGTTGCTTGCCGTGCTGCGCGAAGGCGCGCTGGGCGCCCTCCTCACAGGCTTGACGTTGCTCTTCTTTTTGCGCGATTGGCGCAGTTCCCTGGTCGTCGTGGTTACGATTCCCTTTGCCTTGCTGATTGCCGTGGTCGCACTAGCGGTTGCAGGCCAGACCATCAACATCATGACACTCGGAGGGCTTGCCCTTTCCGTGGGCGTGTTGGTGGATGAAGGAACCGTGCTCCTCGAAAACATTCACGTGCATCTGGCGCACGGGGAGCCAAAGGCGAAGGCCATTCTCGAAGCGAGCCGCGAAGTCGCAACGCCGCGCCTTTTGGCGATGCTCAGCGTGCTCGCCGTGTTCTTGCCATCTTTCTTTATGGTCGGTCCGGCTCGTTCACTTTTTGTGCCGCTGTCGCTGGCGGTCGGATTTTCCATGGGCGCATCGTATCTGTTATCTAGCTCTCTGGTGCCGGTGATTTCGAACTGGCTGCTGCGGACGGAGTCGTTGTCTGAACATGGAGGCGAAACCGGATTCGACCGTTTCCGAGCGAAGTTTTACGGTCTTTTGGACCGGCTCATGGCCGTTCCTGCGTTGCTGCTTGTCGGTTATTCCGTCGTAGCGATTCTTGTGTTGGCCCTCGCCGGGCCTCGGCTCTCACAGGAAATTTTTCCTTCCGCGGCTGCGAACCAGTTCCGGTTGCGCTTTGACGCTCCCGACGGAACGCGGCTCGGGGTAACCGAGGAGATGGCGCGGCGGCTCCTCGACACAATGAATCGGGAAGCCGGGCCGGGCAATGTAGCTCTTACGCTCAGCTATGTGGGCACTCAGGGCTCCTCCTATCCGATCAACGCGATTTTTCTCTGGACGAGCGGTCCACAGGAAGCCGTGATGAGCGTTGGCCTCCGTCCGGGCGCGTCCATCACGCTTCGCGATCTCGAAGAGAAGCTCCGCGCGGACCTGCCAAAAGAATTTCCCGGATCGCACTTCTCCTTCGATCCCGGGGACCTGATGAGCCAGACGCTGAATTTCGGCGCGTCCTCAGTAATTGAAGTTGCAACGACCGGACCGCAATACAACGACGTGCTGAATTACGCGGGACGCGTTCGCGAGGAACTGGCGAAAGAAGGCGACTTGCGGGACCTCGGTTTTGAGGAACCCTTGCACTATCCCACCGTCGATATTCGCATCGATCGCCAACTGGCAGGCCAACTTGGCGTGACGGCGGAACAGATCGGCCAAGCGGTCGTTTCGGCAACCGCGTCGAGCCGCTTCATCTCGCCGAACTACTGGCGCGACCCGGCATCCGGCGTCAGCTACCAGGTCCAGGTCGAAGTGCCTCAGGCGCAGATGACTTCCCTGAAGGACATCGAGACGATTCCAGTTACAAGCGGCACTGGCGCGGATCCGCTCGTCAACGAGGTTGCGTCGGTTCGCAACGGAAGCGTCCCGGGCGAACTGGACCGCCAGAACGGGCTTTGGATGATCAATCTTTCCGCCAACCTCGCGAAGAATGATCTGGCCAGCGCGGCTTCCGCCATCAACCGGGCGATCACGCGCGCAGGCGCCCCGCCACGCGGCGTAACCGCGGAGGTCCGCGGACAAGTTACAGCCATGCGCCAGATCTTTACGAACCTGGGTGTCGGCCTCGTGCTCGCGATCTTCGTGATCCTGCTGCTCCTCACCGCGAATTTTGAGTCCCTTCGGCTTTCGCTGATCGTGCTTTCGACGACTCCCGCTGTCCTCGCGGGAGTTGTGCTGATGCTTTTCATCACCGGCACAAGCCTGAATCTCGAAAGTTTCATGGGCGCCATCATGGCGATCGGCGTCGCCGTGGCAAACGCCATTCTTCTGGTGACATTTGCCGAGAAGAATCGACGCAATGGCGAAGACGCGAAGGCTGCGGCGCGGAATGCCGCGGGGGAGCGCCTGCGTCCCGTGCTGATGACCAGCCTGGCGATGATTACGGGAATGATTCCGATGGCGCTTGCATTTGGGCAGGGAAGCGAAGAAACCGCCCCGCTCGGCCGGGCCGTCATTGGCGGACTCATCTTTGCGACCGCGGCGACTCTGCTGGTTCTCCCAACGGTTTTCGGGATTGTCCAGACGCACGCCTCGCTCGCGTCTCCCTCGCTTGACCCGGAAGACCCCGACAGCCCCCATTCGATTGGGTTGGAGAATGCTCAATGAGATCGCGCTTCGTCGTCGCCGCTTTCTGCATCGGTCTGGTTGGCTGCGCAGGTTCTTCCACACAACAGCCGCAGGCAAACGGGTCGGCGGCTGTTGAGCCGGCCAAGGTGGCGACGGCCCGGGTCGAGGCTCAAAAGTTGGATACGACCCTGAACCTGCCTGCTCAGGTTACTCCCTACGAGTCGGTGGACGTCTATCCCAAGGTAACCGGATTCATCGACTCGATTCTGGTGGATCGCGGATCGCGAGTGAAGGCGGGCGAAGTGATCGTCAAGCTTTCGGCGCCGGAACTGGTCGCGCAGCGCTCGCAAGCGCAGGCAGCCGTGCGCGGCGCCGAAGCGCAACTCGCCGCCTCCCGGGCAAAGCTTACCTCCGATCGTGGAACGTACTTGCATTTGGAAGCCGCCTCAAAAACGGCCGGGGTCGTTGCGGGGAATGATCTTCATGTGGCGGAACAGTCCGCATCCGCGGACGACGCGCAAGTCGAGGCTGCGGCGAACAGCGTGCAGGCGGCGCGCGACGCTCTCCGCGCTACCGAGCAACTCGAATCCTACCTGGAAATTCGCGCGCCTTTTGACGGCGTCGTCACCCAGCGTAATCTTCATCCGGGCGCGCTGGTCGGTCCGTCCTCGGGGACCTCAGGCTCACAGCCGATCGTCCAGATTGAAAATATCGGCCGTTTGCGTATCGTCGTTCCGGTGCCGGAACCCTATGCGGCCGGCGTGGTCGAAGGGCAACAGGTGAGCTTCGCCGTGCCCGCATTTCCGGGCCGCACCTATCATGCGCCGATTGCGCGGATCTCCCACGACATCACTGAGCGCACGCGAACGATGCAGGTCGAACTCGACTTCCGCAACGAGGAAGCGCAGATCGCCCCAGGCGCGTTTGCGTCCGTCGATTGGCCCATTCATCGAGCCTACGCGACGCTGTTCGTTCCTTCTCCCGCTGTGACAACCGATTTGCAAAGGACGTTTGTGATTCGGGTCGACCAGGGACACGCGCAATGGGTGGACGTAAGGACTGGCGTTACAGCGAACGGAAAAACCGAAATCTTTGGCGATTTGCACTCGGACGACGTGGTCGTGCGAAACGCGACGGATTCGATACGAAGCGGCGCCGCGATTTCAACCCTCCCGGCGCAGTAATACGCCGCGGTGTGCGGAATCTTGTGGAATTGAATCGATTCTTGTTGAAACCTTTGCGCCCACGAGCTGAATCCCGTTAAAAATTGTCGAATTCGGATCCTTCCCCGCCACTAAATTATCTACATTTGTGTGAAGTGAACCCCGCCAACGAGTCAATTAGTCCGGCGGCGCTTCGCAGCGATCTAGCGGCGATTGTGGCAACATTAGGTTTGACTGATGTAGCATGCTTTCGAGCTTGGATGGCCAAAACGAAAATTCCGGATCAATCTGAAACTCCGGCACAGCCCATGCCTGTTCAGACCCTTACGTGTGGAAAACTCAAATTGATAAACAAACCTTGGACTCAATGGATGGCGGTCGTGTTCCCAATTCTTTTTCTGTGGGGCTGCGGCTCGGCCTCACAGGTTGTCAGCCCGCCACAGCTGTCGCAGATACCTCCTCCGCAATCACCGCCGCCGGTGCCGGAACAGAGCGGAACGGTAACCATCGCCCCGGCATATGCGGCTCTCGGTCCCGGACAAACAATCAAATTTACGGCTGCATCCAGTAGCGGCGGATCGATCTCATGGCTGGTGAACGAGATTCCGGGGGGCAACTCATCGGTCGGCACCGTTGACGCCAACGGGAATTACATCGCTCCGGCGGTCCAGCTCAGCACAAATGTGGTCGTCAAGGCTGTTCTGTCCGCCTCCCCTGTAACCAATTATGCCACTGCAACGTTAGCGCTGATTACGCCCGGCCAGCTCACGACTACCGCAAATCCTCAAGTGGTCGCCTATTCCATTTATTTGCCGGCGCCTGGCACTGCTGCCATCCAATTCGGCCCCAGTGTTCAGGGAGGCCTCAACACTTGGTCCCAACCAACGCCCTCCACTAACGGCGGACTAATCCAAATTTATGTGGCCGGGATGCTTGCTGGGACGCAGTACCACATGCACGCCTCGGTGAAATTGGACAATGGCGTTGCTTTTCAGGACGTCGATCACACCTTTACCACGGGTACGCCACCGGAGACTGCTGCCGTCACCGTGAGCACAAGCAATGGCCAGGTGCCGCAGAGCGGCATCGAACTATTCGACACGCTAATTCCTTCCAAACCGGCGGAGGCCTTTGCCGTTGACCTGCAGGGGAACGTGCTCTGGACATACAGCTATCAAGGGTCGAGTATCGATGCCGTTCAACCGATCAAGTTGCTCCCCAATGGACACTTTCTTGTTCTCATTTCATTCGGTTCTTCGCTTCCTTCCAATATCGCGAGCAATCCGCCCGCCGGCACGATCGACGTGGTCCGCGAGGTAGATCTCGCCGGCAACACGATTCGCGAACTAAGCTTGGCAAACCTAGGGCATTCTCTTGCGGCGCAAGGCTACAATTTCAACCTTAAAGGGTTCCACCACGATGTCTTGGAACTCCCGAACGGTCATTTAGTCCTGTTGGTGAATTTTACGGAGCTTTTTAATAACCTCGCGGGTTATTCGGGGACGACCGAGGTTCTCGGTGACCTGCTGGTAGACGTGGACGAGAATTTCAAGCCTGTCTGGATTTGGAACACATTCGACCATCTCGATGTCAACCGCCATCCGCTCCTATTCCCGGATTGGACTCACGGCAATGCGCTGCTCTATTCAGCCGATGACCATAACCTTCTGTTCTCCATGCGCCATCAGAGCTGGATCGTCAAGATCGATTATCAGGACGGGCAAGGTTCGGGGAACATCCTCTGGCGACTTGGACCGGGCGGCGATTTTAAGCTCGTTGGCGGGACCGATCCGACCGACTGGTTCTACGCACAGCATGGTCCCAATTATTTCACGCCGAATACGACGGGAGTTTTTCAGCTCGGACTTATGGACAACGGAAATAACCGGCAGTTCCCTCCGGGTGTGACGTGCGATTCCACGGGGGCGCCACCCTGCCTCTATTCAACGGCGCCTGTCCTCCAGATCGATGAGACAGCAATGACCGCGACCCTTCTGTCGCATTACAATCCTTCTCCGAACATCTACAGCTACTTCGGCGGGAATGTGAATTTGCTTCCCAATGGCCACGTGGAAGTCGATTTTTGCGGACGACCGGGAGGAAGTCTGGACCAGGAGATAGATCCGTCGAACGGAACAACGCAAGTCGTATGGCAGGCAACCACTCCCGGTGCGAATCAATACCGGGCCCTGCGCTTGCCGAGCCTCTATCCGGGCGTGCAATGGTAACAACTCCCGCCGAACTCAAGATGCGTCGCTAGGGAAGGTTGGGGTCTGGAGGACTTGAAACACGCCCCAATAGATCCGCAGAATGCGCGGGGGGGTGCTGATTATACCACGCGTTACTTACCAATTGTCCCTAATAATAAAGAGTAAACTACGTGCTGGAGCGGGCGAAAAACGAGTATGTAAGGGCAGAGATTACGGAGCCATGCAGGCGTGCGGCCAACCGTTTCGCGGTGCTGGGACGCACCAGCGTGGAGTTTGATCGTACGATTCCCATACTTCTTGGCAGAGTAGTGGTTTCTGGTTTTGATCCAGGCAATCGGGTTTGTCTCTAATTTTTTCGGGCGCGGCTTTTCTTCATCCCACGTCGAATGCGCAGACCCATGCAGAAAATGGCAGTCGTGCTGACAGATCTGAGGGAAAGAAACGACAGAAGAAATGGTCGGGGCGAGTGGATTTGAACCACCGGCCTCCTGCTCCCGAAGCAGGCGCGCTAGCCAGGCTGCGCTACGCCCCGACGATACACACTCGGGTGCCCGAAAGAGCGGCCCGAATGGAATCATCAGAATAGCATAGCTCCCGGTTTGAGCCTAGAGCGCGGTGGGCCTGTCGCAATTCGTAATCGGCAGCTTATCGGGCGCATGTCCTGCCCCCGGCGGATGCGGCGAGGCTGGCCGGGCGCTGTGTTATAGTAAATCCCGCGAAGCTTACATTTTCCGCATCCAGCAAGCGATTCCTAAAGCCGGGAGAGACACGGACCTTCGTTCGTGCAGATCACGATGGCATTGATCGAGCAGATTCAGAAAGATTTGACGGCGGCGATGATGGCCAGGGACGAACTGCGCTTGAGCGTGCTGCGCATGGTCAAATCCGCGCTCAAGTACAAAGAAGTGGAAAAAGTTCGTCCGCTGGAAGACGCCGAGGCGCTTCAAGTGCTGCAAACGCTTCTTAAGCAGCGGCGCGAGTCGGTCGAGCAGTTCGCCAAGGGCGGCCGCCAGGACCTCGTCGACAAGGAAACCAAGGAAATCGCAATTCTCGAGGCGTACCTGCCCGCCGGCGCTTCCGATGCCGACATGAGCGCCGCGATCGAAGCCGCCATCGTGGAGACGGGCGCCACCTCGCCCAAATCGATGGGCGCGGTGATCAAGGCCGCGAAAGCGCGCCTCGAAGGCAAGACCGTGGACGGCAAGGCGCTGTCTGATCGCGTGAAAGAGCGCCTGTCCAAAATGATGTAGATAGCAGGTATCGCGACCTAGGGTGAGGCCGCCATGAACGATTCGGAAAACTCCGCTGGTACTGCCAGAGCGAAAGAACCACAATGCTTCTTTGAGAAACAGCTCACCGGCGAGCAGCCTCTCTCTTTTGAAACCGCGGAACGGCTCTACGGCCTCGCCACGCGCTTACAGATACTCCAGCCATGGGAATTCCTGGACAGCGATGAGCTTATCCTCATGCGCGACCCCGAGTCGGGAGAACTCTGTTATTGCTCGGTGCTTGGAAATCTCGGGATGGTCTATTCCATCCATGTTTATGTTGGCGAAGAAAGCTACCGCGACATGCGGCGCATTCTCGACGGTGAGAATTTCAATCCGGCCGACTTCTACGGCACTTCACGTGCCTTAATGGTGGAATATGTTCATGCGAGGGAACGCAAGCCTCCCGATCGTGACCTGCTGGCCGCATTCGGACGTTCGGCGAAACAGCGGGGAAGGGCGCCCATCTTCCGCGCCGTTCGCCCCGGGTACCTTCCCTGGTACATGGCGGAAAAAGAGGGACGGCTTCTCGCGCACTGTCTTCGAGGGTTCACTGCACTTTGTATGGCCGAGCAGCCGCCGGGGATCGACCTTTGGGCGCACGAAGATGTCTTCCCTCTCTTGACACCCAAAAAGCAAGATGACCCGAATTGCACAGCGTACGATATAGAACCCGTGCATTCACCCGAACGGCCCTCCTCACGCCCACAGGCGGTTGCTTTGGATGAAGGGCGGATAAACGACATTCTTCATCGGCTGTTTCCCCAACGCGGTTTTCTGGAAGCCGATCATTTTTTTGCCCTCGCGGAAATTGGCGGGAAGGACGAGCGCAAAGCCTGCCTGAGCGCGGCGATCGTATGTGACGGCGATTCCGGGTTCGCTTTTCAGCCTGAACTCGGCATGCCAGGCGAACCCGCCGGCGAGTTGCTCGTGCGAGCCATTCTGGGCGCCATCCGAGAGAACCGGATTGTCCCGCGCGAAATTCGGGTCCGGAAACAAAGCTTCAAGTTCCTGCTCGAGGGCCTTTCGGCGAGGCTTGGAATTGAGGTTCGCGCCAAGAAGTCCTTGCCTATGGTGGACTCCTTTAAGACTGGATTGCGAGCGCAGCTGGGAGACCCCGGCGAAATTCCCGTCGAATAAAAACAGGCGCTTGTTTTTTTCTGTGAGGTCGACTTTTGCGGCTTTCTCCGCGTATCCTCCCAGCGTGGCCCTCCCCGAAACCATTCCCGTTCGCTACACCGAGGAAGAAGCCGGCTACGTGACGGTGCGTCCGCTCGTGCGGCAAACTTTTCGCCTGGACGAACTTCTCGACATGATCCTCAGCGTCGCCGGAAAAGATTTGGCGCGCGTCCGACAGCTCCTCCGATCCGGCACGGTCGTTTACCACTTTTACCGCTATTCGTGGGCTGGATTCGAAGCGGACGAAGCGGAACTCGCCGCCGCGCTTTCGAAATTTCCGGACGCCGATCCTTCCCGCCCGTTTTCGCCCGGCCGGTGCACCGCCGCCGTTTTTGACGGTCCCGGCGCGAACCCAAGACATCTGCTCGATCTGGACCGCGGGGCGGCCTCCAAGCGGCGGATATTCCGCTCCCAAAGTTTTTGGGATCGCCTTCTGGAAATCGCCGCCGCTGAAAAGTTGTCCTATCAGAATTATTCATACGGACGCCGCGCGGACCTCTACCGCCTCGCCCTGGATGCTGAAACGATTTCGAAAATTGCCGATGCGGCGGACCGCCTGGCCACGGGAAAATTGCGCGCGCAATTGAGCATGCTTCGGGAAGCAGCGACCATTCTCTTCGTTTGTCCGCGGAGATGAGTGGCGCGGACTTCAGTCTGCGAATTTTGGAGTTTGCTAAGACCAACGCCACGGGCTTCACAGGCCGCGGAATAACTCGCAATTTTCTCATTCCTCGCTTCTCTCGCAATGCCAGACTTCGGGATTTTTCCGCAAAGTGTCAAGGCTTCGCTATGGAAACCCTGTGAATCTTGTGCAACCTTCCACCCAGAATTCTTCCGGCCCCCAAACAATTTAGGCCATAATGCCGGGCGACTGCCGGAGACGCCGCCTGGCGCGGCGTGTGAGGCCAAGATCGAGAGTGGAGCGGGTCGCGGAGGTTTTTTTTGGCCAATAAAAATTGGAGCTCGACGGCGCCGCCCGCGGAGTTTCGTCCCTACGAGGAATCGTCGAGTGCGTTGAAGGAGTTCAGTTGGCGCGCCGTGATTTTGGGCGCGATCTTCGGCGCGCTGTTCGGAGCGGTGTCCGTGTACGTGGGGCTGCGCGCGGGCCTCACGGTGTCCGCGTCCATTCCGATCTCCGTGCTCTCCATTTCGATTCTGCGCGCGTTCGGCAAATCCACGATCCTCGAAAACAACATCGTGCAGACGACCGGCTCGGCGGGCGAATCCGTGGCGGCCGGCGTGATCTTCACTTTGCCGGCACTGATCTTCATGGGATTTTCGCTGAACACCGAATACTGGCGCGTGTTTTTTCTCGCGCTGATCGGCGGATGGCTGGGTGTGCTGTTCATGATCCCGCTGCGGCGCCAGCTGATCGTCAAGGAACACGGGAACCTGCTCTTCCCGGAAGGAACGGCGTGCGCCGACGTGCTGGTCGCGGGCGAGCGCGGCGGCTCGTTCGCCAGCAGCGTCTTCTGGGGCCTCGGGATCGGCGGCGTCTACACCTGGCTGATGAATTCGATGCAGATGTGGCCGGGCCAGCCGGAGTACCAGCCGAAGTGGTTGCCGGGGGCTTCGTTTCGCGCAGCGATCACATCGGAATATCTCGGCGTCGGCTACATCATCGGGCCGAAAACTGCGGGAACCATCGTTGCCGGCGGCGTATTTTCGTGGCTGGTGCTAATGCCCGCGATTCGTTTCTTCGGCCAAAATCTGCCGGCGCCGCTGTATCCTTCGACGATTCCCATTTCGCAAATGTCGCCGGACCAGTTGTGGTCCAGCTACGTCCGTCCGATCGGCGCGGGCGCCGTGGCCGCGGCCGGGCTGATCACTCTGCTGCGGACGCTGCCGACGATCGTAAGCGCGCTGACCGCCGGACTGAAGGACGTGCGCGCGCAGCGGGCCGGCACGGCCGCGCAAACGGACCGCCTTGAGCGCGATCTGCCGATGAAGTTCGTGCTGATCGGCTCCATCGTGATCCTTGCCATGATGTGGGCGCTGCTCACGTTCAAACCGATTCCGGGCGCGAGCACGGGCGTGTTTTCCAATCTGATGGCCGCACTTCTGGTGATGGTGTTCGGTTTCCTGTTTGTGACGGTGTCGAGCCGCATTTGCGGGTTGATCGGCACTTCGTCGAATCCGGTGAGCGGCATGACGATCGCGACGCTCATGGCTACGTGCGCGATGTTTCTGGTGGCGGGCTGGACGGGCGGCGCGTTTGCCGCGCTGGCGATCACGATCGGCGGCGTCGTCGCGATTGCCGCGGCGAATGCGGGGGCGACTTCGCAGGACTTGAAGACGGGCTTCCTCGTTGGTGCGACACCCCAGCGGCAGCAGATCGGATTGATCGTCGGTGTTCTGGTCGCTTCGTTTTTCATCGGACTCACATTGATCGGGATGAATAAGGGGCTCGAAAAATACACACCCAACCCGATCCCCATCGACCTCGCGCAACTTCCCGACGGCGTGCAAGTGGAGACGCAAAATTACGAGCACGCAGGCAAGAGCTATGTGCTCGTCAACGCGCTCGGCTCGCAAACGATTCCCGACGGAAAATATCTGTACGATCCCGCGACGAGCCGGATTGAAATCCAGTGGGTGCAGGGAATCGGCAGCGACGCCGCTCCTGCTCCGCAGGCGCGCCTGATGGCCACGGTGATCAACGGCATCCTGACGCAGCGCCTGCCCTGGAGACTCGTGCTGCTCGGCGTGTTTCTGGTCATCGCGATCGAGCTACTCGGCGTGCGCTCGCTTTCCTTCGCGGTCGGCTCGTATCTTTCGATCGCCACGACGTCCGCGATATTCGCGGGCGGCGCGGTGCGCTGGCTCGTGGAGCGCAACAAGCCTAAGACCGCCGAGTCCGAAAGCGAAGTGAGTCCCGGCGCGCTGTATTCCAGCGGACTGATTGCCGCGGGCGGTGTTGTGGGGCTTTTGGCCATCGTCATCAAGCTGATGGAAATTCGCGGCTGGGTCACGCCCGACAAATTCAACGTCGGCGAAAAATGGATCGGCAGTCTCGCGACCAACGACTGGCTCGGCGTCGTAATGTTTTTGTTGCTCGCGTCGTCGCTCTTCGTATTCGCGCGCAAGAAGCTGGAGTAGGACGGGCTTCAGCCTGTCCGCTTTTGAATTTTGCCGGTTCTGCGAAGATCAACGGCGGACAGGTTAAAGCCCGTCCTACTAAGAGCGTGCTAGACTCCCGCCGATGAACGACAATCGATTCACGCGCCGCGAAGTTCTGCTGGGAACGTCCGCGGCGTTTCTGCTGAAGGGGGCACGGGTGACTGAGGCCGCGGATTCCTCCATTTGTTTCCTGAGCGCCATTGAAATGGCTCGCGAGATCCGCGCGAAAAAACTTTCCGCGCGGGAGGCGCTGGCCGCGCATCTGAAACAGATCGAGCGCGTAAACCCAAAAGTGAACGCGATCGTGACGCTCGCGCCGGAAATGGCCGCCGACGCCGCCGCGAAAGCCGACGAGATGCAGGCGCGCAGAGAGAACTTTGGGCCCGCTCCATGGCCTGCCGGTCGCGCATAAGGATCTCTTCGAGACGCGCGGCATCCGCACGACGTTCGGATCGCCGCTCTTTAAAGACTACGTTCCTGCCGAGGACGACATCGTCGTCGAGCGCATGCGCCGCGCGGGCGCGATCGTCATCGGCAAAACCAACACGCCGGAATTCGGCGCGGGATCGCAGACGTTCAACACGATTTTCGGAGCGACGCGCAATCCTTACGACCTGACGAAAACGTGCGGCGGCTCTTCGGGCGGCGCCGCCGTTTCGCTCGCGTGCGGCCTCGCGCCAGTGGTCAGCGGATCCGATACGGGCGGCTCGCTGCGCAATCCCGCGGCGTTCTGCAATGTCGCCGGCTTCCGTCCCTCCATCGGCCGCGTGCCGAACCCGAAGGCGGCCTTCGCCTGGTCGACGCTGAGCACTTCGGGATGCCTCGGACGCTCCGTGGCCGACCTCGCCTACGTGTTCAGCACGATTGCCGGGCCGGATTCGCGCGCCCCGCTTTCCATCGACGAGCCGGGAGAACGGTTCGCGCGTCCGCTGGACCGCAGCTTTAAAGGCGTGCGCGTGGCCTGGTTTGCGGACCTCGGAGGCGTGCCCTTCGACCCGCGCGTCCGCGCCGTGGTCGATGGCCACCGAAAAACGTTCGAATCGCTGGGCTGCATCGTCGAGCAGGCGGAGCCGGACTTCGCCGCAGCGGAGGTCGCCTTTCGCGCGCTGCGCGCGCTCGCTTCGGCGCAGGCCCACGGTAAGCAGTTGCAGGCCCACCCGGACGCGTTCAAGGACACGCTCAAGGGCGAAATCGAGGAAGGTCTGCGCCTCACCGGCATGGATGTGGCGCGCGCCGACGCCGCCCACGGCCAGCTTTGGCGCGGTTTTCAGGCATTCCTGGAAAAGTACGAATACTTCGTCCTGCCCACCACGCAGCTCCCGCCCTTTGACGTGAACACCGAATACCCAACGGAAATCGCCGGCGTGAAATTCACGAGCTACATCGACTGGATGAAATCCTGCTGGTACATCTCGGCGACGGGCAATCCCGCCGCGTCGGTGCCGGCAGGTTTTACCCCGGAAGGGCTTCCGGTGGGCGTGCAAATCGTCGGCCGCTACAAGGAAGATTTTTCCGTGCTGCAAATGGCGCACGCTGTCGAACAGGCGACTGGCTACGGCAAGAAGCGGCCGAGCATTGCGTAGATGCCCCGCGCGCATTTGTCGGTGGCGCATCTATGACTAATTAACCGATCCGCATGGAGAAGTTTCTATTCAGCTGGGAATCCTTGGAAGTCGATTTATGTGCATGACTCCGAGCGCTTGGCAAACTCGTCCGGATGCGCCGGTGATACCATGCACCGAATGAAGCGAACGAGCCGAATGCGAAATAGATTTCCCCCTGAACTATATCGTCTTCTCAAGTCCTACGTTTACCTGTACTCCGATCCTAAGAGCGGGCAACCGTTCTATGTCGGAAAAGGTAAAAACAGCCGAGCGTTCACCCACCTCACAGACGAGGACGAGAAAAAGAAGACGTTACGAATCAAGGCGATTCGTGACAGAGGACAGGAACCCCAAATCGATCTTCTGTGCTACGGACTCACGGATAACATGGCCTCACTCGTCGAGGCCGCGGCCATTTCGTTGTTGGGACGCCCCCCGCTTGTCAATTTAGTTGGAGGAGAATTCACAATGGGATTCGGACGCATTTCTGCACGGGAATTGATATTGAGGGAGAGCGCGAGACCAGTTGAAGTTAAAGAAAACGCAATCCTAATCAGAATCAATAAGCTTTATCGAAACAATATCAACGCGCACGAGCTGTATGAGGCAACGCGTGGCACTTGGAAAATCGGCCTCAGGAGGTACAAGGCGAAGTATGCGATGGCGATTTACCAAGGAATTGTTCGCGAAGTTTACCGTATAGATCGGTGGGTACCGGCTGGGTATTCGGAGTACATAACGCGAAATTCAGAAGAGGTCAAGAAGCGTGGGAGATGGGAATTTGAAGGCAAGGTAGAGAAAAAACTGTCCAAACATTATGTTGGAAAGAGTGTGCGGAAATATTTCGCGAAATACGTCCAATCTCCGTTTAAGTTTGTGGGTTGCTAATTTGCGCGTGAGAGCGCGGCGGCACCGCGGATACCTCATGTCCTACGAATAATTCAGAATCTGCACCGGTTTTCCGGACCACTCCGCGTAGAGCTGCTCGGTGGTGCGGCCAATCGTAAAGCCCCACGAGAACATGACGTAATGTTTGAAGCGGTCGGGGATGACGTAGCGTTCGACGGCTTCCTCGACGGGGACGCCGGCCTTGTACGATTTTTCGGCTTGCTCGGCTAGATCGTCGAAGCAGGAGCGCATTTCGGCGACGCCTTCCTGGCCCATGACCTGGCCGTGGCCGGGAACGAAGAGCGTGTTTTTGTCGAAGGTGGCGAAGTGGGCGAGCGTCGCGCGCCAGCGCGTCGGGTAGCCGTTGATGTTGACGGGATACTGCCCGCCGGTGAGCAAATCTCCGGTGTAGATCACGTTTTGCTCGGGCACGCGGTAGATCAGGTCGGTGTCCGTGTGGCCGATGTAGGCTTCGACCACGACTTTCAGGCCGCCCAGGTCGATCTCGATCGGCATCTTTGCGGGATCGAGCCCGTGATTGGGCAGAGCGAGAACGGCCTCGTTCACCGGATTGAACATTCCGCTCACGCCTTTGATATCGCTCTGGGCGTGCTCGCGCTGGCTGTCGGTTTTGGCTTCGCGCACGCGCTTTTCCCACGGCTCGAGGAAAGTCGCCAGGTCTTCGGACTGCCATTTGCTGTACATCGCGGCCATGCGCGCCGGCACGTCGACGTGCGCCCAGATCGGAATTCCGGCGGCGCCGTACACCGAATTTCCCAGCGTGTGGTCGAAGTGCCAGTGCGTATTGAGGGCCGCGCGGACGGGCAACTGCGTGAGCGAGCGCAGCGTGTCCAGCTGAAATTGCGAGCCGGTGGTGGACTGAAATCCCTCGACCATGAGCGCGGCGTCGCGGCCGATCAGGATGCCGCCGTTGCAGCGCGCCTGAAGTCCCTTCGAACGGTCGGCAATCGTGGCGTACAGGCCATCGCCGATTTTTCGAATGGACGCGAAACCCTTGTCGGCGATGGGCTGCTTGGCGATGCGAGGATCGTCGAGCAGCGGCCGCGCCAGCGCGGGCAGCGGCAACGCGAATTTTGACGCGGCGTACATGGCGCCGAGCGACGATGCGCCCGCGAGGAAACGCCGCCGCGAAAATGCATTCGAAAGATTGTTCATGGGAATCTCCAAGGAATCTCAGGGAAGGATACTTGTTTCAAAGTCGCTGGGCAATCTGGTTTTGGGGGTGGTTTTGTGGGTGGTTTTGGTGGCGCAGGCTTCAGCCTGTGGGGTTCCGCGGGAGATTCGAAATGGACGAATCTTGGCTGACCTTCAAAACGTTTGGCGCTTTGACAGGATGGCTACCGCGGGCCGCCCGGAATCACCAATGGAAACCCACAGGCTGAAGCCTGCGCCACCTAGCCGCGAGGCGAAAGAATTTTGTGAAAAACGGTGGAGGCGGCGTCGATCACGGATTTATGGGGCTTCTTGACTTCGTCGTAGAGGAGAATGGAAAGCACGACGAGGACCCACCATGGAAATACTCCCATCCCGGGAATGGCTTCGACCAGGAGCCCCGGCAGGAGAGCCCATCGCTTTCCGAAGATCACGAACAAAGCGACGGCTGTCGCCAGATCGATTGTCCACTGCAGCGGCGGCGCAAACGTAAGCCAGATCGACGCGGCATCGGAAACCGCGGCGATGCCCAATGCGAGCGCCATCTGGCCGCGGGAATGGCGCGGAACGGATGAGCAAACCCCTTCTGGAGTTACGGTGATGATCTTCTCGGTTTGCATGGCGTAGCCTCACATGCGCAACTTCGACCCGTCAGGCGAACTCAAAAATATCGTGCCATGACCGCCTGCGATCTGCAAGCCGTGGCAGCTTCTGGTACTGTCCTAACTTCAACTTTTCTTCCACAAACGGATCTGGAAATTTGGGTTTGGAGGTCCGACCTTTAGGTCGGACAATCAGCCATGCGTGAACGCGGCCTTTAGGCCCTGAAGCTTCAGGGGCTAAAGAGTCTGTGTGAAGACTCGCCGACTCTTCGCTTTCGTGTCTTGAGCATGAGCGTATGATGTTTTCTTCCAAATCGTTCGTCGAACTTTTGCTTGCGGGGCGCTTATTGGGCGCGCCACAGGCGCGTCACGTTGTACGCGGTGTTGCTCAGCGCCCACTCTCCTGTCACTTTGGCCAGTCCTCGTTGGCGGAAGCGTCTCATCCCGCGTTGCTCTTTCAAGACTCCGTTCACCGGTTCGACGATCGCTTTGCGTTTGGCGTACCTCGCGCGGCCCGCCGGGTCTCGCAATTTCCGTCGCATGCGGCGGTGCGCTGGATCGCTGGCCCGCGTCCGCAACCGCCCTCCCCGATTCAACCAGCGCGCCAGGTTCGAGTCCGGAACATAGCCATCGATTCCTCGTTCCTCCAGCTCCCGCAAATTATCCACCGAAAAAAATCCGCTGTCCGCACTCACACCCTGTGGCGGCTCTCCGCACGTTTGCTTCACCAGTTCCACCAGGGGCAGCAGCAAGCCGTTGTCGTTCGTCTCCTGCGTCACGCACTGCCCCACAATCAAGTGATCCTCACTCACGGCCAGCGTGCCCGTGTAACCCAGCGTGAACCCGCCCCGCTCGCGCAGAAAACGGCTGTCCGGATCGGTCCGCGAGAGCTTTTTCAGGCCCGATTTCCGCAGCCGTTCCAGGCGTACCGGAATTTCTTCCTCTTGCCGCTCCAGTTCCGCGATGACTGCGCTGCCCACTTCGTTGCCCGCGCCTTCGTTGGGATCCTCCCCGTCGCACTGCTTCTGCCACCGGCGGATGTCCCGCCGAATCCGCGCCCGCTCCTCTCGCAGGGCCTGCTCGGTGTCGATGCGATTCCGCGAGGCGTTCGCCGCGATGCGCGTCGAGTCGATGGCTACATGCCCCAGCTTTCCCAGCCCTCTGCCCCGCGCCAACTCCACCACGCGCGTGAATAGATCGTTCAATCCCTTCGGGTGTCTCCGCCGGAACGAGTTCAGCGTCCAGTGGTCCGGCGTCGCTCCGCCCGCCAAATAACGAAACGCCAGATCCTCGCGAATGCGCTGTTCCAGCCTTCGCGAACTGGTCACCCCCAGCGCGTAGGCGTACAGCCAAACCGAAACCATCATCTCGGGCGCGTAGGCCGGGCCGCCTTCTTCTCCGTACTCGTCTCGAAACGCGCTCGAGTTCAGCTTCTCCACCAGGCCCCGCACAAAAAAACACAAATGGCCCGGGCTCAGCACATCCCGCACGCTCGGCGGCAGCAAATACGCCTGATCCGGGTTGTAATCCATAAACTTTGCCATCGCGTCCCCTCTTTCGTGCAGTATAAGAGACGCGTCAACCTGAGTTCTCACACAGACTCTAAAGCCCACGACTGCGTAAGACGGAACGTCCGGGCTGAAGCCCGGACCTCCTCAATGCAAGAACCATCACGAGAACACTCAATTTAGGACACCCCAGCTTGTTCACGGTTCACCCGTTCTTTAGGCGGGCACCCATCGGAGCTTGTAACCTGCCCCCAATGTTGTAACTGAGGTCGCTTCCAGAATGGGCACACCGCCCAGAAAATCGGTTCCCCGGGAAATTTGCCCCTTGCTATCATTTAGAGACCGCCCTTATTCAAATGGAGGTTCTACCATGAGGCACACAGCCTTGGTTCGCTATCTCTTGCTCATAAGCCTTGTTTCATTCGTTGGATGCAATAAAACTGCAACGTCGCCCGACTCGGCAGCTCAGTCCTCCGATACCGGCGCGAACGCCACGAGCGGTAATCAGGGCGCCAACCAGGGCGCTTACCCCGGCGCGAATCCGGGCGCACCAGAAAGCTCCGGTAGCCAGAGAAGTTCGGAATCGTCCATGGGCCACGTTTTCGCTCCCAAACCGATCGTTGTCGATGCCGGCACGAGCATCGTGATTTCGGCAGACCAGTCCGTCAGTTCAAGGGACAGCAATTCGGGCGACCATTTCGACGCGTCCGTGGCTGAGCCCGTGGTCGTCGGGGACAAGGTCGCGATTCCCAAGGGGGCGCGAGCGGTTGGAATCGTAACCGACGCGAAATCGGCAGGCAGGTTCAAAGGAAACGCCGCAATTTCGGTGACGCTCAGTTCCATCAGGGTAGATGGCAAAGAATATGAAGTGAGGGCATCCGAGGTGACGGAAGCCGGCAAGGGCCGCGGCAAGCGCACTGCGGAAGGCGCGGGCGGGGGCGCGGTGGTGGGAGCCCTGATCGGCGCGCTGGCCGGCGGCGGCAAGGGCGCTGCGATCGGCGCCGGAGTCGGGGCCGGAGCGGGCACCGCGGGCACGGCGATGACAGGCTCGCGAGATATCACGATCGGCGCGGAGACACGGCTGCATTTCAGGTTGGAGCAGGCGCTGGAAATCAGAAAGAACTGACCGTAACTACCTTTCGATTCATCGCCGGTCACGGCGGGCGGCCCCAAGGTCGCCCGCCGCGCAAATTTCTGGCACTGCCCGAATGTGAACGTCCTTGCCCTTGGAGGGCCGAGCTTCAGCTCGGCCATTCAGGTAGTGTTTGATCGAGGGCTTCAGCCCCTGAAGCTTCAGGGGTTAAAACCCCTGAGGAGACGACGCTCCTCGTCGGGACTGAAGTCCCGACCTCCGATGGAATCGTGCCGCGCCAGCGCCTTGCAAATCAGTACCAAATTTCGCTTTACGCGGAAGGGAACTGTGGTATACTTCGGTTGCGCTTAATACATCGGTTGTTTGGTGTGGTTCCTCTGGCAGTGAACGATTTGAGATAACCCCGCCTTTGATTTCCTCCGTGAGTCTTCAGCGTAATTCAAACTAGGACTGGCCATGCCAGTTGCGTGCCCACACGGGTGCAGGCTCCATTTGAGCCAAGCTGAGAAAACGTGTGCGTGCCGCGACGGCTTCCGCCGGCAGAAAAGACAAAGTAGAAACATGCAGAATTTTTCAGAATTAAAGATTTCAGATTACATAAAGGAACGGCTGTCGTTCGCAAAATTTGCGACGCCGACTCCGGTCCAGGCCGCGGCCATCCCGCAGGCGCTGGAAGGCAAGGACGTGCTCGCGACCGCGCAGACGGGGACCGGCAAAACGCTGGCGTTCCTGATCCCGATCATCGAGCGGCTCCTGGCCTCGAAAGCGAAGGGAATCGAAGCGCTCGTGCTCGTTCCCACTCGCGAGCTTGCCATGCAGGTGGTGGATCAATACAACGCGTTGCGCGGGAAGCAGTTGTCCCCCGCGGCGCTGGTCGTGGGCGGATTGCCCGAGGCCAAGCAGCTTGCCGCGATTCGCGCGGGAGCGCGGCTGATCGTCGCCACTCCGGGACGCCTGGAAGACTACCTCGGCCGCAACCTGTTCAATTTTCGCGGGCTGCAAGTGCTCGTCCTCGATGAGGCCGACCGCATGCTCGACATGGGATTCCTCCCTGCGATTCGCAGAATCGCGGCAGCGCTTCCCAAGGAACGCCAGACGTTGTGCTTTTCGGCGACGCTGGAAGCTTCCGTCGTGCATCTCGTGAAGGACTACATGAGGAACCCCGTGCGCCTCGCGTTCGGGTCCACTCTGAAGCCTTCGGAGAATGTGCGCGTCCAGGCTTTTGAAGTTTCGGGCGCCCACAAGCAGGATTTGCTGCAGCAATTGCTCGGAAAAGAGTCCGGGCGAGTCCTGGTCTTCGCGCGCACCAAGCGCGGAACCGACAAGCTGGCCCGCAACCTGAACCGCGAAGGATTCGCCGCCGCCGTCATTCACGGCGACCGGTCGCAATCCCAGCGGACCGCGGCTCTCACGGGCTTTCAACAGGGGCGCTACCGCATCCTGATCGCCACGGACGTGGCGGCTCGCGGGATCCACGTGCAGGATGTCGCGCACGTCATCAACTACGATCTGCCGGAAATTGCGGAAAACTTCATTCACCGCGTGGGCCGCACCGGCCGCGCGGGCAAAAGTGGAGTCGCTTCCACGCTCTTCGGCCGGGAACAGCGTTCCGAGTTGATGCAGCTCGAGCGCACGCTCGGCATTCGCATGGAACGCATGCAGGCCGACACCAGCAAATTTCCCGAAAGACCGCAGCCAGGTCCCGTCGAACTGGGACGCGTCCAAGCAACGCCTTTTGCGGGCTCGATCGCGGGAATGGTTCGCCTGCCCGGCGAAGTCCTGCAGACGCACGCGGAAAACTAACCTCAAATCAAATTTGCCGAAGGACTGGTGTTTCGATCAGTCCTTCGGCAAGTATTTCCGCCTGACCTGAGTCTATCCCTCGGAACACTTGGAATTCATTTCCGCACGCACCAACATTCGCCTCTGCGCACGCACCTCTGTTTGAGTTGTCGCACCGCCTCCGCGGGATCTTACATCGGGATTTTTTCCAATGCGCAGTGATCGGGAGACCGTCCCATGGAGAAGCCGTTTTTGCTTCGACAAGATTGCGTCGGCGCGATTCTGGGCACGCTCGGTCTCATCGCGATCGTGTGCGCAAGGCTCAGTTCGCCCCCGCCATCGTGTAGCTAAATACGCGCGTTTCCGAGAAGCCACTTATCGGGACTTGGCTCAAATAGGAAAAAGATCATATACTTCGCTGGCTATCGTCATGCAGGTACGAATGCGAAAGAACCGGAATCAGTGGATGAGCAACGTATTGAGAGGCGTCGTCAATGAGCAGCGTACAAATCGAGCAGAAGAGCTATGAGATGCCCCCGCGAGAGGGGATCAGCATCGCCCATTTTCTCACCGTGGCCAACATCGAGCGATCCGCTCGCTACTACGAACAGGTCTTCGGCGCTCGCATTCTGAGCCTGGGTGACGGCAACGCGCCTGCGTACCTTCAGCTTGCGAATATCTGGATGATTCTGAACGTCGGGGGCGGACCGACGCCGGATAAGCCGACGGTAACGCTCAGCGTTCCCGATCCGAATCACATCAATAGCTTTATGAATTTCCGCGTTGCGGATATTCAAGCGTGCTATGAATTGTGGAAAAGTCGAGGAGCCGAGTTCATAACGAAGCCAATACCCAAGTACGGCGAGATCCGCTGCTACATCCGCGATCCTGACGGTTATATTATCGAGGTCGGACAGAGCACCGAGCTCAAGTACGGTTAGCGCTCGGCCCGGATGGGATTCAGATTTAAACGGTTGCGGATTTTCTCTTGAGGCCTTCCGGGCTGAGATGCGAATGTATCCTCGCGCATGATGGGGGATCGTCCCGGCCCGGATTGAAAAAACGCCAGCGGCAAGCCCACGCAGATATCGGTCCTTCCGTTAAGCAAGCTCACAATCTGTAGGCCATAACGTTTCGTCGGAACGCCTTGATAGGCGCACTTCAAGCGGTTCCGCCTGATAGACGGCCCTATCGTCAACTGGGAACCCGGATTTCCCACATGACGATAAGACGACTTTTCAGGACTTGGGCGATCTTGTTAGACTCGATCAAAAAGAGTATTAACGACAGACTATGGATAACGATAAAGAGGCGGGTTATTCCATTGCTTGCCTGGACGATGTTCCCGCCGCCGCTCGTTTGGCGGAGAGACAGCAGTTTTTACTGAAATGGTTTTACGTAGTGGGAATTGCGCCATTCTTTCTTGTGATGATTGTCGGTCTGAGATTTTTTCCTGACTCAACCAGCCGCATATTTGATGCTTCGGTTTTCATCTCGCTCGTTTGGGCGATTGCAGTCGCGGGTACATCTTTTACCTGTTGTCTTGACGAAGTGCCCGAGATGCAATTGGGCTCGGCTCCCGCAGTAATTCGGCACCCCAAGCACCGCGCCACCGGGTTTCCTTCGGCCTCTCCCCTGTCAGCTCCCGAAAAATCATCGGAATATTTCCCGAAGCGTGCGGTACGAGAGGGCCAGATCCGATAAGCGACTTATCATGACTTGGAAATCCCGTGCAGGAGAAGTACGCTTGCGAAGGACATTATGCTCCGCGCCTTGAGGCTTTCGGTCAGCGTCGGAGTGGCAGCGTTTATTGCCTTTATCGGGTCCATGGCGTTGGTATTAGGGACAGCTGCATTGGGATTAAACGTTGATCAAAAATCCGCTGTAGCGGACTTAGCACTAGTTGTAATGGCCTTCCTTCCAAGCGTCGTTGGAGCCAGATGGTTGTTTCGCAAGCTTCAGGCCATGTACTCGCGACGTGAGGCGAGAGCAGCCTCTATCGCTTTTTGTGTTCTGACACCAATATTTCTATGCCTCTCGATGGTGTTTGGAGAAATAACAGGCGGATATGCCGAAGCACTGGGCGCGGGTGGTTTCTTTATTTTAATCGGTGCATTTGGCGGTCCATTCCTACTCACAGCATTTCTGAGCCTGTTCGTGTGCGCATTGGTCCTGTGGATCACCAGGCTGACCATGAATCTGGAACAAAACGATTAGATGGAAGTCTGATTGTAGCGCCTCGCCACCGCTCGATAAACGGTGTTCTCGAAAACTGGAATTGGGAAGAAATGCCACATTCCGATAAGACGACTTATCAAGACTTGGCATCGCGGATCGGAGACTGGCTCCATAACTTTCCTCAATCTCTAGGCCAGTTGCCGCTGTCCGGGAAGAGATTCCTACTTATTTGGAGTTCCGCACTTTGGAGGAGGAGGCTTTACCCCCATCTTATTTAGAGCGTACCGGATACCCCCTGCCGCCGACTTACTTACTTGGAGGCAATCTTCTTCACCCAATATTTCTTTAAGCTTAGGAATTGCCATCTTCGCCCGGGGTCCCACATTTCCTAACGAGACAGCCACCCAATAACGTCCTACGGACAGGTCCAGAAGAGACACCAGATCAGCTATGGTCTTATCGTCAAGCTCGCTGGGTCTATACCACGCGTCAGTTAGAAGCTGCTGGGCGGCTTCATCGCGAATAGTTGAAGTCGACCCGTTTGTATCTTCGTATTGTTATTGTGATTTGCTTCTTGGAGGGGGTGTTGCCGTTCCGTGGCTGAGACAGATCGCATAAAGATCGCACGCGATCGGTCACAATTACGAACGCTCGATTTAGATCGCGCTTTCATTCAAGTGGGAGTTTACTCGCATCGAAGTCGTGCGCCATGTCCGAGTAGGTTCTCGGAATGTGGCCGGGTCCCACGTCAAACAGTGCAGCACAATTCCGAAAAAATTGACCTTCCTCCTCGACGCCCTTCGAAGTGGCTTTACTAGGGCACGATCTTAGGCGTGATTTGTTTCGGGATATTGTGGGTGGAGCGCGACTGCTTAGTAACGTTTGCCGGCGATGCATGGCGCTCAGGCTGGGGCCGAGTCTTGCGTGCTCGACCGTCTGATATTCGGGCTTACCAACGTGGTGGAGTTCGTTTCGGAAATGCAGGCTTACAAGTCATGAGGTGACAGGCGATTTCTGGCTGTCGTGTTGCTCATTGAGGCTTGCCGTCCCAAACTCCTGAGAAACGGGATTCTCGGAAACTGGGATTGGCTCCATTCCGAGAAGAGAGGATGTGCGGCAGCCGGATTCTATTCGCGCCGCCGACCGAACGTGTAGATGAAGCTGACCGACGGTCGCAAATTGGTCTGCCCCTGGATTGCCACGCTGGAATTGAAGAAGGAAGTGCGCAGGTACTCGACTTCCGGCCGCACTGAAAATGCATCGGAGATCCGGTACTGAAATCCTGCGCCGCCCGCCCACGCAAAGTGGTTCACGAATCCCCGGATGAGTGTTCCGTCGCTCTCGAAGTTCACTCCGGTTTCTCTTGCCCCGCCCACCAGCACCTGCGCGTGAATATCGAATTTGGGACGCCGAATCGGATAGAGAACCGGCCCGGCCATGTACGTCAAGAGGTCCGCTTTGCGGCCCGTCTGAAACGCATCGAAGGAACGCGAATAGCCCACTTCCAGTTTCACTCCAAAGTGCGCGTTTAGATCGCCGCTGGCTGACGCCAGGAGTCCCTTCATCGCCAGATTGCCCTGAGAGGGGATATTGGACTGCACATACGAATACCCGAATCCACTCTCGAACACTGGCGCGACCCCGGCAATCACGGGACCCTGCGCGCGCGCCTGCGACGCGAGTCCCAGCGCGACGATGAGGAGCCAAAGTTTGAGTTTCGTTCTCATAAGCCGTCGTCGACTCCTGATTTCCTCGATCCAAGCCGCACAGCCGGTACTGCCCTTATCACCGCGATCCAGGACCGTGACACCTGAGGCCTGGAAATAAATTCTTCGGCTAGCCCAGGAAGCCCAGATTGCCGGTTGAAAAATTCGCCAGGTTCGGGAAAATGGCCGGCAAGTTCGTCGCGCCGACTCCAAACCATGTAGCCAGCGTCGCCGCATATTGGTCCAGCGCCGTCGTGGGGATAAAGCGGCCGTTCCGGTCGGCGTCGTCCGGCCCGCCCAGCGCCAGCGTCGGGAACGTTCCATAGACCGCGTTGCCCTTCACCGCTCCTCCCAGAATCAACTGGTGGCTGCCCCAGGCGTGGTCCGAGCCGCCGCTGGAGCCCGGTTCGAGCGTGCGGCTGAACTCCGAAAGCGTGAAGGAAGTCACCTGACTGGCGACTCCCAGTTCCTGCGTCGCTAGATAGAACGCCGACATACTCTTGCTGACGTCCGATAGCAGTTGGACCTGCTGCGGCAATTGGTCCGCGTGCGTGTCGAATCCGCCGGCAGCGCAAAAGAAGATCTGGCGCTGCACCCCCAGGGCGCTTCGGGCGGAGATGACTTGCGCCACCTGCTGCATTTGCTGTCCCAGATAAGTGCCCGGGAATTGCGTCTGTAGCGGCGGGATACTCATCAGCGCGGCCGAGAGAACCTGCGCGAACTTCACCGCTTGTCCCGTCACCGAATTGGCCGCCTGCACCATCGACAGCCCGCTGTCGAAGGTCAGCAACTGCTGCATCGCGGCATACCGCGCTTGCGATGCGGCCGAGGTATCGAACCCCTGCAGGCCGGGCGGCTGGCCCGGATCCATCGAAAATGGCCGCGTGCTGATGCCGGTGCAGAAGACCGGGCTGCCGGAGATCGAGAGAATCGGCGGAAACTGCGCGGAGGCGTTGAACGTCTGGACGTTGTCGGCGACTTTGCCGGCCCAGCCGGATACCGGTGTTCCGGCAAGCTGCGCGCTCTGCCACTGGTCCTGCTGGTCGGAGTGCGAGAAAAGATTTTCCGGCAGATTCTGAAACGCCTGGTACGAGGCCTGCGTCGTGGGCTGCACCAGCGTTCCCACGTTCGCCAGAACCGCCAGCGATTTCTGATTGTTGAAGTAGCCCTGCATTTCCGGCATGTTCGGGTGCAGGCCGTAGATCGATTGCCCGCCGGCTTGCAGCGGCAGGAGCTGGCTTTGCGGCAGCGCGAGCACGCTGCGGGCCTGCAAATACTGCGTGTACCGCGAATCGGTCGGCACCAGCACGTTATTACTGTCATTTCCGCCAAACAGGAAAATGCACACCAGCGCCTTGTAATCCGCCGTTCCTTGCGCCAGCGCGCTGACAAGCCCGAGTTTGCTCAGCCCGCCCACCATGCTCGCGCCCGCCGCCGAGCAGCACGCCAATCGCAGCAGGTCTCTCCGTGTATGCCGTGTCATCTCAGGCTCCTCTGCCTTAGTGCTGCGCCTCGTACATCGACGATGAAAGGTAAAGATAAATCGCGGTCTGCGCCTGGCCCATGATGTCCGTGGAATCGACGGCGCTGACCGCGGTGAGAATCGTTTGTTTCATTTGCGTCGGCGTGCTCCCGTGCAGGAACAGCGTGTCAAGCCACGCCACCATCTGGTCGGGAGTGCCGGCGGTGATGACGGGACTGAAATCCAGCGTCGTCTTTCCTCCGAGCGAACCGTACACGACTTCATCGATGAAGTTCATGCGCGCCAGGCTCGTATTCGTGTCAAAGATCGCGAACTCAGGCCCATTCAGCGTCGTGCCGGCAATCGGATTGACGGGCGGGAAGAAATTGAACACGGTCGACGGTTCAAAAATGGGCTGCGACATGTTCAAGCTCCACCCCGCCAACCCTCCCGCATCCGTTTTGGCATGGAAGGCTCGAGCAATGCTTGCGATCAGGACCACGGGTTCGCGGAGCTTGCCGTCCGTAACAGCAACCGTCGCCGGGTTGTCGCCCCGCCGCGCTTCGGGATCCAGCAGGATCGCCGCAACCGTTGCCTGCAAGTCGCCGCGTTTGCCCGATCCGTAGGCGTTGAACGTCCCGGTGTCAAACGCCGTGGCCACGCGCTGAACGTACGCGGGGCTGGGATTGCTGGTGACCAGGTGCTCGATCATCTGCTGGGCGACGAACGGGCCCACGTTCGGATGATTGAAGATAATTCCCAGGGCTGCCGCCAAATCCTGTTCCGCGGTCCCGCCCGCCGGAATCGCTTGCCCCAGAAGTGTCTTGGCTCCGCTGTCGTGCAATCCTTCCACTGCCACCATCGGACCGCCGTAATATTCCGGATTGTGACTCTGCGCCGGTTTGCCCGGAGTCGGCGGATAGGTCCATCCGGTGAACACACGGCCCAGGTTCATGACGTCGGCTTGCGTATACGTCGGGATCGGGTTCCCGCTGCTGTCCAGCATGGGCGTCCCGTCGGGATTCAATTGGTTCAATCCCAGGCAGAACAACTGCATGATTTCACGCGCGTAATTTTCGTTGGCGTGCTCTCCGGCGGGCGGCGCGTCGTTGTTCACCATGTTCAGGAAATTTCCCATCGCCGGAGTCAAGGTCACATCCGTCATCAGATTCAGGTAATTTCCCAGCGCATCGTTGCTGAGCGCACGCAGGTAATTCGTGTACCCCAGCGGGTCGTTTATGGTATTGGCGCTCACCACCCAAAATTCGTTCAGGGCCAGCGTGGTGCGCATGCGCAGCTGATCCCCGCCGACGATGGAATTCAGGAAGAACGACTGCTGCACGTTATTGATGCTGTCATTCGGCCGCGGGTTCGGATAGGGCGTGATCGCCGAAGCGAACTGGTTCTTGAGGTAGGTATCGAAGCCGGTCTCCGCGACTTGGTTCACGCCTTCCATGTTCGGACCGAACGAAGACTGCTCGAGAAAACGGACCGCCGCCCCCGAACTTTCGGGCGTTCCCGCGGTCGTCACAGTCACATTCAGGCCGTTGGAGGTTCCGCCGCCCGGCGCGGGGTTCGTTACCGTTATCGTGACCGTCCCAATCTGCGCGTTGGACGCGGTGCCGATCGCGCTGATCATCGTCGGCGTCGCGTAGGTCACCTGCATCGGCTGTCCGCCAAAACTTGCCGTGGACGTGCTGACAAATCCCGTCCCGTACAGCGTGATCTGGAAGGATCCGAGTCCCAGAGTCGAAGGAGTGGCCGAAGTGAGCGTTGGCACGGGATTGATCAGCGTCACTACGGCGCTGTCCGACTTCGCGGAATTCGCGTTGCTGGTCGCGGTGACGGTCACGCTTCCCAGGCCCACGATGTTGTTCGGCGCGGTGTAGTTCCCCTGATAGTCGATCGTACCGACCGAGTTGTTTCCGGCGATCACGCCGTTCACCGACCAGATCACGCTCAAGTCGAGCGATCCCGTGACCGTCGCCATGAATTGCTGTACGTTTCCGGCTCCGAGCGTCGCGGACTTTGGAGAAACGGTCACGGTGATATTGGAATTCGGGCCGACCACCGTCACGTTGAACGGCGCGGAAGTCGAACCTCCGGGATCCGGATTTACGACTGTGACCGGAACCGTGCCGACTTGCGCGAGCGTGGGCGAGCCGATCGCGACGAGTTGCGTCGGCGCAATGTAGGTCGTGCTGAGCGGCAGGCTGCCGAGGTGCACGATCGACCCAGGAACGAAGCCGGTTCCATTTACCGTCATATCGAACTGCGTGTTCGCCGTGTAGGTCGTGGGCGTCACGCTGGTAATCACCGGGATCGCATTTTGCAGCGTTACCGTTGCGCTACCCGACCGCGTAGGATCCTCCACGCTGGTGGCGGTCACGGTGACCGTGTTCGGGGTCGGCAAAGTAAGCGGCGCCGTGTACGTGCCGTCCGCCGTGATCGTGCCGGTTGTAGAGTTTCCGCCGGCGACGCCGTTTACCGTCCAAGTGACGCTCAGGTTCAAGGCTCCGGTCACCGTGGCCTTGAAGAGTTGCTGATTGCCTGTGCGCACCGTGGCCGTTGCCGGCGCCACCGTCACAGCGACTCCGCCCTGCACGATCAGGTTCACGCCCGCGGAAACACTCGCACCGGGGGCCGGGTTATGGACCGTGATCGTCTGTGTTCCCGCTTGCGTGCTCGTCGCCATGCCCGCTGCCGCCAGTTGCGTCGACGAAACATACGTCGTCGTAAGCGCGGTAGTTCCCATGTAGGCGACGGCGCCCTGCGCGAAATGCAATCCGGTCAGCGTGATCGTGAACGGGCCCTGGGAAATGCTCGTGGGCGTCACGCTGGTCAGTTGCGGCACCGGATTATTCAGTGTGGCGTTGGCGTTTCCGAGTCTGCTGGCGTTCGACCTTTCGACCGCGCTGACGGTGATGGAATTGGGCGCCGGCGGAAATTCCGGCGCGGTGTACATTCCGCTCGCGTCAATCGTCCCCAAGGTCGAGTTCCCGCCCGCAATTCCGTTGATGGACCAGTTCACCGCAGGCGTCGAGCCGTCCCCTGTTTTCGCGGTGAACTGTTGCTGGGCTACACCGGGGATGGACGGGCTCGATGGTGAAACGGTCAACGCTGTCAGCCCCGGCCCGCCCGCTGCTCCCGGGCCGCCCGGTAGAATTGCCTGGGCGCACCCGCCCAGCAACACGACCACGGCAGCTAGCATCACCAGTGCGGAACGCTTCACGGATTCTCCCCTGGTACTTTCCAACCTCTGGCCGCACATCCCCCGTGCTGTCCATTGCTTCGAGCATTTTCAAACTGCGGCGAGATTGGTTTTGGAAGGGTACGAGGGATCGTCGATGGGCGCTACTGGACGCACGGCCAGATTCGGAGCAACTGGTCCGCTGTCCCAGGAAAGTTCAAATCGAACTTATGTTCTTGATTAATCCAAAGCGTGCGTCGGTATCCGGCCGCGTCTCCAGCTTCACCGCGCCCAAGCTGAGTTTCCTGGGCCGATCGATGACTATGCCGGGGATTATGCGGGGCGCGGCACGAAAGGCTTCGGCGCCGCGCCGGCGAGGTCCAGGAATTCGACTTTCCAAGGTTTGTCGCTCAAATCCAGCCTCGCGACGGATATGGGCAGATCGAAGCGGCGCGGCCCTGCGCTTCCGGGATTCAGAAACAAGACGCCGCCGTGTTCCGTGCGGGCCGGTTTGTGCGAATGCCCGCTGACGACCACGTGAAATCCCGCGGCGAGTGGATCCAGATCGAGCGCGTGAGCGTCGTGGAGAATGTAGAAGGTAGCGCGGCCGGTTTCGACGACTTCGGTTTCCGGCAGTTCCATCGCCCACGGGTCCGCATCCACATTTCCCCGCACCGCGAAAACCGGCGCAATCGTTTTCAGCGCTTCAAGAATGGCCGGATCGCCGACGTCGCCCGCATGAAGAATCAGGTCCGAACCTTCCAGCGCGCGGAGGGCCTGGGGACGCAGCAGTCCGTGAGTGTCTGAGATCAAGCCGATTGTTTTTGGGTTCTGGATCATATTCGTAATGTTCGATCAAACGATTCGTGGACTGCCATTGTAGCGCCAACCTTAGGGATGGCATTTCCGAAGTGTCTCGGAGAAGGAAACCAAATCCGGAAGTATGGCCGGAGAGCCCGCTTCTGGAGTACGATTCCTCGAATCGAGGAGCCGCCATGCGACGAACAGCTCAATTGCTTACATTGATGGGCGCGATGATGTTTCTAGCCGCCTTCGCCTACGGGGCGACGATCACCGGCACGGTCAAGGGGCCGGACGGCGCGCCATTTAAGGGCGCGTTCGTATCGGCGCAGAACGCCAAGACCAGGATCACGGTGAACGTGCTGTCCCAGAAGGACGGCAGCTATCGAGTCGAGGATTTGCCGGCCGGAGAATATGTCCTGCGGATTCGCGCCGTGGGTTATCAGGCCGATCCGCGGACGGGCCTCAGCCTGACGGCGAGCCAATCCGCGTCGATGGATTGGGCGCTGAAACCCGGCGTCGTGCGCTGGCGCGATCTTTCGCTCTATCAGGGCGAAAAGCTGATTCCGAACATTCGCGGCAAGGAAATGGTGTTCGGTCCTACGTCCAACTTTCGCGACGCGCCGTGCCAGATTTGCCACGGATTTCAAACGCGGATGGCGGCTATCTCGCGCGACTCCGATGGCGCGAAAGACCGCGTCGACTACATGCGAACCCGGATGCATTTTCTGCTGGGCAGCATGGTCAACGACGAGCAAGCCGACAAGGTGGCTTCGTTCATAGCGGACGCGTTCGGGCCGGATTCGGCGCTGCCGAAGTCGCCCGCCGATCTGCCGGAATATAAAAATCTCGAGCGGACATTTGATGACGTCGCGATGAACATCGTCTACGTCGAATACGATTTGCCCGGGCCGAATCGCATGCCGTGGAGCGCGGCGCCGGACAAAGAGGGCAACGTCTGGATGCCGTATTACGGTGGCGCGAACAAGATCGGCAAGCTCGACCCGGAAACGGGCGCCGTCAAGGAATACGATGTCCCCAATGAAAACGCGGTGGCCATTCACTCCGCGTATCCCGCGGCGGACGGAAGCGTGTGGCTGGCCGAATTCGGACTGAACCGGCTCGGCAAATTCGATCCCAAGACGAAAAAGCTCACCGAGTTCGCGGACGCTTACACGCCCGGCAAGGAAGGACTCGTCGCAGGCGGCAGCAAACACACGGTGCGGATCGGTCCAGACGGCGTGGCCTGGGCGAGCGGAACGCGCGTGAGCCGCTTCGATCCGAAGTCGGGCAAGTTCACGGATTTTGGCGAACCGACCTACGGCGTTGTGGTCGACAAGGACGGCAACTGCTGGTTCTCCGAATACAACGCGGCCGGGAAAATCGGAAGGATCGACGGCAAGACTTTGGAAGTGAAGACCTGGAATCCGCCCGGAAGCAATACCGTGTACTCGCGCAGGATTCAAATCGATTCGGACGGAATGGTCTGGTTCAGCCAGTCCGGCGCGGGCCAGATTGGCCGGTTCGAGCCCAAGACGGAGACGTTCAAAAACTACGCGCTGCCGGGGCCGAACGCGAGTCCCTACGCGATGAATCTCGACCGCAACCACGACGTGTGGTACTCCTCGGAATACCTCGACGAAGTCGGACGTTTGAACACCACCAGCGGTAAGGTGACCGAATATCCGTTCCCTCATTCCGAGATTACGTCGCGGGAATATTTCCTCGATGCGCAGGGCCGCATGTGGTACGCGACGCCCTCCAACAACAAGGTGGGATATTTTTATTTAGCCGGGCGGAGCGCCATGGCCGGGAACGGCGGCCGGTAGGAGGCGGGCGATGTTACTGAGCGCAAGGAAGCGATTTCTGGTATTCGGCGGTTTCGGGATCGTCCTAATGTTGATCGGGGTTTTTGCGTGGACGTCCTACGGCCAGTACGGCTCCTCAAAATATACGAGCCCGCCGGCGAACGTTGCGGCCACCATCGCGGGCAAGAAAATCAAGATCGAGTATTACGCGCCCTCGATGCACGGACGGAAAATCATGGACGGCCTCGTGCCGTTCGGAGAAGTCTGGTGCACCGGCGCGAATTGGGCGACCAAAATTACGACCGAAGGCAGCCTGCAAATGGGCAACCTGAAACTTCCGGCGGGAAGCTACAGCATCTGGACAATTCCAAACGCCAAGGAATGGACGCTGATCGTCAACAAGCAGACGGGACAATTCCACAAGGACTACGATTCGTCGACCGACTTCGGCCGCACCAAAATGAACGTGAAAACGCTCGCCAGCCCCGTCGAGACTTTCAAGATCGATTTGCGTTCCGACGGCGGAAACCAGGGAACGTTGGCGCTCGACTGGGAAACGACGGAAGCGTCGATCCCGTTTACGGTAACGCCTTGAGTAGGACGGGCTTCAGCCTGTCGCACTTTGAGAGTCTCGCTCACCGAAACCGGACAGGCTGAGGCCCGTGTGACGACCACTGTTTCTCTGTCGGGCACGGCTTCACATGCTTCGGAAAAAGGATTTCGTTGTCATTCTGAGGCGCGCTTTTCGCCGAAGAATCTCTCTGTAGATTGTACTTAAATTGAAGAGAGATTCTTCGCTTCGCTCAGAATGACACAAGGCCCGGGTTTTTCCGCAGCCTCTTTAGCCTGTCGCACTTGGATCGTCCCACCAATCGAAACCGGACAGGCTGAAGCCCGTCCTACTGTTATTTCGGCGTGCCGAACGTCAGCCGCAAACCGGTCGAAAGCAGCAGGTCGTTTCCTTTGATGCCGATCGGCGGATTACTAATAAAATTATCGTTCAAGCTGAACTGCCATCCGAGCCATCGGCTGATCGCGGTGGAGAGCACGGTACTGAACGTGTAGCGGTAGCCGCTCGGTCCGCTCAGTTCCGGAAAATAACTGAAAGTTTCGGTGAAGGTTGAGCGGCTGCCGAGCTTCGTGCTGAACGCCTCTCCCACCGTGGCTTCCGCGTTTCTCTGCGTGACGGCCGGGAAGAGCGTTGTCGGCGGCGGAGGCGTGGGATTCGGCAAACTGTAAGCCCCGAAAAATTCCTGGTTGTAACCCGCCCCGGCGAACAGGTCGAACTGCGTGCTTTTTGTTTTGATCACGTGACCTCCAATGCCGCCATCGATCACATTCTGGAGGTCCAAATTCTGAAGCGCGTTGGAGTTGAAGTCCGTCGAGGCAAACACAAACCATCGCGGACTGAAATTGACATCGGCGCGGATGCCGCCCGTGATCTGGTGCGCGATCACCTGGCTCGGCGAGGTCGTGTCATTTTTCCCGTACACCGCGCTGGTATACACCGTGATTTTGTCGCGGTCCGTCTGGCGCACGGCGCGCCCCGAAAGAGTGTAGGCAAGAGTGGCGGAGTTGCCTCGCGTAAGGCTGAGGCCCGTGTCCAGCGTGCCGCTCCAGAAGTCGCCGAGGTGCGGGTGCTGCAAGCGGTCCATCGCGGCGTCGTACGCGGCCTCTTCGGAGTCGGACCGGATCAGCTGAACGGAATCCTTCGTGGCGGTCACGACCCCCGCGGTTTTCGTCGCAATCTCGAATTGCCCATCCTTCGTGGCCACGGGGCCGACGATCATTTGCCCTCCGGCGAGGCCGACGTGCAGGGGTTGCGTGGAAGTGATGGCGTCAATCGCGGCCCACTGAAACGTCACGTCGCCTGCGGACTCTGTTTTGAGGACGAGCGTTTTTGCGTCCGACTTGACGATCGTGCCGGTCAGGCGGTCGCCATTTTTCAGCGAAACCTGATCGGCAAAAAGCGCCGGTCCGAGCAGGAAAACCGCCAGCAGCAGCAATAGGGACTTTCGTTCCGTGGTTCGCATGGTAGTTGTTCTCCTAAGGGGAGTGTCTCCAATCCGCATGGACGAGGGGCAGTCGCTGGCCGTGGGCTACGGCCGATGCATGGCGCAAACGGTAGCAACGGGAATGTTTCGATTGAGCCGGACCTTACATTCCCCCGCTCCGGCCGGACGCTACTGTATACCCGTCCGCGGCGTCACGCAATGTTCCGGGCAGGGCTATGGGTCCCGAGCGGCTCTCATACTTTGACTACCGGCGTTGCGGCGCTTACACTCAGCACAATGGGCTCGCGTTCGAGATATCCGGGGTCGTTCGGTCCGCGCATCAGTTGGGGTGGAATGCTTACGCCCGCGATTCGCAACATCATCATCGCGTGCACGGGCGTGCTTCTGTTTCAATATCTATTGCGGCTGATTTTTCCTCCGGAATACACCGCGCAGTTCAATCACTTGTTCGGCTTGGTGCCCTGGTACGTCACGCGGCGTTTATTTATCTGGCAGCTCGGGACTTATCTTTTCCTGCACGACGGCATCTGGCATCTCGTCTTCAACATGCTGTTTCTGTATTTCTTCGGGATGGATCTGGAACGAACCTGGGGCACGCGGCGCTTTTATGAGTACTACTTTTTGACCGGGATCGGCGCCGGCTGCATCAACGTCCTCATCAAGGCGATGCTCGATCCGCACGGGACCGGTTTTTCTTTTGCGATCCCGACGATTGGAGCCTCCGGGGCGATTTACGGTGTTCTGATCGCCGCCGGGATCCTGTTTCCCGACCGCCAAGTGTGGCTTTTCCCTCTGCCGATTTCCATTCCAATGAAACTACTGGTGGCCGGATCCATCGTCATCGAGTTCTTCCTTTCGCTCGAAGTCGGCGGCGACAACGTCAGCCACATCACGCATCTCGGCGGCGCTTTGGTGGGATACCTGTATCTGCGAAGGGGATTGTTTCTCTACCGATTCCGGAACGACTATCTGGATTGGAAACGCCGCCGGGCACGGCGCAAATTTGAAGTCTACATGCGCGACCACAAGAACGAGCCGCCGAACAGTTCCGACGATCGCTGGGTGAACTAGGTTTTCGCGGCTGATTCTGACTGTGGGTTTTGATTTCGCTGGGCCGGAAAAATCCGCAGGCTGAAGCCCGCGCTACCGGCCGCCGTTGCGGATTTTTTCTTCGTCGCTGCCAATCACGAGAAATTTCATGAAATTCGTTGTTCCGCCGACGAATAGCGGCGTCCCCGCCACGATTCCGACGACGTCTCCCCGCTGAACGAGCTTCTCTTCGAGCAAGCGTTGTTCCGCGTAGCGCACCAGTTCTTCGATGTCCTTCACCTTGCCGATCGTTCGCGGCACGACGCCCCAGTACAGCGAAAGCCGGCGGCGCGTTTCCTGAATCGTGGAGAACGCGATGATGGGGCGGCGCGGGCGATGTTTGGAAACCAGGCGCGCCGTGGATCCCGTCTCCGTGAATACGGCGATCACTTTCATGTGCAATTCTTCCGAAGCGTGGCAAATCAATTCGGACGCGGTTTCGGCGATATCGAATTGCGCCGGGCTCGGGCGAAGGATGTGCGCATTGTGGGCTTCCGCTTCGCGAATGATGCGGTCCATCATCTGCACGGCTTCCAGGGGATAGGCGCCGGACGCAGTCTCCGCGGAGAGCATCAGGGCGTCGCTGCCGTCGAACACGGCGTTGGCCACGTCGGAAGCTTCGGCGCGCGTGGGGCGCGGGTTTTGGGTCATCGATTCGAGCATCTGCGTCGCGGTGATCACCGGCCGGCGCGCTTCGCAGGCCATGGCGATGATGTGTTTTTGGACGACGGGCACTTTCTCCGGACTCATCTCCACGCCCAGGTCGCCGCGAGCGACCATCACGCCGTCGGAGACGCGCAGAATCTCATCGAGATGATCGATCGCTTCGGGTTTTTCCAGTTTGGCAATCACGGGGACGTCGTGCTTCGCGCGCGCAATGGCTTTCTTGGCCTGGAGCACGTCTTTCGCCGTGCGAACGAAACTCACCGCGACGAAATTTGCGCCCTGCTTCAGGGCAAAGATGAGGTCTTCGTGATCTTTCGGCGTCACGGCGGGAATCCGCAATTTTACGCCCGGCAAATTAATGCCTTTGTGTTCGCCGAGCAGCCCGCCGTTCACGACCTTGCACTGCACCTCGGTGGAAGTCGTCGAAAGAACGCGCAATTCGATCAGGCCGTCGCCCAGTAGAATGCGGTCGCCGCGCGAAACGTCGCGAGCCATGCGCTTGTACGTGGTGCACACGCCCGCGCTCGTTCCCTCCACGGGACGGTCGAGATCGTGAAGCGCTGCCCCGCGACCAATTGCACGGGCTTCTTGTCCTTCAGCGTGCCCGTGCGAATTTTCGGGCCCTGAAGATCGGCCAGAATCCCAATCGGTTTCGACAGGCGCGCGGACGCTTCCCGCAAGCGCTTGATTGTTCGGGCATGGTCCTCGTGCGTTCCGTGAGAGAAATTCAGGCGCGCCACGTCCATCCCGGCGCGCATCAGGCGCTCGATCATTTCCGACGAGTTGCTGGCGGGTCCAAGAGTGCAGACAATTTTAGCGCTGCGAAAATTCATTTTTGTTTTTATCCAATCCCATTCTGCCTGGAAGGGGGGCCGGTTTCTTCTGCCTACTTCGTGGAGGCAAAGTCGCTCACCACATGATATAGGAACACAACGCCTTTGTGAAATCCATCGACCGGAATTCGTTCGTTGTCCGCGTGCACTCGGGAGCTGTCGTCTTCGACCATCGGAAACGGTTCGAGTCCGTACGCCTGAACTTTGTGCAAGCGCAAGCTCGCGGAATCGGTGGCTCCCGTGCCGAGAAGCGGGACCGTAATTGCGCCGGGAAATTCCTGCGGTGTCAGGCGCTCGATGGTTTGAAACAAGGGACTCGTGAGCTCGGATGGCGGAGCGTTTTCGCCGGAATCCGGCGCGAGTTGAAACCGGATTTGCGGATCGTTGACGATCTTGGTGAACTGGCTCATCAACTCTTCGATGGAATGGCCGGGCAGCAACCTGATATTCAAATTGGCCGTCGCTTCCGAGGGCACTACGTTGACGCGCACTCCGGCCTGCAGCATCGTCGGGGCGATCGTGTCGCGCAACATCGAGTTCCACATCGGGCTTTGCTCGCCCAGATGCTTCACGGCCAGATCGGCGCGCTCCGGCTGCTCGAGCGCGCGCATCCATTTGGCGTTTTCGTCGTCCTCGATCTTGGCGAGCTGCTCGAAATAACGCAGCGTGATTGTGCTCGGTTGCGCCGGGACCTGATACGCGCCCAATTTCGCGACGGCGGCGGCCAAATGCACGACAGCGTTGTCCGGCCGCGGCAAGGAGCCGTGTCCGGATTGTCCGCTCGCGATGACCGCGACGTTATAGGCCACCTTCTCGCTGGCCTGAACGCCGACGTATTGCACCTTCCCGTCCTTCACGATCACGCGTCCGCCCTCATTCAAAGCGTACGCGCAGGCGATCTTGTCCCAATATTTCTGGATGGCCACTTTGATGCTCGCGGCGCCGCCCTGTTCTTCATCGTCTGTCGCAAGGAATAGAACGTCGCGCGAAAGTCGCGCGCCCGAACGTTTCAGCTCGACCATCGTGGCGATGTTGGCGGCCAGCATGGCCTTGTCGTCGATCGCGCCGCGGCCCCAGAGGTAGCCGTCACGAACCGTCGCCGAAAACGGATCGACGGTCCACTTGGAAGCGTCCACGCCGACGGTGTCCTGGTGCGCGACGAGGAGCAACGCCCTGGTTGGGTCGGGCAGAGGCCCGGCTTGCAACCGCGCCACCACGATGCTCCGGCCCGGAGCCATTTCCAGCAGTTCGTTGGAGATGCCTTCTTTTTGAAAGATGGCGGAAATATATTTGGCGACCACGGCTTCGTTGCCGGGCGGATTCACCGAATTGATGCGAACGAGGTCGCTGAGCCAGCCCTGCGCTTCATCGGCCAGCTTGTTGAGATCGGGCTTCGCCATGGACGATTGCGCCCGGGCGCCCGCGGCGGCCAGCACGGCACACGCCACGATGAAGACGATCCGGCCAGCACGCTGCAACATAGCACTTTCCTCCCAACGAAAAATCAGCCGCGTTCGCACACGATTCATCGTAACATGCGGGCCGGAGATGCAAGCCCGGGCATGCGGGCGCGTGTGCCGCGAAGAAAAACCGCAATGGGGCGGGCGCCGGGTGGCGCGCGGAAAGATTTGAACATCCAAGGGCTTCGTGGCAGCATCGAAAGTTGCAGGGCAATCATAGGGAGTCGCGTCCCTCGGCAACGGGGTAGGAGCGTCCTTCGTTTGGGAGAACGCGGCAATTCGGTGAGGTTCTGGAAACCATGAAAATGCCGTCCGTCCGAAGAGTTGTGTTGAGCGTGCTCTGTTTCACCCTTCTGATTCCGCCCGGCGAATATTCGGCCTGGGCGCAGGATCAAGGCAAGCAGGCCCCGCCGCCCCAGCCCGCTCCCGGTTACTCGATCTCCGTCACTGTTCCCGTCGTGAACGTGGACGTCGTCGTCACGGACAACAATGGAAATTATTTGAAGGACCTCAAAAAGGAAAATTTCCGGCTCACGGAGGACGGCGCCGTACAAACCATTACAAGCTTCTCGCCCTCCGAAGCGCCGATCACGATCGTGTTGCTGCTGGAATTCAGCCAGTTGGGATACGAGTTTTTCACCTATAACGCCCGCAACTGGGCCGCGGCGTTTCTGAGCGACCTGAAGCCGAACGACTGGGTCGCTCTGGAAACATTTAACATGCGCTCCAACGTGGATGTGGACTTCACGCACAACCGGGACGAGATCATGCAGGGACTCTACAACATGGTCTTTCCCCCCTTCAGCGAGTCGAATCTCTTCGATTCGCTCACGGACGTGCTGGACCGCATGAAAGACGTCAAAGGCAAGAAGGCCGTTCTCGTGCTGGCCTCCGGAATCGATACGTTCAGCCGGATCACGCTCGACCAGACGCTCAAGCGCGTTCGCGACACCGACGTCACCATTTTTACTGTCGGCGTCGGCGAGCAGATGTTCATCGCGCAGGCCCCCGGAGCCTTCGGCGAGCAATTGATCTACATTCAGGCGCAGAACCAGCTCAAGACGTTCGCGGCCATGACCGGAGGCCGCGCGTGGCTGCCCCGTTTCGACGGCGAAATTCCCAGCATCATGCAGGACGTGGCGCAAAGCTTGCGCAACCAATACAGCCTGGCGTATACGCCGAGCAACGAAACGCTCGACGGCAAATACCGCAAGATCAAGGTGGAACTGGTGGCGCCGGATGGCGGCCCGCTGACGGTGCTCAACGAGAAGGGAAAGAAGGTCAAGTTCCTGGTGTACGCGCGGCAAGGATATACGGCGCCGAAATCGAACGTGGATACGAAGTAGCCGCGGCGCTGCCCGGTGTTGGACTTCTCGAGAACTCCCGCCTCTATGAAAGCGACGGCGCCTGTCCAACCGAAGCGCGCGTTTCTGCGTTCAAATTATTTCTGGTTGGCGCTCGTTCCGATCTTCCTGCTGGCGGCGGGAGTCTACTCTCTCCGCTATGACCTGCGCAGCTACGTCTTCCTGATTCAGTTTCTGAATCCTCATGCTTCCGGGCTGCTCGTGCGTCTGGAAGCGCATCCGCTGGACACGGAAGAGGTCACGCTTTCCACGACGCAGGGCCCCGTGCGGGCGCAGGCTCTACGCGCCGCGCGGCGTTGCCCATCCGCCCGGCATGGTCCTCGTTCACGGGATTCATCATTTGGGAATCGACGAGCCCAGGCTCGTGAATTTTGCGCGCGCCGCGGCCGGCGACGGATTCTTCGTGCTTACGCCGGAGATCGCGGCCCTTGCGGATTACCACGTGGACAGCGCGTCGGTCGGCACGATTGGAGAGTCCGCCGCGTGGCTGCAGCAGAAACTCGGCGCCGGTCCCGTCACCGTCGTGGGCGTTAGTTTCGCGGGCGGACTTTCTCTGCTGGCCGCGTGCGATCCGCGCTACGGCCCGCACATTCGCGCGCTCATCCTGATGGGCGCGTACGGCAATCTCGCGAGGGTCGCACGATTTCTCGCTACCAGCCGCGCGGAACTCCCGGACGGCCGGACGGAGCCGTATTCCGCGCACGATTATGGCGCGGCGGTCTTCGTCTACTCTCACCTCGATCAATTTTTTGGGGCAACGGATCTGGCCGTCGCGCACGACTCGCTGCGCGACTGGCTTTGGGAACGCCCGGCCGACGCGCAAGCGCTTTTCCCGCGGCTGAGTCCGGAAGGCCGCTCCACGATGGAGATTTTGCTCGCGCGGCAAATCGACCGGCTGCGGCCGAAATTGCTGGAGGCGATCCGGGCGGACGATTCGCAACTGGCGGCGATTTCGCCGGAGGGAAAGCTGGGCGCGCTTCGCGCGCAGGTATTCCTTCTTCACGGCGCCACGGACGACGTCATTCCGTCCACCGAGAGCCTGTGGCTCGAAAAGGATATTCCCCGGGAGGATCTGCGCGCGGTGCTGATTACTCCGGCGTTTTCCCACGTGGATCCCGACAGGCACGCCGCGTGGATCGACGAGTGGCACCTCGTTGCGTTCCTGGCCGGCGTTTTGCGCGAGGCGGATTAGAAGACCTCGCGGAAATGGGTTTTGTGGGTCGCGGCTTGAGCCGCGACATTAAAACACGAAGAAAAATTTGGCTTTAGCCCCTGTCGGCCCAGCAATTTTGGGCAGCTGGAGCTTTTAGTGCGCCGGCCGCCGCTCGTACAGCGCCGCCGCGGTCTTCAGCATTTCGTTTCGATCCGAAGCCAATAGATAGCCTCTCGCAATCAGCTTGTCGAGCGAGTCCGCGTACAGTTTCAGATAGTTCGCCTCGCTGCCGTAGCGCTTCGCGAGTTCCTCGGCGGAAAACTGCTGCCATCCGCCCAAATTTCCGCAGGTGGCGTCGATCGAAGCGGTCGTGACCGGCGAGATCGAAACTGGGACGGGCTTGCCGATGGGATGTTCCACCTCGGGAAAGCGGACGCCGCCGAACGGCTGCGCGTCCTCGTCCACCAGCGGAATCGAAAGGCGTACGCCGGGCAGAGCGTTGAAGTTTGGCGTTCGCGAGGATGCAGGGTCCAGAAGGAAGAGCGTGGTGGGAGGCAGCCGCGGCGCCTGACGCGCGGAGGGGACACCCAGTTCGCGCTCCAATTCGAGCGTCACCGCGCGCAAATACTCCCCATGTGAAATCGGATTTAGATCCACCGGCACGCCCCCGTTGCAGCGGCTGAGCCGCGAAGCGATGGCGCTCTGGTCGATCGGAGCGGGAGCGTGCGCGCTCGGCCAGTCGTATCGGCGGATCCGGGGGTTCTTCGTGTCGACGTCGGTGAGGCTCGCGCGCAGGCGGTAAAAATCGGTGTAGTTCGCGATGTCGATGTAGAAAGGATCGCTCGCGTGGCCTCCCAAAATGTCGGAAGCGCGCAGGGGCTTCGCGTCCGGCACGACATACGGAAATTGTTTCACGCCTGCTTCCGCCGCGAGCTCATTGATGGCGATCCAGTTTCCTGTGCCGTCCACCGCAATCGCGCCCTGGAACACCGCGCCGCCATCGCCGGGGTCCGTGTTGAAGCCCTCGGCCAAAAATGTATCGATGTAAAAGCCGCTCAGGCTGATCCCGCCGAGGATCAGCGTGTGGTAGGTTCCGAAATCGACCGGCGGCTTGGCGTCCAGATGCGTGCGTCCGGCCAGCAGGCGTCCAAAATCGCGCACGATGACTTCGCCCACGCCCTCCGCGTTTTGCGGCACGCTCGCGGCAATTCCCGTCTGCCATTGCACGCGGGCGTAAGAGGTCGCATGCTCGTAAAGAAATCCGTTTCCGGGATTTCCCCCGCCGGCCGCGGCGGAAGGTGGACCGCTCTCCGCAATTTCATGCAGCGTGTTCAGGAAAACCGGCGTGCCCCGATTTTCCACTTCGACCAGGATCGCCGAATTCGTCCCCGGCTTTTCCGGCGCGACAATTTCAAATTCGGACTGGTAGGCATAGTTGCCGTCCGCGTCGTGCGGCAATTCATCGAAGCCGATGATCGCGTCCCGCGGCGCGACAACCCCGGAAACGGTTCCCCATGTTCTGCTGTATGCGACGCCGGCAAACGTTCCCGCCGGTTGCGATCCGGCAATTGCTACGCTCGTGATCCGTGATTGTTGGTGCGACTCGGGCATTTGGTTCGTGGCTGTTGTATCACGCGCCCTCGGGCCCGCGGCCGCCATGAAATGCGGAGCCCCGAGCAGCGTTATACAAAGACCCGCGCTTGCAAAAATAATCCGTTTCGAGCGCAAGCTGTACATCGAGTATCCCTCCTGGCGACTTTAAATCTAACCTGAGGCCTCAAAATCTCCGCTCCTCGGAAGTATCCTGCCGATCAAAACTCCTGTCTACGCGAAGATCGGCCAGCGGGCGCGGCCGATGACTCGGCGAATTGTGGGCCAATTTTCGATATGGCGACTTCGCGGGACTTCGGTCAAGCTATAACCTCGAAGGTCCAACGAATCCGCTCTTTTTTCGCATGAAATCGTCTGAGAATGTGCGGTACTCCTCTTCAGATAAGTGGTAACGAAATAGAGTCTCACAACCTCGAAACGTTTCTACGGAGAGCCATCGATATGAGTCGTCGGAAACTTTTTTATTGAGCGGAATGTTTTCAATCAGACACACGGCAGCGGCGCTCGACGGGTCTTCGCTGCTAGCACCTTGGTCTTGTGGTTGGTTGACGCACCATGCCGCGTAATCGTAGACCTCGCCGATGAACGTGTCGTTGACCGGGTGCTCTTCATAGGCGGCTTGCAGCAAACAATAAAGCTCAATCCAAAGAGCAACTATCCCAGATTGTTCCTGAATCACAGCTTGAAGTTCCGGAAAAGCTTCCACCGCCTTGGCTCGCCAGTTCTCCATTTGGCCTCCCGGAAAATTTCTCAGATATGCATTTTAGAAGGCATTCTTCGGATACGCTAGGGATGGGCTCGTTCTATGCAACGTGCTGACAGAGGTTAGCGGAAGCAACTCAACTCGGTGCCTGAGAAACCGGACCACTACGACTCGTTAAGCCCTGTGGCTCCGATTTTACGCACTCCCACAGCGCGTTCGATTTGCTCTGGCTGCGTAACCCCGCTACAATGAGGTTTCACTCCGCACCTGCTCCATCCGTCCTGTTTATCGAGAAAGGCGCCATGGCCTCCAGAACCGTCTGGCATTTTGCGTACGGCAGTAACATGAACCGCGGACAGATGCTTGCCCGCGCGGGCAAGATTTTGGAAGAGCACAATGCATCTCTTCCGAACTACGAAGTTCGCTTCAACAAGAAAGTTCGCGGCGGCACGGCCGGGGCGAACATCCAGCCCGCGTCGGGGAAAACCGTTCACGGCGTGCTCTACAAAGTCGAAGAAAGCGCACTGCGGTCCGTCGATCGCTACGAAGGCGTCCCGGACCACTATCGGCGCATCGAAGTACAAGTGACGCCCGAGGGTGGGCAGCCCGTTCCGGCGCAGGTGTACATCGCGTCGAAAGTGGAAAAAGGGCTGCGCCCGTCCGCGCCCTATTTGCAAGCGATGCTGGATGGCGCGGGAGAGCACAACTTGCCGGCGTCGTACATTGGAGAAATTAAATCCGCGGCGGGCGCGGCTTAAAGTAGCACAGGCACTCTTGCCTGTGCGGTCTTTGCAATCGAGACTCAAGTCGGCGCGCCAGCCGCGGCCTGCGAAATCGCACAGCCGGGAGCGGCTGTGCTACCGATGCCGAACAGGAGTGACCATGGCTACTACGTCGTTGCCGCGGGCCGCGTCTCGCGGAGGCAGTTTCCTGGTGGAGTCCTGCACTCCGGAAGATGTTTTCTCTCCCGCCGAGCTGACAGACGATCAAAAGCTTATCGGCCAGACGGCCGAAGAGTTCATCCGCAAGGAAGTGGTCCCGGCCATCCCCGACCTAGAGCAACACAAGCCCGGTTTGCTGCCGCAACTCCTCAAGAAGGCCGGCGAAATTGGCCTGCTCGGCGGGGGCGTGCCCGACGAGTACGGCGGCGCGGGTCTCGACAAAGTTTCGAGCGTGCAGCTGGCGGAAAAACTATCCGCGTACGCGTCCTTTGGAGTGAGCCACGGCGGCCACTCGGGCATCGGCACCCTCCCGATCGTTTTCTTCGGCACGGAAGAACAGAAGAAAAAGTACCTACCCGTCCTCGCCACCGGCGAAAAGCTTTCTGCCTATTGCCTGTCGGAGCCGCAAGCCGGTTCGGACGCTCAGAATTCGCGCACGCGCGCGGTGCTTTCTCCGGATGGCCGCTCGTGGATTTTGAACGGGCAGAAAATGTGGATCACCAACGGCGGATTCGCCGATGTCTATATCGTCTTCGCGAAAGTCGACGGCGAGAAATTCTCCTGCTTCATCGTCGAGCGCGGGTTCCCGGGCTTTTCCGCGGGCGCCGAAGAAAAGAAAATGGGCCTGAAGGGCAGCTCGACGACCGCCATTTTCTTTGAGAATTGCCAGGTGCCCAAGGAAAACCTGCTCCATGAAATCGGCCGCGGGCACATCGTAGCATTCAATATTTTGAATGCCGGGCGATTTAGTTTGGGAGCGTACTGCACGGGAGGATCCAAGGGCACGCTCGAGATCGCTTCCAAGTACGCGAAAGAGCGCGTGGCCTTCGGCAAGCCGATCGGGGATTTCGGCCTGATTCGCGCCAAGCTGGCGGAGATGGCCATCCGGATTTTCGCGGTAGAGTCGATGATCTACCGGTCTGCCGGCCTCATGGACCGCGCGATTGCGGCGGCGGGGGCCGGCGCCGACAAGTCGCAGCAGTCCATGAAAGTGTTCGAGGAATACGCGATCGAAAGCTCGATCAGCAAGGTCTACGGATCGGAGTTGCTCGATTTTGTGGTCGATGAAGCCGTCCAGATTTTCGGCGGCTACGGCTTCCATGAAGACTATCCGGTGGCGCGTTCCTATCGCGACTCCCGCGTGAACCGCATCTTCGAAGGCACCAACGAAATCAATCGCATGTTGATCGTCCAGATGCTGATGAAGCGCGCGACCTCGGGCGTTCTGCCGCTGATGCAGGCCGGGGCCAAGTTGCGCGAGGAAATCATGGCCGGCCCGTCGTTTGAGGAGCCTCCGGCCGGCGAATGGGTGGAAGAGGAGCGAATTCTGGCCGGTCTAAAGAAGGCGTTTCTACTGGTGGCGGGCGCGGCGCTCGAGAAATATCGCGAGCGTCTCGCGGACCAGCAGGAAGTCGTCGCGGCGCTTTCCGACATGGTGATGGAATGCTACGCGACGGAATCCTCCCTCCGCCGCGTGCAGAAGGCCGAAGCGGCGCGTGGCGCGGCTTCGGCAGCCGTCATGGCGGACGCGGCGCGCGTCTTTTTGCACGATGCGGCCGACCGCGTCGAAGTCGGCGCGCGCACGGCCCTGGCGGCGGTGCTGGAGGGCGATATGCTGAGCACCCAACTCGCGGTGCTGCGCCGGTTCCTGAAACGAGTCCCAGCCGACACGGTAGCGATGCGCCAGCGCGTCGCTGCAGCCGTCCAGGCGGGCGACCGCTACCCGTTCGAGGGCCGCTAAATCTGGCTGGTCCGGACGGGCCTATGAAATCTGCAAGATAGTTTTCCCAATTCCCATAGAATTCCTACTTTAATCCGTACCGGGCGTACTATACCCTGCGTTCCACCGTTAACCCCACCCACGTACCATATGAAAAAGGGCGGCTTAGCATCTACACTCGACTTGCGTCGACTGGGCGGACAATTGCATCCAATCTTTCGTCAAGGCGAGGGGGGACATCCAAATTGAAGGTGAGTGAGGTATACACCGAGCGAAAAGCTCGGAAGTGGTTGTGGATCGGTCTAGGCGCTTTCGTAGCCTTGCAGATTTACTTCGTTCGCGAATTGCTGGCGGCTTTGATCCTCTTTACGGGCCTGTTTATCGTTTGCGCGGTGATCGCATTGGTCTTCTATCTCATTGATAAGGCAAGCCGCTGGGGACTCAGCGCGGCCGGGCATCAGGCCAAGCGCGCGCTGACCGCAGCCGAGGAGATCAGTAAAAAGCAGCTCCGCCGTCCACGTTCAGAGCCTGCCCAGTAATCGCGCTGGCCTGATCGGAACAAAGGAACAACGCGGCAGCGGCAATTTCCGCTGCCGTTTGGCCGCGCCCTTGAAGGATCGTATTCAGGAAGCCGCTGAGTTGCTCCTCCTTCGAAACTCCCAGCCGTTCCGCGAGCGTTGCTCCTAAGTCCTTTGACATCTTCGTTTCCGTGACCGGCCCGGGGCAGATCGCGTTGACTCGCACGCCCTTCCGTGCCGCTTCGGCGGCCACCACCCTCGTTAGACCCAGCATGCCCGCCTTGGCCGCCGCGTAGGGAGATCCCCAACCAAACGCGGACTTCGCGGACAGGCTCGAGATATTCAGAATAGCGCCCGATCGGCGGGCGTACATGCCCGGCAGCACGAGCCGCGTCAAGAGGTAGGCGCCGCGCAGGTGCACCGCGACCACGCGGTCCCACTCCGCGGGAGAGATTTCCTCGACCGGCTTGACGGGGCCGTACTCGCCCGCGTTGTTCACCAAAATATCCACCCGGCCGAATTGCGTTGCCGCTTCCTGGATCAGGCGCTCGCAATCGTTTTCCAGCGCTACGTCTGCTGTCACGGCGGCCGCGCGTCCGCCCGCGGCGCGAACTTCCTGCGCCACGGATTCGATTTCCGACTTTGTGCGGGCGGCGACCACGACTGCCGCGCCTTCCCCGGCAAACTTGAGCGCGATGGCGCGGCCGATTCCGCGGCCGCCGCCCGTAATGACCGCAACTTTCTCTGACAGCAACATGTGCGCCTCCGCAGCGAGTGGGCAGGATAGCATTTGCAGCGTATGCAGCCAAAGCGGCAGTCTCCCCGGGGATTAGTAGGGCACGGCTGCAAAGGCCGCGGAAGATCCAGGACCCGCTGTCATTCTGAGCGAAGCGAAGAATCTCTCTTCGATCTAAGTCCAATCCACCGAGAGATTCTTCGGCGAAAAGCGCGCCTCAGAATGACAACCAAATCCTTTTTTTGCGGCCTGTTATGCCGTGCCGCAAAACTGCAACATTAATGCGGTTTTAGCCGCTGACCTTCTCCCGCGCGTCGATGCTCGGGAATGATATGATTGTCACGTGTCGTGCCAACCTCAGCGTATGATTTCCAGCTTGCGTCGTTCGCACGGGCCGCGCAATTCGCGCTGTGTGTTGATCCTCGTCGCAGCCGTGTTCCTGGCGATCCCATTGGAAATTGTTGAGACGCGCGTGCCGGCGCAAGCGGCATCGCTCGGCGCGTCGAGGACCGACCGCCTCGGCGAGCACTACTTGATGCTGGTCAATACCGCTATGGCTGAACAAATGAATGCGCAGAAGCTGACGCAGTTCGATCGCTCGCCCTACGACGGGTTGGCCGTATCTTTCTCGGACGCGTATGACACTTCTCCCGTTCTTTCGCTCGTTCAGATGAAGACGAACGCTGCGAGTTGGAAGAAGACCACGACGAAAGACGTCTGGCCCTGGGTTTATCTGAACCGCATGATTGGCGCAAACGATGCGGAAGGGAATCCGCTCACCAAAGTCCCATACTTCGAGCGGTTTCCGGGACTCGATCTGGACGGCAAAGCAGGCGCGCGGACCGATTATCTCCAGAATTGGAAGAACGCGCTGCGCTTCGCGAAAGCGAACGGCGTCCCCGGGATCGTCTGCGATTTGGAATTTTACAACAACTACAACGCGTACGATGTGGCCGAACTCGCGCGCATGACGTCCCACACACAGCCGGAGGTGTTGATCGCGTTACGGCAGCTCGGCGCGCAAATGGCGGATAGCGCCGCCGCAGAGTATCCGAGCGCGACGCTGTGGTTCTTATTCAGCGGCTTCACTCGCCCGGAGTATCGCGTGATTGACGGCAAGCCGTACTATCTGGCGGCCACCTACATTGTGGAAGGACTGCTCGACGAAATTCAGCAGCGCCGTCTGCCGCTTCACGTGTTATCGGGCGGCGAAGTGGGCCTCGGCTACTGCCACACTTCCCTGAAAGATCTTCGCCAGGCGATCGAGAAGCGCACCGTTGCTTTCGCCCCTCTCTTGCAGAAGTACAACGGCATTCTGGAACTGGCCGGGACAATGACCCTGTGGAGCGATCGCTCCGCCAAGAAAAATTGGGTGGCCCAGGGAACATGCGGAGCGTCGTCGGCCGCCACGGTCGAGGATCTCGTCCCGTACATGGAACTCCTCTTCCGGTCGTACCGCTACAATTGGATTTACGGCTCACCGAACGGCGGGTATTTAGCCTTCGACGCTGCCAGCGCACCTCGCTTTGACGCCGCAATCGCGCAAGCCAAGGCTCGTGCGTACGAAACGGCAAACGAGCATCCTGGGCTTTGATCTCATGTCGGAAGGCGCTTCCGTCCACGGAACTAGTATTGACCCAGCTTTCGATCTGACGACTTAGCGGGGCTTGGCCGGAGCTTCTGGGGAATTATTACTCGCGTACCAACGCTCGACTTCTCTCTGAGCTTCTGGCGGTAAATCTGACAGTGCGTATCGGAACCTCATTTCGGGAAACCCTCCGACACTTGGGTCGCGTGGGAACTTTCCATTCGTGCCTTCGAAATGGAACGGAATCTCGAAATACCAACGCGGTCCAACGTAGTTTATTGGGACACTGAAGAGAAGGGCTTTTTCTGGCAGAACGCTCTGAGAACTTCCTACGTCGAACCAGTAGTCGTGTGGCAATTGATCCGGTCTAGCCTTCACGAATGGTTTTGGCTGCACCGCCCCGTCGCGCATCATGCCGTACCCCATGCCTTGTGGTGGCTCAATTGCCACAATAATGTCCATCACTCCCTGTTCATCTTTTGGGCTACCGTCCGGCAAACCGTACGTATTGATGGTGATTGGCAGCCTGCAATTATTTGTCAGTCGAAGCCAAATACGTGAAGTTGGCTCACCTTTCCCTCGTCGCATGCCTTCGCCAATATGGTCGAATTTTAAGTAAGCGTAAGGGCGGTTTGCGTCAATCACAAATCTGCTCCCGTCGTCAGTTTTCTGTGCTTGCGAGTTCGAACTTGCTAAGCACAGCGACACGGAAAGCGAAAAGATTACTAGAAGTTATCTCATAAACACATTCAAGCCATTCAAGGCTTGTGAGTTATGCAAACTAGCGTAAACCGAGAGCATGGACCTGACCGAGGCGCAGTGGAAGAAGCTCAAGCCACTGCTGGCTCCCAAACGACGCCCCGACGGTCGAGGTCGGCCTTGGCGCGATGCGCGAGCCGTGCTGAACGGCGTTCTGTGGATCTTGCGCACCGGCGCTCCTTGGCACGATCTGCCCGACCGTTATCCTTCCTATCAGACCTGCCATCGACGTTTTCAGCAATGGCAGCGCGATGGCACGCTGGACCGATTGCTGCACGCGCATGGCCGAAGACTTGCGGGCACGCGGCAAACTGGATCTGTCGGAAACGTTCATCGACGCCAGCTTCAGTTCGGCGAAAAAAGGGGCGCTGCTGTCGGCCCGACTCGCCGAGGAAAAGGCAGTAAAATCATGGCGATCGCAGACCGCCATGGTCTTCCTGTCGCCTGCTGCGTCACCAGCGCTTCGCCTCATGAAAGCAAACTCGTCGAAGCCACCATCGCGCAGCGCTTCACGAGAGCCAAACCAAAACGAATGATCGGTGACCGCGCCTATGACAGCGATCCGCTCGATCAGCGCCTCCGGCAAAAACACGGTATCCGGCTCATCGCGCCCCACAAGTACAACCGCCGCCGCAAGAGCACCCAGGACGGCCGCGAATTGCGTCGCTACTGCCGGCGCTGGAAAATCGAGCGCCTCTTTGCCTGGCTCCACAATTTCCGCCGACTCGTAAGCCGCTGGGAATATCACGAAGCCAATTTCCTCGGCATGCTCCAACTCGGTTGCCTCATTATCCTGCTGAGGTATTTATGAGATGGCTTCTAGAAGTCGAGGATAGAACGACAAAGTGTAGGGCATGGGTACATAGACACCAGCGAAGTTGTGTTTGTTCCGAGTCAGTTTACACGATTCGAGGCCGTTGTAATGGCGCCTTCTCCTTGCCAAATTGAGAATTCCGGCTGATAAACGGGCTTATCGCAAACTGGCCCACTAGCTCGCCTTTGAATGCATTCGTTTTTGACGTTATGCTGCATACCTTCCGTTATTCAAATTGAGGTATCCATAAAAGGAGGAACCATGCCGAATGCCGATCGCCGCGAATTTTTGAAAACTTCCATGGCCCTGGCGCTTGCGCCAGCCGCCGGAAACGCGCTAGGCGCGCACGATCTTCTGGCCGGGCCGGAGCCCGCCCAGCAGCCCCAGGGGGTGTTTTTCCCGGGGTTTAAAACCGAGGAAATCAAAACCTCGGGCACGACCATTCATACCGTGTACGGCGGCAAACGCAACGGACCTCCCCTGTTGCTGCTGCACGGCATTCCGGAAACGCACGTCCTTTGGCGCAAGGTCGCTCCGGCGCTGGCGCAGGACTATTTTTTGGTGATGACGGATCTTCGCGGCTACGGAGACAGCGGCAAGCCCGCCGGGGGCGGAGATCACTTCGCCTATTCGAAGCGGGCCATGGCGCAGGACCAGGTGGAAGTAATGAAGCACCTGGGATTCGATAAATTCGCGCTGGTGGGCCATGATCGCGGCGGCCGCGCCGCGCACCGGCTGGCGCTGGACCATCCCGAGGTTCTCACCAAGCTGGTCATTCTCGACATTGTTCCCACCTATCTCCTGTACCAGAGCATCACGCAGGAGTTCGCCACGATTTTTTACCATTGGTTTCTGCTGGTCCAGCCTCCGCCGTTTCCCGAGACGATGGTCGCAAACAGCGCCGAGTACTTCCTGAAATGCACGCTGCTTTGGCTGGGAGGCAGCAAGCTTACGGACCCGCTGCCGGATTGGATTTCGCCGGCCGTCTTTCAGGAATATTTCCGCACCTTCCGCAGCCCGGAGACGATCCACGCGATTTGCGAGGACTACCGGGCCGCTGCGTCCATCGATTTGGCGCATGACAAGGCGGATCTGGACAAGAAAATTCAATGCCCGCTGCTGATTCTTTGGTCCGAAAAGGGGCCGTTCCACCGGATGTACAACGTCTTGCAGACCTGGCAGGACCGCTCCGTCCAGGCGCAGGGTCACGCGATGCCGACCGGACACTTTCTTCCGGAGCAGATGCCCGAGGAATTGACGCAGGAGCTGAAAGCGTTTCTGCGAGGGTGAGGGTTTTTGTAGCACAGCCACTCTTGGCTGTGTGATTTTCGCAAAATCTCGCATTCCGTTTGCTCTGAGGCTGAAAAAAACGCACAGCCAAGAGTGGCTGTGCTACGGGGCCTTGCATGCCGGGACCTTGTGGTATAAAACCACTGTCATCCCGCAAGCGAAATAAGAACGAAGAGGAGGATTTGTGAGCCAATCCGTCGGCACGGTGGAACGCTTGGAATCCGCTTCCGGCCGCAAAGCTTCCGATACGGCGATCGCGTACGCTATTTTGCGATTGGCTTTTGGGGCCAACATCCTTCTGCACGGATTAAGCCGCGTGCTGAATGGGCGCGCCGCGTTTCTCGCCTATCTGACTCACTACTTCGAGCACGCACATCTGATCCCGGCGGGCCTGTTGCCGGTGTTTGGCGCGGTGCTGCCCTGGGTTGAGACGACGCTGGGCTTGCTGCTGGTGCTTGGTCTATTTTCCCGGTTCACGCTGATTGTAGGCGCTCTGGTGATGACGGTTCTTGTCGTCGGCACGAATCTGGCGCAAGACTGGCTGGTCGCCGGCCTGCAGTTGCCTTACTGCTTCATTTATTACTACCTGCTCATTCATCTCGAACAGAACAGCATTTCCGTGGACGCCTTGTTGGGAATGGGCGGACGCTAGTCCGGCCGTCGCAAATCCGGCACTCTGGATCGTCTTCAGGGTGTTGGGGCTGCCTGGATTTATTAATTCTTCAAAGCATCCTCTGAGGGAACCGTCCCAACTGCAATGGGTTCAGTGGGTTCCGCGACAGCGGAATCGTCTATTGCGCTGCGAGAAACTCGCCGCGGCAGCGTGGTTTGCGGGGTGTCTTGCGGCATGCTAAATTTTGGTATTAGGTGAATATTTAACGAACGTTTCATGCCGATACAACGACCACCGATCGACCCGCGCCAGAAGGCCTCCCACGTAGAGATCTACTGGAAGACTGTCACCTATCGCACCGTCGCGATGTACGTGATGATGGTTTTAGCGGCGCTGATCGCAGTGTCGTATTTGATTTTTCCGGAAGCGTATGGCCGCGCGCTCTCCAAGGTTTCTGAGGTCATTGGCGCGCACACGGCGCCGACGGCGGAACTGACCGCGAAGCAAGCGAAGTTTGTGAATCTCGACGGGCGCGTGCAGGTGAAAAAAGTGAATTCCGTCCAGTGGGTCGCGGCGGATTACCGCATGGCGCTGGACAAGGGCGACTTGATCCAGACCGTGGGCGACGGCGCCGCGCGCATCACGTTTGCCGACGGCACGACGTACACGGTTCAATCCGACACGCTCGTAACCGTCGAGGAAAATTCGGTCGGGCGGGACAGCGAGACGCGCGTCGCGATGCACATCACTTCCGGCGCGGTGGACTTGACGACTGGCACCTGGGATTCTCCGAAATCGAAGGCTGAGGTTTCGTCCGCGACGGCGGTCGCGTCGGTGCAGCAAAACAGCCGCGCGGCGATGCGCAGCGACCCGAAGACGAGCGAAACGGAAATCACCGTGTCGGCCGGTTCGGCCCAACTGTCTACTACCGACGGCCACCAGCACGTGGAAATTGGACGATGGGAGCGCGTGACGGTGCCACCCAGCGGCGGAACCGTCATCAAGACCAACGTCCTCGCTCCTCCTGACCTGGCTCAGCCTCTAAACCTGCAGCCGCTGATCGTACCGGATCCGAAGCACACTCCCGTGCATTTCGAATGGAAGTCTGTGCCGGAAGCGATCAGTTATGAGATTCGAATCAGCACTACGTCGATGTTTTCGCGTATTGTGGAAGACCGCAAGGTAACGGGCACATCCGTCGATATCGCGGGTTTCGATCAAGGCGACTACTTCTGGGACGTCCTGGCCACGGACCAGGAAAAGCGGGTGAGCTCGCCGAGCGATACGTTCAAGTTTACGCTCGCGACACAAGGCAAGGGCCAGGAGATGTTCCTGGAAGTCTCAAGCACCGAGTTGCATGGTAACGTTGTAGAGATCACCGGTCGCACGGAGCCGGGCGCTGCGCTGATTGTTAACGGAGAACAGGTCGCGGACCTGCGAGGCGATGGAGCGTTCAAGTATTTTACCGCCCCGTTGACGCGGGGCCCGCAGACCATCGTCATCACCGGACAGAACCGGCGAGGCGGCACGGCCATCAAGCGCGTGGAAATTGTAATTCCATAAACGGACCGCTCGCGGGGGAACTGTCTCGAGCGAGTCTTTAGCATCTAGGGAGGGGCAGCCGGGCGGCGCCCATCCAAGGCGGCATTCGCCAGCCTCCCGCCGCAGCGGGGAGCCCGGAACTGAGGGAATCATGTCGAATAACGGTTACAACCTGCGCTCGATCTTTAGTTTGTTTTCTTCCGACCTGGCGATCGATCTCGGGACGGCCAACACGCTCGTCTATGCCAAGGGCAAGGGCATCGTGGTGAACGAGCCTTCCATCGTTGCGATCAACAAAAACAGCGCCGAAGTGGTGGCCGTGGGCAAGGAAGCCAAGGACATGCTCGGGCGCACGCCGGGCAACGTGGTGGCCATCAAGCCGATGAAGGACGGCGTCATCGCCGACTTCAAGGTGACCGAAAAGATGCTCACCTACTTCATCCAAAAGGCCCACAACCGGCGCATGCTGGTGCACCCGCGCATCGTAATCGGCGTGCCGAGCGAAATCACGCCGGTGGAGAAGCGCGCCGTGCAGGACTCCGCGTACCGCGCGAGAGCGAGCGAGGTGTATCTCGTGGAGCAGGCCATGGCCGCGGCCATCGGCGCGGGGCTGCCGATCGAAGAGCCTTCCGGAAACATGGTGGTGGACATCGGCGGAGGCACGACCGACATCGCCGTGATCTCCATGAGCGGCATCGTCTATTCGAGGTCGGTGCGCGTCGCGGGAAACGAGATGGACGAAGCCGTGATGCAGTACCTGAAGCGCAAGTACAACCTGCTGGTGGGAGAGCGCACGGCGGAACAGATCAAGATGGAAATCGGCTCGGCGTACCCGCTGGAGAAGCCGCTGACCATGGAAGTGAAGGGCCGCAACCTGATTGAAGGTGTGCCGCGAACTGTCACGATCGATGACAGCGAAATCCGCGAAGCGCTCTCGGAATGCGTCGCCACGATCTTAAACGCCTGCCGGGTGGCGCTCGAGCGCACACCGCCCGAGCTGTCCGCGGACATCAGCGACCGCGGCATCGTGCTCACGGGCGGAGGCGCGCTGCTCAAGAACCTGGACAAGCGCATCCGGGAGGAAACCGGATTGCCCGTGTCGATCGCCGACGATCCGCTGGCGTCGGTGGTGCTCGGGACGGGCAAAATGCTGAGCGATTTCCGCCTGTTGCGCCTGGTCTCGATCGATTGAAGTTTGGGGGTTCGTCACGGAGCGCCGACCCGAACCGGCGGCAAAATCTTGAAAGCTGATCGTCTTCCCCGATGATAGCCATTCCCTCACGGCACAGGTCCCTGACGTTGCTTGCGGGCGTCGTCGTCGCGCAGGTGTTGCTGCTCGCCGTGCAGATCAAGCGGGACCGGCAGGTGCGGCTCATCCGCGTCTGGGCCGTCGAGCTGATTTCGCCGCTGCAGCGCATCGGTTCGTGGACCGTCAACGGCGCCGAGCACAGCTGGGGTGGATACGTCGGCCTGCGCAGCGCGCAGAAAGAAAATGAAGCCATGCGCGCGGAGATGGACCGGCTGAAAATCCGCAATGCCGAACTGGAAAGCCGCGCCCTGGAGGCGGACCGCCTGGCCGCGCTGCTCAACTTCAAGAACGAGCACGCCGAAACACCCATGATCGCCGCGCGCGTCATCAGCGCGAGCCCCGATTCCGGGAGCCTGGTCGTCAATATTGACCGCGGTTCGCGCGACGGCATCCGCCGCGACATGGGCGTCATCACGCCGGACGGAGTGGTGGGGAAAATTCTTGCGGTCTACCCTGACATTTCCCAGGTCCTCCTGCTGGGAGACAAGGAAAGCGGAGTCGGCGCGCTGCTCGCGGATACGCGAACGCAAGGCCCGGTGAAGGGAACGGGCGAGCCTCTGCTTTCGCTGGATTACATCAGCGGCGATGAAAAGGTGACGGCGGGGGAAAAGGTCATGACCTCCGGACAGGACCGCATCTTCCCCAAGGATCTTCCGGTGGGCACGGTCGTGGATTTTGTATCGGACCCGAAGACACCGTTCATGAAGATTCGCGTCAAGCCGGCCGCTCATCTGGACCGCCTCGAAGAAGTATTGGTCTTGCTGACGCGGCAAGATTTGAATCTCAAGAAAGACGCGGGCGCCGAACCCTCGCCAGCGCCGCCGGCGACTGCGGCGCCCGGGAAAAAATCAGCAAGCACAAATTGAGCCGGCAATCGGGAAACTGAGCGAACACGATGGAGAGCACAGAAGTCTATATTGGGCCGGAGCCTCACATTGAGGTGCACAAGTATTACGGCGGCGTCGTACCGATCGCCGTGCTGCTGGCGCTGGTGCTGCAGGCGTTTTTCCCGGTCTACATTCGCTCCGCGAATTATCTCGAATTGCCGCTGCTCGTCACACTCTATTTCGCGCTCAGCAAGCGGAATCCGTCCTCCGGATTGATGCTGGGGATGATCGTGGGCCTCTTGCAGGACAGCCTCAGCCGCACGCCGCTTGGCCTCTACGGCATCGCGAAGACGCTGGTCGGTTACCTCGGTTCCTCGCTCGGCGCCCGAATCGACGTCGAACATCCGATTGCGCGGTTTCTGTTGACCGCGGGTTTCTATTTGTTTCACCACGCAGTATTTACACTGACTTCTCGAACGCTGCTCGCCCGGCGCGATGAAGTCTACTTTACGGTGCCGATCCTGATCGCCTCGCTCGTCAACGCCGTGATCGCCATGGGCTTGTTTCCGCTGCTGGACCGCTTCCGTAAGCCCTCCTGAACTACGCTTCGGAAGCAGGGGTATCCGATACGGTGTGCACGATCTTGCACACCCTTGATGCAAATGCTAGTGTGGACGATGGTTAGGTGTGGAGAAGACCCACAGGGTGTGCGGGGCTGAGGACCGCACGGAGTCGATTTGGCCATCTCATTGATGAATGATAAACGGCTGCCCACGGAGCGGCTGGCCGTTGTTTCCTATGTGATCGTAGGGGTGATCTCGCTGCTGTTGTTTGGTTTCTGGAGGCTGCAGATCAATGATTCGGACCGCTACGCGCAGTTGGCGGAGCGCAACCGTGTGCGGTCGATTCCGATCATTGCTCCGCGCGGCTCGATGCTCGACCGCGAAGGCCGCGTCCTCGTAGACAACTATCCCTCCTTCAGCGTTCTATTGTTGCGTGACGCTCCCGATCAGGTGGAAAAGCTCCTGCCGCAGATCGCCGACGGCCTGGGCATGACGCTCGATGACGTGAAACAGCAGATTGAAGCGTCACGTGCGATGCCAAAATTTCAACCGATCGTCATCAAGCCGGAAGCAAGTCCCTCCGACATCGCCTTTATCGAATCGCATCGCGTAGACATCCCGGTTCTGGAAATGTTGATGGTCCATCGCCGCCGCTACCCGCACGGGGACATGCTGGCCAATGCGGTCGGCTACGTGGGTGAGGTCAGCGCGGAGCAGGTCGAAGCCTCTGACTCGAGTCTGAAGCCGGGCGATATCGTCGGAAAAACGGGCCTGGAACGCCAGTACAACAGCACGCTGATGGGCACGGACGGTTTGCGGCGCGTGATCGTGAACAGCATCGGCAAAGAAGTGGGCCGCCTCGAGCAGAAGGACGCTATTCCGGGGAAACCGATTCAACTGACGATCGATTACGATTTGCAAAACGTTGCGGATACGTACATGGCGGACAAGGAAGGCGCCGTCGTGGCCCTGGACGCGCGCAACGGAGAAATCCTGGCGATGGTCAGCCGGCCCACGTTCGATCCCAACGATTTCGCGATCCGTATTCCCAAGGAAGAATGGCAATCGCTCAATACCGATCCGCGGACTCCGCTATTGAACCGCGCGATCCAGGGGCAGCTCGCTCCGGGTTCGGTTTTCAAGATCGTGATGGCCGCGGCGATGCTGGAGTCCAAAGGCGTCCCTGAGAATTTCACGGCGTTTTGCCCGGGACACGCCGAATTTTATGGACGAACGTTCCACTGCTGGCGGCCGGCCGGACATGGCATCGTCGATCTGCACAAGGCCATTGTCGATTCGTGCGACGTTTTTTTCTACACGCTCGGGCAGCGGCTGGGAATCGACACCATCCATCAATACGCCGCGGGCCTAGGTCTGGGCCGCCGCACGGGCATCGACTTGCCCGGCGAGGAACCCGGCCTGATGCCTTCCGAAGAGTGGGTTCAGCGCGTGTTTCATCACAAATGGTACGCGGGTGAAACCATTTCGGTGTCCATCGGTCAGGGAGCCGTGACGGTCACGCCCCTGCAGCTTGCGCGCATGATCGCCGCGGTGGCCAACGGCGGCGACTTGGTTCAGCCACACCTCTTGAAGAGCCTCCAGACTAAGACGGAACGCTTTCCCCTTGCCGAGGACACGGTCGAGCAGGTGACGCAGGGAATGTACGGCGTGATCAACGAAGGCGGCACGGGATCGACCTTGAAGCTTCAGAACATCGAGTTCTCCGGCAAGTCGGGAACGGCCCAACTGATGAGCTACGATGCCGGAAGCAAATTGGGCAAGAAGGGCAAGGAAACGAACGGCTGGTTCGTCGGCTACGCGCCACGCCGCAACCCGGAGATCGTTGTGGCGGCGGTCGTCCAGGGCAGCAGCGAGCACGGGGGCGTGACGGCGGGACCCGTGGTGCGCGATATCGTGAAGGCGTACTACGACAAGAAGAGTGGAATCAAAATTCAGGAGTTTACGGCTAAGGAAGGCCGGCCCAAAGTGGTGCCGACTTCCGTGGATGATCCGTCGCTAGAGCAGGCGCAGCCGGGCCGTTAGGGTTTCATGCAAAAGGGCGCAAGTATCCGAGATTACGACTGGTGGCTGCTGGCCACGACGCTCGCCATCTGCGCCGTGGGAGTGCTGGAAATCTGGTCCGCGACGCACGCGAGCCATCTGACCGGCATGCACACGCACCAGATGGAGTGGATCGGCCTCGGTCTCATCCTGATGTTCCTGCTGTCCCGCCTGGATTACCACACCATTATGGATCAGGCTCCCATCCTGTATTTAATCGCGATTATTGCCCTGATTGCCGTGCTGGCGATGGGACACACGCGTTTCGGAGCCAAGCGCTGGCTGCCCATTCTGGGCGGTCTTTTGCAGGTGTCGGAATTGGTCAAGTTGATTATAATAGTTGTACTGGCGCGTTTCTTTTCCGAGGTGCGGACGGAGGAACTCAGCCTGGCGGATTTGATGAAGGCTGCCGTGCTGGTTGGCTTTCCGCTCGCCCTGATCATGCTGCAGCCGGATTTGGGAACCGCGCTGGTTCTGGTGCCGCTCGCCGCGGTAGGGGCCTACCTCGCGGGATTGCAATGGAAACATACCCTGGCGATCCTGACGCTGGCCGCCGTGATGGTCCCGGTGGGGTATCATTTTCTTAAGCCCTACCAGAGAGAACGTGTTACAACATTCCTGCGTCCGGAAGAAGATCCCAAGGGCGCGGGCTATCAGATCCTGCAGTCGAAGATCGCCGTGGGTTCCGGCGGGTTTTGGGGCAAGGGGCTTGGCAACGGAAGCCAGAATCAACTGGGCTTCGTGCCGGTGCGGTATTCGGATTTTATTCTGGCGGCGCTCGCGGAAGAGCTTGGGTTTGCGGGAGTCTTCGTAGCGCTGGTCTTATATATGTTCCTGCTGTTACGGCTGGTTCAAAACGCCCAGCGCGCGCATGACCGTGCGGGAATGTTTTTGATCATGGGCGTGACGGCGGTGTTAGGTTTCCACGTATTAGTAAATGTGGCTATGGTGATTGGGTTCATGCCGGTCACCGGCATTCCGCTGCCTTTGATGAGTTATGGCGGTTCAGCCACATTGTTCGTGTTCTTGGCATTAGGGCTGGTGATGAACGTCCGTATCCGGCGTTTCGTCAACTGAGCCGGTAGCTTTTGGTTTTAGATTCAGATGTCCGGCCCGCGCCGCGCTGTGAATCTAGTGGCGGCCCGCCGGCGAGAAATAAAAATTTTGGAGCGAGGCAAGTGCCCAGCGGAAGAACACTACGAACGGTAACTTCCCCGGCCGTCCCGTCCGCCATGGCGGACAGGACCGAGCGTACCCGTTTTCGTGCGGGCTCTAACTGGAGCCCGCGCCCGGTGCGCCAGGCCGGAGTGCGGCCATGCCCTCCGAGGAGTTTTCATGTCGAAGGAGCTAGTGATCTCCGCGACCCCGCACGAAACGCGGGTCGCGATTATGGAAGATGGACAGCTTTGTGAAATTTACATTGAACGCGAAAAAGAATTTGCTTTAGTCGGAAGTCTCTACAAAGGCCGGGTTACCAGGGTTCTTCCGGGGATGCAGTCGGCCTTCGTTGACATCGGCCTCGATAGCGACGCCTTCCTGTACGTCAGCGATTTTCTGGAACATCTCGAGGAGTACGACCACGTGGAGGCCAAGGTCCCCAGACCGGCTCCCCAGCGTGCGGAGGTGTATCCGCCGACCACGACGAACGGCGGAATGGCCCCCGTGGCCCCCGCGACCCATTTCGAGCCCTCTCCGATCCCCGAACCGGTAGCGGCGGAGGAACCCGTCGCTGCTGCGACGGAATCTGCTCCGGTCATCACGCCTCTCGAAGGCGAATCGTTCCAGGTAGCCGCGGCGGGCCAGCCTGCTGCCTCCGAAGGCGGCTTCCAGCCCTCCGCTCCGATGCAGCGCAGCCAGCATCCTCCGTTTCCGCCACGAAATGACCGCGGCCGCGGTGGCTTTGGCGGCAATCGCGGCGGCCGCGGCGGGCCCGGCGGACGCAACCGGCGCTTTGGACGCAGCGGCGGACGCGATCGCAGGCCTGGGCGCGATTTGCCGCCGTCGAAATACGCTTCGCCGGCCGATTCGAAGCCGCGCGAGTCCCGTCCGTACGAACCGCCGGCTGCCACGGAGTTCGAACCGATTATTCTGCCGGGCGAGTCGCTCTCCATTTTTAAAGATCGCGCTCCCTCCGCCGCTCCCGCGGCGCCTCCCGCTGAGGCGTCTTCCTTCCGCGGAGGCGAAGCAGCGGCCGTGGAGCCCGCGGCCCGCACGTTCACGGATGAAGAAATTTCCGCCGGCCTGCCGGGGGCTTTGTTCGCCGTTCCTCCGGCTGCTGCGCGCGAAGAGCGCGAAACTCCAGCTTCGGAAGCGAGCGCCGGTGGATCCGCCGCCGCGCCGGACTATGCCGAGGCTTCGCCGGACGCTCCGAGGCAAATCGCTCGCGACCTCGACGGGCTCAACCCCGATGCGGCTCCGAGCATGATATCGGACGCCCATGGCGGGCACGGCTCGACGCTGTCCGACGAGGAAGTGAGCTCGCTCTCCGAGCAACTCGCCGAGGCCAAACACGAAGAAGCGCACGCCGACGCCGAAGACCGCGCCGAGGCGGCCGAAGCCGTGGCGGAATCCTACGTGGAACCCGCCGAAATGGAAGAGTTGCAGGAAGCGCTGGATTCCGATCGCGAAGAGGATCACGAAAACGATCACGAGGCCGCGGCGGCCGATGCCGACGCCATCGCCGAGGAGATGCACGAGGAAGCGCTGGCCGCGGAAGCTTCCCCCGAGCACGAAGAAGAACACGAAGGGGAGCATGCCGGTGAGCACGGCGAGCCTCACTTCGAAGAACACCTTGAAGGCCACGAAGAGGGGCACGGCGAGGAGCACGGAGAAGGGAACGGGGAAGAGCACGCCGAAGCCCACGAAGAATTTCACGAAGCCGCGGCAGCGCCGCTTCCGGGCGAAGCGCAGCCGCCTTCGAGCGTGCGCATGTCCCAGCCGCCGCGCGCCCGCTTCCAGCGTCCCATGCGCCGCGGAGGCCGCCCGCAGCGTGGGCGCCGCGACGGACGTCCGCATCAGGCGCCGCGCCACGGCCACCCAAAGCACGAACAGCACCGCCGCCCGCAGCTCATTTCCGAGATGCTGAAGGCCGGCGAGGAAATCATCGTTCAAATCGCCAAGGAACCGCTGGGCAAGAAGGGCGCGCGCATTACGAGCCACGTCGCGCTGCCCGGCCGCTTCCTCGTCTACATGCCCACGGTTGACCACATCGGCGTGTCGCGGCGCATCGGCTCCGCGGAAGACCGCTCGCGTTTACGCCGGTTAGTGACCGAAGCGAAGGGCACGTTCCCCGGCGGATTCATCGTCCGTACGGCCGCGTCCGGCGCCACCGACGACGAAATTCGCACGGACGTCGAATTCCTGGGCCGCACCTGGGACACGATTCGCGCCACGTCCGAGCAGCGCCGCGCGCCTTCCTTGCTCCACCGCGACCTGAACCTCGTCCAGCGCATCCTGCGCGATTACCTGTCGGACGACTACGCCGCCATCTGGCTCGACAACGAAGAGGAATTCACCAAGGTGGTCGAATTCGTCGGCCGCTTCCAGCCGAAGCTCGTGCCGCGCGTGAAGCTGTACACGAAAGAAGCGCCGATTTTCGAGGAGTTCGGCATCCAGCAGGAACTGGACAAGGCCCTGCGCCCGAAAGTGTGGCTCAAGTCCGGCGGCTACATCGTCATCAACCACACCGAAGCGCTGGTGGCCATCGACGTCAACACCGGCAAATACGTGGGCCGCGGCTCGACGCGCCTCGAGGACACCATCGTCAAGACCAACCTCGAAGCGGTCAAGGAAATCGTGCGGCAAATCCGCCTGCGCGACCTCGGCGGCATCATCGTGTGCGACTTCATCGACATGGAAGAGCGCCGCAACCGCGACAAAGTCCTGGCCGCGCTCGAACTGGCCCTCACGCAGGACCGCGCTCCGTCCAAGGCGCTCTCGTTCAACGAGTTCGGCCTCGTCTGCATCACGCGCAAACGCACGAAGCAAGCCCTGGAACGCGTGCTCTGCCAGCCCTGCCCGTACTGCACCGGCTCCGGCATGGTCAAGTCGATCCCCACGATCTGCTACGAAATCCAGACCGAAGCCAAGAAGATGGCGATCGACCTGGATGCGCGCACGCTCACCTTGCGCGTCAACCCGGAAATCGCCAAGGCCCTCAAAACGCGCGAGGCCTCCTTGATCGAGGACCTCGAACAATCCACGCGCAAGAGCATCGTCATCCAGTCGGACCCGACGCTTCATTGGGAGCAGTACGATATTTATTAAGTCGCGTTTAAAGTCCCAGGTACCTCACGCTCGCCGTTCCCGGTGAGTATTCCCGGTGAACCGCGACGAGCGTGAGGCGCTTGGCTTCCACCAAAGCTCACTTATAGCTGGACGACTATAGCTGGACGACGGTCAGGCCGGGGATCAATCGAAAGTGGCGCGCGTTGACGGTCAGGAGCGAATAGCCAACCTCCAGCGCGGTTGCACCGATGAGCAGATCGCTGAAAGGGACCGTGATGCCGCGGCCCTGTTGCTCTCCATCGATCTTGCCCGCCAGCATGGCTGTCTCTTTGGTGTAGGGATAAACTTCGACGACACTCAGCAACTCGCGGATGAATGAGTCGCGGCGGCTGAGCGCTGCTGCCGATTGCGCGCGATAAATCCCGTGAACAAGCTCGGTCAGACCGATCGAAGACAGCACGGCCCTCTGATCGCCGGTCGCGGCAAGGATTTGCTTGAGCATCTCTGCGACATTTTCGCCGCGGCGTTCCGCGGCGATGACCACGCTGGAATCCAGGATCAATCCCATGCAGGCGGGTTGAGGGGTTCGAGATGGCTATGGACGGCCGCCTCGAGATCACGCCCGAACTCTCCGTCGAGAGTAACCACAGAGCCGCGGGCCTCCGCCAGGGCGACGGATTCGGAGAGAAGACGACCCGGATGGGATTCCGCCGAGCGAAACACAGCGACAGGCCGCACGCCATTTTCGATGACGACTTCGGCGCCGGCACGGACGTGGACCAAGAGCTCCTCGACGTTGGTCCTGGCGGCCTCCGCTTCGGAGATATGAATCACGTTCTTCACGATAAACCCATTATACACGACTCCACTCTGTCCACGGTAAGCACGGGTAACTCGCAAGGAAGGTAAGAGAGATTCAGCTCGGAAAGGCAATCCCCTTAGGAAGACTTTGCCAACCGCCGCGTGAACCCGGAAATCGCCAAGGCCCTCAAGACGCGCGAGGCTTCCTTGATCGAAGACCTCGAGCAATCCACGCGCAAGAGCATCGTCATTCAGTCGGACCCGACGCTGCATTGGGAGCAGTACGATATTTATTAGGCGGCAGTCCCGCCACCATCAGGACCCCACGCCCGCCGCGGCGAGCGTAGGGTAGTCGGCGTGTAAAGAGAACCCTGTCTGCGCAGATCGCGACGCCGATAAACCCGTTGGCTATAGTTGACTGCGCGCTCAGTATGGCTCGGACCACTCGTACAAACTTCCGTCAGCGAACGTTATCCAGCCCGTTCCGTAATCCCAGTTCTCGAGATCTGAGCTGACCCTAACTTGCTCAGGTTCCCCGAAAAGTCGTCGGACTTCCGCTTTCGTCATCCCAACTCTTAAATTAGAGCGCCAATTGTATTTGTTGTGCCAATCCAGATGACCGGCCGACGACGTTACCAGGCTGTCCGGAGACGTAGTTGGCGCGGAGTTAACAGAGTCCGCCGATGTGCCCGAGGGTCTCAGCACTTGTTGCTTGAGGGACTTCTGACTCCGCCCGGAAAGATCACGCCACAAGAGGGATGCTTCCCGATACGCAAAATAGCCCGAAGTCAACAGAGAGATTAAACCCACTGCTATCGCGACGCGAAGCGCACGGTTGATCCGGAGACCCCAAATTACCCAGTCTACAGAAGTAAGTTTACTTCTGATCCAGTGGGTTTTGATGCCGCCTAGGAAAAACAGCGTGCCGCAGGCGAACAAGGGGACATACAGCCTCCATGACGCTCCATTTGCCATCGCATCTACTGCTCCGAAGATGAAAGCCCCAGCAACGAGCTCAAGAAAGGCAAACACCGCCGCCGCTCCAGACGGCACTTCATCGGGTCCGGTACCTCCTGATGATCGGGCTGTAGGAAATTGGTGCGGGTCAATGCTAGCCATTTGAGCCGTTGTCTCCACGCTGGCAATACTGTAGCACTATCTGAACGTCGCCAGGAGCGCGGACCGCTGATCTTAACTTCGCAAGAGTTTACTTTAATATTTACTTCCTGATGGTATAATCTGCGGCTAGGAGGAAACGCCGATGGCGGGGCCTACCCTTCGAGACGATTTTGGCCTTCCGGGCGGCAGTTCCTTCGCGGATTCTCGAAGGGGACGGGTGGTCCGCTCCAGCCGGGTAGTACGTGCTAGAATCCGCCGCACGGAGGGAAATGTAATGGCCAAAATCACAGAATGCGTGATTGACGTTGAGCTTGCGAACGCAATTCGAAAGATGGCTGATGCGCTAGCGCTGAAAGTACCAGACGGAAAACTAGGATTTCGCTGTCCAGAATGTAGTCAGCCTGTGAAGTCAATGATGCCTGGGAAAACCGCGGCACATTTTGAACATCTTAAGCGAAACAAAGATTGCTCGCTAAGCCATGTACGCCGACCCAACGGTAGGTAGTGGCCGGACGGGTGGGCCGCCTTTTGCTCAGAATTTGGGATGCCCCATCCTTGACGATTGAAGCTGTGAAAAAACTTCGCGATTCCAGCGAATGAAAGGGGATTCGAGAATCCGGTCGCCCGGTATCTCAGTTTTTAAGAAATTCCGATGACGGCTGCTGGCTTTTCTTATTTCAGCTTGCCGCAGGAGCCGCGCGCAGCTTGTTGAGGCGAGCCCAATGTTGCAGGTTGTAGGTGAGGCAGGCCCAGAGCAATTCGGATCGAACTTTCTCCAAACCGCGCACGTGAAACCGCCTGAGCCCCAGCTTGCTTTTGATCCACGCGTGACAGAACTCCACCACCCGGCTACGACGGCGATATTGCGCTTGGGCCTTGTCCGTGGCCATCTTTTCCCGGAAGGCCTGGATCGCCGGATTTTCTACCCGCCGAATGACTCCGCGACCTCGCCTCTGATTTTCCGGACAGCACTCGGGCTTGCGTAGACAAGCCGCGCAGTCTCTGAATTTTGCCTCGTACCAATAGGCCATTAAACCGTGCTTCTTCTTGTTGTGATAACGCCCTTGCGGCCGCAGCAGCTTTCCTTCCGGGCAAACATACCGATTCGTCTCCGCTTGGTAGACGAACGCGCTGGGTGGCAGTCGTTGCGGGGCCGTTGTCCCGCTCGGCATTTCCTCCCGTCCCATGCTCCCCAGAAAATCAATCCCTCGGCCCGCCATTTTCTCGGCGTGCTGTAGCCGCCATCGGCCACCATCTGGTGCGGCGTTCTCTCCAGCTGCTCTTGAATACGATCCACCGCCGGCAGCAACTCCGCGCTGTCGTTGGCCGCTTGCGTCACGGCCACGCCCACGATCAGCCCGTTGGCCGCATCGGCGGAAATCTGCGCGTTGTAGCTGAGCGATAATCCTCCATCCGAGTGGTGCATCACTCTGGCTTGCGGATCGCTCGTGCTCACCCGCGCCCCGCGCTTGGCCTTTTCACCGCTCTTGCTCTCTTGCAGCTTTTGCAACTCTTGCAGTGCGCTCTCCAGCCGATCTTGTTGCTCGCGCCGCGCGCGGGCCTGCGCTTGCTTTGCTTGCGGACTGGCCTGTTCGTTACGCGGATCGCCCATCTCCGCCACGCGCTGCCGCGCCCGCGCCAGATGCTCGCGAATCGCTCCTTCCCCTTGATAACTCCGGCCGCTCGCCAGCGCTTTGATTTTCGTTCCGTCCTGCATCACTTGTTCCAGCGTAATCAGTCCCTCTTTGCTGAGTGCCGCCAAAACCTGCGTGAACAATTCGTCGAGCTCCCTCTGTCTCGCCACGCGAAAATCCGCCAGCGTGTGATAGTTCACTTCTTCCAGCCCCGTCAGCCATTGAAACGCGGGATCGTACTCGCACCGCCGCGCCACTTCCCGCGCCGACCCGATCCCTTCGCTGTACGCATACACCCACAAACTAACCAGCAGTTGCGGATCAATCGCCGGCCTCCCGCCTTCTTCCACACTGCTCTCGATGTTTTCGTAAAACCGGCTCAGGTCCAACCGCCCCACCAGCGTCCAGATCGCTCGCGCACGATGGTCCTCCCCGATCAACCGCTCCACATCCACCGCCCGCCAACTCATCTGCTGACGGTTTACAAATCGCACCAAACGGTTCCTGTTGGATGATCTTTCTTCGCTCATGCCGCGAGAGTACGGCAGCCCCGTTATTTTTCAAGAGGTTTTTTCACAGCTTCGATTTTCAAGGGTGGGGCTTTTCGGCCTGACTTTGAGTTTGCCCTTCGGATTTCAGTCTTTCAGAGCAGCCGCGCAAATCATCGCCACCGGCCCGGGAACTATTTCAGGCGCGCTTCTTGATCGCTTTCAATTTTTTGATCCGAACGGACCCGTCCGGAAAGACGGCGCGAACGTCGAGTTCGCCGCCCATTCCTTCGATTACGTTGCGCAGTGTGCTGAGGTACATGTCCGCGCGGCGCTCGAGTTTGGCGATGGACGGCGGGCGAGCCTTTGTTTTCTTCCAGGCGGTGCTTTGCCGGTAGAATGACCCTATGGTCTTTCACGTGACGCTCGACAAGGCGGAAGATGGGTGGTTTGTAGTGGAATGCCCTGCGCTCCCCGGATGCGTGTCCCAGGGTAAAGACGAACAAGAAGCTCTCGCCAATATCAAGGAAGCGATCGCCGCATGGCTCTGGGCGGAAGATCAGAAGGCCGTTTCGCGCGACCCAAATCGCAAGCAACCTGAAATCCTCGTCACGGTCTAGCGAAGTGGCGCGGCTCGCCAACATTTCCGGCAAAGAGGCGTCGAAGGCTTTTCAGAAGGCCGGATGGCAGACCATCGATCAAGTGGGAGCCATCTCGTCATGTCGAATCGCGGCTTGCGCGTCAATCTTTCCATTCCCCAACACAAAGAGTTATCCGTGGGCACGCTCCGCGCTCTCATCCGCAATGCAGGAATGACCGTCGAGGAATTCCTGGATCTTCTCTAATCTATCTGAATGAGCAGTCCTTTTTCGCGTTTCGATTTATAATCCCGCATGGCTTTTCGACCACTTCCACGATTGGGTTGTTTCGGCGCCCTGGTGTTCGGGCTCGTGGTGGTCCTTCTGGTGACCGCTCTTCTGGCTCCCTGGGCATTTCATATTGGCGGGCGGTGGACTCCAGGGTTCTGGCAAGGCGTCGGAACGCTGCGAACCGAATCGGGCGACGCGTACCCGCTCTACATTTACTTCTTTCCGAATTTCAGGAGCATGTCGCGCCTGCGATTGAATGGGCAGCGGCCGACCAGCGGATTGCGCGGAATGGGCTGGCTGTGTTCGGAGCAGGGAGTCACGCAGAGGTTGGACCTCAGCGGCACGATTTATGGCACGTACCTCAACGCCGACGGCAACCAGATGGGCGTTCGGCTGCTCGATTACAGACACCCCTTTCGGATCAATCCGCAGAACCGGCGCTACTTCGATCTCTACGGCAGATGGCATGGGCCGGAACTCGTACTGGAGGATACCGGCGGCTGGGAGAGGAACTTTCATCCCGATCCGCACACTTCCAAAGAAGGGCCCAAAGAGCGCGCGAAGGTGACGTTCACGTGGGGCAGCTACGGGGACTTCAAGAAATTGTGCGACGCCACGGCGATTCCGGAAAAGTCGCGAATCCCGCCGCCCCGCGACTGATGCGACGCCAGCTGGCCGGGTTTCAGCGCTTGCGTTCGCTGCCTGCAGGTTCGAACGGGCCTGCACAGTTCGAAATAGCTTCCACGCTGTTTCACGTGGAACAGCTTCGTGTAGCACAGCGACTCTTCGCTGTGCGCTTTGCCAAGCTGCGCCGCCTTCGAGCATTCCAGTTGGGGCGCACGGGACGTTTGCAAAAACCGCACAGGCAAGAGGGCCTGTGCTACCGAGGCTAGAGCTGCGCCGCCACCGCAGTGGCTAACTCCTGTACTTGTTTCTCCATGGTGGCGTCCGATCCGGAGCCGCCGTCGATGAAGTAGCGGACGCTGCCTTTGAGGACGTGGATGGCGTGGCTCTTGTCGATGTACGCCGAGTCGCCGATTCCCGAGGGCTTCGATGTCGCCGGATACCAGGCCGACAGTTTTTCGAAGGTCGCTTTCGCTTCGGCCGGCGAGTGATCGACGTAAACGATCAGAACGAGATCATGTCTCCCGCTCTTGTTGGAGTAGTGGCAGTTGGTGCCTGCCGATTGGCCCATGTATGCCGGAGGCGCTGCGGTCTTTTCAGCGGCGCCGTAGGGCTCCCCCAGCGTTTTCTGCAGCTGCTGGGGCGAGAGCAGCGAGCAGACGTCGGAAGGCAGATCCTTGGCTCCGGCAAGCTTGGGATTACATGTGCACAGGAAAAGCGCGAGAAGGAGCGCAACAGGCAGGTTGCAAAGAGGGAATCGCACGAGTCGCATAGAAACCTCCGTAGATGAGTCGCTTCGATTCTGACGCGCTGGGCGACCGATAAACTACAACGAAATCTTGCGGCCCGCAACGGTCGCGGCAGGTGGTCGGCCTTTTATTGTGAATTTCGGATGGTCCGTGCTCGGCGATAGAGCGTAGGGGCGTGCGATAAGCGCAGCAAAAGCGTCAAATTCGTTCGTTGACGGGATGACGCCAACAAGAGCTCGAAAACGTTCGGCAGGCGGCCTATCTTGTCCTCAGCGTATATCCAAGCGGGTCCGCCACTTGTGATCGAAAATCAAGAAGGAGACTTTGAGCGGTTTCCCCTTTGGCTGGGGGATCTCCATTCCGAGAAAGCTGCCGTCCAAGGTGGCCGCGTACGTACCTCCCTGAACCAGGTGAACGGTCTCACCCGGCATACTTTTGATGCACCATTTCCCGTCGTTCATCAGGGCGGGGTCAGCGGGAGTGTCCGGCACGACCGTCACGTTCAGGTATGTGGTGTAGCGGTTGCTGCTTCCGGCGGTTGAGGAAAGATCGCCCCCATTGTTTAGGTTCGTTATCTCTTCTTCGACGTGGATCTTTACGCTAGTTTTTGGCTTGGCAGCCACGCCAACGCTGGGGATCAGCAGCAGCACAAGCAGGAATCTCAACGTTCTCCGCAACATGGTTCCTCCGGTCGGTCTGGAGATTTTTCGCCAAGGTCTTCTGAATCTTGGCCTTTGCAATCTGAAAATCCGGCCAGCCACTCTTCTTGCGTCTAACTTGTTTCAAACTTCAGCGAGTAGCGTTCCACGGATAGGACGCGAGGGCGCACCATTGCATAAAGTGAAGGGCGTTCCTGCGGGCCCCTCTAGACAAGTGATGTTATACATCAGTGAAATGTTGTCAAGCCCAAAAAAAGAGCACAGGCGTAAAGTACCTGAAATTTATTTGCTGCGTGGGAATCCAGATCATCCGGCTTTCATCGAGTAGGGACGGTGGCCCCGCCCTCGTCAGCATCGCAGGGCTCTCAGGCCACGCGGCAGAATGGTTCGGGCGATTGACGCTATTTCGTGTCGGGTGCAATTGCCGGCTGGCGCACGTGCCAGACTTCGGCGACCGAAAACCGCGAGGTTTTCGTTTTGTCGCTGAATTCGTCTTCGATGGGCGCGATCACGTCGAACTGAAGGCGTCCGCCCTTCTTCGATTCTTCCAGCTTCACTCCATTCTGCGGGCCGTACGTTTGCAGGTCGCAGCCGTTCCGGTTCTTTTTCGCATCACAGACAAGGAATAGGAAGTAGGCCGCGTCGCTATCCTTCGGGTCTTCCAGCGTGACCACGGCTGCATGGCGCGCTGTGACCAGTTCCTGGCAGACTCCCGAGGCGGAGTATATCCAAGGCGGAATTTCCGTTCCGGTGATCGAAGGGTCGGCAAGCGCTGGATCGGGGCAGACGGTTCTTGGGAAGGGTTGCGTTACGTTTCTGCCGAGAACGACGGGCTGGATCAGGACCCAGTTCTTGCCGTGCGCCCAATCGCGGGGCGCATTGCGAATGAGGGTGTCCAGGTACTTCTCTTGCTCGGCAGCGGTGAATGGCAGCCGTAGCGACGAAGCCGGTTCCTGAGCGTGCGCGGGCGCCCTGAGCAGGATGAAAAGCGCCAGGGCAGCCAGGCAGAAGGCCGGACAAGTCTTTCGCGCGCTGGATTTCGCGCCCATAACAATAGGATATTACATCTGCGTGTTCGTTTCGCGTCCGAGCTTCGGTTGGGAAGCGGCGCGCAAGCCAAGCGCCCTCAAAGCTCTTGCCGCCCGGCGCTTTAGCGTCCGCCGTCCAGCTTGACCGTTGCTGTGTCGCCCTTCATCTCAAGGACCGTGCCAAAAGGTTTCGAGGCGTCCGCCAGGCGCTGCAAAATGTAGGTGCCCCGCAGGCCCGTGGCCGGTGACGGCAGGCCGCGCGTAACCAGGAACTGATTGTTTGTGTACTCGTCGTGAATATCCGGCTGGCCCTCGCCGACGTTGTTCAGGGCGATCGGACGAAACGTAACCGATCGCAGGTTTTTTCCCTGGAACTCCACGTACGCGACGGCGCTTTCCCAATTCATCGGTTCGTCGATGTAGGTCAGCGTGGGAGGCAAGTTGTAAATGAAGTTGCCCAGATCGTAAAAAATAGGCCGTCCGTGGTAAATCTCAACGCCGTGCAGCATGGGAGCGCCGTGCATCACCACGATGTCCGCTCCGGCGTCCACCTCCGCGTGGGTCCATTTCACCAGCCACTCATTGGGAGCGAGCCGCTCCGGCATTCCCTCCGTAAAAACTGTGGAGAAGGACTTATTGCTGAAGACGTGATTGTGCTGGTAGACGATCACGATGTCGGCATTTTTGCGCGCGTCGCGAATGCTTTGGAGAATCCGCTGCGCGTCGTCCTGATTCGGCGTGTTTCCGGGGGCGCCGGGGAGATCTTGCGTCGCCTCATTTTGCGTGTCGCCGGCCATGACGCGGAGCTCGTTTACGCCCGGGCGGTCCGCCGTGGCGCTCGCTCCCGGCCCAATCAGCCCGGACGCGCTGGCCACCAGCGCGATCGTGCCTTTTGGAGTGTGCAGGTAGGCCGGCGCGGAGGCTTCCGCCAGGTTGCTGCCGGTTCCCGCGTGGACCATGTTGCGGGCGTCGGCCTCGCGAATCGTGTTGTGGACGCCCGTGGCTTTCAGGTCGAAGGCATGATTGCCGGAGAGAGAAAACAGGTTAAAGCCGAACGTCTTCAGGGCGTCGAGCGCTTCCGGCGGCGTGAGAAACCCGCGGCCTTCGTGAACCGTCTCCCCCTTTTCGGCGACCGCGGCTTCCACGTTAGTGAAAATGACGTCGCCCTTCAAAAGCGACTGGATCACCGGCACCGCAGCCGGCGCCGTCGAACGCGTGTCCGACCGGATCATCGACTGCCCCGCCAGAGTGACCGACATCGTCGGTGCTTGCGGCATCGCGGCCGTCACCGCGGCGGCCACGCCCGCGAGGCATATTCCCGGCAAAAGGAATCGTCGAAATCTGAATTTCAGCGTCAAAGAAGTTCTCCTGGGAATACAAGATGTCCGGAAAGTCCGGCATGTCCCTGCCAAAATCATAGCACCGCGCGCGCATCGGGAGCTACGTTGGCTGCGGCGCAACTACGCTCGCGCGAAATCCAGATAGCCGCGCTGGACGTCCGCGCGAATCAGCTTCACGCGCAGTTTGTCCCCTACGTCGATGCCTTTCTGGCCCTGCGCCAGGAGGCCTTCGACGGCGGGCTTGGCCACGCGCACGAACGTTCCTTTGGGCGTCACTCCCGTGACGATGGCGTCAAACAGCTCGCCGATTCTGCCGCTCATGGCGACGGCGGCGATTCGCTTGGTCATTTCCCGCTCCACCTTGCGCGCGGCATCCTCTTTCAAGGTGCAGTTGCGGGCAATGGCGGCGAGCTCATCGTCCGAGTAGGGCGCAGGGCGGCTGGCGAGCGTCGCTTTGATGAGGCGCTGCGTCACGAGATCCGCGAAGCGCCGGTTGGGCGCGGTGGAATGGGTGTAGTCCTGGACGGCGAGACCGAAGTGTCCCGGCTCGGGATCGCCGGGGCGTTCGAGAACGTACTCTCCGGGTCCCATGAGCTTGATCACCGTCAAGGAAACATCGGGGAAGCGATCGGGATCCGCGGCTTTGCGCCGGATCAAAAAGTCGTTGAGGGCTTTGGAATCCGGCGTGGCAGGAAGCGTTTCGCCGTGCTGCGCGGCGAGCTCCACGATTCGCGGCCAGCGCTCGGGGGTTTTCACCACGCGGCGGATAGACGAAACCTTGCGCTCTTCGAGGGCGCGCGCCACGATTTCGTTGGACGCGATCATGAATTCTTCGATGAGTTCCGTCGCTTCGTTTTTCTCCTGCCGCGTCACGTCCACAATCTTTTCGTTGAGCACCACGGCGTGCGTCTCAATGGTTTCGATATTGAGCGCTCCATGGCGGTAGCGCTCGGTCCTCAGCATTTGCGCCGTCTGGTTCTGCAGCTTCAATTGCGACTGCAACTCAGCGGATGCGGCGACTTTGCCCGGCGGGGCGCCCTTGTTCTCGAGCCAGGCGCCTACGGCGTTATAGGCCAACTGGGCCTTGTTGCGGATAATCGCCCGGTACAAGTTTCCCGAGTGGATGGTGCCGTCCGTGGCAACGACAAATTCGATCACGACGCTGATCCTGTCGCCCGCCTCCAGCAGGGAAGTCTCGCCGGTAGAAAGCGGTTCGGGCAGCATCGAGAAATTCCGCACGCCCGTGTAAACGGTGGTCGTCTCCTTCGCGGCGTGCTGGTCGATAGGAGCGGCCTTGGGGACAAAAGCATCGACGTCCGCGATGCCGACCATCACTTTCATCTCGCCGTTTGGCAGGGGAGAGACGACTTCGATTTGATCGAGATCTCGCGAAGTGTCGTTGTCGATGGAAGACCACAGCAGACTGCGCAGGTCGCGGACGTCCGGGCCGGGAGCCACCTGCGGCGGATGTGCCATCACATCCCTCAGCTCTTGTTGAGCCGCGGGAGATAATTCCGGCTCAAATCCATTTTCCAGCATCACTTGCCTGGCCGCCGCTTGCAAATCGAGGTGCTGCCGCGAAGGATCGTTCATAGATATGGTCGATGCCCCTTTTGACGGACAGGAAACTATACGACAAGACAGTTTTCGATGACGCAGCGAAATCGTGCGAATTTCCAGCAGAGCCGTTTCGATCGCAGCGATGATGTGAGGCGGTTGTCTTGCGGCTCGTGACGCCGTGAGTTACGCTTGCATCGCAAAAAAATCGCCAGTTTTTTGGGAGTTTTTCGATGCCTTCGCTCAATCCTCGCTCCTATTTGTTTGTCCCCGGCAATCGGCCCGATCGCTTTCCGAAGGCGTGCGCGGCAGGCGCCGACGCGGTGGTGCTGGACATGGAGGATTCCGTGGCCCCCGGGGACAAAGGGAAAGCCGGCGCGGCGATCGCGGCATGGCTCACGGCCGCGCAACCGGTGATGGTTCGGGTCAATACCGTGGACAGCGAATGGTTTCGCGACGACCTGAGCTTGGGAGGGAAGCCCGGCATTGTGGGCGTCCTGTTGCCCAAGGCCGAACGGGTCGAGGATATTCGATTGGTGGCGGAGAGGTTTGGCGCTGGAGTGGCGATCTTGCCGCAGATTGAAACGGCGCGAGGATTCCGAAATGCGCTGGCGCTCGCCGGCGCTGAGCAGGTGCGGAATCTGCTGTTCGGCTCCATCGATTTCCAACTCGATCTCGGAATGGCCGTCGAAGAAGATGAACTGCTGTACTTCCGTTCGCAGATCGTTCTCGAATCGCGTCTCGCCGGCATTCAGCCTCCGGTCGATGGCGTCACCACGGACATAAATTCCCCGGAGCGAGTGCGCGCCGACACCTTGCGCGCCAAGCGAATGGGCTTTAGCGGGAAGATGTGCATTCACCCGAAGCAAGTGCCGGTCGTCAACGAAGCTTTTGCCCCCAGCGCGGAAGAAGAGGCCTGGGCGCGGCGAGTCGTGGAAGCGTCCGCGGCGTCCGGCGGGGCGGCGACCTCGGTTGACGGAAGGATGGTGGATCGTCCTGTGATTGCCCGAGCGGAAGCCATCCTCGCGACTCTCTCCCAGTTGCGACAGCGCTGAGCCCACGTGATTCAATCCATAGCGCGGCTTGCGTGCATTCCGCCCGCATCGGAATCTGAGATGTAAATTCACCCCGTCTGCTCTATGATCTGTAGCGGCAGATACCCGGCCACGCGGGCGTGGCGGAATGGCATACGCAGCGGACTTAACATACCTTTGAGTGCTCGCCGGGAAACCGGCGATGCAGAACTGCTCAAATTCGGGGAAACCTTCACTGGCAATCCCGAGCCAAGCCTGAAGCCATGCTTCAGGAAGGTGTAGAGACTAGACGGGCAGCGCCTAACCTCCGGTCCTTAGGAGTAAGGTGAAGGGATAGTCCAGACCGCAAACCTGCGATGTCAGGGCGGCGAAAGCCGTAGACGGTACGAAAATCCGCAGGGTCGCAAGGCCCGTGTGGGTTCAACTCCCACCGCCCGCACCACCATTTCTCGCTGCATCGAAGGAGAGTCAAAGATGACGCGTCCGCGTTCCCGCTCGCAGTGGATTCGCGCCGGCGCTGCGGCGCTTGCCTCGGGCTGCCTCGCAGTTCTGGCGATCTTCGCGTTCTGCGTGTCTGCCCATGCACAGAAGCCGGCACCGCAGAAGATTCGGATCCTTTGCCTCGCGCGGCCGCTGCCCGTAATGATCGCGGAATCGAACGGCATTCTTGCCAAGTACGGAATCGAGGCAGAATTTTTGGTGCGCCCTTCTTCGGAATCTCTGCGCAACGATCTCGCTGCCGGAAACGGGGATGTTGCGTTCCTGGCGGTGGACAACGACGTCGCCATGGTCGACTCCGCCGGAGTCGATGTGGTCATCGTGATGGGCGCGGAAAGTTCGGAGAACGAGATCATCGCGCAGCCGGGGACGAAGTCGATCGCGGACTTGCGCGGGCGCACGCTTCTGGTCGACGCGACCAATACGGCCTACGCTCTGGAACTGAAAAAAGTTTTGCAGAACAATGGCATGAAGCCGGGGCAGGACTATGAGCTGAAGCCGGTTGGGTCGACGCCGTTCCGTTTGAAGGCCATGCGCGAAAACCGGGAGTACACCGCGGCGGTCATGAATCCGCCGTTTTCGATTGTCGCCAAGCAGGGAGGAATGGTCAGCCTCGGTTCCATGCGCGCGCTGCTGGGCGCGGACCTCGATCGAGGAACGTTTGCGTTGCGGACGTGGGCCCGGAGCAACACCGACCTGCTCACGCGATATCTTGCCGCGTACGTGGAGGGGCAGCGCTGGCTGATGGCTCCGTCCAACCGGAAACAGGTGGTCGAACTCGTCATGAAGGAGTCCAGCTTGCCCGAGGCCACCGCCAGTGCCTGGTATGACGCCATGGTAGGAAACGGCGGCTACGCCAAGGATGCAGCTTTCGACGTGGATGGCTTCCAGAAGACTCTGCGGCTGCGCGCGGAAATTGAGGCGGGAGGAAACGGCAGCGCGCCGGTTGCGGAAAAATATTACGATCTTTCCTACTATCGCGCCGCGCTAGCGAAAATAAAGTAACAGCCACGTTCCAACGAACGAGCCGGCAGCCAAAGCCGCGCAGCGGCAAGCAAGAACGTTACGCCTCCGCAGGAGCCCCGGCCGCCAGATTCTTTTGCAGCGTGGCCTTGTCGAGTTCGTTTTCCCAGCGCGCCACCACGAGCGTCGCGACCCCATTGCCGATCATGTTGACCGCCGCGCGCGCCATGCTCATGAAGCGGTCGATGCCGATCAGCAGCGCCATGCCCGCCACCGGGATCGTGGGAATTACCATCAGCGTGGCTACGAGCGCGATGAACGCCGCGCCGGTCACGCCGCTCGCCCCCTTGGAAGTGAGCACAGCCACCGCGAAAATCGTGAGTTGCTGTCCGATCGAGAGATGGATGTTTGTCGCCTGGGCCACAAACAACGCAGCCATGGTCATGTAGAGGCTGCTGCCGTCCGTGTTGAACGTGTAGCCCGTGGGCACAACCAAACCGACGAGCGACTTTGAGCAGCCCAGCTGCTCCATTTTGGCCATGAGCGTCGGCAAGGCCGGATCCGACGAGCTGGTGGCCAGTACGATGACGATTTCCTCTTTGATGAAGGAGAGGAACGACAAGATGTTGAACCCGGAAGCCCAGGCGATCAGGCCCATGACCAACAGCACAAACAAAATACTAGTGGCCCAAAACACGATGATCAACCATGCGAGGGGACGAAGGGACGCGATTCCGTACCGGCCCACGGTAAAGGCCATCGCGCCAAACGCTCCGATGGGCGCGAGTTTCATCAAAATATTGATTACGCCGAACACGGCGTGGGTCAAGGCATCGAATAACACAACCACGGGCCTCGACTTCTCACCCACAATCGACAGCGCGAATCCAAACAGGATGGCGACCAGCAGCACCTGCAAAATGTTGCCCTTGGCGAAGGCGTCCACCATGGTGGTGGGGATGATGTTCATCAGGAATTCGGTGACGTTTTCCTGCTTGGCGGCGCCGGCGTAATCCGCCACGGACTTCGCGTCCAGCGTCGCGGGGTTCACGTTGAAGCCGGATCCAGGATGCGTTACGTTGCCGACGAACATCCCGGCGAAGAGCGCCAGCGTGGAGACGATCTCGAAGTACAGCAGGGCCTTGCCGCCGATCCGGCCCACCTTCTTCAAATTCTCCATGCCCGCGATGCCCGTGACGACCGTGCAGAAAATAATCAGCGTGATCACCATGGTGATCAGGCGGATAAACCCGTCACCGAGCGGTTTCATCTTGATCGCGGATGCCGGCCGGACGTAGCCGTACATAATCGCGAGCGCCACTCCGATCAACACCTGTCCCCACAGCGTCAGATAGAACGGCGTTTTCTTGGGAGCTGGTGAGGGTTCCGCAGCGATCCGTGTGGGATCCGTCGTCAGCGTATCGCCCATCTGTAAATCTCCTTGAGTCGAGCGCCTGTCGCAGGCCGGACTGCGCCTCAATCGAACGTGCTTCAGCTAGCTAGGTCTGCCCGAGTGCAGGGAAGTCTATCACTGGAGGAGCTTTTCCGGGGCAAGAATGGCAGCGGCCAGATCGTTCAGGAACAAGGCTCCGTGGGCCCCGTCCAGGACGCGGTGGTCGCAAGAAAGCGTGATCGTCATCATGGGACGGATTCCCGGCTTGCCGTCGACCGGCACGACGCGGTCGGAGATGCGCCCCACCGCGAGAATCGCGGCCTGCGGCGCGACGATGATCGCGGTGAACGCGTCCACCTGGTACATGCCGAGATTGCTGATCGTGAATGTCGCGCCGGTAATGTCCGCGGGACGCAATTTGCCGGCGCGGGCCCGCTCGGTGAGTTCGCGGCGCATGCGCGGCGATTTCGCCGAGCTCTTTTCGTGTTGGCGCCGGGAATCGCCGCCACGACGACGCCGTCCTCGACCGCCATGGCGATGCCGACGTTGATTTCCGAATGAATGCGGACGCCGATCGCCCGCCCAGCTGGCATTGACGACGCGGGTGTTTTCCGAGCGCGTGCGCCACGAGCGCGATCAGCAGGTCGGTGTGGCTGAGTTTCACGCCACGCTCTTTTTCGATCGGCCGGTCCGAATTTTTCGCGCGCGGCCAGCAGCGCGCCCGCGTCGATTTCGCGAGTCACGAAGAAATGCGGCGCGGTCGTCCAGCTTTGCGTGGTGCGCTCGGCCATCAGCCGGGCGACCTGGCTCAGGGATGGAGCGGCAGAGGCTTCCGCCTGCGGAACCCCGGCGGCGCTTGGCGCGCGCGCCTCCGCGACGCAACGTACGCCAAATATCTTCGGCCTGAATTTCGCCCTCGCTGCCCGAGCCGCGCACGAGAGCGAGATCGACGCCTTGTTCCTTCGCCAGCCGGCGCGCTTTCGGAGAAATCCTGGCGCCCGGATGCAGGCGCGGCCGAAGGCGCGACGGAAATACTTGCGGCGGCCGCGGCGGCGGGAGCAACCTGGTGTCCATGCGCCGGCCGGAAGCGGCGGAGCTTCTTCCACTGGAGGTTTCTCGCCCGGATTCACGATCCAGGCGATCGTCTGGCCTACGGGTATGACGTCTCCTTCGCGGGCCTTCACGCCCGCCAGGATTCCGTCGGCCGGCGATTCAATTTCCACGACGGCCTTGTCGGTTTCGACTTCCAGCAGCGGCTCGCCCTTGGTAATGGCGTCGCCTTCTTTTTTTCGCCAGGAGACCAGTTTGCCGGTTTCCTGAGCCATCTCGAGCGCGGGCATTACGACGCTATGGCCATAGGCTCTCTTATCGGCTTGGAACGCTTTGGTTTAGCCGTCTTTCTTTGCCGCTTGTTCTCGTGCCTGGCTTCGACCATTTCCAGCACGTGCTGGCTGGGAGCGGCTTCGCTCTCGCGCGAGTTTCGCAGCGGGCCGTCGACGGTCACGTAGTGCGCGCCCGCAACGAGAAGTTTCTTCGGCGGGGAAGCGCGTGATCACTTCGTGGCCGGTTTCGGTCACGACGATTTCTTCCTCGATGCGCGCGGCGCTCCAACCATCTGTCGAAGGCCAGAACGTCTCCAGCGCGAACACCATTCCCGGCTTGATCTCGTGCGGATGATCGAGGACACCAGGCGGCTGATCACCGGCTTTTCCCAAATCGCCAAGCCGATTCCGTGGCCGTATTGCAGCGCGAAGGCCGCTTCCTCGTCCGGGAAGCCGAACTCCTGCGCCTTGGGCCACACCGCGGCGATTTCCGCCGTCGTTCGGCCCGGCTGAACCAGCGCAATGGCCGCATCGAGGTAATCGCGGCAGCGCTTGTAGGCGTCCACCATCGCGCGCGACGCGTATCCGATCGAGAAGCAACGGTAGTAGCAGGTGCGGTAGCCCATGTAGGAATGCAGAATGTCGTAGTACACCGGATCGCCGGGGCGCAGCACGCGGTCCGAGAATACGTGCGGATGCGGGATTGCAGCGCTCGCCGGAAATCGCGTTCACCGCCTCGACGTACTCGGAGCCCAGATCGTAAAGAACCTTGCTGACCAGGCCGACGGCCTCGTTCTCGCGCATGCCCGGCTTCATCGCGCAATACAGGTCGTGGTACGCGGCGTCCACCATCATCGCGGACATGTTGAGCAGCGTGATTTCGTCCTGCGTCTTGATCACGCGAGCGTCGGACATGATTTGCTGCCCGTCGACCACGGTGATCCCTTCGCGCTGCAGCGCGAATAGAATCGGCGGCTCGATGATGTCCACTCCCAGCGGTTCCTTGTGCAGGCCGCGCTTTTCCAGTTCGATGCGGATTTTTTTCGCGACGTCTTCGGCGCGCCCCATTTCCGGCGACATGGCGCCGCGCAGAAGCGGAATCCCCGCCTGCGAGCGCTCGCCGAGCCAGGGGCAATGCAGCCGGTGATGTTTGGCCGCCGAACCGAAATCCCACATCAGGGGCTCGTCGTTCTGCGGAAGCAGCGTGAAGCGGCTGTTCTTGTCCTGCGCCCAGGTGCCAATGTGCGTCGCGGTGATGTAGCGCACGTTGTTCATGTCAAAGCACAGCAGCGCGCCCATCGAGGATTTCGCAAGGAGTTTCTTGGCTCGTCCCAGCCGTTCCCGCCGCAAGCGGTCAAAATCGACGCGCTGCTCCCAGTCCACCGCCATCGTTCCGTATGTCGGTAATGCCACGTGAACCCTCCTGCTCTGGTAGCGCAGGCCTTCGCCTGCGTGTTCACGCTAATTTTGTTACGGAAAATCCTTTGCAGCGGTGAAGCCGCGCGGCAAAAAATCAAGCCGTTACTACCGCTTGCACATCGCCCGCGCTGCTTCGAAGACGGCCTTTTCCGTCGGAATCGTAGCATCCTCGAGCGGCGGAGAAAACGGAATTGGCACGTGCATCGCGCCCGATGCGTTTTACCGGAGCGTCCAGGTCGTAAAACGCGCCTGTCGCGATCACGGAAGCGATCTCCGCCGTCACGCCGTATCTTTCATAGCCTTCGTCCAGCACGATCGCGCGCGAAGTCTTCTTCGCCGATTCGATGAGCGTCGTTTCATCGAGAGGCCACGTGGTCCGCGGATCGACGACTTCCGCGCTGACGCCGATTTCCTCGAGCATCTTGGCCGCGCCCAGAGCCACTTGCACCATGCTGCTGGTCGCCACGATCGTGATGTCATCGCCCTCGCGCTTGATGTCCGCCACGCCGAAAGGAATCGTGTAGTCCTCGACGGGCACGGGGCCCTTGTGCCGGAACATCATCTTGTCTTCGAAAAAGATGACGGGATTGTCGTCGCGAATGGCCGTCTTCAGCAACCCCTTGGCATCATAGGGCGTGGAGGGCAGCACGACTTTCAGGCCGGGAACGTGGCTGAGCCACGCCTGCAGCGATTGCGAGTGCTGCGCGGCCGAGCGCCGCGACGCGCCGAGCGTCGTCCGCAGCACCATCGGCACCTTCCAGTCGCCGCCGGACATGTAATGCACCTTGGCCGCCTGGTTCACAAGCTGGTCCATGACCAGCGTCAGGAAATCGCCGAACATGATGTCCACGACCGGACGCATTCCCGTCATCGCCGCGCCCACCCCGATGCCCGTGAACCCGGGCTCGGAAATCGGCGTGTCGATGACGCGCGATTTTCCGAACTCTTCCACCATTCCGGAAAGCACCTTGAACGGCGTTCCGGCTTCGGCAACGTCCTCGCCCATAATGAACACGCTCGGGTCGCGGCGCATCTCCTCGGAGAGCGCTTCGCGCACCGCTTCCGCCATCGTCAATTCGCGTACGGCCACTTCAGGCATAAACGTCCTCCCCCACTTGTCCACTGCCGGATACGGGGCTTGCAGAGCGAAGGCCACCGCGGCGTCGATTTCCGTTTTGGCCTGCGCGGCGATTTCATCGAGCTGCGCTTGCGTGGCCAGTTTTTCTTTCAGCAGCCAATTGGTGAGCACGATGATCGGATCGCGCTCCGCCCTCCAGTGCGCTTCCTCTTGCTTGGCGCGGTAGTATTCGCGGCTCACGTCGCCGACATGGTGGCCGTGATAGCGATAGGTGTTGCACAAGAGGAACGAAGGACCGTTTCCGGCGCGCGCCTGCTTCGATCATGCGGCTCGCCACCGCGTGCACCGCGCGGACGTCCTGTCCGTCGACGCTTTCGGCCGGAATTCCAAACGCCGCCGGCCGCCCGAGAATTTCTCCCGCGGTCGTCTCCGAAAAGTGCGTGTATTCGTTGTACATATTATTTTCGCAGACGTAAATCACCGGCAGATTCCATAGGCGCGCGAGATTCATCACTTCGTAGAGCAGCCCCTGGCCCAGCGCGCCCTCTCCGAAGAAGCACACCGCGACTTGCTTCGTGCCGCGATGCTTGGCCGAAAACGCCGCGCCGGTGGCGATTCCCGCGCTGCCGCCGACGATCGCATTGGCGCCCAGATTTCCGCTGGCCGGATCGGCGATGTGCATCGATCCGCCCTTGCCCTTGCAGTACCCGGCTTCTTTTCCGAGCAGTTCGGCGAACATGCGGTCCGGCGCCGCGCCTTTGGCCAGGCAATGCCCGTGCCCGCGATGCGTGCTGGTAATGTAATCGTCGCGATGCAGCGCCTCGCAGATTCCGACGGCGACAGCCTCCTCGCCGTTGTACAAGATGCGCCAAGCCCGGCATCACCGCGCGCGTATACAGCTCATTCACCTGTTCCTCGAACAGGCGGATCCTCTGCATGTTGCGATACATCTGCAGCCACTTCTCGCTGCCCGTTTCCGCGTTCGCGACTGCTTGTTTGCTCTCGGTTTTCATTTGCCTATCCCTGACATTCGAGCTAGCACCTCGAACATCACCGCAAAATCTTGCTTCACGAGGCCCATGCCTCGCGCCGCCGTCAGAAATTCGTTTGTCACCGCCGTCGTGGGCAGGGGCACGTCCAGATGCCGGCCCATTTCCATCGCGAGCAGCATGTCCTTCTGCATCATGTTGACGTCGAACCACGCTTCGTCCGGCATTTTCAGCACAAACGGGCCGCGATATTGAACCATCGGCGACGCGATCGCGCTGTGCGTCAGAACGTCCACCGCGGTTTCGCGCGAAATGCCGCTTTTCTCCGCCAGCAAGACGCCTTCGCAGAACGCCAGCATTTGCACGGCCAGGCTCAAGTTCGTGGCGATTTTCATCGCCAGCGCGAGGCCATTGTCGCCGACGTACGTAACTTTCGGGCCCATGTCATTCAGGATGGGCTTGCGCGCTCAAACGTTTCGCGGCGTCCGCCGACCATGACCGACAGCTTGCCTTCCTGCAAAGTGATCACGCTGCCGGACACGGGCGAGTCGATCATGTCCGCGCCCTTCTCGCGCACTTTGGCCGCCAGCGCGCGGCTGACGGATGGGCTCACCGTGCTCATGTCGATCAAGAATTTTACCGGCGCCGAGCCCCGCCAGAAGTCCGTCCGGCCCTTCCGTGATCGAGTGCATGGCCGAGGCGTTGGTGACCATTGAAAATGTAAAATCCGCCGCCGTGCTGACGGCTCGGGGAGAATCGGCCCACTTCATGCCCCGATCGATCAGCCATTGCGCCTTGGCGCGCGTGCGGTTGTAGCCTGTAACGGTGTGCCCCTTATCGAGCAGCCGGGCGACCATGTTGCCGCCCATGACTCCCAGTCCTACGAAACCTAAATTTGCCATTCGCTACATTCTCCTAATTCAGATTCGCCCTTAGGCGACAGTTGGGTGCTCCCCTGTTGTATTGCGTGAATCTTCACGCACTTGCCAAAGATGGGCCTGCATCGCGGCGCGCGCCGCCTGCGGATCGCGCCGTTCGATGGCTTCGAGAATACTTCGGTGATACTGCTGTCCGCGCTCGGGGCTGCCTGCGACCCGGAAAATCTGAGAACGCTGTTCGCGCAGCATTGCAACGATGGAATCGATTAACGACAGCACAATCGGATTCGCGGCCGCTTCGGCGAGCGCGAGGTGAAAATCGAGATCCGCTTCAATGTACGCTTCCGAATCCCGCTTCGCGTTGTCCATCACGTCGAGGGCTTCCCGCATGGCGGCCAGATCCTGGTAGTCGGCGCGGGCCGCGGCCAGCGCGGCGATCTCCGGCTCCAGAATTTCTCGAACTTCCACCAGGTAGGCCCACCCGTCCGTTTCGCCGCTCTTGACGATTCGGTCGAGCGACCGCCGCATGGAGTTTGAGTGCCCGCTGGTGACAAAAGTTCCGCGTCCCGGAAACGCGTCGACCAAGCCTTTTTCCTGAAGGGCTTTTATGGCTTCGCGGACAGCCGTCCGGCTGACGCCGAACTGCTCGGCGAGGTCGCGCTCGGCGGGAAGCTGGCTGCCTTCACGCAACTCGCCTTTTCGAATCGATTCCTCGATCTGCTGAACGATTTGCTCGTACAAACGCGAAGTTTGGATAGCTTTGTACAAACGCCTCCCTCACCCGTTCTACCGCTCGAAAAGGCCCTCAGACAGTTGAAAATTAGGCTAAAGCATTTAGAGCTAGGTCATATGGTCAGACCACCTTACCAATTCTAAGAACAATTCGCAAGCAGAATGATCGTTCAATCTTTCCTCGGTTTCCTTGCTATTTCACCCAGACCGTCTTTACATTCGTAAATTCGCGAATGCCGTACGTGCTGAGCTCGCGCCCCACACCGGAACGCTTGACCCCGCCGAATGGAACCCTGGGATCGGAAAACACCATTTGGTTGACGAAGACCATGCCCGCTTCGAGTTCATTGATGAAGCGGTCTTGCTCGGCCTTGTCATTGGTCCACGCGCTCGCTCCGAGACCGAAGCGGCTGTCGTTGGCCACGCGAATGGCCTCGTCGATGTTCTTGACGCGAAAAATGGAGGCCACCGGACCGAACAACTCTTCCTTATACGCCGGAGAATCCTTCGGAATATCCGTCAAGACAGTTGGCAGATAAAAGCTTCCAGGGCGGTCGGCCGGCTTGCCGCCGGTCAGAACCTTCGCGCCTGCCTGAACCGAGCTGCGAACGTCGGCGTCCAGCGAGGCCACGGCTTCCGCATTCGCCAGAGGGCCCACGTCGGTCTTCTCATCGAACGGATCGCCGACTTTCAAACTCTCCATTTGTGCCACGAACGCGCGCTGAAACCGGTCCGCGATTTGCTCGTGGACGATGAAGCGCTTGGCCGCGATGCACGATTGCCCGTTGTTGGCCACGCGCGCCTTGACGCCCACTGCCACGGCGTCGTCCAGGTTGGCGCTGGGCATCACGATGAACGGATCGCTGCCGCCCAGTTCGAGCACGACTTTTTTGATCCGTTGCGCCGCGCCGGCCCCTACTTTCACTCCGGCCCCTTCGCTTCCGGTCAAGGTAGCCGCGGCGATGCGGGGATCGGCGAGAATCCGGTCCACGCCCGCGGAGCCGACGAGCAGGGTCTGGAAAACTCCTTCGGGGACGCCCGCCTGCAGCAAAAGTTCTTCAATTTTCATCGCGCACTGCGGCACATTCGAGGCGTGTTTCAGCAAGCCCACGTTGCCCGCCATGAGTCCGGGAGCGATAAAGCGAAACGCCTGCCAGAACGGATAATTCCACGGCATGATCACGAGGACCGCGCCCATGGGCTGGTAGCGAATGAAGCTGCGGCTCGCGGGCGTCTCGACGATTTCATCGGCGAGGAAGCGTTCCGCGTTTTCGGCGTAGTAGCGGCACACCCAGGCGCATTTGACGGCCTCGTCCACGGCGGAGCGCAGGGTCTTGCCCATTTCCAGGGTCATGAGCTTGGCGAGCGCGTTCTTTTCGCTCTCTAAAATTTCCGCCGCGCGCAGCATCATTTTCCCGCGATCGGCGAAGGACAGCTTGCGGAACTTGGGAAACGCCTCGACCGCGCGCTGAATCTTCTGATCGACCTGAGCGTCGGTGAGATCCTGGAATATCTTGATCGTTTCTCCCGTTGCGGGGTTAATCGTTGCAATGGCCATGATAAATTTGCCTCAATCGAAGAAAGTATGAATCTGGACCGGCTCGTGCGACTGCCACGCCCATGCATTTCTATCGGATGATTCTCTTAATCTTTTATCACGTTTCCGGAATATTTGCCCGCCGGAGGGCCCTGGACCCGCTGGTGTATGGGCAGGAACTTAGAGGCAGGCGTCGACGGCGTTGGGTGGATCACGTCGTGAAGCAATCTGATGCCGTCCTAGTTTGAAAGTTTTCGTGGTTAGGAGGGCCGAGCTTCAGCTCGGCCATTCAGGTCGCATTCGGTTGCGGGCTTCAGCCCCTGAAGCTTCAGGGGTTAAAACCCCTGATTAGGCGATGCCTTTCGTCGGGACTGAAGTCCCGACCTCCTATGAACCGTGCCGACGGCTTTCAATTTGGGACAATATCAGCAAACTTGTACCTGCAATTTTGCGCGGAGGAAATGACTGGAGAGGTTCGCTGCCTAGCACGATGGTGCGAATCGAGCGCGGGCGACGGCCCACGCGATCCGGCGCAAAAAACGCCGCCGCCGAGGCAGGTCTCCCCGGCGGCGGGCGGAACACGGTTCAGCTCGCGGAACGAGCGGATCCCTGAGCCGAATTGCGGTTACTTGGAGCCGAGCTGCTGCACGATCGCCAGGGCCTTCGCCACGTGCTGATCGGGCGAGATGCCGTCGTCCTTGGAGGAGAACGCCGCGATGATCTTGTGGTCCTTGCCGATCACGAAGGTTTCGCGTTCGATAAAATCATGGTCGATGGCGTTGCCCTGCACGTCGAGCTGGCCGGACTTTACGGGATTGACCGACAAATTGTAGGACATGGCAATCTTTTTATCGGTGTCGGAGGCTACCGGAAATTTTCCGGCGCAAAAATCGGGATCGGCGGCAAACTTATTGAGGCGCGCGATGCTATCCGCGGATACGCCGATGATGGTGGCGCCGGCGGCGTCGAATTTCTCAATTTCCTGTGAAAATGTGTGCGCTTCGAGATCGCAGCCCTTGGTATACGCGGACGGGAAGAAATACACCACGACCGGCCCCTTCTTCAGCGCTTTTTGCAGCGAAAAATCGAATTCCTTTCCTCCCAGCGACCCGCGAGCCGAGAAATCGGGCGCCATCTCGCCCACTTTGAGCGCAGCCAAAACGGGCAAGCTCAACAGCATGGAAACCGCAACACCCAGTAACAGTTTTTTCATAGCAGATGCCTCCTGGCCATCGAAGTGGAAAGAAGCATATCACAACCCGATTCCGGCGGCATGTTCCGCCGTTCGCCGGTACGGTCCTGATTCGAAAGTCATTGCCTTTCGGAGGGCCGAGCTTCAGCTCGGCCGTAAAGGAGAGGAACAGTTGCGGGCTTCAGCCCCTGAAGCTTCAGGGGTTAAAACCCCTGAGGAGACGACGCTCTTCGTCGGGACTAAAGTCCCGACCTCCTATGGAATCGTGCGAGGCCAGCGCCTTGCAAATTAGGACGGAACCGGAAAAGCAATCGCGGGGATGCGCGGGGAGCGCGGAGCGCGCGATTTGGATTGTTCGGCAACTTTCCGCCAAATCGATATAAAATGAAATGCTGGCAACCGTGGGGCTGTAGCTCAGATGGATAGAGCGGAGGTTTCCTAAACCTTAGGTCGGGGGTTCGACTCCCTCCAGCCCCACCATAAAATCCAGACCCTTTTGAATTCGAAAGGGTCTGCCACCCGGAAATGCAGAACCCTGTTCCTCGGCGATGACGAATTGCGGTGGTATTATTCCGCAATGATGACGTGCTTTTTGAATTCTAGGAAGGGTCGCCCACCCGCCTCGCTAAAGGAACTACGAAAAAGTATAGAAGTGCGCATGGATAGTGACAGCCAGGTAAGGAGTCGATTCCCTAGGGCCGTGGCTTTTGTCGCGATTGTCATAGTGGGGCTCGCGTCCTCTGCGTGGGCTGGTGTCAACGAGGGCGGCGTCCTTGCGGCGTGCGCCGCATTCGCTTCAAACGGTACCTCGATCACAGCCACAACGGATGCCGCGGACCTTTCCGCGGAAATAACCGACCCGGCTGGGACTGTATCACGTCTCAAGCTGCCTTTGATTTACCCGGCGACGGATGAGGAGCGAGCCAGTGGGCAGCGCTATTCGTGCAAAGCATACTTTGATCGTGGTAGTGACCTCGTCGCGATCGGCGTGTCCTATGGGCAGCCCGCGCGTTTCACTTTGGCTGTTGGAGTAGCCGACGCAAAAAAGGCGAGCTGGATTGGCAAATGGACAGTGGGCCCGAGTTACGGGATCTTTCAGCCTCTGCTCCTTGGCTTTCTTGAAGGGACAACATCCGTCGTTGTCGGCGGAGAACCTTCAACGCCGACAAAATACGGCCCTGGAATTCGACATGGGCTATTCTCATCTCTCTTATTCAATCAACAAGGCCAGCAGCCAAGCCCGACCCCGACGGTACGAGAATATGGTTCCGTTTCAGACCTATTCCCGTTCTACGCGGATGCCAGCCACAATCGGCTGTGGATATTTCGCTGCGTTGTCGTTTCTGCTCCATGGCCTCGTCAGCCAGATTGCCCGGTGAGTTGGATGACCTTAGTTGGGCCGTCATCGTCGTCGCCTGAGTTCGACCCGCGCAAACCTGGCGAAAAGCGGACCGATTTCTGGACGTTGCCGGGAACGTTCGCTGCCCCCGACGGCAATACGATTCTGGTCCCGCAAGGGGATACAGTCTGGTTCGTAGGTTTGCAGGAGCAGACCGTGGAGCGGCTAGTCGTACCGAAGCGCTACCATTTTCCAAAATCTGAAGGAATCTATGGGACGGCGGCAATATCGCCGGATGAAAAAATCGTGGCCCTGCCGCTGGTGAAGGAATCACTCGCGTTCCCGTATCTGGTGGACAATTACGTCTACAAAGGCACGGATTTCGCTGTGGTCCAACTGCACCCGTTTCAATTGTTGGGTGTTCTTCCGGGAGCGGGTCCAAAATCCTGGGCATCATGCGCGATTGACGACCGCGAGGGACACGTGGTCGCGCTCATCTTTCACGAAAATCACTGGGAACGCACGGAGCTGAGGCGTTCGCCCTATCCATAGGCTCCGTTGAGACAGAATGTTTGGGTTCTAAGATCGTCCACTACCGCCCACCATTTTTCGATGACTTGTGGTCGCACCACGCGAACGAAAACTCCAGCGGGATCCGAGCCGTGGTCCAAACCGGCTGCCAACGAGTCGCCCCGAATTCCAGAACTCTTCCACGGCCTTCAAGATTCCACGGGTTCCGCGACAGTGTTGGGCGGGATCTGCAAGGCGCGCTCGGAGCGGGCCACAACGGCGGACGCGAGGCAATTGCCGATGACGTTCATCGCGGCGCGGCCCATATCCACGATGGCGTCGACTCCCAGAAGAACGAAGATCGGCTCCAGCGGCAGGTGAAATGTCCCGGCGGTGGCCACCAGGATCACGAACATCGCGCGCGGCACGCCAGCCATGCCTTTGCTCGTCAGCATGAGCGTCAGCGTCATCACCAGCTGGCTCGTGAAGGACAGATGGATTCCAGCGGCTTGCGCGACGAAGATCGACGCGATCGTCAGATACACGGCGGTTCCATCCATGTTGAAGCTGTATCCCGCGGGAATGACGAACGCGACGATTTCGCGCGGGACTCCGAAGGCTTCCATTTCTTCCATGGCGCGCGGCAGGGCCGCTTCGGACGTGCTGGTGGCGAAAGCGATTCCGGCTGGCTCGACGATCGCCTTGAGCAAACGGCCGATCGGCAATCGCGCCCACAGCGCAATGGGGAAGAGAACGCATAGCAATACAGTGGCAAATGCGCAGTAGGCGGCGACAATCAGCTTGGCGAGCGGATACACGACGCCCATGCCCATGTGCCCGACCGTGTAGGCAACGGCAGCTCCGGCGCCGAACGGGGCAAAGTACATGATGACGTTGGTAAAACGAAACATCGTTTTGGTGAGCGATTGGCAAAAATTCAGCATGGGCGCGCGGTCCGCTTCCGGCACCCGCGCCAGGGCAATTCCAAAAATGATCGCGAAGACGGCGATTTGAAGAAGCTGATCGTCCGCCACGGATTTCGCCAGATTGTCGGGAAAGACGTGCAAAAGAAAATCGTCCCAGCGCATCGGCGGGGCGCCCTTCGCGGCCTCGGCGGCAACCGAAATCGGGACGGACAGGCCTTCGCCGGCGCGGCTGATGTTGATCGCGGCCATGCCGATGAACAGGGCCACTGTCGTCACCAGCTCGAAGTAAACGATCGTTTTGATGCCGATCCGCCGAAGGCTCCGCAGATCGCCGTGCCCCGCGATTCCGGAAATGAGCGATCCCAGGATCAGCGGCGCAACGATCACCTTCACAAGCCGCAGAAAAATGTCGCTCAGTATCCGCACATGGTCCGCCGTTTGCGGCCAGTCGTACCCGAGTTCCGCCCCCGCGAACATCGAATAGAAAATCCAGTAGCGCAAGGTAGGCTTGCGCCACCCAATGACCGCCAAATACAAGAGGACGGCCCAGCGAAACGCTGTGAACCACGGATGCGCGTGTGGGAATAAGGTGTTCACGATTGCGTGCGCGGAACGGCAGGGCGAGCCGGCGCAGAGAATGCCGCTTCTTCCGGATTCAATTTGTTCGCTGCCATCGAGTTGGGAACCCTCATGTTCGCAGCACAATAGCACAGTTCCATTTGCCGTTTTTCCAGGAGTTCTGAATGGAGCAGCCCCGCGCGCGAATGAAGACGGCGACCGAGCATTTGGAAATTTGAGTTCGGAGGTCTGACCTTCTTGCCCTGACGAAGGAAGGGTGGGTCGGACGGTCAGCTATACGTGAACGCGGCCTTTAGGCCCTTGTATCTGAAGCTTCAGCGGCGAAACAGGCTGCGGAAAAAGGATTTTGTTGTCATTCTGAGGCGTGCTTTTCGCCGAAGAATCTCTCTGTAGATTGCACTTAGATCGAAGAGAGATTCTTCGCTTCGCTCAGAATGACACGAGGCCCCGGTTTTTCCGCAGCCTCTAAAGCCCACGAATGCGCAAAGCGGAACGTCCGGGCTGAAGCCCGGACCTCCTCAATTCGGGGAGCTTCACGAGAATATTCAATTTAGGACACTACCCTCATTCGGTTCCGAGCGTGTTTGGCGCTCAATCGGTGCTACAATTTTCGGCGCCATGGGGGGCGGGAAGGGACTATTCAGCGCTGGGAGTGGCGGGCTCTTCTCGAATTCCCAACCCCTGCGAAATTGGCCGTACGATGGGCGGAGCTTCATTGCGGTCACGCGCCTATCGCGAAGCGGGAAACGGGGCGGGATGATTCTGACCATCCACCCGAGTTGCGCGAGACACCAAAGAACAAGGAGCGATTCCATGAGGTTTTCCAGTTTGGGCCGTGTTGTAGTGGGTTTCTTGCTAGTAGTTTTTGGCGCTTGTTTCTTGTCGGGTTCTTACGCTCAGCCGAAACCGGCGTCTTCCGGCTATCACTTGCTGAAGACGATTCCGTTGCCCGCGGCCGCGGGCGGCGCGGAGTATTACGACTACATTACCGTGGATGCCGCAGCGCGTCGCGTCTACGTCTCCCACGGCACGGAAGTTGTGGTTCTCAATGCCGACAACGATTCCGTGGTGGGCAAGATCGAAGGACTGTCGCGCTCCCATGGAGTTGCCATTGCCAGCGATTTGGGCAAAGGCTTCATCACGGACGGCGACTCCAAAGCCGGCGCCACCGTACAGGAAGCCGTCGTTTTCGATTTGAAAACGTTGAAAGTCACCGGCCACATCAGCACCGGCCAGCCGGACACGGACGCGATCATCTACGAACCCGTGACGAAACACATTTTTACGTTCAACGGCGATAGCCACAACACCACCGTGATCGACGCGGTGAAAGAAAAAGTAATCACGAACATCGACTTGATCGGCAAGGTGGAATTCCCAGCGGTGGACGGCAAGGGAATGATCTACGACAACAATCCGGAAAAGAACGACATCGTCGCCATCGACGCCCGAACGAACACCATCAAATCGCGCTGGCCCACGGCGCCGGAAGGCGCGCCCACCTCCATGGCCATCGACCAAAAGACTCGCCGGCTGTTTTCCGGAGGGCGCGGTCCGCAGTTCGTGATCATGATGGACGCCGACACGGGCAAGGTGCTCCAGTCCTATCCGATCTCGGCGGGAGTGGATGCGAACGCCTTCGATCCCGGGACGGGCATGCTGTTCGTGGCGACTCGCGAAGGCATGATGCACATCTACCATGAAGATTCGCCGGACAAACTCAGCGAAGTGGAGGCGATCAAGACCGAGTACGGCGCCAAGACTTTGCAGGTGGATCCGAAGACCCACAAGGTTTTTCTGAGCACGTCGGATTTCAATCCGCCGGCCGCTCCCACGGAAAAGCAGCCCCATCCGCTGGCGACGGCCAAGCCGGGAAACTTCCGAGTGCTGGTGTACGGCCGCTAGAAGCGCAAAGGCCGACTCGAAGTTTTTTTATTTCCTTCGTTGTGGCGCCAATCGCGCGCAACCGTCCCAGGGCGGTTACCCGCGATTGGCGCTTTTATTTTTGGGAAGGTTCCGCGTCCCGGCAATCCCGGATGTCGCAGCGGTTTTCGGAGCGGAAATTCCAACCGGGAATGGAAGGCCGCCTTCTGATGTATAATCCGCGTTTCCCGACTTGGTATTTCGCGTAGTCTCGACGATCTAGAGCCGAAGCAGGCTCGGAGTAAAAGACCATGATGGAACCAGGCTCCATCGGCGATTTGGTGGACGTCCAGCACGGACGCATCAGCAGGGAAGTGTTCGTCAACGACGAGATTTACCGGAAGGAACAGGAAAACCTGTTCAGCCGCGCCTGGCTCTTTGTCGGCCATGAAAGCCAGATTCCCAATGCCGGCGATTTTTTTGTGTCCCGCATGGGCGAAGAATCGGTCATTCTCTGCCGGGATCGAGAAAAGAAGATCCACGTTTTCCTGAATTCCTGCCGCCATCGCGGCATGAAGGTTTGCCGATACGACGAAGGCAATACGCCTCTTTTTACATGTCCCTATCACGCGTGGAGTTATTCCAACGACGGAAAGCTCGTTGGAATTCCGCTCTACAAGACTCACTACCAGGGATGCCTGGACAAGTCGGAGTGGGGACTCATCGAAGTTGCCAAGCTGGAGAATTACAAAGGCACGATCTGGGCGTCCTGGGACGCGGCGGCGCCGTCGTTTCTCGACTACCTGGGAGACGCGCGGGTCCATCTGGATTTTCTTCTGGATTGCCGCGACGGGCGCGAAGGCGGATCGGAAGTTCTCTCCGGAATTCAGAAGTGGGATATTCCCTGCAATTGGAAATTTGCCGCGGAAAATTTTCTGGGAGACACCTACCACAATGTGAGCCACCGGTCGGTGGATCTGGTGGGCATCGGGCCGAGCTCCCGGACCGGGGTGAAAGGGCGGCGCGATCCGGAGCTGGATAAAGCGCAACATCTCTGGATCAGCTTTCCGCAGGGTCACGGCATCCACAGCGCGCTGCGCCCGGAAGACGAGGAATACACCGACCAATTCCTCGACAATCCGGTCGTCGGCGAGTATTACCGCCACTGTTTTGAAGAGCGGAAACGGCGTCTCGGAAGCAGGGCGAGACTCGTCACGCATACCGGAACGATCTTTCCCAACGCTTCCATGCTCGGCATGCAGCCCCGGGCCCTGTTCGTATGGCATCCGAACGGCGCGGCGTCGATGGAGCTCTGGAGATTTTTTCTGGTCGACCGGGATGCGCCCGCGGAGGTCAAGGATTTTCTCCGCCATTACTACCTTCGCTATTCAGGCCCAGCCGGGATGACCGAGCAGGACGACGCGGAAAACTGGAGCTATGCCACCGAAGCCAGCCGCGGAACCATTGCGCGGCGCTACCCGTACAACTATCAACTGTCCATGAAGGCGCAGCAGCTCAACGATCCCGTGCCCGGAGTCGTCACCCCGCAGATCAACGAGGAAAACGCGCGCAATTTTTATCGCCGGTGGGCATCGTACGTCGAAGGCAAGAGTTGGGACGTCCTCCTCGGGAAAAGCGATCGGTCCGCGGCGCAGCCGATTTCCCGATGACGCGCGCTTGCGTATGAAAACAAAATCATGAAAGCCATCATCGTCACCGGCGGGACCTACGGCATCGGAAAAGGAATCAGCGTCGGACTTAGCCGCCGCGGATACGGTGTCGTTGCTTTCGGCGTCAGCGGGACGCTGCCCGGCAGCTTGTCGGAACACGCCACCGAGAATCTGCAATCGGAAGCGCGAGGCCTCGGGTTGCCGCTCGATGCGCTGGAGGCGGACGTTTCCAGCGCGGCCGAGGTTCAGCGGGTCGTGGAGTTCACGCTCCGGAAATACGGCCGTGTCGATGCCCTGGTGAACAACGCGGCCATCGGCCCCCTGGGCAATGTTCTGGACACGCCGGAAGATGTCTGGGATCGCGTCATCGACGTCAACCTCAAGGGAATGTTTCTGTCCTGCAAAGCGGTGGTGCCGCACATGATCCGGCAAGGCGGCGGGGCCGTCGTCAATATCGGCTCGGGGGCAGGCTGGGGAAAGCCCAACATGCTGGCGTATGCCGCCAGCAAAGGCGGAGTTTTTGCGCTCAGCTCGTCCCTCGCTTACGATCACTTTCGGGATCGCATCCGCGTCAACGTCGTCGTTCCGGGAGGCGGAGGAATTTTGACAGGGATGAGCATCGAGAGAGTCGGCGGCGACGTCCAAAAGTTAGGCCGTGGAGCCAGTGGCACGGTCGCCGGCCGGAGCGCGGAACCGGCCGATGTCGAGGCCGCGGTTGCGTTTTTTCTCTCGGATGAGGCAGCCGCGATTTCCGGAACGGTAATCGACGTCGGGTGCTTTTCACGCCCACCGTAGGGCGGGCCGATACCGGCCGAATGAACGTCACCGGGGGCATTCCGAGTTGCTCGTTGAACCGATGGATTCCATTCAGTATTTGGCGCCGGGGACGAAGATTCGAATTGTCGGGGACCTGCCCGCGGAAGTGGAACAGAATCCGCGGGACGGAGTTTGGCTTCTGGCGCGATGCCCGAATTCGGGACTGGGCGCGGGCGGAGAGCGGGAACCGTTTCTGCTGGCCGCGGAAGAAAGCCCTCATAGTTGGACATCGCTGCGGGATTCCCGAACGGGCGATTTACTGGTCATCCTGCACGCGGATGACATCCTCGGAATTTGGGAATGATCGAAATCGGGAAAGCCCGCGATTCTGATTTTCGTGGCGCAGGCCTCTCGCAGGCGCCACGAAGGAGTTCGGTTCGACGCCGTTCGAGCTGTCGATTGAATCGCCAGCGGATCGCGGACGGGAGCTGCCAAAATGTCTGATACGGCCACAAAATCCGGCCTGCCGAGAACCCTGCCGTACTACCAGCTGAAGGAGGAGGTCGAGGAGTTCCTCTATGCCGAAGCGGACCTGCTCGACCAGAGAAAATTCCGGGAGTGGCTGGATCTGCTCGCGGAAGACATTGTCTATTCCATGCCGCTGCGCCGAAACGTGAGATTCGGGGAGCATGCCGCGCATGAGAATACCCGCGCGGGCAGGGACATCTGCTGGTTTGATGAAGACAAGTGGACGCTTTCCAAGCGCGTCGAGCAGCTCATGACCGGTATTCATTGGGCCGAGGAACCGCTTTCGCGGACCACGCGCCTGGTCAGCAACGTGCAGTTGCTGGAAGTCCAGCCTTCGGTGGATGCGCCGGCGGAAGTCCGGGTTCGCAGCCGCTTCCTGATCGAGCGGCACCGCGTCGATTACGACGCGGAGCTGTTCGTGGGTGTGCGCACGGATTTGCTGCGCAAAGCGGGCGATACGTGGCAAATTGCGCGGCGCGAAATTCTGATGAATCAAACCGTCTTTCTGGCAAAGAATCTCACGATTTTTCTTTGAGTTTCGCGCATCGGGCGCCGCGCAAGAGCGGGAGATTTCGCAATTCGATGCGGACGGAGGTGCGGGGTGTTTGCGATCCAGGAATTGGATCCCGGGAGACAAATCAAGCTCAAGGGCGGAATTGTCGCCGAGGTGAAGGACAATCCTCGAGACGGCGCCTGGCTTGTGGTGCGTTACCTTTCAGCGCCGGATGATCCGGCTCTGGTGGGCCAGGAAGAGCTCGCGAGCGCCGATGACGTCGTCGAACTTCTCTGAGCGTGGAACGATCTCGCAGAGGTGCAAACAGGAGGGACACGGCTGGTCGCGCCCCTCCTGCTGCTTTCAACGAAACGCTTCCGAGCCGCCGCGTTTCCGGCGTCGGATGCGCCCTGCGAAACGCACGCTTTCCTAGTGCAAATTCAGCGTCCAGATCAGAAACAAATTGGTGGCATCATCCACCGCGACAAACTTGGCGGTGTGGACTATGGTTTCGACTGCGAGTCCGAACGAGCCGCCTTGCGCCGGGTCCATGGAGACTTCGGCGGGTTGTCTGAGGGGGACTCTGTCTCAAACATCGAATCGTTCTGAAACGTTCGAGGGGGTGAGCCTACGCGGAAGAATTCCGACGAGTGTCATGGACAAATCCGGGAGCTGTCAAAAAGTTGTAAATAATCGCAGAGAGAAACACTTCGACGAGCCTGAAACCCATTTAATAATAGCGGGATCGCGGGCGGTACGCACTCGCCTGGCTCAATCCCGAGTCTCGTACACCCACAATTCGGCGCCTCGATTTGCACGGGCGGGAACCGCCAGATAGAAGCTGTTGTGTTTTCCTACCTGTCCAGTGTACGCGCTGGTGCGCGCGCCGATCGCGGTGGGAATTTTGGCAATCCGCTGATAGCGGTCCGCATCAATCTGCTGGTAAACAAAGATGAGGCCCTCTCCGCTGGTGACGTAAATTCTCTTGCGGTCGGGATCGTACGACATATCGTCCGTGTCGATCGCGCCCGGAAGGCTGGCAATCTCTTTGCCCGTGTCCATGTTCAGCACCAGCAGCCGCGCCGGTTTGCGGGCGGCGACGAACAACCGGCGGTCTGCTTCGTCAAGCGCCATGGGAAAATTTGTTCCGGCCTCTTCCAGTTTCCAATTCACAATTTTCCGGGTGTTTCGGTCGATGACGGCGATCTGACTGATCGACGCCAGATTCACAAAAATCTTCGGGCCTTTCTCCTCCAACTGGAACGATTCGGGATGGGCCGCGACTTTAAATTCGCCTTCGAGGCGCTTGTCGGTCGTGGAGTCGAATACACCGATGGCGCTTTCCTCGCCATCGCCGTAACCGACATAGACGCGCTTGGCAGCCGGGTCGTAGCGGATCTGGTCGGCATCGTCGGAAAACTTGACCGTGTCGATCAGCTTGTAGGTATCGGCGTCGAGAATTTTGCACGTGCCGTCGCCTTCGCTGGATACCACGATGCGGTTCGACTCCGGAAGGTACGCCACCATCTGCGGCTTGATAAACCCTTCCTGGACGCTGTGAATTCGCTTGCCGCGCTGCGTATCCAGTACTTCGACGGAGTCATTGCCGTAAACGGAGGCGAACACACGGCCGTTCTTGTTGTCCACCGCCATGTGATCGAAGCGGCCCTCGACACCCGGGATCGGTATGATGCGCACCAGTACGAGGGGAGCGGACTCATCGGTTGGCAAGGTCTCCTGGGCAGCACAGCAAACGGAAAAGAGCAATACCGGCAAAGCTAGCCAGATGGTTCGAAACGGCTTCATTTCAGCTCCTCGTGAAATCGCCTTTCGCTGCAATCGAGTCAGCGAACGACAGGGCTAGGCCCAACCCTGGCGTTGAGGTACCGGCGATGCCGGGTGCCAGCCCCGCCGAATCACTTGCCGGGTGTGACGACGAAAATGCCCTTTCCGTAAACCGGAACGAAGATGTGTTTATTCGTGGCATTGACGGCGACCGAGTGCACCCCTCCACCCTGAAAGGGAATGTCGGTAACGAATGTTTCGGTGGCCGCGTCCACCACGCCGACCGCTCCGCTGCGAGCAGCGCTGATCTCTGTCTCGCCCTCGGTTGTATGAGCGAAGTAGTAGCTGTTGGTTCCGGGATCGTACCAAACTTCGTCCGTGTCCCCCACTTGGGGAATCGGTTTTCCAGTCTTCCCGGTTCGAGCGTCGATCGACATTCCGCCAACGGAACCGCAGACCGTCATCAATCGACCGTTCGGCCCAGCGGTCAAGCCGCTGAGCGTAAGGTCCAGCACTCCGCCTTTGCATTCCACCGGGAAACTCTTGATCGGATTCGGAAGCTTGTGAGGATCGAACACATCGATCCGATTCTTTGCTCCGGGGACATTCTGGTAGAACCATCCGGTGTCCCGATCCCAAGTCGGCTGTTCCATGCCATCCTGGTCCTTCGGATAATAGTAGTGACCCAGCACGGACCCGTCGGTAACGGAGATGAAAGTGAGAAACGGCGGCGCATCGCCGTCGTTGGAGGTCATCAGGATCTTATCAATCGGGTCGTATGCCAGCTCGTCTACCCGAAACTTTCCGCCCGTGGGGATCTTCCGAATGACGGCTGTGCCCGGTTTCGTCGCATCCGCTTCGATGATGTTGCCGACGCCATCCCCGGCCCAAACGTGGCCGAAATCGTCCGTGACGACTCCGTTTGGCCCGGCACAATGGCGCAGATCCTTGGGATGACCCGGGCACGGCCTGGTGCCCGTATACTGTCCTTTCCCGATGAAACCGAGGAACGTATCCGTAGCCGCGTCGACCAGGTCGATCGCGTTGTTCGTGCGATCGGTCAGATAATACTTTTGCGTCGAGTTGTCGACCCAACTGATGTCAAAGCCGTAGGGTCCGTAATTGGTTGGGGAACCTTTGACCAGTGAAATGTTGCGCGACTGGGCGAGAGCCATGCCGGCCAGGAGAGTGGCGAGGAACGCCGATGCTGCCAGGATTTTCATTGCGAGCTCCTTCGCTGCGATAGGCGTCAGTTTTTTGTCCCGGACAAGATGAGTTGCGAAGTTTATCCCACTATCCACCTGAAAATTGCATGAAAGAGAGACCTTCTTTGCGTTTTGGCCCGGTTACCGCCGGTTGCGTGCTAGCTGCGCATCGCAGGCACTTCGCGTCGCGATTCTGAGTTTCGGCGAATCATTTCCAATAAAGCCGGTTTTCGTTTCATATTCGTTCGGAATTCGGACTGTGTAATGATGCTGCCGCTCTCAAGCCATCGTGGAATCATAACAACGTGGGCGACTGACGGTCTCGAATATTGCGGGTGCTCGTGATCCGCGCGCGGAGAAGAACTCATGAAAAAACACCTCACAACGCTGGTCTTCCTGAATCTTTTGGCTATGATCGGCGCAGCCCGCGGCCAGGAGCCTGCGACGCTGTCCCCGAAGAACCCAATCCATCTAACGAAGGTCGAAGGGCGCATGGATCATCTTGGCATCGACGTGAAGGGCCAGCGCCTTTTCGCGACTGCGTTTGACAATCACACCCTGGAAGTCATCGATCTGAAGACGGGGCGGCAAGTGCACACGATTGCAGATCTCGACGAGCCGCAAGGAGCGTTCTACGACCCTGCCACCAATCGCTTATTTGAGGCCAACGGCGGAGACGGAACCGTGAAGATTTTTGACGGTACGACATTTCAACTGCTGCAAACGGTGACACTCGATCTCGACGCGGACAATGTCCGCTATGACGCCCGCAGCAAACACGTCATCGTCGGATACGGCGGCGAAAAATTCCTCGCTGGGAAAGTGGCGCGGCCGGGTGGGGGCGGGGCTTTGGCAATTCTGGATTTGAACGGAAAACAGATCGGTGACATTCCCATGGATGCTCATCCCGAATCTTTTCAACTGGAAAAGACCGGAACGCGGGTCTTCGTCAACGTTCCGGATCGTCAGGAAGTGGAAGTCGCCGATCTGGCCAAGGGCACGGTGCTGGCCCGTTGGCCGGTCACGTGCACGACGAATTTCCCGATGGCCCTGGATGAGGCGCATCACCGTCTCTTCGTCGGATGTCGAATGCCAGCGCGCCTGGCCGTTTTCGACACCGAGAACGGAAAGATCGTGGCTTCACCGACGATCGTCGAACATACGGACGATCTCTTCTTCGACGCGAGCAACGGCCGCATCTATATTCTCGGCGAAGGATTCATCGAGGCTTGGCAGGAGAAGGACCCCGATCGTTACGAACGCATCGGACGCTATCCGACTCCTGCGGACGGCCGCACGGGTCTGTTTGTGCCAGATTTAAAAGAGCTATTTGAAACGATTCCGCACCACGGGCAGCAGGGCGCCGAAATCCTCGTATACGCGACAAATTGAAGCGCAGATTGGCATGCTGGTTGGAGCCACGTGAGGAAATCAGCGTCTCCGGCGCACCCGCCATAACGGTTCCCGTCTCCCCTACCGCGCCTGCAGGAATTGCAAGGTGTATGCCGCCGCTGGATCGATCGGTTTGTCGATGACTTTCAAATCGACAAGCTGCTCGTACATCGCGGCCCAGCGTTTGGGGTCCATCTGGCCGATTTGCGCGCCGCTCGGATCGTCGCCCGCAATGAAATGTCCGTCGCGCAATTGCGTCCACGTAAATTGCATCCAGTCCGGATTGAGCGCCGGATTGAGTTTGGCGATCGTCGCGTTCGCGGGGCCGGGATCGTTCAAGTATTCCTTCCATCCCTTTACGGAGGCCCGGACAAATTTGCCGACGACGTCGGGATGCTGCTGGGCGTAGTCCCGGGTCGTGTACATCACGCGGTAAGGACTGTATCCCGCGTCTTTGATGAGCAGGACCCGCGTTTCGACGCCGGCCTGGTGCGCGAAATAAGGTTCCGAAGTTGCAAACGCCTGCTGTATGTAATTCGGGTCGGCGACGAAATTGGCCACATTCATCATCGCCGGGACGACGCGCACGTTATTCAACTGGTAGCGTTTGGAGATGAACTCGAACCAGGTGTCTTCGCCCACTTTGATTGCCACGGAATGGCCGTTCAGATCGGCGAACGAATGAATTGCCGAGTCCTTTCTCACCATGATTCCCTGCGGGTCGTACTGCATCGTGGCGGCCACCGCGAGGAGCGGCTGCCCGTTGGCGTTCGCTTCGAGAACCTTGTCCGAGCTTCCCATTCCGAACTGCGCGGTTCCGGCCGCGACCTGCTTTTCCACCGTGATGTACGGTCCGCCCGGTTGGATCGTAACGTCCAGGCCTTCGTCCTTGTAATATCCCTTCACCAGGGCGGTAAAGAAGCCCCCGTGCTCGGGTTGCGGGTACCAGTCCGCCTGCAATGTCACTTTTGTGAACCCGTCATCGACGGCAGGGCGTTTGCATCCGGCGAGTGAGAGGCTCGCAACCGTGAGCGCGAACAAAATGGAGAGAAAGCGCTTGGTCATCTGGACAGATCCGCTGCAGCGTCTGAGGCAGAGAATAGCACGCGCGATTTCGCGGGAAACGGTCGAATCGTTTCGATGCAAAAATTGAATAATCGCTCAAGGCCGCGGCGGGCCGGCAGTGTGTTAGATTGCGGCATGGCATTGTCCGCCTCTGCACGGTCCCGCGTCACCGCGACGGACGAAGAGCGCATGAGGGAGATTGTTGCGTTTACCGCGCTTTCCCTGAACACCGCCCGCCCCGTGCCGTTCGGCGCTCTGATCGTTGGCACCAGCATGGGCGAACGCCTGATGCGCGCGACCAATGCGGTAATGCGCGAAAGCGATCCGAGCGCCCACGCGGAAACGCGCACCGTCCGCTTGGCCTGCAAAAAACTGAAACGCCCCTCCCTGGCCGGATTTACGATGTACTCCACCTGCGAGCCCTGCGCCATGTGCATGGCCAACGCGCTGTGGGCCCGCCTCGACCGCGTGGTATTCGGGGCGACCATTGAGGACGCCAATCGCTACTGTCTGCAAATCCATATTTCCGCGAAAGAAGTAGCGCGCCGTTCGGACATGCCCTGCATCGTGGATGGCCCCGTGCTGCGCGATTTGTGCAACACGCTGTTCACACATCCCAACATGCAGAAGGCATTCCGGACCTGGAGTTCGAGCAAGCTTCGATCCGGCGGATCCTGAGTTTTGATGCGAGCCAATGTGATGGACCCGAAGCACATCGATGAACTTCGACTGCTGACCGGCGATCCCTCGCGCGTGATTTTGAATCCGCAGATCGTCGAGCAGCTTTCGCGCGACTTCTATTGGTATTCGCCGGTGCTTCGCAAGCAGCTCGATGGGAAGATCGGCGAAGTGGTGGTTCAGCCGCTGAACGCCGAAGAAGTTCAGAAGATCCTGCGCTATTGCTACGCGAACAATCTTCCCGTCACCGCCCGGGGCGCCGGAACCGGAAATTACGGCCAGGCCGTGCCGCTGCAGGGCGGCGTGGTGCTGGATCTCGCGCGGATGGACCGCATCGAGAAAATTCAGCCGGACGGCGTGGCCGTTTGCCAGCCCGGCGTGCGCCTGGGAGAACTGGAGAACGAAGCGCGCAAAACCGGATTTGAATTGCGATGCTATCCCTCGACCATCATCAAGGCCTCGGTCGGCGGATTTCTTGGCGGCGGCTCCGGAGGAATCGGCACGGTCGCGCACGGAGGCCTGCGCGATTTTCAAACGGTGCGCGCGCTGGAAGTTGTCACGATGGAGCCGGAACCGCGCGTCGTTCTTCACGAAGGCGAGGCGATTCACGAGATTCTGCACGCCTGGGGCACCAACGGCATCATCACGCGCATCTGGCTCGCGCTCACGCAGGCTGTGGAGTGGTCGCAATGCGTCGTGGCGTTTGGCGCGTTTGGCGGTGCGTTCGACTTCGGCGAAAAAATCGCGACCGGCTCTTCGTGGATCAAGCGCCTGGTAACGGTCTTCGAGTGGCCGATCCCGTCTTTTTTCACGCCGATTTTGCAATACGCTCCGCGCGGCAAGACCCTGATTTTTTTCATGATCGCATCGGCCCAGCTTGCGGAGCTCGAAGCCGCCGCGCGCGACGCCGGAGGAACCGTCACGCACAGCGGCGTCTATCCCGGCCTCAACGCCAGGCCGCTGCTTTCCGACTACACCTGGAACCACACCACGCTTTGGGCCATGCGTTCGGACGAGGCCTACACTTACTTGCAATGCGGCTTTCACCCCGATACTGTGCGCGATCAGATCCGGCAATTGCGCGAGCGGTTCGGCCAGGAAATTCTGTTCCACATGGAATTCATGAAGAACGGCGAGGGCCGCGTGATTCCCGGCGCGATTCCCGTCGTGTACTACACGACCGAGGAGCGCCTCAACGACATGATCGATTTCTGCCGCCGGATCGGAGTCTTCGTGGCCAATCCGCACGTGAATAATGTCGAGGGAGGGGGCCGCTATCGCGCCGACAACATTCAACTGCTCGCCAAGCTGCGCTACGACCCCAAAGGCTTGCTCAATCCGGGTAAGATGGTCACATTTCATTCGGAATCGGCAACGGCTGGAGCCACCACGAAATGAAAACCTGGATTCCGGACGCGCGAAATTTCGCCTATTTGAATTGGAAGCAAGTCGATGCGCTTCCTCGTGACACCACGCTTCTGATTCTTCCGACGGCCGCGATCGAGCAGCACGGGCATCACCTGCCGCTGGCGACCGATACGCTAATCAACAATCTGCTCCTCGGCCACGCGCTGAGCAAGCTGCCTGCCGATTTGCCTGTCTACGCGCTGCCGCCCGTGCATTACGGCAAGAGCAACGAGCACATCGGCTTCCCGGGAACGCTCTCGGTCAGCTCCGCCACGTTCATGGCCGTGCTGCGCGACCTCGGTTCGAGTTTGTCGAAAGCCGGTTTTCGAAAGCTGGTCCTGTACAACACGCACGGCGGGAACACGTCACTGATCGATGTGATGTCGCGGGACCTGCGCGCGGAATTCGGGTTGCGAACGTTTGCCATGCACGGCTCCGCGGGAACTTCGTTCGAAGGTCTCGACCCCCAGGAGCGCACGTACGGATTCCACGCCGGCGAGGTCGAAACCTCCTTTCTCCTGGCGAGCGTCCCCGAACTTGTGGATCGTAGTGCGTACACCTCCAACTACATCGCGGATGTTTCCAAGCCGGCCATGCTGCTGCCGGAAAACGCGCCCGCGACGTTTGCCTGGCTCACGAAAGACATCGCCGTGAGCGGAGTTCTCGGCGATCCGCGCCCTTCTACAGCCGAAAAAGGCGCGCGCTGGATCGAGCAAGCGGCCTCGCGGCTTGCCGCTGCGCTCGTGGAAATGGCGCGCTACCCGGATCCGCCCACGCCATGAGTCCGGCGGGGCGGGTCGATTGCGGCGATGGCGTCCGCCTGGAACGTGGCGTGCGCGCCCGCATGCGCGACGGCGTGGAACTCGTTTCCGACCATTACTACCCGCCTCAACCCGGCCCGCTTCCCACGCTGCTGATGCGCCAGCCGTACGGCCGCGACATTGCCTCCACCGTCGTATACGCCCATCCCGTGTGGTTCGCGCGCCGCGGATATAACGTCGTCATCCAGGACGTTCGCGGCCGCGGCGATTCCCAGGGAGAGTTTTATCCGTTTCGCAATGAGGGCCCCGACGGCGCCGATACCATCGCGTGGTTGCGCACGCGCTCGGAATCGAACGGCCGCGTCGGGATGTACGGCTTCTCGTACCAGGGAATGACGCAACTTCTGGCTGCCGCGGAGCAGCCCGAGGGCCTGATGTGCATCTCTCCCGGGATGACGGCGTGCGACTTGTATCACGGCTGGTTCTATCAGGGTGGAGCGCTGCGCCTCGCCTCCACGCTCGGCTGGGGCCTGCAATTGCTGAAAGAGGACGCGCGGCGCAAGAAGCTGCGCGATGCAAGCGACCGGCTCGAGCATGCGTGGGCGAATCTCGCGTCGCAAACAAGCGCGCTTCCCGTTCGCGCGCATCCTGCCCTGCACGGCGAAGGCTTGCCGACGTACGTGCTCGATTGGCTCGATCATGACTCCCCCGGCGAATACTGGAGCGCGCTCGACGTCAGCCAGAGCCTCGAGAAAATCCGCGTGCCTGCGCTGCACATTTCCGGCTGGTACGACATGTTCCTGCGCGGCAGCGTCGACGGCTTTCTCGCGCTTTGCACATCCGCGGGCAGCGATCTCGCGCGCAAGAATCAGTACTTGCTCGCCGGACCGTGGGTGCACATCCCCTGGGGCGATCGGATCGGGACTGGCGATTTTGGTCCCGAGGCGCTGATCGACACGGACACGATTTTGTTGCGCTGGTTCGATCAGTGGTTGAAAGACGCCGGAACCTTCGAGGGAGAGCCGCGAGTCCGCCATTTCGTGCTCGGCGAAAATCGCTGGCGCCGAGGCGCAAGCGTTTCCGCGCGAGGCGGAATATATTCTCTTTCTGCACAGCGGCGGCAAAGCGAATTCGCGCAAAGGAGACGGAACGCTGTCCACGCGAAAGTCCTGCGTGACGACGAACCGGCGGACATTTTTGTGCATGATCCCGAAGTGCCGGTCATCGCGCCGGGAGGGCCTGCGGCCGCGAGCGGGCAATTCGATCAGGCCGCATTGGAAATGGGGAACAACTTGCTCGTGTATTCGACAGCGCCGCTCGAAACTCCGCTCTGGGTTTTCGGCATTCCGCGCGTAGCGCTTTATTGCTCCACTTCTCTGGCGAATACTGACCTCACCGCAAAACTGGTTCGCGTCAGGCCCAATGGCGCGGCGGAATTTATTTGCATCGGCGTGGCGCGGTCGAGCCTCCTCTTCGCCGAAACGAAATATTCCGCGGACAAGATTCACCTGTGGGATTTTTTTCTCGAACCTACTTCTTGCCGGTTCGCCAAGGGCGATCGCATCCGGCTGGAAATCGCCGGCAGCGCGTTTCCGCTCTTTGACCGAAACCCCGGCACTGGCGTGCCTTCCTGCCGGGCGATATCTTGGGATTGGCGGCGCTCGACGCAGATCGTCTTTCACGGAAAGGAGCGTCCATCAGCGCTCTATTTGCCCGCCTCCGAGGCGCCGGAATGAACGCGGCCGCGGACCTCCCGGAAATCGAAATTGCGGGCGTCACCAAGCAGTACGGAAGCGCTCGCTCGGTTCTGCAATCGATCGATCTCGTCGTGCCCAAGCAAGAGTTCATCAGCATTATCGGCCCCTCCGGATGCGGCAAATCCACGATTCTCAAATTGATTGCCGGCCTGGTTGCGCCGACGAGCGGCACGATCCGCGTGGACGGAATGACACCGCTGAATGCCAGGGAAACCGTGTCCTTTGTCTTTCAAGACGCGACGCTGCTCCCGTGGCGCACCGTGCAGGACAATGTTGGCCTGGGCCTGGAGCTCGAACGCGTGCCGGCCGAGCGGCGAGAAAAGGAAATCTCCGCGCTGCTCGACCTCGTAGGTCTCAAACAGGTCGCCTCGGCCTACCCGCGCGAATTGTCCGGCGGGATGAAGATGCGCGTTTCCATCGCGCGCGCGCTGGCGACGAGTCCGCGGCTGATGCTTCTCGACGAACCGTTCGCGGCGCTCGATGAAATGTCCCGCGATCGCTTGAACGAGGAAATATTGCGTTTGCGCGCGGAGCAAAACTGGACGGCCGTCTTCGTGACGCACTCCGTTCCCGAAGCCGTGTTTCTCTCCGACCGGATCGTGGTCCTCGCGCCGAATCCCGGAAGAATCTACGCGGAGTTTCGAGTGGAGCTGCCCGCGCCGCGCACGGCGGCCATCCGCACTTCGCCTGAATTTGACGCCATCGCTTCGCGCGTGGCGCACACGTTGCGGGAGACGATCCGGCAATGAAGCAGCGCGCCATCACGGCAATCAACGCGCTCGCCGTTTTCGCGGCGCTCCTCGCGATCTGGCAGCTCATTTTGTGGGTGTTCCACGTGCCGCCGTTCATGCTGCCTTCGCCGTGGGCTGTGGCGGTGGCCGTGGGCGCCCGCTTTCCGTCTTTGTGGAACGGTTTCACCATCACGGCGGAGGAGTCCGCCGGCGGGCTCGCGGCAAGCATCGCGGTGGGCGTGCTGGTGGCGCTGCTGTTCGCGCAATCGCGCTGGGTGCGCAAGATGCTTTACCCGTACACGCTGCTCCTCCAAACGGTCCCCATCCTGGCCATCGCGCCTCTCATCATCATGTGGATCGGAGCTGGAATTCCGGCGGTGATGCTCATCGCGTTCATTATTTCGCTCGCGCCGATTATCGCGAACACGACCCAGGGTCTCATCAGCGTCGACGAAAATCTGGTCCATCTTTTCCTCATGCACAACGCCACGCGCCGGCAGTTGCTCTTCAAGCTGCGCCTGCCCCACGCCGTGCCCGACCTGTTTGTGGGAATCCGTATTGCCAGCGGCATCGCGGTGATCGGCGCGATTACCGGCGAACTCTTCGCGGGCTCGGGCCGCGTCGGAGAAGGCGGGCTGGGATATTCGATCCTCTATGCGTCCTCGCAGCTGCAGACGGACTATCTTTTCGCGCTGGTGCTCGCCGCGACCGTGCTGGGCTTCAGTTTCTTTTTCCTGGTGATGTTTTTAGAATGGTATTTTCTGCACCGCTGGCACGAATCGGCTCGCGCGCCGGAAACGGAATGACGAAGCGGAATGACGAAACAGAATGACGGAACAGAATGTCGGAACGCAGTGACGCGACAGAATTTTCGAGGTGAAGGAACATGCTGAGACTCGAAACCGAAACGGGATGGTGGCTCGTGACGCATCCCGACCACGCGCGCCTGGCAGGAGCATTCGCCGAGCACTGGGGCAACGATCTTTTTCTTTCGCCTGAGCCGCGGGAACAGGTGCTACGCGGAATCGCGCGGCACGACGACGGCTGGACCGCGCGCGACGCCGCTCCGCAAATCACGCGGCAAGGCAAGCCCAGCGCGTTCTCGACGGAACTGGTTGGAAAATATTCCGGCTTCGAGGAGATCGACCTTCCGGATTACCTCGCGGTGCGCGAGCGAGCCGTACGGGAGATCGCCGCGGCAGATCCCTACGCCGCGATCCTCATTTCCATGCATACGTACAGCCTGCTGCACGACCACGCCGACCGTTCCACCATCGCGCCGGACCAATTGCCCTTGCTGGACCGATTCCTGGAAGGACAGAAGGAATTCCAGGATTCTTTGCGCAAGCAAATTGCCGTGAACCAGAATTTGAAACCGGAGTACAAGACCGAAACCGCAATTGTGAACCACTTTCGTTTGCTTCAAGCCAACGACTATCTTTCGCTGCTCACGTGCGTCGATTTTCAAAAGCCGGTGCAACTGCTGCACGCGCTGCCGGCGCATGGCGGCAAGGCGGTTCCGGTGACGGCGCGCGCCAAAGCCACACGGCACTTCGTGCTGGAGCCGTATCCGTTCTCGCAGCCGTCCATGCGCCTGCAATTTCCGGCGCGGCATGTGAAAGGGAAACTATTTTCGACGGCGAAGGAATTGCAGGAAGCCTTTGCGTCGGCGCCCGTCGAAATGCTGACGGTGAGCGTGAGCGAGAGCTGAGCGAGTAGGACGGGCTTCAGCCTGTCCTCTTTTCGCGTCGATCGTCCCACCGCAAATCTCGTCCGACGCCACGAACGTCAAAACCGGACAGGCTGAAGCCCGTCCTACTCGGATCACCCGACCCAGAACAGCCACAGCCATCCGGCCGCCAGCGTCAGAAGCGTGATCGGCACTCCGGCGCGCAGGTAGTCCCCAAATGTGATGCGCACCTCCGGCCGCGCGCGCTCCACGACGATAATATTCGCGACCGATCCGGTAATCGTCAAATTGCCGGCGAGCGTGCTGGCCATCGCCAGCACCAGCCAGCCCTGCTGCGGATTCGCAAATCGCGGCACCATCGATTTCAGCAGCATGACCGCCGGAACGTTGCTCACAATATTGCTCAGCCCCGCGGTCACCACCGCGAGCGTTGCCGAATTCTGCAAATTCCACCGCCGGCCGAGCTCCAGGAGCCGCGCGGTCAGGCCCACGTTTTCCGCGCCTCCCACGATCAAGAACAGCCCCACGAAGAAGACAAGCAGTCCCCAATCCACTTCGTCGTAAACCAGCCGCGGCTCATGCGTCTTCGTCATCAGCATCACGGCCGCGCCAACCGCAGCGACGAGGGCGGGCGGCAATCCGGCGAGAAATCCCGCGAGAACCAGCAGAATCACCACGCCGGCCTTCAAGAGATTTCCGCGCGGTATCACCGCGGGTTCGTCGGGTGCCGTGGGCTGCGCTGCGGGAGTTTCGCGCCGCGCGTAGAGCAACCACAGCACCAGCCAATCCATCAGGAGTCCGATCAGTGCGACGGGCCCGAGGCGGGATAGAAACGCGCGGTACCGGATTCCCGAGTACGACCCAATGAGCATGTTTTGCGGATTGCCCGTGATGGTGGCGACGCTGCCGATGTTGGAAGCTGTCGCGACGGCGAGCAAGTAGGGCATCGGTTTCAGGCCCATGCGCCGCGCCACCTTCAACGTGAACGGCACCATCAGCAGGCAAATGATGTCGTTTACAAAAAATGCGGAGAATGCTCCGCTCAGGAAGACGATGGCCGGAAGCAGGTGCCGCGGACGGATGCGCGCGGCGATCCATTCCGTCACCCAGTCGAAGAAGCCGTCCAGATGCAGGTACGCGATCAGCAGCATCATCGAAAAGAGCAGGACAATCGTGCTGAAATCGATGAAATGCAGCGCGTCGGCGGGCCGTACCGCGCCGAACGCCACCATCAGCACCGCGCCGATGATGGCCGCCCCGGGACGGTCGATTTTCATTCCCGGAAATTTTCCGAGGGCGAAAGCCACGTAGCTGCAAAGGAAGACGGCGTACGCCGCGAGGCGCGTGACTTCGCTCAAGGTTGCGGGCGAGAGTTGCAAAGCCCGATGATAGCCGCGCCTCGCGCCGCCCGCAACCGCGCAAGGAACACTTCCGCAGCTTTTCTGTGGGTGGCTATGGCCCAGCGTCGGCCCGGCTGTTACAATAACGCGCAGTGAGCGATTGGCGACAAATCCAGGCCCGCATCCGCAAAGCGAGAACCAGCGCGGATCCTCCAGGCCAATTATCCGCCCTGTACGAACGCACGCGTGACGCCATGGTCGCATTTGAGCTTGCCCAGTTGTACGAAAAGGCAGGCGCGACTCCGGACGCCGTCCGCTGGTTCGCCACGGCGTATGAGCGTTTCCGCCGCCCGCAATGGAAACAAAAAGCGGAAGAAGGCCTCGTGCGTCTGGGCGGAACGATCCCTGTGACGCCTGCCGCGGCCGTCAGTGAAACCACCGCCGAGCCCACGAGTCGATTGGAGCCGATCATTGCAGAATTTTCGGACGAACAGCCGAATGAAACCGAGCCAGAGATGAATGAAGGCACACAGGAATCCGTTTTCGAACAGCCGCCCGTAGACGCGGCAACCGCCGCAGCGCCCGCCGAAGGCGGGCCGGAACGCCGCCGCAGGCGCAGAGGGCGCCGTGGCGGGCGCGGTCGTCACAAAGGCTTGCGCGAAGCGAGTCCAAAAGCGCCAGTGGCCGCAACTGCTGCCGCGTCCAGCGCGGCGGCCAGTCCGGCGTACGTCGCGCCGCCCCCGCCTCCATCGATGTTCGATCGCGTCGCGGAATCGCGTTCGCCCGAGCCGGAACCCTCGCGCAGTTACGAGCCCGCTCCCGCAAGCTCGTTTCAATCCGCGCGCGTCCGCTCCGGCGATCCCGCGCTTTCTTCGCGCATGGCGCAGCTGGAGTCGCAGCTTCGCCGGCTTCTGGCGTGCTCGATTCATTCGCTCGATCAGGCCGATGAAGCGCCCGCGGGTCCCGGCGTCTTCCTGATCACCGACACGGACCTGACCACGTACTACTACGCCGAAGCGTGCCAGACCCTGCGGGTCGGGATCGGGAACATGCTGCGCAGCGGTCGAGGCAGCCGCGAAGGCTCGAACCTGAAGGAAAAACTCGCGGAGCACCTTGGCATCAACGAAGCGCGCGTCGGCAAATATCTCAAGGACCATTGCGGCGTGCGCTGGCTGCAGCTCGATGAAGGCGCGCCGCTCCTGGCGCACTTTGCCGTCGCCGTTCTTCGGCCGATCTCCAACGAATAATTTCTAAGCCTGTCCGCGCGTTTCGCCGCGAGCGATTCGCGTTGTCCACGAGCCTCGTGGACAAGGTGCGCCCTGTGTGTCTAAACTTCGCCTGGATCTAAACACAAGGTTCGCCGGGAGGGCGAAAACGTGCGCACGCAAATCGGCATTGTCGGGGCGGGCCCGGCGGGACTCGTCCTCGCGCATCTGCTCCGCCTGCAGGGGATCGAAGCCGTCATCGTCGAATCCCGCAGCCGGAAGTATATCGAGGAACGGGTCCGCGCGGGCCTGCTCGAACAGGGGACCGTCGATCTGCTCATCGAAACGGGCGTCGGCGAGCGACTCAAGCGCGAAGCGCTGACGCATCACGGCATCGAGCTGCGATTCAACCGGCGCGGCCACCGCATCGATTTCGACGCGCTCGCCGGCGGCAAGACGGTCACGATATACGCCCAGCATGAAGTGGTGAAGGACCTGGTTGCCGCGAGGCTCGCGGCGGGCGCGCCGATAATTTTCGAGGCGAGCGACGTCAGCGTGCACGGCTTCGATGCTGGAAAACCCTCCATCCGTTTTCGCGCTGCCGGCGAAACGCAGGAACTCCAGTGCGACTACATCGCGGGCTGCGACGGGTTTCACGGGATCTGCCGCCCCAGCATTCCCGCGGGCGTGCTCACCGAGTTCGAGCGCGTCTACCCGTTTGGGTGGCTCGGGATCCTCGCGCAGGCGCCGCCATCCTCGCCCGAATTGGTGTACACCTACCACGACCGCGGCTTCTCACTCTTGACCATGCGCACGAACGAAGTCAGCCGGCTGTATCTCCAGGTGCCGAACGACGACGACATCAAAGAATGGTCCGACGATCGCATCTGGAGCGAACTGCGGACGAGGACTGCGGCGGAGGGCGATTGGAAACTGAAGGAAGGTCCCATTTTTCAGAAGAACATTGCGCCAATGAGAAGTTACGTCGTTGAGCCGATGCAGTACGGCAAGATGTTTCTAGCCGGCGACGCAGCCCACATCGTTCCGGCGACCGGCGCGAAGGGCCTCAACCTCGCGGTGGCGGATGTCCGCGTCATGGCGCAGGCCTTCACGGAGTTTTACAAGACCGGCAGCGCCCGTCTGCTCGATCGCTATTCCGAGATCTGTTTGCGGCGCGTCTGGAAAGCGCAGCGATTCTCCTGGTGGATGACGTCCATGCTCCACCTCTTTGACACCGACAACGCCTTTGATAGACGCCGCCAACTCGCGGAACTCGACTACGTGACCAGTTCGCGCGCCGCGATGACGACACTTGCGGAAAATTACGTCGGCCTGCCGTTCGATCCGTTGCAGTAACACAAGATTCCTCTTGTGTGGTTTTGACTTTTGCGGCGCCGTACCCGGCGTTTCAAACTTCGAACCGAAACAGGCGGAGCAGGCTGCGGAAACACCCGGGTTTGGTGTCATTCTGAGCGAAGCGAAGAATCTCTCTTCGATCTAGGCGCAATTCAAAGAGAGATTCTTCGGCGAACAGCGCGCCTCAGAATGACAAGAAAATCCTTTCTCCGCAGCCTGGGAGGCCTGTCCACTCGCTCCTACGGAAACACCGACTCGACCACTGGATCCGCCGGGCGCGTGCTCCAGATCGCTTCCGAGCCTTTCCGGAGGGCCTCCAGTAGATAAGCGGCCGCTTCGTCGTGATGCGCCGGATCGGAAAGTTGCGCCAAGACTCGGCCGAATCCGCCGCCCAGTTCGAGAGCGGAGATCATGGCGTGGAGCGCGTACTGGTCGCGCGATTCCACGACGCGTTGCAGAATCTCGACGGTCTCGTGTTCGAATTTTGCCAGGGCCGTCGCCGCCCGCATTCGAACCATGCGGTTCGAATCACGCAACCCCTCGATCAGGATGGGAATCGCGCGCGGATGAGGAATCTGATTGAGCGCGGAAACGGCGCGCAGCCGCACGAACCAGGTATCGTCTCGCACCAGCTTCGCAAGCGCCGGAATCGCCACGGCCAGCGGTGCGACGCCGAACGCCTTCGCGGCCGCGGCCCGGACTTCCGGCTCCGGATCGTCCGCAAGGACCATCATGTCATCCGCCATTTGCGGCGTGGCCAGTTCGCTCGCGACGCGCGCGAGAAGTTCACGCGACTCTTCCACCGAGCGCCGCAGGTACGGCAGCACGGCCTCCGGATGATCCCAATAGCAGCGGACCAGCGCGTTGGCGACCGGGTCCGACGGCACTTTTAGCCCGCCCACCATGAACATTTCCAGAATCGGCTCGGCGGCCGCGGGGAGCCCCGTCAGGCCGAGCGCCCTCACGGCGTCCAGCCGATTGTCCAGTTGCCAGTCGTCCAGGGCTTCCGTAAGCGGAGCGATCGCTTCCGGAACGCGCATCCCGCCGAGCGCCAGCATCGCGCGCCGCCGGGACCATCCTCGGCCCGTGAGCACTCGCTGGATGCAGCGGTCCACGAAACCATTCTGCCGCAAGAAGTCCTGAAGCCCGGGCCGGTCCTTGTCTGTCGCGGCGCCGATTTCCTGGATCACGATGGACTGCAGAATTTCGCATTGCATGGAACCGTTGCGCCATGCTTCCGGGGGAATTTCTCCTCGGACGATTTCACGCCACTGCGCGTGCATCTGGAACGAAAGCGTGTCAAAGCGGCGGATGCGATGGTGCCGCCAGGCGCGGCGCGCCAGCAGGATCGCGAAAAGCAGCGCGACTCCCGTCGAGAAGGCCGCAAAGAGGATGGCCGGTCCGATGGCAGCGTTCAGTTGTGAGAGAGTTCTCAGAACGGAATTCATTCATCACTCCTCGTGACTCCCCGAATTCCCAAATTGGTCTGCGTCAGAACCAAAATGACACGGAATCCCACGTGCAAATTCACGCGCTGCAATCCCGACGTCGCCGGCCAAGCGCAAGACTCGTAGAAGAATGAGAAAGTTAACGGTCGCAGGCCGAGTGGACCGACATGGTTTCCTCATGAAACGGAATCGTCGGTCGCTCGCTCCCGCCCCATGACTTACTCCCCAAGTGAGAATGGAGCATGAGCCGTGCCAATCGGATGGAAGGAAATCGCTTTTTGGGAATACGGCGGACGTGATTTGCAGACCGGCGGCGGAGTTCAAGTGCGGACAGGTGCAAGCCGGTCCTACGGGACGCGATTACGTGCGAGGACGGGATTTGGGGGAACCGGTCACGCGCGACCCGAATCCGATCGCCATGGCGGTGTCTTTCGGATACACGACGTCGCGTCCCCGCGTAAGAAAATGGCTATAGAACGACATGCTGGCGCCATAAACTCCGAATCCGATCGCCAGGGCCCGAGAACGCGAGAGGGCGCCGAAGGCAAGTCCAATCACGCGGTAACCCGATGCGCCATCCAACGTCCGATTGAGCAAGTCCTCGCTGGAGAGAGCCGCAATCCCGACGGAGATTCCCGTAGTCAGGTACCTCGTCTTGGGCGTGGTTGCCTGCGCGCCACCCTCGGAATCCAGACGCAGGTTTTGTTCGTTCTTCACTTCCACGCCTTCGAGACTCGCTTCGACTTTTTGCGCCGCGGATTTCGGAGGGACGATTTCGTGGAACACGATTCGCAACTGCCCGTTTCGATGCAGCCTGCGCGCTGCCTGAACTTGCAAGACCGAGCCTTTGAGCACTGTTCCCTGCGGAAGAACGAGCTGATGATCCGTGAATAGCGGCTCGGTCATGACGGCTTCCACCGTCTCGCCCCTTTGCGTGGTCGCGGAACTCAGCGGCGATTGCAGCAGGGCGTGAACGACGCTGCCGTCCGCCGGAGCGGTGCCGACCATGAGCAGTTTATCCGGCGCCAACTCCTCCGTCCCGAAGTGGAGCGGGTCGAGGAGTTCCGCGTTGAAGCGCGTTCCCGCGTCGAAATACTGTGGGTGAAACGGCAATTCAGCAATCGCCACTCTCTTCAGGCGGTGCAGTTTCCCCGGAGCGGATATCTGCTTCTTCGCCGTTTCCCACTCCCGGTTGATTTCCTGTTTTTTCTCGCGGGCTTTTTCAGCGGCCAGTTTTACCGCAACGTTTTCCTTCTTGTTCTTATCCGGAGCTTTGGTTTCCGCCGCTGTGGCAAATTGCAGAACTCCCTGGGACGCGAGAGACACTTTCGTGCGGATCGGAACGCGGCGGCCGTCGGGCAGGGTGAGTTGATCGAAGGTGATCTCCACGTCGCGGGAAGGGGAAAAATTCGCGTCCATCGCGGCGGACGTGCGTTTCAGCGCCGAAACGCCGGCGATCCGCGTCACGCTGCCGTTCACCTCGTCGCCCGCGGGGACCACCAACTTGTCGAACGCGTAGACGGGCTCGGCGATTTTTCCGTGAATAGGCTGGCCGGTCTTTTGAATGCGCACTTCTTTGTCGAGAACGATGGGCAGCGGCGTCCCTGCGGGCACATCGAGCGAAATCACTTCCGGCGATCCCTCGCGCGGGTCCGGGGTGGCCTGATGATCCGTTTGTCCGAAGAGTATTCCCGTGAAGAACAGGATCGAAATCGCGGCAAGAGAAATGGGGCGCATGGGATTTGTCCTAATGCTCAAACACCGAACCGTTGCAACAGACTTGCATGCCGCCGGGAACCTCCGTCACGGCGCGCTGGCGGCAACGGGTGTCTGTACAGATGCAATGCTCTAGCGGACTGTTGTACCGAGGCTGGGCCTAGCGCAGCTGCACAAAACACAGTAGCGCTGCGTGAATTGCGCCTCAATTGCCGGGCGGAGGAGTGCTGGGCGGAGGAGGCGCCGTAGCCGCCGCGGCGGGTTTGGACGCGGAGCGCAGCGCGAAGTAATTGCGCGCAAAGGCTGCGTACGCCGTTCCCGCATCGATGACAACGGCCTGAACGGTGTAGCGGCCGGCCGCCAGGCTGGCGAGCGGCAGGCTCAGGCGGAAGGACGCGGTGCGGGTCGCTTCCTCGTATTCCGTGGGCGCGACCATTGGCGTATCCGACAAGCGCTGCCCGTTGCGGAAGAATACAAGGCCCGCGCGAAGGGCATTTGCATCGGCCTTCTGCGGCGCGTAAGCCTGGAAGAAGACGTACAGAGTCTGCTCGCCGGTGAAGACGCGCGTCACGCTGGGAATGATTCGCTCGCCGCCGACATCCAGAGGAGACGATTTCAGCTTGGCATCCTTCCCCAGCGCCTGCGTCTTGATCTGCGCCGCGTTCTGCACGGCTTCCACCTGGCTCGAGAGCAGCAGGGAACTGACCTGGAGGCGGTCGAATCTCGGCGGCGCGAGGGAAATCTTCTGCTCGAACGTGCCGATCCGGCCGGACTCGTTCTCGCGCGCCAGGAATTTCAGTTTGTATTCGCCGGGGGCGAGAATGATGCCGCCCTGATAGACGAGCGCGCGCTGCTGGAGATCCTGGAAATGTTCCGTGTCTATTTTGACGGTGATCGTGTCGCGCAGCGCTCCCACCACACGGTTTGATTTTGCGTCGCGCACCTCAGCCGCAAAATCGAATGCGGTTTCGCGGCTCCCGCGTTTTTGCGCCCATTGCAGAGCGCTGGGCGCGAGCTTCGCCGAAATCGGCACGAACACCTGGTTCCCATTCAGGCGGAACTCCGCGGTTTCCACGGCCACGGGCAGTTCGACTTCGGGAGTTTCGGATTGGAAGGCTTCCTCCAGCTGCCGTTCGCGGTCTTCCGTTGTGAACACGCCGAAATTCTTGGGTGCAAAGTAGCCTTCGCGGGCGCGAAGGTGCGCGCCGGGTGGAAGCGAATCTACTTTTACGTGCACGCGCCGCCACGCGCCGTCGTTCGCCGCGTTCGTGCTGTAGTATCCCACCAGGTAGTAGCCCGAAGTATCGTTCTGCACGCTCTGAAAGACCTTGCCGAAATCTCCGGTGTCGAAAAAGCTGCGCCCTCCGGTGTCTCCCGAAAGCGTGGCCAAAGTATCGCGCGAATCTTCCCGCGATTGGCTTTGGGAAACGACAGTCGCGCCGCTGAACATCGCGTTGCCGCCGGACGCGCCCGTGCTGGCGTCTCCTCCCGGCGTGTTCGTCATCAATCCGCGCGAGTCCACGCTGTAGATGGCGACGTTCGAGCGGTTCGCGGCGTTGGTCGCGGCGATCAACTCGGAACGATTTTCCTCGCCCGTTTGCGTGATGCCGCTCGTGAATTCAACGATCGATTTCTTTCCGGGAATCCCTTCGAGCACTTCGCACAGCGATTCGATGGCGGCGAGCTTGCGGTCGGTGTTGAAGATGTTGAATTCGGTATCGTCGGCGGTGAACGCCGTTCCGGTGTCTTCGGTGACGGCCGTTTCCCCGTCCGCCGCTGCCGCCGCGTCGGCCATCTGCGCGAGCGCCGCTTCGTGGCCGGGCACAATCGCGTCCACGGCCTGCTTAAGCAGGGCGCGATCGTTCGTGAAATTCACGACGACTTTCAGCGTGTTGCCGAAGGCCACTACACCAACCAAATCCGCCGGGGTCATCTGGTCCTGCAGATATTTCTGCGCCGCGCGCGTCGAGCGCAGCAAATCCTCCGCTGCCAGGGAGGTGAGGTCGAAAAACAGCACGATCATCCGGTGATCGCGCACCACCGACTTGATTTCCTCCGGCGAAGTGACGGTCCCCAGCGGGACCATGATGGGCGCCTGATCCCCTGTCCCGGCGGTTTCGATTTGCTCGATGTCGTTGTACTCAAACGTGGATATTTTTTGCGGTTTGCCGTCTTCGGTGATGCTGAACTGCTCCTGCTTCAATCCCTTGAGCGGCTTGCCGTCGCGGTTGGTCACCTGCACGTCGATCTCGACGAGGCGGACGGTTGAGCGAATCGTCGCCTTGCCGCCCGGAGGCGTGGGCTTGTTTGCAGGCGGACGAGCCGGAGCCTGGCGCGGATTGACCGGCGCGGAATTCGGCTGCGGCGTTTGCGCCGGCGCCGGGGCGGGCGCACCTTGCGCGCCGAGCGGAGCAGCCAGGAGCGAAGCCGCGGCGAGCGCGGCCGCGATCCGGCGCCCAATGGATTTTCGCGTCCGCATCAGAAATTCATCCTCGTCGTGAAAGTCATCGTTCGCATGCCCGCGACGCTCGTAATTTGGCCGAAGGTCTTGGATCCCAGCACGGTCGACAGCCCGTTGAAGTTCGGATGATTCAGCAGGTTCGATGTGTTCCAGGTGAAGTCCAGCCGCCGCAACCCATCGCGCCCGAAGAAGATCGACTTGGCGAATCCCGAATTGAAGTTGAACGACCCCGGACCGATCACAGAATTTCGTCGCGCGTCACCGAAGCATGCGGTGGGCAGATTGAACGCAGCCGTATTGAACCACTCCAGCGTCGTCGGGTTTAACAGCACAGGACTGCCGGCCTGATCGGCTCGCTCCGAGTTTGTGCCCGGCACATTCTGGCAAGCTTGATTTTTCGAGAAAACCCGGACGGTGTACGGAAGGCCGGAATTCGCCGAGACCGTACCGCTTAACCGCAATTCGCCGAACACAGCTTTCTGCCAGCCCTTCGTGGCAAAGCGCCGGCGATCGCCGAACGGCGGGTCGTACGAGAAGTTCCCCAGGAATTGATGGGTCATGTTGAAGGAAGAGAGCCCGTAGTCCCCGCGCGGATCGGCGTTGTTCTGGAGGACGGTCTGGCCGCCTCCGCCGATCGTGCTGGCGTCATCGAGAGATTTCGAGTAGGTGTACCGCGCCATGAACCGGAATCCGCGCGTCATGCGCTTTTGAAAACGGACCTGCAAGGCATTGAAGTTGGAGAACGCGCCGCTCGTATCGTACGTGAAGCCCGCCACGCTCGGATTGGAGGTCGACGGCCCGAATCCCAGCAGTTCGTCGAGATGGACGCCGCGCGTTCCGGTGTACATGATTTCGAGAAACATGCTGCGCGTGAGACTGTATTCGATGCCGCCGTTCCAAATCATCGCGTAGGGAACCTGATAGGAGGGATTTACCGCCACGGTGTTGGTCACCGAGCCCGGCGGCGCCGAGGACAAGTTCGTCTGGAAGCTCAGCGGCGCGGTCGTCGCCGTCTGCTGCGTCAGCGTGCTCGCGGTTGCGAAGGGCGGCTGGTTGGCCATCTCGCTTGCCAGCGTATTCAAGTAGGACTCGACGTAAAACATGCTGAAGCCGGCGCGAACGGTGAGCTGATGTTGTCCGGAGAACCACTTTCCAGGAGGCTGCCAGGCGATGCCGATTCGCGGCGCCCAGTTGTTGTAATGGCCTTGAAACAGCGATGCCGACGTGCCGGCGGCGCAATTTCCCGTTACGGCGGGAGTGACGCATTGCACCTGGGTAAAATCCGGGCTCACGGAGAGATTCGCGATGCGGCCGTTGATTTCCGTGGGCGGAGTGAACGCCTCGTAACGCACGCCGTAGGTCAGCGTAAATTTCGGGACGATGTGCCAGTCGTCGCTCGCGTAGCCGATGAATCCCCAGTTGCGGAAGTACGTGGCCGTGTCGCCGAACTGGACCTTGGTGTTCGCGGGATAGCCGAGCAGAAAATCCGCGAAATCGTTTCCGACGCACGGCCCGGAGGCCGAGGCCGTCTGACAATTCGCGGGCGAAGGGACCGGAGCTCCCGCCGCGGTGAGCTGGCTGGTCATCAATCCCGTGAACGAAAACTGGCCATTCGGCGCGGGATCGCCATCGCGGTTGATGTCCATCTTCCGCACTTCGCCCCCGGCGGTAATCGTGTGCTTGGACTCCATCCAGCGGAACGCGTCGACGTAGCGATATGTCTGGCTGCGACCGAGCGCAAAATTGGGATCGCTGATTCCCGTGAAGTTGGTAAATCCGATCGACGGCAGCCCGTAGTCGTATGGAGACGTTGAAATTCCCGTGATGCCGAGTTGCGAAGCGATATCCGTTACGTTGGAGAATTCGCCGAAACCCAGCGTGCGGTTGCGCGAAAAATACAGCTGGGAGGTGTGCGAGAACGTTTTGGTCCAGTTTTGCGTCAGCCCGATCATCGCGCTCTGCCCGCGCGTGAGAGTGTCTCCTTCCAGCCCCGGAAAGCTGTTCAGCGAGTGCGATGTGTCGTTGGCGAGGTTGTAGTTCACCTGCAAGCTCAGCTTCGAGGAAATCTGGTGCGTCACGTTTATGTTCAGCCGGTTATCGATGCCCGGGACGTTGGTCTGCAGGTGAAAATTGAAGTTCCGCCCGGCCACGTTCGTCAGCGGGATGTTGGGCGTCGGGATGTACGCCAGAAGTCCAATCGTTTGCGAGCTGATCAGGTTTGTGGGAATGCACGTGCCGGCCGGCGGAAGCGGCGACGACGGCGTCGCCTGGTAGCAGCCCGTATTCGTCATCAAAGTTCTCGGGCCCGTGAGGTTTGACAGGGGATTGTACAGTTGGACGTTGTCCGCGCTGAAGTCTCCGTTTCGTTCCGCGAGCGTGGGCACGGTCGCAAACTGGTCCACCGGAGTGCGCGACCATGTGCCGCCAAAATTGATGTAGAAGAATGTTTTGTCGGTGCCGTCGTACACGTGCGGGATTTTCAGCGGTCCGCCGAGGTTCATCCCCGCGGTTTCGGTCCAACTGGAAATTTTGGGTGGGTTGGCCTCGTAGAGAGAATACGGCCGCGCGTTGAGAGCGGAATTTCCGTACGTGTCGTAGATGCTGAAGTGGACTCGATTGACGCGTTGCCGCGACAACCGCTGCGCTCCCCATAGCGCCGCGACTCCTTCCGGTCCCGCCGCCGGCCCGCCGCGCCCGCGTCCGCCCCTGCCGGGTGCGCCTCTCGGACCTCCCGGTCCGCCGGGCCCTCCGGGAGGGCCCTGTCCGGGGATCGCGTCCCCTGGGTTTCCAAATGCGCCCCGCATATCCGGACCGCCATCCCCGGGCTGAGGGAAGCCGCCCGCGGGAATTTGGCCCATCGCAACCGTTCCGATCATTTGAACGGCGTCCGCCGACGCGGCTTGCCCGAGTTGCGCTTCACTCCCGGGGACAGTTTGGTCGTCCGCAGCAGCATCCGCGGGGTTTTGATCCTGCCCGTTCAGTCCAACCCGTTGAAACGCGCGACGTCCGCCGCCCTGGCCCGTTCCCTGGGACCCGCCCTGCTGCCCGCTGCGTCCGCCGGTTTTCGCAGGGGCAGCTCCGCTCGGGCCGTTGCTCGCCGCCGTCGTTGTCTGGCTAGATGCGGCAGGCGGTTCGCCGCTCGTCGCTGCCGCAGCACCGTGCGAGCGCTTCGCGTGTTCGTTTTCGGACGGCGGGACCGCCGACTGCGCCGCGTTCTCCGCGGCGGGTGGAGCGGTGATTGCCGCGAGGCTGGCGACGTCCAATTTCAAATTGAGCGGGGTTTTGACGCCGGAAGTTAGATCGATCTCTTTGGTGGTGGATACAAACCCAAGCTGGGAGACTTCCACTCGATAGTGGCCCTCAGGCAGCGCGGGAAATTGATACTCGCCGTGATCGTCCGCCCAGGTGATCCAGGCTTTTCCGGTGGTTGTTTCGGTGACGCGCACGGTCGAGCCGGGCATGGCCGTTCCGTCGGCGGTGAGCACCGTCCCCGCCATTTGCGAATCCGCCGGTGTATCCGCGTTCGGCGCCTCCTGCGCGGCGAGTGGAACCCCGACCGCAGCCAGCAACACAAACACTCCTGCCAGCACCACACCAAGCCATCTGCCCCACAACATTCACGCCCCTTCTTGCCCTTGGTAAATACCGCTTTCCTGCTTTGCAGGTTCCAATATTCCCGGCCGAGGGAAGGCTGGTATTCAGCTTAATCCATCTCGATATCCTTTAGACGGGGTCCTTCCATAAAGAGTTACCCGGCTTCTGGCATGCGGGGCCAGGGCGTGCGAAAATGGCGGCTCGGAGATCCGTTGAATCCTCTTCCGCTGATTGCGTCGGGTGGAGCGGTGGCCGCGTCGGGAATGGCCGCGTGGGGAGCGGTGGCGCCGTCGTCGCAACTGTTCGGTCCGACGTTGCGGCGCACTTCCTCCTCCCGGAAAATCGCGCTCACATTCGACGATGGGCCGAACCCCGCCGTGACGCCGCGGCTGCTCGATTTGTTTGACCGCTATTCCGTTCGCGCCACGTTTTTTCTGATCGGGACATTTGCGCGCCGCTGCCCGGAACTCGTGCGGGAAATCTCCGCGCGAGGCCACTCAATCGGCAACCATACGGACACGCATCGGAGCCTGGTGTTTCAGACGCGCGAGCAGATTCACGGCGAGCTGGCGCGATGCCAGGATTCCATCGCCGCGGCTCTTCACGCCGAGCCGCCGCGCTGGATGCGCCCGCCGTACGGCTTCCGAAGCCCGTGGCTGCGCGGAGAAATTGGCCGCGCCGGGATTCGCGGCGTCGTCATGTGGTCGAAGATCTGTTACGACTGGAAACCGCAGCCGCCGCAGCGGCTCATCGAGAGGCTCGCGGAGGTCGCGCGTCCGGACCGGCCCGAGGGGGACATCGTCGTTTTGCATGACGGCGATCACCGTGCCCTCGGCGGCGACCGTCATCACGTCGTCACCGCGCTTGAACATTGGCTGCCGCGCTGGCGCGACGCAGGCAGGGAATTTGTTACAATAGATTCGGCTCGCGCGGCCTGATGTACGGTCGCGATGCGGGCGCCGCGTGCCGGATTTGCCGGGCGTGGGCGCGGAGAGAGCAGGGAGATCATGGACGAGCGACAGTTCTATACCGAGAAGCAGGAAACCAAGACGATTCCCCTCACCTGTCCCGCGTGCCGCAAGGAAGATAACTATCCGATCCGCTGGATCGTGCGCACAAAAAAGAACGAACTGCCGCGCGGCGCGGGCGAAGAGGATAAGAAGCGCTTCGCGCTGGCCCGCTCCTACATGGTTCGCGTGGATGAGTTGGTGGCGTGCCGCAAATGCAGGAAACGCTTCGAACTGACCGGCCAGAGCGTCGTGCTGGTGACCTCGAACGCCGCCGCGCCGGGTTCCCCTGATTTCGATCCCGAGAATTTTGGAAACCGGTAGAGCGGGCTCCCGTCCGCTCGATCCTGTGTTCGCCGGATGGAAACCTTACAGGCGGCAGCCTGTTCCGGTGCTTCAAATCTCCGGATACATCTCGAAAAACGCTTCCACCGATTGCCGCAGCGTTTCCTCGATCTGCTCCTTGCTGCCATCGATGAGGTGCATGGTCACGCGCGATTTGCGTCCGTCCTTCAACGTGATCGTCGCGTCGCCCAATTCTCCCAGCTCTTCCTCGGGGAAGAGCCTCATTCCGTAAACCAGCGCCAGCTTTGCCATCGCGTCTCCTCGCAAAAGGCCAGCTTAAGCTGGCAAGCGCAGCGCGTCAAACTGCGGCGAGCGCGGACTCGAGTCTGCGGCGGCTCGTTCTTGCAAGAACGAAAATAAGAACGAAGACCCGCAGGCTGAAGTCCGCGCCACGCGTTATTTCTTGTCCAAGCCTTCGTTCAGCTCGATATACGTTCCCCACGGGTCGGTCATGAAGGCCAGGGAGATGCCGAGATCCGGCCGCTTGGTGAAGGGAACATCGAACTTCACTCCGTTCGCTTCCGCCTTCTTGCAGAACGCTTCGAGGCCGGAGATTTCGAATCCGATGTGATCCAGCGTGCGTCCCTTGGTTCCAACGGTGGGCGTGTCCGATTTCGTGAAGGTCAAATTCGCTCCGGGAATATCGGCCGCGTCGAATTGGCCGCGCTTCCCCGGCTTGGCGCCGAACATTTTGGCGTACCAGGATTGCATTTCCAGCACCTGGGAAGCTCCCGCGGCATCCGCGATGTAGAAATGCACGTGATGGAACGCGATGGGAACGGTTTGTGTTTTGTCCTCCAGGATTTCCACGCGCGAGATGTCGCCGGGAGTCCAGACAAATCCCTGGCCGGGATTCTGGCCAACCTCGGTCTTCAGTCCGGCCGCCTTCCACCGGGCGAGCGCCGCGGTGGTATCCGGCACGTGAAATCCGATGTGACCCACCACGGATCCGACGCTGATTCCCGAGTTGTCCGCTTTTCGGACGATGATCAGCACCCCAGGAAATTTAAATGTCTCGTTCGGGCCCAGTTTGCCCGGGACGCCGCCCATCGCCGTCCAGAATTTCGCCCAGGCGTCGACGTCCTGGACCAGAAAATGCACATGTCCCATCGAGACGCCTGCTTCATTCCCCGCAAGGATCTGCGCCTGGGAAGCGCGGACGGGGATCAACATTGCGAGACCAAGAATCAGGATCCATTTTTTCATTCGAACGCTCCTTATACGAACCGAGTTGTTGGAAAGCCCGCCACACCTGCTCCGTGGAACTGGCTTTCCGATCTTGTCATTGAATCGTTGCCTGAGACAGTAAGTTACCCATTCCAGCCTGTCAAGAAAAGCGTGGCGCCAGGGAGTATAATCGCGGCATCCCCCGGGCCCCAAACTCGCATCGTAGCTGCCATCGGAGAAGCCCATGAAGATCACCGTACTCCATCTTTTCTGCGCCGCAGCGCTCGTAACGGGGGCAACCGCCTTCGCTGCGCAAATGCCGGCGGGCCCGGCGCAAAGTCCAGCGGAGCAAGCTCCGCCGGCGCAAGCGGCGCCCGCGGTTCCGGACTCCGTTCAAAAAACTGCGCCGAAAAATTATGTGGTTCCGTCCGGCACGCGCTTGCCCTTGATCCTGCACAACGCAGTGACCACGCGAAACGCCAAGCCCGGCGACCCGGTCTATCTGGAGACGCTCTTTCCGGTCGTCATCGAGAACCGAATTCTCATTCCCGCCGGGTCCTACGTCCAGGGCGAGATCCAGGAAGCCAAGCGCCCCGGCAAAGTAAAAGGGACGGGCGAACTTCGCGTGCGCCTGAATTCCATGATTCTCCCGAACGGTTATGTGGTGGATTTCAACGCGATCCCGACGAATGCCGGGACCGGCGGCAACGAATCGACGGACAAGGAAGGGAAAATTCACGGCGATACCGATAAGGCAGATGACGTCGGTACCGTTGTGAAATCGACCGGAATCGGCGCCGGCGTCGGCGGGCTCGCAACGCAAAGCGTCAAGGGCGTGGGCATCGGCGCCGGAGCGGGCGCCGCGCTCGGCCTCGCCGCCGTGCTTCTCACGCGCGGTCCGGAATTGGAGCTGCCGCGCGGCACGACGGTCGACGTCGTCCTCGATCGAAATGTTTATCTGGATGCCAGCCGCGTCAACTTCACCGATCCCGGCCGCGCGTCGGACCTACCCGGTCCGCCGAGCCGCGAACCCGTGCGCAGCAGGTCGCCGATCTAGTCTACGTCGGCAATGGGTTCTGGTGGCGCAGGCTTGAGCCTGTGGTTTTTCGGTCCTGCAAGGACAAACCCCCACAGGCTGAAGCCTGCGCCACATCCAGCTAAGACGCAGCGGACGACTTCGCGGGGTGGTATCGGCCCGGAACGGCGCGCGTCGCGATGGCGATGCGGTTCCACATGTTGATAATGGTAGCGACGATGGTCAGGTCAATGATTTCCTTTTCGCTGAAATACTTCTTCACTTCCTCGAAGACTTCGTCCGGCACGTGCGTTTCGGAAACCAGCGTGATCGCCTCCGTCCACGCAAGGGCGGCGCGTTCCTTCTCGCTGAAAAACGGCGTTTCGCGCCAGGCGTCGAGCGCGTAAAGGCGCTGTTCGGTTTCTCCTCCCGCGCGCGCGTCGATCGAGTGCATGTCGATGCAGTAAGCGCATCCGTTGATCTGCGACGCCCGCATTTTGAGCAAGTGAATCAAGCCGGGTTCCAAGCCGCACTGCGCAATATACTTTTCCAGTCCGATCATGGATTGCAGTGCTTCTGGGGCGTACTTCCTGTAGTCGATCCGTGGCTGCATCAGATCTCCTCCATTTCCCGATGGCGCGGCCAGGTAAGGGAACCGCCGCACCCGGAAGTTATTTGGTGCCGCACTCTCAGATAGATGCGCTAACGCAGAAGGAGGGTATGGCGGGTCAAGACGCGGTTGCGGAGCGGTCCGCGCCGTTCTGCGAGAAACGAAGCGGGCTGAACGCATCCCAATCCAGGCTCGTTCTGCGTTCGGCGATCCACTCTCCCACGAGTTTCGCCGTGATAGGGGCCAGCAAAATTCCGTTGCGGTAATGCCCGGTCGCGAAGACCAGGCCGTCCACATCCGCCGATCCCAGAATAGGCAACTGATCGGGCGTGCCCGGGCGCAGCCCGCTCCACGTCTCGATAATTTCCGCCTTCGCCAGTTCGGGGGCCATTTCATTCGCCGCCGAAAGAATCTTTGCGAGGCCGCCCGACGTGACGCCCTTTTCGAATCCCGTGTGTTCGAGCGTGCTGCCCAGCACCACCGTCTGCGGGCTCTCCGTGCCGCGAGGAACGACATAACCGCTCTCGGAGCGTAGTACGTGACGGATGGGCGCGCCGCGGTGGCGAAGCGCGGCCATCTGGCCGCGCACGGGTGCCGTCGGAGCGTAGGGCGCAGCTTCGGGAATTTGCGCGGACCAGCAGCCTGCGGCAAGCACGACTTGTCCCGCGTGAAGAACTTCGCCTTTCGAAGTTCTCACGCCGGCGCATCGTTTCCCGTCGAGGGCCAGCGAGACCACCTCGACGCCCGGACGCAGCTCGACGCCTGCGGAGGTGGCGGCGGCGAGCACCGCGGACGAAAGAGCGCGCGGGTCCAGCGAACATTCGTCGGGAAGCATCACGGCCGCGCGAGCCTCCCGCCCAATTCCAGGCTCCAGATTCCGGGCGTCTTCCAGCGAAAGCGGCTCGCACGCGAGCCCCAGCCCGCGGTGCAGCGCGACCATCGTGCTCAACTCCCGTTCCGCGTCGCCGTGAAACAGAACTTCCATCGCGCCGCCCGTGCGATAGCCCGTGCGCATCCCGGAGGCGTCTTCCACAGCTTCGATAAATTTCGCGTACAGCGCCAGGCTGGCTCGTCCCAGAGGAACCAGGGGAATCGCCGCAGGACAATCCGGAGCGGGAGACAACATTCCCGCCGCCGCCCAGGACGCCTCGCGCATCAGTTCTTGCCGGTCGAGGACGGCGACGCGCAGGTTTCGCCGCGCCAGGTCGAAAGCAATCGACCCGCCGATGATCCCACCGCCGACGATTACGATGTCGTAGGTTTTCACGCCAATATCTTATCAGGAATACGGGGCAAAGGCGGGTTTTGGCGCTCGCAGGCTCGAGGCGAAATGGAAATCCGAGCTAAAGCGATTTCACGAGTTCCACGGAAAGCACGCGCGCTTTTTCGGCAAGGTTTTGCGCGCGAACCCAGTCGTCGGCCCGGATGGCTTCGTGAGCCTGGTTTAGGAACCCGCTGATTTTTTCCGTGAGGTCCTTTTGCGCGGGGCTGAGCTGCTTACCGTTCGCCAGCTGCAGGTTCCGCTCGGCGGTTGTGATGTTTTCGGTCGTGCTTGTTTTCGTCGTTCTCAGGTCTTTGGCGGAGAGCTGCGGCGAGATCTGCGGCGGGGCCGGCTTGGCCGGCGCCGGTTCCGCGGTTTCTGCCGGTGCCGGACGCCGAGGGGCGGACGGCCGCTTGGCCGGCGATGGCGGCGGCGCGGGCGACGGCACCTCCGGTGCCGGCTCTTCGGTGGTCGCCACGGGCGGAGGCGCTTCCGGCTGGGGCATGGGCGCGGACACGTCGGGCGGAGGCGTGCTTACCGAAGGCGGGGCCGCGCGCACGATGTGCTTGTTCGCGCATCCGGCGAGGGCGGCGGAGGCCACGCAGAGCAGCCCCAGGAGCTGGCACTTCCGCATCAGAGGCTCCTCGCGACAGCCGCGCCGGCGTCCCGCGGGCGGACGGCCGCGGATTCCATCTTGCGAGCCAGCGGCAGCTCGATCCGAAACGTCGTGCCGCGTCCCACTTCGGATTCGAATTCGATCGAGCCGTTGTGCAATTGGACCGTTCGAAACGTGCTGGCCAGGCCGATGCCGCTTCCTCCCGGCCGCGTCGTAAAGAAAAGCTGGAAAATGCGCTGGCGATGTTCGGGAGCGATGCCGCGGCCCGTATCCCGAATTTCGACCTCGGCCATTTCGCCGCGCTGCCGCAGCGAAACGAACAGCTGGCCCCCCGCGGGCATGGCCTCGATCGCGTTCACCGCCAAATTCAGGAAGGCCTGTTTCAGAAGGGGTTTGTCCACCAGGACCTCCGGCACGCGCGGATCGAGGCGGGCATCGAGTTTGATGCCGGCCTTGTCGAACGCCGGCTGCTCGACCGCCAGGACCTCTTCCAGAAGTTCCTTGAGGCTCGATTCTTCCTGGTGCATCTCTGGTGGACGCGTGAAATCGAGAAAGCGTTTCACGACGCTATCCAACCGGTCAATTTCACTATCGAGAACCTTCACCGCCTGAAGCGGCAACCCGTCGACGTCCGGCAAACTGGCTTTCAGGTTTTCAAGCCAGATGCGCATCGAGTTCAGTGGATTTTTCACTTCGTGCGCCACGCCGGCGGTAATGCGCCCAAGGTTGGCGAGGCGCTCGGAAACCTGCAACTGCGTGCCGATTCGCTCTCTCGACTCCAGGTCCTTGAATTTTACGAGCGTGCCCATCCGCGCCTCGCCCTCGCCGATGGCTTCGACGCTGACTTCCACCCGCCGCGCCGGTCCCTCGATGCTGGAGAGCACGACTTCCGCGGAGGCGACCGGCACCAACTCGCCCTTATTGATCCGGACCGCTTCCCGGAGATCGTGATCGGGCGGAAAAATATCTTCGGCGAGACGCCCCAGAAGCTGGTCCGCCGGCGTGGAGAGGAACCGCTCGACAGCGGGACTCACCATGACCGCGCGGCCATCGACGGAAAAGAGCAATAAGCCGTCGTCCAGCCCGCCGAGGACCTGGTCGATGTTTTCGCGCAAGTTGCTGAAAATTTCGCGCACTCCACGCAGCTGCATTCCGATCTGGCTGATTTTGGTGCTGACCTGGCCGAATTCGTCGCCGCGCTGGAGCGGCTTCTGATCGAATTCTCCTTTGGCGATCCGGTCGAGTTGCGCCGTGATGCGCTTTAGCGGAGCCAGAGAAATGCCGCTGACGATCCCGGCGAGCAGCACGGAGACTCCCACCGAGGCGACCGCGAGCACCAGCGCCGAACGCAGTGCCGGAACAATGCTCGCGCGCAGCAAGCCGGTTTGCACGGCGACGCGCACGGCCCCGAACGGGATCTGGTGGCCGGGCGGGCCCAGTTGGAACGGGTACGTCACCTCATAGGCGCGCAACGGAGGACCGTACAGGAGGCTGTAGAGATTCTTCAGTTGCTTGACGAAGCCGTTGGATACGAGCTGATCGATCCCGGATCGCACCGGCACGGGATTTCCACGCAGGCTGCTGTCGCTGGAGACGAGCACGGTGCCGTTGGCGTCGGAAATCGAGACTTCATAGATCAGGGGAGAGTATCCAAGCTCCGCATCGATCGAGGAGGCCAGCGACGCGCTGTCGTCAAAGGCCTTCTGGGCGTACGCGCGCAAATCCTCAGGGCTGTCGGAGTCCGGAGCGTCGCCCGCTTTGGCCGCGTCCGCTAGAGCGATCTGCGCCTGGAAGAAAACCTGCTTGGCCACCAGTTGCGCGCGATCATTCGCCTGCCGGATGACCTGACGCGAGAGGTTCATCACGTAGAGCGTGGAATTCACCCCCACGACGGCGAGAACGAGCGCCGCTGTGGCCAGCGTGATCTTCGTTTTCAGGCGGAGTTGCATGCGTTGCCCTGCCCCACGTCACGAGGGCGTTTTGGACGCCTCGTATTCCTTCAGCTTATTGTGCAGGGTTTTCAGGCTGATTCCCAGTAATTCGGCGGCCCGTGTTTTGTTATTAGTAGATGCGAGAGTCTGCAAGATGAGTTCGCGTTCGGCCGCTTCCACGGTGGTTCCCAGCGGAAACCGGATGGAGGCCAAATCGGAAGCGGCGGCCGCCGGCGCATGCCCGAAATCCGTCGGCAGGCTCGCGCGGCCGATGAGTTCGCGGTCCGAGACGATCGCCGCGCGCTCCAAAACATTGCGCAGTTCGCGGACGTTTCCCGGCCAGGAGTAACTTGCGAACAGATCGAGCACTTCCGGGTTCACGCCGCGAACCTGGCGCCCGTGCTTGACGTTAATGTCGCGCAGAATGTGCTCGACCAGAATTGGAATGTCTTCCTTGTGATCGCGCAGCGGCGGCAACTGAATGTGAAATACGTTCAGGCGGAAATACAGGTCCTGCCGCAATTCGCCCTTGGCCACGGCCTGCTCGGGCGCCTTGTTGGTCGCGGCGATCACGCGCACATCGACCGGCGTCTCCACTTTGCTGCCCAGGCGCCGCACCTTGTGGTCTTCCAGCACGCGCAGCAACTTGGCTTGCGTTGGCGCCGGCATCTCGCCGATCTCATCCAGCAGCAGCGTGCCGCCGTCGGCCAGCTCGAAGCATCCCAGCCGGCGCTCCGCCGCGCCCGTGAACGCGCCGCGCTCGTGGCCGAATATTTCGCTCTCCATCAGGGATTCGGGGATCGCGGAACAATTGATGGCAATGAAGGGGCGATCGGTGCGCGGCGATAGCCGGTGCAGCGTGCGCGCCAGGATTTCCTTGCCCGAGCCGGTTTCGCCCGTAATCAGCACCGAGGCCGACGATGGCGCTACCTGCTCCACCAGATGCATCACCTCTTGCATCGCTTTGGACTGGCCCACCAGATCGCCCAGCTTGCCGGATTCGCGCAGTTGCCGCGTCAGCGCCGCGACCTGCTTGCGGTCTCGCACGCGCCCGAGCGCACGGTCTAGCAGCACGCGCAGCACCGAGCCCTTCAGCGGCTTTTCGATGTACCAGAACGCGCCGGCTTCGATGGCCGCCACGATTCGTTCTTCGCTGCCCTTGCCGGTGATCACGATCGCGGGCACATGTTGCAGTTCATCGCCGAGCCGCGCCAAAAGGTCGAGACCATTCATCCCGGGCAATTCCACGTCCGCGATCAGCACCGCAGGCGCAAACTCGGAAAATTTCGCCAGGGCGTCTTCCGCGCTGCCCACGCCCAACACTTCAAATCCCCAGCGGCGCAAGAGCGCTTCGTATCCCAGGCGTGCATTCTCTTCGTCCTCGACAATCAAGACACGATCGGGCGAAGGTTTGGTTGTTTCAAATCGGGTCGCTTCAGCCATTTAGTTTGTAAGCAGTCCCTGGGACGTAGGGGCGGCGCCTCTCTCCGAATCTACCAGTCCAGCCCGTTCCTGCCAAGTTCTGATGCGGAATGGCACCGGTAAGGTTGACGTGAGACACGACGTGTGGCCCGCATCCTCGAGGATGGGGCCCGGCAAACACTCCCGGCCGCAAGACAGGCCAGTGTGGGCACGCCGCCGGGACGAATCGCGGTTTTCAGATGGCTGGACGAACCCGTTTACTGCTTTTCTGCGGGCTTCGTGCTCGCATCGGGCGCGGAAGAGCTCGCTCCGGGGACTGTGTAGGTGATTTTCTTCTTGCCCGCTTCGCAGCTGCCCACGACCTTCTGGTCCTTCACTTCTTCCGTGGGCACGATCGCCAACCGCGAAGCGGAATCTTTCACGCCTTTGGCGTCGAGCTTTGCGATGATTTCGGTTTTCAGTTCCTCACACGGCTTCACCTGCGCGAACGCGGGAGTCACGAAAACAGAAAGCGGGAAACAAAGAATCGATATCGCGACGAGTTTCTTCATGTGCGCCCTCCGAGCAAAGACCGAATGAGATGTAAGTGCGCGGGCCGACAAATCCGAGAATGGCCGAAGTGAGTGACCTAGTACGGCAGGAACAATTGCAGTGTAGTATCCCCTCACTACAGGCGCAATGTGGATAGCCGCCGGTGTATTCGTAAGAGGTACGTTTCAGAAGGATCCCATCGCGAAGAGATCCACGTGAGACATTTCACGGAAGCGCGGCTCCGGCTTCGTTCATTTCCGCGACGAGCTGTTCGACGAGCTCCGCCGCGGGAAGCCCCCGCGCTCGCGTGACGCCCTGGCCGGCCCAGAGCGAAAGAAAACCTGGGTCGCCTCTTTTGGCCGCGGCCGTTCGCATGGGCCGGGTCAGGGCATTCTGCTGCGGGTAGGGAAGAATGCACTCTTCCTTTCCGCTTAGTTTGTCGATGAAGGCATTCCGAAGGCCGCGAGCCGGCCGGCCCGAGAATGCGCGCGTGATCACCGTCGTATCGGCGCGCGCCGAGAGAATAGCTCGCCGGTGAGCCTCGGGAGTGCCGGCTTCCGGGGACGCAAGGAATGCGGTCCCGAGTTGGGCCGCGCTTGCTCCCGCGGCGAATGCGCGCGCGATGTCGCGTCCCTCCATCAGACCGCCCGCCGCAATCACCGGAAGGGAAACCGCGCTGCGAACCGCCGCGACGAGTTCCAGCGTTGGAACCATGGACGCTTCGAACGATCCCAGAAATGTGCCGCGATGCGCTCCCGCTTCCGCTCCTTGCGCCACGATGGCGGCAACCCCGGCGTTTTCCAGGAGCCGCGCTTCCGCAACCGTCGTGGCCGTACCGAAAGCCAGGATGCCGCGCTCGTGCAACCGTTTCATCTCGTCGGCGGAAGGGATCCCGAATGTGAAACTGAAGATCTCCGGCCGGGCTTCCAGCACGGCTTCGAATTGGCTTGGGAAGGGATCGGGCGATGGCGGTGGCAACACCGGCTCGGGCAGCCCCAGCGTTTTGTGGACTTCTCCCAGCAGAGACAACATCGGCTGAGAGTCTTTCGCGCCTCCTAGACCGTATCCGCCCACGAACAAATTGATGTTCAGCGGCTTGCCGGTGAGAGTTCGGACGCGCCGGGATCCGTCGATAATCTGCTCGGGCGTCAGATAGGCGGCGGCCAGCGATCCGAGACCACCCGCATTGCACACCGCCGCCGCGAGTTCGGGAGTCGATATTCCGCCTCCCATCGGCGCCTGAATGATCGGGTATTTGATTCCGAGGCTCTGCAGAAAACCTTCGCGGTTCATGGCGCGACTGTCCTCCGGCATCGGTTTAGCACAACAGGCGTGTTTGGGAAACCCCCGCCGGGCAGGGATTTTTGTTTTCGTTCGCCGTCGGACCGGAGTAGTATTTCCCGCGAACCGTTCATCGACATTCGAGAAAGACCAAGCGGACCATTCACCGCAACGGGGGAGTTTTATGCGAAATCGAAGCGTAGTGCTCGCGCTCATCGTGGTGAGCGCGGCGGGATTCGTCGCGGGAATGCTCGTCGAGAACCGCATGCAGCGCGTGCAGGCGCAAGCGAAGCCCGATTCGTTCCCGGCGGTGCCGGGACAGAAAGGCGGCGAGGACATCACCGGCCCTTACGAGCCCGTGGTGGACTGGCCGCAGCCGCTGACTTCGCTGCCCGGGCATGAAAATTGGACCTGGGGAGCCGTCGAGGGAATTTACGCGGAGAGCCCGAATCGCGTTTTCATCGCGCAGCGCGGCGAATTGCCGGCCTTGAAGCGGCCCGCGAACGCACCCGTCCCGGCGTTCGGGCCGAGCCTCTCGTTCCCGACCGCGGAGGTGCCGTTCCGCAACGCGTCGCAAGGACCGGTGGCCAGCTTGCCGGGCGGAGGCGCTCCGGGCGATTTGCCCGAGGATGCCGATAAAAAATGGAGCGGCCAGAAGGGCGTCGACGCGCGCTGGGAACACGCGCTGGTCGTGGTCGACGCGAGTGGCAAAATTTCCGAGGATTGGACGAAGTGGGACAATTTTTTCGAGCGGCCGCACGCCGTGTACATCAATCCGTACGATCCGGAGAAGAACGTCTGGGTGGTGGACGACTATAAAGAGGCCGTCTTCAAGTTCAGCCATGATGGAAAAGAGCTTCTGCAGACCATCGGCACGATGGATAAGTCCGGCGCGGATGAAACGCATTTCAACCGGCCGACTTTTCTCACATGGCTGCCGGACAGCACCCTGTTCGTCGCGGACGGATACAACGGCAACCGCGTCGTGAAGTTTGACAAGAATGGGAAATTTCTATTGGCATGGGGAGAAAAAGGCACCGCTCCAAACGAAACGCGTCCCGGCTATTTCAACGTCGTGCACGGCATCGCCGCGGACCCGGTCACCCATCACGTGTACGTGGTCGATCGCAGCAATCATCGCATCCAGGTCTTCGATGAGAACGGAAAGTTCGTGGACCAGTGGCCGGTCGACAAATATTCGTCCATCAACTTTCTCTACATGTCCGCCGACCGTAAGCTATGGGCCGCGGACGACCGGAACGCGAAGATCCTCGAATACGATCTCGAAGGACACTTGCTCTACGCCTGGGGCACGCTGGCCGAATGGCCCGGAGGACTCTTCAACACGCACGGAATGAGCGTCGATCAGGATGGGAATCTTTACCTCGCCGAAGTCGGCAACGGCCGCGCGCAGAAATTCCGCCCGCGCCCCGGCGCGAATCCCTCGCTCCTGGTCGGCCGGCCCGTCTACGCAGCTTGGAAGTAGCGGCTGCGAACCGACTGCTCGCGCTGGTGGGCGCGCAAAACGACGGTTGACAGGATGTATCCTATAGGATACACTCTTTCATGATTGAAGTTCGCAAGACGGCCGCTTTCTCGGACTGGATGGGGAAGCTTCGTGACCACGAGGCCAGAGCGAAGATTGCAGCCCGGATTGACCGGTTGGCGTTTGGCAATGCCGGTGACGTTGAACCCGTCGGGGAAGGTGTCAGCGAATTGCGAATCCATTCCGGCCCCGGGTATCGTGTTTATTTTGTGCGGCGCGGCGATACGCTAATCATATTGTTGTGCGGCGGCGACAAATCGACGCAATCGCAGGACATCAAGACCGCTAAAATTTCTGCGGCGAGTTTGGAGAAATAGAATATGGCGAAGAAGCGAACAAAAACGTCTCCCTATGACTCCGCGCAATATCTGGACAGCAGCGAGGCCATCAATGCCTATATGGAAGAAGCGCTGGAAACGGACGATCCGGCTTTCATCGCCAAGGCGCTGGGCACAATTGCCCGGGCTCGAGGTATGTCACAGATTGCAAAGAAAGCCGGTCTATCCCGCGAAAGCCTCTACAAGGCCTTGAGCACTGGAGGCAATCCGGAGTTTGGCACCATCATCCGCGTGATGCAGGCGCTAGGGCTGAAATTTTCCATTACGGCCACGCAGGCGCGCTAACCCCATGATGCACCGTCCGATTCGCTCCTGATTGTTTGTCCGCTTGACTTGTATGCGCTCGTTGCAGCGGCGATTCATTGGCTTCGGTATAAATGGAGCCCCGGGATCTCCTAGATGGCCAAGTGCCCTATGGTTTGCGTCCTTCGCAAATTGATCTTCGAAGGGTGAGCTTTCTGTGCTTTCCAATCAAGTTCACACTATTACCGATTCAGATACAGAGGCCGGTCGAGGACCAATTCGAGTTTCGCGCCCTTCGGCAAGTCCAGTTCCTGGCCGAGTCCCGTGGATGCGAGAAACGCAGCCAATCCGCCCTCTGCCGCGCCCTTGGCGGCTGCCTTGGCACTGTGCGAGGACACTCCGGCAGCAGAGCCCATGACGGCGCCGCCGGCTGTGTCTTCGAGCACTTGCGTTCCTTTGCCGGTGCGCGCTTCGATTTCGCCTTCTTTGCTCTCGCCGGGCCTAACGCTGTATTCCCCGGGCACGCTCGAAACCTCCGCCACAATGGGCAGCGTGCCGCGCCGAGTCTCGATGTCGTCAAATGTCAGCCACACACGCGCGCGCCCCGTCAGCCCCGCGGGCTCGATCCGGCTGATATGCCCAACGATCCTTGCGCCCGGGGGAATTACGTAGCCGCTGGATGTTTCCAGCGGCTCGATGGTTCTCACCGCAAACCTGCGGCTGACTTTGTCTCTGCCCGTGTTCATTTCCTCGTCTAGGCGGACGAGGAAATGGGTCCCGTTCTGAACGATCTCGTCCGCTGCAGACAGAGCCGCAGTTCGATTTTGCCCGGCCGCTGCCGGCGCCGGGAACAAGATCTGGCTGCTCAAGAACACCAGGGCAGCCGCTCCTGCAGACCAAAATGGGAAAGTTTTCGGCATGTTAGCATCCTCCGAGGTTGTTCTACGTTGGCAACCAGTCTCCGTAAGTACGGCTCTGATTCTGTGCCGGAACGGGAAACGACGGATACTCCTGCAATCTGATGAGGGAGGCGCCGCCTTGGGTGGCCTGAAGAAATTCGGCGCTACGCGAAGTTATCGAGTCTCGGCCGCGGTCAACTCCTTCCGCTCCAAATGGATAGACGGAAAAACCTTTTGTTGGGTGCAAGCTGGCTGGATATAATGGCGACCGTTCGTAGTCGGAACAAAACATAAAGGCAGGGAGAGCCGAACGCAGGGAACGCTTGCGCCGGCGGATGCAATCATACGTTATAGTCCTAGGATCAGTGTTTTTAGTGCGCCATTTTGACGGTTCGACTCGCGGAGGTACCGCTGCATGTTGCGAATGCTGATTCGTGGAATGGGAATCATGTTGTTGGTTTTCTTGCTCGTACCGCCCGGATTCTCAAAAAATCTGAAAAAGAAGAAGAAAGAACTGAAAGAAACTGACAACACTGCGGTTTCATCGGAGACTGCAACTGTTTCGGCTCCTTCCAAGCCCGGCGCAGCGATCGCTTCAGAAAAAACTTCGGCGGCCGGGCCGGCTGTTCCGGCGCAAGATACAACTGCGAGCAAAAAAAGTACCGACGAAGAGTACAAGCCCGCGCCGCTCTTTACGCCTACGCTGGCAACGACAGGAACGCTTGGCCTGTTCACGCTCGAAACAGCCGACACGCTTCCAAAGGGCGGCTTTGCGTTCTCGGCATTCGGAAATAAATTCGGACGGATGCCGGGCAGCGTGACCTTGCTCCAGGTCGGTATCGATGCGAGTTACGGCATCACCGACAATCTCAATGCCTACGCTACCTTCGATCCGTACGGCCACGTGCACGTGGGATGCCCCGGCGAGTTGAGCCTGCGGTCGATTCCGGTGTCGCCAATCTGCGCGCCCCAGAATTTCGGCACGCCGGTCCCCGGATCGTTTTTCCCGGTGGTCGCAGGGAGCGCCCCCGGATACGTCGAGGATTATCCTTTTGCCTCGAACAATAACGGCGGCGTCGGGAACATTACATTGGGTCTTAAATACGCGCTGCTTTCGGAACGGAAGGGCGCGCCCGTCAGCTTTTCGGTTCGAAACGATCTGATCATTTCCACCAAGACGCAACTGAATCAGTTCCTCGCCAACGGAACGCAAGCGAGTCCGCTCAGCGACCTGGTTTCCCTTGCGGTGAGCAAGCAGTGGAGCGACATCATCACGGGAACCTTCAACTTCGGATACATGTTCGTCCGCGCGCCTCGCGGCATGACAGGCGAACCTCTTTTCGGCATGCCCGATCAAGTCAAGGCCGGCGTGGGTATCCTGATGTTTCCGGAGAAGCGCTTCCAGCCGATGCTCGAATATTCCGGTGTTGTTTTTGTCAGCGCTCCCACTACTCCGCAGGACAACTCGTTCGGCGCGCGCGACCCAGTCGAGGAGGTTGTGGGCCTGCGGATGTATCCCTGGGAATACGTGGGGATCGACCTCGGCTATCGCTCCATGCTGAACCTGAGGAACCTCAACGACCGCAGCGGATTCGTGGTGAAGGTTGGAGTCACCTACTGGCCCGAGAAAGCCCCGCCGGTGAATCATCCTCCCACGGTTTCATGCAACGAGGACAAGGACATGGTGTATTTCGGTTCAGGCGATCCAGTTACGATTACTTGCACCGGCGCCGATCCCGACAACGATCCTCTTACCTACACGTGGTCCTCGACCTGCGGCAAGGTGGATGGCACGGGACCCCAGGTTCGCTGGCTTTCCGCCGATGTGCCGGTGGGATCCTGCGCGATTGCCACGAAAGTGGATGATGGACGCGGCGGCGCCGCCAGCGCCAATTCGGCCGTTCGCGTGGAAACGAAGCCCAATCATCCGCCGACCATTTCCTGCTCGTCCGATCGCACGGCTGTCTTCGCCGGCGAAAAAGTTCACATCACCACGAACGCCAGCGATTCCGATGGCGACCCGTTGACGTACACGTGGCGCACGAATGGCGGACAGATCGTGGGCACTGGATCGGCCGTGGACCTCTACACTTCCGGCCTGGCGCCGGGATCGTACACCGTGGTCGTGCGCGTGGACGACGGCCGCGGCGGCGCCGCGGACTGCTCGTCGACGATCGAGGTGAAGGCCGTGCCTCCACCGCCGCAAGCGAGCAAGATCAGCGATTGCGCGTTCGGCAAACCGCTGAGCGTTCGGATCGACAACGTCTGCAAGCGTATTCTCGACGACGTGTCGCTCCGCTTGCAGAACGAGCCGCGGGGCAGCGCCGTAATCATCGGGTACTCGGATCCGAAGGAAGGCAAGAAGCCCGAGAAAATTGCCGGAGATCGCGCCGCCAACGCGGTGAAATATCTCGGCGAAAAGGGCATCGACGCTTCGCGAATCACGACGCGCGCCGGCAGCGGCCAGGCCGGTGCGACGGATAACCGCCGCATCGACGTCATCTGGGTGCCGGAAGGAGCGACGTACTAGAGCGCCGTTCGATGTAAACACCTTGGGCTCCGCGCGCGCCGAAGATTCCCTCTCGAGTTTTGTTCGAAGAGCGATTCCTCACATCGTGCGGAATTCTGAGGTGGTTAACATCTCCTGGTAGTTGGTCACTTCGAATTGGGCGGGGTGTCCGGCAAGTCCGTCTGATGAGATGGATCCGCGGTCGTCACGGCGTTGGGGAGCCGCCGCAGAACGATCGAGTATTCCTGCGCGGATTCCTTGCGCGTCGCTTTGACGGTTTGGGGAGCCTGGACGATCGCATATTTTCCGGGAGCGGTGAAATCGTCGAATGCGATTTTCAAGGCCAGTTCGCCGGACTTCTTCACCCGAACCATGAAATTTCCTTCGGAGTCCGTGACCGCCACTTCGGGGCCGATTTGAACCGCCACGCCTTCGATCGGCTGCCCGTCGGGATCGAGAACTTCGCCGCGCACAATGTTCTGAAAGAAGGCCCCGGAAAACGATGTCCCCGAGGAACTCGGCCCCGCTCCGCGATACGCGTAGGTGGAGGCATAGGTGGTGTACTGCACCTGGCCGAGAGGCGTCACGTCCGTATCCAGGTTGAACTGCACGCCGTGAGGAAGCTGGAGGTGCAGTCCGACGACCATCACCTGTTTGAACTGTCCCGAGTTGCTCAGCAGAAAGGGAAGGAACAGCGTCTGGTAGTCCACGCTCAGCGTAAGAAAGTTGGAAACGAAGTTCCCGCCGAAATCGACCGAGGTCTGTCCGTTCGTGTGCGTGACGGTTTCCGTCACGCTGAGCCGCGAGTTCACGATTTCCCGAAAATTGCCGAGGATGGTTTCGGAGTGGCCGTTGCCGGAATACTTGCTGCGGAGATCGTCGATGCCGGCCTCGAAATGGCGGGTGATCATGCGGCGGACCCCGAAGGCCAGCGCGGAGGAATTTCCCTGCGACGTCGCGGACTCAAACAGGGAGCCATACGTCTGGAATCCAGCGAAGGCGATACTCGCCGCCAAGCCATCGACCGTGGCGCGCTCGAAGACGTTCGGGGCGAAGGACGCGAGATAGTTGTTGCGGCTTACCACCACGCGGAAATTATTTATGGGATGAAAATCGAAGCGGATATTGTCGCGGTCATTTTCGGAGATCTGCGGCGTGGCGACGATCACGCGGCGGAAGGCATTGCCTTCCAGGGTGTAGCTGGCGTCGAGCGACATCCAGCGCTCGTTCATCGAATAACTCGAGGATCCGTACGACTGGTTATTTCCGATTCCCGCGGAGAGCGCCGCTTTGATGTCTTTCCGCGCCGCCCACTCGACGGCTTGGATCGACGTTTGCCGCTGGGAAAAAATGTTCCGGGAAACAAAACGGAGCGAGGGAGAAAGCTTCTTCTCGTAGAAGATCGCGCCGGCGGGGGTGTCGTTTCGCGCGACGTTGAGAAATGGCGCCTGGTACGCGTTCGAAGTCTCTCCCGCGAAGACGAATAGTTTTCCGCCGTCCCACGGCTGGGTGTCGCTCAGTCCCCGTCCCAGAAAGAAAAAGGAGCTGTTGAACAGATCGGTGGGCAGGACGAACGGAATGATCTGGTCTCCGGCGCCGAGCGTCGCGGTTTTATAGGCGCGCGCGAAATAAAAGCCCAGGCTCGGCCGTCCCAGGTAACCGAGATCGATTCTCGCCGTATAGTTCTGGGCATGGACCTCGAACGAGCCGCCCTCCGCATCCAGCATCGACGAGGACCCGCCCGTCACCTGGAATGCTTGCGCCGCCGCGGCATGCGGCCAGGCGACGGCGACTAGACACACGATCACGGCCCGCAAAGCCGCTGTCCGTATTTGCGCGAAGCCCGGCCCGAATGGCGCCGGCAGGTTCATTGCAAGGCGGTCTGAGTTTTAAGCGCGGTTTCGAGCTTGAACTTCGGGAATTTCAGCACGAGTTGCTGCGGGACTCCCGGCTGATCCCAGTCCAGTTCGATTTGGCGCTTCTGCCCCGGAAATAGCGGGAAGCCGCCGAAGGTGTGTTTCCCCGAGGTGGATTCAATGTCCACCTCTTCGACGCGGATGAATTCCTTGCCGTGATTCTCGACCTCGGCCTTGATCTGGCTTTTTCCGCCTTGCATGGCCAGCTCCGCCCGGTTCCAGGAAAGCATCGACTGGTCGAGCGACTTGTGGCCAAGCAGGTAAACGGTGTGCGGCAACTCCAGCGCCAGCTTCAAACCTGTCGCATTCGACGGACCGGTGATTGTCGAGTAGATGCAGAACCAGTTGGGATACGTTTCCGTGGTGGCCTTGTAAAAAACGTAGTACGTCTGCTTGGGCGCCAAACGGAAGCTCGTCGAGGAGAGTTCGACGTGCAGTCCGGGATCGAGCTTGCGGAACGTCGCCTTTCCCGTGGAATCCACCGTGAAACTGTGCGGTTCCACGACGACGGTCAGCGGAATATCGCCGTCGTTATACACTTGAAAACGTCCGTCGGCTTTGTCCTGGTATTCGACAATGACTGGAGAAACCGTCTGGGCCGGAGCCAGGCGGGCAAACAAGAGCAGCAATGCGGTTGCGAAGAAGAAGCGTTTCAAGAGTCCCCCCTCAGTTTTAATCTACGTTCGTTGGGCCCGCAAATCGTTTGCCGGGGCGCGCTAGTTCGCCTGCGCTTGAATGTGCAAAACGCCGGTGTAAGTTCCTGCCGGAAGGCTCAGACCGGTCGTGTTGATTCGCAGATTCAGCGTGTCGGTGCGCGTTCCCGGGTTGGAAAAGAAAATGAAAAAGAACTGGTTGAAAAGGGTGATGCTGCTCCCTGCGGCAAGCGGACTCGCGCCCGTGAAGGTGGTGTAGCCGCCGCCGTTGAAGCTTCCCGCGACATTCGCCGAGGGAATATTGTCGCTGGCTCCGTCGGTGAGTGCGGCCGCGGAGTTGGTAAAGTACGCATATTCGATGATGTTGCCGAAGATGAGCGGCAGCCTCCAGCTCGTCGTGATCGTGATCGGCGCGCTTCCCGTTGCGGTGCCGTTCCGGACCAGGTTGAAGTTGACGAGTCCGGGAGCCGCGGTGATCGTTAGCCCGCTATTCAGAGTTGCATTGAGACTTACGGCGGCGGGATTGGATTTGATCTGTGCGCTCGTGTTGGTTGGAGCCAGTGAAAACAGAACTGCCAGAAGCACAAAAATGGCTCCCCTGAATTCGGAGAGTCTCGCTGCGCATGCGCCGAGTTGGATCCGGGTGGTCAACTTTCAATCCTCAACCTCTGCATCCGCGATCCGCGCCTTGGTACGACGTCTGCGAAGAGCTTGATCCAACGGATGGGAAGGGGCGGCGGACAATCTCCGGGTTGCCTGCCGCCTCTCTCCGAGTTCCGACTACTAAAAACAGCCCAGAATTCCGGTCTGGTTCTCCCGAACCGAGCGCGTTAGAGCGCCTGGGCCTGCAAATTCAAGACACCTGTGTACGTCCCCGCAGGAAGCGCCAGTCCGACGGTGCTAATCATCAAATTCAAAGTATCCGCATGGCTGCCGGTTCTGTTGTTTCCCAGAATTCTCGTGGACGAAAGCGTGATGCTGCTGGTAGCTGCAAATGGGCTGGCGCCGGTGAATGCGCCGAACGCTCCGGCGTTGACGCTCCCCGACACGCTCGACGATGGGATGTTGTCGCCCGCGCCGTCCGTCAGCGCCGCAGTGGCGCTCGTGAAGTAAGCGTAGGTCGTAACGGCGCCTACGCTGGGCCTCAGCGTCCAACTCGTGGTCACCGTAATCAGGGCGCTGCCCGTGGCCGTGCCGCTTACGGGAAGCGCGAAATTCACAAGACCCGGCGCGGCGCTCACGGTTACCGATGTGGTTAAAGTGGCGTTCAGATTCACGCCGGCGTTGGTTGAATTCACTTGCGCCTGCGCGGAAGAGGCTGCGAAGAAGAGTCCAACGAACAATAGAACGGCAAAGAACGGAATCGGTGAGAGCTTCACCGCGCTTTTCGCCGATTTGTCCGTCAGTCTTCGCATGTCAGGACCATTTCCTTTCCGGTTCACTGCCTCGGGCCCGAAGTGATGTGCGGGTATCGATTCTCGCTGGGTAATGAAAAGCGGTTCGGAAGCCACGCCTCCTCCGAACCGCAATCCACCGGGCGGACGATCCGGCCCCGCGAGCAGAGGGCCGGATGGCGTCCGTGGATTAGAGCGCCTGCGCCTGGAGGTTCAGCACGCCCGTGTAGGTCGCGGCGGGCAGCGACAAACCGGCCGTGTTGATGCTCAGAACGATGCTGTCCGCGTGGCTGGAGTTGAAAGTCCCAGCTCCGCCAATTACTTGCGTGAAGATCGTCATACCGGTGTTGCCGCCAAAAGGCGTGGCGTTGGTAAACGGACCCGCGCCGGCTCCGTTGGGGTTTCCGGACACGTTCGCGACCGGGATATTGTCACCGGCGCCATCGTTCAGGGCGTTGCCGCTGGAGAAATAGGCGTAGAGCTTGACGCTCGTACGCGTCTTGCCCAGCGCCCAAGTCGTCGTCACGGTGACCGGCGCGCTGCCGTTCACAGAGCCGCTGGGAACAAGAGCGAAGTTCACTGTCGCGGGAGCCGCGGCAACCGTCAGCGATTCCGCCAGAGTAGCGTTCAGGTTGACGGTCGCGTTATTCGAATTCAGCTGAGCGTGGGAAGCCTGGCTCATCACGAGCACCAGACCCAGGGCGCCCAGGACCAACCGCGCTTTCTTGAGTACTTTCATGAAGTTATCCACCTTTGTAAGTTAGGAGGGCTACTTGACCCTCGTTGATTTCGAACCCAGGCGCCGGTTCACCATGGCACCGTGCTCGCAGACACAGTTTTAGCGGGACACTCCGCGCGTGGCTCTAGTACGGGGGTACCGAAACGGGACAGGAGGTATTGTCATTTTGGAACGCGAATTACCCCTAAAGTACTATCGTGGTGCACCGTTCTGGGAACAGCTTTTTCGATCGTCGCAAAACTGGCACAGAAATCATCCTGTACTGATCGCAATTCTTATTCACCCGTCGTTCGAAAGGTCATAACCTGGCCCATTGTCAGATCCTGAGTGTATTCTGCGAACACCAACACCGCAGCCGATGGCGTCTCGCCTCGGTTCCAAGGTTCATAGCGTTCCAGAACGGAGTACAATCGGCGAGTCGGCGGGACGGAAGGTAGACGTTCCAAATTCAGGCATGCGCAAAGTGTCGATTTTCGTTCTCTGTGTGTTCGCCGCTGCGGCCGCGGAGGCTCAAACCTGGAAGCCGCTCGGACCCCCAGGGGGAGACGTCCGCGCCATGGCAGCCGACCCGGCAAACTCCGCCCGAATCTTTCTCGGCGCAGCGGACGGCCACATTTTCGGTTCCGAGGATTCCGGTGCGCATTGGAAGCTGCTGGGGCGCGCAAGTTCTCGGCTGGACGCCGTGATTACGGCCATTGTCGTTGATCCACGAGACGGCCGTGTGCTGTTCGCCTCCTCCTGGGCGCGGGATGCGGCCTCGGGCGGCGGGGTATTCCGCAGCATCGACGGCGGGCGCACCTGGAGCGCCGCAGGCCTCTCGGGACAGGCGGTGCGCGCCCTGGCCATGGCTCCCTCCAATCCCGACGTTCTGGTGGCCGGAACGCTGGACGGAGTCTACCGCTCGGAGGACGCGTCCCGTTCGTGGGAGCGCATTTCTCCCGAGCATCACGATGAGTTGCGCAACCTCGATTCCCTCGCCATCGATCCCCGGGATCCCCGGACAATCTACGCCGGAACATTTCACCTTCCGTGGAAGACCACCGACGGCGGGCGCACCTGGCGCCCCATTCTTACGGGAATGATCGACGATTCGGACGTCATGAGCCTGCTCATCGATGGAGCGAACTCGCGGACGCATCTACGCCAGCGCGTGCTCCGGCATCTATCGCAGCGACGACGGCGCGTCCGAGTGGAGAAAAATTCAGGGCATTCCTTACACGGCGCGCCGAACCTACGCCATCACCCAAGATCCGAAGCATCCGGCCAGCGTCTACGCCGCGACGTCTGAAGGACTGTGGCAGTCGGCAGATGGCGGCATGACCTGGCGCCGCACGACCCCCGATTCGTGGGTGATCAACGCGGTAGTCGTCGCCGCCGGAAATCCGGAAAGAATCTTGATCGGCACCGAGGAGCTGGGTGTTCTGGCCAGCGACGATGGGGGAGAGCATTTCGGAGATGCCAACGCCGGCTTCGAGCACCGGCAAATCTTGGCGCTGGGGCTCGATGACAGCCGGCCCGGGCGCGTCCTCGCCGTTCTGGCGCACGCCCCCGAACCGGTCGTGGCAAGCGAAGATGACGGCCGGACGTGGTCGGCCTTGGGGCCCGGACTTCGCGCGGAGCAGGCCCTGCGGGTCTACGCCGCTCCAGACGGCGCCTGGTGGGTTTCGCTGGCCCGTGGTGGGCTTCTGCGCTATGACGCAGGAAAGAAGGGCTGGGCGCCAGCGGGAGTCGTTGTCGGTGGCGACGTAGAATGCGAAAGCTGCTGGGCGGGCGGATGGCGCGACAGGCGTAGGGGCACGGCATGCCGTGCCCCTACACCCGACCTCAAGTCATAACAATTTCGATACGGCTAAAGTCGGACCGACGTCCCTGCGGGACGTTGTCACGGACATGGCGTTCAGTTCCAAGGCGTGGTACGCCGCGACAAGCTCTGGTCTACTCGCTTCCATCGACCGTGGCGTCAATTGGACGCGAAAGCCGATCGGCCCATTCCCCTCGCTTCCCGCGCAATCGGTTCGCATGTCCGCGGATGGCGAGCGGATCCGGATCGTGTCGCAGCGAGGCTTGGTGTTTTCCGAGGACGGCGGCGCCTCCTGGACTTGGCACGACCTGCCGTTGAACTCCGGCGGCGCCCTCACCCTGCAGGCTCAGCCGGGGGACGAAAACACGCTGATCGCGACCGCGCGCGCAGGCCTGTATATTTCGCGCGACGCGGGGAAGACGTGGCAGCAGGCTGCTTCCGGACTGCCCGCGACTCCGGTGCAGGACTTCGCCGCGACCGGGGGCGTGTACGTCGCATCGATGCGCACCGGCGGGCTGTATATTTCGTCCGACTCTGGGCCGAACCTGGGACCGCGTTTCCGGCACGCTGGCCGACGGATTTTTTGCCGCCGTGGCCCCCTCCGACGATCCCAGGGTGATCTTCGCGGCGTCCACAACCGAGGGGCTCTACAAGGTGGAATGGCCGGGAAAGACGGCAGCCGACGCAGGCGGTCCCGGGAACCGATAACGTATGAGCCGGGCCGCAAGAAAACCCTGCGAAGAAACCGCGCGCGAGGCGGTTCGATCCTATTGATTTTCCGCAACACCTCAGGCAGTATCCGCCCAGCGATTTTCGCTACAGTGGCTTCGTCTAAGCGGCGTCCGGCGCCGGCCCGAGGATCGAGCCATCTTCTTCGTCGGAGTGGAGATGAGTTCTACGCCTTCAGCCATGCCTCCAGCCACGCCGCCGAACTCCGCCCCCGGCCACGGTTCGGGTAAGCGGCACATTTCAAAATGGAAGGAATTCGCGCTCCTTTGGGCTGCGGTCTACATCATCCAGAGTCTCTCCGGCCTTACCGACTACAAGGAAAAACTAATCTCCTGGGATGAATCCGTGACCCACAGCCTCGAGGGCCTGGATCCCTTCGTCCTGGCCACCGATTTCTACGACCGGTGGAACCAGCCGCACAGCCTGCGAATCTGGAGTATCTCCGCGCCGTTCAACGTTCGGGTCCACGACGACAAAATCCTCGACCAATTGAGAGAACTCACCGCGCAGGCCCCGAAGCCGCCGGAAAGACCCGACGACGTCGCGCGACGCAAGGCCGTTGAAGCGATGGTATTCGGGAACGCAGGCGTTGCGGATTTCCCGGCGCCCGATCCGGCGGCGGAAGCGTCGGCAGCCGCGCGGTACGAGAGCGACTGCCAGGATTTTTTGGCCCGTTATCGCGCCTGGGAGCGGCCCTACCACGATCTGGCGCGCGGCCTCACGAATTTCGACGAGGCGGCCTATTCCGAGCAAATGCAGAGGTCCTGTGGCGGCGGACAAGCCGAGTTTTCGACGGGCGCCCGGCTCCTCGGCGGGCCGTCTTTTTACGACCGGACGTACGGCCCCACACTTTTGAATCCCCAGAATGAAGAGGAATCGCTGCCAGCCGCGATCTGGCAGCACATCCTCGGATTGCCGGATGCCCTGATATTCGCAGTGGGAAGCGCCCTTTCCCATGGGGCATTCCAGGCATTCATGGCCGTTTTTCTCTTAGTCCTCACCTATGGCATCGTCGCCAAAGGCAAGCCCATTATCGTTCTGCCCATGCTTCCCCTTCTTGCCGGGGTCTTTGTGTGGATCGTCTTGAAGATGGTGCACCTGGCTCACGATTCGCTTCATTCCGTGATGTCGATTACCGCCATCCCCATGGTGGGATCGCTATCGATATGGCCCATCGGCGGATTAGTAGAAGCGTTGCGCAGTATCGTCGAACACGATGCGGCCCACCGCCTTGCCAGTGCCGCCGAAAATATCATCAAGTGAATTGAAGGCGTCCCGCGGGCAAGGATCGGCTCGTTTTAGGCGCCCCGAAAGCAGCTGCGTGCGGAGGGAAACGCCGTGGGAGGATTCATTCCGCTAAAGGACGCGTCCAGGAAACTGCGGCGCTTCCCGGTGATTACGGTAGCGGTCATCGTCTTGAACGTTCTGGCATTCCTCATGGAGCTGGGCGGCGGAGAGGCCTTTGTGCAGCGGTGGTCGGTGCTCCCGGAGGAGATCGTCGCCGGCCGCCACTGGATTACGATCCTGACCGGGATGTTCCTGCACGCCGGCTGGCTGCACATTTTGGGGAACATGGTGTTTTTGTTCGCATTCGGTCCGGAAGTCGAAGATGTCATGGGGCGGCTGCGGTTCCCCGCGTTCTACTTGCTTGCGGGCTTGGTGGCTTCGCTGGCGCAGATCTTCGCGGCGCCCGATTCCACGATCCACAACGTCGGTGCCAGCGGCGCCATTGCCGGTGTGATGGGAGCCTTTCTCGTGACCTACCCTCGCGACGGGATGAAAACGCTGCTGCTATTCGGCCTGTTCGTGACGATTACGGTGATTCCCGCGGCGCTGTTGATTGTGCTGTGGTTTGTGGTGCAGCTCTTTAACGCGGTGGGCTCGATCGGCAACGTGCAATCCGGAGGCATCGCCTACATGGCGCACGTAGGCGGCTTCGTATTTGGCGCGCTCAGCGCCAGATTGTTTGAGCGCTTTCAGCGCATCCCGGAAGTGGAATTCTAATCCAGGGTTTGTGGGTCGCTATTTCGGTGAATCCAGGGCAAGGGCAGGCCCGTTTTGAACCCCGCCGGGGTTCCATTCTTGCTCCGACTGCATACCAAAGGAATTAATCGCGTGACTGGCAAAATAGCCTTGCATTAATTCCCAATTCGGCAATAGAATCAACTACACAATTTGAGAGTTGTCATGATAAATGACAACTGTGGAACGATTTATGACATGCTCCTGATATGGCACGCGCGTTGCTCCTATTTTGAAAAAGAGGTTTCTCTATGGAAACGGAAACGAAAGTGGAAACGCCGGCGGCGCCGAGCGCTATCTTCAACCTTCTGGTGGTCGATGACGAGCTGACGTCCCGAAATTTGTGCCGGGATGTGGCGACCGACGCCGGGCTGCAGGTCCACGTGGCGCCCACCACCGAGGAGGCCCTGGCGATCCTCGACCAACATCCTGTGGATATTGTGGTCACGGATTTGAAGGTGCCGCAGATCGGCGGCCTCGAATTGTTGAAGCGCATTCGCGCGAACAATCCGGAAATCGCCGTTGTGATGCTGACGCAGTACGGGACGATCGCGACCGCCGTCGAAGCCACGCGGCTCGGCGCGGCGGATTATGTGACCAAGCCGTTTCACGTCGAAGAATTGCGCGCCAAACTCGACCGCCTGATTCACGCCATTGACATGGATCGGGAGAATCGCCTGCTGCGCGAGGAGCTGCGCAGCCGCCCGGGTTTCGGCGGACTCATCGGCGTCTCGCCGCGAATGGAGCGGGTCTACAAACTGATCCAGAAAGTGGCGCAGCATGCCTACCCGGTACTGATTCTCGGAGAAAGCGGCACGGGGAAGGAACTCGTCGCGCGCTCGATCCACTTCTCCGGGCCGCGCAAGAACCGGCCGTTCGCACCGGTGGATTGCTCTTCGCTCGTGCCGACGCTGATCGAGGCGGAATTGTTCGGCTATGTCAAAGGCGCGTTCACCGGGGCGCAGCATACCAAGCAGGGTCTGATCGAAGCCGCCGGCGACGGAACGCTTTTCCTCGACGAAATCGGCGAACTGCCCATCGACTTGCAGGCCAAACTGCTGCGCGCGCTGCAGGAGCGCGAAATCAAGCCCGTCGGGTCCAACGAGCGGATCGGCGTTCGCGCCCGCGTGATCGCCGCGACCAACCGCGACCTGGAAGCGGCCATTCGAACGGGCGCCTTCCGCCAGGACCTGTATTTCCGCCTGAACGTGGTCCAGATCAAACTGCCGCCGCTGCGCGAGCGCCGAGCGGACATTCCGCTCCTCGTCAACACGTTCCTCGAAAAATTTTCCAATCCCGCGCGTCCGATCCACACCGTTTCCGAGGACGCCATGCGCCGGATCATGGCGTACGACTGGCCGGGAAACATTCGTGAACTCGAGAACGCCATCGAGCGCGCCGTGGCGCTCGGCTCCGGGCCGATCCTGCACGTGAACGATTTGCCGTCGAACCTGCAATACGCGTCGGCGGAAATACTGCCGGTCGCCGACGAACTGGTGCCCCTGGAGACCCTCGAAAGGCGCGCCATCTTCCGCGCGCTCCAGGAAACTTCGGGCGACAAGCTGGCCGCGGCGCGCCTGCTGGGCATTGGAAAGACCACGCTGTACCGCAAGCTGAAGCAGTACGAATCGGCGCGTCCGCAGGCGTGAAGCCTTTTCCCTGCTTCCGGGGAATCCGCAGGCTGTAGACCATTCCAGGGTCCAACGCCCCACCCGTAGCGAGGCGCGAAGAACGGGTGCCCGCAATTAAAGTAAACCTGCCGGGGCCATCCTTGCACTCGTGAAGGAAATATTCAGACGATTGGATCCCTCGAAATCCATACGCGATTCTGTTCTTGGGGCCGATTCGCAGCCGTTTTTGAGGGTTAAGCGGGAGCGGCAGCGTTGAGTTCAAGGTCTGAAGGAGCGTCCGCACCGCGAACGATTTCTTTACCCATCTGGGAATCGTGCCTGCACCGAGTTTCGGGATGGGAATTCCGGCAACATCCCTCGTTTCCGCCTCTATCCCATCTTTCTGATTCTGATCCAGTTATCTAAGTGAAAGCATTGGCCACCGCGGTGCAATACAAGCGCGCGACAGGAGGATGTCATGATCGATCGCGCTTATTTTTCGCACTATCGGGCGGTTCGCGCGTGGTTCACGGCCGCGGGCACCGTCGGAACAGCGATTCTGCTGGGGTATTTGATCGTTTGGGCGCGGCTGTAGGAGGCGAAATGCCCGCAGCCGGGTGGGAGCGAAGATGGCGTGGAAACCGCCGCGCGGAGGACCGGGATACGACCGTCCTTGCCGGAGCGAGCGGGGAGGCGCTGGATTCGCTTGTCCATCTGGGCGCTCGGGCGCTGCTATCGGTCGCGGGCGCGGATCGCGCCGGCCTATGGCTCTCCGCAAGTCGGAGGGGAGAGCCTGGCGCGGCTGCTGTGGTCGAGGCCGGAGCGAGGTCCGTTCCAGAAGAGTGGAAGGCGCTCGATTTCTCGGCGCCCTTCGCGCGGGCGGCGCTGGAAAACTTAGGTCCGCTGCGACTGGAGCGAGTGGCCGATGAGGTGGGCCGCGGCGGTGGCGCGCACGCCGACATGCAGAGCGCGGTGTGGATCCCGCTTCGCGCGGGCGAACGCACGCTCGGGCTGGGGATGGTTGGATACGCGCGGCCGCCGGGGAGCGTGAATGCGAAGGAATTGCGCGTCCTGGCGGAAGAGATTTCTTTGGCCGTGCAGCAATCCCTGGATTTCCAGCGTGTAGATCGCACGGCGTCCCAGGAAATTCTGCGAAAGTTCATCTCCGAAAGCCGCGAATCGCTGATCGTCATCGACGCCAGCGGAAGGATTCTCGAAGCCAGCCGCCCCGCCGCCAGGCTGCTGTTCGCTCCCTGGGGCCCGGTGGATGGGACGATCCTCGAAGAGCTCTTTTTCCCCGTAGCGCGCGATGCGGTTTGCGAGTGGCGGAGCCGGCTGCAGTTGCCGGCTTCGGCCACCGCGCCGCGAGCGGAAGTCCGCGCGCCCGAGTTCGAGGCCGAGCTCGAACGCGGCGGAGTCCTGCGCTTGAGCCTCCAGTGCGAGTGCGCCGCAACCGGCGACGATGGCCCGCGGTGGCTGCTCCGTCTTGAAGAGCAGGGTGCGCAGCAGCGGCAGCGCGAAATCGAAGACCGTTTGGAGGCCGAGCTGGCTGGGCTTCTGGAATCGATCGAATCCGGCGTGCTGATTCTGGACGCCGACGGGCGAATTCTGATGGCCAGCGAGCGGCTCGGCGGCGATTTTTGGAATGGAATCGCGCCGCATTCTGGAATTCGGCACCATCCACGCGCTGATCGACAGCCTGGCCTATCATTTTGCGCGCCCGGCGGAAACCGCGGCGCGCTGGCGCGAGCACGTGCGGCAGGGCGATGAAGCCAGCTGGGACGAAATCGAATTGCTCGCGCCCCTCGCGGAAAATCGTGGAGCGCTTCGCAAGGCCGCTGTACAAGCCCGATGGCGACGCGGCTCGGCTGGCTGGAAGTCTACCGCGACATCACCGGGCAGAGGCTGATCCAGTCCAAGATGTCTGCAGACGGAAAAGATGGCCGCGCTCGGACAGCTGGTCTCCGGGATTGCGCACGAACTCAATAATCCGCTGACCAGCATTCAGGGCTACGCGCAACTTCTGCTGAGCCGGCAGTCGGCTCCCGAGCGGGCGGCGGACGCGCAGCGCATTTCGCAGGAAGCCGAGCGCGCCGGGCGCATCGTGAAGAACCTGCTGCTCTTCTCGCGCGAGGCCAAGTCGGAGCGCCGCGCCGTGCACTTGAACGAAGTGATCGAGCGAACGCTTTCCCTGCGTGCCTACGAATTGAAACTGCGAAAATATCGAAGTGAATCTGGTCCTGGATCCCGGGCTTGCCGCAAGCGCTCGCGGATGCGGCGCAGCTTCAGCAAGCGGTGCTGAACCTGATCGTGAATGCCGAGCAGGCCATCGTGATGGGCGCGCGGCGAGGAGCCCCGCACGGGCCATATTCTGCATTCGCACGCGGCGCCTCGCGGGAGACCGCCTGGCGACTGGAGGTGTCCGACGACGGGCCGGGCATTCCCCCCGAAATCGTGTCGCGCATCTTCGATCCGTTTTTTACGACCAAGCCGGCGGGCGTCGGCACGGGCCTCGGGCTTTCCATTGTGTATGGAATTGTGCAGGAGCACGGCGGGGAAGTGAGCGTGGATAGCCTGCAGGGCCGCGGCGCGACGCTGACGCGTGGAGCTGCCCGCGCTTGCCGGATCCGGAATTCGATTTCGCGAGCGAAAAGCCGGCGGCGTCCGCCGCGCGCCGCCGCCGTCGAAGCCGCTCCCGGCTGCTGGATCGGACGTCGGCGAAGAAGCATATTTTGATCGTGGAGGACGAGCCGACAGTCGCGGAACTGATTGCGGACGTGTATGACCGAAGAGGGCATCGCGTCGATATCCTGCTGGACAGCCGCGCGGCGCTCGGCAGGCTCGAGGAAAAGAACTATTCGCTGGTGATTTGCGATTTGAAGATGCCGTATGTGGATGGGCCGGGCCTGTATCGCGCGCTGGTGCGCCGGGCGAATCCCATGCAACACAAACTTCTGTTTGTTACCGGAGACACGATGGGGCCGCGCACGCTGGAATTCCTGAAGTCCAGCGGCCTGCCGTACCTGGCAAAACCGTTTCTGGTGGATGAGTTGAAGGAGGCTGTCCGCCAAGCCCTTGCGGCGGTTCAAGAACACGAAGCAACCGGCAGTCCGCGAACGGAGACAGTCACGCGCCGCGGGCGAGGAATCGAATGGAAGGAAAGAAATGAATTCCACGAGCCGGACCATTTTTATCATCAGCGGCGATCCTGCGACGGCGCGAGCGATGCATCGAGGAACTTGCCGCGTACGGAGGCCACAACCGCACGCCGGTCGTCGGCACCGTCGAGCAGGCGCGCAAGCAAATCGGCCGCAACGCTCCGGCAGCAGTGTTTCTGGACGAATCCGCGATCGACACTCGCCAACGGCGATGAAACGCTGGAATCGGCGGTCGCTTTGCTCACCGAAAATGCGCCCGTCGTAGTGGCGGCGGCTGCCGGAAAAGCAGACGGCATGGCGTTCCTGATTATTTCCGGCGCGGTGGATTTTGTGGCCCGCTCCGGAGCAGTTTCTGCCGATCGTCGCGGGCATGCTGGACCGGCGCGTGCGGATGGCCGAACGGGCCACCGGAACGATCCAATTTCCAAAGGACGCGCTGTCCGGCGATTTCGGGGAAATTCTGCGGCATGAAGTAAATAATCCGCTGACCGGAATTCTCGGAAACACGGAACTCCTGCTGGCGCGGCGGGACGGCTTGCCGCCCGCGGCCGTCGAGCGCCTGGAAACTATCGCGGACCTGGCCGTGCGCTTGCGCGAAACGGTCCGGCTACTTGTCAAACGCCTGGGATGAGAATCATGAGCATGCGGGGCCGGCGTAAGAACGGAGGCCGGAGGCAGGGAAGCAAGGAGGCAAGCGCACGAAAGAACATAGGTGATCGGGGCAATGTTGCGACTCCTGCCGTCTGTGCTCCTGCCTCGTGCTTCGCATGCTTCCTGCCTCATTCTTCAGGTTCTGAATAGCACGTCTTCGCGCTGAAAAAGTTTTACGGCGATGGCGATGGCAATTCCCGCATAGATGCTCGACGACAGGAAGATCAGCGCGATCAAATTCCAGTGATATGTGCCGGTGATGATTTCCTTGCTGACGAGGCTTGTGTTCAGCACGGGGATCAGGGCCAGCGCCGGCGTTCAGTTCCACGCCGGGCAAGAGCGCGGCGATCGCCGGCATCACCACCACAATCATCAACGGCGAAATATAGCTTTGCGCTTCCTTGAAACTTTTCGCGAAGAGTGAAAGCGCCAGCAGGGCCGCGGAAAAGAAAACCGCGAGCGGAAACACCACGAAAAATATGGAAACGATGGCTTTTGGCGGTGATGGTGATTTGCAGGGCCGGATCCGCCGCTCCGTGCGTGATGCCGAGAAGCAACTGCTTTCCCGCGCCAAAGGAAAGCGCCATGGAGGTGATAGCCAGAACCGCTGTGGCGATCGACGCCGTCAAGCACCATCAGAAATTTTCCGAGCACCAGATGCGTGCGGGAAACCGGGCTGCAAAGAATCGTTTCGATCGTGCCGCGCTCTTTTTCTCCGGCGGTTAGATCCATGGCCGGATACATCGCGCCGGTCAGGCACAGCAGAATCACGAAGTAGGGAACCAGCCCGCCGAGGACGGCGCCGCCCACTTTTTCGGGCGGAGCAACATTTTTCTCCAGGATGTCGAAGGGACGCGCCAGATTTTCCGGGAGATTGCCGCGCCATGAGATGTTCGCGAATGGAGCGGTCGCGCAATTCGCGGAAAAATCGCTGCAAGCGGTCGGCGCCGAAATCCGGATTTCAATTCGCCCTCGTACATGTAGATTTTTACGGTTGAGGATTCGCCCGCGGCCAGCTTGGCCTCGAAACCCGGCGGGAATTTCCACGGCCGCGCGAATTTGTTTGTTGGAGATTTCCTCGGCGTAATCCGGCTTGGCGGGAACAATTTGCAAATCCTTCATTTGCTTGAGTTCCGCCACCACGCCGCGGGGAATCCTCGCCGCCCAGGATCATGACCTTGGGGCACCTCGCTTCATCGCCACGCCCACCAGGAGCGATGGACAGCACGCCCATGCCGATCGTGAGCAGCGGCATGACGAGCAGGGGCACGACGATCATGGAGATCAACGTTCTGCGATCGCGCAGGGAATCGATCAGTTCCTTGCGATAGACGATGCCAATATTGCGCAGGCTCATGGCTCCACCACTTTCACGAACAAGTCTTCGAGATCCTGAATGCCGTAGCGCGCGCGCAGATCGGGAAGCGTTCCTTCCGCCAGCAGCTTGCCGCCATGAATGATGCCGATATGGTCGCAAAGTTTTTCCACTTCGCTCATGACGTGCGTGGAGAAGACCACGGTTTTGCCGTTTTCGCGGCATTCGCGGATAAACCCCACGATCGTGCGCGCGGCCATCACGTCGAGGCCCACCGTGGGCTCATCGAAAATCATCACCGAAGGATCGTGCACCAGCGTGCGCGCGATGGAAACTTTTTGCTTCATTCCGGTGGAAAGCTTGTCGCAGCGGCGGTCGCGAAATTCGTTCATCTCAAGGCGCGCGAAAATGTTCATCGATGCGCCGGCGCAGTGTGGGTTCGTCCAGGCCGTGCAGGCGGCCGAAATATTCGACCATTTCCTGCGCGGTCAGCCGTCCGTAGAGCGCGGTGGCGGCGGAAAGAAATCCCACGCGGGCGCGGACCATTTGCGGATTTTTGATGACGTCAAATCCCGCGACGATGGCGGTGCCTTCCGTGGGCGCGAGGATCGTGGCCAGCATGCGCAGCGTGGTGGTTTTTCCCGCGCCATTCGCTCCGAGAAGTCCGTAAATTTCTCCCGGCCGGCAGGAAAAACTCACGTCGTTGACGGCGCAGACGGTGCCGCGTTTCTTGTCACGGAACCGTTTTACCAGATGAAGGGCTTCGATCATTCCAATGTCGCTTCGCGAGGATGCGGCGCAGATTGTATCCGATTGGCGAAGCAATTTGCAGGAGGATGGAGTGTCAAATCGGATGCGATAACAGAGCGAGTGCGAGACTTAGCCTTTGTGGCAGTTGGGGCATTGCTTGGCGTCAAAATTTTCAGGCGTAACGCGGAACATGTTGTTACACTGAATGCAAACACGGTGAAGCACGGGCTGCCCCGGCGTCGGAGCTTCGTGTTTCGGGGCGTGGGCTTGGGGTTGAGCGGATTCGGTTGTCATGAGCCAGATTTTACCATACTGGCGGGCGTCGCAACACCCTTGCAGCGTCGTGCTTCGGGCATCGGCATCCCGCAACGGAGCTAGCCGCATCTTATCGGGCGCAGTCGGAGCCGTCCAATCCGCCGTTGGCCAGTCGTTTACCGCCTGAATCTTTGTTAGAATATCGAGTTTTAGTCCCGCCAGTTGAGGCTGGCAGAACGAGGATGGAATGACATCGGCGCTGGGCCGAAGACTGTGGATTATTGTGGGCGGCGCGTTGGCGCTGACCGCTCTGCTGGTGTTTCTGGAGCGGGACGAGGATCCACGGCGCGCGTAGCGGTGGCGGACGTGACGCGCGAAAATCTGAGTTCGGTGGTATCCACCAACGGAAAAGTGGAGCCGATGGCGCCGCATTCGTTTCGCGCGCGATACCCGACATTTGTGCAGCGCGTACTACGCGGTGGAAGGGCAGCAAGTGAAGCGCGGGCAAATGCTTTTCAGCTGGACGATACCGAGGTGCAGGCGGACCTCGCGCAGGCGCGCGCCGATCTTGCGGCGCAGGAAGAAGCGCTGAACGTGGCCAAGGCGGGCGGTTACGCGAGCCAGGCGGCCAAAGCCACCGCGGATGTGCAGAAGGCGCAGGCCAGCCGCGATCAATTGCGCCGCGACAATGATACGCTGACCAAGCTGGTGGCTGCAGAAAGCCGCTACGTCCGAGGAATTGCAGCAGAACCGCTTGCAACTGATCTCAGGCCGAAGCGGATGTGCAAGCCACTGAAAAAGTGAAGCAAACGCTGGAGAAGCAGGCGCAGCTGGATCAGGGGCGCGTGGCGCTTGCAGGTGGAGCATGCGCGCGCCACGGTTCGCGATCTCGAAGAGAGGCTGGACGTCCGCTCACGGGTCTGCTCCATTCGATGGCACGCTGTATTCGCTGCCGATTCGGCAGGGCGATTTCGTGAAGGCCGGCGATCTGCTGGGCGAGCTTGCGGATTTGCGTAAAGTGCGCATCCGGGCGTTTATCGATGAGCCCGAGCTGGGGCAAATTGCCATCAACCAGGCCGTCGACATTCTTTGGGATGCGCATCCCGACCGAGTTTGGAATGGGCGAACGGAAGTTTTGCCGAAGCAGGTGGTCACGCGCGGCACGCGCAGCGTCGGGGAATTGATTTGTTCGGTAACCAATGACCGGCTGGACCTGCTTCCGAACACAACGGTGGATGTGCGAATTCAAGTCAGCGAGCGGCCAGTCGGCTCTGGTGGTTCCTCGCGGCGCGGTTTCGATCGAAGGCGACAAGCGATTTGTATTTCGCGTGGAGAACAATCGTCTTCACCGCGTCGCCGATCAAAGTGGGCATCGCGAATCCGACCAAGATCGAAGTGCTTTCCGGCCTGAACGAGGGCGATGTGGTGGCGCTGCCGGGAGACGCCTCGCTGAAAGAAGATTTGAGCATCATACCGGTGCGCCCGGAATGATTCGGCGTTTCTTATTCGCGGCCGCGGTCATCGTTCTGGCCTGCGGATGGGAGCGGCGCTGGCCGTTTGGCGGGACAATCTTCTACGCTCGACGCGCAGCGCGATTACAACGCCGGACGCTACAACCGCGCCGTGGATGCGCTGAACAGCCGCCATCGCAAAATCTCCGGATGACGCCTCCCTGCATTTTCTGCTGGGGCAAAGTTATTACCAGCTGCGCGATTTCACGCGCGCCGTGGCCAGCCTGGAGCGCGCCGTGCAGCTGGCTCCCAAAAAATTCCGAATATCACGACTGGCTCGGCAAAGTCCTACGGGCGCAAGGCCGAGGAAACCATGTTTTTCAAGCGCGATGACGCTGGGCGCGAAAAGCGCACCACGAATTTGAAATTGCCGTTGACCTGGATGCCGCAGAATTTCGAGGCGCAGCGCGATTTGATCCGATACGAAATGAACGCTCCGGGCGTCGTTTCCGGGCGGCGACGATAAAGCGCTGAAGCATATCGATGCGCTTGAGAAGATCGATCCCGTTCAAGGGCAGCTGGCCCGCGGAGAATTTCTTTCAGACGAAAAAGCGGATTCCCGAAGCGGACGCGGTATTCGCACAAGCTTCTGGAATCGAATGCCGACCGGGCCGGCGTTTATTTCGAGGTCAGCGATTATTATCCGCGACCGCCCCAACGCCGAAAAAATGGCGCGAGGCCGTCGACAAAGCCGACGCGCATTGATCCCGACGATCGCCGGCTGAAGTTTTACAGAGGCGTTCTCCTGGTGATGGAAGGAAAAAATCCCAGCCGAAGCGGAAATGCTCTTGAAATCGTATTTGGCCACGGTGCCGGACAATTCCGATGTGCCGCCGCACGCGGCCGGCGCGGGAATGGCTGGGCAAATTTATGAATCCTTGGAACGATTTTCCGAAGCGGCGGAAGAATATAAAATGTCGCTCTCGCTCGATCCGCACAATAAGAGATGTGGAAGATGTTACTGAAGAGGGTGCAAAGGAAATAAGGCAGTACGAGAAGAGCGCGAAACTCAGGAGAAGCTGCGGCGCGGGAACGTTTGTGCAGCAGTGGATTGTTTTAGTCCGCGAGAATCCTCATGATGCCACGCAACGAGACCTGGATGGTCGCGCTGGACGCCCTGTGGGCCAATAAAATCCGCGCGTTTTTGACCACGCTGGGCGTGATCATCGGCAGCGCCTGCATTGTTCTGGTTGTCACCGTGGCGCTGAGCGGGCGGCGCTACGTCCTCCAGCAAATCGAAGGCGTCGGCACCAACTTGGTTTATGCGCGTCTGGACATCGATCCGAACCAGCCCATCATGCTGCAGGACGAATTGTCCATCGATGACATGAATGCGGCGAAGAACAGGATTCCCGGCGTGGTGGCCGTGGCGGGAACGCGCGGCGACCCGGCAACCGTGAATGTCGGATCCGTGGAGCGAAACGTGAATCTGGTGGGCGTTACCGAAGGCTTCCAGCAGATTCGGAATCTGCTGATCATGCGGGGCGCTTTCTGGATGCGGAGGATGATTGCGTCGCGAAGCCGGGTCTGCCTGATCACCACGCAACTCGCGAATTTTGCGTTTCCGTTTGCGGATCCGATCGGGCAAAGTTTGCGCGTCGGCGAACTCGATTTCACGGTCATTGGAGTTTTTCGGAACGCGTGGAAACGTTTGGGCAGTCCGAAATCAAGGATTACTCGGTCCTCATTCCATTTCCCTTGATGAAGAATTATCTGGGAGATTCGTCCCTTGATATGCTCTACGTGCAGGCCGGCGACGCCCGAGGACGTGATCCCCGTCGACGCACCAACTGGAAGCACTGCTGGCCAGCCGCCATCCCACGCGTGCGCGATATTCCGTGCGAGAATTTCAGCTCCATTCTGGAAGCTGCGCGAAATATCGCGCTGGCGCTCACCATCGTTCTGCTGCTGATTGGATTTATCGCGCTGCTCGTCAGCGGCATCGGAATCATGAACATCATGCTGGTCACGGTTCAGGAACGCACGCGGGAGATCGGAATCCGCAAAGCGATCGGAGCGAGGCATAAGGAAATTTTGTATCAGTTTTTGCTGGAGGCATTTTTGATCAGCGGATTCGGCTCGGTGGTGGGAATTCTGATTGCGGTGGCGATTCCTGTGATTGTGCGGCCATGGCTCCCGGAATATATAAGCGTTCCGGTGCCGTGGGAATCCGTGGTGCTGGCATTTTTCGTGTCCTGCTCGGTGGGCGTGTTCTTCGGATATTTGCCCGCGGAGCGCGCGTCGCAATTGCAGCCTACGGAATCGTTGCGGTACGAATAGGTCGACTGATCGCGTTTACCGGGAATCAGAAGGAATGTTTGTCCGGCATGCGACGAGATACTGCATGATCGATTCGGAAGGCGGGTGCGAGGAACATGGAAAGACGACGAAACGCATGGCAGAGATATTCAGCGGTCATGGCGGGCAGCGAGTTGCGCGGCCGCGCTTGGCGATTCATTTTCCTGGTGTGCGCGGCGCGAGCCGCGCGCAGGATGCGGAACTGTCGCGCAAGCTCACGCTGAAGGAAGCCGTGAATCTCGCCGTGGCCAACAGCCGCGATCTTGCGCTGGCGCGCCTTCAATACGGCGTGATGCAGCGCCAGATCGGCGTGGCGCGGTCCGTGTTTCTTCCCAATCTTTACACCGGCACGGGCGTGGCCTACACCAGCGGCTTTCCACTGCTGGAAGGCGGAGGCGCGCCCGCCATTTTTACGCTTTCCTATAACCAGCAAATTTTTAATCCGCCGCTGAAAGGCGAGCAGCACGCGGCCGAACAGAGAGCCGAAGAGCAGCGCCTGTCGATCGATGATGTGCGCGACGCGGTGATGTCGCGCGCGGCGCTCGATTATCTGGAACTTGCGAAAGTGCGCCACGCGCTGGAACTGATGCACGGCGAGCGAACGAGCGCGGGGCGGATCCTGGATGCGACGCGGGAGCGCGCTGGACTACAGGACGCGAGCTTCCCATCGATGTGATCCGGGCGCAGCTCACCACGGCGCGAGATCGAGCAGCGCATCGCGCAGATGGAAGACCGCGACGATTCCCTTACCGGAGAGCTTCGCGACTTGATGGGACTGCCGGCGGACGAACAAGATCGAAGTCTCCACCGAAGAAATTCCCGGCGCGGCCGCGGAAGCCTCCAAGGATGTGGTCGTCCGAAGCCATGATCAACAATGTCGAGCTGAAGCAGGCGCAAACCGAGTTGCGGGCGCGCGAATTCAAGCTGAAAGGCGAGCAAGGCGGGCGCTGGCCGTCGTTTGCGCTGATCGGGCAGTACAACGTGCTCAGCAAGATCAATAATTACACCGATTTTTTCAACAAGTTTCAGCGCAACAACGTCATTTTTGGCGTCCAGGTGCAGATTCCGATTTTTGCGTCGCGCACGTCGTCCGCGGTGGCGTTTGCGCGCGCGGACCTCAATGCCGCCAATCTGGCGCTGCAAAAAAAGCGCAGCGAACTTTCCACTGGATGTCCGCCGCAAGGCCCGGCTGGTCCGCGAGTCGGACCTGGGCGGGGAAGTGGCCGGCTGGAATTGCAGCTCGCGCAGGAGAATGTGCGCGTCTTGCAGGCGCAATTCGACGAGGGGCGCGGCAGCTTGAAGGACCTGGAGGCCGCGCACATCGAGGAAAATAACAAGTGGCTGGCTTTTCTGGACGCCAACTATGCGCGGCAGCAGGCGCAGCTCGATCTCCTGCACACCACCGGGCAGCTGGCACAAGTGCTGCAGTAGCGCCTAAGCCATGTGTATGGGCCGTGGACAGCGGTTTATGGGAGTTTTACGGTTAGAGACAACACCGCGCTAAGGAGTTTTGTATCCGGGGCCAGCGCCGCGTTTCAGGTAAGATATTAGCTTCGAGAGAAATTAGCAGCTCGCTACGGAAGTCCGCATCAGGGGAATAATAGAATGCCAGAAGTAATGAAAACATTATTTTTGAATCCGCCCAGCTATGAAGGCTTTGACGGCGGAGCGGGCGCGCGCTATCAGGCGCGCCGTGAGATTAAATCGTTTTGGTATCCCACCTGGCTGGCGCAACCCGCGGCCATGGTCCCGGGCAGCCGCCTGATTGACGCGCCGCCCGAAGGGCTGACGGTGGATCAGGTCGCGCCGCTCGCGAAAGATTACGAACTGGCCGTGCTGCATACGAGCACGCCATCGTTTCGCGAATGACGCGAAATTTGCCGCGCACCTGAAGGAAATCAATCCCAACATCATGATCGGGATGGTGGGCGCGCATGTTGGCGTTTTGCCGCTGCAATCCATGAATGGCGCGCCGGCTGTGGATTGGGTTTCGCTCGGCGAATTCGATTATATTTGCGCGGAAATTGCCGCGCGGAAGCCGCTGAAAGATGTTGGCGGCATTGCCTATCGCGACAACGGGCGCGTCACGCTCACGCCGCCCCGCCCCACGATTGAGAACATGGACGATCTGCCGTTCGTGGTGGACGTTTACAAGCGCGATCTGAAGATTGAGAACTATTTTATCGGCTACCTGCAGCATCCCTACGTTTCGCTCTATACGGGGCGCGGATGCCGCTCGAAGTGCACGTTCTGCCTGTGGCCGCAGACGCTGGGCGGGCACCGCTATCGCGTGCGCAGCCCGGAAAACGTGGCGGCTGAAATGGCGCTGGCGAAAAAATATTTTCCGCAAGTGCGCGAATTCTTTTTCGATGACGATACGTTTACGGACGACTTGCCGCGCGCCGAGGAAATTGCGCGGCGCCTCGGCAAGCTGGGACTGACGTGGTCGTGCAACGCCAAAGCCAACGTCCCGCGCAAGACGCTCGAAATCATGAAGGACAACGGCCTGCGCCTGCTTCTCGTCGGATACGAATCCGGCAACGATCAGATTTTGATCAATATCAAGAAGGGCGTCCGCATCGACATCGCGCGCGAATTTTCGCGCAACGCGCGCGACCTCGGAATCAAGATTCACGGCACGTTCATTCTGGGGCTTCCGGGCGAGACGCACGGAAACGATTCAGCAGACCATCCGGTTTGCCTGCGATATCGATCCGGAAACGATTCAGGTTTCGCTCGCCGCGCCGTATCCGGGCACGGAATTCTACCGCCAGGCGCAGGAGCAGGGCTGGCTGCAAATTCAAACCGGGGACCTCGTGGACACGCACGGAATCCAGACGGCGGCCATGAATTATCCGAAGCTCAGCTCCGACGTTAATTTTCAATTCCGTGGAAGAGCTTGTACCGGAAATTCTATTTCCGCCCGCGCAAAGATGTTCTCGCTGTTCGGCGGAATGCTGCGCGATCCGGAAGTGATGAAGCGGCGGCTGCGCGAAGGCGTCGAGTTTTTCAAGTTCCTGCACGAGCGCAAGGAAACGGCGCGCGAAATGGCGCAATCCGCCGCGCCGGCCGCTTCAGAGCGCCGGAGACTGAAGCAAAGTAGAATTTAGTGGCGCGGCAGCTTTCGGCTGGCGCCGGCATCGTTGCCGGCGGCTTTTCCCATCCAGATGCGGAAACCGCCGGCGAGATGCCGGCGCTACACAACTCTCTGCGATGACCGCTCCAAAAAGTCACAAAACAAAAACTTACGTGCTGCTTTTTCTGCTCGTTCTCGCTTGGCTCGGTCGGAAATACGACTTCTGGGCAAAGGGATGAAAGACGCGGGCGATCTGGATATTTCGCACATTTCCTCGCTGGTTGCGGGCGCTACGCGCGTGCTGACGAGCGGAGCGATCTGGGCGGGATCGCCATGATGCTGGGCTTCATGGTGTGCCACATGCTGGTGCTGTCCTGGGCCGACTACAGTTTCGTGATGCCGTTTTCCGCGATTGCCTACGCGCTCGTTCCGCTGCTCGGATATTTGTTTCTGCACGAGCAGGTTTCCACCGCGCGCTGGATCGGAATCGTTCTGATCGTTTTCGGCGTGGTTCTGATCAACCGCACGCCGCATCGCACCACCCCCGCAGCTTCGCAGGGAACTCCCAACTGACATGCGCACGGCGTCCATCCTCATCTTTGTGGTTGTCACCGGCACGGGCGGAGAAATTTGCCTGACGCATGCCATGAAACTGCTGGGCGAAGTCCACGATTTCCGCCCGCGCGCGATTGTTGTCGTTCGTCCTGCGCGCGCTGCGCGTCGGCTGGCTCTGGTTTGCCGTGCTGCTGATGGCGGCATCGTTCTTTTCATTCCTCACGATGCTGTCGTGGTTTCCGGTCAGCTTCGTGATTCCCGCCACGTCGCTGGCCTACGTGGCCGGAGCGTTCGGCGCAAAACTATTTTTGGGCGAGAAGTTGAATGCGACGCGCTGGGCGGGAATTGCCCTGATCTGCCTCGGCGTGGGCATGGCGTGGGTGGATGATTTGCCTGCGTCGCCTGCATGTACCTGTCCGCATGGCGCGATTGTTCCGGTGGGCGATTTTGGCGCTGGCCGCTCGGCCCGCTGTTTTACTACCTCATCGGAATCTATTCCGCGTGGCGATTCTTTCGCGTGGCGCATCGCCGAGGATTCCAGCCGCCTCTGGCAGATCGACGAAGCTCCTTCGGCCAGCGTGTTGAAACCCGTCCGCGGCCTGGATCCCGAACGCATACGAAAATTTCGCGAGCTTTTGCCGACAGGACTATCCGGAATTTGAAATTCTATTTGCCGTGAACGATCCGGAAGATCCTGCCGTGCCCGTCGTGCAAAAGCTGATCGCGGATTTTCCCGAGCGGCCGATCCGCCTGATCGTTGTGGCGGAGCGGCTTGGCCCGAACATGAAAGTTTCCAATCTGTGCCGCCTGGTGCGCGAGGCGCGGCACGATTTGCTGGTCATCACGGACAGCGATGTGCGAGTCGAGCCGGGATATTTGCGCAGCGTCGCGGACATGTTCCGCGATCCCGGCGTCGGCGGCGTGACGGCGCTGTATCGCGGGCGGGACAACTTCGCAATTCGTCGCCGCCATGGATTGCGTCGGCTCGTCGGCTGCATTTTGCGGCGCGGCGCTTGTGGCCCGCGAACTCGAAGGCCTGAATTTCATGATGGGCTCGACCATGGCCACGACCAAAGCGCGGCTCGCCGAAATCGGCGGCTTCGAGGCCATGGTGGACCTGCACTCTGACGATTACGAACTTGGCCACCGCATCGCCGCCCGCGGCCAACGCATCGAGCTGCTGCCCGAGCCGGTCTGGATGGCATTTCCCTCGCAAACGCTAGGCGCGTACCTGCGGCACGAATTGCGCTGGGCCATCGGAATCCGCAACATTCGGCCCGGCGGGCATTTCGGGATGTTGTTTACGCACGGACTTCCCTGGGCGATCGCCGCCGCGTGTGTCGCGCCATCCGCGGGCATTGCCGCAGCCTATCTCGGCGCATATTTCGTATTGCGATTCGCGATGGCCTGGACGGTGGGCGTCTGGGGATTGCGCGATCCGGTTCTGCGCCGGCGGATTTGGCTGCTGCCCGTGCGCGACTTTCTTTTCGTTCTTCGTTTGGCTCGCGAGCTTCGGCATGAACCGCATTGAATGGCGAGGAAGTTCCTTCACGCTTGAAAAGGGCCGAATGATTCCCGTCGCGCCCGCGCGCAAGTCGCGGCTGAAACCGCGCGAAATTCCTGCTAGCGCGAATTGAACGCGTGGCCACCGATCTCAGATCAAGTTCGGTCGATTTGAAGCCTGTTGTTGATCGTGAGGAATTGTCACACTCAATTCACAATTTTTAACGGCCGCAAAACCCTCCCGTAACATTCCCAACGCATATTCCGCTCGCCGGATCTGAAATATCAAACCTTCCTCCCGGCCTACGGAGGTAAAAATTCCATGAAGCACCTTTGTGCGAAGTCGTTGCGCTATTTGCGAATCAGTTTGGCTTCCATTGTATTGTTTCAACTGAGCCTTGGCGGGATGTTGGCTGTTCCCGCGAGCGCCGATGAAGATCACGGGCGAACGGAGACGCCCATCAAGCACGTCATCGTCATCGTCGGCGAGAATCGCAGCTTCGATCACGTCTTCGCCACCTACAAACCGAAGGATGGCCAGACGATCGACAATCTTGCTTTCCAAAGGCATCGTTAACGAGGATGGCACGCCCGGCCCGCACTATCGCGCGGGCGCATCAGTTTTCCGCGGATGTCACCGGCAGCAGCCTATTTCAGCTGAGCCCGTCGAACAAGAACCTCTTCTGCCACCCTTCCGGCGCCCCTCAACGGCGGCCCGACGGACGTCTGCACGAACAACGGCATCTGCTCGCTTGGCGACGCCACGTCGTCCGAAGATGGCTGTCCGTTAGCCCGGTGGACTACTATGAGTTCCTGACGACCGGAGGAACGGGCTTGACGGGCAAAGTTCCCGACTCGCGCATCACGCGGGGTCCACAGCACAGCGCCCTACTCCACGTTGCTGCCGGGCCCTTTCCAGATCACCAACTCCTCCACCAACTCGTATGACGATTATGCGGCAAGCCCGGTGCACCGCTTCTACCAGATGTGGCAGCAGGAGGATTGCAACGCCTTGCACGCGACGCGGCGCAATCCCAGCGGATGCAAGGCGGACCTCTTTGCCTGGACCGAAGTGACCGTCGGCTCCAACGTAAATGGCGTTGCCACAGCCCTCGAACTTCAGCACGGACTATTCGCCCACTGCGACAACCACCGGGCGAAGGCGCAACGACGATGGGCTTTTACAACGTGCAGCAGGGCGACATGCCGTATTTCAAGGAACTTGCCGACCATTACTCCATGAGCGACAACTATCACCAAGCCGGCCATGGGCGGCACGGGCGCCAACAGCATCATGCTTGGCTTTGGCGACGCGATCTGGTTCAGCGACGGCAACGGCAATCCGGCAACGCCTCCGCACAACGAACTTGTCTGGAGCGGCACGCCGGACGCCGGCACCGTGGACGAAATCGAGAATCCCAACCCGGTGCCGGGCACCAACAACTGGTGGACCGAGGACGGATACGGAGGCGGCGGCTACGGCTCGGCGGTTTATGGCGGCGGTACGTACAGCAATTGCTCCGACCCGTCTCAACCGGGCGTGGATCAGATCCGGGATTACCTGCGATCGCTGGATCGGCCCATCGATCCGAACTGCGAAGATGGCCACTACTACCTATTGAACAACTACAATCCGGGCTATTTTGGCGACGGCTCGAACGCTTACACGGACCACTATGTGTACAACACGCCGTTCACGATTCCTCCGACGAGCCAGCGGAGCATCGCCGATGTGATGCTCGAAAACAACGTTTCGTGGAAGTCTTACAACGATCAGTGGAATCAGTATCTCACCGACAAATACGAACTGAACTACGGAACCGTGGGCCCGAACAGCGACCAGTACTGCAACATCTGCAACCCCTTTCAGTATCAGACGTCCATCATGACCAATGATGCCGTTCGCACGGCCCACCTCGTCGATACCACCGATCTTTACACGGACATTCAGAACGGCACGCTGCCCGCCGTCTCCTACGTCAAGCCGAGCGGATGGGTGGACGGGCATCCGGCCTCGTCCAAGTTCGATCTCTTTGAGGGTTTCGCAAGAAAGATCGTCCAGGCGGTGAAGAGCAATCCGGAGCTGTGGAAGAGCACCGCGATCTTCATCACCGTGGATGAAGGCGGAGGCTACTATGACTCCGGCTACGTTCAGCCGCTCGATTTCTTCGGCGATGGCACGAGAATTCCGCTGCTGGTGGTTTCTCCCGTACAGCAAAGGCGGAAAGATCTCGCACGACTATTCCGATCACGTGTCCATTCTGAAGTTCATCGAGAGGAACTGGCAATTGGAGCCCATCACTCACCGGAGCCGGGATAATTTCCCCAATCCCAAAGTGGATGACGAAAATCCCTACGTGCCGAACCAACAGCCCTGCCATCGGCGATCTGATGGACCTGTTCAATTTCGGACACCATGATGGCGGTCACGACGGCGGGCACGATCACGGCTTCGACGGCGGCAACTGAAAGTGAGAGTCGCGCGGCCGGCTAAGCAGGTCGCGTCGATTCTAAAGTGAGGAAGAAGCTGGTGGCGCCGCGCCGGGCAATCAACCCGGCCGGCGCCATTCGCCGTTTCCGTTACCGGACGCCTCGGCGCTGCTGTTCAATCTACGAAGCCTTATAAATAAACTTTGCGGAAACCGCGCCTGCCAGCACCAGCGCCGGACAAGATCAGCCAGTTATAATCTCGCTCCATAGGTGGCCGTCGGGAAAGTGGTTGCTGATCATCAGGAAAATCAGCGGAACGGTCATGTACGTGTTGTGGATCGGTGCGGTTCTTCGCCCGATCCGCCAATTTTTGATCGATTGGATTTCCCGTCGCGAATGGCCACCAGCATCTTGCGCGTCGCGGGCAGGATGCCCATCCAGACGTTCGCGGCCATGATCGTGCCGAACAGCGCGCCGATGTGAATGTACGCCGCGCGGCCGCTGATCAAGTGCGTCAGCGCGTAGGCCAGCGCGACCACCAGCAAGATAGCAAATCGTTCCGGCGAGCGACCGGCGACTCGCCGAGCGGCGATCTCCAGATCCCTTCGTACACGGCGAAGCCCAGAAACAAAGTGCCGAGCCCGATGGCGACGCCCGTCCCCATGCCGATATTCGAAACGCTGTCATCCAGCAGCAAGCCGCCGGAGTAATACAGCAGCCCCAGCAGCAGGAACCCGGAAATCCACGTGATCAGCGCTTCCCAGCGGAACCAGTAGAATTTCGCGGGCACCGATTTCGGCGAAGACTGCTTTTCGACCAGCGAAAAACTTCCGCTGTGCACGAGCCAGACTTGGGGGGCCTGCCGGCTTTCCGCGCGGCCTCTTCGTCCAGAGCCATGCGTCCTTCGAGCTTGGTGAAGTAATACGTCTGGCCGATCCAGAAAATTCCGGCGAGCACATGGACCCACCGGAGAGATGAGGTTGCACCATTCGCTGACAGCGGGCGGCATGTTAGTTGGCTCTCCTAGAAAGTATGGTGTCCGCGACGGGGCGAAACGCTGGCAGAAGATGGTACTGGCCGCAACACGCTAGCTCAAGAACAAAACTCCTTTGAGCAGCATCGATTTGGCTGATCCACTCTCTTCTATTCGGGAAATTTCATTCCCCGGGGCGTGGTTGACGGATTCCATTTTCCTGTCTAAAGTAGGATGAGTTGGGTCGTGAGGCCAGGACCAATCTCTGGCTTGCCACGGCCCATTTCTTGCGTCTCGCCCACGGCTGGGAGGTCGTACAATCGGCAGTACATCAGACTCTGACTCTGATTATCCTGGTTCGAGTCCAGGCCTCCCAGCCAAACTTAGCTAAGAAGTGAATTTCCCAACCGACGGTGCGAATCTGGATCGGGAGCGGCCCGGGATCGCGCCGATTCGCGGCGCGAGGGGTTCGTCTAGCGGCGCTTGAGCGCCTCGAGTTCTTCGAGCGTCCGGGGCCAATCCGATCGCAAAAGGCGCGACAACGCCCGGTCCGCGAGAACTTTTCCTCCCGTTTGGCAGCGGGCGCAGTAATTCGTTTCGTTGTCCGCGTAGCGAATCCGCTGAATTTTCTCGCCGCAATTCGGACAGGGTTCTCCGTAGCGTCCGTGAACCACCATGCCTTTGCGAAACGCGGTCACTTTTTCGGGAAAGCCGCCGCCCGCTTCCGCACGCAGCCGGTCGATCCAGAAGGTGAGCCTTTGCCGCGTCGCCGCGAATAGCCTCTCCCATTCCTCGGGCCGCAATTTATGTGTGAGCGCAATGGGCGCCAGTCGCGCTGCGTGCAGGATCTCATCCGAATACGCGTTGCCGATGCCGCTCAGCAGGCGCGGATCGGTGAGAGCCCGTTTCAGCGTACGATTTTCGGACGTGAGCGCCTCTCGAAATGACTCAAGATCGCTCGCGAACACATCGATTCCGCCCGGATCGGCGGAGCGCAAGGCTTCCTCGCCTGCGAGCAAATGCAGCGACGCGCGGCGTTTGCTGCCCGCTTCGGTGAGCACGAGAGAGCCGCTCGGAAAATCGAAGGCCGCCAGATTCTGGCGGCCCGAAAGCTTTGCCCCGGGCGGCCGCCAGTGCAGCCGTCCAGCGATCATCAAATGCAGGACTAGCCAGAGGTCGCCTTCGACTCCTATCGCGATTCGCTTGCCGACCCGCCGCACTTCGCGCACGGCGCGGCCTTCGACGTCGGCAATCGGCGGCTGCGCAGTTCGGAGCAGGAATACGCTCTGCAAGCGCACTCGCTCGATTGTCTGGCCGACGATTCGCGGCTCGAGTGCGTTGATGTACGCCAAAATATCCGGGAGTTCCGGCACGCCGACTAACTTGCAGGGAGAGGCGGCACTTTGGCAAGCGCGTTGTTTGAACGCGGAACCGAGCCGATTTCTTTACTGTGGGATTAGGCGCGATGCGTTGCGGAACTTGGTTCCGGGAGATTCTTTGGTCGGCCCTAACGCAACGTGGCGGCGGGAAACTCAGGAAAGCAGTCCTAAGGTTCCCCGCCGCCACGATCACTACGCGGATCCTAAGTGAAAGGAATTACATGCTGCCCATGGACATGGCCATATCGTTCTTGATGACCGCGCCGCCCTTCATCACGAATTTCACGTGCTGCATCTCGGAAATGTCCTGCAGCGGATCTCCGGAGACCGCGATGACGTCGGCGAACTTGCCCTTTTCGATCGTGCCCAGTTTGTCGGACATGCGGATGATCTCCGCATTCACGGTGGTGGCCATGCGCAGCGTGTACACCGGACTGGCTCCCCACTTCACGAAAATCGGGAACATCTCGCCCTGCACGCCGTGCGAGCAGTTGCACTCGGTGTTATAGACGCGGCCCGGAGGCGGCGCGGAGCCGCTGCCCCAGCCGAGAATCACGCCGGCGGCGAGCATTTTCTTCCAGGTGACTTCTACCAGGCGCCAGCGGCTGTACGGAGCCCACTGCTTCAGGTCGTCGGGTTCATCCTGGCGGTGGTCGAGAATCGTGGTGGTGATGGGCAGGTGCTTCTGTACCATCTCGCGAATGTCGTCGTCGTTCGCGGCAGTGGCGTGCTGGATGTTGTCGAGGCCGAGGTCGAGAGCTTCCTTCAGCCCTTCGCCTCCGTAGGTGTGCGAGGCGACCCACATGCCGCGGCGGTGCGCTTCGTCAATGACGGCGGCGAGTTCTTCCCGCGTGGGCAGGGGCTGGTTGAACATTTTGCCGTCCTTGTCGAAGTAGAACGGCCCGGTCGTGTGAATTTTGACGTGCTCCGCGCCGTACTTGGCGAGTTCACGCACGGCACCGCGCATCTGGTCCGCGCCATTCACCTCGATGTCGGTGAACTTCGGTTCGTACATCAGGGGGAACGGCGTGTTCTCCGGCATGGTGATGTTGATGATCGGCCCGGCGGTGATGATGCGCGGCCCCTTCACCAAGCCGGCCTGAATGGCTTTTTTCAGCTCCACATCGGCGTAGCCTCCGCCATGCGAGCCCATCGCGACGAGCGTGGTATAGCCCGCATTCAAGCTGGAGGTGGCGCTGAACAGCGCGACCATCATCTGGTGCTGCAAATTGCCCTGCGCATCCGTCAGGTGCACGTGGCCGTCGATCAGGCCGGGCAGCACCGTGGCTTTGCTCAGGTCAATCACTTTTGCGCCTGCCGGGATCGTTACCTTGTCGGCGGGACCGACATCCGTGATCCTGTCGCCGCTGATGAGCACGACCTGGTTGGTCAGATTCGTGCCGGACTTCGGGTCAAACATCTTGCCCGCGCGAATCGCGGTAACTTGCCCCTGCGCGGATGCTGCAACCGCTGCCGCCAGTGTCAGGACGGCAACGCTTAGTGCGCCTTTCCATCGCTTCATAGAGCCTCCCTTACGAGCCAAAATCCAACGTCCAATCCGATGCGTTCGATCTCACGGAGTCCGACGGGTTTGTTGCCGGGAAGGTTCGCCGCCGATTCGGACCGGCGCGCCGAGCCTTCCCTTTGATTCATTTCGATTCTTACTAGACGTTATGCGCCGCGCGTTCGGTTACTTCCCGTAAATCAAAAGCCGGAAAGTCCCCGGCTTGGCAACGGGCTGCGGATTGGGCTGCTTCTCGGTCGGCGCCGGAGCCGGGCCGAAATCCGACGTGGTGAGGAACAGTTTATGTGTCTTGGGGTCGAGGCCCATGGTCTTGGCGCCAAATTCGGTCTTAATAGTCTCGACCTCGGTCAGTTTATCGGCGGAATCTTCGTGGAAGATGTGGAGCGTGCCTTCGCGTGTTGCGGCCGCCACCATATTCGTGGCCGGGTCAAACACGTTGGCGTCTACGCGGTCGCCGATGGGGAAGCCGTCGCCGATCACTTTTCCGGTGTCGGCGTCCATCATCACGAGCATCTTGGGATTTCTTCCGCCGACGAATAGGCGGCGGGTTTTGCGGTCAATCGTGATTGCGGTGGGAGCGCCGGCGGGAGCGACAGGGTAGCGCGATTTGACGGTGAGGTCCTTCGTGTCGATGGCGACGACCTCGTTAGTGGACTGGAGCGTGTCGTAGATCATTCCCTTGCCGTCGGCAATTGCCTGCTCCGGCGCGCCGCCAAGGGGAATGCTCTTGATGACTGCTTCTTTCACAGGATCGACGGCCGTGGCCGTCTTGGAGCTGCCGTTAAAGGCAAAAATGCGCTTTGACGCCGTGTCATAGAGAATCCAATCGGCGTCGTCTTCCGCCTTGATGGTATTGGTCACCTTGAGTGTTTTTAGATCGAACACGAGGATCGTGCCCGCGTCGCCGTCGGTGATGAAACCCTTGTTCAGTTCGGGGACGAGGGCGACTCCATGAATGCGCTTCCAGTCTCCCGTCACCGAGCCGACCTTGTCTCCCGTATCGGCGTTGACGATGTCCACTTCCGTGCCGTGTGTAAAGTACATGCGGCGCGAGGCGGGTTCAGGGATCACGTAGTCGAAATACTCACGCGTGGCACCGAGTCCCGGCGCCGCGCCATAGGTAACCTTCTTAATCAGGTGGTACCCGCTTCCGGCTGGCGATCCCGCGAGAACGCAGGCCCCCGACAGCACGATTGACAACGCGAGCGCAAGCTTTGCGTAACTTGAAACCTTCATCGATTTCTCCCCCTAAGTGATTTGTGGCCGTAGCGATTCGAACGAATTGGTAGGACGGGCTTCAGCCTGTCTTGTTTTGACTTCTGCCATTTTCGCAAAGATTAAAACCGGACAGGCTGAAGCCCGTCCTACTGGAATCTTGTGCCCACACGGTATCAGAGCCGGCCGCGCTTGGCAAAGCCATCCTGTTCATAACTGGAAGGATGCGAGCGCACTATATGCCCCGCAGCCTGAAAATTCCCTGAAAGTGAGCGATGAATTTCGTCTCCTGCTGAATCTCAAAGCGGGACGGTCGGCGAATCCTTGCGCGGCGCGATTGGCAAGCCGCACCGAAAGCCGAGAGCGACACCCTGGATCGACCTGATGACAGGCGAGAGAACGGGTTGAAGAAACAAATGCCCGTCCGCCGAAGCGGACGGGCCTTTGGGTAAGTTGATTTGTTCCTGAAACTACCAGTTCACCTTGAGCGCGAACTGAATTTCGCGCGCGGGTGTCTGCAGGTTCGCCGGAGAGAGTGATGTTTCCGACGCCCTGGTACGCCCCCGTCGGGTCGATCAAGCGCGGAATTGGTGTCGCCGCTGTTCGGCTGGGGCGGATTGAACTGGGAGTGGTTGAAGATGTTGAATATTTCCGCGCGGAACTGGATGTTGAAAGCCTCCGAAATCCGCGTGATCGGGAAGACCTTGTGAATCGAGAAGTCCACGTTGGAGAAGTTCGGGCCGTAAATGGTATTCCGGCCGACGTTCAGAGGCATCAGATTCGAGCAGTACGACATGCCCGATGGTGCATTGGGTATAAACCCTGCCGTTCCCGCGTTCGGGAAGCCGGCGCATCCGTACGGCAAGGACGCCAGAGCCGACGTCGGGAGGTAAGGCTCGGTGAAGCAATTTTGGTTGATGAGCCCCACGGTTGGTCCCCCAACTGTGAAGGTGGTTGGGTTGCAACCCGGGAGCCTGACCAAAGGACCGAACGGGTCCGCTCCGGCGTTGTTCAAGCCCAGAGGATCGCCGGAATTCGTCACAGTTGTCGGAGTCCCGCTATTCCACGAGAAAATGCCGCCCAATTCCCAATCGGCGAGCGCGGTTTTCGTTATGCCATTCCACGATTTTGGCGTCGGGATTGTGTAGAGTGCGTTGATGGTAAGGTTGTGCGTGATGTTGAAGTCGGATGGGCCATAGTACGCTTGCGGCAGCCACCAAACCGGCGAGTTGATGCCATTTGCGAAAGTATCGCCGGCGATGGTTTGCGAGGTGTCATCCTGCGACTTCGAGTACGTATACGACACCTGGAATTGGAAGCCGTGAGCGAAGACTTTGTCCAAATTCACGTTCAAGGCGTTGTAGTTGGCGCTCCCGTTCCAGAAGATATAGCGGATCGTTCCGAGAGCCGGATTGGCCTGCGCACTGGCTCCACGCCGGAGCGCTACCTGGAGTGCAGGTTGCGCGACTCCCGGTGGCGCCATGCCGGCCCCGCGGCCCGCAGGGGAACAAGTAGCCGTATGGAGTCGTGACCGCCGGCGCAGCGCTTCCCGGGCGCGCCCGACATGTTCCCGTCGTCACCACGCGTGATCAGATGGACGCCGTGAGAACCCACATAACCGACTGTCAGGGACATGTCGGATGTCAGTTGACGCTGGAGAGAGAGGGTCCACTCCTCCACATAATTCCTGTGAGGCGCGCCCTCGACTGTGGACATGGCTAGATTGCTTGAGGTGGAATTTGCGAGCTGCACGCCACCCTCTCCCGCTTGGAACGGACCGGTAAACCCTGGTTGCGTAGTGAAGTTCGAGTTACCTGTGATGCTCTTGAAGATGAGGAACGGCGCGGCCTGATTTTGCTGCAATAGGAAATATCCTGCAAACGGGTCGACGTCATACAGACCGGCGCTGCCGCGTACCGAAGTCTTCCCATCCTTGAACGGATCCCAAGCAAAGCCCAAGCGGGGCTCAAAGTTGCGGAGCGTTGCGTTCTTATAGTACGGACCGACGCTGCCGCATGCCGAGCCGGGCTGCGCCGGGATCGGGGCGGTGAACTGAACTCCGCAAATGGGGAAGTGGCGGTAAACGTCCGCCAAATTGGTAATCCGGCCCTGAGCGTCCTTCAGGACGGTGGTCGGCTCGTACCGGAGACCGATATTGAACGTCAGGTTCGACTTGAATTTCCAGTCGTCCTGAGCATACAAGCCGAACGTGGTTTGGCGAAATTCCCGCGGGTTGTCCACGATATTGAGCAGACCCGCCTCGTAGTGGCTGGGCATTCCTCCCAGGAACGCTGATGCGATTTAGGCGTGCCGTTACCGTTATTGAAAATAAAGCGGCCGCCGGGGTTCTGAAATGTATGTTCGTTGTAATCCATTCGCTCGATATTGCCGCCGAACTTGATCGTGTGAGCGCCATGCGTCCAGAACGCATCGTCGCCGTACTGATACGAGTTCCACGCGTGGAGATAGTGCGAACCTGACTGACGCCGCCGAAAAATCGGTAATTCCGCCGACCGACAGGCGGGGCGCGGCTTGCCCCACGATGCCACCCAGCGGGCCAATCGCCGCCGCGGGATTAATTGCGGTGGGAGTGAACGAGTTCAGTACGTTATCGCGGTTGAAGCCGAAGCGCACCGCGTTCACGAAGTTGGAACTGAATGTATGAGTCTCTTCCAGAGCGATCGTTGTCCTGATGCTAGTTGGATAAGGAAAGGACATCGTTGAACGCGTCCGGTTGCGTGTAGTCTGCGTTCGTCTCTGAGGAAGGTCCCGAATAGGCTGTCGTTGTTACCAATCGTGTAGTCGGCGCGCAAGGTGCCGAAGTTTTCGGGTGCTGCCTGAACCGCGGAGAAAATGAAAGTTGCCACGGTCTACATTCGCTTTGAACCGCGCTGGATGTCGGCCAGAGTGGAGGAGAGCCGCCGAGTAATCGTTGACGCAATGTTGCCAGTGGAGAGAGTAATGTCCTGGGCTCCCGCCGGAGTCGCGCATGCAGGGCCAGTGCCGGCCAGTGCCGGTGCGGTGTTCGCCGGGTTCGGTTGGCCTGGGATATGCCCAGTCTCGCGTCATCTCGAAAATACAGTCGGTATCGCTGGTAAGTCCTTTGGTCTGGCGAAGACCTTCATAGTCGCCGAAGATGAAGAGGCTTGTCCTTGAGGATTGGTCCACCGGCGGAGGCTCCGAACACGTTCCGTTTGAACGGAGGATTCGGAGTATCGGTGACCCGGTTAAAGTAAGGCCTTGCGTCAAGGGCGCTGTTTCTCAGGAACTCATACAGGCCGCCATGGAACTGGTTGGTGCCCGAGCGGCTGATCGCGTTCACAACGCCGCCCGTAGCGCGTCCATATTCGGCCGGGAAGCCGCTGGTCAAGACTTGGAATTCTTGAATCGGCGTCCACGCCGAGCACGAGGCCGATGACGTTTCCGGGCGCGGCCATCGCGTAGTCATTCACGGTGATTCCATCGATGCGGTAATTGTTGAACGTCGAGCGCTGGCCCGAAACGGTCATCTCGCCGCCGAACCCGCGGTTGCCTCGGGCGGAAGTCGCAAAGGCCATTTGCGTTTGGATTTGCTTGACGCCGGGCTGCAGGGTGGCGAGTTGCGTCCAGTCGCGCCCGTTCAGGGGCAATTCGCGAACGGTTTCGGATTCAACCTGTCCGGAAACTGCCGACGAGGTCAAGTCGATCTGCGGGGCCGCCCCGGTAACCTGCACTTCGGTGGAAGTCTGGCCGACGGTCAGCGCAAAGTTGAGCTGCATCTGCTGACCGACGGAAAGGCTGACAGCGGATTGCACGGAAGTCGAAAATCCGGTTGCACTAACCTTAATGTCGTAGGACCCCGGGACAAGGTTGGGAATCGAAATATAAACCGGCAGGAGTCCGATGTAACGTCCCGCGAGACGGACGTTGCAGTGTTGGTAATAGAAATCGTTGCCCCGGCGACGACTCCGCCCGAGGGGTCGGTGATGGTTCCCGAAACAGTGGCTCCGGTAACCTGGGCATGCGCGACGGCTCCGCCCATAAAGCTGAATAGCACGGTTAATACTATAGCCAAACTGCTACTAAACTTGCTGGTCCTTCCCACACCCATCTAACGCCTCCTTGATGATCCCTCAAGGGAGATCATTTGCCGCTTAGATTGGACAGCTGTACTAAAATTTTTGAACAAAAACACCCCGAACTTGGGGGCAATTTAATTACCCGCGGAGACAGAAGTCAAGCGTTTTCTTGATTCTTTGGGTTACTAACCGGAGCGGACCTCGACGGAATTGGCGTCTGCTTAGACGAACAAACGCCTGAGTACCTGCTCCGCCGAGGGGGCGGTGGCACCGCTGCAATCAGATGACGTGCTTGTCCCGCAAGGCGCGAATCTGAGCCTGGTTGTAGCCAAGTTCCTTGAGCCAGGCTTCGGTGTGCTCGGAAAGCGCCGGGGCCGGGCCGGGGGGAGAGGCTTGGTCACCGGAAAAGAGGAATCCGCCGCGAGTCACAATCTGTTTGCCGGCCGATCCCTCGAACTCGGAGACGAAGTGGCGGCCCGAGAGGTGAGGGTGGCCGAGAATTTCGGGGACGCTCAGGACCCGTCCAGCGGGCACGCCTACTTCTATCAGGACTTGCTCCCATTCCGCGGCGGGACGCTTCAGGAGTTCCGGCGCGATCTCGGAATTGATGGCCAGGCGATTCTTCCTGCGGGTTTCGCGGTCCGCAAAGCGGACGTCGGTCTTCAGTTCGGGCCGGCCAATGACGTCGCACAGCTTTTCGTACTGGATGCTTTCGTTCGCGGCGATGTTCAGGAGTCCCTCGGCGGTGCGGAAGGTGCCGGAGGGGGCGGCTGTAAAGTTCTCATTTCCCATGGGGATAGGCTCGATACCGGCGTTGAGGTAGTTCGAAACGACCCAGCCCATGGAGGCCAGAGTGGATTCGAGCATGGAGACGTCGATGCACCGGCCGTGCCCGGTTGTGAGCGATTCGACGAGCGCAGCGCAGATGGCCATCGCCGCCGTAATGCCTCCCATGGTGTCGCAAACCGGGTAGCCGACTCGCAGGGGCGCGGATTTTGCGTCGCCTGTGACGTTCATGACGCCCGAGATTCCCTGGATCACCTGATCGTACGCGGGGCGCATCGCCAGCGGGCCATCTTGCCCAAATCCCGAAATGGCACAGTACACTAGGCGGGGATTCAGCTTCGAAAGCACTGGATAATCTAGGCCCAGGCGCGCCATTACGCCGGGGCGGAAATTCTCGATCACGGCATGCGAAATCGCCGCAAATTTCTTGAATATCTCTTTTCCTTCTAATGATTTAAGGTTAATCGTGACGGATTGTTTTCCGGCGTTGACCGATACGAACGAGACGCCCATTAACGCTTCGTCGGCGCGCGAGTCCGCGCCCAGGCTCCGCGCGAGGTCGCCTCGCTCCGGCTGCTCGATTTTGATGACCTCGGCGCCCAGCAGAACCAGCTGGTAGCTGCAAAACGGCCCCGCCAGGACGTTGGTTACGTCCAGCACACGGACACCATGGAGTGGAAGCGCCATCTGTCTTTCTCCCCTTGTGCTACGGCTCTGAAATTTATGCCGATAGTGGAGTCACGCCGCAGGCGCCTGCGCGGCGGGCGCGCAGGAGGTGCCCTTGATACGGCCGGGACGAAAAGCGGGAGGCAAATTCGGCCGCGTCGAGCAGTTTGTCCATGTCGATGCCCGTGTCATAACCCATGCCTTCCAGGAAATCGACGAGATCCTCGGTTGCGAGGTTGCCGCTTGCGCCGGGGCAATAGGGGCAGCCACCGAGGCCCGCGGTGCAAGCGTCGAACTCGCGGACGCCCATTTCCAGGCCCGCGAGCGTATTCGCCAAGTCCCCGGCCATAGGTGTCGTGGAAGTGGAGCACGATCTCGTCTGCCTTCATTTTCAATTCGCCGAGCAGGCGGCCGACCGTTTCTTTGACTTGATCGGGGAAGGCCATGCCGTCGGTGTCGCAAATGGCGATGCGCCACGGCGCGATGTCTCGGGCGGCACGGGCGGCGTTCAACACCGCCTGGCTCGGGATCCTTCCTTCAAAGGGGCAATGGAAACAGGTGGAGAAGCCCACGCGGAGGACCACGCCGTCGCGTTCGGCCAGGCGAGTGGCTTGCCGGAGCAGGTCGAGGGATTCGGACATGCTGCGGTTCAGATTTTTCCGGTTGAACGATTCGCTGGCCGCGATCACGAATTCCATCTGGCGGATACCCGCGGCCACGGCGCGTTCGTAGCCCTTAATATTCGGCACCAAAGCGGAGAAGGTTACGCCCGAAAATTTGGCGAGCCCGGCTGCTACGCCCTCGGCGTCCGCCATTTGCGGCACCCATTTGGGATGGACGAAGCTCGTCGTCTGAATATGGTTGACGCCCGCGCGGACCAGCATTTCGATCAGCGTAAGCTTATCTCGCGTGGAGACGGGCTTCGGCTCATTCTGCAATCCGTCGCGCGCGGTAACGTCAACCACTGTCGCTTTCTCTCGCATGGTGGCACGTCCTTGTCGAACGGTACTCTCCGAGTCTGAGCTAATTGTACGGCCAGCATACACGAAGGAAAACAGGAAACCCGAGCAAAACGCGAGCGGGGCCCATGGGCAGCGCGCACAGACCGGCGGCGACCGAGGAGCATCGTTCGTATTTTCGCCTGCTCCGTACCGCGTTAAACTGAGGCAACACACGGCCGCGGATGGGTTGACCATTCTCGCGCCTTCCCGTAACCTGTATTTCTGCCTGCAATCGAATTTTCAAAGGCGGATATGCCCTTGGAACGGAATCGGCCCGAGTGGGAAGCTGTTTGCCTCCGATACGTTTATTCCTAATCTAAAAAGAATGGATTGAGGACTCGACATGCCAGGAATCATCAAGGAAAGACTGTTTACTCCCGGACCGACGCCTCTGCTGCTCGAAGCGCAGTTGCGCGCGCTGACCATGACGCTGCACCACCGCACGGACGCCTTCCGCGCGCTGATGCGAGAGACGCTCGACAACCTGAAATATTACTTCCACACGAAAAATGACGTCGTCGTTTTCGCCAGTTCGGGCACGGGGGCGATGGAAGGCGCGGTTTCCAACCTGCTTTCTCCCGGCGAGCGTGTTCTGATCGGGACCGCCGGGAAATTCGGCGAGCGCTGGGTACAGATCGCGAAAGCCTACGGCATCGAATCGGTTGTGGTGGAAGCGCCCTACGGACATCCGGTCCCGGTCGCCGAAATGAAGAAGCACCTCGAATCCGGCGGGCCGTTCCGCGCCGTGCTTATCCAGGCGACGGAGAGTTCGACGGGCGTGCGCAACGACGTCGAAACGCTGGGCAAAGCGGTGGCCGCGCTGCCGGATTGCTGCTTTGTCGTCGACGCCATCACCGGCCTGGGCACCACGGACCTGCGCCCGGACGAGTGGGGAATCGATATCCTGATCGGCGGATCGCAGAAGGCGACGATGATACCGCCGGGCCTTGCGTTCGCCAGCATCAGCGACAAGGCCGCGCGGACGATGGAAAAATCGAAACTGCCGCGCTATTACTTCGACTACGCGAAGGAACGAAAGAGCCTCGCGAAAGGCGAGTCGAGCTACACGCCCGCGACTTCGCTCGTGGTTTGCCTGCACGACGCGCTGAATTACATCAAGGAAATGGGGCGCGAAAACCTGATCGCAAACGCGGCGCTGCTCGCCGAGGCCACGCGCGAAGCGGCCATCGCGATGGGCCTCACCAATTTCGCAGTGAGTTCGCCGGCGAACGCCGTAACCTCCATCAACGCCCCGGCGGGCATCGAATCGACCAAAGTGGTGAAGGAGATGCGCTCGCGGTTCGGCGTGATTCTCACCGACGGGCAGGGTTCGATGAAGGGCCAAATGTTCCGCATCGCGCATCTCGGGTATTACGATTTTCTCGACCTCCTGGCCGTGCTCGGCACGCTGGAAATCGCGTTGCAGAAAGTCGGGCACAAGGTCGAGCTGGGCAGCGGGGTTCGCGCCGCGCAAAATGTTTACTTGCGGCATTCGTCCTAGCACGGGAGGGGCACGACATGTCGTGCCCCTACAACTGCGCACCGCGCATTGTTAGAACGCTGAGACTCTTGAGAGAACAATGAAAATTCTGATTGCGGATAGCGTTGACGAAAGCGTTGTGGACATTCTGAAGACGGATCCCACGTGGAACGTCGTGAACCTTCCCAAGACAAAAGGCAAGGTCGACGAAGAGATTCGCGACGCGGACGCCTTGCTCGTGCGAAGCGCGACCAAGGTCACGGCCGAGCTGCTCGAGAAAGCCAAGAACCTTCGCGTCATCGGGCGCGCCGGCGTTGGCGTGGACAACGTCGATCTCGACGCCGCGACCCGCAAAGGCGTGCTGGTCATGAACACGCCGGGCGGAAACGCCATCAGCGTGGCCGAACACACCATGACCATGCTGCTGGCAATGGCGCATCCGGTGGCGCAGGCCGACGCTTCGATGAAGGCCGGGCAGTGGGAGAAAAAGAAATTCACGGGCAGCGAATTGCGCGACAAGACCCTGGGTCTCATCGGCCTGGGTACGATCGGCACGGAAGTCGCGCGCCTCGCGCAGGCGCACAAAATGAAAGTGGTCGCCTTCGATCCTTATGTGTCCACGGTGCTCGCGACCGAGCAGAATATTCGCCTCGTTCCCCTCGAAGAGCTTTTGAAGATCAGCGACTTTATCAGCCTGCACTCCTCATTGACGCCCGAGACGCGGCATCTGATCAGCACGAAAACGCTCGCGCTCACCAAGAAGGGCGTGCGCATCGCCAATTGCGCGCGCGGCGAGCTGGTGGACGAAGCCGCGCTGCTGGCGGCGATCGAGAGCGGGCAGGTGGCCGGCGCGGGTCTCGATGTCTTTGAGGCTGAGCCCCCGTCCGACCCGCGCCTCGTCAAGCATCCCAAAGTGATCGCGACCCCGCACATCGCGGGCTCGACCGAGGAAGCGCAGAAAGTCGTCGGCACGCGCATCGCCGAACAGTTGCGCGATTACCTGACGACCGGCGCCGTCAAGAACGCCGTCAACATGCCGTCCATTTCGCCCGAAGAGTTCAAGAAGCTGGGGCCGTACCTTCAGCTCGGGGAAAAGCTGGGCAACTTCGTGGCGCAGTTGACGGAAAAACCGTTTTCGGAAGTTTCCATCAGCTACGACGGCGGCCTCGCCGACCTGAACACGCACCTCGTGAAAAACGCGGTGCTGAAGGGCATTCTGGGCCAGATCCTGGCCGATCAAATTAATTTAATTAATGCGGGGAATTTCGCGAAGGCGCGCGGGATCGAGGTCGTTGAGGTGCGCAGCGCGCGCCGCGCCAAGTACACAAATTCCCTGGGAGTGGCCTTGCGCATCGACGGAGAAATGGTCTCCGTTCTCGGCATGATCGGACTGAACGATGCGCTTCGCATTCTCGGCGTCAACAATATCGATATCGACGCGCCGCTCACGGGTTTCCTTCTGCTCTTCCGCAACGAGGACGTTCCCGGCGTCATCGGCCGGGTCGGCACGCTGCTGGGAAAACACAAGATCAATATCGCGAATTTCGCTCTCGGGCGGATTCAGAATTCCGACGAAGCCATCGGCATCGTCAACGTCGACCAGAAAGTCCCGCCCGAAGTCCTCGGCGAATTGCGCGCGATTACGGCCATCCGCCAGGCGCGAGTCATCGAGATTCGCTGAACGGAATCGGGTGCGGAGAAGTTAAGTTCACGAACCGCACCCTTGCAAGAGTCGCAAGAGTGCGGCACCCGAAAAACCAAGACAAAGCATGGCCCACGTGCGTTACACTTCCCAGTGCCCGACCGTGAAGTACTTATGCTCGATTTCCTTCAAGCCTCGCGGGCCAGGACTTTCCCAATCGAATTCCCGTTTCTTCCATCCTTGTGTTTCGAGCTCTTTGTACGTCTCTTGTGCTTGGATGTGGCCTTCCTCGTTACCCAATTCTTTGTAGTGAGAACTAAACGCGGAATATGGAAGCGTGGCGATTATCAGCCTAATCTGATCTGGCGACCAATCTTGACCTGTGTTTCGATGGTATGTGTATTGCTCCCCACTAATTTAGACAGTCAGGGCCTCGTTTTTTAGTACAACTGCAAAACTCAAGAACGCTTCATGCGGGGTTCGATTTCCGACTCCGCGATGAGGCCGGTTGTGATTGTACTCCTCGATCCAACGAGCGATGCTGGTACGGGCTTCTTGCACGCTTCGATATTCCGCCGGCCAGACTTCCTCTTCCTTGAGACTGCGATGGAACCGTTCGATGTAGCTGTTGCCCTCCGGGTGATGATAGGCCGTGCGCCGGTGCGTAATGCCCAGCCGATTGAGTGTCTCGATGAACCGCGACGAAGTAAACTGCGTGCCGTTGTCGGTGGTCAGCGTCACACGGGCCGCACGGCTGCCCTCGGGCAGCCGTGCCAGCACCGCTTGCTCGACCGCTGCCAGCGCGTCTTCGGTTCGGCAACGATGCGAGAGATTCCAGCCCACGATCTCCCGTGTGCAACAGTCGATCACACACACCAGATAGGCCCAGCCCACGGCTGGCCCCGCCCAGATTTTCGTCATGTCCGTCTGCCAGATTTCATTCGGCTCAGCGGCCTCCACGCGGCCCCACTCTTTCTTCCTCCGTGCCCGCAGACGACGCGAGCGCACCAGCAGGCCACGTTCTCGCATCACCCGCAGTACACGCTTGCGATTCACGCGAAGACCTTCTTTCCTCTGTAGCCACCAAGCCACTCGCCGGTAGCCGTAGGCCAGTTTCTCTCCGCACGCCACAACGATCTGCTCATCGTAGGTTCGGTCCGCCCGACTACCTCGCGGTCGCTTCCGGTAGTACAGACTCGACCGGCTGATGGCCAACGTGGCCGCCACCAGCGTGGCTGTGTAACCCTGCGTCACCATCTCTCGCGCCTGGGAGTGAGCCGCACCACAGCTCACTCCCCCACGACGTTTTTTAGGATTTCGATCTCCAACGCCTTCCGCCCCAGCGTCCGTTCCAGCTGCCGGATGCGATGGTCTTTCTCGGTTTCGGCCGCGGCAGCGCTTCTCCCCCCAAGCGCTGCCTTTGCCCCCTGTTCCGCTTCATCCTTCCAGCGATAGAACAGATTCGGAGCGATTCCGTGACGCCGACACGTCTCCGAAACGTTCCCGCTCTTGATGCCTTCCTGCACGATCTGCCACTTCTCTTCCGGGGATCGATCGACACGCGGTTTCCTGCCCATGTTGCCTCCTGTTTTGGAGGCCCTGATTCTACCTAAATGAGATGTCCAGTTTTAGTGGGGAGCAATACACCTCCATCACAAACGTAGAACACCGAAACTCTCCAATAAGGACATTTGATTGCTCTCCACCAGCCCCTAGTAAGAAATGAAAATCGAGGCCAAAAACTTATTATCGGCAAATGAGACTACACCTGGGTTGGTGTGCTTTTAAATACTCCCCAGCTATGACTTGCGTCCCGCGAACCGGGTTTGCTATAGCCTCCCCGCCAGCCATTAATAAACTCTAAACTTTGGATTCGAGGAGGCGGAGAATTCGAGGATGCTGAGTTCGTATCCGTAAACTTATGTGCCCGATAGATTACTATTCTCCAAGGAAAGTACCATCGCGCCGTGAGCGATCCGCTGGCACGCTTAAGAAGCAGGATTGGAGAATGCCAAGAAGCCCCTTTCAGCCGTGATGTTCACCCTATTGCCCGTCAGTCCAGCTTGGGCCGTCAGTGGTGTGGCAAACGGCGGTCTACCCAGCGAGGAGAAGCAAAATGAGCCGCGAGGAAATCGTCGAATTGATTCGGTCCCATGCAGCCAAGCACAGCATCGTTTGGCTCACCGAGCGCGGTGCAATCGTACTGGCCCCGAACGGGGACGTGGCGTGCACCAAAGGTGTTAACCGAGATTACTTTACGAATGACTCCCAGTTGATCTTTATAGAGGGCCTTACGGGCTTGAGCGCGATAGGCGCGCATCCGGGCGAAAGTGTCGGTACTGAGATCCTCGATGAGCGCGTTCACGAGAGGCTATGGAGCAGGTCGCCTAATTCGCAAAAAGCAACCTTGGAGGAAACCGATACTCGCCCGCCGCTCGAAAAACTAGCCGAACTGACCGCGCAGGCTAATGCAATGACACCTGAACAAAAGAAAAAGTTCCGCGAGGAGAACGACGCCCGAATCAAGGAGCTGCTTTACCAGATCACGTTGCAGGACGAAGCGCGGCGGATATGCGGTGAGAAAGTTCACTGAGAACACCAGGGAACTTTTGACCTTGGACCTTGATTCCGAGAGAATCTTACCAAATCGTCTTGATCTGCTTGAAACTCCGAATCGTTCTGTCCTTCGTGACGAGAGCGATTCCTTCAGACACAGCGGTTGCTCCGATCAATCGGTCGCTCGGGTCATTTGAATAAGTCGCGGGGAGCTGATTCGCCAGGATCGCAATTTGCGATGTAATGGGAAACACTGCCGTGCGCGAAGTAATTTCCTCGAGAAACGCATCGGGAGTCCCCGTAAAATCGACCCGGCGGTGAGTCACCAGCCAAGCGGCCTCCCAGAGTGTAATCGCGGAAACTCCAAGACCCCCCGTCCGGGAGCTTTCGTGGATGGCCTCTCTAGCCGGCTTCGATAATTTCGCGGGTTCAAACGCCAGCCAAATCAGCACATGGGTATCGAGAAGGATCATCTGCCGCCGCCTGAGAACCGGCTATGGCAGACGCGTCGGCCATAGCCGCGGGTTTGGCGCGGAGGCCGACCTGTCGGCCAAGCAGAAGCTGTACCGCGGAGGCGGACCGGTTGGCCGAAGCAGAGAGCTGTACCGCGGAGGCGGACCGGTTGGCCGAAGCAGCGAGCTGTACTGCGGAGGCGGATCATTTCTTAATTTTCTTGGTCTTAAAGATCTTCCAATCTTTCAATGGAACCACCGGGGACTCGATGTCTCCAACGATCTTGCCTCTGTCGGCCATGAATCCGAAAATATCGTGCTGCTCCGCCGCTATGGGAACGACCTTCACGACGGGCTTTCCGCGTTTGGTTACGATGACCGGCTCTCCGGTAGCCTGGATATTGTCCATGACTTTGAGGCATCGCGCTTTGAAAGCGCTGGCTCGCATTTGTTTCATGGTGTTTTCTCCGTGACTATGGTCATATTAACATGACCACGTTAAGAGCGCCAGGGATCAAAGGCACTCGGGGTACAGCCACTCTTTACCCCTAGCCCCTGCGAGGGGCTGGCTGCGCGTTTTTCGCGGCCTAACGGGAGCGGCGAAAACCGCACAGCCAATAGTGGCTGTGCTACTTTTTTCCGATATACTTGTCGATTCCCGGGCCTGCCGGATGCACTCCCCTTCACAAGGACCGGAGCGAGGAACCGCACGATGACTCCTGAAGAACAGCGGCTGGAGGAATCCCACCTGCACACCAAGCACTGGAAGCGCTGGGGGCCGTATCTCGCCGAGAGGCAGTGGGGAACGGTGCGCGAGGATTACAGTCCTGACGGGACGGCGTGGGAATATTTTCCGCACGAGCACGCGCGGTCGCGAGCATACCGCTGGGGAGAAGACGGGATCGGCGGGATCAGCGACCGGCACCAGCGCGTTTGCTTCGCCTTGGCGCTCTGGAATGGGCGCGACCGCATCCTCAAGGAGCGCTTGTTCGGGCTGACCGGGCACGAAGGCAATCATGGCGAGGACGTGAAGGAGTATTACTTTTATCTGGATTCCACTCCGACGCATTCCTACATGAAGTTTCTGTACAAGTATCCGCAGGCCGCCTTCCCGTACGATCAATTGGTCGAGGAAAACAGGAAAAGAGGAAAGCTCGAGCCGGAATTCGAGCTGATGGATACGGGCGTGTTCAACGAAAACCGCTATTTCGACGTCTTCATGGAATACGCCAAGGCCGAGCCGGAAGATATTCTCATCAAGATTACGGCCTGGAATCGCGGACCGGACGAAGCGCAGCTCGATCTGCTGCCAACGCTGTGGTTCCGAAACATATGGTCGTTCGGGGAAAAGCACGGGCATCCCCAGCTTTCGCGCGACCCCGATTTTATGGGCGCCGCGGTGGTGGAAGCGGAGGAGAGCCGATACGGCAAGCGCTGGTTGCTGGTGGAGGGTTCGCCGGAAATGCTCTTCACCGAAAATGAGACAAATTTCGAGCGCGTCTTTAAATTTCCCGCCGGGTCCCCTTACGTGAAAGACAGCTTCCACGATTACGTGATCGGAGGGGTGAAGCAGGCCGTCAATCCCGCGCAAAAGGGCACGAAGTGCGCGGCGCGCTATCAATTTAAACTCGCGCCGGGCGCGTCCGCGACGATCCGCTTGCGGCTGACGAACAAACAGCCCGCACCCGGCGGCGCGAACCCGTTCGACGCCGCGTTCGAGAAAACTTTCGATCTGCGGCGCGGCGAAGCCGACCAGTTTTACGCGCGCCGCTTTCCCGAGGAGCGCTCGGACGATGCGCACAACGTCATGCGCCAGGCGCTTGCGGGCATGCTCTGGTCCAAGCAGTGCTATCACTATGACGTGCGGACGTGGCTCGAAGGAGATCCCGGCCAGCCGCCTCCGCCGCCGGAGCGCAAGAAGGGACGCAACCACGACTGGGCGCACCTGTACAACGCGGACGTGCTCTCGATGCCGGACAAGTGGGAATATCCGTGGTTCGCGGCGTGGGACCTCGCGTTTCATACGGTGGCGCTGTCGCTGGTCGATCCGGACTTCGCCAAGGATCAGCTGATTCTCCTGTTGCGCGAGTGGTACATGCATCCGAATGGGCAGTTGCCCGCGTATGAGTGGGCGTTTGGCGACGTAAACCCTCCGGTGCACGCGTGGGCGGCGTGGCGCGTCTACAAAATCGAAAAGCGAATTCGCGGGCGCGCTGACCGCGGCTTCCTCGAACGCGTGTTTCACAAGCTGCTGCTGAATTTTACGTGGTGGGTGAATCGGAAAGACCCGGATGGAATGAACGTGTTTCAAGGTGGATTCCTGGGGCTCGACAACATCGGAGTGTTCGATCGGTCGCAGCCGCTGCCTACCGGCGGCCACCTCGAGCAATCGGACGGCACGAGTTGGATGGGGATGTATTGCCTGAACATGCTGGCCATCTCGCTGGAGCTTGCGCGCGAGGACCCGGCGTATGAGGATGTGGCCAGCAAATTTTTCGAGCATTTCGTTCACATCGCCGACGCGATCAATTCGCACGTCACCGAAGGATTCTCGCTGTGGGATGAAGAGGACGGTTTCTTTTACGATGCCGTGCACCTTCCGAGCGGCGAGCAGCACTATTTGAAGGTGCGCTCGATGGTGGGGCTCATTCCGCTCTTTGCCGTGGAAACGCTCGAGCCGGAATTGATCGCGCGCCTGCCCGGGTTTCAAAGGCGCATGCAGTGGTTTCTCGACAACATGCCGGCGTTCGCGTCGCGCGTCGACAGCAGCCAGACGTCACCGAACGGAGTGCGGCGCCTCTTGTCGCTTGTGGACCACAAGCAACTCGTGCGGATCATCAGTTACATGGTCGACCAAAACGAGTTTTTCTCTCCGCACGGCATCCGCGCGCTGTCGAAATATCACGCCGAGCATCCGTACGTTCTCACCGTCAATGGAAGCGAATATCGCGTGGACTACGAGCCGGGGGAATCCAACAGCGGCCTGTTCGGAGGAAACTCGAACTGGCGCGGCCCCGTCTGGTTTCCCCCCAATTTTCTGATGATCGAATCGCTCCAGAAATATCATCATTACTACGGCGACGAGTTTCGGGTGGAGTGTCCGGCCGGTTCGGGCCAGCAAAGATCGCTGTGGGAAGTGGGCGCGGAACTCTCGCGATCGCTGACGCACATTTTCCTGCGCGACGAAACCGGGCGGCGGCCGGTCTACGGCACTGATGAAAAATTCCAGAACGATCCGTTTTGGCGCGATCTGATTTTGTTTTACGAATATTTCCACGGAGACACCGGTGCGGGGCTTGGCGCGAGCCATCAGACCGGATGGACGGGGCTGGTGGCGAAGCTCCTCGAACAGACAGGGGAGTAGCGTTGTAGCGCTCGCCTTTTAGGAGAGCACGCATCGTCAGCAAGGAGCGCCCACCTAAAGGTGGGCGCTACACGACCTGGGAATCCGACGCTGGGCGGTGACTAATGAACTTTCACGACAAGATCGTTCTTGTAACGGGCGGCACGGGAGGCCTGGGCCGCGAAGTCGCGATGGCGTTTCTGGAGGCCGGCGCCACGGTGGTGGTGACGTACACTGTGGCGGAAGAATTTGCCGCTGTCGTGGCCGCCGCGGAGAAGATTGGCGCGAAGCCGCCCGCCGGCTTCCAAGTGGATGTAACCGACGCGCAAGCGGTGGAAAAATTTGTCGCCGAAATTGTGGCGAAACACGGCCGCCTCGACGTCCTTGTGAATACAGTGGGCGGATATGCGGGCGGGACGAGCCTTTGGGAAGTGGACCCTCGAACCTACGACAAGATGCTCCAACTGAATCTAAAGTCTGGATTTGTCCTCGCGCGCGCCGTCGTGCCGGAAATGATCAAGCAAAATCGGGGGTGGATCGTGAACATTGCGTCGAAGGCGGCGTTCGATCACGCCGCTGGAGGAGCGTTGTACGCTGCATCGAAAGCGGCGGCGCTGGCGCTCATGGATTCTCTTGCGGCGGACGTGAAGCCCTACAACATTAACGTGAATTCCATCCTGCCCAGCATCATCGATACGGCCGCCAACAGGAAGGCGATGCCGGCGGCGGATTTCTCCAAATGGCCCAAGCCGGAGGAGATTGCGCGAGTGATTTTATTTTTGTGCTCGGAAGAGGGGCGGGTGATTCATGGGGCGGCGATTCCCGTGTATGGGCGGAGTTAGGTAGGACGGGCTTCAGCCTGTCCGGGTTTGGTTGCCACGCAGTCAGAAAGGCGGACAGGCTGAAGCCCGTCCTACCCGGAAGCGTTACGAAGTTCGCTTCGGCTGCTCGACGAGTTCGACCAGCACTTTTTGGTTGTTCCGCGCAGTCACCAGGAAAAAATTCACGCGGGTGCCATTCGCTCCGGGACGCGTCGCGGGATAAACCGGCTCAATGTTGAATCGCGTCCGCAGGATTTCCGTTGCGCGGTCCACATCGGTAACGTCAATTTCTACTTGCTGAATTCCTTCGCCGAATTTTTCGAGGAAGCGGGCGATCGCTCCGTTTCCGCCCGGTGCTTTCGTCGTGAGAATGTCCAGCCGCACAGATGGCTGTCCGCTGGCTGCGAATTCGAGCTCGAATTCGAGCACGTCCTGATCGGAAGGCGCATCGGCCAGTGGCGGCGAGCCGTTGGCGGCGCGAATCTTATCGAACGTCTCCGGCAGGACAGCGACGCCGACGGTGAGTCTGGCGCCAAATGGGACTGGGGAATTAACGCTTTCAAATTTTTCCCGGACCATGAGCTTTTGCCATTCCTCATCCTGCTCCCAATCTTGCAAGGAATCGAGCGTGCGCACCAAGCCCGCGCCGAAAAGTCTCGCTGCCGTATAGGCGCGCTCCGCGGGGTCGTTGTCCGCGAGGTGGCCTATGAATTCCGGCGGCACCACGCCCGAAACGCCATTGGTGGTATAGGTCACGTATCGTTTCACGGTGTTCCTTTGTAATTTTGACCGGATGACCGAGAAAAGGATAGATAGGGCAATAATCCCGCCCACGACCACGAGGGAGAGATCGGTGGAGATGTGCACCCACGGCGCGGCGAGCATTTTTGCGCCGATAAACATGACCGTAATCGCGAGGCCTTCATCCAGATACTGAAAGTATTGCAGGACCCCGGACAGCAGGAAGTAGAGCGCGCGCAGGCCCAGGATCGCGCAGACGTTGGATGTATAGACCAGAAACGGATCGCGCGTCACGCCGTACACGGCGGCGACCGAGTCCACGGCGAGCAGTATGTCCGTAGTTTCGAGTACGATGACGACGAGAAAAAACGGCGTGAACAGCCACCGCCCGGCTTGCCGCACGAATAACTTCTGGCCGGACTCGCTTTGCGACATCGGCAGAAACTTCTGCGCCCAGCGCACAATGGGATTTCTTTCGGGATGCACCGAGTGGTCGGCGCCGAACAGCCTGAATCCCGAGTAGACCAGAAACGCTCCGAGAAGGTAGAGGACCCACTCGAACCTCGCGATCAGAATGGCGCCGGCAAAGATCATGGCCCCGCGCAGGAAGAGCGCGCCAACGACGCCCCAGAACAGAAGGCGATGTTGATAACGTGGATCGACGCGAAAATACTGGAAGATCAGCAGAAAGACAAAAATGTTGTCCATGCTGAGGGACTTTTCGACGACGTAGCCGGTGAAAAATTCCAGACCCGCCGCGCGGCCATGGGAAGCAAAGATCCACGCGCCAAACCCAAGCGAGAGAGCGATCCAGGCCGCGCTCTCGATCGCCGCCTCGCGCAATGCGATCGCGTGGGCCCGCCGGTGAAACAATCCCAAGTTGAGCAGGAGGAAGAATGCGACGCCGGTGTTAAACGCAATCCAGAGCTGCCACGTACCCATCTAGGCAACGCTCTCGTCTGGGCGAGTCACTGCGGAGGGTGTCCTCAGTTTGTGGAATTTTCGGCAGCGGTTTCGGATCGGACGGCGTTGAAGTTGGCGAGTTCGACGCTGGCCGTTTCGCCCTGCCGGACCGTCACGGGGACGTCCCAGCGTTCGCGAATGTCGCCGGAAATCGCCTCAGCGCCGAGCAGCCCAATCCAATACGTTCCGGGCGCGAGCCCCGCGAAGGAGCCGCGGCCGTCGAGATCGGTATCCGTACGCGCGGCGACGTAGCGCTGCTGCGCCAAGTCAACGGCGCGGGCATCCACCGCCTGCCGATGCTTGCTTTCCATCGCCAGCCACCGCGGATACGGATTCAGGCCGACGAGTTCGAGGTCCAGACCCTTCACGGTATCCTCGGCTCCGGCGATAAATTTGCGAATGGCCGCGTCGTACTGTTCTTTCTGCGCCTTATACTTCTCCGGATTTTTTTCGGCGTCGCTTGGCTTAAATTTCGGCTCGGGAAAGCCAATGCCTCGATACGCCGCGTTGTGCGCCATGTAAGCCTTGAAGAATTCCGGAATGCCCACGATCTCCTCGGGCGTGAGGCTCTTGGTGAAATCGTCGCCGGTCAGCTTGACGGACTGATGCTTCTTCATCCACGCCTTGAGCTCCGGAGAAACGTCCAGCCCGTCCACGAACTTGGCGAGGTCCGGCGCGGGCAGGGTCTGGGACGCCTCCACGCGAATGTCTTCGAGGCTTTTGCGCAGGAGGTAGAAGGTCATCTGGCGCACCGGTTCGGGCCGCCCTCCGCTTGGCGACACACGCGCGTCGAAGTCGATGCGGCCGGTCGATTGCGCGGCGACGCGCACGGGGATCGCAATCGCCAGCGCCCCGATCAGTAACACGATGGATCGAAAACCTAAATTTTTCTTCATTTTATTTCCAGGATCCAAGCTTCCAGCAGGGCATCCAAGCAATTGCCCGAAGCCGGATCACACGGTGAAGTGTACCCCTACCGAGAAGCATTGGAAACGATTCCGCAAGGATGTGTTTCCGCCGCAGACGCGCCGCGAGACGGTCCGGCGGGAGATTTTAGTGGCAGCTTGCCTCGTTAGAATCGAAAGATTTCCGATTGTTTGGGGCGAAAAATCCCCGCGTCTAAATACTCGAGGTATAACAGGAGGTACAGCAAACTGTTTCCGGGCAGGTTTACAACAGGCGGAAATTCACTTCGAAGGTGACGTAGGTTGCGACCGGTTTTCCCGCGGGTCCCATGGCTGGTTTGAAGCGCCATTCCTTCACGGCCTCCACGGCTTTGTCTTCGAGACCGAGTCCGGGCCCCTTCACCACTTGGATGTTAATCGCGTGTCCGTCGGCCGTAATCACGGCTTGCAAGATCACGATTCCCTGGTACTTCGCTTTGCGGGCTTCTTCGGAATATTTCGGATCGGGGCAGTAGACGCACGTCGGATTGCCGACTCCGCCGGTCCCCGGGTGATACACCCCGCCGCCCGTGCCGCCGCCGGAACCCGGGCCAAGTCCGCCACCTTCGCCGCTGCCGATACCGGTGCCGGTGCCGCTTCCAATGCCGCTGCCGCCGCCGGGACCGCCGGAACCATTCAACATCTTGGCCAGGGGATCGCCGTAGTTATCGAGGTTCGGGCTCGGAATTTTCAGGTCCGGAGGCCCAAGCAAAGTTGCCTGAATATTGGAATCGGGTTTCGTATGCACCATCGGCGGCGCGATCTGGTTGAAGCTGAACTTAGGAGCCCTCCCCTTCGTTGCGGGCAGGGGATTGCGCTCGCCGCCGCCACCGCCGCCTCCGGCCTTGTCCTTGCCTGGAGGCAATTTTGCCGCGTAATCCGAAATGTCAATCGGTGTGACCAGTTGATTGTTGACAGGGCTCGCGGCCACCTTCTTCGCGGCTTCATAAAGAAGCGGAGAGAAAATCAGCGCGGTGACTCCGATGTGAAAGGCCAGCGCGATCGCCTGCGAAGGACCGAAGGCTTTGTCCTTGGACCAGATATCTTTGACCTTCACCGGCTGGCTCGTGACCTTGAGAGGCGGCAGCTTGGGCGGCGAAATCAGGTCGCGAAGATTCTGCCAAAGAACTTTGTAGGGCGGCTGCCAGTCCACCGTCATGCGCGAGGAGACGGCCTTGGGCGTCGGCTTGAACCACTCTTTGAAATTTTCGGCGAGACCGCCTCCGTATTCCTCGACGGTGAACACCTCGCCCTTGGCATTCTTGGGCAGCTTCACCGGACGCTCGACGAGGAAGTCCCTCAGGTTGGATATGAACCCGCGGGAAAGCGGTTTCTGCGAGCCTCCGAGGCGCGGCGCCGTCTTCCCCTCGGGAAGAACTATTTTCGGTGGCGGCGTCCCGGGACTACTCCATTTTGGCGCAATTGTACTCAACGAAGTTTATGCCTCACGCGACAGAACCATTGCCTCTTGCTGTACGATTCTACCGCAACGCGAATGGATGCCTCGCATAGCTGGCGGCTGACACATCTCCGATTCCATTGTAACATTGTGACGTTACCACGAGGAAGCAGGTTTCCAGTCCCGATCGTACAGGCGCGGCGGTACAGGCAACAACTGTCCTAGCCAGGCCCTCCAAACGACTGGCGGGCCGGGGGATCGAAGATTCGCGCCCCGTGGGAAAGGACAGTCCGCACGCAAAGCGAGCTTATGCCCAAAAACGTCGACTTGAAAAGCAGCCTGAATTTGCCGCGCACGGCCTTTCCGATGAAGGCCAGCTTGCCGCAGAACGAGCCGAAACAGCTCGCGGAGTGGGAAGAGAAGAAGCTCTATCACCGGATCCAGCAGGCTCGCGCCGGCGCGCCCACGTACGTCCTGCATGACGGGCCGCCCTACCCGACCGGAACGATCCACCTCGGCACCGGGCTCAATAAGATTTTGAAAGACATGGTCGTGAAGTCGAAAACCATGGCGGGGTTTCGCGCTCCGTACGTTCCCGGGTGGGATTGCCACGGCCTGCCGATCGAAACGCAGGTGGAAAAGGAATTGGGCGGGAAAAAGGGAAGCGTTCCGCCCGGCGAGTTCCGGCGCATGTGCCGGGAATTCGCTTCGCGCTACGTGGATCAGCACCGGCGGGATTTTAAACGCCTCGGCGTGCTGGGCCAGTGGGAAGATCCGTACCTGACGATGAGCCCGCAGTACGAAGCCACCATTGCGGACGCCTTCGTGACGTTTCTCGAAAAAGGCTACGTTTATCGCGGGCTGAAACCCGTGTACTGGTGCATCGTAGATTCCACGGCGCTGGCGGAAGCGGAAGTCGAATACGAAGACCACTCCAGCCCGTCGATTTGGGTGAAATTCGCCGTGGAGCCGAACGCCGCCGCGGAAAAACTCGGCTCGGGAGTGAGCGGCGTCATCTGGACGACCACTCCCTGGACGCTGCCGCACAACCGTGCGCTGGCGTTTCATCCGGACTACGAGTACGTGGTCGTGGAAACGACGGACGGCGGCCGATTGCTAGTAGCCGAAGACCTGGTCGGGCCCACCCTTCATGCTGCGAACCTGACGGCAGCCAACGTTCGCGGCCCATGGAAGGGAAAAGACCTCGCCGACCTGAAATTCAAGCATCCGTTTCTGGACTTGATCGTGCCAGCGGTTCTGGCCGACTACGTCACACTCGATCAGGGCACCGGCATCGTGCACACCGCGCCGGGCCACGGCGTGGAGGACTTTCAGACCGGGCAAAAATACGGCATCGAGGCCTACGCGCCGATCGACGGACACGGCCGGTACCTGGAAGGGCTGCCGGAATATAAAGGCAAAACCGTTTTCGAGGCGAATCCCATTGTCGTCACGCTGCTGCGCGAACGCGGCGCGCTGCTCGGCGAACAGAAACTCGCGCACAGCTATCCGCACTGCTGGCGCTGCCACAATCCAGTGATTTTCCGCGCCACGGAACAATGGTTTATCGATCTGGATGGAGCGGGGAAGGGCGCCGGGGCGATCCGGCCGCGAGCGCTCGCGGAAATCTCCAAGGTGAAATGGACGCCCGAGTGGGGCGCGGAGCGGATTCACTCCATGATCGCGGAACGGCCGGACTGGTGCGTTTCGCGGCAAAGGTATTGGGGAGTGCCGCTCGTGATTTTGTATTGCGACAAGTGCGGCAAACAGTTTGACGATTACGCGGCGCTGCACGCGCTGGTGAAGAAGTGGTTCACGGCGGAGGGTGCCGACGCGTGGTTCACGCATCCCGTGGAAGAATTGCTGCCTGCGGGCACGCGCTGCTCGTGCGGCGCGTCCAGTTGGCGCAAGGAAACCGACATTCTGGATGTGTGGTTCGATTCGGGCTCGTCGCATCTGGCGGTGCTCGATCGCCTCGATGCCGCCGGGCTAAAACTTCCGTGGCCGGCGGACATGTATCTCGAAGGGCCGGACCAGTATCGCGGATGGTTCCACAGCTCGCTGCTCGTCGGTGTGGCCGTGCGCGACGGAGCGCCGTACCGGCACGTGCTGACGCACGGCTGGACGCTGGATGCCAAGGGCCAGCCGATGTCGAAGTCGCTCGGCAACGTCGTGCTGCCGACCGAAGTGTGCGAGAAGTGGGGCGCGGATTTGTTGCGGCTGTGGGTCGCATCGCAGGACTACACGGCGGACGTGCGCATGTCCGACAACGTGATGACGCAGCTTTCCGAAGCGTACCGCAAGTTGCGCAACACGTTCCGATTCGCGCTCGGCAATCTCGCGGATTTCGATCCCGCGCGCGATGCCGTACCCGATGCCGAAATGGAAGAGCTCGACCGCTGGATGCTTTCGCGCACGGCGGAATTAGTCGTGCAATGCCGCAAGTGGTACGAAGGATTTGAATTTCACCGCGTGTTTCACGCGCTGCACGATTTCGCCGTGGTCGATCTGAGCGCGTTTTATTTCGACGTGCTCAAAGACCGCCTCTACACGTTCGCTTCGCAAAACCGTTCGCGCCGATCGGCGCAGACTGCCGTCTACCGCATCGCGAAAGCGGTGTTGGGCCTGCTTACGCCGATCACGGTTTTCACCGCCGAGGAAATCTGGCGCTACTTCCCGCACATTGCCGGTGATCCCGAGAGCGCGCATCTGGCGTTGTTCCCGAAGGCTGAGGATCTTGGTTTGCCGCTCGACGGCGCGAAGGCCGCGAACTGGGAAAAGCTGCTGGTCGTGCGGACGGAAGTGCTCCGTGCTCTCGAAGCGGCGCGCAACGCGAAAACGATTTCCGGAGCGCTCGAAGCCAAAGTTGTTTTGAGCGCCGCGAAGGATTTGGCCCCGTGTCTCGAGCAGTACCAGAGCTGGCTGCCCGGCCTCTTTATAGTCTCGCAGGTGGAGCTTTCCGGGACGGCGCTGGCGGACGCGCAGAAATCCGAATTGCTTCCCGGATTGAGCGTGGCGGTGCTTCGTGCCGACGGCGCGAAGTGCGAGCGCTGCTGGAATTATTCGACGCACGTCGGTGAGAGCGCGGACTACCCGACCGTGTGCGAGCGCTGCGTGAAGGCTCTCAACGAAATCGAAGAGTCGAGCCGTGGGGGCCAGGGGGCCGCGTCCGCGTGAGCGGGGCCCGCTGGCTGTGGATTTCCGCGGCGGTGCTGGCCGCCGACCGTGCCACGAAATTGGCAATTGAGCGCTATACCAGTCCGTTCTTCCGGCATTCCATCGTTTCGGACATCGTGGTGCTCGTGCACAGCCAGAATCCGGGTATCGCCTTCGGCGTGTTCTCGACTTCGAGTTCGCACTGGCTCGCTCCGCTCCTGATCTTAAGTTCCGCGGCTGTGATGATCTTGCTTGGGTGGCTGATCGTCACGGGTCGCGCCGGTGGCGCGCTGGCGCAGTGCGGGCTGGCGCTGATTCTGGGCGGCGCGGCGGGCAACGCGCTGGATCGGGCGATGCACGGCGGCGTGACGGATTTCCTGGAAGTGCGGCTGTGGACGTATATTTGGCCCTCGTTCAATGTCGCCGATTCGGCGATTACCATCGGCGCAATTCTGGTGCTCTTTGAGTTGCTAGTTGGGGGCGCGGCAGCGCCCCATTCCAAGCCCTGATAAACGGGGACGAATTTAGTGGCGCGGGCTTCAGCCTGCGGGTTTTTGCCGATGCTGAAACAAGACTCACGTGGGACAATCCTTCACGACATTGAACACGCCTAGAAAAAATCCGCAGGCTGAAGCCCGCGCCACTTCAAACCAAACCTTCACTTCTGCGTCCGGAGACGTCGGCCGGCGTCTGGATGTGTTTCTCGCCGAACGCGTTCCGGAGCTGAGCCGCACGCGAATTCAGGAACTGATCCGCGATGGCCGCGTTCGCGTGGGCGGCGGCGCCGCCAAAGCTTCTCAGCTCGTCGAGGCGGGTGATTCGATCGAGATCGAAGTTTTGCCCCGGCCTGCGCTGGAGGCGCTTCCCGAAAACCTGCCGCTCGAACTTCTTTACGTGGACGACGATTTCGTGATTGTGAATAAGCCCGCCGGAATGGTGGTCCACGCGGGCGCGGGCCATCCGCGCGGGACGCTGGTGAACGCGCTGCTGCACCGCCTCGGAAATCTCCCCGCCGCCGGCGGCGCATTGCGTCCGGGCATCGTGCACCGGCTCGACCGCGAAACTTCGGGCGCGATGGTGGTGGCTCGGAACGATGCGGCGCACGAACACCTCTCCGAACAATTCCGCTCGCGCAACGTCAAAAAGATTTATCTCGCGCTGGTACACGGCAAAATGCCCCGCGATTCCGGGTCGATCGCGCTGCCCATCTCGCGCGATCCGCATCGCCGGACGCGCATGTCCGCCCGCGAGAGCAAGGGCCGCCACGCGCGCACGGACTGGCGCGCGATCGCGCGCGTCGGCGGCTGCACGCTGGTCGAAGCCACGCTGCACACCGGGCGCACGCATCAGATCCGCGCGCACTTCGCGGCCATCGGGCATCCGGTGGTTGGGGACACGCTGTACGGCGCGCCGCGGGAACTGCGAACCGGCGCGCGCAAGCTGCCGCCGCTGGGGCGGAACTTTCTGCACGCGGCCCGGCTTGGATTTTCGCATCCGTCGACCGGCGCGTGGATCGAAGTTCGCGCTCCGCTGCCTAAGGATTTGCGGGTATACTTCGAGGCGTTGGGGGCATCCGAGGGCTCGCGCGCGGCCGAGATGGAGGCGGCGCTCGCGCCGTACGTATAACGAACATGAAAAAATGGGTTCTGTCGATCGCAATTCTTGGTTTCCTCGCGGCTGCGGGCGCGCAGCAGCAGACGCAGCCTCTCTCGCCGCCGCAGCCTCCTCCTCAACCGCCCGCGCAGGCCGACCGGCAGGGCGCCATCGTTCGCAACGTCAACCTCGTGGAAGTGCTCTTCAGCGTGGTGACGAAACGCGAGAAACTCATCACGGATTTGAATAAGGAAAATTTCAAGGTATTCGACGACGGGCAGCAGCAGGAGATCACCGATTTCAGCCAGCCTACCGATCTTCCGCTGCGCATCGGCATGGTGCTGGATACGTCGAACAGCATCCGCGAGCGCTTAAAATTCGAGCAGGACGCCGCCATCGATTTCATCTTTAACGCCCTGCGCCGGAATAAGGACCAGGCCTTCCTGATGACCTTCGATGACGGGCCGCAAATCATCACGGAATTCACGGGCGATACAGGTAATATTCGCGACACAATTCTGAAGCAGCGGGCCGGCGGCGGCACCTCCCTCTATGACGCGGTGTACGAGGCCAGCAATCATTTGCTCAATAATTCGCCACTGCCTCCCGGCCCTAACCCGGATGTGCGGCGCGTGCTGGTGGTGATTTCCGACGGCGATGACAACAGCAGCAATCATTCGCGCGGCGAAGCGCTGGACATGGCGCAGCGCGCCGGCGTCATCATCTATTCGATCAGCAGCAGCACGGATTGGGTTTCCGCCGAAGAGGAAAAGGATCCCGCCAAGCGAGTCAACCGCAAGTACGAAAAAGGCGAGGGTGACAAGGTCCTGGAACAGCTCGCGCAGGAAACCGGAGGCCGCGTGTTTTTCCCGTACACGGTCGATGACCTGGGGCAGTCGTTTCTGGATATCGGGGACGAATTGCGGCATCAATACGCGCTTGCTTACAGTCCCGCGGGCCGCGTTCCGGACGGCAAGTACCACACCATCCGCGTCCAAACCGATCGCAAGGATGCGATCGTTCGCGCGCGCAAGGGATACTATTCCATTCCAATCGGAGCGCCCGCTAAGCCTGCCGCGCCTCCAGCCTAGTGATCATAAGGTCTTGCCCGGTGGGAATTTCGGTCTAGTTGGTGGGCGCGTAGTATCCGCGGCGCGCCAGCGCCGAATACTCCTTGTTCTTCATTTCCACTTTGATTTTACGGTAGCTTCCGTCACGGGTTTTGTTGGAAGGAGTGTAGCCGAGGGTATACTGGCTGCGCAGTTCTTCGGAAATCTGATCGAAGGCCTCTTCCAGATTTTTTTCGCTGCGCACGATGATGGTGCGCCCGCCGGTGTCGTCGGTAAGGCGTTTGGCGACTCCCTGGTCGCCTCCGTCGGCCGCAACCAGAAGAATATGTACCACCGTGTCGGTGCGTTGAGCGGCTTCGATGGCATCGGCCAGTTTCACTTTGCTTCCCGTATCTTCGGCGTCGGTCAGGACGATGATGGCTTTTCGGCCCGCTTCATCCGATAGCTTGTCATGGGCGGCGAGGTAAACCGCGTCGTAAAAGTTGGTTCCGCCGCTGTCGCTGCTGGGAAGAGGGCCTTGCGCGAGGATGGTGCCGCTTCCCGGGACGTTGATCTGCGCGCGGTTGATGGCGCGGTTGAGCACGCCGCGGTCGCTGGTGAAATCGGCCAGGAGGTCGACGTCCGTATCGAAGGACAGGACCATGGCTTCATCTCCCTTGCGCATCACCCGTCCGAGAAAGCGCGAGGCCGCATCTTTCTCCGCGGAGAGCATAAAGTACTCGCTGCCGCTGGTATCCATGAGGATGCCCAGGGTGATGGGGAGATTGTTTTCCGCGGAAAAATTGGTAATTTCCTGAGGCTGGCCATCCTCATAGACCTGAAAGTCATCTTTGGTTAAGCCGCTGACCACCGCCTTGTGTTTGTCGCGCACCGTGGCGAAGAGGCTGACCTCGTTCACTTGCACGCGAATCTGGGCCGGCGGCGCGGCGAAGGCCAGCCCTCCCGCGAGACTTGCGACGCACAGATAGGAAAGAACGGCTCGAAACCGCATTGTATAATCTCCTCCGGCGGTGATGGCGAGTTGGATGCTGCGCCGGAATATTAGGATGCAAGCGGCTCAGCGGCCGCTCACAGGAAAATATTGACGGGACACCCATGAAAAGTCCACGAAAATTGCTCGCTGCCGGCGTCACAATTTGCCTGGCTTGCGCCGCCCTCGGGGCTGCGCGGGCGCGGGTCGCGTTCGGCCAGGATGCCGGCCAGGCGCCGTCGCTCCGGAAGCCTCCGCAAGCGACGCCGCCACAGGCACAGACGCCGCCACCCCAGCAGGCTCCGGTGCCCTCGCCTGAGGCGGACGATACCCGCGGTCGCATCCGCACGACGGTATCCCTGGTGGTCGTGCCCGTGACGGTCAAGGACAGCGCGGGCGAACTCGTGACCGACCTCCAGCAAAACGACTTCCGGATTTTTGAAGATGGCGTCGAGCAACCCATCGCGCAGTTTTCCGCCGAGGCGGTTCCGTTGTCGGCGGCCATCCTGATCGACGATGACTTGAAGACCGGTACGGCGGAAAAAGTTCAGAAAACCTTGGAGACCCTGGCGGGCGCGTTCAGCGCCTCCGATGAGGTTTCCCTCTGGCGCTTCGACGAGGTTCCCGAACAGGTCTCGGAGGATTTCATTGGCGACAACGACAAGCTGCTGACGCAACTCAAGCGCATCGACCTGAGCAGTTCGTTTCCCGGGGTCGGCTCGTACACGATGACGAACGGACCGCGCGTCAACACCGCGCAGCCGCCGGGGCCGGCGAAGGTTCCCACGGAAGCCAACGGACATCCCAACACGAAGCACATCAACGACGCGATGTGGGCGGCGGGAGAACAGCTGCAGGACCGGCCGCACGACCGGCGCAGGATTATTTTCCTGATTTCCGACGGGCAGAACGCCAAGAACAATACGCACAAGTACGACGACACGCTGAAGCTGCTGCTGTCCGCGGATATTTCCGTCTATGCCGTCGGAGTGGGCGAAGCGAATTTGAATCGCGGCATCACGTTTCTGGGCAACAATATTCTGGCGAAATACGCGCACTCGACCGGCGGCGATATTTTCTACGGCGGCGTGAGCCGCGAAAACCTCGAAGAACTCTACGCGCGTGTTTCCGAACAGGCGCGCAACCAGTACACCATCGCGTACTCCGGCTCGCACACCGATCGGTCCAAGCCGTATCACAGCATCGAAGTCCGCGTGCGGCGTCCGGGCCTGTCGCTGCTCACGCGCGACGGTTATTACCTCAGCGATACGCCGTGACGCCGATTCCAGGCTTCGTTTCGCACAGGCAATCTTCCTGGCGCAAGCGCGTCCCTCTCCCGTACGCGGACCGGATGCGCGTTTTTCACCGCGTGGAACCCCGCCCATCCGCAGGAAAATTTGTCCAGAGAATATTTTTTTGGAGCCGATCGAAAATTCGTTTCGCGCTTCTGGAATTTCTTCTTGACTTCCGAGGCGTACGCTCGTAAAAGAACGATAGCGAGTCTGCGATGGTTCGACTCGCTGCTCCGAGGGGAGAATGGTTTGCGGAGCGATTGCGCGAATGGGCCCATCAGGGAAACGCAGCACACCGAGTCAGGTCTGAGACAACGTTTCCAAAAAGGCGGCTGCCAAATACAGCCGCCTTTTTTATTTTTCCTGCCGGCACAATTATTTTTTGAATGGCAAGTGACGCGGAGCGGAATCCCGCGGGCGCGTTATTCCTCGCCGGAAGCGCTGGCCGCCGCGCCTTGTTCCCGCGCGGGGCAGATGGATTCGTAATCGCAGAACCGGCAAGCGAAGCCGGGCTTGGCGGGGAATTCGCCCGCGCGAATGTCGGCGGCGGCTTCCTGAATTTCCGCGCGCACTTTCTTCAGCTGCTTGTCGTCGCGCGTCGTGCTCACGGGCTGATTGGTTTGCAGGAAGTGCAGCGTGAGCCGCGCCGGATTCCAATCGAACATTTCGCGAGCCGCCAGCGCGTAGACACTCAGTTGCACGTCCTTTTTTGCCTTGTCCTCGCTGCGCGCCTTGCCCGTTTTGTAATCGACGATTTCCACTTCGTCCGGGCCGAGCCGGTTGACTTGGTCCATGCGTCCCGCCAGGATGACGTTGTTCTCCACGGGCAGCTCGAACGTCTTTTCCTGCGCGATGACGTCGGGCGGGGCGGCGAGCGTCGCGGCGTGGAACGCGCGCAGTTGCGCCAGGCCGTCTTTTTTGTACTCCTGCTCCTGGTAGTCGTCCTCGAATCCGGCCGAGGTCCACTCGAGCTCGAATTTTGCCGCGACTTCCTCGAACGGCAACCGGCGGCCCTCTTTTAGCTCGCCGATGAAATACTTGATCGTGTTGTGCATCACGCTGCCGAAACTCATGGCCGCGGCCGGCCCGCCTCGTAGTTTCCACGCCTGGCTGAAAAGATATTTTTGAGGGCACGATTCGAGCGTGCCGATCGCCGACGGGCTGATCTGCAAGGGCTCGGGCACCGGCGGACGATAGGATGCAGCCCACTCGCCGATTCGCGATCCGATTCGCGTGCGCCGCGCCGGCAGATCGAAAAGCGCCGGTTCTGTTTCGACGGGCGCGGCGGCTTCCTTCACCGGAGCGGGCGCCAGCTGTTCGATGTCGCGGCGCTTGATCTGCGCCTCCATCAGGATATCGTCCAAAAACGGTGAAGGCTTTGAGCGTTTGTTCACAACCGTGCTGAGTGTGAGCCGGTGCCGCGCCCGAGTCACGGCCACGTAAAACAGGCGGCGCTCTTCCTGGATGTGAAAGCTGCCGGCGGGTTGCTCCTCCTTCATCAAGGCCGCGGGGAATTCCAGCACGCGCGGCTTTTCTCCCGCGGGAAAGCCGCGCTGCACGAGGCGCAGAACGTATACGTTGTCGAATTCGAGCCCCTTGGCGGCGTGCACTGTCATCAGTTGCACGGCGTCCCCGGATTCCTGCTCGAGATTGATCGAACCGCCGGCCTGTTCGAAATAGTCCAGGTACTCGACGAATTCTCTCAAACGCTGCGTCTCGCTCTTGGGCTGCCAGTCGCGCACGAATTGCGCGAGGCGATCGAAATATTTACGGTCCTCGCCGGATACGGCCGAGCCGATTTCGAGAGCCGCGGCCAGCTCCTCGAACAATTCCGCTGCCGTCAACTGCCTGGCCTTCTTTCGAAGACCCGCAACCAGTTCGACGAGTGGATTCAAATCCCGGCCGCCTCCGGAGAACGGGGGTTCGGCTTGCGAAGCCTGCATCGTGTCCCACAAAGCCGCGCCCTTGCTCTTGGCGGTGCGTTCGATGAGGCGCACCAGGTCGGCGGGTTCCAGTCCCCACGCAGGCATGGCCAGAACACGCGCGCACGCGACATCGTCCGACGGCTGATCGATCAGCCGCAGATAGGCAATCAGGTCCCGCACGAGGCGGTGCGAAAGGATCGAAAGATTCTTGATCACGAAGGGAATCTTGCGGGTTTTGAGCGCGTCGACCAGCTTGTCGCGATGCGCGTGGCCGCGATACAGCACGGCGAACGTGCGCCACTTGGCTCCGGCGCGATGCAGCCGTTCGAGTTCGGCGGCGACCCACTGCGCCTCGGCCTCGCTGGATTCGTGCGTGACGATCCGCACCTTCTCTCCCTCGTCGCGCACAGCCGTCAGCGGGAATTCGGGAATGTTGGTGGGTTTTTCATTGTGGCTGATCGCCTGGCCGGCGACGCGCAGGATTCGCCCGGCGGAGCGGTAATTCAGCGTGAGCGGGCGCAGGAGTTCGTGGGGTCCCGCCGGCGAACCCGCCGCGAAGCGCTTCAAAAAAATCGTGAAGCTCCCGAACGACGCCCCGCGAAACCGGTAAATCGCCTGCCGGTGGTCGCCTACCACGACCAGATTGGGCCGCTCCCCGCCGAGCAGCCACAGAAGCTCCAGTTGCGCGATGTTGGTGTCCTGAAATTCGTCGACGAGAATGTAGCGGTAGCGGGCGCGCAGCGTTTCGCGCAGGGATTCGTTCGCCGCAAGATGAAGGACGGCGTCCATGATCTGCGTGCCGAAGGTAAGCAGCTTGCGCTCGCGCAGGAGCAAATCGCTGGCCCGGTAGGCGCGCGCGATCTCCTGGGTTTTGGCGATTTCCTCGTCGCGGATCTGGCGCTCGTCCTCCGGCAGGGCGGCGCGAACGCGGCGATAGTTCTCCGCTTCCCGGTCCGCATAGTGCTGGTAATCGTCCGGCGTGACCAGTTCATCCTGGCAGCGCGAGAAAAAGTCCACAAAGTCGCCGAGAAATTGTCCGGGCTCGGCGAGGCGCCGGTAGTGCTCCAATTGGAGCAAAGGCAGGTTGCGGCGAAGCAGGATCCAGTGGTCGATTTTGTCGATGGGTTTCAGGTCCGGATCGATTTCCTGCAGCAACGTGTTGCAGAAGGAGTGAAACGTGCTGAGCGTCACCGCCTCGGCGCGTTCCGCGTCCTGTTCTCCGCGATCGCGCGCCGCCGATACCACCCGATGCTTCATTTCCGCGGCGGCCTTGTCCGTGAACGTCAGCCCCAGGATTTCCTTGCCGGTGAGCTCCGGTTGGGTGTCGAGCAGGTAGCGGATGCGCTCGGTGATCACGCGAGTCTTGCCTGTGCCCGCCCCGGCCACTACGACCAGCGGGCCTTCGCCATGATGCGCGGCGGCGCGCTGCTCGGGATTGAGTTGAATGCCGGGCGTTGGAGCGGCGGTGTGTTCAAACAGGTCGGCCATAAGGAAGGATTCCAGTTCCTAACAGTAGCATAGGCGGGGTGGCACGGCATTAACGAGCAATGGGGTAACAATTAGGTTAAAGTGTGACTCGGTACAGAAATATATGTAACATCCACTTAGAAGCATGGTAATGTGCAGCCCAATTATAACTTCGGCAAGCGAGAAATGACTTAGAACGGGAAGACAGGTCGAGACTAGAGGAGACTTCGGATGTCTTATCGAATCAGCGCCCGTGCCTCAGCGGAAACTCCGATTGAGCGCATCTTTGAAAAGGTGATGCGCCGGAAGATGACTTCGCAGGAGAGGATCTATCTTCACTTGACCCGTCGAATCAAACCGCCCCCGCGAGTAAACACGAATAAGCAATTTCGCGCGGCCTGAATCGCGCGAAATTGACCCCACTGTAAGTCCCTCCTATACTGGGCCATGGCGATGCCACCGCTCGGGTGGCGCACCCCGTTACTTCTGTGGTCGGGAGAGCAACCGTGGACCAAGCCGTCATCCTCAGCGCAGTCCGCACGCCCATCGGAAAATTTCAAGGAGGGCTTTCGCCACTGTCCGCCACGGCGCTCGGCGCCAAAGCAGTCGCGGAAACTGTGCGCCGCGCGGGCATCGAGCCCGGCGCGGTGGACGAAATCATCATGGGCAACGTCGTGCAAGCGGGACTCGGGCAGAATCCCGCGCGGCAGGCGGGACTGGGCGCGGGCCTGGACGTGCGCGTTGCAGCCATGACGATCAACAAAGTCTGCGGTTCGGGATTGAAGGCTGTAGGCCTTGCGGCGCAGGGCGTGATGCTGGGCGAAAACGAAATCGTGGTTGCCGGCGGCATGGAGTCGATGTCCAACTGTCCTTATTTGTTGCCGGGCGCCCGCACGGGCTACCGCTTTGGCAATGCGGAAGTGGTGGACTCGATGATTCGCGACGGTTTGTGGGACGTGTACAACGACTTTCACATGGGCATCACCGCCGAACTTGTGGCGGAGAAATACGGCATCACGCGGCAGGAGCAGGACCAGTTCTCGCTGGAAAGCCATCAGCGCGCGGTGCGCGCGCGAAAATCCTGCTTCATTGAATCGCAGATTGTTCCCGTTGAGATCCCGCAGAAAAAGGGCGAGCCGGTCGTGATCAGGTACGACGAATCGCCGCGCGAAGACGCTTCTCTCGAGGCGCTCGGCAAACTGCGCCCGGCCTTCAAGAAGGATGGCACCGTCACGGCGGGCAACGCGCCCGGCACGAATGACGGAGCGGTGGCGCTAGTGGTCACGAGCGAACGGGTGGCGGCACGGCTCGGCAAGACGCCGATGGCGCGAATCGTGGCCCAATCCGTGAGCGGCGTCGATCCGAAGTGGATCATGGAAGCGCCGATTTATGCGGTGGAAAAGATCCTGCAGAAGACGGGGTGGGACCGCGATCGCGACGTGGACCTCTACGAACTGAACGAAGCGTTTGCCGCCGCTGCAATTGCCGTGACCCGCGCGCTGCGCCTCGATCCCGCTAAAGTGAACGTAAACGGCGGCGCCGTGGCCATCGGCCATCCGATTGGCGCGTCGGGTGCGCGCATTCTGACGACGCTGCTGTACGAATTGCAGCGGCGCAATGCGCGTCGCGGAATCGCATCGCTGTGCCTCGGCGGCGGCAACGCCGTCGCGCTTGCAGTTGAGCGCCAGTAGGACGGGCTTCAGCCTGTCCGGTTTTGACTTCCGCTCGTCTGGCAAAATTCAAAAGCAGACAGGCTGAAGCCCGTCCTACTGAACCCATGCCCAACGACTCCCTCGAAATTCTCTGGCGCGGTTCCGACCCCGCCAAATTCACGGCGCTGCAAGCCGCGCTGCGCGACGAGGGCATCCGGTTTTGGCAGACGCAGGTCTACGATCCGGCGGGAGGCTTTCTATCCTCGCGTCCGTATTACCTCGAAGCGACTCCCGGTTTTGAGATTCGCGTTCACGCCTCCGATCTGGAACGGGCGAGTGGCGCGTTGGATTGGGTAGAGAGCAAGGAAACCGCTGCCCTAAATCCCAGTAACTCCTCGATGCCCGAACACGACCGCCTCGATGCGCGCCAATCGCTGCCCTACGACTGGGACACACGCGAGGCGACCTCGGAAGTCTGGTCCGGCGAAGACGAGTCCATGGCCGAATACCTCGCGAGCGCGCTCCGTGAAAACGGGATCCCGAGCCACATTCCCGATGAACCCGGCCATCGCGCCCGGCTCTGCGTGCGCGCCGCAGATTTGCTTCGCGCGCGAGAAATCGCCCGCCAGATCACGGAACAATAGATTCTCGCCCGGACCAGCGGTAGAATGCCCCTCCGATGTTCTGTCCCAATTGCAAATGCGAATACATCCGCGGCGTGACCGAGTGCGCCGACTGCGGCGTCCCGCTCGTGGACGCGCTCGAACCGGAAGAGGCAAACCCTGCCCGGGACGTTCGAATCGTTTCGGTATGGCAGGGAGACGATCCTTCCGAATATGAGAGAGTGAAGACGGCGCTCGAACAAGCGGGAATCGAATCTCTGGACCGAGACTCAAAGAGCTTCAATCCATTTATTCCCCTGGGTTCGAGCCTGGAGATTTTTGTTTCCACCGCGGATCGGGACGCCGCCAGAAAGATTATTCTGGATGAGGATGGGGCTATCGATCCCAACGAATTGACTCCCGAGGGGATTGAGGCGTTGACGCTTCCGGAATCGGATCAGCCGAATATCGAGGGTCCGCAAGATTTGTCGGCGGAGTGGTACGAGGACGATCCTGTTTCCGATGTTTGGAACGGCGATAGCGAAGGTTTCGCGGACAACGTGACGATGTGTCTACGTGAAGTCGGCATCGCCTCGCGCAAATCCTCCGAGGCCGGCCGATGGAAGGTGGTCGTTCGTCCGGCGCAGGAACCGCGTGCGAAAGAGATTGTGCGCGAACTCGTCGAAGCCAGCCCGCCGGAATGAGACCCAGTAGCGCGGGCTTCAGCCTGCGGGGGTTAGTCCTTGCAAGGCCCAAAACCCGCAGGCTGAAGCCCGCGCTACTTTCCTTTCCCACTTCAACTCCCTATACTTCTCAGCTCCCTGACTGCGAGGAGATGAAATGTCCTTAAACGCAATCCGCACCGTGGCTGTGCTCGGCGCGGGCACCATGGGCAACGGCATCGCGCACGTCTTCGCCCGCTGCGGCTACGACGTGCTCCTGCGCGACGTGCAGGAAGAGTTCCTCGTTCGCGCTCGCGACACGATTGCGAAAAATCTCGACCGCGAAGTGAAAAAGGGGAAAATCTCGGAGGCAGACAAGCCGAAAATCCTGGGCCGCATTCACACGGCGACCGATTTGTCGGAAATTGCGCGCGCCGATTTCGCAGTGGAAGCCGTGCCCGAGCGCCTGGACTTGAAGCTTTCCGTGCTGCGCGAAGCGGACAAACTGCTGCGCCCGGAAGCGATCCTCGCGTCGAATACGTCCTCCATTTCCGTGACCACCCTCGCGGCGGCCACCAGCCGTCCCGACCGCTTCATCGGCATGCACTTCATGAACCCCGTGCCGGTGATGACGCTCGTCGAGGTGATCCGCGCGTTGCAGACGAGCGACGAAACATTTCAAGCGACGATGGCTCTGTGCGAGCGCCTGGAGAAAAAGCCAGTGGCCGTCAACGACGCGCCCGGATTCGTCTCCAATCGCGTCCTCCTGCCGATGATCAACGAGGCCGCCTTCGCCGTCATGGAAGGCGTCGCCACCGCGGAAGCCGTCGACGTCGTCATGAAGCTCGGGATGAATCATCCCATGGGCCCTCTCGAACTCGCCGATTTTATCGGCCTCGATGTGTGCGTGAACATCCTTGACGTCTTGCACGACGGCTTCGGCGATCCGAAGTATCGCGTCTGTCCCTTGTTGCGGAAAATGGTGGCCGCCGGCTGGCTGGGGCGAAAGTCCGGTCGAGGTTTTTATGAATACGCGAAGTAGCGCCGGAAAGAACGCCGTGCCGCGGGAGGCGAGCTGGAAAATAGTATTTGCTTTTTCTTCGCCATATGGTATCGTGCCTTTCGCAATGAAATTGAGCCGAGCCGGGCGGTTTGTAGTAGACTCCGAAGGAACCCGCGCAGTCACGAACCGTGACAATTTAGCTTCCGAGGTGGAGCCATGACAGACGACAAGAGCAAGATGCTGGAAAACGCGATTTCGCAGATTGAAAAAGACTACGGCAAGGGCGCCATCATGCGTCTGGGCAGCCGCGACGTGCTGGTGCCCGTCAGCGTGATCCCCACCGGAGCGCTTTCGATCGATGCGGCGCTGGGCGTGGGCGGCGTGCCGCGCGGGCGCGTGATTGAAATTTACGGCCCGGAATCGGGCGGCAAGACGACGCTGACGCTGCACATCATCGCCGAGGCGCAGAAGATGGGCGGCCAGGCGGCGTTCATCGACGCGGAGCACGCGCTCGATCCGGTCTACGCGCGCAAGCTCGGCGTGGACGTGGACAATCTGCTGGTGTCGCAACCGGACAACGGCGAGCAGGCGCTGGAGATCGCGCAGAAGCTCATCCAGTCGGGCGCGGTGGATGTGATCGTAGTGGACTCGGTGGCCGCGCTCGTGCCGCGCGCCGAACTCGAAGGCGACATGGGCGATCCGCAAATGGGCTTGCAGGCGCGCCTGATGTCGCAGGCGCTGCGAAAACTCACGGCCATCGTCTCCAAGTCACGCACCTGCCTGATTTTCATCAACCAGATCCGCGAAAAGATCGGCGTCATGTTCGGCAATCCGGAAACCACGACGGGCGGCCGCGCGCTGAAATTCTACTCCTCGATCCGGCTCGATATTCGCCGCATCCAGTCCATCAAGGAAGGCGACCGCGTCATCGGTTCGCGCACGCGCGCCAAGGTGGTGAAGAACAAGGTAGCGGCGCCGTTCCGCGAGGCCGAGTTCGACATTCTCTATGGCGAAGGCGTTTCCCGCGAAGGCGACTTGATCGACCTCGGCGTGGATAAGGGCGTCCTCGAAAAGTCGGGCACCTGGATTTCGTTCGGCGGCGAGCGGTTGGGCCAGGGACGGGAAAATGCGCGCGTCTTCCTGAAGGAACACGCGGACGTCCGCGGCAAAATCGAAAACACGCTGCGCAAGAAGATGGGCATTCCCATTCCGGGCGCGGCCAATGGAGCAGGTGCTGCGGAAGCGCAGGCAGAGAAGGCCGCGGAAAAGCCCGCGGTTCAGGCTGCTGCCGCTGCATCCGCCGCGGCGGGCAAACCTCGTCCGATCAAGTAACCGGCTGCGAAGGCTGGAAGGAATATTCCGACAGGCGAATGCGGCCCGGCAATTTGCCGGGCCGCATCGCTATATCCCCTTGAATTCCGCGGGTTTTGCGTCCCTTTTGAACCGGTTGTTCCTCAGAGGTACATCTCGAAAATCCCTGTGCCGCTCGTATGCTTCCTGTTTTCAGGTTAGTACGAACGTACCCGGAAATGGCCCCGTGCGTGATAGTACGTAATAGTCTAGATTAGCTATTGCGTTCGGACGCGTAAATTACCTAGAATCAGAGTTCAAGCTCAAAACGCGCTTCGGGAGCGCAATGCATTTCAGCAGATTGGAAGAATATAATTTATGAGCTACCGGCCCAGCTATCTTCGATTCGTCGCAATTCTACTCAGCACTGTCATTGCGGGAAGTTCGCCCGCACTGGCCGCTCCCGCTCCGCGCGCTACCCGCGCTTCGGTCAGGAAGCATTCTGCTACGCGCTACGGCGTACCCACGTTCACGGATTCCCAAAAAGGAGATGTCACCGCTTATGACGACCCGGTCGTGCGCAAGGCGGCGGTGGACGCGCTGGGCCGGTACAACGGTTCGGTGGTCGCCATCGATCCTGCGACGGGACGCATTCTGACGGTCGTCAATCAGAACCTGGCATTTTCCGCCGGCTTTATTCCTTGCTCGACGATCAAGCCGGTGATTGCGATCGCGGCGTTGCAGGAAGGCGTGGTCACGCGCGACACGATGATCCGCGTCGCTCCCCGAAAATATCTGAATCTTACCGAGGCGCTGGCGCACTCGAATAACGCGTTTTTCGAGGAACTGGGCCGGCGCATGGGCTTCGACACCGTTTCGCATTACGGGCGTCTCCTGGGACTGGGCGAACTGGCCGGCTATCAAATTCCTGAAGAACATCCGGGAGGATTTCCTTCCGAGCCCCCGGCGTTTGGCGGCGTGGCGCGGATGTCCAGTTTCGGGCAGGGAATTCAAATGACGCCGTTGCAGCTGGGCGCCCTGGTTTCGAGCTTCGCCAACGGCGGGACGCTGTATTACCTGCAATATCCGCGGACGGCCGAGGAACGCGCGAATTTCACGCCGCGCGTCAAGCGCCAACTCAATATCGAATCGCTCCTGCCGGAAGTGCGGGACGGTATGCTCGCCGCAGTTCTCTACGGCACGGCGCGCCTCAGCTACATCTCCTCTGACGAACAGGCTCTCGGCAAGACCGGGACTTGTTCGGATTCCTCTTCGCGGATTGGATGGTTTGTTTCCTACGCCGATCAGGCGCATCCCAAAATCGTTCTCGTGGTGCTGATGCGCGGCCACACTGCCGCAATCAAGGGACCGATGGCGGCGGGCGTTGCGGGCCGCATCTACCGCCGGCTGAACGACGAGAATTATTTCGCGCGGCAGAACAGCGACTCCCATACGTCGGCGATGGCTGCCGGAACGCGCCAGTAGCAAGCGGTTCGGGCGGAAACTCCTCAGCATTACTTCACTCGCCGGATTCCGGTGATCGGATTTCCAATTTCAGATTTGAAATTTGAGATTCAGCCGGTCCCAGTACGCTCAGAGATTTACTGCGATAAAAAAACAAAGGCGGCCCGAATTTCCGGGCCGCCTTTCGTCTTTAGAACTTTTCGTTGAAGTGAAAATCCGCTGGCGCGGGCCTACTTCACTTCCCATGTGTCGCCGGCGTTCAGGAGCTTTTCCAGTTGGCCGGGGCCGCGCTTGGCGATGACGTCCTGAATCTGCTTGGCCATCACGTCCTCGTAGCGGTCGCGATCCCAGGAGCGCAGGACGCCGATGGGAGTTGGGAAGCCGGGCTTGTCTTCCATCTGAGCCAGCAAATAGGCGTAGGCGGGATTCGGATGGTGCTCGTCATGAACGAGAACGTCCTTTTCCGTGAGGCCATTGCCGTTGCCGAGATGAACGACTTCCAGTTCCATGCCGTTGAGGCGGATGCCCTTGTCGCGGTTCTTGCCGTAGATCAGGGGCTTGCCGTGCTCGAGCTGGACCACATGCTCGCTGCGGGCTTCCTTTTCCGTGAGGTCGAACCACGCGCCGTCGTTGAAGATGTTGCAGTTCTGCAGGATTTCAATGTAGGCCGAGCCTCTGTGGGCGGCAGCCTTCTTGAGCGTCTCCTTCAGATGGCCCTGGAAGACGTCCACGGAACGCGCGACGAAGGACGTGTCCGCGCCGATCACCAGGCCGAGCGGATTGAACGGCCGGTCCGCGGTGCCGAACGGGGTGGATTTGGTCTTCTTGCCGAATTCCGAAGTGGGTGAGTACTGGCCCTTGGTGAGGCCGTAAATCTTGTTATTGAACATCAGCACTTTGACGCCGACATTGCGGCGCAGCATGTGAATCGTGTGGTTGCCGCCGATGGCCAGCGAATCGCCGTCTCCGGTCGCCACCCACACTTCCAGGTCGGGATTCGTGACCTTTACGCCGGTGGCAACCGCCGGAGCGCGTCCGTGGATGGTGTGGAATCCGAACGTATTCATGTAATACGGGAAGCGGCTGGAGCAGCCGATCCCGGAAATGACGACAAACTTTTCGCGGGGAATCCCGAGTTCGGGAAACACCGACTGCACGGCGGAGAGAATGGCGTAGTCTCCGCAGCCCGGACACCAGCGGACTTCCTGGTCCGTCTGGAAATCCTTCTTCGTAAGTACTGGAATCGATGCCGTAGTCATTGGTCTTTTCTCCAAATTCCTTTCGGGCCTCAGCCCAGAATTTCTTCGATCTTCGCTTCGATTTCCGCTTGCTTGAAGGGCTGACCCTGGATCTTGTTGTAGCCTTGCGCGTCCACCAGATACTTGGCGCGCAGAATCATGGACAGCTGGCCGAGGTTCATCTCAGGGACCAGAACGTGGCGATAGCGCTTCATCAAGTCGCCGAGATTGCGCGCTAGCGGGTTCAGGTGCCGCAGATGGACGTGGCCGATGCGATGTCCCTTGGCGCGCATGGTCTTCATGCCCGCGGTGATGGGGCCGTAGGTCGAGCCCCAAGCCACGATCAAAAGATCGCCGTCGGGATCGCCGGCCGGAACGAGATCCGGAATGTCCTGCGCGATGGCCTCCACTTTGGCCGCGCGCAGCCGGACCATCTTTTCGTGGTTCAGCGGCTCGTAGTTGATGTTGCCGGTTACGTCCTGCTTCTCGATGCCGCCGATGCGGTGCTCGAGTCCAGGCGTGCCCGGAATCGCCCAGGCGCGCGCCAGCGTCTCAGGGTTGCGAGCGTAGGGATGGAACCCTTCGGGGTTGGTCGCGAACTTCACCTGGATGCCGGGAATTTCATCGACCGACGGAATGCGCCACGGCTCGGCGCCGTTGGCCAGGTACCCGTCGGACAAAATAATGACCGGAACCATGTATTTGAGCGCGATGCGGCAGGCTTCGACGGCGACCCAGAAGCAATCGCCCGGCGTTGAAGACGCGATCACGGGGATCGGCGCTTCAGAGTTTCGTCCGAACATGGCCTGCAGCAGATCGGCCTGCTCGGTCTTGGTCGGCAAGCCTGTGGACGGGCCGCCGCGCTGAATGTCGCAAATCACGAGGGGCAATTCCACCGCGACCGCCAGACCCATGGCTTCGGTCTTGAGCGCCATGCCGGGTCCGGAGGTGGTGGTGAGAGCGAGAGCGCCGGTATATGCGGCGCCGATCGCCGAGGTGATCGCGCCGATTTCGTCTTCGGCCTGGAACGTCATCACGCCGAAGTTTTTGTACATGGAGAGCTCGTGGAGAATGTCGGACGCGGGCGTGATCGGATACGAGCCGAGGAAAAGCGGAAGGCCGGCCTTTTGCGAGGCCGCCACGAAACCGATGGCCAGCGCCTGGTTGCCGCTCAGGTTCCGGTAGGTGCCGGGAGTGAGCTTGGCCGGAGGAATTTCGTAGCTGACTTGAAACGCCTCGGTCGCTTCGCAGTAGTTGTATCCCGCGCGCATCGCCAGCTTGTTCGCTTCCACCAGCAATGCCTTGGTCTTGAACTTGTCTTCGATCCACTTATACGTCAGGTCCATCGACCGGTTGTAAAGCCAGTAGCACATGCCGAGCGCGAAGAAGTTCTTGCAACGGTCCATCGACTTGGCGTCGAGGCCCAGGTCTTGCAGCGCGGCGCGGGTCAGGCGTTCCAGCTCCACGGGGAATTGCCGGTACTTGTCGAGGGAGCCGTCTTCCAGCGGATTGGTATTGAGATTGGCCTTGCGCAAATCGCCGTCGGTGAACGCGTCGCTGTTGACGATCAGGATGCCGTTCGCTTTCAGGTCCTTGACGTTGGTCCTCAGCGCGGCTGGGTTCATCGCCACGAGCACGTCCACGGCATCGCCCGGGGTGAATACGTCGCCGGAGGAAAATTGAATCTGAAAACCGCTGACGCCCGGAAGCGTGCCGGCAGGGGCGCGAATTTCAGCGGGATAATCGGGGAACGTTGCGAGATCGTTTCCGTAGAGTGCTACGGTGTTCGTGAACTGGCTGCCGGTAATCTGCATGCCGTCGCCGGAATCGCCGCAAAATCGGAGGACGGCCTTTTCAATCACTTCGCGCTTGTGTGCGCGGACGACTGGGTCCGTAATCGTAGCCATAGCTTGGAATTGCTCCAATTCTTATTTATGAATTTTAACCGCCCGGTATGCCCTAAGGACCGTCACCCACGGATGCCGAAGTTCCCCAGAGGCTTCCAATAGGTAAGGATAGCACAATGCCACTGGCCATGTAATGCTAGGAAGTAAATTCCTGTCTTAGTTCCATGAATTCGTCACCCCTTAACGGCTGCGTGCCAACGTCACCCTTGAGACGGGCGACGTTAGCATTGAGCCACAAAGAAATGCAGCGCCTCGTATCTGTTCGGACACACAAGGGATGCCCAACGCTGTTCTGGCGTATAGTACCTGAGATATCATAGCCACAAATATGGACGCAACTAATTATGGACTCTCCTAATGAGGACACGCATGCTTCAGTCCGAGCAACAAGCGGTTGAACGGCGAGAACTTGAGTTAACCATCTTTGCGTGTTCAGCGATCTTCGTTCTGGCTGCCGGGTTGGCGGCGCTGATGTATCCAGAGGTGTTCGCAAGCCGTACGCCGTCCCTAATTAGGGCACCCCAGGTCGCATTCGTGGGCTTTTGCGCACTCTCCTGTTTGCTCGTAGCCTACATAGTGGACCGCCAGCTTACGATTCAACGTCTGAGACGCCAGATGGCGCTCGATCGCAGGCGGGCGTCGGAGGAATTGAGGCAAGCAAGCGCCGACCTGTGGGAAGCCGTGCCGAATTACAATACCTTCGAGGATCGCTTATCGATGGAGTTTCGGCGAGCGGCCGCGATGCAACGGGCTCTATCGGTGTTCATCATCGCGATCAAATTGCGTCCAGAGTTTTCTCAGTCAAGCTTGGCGAACTGTGTGCTCGGCGATGCAGCGAAGGAAGTATCCCGAAAACTGCGTGACGAAGATTCTATCTACGTTTTGAGTTTCGGATTCTTGGGAGTTATCCTGCCGGGGCTTGATACCTCAGCAGCTTCGCGAGTCACCAGCCGTTTCGCCGTGAGTTTATCGGCTGCATCGGGTCCGAGCGATCGATTTGATTTCGAGATTTATTTCCTCAACTATCCTGAGCACGCTGAAAGTCTGCACGATCTCGAACGGCTAGTTCGCGCGTATCTGCCAGAAAACGAAACTAGGCCGGGTATGCTAAACGAAGGTCTACACAGCCATAAAGATCCGCATATCATTTCTCAATAAACAGAGAAAACAGGTTTGTCGGAAAGGGGACCAGCAATGCTCGAATTGCTCGAAAAAAAGAGTGAAAGACAAAGTCAAAGACACGGTGAACCTACCTCGGGAAACGATACGAACATTAGCGGAATAACCTGGGGGCTCAAAGCTTTGGTCGTGCTATTAGTGGCGCTTCCGGCGTTTGTTGGCGCGATGTCGAAGACTCCAGGAATGAAAGAGACGACTCGTCGACTCTCGCCCATCGTCCACAGTCCGGTCACGGTGATAGACGAAGTTGAGCACTTACCGGCACCTTCATGGAAAGCAATTCCAGTAAGCTTACCGCACGAAGGAATCGTGAGCATCCACGTGCGTGTTCTCCGAGGCAATACAATTGACGCATTTCTAACGCCCCCAGATCAGCTTGAAAGAATCGAAAGAGGAGAATGGGGCGACGTAAAGTCCTATGTAGACATTACGTCGGTCAAGACGGACGCCTTTCGGCAGACCGGCTGGCTTGCAAAAGGCGAGTACTATCTAGTGGTGAAGGATCTGATGATCGGTCTACCATCCTCGTTGCCGTCCGATGTTTCTGTAAAGGTGCAGGTTCATTGGTAATAGAGCGACCAAAAAAGGAAAAGTGCAAAGAGAAGCGCGAACAAACATCCGATTCGTTCGACATTATTTGCAAGTTCTTCCCATCGCCGCGCGCCCATTTGCAATCTGAAAATTCGCTTCGGAGATGCTGCGCACAGCGGTGCACGAGCGGCGATTCAGGCTATTTTACCTTCGACATTTTATGCGCTATAAACATTAAGAGCTTCCGATCGTTGTCGCTCACTCGACTCAGTAGCCTTCGTAACCTTGAGAGCCACCGTGCATCCTTTCCTCTGCTTCCCCAGGCGATCTCAGCGGCACTTTTTCGCGGAGGTAGATTCGGTAATTTGGGAGGCTCCTCGCCATCATAAAAAAATTGGTACATCGGAACTTCCAACGCGTGCGCGATCTTCTCCAGCGTCTCAATCGCGGGAACGGTGTGCCCGTTCTCTATGCGGGAGATGTAAGAGCGAAGCAAAGCGGTCCGCTTTTCGATGTCACCTTGAGATAAGCGCTTTTGCTCACGCAATTCGCGCAAACGATCACCAACATGCATCCACATAACCCCCCATAATGGATTTTCAATAGCTTTGTGCAAATCGGGGACGCCAGAGCATATCTGAACGGCGAAAACTTGACAAACAGATTTTTGGAGTTCCGCCGGTCATGTAACTGGTACAGAATCGTGCTAGTACTCATTAAGGCACGTCCAACGCTTTCTGGGGATGGGTGGCCGAACTCGCGGATTTATAATCGCGGAAGAACCTGAGAAACGAGCTACGCGTGCAAGACCACCAGCAATGAGCCTGAAGGCCAAAACGAACATCGCGTTTTTATTGGCTTGCCTAACCTTGGGGCTGATCGGTTGGTTTGCAATCCGCGTCAACAGGGATACAACGCAAAAGGGCTACAGCGTCTCTCACGACCGTGACGTGCTTGAAGTTGGTGAGTCGCTTCGCGCCGGAATTTACGATGCCGCCGTCGCGCGCCGAGCGTACATCCTTTTGGGAGACTCAACCCAAATCGAAGCGTTCAATTTGGCAAAAAAATCAGCGTTGACGGATTTCCAGAAGTTACGCAGGCTGACGGCAGATAGTATTCCCCAGCAGGTCAGCCTCGCACAACTCGAGCCCCTCATAAACGGACGATTGTCGCTTTTGAGCGAGTCCATCGAGCTGCACGAAAGAATGCATGAAGACGCCAAACAACAGAAGGATTTTGATGACCGGAGCGCCAAAATATCTGTCCAAGTGACAGAACTACTCGACGCGTTTGACCGCGCGGAGCGAGTTGTACTTCAGCAAAGATCTGCGGCCGCGGAAGCGAGCCATAATCGGGAAGAAAGGGTCGATATTGCACTCGGCATGGCCGTTTTCGGCTTCCTAGTTCTCTCGCTAGCGGTCCTCAATCGTGAACTCACACGCCGTGAACATGCGGAACATTCGGCTGTCGAAGAGAGAGGACTCTTACAATCGATACTGGACAGCTGCCGAGACGCGGTGATCGTTGCCGATGCTTCCGGCAAAATCATTCTTCGGAATCCTGTCGGGGTTCGATATAACGCGGTCGCCGCAGTAGAAGAATTGAGTGATGATTACCCGCGCTTGCTGGGCTTATATAAAGGTGATGGTACATCAATTTTCGAGACCCGAGAGTTGCCCCTAAGTCGCGCGTTGTCCGAGGGAGCAGGAACAGAAATGGAGATATGTGTTCATCCACCCGGCGCGGAAGAATCGCGATGGATGCTCGCAGCGGGCGGACCACTCCTCAACCAAAGCGGTGAAAAAAGAGGGGCCGTCGCATTTTTGCGCGACATCACCGATCGCAAGAAAGCGGATGAACGGCTAAGGGTCGCGTTGCTCGAATCAGAAGCTCTGTCGAGAGAGAGCAAGGAGTTAAGCGAGTTAGGCGATTCACTGCAATCTTGTCAGACGGCAGAAGAAGCTTACAGGATGAGCGAAAATGCATTACCGAGCCTTCTCGGGTTCCGACCGGGTGCGCTTTGCGTTCTGAACGCATCGCGTGATCTCGTGGAATCCATCGCCAGCTGGCACGGTTGTTCGACGATCCAGGCCGTGTTCCATCCCGACGATTGCTGGGCGCTGCGGCGAGGCAAGTGCTACGGCGGTCCTGGCTCATCGTTGCCGTGTTCCCATGTAGATGTATCCTGCGGCACGAATTATCTGTGTGTGCCCTTGGTAGCTCAGGGAGAAACTTTTGGTCTTCTTTATGTGGAGGACAGTCCGCAGCTCGGATCGTCCTCCATGCCACAACCCGCAGAGTTCGAGCATTCCACTCTGAGGCGTCGCGCAAACGCAGTGGGGGAGCGTGTTTCCCTGGCGTTGGCGAATTTGAAGCTTAGAGAGTTGCTTCGTAACCAGTCGATTCGTGATCCTCTAACGGGTCTTTATAACCGTCGTTATCTAGAGGAATCCTTGAATCGGGAGATACATCGTGCGATTCGAACAGGCCGGAACCTGTCGCTCGTGATGCTTGATTTGGATCATTTTAAGCGTTTCAACGATACGTTTGGCCATCAGGTCGGAGACTTCTTGCTCAAGGAGGTCGCTGGAGTGATTAGCGGACGAGTGAGAGCCGGAGACTTGGCTTGTCGATATGGCGGGGAGGAATTCTCAATTATCGTCGCTGAAGTAGATGAAAAGGGGGCCTACAAGTGCGCAGAGGGCATTCGTGAAGCCATCAAGCATCTTTCTCTTCACAATCGCGGTCAAACACTTGGCACGATCACGGTGTCCGCGGGAATTGCTACGTTCCCCACGCACGGCAATGATTCGGAAGATTTGATACGGGCCGCTGATGAAGCATTGTACAAGGCGAAGAAGGCCGGACGCGATTGTATCGTAGCTTATGAACCATCGGAGCCCAGATCAAAGTTAGCTGATAGGCCCGTTTAGGTCAGCGAGTCCAACCAGAAGGTTGAATAAATTTGTGGCTTGGCGTGAGCGGTTTTAAGGTACTAATTGCCGTAACCGCATCAAAATTGAGGACGCAGCGACGGTCTAAAGCTATTTCGACCGAGTGATGAGCCAACTCTGCAAAACCTGCTGCTGGATTTGGTCCAGTTCGTCAAACTTAACACCCATTCCCAAATTTGGCATGGAATGCGCCACCGTACCGACAATTGAACAGATTCCATTCCCGTGAGCGAGATTCAACCTTACTTTTGTTCCTGATGGTAAGGGATTCAGGGTATCAACAAAACATCCCGTTAAGCTCAAGTCTGACGTTCGAGCAGTAATACGAGCGCCCGTTTGAAGATCGAGCACGTCCACCGAGGCGACAAGCGGATACCGGGCCGCATAACGCAGTTCATCTGTCATAAACGGCTAGGAAGTCTAAGTGAGTGTCGTATGTTGAGATCCAATCGAGATTACTAGTCCAAGTCACTCTGCCGGTTCAAGGTATGTTTTCGCAACATACGTCCGTGCCGCAGAAAATTTCTGATGGCGATGACGAGGATCATTGTCCCAATCATCATGCACAGTGCCCCTCCCAATAGGGTGACCGTGGCCTGATCCGTCACTCCCTTGCACAGTAGAAATCCGCCCAAAACAGCGATAGCCATGTAGCAGGCGATTTCAAGCGGCGCTGGCACCCATCTCATAACTTCTCTAGGAGGGCCAAGGATAGATCATTAGTCACCCTCTGATTTGATGATGCCCGCTAGTATGCAATCGGCAAAGAACTGCTTATCCGTGGCTTCGTACAACTTCCGAAGGATCGGCGCGGTATAAACTTTTTTCATTCCCGCACCGCACGGACAGCCTTTTGCAACCGGGCCCGAGCTGCCGCCATGCGAAACTTCGAGTTCCATTTCGCGGCGACACGTTGCGGAGACACACACGTAACGTGTAACCATTTAATGCCTCCTACATCGAGTCAATGCAGGAGGTGCATATTGATGCACTTCCCGTACACGGTATGGCATAACTGTGTCGTTTGTGTCAATACAAGAATCGCTGCATGTAGGGAAAAAATCCGGTACTTTTCCACAGCCCTGGGAGCAACGGTGCCGGGAGTGCGAGTTGACACCCCGCCGCCGAGCAAATCAAAACCTCCGCCCCTTCGTAAGGGAGCGATCGTGCCCTACCGGCGCGAACTTCCGCCGCGAGGCGACCGAGGTCTGCGTTCAAATTCTTTCAGTTGCCTTTGGTTTTATCCGTGTTCATCCGTGGTTGCATTCTTCGATTTGTGTTGCTTTTTCGCTTTTACTTCGCCTAAGATGGGGGCGCACCGAAGGAGCGCGCCATGACCCTGACGAAACGCCAAAAAGAAGTGCTCGATTTTCTGGTGAACTTTCATAACAAGCACGGCTACTCGCCGAGCTTTGAGGAAATGGCTCGCTCGCTGAAACTTACTTCGCTCGCCACCGTGCACAAACACATCACCACGCTGGAGCGCAAGGGATTCATCCGGCGCGGGTATAACCAGAGCCGGTCCATCGAGGTCATGCAGTTGCCGAAGCCGGTGCGAGAGCAGGTCCACGAACGGCACACGGTCGAGCTGCCGCTGATGGGGCGCATTGCCGCAGGCCGCCCCTGGAAGCGGTCGAGGAGCGGGAAACGCTTTCGCTCGGCGAATTTGCGCGCTCGGACAAATCGTTTGTGCTCCAGGTGAAGGGCAACTCCATGATCGAAGACCACATCATGAACGGCGACTACGTGGTGATCGAGCCGACGCAGGTGGCCAATCCCGGTGAAACTGTCGTCGCCCTGGTCGGAAATGACGAAGCCACGCTGAAGCGATTTTATCGCGAGGCCGGCGGGAAGATTCGCCTGCAGCCTGCGAATTCGGAAATGGAGCCGATCGTAGTTCCTGCCGCCGACGTGAAAATTCAGGGCCGCGTGGTCGGCGTGCTGCGGAAATACTGAATTTCCGATTTCAGTTTGAAACAACAAAATCTTCCGTTGCGCTCGTATCTGCGTTCCTGTAGTCTTGCCTCTCCCAGCAGGGCTCCCAGCCCGTGTTACTTTAAGGAACATCACGCCCGATATTCTCTTGTTCCACTTCCGACCCGGGAGATAAATTGTGTCGCACCCCCGGTCCTGCACCAGGAGTCGTTGTAGGTGTCTTTGACCGAGGAGGCTAGCAAAAAGATGTGGGGAAACAAGAAACCAGAATCGCCGCAACCGACGACCGCGAAAGCTCCGGAACCACCAGCACCGGTAGCGCAGCCGGCTTCGGCAAAAACGGAGGGAAAAGACATGAGCACTGATGCCATGCGCCCGCTGAGTTCCACGCCGTCCGGTTCAACCGCCCGGCTAGGCGCCAGCTTGCACGTGAAGGGCGAAATATCCGGAAATGAAGATCTGCACGTAGACGGCAGCGTCGAAGGGCTGATCCAGCTCGAAGACCGCAAGCTCACCGTGGGCGCCAGCGCCAAGCTGACGGCCGATGTGGTGGCTCGCGAAGTCGTCGTCTACGGCAGCGTGAAAGGCAATTTGCGGGCCCGCGACCGCATCGAAATCAAGAAGGATGGCTCGGTGGTGGGAGATCTGACCACCGCGCGCATCATGATTGAGGACGGCGCGTACTTCAAGGGCTCCATCGAAATCGATCGCACCGGCTCGTCGGGAAGCGACAGCGACCTCGACAAGCCCGCGTACTCCCGCAGCGCGTCGTCTTCCTCGACGTCGACTCCGGCGCACGCGTCCGCGACGAAGTCTTCCGTATAAGCGAGGCATTCAGCGCCCGCCCGCGGTGCCGCGTCTGGACGCGCAGCACCGCGAGGCGACCGGCGTCCCGCCGTCCGACTCGCTCGCCTCTTCGTCTGCGCGCAGACCTTCATTGACAAAAGCCCCCGTACCCGATATTGTCTACGTTTGACTATTCATGGAAAGGTGTGACTAAGCACATGCGTACGTATGTCCCCCGGGGACGGGAAACCGAAGAGATCGAACAGGGCGGCGGATGGTTTGTAGTGGACGCCGGCGGACAAGTATTGGGCCGCGTGGCGACGCGCGTTGCGCGCATCCTGATCGGCAAGGACAAAGCCAACTACACTCCGTATCTCGATTGCGGAGATCACGTCATTGTCATTAACGCCGACAAGATCCGCCTGACCGGAAACAAGCTGGAACAGAAAGTGTACCGGCATCACAGCGGCTATCCAGGCGGTCTGAAGGAAATTCCGGCCAAGCGCCTGCGTCCCGACCGGGTGGACTGGATGTTGCGCGAAGCCGTGCTGGGCATGCTCCCGAAGAACAAGCTGCGGGCGCTGCGGGCGAAGAAGCTGCGGATTTATAAGGACGACAAGGGTTTGGCGCGCCACGCGGGGCAAAAACCACAAGCGGCTGCACTCTAACCTTTAACCAGACTCCACTTTGCGTTCGCCGCAAATCGGGGAGCCGGGACTTGCTGTCTGCGGAGCAGCGGCGAAACGAAATTTTCAGCATCGTTGGATGTGAGGAGGAAATTTGAGTTCCAGCACGCAACCTTTGGAAGGTGCGAAACAAAAATTTTATGGGACCGGGCGGCGCAAGGAATCCGTTGCGCGGGTCTTCCTGACGTTTGGCTCCGGCCAGATCACCATCAACGGACGCACGCCGGATGAATATTTTCGCAACGTGACCTGGCGCAATCGGGCCGTCGAGCCGATGAAGTTCACGGAGACTGCGGGTTCCGTGGACGTGGTCGCGACCGTGAACGGCGGCGGCGTCGGCGGGCAGTCCGGGGCGGTGCGCATGGGGCTTTCCCGCGCACTGGCGGTTTTCAATCCGGAGTTGCGCGCGGGTTTGCGCAAGAACGGTTTCCTGACCCGCGATTCGCGCATGAAGGAACGCAAGAAGTACGGGCAGAAGGGCGCCCGCAAGCGCTTCCAGTTCAGCAAGCGCTAGTTGGGCGTGGGTTCTGAGCCCGCCTGCAAAGCAGTTCGGTCCGGCCTCCGGCCGGACTAAATTCACGGCCGGCAAGGAGCCGGCAAAAGGATGTTCGGCTGCGGGCCGCGTTTGTTGTGAAACGGCCTGGAGCTCGCAAACATCTATCTCCTGAGGAGGAACCTTGGCAGTTGAAATTACGATGAAAGAGTTGCTGGAGGCTGGAGTTCATTTCGGCCACCAGACCCGCCGCTGGAATCCGAAGATGAAGGAATATATCTTCGGCGAACGCAATGGAATCCACATCATCGATCTGCAAAAAACATTGAAGCTGTTCCGCGAAGCCGCGCGATTTGTGAGCGACCAGAGCGCCAACGGCAAAACGATTTTGTTCCTGGGCACCAAGCGCCAGGCGCAGGAAGCCGTGGCCGAGGAAGCCAACCGCTGCGGGATGTTCTACGTCAACCACCGCTGGCTGGGCGGCACGCTGACCAACTGGTCGACGCTGCAAAAATCGATCAAGCGCCTGAAGACGCTGAAGGCCATGACGGAAGACGGCCGGATGGCGCAGCTCTCCAAGAAAGAAGCGGCGCGCCTGGACCGCGAGATGAAGCACCTGAAGCAGAACCTGTCCGGCGTCGAGAATATGTCGGCGCTGCCGGACGCGATGTTCGTGATCGATTCCAACGCGGAAGCGATTGCGGTTCGCGAAGCGCGCCGCATGGGCGTTCCCGTGGTTTCCATCGTGGACACCAATTGCGACCCGGACCAGGTGGACTGGGTGATTCCGGGCAACGACGACGCGCTGCGCGCGATCAAGCTGTTTACGTCCAAAATTTCGGACGCTGTGATCGAAGGCCGCCAGGCGTACGAGCGATCGCAAATCGCCGAGGAAAAGGCCGCTACCGATGCCGCCCTGACCGAGGATACGCTCGAATATCAGGACACCAGCAAATACGAAAAATACGAAAAGCAGGAAGGCGATTTCGTCGAGCCAGGGGTGGACGTGCTCGCCGAACCAACGCCCGAACCGGAAACCGAAGCCGAGCCGAAGAATTCCGTAAAAGCCGCCGAATAGGAATGCAATGCGGATTTCCGTGCAGGGAACCCCGCGGACGGCTGTGTTTTCAAAATGACAGAATTTGCCGATAAAGGAATGCGATAGAGCCATGACCACACCAACCGAACCGGTTAATATTTCCGCGCAACTGGTGAAGGAACTCCGCGAGCGAACCGGCGCGGGATTTTCCGATTGCCGCTCGGCGCTCGTCGAATCCAAGGGCAATATTGAAGGCGCGATCGACGTCCTCCGCAAGAAAGGGCAGGCGGCCGCGCAAAAGAAGGCGGCGCGCCAGGCGAGCGAGGGCCTGGTCGGGCACTATATTCACGCCGGCGGGAAAATCGGCGTGCTCGTGGAAATCAATTGCGAATCCGATTTCGTCGCGCGCACCGAGGATTTTCAGCGCCTCTGCCACGACGTGGCCATGCACATCGCCGCACTGGATACGCGGTTCGTCCGCCGCGAGGACGTCACGCAGGAAATTCTGGACCGTGAGCGCGAAATCTACAAAGCGCAGGCACGCGCCACCGGCAAACCGGAAGCGGTGGCCGAAAAGATCGTCAACGGCAAGATGGAGAAGTTCTACGAGGAGAATTGCCTCTACGAACAGCACTTCATCAAGGACGAGTCGATGACGGTCGGCGAGATGGTCAGCCAGATGATCCACAAGCTGGGTGAAAATATTTCCATCCGGCGTTACGTGCGATTCAAAGTGGGCGAAAGCGCCAGCGCCACCACCGAAGAGCCGCCCGCCGTCGCGGCCGCGAATTAAGCGGCGCGTTCCGGATACAGCCGTGCCCGCTCCTGGGCTCGTTCCGGCGAGCGGCCGGAAAGCTCGCCCGCGGATTTTCCGGCGGGGCGGAAATTGGAAATCCAAACCGTGCGGCCCGGTTGATTCTTTGTTAGAATGCCCGCCGAGAGCATGAGCAAAGACGACCGAAAGCCCAACCCCAAGAGTAAGTCCTCCGAGCCCGCTTACCGGCGCATCGTTCTAAAACTTTCCGGAGAATCGTTTCAGGGTTCGCAAGGTTTTGGCATTGACGCTGAAACCGTCCACAGCATTGCGCGCGAGGTGAAGGAAGTCAGCGACCTCGGCATTCAAATGGCCATCATCGTCGGCGGAGGAAACATCTTCCGCGGCGCGCGCCAGAAATCGCTGGCCATCGACCGCGCGACCGGCGATTACATGGGAATGCTGGCCACCGTGATCAACGGCCTCGCGCTGCAGGATGCGCTCGAAAAGCAGGGCGTCGTCACGCGGCTCCTCAGCGCCATCGACATGGCGCAGGTGGCCGAACCGTTCATCCGCCGCCGGGCGATGCGCCACCTGGAAAAAGGCCGCGTCGTGATTTTCGCAGCGGGCACGGGCAATCCGTATTTTTCGACGGACACCGCCGCCGCCCTGCGCGCCATGGAAATCAAGGCCCACGTCATCCTGAAGGCGACGCGAGTGGACGGAATTTATGACGCCGACCCGGAAAAAGTGCCCGGAGCGAAAATGTTTCACCGCATCACCTACCTGGACGTGATTCAGAAGGGTCTGGCCGTGATGGATTCGACGGCGATTTCGCTGTGCATGGACAACCGCATGCCGATTATCATCTTCAATATGAACCGTGCGGGAAACATTCGCCGCGCGGTGATGGGCGAAAAAGTGGGATCGACGGTGACTGCGGAATGAACGGGGGCTCGAAACGATGAGCGTAATTTCCAATAGCAAGGATGCGATGGCGCAGGCCCGCGCGCGGATGGAAAAGGCCGTCGAGGATTTCCGTAAGGAGCTTGCCGGCGTGCGCACCGGCCGCGCGAGCGTCGCGCTGCTCGACCATATTCGCGTCGATTATCACGGCACGTCGATGCCGGTGAACCAGCTCGGGTCGCTTTCGGTGCCCGAGCCCATGTCGATCGTGATCGCGCCGTGGGATCCGGCCGCCGTGCCGCTGATCGACAAGGCCATCCGCACTTCGGACCTGGGACTGAATCCCACGAATGACGGCAAAGTCGTGCGCGTGCCGATTCCGCCGCTCACCGAGGACCGCCGCAAGGATATCGTGAAGCACCTGCACAAGGTCCTTGAGAATCACCGCACCGCCGTGCGCAACATCCGCCGCGACGTGAAGGAAGCGGTCGACAAACTGGAAAAAGAAAAGAAAATCAGCCAGGACGAGCAAAAGCGCACGCTCGAGGAACTGGAAAAGCTGACGCATTCCGAAACCAAGAAGATCGAAGACCTCTGCGCCGTGAAGGAAAAAGAAATTCTGGAAGTGAAGTAAGGGAACCGCTGGATTATTTTGTCCAGTTTTCCACGGACAGGCCGGGGACGCGAAGAAATTCGTGATCGTTGTTCGTCGCCAGGGTGACGTCCAGGGCCATCGCGTGCGCGGCGATCCACATATCATTGTTTCCAATGACTCGTCCCTGCTTTTCAAGCGCTGCGCGAATGCTCCCGTACGCCTCTGACACGGTTGACGTAAGACCCGCAACAGGAATGCCCTGAATTGTTCTCTCGAGTTCCGCCAGAGCCTTCGCGCTATGTGTGCTCTTACTCGCCCCATAATACAATTCCCCGTAGGTGATCGCGGACATCACCACCTGCCCGGGCTTGAGACGGTTAAAGCGCTCCTTTACTTCCGGAGGCCTGCGTTTGGAGATGTAAATGCAAATATCGGTGTCCAGCATGTACCGCGGGTTCATAGATTTTTACGCTTCTGAGGCGGATCGTCCTTTCGCCCTTCCTCCATGAAATCCTCCGGCATGGAGGCGAGCGCTTCGAACGCGTCCGCCAGATTGCGTTTTGGTTCTCTCATAACAATTTCGTCGCCCCGGCGTGAAATCTCGACTTCCTCGACCTGGAAGCGAAACTCCTTAGGCAGTCGTACCGCTTGGCTGTTGCCGGACTTGAATACTCTGGCTTTCCTCACGGCCATCACCTCTTACACTAGTATATACAAGAAAGATATACATTTACAATTGTCAGGGTTGGAGGAAGGACTTATGAGTCCCATTCCAATCGCCCTCCCTTACTCTTGGCTGTTTTAGGCCCTGGAACGGCCAATAAATATTCAAAATTTAGATGCATGGAAAAGAGGAATAAATTCGTCAAGAATTTTTTCAACAGCCACTCCGGGATTTTTGTTTGACATAGGTGTCCGTATTGCCTATACTATCGGCTTCGTCAGGGATTGTTTTGCCCTGTAGTGAAAGGGATGGTCTTCGAGCCCCGGAACAAAGTAAGACGGATCGGGGTAAGAAGAGCGGCCGGAATGGGACGCCAGTCCCGCAAAGCCGAGTAACCCTCTCCGCTTCGACCAGAAAGTAGAACCTGCTCACTGGTAGTAGTGCGGGGATTGCTGTCGGGTGCTCCGGAAACGCCACTGTACCCTTTCTTGGAATGAAACCCACGACACGCCGTGTGGCGCTCAGCCGCCATGTGGAAAGTGAAGTGAAATCCAGCTTGTTTTGAGGGAGAGCCGTGCCGACGTTTGCGCAACTGGTACGATCCGGGCGGGATCAGATCCGGACCAAAACGAAGTCGCCCGCGCTGCAGGGATGTCCGGAAAAGCGCGGGGTCTGCATTCGCGTCTACACGCAGACGCCGAAGAAACCCAATTCCGCGCTGCGCAAGGTCGCGCGCGCCCGCCTGACAAACAGCATCGAAGTCACGACCTACATTCCCGGGATCGGCCACAACCTGCAGGAGCACTCGATCGTGCTCGTGCGCGGCGGCCGCGTGAAGGACCTTCCCGGCGTGCGCTATCACATTATTCGCGGGACGCTCGACGCCGCCGGCGTGGAGAACCGCAAGCAGGGGCGCTCGAAATACGGCGCCAAGCGGCCCAAGGCCGCGCAGAAGTAAGCAAGCGAGGAGAGCGAGCGAATGCCGCGAAAAGGCTTTGTTCCACGGCGCGAGGTGACGACCGATTCGGTATACGGCAGCGACCTGGTGCAGAAGTTCATCAATTCGATGATGGTTGACGGCAAGCGCTCGACGGCGCAGCGCATTTTTTACGCCGCCATGGAGCAGGTCGGCCAGAAATCGAACGGCGACGCGCTCGGCGCGTTCAAGAAGGCCATCGAGAACGTCAAGCCCGTGCTCGAAGTGAAGACGCGACGCGTGGGCGGCGCGAACTATCAGGTTCCGGTCGAAGTGAATCCGTTCCGCCGGCAATCGCTGGCGATTCGCTGGCTCCTGCTCTACGCGCGGACGCGCTCGGGCAAGACCATGACGGAAAAGCTGGCCGAAGAGCTGCTGGACGCGTCCAACGGGCGCGGCGGCGCGATGAAGAAGAAGGAAGACGTGCACCGTATGGCGGAAGCGAACAAGGCGTTCGCGCACTATCGCTGGTAAATAGATCTTGCATGCGTAGGGGCACGGCATGCCGTGCCCCTACAGTTCGGCAACGCGGGGCGATACAGATTTGGGTGGTTTTCCAGGGTCAGGGGAGAAAGTCGCGGTAAATCAGAAATGGCACGCAAGGCACAACTCGCGGACACGCGCAACATCGGCATCATGGCGCATATCGACGCCGGCAAGACCACGTCGACGGAACGCATCCTGTTTTACACGGGCGTGACGTACAAGATCGGGTCGGTCGACGAAGGCACCGCCACGATGGACTGGATGGAGCAGGAGCGCGAGCGCGGCATCACCATCACCTCGGCCGCGACGACTGCTTCCTGGAAGCGCAACGGCAAAGAGTTTCTGATCAACATTATCGATACCCCGGGGCACGTGGATTTCACCGTGGAAGTGGAGCGCTCGCTGCGCGTTCTGGACGGCGCGGTGGCCATTTTTGACGCCGCGCGCGGCGTGCAGCCGCAATCGGAAACGGTTTGGCGCCAGGCGGACAAATATCACGTTCCGCGGCTTGCGTTCATCAACAAAATGGATAGCACCGGCGCGGATTTCGAGCACGCCATTAAGACCATGCGCCAACGTCTCGCCGCGCACCCCGTGCCGATCCAGTGCCCCATCGGCAAGGAAGATCTGTTCATCGGGGTCATCGATTTCCTCGAGGAGAAAGCGATTATTTGGCTCGAGGAGACCCTGGGCGCGAAATTTGAGGTCTTCGACGTCGCCAAATTGTGGGACGCGGAATTTATCGCGACCCGCCCGGACATTGCCGCTTCGCTGAAGTTCTCCGCGTTGGATGAGTCCTACTACAAGGAACAGCGGGAAAAATCGGTCGAGTACATCGCCGAACATGACGATTCCCTGGTTGAGAAATATCTGAACGGCGAAAAAATTTCGGCCGACGAGTTGCGCGCTTCCATTCGCCGCTCGACCATCGCGCTGAAGCTCGTGCCGGTGCTGGCCGGCTCGGCGTTTAAGAATAAGGGGATTCAGCCGCTGCTCGATGCGGTGGTGGACTATCTGCCCTCTCCGGTTGACGTTCCTCCCGTCGAAGGCACGACGGCCACGGACGAGGTTGTGCTGCGGCGCGCGAGCGACGAAGAGCCGTTTTCGGCGCTGGCGTTCAAAATCATGTCCGACCCGTTCGTCGGGCACGTGACCTACATTCGCGTGTATTCCGGCGTCTTGAAGGCCGGCAGCTACGTTTACAACTCGACGAAGGCGACGCGCGAGCGCATCGGGCGCCTCTTGCGCATGCACGCCAACAAGCGCGAAGAAATTGAAGCCATCTATGCGGGCGATATCGCCGCCTGCGTCGGGCTCAAGAGCGTAACCACCGGCGACACGTTGTGCGATGAAGACAAAGCCGTGGTTCTTGAGAGCATCGAGTTTCCCGCTCCGGTTATCTCCGTGGCAATCGAGCCCAAAACCAAGGCCGACCAGGACAAACTGGGCAACGCCATGCAGAGGCTCGCGCAGGAAGACCCGACATTCCGCGTGCACAGCGACGAGGACACCGGCCAGACGATTATTTCCGGGATGGGTGAATTGCACCTGGAGATTATTGTCGATCGCATGATGCGCGAATTCGGCGTGCAGGCGACCGTCGGGCGCCCGCAAGTCGCCTATCGCGAAACGATTCGCAAGAAGGCCGAAGCGGAAGGTAAGTACATCCGCCAGACGGGCGGCCGCGGTCAGTACGGCCACTGTGAAATCATCGTGCAGCCGCTGCCTTCCTCCGCGCACGAAAACATGCACGAAATGTCCACCGACGAGCTGGACGCCTTGGCCAAGGAAGTGGGCGGCTCGGGCGGCAAATGGCGCTTTGACAAAGACCACCGCATGCTTTTTATCGACAAGACCGTCGGTGGCTCCATTCCCAAGGAATTCATTGCCCCGATTGACGCGGGCATTCGCGAGGCCATGGAGAACGGCATCCTGGCCGGCTACGAAATGGTGGATATCGCCGTCCTTCTGATTGACGGCAGCTATCACGATGTGGACAGCTCGGAAATGGCCTTCAAAATCGCGGGCTCCATGGCATTTAAGGCGGCCTGCGCCAAGGCGCATCCGGTGCTGCTCGAGCCGATCATGAAGGTAGAAGTCGTTACGCCCGAAGATTACATGGCGCAGGTGTTCGGGGATTTGAACTCGCGCCGCTGTCAGATTCAGGGAACCGAGAGCCGCGGCGGGGCAAACGTGATTCGCGTGGAGGTTCCGCTCGCCGAGATGTTCGGCTACGCCACGGATGTGCGCAGCCGCACGCAGGGCCGCGCTAGCTTTAGCATGCATTTTTCGCACTATGCAGAGGCGCCGACGTCGGTGGCCGAGGAAGTAATCGCGAAATCGACGGGCAGGTCGACCCGCTAGGGGCGGGGCAAGCGAATTTCACTGGAATTTCAGCTGCATTTCAACGGACGCACGAGCGAACGCACCAGCTGAGGAGCAGACACAGCAATGGCGAAGGAAAAATTCGAGCGCACCAAGCCGCACCTGAATATCGGGACGATCGGGCACATCGATCACGGAAAGACGACGCTGACGGCGGCGATCACGAAGGTCTTGTCGAAGCACAACCCGAAGGTGGCGTTTCGGGCGTTCGATTCGATCGACAACGCGCCGGAAGAGCGGGAGCGCGGGATCACGATCGCGGTGTCGCACGTGGAGTACGAGACGGCGAACCGGCACTACGCGCACATCGACTGCCCTGGTCACGCGGACTACGTGAAGAACATGATCACGGGCGCGGCGCAGATGGACGGAGCGATCTTGGTGGTGGCGGCGACGGACGGGCCGATGCCGCAGACGCGGGAGCACATTCTCTTGGCGCGGCAAGTGGGCGTGCCGTACATCGTGGTGTTCATGAACAAGTGCGACGCGGTCGAGGACCCGGAGCTCTTGGATCTGGTCGAACTCGAAGTGCGCGAGCTGTTGAAGCAGTATCAGTTTCCCGGGGACACGATTCCGGTGGTTCGCGGGTCGGCGCTGGGCGCACTGAACGGCGAAGAGAAGTGGGAAAAGCAGATTGACGCGCTGATGGATGCGGTGGACAAGAACATCCCGCAGCCGGTGCGCGACGTGGACAAGCCGTTCGCGATGCCGATCGAGGATATTTTCTCGATTTCGGGACGCGGCACGGTGGTGACGGGCCGGGTCGAGCGCGGCAAAGTGAAGGTGGGCGAGGAAGTGGAGATCGTAGGCTTCCGCCCGACGATGAAGCGCGTGGTGACGGGCATCGAAATGTTCCGGAAGCTGCTCGACGAGGGCATGGCGGGGGACAACGTCGGGCTGCTGTTGCGCGGCACGGAAAAAGAAGAAGTGGAGCGCGGGCAGGTGCTGTGCAAGCCTGCGTCGATCACGCCGCACACGAAGTTCAAGGCGGAGGCGTACGTCTTAACGAAGGAAGAGGGCGGGCGGCACACGCCGTTCTTCACGGGATACCGGCCGCAGTTTTACTTTCGGACGACGGACGTGACGGGCGATGTAAAGTTGCCGACGGGCGTGGAGATGGTGATGCCCGGGGACAATGTAAGCGCGGAAATCAGCTTGATCACGCCGGTGGCTTTGGAGAAGGGGCTGCGGTTCGCGATTCGCGAAGGCGGCCACACCGTCGGCGCGGGAGCGGTTACGGAGATCATCGAGTAATTTATGTCAGCCGGAGAAAAAATTCGCATTCGTTTGAAGGCGTACGATCACCGAATTCTCGACCAGTCGACGCGCGAGATTGTCGAGACCGCCAAGCGCACCGGCGCCAATGTGGCCGGACCGATTCCCCTGCCCACCAGCATCAACCGGTGGACGGTGCTGCGCTCGCCGCACGTGGATAAGAAATCGCGCGAGCAGTTTGAAATGCGCACGCACAAGCGCCTGATCGATATTCTCGAGCCGACGCCGGACACGGTGGACGCGCTCATGAAGCTCGATCTGCCGCCGGGCGTGGACGTGGAAATCAAAGCCTTCGGCCGCGAACACGGCGGCAAGTAACACGGCGCGGAAACGGCCGAGGCGCGGAAGCAAAGAGGCCGGGAAGCGACGAAGCAAGGAATCGAAAGAAGAGGCAGGGCGACTTCGATGGCAGTCAACGGAATACTGGGAATCAAGCTGGGCATGGCGCAGGTCTTCACCGACGATGGACAGGCGGTGGGCTGCACCGTGCTGCAGGCGGGGCCTTGCGTCGTGGTGCAGCGGCGCACGAAGGAAAAAGACGGCTACGACGCCGCGCAATTGGGGCTCGTCGAGTTCATCAAGCCGCAGCGCGTATCGAAGCCCATGACGGGACACTTCAAGAAAGCGGAAGTGGCGCCCATGCGGCGGCTCGGGGAAGTGCGCCTCGAAGAGTCCGCCGACGAAACCAAGGTCGGCGACCGCGTGCTGGTCGACCGCTTCGCCCCCGGCGAGCTGGTCGATGTGACCGGCATCAGCAAGGGCAAGGGATTCGCCGGCGGCGTGAAGCGCTGGCATTACCGCGGAGGCGACGAGACGCACGGCTCGATGCACCACCGCGCTCCGGGCGGCATTGGCGGCAGCTCGTTTCCGTCGCGCGTCTGGCCGGGGCAGCATTTCCCGGGGCACATGGGGAATGCCCGCGTGACCGCGAAAAATCTGCGCGTCGTGAAGGTGGATGCGGACGAAAATCTGCTGTTGGTGTTCGGATCGGTGCCGGGACCGGTGGGAACGTACTGTTTGATTCGCAAGGCGCGCAAGGCCAAGTAGCGAGAATTTGGACCGAGAGCTGGCAAGAGAATTCTTAAGGACGCGACGACGATGGCGGTAGTGGACATCAAGAACCTCCAAGGCAAGAACGTCGGGCAGATCGATTTGCCCGACGCCGTCTACAAGGCCAAGGTGAACCCGAACCTGCTGCACGAAACGGTTCGCTGGTACCAGGCTTCGCAACGCGCGGGAACGCACAAGACCAAAGGCCGCGGCGAAGTTTCCGGTTCGGGCAAGAAGCTCTGGAAGCAGAAGGGCACGGGGCGCGCGCGCGTGGGCTCGATCCGCAGCTCGATCTGGCGCAAGGGCGGCACGGTGCACGGCCCGCAGCCGCGCAGCTACGCCTACAGGCTGCCGCGCAAGATGATTTTGGGCGCGCTGCGCTCGGCGCTCTCGGCGAAGCTTGCGGACGAGAAGCTGACCGTGGTGGACGCCTGGCAGCTCGAATCGCACAAGACCAAGCCGTTTCGCGAGGCGCTGGGGCGCCTGGACGGCGAGACGAAAACGATGCTGCTCGTCGAGGCGGCCGACAACCGCAACCTGGAACTGGCGAGCCGCAATTTAGAGGGCGTGAAGCTGGTCGCCCCGCACGCCTTGCAGCCCTACGACTTGCTGCGGCATGACCGGCTGTACCTCTCGAAGGACGCGGCGGTTCGGCTCGGCGAGACATTGGGCGTCGGTCCGCGCGCGGCGGCGCCTGCTGCGGACGTGACCACGATCGAAGCGGCTAAGCCCGCCGCGGCACCGAAGGCGGCGAAGTCGGCGGCCGCGGAGAAGAAGGCGCCGGCAAAGAAAGCGTCGGCGAAAAAGCCGGCCGCGAAGGGCAAGGCCAAGGGCAAGAAGTAAGCCCGGCACAGACGCGCAGGAATTCCGCGTAACGACACGGACAAGGACGAGGCGATGAGCATCAGCGCATTTCAAGTGATTCGGCGGCCGATCATCACCGAAAAAGGTCTGGGCGTGAAAGAGACCCAGCACACGGTGGTGTTCGAGGTGGCGAAGGAAGCGACCAAGACGCAGATCCGGGAAGCGGTCCAGAAGATTTTCAAAGTGAAGGTGGCGGGCGTGCGCACGGCGATTTTTCACGGCAAGTTTCGCCGCCGCGGCCGCGCCGAAGGACACCGGCGGGACTGGAAGAAGGCGTACGTGAAGCTGGCAGCCGGCGAGAAGATGATCGAGTACGCGGACAATCTGTAATCGCTGTCGCAGAGCCCGGGGTTTTGGCGGTGGGCGCGCAGGATTCCGAACCGGGCGCCCGGCCGGCTGGGGCCTTCGGAGCGTGCCTAAGGAAGAGAGTTAAATCGTATGGCACTGAAAACGTTTAATCCGTACACAGCCTCGCGGCGTTTCCTGACCATGCTCGACAAGAGCGAGATCACCAAGGAAACGCCCGAGAAAGCGCTGGTCGAGCCGAAGAAGCGCTCGGGCGGACGCAACGCGCACGGAGAAATCACCATCTGGCATCGCGGCGGCGGGCACAAGAAGCAGTACCGCGCGATCGATTTCCGCCGGGAGAAGAAGGGCATTCCGGCCAAAGTCGCGGCCATCGAGTACGACCCGAACCGCTCGGCGCGGCTCGCGCTCCTGCATTACGCCGACGGGGAAAAGCGCTACATCCTACATCCCATCGGGCTCGAAGTCGGCATGACGGTCTCGACGGGCGAAGGCGCGGACATTTTGCCGGGAAACGCGATGGCCATCCGGGCCATCCCGCCCGGCACGCAGCTGCACAATCTCGAATTGCAGCCGGGCAAGGGCGCGCAGCTCGTCCGCTCGGCGGGCGGCTCGGCGCAGCTCCTCAGCAAAGAGGGCGACATCGCGCTCGTGAAGCTGCCCTCGGGCGAAGTAAGGAAATTCTCGCTCGATTGCATGGCCACGATCGGCCAGGTCGGAAACCTCGACCACGAAAACGTGACCTACGGCAAGGCCGGACGGACGCGCTGGCACGGGCGCCGGCCGACGGTGCGCGGCGTGGCCATGAACCCGGTGGACCATCCGCACGGCGGCGGCGAAGGCCGCGTGAAGGGCAATCACCCGCAAACGCCCTGGGGATTTTCCACGCTGGGCGCGAAGACGCGCCGGAACCGGCGATCGGATAACCAGATCGTGCAGCGCAGGAAGCCGTAAGCGATTTTTTGGTGAGCGGTCGGCAGAGGATTTAGAAGAATTGGGACCAGCGGAAAAAATACTCAGCCTGGCGCGGCGGGTATTTGAGGGGAAGTTGAGACAACGATGATGAGCGCATCACGAACGAGACGAACGCGCCCCGCGGCGCGGAGGGTGGAGCGGACGCGCAAGCCGGCGCGCCCCGCGGCGGCGAAGCCAGTCAAGCCCGCCAGCCGGTTTGCTCCGGTGGTTCCGGCGCAGGTGCTCTACCGGTTGTGCAAGCCCGGATGGGCCGTAACGGTGGAGAAGGCGCCCAACGCGCAGGGCACCCGATTCGTGTGCCCGTTCTGTCCGGTGTCGCACCGCGTGCCGGGGCCCGTGCGCGGGTTCCGCAAGTTGCGGCGCGCGCAGTGGGTGAAGTTGCGCCGGGTGGAAGAATAACGATCGAAGCAGCAGCGCGATTCCGGCGGCACGGACGAAGCGCCGAGAAGAGCCGAAACGCAGGGAGAAACAATGGCACGTTCGCTGAAAAAAGGCCCGTTCATCGATGACCACCTTCGCGTGAAGGTGGAGGGAATGAACGCGCGCAACGAAAAGAAAGTGATCAAGACGTGGTCGCGCCGGTCGACGATTCTTCCGGAGATGATTGGCCACACGATCGCCGTGCACAACGGCCGGAAATTCATTCCGGTGTACGTGACCGAGCAGATGATCGGCCACAAACTCGGTGAATTCGCGCCGACGCGAACGTTCAAAGGGCACGCCGTGAAAGCGGCCCTGGAACGCGCCGCGGGAGTCGCGGGAGCGCCCGCGGCCGGAGCGGCACCCGCCGGAGGCGGCGCGGCTGCGCCGAAGGCATAACCCATGGCTAACGAGAGCCTGCACGCCCCGGCAATTGAAGCAGTCGCGATGGCGAAGCACGTGCGCATGTCGCCGCAAAAGATTCGCCTGGTCGTCGACCAGATTCGCGGCAAGCGCGCCGAAGACGCGCTCCAGATCTTGCGCTTCACCATGAAGCGCGCGTCGCGCGACGTGGAAAAGGTTTTGCGCAGTGCGATCGCCAATGCCGAGCGCAAGGCGGAAGACGCCGGCGCGTCGCTGGACGTCGACCACCTGTTCGTATCGAATTGCTATGTGAACGAAGGCTCGCGCTGGAAGCGGCTGCGCCCGGCGCCGATGGGCCGCGCGTTCCGGTATCAGCGCCGCACGGCCCACATCGTCGTGGGCGTGGCCGAGCATCACGTTGCCGCCCAGGAGCGCGTCGCGGCGGCCGCTGCGGAAGCGGAATCGCAGAAGGGCGTCGCGGGGGCCGTTAAAAAAGCCCGCAAGGCGCTCGCCGGACAGAAAAAGCCGGCTCGCAAGCCAAAGAAGTAGCGGAGGAAGCTTTGGGACAGAAGACACATCCGTACGGGTTTCGCCTCGGCTACAACAAGCCCTGGAAATCGCGATGGTACGCCGACCGCGACTACGCCGACCTGCTGCACGAAGACGTGAAGCTGCGCGCGCAGTTGAAAGACCGCCTGAAGTCGGCCGGCATCAGCTCGATCGACATCGAGCGCGCCGCGAACAAGCTGGTGGTTCGCCTGTTCACCGCGCGTCCCGGAATCATCATCGGGCGCAAGGGCGCGGAAATCGACAAGCTCAAGGGCGAGATCCAGAAGCGCACCAAGCGCGAAGTGCACATCGACATTCAGGAAGTGCACCGTCCGGAACTGGACGCGACGCTGGTGGCCGAGTCCATCGCGCTGCAGCTCGAAAAGCGCGTCGCGTTTCGCCGGGCCATGCGCAAGGCGGTCGATTCTGCGCTGCGCTTCGGCTGCAAGGGCATCAAGATTCGCGTGGCCGGTCGCCTGAACGGCGCGGAAATCGCGCGCAAGGAATGGTACCTGCAGGGCCGCTTGCCGCTGCAAACCCTCCGCGCGGACATCGACTACGGCACCGCCGAAGCCCATACGACGTATGGCGTGATCGGCGTGAAGTGCTGGATTTATCAGGGAGAGAATATCCCCCAGCGCGGACTGGCGAAAAAGCCGGAAGCGCAAGCCGTAGCGGTCTAGCGGCGCAGGATGCGGTGCCGATAACACGGTCCGCAAAGAGGTCTGAGGAAACACGACGATGTTAATGCCAAAGAAAGTGAAGTACCGGAAACAGCAGCGCGGGCGGCGCCGAGGCAAGGCTTGGCGCGGCAGCGATCTTTCGTTCGGCGAGTACGGACTGAAGGCGCTCGAGCCCGCCTGGATCACCGACCGGCAAATCGAAGCTTCGCGCGTGGCCATCACCCGGTTCATCAAGCGCGGCGGAAAACTCTGGATCCGGATTTTCCCGGACAAGCCCTTCACGAAGAAGCCCGCGGAAACCCGCATGGGCAAAGGCAAGGGAGCTCCCGAGCGCTGGGTGGCGGTGGTGAAGCCGGGCCGGGTGATGTTTGAGATGGCCGGCGTGGACCTCGCGACGGCGCAGGAAGCCATGGAACTTGCGGCGCACAAGCTGCCGATCCGGACGCGTTTTGTCAGCCGCGCGGGGGCGCTCTGATGGCCAAGCGAATCGAGAAACTGAAGGATCAGGACACGGCGGAGCTGAACCAGCGGCAAGCCGAACTTGCCGAGCAGGTTTTCCGGCTGCGCTTCCAGCTATCGACCGGGCAGGCCGAAGCGGTCACCAAGCTGCGATCGGCGCGGAAGGATCTGGCGCGCGTGAAAACACTTTTGCGCGAGCGGGAATTGAGGAAAGCGAATGGCAACTGAAACCGCGGCGGCACCCGCGCGTCACGTACGCCAGGAAGTCACCGGCGTCGTGACCAGCGCGAAGATGGAAAAGACGATTATCGTGAAGGTGACGCGGCTCGTGCAGCACAAGCTGTACCGGCGCGTTATTCGGGTCTCGAAGAAATTTTACGCGCATGACGAACAGCGGCAGGCCAAGCCGGGCGATACGGTGCGCATCGTCGAGACGCGGCCGCTTTCCAAGCTGAAGCGCTGGCGGCTCGCCGAAGTGGTGACGCGCAGCACTCGAGCCGTATAACGTGCGCGAGAAAGAAACGGGCGGAGGCTCTAGATCTACGCGGAACGGTTTGGGTGAAGCGCGGAGCCGCCCTATTAAAGGACAAATGCCATGATTCAGATGCGAAGCTGGCTTACGGTGGCCGACAATTCAGGCGCGCGCCAGCTGACATGTATTTTGCCGCTGGGCGGGGACGCGGGCAGCCGCGCCGGCCTGGGCGACGTGATTACCGCGGCGGTGAAGGAAGCCGCCCCGGACAGCGCGGTCAAGAAGGGCTCCGTGGTGAAGGCCGTGGTGGTGCGCACCCGCAAGGAGCACCGCCGCAAGGACGGCACCTACATCCGCTTTGACGACAACGCGGCCGTGCTGATCAACGACGCGAACGAGCCCGTGGGGACGCGCGTGTTCGGCCCTGTGGCCCGGGAACTGCGCGAAAAGAATTTCGCGAAGATTGTTTCGCTTGCGCCGGAGGTCTGGTAATGCCGCTCAGGAACCGAATCGAGGCTGAACCGACGTCGGCGGGAATCCGGCGAGGCGATCAGGTTCGCGTGCTGACCGGGCGCGACCGCGGAAAAACCGGGCGGGTGCTGGCCGTGGATCCGGGGAAGCGAACGATCACGGTGGAACACGCGGGCGTCATCAAGCGGCACACGCGGCCCAATCCGAACAAGAACGTGAAGGGCGGCATCGTCGAAAAGGAAGGCCCGCTGCCGATCTCGAACGTGCAGCTGCTGTGCCCCGCATGCAATAAAGGCACGCGGATCGGCCACAAGCAGTTGCCGGACGGAACCAAGGAGCGCGTATGCCGCCGCTGCGGCAACACGCTGGAAAAGTAAGCGAAGAGACCGAAACCATGATGAGCCGAATGCACGAACGCTACCGCAATGAAGTGATTCCCGCGCTGATGAAGCGCTTCGGGAAGACCAACCCGATGGCTGTGCCGAAGGTCGCCAAAGTGACCGTCAACATTGGCCTGGGCGAGGCCAGCCAGAACGTCAAGCTGCTCGACGTGGCCGTCGTCGAACTGGGCCAGATTGCCGGACAGAAGCCCGTCATCACGCGCGCGAAGAAATCGATCGCGAATTTCAAGATTCGCAAGGGCATGCCCATCGGCTGCTGCGTCACGCTGCGCGGCGACCGCATGTACGAATTCCTAGACCGTCTGTGCAACGTGGTCCTGCCGCGCGTGCGCGATTTTCGCGGGCTGCCGCCGAACGCGTTCGACGGACGCGGCAATTACACCTTGGGTCTCAAGGACCAGCTGGTGTTCCCGGAAATCGATTACACGCGGGTCGACAAGATCAAGGGCCTGAACATCACGCTGACGACCACGGCCAAGAACGACGAGGAAGGCCGCGAACTCTTGAAGCTCCTGGGCGTGCCTCTGCGCGCGCCGGGCGATACCGGAAGGAATTAGGAGAAACGATGGCGCGAGACTCGCAATTTGCCAAGATGCGCAAGAAGCCGAAGTTCAAGATTCGCGTGCGCAACCGCTGCCGCCTGTGCGGCCGCCCGCGCGGCTATCTGCGTAAATTTCAAATGTGCCGCATCTGCTTCCGCGGACACGCGCTGCGCGGGGAGATTCCCGGCGTGGTGAAGGCCAGCTGGTAGGAGCGCCCGAAAACATTATGCAAACCGATCCCATTTCTGATTTGCTGACGCGGATTCGCAACGCGGCCAAAGCCCGCCACGCGCGCGTGGACATTCCCACCTCGAAGCTGAAAGTGGAAGTCGCCCGCATCCTGAAGGAAGAGGGCTACATCTCCACCTACAAGCTGATCGAGGAAAACAAGACGCGCAAGACGCTGCGCCTGTTCCTGAAATACACGCCGGACAAGCGCAGCGTGATCACCGATCTGAAGCGCGTCTCGAAGCCCGGAAGCCGGCGCTACCTCGGCTCCTCCGGAATCCGGCCCGTCGTGGGCGGGATGGGCATCAGCATCATGACCACGCCCAAGGGCGTGATGACCGGCCGCGCCGCGCGCAAAGCGCACGTGGGCGGCGAAGTGCTGTGCGAGGTCTGGTAAGAGTCTGGTAAGAGCTTTGTAGAAGTCTGGCAGGAGAGCCATCGAGCTATGTCGCGAATTGGAAGAAAACCGATTGCCGTGCCCGCGGGCGTGAAGGTGCAGCTCGCGCCGGGTTCCGTGGAGGTGCAGGGTCCCAAGGGCAAGATGAGCGTAAACCTGCCGCGGGGAATTACCCTCGAACAGAAGGGCGCGGAGCTGCATGCCATCCGCCAGAGCGACGATCACGCGGCGCTGCATGGTCTCGCGCGCGCCCTGGTGGCCAACGCCGTCACCGGCGTCACCACCGGATTCAAGAAGGAAATGGACATCGTCGGAGTGGGATATCGCGCCGAGCTCAAGGGAAAAATGGTGAGCTTCGCGCTGGGGTATTCGCACCCGGTGGAGTTCCAGATTCCCGAGGGCATCCAGGTTACGGTGGACAAGCAGACGCACCTGACCGTTTCGGGCGCCGACCGCGGCAAGGTCGGCCAGGTTTGCGCGAACATTCGCGGCCTGCGTCCACCCGATCCGTACAAGCAAAAAGGCATTCGTATCACCGGCGAGCGGCTGAAGAAGAAGGCCGGAAAAGCGGGCGCCGCCACCAAGCCGGGCGCTTAAGGAGAACATCGTGGCAACCGAAACAGTCCGAAAACTTTCCCGTGACGCGCATCGCCGCCGGATTCACCTGCGCGTGCGTACGCGCGTGACCGGGACGCCCGAGCGGCCGCGTCTGGCCGTGTACCGCTCGAACGGGCACATCTACGCGCAGGTCATCGAAGACCGCACCGGGCGCACGCTGGCCTCGGCGAGCTCGATTGACAAGGAAACCCGCAAGGAACTGAAGGGCGGCAACAACGTGGCGGCCGCGAAAGTGATCGGAAAGAAGATTGCCGAACGCGCGCGCGCGGCCGGCGTCGAGCAGGTGGTGTTTGACCGCGGCGGGTACATGTACCACGGCCGTGTGGAAGCCCTGGCCGCAGCGGCCCGGGAAGCGGGGTTGAAATTCTAGTCTATGTCCAAACACATTCTCAGGGAAACACTGGCGGTCCGGCGAAACATCGAGGTCAACGCCAATAGCTTGAAAGATCAGGTGGTCGCGATCCAACGCGTCACCAAGGTCGTGAAGGGCGGCAAGAACCTCAGCTTCTCGGCCCTGGTTGTGGTCGGTGACCAGCAGGGCAACGCCGGATTCGGCATGGGCAAGGCGCGCGAAGTGCCCATGGCCATCCGCAAGGCCATCGAACAAGCGAAGAAGAATCTGATTCACCTGAATTTGAAGGGCACCACGATTCCCCATCAAGTCCTCGGCCTGTACGGCTCGGGGCAGGTGATGCTGAAGCCGGCGCCCGACGGGACTGGAATCATTGCGGGAGGGCCGGTGCGAGCCGTGATGGAGGTTGCGGGAATCTCCAACGTGCTGACGAAATCGATCGGCACGTCGAACCCGCACAACGTCATCAAGGCCACGTTCGACGCGCTGCTGCGGCTGAAAGACGTCGCCAAGGTCGCGGAGCTGCGATCGAAGACGGTCGAAGAACTCACGCGCTGAGAGCGCCGGGACGGTTACAAGCTATGGCCAAGAAAACAGCGGGAATGCTGAAAATCAAATGGGTGCGAAGTTTTATCGCCTGCCCGCGGGACATGCGGCAGACGATTCGCGGGCTGGGATTCCGCCGGATGAACCAGGTCGTCGAGCGCCCGGACACGCCCGCCGTTCGCGGGATGATCCTGAAGGTCCGGCATCTGGTGGTTGTGGAAGAATAACAGCGAGAGATTGAGCGGGATCGCACATTGAGGACAACATGGCTGTGAACCTTTCTAATCTGAAGCCGCCGCGCGGATCCAGGCACCGCAAGGTGCGCGTGGGACGCGGGATCGGCTCCAAGCTCGGCAAGACCGCGGGCAAGGGCAACAAGGGGCAGAAATCGCGCAAGGGCTATTCGCGCCGCGCCGGTTTCGAGGGCGGCCAGATGCCGCTTCGCCGCCGGATTCCGAAGCGCGGGTTTCACAATCCGACGCACAGCGAATTCGCAGTGGTGAACGTCGAAGGACTCAACATCTTTCCGGCGGGCACGACGGTCACGCCCGAACTGCTGATCGCTTCCGGGCTGATCCGCCAGGTTCGCGCGGACATCAAGGTTTTGGGAGACGGAGAGCTGAAGGCGGCGCTCACCGTGCAGGCGCACAAATTCAGCAAGTCGGCCGAAGAGAAAATCTCCGCGGCCGGGGGCAAGGCTGAGATTCTGTCATGAACCAGTTTTTTGAAGCGTTCGCCAACATGTTCCGGATTCCGGACCTGCGCCGGCGGCTGATGTTCACGCTGGGGATGCTGGCCGTATACCGCCTGGGCGCGTTCCTGCCCACGCCGGGAATCAATACGGACGTGCTGGCGCAATTCTTCCAGCAGAATCAAGGCTCGGTGCTGGGCGTGATCGACCTCTTCAGCGGCGGCAACTTCCGCCGGCTGACGATTTTCGCGCTGGGCATCATGCCGTACATCACGGCTTCCATCATCCTGCAATTGATGACCGTGGTGTGGCCGTACCTCGAAAAGCTGCAAAAAGAAGGCGAGCTCGGCCGGCGCAAGATCACGCAGTACACGCGCTACCTGACGATTTTGCTCAGCGTCGTGCAATCGCTGTCAATCGCTGTGACCCTGGAAAAGACCGGCGGGCCGAGCAATCAGCCTCTCGTATACAACCCCGGCATCGCGTTCGTGCTGATGACGATTCTGACGCTGACGACCGGCTCGGCGTTCATCATGTGGCTCGGCGAGCAAATTACCGAGCGCGGCGTCGGCAACGGCATGTCGCTGATTATTTTTGCCGGAATCGTGGTCGGACTTCCGCGAGCCGTCGGCGACCTGTTTGACAAGTTCCGCACCGCGCAGTGGGGGCCGTTCACGGGGCTGGCCCTGATTCTGCTGATGGCGCTCATGATCGGCGTCGTCGGCGTGATCGTTTTCGTGGAAGGCGGCCAGCGGCGCATCCCGGTGCAATACGCCAAGCGCGTGATGGGGCGCCGCATGATGGGCGGCCAGATGACGTACCTGCCGTTGCGGGTGAATTCCGGCGGCGTCATTCCGCCGATTTTCGCGAGTTCGCTGCTCACGTTTCCCGGCACCATCAATCTGTTCCTGGGCAGAAAATTCAAGGCCGTCGACTGGCTGGCGACGAACCTGGCCTGGGGCGAGCCGTGGTACGTTCTGGTCTACATCGTGCTCATCATTTTGTTCGCGTTTTTCTATGTGGGGATTGTGTTCAATCCCACCGAGCTTGCCGACAACATGCGCAAGTACGGAGGATTCATACCCGGAATTCGCCCGGGGCGCAACACGTCCGAGCATATCGATCGCGTGCTGCGGCGCTTGACCTTTGTCGGCGGGGTTTACCTCGCGGCGGTTTGCCTGCTGCCGGAGTGGCTCATGGCCGGTATTCACCTTCAGCACCTGCCTGTGGTCGGAACGTGGTTCGACAACCATATGTGGCGCTTCGTTCTGGAAGGATTGAAAGTCAATTTTTATTTCGGCGGCACTTCGCTCCTGATCGTAGTGGGCGTGGCGATGGACACCGTCCAGCAGATCGAGGCCCAGTTGGTAATGCGGAATTACGAAGGTTTCGTGAAGAAGGGGAAGCTGCGTGGCCGCCGTTACGGCTGATCGCGGCTCTGTGAACGCGTTACAGGGACTGGGGCGTGCGGTAATCTTGCTGGGCCCGCCGGGGGCCGGCAAGGGAACGCAAGCCCAGCGCATCGCGCAGCGGTATCGCTTGCCGCACCTGTCGACCGGGGACATGTTTCGCGACAATATTCAGCGCGGAACGGAACTCGGGCGCCAGGCCAAGCCGCTGATGGAGCGCGGTGAACTGGTCCCGGACGCCATCGTGCTGGGCATGGTCGCGGACCGAATCAACCAGCCGGATTGCAGCCACGGGTTCGTATTTGACGGCTTTCCGCGCACGCTCCAGCAGGCGGCCGACCTGGAGCAGATTTGCAAGGAGCACGCGCTGGGCTGCACCGTCGTGCTGCACATGGTCGTCGATCCGGGACTGCTGATGCGCCGGCTGACTGGCCGAAGAATCTGCAAGGCGGGCGGGCACATCTATAATGTTTACGAGCGCCCGCCAAAGCGCGAAGGCGTTTGCGATTTGGACGGCAGCGAGCTGATTCACCGGCCGGACGACTCGGAGGGAGTGATCGGGGAGCGCTTGGCGGCCTACGACCGGCAAACAAAGCCGCTCGTCGAGTACTACACGTCGCGCGGGCTGCTCAGTCCCATCGACGCCATGGCCGACGCGGACCGGGTCACCGAAAGCATCGCCAGGATTTTGGATGGAGCGAAAGCGCCGAAATGATCGTCTGTAAATCGCAGGCGGAGCTCGAGAAGATGCACCGCGCGGGCCTGGTGATCTGGGAAGTTCTGAACGATTTGCGCGGGATGGCCCGGCCGGGAGTGAGCACGAAGGACCTGGACGACTACGCGGAACGCAAGACGGCGGAACGCAAAGTCCGCCCGGCGTTCAAGAACTACCGGGGGTTCCCGGCGACGCTGTGCACTTCGATCAATGCGGAGGTGGTGCACGGAATTCCGTCGAAGTCGCGGGTCCTGGCGGAGGGTGACATCATCTCGTTGGATTTCGGAGTCGAGTGCGAGGGTTACTACGCGGACGCGGCGGTCACCGTCCCGGTGGGCGAGATTACTGCCGAGCTGAAAAAGCTCTTGCAGGTCACTCGGGAATCGTTGGACCTGGCGATTGAAAAGGTGCGCGTGGGCAACCGGCTGTCCGACATTTCGGCAACGGTGCAAGACTGGGTCGAGCGGAAGAACGGCTATTCGGTGGTGCGGGACCTTTGCGGCCACGGCATCGGGACGCACATTCATGAGGAGCCAAACGTGCTCAATTACGGCGAACCGGGCCGCGGCCCGCGCCTGCAGGAAGGAATGGTCCTGGCGATCGAGCCGATGGTGAATATCGGACGCCCGGACGTCCGTGTGCTCGACGACGATTGGACGACGGTGACGGCGGACGGCACCAAGTCGGCGCACTTCGAGCATACGGTGGCGGTGACCTCGAATGGACCCTGGGTTTTGACGCGGCCTCGTGAAATGCGGGGACCGTCTTGGTAGGGGGCGCGAGAGGGAACATGGGCAAGAGACCCGAACCGGAAAAGCGCAAAGCCGACGCGTCCAATCCGAAGGAAGACGCCATCGAAGTGATGGCGACGGTGATCGAGCCGCTGCCCAACGCGATGTTCAAGGTGGAGTTGGAGAACAAGCACCAGGTGCTCGCGCATATCTCCGGCAAGATGCGCAAGAACTTCATCCGCATCCTGGCGGGCGACAAAGTCGCGGTGGAGCTTTCGCCCTACGATTTGACGCGCGGCCGCATCGTGTACCGCTACAAATAGGCGGCTTTAACAGGGAATTTTCGGCGAGGAGCGGGAAATGAAAGTTCGGGCATCGGTAAAAAAGATTTGCGACAAGTGCAAGGTGATCCACCGGCGCGGCGTGGTGCGCGTGATTTGCGTTAACCCGAAGCACAAGCAGCGCCAGGGATAAACGAGAATCGTCGGTGCGGGCCCGCCGGTGGCGGAGAGCCCGCAGGAAAATTGAGGAGCAAGCATGGCACGTATCGCAGGAGTGGATTTACCGCCGCAAAAGCGCATCTGGATCGGACTGACCTCGATCTACGGAATCGGGCAGCCGCGCGCCCGGCACTTGTGCGCCAAGGCCAACGTGGATGAAACGAAAAAGGTCAAGGACCTGACCGAGGAAGAAGTCAACCGGCTGCGCCAGGCGATCGAATCCGAAGGGCGCGTCGAAGGAGATCTCCGCAAGGAGGTCCAGATGAACATCCGGCGCCTGATTGAAATTCAGTGCTACCGCGGCCTGCGGCACCGGCGCAACCTTCCGGTGCGCGGCCAGCGCACGCACACCAACGCGCGCACGCGGAAGGGACCGCGGAAGGGCGCGGTCGCGGCAAAGAAGAAAGTCGCCGCGCGCAAGTAGCATTTTGTAGGACGGGCTTCAGCCTGTCCGTTTTTCGTGAAGGTAAGCAGATACAAAAGCGACAGGCTGAAGCCCGTCCTACTGGAAAGCAGTTTCAAGCGAGGGTACTGACTTGGCAAAAGAACCGCAGCAGGACGCAGGCGTACAGGCGCCGGCAAAGTCCACAAAGAAGAAGAAAGAATTCAAGAAGAAGCGCGAGAAGCGCATCGTCCCGCACGGCGTGGCGCACATCCAGGCCACGTTCAACAACACGATCGTCACCATCTGCGGGCCGGATGGCAGGACGGTGTCGTGGTCGTCGGCGGGATCGATCGGCTTCAAGGGCTCTCGAAAGGGCACGCCGTACGCCGCGCAGCAGGCCTCTGTTTCCGCCGCGGGAGTGGCGCGCGACCAGTTTGGGATGAAATCGATCGAAGTGCGCGTGAAGGGCCCGGGCTCGGGACGCGAGTCCGCCGTGCGCGCGCTGGCTTCGGCGGGATTGCACATCGTGCACATCAAGGACGTGACGCCGATTCCGCACAACGGCTGCCGTCCGCCCAAGCGCCGCCGCGTCTGAGGCTGCGCCGGACATTGGATTTACGCTCTTAAAGCAAGAGAGAAGGAGAAACGAATTTGGCACGTCATCGGGAAGCGGTTTGCCGGCTCTGCCGCAGGGAAGGGCAGAAGCTGTTCTTAAAAGGGCTGCGTTGTTTCACGGAGAAGTGCGCCATCGAAAAGCGCAACTTCGTTCCGGGGCAGCACGGCCAGTCGCGCCGCGTGAAGAAGCTCGCCGGATACGGCTTGCAACTGCGCGAAAAACAAAAGGTGAAGCGCACCTACGGGCTGCTCGAGCGGCAGTTCCGCAACTATGTGGAGAAGTCCGAGCGCGCCCAGGGGCCCACGGGCGAAAACCTCATCGTGATGCTGGAGCGGCGCCTCGATAACGCCGTGTGGCGAGCTGGCTTCGCCAGTTCCCGTTCCCAGGCGCGGCAGATCGTTCTGCACGGCCACGTGCTCATCAACGGGAAGAAGGTCAACATTCCATCGTACCTGGTGGATGTGGGCGAGGAAATTTCCCTGAAGGAAAAAATGCATCAGAACGCCATGGTGCTCGAAGCGCGCAACGTGGCGCAGAGCCAGAATGCAGTGCCGTGGCTGGAAATCGACCGCGACACGTTTAAAGCCAAAGTGGCCGCGCTGCCGAAGCGCGAGAACGTGCAGACGCCGCCGATTACCGAGCAGCTCATCGTCGAGCTGTACTCGAAGTAGCGGCGCGCGCTGCGGATTTCGGGTCTTGACGGGAAGTAAGCGATTGATTTTTAGATTTCAAATTTGATATTTCAAAATTGAGATTCATTGGTGGCCCCGCTCCGGCGGGGAGGAAGGACTTGACCGATGTGGAAAGGCTTTCAGAAACCAAAGCGTTTGGCGACGGAACTCGAGTCGCTGACGGACAAGTTTGGAAAATTTTCCGCGCAGCCGTTCGAGCGCGGATGGGGCACCACCGTCGGGAACTCCCTGCGCCGGGCCCTGCTGAGCTCGATCGAAGGCGCGGCCATCACGGCCGTTAAGATCGAGGGCGTGCTGCACGAATTTTCCTCGATCCCGGGCGTCGTGGAGGACGCGACAGACATCATTTTGAACCTGAAGCAGGTTCCGCTGAAGCTCAACAACGACCAGTCCAAGACGATTTTCGTCAACGTGGAGAATCCGGGCGTCGTGACTTCCGCGATGATCGAGGAAGACGCGGACTTCGCCGTGCTCGACAAGACTGTCTACATCGCCACGGTGAACGAAGGCGGCAAGTTGCAGCTCGAAATGCGCGTGAAGAACGGCCGCGGCTACGTTTCCGCCGACCGCAATTTCGACGAGGACCTGCCCATCGGATACATCCCGGTGGATTCGGTCCACTCCCCCGTGCGCAAGGTCAACTACGCGGTGGAAGCGGCGCGTCTCGGCCAGATGACGGATTACGAAAAGCTTTCGCTGGAAGTGTGGACCAACGGCGCGATCACGCCGCAGGATTCCATCGGCCTGGCCTCGAAGCTCATCAAAGATCACATGAGCATCTTCATCAACTTCGAGGAGCAGCCCGAAGTGGTCGAGGAGTCGGTCGAGTCCTACAACGATCCGCGCGTCGAGCACTTGGACCGCTCCGTCGAGGAACTCGAACTCTCCGTGCGCTCCTACAACTGCCTGAAGAACGCCAACATTCAGACCATTCGCGAACTGGTGCAGAAGAGCGAGAACGAAATGCTGAAGACGAAAAACTTCGGCCGCAAATCGCTCAACGAAATCAAGGAAATCCTGCATAAGATGGGCCTGAGCCTGGGAATGAAGTTCGACGAGCACGGCCGCATCATCTGGCCGCCGCTCCCCAGCCAGACCGCACCCCTGACGCCGGAGGAAACCGCGGGGCTGTAGGCGCCCTGGGAACTCACGTATGCGACACCGCAACTATGGATCGAAACTCGGACGCCAGCCGGCGCATCGCCGCGCGACGCTCCGTAATCTCGTGACCAACGTCATCGAGAAAGAACGCATCACCACCACGGTCACCCGGGCGAAGGCCGCGAAGCCGCTCGTCGAGAACATGATTACGCTCGGCAAGCGCGACACGCTGCAATCGCGCCGCCAGGCCGCCGCGTATCTCATGACCCCGGGAGCCACCAAGAAGCTTTTCGCGGACATCGCCCCGCGCTTTTCCGACCGCTCGGGCGGCTACACGCGAATCATCCATGCCGGCTTCCGGATCGGCGATGGCGCGCAACTTGCCATCCTCGAACTGCTGGGGTCGAAGTTGAAGAAGAAACTCAAGAAGGAAAAGGCTGCTGCGCCCGAAGCCGCCGAGGAAGAAAAGAAAGAAGAGAAGGCGGGGGCGTAGCGACCGCGGCAAAAAGACAGAACGGATCGAAATGCCCGTTCCGGGACAACCGGGACGGGCATTTTTTATTCTGCGAATTCGACTTCGGTTTGCGGATTCGAAAGGATTGCCGCGCTTGTCATGGAGGCACGCAGCGCAAGCCGCAGCCACAGGAAAATCTGCGCGGCTGCGGCGCCCGTGGTATCGAGGAGGGCATCCCACGGCGACGCGGTTCTGCTGGGCACGAACGATTGGTGAAACTCATCCAACGCCGCGGGGAGCGGCACTATTCGACTTGGTAGTTCGGGGCCTCGCGCGTGATGATCACGTCGTGGACGTGGCTTTCGCGCAGGCCCGCGACGGTGATTCGCACGAAGCGTGCCCGCTCCTGCAAGTCCGCCAGCGTGGCCACGCCGCAGTAGCCCATTCCGCTCTTCAGTCCGCCGACCAGCTGATCCACGAGCGCGCTGAGCGAGCCCTTGTAGGGCACTCGCCCCTCGACGCCCTCCGGCACGGACTTCCCGCGCCCCGCGCTTTCCTGGGCGTACCGGTCGGCTGCCGCCGAGCTTACCTGCATTGCTCCGAGCGAGCCCATTCCGCGATACGATTTGAAGGTGCGCCCTTGATACAGAATGGTTTCGCCCGGAGACTCCTCCGTCCCGGCAAACAAGCCTCCGAGCATCGTAACGGCGGCGCCCGCCGCGATCGCCTTGCTGATGTCGCCGGAATATTTGATGCCGCCGTCGGCGATCACCGGCGTGCCCGTGCCTTTGGCCGCGCGCGCGGCTTCCAGAATCGCCGTGATCTGAGGCACCCCGGCTCCCGTCACGACTCGTGTGGTGCAAATGGATCCGGGTCCGATGCCGACCTTGATGCCGTCGATGCCCAGCGCGATCAGGTCGCGCGCGCCCTCGTACGTTCCGACGTTTCCGGCGACCAACTGCATTTCGGGCAGCCGCTGTTTCACCGCGCGAATCGCGTCCATCACGCGGGCGGAATGCCCGTGGGCGGTGTCGATGGCCAGGACGTCGGCCTTCGCCCGCGCGAGCTGCACCGCGCGCTCGAGAAAATCTCCCGTTGCGCCGATCGCCGCGCCGACCAGCAAGCGGCCCTGTCCGTCCTTGGCCGCATTCGGGAACTCCAGCTTTTTCTGGATGTCCTTTACGGTGATCAATCCCTTGAGATTGAAATCGGCATCCACGACCAGCAGCTTTTCGATCCGGTGCTTTTGCAGGATGCGTTCGGCCTCTTCGAGCGTGGTGCCGACGGATACGGTGACCAGATTTTCCTTGGTCATGACGCTGCTGACGGGCTGATCGAGGTTCTTTTCAAAGCGCAGGTCGCGGTTCGTCAGGATGCCCACGAGGCGAGCCCCGCGAGTCACTGGCAGCCCCGACACGCGGTACTTGGTCATGATGTCCATCGCGTCGCGCACGCTCAGTTCCGGCGAAATCGTCACCGGATCGACGATCATTCCGCTTTCCGAGCGCTTCACGCGGTCGACTTCCTCGGCCTGGCGGTCGATCCCCATGCTGCGGTGCACGAAGCCCAGGCCGCCTTGCCGCGCCATGGCGATGGCCAGCCGCGATTCGGTGACGGTATCCATCGCGGCGGAAACCAGGGGAATATTCAGCGAAATCTTGCGGGTTAGTTGCGTCTGCGTGTTGACTTCGGTGGGCAGGACCGAGGATTTTCCCGGCACCAGCAACACGTCATCGAACGTCAATCCTTCGAGGATCGGTCCTTCCATTTACTTCTCCTTGAACGATAAAAGGCGCGACGAAGAAGCGGCCCCATATACAACACAGCCCAGCGGAAGGCCGCTGGGCGGACTATACGGGAGAATTCGCGAAAACCTGCGTTTCATGAGTGAAAAATCATTCTATGCGCCCCGCCGCTCGAAAGCAAGCATCGGCAGGGCGTTCCGGCGGGCCGGGGAATCGGGATTCTATCGTAAGATGATGTTCGAATGGTCCCCTTCGAACCCCATCCGCTCCTGCGCAATCCGCACGCGCAGACGCTCGCCTCGACGTTTTTGCCGCGCCGGTTTCCCCGGTTGCCGGGCGGCGTAGCCCGGGACTTCGAAACCGAGCCAGGCACTCGAATTCGGGGCGTATGCCACTGGCAGGCCAACCCGCAAGAGCGCCCCACGCTCGTTCTGGTGCACGGCCTCGAGGGTTCGAGCGAGTCCGGCTACATGCTGGGGCTTGCCGAACGAGCGTTTGCGGCCGGGTGGAATGCGGTGCGCTTGAACCAGCGGAATTGCGGCGGCACGGAATCCCTCACGCCCACGCTCTACAATTCGGGCCTGTCCGGAGACTACCGCGCGGTTCTCGCCGAACTCATCGAAAGGGATTCGCTCCCGGAACTTTTCTTCGCGGGATACTCGATGGGGGGCAATTTGGTATTAAAGATGGCCGGCGAGTATGCGGACGCCGCGCCGCGGCAACTGCGCGGCGTCGCGGGCGTTTGCGCGACCATCGATCTCGCCGTGTGCGCCGATGCGATCGCGTTGCCCGGAAATTTTATCTACGAACGCCATTTTGTGCGCAATCTGAAGAGGCGGATGCAGCGCAAGGCCGCGCTGTTCCCGGGGAAATTCGATCTGGGCCCGCTGGCCGATGTGCAAACCGTGCGCGAATTCGATGACGCGATCACAGCGCGGTACTGCGGCTTCCGTGACGCCGCCGACTACTACGCGAAGTCCAGCGCGTTGCGCGTCGTGAGCGGCATCCGCGTGCCCACATTGATCGTGACCGCGCAGGACGATCCCTTCGTTCCTTTCGCGAGTTTTTCCGATACCGCCCTGGTGAACAACTCTCGGATCCGCGTGATCGCGCCCGAACGCGGTGGCCACTGCGCCTTCATTTCGCGAAACGCGGGAGATGCGCGCTTCTGGGCCGAAGCGCGCCTCATGGAATTTTTTGCAAATTGCGCGTCGCGAGCGCCCCACTCGGGCTGAATTCAGCCGGAACGATTCCGAATTTCCCGAATAACGAAACCTAGACATCATTCATCGCAACTCCGCCCGTTTTTGCGAATCCGCAGTGGGCGCGAAGTGTTCGCGGCCGGGACGAGGGCGATTTCGAGTAGTACGAAAGTACTGTATTGATTAGAGCACAGGGAAAATGAATTGCTCAAAGTGATACTTTTGGTTTCTCCGTTACACAACGTACAACAGTAGGCGTTCGTTGGAGTAATCCACAATTCTACTGGACGGGCCCGGGATCAGCCTCTTCGAATTTTCTCCCCTGATACCCTCATCGCCCGAAGAGGATAGCTGCGATGTTGAGCAACTTTCGATTCCGTTGTGGTGGTGTGTCTCGAGTGCTTGGAGTCTCGGCGCTTCTCGCCGTCCTTTTCGCGGCGGGTTGCTCGTCGGGCGGCTCCGCGCCGTTCGCCGTGACGACCACGTCCGGCCAACTGGCGAAAGTGGTTATCAACTCCGCGTATCCCTCGACGACTCTCACCGCTGCGAACGGGACTGCTCCCTACACCTGGACCATCACGGGGGGCGCACTTCCGACCGGGCTGCAGTTGAGCAGCGCCGGCGTCCTTTCCGGCATGCCCACGGTTTTTGGGACCTTTAATTTCACTGTGACGGTGACGGACTCCGCGACCCCGACTGCCCACACAGCCACGGGGAGTCTCTCTGTTTTGATCAATCCGGCGATCGCTTCGGTTGGTTTGAGCCCGACGACGGAGGTTGGCGGCGCGTCTTCTACAGCGACGGTCACACTGTCTGGCGCGGCTGCGGCTGCCGCCACCGTGACGCTGTCGAGCAGCAACGCGTCCGCCACGGTTCCCGCGAGCGTTACCGTCGCGGCGGGTGCGACAACGGCTACCTTCCAGGTAACCACCACCGCAGTCAGTTCTTCCGCTCAGGCGATCGTCACGGCCACCTACGGAGTATCCAAGACCGCCACGCTTACGGTGAATCCGCCAACCGTCTCCTCGGATGTTCTCGCGCTCTCGACCGTCACCGGCGGCGCGGGGACAACGGGTACAGTGACCCTTTCCGGGCCGGCTGCAACAGGCGGCGACACCGTGACGCTTTCCAGCGATAATGCCGCAGCGCTGGTGCCCGCAACCGTCAGCGTGCCTGCCGGGCAGACGACCGCGCAGTTCAACGTTACGACGACAGCCGTTAGTAGCAATGCCACCGCTCACATTCAGGCCAGTTTCAACAGCACTTCGCAGTCGGCCACGTTGACCGTTGTGCCCGCTCCGACGATTACCAGCTTCACCGCAGCAGGCGGGACGATCACCAGCGGCACTTCCACCACGTTGACGGCGGTATTTGCCAATGGAACCGGTAGCGTCAGCAACAGCGTAGGAACGGTAACCAGCGGAACGCCGGCCACAGTGCAGCCGACGACCACCACGACCTATACGCTGACGGTCACCAATGCGGCCGGCACGAGTGTCACCAGGCAGGCGACGGTGACCGTCGTTGCCGCCCCTTCCATTACCAGTTTAACGTCTGCGGCAGCCACGATTACGGCCGGTACTTCGACGACTCTGACCGGGATATTTACGGGCGGCACCGGCAGCATCGACAACGCCGTAGGAGCGGTGACGAGCGGTGCGGCCGCAACGGTTTCGCCCGCGACGACCACGACCTACACGCTGACGGTAACCAATACCGCGACCACGCCCGCCACGACCACGAAGATGGTGACCGTCACGGTGGTTCCCGCACCTACGATTACCAGCTTCTCACCGGCGCTGGCGACGATCGTCTCCGGGAATTCGACAACGTTGACGGCTGTCTTCAGCAACGGAACGGGGACGATCGACAACAGTGTCGGCCCGGTCACGAGCGGGACGCCTGTCACTGTGACGCCGGCAGCGACGACAACCTACACTTTGACGGTGACGAATTCGGCGACTGTACCGGCCAGCGTCACTTCCACGACCACGGTAACCGTGCATGTGCCTCCTTCCATCACGAGCGGCAGCAGCGCATCGTTTGTGGTGGGAACGAACGGCAGTTTTACCGTCCAGGGAACGGGAAATCCGTCGCCGACTTTCGTAGAGACCGGAGCGTTGCCGGCGAACGTCATTTTCACGGACAACGGCAACGGGACAGCAACCCTACACGGAACTCCGGCATCCGGAACCGATGCGTCTTCGCCGTATCACTTCACGATTACCGCGAGCAACGGCGTCCCGCCGAGCTTCGTTCAGAACTTTACCCTGAGTGTCGTGCTGGTGCAGGCTCCTGCCATCACGACGCAACCGACGAACCAGACCGTAACGGTGGGGAATAACGCCACCTTTACGGCAGCGGCAAGCGGAGCGCCCGTGCCGACCGTGCAGTGGCAAGTGAGTACGAACGGCGGCACAACCTTTACGAACCTTAGCGGCCAAACCTCCGCCACCTTGACTTTGACGGCGGTCACGATTTCCCAAAATGCGTATCAGTACCGCGCGGTGTTCACCAACTCCGTGAATTCGGCTACAACGAACGCGGCGACTCTCACCGTGGTCCCTGCGCCTACAATCACGAGTTTCACGCCGGCCTCGCCAACGATCACCAGCGGCAGTTCGACGACTCTGACGGCGGTGTTCAACGCCGGCACCGGTGGCAATGCCAGCGTGGATAACGGTGTGGGCGCGGTCACCAGCGGAACGGCTGTAAGCGTCTCGCCGACTTCAAACACCACGTACACGCTGACGGTCACCAACGCCGCGGGAACATCCGTCACCCAACAGACGACCGTTACGGTCGTTCCCGCTCCGGTGATCACCAGCTTCACGCCCGGCGCGACAACGATTACTTCGGGCAATTCGACGACGCTGACGGCCGTGTTTAACACCGGGACTGGGATCTCCGCCAGCATCGATAACAGTGTAGGCACAGTGACCAGCGGCACGCCCGTCACCGTTTTCCCGACGACCACGACGACCTACACTCTGACGGTTTCCAACTCCGCCGGCGCGAAAGTCACGCAACCGGTGACAATCATCGTGGATACGCCACCCGGCATTTCGAGCAACAACAGTGTGACCTTCACGGTGGGAGTCAATGGCAACTTCCCGATCCAGGGGACCGGAACTCCGCTTCCGACCTTCATCGAGACGGGAGCGCTGCCAAATAACGTGACGTTCGTCGACAACGGAGATGGAACGGCCACCCTGAGCGGCATTCCACAAACGGGCACCGCGGGTACCTATCCCATCACCATCACCGCGCACAATATTGTCGGTCCGGATTTCGTTCAAAGCTTCACGCTGACCGTTATTTCGGATCCGTGCTCCGGCATCGGCACTGGCTTGGAGAGCATGCTGAATGGGCATTACGCTTTCACGCTCCAGGGCTTTGATAATGGACAGGCTTCTGGCGAGACCACCGTCCAGCCTGCGCTGGTCGGAGGAGTGCTGACGGCAAACGGTTCCGGAACGATTACTGCCGGAACGCTCGACATGAACCTCTTTTCGACCGCCGGCTTGCAGTCGCTGAGCATGACCGGAACCTATATCGTTGGCTCCGACCATCGAGCCTGCCTGACCTTCACTACCTCCCAGGGATCGACTCACTACCGCGCATCCTTGGCAAACATTTCCAGCGGCGTCGCGTCCACCGGCCACGTGATCGGCTTTGACGCCGCGGGTCCCTTCATCGCCGGAGAACTGCGCAAGCAAGACACGACGGCCTTCTCGATTTCGAAGGTTACGGGCAATTACGCCTTCGAAATGGCGACTGGCCAGGAGAACACGATCTCTTCCGCGGGCGAAAAGCAGGCGATTGCCGGGATCATAAGATTGTCGACCGGCAGCTTGATCGGAGGAGAGTTGGATCTTAACGACGGTGGTAGCTTAGAGGGGAACAACACGGTGACGGCATGGCCAACAAGCGCCGCGGGTTTGACTATCAATAGCGGCACGACTTACAGCATCGACGCGACTTCCGGTCGCGGAACGCTGACCGTTAGCGTTACCCAAGGGACCCCGCCCAACCAGCAAACAGTGACGCTAACGGACCAAATCTACGTGGTATCCGCCAGCGATTTCCTGATCCTAGCCGACCTCGATCAGACTCAGTCCGGTGGCATCACCGCGATCGGAGAGGCGCTGCAGCAATCCGGACCCTTCACGCTGAGCGGTACGGATGTTATCCATCTCTCCTCATTCAATCTCAATAGCGGCCCCGGAAACACATCCAACCCGCCAACGAGCGACACGCTGATTGGCACGATCGCCATTCCGTCTGCGGGCAACTTCACCTTCAACGCATGGGAGAACAATGGTGGGACCATCGGTCAGCAAGGTCCTCAGACCGGGACCTACTCAATCGATTCAGCGGGCCGAATGCTCCTGACCTCGGGAGGCGGCAACCACTCGCCGGTCTTCTACCTCGTGAGCGCGAACAAGGCGTTCGTTTTGGGTGGTAGTCAAGGTGTCGAGACGGGCATGGTTGAGCCCCAGACGGCCAAGACGATGAGTGGCGCATTTGCTGGAGGAACTATCGATCCACAAGACCCGAACGACGGAGCCAGTGAGTTTGTGGTGACGTTCAGTGGCGGCGCCGTCTCCGGCACCAGCGACGACAACTCAAGTGGCTCGCCGTCGCCGAACTCCTCAATCCCGAGTACGCCCTTCTCCATCGACAGCACCGGTCTCGGTTCGATTGGATCGTCGGGTTGTACGATCGGTGGAACGGGTTCGAGTGGATGTCAGTTGATCTTCTACGTCATCTCTTCCACTCATGGAGTTCTCATGGACCTCACCAATGAAAAAGGGAACGCGCAGACGAATCCAACGCTCCAATTCGCCGATCAGTAGTATCGAAAGATGGTCATACGATGGTCTCAAGAAGAGGGCCGGCGCGATCTCGCCGGCCCTTTCTCATTTGTTCTGAAGCTTGTATTTTTCATACGAAGCGCTCCTCTTCTGTACTGCCCGACCTATGAGTCCCATACTTCGCCGAAAAGCGAAGATATTTGACTTGACACGTGTGCTTTACAAAGAGTAACTATTCGTCACCCTTGTCTGCGCCGTACCGAGCGGAATTTGCCGCGGAACTGTTGCGACACGAGCTTGGCCCTTCACGGTGAGGAGAGGTTTCTGCGGATGCCCATGCGGAGGATGCCCCCGATGAGCCCGAAAGTCCTGTGCCCGCTGATTCTATTTGCGGCACTCCTACTCCACGTCTCGCGGGCAGCCGCCGCGTTCGACTGGGATCCCGTGACGGATGCCGAAAAGAGCATGAAATCGAACCCCCTCGATCCAGGTTCGGGCGCCGTCGTGCTGTTCAAGCGCGGGCAGATGGATGTGATCGAGAAGAGCAGCCTGTTTTGGACCACCCGGATTCAAATTTACGTCCGCATGAAGGTATTCAATGACGCCGGACGCGACGCCGGCACCATTTCGATTGATACCAACAAATTTGTGCGGGTGACTCAGATTGAAGGCCGCACGATCCTGCCGTCGGGAGAGATCGTGCCGCTCGATTCTTCCAAGATATTTCGAGGCAAGGCGTACACGGAGGGGAAGAACTTTGCCATCCTGGAATCAAGCTTCACGTTCCCGTCCGTGCAGCCGGGAGCGATTATCGAGTACCAGATCGAAGAAAATGAGGATTGGTTCTATCCTCCCCCGTGGATTTTCGATACGCGTGGAGTTGGGACCCTGCAATCCTCGCTCCTGGTGACGATCGGTCCGCGCCTGGCCATGGCGCAGTTTCCCCTCGAAACCAATGCAAACAAGATCTCGATTTCGCAGAGCAGTTCCGTAAAAGGCTCGCAGTACAATTTTTCCGTCAGCAACCTGCGGTCGGTTGCGAGCGAACCCTATTCGCTTCCGTATCAGGACCTCGCTACCATGATCATTTTTACCCCACGGCAATTGGGCTTTGGAGGGGATGTGTATCCCCTCATCACCAGCTGGGATGATGTAGGCCGGGAAATATCGGATGAATTCACGCAGATGGAAAAGAGCGAGAAGGAAGCGAAGAACAAAGCCAAGGAATTGGCAGACAAGGCCTCGGACCCCAGAAAGAAGGCCGAGGCGATCTACAAATTCATTCAGCAAAACATCACCTCCAGCGATCTGAGCGGCGTGGCGCTGGGACGGCCCGCCGATGAAATCCTAAGCGCCAAGCGAGGCGACCCGGATGAAATCAATGCGCTGTTCGTTCTGATGCTGAAGGAAGCAAAAATCGATGCGAATATGGTATTGGTTGCGACGCGGAATTGGCAGACGCTCGTGCGCGCGTTCCCGAATCGCAGCCAATTTTCGAGGGTAATTACGCAGATCAATTTTAAGGACGGAGCGGTTTTTGCCGATCCCGCCGACGCGGCGGCGCCGTTCGGCGAGCTGCCGTGGTTCGACCGGGACGTCCAGGGCCTTGCGGTGAAGGGGTCGAAGGTCAAGGACGTGACGATCCCCGCCGGGACCGCCGATGACAACGTCTCCAGCGGAAAGACCACGATGACCGTCGCCAAGGACTGGTCCCTGGAAGGCGATGAGGAACTCGATCTGAAAGGCGCCGAGGCGATCTCGCTGCGCGCCGACCTGCTGCAGGAAGCTCCGGACAAGCTGGAGAAGCGCCTGACGGAAATGTTCGGATATTCCAGTTCCGAAGTGGAAGTGAGCCAAATCTCCCACCCCGACTTTCGGGACTCTTCCTTGCCGTTTGTGCTCAAGGCTCATTTGCAGGAAAAACAGACGAGCCTGGAGACGCCGAAGGAATACTTGCTGAATCCCTGGATTGGCGATCCGCTCCCGCTTCCGCGGTTCGGAACGAACGTGCGTCACTCCGCCGTGCGCTTTGAGAATCCGGAAAAACGAGCGATCGCAAGCGTGTGGCAATTGGCGCCGGAAATCAAAGTGGAACAATTGCCAAAGGAAATAAAAATCGACAACGATTTCGGCGGATATTCCCGTGCCTGTACTCAGAGTGAAGCTGCCGTAACATGCACGCGGGAGTTTTATCTCAAGAAGATGGTTCTCTCGACCAACGTCGATTACCTGAATGCGAAAAAATTCTTCGATGAGATTTCCAAAGATGATCAAGAAGTGGTCGTCCTTCAAAAGAAGTAGGTGGGTAGCCGTCGCCGGCCTTTTTCTGGGGTGCCTCTGGCTATGCTTCGCGAGCCGAACGGCCCGCGGGGCAGAGTCCGTGCCCGACTGGTTGGCCGCCGCGAGTCACACGGACGTTGGCCTGTTCGGCAGCGGCAGCGCCGCCGTCGTGATCGGTAATTGGACGGACTTCACGGTCGATGCCACCGGAAAGTTCGTCAAGACCGAGCGGCGCGCTCTGCGGGTACTAAACCGCCGGGCCGCCGATCCGTACATCGCCGCGGCAGGCGAAGAGAACAACGCCACCAAGGTAACTTCCATCAAAACGTGGACCATCGCTCCTTCGGGTCGCGTAACGCCGGCAGGGAAGAAGGACCTCATCACCGCCGCAGGATTCACCGCGTTCGATGCGTTCACGGATATCCGCCAGAAAATAGTCAATCCTCCCGGCGCCGAAGACGGCTCTGTGATCGGATCGGAAGTTATAACGGAGGGCCGAATACCAATCAACGGCGAGAGGTTTCGGATGGAGGAGGACATTCCCGTCCGGCTTTCCGAGTTGCACGTGTCGGTGCCCGCAGGCTCGCTGCACTGGTTCGTGAACCATCCGGACCGGGTGCAAGTCGTCACTCAATCGTCAAACGGAGCTTCCTTTCGGACGGAGAACCGGCTCGCCATTCCGGATGAATCCGATGCGCCGCCCTTTTCGTCGCTTGCGGCCGTGGTCTTCATTAATTACGATCCGAAAGGGCCCGCAGCGCTGCAATCGTGGCAGGAGGCCGGGCACTCTTATCACTCGCTGTTCGATTTGGGCGAAAAGCCGGAAGCCGAAATCGCATCGCAGGTGGAAGGACTATCGGTTGGCGTCACCGATGAGCTGGCCAAAATCGATGCCCTCTACACCTTTGTGTCCCGGCAAATCCGCTATGTGGCGATTGAAATCGGCATCGGAGGCTATCAGCCGCACGATCCCATCGACGTCTACAAAAATAAGTACGGAGACTGCAAGGACAAAGCCACGCTGCTGATTTCCATGCTGGGCAAAATCGGATTGCGCGGATACCCGGCGCTCGTTGGAACTCGCGGAGACGTGGAAGCGGATCCAACGGCTCCCACGCTCGCGACGTTCGACCATATGATCGTGGCATTCCCGGTTCCTGCCGGACTGCGTTCCGCGGTGGAAAAATTCCCCGCGTACGATTCCCGAAACCAAATTCTTTGGATGGACCCGACCTCCGAGTTCGACCCCCTCGGCCAAGTCCCGGAAATGGATCAGGGAGTCTTCGCGCTCATCGCGTATCCGGACCACGGCGATCTACAACGCATCCCGCAGCCTGCACCGTTGCAAGACGGGGCTGATTATGCCGTGAAGGTACGCTTGCAATCCGACGGGACCGGCGCCGTAGACGTCGAGGCCAAATATTTCGGCAACGCTAATTCCCGGCGCCACGTTTTCTATCGCGGGCGTTCGCAAACGGAAATTTTGAAGGCGTTCGAGGAACGAGTGGCTCGCTATGTGAATCAGCCGTCCTTCCGCCAGGCATCCATAACCGGGATCGACGACAACCGGCAGCAGGTCGGCGAGAAGTTCTCATTCGCAGGTAATTTCTCGGTGGCGTCCGCGGGCAATAGCTGGGTCTTCCAGCCCTTGATTTTCGGCGGGCTCGGGGTTCCCGATCTTTCTTCCCGGTCTCGCCGGCTCCCCCTGGACGTAGGCACCCCGCATCACGTCAAAGTCCAATATCGCGTGGAGTTTCCCGTCGGAATGCGGCTCGAGCACCTGCCGGAAAATGTATCCACAAAATCGGAGTTTGGCGACGCGTCCATCGAATACGCGATGGCCGGCGACGTTCTCATGGCGACGCAGACAGTGTCATTCGCGCAGAGCCGAATCCCTCCGGAGAAATATCCTGACTTTCGCGATTTCGTAAACGCGTATCTCCGCGCGGCCCGGCAGAGCGTTCGCGTGGTGACTGCAAATCCGTGAAGGCGGCGTTTCAATAGCGTCCGATCCTGCGACTTCGATCGGTAATCCTGTCAGGATTTCCGCGTCAAAAGTTATTTTATTCTTGCGGCCATTGCGGGAACGCGCTGAGGCTTTTCTTGCGCGGGGAACGCGAGGACGGACCGGCGCTCGCGGCTGACACGGGACGCGGTGAGTCCGTTCATTTGAATCCGGTAAGTCTCCAGGGTCTTCTCAAAATTTTCCTGGCCAATTCGGAAGCGCACGACGGAGGACAGAATGCTGGAATGTTTGCGCTGCGGTTCGCCGGCGGCTCTGTAGATCGCTTCGGAAAGGCTGATTGGCAGCAGGTCGCCCGGCGCAACCGTCTGCCGGATTTTCTGGATCCGATTGAACGTTGGCTCAGCGGTCTGTGCGTCCGCGACTAGATTGGTAAGAAAAATCTCAACCTCTTCCGTCCAAACCGGAGTCTCAGACGTGTTATCAAGCAGGAGCGACAGTGCCTCTCCGCCGTCGAGAAGCGTAAACCCGATGCCGGGATGGAAACCGGTGTCCCGCTCTTTTGGATCGGGTGCGGCTCTCCGGCGCCGGTAACGCAGCGCCGTATAGCTCATTGCGATTGCGACCGTAAGCAGGACGATTGTGCTCATCATAGCGTCTCGAGTTGCAAAATCCTCCGTAGCGCCGTTCCGATGAATCATCCGTAACGTGAACAAGAACTTGTTACAGAGCACTCACTCTTTTCAGTGCGCGAGTCTCTGAACTCCGCGCGCAACACCTGCAATTCCGTTCCCTCGCAAAACTGGACAATCCGAACGATTTAGCTTTCCAGTATCGATATATAGGTTCCGCGCTACGTCCTGTAAATAGCCACAAATGGGAGTGTTTCCAACCAGATACCGGTCCGTTTTGACACATCGAATCGGATGTTCCACCTTTGGGGCCGTGGTGTTGGGTAATTCCTTCCCTATCAGCTAATTGCGGGCAATAGGGGCTGCCGCGAACCCTATCGAAGGAAATATCGGCCGTCTTTATGAGTTCTTTATGAAATTTAATGTATTTATTTAGGTTGAAAATCCTGTCGAAGTCGGTCGATAGGGATTCGTGGTGTTTCCAGTGGCAAGCGCGTGGCTGGAAGATTTTCACTCATGAGTTCAGCCGCCGTCTAGTTCTCCTCATTCGAGATCGAGGCCTGGCAACCCAGTTGTTTCAAACGAAGGAGAAAGTAGCTGCGGCGCTCGACGCGTCTCAGAGGCTACAAGTCTAAACAAACATGTCGACAACCCAAATTCCTCAACCGTCCAATCCGGCTCAGAAAACCGCTCTACCCAAAGTCGTGATCGCGACGACCGCCATGCTTTCCTTCATTTCCTTCTGGCGGGCGGCGGCCATTGTTCTCAATGACCTGGGATCGTCCGCGTTTTACGCGGGCGCCATCGCCGAGCAAGCAATCGGCAAGGCCGCTCCGTGGTTCATTCTGGCGATCATGTTGTTCGCCTATGCCGTCCGGTCCATGTATATCGAGAGCTGCAGCATGTTCGTGCGCGGCGGCGTGTACCGTGTCGTCAAGGAAGCCATGGGCAGTACGCTGGCGAAATTTTCCGTCTCCGCGCTGATGTTCGACTACATCCTGACGGGGCCGATCAGCGGCGTTTCCGCGGGCCAGTATTTGACCGGATTCTTAAACGAACTGTTCGCTCGTTTCCATTTCAACCTGGTTCTTCCCATCAATTCCACCTCGGCGGTCTTTGCCGTCGCCGTCACGGTTTATTTTTGGTGGGAGAATATCAAGGGGATTCCCGAGTCCAGCGGAAAAGCGCTGCGGATCATGTACGTGACCACGGTGATGGTGGTCCTCATGATCGGCTGGTGCCTCCTGACCATTTGGGTGCGCGGCGCGCATCTCCCTCCTCCGCCGTCTCGTGCCAATTTGACGTTTGCGCCCGACGCGCTGGGCTGGCTGCGCCTCAGCACGTTGCCGCACACGGTTGCGATCATCGGGATTCTCATCGGGCTCGGGCACTCGGTCCTAGCCATGAGCGGTGAGGAAACGCTGGCCCAGGTTTACAGGGAAGTCGAGCACCCCAAACTGCCCAATCTGGAAAAGGCCGGGTTGGTCATCTTCGTTTACAGTTTGATTTTCACAGCGGGCGTTTCCTTTTTCGCCTCGATGATCATTCCGGATGCGGTCCGTCCGCAGTATTTCGGGAATCTCATCAGCGGCCTGGCCATGAATTTCGTTGGCCCTATCAATCTGCGCTTGGCGTTTGAAGGATTCGTGGTGATCGTCGGCGTGCTGATGCTTGCCGGAGCCGTCAATACCGCGATTGTGGGCTCGAACGGCGTCCTGAACCGTGTTTCCGAGGACGGCATCCTGCCGCACTGGTTTCGTCACCCGCATCCCCGGTTCGGCACTTCCTCCCGGATGCTCAACCTCGTCGTGGGTCTGCAGCTCCTCACAATCATCTTGAGTCGGGGAGACATCTTCGTCCTCGGCGAAGCCTACGCATTCGGCGTGATGTGGAGTTTCTCGATGAAGGGGCTGGCGGTGCTGGTCCTTCGGTACAAGCTGCCGGGGAAGCGGGATTTCCGCGTCCCACTGAATTTCACGGTGGGCAATGTCGAGATTCCCGTCGGCCTGGGCTTGATTACCGTGACGCTTTTTGCTCTAAGCATCATGAATCTCTTTACCAAGCAAGTGGCGACGATCGCGGGCGTGGCATTCACCCTCATCTTCTTTACCGTGTTTGAAATCTCCGAGAAAATCACGCTTAAGCACGGCTCCAAGCACCAGGAACTCGACCAGTTTAACCTGGAGTCCGACGGCGAGTTGACGCCCGCCGCTCTGGGCGTGCGTCCCGGGAACGAGCTCGTGATGGTCCGAAATTCCAACACGCTTTACAATCTCGCCGCGGTACTCGACCGGGTTAATCCGCACCAGCAAGACGTCGTGGTCCTTCATATGCGGGTCTTGGCCCGGGCGAGCTCGGGCGAGCACGGACTCTCGGCCAACGATCTTTTTAGCGTCAACGAGCAGGAATTGTTTACCCGCGCTCTGTCCCTGGCGGAAGCGAAAGGCAAATCCGTTCACCTGGCCGTCGCACCCTCAACGGAGAAGTGGGACGGCATCCTGCGCGCCGCCCAAAGCTTGCAGTCCACCACGATCGCTCTGGGAATGTCCTCCTGGAGGGCCGTGGCGGATGAAGCTCGCATCGCCGGTCTGGCCTGGGAAGCGTTGCCGGAACCAAGGCCGCAGTTGACGCTGGAAATCTATAGTCCGAACGGGCAGGAGCATATCTTTTACCTGGGTCCTCACGCCCCGCGGCTGACCTCGAAGGAAATCGATTTGCTGCATGGCATCTGGCTGGAACTCAGCGCAGAAGTCGCCCCCGCGGAACTTCATCACCACGACGTCGTGCACATCGCGCTCGAAGAGCTTCGCAAGAGTATCAACGACGGACACCGCCAAGAAATCATCGGCGCGTTGCGTCAACACCTCACTAAGATTCGGGATCGCCGCGCCTCCGGTGCGTAACGTGCTCTGAGGCGCGATGGTCCTATGTTCCTTACTACTCCTGTATCCGTCATGCCGTTTTTGCACAAGTCTTCCACAGCAAACTAACAGGGGCCCCTCGTCCGAGCAGGCTCGATAGAATATACTACCGCCTCTTAAAGTGCGGCCGAATCCGACGAATACACCTGCAATAGGAGAATCGATGAAGGCAATTCAGGTCCCGAAAACAGGGGGAGTGGAAGTCCTCACCCTTGTGGACATTCCCGCTCCGAAGCCGAAGCCCAACGAAGTGGTCGTGAAGATTGCCGCGGCCGGAGTCAATTACATTGACGTCTATTTTCGCGAGGGACGCTACCCGATTACTCCGCCCTTCATCCTTGGCCAGGAGGCCAGCGGCGTCGTGAGCGAAGTAGGCAGCGAAGTGAAGGATTTCAAGCCGGGAGACCGCGTCGCCTACACTGGAATTACGGGCGCGTACGCGGAATTCGAAGCGGTGCCCGCGGACCGCCTGGTCCGCGTGCCGGCGGGCATTACCGACCATCAGGCCGCGGCGGCCATGCTGCAGGGAATGACGGCGCACTACCTCGTCAACAGCACCTATCCCCTGAAGAAGGGCGAGACGGCCCTGATCCACGCGGCCGCCGGCGGTGTGGGCCTCCTTCTTGTGCAGATGTCGAAGAATATCGGGGCGCGAGTCATTGCCACGGTGAGCACCGAGGAAAAGGCCAAACTGGCGCGCGAAGCGGGCGCGGATGACGTGATTTTTTACACCAAGCAGGATTTTGAAGTGGAGACCAAGCGCCTGACCGACGGCAAAGGCGTTCACGTTATTTACGACGGGGTCGGGAAGACGACCTTCGATCAGGACCTCAACGTACTTCGCCCGCGAGGATACCTGGTGCTGTTCGGAGCCTCCAGCGGGCCCGTGCCGCTGTTCGACCTGGGCAAGCTGGCTCAGAAGGGATCTCTTTTCATCACGCGTCCCACGCTGGTTCATCACATCGCGAGCCGTGAGGAACTTCAACAGCGCGCCACCGATGTTTTGAATATGATCGGGTCGAGCAAACTCAAGCTGCGAATCGAGCATCTTTACCCGTTGAGCGAGGCGCAGCAGGCCCATCGGGATTTAGAAGGAAGAAAAACAACGGGGAAGCTGCTATTGATTCCGTGAAGCAATCGCGAAAATAGGGAAGCGAAAGAATGGTCCGTCCCGCTGACGAGACTCGCGTGGTTTCGTCATATGTGTTTGATGCGGTCTGAATTCGAAGGCCTTCGATACCAAACCGAGTGGTACCAGGGCTGAACGTTGATTCATCGCTTCAAGGAGAGCCATGGCCCGCGCAAAAAGTGTACCTGATCCAACTCCCACGAACCTGGCGTCGTTGATTCGAGGCCTGTACGGACGAGTCGCCCGCCAGTTGAAAGTGGATCCTTCCTACGTGAGCCGCGTCGCGCGAGGAGAGCGTCGATCCGACGAGATTGAAGCGTCTCTGGAGCGTGAACTACGCCGCATCATGTCCCTCGTTCAATCGAACCGCAACGGAGCGGGGCATCGTTCGGCAAAGCGCTCTCGAGTGAAGGCCAAAAAGAAAAAGGTCGCGTAGTTCCCTAAGGCGCCGCGAAGCTCCAGGTCGCGCGACGATTGGGCAGGGATCGCCTTACTGTTGCTGCTGGGCGGGTTGTTGCGCCCGCTCGACAATGGGCGGGGAATCGGGGGCCGCGACCTTGTTCTCGTTGAGCTGCTCGCGCCCGTCATCGTCAATCGCGGGCCGCACGCTCACGTCGACCGAAAGTCTCTGTCCCGCGTGGCCCTTGTACACACCGCGAACCGGAGCCACGTCTCCATAGTCGCGTCCATACGCGATGCGCACGTGCTGCAACCCCAGGGGCTTTCCCAGCGTCGGGTCGAGACCGATCCAGCCTGAGTCCGGCAGATAAACTTCCGCCCAGGCGTGCGACGCCGATCCGCCAATCACCTCCTGCAATTTTGCGTCCGGCGACGCGGCGCTTTCCGGGACGAGATAACCGGACACATACCGCGCGGGCAGGCCCCGTTTCCGCACCACTCCCAGCAGCAGATGCGCGAAGTCCTGGCAGACTCCCGCGCCGACGGCGAGAGAGTCCTGGATCGAAGAATTCACGTGCGTCGCTCCCTTTACGTACTTGAATTTTTCGTGGATCAGAAACGACGCCTCTTTCACAAATCCTGAAACGGTCCCATCGCCGCCGCGCGTGGCCGCCGCGGTGAGTTCATCGAGCTGCGGGACGTGCGGCACGTATCCGGTCGGGACGATGAAATCGAGAAACTCTTCTTCGAGTTCTTCGCGGCGATCCTCGAGTTCGGAAAGTTTCATCCCGCCGGACGGCAAGACGGGCGCTTCATGCGCCAGCACCACCGATTCGGCTTCAATCTTCAAGTGATAGTGTTCCGGAAGGATGTTGAATTGGTGCACCCAGTTCCCGAACGAATCGCGATACGCGGTGCCGCGCGACGATGGGTCCGTGAGAAGCCGGAACGACAGGCAGCTCTGCGTCTCGTCGTGGATCGGCCGCAGGCGAACTTCGTTGTAGCTCTCCGAAACAGGGCCGTCGTATCGAAAATCCGTGGAATGCACGAGATGATATCGATTCATGAGACCACCGCGTAATAGAAGTAGTTTCGGGCAATGTCTTCGCCAATGGCCTCGCACATTTCGAGCATTTCGCTCAAATAGGAGTGCAGGCCCGTGTGGAATATCTCCGTGATTCGGTCATAGCGCAGCCGTTCGAGAACTTTGCCGGCGAGGCGTTCCGCTTCATTCGCGTAGGAACCGGCTCCCGTCCCGCTGATCGCGCGCAGGCCGGCCTGCACTTCCGTGATGCTGAAGCGGATGGAACGCGGATGCAGCGGGTGCAGGATCAGCATTTCCGCCACTTTTTCGGGCTCAATCGAAGAGTGATATTTCCGGTGATAGGCCTCGTAAGCTCCCACCGACTTGAGCACGGCCATCCACTGGTGATTGTCCGCGCCGCCGATTTCCGCGGGCGCGTCATACAGGATGTGATACTGGACGTCGACGAGGCGCGCCGTCATTTCCGCTCGCTCGATGAACCAGCCGATGCGCAGGAATTCCCAGCCCTCATCGTGGGGCAGGGTTGCGTCCGTGACGCCGTGGAACCGGTGGCTGCCGAAGCGAATGGCGTCGCAAAAGCGGTGAGGCCCCGCGGCCATCTCTTCGTCCGGCTGGAAACGATTCACCGTGAAATAGAGGCTGTTGATGTCCTCCCACATTTCGCGGGAAATAAAATCGCGGATGGTTCTGGCGTTTTCCCTGGCTTTGGTGATGCACTGCACAATGGAGCTCGGGTTGTCCTGGCGGAACGCGAGAAACTCGAACACGGCGCGCGCGTCCGCTTCGCCATACAACGAACGGAAGCGCTCTTCTTCCCCGGCCATGACGATCAGAGGATCCCAGTGCAGCCGGTATTTGTCCTTGGATTGTTCGAGCACAGTATGGAAATTCACGTCGAGGATGCGGGCGGTGTACTCCGCGCGCTCGATGTAACGAGCCAGCCAGAACAACGACTCGGCGATTCGCGAGAGCATCTCAGTCTTCCCCAAAGAGGATCCAGGTATCCTTGCTGCCGCCGCCCTGGGATGAATTTACGACCAGCGAGCCTTGTTGCAGCGCCACACGCGTGAGTCCTCCCGGCACGATCGTGACTTTTTCGCCGTCGTAGAGGCAATACGGGCGAAGGTCCACGTGCCGGCCCGCAATCGCGCCAAGCGCGGGATCGTAGGAGGGCACCCGAGAAAGCGCGAGAACGTTTTGCGCAATGTAATTTCTCGGGTCCGCTTTGATGCGCTGCTTGAACTCCTCGATTCTCTCGCGATCCGCGCTCGGCCCCATGAGCATCCCGTAACCGCCGGATTCACCTACGGCCTTCACGACGAGTTCCGGCAGGTGATCCAGTACGTACGCGAGGTCGTCTTTCTTGGAACAAAGATAGGTGTCGACGCTCCTCAAAATCGGGTCTTCTCCGAGGTAATAGCGGATGAATGTGGGCACGTAGGCGTAGATGGCTTTGTCGTCGGCCACGCCGTTGCCCACCGCGTTCGCGAGCGCCACATTGCCCGCGCGATAGGCTCCCATCAAGCCCGGCACGCCCAATACGGAGTCCGGCCGGAAGGTAAGCGAGTCCAGAAATTCATCATCGACGCGTCGGTAGATGACGTCGACCCGCTTCAGGCCGTGAATGGTTTTCATGTACACGATGCCGCCGTCGACGATCAAGTCGCGGCCTTCGACCAACTCGATGCCCATCTGCTGGGCCAGGAAGCTATGCTCAAAATACGCGCTGTTGTAAATGCCAGGCGTCAGCAGCGCGATTTGCGCGTCATTTCCTCCTCGCGGCGAGAGGCTGCGCAGGATCCGGGCCAGCTCCGCGGGATAGTGGTTCACGGGGAGAACTTCGTACTCCTGAAACGCGTCGGGGAACGTGCGCATCATGACCAGGCGGTTCTCGAGCACGTACGAAATTCCGCTCGGTGTGCGCACGTTGTCTTCGAGGACGCAGAATTCGCCGGTCTTGGAATCGCGAACGAGGTCAATGCCGCAGATGTGCGTGTGAATTCCGCGCGGCACTTCGATGCCGATCACTTCGCGCAGGAAATGTTTGCAGGAATACACCAGCGAGCGGGGAATCTGGCGGTCGGCGAAAATGCGCTGCTTGCCGTAGACGTCCTGCAAAAATAAGTTTAGCGCCACGACGCGCTGCGCAAGTCCGCGATCGATGCGCTGCCATTCGGAATTCGGAATGATGCGCGGAATCAGATCGAAGGGAAAAAGCCGCTCCGTCCCGCGTCCGTCGCTGTACACGGTGAAGGTAATTCCTTGCAGCAGGAAGGAAAGATCGGCGTGCTGACGCCGCTCTTCAAACTGCGCCGGCATCATCGCGCCAAGTTTCTCGAAAACTTTTGCGTAGTGCGGGCGCGGCACGCCCGGCGCCAAAAACATTTCGTCGTAGAACGGCCCGACCTGATAGTCCCCGAATAGCCCATCGAGGGGCATTTTGGAAGGCACTGACGGCATGGTAGGACTCTACCAAGAGCGGTCGCCGTTCCGTGTACGAAAGAATCTATCGAACCCATCAGGAATCCGAGGCCATATCCGCGGCGTCGATGAGAAGTAGCGTCGCGCGACGATCTTATAAATGTTTTGTAAAGAGTGACTTGCGGTGTGGCGCTTCGCCCCTAAATTTGCTATCGTCTTCCCATCAAATTTATGAAAACTCCAAAGAATCTCGTCCTGCTGTGCGTTGCCTTGATCCTGCTGATTTCGCCGGCGGTTGTTTCCGCGAGAACGTTCGACCTCGGGCGATCCGCGGCAACTTTGATCGCTCCGGATATTCACACCGATGCGGAGCGCATCGCCGATCTGGAGCGGAAAGTCGCGGATGCCAAGGGTTCCGCGGACAACGCGTGGATGCTCGTCAGCGCCGCCCTCGTGTTGATGATGACCGGGCCAGGACTGGCGCTGTTCTATGGCGGGCTGGTGCGGAAGAAGAACGTCCTGGCGACCATGCTGCAAAGTTTCGCCATGATGTCCCTCGTCACGATTATGTGGGGTTTGTTTGGATACAGCCTGGCATTTGGATCGGGCAACAGTTTTATCGGCGGATTCGAGTTTTCCTTCCTGCGCGGCGTCACCGGCGCGCCGAATCCGGACTACGCGGCCACCATTCCGCACCTGACCTTCATGATTTATCAGCTCATGTTTGCCGTGATCACGCCGGCGCTGATCACCGGGGCATTTGCCGAGCGGATGAAGTTCAAGGCCATGCTGCTGTTTATGACTCTCTGGCTGATTGTGGTTTATAGCCCGATGGCGCACATGGTTTGGGGCAAAGGCGGATTGCTGAACGCTTCTCTCGGCGGCGTCATCCCCACGCTGGATTTTGCCGGCGGGACCGTTGTGCACGTGACGTCCGGTGTTTCGGCTCTCGTTTGCGCGCTCTATTTGGGGAAGCGTTTGGGTTATCCGGATCAGTCTGTCCCGCCCCACAGCGTCGTGTTGAGCTTCATTGGGGCTTGCCTGCTCTGGGTGGGCTGGTTTGGATTCAACGCGGGGAGCGCGCTCTCTGCGGGCAGCCTGGCTTCGAGCGCTTTCGTGGCCACCCACTTCGCCGCTGCGACGGCTGCCGCGGGATGGACCGTGGTCGAGTGGAAGAGCAACGGCCGGCCGAGCGCTCTGGGCGCGATTTCCGGCGCCGTCGCTGGACTGGTGGCAATCACGCCGGCAGCCGGCTTCGTCAAGCCCATGCCGGCCATGCTCATCGGATTCATCGCGGGTATTTGTTGCTATCTCATGGTGGCGAAGGTCAAGGCCCGGTACGGATACGATGACTCGCTGGACGCGTTCGGCGTCCACGGCGCGGGCGGAACGATCGGCGCTCTCCTCACGGGAGTTTTCGCCGTTAGCGCCGTGAATCCCATCTTGAAAGACGCGAACGGCAATGTCCTGGCCTCCGGCCTGATTGAGGGCAACGCGCACCAACTTTTGAATCAACTCGTGGGTGTGGCGATTGCCTGGGGGCTGGGAATCGTCGGCACGCTGGCCATTCTGGTCGTGGTCGACAAGCTCATCGGCCTCCGCGTTTCTCCCGAGCAAGAAACGCAGGGGCTCGACCTTTCTCAGCACGGCGAGGAAGGATACGATTGGGAGACTTCCATGTAGCTACTGGTTTTTCGGCGGGCGTCGTGCGATTCTAACGGACGCGGCACCCGGTGAGAGACCAGAAACGACTGCATGCCCACACAGTCCCCACTCAGCAGCGAACTCAAGGAATACTACGAGTCCGAATCCGCGCGGCTCCTGCAGGATTTTTCCGCGACGAGCGATGGAACGAATTATCTGCGTCAAAGATCGGCGCTGGTGGACTCCGTTGTGCGCCGCCTTTGGGCGCAAATTGCGTCAGCTACGGGCCTAGAAACTGCCAGGGTAGTCGTCGCCGCCGTGGGAGATTTCGGCAGGCAGACCCTTTTTCCCTATTCCGACGTCGATGTCTTGATTCTCGCGGCAACGCGCGAAGCAGCGGAAAAATGCGCGGTAGCGGGCCAGCGGCTCCTGGAGGGATCGAGCGAAATTGGATTGAAATGCAAGGTGTCGGCGGGACTTGCAGCGGAATATATCCAGTTCGATTCCGACCGTGTGGATGAGATTCTGTCGCTGCTGGACTTCCGGTTTCTGGACGGCGATCGGGAAGTGTTCGCGGAGCTTCAGGAGCGCCTGATTCCCGAGATCATGGTCCGGGAGTCTCAGGCGCTGGTCGAGCGGCTGGCGGAATTGACCCGCGCGAGTCACCGCAAGTTTGCCAACACGGTTTTTCACCTCGAGCCGAATGTAAAGGATGGCCCCGGCGGGTTTGCGGATTGCGTAATCGCGCGGTGGCTGGCTGCGCTCTCCGCGATGGAGAAGCAGGGAGGCTGGCCCGATCCAGCCGCTTATTTTGCAGGCTCGAATCGAGCGACGATGGATGCGGCGCTGGCGTTTTTTGCGTCCGTCCGCTGTTTTCTGCATTTCCGGAATAGGCGGGACTCCAATCTTTTGACCTGGGACGCGCAGGACGAAGCGGCGGCCCGCAAAATCGGGATGCAAGCTGGCGAAGCCTGCGACACCGTCGCCTGGATGCGCATCTACTTCGGCCACGCGCGCGCCGTAGATCGTATCTCCGGGCAATTGCTCGAAGAGATGCCCGCGGCCCAATCCCTCTTTTACCGGCAGCTGGAAACTTGGCGAACTGGCTTTTCGGACGAGGATTTTTCCGTCGTCGACGGATTGATTTTTTTTCAGAAGCCGGAAAAATTGTCCGATCCGGATCTTTTCTTTCGCACGTTCCGGCTGATCGCCCAGCGCGGCTTCAAACTGAGCCCCGCCGCGGAACACCAGTTGGAACTGGCAAGGCCGCGACTTGCCGCCGGCCCTCCCAGCGGCGGCGATTTTTGGCGGTTTCTCGAAGATATCCTGCCCGAACCGCACGCGGCGGACGCGCTGCGCGCCATGCATTCGCTGCATTTCCTGACTTTGTTTCTCCCGGAGCTGAAGGGAATCGACGCGCTCGCCCTGCGCGATGTTTCCCACCGTTTCACGGTCGACGAGCATACGCTTCAGGCCATCGACTACCTGCACGGTCTGCGGCAATCGAAATTCAAGTGGGACGAACGCTACGCGGGCATTCTCGGCGAACTGGATCAGCCGGAGCTGCTCAATCTTGCCATCCTCCTGCATGACACTGGGAAGGCCGTGACGCTCACCGAGCATATTCCGGCCAGCCTGGAAATCGCCAAAAAGTGCCTCGAACGCCTGGAGCTTCCCGAGGCCGACCGCGAAACCGTGCTGTTTCTCATCGCCCACCATCAGGATTTGGGAGCGGGATTGCGGCGGGACATCTTCGACCCGCGCACGGTCGCGCAATTCGCGGAGAGCATTGGCAGCCCGGAACTTCTGAAAATGCTGTGCCTCTTCACCTACGCGGACATCAAAGCGGTGAATCCCGAGGCGCTCACACCGTGGAAAGCGGAGGATCTCTGGCAGCTCTACATCGGCACGGCCAATTATTTCAATCGCAGCGTGGACGAACGCGTTCACGGCGACGGGAACGATGAAGTCCTGAACCATCTTCGCTCGCTCGCCGCCGCGGCCGGCAAAAAGCTCCAGACATTCCTCGAAGGCTTGCCCAGACGCTACCTCCGCACGCATCCCGTGGACGAAATTCTGCGGCACTTCGAGATGGCGGGCCGCCTCGGACCGGACCCCGTGCAACTGGCGCTGAAGCGCACGCGCCACTGGTACGAACTGACCGTCGTGACCAAGGACCGTCCCCGCCTCTTCTCGACCGTGGCCGGCACGCTGGCTGCCTGCGGCATGAACATCGGAAAGGCGGGCGCTTTCTCCAACGCGGGCGGCATCGTGGTCGACACATTTTCCTTCACGGACCGCTACCGGACGCTCGAGATGAATCTTCCGGCGTGGGAGCGCTTCAAGACCACGGTCCATGACGTGCTTTCCGGCAAGCGCGACCTGAAGCGCATGCTGCGCGAGCGGCTCGAAATGGAAAACGAGCCGCCGGGAGAGAAGACCGGAACGCAACAAATCCAATTTGACAACGAGTGTTCCGCGCACAGCACGTTGATCGAGATCGTTACGCAGGACCAGCCGGGCCTCTTGTACAAGATCAGCTCCGTCTTCGCGCAACAGGAATGCAACATCGACATCGCGCTGATCGACACCGAAGGCCAGACCGCGATCGACGTCTTTTACCTCACCTCAGCGGCCGGAAAGCTATCGCCGGAACACCAGGAGCGCTTACGCCTGTCGCTCGTCAAAGAACTTTCCGCTTGATTGAGACACTGGAAATCGAGTGTCTTGCCTCTTTTTGGCCGCGCGCCTCATCCAATCAAACGGTTTCGGCGTATACTAGGTGTGCAGAGATCAGGAAAGTTTCAAGGCACAACGGGTGCCTGGAGGCCGATCATGCTGATCAAACGATCCCCTGAGTTTAAGTATTCGGACATCACCCCGCGCGACATTTACCTGAATCGCCGCAAATTCCTCTATGGAATGGGCTTAGCAGGCGGGCTGGCGCTGGCGGGGAAGAGCCTGGCGGGCCTGATCAGTCCCTCGGTGCGCGTGCAGGCGTCCCCAAAATTTTCGGGCTTGGCTTCCAGCCCATTCAGCACCACCGAGAAAATCAGTCCCGAGCAGATCGTAACGAGCTACAACAACTACTACGAATTTGGCACGGACAAAGCCGATCCTGCAAGGAACGCGCGGAAATTTGTGACCACGCCCTGGGAGGTTTCGGTCGAAGGGGAATGCGCCAAGCCCCGCAAGTTCACGATGGACGAAATCCTGAAACTGGCCCCCCTCGAAGAGCGCATCTACCGGCATCGCTGCGTGGAGGCTTGGTCCATCGTAGTGCCGTGGATCGGCTACTCGTTCAGCACGATTGCAAAGCTAGCCGAGCCGAATTCCAACGCTCGCTACGTCGCGTTCCAAAGCTATTTTGACAAGAAGCAGATGCCTCTCTGGGGCCGCGCGGGGATCGAACTTCCGTACGTGGAAGGCCTGCGGATGGACGAGGCGATGCACCCGCTGACGCTGCTTTGCATGGGCATGTACGGCGACGATCTACCCAACCAGGACGGCGCGCCTGTGCGAATGGTCCTTCCCTGGAAATATGGATTCAAGAGCATTAAGTCGCTGGTGAAGATCAAATTCGTCAAGGACCAACCGCCGACAACCTGGAACATCACGAACGCGCATGAATACGGTTTCTACTCCAACGTTAACCCGAAGGTCGACCATCCTCGCTGGAGCCAGGCGAGAGAAGTCCGCTTGCCGGGATTTTTCAAGAACACGCCGACCCAGATGTTCAACGGCTACAGCGATCAAGTCGCGAGCCTATACAACGGCATGGACCTGAAGAAGAACTTCTAAGGAACCGCAATCATGAGTTCCGTTCTAACCAGCAAGTGGGCAAAAGTATTTGTGTTCCTGCTCTGCCTCGTCCCCGCGGGCGTGCTGATCTGGGATGCGTTTACGGGCAACTTGAGCTCGAACCCCACTCAGTTTCTCGAGCACGCCACGGGTGATTGGACGCTGCGGTTCGTGGCCATCACGCTTTCCGTCACGCCCCTGCGCAAGATTCTGCGCCAACCGCACCTGATCCGCTTCCGCCGCATGCTGGGTCTGTTTGCGTTCTTTTACGGTTTCTGCCATCTCAGCATTTACGTGACCTTCGACCAGGTCTTCGATCTTCACGGCATCTGGGCCGACGTGATGAAAAGGCGCTATATCACCGTGGGATTCACGGGTTTCGTGCTCATGATCCCGCTGGCCCTCACGTCTACGGCAGGCTGGATTCGCCGCCTGGGCGGCAAGCGTTGGCAGATTCTGCACCGCGCGATTTATTTGACCGCGATCGCGGGCGTCATTCACTTCTACTGGCTGGTGAAGTCGGATGTTCACTTGCCCCTGGAATATGCGGCGGTCATGGCGGTTCTTCTGGGCTGGCGAATCTACGCGCACTACGCAAAGCCGGCACAACCGGTGCGTGCCGCCGTCCCGGCGCGCAAAGAGCAGTCGGCCGCGGCGCCGGATTAGCTTGAGTCCCGCCGAATTTGCGTTTTTCCGCAGCGCGCAGGTAAAATAGCGTCCCCTGGCGAACTCTCAGAAGGGCAGTGGCTTCCGCTTTGCCGCAACCGGAGTCCCATACCGAAGAAAAAGTCGGTCTCCCCTATTGGATGGACCGAGTCCTGGAGGAGCATTCGAACGTCGGCGGAGCCTTGCCTGCCGAACCCGTTCACGATCTGCGCATTTCCTTGCGCCGGTGCATCCTGATCGCCGATGTAATGCGGGACCTCGATCCGGCATTCGACTGGAAGGCCCTGCGGAAGTCGGCCCGGCGCACGTTTCAACGGGTCGGGACACTTCGCGATACGCAAGTTCTCGCGGAGTGGATCGAGAAGCTCGGTACCCCCGGCGAAGCTTCGACCGATGCCCTTCTCGGGGAACTAAAGAAAAAACACGAACTGGACCGCGCCGAGGCTCGTGCGGCCATCCGTGAGTTCGACCGGAAAGAATGGCGGACCTGGCGGAGAGACTGTTCGAAACATTACCGCCATGTCCTAGCTAACCGGGCCGCCTGCGAATCCGTGGTCCTCGAAATCTGGGAGAGCGTTCGAGACCTGGGTCGCCGCGCGCAGCGCGGCCGGAGCCTGGCGGCCTACCACCGCCTGCGCGTAGGCCTGAAGAAATTTCGTTATGCGGTGGAAAATTTCTTACCCACCATGTATCCGGCATGGGCGCCCGATCTGAAGTTCGTGCAGGACTTGCTGGGCGAAATTCACGACCTCACCGTTCTCGATGAAATGCTGGTGACGAATCGCCGGCTCTTCGAGGAACCCGCGTTTTCCGCGTGGCGCGTCAGGGTGGAGCAGGAACGGTCTTCGCGGCTTCAGCAATATCGAGCGAAAATGGCGGGGAAGACGTCTCCGCTGCGCGCTTGGCGCGAAGGATTGCCGGCGGAGAAGGACTTGCGCGCCACGGGACTGGCGAGGCTCGCGGAGTGGGCTTACTTCGTCACGCCCGATTTCCCGCAGGTACGGCGGACGGCGCGATTTTCCCTGCAGCTCTACGACGGCCTTGAGAATTGCGGCCTGATCGCGAAGGAATCGCCGATCCAGGAGCGCTTTATCTTGCACGCGGCGGCGCTGCTTCAGGAAGCCGGGCGTTTTAAGAAAGCGAAGGCCTACCATAAAGAGTCCTACCGGATGATTCGAAAACTTTCTCCTCCGCCCGGCTGGACCAAAAAAGATCTGGAGTTCGTGGCGATTGTCGCGCGGTTTCACCGGCGCGCGCTGCCGTATCCGGACCACGAAAAATTGCGAACTTACGAATCGCCCTTGCGTCAATCGCTGATCCGGCTCGCCGCCATTCTGCGCCTGGCGGATGCGTTTGAGGCGCAGCCGCGCCGGGCGATCCGGCGCCTGCAGGTCGAGAATGGCCCCGGTTTCCTAACGATTCGAGCCGAAGGGTTTCACGATCGCGATCCGGTAGATTCAAAGCTCTCCATCGCGAGGCGCTTCGTGGAATTCGTCTTCCAGCGCTCCGTGCATATCTCCGCGCCGGGAACGCGCATGCTGGCTCCCCATCTGGTGCGCCCGGCCACGCGAAGCGACGCGGCCTAGGCACCAGAAGCATCCGCCGCGGCGGAAAGCCCTCCTTCTAGAACGCGAGTCGCAATGAAAACTGTGAAACTCGTGGATCGCTCGCGCTGGTGATCTTTCCAAACGTAAAGGGCTGGGCAGTTGCCGGCTGATAAAACCGGTTGGGCTGATTGAAATTGGGATGATTGAAGAAGTCGAAAATGTCCGCGCGGAACTGCAGCTGTATGTTTTCCCGTATCGCGAAATTCTTCTGGAACGTTGCGTCGAAGGCGTTGAGCCCCGGGCCCGTCACGATGTCGCGGCCCGCATTTCCATACGTATATTGCGCGGGCAGGGCAAAACAGGATGTATCGAACCATTGCGCGGGGTCTTTCGGCCCGTTGTTTGGGTTGCAGACCAGATTCGGCCGCTCCGAAATATTGGACGTCGTCGCGGTGGGCTCCCCGTTATTGGCGTTGTCGGACGTAAGGTTGACGGTAAAAGGCGAGCCGCTTTCCAGAGTCCAAATACCGCCCACTTGCCAATCGGCCAGCGCGCCGTGCTTCCAGCCTTCCGAATTTTTCAGGAACGGGAGTGCGTAGAGGAAGCTGGTAACGAAGCGGTGCCGGTGGTCGAAATCCGATAGACCCTTTTCAGCCGCCATATTCATAGGGTCCTGCGGCAGATTCGAACCGGCATTATTCGATCCCGGATTGGACGCGTCGTCCAGGGCCTTCGACCACGTGTAGTTGGAATCGATGACGAGCCCGCGCCAGGCGCGCTGTGTAAGCGTCAGGGTCAGCGCGTTGTATTTTTCCCAGCCGTCCCACGTCACGGATTGGAATCCACTCATCGCTGGGATGGGGCGCACGTGACCGGGGCCGGGAGCCAACGCGTAGTCCGGAATCAGGTTTTGCAATGTCACGTTGTCCGCATGGACCGTGTACGATCCTACGTATTGCGCCTGGAACGCCGTGGAAGAGGACAGGCTCCGCTGGATGGATAGATTCCAGACGTTGTTGTATTCAACTTTGAGGTCGTGATTCAGGCTGTTGGCGCCGATCGATCCGGTCGGAGAGCCAGCTAAGATGTTTTCCGTGGTGAAACTTGGAATCGTCCCCGCTGAATTGGCCACCGTCTTTGCGAAGTAGAACGGCAGGTTCAGCGCCGCATTCTGGATGATGCTGTACGCGGCTTGGTTCGTATAGATGCCGAAGCCGGACCGAATCACGGTCTTCTGGTCCGGCAAGCTCCACGCAATTCCTATCCTTGGAGCGAGCCGCAAGGGTCGCGCCTGCAGCAAGCTGGGATCCCACTGGGCCTGCGCCGAAGTGACATAGGGGATCGGAATTAACGGCAAAAGTGCGGACGCCGCCGGCGAGATTTGTCCCTGGCTATTGCTCGCGATGACGAACTCTCCGCCGGGCACCAGTGTGTTCACCACCGCCATGTTGTTGTTCGCGTCCGTAACGTTCTGGTTGTATTCGTAGCGGATGCCGATGTCGAGTTTTAGGCTCGGCACAATCTGCCAGCTGTCCTCAATGTATGCGTGGATCCAATTGGTTCGGCCCAGGAGCGCACCGCGACCCTGCACTCCCACCTGCCCTTGGTCAGGAGCTCCGAGCAGGAAGTCGCCCAACGAATTGCCGGTATAGCGGCCTGTGTATGAGAACGTCCCCCTGGCATTAATCGCATTCACGGGATCGAAATCCAGATGGAAGAAGTACCCTCCGAATTTCACAGTGTGAGTGCCATGGTGCCAGATCGCGTTGTCATACAGCTCGTAGTTATTGTCGACGCGCGAGACATACTGCGTCGATTCTCCCATCGCCGAGAACCCGGTGACGTTCACCGACGGATAGCCCATGTCCAGAGGGTTCGTCGTCACTCCCTGCAAACCTGTAGCCCCGGCAAGATCGGTCCCAGCGTTTGGGCTGGACTGTCCTCCGCCTACCCATAGCCAACCGAATCGCAATTCATTGAGCCAGGAGGTGCTGAAGATGTGAGTCCAGGCCGAGGCAAGATTGTCCGTGTGTGTTCTCAAATCGTATCCAAAGCCGGGCAGGAGCGTTTCGTTGATGGCGCCCAATCCGAAGGGATTGAATTGATTCGCGTCGAACACCGACGCGCGAACGAACATGCTGTCTTTTTCTGAGAAGGTATGGTCAATCCGGGCGTTGTACTGGTTCACGCTCGATGTGGCCAAGTTTGTCGCCGGCAAATTATTGACTGTGACGAGTTGGTTCGTGGCGTGGGGAACTTTGGCCAGGATTGCAGCGGCAACCGGATCGATCGTCGGAATCGTATCGTTCGGATACGGGATGCCTGTGCTGGGATCGATGACCGTGATGCCGGTTCCCTGGAAGTTGCCGCTGCGTTCCGCATCGGTTGGAACGGTAAACAGCTGCGTCTGGGCCTGATGAGTTCGTTGCCCCTCGTAGTTGACAAAGAAGAAGGACTTTTCTTTTTGAATGGGGCCGCCAAGGCTCCCGCCAAACTCGTTCTGTTTGTAGGGAGGTTTGGGCGCCGCAGACGAGCTGAAGAAATTCCTGGCATTGAAGAGATCGTTGCGGACAAATTCGAAGAGGCTGCCGTGGAAGCGATTCGCGCCGGACTTCGTAATTACGTTGATGACTCCGCCGGACTTGCCGCCGAATTCCGCGCTGTAGGACGTCTGATTGACGTTGAATTCCTGAATGTCGTCCACCGATGGATTCAGGACTTGATTGTTGTAGTACTCATCCGTAATGCTGACTCCATCCACGAGATAAAGATTGTGGCCGCCGCGCTGGCCGAGGATGCCCCACGTTTGCCCCGTCTGCTGGAGCGCTCCCCCGCGCGTGCCGGCCGGCGCGTGCGTGATGCCGGGAGTTAGCCCGACCAGGTCAATGAACTGGCGCCCCTTGAGCGGAAGATTGATCACCTGCTGTTGCTGGACCGTATCCTGGATCGCGGCGGATTCTACCTGTAAAAGATCGGCAGCCACGCTCACGGTCAGCGTTTCGCTTTGTTCGCCGAGTTCCAGTGCGAAGGCCTGACGGAGTCGTTCGCCGGCGTGTAATTCGACGCTGGGCTGGACAATCTGTTTGAACCCCGGCGCATTCACCGTCAACGTATATTGCCCGACGGGAAGTTGGGCGAGCAGGTATTCTCCCGCGGCGTTTGTTTTTGTGGCGTACTTGAGCTGGGTGCTCGTTTCGACTGCGACGATGCCGGCGTCCGGGACAACGCCGCCGGTTGGGTCCCGGACGACTCCGTCGATTTCTCCCGTGTTCATTTGGCTGAAGCCGGGCGCCGCACCGAGCGCGAGCACGCCGACAAGCAGAATTGCGGCGCGCACGGTGCGTGTGAATTGTTTCACCACAAAAACACCTCGACGGAATTCCAAGCTTCCCGTCCGCAGCTAGTTCGTTGCCTCGCCCAATCGCGGCAATTTCTGCTCCGGACACACCCAAGCGGCCACACAAGCACCCCGCGATCTCAGCGCTGCGACGGGGTTGATTCGAAATTACACTGAGATCAAAAGGCGCTGCTGTAAGGATGTTGTAAAAGCTCGGAAACGAAGGATGGAACGAAAATTGGCGATTCGGTCGGCGGGCGGCCGGTCGCTCGGTGAGAGCTAAATAGCGCCCTGGCTATGGGTTAGAGGTGCGATGGAATCCCGAGGGAAGCGCCTCGGTGGTCTTGGTTTCCACCTGGCGCGCCGAAGGCTCCGCGCACGGCAAATGCAGCGTGAATGTGCTGCCGCACCCCGGCGCGCTCTTCACAGTGACTTGTCCACTCATTGCTTCCGCAATGCTCTTGGCCAGAGGCAGGCCCAGGCCTGTCCCGTGAATTTGAGCGGCGGTCACGGACGGGCTGCGATAGAACGGCTCGAAAATATGCCGGATTTCGTCGGGTGCGATTCCGATGCCCCGATCGGAAACGCCGATCTGAATTTCTTTTCCGGTCAAGCCGTGTTCGGTCAGCCGCGCCTGAATTCCAATCCATCTTTGTTCGCTGCCATATTTCAGCGCGTTCGTAATTAAATTCTGCACGCATTGGGAGAGCGCCGGCAGATCGCCCACAATTTGCGGGAGGTTCGGTTCGATCTGTTGTTCCACCTGAAACTGCGCTGTTCGAATCAGTCCCGCCGTCCCGGAAAGCGCGGCGTCTAAAACTTCCGAAACTTCCAGCGGACGCAGGCTGTAGCGCTGCTGGCCCTCACGAATCGCGGCGAAGAGCAGAATTTGCTCGACCATATCGAACAGCTTTCTGGCCTGCGCGCCGATCACCGAACCGTATTGCTGGAGCTGCGGCTTTCCTTCCACGACGCCGTGGGCGATGTTCTCGGCGGCCGAGCTGATGACGGTGAGCGGAGTCCGCAATTCGTGGGAAACGGCGGTGACGAAATCCATTTGCAGCTTGGCCAATCTCTGCGCCCGCGTGCTCGTGAAGATCAGAATCGCCATGCTGATCACCAGGAGCAGGAGCACGCCAAAACTGATGGTCAGATCGCGGCGGCGCGAATCCGCGACGAAGGCGCCGAGCGCGCCTCCGCGGCGATGCCTCACGATGAGTCTCCAATCCTCGTCCCCGCCGGCATCCCGAAAGAGCGGAAACCAGGTGACCGCGACCGATGCCGCCGGACCGTTTTCTTGCGATGGCGTGTGGAAAATCCGAATTGGGGATTTTTGTTGCGCGCTGCGGAGGCGCCCGAAGATGTTCATCGTGCCGTCGGCGTCCGCGATGTCCGCGCTTCCAAAGCCCGCGTCGGAGGAATAGAGCGGATTGCCTGCCGGGTCGCCGGCTGTAACGGCCACCTGATAGTCGAGTCCCTCGGTGCCTCGAAAATACCGCTGCGCCAGGCCCGGAAGAATATTGCTCTGCAAATCATTTCGGTCGAGAGCGATCACGATCCAGTCGGCGGTGTTCCGCGAAGGAGGCTGGCGGCCGGCCGGAACGGACGGACTGCTCGCAACGGACCGGACGAGCGCGGGAATCCGCGGCTCGAACTGCCATCCGGCCAACGGTCCGCCCGTGTAAAAGCGGTTTGCGAATTCGGCGTTGGCGTCCAGGATTGCCGCATCATTCGTTCCTCGAGAGGAGGCGGGCGATCCGCCGGCGGCGGATTTCGATTCCGGCTGCCGCAGCTCTTCGCGCAGGGCCGCGAAATTCGGGGGCCAATCGCCCCGCTCGAATCGCTGGCCGGAAGGCGCGAGGTGAAGCACCTGGCCGGCGGGAGCTTCGTCAAGCCGCAAAATGTAGAGCCCCGCCACGAGGTTGGGATTCGCCGTGGTCTTCTTCCAGTCCTTGTACCGCCGCGCGTACTGATCCCAGTCGTCCTGCGTGGCGGAGTCGGGATCGACGCGGAGGTCGACGCAAATGTCGGAGAAGACGCGGAAAAAATCGAGATGCCAGTTGATCATGGACATCTGCAAGCTATCGGCGAGGCGGATGCTGGTCGCTTCGCTGACCTGATTGCTCCAGCGGTATTGCAGCACGCCGAGGACGATCACCACGATGACGGCGAGAACGATGATGACCGCCGAGAATTCGCGCTCTTTGATAGGCAATTTCATGGTCGGCCGGCTTTTCGCAGCGCCGGCGCAACGCCGGCGCTACAAGACCGCGCTACGGCTTGAATTTGTACCCCAACCCCTGCACGGTCAAAATAAATTTGGGCTGCTTCGGATCGTCTTCCAGTTTCTGGCGCAGGCTGGCAACGTGCACGTCCACCGTGCGCGTGTACATGTCCGCGCTGTATCCCCACACTTGTTTGAGCAGTTCGTCGCGCGAAAGCGTCGCGCCGCGATGTTCGATGAAATAGCGAAGCAGCTGAAATTCGCGCGCGGAAAGAGTCACGGGCTGCCCGTCGCGCATGGCTTCCGTTCCGACGAGGTCCACGTGGATCGATCCGAAATCGAATCCGCCGGACTGCGCCGCGGGGCGGATGGGCGCGCGCCGCATCAGCGCCTCGACCCGCGCCATGAGCTCCAGCATGTTAAACGGCTTGGTGACGTAATCGTCCGCGCCGATTTTCAGCCCATCCACTTTGTCGCTGGTTTGCCCCCGGGCGGTCAGCATCAGGATGGGAGTGATAAGTCCGGCTTCGCGTATGCCCTTGCACACATCGAAACCGTCGCGTTTCGGCAGCATGACATCCAGGATGATGAGGTCAAACGGAAGGTGCGTGGCTTTCTCGAACCCTTCCTCTCCGTTCGCGGCGCAGTCGACCGCGTAGCCCTCGTTCCGCAGGCGGTCGCCGACGGTCATTTGCAGGGCCTGTTCATCCTCGACAAAAAGCACGTTTCCGCGCATCCAAACTCCCCGCCCAAACGTCCAACTTTATGGATAGGACGCGTTTTGTGTCCCCGAGGGTACGGCCATTCGGGTTGATTTCTTGACACGTTTTCTTGCAGGATGCTAGCTTCGATAGATTAGCACAGCCTCCGCCACGGTTACGGCGGTTATCGATGAGTCCAAAGCGCACGCCAAATCGCCGGTACGCGATCTGCCTTCTTTTGTTCTCGGGCCTATTGGTTCTCGGCATCGTTCAATGGAGTTTCCTTCCCATTTTAATTCAAAACGGGCCGGCGGCGAGCGCGGCAGTTCTGGAAAATTCAGCGGGGCACCCATCGAAATTCAGTGTTCTGTTCAACTGTTGGATCGGAGATGGGCTGGGTACGTGCCTCGTGCATTCGAGGATCAGGGTGCGAAGGATCGCGTCCAGGATCGTTCACTTGCCGGATGCACAGAGTTCCGGGCAGGATGCCGTCTTCCTCTCCCACAGCCCTCTGCGCGCGCCGCCTTCCGTGTAGCAAATAGCGGGGAGCGATCCCTGCGGCGATTTCCTTTGAAAAGTGAGATCAGGCCCGTATCGATCCGGATCGCGATTCCGATTTTTGTGCCGGAGCAAGCAACGGTTCAAATGCAAGCAGCACTCGCAACGAAGGGTTCAGCGGAAAGGGAGTGCCGGTTGCCTGGGAGCTTTGTGCGGCGAATTTCAATTCTGGAGATGCGATGACCTCAACTCAAATCGACGCGGCCGCGCTGGAAGAATTGCGCCGGTTGGATTCCTGTAGTGTGGCAAACGCAATCGAAACGTTCGGTGTGCGCTTGCGCAACTCAGGCTTTGCGGATTCGAGTGTTCACTGCATGTTCGAGGATTTCCCTCCGCTGGTCGGCTATGCCGCTACGATCCGGATTCGAACGTCCGAGCCGCCTATGGAAGGCGACAGCTATTATTACCGTCTCGATTGGCTGGAGCATGTGGCGAGCGTTCCGGCGCCCCGAGTCCTGGTCGTCGAAGACTTGGATCACCACCCGGGTCTCGGTTCCTTCGTGGGGGATGTCCACGCCAACATCTTGCATGCGCTCGGATGCGCGGGCATGGTGACCAACGGCGCGGTTCGCAACGTCGAGGCGGCCCGGGCCATCGGGTTTCAAATGTTTGCCGGGAACGTGTCGGTTTCCCACGCCTTCGCGCATATTTTCGATTTTGGAGGTCCTGTCCAGATCGGCCCGATGTCCGTGCGGCCGGGCGATCTGCTGCACGGGGACCGGCACGGAATTCAGACGGTTCCGATCGACATCGCGCCAAAGATTCCCGCCGTCGCGCAGAGAATGAACGGAGAAGAGCGGGCGCTGATCGAATTTTGCCGATCCAAGGAATTCACGACGAACCAACTCCGCGCGGATGTGGCTGCTCTTAGGATGAAGAGAAAGAATTTACGGGACTGAGGCGATCATGCGAGATTGTGGAGGCCGTCCGGTGCGAAATATTCATAAGGATTTGCGTCTTTTTATTTTCCTGATTTCTTCCGCCGCGCTGATCGGCTGCGGCGAAGGGCGCAAGGCAGCCGCGGATGACGCGACGAATGCTCCCGCGGCCGCCGTCGTCAAAGTGGCGCGAGGAGATATCTCGGACAATCTGGAGATCGCTTCGGAGTTCCAGCCGTTTCAGGAAGTCGACGTCTACGCGAAGGTTTCCGGTTACATCCAGAAACTCAGTGTCGACTACGGAACGCACGTGAAACAGGGACAGGTCCTGGCGGTGCTGGAAATTCCGGAACTGCAGCAGCAATTACAGCAAGATGAGGCTTCCATCCACCGCAGCGAGCACGAGCTGGTGCGCGCTCGGGAGGACTTGAACCGCGCGCAATCGGCGTACACGGTGGCGCACCTGACCTACACGCGGCTTGCGGACGTGCAGAAATCGCGCCCGGAACTTGTCGCGCAAGAGGAAATCGATGTTTCCAAGGGCAAGGACATGGAAGCGGACGCGGAAGTGTCCGCGCAGAAAGCGGCGCTCTCCGCTGCCGAACAAGCTTTGCTCGTCGCCAAGGCGGCGTACGGCAAGGATCAGGCGATGTTCGACTACGCGCGCATGACGGCGCCGTTCGACGGCGTGATCACTCAGATCTATGCGTTTACCGGCGCGCTGCTTCCGGCGGGAACGGCCACGACGAATAAATCCGACTCGGCGCTCTGCCGCATCTCGCAAAACGATCTTCTGCGGCTGGTGATTCCCGTTCCCGAACGAGCTGTATCCAATATCCGGATCGGCCAGTCCGTCGCGGTCGTTGTCTCCGGAATGAACCGCACATTTGAAGGAAAAATCATTCGATTCTCCGATCAAATCGATATGAACACGCGCACCATGCACACGGAAGTAGACGTTCCGAATCCGAAGTATGAGCTTGTCCCCGGAATGTACGCCTCCGTGAAAATTCCTCTCCACGCGTCTTCGAAAGTGCTGACCGTCCCGGTGCAGGCGTTTCAAGCCGGCAGCGAAGGCAAGGGAAGCGTGCTTGTCGTGGGGCAGGGAAACAAGATCGAGCGGCGTGAAGTGGGTGTCGGCCTGCAATCGGCCACCGACGTGGAAATTACTTCCGGACTGCAGGAAAACGAAACCGTGGTTTTTGGAAGCCTCGGGCAATACCGGCCAGGGGAAGTTGTCGCCCCGAAGGTGGTCGAACCGGCTCGAATGAATTAAGCGCCCGGAGTCGGCCCCGAAGGAATCGGGTCTGAAGGAATAGGGCCCGGAGGAATTGGGCTCGGAGGAATTGGGAGAGATACATGCCGTCATTTGCAGTTCGACATCCTTATCTGATCATAGTTTTCTGCCTGTTCGTGGTGGTTCTCGGATTGACCAGCCTGGCTCGCATGCCGGTGGACATGTTTCCGCCGATCAATATTCCCGTCGTCCTTGTTGCGACGTTCTACAGCGGCATGCCGCCCCAGCAGATCGAAGCCGACATCACCGACACCTTCGAGCGGTTCTTCACGCTGGCGAGCGGCGTGGACCACATGGAATCGCGGTCCTTGCCGGGCGTCAGTTTGATCAAGATTTATTTTCAGCCCGGCACGGATGCGGACGCGGACGTCACTTCAATATCCAATCTGGCTATGGCCGATTTGAGACGACTCCCTCAAGGAACTCTGCCGCCCGTCGTGCTGAAGGTGGACGCTTCCAGCTTGCCCGTTTGCCTGCTGACGGTTGAGGGCGAGGGGTTTAACGAAACGCAGTTGCACGATTACCTGCAATTCCAGATTCGCAACCAAATCGCGGGCGTGCCGGGCGCCACCGTTCCACCTCCCTACGGCGGCAAGTACCGGCAGGTCATGGTCTATGTAGACCCGCTCAAGTTGCAGGCCCATGAACTGAGCCCCATGGACGTGGTTCGCGCGACCAACCAATCGAATTTGATCTTGCCGGCGGGAGATGTGCGTCTCGGCCCGATCGACTACAACATCTACACCAATGCGCAAGTCGCCGATGCGCAGGCGCTCAACGCGGTTCCCCTCAAAACCGAGGGAGCCAAGTCCGTCTTTATCTCCGACGTGGGAAAAGCGGTGGACGGCTCCGCCTTGCAGTACAACATCGTCCGCGTGGACGGCCAGAAATCCGTGTACGTGGCGGTTCAGAAGCAGGGGGGCGACACCAACACGATCGCGGTCGTAAATGGGATCCGAACCGCCATCAAGAGCCTGCGGGATATTCCCTCGCAACTGAAAACGTATGTCACTTTCGATCAGTCGGTCTTCGTGAAGGAAGCCATTTCCACGGTCTTGCGCGAAGGAGGAATCGGAATTCTCCTGACCGGACTGATGATTCTGGTTTTCCTGGGGAGTTTTCGCGCGACCGTCGCCGTCTTCCTGTCGATTCCGATTTCGGTGTTCATCACATTTTTTATTCTTCACAGCGCCGACAAATCGATCAACGCGATGGTGCTTAGCGGACTGGCGCTGGCGTTCTCGCGCTTGATCGACGACTCGGTCGTGGTGATCGAGAACGTGTACCGGCACCTGGAAATGGGAGAAGAGCCGGAAGTAGCCGCCGTCAAAGGGACCAACGAAGTCGCGCTGGCGGTGCTGGCGATCATGCTGGTCGCCGTAGTCGTCTTCTTTCCGGTTACCTTCCTGTTCGGCGTGAGTTCGTATTTGTTCGGCGCGTTGGCGCTCGGCGTCGTGCTTGCTTTGTTCGCTTCGTACTTTGACGCCGTGACGGTTGTGCCTCTCTTCTGCGCCAAGTATTTGAAAGCCATCCACGAGCATGAGAACGGGCACGGCGGCGGCGAAAAATCCTGGGGACAGAGATTCCACGCCGGATTCAATGCCAAGTTCGAGGTGATGCTGAATTTTTACGAAAAATGGGTTCGGAAGGCTCTGGAGCGGCCCGTCGAGGTGTTGGTGGGATTCCTGATATTTTTCTGCCTTTGCTTTCTCCTGTATCCCTTCATGGGCGTATCGTTTTTTCCGCGAACCGACGCCGGCCAGTTCGTCATCAACCTGAAGGCTCCGACCGGCACGCGGATCGAGCTGACCGACAACTATGTGAAGCGCGTCGAAGACATCGTGCACGAAGTCGTCCCGTCGAACGAACTCGAAACCATCGTTTCCAATATCGGTTTGACGCCCGACCTCTCTTCCTTGTTCACGCCGAACTCCGGAATGCATACCGCATTTATTCAAGTTGGGTTGAAGGAAGATCACAAGGAAAGCAGCTTCGTTTATATGGACAAAGTCCGCGCGCGGATCGCGTCGCAGATTCCCGACTTGCGCACGTACTTTCAATCCGGCGGCCTGGTCGACGCCGTTCTGAACCAGGGCGCGCCCGCCCCGATCGACGTGCAGGTCAGCGGAATGGACCTTACGGCCGACGATCGCGTCGCGCAGGATCTGGCGCGGCAGTTCCGGCAGATTCCCGGAATCTCCGACGTTTACATCCCGCAAGACATGGATTACCCCGCGCTCCAGGTGAATGTGAACCGCGCCCGGGCCAGCGAACTGGGGCTGAGTCCCCAGGAAGTGGTGGACAATCTGATCACGTCTCTCACGTCGAATGCGATGATCGCGCCGGGCTACTGGGTCGACCCGAAAAGCGGGAACAACTATTTTGTAACCGTGCAGTATCCGGAAAATCAGGTGCGCACGGTGCAGGATTTGAAGGCCATGCCTCTGCGCGGCGCCGGATTGAAATTGCCGACGTATTTGAATCAAGTGGCGGACGTGAGCGTGATCCAGTCTCCGACGGAAGTGGACCACTATCAACTCCAGAGGTCGCTGGATATTTACGTGGCGCCATCGGGAGAGGATCTTGGCAAGCCGGCGGCGGCCATTTCAAAGATCATCGCCGATACGAAGCTTCCGGCGAACTTGCGAATCAACATGCGCGGCCTGGTGGTCACGATGCAGAATTCCTTCCGTAGTTTCGGCATCGGCCTGGTCCTGGCGATCTTGCTAGTCTACCTGATTCTGGTTGCGCAGTTCGCGTCGTTCACGGATCCGTTCCTGATCGTGCTGGCCGTTCCGACGGGCCTGGTGGGTGTGATCATCACGCTTGTGTTTACGGGCACGACGCTGAACATCCAGTCGCTGATGGGAATCGTGATGCTGCAGGGGATGGTGGTCTCGAACAGTATTCTGATCGTGGACTTCGCGAACGTTCTGCGCAGCGAAGGACGAACCGTCATCGAGGCCGTGGCTCACGCCTGCCGCATCCGTTTGCGGCCGATTTTGATGACATCGCTCGCAACGGTCGTGGGGCTGCTGCCGATGGCGTTCAAGCTGGAAACGGGAAGCGAAGCGTACGCGCCGCTGGCTCGCGCCATCATCGGCGGCCTGATCTCTTCCATTCTCCTGACGATCTTCGTGGTTCCGGCGGCCTACCTGCTGATTTACCGGCGCCGCGAAAGCGCCAATAGCGCTCCGCTGGTAGGGGAGGCGCACTAATGCGACCTGCTCGCCGATTGCTGCTCTTCGTATCCGTCGCGGGGTCTTTTCTCGCAGCCGTTCACTGCGAGGCGCAAACATCGCCTCAGTATCCAGCGCCGGCTGCGGCGGCGCCGGCCCAACCTCCGGCGCAGAGCCCGGCTCCGCAGAAGCTTACGCTGACGGACGCGGAAGGCATCGCCATCCAAAACCATCCGCGCATTCAAGCGGCGACCCAATTGGCTTCTGCCGCTGTGGCGCAGGTGAAGGAAGTGCAATCCTTGTACTACCCGCAGGCGAACGGGGCCGCCACGGGCTCGTATGCGGAAAATAACAGCCGCATCGCCGCGGGCTTCCTCAACAGCCCGTCGGTATACAACAAGTTTGCGGATGGCATAGCGGTGACCCAGCTCGTGACCGACTTTGGGCACACGCACGAGCTTTCCAAAAGCGCGCACTTCCACGCCCAGGCGCAGCAAGAGAATGTAGTCACCACGCGCGCCGACGTGCTGCTCCGCGTCAATCTGGCGTACTTTGGCGTGATGAAGTCGCAGTCGGTGCTGAAGGTGGCCGAAGAAACGGTGAAGGCGCGCCAGTTGGTAACGGATCAAGTCAGCGAGCTTGCCAAGAGCAACCTCAAGTCTGGATTGGACGTCAGTTTCGCGAACGTGGACCTGGCCAGGGCGCAGCTCCTCCTGGTCCAGGCCCAGAACGACTTGCAATCCTCCTACGCCGAACTTTCCGATGCCCTCGGATATTCCGACCGGCGGTCATTTGAGCTCGTCGATGAGCCGATGCCGGGTGCTCCTCCTTCTGACATTGCCCCGATGATCGTGGAAGCCCTGCAGAACCGGCCGGAAATTATCAGCCAGGGATTGGATTTGCGCTCGGCGCAGAGCTACGCCACGGCAATACGAGACCTCTGGTTTCCCACGATCTCCGCCGCGGGTGTGACGGGACTCGTCCCGTTTCGGCAAGACCCTTTGCCGAGCCGCTACGCGGCGGCGGGCTTCAACGTGAATATTCCCATTTTTAACGGACGCCTGTTCAACGCCCAGCACACGGAAGCGACGGCGCGGGCGCACGCGCAGGAGCAATTCCTCCGGGACCTGGAGGACCGCATCTCTCAGGACGTTCAGACGGCGTGGCTCAACGTCATCGCCGCCTACCAGCGTCTTTCCCTCACGCAACAACTGCTGGATCAAACCACGCAGGCCTTTGACCTGGCGCAGGGCCGCTACCAACTGGGCCTGAGTTCGATCATCGAACTCAGCCAGGCGCAGTTGAACTTGACCGAGGCGCAAGTCGAGCAAGTCAGCGCGCAGTATGACTATGAGAGCCAGACGGCCAACTTGAATTACCAGCTGGGACGCGTGAAGTAATCAAAGTTTCGCGCGCCAGGCTGCCGTCGCCGCTCTTGACAATCGAATTTCGCCCGCCCTATCCTGTGGGCCTTGAAGATCGCCATCGGTTCCGACCATGCTGGATTTGAGTACAAGGAAAAAATAAAGGCGCTTCTCGCTTCGCTCGGCCACGAGGTCCGTGATTTTGGCACCTGCAGCACCGAGCCGGTCGATTATCCCCTGTTCATCCGTCCCGCGGCGGAGGCGGTGGCGCGCGGCGAGTGCGAGCGGGGCATCGTGCTGGGCGGATCGGGAAACGGCGAAGCGATGGTAGCCAACAAAGTGCGCGGCGTGCGTTGCGCGCTTTGCTGGAGCCTGGAAACGGCGCGGCTGGCGCGGGCGCACAACGACAGCAATGTTCTCTCGCTGGGCCAGCGCATGATTCCCGAGGATCTGGCTTTGGAAATTGTGAAGGTGTGGCTGGTCACGCCGTTCGAGGGCGGCCGGCACATCCGTCGCATTGCGGAAATCGAATAGCGCGATCCTGCGCATTCCGGAGCAACCATGAAGCGATTTTTGAAAATATTTCTGGCGATTGTCGTGTGTCTTGCGGCGCTGCTCGCTGTGGCCATCTCGCTGACCATCGGATGGCGGCCGTTCCTAGGTCCTCGCGCGCGCGCCCTCACCAGCCGCACGTTCGAGCGAACTCCACAGCGCTGGGCACGCGGACAGTACCTTGTGGAACATGAAGCAGCCTGCGTGGACTGCCATTCGCCGCACGATTGGAGCAAGCACGATGCCCCAATCCTTCCCGGCATGGAGGGCGCCGGGCAGGATATGTCTGCATTGAAGGGATTGCCTGGCCTTGTCGTGGCGCCCAATCTCACGCCGGATTCCGAGACCGGATCCGGGACCTGGAGCGACGACGCCCTTGCAAGAGCGATTCGGGAGGGAATTGGCCACGACGGCCGCACATTATTCAACTTGATGCCCTATGAAAACTACCGGCATATGCCGGACGAGGATCTGGCGTCGGTCGTCGTGTTCTTGCGTTCGCTGCCTCCCGTTCGAAATCAACTGCCGAAAACGCAGATTATTTTTCCCGTGAAATATCTCATACGGAGTGTTCCACAGCCGATCATGGATCCTGTCCAATTGCCCGATATTTCCGATCCTGTGAAGCACGGCGCGTTCCTCGTTACGATGGCCGGCTGCAAGGACTGCCACACGCCGATGGAGAAAGGCGAGCCGCTTCCGAATCTGGAGTTGTCAGGCGGGCAGGTGTTCGAAGGACCTTGGGGCAGGGTGGCCAGCGCAAACCTGACTCCCGATCCGTCCGGCATACCGTATTACGACGAAATCCTGTTTCTGCAAGCGATTCGAACCGGTTACGTAAAGGCGCGGCCGCTGAACCCGATCATGCCCTGGCGCCATTACGGCGGCATGACCGACGACGACCTCAGTGCGATTTTCGCCTACCTGAAATCGGTCAAGCCCATCCATCACGTGGTGGACAATGCGGAGCCGCCGACGCTATGCGTGCTCTGCAATGCGGTGCACGGCGGCGGCGAGAAGAATCAGAAGAATTAGGCGATCTCTCGAATGTGCGGTGACGGAACCTTGCCGCGCTGCTTCGGGGAGTTCGCACCGCTCGAATACCGCCGGTAACGCGCCAGTGTCACAAAATCGTCGCTCTACTGTCCGATCACCAGCACGGAAAACGTGCCGGGGAGCACCGGCGGCCGACCGCGCGGGTTCTCGGGGGTTGGAGCGGGCTTCGGACCAAACCCCGCAACGGCTACGTACACCCTGCCGGTTTTTCGATCGACGGCCATCGTTCGCGCGCCCGCCTGCGTCGGCACTCTTTGGACGACTTCATATTCGTCCGGAGATTTTTGACGGAAGATGGAGAGGACGCCGTCAGCGCCGGTCGAAAAGTAGGCTAGCCCTGTCGCTGGATCGAATTCGGCCGCGTCGACGCCGCCGCCAATCGGGTTCGTGAAAACGACCTTGCCCGAATTCGCGTCCATCACAGCCATCATGCCGGCGCCGCGGCATCCAATGACGATGCGCGCGTGGGCGCGATCCATATCCATGCTGCTGGGAGCCTGACAGGGCGCGGTGGGCCAGGTCTCGAGCACCTTCAGGTCCTTCGCATCGAGTTTCAACGTTGTGTTGCGGTCCTGCATATTCAGGAAGACGTGTCCCGCTTCGTCGGAGGCCAGATGTTCGGTTCTCCCGCCCAGGTTCTCGATTGTGCCGGCGACGGTTCCGGTCTTCGCGTCGATGGCTGTGACGCGTTTGCTGCCTCGGTCGGCGGTAAAAATGCGCTTCGTATACGGGTCGTAGATGATGCCGTTGGGGTCGTCACCCACGCGCACTTCGCTGATTTTGGCGAGCGTTTTTAGATCGAAAATCACGACGGAGCCGGGATTGCTTTCGCTGATAAAGCCGCGCCCAAACTCCGGGGCAAATGCGGCGCCGTGCATGTCGGATCCGCCCGTGATTCTTCCGACGATGGCGCCGGAATCGAGGTCCAGCACGACGATTTCGGTGTCGTGCGAAACGTACAGCCGCCGCGCGCCGCTATCCGCCGCGACGTAATCCCATCCGCCGTCACCGGGGATTGGAATTTTCTTGATCAGGTGATACGGTCCGGAGGCGGGCGCCGCCATGGCCAGTGTCACCGACACGAATAGCAACAAAACGGCAAGTCGCACCATTCCGTCTATAGTTCGACTCATTTTGGTTTGCCTCGATTGAAATGGAAGTAAGCGGGAACGCAAATCCGCCCCGCCCGCAGCGAAATACTACTCCAGCGCGGGAAGTTTGGAAACATCCCATCCGCCGCCAAGCGCTTTGACCAGAAGAACCGTCGACGTCAAGCGGCGCGTCAGCAGGCCTACGGCGGTTCGTTCGTTTGTCAGCGCCTCATTTTGCGCGGTAATCACGGTCAGATAGGTGTCGAGTCCGCCCTTGTAGCGGTTGGTGGCTTGATCGAGGGCGCGATTCGCGGCCGCGACCGCGGCGTCCTGCGTCTTGGACTCGTCCTCGAGTACCCGCAGATCGGACAGGGAATCCTCTACTTGCTGAAAGGAAGTGAGCACCGTCTGCTGATAATCCGCAATCAACTCGTCGTACGTCGCGATGGCCTGATCGGAAAGCGCGCGCCTTCGCCCCGCGTCGAAAACAGTTTCCGCGGCGGTCCCTCCGATGGACCAGAGCGCGCTCGGTCCGGTCAGCCAGTTTGGAAATTCTCCGCTCTCAAATCCTCCCACGAGCCCCAGCGTGACGGTCGGAAAAAAAGCGGCCCGGGCAATTCCAACCTGCTCGTTGGCGGAGGCGACTCTTCTCTCCGCGCCGGCAATATCGGGACGCCGCTCGAGCAATTCAGAAGGAAGGCCCGGAGGAGGCACCGGCGGGGCGGCGGGCAACGGGGCCGGATCCAGGCGGAATGTCGAAGCCGGCTGGCCGATGAGAACCGCGATCGCGTGCTCAAATTGATCGCGCGCGGAAGTAATGTCGATATCCTCGGCGCGCGTTTGTTCGAGCAGCGTGTCGGCCAGGTCCACGTCTTCGCGCGACGCAACGCCGCCTTTGAAGCGTTCTTCCGTGAGTTGCAGCGCCTTGTCGAAGGCATCCACGTTGGAATCGAAAAGCTGTTTTTGCTCATCCAACCCGCGCAGGGTCATGTAATCGAACGCGAGTTCCGCATGGAGACTGAGACTGATCGTTTCCAAATCCGCGGCCGAGGCTTGCGCCAGTTCGCGGCTGGATTGCACCGAACGCCGGACACTGCCCCAGACGTCCGCTTCGTACGACACGTCTCCCGCGACCGTAAAATCCGAATAGTTGGTGGGTGACGTGGCGCCGTGCAGCGCTTTGTTGGTTGACTGGCGGTTTCGAGATGGCGTTACGCTCGCTGTGACCAGCGGGAAATAGGCCGAACGCGTCGCGCGCAACACGTCGCGGGCTTCTCGAAATCGATCCACGGCCGCGCGAAGTGACTGGTTGGAAACGGAGACTTTATCTTCCAGCGCGTTCAATTGCGGGTCTTGAAATATCTCCCACCAATTTCCCTTTTGCGCCTGATCGCTTGGCTGCGCCGGCTTCCAGTTTCCGATCTCCTTGTAGGATTGCGGAATCTCCGTTGTGGGCTTGGTGTACTTTGGTCCAACGGAGCAGCCCGCGAGGAGGAAAAGCCCAAGCGAAGAAATCAACAAGGCTCGCCGGTGAACTGTAGGAGTCCCGGGCTGGAACGGCTGAGGATCGATGGTCGACGGGACCATTACGGCTTCCTCTGCGCTGTAGCAGGCGGCTGGGCGACGCGTACCTCTGTGCCATTCGTGAGCGAGTCGGCAGGATTCAAGACAACCCATTCGTCGCCTTTGAGACCTGCGACAACTTCCATCTCGGTTCCAAAATCGCGGCCCGGCGTAATCGGGAGCAGGACAATCGTTTTCCCGTCCTTCACGGTGGCAACTTGAAGGCCCGCCGATTTGAAAATGGTGGCGTTCACAGGAAGGGTGAATGTATTCACCGGCGAAGGGAGCTTGAGGTGAACTTCGACGTAGCCTCCCGGCTTGAGCAGCCGCGCGGAATTCTCTACGTCAACTTCGGTCAGCAGCGTCCGCGTGGTGGCGTCGATGGCTCCGGAGCTTCGTACGACGGTTCCCAGAAATCGCCGGCCGGGGAATTCCGTGAGAGCCAGTTCCGCGTGCAGCCCGGGCTTGATGGCGGGAGAATAGAGCTGCGGGACATTGATGTACACGCGCAGCGGGTTTACGGCCGCGATGTGAAACATTTCCCGCGCTGCACCGCCGCTGCTGCCGGAGTCGATCAGCTGGCCGATATCGGTATTGCGAGCCGTGATGAGTCCGTCGAAAGGAGCATACACTTTCTCGAACGACTGCAGCTCCTGCAGACGCTTCACGTTGGCCTGAGCCGATTCGACCGCGGTTTTGCGAGCGTCGAAATTTCCGGTGGCGTTATCGACGTCCTGCTGCGACACGGAATCCGTCTTCAGCAATTCCTTGTACCGATTGGCCGTAATTTCCGCCAGGCCGAAATTCGCCTGGGCCGTCGCCAAGTCCGCGCGCGCCTGCTGCAATTGCTGATCGATTTCCGGGGCATCGATCTCGGCGAGAAGCTGGCCGGCCTTCACATTTGCGCCGATATCGGCGTACCACTTTTTCAAGTATCCGTTCGTTCGCGCAAAGATCGGCGCATCGGTGTACGGCTGCATGTCTCCCGGGATCACAATTTCCTGCTGAGGCGCGCCCAATTTCGGATGAATCACGGCGACCGTCGGAATCGCAAGATCGCGCGTTTCCTGGGAAAGCTCGGCGTTGGCCTTGCGGCGGCTGGAAATTCCCCAGATCACAACCAATGCGACCGCGGCGACGATAACCAGCAGCGTCACGGCGCGAATGATTCTATGGCCCGCCGATGGCGGCTCCTGCGGCATCGTTCGTTCCCTCGCCGGCGCTTTCGCCGGGTCCCGCGGATTGGTAACAACCTCCATCTGATCCTCCGAGAAACTCTTGCGGCCCCCCAACGGCGTAGCGCCCGCTGGAATTCTGTTCGGCTACTCGCCCGGGATTTCGATGACGGCGGACTGCCCCGGTTCTTTTCGGAATCCGTGAATCAGGCTGTAAACCGACGGCACGAAGAGCAGCGTCGCGACCGTTGCAAGCATCAGTCCGCCGATCACTGCGCGTCCCAGCGGCGCATTTTGCTCTCCACCCTCGCCGAGGCCGGCCGCCATCGGCAGCATGCCAATGATCATGGCCAGCGCCGTCATGATGACGGGGCGGAAACGCGTAAACCCGGCTTCCTCCGCAGCTTGAAGAGGCGCCAGACCTTCCTGTACGCGTTCCTTCGAAAAGCTGACGACCAAAATGCTGTTCGCCGTCGCCACGCCCATGCACATGATCGAGCCGATCAGCGCGGGAACGCTAATCGTCGTGTGCGTCACGAAGAGCATCCAGACGATCCCGGCAAGGGCGGCAGGCAACGCGGAAATAATGATAAAGGGATCGAGCCACGACTGGAAGTTGACGACGATCAGCAAATAGACCAGCAGAATCGCGAATCCCAGTCCGGCCAGCAGTCCCGCGAACGAACTGCGCATTGTGTCGATCTGCCCGCGAATGAACATTTGCGAGCCGCGCGGCAGCCGGCTGCGGTTCTTGTTGACGAGGCTTTCGATTTCGCTCGCAACACCGCCAAGATCGCGTCGCTGGGTCGAGCCGTAAATATCGATCATCGTCTGCGCGTCATAATGGGACACCGCCGCCATCCCCACTCCCCGGGACACAGTTCCCAGGTTCGCAAGCTGCTGCCAGGGGGCGCGGGTGCCACCACTGGAGGTTCCTCCGGTCACGGGAATATTCTCGAGGTCCTGCAAGGACTGAAACTCATATTGCGGCGCCACAGTCGCGACGGTGTAGCTGACTCCGGACTTGGGATCGAGCCAGAAGGAAGGAGATGTCTGGAAGCTGCCGCTCAAAGAAACCAGCAGGTTGCTCGCGACGTCTTTCTGGGTGAAGCCGGCCTGCATGGTCTTGGTGCGATCCACATTGATGTGCAGCTTGGGTTGGTTGAAGGGCTGCTGAACCCGCAGGTCGGCAATGCCGTTGATCGAACTCAACTGCTTCATTAAATCGTTCGCGAACTGATGATTTCCCTCGACGTCGTGTCCCATGATCTGAATGTCAATCGGCGCAGGCAGGCCGAAATTCAGAATTTGGCTGACGATATCCGCCGGCGGGAAGTAAAACAGCACGCCCGGAAATTTCTTGGTCAGTTTTTGGCGCAGATCATGGATGTATTGATCGGTGGGATGGTGTTTCGCGTTCAGGGAAATCATGATGTCGGCGTCTTCCGGACCAATCGGCGCCGACGTGCTATACACGTAATTGTAGGCACCGTAAGGCAGCCCAATATTGTCAATCACGCCTTCAATTTCGCTCGCCGGAATCACCTCATGGATCGATTTCTCGACATCGCCGCACAGGGCCGCCGTCTCTTCAATGCGAGTGGCAGTCGGGGCTCGCAGGTGGAGCTTGATTTGCCCGGCATCCACGACTGGAAAGAAATCTTGGCCCAGCCAGGGGTACAGCGCGAACGAAGCGACGCAGGCGGCCAGAAAAAAGAGTGGAAAAGCCACCCGGTGCGCCAGGCAACTTTTCAGGATCCCGCGGTAGAAGTTCCTGAGCTTTTCAAATTGCAATTCGAAATGTCCCTGCAAACGGACCAGGGGATTCATGCTGACAAGCGATTTTTCGGCCGACTCCTCTACGTGGGCCTTCAGCAGATACCGCGCCATCGTCGGCACCAGCGTGCGGGACAGCATGTACGACGCCAGCATTGCGAACACCACGGCCTCGGCCAGCGGCACGAACAAGTATTTCGCCACGCCCGTCAGAAAGAACATTGGCACGAACACGATGCAGATCGAAAGCGTGGAGACGAACGCCGGAACGGCAATTTGCTGCGCGCCGTCAAGAATGGCCTGAATCGTTTCCTTACCCTGGGCCAGGTTTCGGTTGATGTTTTCGATTTCCACCGTGGCGTCATCCACCAGAATGCCCACGGCCAGCGCCAGCCCTCCCAGCGTCATGATGTTGATCGTCTGTCCGATGGCGCTCAGGATGACGATTGACGTGAGAATCGAGAGGGGAATCGAGACGGCGATGATCAGCGTGCTGCGCCAGCTTCCCAGGAAGAGCAGGATCATCAACCCAGTCAGGCAGGCTGCGATGACCGCTTCCCGGACGACTCCGTTGATCGAAGCGCGGACGAACACGGACTGGTCGGCGATCGGGCGGACTCGCATCTCCGGCGGCAGGCCCGAGAGAACAATGGGCAGGCGCTCCTTAATCTTGTTGATGATGTCCAAAGTCGAAGTGGCTCCGAGCTTCATGACGGTCATGAGCGCGGCTCTTTGCCCGTCCACCAGGACAATGTTGGTCTGGGGAGGATTGCCGTCGCGGACGTGCGCAACGTCCCGAATGTAGATCGTGTTGGTGCCCACGGTCTTGATCGGCAGATCGTTCATTTCCTCCACGGTTTTCGGGCTGCCGTTCATGTCCACATCGTCTTCAAAGGGACCAATTTTTACCGTTCCGGCGGGCAGAATCAGGTTTTGCGAGCCGACTGCGGCGACCACGTCGCTCGGCGAAAGCCCTTTGGCCTGGAGCGCCGCAACGTTCAGATCCACCTGGATCTGGCGCTGTTTGCCGCCGTACGGGTTCGGCATTACGGCTCCCTGCACCGTCGCGAGCTGTGTGCGCAGGAAATTCGCCGCCAGGTCGTTCAACTGCTGCTCGGAAAGGCCCTTCCCGGAAATCGCGAGTTGAATAATCGGGACCGAGGACGCGTTGTAGGAAAGGATGAACGGCGGGGTTGTTCCCGGAGGGTCCTGCCGGAGAGCGGATTGCGCGATTGCCGTGACTTGCGCCAGCGCCATTTCAATGCGCACATTGGGATGGAAGAAAATCTTGATGACGCCGAGCCCGTTCAAGGATTGCGATTCGATGTGCTCGACATCATTTACGGTGGCGGTGAGTCCGCGTTCGTAAATGACCACCAGCCGCTCAGAGATGTCTTCGGCCGAAAGTCCCCCGTAGGAATAGATGACGCTGATCACCGGGATATCGATGTTCGGGAATATATCGATGGGCGTGGTGTACACGGCCAGCGTCCCGAGAATCAGGATCAGCAAAGACATCACCACGAAGGTGTAGGGTCTTCGCAGCGCTAATCGAACGATCCACATACCGGACTCTTAGCTCCTGATTCTGCCGGCCCCCGTTTTTGCCGACACGAAGGCCAAAGTCATCGTTCGCGATCCCAGCGATTGCGTTTTCGCTCCGATTTCCGATGCCTGAAAGCCGGACTTCGCTGGTGATTCTGAAGTTTATTTCCGAATCGCGTCTTAACGTTCTCCGACCGGCGCCTCCCGGCCGAATTGCCGGGCTACGCCTACAGTAATGGATGCGGCAGCGCAAAATCCCGTTACAAATTCTTGTGCCAAATCGTCATACGGCCCGCTCACAAACCTGCATCGGATCTGGCTGAAAAATCGAATCGAAATAGAGGCCCAGGACCCGGCGTATGTCGTGCTCGGAAAGCGTCTTGGGGTCAATCAAATGCTCGAGAAGCAATCCGTGCGCGACCGCTCCGAGGCAGGCGGACGCAGCCGGATAAGCGATCGGCAGGGTCCTTCCCAGCGCCTCCATAATTTGAGAAAACAGCTCTGCGAACGTCGCCCGAATCCGGCGATGCCTGCTGCGTAGCCGGGCGTGCGCCTCCGGATGCCGCAGGGCAAACAATTTGAATTCCATCGAGATCAGGACCAGGCGGCGGTCGGTCGCGAGTTCGGCGTAGTGCGTTCGCAACGCGACAAGCTTTTCATTCGGGTCGGAGTGCCGGCGCAAGGCGCTGATGAAGGACTCGATCCGCTCTCCCACCCACTCCTCGAACAGGGCAAAAAAGATATCTTCCTTGCTCTTGAAGTGGGCGTAAAAGGCCCCGCGGGTGTAGCCGGCGCCGGCGGCGATATCTTCCAGGCGCGCGGCCTCGAACCCCTGCCGCGCGAAAATCCGTTTGGCGGCGTCCAGCAATTTCCGGCGCGTCGCGCGCGTACGTTCGGCCTGCCGCATCGGCGAGGGAACCGCCAGGACGGCGTGCGCCCGGCCTCGTTTGCCGCGTGCGGTGGTGGAACTCGCTCTCATGCCCGAATCGCGCTTCGCTTGACAGGATACATACGTGTATGTATCTTACTTGGGCGTCCCCGTCGACGCAAGCTTTAATTCCAGAATCGGACCGCCGCCCTCGCCTGCTCCTTGGAACCGATGCCCCGAGTGCGGCTGGCGCGGCGGGCCATCCTGAAGAATCGAGCGGTCTCCATGCGAATTTTCTGGTTTCGTTTTTATTTTTTGGCGATCGGCGCACTGGCCCTCGCCGCTCCGGGAAGGGCGCAGACCGGCCCCTATCAAGGCAGCGCCAGCGCCGGCCCTCCCTCCGAGCAGCCGATGGCGTTGACCCTCGACGAGGCCCTGAAAATGGGGCTGCGCTATAACCTGGGAGGAATCACCGCGGAACAGGCCTCGCATCGGGCCGTCGGGGAGAATATCGTTGTGCGCAGCGCGCTGTATCCAGACTTTTCCGGCGGCCTTCGCGAGAGCGTGCAGCAAATCGATCTGGCCTCCTATGGATTTAAACTCAAATTTCCTCCCGCGCTCGGGATCAACTTTCCGACGATCGTCGGACCGTTTAATATTTTCGATTTGCGGGGATACCTGACGCAGCGCATTGCCGACGTGAACGCGATTCGCTCCTATCAATCCTCCCGGGAAGCGCAGCGCGCGGCCGAACTCTCCGCGGCGGACTCGCGGGAAATCGTGGTCTACGTGGTGACGTCGGCGTACTTGCAGGTGCTTGCGGAAGCGGCGCGCGTGGACTCGGCCCGGGTGCAGGTGCAGAGCGCCCAGGCAATTTTTCAGCAGGCCTCGGACCGCTTTACGGCGGGTCTGAATGCGAAGATTGACATGACGCGCAGCCAGGTCGAGTTGCAAACCGAGCAGCAGCGCCTCACCGCGGAAGAAGCCAGCTACGCGAAGGAGAAAATCGGCTTGGCGCGATTGATCGGATTGTCGCCCGCGCAGGGCTATTCGCTCGCGGACAAGCTGCCGTATGCGCCGCTCGAAAATATGACGCTCGAGCAGGCGCTTGCGCTAGCCGGGCAAAACCGCTCCGACCTGAAGGCCGCCGAGGCGCAGGTGCACGCCGCCGAGTTTGCCCGCAAGGCGGCCGTGGCGGAACACTATCCCACACTCGGGATCGTGGCGGATTACGGGGTGATCGGCGTCAATCCGGCCAATTCCCACGGGACGTTCGATGTGAGCGGCCAGCTCATGTTTCCCATCTGGGCGGGCGGCCACACGCACGGAGACATCGTCGAAGCGGACGCTACGCTCAAGCAGCGGCGCGCCGAGTATGAGAGCACACGCTCCCGCGTGGAAGCGGACGTGCGAAACGCGTATCTGGATCTGAACGCCGCCGCGGAGCTCGTGCGCGTTTCGCAAAGCCGGCGGGATCTCGCGCGGGACGAACTCGTCCAGTCTACCGACCGCTTTGCGTCCGGAGTTGCGGACACGGTGGAAGTGACGCAGGCCCAGGAAGTCGTGGCCAGCGCCGAATCGGAATATATCTCTGACTTGAATGCCCACAACCTGGCCAAGGCCAGCGTGGCGCGCGCGATCGGCCAGGCCGAAAAAATCATGCGCGATCTTTTGAGGAGCCAATAACCATGGCGGTTGACCAAGCACAGCAATCCAGCGCGCCCCGGTCCGCGGATTCCCCCGGGAAGCCCGACGATGCCAGCGGGAGCGGCAGCACCCCGGAAGGCCGGAGAAAGACGCAGTGGTTCGCGGCGATCCTCGGTTGCCTGATTCTTCTGGGCGCGATTTGGTTCTGGCTGTACTCGCGGACCTACGAATCGACCGACGACGCTCAGGTGGATGGACATCTGAGCGGCATTACGGCGCGAATCGACGGCGACGTGAAAGCGGTCCACGCGGAAGAGAACCAGTCCGTGAAGGCGGGCGATCTTCTCGTCGAACTTGATCCGCGCGATTACGAAGTCGCCGTCGAGCAGGCGCAGGCGCGGCTTCTGAAAGCGCAGGCCGATGAGCGGGCGGAAACTCCGAACGTTCCGATTACGCAAAGCAACGGGCAGACAAGCGTCGCGACTAGCAAGTCCGAAGTTGCGGACGCCGAGGCCGGGCTGGCGGGTGCCGAGAGCGATCGGCTCGCCGCGCAATCCCGCTTGCAGGAAGCTCAGGCAAATAACGCCAAGGCGCAGGCGGACGTCGGGCGCTACAAGGCTCTGGTCGCCAAAGAGGAAGTCTCGCGCTCTGATTACGATCAAGTGATCGCCACCGCCACGGCGCTGGCCGCGTCGGTGGATTCCGCGCGGGCAACCGCCGAGGCCGCGCAAAAAGTAGTCGACCAGCGCCGCGCGCAGCTGGAACAGGCGCGCAGCATGATGGACTCGGCCCGAGTGACGGCGCCCAACCAGGTCGCCATCACGCGGGCCAATTTGCAGTCCAAGCAGGCGGATGTGCAGGCGATGAAGGCACAGCTCGATCGCGCGCAACTCGACCTTAGCTATTGCAAAATCTTCGCGCCGGTGGCGGGAGTCATCAGCAAACGCACCGTCGAAGTCGGCGAGCACGTCGGCAAAGGCGCGCGCCTGCTGATGTTGGCCGACCTCGAAGATTTGTGGGTCACTGCCAACTTCAAGGAGAGCCAGTTGCAGCAAATGCGTCCCGGACAAGCGGTGACAATTTCCGTGGACGCATTCGATCGGGACTTCGACGGGACGGTAGAAGCCATGCCCGGCTCGACCGGCTCGATCACCAGCCTGCTTCCTCCCGAGAACGCCACGGGCAACTACGTGAAGGTTGTCCAGCGCCTGCCGGTACGGATCCGCTTCAAGCCGGGGCAGCAGGGACTGGACCGCTTGCGGCCGGGCATGTCGGTCGTTCCGAAGGTCTGGTTGAAGTAGCGCAAATTCCATTGCAAATGAGACAAAGTTCTCAGGCGCTTCCTTCCGCGGCCGCAGCGGCGACCGTGGAACGACAGTTGTGTGAGTTCTGTCAGTGAAAGAAGTCTGGGCAGCTCGAACATCTACGAGAAAAATCGCGTGTCGGAAACCTTAGAAGCTCCCTGGAAACCGAGTTACAACCCCTGGCTGATCGCTCTGACGGTCACGCTGGCCACGTTCATGGAGGTGCTCGACACCTCCATCGCGAACGTGTCCTTGCCGCATATTGCCGGCAACCTCTCGGCCAGCCAGGAAGAGTCCGCCTGGGTGCTCACGAGCTACCTGGTTTCCAACGCCATCATTCTTCCGATCAGCGCATGGCTTTCGACCATAATCGGCCGCAAGCGCTTCTACATGTCCTGCGTCGCGCTGTTCACCGTGAGCAGCTTTCTTTGCGGGCTGGCCCCGAGTCTGGGGATGTTGATCTTCTTCCGTATTTTGCAGGGCGTGGGCGGCGGCGGACTGCAACCGAGCGAACAGGCCATCCTTGCCGATACGTTTCCCGCATCGAAGCGCGGCATGGCCTTCGCCGTGTACGGTATGGCGGTCGTTCTCGCTCCCGCGATCGGTCCCACGCTTGGGGGATACATCACGGACAATTTCAGCTGGCGCTGGATTTTCTACGTGAACGTGCCGATCGGTTTGATTTCGCTCTTTCTCACGAATCGCCTGGTGGAAGACCCGCCGTTCTTGAAGCGCGAGCAGGAGCGCAGGAGGGGCATCCGCGCCGATTACGTCGGACTCGGACTCCTGACGCTTGCGATCGCCAGCCTGCAAATCGCGCTCGACAAGGGACAGGAGTCCGACTGGTTCTCATCGCGCTGGATCACTTCGCTGATTCTGCTGGCGGGTTACGCGTTCGTGGTGTGGATCGTCTGGGAGTGGAACCATCCGAATCCCGTGGTCGACATCCGCATGTTCAAGATGCGCAATTTCGCGACAGCTATGTTTTTTAGCTTCACCGTGGGGATCGTGCTCTACGGCACCACGTTTATGATCCCTCAGTTTTTGCAGGTGCTCTTGGGGTATCCCGCGGTGGTGGCCGGAGAGTCTCTAGCGGGCGGCGGATTTATCATGATCCTGGTGTTGCCGTTCGTCGGGGCCATGGTCTCGCGGGTCGATCCGCGCAAAATGATGGCCTTCGGTTTTATCTCGATTTCCGCGGCCATGTATTACATGTCCACGCTGGTCAGCATGACCATGGATTTCCGCGCGGCGTTTCTGATGCGCACGCTGCAGATGTTCGGCCTGGCGTTCATTTTCGTTCCACAGAATGTTCTGGCCTACGTGGGAGTTCCTCGTGAGAAGAACAACCAGATTTCATCGATGAACAGTTTCATGCGCAATGTCGGCGGAAGCATCGGGATCGCGCTCATCTCGACGTCAATCGCGCGTGTCGCCCAGCGGCGACGCTCCTACATGGTCGCGCGCGCCGCGCCCGGTACCCCGGCATATGAAAACCTCGTGGGCGGCTTGGCCCAGGTGTTCCAATCCAAGGGGGCCGGCGGCGCCGACGCAACGCATCGCGCCCACGGGCTGGTCTCACTCGTCATCGACATGCAGGCGACGACGATTGCGTACGTCGAAGTGATTTCCATCCTGGCGGTCGTTATTCTTTGCCTAGTTCCGTTTCTTCTGATCATGCGGAGAAATCGGCCGGGCGCCGGCGAACAGACCGTGGTGCACTGAGGGAGTGGCGCAGGCTTCAGCCTGTGGGGTTTGGCATCCGCAAAGCTCAACCCCACAGGCTGAAGCCTGCGCCACAACCCCATCTCGGTTATACTGTCACGGCTCGCGGCAAAATTTCCTCATCGGAACTGGAGTTTCGTTGTTTCCCTTCATACATCTCGGACCCTTGACGCTCGGCACCTACGGCCTCATGGTGGCGACCGGCCTGATTTGCGCGTTTTTTATTTTGCGCGCCGATTTTGCGCGCCGCGGTGTTTCCGTTGATGCCGAGGCGATTATCGGCATCACAGGCCTCGCCGGCCTTGCCGGTTCGCGGCTGTATCACCTGCTGGAGAGCCCGCGCGAGTTTTTCGCCGATCCCTGGCCGCTGCTTTTCAGCACCATGGGTTTTGCGTTTGTGGGCGCCATTCTGGGCGGATTTGCCGCGCTCGTCCTTTTGGCGAGGCGCTTCAAGATTGCGGCGCTCCTCATGCTGGACGTCGCTTCTCCCGCGGCGGCGATGGGTTACGGCATCGGCCGCATCGGCTGCCTGCTTTCCGGCGACGGCGACTACGGCAAGCCAACGACCCTGCCGTGGGGCATGGCGTTTCCGCACGGAATCGTACCCACTACGGAATCCTGCGTCGAGTGGGGCGCGCCGGCGGATTGCCGCGTTCACCCTACGCCGATCTACGAATTTCTGGTGGCCGTACTGATTTTCTGGATTCTCTGGCGGCTGGGCGCGATCGCCCTGAAAAAACGCGCGCCGAACGGACTTATTTTTGCGGCGTATCTTGTTCTCACGGGATTCGCACGGTTTCTCGTCGAAATCATCCGCATCAACCCTCGCTCGTTTTACGGGATGACGAACGCACAGTCGGCAAGCGTGGTTTCGGTCGTGGCGGGCGTGGCGTTGTTTCTTTATTGCCGCAAAGCGCCTCCGCCGGCGGAAAAGATCCGCGCTTGACGGTTTCGGCCTGCTCGCTTACCGTCCATACAGATAGGGAGTAGCACAGGAGTCCGCGGCGGCGGACGAAGCGGTTGTGCGACCCGCCCGGAGAGACGAGCCATGCGACGCCCACTCGGAGTCACGATTCTCAGCACTGGGATGATTCTTGCCGGCCTGGGATTTGCGGCCGCGGGCGTGATCTTCCTTTTCATGGGATCGACCGGAGCTACCGCGACCGCTGGGGAAAATCGCGCCGTGGCTACTTTGCTGGCGGCTGCGGGCGCCGCAGCGGGAGTCATCTTCCTGCTGTTTGGCGTGCTGCACGTTGTCCTGGCGATTGCCATCCTTCAGTTGCGCAACCTCGCTCGAATCCTGACGATTTTTCTTTTTTTGCTGATTGCCGTCGGAGGAGGTCTCGGATTGGTCGCGACGCTGGTGAGCTACAGCCACGCCGGATTCCTTTGGAACGTTTCCATTCTGGTGCTGGATGCGGTGGCGCTCTGGTATTTGTTCCGCCCTGCAACGAAAGAAGCGTTTCACGCGTAAGTAAGACGGGCTTTAGCCTGTCCGCCTTTGACTTCTGCCGCGTGATCGCGAATCGCTCCGTACGCAAGTACTTCAAAACCGGACAGGCTGAAGCCCGTCCTACCGGAAGCCCGCGCCTGCCGCTTTGCCTGCATCGGCTCCGGCCTTCCCGCTCGCGTCCACGATCTCCACGGGGCCGTACTTTTCGAGAACCGTTTTAATCTTGCCGGCGTCTCCCACCGCTACAACTTGCATGGTCGCGGGATTGATGTATTTTTTGGCCACGCGCTGGACGTCCGCCGCCTTGATGGCCGTAATCTGCGCGGGATATTTGTCCCAGTAATCCCCGGGGAAATTGTAAGCTTTGCGCGTGATGGCGTAGCCGATGAGCTGCTGCGGAGATTCGAGGGAAAGCGCGAAGCGCGCGACCACCGACCGGCGGGCCGCGTCGAGTTCGTCCTCTGGGACTCTCTCGTCGCGAATGCGGTTCAGTTCGCGCAGGAATTCCGTCATGGCTCCGTCGGTCACTTCCGTGCGCAAGTCGCCTCCGGCCGTCCACGGCCCGGCATATTTTCTGGCAACGACATTGCTGTACACGCCGTACGTGTAGCCTTTTTCCTCGCGCAGATTCAAGAACAGGCGGCTCGCCGCCCCCGCGCCCAAGACCTCGTTCAGAACCATGAGCGCCGGAAAATCGGGACTCGTGCGATCGATCGCCAGGTTTCCCATCAGCAGCGTGGTCTGTACCGATGCCGGCCGGTCCACGAGAAGGATCTTTTCCTTGCTTGCCGGCGGCGGCCCGGCGGGAAATTTGACCGCCAGTTTGGAGGCATGCCACTCGGCCAGCCATTCACGCAGTTTCGGGACCAGCGTTTCCGCGTGAACATCGCCCGAGATGGCCAGGATCGTGTTTTGCGGCGCGTAATGCCGATCATGCCAATCCGCGAGCTTCGCCGGCGTCAGCGAATCGAGAGATTCGGGCGTGGCGGAAACGACGGCAGCCGGATACGCGCCATACAGCGCGCGGCTCATCGTTTGATTCGCCAGAAATCCCGGCTGCGAGCGCTGCTGCAGCAGCGCGGACTTCGCGCGCGCCTGGTATTGCGCCAGTTCGTCGGCTGGAAAACTCGGATGGAGCAGCACATCCGTAGTGAGTGCAAACCACTGGTCAAATGTGTCCGACAGCCCCGACGCGGACACCACGGTGGAGCCGGAGCCGAACGGCGACGACGCCGAAAGCGAGGCGCCCAGGGAATCGATTTGCTCGGCAATTTGTTTGCTCGTTCGAGTCTTTGTTCCTTCGGAAAGCAGCCGCGCGGTGGCTCCCGCCAAGCCGGGCTGCCCGGCAGGCTCGAACATCGGTCCGGCGCCGCTGATGTCAAACTGCACGGTGACCAGCGGGAACCGGTGGTCTTCGAGGATCATCAGGCTGATACCGTTTGGAAGAACCGTTTCGATCGGACGCGGCAGCTTTACTTTGAGGATGTCCTTCGACACGGGAGCGCGATTCAGCCGCTCCACCTTGCTGGTGGGGATCGACTTGTCTTGACCGGCGTCGCCTTGGCTCCAGCCGGTTGCTGCCAGAGCGGCCGCGAGAATCACGGCGGCCGCTGCTCGCATCAGGAACCTGATACTCGCGTTTCTTCTCATCGATTTCCTCTTAGCCATCATCGAGCCGAGCCGGCCTGCGGCTTTGGATTTGTCCAAACAACGGTTCGCTGCGCCGGACCCAGATATTCGCGGGCTACGCGCTGAATGTCCGCGGGCGTGACTTCGCTATATTTCGAGAGAACGGTGTTGATCAGGCCGGGATCGTGAAAAAATACTGCGTATTCTCCCAGAGTTCGGGCGCGGCTCATCGTGCTGGTCATGGACTCCGCCTGCTGTAGCCGGTCCTGAATCAGAACTTTTTGCATTTCCGCGGGCGTGACGCCGTCTGCTTTGACCCGCTCGAACTCCTCATATATCAGCTTTTCGACTTCGGTTTCATCCTGCCCGGGCTTGAGCAACGCAAACGCCTGAAACAGCGCCGGCCCGCGCCGGAAATCGACTCCGCCGGCCACTTGCAGGGCGACCGCTTTTTCCTTCACCAGTTTTTGATACAGCCGCGAGGACGGACCGCCGAACAAGATATCTCCCAGCATATCCAGCGCGTAAAAATCCGGCGTATTCGCGGGAACAGTCTTGTAGACGATGTCGATGCGGGGCAATCGGGCGAAAGCGTCTTCGATCACGGACCTGCGTTCGGCGGTCTGCGCGGGTTCGGCCATGTCCACCGAAGCAGGCGCGGGCTGTTCGGGAATGTCTTCAAAATATTTCCTGATTTTCGCGAGAGCGTCCACGGACTGGAAGTCTCCGACCAGCGTCAGGACGGCATTATTGGGCGCGTAGTACGTCTTGAAAAAGTTGGCCACGTCGTCGAGGCTCGCGGCGTTCAGGTCTTCCATCGACCCGATCGTGGAGTGCTTATAGGCAAAGTTGTCGTACGCGAGGCCTTCGAGGATTTCGTTCGTCTTCCCGTACGGCTGATTGTCCATGCGCAGGCGCCGCTCTTCCTGGACCGTGCTGCGCTGGTTGTCGAGATTCGCCTGCGAGATTCGCAGGGCCCGCATGCGGTCCGATTCGAGGAACAGAGCCATGTCGAGTTGATTGGCCGGCACGCGTTCGTAATAGTTGGTCGCATCGTCGCTCGTCGTGCCGTTCACGTCGCCGCCGTTCACGCGCACCAGGATCAAGTGCTCGCCCTTGCCCACGTTTTGCGATCCTTGGAACATCATGTGTTCGAACAGGTGCGCGAACCCGGTGTGGCCGGGCCGTTCGTTGCGGGATCCCACGTCGTAGGTGACGCAGAGCGAGACCGTCGGCGCGGCGTGGTCTTCCGAAAGCACCACCCGCAAACCGTTCTTCAGGGTGTGCTGCTCAATGGGGATTTTTACATCCTCAGCGGCGGCTGCGGCGCTTGCGGAGTTGACGCGGGGCGCCGCGGCCATCGCGAGCGCACCAATCGCGAGCGTTAGCGCAAGCCCGGCAGTCGAAAGAAATCGAGAATGCTTCATATTTTGCTCCGGCCCAACCCATTTCTGACAGAGGCTCTATCCTACGTTTAATAGACGCCCGCCGACAGCAATAGTTTCCTTTTCGCCAACCTCGCATCCAACTCACGGTCGATGTAAACTGTCAGGTCCATGGAAACCGCTCCCGCGACAAATGTCATCGAGGTTCTCTCTCTAACCCGGCGATATGGCGCGCTTGTCGCCGTCGACCATCTGACATTTTCCGTTGCGGCGGGCGCAACGTTCGGCCTGCTGGGACCGAACGGCGCCGGGAAAAGTACGCTCATCAAAATGCTGACCACGCTGCTGCCTCCCACGGAAGGCAATGCGAAAATCGCCGGCTTCGATCTGGTCCATCACCCCGAATTGGTGCGCAAGAAGATCGGTTATGTTTCGCAGATGTTGTCCGCGGACGGCGACCTGACCGGCAATGAAAATCTCCTGATCTCCGCGAAGCTGTACGGCATTCCCAGGGCCGAGAGGTCCCGCCGGATCACGCAGGCCCTGGAATTCATGGACCTCGCGCACGTTCGCGACAAACTCGTGCGGCAATATTCCGGCGGCATGATTCGTCGCCTGGAAATCGCGCAATCCATGCTGCACCGGCCCGCCGTCTTGTTTATGGATGAGCCGTCTGTGGGTCTCGACCCCTCCGCGAAGCGCACGGTCTGGGAGCGTGTCCGCGACTTGCGCCGCGAATTCGGCACGACCATCCTGATGACCACGCACGACATGGAGGAGGCGGATCAGTTGTGCGACACGGTGGCCGTCATGCACCGTGGCGTGCTCGCCGCCATGGACACGCCCGGGGCACTCAAGGCCCAGGTCGGCGCGGAGGCCTCGCTCGACGATGTGTTCATTCATTTCACGGGAGCCACGATTTCCGAGGGAGGCGAACTGAGAGATGCCGCTCGCACACGAATCACATCTCAACGCCTGGGCTGAGCCGTTTCCCGGCGCGAATTACCTGCGCCAGACGCTTGCCGTTGCGGAAGCCGACATCCGCAAGCTGGTTCACGACCCCGTCGAACTTTTCACGCGCATGGTCCAGCCCGTGCTCTGGCTGCTGATCTTCGGCCAGGTTTTCAATCGCACGCGCGCAATTCCAACGGGAGGCATCAGCTACCTGGATTTCATGGCGCCGGGAATCCTGGCGCAGAGCGTCCTGTTTGGAGCGATCTTCTACGGAATTTCGCTGATCTGGGAGCGCGACCTGGGAATTGTGCAGAAATTCCTGGTGAGTCCCGCGCCGCGCAGCACGCTGGTCCTGGGAAGGGCGATTTCTTCCACGGTTCGCAGCCTGGCGCAAATGGCGTTCGTCTATCTGTTGTCCTACCTCTTGCACATTCAGCTTCGCTTTGAATTGTTCGCGTTGGCCGGCGTTGTGCTCGCTGTGATGCTGGGCTCGGCGATTTTTTCGACGTTTTCGCTGATCGTCGCATGCCTCGTGAAATCGCGCGAGCGCTTCATGGGGATCGGCCAGGTTCTTACGATGCCGCTATTTTTCGCGAGCAATGCCATCTATCCGCTGACGCTCATGCCGTCGTGGCTGCGCGTGGTGTCCAAAGTGAATCCGCTTTCCTACCAAGTGGACGCCCTTCGAACCCTGATGATCCTCGGCAGCACGACTTCTTTCGGCCTGGGCAAGGATTTCCTCATGCTCTTCATCGCGTTTGCGGTGCTGGTGGCCGTGGCGACGAAGCTTTATCCAACGATCGTTACTTGAGTGGCAAAGGCTTCAGCCTGTGGGTTTTAATCCCTGCACGCACGAATCCCCGCAGGCTGAAGCCTGCGCCACTTTTCTACCACAGCAGTTTCAAACCGAATTGTACCTGCCGCGAATAGGTGGAGGTGCTTGTGATCGCCCCCGCCGCCGGCGATAGAACCCCGACCGTGGCATTCGGCGCCGGCAGCAAAACAGCAGTGATCAAATTCGGCGTGTTGAAGTTTGCCCGGTTGAGCATGTTGAAAATCTCCGCTCGAAATTGAAGGTCCATCTTTTCGTGGAGATGGGTTTCTTTCAGGACGGAGAAGTCCCAGGTTCCGAGTCCAGGCCCCGTGAACGAGTCCCTGCCGACGTTCCCGAAAAAGCCGCTGTTGTTCTGCGGAGCAACAAACGCGTTCGGGTTAAACCACGCGGTTGGCGTTCCAAGCACCACGGGCCCCGTAAACGCGGGATTGAGAAACGGCCGAACTGGATTCCGAGTGTCTCCGTTGTTCGACGGATTGTAGCCAAGCTGGGGAGTGAAGGGGAACCCGGACTGCAACGTCACAATGCTGTTCAAAGTCCATCCGCTGACCGCAAAGTTCGCAGCCTTGCCGTTCCCTCCGAGATATCGCCGCCCCGAGCCGAACGGCAGGTCGTAACTCGCGGTGATGACGCCTAAGTTCCTGACATCGTAAGTGGCCGGCCCCCAGTCCGCTTTGATGTCGTAGGGATTCGACACGAGCCCCGGAGCATTCCCTGCGGCGGTTCCGTTCAAGGAGTCTCCGTCATCGAGGGCCTTCGACCACGTGTATACTCCGCGAACGGTCAGCCCACGGCTGAATCTCCGCTTAACATCCACCTCCAGCGCGTTGTAGGAGCTGGTCCCTTCGGACATCCAGGTCCAGGTATTCGCGAGCGCCGGATTGGGCTTTTTGGTCCCCGGAGCCACATAGAAGGTACCCGCGGGAACGGGCATCCCGGCCAGTGCGGCCCAAATGGGAATGGCGTTGTTCGGTGGGTTGGGGTTGGGGTACGTCGTAGCGGGGAAAGTAGACGGACACGGGTCTCCCGCCGATCCTGAGACAGGGCAAACGACCGGCTTAGGCGCGTTCGTGTCTACGCCGATGAGTTCGTGGTATCCGTGGCTTCCCACATAGCCAACGCTCAACGAGGTATTGGGCGACAGTTCGCGTTCGACGTGCAGTGAGTACTCGAAGACCGTGGGAGTCTGCATGTCGGGCTGAACTCCTCCGGGAACCACGAGGGCATTCCCCGGGGGCGCGACAGCGGGATTAACGGGGAGATTCAGCGCGGCGATCGAGCCTGGGGCAATTGTGTAGGTCGGGTTATACGGCGCATTCTGATCCGCGCGATAGCCAAGTGCATCCTGCAAATCGTTGTACACACCGAATCCCGCGCGCACCACTGTTTTTGAGCCGATCGGGCTCCAAGCCAAGCCGATTCGAGGCTGCATCAGCCCCTTTGCGTGGTTCACGGTGAATAGGGAGTTCGAGATGGATGGCTGCGTGGCAATAATTCCGCTTGGCGAGTATGTAAAATTGGAAGCCCTTCCGTACGCCTCATTCCATCCCGTGCTCAATTCGTACCGGAACCCCAAGGAGACCGTCAGGCTCGGCCGCAGCCTTATGACGTCTTCCGCGTACCAGGCCCCATACAAAGAGCGCCAGCTGAGAGGCGTTGGCGCTGGGTTGTACAGGAAACTGCCGACACCGGCCAAAAAGTTGGGCACACCGGAAAAGGTCAATTGCCCGAACTGGCTGAGTCCCAGCATTTCATTGGACTGAAGACGTTGAAACCATACTCCGGCGGAAAATTGGTTGCGGCCGGCGGTGACCGAAATTTGATCCGTGTACGTGAAGAGATTCCGAGCAATGCTGAGGTTGCTGCCGTTGTTGCTTCCCGCCAATCCCAGTTGCGACTGCGGATTGGAAGCCTGGCTGCCGCCGACGACCACGGCTCCCACCGGCAGGTTGCCCACGAAGCCGGGCACGCTCGCCGCCGGTGTGCCCGGCGTAGGTTCGCCCGTGAAGAAGTAGGCGGCGCGGGAAAATCCGAACCGCGCGGTGTTTACTATTGCAGGTGAAAAAACGTGGGTTTCTTGAAGGCTGAATACCTGCTCGCGCAGGTACAGGAGGTCGGTGGCAAATGGGTCGAACGGTGTGGCGGTCACGCTGCCGCTGTCGTCGATCGTGTAGGCTCCCATCGCCGAGTCTTTGTTCGAAAATACGTGGTCCAATCGCGCGGTTCCGAAGTCTTCGCGAATATGCTGCGCCGGACTGCTCGAGTATTGCGCGAGGCCGGCGGAGGGATTGTCCGGCCCGTTTGCCACGGGCCACAAATTCAGAAGCGACTGCACTTTAGCGGCGCAGGCCGCTTGTTGAGCCGGCGGGCATCCGGAACCGAACGCCACAAAGGTGCCGGCGCGCGCGCTGGCATCGGGAACGAAGGTCACGCTCGTCTGATCCAAGTTCTGGCGAAACCCTTCATAGTTCGCGAAAAAGAAAGTCTTGTCTTTGTGGATCGGGCCGCCGATCGAGCCTCCGAACTGATTTCTCTGGAATGGGGGCGCGCCGTTCAGATCGAAGAAATTCGGCGCGTCCAGGGCGTTGTTTCTCAGGTATTCGTACGCGGATCCATGCCAGTCATTGGTGCCGGATTTCGTGAGAATCGCTACCTGGCCGCCGGGATGTTTTCCGTACTCGGCGCCGTAGGAATCCTTGAGCAGGTTGAATTCGCGCACGGCATCCATGCCCAGAAGCTGCTGGCTCGCGCCGCCTGGCTGCATATTGTTTTCCGCCGCGCCGGTGAATTCAACGCCATTCAGCAGAAACAGATTCTGCTGCGGCCTGTTTCCCGCGACGGAAAACATGTTTCCGGTGGTTGAGTTCGAGATTCCGATTCCCCCGGTCTTCTCCCAGGTAAAATTGACGACTCCCGGATTGAGCATCATCAACAGGTCGTAGCTTCTTCCGTTGAGCGGCAGGTCCTTTACTTGCTGCTCGCCTACGAGACCTGAGATGTCGGCCGCCGTGATGCTGACAACCGGCGCGTCCGCGTTTACCCTGACTTGCTCAGCGACCTGCCCGAGCTTTAACGCCACATCCACGCCGGCTTCCTGCCCGAGGACCAGATGAATGCCCCCTTGCGCATATTCCTGGAAGCCCGTCTTGGTGACATGCAATTCGTACTCACCCACGGCAAGCGACGGTACCCAATAGTGGCCTACCGCGTCGGTCACAGTGCTGCGGGTTTCTCCTGTTTCGACGTTCTTTGCCAGCACCGCCGCTCCGGACACCATTGCTCCCGTAGGGTCCGTGACTCGGCCCGAGATGGCGGCGGACACTTGGGCATGGCTCGCCGGAGCATGTAGAAAGAATGCCGCCGTCATAATAAGAAGGGCGCCGAAAAACGACCACCGACGTCCGCGGACGGCCGGACGAGAAAATAGGCGACTGCGAGAAGAGACATTTGTAGCGATAAGGCCGTTCATGAAAACTTCCCCCCTGGATTGCCCTCGACGGGCTGCAGGATGACTCCCACCCAAACGCGTGAATCGCCGATTTAATACAATCAGAATCGATATGTCAAATCGACTTAATACGAATAGGAAGTATATGGATTGCTGTGGTCGCGCGCGGAAAATCGTACGCCGCACTTCGTTGCCAATGCCTGACGGGTTCCCGGCGGATGCCGCTCGTGCGATTCGCGCCTCTGAAATCCGTATGGATGCGGCTGATTGATGGCCGATTTGCTGCGATTTGACAGCAGCGCGGAAACGTCCGAAGCTGGGCGGGCATCGGCGCGGTCCGTGCGGGCGCGCGCGGAAACGAGGGATTCCGTGGCGGCAAAACTTTCGGCAAGGAACCAGATCGAAGGAAAAATCGTGGAACTGGAAGTGGATGGAGTGATGGCTCACGTCGCGGTCCAAGTAGGGAAGAACCTGATCGAGAGCGTGATCACGCGCCGCAGCGCCGACGAAATGAAGCTGAAGGTCGGCGACCGAGTTAGAGCCGTAATCAAATCCACCGAAGTCATGCTGCAGAAGGGCTGAACAGCGCTCCGGCGTTGTGGCGCCCGCCTTGCTCTTCAGGCGGGCATTGCGCCGCCGCCCCGCACGTGCGGTGCGGCTATACCGCCGGGCCAACCGAAAGGAATCTTACATGCGCCGAACATTCTTATTCTCCGCGATCCTTTTTGTTTGCAGTTTTTCGCTGTTGGCGCAGGACGCGCGTCCGCCCAAGCCCTCGAGCGGCCCCTCGGACTTCAAGATCGGCGGTGAAGTCACGACGCCTCTCGACCTGACAGCTGCCGACCTCAAAGCCATGCCGCGCAAAACGCTGCGCGTGAACAACGCGCACTCGGGTAAGACCGAAGTGTACGAGGGCGTCCTGGTCGAAGATCTGCTGAAGAAAGCCGGCGTTCCGCAGGGCGAGGCGCTACGCGGTCCGGCGATGGCGACGTACGCGCTCGTCGAGGCCGCCGACAACTACCGCGTTCTTTTTTCGCTGGCCGATTTCAATTCAAGCTTCATGGATTCGGAGATCATTCTGGCCGACACGATGGACGGCGCTCCCATCCCCGGAGCGCTCGGTCCGTTTCGTCTGGTTGCCCCGCACGAGAAGCGGCCGGCGCGCTGGGTGGAGATGGTGAAGTCGATCACCATCGTCCGCGCGCCGAATTGAGTTGCCACGTCGCGCAGCCATCAGTCCGCGGCACTTCCGCCACCGCCGCAGGGCCGAGACCGACAATCTGAAGAGCCCGTGTGACGACCACTGGGTCTTTGTAGGGTACGGCTTCAGCCGTGCCGCAAAAGCCCGCAAATCAATACGGCTTTAGCCGCTGGCCCGTTTCGCATAGAGCTGTCGCAGAGGTGCTGAAGCGTGCAGTGAACATGCTCGGGTCACTTACTCACCTTTGAAAACGCTTCCGTCTTTCATTACAAAGGTCACTTTCCGGACAGCCTGAATGTCATCCAGCGGATTCTCCGGGGTGGCGATAATGTCCGCCGCGAGTCCCGGACGAATCGCTCCGCGCTCGCCGTCCACCCCCAGCAAGCGCGCCGCGTTGATGGTCATGGCGCGCAGCGTGTCTTTCGCGGGTACGCCCGCTTCCACCCAGGAGTCGACATACTCCGCCGCCAGAGTCCCGCGCGTTTGCCCCGGCACATACACAAACATGTCCGTCCCGAACGCCATGGTCACGCCGATCCGATACGCGCGCTTGAGCCGATCGACGAAGACGGGATGCATGTCAGGCATGCCGTTCTCGCTTGCGGCGCTTTCGGTGAAATCGGTTCCGACGAGGACCACGTGATTTTTCTTGGCCAGTTGCAAATCCTCGTTGGTCATTCGTTCGCCGTGCTCGATGGAATCCACTCCCGCTTCGGCGGCGTTGTGCGCTCCCGCTTGCGTCCAGCAATGCGCGGCCAGCTTGAGCCCGTCGCGATGCGCTTCCTCGACCATGAAGCGGATGTCGTCGGCGCTGTAAATATATTTTTGATCGTCGACCACGATCTTGATCACGGTGGCGCCGTAATGAATATTTTCGCGGATCGCTTTGATCATTTCATCGTGCGTGTCGGCAAAGGCATACTCAGGCGTGGCCAGATCGCGTTTCTCGGGCTGCAATTGGAACTGCCCGCCGTACGGCGCGATGATGCGGCCCGCGTTCAGCATCGTAGGGCCGGGCACGACGCCGCGCTCGATGGCCTGGCGCAAAGCGGTGTCTGCATAGTTGCCCGCGTTGCCGACGTCGCGCACCGTGGTAAAACCCGCCGCGAGCATGTCCCGTGCGTTGGCCACGCCTTCAATCGCGCGGTAGGGTGTAGGGTCGAGCAGCGTCGTGAAGTAGTAGCTGTTTCCGTCGCGGGCTCTCTTCACGGTCATACAGAGGTGCGTGTGCGCGTCAAAGAGTCCCGGCAGGACGGTCGATTTCGAAAGGTCAATCGTTTTGGCGTCCGCGGGGATCGCCAGGTTAGAGCCGACGGCCTCAATTTTTTTCCCGCGCACCAGAATGGTTTGGTTCGTTTCCGTGGTGCCTTTTTCCGGGTCGACCAGCTTCCCGGCCAAAATGGCATAGACCCGCTCCGGCCCGGGCTGCGGATATTGCGCGGCGACGTTCGACGGCGCGCTGGGAATCAAACCGAAGGATAGGAGAACGACGAAAATTGCGACCGGCCGCGCGCGCATGGATGGCTCCTTAGGGAACAGGGAAGGAATGTTGCCAGATATTCAATTCCGTGGGAAGCGAGGGAATACGCAGAATGGTTCGTGCCTTTAAGCGCGCTTGGGCACTGCCGCCTTTATATCCACCCGAATGTACTCGTACAACTGGTCCGTAACATTCTCGCCCATGTGCTGCGACTGGGAGCCATTTCCCCACAGAACGTGTCCGGCTTTGTTGTGGGCTTCCTCGGTTTTGCCGCCTTCCAAAGTTTGGTGAAGGTTTTGGTCGGTCATGAAGATGATGACAGAGCCGAGGGGGTGATTGTGCATCTTTACTTTGTCGTGGGCGGGGATGCGGCAGCGGATCACTCGGACATACTCATTCTCAAATTCCAGGTGATAGTGCTCCGGATCGGCGACGGTGCATTCGTGGGACATGTCCACGCCCGGCACTTGCGGCGCGGGATTGGAATTCTGCGCGGCGCCGAGTGCAATCGCCGGCCCAAGCGCGGCTGCGAACGAAGTGCTCGCCGCGGCCTTGACCAATTCCCGCCGATTCAGTTTTCGAGGCATCGCGCTTCTCCCTGTGGCGCAGGCTTCAGCCTGTGGTCTCTGGTCCCTACGAGACCCAAATCCCACAGGCCGTCCTTTGCATTGTTCAGGATGTTGCCGGTGCGGCCTAGAGCATCTGCCGCAGCACATACGGCAGAATGCCGCCGTGCCGGTAGTAGTTCATTTCCTCCGGCGTGTCCACGCGGGCGACCGTTTGGAAGACAGTCGCTTTACCGCTCTTGTCGCGAGCGCGCACCTCGACGGTCATTTTCGGAGAAAGCTTCGCGATCCCTTCGATCGTGAATTCCTCGAAGCCCGTGAGGCCGAGCGACTGCGCCGATTCTCCGTCGCGATACTGGAGCGGGAGCACGCCCATTCCAACCAGGTTGCTGCGGTGAATGCGCTCAAAGCTTTCGGCGATCACCGCGCGCACGCCGAGAAGGAACGTGCCCTTCGCGGCCCAGTCGCGCGACGATCCCGAACCATATTCTTTCCCGCCCAGCACGATCAGCGGCACGCCTTCCTTCTGGTACTTCATGGCCGCATCGTAGATCGACATTTTCTCGCCGTCGGGTTGGTGCACGCTCCAGCCGCCCTCGGTGCCGGGAGCAAGCTGGTTGCGCAGGCGAATGTTGGCGAACGTGCCGCGCATCATCACTTCATGATTGCCGCGCCGCGCGCCGTAGGAGTTGAAGTCGACCGGCTTGACTCCCTGCTCGATGAGCCACTTTCCGGCGGGGCTGTCGGCGCCGATCGAGCCCGCGGGCGAAATATGGTCGGTGGTGATGCTGTTGCCGAGCATCGCGAGCGCTCGCGCGCTGTGAATGTCGGTGAGAGGCGCCGGAATTTTCGTGATTTTTTCAAAGAACGGCGGATTTTTGATGTACGTGGACTTCTGGTCCCAGGAGTAGATGTCGCCCACCGGCACTTTCAATCCTTGCCAGCGCGAATCGCCCTGGAACACTTCGCCGTACTCTTTGTTGTACATCGCCGTGGTAACGCTGGCGCGCACGGTGGATTCGATCTCCTGCGGCGACGGCCAGATATCGCGCAGGTAGACCGGCGCGCCGTCCTTCCCCTTGCCGAGCGGTTCGCTGGCCATGTCGAAATCCATGCGGCCCGCAAGCGCGTAGGCGACCACCAGCGGCGGCGACGCCAGATAATTCGCGCGTACCAGAGGATGAATACGGCCTTCAAAATTCCGGTTTCCGCTGAGGACGGAAACGGCGACGAGGCTGTTTTCCTTGATGGCTGCTCCGATGTGCTCTTCGAGCGGACCGCTGTTGCCAATGCACGTGGTGCAGCCGTATCCGACGAGGTTGAAACCCAGCTGGTTGAGATATTTTCCGAGCCCCGCGGCTTCGAGGTAGTCCGTAACCACTTTGGAGCCGGGCGCGAGGCTGGTCTTCACCCAGGGCTTGCTGTGCAGGCCGCGCTCGATGGCCTTTTTAGCCAGCAAGCCGGCGCCCAGCATGAGGGACGGATTCGAAGTGTTGGTGCAGCTGGTAATCGCGGCGATCACCACCGAGCCGTTCGAAAGTTCGAATTGATCGCCGTTGTTCCGCACGGCGACGTGCTTCGGCGCCGCGCCTTCGAGCGACTTTTCGAACGACGCTTTCGATTGCCGCAGTGGCACGCGGTCTTGCGGGCGCTTCGGCCCGGCCAGCGTAGCTTCGACGCTGGCGAGGTCGAGTTCCAGCTTATCCGTGTACATCGGGTCCGGCGTGGCATCGGTGCGGAAGATGCCTTGCGCCTTGGTGTACTCCTCGACGAGGCGCACGCGGTCCGGCGGGCGGCCCGTGAAGCGCAAATACGCGAGCGTTTCGGCATCGACGGGGAAGAAGCCCATCGTTGCGCCGTATTCGGGCGCCATGTTGGCGATCGTCGCGCGGTCCGGCAGACTCAGGCTGGAAAGCCCCGTGCCGTAGAATTCGACGAATTTCCCGACCACGCCCTTCTTGCGCAGCATTTCCGTGACGATCAACACGAGGTCGGTCGCCGTCGTGCCTTCCGGCAGGCGTCCGTGCAGTTTGAAGCCCACGACTTCGGGGATCAGCATGGAAAGCGGCTGGCCGAGCATGGCGGCCTCCGCCTCGATGCCGCCGACGCCCCAGCCGAAGACGCCGAGACCGTTGACCATCGTCGTGTGCGAATCCGTTCCGACCAGCGAATCGGGGAACGCCTGCGTCTTGCCGTCCACGGAGGCGTCAAACACGACGCGCGCGAGGTATTCGAGGTTCACCTGATGGCAGATCCCGGTATCCGGAGGAACCACCTTGAAATTATTGAGGGCGTCCTGTCCCCATCGCAGAAAGCCGTAGCGCTCGACGTTGCGCTGAAATTCGAGTTCCGCGTTAAATGCAAAGGCCATGTCGGAGCCGGCCTTGTCGACTTGCACCGAATGGTCGATCACCAGTTCCGCGGGGAGCAGGGGATTCACTTTTTTGGGATCGCCGCCCAGCGTGCGAATGGCTTCGCGCATCGCGGCAAAATCGACCACGGCGGGGACGCCCGTAAAGTCCTGCAAGAGGACGCGGGCGGGCATGAACGAAATTTCCTTCTGCGTCGCGGCGTTGGGATCCCAGCCGGCCAGCGCCTGGATGTCTTCGGGATGTACGAAGCGCCCGTCTTCCTGGCGCAAAAGATTTTCCAGAAGCACGCGCAGCGAAAAGGGAAGCTTGGAGACATGCCCCACTCCCTTTTTCTCCAGCGCGCTCAAACGAAAAATTTCATAGGACTTGCCGTCAACCTGAAGCGTGTCACGCGTACCGAACGAATTTTTGGATGCGGGCGCCATACGTACCTTGTTCCTTTCTTGTATGTTGCAAGCACACAATCATAACGCATCCTGATCTTCCGTGCAGCCCGGGAGTCCGGGCGTTCGTTCCTCGCATGGAGGACTGCACATGGGCGGGAGCAGATCAGGGAGTTACTACTTAAGTGTCCGTTACACATTTCGGTTTTGTTGGTAGAATTTGTGGTACCATGCCCGCCGATCTTCTCCAAAGGAGACCTTCATGAAAAAATCGATTCTCGCGGTTCTGATCGTCGCGTGCGCATTCACCATTTCGATGGGGACTCGCGCACAGGATGCTCCCAAAGAACACAGCATGACCGGATGTCTGAAGGCTGGACCGACCGCCGGGTCTTACATGCTCACCGATCTCGAAAAGGGGCCCAAATCGGTGGGTATTGTGTCGTCGAGTATGGATCTATCCAAACACGTCGGCCACAAAGTGGAAATCACCGGTACGGCGGTTCCCGAAGCGGATGCGATGAAGGAAAACAAGGATGTGCCGAAGTCGCCTCACTACATGAAGGTGACCGCGATGAAGCACATTGCGGCGACCTGCCCCTGAGGAACTGAAATTCGGTTTCGCGCCGCCGGGGAGTTTGCAGCGCGGCGGTCGAGATTGGTTTTGTCATCCGCCTCGTCCCGAAAGGCCCAGCCATCGGGACGGGGCGTTTCTCTTTATAGAGTTGTTCCTTCCCGATTCGCTTCGGTTAGAATGGCCATGGGTGGCCGCACAGCCGGATGAAGATCCTTCTCATTTCCACGTATGAACTTGGCAGGCAGCCGTTTGGCCTCGCCTCTCCGGCCGCTTGGCTGCGCGCCGGCGGGCACCACGTTTCGACTCTCGATTTGACGCGAGAGGCGCTCGACGAGCAGGCAGTCCGCGCTGCGGACTTGATTTCCTTTTATGTGCCGATGCACACGGCCACGCGGCTGGCGGCGGGACTCGTTCCGAAAGTCCGCGACATGAACCCGCGCGCTCGTCTTTGCTTTTACGGATTGTACGCTCCTGTGAACGAAGAATACCTTCGTGGGCTTGGCGTGGGCGCCGTCCTCGGCGGAGAGTTCGAGGAGGGCCTCGCAAGCCTCGCGTCGCGCCTCCAGCACAACGCGGCCAATGGGAGCGGCGCGGCGAAACAGCAGGAGCCGGTCATCTCGCTCGCGCGGCAACGATTTTTGACGCCCGACCGCGCGGGAATGCTGGAACCTGCGAAATACGCGAGCGTGGTCATGCCGGGAGGCGAACACCGCGTCGCCGGCTCGACCGAGGCCACGCGAGGATGCAAGCACCTTTGCCGGCACTGCCCCATCGTGCCGGTGTACAACGGCGTGTTTCGCGTAGTGGATCGCGACGTCGTCCTCGAGGATATCCGGCGGCAGGCGGCGGCCGGGGCGCGGCACATCACGTTTGGAGACCCGGACTTTTTCAACGGCCCCGGGCACGCGATTGCGATTGTGGAGTCGGTGCATCGTGAATTTCCGGATCTCACGTATGATGTGACGATCAAGATCGAGCATCTGCGCAAACAAGACTCGCTCTTGCCCATTCTGCGCGATACGGGATGCCTCTTTGTCACCAGCGCCGTCGAATCGATCGACGATGCGGTGCTCGGGAAATTTGACAAGGGCCACACGCGGGCTGATTTTCTCGCGGTCGTTGCGCGCTTCCGCGAACTGGGCATGACGCTGTTGCCCACGTTCGTTCCGTTCACGCCATGGACGACGCTTTCCGGCTACACGGATTTGCTCGATGTGCTTGCGGAGCAAGGATTGACCGAAAACGTGGCGCCCATACAGCTGGCGATTCGCCTGCTGATCCCGGCCGGATCGCGCCTGCTGGAATTGCCCGACGTGAGCGCGATGGCGGGCCCGTTCGATTCCGCGGCGCTCGTCTTCCCGTGGAAGCACGAAGACCCCCGCGTGGACGGTCTGGCGCGCGAAATTTCGCAGCTAGTGCAACGCGGAGACGGCCTGAAACTTTCGCGCACGGAAATTTTTTCGCACATTCGGCGCGCCGCCCACGCCGCCGCTGGAAATCGCGCGCCGCAGGCCGCGCCGGCTGCCATCGCGAAGGGCGCGCCGGTGCCGTATCTCGATGAGCCCTGGTACTGTTGCGCCGAGCCGATGGACGATCAGTTCGTTTCCATCGGAAGAGCGAAGGAACCGGTCGCCAAAGCCGATCAATTTGTGTGAGTGAAATTGTGTGAGAGAAAGACACCAACCCCATGAGCAGACTGCTGATTCTCGCGAGTAAATTGGGTTACCAGACGCGCAGCTTCGCCGAAGCCGCGAAAGCGCTGGGCGTCGACGTCGTGTTCGCAAGCGATCGCTGCCACCAGCTCGAAGACCCCTGGGCGGACGGCGCGATCGCGGTTCGCTTCGAGGATCCGGAAGACGCGGCGCGGCGCATTGTAAAGCAATCGCTCGTGCGGCCCGTGGACGGATTGATCGCGCTCGGCGACCGGCCGACCCCGACGGCGGCGCACGCGGCGCGCGCGCTGGGATTTGCCTACCATCCTCCGGAAGCGGTGGAAAATTGCCGCAGCAAATTGCGCCAGCGCGAAATCCTGCGGGACGCGGGCCTTCCCGTTCCCGCTTTCTTTTCCTTCCGGCTCGACAAGCGCGTGGAAAAGATTCTCCCGCGAGTCCAATTCCCGTGCGTGGTGAAGCCGCTGCGACTGGCCGCCGGCCAGGGCGTGATACGCGCCAACAACGCGGAAGAATTTCAGGCTGCGGTCGCACGGATCAAGCAGCTGCTCGAATCCCCGGATGTGCAGGTCACACGCGAGCCGGAACTCGACCGCCTGCTCGTGGAGCGTTACATTCCCGGAGCGGAGGTCGCCGTGGAAGGATTGCTCACCCGCGGCAAGCTGCGAATCCTTGCCGTGTTCGACAAACCGGACCCGCTCGAGGGGCCGTATTTTGAAGAGACCCTCTACGTCACGCCTTCGCGCTTGCCGGACGATCAATACGACCGGCTTCTGGATTGCGCCGGCCGCACGGTCCATGCACTGGGCCTCACGCATGGCCCGGTACACGCGGAATTTCGCCTGAATGACAATGGACCTTGGGTGCTGGAAGCGGCGGCACGGCCCATCGGCGGGCTGTGTGCGCGCGCGCTTCGTTTCGGTCCGCAGCGCATGTTCCTGGAAGAACTTCTGGTGCGGCACGCGCTGGGCATGACGGGAACGGACCTCGATCGCGAAGAGGACGCCTCCGGCGTGATGATGATCCCCGTGCCGAAGTCGGGCGTTCTTGAAGAAATCGAAGGGGAAGAGCAGGCTCGCGCCACTCCCGGGATCGAAGACGTGCAAATCACGGCGCGCCTGCATGACGCGATCGCAGCGTGGCCCGAGGGCGCGAGCTATCTCGGGTTCCTCTTTGCCCACGGCAAGACACCGGCGGAAGTCGAAGCAGCGCTTCGCACTGCGCACGGGAATTTGAAATTTGAAATTTCAGGGGAGTTGCCGGTGCAACACCCAGTAACGGGGATAGTGGCGAATCCGTAGGACGGGCTTCAGCCTGTCCGCTTTAGATGCACGATGGATGTTAATCTAAATCGGACAGGCTGAAGCCCGTCCTACTTAAACCCTCAGCCTTTCGCTTTAGGCGGGACGTAACCTTCCGGCAGCTTCGCGCCTTCTCCGAAGAAGAACTGTTCCATCTGCTCTTCCATGATTTTCTGCGATTGCGGGTCGAGCGGGTTCAGCCGGTATTCGTTCATCAGCATTTTGGAATACTCGATCCACATCTTCCAGCCTTCCGCGGAAACGTTTTCAAACACGCGCTTGCCCACTTCCCCCTTCCAGGGGATGCGCTCGAGGCCGGGCAAATCTTTGTCAAACTTCACGCAATGCACGATCCGCTGGCCGGGCTTCGCGGGCGTACTGGAAGCCGCTGGCTTGATCGGTCCGCAAGAGTCATCCGCCATCTGCATCCTCCACCGGGAATCCTTTACAATTCGCTCCCGACTACGATACTGCAAGACCCGAAGAAATCCAAACCGGAGCGTCCGATTCTGCAGCGGAGGCCGCCTCGGTTATGGCCGCGCATTTTTGAACGGGGGAGCGTTTTAGCGCCCGCTCCATTACAATAGGTCGGTCACGCAAGCGGCTCTGAGGGGGCGCGATGTCGGACGTCACGGCGATTTTTTGGGATGTGGGTGGCGTCATCCTGTCGAATGGATGGGACCGCGCAGCTCGTGCCGCGGCGGCCAAGAAATTCGGCCTGGATTGGGAAGAGCTTCAGGACCGGCACGAACTAGCAAGCCCCGCGTTTGAAACCGGGCGCATCACACTGGACACTTACCTGCAGCGCACGGTCTTCTACCGCAAACGCAGCTTCACGCGAGAAGAATTCACGGACTTCATCTTCGCGCAGTCGGAGGAATATCCGGAATCGCGCGCGGTACTCTCGGACGTCGCCGCATGCGGAAAGTACCTTCAAGCCACCATCAACAACGAGCCTCTCGAACTAAACGAACGCAGAATCCAGCAGTTCAACCTGCGTCGCGAATTCAAGGCGTTTTTCAGTTCCTGTTATCTGGGAGTCCGAAAGCCCGAAGAGGGCATCTATAAACTGGCGCTCGAAGTGACCCAGCGCAATCCCGACGAGTGCCTGTTCGTTGACGACCGGGAACTGAATTTGGAATGCGCGCGGCAACTGCGCATGCGGACGATTCATTTTCAAGATGCCGCGCAATTGCGGCGCGATCTGGCCGCGAGCGGCGTCAGCATCCCTGAAACTTCATAACGGAGGCCTTTATGGAACTTGGAATGGTTGGACTCGGGCGCATGGGCGCAAACATGGTGGAGCGGCTCGTGCGCGGCGGGCATCGCGTCGTCGGCTACGACCGCGATGCCGCAGCCGTGGCGCGCGTTACGGCTGCCGGAGGGGGCGGCGCCGATTCGCTGGAAAATCTCGCCGGGAAACTCGTGGGCAAGCCGCGCGCCATCTGGATCATGGTTCCGTCCGGCGCGCCGGTGGACGAGACGATCGCCGCGCTGCTCCCCCATCTTTCCAAAAATGATATTCTCATCGACGGAGGCAACAGTAATTACAAAGACACCCAACGCCGCGGCGTGAGCCTGAAGCAGCAGGGCTATCAATTCGTGGACGTGGGCACGAGCGGCGGCATCTGGGGCCTCAAAGAGGGCTACTCCATGATGGTGGGCGGCGACCAGTCCGCAGTCGACTCTCTGCGCCCGCTGCTCGAAACCCTCGCGCCGGGTAAAGACCTGGGCTGGGGCCGCGTAGGACCGTCGGGCGCGGGCCATTTCGTGAAAATGGTCCACAACGGCATCGAGTACGGCATGATGCAGGCGTACGCCGAGGGTTTCGCCATCCTGAAAAAGAAAAACGAATTTGCCTTGGACATGCACCAGGTTTCGGAAATTTGGCGCACGGGAAGCGTGGTGCGGTCCTGGCTGCTCGATCTGCTCAGCATCGCGCTGAAGGACAATCCGGAGATGGCGGGCATCGCTCCGTTTGTGGCGGATTCGGGAGAAGGGCGCTGGACCGTGGCGGAAGCGGTCGACCTCGACGTTCCCGCGCCGGTGATCACGTTGTCGCTCTTGCAGCGGCTGACGTCGCGCGATTCCGATTCCTATTCCGATAAGCTTCTGGCGGCGATGCGAAACCAGTTCGGCGGCCACGCCATCAAAGCAGCAGCAAAAAAGTGAGGGCCCGAACATGACCGCAGGCAAGAGCGCCACGATCGAAACCGCCGAGCCCGCCAAGCAGAGCTTCGTCTCACCGGCCGATCCCTGCACGATTGTCATTTTCGGAGCTTCGGGAGATCTCTCGCGCCGCAAATTGGTTCCCGCGCTGTACGGTCTGGCCGCGCAGAATTGCCTGGCGCGGCGGTTCGCCATCATCGGATTCGCGCGCACGCCCATGTCGGACGAGGCTTTTCAACAATCCGCCGTCGATTCGGTAAAGAAGTTTGCCGACGCCGGCACGCTAAGGGAAGACGAGTGCAGGGAATTCGCGGGTGCGCTGGCCTACGTTGCGGGCGAGTATCATCACCCGGAAGCCTTCGACAAATTGAAGAAGCGGCTTGAGGAGTTGGACAAGGCCCACAAACTGAACGGGAACCGGCTTTTTTATCTGGCTACGCCGCCCGACATCTATCCCGTCATTATCGAACAGCTCGATCGAGCCGGCCTGGCGAAAAACCCGAACGACAAATCCTGGACGCGCATCATCATCGAAAAACCGTACGGGCGCGATCTGGCCTCGGCGCGGAAGCTGAATCAGACCGTGCTCAACGCGTTCGACGAATCGCAGGTCTACCGGATCGACCACTATTTGGGGAAGGACACGGTCCAAAACCTCATGGTCCTGCGGTTCGGCAACGGCATCTTCGAGCCGCTGTGGAACCGCAACTATGTGGACCACGTCCAAATCACGGCGGCGGAAACTCTGGGCGTCGAGCAGCGCGCGGCATTTTACGAAACCGCGGGCGCCACGCGTGACATGATCCAGAGCCACGTCCTGCAACTGACTTCTCTCGTGGCCATGGAGCCTCCGGCGGCTTTCGACGCTACCGCCGTGCGCAACGAAAAGATAAAGGTGCTGCAATCGATCCGGCCGTTCACCCCGAGGAGCATCAAAACGGACATCGTGCGCGGGCAATACGGTCCGGGAGGCGCGCCGGGGGATTCGTCGATGCTGGCCGGTTACCGCGATGAGCCCGGCGTGGCGAAGGGATCGGCGACGGAAACGTTCGTCGCCGCAAGTATGCAGATCGACAACTGGCGCTGGGCCGGCGTTCCGTTTTATCTGCGCACGGGTAAGCGGCTCCCGAGCCGGGTCACCGAGATCGCCATCCAGTTTCGCCGCGCCCCGCATCTGGTATTCCGGGGCCAGGATCTGTCGACGAACGCTCTGGTTTTGAACGTGCAACCCGACGAAGGAATTTCGATTTCGTTTCATGCCAAGCTGCCGGGCCAGGAAATGAAATTAAAAACGGTCACGATGGATTTCAGCTATCAGGCGGCATTCGGCGGGGGCGAGCGTTCCGCGTACGCGACGCTGATCAACGACTGCATGCGCGGCGACGCAACGCTGTTCGACCGCGCCGACGGTGTGGAAGCGGCCTGGGCCCTGGTCGATCCGATCCTGCATTATTTCGAAGCGAACAAACCCAAATTTCCTAACTATGCGGCGGGCACCTGGGGCCCACGGGAAGCCGACGAGTTACTGGAGCGCGATGGCCGACAGTGGCGGAATTCGTAAGGGATCTTTCCCGGAAAATTCTCCGGAAGTGCAAGTCTACGCGGACCCCGCGCAAGTGGCGCGCGCCGCGGCCCGGCTGTTCGTCGACTATGCCTGGCAATCGATTTCCAAGCATGGCCAGTTTTTTGTCGCGCTCTCGGGAGGAAACACGCCTCGCCAGATGTTCGAGTTGCTGGCCTCGGAGGAATTCCGCGGCCAGGTCGACTGGGCCAAAGTGCACGTCTTCTGGAGCGACGAGCGCGCGGTGCCTCCCACAAGCCCGGAAAGCAATTACGGAGTGGCGCGCCGGGAGTTGCTCATTCGCGTTCCGATCCCGGAGGGCAACGTGCATCGCATGGAAGCGGAGCGGCCCAGCATCGGCCGCGCGGCGCACGACTACGAGGAAGTTCTGCGGAAGCATCTTGAACTCGACGACCGCGGATTTCCGAAGTTCCATCTCATCTTTCTCGGTCTCGGCGCGGACGGCCACACGGCTTCGTTGTTTCCCGGGACGCGCGTAACGCAGCAAACCTCGCGCTGGGTCAGCACTCCCATGGTCACGAAATTGAATATGCGCCGCATGACGCTGACGCTTCCCGTGCTCGACGCGTCCACGCGCGTGGTCTTTCTCGTGGCCGGGCCGGAAAAAGCGCAAATCCTGCGCGACGTCCTGGACGGGAAGGCCGATCCTCCCTATCCCGCGCAACTCGTGCAGCCGCGGCATCCCGGGATCAAGATTTTTCTCGTCGATCAAGCCGCTGCCGCGATGCTCCCGCCGGCCGTGATTGGCAAAACAATTCCTGCGGAGAATCCCGCGGGGACGACTCGCGGCCGATCGGGGAAGAGCACGTGATTCTCGCTGGGGACATTGGCGGCACCAAGTGCAATTTGGCGCTGTACGAATTCCAGGGAAACTCCCACCGGCAAATCGTGAAGCGGCGCTATCAAAGCCGCGAATATCCCGCCTTCGAACAAATCATTTCGAAATTCCTGGCGGAAACGCGAGCCGAAACCCGGGGCGCGGGCGCGGAGGCCATCGACGCTGCGGGACTCGGCGTGGCCGGGCCCGTCGTCGATCGTCGAGTCAGAGCGACCAATCTGCCTTGGACCGTGGATGCAGCCGAGCTTGCAGCGCAACTCGGGACGAAGCACGTCGCGCTGCTCAACGATCTGGAGGCGACCGGTTACAGCTTGGCGCGTCTCGCGGAGTCCGAATTTTCCACGCTCAATCGCGGCGTGCCGTCGCCGCAGGCCACGCAGGCCCTGATCGCCGCGGGCACCGGCTTGGGTGAGGCGACTCTCTTTTGGGCCGGCGAGCGCTACATAGTGGCGAGTTCCGAAGGAGGCCACACGGATTTTGCGCCGCGCACTGAGCGGGAGATTGAGCTCTTGCGCTTCATGAAGAAATCCCACGAATTTGTGAGTATAGAGCTCATCCTGTCGGGACGTGGCTTCCGCACCATTCATACATTTCTGGACGCGTCCGTGCAGCACCCTTCCTTCAACGGACCGGAAGCGGACGCGGCGCCCGAAATCACGCGCCTGGCGCTGGAAGGAAAGTGTCCGGTGTGCGTGCAAACGCTGGATTTGTGGGTGTCGATTTATGGCGCCGAAGCGGGCAATCTGGCGCTGAAGGTTCTCGCGCGCGGAGGAGTGTGGGTTGCCGGCGGAATCGCAGTGAAGATTCGCAGGAAGATGGAAGACGGCGCGTTCTTCCGGGCCTTTTGCGAGAAGGAAAAGTTCGGCGAGTTCCTTGCGCAATTCCCCATTCGCATGGTGTTGAACGAAGAGGCGCCGCTGATCGGCGCGATGTCCCAGGCCGCGCTGGCAGCGGGAATCAGCGCCAGTTGAAACATTCTGAAGAAGAATCCACGTCCGTGCTAATGCGCCGCGGTTGCGTTTTCGATTTGCGCGGTGGCGTGAACGTCGATCACGACCGTGTCGCTGGCGCGCAAGAAGAAATTGCTCGGACTCTTGAGTCCCCATTCCACATACGGAATCGTGAAGTGAATCGCAACGAGCAGCTTCTGTCCGTCGGCCACGACTTCGACGGGAAGCGTCACGTCATGCTCCTGCCCATGCAGGCGAAATTTTCCTGAAACTTCCACTTTAGAAACTCCGTTCGCGGCAACGCTTCCCTCGATTTGCGTGGGGACGAAGATAATCTCCGGAAACTTGGCGCTTTCCAGAATTTCGCGATGCATCCGCGCGTCACGCCCGCTGTTGCCGCTTGCGCCGCTGGTCGCATCCACGACGACGGCGCCGCTGATTTTGCCGTTGGCCGGATCGAACTGAAGCTTGCTGTTTTTGAGCGTGAACGTTCCGTGGACCGTGTGCAGCGTACTGCCCAGCGAAAAGTCGATCTTCGCCTGACCAGGCCCAAGTTGAAGTGCGGTACCCTGCGAGCGGGATGCCGGAGCTAGCAAGAGCGCGAGGACGCACGAGAAACTCGCGAGCGACGCACGGACCGCGAATCGGGGACCACGATGGAGAGCGCGAATCATCGGCTCTACGTCCGAAGAAATTTCCAGCCAAAGTCCGCGATTTCCGCGGCGCCAACCGAAGAAAGCGGCGCCGCTCCGGTGTGAATCGCGAGCATTCTTGAAAACAGGCTCGGCGACTTCTGGAACAACCGAAGAGTCCTGCGGCGGATCCAATCGCTCCGGTCCATGAGGAGCATGAGGCGAGTCATCGTCACGCCGATGGCCGCGATTTTCTTGTGCGCGATTTCGTATTGGCTCAAGTCGCCTCGTTCCAGGCTCTGCGCCAGCGCCAGGGCTTGTTGAAACGAAAGGCTCAGGCCGTGGCCCGTCACCGCGTCCACGGTTCCCGAAGCGTCTCCGACGAGCGCCACGCGCCCGCGCGTCACGCCTGGCGGAATTCCCAGGCCGGTCGTATCGCCCAGTTCGCGCGTGGTCGGCGCCACTCCACGTAGTTTTTCCTCGAGGACCGGAAACCGCGGCAGCGCGCCATCGATCCGAAGTCCACGGTCGCGCGAAATCACCGCGACGCCGACTTCGTGCCCGGCCATGGGCGTGATGAAGATCTGGCAGCCGTGCGTCCAATGGACTTCGGCGACGTCCGACCAGGGTGTTACCCCAAAATGGCTGCAAAAACCGAATCGCTTCCTTCGAGCCACTCGCGGATCGAGCCCGGCCCATTTCCGAATTTGGGAATTCTGACCGTCTGCCCCGATGAGCCAATCGAAACGAAACGTTTCTCGCGCTGTCGCCACCGCGTCATGGTGAATCTGCGTCACGCGCGCACCCCAGCGAAACTCCACGCCTTCCTCGATGGCCCGGTCGACCAGGAACTGATGCAACTTGATGCGGCGCAGAGAAACTCCCGTGCCGTCCGCAAATTCCGCGCGCGCGGAGTGTTCCTCGTCCACAAACCGGATTCCCCGGAACAAGAACGCACTTTCAGAAGGCAAGAGGATGCCGAGCGACCGTAGCGCGGCGACGCCCTGAGGCAGGATTCCTTCTCCGCAGGGTTTGTCGATCGGCGGCGTTCTCGCATCCAGAACGGTGGCGTTCAGGCCGTGCTTCCGCGCGGCGATCGCCGTCACGATGCCCGCCGGTCCCGCTCCGACAATGATGAGCTGTCCGCGTCTCGTCACAAGTAGATGGTCAGATGCGCGCGAGTCGAAGCGGAGTTGTGTCGCGTCGGCGCACGGATTGTAAATAATTTGTCTCGTTCGGGGAGTTTTCAGCGGGGCAGAAGGGCGGGAGAAGAGCTCACGCTTCGCGGTCGAGCACGGCGCGGGCGTCCTTCAGTTCCTTGCGTTTCGCGGCGTCCACCTTCGGGAATGCCAGGTCCAGACTTTCCATGGCATCGATGACGGCTTCCGCCACGACCAGGCGCGAGAACCACTTGTGATCGGCGGGAACGACGTACCAGGGAGCGTGTTTCGCGCTCGTATTTCGGATCATCTCCTCGTACGCCTTCATATACTTCTCCCAATGCTGGCGCTCCAGGGCGTCGCTCATCGAGAATTTCCAGTTTTTGGCCGGATCATCGAGACGCTCGAGAAAGCGCTTCTTCTGTTCCTTTTTCGAAAGATGCAGGAAAAACTTCAGCACGACAATGCCGCTTCCCGCGAGATAGCGTTCGAAGGAATTGATATCTTCGAAACGCCTCTGCCATAGGTCTTCGGAGATCAGGCGTTGGGGGATCTTTTTCTGGGCGAGCAACTCCGGATGGACGCGGACGGCCAGGACTTCCTCGTAGTACGAACGGTTGAAGATGCCGATCTTGCCGCGCTCCGGAAGGGCGCGCGAGGTTCGCCACAGGTAATCGTGCTGCAATTCCTCTGCGGAAGGCGCCTTGAAAGCGTGAACCTCGCATCCCTGGGGGTTCACTCCTGACATTACGTGCTTGATGGTACCGTCCTTCCCCGCGGCGTCCATCGCTTGCAGGATCACCAGAATCGCCCAGCGATCCTGGGCGTAGAGTTTCTCCTGCAATTTTGCGAGACGCGCGATTCCGCGCTCGAGGGCTTCCTTCGCGTGTTCTTTCGACTTCAGACCGAGCGTCTCTGCCGGATCGAAGTCCTTCAGCCGGAAATGCGACCCATCGGCGATCTGGAACGGCTTCGCAAAATCACGGAGTTTCATCGGTGTGTCCTGTTCTTGCCATGGTACGCTTCCGCGCGGTTCATTTTTGTTTGCCGGGTAGCCGGACGATGATTCCGTCCAGTTCTTCCGTCATTTTGATCTGGCAACTCAGCCGGCTGTTCCACGCGGGGCCTTCCGCCGCGATACTCAGCATGAATTTCTCGTTCTCCTTCGCGGCTGGAATGCGGCCAAAAAACGGCTCCTCCACGTACACATGGCAGGTGGCACACATGCAATTTCCGCCGCATTCCCCCAGTATTGCAGAGACCCTGTGATTCATGGCAGCTTGCATTACCGACGTCCCGAAGGGCACATCAATTTGCCGGGAAGCTCCTTCCGGCAAAATAAAGTTGACGATGGGCATCCAGAATCCTCTTCTCCAATATGGCTCCGACCATGTGTGCCCTAGTGTAAATGCCGCCCGCGAAGCCTGTCGAGCCCCCCTGTCCTCCTGGTTCACTTCGGTCCATCGATTTCGGGGATCGGCTGTCCCGATTACAGTGTAGGGACAGGTTGCCGATAGCACTCTATGACAACTTAGGTGCCCCTTCCGATTCTGTCCCTCAGGACAGCAGATTCAAAGGTTTGATCGGGACTAATGTCCTTCCTCAAATTGAGGCGTCTTGAGCGAAAGAACATCCGGCGCTGATTGAGTGGAATTCGCTTTCTCTTCTGAAGCAGCCACAAGTGCCAGGCAGTTGCCGTGACAGATTGCGTGCCGTGAACAAATTTGGGTCGGTGCACGAGGGACTTCGATCTTGCACCGGCAATCGGGTCGGCCGCCGCGCGAAATCACCCGGAACACTCGCGGGGAGGCCGCCACTTCCCAGCTCAGATTACGAAGGAGGGGCGTAGCCATGCAAAAGACCCACAGCACTGAGCCTTTTCGGAGAAGCGGGAAGACACTCTTGACGCGTCGGTTCCGTATCGCACGAGGCTTAACGGCGGCGTTATTGGCGCTTTCCGTTTGCTTCGCGGCAGGCGGTGCATTAGCGCAGCAGTTCGGCCAACAATTCGGCCAACAATTCGGGCAGCAATCCGGTCGGGAAAGAATTCCCTCCGCCAATCTTGCCGGTTTGGATCCGGGTCCACGAGCGGTTTCCGTGGGCGCGGGCAATCCGATCCAGGGCCTCACGCCAGAGCAGACGGCGTTCTTCCAAAACGGTTTGTCGCAATTCACGGAAGACGAAGACGTTACCCTGACGGGGCCGGGCGACGGCGGGCTCGGGCCGGCGTTCAATGGCAACTCCTGCGGTTCGTGCCACTCCCAGCCTGCACCGGGCGGAACTTCTCCCAGCGTATCGGCCTATCCCTTCATCGGGCAAAATCCGCAGTTCACGGTGGGTCAGCTGATGGGTGGCAACAACGCCATCCCATTCTTCGTCACGGCGGACGGACCCGTACGTGAGGCGCGCTTCAAATCCGACGGGGGGGTGCACGACCTGTTCACCATTGCCGGCCGGTCCGACGCGGGAAGCTGCGCCATGGCGCAGCCCGATTTTGCCGCCGAAGCCGCCCGGGGCAACCTGAGCTTCCGCATTCCCACGCCGGTCTATGGCGCAGGCCTGATTGAGAACATCTCGGATGGCACCATTCTCGCCAACCTCGCCGCTTCGGCGAACCGGCAGTTGGGAATTGCGGGAGTTCCGAACCGAAGCGGCAACGACGGATCGATCACGAGGTTCGGGTGGAAGGCGCAAAACAAATCGCTCGTTGTTTTCTCGGGAGAAGCCTACAACGTGGAGATGGGAGTGACGAACGAACTCTTTCCCAACGAGCGCGGATATCCGCCGCGCGAGGTTCCGAGCAGCTGCCTTCTTAACCCAACGCCGGAGGACCGCGTCGTATTCGAGTCGACCAGCCCGTCCCAAACTCCGTCGGACGTCGATTCGTTTGCGATCTTCATGCGATTTCTGGATCAGCCGGCGCCGGCATGCTCGGGAGCGTCCTGCTCGCCGCAAATTCAGTCGGGCCGGGCGATCTTCTCGAACATTGGTTGCGCGAATTGCCACACTCCCTCGATGACAACCGCCGTTTCGGAGATGATGCCGGGCCTTTCCCATGTGCAAGCCAATCTCTTTTCCGATCTGGCTCTGCATCACATGGGCGCTAACCTCGCGGACGGCATTTCGCAGGGCAATGCCGGCCCCGACCAGTTCCGTACGGCTCCGCTCTGGGGAGTCGGACAGCGTGTGTACTTCCTGCACGACGGGCGCTCGTCGAATCTGGCGAACGCCATTCAAGAGCACGCTGGGCAGGGGAGCGAAGCGAATCGAGTGATTCAAAATTTTGACCAGCTTTCGCAGACGGACAAACAAAACCTGATTCTGTTTCTGCGGTCACTTTGATCGAATTAGGCGGGCTGGTATGCGGCGCCCGCAGGCCCCGCATACCAGCCCGTTCTTACGGAACGGCCGGGGAGATTTACGCCGTTCCCCAGACTTTGCGCGCCGTGTCGGCCACGAGCTCGAGTTTCTTCCATTGTTCGTCTACGGAAAGCAGATTTCCGGCAGCGACCGACGCGAAGCCGCACTGCGGGCTGAGCGCCAGGTTTTCCAGAGGCACGAATTTGGCGGCCTGATCGATTCGCCGCCGCAACTCGCTTTGTGATTCCATCTTCGGCTCTTTGGTCGTGACGAGTCCGAGCACGACGCTTTTTCCTCGCGGAACGAGACGCAGCGGTTCGAATCCGCCGGAACGCTCGGTGTCGTACTCCAAGAGAAACCGGTCCACTTGCAGCGAGCCGAACAGCTTTTCCGCGATCAGGTCGTAACTGCCTTCCGCGTACCAGCGGCTCCTGCTGTTGCCCCGGCAGACGTGGAGCGCGAAGGTCGCTCCGCCGCGCGGCACATCGCGCAGCGCGGCATTGTCTCCGGCAATCGCGCGATCGAGTTCCTGATAGGGGTCGAAGCCCGCGCTGCGCATCCCGGCCTGCTGCTTGGGATCGAGGTAGTGCGAGTAATACGGCGCGTCGAATTGGATGTACTGTACGCCCTCGGAAACGAGCCACAGAACTTCGTCGCGAACGATCTCCACCAGGTCTTTCAGCAAGTCGGCGTGCGTCGGATAGAACTTGTCGGTGACGCCCTTCTTGTAGCTGATCTGCATGAAATTGGAAGGGGCGGGCAACGTGACTTTGAAGGGACCGCGAGCGTTCTTCTTCAAAAACGGAACTTCATGTCCCGTCATTTTTCGCAACTTTCTGAGTTTCGCGCCCGCGGCATTCGCCGTGCTCCCTTCCACGCCTCCGCCCGGTCCTTTCCACTCCAGGTCCACGCGTTCGGAGACAAAGCCATCGACCGCGTCCGCCATGTCGGTGAGCCAGGAGCCGCGCCGAATTTCGCCATCGGTCGCGACGTCTAGTCCCAATTGCCTCTGCTTCTCGAGGACTTCGAGAATGGCGCGATCCTCCACGGCGCGAAGCTGCTCCAACGGGAGACTCCCCGCGGCGCGCTCCGCGCGAGCCCGCATCACTTCCGGAGGGCGCAGCAAACTGCCGACGTGCTCAGCTCGATAGGGTGTAGGCATGGCGGATCCGGACCTCGTCCGATGAAAACAGGGAAGTTCCAGCTGTTGTGTGAATGCGAGCGCAACACTATCGAAGACGATGGTGAAGGTCAAGCGAGACAAATCGGCCTGCGAAGGCGAACGGGATCAATCTAACTTGCGGGCGAGTTCGTCCAACCAGACGTCGAGGGTAGAGCGCTGTTCGGAGGTCATCTCGCTAAACACGACGCCCATTCCGAAACCGGCGTGCGTATAGATGACCGTGCCGGCAAAGTCGCACGTGCTGCAGCCGTAGCGGATGCGAACCCGGACGTTCGTATCCTTGGGAAGCGGATTAATCGAATCGATGTAGCAGCCCCGGGCGCTTAATTCCGAGATTCGCGCGTGGGTATTCATGCCCAAAATTTCCGCTTCGGCGATAAATGCGAAACGGGGAGTCGTTCGAGCCACTGTGTATTGTGTTTCGCTCATAGCGTTGTCTCGCTCCGATGAAAGCTTCGCCGGGGTTCCTTCTTCTTTCTATTGTACGCAGACGAGGTGCGCGAAGCGGAGAAGAGCACAGGCGATTGCCAAAGAGCTAGCTGTACTAAAGTACAGGTAGGCCCTGCACTCCCTCTCCATCTAAGACGCCCGCTCCCCGGCAAGTCTGCAAACGATGAGGATTGTACGCGCCGCAGGGCGCGTGCTAAGATTCCGCCCGCTTAGAGTGGAATAAACCAGAGGAGTGAAATATGAAATCGATTGTTTCTCTACTTGCCTGCGCCGCCCTGTTCTCGTTTGCGGCGGGCGCGAGCGCGCAAATGCGGCCGGTCCAGACGTTCGATACGTCGGCGGGACCCGTGAAGATTACGCCCGTATACCACGCCTCACTCGAGATCGAAGCCGGAGGAAAAGTCATCGTCATCGATCCGGCTAAACCCGCGAATTTCGCCGGGCTGCCGCAAGCCGACCTGATCCTCATCACCGATATCCATGGCGATCACCTCGACGAAAACCTTCTCAAAGCGGAGAGCAAGGGCGGAACGGAAGTCATCGCCCCCGACGCTGTCGCGAAGCAGTTGAAAGAGGTCAAGGTAACTAAGGTCCTGGCCAACGGCGAGAAGACCACCTGGGGCGGCTGGACGATCGAAGCGATTCCCATGTACAACACGACGGCGTCCCGCGGTCCCGCGCCCGGCAAGCTGTTTCATGACAAAGGCCGGGGTAACGGCTACGTAATGACCTACGGCGGAAAACGCTTCTACTTTTCCGGCGACACCGAAGGGACTCCCGAGATGCGCGCGCTCAAGAATATCGACGTCGCGTTCATCTGCATGAATTTGCCCTACACGATGACGCCGGAAGAAGCGGCCGATGCGGTCAAGGCGTTCCATCCCAAGGTCGCAATCCCGTATCACTACAAGGGGCAGGACACCACCGTGTTCAAGAAAGCGCTGGAGGGCACGGGCATCGATGTTCGCTTGCTCGACTGGTACCCAAGCTAAGTGGCGCAGGCTTTAGCCTGTGGGGTTTAGTTGCGTTAAAAGCGTAGTGTGTAACGATTGGTTTCTCAGTGGACCTCTGTAGCCGTTCGCCGTGTCCTCTGTGTTCAGCGTCTGAATTCTCAAAGCTCAATCCAGAACTCACGGACGAAGGCCACAGAGGACACGGAGACGACGCAGCGAGGAACGGCAGTTCCCGAGAGATTCCCGCGCTTATTTTTTCGTTGGGGCGGGAGGCGGTGGCGCCGGCTTCAGTCCGCCCGCGGATTTCTGCAAATCTTCGATGTCTTTCGCCTGAATCACAAACAACGCGGTTCCGTCCGATCTCTTCGCGAGATAATCGCTCCCGCTCTTCGCGATATCCACTTTTTCGACACGCTTGCCGTCCTTGGAGGTCACCACCAGGGAGATCGCCGGACCCGAAAATCCGCTGGTGGCAAATTTCGTGGCCGTCAGCCCGCGAATCGGACGCAGAAAATCTTGCACGTTCAGCGGATCCATCTTCTTTCCGTCGGACCACCAGTCCTCGCCGCTGCGCGTCAGAAGATACGCCTTCGCTCCGTCGTGCAGTTCGACCTTGTCCGGGTCGTCCGCGCCGAAATCGAAAAGCCTCTTCTCGCGAAAATCTTCCGCGGTCTTGTCCAGCGCGTCGCCCAGCTCGTTCGGCACTTTGTAGACGCCGTCCATCGCGGTCGTTTTCGCGTAGTAGCCGCCGCCGGCCTTGCGAATTTGCAGCTCTTGCGAGCCGGAGGCGTCGGTGGCCTTCACGCTGGCGATCGGAGAGCCCGAGGCAAAAAGGGAAGCGGCTTTCTTCACGTCCGATTCCGGCGCGCTGGGGTCCATGGTCGCGGTGCGAAGTTTTTCGATGATCGTTTCCATCTTGGAGGTGTCGCCGCGTAAATTCGCCGGGGTGTGAACGGTCCACTGCCCGTTCTGGGACGCGAAGCTCAGGTGCAGTTTCGCGCCGTTGATTTCGACGTTCGTCAGTTTGTCGAAATCGACGGGCATCAAGCGCTTGTCGCGCAGGTCGTTCAGTCCCTTGTCCAAATTCGATTTTGTGTTCTTGGGAACGGAATAGACTTTGGACTCGCCGGACACCATGACGTAGGTGGAATCGCCGGTCGGTGTGTCATCGCCCACCAGGACGGTGTGGCTCTTGCCGTCTTTTCCGGTCGCGGTAATTGCGGCTTCGGGATCCGCCAGGCCGAATTGCTTCACATCGGAGGCCTTGTCGTCGATGAGCGTTGCGCCATCCATCGGCGACAAGTTGTAGAGAATCGACGAGACCGAGTCCTGGTCGGCCACCAGCGGCTTCGGGGACGTGATTTTCCAATTGGACGCGCCGGCGCGGTTGAGAACGACGTCCTCTCCGCCTTTTTTCTTCACTTCCAGCTTGGCAATGTCGTCCTGCGTCAGGGAAATCACTTTTGCATTGGATGCGCTGGGACTGGCGCTGACGCTGTCCGCCGCCGGTTTGCGATGATTGGACCAATACAGCGTCGCGGCGAGGGCCGCCAGCACAACAGTTGCAACGATCAGCTGTCGCATCTTCATCATGATTGTGTCCCGCGGTGAAGGGTCTAAACGAAGTTATCGTTACCGCCTCCGCCACCATACGGAGAGGCCTGCCAGCAAGATCGCTCCCGGCAGGAGGAACTGGCTGCTGAGGAGGACCCAATTGAATTGCGCCTGGGTCATGTTGACTTTGCGGTCTTCCGGCGGTTTCGGACGAATCGAGATCAAGTCCTCGTCCGAGGAAAGCCAGTTCATCGCGTTCATCGCGAGGTCGCTATTGCCGTTAAACGAGATAAAGGAATTCGCAACCCAGGACGAACTGCCGACGACCACGAAGCGTCCCTCGGAGTTTTCCTTGCCGGTTTTGTAAGTTCCGGCGGCGGCGATGGTCAGAGGGCCGTGGGTGTTCTTCGGGTCGCTCGGATTGACGTTTGGCGTATCCAGTTTGGTCGTCGCCAGGCTCGAATCCGAAGACTCAAACAGTTTCTGAACGGTCGACTTGTCGGTGTTTTTGATCGTCAACGATCGGGCTAGCGGAAAACCCGTCGCCGTGCCCTTCATTTCGTTCACGATGGGGTGCGGGTCGTATGTGGAGACCAGGGCGATCGTCGGACCGACGCCGAGAAGCTGTCCCACCGGGCTCAGATCCAGCAGAAGATTCTTCTCCACACTAACGCCCCAGCCCTGCAGGACATTATCCAGCGCGTCGTTGTCCGCCGTCGGACGGCCGATCTTCAGTGGAGGGTCCAGCAAGAACATCGCCCGCCCGCCGTCTTCCACGTATTTCTTGATGGCATCGACTTCCGGCTGCTGGTAGTCGCTCTTGGGGCCTCCGACCACCAGCACGGTGCAGTCCGAGGGAACCTCGGCTTTTTCGAGCAGGCTGATGGACTTCGCCGTGTAGTCGTCCTTGCTCAATAAATCCTTAAAGTGCGAAAGGCCGGGACGATCTGCGTCATCGATCTGGCGTTCGCCACTGCCCGTCACGAAGCAAACCGTACGCGTACCGCTCTTGAGGTCCCGGATGATCGCGCCGGTCACGTCTTCTTCCGTCAGGTTCTTAGCTTGTTCTTGCTTCGCGCCAATCTGCACGAGCGTGGTGCCTTCTTTCGTGATTCCAGCGGCGCGGGCCGCCTGGGGATTCTTGTAGGGATCGACGAAATCGAGGCGGACCTTGGGCGAAAGCGTGGCGTAGCGGTCCAGCAAGTCCTTGCCCGATTGAAACGAGCTGGTCTTGTCGAAATAGGTGATGGCGATCGGTTGCGACAGTCCCTTTACGATCTTGGCCGTCTGGTCAGAGAGGCTGTAGCGCTTGTTCGACGTCGAATCGAACGACTTGTTGTAACGGTTGGCCAGAACGTTGGCCACCGAGACGATGCATAGAATCACGACGATATATATCGTCACGTATGCTGCGTACTTGGTTTGCCGTGCTTCAATCCACGTGCGATTCACCTACGACCTCCACCGCATCGATTCCATCGATCGCGAAGTAAAAAACAACCCAAGAAAAATGACGCTCAAATAGTAGATCGCGTCCTTTGTGTCCAGGACGCCCTTGGCAAAAGAATCGAAGTGCGAATTCAAGGACATGTACGAGAGCACCTGCGCCCAAGTCGAACTATCGAACTGGCTCACCCAGCCAAAGACGAACAGCAGCAGGCAAACTCCGAACGTCACAGCCCCGGCGATAATTTGGTTGCGAGTGAGCGTGGAAATAAAGGTGCCGATCGCCAGCAACCCTCCGGCTTGGAGCAGCAGGCCCAGATATCCGATCGCCAGCGGTTTCCAATCGGGGTTGCCGAACTTGAAGAGGAAAAGCAGATCGAGCGCGGTCGCTGCCAGAATGAGTGAGTACATAATCAGCGCCGACAGCCATTTCCCGATAATCACCTGCAAGTCGGTGATGGGAGAGGTGGTTAGCAACTCGATGGTCCCATTCCGCTTTTCCTCGGCAAACAGCCGCATTGTGATCAAGGGTATGAACAGCAGCTCGATCACATTGATGTTGGCCAAGAGTCCCCGCAGGAGCTGTTCGTTGATGTTCATCGGGAACTGCTCGCCTTCCATCGTGGCTTCCATGGAGTAATTCATGAAAGCTCGAAGGGAGGCCCAGAAAAAATACCCAAAAATGACGGCAAACGTGACCAGCAGAATGTAGGCGACCGGCGAGACAAAATAGCTGCGCAGTTCCTTGCGGCAAATCACCCAAATGTTTTTCATCGCTTCGATCCTCCTGCCGCGATCGCTTCCATTTCCGCCGGAGCTTCCGATCCGGTGAGTTGCAGGAAGATTTCTTCCAGGCTCAGCGCGGCGGGCCGCAGTTCGTTCAAGTCCCAGCCCGATTCGACCACGGCGCGAGCCACGTTGCCGCGGACCCCGCGGTCCTTGGCCGCCTCGACTTCAAAAATGACGCGCTTCTGACCATCGGCCTTGGGCGTGACGCGGCTCACGCCCGCGATCTGTTCAAGCTTGCGCTGCACCGCCGCGGGATCGAGGCTGCCGTTGCGCCCCGCAACTTCCACCACGACGGATTCTCCGGACTGGGCTCGCTGTTGCAAGTTGCTCACCGTGTCCGTGGCCACGATCTTGCCTTTGTTGATGATGATCACCTGCTCGCACGTCTGGCTGACTTCCGGCAGGATGTGCGTGCTCAAAATAATGGTGTGATCGCCGGCGAGGCTCTTGATCAGGTCGCGCGTTTCGTTGATCTGCTTGGGATCGAGGCCCGCCGTGGGCTCGTCGAGGATCAGAACGTCCGGGTTGTGAATGATCGCCTGGGCCAGGCCGACGCGCTGCCGGTACCCTTTGGAAAGCTTGCCGATGATCTTGTTGCGAACATCCGCGACCGCGCAGCGCTCGCAGGCGTAGTCCACTCGCGCGTTCAAATCCGATCCGGAGAGCCCCTTGAGCTGGCCCACGAACGACAAGTATTCGCCGATCCGCATTTCGGGATAAACCGGCGGAGTTTCAGGAAGATAGCCGATGCGCTTCTTCACTTCGAGGGGCTGTTCGAGGATGTCGAATCCGGCCACCGTCGCCGAGCCGCCCGTCGGCGTCAGGAAACAGGTGAGCATGCGCATCGTCGTCGTTTTTCCCGCCCCGTTCGGTCCGAGGAAGCCGACGATTTGGCCCTTCTGCACCTGGAACGAGATCTGGTCGACGGCGGTTGTGTGTGCGTACCTTTTTGTAAGTCGATCGACTGTAATCATAGGGATTCTCTTTGAGACAGACGCATACGAGATAACAATGGTTCCACGGGCAGCAGGTTCAATTCGCGAAGAGCCATCTTAAGAATCTTGTCGGTCCCATGTCAATCCTCAACATTGCCGGGCAGATTTCGAGCAGGGCACTCGCAGCGCTACTCTTGGCTACAGACGCATGAGGCCTCGGGAAGGAAAGCGCAAAAAATGAAATTTGCCGCAATCTCGGATCCGGCCCGCGCGGCTCGAGTGGCTGGGGGAACTGCAGTTCTTATGCAGGTGGAATCCTGGGCCCCGCATCGAAGTGCTTTTGCAGGAAGAGCGCGGCTCGCAAGACCCGTGAATCTTGCCCGAGATCGGAGGTCAACTGGATCCCGAGGGGCAGTCCGCTTGCGGTTGGCATGGGGATCGTCACGGCGGGCGTCCACAAGGCCGTCCATGGCGCGTTCATTCTCGGATCGCCCGTAGTCGAAAGGCCCAGCGGCGCGGCGCCGGGCGCTGCCGGCGTGAGGATCACTGGCGTCGACTTGAACATCTCCGCGAAGCGGGTTCTGCTGTCCGCGATAAAGCTCTGCGCCTCGTTGTACCGTTCGGCGGAAATTTTCAAGCCATCCCGAACCAGCTTCGCGAGCGGCTGGTCCAGCTTGTCCCCAAATTCCTTCAGGCGCGCTTCATTGGCGCGGGCGCCCTCGTAGAACATTTCCACGTCGTTGGCTTCGTCGAGCTTCTTGAGCGTTGCCGCAATGTCGATAGTCTTGAGGTTCACGCCCGCCTGGCGCAGCAGGGACACCGACTGCCGAAAAGCGTGCGCCATATCGGGATCGCAATCGGGGATGGGGTCGGGTATGCCAAAGGAAAATTGCTCAGCGCTGCCGGTCGAGTGTCCCAGGGCATTCCAGAGCGCCAGCATGTCCGCGGGAGTGTTAGTGAAAAGACCGAGCGTGTCCAGGCTTTTGGAAAGGATGAGGACGCCTTCCATCGGCAACAGGTCGTGGGTCGGCTTAAACCCGGTCACGCCGCAATAGGAAGCGGGCCGGATCATCGAGCCTCGCGTTTGTTCGCCGATCGCGAACGGCACCATGCCTGCGGCGACGGCCGCAGCCGAGCCGCTCGAACTCCCCCCGGGAGTATGTGAAAGATCCCGCGGATTCCGCGTCGGCCCGGGGGTCCGATAGGCAAACGCGGTCGTAACGGTTTTGCCGAGCAGGACAGCCCCGCGTCCGCGCAGGTCTCGAATGATGGCCGCATCCGCCGTTCCGAGGCGTCCCTTGTAGAGAGGCGAGCCATATTCGGTCGCCATCCCCTGCGTCTCCACGATGTCCTTCACACCGAAGGGAATCTCAGAAAGAGGGCCGTCCGCCGTAGGCCTTTCGGGCTTCACCTGCACCCAGGCATGAATGGAAGGCTCGAGTTCTCGGATCCGCTTCAGGCAGGCATCCAGTCCGCGTTTCCGCGTCTCGCGATCGGCCCGCAGCCACTCGGTAAAAGTTTCCATGCGAGGCGATTCTACCGCAGCCGCCGCGCAAATCGGCGAGGCCGCAAATGGAGACAGCCCCGCAGCCGCCCCGATTGCCGCAGAGTCTTTGAGGAATTCGCGCCTGGTGAATTTCATGGGTTGCAGGGCCCATATTACGCCCGCGCGCGCCGCGCAGACAAGGTTGGCTCTTCTGGAAGGAGCTGTGAACGCGGCCCGTGTTCACGAAGAAGCGGCGCCGGTCTTCACTCCAAATCAGAGTTTCCAGCTATAATGTCACATGCGAAATCCTCCCACCCTACCGCCGCCACACCGGAACCGATTGCTAGCATCTCTGCCACGTCCCGACTACGACCGGCTTCGCCCGCACCTGGTGCCTGCTAAGCTGCCGTACAAATGCACGCTCTATGAGGCCAATGCACCCATCGAATTCGTTTATTTCATCGAGACCGGTGTCGGCTCGTTGGTCAACACTATGAAGAACGGCGACGCAGCGGAGGTCGGCACGATCGGTAACGAGGGTATTGTCGGGCTACCGATCGTATTGGGCGACAAGCAGGCACCCACTAGCGTCTACATGCAGGTTGCCGGCGATGGTATGAAAATGAAGGCGAAACTATTCGGATTGGAGATGCAGCGGAGCACCTATATACGAGACAGTCTGCTCCATTATGCGCAAGCGTTCTTCAACCAGGTTGCGCAGACGGCTGCCTGCAATACCTTTCATTCTCTGGAAAAAAGGTTTTGCCGCTGGCTATTAATGACGGCAGATCGGATGGAATCGAACGACTTCCCGCTCACTCAAGAGTTTCTCGCTATGATGCTGGGCGTGCGACGGGCAGGCGTGACGATCGCGGCCAATGCGGCGAAAAAAGCTGGACTCATCGAGTACACGCGCGGCCACATCTCTATCCTCGATCATGCGGGCCTGGTGAAGAAGTCCTGCGAGTGCTATGGCAACACCAAGAGGGATTTTGATCGTCTGTTCGCCTCTGTCCCTCCCAAAAGCGCTCCATGCTGAAACAGCATCTTCGCGTTAAGAACCGTCTCAACGACGACAATCACGGCAGTGTCAGAACTTGTCCCGTTAAAGTCCAGAGAGATGAGCTTATTGGAAACTGGCTTCCTGCTCCGAATCGGCTTGCCTCGACTGCTTCCGCTCTCGCGTTCCACTGCGTTCAAGGCTCGGTGCCTCGACTCTGAGCCAGGCAGAAGTGAATCAGCACGCACAGTATTTCATCCTGAAAATTCTACGTATTTCACTTCTTAGCAGTGCGGGATTTCTTGGTGCCGCGGGATCGGGCGCCGTCAGTACGTGAGCCGTCAGGCAGGGAAGCGTTGTGACGGAAGCCATTTTGATTGTTTTTTGCCATCTTCATGATCTGACGCATCTCGCGTATGAGTGCAGCTTCGATCACTTCCGATTGACGTTCACCACGCGCGACCCGGCTCACGTAAGAAGGGTCCACATCGACACGACTTGCTACACGGCCGTAAAGGCCTCGAAGAAGAGACGCCAGGTTAAACGGCGTTGAACTGGGGTTCGATTTGTCACGACGCATGACGCTCCTTAGGGTCAGCCAGTCGATGAAAAGGCTGTGAACCGCGCGTAGGGCTAGGTTACCGGTTATTACATAATATCTAGAAGTTATCTCATAAACACATTCAAGCCATTCAAGGCTTGTGAGTTATGCAAACTAGCGTAAACCGAGAGCATGGACCTGACCGAGGCGCAGTGGAAGAAGCTCAAGCCACTGCTGGCTCCCAAACGACGCCCCGACGGTCGAGGTCGGCCTTGGCGCGATACGCGAGCCGTGCTGAACGGCGTTCTGTGGGTCTTGCGCACCGGCGCTCCTTGGCACGATCTGCCCGACCGTTATCCTTCCTACCAAACCTGCCATCGGCGTTTTCAGCAGTGGCAGCGCGATGGCACGCTGGACCGATTGCTGCACGCGCTCGCCGAAGACCTGCGGGCACGCGGCAAACTGGATTTGTCGGAAACCTTTATCGACGCCAGCTTCAGTTCGGCGAAAAAAGGGGCGCTGCTGTCGGCCCGACTCGCCGAGGAAAAGGTAGTAAAATCATGGCGATCGCAGACCGCCATGGTCTTCCTGTCGCCTGCTGCGTCACCAGCGCTTCGCCTCATGAAAGCAAACTCGTCGAAGCCACCATCGCGCAGCGCTTCACGAGAGCCAAACCAAAACGAATGATCGGTGACCGCGCCTATGACAGCGATCCGCTCGATCAGCGCCTCCGGCAAAAACACGGTATCCGGCTCATCGCGCCCCACAAGTACAACCGCCGCCGCAAGAGCACCCAGGACGGCCGCGAATTGCGTCGCTACTGCCGGCGCTGGAAAATCGAGCGCCTCTTTGCCTGGCTCCACAATTTCCGCCGACTCGTAAGCCGCTGGGAATATCACGAAGCCAATTTCCTCGGCATGCTCCAACTCGGTTGCCTCATTATCCTGCTGAGGTATTTATGAGATGGCTTCTAGGTTGTTATCTTCTGAATCGCGTATCGCATACTCGTGGGGCCAGTTGGTTTTGAGTTTATTGACGAGTTCCGTGGCCTCTTCAAGCAGGTCGTATGTCGCTAGGACAAGGAACTCACCATCATCAAGTTTCACGAGAACTTTATACATGCCGCCGCGTCGCTTTTCCTTGGCATGGCCCTGAGAAAGATACCTTCGAAATACATTACCTGCCACGGGGTCGATCTGTCGGTACGCTAGCGGACGCTTGCCACTGCTACCGGGTCTGTCAAACAGTGGCCCCGCCGAGATTGCTTTCTGGAAGCACAAGATGAAAGAACTTGCGTGCTTGTGGGTTGATTGTGGCCGAGTCCTTCGATGAGAAGGCCGGTCTGAGTCAAGCAGGTTTTGCGGTTCTATTCGAGTGGTCTTCGATGGAACTCGTCCGGACGCCTGGCAGGCCTTTGATTTTGAATTTGCCGATGCCCGCTCCTCGCGGGTTTCGAGGGGCGCCGGGCGGTTCGCGCGTTCGAGCTTAGCGGAGGGGACCAATGTGGATGAGTCCGGAGTAGAATCCGAAACTGCTCCACGGCCTATCTTTCGGATGCGCGACCGGTTGAGCCGGCACGGTTTATCGGGCCTACGACACGTTCACGCGGTGGCAGGTCTATTATTTGGCGGGTTGCGGCGACTCGATCGTTGCCAGACGCTGCCTTGCTTCCTCTGCGGTTTGCCGATCGGGATGGCGTTTCAGGAGTTGCTGGAGTTGGGCGATCGCCTGCGCCCTGTCGCCTTCGCGCTCATAGATTTGCGCCATGAGCAGATCGAGAGACGGCTCGCTGTGATTTGCGTCAATCTGCGTGGCCTGGAGAGCGTTTTTCTTGGCCTCCTCAAGATTGTTCATATGGAGGTAGGCTGTGGCCCGGTAGTAAAAGGCGTAGGAGTCGCCTCCGACGTTCAAGCTGATCGCCTTGTTTGACGCAGATAGTACTTGCTTCCACTCACCGTTTCGGGTGGAAACCTCCGCCGAGCAAAGATATGCCGGCAAGTATGCCGCATCGGCTGCGGCGGGATGAGAACAGGCGTCGTGAGCGTCTTGCGCCTTTTTGCTGCTCCTCAAGACTAAGGCCTAACAGCACCCATGCTGCCGGGTAGGTTTCGAATTTCGCGATGGCGCCGCGTGCATGCTGCTCCACTTCGTCATACTTATTCTTTTTCGAAGCATCGCATGCTTTTTCAAACTCATGCTTCGCGCTCGACGGAATGCTCAGAGTCTTCACATCCACGGTTCCAGCGCGCACTTCCGAAAGCTTCCAGGGAAAACACTTTGCGTCATCGGCCATCGCATTCGAATCCACGGTCGAGCTATGGACGACGGTCACGTCGGGCAGGTGACCCATCCCGAACCTGGGATTATATTGGCTGTTCTGTGGTTGCTGCGCTGACAGCGGCACTGTCGAAGCCGCCATCGCGATCGCGCAGAGCAGCAGTTGTTTCCGGCCGAGTCGCACGCAAGGAATGTCACAATGCGATTTCGTAGCGCACCTTCCGAGGGCACGTCGCCGCGTTGAAATCTAAACTTTGGGGCCGTTCGCGGGCAGGTACCGTATTTCGGATGCTAAGCCTTTGTTCCAACCTGAGTCAAACGGATTCGCATGCCGCTCTCTATCGGGGAAGTGTATGGAGAAGAAAACCGACTTGTCTTGCTTCACTCGATCGGAGCCAGTGTCGCAATGACCGAGTGAGACCACCGGCATTAACGGAATGCAGCTCCCACAACCACGCTACTAAAGTTCTAAACTTCCTGATGGGGATTTCCCCAAGCGACGGAATACGAAACATGGAAAAAATGGCGCGCCCGGAGGGATTCGAACCCCCGACCCTCTGCTTAGAAGGCAGACGCTCTTTCCAACTGAGCTACGGGCGCACTCTCAATATTGATTCTAAATCATTTATGCTGCGTGCGAACACTATATTGAAGGCGCTGACCCTCTGCCACATGGGCGGAGGGTCAGTCGGTAGACAGCTAAGGACGGGCGATGTTGAAAACAAGAGCTGTACGACGCGGTAATTCAGGAGGTCAGAGTGGCGCTTAAGGTTAATCCTGGGTTCGGGCCGCGTAGATCTCTGTAGGAGTCACGGACGCCGGGTATAGGAAACGAGCTTTGCCTTTTAGCAGCCGCCAGGATCTTCTACTGAAGTGCCAGGGATTCGTTGTCAATGGTGCTGAGATTTTCTCCTGCAGCAGGCATTCGCTGGCGGCCACCATCGGTTCTTCGTGAAACCGGCGCTGCATCTGCGAATCACAGAGGACGTTGGCCACTGAGATCAAGCTCATTCCTTGGTGGTGTGCCATCCAGGTTGGCACAATTTTGAACCGATCGGGTTTCACTCGGGAAGGCGTGCAGTCCACTGCGTCGTAAAAACCGTAAGGTCCCAGCCAACCTAGTGACCTCATCTTTCGAATATTGCGAACCGCTCCTGTCTGATCCACCCCGCACGCTAGGAACGTAGAATACGGTGAAATCACGATGTCGCCCGAATGGTCGTCTCGATTTAAGGCCAACCCGGGAATACCGAACGCGTGATAGATGTATTCACCATCGTTGCTGATCTGACTGCAGGCGGATTCCGAAATACCCCACGGTATTGACTTCCCCATTACAAACTTCTGCTGTAGATGAATCGCAGTGCGCGCGGCCTTGTGGAGCATCGTCTTTTTGTAGCAACGCATCCACAGAGAAGGCATCAGGTATTCGAACATCGTCCCCGACCAGGACATCAATACATGAGCATCCTTATAGAGGGTCTGTGGCCGTTCCAGTTGCAGCCAGCTATCCTGAGAGATATCGCCTTTCGCGATCGCAGCAAAGGCCGCCACTCTCGCCTCGGAAGCCAGAAGGTCGTAGTGGTAGGTGCTGAGCTTCTGCGTTTCTCCGTCGTATCCGATCGAAAGCAGCTTCTTAGCCGGATTATAAAGGACCGCGAAATCCATCTCATTCGCGAGTGCGTTCGTTCGCTCGGCGATCGCAGACAATCGAGCACTCGCCTGCCGATAATGGTGCAGGGATTTGTCCAGTGCTTCCCGGAGCGCATAAACCTGCCACTTTACGTCCGCTTCCAAATACCCGCCTTGCAGGAGAACCGCCAGGGTTGCGTCCATCTCCCTCAATCTGCCCGGCGCGGATTCCAACGTCATACCAGAAGTGCAAATGAGACTGTCGAGTCTGGCGATGTCGCGCAGTTTGGCAAATTGTGGAAGCTTCCAGGGGGCAAAATCCCGCACCATCCGGCAAACGTTGCTCACACGCGCGGAAAGCTCTTCGAGCCACCATTTGGTCTCATCGCTGAAATCGTATTCGGTTGACTTCTTCCGGGTTGCTTCTATTTCCGAACGAAAACCGTCAAGGTCGCTGAGGTCCGGAGAATCCGAGCCCAAGAACAAAGCGGCAACCTGCCGATGTATTCGCTCCAATGCGGCAATTGCTTCGTGGTCGCCATTTTCTTCTGCGACCGATTCGCGAATCAGCGCAATATGACTCTGAATTCCCTCCCACAGGGTCCGCCGGAAGAGAGGAAGCGCCAGCATTTCCAGGCATCCTTGTTTCAGAGTCCACAAACTGCACAGAAGATTTCCGTTGTCCACTGTGGAGACGAAAAGCGGGCGCATCGGCTCAAGGGTTCTCGTATCGTACCAGTTGTAGAGATGGCCTTTGAACCTTGCCATCTTGCTCATGGATTCCAGAGTTCTTTCGGTGTCAAGAATGAATTCCGACACGGTCAAAAAACCGAGGTCGTGGGCCGCGAGTCTCGCATTAAGAAGCAGCCCCAGATCGGTAGTGGAAACTCGGTGACCGATCTTAAACGGATCCGCCTGCACCACATCCGGGATCAGCCAATTCTCTCCTTCATTGCTATGGACGCGGAAAAATCTCCAGGTTCGCAACGACACCTTCCGAAGCGTATCCCGATCCTTTTCCGGAATGCCGCCGTCACGCCGGCTCGGCAGGCTCAGCCAAGCTCCAATGGGTCTCGAAGCGCCACAGAGCGCCAGGACCGGGGTCGCCACCAACAGGGAAGCCGGACGAGAGAGGGCGACGGCCAGCCACAGCGCCATCGAAACGAAAGGGGCCAGGTCCAGATACGCGTGCAGAGCACTTCTCTTGCTGAAAAGTTCGGCCTCCGCCGAAGTTTCCCATTCCAAGAGATTCGCGTGTGTGAAGGTGAGGCGTATAATTGTTCGAAGAATTGCGTCGATGGCAACCAAACTCTCGTAACATAAAAAAGTGATTCGGAACAACAGAGTGATATTTGCATCCGCGAAATCGGAAGCGGACGCTTTCCAAAAAGTGGCCGTGTAACGGGCGCCGCCGGCTCGAACCAATCCGATCAGAATCCGGGAATACGCGGGGAATGCCATAAATCCGAGAGCGGTTAACGTCCAGGCCAAAGCATGGACGGAAGGATCCAACCACCCGAACATGAGCAGCAAGAAAATGCCGCATTCCATCAGACTGCGGCGCAGGTTATCGAAGATCTTCCAGCGTGAAATAGTGTTGAGCGGATTGCGCACTCTCTTGCCCGATGCATTCCGGACGAAACCGAATAGCCAAGGGATAATCTGCCAATCACCGCGCGTCCAGCGATGTTTGCGGCGGCTGAGCGTGCTCAAGCGCGACGGATAATCGTCAACCACCTCCACGTCAGAAACCAGCCCGGCGCGGACATGTGCTCCCTCAATAAGGTCGTGACTAAGTACAGCGTTGCAAGGGAACCGGCGCTCCAATACCTGCTGGAAAGTCGAGACTTCGTAAATGCCTTTTCCGGCGAAGGTTCCTTCACCAAAAAGGTCTTGATACACATCGGAAACCGCGCGCGTGTAAATGTCGAAGCCCGTGTCCCCGGAAAAGATCGCCGCCAGACGTGAGCGGTTTGCCGATTCGAGGCTGATGTTGATCCGAGGCTGGAGGATGCCGTGTCCTTTGACGACGGTGTTTGTCGCAGGATCGACAATGGGTCGATTGAGCGGATGCGCCATCGAACCAACTAATCGGTGCGCTGAGCCTCGGGGCAGTCGTGTATCGAGGTCGAGGGTAATCACGTATTTAATCCTGTTCAGGACGGAAAGATCGCCGATTTTCATGGGGAAACTATCCCCCCTGCCCAACAGCAGATTGTTGAACTGCAGCAGCTTTCCGCGTTTCCTCTCCCAGCCCATCCAGATTCGTTCCGTGGCGTTATAAGTCCGGCTTCGATGGAACAGAAGGAATCGACCCTTGCCATCGGCGGCGTATTTGCGATTCAAGTCCTGAATCAGCCTCGCGCACAAGGTTGCTAGATTGTCTTTTTCATCCACGGGTGTAACGGAATCCGGGGGGTCTGTAAGCAGCGCGAAGTACAGGTTGCGATCCTGATTTGCAAGATAGCGAATCTCCAGATCGCGCACCATCTTCTTAGTCTGCGCTTCCGAGATCAGTAACGCGGGAACCGCCACAACCGAAGCGTGATCGGTCGGTATCCCCTTTGAGAAATCGAGTTTGGGCACTCTTTTTGGCGGCACCAATATCGTAACGAAGAAGTTGACCGCGCTCACCGCGACATCCACCGATAAAAGGAACATAAGCGCGGCAATAATTGGGAAAATCCCGAAATGCAAGAGCTTGTTCAGCACTGCCATTGCTGCAAGTGTGCCGAGCGCGATACACACAAAATAAAAGCACTCGGGTTTTTCCAGCACAAACCTACGCATACGGGAACTCGCCGATGGCCAATAGCCAATCGCAGCTTCGATCTCAGCTCTGCCGTCGTCGAGCAAGTAGTACCCGACGTGGGCTCTGCTCGCGACGGCCTTCTGGTCCATAGTTCCCAGATTGTGGGCTGCACGGGCGAATTGAATCGCTCGGGAGGCGATGGCGGTCTCGCTCCAACTCGATGATTGCGCCAATTCGGAAAGTGCCGCCCGGTACATTTCGCGGCTCTCGAAGTCCATTTGGGCGTACGTGCCCACAGGGTCCTGTCTGAGAATTTTGTCGGTTCGGTTGATTTCCTCAAAGACTTTTTTCCACTCGAGGTCCATCACTCGTTGAAGGCTGTCATGCAGCAGAGAAAGGCGGCGTGCGGCGGCCGAGTCTTCAGGACTTTTCCCCTTCGCCACCCATCGGTTGCGAACTGTGCATTCGGAAGCAATGCAACCGATCTGTTCAAGGAGTGCGAAGAGAATGAGCCCCTGGACGCTCCAAATTTCGGCCATTTCCAGCGCGGCCTGGTTCTGGACAGCCTCGACAAATGTCTTGAAGGTCTCGAGCTGAAACGAATACCCGGTGCTTCGCAGGTAGCAATCCGCAACCGCATAGGCGCGAGGTTCCGACTCGCGTTGTGCGAATGCCAGCGTCGGCAATTTGTGCAGGCCGTCAATGGCTTCCCGCGAATTTCGAAGGGCTACACGGAGGGTGGACATATGATCCAGCAGGATTTGCCCTTCGATGGTTGGCTTCAATCCCCGCCGAGGTAATTGACGAAGCCGCCGCAAAGAAGCGTTGATTACTTCGGCAGTAACTCTCCATCGAGACTCGAATAATTCTTGGCAATCGCCCCTCGACCCGATGACCCGCCAGCACTGCACCGTCTGGTAGGGAATGAGATCCAATTCATTTCCGGTCTGGAGTTCCTGAAGTTCGAAGCTTTCTCTTGAGCGGAGTGTGCCGCGTGGGTCTGCAGCGAGCGCACCGGAGACATTCGGAATGCGGTCGAACGCTGGCTGACTTGCACTAGACATGAGTTTTTGGGCGGATCAACGATAATTTGCAGCTTGCATTTCAAACATCTCGGCGTAATGGCCGTCGATCGCGAGAAGCTGATCGTGGGCCCCTTCTTCAGCAATCTTCCCCTGCGCGAGCACAAGAATGCGATCGGCCATTCGCACCGTGGAAAAACGGTGAGAAATCAACAGCGACATCTTTCCGGTCGTAAGCTCTGCGAATCGATCAAAGATCTGGCGCTCCGAATGAGCGTCGAGCGCCGCCGTTGGCTCGTCCAGAACGAGAATCTGCGCGTCCGCCAAGTAGGCGCGTGCCAGCGCAATTTTCTTCCACTCGCCGCCCGACAGGTCCAGGCCTCCCTCAAATCGAGTTCCCAAAATCTGGTTATAGCCGTGCGGAAGTTTTTGGATGATCTGCTCCGCGAGGCTCTTTCTCGAAGCCTGACGAATGCGCTGCAAGTTCTCGGATTCCTCGATCCGGCCTATGGCGATATTTCGAGCGACGGTTGCCTCATATTTCACAAAGTCCTGGAAGATAACTCCGATCTCTTTCCACAAATCCTCGAGGTCGTATTCGCGCAAATCCACGCCGTCCAGAAGGATCTGGCCGTCCGTGGGGTCATAAAGACGAGTCAGGAGTTTGACAATCGTTGTTTTGCCTTGGCCGTTTCGCCCAACGAGCGCTGTTCGTTGCGTCGGTTCGAGCCGGAAGCTGACTCCGTCCAACACCTTCCGCGCGCTTCCGGGATAGGAAAACGAAACGTTTCTGAATTCGAGACCATTGCGAATCGGTCGCGGAGCGGGAAGCGCGTCGGATTTCGACGCGATCCCAGGCCGGACCGATAAGAATTCGCGCAAGTCATTGAGAAACAGCGCCTGATCGGCGATTTGCGAAAAGGTGGAGAAAAACTGTTGAATGTTTGAACTGGCCCCGGCAATCGCTCCGGCAAGCATGGTGAGGGCGCCTACCGTAAGCAAGCCAGATACTGTTTGGTAAACAACAAAACCGTACGTTCCGTAGTAGCCGATCGTGCCCATCAGACTCAACAGCGCACCGAAAAATAACCTGCGCTTCGCGAGGCTCACGTTCTGCCGGTGTAACTCGTCGAAAAGTTGCTTATAGCGATCGACCAAAAATGAGCCAATTCTGAAAAGCTTCAGTTCCTTCGCGCTTTCCTTGCTTCCGCCCAGAATTCGGAGGTATTCCATTTCGCGCTTGGCGGGCGTCTGAAGGAAATTGAGCGAATAACCGATGAATGCGAAATGCGTTTCGCCAAGGAAGGCGGGTACGACACACAGGATCAGAATCCCCAGCAGCCAGGGCGAATAGAACAAGATGCCGGCTGCCAGGCTGATTGTCGTAACTCCTTCCTGAATCAACCGGCCCGTTGCCTGGATCATCGCGAGGCGATCGGTCCCCTGGACACGCGCCCGCTCCATCTGGTCGCAGAAAAGCGGGTCTTCGAATCGTGTCAAGTCAAGGCGCGACGCGTGCTCCATGATTCGAATGCTGACATGCCGCGTGTACCGGTCGGCGAGGATCGTGTCGCAGAAATCTATGGCCCGGGTGAGAATCGTGGCGATGGCTGCAAGAACGAATTCGGCAACCACAAGCCACCAAAAAAACGTCGGGAGGGGCTTCTGGTGAGACGTGAACCCAACGATCGAATCGATCACAACTTTCGTGACAGATAAAACGGCCAGTGGAATCAGAGCTGTAATGGCCCGGCAAACCAGAGAACCCATCACTGCCCTGGGCGCAGCATCCCAGACCATGCGAAATACTGGGGAGACATCTGCCAGCGCCCTGAGCCGATCGCTCCATTTCGGAATCGGGGCCTTATTCATGAGTGCTCATGGCTGTTTCGAACTAGCGCTGCAACTCCGCGTGCGTGTCATGCAACAGGAGCCGGGATTTTTCGACACCTCGACCCTGTTAGCCTTGGATCGTATGCACGGGGAGTGCCACAAGTCGCCAAATCGACAATTCGCTTGTGATACTGGATTTCCTGTACAGGTAGGAGTGTTGGGAGGTTGCTCAACGCTGCGAAAAAATTTTACGCGGAGTAAACATTTTACACAAACGAAGGCCGTAAGTTACTGTAATGAAAAGTCTTAGATAAACTTGTGAAAAAATTGTGAAGGTGCCGGATTCGCGCGTACCTTTATTCTCCGGGATAGAAACGATATCCAATCCACGGCTCCGTCTTCAGATATCGTGGAGCCGCTGGATTTGGCTCAACTTTCTTTCGGAGCTGCTTTACCAGCGCTCGCACCGAATCGAGTTGCTCGGTGTACGATCTCTCCCACACGGCGGCTAAAAGCATCTTGTGCGTCAGAACTCTTCCCACATTCTGCATGAGAAATTCCAGGAGCTGAAATTCCTTTGGCGTGAGACGCACTTCTCGGCCTTTGATCTGGACCGTGTAGGAATCGCGGTCGAGGCAGAAATCGCCCACGCAAAGCGCCTTGTTGCGGGAAACCGATTGGGTTGTGCGCCGCAATGTGGCGCGTACTCTTGCCAGCAATTCATCCATCCCAAAGGGCTTTGTGACATAATCGTCCGCGCCGGAGTTCAGGGCCTCAACTTTAGTGCTTTCCTCTTCCCGAACCGACAATACGATGATGGGGATAGCGGAAGTCATGCGCACTTCACGGCAGAGCGCGATGCCGCTCACGTTGGGCATGGAAAGATCGGTGACAACCAGGTCGGGCTGCCACTCTTGCATGACTTTCAGGGCTGTTGAACCGTCGTCCGCCGTGCGCGTGCTGTAGCCCTGAGAGGTGAGGAATGCCTGCAGTACGCGCGTGACGTCAGCCTCATCATCAACGATTAATATGCGTCTCTGTTCGTTCAATGTTCCGTCCCGGAGTTGAATTCCGATTTCGGCCCGTTCATCGAACCCTCGCGCCCTTTTAGCGTGAACACCACGCTCGTGCCCGGCTGATTATCCTTCCTGCCTTGAATCCATATTTTGCCGCCATGAGCTTCAATAATTCCGCGCGCAATTGTCAGGCCCAGCCCGAGCCCCGGGCCGTTGCTCGCGGCAACGGAGTCCTCGACCGGCAGCTGAAAAAACTTTTCAAACACTTGCTGGCGGTATTCCGGCGGGATTCCCGGTCCCGTGTCCTCGATCGAGACTCGGACGCCTTCGTTTTCGAATCGTTCCGCTGCAATCGTAATCTCCGAGCCGCGGGGGGCGTAGCGAGTGGAATTTTCCAAAAGGGAAAAGATCACTTGAGCAATCGCTTTGGGATTGACCGAGGACATCATGAGGTCTTCGTCGCAGACATATCTCACTTGATGGCAGTTCAGGATTTTCTCCGCCCTGGCCAGCGCGGCGCTGATGATTTCTTCGGCGGAGTCGGTGGACGCGCGATCGCCGAGATTGCCCGATTGCACCTTCGCCATCTCCAGAATTCCTTCTATGAAATGATTCAACCGGTCCGATTGATCCACGATCATGTGCAGGAATTCCCTCTGCTCGCGAGGCTCGAACGCCCCGAGGCCTTCCCTGTCGTTTTCGGAATTCATGAGCGCCGTTGCCGCCGCCTTGATCGAAGTCAGCGGGGTGCGAAGATCGTGCGTTACGGCGTCGAGCAGCGCGGACTTCAATTGTTCGCTCTGCTTGACGGCTTCCAGCTTGCTGGCCCGCTGAAAAGATTCGCGCAATTTGTCGTAGAGGTCCTGGATTTGGGTCGCTCTACGCTGAAGCCTGGCCGAGAGCTGCCCAACCACAATCGAGACGATGGAAAATGTAATCAGCGCGATCAAGTTCCAGCCTTCGGGGAGGGTCAGATCAAACGGCGGGGGCACAAAAAAAAAGTTGAGGCAGATCGTACTCACGATGGAAGCGAAGATCGCCGGGCCCGTGCCAAATTGCGTGGCAATGAGCAACACCAACAGCAACAGGACAGAGGTAGCGGTGCCGGTTCGGATTTTTTCGTAAACAGGCCAGAACGCGAGGCCGACCAATCCCGCACCAACAATACTCGCCGCGTAACCGAGAAGCTGACGGTTCCGGTACGACATCAATCGAGAACCTCCACTCATTTCCAATTCTACGAGCGTTCGCGGCCTATGCCAAGTTCCCTAGCCATCTTCTCACAGCTTTTTCACATACTCTTCACCATCCTTTCCCTTGTGGTGGCTGTACAGTCCCGGTTGGAAAGCTTTCGATTTCACACTTCGACCACTCTTGGAAAGCTGCTTTCGGCCTGCGCGTTAGGAAGCTCGTCCGCCTGCAAGAAGCCGCTTTTCACAAAGATTCAGCGACAGGGGCAGAAGTGCAAAAAAAAACCATCGCTCTAGACCATGAAACTTAGCCTTCGACTCATTCTATTTCTCGTGATCAGCATCACGCTGGTGACCGTCATTCTCGCACGCATCCAGGTCACAGCCGAGAAGAGAGATCTGCGGGAGCGGTTGGAGCAGCGAGCGAAAATTCTTACCCAGAGTTTACAAGAGACGGTCGAGCCCGTAGTGCAGCACAATGCGCTAAGTCAGCTCCGGAGGATCGTGGAGCGGTTTGGCAGCCGGGAGCATTTGGATGGAATCGCTGTCTATAGCTCCGAGGGGAAAGTCCTTGCTGCCAGCCGGAGTCTGGCACGAATCGCCACGACGCTGGCGGATTCATTTGTAAAGACCCGAATTGCGGACGAGGGAGCGGGTGAGTTCATAACCGCCAATCATGCGTCAACGTATGTATACGCCGTCCCATTGCACCGCGACGCAGCGCTCGTCGGTATTTTGGCGACATTCCACGACGCGCGTTATATCGAAGCACAGAGCGTGCAGATATGGCGTGAGACTCTTTGGCATGTGATGCTGCAAGTCCTGTTAGTTGTCCTGATTACTCTATTCATCGTCCGCTCCACAATCGTAAGGCCGATTCGAGGGCTTTCCCAGTGGGTCAAGGACATGCGCCACGGCAAGGCCGGGACTCCGCTTCAGCCTTCCCCGGCGGATTTCTTGGAATCCCTGACTTCCGAGGTAGCTCATCTTGGGCGGAGTCTGGCCGAAGTGCGGACTGTGGCAAGTCAGGAAGCTCGACTGCGGGATGCAGGAGACTCACTCTGGACCGCGGAGCGGCTGCGCGCGGGAGTCTATCGCCGCCTCAGCGGGAGCCCTCTATTCGTTGTCTCCAATCGTGAGCCATACCAACACGTTTACGGAAACAATGGGATCGAAACCCGAATTCCGGCGAGCGGTTTAGTGACGGCGCTCGAGCCGATTCTCAATGCTTGCGACGGCACCTGGATCGCCCACGGTTCGGCGAATGCCGATCGGCAAACCGTGGATGTGCATGACCGACTGCGGGTGCCTCCGGACAATCCGCATTACACACTCCGCCGCGTATGGCTAAGCCCGGAGGAGGAAAGCGGCTACTACTTCGGATTTTCCAACGAGGGAATCTGGCCGCTTTGCCATATCGCCCACGCGCGACCCAATTTCCGGTCCGCCGATTGGGAACAGTATCAGTGCGTCAACGAGAAATTTAGCAGGGCTGTTTTACAGGAGATCGAAAATGCGGAGAAACCTTTTGTAATGATTCAGGATTATCACGCCGCCCTACTGCCGAGGCTGATCAAAGCGGAGCGGCCAGACGCCCGAGTGTCAATTTTCTGGCACATTCCTTGGCCCAACCCCGAAGCCTTTCAGATTTGTCCCTGGAGACATGATCTTCTCGATGGCCTGCTGGGTGCGGACGTGGTCGCGTTCCACATCCAGGCTCACTGCAACAATTTTCTCGACACGGTGGATCACTCGATTGAATGCCGCATCGAATGGGATCGCTTCACGGTCAATCGGAATAATCACGTTACGATGGTCCGACCTCATCCAATCAGTGTTGTTTTCCCCGAAGAAAAGCAAGAGACGCACGAGGCGTCGGGGTATTTGCGCAACCGCGGCAAGATTCTTCCCGCCTTAGGAGCCGAGACGATTTTCCTGGGAGTCGGCGTGGATCGCGTTGATTACACAAAGGGTATACTGGAACGGTTCCGGGGTATTGAACGCTTCCTGGATAAGTACCCGCATTATTCCCGGAAATTCACGTTTGTGCAGTTCGGAGCGCCAAGCCGAACCCACATTCCCCGCTATAAGGATTTATTGGCGGAAGTCCACATGGAAGCAGAGCGTATTAACGCTCGCTTTCAGAACGACGGATGGAAGCCCATTGTATTGTATGGAGAACATCACAGTCATCACGACATCGAGCCGTATTATAAGGCGGCGGATCTTTGCCTCGTCACGTCGTTGCACGACGGAATGAATCTTGTGGCTAAGGAATTCGTTGCTGCCCGCGACGATGAGGACGGTGTCTTGATCCTCAGTCAATTCACGGGCGCCTGCCATGAATTACGGGACGCCCTGCTTCTGAATCCTTACGACATCGAACAAATCGCGGAAATGATTCGTTTGGCGCTGGAAATGCCGCAGGAGGAGAGGAATCAAAGAATGCGGCAAATGCGGCGCATCGTCAAAGAACATAACGTGTACCGCTGGGCCGCTGATTTGATCTCGGAAATCGCCGACGTCCGCCTCAGTTCGCAGGGGTTGACGGAGACAAAATGAAATAGCCCGCATGGCCGCGGAAGCACACGTTACATCGCGCGCCGCCTCGGCTTTTGCCCGGCATTTCGATCTCTGGTTGGCGAATATGTTGCTGTCGGCCAATCGGGAGCTAAAGACTCACGCCCGGAGCTTAATAAATGAACGCAGACCGATTCAAGCGCCTCGCGCAACAATTTGACGCACTGGCGGAGAATCTTCAGAGTTGCACCGCACCGCCACAACGCGGCGAATTGCTCAGACGAATGAGGATTGTCATTGGTGAGATTGACCAACTCCTTTTGCAGGAGCATTCGCACCCGGATTCAGAGCAAGACGGCACGGCCCCGCCGACCAGCCAGTAGACAAGCCGCCCACCACGCCGCTCCCGCCGAAGGCTGCCACCGGACCCTCGCCTATGCGCCAGACTGGCCGAATACCACTGCGTGCGACTCCTCACGGCTAAAAAGTGCAGTAAGCACCGGGAAGTGATAGCCCTGCGCCTCCAGTTGCTCTAGCATCTTGGGAGGAACCGAATCTGTAACGAGGACGATCTTGTTCCGGGACAGATTTCCAGCAACTTGATAGCAGCTTCAATACCGCCGATCCCTGGCATTACGACACCGAGGAGAGCCACGTCGGGCGAAAGATGGCTGCCTGGCGAACCGCCTCCGTGTCTGTATGTTCGATGGCGGTCTCGCAATTCCATTGGCTGAGGATCATTTCGTCATACGTAACAGTGGACCAGATTGCGGTCGTCTTCCGAGGAATTTTGCAGCGAAGAGCGACAAGCGGAGGGATTTGGAGACGCGTTCGCCTTGTCCGGCGATCTTCACGGTCTTCAAACAGCGACGTCTAGGCGGGAGACTCGACGAGGACGTCGGATTGCTCGTGGACCGCGATGTTCAGGTACACGGCGCCTTTGGGCAGCTCGAAGCGGAGCAAAACGGTTTCGCTGTCCAGCGTTCCGCGCGGACCCACGTCGATCTTGAAAAGTTCGGGCGGGTGCACCCGGAACTTGAAGCCGCGGTCGTTCAATTGCGTCACGGAATTGCCGATCACCATGTTCGTCAGCTCGCACACGATCTCGCGCGTTGTTTCTTCGGTGGGCTCGCCGATAATTTCGGCCAGATCGGAGGCCGCCTGGCTCGCAGCGGTTGCATCCATATCGAGGATGATGCGTCCCTCGATATCTCCGCTGAGAAGGACCAGGGCCGCAACTCCGGCCCGCTGGTAATTGCCCACTTCCATCGTGATGTTCGCAATCCGCGGGGAACACCGCATCGTTTCGGAGATGACGGCGTCGAGCGAATTGATGAACGGTTGGATGAGATCCATCTTCATGGCTGGGTCTCCGCCGGAGTGGTGCGCGCCGCGTCGGCATTCTCGCTCAGCACGTACCGGATGATTTCGTAGAACGCTTCTGGTTTCACGGGCTTCTGCACGAAGTGACGGGCGCCCTTTTGCAGCGCGGAAAGAATGTTGTCCTGGTAGCCGACGGAAGAGACCATGACGATGCAGGCGTCGGGGTGATCGCGGACGATGTGCTCGACCGCTTCGATTCCTTCCATCTTCGGCATGGTGATGTCCATCAGCACGATGTCCGGATGGGTGTCCTTATACTGGGAGATGGCCGCAAGGCCGTCTGCGGCTTCGCCGGCGATTTCGCCTCCGAAGCCTTCGACCATTTTGCAAATGTTCTTGCGCGCGAAGACCGAATCGTCGACCACGAGAAAGCGGACCTTCGGCTGGTCTCCACAGGTTAGAGGTTTGAACTCCATAATGACTATCTCCTCTCCAAACGTTCCTTACCGGCGTTCATCGCGCGTCAGTTCGAGCTCCATCGTAGAACCGCGCGAATTGGAACCATCGTCCTGGCACAAGACTTGCAAAACACTGGGAAGATTCTCGAGCGAGACCACGCGGGACGCGTAGCCCGCATCGATGGCTGCGCGCGGCATGCTGTCTACCACGCAGGACTCCGGGCTCTGCGCGATGGTCACGCCGCCCGCCGATTGCACCATCTTCATCGCGTCGGCTCCGTCATCGCCCATGCCCGTCATCAGGACCGCGACGCTTTCCTTGCCGAGTTCCTTGGCGACGGAGCGAAACAGCACGTCCACCGACGGCCGGTGTCCATTCACCGGTTCCTGATCCACCAGCGCGATGACGTCTCCCTGCGGCGTGCGCCGCACTTTCAAGTGGCGGTTTCCGGGACATACGAAGGCTCGCCCCGGACGCAGAAGATCGCCAGACAGCGCTTCGGACACGTGAATCGAGGAGCAGTCGTTCAACCGCCGCGCGAACATTCCCGTAAATCCCTCGGGCATGTGCTGAACGATCACCAGACATCCGGCAAAGCTCGCCGGCAGCATCGAACACAGGAAGTGAAGCGCATTGGGGCCGCCCGTCGATATGCCGATGGCGATGGTGCGCGTCGGCCGGTTCTCCGTGGACTGCGTCTTCGGCTGGTGCGACGCCGCCGGAACGTGCGGAGATCGGTTCAACGTCTCTTTCGGCGGACCCGAGATCGCCGCCACTTTGATCTTGACGGCCAGCTCTTTCGCGATGAGTTCCAGCCCGCCCTTGGAAGAGTCCGTGGGTTTGGCCACGAAATCAAAGGCGCCCTGGCTGAGCGCGTTCAACGCGGAGTACGCGCCCTTGGAAGTGTGGCTGCTGACCACGATCACGGGAATCGCGTGTTGTTTGACGATCTCTTTGAGCATGTTGAGACCGTCCATCCGCGGCATTTCCAAATCGAGAGTCACCACATCGGGGCGCAATTCGGCGATTTTCTTGAGCCCCAATAGGCCGTCCATCGCGGTTCCCACCACTTCGATGGACGGATCTCCCTGCAGCAATTGTGGAATCAGCTTCCGCATCAACGCGGAATCGTCCACCACCAGCACGCGCACCGGGCTTCTCATACGGCCACCTCGAGGACTCGCTTGTGCGTTAAGTGCGAGACCACGGCCGGGACATTCAAAATCAGAACGACCGTTCCATCACCCAGAATCGACGCGCCGCTGACCAGTTCGGAAGCCACCAAGCGGTCTTCGAACGCCTTGATGACCAGCTCTTCCTCTCCGATCAACGCATCGACAATCAGTCCAAAACGATGGCTCCCCGCGCCAATCGTCACCACAAAATGCCGGGACTTCTGCGAACTGGGCGCGCAAGCGATCAGCCGGTCCAGCCGGACCACGCTCAGGACCTGCTCGCGCAATCGAATCACTTCGTGCCCGTCAATTTCGTGAATCTCGTTGTCCGTGGTGCGTGAAATCTCGATGACGGAGTCGAGGGGCACGGCGTAGTGTTGCTTCTCCACGCGGAACATCAGCGCCTGAATGCTCGCCAGCGTCAGCGGTGCAATCAGTTGAAACGTTGTGCCGCGCCCAGGCTCGCTTTCCACCGCGACCCTGCCTTTCAGCCGGTCCATCACGGTCTTCACGACATCCATTCCCACGCCGCGGCCCGAGATTTCCGTCACTTCGTCCGCCGTGGAAAGTCCGGGATGGAAAATCAGCTTGAGAATTTCATCGTGGGACATCGACTTGATCTCGTCTTGAGACACGATGCCCGCTTCCGAGGCTTTCTTCATCAGTCTTTCGAGATTGATGCCTCGCCCGTCGTCGGAAACTTCGATGACCACCTGATTGCCCTGGTGATAGGCGTCCAGACGGATTGTCCCGCGGGCGGATTTCCCAAGCGCCAGGCGTTCTTCGGGTGTCTCGATGCCGTGGTCGGCCGCGTTGCGCACAAGGTGAGCCATCGGCTCGGCGAGCGCGTCGAGCACGCTCTTGTCCAGATCGGTATTCTGCCCCGCCATTTCGATGGCGATCTCTTTCTTGCGAGCTTTGGCAACGTCGCGGACGATGCGCGGAAGACGGCGGAAGAGCTGTTCGACCGGCACCATGCGGATCTTCATGACCGACTTTTGCAATTCACCGAGGACGCGCGATTGAAACGCGAGCACGTCGCCGAGACGGTTGCGCAAGGAATCCTTCGGAAATCTCTGGTCGAACTCGTTGATGGCGCGGTGCAGCATCGATTTTCCGATGATCAATTCGCCGATCAGGTTCATCACCGTGTCGATGCGCGCGGTTTCCACGCGGAGCCAGGCCTCGGTCGAACCGAGCACGCCATTCGTCGCGCCCGATGTTCCCGAGGGTGCCTCGCCGGGCGATTCGGCGTGGCCATGTTCGGAACCATGTTCGGAACCGGCCGTGGCCACGGATTCCGCGGCGGTCTCTGCCTCCAGAAGCACCTGCAAGGCATCGCGCGGTTCGTCCTTGGCAAGCTTCAAGGGCTCAACGGAAATGTCCGAAACGATGCTAGGGACGCGACAGCGCGTAAGAATCCAATCCGGCGGATGCGAGCTCGCAAGAGCGGCATGAACCGCCGGGAGCGTTTGGAGGGGCGTTCCGCTGGCGGGAGACTGGGCGAGGACTGTGCCGCATTTGTCGAGCGCCGCGCGAACCAGCTGCAGCGCCGCCGCAGGCATTTGCAATGCGGGGTCAATGCCCAGCGTTACCTGGTAGACGGGCGTTTCGCCGCGCAGGTCTTCCAGGATCCGTTGCTTGTCTTTCCCGGACCACCGATGCTGGGAACGCGAAGGCTGAGAGTCGGCCGCGGATTTGGGACTTTCGGCCAGCGAGCGAATGTGGGCGCGAAGTTCGGTAATGTCGGGAGGCTGCAAATTTCCACGATGCGCTCCGAGCATTGCATGAAAGCTGTCAGCGGCGGAAAGGACAATCTCGGCCACCACTTCGCCGCGCTCAACCACAAGAGTCGGAGTCAGCAAATCTTCCGTATCGTGCGCAAGTTCGCTGAGCTGGCGGAATCCGCACGCCGCGGCGTCGCCCTTGAGCGTGTGCATCGCCCGCCGGACGCGAGCCAGCGCGTCGGAGTCCGCCGGATCGGTTTCCAAGAGGATCCCCGCCTCGTTGAGCTCTTGCAACAGATCTTGCGCGCTCTCAAAGAAGAGCTCGCGAAGTTCCGCCGCGCGTTCATCGGAAAAAAAGTTCACTCGTTCGCCTCGATCCGCTGATAGGCGGTGGCGTTATTCAAATGGAGCATGCGGAACTTGCTGCTCAGGCCGAACAGGCTCTCCGCGTGCCCCACGAAGAGATATCCCCCGGGATTCATGCAGTGATAGAACTTCTCGATCAGGCGCTTTTGTTCGGCCTCGTCGAAGTAGATCATCACGTTGCGGCAGAAAATAATGTCATTGCGGCGAGGCAGGAAGTCCGTCTTCAAGTTATGAAAATCGAATTGGATGAGGCTCTTCAGCGCCGGTTTGACGGAATACTTGTCGCCGAGTTTATCGAAGTAGCGAAGGCGCGAGGTGTAATCCACCGTTTCCAGTTGCGATTCGCTGTAGACGCCCTGCTGCGCCGTGAGCAGGCCGGAATAACTCATGTCGCTCGCCAGCACTTCGACTTTCCACGGCGGCGGAACGATCGGCTTCGGCGAGGGCATTTCGAAGGGCAACGGATTCCGCAGATAGTAGTACGCCAGGGCGTCGCAGATCAGCATCGCGAGGGAGTAAGGCTCTTGTCCGGTCGAGCAGCCGGCGCTCCAGACGCGCAGGCTCCAGTCGCGATTCGCCTGCTTGCGGTTCAGGACCTGCTCGAGAATTGTTTTCTGAAAGAGTTCCAGCTGTGGCTTGGCTCGAAAGAAACTGGTTTCATTGACGATCAGATTGTCCAGCAGCGCGGTGAGTTCCGATTTGCCTTCCCGGCTGGTGAGCAGGCGATAGTAATTGTAGAAGGAATCGGCCTGGCAGACCTTCAGCCGCCGCTGCACTCGGTCCCGCAGAAAATGGATGCGGCGCTCGTCGAAAGAACATGCCGCATTCCTGATAGACCAATGTCTGCAGGAGTTTGATCTCCGCATCGGTCGGCGAAATTTCCGGAAGTGTGGTTGGTGTGGACATGATTCTCCGGCGCTCGACGTTCCAGTCTCTGATTAACGCAGCCGGGATCGTCCAGCGCCCGCGGAAGCGCCGGCCAGTTCCGCGACTTCGTCCAATCGCTGCAATTCGACGCGCTGCAGAATCCGGCTTAGGTCCAGCAGGATAATCAGCCGGTCCTGCAGTTTGCCGACACCCGTTACGTAATTCATGTCTTCGTTGGGGAAAACGTTTTGCGGAGCCTCGATTTCGGACGGCGCCAGGCGCAGCACTTCGGAAGCGGAATTCACCAGAAGCCCGACCAGCCGGTCCTCCATCTCGACGACGACGATCCGGCTTTTGGTGTTGCGTTCAATGGCGGGCTTCGCCAAAACGCTTGCTCAGGTCCACGACGGCGATGATTTTGCCTCGCAGGTTGATGACGCCCTCAATATGTTCGGGAGCGTTCGGAACGGGCGTGATTTCCGGAACGCGCACGATCTCGCGCACCAGGGAAATGGGGAGGCCCAAGGTCTCGCGCCCGATCCGCAGACCGACGATTTGCAACTGCTTGTCCATTGGTCTGCTCAAGGTTCAGACCCGCGCCAGTTCGGTGTCCAGTTCCGCCGAAGAGGATTCTTCTTCGAGAGAGGGACGCCTGGACCCATTGCCGCCGGTCCGCTGATGAGATTGATCGTCGATCACGAAGAGGTCCGCGACCTCGATGAGCCGGTGCGACAGCTTCGACGAGTGCTTCGCCATGGCCGCCAGTTGAGACGAGCTGGACGTGGCTTGCTGGACCACTTCGCGCATCTTCTCCATCGCCCGGACCACCGACTGTACGCCGGAGGCCTGCTCTTCGATGGTGGAATTGATTTCCTGGGTGATTTCGGTGAGCCGGGAAGTGGCTTTGCCGATCTGAGTCGAGCCGGCGGATTGTTCGTTCGTCGCGCCGCCGATTTGCTGCGCGTACTTGTACACTTCGGAGACCACGTCGGAGATCTTGGTGAGAGCCAGATTCAGCTCGCCGCCAAGTTCCAGCCCTTGCTGGACCATAGTCGTGCTCTTCTCCATGTTCTCGACGGCTTCGCGCGCTTCTTTTTGAATTCCCTGAATCAGGTCGGAAATTTCCTTCGTGGACTGCGTGGATTTCTCGGCCAGCTTTCGCACTTCTTCGGCGACGACGGCGAAGCCCAGGCCGTGTTCTCCGGCCCTGGCCGCTTCGATGGCGGCGTTGAGGGCCAGCAAATTGGTCTGTTCGGCCAGGTCGTCGATGACTTCGATAATCTTTCCGATTTCGTCCGCGCGCCGGCCCAGAACGTCGATGATTTCCGCCGAGGAGCGGATCGCGGAGCTGGTGCGAGTGAGGCCGTTCGTGGCCTTGTCCATCGTTTCGATCCCGCGGTGAACTTCTTCACGGGAGCGCTGGCAAATCTCGAGCAGGGTTCGCGCCGTGTCGGCGACGCGCTGGATCGATGCAACCATCTGATCGATGGAAGCGGATGTCTCGGCGACGCTGGACGACTGCAACTGCGTGCTCTTGACGACATTCTGCACGTTGATGCTCATCTCGTGCATCGTGCTGGTGACTTCGTCGATCGCCCGGGCCGCCTCGACGCTGACTTTGGCGGATTCGTTGGACGCGCCCGCCATCTGGGTCGAACCTGTAGCGACGCCGGTCGCGCTGTCGCGGATCTTCAGCGCCAGGTCGCGCAGCCCGTCGATCATCCGCAAGAAGGCGTTGGCCATGGTGTCGCGCGCGGAACGCGGTTTCACCGATACGTTCAGTTGTCCTTCGGCAATCGCAGAGGAAGCGCTGGCCATTTCCTTCAGATGCAGCATCATGTTGCGATAGTGGTTGGCCAGGGAGCCGATCTCATCGTCGCGGTGGACGTCGATGCTCTGGTCGAGGTCGCCCGTCTCCGCAACCTGACGAGTGACTTCGATCAATTCCGCGAGAGGCTGGGTGATCGACAGGGAAGTTCGATAGGCCACGATCATCCCGATGATGGCGCCCAGGATCGTGCCGAGCGTCAGAACGAACGAGCTGATCGTCGCCGAGGTGTTGGCCGAATCCTGCGATTTCTCGAGCGCTTTCTGAATGTCGCCCTCGGCCTGGTCCATGGACGCCACGCTCTTTTCTACCCATCCATTTGTCGAGCGTTGCAGGTAGACAATCTGCAGATCCGACACCGTCGTCTGGCCGGCATCCACCTGGTGGCGCTTGGCAATCAGGGGTTTGGCGAAATCGTCTTCCCAACTATCCTGATTGGATTGGATCGAGGAATAGACTTGGCGGAGATGGTCGTCCGTCGCTTTTTCGCCTGCCTCGCGAAGCATCGACTCTAGAACTTTGGCGTCGTTGGCCTTCGCAGATTCCATCCGAGGGTCCCCACTGAGCAGGTAATTGCGCAGATCCAGGCCGCCCTGCATGACCTGGTAGCGGACCTTTTCGATGGTTTGAATACTCTGGAGGGCTGCGGACGCCGTGTTTCTAGCTGAATGCTCGATGTGGCTCGCCGTAAAACTGACCACGAACAGGAGCACGAGGATGCCCAGAATCGAACCGAATCCGGTGTAAAGCTTCCTGCTAATGGTCATGTGCAATCGCCTCTCAGTTCTTTCGATCGTTGCCCACTTTCGGCGCGCCCGATGGGCGGACTACTGGTAAACGACTTCCACCGTCTCCACGGTCTCTTTGGGAGCCTCTTCGTACTTCCACTTCTTCACGGCGTTCGTGGCTTCCTGCGCCAGAAGGGGGCTTCCCCCGACGATGCGCGTATCGCGCACTCGGCCATCCGCGGCCACCGTCGCTTCGAGACGCACCGTGCCGGTGATATGCATCTGCCGGGCAACATCCGGGTACGCCGGCTTGACCGAAGTCTTCACCTTTCGGCCGCCGTGATCCTTGACGTCGCCGGTTGGCCCGTCCTGGGCAAGCGATCGAGCCGGAACAAAGGGAATGCTGAGCAGAGAAAGAGCGAGTGTTGCCACTGCGAACTTCCATTGACGTAGGCGAGACATTAGTCACCTCGAAAAGATTTCCGACGCTGCCTTATATGCACGAGGCTTACCAGTCGGCCGAAGTCCCGAGACCTGTGTGGGGAAAAAGGGTATTCGTCTGGTAACACACTGTAATTCTGGAGCTTAGGGGCGGCGCTGGATCGCGGCGAGTCCGCTAACTGGTTTGTCACTTGTCTCACCGAGCCCCCGCGTTCCAGCGGTCCGTCTCAATTTGCGATGCCTGTTACCCTGGAGGAAACCGTCTCAAAATAAACCCCGGGAGTTATATTGACGTCTCTACAAATTGTCTCAAAACTGGACTGTGCAAAGAATGTAATCAGGAAGTAACCGGAGTTTGCAGTCCTCTGTGTGTGCCACGTCAACAATTCGCGAGATGCCGGATCTGGCCCGGGCCTCCTTTGAGACGCTGCTGGCGACCCTCGTTTCGGACTCGTGCGGCTTGAGCCAGAGCGAGCTGTTCCGGCTCTTCTGCCGCACGGCGCAAGAGTTCTTCGGCGCCAGCGGCGTCTGCTGCTGCCGCGCTTCCCAGCAGTGGACTTGGCGCATTCTAGAATCCGCGGGACATTCACCGTGGGGAACGCAGGGAGACATCCAGTCAGCGGGCGCCGTGGAATTGCTCGTTCAAGCGGTACGGGCTCGGAAGGCGATGGTTGGCCAGGCGGCTTCGTCGAACTGCGGCAGACAGGGCTCCCCGGACGGATCGACTCAGGTTGCCGTGCCGTTTCTCACCCACGGCGAGTTGCTCGGCGCGGCTCTCGGCGCCTGGCCCAGCGTGGAGGAGCTTTCTGAGGAAGTACTGCGCCAGTTGACGCTCCTCGGTGCGTGCTTTGGCGGACTGCTCGATCACGCGCGCCTCTTTGAGCAGGTGCACAGTTCCCGGGAACGGTGGGTACGGGTGATCGACGCAATTCCCGATTCGATCGTCGTTCACAACCCCGAGGGAAATATCGTCCGAATCAATCGTCCGTTGGCTGCGCGCCTGGGAGTTCATCCGTCCAAGCTTATCGGGCGTCCGATCCACGAAGTGCTGGGAACTAAAAAGGAAGAAAGCGCCGGGAATTGCCCGCTGTGCTCGGACCGGCCGGAAGGGGCGAGCGATCCCGTCGAACTTCTGGCAGATGGCAGCTTCGTGGTTTCCACTACGAAAGTGTCCACGGACGACGGGGCCAACGCGCACACGATCCACGTGCTCGTCAACATCCGCGAAAAGTTGGAAGCGGAGCGCCGCTATCGGGACCTCTTTGACAGCATTCAAGAAGGGGCTTTCTTCTGCGACCCGGTCGGGCGGATGGTCGACGCCAACCAAGCGCTCGTGCGGATGCTCGGCTATTCCAGCCGCGAAGAGCTTCTGACCAAGCATTTGTTTGAGGATCTACTGGCCCCGGCGGGCCGCAGTCCGCCTGTTGCAGGAATTGCGAAATGCGGACGTCTTGCGCAACCGCGAAATCGAACTGCGCCGGCACGATGGCCGTCCGCTTGAAGCGCTTCTTCATGTGAGCACGGTGCGCGACGCCGAGGGAGCTCTTTTGCAATATCGCGGGCTGATTCTGGACATTACCGATCAGAAGAATTCTCGCGCGGAATTGCGGCGCGAGCGGGATTTCAACTGGAGCATCCTGAATCACACGCAGAACATTATTCTGGTGCTCGACGCCTCCGGACGCATCGCGTACGTGAATCACCGCGCTTCGGAGATCGGTTATTCGGTGGCGGCGCTTCAGGGACTGCCTCTCGCGCGGCTGATCCACACCTCTCACAGGCCGATTTTTCAGGAAGCGTTGCGGACGGTCCTGGATACGCGGCGCGGTACAGAGACTGGAGCTGCCCTTCCTGCGAAGGGAAGGGAGCATGACGCGGTTTGTCGTGCATCTCAGTTCGATGCGCGAGAATAGCGGAGACGCCAACAGCGCCGTCGTGGTGATGACCGACGTCACCGAAGCCTCCCTCTTGCAAGCCAAACTCGCGCACGCCGAAAAAATGGCGGCGCTCGGGCAGCTGGTTTCGGGCGTCGCTCATGAAGTCAACAATCCGCTGTCGGGAATCGTCGGGTTCACCGATCTGTTGCTCGAGAACCCTGAACTCCCGGAGTTCGCCCGGGAAAACCTCGGCATCATTTTGCAGGAAGCCGAACGCACCCGCCTGATTGTTCAGAATATGCTGCGCTTCGCGAGGGAAATGCCTCCGCAGCGAGAACTGGTTCAAATGAACGCGGTGCTTCGGCAGACTCTGAAGCTGCGGTCTTACGGATTGTCCAGCCGGCAATGTCGAGATTCTATGACCGCCTGGCCGAGAATCTTCCGGTGGTCGTTGCCGATCCGCATCAGCTCGAGCAGGTCTTTCTGAATATTCTAAATAACGCTATTGACGCCATCGAGCAGGGCGGGCGGCCCGGCCGGATTGAAGTCGAGATCCATTGCCAGCGCCGGCAATCGTTGAAATTCGTTTTCGCGACAACGGGCCCGGGAATTTCGAATCCGGATCGCATTTTCGAGCCGTTCTTTACCACCAAGCCGGTCGGAAAGGGCACGGGCCTGGGGCTCAGCATTTGCTACGGGATCATTCAGGCGCATGACGGCGAGATTGTCTGCCGCAACAATGCCAACGCGGAGGGCTGCACGTTCCTGATGCGTCTTCCGGCCGCAGCCATCCGCGGGCAGGACATGCCGGCGGAGGCGCTTGAAATTAGATTCCGGTTCATTCCGCGGGAACACGTTGCAGGATGACAAAATTTGTTTCGAGGAGCGCTTCGGTGACCACGGAAGATTCGAGAATTCGGCTGCTTGTTGTTGACGATGAGCAAAGCATTCGCCGTTTGTGCATGACGGTAGGCAGTTCGCTCGAATACGTCTGCTCGGAAGCCGAGAGCGCCGAAGCCGCCCTGGCTCAATCCCGCGATCCGCCGGATATCGTCATCGCGGACCTGCGGCTGCCCAACCTATCCGGCGCCGAATTGCTTCGCCAGATCAAGTCGCGCCTGCCCGCAACGGAAGTCGTCATCATGACGGGGCACGGCTCCATCGAATCAGCCGTCGAAGCCATGAAACTTGGCGCGTATGACTATATCCAGAAGCCGTTCCGCGTAGAGGAACTGCGGATGCTGCTGCGCCGGATGGAGGAAAAAATCCGCCTGGTGCAGGAGAACCGGGTCCTGCGGGAACGCGTCGAGACGGATCAGGAGCTGGACGGAATCATCGGCGACTCCGCCAAGATCCGTGAGATCTTGCGGATGATCAGCCGCCTGAAAGATACGTGGACTCCCGTGCTGATCTGCGGGGAAAGTGGAACGGGAAAAGAATTGGTCGCGCGCGCCATCCACTATCGAGGGACGTTCGCCAAGCGGCCGTTTGTGGCGGTGGATTGCGGCGCGCTGGTCCCGACGCTGATGGAGAGCGATCTATTTCGGCTACTCCAAAGGCGCCTTTACGGGAGCCGCCAAATCCAAGATCGGTCTGTTTCAGGCGGCGGACGGCGGGCACGATTTTCCTGGATGAAATCGGCGAACTGCCTTTGGAACTGCAGGCCAAGCTGCTTCGCGTCTTGCAGGAGAAGGAAGTGCGGCCCGTGGGAAGCAACGAAAACATCCATGTGCAGGTGCGCGTGGTTGCCGCCACCAACCGCGATTTGGAAACTGCGATTCAAGAGGGCATCGTTTCGCAAGGATCTCTTTTTCCGGTTGAATGTGGTGTCGATCACGCTGCCGCCGTTGCGCGAGCGGCGCTCGGACATTCCCATGCTGGCGCAGTATTTTCTGGACCGTCTGGCCGGAGGGCGAAAACATAAAGTTCACCTCCGCCGCCATGAAACTGCTGATGCGCTACGACTGGCCCGGCAACGTCCGTGAACTGGAGAACTGCCTCTGCCGCGCCGTGACGCTCGGCGACCGGAAAGTCATTGACGAGAGCGACCTCTCGCCCGCGCTTGCTCCGCGGCGATAGCCAGAAGAAAATGGAATCCGCGCTCGCGCCGGAAGCGAGCGACGAATTCTTCCGCGGTTGCGCTCGATGAACTGGAACGGCAGGCCATCCAGCGCATTTTTGAAAAAGTGGGCGGAGACAAGGCCCGAGCCGGCGAGCTATTAGGAATCAGCCGCGCCACGCTCTATCGCAAACTGAAGCGTTACCAAATTTCCGCGAGCCAGCGGGACGAAAAGGTTCTAGTTTAGCGGAGTCCGCGGGGAAATCCGTTGCCATCGGCGGTTTCAGCCGCGACTCCAGGCTATCCGTGAGGGCAGTCGTTCTAATCCGATTCGGCTCCGGGATTTCTCCGCGGCAGAGATCTGACGGCAGCCCGGTCCGTGAGACAAAGGGTCGCAATCTGAGATTCGCCGCAAAGTCCTCATTGGGCCCTCGCAGCAAACTCCAAGAAAACAAATGTTTTAGCAATCTCGAGGATTCTCTTCGTCTTTGGTTGTCCTCTTGCACTAATTCCTGTGGGCGCTTGCGTCCGGGCGATCGAGCAATTGAATTCCTGACGCTGGGAGTTTCGCGCGGACACGGAGCCAGGAGTCGGAGCCATGCGACGGACAATCAATCTCACGATTCCGTCTCAGAGTGCGTCCCTCTAAGATCATCGTGAAAACGCTTACTCCAGAACGCAGCCGTTCCCGGAAGCCGGTCGCCGTTCCGCCCGCGGTTCCCCAGACGTGGGAGGATTTCGGCCGGTTGTATCCGATCTACGAAGCGCTGACGCAACAGCTCGATCTTCCAGCGGGGCCATATCCTTCCGGCATCAATTTCGGGTCGTGGTCGGACAAGAAGATCAAAGAGCGCGATCTTCTCTGGCTGGATCGCATGGACCAGGTAGTTCAAGCCGTCAACCTCCGGCATTTCCTGGCGACCCCGGCCGTCGCGCGTGAGGACAGCCTCCGACTCTTTCTGCACCGCCATCTGGGCAAGCTCGAAAAACTTCCCGCCGACCGGGACAAAATTGATTTGCTGGTCGTCCAGTACTTCGTTCTCTGCGCGCCGCAGGACCTGATTGCCGGGGCAATCGAATCCGCGGAAGTCGCGAAAATTCTTCGACCCGTGCTCGGTGAAATCGAACCGGGGTCCCTCGATGGGTTTGAACCGCTCGATCAGATTCTGGAATCCGCCAGGCAATGCCGCCGGCTGCGTGACCTGATGGAGCAGGGTTTGCTCGAGCAAGGCAAGCTCGTAAAGACGGCGGTGGGAGATATGTTTTATGAGTCGGCCGCGCTCGTTTCCATCTGCCGGTTCAATTTTTTGCTTCGCCGGTCTTTTATCCAATTGCTTCATGCGGATTTACGCGCGATCGGAACTGCGCTCACCCAGCTGGAAAAGCGCGGCATCGATACCGTCGATTGCCGCAGGGCGGGACTCTCCCCCAAGGAACTCGTCTCCAAGCTGCGCCAATTTCACCAGCACTGGAAGCCGCCCTTCCGGTCGGACTACAGCCAGAACTCGTCGTTTCAGCCGTACGAACAATTAATGTGCATTCGCGAAGATCTGGAAGAGGCATTGAACGCCGACGCGGCGCCCGCTTCGCCCGAATCCACGATTGCGACGCAAAAAATCAGCGCGGAGGTGCTCGCGGCTGCCGAGGCCATGCGCAAGAACAAGACTTCCAAGGCGGCGAAACCCCGCTGCGCCGCCTGCGGCTCCCTCGGTCCCGCTTCCACCCGCAACGCCGCAGGTTAGCGCGGAGCCGGCCGCCCCTTCGAGCGTTGCCGCCAGAGAATCGGCTCCCTCGCCCGACCAGACGGTTTCCAGTATCGGCGCCTCGGACATCGAAGGTTTGGAAGAGAAAATCTGGGAGCAATTGATTGCCACTCCTCCGGTTCGCGGCCGTTCGATGACCACAGTAACGGTCGACAATGCGCGGATTCTCCTTTCCGCATGGGAAGTGGCGGCGTTCATCAGCGATTCCGGACAGGCGTCGGAAGAATTGCGGCGGCTGATCGTGGCCCGCGCATTGCTCGCCACGTCGATCGAGCGCCGAAAGCGGCTGATGGATTTCAAGGTATTGCATCAGGCCGTGGCCCATGCGCGCGGAGAAATCCCTCGATTTCAGGAACGCGTGGATCAGCTCAAGCGAACCATGAAGACGGACGGGGCCGTGAATTTGGCCATCAGCCTGAAGCGATTGCTCTCCCTGGTGGACGAAGCCGAACAACTCCAAAAGGGAAATGAGCCGAAGCAAGAAAAGCGATGACTCCTGGGCAAATATTGATCGTTTCCGATGATGCCGAATTCGTGCGGAATGTCTACGTCCACATGGCGCATGGAAAAGGATTCTCCGGCCGTCGCGGCTGTTTCCGCCGGCGCCAGACGTGATGCCGTCTTCTCCGGATACGCATTCGTTCTCGTGGGCCCCTTGCGCGACTGCGAGGGCCTGCCCGCCGCGTCGGCCGTGTTTCCGGATTCCGTGGTCTGTGCCGTGGGCGACAGGAAAGCCTAAAAGTTGTTCATGCCACGCACGACGACTGGCTTTTGATCCCGGAAAATCCGGGGTGGGTCAGAATCTTGTTTTCGCTCGCGGGGAAGTGCTGCGGCGCACGGTCGCGGAAACACGCGCGCGTGAAGCCGAAATCACTATCCTTTCGCAAAAACGGTTTGGCATCCTGGGGAAATCCCTGCTGGAGGCACGTCCCGGCATGGTCAATGCGTTGACCTCCCTTCTCGGCAATGCGGACCTGATTCTGCTGTCCGAGGACCCGTTCCCGGACCGCTGCCGGGAGCATGTGCGCACGATTCACACCATGGCGCTACGTTCAACGAAATCGTTCATCGGCTCTCTTCCATCGAAAATGAGATGGAACTCAGCGAGAGAAAATCTCACCTTGAGACGACCGGGAGATGGCGCGCGTAGACGCTCTCAAGCCCCATCCGGTGTTCGCCCGAGCGGTAACGTCTGCGATTCGTGACGGTTGGACGCAGTATCCGATTGAGAAACTCGTTTTCGCGAGTGGCGCTGCACTTGCTGTCTCTTGTCGGGGCACTTTGAACTGAGGAGTCAGCCATGAAAAAATTCTGATCGTCGATGACTCCCAAGCCATGGTTCGGATGATCGAGGATGCGCTGGTGAAGGAAGGATACCGCGTCATTGGCATCAGCGATCCGGCCCGAATCGAGCAAACCATCGACGCCGAGCGCCCAAGTCTGATTCTGCTGGATGTGGTCATGCCGGAGCGCAATGGCTTCCAGGTCTGCCGGGCGCTCAAGAATTCGCCATCCTACAAGGAATTCCGATCGTCGTGGTGACCGGGAAATCGACTCCGAGCGACCGGTTCTGGGCAGAGCAACAGGGCGCGGACGGATACATCGTGAAGCCCTTTACGCCAGTCGATCTATTGCGTGAAGTAAGGCGGTTCGCCTGATGGCGGACGAAACCTATCTGGATCCGCTGCCTTCGGACATGCTGTCCGAGGAATTGGCCGAGATTTCCGGATTCGAGCGAGCATGCGCCGCCCTCGCGGCAATTTTGCGTATTTCGCGCCGGGCGCGAGCGGTTTTGTCTTCCCGTGCTCGAAGTGGAAGAGGTTGTGGACTGGCCGCTGGTGACGCGCGTGCCTCTCGGGCCGCCGTTCCTGATGGGCGTTTTCAACTTGCGCGGGACGATCATTCCGGCCGTGGATATTGCTGTCACCGAGGGCCGCAGGCCGGGATTGCTGCCGCGCAGCATCATCGTGGCGGTGCTGGCGGGAGATGACCAGCAGCGAAGACATGCATGTGGGAATCGCCGCGGATGAAGTGATCGGCACTTTCCCGGCCAATTCGGAGTCGCTTCTGGACCATGCGCCTCCGGACATGCCGCATTGCCGCGCCATGCTACGGCATGAAGATCGTCTGGCCTTGGTGCTGGATCTCCGGCAGTTGGTTCAAGTGTTTTCCGTGCCCGTCATTTAAGTCGGGCCATCTCTCTGGGCCCCATAGGAATTCAACAATGCAGTGCACCGCGAACGAGAGATTAGGGAGGATGTGAAGTCATGAAGACCCGCTTGAGTTCGACCATTTGGATGCTTGTCATAGGGACGAGCATCGCGCTGTTTGGAGTGCTAGGACTGGCTTATGAAGCCGGCGTGCACTCGGGTGGCGACTTCGATCCTTCAGGGAGGAGGCTCGGGCGGCAGTCATGGAGTTCTTGATCGCCGCGGGCATAGCGGCCGTCACCTCGCTTGCGCTTCTGCTGACACTGCCGCGCAGAGTGCTCGCCCCCATCGGCGCATTGGCCTCCTTTTCCGAGCGCTTTGCGGCGGGCGATTCGCGCGCCAAGGCTGAAGTGCCGGTGGAAGACGAGTTCAGCGTGATCGCGGAAAACCTGAATCAAGACCAGCGCGCGCGTGGCCAAGGCCTACGGGAACCAGGAAGCACAAGAACTGTTGCAGCGCAGCATTACGGACCTCTTGAACCTCATCAACCAAGTGGCGCGCGGCGATCTGACGCTTCGCGGCAAGGTCACCAACGACGCGCTCGGAAACGTGGCCGATTCCATCAACTTCATGTTGGACAATTTCACGACCGTCATCGACCGAGTGCGCAAAGCGGCTGTGGAAGTTTCCACCAACGCCAACCGAATTCTGGTCGCCACGGACGAAATGAACACCGGCACCGGCCAGCAGGATCAGGAAATCACCAACACCTCGTCGGCCGTCGAAGAGCTGACAGTTTCCATGAAACAAGTGTCCAACAACGCGGAAGCCAGCGCCGAAGCCGCGCGCCGCGCCCTGGATGCAGCCGAGCAAGGCAACCGAGCCGTGCGAGATACGCTCGAAGGAATGCAGCGCATCCGTTCTTCCGTGCAAGCCACCGCGCGAAAATCAAGTCCCTCGGCGATCGTTCGCTGGAAATCTCCGAAATCATCAACGTCATCAACGACATCACCGAACAGACCAACTTGCTGGCTCTCAACGCCGCCATCGAAGCCGCCCGCGCCGGAGAAGCTGGACGCGGGTTCGCCGTCGTCGCCGATGAAGTCCGCAAACTGGCCGAGCACTCGCGTACCGCCACGAAGGATATCGCGGCGCTCATCAAGGCCATTCAAGCCGAGACGAATGAAGCGGTGGTCGTCATGGAAGAAGGCACCAAGGAAGTGGAAGTCGGAGCGGGCCTTGCCGATCAGGCCGGAAAAGCGCTCGAAGCCATCTCCAGCGTCGTCCGCCAATCGGCGGAACTTGTCCAGGAAATTTCACTGGCTTCCAAACAACAGGTGCGCGGCACGGAAGGCGTCGCAAACGCCATGCAGATCATCTCCGGAATCACGCGGCAAACCTCGCAGAGCGCGCGGCAAGCGGCCGGCACGGTAGGCACGCTGGTGAAGCTCTCCGAACAACTCGTCGATGCACTGTCGCAATTCCGTTCCAACGGCGCACCCGCCGCGGAACGGCGCGAACCAGCTGTTGTCGAGGCGCGGCGATAACCCATCGGAAACCGGCCCGTTGATGCCGGCCTGAGGACCCTTGGAACGCGCATGGAAAAGTCATCCACGCTACCGGCTGCCGTGACCGCTTCGGAGCTCGACGAGCTCCGCACGCTTGATCGAAGAGCGGTCGGCCATTAACGTTCGATGCGTCGCGCGGAAGGATTCTTTGCGCCGCGCGTGAACGAATATCTGCGCGCCAGCGGAGAACCAAGCGCCGCAGCGCTGCTTCGCCGGATTCGCAGCTCCAACGTGGAATACGACCGTCTCCTGGCAAGCCTGCTCACGCAGGAAACCTCCTTCTTTCGTTACCCGGATATTTTTCAAGCGCTCGAACGGGTGGTCCTTGCCCGAAGTGCAGGCGCGCAATAAGTGGCGCGACCCGCGCACGTTGAGAATCTGGAGCGCGGGCTGTTCCACGGGAGAAGAGGCCTATTCCATCGCCATCACCGTGGCGGACACCCTGCCGTTTCCCGATGCCTGGCAAATTGAGATTCTCGCGACGGACATCAGCCGCGACGTTTTGCAGCATCGCGGAGCGCGGCGTGTACGGACGCCGAAGCCTGACGAACGTCACGCCTCTGCAACTCGCAGACGCACTTCAAGAAAGCGGGAGATTCCTGGCAAGTGAAGCCGCGGCATCCGCAAAATGATTTCGTTCGCTCCGATGAACTTGGCGCGCTCGGTCTACGTGGGCCGCATGGACTGTATTTTCTGCATGAACGTCCTGATGTATTTCTCCGAGGAGCGGCGCAACGAACTGCTGCAGCGGTTCTACGACACGCTCGAACCGGGAGGCCTGTTCTTTCTCGGCCACTCGGAATCGATGAAGACCGCTCCCGTCAAGTTCGAAACGGCCGTGTTTGGAGAGTGCCAGTACTACGTCAAGCCCGCGGCTGCGAAGTCCGAGCTAAAGCCGGCGGCGACTGGGAACGGGTCATGACCACTCACGATTCCAGTTCTCTCGAACAATTCCTGCAAGACGCTTCCGAGCGCCTCCAGTATTTGCGGGAGTATGCCGCCCTGCCGGTCGAGCCGCAGGCCTCCAACGAGGATCTCGTTCGTCTCTACGAAGCCGCCCACGAACTGGCGGAATCCGCGGGCCGCTGGGGTTATCCGCTGTTCTCCGATATTTCCGGAAGATTGGCGCACGTTTTTCAATATGCCCTGAAGGCGCAACTGAGTCCCGACACGTATGGGCCGCTCACGGAGTTCCTGGCGGACGCCATCTCGGTCCTTGAGTTTGACCTGCTCCAAATCAGTTCGGACGGCAAAGAAACCGTCGACGACATTGCCAATTTCAAGCACCGCTACGCATTCGCATTTGGCGGCGTTTCCGCGGCTTCTCCCGAGCCGGACGAGGACCTGCGCGCCGGTCTCGAGGCGGAGGCGCGGAATTTACAGAGCCAGCCGGAAGGCAACCTCGCCGAGGATCTGCCCGAAGATGACGATGTTCCCGGCGAAGTCTTGGACTTTTTCATTCCGGAGGCGGAAGAGCATCTGCAAATCGCGACGCAGTGTCTGCTCGGCCTGGAATCCAATCCGGACCCGGAGGAGATCCACAGGCTCTTCCGCTCCGTTCATACCATCAAAGGTTCCGCGGCGCAGGTGGGCCTGCGGCGGCTGGGCGCGGTGGCGCATCGGCTCGAGGATCTGATCGGTCAACTTCGCGACGGAGCCCTCCATCCAAGTCCGGAAATTACCGACATCTGCCTGCAAACGGTCGATGCTCTGCGAAAATTCCTGCACCGCCAGTGGAGCAGCGACGAGGAGATGCAATCCACCGTCGGACCGCTCCTCACCCGAATCACGCGATGGGTACCCGAAGAGTTGCTGGAGGAAGCCGCCGGCGCGGGAGAAGAAGCCCGGCCGGAAGCATCGGAGCCGGACGCCGCGCCCGCCGCGCGCGTCAACGCAAAATCCTCCGGCGCTGGACAAACAGGGGAGCGTGGGACGCAATCCAAGTCGGTCCGGATTTCCCTGTTGCGACTCGACGAAATGATGAACAGCGTCGGCGAGCTGGTCATCAATCGTACTCGCCTCATCGGGCGCATGGCCGAACTAAAGAAACTCGTCGAAGTTCTCGGGATTTCCCGGAAGCGCTTGTCCGACAAGGTCGCCGAATTCCAAGAGAAATACGAGTTTAACCGCCTCGGCGCCGGCGCTGCGGACGGGGCTTCGGGCGGGCCGCGCAACCCGGCCGGGAACGCGCAAGCCGCACAGGAGCCGGCTCCGGCAGGCGGCTGGCTGGATTTTTCCGAGCTGGAAATGGACCGTTACGATGACTTCAATATTCTCTCTCGTTCGCTGACGGAAATTTCCGCCGATATTTCGGAAGTGCTCGCGCAGCTCGGCGGATTTGTGGGCCGGGTGGGCGGGGACATCGACGAATTCACCAAGCTCGGACATCATCTGCAGGATGAAATCACCGAAGCGCGCATGGTGCCGATCGGCAATCTCTACACGCGCCTGTCCCGCACGGCGCGCGACGCCGCCAAGGTATGCGGCAAGCCCGTGGATCTGGAACTTTTCGGTGAAGATACTCGCCTCGATAACAATATCGTCCAGCAAATCACCGATCCGCTGATTCACCTGGTTCGCAACGCCATCGCGCATGGCATTGAAGACGCAATGGCGCGCGAACTGAACCGGCAAATCGCCCGCGCGGCAAAGTGACCGTGCGCGCCTTTCATCGCGGCAATCATGTGTTCATCGAAGTGGAAGACGACGGCAGCGGGCTGGACTACGGGCGGATTCTGCAGACCGGAATCCAGGCCGGCTTGGTGTCTCGCCTCGGAAGCCGAGCACCTCACCGAAAGCGATCTGCGAGCCTTTTTGTTTCATCCCGGCTTCAGCACCGCCGAGTCCAAGACCGAAGTCGCGGGGCGCGGCGTGGGCCTCGATGTTGTCCGCAACAACGTTCATTCCCTGAACGGCGAAATCGAAATCCGCAGCGAAGCGGGCAAGGGCACCTGCTTCGGCGTAAAAGTTCCGCTCACTCTAATTATTTCGCAGGCCCTCTTTGTGCGCTCAGGCACGACCGTTTTGGCCATGCCCCTTGCCGTGGTGGAAGAAATCCGCAGACTGCGCCCGAACGGAAATTGAAGACATTGGCGGAAAGTTGCTCACCAAAGTGCGCGGCGTGGTGACCGAAGTGGTTCGCCTGGACTCCGCGCTGGGCCTTCCTCCCATCGAGCCGATCAACGGCTACATGAATATGGTGATCGTGCGCGCCGCGGGGCGCCAGGTAGGCGTGGTGGTCGAAGAAGTTCTTGGCAAGGACGAAGTGGTTATCAAGAATCTGGGCCAGTACCTGCGCCGCGTCAAGCTTTTCCCCGGCGCCACGATTTCCACCGACGGAAGTTTGATCCTGCTTGTGGATGTGAACCGCCTGGTGGGCGCGTCGGCCGCGGAAGTGGACGTCGTCATTCCCTCCGCCAACGCGGCCCGCGTTTTCGGACCGGGAGCTTTGGCGGTTGCCTCCGGCAGCATTCCCGCCGCCGCGGTGGACGAGCCGATGCCGAGGAAAAAGTCGTGGTCATCGCCGACGACTCCATCAGCGTCCGCAAATTCGTCGGCAGAATTCTGGAAAAGGCCGGCTATTCCGTGAAGCTGGCTTCGGACGGCCTGGAGGCCGTGGAGTTGGTGGCGCAGGTGGGTTGTCACCTGGTTATTACCGATATTGAAATGCCGCGCATGAACGGTTACGAACTGATGTCGCACCTGCGGCAGGACCCCTCGACGCGCCGCATACCCGTCCTGGTGGTCACCTCCAGGGCCGGCGCCAAGCATCGCGAGCGCGCCATGAAGGAAGGCGCGGCTTCCTTCCTGACCAAGCCCGTGCAGGAAGAGCAACTCCTTTTGGTGGTGGATGAATTGATGAATTCAGCGACGCGGCAGCGCCGTCCCGCCGCGCCCGTATTGGATAGGGTCTAGCAATGGCCGCTGTCGAAAAAAAGACGCGAGTGCTCATCGTGGACGACTCCGCCTACATGCGGAAAGTCCTCGAGGAGCTCATTCTCAGCGATCCAAAACTGGAAGTGGTCGGGCAAGCCAAGGACGGCCGCGAAGCCATCACCATGGCGCAGTCCCTGCAGCCGGACGTCATTACCATGGATATCAACATGCCCCGCATGGACGGCCTGGAAGCGACGCAGCACATCATGACGCAGAGCCCGCGCCCCATCCTGATTGTAAGCTCCGAATCTCGCCAGGGCGCCGCCAGCACACTGCGCGCCCTGGAACTGGGCGCCATCGATTTCGTCACCAAACCGTCCAGCGCCATCGACCTGGACATGAAGAATGTCCGCGACGAGCTCCTTTCCAAACTCAAGATGGCCGCCAAGGTTCGCGTGGTGCGCACCGCCGCCCGGCACGATCCCTCGGCTTCCGCGGAACTGAAATCACAAGCCCCAACCATAAGAGAAGTCTGGAAATTCGGATGTGCGCGTTCCCTTGGTCATGATTGCGGCTTCCACCGGCGGTCCGGCAACCTTGATGCGGCTGATGCCGCGATTCCCAAAGGATTTTCCGGCGGCCGTCGTTCTGGTGCAGCACATGCCCGCGACGTTCACCTCGCAATTGAGTTTGCAGCTCTCCGAGGTCTCATCGATTCGCGTGAAGGAAGCGGAAGCCAACGAGTCGCATCCAGCCGGGAATATTTTATGTTTGCCCCGGATCGCACCACCTGCGCATCTCCTTGACCGGCCGCATAAAGCTGGACGATGGCCCAAGAATCTCCGGCTACCGCCCCTGCGCCGATGTGGCATTGGAATCGGCCGCGGCCTATGGCGGCGCGAACGTTGTGGGAGTGGTGCTGACCGGAATGGGCAATGACGGGTCCATCGGCGTTCAAGCCCTCAAGTCGGCCCGTGGATGGGTGCTCGCGCAGGACGAAGCCTCTTCCGTCATTTTCGGCATGCCCGCCGAAGCCATTCGAACAGGCGCCGTGGATCAGGTCGTGGGCATCGACGATATGTATGCCGCGATCGAAAAATATATTGGATTCCATTTGCAGGCAGCCACAGCCAATAGGGTCGCGATGACGCCACAGATCAACTCCGATCTGACGCCGCGGGACAATCGGCCGCGCGAGCAAGTCGCGGTGTTTTCCATCGCTCAATATAGTTTCGTGATTTCCGCCGCGTCCATTCAGGAAATTCAGGAGCACGGACAGCTTGGGCGGAACGGTTGTGGACCTGGATCGCCCCGTGCTCGGAAAAGTCCGCCACATTGTGGAGCGCGACTCGCGCGCCTACTACGTGGTCAGCGGCTACGAGCATTTCCGTTTGCCGCCGTCCCGGCCCACCAAGGTGCTGATCCTGCGCAGCGCGCCGGTGGCCGTGCTGGTGGACCGAATTGAAGAAATGGCCGAGATGCGAGTGCTGCTCTCGCTTGCCGCAATCCTTTCGCGGAGAAGAAAGCACCTGGTATCGCGGCCTCACGGTGATGGACCGCAAATTCTGCCCGTTGCCAATCCGCTTGGATTTTTGACCGCCGCGGAATTGCAACAGCTCGAAGAACAGAATCCGGGTTTGCTGAAGTCCGCCGCGGCGACGCGGTCATGGAGGAGGGTGAGCGCATGAACGCGGAAACCAGCTCTCTCGCCCCTTCCTTCGTGGTCTTTCAATTGGGAACGCGGCATGTTGCGCTGCCGCGCGAATGCGTCGCGGAGTTGGTTGCGTCTCCGGTGCAATTTTCATTTCCGCACACGACGCCGTTGATTACCGGCGTCATTTTGCGTAGAGGGCGAATCGTTCCGGTGCTGGACTTGGGGCCCGGAGTGCTGGGCGCGCCATCGCCGCCGGCGCGGTTTTTCCTGGTCGTGGAGCGGCGCTTCTCGGCCACTCCCGAGCGCTGCGCCATCCCCGTGCAGGGAGAATGCGAACTGGCGGCCGGAATTCTGCTGGCCGCGACAGGGCAGGACGATTTTGTAATTGGAAGCCTGGAATTCAACGGGGAAATGATCGAGGTTCTGGATCTCGAAAAGGCCATTGCGGCGGGCTCCGGCAGTCGCGCGGAGCCAATTCTCGCGGCGGAGGCGCTGTCATGAACGATACCCCGACCGCGCCGCGCGTCCTGCTGATCGACAGCAATGTGTATTTTGTCAAACGCATTACCGACGCACTGGACAAGGAAGGTTTTCAGGTGTTTCATCATCCCGTGGCGTCCTACGCGCTGACCATGATCGAGTGGAATCCGCCCGACATTATTCTTTGCGCCACCGAACTCAGGGAAATGGGAGCCTTCGAGATTGTTCCCGTGCTGCGCAGCGACCCCAAAACCGCGAACATGCCGCTGTTGGCCCTGGGCAGCAGCGCGGAAAAGGGTTCGCTGGAGGCTTACCGCGCCGGCTGCGAGGATTACATCGACCGGCGAAGGAATCCCGCGGACATTGCCAGCCACGTGCGCGCATTTCTGCGCAGCTCCCGCAATGGTTTTCAGGCTTCCGAAATGCTCTCCACCTCGGACACCTCGCTCAGCGGCAGCCTCGAGCATCTGGATTTGCCGGGCATCGTTCAGATGCTGGACCAGTCGCGCAAGACCGGCGCGTTGCACATCAACGCCGGAGAGAACGACGCGGTCATATTTTTTGATTCCGGCGAGATTCATCATGCCGAGTGCGGCACGCTCGTCGGCGAGGAAGCGTTCATTCAAATCGTGAAAGATTGCCAGCAATCGGCGAGTGGCGTCTACAAGCTGCTGGCCGGTGCCACGGCCAGCCAGCGCACAGTCCATCGGAGTTCCATGGATTTGCTGCTGGACGCCTTGCGCCTGTTTGACGAAACGAACAGCCATCCCGCGGAAAGTGAGGTCTCATGAGCCGACGTTACCCAACTCGATCCGGGTCCAAAACCCAACGTGTATTTCATCGACGATAGCGCCACCATGCGCGAGGTGGTCAAGATCGCCTTTCGCCGTGAGAATTTCAATGTGGTGACCTGCTCCGACATGGCTTCCGCCGTGGCCCTGTTTGACCAGACCGTTCCCGATGCCGTGATCAGCGACGTGATCATGCCGGACAAGGACGGCTACCAGCTCTGCGAATTCATCAAGCAGCATCCGCTGCTATGGCGGGACTCCCGTTTTCCTGATGTCCGGCGTGGTCAACAAAGAGGTAGCCGAACGCGCACATCAGGTGAAAGCCGACGAACTGATCCGAAAGCCGTTTCATCCTCAGGACCTGGTGGTCCGCGTCAAAAAACTCTTGAACCGCGCCGAACCCGGCCCGGCCGCCCCGCCCGCCGGCAGCGGCGAGCCAGGCAGCCCGCTCAGCAGATTTTTTGAGTGCGCCGCCGACGCTTTTCCCAAGTCCGCTCCGCCACCCGTGCACGCGCCGGCGCCCTCGCGCCTGCTCCGCGCCTGCGCCGCAAGCGCCGGCCGCTGCCGCGGCTCTGCACGCCCCCTGCGGCCAACGCCCAGGAGCTTGCAGAAACTGCGCATGGAAGTGAAGCGCCTGGAGTCCCTAGTCAAGAAGCTGCAGACCGAACTCGCCTCGGAACGCGAATATTGCGCCACGCTGGAGTCGCAGCTCCAGTCCGCCGGAGCGGCGGACTGAGCGGCCGCCGGAAATAACTTTGAGCCGGTGATTTCGGGGGAGGGCGGACGCTGTTGCCCGCCAATATTCCGGCGCTCCGTCGAACAACTCTGGACCGCAACCGTGAATCCAACTTCAGGACCAGCACCGCGGAAACAACCTTGCCGGTGTAGGCACAGACCCTGACGGCATGGGGGCTTCGCGTTTCAGCCTATGAGAAAATATCGCTGTGAATAACCTAGTCGGTCTTCTAATCGCCGCGATTATTACGACTTTCTTCGTGCGCCGCTATCTGAAAGAGGAGAAGCTCAAGGCGGTGCGCGCGCGCGAGGCGGCAAAAAAGGGCACGTTGCGTTCCGACGGGCCTCAGTCCCAGCACCCTCATATCGACACGCAATATTGCATCGGCTGCGCCACGTGCACGACCGTCTGCCCGGAAGGCGACGTGCTCGCCATGCTGGGAGGCCAAGCGGTCATCGTCAACGGCTACAAGTGCATTGGCCACAGCCTGTGCGCCGAAGTTTGCCCCGTCGGCGCCATCACCATGGTCATGGCCAGCCCGAGCGTGGGTGCGAACCTGCCTGCCCTGTCGCCTGAGTACGAGACCAGCGTTCCGAATTTGTTTATCGTCGGGGAACTCGGCGGCCTGGCTTTGATCAAGAACGCCATTAATCAAGGGCGCGATTGCACCGACACGATTGCGACCAGGATTCCGTCCTTGCGAAAGCGAAAGCCAGCGCCGGACGTCCTGGACCTGCTCGTCGTGGGCGCCGGACCGGGCGGTATCAGCGCTTCGCTGCGCGCGTGCGAAAAGAAGTTGAACTATCTCACCGTGGACGAGAGCGATGTCGGAGGTACCGTTTCGAAGTACCCGCGTCAGAAACTGGTGCTGACCAGCCCCGTAGAGCTGCCGGTCTATGGAAAATTCAAGAAGACGGAGCTCTCCAAGGAAGATCTCCTCGCGCTGTGGAGCGAAGTCCTCGGGAAAGTGGACTTCAAATTCCGCAAGGGCGAAAAAGTGGAAGACGTAAAGCGGGGCGAGGACGGCGTCTTTACGGTTACCACCACCAAGGGCCAGCATCGTGCGTTGGCCGTGATTCTTGCGCTCGGCAAGGGCGGAATCCCGAGAAAGCTCGGCGTCAAGGGAGAGGAACTGCCCCACGTGATGTACCGCCTGATCGAAGCGGACCACTACGTGAATAAGAAGATCCTCGTTGTGGGCGGCGGCGACAGCGCCATCGAGGCGGCCATGGGGCTGGCAAATCAGACGGGGAACAAGGTCACGCTATCCTATCGCAAAGAGGCTTTCTCTCGCCTGAAGGACAGGAACGAAAAGAGAATTCAGGAGTGCATGCAAAAAGGGAAACTCACCGTAATTTTCAATTCGATACCCGCGGAATTTAAGGAAAAATCGGTGGTTCTGGAAGTCAATGGCCAATCGCAGGAGATTCCCAACGATTTTACGTGGATCTTCGCGGGCGGCGAACCCCCAACCGCGTTCCTGAAAAAGATCGGCGTGCGCATCGGGCAGCGCGACATGACCGCCGAGGGAAGCAGCGAAGCCAAACAGACCGCTCTCGTTCACGCCTGAGACAAAAACTAAAAGTAAGACAGGATGCGGACGATCTCACCAGCCGCGGAAGTTCGTTCTGACTACTGCTGGGCGGGAGTATTTCCCTGTGAGTTGATAGGAGGATGTCCGGGAGGAAGCGCCTTGGAACTCCCTCCGCCCGGAACTAGTTCGCGAAAATTCGGCATCGAACCCGTCGACGACGGTACGCCCGCACCCTCGTTCATATGAGGGTTCTCGCCCGGCGCGGGATGTTGGATCGATCCGCCGGCCGGCTGCGTGGTCTGAACCACCCACTCGCCGTTCTGCTTTGCCAGGGAGTAAGAAACCTGCATCCCCGCGCCCTGCGGCGCTCCCGTTTTCGGCTTGAACTCCACCTGCGCCTGGGCCTGGTCTCCCTGAACGGAAAAACTGGTGATGTTCATGTCCATCGCGCTGAGGTTCAGCGTCTTCAAGGATGCGAGGTGTTGATTGATGCCGGAGCGGATGGCATCCGCGTCGCTCACCTGTTTCTTGCAGCCCGCGAAGATGGCAAGAAGCCCGACGGCCGCCAGCAAAAGGGCTGTGCGCTTCATGCGAATCTCCTCACTCTACCTATAGCCCATCCCCAGCACGACCACAATGTGCAGGATGGCAAGAATAGCGAACGAATAACTACACGGGCGATGCACGACGTGCCAGAGGTTAAACACCTGCTTGGTACGCGATAAAAACAGGATCCTCTTGGACAGCGACGCCTGCTTTCGCGCGCTTTGAATCGCAACTTCCAGCTCGGATTTGCTGGTCGGCAGTATCCCGAACAGCGAGGTCACCCAGGCCACAAAGCCGGCCGCCCGCAAGCGAAGCCAGGAAACCTGAAAGGGCCGGCGAAGGTCCAGCCAGATCATCCAGCACAGGGCGACCAACATCGGCGTGCGGGCTACCTGTGTGGCGGTTGGCAACTCGAACAAATCGATGAGGCTCGTCCCGATCTTTTCGTGTTTTTCCTCGGCGTTCCATCGGAGCTGTACTTCCGCCTCTTGAATTTCCTTGATGGTCAGCTCGGCGGCGTTCAACGATCTCGGAATCTGCGAATACAAATACCGGCCGACGAATCCGCTGGCCGTGACGGCGGTCATGATCCAGAAGGCCATGCCGGCGATTCCGCCGAATTTAAACGAGGAATGCAGCGCGATCACCAGCGGCGCCGCCGTGCCCAGCACGACGTGGAAGTCTAGCCAGTGGCGCGAGTTTCCCTGCCGGCCGAGCCAGCCCCATTTTTTGCGCAGCGGGTACAGGTAGATCATGAAAAACATGAGTACGCCGAACACGCCCAGGTTCACGCCAATCGGCCCGCTCGGTCGCAGGAGCATGTGTTTCGGCGAAAACGGCCGGTCCTTCCACGGGAGCGTGTAGTAGTCGAAACCGTACGCGGCGAACGCCCCGACGAACGCCATGGACACGATCCAGGCCGCGAGCACCCGGCCGCGATGCTTCTTTTCCGAAGCCTCCCTGCTGAACATCATGCTTTGTACTGCTGCGGATTGACTCATTGTAGTTTCCCCATTTCCTCATGAACATTGACGTTGAATCTCTTGAAGTCCGAAAATTTGTGCAGGTTGCGCCAGTGCTGGCGCGGCGTCGCGACTTCGATCACGGCGGAATCCGCGATCCACACGGACTCCGCGGGGTCGCGGAAATTGTGCAGCGAGTAATGAACCTCGCTGCTCATCCCCGCCAGGCCCAGATCGCTCAAGCTCGAGTCCACTTTGGCTACCAGCTTCACGATGGCGCCGGACCGAGGATCGATCCAAAGCGTGCCGGAAAGGGGCAGCGCGTAATTTTTCCCGCGCAGCCGCAGGGACGCCGGTGAAGCCGCGCCCGGAACGGGTGTGAAGCGAATCAGATCGTAGGAAACGGCGTCGATCGTTTCCGAGCCGCCCGACTCGAATACGTAACTCGCTTCGTACATCGGATGGGCCACGAGGAGCAGGCTGGCGAAACCGGTGGTGACCAGCAAGGTCCGTGCGGGATCGCGGTACGCGGGATTGCGCACCTGCCGCGTCTCCGTAAATTTAAAGTTTCCGCTGGCGCTGGTCGCTTGAAACTGATAGTCGAATGCGGAATTCTCGCGATAAATGGCGTGACCGCTGCTGTTCAACACAATCTGCGTGACGGATTCCTTGCAGGCCAGATCGGAAAATTTATCGAAATATTCCTGAACGTACTTGCGCGCGAGCACTAGCGAATCGAGCCGTTCGGGCGCGGCGGCGGGGAGATCGCCGGGCTCGGTTTGCGCGGCGCAAGTCCCGCTGCCCATCGCGAAGGCGGCCAGGAGCGCGAGGGCGCACCACCAGGCCGGCCGGGCTGCGGGCCTCGCTCCGTTGCGACGATTGTAGGCGGACGCGATCATTTGAGGAGCTTGCCTCCGAACCGGTATCCGAACGTGAAATTCGTCTGCTGATAGTTCATCGTTGTGCCCATGTTCCAGCTGAAGAGCCCTTCAAAGAAGAACCGCGGGCCGAGCGTCCAGTCCACGATGCTGGTGACAAATTTGGAATCCGAGTTGGTGCTGAATGCGGAAGTCAGATGCTGCGTTCCGGCCTGCAACTGGATATGGAAGCGGTCGGCCAGGCTTCGGGAAACGGAAACGAACTCGTACGATCCCTGTCCGAAGGAGCTGTTGAATTTCGTGTACCGCAGGTCCAATAGCAGTCCCGTATGTTTGATTTCTCCGAGGGTCAGGCCGTACATCTGGTTCCAGGAAGACGAGGTGTCGGTGCTGCTTTTGCTCTTGCCGATCTCGGTTGTGACGGCGACATGGTAGGGCAGTTCCACGCGGACTCCGCCGCTCAGCCCTTGAAAGAGATATTGATCCAGAAGGCCCGCGCTGATGAGCGCCGGATCGAACGTCGGCAAATTGCGCAAATAGTTGTGGTTCAAGTCGAAGGAAAGCATTTGGATGGGCTGGAATCGAATGCTGGAAAAGCTTTGCGTCAGTCCGGTGTTATACGGAACGCCGCCCAGCGCCGTGCGCGCCCCATCGATCTGGAGCGAGTTGTAGACGGAAAACTCGTGGCCGAATGAAATCGTATTCTCGGCGAAGGCGAACTCGCGAGCGATATGCCAGGCGATGCTGGTCGAGGCCAGCCCGAACGTATCGGTCATGTGCAGGTGGTCGAAGTCCCCCTTCTCATAGTTCACGAAGGTCCCGGCGATATTCTGGTTGGGCGCGTAACTCCAGGAAGTCGGGTCCGGCGTCGATCCGCCGAATACGCCGACGGTCAAATGCTGGTTGATGCGATACCCGAAGTATCCGCCGTCGATTGTGCTGAGGCTCGGCGCGTAAGGCAGATACAGGCGCCCGACTCCCATCGTGACGACCGAGTCGGGATTCTGGTAGTAAAATCCCAGGTGATAGGTTCGGTTCAGTAGTTCGCTCAAGACCAGCGGTGAGACACCGCCCATATTTCCGCCGTTTTGCGTCGTCAAATCGCCGCGCCAGTAGCCCGTGAAATTCCAGTGCGTGCCGCCGATCCGGCTGATGTCGGCGTCGATCAGCAGTCCCAATTGCTTGGAGCTGGCGCCGCCCGGTTCGGACAGGTAGCCCATATCGAGTCCGATTCGGCCGCGAACCTGGTTTTCGACTGGCGGAGCGACTTTTTCAGATACGGTGGTGGCCCGGATTTCCTCGTCCAACGGATCCCCGTTGGAAAACGTGACCACCACGGGATAGTTTTCGGATTCGGCGGCATTGATCTTGTCTTCGCGGGCGTGAACGCTCTTCATATCCAGGTAGGCGACGTCGCCCACGGCCAATTCTTCCCGCGACCTTATGATTTCCGCCGCGGCGGACGAGTCGGCCACGGAAAAGACGCGCACATCGGCGATGGGTTCCACTCCCTGAAACCTCACGGCGTCGGTCGTTCCGCCGTTCGGATCCACGTGCGCCAGATGCAGCACCATGCCCTCTTCGATTCCCGCGTTGCGCCCTCCGTCCAGATAGACGGCTCCGTCGGATACGTACTTCACAGTGAATATATTTTTTGAAGTGGCCGCAGCGGGAGCGGCGGGATATGCGTTGGCCGCGGCAGGTTCCTGCGCAGTGCCCGCGGTTGCATCGGGCGCCGGCAAGTTTTGCGCGGACAACGCCGCGTGCCCCCAAAGGAGCGCCGCTCCGAGCGTCAGCCCACACCTGAGATTTCGCCAGCGCAACTTTCTCACTCCTCAACTAACCATTCGGATGGCATCCCGAAGCCGTGCAAGTCATCGGTCCATAATTGCCCGTGTTGTGGCGGCCTGAATCTTTTTGCCAGCTCGATTCCGGCGTGTGGCAACCGTTGATGCAACTGAAGGTCACGTAGTTCCAGGGCAGGCCGGCCGTCTGATGGCAGCTTGCGCAGGTGGCGGACTGGTGCGGAATCCTCCACCAGGGATGGCTAAATGTCGCGGACGTCCAGTTCGTGGTCGTGTGGCAGGTCGAGCACGTGCTCGCCGCCGGGAAGCCGTTGCCGGTATGATCCGGCACCGCCCCGCCGAGGGTGGCAGTGCTGTTCCAGTCCGCCGTATGGCAGCTGTAGCAGTCGGTCGGCGGCGGGTTCGAAGTCGTGTGGCAAAGGTTGCACGCTACCGTCGTGTGCGCGCCGGTCAGCGGGAAGCCGGTCGCACTGTGATTGAACGTCGCGCCGAGCCACGATGTCGTTGTGTGGCACGACGCGCAGGTCGTCGGATACCCGGAAGTAATGTGGTTGGGGACGGACCCGCCAAGCGTCGTGGTGCTCTGCCAAGCGGCAGTGTGGCAGCTGTAACAATCCGTCGGCAACGTGCCGCTGTAGTTCCCATTCACGTGGCACAACGCGCAGGCGACGGTGGTGTGTGCGCCGGTCAGCGGGAACGTCGTCGTATTGTGATTAAACGTCGAAGTCGTCCAGTTGGTGGTCGAATGGCAAATCGAACAGTCTGTCGGGAAGCCGGCGGTGATGTGGTTCGGCACCGCGCCGCCGAGCGTTGCGGTGCTTTGCCATTCGGGCGTGTGGCAGCCGTAGCAAGCGGTGGAGCTGAGCGTGAAATTGTTCGAAATGTGGCAGGAGGCGCAGGGCGTCGGCGTCGGAGAGACGTGCTGCCCAGTCAGCGCAAATCCCGTCGTGGTGTGGTCCCACGTTGCGGTGAGGAAGCTGGTAGTGGTGTGGCAGTTGGTGCAATTGGCGGCGGCAAACGTGGCGCCGACGGCGGAGTGCGGCGGGGCGTTGGTGTTCTGCCAATCGGTCAAATGGCAGCCGGAAGCGCCGCAAGTGGTGGGCAGCGTGCCGGAGTAATTTCCGTTCACGTGGCACAGGGCGCAGGCCACGGTGGTGTGCGAACCGGTCAGCGGGAAGGTTGTGGTGTTGTGGTTGAAGGTGGAACTGGTCCAGTTGGTAGTCGAGTGGCAGACAGAGCAATCGGTCGGGAATCCGGCGGTGATGTGATTCGGCACCGCGCCGCCGAGCGTTGCGGTGCTTTGCCATTCGGGCGTGTGGCAGCCGTAGCAAGCGGTGGAGCTGAGCGTGAAATTGTTCGAAATGTGGCAGGAGGCGCAGGGCGTCGGCGTCGGAGAGACGTGCTGCCCAGTCAGCGCAAATCCCGTCGTGGTGTGGTCCCACGTTGCGGTGAGGAAGCTGGTAGTGGTGTGGCAGTTGGTGCAATTGGCGGCGGCAAACGTGGCGCCGACGGCGGAGTGCGGCGGGGCGTTGGTATTCTGCCAATCGGTCAAATGGCAGCCGGAAGCGCCGCAAGTGGTGGGGAGCGTGCCGGAGTAATTTCCGTTCACGTGGCAGAGGGCGCAGGCCACGGTGGTGTGCGAACCGGTCAGCGGGAAGGTCGTGGTGTTGTGGTTGAAGGTGGAACTGGTCCAGTTCGTAGTCGAGTGGCAGACGGAGCAGTCTGTGGGGAAGCCGGCGGTGATGTGGTTCGGCACCGCGCCGCCGAGCGTTGCGGTGCTCTGCCATTCGGGCGTGTGGCAGCCGTAGCAAGCGGTCGAATTCAACGTGTAGTTGTTGTTGATGTGGCAGGCCGCGCAGGGCGTGGGCGTCGGAGAAACGTGCTGGCCGGTCAGCGTGAATCCGGTAACGGTATGGTCGAAGGAGGCCGCGTCCCAACCCACGGTCGTGTGGCAGGTGGAGCAGTTTGCCGCCGCGAAAGCCGCCCCAGCGGTGGAATGCACCGGGTTGTTGGTCTGCTGCCAGGTGGTGAGGTGGCATTGCGAGTTGCCGCAGTTCGTTGGGGCGATGTTCAAACTGTAGTTGTTGTTGATATGGCACAGATTGCAGGCCACATTCGCGTGCCCGTTCGTCAGCGGGAATCCCGTGGACGCGTGATTGAAGACTCCGTCGGCCCACTTCGTAATCGGGTGGCAGGAGGCGCACGCCGACGCCGTAGTCGGGAATCCGGCCGTCACGTGATTCGGCACATTTCCGCCAATCGTCGCGGTGCCCAGGTAAACGGCCTGATGGCATCCGTAACAATCCGCCGAGTTGAGCGAATAGTTGTTGCTCACGTGGCAGGACGCGCAGGGGGTCGGCGTCGGGGACATGTGCGTTCCCGTAAGCGTAAAGCCGGTGATGCTGTGGTCGAACGCCGCCGCGGTCCAGCCCGTGGTCGTGTGGCAGGTCGAGCAATTTACCGCGGCGAAAGCGGGGCCGGAGGTTGAGTGAACGGGAGTGGTGGTCTGCTGCCAGGTGGTGAGGTGGCATTGCGAGTTGCCGCAGTCGGTCGGAGCGATCGTCAAAGCGTAGTTGTTATTGATGTGGCAGAGCGCGCAAGCCACGTTGGCGTGGCCGTTGGTCAGCAGGAATCCTGTCGAGCTGTGGTCGAACGTCGCTGTTGTCCAGCTCACCGTGTTGTGGCACGTCGTGCAATTCGCGAGCGCGAATGCCGGCCCGGCCGTCGAATGCACCGGATTATTCGTCTGCTGCCACGTTGTGAGGTGGCACTGCGAATTTCCGCAATCCGTCGGGGCAATGGTCAACGTGTAGTTGTTGTTGATATGGCACGAGGCGCAGGGCACGCTGGCGTGGCCGTTGGTGAGCGCAAATCCAGTCGTGCTGTGGTCGAAGGTCGCCGTGTTCCAGCTGATCGTCGTGTGGCACGTCGCGCAATTCGCGAGCGCGAATGTCGGCCCGGCCGTCGAATGCTTCGGATTGGTCGTGCCGTTCCAGGTTGTGAGGTGGCACTGCGAATTTCCGCAATCGGTCGGCGCGATCGTCAAATTGTAGTTGTTGTTGACGTGGCAGAGCGCGCAAGCCACGTTGGCGTGGCCGTTCGTCAGCAGGAATCCTGTCGCGCTGTGGTCGAAGTTGGCGTTCAGCCAGGTGTCGAACGAGTGGCACGTAGCGCATTTCGAAGGCGCAAAAAACGAACCGGCCGCGGCGTGAGCCGGATTCGTGGTGTTCTGAAAATCCGACATGTGGCACGACTCGCAGGCCGTCGAGAGGCCCAGATAATTTCCCACCGCCGCGTTCTTATGGCACAGGTCGCACTCCACCACCGCATGCGCGCCGAGCAGCGGAAACCGGTTGAAGTGCTGCTGAATCGACTGCACCGAGACCTGCCATCCGCTTGGGGTGTGGCACTGGGCGCAGTTGGCGCCGAATTGGCCGCGGTGAATATCGGCGTGGCAATTCGAGCAGTTCTTGCTGACATCGGTGAAAATCGGTTTGGCATGGCATTCCGTGCAGCCTACTTTTTCGTGCAAGCCGCGCAGCGGGAACCGCGTCGAGTTGTGATTGAATTCGGGGATCGCGCGAATCGGGGTCCAGGTGCTGTTGGTGTGGCAATTTTCACAGGGAATCGCGAGGGGGCCGTGGGGACTCTTCTTGGGCTCTTTCTGCGCGAACGCCGACCCGACCGTCACGAGGACGGCAAGAAAGAGGGCCAAACATCGGATAACCTGGAACGGTCGGTAAATAATTGCCCCCAAACGCTTTAAATGGTTCCGATCCCTTCAAAAAAAGGGTGTAAGGAAGGGTAAACTTGGTGGCGGATGTCAATCTACTGGGCTTAGGGCCAGAATATGGACCTGTACCTTCGATCCTTCGATGCCATGGAGTCCTCCGACCGCGCCCGACCATTGCTGCGGTATTGCTAATTTTGAAGCGGCATTTTCGCGCGCGGTTGCCTTGTGCGCATTTTTCGACGCTCGACTCGCTTAGAGCGGGCCGACATTCGCTCCATGGCAATCCGCGCATTTCTTCGAAGTCGGCTTGTAGAACAAAATCAACTTGCCCTGGACCTCCCGCTGCAACATGTGGCACTCCTTGCAGGCCACATTTGCGTGTCCGCCTGTCAATGGAAATTGAGTGCGTTTATCGTGATCGAATGTGGAGGGCGCCCAGCGCTGGTCCACGTGGCACTCCGCGCACTTTGTGATTCCGTCCTTCGCCGCAAACTGAGCCCCGTGCGGGTCCGTGTGACAACCCTCACAATCCTTCGGCGTGCCTTTGAACTGAATTTCGTGTGAGCCGGGAAGCGCTTTGTGACATTCGCCACAAGCAACGCCTCGATGGGCGCCGAGCAACGCAAATTTTGTTTTCGAGTGATCGAATCCGCGGATGTCGATCCAGGATCGCGTGCTGTGGCAGGCTTCGCAGCCCAGCGCCGTCCCGTCGGCGCGCTTGGCCGCCATGCGATCCTTAAACTCGCCCTTGTGCGGATCGGTGTGGCACGCGGTGCAAGTCTTGTCCTCAAAATGGAACGGCAAAATCTTGTCGGTTCTTCCGGCAAGACCCGCTTTGTGGCAGTCCGCGCAGGCCACCGCGACGTGCGCTCCGGTGAGAGGGAAGAGCGTGTTCTTGTGCTTCGCAATGGTGTACGTCGAGCGGTGGAAATCTTTTACGGTATGGCACTCTTCACAGCGATTCTGGTAGGGTGCGGCGGCAAATTGATTGTCGTGCGCGTCCTTGTGGCAATCGGTGCAGGCCGCGAATTTCACCTTGTAGAGCGTGTCCTTTCCGGCTGGCGTGTGGCATTTATCACAAGCAACGCCCGCGTGTTTCCCCTCGAGCGGATACTTTGACGTCGCGTGCTCTTTCACGCCGAAGAGCGACGGCTTCCAACCGTCCACTTTGTGGCATTCCGAGCACTCTCCCTTGCTCGCCCGCGCCTGGAATTGCCCCTTGTGGGGATCGGGAGTATGGCAATCCATGCACTCGGCAAAGGCTAGTTTCTTGTTGAAATCGCCTCCCGCATGGCATTGCGTGCAGCTGACTTTCACGTGCGCGCCCAGCAGCGGGTACTTCGTCTTCGAATGGTCGAACTGCATCGCCGGATTGACTTTTTTCCAGCTGGCGGTCGTGTGGCAGGATTCGCACGTGCCCTTGAACGCACCCTTGTGCGGATCGGTGTGGCAATCGATGCAGGCTTCGAACTTGAGCCCGGTGAACTTCACGGTCTTATCCGGACCGGACGGCGTGTGGCACTTCTCGCACGCCACCTGGGCGTGCATGCCGGTCAGCGGATACTTGGTTTTCGAATGGTCGAACTGCTTGGCCTGTTTCCAGTCGGTGATGTTGTGGCAGCGCTGGCAGTCCGGTCCGAGCTGGCCTTTGTGGACGTCTTCATGGCACGTAACGCACTCCTGCGAAAGGCCCTGGAACGATTCGGGAAGGTTCTTCTTCTTGATCAATGCGCGCAGCGCGGGAACCATGTGCGCGGGGGTATGGCACTTTTCGCAGGCCACGGCCGCGTGCTTCTCCACCAGCGGATATCCCGCCAGGCGATGATCGAATTGCTTGAGCGGCGGCTCCCAGTGAACCAGGCTGAAATCCTCGCCATTATGTTCGAGGTGGCAGCGCACGCAATCCCTGCCGTTAGGATTCTTCATTTTCAGAAGCGCGTGGTAGCCCTTATTCGCCGTCAGGCGGCTGGCAATTTCCTTGTGGCATTCGAGGCATTTGAATGTCGGCGTTTTCGTTCCGAACTCGTGGCAGCTGTTGCACTGCGTCGGGCCTTCGAGGGATTGATGGGCTTTGGATAGTGGACCGGGCGAAATCTGGGCGCGGGCGCAAGCAGGGCCGAGCAGAATTCCACCGAGAATCAGCAGAAAGCCAAGCAGCCTGGGCACACCATCAGAGATGAGGTTGCCGTCACGGCGCGTTGCTTCTGCTGGAGAAACCGGCACCAAATACCTCCGACGAGTCGGTCGTACGACGTCAACCGCCGCCCGTCTGAATCGAAACGGGCGCGCGCAATCTGGCCCGAGCTTACAAGCCTACCAGTTGTGCTGTTCTCACATAGCTGTCCTAAAGGACAGGTAAGGGATAGGTGTTGACACTGTTCGCTCCACGGAGAAGGCAGGGAATAATCGGCTGCAAGGAATGGCCTCTTCGCGCGCGTTTGACAATGCTGTAACACGCTCCGTCCGTTTCTCGTCTACAATAGATGTCCATCAAGCGGATCACCCAGGGCCCCGCTCAAAATGGGTGGAGGTTTCAGGCCATGCTGTACAGAGCAGGTTGGTTGTTGGCGGCGTTTTTCTTCTCGTCTCCCTTTATTGCAAAGGCTCAACAGGCGTCGGCGGGACCGGAATCCAGCCAGACGGCTATACTTACATCGGTAAAACCAGGGCGAAATTGCAGCGGTGCCCTCGGGACCCAACACGGCGCGGAGCAATCGCCGGCTCGCGACGTGCGGCCTCCCGCGGCGCAACCCGATCCGCCGACTCCCGGAGATCTTCCTTCTACCGCCATCCATCTCGACGAGGATTTGAAAATTCTTATGCAGCGCCAGTCGGAATTGGCGCAGTGCGTTCTGGCCACCGATCCGCACGAGTCGGCGCAGGATTTGCAATCCGCCTGCTCCGCCGAGCTGCTCACGATTTTTGAAATGAGGCACGACGGGGAACCGGAACGGGACATTCCGATTGGGCAGCTTCCCGGCAGCCAGGGCTTTTTCTATGAATCGGGCATGACCATCGATGCCGACGGCGCGCCGAACGCGTACAATCCGGACAACTCGGGGTTGGATGACCTTGTCAACGCGGGCACACCGGGAACGTGGGAAGGACTGGCTAAGAATTCCGACGGCGAGCCCTTTATTCAAGGGCCGAGCGATCCTTTTCCTGGCTACTACGTATCGGCGACGGCGCTGGCCGATCGCTCGAAGGCCGTGAGCGATCCCATGCGCTACGTGGATGCGTCAAAGATTCCCTTCGTGGTGCTGCCCGGCCGCCTGGCGCGCCAATTACGCGCGCGTCCCGGCGACATCGCGGTTGCTTTCAACGAAAGGAACGGCAAAAGCTCTTATGCGGTATTCGGAGACGTCGGCCCGCAGGACCGGATCGGCGAAGGCTCGGTGGCGCTGGCCGAAAATCTGGGGATTCGATCCGACGCGCGGAACGGCGGGGCGCGCCGTGGCATTTTTTACGTGGTGTTCCCAGGCTCCGGCAACGGATGGCCCCGGACGATCGAGGAAATCAACGGAGACGGACAAAGATTGCTTCAATCATGGGAAGGGGCGGCTTTGCAGGATCCGTGCGCGGATCCGCTGCAGCCCGTACCTGCGCCGGGAAACCGGCAGCCAGCGAATTGAAGCGGCGCCGCGAAACGCAGGAGGGACGTATGAACGACAAGGCCTTGCGCGAGCATCTCGTAAATCTTCTTTCCGGGCGCGGCGCCCATGTCGATTGGAAGGCGTCATTCCGCGGCGTTGCTCCCAAGCTGCGAGGCGTTCGTCCCAGCGGTTTGCCATACTCACTGTGGGAATTGCTCGAGCACATGCGCATCGCTCAGTGGGATATTCTGGAATTCTCGCGCGACGCGAAACACGTCTCGCCGGACTGGCCCAAGGGCTACTGGCCGGCCACGCAAGCGCCGCCGAACGCGAAAGCGTGGGAGAAAAGCCTGAAAGTATTCGATCGAGACCTTGCGGCCATGAAAAAACTGGTTGCCAACTCCAGGACGGACCTCTTCGCGAAGATTCCGCACGGCACGGGACAAACGATTCTCCGCGAAGGCCTGCTGGTCGCGGATCACAATTCGTACCACTTGGGACAAGTGCTCACGGTTCGCCGCCTTCTAGGCAATTGGGAATAGAATCCGCTGCGTCGAAGGGCCGAAATGGCCTTGTTTGTGTGAAAACGGCACTTGAAGTTTTCGTTGGAGGATGTAACCCGTTCCGTCCGGCTCGCATCCAACAGAGAGCAGAGCACGCGGAGGATTTCAGGGCCCCCGGTACCCGTAGTTCTTCAGGGTTCGATCGGCATACCTCAGCGGCTTCATTACAAAATAAAAATAAAAAGGGAGAAACTTTCGTTATGTCTCGACGCTCGTTACCACTGTTTCTAGCGATCATGGCGCTTACCGCAATGAGTGTTTCGGTCTGGGCCAAAAATGATTCCGGCGACACGATTACCACCAACGTTAAGCTCACCGCAGCCACGACGGTCGGCACAACGAAACTCGATGCTGGCACCTACAAGGTCACCGCAGATGCAAGCAAGGCGAAATTCCAACTCGGTAACAAAGTTGTGGCGGAAATTCCGTGCACCCTCAAGGATTTCAACGGCAAGATCAATGAAACCACGTTCGTCATCGACAATAACAAGCTGACGGAAATCCAGGTGGCCGGAAAGACCAAGGCGATCGAATTTTCTTCCGGAATGTAAAGCGCGACGGAAGCTCGAAAACGGAAGACGCCACAGATGGATTGCCCGCCCTGAAGCTATGCGGAGGATTCAGGGCGGGCAATTCCAATTTGAAACTCCCGCCATCCCGCCATCCCGTCGTCCCGCAACCTCTCTGCCATTAGTTCCTAAGGATTGTCCGTCAGGTGATACAGCTTCAGCGCGTTTTCCCGCAGGACCATGCGCGCGATTTGGTTCGCCCGCGGGACGGTGATCTCGCCGTCGTGAATCATTTCCGTCAGGGCAATTCCCAGCGCCTGCCGCGCCGTCTCTGAAGTCTGCCAGCCGATCTCTTCCCAATCGTAGGCGCCGCTTCCGGGATATAGATCGGTGCCAAACAAGATTTTCTCCGGATACCATTCGATCCAGTCCCGCAGGACTTGAGAAAGCCTCCGCGGCGATTCCAGCCAGGTCTGCTCGGAAAAATCCGTGTAAACGTTCGGCTTCATCAGCAGAAACGAAATTTCCCGCGAAAAAGGTCCGGCGCCGCCGTGGAGCAGCACGAAGGTGGTTTTTCGGAGCCGCGCGTCGTTCAGCACCGACTCGAGCAACAACGGGTTGGATCCCTGCAGATAGAAGTACCCGCCGCAGCCCGCGCCCGTGTGAATGTGCACCGGCATGCCGAGGCGGCCGGCCTCCGCCGCGACGTATCGGAACAAATAGTCCTGCAGGCGCGTGTACTCGTCCTTTTGGGCCGTGCCGCCGTGGACATATTTGGCGTAGACGGCCGCGGCGTCGCGCTCCGATGCGGGCTCAAAATCGAGCGAACGGAGATACGCCGCCTCAAATTTGATGGCGACCGCGCCGTCTTTTTTCTGCCGCTCCAGCTCCGGCGTCACCACGCGCGCGGCGTATTCGGAAAGCGTGGCGAGCATGGCCGCCACGCCGAGTTCGCGGCGATACCGCGCGAGCAGCATGTTTTCGCGGCCGAAGAAAAATTTGCGGTCCGGCGTTTCCGCGGCCAGCGCGTCGTTGTTGAGCGGGAAGAGAAGGGCATCGTCGAACGGCACCCAGCGGTAGCGCGCCGGATCGAGCCCGCGCCCCATCGCCACGCGATTTGCGAATTCCGTTTCGATTCCCAAACGGTCCAGCACCCAAGCGGGATAGTTGTCGCCCTGCTCCTGGCGAATCTTATTCTTGGCGGCGAGGAGTTCCTGCACGTGCGCGTCGCTGCGGTCGTTGTATTGGTATCCCCACAGCGCCCTCCACGCGGCGATGAACTGGGGATTTTCGGGGCGCGTCATCGTGTTCGGGTCGGTCGGCTCCAGCGGATCGCAGGGCAGCGCGTCGAATTCGTCGTCGCGCTCTCCCTCGGCGACGACGCGCGGCGGGTGCGAATGGTTGTCGATGGCTCGAATCTTGCGAATTTCCGACATGAGCGACGGTTCGGGAGCTTGCGCCTGGGCTGCCGCGGCGGTTGCGAGCAGGATTGCGATTCCTACGGAAAATTTCATTCGGTTTGCCTCGGAATTATTCCAGGTACGCCGCCAGCCAATCGGAAAACATCTTGTACCACAGCCGGCTGTTTTGCGGCTTCAGGATCCAGTGCCCCTCGTCCGGGTACACCGCCAATTTTGACGGCACATTTTGCCGCTGCAAGGCGGTAAAGAATTCGAGGCTCTGCGTGTAGGGCACGCGGTAATCGAGTTCGCCGCAAATCACGAGCGTCGGAGTCTTGTATTTTCCGAGCTCTCCGGCGTACGTGCTGGGCGACCATTTTCGATAGCTCTCGGGATGGGTCCAGGGCGTGCCGGCCATGTCATGCTCCTCGAACCAGAGTTCCTCGGTCGAGCCGTACATGGCGTTTTTGTCGTACACGCCGGCGTGGCTCATGAGCGCTTTGAAACGTCCCGTGTGGGTCGCGATCCAATCGATCATGTAGCCGCCGTAGGAGCCGCCCGCGGCGGCCACGCGGTTCGCATCGACGTAAGAATAATTTCCGATGACGTAGTCCACGCCGTTCATCAGGTCTTCATAGGCGCGCCCGCCCCAATCGTCGGTGATCTCATCCGTGAATTTCTGCCCGTAGCCCGTCGAGCCGCGCGGGTTGATCAGAACGGCCACGTAGCCCGGCGCGGCAAACAATTCTTCGTTCCAGCGGTAGCCCCACGAATCGGTCCACAGGCTTTGCGGGCCGCCGTGAATCAGGAGAAGCAACGGATATTTTTTTGCGGCGTCGAAATGCGGCGGGCGGATCAGCATTCCCTGGATGCGCGCGCCCCCGGCGCCTTCATACCAGAAGGATTCGGGCGGATTCATTTCGATGGACGCAAGTCGGGCGGCGTTGTGTTGCGAGAGTTCCCGGGCGCTCGTTCCATCGCTGCGCGAAGTAAATACCTCCGCGGGCGCGACGAGGCTGGAGCGCAGGAACGCGATCTCGGCCCCGTCCGCGGAGATCGAGACGCTCTCGTTGAACGAATCTTTTAAAATTTCCCGCGGCGTGCTTCCCGGCGCAGCGGCGACCTCGTAGACGGGCTGCTCGGCCTGATCGACCGCCGTGAAATAGATTTTCTTGCTGTCCGGCGTCCAGACGATTTCATCGACGCTGCGATCGAAGGATTCGGCAACTTCGGCGTGCGTTCCGGCGGCGCGGTCATAGAGCATGAGGCGCCAGCGGTCGCTTTCGTACTCGGGAGTTTTTTGGGAATGATACGCGATGAAACGGCCGTCCGGCGAATAGGCTGGATGGCCGTCGAAACCCGAGTTGGTTGTGATGCGTTTCGCCTCGCCGCCGCTGGTGCGAACCACGAATAGATCGCCGTTGGTGCTGATGGCTTCCGGCCGGTCCGTCACCGCGGTAAAGCAGATCTCCTTGCTATCGGGCGAAAACGCGAAATCGCTGGCGTCGCCGCGCTCGTCGGGAGGCACGTCGTAGTCGGCGTGCAGTGTAACGTCGCGTGGAACGCCTCCATTCGCCGAAACGAGAAAGAGATGGCTGCGCTTGCCGTCGTTCCAATGCGTCCAGTGCCGGTACAGAAGGTGATCGTACACGCGAGCCTTCACTTTGCTCTTGTCCGCCGCGTCGTCACGCGCGCGGTTGCAGGCATCGTCCGTGCAATCCGGAAACACGCTCGATGTGAAGGCGATCCAGCGCCCGTCCGGCGACCATTTTTCGTTGTCCGCGCCGGTAGAAAGCGAGATGATTTTTTTGGCGTTCCCGCCCTTCGCGGGCATCACGTACACCGCGGCCGTCCCTTCGCGGCCGGAAAGAAACGCGATGGACTTGCCGTCGGGCGACCACTGGGGCCGCGTGTCGTGCCCGGTATCCGTCAATTGCCGCGGCTGGCTTCCCGGCGCGGTCGAGACGACCCAGACGTTGTGCGCGATGCGGTTTGTCTCCATGTCGGCCGTGCCGACGGTGTACACCACGGCGCGTCCATCGGGCGAAATCTGCGGCTCGCCGACGCGCTGCATAGCCATCAAATCCTCGAACGTCATCGCGTGCCTGGACGCCGGCCCTTGCGTTCGTCCAGCGCACGCAAAAATCAGGAGGAAAACCGTTGCGGCGCCCGATTTGAACTTGAGATCCATAAGAACAAGGTCTTTCGGCGGCGCGATCGACGATACCGCATCCCGCAAAGCAGCCGCGCCGACACAGGAACAAGATACTATTTTTCTTGCGCGATCCTGCTGTTTTCTTGCCGAAACGGGCCTAAGGATTGGCCGGTTGCCGGCAGAACGATGAATCGGAAAACCAATGGGACGGCGGTCTGCTCCACTGGAACTTACTTCTGCGCCGCGACGTAGTTCGTCAATTTCCCGATTCGCTCGACTTCGAGTTCGATCGTGTCGCCCGCTTTGAGGAAGCGTCCCATTTCCAGGCCGCAGCAGCAACGATTGGCGCCGGACTCGGCCACGGTTCCCGTGCCGGAGCCGAAAAATTCTCCCGGATACAAGGTTTCGTCCTGCGAAATATAGGCGATGATTTCCTCGAAGGTCCAGCGCATGCCTTTGGTGTGCCCGTAGGAAACTTCCTCGCCGTTGATTCGCGCTCGCATTTCGAGATTGTAGGGATCGGGAATTTCATCGGGCGTGACGAGCACCGGACCGATCGAGTTGCCTCCGTCAAAGTCTTTTCCTTTTGCGGGGCCGAGCCGCCCGCCCATTTCGCGCCCCTGAATGTCGCGCGCGGAGAAATCGTTGAAGATCGTGTAGCCGCCGATGAATTCGCGCGCCTTTTCCCTGGGAATATCGCGGCCCTGCCTGCAAAGAAAAATTCCGAATTCAAGCTCCCAATCGAATTTTTTCGTGTAGCGCGGAATCGTGACGGTCGCGCCGTCGCCGATGACGCTCATGCGGTTGCCCTTGTAGTAGACGGGCCGCTCGTACCACGGCCGCATCAAGCGATGCGCCAGTGTCGCCCTGCGGCCCAGCATTTTTTCCACGCCGCGATCGAGCGCCGCGATCCATCGGGGCATTTGGAACCGGCGCGTGCAGTTGACAACATGCTGCTCGAACACCATGAATTCGCGGATCGATTCGGGGCGGGGAACGGGGGAGAGCAGTTGGGCGCCCGCGCGTTCGATCGCGACGCCTTGTGGCCGCTGCGACAACGCAAACTCCATCGCGCGTTGCGCCGCGTCCCGGGAAGCGCTCGCACCCTGCAGGAATGCGAGCATCGATTGAAAATGGGGATTCGCTTCTCCGTTGCGGAACCGTTCGGCTTCCTGCAGCCGGATGATTTTCGAGTCTGCGTCGGCGAGGGCGCCGATTTCCTGCCGGCCCTCCTGTTGAAACGTCACCAGCCGCATGGTTCGTCCGGATTCAGCCGGGCAGCCTCAGTAGGGAAAAGGAGCGAGCGGAAGCGGAACTCCCGCCGGCACCGGGGTCCGTGCGACGTTCATCAGCATCGCCAGGGTCGTGTAATAGCCGCACAGTCCGGCGATGTCGATCACGCCCTGTTCGCCGAATCGATTCACGATTTTTGCGTACACAGGGTCGCTGACGCTCTGGTGCAGGCGGATCTCGGTGACGAACTCGTAGACCGCTTCCTGGTCCGGCGACATCTCGACGGGGCGCCCGCCGTCGGCAATCGATTTGATCGTCTCGGGCTTGATGCCCGCCTTCAGGGCCAGCGCCTGGTGCGAATACCATTCGAACTGCTGCGTCCACTGGCGCGCCATCAGCAAAATGATGAACTCGCTGATGCTCGACCCGAGCTTGGTATTGTATCGCAGGTATTCGCCCACTCTCTGCAGCCGGCTCATGTACTCCGGGCTTCGCAGCAACGGAATGAACGGTCCCACCAGCTCCTTGCGCGGCCCCGACGTTATTTCTTCGGCCGCCTTCTTTTGCGCGTCGGTCCACTTGTCCGCCGGGATCGCAGGCATTCGGTCCGGCGCGCCTTCGGCCGCTTCGGCCTTGGCTGCGGACGCAAGCCCGAGCAGCGACGTGCCCGCCAGGACGGTTGCGCCTCCCAGGAAATCCCTCCGGTCTACAAGTGCTTTCGATTCGGAAGCGTTCGGTTCCTTCGGTTCGCCCATCGGTTTCAACCTTTCTTGTTCCGTATTCGCCAGGCCGGCGCGTGTTGGCTGCAGGAAGTCCAAGGCATTATATGCGTCCGCGGCTCAGATTCAAATTTGCGATTCCTCTTTTCGCGGTTCCTTTTGACCCCGCGAGAGCCGCGCTTGACAAACGGGCAACGCTCGTAGGAATGTTGCCGCAGCGGATCCAACCGCACTTCCGACTTCCATCGAGGATAACTACAATGATTCAGGGCGCGTTCCACGTTCGAGTAGCAGCCTTCCGATCGATCGCCGTGCTGGCGATCTTCTACGCCGCAATTTGCGGATTTGGCGGGCGATCGGTTGCCGCGAGTCCCGCGCAGGCGGCGGACAGCGGCGACTGGACCTACGCGGATCACGATTTCAACGGCACGCGGTATAGCCCGCTGACTCAGATTACGCCCGGCAACGTGAAGCAGCTCGCCAAAGTCTGCTCCTACACGATCCCGGAGAAGGTGCCGTCCGAATCGGCGCCCCTGGTTTCCGCGGGGGTTCTCTATCTGACGAGCGACCACTACACCGTCGCGCTGGACGCCGCGGACTGCCACGTTTTGTGGTCGTATCAATGGGTGCCGCGCGACTTTTCGCCGGTCCATCCTCACCGCGGCGCCGCGCTCGCCAACGGAAAAATTATTCGCGGCACTGGAGACGACTATTTAATTGCGCTCGACGCCGAAAGCGGAAAACTTCTTTGGGCCAAGCAGATCGCCAATCCCAAAGAAGGATATTTCATCGCCATGCCGGCGCTTGTGACGAACGACATGATTTACATCGGCCCTGCCGGTTCGGAAAGGGCCAGCAGCGGATGGATGGGCGCGTTCCGTTTGAGCGATGGCGAGCAGGTCTGGAAGTTCCACATTATTCCGCAGGATGGCGAACCGGGCGCGGATACCTGGGGACCGAATCCCGACGCGCGGAAGCACGCGGGCGGCGCACTGTGGACTCCGCAGTCCTACGACAGCGAAAAAGGCATCCTCTACGTCGCGGGCGGCAATCCCGCGCCTGATTTTTACGACAATGCCCGGCCCGGCTCCAATCTGTACACCAATTCCCTCATCGCGCTGGACGCGAAAACCGGAAAACTGCTTTGGTACAACCAGTTCATTCCGCACGACGTGGACGACTACGACATCACCCACGTCAACCCGATCTTCAAAGTGAATTCGCGCACGATGATCGCCTCCTCCGGCAAGGACGGCATTCTCCGCGTGGTCGATGCCGCCACGCACAAAGTCGTCTACAGCGTTCCCTTTTCGATGCAACTCAACGCCGAGGTGCCGCTTACCAACACCCCGCTCAAAGTCTGCCCGGGGATTTTGGGCGGCGACGAGTGGAACAGCGCAGCCTACAGTCCTAAGCTGAGCCTGATCGTCGTCCCGGCCAACGATCAATGGTGCTCCATGAATATGAAAGACAAGGAGCCGCCCAGCATTGAGAAGGCCAATTCCGGGGAGAAGAGCTACTTTGGCGGCCCCATCGACCACGGCGCCTTTTCGGGATCGCGCGGCCGCTTGACCGGATTCGACGCCGCAACCGGAAAGGAGCGCTGGCGCTACGAAGCTCCCACGCCGCTGGTCGCCGGCGTCGCCGTTACCGCTTCCGATTTGATTTTTACGGGCGAGACCGGCGGCTTCTTCGACGCCGTGGACGCTCCATCGGGCAAGGTGCTTCTCCACTACGATCTGGGCGATTCGATTCAGGGCGGCGTGATCACTTATTCCGCGCACAATGCGCAATATGTCGCCGTCACTTCCGGGGACGGCAACGTCATCGGGAGCAAGAATTTTCCTGAAATCAAGGGAGGAAATCCCACGGTGACGGTGTTCGGACTTCCGAAAAAGTAGCGTCGCCAGCGATGTAGGCAGCTCAACGGCCTCGATGCAGATCCCGGGACTCGATCGTGGTGTCTATTGACAAGAACAGCGTTTGGAAAACGCGCGGCTCGAATCGCTGATCGCTCGCAGGATTCTCGATTCTGTTTCCTGCTTCGGCGCGTTTCCCTGGAACGCCGGGAAATTCCGCCGGTATGAGATCGGTTCGCCTCACCCTCTTCGCCGTTTTCTCATTCCTTTTGATTGTTCAGCTTGTCGTCTGTGTTTCCGGCCTGAGATCGGGACCGAAAGATCGCGCCGATTTCCGGCAGCTCTATATCACCGGATACATGGTGCGTTCGGGGCATGGACCGGATTTGTACGACTATGGCCTCGAGGAGCGCTTGCAAAACAGGTTCGTCAGTCAGGCTCCGCCGCTACCTTCTGACCACCTGGCCTACGAAGCTCTATTCTTCGCGCCATTCTCCCTGCTGAATTATTCGACCGCGTATTACGTCTTCGCCGCGCTCAACATTCTTCTTCTGGCCATTGCTCAGAGGTTGTTGAGGCCCTATCTGGCGCCGCTCGAATCGCTCGGAAAATTCGTGCCGGAAGCGATTGTTTTTTGTTTTCTCCCGATGGCGGTTGCGATCATCCTGGGGCAGGATTCGATTCTGCTGCTGGTCCTCGTGGTTCTGGGCTTTATCGCACTGGAAAAAGGACACGATGCGCGTTCGGGATTTGTGATCTCGCTGGGGTTCTTCAAATTTCAGTATATTCTGCCGATCCTCTTGCTGTTTCTGCTATGGCGGAAGTGGCGGTTCGTTTTCGGCGCGGCCGCCGGCGGCTTCGCCGCGCTATGCGTCTCTCTCTGGATCGCGCGGTTTTCCGGCATGCGTAGTTTTGCAAGGACCCTGATGGAAATGAGCGTTGGACTTTCCGGCCGCGCGCAACAATTGAAGTTTGGCACCGATCCGAGCGCCATGCCGAACCTGAGGGGATTCGTAGACGCCGTCGCGGGCTCGCACGTTTCGCCAACTGCAATCCATTGGACCGTGGCCGCCGGCTCGCTTCTGGTGATTCTGCTCGCGGCCGGAATGAAACCCTCCTTGCCCGTCGCCATTCTGGCCGCCATCCTTGTGAGTTACCACGGATTGATTCACGATTCGTCCCTGCTTGCGCTGCCGTTGGGAATGGCTCTGGTGCGGTCGGTCTCCGGAAGCGATCTGCGCCTCGGAATTGCGGCGATGCTGGTCTTTGTCTGTCCGTCGGCTCTGCTCTTGCTTGCGCATGGCCGTTTTTTTCCGATGGCGATCGTCATTTTGGCGCTTCTGTGGATGCACAGAATTCCGTCACGCGTGCCCGCTTCCGCGCAGGGCATCCCGTGACGAGGCTTGCGCGCCGGAATTCCGAATCTGGAAGTGCCGCGCGAAAACTGCTAGCATGGGCGCATTCGATCGCTGCAAATCGAAACTGGCGCGTCCGGATGAACATGTAATCGCAACCGAACGGGCCTGTCCGGCGTCTGTTGATTCCATTGGGAGGACTCGAAATGGCTTACATTTTTAACGAAGACCAGTTGCCGCGGCTTCTTTCCAACGGCCGCGAGCGCGTTTTTTCGTCAACAAGGAACTCACCAAGATTGACGACATGCTGGCAGGGATCATGCACTACAAGCAGGGCGCCGCGTCTCCGTACCACATGCACAAGAATTGCGAACATTTTTACTTCATCATGGAAGGCAAGGCCACGGTGCAGTCCGAGGAAGGAACTCGCGAGATCGGGCCCGGCATGATGGTCTTCATTCCCGCGGAAGAGAAGCACCGTCTGCGAGCGGTCGAGCCGCTTTTCTATTTTGAATTCCAGGCGCCCAATCGCTTTCAAACCACCATCCTCGAAGGAACGCCGGACGACCTGAAGTGGGACCGCGTTGACGGCGGCGTCTGGTATCAGAGCTGACCGCGCGAACGCCGGCACAGGCGAGACGCAAAATTTGAAAAGGAATCGAAAGGATTGAACCGCAATGTCACTGACTTTCATCGATACCAATAAGATTCCGCACTCCAAGCTTTCGGGTTCGGGCGAATTCGCGGAAGTTCTGAACAACCAGCTTTGCGGCGCGAAAAACGTGGTCGGATCGCTGCGCTGGCTCCAGGCGGGCGAAAAGCTCGATGTTCGCTCCGACGCGAATACGCATCAGCTGGTCTATTTGATGCAGGGCGACGCCACCGTCACGCTGGACGCGAAAGATCACAGCGTGCGGAAAGGCGCCGGCGTGTACGTCGGCCCGTCGGAATCCGCGACGATTAAGCAAGCCGGCTCAGGGCCGTTGAAGCTTTTTCATCTGGTTGTGCCGCACCTCAAAGGCTAAGGCCGGTCGAGCGATGCGGCAGACCGATGTTGGCGGCGCGGGCGAATATTTCTAGGCGACGTAAGTTGCAAGAATCGCCGGCAAGATGCCGGCGCCACGGATTCATATGAGCCGGCCTCGGCGATTCCCGATGGTGAAGCGATGCCGAGTGGCCTGCTCTCGAGGACGAAAGGGAGACACACGATGTCGACACGGAAAAATTGGTCACGCGTACGCCCGGCGTTCCTGCTCCTGGCGGCGGTCGCACTTTTGATGCCTGCCGTCGCCAGCGCCCAGCTAAAGCAGCCGCTGCTTTCGGAAGACAATCTGAAGCGCGTCTCCGACCACGTTTGGGTGATCGAAGGCTTTCCGAATGTCGCGATCGTGGTCGGAAGCCGCGCGACGCTGGTGATCGACACCGGACTTGGCGAGAAGAACGGCGCCACGGTCATGCGCGCGGAGCAAAAGGTAGCCAAGGGCCCGATACTCTACCTTACGACCACGCACTACCATTCCGAGCACACGGCGGGCGAATCGGCGTTTCCCGCGGGTACGATTATCGTTCGCAATAGGGCGCAGCAGGATGAGATGGATAAAGGCGTCCTCGCGCACATCGAAGTGTTCAAGAAAATGTCCGCGCAGAACATGGACCTGCTCCAGAACGTGAAGTTCCGCCCGCCGGACGTGGTCTTCGACCGCGAAGCGACGCTCGACCTCGGCGGCGTGACGGCGCGCCTGTTTTGGCTTGGCCCGGCGCACACCAAGGGCGACGAACTCACGTTTGTGGAGGAGGACGCCGTCCTGATCCCCGGCGACATCGTTCAAAAGGGCATTTTCCCGATCATGCCGAACCCCGATGCCAGCGTGAAAGGCTGGCTCTCGATTCTGGACAATGTCGAGGCCCTCCACCCCAAGTTCGTCGTGCCCGATCACGGCGTGGCGATCGTCGACGCTTCGCAGATCGGGGCGGAGCGCGCCTATCTTCTGGCGCTGGAGTCCCGCGCGCTGGAACTCAAGAAGCAAGGCGTCTCGGTGGACGATGCGGGCAAGACCGTTACCGCGGAGTTGAAAGCGAAGTATCCCGACTGGCCGAACCCCAACAACGTAGCCGGCGAAGTGGCGCGCGTTTACGAACAGTTCCAGTAATTGCGGTTTTTGTGGCGCAGGTTTCAGCCTGTGGATTTTGGTTCTAGCAAGACAAAACCCCACAGGCTGAAACCTGCGCCACGATCTCCCCCGCATTACGCCTTCAGCCGCGGCACCAGCTGCAGCGCATTCTCCCGCTGGATCATCCGCAGTTCGCTCGCCGAAACCTCGAATTTATTCACTGCCGTGGCGATTCGTTCAATCGTGAAAAACGGAATGTCCGACCCGAACAAAAGATGTTCTTTGGGAATGCCTTTGAGCACCGCCGCCATGGGAACGGGGCTGAGCGCGACGCTCGCGATGTCGTAATGGAGTTTCTGCAATTCGTGTTCGAACCCATTCGGCAGGATGGCCGCTCGCTCCTCGGGCGTCAGGCCCCCGCCCCCGAGGCGCGGCGTCAGCATCAGGACTGTTCCTCCGCCGTGCGAAAAGATCCACCGGATGTCAGGGAAGCGCATGAGCGATCCGCTGTAAATCAGGTCCGTGATGGTGCGCGTGGTGTCCGTCGGGAAGTCGATCTGCACGCGGTTCAAATGGCGGATCGGCATGGCGCAGCAGGAGATCGTCGGGTGCACGAAGACGACGGCCTTGCGGCGGTTCAGTTCCTCGAGGACCGGCGCGAAGTTGGGATGGCCGAGGAGTTTCCCGTCGTCATAACTTGTCATTAGCCCGATGCCGTCGAGCTTCAACTGGTCGTAAACGTATTCGATTTCGCGCAGGCTTCCATCGGTGTCGGGCAAGGGAAGCGCGCCCCACATTCCGAAGCGCCCCGGATAATCCTGCGAAATCTTGGCGCCGTACTCGTTGCAATCGCGAGCGTTCCGCCGCCCCTCCTCATTTTCTCCGAACCACACGCCCGGGCTGGTCATGGAGCCGATGGCCGTGGCCACGCCCTGCTGGTCCATTTGGTCGAGCGAATAGCGCGGCGTCCAATTCTGGTAAAACGATCCAGGGAACGTCGGCGAGTCGTCCGTCATGCGCTTCAGGTTCCGGGCCGTGAATTTCGGCGGAAAAATATGATGGTGCGTATCGACGATGCGGGGTCCAGCCGTAACATTCTGGCCGAACGCACGCGGCGCGAGCGCCATTCCCGCGCCCACTGCGGACATCATGCCGAGAATTTTACGGCGGGACACGCCGCCATCCTTGGATCGTAGATCGAGTCCACGTTCTTCGAGGAACGTTGCTGGACGCATCATCGGAGTTCCCTCTCGTCGTAGAAGGAGTTGTTGGGGTGAGCGACGGGGTTTGAACCCGCGACCCTCGGTGCCACAGACCGATGCTCTACCAGCTGAGCTACGCTCACCACAGGCGAAGTACACACAGTTTAGGGCACATTCCAGTTTCAGTAAAGTAGGTTCGGCAATTTCGACGATGGGCTTCCGCCCGTCCGGATTTGTTGGTGACCTCGGTCACACCTAATTCCGGCAGGCGGAAGACCGTCCGGCCGGGCCGCCGGAAGATTTTTTGAGCAAAACGTTTCGGTTTGTTTTATATTTATTTGCTGCCTCATATCCAAAACAAGATGAAAGGATGTTTCCTCTACCATTATGGACACTCGATTTATCGGCCAGCCACATCACTGGGATCCCCGCCGCATGTACAGCCAGACCGGCGCGGATTGGCAAATGCGCGTGGATTTCGACCGCTTGCGCAAAGAGCGCCTGCAGAAGCTGCGCGCTTCGATGAAAGCGAATGACCTGGGCGCGCTGGTTCTGTTCGCCGGCGCCAACATCCGCTATGCCACGGCTTCCTACCAGGGCAATTGGAAATACAACATCAACATTCGCTATGGCGTGGTCACCCACACGGGCGAGCCGGTTCTGTTCGAGACCGCGGGCTCGGACCTGCACTGCGCGGAAATCGACCTGCCCTGGATGGAGGGCCGCATTCGCCCCGCAATCACCTGGCAATGGGCGGAGGGTGCCGTGCCGTACATGGCCGGGCGCATGGCGGAAAGCGTAATGGATGTGCTGAAAGAGCATGGCGTGACGAAAGAGCGCATCGGGATCGACAACTTTGACATGCCCGCGCTCGAAGCCTTCCAGAAGACCGGCCTCAAGATCGTGGACGGCTGGCCGGCCGTTTCCCAGGCGCGCGTTGTCAAGACGGCGGATGAAATCGAGTTGCTCAAGCAGGCCTCCAGCATCGGCGACGCCGCCATGTGGAAGATCAAGTACGAATGGCTGAAGCCGGGCGTGCGCGAGCGGGAAATCGAAGCGAAAGTGCACGAGTTCATGCTCGAGCGCGGCTGCGAAATCATCTATGACATCATCGTCGCTTCCGGCGGCAACACCAGCCCGTATCGCCGGTGGGCCACCGACAAGCTGATCCGCCAGGGCGACCTGGTGATCGTCGACATCAACGCCGTCGGGCCTTCCGGCTACTTCATCGACTTCGTGCGCTGCTTCAAGTGCGGCGGAGCGCAGGCATGAAGATGACCCAGAAGGAAATCGACCTGTACCGCGAAGTGTACGACTCCATGTACGCGGGCATCGAAAAACTGCGTCCGGGCATGACCACCGCGGACGTCGCCGCCGCCTTCCCCGAATACGACGACGACAAGTACGGCACGGTGACGCTGCAACAGTTCGCGCACAGCATCGGCATCACGCTGTATGAAGGCATGTGGATGTCGCGCGCCTATTCGCTGAAGTATCCCGCAGAAATCAAGGAGAACATGTACTTCGCCATCGAGACCTTCGCCGGGCACCCGGGCTTGCAGCAGACCTGCCGCCTCGAGGAAAACGTGCTGGTGAGCGGCAAGGGCCCCGTGGTCTTCACGCTGATGGAGCACATGGAAGAGGCCATGAAGCGCTAATGCCTCCTCTCCTGGTTGCGGTTGCTGATTCTGTGTTTCCTAACCTGGACCTGGCCCGCGCAGTGGTGGCGCGGGCCGGGGCCGAGTTGCGTGTGGCGGAAAAGCCGACGCCGGAAGCCATCGTCGCGGTGGCCAAAGACGCCGACGCGGTGCTCGTCACCTACGCGAAAATCACCGCGGACATGATCGGCGAAATGAAGAAAGTGAAAATCATTTCGCGCTTTGGAATCGGCGTGGACAATGTGGACATCGAAGCCGCCACGCGCCAGGGCATCGTCGTGACGAAAGTGCCGGATTACTGCATCGACGAAGTTTCCGATCACGCCATGGCGCTGCTGCTTTCGCTCGTGCGCAAGATTCCGTTTTCCAGCGCGCGGGCGCACGCGGGCCGCTGGGAGATGCCGGCGGTCACGCCGATTCATCGCCTGCGCGGCACGGTGTTGGGCCTCGTTGGATTCGGAAGGATTCCGCAGCTCGTCGCGCCGAAAGCCAAGGCATTCGGAATGCGCGTCGTGGCGTCCGATCCTTACGTGCCGCAGGCCGTGATGGACGCAGGCCGGAGTCGGGCGGGTGGAATTTCGCGGAACTTTTGAAAATTTCGGACTACATTTCGATTCACTCGCCGCTCTTGCCCGAAACGCATCACCTCTTCAGCACGGACGTATTTCGCCAGATGAAGCCCGGCGCGCTGATCGTGAACACTTCGCGCGGGCCGGTGGTGGACGAAGCGGCGCTGGCGGCTGCGCTCGACAGCAAGCAAATTGCCGGAGCAGCGCTCGATGTTCTGGAACAGGAGCCGCCGGTCAGCTCGCCGCTGTTCGGCCGCGACAACGTGATTTTGACTCCCCACACCAGCTTCTATTCGGTGGAGTCGCTCGAAGAATTGCAGACCAAAGCCGCGGAAGAGGTCGTGCGCGTCCTCTCCGGCCAGCCGCCACGCAATCCAGTGAATCCAGAAGCGCTGAAAAGCTCGCGCAGCAAGTAGGCAAATTTCTTAAGGAGGAAGTCATCATGTCCGGAACACCATGGAAAACAGATAAGTGGTTCGTAAGCCCCTGGAATTTCGAATCCGCCGTCAACAGCGGCTTCAAGTTTGCGAAGAACATCAAGTTTCACGACGTGACGCTCCGCGACGGAGAACAGCAGACCGGCGTGATCTTCACGAAAGACGACAAGATCCGCATCGCCGAAGGACTTGCCGAAGCCGGCGTGCACCGCATCGAAGCGGGCATGCCCGTCGTATCGCCGAGCGACGCCGCGGCCATCAAGGAAATCGTGAAGCGCAACCTCGGCCCGCAAATTTTCGCGTTTTCGCGCTGCATGGTGGACGACGTGAAGCGCGCCGTCGACTGCGGCGTGAAGGGCGTGGTCATGGAAGTGCCTTCCAGCGAGCACATCATCAAGTTCGCCTACAAGTGGTCGCTCGAAAAGGCCATCGATCTCTCGATCGAATCGACGAAATACGCGCACGAGCAGGGACTTGAAGTCGTGTTCTTTCCCGATCGACTTCTCCCGCGCGGAAATGAACTGGGTGCTGGACCTGATCCTGCGCGTCGCGAACGAAGGCCACATGGACGCTCTGGCCCTCGTCGATACCTTCGGCGTGCTCTCTCCGCACTCCATCCAGTATCTCGTCCGTTCCGTGAAAGCGCGCATCAACAAGCGCCTCGAAGCGCACTTCCACATGGACTTCGGCATGGGCGTTGCCAACACCATCATGGCGCTGGCGGAAGGCGTGGATGTCGTGCACTCGACCGTTCTAGGACTCGGCGAGCGGGCCGGAAACGTGCCCATGGAAGATACCGCCATGGCGCTGCTCACGCTCTACGGCATCGACACCGGCCTCAAGTACGACAAGTTCTACGGCCTCTCGAAACTCGTCGCGCAACTCTCCGGACACGCCGTTCCCTCGAACCGGCAGGTGGTCGGCGATGCGCTCTTCAAGATCGAGTCCGGCATCATCGCCAGCTGGTTCGAAAACTGCGGCGACGAAAACGCCACGGAACTCTTCCCGTTCCGCTGGGACGTGGTCGGGCAGGAAGCGGTCAGCGTGGTGTTCGGCAAGGGCAGCGGCATCGATTCCGTGAAGTGGGGACTCCGCAAGCTCGGCGTTCAGTTCAACGAAGAAGAAGCGATGAAGGTGGTCGCCGCCGTGAAGGACTACTCGCTCCAGCGCAAGCGCCTGCTGACCGACGAAGAATTTAGGAGCGTCGTCAGCGCCACTCTTCCCGGCCGCCTCGTCGGTGCAGGAAAGGCCGGCAAGGCCGCGGATTGACGAAAACGGCTCTCATGAAAGCCATGGTCCTGCGAGGGCCGCGCGATTTGGCCCTCGCGGAAGTCGAGAGGCCCGCTCTCGGCCACAATGAAGTTCTGGTCCGCGTGACCCATAGCGGCGTCTGCGGCACCGATCTGCACATCTACGAAGGCGCTATCCCCGCCCGCCACCCGCTGATCATGGGACATGAAATGATCGGCGAGGTGGCGGACGGGGGAGACGCCACGCTCAAACGCGGCGACCGCGTGATCGTTGATCCGGCGATTTACTGCGGCATGTGCCTCAATTGCCGCGCGGGACAGACCAACCTTTGTCCCAACGGCTCTCTCGTGGGGCGCGATTCCAACGGCGGATTCGCGGAGTATCTCGTCGCCCCGCGCAGCCATGTGTACCGCTTGCCTGACGCGATCGACAGCCAATATTGCTCCTCTCATCCAGCCGGCCACCACCTGCATGCACGGACACCACCGTCATGAATATGTTTCCCGGCCAATCGGTGGCCGTGATGGGCCTCGGCGTGACCGGACAGATCCACGTGGAACTGGCCAAGGCGTGGGGAGCGTATCCCGTGATCGGGATTACGCAGCAGCGCGTACAAGCGCAACCTCGCCGAACAGCTCGGCGCCGACATCACCGTGGCGAGCGGCTCGGATGCGGTGCGCCGCGTCAAGGAAGCGACCGGCGGACGCGGCGCCGACATCGTCATCGAGTGCACGGGCGTTCCCGCCGCTCTGGCCGACGCAATTCATATGGTGCGGCTCGGCGGAAGTCTGCTACTCTTCGGCATCACGTCGGCAACGCAGGCCAGCTTGCCGTTCTACCAGCTGTACTACAAGGAACTGAATGTGGTGAATACGAGGGCGGCGAAGGGCGAGGATTTCCCGCCACCATCGACCTCGTGGCGCGGGGCATCCTGAAGCTCAAGCCGCTCGTGACGCACGTTGTGCCGCTGCTCGATCTTGAGAAAGCGATCGGAATGCTCGAATCCGATGAAGACCAGCGAATGAAGATGATTCTGGAAAACCCGCGCTGATGCCGCTCGGTACAGGAATCGTTTTGGCCCGGGTCCTTGGGCGCGGGATTTTTAGTGAGCGGGAGGATAAATCATTCCGGACGACACACAAACCGCAGCACGGCCAGCGCGGCGGATGTCCGCAGCGAAGCGCGCGGCATCGCCATCGCGATGTACTGCGTTCTGCTTGTCTCCTACATGCTCATGGCCGCGGACCGCTACCTGTTCCCGGTCCTCGCTCCCGACGTTCGCAAGGCTTTCGGCTTCTCCCTCGAGCCAACACCGGCCTGCTCTCGACTATTTTCACGCTGGGCCTGGGAATCGGCGGCCTTCCAACCGGCTTTCTGCTCGCGCGCTATTCGCGCAAAATGGTTCTGCTCATGGGCATTGTTATTTTTTCCGCGGCTACGGCGCTCACGACGGAAGTACCCGGCTTCTGGACCATGCTGGTCTGCCTTGCGGCGCAAGGGCATCGGCATGTCGATGCTCGCCACCTCCATGTTCGCGCTGGCTGCGAGCTATTTTTCAGGTTACCGCTCGGCGGCCATCGGTTCCGTCAACTTCTGTTACGGCATCGGCGGATTTCTCGGCCCGTTTCTCGCCGGAAAACTTCGCCAGTCCTACAACACGTGGCACGCGCCGATGCTGGCGTTTGGCCTCTTCGGTTTTGTGATGGTGGCGCTCATCGCCATCTCCGTGCGTCCGTGGTTCGTGGAAACGCGCCGCGCCGCGGAAATCAAAGCGGACAGCGGCGGCGCCGACGAGCCTGGTGAATCGAAACACCATTATTCTTACCGTCCTTGAGCCTGATCCACGGCCTCAGCATGTATGGATTTCTTGGGCCTCTACCCGACGTTCCTGCGCGAGACTTTGCACTACACGCCGATGAGCGCGGGGAAGGTCATCGGCTTTTTTGGAATTGGCGCGCTCGCCTCGATCCCATGCGGCTGGATCGGCGACCGCTTTTCGCCCAAGCTTGTGCTCAGCGGCTCGCTGCTTTCCATCGCCGTCCTCGGCTATTTGTTTTTCCAGGAATCTCCCACGATGGTCACGCGCGAAATTCTCACCTGCATCTATGGCGTGACGGGCAGCGCCGTTCTGTATGTCAATCTCGCGGGCTATCACGTGAAGGCGTTGCGCCGCAGCCTGTCCAGCCGCGGCTCCGGCATGTTCGTCACGAGCCTGTACGGAGGCGCGGCGTTTGGCGGATATCTGCTCGGATAGATTCGTCGGCCACTGGGGCGGCTGGCTGCGGGCCAGCAGAAATTCAAATGTCGCTGCTATGCCTGATCGGCGCCGTGCTGGCGCTGGCCCTGCGCCCCAGCGAAATGTCTTTGTAGGATGCCCACAGTTGGTGTTACATGCCCGCTGTCAAATAAATCACAAGTGAAAGCGTAACGATGCTGAAAAGCGTGCTCGCAATTAACGTCGAACTCGCCTCGACCGAAGCCACACCGAATCTGGCTCCGAACACCGTGCCAAAGAAGCCCGCAGGTATGGCAGCTAACAGCATCCCTTGACGCGCTCCCGGCGCAGGAACGTGAAGTAAGAGAACGAAACCTAACATCAGCGCGACCTGTACGATATTCTTTAGAATCACGCTCAGTATCGCGTTGCCACCCAGCCGGAACGGCTGCGCGGATAGTATTAAACCTGTCAGAAACAGTGCAACGCCCGCAGTGCATTGACCAATCAGATTGAGCATGCGCCCCGCAATATCGGGAATGGGAACGCCAATCAGTGAAAATGCCATCCCCAAAAGCGGAGCCCACGTGATCAGGTCTCTTGCAGGACTGCAGCACCGCATAGAGCAGGCGTGTTCTTACCGGCATGCTCTGCGCTTTTTCGGTTCCGCTCTCCAGGACCACCAGTGTGACGGGGGAAATAACAATGGAACCCACTCCAATTCCGGCAGCTACTGCCACCGTCCCTTCGGGTCCAAACATGCTGAGTAGGAGTGGCAGTCCGACCGCGACATTGTTGGAAAAGGATACGGTCAGAGATTGAATGGCGGCTTCGTTCGGCTGGAGGTGGAATATCTGGCGCTGCAATATCCAGGTAATCGCATAAATGAAAACCATGGCCAGTCGCCAGCGCCACGACGAGCCGGTACTGCTGCACCAGAACTTTACTGGAGGTGCGGGCAATCGCGAGAAAGAGCGCGCATGGCAGGGCAAAATTCATCAACATGACGTTGATCGAGTGGACGTTCTTGTTGTCCACCATCTTCCAGCGTCCGGCAAAGTAGCCCAAGCCAAGCACAAAGAAGACCGGAGCGAGTGAATTCAGGATCGTGGTGCCCATCTGTGCTCCTCCCAGATTGCGTCCGCGCGCTCCGCGACTCTAACAGCAAACTCCCGCAACCCTGCTTGCATCAGTTGCTGGCAAACGGAATCGGCAGGAACCAACTCGGATTGAAATTATTGAGCGCTCAGTTCCCCGGAGATAAGGGTGGCTGACAAGTCCAGCCCTCAAAAACCCGGTAGAAGATACACGGAAGGCAGATGGCGATCAAGCAAGGTATTCTCTAACTGGTCTTCGGCGCGCTTCGCGGACACCTGGCCGATTTGACCCGCTCTTTCAAGACGAGCTTCGCGGTCCGCTGCCGGATTCTCACTGGCCACCTGCTTAGTGGTGCCGTTCATTGACCGTGAGGATCCGGCCAGGGCAGCGCAAAACTGAAGCAAATCGTGTTGACATTCTGGAAAGTTATTCGGATAGAACGTCCGCGCGGTCTTTCCCCGCGCCATTTTCTGAGCCATGAACAAAAGCAATTTGCGGTCGCTTTCTTTCGTGCGGCTCAGGAGTTGGCGAAACCGCTCCAGCATCCGCGCATCTTTGCCTGAACTTCCCCAGGCAATTTCACCGGCGCTCTTGCGCTTCAGAATGTTAGGCAGGGCGGGCGGTTTGTCGCTGTCATAAAAAAGCTGGTACAGAGGAACTTCCAAGGCGCGGGCGAACTTCTCAAGTGTTTCCACCGCTGGAACGGTGTGTCCGTTTTCCACGCGGGAGATATAGCACCGAAGAAGTCCCGTACGCTTTTCAATTTCGCCTTGCGAGAGCTTTTTTTCCTCGCGGATCGCTCGCAGTTGGTCCCCGATAATCATTATGTTTGTCCTTTCAATTTGTCGTTGAAGAAATCCAACTGCTTCTTAAATCATTCAGATGAATATTTGAATCGAACAGTACCCGTATGGCAACATTTTATCAAATTACTTAGATGGGGCTTTTCGCTTGCGACGTGGTCACAGTTCCAATGATTTTGGCATCACGCCGGCTAGCGACCGGCAGGGTACCCAGTCTAATTCAATTTCGCCGGAATGGAGTCAATTTTCCCGCGGAAGCCGTGGTGACTGGGTGGCCGGTATTTTTCTATTCCGCGCACGTGCAAACTCCGCCCATGGTCCGTTTGGTTCATAGCGAATATACAAAGACAAGTGCCGTCAATGCACTTCTGCACCTGCCCGGTTTTCTCGTACGCCAGGGCAAGATTCAGATGCCCGTCCGCCAGGGAAGGAATCAGTTCCACGGCGCGCGAAAGATGCAGCAATCGCTTCCTCCGTCTTTCCCATCTGCTCCAGCACGCATCCGAGATTGAATTCCGCCAGAGCATTTTCCGGCTCAAATCGCCACGGCGTCAGAATTGCTCATACGCCTCTTCCATCCGTCCGAGTTGATACATCGCTGTGCCGAAGTTGATGCGCGCCTCCACCCATTCCGGCGCGGCCTCCACCGCTTTTTGGTAAGCCCTCGCGGCCTCGTCCAGCGACTCCGGCATTGGATCGCACATCATGCCAAATTCAAACCATTCTTCCGCGGAGCGCGATGCCATGGCATGAATTTTCTTGGCAATTCCGGACGTCTCGAAGTCCAGAACGAATTGCCCCGTCAGCGGCTCAAAGGGTCGCGCCTCTCCGCCGGGCGGATGACGACCACTTGTTTGCCGTTGCTCGAAATTCGCAACGATGGAGAGCGGCGTTTTCGCGGAGCCTAATTCGGCTTCTGAGCATTGTCACGGCCCGGCGGATGCGGCTGGCGGGAACTTTCTGCGCCGCCAGCCGCTTGATCGGTTTCCAGCGCGACGAGGTCCGAAAAATTGTAAAACCGTTCGCCCCAGCGCGCGCGCGGAAGCAACAGGCGCAGACGCGTCCAGTATTCCAGCTCGCGGCGGGACACGCCCATCATGCGCTCCACTTCATTTCGGGTGTAGCGGTGTTCCAATCGACTGGCCCCACTCTGCTTTTCAAGATGCGCAGCTATTATCCCTCCGAAGTTTCGACTGTGGATTTGAGCGGATTGCTTTGCGAAAAACGGTGGAAGCCTTCCCCGGGAAACTGTTTCAGCTACGCGCAAGATAGGAAAGCCTGCCTTGCGCGGCCTGTCGGCGACTGCCAATCTTGCTAGACTAAACCCTCGTCCTAGCGTTTGCCTCCTCCAACATTATGCAGCCCCACGCTGCCGAACGACGCCACCTGGAGCGGCAGATCGCGTATGCCCGGCCCATTTTCATGGTGCTAGCTCTCGTCGATTTGCTGGATCGCCCTCCCGTCCGAGCGAGGCCCGCAAGCCGTGCTGTTCGTTACCGTTTACTTTTTCGTGTCCCTGATGCTGGCGGTGATGCAAAATTTGCGTTGGACCGAACGAGATTCGTCATTCCTCTGCAACTCGACTTGGCGGCGCTGGCAATTTTTCTAGTTCTGACGCGATCCGTCGTCGCCTTCTGGTTTGTCTATTTGTTCGTCGCTCTGGCCTCCGGGATCGCGCTGGGGCGCGCGGCGCTCCATCCTGCTGGCCGGGGCAGTTACGTTTGCTTTGCTCGTTCGAACGGCCATCAACGGTCCGCTCGCCTGGGATCTGATCGTGTCCTGGATCGCGCTTTCCACCGGAACGTTTGCCGCCGGCGCGGGCATGTCGTTTCTCGGCAGTCGCCAGCGGCGCCACGCCACCGAACAGGAATTTCTCGCGCAGATCACCGGACAATTGGAAGTCGCAGCAGGGCATGGCCGAATCGCTGCGGCGAGTCCTTGAAGAACTCACCAGTGCGTTCGACTGCGAAGAAGCCATCCTGGCATATCGCGATACCGACATCGAACGCATTTTCGTTTGGCGTTACCGTTCCGGGGACGAATTCGCGCATCACGCCCGAAAATCTCCCCATGGCGCGCAGCGACGGTTTCCTGCTGGACCACCCCGACGCCAGCGTATGCTGGAATTCGCTGGAGGGTTCCGGCGAGGGTTTCGGCTGGAATCGCAAGGACGGGCGCCGCCTGAAGGAATTGCCTCGCTTGCCGGGCCCGATGCGCCAGGAGCTAGGCTGGCGCTCGGTGCTGGGCGTCACGCTGGACCTCGGCGGCCAGCCCGTCGGACGCCTGATGCTCGGTAACGCCCGCCGGCGCATCCTGCCCCAGGATTTGCAATGGCTGGAACGAATCGTCCGGCACCTCGGGCAGCCCCTGCAGAACCTGTTCCTGTTGCGCCACATCCGGGCGCATGCCATTGAGGGGGAGCGCAGCCGCATCTCCCGGGAAATCCACGATGGCATCCTGCAAACCCTCCTCAGCGTGGACATTCAGCTGGATGTTTTGAGGCGCAAGGTGCCCACCGACCCAGATCAAGCTGCCGGAGGGCTTTCTTCGCTCCAGCAAACCGTTCGGAATGAGACAGATGAGCTCCGCCGGATGGTTACCGACATGCGCCCGCTGCGTGTCCAAAGCGCCGATCTGGTGGACTTGATGCGGGGATTTGCCGAGCGTTTCCGCAACGAGTCAGGGCTGGCTCTCGATCTCCTGATCGACGCCGCGGAATTGCAGATCCCCGACCGCATTTGCCGCGACCTCTTTCAGATATATAGAGAATCGCTACACAATGTGAAAAAACATGCGCATGCTTCTCACGTCGTGGTAAAACTATGGCAGAACGAAGGCGAAGTTGTTCTTGTCGTGGACGATAACGGGCAGGGCTTTAGTTTCGCGGGCCGCTTTACGGGGGATGAGTTGGACCGACTCCGTTTGGGACCGATTTCAATCAAGGAGCGAACTCGCAGCGTTGGCGGTGTGATGACCGTAGAATCCACTCCCGGGCACGGCGCACGTCTGTCTATACAGGTTCCTCTCGGCTGATATGGCCAAAACAACGAAACAACAAATACGTGTCTTGATGGCGGATGATCACGCCATCTTTCGGGAAGGTCTGCGCAAATTGCTCGACGGCGACGACGAGATCACGATTGTCGGCGAGGCCTCCAACGGCGCCGACTGCATCAAGATGTTGGCCAAGCTCAAGCCCGACATTTTGCTGCTCGACTTGCGCATGCCGGACAAGGACGGACTCGCCGTCCTCGAGGAAGTCAATTTCGACCAGCTCCCCACGCGCGTGGTGGTGCTCACAGCCGCCGAAGACGACCGCGACGTGGTTCGCGCGATGCGCCTCGGCGCGCGCGGCGTGGTGCTGAAACAATCCGCGACGGACCTCCTGGTGCGCAGCATCCATAAAGTCCATAGCGGCGAAATCTGGCTCGACAATCACATGACCGCCGAGGTCATGAAGGCCTTTTCCAAGTCTTCCGACGGCGGCCCTCGGCGCGAAAAGCCGCTCCTCAGCGACCGCGAAAAAGAGATCGTTCAGCTGGTCGCCCAGGGCTACCGCAACAAGGAAATCGGCGAAAAGCTCTTCATCAGCGAGCAAACCGTCAAGAATCACCTGCACAATATCTTCGATAAACTGGGCGTTTCCGATCGCCTCGAGCTGGCTCTTTACGCCATCCACCACCGCTTGATCGATCAGGCCTAAACCGGCCTGTACTCAATCTCGCCTAGTTTAGATTTGCCTGTCCTTCCATCCTAGTACCCCCGTACCAAATTGGACCCCCGCGAATTGGGACCTCCGCGCTATTGAGGCATCGGGCCCCGGAACGTAATCTCGTTCCTGTAAACATGAGCGACGCACACAGCCGTGAAAATCCGGAGGAGCATACTTTGACTGCCGAAGAGCGACGCGCGACACAGAGGTTCCAAATCCGGCTGCCCATGGTCGTTCGTTGGACGAGCGGCTCGGCAATCGGCGAAGCCACCACGGAATCCAGGGATGTTAGCTCCCGCGGGGTCTATTTCTTCCTGCCGAAGGAAGTCACCAGCGGTTCGCCGGTGGAAATTTTGCTGACGCTGCCGCACGAAATCACGCTGGCCGGTCCCGTAAAGGTTCGCTGCCTTGGCCGCATCAAGCGCGCCGAATCCGACGAGCCGGGGCGCGTGGGCGTGGTAGCCCAGATCGAACGATACGAATTCCTGCGCGGCGACGAACACGCCGCGTAGCACGGGTGCGGGCTGTACTTGCAGCCCGCGTACTCCAAGTCCGGGCTGTACTTTTACGCTGAACGGTTCCCGTGAAGCGTGCTGCCCGCCCGTAAAAAGTCTTGCCCGCCACCTGCGGAGGCGGACAGGGAAGACCGGGGTGCTCCGGCCCCTCAGCTGAGCACCCCGGTTAATTTTTTGCGCGCGCTGCGTGGAAGGGCGGAAGCTTCGTCCACGCGATTGCAGCGGAAATCTCCCTCCTGTTGTATTCCCATTCTGATGTGTTCGATCCGGTATCGCAACGGGAGTGAACGCGAAAACCCCAACCCTTCGAACCCCGCGAAGTGTCGGGCACCCGCAAACGCTGAACCAGTCATTCTGCATTGAAGTATTGGAGTGGTATCATCCGAGCAAGAGCGAACGCGAAGACGAAAAGAACGGAAGGGTCGGCCACCCGCCCCCGCGAGAATCCTCGCGCTTATACTGGTTTTCTGCCAGACGCAAGGAAACCGAATCTACAGCTGCGTGAGATCTAGGGAATCGGAAAGTAAATATCACCGAGTGAGTGAAATTCTGTGCCGGTGCCGCGTTGTTCTCGTCGCATGATCTGCGGCTGTTTTTCTGAGCGTTTTACAGCGTCGCTCAGATCAAATTGAACATCCGCTCCTTGCGGGAAGAGTCGCATCATACGGACCTTGGCTTGATCTTGCAGGGGCCGTCCGACGATCCAAATCTCTGCGAAAGGCACGTGAATACCCTGAATCGCTTGCATGACCGCATTCGGATCCCACTCCTTGCCGCTCCTACCCAGTACGAGCAAGCCAAAATACGCCGGGTAAGCGCGTTCGCATTTCTGCCGAATGACCTGCATGAGGTCGTCAACATGCTCCTCCCAATCGACAACCTCGATGTTGTACGTCTCGACATTGTTATTACCGCCGGATTGGTCCAACCGATGTACCTTTGTATCGGGGGTGTTATCCTCCGTCTCTATCTCCACCCAGTAATCTCGTTCTTCCATCTCTCTCAGACCAAGCGCCCAAGCAGCCGCCGTCCACGCTTCGCGCTCGTGTTTGAAGCGACGGTCGGACGCGGCCTCAACGTTGCCGTACGTCTCAAAGATTTTTTTCATTCTGTAAATGACGAAAGCCAGACCGAACCAATACCCCTTATAGCTTAATGTCGCTCGCAGCATCGGCTTGCCACAATGTAGGCACATGGGCGAGTCATCGCCGATTATTTCCTCGGGCGGTCTGTTACAGTTGGGGCAGATGTACTTCATTGCTTCTCTCCATTCGCGGGTGGCCCGGGCTTTGTAGCTGAACTTAGGGTGCCCTGCCCTCGAAGAACGTCAAGTTCAAAATCTTAACTCGGAGTGGACGTACGGGAGTAGTATTAGAGTGTGGAGCGGAGAGGATTTTGTGGAATTCAAGAAGCGCGGGCCACCTGTCTTAGCTATGTTAGCGGTATAATTCGAACGAGAGCGAGGGCAAAGACGAAGAGAACGGACGGGTCGGCCCCGCTCATTCGTTTCGCCAGGGCAACGGGGACTCGTTGCGTTCCGCCTAGTCTGGGAGCAGCAGCCCCTTCGGTCCGCAAACAAGACGTTGAAATACGAAACGTTGAGCAAGAGAGCTTCGCACTATAATTACTATTAGTTCTTTTACAAAGCCTAGATCGAGAATGGGGAAACCTGCGGTTCGACAGGAGGGAAAATGAAACCCAGCCTTCGAGCATTACTGTTAGCGTTTCTCCTCGCCTCTGCGCTGTTTGCACAAACGCAAACCGTCACAGTCAGCAAGCTCGCTGCGGGGACCTACACTGTAAGCTCGCCGGCCGGAACGCAACTGGTAAACGTCACTCCGTTCGGAAACGGTTCGTATTCATTCACGTCGAGCGACGGTTCCTCCACAGTAGTGACGTTAGCCCCCGGCATGTACAGTCTCACGTCCTCATCGGGAGCGAATCTCGGAACGACGTACATTTACACGCTCGGAAACGGACGGTATTCGTTTTCCAATCCAACTACCGGAACCACTGGGACGATTCAAACCGTTCCGAGCGCGCCGTCAATCCCGCTTCCTGCGTTAGCTGTTCAGCCGCCCAATAACAATATGTCTCTCTTGTTGGCTCTTGCAGCCGAGAGAGTCAGGCAGTGTAATGCGCAGGGAGGCATTCTCTACAAGCCGCACTGGTACTCAAAAGTGCGATGCGAAACTCCAGCGCAGATCGAATCGGAGAAAGAAGCCAAAGAGAGCAAGAAACAAGCGAAGCAGCCAGCGCCGTGAAGCCGCGCGGCACAGTTGAGCGTCCACCCGGCACTGACATTTGTTGGAGTCACCCACCCCTATCGTGGATCGTTTCCAGCGTCTCGAACAAGAATGTGACCTGAAAAGCGCCATAACGTCCTCAAAAGGGAAAGCCGCGTTTTCACGTGATTCCAGGAGACCGGAGGCCATGAAAATGCCGATTGGAATTGCACTCGTCCTGATCTTTGTTCTGTATCTCATCGACAAACATGACCGTTGGCGACAGACGTTCAAACTCACCGTTGGACTGGTCGCGCCTGGCTTGTTTGTGATTTTGCCGCTGCTGGTCTCCGCGCGCCCGCAACAATCTGCCAGGGCCTCGATACCACAGACCACAAGGGAAGCCACTGCTCCACCAGTCACTCAAAGGCAGATAAAAGTATTGGAGTCCGAAATTGCACAATTGAAAATCGAAGTGGCGTACCTTCGCTTAGAGCGAGGAACAGCTACTAGCGATTCCCTTGACGAGAAAGCTGATAAGTCTGACCTGGACGATAAAGCGGACAAGTCCGACCTGCGTCGTATGAAGTCCGATCTGGACGACAAGGCTGATAAGTCTGACCTCGACGATAAAGCGGACAAGTCTAGCGTTGATGACTTAGAAAGCAAAGTTAAAGGGCTCTACTGCCACTTGAATCTGAGAACTGAGGGAATTCTTGGTGGTTGGCCTCCGAGTTGCTTCTAGGAAACTTCAGGAAATACCCCTGACCTCACGCACAGCGTCCAGTGACGTTATGCATCGCTTTTCAACGAACAGACGCCCGCTTCCGCCGCCTCAACCGAAGTGAACACCTCAAGGAAGCCACTGCTCTGGGCGCAGCAAATTTCCGAATGTCCGAATCATGACGCCTGAACGCAGGCAGCCGCCCTCGGAAGAGTAGCGCCGCCTTGGGCGGGCGGCGTAACCCTCCGCCTGAATGTTCGCGCGCCGACCACGAATTCACGAAATCACTCGTACCTGAGCGCCTCCACCGGATCGAGGCGCGCCGCGCGTGACGCGGGATAAATGCCGGATGCTAGGCTGACCACCACGGCGAAGGCAATCGCGCCCAGGACCAGCCACCACGGCACGGACCAGATGTTCGGCGGATTCATGCCCTGGCGCTTGAGATAGATCATGGTGGCGAGCTGAATTGCCCGGCCGATGGCCCAACCGAGCGCCACTCCGAACAAGCCGCCCGCCAATCCCATCACGCCGGCCTCGGCAAAAAACAATTGGCGGACGTCGCGATCCGCGGCGCCCAGGGCTTTCAGGACGCCGATCTCGCGGCGGCGCTCGAGGATGGCCATGACCAGCGTGTTGATGATTCCCAGCGACGCGACGGCCAGCGCCAGGCTGCCGAAAATTCCCAGGAACATATCGAAGATGGCGAAAAATGTGCGCAAGTTTCGCGTCACGTCAATCAGCGAAAACGACGCGAAGCCCATGTGCGTGACGCTGGCCTCGACGCCGGCCACCGCTGTCGGACTCGTGACCCGCACGTTCAGCGCGGCGTAGCGCCTGCCCTCGGCCGGGGTGGATCGCGCCACGTCGCGCAGGTCGTTCTGCTGCACCACCTGCAGCTTTTCGGCAACCGCCAGCGGCAGATAGATTCCCGAGTTGTTGAAGCCCACCTGGCCGCCCGATTCGGAAGTCGGAGTGACTCCCACGACGACAAACTTTTTCTCGCTCGGCACAATCGAATATCCCATGGCTTCTTCGTCCGGGCCGATCGCTTGATTGGGCGGCCCGTCCGCCGAAGCCTGCTGCGAAGGCGGCGGCAGCGCCTGCCGCTGCGCAAACCGCAACGCAATTTCCTGGCCCAGGAGCGAGTTCGGCGATTGCCCGGCCTCCACGAGGCGCTTGGCCAGGTCGCCTTGAACGATCGCTTCCTCGGCGTCCGGATGGGAGAAGAAATGGCCGCTCAAGCCGTCGAGCGTTCCGCTCGATTGCGACGACTGCGCCATGCCGGACACCATCACGAGCTGGCTAATCGGCTCGCGGCGCGCTTCCGCCGTGAAGCGCACTTCAGGATTCACTTCGACCACGCCGGGTATCGCGGCGATTTCCCTCCGCGCTGCGTCATCGAGCGGCCGTGGCGGCGTCGAGTCCGAGGCGTCGCGGGCAATTCGGCGCCCGCCTCCGGGCTGGCCAAACGGGGCGCTCTGCCGCGAGCGCACCGATAGAGTGTCGAACAATCCGGCGCGAGCGACGGAACGGTCCACAAGCTGTTGCAATCCCACGCCCAGCGACAGCAGCGCGACGAGCGAAGCCACTCCGACTGAAATTCCGAGCGTCGTCAGCGAATTGCGCAGCACGGCCTCGCGCAGATTTCTCGCGGCGAGTTCGGTCAGATCCCCAAGTTTCATCGCAAGCGCTCCTCGCGGGAAATCGCTCCATCCGACAGCGTTACGATGCGGTCGGCGTACCGCTCCGCCAGCGCCCGCTCGTGCGTCACCATGACGACGGTTCTTCCCGGTCCGGAAGCGGGACGGTGAATTTCGGCGATCAAGCTCATGATTTCCTCGCCGGTCTTGCTGTCGAGGTTTCCCGTAGGCTCATCCGCCAGCAGGATCCTGGGCTGATTGACGAGCGCGCGGGCGATTGCGGCGCGCTGCTGCTCGCCTCCGGAAAGCTCCGTGGGCCGGTGCCTGGTTCGCGCCGAGAGGCCGACCCGCTCCAACGCCTCGCGCACGCGCGCGGGCCGGTCGGCGCGCGGCACTTCGGCGAGGCGCAGAGGCAACTCGACGTTTTCTTCCAGCGTCATGCGGGGAAGCAATTGGAAGGACTGAAACACGATGCCAATGGTCCGGTTTCGATGCGCGGCAAGTTCTTCGCTGGACATCGTCGCGAGATTATGGCCCATCGCGAGGATAGTCCCTGCGGACGGACGGTCGAGGCCCGCCATCAGATTGAGCAGCGTGGACTTTCCGGAACCGCTGGCCCCCAGCAGGGCCAGAAATTCTCCGGCGCCGACGACGAGTGAAATTTCATTCACCGCGCGGATCAGCGCCTCTCCCATCTTGTAATGACGGGAGACACGCTCCGCGTGAATCGCAAATCCGTTTGCGCTGGTCGCCGGTTCGGGCACATTCATGGTACGCAGAGTAACACGCAAATGTTTCACGGAAAAATTCCGCCGCCGCGAAGGTTTTCGCTGCGAGCCGGGCCGCGGGAAGGGAATTCGCTGGCCCGGTCAGCCGTCATCCCGCCGCAGGCGAATAACTCTTAAGGCAGTACGGATATAAAAATATTGTGAGGTTATAATGTCCGTGGAATAATGGGCACGGAAGGTGACACATGCAACAGCAGTTGACCCTCCCCGAATGGTCGAGCGCGATCCTGAGTCTTCGACAGCGCTTGCAGCTCAGCCAGTCCGAATTCGGCTCGCGGCTGCACTATTCCGCGATGGCCGTTTCGCGCTGGGAAACGGGCAAGCAGGAACCGACGTCTCGATGTTTTATCCAGCTTGGAACGATGGCAGGTCCGCCCGATTGCTGGAATTTCTGGGCGCGGGCGGGCCTGAAGAGTTCCGATCTCCGGCACATGTTTCCGGACAAGCGGGGAGTGGATGCCTCGTCCGGCGCTCTTGATTTTGAAATCGTCCGCGCGGGAAGTGGCGCAAGAAAGACAAAGTCAAAAAACGCCGGCAAAATTCAAGTGGCCGCGGTTCCTTTGCTCAGTGTGCACGCCGGCACAATCGGGCAACCGGGCGGCCAATTCGCCGATCTCGATAGCGCCCTCGCCGAAGAAATGATCGCGGCGCCTTCGCAGTGGTGCCCAAATCCGACCCAAACCAAATGCCTTCGCGTGAGCGGCACTTCCATGAGTCCGCTGATCAACAATGGCGATATCGTGGCCATGGACGCCTCGCAAACGGATCCCAAAGAACTGAACGGAAAAATTGTCGTTGCCTGGCACCGCGAAAGCGGAATTTCGCTTGCTCGGTTCATCGCCGCCGACGGAGTTCAATTATTAGAATCCGAAAATCGCGAATACAGCCCGATCACCGTTGAAAAGGATCGAAAGTGGCAGATTGTCGGAAAGGTTCTGTGGTGGATTCGAAAGGGGCCGTGAAAGTCTCCCACCCGTGGTCTTGCTCGTTGTGATAGAGGCGAGGCCTGCCATCCAGCATTCGAAGGGATAAACGCTCCGCAAGGGTTGGAATGGCTCCGGCAGATCTTCCGGCGGCGGCAGACTCTCTAGAGCCGAAATTGCACGCCGGGATAGCGGAGAACGCTTCCGCGGGGAAATCTCCTATCGTTCGCCTGCGGCAGCCTTGCGAACCGCAGCTTTGCCGCCGACATCTTCCAGATGCTGGTCCGGCTTTTCTTTGTGATATTTTGCAAAGAGCGCGATGCCGTAGGGATCTTCCAAAATATCGACCCTCACGCCCTTTTGACGCAGGAATTCCTCGTTTCCTCCGAAATTTGTGACATCGCCTACGACGAGACGGTGAAACTGGAGCGCGGAGATCAGCGCCGCGCAGATGTCGCAGGGACTAAGCGTCGTAAACATTGTGGTCTGGCTGAAATCCACTCGCCCCGCGTCGCGCGCGGCCGACGTCTCGCCGTGATTGTACGGATGGTTCTCCTGGACCAGCGTGTTATGCCCTTTGCCTAGAATCTGGCGCGTTTCATTGCTGATGATGACGCCGCCGATCGGAGAGCCGCCTTCCTCGTATCCCTTTTGCGCCAACAGAACGCCGATGCGCATGAAATCCCTGTCGCTGAGCTTTTTGAAGAATCCATTTTCGACGATTTTGGGAAGGCTTTTGGTCGGGAGATGGGCGATCGCGTTCAACACTTCGTCCGTAACGGGCGTATCTTTCGTAATGAAAGTCTTCATGAAAGCTCCTTCTTGTCGCTCGTCTCTCGTCCGTGCCGGGAAATAGCGACGCGGTCCTTCCGTGGGCATCAACGGACGGCGACAAATAGGGCAAACCTTGAATCGTTGTAAGATCTGGTCGGGGCGGCCGGATTTGAACCGGGGCCTCCTGCGCCCAAGGTAAACTCTAAAACGCTAAGTAGTTGTCTCTTCTATGTCTTTCGCGCCTCTTATATCACGGTTTATGCGGGTATTCGGCGGTTATTGTTCCGAGATTGTTCCCAACTTGTGAGCTGCGACGCACCTGCTTGCGCGCACCGAACTCGACTCCAACCGCTCCATCCATCACTTCTAACTACTAACGTTTCCAATAAATCGGCGAATCTGCTTCTCGCTCAAAGCTAACCCGAATGGGTTGAAAACGTTCCAATCGTAAACAGTCCGGTGGGACGATCCTTTAGGGTGACACAAACTCCGCCAAAACCCAACACCAGGAAGAGAAGAATAGGCCAGACAATCTAGGGTGGGTGTGCAACATAGCGGAGAAAGACATGAAACGGAACAACTATGGCCGCTTCTACCGCAATGCGATTTGGATTCGCTAGGGCAGGGACTCGGTGTGCCGCTTACTGTACGCAGCTCTGACAAAGCCGGCAGCGAATTATCAAGTGACAGTAGATCCCGCTGCCAGGTTCCTTCCGTTCCATGGAAGCCGAATTTGGGTGAAACTAGTTCGACACGTTCTTCGGCGACCGCTGATTCAATTCGGAGACTAATTCGTTGGCCGCCGATGGCGCGGGCACTGCACCTTGTAGGGTTATATCCTTGGCTGTGATGCTTCGATTGTAGAGTCTCTTGTTCCCATCATTATCGGGCCGGTGCGTGGAACCCTCAAGATAAGCCCCTGCAAACAAACCACGCGATCTGGAATAGCTCAAGACCTCCGCGCGCAACGCTGCGTCGGTTGCTGCAAGAGCGCCACGCCCCTTAGGGCCAGCTGCCGCCGATATTCCCGCACCGAGCTTCACTTTGCTAGAAGTTATCTCATAAACAGATTCAAGCCATTCAAGGCTTGTGAGTTATGCAAACTAGCGTAAACCGAGAGCATGGACCTGACCGAGGCGCAGTGGAAGAAGCTCAAGCCACTGCTGGCTCCCAAACGACGCCCCGACGGTCGAGGTCGGCCTTGGCGCGATACGCGAGCCGTGCTGAACGGCGTTCTGTGGGTCTTGCGCACCGGCGCTCCTTGGCACGATCTGCCCGACCGTTATCCTTCCTACCAAACCTGCCATCGGCGTTTTCAGCAGTGGCAGCGCGATGGCACGCTGGACCGATTGCTGCACGCGCTCGCCGAAGACCTGCGGGCACGCGGCAAACTGGATTTGTCGGAAACCTTTATCGACGCCAGCTTCAGTTCGGCGAAAAAAGGGGCGCTGCTGTCGGCCCGACTCGCCGAGGAAAAGGTAGTAAAATCATGGCGATCGCAGACCGCCATGGTCTTCCTGTCGCCTGCTGCGTCACCAGCGCTTCGCCTCATGAAAGCAAACTCGTCGAAGCCACCATCGCGCAGCGCTTCACGAGAGCCAAACCAAAACGAATGATCGGTGACCGCGCCTATGACAGCGATCCGCTCGATCAGCGCCTCCGGCAAAAACACGGTATCCGGCTCATCGCGCCCCACAAGTACAACCGCCGCCGCAAGAGCACCCAGGACGGCCGCGAATTGCGTCGCTACTGCCGGCGCTGGAAAATCGAGCGCCTCTTTGCCTGGCTCCACAATTTCCGCCGACTCGTAAGCCGCTGGGAATATCACGAAGCCAATTTCCTCGGCATGCTCCAACTCGGTTGCCTCATTATCCTGCTGAGGTATTTATGAGATGGCTTCTAATCTCAATACATGCGCGTTTAGAGCCGCAAACTACTAAGTGGGGGAACCATGACGGCCCCTTTTATTGAAGGACGCAGGCGGTTCTGTCTTCACCTGGCCTCCGGGGAATTCTCGATTCCCCCACTTAACCCATCAACAACCATCGGTAATTAGTCACCCTACAGTTCCAACTCGTTTTGCAGCTGTTGGAGCTTCTGCTGGGTTTCCTCGTAGTCGAGGAACTTGTCCACGGTCTGCTTCATATCTTCGGAGCGATCCGCAATCGTCATCAGATGGTCTCGGTATTCTGAGACGAAGAGACGATTTTGATTCTCACGAAGGTGAGCGATGGCCGCCTGGGTGCTAGCCGCGACCTGCGCGGCGTGAGCAGTCACCTCGGTGATGGCCTGTTGCTGCCAGGGAAGCACGGCGTAACTTATCCGTTGCAGCTCGGCAGTGCGTTCTCCCACGGCGTTGATGTGGCCCTTGACTCTGTCCAGATAGAATGCATGGTTTTGCCAGCTGAATTGGGAATGCCGAGCAAAGGTGCCCAGGGTCTCAGCGTGGCGGTTGAGCCCCACCGCTTCCTCTTGGATCTCAGCCAAAATTGTTGATGCGCGCCCTGACTGATACGCAGCGAAGTGATCCGTCTCCGGAGATCCGGGTGATGGGGCTGGCGGAGAAGCAAAGACTGATCCAGTCCCAAGAAGCGCAACTGCTGCAAGAGCAACGATCATCTGTTTCAAGTTAACTCTCATTGTCGAATCCCCCAGTTTTAGCTTTTTCTGACGCGCCGGGCCGGCCTCCGACTTCTTTACATTTGTCTGCCAGCCCGCGCGTCAGTTTCGTTTCAACTTTCAACGGGAGCATAGAAGGGAAAGTGACCAGTGCCTATCCCAACGGGACGGTATTTGGGGGTTCAAACTTAGCTATGGGCAAGTGGGAGAAGAGCGATGACATCGATCCAATCGTTTGGAACGCGAATATGACCGAGCCGCACGGCTTAGCTCCCCCCGATCCCTGAAACGCCATTTGGGCAGAGCAGATATTCGCGAAGACAGGCGTATTTTTGTTTTGTGAATTGTGGTGAATTGAGACGAGCTGCAAGCAAGAACTTAAAAGCGACATTAAGAAGGAATTTAAGCTAGCTTTTCAAAACCTGCTGACTTCCTTCAATTTGCGTTGGCGTTGACAAATTGCGATAAGAACGGTCAAAGTATGGTTAGATATGTTGCAATTATCGCCCTGCATGTGCGCTGCGGCGACGAGAAACTCAGGACGAACCACGATCATAAAAAACTGCGAAGAATCCTGCGAGCGCCCTTCCCGTCGAACGCGTCATCCTATTTTTATTATGTCATCTAGTGACACTATTAACTATTCATACTTTACAGTGAGGATCGGTCTGATAGAGAACGATCGTCCGTACCCACTGGAACCACCGGCGGAGACGCCCTCTTCAATTGTTCAAGTTGTGTCTGAATTTTCACCCACGCATTTGGCTTGCGCTTGGTCGCATATGGAGCATCCGGATGCCCGTAAAATTCTAAGAGCTCGGCTCGAAGCTCCGGCGAAGCACCACTAAAGTGTTCCTTCGCGAGCGCGTCCAGAAGCTGTGCATGTGTCTCATCGTTGAGGCGATATTTTCCCGGCCTGTTGCTTCACCGGTGTCAAAATTGTCGTTGGGCACGTCCGGCCGGCCGGTGTCTACCTGGCCAAGTAGCTTCCGGTAGCGATCCAGTGTCGCATCAAAGCTAGCTTGGAACATGCGTTCCGTCTCTGGCGTAGGCGTTCGGAGCTGCAGTACTTTTAGCGAACCGATCTTCGGGATAATCCTCGTAAGAAAAGCGAGAAATCGTTCCCAGAAAGTGGGGGGGTGATACCTATTTCCCCAGTTCTTTTGATAACTCGCGCGCGAAAGGTTGTAGAGAAACTTCTTTTTCGTGATGCCGGGCTGGTCCTTTATGATCGCGTTTTTCTTCAGGCTCCAGGCAATGCGCGTCGCTTTAGGGAGGAGCCGGCTGACGCCATAGCGGTAAGAACCGAGTACCTTCTCTTCGTCGGGGAGAACCCTCTTGAGGTCCAAGCCATACGTTTCCTGAAAGGCTTATTCCAGCAAGGGGACTGAGACCTCAAAGCCGACAAAGTTGTGATTACTATCCGGCGCGAAGCGACCATGTGCTATCTCCAGAACGTCAAATCTAAATTCTGTTTTTACGTGAGCCAGCGGGTCTTCTTCGTACGTAACCGAGTCACCGTACTTCTCTTTCAACTTGGGATACAAGATGGGGACTGCGCGATTCGTGTCAATGCGGTGGCCGTCGTTCTCCGCGGCGTAGTGAGCGAGCGCACCGAGCGCAAAAGCATAGCCGTCAATATCCTTAGCATCCCGTATCAGAGCCAAGACAAAGTCCCCGCTCCGCGCGCATTCATCACCAGCAGGCCAAAGTCTGTCGCTTGGCCTCCCAGCTGCAGGCCAAAGCTTCCACCTTCGAGCGCCATCATGGAAGGCGCACTCCAACGTCCGTTGAAATCCTTACCGCTCCGGCAGGACATCACGCCGCGTCCATAGCTCCCCCGAACCCGATGGCAAACTTCATCACCGAAGGCATAACGATGACGCATTCCGCCTTGTCCAAAATATCCGCCGGAATATCGTCGGGAACGTTGGGAATCTCAATCATCACTTTGCCGGAATTCCGAATGCGATTGCTTTCATCCTTTTGCGCAGAGGCAGGCAAACCAATCAAGAACATCACAACCATTAATGAGAAAATTCTTTTCATCGACGTGCTCCTCTTTGCCTCGAATCAGTTCAAATATCCCAGCGCAATGGTCCGCACAGAAGGGAACGTGACGGGCGGCTATCCCAACGGGAGGGTGTTTAGAGACTCAAATTTAGCTATTCGACTGGATGAGTTGTTGGATCATCCCATTTATCTTCTCGGCGGAGACCGGCTTTTCTATGTACTCGGTCGCTCCGAGTTCAAAGGCCCGCTGACGACACTGCTCATCGCTTGCCCGAGCCAAAACGAAGAGCGGCATCGGAAAGTTATAACGGACCAAGTGCCTTATTACCCGGCGTCCTTCGAAAGCTGGAGAGCCCTGGTCAACAATGGCAAGGTCGAACTCCTCTCTCTCGATACAACGCATCGCGGTGTCGATCGTCATGCACTTGTAAACCTCGAAACCCTGCGCCTCGAAAGGTTCGGCGTGCCGAGAAAGGGTTTCGATGTCTTCGTCGAAAATCAATATCTTCCTCGTACTGGAGAACGCGCCGATTTCCACCGGTATCTGTCGTAGCTCCTGTCTCATATCTCACCTTCGAACTTCCGCCAACGTGAATTATTTAATCCCCAGAATATGGGTCCGAATCGCCATCATCGCTGCCAACCAAGCTCTGCCCACTCTTGTCCTGAGCAAATCGAGCCATTCAACCACACGACCCAGAACGTGAGAGCGCGCACGATTCTTTTCCAGCGCTCGCCGCAGCCACGCACATTCACGACTCAGCATGAGGGCCCCAGCAAGTATAAGAAGGCCTCCCGGTACGACCGGGAGAAATAGACCGACAACTCCGCCCAGCACAAGAACCCACCCTAATGCCAAAGTAGCGATGCGTTTGAACGGCCTCGTTGGGGTTCCCGCGTCGTTTTCGGAAGAGCACGTTGGCGGCCCGGAGCATGACTTTGTGGTTCCAAGCGGCTGCTGCGTCATCGCAACTCCAATCCATTCCAGTGCTGATTTGAGCGAGGCGGCGAGTTCAACAGTTTTACGTCCATTCTCGCATTTGCCGACGACCGCCAGGTTGGGCTGGCGCTCAAAAAGAGCATCCATCCGTCCGCGCATCACGATGTGGTCGTCGGCCAAAAAACCTCACAGCATTGTTCACGAGACCTGCCCGTCCGGCAACAGACTGTGCACCAACTTCATGTCACTCCGCTGCCGTCACCAAAAGCGTCCACAAAAGAGCCCAAACAAACAGGCTCCCTGCACCACCCACAGTCATCGATATCAATCGATCTCTCATTGTCGAATCCTCCAGTTTTGGTTTTTTCTGACGTGCGGCCTGGCCGAGGACTTCCTTACAATCGCTCACCGGACCGCGCATCAGTTTCGTTTCAACTTTAAACGTGAGCATAGAAGGAAAAATGAGCGGTGCCTATCGCAACGAGAGGGTATTTAGAAGCTTAAATTTAGCGATCGAGCCGATGGGAAAAGAAGGGAGACATCGTTGATCCGATCGTTTGGAAGGCGAAGATGTCTGGCGGACCTGAGGGACATTTCAATGGGCTATGGGGGTCTTGCTCCTCACCTGAAGCCCTCAAGAATACATAACTGGAGACGTGAATTTAGCCTTGCGCCCCACGCCAAATGGCGCCACGTACGGCGAGCCCTGGTCCTGCTCTCTTGACCCAAGAAAAGGAGGTGTAACTAGGTTTCGGTGCCCAAATACCCTACCGAGGGGATACCCCCGAACTTACCTTTACCTTAGGCTACGAGTCAGATTCGCTCAACGCGAAAACCAAAGGGGAAGGAAAGGCAAATGATTCATTCTCAAGTAGCACATTTTGCGTATCAACCCTCAGAAATCGGAGACGGAAAGAGCCGCACCATCGAGTTCACGTTTCCCCGGCGTGCGCGTCCTCGCTCTACGAAGTTGAATCTTCCTAACGGACTCGTCGCGAGTTCCGATGAAGAAGTCTTGCAAAAGCTTGCCAAAACCACGGGCCAGTGCGGCCTGGCAACTTTTCTTGCCTTCACGGTCGGCGAAAGCAAGAGAATCGTGGACCGCCACGAAGTTTGCCTCGTGTTATGCGATGACCGTCTGATCGACGGCAATTACGAGGACATTCTAAGTGCCGCGGAAAGATCGCGGGCTAAAACTCCGGTCATCGTGGTTTCACGAACGGGCGATTGGCCCGAGTACCTGAAAGCAACCACTGCCGGAGCGTTTGATTATCTGGCATATCCGCCGATTCTCGGAGAACTTCCGCGGGCTATCCGCCATGCACTGGCATGGCGAACGGCCAACTCGTTCCGAGAAACCGCAACCAACATCTCTAACTCTTCGAGAGGAGAAATGCCATGAAAACCACGCCTACAACGGTTCTTCTGGTTGGTCACAGCGCGGCACGGTCGGCAACGCTGCATCGCTGGTTGAGCGATCGGGGCTGCCACTGCCAATTCGCGGCATCTTTTGATGATGCATGTAGATTGATGTCAGTAAGGGAATTCGATCTGGTGCTATGTCAATACGACTTGCCGGATCGGACGGCTTTTCCGTTGTTGGATTGGCTCGAAGGGTCACGCTCCACTCTGCTCTTTACGGCAAGAAGCGGGAATGGCAGCCGGTGGTTGCCGGTGATCGAGCGCGGCAAGCGATGCATTGATCGGCCTTTGCTGAAGACAACGAATTTGGCTAACGCGCTGCGAGAGATGTTAGATGGTCACGCCGATTCCGATTCGCGAGGAAATGGAGTTTCGTTAGAGGCGTTGGAACAAGTTGGCACTAGATAGCAGGGCCCCCCGGAGCAAACCCTGGGAAATGAAATATGTGAGGGATGAAATTCTACAAATCTCCAAGGGGTCTAGCCTGCCTCCAGCAAAGGCATAGTCCTGATTTTCGATCAAGACATCGGCGAGCTAACCCGGGTCTCTCGACGTTCGAGGGACACAGATTTTATGTGAACAGGTTCATATCGATTAAATCTACAAAGGGCACCAATGGGGCGCGCAGTCAGGCGCGGAGAAAGCAGTCATCATGCTCGACAGAACGATCCTATTGGGTTTGTCGGTTGTTCTGATTGCTGCGGGGATTCTGCTTCTCTTCCGGCTCCCAAGGATCAGCACACTTTTCGTCCAGGAGATGCCAGACCAGCCGCGACGTCGGTTGTTTCTTGCAGCCGTGAGTTTCGTAATGGTGTTCGCGGTCGCGCGAACACTCGCCTATGTTAATTTCCATCATATCGGGCCGTTCCACGATATCTACATCCGAGGCCGGCACATTCACCATCTGGTCTGGGGCATCCTCGTCTTGCTTTCTGTCGGTTATGGGTGGCTTCTGGATGCAGGAGGAGGCGCGACGCCGAGGTCGGTCCTGATCAGCCGCCTCATGTCCGTGCTCTACGGCGCTGGCGCGGCTCTGACGCTGGATGAATTCGCTTTGTGGTTGAACTTGGAGGATGTCTATTGGTCGCCGGAAGGGCGAGTCAGCATCGACGCGGTGATGCTATTTGGCGCCGTGTTGCTAACGAGTATCGAAGGGAAGCGATTTTTCCGTGCCCTCGGGCGCGAGTTGCTTCGCGGGTTCCAGAGATACGAAAATCACTAGGAGCAAGATCTTCATTTCATGAATCGCCGATGAAGCCGATCCCCGCTGGCGAAATAACCGACTCAATGTCTCCGTCTTACGAGAGGCTCGTGATTACGATTGGAGGCAAAACACTTTGGTTTCGCCGCTGGTCGCCGACACCGCCGTCCGTGGTTCTGCTGTAACGGTCGGGTTTGCAGACTGTAAACGCGAGGGCAGCGCGGCAATTCTCCGGATACGTCAGCGCATCTTCCCTATTTGCTTCATCTTGTAGAGCGCGCGATCGGCTGCTTGGAATAGTGTTTCCGTGGTTGTGCCATCCTCGGGATAAACCGCAGTTCCGACGCTCACGGAAAGAATAGGCTCCTCGCCATCGTTGGACAGCCGTTCGCAAATTCTTCTCCCGACTGCGGCGGCTTCTTTGGCGCCGGTCTCCGGCAGAATGATTGCAAATTCGTCCCCACCATACCGTGCCGCCGTGTCAATCGACCGGGAGGAGAAACGAAAAATATCCGCCAGACGGCAGAGCGCCCGATTGCCTGTCTGATGGCCATGGCTGTCGTTAATCTGCTTCAATCCATCCAGATCAAAAATGAGCACAGCAAAAGCCCGTGCCGTGCGATCCGAGCGTTTGATCTCTGACTCGAGGGTTTCGGAAAGCCTGCGATAGTTTGCCAGCCCAGTCAGCGGATCGGTTGCCGCCAAGTGCCGGAGATGATCCTCCAGTGCGCGTTGTGCGGTGATGTCCTCAGCGATGATTTCGCACCCATCCGATGCTCCCTCGGCCACACCCACTTGCCGACCGCTCAGCCGGACCTTTATGGGCGTCCCGTCCTTTCGCTTCCACTCTACTTCGATCAGATCGACATGGCCGATTTTCCGGCAAGACTCAAGGAGTTGTTCGCGCCCGATAGGGTCACGGAGAATATCCGTGCCGAGGTTCACAGCCATCAATTCCTCTCTGGATCCGTAACCCAGCATCGCAACGAGCGCTTCATTCGCAGCGAGAAACCGACCGTCCACGTCAACGTGGCAGATGCCATAGATTGGATTCTCCAGCAGGGCGCGATATTGGGCTTCCGAGTGCCGCAATTCCTTCTCCGCGCGATTCAGTTCTTCGCGTCGAGTTCTTTCCTCCACTGCCAGAGCGACGGCCAGTGGCAAGCGATCCAGACGATTTTTATCGATACAGTCGAATGCGCCCTTCCGGATGAACGCATCCTCCATGTCCTCGTCTAGAATGCCGGTGGCCAGAATGAACGGAATCTCCTGGTTCACCTGCCGCAGGAATTCTAGTGCCTCCATCCCCGTCCAAGAAGGCATGGAGTAATCGCACACAATTACGTCATAGGACTGCGTCTGGAGCCGCTTCGTGAAATCTGCCGGGGTCTGAACCCAATCCGCGGAGACCGCAAAATCCATGCGCTTGAGTTCCTGTAAGCAGCGTTCGACATCGGATTCCATATCATCAACGAAGAGAATTCGTACGACCCGCCGCCGATGGGTCGCGTTCCGGCGGGCACGAAGATTCTGGCGATTCCGATACGTTTCGTTCCTGGCCAAGTGTGACATGGCAAACCGCTTTCTGAACTTCAGAGCTGGCCCAGAAAACCGCGGCCAGCTCGTGGAACTCTTGAGAATTCCCTTATCAATCCGGCGAAATCGATCTCATTGTCTCTTGAGGCGCACAGTCCGGGAACCGAAATCAATCGTTCCCGTTTCCTCCACTCGCGCTTTCGCAAAATGATGCTCAAAGGTTGCCTCGTCGAACCTGCTCATGGATTTGTCCTCCTTCCGCCTTTCCTGTCCGCAGGCATAAAACCATGCAAACAATCCTAAAATGATGGACGATATTCGTCTATCCCACCTGGAGGGTATTTGGGGACCGAAATTTAGCGATGCCCGCAGATGGATAGGGAGGTACTTTCTATCGGACCGCAGTGATGACGCAAGGCACTGAGATCTCTGCCCTTTGAAGATATAGTGGCGACACCTGCGACTCCATGTTCAAGCCATTGCAAACGGCATGGAAGTGCATTGGTGGCGGCATCGGGGGAGTCGGTGCAATAGAGGATATTTTTCAGCTGAATGCGCGTCAGTGTCTCAATGATTTCCATTTTTCCCGCCTTGCTGCTGTCATTGAGCGTTCTGTTCCCAAAGTGATGTGGCCTGCGTCACCGATACGAGAGGTCAGGCTGCGGCTGTAGACTCCAGTCCATCCATAGTCCCCTCTTGCCCTTTCAAGAAATGACGCCTTTGCGAATGGCGTAAAGCACGAGCTCGGCGGGGTTGTGCAGATTCAGTTTCTGTAGGATGTGGCCGCGATGAGTCTCGACAGTGTAGGGGCTAATGTTGAGCGATGTTGCTACTTCCTTGTTCGCTTTCCCTTCGGCCAGAAGTTGCAGGATCTCTCGCTCGCGATCCGTCAGCAAATCATAAGAATCTACGGCACCCTTCTGTTTCAAAACACGGATGTAGTCCTCCGCCAGGATGTGGCTCACTTTGGGACTGAAAAATGATTTGCCCTTTGAGATCGCTTGGATGGCACTGATCAGATCGGCGGCAGCGGAGTCCTTCAGCAAATAGCCTCGGGCCCCGGCCTTCAGAGCGCGCATCACATAGGATTCGTCAGCGTGCATACTGAGGATAACTACCGCAGTGGTTGGATGCTTACTGACAATCGCTTTAGTAGCCTCGATGCCGTTCAGAAGCGGCATGCCAACGTCCATCACGACCACATCTGGTCGGAGCGAGGCGGCCAGTTCAACCGTTTCGCGCCCGTTCTCGCATTCGCCAACAACCTCCAGGTTGGCTTGGCGCTCAAGCAGAGCGCGCAACCCTGAGCGCATAACAATGTGGTCGTCGGCCAACAACACCCGCAACTTGTTCACGAGAACCACCTCCCGACAACTTAGCGCCCACCAAATCTGGTTCACTCCAGCTCAGTCACTAAAAGACTCCAAAAAACACCCCAAACAACCGCTATCCCTGCAGCACCAACCAATATTAATATCAAGCGATCTCTCATTGTCGATTCCTCCCGTCTCGATTTTGTCTGGCGCGTCGGTGCCTATCGTGTGGCTTCCTGGCCCGCAAATCCGTGACACCGTAGTTCACCTTTTCGACCCTTGCCAAAGCGTCGAGACAAACTCAGCGTAGGGTTCTGTCTCGATAAGGCCAATACGCGCTGGACGGTATTTCGAACCCCAAAATTAGTGACGCGCACCGAGTAAAGGCCAGGTAGTTCGGTAATCGTCGACCATATCGCGAATTTCTCACCAATGACGAAACCCAAGAGTTGGGTGACGGATACAAGATGCCTGCGGAAAAATCCGAAGGCATGGGATGCCGCGAGTACACCGCGATTGTGAGAAAACGTGAAGGAGCGGAGATACCGAACCACTCAATTCAGGTTCCCTTCGGGGCTTCTCTGAAAATAGAGTTTCTCGGGCGCTATCCAATGAGTGTGCACTTCTTGCGCGGTGTCACTGCGCGGTTCCCGTGCTGCATGTCTTAATGTCGGTGATCAGTACCTTGAGAACGCTCACGAATTCGCTCGGTCGGAGTGCGGCTTCACCGCGGCATTCTTTTCCCTGGCAGACACGGGGTATCCACCAGCACTCTCCTTCGACAGCATAGAAATAGAAAAGGCTAACTTGCCGTCCTTTGAGCACTTCCGACAACTCGTGGCAGTCTCTGGCGGGCAACGCGAACTTGCTGAGCACGAGGTCGAATTGTTCCCGAAGGAGTAAGGTGCAGGCCCCCTTGATGGAGCGTAGAAGGGCACAGTGGCAGCCCAGATTTCTCAAGTAGGTGACTAGGTGGGACGCGTCTGACATAGTTTCATCGACCAAAATGACTCTCACCCTGGCTGGTTCCATCACTCCTCCCGCTCCATGCGTTTGAGTTAGCGGTCCATTCATACTCGCCCTCCTCACTTCAGTTAGCTGCGCATCCTGCGTGCGCCACTGTGGAAAGTGTCGTCAGAGCCATCGCCCTCACTTGCCCGTTGCGCGCGCAGCTCGATCTGCTCGCAGTATTGCGGGAGCGGGAACATGCGTGGTCTACACGCTCCGCGCCGTCCGATCCAAACGCACTTTTGGCGGCCAGTGTGAGAGAACCCCCCACACCGGCCGCGGCGTTGCCTTACGCATCCGATTCAAGCTGCTCTTTGTTCGACGCGCCCTTCACGTGCTTTCTGCGCCTTCGGCAGGTCAACTGTAAGAATCCCGTCTTTCACGGTGGTGTTGAAGTTAGAGGTGTCGACATCTGACGGCAAATCGAGGGCCCGAAAGATTTGGTCGGCGGACCACTCGAAACGAATCATTTCCGCATTCTCTGCTTCTTCTTTCATTTCACGCTTGCCTGAAATCGCAAGATAGCGCGGTTCCACAACGACCTTAATATCCCTGCTGCTAAAACCCGGCACTTCCGCCCGGACGATATATTTGCCATCCGACTCGGTCACCTTCAGTGGAACCGGGTGTAGCAGTTCTGATTCGGCGCGAAGCCAGTCCTCCAGGGTCTGTCCCGGCGAGCAGCCGCGGCTTTCAAAAATCTCGAACGCCCTTCGAGAGATGGCGTTATATATCTGCGAGAATTGGTCGAATATCTCTTCGTTGCTGTGCTTAGCGATCTCAGTATCCTTCACGGGCTGCATTACTGCTGCCGACTGTGTCGTCATGTTCCATCTCCTTTTCGAAATGATTGGTGGACATTCCTACGCTGCCCCAATGCAAAAGCGGCTACGGGAATTTCGTGAGGGAGATTAGGATGACGGAAGGGAAAGGTCTATCCCTCCCAGTGGGTATTCAAGGGACCGAAATGTCAGTAGAGCCGCACAGGAGAAAACCAGGTAACTATGACCTCTTACCCTCTCAAGAAATGATGCCTTTGCGAACGGCGTAGAGCACGAGCTCGGCGGGATTGTGCAGGTTCAATTTCTGCAGGATGTGGCTGCGATGAGTCTCGACAGTGTAGGGGCTAATGTTGAGCGATGTTGCTACTTCCTTGTTCGCTTTCCCTTCGGCCAGAAGTTGCAGGATCTCTCGCTCGCGATCCGTCAGCAAATCATAAGAATCTACGGCACCCTTCTGTTTCAAAACACGGATGTAGTCCTCCGCCAGGATGCGGCTCACTTTGGGACTGAAAAATGATTTGCCCTTCGAGATCGCCTGGATGGCACTGATCAGATCGGCGGCAGCGGAGTCCTTCAGCAAATAGCCTCGGGCCCCGGCCTTCAAAGCGCGCATCACATACGATTCGTCAGCGTGCATACTGAGGATAACTACCGCGGTGGTCGGATGCTTACTGACAATCGCTTTAGTAGCCTCGATGCCGTTCAGAAGCGGCATGCCAACGTCCATCACGACCACATCTGGTCGGAGCGAGGCGGCCAGTTCAACCGTTTCGCGCCCGTTCTCGCATTCGCCAACAACCTCCAAGTTGGCTTGGCGCTCAAGCAAAGCGCGCAACCCTGTGCGCATAACGATGTGGTCGTCGGCCAACAATATCCGCAGCTTCTTCATGAGATTAATTCTCCAGATCGCCGGATGTAGGTGGGAGCGGCAGATCAATCCGAAGACGTGTGCCTCGTGTCGGGTCTGAGTCCACTTTCAACGTACCACCCAATTGACTCACGCGCTCATTCATGCCGACTAATCCCAAGCCGCGCACGCGGCTTGGATCAAAACCTTTCCCATCATCTTCGATGCTGACTCGGAGATGATTTGGCTCCTGGCGCACCACAACCCGGACTTTCTTTGCATATGCGTGTTTTGAGCAGTTGTTCAAGGCTTCTTGCACGATTCTGTATACGCAAATCTTATGCTCTTCAGGCAAGTTCTCCGACACGTTCTCTTCCACCGTATCAACAATCATACCGGTGCGCTTGGACACTTCGCGCCCCTGCCAGTCAAGCGCCGCGACCAGACCCAGGTCATCTAACATCGAGGGGCGCAGCAGCAGGGCCATATTACGCACTTCATTGACGCAGTTTTCAGCAAGCGTCTTAATTTTCTGAAGGCCCTGCCGAAAGACACCTTCTTCGCCAGACATCTGTGTCAAGTTCTCCACATCAAGCAGCAGGGCGTTTAACGATTGGCCAACTTCGTCATGCAGTTCCCGGGAAATGGCGCGCCGTTCCCGCTCCTCGGCTTCGACGAGACGCCCGGATAATTCTTTTAATTCCTGCTGTGCTTGCAGGCTTTCTTGGTATTTCTCTTCAACATTCTTTTCAAGTCGCCCCGAATAAATGATGGTTGCGCCGGCTAGAATCAATCCAAAACTGAAAGCCATCGTGGCGACCATCAGCAAACGGCTGTCGAAACTGCCCAAATGCTTCTGCGATCCTTCGTTCGGCTTCCTTCAATTCCTCGTCATTTACGGCGCTAACTTCCTTCAAAATGACCAAGACCTCTGTGTGCTGCGAGAGCATATCGTTACGCAGCGCAGAGTCAGCGAAATTATTCTTCTCCTTGGCGCCTAATGCGAAAATGGGATCAACCGTTGACCAGTAACGTTCCAGTTCCTCAGCGAGATGCTGAAATGGCTCGCTTTCGCCTGTGGGCAGCGACTGAATGCAGGCTTGCAATGAGGCGGTGGTCTCGGTGTGAATCGACTGCAACTCAGTACGGAGCATTTCCTGTGTGTGCGAGTCTGATTCGGCCAAGATGTAGTCACGCATGATGTTTCCCGACTCGTACAGGCCGGCACGAACCTGTTCGAGCGTACGTTCGCGGTACAGAAAATCTTGCCGAATCTGGGTATTGTCGGTTTCGAATGCTCCTAGGCTATGTAGCGAATCGATGCATATGATCGCCATCAGAATTAGCAGAATTCCGAAACCGGTAAACAACGCCAAGCGAGATCCGAGTCGCCGATTTTGGCCGGTCGAGGCTACCGAATCCCGCCTTTTTTCAGTCATTTGCTTGCCATCCTGTTCGGTATCTCGATCAGCATTGCTGGTGCGGGAAAGCTCCTTCGGCTAGCGCCACACTAACATAACGCCCCGACGAAACCAGGAGTATCGGTCATCGAGGATTCGGCCGGTAGACTCGCATCAGCCACTTTTCAATCTCGACTCCAGCAAAGACGCTACTGCTGAGCAGAACGCTCAATCCGAGATCGAAAGGTGATAATGCTCTGGTCCTGAAGACCCCCTGTAAGAACGGAACGTATATCAAGCTGAATTGCAGAACGATCGTCAGTGAGACAGCGGCAAGCAGGTGCTTGTTCGACAACAGGCCGATCCGGAGCAACGAATTACGCTCGGATCGAATCGCCATTACGTGGGCCATCTGTGAGAGCGTGAGTGTGGTGAACACCATGGTCTGCCAGTTCGGTTGATTTACTCGCCAGTAACCGTAGCCCACGCCAATGGATAGACATGCCATCAATATCCCTACCCAAAGGACATGTTTGCCCAACCCACGAGCAAAGACACTCTCCTGTGGAGCGAACGGCGAACGGCGCATGGTGTCGGATTCCGCCGGCTCCATGGCGAGAGCCAGAGCGGGAAGACCATCGGTTACCAGATTCATCCAGAGAATCTGAAGCGGTAGCAACGGCAAAGGCATTCCCAGAAATGGCGCGGCGAGCATAACCCAAATCTCACCGGAATTCGTGGCCAAGATGTACTTGATGAATTTACGCACGTTGTCATAGATGACCCGGCCCTCTTCCACTGCGGCTACAATTGTCGCGAAGTTATCGTCCAGCAACACCATGTCGGCGCTCTCTTTTGCGACATCGCTCCCGGTAATTCCCATGGCGACACCAATATCGGCCCTCTTGAGCGCGGGGGCATCGTTCACGCCGTCACCAGTCATCGCCACAACCTCGCCACCTTCCTGGAGGGCCCGAATGATCCTTAGTTTGTGTTCCGGAGAGACCCTTGCGTAAAGGCTTGTCCTTCCGGCAATGCTCCTCAGCTCGTCGGAGGAAAGACGGTCGAGTTCCGGCCCGGCGACAATTTGCCCGTCCTTAGTGATCCCCAGCTGGTCTGCGATGTATTTGGCTGTGAGGAGGTGGTCGCCGGTAATCATCACCGGGCGAATTCCCGCCGCGCCGCAGGTCGCTACCGCAGCGGCCGCCTCTTGCCGTGGAGGATCAATTATCCCGACGATGCCCACAAACGTCAGGTCTTGCTCGATCGTCTGGGTATCCAATATGGCAGGCAAGGAATCCAGGTAGCGGAATGCCACGCCCATAACGCGCATTCCTTTTTTGGCAAGATGATCGATGGCGCCGGTAAGACGCTCGCTCAATGAATCGCTCAGCCGTTCTATCTTTCCGTCGATCCACACCGTGTCGGAAACGCGCAGCAGTTCGGCCGGCGCTCCCTTCGTGAAAGCGACATGGGATATGCCACCGGAGTTGCCTTGAGCGGCAACTTCAATCGGAAACGGGGGCGGAACAGCTGGCATTCGATGGACTGTGGTCATCCGTTTTCGCTCAGAATCAAAGGGGATCTCGCCAACACGCGGCAACGAATGCTCCAGTTCTGTTTTCGATAGACCCAGGTCATTTGCCGCAGTAACCAGTGCGGTCTCGGTCGGATCGCCCAGAAAAACAATCGATCCAACTTTCTTGCCATCCCGCGCTTGGACAGCGTCATTGCAAAGCGCGCCACCTGCCAGCAAAAGCCCGAACCCAGAACGCCGCATTTCTTCGGCGGGTACCCGATCTACAGCGGTCGATTGAAGATAGTTTGGGAGTTCGAGTGTGCGATCTGCAAGGCTGAGAGCATCGACGGTCATTTTATTTTCGGTGAGTGTCCCAGTCTTGTCCGAGCAAATCACCGTCACTGACCCCAGGGTTTCTACCGCGGAAAGCTTTCGGATCAGCACCTTCCGCCTGAGCATGCGTTGCGCACCCAGTGTCAGTGCGATGGTCACCACCGCAGGCAGGCCCTCAGGTATCGCCGCCACTCCGATGCTCACGGCCGTGAGAAACATGAGCTTTAACTCTTCCCCACGGGCCAATCCGAGAACAAAGATCACCGCAACAAGAAAGAGTGCAACTAAGGCCAATCGTTGCCCCAAGTGTTGCAATCGTCGCTGCAGTGGAACGGGATCGCGCTGGACGGTCTGAACCAGACTGGCAATTGCCCCGAGTTCCGTTTTCATTCCGGTTTCTGTCACCACCGCTTGTCCGCGACCAGCCGCCACAATCGTGCCCATGTAAACCATATTGCGGCGATCTCCCAACGATAGGCTTTCCTGATTCAAGGTATCCGCTATCTTGCGAATCGACTGCGACTCACCGGTGAGAACGGATTCCTGCGTTTGAAGGTCCGCGCTTTCCAGAACGCGGCAATCGGCCCCCACTAGATTGCCGGCTTCGAGAAACACAATGTCACCGGGGACCAACAGAATGGCAGGAATATTCCTCAGATCGGCGTCGCGCCGAACCCTTACGGATGGCACCGCCAGTTTTCGCAGCGCGGCCATTGCCTTCTCGGCGCGATACTCTTGAGCAAAACCAAGCAAAGTGTTGAGAGCCACGATGATGGAAATCGCGATTGCGTCCTTATAGTCGGCCATCACCGCTGACACAACCGCAGCCACAATCAAGATGACGACCATCAACGCCGTAAACTGTTCCCACAGAATCCGCCAAGGGTTCCTGATACCGGTTCCCACAAGTTCGTTCCTGCCGTATTCCTTAAGGCGGCGAGCGGCATCCGCTTCCGTGAGCCCGGAAGCTGCGTCCACACCGAGTTGCCTAAGTACAGCGGATGAATCTTGTTGGTACCAATCGCTCATTGTTGGCTCGAAGTGGATCTCCACATTCGTTTCGAAGCCGATCCACACAATTCAGCAGTTCTCAATAGTATAACTGCCCCGGGCAGGCGAATTCTTCAAATGAATATCGGACAGTTGGAGGTAATTTGAGTACAATTTCGTCCAATATCAGACCGAATGACCTTTGCCCGATTTCATGGTTTTGAAGATTTGAGCGCACGCGAAGTCGCGAGAACAACGAGTGAATCGTAGAAGCGTAGACACGGTCGTGTTGCTCACATTGCTGGCGATAGGAACCATAGTTGCGTATGGGATCTTCCGACCTTTCTTGCGTCCGGCAGTCTTTTCCCTGGTGATTGGAATCGGATTTTATCCCCTTCACGCCAAGATCGGCAGATTTCTCCCTCGAAGAAATATCCACGCACTCATTTCAACTCTGGCGGTGCTGCTCATTTTTGTGGTGCCGGCCGTTCTTCTGGTTTCCGCTGCGAGCGGGGAGATTATTCACGCCGCCCAATCCATCAATGATAGGACCGCCGAAAATGGAGGGCTTCTCCCTTACCTCTTGCAAGGCCCTGCACGGCTAATGAGCTGGCTCGAAAAATATGTAGACATCAAGAAATCCGGATTAGCAGGAGCGATTGATTCGATACCCGTCAAAGCCAGTCAGTTGCTCGTCACTTTCGCCACCTCACTGGTGGCAGGTCTGGCCGGTTTTGTCGGAGAATCCATCATTACGTTGCTCATCCTGTTCTTTATGTTTCGCGACGGCGCTGACATCTTGAATCAAGTCGCAGCTTTTTTGCCACTGGAGCGCGAGCGCACCAATCAACTGTTTTCCCAAGTCCGAGACAGCGTCATCGCCAACCTCTACGGGATTCTTGCCGTGGCTCTGGCCCAGGGACTATTGACGAGTGCGGCCGTCGCGATCGTGGGAGTCAGCTCGCCTCTCCTGCTGGGCATTGCTGCGGCCGTATGCTCCGTGATCCCGTTTGTCGGACCAGCTCTGGTTTGGTTGCCCGTGTCAATCTTCCTGTTCGTCAACGGGCACTGGTGGAAGGGACTATTTCTACTCGCCTGGGGGACAATTGCAGTCAGCACAGCTGACAACATCGTCCGTCCGTGGGTCATTGCGCGGCAAGTGAAGCTTCATCCTCTGCTGCTTCTGTTTTCCCTCATTGGCGGGGTCCAACAGTTCGGATTTGTGGGTCTTTTTATTGGTCCCGTTGTGATGTCCGTGGTACTCGCTTTGATGGAAATGTTGCGTGAAGAAATTGGCGAGATTGGCAGCAAGACTACCGCGCCATGAATGGTACGAACATGCTTTCTCTTCGTTGCTGCGTAGTCATACCGAGATTTTGAGAGACGGGAGCCAGCAATCGATGAACTGACAAAGCAATGTTGAGCAGTCTTGCCCATTTTGACTTTTTGTTCAAGGGAAATCCCCGCTGTGGACCTGCTCTCTCTCATGGTCTGTCGAAGGAGAATATGTCGGTTGTCGAGTGCTATAAGACTCGCAAAGCATTGCACTCGAAACTCATCGATCTCATGCCCGACGACGCGTGATGCCAGATTGATGATGTTGTCGTGGAGTTTTGCTCGCCCGCGAAGGAAATCCTTGAATTTTCCTGGGATGGGCGAGCCGATCTCATAATTCTCGCAGTCCGGGATGCCGGACCCCTTAAGGGTTGGGGGCTTTTTGAGGACACGGGTCCGACTGAAAGAGGGCATTACCCTCAAGAGAATATAACAACTTCTGAAGATCCTAGCACGACTGTTCTATGGTATCGGTACTTATTGACATCTACCGATGTTTTGGTGCACTTGCCTGGAGCACGCCGCATGGAATCCAAGTCAAACCGCCTACTCAGCCTGGCTACCAAGAAGCAGATCATTCGCGCGAAAGACGTGTTCGCCCTCGGCATCCCGCGAAATTATCTGCCCAGGCTTGTTCAGAAAGGGGTTCTCAGAAAGGTTGGACGCGGCCTTTACGCTTCGAACTCATCCCCCGTCACTGAACATCTGTCGCTGATCGAAGCGGTATGCAAGGTTCCTAAAGGAATAGTTTGTCTCCTGTCCGCCCTGCAATTTCATAAATTCACAACATAATCTCCACACTAAATCTGGTTGGCCATTGATGTCAAAGCGTGGACTCCCCGCATGACCTCTCCGCCGATTCGTTTCGTGCGCATGTCGGGACCGGCCCTACATTTTGGCGTGACGGAATATCCCGTTCGCGGCGGAACGCTTAAGGTCTACACGCCAGCAAAGACGGTGGCGGACTGCTTCAAGTTCCGCAACAAGATCGGTACGGATGTTGCCCTTGAGGCTCTAAGGGAGTGTCGGCGTCTCAAAAAAGCCTCCATTGACGAGTTGTGGGCCGCAGCCAAAGTCTGCCGTATGGCGAACATCATGCGGCCCTATCTGGAGTCACTCTAATTGCGTGATCCAAAGCTCAACAACATCCCCGCCTCGATTCGACAGAAGCTGCTCAACCTCGCCCGAGAGCGGAATGACGACTTCGGACTCATACTCACCAAGTATGGCCTGGAGCGAAATCTCTTCCGGCTCAGCAAGCCCAAGTATCGGGAAGAGTTCGTTCTGAAGGGCGCACTACTCTTCGAGCTCTGGACGACGCAGCGGTATCGCCCCACTCGAGACGCCGATTTTCTGGCAAAAGGAGACAATTCGCCGGAACGATTCGTTCGCATCTTCCCATTAAAACTTTCGCAGTATCCGCTTTCCCACGGACTGCCCGGCTCGATGTACAGTGTCCCGGTTTCCACACTCGCCAGCCACTTCCGCAACTCCTTGGCCACAAACTCCGGGCCGTTATCCGAACGAATGTGTTCCGGAATTCCTCGCCACAGCATCACCTCGGCCAGCGTGTCGATCACTTCGTTGCTTCCCAGTCTTCTGGCCACACGTATCGCCAGGCATTCCCGCGTGTATTCGTCGATTAGCACCAACAGCCGCAGCGTCCTTCCGTCATGCGTCATCGCGCTCACGAAGTCGTAGCTCCAAACGTGATTGGCACCCTCGGGCCGCAGCCGCTTCTGCTTCGCGTTCTCCCTCTCCAACTCCTTCAGACGCTTGGCTTGATCCAGCTTTAATCCGCCGTATTCCTTCCGCCAGCGGTAGTAGCTTTGCACGGTGATTTCCGCTTCCTTGCAGGCTTGCGGGGTGGTCTTTCCGTTCGCGATCTCCAGTTCAATCTGCCGCAGCAAATTCACGATCTGCTCCGGCTTGTATCTCTTCATCGGCATGACCGGTCGTGCTCCAGGTGAATTCTCTCTCGTTTCACCTGGTACAAAAAAACCGGTCAGGTCAGTCTCAAGATTGGGCGAAGTTTTGTTCCCAACTTGCACCACAATGCAGCAGACAAGAAAACGGACAGCGTGCTAACTCGATGATTCTGTTTGGAGAATTGGTCGGGGCGTCCGGATTTGAACCGGAGGCCTCCTGCGCCCAAGGCAGGCGCGCTACCAGGCTGCGCTACGCCCCGACAGAAAGTGCCCAGCAATTCTAAGACACTTCCGAGAACGGGGCTACCTCAAACCCGAATGTTAGCCATCTAGCGTTGCATCAGGGGCTTGCGGGCGCGGGCCGGTTCCCTGGTAACCGCTACAGTCCGCCGTTTCCCTCGGACCTCTCCCAGTCGACACCGCGAAGTCGTGTGTCCCGTCAGCCGCATGTTCCCACGGAGATGTCCTACTTCATTCGACAATTGAATCCGCGATCGCTGGAGCCAGCCGGGTGCGCCGGTGCTAACCTAGTTAAGGGTGGGGTTCCTTCGAATAGTCTGTCTCCAGACTCCCCGTCCCGGGCCCGTTTCGAAACCGGGAGCCTTACTTGAACAAGTTTCGTCTGCGCACGAAGTTCCTGCTCTCGCTAGTGGCGATCTCCACGTGTCTGACCGCGGCCGCTCTCGTGGTCGTAAGCTACGGCGTCCGGGGGCGCGTGCGCGAGAGCATTCGCGAGCAGCTTCGCGACTCGCTGAATACGTACCAAAGCTTCGAATCGCAGCGCGAAGAAGCCTTGACCCGCTCTGCGGCCCTGCTTGCCAATTTGCCGAATGTCCGCGCGCTCATGACTACCGAAGACGCCGCGACCATCCAGGATGCCTCCGGCGATTTGTGGAAGTTGAGCGGAAGTGACTTGTTGGTTCTGGCGAACCGCACGGGCGCCGTCGCCGCTGTACGCACGGCCGGCGCAGCTCTCGACTCTGCAACCGTGCAAGACCTGTTGCGGCGCTCCCTCGACCGGCAGGAATCACACGACTGGTGGTATGGCGGCGGCCGCCTGTACGAAGTTTGGCTCCAGCCGATTTATTTCGGGTCGTCTTCCCAAAATCTCACGATCGGGCTGCTCGCCGTCGGGCACGAAGTGGACGAACGCGCCGCGAAGGACTTCGCCAGCATCGCTTCGAGTGAAGTGGCGTTCAACATCGACGGAAACCCGGTCGCCAGCACGCTGGGGCATTCGGAGCAATCCGAGCTCGCGCAGAAAATCCGCGCACGCACGCAAAACACTTCTGACGCCGCCCAGGAATTTCAGCTGGGATCGGAACACTATCTTGCGCAGACGATCCAGCTGTCGCGTGGCGGCGGACCGGATGTTTCCCTGACCGTCTTGAAATCGTTCGACCAAGCCACTGCGTTTCTTCATGCGTTGAACCGTGGACTAGTCATCTTGGGCTTACTAAGCATCGCTCTGGGCGGCGTTCTGGTCTTCTGGATGTCACATACGTATACCAAGCCCCTCGGAAGCCTAGTGGAGGGCGCGCGCGCCCTGGGACAGGGCGATTATAGCTATCCGCTCGACGCGCGAGGCGGCGATGAAGTTTCGGAAGTGACCGAGGCCTTCCTACGGATGCGCTCGAGCCTGGAGAGCACCCAACAGGAACAAAAGAAACTCGAGGAGCGATTGCGGCAGGCCCACAAAATGGAAGCGGTGGGCAGGCTGGCGGGCGGCGTCGCGCACGATTTCAATAATTTGTTGACCATCATCCGGGGCAACAGCGACTTGTTGAAGGACCGCGAAGGCTCGGACGCCTTTCACCAGAAGTGCGTCGACCAGATCCAAAAAGCCTCCGGCCGCGCCGTTTCCATGACGCGCCAGCTGCTGGCCTTCAGCCGCATGCAGGTCTTGCAGCCGCGCGTATTGGACCTGAACAGCGTCGTCGCGGAAATGGGCAAGATGCTGCCGCGCCTGATCGGCGAGCACATCGAATATTCCTTTTCGCCCGGCGAGAATCTTTCCCCTGTCAAAGCCGATCCTGGGCAAATTGAGCAGGTGATCTTGAACCTGGCGGCCAATGCGCGCGACGCCATGCCCAACGGAGGCCATCTCTCCGTGCAAACGTCGAGTCTCTCCCTCAACGAAGCCGAAGCGGCGAAACGGCCTCCTATCGTTCCCGGAAACTACGTTCTGCTATCCGTCACGGACACGGGCCACGGCATGGATGAAGCAACCAAGACCCACATTTTCGAGCCCTTCTTCACCACCAAAGAAGTCGGCAAAGGCACGGGACTCGGCCTCGCGACGGTCTACGGCATCGTCAAGCAAAGCGGAGGATTTATTTGGGTCGAAAGCTTGCCTGGCGCGGGGACGACGTTTGAGATTTACCTCCCGCAAGCTGCCGGAAAGGCGGCAACCGCCGAGCAAGAGGAAAAAACGATTCCGGCTCCGCGGGGGAGCGAGACCGTTCTCGTCGTCGAGGACGAAGCGGGTGTTCGGGAACTGGCCTGCCAATTTCTGCGCGTCAAAGGCTACCAAGTGCTGGAAGCCTCCGGCGGAATCGACGCCCTGGACGTGGCCCGCAATTACAAGGGCACGATTCATTTGCTCCTCAGTGACATGGTCATGCCCAAGATGAACGGAGGCGACCTCGCGGCGAGACTCCGCGAAATTCGGCCGGAAATTCGCGTCGCGTTCATGTCCGGCTACTCCGAGTTTTCCCGGGGACACTTGGCCAAGGGATTTCCGGACGCGCCCGTTCTGCAAAAGCCCTTTTCGCCCGCGTCCCTCGTCGGGGTGGTCCGCGAGGCGCTTGCACAACCGTTGACCGCTCAGACTCGAGACCCTAGAGAATTTTCCGTGACCTAGATCCCCCGCATGCCCGCGCGGCCTTTACGCCTTGTGTATTAAGCTTGGGGGACGCAAGGAGGCAAACATGCAGGATAAGGTCCACCTGAAATCGTTGCTAAAAATTTGTGTGGCTGCCGGAGCTATGTTCCTCGGCTCGGTGGGAGCTCGGGCACAAGAAGCCCGGCTGGTGGCATTCTCGAATCCTTCGTCTGAAAGCTCGGAAGCGCCGGAGGAAGTCCGTGCGCTCGCCGGCCTCGTTCGAGACCTCGAAGCGCAGGTGCAGACCCTCAACTCGCAGCTCGGCGATTTGCGAGCCGAGCAGGAGCGCGCCAACGCCGAGGCGCGCGATCTCCGCCGCGAACTGAATGCGATCAAGTCGCAAGGCGCAACCCCCGCGAGCGGGCCGCTCAATCCCTACGGGCCGCCCCCGGTGAAAGAATCCGCCGGAAAGTCCGGGCCGACGTCCTCGATCGCGCCTCCTGTGCCGCAGACTCAGGAGGATCGCATCGCCAAATTGGAAGAAGACCAGGAGGTCCTGGCAGACAAAATCGACGACCAGTACCAGACCAAGGTCGAAAGTGGATCGAAGTACCGGCTGCGTCTTTCCGGCATCGCCCTCCTGAACTTATTCGGGAATCGCGGCGGCGTGGATAACCTCGACTTCCCGGAACTCGCTGAAGCGCAACCGCCGCAATCCCCGAATTCATCCGCTGGATCGTTCGGCGGCACGCTTCGCCAATCGCAAATCAGGCTCCAGGCGTTCGGCCCGGATATCGCCGGCGCGCACACCAGCGCGGATGTGAACTTCGATTTTGCCGGAGGATTTGCGGACGCTCCGAACGGCGCCGCGATGGGGGTCGTCCGTTTGCGCACCGGCGTCGTGCGGTTTGACTGGAACAACACTTCCATCGTCGCCGGGCAGGACCGCTTGTTCTTTGCCCCGCTGGCCCCCACGTCGCTCGCGACACTGGCAATTCCCGCGCTTTCCTACGCCGGGGATTTGTGGGCCTGGACTCCGCAGGTGCGTGTCGAGCACCGCGTGATCCTGTCCGACGCTTCCAGTCTCTCGTTTGAGGGCGGAATTCTTGATAACCTATCGGGCGATGTTCCTGCCGACGTGTATGACCGCTACCCGACCTGGGGCGAGCAATCAGGGCAGCCGGCCTATGCGGCGCGAATCTCCTGGAGCCACAGGATGTTTGGCCAGGATTTCACGGCCGGAGTTGGCGGATATTATGGACGGCAGAATTGGGGATTCAGCCGGAATATCGACGGCTGGGCAGGCACCGCGGATCTGACGATGCCGATCGGGAAGCGCGTGGAATTGACGGGCGCGTTCTATCGGGGGCGCGCCGTGGCCGGACTGGGTGGCGGAATCGGACAAAGCGTTTTGCTGGACGGCTCGTTCGGCAATCCGGCGACCACGTTTCGCGGCCTGGATTCGATGGGAGGATGGGCGCAATTGAAATTCAAGGTAAAATCCAATTTTGAAATCAATGGCGCTCTGGGATTGGACAATCCGTACGCGGGTGAACTTCGCGCGAATCAGGCGAACACGATCTATCCTGGTTCGTACACCAGGAACCTCAGCCCGCTCGCGAATTTCATTTACCAGATCCGATCGGATATTCTTTTCTCCGTCGAATATCGCTACTTGGATACGACGCTGCTTGACAGCGGTTCCAATAGCGCAAACCACGTCAACATGAGCTTGGGGTATATTTTCTAGTGCGGCTCCTTCCACCAATGCGGCGGATTTTAATCCTCGTGCTCGCTTGCTTCGGGGCCTGCGGTTTGCTGGCCCAGACGGCGTTGCCGCCCGTCACCATCAAAGTTGAAATCGTGAGTTCGAGGGCGGCGAAGAAGCCGGGCGCAATCAAGGATTCCGCAGACCTGTCGAATATCGTGATTTGGCTTACTCCGCTCGATCCGGACGCAACTCGCGTCGCCCCGGCGGGGCGCCCCTCTCCGCGAATCGCGCAGATCAACAAGAGTTTCGATCCTCACGTGCTCGCGATTCAGGTGGGGACGCCGGTGCAATTTCCCAACAAGGATCCGTTCCTGCACAATGTGTTTTCGCTGTTCGACGGCAAGAGATTCGACCTCGGATTTTACGAGGCAGGCTCCAGCAAAACAGTCCATTTCGACCGTCCCGGCGTGAGCTTTCTATTCTGCAATATTCACCCGGAAATGAGCGGCGCGGTCGTCGCCGTGGATACGCCGTACTTTGGCATGTCGGACCGGAACGGGCGGGTGTCCATCGCGAATGTCCCCGACGGCCGCTACCAGTTGAGTGTGTGGTACGAGCGCAGCCTGCCGGAGGACCTGAAAGCTGCGGAACGAACGGTACTGATTTCCGACTCCTCCAGGCTGCTCGATCCCGTTCGCGTCGTCGAGAATCCCAACTTCACCCTGGAACACAAGAACAAGTACGGCCAGGATTACATCCCGCCCGCGAATTCGAGCCCCGCCTACAATCATCCGTGAGAACTGCGTGGAATGGGAAGTGGCGCAGGCTTCAGCCTGTGGGTTCTAGTGTGTGCACACACGAGCCCCGCCGGCTAAGGTTGCAGCGGGAGCCTGCTAGACCGAAGACGATGAAATTTGGATTTACTTGCGTTTTGCGCGGCTGGATTTAGCGGGTTTCTTCTTGCGAGAGGTTTTGGGAGTTTCCAACAGGTCCCCGATCCGAAACAGGCGCACGCGCGCGATGCGCGCATTTTCCTTCACCCGAAGTTGCGGCACTCCCACCGTCAGGAGCAGTTCCACCGGATCCACATGCCCGCGCACGAAGATGGGCGCGTGCCAGCCTCCCGCTCGCAACAGCCGGTCTTCGGGTTCGATCAGCGCGATCTGGTCGGGCGCAAGATTGAGGGTTTCATTGCACTCGACGAAATAGCTTTCCTTGTCCAGGTCCCACCACAGGTATTTGTCATCCGGGCGAAGCTGGTGCGTCGCGATTTCAATCCTTCCGGCGGGAGCGTATTCGCCTCCGCCGAAATCCAGCTTTCCCAGGGGATCGACGGCATAGATCTTTCGCACGGTGAGATGTACGGAAAATCCATGCACCTGATACTTCGGGTGGATGATTCCCGCGATATGGTCTGCCGCGTCCGCCCCCGACAAGAGTCGCATGAACCGGACTATAGCCAACGCCTGCCGGGCCGTCCACAGCCGTGCCAAACCGATGCGGCGTAAAGGACAGCCCTCGGAACGCGCGCCATACAGACGATTTTGTTGGTGTAGGGCCCGCCTTCAGGCGGGCATCCGGACCGGTTTCAGACAGTCTTGTCTTTCGCGTAGCAGAGAGCTTCCATATTGCATTCGGCGCATTTGGGTTTGCGCGCCTGGCAGACTTTGCGGCCATGCCAGATCATCTGGTGAGAAAACAGAATCCACTTGTCCCGCGGGATCACCTGGATCAAATCCTGTTCGATTTTTTTCGGATCGGTGTTGCGGGAAAGGTCCAGCCGGTTCGAGAGGCGAATCACGTGCGTGTCCACGACCACGCCGACCGCGATCCCATACGCCGTTCCGAGGACCACGTTCGCGGTCTTGCGCGCCACTCCCGGAATGGTCAGCAATTCGTCCATCGTGCGCGGCACTTCGCCGCCGAACTCTTCCGTGATTTTCTTGCCCGCGCCCATGATGGACTTTGTTTTGTTCCGGAAGAAGCCCGTGGGCCGGATTTCCTGCTCGAGTTCCGCGGGATTCGCGTAGGCAAAATCCTTGGGCGTGCGATATTTCGCAAACAGCGTTTTCGTGACCTGATTGACCCGTTCGTCGGTGCATTGCGCCGAAAGAATTGTGGCGATCAGCAATTGAAACGGCGTGTGGTGATCCAGGGCGCAGGTTACGTTCGGATACGCCTCGTCGAGCTTTTGGAGGATGGTCGCTACCCGCTGCGGATTCGTCCCCGCGGCCTTCGTACTCGCCTCGGAAGTCTTCGCTTTTCGCGCGGGCGAATTGGATTGCGATACTTTCGCCGGTCGCGCGGCGATCTTTTTGGGCTTGGCTTTTTGTTTTTTCATTATGACATTGTCAGCGCGCGCATCCCACTCCGGCGCATGAATATAACATAGGCGCCGTTCCTCAGGCGCCTCGCGCGCTGACAAGGAAATGGAGCGCCTTCTGAAACGCTTTCCCGCGATGGCTGTACAGATTCTTTTCCTCGCGCGAGATTTCGGCGTAGGTTTTGCCCAGAGCCGGGAAGTAGAAAATCGGATCGTAGCCGAATCCGCCATCGCCCCGCGGTTCCTCCAGGAGAATTCCTTCCGCCGAGGCGGAAAACAGGCCGCGCATTTCTCCCGATTCGGCGACAGCCACCACGCACACAAAGCGAGCCCGCCGCTCGTCCCCCGTTCTTCCGCGCATTTCGCCGAGCAGTTTCCGGATTCGGTCCCCGTCGGAGGCGTCCGGTCCGGCATAGCGCGCGGAAAGCACGCCGGGCGCTCCGCCGAGCGCGGGCACGACCAGGCCGGAGTCGTCCGCGATCACGAGTCCCGGCGCGAAGCGGCTGTAGTGCAGCGCTTTCCCCGCCGCATTCTCCGCAAAGGTCGGCCAGATTTCCTCAAATCCCGGCAGGGAATCGAAGTTAGGAAGGAAGGCCAACTCGGCGGACTCACCCGCCGGTTCCGCGAGCGCGCGATATTCGCGCAGTTTTCCCGGGTTTGAGGAAGCGACGAACAATCGGAGAGGGCTACTTGGCGTGCGCACGGAAATCGGTATTGACGAGTCTGGATTGATGTTCGGTCATGCGGCGGATTCCGGCCGCGGCCAGCGCCAGCAGGTCCTGCAATTCGGCGCCGCCAAATGGCTGCGTTTCCGCCGTGGCCTGCACTTCGACAAATTTTCCGCTTCCCGTCATCACCACGTTCATGTCGACTTCCGCGCGCGAGTCTTCCTCGTACGCGAGGTCCAGCAGCGCGACTCCGTCTACCACGCCGACGCTCGTAGCGGCGATGGAATCGTTCAGTGGAACCGCTTTCAGGATGCCCGCCGCGACGAGCCGCTCCATGGCCAGTGCCAGCGCGACGTACGCCCCCGTAATCGAAGCGGTGCGCGTGCCGCCATCCGCCTGGATCACGTCGCAGTCGATCCACACGGTTCTCTCTCCCAGCTTTTTCTGGTCGACAATCGCGCGCAACGATCTTCCGATCAGCCGCTGAATCTCGAGCGTGCGCCCGGACGGCCTTCCGCGCATCGATTCCCGCGCCGTACGCTGTTCGGTCGCGCGCGGCAGCATTCCATACTCGCCCGTCACCCAGCCTTTTCCCTGGCCTTTCAGGAAGGAGGGCACGCCGTCGTCCACGGTTGCCGTGCAGATCACCCGCGTGTTGCCGACCTCGATCAAAACGCTCCCTTCGGCGCTCGTGATAAAGTCCGGCGTCATCTTGACCGGGCGAATCTGATCGTGCGCGCGTCCATCGCTTCGCAAGTTTCCTCCTCGTGACATGGCCCCGAGTGTGCCCGCCGCCAACGCCAGTGTCAACCGGAGACGAGCGGCGCGGTGCTTCCGGTTGTAAGGCAGGACGGACACGATTGTCTGTCCTGCGAAATACTGGAAGCCATCATCGGCGATGACTTTGCCCTGAAAAATTGATATTGTTCACGTCAGTTCCGCAGTCATCCGGTGAATATCTTTCACTATGCAGAAGGGACGCAAAAGCCATGGCTAAACACGAAGCATCTCGCCGCGAATTTCTAGTGCGCGCGGCGGTCGGCGCAGGCGCCGCAGCAGCCGTAGGAGCAGGTGGTGGACTTGTTCCAAATGCCGCAGGGCAGAGCCAGATGGATCACATGGAGGGTGCAGCGCCGGCCGCCGGCGCGCAGCATCCGACCGGCGCCGAGCACGGGGCATTTTTCAATCACGCCGACGCCGTCACGATCGCTGCGTTTACCGAACGCCTCATGCCCAGCGCGCCGGACAAGCCGGGAGCGCGGGAAGCCGACGTCCTCAATTACATCGATCTGGCCCTCGCCGGGGCCTACGCCGAGCTGCAGGATTTTTACCGCCATGGCTTGGCGCAGCTCGATGCCTACTGCCGCGGCAGGTACAAAGAGTCCTTCGTGCACCTCGCGCCGGAGAAGCAGGACGAAGTGATCGCGGCGCTGGAGGAAGGCAAAGCGACCGGATTTGCTTGGCCAGCCGCGAAGGAATTTTTCAACGTCCTCCGGATTCACACCATGGAGGGCATGTTCGCCGACCCGCTCTACGGCGGCAATCGCGATTTTGCCGGCTGGAAGCTGGTTGGCTTTCCCGGAGCGCAGGCGATTTTCACGCCGACCGATCTGGCCAGCAAGCAGGCATTCACGCGCGCTCCTTTGGTCGGCTTGCAAACCACGGCCAAGGGCCCGATGGGGAGGGGATAAGCCATGGCAATCGAAAAGACAGATGTCGTGATCGTGGGCGTCGGCGCGGTTGGCGGAATTCTCGCGGCGGAGTTGGGAAAAGCGGGCATGAAAGTCATTGGCCTGGAGCGCGGCCCGCGCCTCACCACCGCGGACTTCAATCCGCACGACGAATTGCGTTACTTCCAGCGGCAGGATCTTCGTCCGAACTGGAGACGGCAGCCGGTTACCTGGCGGCCAAATGCGAGTGTCACAGCGCATCCGATGAATATTCTGAATTACGGCAATCAGGCGGGAGGCGGCACGGTCCACTACGGCACGCTATCCTGGCGGATGCATGAGGACGATTTCCGCGCGCGCTCGCATACCATCGAGCGCTACGGCGCCTCGGCCATACCGGAAGACTCTTCGCTCGCCGACTGGCCAGTTACCTACGCCGACCTAGAACCGTTCTACGATCTCGCGGAATACGAGCTGGGGGTTTCCGGCAAGGCGGGGAATTTGCAAGGCCGCAAAATGGACGGCGGCAACCCGTTTGAAGCCCCGCGCAAGCGCGACTACCCGCTGCCGCCATTGCTGGATGACCAGTCCGGCGTATTGTTTGCGGACGGGGCCCGCAAACTGGGCTACCACCCGTTTTCCTCGCCGCGCGCGATTCTCTCCCAGCCCTACCACGACCGCGCGAACTGCACCTACTGCGGTTTTTGCCAGTCGTTCGGTTGCCACGTCGGAGCGAAGTCCAGCATCCTCGTGACGAAATTGCCGGAGGCGGACGCCACCGGCAATTTCAAATTGCTGACCGGCACGATGTGCTATCGCGTGAACAGCGATAACAGCGGGAAAGTGACGGGCGTTTCGTACTACGGTCCCGACGGCTCGGACAACACCATCGAGGCGGAGATCGTCGTTCTCGCTCCGTTCATCTACGACAACACGCGCCTGCTCCTGCTCTCGAAGACGCCCAAATTCCCGAACGGGCTCGCCAATTCCAGCGGCCAGCTCGGCAAACATTTCATGGCGCACATCATGGCGAAAGTTTTTGCCGCGTATGACGACCGCTTCGTCAATATTTACATGGGACCGAGCGCGCAGAAACACACCATCGACGATTTCAATGCCGACAACTTCGACCACAGCGGACTGGGCTTTATTCGCGGCGCGCAGATCTCGGTCTCTCCCGCGGATCTCGAGGCCGGCCCGATCGGCACGGCCATGAGCATGGACCCGCCTCCGGGCACGCCGAAATGGGGAGCGGCCTATCGAGATTTCCTCGCGAAAACCTTCTCGCGCTACGCCGCCATCAACGCGCAGACCGAGAACCTTGCCTACGCCGACCAGACCATCGATCTCGATCCCAACGTGCGGGACCAGTACGGCATGCCCGCGCCCCGCGTGACCTACGATTGGCGCCGGCCGAACGAACGCGCGCGCGTCGAATTCCTGATGCAAAAGCTGGAAGGGATCGGCCACGCCATGGGCGCGACCGCAAGTGTGGCGCGGCGCGCTCGGCTCGGGCGCACCGGCAGCGCACCACGAAGGCGGCACGCGCATGGGCAGCGACCCGAAAACTTCCGTGGTGAACCGCTACGGCCAGACGTGGGACATTCCGAATCTCTTCGTAATCGGCAGCTCCACCTTCCCATCCATGAGCGGCTTCAATCCCACGCTTACGATTCAGGCGCTCGCGTACATGAGCGCCGACGCGATCGTGAAGCGCTACAAGAGCAGGCCCGGCCCGCTGGTGTAGCGGAGTAAGTGGCGCAGGCTTTAGCCTGTGGGTTTAGGTTTTCGCAAGCGCAAACACCCACAGGCTGAAGCCTGCGCCACGGATGCGTTTATTGTTTTGCCGGTTTCGTTGCTGAGGGAGCCGGTGCAATCGGAGAAGTCGTGCCGGTTCCCGGCGCGGCCGAGGCAACCGGGAAGAACCCATACAAGTCAAGATGCCCCGCGAGAGTTTCCGCTTCCTGCCCGTGGACCAAAATTTTCAATTGCCGGATTCCCGGCACGTTTGCGCCGAGCGTCTGCGCGATCGACTGCACCGCCAACTGTTCGCTTAGAATTCCCGACGGCATCGCGGAAGAAATTTCATCGGAGAAGTCCGCGATGCCAGTTCCGTCCGGCTGCAGGTAGAAAGCCAGCAGACTCGCTTCCGCGGGCAGCGTCCGCCGTTCCGGAGCGGGCGCCTTCGTGATCAGCGCGATGATGAGCTGCTTCGAGCGCTCGACGGGATCCGCGGAAAGCGGCAGCGGAATCGTCGTGGGCTCGAGCGCAGCAGGCGAGCTCGCTGAAAGCCAATACAGTTGCGCCTGCACCTGCACGTCGGTCGGCGTCGAGATCGGTTCTTCCATCACCTCGCGGCGCGCCTGCTCGTCCGTCTTGGGAGTGCTGCGCAGCCGCTGGACCGTCTGGCGCAGGCCGGGCAGGATGACGAGCCCCGCCGCCACCATTGCGGCGAGGATGATGAGCGTCGTCTTGAGTCCCTTCGACAAGGTCCTACCTGCCTCCGGATTCGTAGATCGTTCGAAATGCGGCTACGGCGCGCGCGACTCCATCCGCCAGCCCAGGGCCCATCTGATCGAGTGGGGAGCGGTCCGGCACGCTAACGCTCGACACTTCGATCGCCACCGCGGGCGCTCCCACCGTTCGCAATTGCCGCACGGGTGCTTCGAACGGAGTCTCCGACGAGCCGCGAAAGCGCTGCGCCATTTGAATCTGGATCAGCTCCGCCAGCCTGCGGCTTTGATCGATAAAGCCGAATTGCGCCCGGTCCCACGGCACCAGGCTTCCGCGGGGCGCTGAGGTGGCGCTTTGCATCACGGCCATGCGCGGCATGGAGTACACGCGTACGGTTCCTGGCTGGCCCGTGGACGAAACGTGCAGCGTGATGAAAATATCGCCCCGCTGCGCATTGGCCAGCCTCGAGCGGTCGTCGAACGAAGGGTCGTCGTTCGACTGGCGCGTCAGCAGGACGCGCAATCCCTGCGCCTCCAGCGAAATGCGCAGCAACCGGGCAAAGCTAAGGACTACGTCGCTTTCCGCGATCCCCGACGAACCTCGCGCGCCTGGGTCCGCGCCGCCGTGCGCAGGATCGAGAATCACGAGGGACAAAGTTTTCTGCGGGGGAGCCGGGGGCTCCGCGGGCGGCTGACCGGGAGCCGGAAGCGTCTGAGGCGGAGCCGCCGGAGGCTGGGTCGCGGTCTGGCCCGGCGCTGCCGGGGCCTGCGCGGATTGCGCCTGCGCCGAAAATGCCGCGGCGGAGGCGAGGAGGCACACCATGAGCAAGCAAATCAGTTTGCTGGGCACTGCCACGAGGATACCAGAATCATAGAAATCCTGAGAGATTGTGCGCGTGAATTATTCACTCTTTGGTTGCGCCCTGCAGCGATGAGCCGGTGGCGTATGCGGCCGAATGAGCCGGCCGTGAGAACGGACAGCGGCTCAAAGACGACGGTTTTTTTTCGCATGCAGAAGAACGCGACGCGCGAGGCGCCAGCCGACCGCCCGCGAGTAGCAAAATTCGGACGTGATCGCATCTCATTTTCGCTTCCTCACGACTTATTTACGTGCCACCCTCCCTATTCTTCAAGTCAGTTGACCGTGGAGCTGGTAGTGAGCCGCAGATTATATTTAGGTTTTCTTTACGACATTCGCGTCCGGAATTTGCCAGAATAATCACTCGGCCGAATGTATGGTGTGAAATCGGAAACGGGGAAGGGATCGCACTTTTATCCATGTCTAATTTGAGCACCGCTTTGCGTTGGACCAGTTATGTTCTGGCAGTCCTGGCGCTGTTTGCCAGTCTTGGATTGCTTGTCGGCGATGCAGGAACTGGTATTCTCTCCCGGTTGTCGGCAGCCGCGATTTCCGCCGCGCCGTTACTGCTTGTAGGCACGTCCTTTCTGATTGTTCAACCGATTCTTCGGCCGCGCCCCATAGAATTGTTCAAGAACGTGTTGCTTGCCGCGACGTTCTTGCTGTGGGGCGCGGTCCAGTTGATGCCGCAGAACGCGCTATCGAACCGGCTGGGCAATCTCGTGATCGCGCTTTACGTCTTGGATCTGGCCTGGGTGACGCTCGGCACGGCGGTATCCCGGGAAAGAAATTCAAACTAGTTTCGGGGCAAGGGGTCAAAGTGGCTTTATTTTGGAATCGATTTCCACGGGGTGAGGCAATGCGAACGAATCGTGCACGAACCGCGGCGGACTTTTCCGCCGGATGCGATGAGGGTGGAGTGATTCGCCAGATGGTCAGCCGGGCTCTGTCGGTGAAGCCGCGCGGAGGCGTCGGAAACGATGGACTCGTCGTGCGGAGTCTCTCGGCCAGATTGCGCGTGGAGTTGGTTGCGCGCCGGATCCATCCGTGGGACCGTCACCGCCCCGCAAACGAGCGCGCCGAGTTGTTCGTTCAGCAATGCCTCGAGGATGTCAGCACCGCGATCCCCGAACTGTTTCGAAAGATGCCGGAAATCGACGAGCTGGAAGTGGCCGTTTTGGACCCGCGGAACAGGACAGCCATCATCGCGGGCGTCGTGAATCGAAAGGACGTTCTCGCGTCCAATTCGTCGTCGCCCGGCATGAAATTGAGAGCGATGGGGCTGGAATATAGGCGCAATAATTCGGGATTCGAGCCGATCGAGGAACCTCGCCTCTTTGTTGTGCGATAAATAGTCGCGCGCCAGAATTCCTCGCGGAAGATGCACCTGCCCGGCGCCGCTAGGAAAAGTAACGCAAGACCCATTCGGCCACGCAACTCGGTTTTTCGGCACCGGCCGCTTCGATCGTGATTTCGAAAACCGCTTCGACGCTTCCCGGCAACTCTGTATACGATTGCAAGCGGATGCGCGCGCGAATGTTTTCTCCGGCGCGCACCGGCGCCGGAAAGCGAACTCGATTCAGGCCGTAGTTAATCGTTCGCCGAACCTCGCCCGGCAACTGGATCGCCTCCCGCAGGAAATGGCTCACCAAGGAAAGCGTCAGGAATCCGTGGGCGATGGTCGCGCCGTACGGCGATTCGCGCCGCGCGCGTTCCGGATCGACGTGAATCCACTGGCGGTCGCCTGTCGCCTCGGCGTACTGGTCGATGCGTTCCTGGGTCATCGTGAGCCAGCCGGTCGTGCCGATTTCGCGGCCGACAAAATCTTTGAGCGTTTGCAAAGAGGCGAGTATAAGGGGCGGCATGGGGTTAAGTAGGACGGGCTTCAGCCTGTCCGCTTTTGAATTTCGATTCGCCGTGGACGAACGGCAGCCAGACGGTAACAGCCGAAACCGAAATGCTAAACCGCGTGCGGAAGACCTAAGCCATTGCCATTCCAAGCCGTGCTGCGCACCGAGGAATCTCTCCTTGTTTTGTTGCCGGAATCGAAGAGAGATTCCTCGGCATGCTCGAAATCACGGTGCGGAGCGGTTATCCGTAGCCCTGAAACGCTCCGGGGTTACTTCGCTGGCTTCAGTTCCGCGTACAACTGCCCGACAAACCGGTCCGCCATGCGGTCCCCATTCGGCGCGGCCGGCAGTACGTTGGAGTCGAACGCGGCAGTGGGATGAGCGGCAAGAACTTCGTCCGACGTCTTCCCCTGCTGCATCAGCTTCTCCACCTGCTGCCTCACGCCCAGGATCATATCGCGATGCGCGGCGACCGCATTCCGGTCGACAATCGCTCCGTGGCCCGGAATAATTTTCGTGTTCGGCCCGGCCAGGGCGATCACTTGCGCGAGGCCGGCAAGCAGTCCATCGAGGCTGCCGCCGTTGGCGCGGTCGATATTGGGATATCCGATCGAGCGGTAGAAATCGCCCGTCATGATGATATCCGCGTTGTGGAAGTACAAGATCGTGTCGCCGTCCGTGTGGGCCTTGCGGATCGGAATGAGGTCGATCGTCTCTCCGTCCATGTGGAACGTAATCTTGTTCTCATACGTGATGATCGGGAGGCCGGCCTCGGGAGTGGGCGTGCCGGGCTGTCCATTGGCGCCGGGATTGGGATTCAGGAGCCGGTCGCGCAATTCATCGCGCGCGAGAATCATGACGCCCATCTTGCCGAGGTTCACGTTGCCGCCCGTGTGATCGGGATGCACATGCGTGTTGACCAGGAAGCGAATCGGGTTGGGTGAAATTTGCTTGATCACCGCCACGATTCTGTCCGTGAGCGGAGCGAACTGCGAATCCACCATGAACGTGCCCTGCGGCCCCACCAGGACGCCGATCGTTCCGCCGCGGCCGTCCACCGTGTAGAAATTGTCCGTAATCTTGTTCGACTTGACTACCGTCTTGCTGTCGTCGACGGGCGCTTGCGCGCGGGCCGCTGTCGCCGCCAAGAGCGATACCAGCAACAAGGCCGCGGGCACCGCAAGGGCGCGTCGAATCGGTGAATTCTTCATTGGCGTTTGCTCCTGATGGAAAATGCGTTTTTGACTTGGGTTACTGACCGAGAGTATATACCAAACACGCTTTTCGCAAATGTCGGGTGTGGGAAATCATCTTGCTGGCTTGGAGGTTCCATGAAACGTCTCTGCAGGATCGCGCTGTTTGCCCTGGCCGCGGCTCCGGTGTTCGCGCAATCCGGACCGGCCGTGCCGGCGCTTCCGTTCGAATCGGTGCCGAATCCGCTGAAGTATTCGCCCGACCAGAATTTTGGAGAAGTCCTGAGCGTGGCCGTCAATTCGAAGGGTCACATCGTCGTCCTGAACCATCCCGGCACGGCCACGTCGGGCCCTGTCTATGGGAATGCCACGACGCAAATTTTCGAATTCGATGCGGACGGTAAGCTTCTCCGTGAGATTGGCCACGGCGTCTACGGCCTGGCCTACGCGCATTCGGTCCGCTTCGACAAATATGACAACCTGTGGGTCGTGGACAAGGCTGCGATGTCGGTCATTAAGTTCAATCCCGCGGGATACGTGATGATGAACCTCGGGCGACGCGACGAAGGCCCCGACCAGCCTCGCTACCGCCATGCGGATCCCCCTCCGACGCCCGTGGACGGCTATTTCAACGGCTCGACGGACGTCGCCTGGGACAAGGACGACAATATCTACGTCGGAGACGGCTACTTCAATTCGCGGATCGCCAAGTTCGACAAGCACGGCAATTGGATCAAGCAGTGGGGATCGGCTGGATCGGGAGGCGAACATGCCAACGAAAACCCGGGCCATTTCCGCAACCCGCATAACATCGGCATCGACCGCGACGGCAACTTCTACGCCGCCGATCGCGGCAACCGCCGCATCCAGGTATTCGATTTGGACGGGAACTTCAAAAAGTTCATCTTCCTCAACGTGCCCTATGACAAGGCGCGCCATCCCGTCCTCGGCGACTTGCCCGTGACCCGGCCGGACGAAACTGCGCCGTGGACCATTTGCATCACGAACACAACGCCGCAGTATCTGTACACGACGGACGCCGAACCTGGGAGGCTTTACAAGATTCAACTGCCCGAAGGAAAAATATTGGGCGCCTGGGGTGAGTCTGGCCACGAACTGGGCGAACTCAACTGGGCACACGGCATCGCCTGTCCGTCCGAGGATCTGCTTTACATCGCGGATATGAATAACTGGCGCGTGCAGAAGTTGGTTACGAAAGGGAAGAAGTAAGATGAAGAACCTGTCAGTGCCCGCCCTCCGGTGCGCTCACAGCATGCACGGAGTGCCCACCTGAAGGTGGGCGCTACAACAACGGACCGCAAAAAGAAAACGCCCCCTGGACTCTTGTCCAGGGGGCGTCTCAATTTCGAGCAATTACTGTCCGATTTCGAGGATCACGAACGATCCCGGAATCGGAGTGGGACGCGGGCGCGGGTTGTCCGCGGTCGGCGCGCCGGCGGGCTTGAAGTCCGCAGTCACCGTGTAGACGCGGTGCGTCGTCGGATCGAGCGACATCGTGCGGGTGCCCACCTGCGTGTTAATGTTCCCAACGACGGTGTACTTATCCGCGGAATCCTGGTGAATGACGGAGACAAAGCCGTCGCGGCAGGCGGCGTACGCCATGCCGGTACCGGGATCGTAGCCGTTGCCGTCAGGATCGCCGCCAATTGGTGGGGCAGCAACGACCTTTCCGTTGTCAGCATTCACGACGACCATGACCTTGTCGCAGGCCACGAAGATGCGGCGGTGCGCTTCGTCATACGCCATGGCCGACGGTCCTTCGCAGGGAGCGAGCGGCCAGGAGCCCTTCACGGCGTAGGTCTTGGTGTCAAATTCCTCGATGGTGCTCTTGTCCTCGAGGTTCACGAACATGTTGCCCTTGCCGTCGGTAATCGCTTCTTCCGGCTTGCCCTTGAGGTCGACCCGGCCGATGACTTTGTTGGTGGTCGCGTCGATGACGGTCGAGTCCATGCTCTTGCCGTTGAATGTGAAGACCTTCTTGGTGCCGGCATCGTAGCGGATGGAGTCAGGATTCTTTCCCGGGATCGGGATAACTTCGGTTGCCTTGAGGGTTTTTAGGTCGACGACGGAAACGGTGTTGGCGTCTCCGTTGCTCGTGAACGCTTTGCCGAGATCGGTCGCCAGCGCGATACCGTGGGAGTTCGTGGAATTCGCAATGGCGATGTCGGCGACCACCTTTCCTGCCGTGACATCCACCACCTGAAAGTGCGATCCGCGGGCGATATAGAGACGGTGCGTGGGCGGATCCATCAGCAGATAATCCCACCCGCCATCTCCACCGATCTGCATTCTCTTAATCACGTGATAGCCGCCCGCCTGAGGAGCGGCATAAACCACCACGCCGGCGACCAGGGCCAGACCCAGCAGGGGACTCGCCTTGCGTAACCATCCTGCCAACTGTTTTAGTGACATGCGAAGCATCTCCTTATCGTGTCTTTCGAGCAAAAAGTTTAAGTGCCCAGTTCCACATCAATAATACGTTTGGCCGTCGCCGGATGTTTCGCCCCGGCTTCCACCCTTACCTCACCGCGACCGGCGTGCTTTCCGCCGTCGCCGATCCTTGCTTATCGCTCGTCAGGTAGTACTGAATCGCCGGCGTGATGATCAGCGACAAGATCATCGAGATCAGGATTCCGCCGATGACGGCGATGGCCAGGGGTTGCAGCATTTGGGAACCCGCCCCCAGCGCGAGGGACAACGGTAGCATACCTGCCACGGCGGCCATAGCCGTCATCACGATGGGACGAAGCCTGCGGCGTCCCGCCTGAATCATGGCCTCTTCCGCCGCGAAACCCACCGACAGAAACTTCTGGTTGGCGTCCAGCAGCAGGATTCCGTTCTTGGCCACGATGCCGAGCACCATGATCAAGCCCATGAAGGACGCGACGTTGAAGTCGGTTCGGGTGATGAACAGCGCGAAGAACACACCCGAGGTGGAAAGAACGGCGGACGATAGAATCGCCAGCGGCGCCGAGAAAGACCGGAACTCGAACAGCAGCACCAGGAAAATCAGCACGAGGGCGAGCAGCAGCACGACGACCAGGTCATGGAACGACTTCTGCTGCTCCTTGTAAGTGCCGCCGTAGGCCACGCGAATCGACGGAGGCAGGTGCAAATCGTTTACCGCCTTCTGCACCGCCGCGATGCCGCGTCCAAGGTCGATGCCCTCGAGCCGTCCCGTGACTTCCTTTTCTGTTTGCAGGTTGTCCCGGAGAATTTCCGTCTGGCCCGGCACTTCGGTGAACGTGGAAACCGAACCGAGTGTAGCCGATCCGCCATTGGCGTTGACGACCACCGTGTTGTTCATGGCTTCGAGCGAAGCACGGTTCGCCGCCGGGTAACGCACTCGCAGAGTGTAAGGTTTGTCATCGATAATCACCGGCGCGGTGGCGGGTTCGCCGTCCACAATCGCGGACGCGATGGTCGTGAGCTGATCGGTGGTAAAGCCGCCCTTGGCTGCTGCCGCCGGGTTCACGGTGAAGACCACAGCCGGGCCGCTCGTGGTGTTGTCGATTCCGTCTTCGATGTCCACCACCGGCTTCTTGTAATTGATCTGGATGCGATCCAGCGCGTCAGCCACGCGGGGTGCCCAGGCAGTCAGCTGGTCCACATCCGGTGAAAAAAGCTGGACGACGACCGGTTGAGGAGCGCCCGTAAGGTCCGAAATCATGTCCTGAAGGACCTGCGTGAATTCCACGTCAAGGGCCGGCTCCTGCGTCGTGACCTTGCCGCGGACGTCGGCGATAATGTCGTCGATTCCGCGGCTGCGGTTATCTTTCAGTTTCACCGCGATGTCGCCCGTGTTCGGCTCCGTCACGGCCGCAAGTCCGAGCTGCAATCCGGTGCGCCGCGAAGTGTTTTCAACCTCGGGGACGGACTTGATTATATTTTCCACGTGCGTGACGACGCGGTTGGTTTCCTGCAACGAGCTGCCGGGCGGCATGACGTAGTCAAGAATGAAACCGCCTTCGTCCATGTGGGGGAGCAGATCGCTTCCCAGTTGTCCGAAGCACAGGTAGGAAACCGCGATCAGGAGGGCGCAGAGTCCGCCCAGCCAGATCGGATGTTCCAGGGCGCGGCGCAGCCAGCGTTCGTAGAACTCGATGATCTTCTCGAACAATCCGCCCCGGAGCGATTCTTCTTCCGCGGCCATCATTCGCTTCATGCGCTCGAATTCCGCGGCTTCCGCGTCCACAGGCGCGGCTCCCGCTCCCTCAGCCGGGGCGGCAGGTTCCGGTTGCCCGCGGCGGATGAGGTGGACGCCCAGGTTCGTGGACCACGTGAGCGCCAGGGCCAACGACGTGAGTAGCGAAACGCTCATGGCGATGGCCAGCGCGCGGAAGAACGTGCCGGTCACGCCGGTAATTGAAATCAAGGGCAGGAACACAACGATCGGCGTGAGAGTCGATCCTATCAAGGGAATCGTGAGCTCGCGCAGCGCGCTGTTCACCGCTTCGAGCCGGCCTTCGCCGCCGTCGCGGTGCAGCACGATGTTCTCGACGACCACGATGGCGTCGTCGATGACGAGTCCGCCGGCTGCCGCGAGGCCGCCGAGCGTCATCATGTTGAAGCTTTGCCCGAGGATTTTCATGGCAATGAATGTCACGAAAATGGCCACCGGGATCACCAGACCGGTCATCAGGGCCGTACCCACGTCCCGCAGGAACAGCCAGATGATGAAGCCCGCAAGCAAGAGACCGATAATGATCGCGTCGCGCACGCTGCCGATCGATTCGCGAACAATGTTGGATTGATCGTAGAACGTCTCGAGGTCCACGCCTGCCGGAAGCTTCTTCTTGATCGCTTCGATTTCCGAGTTGCAGAGATTCGCGACGTCCACCGTATTGCTTTCCGGCTGGCGGCTGATGCTGACGAGAACGGCGGGCTTTCCGTTCGCCGTGACCACGGTGTAATTCGGCGCCGTGGAAGGCGCCACGCTCCCGACGTCATGCACGCGAACCGGGGCGTCGCCCACGTTCTTGATGACCATGTTTCCGATGTCATCCACGTTGTGAACCTGCGAATCGACCAGGCCCAGGAAGAGCTGGTGGTTGCGGCTCAGCAGGCCCGGCGAATCGACAATGTTCGTGTGGTTGGCGGCGTCCAGAATGTCCTGCACCGTCACGTGGGCGCGGAGCATCTTCGATGGGTCGGGTGTGATTTGAAACTCCGGAGTCTGCCCACCCTGCACCAGAACCGTCGCTACGCCGTTCAATCGGTTCAGGCGCGGCTTCATGTCGTAGGTCGCGATTTCCCACAGTTGCGTCTGCGGTACTTTGTCGGATGTAAGGCTGTATCCGAGGATCGGGAAGCTCGCGAAATCCAGGCGGTGCGTTTCGATCGCCGCGGTGGAGGGGAGGGTGCTTTGAATGCGCGCGATCTCTGAATTGACCAGCTGGAGCGTGGTGACCATATCCACGCTCCAGTTAAACGACAGGTCGATTTCGGCCGATCCGCGGCTGGTCGTCGAGCGAACGTCCTCGAGACCCGGCACGCTGTTCACCGCATTTTCCAGCGGGCGCGTGATCGTGACTTCCATCTGGTCGATGGGCATCACGCCGTTGTCCACCCCCACGATGATGCGCGGGAAATTGGTGGCCGGGAACACGGCGATCGGGAGCGAGAGCGCTTCGTACACACCGACCACCGCCAGCGTCAATATCAAAAAGATGATCGACTTGGAGTGCCGGGCAAACCAATAGCGCGACTCGGGAGAAGCTGCTGCTCGGGAGTGGCTGGGCATCTTATCGGACATAGCGTTTTACCTGCCGCAAAGTCATGAATGAACTGCGAACTTCCAGGGCTGCGCGGAGCGCAGCCCTTCCATCGAAACTACCGCCGAACGGGTTGGACGCGGACATTACTCGTCCTCGTCTTCGTCCGGCATCTTCGGCGCCTGGACCTGGATCTTGGTCTTGGCCAAAACGGGATCGTCTTCGTTGGCCAGTTCGAACGCTCCGACGGTGACCACGCGCTCGCCGCCGTTCAAGCCGTCGGTAACTTGCGCGGTCTTGAGGTCGTTGTCCTTAATCCCGAGTTTTACGTGCTTCTTGCTGGGCGTGTTGTCGCTATCCAGAACGATGACGGTATTGACCCCGTCCGGCGTGGTCAGCACCGCCGCCTGCGGGACCACGATGGCGTCGGAAATCGTTTGGGCGACCATGGAGACGCGCACGCTCGTGCCGGGGCGCAAGCTCTCTTTTGGATTGGGGGCCTCGACCCAGACTTCCACGGTCGTGCTATTCGCGTCCACCGCGGGACTCACCATGCTGACTTTGCCTTTTACTTGCGTGAGCTGGCCCGGGATCGTGATCGTGGCAGGGTCGCCGACTTTGAGGCTCGCCGCTTCCAGCTGAGCCACGTGCGCGCGGGCGACGATCCGGGAAATATCCATGACCGTGATGACCGGAGTTCCAGCCGCCGGCGTTTCACCGGGGTAGTAGGGCCGGTCGGTGACGATGCCGTTGATGGGGCTCGTAATCTTTGTGTAGCTCAAGGTCGCGTTGGCGTTTTCCGTGTCGCCCTTGGCGGCGTTCATGGCGCCTTCCGCCACCTTCAGATCGTATTGCTTCTGGGAAAGGTCATACTGGTTCTTCGCCTGCGTGAGCGCCGAAAAGGCGTCGTCCACGTCCTTCGACGAAACCGCGCCTTGCTTGAGCAGCGCCTCGCGGCCGTCGTAGAACTTCTGCGCAACGTCCAAAGATTGCTTGGCGAATTTCAGGTCCTGCGCGCTCTTTTGAAGCTGCATCTGGTAGGTGACTTCGGCTTGCGCGTATCCGCCCTGGCTCTTCATCGCGGCGCCGGCCAGATCCTGGTTTTCGAGTTCGCCCAGCAGCTCTCCGGACTTTACGTGGCTTCCTTTATCCACGTACCATTTCTTGACGGACGAAACGACCTTGGGCACGATCGCCGCCTGGTCGTGCGGATAGAGCACCGCATCCGTGACCACTTTGCGCTGGATCGGCCCCTTTTCCGCGGCGTCCACCTGCACCGTCACCGTGGGCGTGGCTTCCGCCGCTTCCTTGGTGCCGCAGCCGGAGAACAGGATGCCAGCGGCCGCAAGGATCAGAAACGAACGCGCCGTCCTGCCCATCGCACTTGTGTGGCGGGCTCCCAATGGAGCCTGCTCTCTGCTTATCATCGTGGAGAAATACATGGATTTGCTCCCATTCCTTTGCGTGCCTTTGAGTTTTTCGTCCATCAGAAACTGCCCGTAAATGTCTGTAGCGTTGCCAGCAGCGTGCGGTAGCGGACTTGCGCGTCCGCGTAGGCGTTCCGCGCGGTCACCAGGGACGTTTCCGCGTCGACCACTTCCGTTGCCGGCGAAGCGCCCCCTTCATACCGCAAATCCGTGAGCCGCAGGCCTTCCGCCGCAAGCTCCGCGGTGCGGCGCGCTTCATCCAGGGCCCCTTGCGCGATCATGGCCTCGTCATAGGTCGCGTAGAGTTCGCTGAGGCCCGCGCGCTGGGCCTGGCTCAATGCGGCCTTCACCGACTGCTGCCTGTATTCGGCCTGGTGCAGCTTGCTCCGCAACGTACCCCAATCCCACACGGGCATCTCCAAAACCGCTGTCAGGAAATAGCCGAGGTTGGGAGTCGGTCCGATTGCCGGATCGTTCCGGACGGATGCACGAACGCAATTCAGGGCAAAGCAATTCGCTTCGATACCATAATCCGTTTCGACTGTCAGCGTGGGCAGAAAAGCGGACTTCGCCGATTTGACGTCTAAATCGGCTTCGCGAGCTGTCTCTCGAGCCACGCGCAGGTCCGGATTCTCCTTCTCGGCCATCGCTTGCACTTCCGAAAACGGAGGAAGTGCGGGAGCGGAATCCAGGTCATCCACCACGTTGAAATTCTCGTTGAAGTCGGGGAAGAGCATGACCGCCAGACCCAGGCGCGCGTCTTCCATCGCAAACCGGGCTTCGTCGAAGGCTTGCTTCTGGATGCGATACTGGATTTCCGCCTTTACGGCGTCGCTGTGAGGCGCCTGCCCCTGATGTTCCAAGTCCTGAGTAATGTCCAGAAAATGCTTGGTCTGGTCGAGTCCCGCCTGCGCAGTGGCGTACTTGCGCTGCGCCACGACCAGTCCGTAAAAGCCTTTTGTAACGGCGACCTCAAGCCCGCGACGCGCAATTTCGGCCTTTGCGCTTGCCATCGCCTCTGCAGCTTTTGCGCGCGTGTATGCTGTTCCCATAAGAAGGGCCGGGGAGAGATCCTGACGATACACGCCCCAAGCTCGATAAACGTGCACGCCATCTTGCGTCACAAATCGTCCATCGGAGATTTTTCCATTCCCTTGGTCGCCGAGGTATTGAGTTGTCGCCGTAATTGTCGGCAGCATCGCGTTTCTCGCCTGAATGCGGTCTTCCTTCGCGCTCCGCGCGTCAGAGACAGCTCCCAGAAGAGTCGGATCAAGTTTTCGCGCCCGCTCCAGAGCGTCCTTCAGAGTTACCGTTACGGGAGGCGTTGCCTGCCCCGGCCCCGTCGGTTTCAAAAGCTCCACGGTCGTTTCGACGCCGGACTCGGACGATTTTTCCTGAGCCAATGCTGGAGAGACCGGCAAAATGACCGAGGCAGCAAAGGTCAGTGCCACAGCGGAACAGCGCAGGATCGACTTAGACGCACCGCCCGTACGAGCGTTGCGCCGCTCTCTACGCAAATTACGATTTACGAGACCGTATGAAAGACCCATGAACTCTATCTCCTCCCGCTCCCGGCCGCCGCTGGCTGGATGCCAGGCCGGAGCGAATGTACCGCGCATGCCTCAACAACGGGCCAAATTGAAACTTTCAAATACGCTCATGTTCAGCGGACTGCGGAAGCATAGCAACCGCACATGAAAATTATCTGAATGAATTTTCAGTGAATATCTTCGGCCCAGTACGCACCGGAGGCCATCGGCTGCCCTGCTGCCTCTGACTCCGCTTCCACACCCAGTGGAATGCCGCCCAAACCGCACGCCAAGCCGGACGGACTTGGCTACGGATGGCCGCGGGATTATTGCAGAGCTATTGGATGGTTTACAAGGAAAAATGTGGGTTCCGGGAGTTCTACAACCGGCTGGAAATGCTGGCGTCCTCACATCGATGCAGGGGACTATGCTTTTCGAAAATCACGGAACGCCGCAAAGTCAGGAGGACCGCCAACGGATGTGGTGTGGGCGACGGGAGCGCCAGCGACAGCTTAGCGGGCGTCGAGGTGCTTCCATGAAGCGAGAGCTGCGCCGATTTCGCGGAGCTGCGCGGCGTGGCGCGCCGGATGCATGGCCATCAAAAGAAGGACTTCGTAGCTATTCGCATCTCCCAGGCGCGGGTGAGTCGTCCTTTGCGCGCGCAGGTCCAGTTCGCAATTCTGGATGAACTGGATGGTCTTCTCTCGATTCGTCAGGAACTCGTCCACCGCCTGATCCACGCTGGGAAAACGGCCGGTGGGCCTCACGGCTTCCGGCGCTTCAAACCGGTTCTGCCGTTCCGCCGCGTATCGCAGGATCCCGAGCTCCCTCTTTTCGTCAGTTAGAGGAGCGTCCGAATGTTTTGCCGCGGCAACTCGTGCAAACAAGAGTTCCTCGGCGACGGCAACGTGCTCCGCGCATTCGAGCGCGGACCATCGCTGCGGTTCCGGCCGCTGCGCGGCCAAACGAGAAGGAATGCTTTTCGCCGCGTCCTGAAACACCCGGGAGTTTGTTTCCATCAAGACGAGAAGTTGGGCCCGCTCGTGCGGCTTCATTTTCAAAATATTAACACGGCTCCGCTGGTATCGCCGTTGCGGTTTCCTGTGCGTCTCAGCGGTTCCGATTTTCGCGCCAAACGATCTACACGTCCACATACGCGCCGGGATCGTTGAACTGATTGACGCCGGCGCGGGGATCCTGCATGTAGAGGTGGCTCGAATCTACTTGAACGGTGCCGTTCGCCAAAAGCGTCACGCTGCAGCGGTCCATCGGACGCGGCGCCGGCCCCGCGAAATTGACGCCTTCGGGGTCGTATTCGCTGCCGTGGCAGGGGCAGTGAAACATGTTTTGCTGCGGCAGCCAGTCCGGCGTGCAACCCAGGTGCGTGCAGCGCGCAAAAATCACGAACAGGCGTCCGGGCTCGACCACAACCCAGAGCCGGTTCGACTGCAGGAACTGCTGATTGACGCCCTGCTGAAATCCGGTTGGGAATCCGATGTTGACGCTTGTATTGGGTTCGTAGAGAGCTCTCGGAAAGAAGAAGCGCAGGAACATCAGGAAATTGATCCCCAGATATCCTCCGAGCAGGCCCCAGATCATGCGCCGCCGATTTTTATCGTGGGGCTGGCCGTCAGGATTCCGGCCGCCGCGTACGGTTTTGGGTGCCGCCGGAACTTCCGTTGGGGGCTTGATTGCTTTTTGTTCCAAGATTTGCGGAGCCATAAGGACTTCCTGGTGGAAACATGGAGTAGCAATGCCAATTGGCCTCTACTGGTAATTGGATGCGACAAATTCATCTGACCGTTGTCCAGAATTGCGACGCATGCAAAAAAATCGGAACGGATGCTGCGATCCCCGCAGACTCGCTCCATTTCGACAGCTTCATTCGCGTTCCAGGAATGGTCACTGAGGGGAGATCTTCTTCCTGACAACAGCCCTCGCTGTCGCGCTTTGCGAACCTCTGCGCGAGGGAAGTGACGCTCAGAGTCCAATCCGCCCGCGAATTCAGGGGCCGCGGTGCGAGAGGCAGCAAGCGTCGCGGCGGCTCGCTGCCTCCTTCTCGGCGCGGCATTCCTGAAGCTGCCTTGAGCTTTTCGCGCTCAAGAAGCTCGTTTTTTCGATGCAGTGGTTGTCGGTGGCGCGGCGGTTTGCAGCGTCTGGCGCGCTTGTTTGAGGTGATCTTCGAGCGTCGGAAGGGTCTGCGCGGCAAAGCTCTTCAACGCCGCATCCTTTCCGTCGTTTGCTTCGTGGCGGAACGCGGCGATATCGGCTTCGTGGTCCCTCACCATATCTCGTGCGTAGGCGCGATCGAAGGCCGCGCCCGAAAGCTGCGAGAGCCGCGCGTACGCCGCCTGATCCTTGGCGTTCATCTGACCGGGCAGTGTGAGGTGGTCGTTGGAAGCGGCGGTTTTCAAGTTGTCGTCCGCTTTGGTGTGGTCGTCCACCATGCGCTGGCCGAGGTCCTTCACGGCTTTGTTCGAGGCTTTGTCTTCGGCCAATTCTCCGAACTTCACCTCGGCCATGCCGCCTTCGGCGGCGGCCTTGGCGAATTCGGAATCGGACATCATTGAGGACGAGGTTTTGGTCTTGGCGGTGGACTTTGCGCCGGTCGGCAGAGGCGCGGCGCCGGCGGTAACGACCGCCAGGCTGGCGCCGGCGAACACGGCGCAAATCACCAATGAAATGTGCTTCCACTGAATGGTCATAGGGCAATCCTCCAGGGTTGGGGTGTTTTCGAACTTCTCGGTTTGCAGATGGGGACGGTCATGTCTGCCCCACAGCGGGACACGACCCTTGCCATTTATATCGTGAAACGATATAGTGCGTCAAGCGCGGCGAGGGCCGCCCTGCGAGCAACCTCCTGGCCCCGCGCCGCCTCTCAGCATATCGTGGTACGATATATGTCCTCGACGGCCCGGTTGTAAAACGGCAAGCGAACAGTTCGAACAAGGAGAGCGCAGTCATGATGAGCAAAATCCCCCTACGGTTTTTATTGTCCGGCGCGGTTCTTTTGGCGCTGGGAGCGGGCCCCGCATTCGCGCAGAGCGGCCAGGCGGACGGCAAGCTGAAAGTCCACGTCAGTCCCAAACAAGCCTATGTGTTCGTCGACGGGAAAGCGATTCGCGACGGCAGCCAGACGATCGCCTTGAGCGCCGGCAGCCACACCGTCGGCGTCGAGAATTACGGATACACTCCTCAAACGAAAAATGTGGATGTCACGGCGGGAAAAATGACGAGCCTCGACGTCGTTCTTCAATCCTCGGGTGACAAAGTCAGCGGACCCTTCGGCGATATCGAGCTCAAGGGACATCCGCGCGCGGCGGTCCTGCTCAACGGCATGACGCCAGCATACTTCGTGGGCCACGTCGATGAGTTCGATAACAATTGGATCTGGCACCAATGGCTGCTCGTCAAGCCCGGCAACTACCAATTGACCGCCACGGAAAAAGGACAAACGGTCTGGTCCGGCCCCGTTGCGGTCAAGGCCGGAGAGCGAGTCATCGTGGACCTCAATCACAACGGCGCGATGAAAACGAAGGATTTCAAACGCGGTCTTCAGATCGGGCCGCAGCCGCGGTTCGAAGCAGGAGTGGCCAGCGCGATGGTTCCCGTCGCGCCGGTAACCGCCTCGCTTTCGGCGCAGGCGAGCCAGGTGAATTGCGGGCAGTCCACGCAACTCAACTGGAAGTCCATGGATGCGGTCGAGGCTTCGATTTCGAACGTCGGAAACGTGGCGGCAAGCGGCGAGCAGAGCGTCAGCCCGACGCACCCCACAACCTATCAATTGACCGCGAAGGGTCCCGGCGGCACCGCGGAACAATCCGTTACCGTGAACGTGAACGCGCAGCCGACGGCCACGCTCGCGTTGAGCCAACCGCAGGTTCGCTACCATAAGATCGGTGACAAGGTGGTCGAGCAAGGCTCGGCGACGCTGAACTGGTCGGCGAGCAACGCAAGCCAGGTTTCCATTCAGCCGCTCGGCAACGTCGCGACCAGCGGCAGCAGCAGCGTGGAAGCCATGCCGGATCGGTCCGGAACCGGCCCCGTCGACCGGGAAGTGACCTATTCGCTGAGCGCGACAAACGCCTGTGGCGGCACAGCCACTCGGACCGCGACCCTGCACGTCGTCGGCTCCATCGATTCTGCGCCTGCCATTACCCTCGCGAGCCTTTTTTATCCCACCGCGTATCCGCAGCGCCGGCATCCGAGCGTTGGACTGGTTTCCAGCCAGGAAAAGGCGCTTGCGCGCGCAGCAGCCACGTTCAAGAACAACGAACAGTACGATCAGCAAAATAAGCTCATGGTCGTCGGGCACGCAGACATTCGCGGTCCGAAAAAATATAACCAGGCCCTCAGCGCCCGGCGCGCGGAGGTCGCGAAGAACTACCTGATTTCCCAGGGAGTTCCCGCGGACAAAATCGAGACCAGCGCCGAAGGCGTGGAACATCAATTGACCGAAAAAGAAGTGATGAATCTCCAGGCGAAGGATTCACAGCCGCAACCCAAATGGATGAAGAACAAAAAGAAAGCCACCTGGCTCGCTTACAACCGGCGCGTGGACGTGATTCTGGAGCCGACGGGGCAGCAATCCACGGAGGCATACCCGAACGACGCACCGGAGGCGCGCGTGCTGTGGCAGCGGCCCGTGCCAAAACTGAAGGCCGTGCAATCGGCCTCGAAGCTGACGCCGGGAAACGAAAACGCCCAGCTCAGCGGCGCTCACAACTAGCCTCCCTCTCGATTGGGGAGAACCCCTTTGATCTATCGGGGTAAACCCCTCTGTTCCATCGGGGTGAACCGGCTGCCGGCTGAGGCCAATCCTCAGAGGGCCCGGCAGCCGGTTTTTCATTTATGAATTCCGGGACTCACTTCGCGGGAGCGGATTCTCCGAACAGAGCGTTATAGAGGCCGCCGCCGATCGCGCCACCGAGAATCGGCGCCACCCAAAATAGCCACAGTTGCGCCACCGCCCAGCCGCCGACGAACACTGCCGGTCCCGTGCTGCGCGCGGGATTGACCGACAGATTGGTGACCGGGATTCCGATGAGGTGGATCAGCGTCAATCCGAGTCCAACCGCAATCGGAGCAAAGCCATGGGGCGCGCGCTTGTCGGTCGAGCCCATAATGATGAGCAGGAAGAACAGCGTCAGGACGGTCTCCGCGACGAAACATGCCAGAAGGGAATAGCCGCCCGGAGAATGCGCGCCGTAGCCGTTGGACGCGAACCCGCCGCTCAGGTCGAAACCGGATTTTCCCGAAGCGATCACATACAGCACGCCCGAGCCGCAAACGCCGCCGAGAACTTGCGCGACGATATACGGTACGAGCTCGCTCGCGGGAAATCGGCCGCCGGCGAAAAGCCCAATGGACACGGCCGGATTGATGTGACAGCCCGAAATATGGCCAATCGTATATGCCATGGTCAATAGTGTCAGCCCGAATGCCAGGGCCACACCCACAAAGCCGATTCCCAGGCCGGGGAATGCCGCCGCCAGCACTGCACTGCCACAGCCGCCGAAGACGAGCCAAAAGGTCCCGAAGAACTCCGCAGTCGCGCGTTTGCCTAGAGACATTTCACGCCTCCCAAGAATTGGCAGTCTCGAAAAAAAAGATTCAGCCGTTCCGTTCCAATTGATAGGGGTCGAATTCACCGGGACTACACCAGGAAAAACAACCGATTGGGCCGATCCGAAAAACTTCACTAGGCGCCGAGCAACCCGTTGTCCGGGCCGTTGCCGGACGCGCCTTCTGGCCCCTTACTATCATCAAGACGCGGCGCGAGGCCAGCTAAATCTGCCCCGCATCACCGGCCCGCCGAGGCGGCAACCCGCTACGATTCGCAATCTTTGACGACGTCACGAAGACATCGAAAATATTTTGACAGTTCCGAATTTATGAACTATAGCTAGTCGTGACTTTTTGCGATGGCGGACCCGTCCGCCCGGATTTGCAATCGCTGACAACAGAGGACACCATGAGAAATCACAGCCGCTTGTACTCGCGCGTCACCTTTTTGGGCACCCTTACGATCGGGTTGGCGCTTCTCGTTGTCGGCAATTCGAGCCGGTCCCACGCTGCGCCTCCGCAGCCTCAGGCGTCTTCCGCCAATGTGATGCACACCGATTCGTACCAGCGCTCGGCACGGCTGGACACGTACAAGGTTATCGCCGACAGCGGCGACGGCCGCGGCGAGAACATTTACTTCTATAAATGCTGGATGTGCCACAACCAGTACGCGAAAACCGGTCCCTATCTGAAAGAGCTGTTCAAGCACGAGGCGCTGATGTCCGGCGATCCGGTCACCCCGGAAAATGTCATGGCGAAGATCCGCGAAGGCGGGCCGGGCATGCCGGCGTTCGGCACGACGCTCAAGGATTCCGATATTGCGGATGTGGTGACGTACATCAAGGACGGGAAGTGCTGCGTCGAAGGCGAAAATCCGGGCCCGAATCCGTGGTATCGCGCCGAGACGAACAAGTGGTCCGTGCAGAGCGGGCTCAACGGCGGCGCGACGGGAACCGTGAAGATCCCAAGCGGTGACTCACCCGAGGGCATCGGTATCCAGCTGATTGCGCCCAATGGCGTGCGCACGACCGTGTACACCGACCCGCAAGGGCGCTTCGAATTTCCGAGAATGCAGACGGGCGACTACGTCTTGCGCGTCCCGACTCCGCTGCTGTTCAAGCCCTATGTCGTCAATTCCGTGCATATCGATGGAGCGACCAAGCTCGGTGACATCGAGCTCGAGAGAGTTTCAGACAGCGACGCGCTGCCGGCCACTCCTGACATCGAACGCCAGCTGAGTGGCGCCGAACTGTTGTGGAACATGCCGGGCACGGCGCAGGAAAAGGCGACGCTGCAAAAGAATTGCTCCGCCTGCCACTCCTGGAACCAGATTTTCCGCAACCGCTACGACGAGCACAGCTGGGCGCTGATCGTCGACCGCATGACGCAGTATTCCGGCACCTCGCTCGTGATTCGCATCAAGGGAACGACGACCACCGGCGGCGGAGCGAATTCGGTCACTCGACGTGACGGCACCTCGCCCGAGGAAGTCCAGACGCTGGTGAAGTTCCTGACGCGCGTGCGCGGACCCGAAGCGCAGGACGAGCCGCTGCGCGTGTTCCCTCGGCCGCGTGGCGGCGACACGCACGTCGTCGTGACCGAGTACGAATTGCCGCAATCGCTGCTGGCGCTGCACGATGCGCAGGGCGACTCGAAAGGAAACATCTGGTGGACGAGCCATAAGACCGACCTGGTCGGAAAGCTCGATCCGAAGACCGGCATCGTGACCGAGTACACGATTCCGCTGACGCCGAAGGGCATGCCCGGCACGCACGCGGTACGGCTCGATAAACACGATGTGCCGTGGTTTTCTGAAAACTGGAGCCACAATCTCAACCGGCTCGATCTCGCCACAGGAAAAATCACGCAGGTGCACATCGAGGATGCCGTGCCTCTGAACGCGCCCGGCTTCGGCAATTTTTCCCTGACCCCTGACGGCTACGTCTGGGATAGCCGCGACAACAATGTCCGGAAGATCGACCCGGAAACGGGCAAAGTGGTTCAACGCTTCCCGCTGCAAGTTAGCTTCAGCTACGACAACCTGATCTCCGCCGACGGGAAGTACTACGGCGGAGGCGGGCTGCCGGCTTGGGGAAACACGATCGAGCGGATGGACCTGAGCACGGGGAAATGGATCGAACAGAACTCGGGCGTGCACATGATGACCGGGAAGCGCGGCGGGTTCGATCCCTATGACAATCCCTGGTTCGGCGGCGGCGACGGCGCCCTGATCGAACTCAACGCCAAGACGGGCCTGATCGAAGAGCACATTCCGCCGATCGCTCCGAGCCCCTACACGGACTTCTACGAAGCGCAGCCTGACGCGAACGGCGAAGTCTGGGCTGGCGTGCTGCACGGCCGGCAGATGGTTCGATACAACCAGCACACCGGCGAGTGGCACGTCTACGAGATGCCGGAGCCGTTCGCTTACGACCGCCGGACCTACATCGACGCCTCCACGCATCCCGTCTCCGTGTGGTACGTCGACTATAACGGGTACTTGGTGCGCGTCCAGCCCCGGGACTAAGCCGCGGCGGAAGCGCGAGCGCGAAAGAATCTCCTAACCTGTGGGCCATCCGCGAAAAACGGCGCAGCCGTTTTTCGCGGATCTGTTTTTGGCAGGATCATCGGTCGCACGTCGATTCAAACTCTTTCTGGACATGAGAAGTTTCGCTTTTGGGGTTTCACCGAAGCCCGTGGATCTTGAACTCGAATGGATTGTATCGAGCGCGGGAGAAGCGTAAGATGCGTGGATTCCGATTCTGAATCGGAAATTCTGTGCGGTAGAATGTTCGCGGATCGGGCGTGCCATATCGTATTGCGATACGCCCGGCCGGACAGCACATCAGACCAGGAGAAAATCCATGTTGCGCATAAACGACGACGCTCCCAATTTCACCGCCGAAACTTCGCAGGGGACGATCGACTTTCACGAATGGATCGGCAACGGCTGGACGATTTTGTTCTCCCATCCCAAGGATTTTACGCCGGTGTGCACCACGGAACTGGGCTACATGGCGGGCCTGGAGCCGGAATTCCGCAAGCGCAATTGCAAAATCATCGGGCTGAGCGTCGACCCGGTGAGCAGCCACAGCAAGTGGGCTGTGGACATCGAAGAGACCCAGGGCCACAAGGTGAACTATCCGATGATCGGAGATCCGGAGCTCAAGGTGGCCAAGCTGTATGACATGTTGCCGGCGGACGCGGGGAATACGTCGGACGGACGCACCGCGGCGACCAACGCCACCGTGCGCACCGTGTTCGTCATCGGCCCGGACAAGAAAATCAAGTTGATGCTCATCTATCCCATGAGCACCGGCCGCAATTTCGACGAAGTGTTGCGCGTGCTCGATTCCATCCAACTGACGGCCAATCACAAAGTGTCCACGCCCGTGAATTGGAAGCCCGGAGAGGACGTGATCATCTCAGGCAACGTGTCGGACGACGAAGCCAAGCAGAAATATCCCGGCGGTTGGAAAGCGCCCCGGCCGTATATCCGGATCGTTCCACAACCGAAGTAGCGGTCCGCGAGCGAGGGAAATCCAAGGTGATCTTCAAGCAATTCTATCTGCCGTGCCTGGCGCACGCCTCCTACGTGATTGGAGACGAAGCGACGGGCACGGCTGCCGTTGTGGACCCGCAGCGTGACACGGAGCAGTACCTCGCGTTTGCCGCCGAGCATTCCCTCAAAATCAAGCACGTCATTCCTCACGCATCTCCACGCCGATTTCGTCGCCGGGCATCTGGAACTGCGCGATCGCGTGGGCGCCACGATCTATCTCGGCGCGTCGGCCAAGGCGGGATACGCGTTTACGCCGCTGCATGACGGTGACGTTCTGGAATTCGGAAGCGTTCGCCTGAAGGCGCTGGAAACGCCGGGCCACACGCCGGAGTCGATCTCCATTCTCGTTTACGACCTCGCGGCGAACCCATCGCAGCCGTACGCCGTGCTTACCGGAGACACTTTGTTCATCGGCGACGTCGGGCGCCCCGACCTGCGCGCGGCGCTCGGCTGGTCGGCCACCGATCTTGGCGGCATGCTCTTCGATTCGCTGCACACCAAATTGCTGGCGCTGCCCGACCAGAGCCTGGTGTATCCGGCGCACGGCGCGGGTTCGCTCTGCGGGAAATCGCTGAGCAAGGAAACGGTTTCCACGCTCGGAGAGCAGCGCCGCACGAACTACGCGCTTCAGCCCATGAGCAAAGAGGCCTTCATTCAGGTCGTGACCGCCGATCAGCCGGACGCTCCCGCGTACTTCACCTATGACGCGGTGCTGAACAGCGAAGAGCGGCCCACGCTCGATCAAACGCTCGCGCGCGTCCATCCCATGACCCTGGACGACGTGCTGGCCTTGCAAGAAGTCGGCGCGCAAATTCTGGACACCCGCGATTGCGGCGAATTCGCCTCGGCGCACCTGAAGGGCAGCATCAACATCGGCCTCGGCGGCCAGTACGCAACGTGGGCCGGGACCGTTCTCGATCGCGAGCATCCCATCGTGATCATCGCGGACCCCGGCCGTGAAAATGAATCGGCGACCCGCCTCGGCCGCATCGGCTTCGATCACGTGGCGGGCTATCTGCAGGACGGAATGCACAGCCTGAAATCGCGTCCCGATTTGACCGAGACCACCGAGCGCATCAGCGCTCCCTTTGCCGCGGAGCTTCTGTCATCGAACGAGGCGCCCCTGGCCATCGACGTTCGCGCGCCCCGCGAGCGCGAGCAGAAGAATATCGCCGGCAGCCTGAGCATCGCGCTCAATCATCTGGTTGAGAATCTTGAAAAGATTCCGAAGGACCGCTCTCTCATCGTTTACTGCGCGGGCGGTTACCGCTCGTCCATCGCCGCCAGCTTGTTGCAACGGGCCGGCTTCGACCGCGTCAGCGAACTTGCCGGCGGCATCGTAAGCTGGGAAGCCGCAAATTTGCCTGTGCAAACCGGCCAGATACCTTCCTAGGATTCTCAACTTCAGGGAACTGCCCTGCTACGCCGGCGCGTTGACGATTGGTTTCTCTGCCGCGACGCAAGACGCGCGAGGCCCTGGTCCCTGCGTGGTTAGAATGGGCAATCGCGATACAACGTCCTGCAAAACCGGTACGTGGACCACTCGTTCGCTTTCCCGGACCGAATTCGCTCCAGGCTCCAATTCGTGCTGGACGCCACGTTGAACGCCATCGCGTCCGATACTTCGGGATGATAGATCTTTGAAATCTGCCAGAGTCCGCGGCTCGCTTCCCCGTCGCCCTTCGCGCGCGGATCGAAGTGAGACTCGTGCTTGACAATCCATAGGGCCAGGCTCGGATTCACGCCGTGTTCCACCGCCTCGGTCCGGACGTACGCCTTCACAAGTTGGGGAGTAATTCGCCCGCCAGGGAGTTTTGGCTCATCGGCCGCAGAGCGGGTCATGTTCGCGAGCTCGGCCTGGCGGCTCTTGTAAACCGTCACCTTCGCGGGCAGGGAATAGGCCGGCCGCGGATTGACTTGCACGGAATCGGCCTGAGCAGGTGCGGGAGAAATGGATGCGGCGCGCGGTTCCGTGGAGTGGACGCAAAACGCGATAACCGGCAGCGAGTAGAAGGTGAGCCAGAGCATCTTCTTGAACATGATCGTCCCCCAGGTGGGGCATTATACATAAAGGCGAACAAAAAGCGAATTATTTGTGGAAGGGGCGTTTCGAGGATGCGAACCCGTACCTGGCAGCAGACCTGCATCGAACTTCAAAGCTCTCAAACACTCCCGGCCGTACGGAAGTGGGCGAAACTAGCGCCGTGGAATGAATCATCCGAACCTAGCCTTGGAAAAGACTTCCGGGCCGGGCACCAAAAGCGGACTGCGCGAGCGAAATGCTTCCGCGTACCGTACTCCGACCAGGCTGCCAACGTATCGGTCTTCGGCGTCGTATTTGTCGAGCAAAGACGCTTGATTGCCGCTGAATACGGACTCGTAGGCGCGGAGGGCGGAGACCTTGAGGTCGTACACGTCGCTGACATCGACGGCAAAATCGAACCGATCCCACGCCGGCTCCATTCGGCAATGCCCGAAAAAAAGCCGCTCAATCTCATGCGGCTCCGTGCCGTTCAAACTCTCTCCGCCGGCGATTTCGTCCCATTTCGGAAGGCGCGCGTAGAACACCGCATTTGTGACGATTTCCGTCGCCGCTTTGTGATCCGGATGAATACCCGCGCCGGAGGTCGTGAACACGATGCGCGGCCGAACTTCCCGGATGAGACGCGCTACTTGTAATCTGGATTCGATGGAATCGACAATCAATCGATCCTGCAGGCCCAGTGCGATTCGTTCGACGCCTAAAATCTCGGCTGCTTTGACGGCCTGCTTGTGGCGTTCTCCCCGCGCCGCGTGCCGCGCCGGTTCACCGTCGCACAGGTCGACGAAAAGAACTGAAAAGCTTTTCCGCACCAGCTTGACCGCTGTGCCGCCCATGACGGCTTCGAGGTCGTCGGGATGCGCGCCGAATGCGATCACGTCGAACTGTTTTTCCAAGGAATTCCTCCGCGTACGAAGTAAGCCGCCCGCTCGAAAGCAGGCAATGTTTGCGGACGGTTCGTTGTCGGCGCAGCCAAACGCGCTTACGCGGCAACCCTCGGGGCGACTGCGTCCAGCGCGCGCCGAAGTTTCTCATTCACCTGCCGCGCGAGCCCTTCCATTTCCGGCTGATTGGCCACGGAAAGCATTCTCACGGCGTCAACCGCGCCCACATGAACCTGGCCGCCCTCCTCATACACCACTGCGTTACAGGGCAGCAACAGCCCCAAATCTAGGTCTCGTTGAAGCGCTTGCGCCGCGAGGGGCGGATTGCAAGCGCCGAGGATCATGTATTTCGGAAAATCGATTCCCAGTTTTTCTTTCAGCTTGGCCTGAATATCGATTTGGCACAAAACTCCAAAACCTTCCTTTTTCAACGCCGCTTCCAGCTGCGTTACGGCCTCGTTAAAGTTCAGCTCGGTTGTGCGAACATCCCCGTAACTACTGGATTTTGTGTCTTGCATGGGTAGCGCCCTACCTCTCCGGAGTCGGATGGACGATCGTGTCGCTCGCCTCTTCCGGCTTCTTCGTTGTTTCGCGATTCCGATGCGTGGCGACGTTGCACGAGCCCGACATGCACGTCGGCACCCCGAGCCACGGCAGCAGCCATTTCATCAGGACCACGTATCCGCCAAGAAACAGTAGCAATCTCAGCGTGTCGCTCATCTTCCAGCCTCCTTTGTTCAGGGAATTACCAAGACCGCCGAATCCGCATGTCGCACGACCCGCTCTGCCGTGGTGCCGATGATTGAGAGGTCCAGGAACGGACGCCGCCCGGCGCCGAGGACGATCAGATCGACTGCTTGCTCCCGGGCCGCGAGCAGGATTTGTTCGGCCGCGTTGCCGCGACGGACGGCTTCGACCAAATTACAATGTTTGCGAACGTCCTCTGGTACCCATTTGCAGAGATCCTCATGTTTTGAGTTTAAGTCGAAAGCGTCTCCTTCGACAGCATGAAGGACAAGGAGTTGCGCCCGGAACGCGCCCGCAACGGATGCAGCGACCTCCAGGCTCCGATGCGATTTTTCCGCGAGGTTCACCGGGCAGACCACTCGAGAAATTCTAAGGGACTGCCCGTCTGCGCGGGGCTTGGCGATCAAAGTTGGCGTCAAGGTCGCCCGCACCACATTCTCCGCAACGGAGCCCAACCGCAGGCGGCTGACTCCGCTGCGTCCGTGGCTTCCCATCACGATCAGGTCTGGTGTTGCGGACGCCGCCCTGGCGAGAATGGCTTCTACCGGATAGCCCTCGACGACCGAGGCGCTGTAGGAAACTCCGGGGCCGAGCGTCTCCCAAGCAATTTTTGCGAGTTCCTTGCCTAGGGCAGCACGGTGTTGCTCGGCCTTGCCCTCCAACTCCGCTTCCTGCGATGGAAGGAAGTAGGGCGGATAGTCGGGCCATTCGGCGTGTAAGAGCTCGACGTTGGCGTGGAAGGTCTCGCCGAACATGCGAGCCCAGCTTAATACGGTCCGTGAGGCCTCGCTCAAATCCAGCGGACACAGAATCTTTTTCGGGGCGAAGCGTGAATTCGCAGCCGTCATTGGCCCTTTTCACCCTTTCTCTTGTTTGGCGCTATAAGGACAAATGCAAAAGCGCGCACTTTGTTACAGCCAAATTTCTGACGGAGATCGTTCGAGACCGGAACGGATAGTCAACGCCGGAGCCGGCAACCCCTGTGCCAAACTCTTTCAGTTCAGCACGGTCCGCGCTCCCTACTGGCGGGAGTGGACTCTCGCCTATCGTTTATTTCCCGAACACCTCTTTGAGAAGGCTGGTGGTTCGCGCCACCGGGTCTTTCCTGATTTTCTTTTCTTCCTGGCCCAGCGTATAGAAAAGTCCATCCAGGGCTTTTGAAACCACGTATTGAGAAATGTCCAGGTTTGGGCTCTTCATGAACGGGATGCTTTGCGCCTGCCCGACCAGCGCATTGTATTGCTGCGTGACGCTGTTTTCGTTCATCGTCTTCTCGACGACCGGCCGGAACGCAGTGGTGAGTTGATCGGTGGTCTTGGCTTTGAAATAGTCCGTTGCCGCGGTATCCCCTCCGCTTAGGATCTTCCGCGCATCCTCGAAGGTCATCGCCAGGATTGCGTCGATGAAGATCTTTTTTGCGGCAGGTGCGGCAGTTTCCGCGGACCGGTTCATGCTCAGAATAAAATCGTCCACCTTCGGGCCATACCCGACGGCCCGCAGCCCCTTTTCGATCGGTTGGAGATTCTTGGGCATCAGAATCTTGATGGCTTGGTTTCCGAAATAGCCGTTGGGCCGGCCAGTCAGTTTGACGGCATTGGTGGCTCCCACTTGCAGGGCCTCCTTCAACCCGGAGGCGATTTTCGAATCGCTCAAAGTGCTTTGATTCCCTAGGCCCAACTGCTTGGTGATGTCACCGATTTGCGCAACCGAAGCAGTCGCAAACGCTAGAACAAGCGCGCCGAGAAATAATGTGTGAGTCTTCATTCTGTCGCTCCTTGTTGTTTCTTCCCCCGGCAAAAGTGAGGGCTCTTCGCCTGCAAACGGCGTTCACAGGTCCCTCGGATCTCCCTAGTTCTTGGTCTTCAGGCTCGTCGCGGCGAACGATGCGAAAAATCCGATCAGGACCGCCTTGAAGATCGTTCTCATGTGCATCTCCTTGCCTTCTTCCTCACGCTTCCGCTATTTCTGCGGCGATTGCTGCTGTTGTTTCTTTTTTCCGAACAGGTCGAAGATCTGCTGAACCGGATTTTGCGGTTGCTGCTGTTGTTGTTCCTGCTGCGGCTGTTGCTGTGTCTGCGTGCCGCCCTTTTGTCCCAGGAGGCTTCCCAGAATTCCCGTCACGCCTGCGGAGGGATTGCTGAGATCCGGCACCAATCCTTTTAGCTTCATCTGAGCTATCTTTTGCAGGTCGGGGGCGAACTTGGGATTGTCAAAAGTCCCCGTTACGATCGCGGGAATCACCAGTTCGCCTTGATTGTTGGCCAATGCGGTATTCATGTAACCGCCGACGGCGGTTCCGCCGGCCCGCTGGCTGAAATCCTTGGAAAGTACCGCGGTGGTCCGCAGGTTCAAGGCCTGGTTTACCAGATTCGCGGTTCCCGTCACGCTCACGTTTCCGATATCGAGCACCGCCAGCAGATTGTTCGTCTGGGCGATTCCGTTCGTAACTGCGATGTTGCCGGTCATGCGGGAGATGTTGGTCGCCCCCTGGTCTTTTTCGCTGGCCTTCGAGAAGCCTCCGATCGACGCCAGTTGATAACCGATATCCGTTCCGGAATAGCGCACATTGTTGAAATTCAGATTGAGCGTGCCGTTCAGGGCTTTCGTCAGTTGATCGGAAGTCAGCGCCTGTACCGGACCCGCGGCGCGGAGGTCCATGCTGAGCGTTCCCGCTCCGCTGATTTTGTCCAGTCCCTGGACGCCGTACGCTTTGGCGAGCGACAGTACTTCGGGAAGTCCCGCATTGGGGGCTCGCAGCGTCGCGTCGACCATCGCTGACTTCGCCAGGTATTGCCGCAGCGCAAATTGCGCGGCGAGGGTCGTCCCGCCCGTGGTCACATTGAAATTGTCGGAACGAATGTCGCTTGGCGTGAGCGTCAAATGGATCGCCTTGATCTGCACGGGCTGCGGAATTTCTTTTCCGCTGATCTGGATGTCGCGGCCCGCAATCGTCCCATTTAAAGCTACTTTGTTGGCGGAGGTCATCTCCCGTACCGGGCCCGCCACGTGCAGATCGATGTCCAGCGTGCCCGTCCCATTGATCTTGTCCAGTCCCGTGACGCCGTACGCTTTGGCCATGGACACGATTTCGGGCAGCGCCGCGTTCGGAGCGCGTATCGTGGCATCGACCATCGGCGACTTCGACTGGTAGTCCCGCAGAGAGAATTGCGCTCCGACGTTGGTCCCGCCAGAGATCACATTAAACTTGTCGGAATGGATCTCGGCTGGCGTGAAGGCCAGGTTGATTGATTTCAGGGAGACCGGCTGAGGAATCTCTTTCGCGCTGATCTGGATGTCGCTGCCGGAGAGTGTCCCGCTCAATGCCGGTTTGTCGGCCGCTCCTTGCGCATGGATATCGGCGCTCACATTACCGACGATCGTCGCGCGCGGAGAGAACGCCATGCCGGAGGCGGCTGCCAGCTTGGCCGCGTCGGTGATCGAAACGCTGGCGACCTTCACGTGAACGTCCAGTTGGGCTGGAGTTGGTTTCGTATTGACAGTGCCGCTCACGAGAATCGGCATGGACCCGAGCTTCAGGGTCGTATTGCGGAGCGTCAGCAATTCAGCGGAAAGGTCATTCGTGACGTCATACTCCATCGAAATCGGGTACCCGAGGTCGAGGCCGCGCACCTTCGCGTTCTGGATATTCATCTGGCCGCTGGCCGTCAACTTCCCGGATTCGTTGGCGATCTTTGTCTGCCCGGACAGCACGCCATCGGTGTTGGCCATCGCCGGTGAATCGAGGAACTTCTGCAGGCCCGCGATTCCCACCTGCTGCAAATCGAGCGTGCCGTGAAACGGCGTGAGGGTGGGTTGTCCGGCAGCGATCGGTCCGGCTTGACCCTGCAGCCGGACTTGCTGCGTTCCCGCGCCCGGCAGATGAGCGGCCACATCGAACGAGAACGGCGCGTCGGGAGCAAAATCTCGAACACTCGCATCGATATGGTCGTACACGGCCCGGGGTTTCCTGGCCTGCAAATCGGTGAGGGCGACCTGGCCGTCCGTGATGGCCAGCCTGGCGAGCGAAACCTGGTGGGAATTCGGAGCGCTCGGTTGCGATGGTCCGGCCGATGAAGTTTGCTGGCCAACCGGGCCATTCGGTTGCGACGGCCCGCCCGCCGAAGACTGCTGGCTGCCCGAAGTACTGGATGGCGGCGATTGGCCGAGCGAGGAGAAATTCCACACTCCCTGCTCGTTTTTGATGAGTTCCACAACCGGCCGCTGCAAATCCAGAGAATCGATTTCAAAATTGCCCTTCAGAAGCGGAAAGAGCTTTACCGACACGTCGAGCTGCTGCGTCTGCACGAAGGGTTTCTCCGCGGCGAACGCGGGATCTTCGGCGATGGACAAATCGCGCACCCGGAAACTCGGAGGGAAAAGATTGAGGCGCATGTCTCCCAGTGTGACTTTGCGAACCAGGCGTTGTTCGAGTTGCGTTTGAATGGCGCCCCGGTAGCGGTTCACGTTGAAGGTTGCGAGGAATAGCCCCACGAGAGCGACGATCACCACGACGATAATCCCCGTCACAACAAAAAGACGGCGCATTGCGAACCTCCAGATCTACTCAGCCATGGACGTGTGCGTGACCGATTATTTGCGGGCCTAATTCGTATCGTCGCTGCTGCGACGGCAGCACACACCACGGCTTCAGAAGATCATGTACATTTCATACCGCAGTCAAAAACCGGAGGCAGTGACGGACATCACTCATCACCAAGACCTGACTCATCACCAAGACCTGCGGCACCGGGCGTAGATCGTGGAAGGCTGCGAAAACAGGCCTCAAATGGCCGCGAGGACACCACCGGGAGCGGTGAAATCTGGAGGCAATCCTGGTTCATTCTTCTAGAACTGGATGCTGGCGAGCATTCGCTCAAACGTGGGGCGCAATGGATCGTAATTCGAGAGCGTCGACACGAACACAAAGAACACGACATCCGTCTGGCCTTGAGGAACCGCCACCAGCCAGTCGCGTTCGTGCTGCGCCTTGCCATTCGCTCCTGCCATCGGGGAAATCGTTTCCAGTTCCACGGAGCCCCCGGAGATTCCGCCCACGGTGATCGGCTCAATGTCGCCCAACTGCTTCATCTTGCTGTCGCTGTTGCGAAGGCTTTGGGCGATTGCAGCCGTAAGCTGGGTCTCATTCATGTTTGCGGAGGGCGCTTTCCCTGCTTGAATCACGACGCCATACGCGACGGCGCCTCCCGACGCTCCGGAGCGCGGAGCGATCGTCATTGAAGTCTGTTGGTCGCCGGTCACCTCCCAATTCTCCGGGCGATCGATTTTCAAGGCTCCCAGGCTCTCGGTCTGGAAGTTCGAACTCGGTTGCACATCGGACCAGGAGGCCGGAGGCACGCTCGCCGCTGCCGCCTGAGCAGGCGCTCCTGCGGGGGCGCTCGAAAATACGGCCCCGTTCTTTCGGTTCTCGGACACCCACTGGCCGCTCTTCGCGCCGGCCGCGATTTCCTGGGCGTCGTAGGCCCGCACCGTCGCCGCATGTTTCCGCACTTTGCTAAAAGCCGCGCTGTCGCCCGAGTACTTTCTCGCGGGCCAGTCGGCGATTTCCTTCTCGATGGCGTTTTTTCGGTTGCCCGGATTCGGGTGGTCGCTCAGGAACTGAGGCAGGGAAGAGCCCCCTTGTGCCTCAATTTTCTCGAAGAAATCCGCCAGCGCAACCGGATTGAACCCGGCTTTCCACAGAATGATCGCGCCAACTGCGTCGGCCTGCGCCTCATCGCCGCGCGAATACTTGAGCATGATCGTTCCCGCTCCCACCTGGATTCCAGTTTGCGCCAGCGTTCCCCATGTCCCTCCCATTCCGCCTGCGATTGCTCCCGCGAGCCCCGCGAGCCCCTCGAGAAGCGATCCTTTATCCTGCTGTTTGGCGGAGTGCTGCATGTACACGTGCGCCATTTCGTGGGCCATCACGCCGGCGAGTTCCGCTTCGTTGTCCGCAGCGGTGATGGTTCCGATGTTCACAAACATCGGACCTCCGGGCAGCGCGAACGCGTTGATTTCCTTCTGCGCAACGACGTGGAACTCGAAGGGCCAGGAGTGCTCGGGCGGAATGGTCGAAAACAGCCGCTTGCCCAGCGCTTCGATGTATTTCGTCTCAGGACTGGAATCCGGCAGGACAGGCATCTGCGTGTAGACTTGACCGGCAACCTGCAATCCAAGTTGCTGCTGCTGGTCGCGAGTCATTCGCGGCTGGCCCGGATCGGGCAGTTCCGGCGCGCCGGCGTCTGCCAGGCATGGCCCCGCTATTAGGCAAGCCGCAAGAAACAGCGCGAGCGACTTTGCGCGTCGCGATCGCTGGGATGCCAGCATGATTCATTTCCTCGCTTTCCGCCGAACTTCGAACCAAACCTCAAGAACGCGCCGGGTAAAATCCGCGTAGGACCGCACTAATTGCATAAAATAGTTTTCATCCGGATGTCAACGCGGAAGTGCAGTGCGGACACCGGGTCGCCTTGAGATCGATCGTCGAGTAGCAAAACGGACAATCTTTGGTGGTTACGGCTGGAGGCTTCTCGTCGCGCTTAAGCCGGTTCACCTGTCGAATCAGCATAAAGACGGAGAACGCCACAATCAGGAAATCGAACGCGGCATTCAGGAAAACGCCGTAGTTGATGGTGGCCGCGCCGGCGGCCTTCGCCTCGGCGAGAGTCGCGTAGGCCTTTCCTGACAGATTGATGAACTTGCTGGAAAAATCCGAATGGCCGGTCAGCAAGCCGATCGGAGGCATCACGATATCCGAAACGAATGAGCTGACAACCCTCCCGAAAGCGGCTCCCACGATGATGCCCACGGCCATATCCAGCATGTTGCCGCGCATCGCAAAATCCGTGAACTCCTTGAGCAACGGACCGCCCTTCTTGCTCAACAACGATTTCGGATTTCCGAGGCTGGCCATCCCGACGCTTTCCAGAATTGGATCTTTTACGGTTCCCATCGCAATCCCTCTCGACGTTCGTTCGCAGACTTCCCGCTCCCATGGAGCGCGCTCAGTATCGAGGACCCGCGGCGCCGTTGCCGTGACGCGGCTCACACCTGTCGGGAGCCTGGCTCACAGGCGGCGTGAATTTGCCGCGTCGCAAGAAGGAGAGTCGATGCGACGAAAACTAAAATGATTTGTCTGGAAGGCCCTCTTGGAAGATAAAATGGCGCCAATCTCCGCGATGAGACGGAAGATTCCGGCTGCGAAGCTGGAAAACAAATTATAAGGAGATCGTCATGAATCCAAACAAAGCGTTATGGGAGAAAGGCGACTTTACCGCGATTGCCGCCTTCATGCGTCACTCTGGAGAATCCGTTGTGAAGTCCCTGGGGGTCGCCCCGCCGCTGCGGGCGCTGGATCTCGGCTGTGGAGATGGAACCACAGCGCTTCCCATGGCCCAATTGGGGGCTGAAGTCGTGGGAATCGATATCGCCCCCCATATGGTGGAGGCCGGAAACAAACGCGCTGCCGAGGCGGGTCTCAATCGCCTGAAATTTCAAGAGGGGGATGCAAGCAACCTGGAAGGGGTGCCCGACCGCTCGTTCGATTTGACCGTCTCCGTGTTCGGCGCCATGTTCGCGCCCAAGCCCTTCGACGTTGCCAAGGAGATGGTCCGGGTCACAAAACCGGGCGGACGGGTCGTGATGGGCAATTGGATCCCCAACGATCCGACATTCGTCTCGCAACTTTTGAAGATCAGTTCCGCGTTTACGCCGCCGCCTCCGGAAGGCTTCGTCAGCCCCATGACCTGGGGTGTCGATAGTCATGTTGTCGAACGGTTTGGCCAGGCCGGAGTTCCCAAGGAGAAAATTTCCACGGTCAAGGACACCTACACTTTCCTTTCACCCGACAAAAGCCCGGCCACGTTCATCGACCTGTTTCGGCGATTCTATGGACCGACGATGAACGCTTTCGAAGCGGCGCAAAAGAACGGAAAAGAAGAGGAACTGCACCGCCAGCTCGTGGAACTGGCGAACTCGCACAACAAAGGCGCCAGCGGCGGCACTTGCATCCCTGCCGCGTTTCTGCGAGTCACCGTTCACGTTTGAGCAGGATCGTACCGATCTCCCAGTATTCGTGGACGCGGCGGGGAGTCGAACCCTCGTCCACGAATACCGGCGAGGCTGGGCTCGATTCCTAGGAGAAATAGCCTCTGAGTTTGTCCTTGAGGATCTCCGGCCCAACTTCCTTTGCCGATCCGGGCGGCAGATCGCCCAATTCAAACGGACCGTATGCCGTGCGGATCAGGCGGCTGACTTGCAGGCCGAGATGCGCCATGACCTTTCGGATTTCGCGATTCTTACCCTCTTTTAATGTGACAGAGACCCACACGTTGGCGCCGGTCTGCGCGCGTTCCACCTTGGCGTCGATGGGTCCGTAGTTCACTCCGTCGACCGTAACGCCCTGCGCGAGTTTCGCAAGATGCGCGGCCGTCACCGCGCCATGCACGCGCACCCGGTAGCGACGCTTCCACGCATTCGCCGGTAATTCGAGATACCTCGCCAGGCCGCCATCGTTCGTGAGCAGCAGCAGGCCCTCGCTGTTCAAGTCGAGCCGGCCGACACTGACGACGCGCGGCAGCCCAGGCGGCAAATTGGCAAAGACGGTCGCACGATTTTTTTCGTCGCGCGCGGTGGTCACGAGACCCACGGGCTTGTGATACCGAAACAGGCGCGGCGCTTCCGAAGCGGGCAGCGGTTTTCCGTCCACCAGAATTTTATCCTCGGGCACAACGGTGAACGCGGGTGTGTCCAGCGTTTTACCGTTGACGCGCACGCGCCCGTCGCCAATCCAACGTTCCGCATCGCGCCGCGAGCACAGCCCCGCGCGGGCGATGACCTTGGCGATGCGCTCGGGTTCTTTGGTCGTGTTCAAGCAGTCGCAGCGAACGTCCCTGAATTTACGGGAGGCTCATACCCCACGGAAATGATAGCAGTTTGTGCAGACGAAGGAGGCTTCATGCCCTCCGCGCGTAGGCGCCTATCAAATGACGGCTCGCAAACGCGCGACCTGACCCGCTTTTGAGATATCGCTCGAGCTGTTCCGCGAGATGTGGTTCAGGCAAGCCGACGTATGCGACCATTTCCCAAGGCCTGAACTTATTCGTGTGAATCGACTTTCCGGCGTTGTGTTCGGCGAGGCGTCTTCGGAGATCTCGAGTCGAGCCGATGTAAGTTCGGTCGGGATAAGACTTGCTCCGCAGGAGGTAGACGTAGTGCATGAGAGCCCTCCTTCGCTTGCCAGAATTTTCGTTCCGAATCCTAGCACGGGCTGCTCGGTACGTCACGATATGTGCCGTTTTGTTGAAGCTACGGCGGGCACCTGCCTTCGCGCAAAAGATGACACGTCGATCTTGCCGTCGCAGAAGTTATGGAAAGGCAGACAAAGTCTGCCGTAGCGCTGGTTTTGCGCGAAGGCAGATGGAGGCGGGGGGAGTTGAACCCCCGTCCGAAAAGCGCTACGGCTCGAAGCCTACATGCTTAGCTCAATTCCATTTGGTTCGCCAGCCACGCTCAGAATGAGCAAGAAACGCGACCGGCTAGTCCGATTGGTTCTCGCCGCCTCGCCCCGGACCGAGACTTGACGGCCAGCCTACTGTGTGACGTTTCTTGCCGGGCCCGTAGGCGAAGCCCGGGGAAACGTAGCTAGCCTAATTTAAGTTAGGCAGCCAATGCCAATTGTTGATTGGCAGTTCTAGTTTTCCACCCGATTGAGGGCAGGTGGCGCCCTGCATGCCTTCGAGTCGCGACAGCTTCCGTCGAAACCGTGTCGCCCCCTGTTGCACATTTTATCATTACAGGGGCGGATAGAAAAGCCGGGTGCCCGAGTCAGGGAAGCAGGAGGCAGGGAAGCAAGGAGGCACGAGAAGACGGACTTGGCGATCGTCGCGTCGCTCAGCCGTCGCGGCACTTATCATTCCGAATTCGCCTCGGTCTACGCCCCTCCCGGTCGGCTCCGAACCCGCGCTTTCTGCGCCTCGTGCCCAGGCCGAAACCCAGGTCCGATGCGGAGTTGACAATACTTCCCGGCGGTTCCGATAATCGATATCGGGGCCGATCCATGGGAGGCGCACGCGTATGGCGGCAGAACCGAACGCAGTCGAGCAAGCGGTAACGCGGACACTGCGTGACAACCTCGATAAGATCCAGCGCAACGCCGACGAACTGCATCAGGCCGTGAACGATCATGGTTTCTGCTTGCGCCAGCAGCCGTGCGAGCAACGCGTTGCCGGCCATGATGCGCGCTCAGACCTCCGCTGCTGCGATTGCCGCCACGCTGGAAGTCTTATCAAGATTTGTTACCGGCTCATTGCAACCCCCGATGCGCATGCTGTTCGAATCGGAGATGACTCGGGTTCCAGCGATCAGCGGGCCCCCGGCGGCCGCATTCGAGCAGCCTCCGCCTCTGCCCCAGCATCCTAGAGAAGAGTTCTCATGGAACGCGCCCGCGCCGGTTGCGCCTGCGCCTGTCGCTGCGGAGATGATTCCGCCTCCGCCGGTTCAGCGGATTCCGACACCTCCTCCGGCGCCGCCCGTGCGTCCTCCGGTCGAGCCTCCCGCATTTTCCGCGAGTCCCTCGGCGATGGGACTGACACCGGCGGTCGAGCCGGCTCCCGTGCCGGAAGCGGCGATCTGGAGCGATCCAATTCCGGCAAGCCTGAACGAACCGGCGCCGGAAATGAACTTGGACATTCCTGCTGTGGACTATCCGGCGGTGGAGGCTCCCGCTGCGATGCAACCGGTGGAAGCAGCACCGAAGTTTAATCTCGACTTGCTGCCACCGGAAGAGCAAGAATTGCACCGACGAGCCTTTCGAGTTGCCAAAGTTTCCATGCAGGACATTCGGATGTTGCGTCCTGAAGACGTACGGCTCGGGCGCGAAAATAAGGATTTGTGTTCCAGATTGCGTGATGACATTGAGAAGGCTCACAAAGAATACGACCGCCGGTTCCAGGCCATCCAATCGCATCCCGTCGACTACTTTTATGACTGGATGGTTGAAATCCTGGGCGGCGGAGATCCGCGCGCGCTTGGCGAGTATCCGTACCCCTCTCCCGTCCTGCGCCGGTAGTGCGAATGCACCGGCCGCGAAGTCCGTCTGCTTCCACATTCTTACTGGAGTTGTCGCTCTAGCGTTGTGCGCGTTCGCCGTGCCGCGCGCGCGCGGACAAGCTCGGGCAACGCCCGCGAAAAAATCCGCCGCGAAATCTTCCGCGAAGCCCGCAACGCCGAAGAAGCCTGCGGCTGCGGCGGCGGGTTCTTCGGCGGACGCGCTGGAAAAGCAACTGGCGCAACTTTCGCGCGCGCTTCGCGATACGCCGAATGCGACCACGTACTCGGCCCTGTCCGCTTTTGCCTCGCGCAATGCAAAAAATGAAACCGGCGCCCGCGCGGCGCTCGCGCTCGGTTATTACGATCTTACGCGTGACAAACCGGAGTTAGCCCTGGGCTGGATGCGCAAGGCCGTGGGCGACAAGACGCTCCGCGAATACGTGCTCTACTGGCAGGCGCAGGCTTCGATCGCGCTGGGGCAGAAGGAAGCGGCGCTCGAGCAGCTGCAAAGCATCCGGCGGGACTTTCCGGATAGCGCGATCACCGAACAAACCGTTACGGCGCTCGCGGAAACGGCCCTGTCTCTCGGCAAAGGCGAAGACGCCCTCGCAGCGCTCGATGCGTATCCCAATACGGCCGCCAAGCCTGCGCTGCTTTTCCTGCGCGGGCAAGCGCACGAAGCCGTCTCGGCTGCGAAAGGCGAGAAGCGCGTGGCCGCCGCGGCGGACTACCTCGATCTCTACTACCGTTTCCCACTGAACGACGAGGCCAAAGCTGCCGGGCAGAGAATCCCAGCTCTGCAGTCGTTGCTCGGCGAATCGTTTCCGGGCGTGCCCATGCAAACGCAGATCGCCCGGGCCGAGGCGTTCTACACCGCGAAGCGGTGGCGCGAGGCCGGCAGCGAATTCGCGTCGCTGCTTCCAAAGCTTTCGGGCGTGGATCATCAGCGCGCCGACCTGCGCATCGTGCAGTGCGAAGTCGAGTCGGGAGGCAAGCTCGAGCAGCTGAGCGAAATCTCCGTGACCGATCCCGAGCTGGACGCCGAGCGGCTGTACTCGATCGAGCAGGCGCACCGCACGCAAAAGCTCGAAGCGCCGATGCTGGGCGATGTCGAGCAGCTCGTCAAGCTCCACCCGCAAAGTTCCTGGACCGCCGACGCTCTCTTTGGAGCCGGCAATTTTTATTGGGTGAGCCTGGACCGCGCGCGCGCCGCGGAGTTTTATCGCCGCTCGCTGGCCGTTTCTCCGGATGGAAGGAACGCGCCGACAGCCGAGTGGCGCCTGGCGTGGATTGCCTACCTCGATCGCAAGCCCGAGGCCGCGGACATGCTGGAAGCCTACGTTCGCCGGTTTCCGCTGTCGAGTTACGTGCAGGACGCGCTGTACTGGCTGGGCCGTTCTTATGAGCGCTCGGGAAATCCGGAGCGCGCGCGGAATTTTTATCTCGCCGACGCGAATCGATTTCCGCTGACCTATTTTGGAGAGAAGGCCGCCGAACGAATTCGTCCCGAGCCGGAGGGAATCGGCGCTTCTCCTGTGAATCCCACCGGATTGGCGTTGACGATTCCGCCCGCGCCGCCTCTCGCGCCCCCTTTTGAATCGCTGAACCAGCCCGTGCCTGCGATCGTCGAGGAGCGGCAAGCGCGCGCGCGTGTGCTGAGCGATATCGCCTTCGACTCCTCGGCGGAATTGGAATATCGCGCCGCGTACTCCGCGACGCGCGCGCCCAAATTCCTGATCGACGCCGGCGGCGCGGCGATCGCGGCTGGGCATTACGGGGCCGGCATGGCCGCCGTGCGGCAGGCCATCCCGCAGCTGGAAGCACGGCGCATCGCCGACATTCCGATCGAGGCGTGGCGCGCGGCGTTTCCGCTTCCGTATGAACTACACGTCCGCAGCGCCGCCGCTCGCAACCAGCTCGATCCGATGCTCGTCGCGGGGCTGATCCGCCAGGAGTCCGCGTTCGAGTCCAAGGCGATGTCGCACGCGGGCGCGATCGGCCTGATGCAGGTCGAACCCAAGACGGCCCTCAAACTGGCGCGCCAACTAAAAGTGCGATATGCGCGAGCGCGTCTGACCGATCCGGGTTACAATTTACAGCTTGGTTCGCGCTATCTGGCCAATCTGCTCCAGTCCTTTGGAACACGGGAAGCGGCCCTGGCTGCTTACAATGCGGGTGAGGACCACGTGGCGGAGTGGACGGCGGGCCAGAATTATCTCGAGATAGCGGAGTTCGTCGAATCCATTCCGTTCACCGAGACAAGGGAGTACGTGCAAATCGTGATCCGCAATTCCGATGTCTACCGCTTGATTTACGGCCCGTCGCCGTCGAGCGACCGCGAGCAGGCGCGCCTTTCCAAGAGCGTCTCCATGAAGACCGTGTCCACGCGCCGCTCCGCGGCGATGGTTACCCGTTCCGCAGTGGCGGGAGAGACCCGGTGAGTTCCCCCACGGGTGCGGGAGAAGCATCGACGGCATCGAGCCGGGTGGCGGCCGCCGCGCAGAAATCCCTTTCCGCCAAGGCGGAGCGATTCACCGAATCCGTGATTCGGGAAATGACGCGCCTGGCCATGCAGTACGACGCGGTCAACATGGCGCAGGGATTTCCGGATTTTCCCGCTTCGCCCGAAGTGAAGGAAGCCGCGCGGCAGGCCATCTCCGACGACATCAATCAGTACGCCATCACCTGGGGCGCGAAGGAATTGCGCGACGCCATCGCGCGGAAATTCGAGCGCACGCAGGGCGTGAGCGTCGATCCCGAGCGCGAAATCACCGTGACCTGCGGTTCGACCGAAGCCATGATGGCCACGATGATGGGCATCATCAATCCCGGTGACGAGGTCGTCATCTTCGAGCCGCACTACGAAAACTATGGTCCTGACGCGATTCTCTCGGGCGCCACGCCGCGTTTCGTGCAGCTCGCGCCGCCGGACTGGAATTTTGATCGCGAGGAATTGAAGCGCGCGTTCGGCCCGAAGACGAAAGCCATCATCCTCAACACGCCGAACAATCCCACGGGCAAGGTTTTTACGCGCGCCGAGCTCGAATTTATTCGCGACCTGTGCGTCGAGTGGAACGCCTACGCCGTCACCGACGAAATTTACGAGCACATCATTTACGATGGCACGAAGCACATCTCCATGGCTTCGCTCGACGGCATGCGCGACCGGACTATCACCATCAACGGCATGTCCAAAACGTACAGCGTCACCGGATGGCGCGTCGGCTGGGCCATCGCGCCGCCGGACGCATCCGTTCCGATTCGCAAGGTGCATGACTTTCTGACCGTCGGCGCCGCTGCGCCGCTGCAGCAGGCCGGCGCGGTCGCCCTGGAATTGCCGCCGAGCTACTACGACAAGCTCGCCGAAACGTATCGCGTGAAGCGCGACCGCATGCTTTCCATCTTGACCGATGCCGGTTTCCGCTGCTTCAAGCCCGCCGGCGCGTACTACATCATGACGGACATTTCCGGATTCGGCTTTCCGGACGACCTGGCTTTCTCAAGATATCTCGTCGAGAAAATCGGCATCGCCGTCGTGCCCGGTTCGAGCTTTTACGACGATCAGTCCATGGGCGCGCGCCAGGTCCGTTTCACGTTCTGCAAGAAAGAATCCACGCTGGCCGCCTGCGCGGAAAAGCTGTCGAAGCTTCGCACCGCATAAAATTCTGTCCTGCAGAACCAAGAATCGCTCCACTCATTTTGGCGAGTCTTAGTCCCCACATTTCTGCCAGTCCTATTTCCGTCATTTCGGCAAGTCTCAGTCCCGTCAGGGACGACAGAACGTAGCCCACCGCGTGAGCGGTGGGTGTTCGTGACATCCGAAGGCCAAGCCCCGTAGGGGCGGCACATGGCGATGCCGTCTGCCGCCCCTACGGGGCTGCGAATGAATGCACCGCGCACCCACCGTTTAAACGGTGGGCTGCGATGTGCCGTCCCTCCGGGACTACTAGCGCGGGATTTAGATTCGACGACAATTGGGAATGTGGAGATGGATGGTCCGAGGTTCTCCACTGTTGCGCCTTGCGTGGCCCCCTGCACGGGTCCTGTGTTAGAATCCGCCCCGAAAACAAACTTCCGGCGGGCTGCAAGTACGGCCCGCACCCGTGGAGACTCCGAATGGCCATGGAATTCGATCTCATTCCGCAAGGCACGCTCCTTCAGGAAAATGGGCACGGCGAGGCCGTCGACATCCACGCGAGCGCCACGCGCACTTTTTTTTGCAACATGGCGATCCGCGAGCAGATCGAGCAGGAATCGGTGGATGTATCGGTCTGGGGCTCGGCGGACGGAGAGAACTGGGGAACGCAGCCCCTGCTGAGATTGCCGCAGCAGTTCTATCGCGGCGAGACCCGTGCCGTTCTGGAACTCAGTTTTGTGCCGGAAGTCCAATTCATCCGTGCGGGTTGGGAACTCAATCGTTGGGGGCGCGTCGCGCCTTTGCCCAAGTTCATTCTTGGACTGCATCTTTCGGAAGTTCCCGCCATGCCGTTGCGCGCACCGCAAAATCAAGCGACGGCCACCACGTAATCGAATTTTTTGGTAATATTCTTGGCGTTGTTCCGTAGTTAAAAGGGGTAGGAAGCGAATGGTCGGTGCTTCTTGGTGGTTGCTTCCTACCCCCCCGAGTGGTCTTACAGTAATAGACGCACGACCCTCCCCTCCGGTTACATCCGTACGGGCAAATTATAAAAACTTTGTTCGCTTGCGCGGGGATGCCCAGGATGGTCCAGGGGAGGCAAAGATCACGGATTGCCGGCGGTAGGGGGCGGCAACGAGGGTAGGGCTGCCGGGCGTGGTTGTGCCGACGAGGGCGAGGCCTTGTCCGGGGTCGCGTCATCGTCATCCTCGTCGTCCTCTTGCGATTTGTCCTGGCCGCCGTCCGCGGCATCCGCCTTGGGAGCATTCAGCATGGCTTGAACTCGTTCCCGCGTCTTGCGCGCCTGTTCGGCCTCCGGTGCGCTTGGAGCCAGCCGCAGATACTCATCGAGATCCCGCAGCAGCGCGGGGTAATCTTTGAGTTGAATGTGAGTATTGGCGAGCAATAGGTAGACCGGGGGATTGTCCGGCATCAAGTCGCGGGATTGTTCCGCGCTTTTTTTGGCTTCCTCCGGTTGTTTCAAGGCGGTCAACGCGCGCGCCAATTCAAACGGTCCTCGCCACGAAGATTTGTCGACCGAAATTCCCTTGCGGGAGATCGTTTCCGCTTCGGGAAAGCGCTTCAGGTCGTTCAGCAGGGCCGCGAGGCTGAACAATGCGTCGGCGTACTGCCCCGAGCTCAAGTCGATGGATTTCCGCAAGGCTTCTTCGGCAGGCCCGAATTCTTTCAGTTGGTAGTACGCGCCGCCCTCTTCTGCATAGGCCTCGTAATAGGTGGGGAAATCCTTAATGGCGAGTTGGAACTGCGCGATGGCCGCGCGGTAGTCGGACTTCAGATAAATCAGAGCCATGCCTTTTTCAAATTCGTCGTGGGCTTTGTGCGGCACGCTGAGCTGGTGGGCCGAGATCGTCAGTTGCTCGGGCGGAATTGGGGCTTTCCCGGATTTGTTGAGAAAAATGGTCAGTCCCAGGTGGCTCGCCTCGTTGATCGAAATCGTTTCGTGAAATGCATCGAAGTCCCTTGCAACGACCTCCAGGATGTAGTCGCCGTCGCCCAGTCCGTCGAATTGGAACTCGCCGTTTGAGCGCGTATACGCGCTATTGACGATCGGTCCCGTCAACAATTTCAGCGTGACCAGAAAATTTTCCAGTGCGCGATGGTCGATGGAGTCCCGAAGATTGCCCCCGATGCTGAAGACGCTATGCCGGCCGCGCTGTTGGGGTCCTTGTTGTCGTGCAAATCCGGGCGACGCGCCCAGCGCCAGGAGCAGCAGGAAAACCGGCAATCGGCGAAGAGACATGGCCCTCCGGGCGGGGGAATACGGCAATTCTAACACGCCTCGCGTCGCGCTGCGCAAGCATCGCCGCCCTGCGCTAGGCGCTCAGGTCAACGCTCTGCAAGTATTGCGGCAGCGCCACGCGCCACCCGAATGCCGCTTCGACCTTTGCTTTGAGCGCCGCGGAGGCCGCGGGCTCGCCGTGCGTGAGATACGTCTGCCGGGGAGGCGAGGGAAGACCGGAGAGCCAGCGCATCAGTTCGCTTTGTCCGGCGTGCGCGGAAAATTGCCGCAGATTGATCACTTCCGCCGCGATCGGCACGTCTTCGCCGTGGATGCGCAAGGTCCTTGCGCCGTCTTCCAGCGAGCGGCCGCGCGTGCCTTCCGCCTGAAACCCGGCCAGCAGGATCGCATTTTTGCGGTTCGGCGCGAGGCGCGCAATGTGATGGAGCACGCGCCCGCCCGTGGCCATGCCGCTGGCGGAAATGATGATCGCGGGTGTGTGCACGTCATTGATCTTTTTCGAGTCTTCCACGGCGCGCATGTAGTGCACGGTGTGGGCGTCGAGCGGATTTCCTCTCTTTTCCTCCTCTGTAAAGATCAGGTCGTGGTCTTCGTGGTGACGCAAATACAGATCGGTCACGCTGATGGCCATTGGGCTGTCCATGTACACGGGCAGGTGCGGAATGCGTTTCGCATCTTCCAGCTTGCGGATGATGTACATGATTGTTTGTGTGCGGTCCACGGCGAACGCGGGAATCACGATCTGGCCGCCGCGTTTGGCGACGCGATTCACCACGTCCGCCAATGCATCTTCCGGGGCCCCCGCAGGATGTTCGCGGTCGCCGTAGGTCGATTCGCACAGCAGCACGTCGCAGCGCGGCGGCGCTTCCGGGTCTTTCAGGATGGGCTGGCCGTACCGGCCGACGTCGCCGGAGAAAAGGACCACAGTCTTCTTTCCATTTTCGGTGATCGTCAGTTCCAGGCTGGCCGATCCGAGAATGTGCCCGGCGTCGTGCGGGCGCACGGTGAATTGCGGGGAGATGGTGAACGCGCCCGCGCGCGGAATTTCGCGGAGCGCCTTCAGCACGGGTTCGACGTCTTCCCGCGAATAGAGGGGCAACGGTTTGGCATGTTTGCTGTATCCGCCGCGCTTGGCTTTTTCGGCGTCTTCTTCCTGCAGGTGCGCGGAGTCGGCGAGCAGGATGTTGCACAATTCGATTGTGGCCTTGTCGGCGTAAATTGGGCCCCCGTACCCGTCGCGCACAAGCCGCGGTAAATAACCCGTGTGATCCAGGTGCGCGTGCGTGAGCACGCACCAGTCGAACGACGCAGGCTTCTCTGGAAGCGGATTCCAGTTGCGCAGCCGCAGTTCCTTCAACCCCTGAAACAATCCGCAATCCACCAGCAGCCGCTTGCCTTCAGCTTCCACCAGGTATTTTGAGCCTGTTACGGTCCCTGCCGCGCCAAGAAACGTGAGTGTAGGCATAGGGGTGCCATTCTAAAGGAAGATTTCGCGATGCGGGTCGGAAAACCGGAATCGGAATCACGCAGAAGATGCCAGGACGAGCAGAGCAAAGAAGGCACGGAATCAGCCACGCGATGCAGGGGAAATTGCGTTCCGGTGGCCTGCCCTCGTGAGCCATCGCGCATCCCAGTGGAATTTCAATGGGATATTCGCTAAGATGATTTTGGTCTGCCAAACCGGAAATCGATCGTTTTTGTTTTTGACGGGCGTGTAGCTCAGCTGGGAGAGCGCATCCATGGCATGGATGAGGTCGCAGGTTCGATCCCTGTCACGTCCACCAAATTCTCCAATCATGAAGTAGATAGGGAAGTGCGAAGAGCGTCCCGTTTCTCCTAAAATCGCGCCTTCGTAGATCGACTGTAGGGGCACGGCATTGCCGTGCCCCTACTCCAGAACCTTGGCGCCAAAGCTCGAGAGGTTGTCGTCCTCCACGCTGTAGCTGATCTCGATCGGGTTGCAGCAGACTTCGCAATCTTCCACGTACGTTTGCCGGCGAACCGACAGGTCCAGCACCATCGAAATTTCTTCTCCGCAATAGGGACACAGGAAGTAATGCTCCATGAACTTCACGTCTCCGTGTTTGCCGTCACTGCTCGGGGCGCCGAATTGGGATCACTCTTCGACGATTAGTTTGCCGGTCATGCGGTCGTGCCCGTGGCCGAACATGCTGCATTGCACCGAGCATTTGAAATCGTAGGTGCCCGCGCGCGCCGCGACGAACTCGATGACGCGATCCTTCTTCTTCTCAACCTTGGCGTCGTCCTGCGGACGATCGAAGAGCAATCCGGGTGTTCCATCCTCGCTCGATCCTTCGGGATAAAGATTCAGGTTGAGCCCGTGGGCCCGGTCCGCGCTGCGCAACTGGATTCGAACCCGTTCGCCTCGCTTGACGTGAATTTCATTCGGCACGAATTCAAACGTTTTGGCAACCACTTCGATGACGTGCGGAGAATTCGGGGCGCCGGAATTTTGATTTGCGGCGACCAGCCCGGAAGAAAGAAATGCGAGCGACCATGCGGCCAAAAAATACGCGATCTTTGTCATGACTTTCCCTTGGGAGCCGCTGCACCGCTCCGCTCTGAACGAATCAGATGCCGGCGGCGAACGCCGAGTTGTCGTCAGATCTGTTGTTCAGGCTGCTCTGGTGGGGAGAATCTATGAGTATTTCGCGTCCACCGGCGGCGTGCCGTACGTGTGGAATGACTCGATGGTCTTGAGCCCCCAGGCCTGTCCCTTTTTGCGTTCTTCCTCGGTCCACACGATGGGCTTCCAATCGGGGGCCAGGATCAGGCGCGCGCCGGCGTTGGCAACTTCCACGCGGTTGCCGCCGGGCTCGTAGACGTACAGGAAAAATGTTTGCTGGACGGCGTGCTTGTGCGGGCCGGTCTCGATGTAGACGCCATTCTCAAGAAAAATGTCGGCGGCGCGCAAAACATCTTCGCGGGAATCCACGGCGTAGGTGACGTGGTGAAAGCGGCCGCGCGTGCCGGTATGGTCGCGCGTGTAGGCGAAATCGTAGCTCTTGTTGCTGACCGTCAGCCACATGCCCGCTTCCGTTCCGTCGTTCATTACGATTTGTTCCGTGAGCCGGCAGCCCAGATATTCCTGAAAAAATTCGCGATTGGCTTTGATGTCGACGGCGAGGCAGTTGAGATGATCGAGCCGCCGCACATTGGCGCCGCGCGCGGGGAATCGCATGGCCTGATTTTTCAGCGCGGGGCGCAGTTCGGGAGGCGCCTTGTACCACTCGGTCTCATAATAAATCTCGACCGTGTGGCCGTCGGGATCGTGGAAAGCGAACGCCGGGCCGTGGCCCAGATCGCCGTCTGTCCAGCCGATTTCGTAGCCCGAGCCTTTCAGCGCGGCGACGCGCCGCTCGAGGGCTTGCGGGCTCCGCGCGCGAAACGCCATGTGGGCCATGCCCGAGGTTTTCGAGGCGGTCAGTTTCAGGGTGTGGTGCTCGTAGTCGTCCCAACCGCGCAAATAAACGGAATCGCCCCTGCGCGCCGTTTCCGTCATGCCCATGGCGTTGACAAAAAATTTCAGGCTTTCCTCCGGCTTCGGCGAAAGCATTTCCATGTGCGCAAGGTGGGCGAGGTCAAAGATCGGTTCTGGCGGCATCTATTTTTTCCCTTTGGGTGATGGGTTTGTGTAGCGCCCGCCTTCAGGCGGGCATCCGTATGATCCCAAGAATGCCAACCTGAAGGTTGGCGCTACAACTTCGCCCCGGCCGACGATTTTTCCTTTGGCGACGCGGCTTCCGCGATCGCGTCGGCGAGCTCCTGCCACACGAAGCTCTCGCCTCCGGGGACGGCCAGGGAAAACTCGGCGATGGTCTGAGCGAGCCAATCCTGACGCTGGGAAGTTGCAAGGGCGGTCAACGGTTCGAGGCCGGCGTCCGCGATCGCCTGGGCCGCTTCGCGCATCTCCGCGGCTCGCCGCTTGCCGTGCTCGGCTACGCGGCTGATTAAATAATCCGGCAGCGCTTTGTTCCAACCCATGTCCGGGTACGTCGCTGCCAGCGATTCGAGAACCTGTTTTTCGGCGCCGTAGCGTCGCGCCGTGAACATCGACTCCACGGTGATTGCTTCCAACCCCTTAATGATGATGCTGCGGCACATCTTGATCGCGGACGCGACGCCGATCTGCTCGCTGATGGGTTTCACATTCATGCCGATGGCTTGCAATTGCCCGGCGGCAAGCGCCGACTCCGAACCTCCCAGCAGCATGGGAACTTTGATCCTCTGCGGCGAAACCGGCGCCATCACCGCGGCTTCCACGAAGGTTGCCGGCGACTTGCCGAGAATGCGCGCGATTTCACGCTTCGTGTCCGGCGAGACGGAGTTCAAGTCCAGATACATCTGGCCGCCGCGCAGAAAAGGAGCTGCGCTCCGCGCGGCGTCCGCGGCCGACGCAGCGGTCACGGCGGAGATTACCAGGTCCGTATCGTGCAGGGCTTCTTTCAGCGTGTCGCACGCGCGGACTTTCGCATCTTTCGCCTTGGCCAGCATCGCCGAACGCGACGGCTCTGCGTTCAGAAGAATATCGAATGTGGAAACACCGAGCCCCGCCGCCTCGAAATCGTGGCCGAAAATCCCGCCGACTTCTCCAAAACCGATCAGCGCAATCTTGCGTATCGAATTTCCGCCCATACGCTCCCCAATTCTCAGCCGCTTTTTCTTCGCGTGCAATGCCACGATGGTATCCCCGAACGGCAGGCCTGGGAATACGATTGTTTTACGCATTGAATGTATTCCAATCGAGGGCAAAACAGGGATTGGCCTGCACCGTCCGGGCTCCGATTTGCGCTTCTTGACCCGACCTCTTTTCTAACTCCTTTCCCTGCAATGGGGTTCTACCACCCCTGTACCATTGCAAACCAGGTACTCTAGGAGCAAAATAGGCTTACAAAGGGGGCACCATTCCCCTTTTATGGTGTCTAATTTCAATAGCGCGTTTACCAGTCGGCGCTTTTTTAGGCTGGCAGGATTCTGGTCGGGGGACCCGGTAAGCGGCTTTACGGCCTGTTGCGCGAGGCACACGGCGTTTGTCGCGAGTGGTCCGCGGCAGCGCTTGGCGCATGCAGGCAGGAGAGGCGGCAAACGTGTCTGACTTGGCGCGCGTCCTTCCCTGGTCGCAGGACGAAGCCGAGCTGGTGACGGAGCTGCAAGGTGGTTCCGGCGCAGCCTTCGACTGGTTGGTAACGCATTACTCGGGTCCCGTATACGGCCTCGTCGCCGGGATGGTTTCGGAATCCAGTGACGCCGCCGATATCACGCAAGACGTCTTTCTCAAGGCGTTTCGCGGCATTCGCGGATTCCGGCGCGGCAGCTCGCTGAAGACCTGGCTGTACCGGATCGCCATTCGCGAGGCGCTGAATCATCGGCGCTGGCTGTGGCGGCACCATCGCGAGCAGGATTCGATCGACGTCGAGCCGCAAGATGGCCATGCGTCGCTCGACATCGAGGACGAGAGCAGCACGCCTTTCGACCAGGCTGCCTCTCACGAAGTGCAGCAGGCGGTACAGCAGGCGCTGCGGAAAGTGCCGGAAGTGTTTCGAAGCGCCGTGATCTTGAGAGACCTCGAGGGAATGTCCTACGAGGAAGTCGCCGAGGTTCTCACCGTTACGGTCGGCACTGTGAAATCGCGAATTTTGCGCGGACGGAGAATGTTGCGGGAAATTCTGGATCCGGTGCTGCGGCACCCGCATGGCCCGCAGGCCCACGCGCCGGGCACGTTGAAGAGGGAAACGGTTTTGCACTCCGCCCTGTTTTCGGTTGCGGAGGAGCATTCCACCAGCCGGACCGACACAACCGGCGGGGCTCATCCAGGCAAGACGGATGATGCTGAGGGAGGTGTCTTTTGGACTGCGAAAGAGTAAGACAGTATTTGCCGGGTTACCTGGACGATGCCGTTCCTACCGGAACATGGACTGACACGCACGTGTCGGTTGGACAGCATCTGGAAAGCTGCGCGGATTGTCGCAAGGAGCTGAGAGCGTATCAGACGATGTCCTCGCTGATGGCCGGCGTGCGGCGCCCGGCGCCCCCTGCGGACCTGGCGCTGAAGATTCGCGTGGCGGCCGCGCAACGCCTCTCCGATCGGAACTGGCTGCACTATGTGCGGCGCGCAAAGACTCGCGGCGAGCTGATCCTGAAGAATATCCTGGAACCTCTGGCCATACCCGCCACGGGCGGATTCACGGTGGCGTTCGTCGTCTTTGTGATGGTTTGCCAGCTGCTCGGCCTGGGCGTTCCGCTCCGCGCGGACGCGAACGACTCTCCGACGAATTTGCTTCAGCCTGCCCGCCTGGAAGCTTTGGCTCCGTTTCCGATTACGGGCCTGGAAGAGTCCGGCCACGCCGGACCGCACGCGCTGCTGGTCGAGGCCACCATCAGCTCGCACGGCGACGCGGTGAGCTACAGAATTCTGGCCGGCCCGGATAACGACACGGTCCGCCGGCAGCTGGATTTGGTGCTGCTGTTTTCACGTTTCCGCCCGCAGATGAGCTTTGGCCGGTTCACTTCGGGCGGGCGCGTGGTTCTGAGCTTCAGCGATATTTCCATCCGGGGCTAGCCGCTCGATCGGAATCCTTTTTGGCGGCGTCGACCGGCATCCCCAGCGCCGGTACGAAGGCCCTTCGCGTTGATAGATCGTGCTTCCGTAGTACCCACGTACTATAGCCAGTAGTCCCTTCGGAATCCGAAAATAGATGCACTCTCGTGAGGCACGCACACCCCGGCGCGTGGGCACCCTCACGACTGGAATGCCATGACGCTCACGATCAAAGACCCTCCTGACTCGAACGGCCCTGGCAAGCAGGGAACGCCTTCCCAGAATTCCGAGAACAAGCCCGCCCAATCGCCGCGTTCGAATCCTGTTTGTCTGGAAGTTGGGATTACCATCCGGAGCTTGCCGACCGAAGCCGCCAGCTTGACGCAGCCGATTCGAGAAGAGGGCCGGACCGTCATCGTCTTCGACAACGGCGCGGTGCTGCGCTGCAAGAACAATCTGCCAATCGGGCAAACGGTCATTCTCTCCAATCCGAGCGGCCGCGACGTTGTCTGCCGCGTGGTTGCCGGACACAATTTACCGAGCGTGAAGGGCTATGTCGAAGTGGAATTCATGGAAGCGGTCAGCGATTTTTGGAGCATCCACCACGATGCTGCTCCCGCTGCCGGGACCGCCGCTCCGCAGGCCGAAACGCCTTTGGCGCCGCCCGATCTTCGCCAAACTTCAACGGCGCCTCCTCCTGCTCCCCCACGCGTGGCTGCTCCGATCGAAGCACCCGCAAAACCGGTAAGCGCGCCGCCAGCAGGTCGCCCGACCTTCTCGGATATTTCCAGCGTTATGGACTCGACTCCTTCGGCTGCGCCGCTGGAGCCAAAGAACGAGCCGGCGCGGCCCGCTCCGCAGGTAGCGGCGAAGAGCGCTTCCGACTACAGCCATTCTGACAATTCCCGGCCTACGTCGCTCGCGAACTGGGATTCGCTGGATTCCGTACTGTCCGTGGAAAAGCCGTCGAGCCCTCCACGGGACGCATGGCCGTCAACACCCTCGAAGACCCCCTCGACGAACCCGCCGCCGCGCGATTTCATGAGCAAAGGCCTGATGGCCTATGAGAAGCCCGGATCGGCCTCCGGATCTTCGATGGGGCGCACGCCGATGATCGTGGGAATCGCCGCGATCGTCCTCGCCGCGGTTTCGGGCGTTGTTTTCTTTATGCATCGCAGCAGCGCCCCGGTCGCGGTCGCAGAAACGCCAAGCGCTTCTCATCCTGCTGCGTCGAATCCTCCGTCGCCAAACAACGCGCCCGCACCTGCCGCTGCGCCGCAGGCGGATGCTTCGCCATCTTCCGCGCGGCCGCAGCTTCCGGCTCAACCGGTCTCGATCGATCAGGGCCAGGCCCCATCCGCTCTTGCACCGGTTCCTGCCGTGGCTACAAGCCCTGTGAATGCGGACTCCGCCGGGGATACCCTGAATTCCCGGCGGCAGGAGAAAAAATCCACGGGGGACAAACAGGCGGAGACCGCAGCTTCGCGCCGTCCCTCGATCCCCAGCCTGAAAATGAGTTCTCCGAGCGCCCCGGCAAAAACGCTAGCCGACCCCGGCCAGACCAACGCTCCGATGACGGACATTGCTGCCGTCGGCCCGATCGGTGGGACGCCTTCCGCCAACTTGCTGACGTCGGCTGGGCGCACCTCGAATCCGCCGGCGCCTCCTCCGTCCGCCACTGCGCCTGCGACGGTGGCGAAGACCGTGCGCGATCCGAAATTGATTTCTTCCGTCGCGGCCGTATATCCGCCAACAGCGAAGCAAACAAACGTTCAGGGGAGCGTAACGGTTTCCGCGTCCATTAATGAAGTTGGGAAAGTGGTCAGCGCGACGGCGTTGTCCGGACCGCTTCTGCTTCGAGAAGCGGCTGTGGACGCTGTGAAGAAGTGGAAGTACTCTCCCGGCCTGGTGGATGGAAAGCCTGCTCCGTCGCAAGCAACCGTTCGCGTCGAATTCCGGTTGAATTAGTCTTCCCGTACTGTTGGCCCGCCTTCCGACCGTTCCTCAATCCCATCTGAGAGGACAACCTCAACGGGTTTCGAACCCTCCAATCGTAGAAGGGGTTTCTTGACTGCGTTCTCTGGGCCCTGTAAATTCAAGAGCAGAGAACAGATTGGATACCCGATTGCCGTTGATTTTTTACATGAGGCGCACGGTGTGGACCGGATGCCTCGGCGCCGCCTTGCTCGCGGGCGCCGTCGCGCATGCGCAAGCGCCGCCGCCCAGGCCTACCTCTAGGTCTGAGGGAGACACGACTCACCGCAGCGTTTCCGTGGATTCGAGCCCTCAGCTTTTTGCGGTCTTATGCGCGCTCGACGCCGCCGGGTACCAGTCCGGCGCGAGCGCTGCGGGTGAAGCCCCGGGACGCATTCAGTTGCGCAATCGGATGCGCGCCCTGCAAGGGCCCGCGGCGGCCGCGCTTCGCAAGTACTATTCCGAGCATGCGCTCGGCGATTCCGGCGCAACCTTCTCCCGCTTCGTTTCCTTCGCGCTGGTGGCAGGGCCGCCCCCGGACTTCCGGTTTGAGTTGCGCCGCGACGATTTGCCGCCGGAAGCGCTCACCCTGGAAGGCTTCAATCCGATCCTGGCCAATTTCTATAACGAGGCCAAGCTCGACGAACTCTGGAAGTTCTACCAGCCCGAGTACGACCGCGATGTCGAGAGCCTGCGCGTTCCCGTTTCCAACCTTGTTTATACTGCTACCAATTATCTCCGGGAAATTCTCCGTCCCGGCAGCCTCCGTTCGTTCGCGGTGTACGTCGAGCCTCTCGCCGGCGACAAGACGATTTTCCGGACGTTTGGCGACCAGTACGCCCTCGTCGTGCGGCCAAGCGCCGATCCGCCGATCGAAGACATCCGGCATGCTTTCCTCCACTTTCTTCTCGATCCGATCGCGATCCGCTACCGCGTCCAGGCATCGAGGGCTGCGCCGCTTCTGGAAATCGCCGCGCGCGCCCCGCAGCTGCCGGTGGATCTGCGCGACGATTTTTCAGGGTTCTTCGACGAGTGCCTGGTACGCGCGGTGGAGCTTCGTTTGCGGCGACTCTCCCCTGCGGATTTGGCCTCGGCAATCGACCAGGCGGAAGCCGGCGGTTACATCCTGGTGCGTTCCATTTACGCGGGTCTCTCGGGATTTGAAAAATCGGAACCCGCGATGGGATACTACTTGCCGGATTTGGTCAAAGGAATCGACGTGGAGGGCGAGCAGCGCCGGTTGCGCGGCGTGAAATTTGCGGATGCGGCTCCCGCCGTCGAAGCGGCGCCCGAAACGAGCCAGCGGGCGGCTCAGCCGGCGTCCACCGGCAATCCTGTGGATGACGATCTGGCCGAAGGGCAGCGGCAGATTGCGGCGCGAAACGGCGTAGCTGCGGCGTCTTCGTTTGAACGGGTACTCGCCGCGCATCCCGACGATGAGCGCGCGATGTACGGTCTGGCCGTGGCTGCCGCGCTGCAGGGCAAGCCGGACCAGGCGCGCGAAATGTTCACCGAGGTGATCGATGCCGCGCAGAACCCCCTCGCGGGACCGGCGGCGCATCCCGATCCTGCGAATCTTTCGTGGTCGCATATTTATCTCGGTAGAATGTACGATGTAGAGGGCAAACGGGACCTGGCCGTGCTGGAATACCGCGCGGCGCTCGCGGTGGCGGGAGCGCCGGAGTCGGCGCGGACCGCCGCGCAACACGGAATCGAGACGGGCTACCAGACGCCGTCTCGCGACAGGCAGTCGGGCGGTAAGTCGTAATTATACGACTGTCCTGCACGCCGCATTCGTCACGCGGCGCGGAGGGCGGGAACAACAGGCAATTCACTCGGGGGATTCGATTCATCTCCGAGAACTATTTTCGCTGAGGAGATTCACAACATGACGGCAAGATTCTTCAAGTTCTCGGCGGCGACGCTCGGCCTCGCAGTCGCCTTCACCTTTGGAGCGAGTTTCTCGAGCGCAAGTCAGCCGGCCGCGTACGCGCAAGACAAGGAAAAGGGAGCGAAAAAAGAAAAGGTCAACAAAGCGGAAGAAGCAGCCTACAAAAACGTGCTGGCGGCCCAGGGCGGAGATCCGGCAGCGGAAGTTCAGGTGGGAGAGGACTTCATTACGAAATTTCCGACCAGCAAATACAATGGCGGCGTGTATGGCATGCTGACCACCGCCTATTTCACGACCGGGAACACGGACAAAATGTTCGCCGCCGGCGCCAAGGCCCTCGAACTCAATCCGAATAACGTGGATGTGCTGGCCCTGTTGTCCATGGCCATTCCGCGGCGCGCCAAGACCACGATGCCGGACTACGCCCAGCAAATGAAGAACGCCGAGGATTATGCCCACCGCACCATCGAACTGGTGCCCACCCTCGAGAAACCCGCAACCGTCGACGATGCTACCTTCGAAAAGGCCAAGAACGACAAGTTGGCGCTGGCGCACAGCGGTTTGGGCTTGATCAACCTCAACGTGAAGAAGAACTATGACGATGCCCGGACCGAACTGACGCAGGCCGTGCAACTCGCGACCGCTCCCGATCCCGTCGACTACTACCTGCTCGGCAGCGCCGATGCCCAGGCCAGCTTCATGAACGGCGCGATCGCCGCGTACGACAAATGCGCGCAGTCCGGGCCGCTCATGACGCAGTGCAAGGCCCGCGAAGAAGCCGTTAAGAAAGAGCTGGCATCCGGAACGAAGTTGAGCAGGGACTAAGTTGGAAGCCATGCAGTTACCCGAGATCGCGGAGTTGCAGTCGGTTCTCGGCCATCAATTCCGCGATCCCCGTTGGCTTTTCCAGGCGCTGATGCACAGCTCCCGCATACCCGAGCGGACGGCGGAAGATCCCGCCGAGAGCAACGAGAAACTTGAGTTTCTCGGAGACGCCGTGCTGGAGTTGGTGGTGAGCGAAGATCTCGTTCGCGCGTTTCCGGACTGGAGCGAAGGGCAGCTTTCCAAGAGCCGGGCGCGCCTCGTCAATGCGACCGCGATCTCTCTTTCCGCCCAGCGCCTCGGCCTGGGAAAGTATCTTCGCCTCGGCCGCGGCGAAGAGAAGACCGGCGGGCGAACCAAGCCCGCGCTTCTCGCGGACGCCTACGAGGCGCTAATCGCGGCGATTTACCTGGACGGCGGGCTGGAGCCGTCCCGGGAATTCGTGCGGCGCACGTTGGTCGAGGGAACCATCGCGGTGGAGGCCGAGCGCATCGGCCACACCGACCATAAATCGGCGCTTCAGGAATTCCTGCAATCGAGAGGCATGGCGCCGGGGACCTATCACGTGATCGCCGAGAGCGGTCCGGACCACCAGAAGACATTTCGCGTCGAAGTTCGGATCGGCAAACAAGTCAGCGCGATGGGATCGGGAAGAACCAAAAAGGAAGCGGAGCAATCCGCCGCGATCGCGGCACTCACACAATTGGGCGCCGGAGGAACCGAGGAGCGACGTGACATCTGAGACCGCACAGGCAGTGGAAGCGCGCGAAGCCGTTGCGGCGCATCGCGCGGAATCGCAACCCGCCACGCTGCGCGAATACGTGGAATCGCTCCTGGTCACGGTGATCCTGGCTCTCTTCGGCACGACGTTTATCGTGCAGGCCTTCAAGATTCCTTCGCAATCCATGGAGCCGACGCTCCTCGTTGGCGACCACCTCCTGGTGAATAAATTCATTTTCGGCGGGCGCGGAAGTTGGTACGACCGTTTTCTCCCGTATCGCGAAATTCGCCGGGGCGACATCATTGTCTTCAAATTTCCGTTCCAGGACCACCCTCATTACGTCAAACGCGTGATCGGCATTCCCGGCGACCACGTGAAGATCGTGGACCAGCAGGTGTACGTCAACGGCAAGCGCATCAGCGAGCCGTACATCGTCCGCGATCCCGCCGCGCCGTATGACCCGTTTGGAGACAATTTCCCGCCGCGAAGTCCGGAATACCTGCAGTCCAACATGCAGCCGGAATGGGCGGACGAAATTTTTCAGTACATTCACGACGGAGAAATTGTGGTGCCGGCGGAAAAGTATTTCGCCATGGGCGATAACCGCGACCATAGCTGGGACAGCCGCTTCTGGGGATTTGTGGATCGCGACGCCATCATGGGCCGTCCGGTGGTCATCTATTGGTCGGTCACGGGCGATGAGTCCGCGGACCGCAACGCGAGTTCCTGGCTGTACAACCTCCTCGATACGATGCTTCATATGCCGTCCCGGACGCGCTGGTCGCGGATGCTGCATGAAGTTCACTGACGCGGCGCTTTTCTTCCTTCGGGCCTTTTGTAACAATTCCTGACTACGACATGGCCAAACGAAAGTGGCTGCGCGCAATTTTGATCGGAGGCGTGCTGATCCTCCTCGCAAGCTTCGGATTTTCGCGCGCCTTGCGGGCCACCGCCGCGCGCCGCTACCTCAGCGCGCGTCTCGCCGCGAGCTTCGGGCGGCCCGTCGACGTTTTGTGGTTTGATTTCAGCCTGCTCGACGGCGCCAGAATTGAGGCGCACTACGTAACCGTTTTGGACGATCCGCATTTCGGAAACGAATATTTCCTGCGCGCTGAGACGCTCGCTGCCGGAATTCGCTGGACGGCTTTGCTTGGCGGACGCTTCGAGTTCGGTTCCGTTGCGCTTTCACGGCCCAGCCTGAATCTGGCGCGCGACGCCGAAGGCCGCTGGAACATCGAGAGCTGGTTGCCTCCCGCACCGCAAGCCACGTCGCGTCCCGGCTTCGTCGGCCCGGTGGCCCCGTCGCGCGAACTCCAGGCGACTCGGCCGTACCGAATCGACGTGGATGGCGGCCGCATTAATTTCAAGCAGGGAGACAACAAGAATCCGTTCGCGCTGGTCGACGTCTCGGGCCGCGTCGAAGAGAACGGCGCGAGCCGCTGGCAGCTGGATCTCGAAGCCCGCCCCATGCGTGCCGGCGTGGAACTTCAGGATATCGGCACGGTGAGGCTGCGCGGCTCCATTGCCGGAACGACAGCGCGTCTCCAGCCGGCCGACCTCAATCTGACCTGGCGCGCCGGGTCCGTGGCCGATGCGTTGCGTCTCGTCCGGGACGATGACTACGGAATGCGCGGACGGCTTGCATTGGATCTCGACGCTCGCATCGCTCCGCAGAAAGAGATGTCCAGTCCCGCTCCGGACGCCGGTGGAGCGCGATGGTCCATCTCCGCGGTCGCGCGATTGACCGGAATCCACGGCTGGAGGCTCACCGAGCGTGACACCGATCCGGCTGCCAATCTTTCCGCGGAGGTGACCTGGCGGCTGGGCGAGTCGCGCGTGGATATTCGCAAGCTGCTGGTGGAAATGCCCGCTTCGCGCCTCCAGGGAAGTGGGGTTGTGGATTGGGAGCACCATCCTCGTCCCGAACTGCGCTTGGAGTCCTCGACGGTCGCGCTTGGAGATATTCTGTCCTGGTATCGAGCGCTCCAGCCGGACGTCGCGGAGGATCTGCGCGCGGACGGCACGGTCGGCCTGGATCTGAAGCTCGGCGGCTGGCCGCTTGAGCTGCAGCAGGGAACCATCGCAGGCACGGGCGGAACGCTGACGGCGAAAGCGCTGCCTGGGCCGCTGCGGATCGGCGCCGTGAATGCGAGCGTATCGCACGGAGGTCTCGAATTTGCGGCGGCGGAAATTTCCTTCGCGCCCCGAACTTCGGCGGCGCAGCCAGGCACAGCGCCGGTGAGCAACGAGCCTCGGAATTCGTTTGTCGTGCGCGGCGCGCTATTCCCTGGAGCGAGCGGCGCGCCTCGCTGGCCGCCGGATTGGAATTTTTCGGTGGAGGGCGCGACCTCGCGGGTGCAGGATTGGTTGGCTATGTCAACGGCGCTGGCGCATCCGGTTGGCTCAAGCTGGACCGCCGCGGGCGGCCTCGCGGTAAAAATGCGGGGAAGTCGTCGCGCGGATTCGCCGCACGGTCTGGGGATTGTCCCAGGAATGGTCGCGGGGATGGTCCCGGGGCGGGTTCCGGAGAACGCTCAGTGGCTCGGGACGATGGATCTTCTCGGCTTGGACTTGAGTCCGGCATACGTGAATCAGCCGGTGCAGCTGTCCAAGGCGCACGTCGAATTCGCGCCGCAACAACGGACCATCACGATCTCCGCGGCGGAAGCCTTCGGCACGGTCTGGCATGGCTCCGTCGCCCGGAAGTTTTCGGACAAACAATGGACCTTCGATCTTTCGGCCGATCATCTGGACGCCGCGGAGATGGATCGCTGGCTCGGTCCGCGCGCGAGGCCGGGATTTCTGGCGCGGCTGACCGGATCGAGTCCCGCCGCGGGTGCGACGCCTCCCGCCGACGCGGTCGTCACGCAGCTCGCGGCTCGCGGACGCCTCCGCGCCGGCGCGATCGACGTGCCGCCGATGCATCTCGAACAATTCGATGGTGAAGTGGAACTCGCCGGACGAACCGTCCGCGTTCGGCAAGCCCAGGCCAATTTCTTTGGCGGAAAAATATCGGGATCGCTCGACGCGCAACTCGTGCCCGATCCTTCTTACGAGTTTCAAGGCCGCTTCGATCGCGTGGACCTCGTCGAGCTGGGAAGCGCCGTGCCGTTCCTGGATACCCGAATAGGAGGGAGCGCGTCCGCCGCGCTTACGCTGTCCGCCCACGGCGTTGGCCGCGAGGGCCTGATCGGCTCCATGCAAGGGCGGGGCACGTTAAACGGACGCAACGTCGTGTTACGCGGCTTCCAACTCTCCAGCGTGTTTCCGGGAAACAATCCGGACGCCGCCTCGGATGTTTTTTCGGCGGTTCAGGGAACCTTCCGCATCCAGACGAGCGGAATCGACCTCGCGAACATCGTGCTGGACGGTTCACGCGGGCGGCTCGAAGGGGAAGGCAGAATTGATTTTTCTCACGCGCTGAATATCCGGCTTCATCCGTCCGTCTTCCAGGCCTCAGCGGTTCCCGCAACTGCGTCGCCGCCAAGTTTTCTTTTGGGCGGCACAATCGAGGCGCCGAAGCTGGCGCTTCCGTCCGCCGCTCCGAAGCGGGGCGCGCGGCCGAATTCACGGTAGAGGACGCGCCGTCCAAAGAGCGGGGCGAATTCGCGCTCGGCGATGGGGAATCGATCGAGCTTCTAAGCATCCATGAGCCACTTCCAGCGATCTATGCGACCTACGACCGCGCTCTGCGGAATCGTGCTGGCTACTTCGTTCGGCGTACTCGCCCAAAGTCCCGGTTTGGAAAAATCGCCGCCTGCGCGGAAGGAAAAGACTGTGGCTTCGTCGCGCGTTACGCTTACGCCTCGCTTCGTTCCCGGCGAGACGTTCCGCTACCGAATGGAATTTGAGACGACCACGGACACGAGGCGCTCCGGCCTTGCGTTGGATCCGCAGGGGCCGTCCAGCGTGGAGGTCGATTGGAACGCGGCCGTGCGCATGGAAATTCTTCCCGCCGACGCCTCGACGCCCGGCGGAATCCGCCTGCGGACGACGTATGAAAAATCCACGGCCACCGTTCGCAGCGACACGTTCGATCCCGCGGCCGACGCGACGATGGCGCAATATCACAACCTGGAAGGCAAGGTCGTCGAAATTACGCTCGACGCAGCCGGGAAAGTGAAATACGTCGCAGGCCTCGAGGAAATTGCCGACTCGGAAAAAGCAGTGCAGGCGGCGCGAGATTGGATCGGTCAGCTCAGTGCCAGCGCGGGCGCGCCGCCCGGCGGCGTTTCGATCGGGGAAACGTGGTCGTCGGAACAGCCCGCCGATTCGCTTCCGATTGCCGGGCTGGTATGGCGCTCAGAGTCGCAATATCTTCGCAACGAATCGTGCCATCCGCCCAATCCCGATGTCCCAACTCCCGCGGGCGCCGCGGATCTCGCCCCGAATTCACAAGCAGCGAAGGATTGCGCGGTGATTCTTGCGAATTTGAGTCTCGTTCGCTCCAGGGCAGCGCGCGATCCGACTCCCCCGGACCTCCGCAAGAACGGAGTGGAGTCCGCAGGGAAGTGGACCGGCTCGGCGCAGAGCCTGGTATACGTGTCGCTTGCGAACGGCTTTGTAGTAAGCGTCACGCAATCCGCGACCCAACAAATGGACGTGACGCTCACCTCGCCCCGCAATACTTCGATGCACTATGCCGGGACGATCTCGTCGCGGTCGCAGATTTCACTTCTCGCCGGCGATGCGGCCGCAAAATAGTTTGCCGATTTCCCGGGAGGGGCGCCGGCGATACACGGAACCGGCGTTGGAGTGAACTCCCATCCTGATGAGCCGCTGAAGAGATCGGGCGCGGTACAATACACCGCATCGCTATCGAGGATTGGGAGAAGACCATGCGGAAAGTTGCCATCCTGCGGTTCCTGAGTGTTTCGATCCTCCTTCTATTTGTTGCGCCTCTTGCCACCCTATACGGCCGGCAAAGCCCGAAAATGGGAGAGGTGCGATTCACCGCGGATAATCAGGATGAAAGAGACGCCGGCGTGTGGATCGACGGAAAATACGCCGGCTACGTCAAAGAGTTGAAGGGCGACCGGAAAGTGCTGCTCGCTCCGGGCGAGCACGAAATTTTGATCAAGCAATCCGGTTACAAGGATTTCACAAAACAGATCGTCGCGGACCCGGACCAAATCCAAACCGTTGCCGTCGTTTTGGAGGAGAACACCAAACTGACGTACCCCGGCGGCAATGCCGCGGAGCTGCGTTTCGATATCCGGCCCAAGCGCGCGGCTGTTTATGTCGACGGCAATTACATGGGGCATGGCGGCGACTTCGGAGGCCACTTCCATTCCATGCTCGTGGCTCCCGGCAAACATCATCTCAAAGTGGCGCTGGGCGGTTACCGTTCCTACGAAACGGAAATCAATCCGGCGGCGAATGAGAAATCCCAGATGAGCATCGTACTCAAGAAAGGCAGCGATGCCGCGCCGGCGCAATAATTTTGTGGCATGGCCGCTCCCGGTCGTCCCAGCCACGCGCCTCCATCGCAAGCATCCCGCGGTGATCGCCCCCGCCTGAGCTATAATCAGAGGTTCCGTGCGGCCTGCCAGACGCGCCGTGAGAGCCACACCCGATGAACTTCAAACTGATGAGCGACTACGAGCCGCGCGGCGATCAGCCGGACGCGATCGACCAGCTCTCGCGCGGCCTTGAGGCGGGAGAAAAACACCAGGTACTGCTCGGCGTCACGGGCTCGGGAAAGACGTTCACCGCGGCGAAAGTGATTGAGCGCGCGAACCGGCCCGTCCTCGTGCTCGCGCACAACAAGACGCTGGCCGCGCAGCTCTATAGCGAATTCAAGAGTTTTTTCCCGCAAAACGCCGTGGAATACTTCGTGAGCTACTACGATTTCTACCAGCCCGAAGCTTACATACCCGCGTCGGACACGTACATCGAAAAGGAATCGACGATCAACGACGAACTGGACAAGCTGCGCATGAGCGCGACGCGTTCGCTCTTCGAGCGCCGCGATGTCGTGGTGGTTGCGTCCGTTTCGTGCATTTACGGCATCGGCTCGCCCGAGGCGTATTACGGCATGCTCCTGATGATCGAGAAGGGGCAGAGCACGGCTCGCGAAGCGCTGCTCCGGAAACTTGTGGACATGCAGTACGAGCGCTCGGAAGATTTGAGGCGCGGCACGTTCCGCGTGCGCGGCGACCGGCTGGAAATTTATCCGCCGTATGAGGACAACGCCTACGCGGTGGAGCTTTGGGGCGCGCAAGTCGACGCCATGCGCCAGATTGATCCGCTCACCGGAGAAGTGCGCTCCGGCCAGAACGATTTGTCGCGGCTGACGATTTATCCGAAATCGCACTACGTGATGCCCGCGGCGCAGAGGGAGCGCGCGATCAAGACGATCCTCGAAGAGCTCGACTGGTGGGCGCCGGAGCTGAAAAAACAGGGCAAGTACGCGGAGGCGCAGCGCGTGTGGCAGCGCACCATGTTCGATATCGAGATGATGCGCACGATCGGCTACTGCCACGGCATCGAGAATTATTCGCGGCACATGTCCGGCCGGCTGCCGGGCGAGGCGCCGCCCACGCTTCTCGACTATTTTCCGCAGGACTATCTGCTGTTTATCGACGAATCGCACCAGACGGTTCCGCAGCTGCACGCGATGTATCACGGCGACCGCTCGCGCAAGCAGACCCTCGTGAACTACGGTTTTCGCATGCCCTCCGCCCTCGATAACCGCCCGCTGAATTTCGAGGAATTCGAGCACCGCACCGGGCAGGTGGTCTACGTCTCGGCGACGCCGGGGCCCTACGAGCTGACGCGCTCCGCCGGCGTGGTGGTCGAGCAGGTGATTCGCCCGACGGGCCTCGTCGATCCGCAAATCGAAGTGCGCCCGGTGAAGGGCCAGGTAGACGATTTGCTGGAGGAAATTCGCAAGCGCGCCGAGCGCAATGAGCGCGTCCTCGTCACCACGCTCACCAAGCGCATGGCCGAGGACCTCGCCGAATATTTCACGGAAACAGGCGTCCGCTGCCGCTACATGCACTCGGAAATCGATACGCTCGAGCGCGTGCGCATCCTGCGCGACCTGCGACGCGGCGAGTTCGACGTCTTGATTGGCATCAACTTGTTGCGAGAAGGGCTCGACCTGCCGGAAGTTTCGCTCGTCGCGATCCTCGACGCCGACAAGGAAGGTTATCTCCGCAGCGCGACGGCGCTCATCCAGACGATTGGCCGCTGCGCGAGGCACGTCGAAGGACGCGCCATCCTCTACGCTGACCGCATGACCGGCTCGATGGCCCAGGCCATCGAAGAAACGAATCGTCGCCGGGCCAAGCAAGTCGCTTACAACGAAGCGAACGGGATCACGCCGATGTCCATCATCAGGTCCGTGGACATGAAGCTGGCCGCAATCGTCGAAGCCGACTACGTCACCGTGCCCGCCGACGATTTCTCCGACGCGGACATCACCAGCGAAGCGAAGCTCGGAGAAATTCTCGCGCAGCTAGAAGTGCAAATGCGCGAAGCCGCCAAAAAATTCGAGTTTGAGCGCGCCGCCGCCTTGCGCGACCGCATCCGCACGCTGAAGCAGCGCGACCTGTCGGGATTCTTTTCCGCTGCTTCCTAGCCCTCTCCGGTGGACCCAACGGCTGCATCTTAGTCTGCCTTTTTCAGGCGTGCCCGACCGATCTGTTCCATATAGTGATTGTGAGTTCTCGAATGGCGTTCTGGGGTGGGAAGGCCTTGAGTAGCGCGGGCTTCAGCCTGCGGGTTTTAGTCCTTGCAGGGACCACTCCCCCCGCAGCCTGTAGTGGCTGTTTGCTTTTGCGATCCAAGTCTATTTAGAGCAAAAGCGGACAGGCTGAAGCCTATCCTACAGATCACATCACAGGTCGCGTTCGCCAAAATGATAGACGGCGATACCCAGCGCGACGAGCAGGTACACCACAGCGTAGCCCACCATCGCGCCGCTGGGGATGGAGACATCCGCGAAGGGCGAGTATTGCAGCGCGCCGGAGAGCGGCGACTCCATCTCGAACGCGGCGCGGCGCCACAGCGCTTCGGTGGGCATGAGCAGGCTGGAAAGAATGCCGACCATGGCAAGGCGCGAACCTTCGGTGAAGCCGCTCATCTGTTCGAGCCAGCCGCCCATGAAGGCCACGCCGAGGAGGCCGATTGTCACCACGCCGCTCGTAAGCGTTGAGAACCACGTGCCGAACATGAACGTCACCGTCAGCGCGACCACGCACTCCAGGAACACCAGCAGCATGCCTTGCACCGGGTGCTGCGTCACCACGCCGCCGAGGAAGTAGCCCTCGCCAACCGCACCCCAGAAGATCACACCGACATAGATGGCGGCCATTGCAACGAACCCCAGCCATTTGCCGATCAAGATCTGCCACCGGGGCAGCGGCTTGGTGGCGATCGCATGGATGGTGCCAGAAGTGATTTCGCCCGCGAGCGTGTCCACCGAAGTGAGCGTCATCATGACTACGGCGAGCAGGTCCACGGTGTACAGGCCGATCATCAGCATGGCGCTCACCACCTGGTAGCGCAGAAACGGCGCGACGCTCTGGTTGCGAAGATCGCCGACCTGGAATCGAAGCCCGACTCCAAACACGATCAGAAACGCGATCCCGGCAAGCAGCGCGGTCAACAGAATTTTCTTTCGCGCGGCTTCTCGAAACGTGATTCCGGCCATGACCCAGATACCCATCAGAGTCCCTGATCCTCTCCCATAATGTTCATGAAGAGTTCCTCGAGCGACGTGCGCTGCGGCGTGAATTGGTACACTTCGGCGCCCGCCTCGACGAGATGGCGCAAAATCTCGGGGAGCGCGTCCCGCGACTGCGCCGTCAGCGACAGCCGCTCTTCATCCACCTGCACGGATGCGCTCCAGCGAGAGAGCCCCGCGAGGCATTCCTGTGAAAGCCTTCGCGCGTGGATCTCCACGCGAACGGCTTCTTCGTAGTGCTTGCGCATGTCCCGGTTCGTCACCACCTCGCCCTCGCGGATGAAGACGACTTCGTCGCAGATGATTTCGATCTCGCTGAGGATGTGCGAGTTGAGGAAGACGGTCGCGCCGCGCTCGCGCTCTGCGCGGATGATGTCGCGAACCATGCGCCGCCCGAGCGGATCGAGGCCCGAAGTCGGCTCGTCGAGAAAAATCAGTTCCGGCTCGTGAACGAGCGCCTGCGCCAGGCCGATGCGCTGCAGCATGCCCTTGGAAAAATTCTGCAGCCGTTTTCCGAAGTGCGGCGTGAGTCCGACAAGATCGATCAGTTCGGGCACGCGCTTCGCCAGAATGGCGTCGCTGACGCCGCATAGGCGCCCGTGCAGTCGCAACAGCTCCGGCGGCGTCAGCCATTCGTAGAAGCGGAAATTTTCCGGGAGAAACCCGATTTTGCGCCGCACTTCGACGTTTCCGGCCGGTTCACCCAGAACGAATGCCTCGCCGCTCGTGGGAGTCGCGAGGCCGAGCAGCATCTTGATGGAGGTGCTTTTGCCGGCGCCGTTCGGCCCAAGGAAACCGAAGATCTCTCCGCGGCGCACGGAAAGCGTCAGGTCGCGCACGGCGACCTTGCTTCCGAAGACCTTGCGCAGATGCTGGGTCTGGACCGCGAAGTTATTCTGCTGGGACAGATTCGGCTCCGATCACTTCAGTGAGTCGCCGAGCGCCACCGCCTGGCTGGAATCGCCGAATCCGACGAGCGAATAGGCGATGCCATCCTTGGTCCAGAGCAGCGCGTAACCGGGGCCGCGCCGGCCGGCCATGGTGAGGAGAGTGCCGTCGGCGCCATCGACCTTCACGACCTGGTAGGAACGAAGCGCGCGCGGAACCGCAAGCGTGAGCGTCGCCTTCCAGTCGATCGTATGCAGAAAATCATTGGCTTGCTGCGAGGTCATGCCCGCCGTTTCGAGCCCGATCTCCGCGAGTCCCGCAACGTCGAGGCCGGACGGCATATCGACCACCGGCGAAGGTCCTTCGCGCAGACGCACGCAATCGCTGAATTGGGTTGTTGTCGGCGCAGGGCCGGTCACGTTGTCGGCGATGACGTTGCCTGCGCTGGCCGCGCCGGGGCAAGTGCCATACTGCACCTGCACCGAACGAGGAACCTGCACGCCAACGGTCGCGCCGTCAACCGACTGCGGAATCGACAAATTGGGATGGCCCGCCTCGGTGGCGATCGCTTGCAGGCGCGCGCGATCCACGCTGACGGCAATCTTGTGCACGCCGCCCACGGTCAGTTGCGGGGCGTCCTTGCGCACGCCGATCAGTTTCACGGGGAATCCCGCCATCTGGCTCGCGCTGGCCACGTCCGCGGCCGGGCGGTCGTCTTCGTTCTCCTCGACCTGCACTTTGTCCGAAATCATCTGGGTGACCATCTGGTGCAGCGACGGATTCGCGTTGGCGTCGACATAATTTGAGAAGTCGGCGTTCACCGCCTGCACCTTCTGCATGCGCAGCGAGCGCAACGAACTGAGCGCGGCGTTCCGTACCGCCGGAATGCTGAGACTGCCGACGATGACGACAGCCGCGATGAGAGCCGGCCACAGAAGCCGCGAGCCGGAGTTCGACATGGGAATCCCCTTTCGATCGTGCCGTGCGGGATCTGGCAGCGTTTCGATCCCGACAGTTGCAAGAGAGAAAAATAACAAGGACACCTGAAATTTACATGAAGGCTTGCGGCCGCGAGGGCTTCAGACCATTCCCTTGCGCAATTCATCGAGCGGGTAAAAGGTGTCGCGCCAGACTACGCCGCCGCGCCAAAGCGTCGCGATGGCCGAGCGGCTGATCATCCAGCAGAACAGCAGCGAACCCAGCGGATGCGTCAGGCCGTAGAGCGGGGAAGCGTCCGTCGACCAGATCATCGCTCCGTGAATCAGGACGGCGGCGCCCGCGGCGATTCCCGCAAAGACGCGCGCCCAGCCCGAGGCGAACGCCAGTCCGAAAAATGGAAGGACGCTCATTGTCAGGGAAAGAAGCATCGCGCCGGCGGCGAAGAAAGGATTATAGTGCACTGCGGCAAACATGTTCTTGGTGACGCCGCGAATCACGTTCTGCACGCCGCTGTGCCAGCGCACGCGGACTGCGTCCTGTGCGACGGCCACGCCCGAGCGAAATCCCGCCATCTTGATCAGCTTGCCGAGCTTCATGTCTTCGATCACTTCCATGCGCAGCCGGGCGTGTCCGCCGCACTGGACATAGGCCGAGCGACGCACCATTTGGAACGCTCCTACTCCGACGTATCGCGCCGAGCGCGGATTCGAGGCCAACCACGGCTCGTTTCCGAAAACAAAGCCCAGGCCAAAATACGAAATCGCGGCGATTTCCCAGAAGCCGCGCATTTCGACGGACGCCAGCAGCGTCAAATGGTCCCAACCGCGTTCGGCTGCCAGCGCAATCGCGCGCCGCAGCACGTCGGGATTGAAATGCACGTCGGCATCGGTGAAGACGAGCCAGTCCCCGTGCGATTTCTCGAAGCCGGCCACCAGCGCGTGCGGTTTCCCGAGCCAGCCCGGCGGCAAGTCCGCGACATTCGCGACGATCAGATTTCGGCTGGCGCGCTGCACATTCCGCAAAATGGCCGGCGTCTCGTCGGTGGAGCGGTCGTTTACGGCCACGACTTCGAAGCGGGGATAGTCCTGCGCCAGCAGCGTTTCGATGGCGGCCGGCAGTTTTTCCGCTTCATCGCGCGCGGCGAAAATGATGGAAACTGTTGGCGCGTCCTCGGCGGCGATGGGCGCTGCATCGGAAAGCCATGGCAGGCGACTCATGCCGATGCCCGCCCGGACGCCCTGAACGATCCATAGGGAAGCAATTGCACTAAAGAGTACAATAAAGAATGTGTGCAAAGGGAAATTGTCCGCGGAGCGTCGTTCGCTCCGTATAGAATGCTAACACAGCGCATGATCGAGACTGTATCCATCGTCGGTGGCGGGCGCGTCGGGCGCGCCCTCGGGCGCCGTCTGCACGAGTTGGGATGGCGCGTGGGCGGCGTTGCGTGCCGGTCCCTTTCCTCGGCGCGCGCCGCCGTCCGCGTCATTGGAGCGGGGCAGCCGCTTGGGGCGCTGACTCATGAGGTCTTGAACTCCCGGGTCGTTCTAATCGCCACGCCGGATAGCGCGATCGAGGCTGCGGCGAATTCTCTCGCGCAACTTGGCGGCAAGGAATGGTCCGGGAAAGTAGTCCTGCACACGAACGGGAGCCTCGATTCGAGTGCGCTTCGGCCGCTCGCCGAATTGGGTGCGGCGACAGGGTCGATGCATCCGATGCAGACGTTCTCCAGCCAGAGTTTTCCGGACCTGGCCAACAGTATTTTCGGTATTGAAGGCTGTCCGGCCGCGCTGCAGACCGCGCGAAAAATGATTCGCCAGATGGGCGGCGTGGCGGTGCGCTTGTCGGGAGAGAACAAGGCGGCGTATCATGCGGCTGGGTCGTTCGCGTGCGTGTACGTGCTGGCGCTCATGGAGGCGGCGACGCGTCTCCTGATGAAGCAGGGATTCAAGCGCCGCCAGGCGATGCGCGCGCTGCTGCCGTTGACGCGCCAGACCTTGGATAATTTTGAGAGCGTCGGCCCTCTCGCGGCCTGGACGGGTCCGCTCGCGCGAGGCGACTATTCAACGATCGAGCGGCACGTCAAGGCGGTTGCGGATTTCGGACCGGCGTATCTGGAGGCGTACAAAACGCTTTCGCGTCTCACCGCCGAAATGCTTGCTGCGGAACCCGCTGCGATGTTGAAGCATTTGGATGGGATCTTCGCGGCGCACGCGGCGCCGAAAAAGAAATAAGCACCCGCGATCCGATTTCCCGGCGGCCGAAATTTCCGGCGAGTAATGGACTGCTACAGGGGGCCACTTGACACAACTGAACATTCCCATCGAAAGCACGACGCTGCCCAACGGCCTGCGCGTGGTCATTTCACCGGACCGCACGGCGCCGGTCGCTACCGTAGGCGTTTACTACAACATTGGATTTCGTATCGAGCCGCGCGGGCGCAGCGGTTTCGCGCATCTGTTCGAGCACATGATGTTTCAGGGCTCGGCCAATGCGGGCAAGATGGTCCACATCAAGCTGGTGAACTCGTCGGGCGGAGTGCTGAACGGCTCGACGCACTATGACGTCACGAACTATTACGAGTCGGTGCCGTCGAATGCGCTGGAGCGCGTGCTTTGGCTCGAGGCCGACCGCATGCGCGCGCTGAAGGTGGATGACGAAAATTTGCGCAACCAGCGCGACGTCGTGAAAGAGGAAGTGCGCGTCAACGTGCTCAACCAGCCCTACGGCGGCTTTCCGTGGCTGGACATGCCTCCGATTGCCTATCGCAACTGGGCCAACGCGCACAATTTTTACGGCGATTTTGACGATCTCGACGCCGCGAATCTGGAGGACGTCCAGAAATTTTTCAAGACGTATTACGCGCCATCGAACGCGGTCCTGCTGATCCTTGGCGACGCGGATGTCGATGAAGCCATCCGGCTCGCCGAACGCCATTTTGGGTCCATCCCTTCCGGGCCGCAACCTTCCCCCGCAGACATCGACGAGCCGCCGCAACTCGAAGAGCGGCGCGGCGTCGTCGAGGAAAAATTCGGCACGCTGCCCGGCATCGCCATCGGCTATCAGGCGCCCCGCCGCCTCACGCCCGAATGGTACGCCGCCGCGATGCTCGATCAGGCGCTGCACGGCGGGCGCGCGGGCCGCGTCTATCGCAAGCTGGTGCTCGAGCAGCAGATCGCCGTGGACGCCGAGGGCGGCATCCACTATCCCGTCGGAGATTTGTTCGACTACAACGGTCCCACACTGATGGTGACGCGAATTTTGCATAAGCCCGAGTACTCCGTGGAACAAACCCTTGCCGCCTACGATCAGATCCTCGACGAGATGAAAGAGAAGGGAATCACGGCCGAGGAACTGGAGCCCACCAAAGTGAAGTTCCGGTCGAATTATTTTTCAATGCTGGAGGGCGGGCACGGCCCGTCCATCCCGCGATACGGGCTCATGCATCTGCTCGCATGTTTCTCCCTGTTTGACAACGAACCGGACCTGGTGAACACGATCCTCGGCGGATTCATGGAAGTTTCGCCGGAGGCCGTGCAGTCCGTCGCGCGCAAGCTTCTGACCCGCCACAACCGCTCCATCGTCATTCGCCAGCCGGCGAAGAAAGGGGCGGCCTGATGTCTTTCGCGCCTCGTTCGGAAACGCAGTCGGGAGTTCCGCCGCTCAGTCCGGCGCGGCCGGTGATCTGGCCGCCGCGCGTCCGTAAAACTCTTTCGAACGGCCTCGAAGTCGTTCTCGTCGAATCGCACACGATTCCGAAATTCACGGGGGAGTTGTTCTTTCGAAGCGGAAACGCGGTGACGGCCGCGACGGCCCCTGGCTTGGCCGACATGGCCGCTACGGTGGCCCGCACGGGCACTACGAGGCGCACCAGCCGCGAAATCGAGGAGGACCTGAGGCGGATGGGCGCGGATCTTTCTTCGGGCGCTGGCGCGGACAATAGCGTGATTTCCTTCGGCGGCCTGGTGGACTTTTCGAACGAACTGCTGGGGCTCGTGTCCGAACTGGCGCAGCAGGCTTCTTTTCCCGCCGACGAATTCGAACGCGAGCGGCGGCAACTCGTCGAGGGTTTGCGCATCGAGCGCACGACGCCCGGATTTCTGGCCGGCGAGCGCTTACGGCGCGTCCTGTTTGGCGCGCATCCCTACGGCACGATTTCGCCGACCGAAGAGCAGGTCACGAATTACCGCGTCGAACAGCTCAAGGAATTCTATCGGCAGCACTACCGCCCCGGCAACGCGCTGCTGGTACTGGTGGGAGATTTTTCGCCGCAGGCGATGCTGGCGCAAATTGAGAAGGCCTTCGGCTCCTGGGCGGCGGGCCCGGTGGAGCAGGCGCCCGATCCGGCGCTGCCCGACGTGCAAGGCCGCCGCGTGTATCTCGTTCACCTTCCGGGTTCCGTGCAGACGCAAGTGCTTATAGGCAATCGCGCCATCACCCGCAAGCATCCCGACTGGATGCGGCTCACGCTGGCGAATTCGATATACGGCGGGGCTTTCAATTCGCGCCTGGTGATGAATATCCGCGAGGAGAAGGGATACACCTACAGCCCGCGCAGCGGCGCCCATTCGCTGCGCCAGCATGGCTATTTCAGCGTCGGTGCGGCCGTGCGCAACGACGTGGTCGCCGCCACGCTCACGGAAATCTTTTACGAGATCGACCGCATGCGGACCACGCCCGTTGGCGAAGAGGAACTGGACGACGCGCGCAACTACATGACCGGAGTATTTTCGTTGGGCCTCGCGACGCAGGATGGCCTCGCCGGACAACTGGCCACGGCCACGCTCGAAAAATTGCCGGAGGATTATCTCGAAACGTATCGCGACCGCATTTTGAAACTGACCTCGGCGGATGTGCTGGATGCCTCGCGCAAATATTTCGATTCCGCGAACGCGCAAATCGTGATCGTCGGCGACCGCGCGCAGATCGAATCCCAGGCCGCGCAGTTCGGCGCGCCCGAGGTTTATGACGCGCAAGGAAAACGAATTTAAGTAGGACGGGCTTCAGCCTGTCCGGTTTTGATTTGGTATGGTGTGGGCCAATGTCAAAACCGGACAGGCTGAAGCCCGTCCTACCAAGGCGCTTTCTCATGCATGCGAATCGATTTAAGATCGGCGCAGTGGTTTTCGGCCTTGCGGTCTTCGTCCTTTGCGCGGCCGCACAGGCCGAGAAACAGCCTCCCGTAAAGCCCATCGACATCAACGTCGCGAACGCCAAGGAACTTCAGGAATTGCCCGGCGTGGGACCCGTCACGGCGCAGAGAATTATCGACCTACGGGAGAAGAGCGGCCGCTTCAAGCGCGTCGAGGATTTGCTCGCTGTCCGCGGCATCAGTCAAAAGAAGCTCGAGGCGATGCGTCCGTACATCGTCGTTTCCGCGCCGGCTCCCGCCGCGCCTTCCCCGCTAAAAACGGCTCCTCCCGCTAAGAAGGGAAGTTCGTGAACAGGTGGCGCAGGCTTCAGCCCGTGGGTTTTTGTCCTTGCAAGGACCAAACCCCACAGGCTGAAGCCTGCGCCACTTAAAGCGTCTGATGCGTGCGTTTCTTCGATGCGGCGGTTCGGAGCGGGACTTGCTCGGCGATGGTCAGTCCGTAGCCTTCGAGGGCGACGACTTTCCGGGGATGGTTCGTGAGCACGCGCAGGTTTTTCAATCCCAAATCAATCAAGATTTGCGCGCCGATGCCGCTTTCGTGCTGCAGGAGGCGTTGCCGGGCGATGTCCATGTCGAGCTGTCCGCGCGAGTGGTACACGACTCGCGGGAGAGCGCCGGGAGCGGGCGCGGCGGCATCGATGCCAAAGCCTCGGCCAGTGTGATGCAGGTAAACGAAAACGCCGCGATTCTCCGCGACGATGGCCTCCAGCGACTGCTCGATCAGGTCGTGGCAATCGCACTCGGTCGACGCAAACACATCGCCGGTGAGGCAGTGCGAATGCACGCGCACCAGCGGCGGCCCTCCCGCCAAGTCGCCGCGCACGAGCGCAATGTGCTGCTCGCGGTCCACGTCCGACGCATAAACAATCATGCGGAAATCGCCGTAGCGCGTCGGCAGGGCGGCCTCGGCGACGCGGCGCACGTAGCGTTCGTTCCGCATCCGGTAACGGATCAGCTCCGCGACGGTCAGCAGCTTCAAGCCATGTTCGCGGCAAAATTCCGCGAGCTGCGGCAGGCGCGCCATCGTTCCGTCGTCATTCATGATTTCGCAGATCACTCCCGCGGGAGTCATCCCGGCGATCCGCGCCAGGTCCACCGATGCTTCGGTCTGCCCGGCGCGCACCAGGACGCCCCCGTTTCGCGCCCGCAGCGGGAAGATGTGGCCCGGGCGGGCGAGATCGGTCGGGCGGGTCATCGCGTCGATGGCCGCGAGGATGGTCGTGGCGCGATCGGCCGTGCTGATTCCGGTGGTGGTGCCGCGCCGGGCGTCGATCGATTCGGTAAATGCCGTGCCGTAGTTCGAGGTGTTGACCGGAGACATCAGCGGCAGGGCCAGTTCATCGCAGCGATCTTCGGTGAGCGCCAGGCAGACGAGGCCTCGGCCATGCTTAGCCATGAAGTTGACCGCTTCCGGAGTGATCTTCTCGGCCGCCATCGTGAGATCGCCCTCGTTCTCGCGGTCCTCGTCATCGACGAGCACGATTTGCCGGCCCTGGCGGATTTCTTCAAGGGCTTCTTCGACAGTGGCAAACGGGATCGGTTCGACGGACATGACGGTTCGGCAACTCCTCGGCCGTGATTTTATCGGTTTAGATCGGTTCCCTGACTATACCGAATCGGCCCAACTGCGGCAACCCGGGCATGAGGCGGGAAGGGCTCGAGCCTGTCGGGCGTTCGGAGACGCTTCCCCGATTCAATTCGACACTCTCAAGCCCCAACGCATTCACGAAATCGAAGCGCGGCTCAGCCGGTACTAAGCGCTCGCAGGACGCGCACCGGTCGGCGCGCGATAAAGGTTCGTCTCTACGCGCTCTGGGTGTTGAACATGTTTCTGTCATCCGCCGAGGGCCCGTACATGCCCGGAATCTCGACGTTATTCATCCGCAGGTATACGCCAAGCTGGGCGCGGTGGTGGTAGAGGTGATTGAGGCACATGCTGCGCAGCACGGCCGAGCGCGGCATGGAGAAAATCTGCTGGCCTTTGAACGTTAACGTCCAGGTTTTCATGAGGTCTTCGTCTGTCGCTTTGGAGAGCAATTCGCGGGCTTCGGCGACGTTCTTGTCGAAGGCTTCGAGGATCTCTTTCCGGGTGGCGGGAGAGAAGGGCTTTTCGTCGCCGGTGAAATCCATCCGTTCGACGCGCAGCGTGCCGCTCACATAGGACGGGATTTCCGCGGTGTGCGCGGCCAACCGGCCGAGCGTCATCGATTTTTCGTGCGGTTTGAAGTCGAATTTTCCATCCGGCACGCGCTCCAGCATCTTGCGCGTGTTGGCCATTTCCTGGTCGAATTCCGGTAAGAGCATCTGAGCGATTGGCATTGTTGATCTCCTGACTTTTATGAAGTACGGGGGCAGGCGGGAGCATACCACCAGCCCGCAGGCGAATACAAGGCGAACATGAGAATTTAACCGAGCTGAGATAATACGGCCGGAGTCCGGCGTGACTTTCGACCTCAGCCTGGCTCGGAAGGGTTCGGTGGCGCCGGCGTCCCGCCGGCGGTTTGCGCAGCGATACAGTCACGAAAATCTCCGGCGGGACGCCGGCGCCACGAAACCCTCAATTTCCATTCCTCCATGAAGACGCTGCTTCGGCGCAACCGCTTCCTGCGCTCTTCCGGTAGATTTCGTAGTTGTCGAGACTCTGAACGGGCGCGAAATCGGCGCGCAACAAATCGAGTAAGCGGTTCTTGTCTTCCACGGGCTCGCCGTTCAGCTGCAGATTCTTTTTGACGACCAGCCAGCAAATATTCTTGCGGCGCGCGATTTCCATAAGTTCCTCCGGACCGTACGGATTGACCGTGCGGTCGAACATCAGCACCGGGAAGCGGGGGCGTCTTCCTGTCGTGTAGTAGAAAAGATCCTCCCCCGGAATCATCAGCAGGCCTTGATCCCTCGGAATTTCGCGGTCCGTGAAACGAACAAGTTCCTCGAATTGCGGGATCCACGGGCCGCTAATGGAAAGGCCCTTGAGCGCAGGCAGGTTCGACCGGGCGATCTCGCCTGTGGAGAGGTCGGCGTAATCGAGCCGCTCGTGGCTTTCCACGTAGAACCCGCCGGAAACGAGCAGGCAGAGCGCCGCAATTCCGGCCAGCAGTTCGAGTGGACCCGAAAATTTATCGCCACCGAGCTTGAATAATTCCGCAAGGACCCCGGCGAGTAGAATCATCAGCAGCGGCCAGATGGCGTACGTCGATCCCCACAATTGCTGGGAAAGAAATGCCCCCTGGATGGTGCCGATGAGAATAAATGGCAGGAGCCGCGCGATGCTCAGGCCTCGCCTGGCGTCCCACAATGAGCAGACGAGAGCAAGAACGAGGATAACTGGCCACAAGGCTAACAGGCGTTCGGCGCGTTCCGACGAATCGTCGTCCACGAAGAGGTAAATCACGGCCCACGCGAAAGGCGTCGCGATCAGGGAAGCGGCCAGCCAGGAAAACAGGCGGTTGCCGCTCGCGTTGTTCCCATTGCGCCAGAGCAAAAATGCGCCGGCCGCGAATGCGGCGAACCACAAGAGCAATGACGGATTCCGGTAGGAATCGATCATTTCCGAGAGATGTGGTAACCGGCGCGACGCAGCGAACTGCATGGTCCAGTGCCAGTAATTTCGCAAGCCAACGGTGAAGTGGATGAGCAGCACCGCGGCGGCGAGGCCGGCGGCCATCCCTGCGAGGAGCCAAGCGACGCCGGACGCGCGCTCGCGGCGCCGCGCGGCATCGGCGAGCAGAATAACTGCTGTCACCGCGACTGCTGCCACAAATGCGAGCCCTGTATTTTGTTTTACGAACAGGGGAAGGATGCAGGCGATCCCCGTGAAAAACGCGCGGCGAGGCGAAAAACTTTTCTGTTCCAATTGCTGAAGCAAAAGGACGCAGCCAAGGATCGCGAACGTGCAGTCCGGATCGTAAAAGGGATGCGGAAATACGCAGTAGATGCCCAGCACCGTGAGCGGCGCGGCCAGCAGAAACGCCACGAGACGGAACGCTGGCATAGCGCCGCGCAAGACGTGGAGCAGAATTCGCCACGTCAAGACAGTCCCCAAAGCGCCGACAATCGCACAGTACATCACGTGGTGAAGGTAAACTCGGCCGGTGAGCCGGATGAGCAGCGCCTGAATCAGAAACGTTCCGGGAGCGTAGGGGAAAGGGACGTCGCGATAGGGGAGATCGCCCAGGGAAATCCGGAAAGAATTTTCCAGAATGTAGCTGAGGTCCCAGAGTACCGCGAGCCGCGAATTTTGCCACAGGACAACCGCGGAGGTTCCCAGGAAGAGGAACAAGGCCGCCGTCCAGTCCCACCACCGCCGGCGCTCGGCGTTCGCGGGTTTACCGCGGGATTCGGGCGAATTTGTCATTCCAGTAGGACGGGCTTCAGCCTGTCCGGGTTTGATTTGTCGGGTGCTGGCAAAAGTCAAAGGCGGACAGGCTGAAGCCCGTCCTACTTCGCGCGCAGCTTCGCGCCGCGATAATACAGGATCAATCCCAGCAGTACCGATAGCGCCGTCCCGGCGACGAGCTTCGTCTCAAAAAGGAATTTGCTGGAGGTGTCGCCGGGCGGAATGAAGGACAACACGATTCCGACGGCAACCACCAGAAGTCCCAGCCCGCCCGCAACGCAAACGCCCGCGAGTCCACCCGGAATCAGCACGGCGGAGCGATTTTCGCGCCGGTCGGCGCGCGCGTACAGCTTGATCGCCGCGGCGTACATGTAAATAAACGGAATGAAGTACAGAATCGTCGCCGCGTCCACGAGGATCTGGTACGCGCCGCGCGTATTTTCGTTGATCTGCGCCACCAGCAGAATGACGCCGGAAATTCCCGCCTGCACGAGAATCGAAATATAGGGGGTCTTCCAGCGAGGATGAATTCTTCCGAACGCCGCCGGCAAATAGCGGTCGATCCCCACGATGAACGGAATCCGCGCGACTCCGGCGACGGTCGAGCCGACGCCGCCCGCGTTTCCCGCCGTCACGAGCAGCGCGGCGATCACGCCCACCGCCGCCATGCGCAACACCGCGGAACCCTCGGTGATGGCCTGAAACACGCCGCTTTTCGGGTCGACTGTCTCGCTTGGCAACATCATCAGCACGGCCACAGTCCCCGCGATGTACATCAGCGCGATCAGCGCGCCCGACGCAAAAATCGCGCGGGGAAATGTCCGTTGCGGATCCTTCACTTCTTCGCTCATGGCGGAGACGAGTTCGAGGCCCGCGAATGCGAACGCCAGTTGCGGCCAGAAATTCACGGTGTCCCAATCCCAGTGCGGCAGAATCGCGGCCCACGAAAAGTGCGTCACCGATCCCTGCTGCCGCCACAGGACCAGCGCCACGCCGACGATCATCATCAGGGGAAGGTAGGTGCCCACTCCGCCCGCGTTCTGCAGCCATTTTCCGATGTGCAAGCCGATGATGTTCAGCCACACCGCCACGACCAGCAACGCGAACGATCCGGCGAGCAAGAACGTGCGGCTCTGCGCCAGCCACGCCGTCCGCGGGCCGCCGACGTACGCGGACATCGCGGCGCTGGCGATCAGCAGGCCGGGAAAATAAAAGACGGTATAAATCCAGTACGTCCACCCCGCCACGAAACCGTGAAAATCGCCGAACGCCATTTTCGTCCAGACGTAGAGTCCGCCCTCTTCCGGGAATCGCGTGGAAAGCTCGACGACGACGTAAGCGGTGGGAACAAAGAACAGAAGCGCCGCCAGAATCCACAGGCTGATCGACGATTGGCCGTTGCGCGCGGCCGCCGCGATCCACCGCGGGCCCAGCACCGTGGCGATGCAAAACAGAAGCACGTCCCAGAAGCCCATCACGCGGCGCAGCTGATGCTTCGCGTCGGAAGGGTCCGGGGCGGGGCCGCTCACGAGGTGACGTCCAGTTCGGGGGTGAGTTCATCCTGCCGGACAAAGTTGCGCAGGAAGGGCTGCGGCGCGGCCACGAATCCCGCCCAGGGGCCGAAATAGGCCACGCGGCCTTCATGGAGAAACACAATCCGGTCGGCGAGTTTTTTCGCGAGGTGCGTGTCATGCGTGACGACGACGGAGGTCTTGTGAAATTTTTCCTTGAGCCGCAGGATCAAATCGCCGGTGTGCGCGGCCATCAGCGGGTCGACCATGGTGGTCGGCTCGTCGTAGAGAATCGCCTGCGGATCCTGCGCGAGGGCGCGCGCGATGGCCACGGCGCGCTTCATTCCGGTGCTGAGCTCGGACGGCAGCTTGTCGGCAACTTCGCTCACCTCCAGCATCTCGGAAAATTCCGCGACGCGCGCGTCTTTTTGTTCCTCGGTGAGGTCGTCTCGTTTCTCGAGGGGCAAGGCGATGTTTTCCGCAACCGTCAGCGAATCGAACAGCGCGCCGGACTGGAAGACCATCGTGACACAGCGGCGAATGTGGGACAGCTGGTCTTCGTTCCAATCCGTGATGTCTTCTCCCGCGACGATCACGCGGCCAGAGTCCGGCCGCAGGAAGCCGAGGATATGCTTCAGCGTGACGGATTTTCCGACGCCACTGCGCCCCATAATGACGCACGTTTCGCCCTGGTCGACGAAGAAGCTGACGTCGTCAAGGACGAGGTGATCGTTGAACGCTTTGCTGACGTTGCGGAATTCGATGAAGTGGCCGCTCGCGGCCGCCTGCGCTTGGAGAGGGAGTCGCTCGCCCATGTTCGGTGGCTATTGTTGATGAGGAGGCCTGCAGAAGCAATTGTTTTGTAGGATAGGCTTCAGCCTGTCCGGTTTTGATCTTTGCCGCGTGGGCAAAATTCAAAACCGGACAGGCTGAAGCCTATCCTACCTTCTGCCCACACATTAATGTAAGTAACTGAAAATAAGCAGGTAATATCGATTTCGAAAAGATTCTCCGGGCTTTGCCAACTCCACAACTTTCCTTGACATCCCCAACCCATTTGCTATATTAGCACTCGTCTGTGAGGAGTGCTAACCATCTGCTCGGCATTCCGCGTTGACCATCCCGACTTACTTCAATTGAACGGAGGCACGAAACGATGTCAGTAAATGTTACTCCGCTGCATGATCGCGTCCTGATCAAGCGGATCGAAGAGAAAGAATCCATCAAGGGCGGCATCATTATCCCGGACACGGCGAAAGAGAAGCCGCAAGAGGGCGAAGTGATTGCCGTTGGCGCAGGCAAAATCGAGAAGGGCGAGCGCATCCCTCTCGACGTGAAAGCCGGCGACCGCGTGCTGTTCGGCAAGTACAGCGGCACCGAAATCAAGGTTGACGACGAGGATTATCTGATCCTTCGGGAAGATGAAATCCTGGCAAAGCTTTCCGGCGCTGCGAAGGCGGCGGGGGGCAAGAAGTAACTTCCCCTTGCGGCGAGCGGTTTACGCGAACCGTGTACGGCGAGCACATTTTGCCAACCGTCCACGGCTTGCCTGAAACGCGACTCAGGGGCGCAGGGGCTCGGTTCCGAGATCCGGAATCTCAAATTTGAGATTTGAAATTTGAAATCTGAAGTTCGAGATCTGCAATTTGAAATTTGAGATCTGAAATTGAAATTCGTGATTTGAAATCTGAAATTGAAATTTGAAATTCTTGAAGAGGAGACAGACTCATGGCAAAGCAAATCGTGACTGGTGAAGCATCTCGCCAGTCCATCCTGCGGGGCGTCAACGCCCTGGCGGACGCGGTAAAGATCACGCTCGGCCCCAAGGGCCGCAACGCGGTGATCGAGAAGAAGTTCGGCGCGCCGATCATCACCAAGGACGGCGTGACGGTGGCGAAGGAAATCGAGCTGAAGGATCCGCTCGAGAACATGGGCGCGCAGATGGTGCGCGAGGTCGCTTCCAAGACCTCCGACGTGGCCGGCGACGGCACCACCACTGCGACCGTGCTGGCCCAGGCCATCTTCCGCGAAGGCGTGAAGACGGTCGCAGCCGGCGCCAGCCCCATGGCCCTCAAGCGCGGCATCGAGCGCGCCGTGGAAGCCGCGGTCGAGGAAATCAAGAAGCTCCACAAGGACGTGAAGGGCGACATGATCGCGCAAGTCGGCACGATCAGCGCCAATAACGACCGCCAGATCGGCAGCATCATTGCCGAAGCGATGAAGAAGGTCGGCAAGGACGGCGTCATCACCGTCGAAGAATCCAAGACGATGGAGACGACGCTCGAAGTGGTCGAAGGAATGCAGTTCGACCGCGGCTACCTCTCCCCCTACTTCGTCACCGACCCGGAGCGCATGGAATGCGCGCTGGAAGACGTGCGCATTCTGATCCACGAAAAGAAGATCAGCTCGATGAAGGACCTGCTTCCCCTGCTCGAACAGATTGCCAAGATCGGCAAGCCTCTCTTGATCATCGCCGAGGACGTTGAGGGCGAAGCCCTGGCAACCCTGGTGGTGAACAAGCTGCGCGGCACGCTGCAGTGCGCCGCGGTCAAGGCTCCCGGCTTCGGCGACCGCCGCAAGGCCATGCTCGAAGACATCGCCATCCTGACGGGCGGCAAGGCCATCACGGAAGATCTGGGCATCAAGCTCGAGAACGTGAAGATCGAAGACCTGGGCCGCGCCAAGAAAATCACCATCGACAAGGACAACACCACGATCATCGAAGGCGCCGGCAAGTCCAGCGAGATCGAAGGCCGCGTCAGGCAGATCCGCACGCAGATCGAGGACACCACCTCCGACTACGACAAGGAAAAGCTGCAGGAGCGGCTGGCCAAGCTGGTCGGCGGCGTCGCGGTGATCAAGGTGGGCGCGGCAACCGAAACCGAGATGAAGGAAAAGAAGGCTCGCGTTGAGGACGCCATGCACGCCACCCGCGCGGCAGTCGAGGAAGGCATCGTTCCCGGCGGCGGTGTGGCGCTGATTCGCTGCATCGCGGCGCTGGACAAGCTCAAGCTCGAACGATGACGAAGCCATCGGCGTCAACATCGTCAAGCGCGCGCTGGAAGAGCCCCTGCGCCAGATCGCGCTGAACGCCGGCCATGAAGGCGCCGTCATCGTCGAGACGCGTTCGCGAATAGCAAGGACGACAACTTCGGCTTCAACGCGGACACCGAAGAGTTCGGCGACATGATCAAGGCGGGCGTCATCGACCCGGCCAAGGTCACCCGCCTCGCTCTGCAGAACGCCGCGTCGATCGCCGGCCTGATGCTCACCACCGAAGCGTTGGTGGCCGACATCAAGGAAGACGACAAGAACGCTGCCGCAGCCGGCGCCGGTGGTCACGGCGGCCCGGGCGGCATGGGCGGGATGTACTAAAGCGAAGGAACAAGCGGTTGCAGTTCAAGGGCGTCCCGGCATCGCTGGGGCGCCCTTTTCTTTTCGACAGGGTGAAACACTCCTACGCTGTTTCTAATTCCTGGGCAAGCTAGCACCTTCTTGGATTACTCCAATTGACAGGCCGTAATAGGAGTCCAGCCGAACCTCAGCATCCCAAGCTATCCGGATGCGCTCGTCCCCAAGATAGTAGTTCATGCCCAAGCACCATGATCGCCACGCCGCACGATGGATGTACCCTTCCTGGTAGAACAGGTACTCCTCAGCGCATAAATTAAAGTAGTCAACAACAAGTTTCCGGAAGTTGACGCTATCAATCTCAGTGCCGCTGCGTATCTCCTCAAGGTCATCTTTCATGCCGTCGTACCGGCGGTTAAATTCCATGAAGAGGCTCTTGAACAGAGTCAACTCGTCCAATTTTTGTTTCTGCACGAAATAGCAGAATCCCAATGCGGCCGCGATCGTCGTACCGATAAAGCCTAGACGTTCTGGCGCTCCTGTTGCCAAGATAACGACTATCGCGATTGCCGCCACGGCTAGGGCCAACCGCCAGTAGTATCGAAAAATGAAATCCTTTCGCATGGCCTTTGTCACTCCTCGAGTTGATTGATCCACGCGAAAAACGGTTGAGGCGTCGCGTTCAGTTAATCGAGACAATTATCTGTATTAATCTAGTATTGCAGGTAAACTTTTATGAATAGGTTATAGCGAAGGTAAATAGAATGCGAAGCCTGCTTTGGTCTTCGGTTCTTCATGTGGGCGTTGCATGCAATCTCGTTATCCTTGCGCGCTGGGCAGTTATCGCCCGCGCGTCGAAAGCGGTTTGAGTAGCACAGCGACTCTTCGCTGTGTGGGGTTTGTGATCGTAGCTGCAACCGCGAAGGCGCGTTCAGCCTACAAAACCACACAGCGAAGAGTCGCTGTGCTACTTGTGGGCGCTGGACCACGGCCAGTCTTCGGGTTTGGCGCAGAGGCGTGCCTTCACTGGATTGTTTTCGATGTACGCTTTTGTGCGGGCGAACTGTCCCTCGTCGCGAATCCAATGATCGAACGATTCGTCCTGCCAGAACGGATTCCCGGTGCGGCCGAGCCTTAGATTCGCGTGGCGAGCTGACACTCCTTTGATTCCGTTCACAAGCCGGTGCAAGGGCACGAGCGGATCCAGTAAAATGTGGACGTGATTGGGCATGACCACATAGGCGCGTAACAGGTAGTGCTTGAGCTCGTTTCCGCGACGGATGGCCCGTTCCGCGCAGAGAGCGATCTCAGGATCCTTCAGCCACAGCGGTCCGGAGTCGCCGGCGTCCAGCAGACGTTCCGCATTCCGGAATTGCTCCCGCGGTTCGCTGTTCCACTTGCGTAGATGCTCAGCGAAACCTTTGGGCAACGAGCTGAACAGCCGCCAGGTGACGAAGATCGCGGCGTGTTCTGGCTGCCAATGCGGGAGGTTTCGGCGATAGAAGTTGAGTGTCACTATTGGTGACTCTACCACAATTATGTGCAAGGATCGGCAGCAAGCTTTGAGGCGGTTTGAGTAGCACAGCGAAGAGTCGCTGTGCTACGCCAACGCTTCGAAGAGCGACGGTAGCGGACGCCTTGTGTTTATGCAAAAAGCGGGGACGCCTGCCTACTTTGCGGATTTCGCCCGCGGCGTGGTTCCTGTTCCGCTGGAAGAGCTTGCGGATTCCTGGTGAGCTTGCCGGGCGTACTGGAAAGCCTTGGCGGAATATTCCATCGCGTGCCGTGACAGCTCGTGAGCGGTCTCGTGATCTTCTTGATTGAGGTGCGCCGCGGCGACGCGGTGGGCGTGCGCAGCAAGATCGTGGAACTCGACCGCTCTTTCGTGCCAGTCGTTTCGGCCCCGCCTGCTGGTTTTGTTGATTCCGAGTCGTTTGCGCATGAGTCGCTCCTGTACGAAGTGAAACCGAATTGTATCACGCCGGTACTTTCGATCCCGCATGGGCTGGGGAACAGGCTTTGGTTGGCGTTAAATTTCCGGGCTCGCGCCCGGCTCTCTCGCAAGAGACCGCGCCTTGTTTTTCCGCAGGATTGAATGCGAAATTCCGTCCTCGAATTCCGTTGTCCCCGACGAATGAGCCACTATATAGTCCGTTCCGGGAGATTCTAGGTGGGAGACTAGCGGTGATCGGGAACGGGACACGCGAGGGTCCGGCGCGAGCTTTGTGCATGTCGCGTCCGTCTTCGCGGCGCTCGGCGGTCTGCTGTTTGGATACGATACCGGCGTCATTTCCGGGGCGTTGATTTTCATCCGGCAAAGCTTTGCGCTTTCCGTGTTCCACCAGGAAGTCGTCGTGAGCGTCGTGCTGGTCGGAGCATCCGTCGGGGCGCTCGCCGGCGGCCGCCTGGCCGATCGATTTGGACGGCGCAAAATGTTGCTGATCACGTCGCTGATCTTCATCGCGGGCGCAATTGTGTGCGCCGCTGCGATGTCTGTCGCCACGCTGTTGATCGGCCGGACGATCGTCGGACTCGGAATCGGGCTTGCCAGCTCCACCGTCCCCCTCTACATCTCCGAGGTCGCCCCTGCAAACGCGCGCGGATGGCAGGTTTCGCTGTTTCAATTTGCGGTGACAGTTGGAATACTCTGCGCGTATCTCGTGGATTTTGAATTCGCGAAGACCGCGGATTGGAGATGGATGCTCGGTCTCGCCGCGGTGCCGGGGGCGATTTTGTTTCTCGGGATGGTGTTTCTTCCGGAAACTCCCCGCTGGTATGCGCAACGCGGCCGTCTGGAACTTGCCCGCGGCGTGCTTGTCAGGATTCGTGGCACGCAGCAGGTTGATCCGGAGTTCGACGAAATCCAGGCCACGTTGCAGCACGCGCATGAGGGCAGCCGCCTGTCCGACGTGCTGCTGCCCGAATTTCGTCCGGCGCTGATCATCGGGATCGGGCTCGCTGTGTTCCAGCAGATTACGGGGATCAACACGGTCATTTACTACGCGCCGACGATCATCCAGTCGGCGGGCATACCCTCAGCCTCCGGCGCGATTCTCGCCACCGCGGGGATTGGCCTCGTCAATGTACTCATGACCGTGGTCTCCATGTGGCTGATCGACCGCGCCGGGCGGCGTCCGTTGTTGCTAACGGGGATCGCGGGGATGGCCATCAGCCTGGGAGTGCTGGGGTATGTCTTTCGCGTTTCGGCGCGAGGCGGCGAAGCTTCCGAAATCGCAGTGATTACGTTGATGGTTTACGTGGCATCCTTCGCCATCAGCCTGGGTCCCATTTTTTGGCTGTTGATCGCGGAAATCTATCCGCTCAAGATTCGCGGCGGGGCGGAGGGCCTCGCGGCGGGCACGAACTGGGCCTCGAATTTTCTCGTTTCGCTCACCTTTCTGACGCTCGTGCAGAAGTTCGGGCCGAGCCGCACGTTCTGGTTGTACGGAGCGCTCACCGTTGCGGCCTGGATTTTCTCGTACTACCTCGTGCCGGAAACCAAAGGACGCACGCTGGAGGAAATCGAGGAATCCTGGCGCGCCAGGCGGCGCCGAACGCTCTGAGAACGAGGCGGAGCGATCGAGCCGGCTTGTTGTGATTCGCCTGGTTGGATGAGGACTGGCCCGGTTTTCGAGGTTTCGGACGCGAAGCGTCTTGCCGTCGCGGACGCGCGGGATCAGGGATTGGCCGCAGTCCGAAAGTTGAGAAGAGGCGCTCCCGGAATGTTCTCCAAATTCTTACGAGTCCCCAGATCCAGGTTGCGCCAGGATATGGTGGCGTGTTCACGTGCCAGGCCCTCCGCCCGTGCGCCCTCCCTGTGGTCGATGGCTTCGACGATCGCTTTGTGCTGCGCCTGCGCGATGGGAATCAAGGCCGTCGATGCCGGGAGATTCCTGTAAAGGAGTATCAGTCCGCTCGGCGAACTAAACGGGAGCCGCCAGGACCTGCCTCGAGCGTGCGCCGCAGGACTTTGTTGTTGGCGAGGTCCAGAATGGCGGAATGAAAGGATACATTCAGATTCAGGTACTGGCCGGTAAAGGCTTCAATACCGAGCCGTAAGACCTCGTCCACGGCCCGATCGATCTTGCGCAGCGGCTCCAACTGAGAAGAGCTTCTCAACCGTTCGGCCGCGAGCCGGGCGGCGGCGCCTTCCAATATGCTCCTGGTTTGGATGGCTTCCCAGATACCGCCGGCGCTGAATTGCTTCGCCGTGAAACCGGAGTAGGGAAGCGATTTGATCAGCCCTTCGTTGGCCAGCCGTTCGAAAGCCAGGCGCAACGGGGTGCGGGAGACGCCGAGTTTGGAAGCTAACGGAATTTCGGCGATCCGCTCGCCCGGGCGGAATTTCCCGCGGAGCAACATTTCCCGCAGTCCCATGACCGCGCGGGAAACTTGCGAGGAGCTATCGCGCAATCCCTTGCCGCCGATGGCGGCCTTCACAGCAGTGTCGTCGCGCCTCATCCGGCTGATCCGTCCTCGTTTTGCAAATCTGTTGATTTGAGCGATGCTTGCAAAAGCCTTATTACCACGCAATGCACGTGATTGCAAATGGCCAATTTCGATGGAAAAAAGGCGTGCGGAACTTGGATCGAGGGGCTGGGCGCTTCCTGCGCACCACGCGTCGCGGAGGGCCGTGCGGCCCAGCTGAAATAATCCTCAACGAGGAAGGAATCAAATGTGTGATGCATTTGCGACGGTGCTGACGGATGCCTTCCCTCGGTCCGGCAAAACCGCGCGATTCGACAGCAATGACGCACGTGCGTACCGATCCGTGCGGGAAGATCCGAACTTGCGGAACATCGATCTAGGACCGTTTGGGAGTCTTTCCATTTGAGTGCCGGCGCTTTGCCGGCTTGCCGAGCAGAACTTTGCGCTCCCTTGCTGTCATTTTGCGGTGGAACACTTCGCGAAAAATCTGCTCGATGGGAGCGTCTTGGCCGCCATGGAACCCTTTCCTCCTGGCCTCCGAGAGCCGTGTCCGTTATCAACAGGAACAGTAATTCGAATGATAATTTGAAGGATATATACCGGTCGCATACCGCTTGGCAAGCCAATTCGGAGATTTTTAGAATCCGCCGCATGCAACAGCCGGTTCGACAACGTTTCTTGCAAGGATGTCCATTCCGCGGACGATGAGAAGACGACCCTCGGAATTTAGAAAGCTACGATTGCAGCTATGCCGCAATCGGCAGTTTATACTGTCCCCTGTACAACGCCCCGCCACTCTGTTGCTGCATTGGTCACATGTGACGCCGAGATCTCTCTTGCGTGAGCTGGATCACAGCCTCTGGGCGCATCTAATTGAATAATGTCTGAAGATGGAATAGTGCGAGCTTTCGTCCTCGGGGCCCAAGATAAGAACGCGAAAGCTGCTCAAAAAGGTTAGAGAACATGCTCACTACGAACCGCAAAACACCGCTCCGGCGAAGCGCTCTTCGACGTGATAAGCCAATCCGCGTGGAGCCGCCACAGCAGGCCGCGCACCCGACCCCGAAAGTCATCGGCGAACGATTTACGGATGCCATGCTTTCCGGCGACAGGCGGCAGATGGATCGAATCCTGCGCGAAATCGTGGAAACGTTTCCTCCCTCGAAATCTCCAGATGAATTTTTCGAGTTGATGAGCGGACTCCTGGCTCGCACCGCGCACCAGGCCGTGAAGATGCACGTGGCCCAGGAACAATTGCGGAGCCAGGCGCTGACGGACGAGTTGACGGGGCTTCACAACCGGCGAGGCTTTTTCGCGCTGGCGGTCCAGCAGCTCAAATACGCGCGCCGCAACCGCTCGAGCGCGCTGCTGTTTTTCGCGGATATCAATGGCCTGAAGCAAGTCAACGATCGCTTCGGCCACGCCGAGGGCGACGCGGCGATCCACCGGGTGGCGCGAGTCCTGGCACGGACGTTCCGGGATTCCGACATCGTCTCCCGCCTGGGCGGAGACGAATTTGCCATCCTGACGAACGAGGCCAACTCAAGTTCCCAGCAAGATATTCTGCGGCGCCTGAAGGAAAATCTCGACTCGGAAGCATCCCGCGACCCCAGATACGCGCTTTCGCTCAGCGTAGGCGTCGCAAGATTCGACCCTCAGCGCCCCTCCACACTGGATGCGCTCTTGAATTTGGCCGACCGCAGGATGTACGAAGCCAAGCGCTCTCCGGCGGCAGCTTAGACGCCGGCGGATGCGCGGGCATATGGAACGTGTCGTTCGACCAGCGGGCATCCGCGGTCCTTTGCTCGGCGCTCTCATTTTCCCCAGCCGGTCACCCGGAATCGTTCTTGCCAGTGACGCCGAATATCTGCCATTGTGAACCTGTCGGGAGGGAATTCCATGGGAAACAGCGACAAGCTCAAAGACGCGGCGGTAAAAATCGGCGCGGCGGCCGGCAAGGTCGACGCCAAAGCACATAAGGCCGCTCAAAAAGCGTCCAACGCAATCGACGTTGCGAAACAAGAACTGGACGAAATCACGAAGCAGGTGGACGCGCTCAAGAAGCAGCTGGCGATCAGCTCCAAGCGGCTGCAGGACGCTCTGAAGTAGGCGCGGCACGCCGCTGGCACGGCCGCACGCACTGGGGTAAGCTTTGTCTTCAGGGAGGCCGCCATGTCCATCCGTCCCGTAAAACGCCTCATCAAATCCAAACCGACGCGCGACGGCGCGGGCGTGCATTTGCGCCGGGCGTTCGGCTTCGGCAACACTTCGGAGTTCGACCCGTTCCTGCTGCTGGACGATTTTCGCAATGACGTGCCGGAGGATTATGCCGCGGGTTTTCCGTGGCATCCGCATCGCGGGATCGAGACGATTACGTACGTTCTTGCGGGAACCGTCGACCATGGCGACAGCATGGGCAATCGCGGCTCGATCGCTTCGGGCGACGTACAGTGGATGACGGCGGGAAGCGGGATCATTCATCAGGAAATGCCGCACGGCGACCACGCGGGGCGCATGCACGGGTTTCAGCTTTGGGCGAATCTTCCGGGATCGCTCAAGATGACGCCGCCGCGCTATCAGGGCGTGGAGGCGAAGGATATTCCCAACATCACGGATGACGACGGCACGCACGTGCGACTCGTGTGCGGAACCTTCTGGGGAAAGACCGGGCCCGTCGATGGCGTCGCCGCTGACCCCATTTATCTGGACGTTTCGGTGCCGCCCGGCCAGAGGAAAACTCTGCCCGTCGAAACGACGCGGCACGCGTTCGCCTACGTTTTCGCGGGCTCCGGAAAGTTCTGCAACGCCTCCGATCCGCTCGCCGTCCCGACGGAACCGGTGGGCTGGGCGGACACGACTCCGCCCTCGGCGGCCGACAATCGCTCGCTCGTGCTCTTCGATCGAGGCGACGAAGTCTCGGTGCAGGCCGGCGAAGACGGTGTCCGCTTCCTCCTGGTTTCCGGAAAGCCGCTCGAAGAACCTGTGGCCTGGTACGGCCCCATCGTCATGAACACGCAGGCGCAACTTCAGAAAGCGTACGAAGAGCTGCAAGAAGGCACATTCCTGAAGAAGTAGGACCGTCTAAAAGTCCGTTGTACTGAATCCGGAGGCGCTTCGATGGCGAAAAGTAAACTCAAGGTTGCGGCAGTAAAGATCGGCTCCGCTATGGGCAAGGCGGACGGCACAGCTCGGCATTCGGCTAAAAATGCCGCGAAGGCGGCGAAGAAAGAATTGCAGGAATTGTCGAGACAAGTGGAAGCCCTGAAGAAGAAGCTGGCGAAGAGCACAAAACGGTTGAAGCGCGCGTTGCGGTAACGCGCGACAACTTTAGCGGACTTCACGGCGGCGCGGGGACTCGGAACCGGGAGCTCCTATTGGCATCCTTTGTCGTCCAATTCCTTCAGTTTTTCGCCCGCGTCGGCATTTCCATTTTTTGCAGCGGCTTTCAGAAGGATTTGTCCCTGCTCGCAGTTCTTGGCGACGCCATCTCCTCGCACATAGAGATCAGCCAGAACCACTTCCGCGGTAGAGTTTCCATTCGCCACTGCTGCCCACAGCAGGCGCGCGGCCTTGGCGCTGTCGCGAGCGCCGTTTGCGCCGTTCAAATAAGACTGCGCAGCCGCCAATTCCGATTTGCCGGCTTCCAGTTGCAACTCAGCGCGCTCATCGGGCGTTGGGGCGCTCTTGTCTTCGGCAGCGGTATGCTGGTCAGCAGCGGGTGAGACGTCCTCGGTTTTCGATGCGTTCTGCAGTGTGACCTTTTGCGCGGGGGGTGCGCTGGCCGGAGCGGCGGAAGCGTCACTCGGAGCCGAACGGTCGTCGGTTCCGGCGGAAGCAGTCGGCGCAGGAGCAGTCGGAAAGCTCGGTGTCTCTGCAGGCTGCTCGACATTCACCGCGCTTGGAGCTGCGCTTGGCGCCGCGGGAGGTGCTGCAATCTGCGCCGCAGGCCGCGCCGTCGCGTGGATTTGCGATCTTCCGACGCGGACGCCGAGAGTATACGCCGCAACGGCGAGAGCGGCGGCGACAATCCCATACGCAGTCCACAACAACAGCGGCTCTTTCCAGAGCTTCCGAGTTTCCGGCGTTGATAGAGCGGGCCGGGCCAAGGGAGGAATCGCAAAGACAGGCGAGGCCTCCGATCGGATCACGGGGGAAGCGGCGGGGACAACCGGCGCAGGTGGCGCTGGAAACTTTTTGGGGACCACCGCTGGTTTGGGAGGCTGATTCACCCAGCTGTAAATATGTTCGCGGGCGCCGCTGGAAAGCGACGTGAATCTCAGGCCGCACACGGTTCCGGACTTATTCGTCCAGACGACTTCTCCGGCGCCTTCGATGCGGCTGTGGCCGCGCAGCGACAACAAAAAGCGGACGGTTTCGGACGGCTGGACCGGAGCAACCGAATGAAAGGAAAGGCCGCCGTCGGAGACATCCAAGACGAGGCCGCCGTTTTCCGGACCCATGCCGATGTAGGCGATCTCCACGAGTTTCGTTCGCGGCGTTTGACGACGATCGGAGGATGTGACCCGGGATTCGCCCATTGACACACTTCACCTGGTTTCCTGCTGGGGAAGGAAAGCACTCTCTAGAGTATTTTGAGGAAGTGCGGCCGTTCTCGATTCCCCCAGCCAAGTTCGGTTCGCACTGCCGTGTCCACTATCGAGCGGGAACTTTTGCGGGTCAAAGGAGAAAACAGAGCGGTTGCCTCAAGAGTATAGTGTGGCGATGCGGGGCGCTGGGCGGAGCTGCGAAAGGCGAATGCGCAGATCGGAGCGGCAAGGGGACGCGTGTCATGTCTCGCACTACGCCGCGGTCGTTAAAATCCAATGTAGAAGTTGTGATTGAGATGAAACGCGTGACACTCACTTTCGACAATGGCCCGACGCCGGGAATTACGGAACGCGTTCTGGACATTTTAGCGGCGCGCCGGATCCGGACTACGTTCTTCGTCATCGGCGAGAAGCTCGCGTCGAGCGGCGGCCGGGCGCTGGTGGAACGGGCGCACTCGGAAGGCCACTGGATCGCCAATCATTCCTTAACGCACAGCGTTCCGCTGGGCGAAAAACCCGGCGCGGAATACGCGCGGAGAGAGATTGAGGAGACGCAGAATTCGATCGGGAGGCTGGCCCACGCGGACAAGTTATTTCGCCCGATGGGCGGAGGCGGATCGATCGGGCCTCATCTGTTGAGTTCCGCGGCGCTGCAACTGCTGCAGGCGGGAAGATATACGTGTGTGCTATGGTCCAGCGTGCCGGGCGACTGGAAGGATCGGGACGGATGGGTCGATCGGTGCGTCTCGGACGTCGAGGCGCGCGATTGGAGTACGGTGGTCCTCCACGATGTGGAGAATGCCGCGCTGCCGCGGCTCGCCGAATTTCTAGACCGCTTGGAAACGCGCGGCGTTGAATTCCGCCAGGATTTTTCTGGCGATGTGGTGATCGTCCGGCGCGGTGAGCTAGTCTCGCCGCTCGTTTCGCAAATCACAACGTGACGGCGGATGGCGAACGAGACACGCCGCCGAGAATTTTGAATGCGGTTCGCGGAATCAGGTCTTCCTTATTTCGAGGCCTGATTCATCGTTTCGTTCTTGATGATTTTTCCGCCCTTCATCACGAATTTCACCCGCTGAAGCTCGGTGATGTCCGCAAGAGGGTCGCCCGAGACCGCGATCAGATCGGCGAATTTTCCTTTATCGATGGATCCGAGATCGTTCTGCCATCCGAGCGCTTCCGCGTTAACCGTCGTAGCGGCCTGGATGGCCCGCACGGGTGTAAAGCCGCCATATTTCACGAGCATTTCGAAGTCGAGCGCTTCCGTTCCGTGCACGTACGTTTCGCCGTCGACGCCGCTGCCCATCATGATCTTCATTCCTTTGGTTGCGTTCGCCAGCGAAACAGCGTGTTCGAAGATGGGGATAATCCGATACTTGCCGCCGGTGCTTTTGGCGTCGTTATCGTCCAGGTAGGGCTCGATGTAGCGCTGCAGCGTTGGGTCGTAGTACAGACCCTTGGCGACGATCATATCGGCCTGCTCCCGATCGAGCGCGAAGGCGTGCTCGATCGTGTCGCAGCCGGCGATGATGGCGTTCTTTTGCCCCTCGCCGCCATAGACGTGGCAACCTGCTTTCTTGCCGAGGCGGTGCGTTTCGTCAATCATCGCCTGAAGCACCGGCAAAGGGTACGTCACGACATATTGCGCCTCGCCCGTAGGGCTGAAGGAATACGCTCCCGCGGGGTACAGCTTGATCCAATCGGCGCCGTGAGCAATCTGGTCCCGCACGGCGGCGCGGCCTTCCTCGGCCGAGCGGACCACAGCCGCGGCGAGCGGGTTGTCGGGAACCGATGGATCGGCGGGCTTGTCGCCCCAAACGATGCCGCGCGTCGAGACCTGATAACGGGGACCGTCGATGCGGCCCTCGTTAATTGCGTTGCGGATTGCGACGTCGCCGTATCCGTTCCCGTGCGTGGTCATGTCCCGCGCGGCAGTGAAACCCGCGCGCAGAATGGCTTGCACGTTCTGCACGCCGATCAGCATGTAGTCTTCCGTCGTGCCTCCCGGCTTGCGCGGGTTGAACATGTGGGTGTGTCCGTCGATCAATCCGGGCAGCACGGTTGCGCGGCTGAGGTCGATTACCTGCGTTCCGGCGGGAATCTTGATTTGCGATTCCGGCCCGACGGCGGTGATTCGATCGCCGAAGAGCAGCACGACCTGATTGGTCAGCATCTGGCCGGTCTTGCTGTCAAACATGCGGCCGGCGCGAACGGCGACGGAGCGGGGTGGCGGCGCGCATTGCTCGACGCCGCCGTCGGAACCGACGCAGGGCGTCGGGCCCGCGCCTCGCCAGGGCGTCGACGGATGTTGACTCTGGGCGCAAAGCGCGGTCGCGCTCAGTACGATTCCACAAACTGCCGACAGCAGGGAGTTGCTTCGCATCGCCTTGCCTCCTTGACCAGCCGTGAACGGACCTAAGCCCTGGTGTGGAGAACTCGCACACACCTGACATCTTCGAGCAGGGATTCCCGTAGTGACTCTTGAATGGGCAACCTTATACACCGGAGGCCCTTCGGAATGAACTGAATTGTTTTGGCCGCACTTCTTGTTCTTGGATCGCGCCGGTCCGTAGGAATCGGCCTGTGAGCGCCACGCGACCGAGCCTATGTTTGGCTGTGATGGCAACCGTGCGGATTTAGCGGTGGCGGGCCGGTTTCCGAAAATTCAACAATTGGGGTACTTTGCGTATTTGGATAAGGACTCATATCGAGGAGGGGGAAATAATGGCTACGAAGGTTTTGCGCACAGGAGCCGCACTTTTGGCGGTTGTCTCGTTGTTGCCCGGTCCGGTTTTCGCGCAGGAGCAGAAGGCGAACGATCCGGCGCCGCAACAGCCGTCGGCGCCTTCCACGATGCCGGCGCCGCCCGCGAGCTCCTTTGCGCCGCGAGTGGTGGACCTGAAGCTCGACTATTCCTCGGGGAAGAAATGGTTCCCGAACGTCCTCGAGCCATACCGGCCGATGCCGCCCACCGGGCCATCGGTTACAAACTCCCCTAGGATCGAGCAGTTGCTGCAAGACGGCAAGCTCATGCTCAGCCTGCAGGATGCCATTTCGCTGGCGCTCGAAAATAATCTGGCGATCGAAGTGCAGCGCTTTACGCCGTGGCTGGATGAAGTTGGATTGCTGCGCGCGCAGTCGGGAATCAACGGCTTGGTTCCGTTCGACCCTGCGGTGACCAGCAGCCTCAATCTTCAGGATTCGGTCACGCCGCTCAACAACCCTCTCTTCGCGGGAATCATTCCGACAGGGACGACGTCTGCCACGGCTCAAACGCCGCCGGCATACGTCCAGCACATCGGCAACGTCGATATGCAATACAACCAGTATTTTTCCACGGGCACTCAGTTCCAGGCCGGCGTCACGAACAACCGCACCTCCACGAATTTCGGATTCTTCAATCTGTACAATCCCGACATTCAGTCGGCGCTCACGGTAACGATTACGCAGCCGCTGCTTCGCGGATTCGGAATTTTGCCGAACACGCGCCTGATCATCGAAGCCAAGCGCACGATCAAAGTCGGATTGTCGCAGCTCGAGCAGCAAATCATGGCTACCACCGCGCAGGTGTCGAACGACTACTGGGAGCTGGTCTACGCGCGGGAAAATGTAAAAGTGGAAGAGGCGGCGGTGGGAGTTTCGCAGCAGCTTTACCAGGAAAATTCGAAGCGGCTCGAAATCGGCACGCTGTCATCGCTCGACGTCCTGACGGCGCAGTCGCAGCTTGCCTCCGACAAGCAGGCGCTGGTGCAGGCGCAATCCATTCAATTGCAGGATGAAACGACGCTGCTCAATGACATCACGAAGGACCCATCGGACCCAACGCTACTTCGCGCGGAAATTATTCCGACTACGGCGATTTCCACGCCGGAGATCGGAGAGAACGTCCCGGTCGAAGACGCCGTAAAAGAAGCGTGGCAGAAACGGCCGGAACTCAAGCAGGCCCAGTTGAATCTTGAAAACGCCGGGACGGACGTGAAAGCGACAAAAAATGAGCTGCTGCCGTCGGTCAATGTTTTTGGACAGTACGTTGCCACGGGCCTCGGCGGCATCCAGACGACCACGCTCACCACGCCGACGGGCGCATTCGTGCCGGGTCTGCCCGTGGTGAATTCCGCGGGCGTTCCCATTCCCGACGCGTTTCAGTCGGCCGCGGTCGCCACTGCCTCGCAAGTCGTTTTCCCGGGCGGACTGGGGCAGGACCTGAGCCGAATGTTCCGCGGAAATTACGCCTCGTTCGAGGGAGGAATCAACATCACGTTGCCGATTCGCAATCGAGCGGCGCAAGCCGACAATGCCCAGGCGCTGCTGAACGAGCGCCAGCAAAAAACGCAGTACCGGCAGGAGCAAAATGCCATTTTTGTGAGCGTGCGCAACGCGCTGATCGCCATGCGCGAAGACCGCGCGTCGCTCGCGGCGGCGGAAGAAGCGAAGAAGCTGGCCGTTCAGACTTTCGAAGACGAACAGCAAAAATACCGCCTGGGTGCGTCGACGAGTTACAACGTCGTGCTGCGGGAACGCGACGTGACCGCGGCGGAAGGCACGGAGCTGCGCGACCGGATTAACCTGCTGGAAGATGAAATGAAATTCAATCAGGCGATGGGACGCACACTGGAAGTGAATCAAATCAGCCTGGCGGACGCGCTGAAGCACTAGGTGCCGTTTAGAGTCGGAGAAAAAATCCATGATCGATCCGCGCGCGGCGATGAAGCTGCAATCGGAGCTCATGCAGGGAGAGAGCTTTCAGTGGGCCGCCATGCCCAACCCGTCGGTGGTGTTTCATTCGGGCGATTGGTTCATGATTCCGTTTTCTCTGCTTTGGGGAGGTTTCGCGATTTTCTGGGAAGCGGGCGCGCTCGGTTATTGGGGAAAAAGCAGCCACCCGGGGCCCTCGTTCATGGTTGTTTGGGGAATTCCGTTCGTGGTCGTGGGGCAGTATCTCATATGGGGACGCTTTCTGTGGGACGCGTGGCTCAAGAGACGCACCTACTACGGAGTCACCAATCGGCGCGTGCTGATTGTTCAGGAAGGCTGGACGCGCAAAACGCGGTCCTGCTATCTGGAATCCATCCCGGAGCTAAACCGCGATGGCGACCGGGGCGGTTCGCTATGGCTCGGCGAAAAGCTGCCGCTCTTCTCGCGCCGCGAGAACCCGTCGCGCGGTTGGAGCAGCGTGAGCGTCAGCAGTCCAGTTCCTGTCTTTGTCGACATCGACGAAGTGGAATCGGTATACAGGCTGGTTCGAGATTTGCGGGAGCAGGCCGTTCAAGCTTCGAGACGTTCGGATGCATCCTGATGCAGCCGGATCGGCGGCGCGCAATCGAGGCCCTAGAATCCCTTTTCGATCAACTCTGAAATGCTGAGGCGCGAAGCGGTCGTGGTTCGTGAGCGCGACTCGACAATCCTCTCGACATATTTCGAGAGAATGTCGCACTCGACGTTCACCGCGTCTCCGACTTTCAACGAAGACAAATTCGTGTGCTCGTAGGTGTACGGGATAATGGCGGTCTCGGCGACGCCGTCGTGCCAGCCTGCGACGGTCAGGCTGATGCCGTCGAGCGCGATCGAGCCTTTCATCGCTACGTAACGGCCGAGTTGCTGCGGCACGCGGACGCCGAACCACCAGTTGGCGCCTTCGGCTTCCAGGCGGGCCACGCGGCCGACTCCGTCCACGTGGCCCTGCACGAAGTGGCCGCCGAGTTCCTTCATCGCGGTCAGCGGGCGCTCGAGATTCACGCGCGTGCCTCGCTTCAGTTCGCCGAGGCTGGTGCAGCGCAGCGTTTCTCCGGAAAGATCGGCGGCAAAGCTTCCGCTCGAAATGTCAATCGCCGTGAGGCAGCATCCGTTCACCGCGATGCTGCCCGATTTTTCAAGGCCTTCGATGAGCGGCCCGGCGTTCACGCGAATTCGGGCGCCGATTTGATCGGGGCGCGTCCCGCCGGAATCCGTGCGGCCACCGACGTCGCACAGTTCCACCGATTCGATCGTGCCGACGTGTTCAACGAGTCCTGTAAACATCGTGAAGATACCCCTCGACCGCGAAATCCGGTCCAAACGGTTCGATGTGGATGTTCCGCAATTCCTGAGCGGCCCGAAGTCGCGCGGGCTCGGAGGCCTTGCCCGGCTTTCTTCCGGCGGGCCCGGCAATTTTGGGCGCGAAGAACACGCGCATTTTATCCACAATTCCGGCGGCCAGCGCGGCCGAATTCAGGATGGCGCCCGCCTCGAGCAGCACGCTGAGAATTTCGCGGCGGCCAAGCTCGGCGATCGCTCCTTGGAGGTCCGGCAGCGCGCTGCGCCCCGAGAGGCGCACGACTTCCACCCCGGCGCGGCGCAGCGCGCGCGCCTTCGGGGAATTTTCGCTCGCGCGAGTGAAGACGATGACGTCCCCATCCGCCGAGCGCACGAGCTTCGAACGCAGCGGCAGGCGCAAGCGCGAATCCATCACGACGCGCTGCAGTTTGCGTCTGCGCGGCAGGCCCGTGCGGTCCGTGAGCAGCGGGTCGTCAATGAGCACCGTGCCGATGCCCGTGAGCAGCGCGTCGGAGGCGTGGCGCATGCGTTGCACCTCGGCGCGCGATTCGGCCGACGAAATCCAGCGGTCTTTTTCCGAAATGCGCTTCCCAGTACGCGCTCTTCGCTTCGCATTCGGGAGGACCAGCTGGCCATCGAGCGTCTGCGCGGATTTCAGGGTCACGAGTGGCTTTCTGGAAACGATCCAGCGCGCGAACGCTTCATTCAGGCGGCGCGCTTCTGGCTCGCGCAAGCCGGTCCGAACTTCGATTCCGGCTGTGCGCAGTTGTTCGAAGCCGCGGCCGGCCACGGAAGGGTTCGGGTCGGCCATCGCCGCCACAACGCGCGCAACCCCCGCTGCAATCACGGCTTGCGTGCACGGTCCGGTGCGGCCCGTGTGGCAGCACGGCTCGAGGTTGATGTAGAGCGTCGCGCCCTTTGCGGCTTCGCCCGCGTTCGCCAGGGCGATCACTTCCGCGTGCCGGACGCCATCGTACGTGTGGAATCCCTCGCCCACCACGCGGCCGTCGCGGACGAGAACCGCGCCAACCATGGGATTCGGGCTGGTGAGCGCAACGCCGCAGGCCGCGAGTTCGAGCGCGCGGTCCATGAAGGCAGCGTCGGCGGCTGGGGAAGCGTTGGTCGGAGATGCGGTCGCATTCATGGAATCAAACAGCTCCGAATTCTGCATTTGGCGGCGGATTCGAGCAGCACAGCTATTCTTGACCCCGAGACCCAGCGAAGACCTCGCGGCGCTGCGAAACCGGCTCAATCGAAGAGCGACGAGACAAACGTCTCCGCGTCGAACGGCACCAGGTCTTCTATTCCTTCGCCAGTGCCAACATACTCGACGGGCAAGCCCAGTTCGCGCGTGATGGCTACGACGATGCCGCCCTTGGCCGTGCCGTCCAGCTTGGTCAACACGATGCCGGTCACGCCGGCGGTCGCAGTGAACTCGCGCGCCTGGGAAAGACCGTTCTGGCCTGTCGTGGCGTCCATCACGAGCAAAACTTCGTGCGGCGCGCCGGGAATAATTTTCGTCGCCGTGCGTTTCATTTTGTCCAGCTCGGCCATCAAATTTGTCTTTGTGTGCAGACGTCCGGCCGTGTCCACGATGACGACGTCGGCATTTCTCGCGCGGGCGGAAGACAGCGCGTCGTAGACGACCGCCGCCGGATCGCCGCCGGACTTGGTCTTGACGATTTCCGCGCCGGTGCGCGCGGCCCAAACGGCGAGTTGCTCGATGGCGGCCGCGCGAAACGTGTCACCCGCGGCGAGAACCACATTTTTGCCGCTCTTCCGCATGCGATGCGCGAGCTTGCCGATGGTCGTGGTTTTGCCCGTGCCGTTCACGCCCACCACGAAGATCACGCGGGGACGCGCTTCCTGCGCGGCCGCTTTCGTTCCATTCGCCGAGGGCACCGTGCGCAGGGCATACAAGAGCTGGTTCTTGAGCTCCGCCTTGAGGTCCGCCGCACTGCTGAGGGCGTGCCGTTCGAGTTTCTGGCGGACCGCTTCGAGAATCTGATGGGTCGTGCGCGGCCCGAGATCGGCGGAGAGGAGCGCGTTTTCCAGCTTGGTGAGCAGTTCGGGGTCGATTTTCTTCTCGCCCGAGATCAGGTCTTCGACCTTCGTCGCGATTTGCGTCCGCGTCTTCGAGATCGACTGCTTCAGGCGGTCGAGCAGCGACCCGCCCTCGGCGGGCTTCTTGCGTTCGTCGTCCTTGTCCTTGCCGAAGATGGAAAACATAAGTGTCAGGGGCGAAAGTCCGGCCCAGTCGGAAGTCTTCCTGCCGGGGCGGATGCCGCGAGCCGCAGGACTAGCTGATGAAATCGACACTTATTCTAGCAGAAGAAAACCTGCGCACCGCCTGCGGCGGCATTCGGGGAGCTTTCGCGGGGCAAAGCGGACCGAGTTGTTGTATGATGCCGCTAATTGGCCGAGTACCAGTCGGGGCTATGTTGGAATGTAAATTTTCTACATGGGGTGCGCGACGATGTCTTTTCCATCGAAGGCCGCGTTGACAGTTTTGATGTTGCTGACTTTTTCCGCAGCAGGCGCTCGGGCGCAAACGGGTTCCGGCCGGGAGGCCGACACCGCCGCCATTAAACAAATGGTTGCCTCATTCGCGGACGCGTGGAATACGCATGATGCGCACGCGGTAGCCATGCGGTATGTGGAAGACGGCGACTTTTCGAGCGTCAAAGGGGAGCCGAGCCACGGACGCAAGGAACTCGAGGATCATTACACGACGATTTTCAGCACGTTCCTGAAGAACGCGCACACCACCGATACGGTGCGGAGCATCCGCTTTCTAGGGCCGGACATCGCATCGGTGGACATCGATTGGCTGGTGACCGATCCGAGCGCCCCGGGCGGCGTTCTTCGCAAGGGACTTCTTACTTGGGTTGTGGCCAAGCACAGCGGCCAATGGATGATCGTGATTTACCACGAACAGGCCTTTTAGGCGGCGGCAGCGTATTTTATTTTTTTTTCGCACGCGCCGCTTTGCGATCAAGCCTGCGGAAATCGGGAGGATGCGATGCTTTCAAAGCAGCTCAAGCTGGCGTTGGCAGCGGCGGTGGTGCTTTCCTTCTCCACGGCCCTTTCCTGGGCGCAAATGCCTGCCAACATGGATTCGGATTCGGCGGCCATCAAGCAGTGCGTGGCCGCGTGGGAAGACGCCTGGAACCGCCACGATGCGCGTGCGACGGCGATGGCCTACGTGGAAGACGGCGATTTCTCTAGCACCACCGCTATTCCCAGCCACGGCTGGAAGGAACTGGAAGCCCACTACAACGAAATCTTCACGACCTTTCTCAAGAATGCGCACCGAACCGACCAGGTGAGAAGCATTCGATTCCTCGCTCCGGACATCGCATCCGTGGATATCGACTGGCAGATGGCCGGCGCAAAGACGCGAGACGGCCAGGACGCGCCGAATCGCAAAGGCCTGCTCACCTGGATCGTGACCAAGCACGACGGCAAGTGGATGATCACGATTTACCACGAGTCCGCGTTCTAAATTGCGGTTGGATTTCCTGCCGGAAGAGAATTTCTAAACTTCCACGAGGGTGGCGCTCAAACGAATCTTGCCGGCGCGGACGGCGCGATCCAGCGCGTCCACGACGGCGGCGTCGAATTTCGTATTCGACAGCCCGAGGATTCGGTTCATGGCGAATTCCAGGTCCATGGCGGACTGATACGGGCGATTGGTGGTCATGGCGTCGAGCGTGTCGGCGACGGAAATGATGCGGGCCATGAGAGGAATACTGTCGCCCTGCAACCCGTGCGGATAGCCTCCGCCATCGACGTGCTCGTGGTGCAGTTCGATGCCCGGCAGCATTTCCTTGAGCTGCGCGACGGGCCGCATGATGTTCGCGCCTTTCAGCGGATGTTGCTTCATCAGGGCGAATTCCTCGGGAGTCAGCGCGCCGGGCTTTTTCAGCACGCGGTCATCGACTCCGATTTTTCCCACGTCGTGCAGCAGCGCGGAAATCCGGATCTTTTCCAGCTCGACCGACGCCAATCCGAGCTGCTGTCCGATGATGATCGAATACTTCGCCACGCGCCCGGAATGGCCGCGCGTGTACGGATCTTTTTCGTCGATGGCCGCGGCGAGCATGCGAATGGAGCCAAGGAAGAGATCGTGGTTTTCCGTGGCGGCCTGTTGGAGCTGTTCGACGAACTGCTCGATGTCGCCGGCCATGTGGTTGAACGTCTCAGCCAACTCGCTGATTTCGGCCGCGCCCTTCACGGGAGTCCGCTGGTGGAATTCTCCGCGGCTGATCGCGAGCGTGGACGCCGCCAGGGCGCGGATCGGCGTGCTGATGCCGACCGCAAAAAAGTATCCGAGGAGCAGGGCGGCGAAGGTCACGACCACCACGAACTTGAGAGCCTGCGCGTTCAGTTCCTTCACGCCCGCATCTTCGCGCGCCTTGTCCAGGCCGCGCTGAGCGACGACCGCCCAATTCAGATCCGGGATCGTGCTGTACGTCCCGACCATTTCCGTTTTGTTTCCGTTGTCCGTCGATTCGAAGCGGCGCAGCGTTTCGGTCGTGCGCAGGCCTTTCGGCAGCGACGCGACTTGCACCACCACCGGTGAGGTGGGCCGCGCGTCCGAGCCGGGTACGTACAGCTTCGTTTCCGGGTGGGCCACGATGTGTCCGTCGTGGTCCACGATAAACACCACTCGTCCACGCACGCTGGTTTCCTGCAGCCTGCGAAGGATGCCGTCCAGGGAAACGACGGCGGCCAGCATTCCCGAAAACTGGTCATTCACTTCCAGCGGCACGGCCATCACGAATGCGGGGCTGTTTTGCGGTCCTATCGCCAGCGGATCGCTGCGGAACTCCAAGGATTGCAGCGTCGTGGAAAAGGCCCGCTGAAGCGCCTTGGCCACGAAGGGATCCTGGTCCGGCACGAAGTTGCCGGCGCCCGTGCCTTTTCCTTCTTTGCCCACCGCCGTCAGGTACAAGATATTCGGATTGCTGGCGACGAAGTTCTCGAGCACGCGGGTTACTTGCGGGGCATTTTCGGAAGTATCGACCTTGTCGATCAGGCCGGTGAGCGCCAAAATCTGCCGCTCGCTGATGAGTTGCTGGTAGAGGTTGGCGTCAAATTGTTGGACTTCTTCGGCCAGCGAACGAGTCACTTCCGTCTGCTGGACGCTCTCCGTATCCGTGAGTTTGCCCTGGCTAAGTTGCAGAACCTGCCAGTGATAGAGGGAAAGGGGCAGCACGCTGACGAGCAGCATGGCGCCCAGCACCAGCCAGAGAATCCTCGGCCGGTGAGCGAACGCCGATTTGAGGTCATTCAGGTCCACGGTGGGCAGTTCGTATCCAATCCATTTTACGATCTGAGAAGGCTGGCCAGAAGGGAGGAAAGGCGGGCTGCTACGCATCAGCCAAGGGGTGCGGCGTATTAGTTACTCTTGTTTGAGGCGGCGCTCCATCAGCTCGCGGATCGCATCTTTCGTAACTCGACCGGCGATCAGGACGGAGTGGACCTGTTCCGTTATGGGCATTTCGACGTTCGCACGCCGCGCCAATTCCAGCGTTGCCGCCGCGCTGCCTACGCCTTCCGCGACCCTGCGGGTCGAGCCGAGAATTTCCCGCAGCTCGCGTCCCTTGCCAAGCTGGATTCCGACGGAGCGGTTACGGCTGAGTTCGCCGGTGGCTGTGAGGATGAGGTCCCCGACGCCCGCGAGTCCGGCAAGCGTCTCGCGACGGCCGCCCAGAGCGACGGCGAGGCGCGTCATTTCGGCGAGTCCGCGCGTGACCAGCGCGGCCACCGTGTTGGTGCCGAGTTCGAGGCCCGTGCAGATTCCGGCGGCAATCGCGATTACGTTTTTCACGGCGCCGGCGATCTCAGTGCCGATCACGTCGTCGTTGGTGTAGAGGCGGAATCTCGGGCCGGAGAATTCTTCCTGAATTTCGGAGGCCAACTTCCCATTGGCCGAAGCGAGGACAATCGCGGTGGGATGTCCTGCGGCGACTTCGGCGGCAAAGCTCGGGCCGGAGAGAACCGCGATGCGCGAAGAAGAATCGGGGCCCATTTCTTCGGCGATGACCTGGCTGATGCGCGCGTGGGTGTCCGGCTCCAGGCCCTTGGTCGCGCTGATAAAGCTTGAGCCCGGAGCCACCAGCGGACGCATCGCGCGATAAATCTCGCGCGCGTGAGCTGCGGGCATGACGCCCAGCACCAGGTCGGCCTCGGCGAGCGCTTTCTCAAGACTGCCGGTGACTTCTACGTCCACAGCCAATTCAAATCCCGAAAGATAAATCTCGTTGACTCGCCGCGTGTGGAGGGCCTCGACGACGTCGGCGCTGTGCGCCCAGAGCGCTAGCCGGTGCGGGCGCGAGGAGCGCGTAAGCGCGATGGCCAGCGCTGTGCCCCAGGCCCCTGCGCCAATAATGGCAATTTTCTTCATGATTCCATCTATCCGAACGACGCCAAGGTTGTTCCACGACTCACGAACCACGAATCACGGCTCTTTGCGGCTCATCTCGAAGCGCGGCTCCGTGCCCGCCAAAAGGCGCTCGATATTGTCACGATGTTTTGCGATCACCACCACCGCGGCGAGGAGCGTGCACACGGAAACTGCCGTCGGCGGCGCGTGGCCCGGCGCGTAGAGCAAATAGACAAGCAACGGCAATGCCGCAGCGGCGGAAACCGAGGCGAGCGACACGTACCTCCAAAACACTGCGACCAGCAGGAACAGCACGATCGCCACGCCGGCCGCCGGCCAGCAGATCGCCAGGAAAACACCCAGCGCCGTGGCCACGCCTTTTCCACCTTGAAATTTGAGCCACACCGGAAACACGTGTCCCAGGATCGCCGCAAAACCCGCATACATCATGAAGCGAATGTCTCCTCCCGAGAAGTGTCCCGAAATCCACACGGCAAAAAAGCCTTTGGCGGAGTCAAGGAGCAACGTAGCGACGCCGACCGCCCAACCGGAGGTTCGCGCGACGTTGGTCGCGCCGATGTTTCCGCTTCCCCGGAAACGGATGTCGCCTCCGCCCGAGGCGCGCACGAGCAGATAGCCGAACGGGATGGAGCCCAGCAGATATCCCAGGGCAACGAGTCCCCAGCTTCCTGCTGGGCTTGAGGCAATTTCCAGATTCACCCGGTTTTTCTCTCCGCGAACGAAAAAGTTGCCAGCCGAGTATATTCCGCTCCGCCGCGTTTCAGAACGCTTTGATACAAGTAAAATTCTTCCGCGATCGTCCCGCCGAATTCGAGGGTGCCGGCTTTCTCGATCGCGGCATGCAGGGCATTCAGACCGCGAGGCTCATCGAACCGCGCGAGCGTGAGGTGCGGCGAGAACGCGCGCTCTTCGCGCGGAATGCCGACGGGAACGAGCGCTGCTTCCACCGCTGCGCCCAGCGCGGCAAGTTCCGAGTTGGCTTCGATGCCGGCCCAGAGCACGCGAGGACGGCGCTCACTCGGGAAAAATCCGATGCCCCGAAAATTCATCGGGATCGGGGGGCGCGAGGGAATCGACTCCAGCGCCGCCTGGATCTCCGCGGTTTTTTCAGCGGGAGTTTCGCCGATAAATTTCAGCGTGATGTGCAGGCCTTCGATTCGCGTCCAGCGAGCGTCCCGGCAGGCGGCGCGCAAATTCGCGACCAATCCGGCGAGGGATGCGCGAACGCTTTCGGGAATGTCCAACGCGACGAAGAGGCGCATCAGCTAAAGCAAATCATTTTCTTCGATTGCATCGCGGTTTTCACCGCCGCAAAAATTGCCCGTCCACTTTGTGTGGCGCCGGCGTCCCGCCGGCGATTTTTCAGCGTCGGGGAACAGAAACCGCCGGCGGGACGCCGGCGCCGCCAACCGCCGTTGCCTTCCCGTGCGAAACGGGCGGCTTCATGCACTGGATTTCGGTTGAGACGCATACAGGAAATAGCGCCGCACAAGGTCCAGCGCGGTCTGCGACGCTTGCCAGCGGATGCGGTCGCGCTCGCCGGGATAGTGAACGCCGCGCTCCTTGCTGCCCGACGCGTCGGCGATCGCTACGTGCACCGTGCCCACGGGTTTTTCCGGAGTGCCTCCGGTGGGGCCGGCCACGCCGGTGATTCCGATGCCCAGCGTCGCGCCGGTGCGGCGGCGGATTCCGTCGGCCAAAGCGATCGCCACTTCGGAACTGACGGCGCCGCGCGACTCGATGATTTCCGCGGGGACGTCCACCCACGCGGACTTCAGGGTGTTGCTGTAGGAAACGACGCCGCCCAGAAAATAGGCCGAGCTTCCCGAGATGCGAGTGAGGCGTTCGGCGAGCAGGCCGCCGGTGCAGCTTTCCGCCGTGGCAATCGTCGCCTGATGCATGGTCAATTCCCGGGCGACCACTTCTTCCATGGATTCGCCCGCCGTTGTGAACACCGCTTCGCCCAGCGCGAGCACGATACTTTCCTGGATTCCCTGAAGCTGGCGTTCGGCGGCGGCCGGATCCCGCGTCCAGGCGCGCAGGTGAATCTGAATTTCACCCGGCGCCGTGAGGATTGTCGTCTGCACGTCGGAATGGCGCGTATAAATCGGCGCGATGCGCTGGTCGACGTCGGACTCGCCCATTCCCGCGACGCGCAGTTCGCGGCCCACGAGGCGTACGCCCGTTGAAAGCCGCGCGAGACGCGGTTCGACCTGCGCGGTAAACATGGCTTTCAACTCGTGCGGCGGGCCGGGAAGCAGAATCACAATGCGGTCGCCTGCTTCGAGCCACAGGCCCGGCGCCGTGCCGCGATCGTTCGGCAGCACCGTCGCTCCTTCCGGCACCATGGCCTGGCGCATGTTGATTTCGGACATCGCGCGGCCAATCCGCCGGAAGCGCTCTTCGATCATCTTCACTACGCCGGGATCGCGCGCGAGTTTTCGCCCGAGGAGGTCGGCCACGGCATCGCGTGTGCGATCGTCTTCCGTCGGGCCCAGGCCTCCGCTCGCGACGATGAGCTCGACGCGGCTGCACGCTCCCTCGAACGCATTGCGCAGCGGAGCGAGATCGTCTCCGACGACGGTTTTGCGCGTGACCTCGATGCCGAGTTGGTTGAGCCGCGCGGTGAGGAACAGGGAGTTGGTGTCCACCCGGTCCGGCGTCAGCAGTTCCGATCCGACGGCTATGATTTCAGCTTTCATTGTGAGTTACCGGGGAAGCGGAAGGCCTTCCACGTCCCAATCGACGGTGAAGAGCGCGCTGTTGGTGGCCAGGATGGCGCGATGGCCGGGCAGCAGCGCAAGGCCAACGAGACCGCTGCCGCCAAGAACCAGTTCGGCGCGCGCGTCCTGCGAAATCCGCACGATGCCGCGGCGACCCTGGTACGACGCCGCGACGTAGAGATTTCCCCGGCGGTCGAATGCCAGGCCCTGCGGCCGTCCGAGGCCGCGGAAGAAGCTGCTGACTTCACCCTTCTGGTTGATGCGGTACACTCGGTCAAAACTCGATGTGGTCGGGCCGGTCACGAACAATTCGCCGGTCGGGCTGAAGGCCAAATGGTACGCCGCAACGGACGGCTCCAGCGTGGCGAAGACGAAAATCTGGCGGTCGGCATTGATCTTGAAAATCGTGCCGCTGCGGTCGCCCACAAAAAGATTCCCGATCGTGTCGAACGCGATTCCCGTCGCGACGCCCATGCCTTCGACCCAGAGTTGCGACCGCCCGTCCGGAGCGACGCGATGGATGGTCCCGTCGTCGCGGCAGGATACGTAGAGAAACCCTTCCCGATCGAGCGCCAGGCCCGTGGGATTCACCAGTTCCGTGACGAACGGCTTTACTGCGTAGTTGGGCGTGATTTTATAGAGCGAGACGGCGACCTTCTGTCCCCGGTGGCCGCTGTACGTGACGTAAATATTTCCTTCGACGTCCACCGCGGGATTCGCCACCGGATGAAGATTGTCGGCGATCTGCACGCCCAGGTGAAACGCGAACGGCTGGCTGGCCGCCCGGGAAGTTTCCACGCTCACGATGCTGCCCGCCGCGCCGTCCGGTACGCGCGCGATCAGATAATTCTGCGTGGCGATCAGCAGGCTGGCTTCGGTTTCGCCAAAGCGCACGTGCGGCCGCGTGTTGGGCCGGGGAACAAAGCCCGCGCCGTAAATCGTGACGTCGCCGCCAGGGATTCCTGCCGTCGGCTGGATGCGATCGATGCGCGGTATGCCGTTGGTTTCCAAATTCAGTTCTCAGTCGCACTTGAGAATGTTTCGCTACTTGCGAGCGCCCCGCAGGTTTCGGTCAGCAAAGGCCCTAAAACCCTATCGCGCGGGCAAGCCACAACCCGAGCGCCGCGTAAATTCCCGCGATCCAATCATCCGCCATGATTCCCAAGCCGCCGGGGAGCGATTCGGCTTGCCGCGCGGGGAACGGTTTCCAAATATCGAAGACACGAAAAAGTATAAAGCCCAGCAAGAAACTTTTCCAGTTTAACAGCGTGAACGGCGAAAAGTAGGCGATCATCTGACCAGAGACTTCGTCAATCACGACAAACTGAGGATCTTTCTTGCCTGTGTACATGGCTGCCCGGCCAGCAACGTAAACACCCAACAACGCAATGAGAATTACAACTACATAGTCCACGCCCGCCGGTAACAAACCGACAGTCCAGAAGTTAGCATCGCGCTCCGTATTCATATGTTGCAGCGCGCTGCGCGAAGTGATCCAAGTCATCCCCAATGAAACGGCGACACCACCGAGCGATCCCCATGTGCCGGGAGCTTTGGGGAGATAGCCCAAGCCGAACGCGGTTGCGATGGCGAGCGAGACGCTCGGCTTGCGCTTGCCGCTACTCGTCGTCGGTGTCGGAGGATTCGGGGTGGGCTGGCTCATTCGGCTCGGTTTCTTCCGGTTCCGATTCGTCCATATTGGGGACGGCTACTTTGTATTTTTCGGTGGCCCAGTTGCCGAGGTCGCGCTCGCGGCAGTGCGCGCTGCAGAAGGGGAATTCCTCGGTCGTTTCGGAATCGACGGGCTGCTTGCAAATGGGGCATTTCAGTTTCATGGCGTTCAGTAGGACGGGCTTCAGCCTGTCCGCTTTCGATTTCTACTCCGAAATTTCAAATTGCGCCGAGCGCCCCGGAATTCAAAATCGGACAGGCTGAAGCCCGTCCTACAAAATTCTCAGCGCCGCGCCGGTGGAAACGCGCTGCACGGGCGCCGTCGCCGAAACGTGCGCGGCCGGCGGGCGCGGAACATCCAGAATTTCCACGACGCGGCCCACCAGGTCGTACTCGTGCGCCTCGGTGATTTCCGCGGTAACCACGTCGCCGGGACGCGCGGAGATCCCCGCCCCTTCCACTTCGATGTCATTCAAGTACAGCTTGCCGTCGATTTCGGGCGCCATTCCTTCGAGTCGCGCTTCCCAGACAAGCGGCGTGTCCTTGGACGGGCCTTCCACGAGGGCGGTCGCGCGCTGGCCGCGAAAACGGCGCAGCTTGCGCGCCGAAATTTTTTGCTGGATTTCCATGAGCCGGCTTTGGCGTTCCTTGATCGTGTCCTCGTCCACCTTTTCATCGAGCGCGAAGCTCGATGCATTGTCGACGTCGGAATAAGGAAAAACGCCCATCCAGTCAAACTCCGCTGCCTTCACAAAATCGCACAGCTCGCGGAAATCCGCTTCGGTTTCGCCGGGGAAGCCGACGATGAAGGAAGTGCGCAGCGCCACGCCGGGAATCGTCGAGCGCATGCGCCCGAGCAATTGCAGGAACGCGTCTCCGTTCGACCCGCGCTTCATGCGCGCGAGAACGTTGCGGCTGGCGTGCTGCAGCGGCATGTCCACGTATTTCGCGATGCGCGGGTGCGCGGCAATCGTGTCCAGCAAGCACTGCGTCACGCGGTTCGGGTAGCAGTACAGCGACCGCACCCACTGCAAACCTTCGACGCCCGCGAGCCGCTCCAGGAGCAGCGCGAGGCCGTCGCGCAAGCCGAGGTCCTCGCCGTAGGAAGTGGTGTCCTGGCCGATCAGGGTCACTTCGCGAACGCCCGCGGCGGCGAGATTCTCGGCTTCGCGCACCACGGATTCAAACCGGCGGCTGCGGAATTTTCCGCGCAGTTGAGGAATGATGCAGAACGTGCAGGGATGGTCGCAGCCTTCGGCAATCTTGATGTACGCGGCGTGCTTCGGCGTGGAGAGGATTCGCGGCGTGAGATCGTGATACAAATACTGCGGGAGCGCCGCCGCGCTCGCGGCGTCCGATCGCAACTCGCCCTCGACGGCCGCCAGAATATTTTCGATCTCGCCCGTTCCCACCACCGCGTCGACTTCGGGAATCTGCTCGCGGATCTGGTTGCGAAAGCGCTCCACCAGGCATCCGGCCACGATCAGTTTTTTCGCCACGCCGAATTTCTTGTATTCGGCCATCTCCAGAATCGTGTCGATCGATTCCTTCTGCGCCGGGGCGATAAAGCTGCACGTATTCACGACGAGGACGTCGGCTTCCTCCGCGCGCGGCGTAAATTCGTAGCCGTTGCGCGCGAGCACGCCCATCATCACCTCGCTGTCCACGAGGTTCTTCGGGCAACCCAGGCTGATGAATCCTGCTTTCGGCATAAAAAAGGCGTCTCGCACAGGCGGGACGGTCCGATCATTCTAGCATGTTGGGAGTGGCCGTGCCGTGGAGCAGGCGCCCAGCCGAGCCGGAGTCTTTGCTACTTGCGCCGCGAGCGAAGGAAGGCGCGGATGCGGCCGATCAACGACGACGCGCGCTGCGGGTCTGAAGGTTTTCCTCCGTAGCGGGCAGCCTCATACAGCGACGTCAGTTCAAACACCGGAGCGGCGAGAGTTCCATCCGCCAGCGACGCGGCGAACTCCGCCGGCGTCTGGGAATCCGTCTTGTGAATTCCGCTTCGCCCCAGAACGTGCAGCATTTCCATGTATTGGAGCGTCGCGAGGTGAGGCGTCATTTCACGGGCGGGCAGAATTCGCGTGCGCCACAACACCATCAGCCTCCGCCGCACTTCGGGGCGCAGGATCAGGACACCGATCACGAAGGCTCCGAAGAACAGGATCACTCCCGTGCGGCCGGCCGGGCTGAGAGCCACCCGATCTTGCCAGAGTTTCAGCTTGTCGGTGGCATGGCGGCGCGCGCTCGAAAAATCGGTTCGAAGGCGCTCGGCCCAGTCCCTCGAAAAACGGCCGAGGTTTTGCGCCACGGTAATCTGGTGTACGAAATCGTAGTTGATGACCCATTCGCCCCATTGCAGCTGGAACCAGTCCCAGTAGTGCGAGAGCCGCGAAAGCAAGCCCTCCTGTCTTTCTTCGTTGGAGGGCGGCGTGGGATCGAACGTGAGCCAGCCGTAGCCCGGGAAATAGGCCTCGACCCAGCTGTGCGCGTCGCTGGCGCGCACGACCAGGTCGCCGGCGACGTCGTTGTACTCCCCGGTCTGAAATCCGTTGATGTATCGCGAGGGAATCTTGAGCGTCCGCAGCATCACCGTCATGGCCGCGGCGAAATATTCGCAATGGCCGGCGCGCTTCTGGAACAGAAAGTAGGCCAGCGGGTCGCCTTGAGGCGGACCGCTGAGGTCCAGCGTGTAGCCGTAGTGCGTGTGCAGATAGGCCTCGATCGAACGCGCCTTGTCGTATGGATTATTTTCCTGCGCGGTGATTTGCTTTGCCAGTTCGGGAATGCGCGGATCGAGCGATGGCATTTGCAGATAGGTGTCACGAATCGAGTCCGGATAGACTGTGCCGGCTTGGCGAACCGAGGCGGGCGGCGGCATGGGCACGAGGGAGTTCGCTTCATACTCCATCCGCGCGTAACTGTGATACGGATTGAATACGGATCCCGTGAAATCCTTCAGCAGATAGGTGCGCCGCTGGCTAAATGGCCCTCGGCCCGTGTCTTCGGTAAAGCGCCCGCGCACGGTCTCCGGTTCATTGGCAAAGAAAAGCGCCGTACTGCCGATCGGCTCCAGGAGCACGGTGTAATGGATCGGCGTGGCGTTTTTTGCGGCAGCAGCGTCTGGGGCATTGAGCTGGAACCAGCCTCCATCTCCGGGAGGCGTGAGCGTAGTCGGTTCGTGCGGATCGTTGTACCAGCGCTTGCCGTCGAATTTGGTCAAAGCCACGCCGCGCCAGCGCACGCCGTGCGCGGCCTCGAGGCCGCCGTCGACCGTGACGCGCATGACCACCATGCTGTTCTTTTTGATTTCGCCGATTTCGCCCAGCTCGACGTCGTCGCTGAAGCCGGAAATCAGCGTGGGCTGCATGTTGAGCCCGGACATGTAGCCGCCGCTAAAGCGCGGCAGGATCAGAAATATGACCCCACCGACCGCCAGCGCTCCGACCGCGATGGCGACAGACGTGATGCCCAGCGCGTTGTGCAGTTGCTCCGCGGCGGCGGTGCCGCTCTCCATGGGTCGGGTGACCGCGCCCTGCGCGCTGCGCCACATTTCCAGAGCGACGAAGGTGGAGACGGCGAGACCCAGAAAAATAAAGAAAAACGCCAGAAACACCGTGTCCACCGTGAGGATCGCGGCGGCCAGCATCGACGTGAACGCCATCATCGTCAGGAAAAGATAGTCCCGAGTGGTCGTGGCGCTATACAGCCTCACGATCGTGGCGAACAGCATGAGGTGAACCGTGGCCAGCAGGGCCGCGTACAGGCCCGGATTTTGAGCGCCCACCGCCAGCATGCGGGAGATAATCCAAAGGTCGAACGGGAAGAAAACAAAGTAGGCGACGGTCAACCAGGTGGCCACGCGATTGGAAATTTCCGGTCCCTGGTCGTGCCACCAGCGGTAACCCTTGAACAGCATGGCGGCCGGAAGCACGAAAATCGTAACCAGGTCCAGCTTTCCGGTGGAGACCAGCGTCAGCACGCCCGTAAGAAGTAGAAAATAAAGGGAGATCTCGAAATGGCGCCGGATCGCGGACAGGTGCGCAGGCAAGGATTCAACGGAGATTTGGCCGGCTGGGTCCATGGCGCGAACTTCTAGTTTAACACTCCGGCTGGCGCGCGGGCCGGCCTGAGGCGTATCGGGTAATGGCGTGGACGAGGCGGGATTCGGTGCTACTGATTCCGGTGGGCGGTTGCGGCGTCGGCGATTTTTTGCGTGGCGTTCGAGATGGGCAGACTTCGAAGTTGGCTGAGAGCGATAACGCGGGCTCCGGAAACGCGCGGCAGGCGCGCGACGCGAACCAAGAACGGTTCTAGACGAACCTTGCGGAAAGTGACCGCGTGGCGGGCGGCTGCCAGGGGCGTGAGGTTTGCGTTGGCCGCGACTCCGAACTCTTTGCGCAAGTGGGCGGTGAGCGCCGCGCCGGCACTCGTTCCCGTGGTTTCGAGGGCGGGGAACTGCCACATGTGCGAGAACAGCGCGCCGTCACCGTCGAGCCGGCGTACGAGCAGAGTGCGACCCTTCGGATCGAGCAGCACGGCTGCGGCAAGAGTCACGTCCTCGGTTTTGCGCTTCGAGCGCGCGGACGGCAGCCTTTCCTCGATGCCGAGCTTGCGGGCCGCGCACCATTTTTCGACCGAGCATTCTCCGCATCGCGGCGATTGCGGCGTGCATACGGTTGCGCCCAGCTCCATCATGGCCTGATTCCAATCGCCGGGAGCGGCTGGAGCGAGGAGTTTCTGCGCGGCGGCTTCGAGGTTTCGCCACCGGGCAGGGGCGCGCAAGTCGCCGCGCACCGCGCCGATCCGCGCGAGCACCCGCGCCACGTTTCCATCGAGCACGGCATGGGGCCTTTCGTACGCAATGCTCAAAACGGCCGCAGCCGTGTAGCGGCCGATGCCCGGAAGCGCCAGCGCCGCCCCATAGTCCTGCGGGAACTTGCCCGTGTGGTCCGATACAATTTGTTGCGCCGCGCGCTGTAAGTTCTTGGCGCGGCTGTAGTATCCGAGGCCCGCCCAACTCGACAGTACGCGATCGGAGCTCGCACTCGCGAGCGCACGCACATCCGGAAAATTTTCGAGGAAACGTTCGTAGTAGGGAATCACAGCCGCGACGCGAGTCTGTTGCAACATGATTTCCGACAGCCAGATGCGGTAAGGATCGCGCGTGCGGCGCCAGGGAAGATCGCGCTTGCGTTTCGCGTACCACGAAAGCAGGCGCCGCCTGAATTTCGGCAGTTCCGCTGCGGAGATTTTCAGAATGGCCACCGGCGAGATTCTCGCACATCGGAGGAAGGAGCGGAAAGATGCGTGGCGCAGGCCTCGGCCTGTGGGGTTTGGCGGGTGCAAGGACTAACCCCGCACAGGCGGAAGCCTGCGCCACTGAAATACCTCACACCGCCCGGAACGCATGGTTTCAGGAAAGGCGAGCCTCAGAGCGATGACACAAACACAAAGTACGCGGCATTCCAAATGGACGAAGGAATCGTGCCCCGCTGCTGGCTGGTCAGCACGATTTTAAAAATGTCCGGGGTGTCGCCCAGAGTGTCGAGAAAGTTCCTGCCCGTTTCTTGCGTCAGCGGCGTCACGCTGGCCAGGTAGCGCAGAATGTCGTAGATAATATCGCCGGCGCTCACTCGAGGCGTGGCGAATCCCGCGGAGCGGAATTCCATGACCGAATTGATTTCGTAAAAATGCCAGGCCAGTCCGGCGCAGAGCGTGACGGCGCGCTCGAATTGCTCGGCGGTCTTGGCGTCTCTGCCGTCCGGTCCCACGTACGGATCGAACACCAGCATCACGCGCCGTTCGTCCTCGCGCGCGAATTCCTTTACCTGCAAGGCGCCGGTTCTGGCGGAAGCTTTCCAGTCGACGTGCCGGGCGCTGTCGTTGGACTGGTAATCGCGGATCGCGTAGAGGTCGTTGCCCCGCCCGCGCTGGTAGCTTTCCAGTTCGCCGGTGACGAGCGGAAGAACTTCGTAAAACTCTTCCGTGGGCTGGATGCGCGGATAGACGACCACTTCGATGGCGGATTTGACGCGCCGCGTTTTTTGCAGGAACCCGAACGGAAATTTCGTGCGCAGTCCGAGAGCGTCTTGCCGGTACACTCCGCGCCGCGGAAACGTCAGTTCCACCGATTGCCGCACCGCTTGGCGGTGGGGAATGTGCGGAAAATAAACCGGCCGGTCCAGGATTTGAGGCGCGTGAACCGCGGACGGATTCCCTTTGGTTTTTTGCCCGTCTTCGCTCACCAGCGAAACGGAAAAGGACGGCGTCAGTTGTTTCAAATTGGTGAGTTCGGCGACGGCCATAATCGTGCGCTGCGCGAAGATGTGCTCGGGGAGTTCGAGTTGCACCTCGACGTCGCCCAGCACGATGCGCGAAAGCAGTCCCGAAATCAGCATGCCGGCGAGCAGGCACGCCAGAACCATGAACAACAAATTGTTTCCGGTGTTCAACGCGGCCAGCGCCACGACCAGGATTCCGGCGATGTAGATCACGCCCTCGCGCGTCACTTTGTATTCGATTTGATAGCTGAGCCAGTTGAGCGGCGTGCGCCGCGCCAGCGCCGGCACGATCGTCAGCGCGACCCATCCGGCCAGCACGAGCGCGGCCAGCGCCGACGTTCCCGCGATGAACAGGTGGCCTTCCTCGGCCGCCGCGCCGGAATACAGCGCCAGGAACAGAGCCGCCGCCAGGGCGCCCATGGCGATCGCGAAGCTGCGCCAACTGGGGCGGTCGAGCGTTTGCCGCAACCGCGTCCACTGGGCCGCGCGCGAAATGCCCACCACTTTGCGTAAAAGCGGAGGGCCGACTCGCCGTTCTACAAATTCGGGATTCATCAGAGAGGGACGGGAGTGGTGTCCAGGATTTCGCGCAGAACCATTTCCGCCTGCATCGATTTTTTCTGCGTCGCGGCGTAGCGCGTATTGACCACCACACGGTGAGCGAACACCGGCACGATGAGCTGCTTGAAATCGTCGGGGGTGCAAAAGTCGCGGCCATGGAGGAACGCCCGCGCCTGCGCCGCGCGCTGCAGCATCAGCAAACCGCGCGGGCTGACGCCGAGAGAGAGCTGCTCGGAAGTCCGCGTGCGCTCGACGATGTCGAGAGCGTAGTCGCGCAAACTGTCGTCCACGCGCACTTTTTCAACCGCGTGCTGCATCACGTCGACCTCTTCCGCTTCCATGATCGGCGTGACTTCGGCGGCCGCGTTGCGTCCGCTGGCGTGCTGCTGCATGATTTCCCGCTCGCTCTCGCGCGACGGATATCCCATGCCGATGCGCAGCAGAAACCGGTCCAGTTGTGATTCCGGAAGTGGATAGGTTCCGTGATGTTCCACGGGATTCTGCGTTGCGAGGACCATGAACGGCTGCGGAAGCTTGTAGGTGTGGTTGTCCACGGTCACCTGGGCTTCGTTCATGGCTTCCAGCAGCGCGGATTGCGTCTTGGGAGTGGTGCGATTGATTTCGTCCGCCAGGATGATGTTGGCAAAGATTGGGCCGGGCTTGAAATCGAAGCGCTGCTCCATCTGATTGAAGATGCTCGTGCCCACCACGTCCGAGGGAAGCAGGTCGGAAGTGAACTGGATTCTCTGGAACGAGCAGTGGAAGGAATTTGCAATGGCCTGGGCGAGGGTCGTTTTGCCCACGCCGGGCACGTCCTCGATCAGCAAGTGGCCTTTGGCCAGCAGGGCCACGAGCGAAAGCCGGATCACTTCGTCCTTGCCGCGAATCACGCGCCCGATCGACGCCTGCAGTTGCGCAATCTGGTTTGCCGTCGCCGTGGTCATTTGGTTGAAAATCCCTATCGCTTCTGCTACAAACGAAGCGTATCCGATGGGCGATTAGCTCAGTGGTTAGAGCGCTCGCTTCACACGCGAGAGGTCCAAGGTTCAAGTCCTTGATCGCCCACCACTACCCACACACCTCATATGTTGCCACCTTTTTCGGGAATTCCTAAGCGAATGCCTGCGGAGCTGTGCTCAAAACGTCTTTGAAGATGGGCAGCGTTTCCGATTTTGAGGAACCGGCACGTGGCAGGGCCGGGTTCCGACTAAGGCGGCTGGAACGGTCCTCTCCACTCCCGCTGTGGTACTCTGAACCTCCTGTGGATCAGCCGGCGGGTCGAACGTCTCAAGCCTGGGCGACCCGCGAGAGGCGCGAGCAAAGGAACCCAAAGTGGCGGCGACACTGCGATTTCTACAGTTTCTATCGTTGGGCTGCTGGCTCGGCAGCATTATCTTCTTCATAGTATTCACGCAGGGCATTTTTTCGATCCTTCCCACGAAGGATTTGACCGGGGTGGTCGTGGGATATTCGCTGGCTCGGCTGCACGTCATGGGACTGGTTGCCGGCTGTGTTTATCTGATTGCGACGGCCGCGGTGGAGAAATCCGTCGCGGCGCTGGCGCGGCCCGCTCCGCTGCTGGTGTTTGTCATGATTCTGTGCACGATGGCCTCGCAATACGGCGTCATTGCCCGCATGGACGCGCTCCGCTTGCAGATGGGATCGGTGGACGCAACGCCCGCCGACAATCCGCTGCGCATGGCGTTCGATCGCCTCCACCAGTATTCCGTGAAGCTGGAAAGCGCCGTGCTTCTCTCCGGCCTTGCCGCCTTGTTTCTCACGGCGCGTCAGAAATCTTCTTAAGCGCCACAGCGTGTTCGCAGTTGCACCTGTGTCGAGCCGAGGTTAGAATTCGCAGCTTCATAATTCCAGCGGCCCGCCGGCAGTCTTCGTTAGCAAGCTTCCGCCGTTCGAGCCCGCACCCGAGGGAGAAAATCGAAATGGATCTTTCCGCATTCTGGCAACGAGCCGGCCAGGAAATCGCAAAGTACGATCTGCTGCAGCACCCGTTCTATCAGGCGTGGTCCGCGGGCGAACTGACCAAGGAAGACCTGCAATTTTACGCCGAGCAGTATTACCACCAAGTTTCTCAATTTCCCGCGTATCTCACGGCGCTGCATTCCCGGCTGCCGGAGGGAACCATGCGCCGCGCCGTCCTCGCTAACGCTTACGAAGAAGAGTGCGACGGAGTGGCTCATTCCGACTTGTGGCGGCGATTTGCAGAGGGCATGGGCGGCGCCGCGACGAATCCCGATGCGCACACGCCGATCCCCGAAATCCGCGCGCTGGTCGAGACGTTTCGCGCCCTGGCGGCGGAAGCGCCCGTCGCGTCGATTTTCGGCGCTCTGTTTGCCTACGAATCGCAGGTTCCCAGGATCGCCGCCGAAAAGCGGAATGGGCTGAAGAAGCACTACGGCGCTGACGACCGCACGTGCAGCTACTTCGCCTTGCACGAAACGGCGGACATTCATCACTCGAGCGTGTGGCGAAATATTATTTCCACGCTCGTCGAGCAGGATGGCCAGAACGCCGCGATGGCTTTGGAGGGAATCTCCCGGGCCGCGCGCGCCCTCTGGACAGCCCTGGACGGCATCGAGCGCGACCGCCCGAACCACAAAGTCGGCGGATGCGCCGCTGCAACGATGAATTAGTTTTCAAGTAGGACGGGCTTCAGCCTGTCCGGTTTGGATTTTCTTCGCAATATCAAAACCGGACAGGCTGAAGCCCGTCCTACTTCCGCGCTTTCTTCGATTTTCTTGACGCCGCGGACTTTTTCACGATTTTCTGGTCCGCGGCGCGCCACAGATACCAGCTCGCAATCGACCGATAAGGGCGCCAGCGCTCGCCGTGCTCGAGGATTGCCTGCGGTTTGGGGACGTCCTTGTGCCCGTAGACGATCTGAAAACCTTTTTGGATTCCCAGGTCGCGAATGGGGAGCACGTCGGGACGCCCGAGCCGGAACATCAAAAACATCTGCACGGACCATTCAGATCCCACGCACCCGGACGAGCCGCTCGTGGATTTCCTCTTCTCTCATTCTACGCAGCGTGGCCAGTGGAGGAACCGTGCCATCGAGGGTTTTCGCGGCCAGGTCCTTCACTGCGGCGATTTTTTGCCGGGAAAGCCCCGCGCCGCGCAATTTGGTTTCGTCCATCTGCACAATTTCTTGGGGAGTGGGGAAGCCGTTTGCGCCGAGAGCCTTCACGCGTCCGAAAATCGTTGCCGCCGCCTTGCCGGCGAGTTGCTGATAGACGATGGCCTGAAGCAGGCTTTCATAAGGATGTTGCGGCTTTGGTTTTTTTGTGGGAAAGGAGCCGATCCGGCGAATCACCTTTGCCAGGCGCCGGTCGATGCGGCAAAGTTCGCGCATCACATGGTCGGTGTCCACAGGATAGTGCGTTTTTGCCATGGCGGATTTTGGAGCTTAGTAGAGCGGGGTGCCCGGGTCAAGGCCAGGAACCAGGGGCCAGACTCCTTGCTCCACCACGGCGCATACACAAGTGATTGGCTTACGTCAGGAAAACTTCGCCCACCAACGTTGCGATGAGGATGGAGACCAAGAAAAGCAGCGTGACGAAAACCAGGGTACGCGCTTCCGACCGCTGCAGCACGATTTTTCCCGCGCCGAATCTTTTGGTTCTCACGGCCACGAGTCCGTGCAGTCCGATCAGGAGCAGCACGAAAGTAAGTTTGATGTGCAGCCACGGCGCATGGAGGTAGTAGGGAGCGTTCGTCATGATCAGGCTGGCGCCGGCCAGGATCGCCAACAAGGCGCCGGGATCCGCAAGGCCTCGCAGGTAGATGCGTTCCAGTCGCGCCAACGCGGTGCGCGCTTCCGCCGAGTCTTCCTGGGTGTGGCGCGTCAGCGCCATGGACGTCGCCAGCAGGCCGCCGAACCAAAACACAATGCCAAAAACGTGCGCTACCAGGAGCACAGGAACCACGGCGATCACCTCCGCGCAGGAGTCTATCAGGCCCTCTTAGCGAATCGATAGCAGATTCTCTCGCGCGGCCGTGGGCGAATTGCGGCGAGCTCAGCAGCGGCAAGCAACTTCGATGCTAAGAAATTGCTTATGTCCCCAAGGTTCGCGGTCCAGCCTGGAGGCAACGGCAAGCCGGAATTTGCACTGGAATCAAGTTCGAAGCTCCGGCTAAAGCATTTTCACATTTGTTCGATGTTCCCTTTGGCGGATCGTGCCTGCGGGTGAAGCCGGCGATCACGGGCGCGTAAAGGGGGATTGAGATGAGAATCGCGACAAAACTTGGACTGTTTTTCGGTGGAGTCGTCGTGTTGTTCTGCGTGCTTGCCGCGTCGCTTTCCATCGAACTCCAGCGTGTGTCGCAGACGTACGACACGCTGCTGAACTCATCCGTGCGAGACATGGATCGGGCGCGGGTGGTCCAGGTGAACTTCAAGAAAGAGGTGCAGGAATGGAAGGATGTCCTGCTACGCGGGGGCAATCCCGACGATCTGGCGAAATACACCCAACAATTTCATGAGGAATCCGCGGAGGTCGTCGCCGGGGCCGAGGCTCTCGCGAACACGGTCAACGACGCGGAGGCCTCGGCGTTGCTCCAGCAATTTCTGAAGGCGGATCAAACCATGAATGAAAAATATCAGAGCGCCTACGAAGTTTTTGTGGCGCAAAACGCCGATTTCAAGGCCGCCGACAAACTGGTTCGCGCGCAAGATCGCGAGCCGACGGACCTGTTCGACAAAGTCGTGCAGCGCCTTGATCTCCGCATGAACGCCGCGGTGGAAGCGCAGCGCGCGTCGGCTCGGAAAAATGTCTTCCTGGCGCTGGCCTTGTCGGGCGGCCTGCTTCTTCTCCTGGGAATTCTGGGGCGTGTAACGGTTCGGAGCATCCTCGCCCGCCTCGCCAACCTTAAGGAGGTTTCGGATCGCCTCGCCCGCGCGGACATCAGCGGACTTGCCGTCTCCATCTCCGGAAACGACGAGATCGGAGAATTCGGGGAAAGCCTGAAGGGCGTCTCCGCGGCCATCGAGGAGCTGATCAAAATGGCATCCGCGCAGGCTCCGGTACATTCGCTGTGAACTTGGAAGATTCAAAAAAGAGAGAGAGGACTCGGCTTATGGGAGCGCAACTGGCCAACTTCTACGATCAGGTTTCCAAGGAATTTGGGCCGATTGGCAGGATGAATCTGGCGCTATTGACAAAAATCTCTTCCGACAAGGCGAACACGGAGCCGGACTCCAAGGAAAACGTCAATCTCTTCCAGCACGCGGTGGCGCAACTGAAGCAGCAAATGAAGAAGTAGGCGAGCGGACTCTGTCACTGAGTGCGGTCCGGAAGTTGCCTCTTCGCGCCTCATTCCGATGAAGGCGCCCGCGCCGGGAGGCGCGGCGCGCACGGGTGTGCTACGATTTGCAATCTATGCAAACGGGGATCATCGGGCTTCCGCAGGTCGGCAAGACAACTCTGTTTAAAATTCTGACGCGAGCGCAATTGGACGAGAAGGCTGCCCGCGCGGCGACGCACGTGGGAGTGGCGCGTGTTCCGGAACCGCGCCTCGAACAGCTCGCCAAGCTCTACAACCCGAAAAAAATCACCTACGCGACCGTCGAATACGTGGACGTCGGCGGCATGGTGAAAGACCGCGCGAAGGATACCGCCGTGCTCGCGCCGCTGCGGGAAGTGGACGCGCTCGCTCACGTACTGCGCGTGTTCGACGATCCGTCCGTGCCTCACTCCGCGGGCTCGATCGATCCCCTGCGCGACGCCGAAGTGATGGATCTCGAGCTGATGTTCTCCGATCTCGACCAGATTTCGCGGCGCATCGAGCGCGTGGAAAAAGACCTGAAGAAAAAGAAGGAGCCGCATCTCGAGCAGGAGCTCGTCCTGCTGAATCGCTGCAAGGCGGCCATCGAGTCGGAAAAGCCGCTGCGCGAGATGGAATTCAATCCGGAAGAGCGCAAAACGATCCACGGATACAAATTCCTGTCGCAGCGTCCCATGCTGTACGTTTTGAATCTTGGCGATAGCGAGGTCGCCGAACTGGAAACGGCCGTTGAACGCCACAAGCTGTCGAAACTCCTTGGACGTCCCAACACCGCCGTGCTCTCCATTTGCGGGCGGATCGAGGCCGAACTTGCGGAATTGGAACCCGCCGAAGCCGCGGAAATGCTGGCGGCTTATGGGCTCAAATCTTCAGGGCTCGACCGCATCATTCAGGCGACGTACCAGCTTCTCGGCTTGACTTCGTTTTTCACCGCGGGCGAGCCTGAAGTCCGCGCCTGGACCATCAAGCGCGGCATGAACGCGCAAAAGGCGGCGGGCGCGATCCATTCGGACATCGAGCGCGGCTTCATTCGCGCCGAAGTCGTGCGCTGCGAAGACCTGCTGGCCGCGGGCAGCCTGCCCGCGGCGCGCGAACGTGCGCAGGTGCGCCTCGAGGGCAAGGAGTACATCGTTCAGGAAGGCGACGTCATTCTGTTCCGCCACAGCGGGTAAGTGGCGCAGGCTTCAGCCTGTGGGGCTTAGGCCTTGCTAGGACAAAAAACACAGGCTGAAGCCCGCGCCACTCTAAAACAATGCTTGCCATTATTCTCGCCGCCAACGTCCCCGCTTCGCGCATGATTCTGGCGCTGCTGCTCGGCCTGACGGCTGCCGCGGCCAACATTCTCGGCGGGCTGTTCATCCTGCACCGGGAATGGTCGCGCCAATATTTGAAATATTTTCTGGCCCTGGGCGCGGGCTTCATGCTGGCAGCGGCCGTTCTGGAAATTCTGCCCGAGTCGGTGGCGTTGGACGGCAATCTTGCCTACTTCCTCGTGCTGGTTGGATATTTCATCGTTCATTTTTTCGAGCACACGCTGGCGCCGCATTTCCATTTCGGGGAAGAGACGCATCCCGAGCATTTTGTGCCGGACCACGCCGGAATTTCCGCGCTGCTGGGGCTCTCGATTCACACCTTTTTTGACGGCGTGGCGATCGCGTCCGGATTTCTGGTATCCGGCTGGCTCGGCGGCGTGATATTTCTGGCGATCGCTTTGCACAAAATTCCGGAGGGATTTACGGTGGCCTCTCTCATGCTGGCCAGCGGACAGAGCCGCCGCACAGCGTTTCTGGCCGCGATTTGGCTGGGCGTCGCGACCGTCGCAGGGGTTCTCCTGATGGGGCTGCTGCATTCCCAGGTCGGCTACGCGCTGCCGATTTCGGCGGGAGTCACGCTGTATGTCGCCGCGACCGACCTCATTCCGGAAGTGAATCGCGAGCCAGACACCCGCATGGCGCTGCTTGTGTTTCTCGGCGTCTCGCTCATGCTGCTGCTCGCCAAATTATTTCACGCCTGAGGTGGCGCGGGCTTCAGCCTGCGGGGGTTAGTACCTGTAAGGTCCAACCCCCGCAGGCTGAAGCCCGCGCCTCTCGAACCCGATCGTTGAAATTCGCCTCTGGCGGATGTAAGGTGCGCGAGAGGGAATCCATGAGCAATCTGCTGGATCGCCGAAGCCTGCTTAAATTCGGAACCGCCGCCGTGGCGTCCGCCGCGCTCGGCGATTTGGCGATGGCGCAGGGAAAATCAGGGTCCCACCAGCGCGTCGTAGTGATCATGTTTGACGGTTTCGGGCCCGGGTATTTTGCCGAAAGCAAAATGCCGGTGATGCAGCAATGGAAACGCGACGGAATCTACAAGCAAGTAACGGGCGTGATCCCTTCCGTGACAAACGTGAACAACGCTTCGATCTGTTGCGGCACTTGGCCCGAGACGCATGGAATCATTGGGAATTCCTATTTCGACGAAAAGAGCGGGGAAGAACTCTACGTGGAATCGGCGGATCTGGTGCTCGCTCCCACTTTGTTTGAGCGCGCCGCGAAGCAAGGAGTGAAGTCGGCGCTGCTCTCCAGCAAGGCGAAAACTGCGACTCTTCTGATGCGCGGCGCCGAAATCGTGCTCACGGCGGAAAATCCGGGTCCCGAATGGGTTCAGAAACTCGGCCCCGCGCCGGTCATCTACAGCGCGGAGATCAATTACTGGCTGATGGCCGCCGCCATCGATGTCCTCAAAAATCGCCCGGACATTGGCGTCCTCTATGTCCACACCACGGACTATCCCATGCACATGTGGGCTCCTGAGGCCCCCGAATCGAAAGAGCACCTCGCTCGCCTGGACGACCTTTTCGGCCAGGCGATGAAGGCAGCGCCTGACGCGGCATTCCTCGCCACCGCCGACCACGGAATGAACGCCAAGAGCACATGTTGGGATATCGAGCAAATCTGCGCGAAAAAAGGCGTCCCGATCCGCAAAGCAGTCTCCACTGGGCGCGACCGCTACATGAAGCATCATCGAGGGTGCAGCGGCGCGGTCTACCTCCATCTCAAGAATTTGCAGGACGCTTCCCGCGTGCGCGACATCGTGTCCGGCGTGAACGGAGTCGAGCGAATTCTCACCCGCGAGGAAGCCGCGCGGGAATTTCACTTGATGGCTTCGCGGATCGGCGATCTGGTCGTGCTCGGCGACAAGGACACCGTCTTCGGCGAACTCGACGACGAGAAGGAAAACTTTCCCGGGCTCCGCTCGCACGGCTCTCTGCATGAAATCGAGATGCCGCTGTTCGTCTACAACGCGAAAAACGCGCCGCCCGCCGGCTACTTCAACCACAATCTCGATCTGGCCCGTTGGCTGTACCCCGCCTAAGAAAGCAATTCTGTCCGCAGCTAGCCGTGGTCGTGTACGTGTTGCTTTTGATTTTGAAAAAGTCCGCACGCAACTTGAATAGCGCCTGTGCGGCAGTCGTAGGGGCACGGCATTGCCGTGCCCCTACAACTCGCAAAGGAGACAGAAGCGGCTGAATGGTGTTCCGTATGTCCTTTAGTTTCAGGTATTCACGGGACACTAACCCGAAGGAATGCTGTTCCATCGGATTCGAACTCCTGTACAATCCTCATTGGTTTCGACTCCCTTAAGGCCGGATCTGGATAGGTCCTGAATCGATCGCAACTTTTTGACACGGCACGGGTTGTATAAAGCGTGGAGGCCATGGCAAGGACCGACGTCCAATTGATGCTGGACGTGAAAGCCGGGGACGAACAGTCCTTCGAGCTTTTGCTCCGCAAGTACAGGACTCCCCTGGTCAATTTTCTTTTTCGCATGGTCCGCGATCGGGCCGTTGCGGAGGACCTGGCGCAGGAAGTGTTTCTCCGCGTCTACCGCGCGCGCCAGGAATACGCTCCCAGCGCAAAATTCACCACCTGGATGTTCCGCATCGCGACGAACCTGGCGCTGAACTCCGTGCGCGACAACCGGCATCGCCAGATGGAAATTTCGATGGATCAGACGGCGGACAATGGCGAGGACGAACAGCGGGCGATGGAAGTTCCCGATCGCGCACCGAGCGTGGAGCAGGACCTGGTGGCGCGCAGCCGCGCGGAAATGATTTTGAAAGCGATTCACTCGTTGCCGGAAAAACAGCGCGCGGCCGTGCTGCTGCACAAGTATCAGGAGCTGGATTACGACGAGATCGCGCGCGTGCTCGAATGTTCGGAAAGCGCGTTGAAGTCGCTTTTGTTCAGAGCTTATGAAACGTTGCGCGTCGAACTGGCGCCGCTCGTGAGTCCTACGGTGAGGATGGAACGAGCTCCGGTTGGCCGCGGCGGGCAGCCCGTCTGAAAGGAAGCGCGGGCTCTTTGCAGTGCCTGCCTTGTTGGAAGTAGGGTAAGGGAAGTGAGGGTCCTATGTTCGGAAAAGAAAATCGTGAGAACCAATGCGCTGCGCTGGAAAGCCAGCTCGTCGAATATCTGGACGGGCGCGCCAGGCCCGCGGTGCGTCACGCCGTGGAAGAACACCTGTCCGGCTGCGCCGCTTGCCGCGCGCGCGCCGAGGAATTCCGCGCGCTCTGGAGCGCGATGGACGACCTGCCGGCGCTCGATCCGTCGCCCGCGTTCGATGCGTCGCTGCGGGCTCGCATTGCCGCGGAACCCGCGCGCCGCAACTTCTGGGATTGGCTGCCGTCGCCGAGGCTGGCATTTGCGGTGACGGCGCTTATCGTGATGTCCGTGTGGCTGTCTTCCCTGCCGCACACCGCATCGAAACCGGCGATTGAGATCCGAGTCGCGGAGACAGTAAAGGCTCCGGTGGAGTCGGATGCCAATCTGATTCGCGATTTGGCGGTGCTGGAGAATTACGACGTGGTTTCAAAATTCGATGCGCTCTCCGAACTTCCGGGTCCGCGTGGGTGCGCCTCCGACGGAAACGATCAAAGAGAACCGGTAATGAAGCTGCGATTCCAATTCGGCGCTGCGTTGGCCGCTGATTCTGGCGGCCGGGCTCCTATGCGGTCCGGCGTACGGACAGAAATCGAACACGGCCGCACCGCAAGAAGGCGCCGCGCCGCAGTCGGTGCCGCCTCGGCCCCGCGTGCGGCCCCAACTTCCGAACGCGCTGCCGCCGCAGGCCAATCTGAATAAATTGCCGCCGCGGGCGATCGAGCGGCTTCAGGACATGCCTCCGCGCCGCCAGGAAATGTTCCTGCGCAATAACCAGCGCTTCCTCAGTCTGCCGCCGGAACAGCAAGCGCAGATCCGGCGGCGCCTGGAGGCCTGGAATCGCCTGACGCCTGAGCAACAGCAAGCGCTGCGCGAGCGCCAGCGCGTGTGGGAACAGTTGACTCCCGAGCAGCAGCGAAATGTCCGCCAGACGCTGCTTCCTCGCTGGCAGCAATTGCCGGCGGAGCGCCGCCAAGCGATTCTCCAGCGCCTGCACTCGCTTCGTGACATGACCGAGACGGACCGGCAAGCCAAGCTGAACGATCCGGCATTCGTCGAAGGATTGAATCCCGAAGACCGCGACATGCTCGGCCAGCTAGCCCACTTGCACGTGGGCATGGCCCCCGATCCGCAGTAAGCTCGCCGCGATTCCGCGAGACCGCACCGGTTCCTCCACTCGTTTTCCTCGAAACTGCGCGAGCTTTTTTGCGCTTTCTCCACCGGAATCCACTACCCGTAACTCTTACGAAACAATTTTCCGAAAGATTTTCTGGAAACGCAGGTCTAACGCTAGATGGAAATTTTTTCATGCACACAATCTGTAGTGGTTTTGCAGAAACGCACCACAAGTCTGCGCGATATCCACAATTAAATTTTCGATGCGCCGCATTTTCCCTTGACAAGTTTTCGTTCCTGACTAGAATCGTGGCACAAAGTGGGAGAGAGTGGTAGGAAGTGAAATGTAGTGGCGAAGTCGATGGGGCTGTGAGGCACTAAAAGGGGACTTCCAGTGAGGAGCGAACGCTCGACAAGTTCTTTGGGCAGACGACTACATGCTACGGGGAAACATTCCGGCAAGAGTGGACGAGAAGGGCCGCCTCAAAATTCCCGCGGCCTTTCTGGAAGAGCTCAAGGGATATGGCGGGCAGTTCTACGTCACGAGCGAAACCGGTGATTACGCCAGGATCTTCCCGATGAAAGTCTGGGAAGAGTTGGAAAGCAAGCTGGCGCGGCTCTCGTCGCACAACCGTACCAAGCAGAAGTTCTTGACCTGGACGAACTACTACGGCCAGGCGGTGGAAGTCGACAGCCAGGGAAGGATCCTGATTCCACCGGTGCTTCGGGAAGCGGCGCAGATGAAAGGCGACGTGGACGTGATGGGACACCTGACGTACCTGGAAGTCTGGAACCATGGCCGATCGCTCGAGAACCTGAAGAAGAGCCCGATCACGGACGACGACCTGAAGATACTGGACGAATTGGGCATCTAGTTTGAACGTTCAGCACAAGCCAGTGCTCCTCAAGGAGACGTTAGACTGGCTGGCAATCAAGCCCGACGGTCTGTATGTCGATGCAACTCTGGGCCTTGCGGGGCATTCGATCGAAATTGCCCGGCGGCTCGGACCTGGCGGAAGGCTGGTAGGCCTCGATCGCGACGCGCAGGCGCTGGAAATTGCGCGAGGCAGGCTGGCCGAGTTCGGAGGCAAGGTGACTTTGGTGCACGCCAACTTTTCACAGATCGGCGAGGTTTTCGCGGAGCGAGCGCTTCCGCCCGCCGATGGCGTGTTGGCGGACCTGGGCGTATCGAGCATGCAATTGGATCTGGGCGAGCGCGGGTTTTCCTTCCGCGCCAAGGGCCCTCTCGACATGCGCATGGACCGGGAGGCCGAAGAAACGGCAGCAGATATTGTGAACACGGCGGACGAGAAAGCACTCGCCGACCTGCTCTACCAATTCGGGGAAGAGCGGGATTCACGAAGAATCGCCAGGAAGATCGTTCGCGCGCGTCCCATACGGGACACCGAACACCTGGCAACGGTTGTGGCAGGGGCCCGAAATGCAAGGGGAAGGCAGAAGCTGCATCCCGCGACAAAAACGTTTCTGGCGCTGCGGATTGCGGTGAATCGAGAGATGGAGGAACTCGGGCAGTTTCTTTCTAGGGTTCCTGCCACACTATCTCCAGGCGGCAGGTGGGTGATGCTCAGCTATCACTCGCTGGAAGACCGCCAGGTCAAACAATGTTTCCAGCGGCTCGCGCAGGAGCGCGTGCTGAAGATTCTGACCAAGAAAGTGGTGCAAGCTTCGGACGCGGAGATCGCGGACAATCCGCGCGCGCGCAGCGTGAAGATGCGCGTTGCCGAAAAGACCGGCCTCGGTTCTTCGATGAGCGAGGCGGAAGATGCTCCCGACCAGCACGGGACGCCGCATGAGGATGAGTGGCTGCAATGAGCGAATTTTTTACCGTCAAACACATCGATAATTCGCGCCTGGTGCGCGTGGTGGCGCCGAACCACATGCGCGAATGCGTGCGCGTCGTCTCGCTGGGCGCTTTGATCGCTCTCGGCGCTTTTTTATACGCCTGGCAGCATTTCGAGACGATCCAGCTGCGCTATGAACTGGAATCGTTGCGCAGCGAGCGCTCGCAGGCCACCGAGCTCAATCAGGAACTGAAGCTGGAAGTCGCGGGATTGCGCGCGCCGGAACGCATCGACATCATCGCGCGCCGGCAGCTGGGCTTGACCGCTCCCGTTCCCGGACGGGTCGCGCCGATGGATCTGCCGCCGAACGCCGTGATGGCCGAAGCGCGCCCAGCGGGCACTCCGGCGGCGCAGCAATAAACTTCTTGGCAATGCATGCCGTCGTCCCCGGCGTTGCAGGCGCGGGCTCCATTTCCAAACGGAACGGTTCCACCCCGCGGGGGTGAAGGCGAATCGTGGAGCCCTTCGATTTAGGATTGGAAAGGCAAGCCGGAGACGTCCGGTCAAGCGGACGCACCCGAGCTTCACGACCGTTCGGCCTGGAGTTCCCGGCGAAAATATGGATCTTCGCAGTCCCCGGACCCGGATTATTATTGTAGCTGCCCTCGCGGCGATGTGGACCGGGGCGGTGTTCGGACGGCTGGCCTACCTGCAACTTTTCCGCTACAGCGAGTATTACTCCCGCGCGCAGCATCAGCAGCGGCTCATCGTGGACGTGGGCGCGAGCCGCGCCGAAATTTTCGACCGCAACATGAATCCGCTGGCGATGAGCGTGCCCGTGGATTCGGCCTTCGCGGTGCCTTCGGAAATTGCGGACCCGGACATGGTCGCGCGCCTGATCGGCAAAGTGCTGGACATTCCTTCCGATGAAATTGCGACCCGCATCGCCAGCTCGCGCTCCTTTGCGTGGATCGCGCGCAAACTGCCGCCGGAGACCGCGGACCGCATTGCGGCGATGAATCTGCGCGGAATTTATTTGCAGCGCGAAGGCGGCCGCTTTTATCCGAAACGCGTCCTGGCCGCTCATGTGCTCGGCTATGTGGACATCGACGAGAAAGGGCTGGGCGGCATCGAGTACTCGCTCGACGACACCATTCGCAGCAAGCCGGGCAAAATGCTGATCCTGGCCGATGCGCACCGGCGCTGGTACGACTCCAACGACAAGGCCCCGGACACCGGCACGAGCGTGGTGCTCACACTCGACGAGAAGATTCAGTACATCGCGGAGAAAGAGCTGGCGCAAGCGATTCACGATACCGGAGCGAGGGCCGGGACCGTCATCGTTGAAAATCCGACTTCCGGCGAATTGCTGGCCGTCGCCAACTGGCCGACGTTCAATCCCAACGCGGCCAAGGACAGCCCGCCCGACGCGCGCGTGGATCGCGCGACGAGCGCCCTGTACGAGCCGGGCTCTGTCTTCAAGATTGTGACGCTTTCCGCTGCGATCGATCAGGGCATCACGAAACCCGACGAAGTCATCGATTGCCAGAATGGCGCAATCTATATCGCCGGGCACCGCATTCGAGACCACAAGGCCTACGGGCTTCTCACGGTTTCCCAGATTCTCGCCAATTCCAGCGACGTAGGCGCCATCAAAATCGGACTGCGGCTCGGAGCGCCGAAGTTTTACGACTACATTCGCGCCTTCGGATTCGGACAGCCCACCGGCGTGGACTTGCCGGGAGAAAGCCGCGGGAAGCTGCGCCGCCTGGAAAACTGGACGCCGGTGTCGGTCGGTTCCATTTCCATGGGGCAGGAAGTCGGAGTCACGCCGGTGCAGATGATTACGGCGGTCTCCGCCATCGCCAACGGCGGATTGATCGTCCGGCCGCATGTGGTGCGCGACCTGCGCCGCGGAACCCAGGTGACGGAGCCGCCGGATTCACAGCGGATCCCGCGCCGCGTGATCAAGGAGACGACCGCGGCGTCGATGCGCCGCATGCTCGAAGGCGTCGTCCTGAACGGAACCGGCAAGCTGGCCAGGCTGGACGGCTACACTTCCGCGGGAAAGACGGGCACCGCGCAAAAATACGATCCAGCGACGGGCCGCTACTCCACGCACGATTTGATCGCGTCCTTCGTGGGCTTCGCGCCGATCAACACGCCTGCCGTGACGGTCTACGTGCAACTGGATTCGCCGGCGGGGTCGCACGAAGGCGGGCAGGTCGCCGCGCCGGTATTCCATCGAGTCGCGCAGCAGGTGCTGGCGTACCTCGATGTGCCGCGCGACGTTCCGGTCGCCGCGGAAGCCTTGCGCGCCGGCCGCGCGCCGGCCGCGCGGGAGCGCGACGAGAATTTGACGGATGCCAGCGATTTCGAGCCCGTGCAGACGGCGGCGCCCGCGGCGCTGGAAGATGCCGCTCCCGCTCTGCCGCGCACTCCGCCGGCCGCCACAGCGCCGACGGTTGAGATCGCGGAAGGCGAAGGAATTCCCGCGCCGCAGCTTTTGGGAAAGGACGTGCGCGACGTCACCGCGGAGTGCCTGAAACTGGGACTGACTCCCGTGCTGATCGGGACAGGCGTTGCGACGCAACAATCCCCGGAGCCCGGAGCCATGATTCGCCGCGGCAGCCGGATTACCGTGCAATTTGCTCGCGACGCCGCTTTGTTGACCGCGGCAGCTCGGGGAAAGGCCAAGGGACAGTGAGGGCGGAATCCGTGGCGGAAAACGGCGAAAGCGAAGGGCACTTGACGCAAACTCGAACAGCGCGTGCCACCATGCGTCTGGCGAAGCTGCTGCGCGGCGTTGAGACGCGCGGCGCGTCCGCGCATGGCGACGTGGAAATTCTGGAAATTGCGTATGACAGCCGCCGGGTGAAGCCCGGAACTTTATTCGCGGCGATTCGCGGAGAAAAAACCGACGGCAATCTATTTGCGGCCGATGCCGTGAGTCGAGGTGCGGTCGCCATTCTCAGCGAGCAGGAGAAACCCGGGACGCTGCCGGCGGAGTTTCCGTGGATCCAAGTCGCGGACACGCGCAAAGCGCTGGCGACCTCTGCGGCAAATTACTACGGGCGCCCCGCGGAAGTGCTGAAGCTCGTCGGAGTGACGGGAACGAACGGCAAGACGACAACTTCGTATTTGGTTGATTCGATCCTGCGCGCCGCAGGATGCGAAGTGGGACTCCTCGGCACGATCGGCTACCGCCTGGTGCGCGAACCAATCCCTGCGCCGAATACCACGCCCGAATCCCTCGATCTCCAGAAGTACCTGGCGCAAATCGTGAACGCCGGCGGCACGCACGCGGTTCTGGAGGCCAGTTCGCATGCGCTGGCGATGGACCGCTTGTGGGGATGCCCGTTCGCGATGGCAATTTTCACCAACCTTACGCGCGATCATCTGGATTACCACAAGACGTTCGACGAGTATTTCGCGGCCAAGCGCCGATTGTTTGAAGGCACGGGGGCAGCGGCTCCTGCTACGGGCGTGACGAACCGCGACGATGAATATGGACGAAAACTTGCCGGCCTGGCTTCGCGAACACTGACGTATGGCCTCGAACCCGGCGCGGACATCACCACTCGCAGGCCTGCGCTTTCCCTTTCTGGAATCGAATTCGCCGCCGAAACCCCCATCGGGAAGATCGAGGTTCACTCGCCGCTTGTCGGACGGCCGAACGTGTACAACATCCTGGCGGCCATTGGCGCCGGGGTGGCGTTGAACCTTCCGAAAGAGGTCATCGCCAGTGGCGTTGCGCAGCTTTCCGCGGTCCCGGGCCGATTCGAGCGTATCGAAGCGGGGCAGCCCTTTCTCGTGGTGGTGGACTACGCGCATACCGACGACGCGCTGCGCAATCTGCTGGCCACGGCGAGGGACTTGAACCCGGACGGCCGCATCATCACGCTTTTCGGCTGTGGCGGAGACCGAGACCGCACCAAGCGTCCCCTTATGGGAGAGGCGGCCGGCCGCGCGAGCGAAATCGTCGTGCTGACTTCAGACAATCCACGGAGCGAAGACCCGCTCCTGATCATTAACGACGTGATCGTCGGCGTGCAGCGGACCAAGGCAAAACTGCTCGTTGAACCGGACCGCCAGAAAGCAATCGAACTCGCCTTGGACGAGGCCCGAGCGGGCGACGTCGTGCTGCTGGCGGGCAAAGGCCATGAGACGTATCAGGCGCTGCGCGATCGCACGATCGAATTTGACGACCGCGCCGTGGCGCACCGGATTCTCAGCCAGCGCGGCTATGGAGATTAGGGGTCGAGCAAGTGGTCGGGGACCTGTGTCGCGCAATCGTAGGGGCACGGCAATGCCGTGCCCCTACAAATGAAAGACGCAGCAGCAGGCTGCGGCAATGAAAGTGCTCTCTATTCGTAAGGGACGCTGATCCAAGGGTGATCCGAGACCAGTGAAACCCAGCCCCTTGAGGACGCTATGCGGTGGACGGTTGAAGAAGTGGCTCGCGCTCTGGGGGTTACGCCGCCCGGAAGCGTCGACCCCTTGGCCCGGCTGGCCGGTGTCTCGATTAATTCTCGCACCGTGGCTCGCGGCGAGCTATTCGTCGCTATACACGGACCGCGTCACGACGGACACAATTTTGTCGTGGCGGCCCTGGATGCCGGCGCGCTGGCGGGTATCGTGGCGCAGGACCGCGTCGCCGGATACGCCGAGCCTTACCGGTCGAAGCTCCTTGCCGTTCCGGACACGCTCGCGGCGCTGCAAAATCTCGCCCAGGCCGTTCGAACCGGGTGGGGGCGGCGCCTGGCGGCCGTCACCGGCTCGGCCGGAAAGACCACAACGAAAGAAATTTTGGCGGCGCTGCTGGCCGCGCGGTTCCGCGTACTGAAGTCCGAAGGCAATCTGAACAACGAGTACGGGCTGCCGCTGCAGCTGCTGCGGCTGGACGAGGCCGACGAAGCCGCTGTCGTGGAACTGGGGATGTCCCATGCGGGCGAACTGAAGCGCCTGGCGGAAATTGCTCGCCCGGATGTGGGCGTCGTCACGCGCGTCGCGCCCGTGCACCTGGAATTTTTCGCCTCGGTGGATGAAATCGCGCTGGCCAAGCGCGAATTGATCGAAGGTCTCGCCGAGCGCGAGAGCGTCGCCGTTCTGAACGCCGACGATCCGCGCGTGGCGCGGTTCGCGGAAGTTGCGCCGGGGCGCGTGCTGACATTCGGTGTCGAACAGCGCGCGGATTTTCGCGCCGAAAACATTCAGGACCGCGGATTGAACGGCTGCGAATTTGACTTTCTGGGTCCGGAGGGACGCGCGCGGCTGAGCCTGCGTCTTGCCGGGCGCCACAATGTTTCCAACGCGCTGGCCGCGCTCGCGGCGGCGAGCGTCTGGGGCGTGGGCGCGGCGGAAGCCCGGGAAGTCTTTCCGAACTTGGAAGCCACGGGAATGCGCGGCCGAGTCCTGCAGTACGACGCGGGATTCACGGTGATCAACGATTGCTACAACTCGAATCCGGTCGCGCTTCGCGCGATGGTCGAACTCCTGACCAGCACGCCCGCGGCGGGCCGCCATATTCTGGCAGCCGGAGAAATGCTGGAGCTGGGCCCGGCTTCCGCCGAACTCCATCGAGAGGCGGGGCGGGCGGCCGCGGCGAGTGGAAAACTGGGCTGGATCGTCGGCGTGCAAGGCGACGCGGAAAGTTTCGTTCGCGGCGCTGTCGAAGGCGGCCAGCCGGCCGCGCAAACGAAATTTTTCGCGACGTCCCCGGAAGCCGCGGCGTTTGTCGGCGATTTGATGCAGCGCGGGGACATTTTGCTTGTGAAAGGATCGCGCGGCGTGAAAATGGAGCGAATTGTCGAAGCGCTCGATGCCCGCTTCGCGCGCGCAAACGGGGAGCCGGTCTCTTCCGCGGCGAGCCGCGCGCCTAAGGAGCGCGCCTGAAATGCTGCTGTACCTCTTTTACCACGTGCTCCAGCCTTACTTTCACGCGCTGAACGTGTTTCGCTACATCACCGTTCGCACGGCGCTCGCGAGTCTGACGGCGTTGCTGACCGCCTTGGTGCTCGGGCCCTGGGTGATCCGGCGCCTGCGCGAGTTGCAGATCGGCCAGTTCATCCGGGAAGAAGGCCCGAAGAGCCATCAGGCCAAGGCGGGAACGCCGACGATGGGCGGCGTCCTTATCGTGGGCGCGACGATCGTTCCCACCTTGCTATGGGGCGATCTGCAAAACGAGTACGTGTGGCTGGCCGTCTCTACCATGCTGGTCTTCGGAATGATCGGGTTTATCGACGACTACAACAAGGTCGTGAAGAAGAGAAATCTCGGATTGACCGGGAAGGGCAAATTTTTCCTGCAAGTTCTTGCGAGCTGCGGCGTCGGCGTCGCCTTGCTCGCGCTCACGGCGAACGGCGCCTACTCCACGCAACTGAGCGTTCCCTTCTTCAAGAATTTTCATCCGGACCTGGTCATCCATTCCTTGATGTCTTCGCGCTATTTCTGGTGGTTCTCCTACATACCCTTTTTGATTTTCGTGGCGCTGGTGATCGTCGGCTCGTCCAACGCGGTGAATCTGACGGATGGACTCGACGGATTGGCGATCGGCTGCGTGGTGGTCGCCGCCGGGGCGCTCACCGTCCTGACGTACGTGACGAGCTTCGCGCGGTTCTCTACCTACCTGGACTTGCAGCACCTTCCTCAGGTGGGCGAGCTGACGGTTTTTTGCGGCGCACTCGTTGGATCGTCGCTCGGATTTCTCTGGTACAACGCGCATCCCGCCGAAGTCTTCATGGGCGACGTCGGCTCGCTCGCGCTGGGCGGAACGATCGCCATGATTGCCGTCTCCATCAAGCAGGAGATTCTGCTGTTTTTTGTCGGCGGAGTCTTCGTGCTTGAAGCGCTTTCCGTCATCTTGCAGGTGCTGTCGTTCCGGCTGACGGGCAAGCGCATTTTCCGGATGTCTCCGCTCCACCACCATTTCGAGCTGGGCGGATGGAGCGAATCGAAAACGATTGTCAGGTTCTGGATTATGGCCCTGGTATTTGCGCTGTTTTCGCTGACGACTCTGAAATTGAGGTAACGCTTGAAACCGGTGATCGATCTCGCAGGCAAGAAAGTGCTGGTCGTGGGACTGGCCCGCACGGGCGTCGCTACAGCCCTGTTCTGCGCCGCACGGGGAGCGCGCGTCACCGCGACGGAGTCCCGCGCCGAGCCGGAAATCCGGGAAATCGCGGTGAAATTGCGCGCGGCGAACGTGGCTCTGGAACTCGGCGGCCACCGTGCGGAAACGTTCGCGGAGCAGGACTTGATCGTGCCGAGTCCGGGCGTGCCTCCGACAATGCCGGCGCTGGCCGCAGCGCGCGCGATCGGCGTTCCCGTGTGGAGCGAAATCGAACTGGCCTGGCGATTCTTGCGCGGGCGGCTCATTTGCATCACGGGCTCGAACGGCAAGACCACGACCACTTCGCTCATCGGCCACATTCTGGAAACCGCCGGAGTGCCGGTGCAGGTCGCCGGAAACATCGGCACGCCCTTGATTTCGCGCGTGGATATTTCGAGCGACGCGAGTTTCACCGTGGTCGAGGCCAGCAGCTTTCAGCTCGAATCGATCTCCGCGTTTCGTCCGGACATCGCCGTGCTGCTGAACGTCACGCCGGACCATCTGGACCGGCACGGATCGATTGAAGCGTATGGCGCGGCGAAAGCGCGCATGTTTGAAAATCAAACGGCGGAAGACGCCGCCGTCATCAACGCGGACGACGCCGTGGCACCGCGGTATGCGCCCGCCGCGCCGCGAGTGTTTTGGTTCAGCCGGCAGAAGCAGGTCGCCAGCGGGTGCTACGTTCGCGGCGAGGACATCGTGTTCCGGTCCGGCGGCGCCGACACTATTCTTCTCAATCGCAAGTCGATTGGACTTCGCGGAAGCCACAATCTAGAGAATGTTCTGGCCGCTGCCGCCGCCGCGAGAATCGCCGGAATCGTGCCGGCCGCGATTGCCGAGGGCGTCCGCACGTTCGCGGGAGTGGAGCACCGAATTGAATATGTGGCCACGATTGCGGGCGTGGAGTACTTCAACGACTCGAAGGCCACGAACGTCGACGCCACGCTCAAGGCGCTCGACGCCTTTCCCGGAAATGTGCTGGTGATTCTGGGCGGCAAGGACAAAGGCAGCGACTACAGAATCCTCCAGGAGGCCTTGCGCAGCCGCGCGCGCATGGCGCTGCTCATCGGCAGCGCCGCGAACAAAATCGAATCGGAGCTTGCGGGCGTCGTCCCCGTGGAGCGCGCGGAAACGCTGGCGCGCGCGGTGGAAACCGCCTCGCGGCGCGCCAAGCCGGGAGACACCGTTTTGCTGGCGCCGGCGTGCGCGAGCTTCGATCAGTTTGAGAATTACGAGCATCGCGGACGCGTCTTCAAGCAGCTGGTCCACGATCTGGAAAAAAATCTGGCGGCCGAAGGGGCCGCGCGAAAGGCCACTACCTAAAGCACAATGCCCCGGCAACTGCAAACCGACCGATGGATGTTCGGCTCGACGCTGGCCCTGTGCCTCGTCGGCGCCATCATGGTGTTCAGCGCCTCCGCCGTCATGGCGCGCGACCAATACGGAAACGGCTCCCACTTCCTGCTGCGCCAGCTTCTGTGGCTCGCCTGCGGGCTCGGCGGCATGATGGCTGTGATGAATCTCGACTATCGCAAGCTGCGGCGGCCCGAAGTCATCTTCACTGGACTGTTCGTTGTGCTCGCGATGCTGGTCGGCGCCTTCTTCCTCGACAAGTCCCACGCGACGCATCGCTGGATTCGCCTGGGCCCGGCGAGCCTGCAGCCTTCCGAACTGGCCAAGCTCGCAGTGATTTTCTATCTCGCCTGGTTTCTCGAAATGCGCCGGCGCCCGGATGGATTCGGCATGAACGACTGGAAACACACGATTCTTCCGGCGCTGGGTCCCGTGCTGTTGCTGGTCGGGCTGGTGGTCATCGAGCCGGACCTGGGCACGGCCGTGGAAATCTTTGTGATTGCGGTGGCCATGCTGTACGTTGCGGGCCTCGACGGGAAATACATCCTCGGAGCGGGCGTCGCCTCGATTCCGGTGATTTATCTGTTGATTGTGCGGGTGCCGTATCGTCTGGAGCGCGTCATTGCGTTTCTGAATCCCACGGCGGATCCGCAGGGCCGCGGATTTCAGCTCATGCAATCGCTGATCGCGGTCGGCTCGGGCGGCTTCACCGGCGTCGGCTTGATGGAGAGCAAACAAAAACTTTTTTATTTGCCCGAGGCGCACACCGATTTCATTTTCGCGGTGTTGTGCGAGGAGCTGGGATTCATCGGCGGCGCGATCGTGTTGTGCCTGTTTGCGGTCTACGGCTGGCGCGGCATGCGCTCGGCATTCAAGACCACGGACGAGTTCGGCCGCTTCGCCGCGCTGGGCATCACGGTGATGATCCTGAGCCAGACCATGATCAATTTGTGCGTCGTTCTCGGGATGATGCCGACTAAAGGAATCCCGCTGCCGTTCGTCAGCTACGGCGGATCGAGTTTGCTGGTGATGTTGCTGGCCACCGGCATTCTGTTGAACATCAGCCGGCAAGCGGATTAGTAAGTTGTTGTGGCGCCGGCGTCCCGCCGGCGGTTTTGCGATGCGTCGAGGATGGAAAAATCGCCGGCGAGACGCCGGCGCCACGAAAGGGTTGCGATCGCGATGATTCGGGGCAAAAAGGTTTGAAGCTGCTGATCGCCGGAGGCGGCACGGGAGGTCACGTGTTCCCGGCTCTTGCCGTCGCCCGGGAATGGATGTCGCGCGAAGGAGAAAGGGAAGTCGTGTTCGTCGGAACGCAACGCGGAATTGAAGCGCGCCTCGTGCCCGAGGCCGGATTTCCGCTCGAGACAATTCGCTCGGCCGGGCTCAAGGGCATCGGCGGGATGAGACTTGCGCGCAACACGGCGAAGCTCGCGCCGGCTATGTGGGACTCGTTTTCGATCCTGCGCCGGCACCGATTTGTCGCGGCGCTCGGCGTCGGGGGATACGCCGCGGGGCCGATGATGCTGGCCGCCATTTTGCGCGGATTGCCGACGGTGGTATTCGAGCCGAACGCGGAGCCCGGATTCACGAATCGCGTGCTGGCCCGTATGGCGACGCGCATCGCGACGGCCTACGAATCGCCGACGAAACTCTGGGGCAGCAAAGCCACGCTGACGGGGATTCCCGTGCGCCCGGAGTTTTTCGCGATCCCGCCGCGCCAGCCTGCGGAACCGTTTCATCTTCTGATCACGGGCGGCAGCCAGGGCGCGCGGATCATCAACAACACGTTCGCGGCCGCCGTCGATTTGCTCGCACCGCAAAAAAATCGCATCCGGATCGTTCACCAAACCGGGGAACGCGACTATAATGCTGTTGCCGCCGCGTACGCGCGTCGGGAAATCAACGCGGAGGTTTTGCCCTTCATCGGAAACATGGCGGAAAGATTCGCGCAGGCCGATTTGATCGTCTGCCGCGCCGGCGCCATCACGGCCGCCGAAGTCGCCGCCTCCGGACGCGCCGCCATCTTCATCCCCTTCGGCGCATCCACCGATAGCCACCAGTTGCGCAACGCCCAGGAAATGGAACGCGCGGGCGCGGCGCGATTGATCCCGGAGCCCCAGCTCACCGCGGAACGTATTGCGCAGGAAATTTTCAGTTTGCTGGACCGGCCCGCCGATTTGCAGGCGATGGCCGCGAATGCACGGCGTCTCGCGAAGCCGCGCGCGGTCGAGGAGATCGTCAACCTAATTGAAAGCGTCGCTCGGCCGGCCCCAGCCGCGGAGCGAGGGCCCCAGGTGAATCCATGATGGTTACCTTTCGCAACTTCAAACGCATTCATCTCGTCGGAATCGGCGGAATCGGAATGAGCGGCATCGCCGAAGTGCTGCTCACGCTGGGCTATTCCGTTTCCGGGTCGGACTCCAAATCCTCCCCGATCACCGAACGCCTGATGAACATGGGCGCCGAAATTTTCGAGGGCCACCGCGCGGAGCACGTTCGCGGCGCGCACGTAGTCGTGGTTTCGTCGGCGATTCGCAACGACAATCCTGAAATCGTCGAGGCCCACCACCTGAAAATTCCCGTTATTCCGCGCGCGGAAATGCTCGGCGAATTGATGCGCCTGAAATACGGAATCGCCATTGCCGGCGCGCACGGCAAGACCACCACGACGTCGATGACCGCGAGCGTTCTGGCCGCGGCCGGTCTCGATCCCACGTTCGTCGTCGGCGGGCGCGTGAACCACCTCGGCTCGACCGCGCGGCTCGGCCGCGGCGAGTACATGGTCGTGGAGGCCGACGAGAGCGACCGCACGTTCCTGCTGCTCGCCCCCGTGGTTGCCGTCGTGACGACCATCGACCGGGAGCACCTGGACACCTACAAGACTCTCGAGGAGATTCAGGAAATTTTCACGCAATTCGTCAACCGCGTCCCGTTTTACGGCGCAGCCGTGCTGTGCCTTGACGAGCCGAATGTGCAGGCGATCATTCCCAATGTGAAGCGTCCCGTCATCACCTACGGCACGTCGAGCCAGGCGGACCTGGTGATCAGCGACATCGAGCTTCTGGGAATCGAAAGCGAGTTTCGGCTGACCTATCGCGGCGACGATCTCGGGCGATTCCATTTGAACGGCCCTCCGGGAATTCACAACGTCCGCAACGCCGCGGCGGCGGCGGCCGTCGCGCTGTATCTGAATGTGCCCTCCGAATTGATCCGCGTGGGGCTCGAGGAATTCGCGGGCGTAGGGCGCCGGTTTGACGTCAAGGGCGTCATCAACAACATTACCCTGATCGACGACTACGGCCATCATCCCGTCGAAATTCGCGCCACCCTCGAAGCCGCGCGCGGCTGCCATTTCGACCGCATTCTGGTTCTGTTTCAGCCGCACCGCTACACGCGCACCAAGCATCTGTGGGATGAATTTTGCCGGGCCTTCAATCAGGCCGACATGGTCGTGCTGATGGACATCTATAGCGCGGGCGAACCGCCGATTCCGGGCGTCAGCGGCCAGGCCCTCGCGGAAGCGATTCGCGCCGCCGGCCACAAGAACGTCGTCTTTCACAGCTCGATGCAGGAGGGAATCGAGGAACTGCTCCGCGCCGCGAGGCCCGGGGACGCGATCCTCACCATCGGCGCGGGAAATGTGAGCCGCGCGCCGGGAGAGCTGGCAATTCTGTTGGGAGCAAGGGTGTCGTCACCTCATGCGAATTAGCGACGCCAATCTGATTGCCGCGATCACCGCTTTAGGTGTGGATCACAAGACGGGTGTGTCGCTCGCCGAGAAAACTTCCCTCGGAATCGGCGGCACCTCCGACGTTCTGATGATCCACAAGCACGAATCGCTGCCGGAACTGGTTCGCCTGCTGAAAGACGCACAGGTGCCGTATCGCTTCCTCGGCGGCGGAAGCAACGTTCTTCTGCCCGACGGCGAACTTCCCTGGGTGGTGCTGCAACTCGTGCGGCAGGATCCGGACGTCCGGTTCGAGGGCAACAATGTTTTCGTCGATTGCGCGACCGACCTGGGACGCACCGTCACGACGTGCGCGAAGCACGATCTGGGCGGCATGGAGGGTCTGATCGGAGTGCCGGGATCGATCGGCGGGGCGCTGCGGATGAACGCGGGCGCCTACGGCACCCAGATCGGAACGTTTGTCCGGGAAGTGCACGTCTACCGGGCGGCCACCGGCCGGATCGAAACGCTCCGGGGACCTGAAATAAATTTCGAATACCGGCACACATCGTTTGCACTCGATGATATTATGCTGACGGTGCGACTGGAACTTCCGTCCAAACCGTACAGCGAAATACTTCAAGGAATTCGCATCTGCAATGAGAAGCGGCGAGCCAGTCAGCCGCTCAACCAAAAAAGCGCAGGCTGTATTTTCAAGAATCCGCCGGGCGGGTCCGCCGGGCGCATGATCGACGAGTTGGGCCTCAAGGGCCACTCGGTCGGAGATGCCCGCGTCAGCGACCGCCACGCCAATTTTTTCATTAACGCCGGACATGCGACCGCAGCCGACATGCTCGCGCTGATCGCGGACGTGCGCCGGCGTGTGCGCGAACGCTACGGAGTGGAACTCGAAGAAGAAGTCATCGTGTGGAAGGCCCGGTAAGCGGACGATGAGGGCCCGATGAGAGGACGATGAGCGCCGAACCAGATTATCTTCCCGCGGATGCGCTGGCTGAGGATGAGCCGAAGTATCTGCGCCGCCAGAAGCCGGTGGAGATTCGCAAGCGCAAATTCAGCCGCAAGACGTGGCCGTTGTATCGCCGCGTACTCGTGGGCGGGATCGCCGCCGCTTGCGCGGGCTTCGCGCTGTACGAGGCCGCGAACTACCTGCTATATTCCCCCGGCGTTTTGCTGCAAAGCGCGGAGCAAATCGAAATTCAGGGCAACCGGTTCGTGCCGGCGGACGCCGTCGCGGAAAAATTCTCCGCGGACATGGGCCGCAGCGTCCTGCGCGTTCCGCTGACCGAGCGCCGCGAGGACTTGGAATCGCTCCCGTGGGTGGAGCAGGCTCACGTCCAGCGCGTGCTGCCGAACAAGATTCGCGTGGAGATCATGGAGCGCACGCCCGTGGCGTTTCTTCGGTCGGGCAGCGATCTTTCGCTGGTGGACGCGCAAGGCGTAATCCTCGAACGGCCCGCCGACGCGGAATTCCATTTTCCGGTCGTCAGCGGCATCGCGGAATCCATGCCGCGGGATGCGCGCGAGCAGCGCATGAATCTCTATGTGCGTTTCCTGAAGGAGATCGAAGCGGCCCGGCCCGGCGCGGACGATCGCGTGAGCGAAGCGGACCTTTCCGACGCCGCCGATTTGCGCGCGACCCTCAGCGGATTGGGAGCGGCTTCGGGCGGCCAGGCTCCGATTCTCGTGCACTTTGGCGATTCGGATTTCGGAAATCGGTATCGCTTGCTTTCGGAAAACATCGACCAGTGGCGGGCCAGCGCGGGGAGCGTCGATTCGGTGGACTTGCGGTTCGCGCGGCAAGTGGTTGTGAATCCGGAATCGACGACGATCGCGGCGAACGTGAAGCAGAGCGTGCCACCAACCCCGGCGCGCCAGAGCCCAGCAGCGCGCGGGAATCGCGAAAAAGAAGCGATAACTGAAATTCGGACCATTCATTGCGCGGTTGGGCCCACCGGCCGGGCAGGCAATCGGTAGAAGGAGCGGCGGGTTGACGAAAAAAGAAAAATACCTGGTGGCGCTGGACGTCGGCAGCACGAAAACGTGCGCCATCATCAGCGAATTAACCGAAACGGGCGCGAAGTTCCTGGCCATGGGCGCGGCGGAATCCAAGGGCCTGCGCAAGGGATTGATCGCCAACATCAGCGCGGCGGCGGCTTCGGTGCGGCGCGCGATTGAAGAAGCCGAAAACGTCGCCGGGGTGCCCGTCGAACGGGTCATCGCCGGAGTGGCGGGCGGCCACGTTCGCGGCGTGAATAGCCGCGGGGGCATCACTCTGGGGCACCGGCCGCGGGACATCAATCGCGACGACGTGCATCACGCCGTGGACGCCGCGCGCAACATTTCGCTTCCCGAGGATCGCGTGGTTCTGCACGTCCTGCCGCAGGAATTTCTGCTCGACGCTCACGACAATATTCGCGATCCGCTGGGCATGATCGGCGCGCGCCTCGAAGTCAACGTGCACCTCGTGACTTCCTCGGCCTCGGCCATGCAGAACCTGGTGATCGCCATCAATCAAGCGGGCGTGGAGGTCGCGGACACGGTCCTCGAGCCGCTGGCTTCCGCGGAATCCTGCCTCACGCAGGATGAACGCGAACTGGGCTGCTGCCTGCTCGATATCGGAGGCGGCACGACGGAGCTGGTGGTCTTCGGCAACGGAATGTTGCGCCACGCGGCAGCCATTCCCGTGGGCGGCGATCATTTTACGAACGATCTGGCTGTCGGTTTGCGCACGCCGATTCCGGAGGCGGAGAGCATCAAGCGCGCGCACGGATGCGCGTTCAAGGATTTGATCGTCGAGGACCATGCCATCGAAATCGCCAGCGTGGGCGACCGCCCGCCGCGCACCGTCTTTACGCGGATGCTGAACGAAATCGTCGAGCCGCGCGCGCAGGAACTTCTTTCGCTCGTGCGCGACGAGTTGCAGCGCAGCGGTTTCGCCTCGCTGATCCCCGCCGGTCTGGTGCTGGCCGGTGGCGGAGCGCATCTCAAAGGACTCGTCGAGCTTTCCGAGAGCATGTTCCATTTGCCCGCGCGCGTGGCCGTCCCGCGGACGTTTGAAGGAATGCCCGAGCAGCTTTCCCGGCCCGAGTACGCAACGGTGGTAGGCCTGCTTCTGTACGGCGCGCGAGCCCGGCGCCAGGCGCCGCAGAAGCCGGTGACGTTTGTAGGAAAATTGAAAAGCATGTTCGCCGGCGCATGATGAGGAAAACGCCGGCGGGGCAGGGCCAATTTTTTGTTGGAGGAGCCGACATGGCAAAAGACGCGGGAATCCGGATTTCATTTAGCGAGGACACCCATCAGGGCGCGAAGATCAAGGTGATCGGGGTCGGCGGCGGCGGTTGCAACGCCGTCAACCGCATGATCCGCGCCAAGGTCGAGGGCGTCGAGTTTATCGCGGCCAACACGGACTTGCAGGCGCTGAAGCTGTCGCAGGCGCCGACGAAATTGCAGCTGGGCGGCAAGCTCACCAAGGGTCTTGGCGCGGGCGCGAATCCGGAAATCGGCCGCAAGGCCGCGCTCGAGGACACCGACAAGATCATCGAGGCGCTCGAAGGCTCGGACATGATTTTTCTCACCACGGGCCTCGGCGGCGGCACCGGCAGCGGCGCGGCCCCCGTGATCGCTTCGCTGGCGAGCGAGCTGGGCGCGCTGACCGTCGCGGTGGTCACCAAGCCGTTTTTGTTTGAAGGCAAGCGGCGGCAGCAGTCAAGCCGAGCAGGCGCTTTCGGAGTTGATCGGCAGCGTCGACACGGTCATTGTGATTCCGAACGAGCGGCTGCTGGAAACTTCGTCGAAACCGGGACGTGCTTCTTCGAGGCGTTTAGCATCGCGGACGACGTCCTGCGCCAGGCCGTGCAAGGCATCAGCGACATGATCACCATTCCCGGCATCATCAACCGCGACTTTGCCGACGTGCGCACGATCATGCAGGGGCAGGGCTACGCCGTCATGGGCACCGCCGTCGCTTCACGGCGCGCACCGCGCGGTCGAAGCCGCCAACCGCGCCATCAACAGCCCGCTGCTCGAAGACAATTCCATCCAGGGCGCGAAGGGCATCCTGATCAACATCTGCGGCTCCTCCACATCACGCTCATCGAAGTTCATGAAGCTTCCTCGGTGATCCAGAAGGCGGCGGACGAGAACGCCAACATTATTTTCGGCGCCGTCCTCGACGAGAACATGAAGGAGCAGGTGAAGATCACCGTGATCGCCGCGGGATTCCGCGAGGCGGCGCGGCGGCAGCCGCATCAGAAGCCGTCGTATCTGCCGAAGACCTGGAAGGCCGGGCGCGAAGAAGAAGCGGTGGTCGAGCCGCAGGAGATTCCGCAGGAAGCGCCGCGTCCCGTCGTCAACGAAGTCATTCACCAGGAGAATACGACGGCGGCGGACGACTTGGACGTTCCCACGTTCCTGCGGCGCGCGGCGCAAAAAGCGTAGCGATTCGGTGGGAAAGGCCTTCCGAGCCTTCGTAGCGACGCCGACGTTTTGTAGGCCACGGTTTCAGAGGGCGCGAAGAAACCCAAATTTCTGTCATTCCGAGGCACGCCGCGTGCCGAGGAATCTCTCATTCTGTCGACGTAAGAACCCGGAGAGATTCCTCACTTCGTTCGGAATGACAGAACATCTTACTTTTTTCGCAGTCCGTTCAGCTGCTCGCTGTTCGGATCTCCAGTTGCCACCTAGGCCCTTCCAGCCTCCCCGTTCGATTTCTCCGATAACTCCATCGTCCCGACACGCTGGAAGCCCGCACTCCTAAACTGCATTTCTCACGAAAACCTCTCCACTCGCAAACGAGGCTAATTCGAGGGAACTTTCGTTGCGCTTTTGGTAGCGCCGGCGTCCCGCCGGCGGTTTTACATAGCGCTAGAAATGAGGAAACCTGCCGGCGGGACGCCGGCGCTACTAAAGACGCAAGCCTAGCGGCCCGTGATGTAGTTCGTGGTTCCCGATCGTGATTCGTCGTGAGAAGAGCGATCTAGAACCTCATTCAACAAGCGCGCACAAAAGAGGGTGAACAAAAATGGTACGCAGGCAAAATCTGCCGTGCCGACTCGCGCCTAGGGCTAGCCTTGCCTAGTAGATTCGGCGGACAATCGTGCGAGCACCTTGCGCGCCCCGCAACACGTTCGCGCGCGGCCAATTACCCGAACGGCCGACAACCGCGAAGTTGGCACGCCGCTTGCCCTGTGAAAGGTGCCGAATTTCTAATCGCCTCGGCGGCTCAAGTGCCATGAGGCTTTGCCGATGTAACTCTTGATGGGCGCCGGCTGTGGAAGGGGCGATTTCCGAAATTAGATTCGTAGAAGGGGATTCATCATGTCCATTATCGGGATTTTGAGCAGCAATTTATTCGCTTCGGGCGCGTCCGGCGTTACGCAAAACGCGCAGAGCGCGCAGGGATCTCCGTCGAATTCTCGGCAGCTCGCGACGGAGTTTCAGCAATTGAGTCAGGACTTGCAGTCGGGAAACCTGACGCAGGCGCAGCAGGATTACGCCACGATCTCGCAGCAGTTGCCCGGGGCGGCCGCGGCGGGCGCGAATTCGGCGAGCAGTAACCCCTCGTTGCAGGCGTTCGCTCAGTTGGGCCAGGATCTGCAGGCCGGGAAGTTGCAAGCCGCGCAGCAGGACTACGCCACGCTCCAGCAGGACGCGCAGCAGAACGTCTCGCAGGCGGCGGGCCATCACCGTCATCATCATCACCGCGCGGAAGGGGCCGAATCGTCCAATTCGTCCCAGCAATCGAATCCGGTCGTGCAGGCGTTCAGCACCCTGGCGCAGGATTTGCAGGCCGGAAACTTGTCCGGGGCTCAGAGCGCGTTCGCCACGCTGCAGAACGACCTCCAGCAGATCGGCGGTTTCCTTCCGGGCGGTCCGAGCGGCACTTCGGGCTCTCCCAGTCCATCCGTTTCCGGAACTTTGAGCGTGACCGCCTGATATCGAGCTTCCGCGCCCCATCGATAGGACCATCCTGATTCGGCCATGCGCTGTGAGGTACACTCAAGCGCATGGCCGATTCCGTCCGGGTGCGCCGGGAAATTCTGGATGAGATGCTGGCGCACGCGCGCCGCGAATCGCGCATCGAGTGCTGCGGCTTGCTCGCGGGCCGCGACGGCGTGATCACCGAGATTTATCCGGCGTCGAATGCGCTTTCGAGCGCGACGGTCTACGAAATCGAGTCGCGCGAACTGTTTGAAATATTTCGGGACCTTCGCAAGAAGGAATTGACGCACCTCGGCCAGTACCATTCCCATCTTTCCAGTGAAAACGTTCCGTCGCCAACCGACATCGAGCAAGCGGGCTATCCCGATCAGGCGTATTTCATTGTGACCCTGCTGAAGAACGCGCCGAATCCTGTCCGCGCCTTTTCAATTCGCGATGGAGCCGTGCTGGAGCTGCAGATCGTTGCCGTGAAGACGTAGTTCAGGCCGGCGATGCGCTACATTCCTTCCGGGATTCCAGAACGAGCTTTCGGTTTTCTATGCGGGGGATTCGGATTTCACCGGCTCGCCGGCCACCACGGAACGGTAGACTTCCCGCACCTGCTCGGCGGATCGTTCCCATGAATATTTCTGCACCAGCTCGTAGCCGCGGCGCACCAGCGTTTCGCGTAAGACGTCTTCCGTGAGAATTTGCCGTATGCCGCGCGCAATTTCAAAAATGTTCTCCGGATTCACCAGCAGCGCGGCCTGCGAAAAAACTTCCGGCAAGGACGACACGCTCGAGGTCAGCACTGGGGCGCCATGCGCCATGGCCTCCAGCGGAGGAAGGCCGAAGCCTTCATAGAGTGAAGGGAAGAGGAATGCGCTGGCGCGGGAATAGAATACGCGCAACACGGAGTGCGGGACGAATCCCAGGAAACGCACGTCGCCCTGCACGCGCGAGCGCAGAACGGCGCGCCGCAGGTCCGAATGTTCTTCGGCGGAATCGCCGATCAGGAGCAGCTTGAGGTTCGCGTAGGTTGGGTGATCGCGCAGTTCGCCTTTGGCCACCGCGAAAGCTTCGATCAGCCGCGGCAAATTTTTCTGCGGCCGGATGTTCCCCGCGTAGAGCACGAAGGGATCCGTGACCGCGTGGCGTTCCAGGACGCGGTCGGCGCCCTCGGGTAGAGGCCCGCGCACAAATCGTTCGTCCAGCGCGTTATAGACGACTTCGATTTTATCTTCCGGAACGTCGAACGTGCGCGACAGATCGCGCTTGGACGAATGAGACACGGCCAGGATGCGTTCGGCCCGCCGCAAGGCTCGCCGCGCGAAGTATAGCCGGCCGGCCTGGAACGTCGCCGAGATTCCGGGCGGCGGAGTCAGAATATCCGTGAGGTCGTGAACGGTGATCACCAAGCGCGAGGGCACGACGGCCGGCGCGTAAAACCACGGCATGTGCAGAAGATCGATGCCGCGCTTGTGCAGCAGGTAGGGCAAATGCATGTGCGTGTGGAACGATCCGGGCTCGGACGGATACTCCAGCAGGGAAAAATTTTCGGGAAGGGAATCGAATTCGCGAAGGTGCGACTGCTGGCCGATGAGGAGGAATTCCGTGCCGTCGCCGGTGCGCGCAAATTGATTGACGATGTTGCGGATGTAAGTGCCGATTCCGAAATCACCGGCGCGCCGGATATCGATCGCAACACGCATCGCTCGCGGCGCTCAGCGCGCGGAGCCGCCGCTCCCGGCCAGCGACGGCGCGATGTCCCATCGCCGCGTGTACAGCGGGAACTGCACGGCGAAATCCGCGACCTCGGCGCGAATGCGCCGCTCGCGCTCGGCGTCTCCCATGTGCAAAAGAACATCGGCGATCCAGGCCGCGATCCGCGCCATTTCCGGCTCGAGCATCCCGCGCGTCGTCACCGCGGGAGTACCCAGGCGAATGCCGCCTCCCGTCATCGGCGGCGTGGGGTCGAAGGGAATGGAATTTTTGTTCACGGTAATGCCCGCGCGATCCAGGGCCGGCTGCGCGTCCTTTCCGGTAATCCCGCGCGAGTAGAGGTCGATGAGGAAGAGATGATTGTCCGTGCCGCCGCTGACGATGCGGAAACCCGCCTTCGCGATTTCGGCGGCGAGTCTTTGGGCGTTCGCGACGATTTGCCTGGCGTAGTCGCGGAAGCTGGGGTCGGCCGCTTCCTTCAGGCACACGGCCTTCGCGGCGATGATGTGCATGAGCGGGCCGCCCTGCGTTCCCGGGAAGGTGATGCGGTCGAGCTCCTTGGCGAATTGCGCCTTGCACATCACCAGGCCGCCGCGCGGGCCGCGCAGCGTTTTGTGCGTGGTGGTCGACACGAAATCCGCGTGCGGCACCGGGCTCGGATGCATTCCTCCCGCAACGAGGCCGGCGATGTGCGCCATGTCCACAAAAAACAGCGCGCCAACCGATCGCGCGATTTCGGCCATGCGCGGGAAATCGATGATGCGCGAGTAGGCGCTCGCGCCCGCGACGATCATTTTCGGCTTGTGCTCCTGCGCCAGGCGGCCCAATTCGTCGTAATCGATCCTCTCGGTTTCCTTGCTCACGCCGTACGGGACAAACTTGTACATCTTTCCGGAAAAATTGAGCGGATGGCCGTGGGTCAAGTGCCCGCCGTGGGCGAGATTCATTCCGAGCACGGTGTCTCCCGGCTGCAGAGCGGCCATATACACCGAAACATTGGCCTGCGTGCCCGAATGGGATTGCACGTTGGCATGTTCCGCCCCGAAAAGCGCCTTGGCTCGGTCGATCGCTAGTTGCTCGGCGCGGTCGACGAATTCGCAGCCGCCGTAGTAGCGCTTGCCCGGATACCCCTCGGCGTACTTGTTGGTGAGCACCGAGCCCATCGCCTCCAGCACCGCTTCCGAGACAAAATTTTCGGAGGGGATCAGCTCGAGGCCCGTGCCCTGGCGGCGTCCTTCGTCGCGCAACACGTCGGCAATTTCAGGATCGACTTCCCGCAGCGGGCGGTTCATCTGTTTTGAGATTTTCGTGTCCATTGATTTTGTCAGGCTCCGGGCCCCGGTCTGGGCGGGGCGTTTCGTGTAGATGTAAAGCCTACACCACGGTCAGGATTGGCGTTCGCGTACCCGGTCCATTTCGCTGATCTTGTCGATGCGCCGCTGGTGGCGCCCGCCGGCAAACTCCGCGGCGAGAAATTCCTGAACGATGGCGATGGCTTCGTCGTCGCCCACCACTTTTCCGCCCAGCGCGATCACGTTCGCGTCATTGTGTTCACGGGCCCGCCGCGCCGTCAGCGAATCGTGCGCCAGCGCCGCGCGAATCCCCTCCACCTTATTCGCCGCGATGGAAACGCCGATCCCCGTGCCGCAGACCAAAACGCCGAGCGAATCGTTGCGAGCCGCCACGCGCTCCGCAACCGCCTTCGCGTAATCGGGATAGTCCACGGATTCCTCGGAATGCGTGCCGGCGTCTTCCACCGCGTAACCCGCGCCTTCGAGGTATTTCCGGATCGTTTCCTTCGCGCGAAATCCGGCGTGATCCGAGCCCACAACGATGCGCGGTTTGGAGGAAGATTCGTTCAAGGAGATGTCCGGAACGATTCTAGCGGAATCCGCCGGAGAATTCCAATTCAGTGGAATGCCATCGCCGGCAGGGAAGAGCCTCAGGGAGAAACAGGCACATCAGGGCAACCGCAAAATCAAACTTCTGGCTATTTTCGGCCAGCGGGCGTATGAATGACTCTATCGGATCTCCCCTTTCAGCAAGAGGCCCAGCTATCTGCCAGTAGCCAGGAGGACCAAGATGAATACCGGAACCAGTCCGGCGGCTCCCAAAAGAGGAGAGCACGTCGCGATGACGACGCAAGAGGGTGTGTTTGAGGTGGCCGACATCAACTCGCTGATGCAAACGGCTAACCTGAAATCGACGGACGGTCAGGGGCACATCACGCGGAATGTGCCGTGGACGGCGCTGAAGCCGGTGTCCAAGAAATGAAAAAGCCGGAACGCCTATGGCGTTCCGGCTCGATCCAGAGTTCTTAGAGAGTATCTTCGAGGAACGAGCGGAGATTTCTCGATCTGGACGGGTGTCGCAACTTGCGCAGCGCCTTCGCTTCGATCTGGCGGATGCGCTCGCGCGTTACCGCGAAGGACTGCCCCACTTCTTCCAGCGTGTGCTCGGAACCATCTTCCAGACCAAAACGCATCTTAATGACCCGCTCTTCGCGCGGAGTCAGCGTCTTCAGCAGGGACTCGGTCTGTTCCTGCAGGCTGATGCTGATGGCGGCGTCCGACGGAGAAATGGAAGACTTGTCCTCGATGAATTCGCCGAGGTGGGAATCTTCCTCTTCGCCGATAGGGGTTTCGAGCGAAATGGGCTGCTGCGCGATTTCTTTCGTCTTGCGCACTTTTTCGACGGGAACTCCGAGGCGGTGCGCGATCTCCTCCGCGCGCGGCTCGCGTCCCAGTTCCTGGACGAGTTGCCGGCTGGTGCGGACCTGCTTGTTGATCGTTTCGATCATGTGCACCGGCACGCGAATTGTGCGGGCCTGGTCCGCGATGGCGCGGGTCACGGCCTGGCGAATCCACCACGTCGCGTAAGTGGAGAATTTATATCCGCGGCGCCACTCGAATTTGTCCGCGCCCTTCATCAAGCCGATGTTGCCTTCCTGAATCAGGTCCAGAAATTGCAATCCGCGGTTCGTATATTTTTTGGCGATGGAAACGACCAGGCGCAGGTTGGCCTCGACCATTTCTTTCTTGGCCTGGCTCGCTTCCGCTTCTCCGCGGAGCACGACCTGGAGCATCCGCTTGAGATCCACCAATCCTGTTTCGCTGGCGGCCTCGATTTCGCGCAGCTCGGTGCGACGCGCCCGCAATTCCTTGCGAGCCTCCGCTGCGTTGTCGCCCTTGGAGGCTTCGGCGCGGCGTTCCAGCTTGACGATCTCGCGCTCCAGCGATTGCAGGCGCTCGACGGTGCTGTGAATCTTGTCGATGAGCCGCTTGCGTTCCAGCGAATGGAAATCGATCGATCGCGCGTGCTGGGACATCTCCACGCGCGTACGGGCCAGGCGGTTGCGGGTTCGCAGGTACTGCCGCCGGCTGGATTTCGGCGTTTTTTCCAGTTGCGCGGCCTGCTTGTGGGCCAGCGCGTAGAGCTCCTCGATTTTCGCGATCGTGCGCAGAATTTCCTGCGTCTTGCTTTCGGTTTCCTCTTCGGTCAGCTCTTCCTGGTCGAACTGAACGATTTTCTTGATCGAAAGCGTTCCATTACGAAGTTCCTTGCCGACGGAGATCAGCTCCTTCAGAACGATCGGCGAGCGCGAAATCGTTTTCAGCACCATCAGGTGCCCGCGCTCCATGCGCTTGGCGATGGCCACTTCGTCCTGGCGCTTGAGCAGCGGAACGGTGCCCATTTCCCGCAGGTAGAGGCGCACGGGATCGTTGTTCTTGTCGAGCATCCCCGGAGTAAGGTCCAGTTCGCCCTCTTCGGGGACGGGGCCATGCTCGGCGTCCACGGCGTCCGGAATGGCTTGCGAGGCACTTGCGGGAGAGATATCTTCCTCTCCTGCGATCCCGATGGGCTCGAACCCGGCGAGGTGTTGCTCGCCATCTTCAGGTTCGTGCGCGACCTCCACCGCCGGCAGCACGGCTTCTTCCTCATCGGGCAGGAGGTACCTTCGCTCCTTGCCGATGCCGATGATGCTCCGCACCTCGTCGCCCGCTTCTTGATTATTCAAGGCCAAAGCAGTGATCCCCCTTGCGAATCAGTTCCGTATAACTCGATGACTTGCAAACTCTCCCAACTCCCGCGTTCCAGCGCAGCAGTTTGATGCACAGGCGGCGCACACAGATTCTCTAGGTATTAGAGTCAGTTTGCGCCACGAAGTAACACGATTCGGTCCGCTGAATCGCTCTACATGTAAAGCGCTTCGTTTCAGTGCGATACGGTATGGCAGGACGCGGGGCGAGACCTAGATCGTCGATCCGCACCTTCGCTACGTAACCCTAGAGCTTTAGACGGATTAGAACGAAAAACGTGTGTTCCAGCGACCGTGCCAAGGCCGCTGAACCCCCATGAAAGCGTCCGATGGCTACAACCGTCCGTCCGTATTATCTCACGATTTCGCCATCCTTGCACAACTATCCGAGAAGGTTCGTCAGCAGCACTCGCGGATCGAACCCGTCCGTTTCGCCTGCTTTTCCTCCCCAAATTCTACATCGACCTCGGGGGCGCGATACCTTACCACAATTGGCGCTCCGTTGTGCTCAAGATTTTGACTGGAAGCTCCCCTCCGAGATATTGCAGAATGTTCTGCCATGCCGGTCGACAGCATCCTTCGAGGCCTCAAACGCTTTCAAAAGAAAGTTTTCCCCAAGCACCGCGACCTGTTTCACAAGCTGGCCCTGCAGCAACGGCCCACGGCCCTTTTTATCACCTGCGCAGATTCCCGGATCGATCCGTGCCTGCTGACGCAAACCAAGCCGGGCGAACTGTTCTTGTGCCGGGTCATCGGCAACATCGTGCCGCGCTATCCCGAGTCGATTGGCGGCGTGTCGGCGACGATTGAGTACGCAGTGGGAGTGCTGGGAGTGCCCGATGTGATCGTCTGCGGGCATACGGATTGCGGAGTGATGAAGGGCGTGCTGAATCCCGAAGCGTTGAAGCCGCTTGCGAACGTGAGCGCATGGCTGCGCCATGCCGAGCCTGCTCGCGAGGCCCTCGTGAAACCCGACACCGATTTGAGCGACCCGGAATTTTTGCTGTCGCTCACGGAGCGAAACGTAATCGAGCAGCTCAAGAACCTGCACACGCACCCCGCGGTCGCGGCGCGTCTGGCGCAGGGAAATTTGAAACTTCATGGCTGGGTGTATCACATCGCCAAGGGAACCGTGACCACGTACAGCACGCGACGCAAGAGGTTCGTTCGGATTCGCACCGTCAAACCCCAGAGGAATAGGCGGAAAACCGAGTAAGCGATCCCGGAGTTGGTTGACACCCCCGGAACCCTCGGCTACGCTTCCTTCTCTTGAATTTCACCGTTTAAATGTAGGCAGTACACGAGTGCGGGCTGTACGTGCAGCCCGCCGGGAAAAGGACCATCGCGCATGGCGGATTTGAAGCTACCTTCTCGCTCTGAAGATTTTTCGGAATGGTACAACCAGCTGGTGTTGCGGGCGGAGCTTGCCGACTACGCGCCGGTGCGCGGTTGCATGATTGTCCGGCCGTACGGCTGGGCGCTGTGGGAGAACATCACGGCGCAGCTCGACCGGCGTTTCAAGGCCACGGGCCATGTGAACGCGGCGTTTCCGTTGCTGATTCCGCAGAGCTTCATCAGCAAGGAGCAGTCTCACGTGGCGGGCTTTTCACCGGAGCTGGCCGTCGTCACGCACGGCGGCGGCGAGAAGCTGGAAGAGCCCCTGGTCATTCGTCCCACGTCGGAAACGATCATCGGGCACGCGTACGCGAAGTGGATTCAGTCCTACCGGGACCTGCCGGTTTTGATCAACCAGTGGAACAGCGTGGTGCGCTGGGAACTGCGCACGAAATTGTTTCTGCGCACTCTCGAATTCTTCTGGCAGGAAGGGCACACGGCGCACGCGACCTACGAGGAAGCCGAAGCCGAAACCCGCCAGATGCTCGATATCTACACGGACTTTGCGATGAACGAGGCGGCCGTCCCGGTGATTCCGGGCAGAAAATCGCAGTCCGAGCGGTTCGCCGGCGCCGACGCTACTTACTCCATTGAAGCGATGATGGGCGATGGCAAGGCGCTTCAGGCCGGCACTTCGCACAATCTCGGCCAGAATTTCGCCAAGGCCTTTGAGATTCGCTACCTCGACCAGGCCGGCGCCCTGCAGCACTGCTGGACGACCTCGTGGGGACTTTCGACGCGATTCATCGGCGCCATCATCATGGTGCATGGCGACGATCAGGGACTGATTCTGCCGCCGCATCTTGCGCCGCACCAGGTGGTCATCGTGCCCATCTTCAAGACTGACGAAGAAAAAGCCGTGGTGTTCGAGTGCGCCAAGAAAATCCGCGAGCAACTCGTGAAAGCGGATGTTCGCGTGAAAGTCGATGAACGCGAAGGGCAAAGCCCGGGCTTCAAGTTCAACGACTGGGAGATGCGCGGCGTACCGCTGCGCATGGAGATCGGCCCGAAAGACGTGGCCAAAGGCAGCGTGGTGCTGGCGCGGCGCGACAAGCCAGGCAAGGAAGGGAAAAGCTTCGTCTCGCAGGACGGCATCGTGGAATCCGTCCAGCAACATCTCGTTGCCATTCAGAAGGCGCTCTTCGATCGCGCGTTGGATTTCCGGAACGCGCACACGCTCGAATCCAAAAACCTAGAGGAGTTTCGCGTGGCTGTCGAGCAGGGATTCGCGCGTTCCTACTGGTGCGGCGATTCCGGTTGCGAGGAGCAAATCAAGGAAACCACCAAGGCCACTCTGCGCTGCATCCCCATGGAGCAGCCGGGTGGAACGGGGGCGTGCATGCACTGCGGAAAGCCGTCCACAGAAGTTGCGATATTCGGGAAGGCCTACTAGTCGCGCAGTGCGAGCTGCGAGTGTTAGCGTAAGTGTTGTTTTTGGAATGCTTTGCGGAAAGTGACTGCGCCGAAACCAGCCACGGACTCTCTCTCGACACTCCCCCGGCCCGATGCTAGCATTTTCAGATGATGGTCCCTCGGCCCGCAAACGGACGAAAGCCTGGAGCGAGTGCGCCCGGGCTGCGAGGCGTGCGAATGGATTCGCGCCCGCAGCGCCCTGAAGCGCGCCGCGGCGCACGCTTGGGGGAGCGGGGTGCCGGAAGCCTGAAAGCCATAGTGTGGACGATGATTCTGGCGGCCTTCATCTACGTCTTGGTCATGACGGTGCCAGTGTTGATCAATGAATACCAATTTCAAGACAGTCTTCAAGACATTGCGCAGAATCGCCAGCGTTTATCGCAAAACGAATGAACAAGTCCAGCAGGCGGTATTGGAAGAAGCACAGAAAGAAGATTTGCCGGTTCAGGCCGAAGATGTCAAGGTGGAAGGCTCCGCCGGAAACGTCCACATCAGCGTCGATTATTCCGTGACGGTAGACTTGAAGTTCTATCAGTGGACGATGAACTTCCATCCGGCGGCGAACAACGCCTCGCTGTTATGACGTACTTTTACTAACGAGCTTGTTGTAGCGGGCGAAGATCGGTGGGGGATTCGCTCGCAGCACGCCCCAGCCAAGCGCACGTAAGTCACGACCCTTGCCGGTAGTGATGCTCCCCACAGGTCTGCCGAATTCGAAATCCATCGCGGCGGCGTGAATCGGTATTGCGGCGGGGTCCGAAGGCGCATCTAAGTAAGCAGGGGTGGCGAAGGGCCAGATACGGTTTTTCGCGGCGGAACGGAGAACTACTTTGCGTATTCGTGTTGGCCGGGGCACATGGGCCTCCCGGTTGAGTCTGATCCTCCTTGGGCTTGCGGTTTTTGCCCTTGTTGCCGCCGCTGGCATCGGGACGTACTACTGGATTTCCTACGGCCGAATGATCGATTTGCGGCTTTCCGGCCACGTGCAGCAAACCACAGCCAGGATTTACGCCGCTCCCATGCGCATCTACACGGGGAAGCTTTCCGTGTCGGACATGGCCAATCACCTGCAGCGCGCGGGCTACAGTGAACTGGACGTTTCCGGCACTCCGGGACGCTACGTCTTGCACGGCAATGAAATCGAAATCCGCCCGTCGAGTGAATCGTATTTCGGGCAAAAAAACCGGCTGGTCATGGACTTCAGCGGCTCCGAGATTCAGAAAATCCGGTCGATGGATACCGGAGCGGCGGTGGATTCCGCCGACGTGGAACCGGAACTTCTCACCAGCCTGTTTGACAGTTCGCGCGAGAAGCGCCGGGCCATCAGCTACAACGACATTCCCAAGGTTTTGCGCGATGCCGTGCTATCCGTCGAAGACCGGCGCTTTTTCGAGCATCCGGGCTTCGATCCGATCCGCATCCTGGGCGCGGCCTGGGCCGACCTGCGCCACGGGGCGCGCGTGCAAGGCGGCAGCACGATTTCGATGCAGGTGGCGCGCAGCTTCTTCTTCAACACGGACCGCACGTTGCGCCGCAAGATGGCCGAAACCGTGGTGGCGCTGGAACTCGAACACCGCTTCAACAAGCAGCAGATTTTTGAGCTGTACGCCAATGAAATCTATCTCGGGAATCGGGGCAGTTTCGCGATTCACGGATTCGGAGAGGCTTCGCTGGCCTACTTCAACAAGGATCTCCGCGAAGTGACGCTGCCCGAAGCCGCGTTTCTCGCGGGCATCATCCATGCGCCGAACCGGTATTCGACGTCGGAACGCCGGCCGGAACGCGCCGTCGAGGCGCGGGATCGCGCGCTTCTGGCGATGACTGAGAACCACGCGATTACGCCCGAAGAGGCGCAAGCCGCCAAGAAGACTCCGCTGCAGATCGTCGGCGGCGGACTGGAAGGCAGCACCGCGCCCTATTTTGTGGACATGGTGAAAGACCACCTGCTCGACCGGTTTTCGGAAGCGGACCTGCTCTCCCAGAGTTTCCGGGTGTACACAACGCTCGATCCCGAATTGCAGCGCGCGGCGAGCGAGGCCGTGGACCAGGGCGCGAAGAATATCGACAGCCAGTTAGTCAAGCGCTACGCGCGGTGGAAGAAGGAAGGGCAGCCGGCGCCGCGAGCGCAGATCGCCATGGTCGTCCTCGACCCGCACACCGGGGAAATCAAGGCGCTGATCGGCGGGCGCGATTACGGCGAGAGCCAGCTCAATCACGTGCTCGCGCGGCGCCAGCCGGGCTCCGCGTTCAAGCCGTTCGTGTACGCGGCGGCGTTTGAAGGCGCGGTGGACGGCGTGCAGCCCATCGTGACTCCGGCGACGACGGTGATGGACGAGCCCACCACGTTCGATTTTGACGGCAAGGAATACACTCCCAACAATTACGGCGAAAAGTTTCATGGACAGGTCACGGTTCGCGACGCGCTGACGTATTCGCTCAACGTGGCGACGGTGAAAGTCGCCGAACTCGTGGGCTACACGCGCGTCACGGACATGGCGCACCAGTTCGGGCTCGATCCATCGATCCAGCCGACGCCGTCGGTGGCGCTCGGCGCCTATGAAATGACGCCGATGGAAGTTGCCGCCGGGTACACGATTCTGGCCAACGAAGGCGTGCGCACCGAGCCGATGTTCATCCGCAACGTGGTCAACGCCCAGGGACAATCGCTGGAACAAAACTCGATCCGGTCGCGGCGCGCGCTCGATCCGCGGGTCGCCTACCTCGTGACCAGCATGCTGGAAGACGTGATCGACCACGGCACCGGCGCGACGGTTCGCGCGCGCGGATTTGTCGCCCCCGCGGCCGGCAAAACCGGGACTTCGCGCGACGGCTGGTTTGCCGGTTACACCTCGAATTTGCTGGCCATCGTGTGGGTGGGATTTGACGACAATCGCGACCTGGGTCTTTCCGGCGCGAACGCTCCCGCGCCCATCTGGGCGGAATTCATGAAGCGCGCGGTGGCGTTGCCGGCGTATCGTGACGTGAAGCCGTTCGACATGCCGGAAGGGGTCACCAAGGTCACGATCGATCCGGAAACTTTGGCGCTTGCCACTCCGGAATGTCCGATGACGCGCGAGGAAGTGTACATCCACGGCACGGAACCCACCGAGTTTTGCCCCTTGCACGGCGGACGCATGGCGGGCGATACGCCGCCCGGTTCGTGGCTGTCCCACGTGTTCGGCGGAGACAAGGCAAAAGGAAGCGACGCCGATGCCGCGGCGGGAAATTCCGGCGCTCATGCTTCCTCCACGCCGCCTTCCGCCGAGAATCAACCGCCGGAAGATGAGAACAAAAAAGGCGTGCTGCGGCGCATTTTTGGTATCTTTGGAGGCAAGAAAGACGCCGATAAATCGCAATCGAGTCCCCAAGATCCGCAGCACTGATTCGGCGTCGCTCGGAGGCGTTCGCCATGAAACGGAACACTCCTCACCCGGTTCTCTTTGGCCTACTCGCACTGTCCGCAAGTTTTTGTTTAGCGGCTGAGCGGCCCGCTGCCTCACGGGCCGAGGTGTCGCTTCCATCGCAGGCGGCGAACGCCGCATCCGCCGGTCAGAGTCCCAAAGATATGGAAGTGGAACGCGCCAGAGTCCAAATGGCGGAAAAGCGCTTCGATGCCGCCGTCCAGACCTACCAGAACTTGTTGAAGTCCGATCCGAAAAACGCCGTGTACATGAACATGATCGGGATCGCCTACCTCAACATGGGCGACTACAACCAGGCCAAGAAGTATTTTGCCCGCGCGTCCAAAGCGGACAAGAAAAATTCGAGCGCAGTGAATAACCTTGGCATGGTCTATTACCACCAGAAAGATTTCCGCCGCGCGATTCGCGAATACCAACGGGCGATCGTCATCGATCCGACCCAGGCCGGAGCGCACGCGAACCTGGGCTTCGCCTACTACAATTCGAACAAGTATCCCGAAGCCGCAACCGAATTTCAGAAGGCGCTGGAAATCGATCCCGCGATCTTCGAGCGCAACGACCGCGGGGGCAACACCGTGCAGGACCGCTCGGTTTCCAACCACGGGCTGTTCTTTTTCACCATGGCTAAGGTATACGCCCAGAAGCGCGATGCCGCGCATTGCGCCGAATATCTTCGCAAATCCCTGGAAGAAGGGTACAAGGACGTCGGCAAAGCCGCGACCGACCCCGCGTTCAAGGACGTCATCGACGATCCAGCGGTGCAGGCCGTGATGGTGCGCGTGGCTCCGGCAAACCAGACGGGATCCGCGACGCGGCCCGGCGCATAAGTTTCCAGCACGACACGAGGGGCGCGAACCCTCCCCGCGCGGCCTCTGTTACAATTGTGATCACGATGCCCCGTCGAATCTTTCGGTTCGGGCGTTTGTTTTTGAGCGCGGCCCTTTGCGGGGCCTTGCTGACCGGCCGGGTTGCCCACGCGCAATCCTCAGGGAACGCTCGCCCGGCTTCCGCGGAGTTGCGCCACGAAACAATTCTGATTTTCCCGTTCGAAAACGAAAGTCGAATGGCCAATCTCGATTGGCTCGGCGAAGGCCTGTCTGAGTTGACGGTCGAGCGTCTCGAGGACCGCGACGTCAATGTGCTGACGCGGGACGACCGGCTCGCGACCCTCGAACGGATGGGGCTGCCGGATTCCGCCCGGTTTTCGCACGCCACGATCGTGAAAATCGCCGCGGAGGCGGACGCGGATGCCGTGGTTTACGGCCGCTTTCAATCCGACGGCAAGACCGCGACGCTGGAAGCCCGTGTGCTTCATCTGACCCCGCCCTCCCTATCATCGCCGCTGACGGAAACGAGCACGCTGCAGGACCTGATCCGGGCGCACGCGCGGCTGACGTGGAAGATCGAGTGCGCACTGGACCCGAAGAATTGCCCCCAGCAGGGCGCGAACCTGGACGAATCGAGCTTCACCGAGCCGCCGCCCTCTCTGCCTCTGGACGCCCTGGAAAATTTTGCGCGTGGAATTGCGGTCTCGCAGGATGACGAACGCCTGCGCCTATTGCGCGAAGCGGCGCGCCTGGAACCAACCTGGGACCGCCCTGCGTTTGAGCTCGGCCGGATTTATTTCAAGCGGCGCGACTGCGATTCGGCGCTGGTGTGGTATTCGCGCGTGCCTCCCAACCGCCCGGACGGGCCCGAGGCGAGTTTCGCAACGGGAGTTTGCCACCTGGCGCGCAATGACGCCGCCCGCGCGGATGCCGCGTTTTCCGGATTGCTGGAGCGCACTCGCAAACCGGGCGAGAAAGATTCGCTGCCGGAATTGCCGGAAATGCACAACAACCTCGGCGTGGCGCGGCTGCGGCTCGGGAAATGGAGCGAGGCGGGAACGGAATTCGAGCGCGCTTCGGCACTCGACCCAGAAGAAGCCGATTACTGGATCAACCAGGCCATTGCGAAACTGATCGGAAAGCAGACGGCTGCCGCGGTGGCTCCGTTGGAGCGCGCGAGAAAAATCGATCCCGACGACAAGGAAGCGAAGTCTCTGCTGATGGCGACCTTGGAAGCCCTCGGGCGCGGTCCGGAAGCGGCGGCCATTCGCGCCGAAGCGACGGACACCACGGACAAGCAAGCGCCGCCGAACCTCCAGGATTCCGCGAGTCTCACGCGGATGGCGCTCGTGTCCAGAATGCTGGATCGCGCGCTTCTGCGCTCGGGCGGAGAGGCTGCGGAGGGCCAGCCGGCGGCCGGGAAGGGACCTCGCAAGAACGACACCGGCGGAGCCCGGCAATGAAACATCCCAGCGAAGCCCGCGCAACCGGGATTGCCATGGCAATCCGCACGGCGGAATTGACGATCGTCGCGCTGACCGCGGCTCTTTTCGTCGCGTACGCCGTGCCAGCGCAGGCGCCGCAAACGAAAATTTCCTCCGCGCCCTCCAGTCCCTCGCAAATTCTCGAGCTTCAAATCGACAACGAAGTTGAGCCGGTCCTGGCGGAATACGTCGACAACGGCATCGAGGAAGCGGCCCGCCGCCATGCAAGCATGGTCCTGATCACGATGGATACTCCGGGAGGCCTTTCGACCTCCATGGAGGACATCATTCACCACATTCTGGAATCGCCCGTGCCGGTGGCGGTCTTCATTTCGCCCGCGGGATCGCGCGGGGCTTCCGCGGGCTTTTTTATTTTGCTCTCGGCGGATATCGCGGCCATGGCTCCGGCAACGCACACGGGGGCGGCCTCCCCGCTGCTTGCGATCGGGGGATTCCCGCTGCAAGTGGATGACACGCTGAAGAAGAAAATATTGAACGATGCCACGGCGTTCCTTCGCAGCTACGCGGCAAAACGCGGGCGGAACCCGGAGCTGGCGGAGTCGGCGGTCATCGACGGCAAAGCCTGGACGGAAACGGAGGCGCTCGACGGCAAGCTCATCGATTTGATTGCGACTTCGCCGGAGGATTTGCTGGCAAAACTGGATGGCCGGACGATCCAGCGCTTCGACGGTTCGAAACTCCAGCTCGCGCTGCGCAATCCGGAGATCGTTCCGTACTCCATGTCCGCCCGGCAGCAGTTTCTTTCACGGATCGTGCAGCCGGACGCGTTTTTCATTTTGCTGATCGTGGGAGTGCTGGGGCTGTACGTGGAATTCACGCATCCGGGAATGGTGGCGCCGGGAGTCGTCGGCGGGATCGCGCTTGTGCTGGCGCTGTACGCGATGCATATTCTACCCGTGGCCCCCGCGGGGATTGTTTTGATTGCCCTGGCGCTCGGGTTGTTTATCGTCGAGGCGAAGTACACGAGCCACGGCGTGCTGGCGATCGGCGGAATCGTGGCGATGCTGCTCGGCGCGCTGATGCTGGTGCGATCGCCGCTGACGCACGCGGGAGTGAGCCTGGGCGTCGCGTTCGGCGTGACGGTGCCGTTCGCGCTGATCACGGTGTTTCTCATGCGCCTGGTTTTGAAATCGCGCGGGTGGAAGCCGTCGATGGGGCGCGAAGAGTTCGTCGGCAACCTCGCGGAAGTTACCGATTCGCTGGTAAAGTCGGTGGATGGAGAAATCTTCGAGGGGATGGTCCGGGTGGACGGCGCGCTCTGGCGCGCGGTCGGGCAGGAAGCGATACCGCGGGGCGCGCACGTGCGCGTTTTGAGTTTTGAGGGCCTGACGTTGCGCGTCGTTCCGGCTGAGCATTCTCCCGCGGGCAAGTGAATTTTCCGCTCGCGAGGCGCGAGCGCGATGGCGGCGGTTCCGGCGAGTTGGCGAGGGGGGAGAAATGGACATCTCCAGCTTTTCGATGTACGGCGTTGTGATCGCGCTGTTCATACTCTTCATTTGGTTCTGGAATTCCGTCAACGTGCTGAAGGAATGGGAGCGTGGAGTGGTGTTGCGTCTCGGGCGCATGTTGCCCAACGCGAAGGGGCCGGGCCTGTGCCTGGTGTTCTATCCCATCGAGACGCTCACGCGCGTTTCGCTGCGGATCGAAACCCTGGACGTGCCTTCGCAGGACATCATCACGCGCGACAACGTCTCCGTGAAAGTCAACGCGGTCGCGTATTTCGCGGTCGTGGATGCGAACCTGGCCGTCTCGCGCGTGCAGAATTACATGTACGCGACGTCGCAGAAAGCGCAGACCACGCTGCGCAGCATCGTCGGCCAGTTCGAGTTGGACGAGATTCTCGCCGAACGCGAAAAAGTAAATAGCAAGTTGCAGGTGATTCTTGACCAGGATACCGAGCCCTGGGGTATTAAGGTGACCAAGGTCGAAGTGAAACAGGTGGACATCCCGGAGCAGATGCAGCGCGCCATCGGCAGGCAGGCCGAAGCGGAACGCGAACGCCGCGCCAAGGTGATTCACGCGGAAGGCGAAATGCAGGCCTCGGCGAAACTGGCCGAAGCCGCGCAGGTGCTCGAGACCCAGCCCGCCGCGATTCAACTCCGCTACCTGCAGACGTTGACGGAAATCGGCGTCGAAAAAAATACGACGATTGTGTTCCCGCTCCCGATCGATATCATCAATGAGTGGGTCAGAAAGATCGGTACTCGAAAAGAATAGATGGCATCCCGAGAGAAGAAAAGCGGCGGCGATTTCGTGCTGGAAAGCAGGCACCTGGTCGGACTGTTCCTGCTTCTGGTGGTCATTTTTGGAGTGGTCTTCACCCTCGGCTACTTGATGGGACGGAGCCAGTACGACTCCAAGATTCGCGCCGCCGTTGGCTCGCCGGAATCGGACGTAGCCGCCGCGCCGCCTCCCGCGGCAAAATCCAAGACCCGGCCGGAGCCCGCGGACGCGCAAACTCCGAAGAAAAATTCCGACTGGGATTTCTACCATTCCGCCGAGCCGCAAGCTACCGCGGATCACCTGCAGCCGCCTCCCAAGAAGGCGGCCGCTCCGGCGGCGCTCGCGGCGGCTCCCAAGCCCGCGCCTGCTCCGCCGGCAAAGGCCTCAAAGACGGCCAAGCCCTCCAGCGGCACGGATGGTTCGCTGATTCCGAAAGGCGCGATCATGCTTCAGGTCGCGGCCGTGCTGCATCAGGATGACGCACTCGCGCTCGCGCAGGCCCTGCAGCAGAAAAAATTCCCGGCGTTCGTCATTCCGCCGAGCGCCGACAAATATTATCGCGTGCAAGTCGGACCGTATGCGGACAATCAGGCCGCCACGTATGCGCGCAAGGACCTGGAAGACAAGGGCTTCAAGTCCATCATCAAGCGCTGACGAGTTTCCGCAACTTCGTTTTATCCAAGTCAACTTGACCGAGCCGCTGCTCCGTCCGCACGTGGTTGCGCGGCACGGCCAACGCCTTGCGTCCGGTGTATAGTACCGTCCTGGAATTTCGCTGTTCGCATTTCGAGAAAGTTTCTATCGGGAGATGAATTTCATGACGCGACGCACAGTGACGCTCCTCGTGATGGCCCTGGCCGCGGCTGGATTTATCGCGGGCGTGGCGGTCACCAGCAGAATGCTTTCCGTACAGGCACAGACCAAGCCGGGATACGGTATTGCGGCGCTCGCCGGAGAGCGCGTGGGCCAGGACGTGGACGGCCCGTACGAGGTCGACCCGAACTGGCCGAAACCGATCACAGCGCTGCCCGGCCACGAAAAGTGGACCTATGGCGCGGTCGAGAGCGTCTTTGCCGAAAATCCAAATCGCGTATTCATCCTCGAGCGCGGTGAAATTCCCAACCTGAAGCGTCCCGAGGAAGTTCCTTACCCATCGGTAGGCCCGAGCATTTCCTTCCCGGTCGCGCAAACGCCGTGGCGCAACGCCTCGGTTGGGCCGGTCACTGCCGCGGGAAATCCGGTATGGAAGGGCACGCTGGGCGTGGATGCGCGTTGGGAGCATTGTATCGTGGTGGTCGATTCGAGCGGCAACCTGATCGAAGACTGGACGAAATGGGACAAGATGCTCCGCCGCCCGCACTCTATCGCCATCAATCCGTACGATCCCGAAAAGCACGTCTGGGTGGTGGACGATCAAGGCCACGCGGTCTATGAATTCACGCACGACGGAAAAGAATTGGTGAAAACGCTGGGAACTCCGTACGAATCCGGCGAGGACGAAAAACATTTCAACCGGCCCACGTTCATCAATTGGCTGCCCGACGGAACGATGTTCGTGACCGACGGGTACGGCAATACGCGCGTCGTGAAGTTTGACAAGGACGGCAAATATTTGACGGCCTGGGGCCAGCCCTCGACGCCGCCGGACGACACGCGCCCCAGCACGTTCCACGACGTGCACGGCGTGGTGTTCGACCTTCCCCGGCATCGCGTTTTTGTCACGGACCGCTCGGATCATCGCATCGAAATCTTCGACGAAAACGGAAAGTTCCTCGACCAGTGGACGACCGGCAAGCCTTCCACGCCGCAGTTCCTGTACAAAGGAGCCGACGGGTATATCTGGATTGCGGACGGCCTGACCGCCAAGATCATCAAGTTCGATCTGGACGGGCATCTTCTCTACGAGTGGGGCAGCGGAGGCGATTGGCCCGGCGCGCTGTGGAACGTTCACGGCATGAGCGTGGACCAGGATGGAAATCTTTATCTCGCCGAGGTCAACAACGGCCGGGCCGAAAAATTCCGTCCGCGCCCCGGAGCGAATCCGGCGCTGATGGTCGGCAAGCCCGTCTATTCCGCCTGGAAGTAGGCCGCAGCCGGCGTTGAGTCTCGTGTTAGGTTCGAGCTGCGCTTCCGTTTTCCCGTTGTGCGGCGACCGCGCGGACGGTCTACAATGCCGTCGCGATGAATGTTTCGAAGACTGTCCGGCTGCTGCTGGCGCTTGCATCGGGCGTCGCTCTGGCGCTGGCTTATCCCACCTTTAATATTCCGTTCCTGGGATGGATCGCCCCGGCACTGCTGATCGTCGCCGTGCTGGGCGCGAGGCCGCGATTTGCGTTTTTGCTGGGCTGGTTGCAGGGCGCGGCGTATTACGGACTGAGCGTGCCGTGGTTCTACGCCGTGATGCGCCGGTACGGTCCGCTTCCGGCGATGCAGGCGGGCGCCGTTTTTGCGCTGGTGATCGTGGCGACGTCTCTGTTTCATGCTGCATTCGCCGCTGTGGTTGCGTGGCTGGGAGAAGGCGCTCCTGAGCGGGCGTGCCTCGCATCTCCATTCCTGTGGGTCGCGATGGAATTCGGGATGATGCACCTGCCCGCGATTGGTTTTCCCTGGAATCTGCTCGGCTACGTGGCGGCCGGGAATCTTGCGCTCGTGCAACTCACAACCGTCACGGGAATTTTCGGCCTCTCGGTTCTGGTAGCGGCCTACAACGGCCTTGCGGCCTGGGCCGTGCTGCAAATCTCGAATCGCAAGAATTCGGCGCTGAAATTGTGGGCGGGAACCACGGCGGCGTTGCTGCTTATCGGCCTTGCGGGGCCGCGATTTGTGCCGCACGCCGCGGGGGATCACGTCGCTCACCTGGTGCAGACGAATTTTCCCGTTTCCAACGGATTTCCCCCGAACTGGATGCAGGTTCACGCGGCGGAAATGGACCAGCTCGAAGCGATCAGCATCGGCGCGGCGCAGAAGATTCCCGGGATCGTTGTGTGGCCGGAAGTTCCCGCGCCGTTTTCGTTGCAGGACCCGAATTTCCAGTCTCGTGCGGCGCGCATCGCGCGCGGCGCGGGCGGAGGTTTTCTGGTCGGCGTGATCGATTGGAAGCCGCTGGGCAACGGACGGCTCGGGGCGACCAACAGCGCGGCGCTGCTGGGCCCGCGCGGCGAACTCGATTTCATTTACGATAAAATTCATCTCGTTCCCTTCAGCGAATACGTGCCCTGGAGGGATTGGCTTTTCTTTGCGCGGGATTTGACGGGGCTCATCGGCGATTTTCAGCACGGCACGCAATACAAAGTCGGAACCATTTCCGGCGGGCCGTTCAGCGTCTACATCTGCTACGAAGCGATCTTCCCGAATGAAGTTCGCCGCTTCACGCTCGGCGGCGCGCAGCTTCTGATCAATATCTCGGACGACGGCTGGTTCGGCGGGTCGGGCGCGCCGGGACAGCATCTGGCGATGGCGCGCGTTCGCGCCGTGGAAAACCGGCGCTGGCTCTTGCGCGACACCAACGACGGCATCACGGTCTCCGTCGATCCCTACGGGCGCATCGCGGCGCGGCTCCCGGCGGATATCCGCGGAGAGCTCGATGCTCCGTACGCGTTTCGCGCGGACCTTACGCCGTACGCGCGCTGGGGCGACTGGCTGCCGTGGTTGTGCGTTCTTACTTCGCTCGTGTTACTGTTATTTGCTGCGCGCGGCGCGCTCGCGCGCAAAACCTCGTAAGGTACCGGGACGCCTCTTATGATGATTGAAGATTTGCAGCGGCAGCACGAAGAACTTGGCAAACGAATCGAACTCGTGCGGAGTTATCTTTGACGTCGCCCGCAGCCGCGAAACTCTAGCCTCTCTCGAAAAGAAAATTTCCGCGCCGGATTTCTGGCAGAACCAGGACGAAGCCCAGAAAGTGATGCAGCAGCGCAAGGCGGCGGAAGCGGTCGTCGCTTCCGACGCCAAGCTGGCCACCATGGCCAGCGACATCGACACCTATTTTCATCTGGCCGAGGAAGAAAAGGATTCCGCGCAACGAGATTCGCTCCTCAAGGAAACCGAGCGCGAAATGGCCGCGGCCGAAACCTACGTATCCGAACTCGAAACCGTCACGCTGCTTAGCGGCGAGAACGACCGTCTGAACGCCATCATGACCATCAAGCCAGGCGCGGGCGGCCTGGAATCGCAGGATTGGGCCGAAATGCTGCTGCGCATGTATCTGCGTTGGGCCGAGCAAAAAGGATTTACCGCGACGGTGATGGATTTGACCCCGGGCGAAGGCGCGGGATTGAAATCCGCCACGGTCCGAGTGGAAGGGGAGAACGCCTTCGGGTTTTTATCGACCGAGAGCGGCGTGCACCGGCTGATCCGGATTTCACCTTTCGATCAAGCGGCGCGGCGCCACACTTCTTTCGCTTCCGTGTTCGTGATACCGGAAATCGACGACAACATCGACATCGTCGTAAAGCCGGAAGAAGTGCGCGTGGACACGTTTCGCGCGGGCGGCGCGGGTGGCCAGAACGTAAACAAGGTGGAGACGGCGGTGCGCATCACGCACCTCGCCACCGGCATCGTCGTGCAGTGCCAGAACGAGCGCAGCCAGCACAAGAACCGCGAACTAGCCATGAAGTGGCTCCGCTCGCGCCTCTACGAATTGGAAATCGAGAAGCGCCAGGCCGAAACGCGCAAAATGGACGAGACCAAGCGCGACATCAGTTTTGGCAGCCAGATCCGAACCTACACTCTTCAGCCCTACCGCCTGGTCAAGGACCACAGAACAAAGTTTGAAATGGGCGACGTGGATCGCGTGCTGAACGGCGATCTCGATCCTTTTATTCGCAATTTCCTGCTGGCGCGGCGAAAAGGCACGTTGGGAAGCGCCGCCGAGGCGGACGAAGATTCTTAGCCGGGCGACGCAGGTCCAACCGCCGCCCGGCGCATTCCGACCTCGCGTACTTGCTATTTAGACTTGCTTAAACACGCTTGGCCCCAATTCGTTGACAGCGTTGGGGTCGCATGTTAGCGTCGATTTGGGCCGAAATAGACTCCCGCACACTGGACGTGACGGCTTTTCCTTGCGGATTTTTTGAGAAGGGGTGCTGGCTTGAGCGATAAGAATCGCAAATTTTTGTTTACGTCGGAATCGGTGACCGAAGGCCATCCCGATAAGATCGCCGACCAGGTTTCCGACGCCGTACTCGACGCCGTGCTCACGGTCGACCCGATGGGTCGCGTGGCCTGCGAAACGCTGGTTACGACAGGACTGGTAATGGTCGCGGGCGAGATTACGACGTCCGCGGTTCTGGACTATTCCGACATTGCGCGCGACGTCATCCGCGATGTCGGCTACACGCGCGCGAAGTTCGGATTCGACGCCGAAACCTGCGCCGTGGTTTCCTCGCTCAAGCGCCAGTCGCCGGACATCGCCATGGGTGTGGACACGGGCGGCGCGGGGGATCAGGGCCTGATGTTCGGCTTTGCCTGCGATGAAACGGAAGAGTTGATGCCGTTGCCGATTACGCTGGCCCATAAGCTGGTGCAGCGTCTCTCCGAGGTTCGGCGGAAGGGCATCGTCGACTTCTTTCGTCCCGACGGCAAATCGCAAGTCACCGTCGAATATCACGGCGACCGGCCGATTCGCGTGGACACCGTGGTCATCTCGACGCAGCACGGCGAATCCGTTTCCAACGTGGATTTGCAAAATGCCGTGCGCGACGAAGTGATTCGCAAAGTCGTACCCGCCGCGCTGATGGACAAAGACACCAAATTCCATATCAACCCGACCGGCCGCTTCGTGGTGGGCGGACCCATGGGCGACGCGGGCCTGACAGGCCGCAAGATCATTGTCGATACCTACGGCGGATATAGCCGGCACGGCGGCGGCGCGTTTTCGGGAAAGGATCCCTCGAAAGTGGATCGCTCGGCGTGCTACATGGCGCGGCACGTGGCCAAGAATCTGGTCGCCGCGGGAGTGGCGCGCAAAGTGGAAGTCCAGCTCGCTTATGCGATCGGCGTCGCCGAACCGGTTTCGGTGATGGCGGAGACTTTCGGCACGGGCGCGATCCCGGACGAGAAGATTACCGATCTGATCCGCAGCACGTTCAAGCTCACCCCGCGCGGCATTATCGAATCGCTGAACCTGCGGCGACCCGATGTACCGGCCGACGGCTTCCTTCGGCCACTTCGGGCGCTCCGGGCCGGGCTTTACCTGGGAGTTGACGGACAAGGCGGATTCGATTCGCAGCCAGGCGGGCTTGGGCGGTAAAGAAGTAGTTTCACGCCGCTAACGTAAGAAGGAATTCAGGCCGATTGCACCAGGAGAGTTTGAACAGCACAGGTGCCCTTCGTGGTAGCCGCGGCAGGATGCCTGTGCTACTTGGAACGACAGGAGAGATTCGCGTGACGAAGACTTTGCAGAGCACAGCGGGCGATGTTCGGGATCTGGCGCTTGCCGAACAGGGTAAACGAAAGATCGAATGGGCCAACCAGCAGATGCCCGTTCTGCAGTTGATCCGCAAGCGATTCATCAAGGAGCAGCCGCTGAAGGGCGTGCGTCTCTCCTTGTGCCTGCACGTCACCAGCGAAACGGCGAACCTGGCCATCACGCTGCGCGACGGCGGCGCCGACCTGGTCTTGTGCGCCTCGAACCCGCTTTCGACGCAGGACGAAGTCGCTGCGTCGCTCATCAAGGATTATTCGATTCCCACGTACGCAATCAAGGGCGAAGACAACGCCACGTACTACGCGCACTTGAACGCCTGCGTCGATCACAAGCCGCAGATGACCATGGACGACGGCGCGGACCTGGTGACGCTGCTGCTGACCAAGCACAAGCATCTCGTCGCGGACGTGATCGGCGGCACGGAAGAGACCACGACCGGCGTGATTCGCCTGCGCGCCATGGCCAAGGACGGCACGCTGAAGTATCCCGTGATCGCCGTGAACGACGCGGAGACCAAGCATTTCTTCGACAATCGATACGGCACGGGCCAATCCACGATTGACGGCATCATTCGCTCGACGAATCTGCTGATCGCCGGGCTCAAAGTCGTGGTCGCGGGCTACGGCTGGTGCGGCAAGGGCGTCGCGATGCGCGCCAAAGGACTGGGCGCCGACGTGATCGTCACGGAAGTCAACGCGGTGCGGGCCATCGAAGCCGTGATGGACGGCTTCCGCGTGATGCCCATGGCGGAAGCCGGCGAAGATCGGCGACATTTTCGTCACCGTCACGGGCAACAATCCGTTCTGGCTCACGAGGCGTTTGAACGCATGAAGGACGGCGCGGTGATTTGCAATTCCGGCCACTTCAACGTCGAGATCGATATTCCCGCGCTCGAGAAAATGTCCAACGGCAAGCGCATCGCGCGCCCGTTCGTCGAGGAATACTCGACCAAGGACGGCCGCCGGATTTATCTCCTGGGCGAAGGCAGGCTGATCAACCTGGCAGCCGCCGAAGGCCACCCGGCCGCCGTGATGGATATGAGCTTCGCCAACCAGGCTCTCTCCGCGGAATACATGCTGAAGCACGCGTCGGAGCTGAAGCCGCAAGTGTACGTCGTGCCCGAGGCCATCGACCGCCAGATCGCCAAGCTCAAGCTCGACTCGATGGGCGTGCAGATGGACAAGCTCACGCCCGAGCAGGAGCTGTATCTCGCGTCCTGGTCGGAAGGCACGTAGAGTTTTTCCCGTGTCCGTGGCATTTTCTCTGTGCTCTCTGCATGAAGTTGCTTTTGAGTTTGCAATCCTGAATCCATGATGCGGGACTTCGCCAACTGGGCGCTGGAAACCGCGAAAGTCCGCGGCGCAACCTACGCGGACGCCCGCGTCATGGATATTCGCCTCCGCGATCTCTCCACGAAAAACGGCCAGGTCGGCGCGCTCTCGGAATCCGAGTCGTGCGGCATCGGCATTCGCGTGATCGCCCGCGGGTCCTGGGGCTTCGCTTCCACCGACCGCCTGACGCGGGAGGGAATTGCGGCCTGCGCCGCAGAGGCCGTGGCCATCGCCAAAGCCTCGGCGCTCGCCAAGCGGCGCGACGTGGAGATGGTCCCGGTCGACGCGTATCAGGACACCTGGCAGAACCCCTACATCAAAGACCCGTTCCAAATTCCCATCGAGCGGCAACTGGATTTGCTGCTGGCGGCCGACAAGGAAATGTCGCGCGTGAAGGGCGTGACCGTGGCGGAAACTTCGATGACCTTTCGCCGCATCGAGCAATTTTTCGCCTCCACGGTCGGTTCCGCGATCCATCAGATCAAAATGCAGTCGGGCGCGGGAATCGTCGCCACGGCCTTCGCCGGAAACGAAATTCAGAAGCGCTCGTATCCGAACAGCTTCGGCGGGCAGCACATGCTTGCCGGATACGAACTGGTGGAATCGCTGGACCTCGTGGGGAACGCGCTGCGCATCGCCGTCGAGGCGGTCGCGCTGCACTCGGCGGCGCAATCGCCGGAAGGTTCGAAGACGCTGATCCTGGACAGTTCGCAGCTCGGCCTGCAGATTCATGAGTCCATCGGCCATCCGATCGAGCTCGACCGCGTGCTGGGCATGGAAGCGAATTTTGCTGGGCATGAGTTTTCTCACCACCGAGAAGCTCGGCAAGCTGCGGTATGGATCCGACATCGTCAATGTGGTGGCGGACGCGCGCCTCGAGCACGGTTCCGGCCTCGGCACCTTCGGCTACGACGACGAAGGAGTTCCCGCGCAATGCACGCCGATCATCACCGAGGGACTCTTCACCGGCTACCTCTCGAATCGCGAGACGGCCGTGACCATCGGCCTGCAGCGCTCCGGCGGCACGATGCGCACGGAATCGTGGAATCGCCTGCCGATCATCCGCATGACCAACATCAGCATCCTTCCCGGCTCGTGGCGCCTCAAAGACCTGATCGCCGATACCGACGACGGCGTTTTGATGGAGACGAACCGCTCCTGGTCCATCGACGACCGCCGCTACCATTTTCAGTTTTCCACGGAAATTGGCTGGGAGATCAAGGGCGGCAAGAAGACACGGATGCTGAAAAATCCGAGCTACAGCGGGATCACCACGGAATTCTGGAACAGCTGCGACGCCATCTGTTCGCGCGAGGAATGGACGCTGTGGGGCACGCCCAATTGCGGCAAAGGCCAGCCCATGCAAACCATGGGCACGGGGCACGGAGCGGCGCCCGCGCGCTTCCGCAACATCAAGCTGGGAGCGGCGTTCGCAAAATGAGAAGCGCGAAAAAATCGCCAGGAAAAGAGATAAGGCGGCCCGCCGCAAATCCGGCGCGGCGAGCGGCGGGGCTTCATCTGCTTTCCGATGCGGAGATGCGTCGCATCGCCGAACGGGTCTTTAAGTTCAGCGACGCCGACGAAACGGAAGTGGCGATCGAGGCGACCACGGACGCGCTGACGCGTTTCGCCAACAACACGATTCATCAAAACGTCGCGGAGCAATCGCTCTCGGTTTCGGTGCGGACCGTTCTCGACGGCCGCACGGCGCGCGCGACCACCAACAAGACCGATGACGAGTCGCTGCGGCGCGTGGTAGAAACGTCGAAGTCGCTGGCGCGCAGCGAGCCGCGCAATCCCGATCTCTTGCCGATGCCGGGCCCGCAAAAATACGCGAAGGCCGCACGCTACTTCGAGAACACCGCCCACGCGACGCCGGCCGATCGCGCCCGCGCGGTCGCCCGCGTCGCGGAAATGGCCGAGAAAAACAAGCAAACCGCCGCCGGCATCTTCTCGACCGGAGTCACGCAGTCGGCGATCGCCAATACCAAGGGCCTCTTCGCCTCGCACCGGCAGACGCGCGCCGAATTTTCGATCACGATTCTCGAATCCGATTCCTCCGGCTGGGCCAAGGCCAATTCTCCCGACCTCGATCGAATCGATCCCGAGGCGCTGGCCAAAAGCGCGAGCGAAAAGTCCGCCGCCTCGCGCAAACCGGCGGAGGTTGCGCCCGGGCGCTGGACCGTGATTCTCGAACCGTCGGCCGTGCTCGATCTGGTCGGATTCCTTTTTTACGATTTTGCGGGCACGGCGATGGCCGACCAGCGTTCCTGTTTCACCAAGCGCATGGGCAAGCGCATCCTCGGCGAGAACATCACGATCCACGACGACGCCTACCACCCGCTCCAATCGGGCGCGCCTTTTGACGGCGAGGGGATCCCGCGCCAGAAAATTCTTCTGGTGGACAAAGGCATTCCCAGCAATTTGGTCTACTCGCGAGCGACGGCCAAAAAAATGAAAGCCAAGCCGACGGGCCACGGTTTTTCTCTGCCCAACGATATGGGCGAAGCGCCCATGAACCTGGTGTTCGCGGGCGGAAATTCATCCGTGGACGAAATGGTGCGCTCGACCGAACGCGGCATCCTGGTCACGCGCGTCTGGTACATCCGCGATGTCGACCCCTACGAAAAAGTGCTCACCGGAATGACGCGAGACGGCACGTTTCTAGTGCGGGACGGCAAGCTCGCCGGAGGCAGTCGAAATTTCCGTTTCAATCAGGGCGTCCTCGAAATGCTTTCGAACGTCGAGACGATGGGAGCAGCGGTGCGCGCCGCCGGGGAAGAATCGTTCGACATGGTCGTCCCTCCAATGAAGGTCCGCAACTTTAATTTTTCCGAAGTCACGAAATTCTGAGGGTCGGCAGGGACAGATGCGGGTCGGGGCCGCCACGCAACCCACTCCATCTTATCTTGCCGATTTCGCGCCATGATCCCGCCGCAAGCTTGAATTCTTTCCATGCTGCGTCATAATCAAATCCCCTTCCTGAATTGCTGTGGTGTGATTTGTTTCCCCTTCCCATTGCCTAGCTCGTCGTAGTGTCGCTGGCAATCGCAGCTTTCTAAGGAGAATGGAGTGCCCGACCCAGGCCTGGAAACCCGAAGGCTGCAAGGTGCGTCTGAAACAGGCGGTGAAGTTCCTGCGGCGCGCCGGCGGCGAACGCGACAGTGGCCGCGGCCCTTGCAATACGTCTTTGCGATTACGGTGACTGCTGCCACGCTTCTTGCGTACCTGGCGGGTTCCCGACACTTTGGAAATCAGCCCACCCCCATCATTTTTCTGTTTTCGGTGGCCTTGAGCGCGTATGTGGGTGGCCTCGGACCGGGGCTCGTCTCGACCGCGCTCGGCGTTCTGGCCGCCGATTACTTCACGGTTGCTCCCACATACAGCTTCAAAGTCGGAAGTTCCATCGACTACGCGCGGTTGGCGTCCCTGCTGCTGGTTGGCGTGCTGATCAGTGCGCTCTCGGAATCTCTGCGTCGCGCCCGTCGAACTGCGCGTTCCCAACCACAGGCCGGGCCGTCGTTCGCACTGGAAACCAAAGTGCGGGCCGGCTTCGCGCTGGGACTGCTCGCACTGGTTCTCGTGGGAGCTCTGTCCTACCGCAGCGTCGCGGGCTTGCGCGCGGACGTCGAGTCGGTGGACCACACTCACCAGGTCATCTCCGCGCTCCATCAGTTGATCGCCACCATCACCGAGGCCGAGACGGGTGAGCGCGGATTTGTAATTACCGGCAATGAGGCCTACCTCGATCCGTACGATCGAGCCGTTCGGAGCCTGGACTCCGAACTGCGCGACCTCCGCGCGTTGACTGCCGACAATCCGGTCCAACAGCGGCACCTGGACGCGCTGGAACCCCTGGTTGCCACTCGCATGTCTTACCTCCACGAAGTTGTAGAGACCCGGCGTGGCCAGGGATTCGAGGCCGCCCAAGCGATCATTGCACTCGGACGAGGCAAGACAATACACGACCGCATCAGCGCCGTTCTTTCGGAAATGGAAACTACCGAGAACGCCACCCTCAAGGAACGCACGCTGCGCGCTCAAAATAGTGCCGTTACCGTCAAAATCGTCATTGTCGGGGCCAGCGCGCTCGCGCTGGGCGTCGTCTTTGTGGGCCTATTTCTGCTCAGCCAGGACTTCGCCGGGGCGCGGCAGGCGGAGGCGGACCTGCGCGAGTTCGCGAACCAACTGGAAAATCGCGTGAAAGAACGCACCGCGGAACTTCTGCGAACGAACGAATCCTTGCGAGCGAGCGAGGAACGCCAATCGGTGACGCTTTCCAGCATCGGCGATGGAGTCATTGCGACGGACGCTCAGGCGCGGGTTACCTACATGAATCCGGAAGCTGAGCGGTTGACGGGTTGGAAAAACGCCGAGGCTGCGGGCGTCGCGTTGGCGATTGTGTTTCGAGCGCTGGACGAAATTCGGAGCGAGGCGATTGACGACCTCGCGGGGAGAGTATTGCAGTTGGGCAAGCCGGTGGCGCTGGCGAATCACACGATTTTGGTTGCGCGAGACGGCAGGTCGACGCCAATCGCGGATAGCTGCTCGCCGATCGCGGATGCGAAAGGGAGCATCCGCGGCGTCGTCCTGGTGTTTCGAGACTGCACCGCGCAGCGCGAGGCGGAGAAAACGCTGCGAGAGCGTCTGGCGCTTCAGGAACAATTGGCCAAAGTGGCCGAGAGCGCTCCGGGGGTGATCTGTTCCTTCCAGCAGTGGCCGGATGGAAGGAGCTGTTTACCGTACGCCAGCCCGTCGATTGAAAACTTGTACGGCGTGCCGGCAAGAGCCTTGGCGAAAGACGCCTCACCCGTGTTTCAAGCGATTCATCGCGACGACGCGGAGCGTGTCCGCCAGAGCATCCTGGAGTCCGCCGCAAATTTGACACCTTGGAGGGAAGAATTCCGCATCACGCGGCCGGATGGATCCGTGCGGTGGATCGCTGGACACTCCCTGCCAAAACGGCAGGAGGACGGCAGCGTGTTGTGGCACGGCGTCCTGGAAGACGTGACCGAAAGCAAACTGCGGCAGCAAGAATTGCAAGTGAGCCAGGATCACTTCCGCATGCTGGTAACGGGGGTGAAGGATTACGCCATTTTCATGCTGGACGTAAACGGAAACGTGGCGACCTGGAATCTGGGAGCCGAGAGAATCTTCGGATGGAATGCCGAGGAAGCGCTGGGGCTGCATTTTGCAAAGCTTTTCGACGCTCAGGAGATCGCGGACGGAAAGCCGCAGAGGGAATTGCAAATCGCCAGGGCCGACGGACGCTTCGAGGAGGAAGGCTGGCGATATCGGAAGGACGGCTCGAGATTCCGGGCGTACGTAGCCGTTACGCCGCTGCGCGGCGACCGCGGACAGGAGTATGGCTTCGCGAAAGTGGTTCGCGACATGACCGAGCAGCGGAAAACCGAGCAGACCATCAAGGAAAATGAAGCTCGACTCGCCGGTGTGATCGGTTCGGCGATGGACGCCATTGTCACTACGGACGAACAGCAGCGCGTCACCCTGTTCAATCCCGCGGCGGAGATCATGTTTGGGTGCCAGTCGGCCGAAGTAATCGGCCAACCGCTCGAGCGATTTATACCGCAACGTTTTCGCGGGGAGCACGCGACGCATGTTCGCGAATTCGGCGAAACCCATGTCACGCGGCGGAAAATGTCCGAACTGGGCTCGATCTACGGGCTGCGCTCGAACGGCGAGGAGTTTCCCATCGAAGCTTCCATTTCGCAGGTGGAAGTCGGATCGCAAAGGTTGTTCACGGTGATCCTGCGGGACATAACGGGGAGGATCAAGGGAGAAGAGGCCATGCGGCAGCAGGCTGCTCTGCTGAGTCTGTCCACGGTGCTGGTGTGCGACATGGACGACCGCATCGTTTTATGGTCGCGCGGTGCGGAACAGATTTATGGCTTTTCCACCCAGGAGGCCATTGGCTCCATTTCTCACGCCTTGCTTCAGACCCAATTCCCGGCCCCTCTGGAGCAGATTCAGGCAACCCTGCGGCAGCACGGCGCGTGGGAAGGCGAACTCGTCCACCGCCGTCGCGACGGCAGCCGCGTCTCCGTTGCCAGCAAGTGGATCTTGCACCGCAACGCAGAGGGACAGCCGGTTCGCGTTCTCGAAGTGAATCAGGACATCACCGCACTCAAAAAGGCCCAGGCCATGCAACTGAGTTCACAAAAACTCGAGGCGCTGGGCACGCTTTCGGGAGGGATCGCGCACGATTTCAACAACATGTTGCTGGCGATCCACGGGAACGCCAAGCTGGCGGTCGCCGATCTGCCGGCGGAGCATCCGGCGCAGGAAAGCTTGAACGAGATCGTCAAGGCCGGCGCGCGCGCCGCCGATCTGGTGCGGCGGATTCTTTCGTTCAGCCGACCCGCCGAGCAGAAGCGGGAGGTGCAGCAACTGCAGCCGGTGGTGGAAGAAGCGGTACAGCTGGTGCGCGCAACATTACCTGCCAACGTCGAAATCAAAACGGATTTTTCGGCGGGCTTGCCCGCAGTTGCCGTGGACGCCACGCAGATTCACCAGGTGATCGTCAATCTGGCGACGAACGCGGCGCACGCCATCGGGGACCGAGGGGGACTCATCGATTTGCGTCTGGACTCCTGCGAATGCGGGCCGGACGATCCCGGGCGCGCCCCGGGCTTGCGAGCCGGGCGCTATGTGCGGTTGTGCGTGGGGGACAACGGCTGCGGAATGGACAGCGCCACGCTGGCGCGCATCTACGATCCGTTCTTCTCCACCAAGCCCGTTGGGCAAGGCACGGGACTGGGACTGTCCGTGGTGCATGGGATCGTCTCGAGTCACGATGGCGCGGTGACCGTCTACAGCGACGTAGGGCGCGGAACGGAATTCTATCTTTATTTTCCCGCTGCGATGAAACCGGCGCCGGCGGCCGCGCCGGAGTCTCCGCAGAGCGAACCAGTCCGTCACGGGAACGTTCTCTACCTGGATGACGAGGAGGCGCTGGTGCTCTTCGGCACGCGCATGCTCACCCGCCTTGGTTTCCGCGTGACGGGCTTCACAGATGCGGAAGAGGCGCTACAGAAATTTCGCGCGCATCCCGGCGAATTCGATGCGGTAGTGACCGATTTGTCGATGCCGCGGATGAACGGATTGGATTTTGCGCGTGAAGTGCTGGCGATCCGGCCGGAAATTGCCGTGGTCATCACGTCGGGTTACGTGCGCCCGGAGGATCAGGAGAAGGCCCAGGAGATGGGAATTCGCGATTTCATCCTCAAGCCGTCCACTGCCGACCAGTTGGCGAAGGCGCTGGACCATCTCCTGCAACTGCGGGCGCAAGAGGTTGTGCCGAAGGTCAAAGACACCTAAGCGCGCGTCTCATGGATGGCGGCATTTTAGCGACCATGCCTTCCAAACCGCGCGAAAGGAACGTTTCCTAGGAGGATTGCGGCGGTGAAGTCGTTGCCTCTCGCTCCGTACCCCTCGTCCGGACCAACCTGGGAGTTTTCGCTTTGTGACCGGATTGGCGCCGGGTGGCGCCTTGGCGTTTTCTCGTTTGTACAGCGATACTTTCCAGTTCGCTCTCCAGCGCGTACTCCACACGCGCCGACTGGACCTTCCCGCGAGCGACCATACTGACGTACGAAGGGTCGAGATTTAGCCTGCGGGCCACGCGGCCGTACAGCTTCCCGAGCAGGTAATTCAAGTATCTGGAAGATTGCAAAACGTGAGACGTGCTGTGCTCCACCGAAATCCTCCTTGCAATGTGAGACTGCGTACGGACCGACCAGGCCTTACCTGCAGGGAATGTCCAAAAACCAAAATGTGACGTATATCACAAATGTCGGTACGAATCACAGATTTTTTCCTCTTTCCCCAAATCCTGTAAAATGAATGCTATCCGAAGAATTAACTTGCATAGTAGAGCCTCCCGCAGTATACCCTCGTCTACAGGTGCATCCAGTCGGAGGGATCGGCACCCAAGTCGTGGCCTTGGATCGGCAGTCGTGATCGGAAGGGACGATACTATGCCCCGCGATGAAACCCCCATCGAGCGAATGTTCCGAAAATCGTTCCAGCGCGAGATGACAGCACGAGAACGCCAAATTCTGTTAGGCGCCCCCGGCAAAACGAGAGCAAATCGAAGCGCTTCCCCGTGGTTTAGGGTGAGCGATCGGAAATCCAGGAGGCGCCACGCGAGCGCTTCCATCGCAGAAAGATGTTGAGAGCCTCCTGCGCAATCAGGGCCTCAAGAACCTCTCTACGTGCAAGACGATCTCCCTGGATAAGGCCTTCGTTCGGCGCCATCCCCGGTTGTAGAAGCCGCTCGTCCGTGTCCCCTGAGAATTTGTGCATCCCAGCCACATCCGAACTCGGCATTCCTCCGTAGCATCTAAAGACAAGAGGGCTCGACGCGCAACCGGAAGCGTTTCGCACAGAAGTGGAGCCCGCATCGATGTAGTGGTACAGTCGAGGATATCCGCATGGAGCGCCGCAGATTCATTTCGATTGCCGGGGGCGCGGGACTGGGGATCCTGCTTCCTTATGCGGTGTACCGTTCACTGGCATACGGATTTGGCGCGGGACACGTCAATGTCAAGGCCTACGAGCAATTCGGCCCGGAAGCAGCGCTGCGGGCCATCGCTCCGGTGGACCAGTTCTATATCACCTCCTCGCACGGCGAACCGTCGGTGGACGTCAACAAATGGTCTCTGACGATCGACGGCCTCGTTACGGACCCGCTGCATTTCGACTATGACGATCTACGCAAGCTGGCGCCGTACGAGACCACGCTCACGCTCGAATGCATTTCGAATGAAATCGCGGGCGGCCTGATCGACACGGCCCACTGGGGCGGCACGCTGCTGCGCCCGCTGCTGGAACGCGCCCGCCTCAAGCCAAACGCGAAGTACGCCATTTTGTACGCCGCGGAAGGGTACACGACGGGCCACACCGTCGAGAGACTCATGCGCGGCGCGAATTTTCTGGCGTACGACATGGACGGCGAGCCCCTAACGCGCGTGCACGGTTTCCCGTTGCGCGCGCTCATGCCGGGCATCTACGGCATGAAGACTCCCAAATGGCTGACGCGCATCGAGCTGGTTGACAAGAGCCACCTGGGCTACTGGGAATGGATGGGATGGTCGGACACGGGGGAACGGCAGTTGCAATCCGTCATCGACGATCCCCACGACGCGCAGCAGATCGCGGGACAGAGTTTCGTCGTGACCGGATGGGCGGTCACGAACGAGGTCGGAATCGCGAAGGTGGAAATTTCCACGGACGGCGGCGCCACGTGGAATCCGTGCCAGATTTTCAGCAATCCGATGCCGTCGCAAGTATGGGCGTTCTGGCGGTACGTCTGGGCGAATCCGCCGCAGGGAAAACACGAAATTCAAGTGCGCGCGACCGACGCGAACGGCAAATTGCAGACTCCCGCGCGATCGGGGGAATGGCCGGATGGGGCGACGGGGTATCACACGGTTACGGTGAATGTGGCGTGAAGCCGCGATTCGCGTGGATTCCATTTCGCCGGTCCCCTAAAAGGCCGAAGAACACCGCCCTATTCGCTTCGGTTGTGGAATCTGGCTTCGGACCGCCTATTTCGGCGTGAACGTTAAACTGTTCACAGCCTTGGCGATTACGTTTTCCTGTACTTGGATCAGATCCGAATCCGCCCACGTCATTCCCAACAATGTGTACGCGTCGCCGTCCTTGATAAGCGTGAGCACGAGGACGGACCAATCGCGCCCGTCCACGGTTCCGCGCGCGCGCTGCTCGACGGCCGGAAAGCCTGCCACGGAAACGCGGCGGCTCGAAATCAGCCGGTAATTTTCGTACACGTCGCCGAGCGCTTTTCCGGTTGCGGCGGCGTGCGAATCGAGAGAATCCTTCGCGTGCTCGCGCCCGATCACCATCAGCGTTGTCTGGTCGTAAGTTCCCAGTGCGGCGACGGCGTCCGGCAGCGCCTTGCGCGCCGCCGGGATCAATTCCCAGCTCGGCGGCTTGTACATTTGAAATCCGTAAGTGAGGTTCACATACTCGTTGCCGCGAATTTCGTCGCGGATCACCACGGGTTCGGGAGCAGGTGGGGGCGGAGGCGGCGTCACAGGCGGCGCGGGCGCCGCGGCGGCCGTGGAGGTTATTTTGGGCGCGGCAACTTCCGCTTTTGCGGCGGCGCCAGCGCTGGCCGGTGCGCGCAGGGGCGCAAGCGCAACGGCTTCGGAGGCGGGCTCCTTTGCGACCGCGGGAACAATCCCAGGAGCTGTCGCAGGCGCCGCTGCCGGAGCGTTGGCCTTCGGTTTCGGCTCGGATTCCTTCTTGGCGGCGACGATGGTGATGTCCGCGACTTTGTCTTTTTGGACCAGGGCGAATCCGTATGAGGTTTCGACGCGGAACGAATCGTTCTCGAAGCCCACGATCGTCCCTATAATTTTGCTGCCGTCTTTCAGGCGAATCTCATCGGCGCGCGCTGCGAATGGTGCGATCAGCAAGAAGGGGAGGGCCCATACAAGAATTGCCTTACCGCGCATGGCTTCTAGTATGGCAAAGCCGCGAAACGATCAGCAAGCTTCGGTGGAAGGGAAGTTTCCCGCGCGTCACCGGCCGGGGCAAGAATTCAGATATCAACTCCATCCGCAGGCGCAGTTCAATACGCGGTCCACACACCGGCGGCGAATTTCTTCACGGCGCTGAATCCGAGCTTTTCGTACAGCCGGACCGCATGCTCGTTGCGCGAAGTTACGGTGAGCGAGACGCTCGTGAAATTTCGCACGCGAAGCGCCTGCAGGGACGCTTCCATCAGGCGCCGCCCGAGGCCGCGGCCCTGGTATCCGGGCATGGCGCAAATTTGCGTGGTGTGGCCGACGCCTTCGGCAACGCGCGAATTCAGAATTACTCCGACGAGGTGGTTTTCGTGCGGAGCGCGCAACACGAACGACGCCTCGGGCTGGAATTGTCCGCAACCGGGCAGGATGATGATGTTCTTCAAAAAACGCAGCGCACCGGATTCGCTGCGATATTGATCGTTGATTTCACCGTCGACGTGATTCGCGTATGCCAGCTGAATCAGCCGCGCGCACGGTTCGAAATAACGGTGGTCCCAGCGATCGAGGATCAATCCCATGCCGGGCCCTTCCCGAATCACTCCGGGCAGAACGTCGAGTGCCTCGCCGAAGTGAGGAGCAAGCGGCGCAATCATGAACTGTCGCGTGTACAGCCGGAAGCCATATTCGGTCAGGACGGGGTCCAATTGATATCCAAACGGGATGAGTTGCGCTTCGACGCGTTCCAGCTTTGGGATGCCGCTGAGCGTGGAGAGCGTGTCCGTCAAGAGCCGCTGGCTTAATTCCTGCTGCGGATGACGGGGCGAGACGAACAATCCGCCGACCAGGCCTTTGTGGTCTTCGAGAACGTAGAACGCGTATCCGACCGGACGCCCGTTTTCCAGGATGGCGGAGCCGGTGAGAGACCGCGCGTCGACAAATTTTTTGATCAGTTCCGTCGAGGCGCGATAATCCCACCGCAGCTCTTCCCGCCACTGCTGCGCCTCTTCGGCGAGCAATGGATCGAGTTGCCAGGAGGACAATTGCCGCAGATCGACAATCTGCATGGAACCGGTACCCAGCCTTTGGCTCGCGGCGTTCACAATTAATTCTCTCATATTCTTTTAGGAAACAGGGGGGCGGATGCACTTCGGAAACATCCGGTAGATCGTCTCACCGTGCCGCGCCGCCCCTATGTTACGATGCGGCTGCCGAGCGAGACGTACTCCCAGCCCAGCGGATCGGCCGGCTGGACGGAGCCTCGTTCCAAGGCTACGAATCCGAGCGCATGGGCTTCCTTTCCGAGCTGCGACATCCCACACGGTGGTATACCAAGGTCGCCATCATTGTTTTGGCCCTGGTTATCTTTGGTTCTCTGGCGGTCGGCGCCGTCTCCGGCTATTTGGTGTACCGCACGGTGTTGCCACCGCGCAGCCATTCGGACATCGACCTGCAGAATTTTCCAGGCCACCCCGATAAGCTCAACTTCACGGTAAGCGGCGAGGGGCCGCGCGACGCCTGGTTTTTCCCCGGGCTGAAGTCCGCCCCGACGGTGATCCTCTGCCCCGGCTATGAATCCAGCCGCGGCGAAATTCTCACGCTGGCGTCGGCGTTGCAGGATCAGCAATATAACGTGGTGGCGTTTGATTTTTCGGCGCATGGATCTTCCGGAGGCCGCTCCACGCTGGGCTTTCAGGAAGTGGCGGAGTTGCGCGCCGCGATGGACGCCGTTGCCAATCGTGGCGATGTGGACGTAAACCGGTTCGGTTTGTGGGGAGTGAACCTCGGGGCGTATGTGGCGCTCACGGAAGCTACCAATGACCGGCGCGTTCGCGCCATTGCGGCGGAATCTCCCTACGCGCATCCGAAAGACATGGTCGCGGTGCAGGTCAGCCGGTCCGGCCTCGGGTCGATTCCGCTGGTCACGCGATTGTCGCAGGCGATTTTTGGCTGGCTCAATTCGCAATACCGGACCGTGCCACCCTTGCCGGCGCAAATCACAAAACTTTCGGGTGTCGCTCAGCTCTATCTCGATACGCCGGACGACCCTGCGCTTGCCGCTTTCACATCGGAGCTGTTCCGCATTTCTCCGCCGCCGCACGAACTCGTCGTGCTGCAGCACGGAAACTACGCCGGAATGCAGGACGACGATAAACGCAACTACGAAAACCGGATCGTCAGTTTCTTCCTGGTGAATTTGCCGACGTCCGCCGCGCAATAGCCTTCCGCTACCGGTGCCAACCCGCAATTTCAAACGAAACAAACGGACCGCCGGCGGAGAGGTTTTCTCCGCGCCGGCGATCCGTTGCCGCTGATGGAGGAAGGGAAATCCGCGCGATCGATTCCGATGGATCGCGGGGAAACAAGCAAAACGGAGCCCCGCCTTACTCCTCGTCCCCGTCCAGGCCGTTGACCGGCGTGATCGCGCCGAAGAGGCCATCCTGTTCGCCGTGGATTCCGGCGGTGAAGAACAAGGTATTGGCTGGCCCGGCAGCGCCGTCGTTTCCGAAAGTCAGCGACCACAGGCCGTCGATGAACACGAGAGAATTGTCGGGATTCTGCAGGAACCCTTCGAACTTGTGGGTGAAGCCGTTGAAGGCGGCGATCCACCCGCTTCCGAAATTACCGACGAGAATCGCATTGCTGAACTCGCCGAAATCGCGAGTCGTCCACACGACGCCCCACGGCGAGTTGAACCAATCGCCATGCTCGAGGTGGCCGATGTGCCTGCCCTTGGGAGAAAAAATCTCGACGAATCCAAGTCCCGCGCCGGCGACGTCGTCGTGTTTCTGAGCGTCCTGTTTGGCGTAGGTGACGAAGAGGCTGCCGCCGATGTTCTGTATGTTGAAGGGCGCAAAACCGTACGGGATGCGATCGTCGTCGCAATCGCCGTGGTGGTCGCGGTCGCGATGGTCGTCGCGGTCGCAATCGCCGCTGGGATCGAACGCGTCGTCGCCGAGGTGAACGCGTTTAAAGGTGGAGTCGTAGATTTCGACTCTGCCGGATCGGAAATTTGTGACGTAAAGGTATTTCTGGCCGTCGATCTCGCCGGACGTGGCGCCTTTGTATACAGCGCCAGACCCGCCGTCGGAATTGTCCACTTCCAGCTCCGCGTTCGCCCCTCCGCCCCAGGCGGAAATGGTACCGTCCTCAGTCGCGAAAATGAAACGGGCCGGGGTCTTGCCGTCCTTCAATAGAAAATCTGTCTTGCTGCCGTTGAAGACGATCCCCGTCGGAGTCGAGGCTGCACTCGGTTCGGATTTCGGCGGAGGAACCGTCACGAAGCCATTCGGAGGAATCGAATTAATCGCGGCAGTCTTTCCGTCGCTGGAATACACGGTGGAGGTGCCCGAATTGTTGTTGGCGATCCACCAAGGGCTTCCCGGACTGCGGGTGAGTCCCCAGGGATTCTTCAGGTTATTGTCCTGGAGTGGAGCCAAAGTCGAGAGATTCGAAACCAGAGGCGTTACCTGATACTGCTGCGCAAACGCCAGCGCGGGGAGAACCAGCAGGACGCCGCTGTAGAGTGCGAGGGATTTCAACAGCTTTACTCCCAAGTTCATATCTTCACCTCTCAAATTTGAATATCGAAATTCGGGCTCGAGCGTGGGGGGCGGAATGAGGGCTGAGCCGATTTTCGAGTTTTGCGGGACTGAGATAACAGGAATCCGCGGGGCGGGTTGTCACGGGGCTGTTTGTGAATTGTCAAAAAGTTGCACAAACACGCCTGGATTGAGTCGTCAGGATGGAGACGCCGAATCTTGGAATACGGGCCTTGTACGCGTTTGCGCAGCAGAGCTAAGGTTGGAGGCGAGTTTGGGGGCAGGCTCTTCTGTCCGATTCCCTCACTTTGCGGCAACCGGGCCCGTTCTCAACAAGATTTTGCCGTCCAAAGTTACTGGAGTAATGCCCAACGCCCCTGCGCTTCGATCGGTGAAAAAGGGAACTCTCACGTTCATGTTTTCCAGCGCGGTTTTTCCATAAAACAAGAAGGGCGGGGGAGCGTTTTCCGGTTTCCATTGCGGCAATTCTCTTCCGAAATAGTAATCCAAGCCGTACTCGATGGCGCGTGGCAGCCCGTACACGGCAACTTCGTCGGGCGTGGCGTTGTACTGCCGAAGAAGAAATGTAGCCGCGGGCCGTGCGGATATGAATTCATCGACTGCCGGCATGATCATGCGGTTCGCAACCAGCAGAAGGAACACGACCGTGCAAGCCACGCTGGAAATCGCGGGATTCCACTTCCGACGAAACGCGAACGCCACGACAATGCCGAAGCCGAGCATGGCGACTGCGAGGCAGATCTGCACGCCTCGGCTCGGGTCTGGCTCGAACCGTATGCCGGGTCCGAAAGTCAGCCCCGGTTTGACATACTCAACCCCGATCGTTACCGGGAAAATGACTGCGGCCGTCGCGACCGCCAGAGCGGCTTTCAGGGACCCTCGCGCGCTCACACGTGCGAACGTTCTCGCAACCAAAAGACCCGCAGCGGGAAATGCGGGAAGGATATAGCCCGGCAGCTTGGACTGCGAAAGGCTGAAGAACACCACGATGAATACGATCCAGCACCCGATGTAAAGCGACGGGGAACTCAGCAGTTCGGCGCTGCGCATGGCGCGCGTCCACTCCACAATCCCCGGAATTGCTAAAGGCAACCACGGCAGAATCCCTACTACAAAGATCGCCGGGAAAAACCAAAAAGGCTGGGGGTGCTGGAACACGGGGGTAAGGTAGCGTTCAAAGTTGTGCTCCCAAATAAAGACGCGCAGAAAATCCGGATTGCGCACCGCGCACAAAACGTACCAGGGCAATACCGTCGCGCAAAATACGACAACGATTAGCGGGTGAAGGAATCGAAAAGGCGCGAGCCACTGGCGGGAGAGCGCGGCCCACAGCAGGGTTGCGCCGCCGGCGAGAATTACGGCGGCTGGACCTTTCGCCAGAACGGCGGCGCCGAGAAAAAATCCGAAGGCGACGCGCAGGACCGGCCCGGGACGCGGCTTTTGCAGGATCTCGCAGGCGACGGCCATCGCGGCGGTCAGAAAACCGGCGAAGAGCATGTCCGGAGCCGCGGCACGCGAAAAGCCGATCATCGCGACGGACGTGGGCAGCATCAGGAGCGAATACCACGCCGCGCCGAGTCCGTACGACCGCAGCGCGGTCCAAGCGACGGCAACGACCGCAAGCAGGGCAGCGAGGGCCGACGGCAGGCGGGCGGCGAATTCGCCGACGCCGAAAATGCGCATGGCGATTCCGGCCGTCCAGTAGTAGAGCACCGGCTTTTCAAACCATGGCGTGCCCCACAGCCGCGGCGTAATCCAATCGTGCGTCTCGGCCATCGCGCGGGCAATCGCGGCGTAGCGCGGTTCGTCCGGGCCAACGAGGCCGATCGCGCCCAATCCGCTGAACAGGCACACGTAAAGCACCAAAAGAATGAGCGGAACGCCCCAGAGCGGAATTTCAAAGTCGCCTTCTTCGGCGGCGCGGGAACGGATTGGAGCGGTGGAATTCAAGCGGTTGAGTCTAGCATTTGATGGGGGCGAGTAGGATAGGCTTTAGCCTGTCCGGGTATGATTTTCGGCGCGGTGCGGAAGAGCAGACAGGCTGAAGCCCGTCCTACTATAATCCCCTCGTGCGAGAACGCCTGGAATACGCAGCGGTGTGGCTGCTGCTCAAGACGATCGGCGCGATGCCGCGGCCGCTGGCAAGGTTTGCGGGCGCTCGCACGGCGGCGCTTTTATTTTGGATGCGGCCCAGCTTGCGCGCCGCCGCGTCGGAAAATCTGGCGCTGGCGTTTCCGGAATGGAGCAAGAAGCAGCGGCGCGCCGCGATTCGCGGCATGGTCACGCAATTAGGCTGGATGGCGGCGGAATTCGCGCACTTCCCGCAATACACGAAGGAGAACATCGAGCGCATCGTGCTGCTCGACGGTTTCGAGAATTTTGCGGCGGCGCACGATCGAGGCAAGGGCGTTTTATTTCTTACCGGGCACATGAGCGCGTGGGAACTCGCTCCCTTCGCGCAGGCCCTGTTCGGATATCCGCTGCATTTTCTGGTCCGGCCCATCGACAATCCTCGCGTGGACGCGCTCATTACGAAATTGCGCTGCTTGAGCGGGAACCGGCCGGTCGACAAGAATCAATCCGCGCGCGCGGTCCTGAAAGTTCTGGCGGCGAACGGCACCGTCGGGATTTTGGCCGACCAGAACACCCAGTGGAACGAAGGCGTGTTCGTGGATTTTTTCGGCATCCCGGCTTGCACGACTGCGGGCCTGGCCCGTTTCGCTCTGCACACGGACGCCGCGGTTGTCCCTGGATTTCTTCACTGGGACGAAACACTTCGCAAGTACCGGCTCTGTTTCGAGCCTTGGGTCGAGCTCGCACGCACGGGTGACGAAGAGGCGGACATTCGCGAAAACACGCAGCGATTCACGCGCGTGATCGAAAATTACGTGCGGCGCCATCCGGACCAGTGGCTCTGGGTGCATCGCCGGTGGAAGACGCGTCCGCCGGGCGCACCGCCGATTTACAAATCGTAAAGACCGGGAAACGCAGGGTTGGAGAGCGGCGAACTGCAAGGCCCGTTGGGTCGGCGCCGCACAGGAAGGGGAAACCGTTCATGACACGCACGACGAAGGAACTGGCGGAATTTCTGGGCTGCGCGCTGGAGGGTGATGGCGCGGCGCGCGTTTCTGGAGTGGCATCGGCCGCGTCGGCCCGCGCCGAAGACCTGATCTATGTGGATTCGCCCCGCCATCTCGATCAGGCTGCGGCGTCCGCGGCGCGGTGCGTGGTGATTGCGCCCGGAGTGGAACTTCCCGGAAAGATTTTGCTGCGCGCCAAGAATCCGAAGCTGGAGTTCGCGCGGGCCGCCGAGTGGCTGATTCCTCCGGAGCCAATCGCCGCGGGGATTCATCCGACCGCTGTGATCGCGCCTTCGGCGCGACTCGGTCCCGGCGTTGTGGTGGGACCGTACGCGGTGATCGAAGAGGAAGTGCGGATCGGAGCGGGCACTGAGATCGGGGCGTTTTGTTTCCTGGGCCGGGGCGCGAGACTCGGGGACGGATGCCGTCTTTTCCCTCGCGTAACGATGTATGCGGGCGCGGCCCTTGCCAACCGCGTGATCCTGCATTCCGGCGTGGTGATTGGCGCGGACGGTTTTGGGTACGTCGCGGACCACGGGGAATATCGGAAATTTCCTCAGGTCGGCCACGTGGAGATCCGCGATGACGTCGAAATCGGAGCAAATGCCACGGTGGACCGCGGCTCCCTCGATTGCACGGAAATCGGCCCTGGAACGAAACTGGACAACCTCGTCCACGTCGCGCACAACGTGAAAATAGGGGAAAACACCGTCGTTGCGGCCCAGACGGGAATATCCGGCTCCTCTGTGATTGGAAGGAATGTGGTGGTCGGCGGTCAGGTGGGAATTGCCGACCACTGCGAGATCGAGGACGGCGCCGTGCTCGGCGCGCAAGCGGGAATTCCCACGAAGAAGATCGTGAGAAAGGGACAAATCGTCTGGGGCACTCCTGCGCGCCCACTGGACAAATTTAAGGAGCAGTTCGCTTTTTTTAGCCGCTTGCCGGAACTGGCCGACCGCATCAAGAGGCTGGAAATCCGCGTCTTCGCCAAAGAGGGATGACCTGCCTGGACCACCGGAAGCAACGGGGCTATCTTCTCGATTAACAAGACTTGCAATCCTTGTTGACCCACATGTCAGGACCGAAGATAATACGAATGGGGATCCCGGTACTGGTGCTTGGGGGACCGGGCGGGTCCATCTACCTGTTTTTTCGAAGTGTCCCAAGCCACATCTTGATTCACTGAGGGCCGACGGTTTGGTGTATTCAAATGAACCCGCTCCATTGAAATTGCATCAAAGCTTGTGTGAGGTTTGGGCTTAATCGATGGCTTTAGGAACACGCGTTCAATTTGAGCAGCCTGGTTCCTCCCGCGCCGGAATCGCCGCGGCGCTATCCGAGCGCCTTTCGGACGCGATCGACCGCGGTGTGAATTATCTCCTTTCTTTGCAGGCATCTGAAGGCTATTGGATCGGCGAGCTCGAGGCCGACACCACCCTCGAATCGGATTACATTTTCTATCTCAAAGTCATCAACAAGGCCCATCCGGACCGGATCGCCAAGCTTGCGAACTACGTCCGGCGGCGTCAACTGGAGGACGGCGGCTGGAATATTTATTTCGGCGGGCCCTCCGAGCTGAATGCCACGATCAAAGCGTACGTTGCGCTTCGCCTCGCGGGGGACGCTCCCGAGAGCGAGCACTTGCAGCGGGCGGCCCGGCGGGCGCATGAGCTTGGGGGCCTGGAAGCGTCGAATTCCTATACCCGGCTGTATCTGGCGCTGGTAGGCGCGGTGGGATGGGACATGGTCCCGGCGATCCCTCCGGAACTCATGCTTCTGCCGAATTGGTTTGCGATCAACATTTACGAAATGTCGTCGTGGACGCGCGGAATCGTCATTCCGCTTACGATCCTGTACGCGCACAAGCCGCTGTTCAGCGTTCCGGGCGGCGTGTGCGTGGACGAGTTGTATCTGGATCCCTCACGCAAGGCCCTGGCGTTCCGCTGGGACAAGGAACTCTTCAGCTGGCGGAACTTGTTCCTGGCGTTGGATCGAGGCCTGAAATTGTACGAACGCGTGCCGTGGAAGCCGTTGCGGCAGCGCGCGCTGCGGCAGGCGCGGGAGTGGATGCTGGAACACCTGGAACGCACCGAAGGGCTGGCGGCGATTTATCCGGCCATGATGAACGCGATTTTTGCGCTGGTCACGCTGGGCCATTCTCCGGATGACCCGCTCACGGCCCGTGAGATTGATGAATTTTCGCGCTTTGAGATCGAGGAGGGCGACACGATTCGTGTGGCGCCTTGCGTCTCGCCGGTTTGGGACACCGCGATTGCCATGGTAGCTCTCGAAGAAGCGGGATTGCCGCCGAATCATCCGGCGCTCGTTGAAGCGGCTAGCTGGCTGCTCAAAAAGCAAATCAGCGGCTCTGGCGATTGGATGCTGAAGACTCCGGGCGTTGTGCCCGGGGGATGGGCTTTTGAGTTTCGCAACGATTTTTATCCGGATGTCGACGACACGGCGTTCGTGTTGATGGCGCTGCAGCGTGTCGATTATCCCGACCGGGCGCGCATGGAAGCCGCCGTCCGCCGCGGCCTGGAATGGCTGCTGGCCATGCAAAACCGGGACGGCGGTTGGGGCGCTTTCGACCACAACAACGACCGCCAATTCCTGTGCCACATTCCGTTCGCCGATCACAATGCCATGATCGATCCTTCGACCGCGGACGTGACCGCGCGCGTCGTAGAGTGCCTGGGCCGTTACGGGTGGCCGGCGACGCATCCGGTGATCCAGCGGGCCGTGCGATTCTTGCTGAAAGATCAGACCGAAGAAGGCCCGTGGTTCGGCCGATGGGGCGTGAACTACGTCTACGGAACCAGTGGGGTGCTTCGAGCGCTCGAAACCGTCGCGCTGACGGCGCGGGATTATTGCCAGCGCGCCGCGGGATGGCTCCGCTCGGTGCAAAACTCCGACGGCGGTTTTGGCGAATCCATCGCCTCCTACTACGACCCGGCGCTCAAGGGCAAGGGCGCGAGCACCGCTTCCCAGACCGCTTGGGGCCTGATCGGCCTGCTGGCGGCAACGGAAGTGACGGATTCAGCGATTGAGCGCGCAGTGACGCACCTGGTGGAGCAGCAGCAAGCCGACGGTTCCTGGGCCGAGAAGGAATTCACCGGAACGGGATTTCCGTGCGTGTTCTATCTGAAATACCACCTTTACCGCAATTATTTCCCGTTGTACGCGCTCGCGCGATACCGGAACACGGCGAGCGGAATCACACAGTATTGTGGATTGATCGTGCGGCCGCAAGAATTCGACCGGCAGAAGGCTTAGGAGAGCGAATTGAGATATCCCCTGAAGATGACTGCGAATCTCGCAAAGTACGTCGCCAGCCAGCGCTTTCGCGGCACCAAGAAATTTCCCATGGTGATGATGCTCGAGCCGTTGCACGCGTGCAATCTGACCTGCACGGGCTGCGGACGCATCCGCGAGTACAAATCGACGATCAACGAGATCATGACGGTCGAGCAATGCCTCGCGGCTTCGGACGAGTGCGGCGCGCCGATCGTTTCGATCTGCGGCGGCGAACCCATGATCTATCCGGAGATCGGCAGGTTGTCCAAGGAAATTCTGGATCGCGGCCGCCACATCATTCTCTGCACCAACGGCATGTTCATCCGCAAGCGGCTGCATGAATTCAAGCCGACATCGAGCTTTTTCTTCAACGTGCACCTGGATGGGCTGGAGAGGACGCACGACCTTTGCGTCGAGCGGGACGGCGTGTTTCGCGAGGCCATCGAAGGCATCAAGGCCGCCAAGGCCGCGGGTTTCCTGGTCTGCTCCAATACCACGATCTATAAGGAAACGGACCTGAATGAAGTCGCGGATTTGTATTCCTACCTCGACGGGCTGGGAGTCGACGGCTACATGCTCGCTCCGGCATACGGCTACTCGGCGGTGCAAACGACCGACATTTTCATGACGCGGGAGGACATCCGCCACAAGTTCCGGGAAGCCGTCTCGCTGCTCGAAAAATACAATCTGATGGTTTCCCCTATATATCTCGATTTCCTGCGCGGCGAACGCGAATTGGAATGCACGGCCTTTGGCACGCCAACCTACAACCCGCGCGGCTGGAAGGGCCCGTGCTACGTCATTACCGACAATCACTACGCGTCGTACCGCGAAATGCTCGAAACAACGAAGTGGGAAAATTACGGCCCGGGGAACGATCCGCGCTGTGCCGACTGCATGATGCACGTGGGCTTTGAAACGACTCCCGTGCTGGGCGCCAAGCGCCAACTCGGCGACACCTGGAAAATGCTGAAGTGGCAGCTGGGCGGGCACATGGGCGGCAACCCCGACCGGAACGCGTCGGGCGAGCCGCCGACGAATGGCCCTTCCGGCGGCGGTTCCACGCTGATGCCTCCGCCCCCGGCCAACACGGATTTGCTTTCGGCGGATGGAAGACTGCGAGTGCTATGAAAACGCTGGTAACCGGAGCGACAGGCTTTCTCGGCAGCCACGTCGCCCGCGCGCTGGCAGGGCGTGGGGAGGACGTGAGGGTGCTGGTGCGCCCGTCGAGCGGCCTGCGCGCGCTGGAAGGCTTGGGCGCCGAGAGGATTCAGGGAGACTTGCGGGACCGCGCGTCGCTCGATCGCGCCATGCAAGGCGTGAATCGCGTGTTCCACGTTGCGGCCGACTACCGGCTCTGGGCGCGCGACCCCCGCGAAATCTACGAATCGAATGTGACCGGAACGCAAAACCTGCTCGATGCGGCGGGGCACGCGGGCGTAGAGAAATTTGTCTATACCAGTACCGTCGCGACCATCGCCGTGCCCCGGGAAGGCGAATTGCCGAACGAAGCGACGCGATCCTCCGTGGGTGAGATGATTGGGCACTACAAGCGCTCGAAATTCGAGGCCGAAGCGAGCGCTTTGCGTGCCGCCGAGGCGGGCTTGCCCGTGGTGATCGTCAATCCGACCACTCCCGTTGGCCCGGGGGATTGGAAGCCCACTCCCACGGGAAAGATCATCGTCGATTTTCTGAACGGGCGCATGCCCGGCTACGTGGATACGGGATTGAACTTCGTTCCGGTGGAAGATTGCGCGCGGGGACACCTGCTGGCCGCCGAGCGCGGGCGCGTGGGCGAGCGCTATATTTTGGGCGGGCGCAATCTGACCTTGAAACAGATGCTGGATATGCTTGCGGTCGCCAGCGGGCGACCCGCGCCGCGTTGGAAGGTTCCTTACGCGTTGGCCTATGCGGCGGGATGCGTGGATTCCGGGGTGTCGCGCCTGCTGGGCCGCGAGCCGCAAATTCCGCTCGAAGGCGTGCGCATGGCGCGGCACAAGATGTTTGTCGATACGTCGAAGTCCGAGCGCGAACTAGGGTTTGCGTGCAGGCCTATTGAGGAAGCGCTTGCGGACGCGGTAGCATGGTATCAATCGAACGGTTACGTCGCTGCGGGGCGCGCAACGGCAGTTGCCGGCGCGCGTGCGGCTTAGATGGGCGTCGGAGCTCATGAAAATACTCGTCACATTCGCGGTAGGAGCCGAATTTGCGCCGTGGCGGCGCCGAAGGAATTTTCTGCGCCTGCCCGGAGAGTGGCCCGTGTTTGAAGCATCTTTCGGCGGCGCCAAAGTTCGCGCGGTGTTGACCGGCATGGGGCAGCCCCACGCTTTGGAAGCCGCGAAGCGGGCGATGGCCTACAGGCCCGACATCTGCATTTCGACCGGGCTCGCGGGTTCTCTGCGAAACGACTATCGCACGGGAGATATTGTAGGCGCGCGGCTGGTCAGCGAAGTCGGAGAACCCGTTGCCGTGGCCAGCCATCGCGAACTGCTGTCGGTCGGAGTGAATTGCGGGGCGCGCCAGATTGAGCGGCTGGCGACATCGAAGGCGCTGGTCGCGCGGGCCGAACAGAAACGGCAGTTGGGGAACGAGGCGGAAGCCGTGGACATGGAGAGCTACACGATCCTGGCCGAGGCCGCGCGCTGCGGCGTGCCGGCCGTGGCGATTCGCGCCATCAGCGACACCGTCGATTTTGAGGTTCCCTATGATTTTGAGCGGGCGCGCGACGCCCGCGGCCAGATTCGCACGGCGGGTGTTCTCTCGCAGGTATTGCGGAACCCGGCGGGTTTGCCCGGCCTTTTGAAGCTGGCGCGCGACTCCCGGTTTGCGTCGCGGCGTCTTGCTGAGTTCCTGGATGAATACGCGAGGACGATGGCGGATCGCCTGGTGCCCATCGAGCAGGATATGGTCGAAGCGATATGAGCCAATCGGGAATCATTCTCGAGACTTCCCGCGGCGCGCAGCCGGTGCCCTCCACGATGCGCGCGGCGGTATACCGCGGCAAGGGAAAAGTGGTTGTCGAAACGGTTCCCGTGCCGGCGATCGGCGCCGGGGAAGTCCTAATTCGAGTCGCGGCGTGCGGAATTTGCGGCACGGACCTGAAGAAAATCGAGCATGGATTTGTCGCGGCCCCGCAGATTTTCGGGCACGAAGTTTCCGGAACGGTTGTCGCCGTCGGCGCGGGCGTGACCAAATGGAGCCTGGGCGACCGGGTCATGAGTTTTCATCACGTTCCCTGCGGCGCGTGTTTCTATTGCGATCGCCGCCTGTTTTCGCAGTGCCCGGGGTATAAAAAAGTGGGTCTGACGGCGGGTTTCGATCCCAACGGCGGCGGATTTGCGCAGTACGTGCGCGCGCTGCCCTGGGTTGCCGAGCGCGGGATGGTGGCGATTCCGGACGATGTCAGTTTCGACGAAGCCGCGTTCATCGAACCGGTGAACACGTGCATCAAGGCGGTGGAAAAAGCGCGCGTGGCCGCGGGTGAGACGGCGGTCGTCATGGGTTTGGGGCCGATCGGCCTGCTCCTGGCGATGCTGGCGAAGCTCGAGGGCGCGACCGTGATCGGGAGCGATCCGATGCCGGAACGCCGGGCGAAGGGCGTGGCGCTAGGCGTCGATGTGGCCCTGGACCCGCGCCAAGGGCGCCTGGCCGAAGAAATCGTATCGCAGACCGAGGGCCGCGGCGCGGACGTCGTGCTCGTGGCGGTGCCGATCCCCGCGGCGCTGAGGGAAGCGCTCAGCCTCGCGCGACCGGGGGGGCGAGTGCTGCTATTCGCGCAGAACGATCCGCAGATGAAGATCGAGTTTCCCGCGGCGGCGGTGGGCGTCGAAGAAAAGGAAATCCTGGGCAGCTATAGCGCCGCCATCGACAGGGCCGCAGAAGCCGCACGGCTAATCTTTACGCGTAAGCTGCCGGTGAAGAATTTGATCTCGCACCGTTTTTCATTGGAAGATATGGATCGGGCGCTGCAGCTGGCGGCCCGTCCGGTAGGCGATTCTCTAAAAGTGGTGATTCATCCTTGAATAGCAGCGAACATAACGGCCGAAAAAACGGTCACATGACCGCCGCCGTGCTCTACGGCAGCGAAAATCTCAAGATCGAGAGCGTGGACATCCCCCGGCTCGCTCCGGACGAGGCGTTGATCCGTGTAAAAGTCGCCTTGACCTGCGGCACGGACCTGAAAGTCTGGAAGCGGGGCTATCACGCGCGCATGATCACTCCTCCAGCCGTCTTCGGACACGAACTCGCCGGGATCGTCGAGACGCTCGGTTCCGACGTGAATGGCGGACTGAAGGTCGGCGCGCGCGTGGTGCCGTCGAATTCGGCGCCGTGCGGAGTCTGCCTGTTCTGCCGCAAGGGACAGAGCAATCTTTGCGAGGACTTGCTGTTCAACAACGGCGCCTACGCGGAATACATCCGTATTCCGGGACGGATCGTGCGGCAGAACATGCTGGTAATTCCGGAGCACGTTTCGTTTCAAGACGCGGCGATGGTGGAGCCGCTGGCCTGCGTGCTCCGCGGGATTCATGAAACGGGCATTCAGCCGGGCGACACAGCGGTGGTCATCGGATGCGGGCCGATCGGGCTCAAATTCATCCGCGTTTTGTCGAACCGCGGCGTCAAAGTGATTGCGCTCGGCAAGCGTCCCAACCAGATTCGCGCCGCGGAGCGTTTTGGCGCGCGCGCTGCGTTCATCGCGACGGATCTGGGCGATCCTGCGCGTGCGGTCCGGGAACTGACCGAGGGCGGGCGAGGAGCCGATTCGGTAATCGAAGCGGTGGGCACGGCGCAGACTTGGGAGTGGGCGCTGCAAATGGTCCGCCGCGGCGGCACCGTGAACCTTTTTGGAGGATGCCCGCGGGGCACGCAAGTGGCCGTGGATCCGAACACGCTGCATTATTCGGAAATCACCATCAAGTCCACCTTCCATCACACGCCGCGCTTCATTCGAGAAGCTCTGGAAAGCGTGGCGCGGGGCGAGATCCGCTCAAGCGATTTCGTGAACGCGGAAATTCCGCTCACCGAGCTTCCGAAAATGTTCGAGCACATGAAGTATCGCAACGGCGAGATGAAAGTCGCGGTAATTCCCTAAGTGGCGCAGGCTTCAGCCTGTGGATTTTTCTCCTTGCCAAGCTTAACACCCGCAGGCTGAAGCCCGCGCCACTGGTCCATCATGCAAATACCCGCTGAACTCGAGATTGGCCGGGGGCTGCCGCCGCCCGGGTGCTCCGTCGCGGAGGCGGAGCGCTACACGCGCCGGCTCGCCACGCATCACTACGAAAATTTCAACGTCGTTTCCTGGCTGCTTCCGCAGCGCCTCCACCAGCATTTCTACAATCTGTATGCCTACTGCCGCTGGGCCGACGATCTGGGAGACGAAATTCCCGATCCCTCGCGAGCGCTTGTGTTGCTCAACGAGTGGGAACAGGAATTGCGCGATTGCTACGCGGGGCAAACGTCGCACCCTGTGTTCATCGCGCTGCGCGAAACGATTTCCGCGCTCGACATTCCGATAGAGCCGTTTGCCGACCTCCTCGCCGCATTTCGCCAGGACCAGACCGTGCGCCGGTACGCGACCTGGAACGATGTCTTCGCCTACTGCCGCTATTCGGCAAATCCGGTCGGGCGCCTGGTGCTGTATCTGTGCGGGTATCGCGACGCGGAGCGGCAGCGCCTCTCCGACGCGACGTGCACGGCATTGCAACTCGCGAATTTCTGGCAGGACGTGACGCGCGACCTCGAAAAAGGGCGCATTTACATTCCGCTCGAAGCGCTCGCAGCGCACGGTCTCACCGAAGACGACATCGTGGGGCGCCGGTTCGACGCGCGGTATGTTTCGCTGATGAAGGAGCTTGTTGCCCGGACGCGGCAATTATTCGCGGACGGAATGCCGCTGGCTCGAAGCGTCGATCCCGCCCTGCGCGTGGACATCGAGATGTTCAGCCGCGGCGGACTGGCGGTGATCGAGGCGATCGAAGCGATCGGTTACAACACGCTGGAGCACAGGCCTTCGATCCCGAAATCAAAGCAGGTTTCGTTGCTGCTGCGGGCGCTCGTCCTGCGTCTGTTTGCATTCGCGCAATCGCCCGCGCCGGCTGTTCCCGCCGCTCCCTCGGCTGCCGGGAGACTGGCGATTGTGGAAGGCGGCCGCATGAATCCGCACGCGCAAACGAACGCGCGCCGGGAGGGAATCGAAGTCGCGCAGTCCTACGCGGAGTGCCGGCGCGTGGCGCGCGAGTCGGCCAGCAATTTTTACTATGCGTTTTTTATGCTGCCGCAAGCGAAACGCGATGCTCTGTGCGCGCTGTACGCGTTCATGCGCCTCGTCGACGATGTCTCCGACACCGTCGGCAGCGCCTCCGACAAGCAGCGCGGCCTGGCGCGCTGGCGCGCCGCGCTGGACGCTGCCGCCGCCGGGGACGTTTCGAGCCATCCCATTCTTCCCGCGTTTGCGGACACGATCGAGCGCTTCCAGATTCCTCCGCGCTACTTCCACGACTTAATTTCCGGTGCGGAAATGGACCTGACCGTCGGGGAGTACGCCACGTTCGACCGCTTGCGGGAATACTGCTACCGCGTCGCGGGAACCGTCGGCCTCACCTGCCTGCATGTATTCGGATTTGACGATCCGCACGCGCCGGACCTGGCCGAAAAGCTGGGAATTGCATTTCAGCTGACCAATATCATTCGCGACGTGCCCAAGGACTACGAAATGGGGCGCGTGTATCTGCCGTCGGGAGATCTCGCGCAATTCGGCGTGCGGCCCGAGGCGCTCGCGCGCGGTCCGCTCACCCCGGAGTTGCGCGGACTGCTGGAATTCGAAACCGCGCGAGCGTGGGCTTTTTACCGTGAAGGCGTGGAACTCATTCCGCTCGTGCATGCCGATGCGCGCGCCGCGCTCTGGGCGCTGGCGCGAATCTACAGCAGCCTTCTGCGCCGCATCGAAGCGCGCGGGTATGATGTGTTCTCCGAACGTGTGCGGTTGAGCGCTCCCGAAAAAACGGGGATCCTGCTGCGCGCGCGGCTGGGCTGGTATTCTCAAAAAAATGTCCTCGAAGAGCGTGATCGTGATCGGCGGCGGACTGGCGGGACTTTCCTCGGCCGTCGCGCTGGCTGAAGCCGGCTTCCGCGTGCGTTTGCTCGAAAAGAGGCCCCACCTCGGGGGCCGCGCCGCGTCTTACGTGCTGCCCGGCGGCGAGCACGTGGACAACTGCCAGCACGTGACGCTCGGATGCTGTACGAACCTTGAAGATTTTTATCGCCGCGTCGGGGCCGCAAACCAGATCCGTTTTTTTGACCGGCTGCTCTTTGCCGCGCCCGATGGGAAGCGCGGCGCGATGTCGTCCGTGGCTCTTCCGCCGCCGTTGCACATGGCGCCTGCCTTCGTGTTCTATCCGTTGCTCGGCTGGGCGGACAAGCTGGGCATCGCGCAGGCGCTGCTGGCCATCGCGCGCAGCGGAGGCCGGCCCGCGGATCTCGAGTCGAGCGTCTCCGGAGAAAACATCACGATGCTCGCGTGGCTGCAAAAGCATCGCCAGACCGTGCGCGCCATTCGCCGATTCTGGGAAGTGATCCTGGTCAGCGCGCTCGATGAGGAGCTCGATCGCATCGACGCTCGCTACGGAATCGATGTGTTCTGGAAGGCCTTTCTCTCCACGCGGGGCGGCTATCGGGTCGGAATTCCTCGCGTTCCGCTCGGAGATTTGTACGAAGGCTGCCGCAAAGCACTGGCCGGGCAGGGCGGGGAAGTCCAGTTGCGCGCCGGAGTGCGGGGATTTCTGGTCGCGGACGGCCGAGTGGAAGGCGTGGAGAGGGAAGACGGCTCGGTGGAGACGGCGGAGTATTATCTCGCGGCGGTCCCGCAGGATATTTTGCCCGAGTTGCTGCCCAAGGAAATTGTGGAGCGCGAGCCCGTGTTTTCCGGCTTGCGAAATCTGCGCACTTCGCCAATCACGGGAGTGCATCTGTGGTTCGATCGAACCGTCATGCTCGATCCGTTCCTCACGCTGCTGGACAGCACGACGCAGTGGGTCTTCAACAAGACACAGCTCTACGGCGGCGCGGAAGAAAATGGCGGGCAGTACTTGCAACTGGTCATCAGCGCGTCGTACAGTCTCGCTTCGCGGTCGCGCCAGGAAATTATCGAGCTGTGCCTCGAGGAACTCCGCAAGGTGCTGCCCGCGGTCCGCGAAGCCACGCTCGTGAAGGGGACCGTCGTCAAGGAAATGTCCGCGACGTTTTCGCCGGCGCCCGGATCGGACCGCTGGCGCCCGGCGCAAAAAAGCCCGCTTGCCGGATTATTTCTCGCGGGGGACTGGACATCCACGGGCTGGCCGTCCACAATGGAGGGAGCCGTTCGCAGCGGTTATCTGGCCGCCGAAGCAATCCTCTCCGATGCTGGAACGCCAAGGAAATTACTGCAGCCGGATTTGCGCGCGGAAGGTTTGGCTCGTCTTTGGGCGCGCGGTTAGAAACCGCCGGCCGGCGAACGATGTTGACCCGCGAGAAATAAAAGATTCACAGGTTTTCTGATTGGTAGTTTTTCAAGTGTCGATTCAGAGTATGATTGCGCATCCCCCCGGAGGTTTCCTTGGACCGGAAGTATAAGCACAGGGGCTACCAGAGCCACGACGAGCCCCAGAAGAAAGAAAAGCGTCCGCACGAAGGCCACCCGCGGCAGGAACAGATCGGGCCGCGGACGCCGCGCATGGTCGGCACGATCACCCGCGCGCGCTGTTCGAACTGCGGCACCGTGCTTCAGCCCGGCTTCGATCCGAAAGGCAAGTGCCCGCGCTGCGCCTTCGAACTGCATTGCTGCAAGCAGTGCGCGTACTTTGACACTGCCGCGCGCTTCGAATGCATGAAGCCGATTCCGGAGCGCATCGCGCGCAAGGACCAGGTGAACGAATGCACGTTCTACGAATTTCGCACGACGATTGAGAAGGACACAGCGCCGTCGGCTCCCCCTTCGGGGCCCGGAACTGCGCCGGAACGCCCTTCCTCGCGCCCTCTCGACGCGCGCCAGGCGTTCGAGAACCTCTTCAAGAAGTAAACGCACGGTTCCACTTCCATCGGAACAGCGAGGTTCCTGTTGCCCCGCGAAAACCCGCAATTTGCATCTGCGTTCCCGAATTGCTATTCTGAAATTGCCTATGCGCTTGCGGATTGAGCCGCGAATCGCAACCCCCTCCCAGATGTTCCCGGAAAGGCCCAACCATGAAAGTGACTATTCGTAATGCTCAGGAAGAGTGGAGAGAAACGCTCGAAAACGAAACGCAGCGGCAAGCGGCGAAACTGGAGAAATTGCTCAAGCGCTATGCCCCGGACCTGGTGCAATTGCACGGAGACATCGAGAAACACGCGCGGCGCGAAAGCTACCTGTTTACCCTCAATTTGACGCTTCCCACAGGCACGCTCCACGCCACGGGAGAAGGCGCCGACGTTCTTGCCAGCGTGAAGGTGGCCTTCGCCGAAATTTCCACGCAGTGCAAGAAACATCAAGCGCTCCTGCGCAAGGACTACGAATGGAAGCGCAAGCGCCCGCGCACCCGGGTCCCGGCCTGAGCCCAGTCCCCTAGATCGAACGCGAGAAGCGCTCGCGAAGCGTGTTGTTCCTGGTTGCGGCGCATCGCGGCTACCTATACAATCATTGGTTTCCACAGCAGGGGCGTAGCTCAGTGGTAGAGCAGCGGCCTTTTAAGCCGAAGGTCGTGGGTTCGATCCCCACCGCCCCTACCAATCCCAACTATGTGCTAATGAACTAGATAGGGCGATCCTCCTTTCCGCCGAGCGCCTTTAGAGCGGATTGCTGGGCCCAGGCGAGCTCCTGTTTTGCTTCCAATCGGTCCTGACGCTCCTTGAGCCAATGTGAGTAAAACCGTTCCGTCGTGCGCGTGGTCAGGTGGCCAAGAGCCTGTTTGAGTTCTTCCAACGTCATGCCTCCGTTGTGGGTCATGACGTATGCATAGGTGTGTCTAAATCGGTGCGCGTGGCCGCCGAGGATTCCTGCAAGGCCGAATAAAATCATGAGTCGTCGCTGCCACTTTCCCACCGCGCTATGCATGGTTGATGCACCCGTCCAAAAGAAATGACGGTCACTCCTGAGTGGGACTGTTTTCAATATCTGAATGACTTCGTCGGGTAATTTGTTACAGACGGGGACATTAGTTTTCTGGGTGTAAAACGAGATTCGAGACCCTTGGATCCAATTCACCTCGCTACGAACGGCGTCGCCGATCCTCATTCCCGAATAGCGCAGCAACAGTACAAATGCGTAGAGCCGTCTTGCAGCGACATTTCCCGCCCTCATCTCGAAAGCAGGAATAGCCGCGAAGATTCGCTGCATCTCCTCGGTGGTGAACGGAGAGGGGCGGTGCCTCTTGAGCTTAGGCATCTCCAATTCTTTTGCTGGGTTTTTCTGGGCCCAACCCCGCTTATTTGCGACTCGAAAGAACCTCCGCAGCATTTGTATATTCAGGCAGATCGTACTTTGACTTTGATTCCATCTTTCCGACCAGTCGTTCCGAAGGTCAGCCAAATGATTCGGAGTCAGATCTGACCTTGGTATGCCCCTGCTGGGATTCCTGACCGTTCGGGCTTTTCGTTGCAATTGGTGCGTATGAAGCCATCGGTTTGATGGAATCTGTAATGCTTGCCCGGCGTCAAGCCTCATGATTTACCCCGGTCACTGTCCGAATTGTTAGATTTATTGCCACCACTTCCTGCCTTCGCATTGTCCTGTCAGCATCTTCTGCGATCGATATCCCTCTTCCGCAGATCCACGGAGCTGTGGTAGCAAACACCCTCCGAGTCCAGCCACGGACGGCCCTTCGGACTATCTGGCGCCGTCCAGCGGCTTTGCACCCCTCGTGTGATCGTTGTTGCCGTTCCTGCGTCATCGCACGAGCCTACGGATTTTGCTGTATTGTGTCTCGGAGCCGTTCCGCGTAGGCTGGTTGACTGTTGTACTTCTGTGAGCCATTTCCCAGAATGCTTGCAGGGTGCCGCGTGAAATACACATCATGGCAAACTCAGTTATGATCGTAGACGATAGTCGTGTCGTTCGAAAAGTTATGCGGGAGTTCTTCGAAACGCTCACGGATTGGAAAATCGGAGGCGAAGCTGAAGACGGAGCGGAAGCAATTCAAAAAGCGGCGAAATTAAAGCCCGATTTGATTCTCTTGGATTTCTCCATGCCAACTATGAATGGCATAGAAGCCGCGTCCGTGCTTAAGAAAACCCTGCCGAGTGTTCGCATCATTGTGTTCACCATGTTCGATGACGCCGTGGGTGCGAGACTGAGTTCCGCAGTCGGTGTGGATTTGGTTATTCCCAAGGCCGAAGGTTTGACCTTCTTGGTGAAGTCTGTCCAACGTCTAATGCAAAACACTGGGCTAATTAACGCTGAGCCCAAAGCAGGCGCCCAAGAGTCCGGTCCTGCATAACGACCCTGGCGCATCACGGGGCAATTCTTCGAGAATCCCGAACGTCCTCTCGCCTATCCGGATAGTCCGGCCTCCAGTCCTCTATTTTCAGGATTAGAACTCGGGGTTCTCGAAAGGTGAAAGACAAACGAGATGGTTGTGCCGTCGTCATTCGATTTTATGTTCATTAGGCCGTTAAACTGCCGAACCCTCTCACGCATTCCCCGAATACCTACCCCGGCGCCTTGCAATTGCAGAAGATCCAACTTTCCGGGCGGGATTCCTTTGCCGACGTCCCGAATCTCCAAGGAAACGATCTCTCCTTCTCGTATTAAATCGATTACGGCACTTTTGCTTCCGCTGTGGCGATGAATGTTGGTTAAGCACTCTTGTACGAGGCGATATACGACCAACTCCATCTCACGCGAGAGTCTTCCGAAACCTTCGGAAATGTTGAGTTTGATATCGAGGCCGCTGCGTTGCATCAGCCCCTGGATATACCAGCAAAGGGCTTGGTTCAGACCCGTCTCGTCCAAAAGGGGAGGGTACAATAGATAGGACGTCGTCCGAATTTCCTGGCTCAGTTGTTGAGCGAGTTCCCGGCAGTCTTCGAGATCCTCGGCGATCTGGTTACCATTCTGTCGCATGCGTTGGCTGATTCGAGCAAGGTGGATGCCCAGCACGGTTACGATTTGCCCGGCGCTGTCATGCAGCTCTCGCGCGATGTGGCGCCTTTCTTGATCCTGAGCCTGCAATAAACGTCTCGATAGATCCCTAAGTAGTTCGGACTGCTCCAGGATTTCCGCGTTGCGCTGTTCAAGTTCCTGGGTGCGGCCGCGTACTTGCGTTTCCAGTTCTCGAGTGAGCCTGCGAAGTTGTTCCTCACTTTTCCGTAACTCTGCTTGCGCGCGTGTTCGCTCGGTAATGTCACGCGTCACGGCAAGTTGCACAATCGTCCCATCGGGAATCTGTAGAGGCGCGGCGTGGCTTTCCATGCGCCGGACCGTCCCTTTCAGCCCCACCATGTCGAATTCCAGAGCGCCTTTTTCTCCGAGGCAGATCCGTTCGTTAAATGCGCGGAATTTCTCGCAGTCCTTGGGAGCGATGAGGGCATAGATATTCTTGCCGACGACTACGTCGGCGCAATCGGCTCCAACCATGGCCAGTCCGGACGAATTCATGTGAAACAATGTGCCATCGGACGCCACGAGTTTCACGCATTCCGGAGTGGTCTCTACAATAGCCCGGAATCGTTCTTCACTTTCGCGCAACGCCCGCTCGAATCGTTTTCGGTGCGTGATGTCGCGCACCACTTTCGATGCCCCCACGATTCGGCCGTCGCCATCCTTCACCGGTGAAATGGTGAGGGAAACGTCGATCTTTGTACCGTCCTTGCGTTCGCGGACAGTTTCGAAATGGTCGAACTGTTCGCCTCCTCGTAGCCGGTCGAGAATCTCTACTTCCTCGTTTTGCCAGTCGGGTGGAATGATCAGCGTAATGTGTTGGCCGACAGCCCCTTCCGCAGAGTAACCGAACACTCGCTCCGCGCCTTGATTCCAGCTCGTGATGATCCCATCGAGGTTCTTGCTGATGATCGCGTCGTCAGAGGAGTCCACGATGGCCGCCAGCAAAGCCATCGTGCGCTCGGCTTGTTTTCGCTCGGTAATGTCGATGCCGGTCAGGTAAAGAAAAATGACTTGGCCTTGGGTATCAAGAATTGGATGCAGCGCGAATTCTAGAAGCCGTTCGGTGCCGTCGGCCCAATAATAGGGAAGAATCTCGAGGAAAGGAGTACCTTGCGCCGCCTGGGCGGCTTCAGCGCGAATTTTATCTTGTACTTCCCGGGAGCCTCGCCACCACCCCGTGTCCCAGAGAGGCCGCCCTAGGACTTCTTCCGGACGATAGCCGCAAGCCTCCAGGCACATCCGATTCGCGTCAATGACCGTTCCGTCCAGGGTCAGGATCCAGGCGAAAACCGACGATTGTTCGAACACCGCGCGGAATTTGGCTGTCGCGGCCATCGCCTCCGCCGTAATCCGCCGCTCTCGCTCGTCCACCTCCTTGCTTTCGGTGATGTCCAGGACGGTCCCCAGTACACGCCACGGTGAGCCGTCGGCGTTATGTTCGAGCTGGCCGGTCAACTCAATCCAAGCAAATACCCCGTCCTTTCGGCGGATCCGGCCTTGGAAGAAGAAGCGAGCGCTAGTTTGCAACATCCTAGATACTGCGAAGTCGAATGCCTGCGCATCATCGGGGTGAAGGATCTTCGTTCTAAACTCGGCCGCATTGATGGCGCCATCCTCACGGGTGCGGCCGAATATCTCATTCGGCCGATTGTTCTCCCACGTAATTCGGCCATCATCCAGGTACCACTGCCAGATGCCGAGTTGCGCGGCTTCGGTTGCAATCCTCAGGCGCCGCTCCTTATCGCGCAGGATCTCCCCGGCCTGCTTGCGTGCCCGCGCCATTTCCAGATGCGATTGCACGCGCGCCAGCAGCTCGCGGGCGCTGAATGGCTTGATTAAATAATCGTCGGCGCCGTGTTCCATTCCTTCGACACGCGATTCTTCGCCCGCACGAGCAGACAGTAGAATCACCGGAATTGCTTTTGTTCCCGGATCGGAGCGTACCGCTTGCAGGAGACCGAATCCGTCCAACTCAGGCATCATTACGTCCGATACGATCAGATTCGGCGAGCGCTCGCGCACGACTTCCAGTGCTAGCTTTCCGTTCGGAACAACTCTGACCTCGTATCTTTCCGCGAGCAAATGAGTGAGATAACGGCGCATATCCGCGTTATCGTCCGCGATCAAGATGTACGGGCGTTCCGGCGATGAACCGCCGTTCGGGGAAACAGGGGCCGCGGCAACGTGCATCAATTCGAGCCCTATACGCCATTCATTATCGGGCGATGATGGTTCGGCGTTTGAAATCCAGCCAAGCGCTTCTCCCAGGAATGGCGCGGCGCCGGTTGCCGTGGAAGCGAGGCTCCGAACGTTGCCGATTCTCTCCGAAGGCAGGTGTGCATTTCCCAAGGGAAGGCTGACAACGAACGTGCTCCCTTTTCCGACGGCGCTCTCAACACGTACCGCGCCGCCGTGAAGCCTTACAAGCTCCTGAACGAGTGCCAAGCCGATCCCGCTCCCTTCGTGGGTGCGGCTTCGCGCATTTTGAACGCGATGGAAACGATCGAACAACCGGGGAAGTTCGTTCGCCGGGATGCCAACCCCGGTATCGCGAACGCGCAATTCAACCGTATTCTCCACTTGAACCAGCGAAATCCCTATTTCTCCTTCGAAAGTGAATTTGAAGGCATTGGACATCAGGTTGAGCACAATCTTTTCCCACATGTTGCGGTCAACAAAAACAGGCTCGTCAAGTTTTGAGCAGTCTACTTCGAGCCGCAGCCCGGCTCTTTCCGTAGCCGAACGAAACACGCTGGCCAAGTCTGCGGTGAGCGTTGAAAGATCGGTAGGCTCATACGCAACTTCTATTCTCCCGGCTTCAATACGTGAGAAATCCAGGAGCGAATTCACAAGACGCAAGAGTCGCGATCCGTTGCGGTTTACAAGTTCCAGTTGGTTCCTCGCTGCTAAAGGAAGGCCGCTATCGCTCCGGGAGAGCAAGTCCTCAACCGGACCGAGCATGAGAGTTAGCGGAGTACGGAATTCATGACTAATGTTGCTGAAAAACTTGGTCTTTGCGCGATCCAGCTCAACCAGAGATTCCGCTCGCTTTCGTTCATCCTCATGGGCGCGCGCGCTGGAGATAGCGGCGGCGATCTGCGCCGCTATCAGATCGAAGAAGTTCCGGTAGTGCGGGTCGAGAGCGAGTCGAGAACTTATTCCGGCAACCAGTACACCCGCCGGTTCATGCTCCTTGTTTGAGCGAATGGGAACGACAACCGCACGGTGTGGCGGGTCCGACCAGGGGCCATTGGGCACTTCGTCGAAACGCGCCTGGATATTTTCTATTACCGTCAACTGCTCGGTGCGCATCGCCTCAACCAGAGGCCATCCAGAATCGTCACTCGAGGGTTTACTCAACGCGATGACGTGTGGACTGATCCCTTTGCCGGCAACGGTCCCGGCTGTGCCTGCAAGCTGGGCCGTCTCATCGTCTCGATTCATGAGGTAAATAAGAGCGAATGGAACATCCTTGGGATGCGCCGAGAGCACTTCTGCGGCGACGATGCAGGCCTGCTCCGCGGACTTGGCTTCCGTCGCGCGAGCGCTATACTCCGCGAGAATTGCAACGCGTCGCTCGCTTATGATCTTGGCAGTGATCTCATGGACCGTCGCCAGCACTCCACCAATCCCACCGTCAGCCGTTGCATCCGGAACAGGGCTATAAGCAACCGTAAAATGGGTTTCTTCGGTAAAATCCGATCGTCGAATTTCCAATGCAAGATCTTCCATCCAGGTTGCCGGCCCGCCGTGGAAGGGCGTATCAATAAGCGGCTGAAGAACGTCCCATATTTCGTTCCACACTTCGCTTACTGGCAGCCCTAGCGCTTTGGGATGTTTTGTTCCGAGAATCGGACGGTATGCATCGTTGTAAATCGAAACATATTGTGGTCCCCACCAGAGGAGAAGAGGGAAACGATTCGCCAACATGAAGCTGATCATCATTCGGAGGGCCGGCGACCACTTTTCCGGCGGTCCGATTGGCGTCTTGGACCAATCCTTAGCGCGAATGAGAGCGATCATTTCGCCGCTGCCCGTGAGCCAAACCGGCGGTGCGCTCTTTTCCTCCGGCTGGCGAGCGTCATTCGGATGCGATGACTCATCGACCTCCGGTCGGACAGGTTGTTCGTTCTGACTGTAACTGAGGGAGGCGAAATCGTTTTTGGAAATTGCTGCGCCTTCGGAGTTTCGCTTTTTGAATATTTCGTCCAGAGTTGGAATCAAGTCTCGCGATAGGTTCGATTTGTCGACATACCCGGCGGCATTTAATTTCAGTGCTTGTTTGCGACCAATCGTCGGATCGTTTTGGCTGACGATGACTACTTCGGATTCAGGTACTTCTTGTCGAATGATTTTGGTCGCATCGAGTCCGTTCATCCGAGGCATCGAAATATCCATCAGGACGATGTCAGGCCGGAGGGACTTGGCCTTCTCCACCGCGTCGGTTCCGTCCACCGCTTCGCCACAGACGACCCAATCCGGATGCGATGAGAGCAGGGAGCAAAGTCCGCGTCTGGTGGGTGCATGGTCGCCGACAATCAGAACTCGGAAAAAACTCACCACCGCTCACCTCGGACAAGAGAGGTATCGATAGAAATAATGAGCACTCTAGGTGAGACGAGAGACACGTTGCGGCAGCACCGGTTCAATTCCGGATTCTCCGGACATCTTCTTGCCCACTCCGGATTTCGATGTGCAGTTGCCAGGGTCACTCGACAAACTAAATCCTAAGATGCGGGCCGCATCCGAAGAACACTTCCGCAAACTAGACACGAATTGTAGTTTTGACGCCGACGATATGTACATACGGGCTTTCCTGTATGCCGGCAGCCGTCGTTTGGGCCGGCCGATGCTGTCGGCAGAGAGTACTCTTCTTACAGATTCCCCCTCAGAGCAAAATCCGAATCACCGACTCGGGCTCGCCGCACGGACAAGTTCGGGTTCAGGCAAAGAAGGACGGTGGATTTCCTGCGCGATCGTCGGACGCACTTCGATATCTGTTCGCTTGATGAGAATGGGTTTTTTCGATTCGATCGATTCGTAGATCGCGCGAATAGTCCGGACATCGGCGAGTCCCTCTCTTCCGGACGGCGCCGGGTCTTTATCGTTTAGGATGCAGTCCGAAAAATATAGGAGTTCCGGCGCAAACTGGTCGGATTTGGGGAAGATGCTTTCGCGCGCCTCGCCATTTACGGAAATCTTCAGCTGCAAGCCCCGAGAAAAGTCGTAAGCGGGATCCGCCCGAAGGTTTCCTTTCTCGCCGACCACTAGGAATTCAGAAACGGCGGAGGCGCCAAAACTACAAGAAAATGTCGCCAAGCGGGCCTCCGGAAAGCGAATACTTGCCGTGACACTCTCCTCGACTTCGCGAAAGCGATCATCGTCGCCGGTGGCGGCAAACGCAAAAACCTCCTCGGGCTCGGACTGGAACAAATATCTAGCGGCGTTGATGCAATAGATTCCGATGTCCCAGACCGGACCTCCGCTCGAATCTCGCGCCAGGCGGATGTTTCCGTCCTTTGTCTGCTGGGTGAAAACGGAACTGAATATGCGCGGCTTCCCGATCTTTCCGGAACGGATCGCTTCGATAGCGTTTAGATTGGCCCTTTCAAAGTGGAGCCGATAGGCGATCATTAGCTTCACGTTATTTTGTTCGACTGCGGCAATCATGGCCTGGCACTCGGTTTCATCCATTGCCATGGGCTTTTCGCAAAGAACGTGAATGCCGGCATTGGCTGCGGCGGTAGCATAGAAATGGTGCATCGAATTTGGCAAAGCGATGTAGACGGCGTCGATCTCGCCACTATTCAGGCAAAGATCGAATTCCTCATACGAATAAAATAGGGGGACGCCATATTGCTTGCTTAGACGGCGGGCTTTTACAGGATCTTCCGTCACTAACGCCCGCACTTCTGAATTCTTTCTTGCGTTGAAGAAGGCCGGCAGCGTTGCGTCCTGCGATATATAGCCAAGTCCAACAACGGCATAGCGGACCTTATTCCTGTTGTTCCTTCGCTCGCTGTTGCTCCGATATGCTCTCGATGTGACCATCGCGCGCACCTCATCTGACTGAATTGCGTTCCTGATTGTAGGAAAGTAATTCAAAGCCACAATCCGGGCAGGCATTTAGTTTGCTGCGGTTATGACCGTAGGGAACGGCGTTTTTCCATAGTTTCCCTCTGACAAATTACAAGGGATTCCCTTTTTCAAGGGGTGGGATTTCCGGTTGTTGAATTGGGTCAGTCAGGCGCTGGCCCCCGGCGTCTGACGGCTAACCTGGGAGCGATCATGGCGCCGGCCGAAACGGATTTGAAAGACCATGACAGCAGCGCAGCAAGCAATCGCGCGAAACGTGTGGGCTTTTCACGATTAAAGTGGAGTATTCGTGCACCATGGGAAATTTGCCAAAGTTCGAGACGCTGTGGAAGCGCACAAGCGCGAAGCCTCGCGACAGAAGAAAACGTGTGACTCCTTACCTTCAGACTTGCAAAGCGATCGGATTGGATTTCTCGAATCGCTGCAAGTCTTGCCTCCTGGCTCAACATCGCTTGGCGACGATACATACCCCGACCCAATAGGCTGCCCGCGGAAGATCGTTCCGATACAGACTCGGTGAAGTGGATCGAGGCCGCTGATCCGGCCATGCAACGAAAACGTGCGCGGAATATTTGCGACTCTACAGTTTTTTAAACAGTTGGCTACATATGCCAATGGATTGAAGGTCCACAATTCAAGGAGTACTGTCCAAGCCGTAACGCTCGGAAATTAAAAGTGCCTGACTCGATTAAATCCGCATGCCAAACCGAAATTTCAACTTGAGGTGATCAGGAACATGCTCACGACCGCTCGAACTCCTCGTAACCAATTCAGCGCAATCGAAAGGGAATTGAAGTCACGACGAAACGAATTGCGACAGCGCATAGACAGGCATCGAATGGAAGTTACAGCCGATCGCGAACCAGACGACGAAGTAGCTGCGGCGTATGAGAACGCATCCAAGGACATGCTGGCGGCAACCTTGGAGCGCGAGAGGCGTACTCTCAAGGAAATCGAGTCGGCGCTCACCCGGATGCAGAAAGGCGAATACGGAATGTGCGATAGCTGCGGCGTTGCGATCCCGAAAGCGCGGCTCGATGCACTACCTTGGGCTCGGTTGTGCATCCATTGCGCGGAACGGGCGCTAAGTCCGGACCGTCTTCGAGTGGCATCCTGAGAGAGTTTTGGGCAACTTTGCCGTCTGCAAGACCGATCACCGCTACATTGAAAAACGTACTGAATATACGTAGAATCCTGTATATAAGCGCCCACGGCTGTAGAGTTACAATGTGTGAAGCGTTGATCTGGCTCCTAGAGTCGGGGGCAGTCGGTGGTAGTTCTAAAAGTTTGTGGTTGGTTCACCAATAGGCCCAGCGAACACAAATTCAAAGACGGAAAAAGGCCAAAATGGGAACACTGCGAATAATGATAGCCGACGATCATGATTTAGTGCGGCGTGGACTGAAGATGCTTCTAGAATCGCATGCCGGGTGGAAGATTTGTGCCGAGGCGCACAGTGGGCGTGAGGCTGTGGCGATGGCCGAAGAGTTTCGGCCCGATATCGCGATTATGGATATCAGTATGCCCGAATTGAATGGAATCGAAGCTGCGCGAAAGATCAAGAAAATCTCGCCGAATACGGAAATGCTTATTTTGTCCATGCATCACACGGATCAGCTCGTCCGGGAAATTATTGAGACCGGAGCAAAAGGCTACATCATAAAATCAGATTCTGACCGAAGCCTCGTTGCGGCGGTTGAAGCGTTGGCAGTCCATAAGCCGTTTTTCACTTCCTGCGCCACGGAAATAATGTTGGAGAGCATTCGCACCAAGGAGACAGCTTCTCAGGTTCCACAAACGGTTCGCGATCGGCTCACGCCGCGTGAACGAGAGATCGTTCAACTGTTGTCTGAAGGCAAAAGCAGTAAGGAAGTTGCGGTCATCCTCGGGATCAGCGTCAAGACTTCGGAAACGCATCGAGCCAATATTATGCGCAAGCTCGAAATACATTCCGTCAGCCAGTTGGTTCGGTACGCGGTGCGCAATCAGATCGTCGAAGCATAGGAAGCGACAATTAGGCCGTTTTCCCCTCATGCGTCATATGTAGGAAGCTGTTGGGCAATTCTCTGTGCGCTCCGAAAGGTCCCTTGAGGCATCGGCGTCACCGAAGCCCTTCCCGGTCGAATCAATCCTGGCGTCAACAAGATCTTCCAATTTTGGTGGAATAATTCTCCCAGTTGCACGTGGTGCCTTCAAACGGATGCCCTGCTTAAGCGCTTTCATTTCAAAATCATCGATTCATTTCCGTTTGGTTCGGTTCTTGCATCGAACAACTGTAGCACTTATCCAGGGCTGTCGAGGCTAACCATGAAGAACACGCTGAATAGACAGAGGGCAATCAGTATTTTAGTCGTCGTTGGGGCCATCCTGGTGATGCTTGCTTCGTGGACTTCCCCAAGCAAGAGTCTGAATCGAGATTGAGATCAAAACGTAGAGGATAGAAACAGAATATTCTAGCGAGATCGTCGGACAGCACACGCCTACCTATTTCATTCGCCCAAGGTCCCGATGAGTTTTCTTAGCGCGGACACCAATTCACTTCCTACAGCTGACTTGGTCACAAATGCCCGCGCACCGGCTTCAGTGGCAGCCGAACGGATTTGTGGTGAATCGTGTTGGGTGATGATTACGATTTGAAGTTCGGGATTCTCTTTTCTGATCAGCCGTGCCGCCTCAAGACCGTTTAGACGAGGCATGCTCACATCCAGCACGACAATGTCCGGTCTTAAGGATCTGCATTGTTCTACGGCGTCCATGCCGTCCACCGCTTCACCGCAGATTTGCCATTCCGAGGAGGGCTCCAGGATGGCACGAAGCCCGCGCCGGAATATCTCGTGATCGTCCACTATTAGTACCCGTGCGTTCTTCATCTCGGTGTGTTGCAAGGCCGCCTCTGCAAGAGTAAAAGACACAAGAATGGTCCTACTTTTCTCTCAGTCCGATGGGCTACCCTAAAAAGCCAACATCAGAACGCTAGTGGGGACGAGGTTAAAAGGGAAGGCTAGCGCAATTGGGTCCCAACTTGAATACAGAGTTTCCTGTATTTGAAAAACGTTTACTGCACAAAGCAGCAATGGAGCAATAATTACCACAAAACACCGGGAAGAAGTCGATTCGATTCCATCTTCACTTCCAAGACCTAGTTCGGAGCCCAAGAGGCCAAAGCGGCGACTGTCTTGCACGCAACGTCAATCAGACCTCTGCTCTACCTAAGTCGGAAAAGCAAAGGGACTTGTGCGAAATATGTGGCTGTGGGCGAACGACGAAAGAAGGGAATCGACTCGGGTAATCAGCACTTCGCGCCCTTTGCGTGGTCGTGATTCACCTGTGCAACGATGTCTTTGGTAGGAGTGTGGGTTGCGAAGAATTGATTACTGGACTGCTTGCCTAACTCCGCCACTTTCAGGCGGGCATTCTCCAAGCCGGAAACACTGGTACGCCATAGCAAGTCTCCGTTCGGGCAGACTTCGAAGATGTCATATTCGCGGTCCACGGCACTACCTCACTTTCCGGCCCTGCGGCATGACCCGAATGTGAGGCACTGTAGCATTTGGCGATCTAACAAACAAGGTAAACCACTGGCGTCTAATCCCCGTTGCAATCGGAATCGTTCTGAACATCCTGTCATTTCCGAAGATGGAGACTCGCCGTCGGCAATGGAGGCCGTCAGGGCTCAATATCGATCCCGTTGTCGAGAACGAAGGAACCCAGGAGCCCGACCACAGTTTTGCGCGGCATTGCGGCGCTGCAGGGTGTGACGACTCCGAGGTGTGCAGCGCCATAGTGAAGTCGGAGAGGGAAGCGCTCGACGAAGACCGGCGCGGAAACGGGGAATCAGACCCACGTTTCCACCCAGTGTCGCTTGGCCCGTACCCCTATTTGCGTCCCGTTCCATCCGCAATCGCAGTGAAGAGCGAATGAACGTGCATCCGCTTCTTCCGGATTCCGTTCACTTGTTGTAATTGCCGAAGAGATAGGGTCTTCGCACTGCGGGCACTCAAAAAGAAGAACATGAACAAACGGTTCGGTACCTCTGCTCATGGTAACCTCCCCTGCTTGAAAGCATATAAGGGGACGTTTGTTCGGCCCATACGGCAGGGACGGAATCCTCGTATAAGAAAAGCCTTAGGAAAAAAGCACCAGTCGTTTTGCATTTCTTTCTTAGTAATGCAATAGTTAACAAAGGCGCAGCCTGCCAATCGACTCTTTCATTCCCTTCTTTGCGAGAAGCCGGATCGGCTGGAAGTGCGCATTTTTTGCGACTGTATGTAGAAACCGCGAGACACTGTGCAAAAAGAACGCATCCTCGACAAATGTCCCCATTTCGTGCGCGCACAGAACCAGAGGGAAACGATTGCTTATTTGCCAAGTGGCCAAGGCTTTAGCTGCGAATCTCGACAATGGAAGGGGAATTGCTGTCCTAAGAGGCGGCAGTCTTTACGTTACGCGGGCGCCGTCGTCAGTAAGGGGAGTTGACGCCGATGCTTATCAGCGCCTTAACCGTTTACCTACAAGCCATCGCCTCATGGTTGTTGTCCGTGCTCGCTTTAATGGCATTGCTGGTTTCCGTGATCATTTGCATCGCATTTATGGGATTTCTATTTAAGCGAGGCTCGTTTGCTCAGGCTTACACAGTGAAAACCAATCTATCCTATGACATCGCACCTCATCGCCCCGAAACATTCCAAACCCAGTGATCCCTCGCTCATGATTTGTGTAATCTCAAGCTCCGAGTTTGTGCCTCGAAGTGTGCTCTTGGCTATCCAGCTATTCAGCTTGTCTTCTAAGTGTATCCGTGGATTCCCGGCGGGGCGCCCATAGGTGAATATGTCGGCGGGTCGAAGTTCGAAGCTGAGTTAAAGACTCGCCGAACTGCTGGTCAGGAGGCTATATGGAAATGGAATTTGTTGACGCCAAACCAAGCCCAGACCGCTTTTCAACCATTGATGAAATCCGGGCTGCGCTTTCCTTTCTGCCTGACGCTTTCCTGGAATCTGCAAAGGAAAACCTGTGGGAAGTTGCCTCTGATCTCGGCGGTCGCGTACTTCTCGACTCTGAGGACATGGAGAACGATGAGATCTTAACTGTTTTGGAGAGATTAAACCCGACAGCTAATTAGCGAAGCCGCTAGGCTGGCGAGAAACTTTGTATTTATTGGTTAGTCAAAGTAAGGGGTGCAGCAGGGAAATCTACAGGCTTCACTGGATTACGCATGTTGGATGCAAATGGTATGAAATCCAATGCAATACCAGCGAGAGCCGAGCGCCTGGTCGCGAAAAGTAGCATAGAGACTACTCGATGAGTCGAAACTTAACACACCTAAGAGGCAGAAACAAAATGACCGCCTACCGTCCGACCTCTGGCGAATTTACGGAAGAAAGTCGGTCTGCGAAGTTCGCTTCGCCTGTGAGGCCGAATCGCAGGGTTGTGGTCATGAATCGTCAAAAACTGAATTCGCCGAAATCTTTGGACGAAGGGCTGACCTCCGTGGTCTTGGCTCAGGGCAAGGATCTTACCCAGATTCTGCAAGAGGTAGGCGATATTTCAAAGAGTGTGAAATCAAACTCTTCGAGTTCGAAAACTCTTAGCGATGCTCTTCATCGCACAGCGATGCGTGGCGTCAAGCAGTCCATCTTGGAGAGAGAACTTCGGTCGCTTGTTCTGATGGATGATCTAACGCACCTCTGTAACCGTCGAGCATTTAATTTCTTGGCGGCGCAGCAACTCAAAGTGATGCGAAGGAAAGGACAGGGACTTCTTCTTATCTTCGCAGATGTCGATCACCTCAAGAATATCAACGATACCTATGGGCACAGAGAAGGAGACGTTGCCCTGGTTCGCGCCGCGGACGCCTTGGGAAGGACCTTTCGAAACTCGGATATTCTTGCTCGACTAAGCGGGGATGAATTCGCCGTGTTGGCATTGGAAGCTTCCTATAAAGACCAGGAAGCAATCCTCCGACGGTTGGAGGGGCAACTTCAGAAAGTGAGTGCGGGGGAACCTCGCTACAAACTTTCTCTGAGTGTGGGCGTGGCGAGGTTCGACCCGAAGCATAGTGTTTCGCTCGGAGATCTCTTGGCGAAAGCGGACCTGGCGATGTACGAACAGAAAAGCACGCATCCAAAAATGTGGATGGGCCGCCAGTGACCAGGCGTACGCATTGCTCCAGAAAAAGAGGGCAGCGTGGCCTTGCGGCGTGATTCGGGTGGTTAAGTAACCCATGATCGTTCGACGGTTCACAGCCATTGTCGTGATCGCTCTGTTCGGGTTATTTGGTGCGATGATTCTTGCGCAGGACCGCGGCCAGGATCGAGACAATCGAACTCACGGTCAGCATACTCGATTTGATGCCCGAGATCGCGAAAACGTAGGTGAATGGTACAGGGAACATCGAAACGATCCTCCACCTGGCTTTCGGGACGGAGACCATTTGACTGCAAGGTTGGAATCGAGCCTTCGAGTAGGCGATGTACTTCATTCGGATTTGCAACAGAGGGCAGAGTCTGTTCCCGCAGATTTGCTGCAAATCTTGCCTGCTTCTTCTCCCAACCTTCGGTATCTAGTCCTCGATGGACATCTGCTGCTTGTGGATGTGAAAACGTGGAACGTTTGCGATGTCATTCACTTCGAGCTGGATTTTGGCCGTCCCTAGCAGATCCGAGAGGCGCATCAATCGCCCTGTGAAGTCTGTGCTTTTGCCCTGTGGAGGTTGCCATGCTTGCGAAGGATCAGGGTACAAATACACAAGTCAGTCCTATCGCAATTCTTGACAAGGAATTGCTCAACGCCAGTTCATTTCGAATCGAAATATTCGAACTGTGTTCGTTGTGTGGCGCAAGGTTCGGGATCGGATATTTTGGCCCGCTGCGAGAAGATTGTCGGCCGGCGGAGGAGATAGAGGAACTGCCCCGAAAACTGATAGAAATTCTTGCGACCGATCACCGGCGCCATCGAGAACACAAAGGGCTCATCGAGCTTGACGTTTAGCGAAGAATGACGCGAATCGAGAAGCATGCGGTTCGTAGATCGAATCCTGCAGTGGGGGGCGAGCAATGCCAGCGGGCAAATCTAGAAAGTGTGCACACCCAGCGTGTACCTGCATGACGAAGGCAGGCAAGTACTGCGGTCCGCAATGTGAAGCGATGGAAGAAAAGCCGGATATCGATTGCCGCTGTGGTCACCCTGCCTGCAAAGGCAAAACGCATTAGTGCCGTTGTTTGCTCGGGACTGCCTTGGCGGCATTGGGTAAGCATGCAAACGCATTCAAGTCGGTGATCATCTTTCTTGCGATCTTTGCAAAGCGCTCGGTCACGCAATAGATCCTGCTCAAACGCGCCTCGTAGTCGAGAGGGTCCATTAATGATGGCAGACGATCTGGTCGCTCAAAAGCTAGCTCGGCACCTCAGAATATTGGGGATTTGCTGGATTCTATACGGAATCGTTCGCCTCGTTACTGCGGCTGGGCTGGTAATCTTCAGTAGCACGGCCACCATGATGTTTGGCGCACTGCTTAACCGAGTTTCCGATCCATTCACTCTGATGAACATTTTTCATTTCATCTACGGACTCCTGGTGGTGATCTCAGCGGTTTGCGGGATTCTTGGAGTTCTCGCGGGACTGACTCTTCGTGCCGGAAGTCGATCCGGGCGGACCCTGGCCATCGTCGCCGGCTTTCTTTCCATTTCGAGTATTCCGCTGGGAACCACCTTGGGAATTTATACCCTCATCGTCTTAATAACCTGGAACTCTCAACGCGCTTCTCCGGGTGTTCCAGGCATTCAAATCCCTCATATGAAGCGCCAGCCCATGGCAATGTAGTGATTGCAAGGCACGAAAGTGACTCTCGCTAGATTTGTAGCGAACGATCCCGACAGCTTTCCTGTCCGTCCAACTTGATTCCGTCGGTGCCAACTCAATCTATCGGGGAAGTTTGGAACTGTTTCCTGCCGCCACGGAGCCTAGCCGACGTGAAGTGTCGAACTCGTGGAGAGAAGTCCGAAGACATTCAGAAGCCAAACGATCACGGCGATGACCACCACTGCATTCAGGATGGACTTAATGGACGCCGCCATGGGCACATACTGATTTATTAGCCACAATACGACACCAATGACGATCAGTAGGAGCACTACTTGAACTAGGGGCATGACTCAAGGGCCTCTCTCTGAAACGAATTCTTGAAGAAAAAGTGTCCTCTAGATTTCCAAGATTCCGATGCAGGAAGTTGCAACCCTCGCATAGTCTTGGTGCCTGAAGACTTTTTTAAAAAAGCGGGAGAGGAAGCTGAACGCCAGCCCAGCCCTCATTTTTAGCTTCCAATCCTCCTCTCCCTACGCGCGAGCATAAGGGCCACGGGAATTGGGAACAATACCTGCGATCCCGTATGTAGGAGTGGTATTGTCCGGTAGGTATGAAAAAAAACAGCAGGCTTGGGAAACGACCTAAATCCCCGTCATTTCTGCCTGCCACGGTGACGGCTTGTCTTCCGTTGGAATAATTACCTTGATTCGGGTTCCCTTTGTGTCCGACGTAATTTCAAGGTCCCCCTGGAAATTCTGAATCCGCTCTCGAATGCCCCGCAAGCCAACACCCGGAGCGCGAGAAGAAGCGATTTGAGAGAGTGTCTGCTGAGCGATGCCTTTCCCTTGGTCGCTGACCTCCAGGACGATTTTGCCGGCAGACTCGGACAGGCGGATGGCAGCGACGGGGCTCTGAGCATGGCGGTGAATATTCGTCAGACACTCTTGCACCACTCTGTAGATTGCAGTTTCCAACTCTCGAGGCATTCTCGCTAAGTTGGCGGGCAACTCCAAATTGACGAAAATGCCGCTTCTTTTTCCAAAGCCATCTACAAACCAACGAAGCGCGGATCCAAGACCGACTTCATCAAGGAGGGGGGGATGCAGCAAGTAGGAAAGCGTTCGCAATTCCACGGAGACTTGCCGAACAAGTTCTGTATTATCCGCGAGCCTTTTCGCGAGTTCCGGACGAAATGTTCTGACTTCCGATTCCAGAGCAGAGAGCGTCATGGTTAACAGCGCCAGCGTTTGACCCGTACTATCATGCAAGTCGCGCGCAATATGTCTTCTTTCCTCGTCCTGGACTTGCAGTAGCCGGCTCGACAGATTCCGCAATCCCTGATTCGTTAGTTCGAGGATTCTTGCCTGCTCGCTGATTTGAAGATTTTTTTGTTCGAGCTCAATGGTCCGCGCGGCGACTCGCATCTCCAATTCATCATGTGCTTTCCGAATTGCGGATTCTATTTCTTTCTGCGCCGTGACGTCGTGAATGAAAAATCTCTTGCGGACGAGTTGGCCCTCCTCCCACAGTCCATTGGCGTGGATCAGAACGTGCCTGACGGTTCCATCCTTACATCGGAATTCTGTGGGGAAATTATAGACGTCTTCCCCCCGCGCTAGTTTCTCGGATAGCGCGGGCAAGACGTCATTCTGAATATAGAACTCCGCAGCGTCGTGCCCGATACATTCCTGGGTCGTATATCCGAAAAGTTTTAATAGGGCTTTGTTTGCCCACAGAATCTTTTGGGCAAGATCTGTTTGGTACACGCCGTCCGGCGCATTGTCGAGAAGTTCGGCCAGTTCTGTCTCCCGGTGTCGAAGTAGCTTTTCGGGCTCTTTGCGCTCGATCTTTTCAGCAGCGAGTGCCTGCGTTGTCTGCTGCAAGCAACTCGCCACAGGAATCTTGTCCCAACTCCCTGTTAACGAAGCGCAGGTCTCATCCGAGACGATCTCTGAATGTTCAGCACAGATTTTTAAGAAATAGTCGCCGTGGTCTCCCTGGTCAAAGCCCTTCACCGGGTAGGCGCAATGGAGGCCAAAAGAATGAGTTTCTGCAAGTCGATTCCACAATTGCTCGAGTGCGACGGCGGCATCGAACTTCCCATTTGCCCACAAGATAGCGACCATCTCACCGAATGCGGAAACTCGGCCACTCCCGCCCGCCGCAGCCCTCTTTGCATGCTCAATCTGAACGCCGATTACGTCAGCGAACGAGACCGGGTCTGGCATTCCGCCTAACATGAACCTCGATAAAGTCTCAGTCGCATCCAATAGGACATAGCGCCCGTCTTCCATAGCTCGGGCAGTATCCGAGCCGCTTGCCTTCAATCGCGATGTAAGTCCATTCCGATGCGATTCCGTTCCGAGGACGATGGCGGCATCTCCAGCGTTGAGCGCGGCCTTAACGGAGCGATGTAATGCATCGAGATAGGAAGAGTCGACCGTATAGAACTGGGCAACGTGCGCAACCGGATCGGGCCAGTTCTTTTGCCGCTGGAGCGATGGATGATTATGACTCGGGAAGTTGGTCAGGCTCATTGTCGATTCCCCCTACCAAATATTTTTGCACATCACTCGCTTCGATGGGCGGCTTGGGAAACCCTGAACCGTGAGCGGGGCACAGTCACGTCTTCATCATTATAATTCATTATCACGAATATTATTTTATTTGGACAATACCTGGAACTCTGTACGGTGCCGCACCACGCAGGCGAGTCGTCGATCCTCACAAGGTTTCGCATTCCAAGTACGAGCCGGAGACTCCAGCGCGAGCTATTCCCTGTGAAAGACAAGACGATCCCCAAAACGGAGAGTCGCCAAAATCAACAAGTAATGGCAGCGATTTCGGATGCGACTCTGCTTTTTTCATTTTCCACGGCTGGCTGGCGGCACCTACTACAAGCTGTTTTGTAATCTACATTTTTCACTCTATGGCCCCGCATAGAATGGTGCGTTAGCGTCACTCAGTCGGCATGGGGTCCACGACGCAAGAAATGTTTTGCCGATTTTGAAAATGGAATGCGGATGAAGGAGTCGTGAATCGAGCTCCAAACAGCAGAAATCTTCTAACCTTGATCGGAGTTTCGTTCTTGTTTGCGGTAGGGCTGGTCGCCGCTCCTAAGCCCGGTTTCTCCGGTCTCCAGCAAGAAAAATCAGACAACACCAAGATGAACAAGGACGATGCAAGCCAGGATGCGACAACCGCCGACCAACAAAAAATGAATCCTGGCGACCGTGCGATTACGCAAAAGATTCGGGCGGAAATCATGAAGGATAAATCACTCTCCACCTATGCTCACAACGTCAAAATTATCACGCAGGATGGGAAAGTTACTTTGAGAGGGCCTGTCCGGACGCAGGAAGAAAAAGCCGCGGTGGAACGAAAGGCCACAACCATTGCAGGCGACGGCAACGTCACGAGCCAAATTGAAATTGCGCCTCCCAAACCATGACGGCTGGTACTGAGCGGATATTCCACGATAAGGAGAAATAGCTATGGCAAGCAAGAAAACGGCAATCTTCGGGATCTATTCAACAAGAGAGGACGTAGAACGGGCAGCAGATGTGTTGGCTCGGTCCGGATTCCCCGTGACAGACATATCTGTGCTTCTGCCAGAGAGTTTGGGAACCAAAGACATTGGGACCGAGAAGTCAACAAAGGCGCCCGAAGGCGCCGCCGCAGGAGCCGGCTCAGGCGCGGTCTTAGGGGGAACGTTGGGATTGCTTGCCGGAATCGGCGCTTTGGCGATTCCCGGAGTCGGCCCGCTCATTGCAGCCGGACCCATCATGGCTACGTTGGCCGGGATCGGGGTCGGGGGAGCTGTGGGCGGGTTGACGGGTGCACTGATAGGGATGGGAATACCCGAATACGAGGCGAAGCGGTACGAAGGGCGCCTACAAAGAGGCGGAATTTTACTTTCGGTCCATTGCGATACCTCCGAGGAAATCGATCAGGCGAGGGAAATCCTGGAACGGACGGGCGGCGAAGATGTTTCTTCTACCGGAGAATCTTCCACCGGAACCGTGAAACCTGACCAAAAGGTCCGCCGCACGGCTTCGGGCCGAAGCGATTAGTGGCATGCGAGGGGGAGGTCCGGGAGTCCTCCCTCTCTTCTCAAAATCCGGCCGGGACGGGAGATGAATCGGCGCGTACAACAGACCTTTAGAATGCGAGAGAACCTGTGGAAGACACGATGGAGGCCGGAGGGCAGGTCGATCGCGGCTCGCGGTTCGTCGCTTACTAGATTTTGCCAAGGAAGCTTATTCGAATTCCAGAAGACCTCGGAATAATGCCAATCAACCCGCTGGACTTACTGAAGTGCCGGGAGATACGAATGGAAGTAAAATCAAAGCATGCGGGCAAGCCTGCAAAATCAGGGCAGTCCGTTCTTTTGAACTTAGCTCGAACCGTAGGATCCACCTTAGGAACTTTCGCTGCCAAAATGGGCGGAGATTCGATACAATCCAGTCGTCGCGGTTTGGCCAAGAAGCCTCGGTCGAAGGCAGGCAAAACCCGGCACAAGCATCGGACGTGACGCCCAGTTGTTTCAGAACGAATTGCACTCGCATTTTTAGCTCGTCGTAAGCTCGCGTGGTTTTCCGCTGACTCAACCGGAATATATTTCCCCTTCGTAGAGCGAAATGTAAATAGCACCAATTGAAGGATGACAACCACGATTCCATCTGTACGTTTATTTGCCGAGGCGGAAGGACCGATTCGCGGTGAACTTTTCAGTGCAGAACGTCTCGAGCAACACGCCGAAAATCTTGCTGCTACTCAGGGCACCTCGAAGGATGCTGGGGAGGGGCGGCCCCTCATTCCGCGTGTTTTGGAGAATGGCCGTATTCTCCTTGAGTATTATCGCGCGACCGCCAATGCGATCCAGCAGGGCGGCACAATCGCGCCGGCTGCGGAATGGCTGGTTGATAACTTCTATATCGTTGAGGAACAACTCCGAGAAATCCAGGATGATTTGCCGCCGGGATTTTACCGAAGACTGCCCAAATTGGCTTCGGGCCATCTGGAAGGATATCCCCGCGTATTCGGCGTGGCCTGGGCATTCGTGGCGCATACCGACAGCCGATTCGAGCCGGAGCTTTTGCGTCGGTTCGTAAATTCCTACCAACGGGTACAGCCTCTCACCATCGGCGAACTCTGGGCCCTTGCAATTACCCTCCGGGTAGTGCTTGTTGAAAATCTCCGTAAGCTGGCGGATAACATTGTCCGAAGCCGGCGCGCGCGCGAAGAAGCCGACCGCCTCGTCGATGGGCTGCTAGGCACGGGCGACCTCCCATCAATTTCCCCGATAGTTCTCCGCCGTTTTGAAAACGCACCCCTCGAGAGAGCGTTCGCCGTGCAACTCGTTCAACGTCTCCGCGATTTGGATCCGAAGGTTGGCCCAATCCTCCTTTGGCTCGACAAGCGGTTGGACGCGCAAGGTACCACCTCGGATGAAATCGTCCGAGCCGAGCACCAGGATCAAACGGCCATGACGGTGACCGTGCGCAACGTGATTACCAGCATGCGGCTCATGTCGGCATTCGATTGGAACGAATTTTTTGAGAGCATTAGCCTGGTGGATGAAGTCCTGCGTGACGGCAGCCTCTTCTCCGAGATGGATTTCTCAACCCGCGACTATTATCGCCACGCCGTCGAAGAGCTCTCCAGGGGCACGGCTTACTCCGAGATTGAGATTGCCAGGCGCGCGCTGCAGCGTGCCAGGCAAGCGAACGCGAAGCATCTCAGCGACACCCCGGACGGGCTGAATCAAGCAAATGACCCTGGATACTACCTGATCTCGAAAGGCCGCCTGGAATTTGAGCGCGAACTGGGATACCGAGCACCGTGGAGACAAAAGCTCCTGCGACTCTATGTGAAGTCGGCCGTTCCGGGGTATCTGGGAACGATTCTGGTCTTGAGCGTCTTGATCCTGGCACTGCCGCTGTCCGCTTCTTGGGATCGCGGGATCGCCGCAAAATTTCTTGTTCTCCTGGGCCTGATCGGCGCCATTCCTGCCTCTGATTTGGCGATTGCCCTCGTCAATCGCGCGGTGACAGGCCTGCTTGGCCCGCGGGCGCTACCGCGACTGGAACTGATGGATGGTGTCCCTGAACGCCTGCGCACGATCGTCGTGGTCCCCATCCTGCTGACGGGCCTGGATGCGATCCACGAGCAGGTGGATCGTCTGGAAATCCATTTCCTGGCGAACCCGGACGGGGACCTGCGTTTTGCGTTGCTCTCCGATTGGGTGGATGCCCCATCGGAAAGCGTGAAGGGCGACGACGAACTCCTCGCTGCGGCTGCCGGCGGCATTGAGAAATTGAATCGCCGCCATGGGCCAGTGCCGGGAGGCGGCAAACGATTTTATCTGTTTCATAGAAAGCGTGCGTGGAACGAATCTCAAGGGAAATGGATCGGTTGGGAGCGCAAGCGCGGCAAGCTGGAGGAATTGAATCACTTCTTGCGAGGCGATCCCAATACAACCTTCGTTCCCACCGGCGGAGGGCCTCCCGAAGAGATCCCAGGCGTTCGGTATGTCATCACGCTCGATGCGGATACTCGCCTGCCGCGCGGCGCGGTTGCCCGTCTGGTGGGGACCATGGCGCATCCCCTCAATCGGCCGAAGTTTGACGCCCGCGAAGGGCGGGTCGTCGAAGGATATTCAATCGTTCAACCGCGAATCACTCCCACACTTCCCGCCAACCGCGATGGCTCGCTTTTTCAAAAAATCTTCTCCGGTCCAAGCGGGATGGATCCTTACGCGTTCGCCGTGTCCGATGTCTACCAGGACCTGTTCGAAGAGGGAACCTATACGGGCAAAGGGATCTACGACGTCGATGCATTCGAAGAGGCTATGAGCTCCAAAGTTCAGGACAATACTCTCCTGAGCCATGATCTTCTGGAAGGCATATTTGCGCGTGCGGCTTTGGCGTCGGACATCGAATTGTTCGAAGAATTTCCCTCGCACTACGGGGTGTCGGCGGCGCGGCAACATCGCTGGGCGCGCGGCGACTGGCAACTCTTGCCGTGGCTATTCGGGAAGGGCGGCGCCTCGAGAGGGAAGGGCGGCCATTTCACGATCCCTTTAATCAGTCGCTGGAAAATGTTGGACAACCTTCGGCGCACGCTGTCCGCTCCGGCGCTGTTTCTGACGCTGATTCTTGGTTGGTTAATTCCGGGCTTGCCTGCACGCATATGGACGGGGTTCGTTATTCTAACGATATCGCTTCCGCCGCTGCTGCCGTTTCTTGCAGGCCTTCGCCCGGTCCGAAAGGGGACCTCCCGGCGCAGCCACATTCTCGCTGTGCTCCGAGACCTCTTGATTGCCACGTCTCAGATCGGGCTCACCATCACATGCCTGGCATATCAAGCATGGCTCATGGCGGATGCGATCCTGCGCACGCTGATTCGTATGTTCGTCACGCGAAAGAATTTGCTGGAATGGGTGACCGCGGCGCAGGCTAAGCACGCGGCGGACCTGGAAATATCGGGAATTTTCAGGCAAATGTTTGGCGGGGAATTGCTCGCTCTGGCGGCGCTTGCGATCGTCATGCCAAGGTGGCCTAATGCGGTGCCCGTTGCTTTGCCGTTTGTTATTTTGTGGGTTATCGCGCCCATATTCGCCCTTCGAATCAGCCAGCCCCCGCGCCTCACGGAAATGGAGCCGCTATCCACTGAGGAAACGCAAGCGCTGCGCCGCATTGCTCGCCGGACGTGGCACTACTTTGAAACTTTTGTTACAGCCGGGGATAATTGGCTTCCGCCCGACAATTTCCAGGAAGATCCCAAGCCCGTCATCGCCCATCGTACCTCGCCAACGAATATAGGTCTCTATCTGCTCTCGACGGTGGCCGCGCGGGATTTCGGATGGCTGGGCACCAGGAATGCAGTGGAGCGTCTAGAAGACACTGTGGCGACGCTGAAGAAGATGGAGCTTTTCCGCGGCCATTTCTACAATTGGTACGACACCCAGGATTTGCATCCCCTCGATCCAAAATATATTTCCACGGTGGACAGCGGAAATCTTGCCGGCGACCTGATCGTTCTGGGAAACAGCTGCCGCGAATTGATTCACAAAGCGACGATCGATGCCCGAATGATGACGGCACTGAAAGATACAATCGCAATCTTGCGCGAGCCATTGGCCGGGAACGGCGAAACACTGCACAGCCATACCGTGACCCGGAAACAGCTCAGCAACGCTGTGGATGCGCTGGTGGTCCTGCTCGATTCGCCGCCGACCGATGCCATTGAGTGGGCGTCGCTGTTCGTTGAGTTAAAGGAGCACGCACGGACAATCGATGATATTGCGCAAGCCTTGGCGCAGGAGCAAGGCGATCCGCAGACTTCGGAACTGCGCGTTTGGGCGGCGGCGATCAGGGCTTGCGTGGAAAGTCACGCTCGCGACATGGAGATTGTGAATCCATGGGCGCGCCTGCAACCGAAACAGAGGCACGACATTGCTGAAAGGTTGAGCAAGCAGGTGCCGGAGTGGGCTGATTTGTATGAGAGGATTCGGAGCGTTCCAGCACTGGGAGGCGCGGCAGATTACTTCGCGTTCGTGCTGAGGGAACTCGCCAAAACCCGAGAACGCCTGCTTCGTGACGCAACAAACAAACTGGATTTAGTCGCGCGAATCGACGCTCTATCTACCGCCATAATCCATTGTGCGGCAGATTCCGCGGCTCTGGTTCAAAGGCTTTTAGAGTTGGCGCAAACGGCCGATTCGATGTTTTTCGCGATGGATTTCAAATTCCTGTTCGACAACACGAAAAAGCTCTTTTCCATCGGATTTCGCGTTACGGACGGAGCTCTGGACGCCAGTTGTTACGATCTGCTGGCCTCTGAGGCGCGTTTAGCAAGCTTCCTTGCGATCGCAAAGGGAGATGTCCCGACGTCACACTGGTTCCGGCTGGGCCGCTTCATGACTCCGGTTGCCCGTGGTTCGGCGCTCATTTCTTGGTCCGGATCGATGTTCGAATATTTGATGCCGGCGCTGGTCATGCGCTCACCCGAAGGCAGCATGTTGAGCCAGACGTACACGCAAATAGTGCGCCGGCAAATTGATTATGGCGGTGAACGGAATGTGCCCTGGGGAGTCTCGGAGTCCGCTTTCAATGCGCGCGATTTGAATCTTACGTACCAATATTCGGGCTTTGGAGTGCCGGGCCTAGGTCTCAAACGAGGACTTAGCGAAGACATTGTAATTTCCCCGTACGCTACTGCGCTAGCGGCGATGATTTTTCCTTCCGCCGCGGTGGAAAATTTCAAGCCGAATCGCCAAAGCGGCGGCGAAGGCAGATACGGGTTTTATGAGGCTCTCGACTATACGAAGACGCGGCTGCCGGAAGACAAAGATGTTGCCGTCATCCATGCCTTTATGGCGCATCACCAGGGGATGTCGTTGGTCGCACTCGCAAACGTGCTGGAGGACGGCGTAATGCGGGCCCGATTCCACGCCGACCCGATCGTGAAAGCCACCGAACTGCTCTTGCAGGAACGTACGCCCCGCGATGTGCTCGTGGCGCGGCCCCGCGCGGAAGAAGTTTCCGCAGCCGCCAAAGTCCGTGGCGTTATTCCGCCCCTTGTTCGCCAGTTTACTTCGGTGGATGATCCGACCCCCCGCACGCAACTCCTCTCCAACGGCAACTATACCGTGATGTTGACCTCGGCAGGATCGGGATACAGCCGCTGGCGGGACATTGCAATTACGCGCTGGCGAGAAGACGCAACGCGCGATTGCTGGGGTTCGTACATCTATCTTCGCGATGAACAATCCGAGCACGTCTGGTCGGCCGGATACCAGCCCACCGGGGTGGAACCGGATTCCTATGAAGCGGAATTTTACGAAGACCATGCCGAGTTTCTCAGGCGCGATCGCTCATTGAATACCAAGCTCGAGGTCGTCGTTTCTTCGGAAGAAGATGCGGAAGTTCGCCGCGTTTCCATTACAAATCTGGGAGCGCGCACACGCGATATTCAAGTCACCTCTTATGCGGAGCTTTCGCTGACGTCGCAGGCCGCGGACGTAGCGCATCCCGCATTCGCGAATCTATTCGTTGAGACCGAATTTGTGCCGGACATTGGCGCGTTACTTGCGACGCGTCGGAAACGATCGGAGGAGGAACCATCCGTTTGGGTTGCGCACGTTCTCTTTGTAGATGGCGAAACCGTCGGTGACCTGGAATATGAAACAGATCGCGCGCGATTTCTCGGACGCGGGCACGACCTTCGCAATCCCTTGTCGATCTCCAACGGCAGAAAACTCTCAAATACCGTTGGGTCCGTTCTCGATCCAGCCATGAGCCTGCGTCGCACCGTGCGCGTGGCTGCGGGCGAAACGGCCCATCTTGTGTTTTCGACAATTGCGGCCCAGACCCGCGAGCAAGTCCTCGATCTCGCGGATCGATACCGGGATGCTAGAGCTTTTGAACGTACCCTGACGCTTGCCTGGACTCACGCGCAAGTGCAGCTTCATCACTTGGGAATTGGCGCCGACGAAGCGCACTTGTTTCAGAGGTTGGCCAACGCGGTCATTTATCCGGAAGCCTCGCTGCGTCCAGCTTCGGATCAACTCGCGCGCGTCAACGTGGAGATTTCCACGCTGTGGAGCCTGGGAATCTCCGGTGATTTGCCGATTATTGTGGCCGTCATTGACAACGAGGAAGATGTGGAGACGATCAGACAATTGCTGCGGGCGCATGAATATTGGCGCATGAAGCAACTATCGGCGGATCTGGTCATCGTCAACGAAAAACCGCCATCCTACAATCAGGATTTTCAAGGATCGCTCGAAGCTCTTGTCCACGGGAGCCAGTTGCGGCTTTCGCCTGATTCGGGAAATACACGAGGCCGTATTTTCCTTGTGCGCGGAGATTTGATCAATTCGCAAACTCGCGCCCAACTTCAGAGCGTCGCTCGTGCGCTGATTGTCGGACGGCGAGGCACGCTGTCGGAGCAAATTGCACGATCTCAGTCGCAATATCGCGAGCCTTCAGGTCTTCCCATGCGCCGGCGAACACGCGCGGCCACGCGGCCCGATGTGCCTCTGCCGGAACTGGACCTGGAATTCTTCAACGGCATTGGCGGCTTTGACAAGAACGGGCGTGAGTACGTAACGGTTCTAGGAGAGGGATTGCGGACGCCTGAGCCTTGGGCCAATGTGATCGCCAACCCCAGTTTTGGTTTTCTGGTGTCGGAGTCGGGTTCCAGCTTTACGTGGTCTCAGAACAGCCACGAAAATCAGCTAACGCCGTGGTCCAACGACCATCTCACGGATACTTCCGGGGAAATGATATACGTGCGCGACGAAGCGACTGGAGAAGTGTGGTGTCCCACGGCATTGCCGATCCGCGATGAGACCGCTGTCTACATTGCGAGGCATGGCCAAGGGTATAGCCGATTCGAACATGAATCTCATGGAATTGCTCTGGAACTATTGCAATTCGTCCCTACTGGCGATTCGATCAAGATCTCCCGTCTTTCTCTCAGGAATACTTCAGGCCGCGCGCGGCGTTTGTCTGTAACGGCTTACGCGGAATGGGTTCTCGGAAGTTCACGGACCGCTTCGGCGCCCTACATCGTGATGGAACTTGATCCCGATTCGGGAGCGCTCTTTGCTCGAAGCACGATGGGCGGCGCATTCGGCGGCCGCATCGCTTTTGCGGATCTCGCGGGGAAACAAAGTTCTTACACCTCGGATCGCACTGAGTTTATAGGCCGGAACGGAACGCTCCAGCGTCCGCAAGGTCTTGCCGCGGGGCGCTCCCTTTCCGGGAAGGTGGGAGCGGGGCTTGATCCGTGTGCCGCCCTGCAAATGCCTGTTGAATTGCGCGACGGAGGAACCGCCGAAGTGGTGTTCTTCCTTGGGCAAGCGGAAAACAAGGATCAGGCGCGAGACTTGCTCCTCCAATATCGTGCAAAAAATCTAGAACAGGTTCTGCTGGACGTCACATCTCACTGGGATGAAATTCTGGACTGCGTTCAGATCAAAACGCCAGATCGAGCCCTGGATTTGCTTGTGAACCGGTGGCTGCTCTATCAAACTCTCTGCTGCAGAGTGTGGGCCAGAGCCGGATTCTATCAACTGAGCGGCGCTTTCGGGTTTCGCGACCAGCTTCAGGACGTCATGGCGCTTACGACGAGTCGCCGTGGAGTCGCGCGAGAACATATTTTGAGGGCCGCATCCCGCCAGTTCTCCGCCGGTGACGTCCAGCACTGGTGGCATCCTCCTTCGGGCCGCGGGGTACGCACGCGCATTTCCGATGATCGTCTCTGGCTCCCTTACGCCGTCATCCATTTCATCGAAGCTACCGGAGATACGACCGTCCTGGATGAAGAGGTCTCCTTTCTGGAAGGGGACGAATTAGAGGAAGGACAAAGTGAATCGTATTTCCAACCGAACCAATCCTCGGAGAGCGCATCGCTATTCGAACATTGCGCGCGAGCCCTCGATTGCAGCCTTGCTGTGGGGAGTCACGGGCTTCCCCTGATGGGCACGGGAGACTGGAATGACGGAATGAACAGAGTCGGCCAGGGCGGAAAAGGAGAAAGCGTCTGGCTCGGCTGGTTCCTTCATACGATCCTGTGGGAGTTTTCAAAAATTGCGGACGCGCGGGGAGAATTCAAGCGCGCGGAAACTTGGAGACTGCAGGTCAGTGCGTTGAAAGCGGCGCTCGAGCGCGAAGCTTGGGACGGCGGCTGGTATCGCCGCGCCTTCTTTGATGACGGGACTCCTCTGGGCTCTGCCGCAAATACCGAGTGCCGTATCGATTCGATCGCGCAATCCTGGGGAATGATCAGCGGCGCGGCGGAACCGGGTAGGGCGGCGCGCGCCATGGCGGCGGTCGGTCAACAATTGGTGCGCCAGTCGGATGGCCTGGTCCTGCTTCTCACGCCGCCGTTCGATCACACGCCATTGGACCCAGGCTATATCAAGGGCTATGTCCCCGGAATTCGTGAAAATGGCGGGCAGTACACTCATGCCGCGGTTTGGACGCTGATCGCCTATGCTGCGCTTGGGGATGGCGACAAAGCGGGTGAGCTACTTCGAATGCTCAACCCAATTAACCGCTCGGCGTCACGTGCCGGCGTACAACGGTATAAAGTTGAACCATATGTGATGTCCGGCGATGTGTACGCTGAGGCTCCTCACATCGGACGTGGCGGTTGGACCTGGTACACAGGTTCATCGGGGTGGTTCTATCGCGCGGGGTTGGAATGGTTACTCGGATTCCGAGTGCGGGGAAGCATCCTCAGTATCGATCCCTGCATTCCCCGTGCATGGTCAGACTACTCCATCAATTTTCAATATCATTCGGCCACGTACAAGATCAGGGTAGAAAATCCCCGCGGCATCTCCCGAGGCGTCGCCAAGGTGGAATTTGACGGCAAATCGGTTCCTGGTCCCGCAAACATTCCACTTGAGGATGACGGTATCGAACACCAGATCCTCGTTGTTCTCGGGTGACGGCGTTACGGTCAGTTGTCTCGCGACCTCCTGACAAGCCATCGGGCCGCTTCGGCGCCATGCCTAGCGAGTCGAGTTAGGAAAGAGTCCGCTATTTGCCACGGGTTACGACCAGAGAGAGCCGGTGTGTTTGGACGAGGGGATGGATAGTGGATCGAAATTGGATATCTCCGATGCGGCGCTCGGCCGCGCTGTGGCGCAGGCGTAATCTCGAATGATGTGTGGGCGGGCCGTGCGTTTGCCAGTTCAGCCGTCGAAGATGTCCGTTTGCAACCAACGGGAAGGAGGGGAAAGGTAATTCGGTGCCTTCCCCCCTTGGCAGGACTTAGTTATGCGCTCTTGAGGTAGGAGAAGCTTTTTCCAACAGCGCAACCAAGTGTTGCGCGGATGACGGAGTCGCCGGCGAAGGGCCTAGCACGATTTCAGTTGCACCGATTTTCCGCCCATAGAGAGCTTCGTTGCCCTCATCGTCAGCCCGCAAGGATGCGCCTTCCAGAGAGATTCCCGCAAAAAGGCCGCGGGCTCGAGAGTACGTCAGGATTTCGGAACGCAAATAGGCATCCGTGTTTGCTTCGGCAGTGCGGCCCACAGGCCCAGCCGCTGCCGAAACATCGCCGCCAAGTTTCACCTTGCTATGCAACAGGCTGTTTGCCCCGTGATCGTTCATAACCAGTAGTACAAAGTCCGTAGCCTCTCCACCGATCTGGAATCCGACGCTTCCGCCTTCCAGGACCATCATGGCGGGCGCTCCCCATCCTCCCGAAAGAGTTTTTCCGCTACGGCATACCATCGCGCCGCGGCCATAACTTCCGCCCACGATAAAAGCCGCCTTGAGAACGGAAGGAATTACGACGACGCACTTGGCCTTGTCGAGCAGATCCTGCGGTATGTCGTCCGGGACGTTCAAAATCTCGCCCATTACGGTCCCGGAATTTTTCAAGCGATCTTCCTGTTTTTCCTTTTCTTTTGTGTCAGCAGCCGACGCTACGGTCGAAACAACCAGAATGGTTAGCAAGACTCGAAATAAAATCCTCATGTTCAATCCCTCCAAAGTTTCGAAGTGTTTCCAACTTTTCCCGGTTCAAATATCTCTCCAAATTCTCGAACGTCTCTTTGCGGGCGCTATCAGCGCGATTTTCTCAATCACGGTTGCTATTCGTCGTTTGCTTCATGCCCTCCGAATGAATCCAGTCAGCACGGACGCTACAAAGAGGACCAAAAAGATAAAGAACAAGAGTCTCGCGATTCCAGCCGACGCTGCGGCGATTCCCCCAAAACCGAATACTGCCGCCACCAATGCAATGACGAGAAAGATGAGCGTCCAGCGCAACATGAGTGACCTCCATATCCTGAAATTCATTTTGAGAATTCAGGACCGGTCCATCGTGCCCCGCCATCGTGTTTCTAACAATCCACGCTCTGGCGTATTTTGGAAGGCTGAAACACCTGATTGCTGGAATCGCCGGATTGTGAATGATTCAGTCGTTTCACGAGAGGGCGGCGCGAAATCCTGCGTGAAGCTAAGCGCACCAGTTGCGCAAGCAGGATAATCGCTCCGCAGAATAGGACTCCAATGCAGATCGCGATGACGATGTACCAAAAGTGACTCAGAGCGCTGAGAATAACCAGAACGATGAACGCCAAGAGTTCGCAGCTGAAATCGACCTGCGTCGTTACATTTCGATTGTTCGTCATCCCGTCCTCATGCGGTCGCAAAGTTTGAAAGAACATCGCTTCTATGGTCCCGCTGCGCTTCTTCGTGTTTAGCGGTGCGCCAAACTGACGGTCAATATGGGGAAATTGGAGGGAACCAACAATCGATATTTGCATGTAGTTCAGAAGAGGGTTTTATGGATAAGTCTCTCGCGGATCTGAGCTGTTGCGCCACGGAGCGACTGTGAAACCGCTATTTGAAATCCCGCGTAAGGCCGTAGTTGCTGCGAGGTTGACTCGGCCGCTATACAGGGAAAATCGTATTGCCACTAAAGTCTTGACGGTATTCCCATTTGGATTGCACTCCATCAATATCAGGTTGCGGAGCAAGCGTCGATTTGCCCCGGAAACGGAGAATCCTCAGTCGGATGCTGTGGAATGTGATATCCAGGCCGATTTTCTTGTACTAGGTGTTCAGGGGGAATTCATGAATCCGGCAGTGATCATTAAAGAACGAGTCGAGAACGATTTCATGAAAAAGTCCGTCACGGGTATTCGTAGAGCTCTCGGAAGGCCCACGGTCCTGATTGCCACCATTGACCCGGAAATTCGGGAAGCCCTGGCAGGTCTTTTGGAAATTGCATGCGTCAATGCGATTTGGGTCAGTGGCGTCAAAGATGTCAAAGCAGTAGTCGCGGGAGAGCGAATTGTCGCGTGCCTCTGCGGATTCTGGCTGCAGGATGGAACCTACAGGGAAGTGATCCGGCACTTGAGGCGCGAGCGGATTGACATTCCCGCCATCATTGTTTCTGCGCCCGCCTGTCCGCACGAATATCGAGATTATCTCGCGGCGATGAACCTTGGCGCTCTCGACTTTCTATGTTATCCCTATCAACAATCTGACTTTGAGAAAATGCTCGGAACCGCGATTGCATCCCATTCTCAATTGAGATATCAGCGAGGCGCGGCCTAGCGCAATCATATCGTGCCATTGCTTGCCCGCCCTCGCGACTCGTTCGAGGGCATCGTTCGCTTCGGCCCTCAACGAATGATCTTAGCTGGTTCATGAGTGCTCCTGCTCTAGGCTGGCGAGTATCCATTCAAATCTAAAATACGAAGCGCACTCCGACTCTGAGTGGACGCCTCGTTCAGTCTATTCTGTCGTCAGTTGCCGGCGGAAAGAGCATTGCGCGCGAGCAAAGGAATGAAAATTAGAAAACTCGCCCGCGCGCCCGCTCCGTATAAATGGTACTGCTGATTATGAACTCTTACCGGCCGCGAAAAGGAGCGCAACACCACCTATGAGAGCTACCCCGCCGACGAGCGGCGGCAGAGGAATCGTCTTGTGCTCTTCCTTCGTTGCTTGAATCGGGCCGACATCCAAGACTTTCTTTCGGGTGGTGTATGTGATTCCTTGGTAGGAGAGGGCGATTACTCCAAGTATGATCAGCAGGATTCCAACTATCGATGTGCTCTTCATTTTGGTCCCCCCGATCCTCTTTCGTTTCTCATCTAGTCTAATGACTCGACCAATCGACGAAGGTTTTACGAGCGAAACCAGCTGTCAACGCTATGGAGGGTCGTGAGACATTTCCGTCCCCAGCAACGCGCCCTTACCATCGATTCTTAGGCTTTGCCAAAATTGTTCACAATACAGATATCCGGGTATCCCCGGCGAGACTTCACCGTAGGCTTTGAGGAGTCGAGGCTCCCAATTCGTGCAGACGTTGCTACGAAAACGCGAGATTTATTTCTGTGAGCTTCACGCATGGTAATTCTGATTTCTGAGCTATCTTGCTCGCTCAAATGATGGAGGTCATCGATGAATTGTTAAGAACATTGCCGTCGAGACGAGGACCATTACGCCGGTGGCCACCCATCCAGCAATGCGCAAAGGTCGTGGCACCGTGAATTCGCCCATCACTTTGGAATTTTGTGCCAGCAGCATCATGAATATCATGATGGGTCCCGCTACCACGCCATTCAGGACTGCGGATAGAAATAGCGCCCGAATTGGATTCAAATGTATGAGAGTGAGAAGAAGCCCCGTAAGAGTCGCGACGCCAATTGTCGCGTAGAACTGTACGGCCCGTCCTGGTTTCTGTTCCAGGCTCGCTTTCCACTGGAACGCTTCGCTGACGGCGTAGGCTGCCGATCCGGCCAGCACTGGGATAGCAAGCAGCCCAGTACCTACGATTCCCACGGCGAAAATGAGAGATGCTAACCGTCCGGCGAATGGCTCCAATGCCTGAGCGGCTTGGTCGGCAGTTTGGATATCCCGGAGTCCATGAGAATACAGGGTGGATGCCGCAGTGAGTATGATGAAGAAGGCCACGAGGTTGGAGAAAGCCATTCCAAGAAACGTGTCGAACCGGATCCTCTGGAACTGAGAAGGCGCCTGTTTTGGAGCCTTCTTCAGCGGTTGTTCCGTGGCGCTTACGGTGACGTCTTCGACCTCTTCGGATGCCTGCCAAAAGAATAGGTAGGGGCTAATTGTCGTTCCCAGAATCGCGATGAGCGCAGTGAGTGATCCACGGGTACGAGAAAAACTCGGCAAGATTGTTGCCCGAATGGCTCCCCATCGAGGTTCATGTAGGATAATCGCAGTGATCACGTAGGCAAAAAGTGCTGCCGTCAGCCATTTTAGGTACTTCACGTAACTTGTGTATGGGATCGCGATTTGCATGGCCATGGAAGCGCCACCAGCGAGAACTACAAACAGTACCGGCGGCCCAGGAAATATCAACCGCGCCGCCGCACCCATCGCCCCGATGTCCGCGCCTATATTGAAAATGTTTGCGGTGAATAAAAGAACAACGATCCCATACAGATAGGGTTTTCGATAATGGCGACGAATATTGCCGGCGATTCCCGTGCCACTTACCCGGCCGATTCGCGCGCTGATTTCTTGTATGCCCGCCATCAGAGGAAAGGAAAAGAGCATTGTCCACAGCATGCCGTACCCGAATTGCGCGCCGACTTGTGAATAGGTCGCGATTCCACTCGGGTCGTCATCCGCGGCTCCAGTGATTAATCCGGGGCCGAGCTTCCAGAGGATGTCCTTAGTCCGCGAATGTTTTTGCTTCTCCGGACGATGGTGCGTCGGTTGCAGCCGTTGCTTTCCGATGTGAGCCTTTGGCATCGGATCGACTCTACATTCGGTCCAGCTAAATAGATATCGGGTCGCGCAGGTAGAAGTACTTGTGACGATCCAGATGACCCAGCCCGATCTCGGCTTGCGTTTAAACCCACGATTTAGCGGAGCGAATTTCGCGCTGAATACGCGAATCTCCCTGTGAGAGTCAATAGTCCACAGTATTTGCATCGCTTCCCTGAAGGTGTCTTCTACTGGCAGACGGCGTGCACAAGGCTAACGCAGTTAAATCGGCACCATTTCAATGGAAGATGAAAATGTCAGAGGAGGTAGGCCATGAATTGGGATCAAGTAGAAGGAAAGTGGAAGCAATACAAGGGCCAGGCAAAAGTAAAGTGGGGAAAGCTCACCGATGACGACCTCGACGTCATCGATGGAAAGCGTCAACAACTTGTGGGAAGAATTCAGGAACGCTACGGGATCGCCAAGGATGCTGCAGAAGAGCAGGCGGACGAATTTGTGAAGGCCTTGAAAGCCGAAGATAGAGAAGAACGAAAGGCGCAACGAGCGGGCCGTCGTTAATCGCGATGCCGCGGTTAGATCCCAGGTGAAAAGTGACTCATGATCTTCTGAGTGTCTAATCCAATCTCCGATCACCTTCGCGTGTAACTCTCACCCCCAAGAGGCCATTTCACCATCCACCCCAGGGATAAATGGCCTCTCCTCCCTCTATTCCCGCGGTTTCGAAATTCCGCAAAGCGCGGTATCTTGATTTACGAAGACTTGTGCCCTCTTGAAGTACTCATTTCTTCGGGCGTTTCACTTTCTTGGCTGGATCGTCGCGGCACGCATGGAGGCCGGCACATACACGGAAGTTCAAGGCCAGTTACGGAATCCGCTGGATAGCGCGGGCCTACTTTAAATAGTACCGTGGGAAAAGGCATATGGATTTATCGAATGGATAACGCCATATCGGATTACTAAGCGAGACTTTAATTCCAACGCCAGGGGGAAACCAATGAAGCGGATCGCACTCGTAATTCTAGTCGTCGGCTTGAGTTTTGTGCCGGCAGCCTATGCTCAAGACCATGCGGAAGTGGGAGCCTTCGTCGATTACTTCAGATTGGGTGAGACAGGGTCCAATTTTGTGGGATTCGGCGGCCGCGCAGGCTTCAATATTGCCCGACACGTTCAGATTGAAGCGGAGATGGCGTACGATTTCAATCAGGTGTTTACCGAAGGCTTTACGGACACGACGTCAGGAACCCTAACCACGCAGAGTTCCAACATTCGGGTGCTCCACGGCCTGTTCGGCCCCAAAATTCAAACCTCAGGGCCCGTTCGCGTGTTTGTAACCGTTAAGGGTGGATTCACAAATTTCCGTTTTGATCCAACCCCTCCCTCCTTCTCCACTTTTACAAGCAGTGTGGACAACCTGCGTGCGAATAACGTCGACGGAACTCTCTATCCGGGCGGGGGAGTGGAAGCTTTCTTGGGCCCCATTGGTCTGCGGCTTGAGGTGGGAGATGAAATCGTTTTCGTGAACGGCGCCCACAATAACTGGAAAGTGTCCTTCGGTCCCCAATTTCGTTTCTAGTTCCATCTAGGCCCGCCGTGAAACCGAATCGGAGACGAGAGTTGTGGTAATGGGCGTGCACGGGCTGTGAGTAGATGGCGCCCCTCTCTCGTTTCCCATCCCTTTTGTTGGAGCAGTTCGAAGGGTATTTCTGTGCAACTCCCCTGTAGGGAGCCTCTGTACCGTTAAAATCGACTACAGCGTTGTTCCCTCGGTCTCTAAGGTCTTTCCTGTATGCACTTCGGCGTTTCGCCTAAGTAGTATCCCTTAGAAGACGACGCCTGCCACTGACGGATTAAGCATGTCTGAAGTGTCCCGTCTTTGTAGGGCGGTTGCGCTTCTACCTGTGTCGACATGGAACATATTAAAACGACCATAGCTGAAGGCAACCTTACTCCCAGAAACACAATCCCTCGATTTGTGGAATTTAGCCCTGCTATAGAAGTGTGTAGAGGCCAAAGGCCCATGACAGTAGATCTCAAGCGAATGATTGAAACCTAGATTGCATCTCAATTGGAGTTGAGCATGAAGCGAACCGATAGCAACGTGGCCACCGAGAGTTCCAATGAACAATTGAGAACGAACGTGAAAAGCAATGGCCAGAGCCACGCTCGCACAAAATCTGAGTCTCCAAATTTAAGCGTGATTCTGATGGCCCTGCAAACGATGCGGGACGGGGATTTCTCGGTGCGTCTGCCTGGTGCGTGGGTCGGCGTCGAGGGAAAAATCGCGGATACGTTCAACGACATCGTTGCCTCAAACCAGCAAATGGCCCATGAATTGAAACGTGTCGGGCAGGTCGTCGGCAAGGAAGGCCGTACGCGGGAGCGCACCAGATTTCACGAATCCAAGGGGTCCTGGGGCGAGATGGAGGTCTCGATCAACACACTGGTCGAGGACCTGCTGCGCCCGACCGCAGAAGTCACTCGCGCCATCGCAGCCGTTGCGCAAGGCAACTTGACTCAGATTGTTCGTCTGGACGTGGATGGGCGGCCCTTGGAAGGCGAGTTCTTGCGGTCAGCGAATATCGCCAACACGATGATTCAACAGTTCGGCGTTTTTACCTCTGAAGTTACGCGCGTGGCGCGCGAAGTGGGAACCGACGGAAAGTTGGGCGGACAAGCGCAAGTGCCCGGCGTGGCGGGTACGTGGAAGGATCTGACCGACTCCGTGAATTCGATGGCCAGCAACCTGACGGGCCAAGTCCGCAACATTGCCGAAGTGACGACCGCGGTCGCGAGCGGCGACCTTTCTCGCAAAATTACGGTCGATGTCCGCGGCGAAATCCTTCAGCTCAAAGAAGCCATCAACACGATGGTCGACCAATTGCGTTCGTTCGCTTCGGAAGTGACGCGCGTGGCTCGCGAAGTCGGGACGGAAGGCAGGTTGGGAGGACAGGCCGTCGTGCCCGGCGTGGCGGGTACTTGGAAGGACTTGACCGACTCCGTGAACGCGATGGCCGGAAACCTCACGGCGCAAGTTCGAAACATCGCGGAAGTCACGACGGCTGTGGCGCGCGGCGACTTGTCACGCAAAATCACGGTGGATGTAAAGGGCGAAATTCTCGAGCTGAAAGACACGATTAACACGATGGTGGACCAGTTGAACGCGTTCGCCGGAGAAGTAACGCGCGTAGCGCGCGAAGTGGGCACGGAAGGAAAGCTTGGCGGCCAGGCGCAAGTGCCCGGCGTGGCTGGAACGTGGAAGGATCTGACGGACAACGTGAACTTCATGGCCAGCAACCTCACCGGCCAAGTTCGAAACATCGCCGAAGTCGCGACGGCTATCGCGAGCGGCGACCTTTCCCGCAAAATCACGGTAGACGTGCGCGGCGAAATCCTGCAGCTGAAGGAAACGCTCAACACCATGGTGGACCAGCTGAACAGGTTCGCCGGCGAAGTGACGCGCGTGGCGCGCGAAGTCGGCAGCGAAGGCCGACTTGGGCGGCCAGGCGAACGTGCCTGGAGTCGCTGGCACGTGGAAGGACCTGACCGACTCAGTGAACTCGATGGCCGGAAACCTTACGGCGCAAGTTCGAAACATCGCGGAAGTCACGACGGCTGTGGCGCGCGGCGACCTGTCGCGCAAGATCACGGTGGACGTGAAGGGCGAAATCCTGGAGCTGAAAAACACGATCAACACGATGGTGGACCAGCTGAACGCGTTCGCCGGAGAAGTGACGCGCGTGGCGCGCGAAGTCGGAACGGAAGGAAAACTCGGAGGCCAGGCGCAAGTGCCCGGCGCCGGCACGTGGAAAGACCTTGACCGACAACGTGAACTTCATGGCCAATAACCTCACCGGCCAGGTCCGAAATATCGCTGAAGTCGCAACCGCTGTGGCGCGCGGCGACCTGTCACGCAAGATCACGGTGGACGTGAAAGGCGAAATTCTTGAGCTGAAAGACACCATGAACACCATGGTGGACCAGTTGCGCTCTTTCGCTTCGGAAGTAACGCGCGTGGCGCGCGAAGTCGGCACGGACGGAAAACTGGGAGGCCAGGCGCTGGTGCCCGGCGTCGGCGGCACGTGGAAGGACCTCACCGACTCCGTCAACTCCATGGCCAGCAACCTCACCGGCCAGGTGCGAAACATCGCTGAAGTTTCCACCGCTATCGCGACCGGAGATTTGTCCAAGAAAATTACGGTGAACGTGAGCGGCGAAATTTTGTTGCTGAAAGAAACCATCAACACGATGGTGGACCAGCTCAACGCGTTCGCCGGAGAAGTGACGCGCGTGGCTCGCGAAGTCGGAAGCGAAGGCCGCTTGGGCGGTCAGGCGAACGTGCCGGGCGTCGCGGGCACGTGGAAGGACCTGACGGACTCGGTGAACTCGATGGCCGGAAACCTCACGGCGCAGGTTCGAAACATCGCGGAAGTCACGACGGCAGTGGCGCGCGGCGACCTCTCGCGCAAGATCACGGTGGACGTGAAGGGCGAAATTCTGGAGCTGAAAAACACGATCAACACGATGGTGGACCAGCTCAACGGCTTCGCCGGAGAAGTGACGCGCGTGGCCCGCGAAGTCGGCACGGACGGCAAACTCGGCGGCCAGGCACAAGTGCCCGGTGTCGCCGGCACGTGGAAAGACTTTAACCGACAACGTGAACTTCATGGCCAGCAACTTGACCGGTCAAGTTCGAAACATCGCGGAAGTCGCCACCGCAATTGCAACCGGCGACCTTTCCAAAAAAATCACGGTGGACGTGCGCGGCGAAATTCTGCAGCTGAAAGAAACGCTGAACACGATGGTCGAGCAGCTGCGATCGTTCGCCGGAGAAGTAACGCGCGTGGCGCGCGAAGTCGGCAGCGAAGGCCGCCTGGGTGGAGAAGCAAACGTGCCCGGCGTCGCGGGAACGTGGAAAGACCTCACCGACTCCGTGAACGCGATGGCGCGCAACCTGACGGCGCAAGTCCGCAACATCGCACAGGTAACCACCGCTGTGGCGCGCGGCGACCTGTCGCGCAAAATCACGGTCGACGTGAAGGGCGAAATTCTCGAATTAAAAGACACCATCAACACGATGGTGGACCAGCTCAACGCATTCGCCGCCGAAGTTTCCCGCGTGGCGCGCGAAGTCGGTACGGACGGAAAACTCGGAGGCCAGGCCAAAGTGCCCGGCGTCGCGGGAACATGGAAGGACCTCACGGACAACGTGAACGTCATGGCCGCGAACCTCACCGAGCAGGTGCGCGGTATCGTGAAAGTCGTTACGGCCGTGGCGAACGGCGAGCTCACGAAAAAACTAACGGTGCAGGCGAAGGGCGAAGTCGCCGCGCTCGCCGACACGATCAACAACATGACGGACACGCTGGCGACGTTCGCCGACCAGGTTACGACGGTCGCGACGCGAAGTCGGCGTGGAAGGCCGCCTGGGCGGACAGGCCAACGTGCCCGGCGCGTCCGGAACATGGAAGGACTTGACCGGGAACGTGAACCTGCTTGCGGACAACTTGACGAACCAGGTTCGCGCCATTGCTGAAGTCGCTACCGCCGTGACCAAGGGCGACCTGACGCGTTCCATTCAAGTGGAAGCGAGCGGAGAAGTCGCCGAACTAAAAGACAACATCAACACAATGATCGACAACCTGCGCCTGACTACGGATCGCAACACGGAGCAGGACTGGCTGAAAACGAACCTCGCGCGGTTCACAGGCATGCTGCAAGGGCAGCGCGATCTGACCAGCGTGGGCCGCATGCTTTTGTCGGAGCTTGCTCCGCTCGTTGGCGCGCAACAGGGCGTGCTCTACCAGATGAAAACGGACGATTCCGCGGAACTCGTTCTGCTTTCCGCGTTTGCGGACAACGGGCAGGACGGGCATCCGCTGCGCATGGCGTTGTAGGCGAAGGGCTCATTGGCCAATGCGCGGCGGAAAAGCGGCGCATGTTGATTATCGACATGCCTGCAACATGCCGTGCCGATTCGTTCCGGCCTTTTCAGGCTGTGCCGCGAAACATTATCGTGCTGCCCGTGCTATTTGAAGATCGCGTGAAGGCGGTCATCGAGCTCGCTTCTCTGAGTTCTTTCACCGCGTCGCACCTGGCGTTCCTTGAACAACTCACGGCCAGCATCGGCATCGTGCTGAACAGTATTGAGGCCACGATGCAGACGGAAGGCTTGCTGAAACAGTCGCAACAGCTGGCCATCGAACTTCAAACGCAGCAAAAAGAATTGCAGCAAACCAACGAGCAACTGGCGCAGAAAGCGCAACAGCTCGCCGAACAGAACGTCGAAGTCGAACGCAAAAACCAGGAAATCGAGCAAGCCCGCCGCGCTTTGGAAGAGAAGGCGAAAGAGTTGGCTCTCACTTCCAAATACAAATCGGAATTCCTGGCGAACATGTCACACGAGTTGCGCACGCCGCTTAACAGTATTCTCGTTCTGGGCCAGCAACTCAGCGACAACCCGGATGGGAATTTGACGCCGAAGCAAGTGGAATTTTCGCGCACCATTCATGGAGCGGGAACCGACTTGCTCAATCTGATTACCGACATTCTTGACCTGTCGAAAATCGAATCCGGAACCGTTTCTGTCGAAGCGGAGGAAGTATTCTTCACCAGCCTGCTTGATATGGTGGCGCGGCCGTTCCGTCACGAAGCGGAAAACCGGCAGCTCGAATTCGAAGTGCATTCCGATCCGCGTCTTACACGCAGCCTGGTTACGGACTCCAAACGCTTACAGCAGGTGCTTAAGAATCTACTGTCCAACGCATTCAAATTTACGGAAAACGGCAAAGTGAGACTCGTCGGTGTCCGTGGCCGACGAGGGTTGGAGTCCATCTCATCCTGTTCTCAGCGGCGCGGCTTCCGTCATCGCATTCGAAGTTGCCGATACGGGCATCGGGATTCCCGCAGAGAAGCAGAGAATTATCTTCGAGGCCTTCCAACAAGCCGACGCAGGCACCAGCCGCAAGTACGGAGGCACGGGCTCGGCCTTGCGATCAGCCGCGAACTGGCCAGCCTGCTCGGCGGAGAAATCCAGCTTCGCAGCGCACCGGGCGAAGGAAGCATTTTCACTCTCTATTTGCCTCAGACGTATGTCGGGCCTACTACCGGCGTAGGCACTGCCGGAGAGAAGGCCTTGCCGGCCGCTTCGGCGTCACCAAGTCACCAGCGCTTCATTCAGACGATCTGATCGAGCATATTTCCGACGATCGCGAAAATCTGCAACCGGACGACGCCGTCTTACTGGTTGTCGAAGACGATCCGCACTACGCGCGCGTCCTGCGCGATCTTTCGCATGACAACGGGTTCAAGGTCCTGATGGCGGGGCGCGGTTCCGATGCGCTGGCCCTGGCGCGCGAGTTCCACCCGACAGCCGTTTCGTTGGACGTTTTTCTGCCTGACATGCTGGGCTGGACTGTCCTCAACCACTTGAAGCAAGATCCATCGACGCGGCATATTCCGGTGCAGATGCTGACGCTCGATGAAGACCGCCACCATGGTCTCTCACGCGGGGCATTTTCTTTCGTGACCAAGCCAACGACTTCCGAGGAGCTGGGCGAAGTGTTGACCCGCATCAAGGTATACTCGCTGCCTCATCGCAAACGGCTGTTGATCGTAGAAGACAATCCTGCCGAACAATTGAGTATTCGAGAATTGCTTGGACACGATGATATCGACGTTCACACTGTGACGACTGGTTCCGAAGCGCTTTCCAGAATCGAAGAATCCCCTTCGATTGCGTCGTGCTTGACCTGCGGTTGCCGGACATGTCCGGATTTGATGTGCTGGAAAACCTGCGCGACATGCCCTATCTGAGCGATTTGCCTGTCGTTGTTTTCACGGGCAAGGAGCTTTCTCCCGAAGAAGACGCCCGCCTGCATGTGCTGGCGCGGAGTGTCGTAGTGAAAGGCGTCGAATCACCGGAGCGGTTGCTGGATGAAACGGCGCTATTCCTGCATCGCGTTATTGCCGATCTCCCGGCCGCGAAAACAAAAAATGCTCGAGCGTTTGCACAAGTCGGATGATGCGCTGGTCGGGAAGAAAGTGTTGGTGGTTGACGACGATGTTCGAAATATTTTTGCGCTTAGTAGCGTTCTCGAACGGCGCGGTATGTCCGTACTTTCCGCGGGCACAGGAAACGAAGCGATCTCCATCCTCGAATCGACGCCCGACCTGGCGATTGTGCTCATGGACATCATGATGCCGGAGATGGATGGCTACGAGACGATGCAAGTAATCCGGCAGAACCCTTCTTTCCGGCGCCTGCCCATCATCGCGTTAACTGCCAAAGCGATGAAAGGCGATCGGGAGAAATGCCTCGAAGCGGGAGCCTCGGAATACTTGGCAAAACCCGTGAATACGGAGCAGCTCCTTTCCGCTTTGCGGATGTGGTTGCACCGGTGAGGGCCGTATTTATTGCGTGCGTGCTGATCGGAAAGCTTTGGGCATGCAGATCGATTCTATTTTACCTGAGGGGGGTTGCGAGTATGGCCACACGGGAAAAGGTCAACATTCTTATGGTAGATGATCAGCCTGCTAAACTGCTCAGCTACGAAGTCATCCTCGCCGAACTGGGTGAAAATCTGATCAAGGCCAACTCCGGAAGAGAAGCGCTCGAACACCTGCTTAAGGAAGACGTCGCAGTTGTTCTCATGGATGTCAGCATGCCCGAACTCGATGGCTTTGAATTGGCCGACATGATTCGCCAGCATCCGCGATTTCAAAAGACAGCCATTATTTTTATCTCCGGCGTGCACCTGACCGACTTGGATCGGCTGAAGGGATATCAGCGTGGGGCCGTGGATTATCTTTCAGTTCCCGTCAATCCGGAACTCCTGCGAGCGAAGGTCAGCGTGTTTGCCGATCTGCACCGAAAGACAAACCAATTGGAACTGTTGAACCATGAATTGCGCAGTCTATCGAGCAATCTTATTGCGACTCAGGATGACGAACGGCGCAGAATCGCTCGCGAACTGCACGACAGCCTAGGGCAAGAATTGAGTGCCGCAAAAATGATGGCGGACAAAATCGTTATGCTAAACCGCTCGTCTGAATCGACGAGAGAGGCTATCGAAATCAGTAATCTCATCGATCATGCGATTCAACAAGTACGCAGCATTTCCTATCTATTGCATCCCCCCTTGCTCGATGAAATCGGTTTACAGTCCGCCCTTCAGTTTTACCTTGAGGGATTCACGAAGCGCAGCGGGATTGAGATTGTGTTGGATGTCCAACCTTCCAACTTTCCTCGATTGACGCCGGAAATGGAGACCGCGATTTTCCGCATCGTTCAGGAGGCCGTGACCAATGTTTTTCGGCATTCCGGAGCCCGCAAGGCTTGGGTAACTCTTGTGAAAGAGGATAGTCAGGTTGTAGGGACTGTCCGCGACAATGGCAAAGGAATCGCAAATGGAGTCATGGAAGGGCAGCCTGACCGGATTGGCGTTGGCATCGGCGGCATGAGACAGCGGGTGAAAGAATTTGGAGGCGACCTGCGCATTGGAAACGCTAATCCTGGCACGTTTGTGGAGGTGACCGTTCCGATCGAACCTGCGGCGAGCGATTCCCAGGGCGACGTGGGCGGTTCTGCCAGACCGACGCAGCGGGAAGTCGCTCTGTAGCTACGAACATCCCAGAAAAGGAATCGCGAGCGGATATTGGGCTCGTAACTAGCTCACGGTATACAGCTTCAATATACGGGTATCAGTGTATAGGCAGACCGGCCGGCACAGCCTTAAAGTTGCAATGGGAGCATTCTAGGTATGCGGATCCTCATTGTCGATGACAGCGATTTTGCGCGAACCGGGCTGAAAGTCCTCCTTGCGGGGCGTTCCGATTGTGAAATTTGCGGAGAGGCCAGCGATGGCAGGCAGGCGGTGATGAAAGCCATCGACCTGAACCCGGACTTGATCATTCTTGACTATTCAATGCCTGGAATGGATGGATTGCTCGTTGCTCAAGAAATCTACAAAGCCTTGCCCACTGTGCGCATCCTGATCTGTACCCTTTTCCCGTCCCGTGAACTTGAAAAGGAAGCGATGAAATGTGGGGTCAGGCATGTAATATCCAAAGCGGAAATGAGTAAAGCGCTGGTCGCCTTAATAGAAGAAGTCCGCAACAACCCGAGCGCGGTTTCTTGATGGAATGGAGCAGGGACCGAATTGAACTCAAGGAATAGCGTTCTTACTGGTTGCCCAATCTTCCCCGTTAAAATTGTAAGGGCTAAATACGTCATGCTCTCGGCGCCAATTTCTAGCCAGAGCCGCCGCATATCAGTCCGTTGGGTCCGCGGCATCGAAGTGGCCGAGGGCAGCTTCCAAAACGGTCAAACTGCAAAGGCCCGTTCGGGCCACCGTGTGCAGTCACTCCCTTTGGGACTCGGCCACTTGATGCGCTTTTTCTCGACCTACCGGCGTTTTAGATTTGCCGTTTAGGTCGAAGAAAGACGAAAGCTTCATCTTCGCTTGCTCCGCGTCCTCGCTGCTTTTCTTGCAGCGCGTCGCAATCCCATTGGTCCCTTTGTGCGAACCGCCTTTTCCGATGCACGATGACGAGCTGTAGGGCCGCGTCGGCGTGAGCTGGAACGAGCCTGAGCAGCCAATTGGCCGTGGGACGTACTCCCGTGGCTTTCCCGTCGCAGTGCTCCCAGCGTTGCCCGGGAACGGTTCCTTGATACTTTTCGTCGCGTGCCCGCTCGAGCAGAATCCCGCATCGCTTGACGCCGGACGGCGCTTGAAACCGTTCCCTTTTTGGGAGGTGGAAGTTTGACCCCGGCGCGGCGGGCCTTAGACAGTCCAATCGCAATCGCTTGTTGGACCGACCTCGCGCCATGGACACCGTCACGCACGTGGTGAATCTCTTCGCGAACAAATTCTCCCGCTTGCGTAGAGGGTGATTTACCATTCGCTGCGTCCCGACGCGCCCGCTCAACGGTAGCGCTTTCCGGCATATTCCCTCCTGCCTCAAACAAGCACGATGGTGATTTCTTCTATCCCCTTGCCAACTGCAGTCACATCAAAGCTGTTTGTATCCTCGAAGCTAGGCTCGCCACTATCGGGTTGATTCTGTATCTTGTCACCGCGGAAATATTTATCCACCCGCTTTCATCGGAGCGCACGCCAAATCGCTTGGAATCTAGGCGGCTTTTCAGAGTGAAATAGTGAAAGTCCTGTATTCTTTTGGGTCTACGGAAGTGTTTCCTATTATTTAGCCCTCTGCCGCAAGTCCGCCAGCCAAGTCGAGCGAGAAAGTCGCTCAACAGCAGGGGAGTTGGCACGTGGAGTCACACCGCCGCATTCTTGTGGTCGATGATCATCCTTCCATTCGTCATACGCTCCGCACATTTTTGGAGCTCAATCCAAACTGGGAAGTTTGCGGAGAAGCGTCCGATGGGTGGGATGCCGTGCTAAAAACGACAGAGCTTCATCCAGACATCATCATCATGGATTTAGACATGCCAAGGCTAAACGGTCTCGAAGCCACACGCCGGATTCACGAGCATTCTCCGTCTATTCGAATTCTCATTCTTACCCTCCACGAAAATTCAATCTTGTCCCAAATAGCACAGGACTCGGGTGCCCAGGGGTATCTTCTCAAATCTGAGCCCTTCGACGTGTTGACCCGTGCGATTGAGACCATGGCTAATTCGGACAGGTTCTTCGCTTCTTCCCGGCACTGGAAGGATTCTTGACACACGGCTGCTAACAGATAGCTCTCCGCAAGTAAGTATCGTTGGAAGGGGCAATGATGATGTATTGCTCCCCACTAATTTAGACAGTCAGGGCCTCGTTTTTTAGTACAACTGCAAAACTCAAGAACGCTTCATGCGGGGTTCGATTTCCGACTCCGCGATGAGGCCGGTTGTGATTGTACTCCTCGATCCAACGAGCGATGCTGGTACGGGCTTCTTGCACGCTTCGATATTCCGCCGGCCAGACTTCCTCTTCCTTGAGACTGCGATGGAACCGTTCGATGTAGCTGTTGCCCTCCGGGTGATGATAGGCCGTGCGCCGGTGCGTAATGCCCAGCCGATTGAGTGTCTCGATGAACCGCGACGAAGTAAACTGCGTGCCGTTGTCGGTGGTCAGCGTCACACGGGCCGCACGGCTGCCCTCGGGCAGCCGTGCCAGCACCGCTTGCTCGACCGCTGCCAGCGCGTCTTCGGTTCGGCAACGATGCGAGAGATTCCAGCCCACGATCTCCCGTGTGCAACAGTCGATCACACACACCAGATAGGCCCAGCCCACGGCTGGCCCCGCCCAGATTTTCGTCATGTCCGTCTGCCAGATTTCATTCGGCTCAGCGGCCTCCACGCGGCCCCACTCTTTCTTCCTCCGTGCCCGCAGACGACGCGAGCGCACCAGCAGGCCACGTTCTCGCATCACCCGCAGCACACGCTTGCGATTCACGCGAAGACCTTCTTTCCTCTGTAGCCACCAAGCCACTCGCCGGTAGCCGTAGGCCAGTTTCTCTCCGCACGCCACAACGATCTGCTCATCGTAGGTTCGGTCCGCCCGACTACCTCGCGGTCGCTTCCGGTAGTACAGACTCGACCGGCTGATGGCCAACGTGGCCGCCACCAGCGTGGCTGTGTAACCCTGCGTCACCATCTCTCGCGCCTGGGAGTGAGCCGCACCACAGCTCACTCCCCCACGACGTTTTTTAGGATTTCGATCTCCAACGCCTTCCGCCCCAGCGTCCGTTCCAGCTGCCGGATGCGATGGTCTTTCTCGGTTTCGGCCGCGGCAGCGCTTCTCCCCCCAAGCGCTGCCTTTGCCCCCTGTTCCGCTTCATCCTTCCAGCGATAGAACAGATTCGGAGCGATTCCGTGACGCCGACACGTCTCCGAAACGTTCCCGCTCTTGATGCCTTCCTGCACGATCTGCCACTTCTCTTCCGGGGATCGATCGACACGCGGTTTCCTGCCCATGTTGCCTCCTGTTTTGGAGGCCCTGATTCTACCTAAATGAGATGTCCAGTTTTAGTGGGGAGCAATACAAAGTTGTATTCATCAGTGAGAAGTCCGGTACCGTAAAACGAAAAGCGAAAAAACGCGCCACGCACTTGATGAGAATGAAGTTAAGACGTCTGTCGTCGATAAAATCGGAACCGCAGAAAAGTCACGCGCATACTACAGGAGGACTTCAAACTGCTGCTTCGCAATTGACTGCAATATGGAGAACACAGATTCAATTTGTTTGAGATTTGTGAGTGAAGCGACTCGGTAGAAAGTGGCGGCGAGATATGAACTGGGTTGCCTACTGTTCTTTTGGGAGGATCGCGATCCGGCGTCTAGCGCGCCAAAATTCTTCGATTTCTTCGAGCGTGCGTCCTTTCGTCTCAGGCACGAAATAATACGAAAAGAGCCCTGCCGCAATCGCGCACAGCCCATAGAACCAAAAAGTCCGGCTCGGTCCCAATGTTTCCACCAACGTCAGGAATGTCAATGTGACAACAAGGTTCGCGCTCCAATTAAAGGTTGCCGCAATCCCCTCTGCAGAATTCCGGATTTTCAACGGATAAATTTCAGATATTAATAGCCAGAAAATTGGGCCAAGACTGATTGCAAACGATCCGACGTAGGCCATCATACTGATCACCGCAAGCCAAGCCGATCCGGCCGATTGGTGAGGCATGCGAAATACAAACCCCAGCAAGCCCAGTGTCACCGCCATCCCCACAATGCCGGTGAGCAGCAGCGGTCTGCGTCCCTTACGGTCGATCAGCCACATCGAGAGGATCGTGACAAGTACATTCACGGCCCCGATGCCCGCGGTCGCTAGGATCGCACCTGAAGCGGACGAAATCCCCGCACTCTGAATAATGATTGGCGCGTAGTAAATGACGGTGTTTATGCCCGTGATTTGCTGAAAGATTGCCAGCCCGATTCCGACGACAAGCGCGGGTCGAAGAGAGGGCGCGAACAAATCTGAAAAACGGCCGCTCTCTGGTGCTCTTGTGATGGACTGCTCGATGTCCCGAAGTTCCGAATCGACGTCGACGGTCCCTCGAATCCGCACCAACATAGCCTGGGCGTGTTCGCGATGTCCCTTTCGCAACAGCCAGCGCGGGCTCTCAGGCAAGAAAAACATTCCCGTGCCAAAAATCGCCGCAGGGACTATGGCCAAACCGAACATCCATCGCCAGCCCTCGATCCGTGCGAACGCATAATCCACCAGATAGGCAAGGAGAATCCCAACAGTAATTGCCAGTTGGAAGAGAGAAACCTGCCAGCCTCGAGCATCGGCCGGAGCAACCTCGGAAATATATACAGGCACGCCACTGGAAGATAGACCGATTCCAAAGCCGACGATGATACGTCCGACTGCCAGCATTACGGGAGATGGAGCTACCGCGCAGAGGATTGCGCCTGCGGCAAAAATAGTTGCTGTCGCGATCAGTAATTTGCGCCGGCCAAACAGGTCAGCTAGTCGCCCCCCAATCAGAGCGCCGATTGCCGCACCGGCAAGCACACCGCTGACGATGACCTCCAAAGCGAAAGTCGAGAGAGTGAATTCATTCCGGAAGAATAGTTCGGCGCCGGATATGACGCCGGTGTCGTACCCGAAGAGCAGGCCTCCGAGGGCGGCGAAAATAGCAGCGAGGTAAACAAAAGTTTGGTTAGCTGGTTTCGTTGGAGTGGCAGGAAAGACCGAACCCGCTTCTGTTCTCATGGTTTCGACCTCTGATGGACAACGTCTTGGCTGGACGGGGACCTGATTCGGATAGCCTCGCAATTTGTCCGCTAGTCGATCTTGCTCTATACGACGCTATCTTACGACTCGTTCTTGATCTTTGCCCAAGAGGGTATAGGCATCCGGCGATTCATGCAACAGTTCAAGAAATACCGCGTTCGTCCAGCCAAATCCGGTCACATTTTGAGAGTATCCCTCCACGACGCTCGTTTCCGATGATCTCGTTACCACATTATATTTCTCCCGAATGGTGTGATCCCGTTTGAAATTCTCTAACACCATAGAAAGAAAGTGTTCGCTGATCCGGTCTGCCTCTTGATCATATCCGTAGCGACGAAGTCCCTCCACAGCTAGGAGTTGGATTGGAGCCCAGCCATACGGAAAATCCCATTGCGCTTGGCTCTCGGTTCGGCTCATCGCAAGGCCGCCCGGTTGCTCAAAGACATGTAGATTGCGCGCGATAGCTCGGGCCTCCGCTTTTGAAGCCAAGCCGGCCCAAAGCGGATAAAACGTCGTCGCATATTCATACTTAGACTGCTCACCAGCTTCGAAATTGTAATCAAAAAAGAGGCCTAGTTTTCCATTCCAAAAGTATTGAATCATTCGCTTGCGTCTCTCGGCAGCTTTACTTCGCCAATTCCTGGCGTCCTGGCGATGGCCGAGGAGAGTGCTCATCCGCTCCATGTCCTTTTCCGTCTTGTAGAGCAAACTGTTCAGACAAACCGGGGCAAAATGATGCGTCGCGGCGCCGAAGGGGCCGAAGCGGAACGTCACGTCAAAGCCGGACTCTCGCATACTCCGATCGCCCTTGTAATATTCGGAGGATAGTCCCATCCAGGATGCTCGCGCGCACTCAGATGCCCCAACATCAGCCGTCTCGGGATCGCAGACGAAGACCGGGAATCGGGGCCCCAGGATCGCTTCATCTGATCGGTTATCTACCTCGTGGACCAGATAAGATTCAAACGAACGGCCATGAGCCAGGAAGAAGTATGCGACGCTGCGGTAGTAATGGCTGGGGTCCCCGATGATTTCCGGGACCGGTCCGTCTCCACGATCGAAATATCGGGAAAGGCCGGTACTGCCCGCCAAGTGGGGGTTCTGATTCCATTGCGCATAGTCGCGCAGTGCAAAATGATACGCCTTTTCAAGCCAGGGAAGATTCGGCTTACCTTCGGCCGCTTCAGCATCGTATACGGCTAGAATCATGGAACTGAGAAAAGGAGGCTGCGAACGAGTTAAGTAATAGCTGCGGTTGGCATTCAATACGCTGCCGTAGTGATTGATTTCAAAGAAAAAATTCTCAACCATTCCCTTGGCCAGTTGTGTTCGATGTTCGCGAAGCAAGCCCCGGATAATGAAATAGCTATCCCACCCATACATCTCGTTGAATTGGCCTCCAGGCACCACATAAGGATTTTCCAAATACAACAGGCCCTCAGTTGGGATCCTGCCAGGATCTATTTCTCCAGGCTTTGTAATTTTCGTCGGTAGATGTTCCACACGCACGCGGCAATGCTTTTGCAGTTCCGCAATTGCTGGAGGAATCGCCATATCTGCGGGAAGATATAAGACAGCCTCCCCGCCTGTCTTGGTGTCTTCCAGGCTTTCGCATCGACTCATCGTACGCGTCAAGGTATCCCAGCCGGAGGAAATGTACTGCAAAATATCCGCCGAGGAGTTCGGGCCAGTCGGGGCGCTAGAAATCGGCGTGGCTTGGCTGTAGGCCGACTTTTGCACCGGAATCGTCGTCATTACCAGAGCTCCCTGAGCCAATACCGACCATAAGACCTGAAAAATCCTGGTGGCGTAAAACATGGTCTACCTCAACCGGCCGCAACTCGTAGACTTATTTTCGTTACCGAAATCGATATCCCGCATTGAGTTCGCATCGGTAGAACTTCGTTTCATTTTTCGCGACAATGACGTTGCAGGTAGCCCAACTCAAGACGGGAATCGGGCCGAGCGGGAAAACAATGTTTTCTCCATTTAGCTCAGCCTCCAAGCTGGGTCCTTCCGCGGCAGACGGCAACGTAAAATTCAACGACGTACCAAGAATGATCGGATATGTCATACGTACGATTTCCGAGATCTGTGTGCGGAACACTTCTGCCTGAAACAAGAACGTAGTCGTATCCGACCAATTGCGTACAGAGACTTTGATGTTGCGTCCACCCTGGGAATAGCCGTCATAGTCAATTTTCGTGAAAGGGCAGGGGCCGGCAATACAGGAAACCCTGGCGTTTCGAAAAACACTTCCCTCCCCGGCATCCAATGACTCGGAACTAACGGCTGCTTTCCACTTGCTGTCTGGCGAGCAGGGCGCTCTATTCTGGCAGGGAACGTTGCCGACATTTTGAATTTGGAATGTCTTCACGCCCGTACCGATGTTCTCTTGCGTGGTAGCTTCTGTGGTATATCGAATTCGCACGTTCGCGACGGCAATGTTAGGATGATCTGGCTGGATAGTCTTTTCTTCTGTTTCTTCGCGAATCGGGACAAGATGAACGATCGTTAACTTATCGCTAGCCAACTCAGTGAGGTCCATCGGCACATAATCGGGGTGGAGAAATCTGAGTGTAACGGAGTCATTTTGACCGACTCCCCGAAGAAGTGGGATTGTGAAATAGCCCATGAAGTTGGATTTCGTGCTGCTCGTCGCAAGCCCGTGCGCCTCACTAATTTCGACGTCCATGATGGGGGACTGCTTGATTGGATCGTCGTCTTGCTTGATGACGGCGCCCCTCAAAATGATTGGGCGTCTTTCATAATTTCGAAACAAGACAACTCCGAGAAAAACGGCCAGAAGGCCACCAAAGCTCGCAGCTATGGACCAAGAAATGGCTTTTCGACCATGGGACATCGCATCACCCTCACAATTAGATGCATCGAGACCGCATGTCGGTGCTCGAACGCTTAGACCCGCTTCAGTGCCAATGCGGTGAAAACCCTATGTGTTTTTTTCCCGACTGCTGTGATTCAATTGAATTGAAGGAGTCTATAATCGGTCCGATGGACGATGGGCGAAACGACATTCGGAATGTAACTCGTCGCAAATTGTTGAAGAGGCTGGCCGGCACGGCTGCGCTTGCTCCTTTCGCAAGATGGAATCGTATATCTTCAGCGCAGATTTCCGGAGAACATTCACATCAAAACGCGCCCCACGCGGCGGCAAAAACCCTTTCGGCTGAAGACGACGCTTTTCTCCAAGACTTGGAAGCCGCGAATTTTCGTTATTTTTGGGAACAGGCCAATCCCGAGACCGGCATTGTCAGGGACCGTTGCAATGTCAGAACGCCCGACAAGAACGATTTGGGGAGTATCGCCGCGACGGGTTTTGGACTGACGGCTCTTTGCATCGGAGAAAAGCGCGGGTTTATTTCCCACGCGGAGGCAAGAGATCGTGTGCTCAATACTTTGCGTTTTCATTGGAAAAAGCTCCCAAACCACCGAGGCTTTTTTTATCACTGGGCCGATATCAATACTGGCGAAAGATTGTGGGACTCGGAAGTCTCGTCCATTGACACCGCGATTCTTCTTTGCGGAATCCTCACTTGCCGGCAGCATTTCCAGCATTCCGAAATCAGCATGCTGGCTCACGCTATTTTCAATCGCGTGGACTGGGGCTGGCTATCGGAAGATACTTCGATTTTGCCCCACGGGTGGAGGCCGGAAAGCGGCTTCCTGCAATATCGCTGGGACAACTACAGCGAAATGATGATGATGTACCTGCTCGGACTTGGTTCAGAGTCCCACCCGTTGCCTGCCGACAGTTGGAATGCATGGAAACGAACACCATTCGAGTACGACGGTATTCGTTATATCGGTTCGTTTGCGCCCTTGTTCGTCCACCAGTATTCGCAGGCTTGGTTTGACTTTCAGGGGCAAGCGCGACAAGTACACGGACTATTTCCGAAACTCGGTCGTAGCCACGGATGTGCATCGTCGATTTTGCATTGACCTGGCAGATCGAATTTCCCAGACTATAGCGACGATTTGTGGGGTATCACCGCCTCCGATTCGGCCCGAGGTTACGTCGTGTGGGGCGGGCCTCCTTTAACGGGGCCGATTGACGGAACTGTGGTTCCTTGCGCTGCCGGAGGTTCGTTGCCGTTCTTGCAATACCCCGCGCTGCGCGTGTTGCGCACGATGAAAGACCGCTACGGAAATGGAGCATGGTGCCAATACGGATTTGTAGATGCATTCAATCCTTTGACGAATTGGTATGATCATGACGTCATTGGGATCGATACCGGTATCACCATGGTGATGGTTGAAAACGCACGCTCTGGATTCGTTTGGGATACATTTCATGAGAAATCCAGAGGCACGGCGCGGCATGGCGCGCGCGGGTTTCCAGTCTTCTCCCGCCCTGGAAATACAAGACAAGAACCCAGCTTCTTATCCCGCTCCTTTCTGACAATTCGTTCCCAGAGCGAACTAGCGAATTTCGATCAGGGCCAGCCCGTGGGGCGGCAAATCGATCGAAATCTGTCCGTGCTGGACCGGTAGCCTTTCAGGTGGAGAGAGGTTCGCTGCATTCCGAAGCGCCTGAATTTGAGTTTGTGTGGGATAAACCGGCCTACCCATGGCTGCATAGGTATCGTCGAGGGATCCGTGCGCTGAATCGAGGCGATAAATCGTTGCGCGATGATTTTTCCCCGAACCGTTTATGGTGATGGCTACGCGTTTGTCCGTACCCACTGCGTCCTGGCAAGAATAGATTCCATACAGCCATGACGATCGTGCCGTCAGCGCGCCGCGTAACGAGCGCGGACTCAGAATCGACCTCGATTCGCGTGTTTCCGAGGAGGTGGAGCAATTTGAATGCGTTGAAGGAAGGTTTTGGCAGACCATCTTCCGCGATCAAGCCGAACCCTCCATAAAAGGGCTGTTTAACAACTCCCTGTTCTTCAAAAACGTCTGAAAATGTCCAATAGGCCATGATCTCAACAAGGCCATCGCATTGTCGAATCGTGTCGGCGAGCCATGGGCCCATAAATTCTGAGTCGGTCACATCGGGCTCGTTCTTATAGCTGGCATTGTATTCACTCCAGATGATTGGCAGATTTCGACGCGGGAGAAGCCGCGACTTGGTCATGAACTTTCCGGACGGCGCGGCATACGAATGTTGTCCGCGGGATCGTTTCATGGGTGCCAAAGACATCTTCGCTCAAATCGTTTGCGTAAACGTGAGTGGAAATGAAATCGACAGGAACTTTATTTTCAACGGCATGGCGAATAAACCGATCCACCCATGCCGCTTGCGCCGTTGCGGGCCCGCCGACTCTCAGCCGCTGATCCACTGCCTTTAGTGTCCTTGCCGTCGAATCGTAAAGATGAAAATAGGATTGTTCCTTGGGCTCGCCGCCCAGAAATCAAGGTTTGGTTCATTCCAGACTTCAAAGTACCACTGGGAAACTTCATCGATGCCGTAGCGGTCGATCAGATGTTGCGCAAAATGAGAAATGAGGTCATCCCATTTGTTCCAATCTTTTGGCGGAGAAATATTCGGCTTATACCAGAATGAGTGAAGTATTGGTTCCGCGGCAAGCTTTTGGGGCATGAAGCTAAGTTCTACGAACGGACGTACGTGATTCTCCAGCAAGCTGTCGTAGATCTGATCGATATAAGAGAAATTATAGACGGGATTTCCTTTCGAATCCTCATCGTACAATCCGACCTCGTCATCGAAAATTGCATGAAATCGGATATATTTGAATCCGGTTGCGTTTTCCACCTCTCGCAAGTCGCGCCGATATCTGTCTCGCAATGATAGGATCGCTCGCCCGGAGCCGAACATTTGTTCCCAGTAGTGAGGAAATGGGTGGCTGGGCGACTGAAGATTCACTTCAATCTTTTCCTCTCGAACCTGTCCCCAGGCCATTCCAGGTTGAAAAATCAGAAAGAGCAATAAAATAGAAAATGGAACACGGAAGGCAGAGTTGCGCTGAATGACTCTCAACAGTTGGAACTCCAGTGCAGATCGAGCTTGTGATTGACCCCGGCAGGCTGTGAGTCTATTGAATGGTTTCTCCTTACCACATGCAACGATCGCCGCTATCGCCTGATCGCTCAGCGGTAGTGTGCCGCCTGCAATTCAAACATCTCCGCATAACATCCGCCGCTGCTGAGAAGCTGACTGTGCGCTCCTTGCTCGGCAATTGTCCCGTTTTCAAGAACGAGGATTCGGTCCGCCATTTTCACCGTCGAGAAGCGGTGGGATATTAACACGGACATCTTACCTTTGGTGAGATCGGCAAAACGCTGAAAGACTTCGTGCTCGGACCGTGCATCCAGCGCGGCCGTCGGCTCATCCAGAATGAGCAATTGCGCATCGCGCAGGTAAGCCCGCGCAAGAGCTATTTTCTGCCATTCTCCGCCGGAAAGGTCGACGCCTCCCTCAAATCGGCAACCGAGCATCTGGTCATATTCCCGGGGAAGTTTTCGAACGACGTTGTCGGCCAGGCTCTTAAACGCCGCGGCGCGAATGCGAAATTCATCGTTTCGTTCTTCGATCCGTCCCGTTGCGATGTTATCCGCCACCGTCATGTCATAGCGCATGAAATCCTGATAGATTACCCCGATATTTTTCCAGAGATCCTCAAGGTTGTATTTACGAATATCGACACCATCGAGCAGAATCTGACCAGCCGTGACGTCGTACATGCGAGTCATCAGCTTGACGATAGTTGTTTTCCCGTTTCCATTGGCGCCCACTAAGGCGATCCGTTCGCCGGGTTCCAGACGAAAGTTAACATTTTCCAGCACTGGCTTAGTTTTTCTGGGATACGCGAAAGAAACATTACGGAATTCAAATCCCTCCCGGATCGGGCGTGGGCCTGGAAGACTTCCCGGTTTCGAGAAAATCTTGGGCTGAACTGAAAAGAACTCAATCAAATCAGTGAGAAAGAGTGCATGGTCGGCAATATGCGAAAATGTTGTGAAGACGGCCTGTATGTTGGTGCTGGCGCCGGCAATCGCGCCCGCGAGGAATGTCAGCGTGCCGAGGGTCAACGCGCCTGTGATGGTCAAATAAATTCCGTATGCGTAAGTGCCGTAATATCCAACCGTTCCGAGAAGAGCCAAAAGAGAGCCCAAAACCAGTTTGCGCCCCGCCAGCTCGACATTCTGGTGATGAACTTCATCCGAGATCGACTGGTAGCGACCCGCGAAAAACGGTCCGAGTCCAAAAAGCTTCAGTTCCTTGGCGCTTTCCTTGCTGGTTCCGAGAATTCGCAAATAGTCGAGTTCACGACGCGCGGGGGTTTGCCTTACGCTAAGCGAATACCCGAGGAATGCAAATTTAGTCTCCGCGAGAAATTCCGGCACTACACATATGATTAGAGCAAGAAGAATCCAAGGGGAAATCACACAGATACCTGCCGCGAGCGTCACCGTGCTGACGACCTGCTGGACCATTTGTCCGCTCTCTTGGATCATTCCGACTCGGTCAGCCCCTTGCACCCGGGCACGCTCGAGCCTGTCGTAGAACTGCGGATCCTCGTAACTGCTCAGGTCAAGGGTTGCCGCGTGCCGCATAATTCGAATATTGACATGGCGCGTGTAGCGCTCGTTCAGACTGGTGTCACAAAAATCGACAAGCCGGGCAAGCACAATCACCAGGCAGGCCATCCCGAATTCGAGCGCGACTAGCCCCCAGAATCCTCCCGGCAACTTCGAGTGCTGCGACGTCACCACGTATATAGCGTCGATAATCCGGCGCGTGACCATCAGTATCCCGATCGGAAGCACGGCAGCAACTAAGCGAAAAAATAGGCTTGCGGCGACCACCCCAGGGGCTGCTTCCCACACCATGCGAAAAATCGGTGGCACATTTTTCAGGGAATTATAGCGATCATGCCAGTCCTGCTTGGGCATCCATACTGTGTCAGCACCCATCATTTGTTTTATCTTTTTCTTCATCTTAGATCCCAATTGAGTCTATCCTCGCTTTACATTCGTGCCGCTGCACTGCTGCCTCTTCACGCAATCAAAGACTCAAGAACTGCTTCGCCGAAGGGATCGAGGGATTCAATCTGGGGCACGGATCCTGAAGATCTGCGGCCATTAGCTTTGTTGTGATTTTGCTCTCTATAGTGTATACCGCCTCCATCGCGCTGACATCTATCCTCGATGTAACGAGTTGGGCGTGAGCACGTTGGCTGCCACCGTGACACGCTTGTAACCCCCTTTAGAATGTTCAGATTTGCGGGGATGGAGCCCAACGGCCGAACGAGTTTTCCGCTCGTATCGTGACTTCTTTACACGAAGTTACAGCCAGCATGTCCGTGTGAAGAAAGAACATCCGCTTGTGAAAGGGCGGGAACTACGACTAGTTGGCGAGGCCGTCGAGCAAGAGTTCATCCTGCTTGGTCACCGGGCTGCGGTTTAAATTCTTCACGAATCGCGTATGATTCCAGACTTCCAAATAATTTTGGTAGTCGAGCACATCGGCTCCGCCTCTAATGAGCGCAGTCTTTCGCAACACTGCGGGGATGAGCACTCTGCCGTGCGCATCCATACTCACGGTCTGGCCGAAATACTTTGCGCGAAGAAGCAACTTCTGCATATTCCGATCGTGTAAAGACAACTTTACCAGCTGCTTTTCGATCTCATTCCAGACCCGCAGGGGGTAGATCCGAGCGCACTGACCATCTTCGCTGGTAATAAAGCATCCCTTGCCCATCTCTCCGAACACGCCGGAAAAGCTTGAGGGAATCTTCAATCTTCCCTTCTGGTCAATTCTTACAGGCTTGCTCACGTCCGAATCTCCTTTTGCCGCGCTATAGTGGCGCGTCACGATCGCTGAATTCCGATCGTTCATGAGGATTCTCGGGCTGGGGTCGGAGGGAAGAAAACCGCGGGACCTCAAAGATGGCTGCCGAGACGGCTTGGCTTGCGACCTCGGCAGCCTTTGGCATTCCCCTCAGACTATCCAACACATCGAATGCGCCGCGCCTCGTGGACTCACCCCAGTCGTACAAATCAAATGTGCGGGCCATTACCACGAACGAAATCGCGAAATCGCAGCTTCTGGCGAATTCAACAAGCTGGTGCCAGGATCCGTCGCGCAGCAGTGGGACAGTAAAAACCACTGGGAACCGGCCGGACATCACATGTTTGCGAGCTGCTTTAATGCTCCTTGCGCGCTCGGATCGAAGGTTCGCTGCTGTGAAAATAGTACGAAGCTGCTGGGCAACTGAGTCGTCGTAGCAGACGATCAGTATGCGGGGTTCGAATGGCATATTGGTTTGCCGAAGTTGGTAGGGGCTGGTCATCGCGTCCAAGCGTAAAGGCTCTCAGATACAATGTCTTACAATTCTGAACACAACAATTAGGGGAAATAGCTTATTCAGTCGATACCTATTTTCATGTATTTATTTGAATGGTAACCCTGAGAAATATTCCCCGCGGCCTCCCATGGAACCGTACGGCGTCCTCATCAAGCCTTCAGAAAAATGTGTCTTGCCGCGGATTGTCAGGTCAGGACGAACCGTCATGGACAGATCGAGGAAGCAATCACGCTCGTCGCACACACAAGACAATTCAGTTTCAGCCGGCTGTCTTCTTCGGAACCTTAGCGCCTTTCTTACGAGCCTCCGACAAGTCAATGGCGATCGCCTGTCTTCTACTTTTCACGACACCCCCCTTTCCCCCTTTTCCTGATCGCAACGTTCCATGTTTTCTCCTCCGCATTGCGCCTTTGACTGCCTTGCTTGCAGCCCGCCCGTATCTAGCCATGTTTGTCTCCCTCCGCCGCGAAGCAACTTCAACCTTTACGATAGCAGTGGGCAATTTGTCTCTCGATAGGCAACTGTCTGTAGTCTTGCCCCTCAAAATCTGTACGCCCACCGAGGAATGTTGGTAAGGATCTCTGCGAGAATGCTTGCGCGTGGCCGCCAATGGTGACTTGCAACGGCCAAATGAATACCGTACGGAGAAGCGTCACGATCGCGTATACCATTGATTTGAAAGTGCCTAGAGATTCGTTGCAAAAGCCAAGGTCAGGCGACACCCGCGCTTTGATCATCCGATTGGTGGCCGGGAAACGAAGATATTGCCAATTCCAATTGTCTCTTGTCACGAGTTCGTGAGAAGAGGAATTTGCTCTGTCTTTGCCATAGAGCCTTCCCTCACGCCGCGAGAATAACCCACCGCTCCGGAATGTCTATTTGCCGCTACACCTTCCCAAGCGCATATATACCTGAAAGACCGTATACCGAATCTAGAGTTGATAAGTTATAAAGTCGAACCTATCTAGCATCGATGGTCCGTTTTTATTATTTGTGGAGCAACTGTAAACGGCAATGGGAACCCTGGCGCACTAAATGTGATCCAAAATTGCTATGTCCACATCGGCTATGTTAAGGAGCACCCTTGGCAAAGCGCGCTAAATCTGCCGAAATCGAGATTCCTTCGAACGGAGAATCTCACTCTGCCTCGCTGCCAAAAGCCCCCACGGGAATCAAGGGGCTCGACGAAATCAGCGGTGGCGGTGTGCCCCGCGGGCGCACGACCATCGTTTGTGGAGGACCGGGCTGCGGGAAGACCATGCTCGGGATGGAATTCCTCGATCCGCGGCGCGGAGGAGTTTAATGAGCCGGGCGTTCTTGTGGCATTTGAAGAAACGCCGCAGGAAATGGAGCGCAATGTCGCGTCGCTCGGTTTTGACCTGAGAAAATTGGTCGATCGTGAGGAAGCTATTCCTCGACTACGTCTCTATCGAACCGAGCGAGATTCAAGAGACAGGAGACTACGATCTCGAGGGATTGTTCATTCGATTGCAGCACGCGGTCGATTCCGTTGGGGCGAAGCGGATTTGTTTGGACACGCTGGAGGCCCTATTCTCCAGTTTCTCCAATCGAGGGCGTCCTGCGCGCGGAATTGCGCAGCCTATTCCGTTGGCTGAAGGAGCGGGATCTAACGACTGTGATCACGGCGGAGAAGGGCGAAAAGTCTCTCACGCGCCACGGCCTGGAGGAATACGTCTCCGATTGCGTCATTCTACTCGACCACCGCGTTCGCGAGCAGATTTCGACTCGCCGTTTGCGGATCGTCAAGTACCGCGGGACGAGTCATGGCGCGGATGAATATCCCTTCCTTATTGATGACCAAGGCATTTCCGTTTTACCTGTCACCTCTCTGGAGTTGAAGCACAAAGTTTCAACGGAACGAGTTCCACAGGAATAGCCGACTTGGACGAAATGCTCGGGGGCAAGGGTTTCTATCAGGGCTCCAGTGTTTTGATCAGTGGAACCGCAGGGAGCGGCAAGACGACCATGGCGGCCTCTTTCGTGGACACCGCATGCCGAGCGGGGCGAGCGCTGTCTGTTCGTCGGTTTTGAGGAGTCGGTCGATCAGGTCGCGCGAAACATGGAGTTCCGTCGGGCTCGACCTGAAACAATGGGTGGAGAAAGACCTTCTGGCCCATCGAAGCTTGGCGCCCGAGCCAGTACGGCATCGAAATGCATCTGCTTGCGGATCCACAAACTCGTTGATTCGGTTAAGCCGCAACATGTGGTTATCGACCCGATCACGAACCTGGTCACCGGGAGCGCAGCAAAAAGAAGTCTACTCCATGCTCGTGCGCCTGATGGACTATCTGAAGAGCCGAAGGATCACTTCGCGTGCTTACGAATCTGAACACGGACAAGCTTGAGTTCGAACAAACGGATATCGGAATTTCCTCGCTGACGGACACCTGGATTTTGTGCCGGGACCTGGAATTGAACGGGGAACGAAATCGCTGCGTATATATATTGAAATCCCGCGGCATGCCGCATTCCAATCAGATGCGGGAATTTGTAATGAGTCGCGATGGAATTCGATTGGTCCCTCCTTATATTGGCTCCGGTGTGGTGCTGACGGGATCGTCGCGCGTGGCGCAGGAGGCGAAAGAGAAGGCCGAGGCCCTCTCCGTACCCAGAGAAATTGAAAAAAGACAGGAAGCATTGGAAAGAAAACGGAGCGCGCGTGGACGCGCAAATCAAATGCTGAATTTGGATTTTGCCGCCGAAGAACTGGAACTGGAACGAACCATCAATGCAGCAGTCCCGCGAAAAGCAATTGGAGTTGGAACGGGAAGAGATGAATCGCATTCGGATTGCGGAGTGCGGAGAATTCGACGGATCCCATGCGAATCGGCGAAAGGCGCGGGAGATACAAGGTGAAGAAAGAGCAGCGAATCGAACGGAAATGCGTCCGCGAGCACGAACCTGCGATGCAGCTTCGGCTGTATGTGGCGGGGCAGACTCCGAATCATTGGCCGCCTTATCGAATCTGAAACGGATTTTTCGGAGCCATCTGGAAGGCAAATACGACGCTGGAAGTGATTGACCTGATCAAGAATCCCCAACTGGCGCAGGGAGACCAAATCCTCGCAATACCCACGTCTGTTCGGAACTTGCCGGTGCCTATTCGCAAAATTATCGGGGATCTTTCCAATGTGGACCGCGTGCTCATGGGGCTGGACCTTCGGGGCACGGAGCCGGATGGAGCAAAGCGACCGTACGGCCACCCGCAGCAAAAGCGCCTGGGAGCCAAGACATGAAGCGGCGAGCTCCGAAAGAAGACGCAGTCGGACGCGAAAAGAATTCGGGCTTCGCGCAAAATGTATTCCCTCCGGCTGTACGTAACGGGCCAGACCCCGCGTTCCGCAGCTTCCATTCGCAATCTTCGTGATGTTTGCGATGAATTTCTTGAGGGAAGATTTGAGCTGCAAGTGATCGATCTGTACCAGCACCCGGAGTTGGCGAAAGAAGCCCAGGTTGTTGCCGCGCCCACTTTGATCAAGAGGCTTCCGCTGCCGCTGCGAAGACTGGTGGGAGACCTTTCGGACAAGGGGAAGTTTTACTCGGCCTTGACCTTAAGGAATAGAAATGGCGTGAGAAACGTCCAATAAAATAAAAAGACTGCCGCGACGCGATCAAAAAATTGCGCGACGCGCGTGCATGAGCTTGAAGAAACGTTTCTTGCCATTAAGCGCGGACGGGTGGATGCGGTCGTCGTAAATGGCATGGAGGGCGATCAGGTCTTTACGCTACAGGGAGCCGAGCATCCTTACGTGTGCTCGTCGAGATCCATGAACGAAGGCGCTGCGACTCTGGATCAGGATGGCACAGTCCTGTATGCGAATGCCAGCTTTGCCGGAATTCTGGGCGATTCACCTTGAAGAATTCGTTGGGAACCCCGCTGCACAAACATTTCGGCCTTCAACAATATTAAATCTCAACACACTGATTGCCAGGAGTTTCCAAGGCGAGACCCGTGGCGAAGTCAGTTTATCGAGCCTTCGACGGCCAACGGCGGCTGGTGCGCTTATCGTTGAGTTCCGTCCGTGACTTCGGCATACGCACGATCTGCGTGATCGCCACGGACATGACAGAACTTTCGGGAGCGAACGAGGCACTGAAGGCCAGCGAAGACATGCTGAGAAATCTTTCAGGACGCCTGCTGCGGCTCCAGGACGAGGAGCGCCGCCGAATTTCCCGGGATCTGCATGACGTCACTGGACAGAAACTCGCGCTCTTGTCCATGGATCTTTCCGGCATCCTGAAGCGCAAGGCCATCGGGAAGAATGAAGAGATTAACCGCCTTTTACTGGAATCAATCGATCTCTCCAATGAGGTGAACAAGGAAATTCGTACGCTTTCTTACGTCCTTCATCCGCCCTTGCTCGATGAACTGGGGTTGCCATCGGCAGTGGAATGGTTTACGCAAGGTTTTGAAAACCGCACGGGTATTCGTGTAGAGGTGGATATTCCCGCCAGTTTTGCGAGGCTTGCGCCTGACGCTGAAGTGGCGCTGTTCCGCGTCGTCCAGGAGAGCCTCGCAAATGTCCATCGATATTCCGGAAGCGCCACTGCATATGTTCGAGCGCGCTCCGACGGCGGTGAAGTAAGGTTGGAAATTGGAGATTTCGGCAAAGGCATGGGTAACGAATCAAGGAAAGCTAAACCTGCATCCGTGGCGCCTTTGGGAGTCGGGATTCAAGGCATGACGGAACGTGTGAGGCAACTTTCGGGAGATTTGGAGATCACATCCCGGCCCGGTGAGGGAACTCTGGTGACCGCGATTCTTCCGATCTGTAGCCATCGGGCGGAAATATCCGAACCTATCAAGCTCCCTCGATGCAAGAGGCTCAGTTGTTGCCGGCGGAAGTTATTGCTGACTCCAATGCCTGGCGAAAACGCATCTTGATTGCCGATGACCATGACGTTCTTCGCCGCGGGATAAGAACGATGCTCGAGAGCGATCCGGGTCTAGAGGTCTGCGGAGAAGCCGTGGACGGCAAGGATGCGTTAGAGAAAACACTGGCTCAGACGCCCGATCTAGTGATTCTGGATATCAACATGCCCATCATGAACGGGCTGGATGTTTTGCGGCAAATCGTTCGTCACAGGCCGCAAACAAAAGTTCTGGCGTTTTCCGTCCATGATTCGAAGCAGATTGTCGAAGAAATCCTCGCCGCTGGAGCTCACAGCTACCTATCGAAAGCGACCGCCGGCCAACACCTTGTGCACGAGGTGCGTCTGCTCCTCAATGGTCGCGCTCAAGCTGAGCTTGCCTGAAGCAGTTCGGAATTCATGACATCCCGAGCTTCCGGAAGGCCTATGCACGGATGAACCGCCGACCGGCGATCCAGAGCCATCTCTCCTAATTTCTTCATTTGAATCTCCCAATAAAGCCCTCTGATACAGGCAATACCGTATTGTAGTCTCACTAATTTATAGTACGCTACCGTACATAGACGCTCCTCGGCGCAGGCAGCCATTTGCGGTTGAGTGTATGCCCAAACGAATCCTCATCGTCGATGACAGCACGATCGTAAGGGAAGTAGTGCGAACCTGTCTGGAGGCGCGTCTGGAACACGTAGTTTGTTCGGAGGCAGTGAACGGGCTGGACGCGATCCATCGCGCCGAAGTCGTAGGACCCGATTTGATCGTTCTTGACCTTAGCATGCCCATGATGAGCGGCCTGGAAGCCGCTGCAATTCTGCGCGAAATGTTGCCAAGAGTTCCCATCATCCTCTTTACGTTGCACAAGGATCCTGTAATAGAGCGAAACGCTCAAGCCGTCGGTATTTGCGCGGTGGTTTCAAAGATGGATCAAATCGATGCCTTGCTCGAACAAGTTCTAAATTTCGCGGAGTTTACTAAAGTCGCGACGGCATGATCGGCGCAGTTTCTCATTTCCGTGCGCTCCAATCAAGCGCGGAATTTCCCTCACACACGATCTTCATCGGCTCGCGGCCAAAAACGCAGGCTAGGGCGCCTTTCCAATCCACCACAAAACTCTAGCGATGATCTTCCAGCTATTTTTGCGGTCCAATGTAACGGACTGGTACTCTCGATTTTCCGGATGCAGGACCTCTGTGTGATCGTAGCGTCGGAAACGAGAGACGGTCAGCCCGACGTCTTTGTGCCACGCGATTACAATCTTCCCGTCCAGCTTGCTGCGGTTGGTCTGTGAGGAATCAACGACCAGGATGTAGTCGGCATAGATCAAGGGGTTCATGGAATTGCCGCGGACTCTCAGGCTATAGGTCGCGGCGGGATTCGGGCACCATTCCCTTGGGGCCGCGATCATGCTTTCAATCGGCGCCTCGTGAAGGATCGGCGTATCGTCGCCTTTTTCGCCATTCGTGGCCGCTACGGTCTTCAGTAAAGGGATCGCAACCAGCCGCGCCTTTTCCACCCTCTTGGCACTCGTGCCTGCTTGCACAATTTGAAGATCATGCAGGCCGGACTGCGCGAAGCGCTTTTGGAGTTTTGGCAAGACGCGCATCAAATCTTCGCTGCGGAGGCCGGCGCGTCCCCAAAAAAACCAGCAATCCGGATCGCCCGCAAGATTCCCCATCTCAATGTAGCTGTGCGAAGGGGGTTCCTGCGCGCCACGTTCCCAACGAGATACACCCATTGCGGAAGAATGGATTTCGTGACCGAATGCCGTCTGGCTTAGGCCCAGCCGATGTCGCAGCCGGGAAATCATCGATGCCCAGTCCGGCTTGGTCGTGGTTTTCCTCGAATTGGATGGCTTGCCCATTGCGGTCGCCTGATCCGCCTTCTTACGCTACTGTCCCGGATCAGAAAATACAGGCTAAACCGTAGTGTACGCTACCGTACATGATTTTCAAGGGGGCGGGAAAAAAGCGTCCCGTGTTCCTAACATTTCACGCTAGTATCCGTTGTTAAATTGGAGTACCGTAGCCGGGTCTCGTTGGATTCCTCCGCAGTCTCTCTCCTGCGGTTCTTTGCAATCGGACGATGTCAGGAGTTGATGATGGCGGCAAAGGTTTCGAGTGTCGATGCTAAGTCCGTCGTCACTCCGGCAATCTTGCTCGCTGACACCCGAACCAATCAAAATACCATTCTTCTCGGTCTGCCTCGCAAGGAACGCGCCTTGCTCCTATCGAAGTCGGAATTTGTCCGGCTTCCCGCGCGTACAGTGTTGACTGAAACATCCGAACCTATCGACTTCGCCTACTTCCTGGATAGCGGTGTGGCCTCCATTATTCATTCCATGTCCGACGGCAAGAGCGTCGAAGTCGGTTTGACAGGCAAGGAAGGGTTCGTCGGCCTCCCGCTGATCGTGGGGTACCGCACGACTCCCACGCGCGCCGTAATTCAGATTGAAGCCACTGGCTATAAGGTGCGCGCCCAGGATTTCAGAAAGGTCCTGGTGAATTGTCCCCGGCTCGAGGCGAGGTTAAATCGCTATTCTCAAGAACTGGCGATTCAGGCAAGTCAAATTGCCGCGTGTAACCGCCTTCACGAAGTCGACGAGCGCTTGGCTCGGTGGCTGTTGATGAGCCACGACCGAGTGGGCCAATCCACCTTTCCCCTAACCCAGGAATTCATATCGCATATGCTGGGCACGCGACGCGCCAGCGTTACCGTTGCGGCAGGCATGCTTCAAAAAGCAGGGTTGATCACCTATCGGCGCGGCGAAGTGACGATTGAAAACCGGGTCGGATTGGAATCTGCCTCCTGCGAATGCTATGAAAGAATTAGTCAACAAATTGAAAGCTGGCATCGAGATTTACGCTAAGCTCTGACAGAAGTCACGGTGGAAGCTCATTCCGAGGGTACTGTCCCAAAAAGCAGCACGTAGGTTAAGCAGAGGCGTGGAATTTCACGGTTCCACGGACCTGTCGGGAACCTGGCTTGGATGTCAGGTCGCCCGATACGTGAGCTGATAGCGTTTGTAGACCGAAACCTTTTCACAGTTGGGGCATTTTAGGCTAATTCCTACATCTGGTAATTCAGGCTTGTCGCCAATCCAAGAAAAGGGATCGATGCGTGGTTTTCGATACTCGGTGTCGATTTCGCTGTGCGTGAATTCCTGAGCGCATTCTGGACAACCCAGAACCCATCGAGGCACGCCTGAACCCCCTCGGTCTCCTCGATGAAGTCTCAAAGAGACCCAGTCTGGGATTTCTATGCAACCGCAATTCCCCGCAGCAAAACAATGCCTGAAACAATATAATTCTCAGACGCAACGAGACACGGATTCGAGTCAGCCTTGCCTGCGAGAGCATCTCGCTCAGGTCGCCGCCTCCTACTTAGATCCAGTGCCTCCATGCAGTGCCCCGGAATTGTCGGAACCGGTATTTCATGCGGAATATTGTCCGAAATTCCAAGCTTGTGAACGGGCACCGCCGCGATTGAACAGAACGGCGAAGAGTCGGCCGCTACCGGGAGCTACACCGTTGACCGTCTATCTAAAAGTGCGAAGACCAAGACAATGACAAGGAGAAGTCCCAGGCCTCCGCTTGGGTAGTAGCCCCACGCCGCGCTGTAAGGCCACGCAGGCAAACTTCCGAGCAGTGCCAAAACTAGAATGATAATAAGAATTGTCCGCAACATGAATCTTGCCTCCGCAGGACATACGCTTCGATCGTTCAAACAACGCTAAGCCAACTCTTCCAGGGTCAGCCGGTTATACTTCTCGGCAAACTTCAATCCATAGGGATGTACAATTGCCAGCGCTTGTTTCGCCCGTTCATCCCCGGCCGCATGCACGACAATAAATCCGCATCCTTCTTTTGCGAGTGCCTTGTACTCCGCGATCTTCGCCACGTCCTGCCCGATCTGGAGGGGATTGGAAACTTGTTCGTTACTTCTCTCGCATTCCAGCATGACGTCGTCGCTGCTGAACCGCATGGCATCGGTTTCGCTGAACCCGCCAGCGATCAGCGCTTCCCGAGCCATCTTCGCGCTTTCATCGTTGGCAAAGGCCATAACCACGTGTCCTGTGGGACTGAACACCCCAAATGATGTTGGGAATTTGGCACGCATCGGATTGGCCATACCGGTTCCTTTCCGTGCGCCCGCCAAAAAGAGCGCACTCAAACCCTGGCCAGCGCGATGCCGAGTGTACGTTTCACATGGTCCGGCCAACAATCCACCGTAACGTGTACGTAGCGGAGATTAAAGCTGTAGAGTGCTGACCGTTTTACGCGCGCAGCCGGTGTGCGAAAGCCGATCGCCTAGATTTCAAGAGAATCCGCGACAGTGTCCATAGTGGGAAAGCTGTAATTGAAAAAGTGAAATCCTTCACGCGATTTCACCGAAATTCCATCCGTACAAAGTGGCGGAGAACAGTACAATCAGTATGAGAAACATTATGTCATCACGATTGAAAAGTTTCTTGTGGGCGATGGGTGGCCTGACGCTTTCGGTAGTAGCTGTGCTGATCGTCGCTTCCGTGATGATTGCGCGGCGTGCGCGCGCTTGGGCTGAAGACTGGATGGCCCATGAATATAACGGCGACGTTGAACTCTCGACTTTCCATGTCACAGTTCCTTTTCCTCTTGTCCAATGCGAGGGCGAAAATGTGGTGCTCCATTATCAAGGTCGCCAGGATCTGCCCCCACTGATCGCGGTCAAGGGATTTACGCTGAGGACTTCGTTGTGGAGGCTTCTTCGCAGTCCGCATCGCATCGAATATGTCAAATTGGAAGGACTCCAAATCAATGTTCCGCCGCGTAAAGGGTACAGTGACGGCGGCGGAAAAAACTTCGGACGGAAGCTCCGCGCGGTTCGCTTCGACGAGATTCTTTCCGAGAACGCGGTCCTCAAGATTCTGACGGAAAAGCCCGGAAAAGATCCTCTCGAATTTGATATTCAGCACCTCCACATGCATTCCTCCGGCATCGACGGCGCCCTGGAATTCCAGGCGATACTCTCCAACCCGAGACCGCCTGGAGAAATAGTGTCTGCGGGAATTTTCGGTCCCTGGAATATGGACACTCCACGCCTTACGCCAGTTTCGGGCAATTACACGTTTGAGCGAGCCGACCTGGGCGTGTTCCCCGGAATCGCCGGAGTGTTGTCCTCAAAAGGAAACTATCAAGGTGTACTGGAACAAATTCGTGTCGATGGGACGACCGATACTCAGAATTTTCAGGTTACTAGTGCAGGTCATCGAGTGGACCTCTTCACGAGTTTCCATGCGGTCGTGGATGGGACGAACGGTGACACATACCTCCAGCCGGTGGAAGCTCACTTTGAACATACCGTCCTGGTGGCGCAGGGAAGTGTTGAGGGGGTGAAAGGCCGTAAAGGAAAAATCATAACCCTCGATGTGAATGCCGATCGTGCTCGCATCGAAGACCTGCTTCTGCTTGGGGTGAAGGAGTCGCCGTCGATGACCGGGCCAATTCGTTTGAAGACGAAATTCGTCCTTGCACCCGGCCCCCAGGAAATTCCCGACCGTCTGAGCCTGGACGGCTCTTTTGGCTTGATCTCCATACACTTCAGCAGCAGCACCTTGCAGCAAAAAATCGATAACATGAGCAAACGCAGCCGGGGAAAGCCGAAAGAAATTGTGGATCCCAAGGAAGCGATTAGCACGGATGATGTGGCAAGCGCCATGAAAGGGAACTTCAGGCTCAGGAATGGAATCCTGTCGCTCGCCGGACTTCGTTTTGATATTCCAGGTGCGGACGTCCAATTGGCCGGGACCTACGCGCTCGGGCCTGAAAGTCTTGACCTTCACGGGATGCTCAGAATGGAGGCAAAGCTCTCACAAATCACCACGGGTGTGAAGTCGTTCTTTTTGAAATTTGCCGATCCGATTTTCACAAAACAAGGAAACGGGGCGGTAGTCCCGATCAAAATTACAGGTCCAGCCAAGCATCCGCATTATGGTTTGGACCTTGGCCACAAGCGCGAGTCTTCTGAAGAGAATCGGTAATGACAACTACCTCCCACTTCCGCGGGTGCAAGATTCTTGGGCAGCGGAATCAGCGAAGCCTAAGAACAGGTTCTGAGCGAAACATCGTCACTAACTTTCATTCAAAACCTCGATTGAAGCGTGATACTAACGGGCATTCCCGTCATGTACCTGACGTTGCGTTTCTAGCGTTTGTGATGATTTCGTCCGAAACTCAAGTGAAGAACTTACGTGTCCGCAAGCGGCTTGATAGTTCCATCCCCACCGCCCCTGCCGATCTTATTCGGTCCACGGCGCTATCGATACATTTTCTGGAAATTAATCGTCGACAGCGGCTCACAACTGGAACAAAATTGCAGTCGAGTTTTGTTCGGCGACCAGGTCTGTGGTAGCGTGCTCTTGCTCTAGAAGACTCCTGTGAGTTTGGAAACTTCCGAAAGGGGGGCTGGATGACATCCGTTGTTGTGCCGACGATTGCGATTGCCTTTCTCCTGGTGTTCGGCGGAGCAGCGGCTGCGCAGGGCGATGCTCCCAATTCCGGCTCCTGGTCCGGCGTAATCATCAATGACAATTGCAACGCGGACGAAGCGTTCAATGAAGCGGCCAAGTGCACCGCGAAGGACGTTCCCGGCGCGAAAGCAGTGTTGTATGACGACACGACTCGGCAGATGTATCTCCTCGATCCGCAGGACCTGGCCAAGGGCCACCTCGGGGACAGCATGGTTGCAGCCGGCACGCTGGATGGCGGCACGATCCACCTGACTTCGCTGAAATTGCACACGGCGATTGGCCTGGCCGTTGGGCAGAAGGCCCCCGACTTTTCGACGCGCGATCAGTTTGGCCGCGAGCAGAATCTGGAGACGCTGAGAGGACCGAAGGGAACTGTTCTCCTCATTTTTCGCTCCGCGGATTGGTGACCGTACTGCAAAGGGCAGCTGGTCGAGCTGCAAAACGCAAAAGCAAGATTTGAAGCGCAGGGCATTAAGATCGCTGGCATCAGTTACGATAGCGTGGAAATCCTGAAAAGCTTCGCCGACCGGCGCAAGATCGATTTCCCGCTGCTCGCCGATCCCGAATCGAAAACCCTGCGGGCCTACGACGTCCTGAACACCGAAGCCACGGGACAATACAAGGGGATGGCGCGGCCCGGGTATTTCTACATCGATACGAACGGCGTGATTCGCGAAAAGTTCTTCGAAGCGAAATACCGCGACCGGTATTCCGGAAACAACATCATCGGCAAGCTTTTTCCGGCGTTGGGCGACGAAGTGACGGACAAAGTCGAAGCGCCGCACCTGACAGTTGCCGTCCAACAATCCGACCGCACCGGTTTTCCGGGTGGACATATCACCCTAACGGCTGAGGTGCAGCTCCCTCCCGACGTGCATGTGTATTCGCCCGGAGTAAAAGGGTACAAGCCCATCTCGCTTACGATGGACGCGGTGCCGGGCATGGAGATTGCTCCGGCGAACTATCCGCGCGCGAAAACTCTGTTTCTTCCGGCCATCAAGGAACGCGTCCCCGTGTTCGAGGGGAAATTCCGCATCACGCAAGAACTGAAAATCAGTTCCGCGGCGGATTTCAGCGGCGCGCTGGGCGCGGACGGCAAAACGTTCACGATCGAGGGGAAGCTGGAGTACCAGGCCTGCGACAGCAAGATTTGTTATTTGCCGGCTTCGGCGCCAGTGCGCTGGCAACTGCAGGTTTTGCCGCTCGACCGTCAGCGGGCTCCCGAAGACATTCGCCACAAGTAGGATGGGATTACGGGCTCGATCGCACCTTCCCCAACACCATTCAGTTCAGATCTTCGTTCACATTCGAAAAACCGGGGCTTTATCGAGTGCGCCGGCCGGGCGATTCAGCGGCGCAAGACGCGGGTGTCGCCTTGCCGCAGCGTGATCCCTTCGCGGTCCAGGCGCTCGAGCAGGGGCACGATCACCCGGCGCGTCGCGCCAAGCATTTGTCGCAGATCGCTCACCGTCGATGGGCCGTGAGCGCGGATGAATTCGCGGACTCGTTCGGTTGCCCGCTTTAGATGCTCTGTGGCCATTACTACTTCCTGGCTGATCTCGATGGCCTCGCCCGACTTAATCAAAAAATGCAGGGCCTGTCGCGAATCGGAATCCGGCGCGAGCTGGTTGCGCGAGGGCGGGCCGAACGGCTTGGCGTCCAATTCGGCGCGGAGCTTGGACGCGGCCGCCTGAAGCTGTTTCGGCAGCGCGGACCGGTGCGCTGCGCGGCGAATGGACGCGCCGGACTGGGCGAACTCGCCCTTGCACAAATCCTCGATCAACGCATCGAACAGATCGGCAAACGGCAGATCCGCAGCGAGCCTTGCGCGCAAATCCGTTAACAGGATGCCGGCGTCTTCGGGACGCGCGCGGTGCTGAGCGTCGATGGCATCGATTGCGGAATCGCGGAGATTGTTCCATTTCGCGATGTCGGCAACCAATTCTCCGGCAACCGTCACGGCGCCTTCGGCGGAGAGCCGTGAAAGGATTGCGGAGATTTCATCCGCGCTGAAGCGCGACTGCAACAGGAATTGGGATTGTCTTACGGCTCCGTCGCGTTTCAATTGCGAAAGTATATAGACCAAGGCGTCGTCAGGAGCGGCGGCGCGCTGATTCAGAAAATCCGTGCGCGCCTCGCCGTGGAGCGTTGCGCTGCCGGCCCGCTCGTCGAGCACGATGCCGCCGGCGAGCGTGTTTTGCTCGGCCCAGTCGCGCAGAACGAAGCGATCGCCTGCAAAGAGAAACGCGGGCTCCTCCAGCCGGAGCTGCGCCAGCGCGCGTCCTCCCGGAACTAGCGTCTTGGAAGTGAAAAAGATGACGCGAGCCGGCACGTCGCCGCTTCCGTGGTGCATTCTGACTCTGGCTCCTTGTGCAACCGTACGTTTCGCTCTCGGCAAAACATCCACGACCACGTCAAGAATTTCGGAGGGACCGCCAAAATCTGCGAGCGTCACGACATCGCCCCGCCGGACGTCCTGGTCTGGGATCACGTTGGGCAAATTGAGCGCTGTGCGGGTGCCCGGGCCGATCGATTCGAAGTTGCGATTGTGGGATTGAATGTTGCGAATGCGCGCTGCGTGTCCCGCTGGCTGAATCGCAACAGTCTGGCCGCGATGCAGCGTGCCGCCCGTCAACGTTCCCGTTACGACCGTTCCGATTCCAGGGAGCTGGAAAACACGGTCCACCGGAAGGCGCGGCTTGCCAATATCGCGAGGCGGCTCCGTTTGGGCCAGGATATTTGCGAGAGCGAATTTCAGGTCCTCGAGGCCTCGGCCACTGATGACGGACGTGGGAAGGATTGGGGCGTCCGAAAAAGGCGAGCCGCGCAGGGCTTCGCGGACCGACTCGACCGTTCGAGCTTCCTCCTGCGCAAGATCGATTTTGGTTAGGGCGATCACGGCGCGCTTCACGCCAAGATACGTCAGGATCTGCAGGTGTTCCTCGGTCTGCGGCATCCAGCCGTCATCCGCGGCGACGACCAGAAGCGCCGCGTCGATCGAACCGACGCCCGCGACCATGTTCTTCACGAAGTCCTCGTGGCCCGGCACGTCGACAATCCCCACAAGAAAAGTTGAAAGAGGATCCCCGGGAGCCTTCAATTCCAGGTGCGCGAATCCGAGATCGATCGTGATCCCGCGCAATTTCTCTTCGGGCAAGCGGTCCGGGTCTGTGCCCGTGAGGGCTTTCACCAGCGCGCTTTTGCCGTGATCCACGTGGCCCGCGGTGGCCACGATGTAGTGTTGAGGGGTGGACATAATCTGCTTGACGCTACGGCCGCAAGGATTGAAGGGAGCGAACGACTTCCGCGTCCTGCTTTGGGAAGATCGTGCGCAAATCGAGTTTGAATTTGCCCTGGCCGATATAGCCGATGATGGGCGGCGATTGCTCCCGCAGGCGGCTGGCGATCTGATCGGGTTTCAGGACGCCGTGTTTAAGTTCCAGCGTAACGGACTCAATCGCGGACCGGGGCAACGCGCCTCCGCCGACATGCGCGGTGCCGACACCCACAACTACTTTGAGAGGCGCACTGTGGAGCGCCGCGACGATCGTTTCGGCGCGACGACGCAACTCGACCATCGGTGCGCGCAGCATTTCGATGACGGGGACATCGGCGTAGCCCGCAACGCCTCCAACTTCCGCCTGCCTTTCCGGAGCCGGCTTCCCGCCGGTGGCGGCGTCACTTCTCTTTAGATAAAAATCCACCGTAGTTTCCAGCGCGGATAGAATCAACTTGTCGCATCGCAGCGCCCGGAAGAATGGTTCCCGCTTGAGGGCGGCGACGCTTCTCGCCTTTCCGGCAATAACGCCCGCTTGCGGTCCGCCAAGAAGCTTGTCCCCGCTGAAGCAAACCAATTCGACCCCGCCACGCAGAATTTCGGCGGGCGTCGGTTCGTGCTCGAGGCCGGGGATCGATCGCGTATCGACGACCGCACCGCTGCCCAGGTCCTCGACGAACGGGACTCGCTTCCGGCGCGCGAGTTGTGCGATCTGTTCCGTTTCCGGCGACTCGACAAATCCTCCCATGTAGAAATTGCTGCGATGCACTTTCAAGATCATGGCCGTTTCGCGCGTAATGGCGCGGCCGTAATCCTGGAGCGACGTCTTGTTCGTCGTCCCGACTTCGCGAAGCCGCGCGCCGCTGGATTCCAGGATCTCCGGTATCCGGAAGCCCCCGCCGATTTGGATCAACTCGCCGCGAGAAATCACGACTTCATTCTTGACGGGCGGCCCGCCATTGATTTTGCCGCGTGAACGACCTGCCAGGTCCGGGACGCCGGAGCCACAAAAATGCCGAAGAATCAAAATGAGCGCGGCGGCATTGTTGTTGACGACGGTGGCAGCTTCCGCATCGCAAAGCAGCGCGAGGCAATGTTCGAGATACGCAGCGCGGCCGCCCCGCGACCCGTCCACAAGGCTATATTCCAGGTTGCTGTAGTTCGCGGCGATCCTCGACAAATTAGCAATGACCGCCGCTCCAAGCGGAGCGCGGCCGAAATTCGTATGGACCAGAACGCCCGTTCCGTTGATCACGGGCTGAATGCGCGACGCTCCCAGCTCTTGCAACGCTCCGCGAATACGGGAGAGCACAGCGTCGAAAGTTAGCGCCGCTTTCTGTTTGCGAATCGAGCCGAGTTCCTTGCGGACAACCGAGACGACAATGGAACGTGGGAAGCCGGTTTCGCCAAGCGCTTGCAGGAGTTTGTCGACGGACGGAATGGAGCGGAGCAGGGAACGATTCATCGACGGACCTTGATCGCAGGTTTCGCGGACCGCGTGATGCGGCCGATGACCTCGGCGCACGGAGTGCGGAAGCGCTGCAAGAGTTTCAAAACCCGTCCCAAATTCTTTGGCGGTACGCTGAGCAAAAGTCCGCCGCTCGTTTGCGCATCCGTCAGAAGGGTCTTCTGAAGATCGGTCACGCCATCCCATGCGGTAAATTCGTTTGCGTAGGCGAGATTGTCCCGGCACCCGCCGGGAATACAATCGGCGGCGATCAGATCGAAAACACTTTTGTGAATTACAGGTACACGAGCCGCATCGATTTCCGCGCCCACTTTGCTGGCGCGGCACATCGCATTCAAATGGCCAAGCAAGCCGAATCCGGTGACGTCCACCGCCGCTTTCAGAAGACCGCGCTCGGCGAGTTCCGCCCCGACGTCGTTCAATTTCGTCATCGTCGCGATCGCCCGGCGTTCTACCACGCGGCTGGTCAGGCCGCGCTTGATCCCCGTGGTGATGATACCCGTGCCGAGCGGTTTCGTCAGGACGAGCACGTCTCCCATACGCGCGTTCGAATTGGTGAGCATCTTACGCGGTGAAACCATCCCCGTAACGGCCAGACCGTAGATCGGCTCCGGATTTCGAATGGTGTGGCCGCCGATCAGTTCGCACCTGGCTTCCTTGATTTTTTCGGCGCCGCCGCGAAGAATGCGTTGAATCGCGCGCGGCGGGAGCAGATCCATCGGCACGCCCATCAGGTTCAGAGCCGTCAGCGGACGGCCGCCCATGGCATACACGTCCGACATCGCATTGGTCGCTGCAATCTGTCCATACGCGAACGGATCGTCGACGATTGGCGTGAAAAAGTCGGTCGTTTGCACGAGCGCGCGATTTCGGTCGATGCGATACACCCCTGCGTCGTCCCCCGTGGCCATGCCGACCAGGAGATTGCGGCTATTCAAGAATGGTAGCTGACGCAGAACCTGCTTCAGAGCCTGTTGGCTGAGTTTGGAAGCTCAACCAGCGCAGGACGACAGCGCAGTCAGCTTGAGAATCTCCTCGCGCGACACGCGTGAGCATCTCCTTTCGACAAGCCGGAAAATGACGGCTCGGATTTTGAAAACGATTGGCGGAGAGGGTAGGAATCGAACCTACCCCCCGGCACAAAGTGCCGAGGCAGCGATTTTGAAGACCGCGACGACCACCAGGTACGCGTCACTCTCCGGGTAAACTACGGAACCAACTTCTGCTGTGCGAATTCGAACCAGTCGTCCCAAATTGTACGGAATGACCGTTCCGGATGATATCCTACCCGGGATTTCGCACGGCCGCGCAAATATCCGGTCGTCGCAGGTGGCGCAGGCTTCAGCCTGTGAAGTTTGGCCGAAGTACGATCGATTCTCAGCGATTCGTCTTTTGCAAGCCGTCTCGCGGAAACGAAAGGATCGAATCAATGGCATCTACGGAAAAGTCCCTGACCGGAGCGCCCCGCATTGAGCGCCTGCGAGATTTCGTCGTTGCAATCAGCGAATTGGTGGAAACCGCCCCAACCGAGCCGGAACTGCTTCGCGAAGGATCGCGTCTACTGAAGGAATTAGTCGGCGTCGATGACTGGCTGCCGGCGCGCTATGCGGCAGCCTCCCCGACCGGCTACCAGCAATACTTGCTGCACGCCGATTCGCGGGAGAGGTTCTCCGTGGTGAGTTTTGTCTGGGGCCCCGGCCAGAAATCCCCGATTCACGACCATACCGTCTGGGGGCTCGTGGGCATTCTGCGCGGGGCGGAGTTCGAACAGAGCTACTCGCGCGCGAGCGATGGACGTTTTGTGGAAGACGGCGAACCCGTTCGACTTGGAGAAGGCGAGGTCGCTGCGGTCTCGCCCGCGATTGGAGACTTCCATCGTGTCGCGAACGCCTTTGCGGACCGGCCCTCAGTGAGCATTCACGTCTACGGCGCCAATATCGGAGCGGTTCGCCGCTCGATGTACGAACTCGACGGAACGAGCAAGGCGTTCGTTTCCGGGTATTCGAATGCCGAGATGCCTAATTTGTGGGACCGTTCGAAAGACCGGCCGGCCGCCTGACTCCGGACTCCACCGAGGCGGCGATCCATCGCTACAGGCCGGCGCGCAAGGTCTGGAGCAACGAATCTCTGACGGACGCCCGGTGCGTGAAGTGGCGCTCGCGGTTGCCCGGACTTATCCCGACCGGCCCTATTGAACGTTGTGACATAATTATGCTGTGACTAGGTCGGAGAGCATTCCTTCCATACTGGTGGGTCACCTGCGGGGCTCGCCCGCCGGTTGCCCAGCAGCCGAATCCTTGGAGCAGGCCATTGCGCAAGGTGGGCCTGGCGCTGGCGATTTGGCCGCTGTCGATGGCGGGAGTGGTGCGTGCGACGGAGTTGAAGCCTGAAACGGTCGCGGCCTTCGACCGCTATGTCGCGGCCTCCGAAGCGCGAATGGCGGAACAAAGTCGCGCCAACCAATTCCTCATCGTCGATCGATTGCCCGATGCGCAACGCAAGGCTGCGTACGATCAACTAAAACGCGGCCAAATCTATATTGAGGAAATGCACGCCGAGGAGGACCATCACCCGATTCGTGTTCCCAGCGGCCTGATCCACAATTGGGTCGGGGTCATGTTCCTCCCCAAAGGCACGCTCTCCGAAGTCGTCGCTGTCCTGAACGACTACGATCACGAGCCGGAGATTTACAAACCTGAAATTCGCCGCGCGAAATTGATCTCTCAGAATGGGAACGAATTGAAGGTCTACCAGCAACTGTACACGAAGTCGCTTCTTACGGTTGTTCTCAATGGATATTTCGACGTCGTTGTAACGCCGCTTGGAAGCACGCGGAACGAAAGCGTATCCCATTCGACCCGCATTACGGAAGTTATGGATTGGGACGGCCCGAACGAACATGAAAGCCCGGAGGGCGAAAATCACGGATACATGTGGCGCCTCAACAGCTACTGGCGAATCGAAGAGAAGGACGGCGGCGTCTACATTCAAAACGAATCGATCTCACTGAGCCGGACGGTTCCCCCATTGCTCGCCTGGCTGATCAACCCACTGACCAAAAGCATTCCCCGAAATGTCCTTCGCAACATGCTGACAGACACGAAAGACGAGGTCGAAAAGCGCCGCGCTCCATCGGAACCCGTCGGCGGCCTGGACAACAAGAACTAGCGATTCCTTTCCGCCAGAACCTTCTTTACGTTTTCGGAACCGGAAGCTGCGACAAGATTCCGGGCGCCGCCGATCGCGATTTCGTCCGCGTCACTGGCAAGTGCTCCCATCGTTTCCGCTATAAAAGTTTGCAGCGGCATCCGGTGCATGGCGCCGGCAGGGGACGGGGATCCTCCAGCGAGTTCCGTCGCCACATAGGGAGGAATGAGTTCGATAACTTTTACGCTTGAATTTCGCAGCTGCTGGCGCAGCGTCAATGAAAAAGAATGGACCGCGGCTTTCGTCGCGCAGTACACGGGGAAAACCTGGAGCGGGACGAACGCGAGCCCCGAGGAAACATTCAAGAGGATCGCGCTCGGCTGGCTCTTCAAATGCGGCAAGAATTCAGAGGTCACTCGGACCAGGCCCAGCAGATTGGTTTGTACCTCCGCGAGCATCGCAGCGTCGTCGATGGGTTTTCCGGCGGCAAAATCATGCCTCCGCTGGACCCCGGAGTTGTTGAAGACGCAGTTCAGGCCGGGAAATTTCTCAATGGCCTTCCGTGCCGTATTCCGCACGCTCGCGAGATCCGTTACATCCAGGACGAAATACCGCATGCCGGGATTCGCGGCACAGATGCTTCGCAACCGATCTTCGCGGCGGCCCGCTGATAATCACCTGATTCCCTAACTTATGAAAGGCTTCGGCGAGTCCTTGCCCGATACCGGATGTGCCGCCCGTGATGAAGATCGTGTTCGAATGCATTTTCATGAAGCTTTCCCCTATAATCCGTGGCGATCCCGTTATGTCCATTCCGCTCATTGCGGCGACTCATTGTATAGCGCTACATTCGGGGAGGGAGCAGATCATGACACGATTGCGCTGGGCGGCAGTAGTTCTGTCCGCGTGTTTCGCAGTTCCTTTGTTCGCGCAGGAGTACCAGTTGAAACCGTCGCCGAAGACCGTGGCATGGGGCTACTACGACGCGAAGACGCCTCCGGCGCTGCGAATCAAGTCCGGCGACACCGTCGAGATTCAAACGCTCGTTACCGCCAGCCGGGAACGCTTCGAGAGCGCGGGACTGTGGCCGGACCGCGTGGAGCCGGCGTGGCGCGAAATTTACGATCAGGTGAAGGATCACGGTCCGGGAATGCACATGCTGACCGGACCTGTCTACGTGGAAGGCGCCGAACCGGGAGACGTGCTCGAGGTCCGCATCCAGAAAATTCGACTGGCGATTCCGTACGCGCTGAACGCGTTTTCGCCCGGACGCGGATTCCTGCCGGAAGATTTCCCTTACGAGCGCGTCCGGGCGATTCCTCTGGACGAGAAGCGCATGATCGCCGACTTCGGCGGCGGCATTGAGATTCCCTTGCATCCGTTCTTCGGCAGCATGGGCGTCGCTCCTCCGGCGAGCGCGGGGCGTATCAGCAGTTCTCCACCGTGGGTGAACGCCGGCAACCTGGACAACAAGGAACTCGTTGCCGGAACGACGCTGTTCATTCCGATCCATGCGCCCGGGGCCCTTTTCCAAGTAGGGGATGGGCATGCCGGGCAGGGCGATGGGGAAGTGGACATTACGGCGATGGAGACTTCACTCGTCGGCACGTTCCAGTTTGTCGTGCGAAAAGATTTGAAGCTTCGCTGGCCTCGCGCCGAAACGCCCACCGAGTTCATCGCCATGGGAATCGCACGAGGATCTTACGGAAGCGACGAAGATGGCGGTCCGGGAAATGATCGATTTCCTCGCGCAGGAAAAGCACCTGACGCGCGACGACGCCTACATGCTGGCCAGCGTCGCAGCCGACCTTCACATCACGCAAGTGGTGGATGGCAACAAGGGCGTCCACATGATGATCTCGAAATCGATTTTCACCAAAGCAAAGTGATCGCGCGAATCGTGGAAAAAGTCCGTTCGTGGCGTGCTTCGGTCGTATGGGGATCCGTTGTGGCGGATGCCTGTGCGAGTCGGCGCCTCTATCGAACCGGCACGAACTTCTGAATCCGTTTTCCGCCGGTGACCTCGCCGGTGTAGATCGCGCCGTGCGAATCCATCGTGGCGACGTGAACCCAATGAAACATCCCGCCGTTGTGGCCCATCCCTCCGAATCTTCCCGCGATCGTGCCGTCGTTGCGATTCACGATCCACACGACGTTGTTCATGATGTCGGAAACGAGCAGATACTTTTGCTGCGGGTCGGACGAAAAATCAACGGAGCCTACCGAGCCGCGGTCCAGCGTCTTGTTCGCAATGAAGAATTCCTTCAGGAACTTGCCTTGTTTGGTGAATACCTGAATGTGGTCGCCCCCGCGATCGCAGACGTAGACCAGACCGTCGCGTGAGAGCCGCACGCAGTGGACCGGATTTCGGAATTGCTTGGCCGGTGGACCGTCCGGATCGTGCGGCGGAGCCGGATTGTTGTCGATTTGGTCGAGAGGCACGCCGTACGCGCCCCAACCGCGCTTGAATGCGCCCGAGTCCGAATCCCACACCACCACGCGCTTGTTCACATAGCCGTCGGCAATGTAGATTTCGTGAGCGTTTTCATCGAGGTCCGCGCCGGCCGGCTGTCCGGAGAGAATCGGCGCTTGATTGTTTTGGGTCTTTGGATCGATGGCTTGCGCCTGCGCTTCGCCGAGCCGCGAAATGAATTTTCCGTCGCTGGTATAGCGAAGAAAGCCGCCGGGAGTGCCCAGCCAAACGATGCCCTTGCTATCGACGATTAGCGTGTGCGTTCCGCTCCAGTGAGAATCGGTGTCGAGACCGCCCCAGGCCTTCAGCAAATTTCCTTCCGCGTCAAATTCCAGGACCGCGGGCGGGCGCACGCAGCATTCCGCCGACGGCGGATTCAGGGATGCATAATTTTCCGTCGGGTCCGCGTCAAAGTCGGCGGGGCGCTGCAAGACCCAGATGTGATCGTTCTTGTCGACGTACATTCCGCTGACATTTTCAAACGTCCACTTGTTCGGCAGCGGCAATTTTGGCCAGGAGCTGTCGAATTTGTATTTCGGCGCATCCTGCGCGCAGAGAGCGGAACCGAAAACGAAAACGGCAAAGCAGCAACCGAGGGCGATCGACCGGCCGGAGCGAATCCACGTCGAAGGGAGCATCGGGAAGTCTCCTTGTATCGTGTTACTTCAGCTTGTCGGCGTACTTGGCGATGCCGGCAAGAGCGCAGGCTTCGTCCTTGTCGCTGCCCTGGGCTCCCCCGATGCCGATCGCGCCGATCACGTCGTTGCCGGACTTAATCGCCACGCCGCCGGCCAGGGCCACCCGGTCGGGGCCGATGTTGGGGATTTTCTGTGTTTCCCAGATTTTCACCTGATCGCTGGACTTTCCCTTGAAGGCAAGGGCCGTGAATGCTTTTCGGCGCGCCGTGTCCGTATTTTGCGGACCGCTGCCGTCGTCACGCAGTACGACCTTGAGGGCTCCGCTGGCGTCAATCACGACGATCGCGGGATGATAGTTGTGAGCGCGGCAATCGTCCAGCGCCGCCTGGGCGATGCCGTGCGCCAGGTCGAGAGATATCGCTTTCTGCAGAATCACTTCCTGCGAGAGCAGCATAAGCGGGCTAGCCGCCAACGCGGCCATCGCGGCGGCGCAAACGAAGAACTGTCTCAGGCGATTCGGCATGTCCCGCTCCCTTGCCATCCATTTGATTTGCGTCAGCGAGCCGAGGCGGCCCGCGTCATCCATCGAATCCGAATCGACGCTTTCCGGCTACTTGGGTGAAGATTTGTCGCCGGCGCGTTTGGAAACGGATTGCTCGTAGTTGTTTTCTTCCTGGATTGTGCAAAAGAACTCGGAAAAATCCCACGTCGGCTCCAGTTTGTGGAGCTTTGGAGGGCTGCTCCAGACTTTCGTGTAAGCCTTGGGGTCGTCCATGGTCAGAGTTAGTTCGAGCGTGTCATGATTCAACCGCCGATAGCGTTCCGTGAGGTGCATCTTTTCGCTTCGGGGGTTGCCGTAGGAATCGGCCCAGGGCTGATCGTTCAGACCGATCGTGTCGACCACAAACGTATCTCCCTCCCACTTGCCGACCGAATATCCAAACCAGCTGGGCGTCGGATTTTCGGGAAGCGGCCGCCCGTCCGTCCAGATCGTCCGCCAGACGTGGTGCTCCTCATAAAAAATGAATACGCGGCCGGGGATCTGGACGATCTTGTACGGATTCGGATGAACGATGACTTTCGGCACACCCTCGGGCTGGCACCGGAACACCGATGGATCGTTTTCCTTCCCCGGAACGGCTCTGGGCCCCAGTTGCGGATAGGTCGTCTCAAACCTGGCCTGGCCCCAGGGAGTGAGCGGAGGGCGCGCTTTTTCGTCGATGGCTCCCGGGCCGGGATACTCCATCCACATCCCGGACAAGTCGTGAGAGAGAGAGGGCGGCGCAGTTTGGTCGTTCGCCGTCGCGGACCGATCTCCCGTCTGCGCCCGCAGGGCCGGGGAAATAGCCAGTGCTGCAATCAGGGCACCCCATGCCCACACGGTGCGATCACACATCTGAAACACCTCAAGGTAATTTCTAAATTTCGCCTAGTCTGACTCAATTGACATCCGGTGGTCCAGTGTGATTTGCTGACGCGCAAAGAATTCTGCAAATGTCGGGTAGGGCGCGTTCCGAGCGCAGAGGACTGCACATTCTCGGTCGGACGGATCCCGGGGGCGATGGATGACTTCGAGCAAGTTGGCGCGAGCAGCAAGATCTCAATATCGCTTGCTTGGAATCATCGCCGTGCTTGGAGCGGTCCTGGTTTTGGTACCCGCGATCCTCGCGCAGTCCACCAATCCATCCGCGGCCGGGAAGCCGGCGCGGGCAGTTTCGGGGCAGGATTTCTCCGGCGTCTGGGTAGCAAAAAGCGGGCAAAGCTCTTCGTTCCTCAGCGACGGGAAACAGGAGCCTCCTCTAACAGCGTGGGGCAGGGCGCAATTCAAATTCGCAAAGTCCGCGGGCAAGACAAAACAAAGTGGGATCGCCGATACGAACGATCCACATCACTATTGCGACCCGATTGGCGTGCCGCGCGCGGACCTTTCCAAGCGCCCGATCGAAATCGTCCAGACCGAGGACGAGATTTACATCTTCTATGAGGAAGACCACATCTGGCGGCAGATTTACATGGACGGCCGGGCCATTCCCGAGGCGCCCGATCCTTCGTATTTAGGATATTCCGTCGGCAGATGGGAGGGAGATACGCTTGTAGTGGAGACGGCCGGATTCAACGATCAGACCTGGCTCGACGACGCGGGCCATCCCCATTCCGATGCCTTGCACGTTGTGGAACGTTTCCGGCGCGCCGGGTCTGACGCGCTGCAGGTCAGTGTCACCATAGAAGACCCCAAGGCATACAGCAAGATTTGGACGTCGGCGCCGAGAAACTTCCAGCCGAAACGCGGCTACGAATTCGTCGAAGACTACTGCGTGCCGGCGGACAGCCTGGGAGCCCGCAAGGCCGGAAGCCCGCCGGAGCCGCCGGAGAAATGAGTTTCTAACTGCTTGGAAATTGAAGACTGAAAAACCTAAAAGGAGCTGGCGATGCGATCGAACAAAACGACGAAAGCCGGAACGACGCGACGCGGTTTTATTTCCAAAACTGGACTGATGCTGGCCGGAACGGTGCTGGCATCCGCAAGCCCGGAAGAAAGCAGAGCCGCTTTCCCCGAGCCGCAAACGATGGGACCCGAGGCTCCGAAGGACGTTGCAGCCCTTCGCGCCGACCTAGTCACCGCCAACCGAATCCTTTATGACCAGGGCGTGGTCGATGGCTACGGCCACGTCAGCGTGCGTCATCCGACCGACCCGAATCATTTCCTGATCTCGCGCTGGCTGGCTCCGGATATGGTGACCGAAAACGACATCCTGGAAGTGGATTTCGACTGCAAACCGGTGAACGGCGAAAAAGCCCGCCTCTACAGCGAGGTGTTCCTTCACGCCGAGATCTACAGGGCCAGGCCCGACGTCAAGTCCGTCGTTCACACGCACGCTCCGGCGGTCATCCTGATGGGAATTTCCGGCGAGACGCTCATGCCGATGTATCAGATGACGGGCTACATGGGCGCGGGAGTTCCCGTGTTCGATATCCGCAACGCCATCGGCCAAACGAACATGCTCATCTCCGATCCGACTCGCGGCAAGGCTCTCGTCAAGACGCTGGCGGACAAGCCGGCGGTGCTGATGCGCGGACACGGCGGCGCGGTCACGGGAAACTCGCTGTATCAATCGGTGGGGCGGAGCGTCTACATGAAAGTAAATGCCGAACTGCAAGTTCAGGTTCTCGGCAAAAAGATGGTCTATCTCTCCCCCGAAGAAGCGCAACTCACGAGCAAAGTGGATTATCCGAAAGACTGGGAAATGTGGAAACGAAAAGTACAGGGGGCCAAAGCGTAAAGAAAGCCGCGGTGGCCGTGGCAAAATGTTTGCCACGGCCAGTTCGTTTTCGCAGTGCAAGCTTGACCGTTCACGCGGAGGCCGGCTTAAAACCGGTACTTCGTCACTTCTTGGCTACGGTTTTATCGGTTTCCGTTCGCAGGCGGACGTAGCCGACTTTCCCGTAGGGCTGAGCGCCGTACCACATGCGGCCCTGCGCATCTTGAAACATATCCCGGTCGCCGCGTTCACCGTACGGCGTGGGGTATTCGATCACCTTGCCGGTCTTGGGGTCCAGCCTGCCGGTAACGTCGGTGTACATCGACGCATACCAGATGTTGTCGTTGTGATCGACGCCGATTCCGTACGGCGTCGGCATCGGTCCCGGTAATTTGAATTCCTTGAAGGTCTGGGTCTTGGGATCGAACCTGGTAAGGTTCCCGCCAAAATAGTCGCCGAACCAGACCATGCCTTGCGAGTCGATCTTCAGGCGGCGCGGCCTCGTGCCGGGGTTCGGCGGAGTCCATTTCGTGACTTTGTTTGTTTTAACGTCCACTTTGCCGATGCTGTGGTGATCCCGGGAGTTGAACTCGGCGAACCAGACGTTGCCTTCCTTGTCGACGGCGATTCCATACGTGTCCGGAACGTCGGGAAAGAACGTGAATTTTTTCGTTTCGATATCGAATTTGCTGAGCGGGCGGCCCGAACTCCAGATATTTCCCTGAAGATCCGCAACGGCGGTATGCCTGCGCGGGTCGCTCGTTTGGTCCCCGGCGGTGTAGCGCAAATTGGGCCAGGGCGCGTTGGGCTCCATCTCGGCGGGAGGCGGACCGTCGTACGGCTGGCGAAACACTTCAAATGTTTCCGTGCGCGTATCGAATCGCGCGAGTGCGTTTTGCTTTTCGATGGTGAGCCACACAGCGGAACCGTCCGCGATCGGCAAAATTTCATGGATGAACGGGCGCGTGGGGTCCGGCAGCCGCCAGGTATGAAGTTCTCCCGTCGCGGGATTGAGCTTCGATAAGCCGCCGCCCATTTCCATCCAAATGTTTCCATCTTTGTCCTGTTTTCCGCTGCCGGGACGGTCCTTCGGCTCTTCCGTCAATTGGTAGTCGACGTAGACGATATTCAGGGCGTCATCGGAGAAGTAATCGTGTTCCTGCTTCACTTTCTGATATTGGGGCAATTGAGCGGGCGAGGATGGCGTTTCGGTATCGGGTCCGAAAACAGTGCCGAGGTATTCGGAGACCTGCGCCGCGATGTCAGGCTTGATGTCGGCCACTCCGACCTGACGCATGTGCTCGATCGCTTCGAGCCAGCCTTCGCGATCGCGGCCCATCACGCCGATCCTGCTCATCGCGTGGCAATTGAAACATTCCTGGAGGACGACGTCTTTTCCCTTGCCGTCCGGCAACAGGATTCCCGCCTGATATTTCGTCAATTGGCTCCACTGCACAGCGCCCTTTTTCATGCTGAAGTCGGCTACGGAGGTCTTGCCGTTTTGCACGGTTACGTCGGAACGGCGCGACGGATCGCTGCGGTAGCCCGTGGACGTTGCCCATACGTCATACGTGCCGGCGGGAAGATCGTCCGTCCGGTAGCGGCCCTGATTGTCGGTGAGAACCATCATCGTCATTTTCGTCTTCACGTTTTGGGCGCGCACAAACGCCGCCCGGAACGGAGCGCCATCCACGCCCTTGACGACGCCAGAGATGTCGCCCCCCGGGGAGGCGTACGCGGAAATTGCGAGCAGGAAGGCGAAACACGCGGCAAAACGAATCTTTTTCATGGCCGTCTCCATGGACGATCGGATTCGCACAGGATGCGGAACATTCCAGGTACACGCATCATCCTGAAGCGGAAGGATGTCGGCGCCGGAATCCTCATGGCCCTAGTGGCGCCCGGGCTGGAGTATACCGTAACCGGATCGCGGAGACGCAGAATCCGGATCGCGGATTGCCGATCCGATTCTGGCACCGATGATCGCCTCAGTCGATGTTGCTTACTTAGCCGTTACGAAGACCGGATTGGTGAACACCCAGAGCGTCCAGCGCCACCAGCCGGTAAGCCCAGGTTGCCGAAGAAACACTTCCGTCCGGTAGCGGCCGGGGCCGTTGATTGGCTCGTCGATGGTGCGGGCTTCCTGTTCGTCAATCTCGCGACCGTCACGAAAGATTTTGACGAGCGGGAGGCTCGAGCCGGAAGGTACGGAGATTTGAATGCGCCCGGCTCCGGTCCATGAGAGGAAGTCTCCGGGACCGCCGGATCCTTGGGCGCTCGAAACGCGCATGGAAAAGCCATCGGCGGGATAGAGCGAATCGAGCGCACAGTACGAATGGCCGCTCCTGAGCGAGCCGATGAGCTCGGCGGGGCTTGCGAGAGCGGGATTGCCAGCCCCTGCGCCGGGACGGAGCAGCAAGTGTTCGCGCGCCACTTTCAAGGAAGGCACGTAGCCGGGGAACCGCCAGTCTTCGCCGAATCCCAGGCGGATCCGGGCGTGCGTGTCCGCCGCGCATACACCTGCGACGGGGCGCTGCTGCAGAAGTTCATCCCATTTCGCGAAATTTTCGTCCGGCGTGCGCGCCAGCCTTACGAGCGCGAGCTGATCGTTCTCCGCATAGAGAAGCAGCGCATCGAGGAGTCCGAACAGGCTGTTTTGCCGCCACGTGGCGTCCTCGTTCCAAATTTCCATGCCGTCGAAATCCGAAGTGCCCCAGTCGGTCCAGGGCGTATGCGGGTGAAACGGATGCGCGAGTACACGGAACGCGCCAACAGACCGGGCAGCGGCCAGGAGCGCACGGTCGTTAGTTGTCTTCGGCGGAACCCATGACGGGGGCGTGCCCAGAGCGAGAAAATGTCCCGCCTTGGTGCTTAGCTCCACTCCCGATAGAATGGGCAGGTCGGGCGGATCTTCCAAGATATCGCTTTCGGTCACGGAGACGTTGTGGTCGGTGATCGCGACAAAGGACAGATTCGCCTTCTCCGCGGCTTCCATTACATCCTCTACCGTTCCGCTGCCGTCGGACGCCCGCGTATGAACGTGGATCACGCCGACCCGCTCGGAAGCGACTTCGCCCTTCGAGACGATCGGAAGCTTAACGAGCAAACCTTCCAGGAGAACAGTGGCAACGATCAGGAATAGGGTGAAGAAAATTACCGTTAAGAATTTGTGCGATTGTATGCGACGTTCTAAAACAGAGATTTGGCCCTCCTCTTTCGGTTCACGACTGGCCAACTGCAATTGCAGCCCGGGTTGATGATGACCGTAGAATTCCCTATTAAAAGTTTGATCAGGCCAGGCGAACCTGTCAAGTTACAAGCCGCGCGTAATTTTCAAACAGTACCTGGTCACTGTCTGTAATTCTCGAAACGCGCAGAAATACAGCTACGGCAGTTAGATTCAGCAGACCCCGATTGGGTTGTGTTAGAGTTGATCTTGGCCTGCTCGGGGAAACTTCGGTGCTCTTTTTTCGGTCCGCAAGAGGCAACGGCACGTTCGGATCCTTGGTTTTCTTCGTCCTTCTGCTGTTCCGCGCTCCCGCTACATGGTCCCAATCCGGAACCACGCCGGATACCGGCAATTCCGGGAAATTCGATCGGGAATGGGAAATCTGGTCGGGGACTGGCGGCGAGCCATACGGCATTCGGGGCGTCAACTTCGGCAACGGCGTATGGAACGCAGGTTTCCGATACGGTTGGATCTTGACTGCGCCCCATGGCCGCGGACTCCTGCGCGGCAATTTCGAATACGCCGTGGACGCGCTGCCGGTCGTACTGGTTTTTCAGCCTGGTGGCAATGCGTACGGAATCGGGTTCAATCCTTGTGATCTGAAATGGAACCTGGAGCCGCGCCGGCGAATCTCGCCTTACCTCGAACTTGGCGTCGGCGCGCTAATCTCCACGAAGCAGATCCCCGTCGGAGCGTTCCGATTCAATTTCACTCCCACGGGCGCGATCGGCGTGACGCTTTTGCGCGGGAGATATCGTTGGAATATTGACTTCCGGTATTTTCACATCTCGGACGCGCAGCTCACTTCGTTCAATCCCGGCACGGACACATTCGGATTTCGCATCGGCTTTGGAGCGCTTGCCCGCTCGAAATAAGGCAATGTCGTGCGTTCTCACAGCGCTTCAATCGTTCCGCGAACGGGCCATCAAGAATTATTTTCCGCCGAAATGGAACATGAATCCGCCGGTGAGGCGCCAATTGTCTTGCGCCTCGGGGCTGTTCACGGGGAAATGCGTGGTGATCCAGTCGAACCCGATGAGTCTCGCGGATACCCTACGCCCGAGTTTCATATCCAACCCGCCTCCCAGGGCGTAGGCCCAGGTGGTGTACGTGGCCGTGGGAATCACGGGCACCTGGTTCTCCCGCCCATACGCGAGCCCAATCAAATAATGCCCAAAAATATCGAATCGCTTCATACCGCGATACGTCGCTTCCGGCCCAAATAGCGCGAGCAGTTCTTTGCCGTTGACGTACCCGCCTACGGGAGGTGGAGGAGGCGGAGGAGCAATGTTAACCACGTGATCCGCGAATTGGGCGTTGAACTGGCTCGTGACCCGGAAATAGCTCGTCACCACGCGATCGAATTCCACCTGCACGCCGTTCGTCGGCAATTGCTTTTGCCCGGCAACCCCGGCGCCGGCCAGGTCTTCAGAATAGCCGCCGTAAAGCTCCCATTTGGGCAGACTCTGCGCCGACGCCATCGCCGCCATCGCAAAGAAAAAAAATCCCGTCAGTAGAAATCGTTTCAAGCTCCATTTCCTCCCGTGTCTGCATGCAAGCCAATCGTTTTGTTCGTACCACTGTGACGATTGGTCTCCCGTTTCTCAACACTTTTCCCGCTGTAATGCTTCCAAAAAGAACTGCTAACTTCACGAAGAGTTTCGGTTTGTTCTGATGATCGTTCCGGAGAATTGGTGGCTCCGCGATTCGCCCTGCGCGGCGCAGCCGTGAAAATTCCGCGGCCGGATGGAGCATCTTATTCCTTGACACGTGAAGAAGGGCGCAGTACAGAAGTTCCGACGAAAACGTGCGTTACATCCGAGCGAGTGTTGCCGTACGGGGCTCGCTGTTCGAGGATACCTCCATCGTGAAAATCAGGACGTTCGCCATTACGGCTCTTGGGCTCGCGGCGCTTTTCCCGGGTGAAACTGCATATTTGCGGGCGCAGACGAAACCAGCCGCCGCTTCGCAGGGCGCGGAAAAGCTCAGCGACGAAGAGAGGCACGGACAAGGTTTATTTCTCCAGCGCTGCTCGCTGTGCCATCTGCCGAGGAAGCTGAAGTTCGGTTCGCCCGCGGTCATAGGACCGATCCTCAGCGGCCAATTCAAGGACGCCACTCCCGAGCAGATGAAGGTCTTGCGAGGGTTCATTTTGAAGGGCGGTCCGGACATGCCGGGCTTTCAGTACGGCCTGGATTCCAAGGAAGTGGACGACCTGATCGCGTATTTGAAAACGTTGTAGCTGTTTTTCCGTGGGTGGAGGCGCTCCGTGCCAAGAGGGAAAGCTCTTTCGATCCTGATTTCCGCGACGATCTCGCTCGCGTTGATCTTCTGCGCGCAGGCCGGCTTTTCTCAGTCCGCGGCGCGGGCGAGCGCCTTGTCAGGCGCCGTGAAATCTTCGGACGGCAAGCCGCTCGAGGGAGTCGGAGTTTCCGCGCGCGGCTTGGCGGACACGTTTACGACCACGGTGTATACCGACGAATCCGGGAAATACGCATTCCCCGCGTTGACGGGCGGCTCGTACAAAGTTTGGGCGCAGGCCGTGGGATTTGAAACTGCCAAGGCAGACGCCGATCTCTCCGGAGGAGCGAAGAAGCAAGTCGATTTGACTCTCGCGAGTCTCGCGAATTTCGATAAACAGCTCTCAGGGACCGAATGGGCCGCCAGCTTGCCGGAGAATGCGCCCGAAGACCGGCGCATGAAAACCGTGTTCATCAACAACTGTAGCGGCTGCCACCAGGTCAGCTTTCTGCTGCAAAACCGGTTCGACGCGGCGGGCTGGGCGGCCGTGATGACGCTGATGGAAAAAATGCTCTCCATCGGCTATGCGCCGCAAGACGCGACGCCGAACGCCGTGATCCACTCCTATAAGCCGGAACTCGCGGAATACCTGGGGCGCGTTCGCGGCCCGCGGAATTCGCCGCTGAATCTGAAATTGCTCCCGCGCCCGACCGGCGAAGCCGCGCGGATCGTAGTGACCGAGTACGACTTGTCGCGGCCCGACATGCCGGGCTGGATCATGGAACACAACGGCACCGACTGGTCGGAGGGAACGCCGTCGCGATGGGATGGGCGCGCTGCCCACGACGTGGCCATCGACAAGGGCGGATACGTCTGGTTTGCAGACGACGCGACGCCGGAACGCACGCTCGGCAAACTGGATCCGCGCACGGGAAAGATCGCCGAGTACAAGCTGGCCGACGATGCCAATGCGGCGGAGAGCTCGCACGCCTTGGTATTCGACAAGGCCGGCAACATCTGGTTTGCGAACGGCACCGAAGGAAGTCCCACCAAATTCGATCCCGAAACCGGCAAGTTTTTCCGATACCCGCGGCCGAAGGATTTTCCGTTCTCGGGCGACTTCATCACGATGGACACTAAAGGGAATGTGTGGTCGCCGCACCGCGCGGGCGCATTCAAACTCGATCCGCTAACCGGAAAATATACGAACTATGCGCTCGCTCCGGGAAAAGCGAACTACGACCTCGCGGCCGACGATGAGGATAAGGTGTGGGTGTCGCAGCCGGGCGGCAACGACATGGTGGTCGTGGACTCGCACACCGGCAAGGTGGATCAAGTGGCGCTGAATTATCTGGCGCCGCAGAATTTTGACGCGACGGCGCAAGACCGCGACCTTGCGGCGAGCCTCGTACTGACGCCCAACACGGCAACGCCGCTCGACAAGGGACCCCGCCGGTCGGCGGCCGATCGCGGCACGGACGTCGTCTGGGTGTGCGAGTTTTTCGCGGACCGCCTGGCGAAGATTGACGCCAAAACCAGAAAAGTGACCGAGTACCCCTTGCCGCACCGCTTCAGCCAGCCCTATTCCGCCACGGTGAACGCCAAGGATCACACGGTCTGGATCACCATGCTCAACTCGGACAGGGTCGCTAAATTCGATCCCGCCAACGAGAAATTCACGGAATACGCGCTTCCCACACGCGGCACGGAAATTCGCAACATCCAGGTCGATAGCAGCACGAATCCGCCGACGGTTTGGTTGCCTTACGATCGCACCAACAAGATTGCGCGCATTCAGTTTCGGTAGGACGGGCTTCAGCCTGTCCGGTTTTGATTTTGGCGGGGATTTGAAAAGCGGACAGGCTGAAGCCCGTCCTACTCTTTCCGAAATTTCACGAATCCCTACGGAATCAAAATAGTTTTCCCGCGCGCGCCCGACTCCAGAATTTCCTTGTGTGCTCGAATGGCTTCTCCGAGCGGAAGTTCCTTTCCGACGATGGGCCGAATCGTTTCATCTTCCAGCCCGGCATAGATGCCGGCGTGAACGTCGGCCTCATCCGCTTCCGAAATGCCCCAAAGGACAAAGCCGCGCACCGAAGCGGTGCGAGCCATCAGGTCGCGCGGCGTGATGGAAATATCGCCGCGGCTGCCGATGACGATCACTCGGCCGAATCGCGCGAGGAGCTTGAGGTCCGCGGCGAGGTTCACGTTCGCGAGCATTTCGAGGACGACGTCCACGCCGCGGCCGTTCGTCGCCTTGAGAATGGCGTCCGTGTATCCCGCGTGCCGGTGATTGAAAGCGTGATGCGCGCCCTCATGCCGCACGAGTTCCAGGCCTTTGTCCGTTCCCGCCGTGCCGATCACCGTCATGCCCAGCGCTCGCGCTATCTGCACGGCGGCGATTCCCACGCCGCCGCTCGCGCCATGCACGAGCAGCGTTTCCGAGGCGTGCGCCTTCGCGTGATGGTACAGCGCGTGATACGCCGTGCCGCACGCCACGTAGATTCCCGCGCCCTGATTGAACGTGACGCGTTCGGGCAGCCGGTGCAGATGCGCCTCGAGAGCGAGCGTGTATTCCGCGTAGGTGCCCGTGAGGGGATGCCCCACGTACACCCGGTCGCCCGGCTTGAATTTCGTGACGCCCTCGCCGACGGATTCCACGACTCCCGCGCCTTCGCCGCCCGGCACGTAAGGCAGCGCCGGCTTGATCGCGTAGGTTCCCGCGCGCATATACGTGTCGAATGGGTTCACGCCCGCCGCGTGAATGCGGACGACCGCCTGTCCCGGGCCCGCCTTGGGCGTCGGAAATTCCTCCAGCTTCATCACTTCGGGCGCTCCGAATTCGTGCACGACGATGGCTCGCATTTTCGTGTTCTCCCTTGACGGAATAGTTGCAGTGGCGGAATTGTGGCGAGTCGCACGGGCAATGTCAAACAGTAGGACGGGCTTCAGCCTGTCCGCCTTTGACTTGTGCCGACTTCACGAAAGTCAAAATCGGACAGACTAAAGTCCGTCCTACTCAAACCGCGCCAAATTGTGTGTTACATTAGCCCGCTCCAGTTGAGTTTTCATTGAATGCACTGAGGCAGGCCGCGTGAAGGGCCGCCGTCAGGATCCATCGGAGATACAGATGATCATCGATTGCCACGGCCATTACACTTCCGAGCCGCCGTCTTTTATCGACTTCCGCAAGCAGCAGATCGCCGCGTTCGAGCGATCCTCCAACGCGCCGGAGATGCCGCAGATCAGCGACGACCAGATTCGCGAAAAGTTAGAGCCGGCGCAGCTCAAATTCCAGCGCGAGCGCGGCACCGACGTCACCATCTTTTCGCCGCGCGCTTCCGCCATGGGCCATCACGTCGGCGACGCGAAGCTGAGCGCCTCCTGGACGCGCATCTGCAACGACATGATCCACCGCATCGTCAATCTCTATCCCAAGAATTTCATCGGCGTTTGCCAGTTGCCGCAGACGCCCGGCGTGCCGCCCGTCAATTGCATCGCCGAGCTGGAGCGCTGCGTCAACGAACTCGGCTTCGTCGGCTGCAACCTCAACCCCGACCCCTCGGGCGGATACTGGAAAGAGCCGCCGCTCACCGATAAGTGGTGGTACCCGATCTACGAAAAAATGGTCGAGCTCGACGTGCCCGCGATGGTTCACGTCACCGGTACCTGCAACCCCGCGATGCACACCACCGGCTCGCACTACATCAACGGGGACACGACGGCGTTCATGCAGTTCCTGCTGAGTGATCTGTTCAAGGATTTTCCCACGCTGAAGTTTGTGATCCCGCACGGCGGCGGCGCAGTTCCGTACCACTGGGGACGCTATCGCGGCATCGCGCAGGACATGAAGCGCCCGCCGCTCAAGGAACTTCTGCTGAACAACGTGTACTTCGACACGTGCGTGTACCACCAGCCGGGAATCGACTGCATGACCAAAGTCATCCCCGCGGACAACATCCTCTTTGCCTCGGAAATGGTCGGCGCCGTGAAGGGCATCGACCCCGAAACCGGCCACTACTTCGACGACACGCGCCGCTACATCGACGGATCAACGATCCTCAGCGCCGCCGACAAAAAGAAAATCTACGAGTCCAACGCGCTGAAGGTCTATCCGCGGCTAGCCAAGCAAATTCAGAAGCAGGGAATTGCCGCGCACGCGTGAGTGAGGTTTGATTGTGCGGTGTTGATGTTGCGGGTGCCCCATCCTTGCGCCTTTGAAGCTGTGAAAAAACCTCTTGAAAAATAACGGGGCTGCCGTACTCTCGCGGCATGAGCGAAGAAAGATCATCCAACAGGAACCGTTTGGTGCGATTTGTAAACCGTCAGCAGATGAGTTGGCGGGCGGTGGATGTGGAGCGGTTGATCGGGGAGGACCATCGTGCGCGAGCGATCTGGACGCTGGTGGGGCGGTTGGACCTGAGCCGGTTTTACGAAAACATCGAGAGCAGTGTGGAAGAAGGCGGGAGGCCGGCGATTGATCCGCAACTGCTGGTTAGTTTGTGGGTGTATGCGTACAGCGAAGGGATCGGGTCGGCGCGGGAAGTGGCGCGGCGGTGCGAGTACGATCCCGCGTTTCAATGGCTGACGGGGCTGGAAGAAGTGAACTATCACACGCTGGCGGATTTTCGCGTGGCGAGACAGAGGGAGCTCGACGAATTGTTCACGCAGGTTTTGGCGGCACTCAGCAAAGAGGGACTGATTACGCTGGAACAAGTGATGCAGGACGGAACGAAAATCAAAGCGCTGGCGAGCGGCCGGAGTTATCAAGGGGAAGGAGCGATTCGCGAGCATCTGGCGCGGGCGCGGCAGCGCGTGGCGGAGATGGGCGATCCGCGTAACGAACAGGCCAGTCCGCAAGCAAAGCAAGCGCAGGCCCGCGCGCGGCGCGAGCAACAAGATCGGCTGGAGAGCGCACTGCAAGAGTTGCAAAAGCTGCAAGAGAGCAAGAGCGGTGAAAAGGCCAAGCGCGGGGCGCGGGTGAGCACGAGCGATCCGCAAGCCAGAGTGATGCACCACTCGGATGGAGGATTATCGCTCAGCTACAACGCGCAGATTTCCGCCGATGCGGCCAACGGGCTGATCGTGGGCGTGGCCGTGACGCAAGCGGCCAACGACAGCGCGGAGTTGCTGCCGGCGGTGGATCGTATTCAAGAGCAGCTGGAGAGAACGCCGCACCAGATGGTGGCCGATGGCGGCTACAGCACGCGAGAAAATGGCGGGCCGAGGGATTGATTTTCTGGGGAGCATGGGACGGGAGGAAATGCCGAGCGGGACAACGGCCCCGCAACGACTGCCACCCAGCGCGTTCGTCTACCAAGCGGAGACGAATCGGTATGTTTGCCCGGAAGGAAAGCTGCTGCGGCCGCAAGGGCGTTATCACAACAAGAAGAAGCACGGTTTAATGGCCTATTGGTACGAGGCAAAATTCAGAGACTGCGCGGCTTGTCTACGCAAGCCCGAGTGCTGTCCGGAAAATCAGAGGCGAGGTCGCGGAGTCATTCGGCGGGTAGAAAATCCGGCGATCCAGGCCTTCCGGGAAAAGATGGCCACGGACAAGGCCCAAGCGCAATATCGCCGTCGTAGCCGGGTGGTGGAGTTCTGTCACGCGTGGATCAAAAGCAAGCTGGGGCTCAGGCGGTTTCACGTGCGCGGTTTGGAGAAAGTTCGATCCGAATTGCTCTGGGCCTGCCTCACCTACAACCTGCAACATTGGGCTCGCCTCAACAAGCTGCGCGCGGCTCCTGCGGCAAGCTGAAATAAGAAAAGCCAGCAGCCGTCATCGGAATTTCTTAAAAACTGAGATACCGGGCGACCGGATTCTCGAATCCCCTTTCATTCGCTGGAATCGCGAAGTTTTTTCACAGCTTCAAATCAAAAAGGGTGCGGCACCCGCAATCCGAAAGAGATTCTATTCCAATCCTCAACAAGAAGTGCCACAATATCGGTGCAGCCGAGCGCCATCCATATGAAGAAAACACGAAAAACAAGTAAGAAGAAGCCGAGTTTAAAAGAGACAGTCGATAAGCTGACGGCCATCGCCGAGGAACATCTCTCCAAGTTGCCCGAAGAGGAGCGCGAGCGGCGGGTCGCGGCATTCTCTCGGTTCGTAGTCAGTCCTTCCTGTGAAACTCCCGCCACGCCCGCACGGAACGCTCGTATTGGGGTGAGCCGGGTAGCTGCCCGAGGACGTGGACAAGGGCGCGCCTGAATTGATCCTCGTCTCCGCCCCGCACGATCTCGGCGAACTTCTTTTTCAGCTCTGAACGGCGCTTTCGTTCCGCAATATCGACGCGCCGGCGTCCCCGTTGACTCTCCTGGGAAATCACGTCGCCTAGATCGTCTTCCTTTTCCTTCATCCTGCTCACCGACCTGCCGTTGAAGACTGCTTGCTCGCAGTTTCCGCACCCCGGGGAATCTTCAGGCGGGTAAACAGGCGGCGGGCGTTTTCCTCGAAAATGTTGCGGTGGTCTTCCGCGGTGAGCCCTTCGATGCTTTCGATAGTGGGCTTGATGTCGTCGAAGGTTCTTCCGGTTGCGGGGTTCATGGCGGAGCCGGATCCGGGATTTTCCGTGCCGAAGAGAACATTCTTCGAGCCGACGAGGCCGATCAGCAGCGCGAGCGATTCCTTCTGGTGCAGGCACGTGTCGAAGTAGAGTTTCTTCAGGTGCGCGTCAAAATCCTGCACCGTGCCGCCGTGGAAGAGGACCCAGTCCGCGCGCCAGCGCCCGATCTGGTAGGGCACCGAGCCGCCGCCGTGCGCGACGATAATTTTTAGCGTGGGGAAATCGTCGAAGACGCGCGAATTGATGAGCGATAGCACGGCCAGGCTTTCCTCCGTGATGAAGTGCTGCGTGTAGGTTTCCCTGCCGCGGCAGGCGGTCGAGTGAATCAGGCCTGGAATGTCGTACTCGACCATCTTTTCCCAGAGCGGATACCAATACCGGTCGCTCAGGATCGGCGTGCTGTTGTCGCCTTCGCCGGGGTCGGTGTCGATCAGCGTGCCGATGAAGCCGAGCTTGGTGACGCAGCGTTCCAGTTCCGGCAAGGCGATCGTTACGGGCAGGCCGCCCACCTGCGGCATCCCGCACACGCCCTGGAAGCGGTTCGGGTAGAGCGCTACCTGCTGCGCAATGTAGTCGTGCATCGCCGCGGCATACGCCTCGACCATGTCCGCGGGCCGCTCGCCATGCATCAGCTGGTACGGGCGCGGCGAGAGGAACTGCGCGTCCGTGCCGACCGTATCCATGGCCTTCAGATTTTTCTTCGTTTCCGCGTGCTCGCGCACGAATTCCGGAGTGAATTTCGGCGGCTTCAGGCCGTGCGCGCCGCGCGAGGATAGCAGCGACGATTTCCAGACGTAGAGTTCGGGAGCTGCGCAAACGTGCGAGTGGGCGTCGATGATCATGGGCAAGTCCTTTCAGGTGGCGCAGGCTTCAGCCTGTGGGGGTTGGCTGCCGTGCGAGTGATTTCGCCCCAACCAACTGCCACAGGCTGATGGGGTGAACCCCTCAGCTGAGACAATTTGAAGCTAGCACACTTGCCGTTCCATGAATTTTACTTCTCAAACTGCGCCTTCTTCTTCAGGATGATGTTCGACTGGTGAAGCGGAGGCGAGCTCTGCTGGAGAGCAACTCGCCGAGGAATAGCCAGCCGGAGACTCATCCGGACGATGAGCCGGGGGGCGGCTGTTGAGTCGCTCCCCGTTTTTGTCTTCCCGATCATCGGACGGTTAGATCTCCCCATGCCTGAAAAAACTCATTGTTGCTCCAGTAGAATGGATCGCTGGACTGGCATCTCGCTCGAATTCCTCTGGCGAACGATAGCCCAACGCCGAATGTAACCGGCACCGATTGTAGTATTGTTCGATGAACGCTTCGATATTCGCGAAAAGATGCTCCAGGTCGCGGTACTGGTTGGCGTAAATCTCTTCTCGCTTGAACGTCTTCATAAAACTCTCGCAACTGGCGTTGTCGTAGGGGTTCGCCGGACGACTCATGCTCGGAATCATTCGGTGCCGTTGCAGGACCTGGGCGTAATCTCCGCAGGCATACTGCACGCCGCGATCCGAGTGATGCACCAATCCCGGCGGCGGCTGTCGCTCGGCCACGGCCTGCTCCAGCGCCGCGATCGGCAAGCGCGCCGCCAGCGTGCGGTCCAGCGCCCATCCCACCACTTTGCGCGAATACGCGTCCAGCACCACCGCCAGGTATACAAACTCTTGCTGCAATCGGATGTAGGTGATGTCCGCAACCCACAACTGATTGATCCCCGTCAGATTCATGCGACCGGCCAGATTCAGATACACCTCGAACCGATGATCGCAATCCGTGGTCACCGCAAATCTTCGCGGCTGCACACCCAGCAGATTATCTTCGCGCAGAATCCGCAACACACGCTTGTGATTCACCGCCATCCCGCGTCGCCGCAACTCCGCGCTGATCCGCCGATAACCGTAGCGCCGCCGATGCTGGACGGCGATCTGCTGGATCATGCTCCGCACTTCCATCTCTTCCTCGACCGGCGCCCGCTCGCGCAGCGAACGATAAAATCCCGCGCGGCTCACTCCGGCCATCTGACACATGCGCTCGATGCTTAGGCTGCCTTGCAAAGGCATCACTTCTTGGATTTCGTCGTAGATGCCTTCTCGCCAGTCATATCGCTGTTCCGGCGTCGAGCCTCGACTTTTTGCAAGGCACCTTTGAAAAAATCCAGCTCCAGCGTTTTGTCCGCCAGCACCCGCTTGAGCTGGCTGATTTCTTTCCGCAGAGTGGATTCCCGCGAACTACCCGGCGGCGATTCCTCACTTTGCCAAGACTCCGATTGATCTCGCCAGTGATACAGCAGACGTCGATGAACGCCCAGTTCCTGCGATAACGCCACGATGTTATCGCAACTCTTCAGTCGCTCCACCGCCATCCGACGGAACTCCCGCGTATGCCGCCGCAACCGTTTCTTGCCCACTCGCAGCCCCTTTCACTGCTAAGTGTGCCAGTTCCGTTTGTCTCAAAATAGGGGTTCACTCCACTGAAGCCTGCGCCACAAGCCGCTATTCCTGCAGCATGCGTTCGTAATTTCCGGCCATCACTTTGCTCACCGGCCGGCCCGCGCGAATCGCTTCGATCATGGCGCGTTCTTTGGCGGCCAGCTCTTCCGCAGCCGTGAGAATGCGCTCCGCATGGGCCGCTGCAAGGAACGTAATGCCGCTGCCGTCGGCCAACACCCAATCCCCGGGCGCGACGTTGACGTTGCCGATTTGTACGGGAACATTGAAGCCAGTCTCGATCACGCGTCCGCGCGCGGTCATCGGCGCGGCGCTGCGGCCATAGACCGGAAAATCGACGCTCTTACTTTCGTCGATGTCGCGGCACGGGCCGTCCACAATCACGCCAGAAACGTTTCTCTGCTTTGCGGCAAATGAGAGGATGCCGCCCCAGCCGGCGCCTTCGGGAAAGGCCCGCTGTTCGATGACGATTACGTCTCCGGGCTGAGCCGCTTCGATGGCCAGCGTTCCGTTGTGGTGATCCGGCACGCGCCCGTCAGGCCGCTCGAGCTTCACGGTCAGGACGCGCCCGGCGATGGAGCGGTCGGTCGACAGCCGGTGAATGCCGGTCACGACTCCCGGAAGTCCCAGCCGGTCGAGAGCGTCCGAGACGACGCACGTATCCAGCCGCGCGAGGCGTTCGCGAAACGATTCCGTGGAAGGAGTAGTTGGCATCGAGGTCCGCCCTCGCAACAAGTAGAATCGGGCTGGTTCAGGAGAACGTAACTTGGCAGGTGGGCGGCGAAACTGTCAAGAAATTTCTGAGCAACCGTAAGGCGATCCGAGCGTGAACTGATTGGCGGCGATTTTAAGCAAACACTGAAACTCGTTGGACACGGGACAGTTCTTCTTGACGAACCTTGGCGGTTTCCGCACAATCAACCCATCCGCTAAGCCGTCTGGGTGGCTCGATCGCAGTCCAGTCCGCGCCAGGCTCGAACCCGCGGCGAGAGCGAGGATCGCGCCGGCGCCTCCGGAAGAAATTGAGGATACGGACATGGGAAAAATCGTAGCGGCATTCGGAGTGGTACACGCGCCTCAACTATTCGTCCGGCCGCCGAGCGAAGATCCCGCGCAACTCGACGCCGACATTGCCGCCATGCGCCTCGTCGGCAGAGACCTTGACGAGGTCAAGCCGGATGTGGCCATCGTGATCGGCAACGACCACATGGAGACGTTTTTCCTGTCCTCCGTTCCCACGTTCGCCATCATGTCCGGCGAACGCGCCCGCGCCGAATTTGCCCGGAAAACCTACGATCTTCCGGTTCATCAAGGGCTCGCCGAAGACCTGCTCGACCAGCTGGTCAACGCGGATTTCGACATGGCGTACTCGCAAGACGCGGTGCTCGGCCACGCGTTTGCGGCGATGTACGAATGGGTGATTGAAGGCAGAAACATTCCGGTGGTGCCGATTTTCGTGAACGCCTACTTGCCGCCTCTGCCGACGGCGCGGCGGTGCGCTCAACTCGGAAAGGCCATCGCCAAGGTGATCGCCGGCCGGCCGGAACGCGTCGCCGTCATTGCCAGCGGCGGAATGTCGCATTTTCCCGGCACGTGGAAATATCCGCAGCCCGATTTTGCGTTCGATTACTGGGCCATCGCCCAGATGGAGAAGGGCAACCACGAAGCCCTGCTCAATCTGACGTCACAACAACTCGACGTCGTCGGAAATACCGAAATGCTTTCGTGGATGATTATGTTCGGAATGATCGGCGATCAGCCCGGCGAGCTCATCACGTACCAGCCCACCTGGCACCACGGGCACGCCGTCATGCGTTTCCTGCCGGACAAGCGAACCGGGAAACTTTCCGAGGAAGGGACCAAAGGCCCGGCCGTCTACAAATTCAAAGGCTCGGAAGGATACGAGTTCTACAAGCATCCCTCCCCGCACGCCTACAAGCTGAACAAGATTCTGTACGATCTCCGCTTCAAGCCCAGTTTGCGCGTGCGGCTGATCAATGACATCCCGTCCGTCGCGGCCGAATACGGCATGCCCCTTGAGGAAGCGAAAGTTCTCGAGACCTTGCAGGATGAGGACATCGAGAAATTCCGCAACGGCACGACGCACCCGCTGGTGAAAGCGGGCGCGCACCCGCTGGGAATGTGGATGAGCGTGATCGTGTTCCATGCGGAATTGCGCAGACTGCGCGCGCAGGCCGCCGGCGGGAAAGTCGAGCCGGAGCCAACGGGCGCGACGCATTAGCTTTGTAGCGCCCGCCTTTAGGCGGGTTGGGTTTTTCTGAAGGCTTAAGAGCTGCCCGCCTGAAAGGCGGGCGCTACAACGCTCTCCCACCGCTTCAATTTCTTGCATTCATTCAGAGATTCTGGAGGAAGCATGCCCAAGATGCGCGCCGTCCAAGTTCCGACCTCCCACGGAGCTTTTCAGCTTGTGGAGCGCGAAATACCCGAGCCGGTTGCCGGCTCGGTGCGCCTGAAGGTGCAGGCCTGCGGCATCTGCCATAGCGATGTATACGCCAAGGAAGGCTCGCGGCCCGGCATCGCGTATCCGCGCGTCCCGGGGCACGAAATTGCCGGCGTGATCGACGCCGTCGGCGCGGGCGTTCAAGGTTGGGAAGTGGGGCAGCGCGTCGGAGTCGGCTGGCACGGCGGGCATTGCGGCTACTGCGATTCGTGCCGCCGCGGCGATTTTGTGACGTGCAGCAAAGGCCGTCAGATTACGGGCCTCACGTGTGACGGCGGCTACACGGAATACATGCTGATTTCTGCCGCGGCGCTGGCCAAAATTCCGGACGCCCTTTCGCCCACCGATGCCGCTCCTCTGGTCTGCGCCGGCGTCACGACGTTCAACTCGCTGCGGAATAGCGGCGCGCGTGCCGGCGAACTTGTCGCCATCCTCGGCCTGGGAGGACTCGGCCACTTGGGCGTCCAGTTTGCGTCCAAGATGGGATTTGAAACCGTGGCCATCGCTCGGGGAAAAGACAAAGAGCTTTTCGCCAAGAAACTGGGCGCAAAGCACTATCTCGACAGCGAATCTCAAAACGTGGCTGCGGAACTGGAAAAACTGGGCGGAGCGAGAGTCCTTCTTTCCACCGTGACCAGCGGAAAAGCGGTCAATGCAGCGCTCGGAGGTTTGGGACTCAATGGCAAGGTGATCCTGGTAGGCAATCCCGATCAGCCGCTGGAAATACCCGGACGCCTCTTAATTGCGGGGCGCCGCTCGGTGAGCGGCTGGCCTTCCGGGTCGCCGATCGATTCCCAGGACACGCTGGCGTTTTGCGCCCTCACCGGGATACGGCCCATGACCGAGGTCTACCCACTCGAGCGCGCGCCCGAAGCCTATGAACGAATGTTGAGCGGAAAGGCCCGCTTTCGAGTGGTCCTCTCCATGTAATTCCGGACGAAGGGCGAAGTTTACTCTTCGCCCTCGCCTCCGGCCTTTTCGATTTCGAATACTTCGATCAGCTCAACGCCCGGCGCCAATTCCACTTCCACGAACCCGACTTCAACGCGAGCCTCGAATTTCGGTGGAATCGCCTGCGGCGCTGCCGCTACCGTCTCGATCCTTTCTTTCTTTTCAGGAGCCGCCTTCGCGCGGGCTTGGGTTTTGCGGCGAGCGACCTTTCTCACGGGTTTCACGTGTCGTACCGCTTTGCGGGCTACTTTGGCTTTCATGGTCGTGCACCTCGCCTTCTCTCCAATTTCCGGTCGATCCGATGTGCCTATGGCCGGGACCATTGCATGCACTCTGTCCAATTGCTATTCCGTTCCTGACTCTGGACTTCGCGCCAACAACTTCACTTATAACGGACTCCGGAATCCGCGGCGATGACGCCGCGCATACGTGCGCGTGACGCGCGTCACATCGCGGAGGATTAGAAGGCTGTTAGGTTAGCGCCAAGAGGAAACTACGATGGCTAGAGAACGGATCGTCTCGCGCAGGGAATGGGAACTCAGCGTCACTTGTGAAGACCGTCCTGGAACGCTGGCCCAGGTCGCAAGGCTGCTCGGATCTGCCAAGGTAAATATCCTGGCGACGAGTTGCACGACGTCCGGTGTTCAGGGCGCCGTGCGCGTCGTCGTTGACGATGTCGCGCGCGCAAAGAAGTTCCTGGATCGCGAGCATTTCTCTTATTCCGAGCACGAAGTGCTCTATGTGGAATTGCCGAATTTGCCCGGAGCCCTGGCCAAATTCGCCGCCAGACTTGCGGCACAGAATATAAACGTGACCACGGCATACGGGTCTGCGACAAAGGGAAGCAAGAAGGCAATCATTATCTTCAAGGTGTCCGACCTGGACAAAGCCGCGAGCATCCAGTAGGCGGCGAGCCGCACGGCTCTTGTGCGCGAATGTTCAGCCCGGATGGACCGCTTTTCGCCGCGCCGTTATACTCCTTCTGTGAATTCCGAGCCCGATCTTCTGGCGCCGCTGCGCCGTTACTGGGGCTACGACGCTTTTCGTCCCATGCAGGAGCGCATCGTGCGCAGCTTGCTTGCGGGCCGCGACGCGTGCGTGGTCATGCCTACGGGCGGCGGAAAATCCCTCTGCTACCAATTGCCCGCGGCGATGGCGCAGGACAAGACCGTCATCGTCATCTCGCCGCTGATCGCGCTGATGGAAGATCAGGTGGCGCAGCTCGGGCAAATGGGAATTCCGGCGGCGCTGCTGAACAGTTCGATCACCGCAGCGCAGCAGTCTCGCGTGATCGGCGAGGCGCGAGCCGGAAAATATCGCCTGCTGTATCTCTCTCCAGAACGCCTGGCGCGCGAGGACACCGTCGAATGGCTGCGCGGCGTGCCGATCTTATTTTTCGCGATTGACGAAGCGCACTGCATTTCGGAATGGGGCCACGAATTCCGGCCGGAATACCGCCTGCTCAGCTGTCTGCGCACTCACTTTCTGGATCGCGCCATCGCGGCCTTTACCGCGAGCGCCACGCAGCGCGTGCGCCATGACATCGTTCGCCAACTCGAGCTCCGCGATCCGCACAAATACATCGCCAGCTTCCATCGTCCCAATTTGCGATACGTCGTGCGGGTCTGCGACGCCAGGTCGCAGACGGAACTTCTCCTCCGCGCGGTGCGCAGCTACGGAAACGAAAACATCATCGTCTACGCGCCCACCATCGCAAGGGTCGAATCCACGGTGGATCTGCTTCAGGAACATGGAATTCCAGCGATCGGCTATCACGGTCAAATGAACGCCGCCGATCGCCGGCGCAATCAGGAACGATGGATGGCGGACGAAGTGCGCGTGATGGTGGGGACCATTGCCTTCGGACTGGGCATCAACAAAGCCGCGGTGCGCGCCGTGATTCATCTTTCGCTCCCGAAATCCATCGAGCAGTATTACCAGGAGGCCGGGCGCGGCGGGCGAGACGGACTTCCGGCGGACTGCGTCCTTCTCTGGCAGAAAAAAGATGTCGGCTTGCACGCGTATTTCATCGGCTTGATGAACGATCCCGAGGAGAAGAAGCGCTCCTGGCAGCGCTACGACGAAATCCGCGGGTTTGTCGAGTCGGACGTCTGCCGCCACAAGCGCGTCAGCAGCCATTTTGGCGAAAATAAGAAATGGGAGTCGTGCGGGGCCTGCGACGTTTGCGGCTACCAACCGGCCTGGCTCGCTGAGCCAGTCGAGGTGCGCCCGTCCAAGCCGCGTCGGTCGAAAGCGAAGACGGCCGCAGCGCTGCCCGCGTCCGCGCCTGTGGGCCGCACGCCGGAAAGAATCGCGCCGCCGGCGGCCCGTGTGCAGGAAGCGCCCGGCGTGGACCCGGATTTGCGCGAGTTCTTGCGCGAGTGGCGGAGGGAAACGGCGAAGGAGCAAAATGTTCCCGCTTACGTCGTGATGCATGACACCACGCTCGATGACATTTGCCGCAGCAGGCCTACCTCGATCGGCGGCCTTTTGAAAATCACCGGCATCGGTGAACGCAAAGCCGAACAATACGGACCGCAAATTCTCGGCGCGCTGCGGCGTTATCGGGACGGCGCCCGTGCCGCAGCTCCCGGCAAGAAAATCACGCCGAGCGAAGAGACGATCCGGTTGATCGGCGAGGGTAAGACGTTCGATGAAATTGCCCTGATTCGCGCGAGGCAGCGCTCCACTATCGTCAGCATGGTCGCCGATCTCGTGGAGCGCGGCTTGTTGGAATTTCAACAGAGTTGGGTCGAGGAGACCAGGCAGCGGCGGATTGAAGCCGCGGCCGCCGAACTTGGGTTGGAAAGGTTCAACCCGATCAAGGAAGCGCTTCCGCCGGATTTTACCTACGAAGAAATTCGCCTGGTCGTTGCAAATTTGCGGCGGCGTGGCGGCCAATCGTTTGCCGCGTCGAGTTAATCCGGCGCCCGGCGCCGGGGCTCACGCGCGAGAGGCCGCGAGGGAAGGTGGCCGCGGCCGCTCGACTTCGAGCGTGACCATTTCAAGGTCGCCCATCATCCGGTGAATCAGAATCCACGCAAGGATGTAAAAGAAACTCATCCCCATCAGCACCGGAACGTAGCCCACATGCGGGATCACGGTTCCCGGAATGATTCCCGAAAATAGCGCCCCGCCGAGCCCGCCCAGGCACACGCCAAATCCGTTGGCGCTGCCCACGGCCTCCGACGGGAAAACGTCGGCAGGCATGATGAACAGGTTGGTCATCCAGGCCTGATGCGCGGCGGTCGCCAGACCGAAGAGCAGGACCGCCAATCGCGCGTCCGGGACCACGACGCCTAGCGCACACGCCGGCATGACGATCGCGCAGAACAGCAGCGTCATCTTCCGCGCCTTGCCGACCGTCCAGCCGCGCTTCATCAGATAACTGGAAACCACGCCTCCCAGGAGCGCGCCAACCGCCGAAATGCTGTACACGATCATCAGCGCCGTGCCTCGCTGCTGCGGAGTGAAGTGCCGAACGTCGGTCAAGTAGGTTGGCAGCCAAAACAAGTAGAACCACCACACCGGATCGGTGAGAAATTTCGCGAGGCCGTACCCCCACGCTTGCTTGTACTTCATCACGGCGCTGATCGACAGCTTTGCGCTTAGAGTCGCTGCTCCCACCTTCTGCGGCAGTCGATAGGACAAGAACCAAAAAGGCAGCCAGAGGAATCCGAGTCCGCCCATGATGGCGAAGCACGCCTGCCAGCCCAACGTAAACGCGATGAGAATGAAAAGCGGCGGCCCGAAAATGTTGGCGAGATTCGTCCCCGCGTTCACGATTCCCATGGCCGTGGCGCGTTCATCGGGAGGGAACCATTCCGCCGCGGCTTTGCTGCACGCGGGAAAATTTGCGGATTCGCCGAACCCGAGCGCCGTGCGAAACAATCCAAATTGAAGCGCGCTGCCCGCGAACGCGTTCAGCGTGGCTGCGAGAGACCACAAAGCCGCCGCCATGCCGTATCCGACCCGCGTGCCGTAGCGGTCCAGCAGCCTACCGCCAAGCAGCGATCCGCCTGCGTACGCAAACTGGAACACCATCTGGATGGTGCCGTAGACGGGCAGGCCGAAGTGAAATTTGTCGCGGATCTCCGGAAGGATCACGCCGAGGATCGCTCGGTCCAGATAGTTGATCGTAGTCGCAAAGAACAGGAGTCCGACAATCACCCAACGCATGCGCATTGGCCGCTATCATACTGCATGTTTCTCGATGGGAAGCTCGAAATTGCTGGGCTTGGGATTTAGTCGTTTGCGCTACTTGCTGCAAGCGCTCGTGGCGATTCGCGCTCCGGCGACGAAGCCCGAACCTGCGGTTCGCTAACGAGCCCCGCTGAGAATTCGTACCGCTCCTGGATTAATTTTGCGATGGACTCGGTGAGGTCGTGAATGTGGCCGAGCCGGAAGCGCTGTTCCACTTTCCGGATGTCCGAGGCCAGCGCGTGGTCGTGGAACACTTCAGCCACCCATCGCGAAAAATCTCCTCGTTGGGCGTGCGCCCGGACCGCTTCGGACGGGACTCGATCGAGCAGCGCTAGAAATTCCTTGAGCGTTCGAGCGGGCCCGGCGATCGACCCTTCGCCATCCGTGAACCAGAACCCCTGTTCCACCAGCAATTGCACGTCGAGGTATTTTGCTTTATGGCGCACATGTGACGTCAATCGCGGAAACAATTTGAACTTCAGGCATTCTCCGCCTGTTTCCCGCATGCCGGGCAGGAGGACCGCTTCCCCTACTCCAAGCGACGCAAGATTCGCCATTACCGGGGGGCAGGGGCCCTTCGCTTGAACCATCGTCTTCAATGTCTCGATTTCGTGCGGCGCGGTGGTGGATTTCACGATGATGCATTCGATCGCGTTACGAAGCTTCGGGTCCAGGTCCGTCAGCCGATAGGTAATCAGAGTGTAGGCGCCCAGCTTGAGATCCAGCAGTTCGTCCACATTCGGGTCATGCAAAAAATAATGCGCCTCGTCGATTACGATCCTGTGCGGCAACCCGGTAGCTCTCCGGATCGCCGCCAACATCGGCAGAAGCGATTTCATGTAATCCATTTTTTCCTGATAGGGCGCGTGCGAGAGATCGATCACCACGCTCATATCGGGATGGCGAAGCACGCGCGCAAGGTCCGGCAATTCCGGTGGAGGATCGTCGCCTCCGAACACCACGACTCCCGGCAGCGTTTCCAGCGTCCGATAGTCTCCCTCGGGATCGATCACGCAGACGGAATATCCCTGCAGAATCAGTTGCTCGCACATCAGCCCGGCCACCCAGGATTTTCCGGAGCGGGGATCTCCGGAAATCAGCGTGTTCAGGCCGCGAATCGCAAGCGTCAGTTCGCGGCCGTCTTCACCCGTTCCGAGCGACAATCGATGCTGCCCGATTTTTTCCGGAGGCAGACGCAGACCCTGGGCCGCTTGCCGGATGTATCCCGCCACCGCGGTGGGTCCGTTGCCTTGCAGGACTTCGTCGGCGGCTTCCTGAAGAAGCTTGCTGCCCCAGCTTACGGCCACTCCAAGCTCGCACGCCGCCAGCAGATCGTGATCGTTCTCCGCGTCCCCAATAGCGATCGCGTTGTGAACCGACATTCGAAGCGTGGCGAGCGCTTCCCGCAGCCCGGCGCCCTTGCTCACCGCCTGGGGGAGCACCATCAGGCGTCCGCGGTTGAATAGCTGAACGAGTGGCAATTCGAATTCCCGAATGATGGAGAGCACTTGAGGCGCGGCGCCCGCGTCGAGCTCGACCACGCATTGTCCGGCCTTGAACGGGAGGCCGCGCCGCCCCAGTTCCTGTAGGAACTTGACCGAGGTCGCGTAGGCGAGTTGCCTGGTATGGCCGTTCGCGAACCACAGCACGGCGCCGTTTTCACCGACCACCGCGTCCACGAAGTGAAGATCTCCCGCGACCTGCACCAGTTCCGCGAGAATGCGCCCCGTCACAATGACGACGGCAATGCCCCGCGCACGGACTTCGGCAATCGCGGAGCGAACTTCCGGGTCGAGAACTCCATCGCGAGCGATCGTCCCATCGTAGTCCAGGGCCAGCACTCCGAATTTCATGGCTACCTCCCGCTCCTGGGCTCGCGCTCCGCGAGGATCCCGTTCGAAAACAAGATTGGATCACACTGCAGTCTACCGCAGTGTGTATCGTCACTTCCAAAAGTGATGCCCATCACATCGAAATATCCATCTCCAGGCACAATGGGGTCGTGGTTTGGATTGGGAACGATGCCATCGGAGCTCTTCGAACACACTCCAGGGAGAAGGCCATGACGCTTCCACTGCAAGTTACCTTTCGCAACATGAAGCATTCCGCCGAAGTCGAGGACTGGATTCGCGCGGAGGCCGAAAAACTCGAAACTTTCTACAATCGCATCATCGGGTGCCGCGTAGCCGTTGAAGTCCCTCATCGCCACCATAAGAAGGGCAAGCCGCTCCACATTCGCATTGACCTCACTTTGCCGGGGAAAGAAATCGTCATCAAGCGCGAGCCCGTCGTCATTCACCGCGCTCCCGTGAACGGAGAGGCGGCAGCGTCAAGCCACGTGCCGTCGAAATCGCCCCACGGCGATCTGCAATTGGTGATTCATGACGCGTTCAAGGCCGCGGCGCGCAGCGTTCAGGACTTTGCGCGGCGCAAGCGCGGCCAAGTGAAGAAGCATGAGATGGCGTTGGCGAAGGCCTAAGCTGAGTCAGCGGCCCTTCTGTACGGAAGCTGAGAATTGTGCCGGTTTGGACGCGGTTAGTTGCTTCTGGCCGGCATGGCTGGCGAGCAGCTTTAAAAAGAACGGCCGCGCGTTTCAGTGGATCCTCCGACGGCCCACTGAGCGGCGCGGCCTTCAGAAACTTTCACCTTCAGGCCGCGGCAAAACTCTCCAGAGCGGCGCGACTCGGGATCATCATTGTCGATCCCTTGATGGACACCAGGTGCCGTACCTTGAAATCGCTCAACGTGCGCGTGACCGTCTCGCGAGTGGTACCGATGAATTCCGCGATTTCTTCGTGCGTCAAGGGAAGGGTGATCCGCGTCCCCTCTTTCGTCTGTTGAATTCCTTCGGACCATGTCAGCAAGAGACGCGCGAGCTTTTCTTGCGCGGAAGCCGACAGGCCGACTGTGCGCAATTGTTCGCACGCGCCGCGATACTGATTCGACATCTGCTTCAGGACGCTTGCCGAAGTTTCGGGATGGGCTGCGAGAAAGCGCAGGAAATCTTCCCGGCGAACGAAGGCGACCTGGCAGGGATGAATCGTCTCGGCCGTCACTTCATAGGGCTGGCCCGCCATGTTGGCCATCAGTCCGAGTAGTTCTCCGGCGCGGGCAATTCGCATGATCATCGTTTTGCCTTCCGGCGAACTGATGGAAAGCTTTACTTCGCCTTCGCACAGGACGTAAATTCCGCGGGCATTCTGGTTCTCCACGAAGAGAAGCGCGCCCTTTGGGTAAGTGGCCGTCGATTTAATCGCATCGAAATCCTTTGTGGAAGAGGCAGACATCTGGCAAAAGAATCCCTCGCCCTTAGACTTGCAGTTCTTGCAACCGTCGTTCAGTTCCAACCCGTATGGACCTTTCATGACTGCCTCCTCAGACTAGCGTTCACTTCAGTTCTCGGTTGAATCCCCACTTGCGCTTGCTCGGCGAAATATTTCGTTAGCGGCGTGTCCGCGACAAATTCAGCGCCCGTTTTCGCGTGAATTTCAGCCAGCAGACTCTGGCCTGTTCCGTCGACATGCGTCACGCCACACAGGTCCACGCGAAGTTTTCTTCCCCCGAGAGCGGCTACCAAGTCTTGCCAGGCTCGATTCAGTTCAGTAACGAGCAGGCCCGCAACCCTTCCCTCGATCTTGATGACGACACTTTCTCTTTCAGGTTCCTGAATCGTTATTCTCACCGGTTCGCTTCGTCCTTTGTTGTTACGCCCTGCATAAATGCAATCGAGGAACCAAACCGTTCCGTCACGGCACACTTCTTGTAAATGATTTTAAATGAATGATTTGGGCATGGAAATTGATAGGCGTGCGCTGGCGCACACATCGAAGTGACGAAGATCACTGACGACTAATCGTCAGTAGTGACTAGATATAGTCTCTTCGCTCGATTCCAAGCTTCTTCATCTTAGAGTTGAGTGTTGTTCGGATCAATCCGAGGCGGGCGGCAGCCCCGTCGGGGCCGCCGATCTTTCCTTTGGTCTCACGGAGGATGCGGAGAATGTGTTCCCTTTCGTTCGATTGCAGGGACAAGTCTCCCGTGGGGAGGGTTTCTTCGGCGATCTCGAGTTCGGCGAGCGGCGCGCGCAAGACAGGTCCGTTCGTGAGAATCACGGCCCTCTCGATAAAATTCTCCAATTCGCGGATATTTCCCGGCCACTTCCAGCGTGTCAGAGCCCGCATCGTCTCTTCGGGAATCGTCTCGATCTTCTTGTACAGCTTCCGGGCGTGGCGATCGACAAAGTATCGGACCAGCAGGGCGATATCCTCACGGCGCTCGCGAAGTGGAGGCAGCAGGATCGGGAAGACTCTTAACCGGTAGTAAAGGTCGCTTCGGAACTGCCCCTCAGCCACCATCTTGGCTAAATCGCGATTGGTCGCTGTCACGAGACGGATATTAACCGGGATCGGCTTGGTGCTTCCCAGTCTCTCAAATTCCCGTTCTTGCAGCGCGCGAAGGATTTTGGGTTGAAGCTCGAGCGGCAGATCGCCAATTTCATCGAGAAAGAGCGTGCCTTCATGGGCCAATTCCAGTCGGCCAATCTTGCGATCGATGGCGCCGGTAAAAGCTCCCTTTTCATGGCCAAACAATTCGCTTTCCAGCAGCCCCGAGGGGATCGCCGCGCAGTTCAGCTTGACCATGACGTGTCGATTCCGGGGGCTGAGGTGGTGAATCGCTCGCGCGATCACCTCCTTGCCCGTTCCCGTTTCTCCCAGAATCAACACCGTCACGTCGGTGGCCGAGACGGTTTCCACGAGCTTCAAAACGCGTTTCAGGCCGAGGCTCTCGCCGATGATTTCCTCAAATCTGGCTTCTGTGTTGAGTTCTTCTTCCAGATAGCGCTTTTGCAACTCGCTGCGGTGCAAAGCTTCCTCGGCTTGTCTCTTTTCCGTGAGGTCGCGTATGACGCTGAGCACCACTCTTCCATTCTCGGTTTCCACGGGACCCAGCATGATGTCAGCAGGGAATTCGCTTCCATCTTTACGCCTGCCGTAGAGCTCCAAACCAGCGCCCATGGGGCGAACGCGTGCCCCGGCGCCGTATTCTCGCCGGCGGCCCGGGTGCGTGTGGCGAAACCGCTCTGGAACGAGAACGTCGATGGATTGGCCCAGCAATTCGCCGCGCTGGTAGCCGAACATGCTTTCCACGCGAGCATTCATCTCGGTGATGCGACCCTGGCTGTCGCTCGCGATAATCGCGTCCGGCGAGAATTCGAACAGAGCGCGGAATTGGGCCTCGCTGCGCCGGATGGCTTCCTGGGCCTTCTTTCGATCGGAGATGTCACGGATGACGCTGATGACGATGCGACCTTCCGCCGTCTCCATGGGGCTCAGCATGATGTCGACCGGGAATTCGCTGCCGTCCTTGCGCCTGCCGTAGAGCTCCAGGCCTTCGCCCATGGGGCGAACCCGGGCTGCCGCGCCGTATTGGCTGCGGCGAGCAGGATGGCTACTGCGGAAGCGCTCCGGAACCAGGACCTCGATGGACTGGCCGATTAATTCGCCGCGCTGGTAGCCGAACGTGCTCTCCACCCTCGGATTGACCTCGGTGATGCGACCCTGGCTGTCGCTCGCGATAATCGCGTCGGGAGAGAATTCGAACAGAGCGCGGAATTGGGCCTCGCTGCGCTGGAGGGCGTCCTGCGCTTTCTTTCGATCGGAAATGTCACGGATCACGCTGATGACGATGCGGCCTTCCGCCGTCTCCATGGGGCTTAGCATGATGTCGACCGGGAATTCGCTGCCGTCCTTGCGCCGTCCGAAGAGGTCTAGACCCGCTCCCATCGGGCGCACGGTTGCTTGGCCGCGGTAGACAGTACGATGACCGGGATGCGCAGGGCGAAATCGTTCTGGGACAAGGACTTCCACTGTTTGGCCGATCAGTTCCTCGCGGCCGTATCCGAACAGGCGCTCCACTTGTGAGTTGATCGAAAGGATCCGGCCGTCTCGATCGGTCACGACAATAGCGTCCGGCGAGGCTTCGAAGAGCTTCTCAAACAGAGGTTGGGGCTCAGGAGGTTGTGGCATGCTCGGCGATGGCCCGCTCATGGTTCACCGGCTCAAATGGAATCCGTCGGCTCTGGTTTCTCGAACCGCAACTCGCAAGGAAACACCCATGCACCCAAATACTCGAAACTTACCTGGAAGGCCGCAAAGCCAGATCACCCGACCATCGCATTCTAGCAAACTATTGCAAAAGTGACCCGGAATTCATCGAACGGTGATCTGAATCACAGAATCGCGGAGCAAGATGGACTAACTAAGATGCGGGCGGTTGTGACTTTTGACTGAGAAGGATGCTTTTCACGGCCGGGACGATAAAAATCACCTTTCTCGCGCAGGCGCCGCCAACCACGCGATTTGAGTTGAAGGAGAATGCAGATGACCCCACAAACAGCAACCGCAATGCAGCCGGTCAAGACGACGGCAGTCACGAAACAGACCGGCGCCGAAGATATCTTCGCTCGGATGCAGGAAGTGTACGACTCGATTTCGAAGCGAGCGTTTGAAATCTTCGACAACAATGGACGCTGGTTCGGCCATGAATTGTCCGACTGGCTCCAGGCCGAATCCGAAATCCTCCATCCGGTCCATCTGGAAATCGAGGAGACCGATGATGCCTTGAACGTCCGCGCCGAAGTGCCGGGCTTCACCGCGGACGAACTCGATATTCACGTCGAGGGGAACCGGCTCACGATCGCCGGCAAACACGAATCGAAGGAAGAGAGCAAGAAGGGCAAAACGATCTACTCGGAGCGGTGCGCGAAGGAGATCTTCCGGAGCGTGGATTTGCCGTCCGATGTCGACGCAGCGAAAGTCAACGCGACGCTGAAGGACGGGGTTCTCAGTATCGACCTGCCGAAAGCGCCCCATGCAAAAAACATAAAAGTTGAAGCGAAAGTGGCCGGCTAGAATCCAAGAGGAATGAAAGGGCGGGCAACGATCCGTCTGGGCCCGCCCTCTAATTGAAAGTGAACCAGAAATATCGCACGACTGCTGGGGGAGAAATGCTCACAAAATGCAGCAATCCCGAGTGCGACAGGCCGTTCGACTATCGCGAGGGCCGGCTAATCCGTATTTCCCGGACTCCGTCGAATGGGGAACCTGCAAAAAACCAACAATTGATTGAACACCTTTGGCTTTGCGGAAATTGCGCCGCACGCTATATGTTTGAATTCGAATCCGGAACGAACCTTACGCTAAAACCGCGTCACGAGCACGGTACCCACGAATCTCGCTTCCGCGCTGTAGCCGCTGCGTAGGCTCGCAACAACCACCATCAACTGTGGACCGTCAGTACCGGGCACTCCGCATTTGCAATCACTCGACAGGCAATCGAACCGGAGAAGTGCGTCGCTGCGGTCAGGTGCTTGTCCGCGCCACGCGCCCCAAGAACGATCAGATCGGCGTGCACCTTTTTCGCGGTGCCCAGGATCGCGTCGGCCGGCGCGCCGCGTTGCATCACGTAGGTCGGCTGGCCCGGGAGGCCCGCCCCCAGGGGCACCACATTCTTCAGCGTATCGAGTGCAAGATCCTCTTGCTCATTGGCTTCTTCTTCGCTCGTGTGGAGCAGGACGAGTTCCGCGCGGTGGTCCTTGGCCAGTGAAATCGCGTACCGTGCCGCTGCGAGCGACTCCGGACTAAAATCGGTTGCGTAGAGAATACAGTTCAATTCCGCTGCGGCGGCATGGCTCGCTTTGCGCTGGACGCCAGGCCCCACTGCCAAGATCGGGCACGACGCTTGCCGGAAGATTGTTTCCGCGACGGAACCCATGACGGCCTTGGAAATTCCGGTTCTCCCATGCGTGCCGAGGACGACGAGATCCACGTCCTTCTGCCGGATCAATTTCTCGACGTTTTCCCAAACCTCGCCCTTCACAAAGAGAAATTCATGTGGAAGTTCCTGCAGTTCCAATTCCATTTGGGCCCTCTTGCGTGCGCGAAACTCTTCCTGGTCCTCTTCAATTTCAGGTCGGTTTACGGCTGTCACGGCGTCAAACCCGTTCTTCGAAATCACGTGCACGGCATGGATCGTCGCAAAGGATCGTCGGGCGATCTCCACAGCGTAGGGCAGCCCGCGGTCCGCCGCGGCGGAAAAATCCGTAGGAAACAGAACATTGCGAAAAGCGACTTGCAACGATGCGCGACGTATGTCCAATCTACGCCTCCATGGCTGGGGCTCCTGAAGCGGAGGAAATTCTTGAATGGGTCGTGTGTGGCTCATGGTTTCAGCCTCCCCCATACAGTTCTTCTAACTCTTTCGCACCGTCCGGGCTATGCGCCAAATCACGGTTGCTTGTGATCCCTGTCATAGCTGTGGAATGGCTTCATCTTCTGGCCGTGTGGTGCAAATCACATGAGAAAGTGACGGGTGTCATAGGCCCGTTCCTCCGTACAGTTGAGAATGAATATGGCAAGCAGGAAGTGAGCTGTCATCTTGGAAGTCGACGATGCAGCGGATGCGGCAGGGAGGTGCGGCAATGAGATTCCTAAATCGTGTAGAGGCCGGCCGCAGACTGGCGAAGGAACTTGCAGCGTACGGCGGAAAAAACCACCTGATTGTCCTCGGCATTCCCCGGGGAGGCGTTCCGATAGCCTTCGAGGTAGCGACGGCGTTGGGCGCTCCGCTGGATGTGTTTGTGGCACGCAAGCTGGGAGCTCCGTCGCAGCCGGAACTCGCTTTCGGAGCCGTCTCCAGCGGAGGCGTTCAGATCCTCGACTCGCAGATTGTGGAGTCGCTCGGAATCTCCGGCGCGGAAATTGAAGAAATCGCGGCGAGGGAGAGAAGCGAGCTGGCTCGCCGGGAACACGTATATCGGGCGGGGCGCGCTCCGCTCAACCTTGAGGGCAGGACCGCGATTCTTGTCGACGACGGGATCGCCACAGGCGCGAGCACGCGCGCGGCGATTGCCGCTTTGCGGGAGTTGAAGCCCGCGCGCATTGTCCTCGCCGTGCCCGTCGCTCCGGCTTCCACTTGCAGGCGCCTCCGCAGCGAGGTGGACGATCTCATTTGCCTGCAGATGCCGGAAACGTTTTACGCGATCGGCGAATTTTACGACGATTTTTCACAAGTCTCCGACGACGAAGTTACCGCTTTGCTCCAGCGCAATGTCGAGCAGCGTGCGAACGAAGCTGCGGCAATGCGCGGGAGCGGCCGGAAGGAAGTTCATCGATGAATACCGCACACGTGGCACGAAATTGGTCTCCTGAGAATTCCGTATCGATTGCGCTGGGCAGGGCGACGCTCGAAGGGAATCTGGGCCTCCCTGCTCATCCCCGCGGAATCGTATTGTTTGCGCACGGAAGCGGAAGCAGCCGCCATAGTCCGCGCAATCGATTTGTCGCGGAAGCGCTACAGTCCCACGGCATTGCGACTCTGCTGATGGATTTGCTGACCGAGAGCGAAGAACCGATCGATCGGCGAACCGCGCAACTTCGTTTCAACATTCCTTTGCTGGCCAAGCGGCTGGCCGGCGCCACGGCTTGGACTTTACGGCAGCCGAACCTGCGCGAGTTGGACATCGGCTATTTCGGCGCCAGCACCGGCGCTGCCGCAGCGCTGGTCGCCGCCGCGCAGCTTCCGGGGAAAATTTCGGCAGTCGTATCTCGCGGCGGCCGACCCGACCTGGCGGGAGAGGCTCTGCATTCCGTCGCAGCCCCGACGCTGTTGATCGTTGGCGGCAACGATCCGGCGGTGATCGATTTGAACGAACGCGCGCTCGCCGAACTCGCGTGCACCGAAAAGAAACTGGTCATCGTTCCCGGAGCGACGCATTTATTCGAGGAGCCAGGAACGCTGGAAGAAGTGGCCGGGCTTGCGGCCGAATGGTTCGCCTCCCATTTTGCTTTCGTTCGCCAGGCCAAAGCCGGCTGAATGATTCCGGCGAGATGAGGAGGAGTCATGGCTGCCAAACGGCTGCTGTTCCGATCGAAGGCGCGAGAGAAAGTTCTGGCCGGGGCCAGTGCACTGACCGATGCGGTGCGCATCACACTCGGTCCCAAATCCAAATGCGTCCTGATCCAGAAAAAATGGGGAAGGCCGCTGGTCTGCAACGACGGAATCACGATCGCAAAGGAAGTCGAGCTGGAAGATCCCGAGGAAAATCTGGGAGCGCAGATGATCCGCGAGGCATCCGAGCGCACCGGCGATGCCGTCGGCGACGGAACCAGCACCGCGGCGTTGCTGGCGCATGCCATTTTCGCGGAAGGACTGCACAATCTGGCGGCCGGAGCCAGCGCGGTGGATCTCAAGCGGGGACTCGACCGCGGACTGCACGCGGCCGTGGAGGCGTTGAAAGGCCTCTCCCGCCCGGTCGCCAGCCGTCTCGAGAAGGCGCAAGTGGCCACCATCTCGGCGCACAACGATCCGTCGATTGGCGAACTGGTCGCCGAAGCGTACGAAAAAGTTGGAGCGGAGGGAGTCATCACCGTCGAGGAGGCGAAGACAACCGAATCGGCTCTGGAAGTTGTGGAAGGAATGCAATTCGATCGCGGCTTCATCTCGCCGTACTTCATCACCGATGCGGAAAAGATGGAAGTCGTCCTGGATGACCCGCTCATCCTCCTGCACGAAAAGAAGCTGGCGAACATGAAAGATATGCTTCCGCTTCTCGAACAGGTCGCGAAGGCGGGTCGCCCGCTCTTGATCATTGCCGAGGACGTGGAAGGGGAAGCGCTCGCTACGCTGGTGGTGAACAAGGTTCGCGGAACGCTGCTCTCCGCCGCCGTCAAAGCGCCTGGGTTTGGCGACAGGCGGAAGGATATGCTGCAGGACATCGCGATCCTCACGGGCGGCCAATTGATCGCCGAGGAACTTGGGTTGAAAATCGAGAACCTCACGATCGCCGAAATGGGGCAGGCCAAGCGCGTGTTGATCGACAAGGACAAGACCACCATCGTTCAAGGGGGCGGCCCCAAGGCAGCCATCGAGGGCCGCTGCGCGGAGCTTCGCAAGCAAATTGAAAAGACGACCTCCGACTACGACAAGGAAAAATTGCAGGAACGTCTGGCAAAACTTTCGGGAGGAGTCGCCGTCATTCGAGTCGGCGCACCCTCGGAAGCGGAAATGAAGAACCGCAAGGAAGCGATCGAAGACGCCATCAACGCCACCAAGGCGGCTCTCGCCGAAGGGATCGTTCCGGGCGGAGGACTGGCGCTGCTGCGCTTGATCGAATCCGTTCGCAAGGAGGAGGCGAATTGCACCGGGGACGAACGCACCGGACTCCTCATCCTGCGGCGCGCTCTCGAAGCCCCCACGCGGCAGATTGCGGAGAATTCCACCTTCGACGGAGGAGTGGTGGTGGATCGCATGCTGGGCGGCAAGGGCAGTTACGGATTTGACGCCGCTCGCGGCGAATACGTGGATCTCGTGGAAGCCGGAATCATCGACCCGACGAAAGTGGTCCGCATCGCTTTGGAAAACGCCGTTTCCGTCGCCAGCGTGTTGTTGCTGGCGGAAGCTACTCTTACCGAAAAGCCGGAAGAAAAGAAGGAAGCCGTTCCGGCGCATGAAGCGTACGACTGAAGCGCCTCGCGCCCGGTCAGATTTTTCTTGCTGGCCGCCCGAAGAGGCGCCGCTTGGCGATCTCCACTAACAGTAAATACGTGATGACGGAGAGGACCAGGAACGCCCAGTACGGGCCGGGAAGAGGCTGAAATCCCAGCACCCCGGCCAGCGGCGAGTAGGGGAGCAATGCTCCGACCACGTACGATCGCAATCGTCGTGGCGGCGAGCGGCAGGCTGGGCCGGCTGCGGAGCGGATTGCCCATCGTCCGGATTACGAAGAGGACCAGGGTCTGCGTCGCAAGCGATTCCACGAACCATCCCGTATGAAACAGCGGCTCGCTGGCGTGGAAAAAATGGAGCATCACATAGAAGGTCAGGAAATCGTAGATCGAGCTGATCGGCCCGATAAAGATCATGAAATTCCGGATGAGGCGCATGTCCCAGCGTTGCGGTGTGCGGATATACGCCTCATCCACATTGTCTGACGGGATCGTGATCTGCGCCGTGTCATACATGAAATTATTCAACAGAATCTGCGTGGGGAGCATCGGGAGAAACGGCAGAAATACGGAAGCGCCCGCCATGCTGAACATGTTTCCAAAATTCGAGCTGGTGCCCATGAGCAAGTACTTCAGCACGTTGGCCGACGCCTTGCGTCCTTCGATGATGCCCCGGTGAAGCACTCCCAGGCCGCTTTTCAGCAGGATGATATCGGCGGCGTCGCGCGCGACGTCCACCGCGGTTCCCACGGAGATTCCCACGTCCGCCGCATGCAGCGAAGGGGCGTCGTTGATTCCGTCTCCCATGTAGCCGACGACGTGGCCGCGGTGCTTGAGCGCCAGGATGATGCGCAGCTTCTGCATCGGCGATACGCGCGCGAAGATCGTGGTCCCCTCGGCCACGTGGGCCAGAGCGGTGTCGCTCATCTGTTCGATTTCGCTTCCGAGCACCGGCGTTCCGGACTCCAGGCCCACCAGCGCGCAAATGTATTGCGCGACCAACTCGTTGTCCCCGGTCAAAATCTTCATCTGCACGCCGTCGCGTTTCATGGCCGCGACGGATTCGGCGGCGTCCTCGAGCGGCGGGTCCGCAAATGCCAGAAACCCGTCCAGGATCAGCGAATGTTCCTCTTGCGGCGTGAAACCGCCTTGCGCCTGAACGATGCGATGCGACACGGCAAGTACCCGGAACCCTCCCGAGCATAGTTCCTTGTAGACCTTGTTTACGCGCTCCAGCGCTTTGGGATCGAGGGATTCGACCTGACCACCCGCTTCGTACGAATCGCAGACTTCCAGGATCCCCTCCGGCGCGCCTTTGGTGATGAGAAGGCGCTCGATTCCCGACGCGCCTTCGCGCTCCACAACGATGGAGAGCCTCCGGCGGTTGAAATCGAACGGGATTTCGTCGATCTTGCGATAGCTGCTCATCTCAGGCTGCTCGGTCTTCAAGATGGCCGCGTCGAGCGGGCTGCGAATGCCCGTTTCAAACTTGCTGTTCAGATACGCGAGTCCCAGCACGCGGTCATCCGGTTGTCCGAGCGCGTTCACCGAACGGCTCAGAGTCATTTCGCCTTTCGTGAGAGTCCCGGTCTTGTCGCTGCAAAACACGTCGATGCTGCCAAAATTCTGAATCGCGGGCAGGTGCTTGACCACGACTTGCTCTCGAGCCATTCGGACCGCTCCACTGGCGAGCGTCACGGATGTAATCATGGGAAGAAATTCCGGAGTGAGTCCGACCGCCAGCGCGACGGCAAAAACAAAAGATTCGAACGCATCCTTGTGAAGGGCCAGCCGGACCACCAGGATAAAAAGCATCAGCACGAACACGACGCGCGTGATGAGCATCCCAAACCGCCGCAGTCCGCGCTCGAATTCGGTCTCTTCGGGCCGGACCACCAGGCGCTTGGCGATCGCTCCAAAGGCTGTCTGGGAGCCTGTTTTGATCACGCGCGCCGCCGCGGTTCCGCTGACCACCGAAGTCCCAAGGAACACGAGGTCGGGGGCATCCGGCGTCCCTTCGAACTCCTTTTCGCCGGGATGAGCGTGCTTTTCGGTCGGCATCGACTCGCCGGTCAGGGCCGCTTGTTGCACGTAGAGATCGCGAGCCTCTAGAAGACGCGCGTCCGCGGGAACCAGATCGCCGGCCGAAAGGCGGACGAGATCGTCGGGGACAACCTCGTGGCGTTTGATCTCCTGCCACGTTCCGTCGCGCAGGACGGTGGCGCTCAGGCTGACATGTTCGCGGAGCCTCTCAATCGCTCGCTGCGAACGATAGGTTTGGACAAAATTGATGGTTATGCCGAGGAGTACCACGACGATGATGATCCCCGCGTCGACTTCCTGGCCCAATACGCCGGAAACGATTCCGGCAATCAGAAGAATGATGACCAGGGGATTTACGAACAAGGTCAGTAGTTCCTGAAGGAGCGCGCCGCGGCGCACCGATGTGGGATCGTTGGGGCCAAATTGAGAAAGCCTCTGCTCGGCCTCCTGGCTCGTCAGCCCAACCAGGACACCCTCCGCGGTCTTTTTGTTTCCTTGGGATTCAGCGAGAATTAGGTCCCCTCCCGACCTCAGGGTCCTTCTATATCAGAAGAGGCGGTTTTTCCTTAAGCATTCCTTCGTGAATAACTTAAAACGCCGCCCGCCGGTCCACTGTGACGGATCTCACGTCCGGAAGTGAGCGTGGTCACATCCCACCCGCCCTGCTAGCAAAGAGAATAGAGGCGAACACGGATTCCGAGCCCCGCCGGATCGAGAGATTTTCATCTCTCGGTGAAAGGAGAAAGCGGCCATGTTCTCCGAAACGCCCAACATCGTCATTCGCCAAATGACGTTCGGCGATATCCCCAAGGTTGTCGATTTGCAGAAACGCGTCTTTCCCGGAATGCCGACTTGGGCATCCGAGGAACTCGCGCATCACCTTGCCGTCTTTCCCGAGGGCCAGCTTGTGGCCACGGACGAGACTGGGAATCTCGTGGGGTCGGCCAGCTCTCTGATCATCGACTGGGACGATTACTCCGAAGATGCAAAATGGTCCACCATCACTGCGGGCGGATCTTTCGACACGCACAATCGACTCGGAAAGACGCTCTACGGCGCTGACATGGGAGTCGACCCGACTGCGCACCGGCACGGGATTGGGTCGAGGTTCTATGAGGCGCGAAAAAAGTTCATTCGCGAACACGGCCTGAAGCGCATGCTCACCGGCGGGCGTATTCCGGGATACGCTGCGGTGTCGAGCGAGATGACGCCGATGGAGTATGTGACCGAGGTGATCAGCGGAAGACGCAAGGATCCAACGCTCAGTTTTCAACTCACCAACGGGATGGTGGTTCTGGATGTTGTTCCCGAATATCTCGAAGACAGGCAGTCGCGCGGCTTCGCGACGCTGCTGGAGTGGCTCAATCCCGAATACGTTGCAACCGTCAGCCTGCAAACCAGCGAACAGCAGGAGGCATTCGGAGAATCAGCGGAAGCGCCCGTGATGGTTCAGCGGCGCACCTCACGCGTTCGGATCGCTGCCATGCAGTACCTCCTGCGGCCCATCACCCGATTTGAGGAATTTGCGACGCAGGTTGAATTTTTTGTTCGCAGCGCGCGGGAATACCGCTGCCAGTTCGTTCTGTTCCCGGAGTACTTCTCGATGCAGCTGCTCAGCTTCCTGCGCGATCCGAGTCCGGCGCGCGCGGTGCGCCGTCTGGCGCAGCTCGCTCCCGAATATGAAGCCCTGTTTACAAGACTGGCGACCGAGAGCGGCCTCTACATCATCGGCGGGACGCATCCCGTGATTCAAAGCGGGGAATTGTTCAATGCGGCTCATCTCTTTACGCCGAATGGGCAGGTGTTCCGGCAGAAAAAAGTCCATCTGACCGCGACGGAAAAGGACTCTTATCAGATGAGCCGAGGCCACGGCTTCTATTGCTACCACACGGATTTCGGGAACATCGGTATCCTGGTTTGCTATGACGTGGAGTTTCCGGAGGCGGCGCGGGTGCTGGCCGAGGCGGGAATACAGATCCTCTTCGTGCCTTCCTGCACGGACGAGCGGCAGGGATACTGCCGGGTTCGCTACTGCGCCCAGGCGCGAGCCAGCGAGAACCAAATTTATGTCGCCATGGCCGGCACCGTCGGCAACCTGCCGGACGTACCCTGCATGGCCACGCACTATGGCCAGGCCGGAATTTTCACTCCATCGGATTATTTCTTCGCGCGAGATGGAATCGCCGCGGAGGGCAACGTCAACCAGGAACAAATGGTCATCTCGGACGTGGACCTGGATCTGCTCGATGAGCAGCGCGTGAACGGCACGGTGATCCCGCTCAAGGACATGATTCGGGACGCCTATGATCGAGTGATCCATTATTCCGACCACCGCCCTGCCAAGAAGGCGGAGCCGGTTCCACCGGCCAAGATCCCGGCCTGATCCTCCTTTCGGACGACCGTTGCGAATTACGACGGTGGTGGTGTGACCGAACGCACTCGGGAATGTGAGGGCGGTCACCGAGGCGAGGCCCAAAGGAATGTAACTTGAATTGCGGAATCGATGGATCGGGAGGCGCGCCATGACCACGCAATCGGCTTCCAAAATTATTACGCTGGACAACATTCTCTTCGCCACGGATTTTTCCAAACATTCCGATGTGGCGCTTCCGTTTGCGCTATCGATCGCCCACAAATACGGCTCCAAAGTTTTTGCGGCGCACGTGATCTCGCCGCCGCCCCTCGGAAATTTCCCCACGATGGAGGTGCAGGAACTCGGAGCGCAAGCCCTTCGGGAGGCCCAGGTTTCCGCGAAGCACCTGCTGAAGCGCCTCGCAGGCGTCCCGCACGAGGAACTGCTGAGAAGGGGCGAAATCTGGAACGAACTGTCCGAAATCGCCAAGGAAAAGAAAATCGACTTGATCGTCGTCGGCACGCACGGACGCGCCGGCGTCAGCAAGCTGCTGATCGGTTCGGTCGCCGAAAAAATCTTTCGCCAGTCCAGCTGCCCGGTGCTCACGGTCGGGCCGAATGTTTCGGCGGAGCCGGGAAGCGTCGCGGATATTCACACGATCTTGTGCCCAGTCGATTTCACGGACGCGTCGCTCGCGGCGTTGCCCTATGCGATTTCTCTCGCGCAGGAAAACCAGGCGCGCCTGTACCTGATGACCGTCGTTCCGGCCCCGGTTCTCGAATACGAGGAGGTTGCCTTGGCGACTCGTTTGAAGGCGCTCGTGCCGCTGGAGGCAAAGCTGTGGTGCGAACCGAAGGCCTTTGTGGAGTCCGGCGAAGCGGCCGACAGAATCCTGGAGGAAGCCGAAGAACTTGGCGTCGACTTGATCGTTCTCGGAATCCGTCCGGTGTCCACGCTCGCGGGGACGAGGACTCACCTCGGAACGGCGACCGCGTACAGAATCGTAAGCCACGCGATCTGTCCCGTGCTGAGCGTTCGCGGCTAGATGCGCGCGCATCCCGAAGCGCTTCGATGCGCTGCGTTGCGCACCGCTACGTTCTCGTGATTTCGCAAATCTGATGATACTCTAAATTCATTGGAACTCGGCGGGCGTGCCGCCGCAACCGTTGGAGTGCGCGCCGCTGCATCTTTTCGCAGGAATGCCGAAGATAGTATGACTGGGGGTGCCGGATGAAAACTGGAGGGCTGCTTTCCTTCGGTCTTACGGTGGCCTTGTTGGTGATACCTGGTTTCGTGTTCGCGCACCACGGGCAGGTCGAGTACGAGAACAAGACCATTTCGCTCAAGGGAACGGTGACGAAGTTCGAGTGGAACAATCCCCACGCCGTCCTTTGGCTAGACGTGAAGAACGAGAAGAACGCGATCGATGCATGGCACCTGGAAATCCTCCCCCCGGAGCGAATGAGCCGGGCCGGGTGGACCAGGGACAGCGTGAAGCCCGGCGATGAGGTCACGGTCACAGGACGCCCCGGCAAAGGCGGCGAGCGCATCATGTGGCTCGAATCCCTCACGACTGCCGACGGCCGGCGCCTCGGCCGCGACTCGGAGAACCGTTAATCTCTTGAGCCTGCATACCGGAGAAATCGGCATTCGAGGGAAGGCGCTCTTCCGCATTGCCGTCGCCGTATTCCTCATTTTTTCAAGTTGGTTCGCTGCCGGGAGCATCCGGGCTGCTGCCGGCGGAAGCATTTCAGGCACGGTGAAGGATTCCACGGACGCAGCGATTCCTGACACCGCCGTGATTGCCCGCAACGTGGACACGGGCGCGCAGCAAACCGTCAACGCGAATGCCGAGGGATTTTATTCCTTCACCGTGCTGCCCGTTGGGCACTACGAAATCGAAACATTTCGTCCGGGCTTCAAACCGTACAAACGGACCGGTCTGGTCATCGACATCGATACCAAACTGCAGATCGATGTCATTCTCGAAGTTGGCGAACAGTCCCAACAGGTCACGGTGAGCGCAACCGCGACCACGGTCGACACCACGCCAGAGACCATCTCCACCAACCTTGGCGAAGTCGTGCCCGCCTCGCAGGTCGAAGCAATCCCCTTAAATGGCCGGAGCTATACCGATCTCCTAGCGATTCAACCGGGCGTGAGTCCCGTATCCACACAGACGCCGACGTCGGTCATCATGGCGGGCGTTACGGGCACGATCAACCCTTCCGGAGATCTGAATCCGGGAAATGTCTCCATCGACGGGCAGCGCGAGTCAGCCAACGGCTTCATGGTCAACGGCACCGACGTGCAGGAGCACATGAATGGAGGCACTTCGGTCATTCCGAATCTGGACTCGATCGACGAGTTTCGCGTTCTCACCAACAACTTCGATCCCGAATACGGCAACTACAACGGCGGCATGATCAACGTCGTGACGAAGTCCGGCACCAACAGTTTTCACGGCGACGCATTTGAGTTTCTTCGAAACACTTCTCTCGACGCTAAGAATTTTTTCGATAGCACTCGCGGCAGGTTTCAGCAGAACCAGTTTGGCGGCACGCTGGGCGGCCCGATCAAGAAAGACAAGGTCTTCGCCTTCCTAGACTACCAGGGTACGCGGACCATTGAAGGCATCACTTCGTCGAAGACCGCGGTGCCAAGCTTGCAGGATCGATCGGGAAATCTGCTCGATCAGGCCAGTTCGTTGACGGGAACAGTCAGCGGACCGAACATCGCCACCCTGCTCACGCAGGAATTGGGGTATCCCGTTACGGACGGCGAGGCCTACTACACTCCAGGATGCACGAGTTCGGCAAATTGTGTGCTCCCCAATGCCACGATTCCCATGGGAGCCTGGTCAGCTCCGGCTCTGAATCTGCTTCCGTACATCCCGAAGCCAAACATCGGCGCGAACAGCTTCTCCACCTCTGCGTTTTCCCAAACCGTGCGCGACGATAAGGCGGGCGCCCGAGTCGATGCCAACACGCGATGGGGCAACCTTTCGGCCTACTATTTCGTGGACGACTACATTCTGGATAATCCCTACCCGGGCGGGCAGGGAGGCGCGAGCGTTCCCGGTTTCGACGCTTTGAGCGACGGGCGGGCGCAAGAGCTGTCGCTGGGCGATACGAAGGCGCTGAATTCCGACACGGTCAACGAATTCCGGCTGGGATACTTGCGGAACTCCAACGTCATCGGCCAGCCCCGCGGCGGGCTCGGTGTGACTCTACAGTCTCAGGGATTTGTGACCGGCGCAGGCACGCAGGGCATCGTCGTCCAGGCGCCGCAGTATGAGGGCGTGGAAAACATCGTTTTCCCTTCGTTTGTGATGGGCGTTCCGGTCACGAACGTAGACCAATGGAACAACACGCTGTACCTCAGCGACGGAGTATCCAAGGTCATTCGAACTCACTCGCTCAAGTTCGGCGGACAGTTTCACGCCGATCAGGTCAACGAGGATCCGAATGGCACTTTCAACGGAACGTTCATCATCAACGGAACGGAAACAGGTTCGCCATTCGCCGATTTCCTGCTGGGATTTCCCAGTAACTTCACGCAATCGACCGGACAGCACTTCTACCTTCGCAATAAATACGGCGCGGCCTTCGTGGAAGACAGCTGGCGCGCGCAAACCAATCTGACGCTGAATTTCGGCGTGCGCTGGGATTTGATTCGGCCGTGGTCCGAGAAATACAACAACATTCAGACGGTGGTTCCCGGCGAGCAGTCCGTTCTGTACCCGAATGCGATGCCAGGCCTGGTGGTTCCTGGCGACCCGGGAATTCCTTCCACCTTGTCGCCCTCGCAATATCACAACTTTGCTCCTCGGATTGGTCTCGCCTATTCGCCGAGCTTCCGGAGCGGATGGCTGAAAGCTCTGTTTGGCGAAGGAGGGAAGAGCAGTATTCGCGCGAGCTTCGGCCAATTCTACACGGCGTTCCAGGGACTGAGCGCGGGCATCATGTACGGCGTCCCTCCGTTTGGCTATAACTACCTGAGTCCGGCGCCCCCGCTCTTTGCGACGCCGTTCACCAACGCCGGAAACGGAAACCAGAACACGAATCCGTATCCATTCGTCTTCCCTCCGCACGGCGTGTCCGCAAGCAATCCCTACACGCAATTCAATTTTGCGAACGTGACGCCGATCAGCGCGGATCCGTACTTCTACTACCGTGACCAAACGCCTTACACCGAAAACTACATGTTTTCGATCCAGCGCCAGATCACCGCGAATGCGCTGCTTACGATCAGCTACGCGGGAAACCAGGGGCATCATCTTCTGGTGCTGGTGCCCACGAACCCGGGCAACGCGGCGTTATGCCTAAGCCTGCCCGGCTGCGGACCATTTGGCGAGGGCAACACGTATACTGCGGGCGGAATCACGTACGTCGGGACGCGGAACCTGCCGGGGGGATTGGGCTCGAATTTCGGTTCGGTGACAGCGCAAAAGACGATCGGCAATTCCAACTACAATTCGCTGGAGACGACTCTGCGATTCACGCCGGACTCGCGATCGACTGTTCTCATCGCCTACACGTATTCCAAATCCATCGACCAGGCGTCGAACCTGGGCGAGCAGATCAATCCGTTCAACCCGCGCCTCTCCAGAAACATCTCCGCGTGGGACATGACCCATAACTTCGTGGCGACCTATGACTTCGTCTTGCCGTTCGACCGGCTTCTCCGGCGCAACCGCCTGACCGAGGGATGGGATCTCTCGGGCACAACGCGGTTCAGCACGGGGCTTCCCGTCACTCTGTTCGATGTTTCCGACAACTCGCTGCTGGGGACTTTGGGCAATGGCGTGAATAATCAGCTTCTCGACACCCCGCAATTGTCGGCGGGCCCGCTCGCGATCCATACGAATCCCAGAAACGGACAGACGGTTTTCAATACATCGCTCCTTAAGGTGGAAACGCTAGGGCAGCTCGGTAACGCGCCGCGCCGCTTGTTTCATGGTCCCGGAATCAGCAATTTCGATATGCAAATCAAGAAAACGGTGCCGCTCACGGAATCGAAGTCGCTCGATTTCAGAGTGCAGGCCTTCAATGTGTTCAACCATGCGCAGTTCTACGGTCCGGCGTCGGTAGACGGAGTGGTCAACGATGCCAATTTCGGGAGCGTGGTAAGCGCGGCGCCGCCGCGACTCGTTCAGGTGGCCGCAAAATTCAATTTCTAGATGGAAATTCCGCTTAAGGACAATATACAGAGTGATGCGAACCGGTGCCCGCAGGATGATGGGCACCGGTTCGGGTTCGGCGATGGGTTGCTAATCAGCCGGCGGCTTGGGCGCCGGAGGGGCGGGTTTCATGAACTTGGCATCGTCGACGGACGTGTTGGCCTCGACGGAAGCCCACTTGAAGGTCCGATTTCCTTCCGCGCTCACGACTCGCATCGTATAGGGAACTTTGACGCCGTTGACGTCGCGGTAGTCTTCGTAATACGTATTTTCCGGAAAGGACCCGATCACGCTCTGCATGGTCGTGTAGGACTTCACGAGCAATCCGGTTTGTGCGTCGAAGTTGAGCCGGTCGATGACGGGGAAGCCCTCCTTGCGCGTGCCCACGACGCGATACGTGTCCCGATCGCCGACTTTTTCCATCGCGTCCACTTGAACGTTGGTGTGGTCGTCCCGGAACTCGAGGCCCGGAAACTTTTCGCCCAGTTCGACCAGCATGCGCAGCTCATCGCCCGTGTCTTCCCGGATCGGGGTGTTGTGCCAGCCGATGGTTCCGTCAAAACCCATCGCAACCGTCGGCCTGCCCGGGAAGCTCCAGGAAATGACTCCCTTCATGCCCTTGACGTCGTGTTCTGCCGGAACGGTTCCCATCGCCGCCGGAGGCGCGGGCGTGCCCGGAGGTCCGGGAGGAGGGGGAACCAGCATGTCCACCGTACCCTTCAAGACCAGCGAAGTTGTCTTGCCGACGTTGGCCGCACCGCCGAGGGCTCGAGTGTACTCGAGGAAAATATCGTTCACCGAGGGAAGCGGTGCGGGAGCAGCGGCGGGTTTTGGCGCTGGCGCCGGGCCTGACATCACGGTTGCGGGCGCTTTGCTCGGTGACATGCCGGGATCGAGATTCGTGTAGTTCTTCAGCGCGAGCGCGGGGAAAATTTCCATCGCGCTTGGCTCTTTGGGCGTTTTGTCGCCCGCGAGCAGCAGTGTGGGCTCCGCTTTGGCCACGCCGCGGTGGCAGGTGTAGCACGTCAGTTCGCGCTTGCCGTCGAATACGGTCTCGTTGAGAGCCATGGTCATCTGGATCATGCTGCGCGCCACGTGCTTCTCCCGCTTGTCGTCCTGATCGAAGTGCCCGATCACGTGGCAGTATCCGCACCCGACCCCAAGCGCGGTGGTGATGTATTCCATCGCGGGATGGACCTGGTCTGCCGGGATGCCCTTGAGGGCTTCGATTTTTTTATAGAATTGCTCGGCGGTTTTCCCCTTCATATCGGCGGCCAGCGGAGCCGGGGCCGGAGGAGCCGCCGCAGGGGCTTGCGCGCGCAGGCTCGGAGCGCTCGTGCCGAGCGCGACGATGGCCATGGCCAGAATTCCAATACTCCCCAATACATCGCGCACAGACAATTTTTTGTTCATACAGGTTCGGTCATCCTCTCGCTGATTTGATTCCTTCACCCAAAGCCGCCTTTCGGGGACGGCTCGCGCTTTGCAAAAACCTGGTCTTGATTTGCCACTCGGCATGGATCCGATGTGGGCCTAATCCTAAGTCAACGCCAGCCTCAAATGCAATGAGCGAACGATGGATTGCCGCCGAGGGGGTGGCTGGATTCCGCATGTTGGAAATTCGCGTTCGTGACATTCGACCCCGTTTGGGACTACCCTCTGACGACGATGGCGGTCCGGTTCGCAAGCGACATGTCAAATTTTTGAGAGGGACGAACATGAATACCCGCGCGAAAAAGTTTGCCGGCCTTCGGTCATTTGTTTTTCAAATTGGGCTCGCAGTGCTGCTTTGCGCCGCGTTTTCGAATCTTCCCGCGCGGGCGGAGTGCAACGTGCCGGCGCTGAACGGCCTCAACATTCCCAATATGAAGATTGCGTCCACCGCGATTGTGTCGGCGGCGGCTCCCAATCCCGCCTATTGCGATGTGAAAGGTTCGGTCACCACGACGGGCGAAGGCGCGGAAGCCGGCTCCGCCAATTTCGAAGTGATTCTGCCTCAAAACTGGAACGGCAAGTTCGTCTTCCACGGAGTCGGTGGCCTGGCGGGCACGCTCACTTCTTCGGCGAATCCCGCGGATCAGGCGCAGTTCCTCGCGCGCGGCTATGCCACGGCGATTACGGACACCGGGCATCTCATCGCGAACCCCACCTGGGAGTACACGGCGCCGGGCACGCCCGATATGCCGAAAGTCGTCGATTATTTTTACCGCGCCGTGCATGACGTGACGATCGCCGCGAAACAACTCGTGAAGTCCTACTACCACACGGAAACCATCCGGCGCTCCTACTTCGACGGCTGCTCGAACGGCGGCAAAATGGGCCTGATGGAGGCGTCGCGCTTCCCGAATGACTACGACGGCGTCATTGCCGGATCGCCCTGGCTCGATCCGGTCGGCACCTCGCTGTGGAGCCTGAAAAATATCAAAGCGCTGCTCGACGCCTACATCCCGGCCGCAAAATTCGAAGCCGTAGCCGCCGCGATCCTGAAACAGTGCGACAAAGCCGATGGCGTCGCCGACGGCCTCATCCAGAATCCGGCCAAATGCGCGTTCGATCCGAGTGCGCTGGTTCCCGAAACTCTCACACAGAAGCAGGCGAGCGCGCTCAAGCTGATCATGAGCCCGGTTCGGGATGAGCAGGGCAAGCTGATCTATCCCGGCGCTTCTGTCGGCAATTTGGGGCAGGTGAACACGACGGTTCGCGGTTCGACCAACTATCTCGACGCGCCGCCCGCCGATCCTTCCTCGGCGAAACCGTGGGGCGATGCCACGGTCCCGGCGAATTGGTCCCTCGCTCAGAATATTCTGATGAAGCTGGGCTACTACGATGCGGGCCAGGATATGACCAATTCCATCGAGAGCAACGGCGTGGTGAAGAACGACGCGCTGCAGCTCGTGTACACGCGCCTCGCCGCGGACGTTCCCGACGATCCGTCGGCGTTTGGCGCGTTTTTCGCCAAAGGCGGAAAGCTGCTCATCTATCACGGCTACGACGATTTGATCATTTCTCCCTACAGCAGCATCTGGTTCTACGAAGACCTGGCCCAGGAAAACGGCGGCTACGCGAAGGTGCAGCAGAACGCGCGGCTCTTTATGGTGCCCGGAATGCAGCACTGTGTCTCCGGCGACGGCCCGAACAGTTTTGACACTCTGAGCGCCCTCGAAAATTGGGCGGAGCGCGGCGTTGCGCCCGACTCGATTCCAGCGACGCATTCCACGAGCGACGCGGTCGACCGCACCATGCCGCTCTGCAAATTTCCCGAGCAGGCTCACTACAAAGGAAGCGGCGATCCGAAGCGCGCGGAGAGCTGGTCCTGCCCGCAAAACGACAAGTCGTTGCTCGCTGTCGGCCCCAACGGGATTCAGGCCGGCGTAAATGCGGCGGTGCCGGCACGCGTCAGCGCCCCGGCAAAACTCGCGGGGAAAAGCGGGAATTAATGGTCGGGAGTTGAGATTTCCGTAGCAGAGGCTTTCGGCCGGGGCTTTTGACTTTCGGCCGTGTCGCCGAGTGCGAAAACCCAGAGGCTATCCCTGGGACGGCCTCTGGACAAAGAGTCGTTGCTACTTTGCGCCTTCGGATTTTTTCTGCATGTCGCCGTACGAAATGTTGTCCTCGCAGACCATTTCTCCTAGTGTCCAGTCCGGCTTCAGTTCGTAGGTGGCGTGGCCTCCCCATGGTTTCGTGTAGGCCTTGGGGTCTTCAATCGTCGTGTCGATCGTGAGCGTGCCGTGATTCACGCGGCGAATGCGCTCGATGACGTGCAAATCTTCACTGTGCGGGTGACCGTCGTTATCGAGCCAGGTTTTGTCGTTAAAGCCGACGGTGTCGACGACGAGCGTGTCTCCGTCCCACTTGCCGATGGCATCGCCCATCCAGGAGGGATTCGGATCCTTCGGATGCTGCCGCCCGTCCGTATAGATGTTGCGCAGGAAATGGTCGTACTCGAACATCATGATGACGCGCCCGGGAGTCTGGGCGATTTCGACCGGCTCCCCTCGAATGAGATAAATTCTCGGAACGCCGGGAGGAAAGCACTGCATGATCGGGTCGTTGGACTCCGTGAGGGAGACGGCGCGCGGCCCGAGGTTGGGCTTGTTGGCCTTGAATTTTTCTTCCGCCCAGGGAGTCAACGGCGGCGTGTCCGTGGTAATGGAAAACGCGAGTTCGTAGATCGTGTACTTGCGAGCTTTGTCCGGAGCGCGCCGCACGCGCCTCCAAACTCCCGAGAGGTTCGGCGGCGCCGCCGGCGACGCAGTTTTCGTCCCGCCTGCCGGAGGAGTTTGCGACGGCACAGCGCGGCGAGGCTGCGAAAGCAGCCGTCACGGCAAGCGTCAGGCCCAAGAAGCGATTGCGCATCAGGAAAATTCCCTCCGGGCGGCGGCTAGTTTGCGTAGTCTTCGCCGCGATCCATCACGGTTTCCTTGCCGTTCGGAAAGACGACCTTGCGAAGCCGGATGATATGCGAACCGCTCTTCGCGAGGTTGCCGACAAAAGTGACCTGGTCGCCGGGCTTAAATATGGTCTTGTTCCATCCGTTGCGGGACATGGTGGTGAGGCTCGGTGCTTCGCCGGTCCAATGTTCGACTTTGCCGTCGGGGCCGGTCACGTCGAACAAGACTTCGGAATGCGGATTCATAAACTGAAATTCCGTGACGGTGCCCTTGAACGTCGTCAATTTCGACGAGTCGTATACGGAGTTGCCGTGATGCGCGAAGACCGGAGCCGAGACCATGCACAGAGCAACAGCAAAAGCCAGAGCGGCCCATTGCTGAATTTTCACGGAGCACCTCGCAATTGCCGCGACTATCCCACCGCCATCCGGCTCTGTCAATGCAAAATCGCCCCGTGCGCGTTCCAGAATCTAGAGCCCTTCTATCGAATCTTCTTTCGGGGTGACTCGAGCTATTTGGACGACGCATCCGGTGGCAGAGCCTCCGGCGCATCGGCGGGCGCGGGGCCAACGCGCTCGACGACGACGTGCTGGATGTGAACGGGCGTGACCGGCGTGTCGCCCGCGTCACGCGGTACCTGGGCGATCGCCTTCACCACGTCCGGATTTTCGCACTGTCCCCAGATCGTGTATTTTCCGTTGAACGCCGGATACGCGGCCTCGGTAATAAAAAAGTGCGTGTCATTGGTGTCCGGACCGCTGTTCGCCATCGCCAGCCTTCCCGGCGAGTCAAACTTGAGCGACGCCGCAATCTCGTTCTTGTAGGGGAAACCCGGCCCTTCGGGGTGCCCGACGCCGGTGCCGAGCAAGTCGCCGCCCTGAATCATCACACCTGGAATCACGCGGTCGAAGATGAGGCCGTCGAAGAATTTCTTGCGCTCCACTTGCTTCGTCTCCGGATGTACGTAGGAAATTTTCCCGATCGCCAGTCCCACCATGGTGCGCACCGTGACGGGCGCCTCGGCTTCAAACAGCTTGCAGGAAATATTTCCCTTGTCGGTAGCGAAGGTCCAGTAGAGACCGGGCTTGCGCTTGTCAGCGGCCGCCGCGCCGGCGCCGCCTGCTGGCGCGAGCAGAAGAGTCGCTGTAAGCGCGCCTATTTGAAGCAGTGCGGCGAAATGCGCCGGAAAATTTCCGTGATCGTGTCCGCATCGGCATCAATGGTTTCCCTCTGTGTTTTCTGTGGTGAATTCCGAACCAGCGCTCACACGCCGTTCACTTCTTGACGTACTTCTTCAAATCCATCGGCCCGACTTCCGCGCCGTACACGTTGCCCTCGCGGTCGACCGCGACGCCCTCCGCCGCGCTGACGATCCCTTCGGCGCCGGATCCGGAATGAAGGCGACCACCTTGCCGGTTTTCGCGCTGCCGATTCGAATGCCCCGTTTGCAGCCCGGGTTATTTCCGTAGCCGGGTTTGTCGGTCGACTCCGAATCGGCCACGTACATGGTGTCGTCCTTGTCGATGAAAATTCCGCTCGGACGGCCAAACTGTTTCCACTCGGCGAGGATATTTGCCGTTCTGGTTAAAAATCTGGATGCGATTGTTCGAACGGTCGCCGACGAAAAGCCGCCCCTTGCGATCGAACGCCAATGCGTGAGGCCCTTCGAATTCTCCGGGAGCGGAACCGAGCTTCCCCCATTCCTTGATGAATTTTCCGTCCTTCGAGAACTTCACGATGCGCGCGTTGACTTGCGAACCCGGCGGAGACCCATGGCCATCCGCGACAAAAATATCTCCGTTCGGAGCGACGATGACCGCCGACGGCCGGTTGAATGTGTCCGGGGTATTGCCGGGAACGCCGGCCTTGCCGAGCGTCATCAGAACTTTCCCGTCGGGGCTGAACTTGACTACCACATGCCCCTTCCCGTGCTTGCCCACGTCGTCGGGCGTGCCCAGTCCTCCCACGCCGTCGGTCACCCAGACGTTGCCATCCTTGTCCACGAAGATCCCGTGGGGAAGCACAAACATCCCCGCGCCAAAATTCTTCAGAAGTTTGCCGGAGGGCTCAAATTCAAGGATGGGCGCGAGGTTCGAATCCGTGCAACTGTTTCCGCCGCAGCGTTCGTACGTCCAAATGTTTCCGTCGGGTCCGATGGCTACCCCCGAAGTCGATCCCCACTTTCTCCCGTCCGGCAATTGCGCCCAGCCGGTGACGGTCCTGTACGGATTCGGCAAATCGTTCGGCGGCGGATAGCTTGCCTGGGCGAGCGCGCTTCCGCCGCAGAGGGACACGGCCGCAAGGCTCATTGCCAGCGTGAATCCGAGTCGGCGCGCAAGTCGCATTGTTGTCCACCTCCCGCTTTTCGTTTCAGCCACGAGATCCCGAGCGGATTCTACCACTCGCTCGGTGAGTGTCCAGCCGCGATAGGACGGAGTTGTCAGCGAATACCGCGCATCTTACAATCTCCGCTTTATGTGGACCGAAGCGGAAAGCTCGATGAATCGCTCCCTGGCGAAAACACTTTGCTTAGGTGTGTTGTGCGTCGTCGCGCTGTGTGGATTCACTTTTCCGGCGCTCGCGCAAACGCCTCCGGAGATTGAATCTTTAGCCGCGCATACCGCCGAACGTGTCGCGAAGTCACGCCAGCAGCACGTCTTGGTTGCGGGCCTTCAAGAATGCCAGTTGGAGGCGCGGCTCTGTGCAGCGTTCGAGGCATCCCTGCGCGCGGAACTGGAGAAAATCGTTCCCGGCATTCGTTTCGTAAAACGGGAAAATGTCATCAAGATCCTCGAAGGCCGGGGTTTTCTTGCTCTCGACGCTTCCTTCCCGGATGTGTTGAAGGCGGTGGCATCGTCGGCGGGCGCGGACATTCTGGTGACCGATACGCTGGAATGGCACCGCGACGGCTACGAGTTAGTGAGCGAAGTCTTCGACGCGGTCCAGCATAAGAAGCCAGAACAATTTCGCGCGAAGATCGCGGACCCTGTGCCGGATTCCGGCGGGGAGCCGCTGGTGTTTCTGGATCCTGACAGCGGAGTCTCGCTGATGATCCCGAGAGGCAAGCCATCCCGCGCTCCCGTCGTTGTGTATCCCTCCTGCGACAGATGCCCGAACCCGCCGTATACGCCGGAAGCCCGAGCGCAAGGAATCCAAGGTCGCGTGCTCCTGCTTGGCACCGTCACGGCGCAGGGCACGGTCGAGCACGTAGGTGTAATTGACGGCCTGGATGAGAGCCTCACGGCGCAGGCAGTGGAGAGCGTCCTGCAATGGCGCTACAAACCGGCGGTAGGGAAGGACGGAAAACCCTTTGCGACGCGCATCCAAATGGAAGTGACATTTCGCCTGAATTGATCGCCGGCCGCGTCCCCTCGATGAAGATTTATTTGCTCTCGATGTTGATTGCGTAGTAGCCGACCGTCTTCGTCGAAAGTTCCTTCCACCAGTGAGGCGTCTTCGCCGGAATCGTGATGACGTCGCCCTTGGTCAAGTGATACGTCTGCCCGCCTTCGAGCGAAGTCGCCGTCATCTGATCGGGGCTGGTGCGCTTTGGGCCGACCATCGTTCCGCCCACAAGGAACGTTGCCTCTCCGTCCACCATGATGAAGATGTGGTTCGTGTGCTCGTGATATTCGACTGCGCCGGCTTCCCGGCGATTCGCCAGAACGACGAGCCCCGGATCGCTGACGATCGGCCCTCCCTTCGCCATCACGGCCGCGGCTTGGTCATGAGGAATGAAGTGCACCGCCGCCGGAACTCCTTCTCCCGTGGACGCAGCGGAAGCGGCGAGCAAAATGGCGGCTGCAAACATTGCAATTTTTGCGAATGGGAATCTCATCTCGTCCTCTTCTCGGTCGGAATGTTACTTGCGATTCGTCGCGCGCCCGCTCTACGGGGTAGTGCAGAGAACATTATTGTCCGAACGTCGTTGGCCGCGGCACATGCATCGTTGCCAGTACCAGCGGTCCGCCCGCGGGTTTGAACTGGTGCGGAGTTCCCTCCGGAATGATCGTGAAATCGCCTTTCGCAATCGTCCGCATCGTTCCTCCATCGATCTCCGCGCCCGAGAGATTCGCGGCGTTGGTGCGTTTCTCGCCGAGCACGGTGCCGCCGGTGATCAGCGTCCCGCTCCCGTCGATCACGTAGACCAATTCCGCTTCCTTTTCGTGCACGGCGACCGCGCCGTCGACGGGCCTGTATTCCAGATTCGTGGCATACGGCGCGAGAGAAAGAATGTGCTCGGAGACCATTAGCTGGCCCTCTTTCCGTTCGGACTTGGCCTTGGCGAGGAGCGATGCGACTTCCGCCGCTGACCCGAAAGTTTTCGTGTCCGTGGCGCTCGCCTGCGCGGCCGGCGGCAGCGGCGTCGATCCCGCAGGCTTTCTTGCGGGATTTGCGGCAGGTTGCCCGGCGGTTATCACTGCAGCTGCAATCAGCGCGAGCGCGATCGCGGTTCCAAGAGTGCGCATATCCACCTCACCTTTACAGAATTTCCGTCTTACCTCTGCGGATGCGCACTCTTATACACCGCGGAAGGTCCCTCGGTGAACTCAAAATGATTTCGATGCGCGCGTCCGGCCCTTTCCCGATTTGCCCGGTAGAAGAATTTTGTAATTTCCGGGGACTAGTGTACGAATCCGCGGTCCCATCGTACTATCTCGATGCTGTAGGGGCGGGACCCGGGACTTGCCGGGCTCAACTGTGGAGAGTGCGATGGTAAAAATGCTTGTGCATTGGGTCTTGAGCGCGCTGTGCCTGTTGCTGGTAGCGCATTTCGTCCCCGGGTTTTACGTCCGGGGATTCGGCACCGCGCTGATCGCGGCGGTAGTCATCGGTCTCGTCAACGGCACGATCGGCATGCTGCTGAAGATTATTACGTTTCCCCTGACGATCCTCACGTTCGGAATCTTCTGGCTGCTGATTAACGCGCTGATGCTGAAGTTCGCCGCGTTCTTCGTTCCCGGTTTTGAAGTGCGAGGCCTGTGGCCCGCGTTCTGGGGAGGGCTGATCCTGAGCCTGTTGAACATGACGGTGCGTCAGCTACTCAAGAGCGGCAGCGAGTAACACGGCAAGCGGGATGTTGCCGGACATCTTCGACGGATATTCCAGTTGCTATTCCGTGAAGCGCGGCGGCCCAGCTTATTTCTTAGCCGCGTAATCCTTGCTGAATCCGTTCCGGCTATTCGTCACCGTGAAGCTTCCGTCGGGCCGCGCCGTCAGATGGATGTAATTCACGGGACCTTCGTCGGGCACGCCGGTCGCGGCGGTGCCGCCGGTTCCCTGGTTGGCGATGAACTGCTCCGGCATGTTGTGCTCCTTGGCGCCGACCGCGTAGTGCAATTGCCAGAGGTCTTCGAGTCCAGGTGAACTTTTGAGGGTTTCGAACGTGGCCGCGGCGCCGCCTTTTATCGCTCCGTTGTCCATGACGGCCACCCGGGGACGCATGGCGTGCACCAGGACCGGGTTGCTGGAGATGTCTTGCCCGTGGTGCGATACGACGTACAGGTCAATCGTGCCGATCAGGTTATTCGGGCAAGCGAGATCGTGTTCCTTGTTCCAGGTCAGGTCGCCGAAATCCGCCATTCGGAATTTGCCGAGAGAAATCACCATTCCCACCGATTGCTTGTTTTCACCCCCGAGCAAGTCGTCCGCGGCTTCGTCCTTGGGTTTGGAATCGGCGCAAAGGGAATTGGCCGCGCCCGCGCCGGACAGCGGTTTCGAAATGGTCTGGGCCGCCGCGGAAATGAGCTGAATGTCGAGCCCTGGGACCGGAAGCTTGTCGCCCGGCTTTGCGAGATTGTGGTTGCCCTCGCCGCGCACCTTCAGATAGGCGGCGTACGTTTGCGGAACGTTTCGAGTTTCTTCCTGGCTCGGTCCGTGATCGACAAAATTTTTGATGGGCATGAGGCCGGCGAGATCGACCACGCCGCCCGCATGGTCTCCGTGATAGTGGGTCAGCACCAGGTAATCGATCTGGCTGACGCCCGCCAGTTTCGCGACGCCGGCAATTCGTGCCGCATCGCGCCCACCCGCCCAGCCCGTATCGATGACCATGGACTGGCCGCTGGGTGACACGAAGAGCGTGGACTGCCCGCCTTCGACGTCCACGAAATAAACTTCCAGCGCCTTCTTTTGCTGCGCGCGCAGGGCCGGCGAAGCCAGACCCGCCGCAATGAGAATCGCAAGCAACGCGCTCTTGCGCATGATTCCTCCCACGATTTGACTCGGTTGTTTTCTCTGAAGCATTGCGTGTCGGAGAATCCAGTGGCGCAGGCTTCAGCCTGTGGGGTTTCGCGAAGCACCATTGGCGGTGCTTACCATCAACCCCCGCAGGCTAAAGCCCGCGCCACGATTCGCCGTTTACTTAGATGACTTCGGCCACAGGACGCCCTGATCTTCCTTGGTAATAGGGCCCATGCCTTTGTAGACGAACTTCTGCACGCGCTGGCCGCGATAGGTTTCCGTGGTATAGATGTTGCCCTTGGAGTCGGTGGCGATGCTATGCACGGCATAGAACTGCCCAGGCTGCCGCCCGCCATCGCCGAAGCTCGTCAGCACTTGCAGCGTATCGCGCAGGAGAATGTGCACTTTTTCGTTGGCGCCGTCGGTGAGGTAAATGAATTTCTGCTGCGGATCGCGCGAGAAGGCGATGTCCCAGACCGATCCGTCGCCGAGCGTGCGCTTCTCGATAATCTGTTCCTTCACGAACGTGCCGTCTTTCTTGAACACCTGGATGCGGTCGTTCGCGCGATCGCAAACGTAGACCAAACCGTCGTTCGCGATTTGTGCGCAGTGCACCGGATTGCGGAACTGCTGGTCCTCCGGGGCGTCCGGATCGTATTTCGGCACGTCGGTGTCGTCCGGCACATGGCCGAACGCGCCCCAGTGCCGCTTGTACTTGCCCGTGTCCGCGTCGAAAACGATCACGCGCTTGTTCCCGTAGCCGTCCGCCACGTACAGTTCATTGGCGATCGGATCCACGAACATCTTCGCGGGCCCTTTGAGATTTTCGGTGTCGTTGCTGCCTTTGCTCTGGTCCGGATGGCCGATCTGCAACAGGAATTTCCCGTCCATCGTGAACTTCAGGACCATGTCGTCGTGCTGGAGTTTCGCTCCCAGGCCCGCGTACGCGTTGCCGTTGCCCCCGATCCAGACATTGCCTTTGTAATCGACGGTGACGCCGTGATTGGACATTGGCCAATCGTAGCCGGGTCCCGGTCCGCCCCAGTGCCGGACGAGATCTCCAGCCTGATTGAATGCGAGGATGGGCGGCGCCGGCGTGCAGCAGTCCGCAGCGGGCGGGTTCTGGACCTGGTAGGTTTCCTTCGGCTCGAGCGAGCCGGCGCGATGGACGATCCACACGTTGTCCTGCGCATCCACCGAGACGCCGATCGTCTGCCCGATCACCCAGTGATTCGGCAGAGGCTTGGGCCACATCGGATCCACTTCAAACATGGGCACTTGAATCGTGGCGGCCTCGACGGCGGCCTTTTTTTCGAGCAGCTTCGATCCGATTCCCAGCCCGGCAATAAGCACGAGAAAACCCGCGCCGATGCACAATTTACGCTTCATAGATGCCATCCTCCACGATACGGTGCCGATGATTTCGATTGCCGCGTCCCATCGGCGAAAGGTTCGCCCACCCAGGGAACGCGGCGCAGGCAGCGTTTGGAAGTATACACAATTCAAAATCGGATGCTCCCGAATTTTGCTTGTCAGCAGCCGTCGCCAGCGATTACGCTTTCCGTCCATGCCCCGCAACTACGCCGCGTCCTGTATCGTTGCCGCGCTTCTGGCGCTCTCGCTGTTTGCGCCCGCGCGTCCTCTCGCGGCTCACGATATTCCCAGCGATGCGACGGTCCAGATGTTTTTCAAGCCAGCGGGCAATCATCTGAATATTCTCGTGCGGGTGCCGCTGAAAACCATGCGCGACGTCGATTTTCCCGAGCGTGGGCAGGGCTACCTGGATTTTGACCGCGTCGATCCCGCTCTGCGGGAATGCGCCACCCTGTGGATCTCCGATTTCGTCGATGTGTACGAAGGCGACGCGCTCTTGCCGAAGCCGCGTGTCGTCGAGACGCGCCTCTCTCTCGAATCCGATCCCTCGTTTTCCTCCTACGAGACGGCCCTCGCGCACATGAGCGGCCCAAAGCTCACCAATCAAACGGCCATCTTCTGGGACCAGTTGATGCTGGACGTGCTCTTTGAGTATCCCATCCAATCCGAAGCGTCACACTTCTCGATTCATCCCGCGCTGGACCGGCTGGCCGCGCGGGTCGTCATCGCGCTGCGCTTCCTGCCTCCCGGTGGAGCCGTCCGCGCGTTTGAATTTCTCGGCGATCCCGGCCTGGTTCGCCTGGACCCGCGCTGGTTCCAGGCTGCCGGGCAATTTGTGAAGCTGGGTTTCTTTCACATTCTGGACGGCACGGACCATCTGCTCTTTCTGTTTTGCCTGGTGATTCCGTTTCGGCGCTTCCGCGCGCTGATCCCGGTGGTCACGTCGTTTACGATCGCTCACTCCATCACGCTGATCGCTTCGGCCTACAACCTCGCGCCGGACGCGCTGTGGTTCCCCCCGCTGATCGAAACGCTGATCGCGATGTCCATCGTGTACATGGCGCTGGAGAACATCGTGGGCGGCGCCAGCGTCCAGCGGCGCTGGGCCATCACGTTCGGATTTGGCCTGGTCCACGGATTCGGATTCTCGTTCGCGTTGCGGCAGACGATGCAGTTTGCCGGTTCCCACCTGCTGACGTCGCTGCTTTCGTTTAACGTCGGCGTTGAGCTCGGACAACTTCTGGTGCTCATGCTGATGATCCCTGCGTTGGAGTTGCTGTTCCGCTACGTCGTCGCCGAGCGAATGGGCACGATCATTCTGTCCGCGATCGTGGCTCACACCGCGTGGCACTGGATGATCGACCGTTACCGGATTCTGAGCCAGTATCAGATTGGCTGGCCGGCGCTCGAAGCGGCGCCCATGGCAAAAGCGCTGCGTTTGCTGATGCTCATCGTTATCGCGGCGGGCCTGGTCTGGCTGGTGTTCGGTTTGATTTGGCCGCGACTAGGGCAGCCTGAGGAAGAACCGGTCGTGCGCACGCGCTGATTATTTTGCGGTAGGCATCGTCTCGATGGCGATCGCACGCAGCCGCGTTGGCTTGACATCGCGGGGAAGGCGTTTAAACTGAACAGGTTCAGAAATGTGAATTTCGGGTTGGGAGACGGCGCCGGGCCCACATGCGAGAACGTAAAATGTCCGCGGCAGTCGAGGGCGATCGCGTGCGGGTGCGCCTCCGATGATCGACGTGCGCGAGGAAATCGCCACCGCCCCGATCGGCGGCTACCATCGATTCCTCGCGCTGCTCATCGGAATGGTCGTCTTCTTTGACGGCTACGATACCTTCAACCCCGCGTACGTCATTCACTACGTGGCGAAGCCTTGGCATCTGGCGCCGGGGCAGGCCGGTCTGCTCGTCTCCAGCGGCTTAATCGGCTTCATGATCGGCTCGCTGCTCCAGGGGAAATTCTCGGATCGTTACGGCCGGCGCGCGACGCTCCTCGCGGCGCTGTGGATCGTGACGGTTTTCAGTCTGGCAACCGCGATTTTCGGAAATTCTTTCTTCGCCTTCTGCTCCTTGCGGCTGCTGACGGGACTCGGCATGGGCGCGCTGCTGCCGCTGGGCGTGACGTACGTCAACGAATATGCGCCGCGCCGCCTCGCCAACACGTTTTCCATGTGGGGCTGGGCGTTGGGATGGGCCACCGGAGGCATCGTCGCCGCAGCCGTCGGGATTTATTTGACTCCCATTTTCGGGTGGCAAGCGCTCTACTACTCCGCTTCGCTTTCGATTGTGTTGGTCCTGGTTTGCCATGTGGCGCTTCCTGAGTCGCTGCAATTTTCAGCCATGCGAGGGAATTGGCAGGGCATTGCGAAGGTGCTGTCCCGCCTGAACCCGTCGCAATCGGCGCGTTATACAGCGCCCGCCCAGACATTTATGTTTCCGGAGCCGAGCGATCGTCCGGCCTCCGTGTCGCTGTTGTTGTCGCCCCGCTACCGGAGAACGACTCTGTCCGTATGGGCTTCGGCATTCTGCATCTTGTTCGCAATTTGGGGCCTCTCGGGCTGGGTTCCGACGGCCATGATGCAGCGCGGAGAAGGGTTCGCGACAAGCTTCAGTTTCGGAGCCTTGATTCAAGCGATGGCGTTCGTCGGCTCGCTGCTCTGCGGCTATCTCGCGGACCGTGGCGGCAGAGAACGCGAGGCCATGGCGGTGTGGTGGCTCGGCGGCGCGATTTCGGTGGGCCTGCTCGTCTTGTTCAACGTGCACGCGCTGAATGTGATCTGCGTCGGCGCGGCCGGCTTCTGCATCCTGGGCGGGCAGAACGTCCTGAACAATTTCACTGCAGCATCCTACGATACGGAAGTGCGCGGCACCGCGGTCGGGATGATGCTCGGAGTGGGGCGTGCCGGAGGGATTCTCGGCCCTTTCCTCACGGGCCTCCTACAGCAACATTCGCCAGGAACCGCCGGGCTGTTTGTGGCCATTGGGGCGGCATCGCTGGTCGGCGGCACGGCGATCTTGTTTGCTAGTCGCCGCGCATCGCACGAATTCGTGGCGCCGGCGAACGCAGTTCGCGCGTCCTGAACGCGACCCTCGAAGCGCGAAGGAGAAAAGTATGACGACCGGAAAGCCAGCCGCACTCATTACAGGAGCCGCTACCGGCATCGGCCGAGCGGCAGCCGTTGCACTGGCGGCGGCTGGTTACGACGTCGCGATCAACTACAGCCGCAGCGAACAAGCCGCTCGAGAAACCGCGGCGCTTGCGCTGGCCAAAGGCGCGAAGACGCTGCTTTACCGATGCGACGTCAGCGATGACCCTGCGGTGCGCAAAATGCTCGCCGCCGTCGAGCGCGAATTCGGGCGTCTCGACGCGCTGGTGAATAACGCCGGCACAACCTCCAACGTCAAGCCGAGCGATTTCGAGGCCATGACCACGGAGGAATGGGACCGCGTCTTCGCGGTTAACGTGCGGGGAATGTTCCAAGTGACGCGTGCCGCCGCGCCGCTGCTCAAGGCCGCGCGCGGCAGCATCGTCAATACCGCGAGCATCGTAGGCCTGCGTCCTGGGCCGCAACCGCTGCCGTATGCTGCCAGCAAGGCGGCTGTCGTGAGCCTGACGAAGTTGCTGGCGCTGAACCTCGCCCCGGACGTTCGCGTCAACGCGGTCGCTCCCGGCTGGATGGAGGGCGACTGGATGCAGCGCATGCTGGGAGACCGCTACGAGGACCTGATGGCGCGGCGCGCGAAGAGCACGCCGTTGCGACGCTGCGCAACGGCGGAAGACGTCGCCGAAGTGATGGTCAGCCTGATTACCAGCAATCGATTCGTCAACGGCGAGATCGTTGTGATCGACGGAGGATTTTCCGCAACGACTTAGCGATTTCTTATCGCGTCGGCCGGTCACGACCGCCGCGAAAAGCGCTGAAGTTTTGCTAAGTCCAGGGCTGGTGGTACGGCAACTGCGATCGTGACGAGATATAAGATCGAAGGGAGAGATACTCGTGCTGGAAGGCGTTGTCCCATTTCCGCCTGAATTTGCAAAGCGCTATCGCGAGAAGGGCTACTGGATCGATAAGTCCCTCGCGCAGGAATACAGAATCGCGTTCGACAAGCATGAACAGCGAATTGCGCTGCTCGATCGGGACCGCACCGTTACCTATGGTGAGCTCGACCGTAGGTCGGACAACCTGGCGCTGAATTTGCTCGAAATCGGCTTCCAGCCTCTCGACCGCGTCGTGGTGCAATTGCCGAACGTCGCCGAGTTTGTGATCCTCTACCTGGCATTGCAGAAGATCGGCGGAATTCCCATCGCGGCGCTCATGCCGCACCGTTTTGCGGAAATCAGCCAATTCGTAGAGCTGTCGGGCGCCGTCGCTTGCGTGGTTCCGGCCCAACAAGGCGATTTTGATTACTGCGCGATGGTCGATCGCATTCGGCAAAAAGTTCCCATGCTTCGCCACGGCATCGTTCTTGGACCCGCGCGTTCCGGTTTTGTGTCGCTCACGGAAATGATCGAGAAACCGTCCAAGCTGCCCAAGTCAGCGCTGTCTGAGGTCAAGATCGATCCCGCCGATCCCGCCATCTTTCAGCTTTCCGGCGGAACGACCGGCATTCCGAAACTCATTCCCCGCACGCACAACGATTACGCGTACAACTCGAAAGTGGCTTCCCGGGTTTGCGCGATCGGCGAACACACCGTCTTGCTCGTCATTCTGCCAATTGCGCACAACCTTCCGCTCGCGTGTCCGGGCATTCAAGGCGTGCTGTTTAACGGCGGCCGGGTTGTCTTAAGCACGAGCGCGCGGCCCGAGGACGTTTGCGCTCTGATCGAGAAACACCGCGTCACGCATATCAAAGTGGTTCCTGCGCTCCTGATCCGCTTGCTGCACGACCCCGCTGTGAGCATGCACGACCTTTCTTCGCTCAAGATCATTCAAAGCGGCGGCCAATCCATGCTGCCCGAAGTGCGCTCGCTCTCGAAGCGGCTGATTCCCAGCGCGTTCGTGCAGGAGAATTTCGGGATGTCCGAAGGCCTACTGATGTTTGTGCGGCTCGACGATCCTCTGGACGTCAGCCAGGAAACCGTGGGCCGTCCCGTGTGCCCCGATGACGAAGTGCGGATTCTCGACGACGACGACCGCGAAATCCTCGGCGGCGAAGTCGGCGAGCTCTGCTGCCGCGGTCCCTACACGCTGCGAGGCTATTTTGGCGTGCCCGAATACAACGCTCGCACGTTCACATCCGACGGGTTTTACCGTTCCGGCGACCTGATGCGCAGGCACAGGTCGGGCAACTACGTCGTAGAGGGGCGCAAGAAAGATCTAATCAATCGCGGCGGCGAAAAAATCAGCGCCGAGGAAATCGAAAACCTGATTCTCTCGCATCCCTCGGTGAAGAACGCGTCGTGCGTTCCCGTGCCCGATCCGGTGCTCGGCGAACGTATGTGCGCGTGCGTCCTGCTGCGGGCAAACGCGCAACTGGCGTTCGACGAGTTGAAAGCCTTTCTCCTCGGCAAGGAAATTGCCAAGTACAAGCTCCCCGAGCGCCTGGAAATCATGCAGGAGTTTCCGCTGTCCCCGTTCGGAAAAGTTTCCAAGAAGACGTTGACGGAGATGGTGTCCAAAAAAATGGCGGCAGAGCACGCGGGCAGGGAAAGCGCATCGACGTAACGAAAGAAGATCTGCGGACGCTGCGAGGCCATGGTCCCCGAGCGTCCGTGCAACCGGATCCAAAGGAAAGATCGCATGAGAATTATCGACGTTCACTGCTACCCCAACACGCGCGAGTGGATCGCCTGCCAGCAGCCGTACGTCGACGCGCTCGCCAAATACTGGAACCGTCCCTGGCTGCCGAAACAAGAGGAAGAAGTCGTCCGGGAATTCACGGACGCGGGCGTCGAAGCCATTCTTGTGGCGCTGGACCTCGAGACGACTGTCCACACGCCGCCCTGTTCGAATGACTTTGTTTCGGCGATGCAGAAACGCCATCCCCAGCGAATCATTCAGTCCTGGGGCGCGGTCGATCCCTTCAAAGGCGAGGACGCCCTGCGCGAGGCGCGCCACGCGATTCGAGACCTCGGGATGCTGGGATTCCACTTTCACCCGATCATGGGCCACTTCGCGGTCAACGATCGCCGCCTCTATCCGCTGTTCGAACTCATCGACGAATTGAAAGTGCCGGTGATGATCGACGTCGGCACCACCGGCATGGGTGCGGGAATGCCCGGCGGCATGGGCGCGAAAATTCGTCACGCGCATCCCTCGGCCATCGATGAACTGGCCGCGGATTTTCCGAACTTGACGATTCTGGCCGCGCATCCCGGCTGGCCCTGGGTGGACGAAATGACCGCCGTGGCGCTGCACAAGGGCAACGTGTTCTGGGAACTCTCCGGCTGGGCGCCGCAGTATTTTCCTCCGCAGCTGAAAAAAGATATTCGCGGCCGCCTGAAAGACAAAATCATTTTCGGCAGCGATTATCCGAGCATTCCGTACGAGCGGGTGCTGCGCGAATGGGACGAACTGGGCTACACGGATGAAATCAAGGAGCGCGTTTTTCACGGAAACGCCGAGCGCGCTACTTGGGCTTTGATCTCCGCGCGAGCGCAGGCCGGACGATATCGCCGCGTCCAATCGAGCCCTTAGCGGGTGAGATCATGGCCATTCCGATTCGCCGCGTGGTGACTGGAAAAGATGCAACCGGCAAGGCCATCGCGAATTGGACGCTCCGCCACCGCGTGCACCGCCGCGAAGGAATTGGGCGTCACGAATACGCTCCTTTGGGTGACCGATTCCATTCCGGCGAGCCTTTCTGACCGCGAAGACGGGGCAACCAAAAAAATCGGCGTCGTGCCGCCTCCCGGTGGCACCGTCTTCCGCATGGTTGAATTCGCTCCGAACAAGGAAATTACAGCCGACTACGAAACCAGGCTGAAAGCGATTCAAACCATCGGCCTCGCTCCCGAAGGTCCGTCCCGCGAGCGGCCGCGCGATCCCGGAATGCACAGGACCAGAACGATCGACTACGCCGTAGTCGTTTCCGGCGAGATCGACATGCTCCTGGACGATTCCGAAGTGCACTTGAAGGCGGGCGACGTGGTGGTCCAGCGCGGGACGAATCACGCGTGGGTCAATCGCGGAGACGCGCCCTGCCGCGTCGCTTTCATCATGGTCGACGCAAAGGAATGAGCGCAGATCGCTTCGCCGGCGTCCGGCGGCGAAGCGAAGCTCGAAGGGAACGAGGAGGTTCACCGATGGCTTCAAGCAATCCGCCGCTCGCCGGCGCCAATCCGCGCCGCATCGACGTGCACCACCACATGCTGCCGCCCGAGTACGCGAAGCTGACGCGCGACCGCATCCTCGAAATTACCTCCGGCGATACGGCCGTTTTGAAATGGACTCCTGAGGTTACCCTCGAGCAGATGGAACAGTTCGGCATCGCTTCGTCGATCTTGTCGCTGCCGGTGCCCGGCGCCTGGCACAAGGGCAAAGAAAATTCCCGGACGCTTGCGCGCATCGCGAATGAATACGGCGCGCGGCTCACGAAAGACTATCCGGGGCGCTTTGGCGTGTTCGCGGCCATTCCTTTGCCGGATGTCGACGGAAGCCTCGCGGAGATCGCGTACGCGTTTGACGTCGCTGGGGGCGGACGGCGTCTACCTGCAGACGAGCTACGACGATAAATGGCCGGGCGATCCGGATTTCGCCCCGGTCTTCGACGAGCTGCATCGCCGGAAAGCCATCGTGTTCGTCCATCCGACCGAGCCGTGCTGCTGCGCCAACCTGATCCCCGGAATTCCCTCGAATGTGATCGAATTTGTGTTCGATACCACCCGTGCCATCACCAGCTTTCTGGTGAACGGCACGTTTTCCCGGTGCCCCGACATCCGGTTTATCTTTTGCCATTCCGGCGGAACCATGCCCGTGCTGGCCGCGCGCATTCATGGATTTTTTCAAGCGCGCAGCGCGCTCGCGTCGCGCGTCCCCAATGGCGCGATGTACGAATTCAAGAAGCTGTATTACGACGTCGCGAACGCCACGAATCCGTCGTCTCTGGCCGCGCTGATGAATCTGGTCCCCACTTCCCAGATCGTCTGGGGCAGCGATTTTCCTTACCGCGCAGTCGCTCCGACGGCGAACGGATGGGACAGCTATCAGGTCTCGCCGGAGATCAAGCGCGCGGTGAATCGCGACAACGCCTTGAAACTGTTCCCGCGATTCGGCGGCGCTTCCTGACCTCGCATCGCGGGACGAATCGTTCGGGCAATCCGATGCGGGGTTGCAGTAACTAACGATCCGGAAGGTGAAGCGTGTTTTCGACCAAGTGGCAAACCTCGCCGCGAAAATACGGGATTACGATCGAGCGCAACGTCGCGATTCCCGTGCGTGAGGGAGTTGCGCTCGACTCGGATATTTTCCGGCCGGACGCGCCGGGAAAATTTCCCGCGCTGCTCGCCGTGCACGCGTACTCGAAGGCCGCGCAGTCCGTGGAACTGATGCCGATCGGTTTCTCGTACGCGCGCGGCTTCATGGAAACAGGCGATTTTAATTTTTATGTACGCCGTGGATACTCGCTGGTCATCGTCAACATCACGGGAACGCACAAATCCGGCGGCATCTTCGGAAACATCGACCCGCAGTCGATCCGGGACGTGTACGAAGCGGTGGAGTGGGCGGCGCGCCAGCCGTGGTGCGACGGCAACGTGGGCATGACCGGCGTGTCGCATTTCTCGCGCGTCTCGAAACGCGTGGCGGCGCTCAATCCTCCTCATCTGCGCGCGATTTTTTCGCCCGTACGGATGGACCGACATGTACCGCGATCTCTACTATCACGGCGGAATTTTCAATCACGGATTCATGTCGCACTGGGTGAAATCCAACGGCCCGCAATTTCGGACACAAAACACGTTGAAAGAAAAATGGGGCGAAGCGCGATACGCCGAGGCCGTCGCTGCCGCTCTCGCCGATCCGGAAATTTCCGCCGTCCCGTATCTCGTCGATGCCCTGCAACATGCCGACGAGGGCGCCAATTCCATGCTCGTCGACATCATCGTGAACAATTTTTGCAATGAATTTCACAAGGAGCGCTCCGTCAATTTCGAGAACACCAGAATCCCCGCGTATTTCGGCGGCGACTGGGGACTCTACGGCCTGCACCTGCCGGGTGACATTCGCGCGATCGAAAAATGGAACGGCCCGAAAAAACTCACGATCGGCCCGCCGGTGTATTTGGATCGGCCGCTGTACCAATACGCGTACGAGTCGCTCCGCTGGTTCGATCACTGGCTGAAGCGAATCGACACCGGCATCGTCGAGGAGCCTCCGATTCATCTTTTCATCGTGGGCTCCAATGAATGGAAGGGAGCGCAAGAGTGGCCGCTGCCGGAAACGAAATGGACGCCCTTCTATCTCCACAGCGACGGGCTTCTCAGCGAACATGAGTTCTGGCCGAACGATGGATCGTCCACGTACGAGGATTCACCGGACCACCACCGCGGGCTCGAATTCGAGACCCCGCCCATCGTGGAAAATACGGAGGTCTGCGGTCCGATCGTCCTGAATTTATACGGCTCAACCACGGCGACGGAGATTCTGTGGTTCGCTTCCTTGTGGCATTTCGATGCCGACGGCCGAAGCACTCTCCTGACGCGCGGCTGGCTCCGAGGATCCCAGCGAAAACTCGATGGTGCCGCTTCCAAGCCCTGGCAGCCCGTCCACCTGCACACCGAGCGTGAGCCGCTCGAACCCGGCCGGATCTATGAGTTCAACATCGAAATCCGCCCGTATGGCATCCTGCTGAAACCCGGAGAGCGCATCGGAATTAAAATCAAAAGCGCGGACGACGATTCCACGAGGAATTATCTGGAGCTGGTAGGAATCGGCCACGTTTCGAGGAGCAGTGCATCGCAGGTCACCGTCCACCACAGCGCCGAGTATCCCTCGCATCTTCTTCTTCCGATCACCAAAGGCAATCGGATCGGAACATTTATCTCAGGAGGGCAGCTTCCCCCGGTTCAGCGCCCTAACTTGCCGCGACTTTGTTCCGCTTGTTTGCAACCGAGACGGACGGGAGCGGGATCTGGTGGCGCAGGCTTCAGCCTGTGGAAGTTAGTCTTAGCAAGATCGCTCGGCGCCGCAACGAAACCCCACGCGTCCGAATTCCGCGCAACTCAAATTCAATCGGCATTCAGCACGGGCAAAAGAAGCTCCGACGGATGTTCCGCGTTGTGGTAGATCGTGTCCGCGCCGATCTTGTCCGGCCGATAAAAGTGGAAGAACAACGAGTCCGTCACCGGAGAATCGCCGTTGCACACTTCCACGCGAATCCGGCTGCCCTTGTGAAATAAGTAGGCCATCGGCTGAAGGGGAATTTCGAACTTGTAGACGCTGCCCGGATGGAGCGGAGTTACCCGTTCGTGCGTGTAGTAGGGAATTTCGTCGGTGCTGTGCCGCAGATCGCGCTCCATGTGGGACGCGCGCAGCCATCCCTTTGTAACAATGAAGGAGCGAGGCTGAACGCCCCGCGCGCGTTCCTCCTGGCGTTCTGCCCGAACTGCTCCGAGATCTTGACGATGAAATCCGTATCGTTCCGCGTCGAAGCAGCGTAAAGGATCAACTTGGCGGTTCCCGCGATCTCCATGTCGTTTTCGAGAGGCTGGGTCGTGAACGTAAGCACGCCGCGCGCAGGATCGGGCCCGGCGGGTCCGATCGGTACCACGCCCATCACCCAGGAGGGTTGCGGGTAGGAGTACGTCGTGCTCCCGCCGCTCTTGTCCGGCGGCATGGTGCCCAAGCTTCCGTCATTCAGGGAAGTCACGCTGCCCGTGCGCCCTTTGGACAGATAGAAGTGCGCGCGCTTGGCGTTCGGCGGCCAAGTTTCGAACGACCGGACTTTTCCGGTATTGCGCACCAGAGTATTCGACGTTCGGCCGTTCGTCGTAGCTCGTTTTGAGACCCTTCAAATACTTGTCGTAGAACGGCAGCAAATACCGGCTGTGAAATTCGACGCCCGCGAAATCGGACTGCGAGGAAAACGGCGTCGGCGTGCCGCTGATGGCGAGCTTCTTCGGGCCGCGCGCAAGCTGATAACCCCGAATGTTCCCCGCGAGATGGAGTTCCTGCTTGGCCCATACGCCGATCGAGAAAAGCGGCACTTTAATCTTGTCCAATTGTTCGAACGCCGCCCGCTCCTTCCAAAACTCGTCGTACAGGGGATGCCGCTCGACCTCCAGAAACAGGTCGGGCACAACGTGGCGCGGATTGTCGCCGTTTGCCGGATAAAGATTCGGCACGCGCACACTGGCGTTCATCCAGTACCCGAGAAATGCGCCCTCGATCCCGCCCGGGTAGCCCATGTAGCGGTACGGATCGTTTAGCCCGTCGTAGGGGGCGATGCAGGCAAGGTGCGGCGGATTCTGAATTCCCATGAACCATTGTGACATCGAGTAGTAGGACTGGCCGATGCCGCCGACTTTCCCGGTGCACCAGGGTTGGGTTCCGATCCACTCGATCACGTCGTACAGGTCGTACTGCTCCCGCAGGCCGAGGAACTCAAATTCGCCCTCCGAGCGGCCTGTCCCCCGCACGTCCGCGTGGACATAGGCGTACCCGTGGTCGACGTACCACTCGATGGGCCCGGTTTCGCGCCACAGGAACATGGGCTGTGCGGGAAGCGTGTTGTTGTCGTAGCGGTACGGCGACGTGGCGAATAGGGCGGGGAAAGGTCCGGCGCCATCCGGCCGGTAAATTCGCGCCGCCATATGAAGTCCATCACGAACGCGAATGAGGACGTCTTTTTCTTCAATCATCGTCGCAGCTCCTGACGCGCGAGACTGATGTAACACAGAGGGCCCGGAGAACACAGGGAAATTCGACGCGCCGGAACATGCCGGTCCCGCTCGGGAATCACCATGCGCGGGTTATGCATCACACGCATCTCGCGGATTGATTACTAGGCTGGACAAGCTTATATTCCTACTAAGTTTTCATCCGGATTTAGCCGTGGGAAAAGGGAGGCAAGAATGAACCGCAAACCCTGGTGTTCCACGCTCGTGTGGGCGCTCGAATTCGCGCTCGTGTTCGGCGCGGCCGCTGCCGTCCGCGCTCAAAGCAAAAGTCAAAAGAGCGCCGGCCCCGGCGCGGCGAGTCCGCTGGCCGGGTTGGGATCCGCTTCCGGCACGGTCAAGGCCCCAAAGGAATTCAAAGCGGCCAAGGTGTATCTTAAAAATGTCGACAAGAACGTCGTCTACATGGTGTTCACGGAAGGCGGACGCTATCAGGCTGTGGATCTTTTCCCCGGCAATTATGAAGTAAGCGTCACGAAAAACGGATTTACCGGCGGCGACGTGCAGAAAATCACGATCGCGCCCGGCGGAAGCGCGACGGCGGACTTCACGCTGAAAGAGGGAACCTACCGGCCGAACCAGCAGATGCGCAGCGGCCTGCCGAAGAACGAGCCGCTGGTTTCCTACGACGAACTCTATCCTCCGAGCCACGCGCGCCAGACGATTGAACGCACCTGCATCATGTGCCACGGCCCGGATTTTCTCCCCAACAAGCAGTGGGACGAAGAACAGTGGAACGCCGCCATCGATCTGATGCAGAACCCATACGACAATGCGGGCGCGCGCCTCGCGCCGGGCACGTTCGCTCCGGGCGAGCGCGAGGAACTCGTCGCCTACCTCGTCAAGAATTTCGGCCCCGACAGCAAGAAGCGCGGCCTGGCCGTTCCCGACGAGCCGATTGACGAAAAGGCTCTCGGAAAGGCGATGTTCATCGAATATCACATTCCACCACTGGCGAAAGGGGATCGCGGCTTTCACGACGCTCACCTGAGCCAGAACGGCGATATCTGGTACGTCGACGCCCGCGGCCTGCAAGTCGGCAAGATGGATCCTCGCACGGCGACTTGGACCGACTATCCCCTTGCCGGGCCGCAATATCGCGGCCACGGATTGACGCAGGACGCGAGCGGAGACATTTGGGTGGCCGGCCATACCGCATTTGTGCGCGTCGACAGCAAGACCGGAGCGATCAAGTATCTGCCGTACGATCCGGAATCCAAACGCCCGCCGCACGGCAATACGCCGTTCGTCGACTCCAAGCAAAATATCTGGGAGTCGCTCTCCTGGGCGAATGAGATCGCGAAATACGACCGCACGACCGGCGAAGTTTCGCTCTACAAAACTCCGACGGATAACAGCTTCGCTTACGGCATGGTGATGGACAAGAACGACAAGGTGTGGCTCGCGGATTGGTGGCGCTGCAAGGTGACGAAATTCGATCCCGCCGACAGTCAGTGGATCGAGTACGCGCCTCTCACGAGGCCGTGCACGATGCGCCGCGTGTTCGCCGACCATAACGGCATGATCTGGTACGCGCTCGAGTGGCCGGGAAAGATTGGAATGCTCGATCCGAACACAAATAAAATAGTGGAATACGCGCTCCCCGTGAAGTGGTCGTTCCCCTACGACATTCAACAGGATCACGACCAGAATTATTGGATTGCGGATTCGGGGCAGGGCGGCGCGCTCATCAAGTTCGAACAGAAATCGAAGACATTCACGTACTATCCGTACGTGCAACGAACGGACATGCCCAAGATCGAAGTCTCGAACGAGAACTCGATCTGGTACACCACGCGAGCCGCCGATCCGCAGGATCAGGCGCTCGGCGTGCTGTATCCGGACAAATCAAAAATCCAAACGCTGGCGGGCAGTTACTAGAAGTCAAGCTTTTCCGGGTTGGCTCTGGTTAGGTGGCGCAGGCTTCAGCCTGTGGGGGTTGGGTGCCAGAGGCACGATCCCGCACAAACCAACTCCAACAGGCTAAACCCTGCTCCACTAGACATCATCGCTTCGGTTCACGTAGGTTTTGCCGGCTCGAATCGCCGCGACGCTTTGAAGTTTCTGCCGCCCCGTGCGCTTTTTCCCGGTGCTGTCCGTGAAGGTGAAGGCCCCTTCGCGGACATCCATAATCGTTATGTCCGCCACACTCCCCGGACGCAGCGTGCCCAGCTCGACGCCAAAATTGAACATGCGCGTCGGCCGGACCGTGACGCGTTCGATCACCTGATCGATGCTCATCCCAAGGAGCAAAAACTTCGAGAGTTCCGTGACCAGGTCATACACCGGCCCGTTGTAGCTCAAGCCGCCGAGGTCGGTGCCGATCGTGTCCGGCAGAAAATTTTGTTGCAGGCACTTTTCCGCGACGTCGAGGCTCAAGTGCGGCCCGCCATCGCCCACGTCGAACCATACGCCTCGCGCGCGGCAATCGAGCATCTCGGGAAGAATTTTGCCGTTCGCGTCCAGCGGTCCATGCGGCCGCCCGGTGAAACAGTGCGTCAAGATATCGCCCTTCCGCAATTGGCGGAGGATATCCTGCAGGGGAGAATAGGAATCGCCGACGTGCACCATCAGCGGAAGGTTGGAAATTTCCGCCGCTTCCAGCGCGCGTTTCAGAACTTCCAGATCGTTCGGTCCGGTAATTTCCTTGGAAAGCCGCGCCTTGATCGCCACGACGTCGGGCTTGCTTGCGTCCGCCGCGCGCGCCGTTAATTGCGGATTCACCCAATCGAGATTGGAATAGTTGCCGACTAGGCCCATCAGCGTGCCGCGCGCGCCGATATCGATCATCGCGTAGACGCGCGTCGCCGACGGTTTGATGACGTACTGACGGAAACCGGCGATGGAAAAATAGCCCGCAGAGCCGGCATCCACGGCCGTCGTGACGCCGCGGCCCAGGCAATATTGATCCGCGTTCACTCCCGTGGGACCTATGCCTTCAAAAATGTGTACGTGCACATCGATGAGTCCGGGCGTGACGATTTTGCCTTTTGCGGAAATGACGCTGCGCGAGCCGTCGGCCGGGATGTCGGGCGCGATCTGCAGAATTTTACCGTCTTTCACCGCCACGTCGAGCAGCGCGTGCAAATTCTGGCTAGGATCGACGACCGTGCCGCCTTTGATCAGAAGATCGCGGCTCTGCGAGAGCGCCGCGCCCATGTCTTGCGGCGCGGGAGTTGACGCAGCTTCGCCTGCACGGCCGAGGCTGGACGCGGCGAGCAGCGGCGATCCGGCAAGCAATTTCGAAAACTGGCGGCGTGTCAGCACAGGGCACCCCTCTTGTTTGGGAATTCGTTTGATACTTAAGCCAGAGCCATTAATTCGATTTCAACGCGTCCGCCGTGCAAGCGCGACACTTCGACGGTGACGCGCGTCGGCGGGTGCGCCGGAAAATAGCGGCTGTATACTTTTCCCATTGCGTCGAAATCGTTCATGTCTTTCAAATCGACGGTCGTCTTCACCGTTCGATCGAACGACGAGCCGGCCGCTTCGAGGATCGCTTTGATGTTTTCCATCACCAGTTCTGTCTGGCGCGTGATGTCGTCCTCGATCACCTGGCCGGTCTTCGGATCGCGCGCCGTTATCCCCGCGACAAAAACAAATCCGTTGGCCTGGATCGCCTGCGAGAACGGCCCGACAGGTTTCGGCGCCCGATCCGTCGATATCGCGCGCAGCTTTGTGCTTGTCGGTGCGGGCTTGTTATCGGCGCTGCCGGCAACGCCGGGCGCGACCGCGGCGGCCAGCCCGCTCGCCGCTGCATTGCGCAAAAAGGTTCTCCGTGACCCTCCCAGTGCAAATTCAAACGTGAAATTCCAAACCTGAAATGTTCGATTTGAAATTTCAAATTTCAAATCTCAAATTTCAAATCAAATCTTCTCTCAGCGTCGATACGATCCCAACGGTCAAGTCAAGTGGCCACAGGCCCGCGTCCCGGCATTGCGCCTATTTCTTTTTATATCTCTTGAAATTCCGCGGACCGACTTCCGCTCCGTACACATTCCCCGCATCGTCCGCCGCGACGCCTTCCGCCGCCGTCCCATTCGTGGGTTCGAGTCCTTGGCCCGGGTTCAGCACCGGGTCGGGAATGAAGGCCGTGACTTTGCCGTCCTTGACGCTGCCGATGCGGATGCCGCGCCGGAAGCCCGGATTGCGCGCCTGATTCGATTCCGAGTCCGCGACGTACAGGATGTCGTGCTTATCGATATAAACGCCGCTCGGCCGCCCGAATTGACGCCATTCCTCGAGAAAGTTTCCATCCTGATCGAGAATCTGAACGCGACTGTTCCCGCGGTCGGCGACAAATAACCGCCCTTTGGAATCCATGGCCAGCGAGTGCGGATTGTTGAATTCCCCCGGCGCCGTGCCTTCTTTTCCCCACGTCTTGATGAATTTTCCGTCCGGCGAAAATTTGACGATCCGTGCGTTCGAGCCGGGCCCGTGTCCATCCGCAACGAAGATGTCTCCGTTCGGCGCGATGAGCACATCGCTCGGCTTGTTGAATGTGTCCGGTCCGTCCCCGGCCACTCCCGCCTTGCCGAGAGTGAGCAGCACTTTTCCGTCCGGGCCGAACTCGAACACCTGATCGCCCTTTCCGCTTTCGGCGTCTCCGTCGGTCACCCACACGTTGTCGCTTTTATCGATGAACAGTCCGTGAGGCCGCACGATCATTCCCGCCCCGAAACTTTTCACCAGATTTCCCGACGAATCGAATTCCAGAACGGGCGCGAGGTCCGACTTGGCGCACGAAGTTCCGCCGCATCGCTCGACCACCCAGATGCTCTTGCCATCCCGAGCGACATCCGCGCTGATCACTTGCCCCCACGTGCGTCCTGCGGGTAGCTTCGCCCAATTCTCGACCGTGCGATAAGGATTGGGAGCGGAATTCGGATCGGATTGTGCGTACGCACCCGTGGCCCGCGCTGCTGCCACGACGGCGAAGGCCAGTCCAAGCAGGAAGATCCTGCGATTCGAAAGCGGCATAGCCATTCTCATAAATGATCCTGACTGGAAATGGATTGCAATTCGCGCCCATCTTACTTCACCCGCATCCGTTTTCTAAATGGATATCGGGTGGAGAAGAGGACAGACGCCAGCCCGGAAAGCGGGCGGCACTCTCCCGTTCCGGATGATCCGCCGTCTTCCGGGCGCCGGATGGATGCGCGGACGTGATATAAGTTTCGGTGGCGAGCTACCGCTGTAACGGAAGGAACTGCAAATGTCGCAGACCATGGAACCGAAGACGGCCGGTCGCAAATGGCTGGGCCTTTACGACCGCCCTCACCGCGATTTGCGGGAGTTTCTCGATCGCGCGGAAAGTATCGGCGAGGTCACGCGAGTGAAGGGCGCCAACTGGGATCTTGAGCTGGGCGCGCTGGCGGAAATCGTCAACCACAAAAAATCGGAAGCGCCTGCGCTGCTTTTTGAAGACATCACCGGCTACCCGAAGGGCTTCCGCGTTCTTTCCGGCTCTGGAAACTCGTCGAAGCGAATGGCTCTGATGCTGGGTTTCCCGATGCCCCGAACGGCCATAGACGTCGTGCAAGCGTTTCGCGATCGCATGAAAGTGCACAAGCCCATTCCGCCGACTACGGTGAAGATCGGCCCGATCCTCGAAAATATCGATCGCGACGACGCGGTGGACCTCTACAAATTCCCGGCGCCGCGCGTGCACGAACGCGATGGAGGCCGTTACATCGGCACGGAAGACCTGGTGATCATGCGCGATCCCGACGAGGGTTGGGTGAACGCGGCGACGTATCGCGTCCAGGTGCACTCCAAAAACAGCACCGGTCTGTGGATGTCTCCCGGCAAGCACGGGCGGCAAATTCGCGACAAATATTTCAAGCAGGGAAAGCCCTGTCCTGTGCTGGTTTGTTGCGGCCACGATCCTCTGCTGTTTCTGGCCGCGGCCAACGAAATCAAATTCGGCGTATCGGAATTCGACTATGCCGGCGGCCATCGCGGCGAGCCGTTTGAAGTGATCCCGAGCGAAATTCACGGTTTGCCGATGCCCGCTCACGCGGAAATTATTTTGGAAGGCGAAGTAACCGAAGGCGATCTCCACACCGAAGGCCCGTTCGGCGAATTCACCGGCTACTATGCCAGTCCGTCGAGCGAGCAGTCCGTCATCCGCGTGCGCCGCGCGTATTTCCGCAACGATCCAATCCTGACGATGGCGACGCCCATGCGCCCGCCGTCGGACATGTCCTTCGGCAGGTCCATCGTAAAGTCCGGCATGATCTGGGACGCCATCGAGCGCGCGGGAATCTCCGGCGTGCAAGGCGTCTGGTGCCACGAGGCCGGGGCGATGCGCCTGTTCAACGTGGTTTCCGTCAAGCAGGCGTATGCCGGACACGCCAAGCAAGTGGGCCTCGTCGCCGCCGGTTGCCAGGCGGGCGCGTATCTTGGCCGCTTCGTCGTGGTGGTGGACGAAGACGTGGACCCGACGGACTTGTTCGATGTGGTGTGGGCGATCTCCACGCGCTGCGATCCCGCGTTGGACATTGAGATCATCCGCCGCATGTGGAGCGGCCCGCTCGATCCCATCATTCCGCACGGCTCGGCTGTGAATTACAGCTCGCGCGGATTGATCGATGCGTGCCGCCCCTTCGAGCGGCTCAAGGATTTTCCTCCGGTCGCGGGAGCGACGCCGGAACTGCGCGCCAGGGTCGCCGCGAAATTCGCGGACATCCTGAACAAAATTTAGTACACAAGTGGCGCAGGCTTCAGCCTGTGGGTTTGAGTCCTTGCAAGCACTTAACACCCACGCAGGCACTAACCTCCACAGGCTGAAGCCTGCGCCACCGAGACGCCATGACAACCGCCACCACCGTAAACGTTCCTGACCTGATCGACGAGCAGAAAGTCGGCTCATTTCAAATTCGCATTTTAATTCTATGCGCGCTGGCCGCGTTGCTCGACGGCTTTGCCGCGCAAATGATCGGCTACCTCGCGCCCTCGGTGGCTCGGGAAATGCACCTCACACCCGCCGCGCTCACTCCGATATTCGCCTGGGGCCTTGTGGGATTGATGCTGGGCGCGCTGGTCTTTGGGCCGGTCGCCGACCGATTTGGCCGCAAGCCCGTGATCGTCGCCTGCACGCTGTTTTATGGCGTGATCACGCTGGCCACGGCGAGAGCGGATTCGGGCCAGAGCCTCGCGATCCTCCGCTTCCTCGCGGGCATGGGCTTCGGCGGGGTGATGCCGAACGCCATTGCCATGACCGCGGAATATTCCCCGCACCGCCGCCGCGGCACGATGGTCACCATTATGTTTTGCGGTTTTCCGATTGGCGCCTCGATCGCCGGCTTTGCCACCGTGCCCATCCTCCAGGCATTTAGCTGGCGCGGCGTTTTTGTTCTCGCCGGCATTATGCCTCTGCTGCTCGCTCCGGTTCTGGCCCTGCTGCTTCCCGAATCCATCCGTCACCTGGTGATCCACGGAGGCCATGCGGAGCGCGTTCGCCGGTTGCTCGCGCGAATCAATTCGCTGCTGGTTTTCGAGAGCGGCACAAATTTTGTCGTGAGCGAGGAGCGCGCTCCCGGGATGCCCGTCGTCCATCTTTTTCGCCAAGGCCGCGCCCTCTCCACGGTTCTCCTCTGGATCGGATTCTTCATGAGTCTGATCGACATCTATTTCCTCACGAGTTGGTTGCCCACCGTGTTTCACAACGCCGGGATCACTCTCTCCCTGGCGGTCATCGCCACCGCGGTGTTTCAGGGCGGGGGAGTAGTTGCGTCCCTGGCTCTCGGCGCGTTCGTGGACCGGTACGGCGCTTTTCGCGTTCTAACATTCACCTATTTTATAGGCGCTGTTTGCGTCGCGCTGCTCGGCTACTCGCATTCCATCGCCGCGATCATGGTTTGTACATTTTTTGCCGGCGCCGGAGTGATCGGAGGACAAACCGGCGCTAACGCTCTCGCCGCGTCCATCTATCCGACCTACATCCGCTCGACCGGCGTGGGATGGGCGCTGGGGATCGGGAGAATCGGATCGGTCGTGGGGCCGGTCCTCGGCGGCGTCATGCTCTCGCTGCGTTTGCCGCTCACCACGGTCTTTCTTGCCGGAGCCGCTCCGTCCCTCATAGGAAGCTGCGCCATCTTCCTGATGGGCCGCGCCCAGGTTGCCCTGCACGCGAAGAGCGCCCTCGAAGTCGCGGCGTCCTAAACGGAAAATCCGGGATCACCGAACGTGAAGTGAGGTCCTCTAGGAAGTTCGAAATCGTTAGGGTAGCGTCGGCTCAGCGCGCCCGCTGTTTCTCGTTCTGCTTGAATCTCTTTACAACGAGAAGCCCTCGTGATACTTGAGCGAAAGGAATTGTGTGATTCTGTCTCGGGGAGACCACATGAAATCGTCTACCAATCCGTTCTACCGCGTACTTGTGATTTGTATCGCCTTGGTCGCATGCATCCTTTGCTCTGCCCCTCAGCGCGCGCGGGCCGACCAGATTCCGTCCGGCTGGGAAGCCAGCAACATGAAGCCGATCGGGTACAGCGATTTGGGCGGCCACGAAGCCTTCAAGATGGCCATCAAACACGTAGGCGATCACTGGTATCTCTACATGGGCCATTTCGTCGCCAACGGCTGGAGCATCGTCGACGTCACCGACCCGACCGACCCGAAAGTCGTCAAATTCATTCCCGGGCCGACGCCCACTTCCGCGGGCCAGATCGATCTCCACGACAATCTCATGATCACGGCGTTGCAGGACCGCGCCGGCTACGGAGGCGATCCGAATAAGAAGGTCATCGAAGGCCTTCTCTTGTGGGACATCTCCAATCCGGTAGGCCCCGAGCAACTTGCGTGGTGGAAGACGGGCGCGACCGGCACGCATCGCGACGGCTATCCCGGCGGCAAGTATGCGTATCTGTCCGCGGGCATGCCCGGCTACAAAGGACAAATTCTGGTGATCCTCGATGTGAGCGATCCGGCCCATCCCAAGGAAGCGGGCCGCTGGTGGATGACGGGGCAGAAGGAAGGCGAGCCGCCGCTCCCGGCGCCAATTTACGGATTCCACGGCCCGGCCGTGATCGAGGGGAATCGCGCGTACCTGGGCTACAGCCCCGCCATCGTGATTCTGGATATTAGCGACGTCTCGAAACCAAAATTAATTGGCCAGCTGACCGTCAGCCCGCCCTTTGGCACGAATATCCCCGTTCATGACGTCATGCCGATTCCGGGCCGTAATTTGCTGTTCGCGCACGCGGAGGGAACCGGTGGAGGCGATTCGCCCACGGGCCCGCCCGCATGCCAGGGCGCGCTGTTTCTGAACGGCCTCGTGGACATTCAAGACCCGGCGAAACCGAAACTCATCTCCCAGCTTCCCGTGCCGGTTCCTCCGGCGGACGCGCCGTACAAGGATTTTTGCGAAAAGGGCGGCCGCTTCGGTCCGCACAACACGAATATCCTGCAGCACAACCCGGATGTGGAGAAACAGGGCGACCTGATCTATGAGACGTACTTCAACGCCGGCCTGCGCGTGTTTGACATCAAGGACGCGCGCCTGCCGAAAGAAGTCGGCTGGTTCATTCCTCCGACGCCCACCGTCCGCCGGATGCCGGCGCCGTACGATAAGCTGGTAAGCATGACGGAAGACGTCCTGGTGGACACGCGCGGCAACATCTATATCACCAATCGCCAGTGGGGTTTGTTTATCTTGAAGTATACAGGCCCCGGCGAGCCCGCCCCCACGGCGAAATAAGTAAAGTAGGACGGGCTTCAGCCTGTCCTCATTTGAATTCTGCAAATACCGCAAAGTTCAAAATCGGACAGGCTGAAGCCCGTCCTACTCAGACCGACGGATGCGCGCCGATCAATGCGCCGCGGGCGCAAGATTTTGCGTCAGCTCAATGCGCGTGCCCCACGGGTCGGTCAAATAGGCGACTTTGGTCGTCCCATTGGGAGCCAGGCGCACCGCCTCGTCGAGCTTGATGCCTTGCGCTTCGAGTTTCTTCGCGAACGCTTCCAGATCCGTCACGTCGAAGCCGATATGGTCGAGCGATCGCCCCTTCGTCGGCAGCAGAGCCGTCTTCCCCTGCGAAAAAGAAAGATTCGTTCCCGGAATATCGTCGCAATCGATCCAGCCCGGCGAAGACTGCCGGGCGCGCTTGCCGGGCACGCCGCCAAACGTTTTCGCATACCATGCCTGCAGCGCTGGAATGTCCACGGGATAAAAATGGATGTGATTCATCGCGACAGGAGTGGGAAGGGAAGGGTCGCCAAAAAATTCCACGCGAATGCCGTCCGGTCCATGCACGTAACCCTGGTTCGGATTTCCCGTCTGCTCGATCTCGACGCCGTCCGCTTTCCATTTTGCGAGCGTCGTCGGCAGGTCTTTCCACGCAAAACCGAAGTGGTCCACGATCGAGCCCGCCGGCGGCCCCGCGGGATCCGCCTGCCGCAGCATGATGTAAACCCCGGGAAACTGGATCAGCATCAGCGGCCCGTTTTGCACGACCGTGCCGCCCATCGTTGCCGTCCAGAATTTCTTCTGCGCCTCCACATCCTTCACGAACAGGTGGATGTGCCCCATCGTGATGCCCGCGCCGTTCGGAGGCGCGAGTTGCGCTCCGGCGGGGAAAGCGACAAACGTCATGGCGATCAGAAAAATCAAGCATCGAACTACGGCAGCGATATTTTTCATGTGGGTTTCCGTTTCCGTGACCTGGCTGGCGCGTAACATACATCCAATCCGGAATTTCAACAAGCGATTGCAAGCGCGGGCCGGCCCGGGTAGCACAGGCCGGAGCCTGCGATGCCAAAATCACGGACGCGGCGCGACATTCATCCGGTTCAGCGCGATCCTGCCATTGTTGACCACCATCACCACGTCCGCTATGTGGCGGATGTTTTCGAGCGGGCTGCGGTCGATCACCACGAAATCGGCTTCGTAGCCGGCGCGTATCGAACCGGTCCGGTTGCCGACTCCCAATTCTTCCGCGGAAGCGGACGTGCCCGCCTTGATCGCTTCCATCGGTCCCAGGCCCGCATCGGAGAGCTCGATCATCTCGTCGGCCAGCGTTCGATTATTCTTGTCGAAATACGAAGTGTCCGTGCCCGCTACGATCTTCAGTCCCATCTTCCACGCCTTCGCCGTCATTTCGCGCACTGTCGGGAGCATGGCTTTGCCGCGCATTTCCAAAATGGGATTGTCATACTCGCCTTCAGGGTCGGACATATCGACGACCGCCGTGATTGTGGGATCGAGATAGACGCCCTTTTCCTTCATCAATCGCATCGTGGCGTCGCTCAGGTACGTGCCGTGTTCGATGCAATGCACGCCGGCGCGCACAGCCGCTGCCGCGCCTTCGTCGCCGTGCGCGTGCGCCACCACCCACAGTCCAGTCTTGTTCGCCTCATCGACGATGGCGGCCAATTCTTCGTCATTGAAAATGCGGATGCGCGGATCGGTGTCCGGCGTTCCCGCGCGCTCCGTGGCCATCACTTTGATCCGGTTCACGCCGCGGCCGGCCATTTCGCGCACCATCCGCCGAACCGCTTCCGGCCCATGCACGCCGTTCATCAGATCGGCGTCCTGCGGGAAATCGATGAAGTAATCGTCAGCCGGATGAGTCCGGATGTGGTACCCCGCCGCGACAATATCCGGCACATCCACCACGCCCTTATGATTCAGCTCGCGCATTCCGATGTCGGCGAAGTGATTGACGCCCGCCTCGCCGATCGTCGTTGCGCCGGAGCGCAGCGCCCGCTTCGCGTCCGCCAGATTGCCGACGTGCACGTGCGCGTCCACGAATCCGGGAAGCAGCCAGTGGCCCGTGAGGTCGACGACCGCGCCGTGTCCGGCCGGCGCCGGGCCGTGTCCGATGCTCTCGATGCGCCCCTTCGTCACGACGACGGTAGCGTCCAGTGTCGTCGCGCTCGAAATTCCGTCGATCACATTGGCGTGGACGAACACCATCGAATCGTCCGCAGCGACCTGAGCGCAGCAGGGAACTGCGGCGGCCGCGGAGACGATCGCGGCCAGCGCCGCAAAACTCCATCGAATCAAAAAATGTTTCGTCATGGTGACGGTCTCGCTTTCGCGTGCGTGCGCGGCGTATCTATCACAGCTCGCAAGTTTTAGGAAATTGCTGCGAACGCATCTCTGTACGCGCGGATGCGCGCACCTTGCACGCGTTCCTACTGAACCTTGACGTATTTTCGCAAATTGTGCACGGCGACGTCCGCGATGTAGATCGTGGAGCCGGTGTCGTCCGCTGCGATGCCCGACGCGGACGACCCCACATCCGTCATCTTCGTGAGGTCGGCGGGATCCGGAATGAAGGCCTTCAGGGAGCCGTCCTTGACGCTGCCAATCACGACGCCTCGGATCTCACGCTTCGTCACCTCGATATAATCGGCAACGTTTTCCGAGGCCCGCGCCTTCGCCCGCGCTTCGATCTGATCTTTCGCGTTCGAGAATGAAGCGCCTACGTAGATCGTGTCGTCTTTTCCGACAAACACCGAACTTGGCTGGCCAAATTGGGTCCATGCGGCGATGAAGTTGCCGTCCTGGTCGAAGACCTGAATCCGGCGGTTCCTCCGGTCGGCAACGTAGACGCGGTTTTGGGAGCCGCCAATGCAAATGTCGTGCGGTTCGTCGAGCTCGCCGTCCCCCGGCCCGACGTGTCCCCAGGCCTTGATGAACTTCCCATCCTTCGAAAATTTGACGACGCGCGCATTGTGGTACTGGTTCGGGTAATGGCCGTCCGAAACGAAAATGTCGCCGTTGGGCGCGACGGCAACGCCCGTCGGCCGATCGAACGTGTCCGGCCCGTTCCCAGCTACGCCTTCTTTCCCGATCGTCATCAAAACTTTTCCGGTGGGACTCAACTTGAGGACTTCCTGGCCCATGGTGACGCCTTCCGAGTTCTTCGCAGGCAATCCCAGGATTTGCTCTTGGTCATTTACGTCGGTGGACCACAAGTTTCCCTGATCGTCGACGGTAAACCCGTGCGGATACGCGAATAGTCCGTCCCCGAAACTTTTCAGGAGCTTGCCGGACGGATCGAATTTCAGAATCGGAGGATTGGCCTTGCCTCGATCGACGCACGTGGCGTGCCCGGGCGGCACAACGCTGAAACAGCGGTGAAAGACCCAGACGTTCCCGTTGCGCTCCACATGCACGCGGATGACTTCGCCCCAGTGGCCTCCATTCATGCTGGCGGGAAGCGTCGGCCAGCCTTCCACGAGGCGATACGGATTGGGGAGATCGGTTGGTTTGGGGTATTGGGTTTCCTGGCTGCGCGCGGCGATTCCGGACAGGAGGGTCGCGAGTACAGCTACAGCGGCAATTCTCGTCTTACGCCCGAAGTACATCGTAACCCTCCCGTAGGAATCAAAATTCAAATCGAAATTCCTAAATTGCGCGCGCCCGGAAATTTCCCATGGCGGAAACCGCGACTATTCCCCGGCCATGATCGGAATGGCCGCGTCCGCGGCGATCTTCCACTGGCCGTTTTCCTTCACGAACACCAGAAGGGCGCGGTGCGGCGTGCTGACGATCTTGCCGCTCGCGTCCGCGATTTTCCGGATCCTGCGATCCGTCGCCAGCGCGACGTTTCCGTACACGGACATCAGCTTGAACTGGTCCGCAAACAGTCCTTCGCCGGGTTTGTAATTGAGGTGCGCGACGCGTTCCAGCGCCAGCGGCTTCGTCAGCACCGCGGTGGGAACCCACGCGATAATCTCGACCCACTTTTCGGCGTACATCTGCTTCAGGTAGTCGGTCTTCGCGGTCCGCACCGCGTCCATCCACTTCTGGTCGATTTCGGAAAGCTCTTTTTCCAGCTTCTCATCGGGGCTCTTCGTGCTCGTCGCTCCCGTCATCTTGAAATTCGCTTCGGTGGGCGGGATCACGGGGACGAGTCCCGCGGCGGCCGGCCGCCACGCGCCGTTCACTTTCACGAAGACGCGCAGGCAATGGCTGTCCGCGGTGAACGCGTAACTTCCGTCCGGGCGCAGCGTCTTGAAATCGGTGTGATCGGTCCCGATCGCGACGTCGCCGTATTGCGCCACGAATTTAAAATCGGCGGGATACGGCCGCACGCCCGTCGCCGGATTGGCCGCCGCTTGCGAGGCCACCATCTCTTCCTTATTGCGAAACGTTCCGCCGGACTGCACCTCGAAAAATCCGTCCACCCAATAATTGCTCCGAAACTTCACGCACTCCGCATACGGCTTCTGATAAGGCCCGTCACACAGCCACTGCTGATCCACGTCCCAAAGCGTGTCTTCCAGACTCGCCTTTTTCGCCTCCTGCGCCGCAGCCAGCGCGGGCAAAGCCAGCCCCGCAAACAAAATCGCACCATCCACACACGAACCCTGTTCATTCCGTTCCTCCGGAAAATTTAGGTGATTGCGTCGTACCACAGTTTAGTTGCTGGCGTCAATGAAGGGGAAGATATGTATCTGACTCTGCGCGCCCCAACTAACTCAATCTAAGCAAAGACTTAAGTGCCTTCGCCTTGTTGTCCTTGAGGCGGGTTCAGGTGCTCTTGAAGGGTTCGCTGGGCATTTGATCCGAGCGTTTGTTCCTGCAACTTACGAAGAATTTTTTCGGCTCGCTCCTTTTGAGCGGTAACTCCTCGGGCAATACCAATTAGCACATGAATTAGATCGTCTTCGTACTCGGGAGGGAATAGGGGTATTCGCTCGACGAGAGAAGCCCATAGTCCTGAATGCTAGCGTCGGCTTGTGGTAAGCACCTCTTTGCCAGATCGGCAAGGTCTCGCCACTCGTAATCCCCGAACAGAGCACTATTTTGTAAGGCGGCATCTAGTACAGTGCGGAAATTCAGCACTTCGGCTGGGGTCATCCGACAGAGGTCGCGCGCCATTGAATTCAGTCCCAGCTTGAAATCTTGCTCGTCGACCGAGGTTCGAAACCTTGGCCAGAACGGTCGACGTAAGGTTATGGATACTTTGGTCTGGATGCTTACACAGAGCAAAGTAATTGGGTAATACCTGGGCCTTCGTGCCTGCGTCGAGGATCGGGAGAATTGTTGCGAACAATTCTAGAAATGCTTGCCGTCGAGGGGGAGTATGTGCGTTGGTCACCAAAGCAAGGCACTTGTCGGCGATCTGTTTGCAGAAGTCGTTTTCCAACTGCTGCCCATAATCGCCAATGAGAACACGCCATTTCTCAAACGCCGGATCCGATGACTCGAGGGTCCTAACAAGAAATTGGTCTAATCCCTTCTCAGGTAGAGCGTCTCGGTTTTCATAGCAGAGCGCTAGTCGTTGTTTGGATCGATCAGTAGGATTCTGAATCTCGTTTTGAAGTATCGAAAATTCTTGTTGAACAAGTGCGGTGCGAAGTTCCCGGTGCGCGTCTTCTTGGAACCTCGGGAGGAATTCGAGAACTTCCCTCAATTGGACATCGGCAAACGCCTGCCAGTTTTGGACTGCAAAATTCTTTGCGGTCTGCTTCGTTGCATTTTCTTGACACGTGGCAGCGAAAACCAGAATCGCTCTGTGAATCTCTGTCCGTGTAGCTTGATCACTGAATTTGGTGTAATACGTCTGTATGTTAACCCAAAGCTGCGGCGCGGACGGAGGGTCAAGACACTCACTTTTCTCAATTATGGATTGCACGACAAAGGCGATCCTCGGAGAGTATGCTGTGTCGGATGCAGACTGTTGAAAAATAGTCAGAAGTCGGGCTGCCACTGTTGGTGCAACACTAGAAATCCCAGTTGCCATATGCTACTCGCTTCCGGAGCGTGTTAAGGGCAAGCGTGGCATCACCGGCTTCAGCTGATATTGCAGCAGCAATTTTGCCCACGAGCGAAGGCGACGGGACCTTTTGATCGCCATTAAGTTTTTCGGGCGGGAGAATTTCAAGAGGAGCTCAAGGCCTGCGTATGAGTTTGCCCAACCCTCAAATCTTTTGTTAAGTACGTCAGAAAGTGCGGATGGTTGCTCGGTAGCCACGTATAGCGCGTTGACCGTCTCTGGCAGACTATCAGGAGGCTGCGCCACCTGGGAAATTTCTTGTTCGTATTTCGAGACAAGTCTTTCGACGTAGTCACGATGGGCATCCTGAGCGCACCTCAACGCTACGGAGGCGTTCTGTTGCAGCGCCTTTTGTCCTTCGTTGTACACAAGGATCCGGCTGACAGTCGATGCAATTCTTAGTCTGTCCGCTTCGGTGAACAGCGTCTCCCTATAGCACCACCTGAGAGTGGCGGTAATTGTGTTCTTAAGGAATGTATCTGTCGTGTTGTCCAGAAGGTCGATCAGCAGCTGCCCCAGACTATTCCGAGCCTCACTAGACGAAATGTCCTTGATAATCTCTTCGGTTGCTGATTCGTCCCCCTGAACTATGGAATTTTTAAGCTCAAAACCTCTGGGGATCCGCGCCTCTGGATTAGTTGTCTTAAGAGACAAGAATACCTCTACGTGTTCAATCCTGATGTCGCGCGTTTCTCGAGGATCGCTCGCAGACCCGGGTAATCCTTCTCCCAATTCTCTAAGCCGAATCGCTTGATTTCCCCGTCGACACCTCCCCCGAGCGCGGTGCGTTCGAGGACACTGTAAATCTCCGGATTCTCAATCATCTTGGAGAAAAGGCTAGGAAAGAGGTCCTCCATCAAAACAGCTTTCGCAAAGCCAGCAAGGTTCTGGTCTATATCCACTGGCATAAACCCACTCTCTTTTCTCGCCTTGGCGATTGCGTATTTGACTGAAAATGTGTTGAGAAAATGCTTCATTTTTCGGGCATCTCGGTAATTTGCAAGAATGGCGATTTGCACAACACTAGCCGGCATTTCGGTGCGCTTCGAGACCGTATTGGCAAAGTCCACGAGATCTGTAGCCATGAGAGGGGCAATTCGAACCCCGACATTGAAATATTTTCGGAGCAGCTCGTCTTCATACCCCTGCCTCTGATTCGGGTCCCTGAAGACTTCACGATTGACCTGTCGTCGCACGGAATAATGAAATAGCAATCTTCTTGGCCGAGAAACGTCTTAACTGAAACCAAGATGTCGCGTATGGTTGCTGCCTCGCAGCGGTCAATATCGTCAATTATTATCACCGGCTTCAACGATTTTAGCGGGCCACTGGGCCGTACAAGCTTTCTGAACTCGGGTTTCAGAATTGTTCCGGAAAGATGAGCTGGGGGTCAAATACCGAAGTCTCTTGGATGACGAAGACATCCTCGAATTTAAGGCCCATGAGGAAGGCTACGACGCCCGAAAGGAGGCCCGCCACTAATGGATAAACGGACTTTGCAAAAAGTGAGAGGATAATACCCATGAAAGGACGATACCGCCAAAAAACAATTGCGCGAGTCCCGCCTTTCTAAACTCAACACCTTTGAGCGTTATAATTTCTTTGAGTTTGTCGGTTAGGCCCTTTTGAGCAGACTCCCTGAGAACTTCCGCGTAGTTGAGTTGCTCGAGTCACCAACGACCGCATCGCAGTCGGAATTGCCCTGATAAACCTGTTTGGCCACCTCAATAAGGAATTGACGCCTGAACGCGTCGCCCGAATATTTCCAAGCATTGAAGTAGATGGATCTTAGATTGCCGTCTTTTACTTGCAAAATCAGTTTCAACAGGATGCCGATTATCGTGGACTTGCCGATACCCCAGGGACCTAACAGACCGATGGACAGTGGCGGGGGATTTTCACTGAGGATACTAAAAATCGCCCGCGCGTAGGCCTCATGATTGAAGGCATCTAGGCCGGGATCAAAACCACTCACCCCCAAAAGAGCGGGTCTCCCTAAGAATGGACAGTTTTTCGAGGAACTTTTTCTGTTCTGGCATGTACCCCATCCACACGAAACGTTTTAGTTCAAAAGTAACTTTCCATTGTTACTAACCCATATTGAGCGCATGGTATCAAGGTGACTGCGCGTGTCAATCGTGAAGATAGGACGCGGCCGAAACCGGGATTTTGGTGGGGCAGTGACTCTTGGCTTTTAGTGAACGCTGATTAGATTGTAGGAGACAGTATGGTCGGTAGTCTTACAAGCCAAGGCAAGATACCCGAATGGTTGGGCGTTGACATCTCTACTTCCTCGCATCTTCACGAAGATTGACGACGACCGGCTCGAAGTGCTCCTGATTGCGACTCGGTGAATTAGAGACCGCCCCGACTCACTTTTCTTGGCCTTCCCCCTAATTTCCCATTGGCTCTCGAAGCTTTCTGCTTGGCGGCGCTTCTCGATTTGCCGCCCGCTTGGCCAAGTCTCGATGCCATCCACTTCCGAGACCCCAGAAAACCTTGCAAAATCGCCGGGAGATAAAGGTCCGCGTCCAGCTTTGGAAAATGGATGCCCAATCCGGAGGGGCTGATCTCAATTTCATCCAGCTGCGACGGTCTGGCTCTTTCCAGGCCTTGCGCATCGTTTGGCGAGAAGCTCACATCTAGATTTGAGCTAAGTCGAATCACGACGCGTCCTTTTTCCTTAGCCAGTCCCGTCAGGGACGAAACATCGTAGCCCAGCGCGTGAGCGCTGGGTATGCGTGAGCCCAGGGCCCAGCCCCGTAGGGGCGACACACTGCCACGGGTTGCGCTGCCGCCGACACCCATGTGCCGCCCCTACGGGGCTGGGTACGCTCGCAACCCGCGCCCACCGTTAAAACGGTGGGCTAAGATGTGACGTCCCTCCGGGACTCGGAGAATTGAAGAGGCAGGACTCCCCACTGGGTATGCTCGTAACCCGCACCCACCGTTTGAAACGGTGGGCTACGATGTTTCGTCCCTGCGGGACTCTGAGCAGCACATTCGCCCGCCGGTTTTCTGGACAAACACTCAATTATAGGCTAATATTTAGATGTCAATTGGAGGCGGCATGCCAACACAAGGGCTACAAGTTGAAGCAGGCCAGCGCTGTCCTAAACATAGCGCCGAAGGAACTGCAGAATCTCGTCCAATTCGGCGTCGTAAAACCTCGGCGGTCCGAGGGAACGTATTTCTTCGACACGAGCACCCTCCTGGTGGCCAAGGTCGCTTCTTACTTGAAGGAGTGCCTGGGCGCAGGACGAGTGTCCTCACCCAACTCATGAAGGCATTTTCGGCGTCCGAGAAAGAACTCAAATCGGAGAATCCGAAGTACATCGTCTTCCACTGCCGGCTCACGGCGGAAGAAGAGCCGATCCAGCTCGGAGTGCCGTTTCGAGCGTTCGGGGCGCAGATCGAAGAGCGAATGAGCAAAGCCGATCTCTACAGGGACCTGCCGCGCGGGAAAAAACGCCGGGGCTGGAAAAAGGAATTTCTGGCGTCGCTCAACGAGGCGGCGAGAGACATGGGAGAGGTCTCCGAAGAAGAAATCTTGCGTACGGTTCGCAGCTATCGTAAAGAGAGGCGTGCGCCAGATATCACCGTTGTTGCGCAAAGCTAGGAAACGCAAGCCCCGAGCCGTCGTGGATACGAGCGTGCTCGTTGCCGGCATATCGGGCTTCCGGGAGCCGTTCGTTTCCGGCAGGAATCCTAGTGCCGACGCGCTTTACAAGTGGGCCGAGCGAAGCCACTTCGTTTGGCTCGTCACCGACGATATTTTCGTGGAATACAAAGAAGTTCTGAAGCGCCTCCGCGTTCGTCCGAACCTCATTGGAAGTGTCATCAACCTGATCCGCGAGCGGGCCGAAGAGATTCAGGTGAGGTCCTCGATTGAACTTTCCCCCGATCCGAAGGACGATCCGTTCTGCCTGTGCGCCGAACAAGGTAAAGCAGATTACATCGTCACACTCAACCCAAATGATTTCCCGCAGCATCGCCTGAAGGCCAAGGTTATTTCCCCGGACCGTTTCTTAAAATAAGGTTCACTCTGTTCTACCCAGGAAGAGAAAGGGAACTGTCATCCAGTTTCATCGTGAACCCATCCGTCGCGCTTGGATCGTGCGGTCAGGGACAAACGGGCAGGCGAAAGGACAACTCACGATTGGCTGGAAGGCCAGTTGTACCCCCGCGTACGCCGAGAGACGATGACCGTGCGTACCTACAATCCGAGGACAAACTTGCAACGGCAATTTTGCGCACTTCCGGCGGGCTGCAACCGCCGTCGCCATAACGCTGGCTTTGGCGCGTCGGCGACGTAGACTCCGCGCCCGGGGTGCATGCCGTAGTGGGAGGGTTCGATGTCATCCAATTCGGCCGCATACGCACACAAACGGCGCAGCTCACGGCTTGAAAAAGCCATACCCCTGGCGGTGCAGGGCGTAGACGCCTCCCGCTTGCCTTTTCGGGAGGAAGTCACAACCCTCGCCATCAGCTGTCACGGCTGCTCTTACAAAATGAGACATGAAGTTCTCCCGGGTTCCATGCTGGTCCTCGACATGAGGCAGGGCGCGAATGGCTACTCGGAATGGCCCGCGCGAGCGCGCGTGAAATGGATACAAAAGCTCGACAGCGCCGCCGATCCGTCCTACGGCATCGCGGTCGAATTTGAAAGCGCCGGAAATATTTGGGGCCTTCCGTCGCCGCCAGAGGACTGGCTTCCGGCGCGGGAGGTCAAAGTGACGGCGCCTCCCAATCCTCCTTCTAACGCTGGACGAGAACTGCGGGTCATCGCGCGGACCGAACCTCCTTCCGTTCCGGCCCGAAGTGGAGGCGCGCCTCCGGTTTCGCTTTTGAAGAAAAGCGAAGCGGCCGCCTCGCTTTCCCCCTGGTTTTCCGACCTGATGGCCGGCATCAGCAATCAGATTCAGGTCACGGTCTCCGAAATCGCGGCGGTAACGCTCGCGAATGAAAGAAACCGTCTGCTGGACGAATTCCGCATTCAGTTGCAGAAAGAGGCGGCCGGCACGATTGAGCGCGTGATCGAGACCTCGAAAGATGAGCTGGCCCAGCGGGCGCTGAACGTATGGAACGAGGCGACGGAGGCCACTGTCCGAACCAGCCACGAGCGCTTCCTTGGAACGATCGAGCAAAATTTAGAAGACGCCCGGCAGCGCATGTCGATTCAGGGCGATGAACTGAACGAACGCGCCGACAGCATGGCGTCCCGTACCATGGAGCAACTCCAGCGCACCCTCGAAGCCTCACGCACCGAAGCAGCGGCCCGCTTCGTATCGCGGCTGCGGGAACAGGTCACGCCCGTGCTGGAAGAAGCGAAAGCCGATCTTCAGAAGCTGGTGGCGTCCCAGACCGTTTTCAAGGAAGAGTCGCAAGCGATTTACGCGCGAGTCACCAGCGAACTCGAGAGCGGCGTGAACGCAAAATTGCTGCAGGCTCATGGCGCACTGGATAAACAGTCCGCGGCGGTCTTGGCCGAATGCAATGAAAAGTTGGTCGAGCTTTCGCAAACGTATGAGAACGTCGCGCGGGACGGCATACAGACCCTGATCGCGTCGACTACCGACGATGCCAAGAAGGACCTGGAACAGAGGGCTGCGGAGATTTCCGGCGCTTTCACGGATCACCTGGAAGGCCATGTCCGCAACTATCTCGAATTCATCGGCGAGTCGATTGCCGAGTTCCCGAAGAAAACTCCGGCCTCTTAAATCGTAGTTGTAATTTTCGGCGCCACGGAATTCTCGTGCGCCTATTTCCACGCGTCCTCAGGAAGATTAACGACAATCGGCTCGGAGCTGCTTCGGATCACAACCCAGCGGAACGGAGTATCTTTTGACCGGTTGATTTCCCGGTGCACCAGCCACGCCGGCACATGAAGAAAATCTCCCGCGCGCGCCGTGAGCGAATGTTCTCCCCGCTCGCCCCACTGAATGAACGATTCGCCGTCCAGCACGTACGCGACGGTTTCCTGCGGGCCGTGATGGTGGATTCCGGTCTGCGCTCCAGGCTCGACCAGGAACGTTCCGCCCCACAGAGCCGAGTGGATGCCCAGGTCCGGAGACACCGCTGCGAGCCGCAAGGATCCCGGCGTCTGCGAAGTTCCTTTGCTGAACCGATCGGGATGGACAACGCTAATGGAGAGAGAATCGCTCTTATTCATGCCCGATTCGATGTTCCCAAGGGCGGAAGGTTGCATCCCGCTCCAAGCACTGCGGGGACCGAGCGATAGCCGGGATTGCTCGTAACTTTCACGGCTCAAAAAATCTACGGCTTCCAGCGCGGAAAGCGCGAGCCTGGGGCAACGCTCCAAGCTGGCGCGCTCCGCGCCGTTCGGCCGACGACCTAACCGTTCTTTCGGGCGGATGGAACCGCCAAAAAGCGATTGAGGAAGGCGGCCCTAGTCGTTACGTGTCGGCACATTTCGGGCCGAATAGTCGAAATTGACCGTGTCGAGGGCAACCGTGATGCGCGACTGCGCGTCATCCAGTTGAGTCAAAATCCGCGTCCGCAATCCGTTGTCCGCGGAATCGTCCTTCTCGTTGCCGCAGTCCAGCCTCGCTTTTTGCAACAAGCGAAGGCTCTCCGACAGGCGCTCCGGCCACGTCATTCGCGCGTTGATTCGAGGGACGGCGGGCGTCTGCGAGCGGCTGGCGCCGATCCCTTCGTTGATCTCTGCCACCATATTGTCAATATTGCTGATTGTGAGGGTCACTTCATCGAGCGATCCGTCGGTGGATTGGGCTGCTTGGTTTCGTTGCAGCAGCATGCGCGCCAGACGCAAGTCATCCCGCGCGCGCAAATAGCCCTGGTTTTTCTTTTGGCCGGCTGACGCCGTGCCAGCAAGGGACAAGACGAGTGCGAGCGCTCCAAACTGGCACAGTTTCGATGTTCTGATCATGTGGACAGCACCTCCTTCCTGTCCCAGAGTCCAGGTTAGAGGCGTTTGTGGCGATAGTACGATCGTTTAGTTTTTTTCCGAAGAGTAACCGTAGAACAGCGGCCCCCGAGGCATAACAACGTGAAACAGGTCCGGACGGTCTTGATCCGTCAACTTCGACGACGCTCATTCGGATTGCTTCCGGCGCCCGAAACTTAGCCAACGAGCAGCGCAGCGGCACTCTCGCCAGCCCGTACCGGCGGATTCAAACTTTTCTTTTCTCTGGTTCGGACGCATAATTCGCTCGGGCGCATGCTTGCGATGGAGCGGGGAGTCCCGCAGATTGCCCGATAGACCGAAGGAGATTCACCAATGCCACTCCAAAATTCAGATGTGTGGTTCATCACCGGATGCTCGACCGGCTTCGGACGGGAGCTTGCGAAATTGGTGCTGGATCGAGGCTATCGCGCCGTTGTTACGGCGCGCGATCCCGGAAAAATTGAGGATATCGTCGCGGGACATGAAGGCCGCGCGCTTGCCCTCAAGCTGGACGTCACCAACAAATTGGAAGTCGCCGAGACGGTGAAGTGGGCCCAGTCGGTCTTCGGCAGCATCGATGTGCTGGTGAATAACGCCGGATTTGGCTACCTGGGCGCTCTCGAGGAAAGCGAAGAGCATGAAGTTCGCGCCCTGGTGGAGACGAACTTTTTCGGCCTCGCCCGCATGATCCACGAAGTTCTCCCCGGCATGAGGGAGCGGCGCCACGGCAACATCGTGAATATTTCCTCCATCGGCGGCCTCGTCGGGTTTCCGGGCGTGGGCTATTACAACGCGACCAAATTCGCGGTCGAGGGCCTTTCCGAATCGCTCGCAAAAGAAGTTGCGCCGCTCGGCATCAAGGTATTGGTGGTTGAGCCCGGCCCGTTCCGCACCGACTGGGCGGGGCGTTCGCTGAAGAAGAGTCCCCGTCAGATGCCGGAGTATGCCGAGACGGCCGGCGCTTTCCGCGAGCGCATCACCAGTCGAAGCGGCAAGCAGGTGGGGGATCCGGTGCGCGCCGCCAAGGCGATCCTCAAGGTCTTGGAGTCCGACAACGCGCCTCTGCATCTCACGCTCGGCGTGATCGCGCTCGAAACCGCGAGAAACAAGCTGGAAAAATTACGCAGCGAATTGGACGCTTGGGAAGAAACCTCGCTCAGCGCGGACTACCCCGAAAGCCAGGCCGCGACGGCAAGGTAACGGCGCGGATTTCCAGATTTCAAATTCTCCGCGGCCTTTGACCTTATTCCATGGACTCAATTTTCTTGCGGCCGCAACGGCGCGCCGCTCCCTCCGCCGGACCTGCGAAATATGGCAGAGAATTTTTTGGCGGCTTCCACTCCCGCGTATGCGATCAGTAGCAGCATGAGGGGTTCGATGGCGTGACGGTAGCGCACTTGGCTGAACGCCAAATAATAGGGCGCGGGATACAGCAGCAGTTCGCCGAAGAACAACGGCCACGCGTGCAAATTCCTCCGGTGCCCGACCAGCAGGGCGGGCAGCAAGAGCAACGAGGCGAGAATAAAGCTGGACGGCGCCCAATACCATGGGATCGCAGTCATATAACCCATCGCGCTGCCGTCCCAAAAGTAGAGGAGGCGCTTGGCGGTTAAGCCCGCGAATTCCCGTGGGTAGTCCCTGACGAACCGAAGCGCCTGTTCTTGCCTCTCCTCGACGTAGGCATACTCGCCCATCTGCTCGTACTTGCGGAATTCCTTCTGGTTTCCGCTGGGATGCGATCCGCCCCAGCCGCGCCCCAAACTCGCGTGGTAGTTCCCCAGGGCAAACTCGAATCCGAAGTTGCCCCGCAGGAACACCCAATGCCCGAATACGGCGCGATTGCGCAGCAGCCAGGGAGAAATTACGATCGCGCAGACCAGCAGGGAAGTCAGCGCTGGTTTCAGCCACTCTTTTCGCCGGCGATGCAACTCGTAGCCGCACCACGCCAGCGAAACCGGAAGCAACGTGGCCAGCGCCGGATTGACCAGCAGACTGAAGCCCCACAACGCTCCAAAACCCAACCACGATCTTCGATTGCGCGCCTCAGGCAAACGCAACGCATACCAGAAAAGCACCGAAAGCAGCAGGGCACTCAAGCTGGTGTCCCACAGCCAGGTGACGCTCCATTTGCTGAACCACGGAAACAGACACCAGATGCTGGCGGCCCAGAAACCCGCGATCCTGCCCACCGTGCGGCTCGCGATGCCCAGGATTGGGACGACCGTCAGCCCCGAAATCAGGCTCTGAACGACAAACATGAAAACAAAAGAGGCTTGAGTCCAGCTCCCAAGGAAATGGAAGACCACGGCTACCAAGTAGGGATATACGGGCGCAATCCAGGCCGTCGGGCCCGTGCGTTCGCCGTTGAAGGCTGAACTGAACCCGTGTCCCGATGCAATGGACGCTGCAATGTTGGTCGTCTCGCCGGCAATGCAGAAATCATCGACCGGGTGAAACCGGTCGTACTGGTAGGTCCTTAATACAAACAGGAACGCGAGTCGCACCGCAAAAGCAATCACAACCAGCCAGAAAGCCGTGGACCGACTCCCAAATCGGGCGGACGAAGACGCGGGCAAGTCATCGTGCCCTCGTGTCTCCAACTCCCGCTCTAGCACTGCCATGCTCATGCGTCATCCCTGGCAGAATTGCCGTCTTCCCAGCGCGTGAAAATCTCACGGCCCCCCGAACCAGTGACAGAATGGGGGGCAGGGAAATGTCCAGACAAGATCGATCGTAACATCCGCCGCCTCCGACGCTTTCCTTTGGCCGATCGGCGTGTAACTTGCTTGGCAATACATTGTTCCCTCCATCGAGACCCTGGCGCCGGGGCCGGTGGGCTCACCTGGCCGCGGTGTATAATTCGACTTGAGTCGCCCGGCTGCTCATTTCGCGGAACCGCATCACGGGTCACGGTGTGTCTATGAATATGCCAGCCCTTCAGTGGGCCCATCCGATCGTTCAAGAATGGTTCGCAGGACGGTTTGGTGCCGCCACCGAACCCCAGGAACAAGGCTGGCCGCACATCCTTGCCGGAAGGACGACGCTCATCTCGGCGCCAACAGGCTCCGGAAAAACGCTCGCGGCGTTTCTCACGTGCATTGACCGGCTCGTCCGAAAAGCCCTCGCCGGAGAGCTGAGCGACACGACCCAAGTGCTGTACGTTTCTCCCTTAAAGGCGCTGGGAAACGACATTCAGAAGAACCTGGAACAGCCTCTCAGCGAAATCCTCCAGATCGCCGGCCGGCGCGGGCTGCTCATGCCGGAAATTCGCACAGCCGTGCGCACCGGCGACACGCTGATGAAGGACCGGCGCTCGATGCTGAAGCGCCCGCCGCACATCCTGGTGACGACGCCTGAGTCCCTCTACATTCTGCTCACCGCGCAAAAGAGCCGCGAAATTCTCAGGACCGTGGAAACGGTGATCGTGGACGAAATCCACGCCGTCGCGGATGACAAGCGCGGAACGCACCTCGCGCTATCGCTCGAGCGATTGGAGGCGCTCGCCGATCGCCCGCCGGTCCGCGTCGGTTTGTCCGCGACGCAAAAGCCGATTGAACTTGTCGCCCATTTTCTCGCGGGCAGCGGCCGTCCGGATCCCGTGATCGTGCAGATCGGCCATCAACGTGCCATCGACATTGCGGTGGAAGTCCCTCGCAGTGAACTGAGTCCGATTGCGACGCACGAAATGTGGGACGAAATTTACGACCGCCTCGGCCAATTCGTCGAGCAGCACCGTTCGTCGCTCATTTTTGTGAATACGCGCCGCCTGGCGGAGAGAGTCGCGCATCATCTCGCGGAACGGCATCGGGCGATGAGGCCGTGGCGACGCATCACGGCAGCCTGTCGCGCAAATTGCGCCTGGAAGCGGAGCGCAAATTGAAGGCCGGCGAAGTGAAAGCTCTGGTGGCGACCGCATCGCTCGAACTGGGTATCGACATTGGCACGGTGGACCTGGTCTGCCAGATCGGCTCGCCCCGCGTCCATCGCGGTGGCGTGGCAGCGCGTCGGCGCTCGGGCCATTGGCATGGCGCCATTCCCAAGGGCCGCATCTTCGCGACGACGCGCGACGAATTGATCGAATGCGCCGCTCTCGTGCGCGCCATGCGCGGCGGCGAGCTCGATCGCCTCAGCATTCCGGAAAATTCGCTCGATATTTTGGCGCAGCAAATCGTGGCGATCTGCGCGTGCTGAGGATTGGAACGAAAACGATCTCTTTGCCCTCGTGCGCCGCGCCTACCCGTATCGAAATCTTGCAGCGCGGCGAATTTGAAGAAGTCATCACCATGCTTTCCGAAGGCATCAATGCGCGCCGCGGACGCTACGGCGCTTATTTGCATCGCGATCGAGTGAATGGAAAAGTCCGCGCGCGCCGCGGCGCGCGCCTTGCGGCGATCACCAGCGGTGGCGCGATTCCCGATAACGCGCTCTATACCGTGATCGCGGAGCCGGAAGGCGCGCATCGTCGGCAACGCTCGATGAGGATTTCGCCGTCGAAAGCTTGCGCGGCGATATCATGCTTCTCGGAAATAGTTCCTGGCGCATTCGCCGCGTGGAAGTCGAGCCGCGTGCTCGTGGAAGACGCGCAGGGCGCGCGCTCCGAACGTTCCGTTCTGGCGCGGAGAAGCGCCCGCACGCACGCATGGAGCTTTCGCAGCAGGTTGCCGAGTTGCGGCAGAAAATTGCCGACATGACCGAGGGATCTCCGTATCGCTCCGCCGCTGCGCGATTTTGATCCGCGGCCGTGCAGGCGTTTCGTTGGCTGGAAGATGAGTGCGGCCTGGATCGATCCGGCGCCGAGCAAGCCGTCGAATATATCGTGGCCGGAAAATCGGTGCTCACCGCGGTTCCCACGCAATCAACCATCATTGCGGAGCGCTTCTTCGACGAAAGCGGCGGAATGCAACTGGTGATCCACGCACCATTTGGCGGACGAATTAACAAAGCGTGGGGCCTCGCGCTGCGCAAACGCTTTTGCCGCTCCTTTAATCTTGAGTTGCAGGCCGCGGCCACGGAAGAAGGGCTCAATATCGCGCTTTCAGATCAGCACAGTTTTCCGCTCGCGGATGTCTTTCGCTTTCTGCATCCGGCTTCCGTCGAAAAAGTTCTGGAGCAGGCGGTGCTCGCTTCGCCGCTCTTCACCACGCGCTGGCGCTGGGACGCTTCGCGCGCGCTGGCGCTGCTTCGTTTTCAGGGCGGGCAGAAAAGTGCCTCCGCAAATTCAACGCATGCGCGCGGACGATCTGCTGGCCGCGGTTTTCCCGATGCAGCGGCGTGCCAGGAAAATATTCAGGGCGAAATGAAAATTCCCGACCATCCGCTGATCCGCGAGGTGATGAAGGATGCGCTGACGGAAGCGATGGACGTGGAAGGTTTGAGAGATGTGTTGGGCAAAATTCTCGATGGCACGCATTCGTTGCCTGGCCATCGATACGCCCGTGCCGTCGCAGTTTTCCCACGAAATTCTCAACGCGAATCCGTTTGCGTATCTGGATGACGCGCCGCTCGAGGAGCGCCGCGCACGCGCCGTCGAAATGCGCCGCGTGCTCCCCGAAGACCGTTGCTTCCGGACATGGGGCGGCTCGATCCCGGCGGCGATCGAAGAAGTCCGCAGAGACGCGTGGCCCGATGTGCGCGACGCCGAGGAACTTGCACGACGCGCTGGAAACTTTGCTGGTTTTGCCCGAGCATCGCGGCGCCGAAGTCAGTCGGTTCAGAAAGATGGCGCCGGCGAATGCGTCCGCGCAACTTCATTGCGCTTAAGCCGTGCCGTAGCCGAACTCGATTCCCGACTGGCGAAAACATTTTGACGAGCTTGCCTCTCAAGGCCGCGCCGGAAAAGCGCGCATCGCGGACGCACGTACTGGGTCGCAGCCGAACGCACAAAACTCGCTGGCCACGATTTTCCCCGGAATCGTTTTCGATTCCTCCATCGCGCAGGTCGAGCAGCCGCGATCATACAATAGAAGAAGCAATGTTCCGCGATTCTTAGCGGGCTGGCTGCAGCATTCCGGGCCAGTGCATGCCGGGATCTCGCGCAGTCTGCTGGGACTTGCCGGAATCGGAAATCAACAATTCGCTCCTGCGGGTCGAAGGTTCGGGCGCGATCTTGCGCGGCCAATTTACCGAAGCGCGCGCCGGAGACATCGAATGGTGCGAGCGACGACTCCTTTCGCGCATCCACCGCCTGACGATCGGAAAACTTCGCAGGGAAATTGAGCCGGTCACTGCGGCGCAATTCATGCGCTGGCTCGCGCGCTGGCAGCGCGTCGCTCCCGGAACGCTCGCGCTCGGGGAACGCGGTTTGCTGGATGTCTTCGCCAGTTGCAGGGCTACGAAGCCCCCGCCAATGCGTGGGAAAGCGAAATTCTAAGGCGCCGCGTTGCGGATTACGATCCGGCAACACTCGACGATCTCTGCTTGAAAGGAGTGATCGGCTGGGGCCGGCTCTCTCCGCATCCCGCGATGCTGCACGATCGCGCCGAGCGCACGCGCCGCATCGTGCCCGACGAGCATTGCTCCCATCACTTTTTTCGTGCGCGAAGACGCCGACTGGATGGCCGTGCCGCCATCACAGCTCCCGCCTCTGAAACGCAAAGAGGATTGAGCCGCGGCGCCAAAGAAGTCCTCGATCTGCTGCGAAGCCCGCGGCGCGCTGTTTTTTGCGGACATCGTGCGCGGCACAAAAAAGTTAAAGTCCGAAGTGGAAGGCGATCTCTGGGAACTGGTGGCCGCCGGAATGATCACCGCCGACGGCTTCGATAATCTGCGCGCGCTGATCGATCCGAAACGCCGCGCAGGTCAGGGAAGAGGACGCGACCGCGCGCCCGCGCGACAGCGGCGGCCGCTGGTCCTTTGTTCTTCGCGGACAATTGGAAGATCGCACTCCGGCCATCGAGTCCACGTGCTGGATGCTGCTGAATCGCTACGGCAGTCGTGTTCCGCGAGTTGCTCACGCGCGAATCGATCGAGCTTACCGTGGCGCGAAGTTCTCATCGCGTTGCGCCGCCTCGAAGATCGCGGCGAAATTCGCGGCGGCCGATTCGTCAACGGTTTCCTCGGCGAGCAGTTCGCGCTTCCCTGTCGCCGCCGATTCGCTGCGCGCTTCGCGTTCCCAGCCGAACCGACCGGAGAAGTGATCCGCATCGCCGCCGCCGATCCTCTGAATTTGGTCGGGATTATTCTCCCCGGCGAACGCATCCCCGCAAATTCCGGCCGCTCCTTCGATCTGCGCGACGGAGTCGTCGCGGAAACCGAGCCGACGCCGCTCGAAAATCTGAGAGCGATCCGTACGGGCTAAACTGCCGTCGCGGCTTTCAGGATCCGCCCCATCCGGGTTGTCCTCGGAAACAACCCGCCGACGAGCGAGGTGTGCGCCGGCCGGAAGTGTGTCAGACTTTCCTTCATGCCAGCTCATGAGGCTCGCTTCGTAGCCGAATCCTCGCCGGCAAAACCGGTTCGCCGCGAGTGCCCCACCGACTGATGCGCGAATTTCTCGATCTTCTTCGCCGGAACCGGAATTATCGCTACCTCTGGATGGGGCAGGTGGTCAGCGAAATCGGCGACAACTTCAACAATATCGCGGTGTTCGCCCTGGCCATGGCGCTGACGCATTCCGGCCTCGTCATCATGGGGGTCATGCTGGCGCGCGCCGTTCCGGCGATCACCATGGGCCCGCTGGCGGGCGTTCTGCTCGACCGGTTTGACCGCAAGAAAATCATGATCGCGAGCGATCTGACGCGCGCCGTGGTCGCGCTGGGATTCATCCTGGCCTTGCGGGAGCAGCAGGTGTGGCTGCTCTATACCTTCAGCGCGCTGCTGATGATTGCCTCGCCGTTTTTTACTGCCGGGCGCTCCGCAATTCTGCCGACGATCGCAAACACGGAAGAAATCCACACCGCGAATTCGCTGACGCAGACGACGCAATGGACCAACTTGACGATCGGTACGTTTCTGGGAGCGACCGTGGTCGGCATCGGCTACGAATGGGCGTTCACCTTCAACGCGCTCTCGTTCCTGTTTTCCGCGTGGGCCATTTGGAATCTGGTCGCGCCGCACGGAAAGCCGTTCCGCGCCGAGCACAGGGATTTGACCGAAACCGAAGTGATCCGCCCGTGGCATGAATATCGCGAGGGTCTTCGCTACATGCGCTCGGTTCCGCTCGTTCTCGCCATCGCGTTGCTCGCCGTGGGATGGGCCACCGGCGGCGGCGCGGCGCAAATCCTGTTCACACTCTTCGGCGAAGTCGTCTTCAACCGCGGCGCTGCCGGCATTGGCACGATCTGGGGCTGCGCCGGAGTCGGCCTGCTTTTCGGCGGCGCATTCGCAAACTGGCTGGGCAAACGGCTGTCCTTCAAGGACTACAAGCTGGTGATCTTCGTCGACTACATCGTGCACGGCGGTACGTACATCCTGTTTAGCCGGATGCAGCGGTACGAACTGGCGCTCCTGTTTATCCTCGTGTCGCGCGCCGCAATCGCCGTCAACTCGGTCCTGAACTATTCCTACATCCTCAAGACGGTTTCGGACCAGTATCGCGGCCGCGTCTTTTCCACGATCGAAACTCTGACGTGGTCGATGATGATGCTCTCGATGATGGGCGCGGGCGTCGCCTCCACCCACTACAGCCCCCGCGTGATCGGCACCGTCGCGGGCCTGCTCAGCTCCACCACCGCTATTTTCTGGGGCTGGGCGAACTGGACCGGCCGCCTGCCCCTGCCCGCAGCGCTCGGCGTGGATCCGAGCGAAGTGGAAATCCATGGCGACCCCGTCGTCTGATTCAGCGCGTCCCCAATGCCAGCAACCGCGCCCGTGCACCTCTGCGCATTCGACCCTCGTTGGAATCCGTTGGCGTCATTATAGCAATTATGCGATAATCCAATGGACGAGGCAGTCTCGGATTTGAGCGGGAAGCTATCGTGATGGAGTTGGGCCAATGAAACAAACCGTCAAGCGCGACAAGCACGGGGAAATAGTCGAACAGCGCGCCCGCAAGAGCGCAACCTATCGTAAGACCTTCGGGCGCACCTTGCACCAGATTGATCTGGCCTTACTGGTGCGCGAGATGAGGGAGGATGCGGGGTTGACTCAGGCGGAGCTCGCCAAGAAGGTGGGCACTACGCAGTCTGTGATTGCGCGCTTGAGGATGCCGAATACACCGGCCACTCGCTCACCATGCTGGAGCGCATCGCCGCAGTCTGCGGCATTGCCCTCAAGCTCCATGCGGAGAAAAAGCCTAATTTCGACCGTGAAGTCGCGCTAGTCTAGTCCCACGGAGAGCAAGTCATCAAACGACTGGCCGGTTTCCTCCGCAAGTCGTTGAGGTCCGATTGAACCGAGTGGAATCCCCGTGCGGTGCAAAATAGTTGATTTTCAAGCTGATTCACGTAGGTCAGCCGCGTAAGGGCAATTGGGACATTCTGAGTTATGGAGCGGGCGATGGGAATCGAACCCACGTCTAGAGCTTGGGAAGCTCCTATTCTACCATTGAACTACGCCCGCATCAGGCTAACGCTACCAAACCCGCCGAGGTCTTGCAAGAATTCAATGGAATGGGTTTCATGCTAGAGTGTCGCGTTGCGTTCGTAGGCGGCCGCCCAACACGATGGCGGCGGGACGGACGGGGAGGATGTTTTGGCGTACCGGGATTTGCGCGAATTCATTGCCAAGCTGGAAAAAGAGGGCGAGCTGCGGCGCATCGCCGCGGAAGTCGATCCGGTCCTTGAGATCACGGAAATCACGGATCGCGTGACGCGCGCGGGCGGGCCGGCGCTGCTGTTTGAAAAGCCGAAAGGTTCGCGCATACCCGCTGCTCATCAACATGCTGGGCAGCGAACGGCGCATGAATCTCGCGCTGGAAGTCTCTCACATCGACGAAGTGGCGGCGCGCATCCGCGGATTTCTCGACATGCAATCGCCGCAGGGCCTGCTCGACAAAATCAAAATGCTGCCCAAGCTCGCCGAACTCGGCTCCTTTTTCCCGAAGTCCGTGAAGACCGGCCCGTGCAAGGAAGTGATTCGCCGCGACAATTTCTCGCTGTTGGAATTTCCCATCCTGAAGTGCTGGCCGCAGGACGCCGGGCGCTTCATCACCTGGCCGCTGGTTTTCACGCGCAATCCGGAAACAGGGAAGCGCAACGTGGGCGTCTACCGCATGCAGGTGTATGACGAGCGCACCACCGGCATGCACTGGCAAACGCAGAAGCACGGCGCCGAGCATTTCCGCCGCGCGCGCGCCGCCAATCCCGACGGGCGCATCGACGTGGCCGTGGCCATTGGATCGGACCCGATGACGTGCCTCTCCGGCATTCTGCCCATTCCGCCCGACCTCGATGAAATGATGTTCGCCGGTTTTCTGCGCCGCGAGCCCGCGGAAATGGTGCCGTGCGAGACGTGCGATCTGGAAGTCCCGGCGAATTCCGAAATCGTTCTCGAAGGCTACGTGGACCTGAAAGAAATGCGCACGGAAGGCCCGTTCGGCGATCACACCGGCTTCTATTCGCTGGAAGGCGAGTTTCCCGTTTTTCACGTCACCTGCGTCACGCACCGCCGCGATCCGATCTATCTCACGACCGTCGTCGGTCCGCCGCCGCAGGAAGATTTTTTCATGGGCCACGCGGTGGAGCGCATCTTCCTCCCCGTGATGAAAATGCAGTACCCGGAAATTGTGGATGTGGCCATGCCGGCCGAAGGCGTCTTTCATAACCTGATGATCGTTTCGATCCGCAAATCCTACCCCGGCCACGCGCGAAAAATCATGCATGCGATCTGGTCGCTGGGGCAGGCCATGTTCACCAAGGTGGTCGTGGTCGTGGACCACGACGTGAACGTGCAGGACTCGCGCGAAGTGGTCTGGAAATCGCTCTGCGCCATCGATCCCGAGCGGGATGTGGAATTCGTGATGGGGCCGGCGGACACGCTGGACCACGCCTCGCGCCTCCAGGACTACGGCTCGAAGATGGGGATCGACGCGACGCGCAAATGGGAGAGCGAAGGATTTCGCCGGCCGTGGCCCGATGAAATTGTCATGGATTCTGCGACGAAAAAGCGAATCGATTCGATCTGGCAGACGCTGGGTCTGGGCGAAGTAGCAGATCGTCCTGGAAAAAGTGTCTGGAAAGCCTATACTAGTAATAGTAGTCCTAGTATTCTATGGCCCATACCCTATTGCGCTTTTTGTCCTTTTCCTGTCCAGCGCGGTCAGCCGCCTAAGCGGTATTCTTCAGAACAACTTGCGAATCCCTTTGCTTGACACTCCCGGTGTCGGATGCCAAATTCGCTGTACGCGGCAACCGCTCTGCGGGCGAAAAAAGTTTCCCAGCCGCACCGTGTTTCCCGGGGCACGTACGGGGTCCTTGGACGGAGAAATCGACCGAAGCAACAAAATTGGCGCAAGGCTGCCGCAAGCAGTGCCGGTGCAGAGCATGACCCGAGGCAGCGGTGAGGGCAGTGACTGGCCGAGCTCTTGGCCATGGCAAGTGTGGGTGTGAAAGCGGCCCGGGTTCGCAAGGTTATGCTGAGCCGGTCGCTTGAGCGGATCGAGAAGCAGAGGCCGAAGATCCGGCAAGCGTGGAATTTCCGAGGGGTTTGGACATGTTTGGTGGCTCTAAACAAAAGGCTCTCGTCGGTTTGGATATCGGCTCCAGTTCCATCAAAGCCGTGGAGCTGAAGAGCACCAAGCACGGGTATGAACTGGTGAGTTTTGGGCTGGAACCGCTGGCCCAGGATACGGTGGTGGACGGCGCCATCATGGACGCGCCGCTCGTCGCCGGGCGCCATCAGCAACATTTTCGATACGCACAAAGATCAAGACCAAGAATGTGGCCACGGCGGTTTCGGGCCACTCCGTGATCGTGAAGCGGGTTTCGCTTCCGTCGCATGACCGAGGAAGAGCTGTACGACCGGATTCAATCCGAGGCCAGCCAGCACATTCCCTTCGATATCGCGGACGTGAACCTGGATCACCAGTTGCTTGAGTCCGTGGACTCGCAAATGGACGTCCTGCTGGTGGCGGTCAAAAAAGACAAAATTCTGAATCACACGAACGTGCTGGCGCAGGCGGGGAAAAATTCCACGGTGGTCGATATCGACGCGTTCGCCCTGCAAAACTGCTACGAAGAAAACTACGATCCCGATCCCGGCCAGACGGTGGCGCTGCTGAATATCGGCGCCAGCGTGATGAACATCAACATCGTGCGCGGCGGCATTCCGCTGTTTACGCGCGACGTTTCGGTGGGCGGCAATCAGTACACGGACGCGCTGCAAAAGGAATTGGACCTGAGCTTTGAAGATGCCGAGCGCCTGAAGCAAGGCGAAAACATCGCCGGAGTGGCCGAAGAACACCGCGCCACGATCCTGCGATCGGTGACGGACATTCTGGTCCTGGAAATTCAAAAGACGTTCGACTTCTTCCGCGCGACCGCGACCGGAGAAAGCATTCAGAAAATCGTCGTGGCCGGCGGCAGCGCGCGCGTGCCCGGCTTGATGGACGTTCTGCGCGAAGAATTCGCCATTCCGGTCGAGGAAATGTATCCGTTCCGCAAAATCGTGATCAATCCGGCGCGCCACAATGAAGATCAGATTCGCGAACTGGCTCCGCGTCTGGCTATCGCGGTAGGGCTCGCGCTCAGGAGTTTCGACCAACCATGATTCGCATTAACCTGCTTGGTAGAACGCGGCCGAAGGCGCAGCGCAGCCACCGTGCCGCTCGAGGCCACGCTGCAATACGTGCATGCTGGCCATCGCGCTGGTCGTCAGCTTCGGCGCCCTGTAGGGCCACTATCATGCTGCTCGACCGGCGAGAACACCAAGGTCGTCGCGCATATCCAGAAACAGACGGGCGAAAAGGCGCGGCTCGAACAGTTGAAACAGCAGGTCGATAATTTTGAAAAGCAAAAAGCGGTCTTGCAGCAGAGGATCGGCGTGATCGAAGGGCTCCAGCGGAACCGCACGGGCGGCCAGGAACTTCTCGAAGCAATCGCCAATACCGTGAGCCGCACGGATACCGCTGTGGCTGACTTCCGTGGATCGCAAGGGTGACGCGCTGACGATTAACGGCTCGGCGGGTTCGATCAACGCGGTTGCGAATTACATCACGCAGCTCAGGCGTTCGGGATATTTTCAGTCCGTGGAAATCAAGGAATCGCATCAGGACGACAGCAACAAGAGCCGTGCAGATCTTTGTGTTCAGCCTGACCGCGCAGTTTGGCCTGCCGCAGATCCGCCGAGCGCTGACATCCGCAGCCGCGAGTAGCAATGCGCGCACCGGCCGCCAGCACGCCACCGGCAGCCCGCAAAGCCGGGGAATATCTAGGGGGAGCGATGGCGATTTCGTTCCGCGAATATCCGTGGTATCTCCAGGCGCTGATCTTGTTCGCGCTCGCACTGGTCATTTTTGGAGCAGGGGAATACTTGCCGATGTCTCCTGTTGCAGCCATGCGGACTACCCTGGATGACAATAATACGAAGGATGCGCAATTTGAATCGCCAGGTTGCGGAATTGCAAGTGTACGAGCGCCGCAACGCGGAATTCAAAGTGGAAATGGCGGCCCTGGAAAAGCAATTGGATACGCTGAAGACGATCGTTCCGGAAGAAAAAGAAATTGACGAATTCATGCGCTTGCTGCAGGAAGCGGCGGCGGCTTCGGGCGTGCAGATCCGCAGCTTGACGGCGCAGGCGGTTGTGCCCAAGGATTATCACTACGAATTGCCGTTCACGATCAGCGTGGATGGGCCGTACTTCAGCATCGAAGATTTCTTTACCCGGCTCAGCCGGCTGTCCCGGATCATCAATGTGGGCGACCTGTCCTTCTCAGGCGCTCGCAGATCGCGTCGAAAGTCGAAATTTCCCGTTCGGCCCGGCACGACGGTTTCTGGAACATGCACGGTAACAACTTTCTTTAGCAACCCGGCGACCCGTCTCCGGCGGCAAGAACCAGCCGGCGGGCAAGAATCAGCCCGCCCACAAATAGGCGGAATCGAGCCGACTGACTATGCGACTCGCAAAATCATCGCGAACGCTGTTGCCGCTGGCCCTCTCGGCGGTTCTTGCGACCTGTGCTTTTGCGCAAGACCACCCGAATGTTCAGCCAAACGCTGTTCGCGACCAACTGAACGAAACAAGGTTTCCGTGCGGTCGCAGCCGCAGGCTGCGCGCAGAGCTCCGCATCGCCCGCAGCCAAGAACTCCAGCTCCGCCAAGGCGCAGCCAAAGCTCCGGCGCGGCAGCTCCAAGGCTCCGCGCCAAAGCTCCGCACGGCAAAGGCGCCTGCGGCCGAGTCGGCAGCTGCCGACAAGAGACAGCGAAATCGGCGTCTGCGGATCCCGCAAAGCCGCCGCGAAAAGCCCGCGGAGGAAAAGCCCGGTGGCGCGGCGCGATCCGTTTGACACGCTGCTCACCAAGGCACGCGCGAGCAATGCGCCGCCGGAAAATCTTCCTCCCGGAAAAGCAGGCCTGATTGTAGACACGCTGCGCATCAACGGAATTGTGCACAGCCCCACCGGGATGATTGCCATCGTTTCGAATTCGCAGCAGCGCGTTTATTTCCTGCGAGAAGGCGACAAGCTGTACGACGGCGCCGTCCAGAAAATTGCCCTGGATGCGCATTGCCTTTCACAGAGGTCGGCAAAGACGCATTTGGAAAGCCGCTCGAACGCACGGTGACCAAGCACTTTACCCAAGTCCAGGAGAACAGCAATGAAGACCAAATGGCCGGCTTTCGGGTTCAGCTGCCTGTTGCTGGCAGGCGCCGCGGTGGCGATTCCTCCCGCGAGCGCGCAAGTCGCTCCGCAAACACCCGTGAGCGCGGGCGCTCGCTGCGGCCTCCATCTCCTCTGTGGAAGTGGCGCAGCCCGGGCAGCAAACGACCGTGCGCATCAGCGGCACCGGCGAGCTGCATTACCAGACTTCGCGTCTTGGACTCTCCGCCGCGTCTGGTTCTGGATTTTGCCGCGACGCGTTGAATGTCGAGAAAATACAAAGTGCGCGAGCGAATTCGCGCCGGTGCTCGGCGTTCGCATGGGACAACCGGCTCCCGGGCAATCGCGAGTGGTGATCGATCTTGCGAAGCAGACGCTCCTTTACCGCCGCAAGCCGACGGCTCGAGCGTAACAATTTCCTTCACCGCTCCGGAGCTCCGGCCACTCCCGCGGCGCTTCATGCCGTGAAGAAGCCTGCCGCAGCCCAAGCTGGCTGCCGTGAATGTGCCCAATATGCCGCTTCCAACCTGGCTCACGGGACAAGACACGGGTTTCGCGCGCCCGGCGAGCGAGCCGGTCGCCGCCGCAGCCGCAGAATCGCTCAGATGGCCCAGTCGCTCAGCCGCCGCTCCCGCAGCCGCGCCCGAAAAGAAATTCACGGGCGATCCGATTTCCGTGAATCTGAAGGACGTGGACCTGAAGGATTTCTTCCGCCTGATTCACGAAATCAGCGGGCTGAACGTTGTTCTCGATCCCTCCGTCCACGGAACAGTACTTTGGTTCTCGATCGAAGTTCCCTGGGACCAGGGCGCTGGACATTGTGCTGCGCAATAACGGCCTGACCAAGGAAATTGACGGCAACGTGTTGCGAATTGCCACTCAGGATACGCTGAAGCGGGAAGCGGACCAGCGCCGCGACCTCGCGAAAGCGCGAGTCCGAAGCCGTCGACATGGTGACCGTCACGCGCGTTCTGAACTATGCCCAGGCGACCACGATGGTCGCCACGCTGAAAAAATTCCTGACGACCCGCGGCGATGTTTTTGCCGATGTTCGTTCGAACACCCTGATCATTCGCGACATTCCGTCCTCGATTCCCGAAGTTGACAATCTGCTTCGCCAGATCGACCGGAAATCGCAGCAGGTGGAAATCGACGCCCGCGTTGTGCAGACTTCACGAACGTTTGCTCGCGAAATTGGCACGCGAGTTCGGATTCTCCGCTCCGACCGGGGTCCACGGGTAACACGGCCTATCGGCGGCTTGACCGGCGGTGCGGCTTCCGGATTTCTCAGCCCTGTGATTCATTCCGTGCCGCGCCCTTCTCGACGGGAGGCCGGCGGGAACCAGATTCCGCTGAACACCGACCTGGGCGCCACCGCGCCGACCAGCGGCTTCACGTTTTCGACGCAGGGACACAACTATGCGATCGACTTCATGCTTAGCCTGATGGAAAACCGCGGCGTCGGCAAGATTCTTTCCGAGCCCAAGGGCATCACGCAGAACAACGAAAAGCTGACGGTGAAGCAAGGTCAACAAATTCCGATTCAGACCAACATCAACAACACGATTTCCACGCAATACGTGGACGCCGTGCTGAAGCTGGAAGTGACTCCGCAGATCACGGCGGAAGGCACGGTGTTCCTGGACGTCAACATCGAAAATACGCAGATCGACAAGTCCATCAGCGTTCAGGGCCAACCGGGACTGGATACGCAGTCAACGCAGACCAAGGTTCTCATCAATGACGGCGGCACAGTGGTGATTGGCGGCGTGGTGATCACCAACCAGAACACCACGATCGACCAGGTACCGCTGCTCGGCAACGTGCCGCTGATCGGCAACCTCTTCAAACACACTTCGATCAGCGTGTCCACTCAGGAGTTGATGTTCTTCGTGACTCCGCGAATTTTGCCGGGCTGAGCTTCGCAAGGTACAATATCGCGCGACCTGGGAGGAGACCTCGGTTTCCTCCCTTTTTTTATGCCGACAAATACTCCCAGCCGCATCAAACGACTTCGCCAGCTCTGGATGCAGCCGGGGCCAGCGCGCTGCTGGAGACGCACCTCCCCAACATTTATTATCTGTGCGGATTTTCCGGCGATTCCGGGGCCTTTGCTGGTGGATGGCACGTCCGCCACTCTTGTTCACGGACGGCAGGTTCACGATTCAGGCCAAGGAAGAAACGCGCGGCATTCGCGTGCACATTCACAAGGGCGCGCTCCTGGACGCGGTCGGCGAACACCTTCGAGGCGAAGAAACGCGCAGCGGGTCGCGGTTGCACCCTCGCGCCTCACTTTGGCGGGCTGGAAGACGCTGCGGAAGGCCGCAGGGGGCAATTTAAAGTGGGTTGCCATCGATGGCCTCGTCGAAAGCCTGCGAGCCGTGAAGGACGCCTCGGAAATTGAGCGGATCCGGGATGCGGCGCGGCTGGGCTCCGAGGTGATGGAGGAAACCATTCGCTTGATTCGTCCCGGTGTCACGGAACTGGACATCGCTGCCGAGATCGGCTATCGGATGCGCCGCAAGGGCGCTTCGGGAGAGTCGTTCGAAGCCATTGTGGCTGCGGGACCCCGCTCGGCGTTGCCGCATGCGCGTCCAACGGCGCGCCGAATCGGGAAAAACGAGTTGGTCGTGCTGGACCTGGGTGCTATACTGCGCCACTATTGCAGTGACCTTACGCGCACAGTGCACGTAGGCAAGGCTTCTGCGCGCGTCCGGCAGTGGTATCATGCGGTGCTGGAAGCGCAGACGGCAGCGAGAGACGCGCTGAAGTCCGGAGTAACGTGCGGGGCGATTGATGCGGCGGCCAGAAACGTTCTGCAGCACAAGGGTTTAGGACGCTATTTCGTCCATAGTACGGGGCACGGGATCGGCCTTGAAATTCATGAGGATCCGCGAATCGCTCGTGACCAAAAGAAAATTCTGGAGACGGGTAACGTCGTGACCTTGGAACCGGGTGTATATGTGGAAGGCGTTGGGGGCATCCGCATCGAAGACGATGCCTTGGTGACTCCGCGCGGAGCCGAGATTCTTACGACCACCTCACGGGAATTCCTCGAACTTTGAGCAAAACGATGAAGGGATCCAAAAAACAACCTGCCAGTTCCGATGTTTCCGTGCCGGGAGTCGATTTCGGCCAACTCGAGCGTTTGCTTTCTTTCATGTCCGAATCACGGGCTGGAAGAGTTCGAATATGCGCATGGGGACCTGAGGATTCGGCTGAAGAAGGCTGGTCCGCAGGAGCTCGCCGCCCCGGTTCATGGCGCACTTCCGTGGCCAGGTCGCGCAGCCACAGCTGCCGTGCGCGCAGGCCCCGCCGAGCGCGCTCCAGCAGCCCGCGCCGGCTGCTCGCGGCGCCCGCTCCGCCCGCTCCGCCGCGGCTGCGGACGAGCACATCATCAAGTCGCCCATCGTCGGCACGTTTTACGCGGGGCCGAGTCCCGAAGCGGGGCCGTTCGTTCGCGCCGGGGATAAGGTCGAGGCCGGGCCAGACGGTTTGCATCATTGAAGCCATGAAATTGATGAACGAGATTGAAGCGGACATCAGCGGGGAAGTGGCGCGAGTGCTGGTCGAAAACGGCCAGCCTGTCGAGTACGGCGAACCGCTGTTTGCGCTGCGGCCCTCGGGAAAAAAGAAATAATGCGGCGGCTTGCCGCTTCGCTGGGGCTAATGTGCGGCTGGACCGAACCCCGCAGGCTGAAGCCCGCGCCACATTGACCCCAAATGTTTCGAAAAATCCTCATAGCCAATCGCGGTGAAATCGCCCTGCGCGTGATCGATGCGTGCAAGGAACTGGGCATTGCCACGGTCGCCGTTTATTCCGAGGCGGACCGCAACGCGCTGCACGTGCGCTTTGCGGATGAAGCGGTGTGCATCGGGCCGGCCGCGCTCGAGCGAGAGCTACCTGAATATTCCGCAGGTGATCAGCGCCGCCGAAATCACCAACGTCGACGCGATCCATCCCGGCTACGGATTCCTTTCCGAAAATGCGAATTTCGCGGAAGTGTGCGAGGCTTCGCACATCACGTTCATCGGGCCGCCGCCGGATTTGCTGCGCATGATGGGCGAAAAAGATCAGGCGCGCCGCGAGATGGCCGCCGCGGGCGTGCCCGTTGTTCCCGGCTCGCAGGGAATTGTGGCGGACGAGGCGGCGGCGCTGGCGGAAGCGACGCGCATCAAGTACCCGGTGATCTTGAAAGCGTCCGCCGGAGGCGGCGGGCGCGGCATGCGCGTGGTCCGCAACGAGGACTGAACTTCCGGGCCGCATTTGCCACCGCGCGCAATGAGGCGCAGCAGGCGTTTGGCATTCCCGATCTGTACATCGAAAAATTCATCGAGCGGCCGCGCCATATCGAGTTTCAGGTGCTCGGCGACAAGCACGGGCACGTCATGCACCTCGGCGAGCGCGAATGCAGCATTCAGCGGCGCCATCAGAAGCTGATCGAGGAATCTCCTTCGCCTGCCGTCGACGCCAAGCTGCGTGCCGAACTGGGCGCGCGCGTGGTCGACGGCGCTCGAGCAAGTGGGATACACCAGCGCGGGCACCGTGGAATTCCTGATGGATGAAGACGGCTCGATTTACTTCATTGAAATGAACGCGCGCATTCAGGTGGAGCATCCGGTCACGGAAATGGTGACCGGCGTGGACCTGATCAAATCGCAGATTCGCCTGGCGACCGGCGAAAAGCTTGACGACGTTGTCGCCGAATTTTGCGTTGCGCGGGCACGCGATCGAGTGCCGCATCAACGCGGAAGACCCCGAAACGTTTGTCCCTTCGGCGGGACACATCACCGTGTTTCGCACGCCGGGCGGTCCCGGAATCCGCGTGGATACCGCGGCGCACGCCGACGCCGTGATTCCTCCGTACTACGATTCGCTGGTGGCAAAGCTGATCGCCTTTGGCGACACGCGCGCCGAAGCCATCGTGCGCATGCGGCGGGCCCTGGAAATGTTCGTGGTCGAAGGGATCAAGACTTCCATTCCGTTGCAGCGCAAAATCATGATGGATCCCGGACTTTATCGCCGGGCGTCTGGACACCCACTTTCTTGACCGTTTCGCCACATCGCGCGCCGGATAAGCCCATATGAACCTTGTGTTCCCCCGCGCTCTATGCCATAATCGACCCCACTTTGCTCACCATTTCGGAGCTGGCTATGGCCGAAGCGCTGGCGGAATCCGGGGTCGAGCTGATTCAGTACCGCAATAAGACAGCTTCTTCTCGCCAATTTTTTGAAATCTCCCGGCAACTTTCGAGCGCTCTCGGCTCCGCGCGGTGTGCGGCTGATCGTGAATGACCGGCCCGGACATTGCGCTGCTCGCAGGCGCGGGCGGAGTGCACGTGGGGCAGGATGACCTCGGCGTCGAGGATGCGCGCGCCATTTGCGGTCCGGACCGCTGGGTGGGTGTTTCCACGCACAATCTCGAGCAAGTGGCCGCGGCCGATCGGACTTCCGCCGACTACATTGCGTTGGGCCCGATTTATACGACCGCGACCAAGAAGAATCCTGACCCGGTCGTCGGGACGGAGCTTCTGCGCCAGGTGCGGCAGATGACCAAAAAGCCCCTGGTGGCCATTGGCGGAATCACGCTCGAACGCGCGGCGGAAGTTTATCGCGCGGGCGCGGATTCGCTGGCCGTGATTCGCGATTTGATCTGCGCTCCGGACCCCGGCGTGCGAGCGCGGGAATACCTCGATGTGGCGGCCTCCACGGCGGCAGCGGCGAGCGCGCCTAGCCGGCCGACGGACCGGTTTTCGCGCGGCGACGCTTTGACGGGAAGCGTGGACCCGCTGAAATGAAATGACGGAGCGGCCTGCGTGCCTGAATTGCGAATCCAACCTAGTTACGGCGCCTCCCCGCGGATGCGGATTCATCCGGATTCGTTCGCGGCCTGGGCCTGTTCGATTCGACGACCATCGTTGTCGGCTCGATGATCGGCTCGGGCATCTTCATCGTTTCCGCCGACATCTGCGCGCAACACGGGATCGACGGGCGGACTGCTGCTCGCCTGGATCATCGCCGGCCTGATGACGGTCACGGCGGCGCTTTCCTACGGCGAGCTCGCGGCCATGATGCCCAAGGCCGGCGGGCAATACGTCTACCTTCGCGAAGCCTACTCTCCGCTCTGGGGATTTCTGTACGGCTGGACGCTTTTTCTGGTTATTCAAACCGGGACGATTGCCGCGGTGGCCGTGGGGTTTGCGCGATTCCTTGGCGTGATGTGGCCGGCGATTTCCCCGAATACCTGGGTTGTTTCTCCGATCGCCCTCTCCGATAAATACGCGATCAGCCTTTCCGTGCAGCAACTCGTGGCGCTGCTGCTGATTCTGTTTCTTGACCGCGCTCAATACCCGCGGGCTGAGACTCGGGAAACTGATTCAGAATATTTTCACTTCGGCGAAAATGCTCGCGCTTGCCGCTCTGATCCTTGCTGGAATTTTTCTGGGCCGGAACGCGGAGGCGATTCACGCCAATTTCAGCGGCCTCTGGACGCTGCACGATCCGCAGACGATCCAGCCCGGCGCCGATTGGATGAAATCGTTCATTCCTTCGGTGACCGCGGCTTCCGGAACGTTTGGCCTGCTCATTGCGTTCGGAGTTTCGCAGGTGGGATCGCTGTTTTCCGCGGACGCTTGGAACAACATCACGTTCACCGCCGGCGAAGTGAAAAATCCAAAGCGCGACATTCCCGTTTCGCTGGCCGTCGGCACGGCGATCGTCATCACGCTCTATTTCCTGGCCAATCTTGGATACCTTTCCACGCTCACGCTGCACCAGATTCAGACGGCGCCGGACGACCGCGTCGCCACCGCCACGCTGGCCGCGATTTTCGGCCACAGCGGCGCGACGCTGATGGCGCTGGCGATCATGATCTCCACGTTCGGCTGCGCCAACGGCCTGATCCTTGCCGGCGCGCGCGTGTATTACGCGATGTCGCGCGACGGATTGTTTTTTCAAGAGCATTGGCAAGCTGAACGCCCATCACGTTCCCGCGATGGGCCTCGTGCTGCAGGGAATTTGGGCGGCGATCCTGGTGCTGCTGCGCACGCGCCTCGTGAATGCGACCACCGGCGCGGTGAGCTACGGAAATCTCTACGGCGTTTTGCTGGACTACGTGATTTTCGCGGTGCTGATTTTTTACGTGCTTACCATCGGCGGCGTGTTCGTTTTGCGCAGGAAACGGCCGGATGCCGAGCGGCCCTATCGCGCGTGGGGATATCCCGTCGTCCCGATTCTTTACATCGTGACCGCGCTGGTCATCATGCTGATTTTGATTCTGTATCAGACGCAGGATACCTGGCCGGGCCTGGTGATCGTGCTGCTCGGCGTGCCGGTGTATTGGGCGTGGTCGCGAAAATCGAGGCGTCGACGCGTAGGACGGGCTTTAGCCTGCGTGGTTTGTTGCATCGCGAGACGCTTGGCGCACGTCGCGGTTAGAACGCAGAAGTGAATAGCGGAGAGGCGGAAGGCCGCCTTCCTGCGAAGGGGAACATGGCGAATCAACTCTTCCAACGAAAGTCCCATCAAGCGCTGGTCGAGGAACTGCACGGACGATAACCGTCTGCATCGCGTCCTGGGCCCCGTGCAGCTCTCCAGCCTGGGAGTCGGCGCGATCATCGGCACCGGCATCTTCGTGCTGACGGGAGTCGCGGCGCACGATATGACCGGCCCCGCGCTGATGCTTTCGTTCGTTGTGGCCGGAATGACCTGCTTTTTCGCGGCGCTGTGTTACGCGGAGTTCGCCTCGATGGTGCCGGTGGCGGGATCGGCGTATACCTACGCGTACGCGACGCTGGGCGAGCTGTTCGCCTGGATCATCGGCTGGGATCTGATTCTCGAATACGCCGTGGCGTCGGCCACGGTCGCGCACGGCTGGTCCCACTATTTCCAGGATTTTCTGGGGATCTTCCATCTCAGCGTTCCGCACGTCTTCACGAACGCGCCCATCGATTACAGTCCCGCTACCGGACACCTAGTTTGGACCGGCATGTGGTTTGACCTGCCCGCGATTGTGATCGCCCTGCTCATCACGATGATTCTGGTCAAAGGCATCCGGGAAAGCGCGAGCGTGAATGCCGGGATCGTCGCATTGAAAATTGTCATCGTGCTCTTTGTGATCGCCGTGGGCGCGAGGTACGTGCACGCGGCGAACTGGACGCCCTTTGCTCCCTTTGGACTGACCGGTCTCGGCTTCTTCGGCCACACACTGCTGGGCAGAACGGGGCGGGGCGGCGAACCGATGGGAATGTTGGCCGGCGCCGGGCTCGTATTCTTCGCGTACATCGGCTTCGACTCGGTTTCCACTCATGCCGAGGAAGCCAAAAATCCCGAACGGGACGTGCCGATCGGAATCATCACTTCGCTGGTTCTCTGCACTGTTCTGTACATCGCGGTCTCCGGGGTTCTCACCGGCATGGTGCCCTACGACAAGATCAACATTGACGCTCCCGTGTCGGACGCATTTCGTCAGGTGGGTCTTCCCTGGGCGGAATTTCTCGTTTCCGTCGGAGCCATCGCGGGGATTACGTCGGTGCTTCTCGTCATGATGCTCAGCCAGTCCCGAATTTTCCTGGCGATGGCGCGTGACGGTTTGCTGCCGCCGAGATTTTTCGGGGCGGTCCATGAGCGCTTTCGGACGCCGTGGAAGTCCACCATTCTCACGGGACTCTGCGTCGCCACGATGGCCGCTTTTCTGCCGCTGCGAATTCTGGCGGACCTCGTGAACATCGGCACGCTGCTGGCGTTCGTAATCGTCTGCGCGGCGGTGATGATCATGCGGCGCACGCATCCCGAAGTGCGCCGCCCGTTCCGCGCGCCGCTCGGCGACATCGTTCCGATTCTGGGGATCCTCTGCTGCCTGATTCTGATGTTTTCGCTGCGGGTGGAAAATTGGTGGCGGCTCTTTATTTGGCTTGGAATCGGCCTGGTGATCTATTTCAGCTACGGCATCCGGCACAGCCACATTACGCGAAACGAGCGGGCCAGCGACGCCGCAGTGACTCTGCACAACAAGTGAGTTCTCTCGGGAGTCCTCGGGCCATGCGCAGCCTGGCGCCGGAGCCTGGGAAGTGCGTCAAATATCCTCAACGGCTAGTTTGGGGAAAGTATCCCGGCGCGGTGTATTCCCGAAGAACACCCGCTAGAAAAATCGCGGCGAAGGCGACACTTCGCCCTCGCCGCGCCGCAATCTAAGTTGTCCACAAAGCAGACCAGGTCTTCAGGTTAGTTGTTCGGGTCCGTCTGAACGGCCATCTGCTCGTTAGCAGGCTTGGACGGTTTGGAAGTCCTGGAGGCCTTGGCCAACTGTTCCCGCTGGGCCGCGGACATGGAACTCTTGAAATCCACGTGATAGCCCGGCAGATCCAGAGCGGTCACGACGCGATTATCGCCCTGCACCGCAACGCTCAACATACCGTTCCGGCACTGGTCGCACTGGGATTGGGAGGCCACCAACATCTGAATAGACTGATTCGCGCCTTGGACGATGAGGAGTTTCGAATTCGCCGCTGTGGAAACCAGGGAGAGCGTATAGTCTCCCGCGGGTAGCTTCGTGTTCTTCCACTGAATGGGATGCGGCAGCGTAAATGAGGCGGCTCGATCGCCGGCGCGGGCAGTCGAAGACAATCCACCGATGGAGAGCAAGCCAACCGCAACGACAAGAGCCTTGGACAAGTTTCGCATTTGCTTCTCGGCCTCCTTGGGCGCGAAGTGATCCGGTTGCGTAGGGCCGGTTCACTGTGAATTTGAGTTTGGTAACACTGAGCCTGTAGTGACGCTCCGATAATCACATGGGGCTACGGGCGCGCCAATGGTACCGATGTACCGCAGAGTTCCAAGATGTGTACCTGTACGACGGGTCAAGAGGTCAAGCGACCGGTACAGGTGCTCGAAGCGAACTCGCAGCGCCGGCATCGAGCCTTTTGCCCTCCCTCCAGCCCTTTGCGCGGGGCATGTAGGGCTGCTATCCTCTAAAACGTCGAAGGAAAACTTTTCTCCCGGTGCTTGCGACTGGATTTGTTTTGACCGCCGCCGTAGAACTCCCGTGAGCGCATGGACTCATCGCTGACAACTCGGAGCCGCGCCATCTGGCAGGGCATGAGTCTGGCCGATTGGGCAGCCCTGGCGATCCTGCTGCTGTATGGGGCGCTGGTGGGACTGCGCGAATACTATGCGCAGGTTCCGCAATCCGGTTTCCTGCTCTTCCTCGCGGTATGCGCCGCGATTTACTGGCTGGTGCGCGGATGGATCTGGGCGCGCGACACATCTTCTCTGGAGCCTGCGCAACCGGCTGGTGGCGGCGTATGTGTTTATCGCGGTCGTTCCGGTGATGCTCCTCCTGGCCATGGCGGCTCTGGCAGCGTATCTGCTGTATTGGCAACTTGGCGCGTACGTGATTCACACGGAGATGGAGGAGCGGGAGGAGCGCGTGGGAGTTGTGGCCACCGCCATGGCGACATCCTACGCGGCCGAAGCGACGCTTGGGAAACAAGGCGGCTGCTCTGGCGTTGCCGGTGGCCCCGGAAACCTACATCAAGAACGCCATGACGGAATTGCCGGGCTGAAAGTCGAAACCGGCGTGGGCGAAGAATTGCTCCACGCGAATGGCGCGTCGGGGAGAAACCGTTTCCGGGGACTTGTGTTCAGCGATGGGCAACTTGCGCTGCGCGCCGTGGTTGCCCGCCCGTCTCCCGCCGGGCGCATTGTGGTTTCCGCCATCGTTCCCGTCACGCCGGAACTGATCGAAACGCTTGCGCCGGAACTCGGGCCGATCCAATTCAGAGTTCTGCGCCCGGAGAACGGCAGCGCAAAGCCGGGACTGCCGATCGTGATCAGCACGGCAGAACTTTATGCCCGAGCAGCAAATTGGAACGACGGCAGCGCCAAATTCCAAAGTCGGCAAACCCCTTCGACAAGCTGATCACCGGAATCGTAGGACTCGACGTGCTGGACCTGGACCAGAACAGGCCGCCCAGAATCCAGCAGACCTGAACGATCGCAGGTCGTTCGGCGAGCTGTTCGCGTCCTTCAGCACGCGCCCTTCGCTCTTGAACCGGCGGCTCTTCAGTCCGCTGGGAGATTTGGGAAGCGCGGCCGCGACGGCGCTGCTGGTGGTCGGAGCGGTATTTCTGGTCATTGAATTCGGATCGCTGCGTGACGGGCATCATCATGACGCGGACGATCACGACGGCGGTCGACAGTTTGTACAGCGCCACGCAGCACGTGCAGGAGCGGCGACCTCACCTATCGCGTGCGCGATTCCGCACCGCGATCAGCTCGCGGCGCTGGGAGAATCCTTCAATTCCATGATGCAATCGGTTTCCACCTTGATCGAGGAACAGCGCCAGCGGCAAAAGCTCGAGAACGAATTGTCCATCGCGCATGAAGTGCAGCAGCAGCTGTTTCCGCGACTCGCTGCCGAATCTGCCGGGCATGGAGATTGAAGCGATCTGCCGCCCGGCGAGCGTGGTCAGCGGCGATTACTACGATTTCATCCGCATTTCGCCGACGCGGCTGGCCATTGCGCTCGCGGACATCAGCGGCAAGGGAATTTCCGCGGCGCTGCTGATGGCCAACGTGCAGGCCGCCCTGCGCAGCGACGTGCTCCGCTACCGGGACGGCCAGCCCGGCACTCACCACGAGCAGATCGACACGGCCGAAATTGTCTCGCACCTGAACCGCGCATTTGTTCCGCAACACTTCCGACGAGCGCTACGCCACCTGTTTTCTTCGGCGTGTATGACGCGGAGACGCGCCAGCTCCATTACACCAATGCCGGGCATCTTCCTCCCGTCTATATTTGCGGCGGAAATGTCCGGCGGCTGGAAACGGGCGGCATGGTTGTGGGCCTGTTCAACGATGTGCCGTTTCAGCAGGGCGCCGTGGAGATCGAGCACGGCGGCATGCTGGTGGCATACAGCGACGGATTGATCGAGCCGGAAAACGTCTACGGCGAGGAATTCGGCACCGAACGCCTCATTGATGTGGCCATCCGCGACAAGGACAAGTCTCCGCACGAGATTGCCGAGGCCATGATGCACGCCGCCGAGGAATGGTCCGGTTCTCCCGAGCAGGCGGACGATATGACGGTCATCGTGATGCGCTTTTCCGGAAACGCGCAGGAGAAGCGCGCATGAAAGTCCTGACCGCGGCGCAGATGCGCGAGGCGGACCGGCTCACGACCGAGCGGTATGGCATTCCCGGCATTGAATTGATGGAGAATGCGGGAACGGCCATTGCCGAATTTCTGCGCGAAAAATTTCCGGATCTTGCGAGCCGCAAAATCCTGGTGCTGTGCGGGAAGGGAAATAACGGCGGCGACGGGCTGGTGGTCGCGCAGGCTGCTGAAGAATTTTGGCTGCGCGCCGGTGGTTTTTCTCTTTGCGAATCCGGGATCCGTGGAGGGCGACGCGGCGGCCAATTTGAAGCGCTGGCAGCAGGGGCTCGGCGAATTGTACGTAGTGACCAGCGAAGCGGAATGGGAATCCGCGCGCGCGGCGCTGGCCGAAGCGGACTTGATCGTGGATGCGCTGCTCGGCACCGGGCTGCGCGGGCCTGTGGAAGGATTGCTCGGCGCGGTGATCGAAGATCTGAACGCGGCGCGGGCGAAGCGGCGCGGCAAAATGGTTGTGGTGGCCGTGGATATGCCTTCCGGCCTGGCTTCCGATTCGCAGGATTTTGGCGGGCCGGTGGTGGCCGCGGATTTCACCGTGACGCTCACCGCGCCGAAGGTAGGGCAACTGGTCTTGCCGCATTCGCCCTGCTGCGGCGAGCTGGTCGTGAAAGACATCGGGACGCCGCCGGAACTGCTCGAGTCCGATCCGCATTTGAAAATTCACTGGATTGAGCCGGCGGAATTCCGCGCGTTGCCGCTCGCGCGCGACCCGGCCGCAAATAAGGGAACGTATGGGCACGCGCTGATTGTGGCGGGATCGCTCGGGAAATCCGGCGCGGCGATTCTGGCGGCGCGCGGCGCGCTGCGCTCCGGCGCGGGCCTCGTCACTGTGGCGACGCCGACTGGATGTGCTGCCGATTGTGGCCGGGGGATTGCCGGAAATGATGACGGCTCCTCTGGGTTCAACGGAAGCCGGAACAGCGAGCCTTCGCAATCTCGATTACGGCAAGTTTGCGGAAATTTTGCGCGGCAAATCCGTTCTGGCCATTGGCCCGGGGCTTTCCATGCAGCATGAGACGCAGCAATTCATTCGCCTAGGTCGTCGGGCAGACAGAGCTTCCCGATTATTCTGGATGCGGACGGACTGAACGCGTTCGCCGGGATGGCGGACACGTTGAACGAACGCCGCGCGCCGGCGATGGTCCTGACGCCGCATCCCGGAGAAATGGCGCGTCTGTTGGGGATCACGGTGAAGGAAGTGCAGGCGCGGCGGCTGGATGTGGCGCTGGAAGCGGCGGGGCGCTGGCGCGCGTACGTGATCCTCAAAGGGTTTCACACCATTCTTGCGACGCCGTCGGGCCATGCCTACATCAACACAACAGGAAATCCCGGAATGGCGACCGGCGGAACTGGCGATGTGCTGACTGGAATTCTTGCCGGATTGACGGCGCAATTTGGCGTTGAGGATTGGGCGCGCGTGCTCAGCTTCGGAGTGTACCTGCACGGCCTTGGCGGGCGATATCGCCGCATCGCGCGTGGGCCAGGCGCCTCTGATCGCTTCCGACCTGATCGACGCGCTTCCGGAAGCGTATGCGCGGGTCCTGGCGGAGTGGCGAAAGTAGGAGCAAACTTCAGTCTGTGAACACAAAAACAGGAATGCCAGTACGACGAATTCATCACGCACTCTTCCGAAGAAACCATCGCCAAGGGCAGGGAAATCGCGGCGAAACTGCGCCCGCCCGTCCTGGTGCTTGCTGAAAGGCGACCTCGGCGCCGGAAAAACAACGCTGACCAAGGGAATCATCAGCGGTCTGGGCGCCGCCAGGGAAGAAGACGTCACCAGCCCCACCTTTAATCTCGTCCACGAATTCCGCATCGCGCAGTCCCGGCGGACGCATCCGCGCGAGATCGTGCGCGCAGACCTGCAAGGTCTACCATGTCGATCTCTACCGCATCGAAAGCTTTCACGACCTCGAATCGCTCGGCCTGGAAGACGCGCTCTCCGAAAAAGCGATCGTGATTATCGAGTGGCCGGAACGATTCACATTTCGCACGGACTGGCCCACTGGAAATCTCGCCTCGACCATGCCGGCGGAGATCCGCGCCGAATCGTTGTGTCGGCTTTGATTGCCGATGGCAAGTAGTTAGGTGATCTCGCTTGTTTGGATCCTCTGCCTTTAGAGACGTTCAATGCGTTTGTATTTCCCAGCGCAAACGGAGATTTCGATTGAAATCGGATTCGTCGCGAGTATAGCCTTCTACGCAACTGAAACTAACTTTGTCGGATTGCGCAAGTCGGATAAGAGGTTTTCCGTGACGATCAAGGTGTCGTTTGTCTGCGTTGGAACGATTCGTGCTCGGGTCCTGGTGGTCGCGCTCGGTTTTAGTTCCAGCGCGAGAAGCTTGCCGCAGTCCGCACTCCAGCGCGCCTACGCCAATCAAATTCGATCACGCCTTGATTTGCGTATCCGACCTGGCCCCCATGCAACAAGGGCTTGCCGACGTAGGTTTGCAACCGGACTATGGCGGGCATCATGGGCACGCCACGACTCAAATGGCTCAATTGGGCTTTCCGGATGGCACCTACATTGGCGTGGAAGCGCCCGTGGACGCATCGGTGGAAACCGGCACGCCGCAATCCAGCCCTGATGAAAGCAAACGCAGGCCCCTGCGGCTGGTCGGTCACGTCCTCTGACCTCGAAGGCCGATTTGGAGCGAATCTCTCGTCTGGGTGTTAAGGTTGGAGAGCCGGAGGCTCGCAGCAGGAACCGGCCCGATGGGACGATGGCGGAATGGCGCAGCGCATCGCTCGGACCAGGCGCGCCGGGATCGAACCTGCCGTTCCTGATTGAAGACAAGGCGCCGCGCAGCAACCGCGCGCCACATGCGTCGGCCAGCACTGAGGGAACAACTCTCTCCGGAGTCGGCGTGGTCGTGCTTGGAGTCAAAAATCTGGATGAAAATATCGCGCTCTTTCGAAAAGTGTACGGCTGGCCTGCGCCCAAAGTAGAGGACCATCCCGAATTTGGCGCGAAGATCGCTTATTTTGCCGGAACGCCGGTGATGCTGGCCGCTCCCTCCGGCCGGACTCCTGGGTGGCGGAACGGATTGGTCGCCTCGATCAATGCCCGATTGCATTCCTGCTTCATGCGGACGATTTTAAGACAGCGTCGAAACATTTTTCCCTGCCGGCAGGGAAGCGCTGGTTCCATCTGGATGTAGTCGTGGTTCGATGTGAAAAAGTTGCACGGAGTAAGACTGGGAATTGTCGGCGGATAGTTTTGGAAAGACTGTATCCTGATTCTGTGCGAGTCGCGCACAGAGGAGATTCAGATGAGCGAAATCACTCGACGTGGATTCGTGAAAGGGGCAGCCTGGCCGCGCCTCTGGCTTTTTCGCCTTTTACCATGGCGCAAACTTCTTCCGCGCCGCGCTATGACGTCGTAGTCGTCGGGGCAGGGCACAACAGCCTGATCACCGCCTGCTATCTGGCGAAGGCCGGCTTCAAGTGCCTCGTTCTGGAAGGCCGCCCGATGATTGGCGGGGGCACCAAGACCGCGCAATTGACGCTCAGCGGATTTCACCACGACGTTTGCTCCTCGATTCACGCGCGGATCCAGGCCAATCCGCTGATGAAGAACAACGAATTGAATCTGGGGGAATACGGGCTGGAATACATCTTCCCCGATCCCATCTATCACATCGCATTTCCCGACGGCAGCTACATCACCAAGTGGCGGGATTTCGACCGCACCTGCGAGGAGATCGCGAAATATTCCAAGAAAGATGCGGAGACCTGGCGCCGCATGGCCACCGAGGCGGATGAGATCCGGCCCATCGTAAACCAAGTCGAATACACGCCCATCGGGTTCGGGAAATCGCTGGCCGAGCGCCTGGCCGAGCATCCTCAAGGGAAAAGTGTGGCAGCGGCGCATGGCCATGTCGAAATGGGACTGTGCTGCACGAGAATTTTGAGGATGAGCGCACCATGGTGGCCATGATGCCGCCATTTCCGAAAGATCTGACCGGGCCATATTCGGGATTTTCCGCGTATCCCAGCAAGAAAGAAGAAGTTCCGCAGCCCAAGGGAGGATCGGGGATGATCGCGACGGCGCTTTCGCGTTTTTTCGAAGCGCATGGCGGCGAAATCCTGGTGAACAAGCCGGCGGAGCGCTTGATCGTGGAAAACGGCAAGATGCGTGGGCGTGGAATGCGCCGACGGAACTTCGTATCGCGCGGAAAAGGCGGTGCTCTCCACGGTTCACATCAAGCAGCTGGTGAATATGGCGCCTTCGAAAGAAATGTGGCCCGCAGGATTTCCTGGAAGGCGTGAAAACTTTCAACACGGGAAATGCCTCGTTCAACTCCCACTTCGCCACCACCGAACCTTTGAAATTCGCGGTCAAGGGCGGCACGATCGTGCCCGTGCATATTTCCAATATTCCAGAGCTGCAAACGCGCGCTGCGATATGAATCCGAATTGACCGCGGACGAGTTTCACGTTGAGGAGCCCGTGCTGCATATCGTGCAGACCAGTGTTGCCGATCCCGACGCGCGCTCCGGCACGGAATGCACACTCTTCGCGTTCTCTGCGAGCAGGCAGTTTACGATTTGCCGGATGGCGGCCCGGGGCGCTGGGCGGAGATCAAGGCGGAAGTCCAGCTGGCGCATCTGAAGAGCAGTGCAGAAGCATCGCTCCCAACTTGACTGACGACAAGATCCTGGCGCGCTTCTCGACCTCGTCCGGTGGACATCGAGCAAATGAACGCGGCCATGTGGCATGGCTCCTGCCACAGCGGCACGGACGGCCCGGCGCAGGCGGGAGCCATGCGTCCCGTCCCCGGATGGTCGCAGCACCGCATGCCGATTCCCGGCCTGTATCAAACGGGCGGCACGACGCATCCCGGCGGCGGCGTTTCGGGAGGGCCCGGGCCGGAATGCGGCGGTAGTGATGCTCAAAGATTTTGGGACGAGCATGGAAGAAGTGCTGAGCAAAAAGGGATGAGCGGGTGCGAGTCTAACTCTGGCAACGTAGAACGGCAGCTGTAGCGCTCGCCTTCAGGCGAGCATCTGTGCATCACCGACCAGTCATACGGAGAGTGAATCGTGAACCGAACCACCCGAATTTCTGGATTGCCAGTCGTGTTTGTCTGCGCGCTGGCGATGCTCTTTTTCGGAGGCTCGCGCAACCTGCCCTCCGCGCACCAATGCGGTCTGCCTGCGCAGGCCATCGGCCAGGATGTGCATGACACTCCCGTGCCGCTTCCCGCGCCCGAGCAACCGCTTCCGTACAGCCACAAGGCGCACTTGGCGCTGGGCCTGCGAGTGCACGCTGTGCCACACGAATCCCGACCGCGGCAGGCTGATGACGTTCCCCGACACGGCCACCTGCATGAAATGCCACGCTTCCTTCGGGAAAAACAGGCCGTGATTCAGAAGCTTGATCGCGTACGACAAATCGAAAACCACGATTCCCTGGGTGCGAATCTATACCGTCTTGCCAGGCGTGAAATGGAGCCACCGGACACATTTGGACGCGGGAATGAAATGTGAGATGTGTCACGGAAATGTCAGCCAGATGCAGGTGATGACCAACGTGAAAAGCGTAAACACCATGGTCGGCTGCCTGGACTGCCACAAACTGCACAATGCGCCGACCACCTGCACCACCTGCCATCCCGCGTGGGCACCGGAAATGGTGTAGCTAAGAAAAAATAGGTTTCATGAGTAAGCGGACATCGTCGAGTATTCATTGCCGATTTGGCTATTTGACGTCGATAACCTCTTTTCAAACAAAGACGACTCGCAAGGCCTCTAAACCGCCCGATCCATTGAACAGCTAAAAGATGTCCGATCTGCTGTTAACGGGTTGGATTCGTCACCTTGTTCGGCCATTGCCCGCTTGTTAACCTCAAGTAGCGCACTTAGCGCTGCCTCTTATGCCAGAACGCACGTCCATGCTCTCGACCGGTACGCCTGCCCGGGTCAACCTGAAGGCCTATTCCGCGGAGCTTCGCTCGGCACCCTGGCCGTGGGCGTCGACAACATTCACCATGACGTTTTCCTGAGCCCAACTTTTGTCGAGACAACCGAAGCGTATCTGCTGGAATTCATCCGCCAAACCGCCAACCTTCCTTTTCTTTCGCAGAACGGACCGCTCGCCGGCGGATCGCCGGACGGCCCCGCGCCGGGAGCCGATAAGAAAGACTGCGCGTGCGCCAGAACGTCGCTTCCTGGAAGAAACAGCTGTCGGACCTTTTGCACGCGGGTCTTCAAAAAGCCAAGTTCGAGAAGAACATCGAAATTGACCTAATTCTTCGCGCGACTTTGGTGAAGTATCTGACGCAGGAAATTGGCACGCAGTTCGCCAACCTCCTGCTGGAAGCCAAGGAATGGATTCGCGGGCGCGGCGACACACTTCGATCACACGCGAGCAGGCCCACGTGATCAAGGCGCGCCTCGCGGAATTGCAGGCGGACCGCCGCAATCTGTTCCGCAACGTCGGCCAGCATGTGTATCAGGCGATTCTGGAGATTGAAGAGAACAGCCTCGGAAGGTCCAGGAAAGCGTTGTTCGGCGACGAGGGTGCGGCCGCGTACGATATTCTGAATAACCGGCTGGCCTTTGTCGAAAGCGGCAAGGACGATGTGCTTTTTCTCGAGCAATACGTGCTGCTCGGAAATTACATCCGCGATCAGGACCGTTTCGAGACATTCGATGCGGTGTTTCTCGATTTTCTGCGGGAGTCCGTGCTGGCTGGGGATCACGGAAGCGATCTGAACGAATCCTGGCGCGAGCACCAGAAGCTGGTGGATGCGCGCAGTGGCCTGCCAGGCGGAAATTGCGCGCCTGGAGGAAGAACGCGACAGCCCTCGCGCGCAAGCTGGAACGCTCCGATAGCCTGATGGGGCGCGTGGGATTCGGCGTCCGATCCGGCAACGACTCCGCGCTTCCATGTCGGATGTTGAAAAACGGCTGCGCCATGCGCGAGCGCAAACTGGAAGAGACGAATCCTCGCATTGAAGCTCTCGCAGAGCGAGGCCGATTATCATGGCCAAGCAGTATCAGGAGCGCCTGGGCGACTACCTGAACCAGCCGGAAAATGCGCGGCGCCTGTTTGATCCCGCCGCACCGGGCGAAGCGAACGAGGCCAGGCTGGATTGCGCGCGCGATTGCTGGAAGAGCTGGTCGTCCGGCTCGAACAGCGCGATTTGCTGGTGCACATTCTGGCCAGCTACCAGCTGCGGAACATTTGCCACGACTACTGCCCGCCGATCCACTTGCAGCAATTGAAAAAAGCGCTGGTGTCGCGCGAAGAATTCAAGCGCGTGGAGGAAATCCTGAAGCAATTTCCGGCGCGGCAGTATTCCGCGCAGCGCATCGACGAACTTTCCAAAAAAATACGGAAAACGCCGCGCGAAGAAGTGCGCGCCGTGGTCCTGCGCTTTGCCGAAGACTTCATGCGGCTGCGCCGCGACACCCGCAATTATGAGCGGCTGAGCGCGGCGATGGAGCGCATCAACCTGGTCCGCAACGAACGCACGCGGGAACTTTCCGAGATGAACCACAGCCTGTACGAGTTTCTGCTGCCCGAGGAAGCGCGACCGGCCGAAGACCACGTGGTGACGCACACCATCATCAAAGCGGACGTGCGCGGCTCGACCAAAATCACGCAAGAACTGCTGGCGCGCGGGCTCAATCCCGCATCGCTGTTCAGCCTGAATTTTTACGAGCCGGTGAAACGCATCCTCGAACGGTACGGCGCCGCGAAAGTTTTTATCGAGGGCGACGCGCTGGTGCTGGCGATTTACGAAACCGAATCCAACCGCGCGCAGCAGCGTGCCGTATCGAAGGCGTGCGCTCTGGCGCGGCAAATTCTGGCGGTCTCCACCGCCTACAACGAACGCCCGGATACGAGCGACTTGCCCCGGCTGGAACTGGGCGTGGGCATCGCGTTTCAGGGATTCCGCGCCGACCTACTGGATGGACACCGATTCGCGCATCATGATTTCGCGCGCGCTGAATCTTTCGGACCGGCTTTCGAGCTGCTCCAAGGCCGCCAAGCGCATGCTTGTCGGAGAATCCTTCGCCATTTCGCCTGTTCCTGTTTCAAACCATGATGGAAGGCGTGGCCGAGGATGAAGCCGACGAATTCCTCGTTCGCTTCAACCTGAATGGCGTGGAATTGAATGAGGAAGGTTTTCAGAAGCTGCAGGAAGAAATCTCGCTGACGCAGTTGGAAGCCGATTGCGTCATGCCCTGGGGCAAGGAACGCGTCACATTTTTCCGTGGAGAAACTCCGGTGGGCGAGGGACTCGAACCCGTCCTGATCCGCCGGGGATTTATTCGCGCAATGCTGCCGGGCGGAAAAATTGGGCAGGCCGGCACTCGTCCTTATTACGAAGTGTGCGTGAACCCTAAAGTGCTGGAACTTGCGAATTTCTCGCGGCCTCGGCTGCAGCGCCGCGCGAAAATGGCAGGTGATGTCGGGTAAATACCGCACGGGTGCCATGCTTGTGATGCCTTTCGCGAGTCTGATCTACAATGAGCAGAAGCAAATCCAGATCCAAGACCAAAAAATTCACCGCTGCCGGCGAAGCGCGCCGCCGCGCGCGCGAACTCGCCGGACCTCCGCCCGCCGCGCGCGTCATCCCCGACAAGCGCTTGAAACCACCCAAGCACAAAAAGAAATTGCTGGAGAATAGGTAGGACAGGCTTCACGGGAGCGATAAAGGCAGCATCTGCCGCGGCTGACCTGTCCGGCTTTCTGCGATCGATCGCGTCATGGATACATTTAATGCCTGAAAAGCGGCACAGGCTGAGTTAGCCCGTGCCTACTGATCTAATGAATGTGCCGCGTTTTTTTCTGCATGTAATCCATCAGCAGGTATTGGCCGAGGGTGTAGGGCGTGGTGAAGTAGGCTTTGCCGCGGCACAGCTCCGTCACTTTCTGCACGAAGTGGACGAGGCTGTAATCGCTGGCCAGCATGAACGTGTTGATCAAAATTCCGGACTTGCGGCAGCGGCCCACTTCCTCCAGCGTTTGCGTGACCACCAGCGGATCGAGGCCGAACGCATTCTTGTAGATGCGCCCGTCTTCCAGCGTGAGCGCGGAGGGCTTGCCGTCGGTGATCATCACGATCTGCTTCATGTCTTTTTTCTGGCGCGAGAGGATGCGGCGCGCCAGGCGCAGGCCTTCGCGCGTGTTCGTGTAGTAGGGGCCGACCTGCACGCGCGCGAGTTCGCCCAGCGGCATCTCCTCCGCGGAATCGTGGAACAGCACGAGGTGCAGCGAGTCGCCGGGATATTGCGTGCGGATCAAGTGCGAGAGCGCCAGCGCCACTTTTTTGGCCGGCGTGAAGCGGTCCTCGCCGTACAGAATCATGCTGTGGCTGCAATCGAGCATCAGCACCGTGGCGCAGGAACTCTGGTACTCGGTCTGGTGCACCATCAAGTCCGGATAGTCCAGCTCGATCGGAACTTTCGAGCCTTCGCGGCGCACGGCGTTAAACAGTGTGGCGCTGATGTCCAGATTCAGCGTGTCGCCGAATTCGTAGGCGCGCGAAACTCCGCCGGACTCGACGCCGGTCGACAGATCGCGCGTATCGTGCCGGCCCGAGGCTGCTCTTGCCGAGCGAGCCCATCAAATCCTTGAGCGTTTTGAATCCCAGAAAATCGATGGTCTTGTCCGTGATTTCAAAGCGCGCTTCGTTTTCGCGGTCGCGCTCGCGGCCCTGGCCCGACTTGCCCGCGCGGCGTTTTGTCCGGCGGCGTCGGTGATCTGCGGCTGCCCGGTGATGTAGCCCTCTTCCATCAGTCGATCGATCAACTGGTCGATCATCTCTTTCATCTTGGCGTCCATCTGCTCGGGAGTGCCGTCCAGCAGGTCTTTCAATTCCTGATCGGGAAGCAAATCGCCCTGTTCGAGCGCGCGCTGAATCGCCTGGCGCAGGGCTTCCATCGACTTTTCCGGGTCCATTTCGGAGAGGCCGTAGAATTGCGATTCGTAGCCGCTCTGCAGGAAAAAATCGGACAGGCGCTTGACGCAGTTCCTGCATGTCCACGCCGTCGGCGGGTTCGCCTGTGTATTTCGTGTAGCGGATGAATTTCGCCATATGCATTGTCATGCTTGCTGCAGGAAGTATTAGGACTCTCCTCTAACCCTCGTCTCTTAAGAGGCGGGCTACAGCACGCTCAATTGAACTGGCGCCGCGGCGGACGCTTGCTGCTGTTCGCGCGGATCGGGCGCCTTGGGGCGTTCCGCGTGAAAGCCGCGCTCTTCGTTGCGGCTGATGCGCTTGTGCGCCCAGAGGCCTTCCAGAATAAATTCCGCCGCGGCGGCCATTCCGGCCGGGCCGCTGCGCCCGTCGGCTCCCATGCGCTCGACGTTGTTCCATCAGGCCCTGAATTTTTTTGAGCTGCGCGAGGGCCTCCGCCGCCGGAGCGTTTTCCGGCACTTTCAGTTCGCCGCCCAGTTCAAACCATTGCACGACCGGCTGAAGATTTGCGCCCTCCATGCGGCTGGTGAAAACTTTGCCCACGGCGCCGCGAATCAGTTCGCGGGCGATATTTTCCGCGCCGCGCAATTCGCCTTCGTATTCCAGTTCCATTTTTCCGGTGATGGCCGGAAGCGCGGCATACACGTCCGCGATGCGCGCCGAGGAGCGCGCTTCGCGATTGCGCACGGCGCGCTGCTCGGCGCTGCTGACCACGCTTTCCAGCGCCGCGATCGGCAGGCGCTGGCTGACGCCCGAGCGCTTGTCGATGCGCTTATCGTCGCGCGCGAGAAACGCGACCAGCTCGACGACTTCGCGGATGTAATCGGGCACGTCGACGGTGGATCGCCCGCCTTCGCGCGCGACCCACGCTTCCTGCGCTCGTGATGGAGACGCCTTCCTCGACCGTGGCGGGATAGTGCGTGCGAATTTCCGAGCCGATGCGGTCCTTGAGCGGCGTGATAATTTTTCCGCGCGCGGTGTAATCGTCGGGGTTCGCGGTGAAGACCAGCAGCACGTCGAGCGGCATGCGCACCGGGTAACCCTTAATCTGAATGTCGCCTTCCTGCATGATGTTGAACAGGCCGACCTGAATTTTTCCGGCGAGGTCGGGAAGTTCGTTGACGGCGAAGATGCCTCGATTGGCGCGGGGCAGCAGGCCGTAGTGAATGGTAAGTTCGTCGCCCAGAGCGCGGCCCGAGCGCGCGGCCTTGATCGGGTCGACATCGCCCAGAATGTCCGCGATGGTTACGTCCGGAGTGGCCAGCTTTTCGACGAAGCGCGCGTCGCGCCCGCAGCCAGGAAATGGGCGTGGCGTCGCCCTTCTCGGCGATCAGGTCGCGGCAGGCCTTGGCACAGCGGCGCGAGCGGATTGTCATGAATTTCGCAGCCCGTGATGTAGGGAATTTCCGCATCCAGAAAGTCGATCAGGCCGCGCAGGATGCGGCTCTTGGCCTGGCCGCGCAGCCCCAGCAAAATGAAATTGTGCCGCGCCAGCAGCGCGTTGGCGATCTGCGGCAGAACGGTTTCTTCATATCCGTGAATGCCGGGAAACAGCGGCTCGCCGGATTCGAGCTTTTGCAGAATGTTGGCGCGCAATTCGTCTTTCACGGTGCGGCGCGCCGATCCAGACGCGTAGCCGGGAAGTTTTCTAGTTCGCCGAGCGTTGCAGGTTTGGTGGTCATTGAAGGCCCCTAATGGATTCGCTTCCATTATATGCCACACGGGAAATTGCTGCAGAATTCAGATCGGGTTGGGCCGGAACCCTCCGGGCGGGCCGGCTCTCGATCGGAACCGCTCGGTGTCCGGCCCCTTTTGGAGGCTATTGGGCGTCCGGTTTTTCCGGTTGGGGAGGAAGCGACGGCTCTTTGCAGGCCGTGCGCGCCTTGGCGAGTTGGTTGTCGGTGTATTTCTCGGGGATTTTGACGAACTTGACTCTATCTTTGATGGCGATCCGCTGCAGATCGTTCATGCTGTCCTGGTCTTCGATCCATTTTTTCTGCGCCATCTCGTAATTTTGCGTTTCGACGACTTCCAGCGCACTGAACGTCTTTTGCGTGACCGCGACGCCCCAGAACTTCGTGTTCGTCTTGCGGTATTCCTTGAAGATCACGCACCCCACGTTCTGCCCGAGCAGACCGAACACGACCGGGTCCTCGTCCTTTTTCGAGTTCTTGCCGTTCCCGAAGCTCGGAACGGTTACCGCGAAAATCAGCAGGCAGAGAGCAAGAGTTTTCATCGGCGTGCACCTCCGGCGAGACGGCTTTGCTGCGGGAGTCCAGTATACACAATTCTTGTATTAGTTCCCTCGTTAGTCCAGGGGCCAGTGTCGGGGGGATTACTCTGGGGCTGGAGAGCGGAAAATGCGCCGAGATAAAACCTCCCGGCCCTACAGCTTTCCGTGGCCGTTGCCGGCTGCTTTTCCGCGGACGTGTTCCCGCTGCTTCAGTTGTGGATACCATTCCTCGAGGTGCCCGACCAGCCGTTTCTGCCGCGCTGCTTCCGAACGAATTTCCAGCAGGCCCTGGCGGATCGTCGCGTCAACGGGCAACTCCGACGCCACGTGGTACGCGAGCGAGATGCCGCCCTCGGTTTCAAACCGCGGCGCGTCCTCGCCGTAGAGAATCTGGTGGCACTGATTGCAGAGATCTTCGAGCCGTGCGGAGACGGAGGAGTCGATACCGGTGAGGTCCTCCTCGAGATATTCGACGTCCGCTTCCACGTACGCCTTGTCGTCGTAGGTGCGCATGAGGCGGAACGCGTTCTGCCCGGCGGTCAGGATGTCCGACCGGCCATCGTCGTATTCCTTCAAAATTTTCACGATCATCGCGGTGCAACCCGTCTGCGCGAGGTTCACTCCGTGGACATGGATGACCCCGAACGGAGATTGCGTGTCGATGCAGTGGCGCGTCATTTGCCGGTAGCGCGGCTCAAAAATATGAAGGGGCACGGCCTGGCCGGGGAAGAGCACCATGTCGAGCGGAAAGAGCGGGATGCGCGCCGGATTCATGGGCATTCGCAAGCCATAATAGCAGAAGGTGCCGCACGAATCTGCAATCGATTCCGGAAGGAGGGCTTGCGGAGCGGGAGCCCGCGCGCTACTTCTTGCCGAGGAAAAGCGTGTCGTAGAGCCAGCCGGCCGCCATGCCGCCGGCCATGGGGCCAATCCAGTAGACCCCGTGGTTGGTCCAATGATTCGCAGCCAGCGCGGGACCGAATACGCGCGCCGGGTTAAGCGCCGCGCCGGTGAACGGCCCGCCGAACAGCGCTCCCACCGTAATCGTCAAGCCCACCGCAAATCCCGCCACGGAATGGAACGCGCCTCGCGCATCGACAGCCGTTGCGAAGAAGACGAGCACCAGAAAAAACGTCATCACACCTTCCAAGATCATTCCGTTGGTCCGCGTGACGCCGCTTGCAAGATCCGGCGTGCCCAGTTGCACGGGGCCCCAGACGTCGACCGGTAATCTCCGCAGAAGCCAGGCGGCCGCGGCCGCTCCCGCGAGCTGCACGATCCAGTACGCCACCGTGTCAAACGTGGAGAGCCTGCGAGTCAACCAAAGGCCGAGCGAGATTGCCGGATTGAAGTGGCCGCCCGAGATGTGGCCGAAAGCCGTCACCATGATGCTCGTCGCCAATCCGTAGGCGAGGGCGATTCCCAGCGGTCCCAGGCCGGCATTGCCAGTCGAGCTGCTGCGGAGATATTGATCCGCGCAAAGCGATCCCGCTGCGAACAAAACGATCGCAAACGTGCCCGCAAATTCGGCGGCGAGCTTTTGCAGCATCGAGTACATCGAAACTTCTCCGGACACATCCCGTGACATACGAGCACGCTCGATTTCTATGGGGAAACAGATTCTATGGGAAGCGGGCCGGCCGAGTCAAAAGCTCAACCCGCGATGTTGCGGACGGGTTCGTCCTGCGTCGAAACATGCAACGCTCTACGGCATCCTCTTGTCACCGTGTCGACGAAAGGGGTTGTGTGTCTCAGCGCGTCCCCGCGCCGAGCGGAACGCTGACCGGCGTGAGCCAATTGTGGCGATCGGGCTTCGCGCCGCTGAGGATCGCGAAAAATTCTTCCTGCAGCGCCTTGGTGATCGGGCCGCGCGATCCCTTGCCGACCTGGATCCGGTCGACGGACCGCAGGGGGCTGATCTCCGCCGCCGTGCCGGTGAAGAAGACTTCGTCGGCGATGTACAGCATTTCGCGGGGAATCACCTGCTCGCGAACGTCGATTTTCATTTCCGCGCACAAGGTGAGGATCGAACTGCGCGTGATGCCCGGCAGTACGCTGTTGCCGATGGGAGGCGTGTACAGCACGCCGTTCATGGCCACGAAGATGTTTTCGCCGGAACCTTCGCTGACGCAGCCGTTGGTGTCCAGCGCGATGCCCTCGGTGTAGCCGTTCGCGTGCGCTTCCATGTGAATGAGTTGCGAATTCATGTAGTTCGCGGCGGCCTTGGCCATGCTGGGCAGCGTGTTCGGAGCCATGCGGTTCCACGAGCTGACGCACACGTCCACGCCCTGCTCGATGGCTTCCGGACCGAGGTAGCGTCCCCACTCCCAGCACGCGATGTACACTTCGGTGGGAACGTTGGTGCCGCCGACGCCGATTTCGCCGTAGCCGCGCAGCGCGATCGGGCGGATGTAGCAGGAATTCATCTTGTTGACGCGCACAACTTCCGCGGCCGCGTTCGAAAGTTCCTCGGCCGTGAACGGCAGATCGAGCCGGTAGATCTTGCCGGAGTTGATCATGCGCTGCATGTGCTCGCGCACGCGGAAGATGGCGGGGCCGCTCTTGGTTTCGTAGCAGCGCAAGCCTTCGAAGACCGCCGAAGCATAGCTCACCACGTGGGAAAGAACGTGAATTTTCGCGTCCTCCCACTTGATCAGCTTTCCGTTGTGCCATATTTTTTCCGTCGGCTTCATCGGCATCGTCGCTCTCCAGACCGCGCTGTAACGCAGAATTTGGGCTGCAATAAAAGAAAATTATAGCACAGCGGCTCGAATTGCCCGCCGGGCGCGCCGGCGCGAAGTGCCGAGCCGCAATGCCAATTTGGTTGGTGCGAGTTGGAGAGCGGAGTCTTGTAGCGCCGGCGTCCCGCCGGCAGGGTTCGGACACATTTCCATTTGCAAAATTGCCGGCGAGACGCCGGCGCTACAAAAGCAATTACGCTCGTTCGCGCGCGATGAATGCGTCCCTGGCGCCGTGGCGAATGGTCAGCACCCAGACAATCCGATGTCTTTCATCGATTTCATATAGGACGCGATAAACGTTGGGCTTGGTCCCATACAGAAGATGCCGGAGCGGCCGGCCGGTTCTTCGCGATTCGGGAGCGCGTGGGCAGCGGCGCGCAAATCTCTCTAGTTTGTAAATGGCCTTTTCAAGTCCGTTAAACCAGCGGCGTGAAATTTCAGAATGTTCAGCGGAAAGGTATTCGTAAAGATCTTTAAGATCGCGCTCGGCGCGCAGAGTGAACTCAACGGCGTATGCCATATTTGCGCCGCAACGAACGAAAGACTTCGCGAGCAGGGCGGGTCCGGCCGTGGACGACGTCATCGTTGCCTTGCCGAATGGCCTCAAACACGTCGGACTGTGCGGCGATGTCCAGCAAACGCTGGTAGGATTCCGCGTCCTGAACAACGGCCTCTGCCTTGCCGTTGATTGTAAGAATCACGGGCCGTTTGGTCTTCTTCAGGCGTTTCATGAATTCGCCGGGCTTGCGGCGAAAGGCGGTCAGAGATTGGATGTCTTTGGAGATGTCGAGCATCGCCAATCCTCCCCTGCGAGCACCTTTAAAGGTGCTCGCTCTCGCACCGATTGTAAAGAGGAAAATCCACTTGCGGTCGGTATCCGTAATCGAGAGTTGTTTTCTTTGCGAAAAGCGTTCACGCCGGCAAGACTTTGAATTCAAATTGCACTAATGCTCGATGCGTTCGAGCGAATACGGCTCGCGGATCGATTGCAGGTTCTTCATGGCGTGGGCGCGCAGGTCGCCGTTGACGGATTCCCAGACGCCCAGCAGGAGGAACGGAACCACCGCCGCGGCGGCCCAGAGCTTGGCCTGGCGGGGCGCTTTGGATTCCGGCTCCCAGCGGAAGAGTTGCGCCGAAATAAGGAAGGCGATCAGGGCGCACCCCACGAGCGAGGCCAGGTACATCCCGAGATCGGGAAGATTCGTGTGGTCGATCATCGCGCGCTGCAGGCCGCTCACCAGGTACGTTGCCGGCAGGAACACGGCAACCGCCTGCACCGCGCCCGGCAAGAGCGGGAAGGGAATCGTCGCGCCGGAGATGAACAGGAAAACGAACCAGATGATTTGGTTGATGATCTGGGTTTCCTGCATCGTGTTGGTGACGCTGGCGACGATGAGTCCAAGAGAGGCGAACGTGACGGTCCCGATCGTTACCAGGACAAAAACCGAGAGCACATTTCCGAGCCCCGCCATGTGAAACACCGATCGCGACAGGAAGAACTCGATGGCAATCGTCGGGAGAGTCAAAATGTAGTTGGAGACCAGGCTGGAGGCGAGCATCGCGCTGGCTCCCACCGGCGTCACACGGAACCGCCGCAGGATCCCTTGCTCGCGAAAGGTTACGAGCTGGACGCTGAGGCCCCAGAAGCTGCCCATCACCGTAAGCGCCAGGACTTCGGCCAGCAGATACGGGACCGCCTGGGCCCTGCCGCGCCCGAATATCCCTGCATAGATGAACAGAAACGCCAAGGGCATAATCAGGCTGAAGAACAGGAATGCCCGGTTGCGCATCGCCAGGCGCATGCGGCTCACCGTGAGGGACCAGGTATGGCTCAGGACGTGGCTCAATCGCGTAACCTTCTCCCCGTCAGCTCGATGAAAATGTCTTCGAGCGACGGCGCGGAAATGTCCAGGCTGACCAGCTCGTTGTTCTGCTCTTCCAGATGCTTCACCAGCGCCACGATCGTGCGCGGCACGCGGGTCGAGTACAACAGGTAATCGTCGGCTTCGGCGCGGCATTCCGTCACGCCTTCGAGCTTGCCCAGCGCGCCGTTGGTTTCGGGCCGGGCCATGCGCACGGTGATGCGCGTGACGGCGCCGGAGCGCTGCTTCAACTCCCGCGGCGTCCCCAGCGCGATCACCTTGCCCTGGTCCACAATCGCGACGCGGTCGCAGAGCTTTTCCGCTTCCTCGATGTAATGCGTCGTGATCAGGATCGTTTTCTTTTCCTTTTTCAGTTCCTCGACAATGTCATAGATTTCGCGCCGCACCTGCGGATCGAGACCCGCCGTGGGCTCGTCGAGGAAAATGACCCGGGGATCGTTCACCAGCGCCATGGCCAGCGCCAGGCGCTGTTTTTGCCCGCCGGAAAGCTGGGAATAGAAGGCGCTGCGCTTCTCCTCAAGGCCGAACCGCTGGAGCAGTTCCTTCGTCCCGCGCCGCTTCGGGTAGAAGCTGCCGAACAGGTCGAGGGCTTCGGCAACGCGCATCTTGTCGGGCAGGGCGGTCGCCTGCAGCGCCGCGCCCATGATGTATTTGTATTCGGCGCCGCTCGTCTGCGGATCGAGCCCGCAAACGCTTACGCTGCCGCTATCTGGAGTGCGCAGTCCCTCGAGAATCTCGACCGTGCTGGTCTTGCCGGCGCCGTTCGGCCCCAGCAGCCCGAACACTTCGCCCTCATTGACGGCAAAGCTCACGCCGCGCAGCGCTTGCACGTCGCCGTATCGTTTGGTCAGATTGAGGACTTCAATCGTGGCCCCGCTGAGCATGAGGCTCTATCTATAACACAATCTGCTCGCTCGGCGCGAACCGCAACGGTTCACGGGATGCGCTTACGGCAGGTTGTTCCCCGGCGGCGCGGCGGCCCGAACCGAGCACGAACGTCGGTCGGAGATGTTTCGCCCTCTGTTCGGTGCCGCCATGGCCACCCGGACCGCTCGTTGCTAGAGGACTTCGAGCGCCTTGTTGCTGCCCTCAAATTGAATTTCTTGCAGGACCTTGTGAGATGAAATCGACAAGCTGTCGTATGGGGCTTTGAAATTCATCGTCTTCCAATTGCAAGATGCCGTAACCACCGTTCGCCCGTTCACTTCGAAGTTCGCCTTATTGCCGTTAATCACGACCTCGTATTTCCCGGGTTTCAGGGTCTTTCCGTCGATCGTGGCCGGATCGTCCAATAAGAAGGACTTTTTCTCCACTTTTGTGCTTGTTGCCCCGGACCGGGCGGATGCGACAAGTGGCATGGCCATGAGTGCGATCCCACAAAGAAACGCAGTGCGGTTCATTCGGTTTGCTGACATCGGATGATTTCTCCTTCTTAGCTAAGAATTAAGGAAGTTCCTGGCGGGAGTGGGGGCCGTCGCAGGGGCAAAGGTCCGCACACCTCGCGGAGAACCCCCTATATATTTGGACGTCCGTCCCGGTGGAAAGTAAGCGAAAATCTCGAACGTTTCAGATGCGCGCCGGGTGTGGAACAGCGCAATCCCGCGCCGGCCCTACCTGTGTTTCTTCCCGCGTGCCGGTCCACGGCGGACCAGCTTGCCCGGACTCCATTCATAGTTCCGGAAGTCCAGGATTCGCTTCTCGGCCAGCGACAACCCTTCCGATTCGAGCAGCTTGCGCTGCAGGGACGCGTGCGGCTCGCGAATCAGCAGCCTGCCGCCCGCGCCCACGACGCGGTGCCACGGCACTCCCTGGCCGCTGGGCGACGCGGCCAGGGCGCGCCCGGCGGTGCGCGCCCCGCCCGCGAGGCGCAGGGCCTTGGCCAGTCCGCCGTAGGTCATCACGCGGCCGCGCGGTATCCGCTTCACCAGTGCGTATACGGGTTTCCAATTCATCGCATCCACGCTCGCTATCGCTGATTGTAAACGTACTGGACCGAAGGGACCAGCCGCATCCCTCCATCGGTCTATGGCGCGCGGCGCGCCGGCGCATCACAATTGCTATCGTTTCGGGTGGCACTGCATCTAAGTAAATAGGAGACTGATAACGTCAAGAGAAATCGGGAAAGTGCCGATAGCAGAAGCGACCGATTTCCAACCGGCGTGAAATATTGATTCGAACGGAGAGAACGGGGAGTTACTGATAGGAGGCAACTCTCCCAACGATTCAATATCTGAATTTGACTCCTGTAGTGGAACAATCTTACACTACACTGGTAGATGTCGGAGCCGGGAGCGTCCTATGGCTTTTCTTCGCCGCAAAGGAAACACGTTCTACCTGGTTCATAACGTTCGCGAAGGCGACCGGGTGAAGCAGTTGCACCTGGCCAAGCTCGGCGAGCGTCCCCGCATCACCGACGACGTCGTGAGGCAGGTCTCCCGTTCGTATCCTTTCGTGGACGTGAATTGGAACGAGCTGCGCGAGCAGGTCAACAATCGCGTGGAGCTGTTCGACCCGAAATCCAACCAGATCCAGAAACTCGTTTCCACTTTGCGCACGCTCAATCTCGACCTGGCTGATTTTTTTCCCCCGTTGCTCGACGTGACCCATGCGCCGGAAGCGGGTCAGGAAATCATTACGCAGCTCCGTCTGCTGCACTCCACCGTAGGAGTCAAACTGGATCAGTTTGATCGCGCCCCACACCGGGGTGTGTTAGCGGACCGGAAGTTCCGGTAGGAGAATGGCCATGAGCAGCAACCGTGCAACGCAACAACAACTGGACCCCACGCTGAGAAGCGTGGAGTCGCAGGAATTTCAAGCCGCCCTCAAGAGCAAGGTTGTCGGACAGGAAGAGGGAGTGCGCGCGCTCGTGGACCTGTACCAGGTCTTCTGCGCGGGCATGAGCTCGACCGGCCGCCCGGTGGGGAACCTCTTGTTTCTCGGTCCGACCGGCTCGGGCAAAACCCGCATCGTGGAAGCGGCGGCCGAGATTCTCTTCGGCGACCCGCGGGCGGTGATCAAGGTCGACTGCGCGGAGTTCCAGCACTCGCACGAAATCGCGAAATTGATCGGCTCGCCCCCGGGATACCTCGGTCACCGGGAAACGCACCCGCTGATCACGCAGGAAGCGCTGGCGCAGTATCACAAGGAAGATTTGAAGCTGAGTTTCTTGCTGTTCGACGAGATCGAAAAGGCGTCGGACGCGCTGTGGCAGCTGCTGCTGGGGATTCTGGACAAAGCGACCTTGACGCTGGGGGACAACCGGCGAGTGGACCTGTCGCAGACGATGATTTTTCTGACGTCGAACTTGGGTGGCGGAGAGATCACGGAACTGATGACGGGCGGGATGGGCTTTGTGCAGCCGGCAGACAAGACGGAAGACCGGCTGGACCACAAGGTGGAGCGAACGGCGCAGGAAGCGGCGAAGAAGAAGTTCTCGCCGGAGTTCATGAACCGTTTGGACAAGGTGGTGGTGTTCCATCCGCTGCGGCAGGAGCAGTTGGAGCAGATTCTGGAGATTGAGCTGGGGATGGTGCAGCAGCGGGTGCTGGACACGGGGCGGGGACAGTTCCTGTTCCGGGTAACGAGCGCGGCGCGGAGGTTTCTGCTGCAGGAAGGGACGGACATCAAGTACGGAGCGCGGCACCTGAAGCGAGCGATCGAGAAGTTTGTGGTGTATCCGCTGGCGAACCTGCTGGCGACGGAGCAGATTCGTTTCGGAGACATGCTCGTCGTCGATTGGGACGGCAAGTCGGCTCACCTCTCCTTCCAAAAGGAAGGCGAGGGCGCCGTGGTTCCGACGCCGTCGAAATCGGCTCGCGGCGCGGGCGCTCAAATGGCCAAGGCGACCGGCGGAAAAGCGATCGAGGCTCCCACCCAGGTCATCGTGCGCGAAGCGAAGGCGCCAGCGGCGTTGCCCTCGGGTGCTCCTCCTCCCGTGGCCTCCGGACGTAAAAAGGTGGACCCGCAGTAGGGGACTCGCACAACTCACTGGTTTCCATCAGGGCGGCCGCAAAGAAGCGGCCGCCCTTTTTTTGTGCAATCGCCACGGAATGGTCCGCGCGCTCGATTGTTCCACTGCGATTGCAGGTGTTCCCGGAAGGAACATTTCCAGACGGTTGCTCGCTTCTACCCCGTGCAAGCACACACCGCCACACCGCTTAACTGTCGCGAATTCAATCGCATGGCGCCTCACCCGATTCCGTGGCAGTTTGGCGTCCCGTTTGCCTCATACGTGATCATACTGAGCGCCGAACGAGGAAATGGCGCGAGCGAAGGCGTGAGGGAACCATGCGACTGGAAAAAGCAAAACTCGATCCGAATCGTCACAGCGTTGAGGCGCAGGCATTTGAATCGGCGATGCGCCGGCGGATCGTCGGACAGGAAGCCGGCATTCGTGCCGTTGCCGATCTGTACCAGGTCTTCTGCGCGGGGATGAGCTCGACCGGGCGTCCGGTGGGGAATTTCCTGTTCCTTGGCCCGACGGGCTCCGGGAAGACGCGCATCGTGGAAGCCGCGGCCGAGATTCTCTTCGGCGACCCGCGGGCGGTGATCAAGGTCGACTGCGCGGAGTTCCAGCACTCGCACGAAATCGCGAAATTGATCGGCTCGCCCCCGGGATACCTCGGTCACCGGGAAACGCACCCGCTGATCACGCAGGAAGCGCTGGCGCAGTATCACAAGGAAGATTTGAAGCTGAGTTTCTTGCTGTTCGACGAGATCGAAAAGGCGTCGGACGCGCTGTGGCAGTTGCTGCTGGGGATTCTGGATAAAGCGACGTTGACGCTGGGAGATAACCGGCGCGTGGACCTGTCGCAGACGATGATTTTCCTGACGTCGAATCTGGGCGGCGGAGAAATCACGGAGCTGATGACGGGCGGGATGGGCTTTGTGCAGCCGGCGGACAAGACAGAGGATCGGCTGGATCATAAGGTGGAGCGAACGGCGCAGGAAGCGGCGAAGAAGAAGTTCTCGCCGGAGTTCATGAACCGTTTGGACAAGGTGGTGGTGTTCCATCCGCTGCGGCAGGAGCAGTTGGAGCAGATTCTGGAGATTGAGCTGGGGATGGTGCAGCAGCGGGTGCTGGACACGGGGCGGGGACAGTTCCTGTTCCGGGTAACGAGCGCGGCGCGGAGGTTTCTGCTGCAGGAAGGGACGGACATCAAGTACGGAGCGCGGCACCTGAAGCGAGCGATCGAGAAGTTTGTGGTGTATCCGCTGGCGAACCTGCTGGCGACGGAGCAGATTCGCTTCGGAGACATGCTCGTCGTCGATTGGGACGAACACGCCGGGAGTTGCGAATTTCACCGGGAAGGCCAGGGCGCGTTTATTCCGCTCACTCCTCGGCGTCGCTCCCGCACCGCAGCGGTGCGAAGCGCCGCCAGCCCTTCAGGCGCGGACAAGCCTGAGGCATGTGAGCGGGAGCCGGTCCTGGGGCGGTAGGTTCGGAAGTAGGACGGGCTTTAGCCTGTCGGTTTTCCGCCTGCATACTGGACACTGAAAACCGGACAGGCTGAAGCCCATCCTACTTCACGCGATTTCGGCTTCCAGCGCAGGACGGGCTTGCGCGCGGCGCCGACTTCGTCCAGCCGGCCGACTTTTGTCGAGTGGGGCGCCGTCTTAACGAGTTCCGGATCGCTCGCGGCTTCCTCGGCAATCGAGCGCATCGCGTCCACGAAGAAATCGCACTCCTGCTTGGATTCCGATTCCGTCGGTTCAATCATCATCGCGCCCGGCACGATCAGCGGAAACGCCGTCGTGTAGGGATGGAAGCCGTAGTCGATCAGGCGCTTGGCGATGTCCATGGTGTTCACGCCGTTCTTCTTCTGGCGCGCGTCGCTGAAAACGACTTCGTGCATGGAGGGCGAAGTTGAACGGCAGGTCGTACACGTCCTCGAGCTTTTTGCGAATGTAGTTGGCGTTGAGCACAGCGTCTTCCGTGGCCTGGCGGATGCCCGGCCCGTACGCCAGTGTGTACGCGAGCGCGCGCACCAGGACGCCGAAATTGCCGCTGAACGCCCGCACCCTCCCGATCGATTTCGGCTTGTGGCTTTCGAGCGCCAGGTGCCCGCTCTTTTCCACCAGCACCGGAATCGGCAAGTACGGCTCCAGGATTTTTTTGACCATCACCGGCCCCGCGCCCGGACCGCCGCCGCCGTGCGGCGTGGAAAACGTCTTGTGCAGGTTGAGGTGCATCACGTCCACGCCGAAATCGCCGGGGCGGGCCACGCCCGCGAGCGCGTTCATGTTCGCGCCGTCCATGTACAGCAGCGCGCCGTGTTCGTGCAGGATTTTGGCGGCCTCCGCGATGTTCTGCTCGAACACGCCGAGCGTCGAAGGATTCGTGACCATCATCGCGGCCACGTCCTTGTTCACAATCTCTCGCAGGCGAGCGATATCGATCTGGCCGCGCTCATCCGACGGCACGTTCTCCACGTCGTATCCGGCGATCACCGCGGTCGCGGGATTGGTGCCGTGCGCCGAATCCGGAATCAGGACTTTCTTTCGCGGGTTCCCGTGCACATCTGTGAGGTATGCGCGAATCAGCAGCAGACCGGTGAGTTCGCCTTGCGCGCCCGCTGCCGGTTCGAGCGTGCCGCCGTCCATGCCCGTAATTTCGGCAAGGCAACTCAGAAGCAGTTTCAGAATTTTCAAGCAGCCCTGCGAAAGCTCCTGCGGCTGGTAGGGATGCTCGGTGGCAATGCCGTCGAGCCGGGCGACGAATTCATTCACGCGCGGATTGTATTTCATCGTGCAGGAGCCGAGCGGATACATCCCCAGGTCGATCGCGTAATTCCAGGTTGAGAGCCGCGTGAAGTGCCGCACCACTTCGATTTCGCTGACTTCCGGAAACCCGTCGACGCTCTCGCGAACGTAGTCCGAGCCGAGCGCCGTCCGGGCGTCCACCGCGGGCACGTCCAGCGGCGGCAATTCGAACGCGCGCTTTCCCGGAGCGGATTCCTCGAAGATCAGCCCTTCATTCCGGTTGACTTGGCGTCCCGCGATTTTGATGCGATTGGTCAATCCATTGCTCCCTGTAGCTCAGGCACTCTGCCTGTGCGGTTTTGTAAACTTCAACTTAATCATTACCGCGACTACGATTGCAGAACCCGCACAGGCAGAGTGCCTGTGCTACTCAAATCGGCTTCGCCAGAATTTCCCGAACCGCCTCCACCATGCGTTCGATCTCCGCTCGCGAAACCGTTTCCGTTACGCAAAACAGGCCTCGCTTGGTCAGATCGGCGAAATAGCTTCCAATGGGCAGCGGCCCGATAATCTTGTGCTTCAGAAGTTCCGCGTTCACCAGCTTCACGGAGCGGGGAAATTCGACCACGAACTCGTTGAAAAACGGGCCCGAAAACGCACGGCGCACGCCGCGGATCTTTTCCAGCTCCTCGATCGCGAATCGCGCCTTGGCCAGGTTCTGCGCCGCAAGTTCCTTCAGCCCCTCTTTCCCGAGCAGGCACAGGTGAATGTTCACGGCGAGGGCGCACAGCGCCTGGTTCGTGCAGATATTCGACGTGGCCTTTTCGCGCCGGATGTGCTGCTCGCGCGTGGCGAGCGTGAGCACGTAGCCGCGTTTTCCGTGGGTGTCCACCGTTTCGCCCGCGAGGCGCCCCGGCATCTGCCGCACGAATTTTTCGCGCGTGGCGATCACCCCGGCGTACGGCCCGCCGTAACTTTGCGGCAGGCCGAAGCTCTGGCATTCCATGGCCACGATGTCCGCCTCGGCCGGAGGACGGACGGCGCCGAGCGACACGCCCTCGGTGATGGCAGCCACCAGCAGCGCGCCCTTGGCGTGCGCCACCGCCGCGAGGCGCGGCATTTGTTCGAGGACGCCAAAGAAATTGGGCGACTGCACGACCACCGCCGCGGTTTCGCTGGTGATCGCGCTTTCCAGACGGTTCGCATCCATCTGGCCCGTATTCGTGAATCCGATTTCGTCGATGCGCAGGCCCAGATTGCGCGTGTACGTCTCCAGGACCTGGCGATATTCCGGGTGCAGCGAGCGCGCCACGACGACGCGGTGCCGTCCGGTCAGCCGCTCGGCCATCAGCACGGCCTCGGTGGTCGCGGTCGAGCCGTCCCACATGGAAGCGTTCGCGACTTCCATCCCGGTGAGCTGGCACATCAGCGTCTGAAACTCAAAAATCGCCTGGAGCGTGCCCTGGCTGATCTCGGCTTGATACGGCGTGTAGGAAGTGAGGAATTCACCGCGCTGGATCAATGAATCCGCGACCACCGAACGCAAATGGCTGTACACGCCCGCGCCGAGAAAGCTCGTGTATCCGGCCGAATTTTCCGCCGCGCGCGCGCGGAAATACTCGATGATCTCCTGCTCGGACATCGCGGCAGGCAGGCGCAGCGGCTCTTTCAGCCGGAATGCTTCCGGGATCGAGGAAAAAAGGTCTTCGATGGACCGCGCGCTGACGGCATCGAGCATTTCCCGGCGTTCTGCTGTGCTCTTCGGAAGATAGCGCATCAGGCCGAGGTTTCCTTTTCCGAGACGAAGGCCTGATACGCGGCCGCGTCCATCAGGCCGGAGACTTCCGCGGGATTGGCGAGCTTCACCTTGATGAGCCAGGCGGCGCCGTGGGGATCCGAATTCAACGTTTCGGGAGCGCTCGTGAGCGCGGCGTTGGTTTCGATCACTTCCCCCGATACGGGCGCGAAGATCTCGCTCACCGCTTTGACCGATTCCACCGTACCGAAGACTTGCCCCGCCGTAATCTTCGCGCCGACGGCCGGCATTTCGACGAACACGACGTCGCCGAGTTCGTGTTGCGCGTAGTCGGTGATGCCGATCGTGCCCGTGCCGCCGGACACTTGGATCCACTCATGTTCCTTCGTGTAGCGATAGTCGCTTGGGTACATTCCGGCTCCTCAGTTCCAGTAGGACGGGCTTCAGCCTGTCCGGTTTTGCGTTTGCCTTGCGCACAAAGAAAGGCGACAGGCTAAAGCCCGTCCTACCAAAAAACAATTCTACTTCGCTCGCTTGTAAAACGGCATGGGAACGATTCGCGCGGGTGCCTGGTTGGCGCGTATCCCAATGGTAATTTCCGTTCCCGGCGCTTTGGAAGCGGCCGGGACGTAAGCCATCCCGATATTCTTTTTCAGAAACGGCGCTGGCGACCCGCTCGTCACGCGGCCCACCGGCGCGCCGCCGATGGAAACGGTGCAGGCGTCGCGCGCGATGAGGCGGTCCTGCATCTCAAATCCCACGAGGCTGCGGTCGACTCCCGACTCTTTTTGCCGCAAGAGAACATCGCGCCCGAGGAATTCTCCCTTGGCCGGCTTGCAGATCCAGCCCAGGCCCGCTTCGTATGGCGTGGTCGTGTCGTCGATTTCATGGCCGTAGAGGCACATGGAAGCTTCGAGGCGCAGCGTGTTGCGCGCTCCCAGGCCGCAGGGCAGCAATCCTTCACCGGAGCCCGCATCCAGAATCTTGTTCCACAGCGTTTCGGAGTGTTCCGGCGCGAAGTAAATTTCGATGCCGTCCTCCCCGGTGTAGCCTGTGCGCGCGATCAGGCAATCCACGCCATCCACTTTCCCGAAAGCGAAATGATAGTAGCGGATCGATTCGAGCGGCGTAGCCGTGAAGCGTTGCAGTATGCCCAGCGCCTTCGGCCCCTGAATCGCGAGCTGCCCGTAGCGTTCGCCCGCATTTTCGATTTGCGCCCCGGCTCGGTACTGCGCGGGGACGTGCGCGCGGATGTGCTCGAAGTCCTGGTCCTGATTGCCCGCGTTGACGCACAGGAAGTAATGCGTATCGGAAATCTTGTGCACAAGCAGGTCATCGACAAACGTGCCGCGTTCGGTCATCAGTCCGGAGTAATGCGCCTGCCCGATGGCGAGCTTCGATGCGTCGTTGCACGTGACGTGCTGGACCAGCGCCAGCGCCTCCGGCCCGTGAACCTCAATTTCTCCCATGTGGCTCACGTCGAACAGGCCCGCCGCCGTACGCGTCGCCATATGCTCGGCCACAATACCCGAATACTCGACGGGCATGTCCCAGCCGCCAAAATTGACCATTTTGGCCTTGAGGCGGCGGTGCACGCCGTTCAACGCCGTCTTGCGAAGTTGTGTCGTGGTCGGAGATGTCACTAGAAATTCTCAGGAACCGCAGCGCGAAATCGAAACTAACATGCGGGTTTGAAGGGTGTCAAGAAAGCGGGCGACAAGGACTCGGCCAACTCGCCCGCCAATCAATCCCGACGAATGAGCTAAGCCCACACTGCGCTTATGGTTTGGGCGCAATGCTGAGGAAAGCCCAGTCCATCAAGTAGCGCGAGATGCCCTGATCGATCATCCTGGGGCGATCCGACTCTGCCCACGCGGTATTCCAAACCTGATAGCTTCCCGGAAGGGTCAGGAGTTTTTGACGATTCATCATCGTGGCGAGAGTCGTGATCTGCCACGCGCGGTACTCAGAAGCAAAGGCACTCTCGTTGGCAATCTCAGTCTGGTGGCTGCGGACATCTGCGATATGCGATCCGAGATGAGCGATCGCCAGAGTCTCCAGATCGCCTTTCAGCCGATCCGGGTCGATCGTGCAATTGAATAGAAGTCCGTCAGGCGAGTCATGTGTGCCTTTTGCGCTGTCGTTCTTCGGGGCTTCGTTGGCGACGCCAAATCCCAAGTACACGCCGTTGTCCTCACCAGGTCCGCCGAATGCCGCGACGGCCTTCTTATATTGCTCAGGGGTGGGCGGAGCAAGCTTCGCGCCCGTTTGTGGAGCGCTGCCGCTCGCCGAGGCATCCTTTGAATAGTCGATCGCCTGCGGCGAAACGTCGGAAACGGATTGAAGAACGAGCCGTGCATTGTAGCGATTCATATTTCCAAATCCGCCGGCGCTTACGAATTTTCCCGCGTTGTCCCAGACTGCCCCTGCGTCCTTAACTCCGTCCAGCCGCCCGACGAGTGTTGCAGTCACTCGATTACGGATGCAGCCGAGGCAAATTCCGTTCGATTTGGCGGACGCGGAGAGCAGGGAATCAAATTCCTTGAAATCCTTATTCTTGTCGAGGGTCACGGCTGTTCGCATCGCCGATGGTGCGGGGGCAGGATTATTGCGGCCAAGTTGAACTTGCACGTATGCGGCCGGGCCGGCCTTTCCCTTTGTCCCTTCCGGATACGACAGCCAGATTGCGTTCACCGGCTGATTGCAGCCCGGCCCTTGGATTATGAATTCGTCAAAACCGGCAACTACGGTCCCCTTGATCCGCACGGTTTTCCCGTCAAAGGCCGCTGGACTAGCGATGATTTCGCAGACAGAGGTATCCGTGATTTGTGCGCGAAGAGAATTTGGGTGCAGTGAGCAGATTGCAAGAAACACGCCAATCCAAATCGGTTTCACCGTAACACCTCTCTAAGTAATGAATGGCGCATGGTAATGGATTGAATATATTGGTACAAGTGATTTCTCTGCGCGCGGAGACGTCCGAGATCGAATCCTTCCGACCATTCGGCGTGGCATGAATCTCGCGCGTTTGCCCCACCACTTGTTGCGCAGCAAGGCACTTGCGCTTGTTCTGGCGCGGCGTGCTGGCCTATAGTGCCTTATAGAGGGCTTTGCGGCTGGGGCGTGTTTCCTCGGCCCTGCGCATGGACGAGGGAAGATTATGCAGACCACTATTCTCTGTTCGCAATGCGATCTGCCGGAAAGAACCTGCACGTGCGATCGCTACTGCTGCTTCTGCCAGGGACAGCAGGGCGTGCGCCTTTGCGTCGACGGCAAATACTACTGCCCGGATTGCCGCGAGGCCTGCGAAATCAGCGTGGTCCAATCCGATGACCGATGAGCCGATTCGCATCGTCTTCCATCTGGACCAGGATCCGCGCCTCGTGGGAGTGTTTTGCAACGCCGTCGAATTTCAAGCGGCGCACGCGGGATTCGAGGCCGGCGCGAGCGAACAGCTTGCCAGGGCCGCGGGCGACGTCTGCCGCGAGACAATTTCTCAACTCACTGAGACTAGCGAGGCCGTCGACGTAACGGTCGATACGTTCGCCGATCGCATGGAGATCGCCATCCGCTGCCGCGGGCAGGCGCGTCCCGCAGTGGGCCTGGAAACGTTCGCGCTTGCCGAGTCGGAGCGCGAAGCGGACAGCGGTCTCAGCGGCCTGGAGTTGCTTTCTCGCGTGGACCGCGTGCTGTACAACGCCGAAGATGGCGTGGCGCGCACAACGCTGATCAAGTTCCTGCCCGCCCAGCGTTGAACCCTCTGCCCTCACCTAAAACGATTGTCGAAGGGGGTTAAGTAGCACAGACTTCTGGGGTGAACCCCTCAGCTGAGACAATTTGAAGCTAGCACACTTGCCGTTCCATGAATTTTACTTCTCAAACTGCGCCTTCTTCTTCAGGATGATGTTCGACTGGTGAAGCGGAGGCGAGCTCTGCTGGAGAGCAACTCGCCGAGGAATAGCCAGCCGGAGACTCATCCGGACGATGAGCCGGGGGGCGGCTGTTGAGTCGCTCCCCGTTTTTGTCTTCCCGATCATCGGACGGTTAGATCTCCCCATGCCTGAAAAAACTCATTGTTGCTCCAGTAGAATGGATTGCTGGACCGGCATCTCGCTCGAATTCCTCTGGCGAACGATAGCCCAACGCCGAATGTAACCGGCACCGATTGTAGTATTGTTCGATGAACGCTTCGATATTCGCGAAAAGATGCTCCAGGTCGCGGTACTGGTTGGCGTAAATCTCTTCTCGCTTGAACGTCTTCATAAAACTCTCGCAACTGGCGTTGTCGTAGGGGTTCGCCGGACGACTCATGCTCGGAATCATTCGGTGCCGTTGCAGGACCTGGGCGTAATCTCCGCAGGCATACTGCACGCCGCGATCCGAGTGATGCACCAATCCCGGCGGCGGCTGTCGCTCGGCCACGGCCTGCTCCAGCGCCGCGATCGGCAAGCGCGCCGCCAGCGTGCGGTCCAGCGCCCATCCCACCACTTTGCGCGAATACGCGTCCAGCACCACCGCCAGGTATACAAACTCTTGCTGCAATCGGATGTAGGTGATGTCCGCAACCCACAACTGATTGATCCCCGTCAGATTCATGCGACCGGCCAGATTCAGATACACCTCGAACCGATGATCGCAATCCGTGGTCACCGCAAATCTTCGCGGCTGCACACCCAGCAGATTATCTTCGCGCAGAATCCGCAACACACGCTTGTGATTCACCGCCATCCCGCGTCGCCGCAACTCCGCGCTGATCCGCCGATAACCGTAGCGCCGCCGATGCTGGACGGCGATCTGCTGGATCATGCTCCGCACTTCCATCTCTTCCTCGACCGGCGCCCGCTCGCGCAGCGAACGATAAAATCCCGCGCGGCTCACTCCGGCCATCTGACACATGCGCTCGATGCTTAGGCTGCCTTGCAAAGGCATCACTTCTTGGATTTCGTCGTAGATGCCTTCTCGCCAGTCATATCGCTGTTCCGGCGTCGAGCCTCGACTTTTTGCAAGGCACCTTTGAAAAAATCCAGCTCCAGCGTTTTGTCCGCCAGCACCCGCTTGAGCTGGCTGATTTCTTTCCGCAGAGTGGATTCCCGCGAACTACCCGGCGGCGATTCCTCACTTTGCCAAGACTCCGATTGATCTCGCCAGTGATACAGCAGACGTCGATGAACGCCCAGTTCCTGCGATAACGCCACGATGTTATCGCAACTCTTCAGTCGCTCCACCGCCATCCGACGGAACTCCCGCGTATGCCGCCGCAACCGTTTCTTGCCCACTCGCAGCCCCTTTCACTGCTAAGTGTGCCAGTTCCGTTTGTCTCAAAATAGGGGTTCACTCCACTTCAGTCTGTGGGGTTCCGTTCCTGAATCCAGATTTCACGCGCCAGCCAAGATCAAATGGAAACCCACAGACTGAAGTCTGTGCTACCAAAAAACAAAGCTTGGAAATTCAATTCTGATTCAGAAGGATGTCGAGGGAGTTCATAATTTCCGGCGATTGCCAGTCCTGAGGGCCAACGATCTTGCGCGCGAGGCGCCCTTGGCGATCGATCAGGTACGTCTCGGGAAACATGGACGTGCCGTAATCCGTGGCGGTTTTCTTCGTCGCGTCGCGGTAAGTAGGGAAAACGACGTGATTGTCGGCTAGAAATTTCTCGTACGCGTCTTTATCTTCGTCAACGCTAATGCCGAGAACGACGCCGCCCTTCGGCCCAATCGCCTGCTGCAGCGTATTGAGCGACGGAGTTTCTTCCAGGCACGGTGGGCACCACGAGGCCCAGAAATTGAGGACCACGACTTTGCCGCGCAGGTCCGACAGGTGCGCGGCGCCCGTGATCTGCATATCGAAGTCTTTGGCCTTGCGGCCCGCAAGGCTCGCTTCGCCCTGGCGATAGCTGGGGACAGCGAACGCCACCAGAATGCCGGCGGCCAGGATCAATCCAATGGGGCCAAGAATCTTATGTTTCAACGTTTATTCTCCAGCCCTTCTATAATACAGTCTTGACCCGGCTTCGCGCGAGCCGATTCGCCGCCGATTTCACCAATGAATCTCCATCCTACTGTTTCCGCGATAGTCCCTGCGCGCAACGAGGAAGCGACGATTGCCGCCGCAGTCGATTCGCTTGCCGCGCAGCCGGAAATTCGGGAAATCATCGTCATTAACGACCAGTCGACGGATGGAACGGCTGCGGAGCTTCAGCGGCTGTCGTCGCGCCATGCACACTTGCGGGTGCTCGAAACGAAAGAACTGCCGGGCGCATGGGTGGGGAAGAATCATGCTGTATCGCTCGGAGCGGCGCAGGCCACGGGAGACTGGCTGCTTTTCACGGACGCCGACGCGGTGCACCTGCCCGGTTCCACGAGCCGCGCTCTGGCCGACGCGGCGGAGAATGGTGCGGGCCTGGTTTCGTACTCGCCCGACCAGGAAACCCGCACGTGGTGGGAAAAGGCGCTGATTCCGTTCGTCTACACGCGCCTGGCGCATCGATATTCGTACGCGGCGGTGAATCATCCCGATTCGCCGGTCGCGGCGGCCAGCGGACAATACCTGCTCATCAGGCGCGAGGATTACCAGCGCATCGGAGGGCACGCCGCGGTCGCCGGCGAAGTACTCGAAGATGTCGCGCTTGCAAGACTCGCCAAGGAGGCGGGGGTTCGCCTGCACTTCGCGCCGGGAAGCGGCATCGTGCGCGCTCGAATGTACAGGACCTTCGGGGCCATGTGGGAAGGCTGGACCAAGAATCTGTATCCGCTCATGGGCGGGACGCCCCGCGCGGTGGGGCGCGAGCTTTTCCGCGTGGTGCCGTGGATTCCTTTGTTGCTACTTCCTTTGGCGTTTCTGCATCTAATCTGGGGCGTGTTGAGTGTGGCGATGCTGGCGGGCCGGCACGCCGCCTATGCCGCGGACCTGCGGCGAAATCGTTTTCCGGCGGGGCTTGCTCTATACTATTTGCCGGGGGTCGCGCTCTATGCGGCCACATTGCTGAACTCGGAATGGCGCTACGCTCGGGGCAGCGTTGCCTGGAAGGGGCGCGCGTACCCTGTGGGCCGTGATTCGTAACCGGTAATTCGGAAACACCTGCCTTCGATCCGCTGGCGGGAAACGCTGACGATCTCCTTTTCCTTATGGTTTATCTGACACGCAAGATCGAGTTTTCGGCGTCGCATCTCTATCACAACCCGGCGTTTTCGGTCGAGGAGAACCGCCGCGTCTTCGGCAAGTGCAACAACCCGCATGGACACGGCCACAACTACGTGCTCGAAGTGACCGTGGCCGGCGAGACCGATCCGGCGACGGGCATGGTGCTCGACCTGAAAGAGCTCAAGGACATTTTGCAGCGCGAAGTGACCGACCGGATGGATCATCGTTTTCTGAACTACGAGGTTCCGGAACTCGCGGGGCAGATTCCCACGTGCGAGAACATTGCGGCGGTGATCTGGCGTCTGCTGGAACCCAAGATCACGCGCGGGCATTTGCATCGCGTGCGCTTGTACGAGACGCCGGACCTGTTCGTCGATTGCTTTGGCGAAGGCAACGGCGCCCGCGCCGATGCGGGAGGCGTGCGATGAAGCTGCACCTCGCGCGCCGGTACCGGTTTTGCGCGTCGCACCGCCTGCACAGCGCGCAGCTGGGCGAGGAAGAGAATCGCCGCGTATACGGCAAGTGCAACAATCCCTACGGGCATGGCCACAATTACGTCGTGGAAGTGGCCGTGTCGGGTCCGGTGGATCGGGCCACGGGAATGATCGCGAACCTGTCCGACCTGGACGCGTTTGTCGAACGCGAAGTGATCGAGCCTTTCGACCACAAGTATCTGAACGAGGAACTCGCGGAATTTCGTGAAAACGTTCCGACGGCGGAAAATATTTGCATCGAGATTTTCAACCGCCTGCGCCGGTTTCCGCGCGCCAGGCTGGAGCGCGTTCGCGTCGAGGAAACCGGGTTGAACAGCTTTGAATATGCGGGAGAGCCCGCGGGAGCGTCGCATGACTGACGAGAGAAAACGCGTTGAAGAATTGATGCTCACCGAGCCGGAGGGCGCGGAGTCGTCCGCGTCCATCGCGGACCACATGCGCGAAAATACTGGAATCGGTCGGCGAGGACCCGAACCGCGACGGATTGCGGCGCACGCCCGAGCGGTTCGAGAAGGCCTTTCGCTTTCTCACCAGCGGCTACCAGCAGGACCCGGAAAAGCTGCTGAACGGAGCGATGTTCACGGTGACCTACGACCAGATGGTTCTGGTGAAGGACATCGAGTTTTACAGCTTGTGCGAGCATCACTTGCTGCCGTTTTTCGGGAAATGCCACGTGGCTTACATTCCGGACAAAAAAGTTGTCGGCCTTTCGAAGATTCCGCGGCTCGTGAACATGTTCGCGCGTCGGCTGCAAATTCAGGAGCGGCTCACGAATCAAATTGCCAACGCCATCCAGCAGAAAATCGCTCCGCTCGGCGTGGGCGTGGTCGTCGAAGGACGCCACCTCTGCATGGTGATGCGCGGCGTCGAAAAAGAAGGCTCGCAGACGGTCACGAGCGCGATGCTCGGCTCGTTCAAGGACAATCCCAAGACGCGCGAGGAGTTTCTTTCGCTGGTCCACGGAAAGTAGCTCTCCGCGAAACCGGATGGGGAATTCCGCGCCGCGAACGTGTTCGAATTTGAATTTGTTCGAACAGAAGAAAAATTTTGCATGTCCCCACGGCCGTATGGTAGGCTGCTAGGGTCGAAGAGAAGACAAAAACGAAAGCAATAGAGTGGGTTGGGCGGAGAGGACGACTTGAGAGAAGCTAAGTCAGCGTTGATCGAGCAGTATCGGGCCCATGTCAAGGACACGGGTTCGCCGGAAGTGCAGATCGCTCTGTTGAGCGAGCGTATCAACTACCTGACGAGTCATCTGAAGGCGCACCTCAAGGACCATGCATCGCGGCGCGGGCTGATCATGATGGTCAACAAGCGGCGCCGTCTTTTGGATTACCTCAACCGCCGTGACCCGGATCGGTATCGCGAGATTGTCGACCGCCTTAGTTTGCGCAAGTAGTCGCTCCTCAGGGGGAGCGCAGTCGAGCCAACAACATCTCCCGATCTTCGCGGAGTTCTGCCAGCTACCTGCGGCCCACGGCATTCTCGCCAGGCCGCTTTTTTTGTAGGCAGTCTCCGGCGCACCGCTCGCAATCGTTCCGCGTTTTCTCTTCCACACAAAACGGGAAGCAGCACTCCCGCACTCGAATGGCTTTTCGCGCGCGTGTAGCCCGAAGGTTCGGGACGCGGCGGAGAGTCGAAAGGACCTCCGGATATGTCGCAAGCTGCACCAGCTCCTCATCAGGTTACTGTCGAAGTCGGCGGACGCACGCTGACCCTTGAGACCGGAAAGATTGCCAAGCAGGCCAACGGCGCCGTCCTGGCGCGTTATGGAGATACCGTCGTGCTGGTCACGGCGTGCATGGATTCCAAGGCCAATGACCGCGATTTTCTTCCCCTCACGGTGGACTATCGCGAATATACGTATTCGGCCGGAAAAATTCCCGGCGGCTTCTTCAAGCGCGAAGGGCGCCCCTCGGAACGCGAAATTTTGACTTCGCGAATGATCGATCGCCCGCTGCGCCCGCTGTTTCCCGAAGCGTGGCGCAATGAAACGCAGATCGTCGCCATGGTGCTTTCGGCGGACAGCGAAAACGATCCGGACATGATCGGCATCACGGCGGCTTCGGCTGCGGCGTTTATTTCCGATCTGCCGTTTACCACGCCGGTCGCGGCCGTGCGCGTGGGCCTCGTCGACGGAAAGCTCGTCGCCAACCCGACGACCGCGGAACAAAAGACCAGCCTGCTGAACATCGTCGTCGTTGCTTCGGAAGAAGCCATCGTAATGATCGAAGCGGGCGCGATCGAAGTCAGCGAAGATACGGTTGCCGACGCGCTCGAATTCGGGCACCAGCAGATCAAGCACATCATCGCCGCCATTCGCCAGTTGCACGACAAGCTGAAACCCAACAAAGTGACCGTCGCACCGTTGGCGTTCGACGAGGCGCTGGCCAAGGAAATCGAGCAGAAATACGGCGCGCAGCTCCACGACGCGCTGGACACCAAGAAATACCCGAAGAAGGAAAGCTACCACCTGATTGACGAAGTGAAGAAAGCGATCAAGGAATCGATCCCGGAAGAGGAAGAAGAGAAGCGCACGCTGGCCATGCGAGCCTTCGAGCGCCTGCGTGAGAATTACTTCCGCGACGATATTCTGCACCGCAACCGGCGTCCGGATGCCCGCGCGTTCGACGAAATCCGCGACATCACCTGCGAAGTGGGAGTTTTGCCGAGGGCTCACGGCTCGGCGCTCTTCACCCGCGGCGAGACGCAAGCCCTGGCGACCACCACCCTCGGCACCAAGGAAGACAAGCAGCGGCTCGACCTGCTCTTCGAGGAAGAATCGTTCAAGCGCTTCATGCTGCACTACAACTTCCCGCCGTTTTCCGTCGGCGAAGTGAAATTCCTGCGGGGACCGGGCCGCCGCGAAATCGGCCACGGCGCTCTTGCCGAACGCGCCCTGCTGAACCTGCTCCCGCCCGAAACGGATTTCCCGTACGCCATGCGCCTCGTTTCGGACATCATGGAATCGAACGGTTCCTCCTCCATGGCCACGGTGTGCGGCGGTTCGCTCTCGCTCATGGACGCCGGCGTGCCGATCAAGTCGGCGTGCGCGGGCATCGCCATGGGGCTCGTCATCGAAGGCGAGCAGCACGCGATCCTCACGGACATCGCGGGCGCGGAAGACCACTACGGCGACATGGATTTCAAGGTTGCCGGCACGCGCGCCGGAATCACCGCGCTGCAGATGGACATCAAGGTCGGCGGCGTCAGCGTCGGCCTGATGCGCAAGGCGCTCGAACAGGCCCGCCGCGCGCGTCTGCACATTCTGGACATCATGGACCAGACCATTTCCTCGGCCCGGCCCAAGATGTCCACCTATGCTCCGCGGCTGCATCAATTGCAGATTCCCACGGACAAGATTCGCGACCTGATCGGCCCGGGCGGAAAGAAGATTCGCTCGATCATCGAAGCCACGGGCGTGAAAATCGACGTGATGGACGACGGCAAGGTACACGTCTTCGCGAACAGCGGACCGGCCGCCGAATCGGCCCTCCAGATGATCCGCGACGTTACGGCGTCCGCCGAAATCGGCAAGACCTACCTCGGCAAAGTGGTGCGACTGGCGGAGTTCGGCGCGTTCGTGGAAATTTTCCCGGGCACCGACGGCCTCCTGCACATCAGCGAAATCGCCGAGCAGCGCCTGCGCGACGTGCGTGACGCCCTGAAGCTGGGCGACCAGGTCCTCGTCAAGGTGCTGGCCATCGAAGGCAACAAGATTCGCCTCTCGCGCAAAGCCGTCCTGCGCGAGCAGCGCGAAAAGCAACAGAAGGAAGCCGGCGCAGGAGCAGGCGCGGGCGCGGGCGGCAGCGGCGAGCAGAGCTAGACGCGGTCATGCCGGCCTGTGGGGCGGCTTGAGAAGTTTGCGGAAACAAAAACGGGGTGGCAGCCATTCGCCTCCCCGTTTCATTTTTCAGAGACTTTTACCTTTTTCATATTTCTTCCGTGACGTGCCCTTGTTCGGTCCTACCTCATAGCCGACATGCAAAAAGCCACATTCCGAGAAGACGACATCACGGGACTTGGGCCGCTTTCGAGATCGCAATGTAAGACTTATCTATCTGCTCCCTGATCTTGCTGCCCCTCGCTGTTGGAACTCGTCTCGGTCCGCACGAGATCATCTCCGCTATTGGTGCGAGCGGAAAGTCCCGCTGAATCGACAATGATCTGCCGGACCATCTTGCACTATCGCATCCTCGCCAAGCTCGGTGGCGGTGGTGTGAGTGTGGAGACTATTCGCTGAGTTCTAGTACTCCTAATTCTTCAATTGTTTATACGGAAGGACGAAATGTTGTGATACAAGGGTGCAGCTTTTTAGGGTCGGAGACCCCTCGACGCACACATCTATCGCGGAGGATCACGCTTAAAAGCGAGGACTTTAAGTCCGCCATCGTCCTCACTCTAAAAGGAGAGACAAACATGAAACGGCTCAGCATGAGGACCGTACTCAAGTCCAAACCCTTTTTGGCTTCAGCAGCATGCATGTTAATCCTTCTGGCAATTTCCGCGGTGAGTCCGCGAGGTGTGCTAGCGGGGTTGCCTAGTCAGTCTTTCGTGTTGACTAGCCAGGTTTCGGAGGCATTTACCGGTAAGACAACAGTCATCGATCTTGGGGCGTGTCCTCAGAATTTCTGCGAACTTCGGGTTGGTGGCTCGGCTACGTTGAACCCTGGGGGCTTCGGCCACTTTGGTGTTGGAACTATTGGACAGTTCTCGGTGAGCCTGGGAGTGGGAGGAGGACCGGACACCTTTTACTTCCCGGCTAGTACAGCGGATGGATTGCGGCAGACAACGACTGCTCCCTCTTCTGAAGACGAATCTCGGCATGAGGGATACAACTATGTGTTGCCTCCGTCGGGACCCTTTTTTACGCAGCGAGGCGAACACATCTACCTGCGGTTCACATCAACAAGCTTTTCCGGAGGAGAGCTACAAGGCACAACCAATGGCACCGCGATCTTCACAGCAACGACAACCAAGAAAACTGCCGGCTTGCACATGCCGGGAACAGTGGGCTTGGTAGGTGCGGGGTTGTTGGCCCTTGCAGGTATCTTTGGTGTATTGACCCTGAGGCATATCGTAGCGGGCTAGCATTCGTGACCTGCTCAAAAAACAAAGCCTAGGAACTACTCCTTGGCCAAAATCGGCCAACGAATCATGACTCCTTTCAAGCGGAGTGCGGACGCTTCCCACTCCGCTTTGAAAGAAATCATCGATCGCCGAGCTGATCGTGAATGAGTTTCGAATTGACCTAATCGAAGTCTGTCGGCGCCGAGCGGCGACTAAGTAGCTTCGACTGATTTTACAAAGCGTGTTTCTTGCAACCACGCCGCCAAGTGAAGCCGCTGTGGCAGATGATGCCCGGTCGGAGTGGGCGGCGATTCGTGGAGGACGAGAATGGCACATCGTGTCGTCCCTGGGTACTCAAAGTCGGCCAAAACCTTTGGAGTGCTCAGCCTGCTGACCTTTTCGCTGTCGATGATACTTCTCAATCACAATCAGTTCGCGAGTTATTTCGCCACAAGAGAGACTGGTTCTCCCGGAGCCAACTGCTTCTATAGCATTTCGGCACACGTACTTCAGTGCACCTCGGAGGGGACCGGCGAAAAGACGCCGATCGTCGTAGGGCCTCAGAACGTGACATCGGGTATCGGCTCATGCAGAGATAACCCCGAATGCGAGGGTAGAAAATACAAAAAGATGGGACCCATCGAACCCGGCGAGTACAGGATCCGTCTGGATACTCGCGAGGGAGGCGAAGAACGTTTCCGGCTGGAGCCCGTGCCTCCTGTCCCGGGCTGGAGGGTGTGGCTCCCGGGTTGGATGCCGGGAGCCTTGCGTGGCGGTTTTCTCTTAGGGATGGGTAGTTTGACCACGCATGGCTGTATCATGGTGCTGGAAGCAGACAGCACCGCGTACGCGCAATACAGAAAATTGCAAGACTTATTACTCGCGCAGTCGACAGCCAGCAATAAACTAGTGGTCGTTCGGTAATTGTTTTTCCGCAGCCGGGTGGCCGCATGAAACAGATCGTTGCATTCAGTTCTCCGTCCTGCGAGGCCGCCTTATGGTGAATGTTAGTAGACGCAACGTACTTATCTTTGGGCTCGTGGTTGTGGACTTCGTGGTAGCCGGTGCATTCGCGGCGAATCTCGCGATTGCCAGCGCAGCCAAGAATAAAACTTACTCCGATATTGGCCGGATTCCTCATCGGCGCGTTGGACTGGTACTCGGATGTCCCGAACGCCTTTCCGATGGCCGCTTCAATCTCTTCTTTCAGGCGCGTGTCAGGGCAGCGGCGGAACTATATCGCCAAGGCAAGGTCGATTATCTGCTGGCAAGCGGAGACAAAAGTACCCCTGACGATGATGAACCAGCAGACCTGAAGCGAGAACTAGTCAATCAGGGTGTGCCCGGCGAGAAAATCTATCTGGATTATGCCGGTTTCAGCACCCTCGACTCGGTTTTCCGCGCAAAAGAGTTTTTTGACCGGAATGAGATCACCATCATCTCCCAGGAATTTCAAAATCAGCGTGCCATCTTTATCGCCAACCATACGGGTTTGGATGCCATCGGCTTTAATGCCGACGACGTCTTCAGCGTGAGAAACGTTCTTCGTGAGTCTTTGGCTCGAGTGAAAGCCGGGCTCGACGTTTACGTATTTCGCAAGCGCTGGCGTCCTCTAGGACAGACGGCGCTGCTAAGACCACTGACATGAACTTTCCTTCTGAGCACATCGGCGAACCTACCCGTCGACCAGCGCGAAGATCATGGGCAAAACGACTAAGTGTCCTACCTGTGGCCAACCGCTGCCTCCTGGCGGGAGAGATCTTGCCCTACAAATTTTGCACGTTGGAGATCTGCTGTTGAACCCCGCGACGCACGACACACCTCAAACTTAACCCGCGCCTCATTGTGGGAAAGCCACGAATGCGGCGCTTTTATTTTGCGCAACTTCTTCCAAGCCCTGTGAAACGGGATTCTCGGAATGTGGGATTCCGCCCGCTGACGCCGAAAGCCAGTTTCCGATGCGACCGTTTCATCGGCAGCTTTCTCGTCGGAGGCGCTCCTATCGCGGCGTCTTGCAATCCCAAGCGACTCGCCTGATTCTCAAGGCATGATGAAAAACATTCTGGCCTTGAGACAGACCACAATGAGCCACTGCATCGAGAAGATTGTAATCCTCCACCGCCAGCGGAAACGGTAAAGCTCCAGTGCCGCCGGAACTACCAGAAGCGGTTGGAGAAACAGCCAGACGCGCGCCGCCTCTCCGCGCAGCAATCCGGTCAAGTCGACCGTGAGAATCGTCGCTAGTCCGATCCAGGTCAGTGCCGCATCTTTTCGCGCGGGATCGAAATCCTTCAAGTCGCGGCAGAGCTGGAAAATCAGGAGAGGCAATGCCAGGATCCCCGCACCCAGGAAGAAATCGTAGAGATCGAAGAACACAGACGCCAGGTATGGACGCTTCAGATATTGGGAATATGCCGCCTGGTAGGCAAGAGCATGAAACAACGAGGCGATCGGATCGAATCCTGTCGCCAGCCACAGCGCGAGGTAAGCAATCGCGCACACCCCTGCGGCGATTCCGGAGTTCACCAGCACCGAGGCCCAGGAAGACGCCGTCCAGCCTCGTTGCCAGAGCCAATAGAGGGCGTAGTAAAAAAGAAATGCCCCGACCGTAAGCAAGTTATATGCAAAGAAGGTTGTGAGAAATAAAGTCGCGCCGAAGTAGAACGATTCGAGTGGAACTCTCTTCTCCGATTCCAGCGATCTGCACCAGAAAAGAATCAGGAGCATCGACAGAATCGGATAAATTTGATCCATCTCCGGAAAGAAAAGCGTCGTGGCAGGTAGAAGCGCGTAGAAGGCGCTGGCAAGCAACCGCGCATGCGGGCTATCCGTCCACAAGGCGGCGAACTTGTACGCGACCACCACGCCCAAACTGCCCGCCAATCCCACCACGCACGCGCCCATGATTGCCGGCGATCCGAACAATTGGAGGAACAAATACCAAACGAGGACCGGGCCCGGAGGATGTGTCGACGAATGGAAATGAAGCGACGCGAGATAAAATTTCCGGAGCCACAAGGACAAATCCTGGATGGCCGCGGCATCGGTAAAATAGCTGGTGGCGCTCGGAGAGAGGACGGTCTGCTGGACCAAACCAAAGCCTCTGGAGTCCGCAAGGATTCCCAGCAACTGCAAAAAAAAGTTTCCCAAGGTCAGGATCCACAGGTAGAGGGAAACGCGCGCCTCGGGTTTTCTCTCGGCTTTCCACAGCACAAAGGCGATGCACGCGAACGGCCCAAAAAGAAACAGAGCCGTGTGTGCGATACTCAGGTCGCGCCACGGCCATGCCGCGCCGGTCAATCGCAACGATCCGTTGAGTGGGCTTCGCTGAAATGCGACGCCAAGCAAGAACGCGACACCTACTGCCAATAGCGCCCAGGGCTCGGAGTTCGATAGCCGATCTTTTGTCGGTCGCATTCTTTGTTGAACCGCAGGGGCGGATTGAGCCGGAAGATTCGCGCAAATCGCCGCTTCATCCATTCCCGAATCTCCCGTAGTTTGCCGCGGCCCGTTGCCTGCGCTACGATCGCGACAATCGCAATCGATCTAGATTAGTACAATTCAGGTGGAAGGATGTCACTCGCGTTCGTAAGCGCCGTACAAGTAGTCAGCTCCCGGCCCACTGCAGTTTTGAAAATGCCGGGTTTAGAGACTTCTCTTTTTTTAATTTCTTCCGCGATGTGCTCTTGTGCGGCCACTTCCGAGTGGCCGACGGCTCGGGAGTGGCCGGGCAGATTACAAATCAAAATCCCGAGCGGCCATTCACGTGGCCGCCCGCCTCACCGAAGTTGATCCGCTACTTTGGCGATGCCGGCCTTGGCGCAGGCCTCCTCCTGCGCCCCTCCCATTGGGGCTCCGCTCAGGCCGACGCCGCCGATGGTGTCCTCGCCGACTTTGATCGGAACGCCGCCGGCGAGCGGAATGACGTCGGCAAGCATTCGCTGACCCGAAAGTGTCGTTTCGGTGTGCGTCGCCCACTCGGCCGACGTCTGCCGGAAGGTCAAAGCCGTGTAAGCCTTTCGGCGGGACAGTTCGAGATTGTGCGGTGACGCCCCATCGCCTTGGAGGAAAACTCGGAGCCGGCCCGCGCGATCGACGACGGCAACCGATGCTCTGTCTCCGCATTGTGCCAGTGCCGTTTCAGCGATCGTCAAGCCCATGTGAACCGAAACGTCGCGCTCCGTCAGCACCTGGGTGCTTCCAGCAGAAGGAAACATGAGGAGCAAAACAAACGTGACTGCGGTAGCAAATCGAAACGACATGAGAACCTCCGTTGCTTTGGTGTATGCAGCATTCCATCGGCGCAAGCGCGTGGCTGGGTTGCGACCTGCCGAAGGATATCAGAGCCGCCACGTAAACCGACGGATTATTGGTAATCGGCCCATGTATTCGGAGGATGGGTCGACGGAAGGCTCACCTGCAGTCCTAATTAGGTTGAATCGAGCACAGCCGAAAGGATCGGGTCTTTTTGAAAAATACGATCGGATCAACAGATTAGAACGGTGTTGCATCGACCGGTTGAGCCGGCAGGGACTATCGGAATGTGGCTACTGGGCCCTCGCAGAGTCAAATTCCCATATTCCTATGAGCGGACTTCACAGGACCTATCCGACTTCCAGGGCGGCGGTCGTCAGATCACGTAAGGAACGATCGCCTTCGTCACCTGAGCGTACGCGGCGTATTCGGGATATCGAGAGCGAAGAAAGCGCTCTTCGAAGACGACGCGAAGTGCAGCAATGATGGTCACAAATACGCCAATCGCCGCAGTCCATAAGGACAGATGAGAGAGAACCGCTGCCCAAATGAACAGTAACGCAGCAGAATACATCGGATGTCGAATCAATCGATATGGACCGCGGCGAATGACGGTCTCGGCGGATGGTGTCGCATCCGCGCGAAATGTCTTCGTTGGAAACGAGCGGCGCGCCCACATCAGGATACCGACCGCAAAGAGCTGCGCGGCTATGACGATTGCAGAGGAAGAAAAAAGCTTGCCGGTAGCCGCGAGAAGCACGGCCGCGCCAATCACAAAGAGAAGCGCGTAGCGGGTAATGAGTGTCGACATTAGTTCCTGGCCGGTTGCCGTCAAACAGGCGGACTTGAGCGACTGGCTTCCGCGCTCTATACGCAATACCTATCGATCAGCTTTTGTTCCTCTCCCTTGGCCCGGGCTTTCTTGGCCATTCCCTTCAGGATGGGGGACATAAGCGCGAATGATAATCCGGCCATTTTACCCTCGGCCATACCAAACAGAATCGCCGCATGTTTGATGCTCTTCGGCCTGGATTGACTGTCGGTCAATCCGTCCGCCGCCATTCCGTAGAGAATGCGAAGAAAATATTCCAATTTTTCGTTTGCTGGTTCTACATGAACTCCAAAGCGTATTTCGCGGTCCGTAGGATTGTAGAAACAGTGCCAGGCCATCGACTCCACCTTGTAGGACTCGCCGGACTTCAGAATCTTCCGTTCTTTCTTCTCGTTTTCCAGGCCCAAGTCTCCATCGATAGCCGTGAATGTTTCGGGATACGCATGGCAGTGCAGGACATTTCGTCCCTTCGGCTTCAGGGTCACTTCGAGTTCGGTGGTTTTTCCATTGGTCTCGGCCGAAGTTTGCACGAAAGTCACGCTGTCTTTGAAGATCGGATTCACAATCGTTCTCTTCATTTCACTCCTCGCATCGAGCTTCGTCCCTTCGGGATTCCAGCCGGACGACACTCTAACCCTGCCTGCCACAGCTTACAAGCTCCATGCACGTTCTTGAGTGCAGAGTATGGTTCTGGCGCGTCACCCTTTTTACAATCCCCAAGTTCTGAGAAACGGTGCTAGCGCAACCGGTCGATGGCGTTTTCGCACTTGGCGACGAGCGCAGCGAGCCGAGATGACGCAGTCATGCCGGCCTGCGGCTTGGCTTGAGAAGTTTGATGAAACAAAAACAGGGAGGCGGCCCATCGCCTCCCCGTTTTTCCTTTCCACAGACTTCTACCGTATTCAAATTTCTTTCGTGACGTGGTCTTGTTCGGTCCTACCTACTCGCCGATGCGCAAGAACCCGGTTTCCGAGCCCGCACGACTTATCAGTCGGTGCACGGACACTACCTGACTTTTCGATTACTTTTGTATAGAATCGCGCCACTCAGCCGAGCGAAGGACTACGGAATCTTCCTATTTGTGCGACCGCGATGCTCCACCGGAGAGAGAAAATGCGAACTTTTCAGCATGCACTACTCGCGTTCCTACTGGGCTTAAGCCTCGTGCTTCTCTGCGGAGGCGCAGCCAGGGCGCAGGGCACTGAGACCTTCTCCGCCGGCGATGGCGGAGCCTACGACGCCAGCGTTTGCAACGATCCCCAAATTCCGATCATTGCCGCGCAGCAGCATGCGACGCCCTACCACGATCCCAATTGGAACACTCCGGGAGATCCGCTGCGAGAAGCTCTCGACATTCTCGCCCAGAAATACAACAACTCGAACATCAATGGCGCCGGCGCCTGCAAGCACGCGCCCGGCGTCGTCTACATGGTCCCCACCAATCTTATTCCCGAAGTCACCAAGCTGATTGGGCAGATCGAGACCAGCCAACCGGGAGGCGGCGGCAATAACGGCAACAATGGGAACAATGGCAACAACGGCAACAATGGAAACAATGGCAACGGCGGCACGCCCTCCGGGGGCCGGCCCATCTCCGGCGGGACCAACGGAGGGTATGGAACTCCCGGCCCGGGTGGCAACAACGGCGGACCAACAAGCCGGCGCGGTGGACCGCCGCCTAACTACGCTCCGATGCCAGGCCCAGCCGGCGGAATCGGCTACCAGCCGGGCCCCAATCCGTGCCTCCCGAAGGGGCCCGGCGGCTACGACTATTGCGCCAACGGCCCAGGGGCGCGCCTGCCGGCCGGATGCTATTGTAATAATCCTCCTCCGCCACAACCGGTAGCCAAGACTCCCAAGCTGGCTCCCAATATTAACAATACGGTCCCGGACACGCTCCGATACACGGCGGGGGTGGTGAATGGGCTGGGGGGATGCGTCCAGAGCATGGTGGACCTGGTCGCTGCGGCGGGATATCTGGCCCGAGGTTATGCGGACCTTGAGGTGCGGCGGGCTTCGCTGGGCAATCTCGGCACCGAGCCAGCAGACTCGGCTCCTTTCGCACAAGCCGCAAAGCTGCTCGGATTGCAGCCCGGCCAGTCGATCGTTCTGAGACAGATCGCGCAAGAAGCAGGGACGCAAGTCACTGAAGTGAACGGGCGGCCGGCGGATCCCTTTGTCGGCGGAACGTCCGCCGCACAGAGGATTTGCTTGTATTTCCTGCTTCCCAGAGCGGCGAAGGGCGTCAAGGGCGTTCCCAAGACTGCAGTTCCGGGAGAAGTGCCTCCGATCGAGGAGCCGCCGAGCCCAGACCAGGACTCAGCCGAACGGCGGGACACCTCCGGCCGAAGAGCCGGGGACGCCTGGGACAAAGACAGCGCCGGGCAATGGAAACGCGGCGCCAGCCGATGAGCCGCTTTCCGCATCCGCAGGTGCTTCGCCCAATAATGCGATTGGCGGGCCAACGCTGCAGGGGATCGTATCGAATGGCGGGACCGCGCCGCAGCTGGCGGGGAAATGGATTCAAACAGCGGCTGGACCGGAAAAACTTGGCAAATTTGTGGGCAAGGGAACATATGGCGCTGTGTATGAAAAGACGTCCAATCCAAATCAAGTCATCAAAATTGGAACGAATGCCCCGGATACGCCGGCATCGTTCCAGGGGCAGAATGCGGGGGAGAAGCTGTTGACGACGGCAAAAGTTCCAACTGCGGAAATCATCAAAACGACGCCGGGGACGGGCGGACAACCTCCGATGATGACGTTGGACAATGTTTTCAAAAAGCCGGGAGCGTTTCAGGCGACGAGCCGAGGAACAGCGAGGACGCAAGCGACGATCGAAGCGGGCGCCGGTGCGGGTTCGCTGCCAAAGCTGACTCCGGCGCAGGCGCAGCAAGTGCCGGTGGCCCGGCAGAACCTGGTGAAGGCCGTTGCGGACGGCGGACTCATCGCCGGCGATTTGCACGGCGGTAACATCGTCTACATACCGGATGGAGCGGGGGGCCTAACTGGAATTGTGGTGGATTCCGACCTGATTGGGACAAAGGCCGGGCTGCAGAAGGAGTTGGCAGGGAAGCAAGGCTCCGACGTGCTGAACGAGATGGCCGATGCCACCGCGAAAGGGCAGGAGCCTCCGTTTTCACCGTTGCTGCAACATATCGTGTCCGTGCTGGAAACGGGAGGCGTGGACCTGAGTGTCCTCAATCCGCAGCTGGATGCGCTCAGCGTAATGAATGCACTCGAGCAGGCGCGACAAAATATAGCCAACGCAGCCGCTGCGGCGCGGACTGCGAAGAATGCCGCCGGCGGTGCTCTGTACGGCCCCGCGCTCTAATCGCTTGGGAAACCGGGCCCGCGGAAACTGGACATTCCGGCCGCAGGAGGTTGGATTTTTCCGCCCCCGGAGATCCAGCGGTTCCCTCACTGTTCAGGTCTTGGTTCAAATGCAGGTTCACGGCGCGGATTAATAGCCCGATCCGGCGGCCTGTTCGGCGTTGAATGGGTCGATCTGGCCGCCGCCCTTCAAACATAGGCCGCCCGAGTCTGGAATGCCGCCGGCAGTCTGACACGCTGTCTCCATAGCGCCGCCGCCGTGCATCTTGGCCGTCATGCGATTGATTTCGCCCTGCTGGCGCATTCCCGCCGATTCCATCTTGGCGTAACCCTGGCCGAGTGCGGCAGCGCGGTCGAAGAGATCCAGCGCCTCGTTAAGGTTCTGCGGAATGCCGCGGCCGAATTCCTTCATGAGGCCGAGGAAAAACATGGCGTCGGCATTGTTCTGCGCGACGGCCTTGTTGAGCCAGGTCAGCGCGGTGGCGTAATTGCGCGGCACGCCCAGTCCTTCATAGTAGGCGCGGCCGAGGAGCGATTCGGCGCTGGCGTCGCCTTTGGCGGCGCTGGCCTCGGCGCTCTTGATCGCATCTGCGTAGTGGCCCGACTGCCAGGTCGCGGTCAAGGCGAGACTGCCGCGGATCGGCTGTGGCCCGCTTGGCAAAGTTGGCATCGGGGCCCTTTTGCAACCTGCGCGCGCAATTGCGCGGCGCGATTGGGATCGCGGGGCCCGCCGAGTCCGGCGTCGAGCATGATCGCCAGATTACCCATCGCGTAAAGGTCGCCCATGGCCGCCGACTTTTCAAACCATTGGCGCGCCTGTGCGAATTTTGCATCGGCGAGTCGCTGCCCGTCCGGCGAAAGCGGCGCGTTGTTCGCGCCGGGATTGATGCCTCCCGCCATGTTCTTGGCGTCGTTGTAATAGTATTGCGCGAGCATGTCCATTCCGTGCTGGTTGCCCTGTTTCGCCGATGCCAGCAGCCACTTTTCGCAGTCCTTGTAAAAACCGGTGCCCGGCGGATTTGAATTCTGGAACAGCATCGAGCCTACGGCGGCCTCCGCGTCTGAATCGCCCCTCTGCGCGTCAGCCATGAAGTCGCGCCAGGCTGTAACACGGTCCCCACTCTTCAGCGCGGCGAATCCTGCCTTAACGTTGGGAGAGAGCAACGCATCGTCGGCGGATTGTGCCGCCGCGGGCGCCGGCAAGGCTGCCGGCCGTGCGGGTTGCGCGGCGGGCGGCGTCACCGAGGCGCCCGGACGCCCGCTGGGCGGCACGTAACCGGTCGTTCGGTTCGCGGCGGTATTGGCGTCCACGGGCGTCGGCGCGGGCGCCGCCGCTGCCGTCTTGATGCGCCTCCAGGTGACAATCTGTCCCGCCAGGTTTGTGCGATCGCGGTGTCATTGTTCGTGAAATGATATACGCCGCCGTTGTTGGGGCTTTCGGCGCTGGTCTTGAGACCTTCCATTGGCGGCGGAAAAAGTGCCCTCGCCGGCGGGCGTATCGCCGGTGGGCGTGCGCACATAGTTCTTGTACCCATCGGCGTCATGTATCGAAATCACGGTGATCACCTGGCCGTTTATCAGAATATGCGCTTGCCACGTGCCGTAGAAGCGCGCCTTATCGTCCGCCGCACGAACGGCTGTGGCTAACGCGATCAGCCCAGCGACCAGCGACATACAAATCCAAAGATTTATGCGCGGTGTACGCTTCATGGTTCGATCTCCTCCGTGCCGCCGTTTTTTCGCAACTTCCTGAACCGGACTTGTGACGCCTAAACCTTGTACGATACGCCCCTACGATCCCTCGACACAACGAATTTGCGCGAGCGTGTCTTGGCTGCATAACCAATTCTGTCACCCTCGAACGGCAACCTGAAAATGTCGCCCCAGGCGGCAGGAGATATTCACGTTGAGTCGGAAGGGACAGCAGCGAGCGAGCGCAATTCGCGCATGCATCGAGGGAGACATGGCGTGTGCCAGAGCCGCCGGACTCCTGTGTCTGAGCGTGCGCCAGGTGAAGCGCTTGAAAAAGCGTATGGGTGAAGACGGGGAGGCGGCCCATCGCCTCCCTGTCTTAATTTTTCGGGGACTTTCACCTTTTTGAATTTCTTCCGTGACGTGCTCTCGTGCGGCCTTACCATAGTGGCCGAGACGCAAAAACCGAGAAGAGAACTTATCAGGGTGTGGGAACGCGCGAGAAGTTGCAGGTGTGTAAGTATCTGACAGGGTTATACTCTGGCGGTTCGTGGTCGACGGGAGCCCGTGGCGATTCATTGTGGCAGATCTCTAGGGTCTTACGAAATCCTCTCGGCTATGGGCGCGAGCGGGATGGGAGAGGTGGACGGAGCGTCGTGAAGGAACACTCTGGAGAAGGAGACATCATGAAATCAGGGATTGGGAAGATCGCGAGAAAGATGAACAAATCCCGGTATCGCATTGCATTTGCGTTGCTGGTGTCTTGGTGCGGCAGTGTGCCTGCAGTGTATGCACAGGATGAGTGCAAAAAGGTGCTCGATGCCGGCGAGAGGCTGACGACGACACCCCATCACGCATACATGACCCAGGTCAACGGCACGAAACAAGAATTACGCGAGGACATTTCTGTGGATGGCGCCATCTACATACAGGTAAACGGCAAGTGGAAGAAGAGTCCGTTGACGGTGCAGGACCGATTGAAACAACAGCAGGAAAACCGCGCAAACGCCAAGAACACTTCCTGCCGTCACGTGCGAGACGAAGCAGTCAACGGCGAAGCCGCGGAAGTGTACAGCGCCCACGCAGAGAGCGAAGGCATCACGTCTGACTCTCTGGTATGGATATCGAAGAGCAAAAATCAGATTTTGCGGCAGGAAGAGGACATCGATGAAACGGGCACGAAGTTCCATGAGTCTGTGCGCTATGAATACACCAACGTAGCCGCACCACCCGTTTCGCGGTAGCGACAGCAGACCGGAGTCGAAGGCATCTCAGATTCGTCCCCTTTACGAGATCCCGGCAGCCCCAGGGAGGATCTGGCGAAAGATGCGTGGCGGTTTCGCCCTTCGCGACGAGCGCGGCGAGCAGAGCTAGACGCAGTCATGTCGGCCTGTGGTCTGACTTAAGAAGTTCGCTGAAAGAAAAACGGGGAGGCGGTCCATCGCCTCCCCGTTTTTGTTATTCAGAGAGTTTCACCTCTTCGAATTCCCTCGGCCATCGCAGGGAATACCATTGTTCCGTGAAATCTCCGGCAGAGATAAACTCGACAATTTTGGAAAGTGCCTGTAAAAGGGATGGAATCGGAAGCAACCAACATCGGCTCGGAGCACGGCGCGGAAGGAACGGAAATCCTGTAAAGAAAAGCGCGCTGAGAACTCGCCGTCGGTGTCATCTCGCCGAAGTCAGCGCCGTCGAAGGGAGAATGAGATGCTTTCACGATTCTCACGCATCCTGATCAGGAAGTTTGGCTGGGTTTGGATGGTTTTCTTCCTTTTACCCGCGTCCTCGTACGGGCAATCCGATTCGGAACTGAATTTAACGGGTGCGATCGACTTCCACGTGCATCAAGGCCCCGACAGCGTGGATCGCGCGATTGACGCGGACGATTTGGCGCGGCTGGCCAAGAAGATGGGGATGCGCGGCCTGGTGCTGAAGAATCATTTCGAGGATACGGCTGCGCTCGCCTACATGGTTCGGAAGGAAGTTCCGGGCATCGAGCTGTTCGGAGGGATTACCCAGGATCTGGCGGTCGGGGGAATCAATCTCGAAGCGGTGAAACACATGGCGGCCATAAAGGGCGGCTGGGGCAGAGTCGTTTGGCTGCCCACATTCGATGCCGAACACGCCGTGAAGTCCGCAAACGGTACGGGTCCATTCGTTCGCGTCTCGGAGAATGGCCATCTGACGCCGGGCGTGCTGCAGTTGATCGATTTCATCGCGCAGCATCATGAGCTGGTGCTGGAGACCGGACACATCTCGGGGGAAGAAGGCGACATGGTGGTTCACGAGGCGCATCAGCGAGGCGTGACGCACATTGTGGTGACGCATGCGATGGCGGCTTCCGTCCGAATGACGATCCCTCAAATGCAAGCGGCTGTCCAGGATGGCGCGTTGATCGAGTTTGTGTATGGCGCGACTCTCGGAACGAATCCGGTCGTCAGCGTCAGCGACTACGCCAAAGCGATTCGCGTGCTCGGCCCAAAATCCTGCATCGTCGCCACGGATTTCGGTTCGGTCCAAAAGCCACCGGAGCCGCAGCGCCCGCTCGAACCGCAAGGCTTGCTCGATTTTATGGAAGCGCTGCACAAAGAAGGAATCTCCGTGGCTGACATTAACCTCATGACGAAGACCAACCCGGCGCTGGCACTAGGGCTGAAGCGATAGGCGGATTCCGCGGCGGGTGTCCCACGCTTTGCGGGTTTCAAGGGACGGGGGTTTAGATTCGCGATATCAGGGAAGGTGGAGATGGACGGTCCGACAATCCCCACCCTTGCGATAGCCGCAAGGATGGGGCTAGTTTTCTTCATCCTTTTCTCACGGAAGTTTTAATCACACCCAATTGCACTAGATAGCCAATACGATGTTCTGTGGTGTCTTGTCTCTTTTTAGCACATAGCCATTTATCGTATTCCTGTTTTGTATGTCCTGGAACAGTGAGATTTTCGATATGCATTTTCATGCTCTGCAAAAAATGCTTATCATACAAATCCGCTGCGAACCTGCTTGTTTCTCTCAGAACACTAAATGATCGCCGTGTTGGTCTTTTGATCGGGCCAAAAGCATTGTCCATGTGTTTCATAACTTCTCTGGCCCACACATCCGCTGCTTGGATTATGACACTCTTTCGAGAGTCAAAGAAAATTTCATCATGCAGGCATTTGTAGTTTTTCCACTCTTCAAACTGCGTCATGCAGCGATATAGATTTGCCGCGTTGTATTGCACCTGCTCATTGTGATCGAATGTGAATTTGACTTTATCTTGCGGCAAACAAACCGCTGCGATGTCCGCGAAATGCTCTATCACTCTAACCAGACAGAAATAGTATGGCATCTGATTTACTGCATCAGGGAACAAGGAATCATAGTTCTCAAGCGAAATTGCAACGCCCCAGCCAATTAGATTGCTAGTTGCTAGAATGTGGATTAAATCCCTGTAGAGGTTCTTATTTTGAGGAGTATCGATCTCTGCGGCGTGAATCTCATCTCCCATTGTTCTTTCAGACCACGCGCGGATAAGACCTTCCCAATCGCTTTCGTTGCCAAATAGCGCAGCTACCGCGAATACTCGTTCGCGATTCTCATCATGGCTCTCATCTCCGAAGACGCTGTACATAACTGGGCGAAAACGCCTCTCTCTCATTTTCAGGAGAAGATACGCTTTCTGCCCAAACTTATCCACAGCGGATAGTTACCAGTCCACTTATAGAAGTCTGGCCTTTGCTGTTGGGCAAGGTTGGCACGATGTACGACCACGCGCCCAGACAAGTAAATAGCATGCGTGGCGAGCGTGGACTCCCAATCACCCTTCGGTCGCCGTAGCGGCCTTAGGGCGAGTGATCCACACTACACCCGCCGAATGCTGGCGCCGACCGAGGCGAGTTTCTGTTCGATGCGCTCATAGCCGCGATCGATGTGATACACGCGGTCGATGGCGGTTTCGCCCTTGGCGACGAGCGCGGCGAGCACGAGCGATGCGCTGGCGCGCAGGTCCGAGGCGATCACTTCGCTGCCGGAGAGCGTTGTGGGGCCGTGAACCACGGCGCGGCGTCCCTCGATGGAAATATCCGCGCCCATGCGGACCATTTCGCTGGCGTGCAGGAAGCGGTTTTCAAAAATCGTTTCGGTAACCACGGATGTGCCCTTGGCTTGCGTTGCGAGCGCCATGAATTGCGCCTGCATGTCCGTGGCGAAGCCGGGATATTCTTCGGTGGTCACGTCGGCGGCGATCAGCTTTTTCGCGCCGCGAACTTTCAGTTTGCCCGGCCCGGTCTCGCGGATTTCGACGCCGGTTTCGCGCAGCTTGGCGATTACCGACGTGAGGTGCTCCGGCGCGCAGGCCGTCAGCTCGAGATCTCCGTTGGTGATGGCTCCCGCAATCAGAAACGTGCCGGCTTCGATCCGGTCCGGAATGATGGTGTGTTGCGCGCCGTGCAGCTTTTCCTTGCCGCGCACGCGGATCGTGGACGTTCCCGCGCCCTCGATGTCCGCACCCATTTTGATCAGGAGTTCCGCAAGGTCGGTGATTTCCGGTTCCCGCGCCGCATTTTCGATCACGGTTTCGCCCGCCGCGAGCGCCGCCGCCATCAAAATATTTTCCGTGCCGGTGACGGTAATCTTGTCGAAGAAAACGTGCCCGCCCGGCAGGCGGCCTCCGCGTGGAGCGCGAGCTTCGACGTAGCCGTGCGACATTCCAATCTCCGCGCCCATTTGTTCGAGCGCTTTCAGGTGCAGGTCGACCGGACGCGCGCCGATCGCGCATCCGCCGGGAAGGGAAACCCGCGCATGGCCCGTGCGCGCGACGAGCGGACCGAGCGTCAGGATCGAGGCGCGCATCGTTTTTACGAGTTCATAGGGTGCTTCGGCGCCGTTGATCTGTTCGGCCTGGATGATCATCGCCGTGGGCGGGATTGCGGGCGTCTCCACGATCGCGGCGAGGTGCGCGAGCAGCTTGCCCATCGTGATGATGTCGCGGACGCGCGGAATGTTTTCGAGTTCCACTCGGTCGCTCGTCAGCAGCGCCGCGGCCATCGCCGGCAGCGCGGCATTTTTCGCGCCGCTGATGCGCACCGAGCCTTCCAGAGGCCTGCCGCCTTCAATCAGGAGTTTATCCATGTGTTTTGTGGAAGCTGCCTGGGTTTCTTCGACGGGTACCGGTAATTGCGTTGTGGACATGTCCTTGGGTATCGCGCAACAGGCGTTGGGCCTGCCGCGCGCTTGCTCCTGTCTTTAGCATTATGAGCGCAGCGCCGAGGTTGTGTCCGGATTGACGCAGGGCGCGTGTCGATTCGGCCACGCCCGCTCCGGAAGCCTCCATCAGGATCCGCAACCCTCGCGCCCGCAACTTGCGATTCGTCAGCGCCACGCCGATCATCCAGTTGTCGTACACGCGGCCGAGGCGAATCATCACGGCGGTAGAGAGCATGTTGAGAACCAATTTCTGCGCTGTGCCGGCCTTCATTCGCGTCGAGCCGGTGATCACCTCGGGACCCGTCGGCGTGACGATGCCGATCCGGGCCACTTTCGTTATCGGCGTTTTCGGGTTGGACGTGAGTCCGATCGTTTCCGCTCCCTTTCGTTTTGCGAATTCGAGCGCCCCAAGGACATAGGGCGTGCCCCCGCTCGCGGCGATTCCCACGACGGCATCTTTGCGTGTGAGGCCGCGCGCAGCCAGGTCCCGCGCGCCTTGCGCGCGATCGTCCTCCGCGCCTTCGACGGCGTGCGTGAGCGCGCGGCGGCCCCCGGCGATCACGGCCTGCACCAGTCGAGGCGGCGTGCCGAACGTGGGCGGAAGTTCCGCGGCGTCCAGCGCCGCGAGCCGGCCGCTGGTGCCGGCGCCGACGTAGAACAGGCGCCCGCCTTGCTGCAGCGCCGCCGCGATTCGGTCCACGGCGCGCGCGATCGCGGGAAGCGCGCGGGACACAGCCGTCGCCACCGACGCATCCTCACGATGAATCGCGCGAAGAATCTCGATCGTCGATTGGGCGTCAATCCCGCGCGTGCGCGGATTCCGCTGCTCGGTTGCTTTCGGCTTAGGCATGTTTATCGTGGCGCCGGCATCTTGCCGGCGATTTTGGCGATTGCAGAACACGGGAAAACCGCCGGCGGGACGCCGGCGCCACGAAAATCTGCATTCCAACAATCGCAATAGTGATGTTGAATTTTGTCCAGTTGCATGGTTCCCAAGAACTGAGCCGGGACACTATCTTCGCACGCGGACAAGCCGAATGGCTCGGCGAATCTGCGGGGATCGCTCATTCAGTAAGCGGCAGTAAGGGGCAGTTAGGAGCGCGCAGAACCAGCGGGGGAGGGAACTTACTTCGCGGCCGGCGCAAGGCCCAGCGACTCGATCACAGCGTCGTGCACGGCGGGCCGGACGGCCGTGATCTTGTCATTCTCGCGCGTGGGATAGACGCGGTTGGTAAGAAGTATGACAAAGAGCCCGCGGTCCGGATCGATCCACATCGAAGTGCCCGCGTATCCCAAGTGCCCGAAGCTGCGCGGCGAAAAATAATGGCCGCTCGAGGAATTTGGAGTCGGAGCCATCCAGCCAAGCGTGCGGGCGTTGCCCGTGGAGGCCTGGGCCTCGGTAAATTGCGAAATCGTGGCCCTCGTCAGCAGACGGTGATGGCCGTAGATGCCGCCGTTCAGAATCATCTGGCAAAAGACCGCGAGATCGGACGCCGTCGTGAACATTCCGGCATGGCCGGCGACGCCTCCCATGGCAAACGCGTTTTCATCGTGCACCACGCCGTGGACAAGGGTTTTGCGATACGTCGTGTCGTTTTCAGCGGGCGCGATGCGGCTCAACAAGTTTTTCGGCGGATTGAACATCGTGCTGCCCATGTCGAGCGGAGCGAAGATTTCCTGCCGCGCCAATTGGTCCACCGTTTTGCCCGTCGCGCGTTCGAGAATTTCCCCGAGCAGAATGAAGCCGAGGTCGGAGTAAACCGTCTTCGTCCCCGGCGCGTATTCGAGAGGCTCGCTGCAAATCGCGGCGATGTATTCGCGCTTGGAATGAAGCGTCAGAAAATAATTCTTGTGCGCGGGCAGCCCGGACGTGTGCGTCAGCAAGTTTCGGACGATGACTGTTTTGCGCCACTCGGGATTGGGCCCGTCGTTCCATTCCGGAATATAGCGCGCGACGGGCAGGTCGAGTCCGATGCGGCCTGCCTCCACTTGCATCGCGACGAGGGTCGTCGTCACAACGGGTTTCGTCAAAGAAGCGGCATCGTAAATGGTGTCCACAGTGACGGCAGGTGAATTGGCATCGTACGTCTGCCGGCCGAATTCGTGCACGATCAGCGCATTCTGGTAGCCGACCGCCAGCACGCCGCCCGGAAACGCGTGATCGGCGACCGCGCGATTGAGCACATCGTAGGCGGGTTGTAATTTGTCTTCCTCTTGCGAGGTCGCTTCGCGCAATTCCATCGGATTCGACGGGACATCCAGTCCCGCGCCGATTGTTGCCACGCCGGGGATATTTACGGGCAAGCGGCCGCCCACGGCCGTCTGTCCGAAGAGCGCGCGGCCCATCGCTCGCTGCGCGACATCGCCCGTGCCGAACGCCGCAATATAAGTCTTGGCCGCGGCAAAACTCTCCGCGAGATACGGACTGCCGAAGCCGGCCACGACCACCGGCTTCCCTGCGGAAAGCAGCCGGTTCACCAGCGCGGCTTCGTCGGCGGGAAGGCCGACGCTGCCTTTGCGATCGGTAACGCGCACATAAACCGCGGCGATCGCGAGATCGTAGGTATCCGGCGCGGGAAGCTTCACGGTGTCGGCGCGCACGAAGCGCGTATCCATGCGAACGGTCGCCAGGGAATCGAGCCGCCAACGAATTTCGTTTTCCAGGAATCCGGCGGGATACGGGTCGCTGTCTCCGGAAACAGCGACGAGCAGAACGCGCTGCGGTTTGGTCGCATCGAGGGGAAGAAGGCGCTGATCGTCGCGCAGGAGCGTAATGCCGCGATCGGCGATGTCCAGCGCGGCGCGATCGAATTCGGGCCGGTCAAAATTGCTCGCGAGGGCGTCGAGGTCCACCAGTTTCGATTTGTTCAAGCCGAGCTTGGCTTTGGCGCGAAGAACGCGCGTCACGGCTTCGTCGAGCAGCGGCATCGGAATTCGGCCCGATGCCACCGCTTCGCGCACCGCTTGCAGGGCGGCATCCAGCACCGGCGGAACGAGCAGCACATCCGCGCCGGCCAGGAGCGAACGCACGGCCACTTCGCCGGGCGGGTAGCGCACCGTCACGCCGCCCATGTCCAGCGCGTCGGTCACGACCAATCCGTCGAAACCCATTTGCCGGCGCAGAAGATCCGTCATGATTCTGGGAGACATCGTTGCCGGCACGTCGGGATCGGGCTCGAGCGCTGGCACGGCCAGATGCGCGGTCATGATGGAGCCCACGCCGGCGGCGATGGCGGCGCGAAACGGCGCAAGCTCGACGCGTTCCAGTCGGTCGCGGTCGCCTTTCACCGTCGGAAGATCGAGGTGCGAATCCGTGCTGGTATCTCCGTGGCCGGGAAAATGCTTCGCGGTGGCGAGGCCGCCGTTTTCCTCGACGCCGCGAACGAACGCCGCGACGAATTCGGAGACGCGCGCGGGATCTTCGCCGAACGACCGCGTGTTGATAATCGGATTTTCGGGATTGCTGTTTACGTCGGCGTCCGGCGAGAAAATCCAGGGCACGCCCACGGCGCGGGCTTCGAGGGCGGTGATCTTCCCCATGGTATAGGCGTCCTCCGGGCGGCCTGTCGCGGCGACGGCCATTTGATACGGAAACGAGGTGCCCTCCTCGACGCGCATGGCGGTGCCGCGCTCGAAATCCGCGCCGATCAGCAGCGGAACTTTCGCGTGTTTTTGCAGCGTGTTGACGAGAATGGCGGTCGGATAGACCTGGCTTCGCTCGATGCCGAGCGGCGAACTCTGCGTTTGGATTGCGAACGAGCCGATGTGCTTCTCCTCGACATCGCGGAGAAGCTCCTTGTACTCTTGACTTTCGGTGGAAAGAAACGAGCCGTAGGCCCAGACGCAGAACAGCTGCCCGATCTTTTCATCGAGCGACATGGACTTGAGGGTTTGCGCGACCCAGCGCTCGCTCTCGGAGGAACGTCCCGCCGGTTTCGACGCGAGCGGCGCGCGCGGAGATTTTTGTGTGCGGCCTGTAGTAGCCATGAAGAAGCAGGCGAGCAGCAGGAGACAGCGACTTACCGTTCGCATCGCGCGGATTCCGATCTGGTCGCCCGCATGCCGCAATCATATATAGCACCCGCGTCGCGGCGATACAAAGGAGAATGGAACCACGGATGCACACAGATAAACACGGATAAAAGCAGGGAAAAGGCAATTCGATTTAGAATGTTTGGCTTGCGATGACCGACACGGCAGAGCGCATCGAAAAATCAAAAAGATCAATCGCCCCTCGGCTTTTGCCGCTTTGTTTTTTCTTATCTGTGTTCATCTGTGTGCATCTGTGGATTCAAACTCCTGCGGCAGCCGCGCAAACGCTGACCGGGATTGACGTGCTCGAGGCGCAAAAATTCGCGCCCCTGGCGGGGAAGCGCGTCGGGTTGATCACCAACCAGACGGGAGTCGACCGCGCGGGGCGCAGCACGATCGATCTGCTCGCGCACGCCCCGGGCGTGAAGCTGGTTGCGCTGTTCAGCCCGGAGCACGGGATTCGCGGCGCCCTCGACGAGCGCGTTCCTTCGACGACGGACGCCGCCACGGGCCTGCCCGTCTACAGTCTGTACGGGGAAACGGAGCGTCCGACGGACGCGATGCTCTCCGGGGTCGACGCGCTGGTCTTCGATATTCAGGATGCGGGCGTCCGCTTCTACACCTACATCACGACGATGGGCTATGCGATGGAAGCCGCGGCGGCGCATCGCATCCCGTTTTACGTTCTCGATCGCCCCGATCCGCTCGGCGGCGAGCGCATCGAAGGTCCGATTCTCGATCCCGAGCGCACGAATTTCGTTGGGTATTTTCCGATGCCGGTCCGAATGGGAATGACGCTCGGTGAAATGGCGAAGATGTTTAACGTGCAAAAGAAGATCGGCTGCTACCTCCACGTGATCCGGATGGAAAATTGGCGGCGTCGATTTTATTTTCCCGACACCGGATTGCCGTGGGTGAATCCGTCTCCCAATCTGCGTTCTCCCGAGGCGGGGATTCTGTATCCCGGTCTGGAGATTCTGCAGCCGGGCGGCGTGTCGGTGGGGCGCGGGACGGATCGCCCGTTTGGATGGCTGGGCGCGCCCTGGATCCACGGCGAGGATCTCGCGGCCTATTTGAATCGCCGCGCGATTCCGGGCGTGCGGTTCGAGCCCGCGAAATTCACGCCGGATTCCGGTTTGTACAAGGGCGAATCATGCGAGGGAGTCAGCGTCTCGGTAACCGATCGCAACGCGCTGCAAACCATGCGCATGGGCATGGAAATTGCCGCGGCCCTCGCAAAGCTCTATCCCGATCAATTCAAGGTGGCAAAGCTGATCGAGCTCTTGGGCAATGCGGAGACGATCCGGCAGCTTGCCGGCGGCGAGGATCCTGCCTCGATTGTGGCCGGGTGGAGCAAGGGCATCGAGTCGTTTCGCAGGGTGCGCGTGAAGTATTTGTTGTATCAGTGAGAAGGAGCGCGAAGCCGGCGAGGTAAAAAGGCAGGGAGGCAAAGAGGCAAGGAGACTCGTCGTGATACATTGCGGGTCATGAAGATTTGCTCTTTGCTGCCGTCGGCGACTGAAATTTTATTCGCGCTGGGACTGGGCGATCAGGTCGCCGGCGTGAGCCATGAATGCGATTTTCCGGCCGAGGCCAAATCCAAGCCCGTCCTGATCCACTCTCGCATTACCCACACCGAGAGCGCCGCTGCGATTGACCGGCAGGTGCGCGAATTTCTGGAGCGCGGCGAGAGCCTCTACAGCGTCGATCTGGAAAAATTGCGCGGGATCGAGCCCGACCTGATCGTCACGCAGGACCTTTGCCATGTGTGCGCCGCGACGCCGGACGATCTGGCCGCGGCGCTCGCGCATTTGCCGCGGCAGCCGCGAGTGGTCACGCTCAATCCGCATTCTCTTGCGGACGTATGCTCGGACATTCGCGCGATCGGCGAGGCGACGGGCCGCGTCGAGCAGTCGCACGCACTGGTCGCGGAATTTCAACGAAAAGTTGCGGAAGTGGAGCGAAGTGTCGCGGGACTCGACCGCCCGCGCGTGCTGTGTCTCGAATGGCTCGATCCGCCCTACGTGGCGGGGCACTGGGTGCCGGAAATGGTGGAGCGCGCCGGCGGCGTCGATGTGTTGGGGCTTGCAGGGAAACCGTCCTTCCGCGTGGAGTGGGACGCGGTGATGGAGACGCGGCCCGAGGCGATCGTCGTCATGCCGTGCGGATATCGTTTGGCAGACGCGCTCGCGGAGTTTCGCAATCTGCCGCTCCCGCGCGGATGGAAGGATTTGCCCGCAGTGCGAGAGGAACGAGTGTTTGTCGTCGAGGCGTCCGGATATTTCTCGCGGCCGGGGCCGCGCCTGCCCGAGGGACTAGCGATTCTCGCCGGCGCGATCCATGCGGGGCAGCAGGAACGCCCCTCGCCGTTCGAATCGGATGCGCTCGTCGCTCGCGTCACCGCCGCCGGCCGCTGAGTGGCGCAGGCTTTACAGACTGCGGAAAAAGGGCAGGTTTTAGTAGCAGAGAGGCTGTGCTACACGACTTTTTCCGCAGCCTGTTTAGCCTGTGGGGTTTCGTCCTTGAAAGCACCAAAACCCACAGGCTGAAGCCTGCGCCACTGGTTCCCGCGGACAAGATTGTTTCGAACGAACTACCGACGGGCAGAAAGTCTTCAATGCATTCGCTGCCGGGAAATGATTCGAAAAAAAATGAATACGAGGCCAATAGGCGAACGAATGAAGCGCGCGAATCATTGCTTGATGACCAGAGCCGGTTCGCCCCTCACAAGCGCTGCTGGCGGCCACAGATGCCCAAGGAACGATAGAGTCAGTCAAGTCTCGACTCTTTGTGCATTCGGGGCATTGCTGCGACCGAGCGTGCCTGAGAAAATCATTGGGCAAAAAACGCCAGGTTGTTCGAACGCGTTTATCCCTGTTCACTTGCCGCGACCGATGATTCGGTCGCGAGGCTGACGAGCGCGCCCGTCACGAACAGTGATTCCCGCGCTCAAGGGAACGTACCAGGTCCACAGCAAAGGCGTTCGAAAGTGGACGTAAAGAATTGCTGCGAGTCCCACAAACATTCCGGTCAGGACTCCTCGAGGCGTCGCTCGCGGAAATAGGAAGCTCAGCAGGAAAAGCCCGAGCAGGCTTCCGTAGGAAATGGCGGCGATGGTCAAACCCGCTTCGAGCATCGGTCCCCACCGCACGGCGCCCAGAACCGCGAGCAGAATTCCCCAGACCAGCGTCATCCATCGCGAACGGCGCAAGAGGCTCCCGGGATTCTCCGCCAACGTTTGCAGGCCGCGCAGTTGCCGGAAATCGACCACGCTCGACGCGGCCAGCGAATTCAGCGAGCCGCTGGCGTTGGACATGGCGACGGCCAGGATCGCGGCAATCAGGAGCCCGCGCGCCCGGCGGGCATCGCGGTGACGATGAAATCCGGGAAAACGGAATCGTAACTGCGGCCCGCCACCACGGCCGGAGCGCCGTGCCACGCGTAGAGCATCACGCCCAAAACGAGAAACAGCGCGAACTGCGCGAGAATGATGACGCCGCTGGCCAGCAACGCGAGTTTGCCGTCGCGCTCGGACCTTGCCGCCAGGAGCCGCTGCACAATGGTCTGGTCGGTGCCGTGGCTGGCCATCGTGAAAAACGTGCCTCCGACGGCGCCGGACCAAAACGTGTAAAGCTTCGCAGGATTCGTAAAGCTCCACGAGAAATCGAGGACGCGAAATTTGTGTTCCGGCGCGGCGGCTTGAACGACGGATTCCCATCCTCCCGGAATCCGGTGCAGGAGCAGAAAAAACGCGGCAAGCGAGCCGGAGAAATAGAGCACGAATTGAGCCACGTCGGTCCAGATCACGGCCTTCATGCCGCCCTCGAAGGTGTAGACGAGCACCAACGCCATGATCAGCAGGATGGAGGCGCGCTGGCCGGTGCCGAGCGCGACGCTGACGACCAGCGCGATCGCCGAGACGCGCACGCCCTCGGCGAGCACCCGCGTGACGAGAAACGTGGACGCGGCGACGGCCTTTACCCTTGCGCCAAACCGCCTTTCCATCAACTGGTAGGCCGTATAAAATTCTCCGCGGAAGTAGTGAGGAAGAAATAGCAATACGATTACTACCCGGCCGGCGAGGTATCCGAAGACGAACTGCAGGAAGGTGAGATTTCCGGCGAAGGCCAGCGCGGGCGTGCCCACGATCGTGAGCGTCGAAGTTTCCGTCGCGACGATGGAGAGCGCCAGCGCCCACCACGGCGCCGTGCGTCCGCCCAGAAAATAATCGCGAACCGTGCTCTGGCCGCGCCGGAAGGCGATGCCGAACAACGTGATCCCGGCGAGATAGGCGGCAATGACGGCAAGGTCCAGAGAGGTCAGGCGCATGGTGAGAGCGTGGCGATGATAGGTGCGCCTCCGGGCGGCGTCAAGCGCGCGCGGCAGTCTCTTGGCGATATACTGAACGCAATTGAGGCTCCATGGGTTACTTCCTAGGTTTCGACGGCGGCGGAACAAAAACGCATTGCGTCCTGCTCGACGCGAAAGGCGCAATGGTCGGAGAAGGCCAGGGCGGGCCGGCGAATCCCCTGCGCTCCGGATACGAAGCCGCGTTTTCCTCGCTTCGCGAAGCCGCCGCGGCTGCGATCGCCTCGGCAACGATTCCTCCGGGGGAAATTACGAGCGTGTGCGCGGGCCTTGCCGGCGCGGGCCGCGAGAGCGTCGTGCGCCACGTGACGGAGTTCCTTTCACAAGAATTTCCGGCAGCGGTTTCCCAGGTCACAACCGATTATGAGATTGCGCTCGAGGCCGCCGCGGGCACGGGTCCGGGCGTCGCGCTGATCGCCGGAACCGGGTCGGTGGCCTACGGACGCAACGCCGCAGGGGAAACGGCGCGCGCGGGCGGCTACGGGCCGTGGATTGGAGACGAAGGAAGCGCCTTTGAGATCGGCCGCCGAGCCGTCAGCGCCATGGCGCGCGCCCGCGATGGCGACGCGCCGGCGAGCGTGCTGCCGGAAATGATTTCCGCGGCGCTCGGCAGGCCGGACTGGGACGAGTTGATGGTCCGTATCATGAAGGATCCGGACGAAGTGTTTCCGAAATTGTTTCCGGTCGTGGCGGCCGCGGCAAATTCCGAAGACGCCCGTCGCGAAGGAGATCCTGTTCGCGGCGGCCATCGGCCTGGGCCACCTGGCCATGGTCGTGATTCGCCGTCTGGAAATGAAGGGCCAGCAATTTCCGCTGGTCAAGTGCGGTGGCGTCTTTGGCCGCTGCCAAATGCTGGATTCGCTGCTGGACTCCGTGCTGGCCAGCGGCGCGCTCCGCGCGAAAATTTCGCGGCTCGAAATTTCTCCGGCGGTGGGCGCCGCCCGCAGGGCCGCGCGGCTGTCAAAGGCGCCGTCGGAATCCGTGTCCCATGGAGACTGAGAATCGTCCAGAGTCGCACGCCGCGCGCGCGGCGGACGCCGAAGCCATTCCCTCGCTCCTGGCCTCGAGCAGCGAGGACGTGCTTCGCTCGCTGATCGACAATCCGGCGTTCGACGAGACGCACGTGTGCTTGCTGCTCGATCGCAAGGACCTTCCGGGCTTGCTGCTCGAGGAAATCAGCAAGCGCAAGACCTGGCGCGCGAGCTATCGCGTGCGCCTGGGCCTGGCGGCGCATCCCCATACCCCGCGCCTCATCGCGATGCGGCTGCTTCGCGAATTGCATTTGATGGACCTGGTGCGCATCAGCCTGCTCCCGACGACTTCGATGGAGTTGCGGCGCCTCGCGGACGAGCGCGTGCTCGCGCAATTGCCGCAACTGCCCCTCGGCCAGAAATTGATGCTGGCGCGCCGCGGGTCCGCGCGCATCGCGGCGGGACTCTTCGCGCAGGGCCCCGAACCCGTGGCGCGCGTGGCTCTGGACAATTCCTTCCTGACCGAATCGCAATTGCTGAAGGCGCTCGCCAAGGATGCGCTTCCCGCCCAGCTCGTTTCTCTCGTGGTGCGGCACGGCAAATGGTCGACGCTCGTCAACATTCGCGTGGCCCTGTTGCGCCATCCGCACACGCCCGCGGAGTGTGTGCGCACGCTCGCGTCGGGCTTGCCGCGCCGTGACATCGAGGATTTGCTCGGTCTTTCGCGGCTTCCGCACCATGTGTCCGCTCGGTTGCGCGAAGAACTCTCGCTCCGGAAAAACGGCGGCCGTTGACGCCGTCTGCGGAGGCAATGACACGATTCCGATCGGCACGACCGTTTCAACGATGGCATTTCGAAACTTGACACTCCGCCGTTCGGCACATAGCATCCTGCCTTGGGGGGCAAGAGATGACCACCCAGCCTGTCGAAAAAATGGCCGCGGGAATCGAGCGGCGCAAGTTTCACCGCAAGAAATTTCGAGGGAGCATCGAAATCGATTGGGGATCGGCTGTGCTGAAAGGTTCGGTTCGGGACATCGGCCCGCGAGGGCTTTTTATTGAGCTGGCGCCTCCGCTTTGGCTTGGGGCGGAGTTTCACGCGCGGTTGCTGGTGAATCCCGCGATCTTGCTGGATTGCACCGTCGCGAGGGTGGAACCCGGGGTCGGCATCGCGGTCCAGTTTGAAGTGCCAGAGGAAAGCGGCAAGGCGCGACTGGAAGCGCTCTTGTTGAGTTTGCCTTCGGCATGACGCGGTGCCTCGATTGCGGCTCCGATCGCATCGCCGATCAGTGCCCTGCGTGCGGGCTAACTTCCGCGGCTGCCGAGTTGGTGGTGCGGCGGCGGCTGGTGCAGCGGACGGCGATATTTCTGGTCGGCACCATCATTTTTGTGGCCGCCAGCCAGGTTTTTCCCGCGCTGGAGCTCGACTCCATCCAGATTTTTGGCGGCCTCGTTTTCTTCCTCTCGCTGGCGCTCGGCTACTGGATCGATTATCGCGCCCGCGAGCGTCAGGAAATCGAGGCCATGAAGCGGATTTATTTCGGCATGATCCCGGTGCCGTGGATTTTCGCGGGTTTGCTGTTCCTCAACGGCAAGCTGGATACTTCGCAGCCCATTCGAGTTCCCGCGTCGGTCGTGGGAAAAGTTGCGACGGGAGCGTTTCCGCGCAGCCGCCGGTTGATCGTCACTTCCTGGCGCATGGGGCGGCGCTTCGAGCATATCGCCGTGGATCAGAATGACTTCGATCGTTTTCAACGGGGCGACGATATTGTCGTCCAAGCGCAAAAGGGCGCGTTGGGAATTCCGTGGGTCTACGGAGTGTTCCGCCAGTAAAGAATTGCTCAGAAACTTCACGGCGGAGTGGAATCGCAAACGGCTAGTGCACCTTGGCGATTTCCGAATCGTGTTCCGTTAATCCTTCAATGAAAACGTAACCGTGATGATGGTATCGACTTCCTTGGCCTCGCCGTCCACCAGCATGGGCTTATATTTCCATTGGCGGACAGCTTCCACGGCGGCCTTGGCGAGGAGATCGTCTCCCGACAACACTTGGGTTTCCGAAATATTGCCCGCCTTATCGATGGTCGCGTGAAGGACCACTTCTCCCTGGATGTTTTTGGCGCGGGCCTCCGCGGGGTATTCCGGCGTGGTTTGCGTGAGGATGGAAGCTGCTGTGACGTTGGCGGGAACGGTCACACGCGCGTCCGGAGGGTTCGCCGAGCCGGATGCGCCCATCGGAGGCGCAGTGGCGGATTCCGCGGGCTCGGCCTGGTCCGGCGCCGCCGCGTGTTCCACGGGCGGCGTAGGCACAGGACCGACAGAAAATCTCCAGGAGGCAGCCGCCAGCCCCTGCGCGGGACCGTCCAGTTCGAAAAGAATCGCCTCGGTGACGTAATCCGCCATGAGCAGGCGGTCGATTCTCATGGCTTCGATGTCGCCTTGCGCCGCGACGACAATTCGGTCGGCTCGCATGCGTTGTTCGATATCCTGCTTCGCGTAGGTGTAGCACCAGTCGGCGTTCTTCGCGCAATTCGAGCCGGGGCCCGCGTTGGCCACGTAGTCATGGGCCTTCCGATCGATTTCCGCGGCCATCAGTTCGTGAAATTTTGCGTAAATCTCGTTGAGCGTCGCGGGCTTCATGGGAATTCGGAGGGCCGCGTCGATGGGCGCGGTGGCGATGGGCGCGATCGCGAGGACGCTATTGTTTTCGTCGTAGGCGATGCGGCCGATCTCCAGGAGGCCGTCGCGGTGCTTCTCCGCAAATGCCAATCGCGCCTCGCGGAGCGCCAGATCCGCTTCGTACTGGAATTTGTCTCCTTCGCTTTTGTGCGCCGCGGCCCATTCGTCTTGCCGGGCCTGGTTGCGAAGGTTGTCGTCGCTGATGCCCGCAATCTTCGCTTCGATTTCCTCCGATTTCTCCCGGTAGGATTTGCTGTACGTTTTGAAAAAATCGTTTCCTTCCGGTGGATGGAGCAGCTTCAAGTAATCCGGGTCCTTGGAGACGAACTTCCGGCTCGCGGCCGGCATGGGCGCGTGGGCAGCGGTCTGGGACGGCTCGGGCGTTTGTGCGCGGCCGGCGCCGGCTCCAAAGATCGCGATAATCAAAATAAGAATGGTCGTACACACGATGCGAGTCATCTTGGTTTCCCTTCGCCTACGCCGTGGAAGGCGTCCGCGATTCCGACGGTCTCAGCTGGGCTCTGAGATCAAGTTTAGAAGGCGAGTAACGCTAATGATAGCGCTTTTGAGAGGAAGGAGTGCCGAATTCCTCCTAGCGACTGCTATCCGGCGCCCGCGTACGTTTTGCGGCGGAGAAACTCGCCGGCGCCGGGTTTTCCTGTGAATGCTCCGTTGTCGATGATGACGCGGCCGCGGGAGAGCACCGTTTTCGTCACGCCTTTCACGCGCATCCCCTCGAACATGGAATAATCCACGCGCATGTGGTGCGTCTTGGCGCTGATCACCTGTTCCGCGTTGGGATCGAAAATCACGATGTCGGCGTCCGAGCCGATGGCGATCGTGCCTTTGCGGGGATACAGGCCGAACAATTTTGCCGGCGCGGTGGAAACGAGCTGCACGAAGCGGTTGGCCGAAAATTTGCCGCCGTGCACGCCGCCGGAGTAAATCAGGCTCAGTCGATGCTCGACGCCCGGCCCGCCGTTCGGAATTTTCGAGAAGTCGTTTCTGCCCAATTCTTTCTGTTCCTTGAAACAGAAAGGGCAGTGATCGGTGGAGACGACCTGCAGCGTGTCGCGCGCAAGCCCCTGCCACAGTTTTTCCTGATTCCACTTCTCGCGCAGCGGCGGCGTGAATACGTATTTCGCGCCCTCAAAGCCGGGAACATCCATGTTTTCGAGCGACAGGTGCAGATATTGCGGGCACGTTTCCGCATAGGCGGGCAGGCCGCGGTCGCGCGCTTCGCGCACTTTTTCCAGCGCGTCGTTGCAGGACAGATGCACGATGTACACGGGCGCGCCGGCCATTTCGGCGAGCGCGATGGCGCGAGACGTCGCTTCGCCTTCGGCGGTCGTCGGCCGCGTGAGCGCGTGATATTTCGGCGCCGTTTTTCCTTCCGCGAGCGCGCGCTGCACCAGCACGTCGATCGCGCCGCCGTTTTCCGCGTGCATGCAGATCATGCCGCCGTGTTTCGCGGCCTGCAGCATGGCCTTGAAAATCGTGGCGTCGTCCAGCATGAACACGCCCGGGATAGGCCATGAAGAGCTTGAACGATGAAACGCCTTCGCGAACGAGTGCGCCCATTTCTTCCAGCTGCGCGTCGCCCAGTTCCGTGATGATGCAGTGGAACGCGTAGTCGGCCACGGCCTTGCCTTCGGCTTTTTTCATCCACGTGTCGAAGGCGTGGCGCAGCGTCTGGCCTTTGTATTGAATTGCGAAATCGATCAGCGTGGTCGTGCCGCCGAAGGCTGCGGCGATCGTGCCGGTCTCGAAATCGTCGGCGCTGGTGGTCCCGCCGAACGGCATGTCCAGGTGCGTGTGCACGTCGATTCCGCCGGGGATGACGATGCAGCCCGCGGCATCGATGATTTTTGCGGCGTTCTCGATCGGAAGATCCTTGCCGATCGTGGCAATTTTCCCGCCGGTGATGCCGATGTCGGCTGCATAGGTATCCGTTGCGGTGACGACCGTGCCGTTGCGAATGATCGTGTCGAACCCCATCGTTCCCCCGATGCCGCCGGATTGACGACCGCTTCGCATCTTAGGCCATGCATGGAAAGTTGGGCAAGCATCTACGGCAAAGCGTCGCGAGTCAGCCGTCGCACAAGCGACGTCGCAGGGCTCGGCGCAACAGGCGTGGATGCCGCTCCCCAGTGGACTCGAGGATTCGGGGCGGCCCAAACATGGAAATTAGGTTGCGGGATAAAGGTCGCTCAAAGTAGCATCCCATGCACGGCAAGGCTGAGGATTCCGCTCGAATCGCTCGACAAGCCTGCCGATTTTGCGCAGCCTGAAAAGAGAAACGATGATCAAAAATTCATTCAAATATCTAGCCGGGGTACTGGTTGTTGTGGTGTTCTGCGGTTTGGCATCGCTGCTGGTCAAGACGTCGGCTGCACAGCAGCCATCTGTGACGCGCAAGGTCCTGCAGAAGGACGAGTCGTCCATTCCCGGCTATGACGTCGTCCTGGTTGCCGTGGAGATTCCGGCTGGCGGGCGCGAAGGCAGGCATACGCATCCCGGCGTGACCATGGTCTACGTCCAAGAGGGTGTTCTCACTCTCGACTATGAAGGCAAGCCCACGGCCACCTATAAGCCGGGAGACAGCTTCGCCGTCGAGCCCGGCAAGATTCACGAAGGTCATAACTTCGGTAAGACGCCCGTCAAAGTCGTGGCGTCCTTCGTGGTTCAGAAGGGCTTGCCCATGACGACCCAGGTGCAGTAACGGCGGCGTTCGGCAACCAATTTTGGATCGAGTCGGCTTCTCGCGCTTCGGCGCTGGGCGTCCCGCGACTCCTCGCTCCTCTCAAACGCTGCGACGAAATCGTGGTAGATTCGTTCCGAGAATTTTCGCTTAACGAGGGCGGTGCGTGCCCGCGCCCTGAAGCGAGAGGGAGTCCAGTCACATGGCGAAGGCCACGGAGTTTCGAGTCACGATTGAAGACAAACCCGGCGCGCTCGGCAAATGCTTTTTGGCGCTTGCCGAACGAGGAGTGAACATCCTGGCGTTTCAATCGTACGTCGAGGAGCGCGAGAGCCTGGTCCGATTCCTGGCGGACGATCCGGCGACCGCCAAGGCCGTGCTCGGAGGCTTGCGCATGAATTTCGAGGAGACCGACGTCGCCGTATGCAGGATCGCGCACCGTCCCGGCGCGCTGGGGCGAGCCGCCTCGGTCCTGGGCGAGAAGCAGATCAACATCGATTATTCGTACTGCGGCCTGGAGCCGGGAGCGGCGAAGCCGCTGATGGTGTTCGGCGTGGACAACGTGAGCGCGGCGTCGGCGGTGCTGGACCAGTTGGCTGCGGAGGCAGCGTAGGTACGGCGCGAATGTGCGCGCACCGTCCAGCGAAGACTTCGTAGCCGATGAGCGATTCTCTGTAACACGCGTAGCGACAGAATTTCTTCTCAAGAGACAAGCTTGTTTGCACATCCACGATTTCCCCCAAATCGTTTTGAGTTCCTAATTGAATTCTTAAATTCGTTTAGGGTTTCAACTCGGGAAGCGCGGCGAAGTCTGTGCTTCGCCGTACTTTCGGCTCGATGGCCGTACTCATCTGTTTCTAAGTCTTTTGTGTGGACGAACCTCTCACGACTCGAACGGCTCGGAACGTGCTTTGCCTCACTCGCGGACAAGTGACACAACGAAACGAGGGAGGAAGCGATGTCCCATTTCAGGACGAATTTTCTAGCGGCGTGGGGTAGGGCGATTACACGGATCAAAGCGGGATCGCCAGTCGCAACTCGTCTCAGTGACAGAGGCAGGTGGATACATACGGCCGAGAGTCGCAAACTTCGATTCGAGATCGTGCCGCTACTGCTGTTCGGGCTGCTTCTATTCTTCAGCAGTGGACCAAACGCGCAGACTCGCGCCGGTGCCAAGGACAGCGCCAGTTCCATTTCCAGCGCCCTGCGACCTCTCGATGCCCTGGGCATGAGCTTCGAAAATTTCACTTCGTATCTGGGACCGCGCCAAAAGGAATGGAAGCAGCAAATGAAAGAAGCTCGAAAGGGATATCGCGTGACCTTCGAGCTTCCTCCGTATGCGTATACATTCGAGTCGGGCAAAGTGGTCGAAGTCACGATTACGGCAAATTCTTTCCAGGGATTTATCAATGAAGGGACGGCAAAATGGGGACCGCCGACGAGGCTCGAGTACCTGCTTTCAACGAGTCCGTACGGCGCGAATGAGCGGACCGGCACGGCCCTCTGGGATTTGCCTGGCGGGATTGTCGTCGATGTCCGCCAGACCACGATTCCGGGCAAGGTCGTGGGCGTCACTACGCTGTACATTGACCGCAAGCCGGTCTATTACACTCAGACGGACGCGCCGACCGACGCAGCGATCGTCAGGATCACAAGGCCCCCGGCTCCGCCGAAAGAGTCGGTGCAACTGACCCACGTTTTGTGAAAGCCATCCACGCTGCCGCGCGCAGCCCTCGATAGCTCGCTCATCGGATAGCAGCCGTTTTTCCACACAGTGACAAGGTGGTGCGGCTTTTGCCGCATTCTCGCAATTTCGCGTGGGATGGCAGTTGTCCCGCGATGCTAGAATGGCGCTGGAGTTGTGGCCCCGAAGCCCGGTGGGAAAGTTCGTCCACCGGGTTGCGCGTTTCTGGGGAGGTCACACACTCGAGGTGAGCGCATGCCCCTTCGCGAAACCGCTCCGAAATTGCTCCCCGAAAAATACGAACAGAATTTTGCGGACATCACGCCGCCGATGAACGCGCGCCAGGCGGCCATCGAAGCGGCGCGCTGCCTGTATTGTTTTGACGCTCCTTGCATTCAGGCGTGCCCCACGCGGATCGACGTTCCCGGTTTTATCAAGCGCATCTTCACGGGGAATATGCGCGGCGCGGCGCGCGTGATCCTCGAAGCGAATATTCTCGGCGAAAGCTGCGGACGCGTTTGTCCGACAGAAGTGCTCTGCGAAGGCGCTTGCGTGATGGTTGAGAAGGGCGAGGAAGCCATCGAGATCGGCCGGCTGCAGCGATTCGCCGTGAGCCACGTGCTGGACCGCGGCATCCGGCTCTTTCAAGCGGGCCAGCCGAACGGGCGCCGCGTCGCCTGCATCGGCTCTGGCCCCGCGTCGCTCGCTTGCGCCGCGAGCCTGGCGCGCAAGGGCTACGCCGTGACCGTATTCGACCGGCGCGAACTCGCCGGCGGATTGAGCACCTACGGAATCGCCGCGTACAAAACGCGCGTGGCCGATTCGCTGCGCGAAGTGGAGATGGTGAAATCGCTGGGCGTGGAATTCCGGCTCAACGTGGAAATCGGGCGAGACATAAGTTTCGAGAAGCTGGAGAAGGATTTCGAAGCCATCTTCATCGGGGTAGGCCTCGGAGAAACCTGGGCCATGAATATTCCGGGCGAGGACCTGCATGGCGTTGTAGGCGCGCTGGAGTTCATCGAGCCCACGAAATCGCTGCCGCTTTCGCAAGTGGCCATCGGGCGCCGCGTCGCCTGCATTGGAGCGGGGAACACCGCGATTGACGTGGTCACCGCCGCCCGCCGCCTGGGCGCGGAAACCGTGTACCTCGTTTACCGGCGCAGCGAGCAGGAAATGCCGGCCTTCCGCTATGAATACGATTTGGCCAAAAAAGACGGCGTGAATTTTCTGTGGCAGACGCAGCCGGTGCGCATCCTCGGGGAAGACGGAGCGGTGACCGGGCTCGAATGCATGCGCACGCGCCTCGGCGAGCCCGACGCCCGTGGAAAGCGCGCGCCCGAGACGATTCCCAACAGCACATTCAAGATCGATGTGGATATGGTCGTTCGCGCCGTCGGGCAGAAGCAGGCTACGGATTTCCTGCGCGCCGTTCCCGGTGTTGAAGTCCGCAAGAACGGCACCATCGCGACGGACTCGCAGCAGCGGACCGGCCATCCGAAATATTATGCGGGCGGCGATTGCGTAAACGGCGGCAGGGAAGTGGTGGACGCCGTCGCGGAGGGCATGGCCGCGGCGCGCGGAATCGATGCGTCTTTGTCCGGAGCGGCGGGCGAGGTGTTGTAGCGCCGGCGTCTCGCCGGCGTTTTTGCGATGTCGGCGGAGGCTTGAAAAATCGCCGGCGAGACGCCGGCGTCACGAAATACCTGAGTTCTTCGCTTCGTTGCTGGCCGCCATTCCGACGAATGGGAGTGAATAGAGAGGGTCGCTTTCGATGGAAATTCCTGCATCGCTCAGCGAACGGTTTCCGTTTCTCGACGTGCTCGAGGAAAACTGGGAACCGGTTTCGCGCTTCGCTTTTTTTGGCTGGCTCGGCTTCTACGCCCTGCTGATCGGCAACGCGACCTTCGGCGGCCATTTATTTCAGTGGTTCGATCTTGTTTTCATTCCGATCCACGAAGGCGGCCACCTGCTCTTCCGCATTTTTGGCGAATGGCCGATGGTGGCCGGAGGAACGTTCCTGCAGCTGTTTGTTCCGTTCGCGCTGGCCGCCCAGTTCGCGTTCCGGCGGCAGGTGCTCGGCGCGAGTTTCTGCGCTTTCTTTTTCTTCGAGCAATTTCTTCCGATCGCGTCTACATGGCCGACGCGCGCGCCCAGGAACTCCCGCTGTTGACTGTCGGCGATTCGGAAGACGTGATTCACGATTGGTTCTATTTGTTTTCCCACGCCGGTGTACTGGAGCACGATACGCAAATCGCCGCAGCCTTCCGGTTCCTGGGTTGGATGGGAATGTTTGCGGCAGTCGGATGGTTTTCGTATCGTTCTCTGCGAAAGGTATGAATCGCCCATGACGCTCCTTACGCAAGAATCACAAATCACGAATCACGATTCACGTCCCACCAGTCACCAGTCACTAGTCACCAGTCACGAAACTGGAGGTGAGGCATGGCGGACCTGCGCGTAAACTTCTGCGGCATTGAATCGCCCAACCCGTTCTGGCTCGCGTCCGGTCCGCCGACGAATACGGCGGGGCAGATCATGCGGGCGTTTGACGCCGGATGGGGCGGCGCCGTCTGGAAAACGATCGGCGAGCCGATTGTGAATACGTCGTCGCGATACGGCGCGATGGATTACAACGGAGCGAAAGTGATGGGCTTCACGAATATCGAGCTCATCAGCGACCGGCCCACCGAAGTCAACATCCGGGAAATCGCTGAAGTGAAGAAGCGCTACGCAAAAAATCTGGTGATCGCGTCGCTGATGGTGGAATCCAAACGCGAGAGCTGGCATGAAATGGTGCGGCGCGTGGAAGGCGCGGGCGCGGACGCGCTGGAGCTGAATTTCGGCTGTCCGCACGGGATGAGCGAACGCGGGATGGGCTCGTCCGTGGGGCAAGTGCCCGAATACACGGAGATGATTACGTCGTGGGTAAAGGAAGCGGCGAAGACGCCGGTGATCGTGAAGCTCACGCCCAACGTCACGGACATCACGCGCGTGGCGCTGGCCGCGGAAAAGGGCGGCGCCGACGCCGTCAGCCTGATCAACACGCTCAATTCGATTATCGGCGTGGACCTTGAAACGTTTTCGCCGAAGCCCAACGTGGGCGGAAAATCGTCGCACGGCGGCTATTGCGGGCCGGCGCTGAAGCCGATCGCTCTGCACCTGGTTTCGAGCGTCGCGAAAACGGTGAAGATTCCGATCGTGGGGATCGGAGGAATCGGCTACTGGAACGACGCGGCGGAACACATCGCGCTCGGGGCGTCGATCACGCAGGTTTGCACGGCGGCGATGCACTACGGATTCCGAATTGTCGAAGACATGATCGACGGCCTCTCCGCGTATATGGACGATCACGGCTTTCGCACCATCGCGGATTTTCGCGGGCGGGCCGTGCAGAACGTCAAGGATTGGGGAGACCTCGACCTCAACTACAAAATCGTCGCGGACATTCGCACAGGATTTGTGCATCGGCTGCCAGCTCTGCTACGTCGCGTGCGAAGACGGCGCGCACCAGTGCATTGAGCCCTACACGGCGGCCGGAAACGGCAAGAAGAATCCGAACGGAATGGGCGTGCACGTTCCGCGCATCATCGAGGACGAATGCGTCGGCTGCAATCTCTGCGCGCTCGTTTGCCCGGTGGATCAGTGCATCTCGATGAAGCAAATCGACACGGGGCTGCCGTTTGAGAGCTGGAAGATGCGCGTGAAGAGGATGGCGGGCGGCTCGGCGGCGCATTAGGGCTAGGTGTTTGCCTTTACCGCCGCTCGAAAGCGCAGATCGAACGCGGCCGCTCTGAAGCACGTTCCCTTGCTGTTGTGTTAGATTTGATTCCGCCATGAAACGCATCGTGGTGGTCGGGGCGGGGTTCGGCGGGCTCGAAGCTGTCACGCGCCTCGACCGCATGTTCCGCCACGATCGCGACGTCGAAATCCTTCTCCTCAGCGATCAGAATTATTTGCTGTTCACGCCGCTGCTTCCTCAAATTGCTTCGAGTTACACCGATCCGCGGCACATCGTGCAGGCCGTTCGCGAAATTCGCGGCGGAAAGAAATTCCGGTTTCGTAGGGAAGCGGTGCGCGCGGTGGACGCGGCGAACCGCAAAGTGATCGTCGATTCCGGTCCCATCGACTACGACGCGCTCATTCTGGCGTCCGGCGCGCGCACCGAATTCTTCAACACGCCCGGGGCGCGCGAATACAGCTGGGACTACAAATCCCTGCAGCACGCGGTGGAGCTTCGCGAACGGATCATCGATTTATGCGAGCACGCCGACCACACGGCAGACGCCGCCGCGCGGCGCTCGATGCTCACCTTTGTCGTGGTGGGCGGCGGCTACACCGGCATCGAACTGGTCACCGAAATGCGCGATTTTCTTTTCGGCTATGCCGCGAAAAAATATCGCGGAATCGACGCGTCCGAAATTCGCCTGATCGTGCTGGAAGCCGCGCCGGATGTGTTGCGGGGGATCGGGCCCAAACTGGCGGAGCACGCGCGCAAGCGGCTGCGCGTGAGCGGCATCGAAGTGCGAACTTCGACCCGCGTCACGCGAGTGCTGGAAGGCTCCGTCGAGATCAACGGAAACGAATCTCTTCCGGCGGACACCGTGATCTGGACGGCGGGAGTCCGCGCGTCCGAGCTGATCGAATCGCTGCCGGGACCGCACGACCGGATTGGCCGCGCGGTGGTAAACGCGCACCTCCAGCTGCAAGGCCACCCAGAATGTTTGTCAGTGGGCGATTCCGCCGCGGCAGCGAGCGCGCCGGAAGCGCCGCGCGTCGCTCCGGTGGCGATCGAGCAGGGGCGCGTCGCCGCGCAAAATGTCGGGCACTTGTGGCGCGGCGAGCCGCTAGAGACGTACTCCTTCGCGTCCAAGGGCATGCTGGTATCGCTTGGAATGAACTATGCGGTCGTCAAGATCGGCGGGATCGAGGTGAGCGGCTATTTCGCATGGCTCTTTTGGAACGCCGTTCACTTGTACAAACTAGTGGGGCTTAAAAAACAAGTGCAGGTCGCCGGCGACTGGATGCTTGGATTGATTTTCCCGCGCGACGCGGCGATTGTGCGCCAGCCGCGACGCTGCAAATTGTGCGATGCGGAAAAGCCTTAGCGCACGAGCTCTTAGTGGCGCAGGCTTCAGCCTGTGGGGGCTTGTCCTTGCAAGGACCAAACCCCACAGGCTGAAGCCTGCGCCACTCGATTGGCAGACCAGGTTCGCGGCATTCAGGCGCGGCGAGCCTGCGTATGAGAAATTCGATTTAGTTTGCTTTCCTTGCGATTGGCGAGCGCATCAGCGCCCAGTACACGACAAAGCTCGCGGCGAATCCCACGAACCACGCGTAGTCATACAGGCCGCGCAGCGCCGGCACGATCAGGCCCACGAACGCCACGCCGGCTCCGGCCGCCAGCGCCGCCATGGCGCGCCAGTTGATCCCGCCGGAAAATTCATAGAATCCGCGGCGCTGGTACAAATCCTCGACGAGGATGATTTTCTTTGCGCACCACGAAGTAATCGCAGATCATCACTCCCGCGATGGGGCCGAGAAATCCTGAATATCCCACGAGCCAGTTGAAAATATAGTTGCTGAAGTTGGCGAGAAGCTTCCACGGCTGAAACACCACGACGCCTACCACGCACGCGATCAGGCCGCCGGTGCGAAAGCTGATCAGCCGCGGCGAGAGATTGGAGAAATCGTTCGACGGCGAGACCAGATTTGCCGCCACGTTCACGTTCAGCGTCGCCAGGAGAAGCCCCAGCATCGCCACGACCACCGCGATGGGATTTCCGAGGCGCGCGAGCACCTGCACCGGATCCCAGATCGTCTGGCCGAAAATAATCACGGTCGCCGACGTGACCGCAACGCCGATGAAGGAATAGAGAGTCATGGTGGTCGGCAAGCCCAGCACCTGGCCGAGCACCTGGGCGCGCTGGCTGCGCGCGTAACGCGTGAAATCCGGAATATTCAGCGCGACCGTGGCCCAGAATCCCACAACACCGGTCAGAGACGGGATGAAGAACTTGAAAAACTCGCGGAACGTCTGAAATTTGGACGGCGCCGCCAGCATGGGCCCGAATCCGCCCGCCTTCACCATGGCCCACGCGAGCAGCACCACGCCGATCGTCAGAAGGAACGGAGCCGTCACGCCCTGAAGAAACTGAATCGTGCGGATCCCCATCACGATGACGATCACGTGCAGCAGCCAAAACACGGCGAAGCAGATCCACACTCCGTAGGCAAAATCTTTCCACGAAGGGGAGAGCGCGACGGCCATTGCGTTGATCGCCTCGCCGCCGATCCACGTATTGATCCCAAACCAGCCGCAGGCGACCAGCGCGCGCAGAACCGCGGGAACGTTCGCGCCGGTCACTCCAAACGATGCGCGCGCAAATACAGGGAAGGGAATTCCGTATTTCGCGCCCGCGTGCGCATTGAGCAGCATCGGGACGAGGACCAGCACGTTTCCCAGAAATACGGTGAAAATGGCCTGTTTCCAGCTCATGCCGCCCGCGATCATTCCGCTCGCCAGCAAATAGGTCGGAATGTTGACGCTCATCGCGATCCACAGCGCGGCGTAGTTGTACGTGCCCCAGCTGCGCCGCGCGGCGGGAATCGGCGCGAGGTCTTCGTTGTAAAGGGAACTGGCGCGGATCGTTTCGGCGTCGAGAATGCCGGAGTGGATGCCGTCTTGGCCGGGATGTTCCGCGGGATTCACCGGTCAGTAGATCCCTTGCCGCAGATCCGGCATCTTGAGGAATCTCAATATCGAGCTGCCTGCCTTCCGCGGAAAGTTTCACGCAGAATGCGCGAGGCCGAGCCGACGTCCTTCGTGCTCCAGTCGGAGGTCGGCAGAGGTTTGTCGGGCTTGTCCGCTTCCCGCCACACAAGATCGTCGCCTTTGTGTTGGAGCTGTTCCGGCTTGATTTCGAAGATTTGCGTCGCGCGCACGTAAATCACCAGGTAGCGATTGCCGAGTTGCAAAAGCAGCGGATCGGTTTTCTTTCCGGCCTGAAAAACATTCCAAATTTTCGGCGCGCGGGAATCCACTTGCAGGATCGCGTCGGGGATCGGTTTCCAGACGATGGTGTCTTTTGCGGCGGCGCGCAAGCCTGCAGCCAGGAGAAACAGCGAGGCCGCACAGGTCCCCACCGCTTTCAGACGGATTCTGCGCATCGCGATGGCATCCTTCCGCACCGGCCGCTCCCGCGATCTCACGGCCAGTTGACCGGCAATTGGCGCGACTTCACGACGACGTACCTATTTTTGCGCGCGAATTCCATCAGGTCGACGAGCAATTGCACGTCGTTCTCGCAGTACTTGCAAACGTCTTCCTTGCGGCCCTCGCGCCACCACTGGACGATGTCCAGCCCATTGCCCGTCTTCTGATTGCCCAGGGTTTCCCGCGCGAGGTCGTCGAGCTTGATGCGATGGCCCAGCCGGCGGTGCAAATCCACGAGCAGGTCGAAGGATTTGCCCAGCAAATGACGCACGGGTTGATACGCGCTGAGCACTTCAAAATCGAACCGGTCTCCGTTGAACGAGACGATGCGGTCGAACTGCCCGAGTTCGGCGATCAGAGCTTTCGCATCCGGCTCAAACCACCGCCGGAATCGATTCTGCGCGTCCCACGTCACGGCGACGGCCAGGCCAAACCGCGCGATGCTTGACCAGCCTCCCTCGACTTCGTGGGAGAGACGCAGTGTTTCTATGTCGAAATAAATTTCGCGTGTCGGATCGGGGAAAAGGCTGGGTGTGGTTGCCATTTAGTTTTTATCGGTAAGGAGCGCCTCTTTGCGCGTTGCTCGACCCGGGCCGTACTCGGTTTCGTGCCGGAATCGATCGCCACGCCGTATTGCGAACTCCGTCAACTTCACACCACGAATGTTGAATGTTGAGCCGGGAAACGTCAAGTCTATCCTGACGGGTGGTCGAGGAATGCTCTTGTAAGTTGGGAGATGTATGTGGGAGGGTCGCGCGGACGGCAGGCGAAGGACGGCTATGTATTTTGGGTTTGCTCGGTCACGGCGCCGATTTCATTTTCAATCGCTTGAAGAAACTCCGGGGTGGTGTCGACAAACTCGACGCCAATGCCAATGCCTCGAAGACAATAGCGCACCTCGGCGCGTGTTTGGAGCAGAACGCCGGTTCGCGCAAGCCGGAAACGGAGTTTCAAGACCGCGCCCTGGGGATACTCCGTTCGGGTATTGATAAACATGCCGCGGGCGCTGAGATCGGGCGGGCGGACGTTGACGTCCTCTTCGAAGCCCTCGTAAATCATGGAAAGTTCCGTCAGCTGCGGGTAACGCTTGTCGCGGCGTCGGAGCCGGTTCGGCTTGTTGCCGTCGCCAATCACTATGGCATGACCGCCTCAGGAACGGAATGTTGGGCGGGTGTACGCGCGGGTTTCGATTGGGCGGTGTTTCGCGCGCCGCAGTGCGGGCAGAACTTGAACGCGGGAAGGATCCGCTGATTGCACTCCGGACATTCCGCGTGCGCGACGTTTTCCGTTGGAACAACGCGGTAAATTTCCTCCAGGGTGGTCGTACCCATACGAAGCTTATCGATGGCATCTTCCAGCATCAGGCGCATTCCGTTCGCCCGGGAGATTTCCCGCACCTGGTCTATATTCCCGCTGGTCCGGATGATGTTGCGGATGCTGTCGTCCAGCCGGAGGAGTTCGAAGATTCCGATGCGGCCCTTGTAGCCGGTCTGGTCGCACTTCGCGCAACCGACGGCGACGGCCATGGTTTCTGGAGGCCTGGACGCCCCGGTCTGGGTAAAGCGCGCCTTGAAGTCGGGAGTCGCCGGCTGAAGAGAGTGGCAGGAACAGAGCTTACGGACCAGGCGCTGGGCCAAAATGCCGGTAACGGACGAGCCGATCATGTAGCCCGGAATTCCCAGGTCCAGCAGACGGATAATCGCGGAAACGCTGTCGTTGGTGTGCAGCGTGGAGAGCACCAGGTGGCCCGTTTGCGCGGCTTTCATGGCAATTTCGGCTGTTTCCCGGTCGCGAACTTCGCCGACCATGATGATGTTCGGATCCTGCCGCAGGATCGAACGCAGGCAACTGGCAAACGTCATTCCAGCCTTGGTGTTCACGTGCGCCTGATTGATTCCGGGAAGAACGTACTCGACCGGGTCTTCCACGGTGACGATATTGACGGAAGGCTTTTGCAGTTTGTTGAGGCAAGAATACAAAGTCGTACTCTTACCCGAGCCCGTGGGTCCGGTCACCAGGATCATTCCTTGGGGCTGGCTCACCAGTTGCCAAAGTTGTTCCGAGACATCCGAGGGCATTCCCAAATTGAAAAGGGAAGTGAGCGGAGCGGTCGCTTCGAGCAGACGAATCACTACTTTCTCTCCGTACTGCGTCGGGAGCGCCGAAACACGGAGATCGAGCTGGCGCCCGCCGAGGGAGACCATGAAGCGGCCGTCCTGCGGAGTGCGCCGCTCGGCGATGTCCATGTCGGAGAGAATCTTGATCCTGGAGATCAGCGACGTCTGCAAACCCCGAGGGATCGATTGAACGTCGAGCAGTACGCCGTCCACGCGGACGCGAACGATGGTTTCCGCGGCGCGCGGCTCGATATGAATGTCGCTGGCCTGCTTGGCAATCGCGGTTTGAATGATTTCCGACACCAGGCGGACGGCCGGCGTCTTTCGCTGGCGCAGGTCCGCGTGCATTTCTTGAATGGCTTCCTGATTGGTTTGCCGCGAACTCGTGGAGATAAACTCGATTTCTTCAAATTTTGTCGGCGCCGGGCTCTCGCCCAGTCGTGTCCGCGGGACTTTCTGATTTCCCGCTGAATAATGCTGAGCGATCGCCGCCATCAGCTCGGTCCGGAAGGATTGGCGCGGCGAAACTTGCATTCCCGTGGCAAAGCGCAATTCGTCGAGCGTCATGAGGTTCTGGGGAGCGGCCATCGCGACGATGAGTCGACTCTGCTCGATTCGTATCGGGAGGACGGAAAGGCGTTCCGCCATGGCGCGAGGAACCAGTTTCAGCGCCTCGGGCGGCGAGGTGATCGAACCGCAGTCGATGTAAGGAATGCGCGATACTTCCTCTAGGGCCTCGGCCAAGTCATTCCTGCTGACAATGCCACGGTCCAGCAGCAATTCGCCCAGGTGAAGCATGGTCCCCTGCTGCTGGTTGACCATGTTCTGGAGGTCCGCCGCGGAGATCTTTCCCCGTTCGCGCAGCGCATCGCCTAACCGCTTCTTCTTCATTGGACCTTGCTCTCCCAACGCGACTCACGGGCCAATGTCCGCAGTGCCAATGCGAGCCGTGTTCCCTCAGTCTCCGACATGGCTAATTTCTAAGGTATCAGCACCCTACCGTTCCTGACACAGAAAACGGGCGGAAGTGTGCCAAAAAGGGCATTGGCGTTCGAATTTGTCACAGGAAATGTCCCTTTTCGAGCCATCTGGAGGGTTGAAATGGACCGTGGAAATCCCACAATACGTTGCGAATTGTCTCAGCGCGGAACTCTTTCAGGCTGGGTCGGCTCCGAGCGGTTCCTAGAGCCGAATTTCTGCCAGGGACTTATCGAGAATTCGCACGGCCTCGTCCACGTCGGCCTTGCCGATATTCAGCATGGGGGAGAGGCGAATCACGTTGGCGTACAGACCGCCCTTGCCGATCAGCAAGCCGTGCTCGCGCGCTCGTTCGAGAAGCTGGGTGGTCGCCTCGGGAGCCGGTTCCCTGGTTGCAGGGTCCTTCACGAGTTCGAGAGCCAGCATCAGGCCTTTCCCGCGCACTTCGCCGATCGCCGGGTATTTCTTTTGCAGTTCATCGAGCTTGCCGCGGAAGTAGTTGCCCACGGTTTCCGCGTTCTCGAGCAGCTTTTCCTCTTCGATGAATTCGATGGTTGCCTTGGCCGCCACGGACGTGACCGGATTGCCGCCGAACGTGGAGATGGTCAGGCCTTGATACGACGCGGCCAGTTCCTTGGTGGTGATCGTGGCGCCGATCGGTGTGCCGTTGGCCATCCCTTTTGCGCACGTCATGATGTCGGGCGTCACTTCCCAGTGCTCGATGCCGAACCATTTTTTCCCGGTGCGGCCGAAGCCGGTCTGCACTTCGTCGGAGATGAACAGGCCTCCGTATTTTTTCACGGCCTTGAAAACGATCTTGAAATACTCCGGCGGCGGCGTGATGAATCCTCCCACGCCCTGAATCGGCTCGGCCATGAAGGCGGCGATCTGGCCGCTCGTGCCCGTCTGGATTAAATTCTCGACGTCTTTGGCGCAGGCCACTTCGCAGTCCGGATATTTCAATCCCAGAGGGCAGCGGTAGCAGTAGGGATTGATCGCGTGCGCGATGCCGAGGCTGATGATTCCCGCTTTCCGCCACGGCGCCTGCGCCGTCACGCTCTTGGTGAGAGTCGATCCGCCGGCATACGCGTGGCGCAGGGCAACGATGTCAAAAGAGCCGGTCGCCATGCGAGCCAGCAAGATGGCGGCTTCATTGGCCTCGGTGCCCGAGCTGGTGAAAAAGCTCGATTTCAAAGCCCCCGGCGTGATCTGCGCGACTTTTTCTGCGAGCGCCACGATGGCTTCGTTGGGGTAGAGCGTGGAGAGATGCTGCAGGCGGTCGACTTGCGCTTTGACCGGCCCGGTGACCTTCGGATTGGCGTGGCCCACCGATACGGTCAAAATTCCGCCGAAGAAATCGAGATACTTGCGGCCTTCCACGTCCCACACGTGCTGCATCGAAGCGTGGTCGGCGACCAGCGGTTCCTTGTAAAAATTCGTGACGCAAGGCCAGATATATTCCTTGTGCTTGCGAACCACTTCTTCGCTGCGCGTCGTTTGCTTGGGCTGTGTGGTCATCGAAGTCCTTCTGGAACCACGGATGCATACGGATTAACACGGATAAGAACCAAACCTAAAAAAGAGGAATAGGTACGAACCCGGATACCGATTCGCTTGCAGCTATCAGCCTCATTTGCATTTTTCGTTTTCTTTATCCGTGTTTATCCGTGTGCATCCGTGGTTCCAATTCCTCAGTCCGCGGCTTGCGCGCCGCGCGCTGTCTGCGTGCGCGTGATTTCGCCGTACGTTTCCGGGCGGCGGTCGCGGTAGAACTGCCAGACGTCGCGTACTTCCTGGATTTCGTCGAGATTCAAGTCGGCGACCAGCAATTCGTCTTTGTCGCGGCTGGCCTGCGCGATGATTTTGCCGCGCGGATTGCAGAAGTAGCTCTTCCCGTAGAACTCGCCGATCTGCCACGGCTTTTCGATCCCCACGCGATTCGATGCGGCGACGAAATAGCCGTTCGCGGCGGCGTGCGCCGGCTGCTCGAGTTCCCAGAGATATTCGGAAAGGCCCGCTACGGTGGCGGACGGATTGAACACGATTTCCGCGCCATTGAGGCCGAGAATTCGAGCGCCTTCGGGGAAGTGGCGGTCATAGCAGATGTACACGCCCACTTTGCCGAAGCGCGTCTCGAAGACCGGATATCCCGCATTTCCAGGCGTGAAATAAAATTTTTCCCAAAACCCGGGATGGCAATGGGGAATATGGTGCTTGCGATATTTCCCGAGATATTTTCCGTCCGCGTCAATCACGGCCGCCGTGTTGAAATACAGGCCGGTCATTTCCATTTCGTAAACCGGTACGACCATTGCCATACCGTATTTTTTCGCGAGTTTTTGCATGCGAGTAACGGTCGGGCCGTCCGGCATGGGCTCGGTCAGTTCGTACCACTTCTGCTGCTGCTCCGCGCAGAAGTACGGGCCGTAGAAAAGTTCCTGCAAGCCGAGGATCTGCACCTTGCGTTTGGCTGCGGCGGCGATGAGCTTCTCGTGTTTCGCGATCATCTTTTCTTTGATTTGGGGCAGAGAGAACTTGGTGGGAGACCACTCGCAATGCGCCTGGATGAGTCCGCAACGCACGATTCGAGCCATGCCGCACCTCCGAGGAACTGCGCTCCGAGTGTACTCTGGCGCGTCGCTGCGCGACAAGAGTCGCGCGGGGGCATGGCGCTTGCCTTGCAAGCAGGGGGACCTAAAACGCGATCGCGTTTTGAACGCTGCCGTCGCGATTCACTTTCCACGGCTGAATAGCATTGAAGTGACCGACGACCGTTTCCGTCGTCTGGAAGAAATCCGGCTGGACGCGCCAGAATGCGGCGACTTCGGCAACGGTTGGCTGCACCTCGCCCTGATCGTCCGTGGCGCGGGACTGGAGCAGCGTTTCCTCTCCGTTCCATTCCCACGCGAATCCGAACCGCGTATGAGCCTTGGGATTCGCCGGACCTTGCATTTCCGCGATCTTCCAGTTGCGCCCGCCGTCGGTGGAAACTTCGATTTTCGTAATGGCGCCGCCGCCCGACCACGCCAGCCCCGAGATTTCATAGTAACCGGGGCCCGCAAGCTTTTGCCCGCCGGAGGGCCGGGTGATAACCGATTTAGGTCCCAACTGGGATTGAAACCAGCGGGCGTTTCCGTCGAGTCTCAAACTTGGGTACTTCGTCGTCTCGCGCATGGCCATGACCGGCTCGGCTACCACTTTGATTCGGCGGAGCCACTTCACGTTGTTGATCCCTTCCCATCCGGGTGTGAGTAGACGAAGCGGGTAGCCCTGCTCCGGACGGATCGCTTCGCCGTTCTGGCCGTACGCGACAAAGGCGTCGTCCAGAGCTTTTTCTATCGGAATGCTCTTGGAATGTTTGCCTTTTTCCGCGCCCTCCGCGACGATCCATTTCGCGCCGGCCTGCACGCCCGCTTGCTTGAGGAGCAGGGGAAGCGGAATGCCGGTCCAGACGCTGCAACTGGTTAGGCCGTGCGTGTCCTGGGCGTTTGCGCTCGCGCCGCGGCGAATCGCGCCTGTGGGACCTGTCGGCGCGCTGTTCCCGTTGCACTCCACGAAATGAGTGCGAGTCACCGACGGCAATCGCCGCAAGTCCTCAAGCGAGAAAATCAAGGGACGATCCACCATTCCGTGGATCAACAGGCGATGTTCTTGCGGATCGATGTTCGGCGGGTCGTAGCCGTGGGAGACGATGTAGTGAAGAGCCGCGGGCGTCAGGTAGCCCACGGAATCCTGCAGCGGAGTCCGGAATCCGAAGTCCTTGTGGTAATTCGGCGGACTCGTCGGCTGCGGCCACGTGCCGAGGCTGCCGGTCCGGATCGAAGTCTCGAAGCGGGAGCGCTCTCCGTAGGCGTGCAGATCTTGAGGGCGAGTTTCAGTGGATTCGGCCTCGAGAGGTCTAGCGCTTGCGGTCCGCAACCCTCCCACCGCCATACCGGCCACCAAGGCCCCGTTCTTCAGAAAACGTCTCCGGTCTGGATTCTTCTCCATGTTCGCTCTCCTTCCGCTTCAGAATCGCCAATGGCCCCGGCAACCCGCCCGGAGGTGCGCGTCATTTCGAGGCTCCGGCGGGATGTCGGCGCCTCGAAATGCATCACGCCGGAAAACGCAAAATTAGCCCTTCTTTACTTTCCGCGCCCACATGTCCCAGTCCTTCGGAAAATCGGAATTGCCGGCTTCGGCCAAATGCGCTTCTTCCGGATTCAGCGTTTCGATCTTCCGGTTGCCGGCCTGAAGGTGCATCTCCGCATTGACCTTCAGATACACGCTGCGGCCGACTGAGTGCATGATGTTGGTTCCCACGGTCACGCCGCCGTGTCCGCGCATGAAGGCAGCGGGCTTGTCTCCCAGCGCCTGCGCGAGGGCTTTCGCCTTGGACGCATCGTTGATCAACATATTCGTATTGCCGAACGATTTGCGAATGTCGAAGGTGGGCAATCCGCTGCCGATGAATCCTCCCATGTGGTAGATCGGAAGGAGCGGCTCGTTGATCGTTCCCATCAGCACCACGGTGGGAGCGTGGGTGTGGACGATCGACTTGACGTCCGGCCTGGCCCGGTAAATCTCGGCATGAATCCATCGTTCGCTATACATTCTTCGATTGTCGCCGTTGGCCGGGACGCAGTCGAAGTCTAACTCCATGATGTCGTTCACGGTCACCAGATCCGGCGCGAGCCAGCGCGAAATGAAAAAGTGATTGGGGTCGGCGGGATTGCGCACGCTCACATGGCCGTAGCCGTCCACCACGCCCTGATCCTGCAGGATGTGATTTGCGGTGACCAGGTCCTCCAGCAGCGCCTGCTTGTCTTGCTTTCCCTGCGGAACCGGCTCGGGAGCCGCGGAGCCCGGCGTGGGAACAGCTTTCGCTTCTTCCGCAGTGCCGAGCAGCGCGCTTGTCAGCAAGAGGCTCGATCCGGATAGGAAGCCGCGGCGCCCGAATCCGGCCTTTAGCAGTTGATGAATCTCCATGGAAATCTCCTTGGGAATCGATTTAATTGTGCAGACCGGAACATACTTCCCAAGGTCACTCGCCGAGGGAAGGCCTTCCGCATACGTCCGGCTTTCGACCCACTTTCGAATGGATTGGCAGAACATCGGATACACCGGTTAGACGCCCGGTGTCAATCGAGGAATGCGCCGCGTGTTAGCGAGCGCAGTTCGCGCGGTTACCCCACCCCTAACCCATCCTGATAGTCGGCTATATTTTTTGTGGATGTCTCCAAATGAAAGTAGGCTATCCTGTCGGGGCTCAGACCGAGAAAACTTTGACGCCAGACACGATTCCAACGTTCCTGCAGCGATTCTACCGCGCGCTGCTTCGTGTCGTTCCCAGTTGCGTCACGCTGACGCAGGCGGTCGCCCTCAACATGTTCCTGGCGTTTTCTCCCATGATCCTCGTCGTGCTGGGAGCTGTGGCCGGCTCCGCCAGTTTCCGGCAAGCGCTGCAGGGAATTATCGAGCGGCTGCGCATCGTTCTCCCGCCCGGGACGCTCAGCATTCTGAATAATTTTCTGGGCCGCCACGGCCCGCAATCCTGGCAGTGGGTTTTGCTGGGTCTCGGAGGAACGCTCCTCGCCGGAACGCAGATGATGAAGCTGCTGATGGAAGGTTTTCGTATGGTCTACGGCGACGAAAACCGTTTGGACGTAGTTAGCCTGCACGTGCGCGCGTTGCTGCTGCTGACCGCTACCATTCTTCCTTCGATCCTGATCGTGAACCTGGTCGTTTTCGGCAGGACGATTCGCAACCGGATGATGCACCTTTCCTCCATGCCGGTGCTCATTCGCCTGACTTGGAGCGCGCTTTACATCGTTGTCTCCCTCTTGATCGCGTTGGCGGTGCTGACGGTAATTTACCGCGTGGGACGGCCGGGCATTCACGGGCTGAAAGCTCACCTGCCCGGAGCGGAACTTGCGACCGTGCTCTGGTGGGTGGTCAGCATCACGTTGGGATTTTATTTGAGGACCGTGCCCTACAGCCTCATCTACGGCGGCTTGGCCGTAACCATCGGCTTGATTCTCTGGATGCAACTGACGGCAACGATCATTCTGATTGGCGCCGCGTACAATGCCGAGCGGCTCGAACGGGAGTAGGCAGGACAGCTCGTCCCACGTTCCTCCACAGTGAGGCCACGACGCAGCCCTGCAACCCTGCGTGATACGACTGCCGGGAATGGCCGTCGCACCTAATCGGAGTACAATGTAGGTAGCCGTAGTTCGGTCACGGGAGGCAGCGATGGGCGAATTGCGCGTCGAGTGCTACGCCGGGTATCGGGCCGATGAACGTCCCACCAGGTTTACCTTGCGCGGGCACACCTTTGAAATCACCAATGTGGAAGATCGATGGTATTCGCCCGGCGCCAGATATTTCCGCGTCCGCACGCTGGACGGCGATTATTTCGTCCTCCGCCACGACGAGCCGCAGGATGTGTGGAGCGTGGACGCGTTCCGCTCCGCCAAGGAGCGGTCTCCATTGCCCGAGGCCGGGCAAGTAGGATTGGGCTGAGGAACATCTCGGCCCTGCAAGGGGCTTCATCCTTCCCGGATTCTGCGGCGGGCGAGCGCCATCTCCTCATTCGATACTTTCAGGGCATACTGTCAGGACACGAACTCATTCCGCTCCGCAACTTTTTCTTTCCCGCAGGGTTAGACTGATCGTGCGAGTGAACGGTCACAACCTTGCCGTGCCTGCCGCACAATCCCCCGGGATAGGAGAGGGAGCCATGAAGAAAGTTTCGTCCCGCAATCCGGAACTTCGCCGAACTCGGCCGGCATCGCTCCCCGCAATGATCGTAGTTTTCGTTTTGGTCGCGGCCACGTTTGCGGCGCCGTATCTGGCCGGCGCGGCGGACAGAAAAAGCGCCAAGGGAAAAGCGACGGAGTCTTTCAAAACCTCGAAGGCGCTGCCTACCGGGGAATTGACCGACGAGGAAGCGATCCTGCACGCGCTCAACCGGCTGGGCTTCGGGCCGCGTCCGGGCGATCTGGAGCGCGTGAAGGAACTCGGCATTCAAAAATGGATCGATCGGCAGCTCCACCCGGAATCGATCGATGATTCCGCCCTCGATGCGCGCCTGGAACGCTTTCCTACGCTGAAAATGTCGTCCGCGAAATTGCTCGAAGAATTTCCCGATCCGCAAATGGCGGCGCGCCGCGAGGGCGTCACCGTCGAGGAGTACCGGAAAGAGCAGCAGCAACAAATGCGGGCGGCCACGCTGGGCGACGCTCAGAATAATCCGCAGAACGCGACTCCCGGCAATGCGCAGAGCGACATGCAGATGGCCGACTCGATGCACATGCCGAACTTCGATGCCGTGGACAACGATCTGAACGCGAATCCGGCGAAAGGCAAAGCGCCGGGGAAGGGGCAGGGCGGCTTCGGCAACCGCACGATCGACTACGAAAAGGTGCGCCTGCCGCAGCGGATCGTCGCCGAATTGTCCATGGCCAAGATGACGCGCGCCGTCTACAGCGAGCGCCAGTTGCAGGAAATGATGGTGGATTTCTGGTACAACCACTTCAACGTTTTTGCCGCCAAGGGCGCCGACCGCTGGCTAATCACCGAATACGAACGCGACGCTATTCGCCCGCATGCCCTGGGCAAATTTCGCGATTTGCTCGGCGCCACGGCCAAGAGTCCCGCGATGCTCTTTTACCTGGACAACTGGCTTTCCGCCGATCCCGTTGCCTGGCAGAAGTTGCAGCAGCAAATGCAGGAGCGGCGCCAGATGCGCGGCGGTGCGTTTGGAGGCGGTCCTTTCGGCGGGCAGCGCTTTCCGCAGGGACGTCCTGGCGCCAACGGAAATCCGAACGATCCCAACGCGAACGCAAAGCAGAAAATGGAGCGCGGCCTGAATGAGAATTACGGCCGCGAACTCATGGAGTTGCACACGCTCGGCGTGGACGGCGGCTACACGCAGGACGACGTGATCAACGTCGCCAAGTCGTTCACCGGATGGAGCATCCGGCAGCCGCGGCGCGATGCGGAATTTTTCTTCGAGGACCGCCTCCATGACACCAGCGTGAAGACCGTGCTCGGCCACACGATTCACGAAGGCGGCATGAAGGACGGCGAGGAGGTGCTCGACATTCTGGCGCGCGATCCTCACACGGCGCGCCATATTTCGTTCGAGCTGGCGCAGCGCTTCGTCGCCGACGAACCGCCCGCGCCGCTCGTGGACCGCATGGCGCAAACGTTTTTGAAAACGGATGGCGATATTCGCGAAGTCCTGCGCACGATGATCTATTCGCCGGAATTCTGGGCGAAGGACGCGTATCGCGCCAAGGTCAAGACGCCGTTTGAGTTGGTGGCGTCCGCCACGCGGGCCGTCGGCGCCGACGTGGATGTCCCGCTCCTGTTGGTGCAATGGACGAGCCGCATCGGCGAGCCTCTCTACCAGTGCGAGCCTCCCACCGGATATTCCGACAAAGCCGATGCCTGGGTGAATACGGGCGCGCTGCTCAATCGCATGAATTTTTCGCTCGCACTCACTTCGAATCGCATTCGCGGCGCGCAGGTGAATATCGATTCGCTCCTCGGAGACGAAGGGACGGCGGCGAACCCGCACGCGACGCTGGATCGCGCGGTTCAGTTATGGCTGGGCGGTTCCGCGTCGGCGCAAACGCGCGAAACGCTGGAGAAGCAGCTCGACGATCCGCAGATTTTGCAGGCGGCGCTCGACGACAAGGTCAAGCAGGTGAATACCGCCATGATCGCGGGGCTGGTTCTGGGCTCGCCGGAGTTTCAGCGGCGATAAGTAGCACGGCCACTCTTGGCTGTGCGGTGTTCGCTGCACTCAACAAAGGCGCACAGCCAAGAGTGGCTGTGCTACTCAACCGGATTTTGTACTTGTATGAGAGGCCATCGAACGGAAGGAGAACAGCGATGAAAGTTTCGCGGCGCATTTTTCTGAAGGGCGGCGGCGTGGCCATGATCGGCATGAGCACGATTCCCGCGTTCCTGCAGCGCGCGGTAGCGGCGACCGCCATGCCGAACAAGAAAAAACTCATCGTCCTCTTCCAGCGCGGCGCCGCCGATGGATTGAATACCGTCGTTCCCTTCGGGGAAGAAAACTACTACCGCATTCGCCCGACGATCGCCATTCCGCAGCCGCGAAACGGCGCAGAAGGCGCGGCGGTCGATCTCGACGGCTTCTTCGGCCTTCATCCGAGTCTCGCGCCGCTCGGACCATTGTTTCACAGCGGGCAGCTCGCCATCGTGCACGCCGCGGGATCGCCCGATACGACGCGCTCGCATTTTGACGCGCAGGATTTCATGGAGTCGGGAACGCCCGGCGTGAAGTCCACGGAAGACGGCTGGCTGAATCGCACGGTCGGCGGCATGGCCGAGCAGGAAGCCACACCGTTCCGCGCGGTGGCCATGGGCCCGAATCTTCCGCTCACGTTGCGCGGCGCCGCGCCCGCGATCGCTCTCGCCGATGTACGGCAATTTCGCGTGATGAGCCAGTCCACCGCGGTGCAGGGCGGCTTCGAGGCGCTGTACGCGCAGACGGTCGACAAAGTTCTGCGCGGCACCGGCACGGAGACCTTTGAAGCGATCGACATGCTGCGCAAAGCCGATCCCTCGCGCTTCCAGCCGGAAAACGGCGCCGACTATCCGAAAGGCCACATTGGGCAAACGCTGCAGCAAGTGGCGCAGCTACTGAAGGCCGACATCGGCATGGAAGTCGGCTTCGTCGATACGGGAGGATGGGACAATCACGTAAATGAAGGCGGCGCGCAAGGGCAGATGGCCAATCTTTTGCGCGACATGGGACAGGGACTCGCCGCCCTTCACCAGGATTTGGGCGACCGCATGGAAGACGTGGTCGTAGTCACCATGTCCGAATTCGGGCGCACGGCTCACGAAAATGGAAACCGCGGCACCGATCACGGCCACGCGAATTGCATGTTCGTGATGGGCGGCCCGGTGAAAGGCGGAAAAGTTTATGGCAAGTGGCCGGGCCTCGGTCCGGGGCAGTTGAACGAAGGGCGCGACCTCGCGCTGACCACCGATTTTCGGTCGGTGCTGGGCGAAGTCATCAGCGGGCATCTCGGCACGAGCAATCTGCGTTCGGTATTCCCCGGATTTGACAACAGTCCCGCGAAATTTCCGCATCTCCTCAAAACGTAGCTTGCGTCTCGATGGAAAGAAACCGGGCGTGATCGGCGCCCGGCTTCTTTTTTTGCGCGAAGATTTGTATCGCAGCGATGCCTCTGCGTGGTCCTCGAAATAGACCAGTTCGCCGTGCGAAATGAAAGTTGCTTCGTGGTATCGCCAGCAAAATTTGATACTATGTGCCGTCAATCAAGTCCCTAAAAAGTTCTGATCTGGACACAAGCAACGCTTGCCGCTGGGAGGGCGCAATATGGCTTCTGGTAGCCAACCCGATCGATTCGCTGCAGCGCCGGGGAATGCTCCCGCGGTGAGCGGCGCCGCTGCCGGCGCCGGTGTGCAAGCCTCTCCCCTCGCGCCGTGGATCCAACTCGTGGCCGGCGTGATCTGCATGGCCATGATCGCCAACTTGCAATACGGCTGGACGATTTTCGTCGGCCCGATCGACGCCAAATACCACTGGGGCAAAGCGGCGATCCAGGGCACTTTCACTCTCTTTATTCTCCTGGAGACCTGGCTCGTACCCTTTGAGGCGTATCTTGCCGACCGCTTCGGTCCTCGCCTGCTGGTGATGATCGGGGGCGTAATGATCGGCTTTTCCTGGGTGTTGTTCTCCTGGGCGAGCACGATCACGGCGCTCTACGTCGGCGGAATGATCGGCGGAGTCGGGACCGGCCTCGTTTACGGAACCTGCATCGGGAACGCCCTGAAATGGTTTCAGGCTCGGCGCGGGCTCGCCGCGGGGGTGACAGCCGCGGGTTTCGGGGCGGGAGCCGCGCTGACCGTGTTGCCCCTGATGCACTCGCTTTCGAATAACGGTTATCAGGCGACCTTCTTCCGCTTCGGAATTCTTCAGGGCGGCGTCGTACTGCTCGCGGCACTCGCGCTCCAGAAGCCGACCGGCAAGGCGGCCGCCCGCAAGAAGAATCCGCGCCTGCCGCAAACCAAGACCGACCGGACGCCCTTCCAAACGCTGTCCAGCCTGGTTTTCTGGCTGATGTACGCCGATTTCGTGCTGGTCGCCGCGAGCGGCCTGATGGCCACGGCGCAGCTTGCGCCCATTGCTAACGGCTTCGGGATTGCCACCACCAAAGTGACTTTGCTGGGTTTCACCGCACCGGCGCTCTTATTCGCGCTGTCGCTCAATAACCTGATGAACGGGTTGAGCCGGCCGCTCTTCGGGTGGGTGTCGGATTGGCTGGGCCGTGAAATGACGATGTTCCTTACGTTTCTTGCGGAGGGGATCGGCATCCTGTATCTCGATCGCTACGGCTACAATCCGGTCTTCTTCGTGATCCTGGCCGGGCTCGTGTTCTTCGCCTGGGGAAATATCTTCAGCATTTTCCCGGCGCTGACCTCCGATCATTTCGGAAACAAGTACGCCACCACCAACTACGCGTTGCTCTACACCGCCAAAGGCTGCGCCGCCTTTTTCGTGCCCATTGGCAGCCTCCTCGCCGCGCGCACCGGGAATTGGCACCTGACGCTCGTGATCGCTTCAGTGGCGAACATTGTCGCGGCCCTTCTGATGATCCTGGTGCTGCGTCCGATCCGCATTCGAGCCATCCGACGCGAAGACTCTCTCGCACCCTCCGCGGCCGATTAGTAGTATGATTGCTACCCAACGGGGCTATCCAACGGGGCGGGCCCCTGCGGGGTTTGTAACTTCATTCGGCTCTGTTGCATCAAATCCCGAAACCGTGCAGCCCTGCTCCGGGCGGCGTTCCTATGGGTCACCACCGGTTTTTTGCGCGCACGTGATTTGACAGCATAAGTGCTCCAGATTTCGAGCTTTACCATCTCTCGGGAGGTTAGATTCACATGGCAAGCCCAATGGTTCAGATTCAGGTTACCGCTCCGGTGTCCGAAGCGCACAAGACGGTGTTGACCGAAGAAGCGGTAGCGTTTCTCAAGAAGCTCTCGTCCGAATTCGAAGGGCGGCGGCAGCAGTTGCTCGCGACCCGGCGCGAACGCCAGGCGCGGATCGATGCCGGCGAACTCCCGGATTTTCTGCCCGAGACCGCGAATATTCGCAAGGCGGACTGGTCCGTGGCGTCCATTCCCGCGGATTTGATGGACCGACGCGTGGAAATCACCGGCCCAGTAGACCGCAAAATGATCATCAACGCGCTCAACAGCGGCGCGGAAGTTTTCATGGCCGATTTTGAGGACTCGAATTCGCCGACCTGGACCAACAACCTGGACGGCCACGTCAATCTGCGCGACGCCGTCAACCGCACCATCACCTATACGAGCCCGGAAGGGAAGAGCTACAAGCTCAACGAGAAATTGGCGACGCTGCTGGTTCGTCCGCGCGGCTGGCATCTCGACGAAAAGCATTTTCTGGTGGACGGCAAGCCCATCTCCGGCGCGCTGTTCGATTTCGGCCTGTTTTTCTTTCACAACGCCAAGAACCAGATCGCTCGCGGCACCGGCCCCTACTTCTACCTGCCGAAGCTCGAGAGCCACCAGGAAGCGCGGTTGTGGAACGATATCTTCAACTTCTCCCAGGACTATGTCGGCATTCCCCGCGGCAGCGTTCGCGCCACCGTGCTGATCGAAACGATCCTGGCGGCGTTTGAGATGGACGAAATCCTGTACGAACTGCGCGAGCACTCGTCGGGACTCAATTGCGGGCGCTGGGACTATATTTTCAGCTTCATCAAAAAGTTCAGCAAGCGTCCCGACTTCGTTTTGCCGAATCGCGCGGAAGTCACCATGACGCAGCATTTCCTCGCCTCGTACGTCGCGCTGCTCATCGAGATCTGCCACCGGCGCGGCGCGCACGCGATGGGCGGCATGGCGGCGCAGATTCCCATCAAGAACGATCCGGTCGCGAATGAAGCCGCGCTGGCGAAAGTGCGCGAAGACAAGGTGCGCGAAGTGAAAGCCGGACACGACGGCACCTGGGTCGCGCATCCCGGCCTGGTCTCGGTGGCGAAAGACGTTTTTAACGAGTACATGAAAGGCCCGAACCAGATCGGCGTGAAGCGGGAGAAAGTCACCGTCACGGCGAAGGACCTGCTCGCGATTCCCAAGGGCAACCTCACGATGGAAGGCTTGAAGTGGAATATCGACGTCGGGCTGCAGTATCTGGCCTCGTGGCTCAACGGAAACGGCTGCGTTCCCATCTACAACCTGATGGAAGACGCGGCCACAGCCGAAATCTCACGCGCGCAGGACTGGCAGTGGGTGAGGCACGGCGTCAAGCTTCAATCGGGCGAGACCGTGACGCCACAACTGGTGCGCGATGCGACCGCCGGCATTCTTGAAAAAATGAAAACTCAGATGGGGGAAGAGAAGTTCAAGGCCAGCAAACTTCCCGAGGCGGGAAAGATTCTGGTTCAACTCATGACCAGCCCCGACTTCCATGAGTTTCTAACGCTGGACGCTTACGCGGAACTCGCGTAGGGACGCGTAGGGAATTGTCTCGAGTGGCGCAGGCTTCAGCCTGTGGGTTCTAGTCCTTGCAAGGACTAAATTCCACAGGCTGAAGCCTGCGCCACTTTGTTTTCAGGGGCAGAGGCCCTGTTTGCAGCCGCGCTTGTGTTCGTCGGGAATGTCCGCGTAATTGGCCGGGACGAATCCATTGCGGTTAGGCATCTGGACTTTGGGCAAGGTCTTCTGGTCGAGGACGTCGTCTTCCTTGATGATGTTGCTCTTGAAGAGAATGAACGCAGTGACCGCGTACACTTCATTCGGCGTAAGGGTTCCGCTCTGGTCGCGGGGCATCGCGCGGTGGATGAAGTCATACACGGAAGTGGCGTACGGCCAGTAGCCGCCGACGCTCCTAACCGGCTTGAGTGTGGTGAGTGTTTCGGTGTCGGCGATGCCTCCTACCACGCGAGGCCCGATCTTGCCGCCTTCTCCGTTCGGTCCGTGGCATACGGCGCACTTGGCCGCAAAAACCGCTGCACCTTCCTTGGCGTTTCCGTGGCCCTCCGGTAGTCCTTTGCCGTCCGGGCCAATGGAAATATCCCACGCCTGAATCTCTTCCTTGGTCGGGGTTCTGCCGACTTTTGGATAGTCGGGGGCCTGCGCCAGGGCGACGTTCGCTATCAGCAAGAAAATCCCGGCGCTAAGAAATTTGGAAAATCGCATTTTGGATGCTCCCGTCGCGGTTTACTTTCCAGGGCTGAATCGCATTGAAATCGCCCACCACCTGCTGCGATTTTTTGAGGAAGTCCACGTCGGCGCCCCAGAGCTTGGCGACTTCGGCGACCGTCGGCTGGACTGTACCGGTGTCATCCGTGCAGCGGGATAGCAGGACGGTTTCACTTCCATCCCAGGTCCACGGGCAGGAGAATCGAGTGTGAGCTTTTCGCTCGATGGGAGTGTGAAGCTGCGCGTCAATCCAAGTGCGGCCGCTATCGGTCGAGACTTCGACGCGCTTGACGGCGCCAGCGCCCGACCATGCCAGGCCAGTGATCTCATGGAATCCGGGACCGGGCAACTTATATCCGCCGGCGGGCCGCGTGATGACGGATTTAGGTCCCAGCGTGAATTCAAACCAGCGCGATTTGCCGTCGAGCCTCATGCTGGGGTAACGGCTCGTTTCCATCATGGCCATGTAAGGCTCGTCCACCAGCTCAATGCGCCTCAGCCACTTGACGTTGTTGATCCCCTGCCAGCCCGGCACGATCAGGCGCAACGGGAAACCCTGTTCAGGACGAACGGGCTCGCCGTTTTGGCCGTAGGCCACGAGCGCATCGTCCCAAGCTTTCCCGACGGGAATGCTCTTCGAGTGTTTCGGTTCGTCGGCGCCTTCCGCGATGATCCACGTCGCTTCTTTTTTCGCGCCGGCCTCTTTCAGCAGAGTGGAAAGCAGGACGCCGGTCCACTGGCTGCAGCTCGTGAATCCGTGTGTCTCCTGCGGCGTGGCATCCACAGAAACGCGCGCGTCGCCGCCCGGGCCTCTTGGCGAGCTGTTGCCGTGGCACTCGACGAAATGAAACCGGGTGACGAAAGGCAGGCGCTTAATTTCGTCCACCGTGAAAATCAATGGGCGATCGACCATGCCGTGGATCAGCAAATGATGTTCCTGCGGATCGATGTCGGGCGGCTCGAAGCCGTGGGAGATGGTGAAGTGCAGCCCCGAAGGCGTGATCATTCCCACCGAATCTTGCATGGGTGTTCGCAGGCCGAACGCCACGGGCTCGTCTTTCAAGCGGCGCTCAGGATTGTTGATGCTGCCGTTACGCACGGCGGTCACGTAGTGCGAGCGCTCGCCGTAGAGGTGCAATTCGTCAACTTGTTCCAGGGCCGGTTCGGCGGCAGCGGCCGGAATCGCTGCCGCCGAGGCTCCGACGGCCAATCCCGCGAGCGCCGCGCTGTTCTTGAGAAATCGCCGACGATCGGTTTTCTTCGGGTTCATAGGGACCTCCTGTCAAGTGCAGCGGAATGGTATCACACGACGAGTAGGACGGGCTTCAGCCTGTCCGCTTTCTGTGCGGAAAGTATCGTACAAAGCGACAAGATAAGATCTCTCTGAAAGGTACGGCGACCCGCCGCCGAGCGAAGCATCAAGGGCAGTGCCCGAGCTTGCAGCCGCGCTTCTTCCAATCGTGAATTTCGTCCAGATTTTGCGGAACGAATCCGTCGCGATTGGGCATTTTGATTTTGGGCAGCGTGGCGGCGTCGATGACGTCGTCTTCCTTGATGATCTCATTGCGATACAGGAGAAACGCGGTGAGGGAATAGACTTCGTCGACCTTGAGGGTTCCTTCCTGGAACCGCGGCATGGCGCGCCGGATGTAGTCGAAAATAGTGGTCGCGTACGGCCAGTAGCTCCCGACCGTCATTTTCGGGCGCAGGGAAGTGAGCGTGCCCTTGCCGCCGACAAGAGCGGGCGCCTGCGCGCTGCCTTCCTGATTCTGGCCGTGGCACACCGCGCATTTGTCCGCGAAGAGAAGCGCGCCGGCCTTGGCGTTACCGCTGCCCGGCGGGAGTTCCTTGCCGTCGGTGCCGATCGCGATGTCCATTGCCTGGATTTCCTGCGCAGTGGGGGTGCGGCCCACGTTTTTGTAGCCCGGCGTCTGCGCCGCCGCAGTGAGGCATGAGGCTACGGCCACGACAGGCGCCAGAAACTTAAAAGGAAATCGCATTTTGCACGCTCCCGTCAGAATTCACTTTCCAGGGCTGGATCGCATTGAAGTGGCCGGGAATCGTACCCGTCTTGATGAAAAAGTCCGGCTCGACTTTCCAGAATTTCGCAAGCTCTACGACCGTGGGCTGCCGTTCTCCCGCTTCATCCGTGCAGCGGGACTGGAGGATCGTTTCCTCGCCGTTCCAATCCCAGCCGAATCCGAACCGCACGTGCGCTTTCGGATAGACGGGACTCTGAATCTCAGCCTCGCGCCACGTTTTTCCGTTGTCGGTGGAAACTTCGATGGACTTAACAGCGCCTCCGCCGGACCAGGCCAGGCCGCTGATTTCGTAGAAGCCCGGCCCATTCAATTTTTGTCCGCCCGAGGGGCGCGTGATGACGGTCCGCGGGCCCATTTGGAATTGGAACCAGCGCGACAGGCCGTCCGGCCGCAGGCTCGGATATTTCGTGCTTTCCCACATGCCCATATAGGGTTCTTCGACGAGTTTGATTTTGCGCAGCCATTTCACGTTGTTGATTCCCTCCCAGCCGGGAACCAGAAGCCGGATCGGATAGCCCTGCTGCGGGCGCAATGCTTCGCCGTTTTGTCCGTAGGCGATCAGGACGTCATCCATGGCCTTTTCGATGGGGATGCTCTTAGTGTGTTTCCCTTTTTCCGAGCCCTCCCCGATGATCCACTTCGCTTCGGGCTTCACTCCCACGTGTTTCAGGATCGTCGAAAGCGGGACGCCGGTCCACAGGCTGCAGCTGGTGAAGCCGTGCGTGTCCTGCGCCGTTGCGTTCGGCGAAACGCGGAACTGCCCGGTCGGACCGGCGGGAGCGCCGTTGGCATTGCACTCCAGAAAATGCGCGCGCGTGACGGAAGGAAAGCGCTTCAGGTCGTCCAGGGAGAAAATCAGGGGCTTGTCCACCAGTCCGTGAATCAGGAGGTGATGCTCCGCGGGATCGATATCGGGCGGCTCGTAGCCGTGAGCGATCACGAAATGAAGAGAAGCCGGAGTAATGTATCCGACCGAATCCTGGATCGGATTCCGAAATCCAAAATCCTTGTGATATCCCGGAGGAGCAGGGTCGTAGAGCCCCGGGGCGCCGAGACGGACGGAAGTCTCGTAGCGCGAGCGCACGCCATAGGCGTGCAAATCCTTGAGGTGCGCCGCGGAATTGTCGGAAGGAGTGTCTTCGGCGCGCGCGGTCCCCGCCGCTCCGAAGGCGAGACCGGCAAGCGCGGCGCCGTTCTTGAGAAAGCTCCGGCGGCCGGATTCTTTTTCTTTCATATATTTCTCCTCGGGAATGCTTGGCTGAGGTTTAACAAACGCAGCGGGCAATGTCAACGAAATGGTAGGGGGAAGCGCGCGCCCAAATTAACCGGATGCTCAAAATATAAACACATTCAAGCCAGTTCAAGGCTTGTGAGTTATGCAAACTAGCGTAAACCGAGTGCATGGACCTGACCGAAGCGCAGTGGAAGAAGCTCAAGCTTCTGCTTGCTCCCAAACAACGCTCCGACGGTCGAGGTCGGCCTTGGCGCGATGCGCGAGCCGTGCTGAACGGCGTTCTGTGGATCTTGCGCACCGGCGCTCCTTGGCACGATCTGCCCGACCGTTATCCTTCCTATCAGACCTGCCATCGACGCTTTCAGCAATGGCAGCGCGATGGCACGCTGGACCGATTGTTGCACGCCATGGCCGAAGACTTGCGGGCACGCGGCAAACTGGATCTGTCGGAAACGTTCATCGACGCCAGCTTCAGTTCGGCGAAAAAAGGGGCGCTGCTGTCGGCCCGACTCGCCGAGGAAAAGGCAGTAAAATCATGGCGATCGCAGACCGCCATGGTCTTCCTGTCGCCTGCTGCGTCACCAGCGCTTCGCCTCATGAAAGCAAACTCGTCGAAGCCACCATCGCGCAGCGCTTCACGAGAGCCAAACCAAAACGAATGATCGGTGACCGCGCCTATGACAGCGATCCGCTCGATCAGCGCCTCCGGCAAAAACACGGTATCCGGCTCATCGCGCCCCACAAGTACAACCGCCGCCGCAAGAGCACCCAGGACGGCCGCGAATTGCGTCGCTACTGCCGGCGCTGGAAAATCGAGCGCCTCTTTGCCTGGCTCCACAATTTCCGCCGACTCGTAAGCCGCTGGGAATATCACGAAGCCAATTTCCTCGGCATGCAGAAAGAGCGTAACTAGAGAAACAAGATAACCACCATCGGCTCCGATCCCTGGCCCACCAAGCTGGTAATAAGCTGCCGAACCGACGACATCCAAATGACCGTCTCCGTCAACATCGACAACATTTGCGGCGGGCTCAAGATCGCCGATGTCCGCGACGGGGTTGTTCTGGATGAAATTGCCGTCACAGGTGCCCCTCGCGATCGTCAGGTATCCGGAGCCGCCAAGCTCAACCGCATCGAGGCACCCATCTTCGTCCATGTCGCCAAGTTCGACGACCATTGGTCCATCGTTCGGGCCGAAAAATGCACTTTGCCCAAATGATTTTCCGCCTTGATTCAAATACGTGGCGGCGAATCCTCCGGTGACAGTTGTGACCAGATCGAAATATCCGTCATTGTTTATGTCGCCGCTGTCGATCCAACCAGTGGGAATCGGGCTATCAATAGCGCTTATCGGCGGGGGTGTCACGCTGCCGGCAAAGCCGCCCGAGCCATCCCCAAGTAGAATTTCAAACTGAGGTTCCGTTTTACCGACGTCGACTACCAGGCCAACGGCGAGATCCTGTTTGCCGTCTTTGTTGAAGTCCCCGGCGATGACGAACGTAGGGGTTTGTGGGAGCGCCAACTGCACCCCCTGTTGAAAGGTGCCGTCGCCATTGCCGAGGAAAAATTCTACACTGCTCGAATCGCCGTCAACGACCGCAAGATCCAGGTGACCGTTGTTGCGTAGGCTTACGGCCGTGATCCAGACGGGAGCCTGCCCCTGGGTATAGAGCACTTCGGGGACTTGAAAGGTGCCGTCGCCATTTCCGAGCAAAACGTAAACCGAGTTGTCGCCCCCGTTGCTGATCGCGACATCCAGATGACCGTCTTGATTGAAGTCGCCCTCCACAATAGCCGTGGGGATGTAACCCGTCGGCAGTACCGGGTGAGCGGCGAATCCCGCGGAAGGGGAAGTAGCCCCCGACACGGCTGCCGCGCTGGACGACGGAATTCCGCCTGCTGTTTTAGCGTGCGCAGGCGGGACGGGCTGAAGTGGCGCGTGATGCCAGCGGGTCATATCCTGGCTCGACCTTTGGGCGTACTTCCATCCGAGAAACCGCGAAAATTTCTGGGCATTCGCTTTCGGAGCAAGCGCGGAGGCTCTGGCCGGCCTTTGCGATTGTGGCGAACTGGCAGGCGGAGTCTGTGCGGAGAGATTTGAGATCGAGCCCAGCGAAAGACAAATGATGGCCACGGAGAGCGCAAGTCCCCTTCGGAGCAACGCCGATACTTGCGAGATCATTAATTGAATGAAGTTATTAAATGACTGATATATCTTACCGAGCGAACACAGATTCTAGGCAAGGCGATGAAGGAAGTCAATCTAATCGCGGGTGGCTCACCGACATAGGTGGTACTGATCTTCCGGCTGGCCGCTCTTTCGCCGTTTTCGAAAGGGCGAAGGGTTTGATTTTTTCTCACGAATGGTATTGTGCGCGTTGGCGATCGGTTGGGCCGCTCTCCCGGATGCTCAAAAATAGGACAGGCGCCCGTACCTCTGGGCGCCTGTCTTATCCAGCCTTTGCGGAGGCGAACTTTTTCTACTAATTCGACTGCCGGATGCGCATCGCGTAGAACGAGCGGTAAACGAAGACGAAGGAGACCGCGAAAAAGGCGGCCGCGAGCGTACGCGTCAGAGCGCCTCCGGAAGTCGCCGTCAGTTTCACGGCCAGCGACACGGCGAGCAGGCCAAAGAGCGTCGTGAATTTGATGACCGGGTTGAGAGCGACGGAAGATGTGTCCTTAAACGGATCGCCGACGGTATCGCCGATGACAGTGGCGTCATGCAGCGGCGTTCCTTTCTGCTTCAATTCGACTTCGACGATTTTCTTGGCGTTGTCCCACGCGCCGCCGGCATTGGCCATGAAGATGGCTTGATACAAGCCGGAGATGGCGATGGACATGAGGTAGCCGATGAAAAAGAACGGTTCGAGGAAGGAAAACGCCAGCGTGGCGAAGAACACGGCGATGAATATGTTCAGCATGCCCTTCTGCGCGTATTTCGTGCAGATCTCGACGACCTTCTTGCTGTCTTCGACGGAAGCCTTCTCCACGCCTTCGAGTTTGATGTTGGCCTTGATGAACTCGACGGCGCGGTAGGCGCCCGTGGTCACGGCTTGCGTGGAAGCCCCGGTGAACCAGTAGATCATGGCTCCGCCGGTGATCAGACCAAGGACGAAGGGAGCGTGCAGCAGGGAAAGCTTTTCCACGTTTGTCGTGAGCCCGTTGGTCAACGCCATGATGATCGAAAAGATCATCGTGGTTGCGCCCACAACGGCTGTACCGATCAAGACCGGCTTCGCCGTCGCCTTGAACGTGTTGCCGGCGCCGTCGTTTTCCTCGAGCAAGTCTTTCGCCCGCTCGAAATTGGCGTCGATGTTGAAATCCTTCTTCAACTCTTCCTTGATGTTCGGAACCTGCTCGATCAGCGACAGTTCGTACACCGATTGCGCGTTGTCCGTCACCGGCCCGTAGGAATCCACGGCGATCGTGACCGGTCCCATTCCCAGGAATCCGAACGCGACGAGACCGAATGCGAACACAGGCGCGGCGATCATCAATCCGCCGAGTCCCATGCGGGCAAACAGGTACGCGATGGACATCAGGAAAACCATGGCCATGCCCAGATAATAGGCGGAGAAATTGCCGGCCACGAACCCGGACAGAATGCCGAGCGACGCTCCGCCCTCTTCGGCGGAGGTGACCACTTCCTTGACGTGGCGCGATTCGGTGGACGTGAACGCCTTCACGAGTTCCGGAATCAGCGCGCCCGCCAGCGTACCGCACGAGATGATCGATGCCAGTTTCCACCACTGCGTGCTATCGCCGCCGAGTTCCGGAATGATGACGGCGGAAATCGCATAGGTCATCGCGATGGAGATAAACGAAGTGAGCCAGACCAGCGTGGTGAGGGGCGCCTCGAAATTCATTTTGTCGGCGTTGCCGTAACGGGCCTTGGCGTACGCGGCGTTGATGAAGTACGCCGCGGCGCTCGCGACCAGCATGGCGATGCGCATCACGAAAATCCAGACCAGCAACTGGACCTGAACGACCGGGTTCTTGACGCCCAGCAGGATGAAGGTGATCAGTGCCACGCCGGTCACGCCGTAGGTCTCGAAGCCGTCCGCGCTCGGCCCGACCGAATCGCCCGCGTTGTCACCCGTGCAATCGGCGATCACGCCCGGGTTGCGCGCGTCGTCTTCCTTGATCTTGAACACGATCTTCATCAAGTCCGAACCGATGTCGGCAATCTTGGTGAAGATGCCGCCGGCGATCCGCAACGCCGCTGCGCCCAGCGACTCACCGATCGCGAATCCGATGAAACACGGCCCGGCGTAATCGCCGGGGATGAAGAGCAAAATAAACAGCATCATCAGCAATTCCACGCTGATGAGCATCATGCCGATGCTCATGCCGGCCTGCAGCGGGATCTGATAAATCGGGAACGGTTTGCCGCGCAGCCCGGCGAACGCCGTCCGGGAGTTGGCGAATGTATTGACGCGAATTCCAAACCACGCCACTCCGTAACTTCCGGCCATTCCGAGAAGGCTGAACAGCAGAATGATGGGAAGCGTGACGGCAATGGGCTTGTCCGGGACGGGCGACAGCACGCCGAAATAGAGCACGATCACCACGGCAATGAACACCCACAGAAACATCAAAAATTTGCCCTGCGTGATGACGTATGTTTTGCAGGTCTCGTAAATCAGTTCGGACACCTCGCGCATGGCGCGGTGCACCGGCAGGTTCTTCAGATGGCTATAGATGCTCAATCCGAAGGCCAGTCCGAACACGCAAAATAAAATGCCGATCGTCAACAGCTTGTGTCCGTCCATCCCGAGAAACGTGACCTGCGAGAGGTCGGGAAGCTTGAGCCCCGCCTCGCCGCCGGGCGTTTCCTGGGCCGAAGCGGCCACGGCGTTCAACAATGTCAGCAGCGCGGTTGCCGCGCCTGCTTTCGCGAATCGGCTTCTAAGCGAGCCAAAGCCCGCGAGCCAGGTACGCATCAGTGATCCTCCGTTGAATTCATGGAATCAGGCTAAAGTCTCAACTCACAAACTGCTTCCTGCACACCAACTCGCCCTGGATTCTCCGCTCAGGGCGACTAGGGAATGGCCTACCGGATTTGACACAGGTTGCCACTTCGAGAAGGGGCGGAACTGCCTCACTTTGTCGCGGTTGTCCAATTACAAACCGGCAATTTCACAAGCGGACCACACCCATAGCCGGCTACCGGGCTGGCACAAAGCTCCTTTTTATAACATGCGGGGGTATGATGGTCAAACCGTTTCCCCTGCTGTTGCCGGGTTTACAAACCCGTCCAAATCGCCTGTCTGCGAGGAACCCGAACCGACGTCCGCAGGGGCGGAAAAACCTCTTCCATTATTATCGTTGGGGTAACTCTTCCGGTGCGCGGCCGATCTGTGTCGTTTTAACTTCCATAAAGGTAGCGCAAAATGAAACATCTCCAAAGGCGGTACCGTCCGGGATCGTTGGAAGGCTCCGATTGGCTGATTGGGAAGACGCAGCGACGTGATTGGGAACGCTGCCGGTGGCGTAGCGGCGGGAGGCACGTGCGATGGCCGGGGATTCCACGAGACGCAAGCTGGAAATTACATTTGGATGTCTCGTTGCCCTACTCATCGGCGTAGGTTGGCTGGGCTTGAGCCGCATGGGCCAGATTCATTCCAGTTTGAACCAAATCCTCGATCAAGAAGTAGAGAAATTGACTCTCGCCAATCAAGGGGTCCTTTACCTCAATTCCAATTTTCGTTTGGTGACGACCTTCGTACTCTTGAAACATGCGTCCCCAACGGACATTCAGGCTCTTGTATCCAAGCGTGAAGAGAACAAAGTAAAAATCCTGTCGGCCAAGCGAAAGATGACGGAACTGTGCGACTCCGCAGCGGAAAAGGAGCTTCTGAACAAAATCGATCAGGCGGGAGCGCTTTCGAGCCGGAGTGTATTCGAGGTCGTGGATTTACTCCGCCAGCCCGGAAAAGCAAACGAGGCTCAAGCCTTGATGGCGAACACGACGATTCCCCTCCTCAACCGTCACCGGGACGCGTGGACGAGCTTCATGCGGTACGAAGAAGATCAAATCAAGGAAGCCAGGGCCAGGAGCGAAAAGAACTACATCGCCACCCGCAGCTTGTCGATCGCGCTGATCCTCGTCGTAGTAGGCCTGGCGATCGGGATCGCAGCCCTAGCGATGAAACAGATGTCTCGCGACGTGAAGCACCGGGAAGAGTCCAAAGCCGCGATCCGCAAACTGAACGAGGATCTTGAGAAGAAAGTCGCCGAACGGACCGAAGATCTGGCCAGGACGGTGGCTGCCCTCCAGGAGGAAGCCGAAGTACGGAGGGCGCAGGAAGTCGATATTCGGCGGTTGGCGGCGATCGTGGAATATTCCGACGATGCCATTATCGCTGCGGGTTTGGACAGCGTTGTCACGGATTGGAACCGCGGCGCCGAACGGATGTTCGGCTACGCGAGGAATGAGATGATCGGTAAGTCGCTCTCCGTGCTGATCCCTGAAGACCTCTATCACGAGCACGTCAGCAATCGGGAGAAATTGCTCAGCGGTGAAAATGTCGTACGCCGTGAATCCGTACGGAAAAAGAAAAACGGAGAACTCGTCCACGTCGCCATCGCGATTTCTCCGTTAAAGGATCAAGACGGCCGCATTGTGGGGGACTCCGCCATCGTTCGGGACATGACGGAGCGAAGACTCATAGAGGACGCGCATCGGCGCTCCGAGGCGAGCTACCGTTCGTTTGTGGAGAACGCTCCCTTTGGAATACTGAGAACGACTCTCGAAGGACGAATCGTCCAGGCGAATCCGGCGCTGGTGGAAATGCTCGGGTACGACTCGGAACAAGAGGTCCTGCGTCTCAACATGGGTACGGACGTGTATCGCAATCCCGGCGAGCGCGAGGAGGTGACCCGGTGGTTGCTGAATCAAGGCACGGTTCAGGGGATGGAGGTCGAATGGAAGCAAAAGACCGGAAGGCCATTTACCATCCGTTCTACGGCGCATGTTGCGAAGGACACGAACGGTAACGTGGAGTTTCTGGAGGGTTTCGTCGAGGATATTTCCGAGCGCAGGGCTCTGGAGCAGCAGTTGCGGCAGGGTCAGAAAATGGAAGCCATCGGCCGGCTGGCCGGCGGAATCGCCCACGATTTTAACAACTTGCTCGGAGTGATTATCGGCTACGGAGATCTTTTGCTGGAACATGCCGGCGGAAACAATTCAATGCGCAATCCCGCGGAGCAAATCCTAAAGGCGGCGGACCGAGCCTCCGCGCTGACTCGTCAACTGCTGGCCTTCAGCCGGCAGCAAGTGCTGGAAATGAAAGTGCTCAACCTAAATGCTGTTGTCGCGGACATGGGAATCATGCTGCAGCGACTGCTCGGGGAGGATATCCACCTGGAAACCTCGCTGGACCCGGAATTGGGACAAGTGAAGGCCGACGAGGGTCAGATCGAACAGGTCATCATGAATCTGGCCGTTAACGCGCGTGACGCCATGCCCGGCGGCGGGCGATTGCGAATCGAAACGCGGAATGCGTCGATAGAAGAAGGCTCCCCTGTACCAAGATCTCGCATGGAGCCCGGTGACTATGTGACGATCTTAGTGCAGGACACCGGGATGGGGATGGATGCCGCTACACAGGCCCACATCTTTGAGCCGTTTTTCACGACGAAGGAGCAGGGCAAGGGAACAGGCCTCGGCCTGGCGACTGTCTATGGAGTTGTAAAGCAAAGCGGCGGATACGTTTGGGTCGACAGCGAACCGGGGGCGGGCTCGACGTTCACGATTTATCTTCCCATGTTCCGCCAGAAGGCCGAACATCCGGGCGCAAGCGAGGCGATGCCTGCCCCGGGCCGCGGCGCTGGAACCATTCTCGTCGTGGAGGATGAAGAGTCCCTGCGCACTTTGACACGCAGCATCCTCGAACACAGCGGGTACACAGTCCTGGAAGCGAGTAACGGGATGGAGGCAGTCGATATTGCCGGTCGCCACACCGGCCCGATCGATCTCCTCCTGACGGATATGGTGATGCCCGGGATGAACGGGCGGGCGGTGGCGGAAAAAGTGACCCGCTTACATCCCGATGTCAGGATCGCGTACATGTCGGGATACACGGGGTTCACCCAGCGTGAAGCCGCCAGCTTCAACGCTGTGATGATCGCGAAGCCGTTTACGCGGAATACGCTTCTACAGCGAGTGAGCGAAGCGTTGGAACTCGAGCAGAAACCGAGCTGAAGCAAAGTAGCGCAGGCTTCAGCCGGCTGGATTGGTCCCTGTCCGAACGAATCCCTGCTGCCCGAAGTCCTGCGCCACGCCAAACCGTAACTCTCCTCGATCGGTCGACGCCCGTCTCGCTCCCTACATCTTCTTTTGCGCGGTGGGCGGAAGCAGGCCGTTCATTCGCAGGTGCATCGAGAGTCCGGCGTAGTGATCCGCAAAATCGGTGATCACAGCCAGTGCCGCTCCCATTCGGGTGATTTGCCTTCCGCCAAAAAACGGAACCATTTCCGTCAGATTGGCGTCCGTCATTTTCGAAAATTGGTCCCCGCAATAATCCATGGACGCCTTGAGTCCCGCGACCAGTTTGGCTTTCGAATCGGTCTCGGAGCTCTTTGCGAACGGCGTCGCGGGCGGGGTGAAGAGTTTCGAGCACACCGCGTTGTTCACATCGGCAATGTGACCGATCGTCTTTCCGAACGTCATGTTTTCAGGAGTGGGTTTGAAGCTGTACTTTTCCTCGGGCATGGTTTCGGCGGTCGCGACCAGGTTTTTGGCGTAGTCGTCGAACTGTTTGCGAAGCGCGGCAGTCAGGGGATTCGCGGCGGCATCCTGCGCGTGGGCCATCACGGGCGCCACCAGACAAATTGCGACAAGGCAGATCAGTCGTTTCATTCCTGTGTTCTCCTTTGGGATCACTCAGCCACGGCAGCATACGACGGATGGCGAGTCCATTCAAGCGAGCGTAGGGGCACGGCATGCCGTGCCCCTACGGCCGAATTTTCATGAGAAATTCATCGCACGCTGTTACACGTACTTCACCAGCGCCATGAAACCGAAATCCATGTGCAGCTGCATGTGGCAATGGAAGAGAGAAGGGCCGGGATGGTTCGCGACGAAATCGACTTGCGCGTCGCTGAATCGCGTGACGTTGACGATGTCTTTCTTGATTCCGGCCGTGGATTTGGCGCCGATCTTGACGATCTCAAAATCGTGCCGATGCAGGTGCAGTGGGTGCGCGTCACCCGTCTGGTTGTGAAAGATCATCCGGTACCGCTTGCCTTTTTGAACGAGGAGCGGGTCCGTATCCGGCCAGGATTTGTCGTTGATCGTCCAGCGGTTGAAGTCGACGCGATTCCCGGGAATCTTCTTGAAGGTCAGCTCGAAGGTCCCGTCGGGCTCGGGCAGTTTATCGTCCGTCCCAAAAATCGTGTAGTCCCACGGCACTTTGGCGGGTTTGATCCAGGAAGGTTCGCCGGACTGGCCTGCGTACTCGACGACAATGCCCATCCCGTTCGTGCGCTCCTCATCGTCGGTGGAACCGAGGATCCACACGCCCGGCTGGTTCATTTCCACGACGGCGTCGACGCGCTCCGCCACCGCGATGGTCAGCACGTCGACGGAAGCTTGCGTCGGCACGGGGTTGCCGTCCATGGCGACCACTTTGAATTTATGGCCCGGGAGCGCGAACGAAATGTCATCGGTCGCGCTGGAATTGAGAAAGCGGAGCAGCACGCGCTGCCCTTGCTTCACGCGAATCGGCTCGCCGTGTCCGAGCGCTTTGTCGTTGATCGAGCCGTTCTTGTAGGCGATTTCCCAGCCGTTGTTCGGCGGCCCCATGTGCGCGAGAGAAGGTCCCCAGTGATGCGCGGCGAGAAAGATTTCCTGGTCGTAATTTCCGGGCTCGCTCTTCGGCTCCACGTAGAAGAATCCGAATTGGCCGTTGAACAGGCCCATGTCCAGATTGCCCTTGGAAGGCATGTGGGTGTGGTACCAGCGCGATCCGGCCGGACTCGGTTCGAATGTGTATTGCCGGCTGCCGTGCGCGGGGACAACGGGAGTTCCTTCTTCCTCCGAACCGTCCACGTCGGAAGCGATGAATTGACCGTGCCAGTGGACGATTTCCGCCATGTCGGTGTCGTTGTGCACGTCCACGGTGATGCGCTTGCCCTCGCGAAAACGCAGGAGCGGTCCGGGAGCTTTGCCGTTGTATCCGGTTGTTTTGATCACCACGCCGGGAGCGATTTCGACGCTGACGGGCGCGATACGCAGCGTAACGTCGGGTTTGGCCAGTGGCAGCGCGGCCAGGGAGGAAAAGCGCGGCAAGGAAGCCGCCGCCGCGCCCACGGCGCTGACTCCGGTTACGGCCAGGAATTCTCTGCGATTCAGCATAGTTGGAACACCTCGCGTCTTTTACATCGAACTGAGAAGAAAAGGATTGCGAAGCGCCATAATCCAATCGAGTTTCGGCAGTGTCAAGCGGGAATCCTGAAGGAACTCGCACGGGAAACCTAAGCGAGCGGAGTCAAGCGCTGGAGTCCTCGCGCGGAACGTCTCTGGTACAATCGAGTGCTTTCGATTGCCCCTTATGGACGCACCGGCGCCGAAAATTCATCTGCCTCACTGGCTCCAGGCGGTTGTTGCCACCGCGGGAGGCCCGGGCCTTTTCCTGATCGCATTTCTCGATTCGTCGGTTCTGACGTTTCCGGTGATCAATGATTTGCTGCTGATTGATCTGTCCGTCCGCAATCCGGCGCGCATGCCGTATTACGCCGCGATGGCCACCATCGGCTCGGTCGCGGGCTGCCTGCTGCTTTACTACCTGGCGCGGAAGGGCGGCGAGGCCATGTTTCATAAGCACGCCGGAAAACGCGCCCAGCAAATCCATGCATGGATCAACCGGAACGGATTCCTCTCCATTTTGGTGACGGCGCTCTTGCCGCCTCCCACTCCGTTCAAGGTGTTTGTGATTGCGGCGGGAGCCTTGGAGCTGCCGTTGCAATCCTTCGTGCTCGGGCTGCTTGCCGCGCGCGGCATTCGTTATTTTGGGGAGGGGTATCTGGCGATTCGTTATGGCGAACAGGCGGTTCCGTTTCTGTTGACACACAAGCTGGAAATGGCGGGAATCGTTCTCGTGGTCGTTCTTACGCTGTACCTGGCTGTCCGATTCGCGTTCGGGCGGCCGGCGGCTTCTTGACGGATGCGGCGGCAGTTCCGTGCGCCGCGGCGAAATCGGCGCGGTTGCGGAGATTCGCAGAAACCAAAAGTACAATTAGCCATTCGGCACAATCGCGCCGGGTACCATAGCGCCCGTTATTTTCCGATAACAAAATTGATGAGTGAAAAGGAAGTTTTCATGTGCGTTCCGCCGCTCGGCGGGCTGGACCGTCCTCTGGATTTGCCTCGTGGGGATGGCCGCAACCTCGGTCCGAGCTCAGGCGCTGCCCACGGGCCGCACCGGCCGGGTTATCGACTTCTCCGAAAGTTTTGACGGAAGCGCGAGTCCGTCGGGCGCTTTTCTGCGGATGAGCACCGACGTCGGCGTCGATCTGACTCGCAAACTCGGCCTCGATGTAGTTCTGCCGATCTACTTCGTCATTCCGCCAGTGCAGCAAACTGGGTACTCTCCGTCCACACCGAGCCTCGGCAGTCTCGCAATCGACGAGCGAATGTCCTTCGATTTGCCGGCGGTGGAGTATCGGCCGACGGTCACGATCGCGTTCCCAACCGGCAGCACGGCGAAAGGGTTCAGCACGGGGACAGTGACGTACGACCTGGACAACCACTTTGCGCACGACTTCGGATTCGTCGCGCCGTTTCTCGATGTGGATGTTGGGAACAGCTTGAACAACGGTACGGGCCCGTTTCGCTCGAAGGTTCAGATGCCGTTCTTGACGCTCGGCAATCTAGCCGAAGTCAAAGCCGGGCCGGAGATTCAAATCATGGACCACCTGACCGTCAGCGGCGATGGATATGACGTCTTGCCGTGGGGGCCGCAAACAGTCTTCAGCAGGACCTTGTGGCCGGGGTGGATGGCCGCGAGACGGAACCCACAATCGGATTTACGAAGTAGCCGCAAGAACCGACGGCGGACCGGGACTCGTGAAAGACTACGGATTCGACGCCTCGGTCCACTACATCCCAGCCCGTTTTCTCGATCTTTACTTTCTGGATCTTACCCTCGGATATAGCCGCAGCGTGCACTACGACCTCAACACCCTCTCGTTAAGCCTGGGAATCAACATTTCGCAGCTGCTCACTCACCGCGGTAAATAACGCGTGTTGCTGTTTCGACGATTGTTTCCAGGGCTCAGGAAATTTTAGTTCCTTATCCCTGAATCGAACTCTAATCGTTCGCCGACGACGAGGCTCTGCGCGTTCAGGTCGATCACGGCGATCATCCCGCGCTGGCCGGCCCGTTCGGAGTCGAAACGCAGATCGCGCAGGCGGACCTGGAAACCATCGCCTTGCGGCTGAACGCTGGCGAGAGGGAATCGCGCAAAGTTCAAGAACTCGATGGCTGTGGAACTGGCGATCGCGTTTTTCAGCGTCACGGAAGGGTCGGGTTTGAAGTGCACGTCCGCGAGGTCCGGATCGAATGCGCGTCCAAGCCCCAGAGGAACTTCTAGATTAATGACCGCGTTGTCCGTTTCCACGACGCCGGACCACAGGAAAGGATTCGACGGCGTGGGAAACGCCCCCACGACGAGCGGCGTTTGCCCGCGATACTCGCGCGAATCGAGCAGCGCGACCGCTCGTTCGTGCGCGAATGCCCGCCCCGCGATGAATCCAGCCGACACATAGCCAGACTCACGATGGCTCCGCGCTGGCGGCCGTGGCGTTTCGGCTTCGATCCGATTTCTTCCAGCACCAGTCGAAATAATTCCGGAATCAGCAATCCGGCCAGCAGGAAGAAAAGAATCCACGAATCCATCGAGTCGGCGAGATCCCACGCGAACCACTTCGCGCTGAACGGCCAGAGCAGCTTCACTCCGTAGCCGTTCAGCAGATCCAGCAGCAAATGCGCTCCCGCGCCAACCGCGCAAATCGCGAGCGCAGGAAAAATTCCCACCGCAAATTTCGGATATTTGCGGCCCGCGAACCACGAAGCTGCCGCGACGGCGGCAACGATTACGGCGGTCCCGGCCAGTGAATGCGTGGCGGTTCGATGGCCGTGGAGGAACGCCGCGGCTCCGGCGAGACGCGTGACCCAATCGACGTCCGCGATCAGGCCGGAGACCAGCAGCATGGGAGTTGCCGCGCGCGTGATCTTATTCAGTCCCGCGCGACCCAGCGCGATCGAGGTCAGCGCATGCGTGACAGGTTCCATGATGTGGTAATCCGCACTTCTTTGCCCGCAGAGAGCGAAGTAGGATAGGCTTCAGCCTGTCCGCTTTTGACTTCCGTCGCTGCGGCAACAATCAAAACAGGACAGGCTAAAGCCTATCCTACTGAAATTCTCATCGTATCGTTCGAACTTCGCGGGAAATCCTACACCCGATCGGGAATGGCGAGAGTTAGGGCGTCGGGCACAATCCGAAACTCGACCGGGAGGCGCCCGGCAGGCTCGCCGTCCACTTGAATCTGGACTTGCGACGCGCTGTTCGATTCGCACTGCAGGGAATCGGTCTTGAAGAAACGCACGTAGCGCGCGCCGCGCAGTTTTCCAGCCCAGATGAGCGGAAGATACGCGATGTAGCGCCAGGCGCTGCGCGTGGTGACAAACGCAAGTTCGAATTCGGGACTGAAGGAGATCGGCTTCGGTGGTAATTTTGAACGGCCCACCGTAATGTTTCGTGCGTCCGACGATCACGAGCGAGGCGTCGATGTTCATCGCGTTGCCTGCCATCTGCGTCCGGAATAGAGGAAAATCGTAGCGCGTCAGTTGGCGAAAACCTTCCTGCCAGTAAGCGAGAATTCCCGCCTTCAGTTTAATTTCGGGTCGCACGGCCGAAACAAGCGCGCCGTCCGCTCCCGCTCCCGCGACGCTCAGAAAATAACGCGGCTCGCCGCTGGATTTTTCCGGAGTGGCTAGGCCGAGCGCGATTCGCCGGTATGGCGAGTTGATGATGCGCTCCGCGGCGCGCGGCAAATTCCACGGCAGACGCAACTCCTTCGCCAGAACGTTCGCGGTGCCCGCGGGCAAAACGGCGAGCGGCACCTGGCTGCAAGCCAGGCCGTTTACAACTTCGTTCACCGTGCCGTCGCCTCCGCACGCGATCACGAGCTCTCGAGAATCTGTCACGGCGCGGCGCGCCAGGTGGGTCGCATCTCCCGCGGCGGTGGTGTTCTGCAACTCGGTTTCGATTCCGGCATTGCGAAAAATCCGGCGCGCCTCGTCCAGTTGACGCACGCGGCGCCCGCCGCCGGCCGTGGGATTGACGATCAATACCGCATCGCGAGGTTGCGTAGGCACCAGGTTCACTCCCATTCGTTCGCGCGAGAACCCACTCAAAGATAACAAAGATACCGTGAGTCGGGGGAAAACGTACGCCCTGTTTCGAGGCCGGGCGCGCATTGTATACTGAACGCCCGTTTCTTTCGTTTCTCCGAGGCCGCATGGCGAAGAACGCGACCGTTGCCAAACAAATCGAAAAGCTGCGCGAGGAACTGCGCCGCCACGAATATTTGTATTTCGTGCAGGACGAGCCCGAAATTTCCGACGTCAAGTTCGACCGGCATGATGGCGGAACTCAAGCAGCTTGAAGCGCAACACCCGGAACTGGTCACGCCGGATTCGCCGACGCAGCGCGTGGGCGGCGCTCCGCGCAAGGGATTCGAGACGCGGCAGCACTCCCCGGCGATGATGAGCCTCGACAACACGTATTCGACGGAGGAGCTGGAGGATTTCGACCGGCGCGTCCGCGAAATCTCCGGGCGCGAAAAGATCGACTACGTCACCGAACACAAATTCGACGGCCTGAGTATTTCGCTGGTGTACGAGGGCGGCGTGCTGGCGCGCGGCGTCACGCGCGGCGACGGCACCACCGGCGAGGAAGTGACCGCGAATGTGCGCACGATTCGCTCGATCCCGCTGCGCGTGGATGCCTGCCGAACTCAAGAAGCTGCACATGCCCCTGGATTTTGAAGTGCGCGGCGAAATCATCATGCCGCTGCGCGCGTTTGAAGTGTTGAATGAAAAGCAGGAAGAAGAGGGCGGCAAGCGGTTTTCCAATCCGCGCAACGCGGCGGCCGGCGCGGTGCGCGTGCTCGATCCCGAAATCACGCGGTCGAGGCGGCTGGATTTCTACGGCTACTTCCTGCTGGCGGGCGGGCGCGTGCCCACGCGGCTGCATTCGGAAGCGCTGGAGCGACCTGCAGAAACTTCACTTCAAGGTTTCTCCCGATTGGCGCGTGTGCCGCTCGCTGGAAGCCGTAAAGAAATTCATCGACTCCTGGGAAGGGAGGCGCGACAAATTGCCGTACGAAATCGACGGCATCGTGATCAAGGTGAACGAAATCGGGCAGCAGCAGGAACTCGGATTCACCGCCAAAGCGCCGCGCTGGGCCGTCGCCTACAAATATCCGGCGCGGCAGGAAACCACGGTCGTGAACGACGTCCTTTTCCAGGTGGGCCGCACGGGCACGCTCACGCCCGTGGCCGTGCTCGAGCCGGTGCAGGTCGGCGGCGTCATCGTTCAGCCGTTCGACGCTTGCACAACATGGACGAAATCGCGCGGCTGGGGCTGCGCATCGGCGATACCGTGATCGTCGAACGCGCGGGAGAAGTGATTCCGCACGTCATCAAGGTGGTCAAGGAAGGGAAGCCGCGCCGCGAAATTGTGGTGCCCGAGTGTTGCCCCGAATGCCACAGCCGCATTCACAAGGACCCGGAAGAAGTCGCCTACCGCTGCGTCAACGCCAGCTGCCCCGCCAAGCGCAAGGAATCGCTGCTGCACTTCGCGGGGCGCCACGCGATGAACATCGACGGACTGGGCGAAAAAATCGTCGACCAGCTCGTGGACAAAGGCCTGGTGAAGGATTTCGCCGACTTGTACGAATTGAAATTGGACGAGGTGGCCGCGCTCGATCGCATGGCGGAAAAATCGGCGCAAAATCTGCTCGATGAAATTGCCGCCAGCAAGAACAACAGCCTCGCGCGGCTGATCTACGCGCTGGGCATGCGTTTCGTCGGCGAACGCACGGGCCAGCTGCTGGCCGAACATTTTGCTTCGCTGCCGAAACTCGCCGAGGCAACGCGCGGAAGAACTCGAGGAAGTTCCGCGAAGTCGGCCCGAAAGTCGCGCAAAGCATCGCCGATTTTTTCTCCGAGCCCGCCAACCGGAAATTGATTCAGCGCCTGAAAGACGAAGGCCTGAAGATGACGGAAAAACGCGCGGCCCTGGAGGACACGCGCTTTGCCGGAATGACGTTTGTTTTCACGGGCGCGCTGGCGCGGCGTTCGCGCGACGAAGGCGGCGCGGAAGTCGTTCGCCACGGCGGAAAGGTCACAGTTCGGTCAGCAAGCTGACGAGTTACGTGGTGGTCGGCGCGCGATCCCGGCTCGAAATATGAAAAGGCGCGTTCGCTCGGCGTGACCATCCTGAACGAAGACGAATTTGACGACCTCTTGCTGGGCAAGCGAAAGCTGAATAGCGGAAGTCCGGCCGGAAGGCTCGCGCACCAAGGGGAAAGGGCGGCCAAGAAAGAGCCCCAATTAAGGTAAAAGCGAGTGTCAAAATTACAGGATCGTATAAAGTTTCGCAACGTCGAGTTGATGGCATGAACCCTGCCAAAAGCGGAATTAGTTGGTAATTATTTGCATCTATGAGATCGTGTAACAGATTTATCTCTGCATTGGATCATGACATGCGATTAGTAGGCGAGGTCGGATTCCAATATCTCGACGTTAATGTCGTGTAAAAACTACGTGTGCCCACCGCAAGGCCTGAGACCCTGCCACTGGCGCTGGCTCTTGCTATTCTCTGTGTGCATGAGACTTAAGAGTAAATTGTATTTTCTTCCCAAATTGGATGACTACGTGCGATAGTCAGAGTGAGTTTTGGGGGAAGATGAGGAAGTCCTGGCTATGGGTCAAGGCACCCAGAACTGAGAATAAGTGTGGGGGAGATCGCAAAATGAGGAAGGCAACATTGTCCGCAACAATCACTCTTGCAATTGGTTCGCTGTTCATCGCCGGTTGCGCGACGAAGAATTACGTCAAGCAGAGCATCACGCCAGTTGATCAAAAGGTCGATCAAGTCGATCAGAGTTCGCAAAAGCGCGACTCAGTCGCAGGTCGCCGACATCAACAAGACTAATCAGACCGTCGATGAAGATGAAAAGAAGCTGTCCGCCACCGACGAAATCGCCAAGACCGCCGACACTGCGGCCAAGGGCGCGATGGCCAAGTCCAACCAGAACACCAAGGACATTAGTGATCTGCGCAGCGTGATCGCGAATATCGACGACTACAAGCCCGCCGGCGAACCAGTCGTCGTGCACTTCGCGAGTGAACAAGGACACGCTCACGAAGGACGAGAAGGCGAAGTTGGACCAGTGGCCACGCAGGTCAGCGTCCAGTCAGCGCTACTTCATCACCGTCGAGGGATATACGGACCAGACCGGAACCGCGGCGCTTAACGACCAGTTGAGCCGCGCGCGCGCCGATCATGTGATTTCCTACTTGGTTGGCAGCCACGACGTTCCCGTCTTCCGGATTCACACGGTGGGACTCGGGGTCACAGAAGCTGATCGACGAAGGCAAGGGCAAGAAAGGCGCGTGAAGCCAGCCGCCGCGTCGAAATCACCCTGTACACCGCCAAGCCGCTGTACATATCCGCAGCCGGGGGAAACTAGCTCGTTTCCGAATGTTGATCTTGTCTCGCAACGAGAGTGCCGGTCGTGATGGCCGGCACTCTCGGTTCGACACTGTGGTTTTGCCTGCACGTCCTCTTCGAAGCTTCCGCAGAGCCTTGCCGCAACATCGAGAACTCATCTCAATAAATAGGCTTGTGGGTCACGGCTTCAGCCGCGACATTAAGCCACCAAGAAATCTGGGCTTTAGCCCCTGATGGCCTAGCGATTTTGAGTAGCTGGTCATTTGTGAGATAGCTTCGAACTCCGATCCTCTAGCAGTAATTCCCACAGCCCGCGCCTCCTGCGTTTTCGTGTAACGCCAGGCGCGTGCCCGCGCTAATCACCTCGCGAATCGCGCGTCACGGAATCGCATACTCACGTATGCGTATAATGAAAGCGGCGGGCAAGCCGGGTGATCGCTGGGCCGTCCTTCGCAAGAAGGCGGGCCGGGAGGAAAGTCCGGACACCGTGGTCTTCGCGTTGTGCGCTGGGGACGAAAGTCTTCGGCGCAGGTCGCCTCAGACCAAAGGGCAACGCGCCTGGTAACGCCAGGGGGCCGATCTTCGGGTTCGCGCAAGCGAGGCGGGTTCGGTCTACGGACAGTGCCACAGAAAATAAACCGCCGGTGCCATGCGCCTCGGTGGCCATCCGAAGGAAAACCTTCGGACGGCCCGAAAGCGGCCCGCGCAAGCGGGTCGCGGAAGGTGATAGCGCTCGGTAAGGGTGAAACGGTGGGGTAAGAGCCCACCGCCCCGATGGCAACATCGGGGGCACGGCAAACCCCGCGTGGTGCAAGGCCAAATAGGAGGGGAGAGCCGGCCCGGCTCGTTAGGACCCTCGGGTAGGCTGCTGGAGTCCAGGTGCGAACCTGGACCTAGAGGAATGATCGCCACGGCGCGCGAGCGGCAACGCCCCCGCGCTGAACAAAATCCGGCTTACAGGCTTGCCCGCCAAATTTTCAATGCTTTTGATGGTTTTCTAGGAGTTTAATGCTTGCTTAACGACCGTGCCTAACGGCGGGGATACACCTTCTCATTCAGCTTAGTCAGCGTTCGCGAGATTTTCCGACGCACGTTTGATGAACTCACTTCGTAATCTGGTTAGCTCTGCGATTCATAGAACCTTCCGCAATGACGCAATTATCGAAACCATTGTGTAGTCTTCCGCAACGGCCTCGCCGAAGAGAACGGTGTAGAATGCAAAGGCAATATCAGTCATGGACCTTCTGACGAACGCAATCGAGTCAATTCAGGTTGGAGTTGAAGACTACCGCCTTGGCACGCGCCCCCGGCTGCTTTCGGCGGTCCGAAACATACACGCTGGCATTCTGCTTTTGTTTAAAGACACCCTTCGAGAAGTATCACCCCCTGACAGCAATGATGCGCTGATGATGGCGATAATCGCGCCCTCTCGAAGTGGCACCATAAACAAAGTCACTTTCGTTGGGGCTGGGCACAAAACCGCGACGGTCCGTCAAATCAAGGAAAGGTTCATTGCTTTGGGCATTAAGGCGGATTGGGAGCGTTTTGACCGTATTAGTCGGATTCGCAACGAAGTCGAACACCTCTTCCCGAAACTCGACCAGAAAGGGCTACAGCGTCTCATTTCAGATGCTTTCATTGTAGTTAGTAGTTTTGTTCGCGACGAACTCAACCTAAACCCTTCCCACGTATTAGGCGAACCGACATGGCATGCGATGCTCGAAGTAAATGAAGTTTACGAGCGAGAAAGTCGCGAGTGTGCGGAATTAATTGCCAAGATCACATGGAAATCCATCGTCCTTAAAGCGGGGGTTCAGAAAATGGCGTGTCCGAAGTGTGCCAGTGATCTGCTCGAACCTTTTGACGATTCTGAATCAGGGGTGTGGCTCGAATGTAGGTCATGCGGCTCAAACTTTTCGCCGGATGCTTATGAATGGTGGGCTGTCATGACTGAGCTAGCAGCAGAAGAGTTTGAGGCCGCGAGGTTAGGCCGCGAGAGGTTTTATAGTGATTGTCCCGAGTGTGGAAACAGAGCATACGTCATCGAAGAAAAGCAATGTGCTTGGTGCTTGTGCCGTCCCCGAAAAGATGGTGTTCAGGAATAGCTGTCAGCTATTTGACGTGCTTCCACCGCGATCTTTCGAACCTCTGATTATGGGAAGCCCAATCACCGTGTCGTCATCGAAAGAAGAGTGAGAATCTTGGCGGGTGGCCCCGGCTTTGGTTGTGAATTTCGGGTGCCCCATCTGTCACGCCGCGTGACAGGTGGGGGTGTTGACTTTCATTCCTTCATCAGAAACCGCATATCGCCCTTTGGGCGCGTCCTCTCCAGCCAAAAGCCCCGCCTTTGAAACGCGCCAAGGACGCGGCACCCTAAGTGCAAAATCATAACTCACATGGGAGGTGTGGGAGTAGTATGAGGGTGTGGAGCGAAGACAGGCGTGCGGAACGAAAAAAGCCGGGCCCCGCTCAAATCCGTTAGGTTGTGTTATTTTCTTCTGAAATATGTCTGATCTGACATTTGCAGAAAAGCGGAAGTTCGAACAACTCCTCGGAATGAGCTCAGGCTACGTCTTGGACTTCACCAATCGGACATTCGCCGAGTTTGTATTGGATAGCACTGGTCACGACATCTTCGATCCCCGCTACAACTATGCGAGTGGGTCGAAGGCAAATCGTTTGCGAGCATTTTGGCAGAAGGAAACCAATTCCGTAGTCGGGAAACTTATGGGCGACATGCTGGACTACAATGGCGAGACCGGACCCAACGTAGAAATGCGCCGCTTGATCGTCGGGCGTCTTCTTGGTAAGAGTTCGGCCCATCACGTCCCTGCCCAAGGTCTTCAGCTGCAACCTCAGCAGCACTCTCGTCGATTTGAAGCGCTTCTACAATTGAAAGAGGAGTTCGGTTACCTGGCGGTAGAAAAGGACCGAGCTAAGGCTGGGCTGGCTCTCGAAAAACTTTTGAATCGATTGTTTGAACTATGTGACCTTAAACCGAGGCAGCCTTTCCGCGTTGTAGGGGAACAAATAGATGGTTCATTTGAGTTGGAAGGTCAAATCTATTTGTTGGAATTAAAATGGGAGCAAAATCCCCTTCCCGAGGCAGACCTCCTGGTTTTTAGAGGCAAGATAGAGGGGAAGTCTACATTCACTCGTGGGGTTTTTATCGCGCTCAATGGTGTTAGCGATCAAGCTCGCGACGCGATTACAAGAGGCAAGGCACCATCGTTTTTCGTGATGGATGGATACGACCTCATGATGGTTCTTAGCGAAGCGGTTAGCCTTACTCATTTTCTCCGTCAGCGCGTGCGTTTGCTCGCCGAGGAAGGCCGCGTGTGTGTTCCTTTTTCGGAGTTGGTGTAATCGACTGTTGGAATCTCTGTGATAGTTGACCCCGCGCCGGCTTGATTAAATGGACGCAGCGTGCGTTCCTTCGCGGGCTTTGAGGGAACGGATTTTGGCTCCGGGACGAGCTGGAAGGGTTGTGGGTCAGATCGGCAGGATGGAGGCACCTCCAAGTCAATTAGGCGGAGCCGCATGAAGGGAAGCGCTTCCCACCCAGCTAGGGGCGATCCTTGTCCGTGAACGTGATCGATAGGGTTTGCTCTTGCTTCGGCTGGAAGGTGACGGTCTGTTTTTTTGTCCCGAACATTTCGTGCCAGGCGGTGAGCGTGTAGTTTCCCGGAGGCACATTCCGCAGCGCGAACTGGCCGTCCTTCCCGCTAACTTGAAAATATCGAAGAGAGATTCTTCGCTTCGCCTCGGCGCGAGTCCTCGGTGCGAGCGCTCAGAATGACACCATGCCCGGGTTCTTCCGCAGCCCGTGAAGCCGCAACCCACAAAGCCTGTTTGTGAAATGACTTCCGGTTCCAATCGGGGGTTGAGTTCGAGTAGATTGGATGGTGGCGTGCTTCGCGGCGCCGCAATTGTTCTGTCGCTGTCCGGGGCCAGGAGATCGGCGCCGGCGTTACGGCTCTGCAAAGCGCGGATCGTCTAAGGAACGCATGGACCGTCGAACGTTCATCCAGGCAGCCCTCACAAATCTCGGCGCGCTGGCGCTGGGGTCCCGGATTTCCTCCGCGGGACTCGGCGCGCAAACGAAATCGGAACAGGCAATCGGCTCCAGCCGAGTTGGCGCGCTGCCAACCGACGATGGAGCGCTGCGGGAATTCACTCTGGTCGCGGCTCCCGCCAAAATTGAAATTCCTTCGCGTGGCGTTTTCGAAAAATGGCTGTACAACGGCCAATTCCCGGGGCCGGAGATTCGCGCAAAAGAGGGCGAGCGGCTTCGCCTGACGGTGAAGAATGGCCTCCCGGAAGGCACGACGATTCACTGGCACGGCATTCCTCTGCAGAATTCGATGGACGGCGTCCCGGACATTACGCAACCGGCGATCCCGCCCGGCGGCAGCTTCCTTTATGAATTCGACGCCGCGCCATCCGGCAGCTACCTGTATCACTCGCATTTTGGCCTTCAGCCTGACCGCGGCCTGGTAGGTCCGTTGGTCGTGGAAGAGAAAAAGTCGCACGTGGCATACGATCGCGAATATACGCTCGCTCTGGATGACTTTTTGGCCGGAGCGCCGGCGCCGCTGGGAAGGGCCATGAACGCCGGCGGCGGAATGGCGGGGATGCTGGCGCCTCCGTACGTCATGCACCTTATCAATGGGCGTCCTCCCGAAGCTCCCGCGGTGTTCGAAATCAAAAACGGAGAGCGGGTTCGTCTGCGTTTGGTGAATCTGGCCGGTGCGACGATTTATCGGCTCGCCATCGCCGGTCACGCGATGATGGTCACTCATACCGATGGGAGGCCGGTGGAATCGCTGCAAGTGGATGCGCTGCGCATCGCGCCGGGCGAGCGGTACGACGTCGTCGTGCAAGCCAGGAATCCGGGCGTGTGGCCGATCGCCGCTTCGCCGGACAACGATCTGCCTCCGGCACGCGCGATTCTTCGGTATACGGATTCGAATGAGTCGCGTCCTCGCGAGGGCGCTTTGCCCGAAGGCTTGAGCGGCGGGAAATTGTTGCAGCTCGAAGATCTCCGTGGATTGGACGTGCCGGAAACTCGGAAGCCCAACCGCACGTTCCATCTGGTCCTGGCGGGAGGGACGCTGAAGCCGGGCGCGATGCTGGGTGCGGCGGGAAAGATGGGTCCGGCGGGAACGATGGGCCCAGAGGGAATGATGGGCTCGGCGGGAATGATGGTCCAGGAATGGACGATCAACGGTCAAGCGTATCCGCAAGCCGATCCGTTGGAAGTCCACCAGGGCGAAACGGTACGGATTCGGTTGGAAAACCAGAGCGCGATGCCTCACCCGATGCATTTGCACGGGCATTTCTTTCGCGTCGGCAACGTGAGTAAAGACACGGCGGTCGTTTGGACCCACTCAAGACCGGTTGAAATGGATATCGTTGCGAATAATCCCGGCAAATGGCTATTCCATTGCCACAACCTGTATCACATGGAAGGCGGGATGATGCGGCTGTTCCGCTACGTGTAGGCGGCCTTGCGATACCGCCTGCGTTGCCCGAACGCTTCAGGAATTCAGAGCCCGGGAAGCAGGAATCCGCCGTCCACAACGAGCGTTTGGCCGGTGATGTAAGAACCCTTGTCGGACGCGAGGAGCAGCGCGAGTTCCGCGACGTCCGCGGGTTGGCCGATGCGCGGGATGGGCTGTTCCGAGAGCACGCGTTCTCGTTGCGCTTCATCCTTCCAGTAATGTTCGCTGAGAACCGTCTGAATCAAGCCGGGGGCGATGGCGTTCACGCGGACGCCTTTCGATCCCAAGCTCCAGAGCGTACGATTTCGTCATCATGATGAGCGCGGCCTTCGTCATGCTGTAGAGGAGGCTGTGCAGTTGCGGGCGAAGCCCGGCGATCGACGCGATGTTGACGATCGATCCGCTGCCGCGATTGCACATTCCGGGCGCGACGGCTTGCACCAGCCGAAAAGCGCTCTTCAGATTGATCTCGACCATCTTGTCGAATTGCGCCTCCTCGATTTCGAGGCACGGCCCGAAAGAAATATTCGTTGCGGCGTTGTTCACCAGAATGTCGAGCGGCCCGAATTCCCGCGCCGTAATCGCAATCATGTTTTCGATTTGATCCGCGCGGCCGACGTGGCAAGCGACAGGCTTCACGGACGGCCCGATCTCGCGGGCGACCTGGTCGAGTGTTTCCTGTTTGCGCCCGCAGATCACGACGCGCGCGCCTTCGCGGACGAATGACCTCCGCGATGGCGCGGCCGATGCCGCGGCTCGCGCCCGTGACGATCGCAATTTTTCCGGTCAAGCTGCCCACAGATTGCCACCTTTCAAAATTATTTTGCGCCAGGGATTCGCTTCGAGTCCCGCCAGGCGCATGGCCAGGCCGATCGACCGCGATGGATCGTAGGCGCGGAACATCGCCATCTTCTCCGCTTCAATCGAACCCTCGGCATGAACCGCCAGCACCGCTTGATACCCGCCGTAGAGGCGCGTCGTCAAATCGCTGATCAGATTCATGATGGCCATGCGCCGGTCCGCGGGCCACGCGCCCGGCAGATATTTTTCCAGCACCGGCCTTACGTCGGGCGAATTCCAATCCATGCCGCCCGGCCCGGTGACGAGCAATCCGCCGGCGAGGTCCTGCACGGTTTCGATGGCCTGGTGAAACTCGCGCGCGAACGTCCACTTGGCCATGTTGGTGGTGAACACGTCGGGATAGGCGACGCCGTTTTCCACTTTGCAGCGCAGCGCGGCGAGTTCCGTCAGCCCGCGCACGGTCTCCGCGTATCCGCCGAGCCACGTCAGCTTGTCGCGCACGTGGCCGGCGCGATCGATGCCGTTGGCTTTCGCGATCGCGATTCCCGCGCCCACCATCGCGTCCAGCAGCGGAAGTTTGTAGCTGACGGCGGTGAAGCGATGAAACTCGACGAACGTGAGCGCGGTCGCGCCGGCCAGGTCCGGGCGATCCACGTAAAACACGCGGTCCCACGGAACGAACACGTTGTCAAAAACCGTCAGGGTTTCCACCATCTTGTGGTTCGTGGAAATGGGGCGCGTGAAGGGATCGTCCGTGCCATGCAGATAGTCGGACGCGTACAGGCGAAGCCCGGGCGTCGCGACGGGAACCGCAAAGGCGAGCGACCACGGCTCGTCGCCCGGTCCCATCGACCGGCTGGGCAGCACGATCACCTCGTCCACGTACGGCGTGCAGGACGTGTGAATTTTCGCGCCGCTCACGACGATGCCGTCCGCGCGCTTTTCCACGACGCGCACGTACATGTCGGGATCGCTCTGCTCGGAGGGCCGCTTGCTGCGGTCGCCCTTCACGTCGGTTTGCGCGACGGCCATGGCCAGGTCTTTGTCGCGGCAATGGCGGTAAAACGCCTCGACGCGCTGAATTCCTTGCGCATCGCCGCTGCGGCCCAGCACGCGCTTCAGCGCGAACAGCGCGTCGGTTCCGATTTCCTTGATGAGCAGCACGAGCGTCGCGCCTTCGGCCGTGCCGGCTTCGATCAGTTTCGAGCGCGAGAGCAAATCCTGGGAGTTGCGCGGCACGCGGTAGTAGGCGGAATATTCTTCCGAGCCTTCGCGGTGCACGGCCAGGCTCGCGAAACTTGGGATTCTCCGCCATTTCAAAATCGATGGAGGCGTGCCGGGCCGCGACGCCCAGTTCGGGATGGTCCACGACGCTCGGCACGCGCTGCGCCGCGGTAGTACACTTCGCGGGAGTCGCGCAGTCCCGCGAGAAATTCGGCAGCGGTTCGTAAAGCCATTTCAGGGCCTCCGGAATAGGAATGCGGATTGTATTAAATCACGGTGGCGCGCGCTCTCGGTAAATTCCCGGCCTCAGATCATGTTTCATCGCCGGGACTGAGGGCCGAACCTGGCGGCGCAAAATGTATTTTTGAATTTTTCCCGTCGAAGTTTTGGGAATCTCCTCAAACCGAATCTCTCGCGGCGCTTTGAAGCGAGCGATCCGCCCGCACACGAATTCGATCAGTTCCTCCTTCGTGGCGGACATGCCCTGGCGCAGCACAACGAAGGCCACGGGAATTTCGCCCCAGCGTTCATCCGGTCGGCCCACCACAACCGCTTCCAAAACCGCGGGATGCTCGGCAAGAGCTTTTTCCACCTCGACCGAAGCGACATTCTCTCCGCCGGTGATGATGATGTCCTTGGCGCGGTCGCGCAGTTCGATGTATCCGTCCGGAAAGCGCACGCCGAGATCGCCGGTGCGAAACCATCCGTCGGACTCGGCGGCGCGCGTGGCCTCTTCGTCATGGAAATAGCCGATGGTCACGTTGTTCCCGCGGATCGCGATTTCGCCCAGTGTTTCGCCGTCGGCTGGAACTTCCTTGCCGTCGGCATCGATCACTGCGATCTCCCTCGTGACCACGTTGCCGACGCCCTGTCGCGCATTCAATCTTGCCTTTTCGCTTTCGGATTTTGCGGACCACTCCGGCTGCCATTCGTTGATCACGGACGGGCCATACGTTTCCGTCAAGCCATACAAATGCGTGACGCGCAGATTCAGCGCGGCCAGCCGCGCGAGCAGCGCGGGAGTCGGAGGCGCGCCTCCCGTGAACGCATGGACCGTGCGGTCTGGTTTTCCGCTTCCGGACGATGCGGCGGCTTCCGCGATCATCGTCAAGACGGTGGGCGCGGCGCAAAGATGGGTCACGCTGCCGCTGCAAATTTCCGGCCAGATCGCCGCTGGATCGATCTGGCGCTGGCAAATGTGGACCGCGCCGGCAGCCGTCACCGCCCACGTAAAACACCAGCCGTTGCAGTGAAACATGGGAAGCGTCCAAAGATACGCGCTGTCCAGGCCCAGCCGGGAATGAAACGCCATCGCCAGCGCCTGCAGGTACGCGCCGCGATGCGTGTACATCACGCCTTTCGGGCGGCCCGTGCTTCCGCTGGTGTAGTTGATCGCCAGCAGTGACATTTCGTCCATCGGAGCGGTGGGGCAGGGTTCCGAAGATTTCAGCAACTCTTCGTACTCGCTGGATTCGTCTCCGGCAAGGATGAGCCGCACGCCCGTCGAAGAGGAAAGCGCTCGCGCGCACGTCCGCGAATTCATGCGTGGCGATCAGGATTCGCGCGCCGGAATTTTCCAGGATGTAGGCCATCTCCTGCGAGGAAAGCCGAATATTCATGGGCACCAGAGCGCAGCCCGCCATGGGCACGCCGTTGTGCATTTCGAGCATGACGTGGCTATTGGTGCAGAGCGCGGCGATGCGATCGCCTGGCGCCGCGCCCGCGCTTCGCAGCAGTCCCGCGAGGCGGTGCGACCTCTCTCCAAACTCGCTATAGGTGAAGCGGCGCTCGCCATCGATGACGGCCGTGCGCACCGAAAATATTTTTGCGGCGCGATCGAGGAAGTACGCCGGGTTGAGTGGCGTCGCGGTATTCAGGGGCATAACCGCTCCGATGAATCGGTGCTTAAATTAACACCAACCCGCAGTTCGCGGCAGCAAGTATCTAGTGGCGCAGGCTTCAGCCTGTGGGTGTTGGTCTTGCATAAACGAACCCCCACAGGCTGAAGCCTGCGCCACCAGAAACCACGGCCGAACGCCATTTACAAATGGAAAAAGAAAAACAACCCCAGCGCAGTGAGGAAAAGTCCGTACATTCGTGCCAGCCTGCTGGATCTCGATCGAATCGCAATGCGCGCACCAATGAAGGAAAGCGGAACGGAACCGAGCGCGACGAGTCCCGTGACGGTCCACGAGATATGCCCGAGGTACGCGTGGATGATGGTCCCGGGCACGGCGAGCACCGCGGACACGGCCAGCGAGCACCCAAAGGATTTCTTGATCGGTAGCTTGAGGAAGCGGATTAAGCGGGCGCAAGCAGAAATCCTCCCGCATTGGCCAGGAGTCCCGATATGAATCCGACCCCGGCGGCAATGAGTGCCAGCCGGATCGCCAAGAGAATTGCGCATTCTTCCTGCAACGGCTAGCAGCGAGGATGCGCCGGATTTTCCTTCTCGCTCGGCCAGATAAAGAAAGAAAGGCCGAAACCAAGCACCAAAAGCGCGGTGAGGACCAACAAAATCAGCGCGCCCGGTGAACTTGGTGAGGAGCGGAACCCATAATCGTCGCCGGAACTCCGACTGCGATGCTCCACCAGACGATCTGCCAGTCGATCAGCCGGGTTTCCAATATTGCCCGGAAGCAAGCAGCGTCCCCGGAATCGTGGAAGGCAACGGCGAAGCGACGGCGATGAATCCCGGGAAACCGATCAGGCTCAAAAGCGGCGTCGCGATTGCGCTGCCTCCTTTTCCGAACAACCCTCCAAGAAATCCGATGACAATCCCAACAATAAACGCCCCGAAATGTTGCAATGTTCCGCCTTTCTTATGCAGACGGCCATTGAGAGTTTTGCCAGATGTGATCGGGAAAGTCCAGCGAAGCCGAATCTTGGAGGAATTCAGGCAGCTTCGATGGGCACCACATCCACGGAGACATCCATCCAATGGTGCTGGCCGCCGATCAGAATTCCTCTCGAAGGGCCCACGTCGTCGTAATCTCTTCCCCATGCCAGTGTGATGTGGCCGTCGCTCGGCATGAGGCCATTCGTGGGATCGAATTCCACCCAGCCGCGCCCGGCACGAAAACGCTGACCCAGGCATGAGAGGCGTCCGCGCCGGCGAGCCGTTCTTTTCCGGGCGGCGGAGAGGTCACCAGGTATCCGCTCACGTAGCGCGCCGGAAATCCCAGCGAGCGCAGGCAGCAGATTTGCAGATGCGCGAAGTCCTGGCAGACGCCCTCGTGCGAATGAAACACTTCCTCGACCGGCGTATCGATTTGCGTCGAGCCCGCCAGGAATTTGAAATCCAGGTGAATGCGCCGGGTCAAATCCAGAACGCATTCCAGATAAGGCCGGCCGGACGGAAAAGAATGGGCGGGCGAATTCGGCCAGTTCCGCCGACCAGGGCACGTGCGGCGATTCGAAAACATATTCGCGGGCCGCTCAGTATTTCCCGGTCGGGAGCGATGGCCAGAATTTGCAGAACCTTTTCCCAGGAAGGGCCGCGGCTGACGTCGTACGGTCCCGAGGGAAGGACTTCCACCTCGCTCTGCGCGGCAATTCGCAGCACCGTGTGCGGCTCCTGCAGGCTGAACCAGGTGACATGGTTCCCGAAATAATCGAAGCCGTCGTTCTTCACCGTCGGCGAGGGCAGCACCAGGAATTGGTACTGCAAACAAGTCTGCGTCGCATGCTCGCGCGGCCTCATGCGAACCACGTTGTGCGACAAGGGAATGGCCTCGTCGTATCCGTAATCGCGTGGAATGCGTGACGCGGTATTTCATTCGCGCTCCTCGCGCATGCCCGTGATTTCCTGCGAAACGACGGCGTGGGAAAAATACAATTGCGCGATGGCTTCCGATAGCTGGCCGGACTGTTCCATGATGCCGGAAAGAAGTGCGTGAAATTCCTCGCGCTCGCGGCCCGGCGGAACCGTACACAATTCCACGAAATCGGCGAGCTGAATCGAAGTGCGCAGCTTGAGAAGCAAGCGCTGATCGTGGTTGCGGTCCGGGTGCGAAAGATCGCGCGGCAAGGCCGCCGAGGTGCAGGTCGATCAACGCAAGCTGGAAGGCCACGGAGCGCGGATTGGTCTCATCCGCGAGCAGCAAGTCCGCCACGGCGTGAGTTTCCAGGTGCGTCATATATCTGCGGCGATAGGTGAGCGAGCTGTCGCCGATTTCCAGGACGGCTTCGAGAAGGACCGGGTCCGTGCCGGGCTCGACCAGCGAATCGCGCAAGAATTGCGAAACAAATGCGGCCCGCTCGATGCGCCGGCCGATGTCCAGAAATCGCCAGGCCTGCCCGCGCGTCATCGAATCGGCGGCCAGTCCGGCAAATGCGGCCAGCGTCACCACCAGATTGTCGAGCAGTTCGAGGACGCCGGAAGCGGGATCCGTGGAGCTGGCCCTGAAATTGAAAACGGCGCGATAGCTTTCCTGAAAGATGCGCCAGGCGTCCGTGGAAATCGTGTCGCGCAGAACTCTGCGCCAGGCGGTGAAGATTCGCGACGCTGCCGCGCAGCCCTTCGCCATTGGCAGTGCCCAAGCGTTGCGTCGATGAATTCGCGTTCCAGTTCGGCGCCGGTCGAACGAATGGGCTTGCTCCGGCAAGCGCGAGGCCAGGACCTGGACGGCGTGAGCGCTGTCAAAGCCGGTCTGATCGATCATGCGCGCGATCGTTCCGCGCGCCAGGCGAGCCTGCGCGTCGGCGCGCTCCGAGTAGCGTCCCAGCCAGAAGAGGTCTTCCGCCAGGCGGCTGGGCAAATCGCTGCCGCCGCGGCTGATGGCAATGGGCTGGGTGGTCGAGGGAAGGAGCGTTACCGGGCTGACCGGGCCGTCCGGACAAAATCCATGTGTCTTTGCTGCGGCCGCCTTTTTGCAAGGACACCACCAGCGAATCGTTCGATTGCGTGATGCGCGAAAGCGCGCCGTTCATGACGGTGTAGGAGTTGGCCATAGGCGCTCAGATAAGAGCGCACCACGAATCGCCGCGGCTCTAGCTCTTCTCCGATCAGCGCCGGCGTGGTGCAGGACATGACCTGTTTTTGCGCGACGTAACGGGCCGGTCGCGCCCTGATTTTCTGTTCCAGCGCGGATAGCTCGCTCGCGCGTAAGGCTCTTGGCCGAACACGGGGTCTTCTCCCTGTGTCGGGATATGCGGACTTGATCACCATTTCAGGCAAGGCGCTGCAACACAAATTCCAAAATTTCGGGCTGGCCGCACCACCAGGTTTCGCACCGAAGGCAGCTTCATCTCCTCGCCCAGCAGATAATCGGCAGACCGCCGGAAGGAAGGGAAGAAATCCGGGCGCCTGCAGAAGCGCCGCAGCCGACCGCATTGGCGACCGCCACGTTGCCGCGGCGAATGGCCTGCAGCAATCCCGGCACTCCCAGATAGGAATTCGGAAGCAGTTCGAGGGGATCGCAAAAATTGTCGTCCACCCTTCGAAGGATGACGTCGACGCGCTGCAACCCTCCCAGCGTTTTCATGTAGACGATGGTGTCGCGAACCGTCAGGTCGTTTCCCTGCACGAGGGAGTAACCGAGGTACCGCGCCAGAAAGGAATGTTCGAAGTAAGTTTCGTTGTAGGGGCCCGGCGTGTAGCAGAACGATGCGCGGATTTTCGCGATTGGCCGGCGCAAGTTCCGTCAGAGTTTCCCGCAGCGAGACGAAGAACGGCGCGAGCCGCTGCACCTTGCATTGCGCGAAAGACGGAGGGCAGCGCGCGGGAGAGCACGATGCGGTTCTCCAGCGTATAGCCCGCGCCGGAGGGCGCTTGCGTGCGGTCGCTAAGCACTTCGAACTGACCGGTCTCGTTGCGCACCAGATCCGCCGCATACAGGTGCAGCCAGCGGCCCTGCGGCACGCGGATTCCGTGACACGGGCGAAGAAAGCCGGGATTGGCCCACAGCAATTCCGGAGGAAGCACGCCGCTAAAAATCGTGTCCGCCGGGCCATACAAGTCCGCCAGCAAACGGTCCAGCAGCCGCGCGCGCTGAATCAACCCCTCGCAGAGCGTTTCCCATTGCGCTGGCGCGATGAGCAGGGGAATGAAGTCCAGGCTCCAGGGCCGGTCCAGTCCGTTCGGATCGCCGTAGACATTGTGCGTCACGCCGTTCTGGTGAATCAGGCGCCGCGCCAGGTCGCGCCGGTGGCCGAGTTCGCCGGGTTTCAGCTCATCCAGCAGCGAAACAAATTCACGCCAGTGCGGCCGCAGGGACCGGTCCGGCTTGAACCATTTCATCGGGGAATGGGGAGCCGATTCCGTAGTTGTCGGCGAAGCCGCGCCGCAGAGGGTGATCCGTATCGATGCCGCCCGGAGTTGTATGGTCCTTGCATGGTTTCTATTAACGATACTCTACTTCAGTCTCAGATCGAGTGTGAATGGTAATTCCTTCGTGATTGTTTTCCTGGCCAACGGCCATTGGCCCGGGCGTATGTCCGAATTTGAAAAAGCGCGCGATGCGCCGGCTCTCGGCCGCGTAGGCGTTCACCGGAAAACTGTCGTAACTTCTGCCGCCGGGATGCGCAACGTGGTAGGTGCATCCGCCGATGGAGCGGCCGGACCAGGTGTCCACCAGATCGAACACCAGCGGCACGTGAGTTCCGATGGTGGGATGCAGGCAGTTTGGCGGCTGCCAGGCGCGGTAGCGCACGCCCGCAACAAACTGGCCGTTCGTGCCCGTGGGATGCAGAGGCACGCGGCGCGCCATTGCAGATGACGACGTGGCGCGGGTCCACCATTCCGTTCGCGAACACCTGCAATCGTTCGAGCGAAGAGTCGACGTATCGCGCCGTGCCGCCAGCGCTGGCTTCTTCGCCGGTCACGTGCCAGGGTTCGATGGCCTGGCGGAATTCCAGTTCGATGCCGCGCTGCTCGATCGCGCCGTACAACGGGAAACGAAACTCGAAATGCGGATCGAACCACTCCATGCGCAGCGGATAGCCGGCTTCGTTCAAGTCGGAAACCACATCTTCCAGATCCTGACGCACGAAATAGGGAAGCATGAAACGGTCGTGGACTTCCGTGCGCCAGCGCACCAGTTCCTGGCGATATGGGCTTTTCCCACAAATGCGCGACCAGGGCGCGAAGCAAGAGGTGCTGCGTGAGGCTCATCCGCGAATGCGGCGGCATTTCAAACGCGCGCATTTCCAGCAAGCCCAGGCGGCCCGAGGCGGTGTCCGGCGAGTACAGCTTGTCGATGCAGAACTCGGCGCGGTGCGTGCTGCCCGTCGCGTCGACGAGCAAGTTTCGGAAGATGCGGTCCACCAGCCACGGCGCGACGGCGCCATGATCCGGAATCTGCTGAAACGCGATTTCCATTTCGTAGACCTGATCGTTGCGAGCCTCGTCGATGCGCGGCGCCTGGCTTGTGGGTCCGACAAAGAGTCCGCTGAAGAGATACGACAGCGCGGGATGGTTGTGCCAGTAGCCGATCAGGCTGCGCAACAATCCGGGATTTCTCAGGATGGGAGAATCGGCCGGAGAGGCTCCTCCGATCAAAATGTGATTTCCGCCGCCCGTGCCGGTGTGGCGTCCATCGAGCATGAATTTTTCCGTGGCCAGGCGGCTCAGGTGCGCTTCTTCGTACAGCGCCGTGGTGTTCTTCACCAATTCATCCCAGCTTGCGGATGGGTGCAGATTCACTTCGATCACGCCGGGATCGGGAGTGACTTTGATCGTGTGCACGCGCGAATCGTGCGGCGGCGCGTACCCTTCGACGAGCACTGGCATTCCCAGGTCGCCGGCGGTTTCCTCGATCGCAGCTACCAGGCCAAGATAATCCTCCAGGTAGCGCTGTGGCGGCAGGAACACGCGCAGGATGCCGTCGCGCGTTTCCGCGCACAGCGCTGTTCGAACCGTTCCGCGAGGCCGATTGCCCTTGCGCCGGAGGCAAATCGAGACACCATGCGTTCGCTTGCGCGGCCGCTCGCGCGGCGGCCCCATGTCGACTGTTTGCTCCATGATGCCCTGCGCGGGTTGATATTCCGGGACTGTTCTTCCTCGTAGCGTTGCTGCGCGGCAAGGGCGGCGCGATCGGGCAATGGCTCGCGGAGCGGCCATCGGGTCCTGCTCGACGATGTGATCGACTTCGGACGGATGCACCCAGGGAATGGAATCGAGCGGCAGGCGCAATCCCATGGGCGAGTCGCCGGGAATCAAATACATCCGCTCCGGCCGGAAGAACCACGCGCCGCGAGACCCAATCGCTGGTTCCGTCCGTATAGTATTCGCGCCGCAAGGGCAGCGCGTAGCCGACGACTTGGTCCAGGCCTCGTTCGAACACACGCGCCAGGCGGGCGCGATCTTCGGCATTGTTCCAGCTTGTTTTCGAATGGATCGACGTTGACGGGGAGCCGCCGCTCCTTCCACATGTAATACCAGGTGTCTTCGTATCCGGGCAGGGAATGCTCCGGGGTCACGCCCAATCGTTCGCACAGGCTCGCGAGGAATCTCTGCGCATCCGCGCTGGTCCAGTTTGCCCGGTGAGTTCTCGTTGGCGATGAGCGCAGGCATCGTGCCAGATGGGCTCGCCATCCTTGCGCCAATACAGTCCCAGCGCCCAGCGCGGCAGCGATTCGCCGGGATACCACTTGCCCATGCCGTGGTGCAGGAATCCGCCGGGAGCGAATCGATCGCGCAGGCGCCGAATCAGCGTGTCGGCCAGTTTGTATTTTGTCGGGCCCACGGCCGCCGTAGTCCACTCCGCGGCATCCATGTCGTCGACGGAGACGAACGTTGGTTCGCCGCCCATGGTCAGCCGCACGTCGCGAGCCTTCAGATCGGCGTCCACTTGATGGCCCGAGCGATTCAATCGCGATCCATTGCTCGTCGCTGTAAGGCTTTGTTACGCGCGGGTCTTCGTGGATGCGCGTGACGGACATGGAAAACTCGAAGGCATCTTTGCCTCGCGGCTTTCTTCTTTTCCGTGTCGGGTTCCGTGTTGACGATGGATTCGTCGTCGTAGGAAAAGCCGCCCGATGATCGCGGCGGCGGTTACCGGCTCGGCCGAGCATGCCAGCGGAATATGTCCCTCGCCGGCCAAGCAGGCCCGAGGTTGGGTCGAGGCCTACCCAGCCGCCTCCGGGCAAGTAGACTTCCGTCCAGGCGTGCAGATCGGTGAAATCCTTGTCGGTACCGCTCGGGCCGTCGAGCGATTTGACGTCGGGCGTGAGCTGGATCAAGTAGCCGGAAACGAATCGTGCGGCGAGGCCCAGATGCCTGAGCAATTGCACCAGAAGCCAGGCGCTATCGCGGCACGAACCGCTGCCGAGCGTCAGCGTTTTTTCCGGGCTCTGAATCCCCGGCTCCATGCGGATCGAATATTTGACTCGCTTCTGGATTCGCTGATTTACGTCCACCAGAAAATCGTTGGTGCGAATCTTTTCCTTGCGCGCTTCCGCGATCAGGGCCTGCATCAGCGGCCCCGCGTCGGCGCCTCTTCAAGTAGGGAGATAGCTCTCTTCGGACGACCGGGTCGTATTGAAACGGAAATTTCCTCGGCGTATTTTTCCAGAAAGAAATCGAAGGGATTGATGACGGTCATGTCCGCGACGAGATCGACTTCGACGGAAAATTCCGTCGTCTTGCTCGGGAAAACGAGCCGCGCGAGATGATTGCTGTAGGGGTCCTGCTGCCAGTTGATGAAATGGTCGGCACGGAGCGATCTTTAAGCGAGAAGCTGGGAATCGGCGTCCGGCAGTGCGGCGCGGGGCGCAGGCGCACCACATGGGGCGAAAGCCATACCGGCCTGGTATAGCGATAGAGAGTCTTGTGGTTCAGCGCGACGCGGATGCTCATCGAGTTTGGTGCCGTGAAAATTTGCCATTTCCACGCCCAGTGTTCACTGGATCGGGCAAGATGAATAGAGAACGAAAGTATAGCGGAAACAAGCCAGGACCCAGCCGAAAGTCCCTTTCAACTTTTTTATGGGCAGGATAGGAATCAGCGGTGTTTAGGATGGGGGAAGGGCACACCGTCGAGGGTGAAGAGCCAATGCGCCAGCGCTGCGGAAATGTAGGGGCACGGCAATGCCGTGCCCCTACCGTGCAACATAGGACCCGAATTTGCGAAACGACGGCCCTTACTGCGGGGCGAAAACCAGGAGCGCGTTGCCGGACGTGCCCGCTCCGAAAACGTATCCGGAGCCGACGAACAGCATGCCGCCGGCAACTGTCGGGCCGGCGGCAGCCATGGAGCCGCCCTTGGCCTGGACGTGATTCACTGTGTCGTAATCACGAACCATGTTGTATTCCCAAAGTAAATGCCCGTCCTCGGTCGAGAAGGCGCGCAGCATTCCGTCCCATCCGCCCGAGAAAATCGCTCCGGGAATGGCCGTGATGGCCGCGTTCTCGCCCTTGGGGCCCGGCCCGGGCGGAGGAGCCACCGGCGTGAACCATTTTTGGTCGCCCGTGGTCCATGTTGACCGCAGCGACGCCGCCAGTGCGCAGGCCGAAGTACGCGTTCTGATCGTCCGCGGCCCCGCCGAAAGTGATCATGCCGAGCGCGAGCTTCTTCACCAGCTGCGCCTTCCAAGCCACCGTGCCCTCGCGGTCAGGATCGTGCCCCCAGACCATGCCGCTCTTCTGTCCGGCGACGAGCATTCGGTGGCCATTCGACAAATTCGCCAGGATCGGCGAAGCGCCGAAGTCGTAATCGGGGCCAATCTCGTCGGGGGGCAGGCAGTTCTCCGATTTGATTTCGCCGCCGCACCCGGAAAGCCAGGCGTCGTTTTCCGTATCCTGGACCGACCACATGATTTTGCCCGTCTTCAAGTCCAGCGCCATGATGGCGTCGGTATTCTTGGAGACCGGCTTGGTGTACGAATCACCTGTGCCGATGTAGAGGGCGTGATTTTTAGGGTCAATCGTGGGTGAATTCCAGACGGCGCCGCCGTTCGGGCCATATTGCTGCACGCCGTTGGAATTCTTCGTCGTGGGCTTCGGGGGATCCTGCACCGGGTACGTCTTCCAGACGGTGTGGCCATTCGTCGCATCCAGCGCCACGACGCTGCCTCGAAACGTGCAGCAGGGATATACGGTGCTCCATCCGGCCGTGCGCTCTTCCTGCGAAGAAACCGGCACATACAGGCGATCCTCATAGAGCGTGGGCGCGCCCGTAATTTTGGCCACCGGATGGTCTTCCACTTTCACTTTCCAGATTTCCTTGCCGGTCGCGGCATCCAGCATGTAGACGTTGGCGCTTGATGTCGCCAAAGTAGACGCCATATTTGGCGGCCCCTTTTCCCTTCACCGGCCCAATGCTCATTGCGGTGCGCACGCCCGCGTCCGCCTGATAGGACCAGTAGACGCAGCCGGTCTCCGCGTCGATGGAATAAACCGCTCCGGTATCCACGCCGAGGAATACGCGCCCGCCGGCGACCGTGGGCTGGCCGTAAACTTCTTCAGCGCCGGGAAAACCGAAGGCCCACTTCAATTTGAGGTTCGGCACCTGGGCGGCTGTCGATACCCGCCTCTTTCGCGGATTGGAACCGCGCGTTGGCGATGCCGTTGCCCCATCCGTTCCAGAGCGGTTTCGCGGAAATGTCGCCGATCGGAGAATTTCCGGGGCACGGGTTCGGCATGAGCTTGGCGTCGGTGATCTTCGCAACGTCCACGCGGCGGCGGCCGAGATAAAAGGCCACTTCGCGCCAATCGTTCGTCCGGGATGCTCGAGAGGGAAGCATGCGGGGCCTTGCCGCATCGCGGCGTAGATCGCTTCCGACGTCAGCTTCCAAAGGGACAGTACTTCGGGCGCGGATGTCGCGCTGCTCGGATTTCCATGGCAGCTGGCGCAGTGATCTTCGAACGCGACAGCTCCTTTGGTGGTTTGGGCGTTCGAAGTTCCTGCCGGCAAAAGCACTGCAATCAGGATAGCCAAAATCCAAGCGTATCGTTTCATTTGCGGAATCCCCCGAAGTCATTGTCGTAGTGTGCGTTTCCTGCCCCGAGACAATATACGCCTGCCCGCTTCGTCACACAACGAGGCGCAGTCCCGGAGCGGGACTGCGCCTCCCCTGGCGGCACGATATCAGCTTGACAGGCCAAAGTTGCTGCCGTAAGGTCGTGCCAACCAGCCCCTTCCCAGGGAATATCCGACCGAGTACGCAACGCAGCCGCAGAAAAGAAGGCGCCATGAACCTGATCGATACGATTCGATTAGTTTTGAAACAGAAGGGCCAGAAAGTGTGGCATGTTTCTCCCGACGCGTGCGTGTATGACGCGATCGAAGCGATGGCGGAGAAGCACGCGGGAGCCCTGATGGTGGTTTCGGAAGAAACGCTCGTGGGCGTCGTGTCCGAGCGCGACTACGCGCGAAAAGTGATTCTGCAAGGGAAGTCCTCGAAGCAAACGCTGGTGAAAGAAATCATGACCAGTCCCGCGATATTCGTGACGCCCAGCGAGACGGTCGAGGACGCCATGAGAATCATGACGGACAAGCACATTCGCCATTTGCCGGTGGTGGAAGAAGGCGTGGTCGTGGGCGTGGTGTCCATCGGCGATCTGGTGAAGTGGATTATTTCCGCGCAGCAGGCAGACGATTTCCCAGCTGCATAGCTACATTTCGAGCGCGTATCCGGGATGATATTGGGCGGGCCGAAGTTTCGCGGGCTCTCCAGCCCGCGAAACTTCGAGAATACGGCATAAGCGCGAGTCGTCTTGTAGTGAACGCCCGCGTCGCAAAAACCGCACAGGCAAGAGTGCCTGTGCTACTTAGTCGCCTTCCTTCTTGGCTAGTCCCTGGCTCGCGTCGTTGCCGGGATCCACGTCCATCTCCATCAGGCGGATCTGGACGCGCTGCTCCCAGCTGCCCGATTCCACTTCCACTTCCTTTTGTACGGTGACTTCCCTTACTTTGGCGACCACCCCCTTCGGCGGTTCCGGCACAGGGGGCTTGGCTGCCGGGGCTGGAGCCTTTGCGACTGGCTTCACCGCGGCTGCGGGCGCTGCTGCCCCAGCAGCGCTAGCTGCCGGCCGGGGAGCGTGCTCTGGGGCGCTCGGGAGCCGTTCCTTCAGCAGTTCTTCGGCGCGGGCGAAGAGATCCGCCATCGGGATTTTGCCCGCGTCCACGTCTGCCAGGATCGCGCGCTGCGCTTTGTATTCCTTGTTCTCGATTCCGGCCTTGCTCTGAATCATGCGCCAGGCTTTGCGGCGCTCCACGCAGAACATCACCAGTTGCCGCGAGAGCGAGCGGTACTCGACGTCGCCGCCCGGGCCCTGCACTTTGATGTACACGCCGAAATCGGGAATGTAGGACCGGTGACCCTCAACGAGGTAGCGCCGGTAGACGATATCCTGCTGCGTGACCCGGACGAGCATATTTTCGAGAGGAATCAGCTTGGCCGCGTCGTCCTTCTTGATTTTCTTCAGGTGATTGCGGAAGCGCGCTTCCGTGGCGCACCAGTGAGCCACTGTGTAACGGTACGGCTCGTTGGTCGCCTTGAACTTCGTTTCGTACCAGTCCTTTTCGAGCGACGGGTTGCCCTTCAGATCGAGGGCTTCCTGATAGGTTTCGCCCAGCCGCGGATTGAAGACAAACTCCGGCGCGCCGCGGGAATCGCGGACACGCTGCGCCTGCGTGAGGGCCATGTCGTCCGCCACGCCATGTTCCGGCTGGCACGTGGTGAAGCACTGCAGGAATGCCGTCCCGCGATATTCGATGCCGTCGAGGATGGCCCGGTAGAGCTTCGGGGCGTTGGCAATCGAAATTTGCGCGACGAAAGGCGAGCCGTGGCCTGCCAGGAACGTCTCCGCCACCGTTTTCTTCTCGACGTTCTTGCCCTGCGTGGCGGCGCCGAACACGTTCATGTCGTTTCCGCCCAGCATCGGCGTGGAATCCGAGTTCTGGCCGCCCGTGTTCGAATAGACCTGCGTGTCGAGCATCAGGGCCTTTACGTTTGGCCGGTTCTGGAGAATCACCTTCGAAGTGTTTTGATAGCCGATGTCGCCCATGCCGCCGTCGCCGCCGACCACCCAGACTTTCGGGAGCTCCAAAATTTCCAGGTCGGTCATCAGCGCGTCGGTGAAATGGGAGTATTCGTAGTATTCGCGGGCGTTGATGACGTTTTCTGTTCGCTGCATCAGCACGTCGGCCAGCCGCTCCGGGATGACGGAACGGCGAGCGTGATCCACGATGAAGCTTTCCCCCAGCAGCCAGCCCACGGTGATGCCGTCCTGGAAGAGAGAGTTCATCCACGGATAGGGATGCGGGTTGTTGGAAGGCGTCGAGCCATACACGGTGTTGCAGCCGGTATGGGCGGCCATGGCCATCACGGACATGCCGTTGGCGATGCGCCCGTCGATGGCCTGGAGGTTCATGTGATTGAACGCCTCTTGCAGCATCACGGTGGCGATGGCGTGGATAAGCTCTCCATCGGAGATCGGGCCGTGCGCCGCGATGCGCGCCTTGGTATCCTTTTCGTCTTCGCCGCCGAGTCCCATAACTAGGTGAGCGATCGCCTGGCGCATCAGCTCATACTCTTGCGGGTTGCGCGCCTTGAGTTCCGCGAGTTTCTGCGCGCCCACTTTTTCGAGGTCGCCCGCTTTCGCGCGCAGGCGGTTGGCCTTGGCGTGATAGAGCGGCCGCATATACGCCTCGGTGACGGACGTGATGGCCTTCAGTACGCTCTTTTCGCCGCAGCCCGCGCAGGCGCCGTCGCCGGCGACCAGCGCGTCGTAATTGCGGCGCACCATCATCAGGTTGCGCAGCGTAGCCGTTTTGGATTCTTCCGGATGCGCGTCGTTGTACAACCCGAGGTATTTTTGCGAAGTGTCCGGCAAGAGGTTCAGGAACGCGGTGCCGGTTTCGTGCTCGGCATTGACCTGTTCCGTCTCCTGCACCATCCGGAGGGCCTGGTGATCGCCGCACGCGGTGACGCAAGCAGCGCAACCCTTGCAGAGATCGGACACGAAGATCGAGAAGATGCCGCCGCTGCCCGGGGTTTTTCTCTCGGGAGTCGAAAAGATCGCGTTGACCTTCTGGAAAGCCATCGGAACTTTTTCGATCACGGCGAAGAGCTGGTTCTTGGCCTCTTCGGAGAATCCGTCCACTTCATTTGTGACTTTGCGGAGGAGCGCGGGCAGGGGAGTCAGGGCCTTGGCCGCGAGCGACTCCATCATCAATGCGCGCGCGCGCTTGTCGATCTCCGGCACCAAACGGAGCATCTTGGCGCGCTCATTCGAGTCGCTTACGTAATTCCCGATGGCGGTGCGCAGAACGGTATCCAAATCCTGCGAACAATTCGGCAGCGCCGTGTCCGGGCAAACGGCGATGCACTCCATGCATTGCGTGCAATTTTCCGGAATGTAGAGCGGCGTTTCGCGGCGCGCGACGTATTTGGAGGCGGTGTCCCCGCTGCCCGCCGCCATGACGCCCAGCGAGGCGAGCGGCGAAGCCGGCTGGTTGTAGCCGTAGTGAGAGCGAAATTCCGAATCGAACATCCCGATCGTCGTGAGAGGAGTACGCGGACCCTGACCCTGCGGAACCTCATGGGACCGGCATCCGGAACCGCAACCGCCGTCCGTTGTTTGATTGGCAAGCAGCGGGCAGCAGCGCTTCGCCGCGCAGCGAAGACCGGTCCGGCGCTTCCATCTCGCCGACGCGGATTTCGCGGACGCGCTCGAAGCCTTGCGTCATGACTTCCATGTTGGAATTCACGACCGCGTCGCCGAGGCGGCCGAACTTCTTCACGTATTGCTTGTGCACGACGTCGCGGAACTGCTCGGGAGTGATTCCGAACTCCTGCAGGATCGGCGATACGGAGAAGAACGCGCCCAGGAATGCGTTGCCTTGCATTCTCAGTTGCAGATCGGCGCGATCGGTGGCGTTGCGGGCGATTTCAAAGCCGGGCAACGTGTAGACACGAATCTTCTTGTCGATGATTTGCCTGCGCGCCCACAGCGGCAGGCGCTCCCACGCCTTCTCGCCTTCCTCATCCGATTCCCAGATCAGGGAGCCGCCTTCGAGGATTCCGTCCAGCGGATTGGTGTGGGTGAAGGCCTTGGGATCGCAGCAGAGAACGACGGTCACGTGGCGCAGGTCGCAATTCACTCGAATGCGCTGGGGAGCGGCGACCATGAAGTACGAAGTCGGCGCGCCCTTCTTTTCCGATCCGTATTTCGGATTGGCGCTGACGTGAATGATTTCCTTCGGATTGCCGAACTCGTCCACGACTTTGTCGCGGTCGTACAGCAGATCGTTCAAATCGCCGATGATGGCGCCGAGGTTCTTACCGGTGGTGATGGCGCCCCAGCCTCCGATGGAATGGAAGCGCACGGCCACGGCTTTGTCGGGCAGCAGGGAAGGCGTCTCGTCCGATTTTACTTCGTAGGGATGATCGACGCCCAGGACGAAGAAGGAAATTCCGTCGGCGATGCCTTTGCCGTCCTTGCGAGTCCGCGTCCCGGTTGCGAATTCGTAGGCGCCCAGGATGTGTTCCGGCCGGAAATCGCGGGAGCCCAAACCGTAGATGCCGTTGAACAGGCGCGGCATTTGGTCCGGCAGGAGGGCGGGGAGGTGCGCTTCCGCCGCATGGTCATGCGTCACCAGGGCTTTGCTCAACGCGGTGCGGATGTCGCGGCCCATGGGGTTGTCGCCGGCCATGGGTTCGTCGGTGCGCTCCAGAACGATGACGTTGCGCTTGCCGGCGAGGGCTTTCACCACGGCGGCCTCGGGGAACGGCCGGATCACGTTCAGGTGAATCGAACCGACCTTCGCGTTGCGGTGTTCGCGCAAATAGTCGACGCCGGCTTCGATGTTCTCCGCCGCCGATCCGAGGGAGACAAAAACTGTATCCGCATCTTCCGTCTTATATTGCGTGACCAGGCCGTAGTAGCGGCCCGTCATGTCTCCGAACACTTTGTAGGCGTCCTCGAGGAAGTCGAGAATCGGCTCGGTGAAATTGTTACGCCGCGCCACGACGCCCTGCATGTAATGTTCCTGGTTTTGCACCGGGCCGAGAAGCACGGGATTGGTCAAGTCGATCATCCTCGGCACGCGGCGGCGTTTCGGACCGAACAGGATGCGCTGGCTTTCGGTGGGGCAATCGATCAGGTCGTCCGGGGCTCCCAAGTATTCGCGCATCAGCTGCGATTCGTGTTTGTAAAACGTGCGCTCGAGGTGGGAAGTGAGGAACCCGTCCTGCACGTTCATTCCCGGCGTGAGGCTCAGTTCCGTGACGCGCCGCAGAATGAGAGCCTGATCGGCTGCTTGTTGCGCGTCCTTGCCGAACAGGGTGATCCAGCCCGTATCGAGCGCGCCATAAACGTCGTCATGGCCGCAGTGGACATTCAACGCATGCTTGGTGAGCGCGCGCGCGCCGACTTCGAGGACCATGGTCGAGCATTTGCCCGGGGCGTGATAATACTGCTCGACGCCGTAGACAACGCCCTGACCCGACGTGAAGTTGACGACTCGCTGGCCGCAAACGGAGTGCGCGATCGCTCCGCCCTGCGCCGCGTGCTCGCCTTCCGCCTCGACGGCGATCGTGCTGCGCCCGAACACGTTTAATTTGCCTTCCGCGAAAGCCTGTTGATACAGTTCGCCGCCCTCGGTGGACGGCGTAATTGGATAGAAGATTCCAGCATCGGTAATGCGCGTTTCGGTGTGATAAGAAACCAGCTGATTTCCGTTTGCTGTTACTCGGATTCCCGGATAACGAGGCTTTTGCGGCATTATGATCTCCCTGCCCGAGGTCTTGCTGGCGCGCCCGGAGGAACTTCGGGCCGTCAGCACCGGCCTAGAGAATCAATATAAAATCTATTTACGAGCAAAGTAGCACTAGAGATGAATTCGCGCAAGCAGTGGCTTATGAGAGTAGTATGTCAGTTTGGCACTACCTGGGACAGCCACTCACGATGTCTTTCCGAGCCAACCCACCGGCGCGTCTAATCCCATAACGAACCCAGTACCCATCTCCCGGCCACATGGGGCATAATGCCACTAATAATTCTCAACGAAACTATCGGCGGATTTTCAGCAGAACGGGAGATCGCATGAAGCTCGAATCTAAGTTCGTGACTCTTCTAGGCCTTGCGCTTTCCTTCGCGGCGTCTTGTTTTGGGGCGACCGTTTCCGGCACCGTAAAGGGGCCGGATGGCGCACCGGTCGAAGGCGCGTTTGTCCAGGCGCAAAACACGAAAACGAAAATGAGCTTCTTTGTCCTCTCGGATCGCCAGGGACATTACCGCGTCGAACAATTGCCGGCCGGCGACTACCGGGTGCAGATCAAGGCGACCGGCTTCCGCGCCGACCCGAAAAGCGGCGTCGCTCTGGCGGCGGACCAAAGCGTCTCAGTCGATTTCGCGCTCGCGCCGGGCATAGTGCGCTGGAACGAGCTGTCCATCTACCAGGCGAAGAAGCTTTGGCCGGAAGACAAGGCCAAGCAGACAATTTTCACCAAATGTTTTATCTGCCATGGATTTCAAACGCGTATGGCTTCGGTGACGCGCGATGAGGACGGCTGGAAAGACCGCGTACAGTTCATGCGCGAGACCATGCACTTCAGCCTTTCCTACCGAATCACGGACCAGGATGCCGAAGAGGTGGCCACGTATCTGCACAAACTATACGGCGAAGATTCGGTTCTGCCAAAGTCCGCAGCCGATGCTCCGGGGTACAAGGAAACGCTGCGACCGTTCAGTAGCGAGGGCATGAAGATCGCGTACGTCGAATACGACATGCCGGGACCGAGCCGCATGCCGTTCAGCGCCGCGCCGGCAAAGGACGGATCGGTTTGGATTCCAAATTTTGGGATTGGAAATAAAATCACACGGCTCAATCCGCAGACGGCCGAAATGCAGGATTTCCCCGTTCCGAACGAGGGGACTGCGGCAGTCCACTCCGCCATTGCCGCGCCGGACGGTTCCGTGTGGCTCACCGAGCAGGCTTCCGACAAGCTGGGCCGCTGGGATCCTGTCACGCAGAAGATTACCGAATATCAGGACACCTATCGCGCGGGCAAGGAAGGAAGAGAAGACGGCGGTTCGCGGCACACGGTGCGGGTCGATTCCAAGGGAAGGGCGTGGTCCAGCGGCTATCCATTGACTTTGTTCGATCCCGAAACGAAGAAATATCATGACTTCATGGAGGCCGACCACACCTACAGCCTTGCCTTCGACAAGGATGAAAACGTTTGGTTCACCAATCCGGGGACCGGGCAGATCGGCGAAGTAGACGCCAAGACTCTGAAGGTGAAGCAGTGGATGCCGCCGACCCTGGAATCCTACGAACGCAGAATCGCTCTGGATACGGACGGGACGGTCTGGTTCGGCGAGTTTCAAAAGGGAAAAATTGGCCGCTTCGATCCGAAGACAGAAACGTTCAAGGAATACGATGTGCCCGGCGGAGTGGATTCCTTTCCGTATGCGATTGGAATCGCGGGAGACCACAGCGTCTGGTATTCCTCCTACTATCTGGATGTGGTGGGCCGCCTCGATCCCAAGACCGGGAAAATTGTGGAGTATCCATTTCCGCATTCGGAAAATACCATTCGCGAGTTCTTCCCTGACGCCGACGGGAAAAGGATTTGGTACGGCTCGCCCTCGAACAACAAGGTCGGCTATTTTTATTTAACCGGGGCAGGCAGCGGCGCGGGAAAGTGATCGGCGGAAAACTTCCGCGGGTGTGCGCCGGGAAAGGGCGCTAGAATAGAAAGCAATCGGTCCCTATGAGCGACCCAATTAGCGGGAAAAAGGCGAATTCGAAATTCGGCAACGTCATGCGCGTCTCCAGCGGCAACTTTCTGGAGATGTACGACTTCATGGTGTACGCGTATTACGCGCCGTACATCGCGCACGAAATCTTTCCGTCCAGCAGCGCCTATGCGTCGCTGATGTTGACGCTGGGAACGTTTGGCGCGGGCTACCTGATGCGGCCGCTCGGCGCGGTGGTCCTCGGCGCCTATATTGACCGGGTCGGGAGGCGCGCAGGCCTGATCCTCACGCTTGTTCCTGATGGCGATCGGCACGCTCGTGATCGCGCTGACGCCCGCGTACCGAACCATCGGCATTCTCGCTCCGATCATCGTGCTGCTGGGCCGGTTGCTGCAGGGATTTTCGGCCGGAGTCGAAGTCGGCGGCGCGTCCGTATATCTCTCGGAAATGGCCACGCCGGGGCATCGCGGATTCTATTGCGCCTGGCAATCCGCGAGCCAGCAGGTGGCGGTGGTTTTCGCGGCGCTCCTGGGAGTCGCCCTCAGCGCGATCGTGCCGCCCGAGGGAATGTCAGCATGGGGCTGGCGTGTCCCATTTTTCATCGGCTGCATGATCGTGCCGTTGCTGTTCTGGCTGCGCAGGTCGCTGGCGGAAACGGAAGTGTTTCTCGCGCAGAAACACCATCCCGGCATTTCGGAGATCCTGAGTTCGCTGGCTTCCAACTGGGTCATCGTCGTCATCGGCGTATTGCTCTCCACGATGACGACCGTGTCCTTTTATCTCATCACCGCCTACACGCCCACGTATGGCATCGCCGTGTTGCACCTGACGAGCCGGCAGAGCCTGCTGGTCACTTTCTGCGTGGGCATGTCGAATTTCTTCTGGCTGCCGACCGGCGGGGCGCTCTCCGACATTTTCGGCAGGCGGCCTTTGCTGATTGGGATTACGAGTACGGCGATCCTCACGGCGTATCCGGCGATGCTCTGGCTTGTCAGCAGCCCGTCGACCACGAGGCTGTTGATCGTGGAGTTGTGGCTGTCGGTGTTCTTCGGCGTCTACAACGGGGCCATGATCCCGCACCTGGCGGAAATCATGCCGCCGGAGATTCGCACGTCCGGCTTTTCGCTGGCGTTTAGTTTGGCCACCGCGATCTTCGGGGGATTTACCCCAATGATCTGCACCTACCTTATCCATGAGACGGGAAACCGGGCTATGCCGGCGCTCTGGCTATCGTTTGCGGCTCTGTGTGGGCTCTTGGCGTCGGTGGCAAGCGGCTGGCAGACGGCCCCGGTGAGGGCGCTCGAAACCGAAGCGACTCCGCAGTAGAACTACGTTCGATCTGTAATCGGCAAAATCCAAAGACCCGCCGGCTCGCGGCGAGACGTAGGAACTACACGTACGCGATCCAGCGGCCGGCCGCCACAATCCCAAACCACAGCAGCAGCGAAATCAAGCCCGCCGCGCGAGCGCTGAGCGGCGCTATCGGGTCGTTCTCCCACTTGCCGACGCTCTGATATGCGATCATGTGGAATACGAACGCGTTGAGCCCGGCGACGACAATCAGCAGCATCTTGATTTGGAAGCCGATGTTGTCATACATCTTCGTGGCTTCCGAGGCGAACAGCAGAACGCCTGTAATCACCTGTAGGCCGAAACCGACCCAGGACCAGGGCAGAAACCACCAAGCCATCTTGGAGACCGGCTTGTCGCGCTGCGTCCATCCCAAGAGCCTCAGGTCCAGCACCGAGGTGGATCCCACCAGCAAAACGATTCCGAAAATGTGGATCGTCTCGATGATCGGAAACAGCCACACCGATTCCCGGATAGACGTGCCCAACGAGGACTGTTCCAGCCACACACACCATTGATAAAGAAAATGCATTTCCCCGGCCCTCACTCTTGAGTCGAATCGCTCGATCGTGCTATAGCCGCGCTCAACACAGGCAAACGTGTTTCGTTATGGCTTCCTGAGGCGCGAGAATCCCTCCGTAAACCCTGTGCATTGGACGCGCACTGCAATTCCGCCGTTTCGTACGCGCGCATCTCCGTCACCTAAGGGCAGATGCACGCAGAGGTTACTACTACTTTAAATCAATTCGAGACGCAAGGCCATACGAGAAGCATCCGGCCACGCAGGATCCCCGTATTCCCTGTACGGCCCTCGCGAAAAAATATAAACTCCGTGTGCTGCGAGAGCGGGAAATTCCAAGTTTGAGGAGACGAAGAGGATGGTCAGGCGAGTTGCGGTCGTGTGCGCGCTTCTGTGTTGCGGTGTTTGGGGTTGCTCGGGGAAACCCGCGGCTCAGACCAAGGTTCCCCAGGAAGAAGTGGACCGCAAGAATCCCGTCGAATCGACTCCGGCTTCCATCGAGGCGGGAAAGACGTTGTACGGCGCCACGGATTGCGCCCTTTGCCACGGGAAGGACGGCGACGGCAAGGGCCTGATGGCCAAGGACGTCAATATGAACGTCCACGATTGGCGCAAGCCGGAAAACCTCGCGCACTTCACCGACGGAGAACTCGCCTATTTGATTTTGAAGGGCAAGGGCCGGATGCCTTCGTACGATGGCAGGGAAACGCCCGAGCAGGTCTGGCAGATCGTCAATTACATTCGTTCGATGCCCGTGGCCGCCGGCGGTCCGAAGTCGTAGTCTCGTTCGTCGAACTGCTGCCGCAGGTTCACCGCAAGGGCGGTGTCCTCAAATTTAGCGATGACCGCCCGACGATCCCGCGGACCCGCCTGCGTGGGAAATCGATCCCCCAACCGGTGCGCTAGGACTTGCCGACATGCTGGTTGCCGGGCCTGCGCTCATCGTTCGCGCGCCGCCGCTTAATCCTCCCCGGAATCCCGCGGTCGACGCGCCGCGCGCCATCGTGGGCACAGGTGGGGCGTGCGGCGCGGCCATGGTTCGAGGAACGGAACTCAATCGCGCCGTTTGCTGCGGAGCCGCTAAGATCCGCGGCGCACCGACCGGTCGCGGAGCGCCCGTGCCGCGTGTCAGCGAACTGGGAGCCGACACGGCAAAAGACCTGGGGTTTGCCGGGCCGCTAGCGAACGATGTCGATCGCGGTGCGGACGGTGCGAAGGAAACTGTCGGCGGGGTACCCGCTTCCAGCACGGTTCCCGCTCGATTGATTGGCAAACTGGCTCCCGCTCTAATCGCTCCGCCGGTGGCTTGCCCCGCCAGGATCGCTGTCGCAGGCGCCGAGGCGAGTTGCAGTTTCGTGGGCTTGGCCACGGGTGGCGGCGCGTTCGGAATCCAGGCGAGCTGATGATTTAGCTGGACCCACCTGGCCGTCGCCGGCACCCAAGTGGTTGGGCCGATTGGCAGCCATGCCCAGCCGACTCCCGGAGAATTCACCCACGATCCAAAATGATAAGGGAGCCAGCCCCAGGGCTCTCCGCTAATCCAATTCCATCCGGTGCCGCCCATGAATTGCCAGGATCCATCGGTGAAAGGCATCCAATCGGTTCCCATCCCGTACGGCATCCATCCCGCTCCGTATCCAGGGATGTAAGACCAAACCCCGTAGTTGTAAAGATCGGCAAAACCTTCCGAGTACGAACTGCCTCCGAAAACGGAGGACGTTTCGCTTCGGGCCTCGCCCAATTCATCTTCGCGATGCGAGACCCACTTGTCGAAGTCATCTTGGCGGGGATTGGCGGCGACTTCCGGTGAACCCGAACCGCTCGCGCTGACATGGAGCGTGTGACCGCCGTTCAAGACCGACGTAGTTCCGTCGGAAGCAACCGCGACTTTTCCATGGAGGGCGGTCAGCCAACTTTCTGAGGGGGAGATGTCCAGCCGAAATCGCCCATTCCGAGGGAGACTGAAATTGAGATTGGGGGCGATGACCGAAACAGCGTCTTCACGACCGAGTTTTGCGCTGACGATCGACGTTCCCTGCGGGACTGTAAGCTTTGTCACTCTCCCGCCACTCTGCAGGGACAATTCCGTGAATTCCACGGTGGAGTTCGTCGCCAGACGCACCGTAAGGGCGTCCTCGAACTCCACTTCCGCGAATCCATCGGCGGTCCGAATGGCGTAGCCTTCCTGGATCGGCAAATTCAGCTTGGCATCCTGCCAGTCCTGGCCGGGGCGCTGGTACTCCACGGTCCCCTCGACAAAGCTGAGACGGACGATGCGTATCTTGCTGTAATCTTGAGCTTTAACGGGTAGTGCGAGGCACACCAATCCCATCGCCAGCAGTAAGGAAGCCAATCGGCTCTTCATAAGGACCATCCCCCTGGGGTGGGAAACCCGATCCCCAATGAAGGTGTGATGCAGCGGCAGGGGGATTAGTGACTACATTTTTGAGAGGAATCGAATGTTCGAGGAGGCTAGGGGACCCGCGTCCAAGTGGAATCCGGATCGTAGGCCGTCATGGCTTTGGCGATCTGCGCGGTTCTGGGGCCTAAATCCTTTTCGTAGACAGCGCCGGTTTGGTTGACCAGGAACGTCTTCACGCCGGACGCGCGGTATTCCGCGGGAAATGCCACGAAAGCGAATCCGCCGGTCAGCTTTCCGTTGACGACGTAATTGCGAGCGCCTCCCCGCGCATGGGGGCCCTGTTCGGTCAAAATCCGAAAATAGTAGCCGCGCAACGGCTTGCGATCGGAGCGGTTGTAGCTGGCCTGTGCCAAATAGGGACCGACGGGACTTTCATCCGGCTCTTTACTGCCTGGCCAGTAGAGTCCGTTGCGCTGTCCCGGATCGCTGTTGAATCGGCGAGCGTACTGGGGTGTCCCGTCGGAGCCGGCGACCTGGGAGTAGTAGTCGCTTTGCGCGTCAATCATCGCGCGGAGCACGTCGATGGTTTCCAGTTCGTTTTCGCCGATCCGCCGGTACACGATCTCCTGCCTGCCGAGGCCGGAATCGAAATACCACGCGCCATTTTTTTCGATGAGGGGAATCGGCAGCGGCCAGTTTTCCGCGCCCACGTAAAGGGTCGTCTCATCGTCGGGTTCCTTGACCAGGCGATGCATCTGCCCGTATTTCTCGACGAACAGATCGACGTCGGCCTTGCGATCGTTTGGATCGTCCGTCCAGACGACGACGTCTTTGGCGTCCGGGCCGAGAATGACGAGCATGCCGTCCTCGTCATGGTTGCGAGCCGCCGAGTACAGAGCCGCCGCTGCTTCCTCGGCGGAAGAGAACATCTTTTGCTTTGTGCGTGGAGTCGTCTGACCCGCCGAGGATTGCGTCTGCCCCCGCGGGACGGATTGGGTAGAGGCGGACTTCGGCGCCGCCTGTGACGGGGCGGCGGGTTTGTCTTGCCCAGCCGCCATCCAAGGCATCGCCAACACAGCCGCGAAGGAGAATGCCGCGAAGAACGAAAGTCGCATCTCGAGAGAGCCCTTTGGGTGACGCGCCATAAATTCTGTTTCCTTAACTAACTCAATGAATATGAATAAAGTCCGCCTGCGTTTGAGGTTTCCGCGCCGTTTCCGCTAGCGCCGGCCGCCTCCCCCTCCATGAAATCCCCCGCCGCCGTGGAACCCGCCTCCGCCGAAGCCGCCCCCTCCGTGGAAGCCTCCGCCTCGGAAGCCTCCTCCGTGAAAGCCTCCGCCGAAGCTACCTTGTCCGCGCGAAGAAAAGCCTCTTACGGTTCCGCCACGATTGAAACCGCTGAAAGGGCCCGATCGAAGTCCCGGCGCGGAACGAGGGGCATCGAACCCGCGACGAACTCCCCAGTCTCGCTGGTAAGGTCGAGCGAAGCCCGGATAGCCGCGGTAGTAGTTGTATCGGTTGAAAAATGCCGGGCCCTCCGAGAAGTACGGCCGGCCGCCGAAGTACAGTCCGCGATGGTCCCAATCCATGCCCCAGCGGTTCCAGCCCCAGCCATATCCGAGGAACGGACCCACGCCGAATCCGATACCGAACGAAACACCCGGGCCGTCCCCCCAGACTCCCGGCACACCGACCCAACCGGGCCAAGGGTCTATCGGGTAGCCGTAGGCTTCCCAGGGATCGTACTGGGGCACGTAAACCTGGTCGTTTTGCGGCGACGCGGGTTCGATGCTGATGTAGCCGTGTTTATCGATGACATGAATCTGGTCGTTGCTGCGGAGTGTCTTGTTCTTCTTGGCCTCTCGGCGCATGAATTGAACGGCGTTCATGACGTCGGTCTGCTGGTTGTAGTAGGCGTCGCCGAGTTCCGATGTCCAGGAAAGATTCGAAGACAGGTTCTGCAACACCGGAGGAAACGGCAACAATTCCTTCACGCTGGGATCCCAGGATTGCTTGTCCGCATCGTCTGCAAGTTGTTCCGGAGACAAGTTGTGGCGAGGCGCCAGCCAATTGTTTGCTTCGGATATCTGCGCGGGATAGCTCGACGCCGCCAGGATGGATGCGAGGAGCGAATCCGGATACAACGCGATCGGAGCGACGAGCCGCTGCAACTGTTCCGGGGACTCAAGCTCGTAGTGCTGGGCGGGCGGGGGCGGCTGTTCCTGCGCCGAAGATTGTTTAGGAGTTACGAAGCCGATGGCCGCTGCTGCCAGGATCGGCACGCAAATTACCCCGAAGTACTCTCTGAGTCGTCTCATAGCATCCCAAAATTATGATGCACGGAAACAAAAAAAGGTGACGCAGACAGCGGGAATTTTTTGAAATTTTCCGGTCGCAGTTTTTCAAATTTGCGATCCGTCCTTGACTCCGGAGGTACGCCGTCGTAGACCTAAAAGGAGAGCAGCCGCAGAAATGGAAGGAGAATCCGTGCCGTTTTTCACACGAATCAAAATGCGCCCTCGAGTCTGGACCGCCGTCACTCTGATTCTGGTGGCGTTTGCTTGCATCGAGATGCTGCGCGCCGCGCAACAGCCCGCCGGCGTCGCGCCGTCCAGCTCCGCGGCGCACGGCGTCGAACTCGCGATCCTGGACAAGACCTGCAAGCCGTGCGAGGACTTCTACCATTACGCGAGCGGTGAGTGGCTGGCGAAGAATCCCGTGCCTGCGGCGTATCCGAGCTGGGGGCGCTTCAACGAACTCGCGGAACGGAACCGAGAACTGCTTCACCAGATCCTCGAAGCAGCGGCGGCAAATCCCAACGCGCCTCGCGGCTCGAATGAGCAGAAGATCGGCGATTTCTACGCGAGCTGCATGGATGAAAAGCGGATCAACGCGGAGGGGACCAAGCCGCTCGACGCGGAACTTGCGCGGATCGGCGCCGTCCAGAGCCCGGCCGATCTGCAGGCGGAAATCGCGCGCCTGCAAGGCATGGGTGTGCGCGCGGTTTTTGAATTCGGATCGACGCAGGACGAGAAGAACAGTTCGGAAGTGATTGGCGGCGCGGACCAGGGCGGCCTCGGGCTGCCGGATCGCGACTACTACACGAAGACCGACGAAAAATCCCAGCAACTTCGCACGCAGTATAGGGAGCACGTAGCCAAAATGTTCGCGCTGGCCGGGGACGGCGACGCGAAGGCGAGCTCCGAAGCGCAGTCCGTTCTCGAACTCGAAACCAAGCTCGCCGAGGCGTCGCTGACCCGCGTCGAACGGCGCGACCCCGAAAAAACGTATCACAAAATGAACCGCTCCGAACTTCGGGCGCTCACGCCGAACTGGTCCTGGGAAAATTATTTTCAGGAAATCGGCTATACCAACATCGAATCCGTGGACGTATCCGCTCCGAAGTTTTTCGGGGCGGTCAGCGAGGCGCTCCAGGGGACGCCGCTCGAAACCTGGAAGACCTATCTCCGCTGGCACCTGCTGAATTCGAGTGCGCCGTATTTGTCCGAGCCGTTCGTGGATGAGAATTTCAATTTCAACGGGCGCATTCTGACGGGTACCAAAGAGTTGCTGCCGCGCTGGAAGCGCTGCGTAACCGCGACAGACCGCCAACTGGGCGAAGCGCTCGGGCAGATCTACGTGCAAAAATATTTTCCGCCGGAGGCAAAAGTCCGCGCCCTGGAAATGGTGAATCACCTGATCGACGCGCTCCACGACGATCTGCAAACGCTGCCGTGGATGGGGCCTGAAACGCGCAAGCAGGCACTGGCAAAGCTCGCCGCGTTCACACGCAAGATCGGATACCCGGACAAGTGGCGCGACTATTCCGCCTATGCGGTGGATCGCGGTCCGTACGCGCTCAACCAAATGCGCGGAGCGCAATTTGAATTTGCGCGCGACTTGAACAAAATCGGCAAGCCCGTGGACCGCACCGAATGGGGCATGAGCCCTCCGACTGTGAACGCCTACTACAGCCCGGAAATGAACGAGATCGTCTTTCCAGCGGGCATTCTACAGCCGCCGTTTTTCGATCCGCAGGCCGACGACGCGTCCAATTACGGCGGCATCGGCGCCGTCATCGGCCATGAAATGACGCATGGCTTCGACGACCAGGGAAGAAAGTTTGACGCGCACGGCAACTTGCGCGACTGGTGGACGCCCGCGGACGAACAGAACTTCAGCGAGCGCGCCGCCTGCGTCGAAAAGCAATTCGACGGCTTCGTCGTTCAGGACGACATTCACGAAAACGGCAAGCTGGTGCTCGGCGAGAGCATTGCGGACCTCGGCGGACTGACCCTGGCTTACCGGGCGCTGCAGAAAGCGGAGGCGGGGAAGAAGCCGGTGCAAATCGGCGGCCTGACGCCGGATCAGCGATTTTTTCTGGCCTACGCGCAAATCTGGGCGTCGAACGACCGGCCCGAGTTCGAGCGCCTCATGGTGAACACCAACCCGCACCCGCTGGCGCGCTTCCGCGCGATCGCAGCTCCCTCGAACCTGCCGGAGTTCGCCCGCGCGTTCGATTGCAAGCCGGGCGACGCGATGGCCAGGCCGGACGGAGTGCGCTGCCGGATTTGGTGAGCGATAACTCGCGAGTCTTATTTCTTTGCAGGTTGGTTCGGGAAGGGAATGAATTTATAGCCGAGGCCGCGCACGGTCACCAGGTGGCGGGGATCGGAAGGCTCTTTTTCGATGTATCTTCGCAGCCGCACGATAAAATTATCGATCGCGCGCGTATCGGTGTCCTCTTGCAAGTCCCACACGTTTTCCAGGATCGCTTTGCGCGCAACGGCATGTCCCGCGTTTTGGATGAGGTAGCGGAGCAGTTCGGATTCCATCAGCGTCAGTTGCACGGTCTCGTTGCCCGCCTTCAGGACGAGATTTTGAAAGTCGACGACTTTATCTCCGAACCGAAATGTGTCCGGCGCATCCGTCCCGCGCGCCGCAGGCTTGGACGGCGCCTGGCTCGCGCCGTGGTCCCACGTCTTTCGCCGCAGGAGGCTTCCGACGCGCGCAATCAGGATGGAGAGGTTGAACGGTTTGGGCAAGTAATCGTCGGCGCCGGATTCAAAGCCGAGAAGGACGTCCTCGGGACGCGACCGCGCGGTCAGCATCAGCAGAGGAATATAGTTGTGCTCTTGGCGCAGAGTTTGCGCGACGGTGAAGCCGTCTTTGCCGGGCAGCATCACATCGAGCACCAGCGCGTCGAATTCTTCCTTCTTCTTCACCAGACGGTCGAGCGCTTCTTCTCCGTTGCCGGTCACTTGGACGGAGTAGCCCTCCTGCTCGAGATTAAAGCGAAGTCCTTCCGCCAGGTGCGATTCATCCTCGACCACAAGAATTCTGCTCATACGGGATAGGCCCTCGGGAGCCGCAGCGTGAACGTGCTTCCGCGGCCTGTGCCTTCGCTTTCGGCGAAGGCGTCGCCTCCGTGCCGTCGCGCAATCGAGCGCACGATGAACAGCCCGAGCCCGGTTCCTTTGACGCGGCCGTTCGCGGAACTGGCGACTCGGTAGAATCGCTTAAAGATGCGCTTCAGTTCCGGGTTGGGAATGCCGACACCATTGTCGCGCACACGAAGAAGGATCGTGTCGATGTCCGGCGATACCAGGTCCACGTCGATTTCCTTGTGGTCGCCGGAATATTTCACGGCATTTTCAACGAGGTTGAATACGGCGGTGCGCAGTTCCTGCGGATTCCCGCGCAAGTAGATTTTTTCGCCCGCGGAGCCGGCGAACCGGAGGGTTTCCTCCGGCAAGTGATGGCGCAGACGCGTAAGGTCCACCGTTTCCGCCACGATCGCGGAGAAATCGACCTGTTCCCAATTCTTCTTGCTGCTCGCCTGGCGAGCCTCGCCCGCTTTCAGAATCTGTTCGACGGTCCCGAGGAGGCGGTCCGTATCCTCGAGCATGATGCGATAGAATTCCTGTTGCTGCGTTTCGGAGAGACGGCGCGACTGGAGCGTTTCCAGATAGAGACGGATCGAGGCGATCGGCGTTTTGAGTTCGTGAGTGACCGCGTTCAGAAAACTGTCCTGCTGCTCGTTCTTGTGAATTTCGCGGACCAGAAAAACCGTATAGACCACAATCCCGGCGATAATCAGCGCGAAGAATATGACTCCCAGGATCAGGGGTACGACTTCCCGCCACTTGAGCACAATCCAAGTGACGTTCAGCGCCACCGCCAGGCCAACCAGGCAGGCGCCCAGCGTCACGAAAAACGCGATTTTCTTGGCTCGTCTGGAAAAGCGCATCGCAGCTTCCTATCAGAACATAGTAAACCTCCCAGGCGCGAAAAAAAACTCGGAGCGGCGTGCGATGGTCACACGCACGCAAACCCGGTCAACGCCGGAAATCCTCGATCGCGGAACTGCCAAGAATGGCGTTTGCCGCCGGACGGTCTTAACGTATCTTGTTTGCGTTCGATTTGTTTCATGGAGAGCCCATCAGTTGAGTTCAAAAAAAAGAGGAGAAATCCGCATATGAAGTTCGTTTGGGTGTTGATCTTGTCCCTACTTGCCGGTCTTGCGGCGCCCGCCCGCGCGCAAACGCAGGACAAGCGATTCGAGAGCGCCAGCCCGACGGCGCTGGAAAAACAGCTCTACGACGTCGAGCTGAAGTGGATGAAGGCCGAACATGACAAGATACTGGACGGTCCGGATAGCATGAACCAGTTGTGGATGGACGACTTTTTCGATGTCCTGTCCAGCGGCGTGGTGGTCGACAAGCACGAGATGATGGACCTGATGAACAAAGCCGACTCGCGGCCCGGCACGGGAGCCTTCCCGGACACGTTCAAGGTTCGCGCAATTTACGGAAACGTTGTGCTGGCGACCGATCACACGACTATCAAAGGAGTGGACGCCAACGGCGCTATCGTGACCGTCCGGGAAATGCGCGTGCTGCGCATGTTCGTGAAGGACAAAGGGAAGTGGCGCGTTGCAGGCGCCGGCTTGGTGGTGATTCCTCCGAAGTAGCCTTCGCAACCGCTTAGGCTGAAAGCGCGACGCGCTTCGGCAAGGGTGTGGTTCGGGGTTAGAAGCAAAGTTGGATTTGAGGTCTTGTGCATTACATAGACTTTCGATAAGCTATGTGACAAATCTGTCGGATTAGGAAGTTGTGTTATTCGAGGGTGCGGTGACGCGTACGTTTGTAGTGTGTTTACTATCCTTGCTTCTCTTTGTCGCCGCCGTCGACACGATCCCCGACCCTCCTGCGCTCAACCCGTCTCAGAGCCACAGTGGCGGAATTTCCGCCCTTCATATTCATGGCTCTTCGACGTCGCAAGAAGGCGACAGGATCGTCGTGGCTCGTGTGGTCGGACACCCCCAGGTCCGTTGGTTCGCGTCGAGATTCGATTTCGAGTACGAGCGAACCGGCAGTAATCCCTCGGTCCTCGTCCGGCAGGCAGCAGATTCCTCCCCGCCCGTATCTGCGTGAAGCATCGGCAGCTTGGTTGCAAAGCACGATGGCAGTCCACCGCCTCGTGACGTACGAGCGTTTGCGATTTATCAAACTCTAGAAGGAGTGATATTCATGATTATCGGCGATCGTTTGCGAGCTTTGCGTGAAGAAAAGAATTTCTCTCAAGGCGAAATTGAGAAAAGGACGGGGCTGCTTCGCTGCTACATTTCGCGCGTGGAAAATGGCCACACCGTTCCGGCCGTGGAAACGCTCGAAAAATTCGCCCGGGCGCTCGAAGTCCCGATGTACCAGCTGTTTTATGACGGCGAAGAACCGCCCAAACTGCCCAATCTGCCGAAGCGGAAGTCGGCGGGTGACCTAGCCTGGGGGCATACGGGGAAAGATGCGCGAACCCTGGCGAAGTTCCGCAGGCTTTTGGGCCAAACCGACGATGCCAATCGGAAACTGTTGCTTTTCATGGCGCAGAAGATGGCCAAAAGCAAGGCGGTCTAAAACCTCGTTGGTGCAGGCGTTCGTGATTACCTGAGAAGCGGGCCGCGGCTATGTTTTTTGAGCGGGACGCACTCGGCGCATTTGACACCCTGGCGTTGCGACTAACGCCAGGGTGTTTTTCTTTCTGAGATCTTTTTGCGGGGAGATTTTCGGAACGAAGAGCTAGTCTCCCGATGCTTCTTGAGGAAGCGACTCGGGCGCAGAAGGCGCGAGGACGGCGGGCGACTCGGGAATGGCAGGGGAATCGACTTCTTTCCCGCGTCCGAGTTTGGGCAGGGAAATATCCCAGGCCAAGCCAAGCATTTGCAGCGCTCGAATCCCGTACCAGTTAAAGTCAACTTCCCACCAGGTCAGACCGTGGCGGGCGACTTGCGGAAATGCGTGGTGATTGTTGTGCCAGCCCTCGCCGAACGTGAGGATGGCCACCCAAAAACTGTTCTTGGAAGTATCCGTGGTGATGAAACGCTGCGTGCCCCACATGTGCGTCGCGGAATTGACGAGCCAGGTGCAGTGCAGGCCAAATACGGTCCTGACGAACGTGCCCCAAAGCAGATACGGCAAGCCGCCGAAGGTCAGAAGCAAAACTCCCACGACGACCTGCGGAACCCAGTGCCACTCGCTGATCCAGGAATGAAATTTGTCTTTGCGAAGATCCGGGACGTACGGCAGAAGCGATTCGATTTTGTTGTGCATCGCCCGGCCCGTCAGGATCCAGCCCATGTGGGCCCAGAATCCGCCGTCCCGGGGCGAGTGCGGATCGCCGTCTTTATCCGAATTCTGGTGATGGATGCGGTGTGTGGCCACCCAAAAAATCGGTCCGCCTTCGAGCGCCAGCGTGGCGCAGACCGTCAGGAAATATTCCATCCACTTCGGCGTCTTGTAGCCGCGATGGGTCAGCAGGCGGTGGTAACACATGCCGATCCCGAGACTCCCTGAAATCCACCAGAGCACCATGGCAGCCAGGAGCGGTCCCCATCCGAAGAAGAAAAATGCCGCAATCGCGCCGATGTGAAATGCGACCATGAAGGAAGTCGTGATCCAATTCACAGGCTGAGTAAATGTCTTGTCGCGGTTCCCGTTGCTAGCCATGTCCCGATCCCCTTTGTCCCGTAGCCGATCCCGGTGCTCTTTGCACGGCGTTGCCGTTCCTCGCCGCCTGATTCGAAACTAGCATGGGGGCGCAACGCGCTTTGTAATACTTCTGTAATTGTTGGTTCGAGTGGCCAAAAAACAAACGGGTGCGCGACGCGATGGCGGGCCGCGAGTGGGTCGCCGTTTCGGTCCCAAGCTCGCGCCGCATCGTCGGTTGGGTGCACCGCCTGGGGCGCTCGTTTCGTTCTGTTGAGCTGCAGTCCAGTTGCTTTGGGTGAGTCGAGGCGGATTGGAGGGTCGCCGCAAGTCGTGTGTTATCTATGCCCTAGAATGCCATCTCAGGCTCCGACGACCGAGCGTGCCGGCGCCTGACAGTAACAAATATTAACTTGTGCTCGGTATTATTTTTGTGATAATAACGTGCGATCTCGGAGTCCCCAAAGGGCGTGTCTATGCGGACAGGTAATCTGGCGGTGTCCAGGTGGGTGGCTATCTATCTCTGCCTGCTTGCCATTCCCGTGGCGGCGCGGGCCCAGACGCCTGCGCCGCAGTCGCGAATCGTGGAGCGGGTGAACGAGAGCGCGCTCGTTACGCTACGCGGAAACACGCACCCGCTGGCCCAGCCGCAATTCGATCAGGGCGCCGCTCCTCCGGATCTTCCGATGCAGCGCATGCTGCTCGTGCTGAAGCGTTCCAACGCCCAGGAGTCCTCGCTCAAGAAGCTGCTGGAGGACCAGCAGGACCCGTCTTCATCCTCATATCACCAGTGGCTTACCCCTGACGCATTTGGCGCGCAATTCGGACCGAGCGACCAGGATATCCAAGCCGTCGTTTCGTGGCTCAACTTGCACGGATTTCAAGTGGCGAGAACATCGAGGGGCCGAGCGGCAATCGAATTTTCGGGAACGGCGGCTCAGGTGCGGGACGCTTTCCAAACTGAGATCCACAAATACGTGGTTGCCGGGGAAGAACACTGGGCCAACTCGGGAGACCCCCAGGTTCCCGCGGCACTGGCTCCGGTCGTCGCTGGGATTGCGACCTTGCATAGTTTTCGGAAGAAGCCCCAGGTCCAACTCCTTGAAAAGCGCATCGACGTCAGCTTGAGCTCCGCCCCGCGCCCTCAATTTACCTCTCAGGGCGGACAGCACGCCTTGGGCCCTTGGGACTACTACGCCATCTACAATATCACTTCCGTGATTGAAGGCCCTCCGGGTATCTCGGGACCACCGGCAGGAACCGGCACGGTAATTGCGGTGGTGGGACGGTCCAATATTAATCTCCAGGACGTCGAGCGATTCAACGCGGTTTTCAACCCGGGCATGAATACGCCGACCATTTTCGTGGACGGCTCCGATCCGGGCGACCTCGGAGGACAGGAAGAGTCCGAGGCCGTCCTCGACACCACATGGTCCCAAGCTGTCGCGCCCGGCGCGCAGGTGTGGCTTGTTGTTTCCGCTTCGACCAATTCCACGGACGGAGTAGATCTTTCGGAGCTTTACATTATTGATAATGTGACCGCCACGGTTATGACCGAGAGCTTCGGTATATGTGAAGCTGATGTCACAGCCAGTGAGGCCACCAACATATCTCAGTTGGCTGAGCAGGCCGCTGCCGAGGGGATGACGTACGTTGTATCAACGGGTGATACCGGTGCCGCCGGCTGCGACACCCAGACCGAAACGCAAGCTTCGGGTCCGCTTTCGGTCAACGCCCTGGCCTCGACTCCGTACGCCGTCGCGGTAGGAGGAACGGAGTTCAACGAAAACGGCGACCCGGGGCGTTACTGGAAGTCCAACAATACGGAGTTCACCTTGGAGTCGGCACTGTCTCACATTCCCGAGGACGTCTGGAACCAGAGTTGTAGCGTTGCACAATGCGGCCAGCAGACGGCAAACATCCTGGCCGGGGGCGGTGGCGCCAGCACCGTTTTCGCCAAGCCATCCTGGCAGTCAGGTGTTGCGGGCATACCGAACGACGGGATGCGTGATATCCCGGATGTGTCGCTGACGGCTTCCAGCCACGACCCGTACCTGTTATGTCTTCGAGGTTCCTGTCAGCCCGATGCAGAAGGGAATTTCTCGTTCGTTGGGGCCTACGGCACGTCCGCAGCCGCACCCTCGTTTGCCGGCATGATCGCCCTATTGAATTCGCAGGAGGTGCCACTGAATTCGCACCCGAGATTAGGGCAGATCAACCGAATTCTGTATCGGCTGGCGACCAATCAAAAGCCGTCCGACTGTAATGGATCGAGCGCGTCCGGCTCAGAGGCGACGACGTGTGTTTTCAACGACATCACGGTCGGAAACAATTCTGTGCCCGGAGGGACGCCATCAGGAGAATATGCGAGCGGCCCCGGTTATGATTTGGCGACCGGGTTGGGGTCAGTAAACGTGGTCAATCTCATAAACAGCTGGAAAGATATAACGTTCAGCCCGACCACCACCACACTGAGCATCAGCCCGACCACATTCACTCACGGCGCAACGGTCAACATCAAGATCAACGTGACCAGTTCCGACGGCACGCCGACCGGTGATGTTGCGCTGATCCAAACTGGAGTTGGCGCAAATGCGGGTCCCGTCCCGGGGAACTCATACACACTGGACAGCAACGGGTCGATTTCCGCGACGTCGAACGTAATGCCAGGCGGTTTTTACGCCGTAGGAGCTCAGTATGCGGGTGATTCGAAGTTCTCCTTGAGCGACTCTCCGAATATCGGGTTGACCGTCAATCCGGAACCCAGCAGCACAACGATTGAGGCGCTTACTCCCGGCACCAATGGCAGTTTCGGAAACTTCACCGGTGGGCCTTACGGAAGCTTTGTCTATCTGCGCGCAGATATTACCGGGCAATCTGGGTTCGGCTATCCCTCGGGAAACGTGAATTTTGTAGATGGAGGTACGGGCGTGGCGGGAAGTCCATATGCGTTGAACAGCCAGGGCTACGTCACCACACCCCGCGGTTTGTACACGTTCACCCCAGGGCCGCATTCGATCGTTGCAAACTACAGTGGCGACACCAATTTCGCGACCAGTAGCTCTTCCGCGATCGCTTTCACCATCACCCAAGCGCCGACTACAACCGCAGTCACTGCAAACGGGGGGACGCAGGGAGCGCAACTATCGGCGACAGTAAGCACGTCGAGCGGAGGGAACCCGCCCTCGGGCACGGTGACGTTCTTCATTGGCGGCACTCAGGTGGGTAGCCCTATCCCGGTTTCCGGAGTTTCAGCAGTCACGAACTCTCTCTCGGGCGTGGCGCAAGGAGCGCAGGCAATTGCCACCCTAGCGGATACCCAACTAACGACCGGCCAGTACATGCTTTCAGCGACTTACAGCGGGGACGGAAACTACGGTGGCTCAAGTTCGCCGCAAACGAGTATCGGCGTCCAAGCGGACTACTCTTTGGTGGCGGGCGCCAGTTCGGTCATGATCGCGAGTCCGGGCGGGCAGGGGAAGGTGAATCTCACCGTAACGGGAGAGAATGGGTTCAGCGGTAAGGTCTACTTCTCATGCTCGGGGTTGCCGGCCTCGGCGAGCTGTTCGTTCACTCCGGCTTTTGTGAGCGGCAGCGGAAGCACGAACATGATGATTAGTACGACGGCCGCCGCAGGTCTGATCAAGCCCGGCAACCCAGCGGCTAATCTCGACGTGAACTCGGGGCGGTCAGCCGTTGCCGTGGTTTTGATCGGTATTTGGCTTCTGACGGGACTGTTTGAACGTCGACGCCGAAGATTTCTTTTCATCGGCGCGGCAGTTGCTTTATTCCTGGTTGTCGGAGGGTGCGGCGGTCCCTCGTCGACCGCTCCTCCTCCTCCTAACCCTGGAACCTCACCCGGAACTTACCCTGTGACGATTACAGCGACGAGCGGGACACTCACACACAGCGTAAACGTCACGGTAAACATTCAATAGAAGCTGCGAGGCTTTCCATTCCCCGACGCTGCGGCGGCGTAAGGCTGTGGTCCGGACGTCGGCGTGCGCCTAAAATCCGTGTCCAGCCATGAGGGCGACGGCCCGTGAGTTCACCGTGCTTCTCAGGCATGCAATTTCGAATCGAGAAGTGCGATATGACAGCGGTTGCCTTTGATATTACGGCCAGATCTGATTGAGCAGAAAAGCAAGCCTCGCCCCAGCCTGCGCGAGGCGCTCGCGCACGGCGGGAACCGATGCGCTCTGGTAGGCATCGCTCAGGCGCTCGTCGAGCTTAAGTCGGCGCGTCGAAACGTGATCGTCATCGGCGCATGATCTGACCAGTTGCGGCGTTTCGACCGGGACGCGCGCGGGAAGTTTCCCGTAGGCCGTCTTGACCGCCAGCTGATAGCTTTCCCAGACCCACGCATCGATGTTTGCCGGGCCTTTCTGCCAGCGGGCGATTTTCCGGCGAAACGCCACGTCGAGTTCCGCGGCGACCTCTTCGCCGCTTTTTCCCGTGGTCGCTCTCTCCAGAATGTTGGTATCCCACACGCCATGCAGATTCGGCGCATACGACTCGAACTGCGGATTGCGCAGTTGCGGCGCGTCGCCGAAGAACGTCACCGGAACGCAGTTGCCGCCCTGGTCGTTGTCCGTCGCGGCGTGCAGCGGCTGGTGAAGATCGCCGACAAAATGAATCAGGAAGCGCAGCGCGTCGGCGCGCTTCTGCGGATCGGCATTCTTCGAGCGCAGCACGGCGAGATCATCGGCGATGGCGCTGGTGACGCAGCCTTCCTTCGGGTCGCAATATTTGGCGAGGTTGCGGTCCTTCGTTCCGAGAGGAATGTCGATGTAGTGCCACGGCGGCGTGTCCGGGCGCTGCGAACGCACGTCGTCTGGCCAGGTCGAAGCGTCGGCCAGAGGATCGGTTTCAACCGGCTTGCAGTATCGGCTGAGGCTCGGATCGATGGGGCTGCTCGCGAGAATTTGTTTGGCCGTCGCCAATGCGTGCGGGGTCAGATGCTTTTCAGCTAGCAGCGCGATCACCTGGTGCCCTTCGCAGCCCCAGGCTCGCGCAGAGGCGGGCATGCTGAGCACGGCGAGAATGGAAACGCACGCGAAAACTGCGACGCGCAGAAATTCGCGCGGCAACGAGATGCGGCGGAGCAGGGAACCGCGAACCGCCACGCTGCCCGGCACTATTCCTCGCTCTCGACAAACTTGATGGAGGCGGAATTGATGCAGTAGCGCTGTCCCGTTGGGCGCGGACCATCGGGAAAAACGTGGCCGAGGTGCGCATCGCAACGGCTGCAGACCACTTCGTCGCGAGTCATTCCGTGACTGGTATCGCGGTCGATCTCCACTTTCTTCTCGTCGACCGGCGCGTGAAAGCTGGGCCATCCGGAACCGGAATGGAACTTCGTTTCGGAAGTGAACAGCGGTTGCCCGCAGCACACGCAGACGTAAACGCCCGGCTCTTCCAGGTCCTCGTACTCCCCCGTGCCGGGAGGTTCGGTGCCCTTTTGACGCGTCACGTGATATTGCTGCGGCGTCAGGATCTTGCGCCACTCGGCTTCGCTCTTCTGAATTTTTTCGCTCATTTCAGCCCTCGCGGGAACATCTTAACATCGAGCGGAATCTGGAAGAAATTCCTTGCGTTGGGCCGCGCTCAGCGGACAGAATCTGACGAATTGAAATTGTGGATCGACGCGATCTGGCACAAAAAATGAGCGGGAAAATGAATAACAAAGGAGTTTTGCGATGAATTGGCCAGTTGCGAAATCACTGAAAATTCTGTCGATTCCCGGCATCGCGATCGCCGCGCTGGCCTTCTTCTCGCACGGATCCTTCACGCAACTCTCCGTGGTGAACGCGGCAAAAATGCCGCAAGCGATGGAACCGGTTCCCGCGTTGACGCCCTTTGTTGAGGAGCACGCCCATTTTGACGAAACGAACCCCGAGGCCGGAGTCCGTTCGGCGCTCGCGGCGCTGGGCCGCGAGAACGCGGCCATGATCCTGTTTCAGATTTCGCCGGATACGTTCGATCATCCCGGGCGCTATGACTCGGAGATCATTCTCGCGGCTGTGAAGAAGCATCCCGGCAAGCTCGCGCTCACCGGTGGCGGCGGAACGCTGAACGCGATGATCATGCAATCGGTGGCCACGGGGGACGCGGGCCCAGAAGTTCAGAAAAAATTCAAGGCGCGAGCGGACGAACTGCTGCGCGAAGGCGTCGTCGGTTTCGGAGAAATGACGGCGGAACATTTCAACGGTATCACGCCCTACCAGTATGCGCCGCCGGACCACCCGCTCTATTTGCTGCTGGCGGACATCGCGGCGCAACACAATGTCCCCATCGACCTCCACATGGAAGCGGTGCCGCAGGATATGGCGCTTCCAGCCGGCTTGAAATCGCCGCCCAATGCGCCGCGCTTGCATGCCAACATTGCGGCGTTTGAACGCCTGTTGTCGCACAACCCTCGCGCCAAGATCATCTGGGCGCATCTCGGATCGGATTTCACGGGCTACCGGACGGTCGATCTCGACCGCCGCTTGTTGCTCGCGCATCCAAATCTGTATATGGAAATCAAGACCGATCCCGAAGCCAAGGGGCTGAACTATCCGCTCGCGGACGACGGAAAACTCAAGCCGGAGTGGCGCAAACTTTTCACCGACTTTCCCGACCGTTTTGTCATCGGCAGCGACCAGCACTATCCGGAGCCGAAAGGCGAGGACCGGCGCTGGCAGGAAACGATTCTTCTCTTCAATCAGCTGCCCGCCGACGTGCGAAAGAAAATTGGAACGGAAAATATCGCTGCCATCTATGGAAATCCCGTGGCGTCCTCTTTGCACGCCGCGAAGAACTGAATCCCGAAACGAGGACATGACCCATGAATCGCCGTGACCTGTTCAAGACTTCGCTGGCCGCCTCGGCCCTCGCTCTGACGAGCCGCCGCGTGGACGCTTCGCCCGCGCCCCCCGCAGAATTTCCGAAAGCCCCCGGCCTTACCAAGTCCGTCGCCGAGTTCATCGTAAATACGAAGTACGAGGAAATTCCGCCCGACGTCATCGATCTCGGAAAAAAATCGATCCTTGACGGCTTCGGCCTGGCGCTGGCGGGATCGAATTCCGTGATGGGTCCGATCGCGCGAAAATACGCGGAAAGTTTCGGATCGAGCGAGATGCGCGCGAGCGTGATCGGCACCAGCATGAAGGCGCATCCGCGCCTCGCGTCTTTCGTAAACGGCGTCTCGATTCACGCTGACGATTACGACGATACGCAACTCTCCGCCGCGAAAGACCGCATCTATGGTCTTCTGACGCACCCGACGGTCAGCGTGCTTCCTCCCGCGTTTGCCCTTTGCGAGTTGGGACGCCGCTCCGGCAAGGATTTCATGGTGGCGTATCACATGGGCGTGGAAGTGGAGACCAAGATCAACGAATCGATTTCGCCGCGCCACTACGACGAGGGTTTTCACTCCACCGGAACGTGTGGCACGTTCGGCAGCACCGCGGCTTGCGCCCGGCTGCGCGGGCTCGACGTGAAGCAGACGGTCTACGCGCTGGGCATCGGAGCGACCGAAGGCGGAGGCTTCCGCGACAATTTCGGTTCCATGACCAAGCCGTTTCAGGCGGGACACGCAGCGGAAAACGGGACCGTCGCGGCCGATCTTGCCGCGCTCGGCTGGACCGCCGCTGTCGATATCCTGGAAGCGCCGCTGGGATTTTTCCAGGCTGCGGGCGGAGGATTCGATCCGGAAGCGATCGTCGGCCGCTTCGGCAAGCCGTGGACGCTGGCTTACCCCGGCGTTTCGATCAAGCCGTATCCCTCCGGCTCACTCTCCCATCCGGCCATGGGAGAAATGATGCGCCTCATCCGCGAAAACAACATCAAGGCCGAGGACGTGGAAAAAGTCGACGTGGGCGCGAACCACGCGATGACGACTTCGCTTCTGCATCACGACCCGATGACTGGCCTGCAAGGGAAGTTCAGCATGGAATTTTGCATGAGCATTCTGCTGCTCGACCGGAAGGCGGGCCTCGTTCAGTTTCAAGACAAGGTCGTGCAGCGCCCCGACGTCCAGGAGATGATCAAGCGCATTCATTTCTATATCGACCCGGTGGCGGAAAACGCCGGTCTCGACAAGATGACCAGCCTGCTCAAAATCACGATGAAGGACGGAAAAGTCATCACGGGAAGGGCGGAGTTCGCCAAGGGGAGCCCGTCCAATCCCATGAGCTATGACGAGGTCGCCGACAAGTTCCGAGGCTGCGCCGAATTCGCCAAGTGGCCCACGGCGAAAGCGGAATCCGTCATCGCCTCCGTAAAATCCCTGGAGACCGTTGCCGACATGAGCAAGCTTGCGCCCGCTCTCACAATTTGAGCGTCAAACGTGTCATACGTGGCGCCGGCGTCCCGCCGGCGGTTTTTCTTATTTTCACTCAGCACAAAAACGCCGGCGGGACGCCGGCGCCACAACTCAGCGGAACGAATGTAAACGTGTAGTGGTTCGGCTGCCAATTTCTGAGTTTTTGGTAAGGAATTGGTTCTGGACTTTCCGGCCTTGCAACCTAATTGGTTTGGAAAGGACGCATGGAGTCGATTCCAAAGGGAAGCGCTGTGCGAGACGCCGGTGAAGATTCCGCGGGTCTGTTTGCGCGGATGGGAATGGGACTCGCCGACTGGTCGCAGAAATGGTTTCCGGACGCATTCGTGTTTGCCCTGGTGGGATTGCTCATAGTTTTCGCTGCCGGGCTGATTGCCGGAGTCGGAATGCGGAATCTCGTCAAGTATTTCGGGGACGGGTTCTGGGGGCTGATTCCGTTCACGATGCAGATGGCGATGATTATCATAGGCGGATTCGTCGTTGCCACCTCGCCGCCGGTTCACAAACTCATTAAAAAGCTGGCGAAAGTGCCGCGGACGCCTCGCGGGGCAGTCGCGTTCGTGGCGTTCTTTTCGATGATGACTTCGCTGCTGAGCTGGGGACTCGGCCTGATCTTCGGCGGAATCCTGGTGCGGGAAATCGTGAGAAACGTGCGCGGCATCGACTATCGCGCGATCGGCGCGGCCGCCTTCCTGGGGAACGGCAGCGTGTGGGCGCTGGGACTATCGTCGTCCGCCGCGCTGGTGATGGCGACGCCGGGGTCGATTCCCGCCGCGCTGCTCAAGATCAGCGGCGTGATCCCTCTCAGTCTGACGATCTACACCTGGCAGAGCGCTGCGACAGCGGCCATCCTCACAATTTCGTGCGTTACCGTCGCCTATCTGTCCACTCCGGCCAATTCCGCGAAGGACGCGGAGTCGTTCGGCGTCACCGAAGGTCTCGAAATCAAGAAGGCCGAGGAGCGCAAGACGCCTGCGGAATGGCTGGAGTTCGCGCCGGCGCTTTCGATTGTGGTTGGCATTCTCGGCCTGGGATATATCGCTCAAGTTCTGAGCGTGAAGGGCCCGCTCGCCGCCCTGGATCTGAACACGTACAATCTGTTGTTCCTGATGCTGGGGCTGTTGCTGCACTGGCGGCCGCGCTCATTTGTGCGCGCGGTAAACGATTCGGTTCCGGCGACGGCGGGAGTGCTGATTCAGTTTCCGTTTTACGGCGGAATTTTCGGAATCATCACGTATTCCACGCTCGCCGGAAAGCTCGCGCATTTCTTCGTGAGTTTTTCTTCGGCGAATTCCTATCCGATTTTGGTCTCGATCTACTCGGCGTTGCTTGGAATGTTCGTGCCGTCGGGCGGCAGCAAATGGATTATCGAAGCTCCCTACGTTTTACAGGCGGCCAAAGACCTGCATGTGAATCTCGGGTGGGTCGTGCAGATATACAACACGTCGGAAGCGTTGCCGAATTTGATCAACCCGTTCTGGATGCTTCCCCTGCTCGGTTTGCTGAAAGTTAAGGCACGGGATTTGATCGGCTACGGGATGCTCTATTTCATGGTGAATTTCGTACTTGTGCTTTTCTTCATGTGGCTCTTCGCGCGAACGTTTGCCTACGTTCCGCCGATCACGCCATGAGCCGTCGCTAACGGCAGGGAACCCCCCGTGAATCGCAGGAAAAGTTCAGCGCGGTGTTATGTTGCGAAGCGCGGGTGTGTTCGTAGAGAGAGAACGACTGCGGAAGAGACCATAACGCGCGCCAGTACCATTTTTTTGTGGGACCGTGATTCTGAAAATAGTGCGCGGTGACGGCTTCGATGCCGACTTCCAAAATGCCGGCGATGATGTATTTGTGCGCGTCGGGACGGCTGCCGATAAAGATCCTGCCAGGGCCAGTCTCGATGCAATTGGGGCAGCTGTGAAAATTGTTCAAGCTGGTTACGGCGTCCGCCGAGGCTGCTCCAATTTGCGCGATGGTGAGCAAGCTCCATCGCGGGTCGCGAAATGTGGCAAAGTCTCGCGACGCCGCGGCCACTTCGCGGGCAATCCCTCGCGGCTTTGACAAGAATGAGTTCCGAACCGATCCGGCCGGTGGAAGTTCGCCGGTTTGTTGGGCTCGCAACACGGTCGAAAGACAGAGCACGAAGGCCAGAAGTCGTATGGCCCTCAGGATCTTTCTGTTCTTTGACCGGGAATTTACGGCCATTACAGCTTTAGTCTTTACGCTCTCGGACATCTGATCTCTGGTTTGGCCCGACGAACCAGCGGAATCTGGCTTGCGTCACGCACCGGAGCAAACGCAACTGAACTTCCGATTGAGGTGGAATCGACAGTCGTTGATGGATGGTAAGTGTAAGTTAGCGAAGGGCTTGCGAGTGGGCCATTACGGAACCTTGGGAACGAAAATCCTGATGTGTATCGCTGGCGGACTGGGGCTGGTTATTGTACCGGCGCGTGACACGTCCTCAGTAGCAATTGCAGGGCCTGTTCGACGCTAGCCCGGACTCTGAGGGCGTTACAGCGCCATCGAATTCGGGAAGAAATAATAGAACATCACGCTGATCACGATCAGGTAGGCGAGGAGCACGAGCGTCCAGCCCATGTTGTGGCGGATGACCTGGCCTTCGCTGCGCACAAGTTTGCTGGTGGAAACGCCGACGCTGGCGGTTTGCGGCGCAATCGGTTTGCCGACTTCCGAGCCGACGGAGTTGAACGTGGGCAGCAGCAAGACCGGAAGATTCAGCAATCGTGCCGGTCATGGCCTGCACAGGACCGAACATCGCATTCGTAGAAGTGTTGCTTCCGGAGAGCGCCACGCCAATCCAGCCCAGAACCGGCGCCAGCACGACGAAGAACACCCCGATTTTGGAGAGGCCGTAGGCCAGCGAGTTGGCCATCCCGGTGTAGACGAATGTGTAGGCGAGCGCGAAAATAAAAAACGCGACGAGCAGCGCGCCCCACATTTGCTTGAACGTGCGCGAAAATACCTGCCTCACTTGCGCGCCGGTGGGCCGCATGATCAGCAGAATTATCAGCCACGAAGCCAGCGTCGATGTGCCGCCGCCCAGCGGCGCAAAATTGAAGGTCGATGAAATCGGGCTGTGCGTAACGGAAGACACCGCCAGCGACCGACATCTTTACCAAGCTGAATGAGGGAAGATGCGACCACGGCCCCGTCCACCCTACGACCACCAGAATCAGCACGAGAAAGGGAATCCACGCGTCGAACGCCTGCTTGACGCTGCCCATTTCCGTCGCATCCAGCTCTGAAACGGTTGCCGGCGCGAGCGGTTTGCCCCCGAATCCGCGAATCGTTTTCGGGCGCCAAATCTTTACGAAGATAAACAAAACCCAGAAGGAAACCAGGGCCCCGCTCAAATCCGGCAGATACGGCCCCAGAAAATGGGCCACCGGCCATTGCCCCAATACGTACGAAAGAGAGCCCACAATCGCCAGCGGCCAAGCCTCGATCATTCCTTCCCAGCCGCTCACCAGATAGATCAGCACCCACGGCGGAAGCAACGCCAGGATCGCCACCACATTGCCGATGGAAGCGGAAAGCGCCAGCATCGGGAGCCCGGTCACGGCGGCGAGCCCCAGGATGGGCGCGCCCAGCGCGCCGTAGGAGACGGGAGCGTTGTTGGCAAGCGCGGCGACGCGGATGGCGTCGAGGTCCGCAATTCCCAGTCCCACCAGAATCGGCACGACGACGGCCCAGGGAAAGCCGAAACCCACCAGCCCTTCGAGCAGCGCTCCGAAGGCCCAAGCCAGCATGATGGTCTGAATCCGAATGTCGGCGGTGGCGTGATGAATCATCCAGTTCTTGAACCGTTCGAAATGCCCCGGTCACCACCAGGGTATTGAAAATGATCAGGCCCCAGAACGTGATCCAGTCGATCACCCAGAAGCCCGTCAGCCCGCCGTACAAATACGATTTGAGCGTGCCGTCGAGCGGCGCGTGCCAGACCAGGACGCCGATCGGAATGGTGATCACGCCTACGAGGATCGAGGCGAGCCACGCCGTCATGCGCAGGGCCGCCAGCATGAACAATAAGGCGATCAGCGGAACGAGGGAAATCGACACGCTGAGCCACACGTGTCCAGTCGGGTCGAGGATCTGCTCAAACATTGAGTTATCCCTTTCGCTTGCAGTCGCGGCGTCTCTCAAAGACGCGCTTCGCAGGCGCACCCGGCAGCGAGCAGGCTTTATCCCGGCCGGGAATGCAAGTCCGTCCGTTCGCTCAAAGAAAAGTCAGGGCAAAGCAATATCACAACCAGATCACAGGTCAACAGGGAAATTCGCCGAGACGGGAGGGCCAGTCTTGATCTCATTTCGTGCTTCATTCGCATGGCGTTGAAGGCTTCGATGAACGCATCCAGATCTTTCTGAAGTTCGTCCAGCGAGAGCGGAACTGTTTTCGAAGAGCCGGCAGGAAGAACTCTTTTCAGAGAAACCGGAAGAATTGCTCGCAAAATAGTTGCAGGGCTGGCAGCGGCTCTTCCATCGCACGTGTCGAATGTGCGAGGTGGCGAGAAACGTCTCGAAGGGTGCGCGGGAACCAAACCGCAATATTCGCTCGTTTTTCGGGTGTGAATTTCCTTGATCGCGAACTTGCCTGCGCTCGAAGAACGGCACGACGCGGCTTGCGAGAATGTCGACGGCGTTCATCGCGGTTCTTTGCGGAATAGACTTTCGCGAATGCGATGCCGGCATCGCGGTCCACGACCGTTTCGACGTAAATGCAGCCCGCCCCGGGCACGTCGCCGATATCCTTGACTGTGCAGAAGAAGAACACTTCCTGGAACAGCGAGTGTCTCTCCGCGGAGCCTCCTGTGCATTTTCTTCGTTGCTTTCGAAATCTTGCCGCATGCCTCCCAAGCACTGCCGGTGAAGATTCCATCGTCTTTCTGCATGGAGATTCTCCTGGCAATGGCTCCGTTTCGGCCGTCGAGACCTCGCCGCGGTCCTCGCCGGAGATATTCCCAAGCCGAACGAGGGCCGGTTTTCGAACCCATCTTGACGCAGCGGCTGGCGAGGTTGGATTCAGTTCGCACGCATGGGTAGGCTGCCCTCGACGTCCTAGGCAGGCTTTGCCTTGAAGCCTTAGAAATTTGGAGGGGGCGCCTCCGACGCGATTCGCCCGATTCTTCGGGGATTTCGCATCCGCCCCTTCCTTGCAACGACCGGCGCTGACTTCTGCAAACATGTATCGCCGATCGGAGCGCTCGGGAAAGTGATGCTCGCTCACGTTCACTGATGTGACGGCAATCACATCCATAACCCGGCTCAGGCATATAGATAAAGCATGAGGAGGTGATTTATGAACGCCGCCGCAGCCAAGACTCGAATCGCTCTCAAGAACATTCTTGTTCGCAACGGACTTTTCACCCGCGGCGGAGGCCGCTTTACCCTATGCGATTGGCCTGGCAAAGCAATACGGCGCCAAAGTGCATGGATTGCACGTCCGGTTCCCCGCGACGTATCCGATCGTCGGACCCGAAGCCATGCCGCAAGTGCTCGAAGCTGCCGAAGAACAAGCCAAATTTGAAGCGCAGCAAATGCATGAAATGCTGGCGGCGGTTCCCCATGAAGTGACCATCACCGAAGGCGACCTCTGGCCCATACTCAATGAAATTGTGGCGAAGCAGAAAGTGGACCTGTCGTGATGGGCACGCACGGGCGAAAGGGCGTCAGCCGCGCGCTGCTCGGTTCGCGGCGGAAGAAATCTTCCGCAAGGCTGTCGTGCCCGGTGCTCACGGTGGGGCCGCACGTTTCGCAGAACACGGAACGCCGGCATGGCGATGAAGCAGATCCTTTTCGCGACGGACTTTTCACCCGAGTCTCTCGCCGCGCTTCCCTTCGCGGTTTCGCTGGCGCAGGAGCATCAGTCGAATCTGATGCTGCTGAATGTAACCGGCAAGCCTGAGGTCGGGGAACTGGTTCATGCGGGGCAATACAAGGAGTCCACTCTGCGCCGGCTGCAGAGCCCTCGTACCGGCCGGAGCGCGAATCTGTGGTGCGAGCCGAAATGCCGGGTGGAGCAAGGACCCGAAGCGGAGAAAATCATCGAGGTCGCCATGGCCATCGGCGCGGACTTGATCGTCCTCGGCGTGCGCGGCCCTCAGGGAGGGGTCGGCGCAACGACGCATCTTGCTGCGGTCCATTGCGCATCACGTGGTTGCAAACGCCCAGTGCCCGGTTCTGACCGTGCGTGCGTGAGGAACGACTGAGGTGGATGTGGTCCAAGCGCCGATTGCGGCGGATGTACCCGGGGTTGAGGAACAAGGCGGGAAAAACAAGCCGCACCAGCTCTCCTCAACCCCCAACCTCCGTTTTCTCGCGTCAGCCGACGGGCAATTCCGCGCGCGATTTGCTGATTGCGGTCGTCGCCGTTACCGGGATTGCCGCGCATCTTTTATTGCGGTTTGGTTTTGGCAGCCGCGTGCTCTTACAAAATATTCCCCTTTACGTCGTTCTGCTTTTGGCGGTCTTCCGCTTGTTTATTCGCTTGATTCAGAAAAGCCTGGCTCGTGAATTCGGCTCTGATCTGCTGGCCGGCATATCCATCGTGGCCTCGCCGCTCATGGGGCAATTCCTGGTCGGGTCCATCGTGGTCCTGATGCTCTCGGGAGGAACCGCTCTCGAGGAGTTTGCGACTCGAGCGCGCTTCGTCGGTATTGGAAGCGCTCTCCAAGCGGATGCCCGAGACAGCGCATCGCAAGACGGAAGCAGGAATCATCGGACATCAAAGCCGCGGAAATTGCGGTGGGAGACGTGCTCGTCGTGTTTCCCCATGAAATTTGTCCCGGTGGACGGAATCGTCGTGGAAGGCCAAGGGAGGATGAACGAAGCGTATCTGACCGGCGAGCCTTTCGAAACTTCCAAGACGGAGGGCGCCGAAGTGATTTCCGGTGCGATTAACGGCGAAAGCGCGCTTGCCGTTCGCGCGACGAAACTCCCGATCGATTCCCGGTACGCGCGGATCATGCGCGTGATGGTGGAGACGCAAGCGCGCCGGCCGAAATTGCGGCGTCTGGGAGACATGCTGGGCGCATGGTACACGCCTCTCGCAGTCGCGATCGCGTTAGGGCTCATGGATCGCGAGCGGAGAATCTCACCGATTTCTTGCCGTTGTTGTGATCGCGACGCCTTGCCCGCTCCTGCTGGCGATTCCCGTTGCGATCATCGGGGCGATTTCGCTCTCGGCGAGGCGCAGCATCATTATCAAGAATCAGGCCGTGCTGGAACAAGTGGGGCAGTGCACGACGCTGATCTTTGACAAGACGGGAACGCTTGACTTACGGCCGCCCGGCGCTGACGGAAGTGCTTTGCGCGCCTGGAGTCGCGAAAGCGACGTCCTTCGCGCGACGGCGAGCCTGGAGCGTTATTCCAAGCATCCGCTGGCTCGCGCGATTCTCGATGCCGCCTCGCGGGCAAATCTTCCGCTCGATCCGGTCTTGAAAGTGAGTGAGAGCCAGGGCGAAGGGTTGCTGGGCATTGTTGGGGAACATCAAGTGTGGATCACGGGACGCAAGAAAGTTGCCGATTTGGGTGTGCCGCTTCCGGAAATTGCCGCCGGCCTGGAATGCATCGTTTTCGTTGACGGCGAGTACGCCGCCACATTCCGGTTTCGCGACGTTCCGCGGGCCGAAGGGCGCAGTTTTGTGCAGCATCTCGGGCCGCGCCATCAGGTCAACCGCGTCCTCCTGGTTTCCGGCGACCGCGATTCCGAAGTCCGCTATCTTGCCGACCTGATGGGGATTCGGGAAGTTCATTCCGCGAACAAGCCCGGAAGAAAAAGTTTCCATCGTGCGGCAGGAAACCGCGGTGGCGAAAACGTTGTTTGTTGGCGATGGCATCAATGACGCCCCGGCCATGCAGGCGGCCACCGTGGGAGTTGCGTTCGGGATGAGCAGCGACATCACGGCGGAGGCTGCGGACGCCGTCGTTTTGGATGCCTCCCTGGAAAAAGTCGATGAACTCATGCACATCGGGCGGCGCATGAGGTCGATCGCTCTCCTGAGCGCGGTGGGAGGAATGGGCCTGAGCGTCATTGGAATGGTCGCCGCCGCGTTTGGACATCTTCCGGCCCATTAACGGCGCAATTGCGCAGGAAATTATCGATCTGGTCGCCGTGCTGAATGCCGTCCGCACGGCGCTGCCGTTTCGACCACATGACGGATTTCTGAGCGTGCATGTTCGTCAACGCCTTTCGTATGATCCCGTTGGCATTGGATTTTCAACCGCAGTCTCACGGCAGTGAAAAGGCACGGCACGCGATGAATCGAGCCACACGCGTACGAGGGCGAGGACATTCCGCGCTCGACAGCATGTTCTCTCCGAAATCCGTCGCTGTGATTGGCGCGACGGACAAGGAAGAGAGCGTGGGCCGCACCGTGCTGGAACGGCTGCGCATTCCCGCTTTTCACGGCCGCATTTATCCCGTCAATCCGAACCACGCCGGATGTGCTCGGGCTTCGCGCTTACCCCAGGATCGGCGACGTTCCGGAAAAAGTTGACCTCGCCGTCATCGTGACGCCGGCGACGACTGTGCCCGGCATTGTCGGCGAGTGCGTGGATGCCGGCGTTCGCGCGGCGGTCGTGATCTCCGCCGGATTCAAGGAACGAGGGCCGGAAGGGGCGGCGCTGGAACTGGAAATTCAGAAGCAATTGCGGCGCGGAACGATGCGTTTCATCGGCCCCAATTGCCTCGGCGTCATGAATCCTCACGCGGGGTTCAACGCCACGTTTGCGCAGGACATCGCGCTCCCCGGCAATGTCGCGTTCCTCAGCCAGAGCGGCGCGCTGCTTACGGCCATCCTGGACTGGAGTTTTCAGGAACGAGTCGGCTTCAGCGCCATCGTTTCGACCGGATCGATGCTCGACGTGGGCTGGGGCGACCTGATCGACTATTTTGGCGACGATCCGGCGACGGGAAGCATTCTGCTCTACATGGAATCGGTCGGCGATGCGCGATCGTTTCTTTCCGCGGCGCGCGAAGTTGCTCTGCGCAAGCCCATCATCGTGATCAAAGCGGGGCGCACGCCGGCGGCTTCCAAGGCGGCCAGATCCCACACCGGAGCGCTGACCGGAAGCGACGAAGTGTTTGACGCGGCCGCTGCGGCGTTGCGGAGTCCTGCGCGTGTCCAGCGTTTCGGATTTGTTTTACATGGCCGAAGTTCTGAGCAAGCAGCCGCGGCCGCGCGGGCCAAAATTGATGATTCTCACCAACGCGGGCGGGCCCGGCGTGATCGCCACCGACCGGCTGCTTTCCGTTGGCGGCGAACTCGCGCCGCTCTCCGATGCGACGATGGAATCGCTCAACGCGCTGCTTCCCGCGCACTGGAGCCACGGCAATCCCATCGACATTCTCGGAGACGCAGGCCCGGAGCGCTACTCGAAGGCCCTGGAAATCGCGGCAAAGGATCCCAACAGCGATGGACTGTTGGTGATCCTCGCGCCGCAGGGCATGACCGATCCCGCGCACGTTGCCGAGGCCCTGAAAGCTCATGCCGGAGTGCACGGCAAGCCGATACTGGCAAGCTGGATGGGCGGAAAATCCGTCGCCGAGGGAATCGAAATTTTGAACGCCGCGAATATTCCCACATTTTCGTATCCGGACACGGCGGCGCGCGCCTTCACCTACATGTGGAAATACTCGTACAACCTGCGCGGCCTGTACGAAATTCCCGTGCTGAGCGATGCGGCGGATTCTTTCGGAAAGGCGCAGTCACAGGCGAAATCGTTTCTCGAAACGATTCGCGCTTCGGGCCGCACGATTTTGACCGAGGCGGAATCGAAGCACGTGATCGCGCTGTATGGGATCAGCGACCGTGGAAACGCGCCTGGCCTCGAACGAATGCCCAGGCGGCGCGAATTGCGCCGAGGCCATCGGATTTCCCGTGGCTTTGAAGCTCAATTCGGAAACCGATCACGCACAAGTCCGATGTGGGCGGCGTGAAGCTGAATCTTCAAAGCAGGGAAGACGTCGCGCGGGCATTTCGCGAGATCGAAAAGTCCGTGCGCGGAAAAGGCCGGGGCTGGAAATTTTCTGGGCGTTACCGTGCAGCCCATGGTGAAGCTCGACGGATACGAACTCATCCTGGGCAGCAGCGTGGATGCTCAATTCGGCCCCGTCATTCTGTTCGGGTCCGGCGGCCAAATGGTGGAAGTGTATGGCGACCGTGCGCTGGCACTGCCGCCGCTGAATTCCACGCTGGCCGTGCGCTTGATGGAGCAGACGAAAATCTTACCGCGCGCTGCAAGGCGTGCGGGGCCGCGCGGCCGTGGACATGGCCGCGCTGGAAAACGCGCTGATCCGTTTCAGCAGACTGGTGGTCGAGCAGCGCTGGATTAAGGAAGTGGATATCAATCCGCTGGTCGCAACGCCGCAGCGGCGTGATTGCGCTGGATGCGCGAATCGTTTTGCAGGACGCCGGAAGTGGCGGAGGACCAGCTTCCGCGTTCGGCCATCCGCCCGTACCCGGCGCGGTACGTTTCGCCATGGCAGGCAAAAAACGGGATGCAAATGCTGATCCGGCCGATCCGCCCCGAGGACGAGCCCGCGATGGCCAAGTTTCATGAAACGCTCTCGGATCGCAGCGTGTACCTGCGATTTTTTCACCTGGAAAAACTCAGTTCGCGAGTCGCGCATGCGCGGCTCCTGCGGAAATGTTTCATCGACTACGACCGGGAAATGGCGCTGGTGGCGGAACGCGTAAACCCGGAGAACGCGGAGCACGAGATCATCGCCGTGGGCAGGCTGACTCGAATCGCCCGGCGCAAGGAAGCGGAAGTGGCCGTGCTTGTGGCCGACCAGTTTCAGCATTGGGTCTGGGATCCGAGTTGCTGGGGCGATTGATTCAGGTCGGCCGCGATGAAAAATTGGAACGGATCACGGCGACAATTCTTCCGGAAAATATGGGAATGCGCGCGCTCGTGGTGCGCTACGGATTTGAGCGCTTGAAAAATGCCCGGACCTAGCGCGATCCGAGCTCGTCTCTTACGGCTGTAGCCTCTGCGAATGGATCGTACGCCTGGATAGAAGGAAATTCGTTGAAGGAGGGGGCCGGCGGCCGCGCTTGTCGAGTGATTGGGTTGGAGGCGGCCGCCGGATGCGTTCCTTGCCTTTCCTTGCGAACAGCGGTCAGGGGGAAGGCAAGTGCATGCTGCTTTTCGCTGCGGGCAATTCAGGCCACAGCGGCAAAATCACGACTCCCGCGGCCGGGTTCGTAGCTGGAGCGTATAAATATTCGAACATCGTTCGCAGAGCCAGAAATGTCCTATCGGGTGCGAGCCATTCTGCATCGCGTTCTCTTCGCCGGCTGGGGCATTCTCGCCGGTGCCCCGCGTGGAACCGGAAAAGCCTTCCGCCGGCCAGCCATTCGAATGCTGCCGCGCAACTCGGATTCGCGCATTTTGGACGAAGATTTAGAACCATGGCCGACCTCCGTTTCTTGAAGACCATGGTCCGCATTCACCTGACCGCTTGAGTCACCGTCGTCTGATTTGTCTACGACACAGGCGAAACGCGTGTCCCTTCCGCTCTCCAGCCCGGCGATGGTTTGCTCAAGCCAATTTTCAGCGTCTCTTCGATCTCCTGTTCCGTCCCCCCGCGATACAAGTGCAGCAACGTGTCGCCGTAGGAGGTCAGCGGAATGTGACGGCAGGGAACTTTCTCGCCGCGCTTGTTGGCGGGAACAAATTGCATGAGCAGGCATTCGGAGCAAGGCGCTTGATTTTCCTTGCTGTCGTAATTCATGCAGGTGGGCGAGTCTTCCAGGGCCAGCTGGTTCGCCATGGTTCACGCGGAGATCGGCCGTATCCGCCCTTTTTCACAAAATTCAATTCTGCTTTCAGAACTTCGAGGGTATTTCGATCGTCTTTTGGCATCGTCTTAACCCTCCATATTTAAAATATATGGGCAAAGAGCGCCCTGAAAATGTGATCTGGATCACGGAATTGCGTGATGCATATCACGGCCAAATGTTCGGGAATCTGGAGCATCCTGTGATAGTGGTGACTGACAATGAATGACATGCAAACACAACTTCGCCGGGCAGATTTCATTTCGTGACTCGAGGGCAGGGGGCGTCCGATGAGTTCGACCCTCTCCACGCGCTCTCCCTACGGACTGCAGATCGTCGAGAACTGCGTGACCTGCCCTCACAAGGAATCGCGGCTGTTCTGCAATTTGCCTCCAGCCGGCTCTTCAGCGGCTTTCCGAAATCACCGCGTCGGCCACGTACCCGAAAGGGGCCACGCTTTTTGTGGAGGGGCAGCCCGCGCGAGGCGTGTTCATTCTGTGCGCCGGGCACGTCAAGCTTTCGACTTCTTCCTCCGATGGCAGGACGCTCATCCTGCGCATTTCCGATCCCGGCGATCTCTTGGGATTGCCGGCCACGATTTCCGGGCGGCCCTACGAAGTGACGGCGGACGTGATCGAGCCGACGCAAGCCAACTTCATCAGCCGGGCGGATTTCTTGAATTTCCTGCGAGATCACGGCGAAGCGGCCCTGCGCGTCGCGCAGGAACTCAGCGAAACGTACCAAACGGCCTTTGCGGAGATGCGTACGATCGGCCTTTCCCATTCCGCCCGCGAAAAGCTTGCCCGGTTTCTCCTCGATTGGAGCGCACACCACCCGTCCGAAAACGGAGCGATCAAGTTCAACATGACCCTGACCCATGAGGAGATCGCGCAGATGATCGGCGCGTCCCGGGAAACGGTGACGCGCATCTTCGCAGACTTCAAGAAGAACAATTTTCTGCAAATCAAGGGTTCGAGTGTCACGCTCAAGAACAAGGCGGGCCTGGAGCACTTGCTGCAAGAAAGCTAGGCAGCCCTTTCTGCGGCGGTCCAAGCCTCCGAATGGAAGAGTCGCCGCCCTGGCGACTCTCGCACACTTCGCTCCCGCTCCCGTATCGCAATTGGCAACAGCGACGCCCTCCGGCATAGACGCCAGCGGATTCCCATGAAAAAATTGTGAGATCAGGTCGTCCGCACGGCGCGATTTGCCGCAATGCTGAACAACAACACCATGGCAACCACATCCGGCTCCGGAGCGGGCCGCGCGCGATTGTGTCTCGGGGACCAATCAACAAGTTCATTGCCTGGGAGCCGCGGATGAAACCGCCCCTCCCGGCGACCACAGAGCCGCTGAACCTGCTCTCCGTCGTGATCCCCGCGAGGGATGAACAGGGCTGCATCGCCTTGACGGTGGAGCATCTCCACGTGGAGTTGCGCCTCAAGGGAATTCCCCACGAAATTGTCGTTGTCGACGATGGCAGCACCGACTCGACCTGGGCAATTTTGCAGGAACTCCAGGGCCGGATCCGGGAATGCAAGCCGGTCCAGAACACGGGAGAGCACGGGTTTGGCCGGGCCATCACGAAGGGATTCGACCACATTTCCGGCGATGCTGTTGTCGTCATGATGGCCGATGAGTCCGACGATTGCCGCGACGTCGTGCGTTACTGGGATACTTTGGGCCAAGGTTGGGACGCCGTCTTCGGTTCCCGTTTTGTCCGCGGCGGAGCCGTGATCGACTATCCCATGCTCAAGCTCTTGATCAATCGCATCGCTAATCTCTTCCTCCGTTTTTTGTTCCAGATCCCGGTGAACGATTTCACCAACGCTTTCAAGGCCTACCGCCGCACGGTGATCGAAGGGTGCCGCCCGTATCTCTCGCCCCACTACAACCTGACGCTGGAGTTGCCATTGAAGACCGTGGTTCGGGGCTATTCCTGGACCGTGATCCCCATCACCTGGCGCAACCGGAGAACCGGCGAATCCAAGCTGAAGATCAAGGAAATGGGCAGCCGTTATCTGTTCATCGCGCTTTACTGCTGGCTCGAAAAATATTTCAGCCGGGGCGACTATCAGGCAAAATAAGTCGCTGCGATTTCGAACCAAGGGTTCCGCCTGCCTTCGCAAAACCAAAGTTCTCTGAGTTATTGCTGGAACCGGTTTGACGGGGTACACTTTTCGGGAAAACGAAGGCGACCAGTCGAGTTTTAGCGGGCCGGCGCACCGAATTTCGCCTGAGCCCGCGAGGTTTGGCAGCCGGAGATTCAGGGGGCCGCGTCTTTACGTCCCCTTCCGAAATTAAATATCCAATTGCGAGGGCAAACGTATGGGACGTCACGGGAAGAGTGAAATGAAGCGGGCGAACAACGGCGGCTTGAGCCGGCGCGCCCTTCTGCAACGCGCCGGCTGGGGCATCGCGGCGACAGCGATTCCCAGCGGAGTGTTTGCCGCCGATGCCGTCAGCCCGGTCATGGCCAAGCTCAGCGCGTACATGAGCGAAGCCGCCGGCCGCGCGCTCCCCGATGAAGTGGTCGAAAAGGCCAAGCATCACATTCTCGACACGTTTGCCGCGATGATTTCCGGCTCGGATTTGCCGCCGGCCCGCGCCGCGTTTGCTTATGCGCGCGACTTTACGACCGACAAGACCTCCACGATTGTCGCTTCGAAAATGACTTCGAGCCCGCCGGAAGCCGCGTTCATCAACGGCATGCTGGCGCATTCCGATGAAACCGACGATTCCAATGAGTTCTCGCAATCGCATCCCGGCTGCTCGGTCGTTCCCGCGACGCTGGCGGTGGGAGAAAAATTCGGCATCGACGGGACGCGCTTTCTGCGCGCCGTGACGCTCGGGTACGACGTCGGTCCGCGCATGACGCTCAGTTTCGGAGCGATCGACTTCCGCAACAACAGCCATAAGAGCACGCACGCCATCGCCGGCGTGTTTGGTTCGGCGGCCGCGGCGGGATGCGCCGCGAATTTGAACGCGCAGCAGATGCGCTGGCTGCTCGACTACACGTCCCAGCAGTCGTCGGGAATCGGCGCGTGGAATCGCGATACCGAGCACATTGAGAAAGCCTTCGTTTTCGCGGGGATGACGGCGCGCAACGGCGCCACCTCCGCTCTGGTCGTTCACGCGGGATTCGACGGCCTCGACGACATTTTTTCCGGCGTCGACAACTATTTCCTCGCCTACGCGCCGACTGCCCATCCCGAGGAGCTGATTGCGCAGCTGGGCGAGCGCTACGAGATTGCGCGGACCAACATCAAGAAATGGACCGTGGGTTCTCCGATCCAGGCGCCGCTCGATTGCCTGTACAACATCCTGAAGAAGCGCCCCGTCAACGTCGACGATATCAAGTCGGTCGTGGTGCGAGAGGCGGGCACGGAAGCGCGCGTCGTCAACAACCGCGAGATGCCGGACATCTGCCTGCAGCACATGGTCTCCGTCATGCTCATCGACAAGACCGCTTCCTTCAAAGCGGCGCACGACAAGGCCCGCATGCAGGATCCGGAGGTCCTGAAAGTTCGCGCCAAGGTGCAGCTCGTTCCGGACGAAGAAATGGAAAAGGCGGAGCCGGAAAGGCAGGCGACCGTGGAGATCACGCTGAACGACGGCACGGTGCTCTCCGACCACGTGAAGGCCGTGCGCGGCACGGTCGACAACCCAATGACTCGCGAAGAAGTTGCGCAGAAGTGCCGCGACCTCGTCGAGCCGGTTCTCGGCAAAGCGAACTGCGCGGCGCTGATCGACAAGATCTTCGGGCTCGAAAACGTGAAGGATATCCGCGAACTGCGCGCGGTCCTGCAAAAGGGCTAATCCGGTCGCGCCGCCGGCCGGCTTACGAATAGGAACGACGATTCCTCGCGACACGGACTCACTTTTTCCGCGTCGATCCTGCTGCGTTCGTTTCTCCCTCGCCGTGAAGTGTCCCGCTGATGTGGATTCATTTGAGCCGCGGTGACGCCCCGCGCTCGATGACGCGCGCCTCTGCCGGCAACTATAGGCGCGGATTCCACGAGACGAAACGAGTACGTAGCTTTATCGAAACAGCGTTGAAAAAGCGGCGGCCCGGATGGTTTTGCGAACGCTACAGTAAGATCAGGCACCAAGCATGACCGCATCTACTCACGTTACAGGCCGCCGAAGCCAGCGCGTATCGCGTTCCATCCCGGTTCTCGTCTGCGGAGAATCGCCACAGCGAAAACCTTTCCGGGAAGTGGCCGCGACGATCGCATTCAACGCCCACGGGGTCCTTCTGGTCTTGAATGAGAAAGTAACGGTGGGGCAAACCCTGCTTTTGACGAATCCGGCCACGCAGGACGTACAGGAGGGCCGCGTGGTCTATTTCACTTCGTCCCGCGGCGGCTCCAAGCACATCGGCATCGAATTCATCCGTCCCGCTCCTTCATTTTGGCCGATTGACAACCCACCCGAAGATTGGAAAGCGATTGACGAGCGCGCGGGATTGTTCGCCGATTAAGGCGCATTCCGCGTCTTCTTCTCCCTCCGCAAAAGCCAATTTCCCAGAATCCCGTTCCTCGGGACTTAGCACGGAACTGGCGAGCCGCCTGCATTGGTGAGGCAGAGTAACCTACTGCACGATGTCGATCGCTCCGGGCTGCCTGCTGGGATGGTATTCACAGTGTTGTCACACGTTTGAGATGTAGATGAAATGTTGAGGCGGTTAAGCTGTTTGTTTCTGCCAACCATTCAGCGGCAACTCTAACGGGGAGAAATCGAAACAAATCGCCCCGGGCGATTTTCGCCGCGACAGCGCTCAAAGCGCGGTCGCTTAGCGCTGACATTTGTAAGCGGTATAAAGATCAAATGAACCGAAGAGATTTTGTGCGACTTGGATGCGCCACCGTGATTGGTGCGGCGGCGGGCCAGCCACGGCCCACCTTGGCGGAGTCGGTTGCGACCGGGCAAGTTCCGGAGCCTCTACAGCCCCCAATGATGGCGACATCGGGACGGGATGCCAGGGATGCCATTAAGGGCGCGGCGGATTTCACTCTGCGAATCGCACCGATGATGGTCGAGCTGGCCCCTCAGGTTGTGATCAGCACCATCGGCTACAGCAACAAGGTCCCTGGTCCCCTCCTGCGGATGCGCGAGGGACAGCGCGTCACCGTCGAAGTTGCCAACGACACGGATGTTCCGGAATACGTGCACTGGCATGGCCTGTTCGTTCCCTCGGAAGTGGATGGGGCGGAGGAAGAAGGCACGCCTCCGGTCCCGTCGCATGGCCGTCGGCGCTACCAATTTGTGGCCAAGCCGGCGGGTTCGCGATGGTACCACTCGCACACTGCGGCCATGATGGATCTGCATCGCGGCGCCTACACCGGCCAGTTCGGATTTCTCATGATCGATTCCGCGAATGATCCTGGGCGCTACGATCAAGAGGTATTTCTGGCGTTGCGTGAATGGGAGCCTTATCTGAGCACGATGGATCAGGATGAAGCGGTGGCGGATCCCAACGACCCGATGCCCGAAAAACCCGCCACTCCAGACACGCGTCCCAACGGACTCGAAGTCAGCGCTCCTCTTTACTCAATCAACGACAAAATGCTCGGAGCGGGGGATCCACTCCGCGTGAAGTCGGGGCAGCGCATTCTGATGCACCTGCTCAACGCCAGTGCTTCGCAAATTCATCGCATCGGTTTATTCGGTCACCATTTTCACGTGATTGCTCTCGACGGCAATCCCGTGCCCGCGCCTCAGCCGGTTGATGTGATTGAGATCGCCCCGGGTGAGCGTGTGGATGCGATCGTGGAGATGAATTTCCCGGGCGTTTGGATTTTAGGTGAGCTGCGCGATGCCGCGCGGCAATCCGGCATGGGCATCGTGGTGGAGTACGCCAATCAGGCACAGCCGCGCCCGCAATGGCTTTCGCCTCCGAAGGCGCGCTGGGACTATACGATCTTCGGCAAGCCCGCTTCGCATCCCGCACCAGACCAGACCATCGACATGATCTTTGAAAAAGTGCCCGGCGGGCCCCACGGGATCAATCACTGGCTCGTCAACGGCAAGGAATATCCGCATGAACGGGAATTCGTGTTGCGGCAGGGACGCCGCTACCGGCTGGTGTTTCACAATCGCAGTGACGATTGCTCACCCGCTGCACATCCACCGGCACCTGTTCGAGCTTGTCGAGCTCAACGGCAAGCCGACCGCCGGCGTCATGAAGGATACCGTGATCGTTCCGGCATTTGGACGCGCCACCGTGGATCTGGTCGCCGACCAGCCGGGCCTGACGCTGTTTCACTGCCATATCCAGCAGCACATGGACTTTGGTTTCATGGCGCTGTTTCGCTATGCCTGAGCACCGCATCGTCTGCGAACCGGGCGGGGTGGCGATTCTGCGAAGCCTACGACTTCCCCAGTAATCCGTGTTACGGCTTTTTCATACATTCGAAATACACACGAAATATTAGAGGGATAAAAGTCTAACCTTTGGCAACGAGCCAAATCACAAGTGCGAACGGGAGGAACCGCATGAAGACGATGCGGGGAAGTTTCCGAGCGGCAGTGCTCATGGGAGCGGCCGCCTCGGTGATGGTATTTGCAGCTGGGGCAAAGGCACAGGATCGAAACTCGAACGACGATTCGTGGCACTTCGACAATCCAGCGCCGAACGATAATCCATGGCCGTACAATAAGATCCAGCGGTTGCCAGTGCTGGCGGTGGTTGGCGACATCGCCTGCCAGCCAGACGCGGACTTAGAAGGGGGTGAGGCTGCGCATGAAACCTGCGACACCCCCAAGGCACCCTACACCAGCACCTCTCTGTACCAATCCCAGGCGGCCACTGCGCAACAGATTGAGAATATGAAGCCTGACCTCGTCGCGATCCTCGGAGATGAGCAATACCAGGTAGGCCAATATCAGGACTTTGAGAAATCGTTCGAATCTGACCTATGGCGCTTTCAAATTTATCACGCGGCCCGCGCCTGGCAACCACGAGTTTTATGACGCGCATGGCGCAGATCGGCGTTGCCGGCTACGGCTACTTCTCCTACTACAACGGCTTCCAGCACTGCCTGACCATCAACTCCAATCGCAGCGCCGCCGATGGCAGTGTTGACGATGCTACGATCTCGGGGAACCCCGATACCGCCGGTACCTTCACCCAACCCGTGCCGCAGGCGGATGGACAGGCGGGACACTTCGAGGAAACGGGCGGACCGGAACCGCAGCGGCGGGGACGGCCCAGTCGGAGTCGGCGATGGCTGGTACTCCTACAATCTGGGCGCGTGGCACATTATTTCGCTCAATATCGAGTGCGAGACACAGCCGGGCGGCTGCTCGGACACGGGCACCTGGTTTGCCTCCGAACTCGAATGGCTGAAAAAGGATCTCGCGGAGAATCATTCCGCGTGCACAGCTCGCCTATTGGCACCAGCCCTCGTACAGCGCTGCCGACAGCCTCAGCCTAGAGGGCACGACCGCTCTGGCCTTTTGGCAACTGCTCTACGAGTACAACGCCGACCTGGTGCTGAACGGACACGACCACCTCTATGCCCGCTACCGCCCGCTTGACCCTTCCGGGAATTACGATCCAAAGAAGGGCATACGGGAATTCATCGTGGGCACCGGCGGCGAGACACTCGATACGGTCGTCGCAAGCACAACTGGCGACGCCGGCGCGCAATTCAACGCAGCGAATCTCGAGGCGTCAACCGGGGACTACTGGGGTGTGATGGCCCTGACGCTCGATCGAGCACGGCTACAAGTGGGATTTCGAGTCGGCGCTGGAACTTCCTGGAGCTCCTGCAGGGACCTACAGCGACAAGGGCTTCGGCGCCTGCCACGGCAGTCGAGACAACAGGTAATTTCCAAATCGCTTAGCTTGCCGTTTCCTTCGGCAGGTATTCCCCACTCTTCGCGTGTTCTCGCGAAGAGTGGGGAACTTTTTTTTGCCTCGGCCCATCTTCTGGGGCGGGGATGAGGCCGCGGTCATCAACGAAGAGCACTGCGCAATACGTCTCGCCACTTCTCAATTCTTCGGGAGGAACCGGCTCTGCAAACGGTTTAAGCTCTCGCGCTTCAAATCGCGTAACTCAGCCTCCACTCGCCATTCTATCTAAATCGTGTAGTGTTTCTTTTAGAACCTCTCGGTCCAAGCCCCGATAGGTTGGGTGGTCTCAACCGGCCATTGCAACACTGGTTCGGGGTCTGCTGGCCGGCAGGAAGTGTTTCCTCCGAGAAGTTAGAGCGAAGCAGACGTCTCCAAATCCTGCTTCGCAGCGAAGACGACTCGTGATGTGCCGATGTCTTTGTTCCACGTGTCTTCGACATCGGCCAAGGGCACAACTGCGGTTTCGATTTTCAGCTTGCCGGGCACTACGGCTTGCAGCACGCCTCTAATCGCGCCGACCATGCCTTTGAGGGGGATACTTCCGATGCCGCTGCCCATCAAGACCAGCGCGGACGAGCGCAGGGTAGCACTTGGCACAGTAATGTTGCCGCCGCTGAGTGCCCCGATCTGAACGAAACGGATGGGCACTGCATCCTTGCCTGCTTTTGCCGCCGCCATTATGAGGATTTCGGCGCTTTGTCCCCAGAGGTAGTCGAGAACCACATCGACGCCTTCGCCGCCAAACTGCTCCTGGAAAGCCGCCTCCAGCTCCTCCGCGGATCGAGTCAGCGGAATGGTTGCGTCCGCTCCGATGCTGGTCAGTTGTTCGAGCGCCTCATTATTGCGGCCCGTCGCGATGACTCTCTTCGCTCCCATGTACTTGGCGATTTGCACGGCCAGGCGCCCTGACGTTCCCGTGGCTCCGTTGATCAGCACTTTCTCGCCGGCAATCAGATGCGCCCGCTCCTTGAACGCCGCCCAGGAAGACATCCCCGGAATCGCTATTGCAGCAGCGGTGACGTCATCCACATCCGCCGGAATCGGTATGCACTGATCCATCCTCACCGCGACCTTTTCGGCCATGCCGCCGAACGGTTCCTCGGGCAACACGAAATATACGCGCCGGCCACCCTGAGTCCGGCCTACACCGTCGATACCGACGACCGCAGGAAGGCTGCCGGGAGAGTTGTAATGCGAACCCGAAGCGCGGCTTTTTGTGACGTGGCTCAAAGCGGAAGCGGTGACGGCAATCAGTTCTTCGCCCGCTCGCGGCACGGGGTCGGCAAAGTCTGCGAACACTGGCGTCGTGCCCGGCTTCGTTAGGACGGCAGCCTTCATTTAGTTTCCCCTTTTCTTCTTCGCGTAGCCTCGCTGAGCCAAGATCGACACATTTTGTGTACGCCCGTTAGTCTAGTACGTTCAGGGCTTTCAATTAGTTTCGTCCGTTGGCGCTTGCCTTACAAATGGCCCTGGGGGCGCTTAGAATGGAAATGTCCGCGACCATCGTCTGGGCCAGCGTTGCAATGACCGGTTGAGGCCACTCCGCTAATCGGAAACCGGCTTTCGAACCTCCGGTAGGCTCCGTCTCAGCTGTAACGGTGTTGGCTGTTTCGGCCCCACGACAATTCAGATTGAGGGATAGCGCATACGGGAGGAGGTACACTTTTCATACTGACTACCTGGAGAAACGGAACATGAAGAAACTGCGGGTCGTTGTTTCACTTCCGAACGATAACTCTTACCAACATGAGCAGAAGGTCGCGGCGAAGTCCACCGCACAGCGTATGGGGCTCGATCTGCAAGTCGTCCAGGCCGATCATGATTCCGTAAGTCAATACCAGGAGATACGGAAGATCCTCGAATCCTCGGCGGAATCCCGGCCCAATGCGTTCTTAGTTGAACCTCTAAGCGCGACGGGGCTGCGCGGCGTCGCGGAAGGGGCGGTTGCGAAGGGAATTGGATGGGGGATGAGTAATAGCGAAGTGGATTACATCAAACAACTCCGAAAAAACCCGCGGGTTCCCGTATTTACCGTGACCCAAGGACAACGCGAAATAGGCCAGCTTCAGGGCAAGCAGCTTGCCGCGTTATTGCCTAACGGCGGATCTATCTTATACATCGAGGGGCCGTCTACCAGTTCGGTTTCGGTCCAGCGACGCGAGGGTATGGAAAGTACGAAGCCGAGAAATGTGCGAATAACGACGATTCGCAGCCAGTGGAGCGAGGAGAGCGCATATGAAAGCGCGCGCGCCTGGCTTCAGCTAGCGCTTTCTCGCAGAGAAAAGATTGACTTGGTGGCCGGTCAATCTCACGAACTTGCGTTGGGAGCCAGAAAAGCGTTACGAAGTATCGACAATCCGGATCAACGGGAATCATGGCTGAGGTTGCCATTCATCGGCAGTGGAATATCAGGGCAAGTGAAGCCTCTAGTGGATGGAGGCGTCCTGACTGCCGCGGTAGTGACATCCGTGACGATGGAACTTGCTCTCAGAATATTGGTGCGCGCAATCGAAACACAAGTCCAGCCGCCCGAACGCAACGTTGTGGAAGCGTTGTCATATCCCGAATTGGAAAAAATGTCCGCGCGGCGATAGAGCGCTGTCGCGGATGGTGCCATTCCGCCGGCTGTGGAAGCGTCAATAATCCGTAGTGTGCCTGGAATTTCGAAGGAAAAAGCCGAACCGATGGCAGCGTAATTGCAAGACATTGCACGGACTAGAATGGCGGGGCCGACGAGACTCGAATTCGCGACCTTCTGCTTGACGGTCTACACGACGGATTGGGAACGGATGAGTTGGAGGGAGTGCAAGTTGTATGGAGAGAATAGCTTAGCCGGAAATCCCGAGCCGTCTCATGGCAAGCGATTGGCCCCGGTTGGCGGCGTTTGCACCGGCTAGCATGCGGGGATTACGTCACGAAGTACGTCACAAAATTAGAAACGTTTAACGAGCCCCCACTGAGGGTGGCCAAATGGCCAGAAGTACATGCAGGACGGAGCTTCCACGAAAGATTTCCTGATCCTGCAGGCGAGGAATCAGCTTCTCCGTTCTCGTGATGGTGAAGTTATGGGGCGTGGAACAAGGCGCAAATCCATATTTATCAAGTGCTTAATTGATGGTAGGTCCTAGGGCGATTTCCTTGGCGGTGACTCTTTGCAAAGCGTGTTTCCGCGCGCCCAAGATGGCTCGTTGGAAAATATCGTCTCGATCTTTTTGACGCCGCTCCGTTTACGCAACGTTGAGTTTCTTCTCTCGTTTGTGGGAGTATTCGCGGCATTGTTGCAGGGTTGCGCTTCTCCCCATTCGAATCCTAGTTCGGAACCGCTGCAAATCTCAACCAACAGCCCGCTTCTCAGCGGCCAGGTAAGCGTGGCCTATTCCACAACGCTCGCCGCAACTGGTGGAACGACACCTTATACCTGGAGCATCAGTGCGGGTGCACCTCCAAGTGGATTAATGCTCTCTTCCGCTGGCGTGCTATCCGGTACGCCCACGGCCACTGGTCCGGCCAGTTTCACCGTCAAGGTCAGCGACGCAGCAGCACGGACTACCACCGCTCCTCTTCAAATGACTATCGGTCTGAGTGTCTCTCTGTCTCCCAAGCGAGGCGGGGTGACTGTGGGTCAACAACTCCTATTCACGGCGACGGTCGCGAATGACGTCGGAGGCGCGGGGGTGAGCTGGGCCGTATCTGCAGGCGGAACACTCACCGGTAATACAACTACAACGGCGCCGTTCCGTGCGGCGTCGCGTGGTGTCTACACGATTACAGCAACAAGCAACGTGGACCATACCAAATCGGCATCGGCAACGATTGGCGTGACGGACTTGGCCGGGGTCTTCACGTATCACAACAATCTTTCGCGCGACGGCAGCAATCCAAGCGAATACGCCCTAACACCCTCAAACGCTACGGCCGCGACTTTCGGAAAGCTCTTTTCATGCGTCGCCGATGGGGCGATTTACACTCAACCGTTGTGGGTCGCCAATCTGGCGATCCATAGTTCCAAACACAATGTTGTCTTTGTCGCGACTCAGCACGAGAGCCTTTATGCGTTCGATGCGGACGCGAGCCCGTGTGTAATGCTCTGGCACGTCAGTCTCATCGACATGAACCACGGAGGAATTGCCGGAGAGACTTCAGTGCCGTCCGGTCCTACGGGGAATCTCGTCGGTGGCGGGAGTGGCAATATTTCACCGGAAGTCGGCGTCACCGGCACACCCGTTATCGATCCTTCGACCAACACGCTTTTTGTTGTCTCCAAGTCGGTGATTCCGTCCGGCCCGACTTTTTTCCAGAGACTCCATGCGATCGACATTCTGACCGGCAATGAGAAGGCCGGCAGTCCGGTGACGATTGCGGGAACTTACCCGGGAACGGGCGATGGCAGTTCGACAACGACTTTCGTCCCGCAACAAGAGAATCAGCGCCCGGGCCTCGCCCTTGTCAACGGGATCGTCTATATTGCCTGGGCATCTCACGAGGATACCTGGCCATATTACGGCTGGGTCATAGGGTACAACGCAGCTGACTCTCGCGCAAACGGCCGTACTGAACGTTGCGCCGAATGGGGGATACGGAGGGATCTGGATGGGAGGCAGTGCGCCTGCCGCGGATACGAGCAATAATCTCTATCTCATCACCGGCAACGCGACATTTGACGCAACGAACGCGACAGCTCCTAACAACGACTATGGGGACTCGTTCCTGAAGCTCACGAGCGGTTTGTCGGTATCACAGTACTTCACCCCTTCGGACCAGGCTCAAGACAACGCCGGTGACGCGGATTTTGGATCAGGCGGCGCCGCGATTCTTGTCGATCAACCTGCGGGCCCAGTTACGCACCTGGTGATCGGTGGCGGCAAAGATGGGTACCTGTACCTGTTGAATCGAGACGCGATGGGTGGACTTGGCGATTCCAACGCCTGGCAGCGCTTCTACACGGGTTCTCAGATTTTTGCTACGGGGGCGTTTTGGAATGGCCGATACTATCTAGCTGGCTTGAATGGTCCCCTGCAGAGCTACTCCTTTAATTCGGTGACAGGCATGTTTGACCTCTCGAGTGTTCCGCAGTCTCCCAGCAGCTTTGGCTTCCCCGGAAGCACACCGTCTGTTTCATCTTCGGGAACCGCCAATGGAATTGTTTGGGCGTTGGACAATGAACTCTACTGTACGCGATATTCCAATGGCTGTGGTCCCGCGGTCCTTCACGCTTACGATGCGACGAACGTGGCCACAGAGCTATGGAACAGCACGCAGGGAACGGGGAATGCGGCTGGAAACGCGGTCAAGTTTACTGTGCCCACGATCGCCAACGGCAAGGTGTATGTAGGAACGCGAGGGAACAATACGGGGGGCGACACATCTTCCAGCACAATTCCCGGTGAATTGGACGTATATGGCTTGCTGCCAGACTAAGTAGCACGCTCTATCGAGGAAACTGTACTCTCTTGATCATTGGCAAATAATCAGACGATTATCAGATTCGTGGGCCAGGCATCACCCCGAATGTCGTCACACTTCAGTCGTGTTCGCCTTGAAAATCAGAGGAAAGCTTTGGATGCCACTTCAACCGGAGGAGCAACGGGGTGTAATGGCACAAACCACGCCACAAATGAGAACTCGGAAAGGGGGCTACCTCCCCAGGTGATTGAAAATTATGGCGGGGCCGACGAGACTCGAACTCGCGACCTCCTGCGTGACAGGCAGGCGTTCTAACCGACTGAACTACGGCCCCGCTGTGTTGATTCTTGATTGGTGGGCAGTGCGTGATTTGAACACGCGACCTTCCGGGTGTAAACCGGACGCTCTAACCGCTGAGCTAACCGCCCTCGCCGTACAATTCTACAGGTTAGCCGAAAAGTTTCCTAGCGAAAATCGGAAATCCTCAGGAGGAAATCGAAACGGTGCAGCGGCTTTCTCTCCGTAACTTGCCCCAAAGGGAGCGAGGCGATGCCGGGATGCGAGTTTTCGGCAAAAATGGAGGAATTCAAGATATAGTAGGGCCCGGAACAAACCCTCAGGAGGAAATTCGATGAAAATGAAGCTGATGCAATCGCTCACTCTCTTGGCGGCACTGTCGGTCGCGGGAGCCGCTACTGTGGCCGCGCAACAGCAGGCAGCCCCGCCTCCGCCATCCAAGTTCAAGCTGATGAGCTCGGCCTACACTGAAGGCTCCATGATTCCGACCCAGTATTCTTGCGCGGATCCGAATGCCGCTTCGCCGGCACTTTCGTGGACGAATCCGCCCAGCGCCACGGTGAGCTTCGCCGTGATATTTCATGACACCGACGCCGCGCCAATGAAGGGGACGATGGACGTCACGCACTGGATTTTCTGGAATGTGCCCGCCACATCGACCTCCGTCGCCGCGGGGGTCAAGCCGGACACATCGCCCGACGGCATCGTGCAGGGCGTGAATATCCGCAAGGTGAACGGATTCCAGCCGCCGTGCCCGCCTCCCGGCGCGACTCCGCATCACTATATTTTTGAAATCTACGCGCTGGATGCGAAGCTCGACCTCGCGGCGGGATCGTCGCGCGCCGATCTTTTGAAGGCGATGGACGGCCACGTGATCGGAAAGGCGACCTACGTGGGAATTTTCGGGCGCTAACTTTTTGAATTGCCCGAACGAGCCGGCGCTCCGTGTTCGAACAACGCCCGGGATGCGATGAAAATCGCATCCCGAGGTGCAGCAGTCCGGGGTCCGTTTCCAGGAGCGCGGAAGGTTCGCGTTTTGCCGGGCGCTGGCGCGTTCGACTTGCGGTCAAGATAGAGCAACAAAGAGTTTGTGTCGCCGGGCAGCCCCGCCTCGCACTTAGGGGGTACGAACATGAGTGAACCCGAGATCCGAAATATCCTAGGGGACGAAGCGGCCGCGCCCGCCGGCTCCGGCGCTGACCTAGAACGTCCCATCGCCGTGGTCGAGCGGCACGGCGTGGATCTTCAATTCCTGGAATTCTTCGGACTGATCGAACAGCCCTTTGGCGTGACGCCGGACCCCCGATTCCTCTACCTCGGAGCGAAACACCGGCAGGCGCTCGACACCCTTAACTATGGCACCGAACTGAATCGAGGCTTCCTCACGCTGATCGCCCGGCCGGGAATGGGGAAAACGTCGCTGCTGTTTCAGTATCTCGAGGGCCTGCGCGGCACGGCGCGCACCGTTTTCCTTTTCCAAACCGATTGCGACTCGACGGACCTGATGCGCTATCTGCTCACGGAACTCGGAATCGACGGCAAGGGCATGGACGTCCGCGAAATGCGCGCAGTGCTGAATCAGGTGCTGCTGGGCGAAATGGAAATGGGCCGGCGCTTCGTTCTCGTAATCGACGAAGCGCATAACCTGAACGAAGAGGTGCTCGAATCCATCCGCTTGCTTTCCAATTTCGAGACTCCCTGGATGAAACTCATCCACATCGTCCTGGCGGGACAGCCCAAACTGGCCGAGCGGCTCGAAGCGCCTTCGATGGAACAGCTGCGCCAGAGAGTTTCGTTCTCCGTTCGGATTGAGCCTTTCACTCCGGAAGAAGTCGATCTCTACATCGATCATCGGCTCTGGGTTGCCGGCTACAAGAGCGGGCCGCTCTTCAGCGCGGGAGCGAGGGCCCTGATTGCCGAGCGAAGCGAGGGCATCCCTCGCAAGATCAACAATCTCTGTTTTTGCGCGATGTCTTACGCGTGGGCCATGAAGCGGAAGACGGTCGACCGCGAAGCCGTGATCAAAATATTGTCTGACTTGGAGCCCGGAGCTCCGGCTACAAAAAGTGACAGCGAAGCCGCCGCGCCGAAGTTACCGGAAGAACCCAAGCCTCCGGTTGCACGAGCCGCGCCCCCGGCGAATCTCACGTTGAGTGCCCCTCAGTCTCGGAGCAAACTCACAACGTTTGTAATTGTGTGTTTTCTGGGCTTCACTCTGGGATGGTTTGGACTGAAATCGAACGTGCAGGAATGGTTCGGATCCTCGTTCCACAGCGTGTCTACAGCCGTAAAAAATCTCGTCTTATCGAGACCCGCTCCCCAGCCTCCCGGTCCCCCTCCAACGGACACTCTCGAGAAATCGTCGACGGGCTCGAATGTGGAAACCCTCCCCGAGTCGGACAGAACGCAAGCGCCTCAACCGGACGGCGGCGCGGTCTCTTCCCCTAAATAGCGCGGACTTCCGCCTGACTATTTTTGATACGTGAGGCGCCGGCGAGTTGGCGGCGGATTGCGGCCAGCCAAATCGCCGGCAAGATGCCGGCGCCACGGTTCACGCAACGATGCGCAGTGCCAGGCCGTTGCGTGCGACCGAGCATCAGTGTTCCGAACAGCTTCTCTTCGAAAAAGACGACCGAATCCACTTCCGCCTAGTTCGAAACGTTGATATTGACCGTGGTCGATACCGTCGCGCCATCCGCGGTCGTTGCTGTCACCGTCATCGTCGAAGGCCCGACCGGCGTGGGCGTCGACTTGGCGGCGGTGGTGCAACCAACCATGGCTCCCGCCGCGAAGACGAGAAGCACCAGGGTCAGATACGCCGGGGCGCGGCCGAACTGCGGAGCCCGCTGCCGAACCGCCCGCAGCATAGCCAGCATGGACAACAGAGCCGCTACGCTGAGCCACAAGAAGTACGGAGCCCACGGCCCTCGCCCTCCGCTCCACGGTGCGGATTCGGACATTCCCACAGCGCCGCCGGTGGTCGGAATCGCGTTGATCGTTATGACCGTGCTCAACGACGTAGATCCGTGCGCGATCGTTCCCGGATTTGGAGTACAGGTTGCACCCGCCAGCATCGTTGGGAACGCGCACGTGATGGTCACATCCGCCGGGAGAGTCGCGCCGAGCGGATTCAGATTCAGGTTCATCTGAAGCGCAAACGGCGTTCCCGCCACGACGGGTACGGGGTTGGGCGTGCCGGACTGCGGTGTGAGATTCGCCATGCCCACGACGGGGAACGTCTGATTCTGATTTGCCGCCGACGTGCCTCCGCCGTTGTGGGTGGTCGGGTTGTTCGGATTGGTCGTGCTGACCGTGACGTTGCCGACAGTCGCGAGGTTGGCATGAGGAATGGTGATCGTCAGCGAAGTTCCCGCGGCGTTCGCAGTTCCGCCGGTGAGGACGACGCCGCCGAAGTTAACGATCGTCGAAGCGTTCAACCCCGTGCCGGTAATCGTGATCTGCTGGTCGGTCGTTGCGCCTGCGATCAGGCCCAGCGCCGGTGAAACCGCCGACAGAGTAGGCACGGCGTTGTCGATGTTTGTGGGGGCGTCGGTGGCCGACTTATCCGTGGTGCCAGAATCGCCCGGATCGGACACGGTGGCGGAGTTCGTCACCTGGAAGCCGGCCGCGGAGGAAGAAGTGATCGCGTTCGGCCCGACGGAAACGGTTAACGTCACCGTGCTGGTTCCGCCCTTCGCCGCCAATACTCCGACCGTCGCATTCGTGCAGGTTACCGCTTGCCCGGTCGCGCTGCAGGACCAGCCGGCGGTGGTACTGGTGCCGGATACGAACGAAAGGCCTGCCGGGAGCGTGTCGGTAATCGTGACCGTGCCCGTCGTCGCGCCCGTTCCGTTGTTGGTTACTTTGATCGTGTAGATGCCGCTCGATCCAACCGTGAATTCGCCCGAGTGCGACTTCGAGATGGTGACGTCAGGGGCGACGGTATTCGTGAGTGAGAAGGTAGCAGTGCCGGTCACACCCGTTACCGCGGCGGTGACCGTGTAGCTGCCTCCTGTCGCGTTCGCGGTAAATGCGGGCGCCGTGGCCACGCCGCTGGCGTTGGTCGTTACCTTCGCGGTCGCTCCCGTGCCGGGCGACGCGAACGTTCCGCTGGCTCCGGTTGCTGGCGCCGTAAACGTGACGGACGCTCCGCTGACCAGATTGCCGCCGCTGTCTTTCACCGTTACTTGCAGATTCGTCGTAAAAGCGGTTGTTACCGGCGCGCTCTGCGGCGTTCCTACAGTAGCCGCGATGCTTGCCGGAGATCCCGCGTTGTTGGTGAGTGAGAACGTGGCTTTCGTCGTGACGCCGGAGACCGCGGCGCTCACGGTATAAGCGCCTGACGTCGCGTTCGCGGTGAACGCGGGCGCCGTGGCCACACCGCTGGCGTTGGTCGTTACCGTCGCGGTCGCTCCCGTTCCGGGTGACGCGAACGTTCCGCTGGCTCCGGATGCGGGCGCCGTAAACGTCACGGAAGCGCCGCTGATCGGATTGCCGCCGCTGTCTTTCACGGTAGCTTGCAGCGCCGTTGTGAAGGCGGTGCTGATCGTTGCGTTCTGCGGCGTGCCGGCCGTTGCTGTGATGCTAGCTGCAGGGCCAGGCGTGTTGTTTAGCGTGAACGCCGCCGGCGTGGAGACGGCGACCACGGTCGCGTTGACGGTGTAGGATCCCACGGTGGAATTCGCCGTGAACGTCGGAGCCGTAGCTACGCCACTGGCGTTGGTTGTTGCCGTTGCCGTGTTGCCCCTACCGGGCGCGGCAAAAGTTCCGCTCGCACCGCTCGACGGGGCAGTGAAGGTTACGACGACTCCGCTCAGCAGGTTGCCGCCGCTATCTTTCACAGTCACGCCCAGAGGCGTACTGAATGCCGTACTGATCACGGCGCTCTGCGATGCTCCCGCCGTGGCTGTAACGGACGCCGGAGCGCCGGCAAGGTTGGTCAGGACAAAGTTGACCGGGCCAACCGCTCCCGCCGTGGCAGTCACGTTGTAGGGTCCGCCCGCCGCGCCGTTGGCCGTGAAGGCCGGCGCGGTCGCGTTCCCGTTCACGTCGGTAGTTGCCGTCGCGACGGTGCCGCCGTTCGTCCCGCCCGCGAAGGTCCCGCTAGGTCCGCTCGACGGCGCGGTGAATGTCACGACCACGCCGCTCAAAGTGTTCCCTTTGTTGTCCTTCACCGTGGCGACGAGGGCGTTTGCGGCCTGGGAGCTGATCACCACGCTCTGGGGCGTGCCGCTCTTAGCCGTAATGGATGACGGAGTTCCGGCCAGGTTCGTCAAGCTGAAGTCGACTGTCGTGAGTCCCGAAGAGCTGGCTGCAACTAGGTACGGTCCACCCACGGTGTTGTTGGACGTGAACGTCGGAGCCGTGGCGACACCACTGGCGTTGGTCGTAACTGTTGCCGTGTTGCCGGTCCCCGGAGCGGCAAAGGTTCCACTCGCTCCGCTGGACGGCGCCGTGAATGTCACGGAGGCGCCGGATACTCCATTGCCGCTGGCATCCGTAACCGACACGGCCAGGGCCGCGAACGCACTGTTCACCGCGACGCTTTGTGAGCCGCCGCCGGATATGAGCATTTTCGACGCCGTCCCGGCCAGGTTGGTCAGCGAGAAGCTGGCCTTGGTGGAGACGCCGCTTACCGAGGCGTTTGCTGTGTACACTCCGGCGACGGTATTTGCGGTGAACGTGGACGCGGTGGCCACGCCGCTGGCGTTCGTCGTGGCTGTGACTACGGTCCCGCCGCTGCTGCCGCCGACAAAGGTTCCGCTCGCTCCGGTAGACGGAGCTGTGAACGTCACGGTGGCCCCGTTGATTGGATTGCCGCCGCTATCCTTTACGGTCGCCTGCAAAGCGGCGAATGCCGTACCGATGGTTACGCTCTGCGTTGCGCCACCTGTGGCCGTAATCGAGGCAGCAGGTCCGGTCGTGTTCGTCAGACTGAAATTGACGGAGACCGCTCCGGCAGCCGCCTGGACGTTATACGGTCCACCCGCAACTGTGTTGGCGGTGAAGACAGGCGCGGTGGCGACGCCGCTGGAATTGGTGACGCCGGTTGCCGTGAGCCCGTTGTTCGTGCCTCCGGTGAACTTCCCGCTCGCTCCGGTCGAAGGAGCCGTGAACGTTACGGTCACGCCCGCGATGCCGTGGCCGCCGCTGTCATTCACGGTGGCTTGCAGGGTTGTCGTGAAGGCCGTGCTGATCTGCGCGCTCTGCCCGGATCCCGCAGTGGCGAGGATGGCCGCCGGCGGGGCCGAGAGATTCGTCAGGCTGAAATTCACCGGCCCAATCGCGCCCGCTTTTGCGGCCACGATGTAAGGACCGCCCGCGGTGCTATTGGCCGTGAAGGCCGGCGCCGTGGCGACGCCATTCGCGCCGGTCGTTACCGTCGCCGAAGTCGCGGATCCGGGGAACGATCCGCTCGCTCCGTTTCCGGCCGCGGTCACGGTGAACGTTACCGAGACGCCGCTGATTCCGTTTCCACCGCTATCGGTTACCGTCGCCTGCAGCGAGGCGAAGGCGGTATTCACGGCGACGCTCTGCGATGCTCCGCCGGTCGCGGCGATGGATGCCGCCGCGCCTGCATTGTTGGTCAGGGAGAATGCGGCCGGCGAAGCCACGCCGCCGACCGAAGCATTCACGGTATAAGTTCCAGCAGTTTTGTTTGCGGTGAAAACGGCCGCTGTGGCCACACCGCCGGCATTCGTTGTCGCGGTGATGACGGTCCCGCCGCTCGTGCCTCCCGCAAACGTTCCGCTCGCACCGGTCGACGGAGAGGTGAACGTCACGGTCGCGCCGTTGACGGGGTTGCCGCTGCCGTCCTTGACCGTTGCCGCCAGGTTGACGCTAAACGCCGCGCTGATCGTCGCGCTTTGCGGCGTTCCGGCGGTGGCCGTAATAGTCGAGGGCGCTCCCGCGTTGTTGGTGAGTGAGAAGGAAGCCTTCGTCGCGACTCCGGTCGCCGCGGCGGTCACCGTGTACCCTCCCGCGACGGTATTCGCGGTGAGCGTCGACGCGGTGGCCACGCCACTGGCGTTCGTCGTCGTTGTAAAGACCGTTCCGCCGCTGGTGCCGCCGGCAAACGTTCCGCTGGCTCCGCTCGCGGGCGACGTGAATGTCACGGTCGCCCCGGTCACGAGGTTGCCGCTGGCGTCCTTGACTGTTGCGGTCAAAGCGATGCCGAAGGCCGTGCTGATCGCCGCGTTTTGCGGCGTTCCGGCGGTGGCCGTAATAGTCGAGGCCGCTCCGGCGTTGTTGGTGAGCGAGAAGGAAGCCTTCGTCGCGACGCCGGTCACTGCCGCGGTCACTGTGTAAGCTCCGGCAACCGTGTTCGCGGTCAACGCCGAGGCAGTGGCCACGCCGCTGGCATTCGTCGTCGCCGTGACTACGGTCCCGCCACTCGAGCCTCCGGCAAATGTGCCGCTGGCTCCGCTGGAGGGCGACGTGAACGTCACCGTGGCGCCATTGACCGGATTGCCGCCTGCATCCTTCACCGTGGCCTGCAACGCGGTAGCGAAGGCCGTGCTGATCGTCGCGCTCTGCGGCGTGCCTGCTGTGGCCGTGATGGATGCCGCCGGGCCCGCCGTGTTCGTCAGCGAGAACGTAGCCTTGGCCACGACGCCGCCCACCGCGGCGGTGACGGAGTAACCGCCGATCGTCGAGTTTGCCGTGAACGTGGACGCAGTGGCCACGCCGCTGGCATTTGTTGTGGCTGTGACAATGGTCCCGCCGCTGGTGCCTCCGAGGAAGGTGCCACTCGCTCCGCTGGACGGCGCGGTAAACGTTACGGTGGCCCCGCTGATCGGATTGCCGCCACTGTCGGTAACGGTCGCCGCCAAATTCGTAGCAAAAGCTGTCGTGACGGCGGCGCTCTGAGTTGCGCCCGCGGTGGCCGCGATGTTTGCCGGTGGACCCGCGGTGTTATTCAACGTGAACGCGGCTTTGGTTACGACGCCGGTCACCGAGGCGTTCACCGTATAGGAACCGACGGAGGAGTTCGCCGTGAAGACGGCCGCCGTGGCCACGCCGCTGGCGTTCGTGTTTGCAGTCACGACGGTCCCGCCGCTTGAGCCTCCCACAAACGTTCCGCTTGCTCCGGTCGAGGGGGCGGTGAAGGTCACCACAACGTTGTTCAACGGGTTGCCACCTGCATCCTTCACCGTCGCCGCCAGGTTCGTGCTGAACGCGTTGCCGATTATCGCGCTCTGCGGCGTTCCCGCAGTCGCTGTGATGGAAGCCGGAGGTCCGGCGAGATTGTTCAGGCTGAAGTTCGCCGACGCCGTTCCGGCGGTGGCAGTCACGTTATAAGGACCGCCCACGGTTCCATTGGCAGTGAACGTGGGAGCGGTAGCGACGCCGCTGGTATTGGTCGTCGCCTGCACGGTGGTCAGGCCGCCAGTGAACGTGCCGCTGGCGCCGCTCGACGGAGCCGTGAACGTCACGACGATGCCGTCCAAGGGAAGCGACCCGCTGTCTTTCACGGTCACGGAAAGTGTCGCAAAAGCCGTGTTGATGGCGACGCTTTGCGGCGTGGTGTTAGCCCCGGGAGTAATCGATGCAGGCGTCCCGATCGTGTTGGTCAGGGTGAAGTTCGCCGGCCCGACGGCTCCGGCGGTTGCCGCAACTGTGTAGGGCCCGCCCGGAATGTTGTTCGCCGTGAACGTCGGAGCGGTGGCCACGCCGCTCGAATCGCTGCTCACCGTCGCGCTGGTGAGGTTTCCGGTAAAGGTTCCGCTCGCTCCGCCTGAGGCCGCCGTTACCGTAAACGTCACGGAGACGCCCGGCAGGGCGTTTCCGCCGCTATCTTTCACGGTGGCCTGCAGCGCCGCGAACGCGTTATTGACGACCGCGCTCTGCGAAGTCCCGGCGGTAGCTAGGATCGTGGATGGCGCTGTGCCGGTGCCGCTCAGCGAAACGCTAAACGAGCTGGGAGTTCCCGAATCATTGATCGTGAGCGTCCCGGTCCGTGTGCCCGTGGCGGTCGGCTTGAAGATTACGTTCACCGTGCAACTCGCTCCGGCTGCCACGCTGCTCGTGCAAGTGTTCGTCCCCAGCAGATAATCGCCGGAAACTGTCGGCGTGGAAACCGTAATCGACGCGCTGGTGCCGTTCGTAAGCGTGACCGGCTGCGGCGAGCTTTGAATACCCACAACTGAGGCGTCGAGAACGTCACGGAAGTCGGGCTGACGCTGACAACCGAACTCTTGCCGTTGCCGGAGAGAGCGACCGTCGGCGAAACGCCGGAGGTGTGGACCGTGGCCGTGGCCGGATTCGCGCCGATGACCTGCGGGGTAAATTTGATGTACAGGACGCACGAACCGGTGTTGGCGATCAGGTGCGTGGACGCAGTGCAGGCGTTCGTCGCCGGCGTCGTATCGACACTGTAGGAACTCGAAGCACCGAAGGTCGCGATGGGGCTGGAAAATGTGACGGCCGCGCTCGTGGTGTTGGTAATGAGCACGCTTTGCGTAACGGACGCCCCGATGTTCGTATCCGCGAAGCCAAGGCTCGTCGGGAACGCCGTGACGCTGCCGGCCGGTGCGTTGCCCACCAAATTGACCGTTTGCGTGGTGCTCGGATACGCGTTGTCGGTAATGGTCAGCGTCGCATTTCTTGTGGTGCTGTTGTAGAGCAGAGACGGCGTAAACGTGATGGGAATGGTGCAGCTCGCTCCGGGAGCAAGACCCGGGTAGAAGACATTCTGGCAACCGATATTCGAGGCGGTGCTAAGGAAGGGGAAGCTTTGAGGAGCGAGTGCGAAATCGACGGCGTTCGCTCCGGTGATTTTCAGACCCGACACAAGGAGCGGGCTGCTCCCTGAGTTCGTCAGCACGACGTTCAAGACGAGGCTTTGCGTGTTCGTGTTCTGGCTTCCAAAGGTCAAAGCCGTCGGCGGGTTCGGGGAAATCGAGACCTGTGGGGCCGTGGCAGTGCCGTTAAGGTTCACCGTCAATGTTTGCTGCGTGGGGTTGGCGCCGACGGTATAGGTCACCGTAAATTGCGCGGTCCGGTTTGTACCCGGAGCCAGCGGATTGAATGTCACAGGTACCGTGCAACTGCTGCTGGGCGATCCCGCAGGTGATAGTGGAATAAAAGTGCAGGTCGAAAAACCTGGCGAATAGTCGGCTGCGTTGGTGCCGGTGATGGCATTCACGCTGACGATGTTGATCGTGGAAGAAGTTCCGTTGCCGATCGTGATGGTGGGGCTGGACGGGGTGCCGACGGAAGCCGTCACGTTCAGCGGATTAGGAACCGCGAGCAGCGCGGCGCTGCCAGTGCCCTTGACAGCCACGGATAGGGGAGCGTTCGGCGCTCCGGTGTAGGTGATGAGGATATTGTTGGTCTCGGGGGTCGTCACCGTCGGCGCGAAAGCGATGTCGAAAAAGCACGTGTTGCCGGGGGCGACGGTCGACGTGCAACCGTTACTCGCAACTGTAAAATCGCCGGGCGTCTGAGGCGCGATACTGGAAATGGTCACAGTCGAAGCAAAGTTGTTCGTTACCGTGACCCCGAAAAACGAATTGAGGAGCGTGCTGTAATTGACTGACGTTCCGACCGGCACGGTCCCAAAATCCAAAGGCGCCGCCGGGGAAACACTCAAGCCCAGACTGGATCCGCTAAGCTTCGTCTGGGAATTGCCGTTGACGTTGTTGCCGAGACTTGCCGTCACCAGTAGATTTGCGATGAATGACCCGGGCGTGGAAGGCGCGGTGAATGTCACTCCAATCGTGCAGGTATTGTTGGGTCCCGGTGAGGCGGTGAGGCTCATCCCGGCAGTACAAGGAGTCGTCCCCGCCGTTGCGATCGCGAAGTTCGACGAATTTGTCCCGTTGATCGCAATGGAGCTGAGTGTCAGCGGGCCGGTCCCCGTGTTTGTGACCGTCAGCGATTGTGCCGGCGTTGTTGTCGTGCTCGGCGCTTGATTGAACGCTGAGGCGGCGCTTACCGACAAAACTCCTTGCGTAACGCCCGCGCCCCGGATCTGAACGGTGTGCAATCCACCAACGCTATCGGTGAGTGTCACTGAATTCGGCGTCGCCGCGCCAGGGCCAGTGGGTTTAAAAGTGATGGCCACCGAACACGTGCCTCCCTGCGGGAGCACCACTTGATTCTGGGTGCATGTGGTTCCAGCACCGCCGGAGACCGCAAACGGGGTCCCGGTGGTTGTTGTGAGCACCGGAGCGACACTAATTGTTGCGGATGTATTGCCCGCATTTGTCAGGTAGAAAGTCGCCGTCACGGTCGGCTGAGCAGAGGAGGGATTGACCAGGGCTACGTTGCCGAAATCGAGAGTGCTTGGAGACACAGTAACTACCGCCGATTCGCCGGTTCCCGACATGTTCAAAGTCCGCGGGCTGCCTGGACCGTCGTCCGTTATCGTAATCGAGGCGGCGCGGCTGCCTGTTCCGCCGGGACCGAATTGCAGATCGACGAAACACTTTCCTCCGCCGGGTACCGTTACGCCGGTCGCACAAGTGCTGGTGCTGTTATTCACGAAGTCGCTGGCGTTTGTACCCGCCACAGCGGAGACGGTCGTGATATGCAGCGGGGCCTTCTGTGTATTTTGTAAGTACAGTCGCTGCACTGGCCCCTTAAGTCCCACGATTTCGGAACCGAAATCGAAAGCGCCGGGGAATTGCACGGGACCGGCGAGGCCGATTCCAGTTGCGCTGAGAGTCAGAGAACTCCCGCTGGGTGGCGTGTAATTGATCGTCGCGGTTACGGATCTCGTTCCCGTCGCGGAAGGCGCAAACTGACCGTCCAGGAAGCAACTGGAATTCGCCGGAATCGTGCCATTGACTGAACACGAGTTATCGAGCTCAACTGTGTAGTCCTGAGGGGTTGCGCCGCTGAGAACGATGCTGGTGACCGTGATGGGGCCGCTGGTTCCGTTGAACAGCTGGTCGATGTCGCTCCGCTGTTCTGTGGCGCCAACGAAAGTACTGGGAACCGTGATGCTGTTCTGATACAGCGTCACTCCCGTTTCCCCTGTACCCATGACCGTCACGGTCCTTGAGCCGCTCAGCGTCCCTGTCCAGTTAAACGTGTATGTCGCGGTGTCTCCGTCAAATGGAGTGCCCGCCGTCGGCCGGAAGAATAGATAAAATTGGCATTGCACGCCGGGCTGCATTTGCAAGCCGGCCACGCAAGTCGGCGCACTTGTCTGCGGAGCTTTTGTATCGACGGGGAAATCTCCGCTGCTTCCGCTGGGCGTGATGGCCGAAAGCGTGATGACTCCACCCGAACCGTTCACGACGGAGATCTCCCGATCGGTGGAAGATGTGTTTAGAAGCAAGCCGCCGAACTCGATTGAGGTTGGGGCTACTATCACCTGCCCCACGCCGGTGCCGCTCAACGGAATGGACTGCGAGCTTCCGGCCGCGTCGTCATTGATCGACAACGTTGCGCTGTAAGCTTTGGCCGTCGTCGGAGTGAGGGTCACGTCGATGGAACAGCTCGAATGAGCGGGGACCGTGGAGCAGGTATTGAATACAACTTCAAATGCCGAGGCGTCCGAGCCGCTGATCTGCACGCTGCCCACGTGCAGCGTCCCGCCGCCCGTATTCGTAAGCGACACGCCGCCGAAGGCCGCCACGTTGAGCGGGGCATTGGTGCCGTAGTTGATCGCAGCCGGGGCGATGCTGACCTCGGGAACTGCGCCGAATCCGGACAAGTTCACGACGGAACTACTTGCCGGGGTGCTGCTGACGGTGAGCTGCGCGGAGCGCGCATCCTGATCCTTGGGAGCAAATTGGACCGCGACGGTGCACGAGGTTCCCGCGGTTAGAACGATTCCGTTGGTGCAAGTCCCGCTCAGTGGAACGATGGGGAAGTCAGTGGCATTTGTACCTGTAATAGAGAGTGCGTTGACCGTAACGCTCGAGCCTGAATTGTTGCTCAGCGTAAAGGTTTCAAGCAATCCGGTCTGATTGATGCCCGTGTCGGGATAGTTGAACACAGGCGGAAAGAAATTCAAGCCGGAGGCCGCGGCAGCCGGAGAAATTTTTGTAAGAAACGCGTTGCCTGCGGAAGTGTGGAGCTGACTCTGAAAGGGATTTGTCGCCCCCCCGGACGAACTCAGAACGGGGAAATTCGCTGACGACGTGCTGCCGGTAACGTAAGCCTTCCCGGTCGAATCGACCGCAATGCCCAACCCCTTGTCCTCGGACAGTCCGCCGAGGAAGGTGGAATAGTTCAGCGCGGCGCCGGCGCCGTTCACTTCGGTGACAAAGGCATCGGAGCTCGAAGTCGATCCTATCGTGGATTGCAACGGCGTCACGATTGGAAAGTCACTGGACGCAGTTTCCCCGGTTACAAATGCATTGGGAGGATTGGCTCCATCCAGCGCGATGGCGAACCCGGTGTCACCAGTCGCGCCAGGCGCCGATGATGTTCCGGTCCCGCCAAGAAATGTAGAATAGACGAGCGGCGCGGTAAATGTGCCGTTCATCTTGGTTGCGAACGCTTCGATACAGGTTGACGTACCGCACGTCTGGGGTCCGAAGATCGCATTCTGTGTCGGAAACGGAGTGTCGCCAGATGTAGTCGAGGTGGAGGAGGTTTGACCCGTGAGGTACACGTTTGGGTTCGGCGTGGCCGTGTCCACGGCAATGCCATAGCCAATGTCGGTGTTGGAGCCGCCGAGATATGTGGAGTTCGCCAAAGATAAGGTTTGATGGACGGAATCGAAGCTCAATTTCGACACGAATACATCGGTGCTGAAACTATTCTGCGTACTTTGGAACGGCGCCGGTGTCGTCTGCACCGGAAACGTTGACGATGAAGTTTGTCCCGTCACATAAGCATTACCCGCATTGTCGATGGCGATAGCATTCCCCTCGTCGTCGCTATTGCCACCGAGGTAGGTGGAATACAAGAGCTGGCCTTGATTATTAAATTTTGCCACGACGGCGTTTTCGAATCCGTTATTCGTCGATTGCAGCGGAACCAGCGTCGGGAAATTCTGGGAATTGGTGTAGCCCACGACGTAGGCGTTCCCGGCGGCATCCGCAGCCAAGCCAGTCAGATAGTTTTCATCGCTGGAATTTCGACCGCCCAAAAAAGTGGAATAAATCAGCGCACCGCTGGTATCCAGCCCGGCAACGAACCCGCTTTGAATGAATCCGCTGTTGCTTTGAATCGGATCGTCTCCGAGCACCGCCTGGTAGGGATTGAGTAACGGGAAATCGGCATCGCTCGTCGTTCCGGCGACATAAGCATTGCTCGAGCTGTCGAGTCCGACCCCGTTTCCGCTATCCTCAAAGCCCGTGGTGCCGCGAAGCAAGGTCGAATAGGCGAGCGTATTGCCCGTAGGATCGAATTTCGTGACGAACGCGAAAGTCGACGTCTGGCTGACCGGACCGGCTAGCGCGTTGCCCGGAAAATCGAGAGAATTTCCGCTGCCGGTTACGAAGGCGGCTCCGGTAGAGTCGATGGTAATTGCATTTCCAACATCACCGCTGCTGCCGCCGAGAAACGTCGAGTAGACGAGCATGGGGTCGATGACCAGTGAATCGCGCTTGTCGTAGGCGCCGATCTGGAAGCCGATGCGGTTCTTGGCGCGCAAAACGTAGCGCCCGGAAATTTCGCGCCGCGCTCCATTTATCGTTTGGTATACTACCGGGCGCATCAGCTGCGCGTCTCCCGCCTCGGTGACGAGGACCAGGTTTCCCTGCGCGTCGACGCGAACGTCCCGCGCGCCCGTCACGTCATATTCGATCGAGCGGGGATTTGCGCCGGGCGCGACGACGAAGTCCGATTCGAGTTGCTGTTGATTGCCGTAATACGTCAGGTCCACGCCGGGATAAATTCCCCGATATGTGACGCGCCCGAACTGGCGTACTCCGGTACGCCATTTTCGCGGATCGTTGCCGAAGTAATAGTTGATTTTGCCGGGGAGCGGGTCGGAGGAGACGACATCCGCGGAAGAGTTTGCGCCGGCCATCTTCAGCCACAGATTCGAAGTCTTGGCATCACGCAACGCCTGGCGCTGGCAATCCAACAGGGCCTTGCCCGCCAGGCCCGCGCAGTTTCCGGACGCGCCGCCTTGGAAGACGAATACCGCTTCATCCGCGGTGAGAAACAGGCTGTAGCCCGACCCACGCGACTCGTACTTCACTCGCGCGTCGGTCTGCCCGGCATTCTCTTCGAACGAGAGCGGCAGCTTCGCGAATCTGGCGCGCGCCGTCTGCAGGGCCGCGGAGGAGGCCGGAGCGGCGGCAGCCGGTTGCGTCGCATCCGCTTTGGTGGTGGGCTGCGGCGGCTGCGCGAGCATGCTCGCGGCAAACGAGAATAGAAATACCGAGAGAACAAGAACTCGTCTCATGGCTGGGCCTCCATGCGGCTAAGTCCGCTCGAAAAAATCAGCTAGATTGTCGGGGAGCCCTGGGCTCCTCCGGCCTGGGGTACCAGTGGATAAAACGGATGGAAATAGACACCTTCGCAAAAAAAGCGAAGCGACGCCTGCTCTCCGATTCGGGATCCGCGTCGAGGATCTCGTCCAGCCGACATGGGCTGGAATATTCAGTTTTCCACTGGCCTGCCGGGACGAGGGATGGCCCCGGCATTGGACATACCCGTTCAGCGCGGAATCTATATCACAATGTCGCGTTGGAAATAAAGACCCAGTACTGCTGGGACAATCGTTGGGTGTTTATTGGGAATTGACAAAACGGGACTGGAGTATGGGGTGATTTCCGCCGATGGTCGCGGCCACGAGATCCGGAACGGCGGCGAGCCCGTTGCCGCTATTGGTGAAGATCACGAGTCCTCTTTGCGCCGTGCGGGAGGCGATTACAAAGGCTTGAAACCCGGGGCCATTCTCGCGATGAAAAAAGTAAACGTCCTCTCCGCGTTTCTCAAGGGCGAGTCCGAGCCCCCAGGAGAAGGGAACGGCGTCATCCACGGGGACGGAGGGGCCTAACATGAGCGAGACCGCCGACTCGTGCAGGCGCTGGGCCGGCGCGGACGCGAGGAGATACTGGACGAACTGCGCGTACTCGCGAATGGTTGTGAGCAGAGTGGTTGCGGCAGCGGGCCGCGGGTAGTGGTGAATTTCGACGGGAGCGCCGGAGCGGTCATAGCCTGTGGCGACGTCCCCCGCGCCGGCGTCTTGCCAGACGAAACTGCTGCGCCGCATGCCGGCCGGACCTAAAACCCGGTGCACCACAAAATCGTTGAACGTTTCCCCGCTGACGTGCTCGACCACCTGTTGCAAGTAAAGATAGCCTTCGTTCGAATACGACCACTTTTGTCCGGGCGGATATCGCAGAGACAGATGCTGGCTGCGCGCCCAGTCCGGCATTCCGGAAAGATGGCTCATCACGCGCAGTGCGGTGATCTGGTTGAATCGCGGATCGTACAGCGGTTCCGTCGCCGGCGATCCGGACAGGGGGTCGAGATCCCGGACGTAGGGAAGAGGGAGGTAGCTCGGGAGCGGCGAAGCCGGATTGAAGCTTCCTTCGGAAGCCAGACGCAAGACTGCATACGCATAAAGCGGCTCACCGAGCGGACCCGCTTCAAAAATGGTGTTTGCTGTGACGGGCAGGTTGGATTTCTGGTCGCGGACTCCGAAGACTTCCACTGCGCGCAACTGTCCATGCTCGATCACCGCGGCGGCGATGCCCGGAATCTTGTATTTTTTCGCAGCGTCGGCAAGCGCCTGCCGGAGGGCCGGCGAACGTTCTTGACCCGCCGGGCCGCCGCGCTGACCCAACGCGACGGCTGCGAAAAGCAAGATGTTCAGCGCGCACAGAACGACGCGCGGAATTCTCCGGCTCGCGCCTTGAGACCATCGAGTCATCGGCATGCCGGCGAGCATAGCAGAGCCGCGAGCCGTCCGGCTATGGCGTCGCACGACAGCGACGGAAGGTGTAGGAATTTGCCCGCGCGCGACGCATTCGGCAATAAGGAGACAGCGCTTCTCCCGCCGTCCGCATCTAACCTTCCGGAAAGTTCGTCGTGGTAAAATCGTACGGCCTCGAGACGCCCAGCCTGCGAGGTTCGTGCGAGATCATGAGAGTCTCGGAGGAGAAGGAATGTTCAGGCAGGTCACCAGGTTCGTCGCCGTCGCGGTTTTTCTTACGCTGATTGCCGGGTGCTCCAGCACCCGCAGCGACCAGGCCATCACCACCGACATCCAGTCGCGTATGTTTGCCGATCCGCAGAGCAAGTCCGCGAACATCGGCGTGACCGTGGACCACGGGAACGTCACGCTGAACGGCCAGGTTCCCGACGACGCCACACGCAACCAGGTCTTCAGTGTTGCGCAGCAGACTCCCGGCGTGAAGAACGTCTACGATCGCATGGCCGTCCAGCAAGCGGCGGCAGCACCCGCGCCCGTACCGGTTCCAGCGCCCGAACCGCCGCCGGTTAAGGAATCTTCGACCCGAGCGAAGGCCTCCAAGCCAAAACCCGCGCCCCAGCCGAAGCAGCACGCGCTACGCCACCCATCGGCGTCGCGCCAGCAAGCCCGAGCCGATGTGCCTCCGCCTCCGCCGCAGCAAATGGTATCGTACCCGACGCCCGAGCCTGCGCCAGATGCAGCGCCCGCTCCGGTTGCGACACCCGCACCGGCGCCGCAGCCTCCGCCCCCACCTCCGCCGCAACCCCGCGTCGTCGAGATTCCCCAGGGCACGGCCGTGCGTGTGCAATTGATCGATCCGGTGGATACGTCCGTCAATCACGCCGGCGATCTCTTTCACGCCTCGCTGGCCGCGCCGATTGTGGTGGGTTCCGAAGTGGTCGTGCCCACCGGCACCAACGTCGAGCTCAAACTGGTCGACGCGAGTTCCGCCGGCCGCATGAAGGGCAAGAGCAGCATTGAGCTGCAGCTGACGAGGATGGAATTCCAAGGCACTTCCTACACGCTAGTGAGCGATGACTATAGCCAGGTGGGCAAGTCCCGCGGCAAGCGCAGCGCCGAAACAATCGGCGGCGGCGCCGTGCTCGGAGCCATCATCGGAGCCATCGCGGGCGGTGGCAAGGGCGCTGCGATCGGAGCCGGCGTCGGCGGAGCGGGCGGAACCGTCGCGCAAGCCGCCACACACGGCGAGCAGGTCCGCCTCCCATCCGAAACCAAGCTCGACTTCACGTTGTCGGAGCCGGTCACCGTCCACTACTTTCCCGGGAAGCATCCGGGGCACTGAGGCGCCCTCGGCTACTTCGATGGGTCCGTAGGTTTCACGGCTTCCGGAGGAGGCGCTGCGGACTTTGCTTTGACCCGAGCGTCGTCCACGCGCTTCTTGAAGTGATCTCTGTCGTTGTGCTCCCATCCGCTGAAGTTCGAAACGACCTGCATCTCGCAGGCGTTTCCCTTGGAAGGTCTTCGTATAAGCTTTAGCGATTCTTTTGTGACGTTTGTGTTTGCGGCCTGCAATTCCGTATGATTGCCCGCAGCAGGTGTGAAATCTCGGCTCAAGCGGGGGAGGACAAAACGAATGCGATTTCTTCATGTGCTTTCGATCGCCACGGCCATGTGTGCGCTGGCGTTGCCGGTGGCGGCTCAAATGCAGCAGGGACAAGCGGCGCCAGCGCCGATGACGATGTCCATCGCGGCGTTCGCCGACGGCACGGATATTCCGGCGAAATATACGCAGGCCGGAGACCAGACCTCACCGGCCATCACCTGGACCAACGTGCCCGCCGGGACCGTTAGCTTCGTTTTGCATCTGCATGATCTGGAGGTCAGCCGGAATCACACCAGCGACGATCAGCTTCACTGGATCGTGTGGAATATTCCTGGTTCGGCAACCGGACTTCCCGAGGGGATTCCGAAGGGGGCGCAACTGCAGAACGGAGCCTATCAACTCAGCGCGAGCGGGCAGGTCTACCGAGGGCCCGGCGCTCCGGCCGCCGGCCCGCGGCACCATTACACGTTCGAGCTGTTTGCGTTGGACACGAAGCTCGACGTTCAGCCCGGGACGGAGGCGTTCGAGACCCGCACAGCTATCATGAAAGCGATCCAGGGACATATTCTCGGCAAGGCTGTCTATATGGGCCTGTTTCACCGGCCGCAATAAAGAGAAACGATGCCGAAGTAGTTTCGGTTCATCTGTTGGAGAGCCGAGCGTCCCACGCAGGAGCCGTCGAAGACGCGAGTTCCTGCTTCCTGGATATTCGGCGGTCCGGACTTTTTTTTCAACTACGATGAAATCGTTCGGTGCGGCAGTCGGCTTCCGGATGAGGCAGGACAGGTTGGAGTACCGCATTCGCGGGGAAGGGAACCGGGAATAGTCGGGAAACCGTTTCGTCGCCGTTTAGATTGATTGACAAACTATTGGCTGAAGTGATACAAGAAGCCCTTAGTAGCCCCTCGGCAATCGCTGAGGGTGAAGTGAACGGCGTGATCCCCTCAAAGCATAACTCGGCTTTCCCACCCGTACCTGCGCATCCCCAGGAATGTGAGCTGGAGTGGCTGTTGTGCTTGACCCACACATTTCAGGCGGCCAAGCGCGGCCAATTCGAGTTGGCTGACCCGCACCGGCGGCGAGCCGAAGTTGACATTGGTATCCGCCCGATTCGCCACAGCTCGCACGCTCGGCGCAAAGTGTCTTGAGCGGATCGACGGCTCGCACCCCAGCATCAGCGGAATCGGCGAATGAAAAAGTGACCTAGCGCGTCGTCGCTTGGACAGGTTCGACCGTTCGGGCAGTTCTTCCCCGTCGCGGAAAAGTTGATAGATTGGCACTTCCAGGGCTCGAGCGAATTGTTCGAGTGTTCCAACGGTAGGAACCGTATGACTATTTTCAACCTTTGCGACGTGGCGCCGAAGCGGGCCCGTGCGGCGTTCCATGTCACCCCGAAACAATTTCTTTAGTTCGCGCAAGTCGCGCAGCTGGAGTGCTCATCTGTTACGTCACGGCGCTCAACCTTCCGGAACTCAACAGAAAAGAAGCGAAGGCAAGCGGGGCAGAGTATTCCCTGGATCTGTCTCCGATAGACCAACTCTTTGGCGGTTCAACGGCTTTGCCTTTGAAGCTTACGTTATACTTTTTCATCCCCGAAGAGACGATGGAGGTTCTGGTGTAGCTGTTGGACGGTTCGGAAGAATTCCTCAATTCCCACGGTTTCCCGAGCTATTTCGTGGGCAGCCGAGTCCGAGATTATGGCGTCACAGAGCTGAGTGGCGCGGCGGATGCGCTCCGCAATCAACAAAGGGACTACCGTTTGTGGATCCTGGTCCCGTAACTGCCGTTCTTGCCACTCTTGAACGGCCCAAGCCGTCTTGCGCACATTATCCACTGCATCTCGAAATTCCCTGAGGATGTCCGGATCTATCGGGCCCGAGCGTATGTCGTACTCTAGTTTGACCAGGTCGGAGCAGGTTTTCCTCAGCTGGAAATTGACACCCCAGAAGTTGTCACTCGGGACGAGAAGTTCGACGGCAACCCCCAATAGGCGACCCTCAGTGCTCCGCCGGGCACCGAGGACGCGAGCATGCGAAGATTTATGCGAGATGAGATTCGTCATTTCAATCTGACTTCCCACAATCGGGTAAGTCTTCATCTCCAACAAACCGCCCTGAGCGTTGACTTCCGTGGCCCGTCCGGCCTCGCGGACAATGGTGCCGTCAGCCTCCTGCCATGTCGCTTCGATCGGCGAGATGACGGAAAAACGTCGGCTCCTTCGCGTTCCAGTTGATGAAGGAGATTGATCGGCAGTTGGCTGAGTCACGGAGCACCTCTTTGAAAATCATTCCATGGGCTTTCCCGATATGAACAGCGCTTCGTCGAACGGATAAGAGCCGCCCGGGATTCGTGAATGAATCTGCGAAAGTCAGGCTCGACGATCCCTGAACAACTCCGCGACCCGCTGGTGCAGGCTTTCGACAGCTCGAAAAAAGTCGTCGATTCCCGCCGTCTCACGGGTTACTTCTTGCGCGGCCAGATCCATCGTTATTGCTTTGCTGAGTTGAGTGGCGCGGCGAATTCGTTCGGTGGTGATCAATGGCAGCACGGTCTGTGGATCACGTTTGAGCAGTTGGCGCTCCTGCCATTCCTGAACAGCCCATGCGGTCCTGCGCACATGATCGATGGAATCGCGGAACTCCATCAGAATGCTGGGGGCTATGCCGCCGGACTGGATCCCTTGCTCGATCTTGACCAGCTCCGAACTGATCTTCCTTAATTGGAAATTCATTCCCCAAAAAGTTTCACTGGGCGTCAAAAGCGCGACTGCAACGCCCCAGCCATCGTCTTTCCTGAATCGGCGGGACCCGACAATACGCGCTCGAAGAGTTTCACCGGAAAGAAGATTGGTTAACTCAATCTCGCCACCGGGGCTTGGGTGAGTCTTCATGTCCAACAAACCGCCCAAGGCGTTCACCTCTTTCGCTTGGCCGGTTTGAGTGACGCTCTTTCCGCCAGGCTCAACCCAATTTGCTTCTACGGGAATGACGACAGGGAATCGGTTTGCCTGCCGTCGTTCCGATTTTGCGTCCGGTTGGTCGGCTGGTCGCTCATGCATCGCGAGACTCTCTATCGAGCTGATCTAGAGACCTTACGTCACTTTATTGTATATTGTTGGTCAATGCTTGCCTATACATGCAACTCCAAAGCGTTGTTATGTGTAGGGTTATTACAGGAGATGGAAATACAGCATTCCTGCGGCCGTCCTTGCGAAAGACTTTGGGCTTTGAGACCCCTGCGTGTAGGCTCCGAGCCAGTGTTGCAACGGCCAGTGGAGCCGGCGTGACTTCTCAGGGGGCTGGAAGTTACCGTGGCCAAGACAAAGCTTGGCTGCAAACTCATTCCGATCGTGTTGCGATCTCGGCGGCGAATCGCGAAGGCATCCAAAAATAAACGCGCAAATTGGAACGAACATTAGTCGAGCGGTTCGACCTTGACGATCGATGCGCCGTGGTTGCTGCCGATCCAGAGCGTTCCGGGTTTCTTCGAATCGTCCACATAGACCCGGCGGATATTGGTCGGGCGCGGTAGCATGTACTCCGTGTACTGGCCGCTCTTGATATCGAGTCGTGCCACACGGTCGGTTAGCATGGATCCGGTCCATGCCTCACCGTTGCGGTCGGCCACGGCGTCATACGGGGCGCTCCACGGCGTGGGCACTTTCCACTCGGTTATTTTTTCGGTTTTCGGGTCGAACATGCCGATCGCGTTGCCCTGATATTCGCCAAACCACAGCCGGCCGTCGCGATCGACTCGGCCGCGCCGCGGGCGCGAGTCCGGGGTCGGAGTCCGGTAGACGGTCGCATCCCTCGTCTTGGCGTCGATCCTGACGATATTCCCGGCCGCAAAATCGAGCAGATACGCGTTATTCTGCGCATCCGAGTCGATCCCATAGGTCCCAATGCGTTTGCCGGTCTGCGGATCCTTGAAGCTGCCAAGGTTCTCCATCTGGTTGGTGGTCAAATCGAGCCGGTAAATGTTGCCTCCATCGGAGTTCTTGATCCAGACCTTGTTGTCCACAGGCGTGCCTTCGATGGCGATATGGCCGAGCTGGCCGGCGTCCGTGTCCCATTCCTTGGGTGTGGACCACATCTGGAACTTCTCGGTTTTCCGATCGAACTTCGCGATAGCGCTCTGATACATCACGCCGATCCAGGGATTGTCGTCCGTGTCGAATTCCAGATCGAGCGCGCCTACCGGCCATCCCGGCTTAACTACGGGAATCGGATATTGCGTCACCTTGCCGGTTTTCGGGTCCATCTTGCCGAGAAACATCTGGCCGAAATCGGTGTACCAGACGTTGCCTTCGCGATCGAGCACCACGTCATGCGGCTCAATCAAGGGATTGGGCAAATCGTATTCGGTGACGATCACGTGCGTGGCCCTGCCCGTGAGCCGAGGCTGCGTCTTCAGAGGGAACGTCCAGGTCGGCTCCTGGCTCAGGTTGACGGTGGCGAGCCATTCCGCCGTTTTCCTGCCGTTGCCGCCGCGTTCCACATCGCGGCTTGCTGTGCCGGCGAGCCGCTGCGGCTTCAGGGGAGTGCTGCCAGGATAGTAAAGGCTCATGCGGTGGAACACTTGCATGAATTCGTCGGCGTCGTGCGTAGACCTCATGATGCGCTCGAGCGTGTGGCAGGTGGTACAGTTGAGCAAGAAGCGTTTTTGCTCGTCCGTGCCCGGCATGCTCATCAGCCATTCGGCATTTGTGAGATGGCCGGGCAAGTTCTTCGTTTTTTTGAGCTTGATCTCGACCTTGGCTTCTTGGTCTGAGGCGACATCCGCGGCCACGGCTCCGTCCACGTCGTAGCCGGCAGCGCGGGCACTCAATGCATAGTGTCCGAGTTCGAGTCTCGCGACCGGGAAAGCAAAGCGGCCCGTGGCGTTGGTAACAACACTGATGCTGATTGTCGAGCCGTCCTTCTTCGCGCTGACCACCACACCTTCCATCGGACCTTCCTCAGCGGAAGTCACGTGCCCGCTCAATGCGGATACCGGCTGAGCATCCGGTTGAGGTCGGGCGGGAGCGGTTTGAAGAAGAATGGCAGCAAGAGCGCCACCCGCGATAAGCACGGCTCGCATGGTCTCCATCATCATCTCCTCGCTTCGGAAAGTGGAATTCGGGATGATTATCCTCCCGTCGCGGTTCTTAATGGAAGAGAATCATTCAAATTGGCGCCACGGGTGATGGCGGCGGGGTATCGTCCCGCGTGATCTACGCTAGGCAAAACAAAATAGTCAAATAAACGCGAATTGTTTGCCGGCACATCCGGTCAATGGTCCTTCCGTAATTTTTCTGATCTACCCAATCGAAATTTTGTATTTGCTTACTTGGCTGCATTGCCTCAAGATCGCATCGATATCTCGGTTGTGGCGGGTTTCTCGAGGACGGTATGGCTCACGAGTTCTTTCCTACAGAGCCGTATGTCCCTTCCATGTCGGAAGTGAGAGCCCCGGCCAATTAGCTGTTTCGATCCGCCCGGACACCAAGTGGTTTCCGCTAGAAAAAATATAGAGCCGATTTAGAACTCTGTCGCTGCATCGCGTCCAGAAAAGTACGCGGCACGAAAGGCAGATGTGTATTCATGGGCGCCTTTCGGGTGTGCCGTTTTATTTCCGGAACCGGGCAGCGGGCGTTCTAGGCGAATGGGAAGTTAAAGGGCCGATTGATGCCATTGCCGTTACTCGATAGAGCGAAAGAATCGAATCCCCACTTTTTGTTTACTCCAAAAAGTCTTGGGACCGTTCGCGAAGGGCTTCAGTGCGGAACTTCGTTTGTCACGGAAACTGCGAGAATTCCGCAACGCGCTTTACTGCCCGGAGAACAATTTCGCTTTCACTTTGACATGAGCAAGTGCATCGGGTGCAAGTGCTGCGTTGTGGCCTGCAACGAACAAAACGGCAATCCAGCGGACATTAATTGGCGGCGCGTGGGTGAAATCGAGGGGGGGTGGTATCCGAACACGCAGCGTCTGCATTTATCGATGGGTTGCAATCATTGCGTTGAACCCAGTTGCTTGACGGGCTGTCCCGTCGATGCCTACTCGAAAAATCCAATCACAGGAGTCGTGCTGCATAGCGCGGACGCCTGCATCGGGTGCCAGTACTGCACCTGGAATTGCTCCTACGGCGTTCCCCAATACAACCCGGAACGCGGCGTGGTGGGCAAGTGCGACATGTGCCACAACCGTTTGGAGGAAGGGCGAGAGCCGGCCTGCGTCAACGCATGTCCCGAGAGCGCCATCCGGATTGAAATCGTGAACATCGCCGACTGGAAGCAAACTTACGCGGCGAGCGCGAATGCACCCGGGCTGCCCTCCGCTGACGACAGCATCTCCACGACGCGCATCACCCTGCCGGCCACTCTGCCTCCGGACACGCGAAAAGTCGATCTCGGACGCGTTCGTCCTGAGGAGCCGCATTGGCCGCTTGTTTTCATGACGGTTCTTACGCAGCTCTCGGTTGGAGCGTTCAACGCGATCTGGCTGCTTCAGCTTACCGGGAGGGCCACTCGGCTGGGCGCCGCAGCGCTGGTATCCATGCTGGCGGGCAGCTTGGCGCTGGGCGCGTCCACCATGCATCTCGGGCGGCCAATCTACGCGTATCGCGCGCTGAAAATGTGGAAGCGTTCCTGGCTGAGCCGCGAAGTTCTGATGTTTTCCTGCTTTTCGAGTATCGCCGCACTTTACGCGGCCTGGCTCTGGTTCCAGTTGCCGGGGAGTATCGCCCTCGGAGCGCTGACGTCGCTGTTCGGCATCGCCGGAGTCGCGGCAAGTGCGTGCATTTATCTCGTGCAAGCGCGCCCGGCCTGGAACACGAAGCACACCGTCGCCGATTTTTTTCTCACAGCAGGGCTGCTGGGTTCTCTTCTAGCCGCGTGTGTCGGCATTGGGGACCGGCGCGGATTGCTGCTGGTGGCGGTTGCGGCGGCGAGCGGACAAATACTGAACCAGGCCGCGAGATTCCTTCTGCTCAGCTCGACCGATTCGTTTGAGCTGAGAGCTTCTGCCCAACTGCTCTCAACTGTATTCGCTTCCAGATTTTTCGCGCGCGGCGCTCTGCTTCTTCTTGGCGGAATTGTTCTGCCGCTTTCTTTTCCGAATGCGTACGGCGCGTACTCGTCGCTGGCGCTAGCGCTCGCGGGGGAGATACTCGGCCGGTACCTGTTCTTCGTAAGCGTGGTTCCGAAAAACATGGCCGCTTCCTATCTATTCCAGGGAAAGGCGGCGGCATGAACTTGAAGCGCACGCTCGGCCTCGACATCCTTAACGAAAAATACGCGTATGCCACCGACGAATTCACGGGATACACGTCCGCGCAAAAAATTCCCGATCGGTGGGTATCGACGACGTGCGGCTATTGCTCGGTGGGCTGCGGAATGTTTGTGGGGGTAAAGGACGGCCACGCGGTGAGCGTGCGCGGAAACCCCAATCATCGCGCCAACCTCGGGACGCTGTGCCCGAAGGGGCTTTCCGAACACTACACGCTCGAAGCGGAGAACCGGGCGCGTTATCCGCTGCTGCGAAAGAAGGGCGCGCTCGTCCGCGTCGATTGGGACGAAGCGCTGGGCACAATGGCGGAGAAATTTCGAGGGGTCCAGAAGAAATACGGTCCCGATGCGGTCGGAGTGTTGAGCACGGGGCAGCTGGTCACGGAGGAGTTCTACACGCTCGGCAAGCTGGTGCAGCTTGGGTTCGGCAGCAAGAATATCGATGGAAACACCACGCTATGCATGTCCAGCGCAGTCGCCGGGTACAAGCGTTCTTTCGGCAGCGACGGTCCCCCTGGATCGTACGAGGATCTGGCAATTGCCGACGTCATTTTCCTGATCGGCGCAAACATCGCCGACAACCACCCGATTCTTTGCCGGTGGCTCGAAGCCAATCCCGGCAAGACGCTGATCGTGGCCGATCCGCGAGTGACTAAGACCGCAATGATGGCGGATTTTTTCCTGCCGCTGAAGCCGCGCTCGGACATCGCGCTCATCAACGGCATGATCCATCTGCTCATCGAAAACAATTTGGTGGACCGGAACTATATCGCGGAGCACACGACCGGATTTGAAGCGCTCGAACAGTCCGTTCGCGCGTACACGCCCCAATACGTTGCCGAAATCACGGGACTCACGACAGAGCAGATTTTCAAAGCGGCCTGGCTTTACGGCAACGCCAAAGCCCCCTTCATCGGCTGGACGATGGGGGTAAATCACAGCACCAAAGGAACCGAGACTGTCAACGCGATCAACAATCTCGCATTGATCACCGGCAACATCGGACGCCCCGGCGCTTCACCGTTTTCAATTACCGGTCAGTGCAACGCGATGGGAACGCGAGAAGCGGGCTTTATCTCCAGCCTGCCCGGATACCGGAAATTCGAGAACGCGGAGGACCGCGAGGAACTGGCGACGCTCTGGCGGGTTCCGGTCGAGCGCATTCCCTCTTCGCGTGGACTGGCGTACCCGGACATCATCGAAGCGACGCTGGCGAAGAAAATTCGCGCGCTTTGGGTGATCGCCACAAACCCCATCGTTTCCTACCCGAACTTGGACGTCCTCACGCAGAGCCTGGAAAGTTTGGACTTCTTTGTCGTGCAAGACGGCTTTCATCCGACGCCCACTTCCGAACTGGCCGATCTGGTTCTCCCTGCGGCAATTTGGGGCGAGAAGGAAGGCACGTACACGAATTCGGAGCGGCGCGTCAGCAAAGTGAACCGCGCGGTGAATCCTCCCGGCGAAGCGCGCAGCGATTTTGAAATCTTTCTCGCGCTCGCCCGCAAACTCGGATGTTACGAAGAGCTGTTTGCCGGCTGGGAACAGCCGAAGGACGCATTCGAGGAATGGAAACAAGTTTCGGCAAACAGGCTCTGTGACTATTCCGGCATGAACTACGACTGGATCGAAAAAACCGGCGGGATCCAATGGCCGTTCCCGGCGGGCAGCGCCGAGGTAAAGACAACGCGCCTCTACGCCGACGGAATTTTTCCGACCGAAGACGGAAAAGCCAAACTGCTTTCCGTTGAGTGGAAGGCATTCCCCGAGCAGCCGAATTCCCAATTTCCATTCGTGCTCAACACAGGACGAACCGTCGAGCACTGGCACACACGGACGAAAACGAGCCAGGTGCCCATTCTGGAGCGAATGTCCCCGAACGCCTGGCTGGAAATGAATCCGCGGGACGCCACTGCGCTCCATCTCAAGCCGCACGACCATGTGGATGTCGAATCGGCGCGCGGCAGGGTTTGCGGGATCGAATTGCGCATCACGGAAATCATCGCTCCCGGACAGGTGTTCATGCCTTTCCACTTTGCGGAGACGAATGTAAATCGGGTGACGCAAAGCGCGTTCGATCCGATTTCGCGAGAGCCAAATTATAAGCAGTGCGCGGTGCGCGTGGCCAAGACAGCGGGCTCTTCCAAAGCCCGAGGAGAGCGGTGAAACGTGAACAATTCCAATGGCAACTCGAATGGCAACTCCAATGGCAACTCCGGTGGGACCGTGAAGAGAGAGCGGCTCGTCGTCGTCGGAAACGGAATGGCTGGGGTCGCCTGCGTCGAGCAGATTCTGAAGCATGCGCGGAAGTTCGACATCACGATCTTCGGCGACGAAACGCACGTCAACTACAACCGCATTCTGCTTTCGTCGGTTTTGGCGGGAGAGAAATCCACTGACGAGATCGTACTGAACAGCTTGGAGTGGTACGAACAAAACGGCCTTCGCTTGCGGCTGGGTGTGCGGGTTACCGATGTGGATCCCGTGAGGAAGACGGTGACCGGCGACGACGCGAGTGTGACGCAGTTCGACAAGCTGCTCCTTGCGACCGGAAGTTCACCTTTGATCCCTTCCCTCGATTGGATCCAGAAGGAGGGAGTATTCGTTTTTCGCAACCTCGATGACACGCGCTCCTTGTTGGAACGCGCGCGCCCCGGAACCAAAGCGGTGGTCATCGGCGGCGGTCTACTGGGACTGGAGGCCGCGCGTGGATTACAGGTTCAAGGCTGCGACGTAACGGTCGTGCACCTGATGGACAGGCTTATGGAACGCCAGCTCGATCTCACCGGTGGCGGTTATCTGAAAGCCAAGATGGAATGCATGGGCGTGAAAGTGCTTGTGAACCGAAGCACCACGGAGATTCTGGGCATAGGCAAGGCTGAGGGCGTCGCATTCAAGGAAGGCCCGAGCATCGAGGCCGATTTTGTCGTGGTCGCCGCGGGCATCCGCCCGAATACGGAGTTGGGACGCAAGGCGGGCCTGCAAGTCAATCGTGGCATCGTGGTGAACGACCATATGGAGACATCGCACCCGGATATCTTTGCCGTGGGGGAGTGCGTGGAGCACAGAGGCATTTGCTACGGGCTCGTAGCGCCGCTTTTTGAGCAAGGAAAAGTTCTGGCCGCGACGATCACCGGAAACAAAGGGCCCGTGTACGAAGGCTCGATCCTTGCCTCCAAACTCAAGATCATGGGAGTGGATGTTTTTTCCGCGGGAGATTTCAACGACAAAGTTCCCGGAACAGACGCGGTGCGCTATGAGGATCCCGCGTTGGGAATCTACAAAAAACTTACGCTGCGGGACGGAAAACTGGCGGGCGTAATTTTGGTCGGCGATACCTCCGACAGCCACCGCTACATGGACTGGCTGCGGTCCGGGACCGACCTCACCTCGATGCGCCGACAGCTTCTTTTCCCGAGTCCGGTGGGCGATGCGGGCTTGGATACGGCCCAGATGCCGGATCACGAGACAGTTTGCGGCTGCCTCGGCGTCACCAAGGGCTCCATCATTCAAGCCATCCACGAAAAGGGCGTCAATACTTTGGCTCAGCTTAAAGAATGCACGCGCGCCTCGACTGGTTGTGGAAGCTGTACCGCGCTCTGCCAGCAGCTTCTCAAGGCCGTCGCCCCTGAATTCCAGGAAGAGACCAAGAGAACTCTTTGCGCGTGCGTTCCATTCGCAGAAAACAACCTGCGGGAAATCCTGCGCAGCCAGAAACTGCGCTCCGTCCAGGAAGTGCTGGATATCTACGGAAACGGAATTGGCTGCGAAGTGTGCAAGCCCGCTCTGGCTTACATGATGGACATGATCTGGTGCGGCGACCACGACGAGGACCGTTCGGCGCGATTCATTAACGACCGTGTCCACGCCAATATTCAGAAGGATGGGACATTTTCCGTGGTTCCGCGCATCCGCGGCGGCGTCACTTCGGCCGCCGAATTGCGCCGCATTGCGGACGTCGCAGACAAGTACAACGTGCCCATGGTGAAGATTACCGGGAGCCAGCGCATCGATCTCCTAGGGGTGAAGAAATCCGACCTGCCGAAAATTTGGGCCGACCTCGGAATGCCTTCGGGCCAGGCGTACACCAAGGGCGTTCGCATGGTGAAGACTTGTGTCGGGACCGACTTTTGCCGATACGGAGTGCAGGATTCCACTAGCGCGGGCATCGAACTTGAGCGGCGTCTGGAAAATCTCTACACCCCGCACAAAGTGAAGATGGGAGCAGTCGGCTGTCCGCGCAACTGCGCCGAAGCTACCGTGAAGGATATCGGGATCATCGGGCAGGAGGGAAGCTGGCAGGTAGTCGTCGGCGGGGCCGCCGGGAAATCGGTTCGCAAGGCCGATCTCCTGATCACCGTCGTCAGCACCGAAGAAGCCCTCAACGCTGCGGAGTTGTTTTTTCAGTATTACCGAGAGAACGCGAACTATCTGGAGCGCACCTATGGCTTGGTCGAGCGGCTGGGAATTGAAAAAGTCCGCAAGGAAACCGTGTACGCGCCCGACGCCGTGCGGCAAGGGTTGCTCGATCGGCTGCATAAATCGAAGGCGCTGGCTCCAGACGCATGGTTGGAACGCGACGCGCCACGGCACCCCACTCAATTCGTACAAATCGAACCAATCGAGAGGATATCCCTATGAACAGAATGAACAGCGACACGCACCGATGGATCCGAGCTGCGCGATGCGAAGACATCCCGCTGCGCGAGGCGCGCTCGGTTCGTCTCGGCGGGCGCGACATCGCCGTCTTCAACCTCGGCGATCGCTTTCTGGCTGTCGACAATCGATGTCCACACAAGGGCGGTCCATTGGCCGAAGGAATTGTTTCCGGCGCGGTGGTGGTCTGCCCGTTGCATGCCCAGAAAGTGAGCCTCGAGACGGGAAGTGTATTGAACGCGACTGACTTGCCGCAATGTGTCGAGACGTTCCGTACACGACTTGAGGACGGCATCGTTTCGATCGAGATGCCGATTCGGTCCGCAGCGACGCGAGAGGTGCCTGGCGTCTGCCTGGAAGATGGCGCGGAAACTCATGGCTTGGATCAAATCCGTTTGTGAATTAAACGGTTTTGAATACTGGGACGATCGGGCATTGCCAACCCTTGCTCTCGAAAGCCAAAGGAGGGACCGCGAAATGGACTACGTCAATCCGAAAGAACTACTGCAGGAAGTCGCAGCAGTTGCAAAGAGAAAGTCTGAACTTGGCATTGGGAACATGATGATCCGGGGAATCCTCGCCGGCGCATTTCTCGGCTTCGCCACATCGCTTGCCATGATCGTGAATTCCCAGGGTCTTCCTCCCATCGTCGGCGCGATTTTGTTTCCAGTGGGATTTGTGATGCTCGTGCTGCTCGGCTTTGAACTCGCCACGGGCAATTTCGCACTTCTTCCAGTAGGGCTACTGGCGGGCGAAGTGTCGTTCGGCAAACTGCTACGAAACTGGAGCTGGGTCTATTTGGGCAATCTGGTTGGAAGCGTGTTCTATGCGTATCTCTTCTACCTGGCCGTGACGAATTGCGGCGCCAACGCCTGGCGGTCCCCTCGGGGATCTGCTGAAGACGGCAGCGCAGAAGAAAACATTGGGCTACATGGCCCTGGGATCGAGCGGATGGGCCACGGCTGTAGTGAAGGGCATTCTCTGCAATTGGATGGTGACGATCGGCGCGGTACTGGCCCTGGTCTCTCGCTCGACCATTGGGAAGGTGGTCGCCATGTGGCTTCCGATCATGACGTTTTTCGCGCAGGGTTACGAGCACTCCATCGTCAACATGTTCGTCATACCGGCGGGGATGATGTTTGGCGCTCCCGTTTCCGTTGGCAGGTGGATGTTTTGGAACCAACTCCCGGTAACGCTCGGCAACATCGTCTCGGGAGCGCTGTTCACCGGGCTGGCGCTGTACTCTGCATTTCCCGTCAAACGGTCTCCATCCGGTGAAGAACCTCGGATCGCCATGGCCGAAGGACCTGCAAGGCGATCGGTTCTCGCGTAATTGGCGGGTATCACTTGTTGAAAGGAGACGACGATGGGATTGCTGCAAAGAAGCCGGACCATACAAGGCGCTGATCCCGGTGAAGGTCCGAACCGGGATGCCGAAGGAAGATCCACACGCCTCCGGTTGCTGGATTTCAGCACCGCATCGATGCGCGCGTTTCACCTCTCTTGGATCGCGTTTTTCTTATGCTTTGTCGCCTGGTTTGGTATCGCGCCTTTGATGGCGGTGGTGCGCGATGACTTAAAGCTCACGAAGGCGCAAATCGGAAATACGATCATCGCCTCTGTGGCCATTACCGTTCTGGCGCGGCTTCTTACCGGCTGGCTCTGCGACCGATTTGGTCCGCGGCGGACCTACACCGCTCTGCTCCTGCTCGGGGCGTTTCCGGTGATGGGGATTGGCCTCGCGCACAGCTATCAATCGTTTCTTCTGTTCCGCCTGGCAATCGGGCTTATCGGAGCATCGTTCGTTATCACGCAGCACCACACATCGTTAATGTTCGCTCCGCGAGTCGTGGGAACGGCAAATGCGTTCTCCGCGGGTTGGGGAAACCTCGGCGGCGGCGTTGCACAGTGGTGCATGCCGCTACTCGCCGGGGCCATCGTTGGATTTGGAGCGGATCGCTTTTTGAGTTGGCGGCTCGCCATGGTGGTGCCCGGAGTCGGTATGCTCATCACCGGTATCTTCTACTATCGATTCACGGAAGACACGCCTGATGGAAAGCCCTTCGTTGAGAGAAAAGGATCACAGGCCTTTTGGGAAGCGGCCGCGGACTACAAGGTTTGGATTCTCTTTCTCCTTTACGCAGCCTGCTTCGGAGTGGAGATCACCATCGATAACGTGGCCGCCCTGTACTTCAAGGACTCTTTCCACGTCGGCCTGAAATTGGCGGGCCTGCTGGCCAGCGCAACCGGAATGATGAACCTATTTGCGCGCGCGCTCGGAGGGATCGCGGGTGACTGGGCCGGAGGGTTCTGGGGCTTACGGGGACGTTCACTTTTGCTTGGAATGGTGGTGTTTGCAGAAGGTGTTGCTCTAATGCTGTTTTCACGTCTGACCAGTTTGGGCTCAGCTACCGCGGTGTACCTGCTGTTCGGTCTACTCGTGTGCATGGCATGTGGAGTTACCTATGCCGTTGTTCCCCTCGTCCAGCCACGTGCTATCGGATCTGTTTCCGGGATTGTCGGCGCGGGAGGCAACGTCGGAGCTGTTTGCGCGGGATTCCTGTTCAAGGCAGAGAGTCTTTCAGGTTCACAGGCCCTGTCGATTTTGGGGATGGCCGTTGCCGCTACCTCATTCTCGTGCCTCCTGCTGCGGTTCCGGGAAGCAGAAGCAACGCAAGCTGTGTCACTCAGCGCGCCGGTGGCGGAAGCGCAATCCGCGGACTGATCGATTTTGATCGTGGAAAGGGGCGGCGAACATGGAAAGCAATCGGATGCATTCAAAATTTAACGTCATAAAAAATGCCGCGAATCGAAAAATCGTGCAAGTAATCTTTATGGCCGTCTTTGTACTCAACGGCGCGACGCTGCTTGGGCAGCAGCAGGCGTCCGTCGCGACCCCGTCCGCGCTCAGCCCGCTGACCGCGCCCGCCGAGTCGGGCGGCGCGGCTCCGAAACCAGCGCCTACGACGGGCAGCCCGCACAAGATAGGGCCCTTGGATTTCACCGTCAATTGGCGTTTTCGAACCGAGGCCTGGGACTTTTTTCAACCGCCCACAGGCCAAAACGCCTACGCGTTCGACCATTCCTTACTTAGAATTGGAATCGGCCAAAAAACGGAGGCGTTCGAATGGCTCCTAGAGGGTGCGGCGGTTGGCATCTTCGATCTGCCTCCCTCCGCCGTGCAGCCCGGACTACCGGGGCAACTCGGCCTGGGCGGGACGTATTACGCCGCGAACGGCAATGTTCGAAACACCGCCAGTGGATTCCTGAAGCAAGCTTACATCGGATTCAAACTCCCTGCGAAGGGCAACGCACGGTTGGGCCGCTTCACGTTCCTCGACGGTGCGGAAGTCCATCCGAAGGATAAGACCCTGGCGACCTTGATCAATACGCGCATCGCACAGCGATTGATCGGAGATTTCTCATTCTCTGCCGTGCAACGGAGTTTCGATGGAATGCAACTAGGATTCGACGCTGGAAATTCCAGTTTTACATTTTTCGGAGCGCGCCCCACGGAGGGTGTTTATCAAATCCGTGGAATGGACGAGCTGGACATAAACCTTTTCTACGGATCGTTCAATGTCCCGGTCACTACAAAGAACAACGCTGGGGAACTGCGGGTATTCGCAATTGGGTATATGGACGATAGAGCGGGCGTTCTGAAAACCGACAATCGCACGGTGGCCGCCCGCATGGCCGACACGAATCAAATCCGAATCGGCACGTACGGCGCCGACTATGTCCATGTGCTGCACACCGACCATGAAGGTCAATTTGATTTCCTTGCCTGGGGAGCGTTTCAGAATGGTGGTTGGGGTGAGCAAACGCAACGGGCCGAAGCGTTCGTCGGCGAACTCGGATGGCAGCCGCTCATCCATGTGATCAACCCATGGTTCAGCGCCGGATATTCATACGGGAGCGGCGACTCAAATCCTAACGATAGTATTCACGGCACTTTTTTTCAAATTATGCCGACGCCGCGTCCGTACGATCGGTTCCCGTTCTACAATATGATGAACAATGAAGACTTCTACGGATCGGCACAGTTCCGGCTCCCTCATTCCTTGGCCGTACGAAGCGAACTCCACGCGCTTCGCCTCGCCAATAACCAGGATCTCTGGTACGGCGGCGGCGGGGCGTTTCAGTCCAACACATTCGGGTATACGGGGCGGACCAGCGGCGGCGCCCGCAGCCTCGCGAACGTCTGGGATGTGAGCGTGGATGTGCCGCTGGGGTATGGGTTCAGCATCACAATGTATTACGCGCATGCCGGGGAAAGAGCGTGATCGCCAGCATTTATCCCGGTGGAACCGGCGGGCAATTTGGCTACGTGGAGACGAACTTTCGCTTCTAGGAACAGCCCGATGCCAAGTGCAAATTTCAGCGGACTTCGCGTGCTGGCTCTCGAGAGCCGCCACGCCAAAGAGATATCGAAACTAATCACCACGTATGGCGGCCAGTCCATCGTCGCGCCCGCGCTGCGCGAAGTGCGTCTCCAGTCCAATCGACAGGCGCTAGAGTTTGCCAAAGGACTGGCGGACGAACAGATTGACATGGTGATCTTCCTCACCGGCGCAGGCATTCGGGGGCTGGCAAGTTCGGTCGAGTCTATCTGTTCTCGTGCGGCACTGATCGGTGCTCTCCGTCGCGTAAAAGTGGTAGCGCGCGGGCCCAAACCTGCATCGGCGCTGAACGAAATAGGCGTAAAACCTGACTTGGTGGCGCCCGAACCGAATACGTGGCGCGAGATCTTGCGCGTGCTCGATGATGAGATAGGACCGGACCGGCTCCGAGGTTTGCGAATTGCCGTCCAGGAGTACGGCGTTCCCTGCACGGGATTGCTGATGGGATTGTCCGAACGAGGGGCACGAGTAACGGGCGTGCCAGTCTATCAGTGGTCATTGCCGGAGGACATGGTTCCGCTGCGGGATGCTGTGAAGGCAGTCGCCGGCGGTGAGATTGAAGTGGTTCTGCTTACCGCTGCCGTGCAGGCCCAACATTTGCTCCAGGTCGCCGCCGAATTCGGAATCGAAGAATCCGTGCGCAGCAGGCTGGAGCGCATGGTCATCGCGTCGGTGGGCCCGACCACTTCGGAGCAGTTAGGGGCGCTGGGCCTGCACGCCGACATGGAAGCCTCCCACCCCCGGATGGGTTATTTGGTGGAAGAAGCAGCAAAGCGCTCCGCCGAAATTCTCCACGAAAAGAACAATGAGCCGGGCTTGGATTTTCTGCATGAAATTGGAAGCCGGATGGCAGCTTCTAGCCCGCTTCGAGGAGTGCTACGCCGAATCATAGAGTTCGCCACCTCCATCGTGAAGTGCGATTCTTGCTTCGTATATGTTTTGGAGAATGACGAACTTGTTTTGCGAGCATCCAAGAATCCTCATCCGGAGGAAGTGGATTACCTGAGACTCGGCCTTGGCGAAGGAATCACCGGATGGGTAGCGAAAAACAGGCAGCCTGTCGCTGTCGCGTGCAATGCCTTCAACGATCCACGCTTCCAATTCTTCAACGAACTGCCCGAAGACCGCTATGAAGCCTTCCTATCGGTGCCCATCCTGTGCCAGGGCGCGCTCGTCGGAGTGATCAATTTGCAGCATCGGCTGCCGCATTCTTACACGCGGCGTGAGCTTCGATTGCTTTCTACGATTGGGTTTCTCGTGGGCGCCGAGATTGAGATGGCCCGTCTCAAAGAAAAGAGCTCGCAACTCTCCGACGAACTTGCGGCGCGCAAAGTTATTGAGCGGGCCAAAGGGATCCTCCAGCGAGAATTGAAAGTGACCGAGGAGGAGGCCTATCTGAGCCTGCGCAGACAAAGCCGCCAGATGCGAAAGTCCATGGAAGAAGTGGGGCAAATCATCATTCGTGAAAAAGGCGGCCGCAGCAAGAAAAAATCGCTCGCGTAAGGGCGCGTGGCGCCTGGTCCAATTCGCGAACGGAACGCTGGGCCCCCCGAGACGCCAAACATAAAGGGCTTTCGCTGAAAAACAATATGAATGGCAAAGTCTACCTGGTCGGCGCGGGTCCTGGAGACCCGGAACTGCTCACGATGAAAGCGTGCCGGATTTTGGGAGAAGCGGAAGTCGTCTTACACGACGATCTCGTCAATCCGGAAATTCTCCGCCTTGCGCCGCCCTTGGCACGCATCCGAAATGTGGGAAAGCGCTGCGGGCGGCCACACATCCGTCAGGAAGAAATCCATTCCCAGATGGTGGCGTTCGCCACCCAGGGGCTGACGGTCGTTCGACTCCAAGGTGGCGATCCACTGCTCTATGGCCGAGCAGGGGAGGAAATGGAAGCCTTGCGCCAGGCCGGAATCGAGTTCGAAGTCGTGCCAGGCGTCACGGCAGCGTTTGGCGCAGCAGCATCGGCGCGGATTCCGCTAACCGACCGCAGACTGGCCTCGAAAGTATTGGTATTGAGCAACCGTCTTTGCACCGGGGAAAGCGCGGCCATCGAAACGAATTCCATCTCCAGAGATACCACGGTAGTCGTATACATGCCTGGCACGGAGTATGAAAGCCTGGTGGCGAAGTTCTGCGCCGCCGGCTTCGATCCTCACACGTGTTGCCTGGTCGTCTCTTCCGCGACGACCGAAAGGCAGCAGATTCATTCGAGCACACTAGAAAAATTAGCGACAACTCCGGGTCTCCCCGCGCCCGCACTTCTGATTGTTGGAGCCGTAGCAGGGCAATATTCGAGCGGAGCAACTTTCTGATTACGCAGGACTCGATGATTGGCTGTCACCGCGTCTCCAGCCATCTTCTAGCTGCTTTGTAATTCGAGAGCGCATTCCTGTTTGCAGGACTCAGACTTCCGGGTCGAGTGTGTTCCGATCGGTTTCCCTTGCGAATCCCATTCGAAATTCGGCCATCGCGTTGATAAGCAAAGGCGTCGCGGAAGCCTGGCGACTCCCGCGACGCGCAATGCCTTGCGTGCTACCTCGGGTTTTATTTCTTGTCTTCGTTTTTGTCCTTACTCTTTTTGTCCACGCCGTGCTCTCGCTCTTGCTGTTGCACCTTCGGCTGAGTTGCAGGTGGCGCGGCCTGATGAGGGGGCTGCGGAGCCGTTCTTGCAGCTCGCACGGGTGTTGCTGGCGGCTGGTTCCGGATGTTTCGGTCGTTCCCTCTGTCGTTCACGCGCACTTTCGCAGGTTGTGGCTGCGGTTGTTCCGAATTCGGTGGGGCCTGGTTCGGGCGCTCAAAGCTGGCGTTGTTAGCATGTTGAGGTGCTGCAGGCTGCCCTTGGGATGATGGCTGACCGCGGAATCCGCGGTCATTCCCTCTGTCGTCCACCCGCACATTCGCAGGTTGTGGCTGCGGTTGTTCCGAATTCGGTGGGGCCTGGTTCGGGCGCTCAAAGCTGGCGTTGTTAGCATGTTGCGGTGCCGCGGGCTGCCCCTGGGATGATGGCTGACCGCTGAATCCGCGGTCATTCTCTCTATCGTCCACCCGCACATTCGCGGGTTGTGACTGCGGTTGTTCCGCATTAGGTGGAGCTTGGTTCGGACGCTCAAAGCGTGCGTTGTCGGGATGCTCAGTGTGGAAGTTGCGGTCATTCTCTCTGTCGTCCACCCGCTCGTTCGCGGGTTCCGGCCGAGGTTGCTGGCCAACACGTGGCGGTTCATTCCGCACACGGGTGCCCTCGATTCGTGCACGGTTTTCGTAGGTGACGTCTCGGTGCACGCTGTTGTAACGCTTGACGTTGTCATAGTCCACATGCCGGGCCACAACGTTCCGGTTTACGTTCACGTTCTCGTACCGATTGTTGACGTAAACGTTGGTGATGTGGACATACGGGCGAGATCGTTCCCGCCATCCGCCACGCTCGTCCCAACTGTTGTAAATCACGCGGTGGGTACCCCAGTCCATGTCGTAGTTGAGCCATGAACCAATTACAAAGCCGGTGCCGAAGTTGAAGAAGCCGTCGAACCCGAAACCGGGCCGATAGACGCGCCGCGCGTAAATTACTCCGGGATCGTATGCGGGCACGAAGATCATGCGCGGTTGTGCGGGAACGATCTGAATGTAACCGCGGTCCACCACAACCTGCTGCTGCGGCGTCGCGACCAGGTTGCCTTGGGAATATGCCATGTTGCGGAGGCGCTGCACTGACATCATCACATCGTTCGATTGGTAGACGTAGGCTTGTCCGAGCGCGGTGGTCCAATCCAACCGGTCATTCAACATGCTCAAGACCGACGAATAGTGCGCCACCGCTTTGACGCTGACGTCCCAGGGTTGATAGTCGATGCTTTCGGGGTTGTGTGCACGAACCCACGGAGCCGCGTCTTGAATCTCATCCGGGAACGTCGCTGCCACCAAAACTTGTGCCAGCAGCGGGTCCGGGTAGAGGGCGATTGGTGCCAGTAAGTTATCCAGCTGCTCCGGCGCATAGGGTTCGTTGTAGTCGGGAGCCTGCGATTGGTTCTGCGGTTGGGCGGTCTCGGTCGACTCGGGGGCTGGTGCTGCTGCCTCTGCCGGCGATCCTGCAGCGTTGCCGCCCACGACGAACGTGAGTGGAGTTTCCGCGCGCAACACGATCTCCTGCTTGCCAGTCGCAGCGGCGGTCGCGGTTCCCGCGCCGGCCCCGGCTGCGGCGCCAATCACCGCGCCTTTTCCGCCACCGGCGAGACCGCCGAGGACGGCGCCCACGGCGGCGATGCCGCCGATCAGGGCCACGTTGCGGCCTGCGTGAGATTTCCCGTCAATTCGCTCCGGCTGGGTTTCGATTGGGGAGTTGCCGATTTGAGTGAGTTGAAGCGTGATCGAAGCGGGCCGGCTGAGCCGCCCAGAACTTACTACCTCGACGACCGTGCCCTTAACCTCCGTGCCGGTGGGCCAAACCATCCCGTTGTCCAAACGAACGGGTTGCGCGAGAGTAGCCGAGAATTCCTGGCCTGCCTCAGTCGTTCCAGTGTCCAGCTGACCCAGCAGCCGCACTTGGATTTCAGTGCCCGGGTTGATCGACTGTGCTGATCCTTTCGGGACCAGACAAGACAAGAGAAGCAAGAGCACAGAGAATAGCGAGAATAGTTTTTTCATGTTGGCCGCTCCTTCGGCTGGCCCAGGTCCGCACCCGCTGGTAGTAGAAGCGCAGAGGCATACCTGATTGCCCTATTTAGACGACGATACAATTTCCTATCGCCGTACTGGAATGGCCCGCGCGGACAGGCATAGTCCATTGGGTAACTGTTCTTGCGGACAGTCAAACCACAGAGAGACTGCGGCTGAAAACGCGGGTTTCTTTGAATTCAAAGGCTGACAGGCCCCGATCTTTCGTGTGACTGCAGATTACGCCCGTGTGCCAGGGAATCCATGGATTGTCTGCACCCTCTGGTTAGCGCAGTACAAGATCGCGACAGCGCAGACCCTTGGGCAACTCGAACATGTCAGGAAAATACTCATTTGGGTGGCCAAGCACGCACGTCCGACGGGAATGCTGATCGAGCAACTGCACCTGTTTGCGGAACACGCGATCTCGGTTTGCCCCTAGGCGTGGAGCCATGCGGAGTTCGTCATTACTGCCGCGGATTACGCGATGAAGTTGAGTGCGTTGAGGAAGTTGAAGCCGTGAGCGGCCTTTAGCGGACTCGATAGAGCTAATTTCTGGCCGATTGTTGAGCAACCACGCCACAGTCTAGTTGCCACCGTCCCGATGGTTGAATACATAAAGGATCGGCTCAACCCGGCTGGAAACCCCCAACTTTTCAAAAATTCGGTAGATGTGGTTCCGGACGGAATGCTGCTTCACCTTGAGCCTCTGCGCGATTTCGCGGTTCTTCAGGCCGTCGGCGACGAGTCCTATAGCCCCCTGGTTCCACCAAACTCAATTTCACAGTCGATGACTGTGGTATAGAACTCGCTCACTTCTACTGGACTAAAACCTCGCTCCGGCCATAGCCTGGAAGTTGGTGGAAAATGCCCAATTTCATTGGTACTATGAAGCCCCGCCGAGACGCGTCTGGGATTCCCATTAACCCATGATGCTGCGTCTAGGATATGACATCCAGTTTGAAATTCCTTCCCCTGTGGCGATGTTGGCCATGCTCAACGTGCATCCCTCTAGGGTTGCGGACCTGCGCGCGCCCGACGAACTGCGCCTGGAGCCCGCGAGTCAGATAGAAAGTTTTCTCGATGGCTTCGGGAATCGCTGCACGCGGTTCGTTGCGCAGCAGGGTACGCTACGCTTGAGCAACTTGACCCTGTTAGAAGACCGGGGCTTCGCCGATCAGGTGAACTATGGTGCGCGCGAACTTCCAGTTCAGGAATTGCCAACCCATCTTCTGGGTTATCTGCTCAACAGCCGCTACTGCGAAGTGGACAGGTTTGCAACGATTGCATCGGAGTTGTTCGGTGGTGTTGCTCCCGGTTGGGGAAGGGTGCAGGCCATCTGTGATTGGGTGCACGCAAATATCAGCTTCGGATATCAATACGCCCGCCCCACAAAAACTGCATTGGATGTATTTGGAGAGCGCTCTGGAGTTTGCAGAGATTTTCAGCATCTCGCGGTCACTCTATGCCGCGCGCTGCATATTCCCGCGCGCTATGCGACGGGCTACTTGGGTGATATTCGCGTGCCTGCCGCTCCCTCTCCCATGGATTTCAGCGCGTGGTTTGAAGTGTACCTCGAAGACCGCTGGTGGACGTTCGATGCGCGTTACAACTGTCCTCGCTTTGGCCGCGTGCTGATGGCGACCGGCAGGGACGCTTCGGACGTTGCGATTACGACATCATTTGGAATGGCGAATCTGACCCACTTTTCGGTGGTGAGCGAAGAACTCACACAGGAAAATCCACACTATGCTTAGATGTCTGGTGCTTCACGCCTCGTTTTATCAGGGAATTCTGTGCGCACGCACGATGAATCTCTTCGGAGCGGGTCCCACAAAGTAAAACGGATAACAGGTCACAAGGGTTAGGGTTGCGTCACCGGAATTATCCAGCACTTGCGTGTTTTCAGGCAGAACCACTTCGGTAGAATCGACAACATAGTGGTATGAGCCGACCAGCGTCGTTAGAGTGATTTCGTCGTCAGGCCGTACGTTGCGAAGCGGGCGGAAAAATGTATCTCGATGTCCCGCGATCGCGACATTCCCCCGTTGTCCCGGCAAGGGCGTTCCCCGAATATGTCCGACGGCCCGCCGTAGGGTTCGCCCTTCCGTGCCTTCCATTACCATCGCCCCAAGGCCGATTCTGGCGATTTCGATTCTTCCCAACGCTCCGCCTGGGGCCGGACCGGCAGTCAGACCGGCAACACTCACCGTATTGGCGACGGTCGGTTTAACGTTCTCCAATTCTTGCTGAAAAAACCTAGCTTGATTGGCTTGGTAGAGTTTCGCGTCGAGCAAAACAAATCCGCAGTAACCTAAGGCAAGAACACCGGCAACCAGGAAGGCGTTCCGACCCCAATCCAGGAACCGACGAGCGCGCGTCGTAGGGTGTAACCGCCGTACAATTCGCAGCGTCATGGCCGATTGTCCGGATTGCTGCCAGACGAATGAAGGCTTGAGGGTACGGAAAAGCCGGCGCGGGTGATGACAGACAATCGTCTGCCTCCCGATGGCGCATATGCCTTCACATCGATTGTCCGATAGGTCCCATCTTGTTTTCTGTTTGTCGGTACGAAAGTGATTGTGTATTGGTTACGAATCTCGTGAGCGATCTGTTCACAAATTGGAAGGATTTCCTGCAGCGTCTCTGGGAAAAACGCCTCTCCGCCAGAAGCTCGTGACACGCGCTCGAGCACGCGTGGGTTGCGATCTTCGTCGGCCTCGTCGAATATCCCCAAGGTGTAAATGACGGCGTTCGACTGATTCACCATAGACAGGACTTCGGCCAAGTGTCGCTTGCTGGCGTTGTCGCCCCCATCGCTTACCACGATCAATACTTTCTTGTCCCATTTGCCGCGTTGCAGTTGCTCGAGAGCCGTGGCAATCGCGTCGTAAAGGGCCGTCATCCCGGATATGGCATTTCTGGATAGGGCTGTTTCCAGCTGGGCCGCATTATTGGTGAATGGCAAGGCCGTTGGAAGGCCCGTGGAAACATGCTCGTTGAAATTCACGACGAACATTTGGTCTGCGGGATTGCTGGAGCGTACGAAAGCCATGGCGGCGGCGATTACGTCAGAGCGCTTCGGGTGCATGCTTCCGCTGTTGTCGATCACCAGGCCGACTGTTACGGGCACATCTTCGTGACTGAAAGATTCAATTTGTTGAGGAACTTTGTCTTCGTAGACCTGAAAGTTTTCCTTCCTGAGTCCGGAAACAGGAGTTCCTTTACGGTCCCTCACTGTCGCCTGCAGAACGACCAAGTCTGCATTCGTTCGGATCACGTACGGGCCAACCCGATCTGGCTGCGGGACGCCTTGAGACCCCACGACGCAAGGCCAAAAGATCAGAACGAGGAGCGGAAACAGCCTGCGTTTTTGAAGTGCATATTGTTTCATGAACTTTTTCAACTTCGCTTTGCTTCTTGGAGTATCTCGTGGAAATTGAGCGGGAGTCCCGGATCTCGGACCTCACCGCCCACGAGGACAGGCCAACCTCACCTGCCCCCACCACTATCCGTTCACGTTCCTGGTTTAGACCGTTCGCTTGGCAATGACCAATAGGGTAAAGCCTGCGAACAGGGACAGCATTCCAATCAATGCAAACAGTGGCAATGAGCTTGCCGTATGGGGCAGGGCCTGCGCGACCTCGGTGGCCGGCGGAGCTGCCGCAACTGCCGCGGGAGGTGTTTGGACTACTGCAGTGACTGGAACTTCTTCGCCAGTCGGTTGGATTGCCGCCACCGGTACGCTTTTCAATGTCTCAACGGGCACCGCCGTCGTTGTTTCGACAGGCATCTCGAGAACGGGTTCGTTTGCGATCTTTGCAAGCTCGATCGCGCGTTTCTTTGGGTAAACAAATTCCTGGCCCCAAGCGTATCCGGGATAAAACCAGGCCTTAATGGCTTCCGGTTGGCCTTCGCCGCGTTCTTTGAACGTCAATACAGTCTCGTCGGTGGGCTTTAGGCGGAATTGTCGATGGCGAGGATGGTGGTAAAGACATGTGTTCCGTCTTCGTTTGTGATTCTGACGATGTTCCGGTCGGAAAGCGAGTCCACGAGTGTAAAGACATAGGTGCCGGCGGGAAGGATCTGAGCCCCACACGCCGGGCACTTCGAAGGGCTCGCTGAACGTCATGATCGTTTTCTCGTTCGTTGTCTGGGCTTCGACCCGGGCCGTAATGGTCAGAGCCAGGAACCCCAGACAACAGATCGCCGCCACAAATTTGAAATGCTTCATTTTATAACCTCGTTTGTAATTCGCAGTATGTCAACGTCTCTGTTTCCCAAGATCGATCGCCACACAGAAATCGAGGCGCTATGGCTTCTCAGCCGCTTTTGTTTTGGTGAACTCGTCGTTCCACTTTAGGGGCATTCACCCTTCACCAGTTTCTGGCTGGCGGGTGGAGGCGCATCGTTTATATAGGACGGTACTGAGAGTGTCAGTTCAATACAGCACACTTAGTTAGATCCAAGGAAAGCTTTCCGAGCACGAAGGCGCTCCTCGTGCCGGCGGTCAGTCGATTCCATCGCCAGTCACAATTCATCAAAAGCAAGAAGTTGTTCACAAGTGAACAGCGTCTTGCGTTCGATGCTCGTATCATGCAACTCGCCGCTAAGGAACTGCGTGCGGTAAAGCGAGGTTACAGATCATGCCCTTGGTTCAAGTACTCTTCACTCTGATCGTCGTTGGCGTAGTCCTATGGCTGGTCAACCAGTTCATCCCAATGGCAAGCTCCATCAAGTCGATTTTGAACGCAATCGTTGTCGTTGGCGTGCTGTGGTGGCTCGGCAATGTATTTGGATTGTTCCACTCCATTTCCCATGTCCGAGTCGGATAGAAAAAGCTGTTGAACAGGCAGAAACCGAGAAATCTAACGGCAGCATTCCGGAATCACCCGTGCGGGCTGTCGCCATGGAGGCGAGCCCGCCGGGACGGGACGCGTAAGAATCGTTGGAAGGGTTCCGTCAAGACATCCCATGCCTGGCCGCAAGGGCACGGCGATCCCGCCACGAGTCGTCAATTCTAATCCACTCGCGATGACTTCTTCGCACCTCCGCCGCGACCTCGACCTTCGCGGCGCGGATCCCGACCGCTCGCGAATGATTAGAAGTTTTCAATGTTTCAGATATCTATCCAAAACGATCAATAGTGCACAGTATTGATATTCGCAATCCCTGATACTGCGGCCTCACCGTAATTCAAGGAGACTCACCGTGAAAAGTTCCGCAGTGCTTTTGGCAGTCCTCGCAGTTTTGGGCGTGTCGACGTTCACTCAGGCCCAAACCACAGATTCCGACGAACACTTTCAAGCGCTGACTTACAACGTAACCGTTGTCAGCCGCACGACGCGTGCCGTGAAGTATGAGCACCGCCACGGCTCCACAAAAATTGATTTTGAAGGCACGGCGCTGATGCCGGGCGCATCCGGCGAAGCGAAGGTAGAGAGCAAGAGCGGCGCCATGAAAATCGAAGCCGAATTCAAAGGCCTCGATAAGCCCACGTCTTTTGGCACTGAATATCTCACTTACGTGATGTGGGCAATTTCCCCCGAAGGCCGGTCCGTAAACCTGGGCGAAGTACTGGTGAGCGACGACCATCGCAGCAAGCTGGACGTCACGACAGACCTGCAGGCTTTCGCGCTGATCGTGACCGCGGAACCTTATTATGCGGTGCACCGTCCCAGCAACGTTGTGATCGCCGAAAATGCGATTCGGCCCGACACGGTCGGAACCAGCGAAGCCGTGGATGCCAAGTATGAACTGATCGACCGGGGCGGATATATTCCCACCGGCTATCACTTTGACCCGGTTGTTTTGAATTCCAAACTGCCGCTTGAATTCTTTGAAGCGCGCAACGCCGTGCGCATCGCCAAGTCGGCCGGAGCCGAGAGCTACGCGGCCTCCAGTTATGAAAAGGCCGCCGGCCAAATGAAGCAAGCCGATGATCTGGCAACCAGGAAACACGTCAACAGGAAAGCGCTCATCTCCATATCGCGCGAAGTTGTGCAAACGGCGGATGATTCCCGGGAAATCGCCGTGAAACGCATCGATGCCGATCGCCTGGATGCCGACAAGAATCGTGAAGCTGCAAAACTGGCCGATGCCCAAGCTACATCGAAGAGCGAAATGCAAGCTCGCATGGAAGCCGAAGCAGCAACTGCCGATGCAAACCGCCGGCGCGAAGACGCGGATAAAGCCGCAGCCGAGGCGCAGCGGCTACAACAGAACGCCCAGGCGGACTCGATCGAGAATCGCGCCGTCGCCATTGACGCGAATCAAGCCACTGCGGAAGCGCAACAGGCACAAAGAAACGCGGAGGCCGTCAGCGGACCAAAGCCGTCTCGCCGCCGCGAACTCAGATCAGCAACTCAAGCAAGCCGTGCAGGACCGAGAAGAACTGCGCGCCAAATTGCTGCAACAATTCAACGTGATTTTTGCCACCCGCGACACCGCTCGCGGCCTCATCGTGAACCTGTCGGATGTGTTGTTTGACACAGGCAAGTCCACGCTTCGTCCGGAAGCGCGCGAGAAGCTCGCCAAAATATCCGGAATCGTTCTGGCCTATCCGGATCTTAGACTCGCCATCGAAGGCAACACCGATAGCGTGGGCAGCGATGCCATGAATCAGACACTTTCGGAACAGCGTGCCGCTTCCGTCCGCGATTACCTGGTAAAAGAGAATATTCCGGCGGCGTCCATGACTTCGCAGGGATTCGGCGAGACGCAACCCGTGGCGTCGAATGACACCGCGGAAGGGCGCCAACAGAATCGCCGCGTAGAGATGGTAGTCTCGGGCGAAGTGATCGGAACCACAGTCGGGATCGTATCTGAAGTCCTGCCTCTGACTCCCCGTCCCTAGGATGTCCCGCGCAGAAATCGCAGGCCCCAGCGACTCATCCGTCGTTGGGGCCTGCGCAATTTGAGCCCGTTCGAATAGCGCAAGACAAGTGAATGTCTCACGTGTAGCCAAGCAGATAAATCATTACATGGTGTACCGAATTGAACAGTCAGGCATGCTGCCTTTGATGCACTATTCCCATTAGGGGAGTACTTCAAGGTCCACCAGCTGGCCGGAACGTCCCTCCGGCCCTGGAGGATTAGAAGGCGGTTCGCAATGCTACATACAGTCCAGAAAGAAAAACACGTGAAACATCAGATTCTAGGTGCCCGCCGTATGGCGACCCACCGGAGGCGGATCGTTCGAATTCTCTTCGTCGATCCTAAGGAATCTGACGTGGAACTCTGTTTGCAGGAACTCAAACGGATGGATTTTGCCGTATCCGCAGATCGGGTCCAAACCCCGAAAGAGTTCGAGAAACGGCTGCGGGCACAGTCCTACGACGTGATTGTGTGTGATAACTCCATGCCCGGCTGGACGGGGATGGAGGCGCTCGACCTCTTGCATAAAGTGAACCACGAAATTCCATTCATCCTTGCCACCCGCATTCTGGAAGAGGACATGACGGAATTCTTCATGCGGAAGGGCGCATTCGATTGCGTCGATAAAAATCGTCTGAACCGTTTGCCGCTAGCCGTCGCTCTGGCGGTAGAGGAAAAGACCCGGGGCGAGGAGCGGAACCACGCGGAAAAAGAGTTGCGGCATTCGGAAGCCCACTATCGCGCTCTGGTGGAGAATCCCACGTATGGCATCTGCCAGTTTGATTTGGAGGGCCGTATTCTGGATGTGAACGAAGCGCTCGTGGCCATGCTGGGTTATGGATCCAAAGAGGAATTGTTGGCTGTGAACCTGGCAACGGAAATTATCCGCGATCCCACCGAGCGCGCCCAACTCTTTGATTCCTACCGGCAGACGGGCCACGTCGATCTGATCGAACTCGAATGGAAACGGAAAGATGGAACACCCATGAAGGTACGTCTCAGCGGCCAGCAGGTGGGGATTGAGGAAGGAGCGCCGGACGGATGCGAGGTCATTGCCGAGGACGTTACGGCGCAACGGGCATCGGAAGACCACTTACGTCACTTAGCGGCTACCGATGCTCTTACTGGGCTCGCAAACTACCGCAGGCTTTCCGAAATCCTCGAATCGGAGATCAAACGCTCGGAACGCACCGCACGGGCTTTTGCTGTCCTTCTTTTCGATCTGAACGGAATGAAGCGGATTAACGACAGCCATGGCCATCTGGCAGGCAATCGGGCGCTCTGCCGATTGTCTGATATTTTCCGGTTCTGTTGCCGGTCGATTGACACGGCCGCGCGCTATGGGGGCGACGAATTTGCAATTGTTCTGCCGGAGTCCGGGCCTGCAGAAGCCAGCGCCGTCGGACGCAGAATCTGCGAACGCCTGTCCAGCGATTGCGAGCAACCCCGGCTTTCCGTGAGCGTCGGTCTCGCGGTATATCCAGAGGATGGCGCAACCGTTGACGCCTTGCTTCAGGCAGCAGATCGCGCACTATACGAAATGAAGCAACAGAAGAGTGCATCTTGACCCAATTAGCGTATTGCCGCAGGCATGTCCTACGTCGATAGTCCGCCTTATGCTGCCCGTACTTATCTAGTAGTGCCACTATGCTTCGCGTCGCGACTCCGTCTTGACCTGCGTGATTGCGATGACTCGGTTGCGAATGGCCGTAGAGTGGGCGTGGAGAACCTTGCCGACGGGCGCGATATTTAGGACGGAGCTGTTCCAATTTGAACAGATTTTCAATTCCGGCTGCGCTACAAGTACACATGCATCCGATGAAGTCGATCCCAAAAGATGGGAGGCTGTCTAACATGATCGCAGACGAAACAAAAGAATTTTCTCCCGTGTATTCTGCCTGGTTCGGTAAACCGGTGGTTATGCTTGTCGTCATCCGCCAATGCCATGTCCCGATGCCGTGCCGAATTGTTGGTGAATCTGCCGCCGACGTGCGCGTTCGCATCCAGCCTGGATGGGAACTGGATGTCCGAAAAGATTTGATTCTCGCGGTTGAAGAAGTTGTCACTGCCGCAGAATCGCGCGTGAATTGACGCGGCCGCCCAACGCCTCGAAAGTTATCGGGAGTAAGACCGACCTCAAAAAAGTCCCACGGCATCGCAAGAGATTGGTGAAGAGATGCTTGGCACGATGCTGCCCTGGAGCGATTATTTCATGAACAAATTCAGAAAAAGGGGTTCATCGGGTAAGGGGGCAGGCAGTGACGGTTGCAACTCGACAAATTTCTTCTATGTGTTTTCCAGCTGGAATAGAATTTCCACGAAGTGAACCTCCGGGCTTGATTTGGAGACAATTCAGACATATTTCTGAATTTTCAGGCAAACGATATGGGGCGGCCAAATTCCAAAGAAGGCAACTTGGACCTGACTGTTTCGAAACGTGGCGGTCGCGAGGCATCCTTGTTGCGGATTTGTTCACTTCTGTTTATTGCGCTGATGGCAGGGGTCCCTGCTGTTCGAGCGGGGAAGGCAGCCCCCGGGCAGACTCCGATAGAAGCCTTGCACGTGCCGGAACTCGACGCTGGCTTTCGACTTCTCTACGAACTCAAGCCCGAGGAAGCCCGAAATCAGTTTGAGGCTTTGCGGAAGTCTAAGCCGGAAGACCCACTTGGGAGTGCCGCGGAAGCGGCAGCGTATCTGTTTGAGGAATGCTATCGGCAGGGCGTCCTGACCTCCGAGTTCTTCCTGGACGACAAGCGGTTTCTGGGCAAAATCCCGCTCACACCGAACCCGGAACTGCGCGCGGCATTCTTCGACGCAGACAAAAAAGCGCAAGATCTCGCGCAGCTGCAATTGAAGTCAAACCCGGACGACGCAAACGCACTGTTCGCCATGGCCCTGAGCGTGGGGATGCAGGCCGATTACGCCAGCCTGATCGATAAGAAGCAGCTCGACAGCCTGAAAAAGATCCGAGAAGCGGATACGTACGCCAAGAAACTCCTGGCTATCGCGCCGGATGCCGCGGATGCCTATCTTGGCCTGGGCACGGCAAATTACATCATTGGGAGCCTCCCGGGATTCAAGAGATTCTTCCTCGGCTTTGCTGGAATCCACGGTGACAAGAAAGCGGGGATCCAGCAGCTCCAGATCGCCGCCGATCATGGCCGCTACCTGCGGCCATTTGCAAAGATATTGCTGGCAATGGCGGCTCTGCGCGAAAAGAAGCCAGAACTGGCTCGCGTTCAGCTGAACGAACTTGTCGCGGAATTCCCGGGAAATCCGCTGTTTGCGAGTGAGTTGGCCAAGCTCAAGCACTCTCCTATGGCGGCTGATCTCCCTCATTAGCAGAACATTCTTCCTGAGCAGAAAGTGCATCGACATCTCGCGTGCCTGGTCTCGGTACTTCCAACGCCGCCCGGCGTGCGGGTCTGATCGCAACGCCACTTGGTATGGTTTTCGTTTTCAGGGGTACAAATCCACCACGATCAGACCAATGTTCACTTTTACACAGGCCACGTCGGCATAAACTTGCTAGGGTAATGGGGTGACCGTGTTTTTGCATTTACTTGGTTACTCATTCTTTAGGAGCATGGCGACCTATGAAACGCAAACCTTCTCACCTTGGTGGATTCGCTTCAGGAGCCAGCCTGGGCGGCAAGGTCTCACACTATCGGAACAAACAAAAGATCTATAAGCAGGGTACGCCCGCCTACACTCTCTTCTACATTCAGGAAGGAGGAGTGCGGCTCACCACCCAAACGAAAAATCAGCCATCCGCAGTTACCGCGATCTTGGGTGTGGGTGATCTCTTCGGCGAACTATGCCTCGCGGGCTATCCGCTCCGCATGTCTACGGCCGTCGCATTGACCGCCAGCTCCATACGAACTGTCCGGAAAGCGAAGATGCTCCAATTGCTTCGCGAGAACAATAATAAGACTTCAAATTCTCTGGTGGCCTACCTGCTCTCCAGCGTCAAGAGGTACCAGGATCACGTGGCGGATCTGCTGACTCCCACCGCTGAACAACGGCTGGCGCGCGTTCTTCTGCGGCTAGCGCACCTGGATAAGAAAGGCCCAGCAATTGTCGAGATTCCCGTCCTGAGTCATCAAGTTCTGGCAGAGATGGTCGGGACTACGCGCCCACGAGTTAATCTGTTCATGAACCGGTTCAGGAAGAAGGGATTCATAAACTACGATGGCGGACTGGAAATTCACCAGTCGTTGCGGAAAGTCCTGCGGAGCCGCTAGAGTCAGCAATGAGCAGTGATTCTACGAATCCCGCCGCACCCGCATGTGTCGCCTTGAAGCGCAGGATTGGCAACCATCGGGTTAGGGGACCTCGCACTGTTCATATTGAAGCCAGGAGGGGCGCGGGTGCCATTTACCACGCCTCGTTCCTCCCGTCGGCGCGCATTGGCTCGCTCCCCTCGCCCGCTGAAGGTATCCCGCATAAGCCCTGCAATAGTATTTTCCTGAGCGAAGTCCTGCGCGGCTAACGCTTCGATCAAAATGTGCCTCATTGTCCGGCCCGCCAGACGTTGGTGTGTCCATTGACGCTGGACGGCTCGATCCGATTCCTGCGCGACCCGAATTGTTTGTCGAGCTCAGGAGCATTCGCCCATGACTGTTAGCCCCGTGTCTCTTTTTGGACAGTTATGTCCCGGCCGGGTCACTTAGACTTGTGACACACATCACCGACGATGAGGGAATAAAGAACTAAAAAGAGAGCGTCGTCAGGCGGAGTGCCGGACGAATCGAATATCTCCGGAATCAGTGAACTTGCCAGCACGAAAAGGAGTACGTCGATGAAAAGAATCCTATCAGCAATGGTTGTCATGATGTTGATCGGCCTGCCTGCGTTTGCCCAAAAAGACGAAAACAATCGCATTAAAAATGCCGGCAAGGTGATCGTTGAGATTCTGAATGTTCCCGATGATATTCCCGCGGATATCCTGGAAAAGGCGGAATGCGTCATCGTCCTCCCTTCGGTGATCAAGTTTGCGATCGGATTCGGGGGTAGTTACGGTCGCGGCGTGATGACTTGCCGGAGCGGCAAGGATTTCAACGGACCCTGGAGCGCGCCTTCCATGATGGCGCTCGAAGGTGGAAGCTTTGGCCTGCAGTTGGGAGGCCAGGCAACGGACTTTGTCTTGTTGGTGATGAATCCGCGCGGTGCGAGTTCGATTCTCACCAGTCAGGTCAAGCTCGGCGGCGACATCGCTGCTGCCGCCGGACCGAAAGGGCGCAGTGCGGCAGCTTCCACGGATGTCGCCATGCGCGCGGAAATTCTGTCGTATTCGCGCTCGCGAGGATTATTCGCCGGAATCTCCCTGGAAGGCTCAACTCTGCGTCCCGATAACGACGGCAACGAGAGGCTGTACGGGAAAGGGGTGAGCGCAGAAGATATCGTGATCAATAGCAAGATTCACGCGCCCGCCTCGGCGAAATTGCTCGTTTCCACTCTCAACAAGAAGTCTCCGAGAAACACGTCCGACAAGTAGGGGGCCGTGGCGCAACACCTAGGGGCAGGCCAGACGGGCCTGCCCCTAGGGAGAAGGATTGGAGGATACGGAGATGAAACGAATCAGATTTGTCAGCACCGGAGTGTTGCTCTTGCTTCTCGGGATCACTTCTCCTATCTACGCAAATCAGCAGCAGGACCAGGACAAACAACAGCAAAACGATCAGAAGCAGCAGGACAAAAGCAAGAAAGAGCAGGACCAAAACAAGCAGCAGCAACAGAAGGCCCAGCAACAGCAGCAAGAGCAGGGCAAGCAGCAGCAACAGAAGGCTCAGCAACAGCAGCAGGACCAAAACAAGCAGCAGCAACAGCGGGCTCAGCAACAGCAGCAGGACCAAAACAAGCAGCAGCAACAGCGGGCTCAGCAACAGCAGCAGGACCAAAACAAGCAGCAACAACAGAAGGCCCAGCAACAGCAGCAAGAGCAGGGCAAGCAGCAACAACAGAAGGCCCAGCAACAGCAACAGGACCAAAACAAGCAGCAACAACAGCGGGCTCAGCAACAGCAGCAGGACCAGAACAAGCGGCAGCAACAGAAGGCTCAGCAACAGCAGCAGGACCAGAACAAGCAGCAGCAACAACAGAAGGCCCAGCAACAGCAGCAAGAGCAGAGCAAGCAGCAACAACAGAAGGCCCAGCAACAACAACAGGACCAAAACAAGCAGCAACAACAGAAGGCCAAGCAACAGCAGCAGGACCAGAACAAGCAGCAGCAACAACAGAAGGCACAGCAACAGCAGCAGGACCAAAACAAGCAGCAACAACAGAAGGCCCAGCAACAGCAACAGGACCAAAACAAGCAGCAACAACAGAAGGCCCAGCAACAGCAGCAGGACCAAAACAAGCAGCAGCAACAGAAGGCCCAGCAACAGCAGCAAGAGCAGAGCAAGCAGCAACAACAGAAGGCCCAGCAACAGCAGCAGGACCAAAACAAGCAGCAACAACAGCGGGCTCAGCAACAGCAGCAGGACCAGAACAAGCAGCAGCAACAGAAGGCCCAGCAACAGCAGCAGGACCAAAACAAGCAGCAACAACAGAAGGCTCAGCAACAGCAGCAGGACCAAAACAAGCAGCAGCAACAGCGGGCCCAGCAACAGCAGGCCCAGCAACAGCAGCAAGCACTGAACCAGAAGCAGCGACAACAAGCCCAGCAACAGCAGAGCGCCTGGCAGGAACGTCGCGCAACAAACTGGCAGGCCGAGCACCGCGACTGGCAGCAACGCGGCGGCTATACCGCCGACCGGATTCCGGAGGATCGTTATCGCAGCAACTTCGGTCCGGATCACTCGTTCCGCATCTATAGAAACCCCGTGGTGGTGGCCGGCGGGTATCCTGGATTCGTGTACGGCGGCTTTTATTTCAGTGTCGTAGACCCGTGGCCACAATACTGGCCAAACAACTGGTATGAAAACGACGATGTGTACATCGACTACTCCGGAGACGGCTATTACATGTACAACCGCATGTATCCCCAGGACCGGATCTCAATCGGCGTTTACATGAACTTTGTGCAGCCGGGCGACCGAGGGGGCGTATGGCTTAGGTATCGCTCACGCAACTGGCAGTCCGAACACCGCGACTGGCGGCAACGCGGCGGCTACACCGGCTACCGGATACCTGACGACCGTTATGGTCGCTACTTTGGCCGGAATCACCGATTCCGCATCAACAGCCTTCCGTTGGTGATTGTCGGCGGGTATCCCCGCTTTCAGTACGGCGGCTTTTGGTTCAGCGTCGTGGATCCGTGGCCGCAATACTGGTCAAGCAACTGGTACGCAAACGATGATATGTACATCGATTACTCCGGGGACGGCTACTACATGTACAACCGTCGGTATCCCCGGGATCGCATCGCAATCAATGTCTTTGTGAATTAGAGGTGGGGTTCGTTCTAGGAAGAACTGACAGGAAAGGAGAACTTCGATGCTACTTTTAATTATTCTACTGGTGCTGTTGTTCGGCGGGGGCGGCGGCTATTACGGGTATTCCAGATGGGGGAGAGGCGGAGGCCTTGGGATCGTCGGGACGGTCCTGCTCATCGTGCTGATCGTTTATTTGGTCGGTGGGTTGCGTTGACCGTATTCGAATCGATCGCAGGGGAACTGATCACGAGGCTCCCGGGATGAAGGTTATGAGCCTTACCCGGAGCCGCGAATCCAACCATAGGAGAAACGCCAATGAAGCGGAGCACTAAGGACACGGCCAAGGGAAAGTTTCACGAAGTGAAGGGTAGCGTTAAACAGAAACTCGGACGAGCGGCGAACGATCCAGACTTGGAAGCCGAAGGTATCGCTGAGAAGATTTCTGGAAAGCTTCAAAAGAAGATCGGCCAAGTGGAGAAAGTCGTCGGAAGATAACGGTGCAGCTCCGCTGGCAGCAGGTCGGCGCCAAACTGACCCAAAGCCGGTTCCCGAATGCGAAAAGAAGGAGGTCAATAGCCCATGCCTTTGCTTCAAGTAGTCGTGGTTCTGATCGTGGTGGGTGTTCTCCTTTGGTTGATCAATCGCTTCATACCAATGCAGGGAACGATTAAGTCCATCTTGAATGCCGTCGTGGTCATCGCCGTGGTGTTGTGGCTTCTGAATGTGTTCGGACTATTTCATAGTCTCTCCGGGATCCGCGTTGGCAAGTGATAGGGACCTGAAACCACCAGGGGGGAGATGAAGGTTGTGAAGCGTCTATCTCACTTGGGAGGGGAGACCTAAACATGAAACCGATCAGTTGGGCTGGGATTGTTTTGATCGTTCTGGGTGCGCTGGTCCTCGTCTATCAAGGCATCAACTACACGCGCGAGAAGAAAGTCCTCGATGTGGGATCGGTGCATCTCACCACGGAAACCCACGAGCGAATTCCCCTTCCTCCAATACTTGGCGGATTGGCAGTGGCTGGCGGGGCGATCTTGCTGGTCATGGGAGCGAGGAGCAAAGCATAGGCGGAACCCGGGCAGTGGACAACAGGTATCATGCTCACATGAGCGCGGATCCGAATCATAAGACGCTTGTCCGGACTTGGGCTTGGCGGCGCGTTCGGTTCGTATTGTGGGCAATACTTCTCTGCCAGGCGTACGCCTATGGGCAAGTAGGACCGCAGCCGCCGTGCGGAAATGAACCCGTTCCTCCATATCCTGCTGTAAATGATTCGGCCATCGTGAAGTCATGGAGCGTATCGGATGTCGGCCACGACTGGCGACCGCCCCTTTGTACGGGTTGGGCTGCGCTCGGCTTTACGACGTTGGTGACGACGGAAGCGCGATTTCGTCATGCCTCGGAAGCGAAAGGCTTGCTCGGCCACATCGGGGCAATTTCTGCGCTCGTTGGCATGCGTTACTGGTCGACCACTCACAAGAAGTGGCGAATACTGATTGTGGACGCCTACGCTCTGACTGACTTGGAGCCTCGTCAACGCCGTGAAGACTTCAGACCCGGAGAGATGAAGGAAGGCAACGTACTCTACTTCGAACAGTTCGATAACCTTTCTGGCAAAGCCGTTTACCGAATGCATATCGCAAAGGCCTCTGCGGACCGGATCGTCTTCGATGTCGAGAACGTCAGCACGATGCGCTATCTTTTCCTACCTATCCTTCATACCGGTGAGTTGCAGTCGGTCTACTTTCTGGATCGCGAATCGGATAGCGTCTGGCGCTATTACAGCATCATGCGTACGGGAAGGAACGCCAACCGGTTGATCGCGGGAAATGAGGCTTCCTCGATCAACCGGGCCGTTGCGTTCTACCGCTACCTAGTCGGAATCCCCGCCGACGAGGAACCTCCGGCGGCGCGATGAAGGCAAGGGTTTGTAGCACTCAAAGCTTTGCTCGCAAATACGCCGATTCGTAACCAGGTTGATGAGTCGCGATTTGTCGCTGAGGTTGAATCCGTGAGTCGACCTTTAGTCTCGGCCCGCGCAGGGCGCCTTTCTTTGTGGTATGGCGGTGCTGCGTTCGCATTTCTGATTTTCATCCGCATTACAAGGGAGTTGATCGAAGGAGAGGTCAGTGCGGTGGACAGCAAGATTCTGCTAGCCGTGGCAAGAATCCGGACGCCATGGCTTACGATGGTGGCGGTCGATGTGACGGCGCTCGGATCGATCACCTTGGTGATATTGTTTTCCGCCTTCACTCTGGTGGTGCTGCTTGTGTTGCGCGACCGGCTGGCCGCCCTCCAGTTGCTCGCGGCTTCGGTTGGAGCAGGTATATTGACGATCGTGACGAAGGACATCATCGAAAGAACTCGTCCAGAGCAGGGCCAGCAGTTGATCGTTGTGTCGGGCTTCTCATACCCAAGTGGACATTCGGTTTCGACCTCCGCACTTTACCTGACGATCGTGATAATCGCAGGCCGTTACGTGCAGCACTCGGGTGCAAGAGCCGCAATTTTTCTGGCCGTCGCGGCGGTGCTTGTCATGATTGGCGCTTCCCGCGTGTATCTTGGCGTTCATTACGCGACCGACGTTATGAGCGGCATCTCGCTCGGATCGGCGTGGGCGTTGGCGCTCGCCGGATCCTTCACACTTTTTGGCCACCGCGGCTCGCCCTGAACTGAAGCATGGAGCCACCTTTCCTGTGATTGCCGGGCTAAGATTGGAACGAGGTGTGATCGATAGTATGCGACGTGGCGGAGGCAAAACCTGGTTCGCAAGATTGTGTGCCGTCGTGCTGGTGCTCTTCTTGTCTTTTGGCTCGCCGAGCCAAACTGCGGCCTATGCCGTCCTGTCGCATGAAGCCATCATCGACAGCATTTGGGACACCAACATACGCCCGTTACTTTTGAAGCGCTTTCCCGACGCTACGGGAGAACAAATCAAAGAAGCGCACGGCTATGCCTATGGAGGCGTCATTATCCAGGACATGGGCTATTACCCCCACGGAAGTCATTTTTTCAGCGACTTGACACACTATGTGCGCAGCGGAGACTTTGTCATGGCTTTACTACGCGATGCCAAGGACATTGACGGCTACGCGTTCGCGCTCGGCGCCCTCGGTCACTACGCTGCGGACAACGACGGCCACCGAATCGGCACGAATCGCGCAGTCCCCGTTCTGTATCCCAAGTTGAAGAAGAAGTACGGCGACTCGGTTACGTATGAAGAAGACCCGTTGGCGCACGTAAAGACGGAATTTGGATTTGACGTTCAGCAGATAGCACAAGGCCGCTATGCTTCGGACAGTTACCACGACTTTATCGGCTTTGGCGTTTCAGTTCCGTTGCTGGAACAAGCCTTTCAGGAAACGTACGGGTTGGATCTCAAAAGCGTTCTCACTGACGAAGATAAGGTGCTCGGTTCTTACCGTTACGATGTCAGCAAGCTCCTCCCCAAAGCGACGCGTATTGCTTGGAGTTTGAAGAAAAATGAGATATTGAAGGACCAGCCCGGCATAACGAAAAAGAAGTTTCTTTACAATCTTTCGCGCGCAAGTTATGAAAAAAACTGGGGAAAGAAATATCAGCCGCCCACGTTTTGGGAAAACTTTCTCGCCTTTCTTACGAAGATTATCCCGAAGATCGGTCCGTTAAGAGTGTTGGCCATGCCGACGCCAACGCCGGAGACGGAACGCATGTTCGAAGCCAGCTTCAACACGACTCTGGAGCGCTACCGGATGCTTCTAGGCCAGGTAGGCGCCGGCCAGCCGGACTTGCCAAACGATAATTTTGACACCGGTGAAGTGACTGGGCCCGGAAAATACCGGCTTAACGATGAGACTTACGCAAAGCTGCTCGACGCGCTCGCAAAGGAGAACTTTGTTGGCGCTTCTCCTGAGCTTCGCGCCGCGCTCACGGAATTCTATGGGCACCCGGATGCTCCGTATGCAACCAAGCAGAAGCCCAAAGCATGGGCGAAAGTTCACGCCCAACTTGAACAATTAAAGAAGGCGGCTCCTCCGGTGATTACGAAGGGCCCTGACGCCCCATCGGTTTCAGCCCGGTATTCCGAGTAACCGTTCTCAATCACGAGTTCCACTAATTGTGGTGTGGAGTGAGACGGTTTCGTGATGCATATTTTAGGAAGGGTCTAGATTCGCAACGTTCAGTCCTAAACAGCAGCCGCGTCCCTGGAGTGAACCCCTATTTTGAGACAAACGGAACTGGCACACTTAGCAGTGAAAGGGGCTGCGAGTGGGCAAGAAACGGTTGCGGCGGCATACGCGGGAGTTCCGTCGGATGGCGGTGGAGCGACTGAAGAGTTGCGATAACATCGTGGCGTTATCGCAGGAACTGGGCGTTCATCGACGTCTGCTGTATCACTGGCGAGATCAATCGGAGTCTTGGCAAAGTGAGGAATCGCCGCCGGGTAGTTCGCGGGAATCCACTCTGCGGAAAGAAATCAGCCAGCTCAAGCGGGTGCTGGCGGACAAAACGCTGGAGCTGGATTTTTTCAAAGGTGCCTTGCAAAAAGTCGAGGCTCGACGCCGGAACAGCGATATGACTGGCGAGAAGGCATCTACGACGAAATCCAAGAAGTGATGCCTTTGCAAGGCAGCCTAAGCATCGAGCGCATGTGTCAGATGGCCGGAGTGAGCCGCGCGGGATTTTATCGTTCGCTGCGCGAGCGGGCGCCGGTCGAGGAAGAGATGGAAGTGCGGAGCATGATCCAGCAGATCGCCGTCCAGCATCGGCGGCGCTACGGTTATCGGCGGATCAGCGCGGAGTTGCGGCGACGCGGGATGGCGGTGAATCACAAGCGTGTGTTGCGGATTCTGCGCGAAGATAATCTGCTGGGTGTGCAGCCGCGAAGATTTGCGGTGACCACGGATTGCGATCATCGGTTCGAGGTGTATCTGAATCTGGCCGGTCGCATGAATCTGACGGGGATCAATCAGTTGTGGGTTGCGGACATCACCTACATCCGATTGCAGCAAGAGTTTGTATACCTGGCGGTGGTGCTGGACGCGTATTCGCGCAAAGTGGTGGGATGGGCGCTGGACCGCACGCTGGCGGCGCGCTTGCCGATCGCGGCGCTGGAGCAGGCCGTGGCCGAGCGACAGCCGCCGCCGGGATTGGTGCATCACTCGGATCGCGGCGTGCAGTATGCCTGCGGAGATTACGCCCAGGTCCTGCAACGGCACCGAATGATTCCGAGCATGAGTCGTCCGGCGAACCCCTACGACAACGCCAGTTGCGAGAGTTTTATGAAGACGTTCAAGCGAGAAGAGATTTACGCCAACCAGTACCGCGACCTGGAGCATCTTTTCGCGAATATCGAAGCGTTCATCGAACAATACTACAATCGGTGCCGGTTACATTCGGCGTTGGGCTATCGTTCGCCAGAGGAATTCGAGCGAGATGCCAGTCCAGCGATCCATTCTACTGGAGCAACAATGAGTTTTTTCAGGCATGGGGAGATCTAACCGTCCGATGATCGGGAAGACAAAAACGGGGAGCGACTCAACAGCCGCCCCCCGGCTCATCGTCCGGATGAGTCTCCGGCTGGCTATTCCTCGGCGAGTTGCTCTCCAGCAGAGCTCGCCTCCGCTTCACCAGTCGAACATCATCCTGAAGAAGAAGGCGCAGTTTGAGAAGTAAAATTCATGGAACGGCAAGTGTGCTAGCTTCAAATTGTCTCAGCTGAGGGGTTCACCCCATCCCCCTGTGTCAAAAGTGTGCCAGAATCGGATGTTTTCATGCCATTGGGGTTGGCGTTGAGCGAAAAACAGATTCCCCAAATTGCTGAAAACACAGAGAAGTCAAAGTAGTTGATGGAGTTGTTGGAGTCGGATAGTGCGCGCCCAAGGCAGGCTGACCAAGGAATTACCCGCGCGCCCATGCCCATCCCTTTAGTGCTGCAGGTAAATGCATCTAGTGGACTTATCGTGCGTTCGCGAGAAGACCTTTGCTGCTCGCCTCGCTATTCTTTGGCATTCCGAGCAGGTTCTACGTATGCAACCAAGAGAATATATCGAGGGTATCCACAGCGAAGATCACTTTTGCACAGCCGATACGGGCCTTCCTGGGGCAAAATCATTCCCACGGCGCATCGCGCATGGGCTGCCCGCAGCGATTCGCATTGTGGCGGAGCAGTCCTGACGGAAATACTCTTACCCATCTTTTTCTGGGACGACTACGCTATTGGGAATTGAGCGGAAGGAATCGTATGTCTGCGAGGTCCAGAACACAGTCCCCGACAAGTGACAGAAAATCGAATGTCCGTGCCTTGACCATCGGACCTGGCCAAACGTTCGATCTGGAGCTATTCCAACCTGGTGCTGGCAGCGGTGGGCATTTTCGTGTACGTGGGTGCGGAGGTTGCCATTGGAAGTGTTCTGGTGAATTACTGGATGCAGCCGAATTTCGGCGCCATTGCGGTATAGATCAGATGAATTACCGGCAGAATCGACGGTGAAATACGATGACAGTGAATAATCTGGTCACTAAATTATCTGCTTCCTTGCACAAGCGCGGGCTTTGGGGAACTGTGCGGGTTGGGGCGGCGTATGCCGCTGAGCCTCTCTATCCTTATTCTCCGAGGCGGTTGGCCAAGCGGCTGGGCGACTTCCTCTACGATCGGCGACACGGAGTCGACACCAGCACAATCGTGGATCTGAGGGACTTGGGGGGGATAGGGAAGAAGATTCAGCCAGGTCAGCGCTACCAAGCTTCCAGCGAGTCGGTATTCCGACGGGCCATCGACGGGCTTTCCATCCGGCACCAGGAATTCGCCTTTATCGATTTTGGCGCAGGAAAAGGAAAATGCCTGCTCATCGCATCCGACTACGCATTTCTAAAAATTGTTGGCGTGGAGTATTCCCAAGAACTGGTGGAAATCGCGCAGAGGAATCTCAGAAAATATCGGTCAGCAGTCCAGAAGTGCCGCAACCTGACCGTGGTGAAGTGCGATGCGACGGAATTTGAACTTCCAGCCGATCCAAGTGTCTACTATTTCTATAATCCATTTCCCGATCCTGTGATGCGCGCGGTCAGCGAAAATATTCGGCGCTCACTCGAACTGCGGGAGCGGCCCATTTTCATCGTTTATTACAATGCGGTGTGCCGCGAAGTCTTTGACCAGGCTCCCTGGCTGGAGTTATTGACAGAAACGCCGGAGTATTGTGTGTACGCCAACCGAACGCTCTCTCCTTAAATCCCGCACGGTCGTTCAACTCGCGTGACGGTACGAATGCCAGATGTCGGCCACTTTCGTCAAATTTTTCTGAACTACATTTCCGAGGTAAAACTCGGCCGACTGAAGTTCGACAATTTTTGGTCTGAAATACGATTTGAACTGCGCCAATCCTCCGGTCAGACTGTTAACGCCTCCCAGATTCAGCGCAAGTTTTGACTCACGCTGAAAGGCCTCAGCAATCGTGAAAATCAGCAAATGAGAAGCGTAGCAGTTCATGCCGCGCGACGAAGTCCCTGCAGATTGCCCATAGACAACATTAGCGCTCTTTAATACCAGATCGGAAGAAACCACTTCTCCACCCTGTGCAGCCAGAAACAGTTCTCCCACCCCATTGCGCAGGTATAATCGGTGCTCCAGCGAGTCTAAGGTTGCCGGTATCACTTCGCCCCGGTCGATTCTCCTTCTTCTAGATTCGAGAATCAGCCTCTCGTGTTCTTCGCAAGCGCCTTCATCGGTGGTTCTCTGAATTTCCACTCCCGCATTCTTGGCCTTTCTAATATTGGCGCGGTGAGCGCGATGTAAGCACTTCTCCAGATCGGTATTTTGAAGATCGAGCACGAATTCCCATCTCTCAATTCGTTTTGTCTCGCCGCACATTGTTGGAATGAATCCGTTGCTCGAACAAAAAGAACCCGCATTTACGATGGAAATACCGGCATTGCGGCAATGCTTGGCCAGACCATTCCAAAAGATATCGAGATTCGCCAATTCTGGAATGGAAACAATATCCAGACGGCGGTTGATGCGACCATGCCGCAGAAATCCTGTACAGGCAGAGACGATTTTGCCGCTCTGCCGCAATCCCAGAATCCATGGCTCGGCTCCAAGACTTCGCATGGTGGACACAAAACCTGATGTATAGAAGGGATTACCCGGCACAAGCTCCTCCAATTCGCGGCAATCCTCGCTCGACGGTTCGGCATTCACAAAGAAGCTCACTGCTGTTTCGGCTTTGTCTATTTCCAAGTCGCCGGGATCTGCTAGCGCCAGCGACTTACTCTGTATTTGATTATTCAATCCCCAAAAGCCTGCTTCCCAGAATGTCATAACTTTTGTCTCCACTATAGATGTAATTGCCTTCCGTCCTGTAGAGGTGCGCTACCGAAAAGCTCTGCATGGCGCAATGAAATTGCGACGGCGCACACCGCGAGAAGGGTAGAATGCTATAGAACGATGAAGTTGCACCGCTGAAAACCTTCGGGTCCCGCTCTATTGGTGATAGGTCCAATGTTTGCGGAGAACCGCCAGGTCCGAAACGGGGCTTTCGGCTTTATAACCCAGGAAGAAAACGCCCGAAGCGGCGTCAGCGGCGTGCGGTTTGCCCACCAAAAAATAATCAAAATACTTCAGCCAGAAAATGAAAAACGGCAGGACCGCGGAGGTCAACGCTGCCCAAATTCTTGCGGTGGAAAACGATCTGAAAAAATTACTGATCGACCAGGTCAGAGCCATGGAGGGGCCGCAAACCGTCCCGGCATCGACTTCTCGAAAATTGCGAAACAATCTCCGGAATCCGCCAAGTGTGTAGCGCGTGAAATCATATCCCTGCATGTGCACCTGCTGCATGAAGGGAATTTCGGCATACGCCAGCCCGCGGGGTTTCAATACGCGATGAATTTCATGAACGCAGCGCGGCGGATCCACCACATGTTCCAGAACGGCTTGGCAGATCACTCCATCAAAGGCCTCAGAGCGGAAAGGCAGATCGTGCCCGTCGGCGATCACCTGTACACGTCCGCCAAAATAGACATCGCTCTCAACGAATGTGAAACGCGAATCCTTTATGAGCACATCGAGACCCGCGCCAAGCTCTCCGCCTCCCACGATCAACACCCGCGGGCGTGGCGTTGCTTTCAGCAGGAGGTCTCGAAACTTTTCGTAATTGTGCGCGGCGACCAAGTTGAGAGAGAGCGATGGGACAAATCTGGACAACACCCTCCAAATGCCTCTTCCAACGGGGATATGAGTCTCCGCCGCATTCAGATCTTTAGGATTGAAATCTTCGACCGAAAAAAGGGAATTTTCGGAATCAATCAGAACTGGAACACCATCCAGAACGGGGTATTCCCGCTTACATTGCGGGTTTTCACAGACCAATTTCTGGCCATTGCGTTTAAGTGGCGATTTACACGCGCCGGGGCAAACCAAAAGAAAAAGGATATCCGAGCGAACCTGCTTGGCAGCCGCAGGCAGTGTCTCGACGAGCGTGTCGATTTCCGCCGGGCCCACGCGCAAATGCAAGCGTTTGCCGATCTCAGGTTTCAACTTCCGATCGCGTTGGACGATCTTCCGTGAAAGGTTCAGATCCGGCATTCTCGCCCCCCTGCTCCTTCAAGAGTGAGCATCTCCATGACGGCGTCGCAATAGAATTTTGCCGCCCAATTCAAGAAGCAGTATTGGCCGTATTCGCCGTCGAATGGGTACGATCCCTGAATTCCTCCCGCAAGCGCTGGTGCGACTCCCATTTGAGATTGCGTTCCGGCAACAAAACTCAATAGCCCTTCCGCGCTCGCAACGTACTGTTGCGAGGGAAATCGTTTATTCGCTCGGAGAAAGACAAGGGCGATCTGGCTCGATCCAGTAAGGCAGCACCAAGGCGCTGCCGGTTTCCAGTCGGAAGTCCAACGCCCTGCCAGAAAGCCTGTCTCCCCAATCAATAGTTGAATGCCGTTGAGAGTGCGCAGTACTGGCTGAAAAAAAGATTCCTCATTCAAGAGAACACCGATTTCCCACAGTCCTTCCAGAACGTATCCAATCGTGTGCGTGAGCGGTTTCTCGTTGAAGTCAAGATCGTTTTCGCCAAACCAGCCGTTCTCCAATTGGCACGAGACCGCATACTCCGCCATGCGTTTTGCGGCATCCGTGTAGCACTTGTCTCCGGTTACCTTCCCCAGTCGTGCGAGCGCCCATCCTGTCCGAGCCTCGTAGGCCTTCGGACCGCTTTCGCAAAATTTTGAATAACCCTTCACGAAACGGCCATTTTCGTCCAGACAAGAGAGTAGAAAATCTCCGCCACGGCGCGCAGCTTCCAAGTAACGGAGGTCCCCGAATTCCTCATAAGCGCTTAGAAAACCGAACATGACCTGTCCGGTGACGAAAGTGCTCGATGCAACTGGCTGTGCTCCGAGCATCCCGCCTTGTGTTCCGCCATCCGAGAGCTGAATGCTAAGTTCCCAATTCGCCATTCGTTGCGCTCTTTCCCTACAATCCGGGTCATTTGCAAAGCGGGCGAATTTCAACATGGTTTCGATCAGATAGCCCGTGGTTTCGGGGTAGGCTGGCATCCAGCCAACGGACATCCCCGACCGAATGGGTCGCCTGGCACGGTACCCCCAAGATATGCCACCATTGTCGCAAGCGTTCTGCGCCGTCTTGATCCACTGGATGGCAGCGCGCAGACCAGTGTGGCTAGGTGCAAGGGGCAGAGGCATTGCCCTGTTTTGTGCGAGCGTTAACGCGAGCGCGTCCCAGTGTTGCGGACGGAGAGCACTTGCCATTTCGAGGATCGTTCGGGTGGCTCGTTTTGTCTTGCTTTTCAGTGTGGTGGATTGCATTTCAGTCGTCCAAGCTTGAGCTCGAATCCTATGTCGATTACGGGTAAGCGTCCGGTTATTACCGGCGCTCACAAGCGAGATGGGCATCCCATTTCCGTCATGGTCCCGGGCCATCCATCATTTTGGATTCGTGTGCCGGGAACCGTTCGCTGACAAGGAGAACCGCGGGCGTCTTTCCAGTTACTTGACGTGAATGATTGATAAATTGGAAGGCGGTTGCGGACCCGTTTCTGTAGGGGTACTCTGACCGGGATCGATTTCCAGCGCCTCGATATTCGCTCCGTAGGTACTGGTGGATCCGGTTCGGACTACAAAGGAAAGAAGGCCAGTCGTGACGGTTGCCGGCAATGTGAAATCATGTGGCAAGTTACATCCTCCGGCTAAGACGTATACATCCACATCTCTGTAAACGACGGTTCCTTGGGACTCGAAGCTCATCAGCTCCCCGGGAGCACAGGTCTGCGATGCTTTCTTGACCGTGATTTGGTAGGTTCCGTCCGGGACGTGGATGTCGAATCGCATGTCTCCCCCGCTGTCATACGAATTGTAAGCAATCTTATAAAGGGTGATGTCCGGAACGTTCGGGAAGGTCCCACCGTTATCGTAGATGAAGCCTCCGTCATCGCCAGTATTGTTTGCCCAAACATTTCCGTGCGAATCCGTATAAGGCTTGGACTGGCCGTTCACAATTCGAATAGACCCTGCGGGGAATACGGTAAGCGGCATCGTGGCCGAGACAGTGGAATTTGCCGAACTTGTGGCGGTCACGGTTGTTGTGGTAACAGACCCTACAGACCCAGGTGGTGTATACAGGCCGCCACTCGTAAGCGTACCTACCATTGGATTCATCGTCCAGGTAACGCCTGTGTCCGATGAGCCGTTGGCGTACGCAACCAACTGCTGTGGTGGCGCGCCTACCTGGATATAAAATGTGTCCTTGGGCAATGTGAGGGTAACTCCCGTAAGGACAACCTGCTGACTTGCAGTCTGCGCGGGATTCGTGATGGATGTAGCTACGACTTTCTCACGACCTGTGGTGAGGCCGGACAATGCGGAAACTTCCAAACCCGATTCGTCCACGGCCTCAAAATTCGATGGCTGAAGACTAGCGCCGCCAATCTCATTAAGCGCGTTGTAATAAGTAGCCGGCCATCGGGTGTATTCAATCGCCACCAGCCAGTTGAGCCCGCCGTCCGTGAGGATCAATCCATATTGCTTCAATTGCGTGAGCAGGACTTGTGCGGCGGGAGAAAAGCCCGATATGTTGTAGTTGGCCTTGAGACGGAATCGTGCTCCGTAGGGGACGACTCCCCCACCCGCGGATGTTGTGGACGTTGCGGGCCAAATCTTGCCGCGGAGCTGGATATAGCCGTTCGAAAGCGTCATGGCAAGCGCGTGATTGATCGTGCCGCCGGTGGCGACGGCATTTTCCCATTCTTGCAGGCGAAGTGTGAGCGGCATGATGAAAGTACCCGCCGCATTCGTTGAGCCGTTTGCGGGCAACGCGTAACTCGAGTTCTGATATATCACTCCACTCTGCGAAGTGCATTTGCCACAGCCGCTATTCGCTCCCGCCGCGTAGTAGTTGTACATCTCCTGAAAAACGCCCGTGTCCGTATTGATTGCAAAAAAATGCCGATCCCAGCCCCCAAACGGCAGGGAGAGCCATCCACTCTGAATACGCGCGAACGGATATTGTGGGATGCTAAACAAGCCGTTATTGGCGGGAGTATATTGAAACACAATATTCTGCGTTGGCGTGGAGCTGTTCACATAATTGACAGGGAACGTCGGTAAGTAGTTTACATGGGCTGTTCCCGCCCCGGCGATCCATACGGGAGAGCTGGGATTCACGGGCAAGGTGTCGACCCGAGTGTTAAAAATGTGGTCATTTGGCAGAAGTTGGTAGCCGCCGTAGGATTGATGCGATGTAACCGACCGGGGAGCTTGATAAGTTCCGTCGGAACCGATAGTCCCTGCACACCCTGGACAGGACCACGTAACTGGCACATTCGCGGTAAATCTGAAGGACATGCCTTCGTTGACCACCGGAGGAACGGTTGGCGAGATCAGTACCTGAGCAAACGCCGGGATGCCACCGAGCAGCATGAGAATCGCAAGTTGCACTATCCGATATCGAATCCCTGTCCAGTGCAAAACCTTATCCATCAAATTTATTCCTCTTGGCTTGCATTGTCTTTGTGTTGATTTGGCGCCTAAGGTTTTGATTTTGCGGCTCGAAGCGGATGCTATCGCCGAAACTTGCGCGTTGCATTCTCGCCAAAGGCCGCTATGTCATATTACGACCTGCGTTGCAGCGGGTATCCTGTCCTGGAGGACAGTTGTTGACCAGTGGCTTGGCCAGTGGAAGTGTCAGCGATGCGGATACACAACCGAGAGTAATTCCGCGCGTCCCGCAAAACTCAGCTCGTTGGGGGCCATTAGGACCGCGCAGACCAGTAGAGTCACCAGCAGCATCAGCGCGGAAGCCGGTAATAATCGGCGAACGCGGCGTGCGTAAAACTCGAGTAGATTCAAGCGGGAATTTTTCTCGATCTCGGCTACCAGAATCCCGGTAATGAGATAGCCGGATAACACAAAGAAGACATCCACCCCAACGAACCCGCCGGAAAAGCCTGGAATGCCATAGTGAAACGCAACAACAAGGAGGACTGCGATTCCGCGCAGCCCTTCGATGTCTGGACGGAAGGCCGACGGACGGCCGCTGCGTTTTTTCCCCGCGTCACTCGATGGTGCAATGTCTTGTACGTAAGTTTCGCGGAAAGGTGACGAAGCGAGTGTGCCGTTTGATGTCATCACTTTGTTTTCGTTCGATTTGCGTTGGTCGGAATCGCTAGTCGCACCGCTGAAGCTGCCAGATCTGCTGCGAGGACCTAAATGCAAATAGTTTCTTCGGCAACGACGTTCACTGGAGCTGGATTCCGCAGTGCCTTAACGAATTTCCAGAACATGGCGAAACGTTCGCGATGGAACAAAGTCAGAGTAAGAATATAGACTAGGCCACCCACAACGACTTCGGCCCCTAAACGGAATGGCAACGGAAAGCCCGCGGCGAGAAAATGCTTAACAATCTCTACCGCAAGGACCATGACCAGGCAACCGGTCAGGGCGGGCCGGATCGCACCCAAATAATCGCTCCAGGGCATTTCGATTTTCTGAAAGGCGCGGCGATAGAAGCATCCGGCGATCACCGGATACGCGATAACCCAACCGAATGCGATTCCCGCGGGTCCCCAGCGGCTTCCCACGTAAAACGCGGCGGGCAATAAAATGAGTCCAGCCTGTGTCGTCCTCATGACGAAGCGCGTCTCGCCGATCGCAGTTAAAACGGAAGGCACCAGCATGGCGATGCAACGAAACGCGGCATAGAACGCCAAAATTTCCAGAGGCAGGATGGCGCTCAGCCACTTCGGTCCAAGAACCAGATGCACGAAATCGCCCGCAACAAAGGCCAGTCCAATGGTAGCCGGGAAAGTGATGATGGAAAGGCCTTCAGTCAGGATCCGCAAATATCGCCGCAGAGCTGCATGGTCGCTTTGCGCCGCGGAGAGATAGGAGTAAGAAACATTGCCCACGATCGCGGCGACCTTCTCCAATGGAATCGTTGCCAGGCTCCAGGCGATGGTGTAAGCGCCCAGCGCGGACTGGCCTAGAACGCGGCCGGCGACAAGAAAATCAGCATTGGTATACCCGTACCACGAGAGATTGGTGACTACGACGTGGCGACTGAAGGTCACCGCATTCTTAATTGCACTGTAGCGTGGGCTTGCAAAGCGGGACGGGCGCCATGAGATTTGAAGGGCAGCCAGTACTGTGGCACCCACGATGTATCCAATGATTAGCGCCCAATATCCAAAACCGAACCAAGCCAGAGTGAGCATCGTCAATGCCTGGGCCACGGCCTGAATGGTCTCTAAAATCGACAGCAGCCGGAAACGCATGTCTCGATAGAGCAAGCTGTAGGGCACGGTCCGCAAGCCGGATGCGAAGAACATCGAACTCATGATGGCGATTACCAATGGCAGATGAGGTGACCTAAAAAAATGGCCGATTGGAATTGCCAGTCCGCAAGAAACGAGGCTAGCCAGAAAACCTGTCCCCAGCGCAACCGTGTTGAGTTGTGCAAGCTGCTCGCCGCTCAAATCGCGAAGGGTGGTCACGGCTGTCCCGAATGCGTCCGTCACCACTTGCAGCAATCCACAATAGAGCAAGGCCATTCCCACCAGGCCAAAATCCGATGGCGCAAGCAGACGAGTCACAAATAGGAAAGAGGCCCAGGAAACAAGCTGGCCCGTCCATTTTGCCGCGGCGCTCCAAGCCATCCCCATAGCCATGGATCGATCGTGGCTTCCAGCGATTGTGACGCGAGCGTCCGAAGGTGGTTCGGTTATTGTGGATGAGGTCAATTTGATTCCGTAAGCTTTAGATGCGATCGATGAGATCCGCCTTCTGTGAACTTGCCACCGCTTTTATGGCGCAACTGACACGTGAGTTCCTGGCCCCAATTCGAGAGCCAATCTGACGGTTGGCTTTCGGAATTGGCTCTTCGTGCAGAGAGCGAATGATTGCATCCAGCGCGCGCGTCTGATTCAAGGCGTTGAATTGTTCTTCGAACCAGGAATTGGCGGCAATTGCGGTAGACGGAAGGCTGAAGAATTCAGCCAGCGTATCGTCAGTTGCCTCAGGAATGCTGCCGGGATAGATGCACCGGTAGGGGACGCCGCTTCGTTCGAGAAGCCGCTCTGCGGGAGAGCCGGCTTGCAGGAACGCCAAAATCGGCCGCCCGATTTGCAAGTATTCGAATAGTTTTCCTGGGACTTGCGTCGTGGATTGCGGTTGCAGGAGCAAGAGAAAGTCGGAAGAACGCGCGATTTGCAGCGCCTCGCGCTGAGGGATTCGTTCGGTGACTAAGTCCAGCCAACCTTCCGCCTTGGCGCGACCCAGAAATTCTCGATTCGGGAGTCCTGAAGCGACCGTGGTTCCAATCAATCGCACGCATACGCTTCCGGCTGGCAGTCGTCCCGCAGCGAGTAGACGTTCGATCGATTTCAAAATCGGCGTGGCGTTGCGCCCGCCATAAAGGTCCCCCGCGTGGGTCAGCATTCGGCTATCAACGGAAGAGACCGGGAGGGGGCCGACGCGCTCTTCAGGATCAAACCCGTTCCAAATCAAATGAATTCTGCCAATTGAAGTTGGGAACTTTTTCTGCCATTCCACCACGGCCATGTCGGTATTGGCGATTACGGCGTCCGCCCTTCGCGCCGTAATCCGCTCTAGCCATCGGAAACATTGCTTCTTAAAATAGTTCCCGTCTTTCGAGCCGGATTCATCGACAAGCGGATCGCGAAAATCGGCTATCCACGAAAACCCATTGTTCCGGGCCAATTGCCAGCCGGCGAGGTACGACCCAAGCGGCGGAAAAGACGAAAAAATGGTGACACTAGCGCCGGAGTGCGCGCGCATGTATTTGCGGGCACCGTGAGAAGCCCGATAAGACCATTGCATCCCCACTTCGCCCGGCAATACAAACTTGCGCAGCGCTCGTTCCAACTGCCAGGTCAGATTTCGCCGCGGATGAGTCAGAAATGGATCCGGCACGTGCTCAATGTTCGGGTCCTTTTTACCCGCTTGCTCTGAGGCAGTGAAGACACGGCAGTTGTAGCCAAGCCGGGAGAGAAACTTGTAGAAGCGGTAAGGCCGCGCGCCTCCGGCGGCGTTCTCCGGCGGAAAGTGGTAAGCAAAGATCAGTACGATGCGCTCAGTCATTGGTCATTCTCCGCGACGCAGGTCGTCGAAGGGCTAACGCGTAAGCATGGTTTCGTAAATCTCGGCCATGCGCCGGGCCGCGGTTTCCATACTGAGTTTCGTCTTGGCAAATTCCGCGGCGCACCCTCCGAGTTCCCGGCGCAATTGCTGGTTATCGATGAGCGCAGTTAATTTTGCGGCCAGGTCGCCGGCATTGCCCGGCTGGAATAGCAGGCCGCGTTCCTCGCTTCCAATCAATTCCGGTGTGCCGCCCACGCGCGAGCCCACCACACTGCAGCCACACGCCATTGCTTCCAGTAACCCGTTTGAAAACGCTTCGGAATGCGAGCACAAGACAAAAATATCGAAGGCATTCAGAAATTGCGGGACCACTAGTGTTGCGGGCACAAACACGCAGTCGTCCTGAATTCCCAGGCGCCGGCTGTTGGCCTGCAATTTTTCCAGTTCAGGGCCGCTACCCACGATCAGCAGCTTCATATCCTGCTTCAAATGGCGGACGCGGGCGAAGGCTTCCTGCAGGAGATCAAGCGCTTTTTCGGGGCGCAGCACGCAGACCGTGCCGATCACAAAGGCGCCATCTGCAAAGGGCGCGGCGTTGCGAGTCATCTGCGGAAAAAACTGGGAGGTATCGACGCCGTTGTAGCAGAGCTCGATTCGTTCCCTGGAAACGTGTTCATCGTCAGTCATGTGCCTGCGCATCGCTTCACAATTCACGACGACCGCGTCTACTATGCGGTCTGTAAAACGCATCTGGCGGCGGGAGCGCTGATCGAGCAGATCCCTGCTGCCCAGCGTGCTAGACAACACCGCCGGAATTCGTAGGGCGCGCGCTACGGGAACGGTGAATACCGCACTGGAGTCAAAAGCATGCACGAGACGGATCTCATGCTCGCGAACATAGCGCCTCATACGAAGCGCAGCGGACACCGTGGTCGGCGACTTGAGTGAAGTTACCGGCAGGTGAAGAATGGGAACACCGGCGCGCCTGAGCTCCTCGACCCGTATGCCTTCAGTTTGGTAGGTGGCCACGTGCGGCTCAAACTTTGAGCGATCCAGCTGGGTGGCAAGTTTGGCTACGTCGCGTTGAATTCCGCCATAGTGAAGCTCTCTCACCGTCAGGAGGATGGGAACCGGCTTTGCTTCTGTTGCGTGTTTTTCCTGCGTCATGGTCGGGAGTCAATTCCCAAGCACGTCTTTTCCAGGGAGGGCGTCCCTCTCAAAACGCTTGCACCAAGTTTGGTGGCCGTTTGTTCATAGAGTTGCAAGTAATTGCGCGCCATGAGTTCATGGGAATGACCACGCCTCACCAACTCGCTACCGGCATCGCCGAACTGCCGGCGAAGAAAGGGATCTTTCAGCAGTTTGAGGATTGCGGATTTCAGGGCCTGCACGTCTCTCGGCGCGACAAGGAGCCCGGTCGTTTCCGAATGGATGAGGCGCGGAATGGCCCCAACACTTGTGGCGACGACAGGCGTTTTCGAGGCCAGCGCTTCCAGGACCGCCATGGGCATGCCTTCGTCAATGGACGCGAGAACGAACACATCCATGAACGCGTACGCCCCGGGCATATCCGCGCACATGCCGGTAAACACGACGTTCTGATGGATTAACAGTTCTCTGGACAATTGTTCCAGCTTTTCGCGATCTGGGCCTTCTCCGACGACTACGAAAATCACGTTCGGAAACTCCTGCAAGACTTCCCGTGCCGCCTGCAAAAAAAAGACCAGGCCCTTCTGTTCCACCAGCCGCCCCACCGTACCCACCACGAGTCTCTGCCCCTTGTCGATCTTTTCCGCGAGTGTGGCACGGGCTCCCGAAAAAAGATTCAGGTCGATTCCGTTGTCGATCACGCTGATTTGCGATTTTTGAATGCCGGACCGGCGCAAGGATTTCGCAATGGCATCGGAAACCGCCACCACTGCGTTGAATCGCTGTAGAAATAAGGAATCCAGGAAATCATAGAAACGCACGGCCAGCGATTGACGAGTCCACAGATGGCATGTTGCAACGACCGGAATTCCGAGCCCTCGGGCCGCGAGATAGCCGTAGATATCCGGCTTATATCCATGGGTATGCAGGAGATCGATTTTCTGCGATTGAAGCGTGCCTCGAATTGACTGAACTGCCTGCCAGTCCCAACGTCCGCGGCAGACAATCTGCTCCACAGTCAAGCTGCGCTTTTGCGCCTGGCGTGAAAGTTCCTCGTTTCGCTGCCGTTCATTGTGAAACACTCCGATCAGGCTGCGGCAATTTTGCCGTTCGAGCGATTCCGAGAGAGAGAGCACTACATTCTCCGCGCCGTAGTAGCCGCCGCTGTTGATCAACTGGAGTACGTTCATGGTCGTGGTTCTCCCCTGCCGGACGTTGGCATAGTGAGGACGTTTCTCGCGGCGAACTGGTTGGCCGTTAGGAATAGTGGATTTCGCATACTGTTTCTGGCTCAGGAAGCTTTCTGGAGAGAGCGGGGCTGCTGAGACTCCAACCGGTCCTTATGGAGTGCGAATAGATGCTTCCCGATGGCGGACCACTCATAAACGTCGTACACGAGGGCCCGCGCAGCTTGCGAAAGGCGACTTCGTGTTTCATCGGAAGAGATCACGCGGGCGACCGCCGCCGCGAACTCCGGACCGCTATCCGCCAGCAGCAGGTGGACTTTGTCCCAAGCTTCAATCCCTTCCACACCCAGTCGCGTGGATATAACCGGGACGCCGGAGGCCATGGCCTCGAGAATTTTTAGTCTCGTGCCGCTGCCGGAGCGAACGGGGACGACGGCCGCTACTGCGGAAGCATAGAAAGGGCGAACGTCCTCCACGGTGCCCGTGACATGGATGCGATCCGAATTCAATGCGAGTACGGCAGGCCCCGGATCGCGGCCTACGATGGTGAATTGCAAGTCAGGATGATTTTGGGCAATTTCCGGCCAGGCCACTCGGGAAAACCAGGTGACCGCGTCGATGTTGGCGTGATAATCCATGGATCCAACAAACAGAATCGTGGGTTTCAACTTGTCCTGGCCGAGTTTGCGGCAGGAATCGTCAATTTGTTTTGCAGAGTAGAAGCCGGCATCGACGCCGTTCGGCACGACTTGAATATATGCACGCGGGCATCTGGACAGGAGTTTTTGGCGTTCCCGTTCGCTGGTAACCGTATGCGTTGCGCAGGTTGCGAGCAATTGGTCTTCGGCGCGCTCGATCAGCTCGGCCGTTCGATTGGCCGCGACTTTCTTGGCCCAATTGCCGGTCGTTTGCGCGTATCGACGCATCATCTCGGATTCGATGTTGTGCCAGTCGACGACAATTGCAGGGGATCCCGGCGCGGCGCGGATGATCGGAAGATACTGCATCAGATGTACACTCTCGATCTGCACTGCGTCAAAGCGGGAGGAAGCCAGAACATCGGCCAATTGTGACTCCGATTCGGGAGACCAACAATTCAAGACCGTCACCGGCGTCGGGCCTGCCAGGCCACGGAGCAGTTTGGACGGGGTATAGGTTCTCTCCTTCACGAGAGTTACTACGTCGGTAAATCCGAAATCGCCAGGCGCGACACTTGATTTTTCTTCGGCACCGCGCATTTCCACAAAAGTGACCGAAGCACGGGCGGCCAACTGTCTGGCCAAATGATAGTCGCGCAATCGGGCCCCGGTATTGGCAGGCCAAAGTTGGTGGGGAGCGAAATAGAGTAGCCTCATAAAGACGGGTCGTTGAACCTTAGATGAGAGAGAATTGCGGATCCAAACTAATTGATTCGCGCAGGTTCATTTGCCGGATCGCGCACAGGCCGGGAGCTTGGCGATCGAACCATCGAGGGAAGCAAAACTGTTTCTTTCGAGCCCAGGGCGCCCAACACGTTCTGATTTTCCGTCGAAGGCAGGAGCAGCACGAAGCCATCCTCGCCGCCCACGTTTTCACCGTACTGCAGGTGAGAAAAGAATGGGCCCAGGTCCGACCAGGAAACTCGATTTACGTCTCCTTCCACCCAATTCCAATCTGTCTGTGGCGTCGCATGAAGCAGACGATCCGAGATCCAGATGTTTCCTCCGGCTCGCCAGACCGTCAATGCGTGAGATGCAAATCGTTCTTGCCAGTCGGCGACGTCGGCGTTGCCGGGAGTCACGAGAGGATAAACGGATAGCGCGCGCGTGCGATTGACGGGACTGAATGGAAAATTGCGGCTGAACACCATGAGGTCATCCAGATTGTGAGAGACAACTACCAGGCTTGCATCGCTCAACCGAGGCAGCAGGCCGCTGACTCTATTTTCGGATTGTGACTGCGCGCGCCGGACTGTGGCACTTCGCAGACCAACGGCATTGCTCAGCACGATGCAAAACATAAAAGACCACGCAATGATCTTGGTCCAGTTTGGAGATTTGAGGTCCGCGAGCGATAAGGAGAGCACCAGGAAAAATGCCGGATAGAACGGGAGATATCGCTCCAGGTCGCCGCCCGACCAATGAATGGCCAATGCCAGGACCGGAATCGCCGCAACCGCGGCCATGACCAGAAGCCTTCTCCCCCGTGAATTGCGCCCCAGATTCCACGCGATGGAGAAAAGCGTCAGATAAAACAATACAAAAGTTAGAAGTTGCGGCCACAAGTGCACGAGATCCCATGCGGACACCGGATGGAACGGATCGCCATGCAAATATCGTTTGATGACTCTGCCCGCGTCGCCCATGTTCATAAAGGAACGCGGCCAGCCGAAGATAGTTCGCGATATTCCGGGAATGGCGATTCCGTGCGAACTCGCGGCGGCCCAAGCGATGACTCCGGCGGCGCTCCACAATCGCAGATAGAGCAGGACCGCACCATATGTAAAACCAATCCCCAGGGAGAAAAATAGAAATGTGCGAATGGAAAGTTGAAATCGAACCTTATCTTGCGGCCCCCAGGCGATAGGCAGTAGGAGAGCCGCGGGCACGGCAAGAATATAAGGGAGCCAGAGCAAAAGGGAGGCCGCGAGAGCCAGGCCGGCGCAAAGTTGTGTGACAAAGTTATTGCTGGGATGCCTGGCCTCTCGTGCCAGGAGATACATCGCAAGCAGGAGAAACGAAAGCCCTGGAATGTAGGCGGCGCCTGCGCGCGAATAGTTCAATATCGCCGTGGAGAAAACGAACGAGGTCACTACCAATTGAGCAATCCAGGAGCGTGTTGAAAACAGTTGCAAAATCGCGAGCAAAAGGAGCGCGCTTGCGAGACCGGCGAGCCAGCTCATCAGCGTGAGAATCAGGGTGATTTGAAGGCGTGGATCAGGGCCTGCGAATCTTGCAAGGAGCGAACTGGAAACTCGATAGGCCAACCAGCCGAGCGGCCGCCACATCAGATGACCGAAATCCCAAAAGCCATAGTATCCGCCACGGATGTGCTCCAGGATGGAAGCGACATAGTCTGAGGTGTCGCCCTGATAGATTGGCCGCGTCCACCAGCTCGCGAGAAAATAGACACACGAAATGAACGCGTAGGGCCGCAGCCATTCATAGCTCCGCTTTTGCAGTGTCTGAGAAGGCGATGGGGGCAATAGCTGCATGTCAGTGAACAACACTTTCCAATCTTAAATTCCTAGAGAGCCACAGAGCGGCGCGACGAAGCTTGCAAGCCTTCCGGCAAATGCGGTTCTGGCCGCTTGTTCAAGCGAAATCGAACTGTGGAGGTGGTGAATTCCTGCGTCCATCGATTGTGCAATTTCGACAACCGGCGAATGGGAACTTTGTCCAGCTGCCGCATCTCAAAGGGACTTTTTTCGACGATCTCCAGAAATTTCCCGATGGTCATGCGATTCAATCCGCCTGCGACTTCATCGAAGCATCGCGCCCCGTCGTTGCGAAGATCGCCGCGCCAGCGAATCAAGGCCTTTTCAGAGAAGAGAAGGTGAGCCCAGGGGAAAATCGAGAACAGATGGCCGCCAAGAGGGTGATACCACAGCGGACCAAACGATGCGATCAGGCAGCCGCCGGGTTTCAGTAATTCCCACATCTGGCGAAGGATCGCGGCCGGGTCGCTAAAATGCTCAAAGCTATCCAAAGAAATAATCACATCGGCGCTTTCCGGCGCCTCGGTGGAAAAAACGCAGCGGTCCTGCACCCCCGCCATGCGTGCGCCCTCGCGAGCCTGGCACAAGGCGTCTTCCTGGATGTCAACACCGATCACCAAGCGCGCTCCGTTCTCCGCCAGCTCCACGGATTCCTGGCCGATGCCGCAGCCGAAATCGATGACCACTTTATTTTCAGTTAGTGCATATATGTCGTCACCGAGAAGAGTCCTGAGTTTGTTTTTCTCAATGTAGGCGCTGCTGTTCAAGGCCCGTGGTTCAGTGGGAGCGATCAGCTTCAGGATCCGGTATTGGAGACTTTCAAGCATAAGCGAACCTATTGTATGGCGTGACGAACAGTCCAACGTTCGCACGATTTGTTCTGTTCGGGGCATCCGCAGGGTTACAAATTCTCCGGCAAATGCTCAATGCGAAGAATAGAAGTACATCACCAAAGCGTATTCCACTTGAATAGATGCGAATAGGAATAGCGCGAGAGTTAAAGCGACTTGCTTCGCCCCGCGAGCAAAGATTGCTCCAGCCGCGGTGATTCGGCCTTCCAGAATGTCGGACCACAAGGCCGCTGCCAGCAGGCCCATCAAAGGCACGATCGGGTAGTGATAGATCGGGTGCGAAACGGAAATGAAGTACGGAGCTGCGTACATTGCCAGCACGGCCAGAATGGTCACCGTGGGCCAAAACCGCTTTGAGTTACGGACGACAGTAAATAGAAATAAAATGGCGGAAAATGTAACCAGCAAATAGAGGCCGCAATCCACAGCAATGGCCGCGAATGCCAGCGCTCGGCTGGCGAAGTAACGATTCAGCAAGAGAGATCCGCTATAGGAGTCGAAAGCGAAATAGACTCTTATGCGGCTGAAGGTACGCATGACGAACAGGTCGGGGCGGGAGGCAATCGATTGGAATGCCAGACGACGGTAGAGAGCATTTTGCTGATACCACGGCTTGCTCATGATTTCCGCGTTCAAGGCCTGATAACCGGCAGGCAATTGTGCGTCGTGAGTGGAGAACCACCACGTCCTGTAAATTGGCGTGTAGGGGTTATTTCCCAAGAACAGATTCTGCGTACTTGAAAAATTGATCATGACCAAATGTCCGGTGGAGCGATAGACCGTGGAAATGTATGCCGCAATCATGATAATTGGAATCAATGCAACAAGTCCGGAGGCCAGCCACTTTCGCGATCTAAAAATCAGGTAAATCGGCAACAAACCCAGCATCGGCAAGGCGCTGGGGCGAGTAAGAATTAAGAGCCCGAGCGTTACGCCCAGAATCGCGAAATTTCTGAGTCGCGGTTGTGCGCAGATCGTCAGCACCAAAAGCAGGGAGACCATCAGAAACAGCGAGGCCGGCGACTCCGTAATCGGTTCAACTGAACACAGCACGTTCAGCGGGTAAATTGCGAAAACCAGCGCCAGTAGGTTTGCGCTCTTCGCGCCCGCAAACCGCGCGGCCACTGCATACAGGGCGTACATAAATCCCACGGCAAGCGGCAGCATACAGGCCCGCGCGACCAAAAAAGTTGCGCCAAACAAACGGTAAAAAATTGCCAGGTAGTAGCCCACGGCCGGAGGCACCAGAGGATAGACGGAGCTTCCATTCAGGATTCGTACGGCAAAATCATGATATAGCGTGTCATCGCCAGCCAGCGGTTGACGGGACAGGAAAGCAAGCGCCACGCTCCTTAGGAGAATTGCCAGCGCTACAATGAAATGGATGGTGCGCCGCGAATCCAGCCAGCCCGCGAAACTTTCCCGAGAAGATTCCGCCCAGCCTCGAGGCAGGAAATAAATTATCTTGTTGCGGCCCAAAAGTGCCGCGTGGTCTATCCAAGCATGATGGCATCGTGCATGGCTTCACTGCATCGTCAGCAATTCCGCTTGCTTGGGCACGCGCGGGCATCTGGAGCGGTTGGGGAGATAGTGGCTGGTTCGAATTCACAAACAGGCCTCTCCTAATCCGTGTTTGGGTAGCAAGAAATTAGCCGGCATGCCAGACCATTTCATTTTCGGCTGAATCCAGGTGCGTTCTCACGTCCATTTCAGGCCGGCGCGCTGGTTCTTCTCTTTTGGAGCGAGAGGCAGATTCTTTAGCCAGCAAGAAAAGCGCTGTGGTGTAGGCCACCAGCATGTACGGAAAGAATTCATAGCTAAACGTGGCGAACAGAGCGCCGACCACGAATCCCCCAAGACTGGCTTGCAGCCCTCGAGCCAACACAATTTCTTCCGTCTTCCCCCGCGCCAAGGACTTGATTGCCCTGACATTCTTGAAACCCTCCCAAAGAATCAGGACATACAAAAGGAATGCCGGAATTCCACCTTCCGCGCTCATCTGCGTGAAGGAGTTATGAGCCACATGCCAGTTTCCCGATACCTGCGCAAAGTTTCCGGGACCGACGCCAAAAAAAGGATGCTGCCCGGTGATTTCGAGGCTCCTCCGCAGCAACAGTTGGCGAGCCTGCGACGACGTGTAGGCTGCGGTGGCGTCGTCGTTGATGTCAAATGTTCCCTTGAGGCGGCCAAACATCATGCCACTGGCAACCGGCAACACAGCGACACTCACAAGCGCCGCGAGCACCAAGAGGTATCGCCGGCGTCCCCGGATCGCAAATTCCCAAAGGCAGATCGCAGTAACCGTTAAGAGAGCAAGGAATCCGCCGCGCGATCCTGTAAGAAACACCGCGTAGGTCATGGCAAGCATCAACGCCGCCCAAAGAACTTTCCAGACTGTTCTTCTGCTTAGAAACAACAGTGCCAGGCACAGCGGGAGCGAGACGACCATGCTGAGCGCCAAATCATTGGGATCGGAATAGGATCCGCCCAGGATTCCATTCAGCCGCCCGCCAATCATGTGTCCCTTCCACAGTGTGGCCGAGGCGATGATGGCCACCGATGCTGCCTGGATATAGATGAGTCGCTTCAATCGCTTCAGGGAATTCACCGCCAATGCGATTACTATGACTATTATCAGTACCTTCGTAAAATCGAGCGTTGCCTGCAAGGCCCCGCCTCGCCACACGGGGGACACGGCCGAAGCCAGGAACAACTGTGCAACAAGAAACGTCAGAAGGAAGATCTCCCGAGGCAATCGCTGGCGGATGGAAGGCAGCGAAAAAACCAACGCAAGCAGTGCCAGGATTCCTGTGATTTTTGCCAAAGGCACATCGGACAGTCCGGGCATCCAGTCCTTGAGCCGTGCGAAGTAGAGGAAGACGAAGAGCAGGAGCGCAACATTCGCTCCGGTCAGAGGATCCCGCCGTGGAGCGGTTCGCCGCGCCGTGCCGCCCTCCGTACTTGGACCGTCGAAACAGTTCACCGAATCGCTTTGACCGAAGGTGTTTATCGCACCCATAGGTTCTTTCTGCCGGTAATGAAATAAACAAAAGCCACCGCGGCTGCGGTATTCAGCAGCAGGAACGCCAAAGCGATCTTGGAGATCCGCGGCAGGAAATTGGTCTTGGCGCGCAAGATTGTGAATCCAGCCAACGAGTAGAAAATGATTTGCAGGGCGAGAATAAATCCGTAGACGCCTTGTCGAAGACTGATGGTCGAAACCAGTACGCCCAAAAGTGCAAATGGGACCAAAAGGCGCAGCAATTTGTGACAAACGAATTGAAAGCGCAGTGGATTCAAATGCGTCAGCAACCAGGGCGCGATTTGCAACAACTGGTAGTTGCCGGCCAACGTTCTCACTTTGCGGCGAAATTCCTGCCCAGGGCTGGGGCTGAATTCATCCCGTGCCACGGCCGTCTGGTCGAAAACCACTCTCTGACCTTGCCGGGCTACCTGCATCGGAATGTATACGTCGTCCAGAATGGTTCCCACCGGAAGCGGCGTGAGCAACTCTCTTCGAACCGCGAAGAAAGCTCCCGTGGCGCCCACGGTTGATCCGGCCAACCCTTCCCAGTTTCGAATATTCTTTTCCAATCGCCAGTACAAGCCCACGCCATCCGGGGATGAAACGGAGAGGTCTGCTCCGATGGCCAGCGCGCCGCTGGCACAGCCCACGGAAATGTCCGCGAAATTGGAAACTAAATTCTTCAAGGCGTCGCGAGCGATGATTTGCCGTGCGTCCACAAAGCAAATTATTTCCCCCTGCGCCAACGCCATGCCTTGGTTTAAGGCGTTGGCCTTGCCCAAATGCTTCGGCAAAATCAGCACTCGACGTTTGACGTCTTGCCAGTTGAGGAGAATCTCGTTACTCCCGTCGCACGAACCGTCTGAGACGACAATGACGTCGAGGCGATTCAGCGGATAATCCAGGGCCGCCAGATTGCGCAATTTCTTCAGCAACGTGTTTTCTTCATTGCGCACGGCCATGACGATCGTGACTGGAGGAAATATGCTTGCCCGCACGATGGGATGAGGCCAGAACCTGGCGCGGAAATACATACAGATTGGGTAACCCGCGTAGGCCGCCACAATGAGGAAGGCGGACGATGCAAACAGGAACCTCATTTCGCGCCTCGTGACCACAAGATGACTTTGATGGTCTCGAAGAAGACGAGCAAATCCAACCCAAGGGACATGTTCTTGATGTAGAACAGGTCATAGCGAAGTTTTTCTCTTGCATCCTCGACCGAGCTTCCATATTTGTGGCGCACCTGCGCCCATCCCGTAATTCCGGGCCGAACGGTGTGCCGCAAATGGTAGTAAGGAATTTCCTGATCGAGGCTGCGCACGAATTCCGGGCGCTCTGGCCTCGGACCGACGAAACTCATATCCCCCCTCAGCACGTTCCATAACTGGGGAATTTCGTCCATGCGCGACATGCGGAGAAATTTGCCAACCCGTGTGATGCGTGGGTCGTCGTCGGCCGCCCACGTGGGCCCGCTATCCGCCTCAGCGTCTGCGCGCATGGTGCGAAACTTGAAGCAATCGAAGGCCACGCCATCACGCCCCACACGTCGCTGGCGGTAAAAGATTGGCCCTGGCGAGGTCCACCGAATGGCCAAATAGATAAACGGCAAGAGAGGAAGAGTTAGAACCAGACCGATGATAGAAACGATTGTGGATGCGGCTCGTTTGTACGCTAAGTGCAGCCGCGAAGAATGACATCCCGGAGAGAAAAGCAGCCAGCCCAAGCGGACCGATTCGGTGTGAACTTTTCCGGTGATTGCCTCATAGACTTCCACCCCGTCCTGGACCTGCAATCCGCGGCATTTGAGCGCAAGCAGGGCGTCGACAGGCAACTTGCCTCGGCGATCACCCATGGCCACCACGATACGGTTGGGACGAAAGAAGCTGACTGCGCTGGAAAGATGTTCGACTGCATCGGTGTCAACCGAAGCAGCGGAAACGGTCGGCAGTTCATCATCCGCTCTACGGCTTCTATTACCGTTCGCCGCGATTCGGCCCACCACGCGAATTCCCAGTTCGGGACGCGATTCGATTTCTTGCTGAAGAACTTCCGCCAGCGGACCGTCACCCAAGATGAGAGCCCGTTCGGCGAAATCGGAAATGCTGTTGAGCTTGGCGAACAAACCGCGCCAGAAAAATAACAAGGCCGCTACCAGAAGCAGCCCGATCACTGAAATTCCGCGACCCAACTCCAATGGCGGATACACGTAATAGAGTAGGACCAAAACGCTGTACGTGGTCCCCAACACCTGTATCAATCGGATCAGAACCTCACGCCGATTGCCTAACACCGAAGAATCATATAGGTCGAAGTAGTACATGCAAACGACCACGCCCAGAGAAACGAACAGAATCTTCAAGGATCCGTGCTGGTCATTCAGAACGTGCCCGGCTCCACCAGTGCCCAACCGGACCACTGTGGCGCCCAGAAACGCGACAGTGACCAGGCACATTTCGGAAAACCCCAGGAAGAGGGTCCGCGCGGGAAAGTAGGCGTTTAGGAGTCGGATCAATGGACTACCAAAATGTGATCTAATTTCGACTTTGTCTTCTATCGGTTGGTGGAAGGGACGGATCAATTTCGTGCTGGCGGGGGAATAAAGGCTCAGAGCCGATTACCCGCGCCTGAGCCTTACCGCAATGCAAGAAGCGCAGCATACCGGCCCCAGTCTTCCGCAAATGGTCGCAATTCATGGGAAGCAAAGAGTTACTTTTGCACCTTCCGCAGGCGCCCTAGAAAATAAACCCCGCTGCCAATCAGAATTGCGGTGCCAAAGGACATTAACGTGGATGGCTCCGGAGTAGGAGATGGGGCAGGCGAGTTGCCTTTGCCATTGTTTTTGTCCCAGTCACGGTCGCGGTCACGGTCCCTATCATGGTCCTTGTCTTTGGAGTCGCCATCCGATCCATACAAGAGGATTGCGCTGGATGTGAGCGAATGGATTGCCGCAGGTTGTGCCGCCAAGAGTAGGGAAGAGGCCCCCACTGTTCCTGCAGACGCAGCACCCGCTCCGATCAGAGCGGCCATACAAACGAAACACGTGCCTAAGACAATTTTCTTAATCATGATGTTCTCCTTGAAAAGCAATCGAAATTCAACTCCGCGGGCCATATCAACATTCATTTGAGAATGAAACAAACACCAGGAAGCGGTCGAATAAATACGCAGGCTTGATTTCTGGGTAAGTGGGTCAATTCAGGACCAGAGTCATCCGTTCACTGAGGCAATAATTCAGCGACTTGCGGATAGACCTGGCGGGCAAAATCCGCGGCGCGGGCCTGTGCGCTGGATTCTCCGTCGGCTGCCGTGGTCCAAATGCGGACTAGAGTGCCGTCCGTGCTTCTGCGCCTCAACCCATCCATCACCAGCCAATACTTTGCCGAGTATTCGCTGGCAATCACTCGACGGCGTGTTTGATACCAGTAGAGAACCAAATCGCGACTCGTGCCTTGCTCCACCAGGTACTCGTTCACAATCACGGGGCGCCCCAGAAGGGACCCAATTTGAAGTTGGCTGGAGCTCACAGGTTCCCACCCGCTGCCCGGAAGGCAGTTCCTGGGAGAATGAATTCGGTCACCGGAGCGCTGGTCCTGGTAGTAGCCAATGAACAGTTCGATCGACGGCCCTCCCCCAGAATACAAACGGTTAAGGTAATCGTCCGCGCCAATGGCCTGCACGACGTCGGCATCATAAGGACGATCCTCGCTGTGCCGCGATTCGATTGTGGCAGGAAATTTCCGCAACGTTCGATGGACTTCCTGGATTCCCGGCGAAGCGACTGTATGCGTGGCGAAAATGCCGCCTGCCAGCACCAATGACGCGATCAGCGGTCGCAAAGTCATCCTTGATTCTCCGCAGCGGAAGCCGGCGAACACGTGATGCGACGGAGCAAGACATGAAGGAAGAGAATCGAAAGGAAAGCCATCGCAAAAAATACCAATCCGAGCGCTGTATGGATGGGACCCGAGTCGACACCTGCCCCGTAAACATTGCTGAGAACTCCGGTGGCAACTAAGCGAAAGCCGTTGCTCAATATCACGATTGGAACGGTTAAGGCAACGAGCAGCCAGCGCTTCCAGTGACTGTGCTCCGCGAGGTACGCATAGCCCGACACTGCGGCCAACAAGGAAAGCAGAGAGCGGACTCCGCTGCAAGCTTCGACCACCTCCAGAGTGACGTGGGGAAGAATGAGCAGATTTCCCTGCCGCAAAGTGTGGATGCCAATCAGGACCAAGCCGTGCGCCCCAAACCGCGAAGCAAGAAGCTGCAGAGGAAACGTCAGCTGGTAGTACACCAGCGCCGGAAGCGGGATCATAAACATCGAATAGGCGATTGGAAAGGCCAGCGAGCGAAGCAATTGCCAGCCCGCCAGGAACACGATGATTCCGGAAGTCATAACAATCAGGGAAATGCGGGCGGTGAATAGTTCCGCACCCAGCGTTGCAAGAATCAGCAGCCCGAGTGCTGAGAACATAATTGGCAAGCCGTAATCGCTTGCCCGAACAGGAACGGCGAGCCAACGGCTGCGATCGCGCCACAAAAGATATGCCACAAATACCGGTACTAGCAGACCGTGCCCATAGTTAGGGTCCTCCCACCATTGCCGGGCCAGCGAGGCAATGACCGCCGCGTACAGCATCAACAGCAGCGCGCCCATGCACAGCACCTGGAAGAAGATGCTTTTCCTCGAATCGCTCGAAGAAGAGCTTTCTACAAGAATGGCGACGGTGGATTCGGATTGCACAAAATTGTCAAATAAAACAGAGGGCCTGGATATGGCCTGCAAGAACCAGTCATCATTGCACGCCCGCCTTTCACCGCGGACGAAGCGATGTTAGCTCAGCTTGCTGATCCGTCCTGCCGTCGGTTTGACCGTGCTGTAGTATCGATTATCGTAACTTTCCTTGTCCGATTCCGAGGTCTCGTTCATTACGACTCCGATCAACTTGGGTTGATCGAGAGCCTGGAGGCCCTTCTTTAGGGCCTTGACCGGCGCCAAGCCTTCCCGAACTACCAGGAGCGTTCCATCCACGAGTTTCGACCACAGGTTGACGTCAACAATCGGAAGCATGGGCGTGGAATCCACCACAATCCACTCAAACTGGCTGGCCAGCTGCGCGAAGGCTTTCGCGAATCGCGTCGACCGCAAAAGTTCCGATGGCCGGTCGCAGGGCTTTCCGGCGGAGAGAAACCACAGCGACATGTCATTCAACCGATGCAGGAATGGCGCGAGGTCCGGAGAACCACTCGTCCACCAATCGCTCAATCCGCTCAATTCACCGATGCCAAACAGCGTCGACAACATCGGCCTGTGCAGGTCGCCTTCAATCACCAGCGTCTTGGATCTGGAATATTTGGCCAGGGTCACTGCGGTATTTCCGGCCACTATCGTCTTCCCCTCGTGAATCACGCTGCTGGTAACTTGGAAAGACTTCAGGTCACCCTGCTTGCGGAAATGATCCAATCGCGTGACCAGCGCTCGAAATTTTTCCGCGCCCAAGCCATTGGGATTGCTCAGCGCGACTAATCGAGACTCAGGCGGAGCCTCTACACTGACAGAAACACCTGATTCATCTGCGACCGGCTGCGGCAGGGCCTCGCTCAACGGCTTTACTTCAAGGTCTGATTCAAGTGGAGTCTCATGCGCGCCCATAGTATTCAACCGGTGCATATTCGGGGGCGCTGCCGCTTCATGCGCAATCGATTGCTGAAACTTTCGCTTATCCACTTCCGAGGTGGCCACCTGCGCAACAGCTTCCACGGCTGAACTTTCTAGACGAATCTCCTCCGGCGGGGCCATGGTCACAGATATGACACCCAGGGAACTGCGTTTCACTTGCAGATTGCTCAGCGCTTCAAATAGCCGGCTCATAATTAGTTCCGCTGCCCCTTCCTAACCTTTATAGAATGCGTAAAGGTTGCCAAGCGCGATCAAAAGGATCAGCATCAGGGCTGAGCCAAGTTCCATCCACCATCTCAGTACTCGAAAGTGATCTTCTGTATGTGTGCTCAGGCGGGGGATTCCAACCAGTACACGAACTGGAATAATCCCTTCGAGATCTTTTTCGTGGCGAACCCGCACGTCGGTCAGTTCAAGCAAGGAAACTAGCCCAATCCCAAGTGCAATTCCCGCAAGCAAGCCGCCTAAGCTAAACCACAAATGGTTTGGGGTAGATGGTTTCGTCGGCAAACTCGGCGGATCGATGATGCGGAACTGTTCCCCCTCTTGCTTGTGCTCGAGGCTGGTGGCCAGCTGCGATTGCATTTGTTTCTGCAAAAGCGAATTGTAATTTGATTTGGACTCTTCGTAGCCACGCGAAATGTTCGTCAGTTCCTGCTCGGTGGCCGGAGTCAGATTCAGACGCGCCTGATACTCGGATATTTTTGCATCAAGTTCTTTTTCGTGTCCCAGATCATTCTGAATTTCCAACTCATTGGCTTTGAGCTGGCTTTGCACCTGCATCATGGAAGTCGGCGAACCGTGCTGCACTTCATCCATCCCTGCGGAATTGACCACTTCGGTCGTCTGGGGAGCTTTTTGATTGGCGGCTATTTGGTCTTCGGCTTGCTTCTTCCGTGCTTCAGTCTTGGCAATTTTATCCTTGAGCGCGAGGACGTCCGGATGCACCTCCGTATACCGCGATTGCAGATCTTGCAGCTGGAGGCGCAGATTGAGCAGCTCCGCGTCCAACCCTTGAATGGGTGTCATTGCCGATTCCCCGCCGCCTCCGCCGAGACCCGCCTGCGCCGATTCATATTGCTGACGCAGCGATTCCAGATACAGTTTCTGCTGTTTGGCGGCGTCCAACGCGTGCTGCGTATTCTGCAACTGCCCTTCAATGCCGGACAGGATTTCGACATTGCTCTCTAATTGACTGGGCAAGTTGCCGAGATGTTTGGCCTTGAAGGCCGCTACTTTGGCTTCCTGCTCTTCCATGTTGGCGCGGGCCTCCGCTAATTCGCTCTCAAGAAAAGCGGTTGTATTTTCGGAAAGTTGCGCCTGTGCTTTTACGTTTTCGTCGATGAAAAGTGTGGTCAGCTCGCTATTCACGTCTCGCGCAAGCTCCGGCGAACCCGCGGCATAACGCATCTTGAAAGCCGCGAATTCTCCTGGTCGGCCGGGCGCCTCCACCAGATCAATTTTGATGTCGCTGCGCATTTGCTCAACGGGATCGCTGGACTTCAGCAGGCTGCTCAGCCCGTGCGGCTGGGAATAGAGATGAAAGTGGTCGATGGTGCCTTGCAGGCTTGTGCGGCTCAGAATCTGTTGCGTAATCGTCTGAAGCCGCTCCTGCAAATTCGCCGTGACGTTAGGAATAACATATTGATCAGGGACTTTCTGCTGCTCTACTAGGATCAGTGCCTCCGACTGATAAGTGGACGGCAAGAGCCAGCTCATTCCCCATACCGTTGCCCACACTACAAATACGGAAGCCAGGATCGACCAGCGCCGGCGCAGCGCGATGGCCCAATAGTCCTCCCAGCTGCGAAACACAAAATTATCCGGTTCATCGGGCATGGTAACCCCCGGTTGAGATTACAAGCGCTAGATGAGGAAAACCTGCCGCTAATGTTGGGCGGCAGAGGAGATCCAAACCTCTCGCGTGATGCATACAATTGTTATGGTAGATCCTCATACTATTAACGATCCGCTTCGCCGGGATTGCCTGCGTGAGAAGATTGGCCGATCGACCGCTGCGCGATTCCCGAACTCTCAATTTCGGTGGGTGGTTCCGAAATTTGGCCGTGCGCCGGGTCTGCAAAAACGTCCGGAGCGGTTGAATCCAGGGACACCGGTGTGGACGCTGGGGCAATCTGTGTTTTCATGGGAGCCACCAAATCCTGCAAGGAGTTCGCCAGCCGCTGCTCAAGGTTAAATCGGAGCCCGAACCAACCCAGAGCAAGCAGTAGCAAACCGGCAAATGCAGCCGTTGTCAGCCAGCCGCGAGTGCGCGGTTTCGCCTTCGTGAGCACCGGAAGATGAAGAACTTGCGAAGCGCTGAGCTTTGCATTCTCTACTGAATGTTCGGTAATTTCCGCCGGGCCATTCGGCGACGCCAGGCTCATGTCCGCCAATACATCGCGCATCATCTCCCGGTCGATCGTTCTCTGGGCCGTGGCCCAGCCGAGCGACATAGCGCAGAAGCAGATATTATTTATAGTTCGAGGAATTCCTTCGCTTACTTCCGCAAGCAATCGTTGCGCACCAACGCTGAACAAGGGAGCGCCTTTGTACCCGGCGACCCACAGACGATGGCTCACGTAGGCGCTGATCTCTTCGCCGACCAGGGGGGCGATTCGGATTGACAGTGAAACTCTTTGCCTCAGTTGCACCATCGAGGGCTGATTCAATCGTTCGCTCAACTGCGGCTGTCCTGCCAGCACAATCTGCATGGGCTTCGTCCACGGCGCCTCGAAATTCGAGAGCAGCCGGACAGATTCCAGGACTTTTTCGCTGAGGTTCTGCGCTTCATCGATGACCACGATAAAGCGGCGGCCCGCGCGCATCTCGTCCAGCAGAACCTGGTTCAGGATCGCGTGCATCTCCGGAGTGTCTTTACCCGCGGTTTCCAAGCCCAGATCGGTGAGCAGGTAACGCAGCAGTTCACGCGAGTCGCACTCGGTATGAAATAAGAAAACCGTGCGGGCCTTTTCCCGCAAGCCCTCAAGATACTGGAAGATCAGCGACGTTTTTCCCATTCCCGGCCGGGCAATCAGTGTCAGGAAGCCTCGGTTCGATTCCGTACCATAGTTAAGAGCGGCCAGGGCTTGGCGGTGTTGCGGACCGAAATACAGAAATCGCAGATCGGGTGTGTCCCCAAACGGCTGTTCGTTGAGCCCATAATGTTTCAGGAAGCTTTCTTCCACGCTCTGCGCTTCCGCATAGCTTTCTTCATAAGGTCCACGCGCGACACCTTCACCCGTGTTCCCGTTAGGAATGTCCGTTTCGCTCATTTCAGGTCACCAGCCACATTGCGCTCAACGCAGCCCGCATGGTTTCACATACGGGAATCGCAACAGTTTGCAGAACGGACGGGGAGAAGTGGACAATCGCCTGCAAGCAAGACGGTTTTCTCCTTATAAGCCAGACCATGTCACCCTCTTTGCCACTAAACCAATTCGATGTCATAACCTTCCAGTTGAATAGAGACCGATCGATGAAGCAGCTCCACCGATATGACCAAGGTTTGGTCTCTCCCTAAACACGCGAGAATCCCTTCCACGCCATCAAGTGATCCACCGCGAATCCGAACGCGTTTCCCGGCACTGACGAATGGATTCGGCATGCACGGGATATTTTCGGCGATCACTTTCCTCAGCCCCTCGATCTGTTCATCCGGAATCGGAGTCCCATGTCTTTCGCTTCCCACAAAGCCCAGAACGCCCGGGGTTCGCAGGACCTTCAAGCGCTGATCCACCGTCTGTACCATGCGCACGAATGCGTAGCAGGTGAACATCGGGATTTCCACCGTGCATCGGCGGTCGCTCCACCGGTTGGTCTGCCGGAGAAGCGGGAGGAAAGTCCTGACATGCTTCTCTTCAAATTGCGCGGCAACGCGCTTTTCATGCCGTGCCATGGTGTGAACGGCGTACCAATGCGATTCTTCGGCAGCAAGATCCAGCTGGGTAACCGGCACTTTAAATTCGAGATGCGTCTGAAAACTTCCCACAGCTTCGCCCTCTCAGTCCCATTCCTGCTTTTAAAACCTGATCCACAGAAGTTTCCCTGCTCCCAGATCTTTAAACCTTTGGTTCTCCAAGGCCGAATTGCGTCCAGGAATCCTGGTCGTCGATTGCACGTCCCTCCGTGTCGCGGAACATGGCCGTATGGTTCATGGCTGCAAAGCCGGATGTCGTTGAGTTGGCGAGAATCGGATCAATACGCACGACCCTGCCTTCAGCGTGGAGTTCCGCCTGGCGCTTAAGCGATGCGAGTCGCGGAAGAAGAACATTCATCTCCACGGCGGAACCAACCGGGGGGATAAGTTTGGAATTCACATATATACCGCGGCTGTTAATGTCACGGCTCTCCCCTTCGCTTCCTCGGACCACGCCGATCTCGTCCTTCCATGAAAACGTAACGACCATCCGCAACGGATAGCGCGTTGCTCCCCTTCGATCCATAAGTAATGCCCCTCCGCTCGGAGTTGAATTCCGATGCGACATGGCTTCGGTCTCTTGCCTTGCATCCAGAAAACAGGTGCGTTGCTGAACTCTTTCCCAGCGTTGACTCTACGCTAACCCCGAACGCTGTAAAGAGACCGTTAGACACGTATCGCGATGAGACTTTAGTTTTCGCGCGAACTCTAGCTTGATTTCACGCATCGCCGCGATGTGCCGGGAAGCGGCGGCTTGATACGCTGATCTTCTGTTTGAGCAAAAGTTTCGCCAGAGAGTCTAATTTTGACGGTCAGCGCTTTCCATCAGGTTGGCAACCGGGCGGTCCACCTTGGGCAGTCTCTATGTTTGTGCACCGGTGTCGTTATCGCGCAATCCGACAGCGAATGACTTCGGCGCTTCCGGGAAAGAGGTCGAATTTACTTGTGCGGGGGTAGTTCTCGACTGGATGCCGGCATAGCGTGCGGCGACAGCCGGTCTGGGCCCGGGCAACAATTTTGGTGCAGTCAACGATTCCTTTGCAGCTAGCTCCATTCGGGCGTTTTCTTCCTGATTCAGGCACGAGAGCACAAGCTCAACCCTGTTAGAAACGCCCAGCTTGTCAAAAACTCGGAACAGATAGTTCTTCACGGTGTGTTCGGTCAAATTCAACTGCGCGGCAATCTCCCGATTGGAAAGGCCTTCAATAGCCAACCGCACCACTGCCGCTTCACGCAAGGTCACGCGGCTTTCCACTGTCGAGGCCAGCTTTGGCGGCCGTGGAGATCTGACGAATGCGCCCAGGACGTAATGCAATTCCTCGGAATTCGCCCATATTTGCCCTCGGGAGATGACTTCAATCGATTTGCACAACTGGGCAAATGGGCCGTTTCGGCTAAACACGCCAACAGCGCCGCTCCTGAAGGCGTCGATGATCAGCTCCTTAGTCGGAGATGCCATTACTGCAAGGATCTTCGTCTCCGGGTGGACCCTTCGGATCTCTGGCAATATCCTGAGGCCGCTGTGAGGCCCGTCTTGCAAATCAGAACTGATAATTGCGACTTGTGGCCGATTTAGTCCAAGCAGAGTCAGTACTTCGGCCGCAGTGGATGCAGAGGAGACCACCTGGAACCTTTGCCGGACGGAATAAAAAGCCTTCTGCAGAAGATCGCAATGCATTCTGGTTGAGTCAGAAATGAGTACGGTAATTGGCGTGCGCATCTACTTGTACCCCTCAGTGAATTCTTAAGACAAAATGCTTAGGCCGAGCCGGTCACGAGTCTCTTTGGCGCAACTGCTCGTTCAAACTCAACAATCTCCGACGAAGTGCGCTGTTTTCGAGACTCTAGGAGGGAAAATCCGCCTCAGTAATCCATGAATAGCGGTCGCCGAGCGCCATGGAAATGCGAATCCCCCTCAGAGATACCCACGGGCCAGTTCCGATACACAATAAACTTTCATTTGAAACGGGCAGCCAACCGTTTCGCTACTACATCAGTTCGGTGTTCTGCGTTCCACCGCAGAGCTTCTTACAGAGTATTCATCTCAAGTCCTGCCAACGAAGATTTAACCGCAGCACCTCAACGGCCTCTCGATTCAAATTCCATTAGTAGATTGCCAGAATGGACGAGATCAATCTGTTCAATTTGGGACACACATAAGAATCCACTGACCTGATAAAGTTTTTGTGCCATAAGGCGTGAGAGAGATTACGCGCCTGTTTCACGGCAAATCTCCCTTATCGAGGTAACAGATTTTGCCGGAAACTAACCTTTTATTAAGTAGATCGAAGATACTAGGGCCGCGGGCGAGGGCGACTACTCCAAAAACGATCGGGAGGATTCCAACTATAGATGCACTCTTCATTTTCGTCCTCCTAATCCTCTCTTGCTTCTCATCCAGGCTAATGGCTCGAGCAATTCACGAAAATATTCGAGCGAAACCAGCGGTCAACGATATGGACGATCGTGAGACATTTTCGTCCCAAGCAATGCGACCGTACTATCGATTTTTAGGCTTCGGCGAAATTGTTCGCAATACAGACATCCCGGTATTCCGTACGAGACTTCACAGTAGGATTTGAAAGATTGCAGAGTCCGAATGTGGGACGTTGCTACCAAGATGCGAATTCATTTTTTCGAGCCTCAAGCATCTGCGCGGCCGCGGTATTTTTGATCCACACCAGGGTTAGTTTCCGGCAAACTCTGGACCTGAAACGGAGGATTTGCCGTGAGGCAGAAGCGTTTCAACGTAGAACACGCTCACACTAGCGGAGCGAGACGACATCTCGCGAGGAATCGCTTCCGGTTCGTCGATGCGCGAGATAGCCAAAGGTCTGCAGCGGGCTGTTTCGACGGTGAGCAGGGAAGTGGCCCGCCATGGCGGGCGACCGCTGCATCGAGCCAGTGAAGCCGATCACCAGGCCTGGGAGTCGGCCTTGCGACCCAAGCGTTGACTTCTTGCCATTCACATGAAGTTGCAGAGGATCGTTGCGAGTAAACTGATCCTGGGCTGGTCACCGGAACAGATTTCGGGATGGACTGTTGCGACAGTACTTTCCTAAAAGGACGGACTTGTCTGGCTTTTCCCAATCCGAACCGGACAAGGTTGCTCAGCGCTTAAGTCAACGTCCGCGAAAGACTTTGGGATTTGAAACTCCGGCAAGCAGACTGCGAACTCGTGTCGCATCGACCTATTGAGACCGCCCCGACTCCGGTGCGGAATTCAGCGACTGGATCCGAGACGTTGCCCAGTCACAACCAGTGATGCAAAACCCAACAATCCGTGTGTTCAGATTTGAACAGCCTGCCCTCTTATTCCGCGTTATAAAGGCTTGTTCATACGTCGAAGTCGATTTCCGGCTCGCAGGCAAGTCCAAAGGAGTCTTTCATGTCTTCAGACGATCTCATTGTCCCGAACACAAACGGTTCTTACAGAACCATGGGAAGCCTTTGGACCGTTTACGGTGTAATTCGCATGATCATGGTGCTCTGCCTGCTCATCTATGGCAAGACAGCTACCTTGATGTTCGGTGCGCTACTTAGCCGTGTGCCTGACCCTTTTGCACTGATGGACTTTTTTCATTTCCTATACACAATCATGACGGCTTTGTCGGTTGTCTGTGGCCTCGTTGGGTTCGTTGCTGGACTGGCACTGCTCGGAGGCCAGCGGTCAGGCCGAAAGCTCGCCCTCATTGCGGCGGTTTTGTCGGTCTCCGATATCCCGCTGGGCATAACTCTGGGAATTTACACTCTCGTGGCGTTGCTTCCTGTTAAGGCAACTGCGTATTACGGCCGCTCCGGCCATGCAGCATAGGCCGGCGCAGTCAAAGAAAGAAGGAAAGCAATGTTTCTAATGGCCGTTCTTGCGGTATTTGTTTTAGTGGCGCTGGTGGGCAGTCTCCCGGTTTGGCCGCACAGCAGGAGATGGGGATTTGGCCCGATTAGCGGCGTTAGCGTGATCATTCTAGTGATTCTGATTCTATTCTGGACCGGCCACTTGTAAGCGAGTCGATCCAGATTGCCGCCGCCATTGTGGTCTTCTACTTCTGGCGAGGACGCCGGCACAAAAAGCGGACCTGGCATTTTCGAGTCTTTCTTCCGAGAGGTCCAGTCCCTTAGTCGTGCAGGACAACGCTCAGCAAAGAGTCGTTTACGTGGAGCCCGCCATCGCAATTGATGAATCCCAGCTTCTTAAATTTGTTCATGAAAAAATTGACGCGGGACCGCGTGGTGCCAACCATTTCCGCCAGCGTCTCTTGAGACATTTTGGGAAGGACGAACTGCGGCTTTTCATGATTGCCGTAGCGCGCCAGCAATAGGAGAGTTCGCGCCAGCCGTTTCTCGCTGGAATTGAAAAGCTGATCGATCAAGTCTTCTTCAATCCGGATATTGCGTCCCACCATGTAAGAGATGAAGTGATCGGAGAACGCGTGCTCCGCATGGAGCACGCGGATCATCTCTTTTAGGCCGATCACGAGCACCGTGACCGGCGTAACTGCCGTGGCCGTCGCGATGCGCACAGGTTGCCCTGCCAGTACTCCTTCTCCGACGAAGTTGCCGGGCTTTAGCACTGCCACGATGGCCTCTTTGCCGGTCTTTGAAACGACGGAGAGCTTTACCGAGCCTTTTTGGATGTACAGAACGTTCTTGCCGATGTCCCCCTGTGTGAATAGGGTGTCCCTCGGCTGGAATTCCAGAATGGTCCTTGCCACTCCCGCGGAATCGAGGAAGGCTTGGACACGGAAGTTACCGTCCATCGGACTCTTCGTTCTTTTCGCTGTGCTCATGGGACCATTACCTCCGCTTTCTTGGGTGGCGCATGTCGCCCATTTGCAACTCTTCCTGATTTTTTAACCGTAAGCTTGCGCTTGCCGTTGCCCTTGGCCGAAGAACTCTCTTGTTCGAGAATTTTCTTGGCCACCTCGACGGGAACCACCTCGAAACTTAGAATCTTTTTTCGCATCGATCGCTCTCCCTGGAACCACCGTAGCAACCCCCAAGCGATACGGGGAGAATCTTTTGCAAATCTGTGGATGGCGACAGCGGGCCATTCAGCGGTATTTCGGTGAGACGCGGTGTGACCATTGCGCAGCCCCAATGTTCGGCTCGAAGTGCTGAGGGCTGGCTTAGCGTTTCGAATGGTGTTGTACTGTACGCTCAGAGTGCGTATGATTGCGTGAGTTTAGTTATACGAGCAGCACAGAAAGTTCCTATGAAAACCACACCGTCGAAGTCCCACTTCAAGACCATGGCCATGGTGGACGTTCCTCGATCGCGAAACGGCAAGCACAAGAAGATCGTTACCGCGATTCTGCGCGATCTCGACGACCTTGGAGAAGGCGTTGCCTTCAAAGTCCCTCTGGCCGAATTGGGCGATACTAAGGAGAACGTGCGTTCCGCTCTCAATCGCGCTACCAGAAAATCCGGTCGCAACGTGGCGACGGCCACCGACGGAAGCTTCCTGTACGTTTGGAACGTGGCGAAACCTGCAGGATCGAGCGAAGCTCGTCGCAATAGCCAGGGCAAATTGCCCTGAAATAACAGCCAGCCCTGATCGACTCGACCCAGTTTCAATCTGAGGGATTCTTTCGTACCCGGTCGTCTACAGTATTGGTGTGAGCCGCGAGTCTGGCGCCCGTTTTTCGTTTTGCTCCCCACGCCGCAGGAAGCCGCTATATTCGCAATACGTGCAAAAGAGCACAGACACCCGCCTTCCATACCTCTACTGTGTTTCTGCCGATAACAAGTTTCTGGGTGGCAGGGGCTATCACTCAGGCAGGGCGCGATGAAATCGCCTCGACTTCTTATCGATCCAGGCTGAGATCGCAATGCACGCTTGGAGAAGAAATATGCGTTTAACAAACCGCTTCATCGGTTCGCTGCTCTTGGCAGCCGCCATTGCGGCGCCGATGACAATTATTGCCGCCCCCCGGACCGAACGATGACGGCGTTCAAGTCCGAGTCTATGATTCCCAACACAAGGACTATCGCAACTGGGATGATCGCGAGAACGCCTCCTGGGGGGCTATCTGACCAACAACCACAAGAAGCCCCACGAATTCGCAAAGACCAGCAAGAGAGAACAGTTCAACTACTGGAATTGGCGCCATTCCCATCCGGATCACGACTAGCAAAGGCATTTCACAAGTCCGAAATGTGACATGACGCAAGATGTGGCCCCATCGGGAATGCCGCAGACGGGGCCGGAACCAGCCCGCTTCTCGCGTTTGGAATAAGTCCTTAGGTACCAGTCGAACTAGACAAGGAGATTCATTGCGTGAAATTAAAATTAGGGACTACACGTGTGGACTGATCGTTACGATCGTGGGGCTTGGACTGTACTCCTATTACGTCCGCGAACTTCTAGCCGCCCTGACCCTGTTTAGCATGGCTTTCTTCTTTCTGGCCCTGGTAGGGCTCAGTGCGCTGCTGGTCTGGTGTGCCAGCGTGCAGGTGGCAATCTGGGCCAGGCCTGCATCGCGGAGCATGATGGCCATTTTCCGCCGCTCGATCACAGCTTCCGCTAGACCATGAGCCGCGATGGCATCACTCAGCAAGATGGGAGACTGTGCACAAGTGAACAGGCGCGGAAGTTCGCACGGTCTAAGGTTATTGTCGGGGGGGGGCGCGAATATAAATAGCAGCAGGAATAAAGCCGTTCAGCAGCCAGGGCCCTCAGATATTGGTCCTGGCGGTTGTTACCCTACTGATCCAGGTCATTCAGGGCCGAAAAACGATTTCTTGAATATGGAGACCAAAAATGAAATCGATCACTATGCTGGGAATTCTGCTCGCGGTTCTGGGGATTCTTGCCCTCGTCTACCAGGGTTTCAGCTATACGCGCCGGGAAAAAGTTCTCGACGTGGGTCCGATTCACGCCACAAGGGACGATACGGAACGCATCTCGCTTCCGCCGATTATCGGGGGATTGGCTTTGCTCAGTGGGGCTGCATTGCTCGCGATCGGTGCGAAGCAAAAAGCGTAACACAGTCGACCGAATGTGTTTGACTGCATGTTTCCCAGCCGAAAGCGTGAGCAACAACAGAATCCTGGTGGTTGCGCTGCTGGTGGCGGGGACTGGAATCGCGCGCTCAGGTCATTATCCCATCTCAGTATGCTGACGGTTATGATGGTGTTCGATCGACAAACGTTGGGAGTCGCGGCTACCGGCACACATCATCGAAAACCGAGGCCTGACTGGCAAGCAATATGAATCGGTCAATCGCGTCCAGCTCTTCCGATTTGAAGTGGACTTGGACATGGTTCCTCAAATGCACAGAAAGATTCGCCCATTCTTCCTTTGATGCACCACGATGGAAAGGGATTTGTTCTGGAACAGACCTGCGATGTACTTCTTGCACGTGTTCCCACAATTCACTTTCCGAAGCATACCAACTGTTGCATTCACTACAGGTGATCCGACCCACTTGTGGTTGTGCCATGTAGGTTCACCTCCTGAATCTAATATTGCGTTGGTTGCAGGGCGTCCCACGCCTCAGTCCTTCGACAGCTACCGTATAGCGTGTTTTCCTGACGAAAGATGTGACCTAGATCACTGCTAGATATGTCGCGCCGAAATGTATCAGTGTGGCCAACCGAGACACGGCCGATGATCGGTTTGGAATTCTCAATGTCGTGATAAACGTGGCCAAGTTCTTCCATAAGAACGCCGGTTAGTGCCAAGTCGGTTTTGCAGTAGCCTTCGATCGTCGAGGGGTTTTATTGGGAGCGCATCCGCCTCTGCCGCCATCCTTCCATCCGCACTCATTGTTGAGCGAACCTTCGCTCGGTGCCAGTTGGGCGTTCTCGTTTCAGCAGGAAGTATCCAATCTCATAGCTGTCTTGAATTCTCGCGTTACGGCATCATTTATTGTTCCGATTTCTCTTGGGGACCGGGCAAATCAAGAGGCGTCAATCCATTCCGGCGAAGGCTGTGGCGATGCTGAGCCTGCCATTGCACCTCCCATAGCGGCACCTCCGAAAATTGCAGTTTCGGACGCAAAAAATTTCAAGTGAGCAGCTACCTACTTGACCTGCAAGGTTCTGATGTATTCCATCAAGTTGTAGATCCGCAATTGCACTTCGGCCTCTGTCGGCGCTTGGCGGCCTTGCTGCTCACTTTGCTCGACCACACCGGCTGGGGTCTGGGGAGGCGTTTGACTTGCGGTGTCTGTGCGATCCCCATGCAGGAAAATTGGTCCCCAAACTGGCATTGTCTCCGAGCCGTGCGCCGGAACGCTCGGCCCCGCCTTAATCGCTTGCATAACTCTCAACGAGGGGAATTGTCCTTTATTGTGCACTGCCAGCGTGGTCAGGTCCGCCGGAGGAATCTTCAATGCAGAGGCTGCGGGGCCATTCCCTTTACGCAGAGACACCGTGACATGCGGCGCAGTATTCCGAGAATATTTGCTTGCCGCGCTCGGTTGAGGAGGGCTTGCGCGGAGTGGGCTGTGCCTGCATCTGCTGTCCTATCGCGTGCGTTGGAAAAAGCGTTGCAATGAGCACCAGCCAGAGTTCTTATGTTTCGCATTTTTGTTCCTCGTTTTGCCCTGTGATGCCCAATTCTCGGGGTCGGGTCTCAAAACAAGTACTTGAGGCCAAATTGAATCAGCCGCGGCGCGACCGAACTCTGGGTGATGACCCCGAAGGTGGCCGTCCCATAAGTTGTTCCTGGGTTGGAGAATTGAGGATGGTTGAAGGTATTGTAAAATTCGACGCGAAATGCGAGTTCCGCGTTTTCCCGAATTCCTCCCACGGTCGTTCTCTTGCCGATTGAGAAATCCGTATTGAATTGTCCCGGTCCGGTGATGATATTCAGCCCAGTATTGCCGTATCCGGTCGAACCGTCGGATCCGACCACAGGCGCGGGACAGATCACCGTCGGACCCGCATTAATCCAATTGTTCAACCTGGTTTGATCCCTCCCCGATGTGGCCAGACTCGCATTGGATTCGCCGGGGCAAAGCGTAATGGTGGAAGTTCCGGCGCCACCGTACACTCCTCCTCCCTTGGGGTCCGTAAAAGTCATGGGCAACCCGCTCTGGATGATGATGATTCCTGCCGTCGACCATCCTGTCAGCATCGTGCCCGCAAATCCTTTTGCATGTGTGGGAACAGGCAGCTGATAATCGTAATTGGCGATGAAGCGGTGCGTGCGATCGAAATTCGCGCGAGCCCAATCGAGCGAGAAATTGTTCTGATCATTGTAGACAGTCGTGTTGTTCTCGGCCTTGGAGAAAGTGTAAGCGCCTTGAAACGTCAGGCCGTGGGACAACCGTTTTCTGAGCGTTGCTTGCATGCTGTGGTACCAGGAAACCCCAATGTAATCGTTTGCACCCAATGCGGTCGGCGTCTCGCCCAGGATGGGGACGCGCAGCTTTGCGTTTCGCGACGTGTTCGTTGTGACGCAATCGGTCGGGATGCCATCGTAGCCACAGTTGACGGGAAGGGTCGGACTGGCCAGGAGCGGCTGGTTCAAAACGTGTGAGAGCAAAAGGTGGTTCCCGTACGAGCCGACATAACCCAAGTCCAGTGAAAAAGTGGATGAAAAATTATACTGCGCGTTGACGTTCCATTGCTGAAGTCTTGGAATCCTATAGGTAGGGCCGGCTACCCGGTCAGAAAGTTCGGAGGTTGGCGTTCGCGCGACGAAGCCCAGCGTCGCGGTCGGAAAAGGTTTCTGCAGCGTCGACAAATCGTTGCTCGCGTCTATATTGCTAAATCCTTGGGCAAAGGGCGGCAAAGCGAACAGCGGGGTACTCGAAGCGTTGCCGCTGAATGGCGCAGCCTGGTAGAACCAACCGTACCCGCCGCGCAGGGACGCGCGGCTCAGCAGGCCTCCCGGTTGCCACGCAAAACCAAACCGGGGCGCAAAGGTATCGAGCGGAGCGCTATTCTGGTAAAAACTATTCGTAGACTGCCGAAGAACGCCTGGAGGGAGCGGTCCGAAGGGCTGGCCAGTATAGGGGTTCGTCTGGTTGGGGTTGTAATTGGCGGCGACCGTATATCCTGCAAGCGTTCCGGAAGCGGGCGGAATGGGAACCTGGCTCAAGAGAGAGGGCCAAATGTTTCCCATCGTTCCATCGGTGGCTAGCGACGGTCCAATATATTCCCATCGCAGACCTAAATTGAGGTTGAAACGCGAATTCACCCTGATGTCGTCCTCAACGAATGCAGAACCATAATAGTTTCGGTAGCGAATCTGGAGCTCGCCGGCCGGCCCTACCCCCACGCTCCCTTGTATGTTTTGAATGTTGCTGCGGCCCAGTGGGCTGCCATTCTGCGCCGCGCTCTGTCCGAGGAGGAAGTCCTCGAAGCTTTGGAAGATGATCTTTCCTTTCGCTGCACCGGTGTTGTCGTCGAAATTGTATTGCGTGTCCCCAAATACGCCTACACGAGTGGCATGCCTGCCGTGCGACCAAGAAATATTGTCCGCCCACTGATACGTCACGACCTTGGTTAAGGTATCGCTTGCCATATTCCCCAAGAATCGAAACGTTCCCAAGCCCCCGAGAACCTGAATCTCTGGAGGCACTGGGAAGAAAGGGTCTAATGGCGTTATCCCGACCGCTGCCGCAGGTGGGACTCCCCGGCTGTCTCCGGCAGCATCATCTTCTGTGTAGGCTAGCCAAGCCTCATTCACGATATTGCTCGTCAGTATGGAAGTCAGTTTCAGACTGGCGACGTAATCTCTTGGCCTGAATCCATGCGGAGAGCCGGGAACAAACTGCGGGCCGGGGTTGAGCGCATAGGGGGCGCTGAGCGACCGAACCTGGTGAACCCCGGTTATGAATACTCGCCCGGCAAGACTCTGCTTGCTAGAAATCGCATCGTCAACGTTGGCGATATATTGGTTCTCGCTGAAATGTGGATGGCAGGCTTATCGAATAGGAGCCAAGGCCGGCATTACGACCGCTCGTTAGAATTTTTTGTGGCGTGGGAATCAGATAGGTGCCGTCGGGCAGTTTCATTTGAAGCAGAGTAAGAGCCGCCGGATTGATGTTCGAGCCATCGCAGGCTACTTGCGTTCCCCCGGCGAAAGTCGAGTATTTGGACGTCAGGGAAGGAGCTTTGTTTACGGGACAGAACTGCGACCCTATGGTCGCTGGCGAGCGATCGTCCGTCAGCGGCGGGAGGATGAGGGTGGACAATGAGGTTGGATCCAGCCCATTCACCTGCCGGGTCGCCTGGAAGGATCCAAAGAAGAACAGCTTATTTTTCTTGATTGGTCCGCCAATTGTGCCGCCGAACTGATTCTGTTTCAGGTTTGGACGAGGCCGTCCAGCCGCATTCAGGAAGAAGTCATTGGCGTTGAAAATGTCATTGCGCACGAACTCCCAGAGGTCGCCATGAAAATCGTTCGCCCCAGACCTGGTGATCAGGTTGGTGTTGGGAACATTGGCGCCGTACCCGGCATCATATTGCGAAGTCTGGATTTTAAATTCCGAAATGGCGTCCGGATTGGGCACAGTGCTGCCAGCGGTAGCGCCGTCAACCGTATATGTACCGACGGTAGTATTCCCATTCACGTTGAACGTCTGCGTCCCCCTTCCCAGGGTTCCCGCATTATTCACATCGGAAGCGGAGCCTGACGACATGGACATCACTTGTGTGGTGTTACGGGTCGTCAGGGGAACCCCCGTTAGCGTCTTACTCTCAACTAAAGTGCCGGTCGAGGATGTTGCACCTCTGGCTGACGCGGCACCGGCACGCCACATGCTGGGCCGGTTCCCCGATCTCCAATTGAGCGTCAAGAACTGGAACCTCAGAAACATTCACGGCCACCGATGCCATCTGGGCGGTCTTGAATCCCTGCGCAGAAAATGTCACGCCATACGTGCCTGGGGCAAGCAGCGAAAATCCGTAGCCGCCGCTCGAGTCGGTCGTGGTTGTTTGGGTCTGGCCCGTGGCGTTGTTGACCAGCGTTACTGTCGCGCCCGGTACAAGAGCTCTAGCTGGGTCCGTGACGGTCCCCCTCAACGCTCCGGTCGTTGATGATTGGGCCCAAGAGCGAGAAGGGTATCCAAGCAAAACGGTGATTAGAAGAAGACACAATATAGACGACGCCAAATTCTTCGAATTCATAGCCCCTGTCTTGTGTCTGGTTGGCCGCCTTCCCACAGCACTAGCTCACGCAGCCTGTGGCTAGACCTCTTGGTACACCCATCCGGGGATTCTGAGTTTTTGAGCTCCGATTCAGTTTATGTATTTAGGCGACACATTAGGCCAGCCACCCAATGGTGTCAAGACCTACTCCGGGTTTTCAAATCACCTCTGCGAAGTCGAGAGTACGTTGAACTCGAGCGAAGGAATGCCGAAACTTAGATTTCCAGAAGAACGATATTTCGTGGTTCGGGTCGCCTTTTCTGGATCAAGGTTGATCGTGGGAATCGGCTTCTGCTACTCTCTGGGCCAGAGCTGCCGGCGAAATTTGACAAGGCGACCAATTTCACTCTCCTATGGCGTTGGGACCTGGATCCGCTATGACCGAACATACGCGCAACGCGCCGATCAAAAAAGTGCGCAGGCCGGACCGGTACGACGACTCGCTCATCATCGACCGCAAGCATTTCTCCTGGCCCGGTGGCAAAACACTGGCCGTATGGGTGGTTCCAAACGTTGAGGCATGGACGTACGATTCGGCCGCCGGAATGGGCATCCTGCCGAATCTTCACAATGCGGTGCCCGACGTAGTCAACTACGCATGGCGGGAGTACGGAATCCGGGTCGGCCTGTGGAGGATCGCCGACGTGCTGGATTCCGCGGAAATTCGCGCGACGGTCGCACTCAATGCATCGGTGTGTGAATTGTTTCCTCGAGTGATGGAAGAGCTGATGAAACGAAATTGGGAAATCATGGGTCACGGAATTACGAACAGCCAGTTGATGTCTTCGTTCTCGAGCGTGAGCGAGGAAAGGGACGTGATCCAGACCGCACTCGGCACCATCGAACGGGCGACCGGCATTCGGCCCAACGGCTGGTTGGGCCCGGCTCTCGCGGAGAGTTTCGAGACGCTCGATCTTCTGGCAGAACAAGGAGTTCAGTACGTTGCCGATTGGAACGCCGACGATCAACCCTATAGGATGAAAGTGAAAACGGGAAAGATGCTGTCCGTGCCCTATTGCATGGAACTCAGTGATACGCGAATGTTCGCGAGGCACGGCTACACTGGCAACGAATATTTTGACGCGCTCGCGGACCACTTTGAGACGCTCTACTCGGAGAGCGGCTCGGTTGCGCGTGTGATGGGAATTCCGCTGCATCCCTTTCTGATCGGGCAGCCTCTGCGCATCCGATATTTCCAAAAAGCTATCGCACACATGAAAGCACACGACCGAGTGTGGTTTGCGACTGGGAGCGAAATCGCGGAAGCTTTCGATCGGCTGTCTCTCTGAACACGCAAAGGATTACTCGACTCGCTCGGCCCGGCTCAGCAGGCAAAAACGGAGGCCCGGATCATGCGGAACCGATGGTGGATTGCCGCTGCTTCGCTTTCTGCTCAACTCGTCGGAAGCGGAGCCATTAACGTCTTCGCCTTCGCTGTCTTCTTGAAACCCGTCGCGAATGATCTGGGCGTCGGGCGTGGTGTTCTCTCCTCTGCGCTCTTGATGAGTACACTCATGACCGCCGTTGGTTGCCTGATCTTCGGGCTGCTCTTTGACCGCATTCGCATTCGAACGACTCTCCTAATTGCCGTTACTTTCTATGCCGCGAGCGTTGGCGCGCTGTCGTTTCTTCGGCCCTCTCTGGCGATCATTTACACTCTTTTTGGCCTGTCGGGCTTTTTTGGCAGCGGGCAAACGCCTTTGGGGTATTCCAAGCTCATCGCGCAGTGGTTCGACAAGGACCGCGGACTGGCGATGGGGATTATCCAGGCGGGCGTTGGGCTTGGCGGCATTTTTGTCGCGCAGTTGGCGAGATTTCTGATCGGCACATTTGGATGGCGTGAAGCCTACGTCGGCATGGGGATCACCATCTTTATTGTTGCATTCTTTCCAGTGGCGGTTTTTCTGCGGGAACCCGATGCGGTGTTTGTTGCTACAAACGGCCCGAGCAACGCTGGAAAAAACAGCGCTGCGGTCGGGCCCACCTCAGGCGAAGTGCTGCGCACATCCTGGCAATTTTGGCTGCTAGCAATCGCGTTCTTCCTGGTGGTGGTCACGGCGAATGGGCCACTCATTCACGCGGTCGCGCTGTTGACCGATCGCGGGATTTCCATTTAGAGGGCGACAGCCGCGCTCTCCGCGGCGGGACTGGCTATGATTGTCGGCCGAATGCTAGCAGGGTACTGCCTCGATAAATTTTTCGGGCCCTACGTTGCGGTTGTGTCGGTGGTGGGTGCGATGATCGGCCTTGGGCTTCTGATCAGCAGTGCCGGAGGGCTTGTGCCAATCGCCGGAACTGTCCTCTGCGGATTAGGGATGGGAGCTGAAGGAGACATCGTCCCTTATTTCGTCAGCCGGTATTTTGGTTTGCGCGCCTTTGGACAGATCTATGGATATCTGTTCGCGGTATTCATGGTGGGCGTCGGAGTTGGTCCATCTTTGTTGGGTTTCTCGTTCGACCGATGGCACTCGTACGTGCCGATGTTCCTGATTTTCGAGGGTGCGCTGTTCCTCGCGTGTCTTATGTTTTTGCGCCTGGGGCCGTATCGGTTTCGTATCGACGATCAACCGGTCTCTCGCGATGACAGAGAGCCCGCTTCCGAGACTTCTTCCTCCACGGTTCGCGGCGCGGCGGGGCTGTAACTGGACTCGATTGCGGGTGTGACCGAACTAATATGAACTTCCGTTGTGCCCAGCGGAACGCATTACGAAATCTTCAATGAGAGGTACCGCTCAATGAAAACTCCGATTTGGGACAAGTTTCTGACCGACCGTGACAAAGCTGTCTTCGCCGCTGGAGGCTTCGGCGCTCGCATGGGCTTCGGCAGGCGGCCAGCATTGCTCGTCGTCGACGTGAACTACGCCTTTTGCGGCGAGAGGCCGGAACCGATTTTAGACTCCATTAAGCGCTGGCCCACTTCCTGCGGTGAAGAAGCCTGGGAGGGAGTGGAAGTCATTAAGACACTTGTCGAGGGAGCTCGCGCAAAGGGTGTTCCTGTGATCTACACAACAAACAGGAAGCGCGCTGACCTCTGGGACAACGGGAGTTGGTCCTGGAAAAGCACGCGTCAAAAAGAACGGTCGTGGACCGAGGCAATTCACGATCCCAACGCGATCGTTCGGGAACTCGCTCCAGGACCCAAGGACCTCTTGATCGAAAAGCAGAAGCCGAGCGCTTTCTATGGCACGCCGCTTCAAAGTTACCTCACGCTACTTGGGTGCGACAGTCTGCTCGTTTCCGGGGCGACGACGAGTGGCTGCGTTCGCGCCAGCGTTCTTGATGCCTTTAGCGCGAATTACCGCGTCGCGGTCGTGGAGAATGCCTGCTTTGACCGGTCGCAGGCCTCGCATGCTATGAGCCTGTGCGACATGCAGGCCAAATATGCCGACATTGTGGAAAGCGCGGAAGTGCTCGATTTCATCGCCACGCTGCCTGAAGGACTCTTCGAGTTGCCGGCGGGTGAGCCAGTTTTGCAGACGTCGGCGATTCGCGCATAGGAGCGAAGACTAGTTTATCTACTCTCTGCCCACGGCTCAAGACGGTACGCTTGCTTCGGCCGTGGAGGACAGAGCGGGGAGTCGCGCAAATAGATACATCGCGCCGGAACAGAAAAGAACCGGGAAAGCCGCGCACGTAAAGAGCGCTGAGTTCGACGGGTTAAATGAAATCAGCACGCCGCCAAGAACCGGTCCAAGTATGGATCCAATTCGTCCGATACCGAGCGCCCAGCCAACCCCTGTGGAGCGAATGTACGTGGGATAAAGTGTCCCAGAAACCGCGTTCAGGCCCGTCAGGCCGCCCATCAGCCCAAAACCAATCAGGAACGCAAGCGGCATCAGCAGGAGATCCGATTGCGTCGCGTAAGGCACCAAGGCAATCAGCAAAGCCACGATCCCAAAAGAGCCAATCAGAGCCGAAGTACCCCGCCGGTCTATGAGCCAACACAGCGCGAGCCCCCCAACGGCCCCGCCAATCTGCACCGACGATCCTGCGATGACCGCGTGGCCAAGCGACAGTCCAGATCCCACAAGGAGTGTGGGCAACCAACTGGTAAGGAAATGCTGCCCCATCAAACTGGAGATGTACGCGAGCCACAGGAGGACCGTGATCGGGGCACGACCTTCGGTGAACAAATGCCTCGCTGGCACCCCGGCCTGTTTTTCCTCACGCAGAATGAGTCGCAAGGGGCGCTCCGATTTCAGTTCGGGATCGAGCCGGGCGGCGATCTCTGCCAGATCGGGAGATTCACTACGCCTGAGCGCCAGGAAGCGGATTGATTCCGGGAGCACAAAAATTAGGGCAAAGCTGAGAACAATCGGCGCGATACCCCCGACATAGAACAAGCTGGGCCATCCGAGAGCTGGCATGACCTTCGCGGCAAGAAAACCGCCGAGCGCAGCCCCAATGTTGTAGCCAATGAACAGGATTGCAACTGTGGTCGCGCGAGTCCGCGAAGGCGCATATTCGACGGCAAGTGCGATGGTCGTGGGGATGGCGGCGCCCAGACCCAAACCAGCGACAAAACGAAAGGCGAGGAGCTGTGTGACCGAGTGAGAATTCGCCGCGGCCAGCGTAAGCGCGCCGAACCAGAACGTTCCGCCGAGGATAATCTTCTTTCGTCCGAATCGATCGGCGAGGCTACTGAGCAACGTGGCGCCCAGCATGTAACCAAAAAGACCGAAGCCGAACACGGGTGTCAAATACGCTCTATTGATCTGCCAGGCCTTGATGATGGCAGGGGCCGCGAATCCCGCGAGTTGCATGTCGTAGCCCTCGATCGCCATCACCAGGCAGGACCACAGGACAAGGGAAATCCGAAACCAGCCGATACGCTGGCGTTCGATGAGGGCGATTAGATCGATTCCTCCGGCCTGAGTCATTCCGCATTCCTGATCGCGCCGGAGTTCAACCGACAATTGCTCGTTTGGGCTCCTGCCGGTCCGCTTGCGTTTCGAGTTGGGTGACGTAATGGCGCGCGATTTCGCTGCCGGTGGCCCGCCAGACGCCTTCGTGCCCACAAACGTACTCGAGCGCGGCATCGAAAGCGTCGATCCGGTACGGCATGCCCGTAAGGTAAGGATGAATTGCAATGGCCATCACGCGCCCGGATTCTTTGCCCTCACGGTACAGCACGTCGAATTGCCGGCAGATCATATCCTGAAATTCCGCTGCTGTTCGGTGCAATTGCTCGAACGCTGGCTTGTCATTGATGTCATGGCTGTAGGGGAGAGACACGATACTTCGGCCCGCGTCCAGGATCATTGAATACGGCTGATCGTCGTTGCACCAATCGCAAACGTATTCGACGCCCTCCGCGGTAAGCAGGTCGAGCGTATCCCAGGTTTCTTGCAGGCCGGAGCCCAACCAACCCGCTGGGCGAACTCCAGTCGCTTTCGCGATCGTGGCAAGGCTGTCACGAATGATGTTCGCTTCTTCGCCGGGAGGAGCGTCATTCAACCGGCGCGTGTTGGTCTGGTTGTGGCCCATCCACTCCCATTTGCGCACCTGTCCTTCCTCGATGATCACTGGATGGCGTGCGCAGACGTCACTGTTCAGCGCGACCGTCGCCCGAATTCCGTGCCGGTCAAGGACTTCCATCAGCCGAAACACACCGACGCGATTGCCGTAGTCTCTCGAAGACCATAACGGGATGTCCGGAATCTTGCCGGCTCCGGAGCCGCCCGGGCGCTCCTCAAGAGAGAAAAACTCGATGTTCGGGATCACCCAAAGCGCTACCCGCGCGCCGTTGGGCCACGCAAGGCGCGGTCGGCGGACGATGGGAGAATATGGAAATGGACCGTACGCACTCGGCTTCATGAGTCAGCTCGCTGTTTGGACGCGCTCGCCCCGGAGGTGAGATTCCACTTCATCGATGTGCAGCACGTCTGCATACTTGTGGTGCAAATCAAAAAGATTCACTTTGTGCGACAGCACGCATCGATCGAAGCAGCACTCCTCCACGAGAGTGACGTGAAAGCCGTAGGAGTAGGCGTCAACGGCCGAGGCGCGCACACAACCTGATGTACTCTCGCCGCAGATAATCACCGAACGAACACCCAGCTGGGTGAGATGCGCCTGTAAAGGGGTCCCAAAAAACGCGCTCGCACGCTGTTTGGTGATGACGACGTCTTCCGGCTCTGGACTGAACTCGGGCCGTATCCTGTAGGCTGCATCATCGTCGCGCGGCGACTGCCGCTTGGTGGGATTGAGCCCTTTGGGCCTGCTGTTCGGCCGCACATCCATTGTGGAATAGAACACCGTAATTCCAGCAGATCGTGCCGCGGCGAAAAGCCGTTTTGTAGGCTGGATTGCGCGCCAGGCATACTCGCCGCACGAGCTGGGGTACTGTCCTGAGATTTCCACGATCGGCCGCGGGCCGCCTTCGTACGCAAGCTCGTAGAGATCAATGGCGAGCAACGCGGGAGATGGGCCGACAAACACTTCGCGTCTGTACCGCGAATAGAGTTCCAGGACGTCACGCGATACAACATCCTTCCAGCAATGATCTTCGAAGTCGGTTGGCATTCGTTTCGCCTCGAGAAGGCCTTATGTCACCGATCGTCCATTGTTGTCAAGTCCGGTACCAATCGAATTGAACCGGTGTATGAAGTCGTCGGACAGAATGGGTTGCAATCGCGCACACGGAATTCCGGGTCAAGACCTCGCACGGATAAAATCGCGCGCTTGGACGCCAGCTAAGCACGAAGTTCTGCTGGAAAGGAGCACTGCGTGACTAGAGGAAGCTTCGATCACAAGGAAGGGTGTCGTAGATCACAGACTTTTTTCTGCAGATTTGACAGGGTAAAGGTGGTAATTCAGAGCAGTCGGAGGAGGTTATGTGAACATCCTTATTGCAGCGTTCGACGTTGGGCTTTTCGTCATAGCGGTTATTGTGCTCGGCCTGGAGGTGCCCTATTGGGGGTACCGGGCAGTCCATGGACTTCGTGTTTACTTCAAGTTTCGCGGCACTAGGCTGGTCAGTTGCCCCGAGACGCACAAGCCCGCAGTCGTTGGAGTAGCTGCCAGATCTATGGGCTTGCAGGCAATTTTGAACGACCCCTGCCTGCACCTCAGTGAATGCTCGCGCTGGCCAATCCGACAAGGCTGCGGACAAGATTGCTTGAGGCAGATCGAAGAACGCCCGTCCGAATTGCGAATTTCCAGCGCCTGGAGGGCCTCGCAATCTTGATTACAGATTGAGTAAGTATGGGTCGGCTGGGATTCGCCAATGTAGAGGTCTGCGGTTCGAGTCCGCACGGGCCGCAGCACTGATCGGCTACTCGATTTCTCCAACGCGAGAATCGACCGGAGCGGCTTCCGCTCCGTCATCTCCTGCGGTGAACCACCATCCGTGTCCAACCATTTCGTGAAAGCCCGAAGCTTGACCTTGTGCTCCACCGCAACATTCATCACCCGACCTTGACTGGGTTCAACCCTTGAGCGATCCCCGTGACCCACTCATCGGTGCGGATCGCCGCCATCCCGAGCGCCACCGCCTCGTACACGCTGGCGGCAGTCACCTCAACGGTGTGGCTCACGCAGTTCAAGTCCTCCGATGGTTACTTTACAGGAGTGGACTGGTATCGGAGCGGTAAGTTAGCACATTCGCTGTTTGTTCGCTACACAGATTAGCGAAGCCAATTCCGAGCTGGACGTTGGCAATTCTCTATGCAATGGCTCCGCTTTCGGGGTATCCTCCGGTGTCCCCAATTCAACATGAGCAGGTTCTTGAGTTCATTCGTCCACACGGGAGGTTCAAAAACGTGGTTATCGGAGATCGCTTGCGTGCATTGCGCGAAGAAAAGAATCTTTCACAGGGCGACATTGAGGAGAAGACTGGATTGCTCCGTTGTTACGTGTCGCGTGTGGAGAACGGCCATACGGTTCCCTCGGTAGAAACGCTGGAGAAGTTTGCCCGTGCCCTTGAGGTCCCGATGTACCGACTATTCTACGATGGCGAAGCTCCGCCCAAGCTGCCAAATCTCCCGAAACGAAAGTCTGCTCAAGACATTCTGTGGGGCAATTCCGACAAAGATGCTCACATGCTCGCAACATTCTGCCGCCTGTTCAGCCGCACGAAAGAAGCTGACCTGGGGCTCGTGCTGTACATGGCTCAGAAGATGGCGAAGCGGAAGAGTGTTTAAGGTGAAACTTTACGGAGCCGGGCTAGATGAGACAAAAAGAGTGGAGCAGCGGCCTCTGTCGAGCCAGTCCGACCAACTGTGGTCGGTGCGTTGAAAGTCGAGGTACTGTCCTAACGGCTTCGCGCTAGTGACCGCCGCTCCCGGCGATGGGTGGTCATGCGGATGCTTTCAGGACTGGAGTCCTCCGGACTGTTTCTGTACCCTGGTCCGTATCCGTGGAGCCTCCCCATCTGCAGATGAAATATGCCGCGGTACTCAGGCGTGCGCAGTGATCGGCGTCATGCTTCGATGTGACCGATGACATCCCCGCGAGGCTCTTCCCAATCGAAACATTTTCCCGGGCCGTGCACATCCGAAGTATCATCCGGCCTTCTAGGCACCGACTGCTGTGCTCCTGTGAACAGAATGTCAGTCGTTTTTGTAATCGCAACAGATTGGACAATGCGGGCTGCTGTCCGCGCCGAACTCCGCGAGATGGGTGTTGAAGCGCTCGGGATGGATTCGGCGGACGACGCTGGCCGCGCGATCGCATCAGGTGGTCTCCCTCATGTCATTGTCCTCGAAGCGACCGCAGAGCTACTTGGCGGCCCTAGAATCCAGAATCTAGTTCAGCGTGTCCCTGCCGTCCTTATAGCCTCGCGCACGGTAAAGGTCTCCCTTCCAGATGGTCCTGCTGTTCTCTACCGTCCAGTTCGTGTCGCCGAGATTGTTGCCCGCGTAAGCGAACTTCTAACCCGGCAACACGGCGCTTGAGGGAGTGAACTATCATACTGCGAAGCGGAATTGCAGCCCGCGAACTGAGGTGGCCGATGGCCGGTTCCTTTGAGCAAGCGCTGGTTGAGGTTTGGCTTCGGGTCCTCGTCGAGAACGCCGAGGTGGTCCTGCTAGACACAGAGCGTTATCCTGTTCAGCTGACTCCGAAAGTCCGTCTGCGGCAGGTGCACTTTGTGATCGAGGGGAGCAAGGTCCGAGGCGTTGAGCAGAACCACGCCACGAAATCGCGGTGGGCGCAGATGGCACGGTCCGGCAGGAAGGTGATGCAATTTCTGGATGGCGGTCGTTATATCGCAAATGTCGTTGATGGCGAAGGCGTTCCGCAGCAGTTCGCTCGTCATGTTGTCCGCGGTGACGACGAGTACAGAAATGCGATCTTTCGGCCGCTGGAGAGAATGGGACACGCAACCGCCTCCAGCTCACCTGAAGCACCTTATCAAGACTCGGGGATTCTCAACTGCACTTAGTTTTCATTTTCGCAACTTGCCAGACGCTTCCGGCAAGAGTATTGGCACCCACCGATAACATTGGCCAACGCGGGCTGGGTCGCTGTTCTTTTAACAATGCGATCTTCCGGCACCAACCAAATCAGTTACGGTCGCAGCTTCACTGTTTTTGTTGCTCTGTCAGTTATGGTCGGAATTTGCGCTAGTGTCCCTTTATTGTTGCTCGCAGCCAATGTGGCTCAAGGAAGCCTTCCTCGCGATGCCTTGTGGGGAGTGGTGCACAATTTATGCGTCCCGGGACAATCCCAGTTTCATGACCCCGTGCCCTGCCTTCAAGTCGATCTGACTGAAGGAATTAAAAGTGGTTTCGCGATCCTCCGGGACCCCAGAGGAGGCACTCCATTCTTGCTTATTCCTACTTCCCAAATCTCTGGCATCGAGAGTCCAATCGTGCGTGGGCCAAACGCGATGAACTATTTTGCCAACGCTTGGGAAGCTCGAACTTATATCAACAATGCGCTTCACCAATCGCTTTCACGAGATCAAGTTAGTCTAGCAATTAACTCGGCTGTGAGCCGTACCCAGGATCAACTGCACATCCACGTTTCTTGCGTTCGTGCCGATGTCTTGGAGGCACTGCGAGACAATGAGGGATGAATTGGGTACCAACTTCAGTCTCCACATCCGACTCCGGCACAGCCCGCGCCATAATTCCTAAGGTTTTTTCTCGGGGATCAGGCCCGCCGAACTCAGGGATGGCTGACTACCGCCATACTCCGGGATGCCCCTTTGGAAAACACGATAGACATGGTCATAGCCCACGACATGTTCTTGCCCGTCGGGACCTTTCTCCACAACTTCAGGGTTTCTGCCTAGAAAGGCGATGGCTTCGGCGCGATCGGCGACCAATACCATGGTCGCTTCGTATAGTTTATCGCCTATTTTTATACGCACGCGCGGATCGCGGGCCACGTTGGATGTCCAGGACTTGTCATGCGGAAACTGCACGTCCATTCGATCCTGGTGCGAACGGATGAAGAGCTCGCCGTTGCGCACGGTGGGCATCGTCCGGACCGAGTGGGGAATGAAGTAGGGCGTTCGCGTCTCGATCAGGACGGTGTTGAGGCTGCGTCCCGGGTGCGGCACTTGCTCAACGAAGGACCAGTCCGTGACGGGTGTGGTGACGACTTCGCCTTTCAACCACAAGCCGGGGCGAGCAATCATGTGGTGAGCGCGAAGCTGGTTCAAGTCAAGGTATTCCGGTTCGAGGCCAGTCACGCGGAGCGTCAAGAGTGTTACCGCCAGGCCTATCACGATCACTAGAATTCCTACTTTTAATATTTTCATGTTTCGCTTCCTGAATAGCGATGATCGTTCCCGGTGATGCTACAACACCGATCGGCAGTCTGTAAAAAAGTTCACGTTCTCGAAGGTGTTTGCGGTTTCCTGCTGACCACCGATGTGAAATCGAGAGAATGTCCAAGAGAGCTTTCCCATCTCGAAGGGATTTGCCGAGGTGGCGAATTCGTTGTGCATATGCCGGGCGAAAAGTTACGATACGCGAATCAGAGGCCGAAATCAGGAATCATGGTTTATATTGAGCGCGTGACGCTCGGCAAGTTTCCGATTTTCATTGTTCGATCATCGTTCTTGAAGGGGTTGTCATCAAATTGAGGAGCCAGGTATGAAGACACTGTCAAAGATCGTAGGTGGAATCATAGTTTGCTTGGGCTTGGCATTGGTCGTGTTGCGCATCACGGGACTTAACCCGCATGGCAGAATCCCCGGGTTGTGGCTCACAGGAGATCTCGTCACCACTCCGGTCACGGATTGGTCTTTCGTGGACAAAGTTCCTAACATCAAGATTCAGACCCAGAGTCGATTTCTGCTGCCGCACTCGGTAACAATCAATTGTCTCGCCTACCAAGGCCAGTTTTACGTTTCCTCCACTCGTCCTGCGGGAGCGCCGAGAAGCTGGGACGCGAACGTGAGGCGAGACCCCCACGTGCGTATCAAAATCGGAGATAAACTTTACGATCGTACGCTGGTTCTGGTCACCGACCCGGCGGAGAAAGATTCCGTGATCCAGGTCAGAGAGAAAAAATACCAGTTGAAGGTTCCAGCGAATGCAACGATCGACGTATTTCACGTCGTCGGCTGATCGGGACCCTACATGAAGATTGTCATCACCGGCGCCAATAGCGCGGTCGGCCAAGCCATCCTGCGATGCGGACCGAATCACGAAGCTGCGGCAGACACGTTCGTTGCCGCGGTCCGCTCCGCCCGTGCCGCCGAACAGATTCGCTCGGGCTCCGCGAATGCCAACGGCGTGGTCCGAATTTCTTACGATGACCCCGCGAGTCTGGACGCCGCGTTTCAGGGGGCTTCGGCAGTCATCCACCTCGCGGGAATTCTCGTGGAAAGCCCGCATTCGACTTATGAGCAGGCCAATGTTGCGTCCACTCGGGCCATGGTCGAAGCCGCGAAGCGAAGCGGGGTGCAAAAAATCGTCTTGGTGAGCGCTACGGGAGCCGATGAGACGTCTCGCAATCGGTACTACCGCACCAAAGGGGAGGCGGAGGCTCTGGTACGAGCGTCCGGGCTGAATTATACGGTGCTGCGCGCCCCGCTTCTGCTTGGTCCTGGCACCGCAGGAGGCGCAGCACTCGGCCGGCACGTAAGCCACAGCCGGGCAAAACTGATCGGTGGGGGTCGCAATCTTCAGCAGCCGCTCTTTGTAGATGACCTGGCGCGGGCTGCGGTGGCCGCCACAAACCAATCGGTTGCGAACAACGTTGTTCTAGACCTCGTTGGCCCGGTCTCTCTGCCGGAGCGGGAACTCGTCGAGCGTGCAGCCCGTGTGCTAGGCCGCCAGGTGCGGATCGGTTCGATTCCAAAGGTTTGGTTTTCGATGGTGCTAGCCATCCGTCAGCGCATCGGCAAAGCCGGGTTCTCGCGGGACGCTCTCGAAGTAATCACCGCGGACACGCGCCTGGATCCGCAACCGGCCGCGTCTGCGCTGGGAATCGAACTCACGGGAATCGACGAAATGATCAAAGACAGTCTAGGCCAAGGATAAAAAATGACTGAAAGCGTCCCGACGACGAGCACAGTTCCCACCCCGTCCACGAAAAAGGCCAAGCCTTGGCAACGGATTCTGCCGTTTGCCATTACGGTGGTCTGCTTCGGTTACCTTTATACGCGTCTGAGAGGCGCCGCTGCGGCTGAAGGCAGTAGTCTGCTCGCCTACCTGTTAAAGAGTTTCGAGAATGTAAACTGGCTTCATTGGCTGGCCTTGGTAATCCCGTATTGTTTCCTTTATCTCCTGATTGACAGCCTGGTTGTTTGGGCAGTGATTAACTGGTTCAACGCGAAAATCCGCTACGCGGATATCCTGCCGATTCGGGCCAGCGCCTATATTCTTTCTTTGGTGAACGAACAAGTCAGCAAAGGCGCCATCGCGCTTTATCTGAACCGGCGCGACGGTTTGCCCGGCTGGGAAATCGGCTCCAGCATGCTGTTCCTCATGTTTTGCGAGTATTACAGCCTGATGCTCTGGGCGTCGATCGGCGCGCTGTTGAGGTGGAACAATATTCAGAACGTTTTTCACGTTATCCCTTGGATTGCTTTGGGCTCGTGCGTTTTCTTTGTGTTTTTCCATCTCTTTTTTACCGGAAAAATCGGCGCGGGGATCGCTTTGCGCGAGCGCCCGATCTTCCGCGCATTCCGGCGGGCGAAAGTGTGGCACTACGGAGCGGTGATTGCCATGCGCGCGCCGCTGGTCATCGCCGGCGTGATTGTTTATACCCTGGCCTTACGACTCTTCGGAGGAACGGTCGGCTTCGGCGAAATGCTGGGATACCTCCCGGTCATATTCTTCGGCGCGGCCATGCCGGGGCCGATGCATTCCGTCGCGATTCTTTTCTGGGTTCTGCTCTTTCCAGACAGGCCCGGACAGATGACCGCGTTTGGGTTCGTCATGCACAATTTCTTCATCTTCTTTAACGCCGGAGTCGGCCTGCTATTTCTCCGGCGAGCGAGTCGGGAGATGTTCGGATAATCTGCTGAGCCTCAGGCGCTGGCCCATGGATACGAGCGTGCTCACAACCAGCATCCAGACGAAAATCGTAAGCAAGGGCTGCAGCCAGCGTACGCCCAGCCGAACGAAAATTTCCATGCAGGGTGGGGCGAAGTACATCATGCCGTTATACCGCCCCAGCTTGCTCCCGCGGAGTTTGGCATGGCGGTGAATCCAGTAAGAATCGATGACGTACTGCGAGAAAGCCGCGACGATCAAGATTGGCAGGATCCATGGAAACACCCCCCGAAATGCGCCGGCAAATAAGCCGCTCGTGACAAAGAGAAAATCGGTGGTGTGATCGAATGTCCCGCTGAATGCCGTCACCGTACCTCTGCGCCGCGCTATGGGCCCATCCAGAAAATCCGTAGCCAGCGCCACCACCCAAACAATCAATGCAAAAACCGCAGAACGTACATCTCCCTTACTCATGAACAACGCGAATGGGACCACAAGAAGCAGGCGAACAGCCGTTAGGGCATTAGCCATCAACGGTCCTAGGGGCGATGCGATTGTTTAGAAGTGACTTTGCAGGGCATCGGTTTTATTCTCGCATATTGTTGGTATGGTGCGGCAACCATCGCACCGTTCGGTAGAAGGCCAGTTTCCGATAATCCCGGTAGCACCGTTTCTCAGGACTTGGCCAGGCGCATTCACGCACGTAAGCTGCAATCCAGTGTAAGTTCAGATGAAGAAGAGTGAAATGAGTTCAATGGCACATTTGAGAAACTATCTTGATTTCGCGTTGTTCATCTTTGCTTGAACCTGTCTAATTTCTTCGAGTACTGACGGAGCATCACCTGTGATCTTCCGAGTTGCCTCATATTCTGCCAAGGAGCCAGCGAAATCACCTTTCTTCTCCAGCAAGCGACCAAGATATTCGTGCAACGTTGACCAGCCAGGGGCACTTTGTGTCCCGGTTCGGAGAGCAGCAATTGCTCCGTCGAGGTCTCCTCTACCGTACAGAAAGTCCGCCATGTGCATAAACGGCACGGGATTATTTGGTTCCCACTGCGTGGCTTCACGAAGCGCATTTATAGCCGATTCAAAGTCCCCTGCGTCAAGAAGGATAAAGGCTAGGTCAATTCGCCTAGGAGTAGAATGGGGATCAATTTCTACGGCCTTTCTGGCTTCTTGGATCGCGACTGCGAATTGCTTCTGTCTGGCAAAAATTGCGGCACGGTACGAGTAAGCCTCTGCATAGTCTGGTTTCAAGCGTGCCGCTTCAGCAAATTCTGCAAGGGCCTCCTTTAGAGTTCGATCTTTCCCTTGCAAAAAAGTCCCCGCCCAAAAGTGAGCTTCGGCTTCAGTCGGATTAATGCGTGAGAACTCCCGCATCTCAGGGACCGACTTGTTGGGCTGAAACGACCCGTACAATAGACCTATACTGTAGTGCGCCATAGAATTGTCTGGAAACAGACGAATGGCCTCACGGTATTCGCGGATGGCGATTTTCCAGCTTGATTTGTGTTCATAATCATTTTCGTAAACTTTGCCGAGTACGCGATGAGCGTCGGATGATTCAGGATTCAAACGCAAAGCGCTGCGAACGTGAAGAAATGCATCGTCAATTTGCCCGTTGCGGGCTTCGGCAAAGCCGAGAGCCAGCAGGACTATTGGATCAGTGGGCAGAAGATCCAGAGCGCGACTGCATTCGGCTAGTGGATTAGCTCCACGGCCCGGTCTCTCGAATTCTGCGCACCTACTGAGCGACGCCACGGCCTCAGTTTCAGCGGCAGTCTCCCCTCTGGGCTCGACCTTGGCTTGCCGGATCGCGTTCACCAGACGCTCGTTTGCACCTGAGCGTCTCAGGCGGCTGAGAAATTCGTCGTCCGAAACGAAGTCTATGCCGCGTGAATTTATCTGCCTGACAAGATCGTCAGGATACGTGAAGGTCACAAGCTCCCCCACTAACTCAATCCTCCGCACGGGTTGCGCGGGACTTTGAGGGGCCCACATTGCGCCTCCAAGTAAGACGGCCAAGGCCAACATTGCCAATGAAGTGATGCCTCCAAGGACTTAGATATTAAGATCCCAATTCGGGATGTATTAGTGGATATTACTTAGATTTAAAGATGAAATATACGGTGAAAAGTGGTTGTCGTTTCGTCCCGCGCTGCGCACGGGGAGTGCCAAGTCCCGTGAAGTCGGCTTACCGGAATCTGGCCCGCCACGCACCGTTCGCTTCATAGCTAACACCAGCGTTGAAGTGAGTGTCCGGTTTAGATCAATTCCTTCGTATAAGTTGACACTAGTGGGGTGGGCACATATTCTTTCATTTGAGCTAGTTCCAACGGGAGATTTTTCCAAAGGCGTTCCAATGTCAGATGTGGCCATTCCTTACCATGTGGATGTCGCTCTTGAGAGTGGATTAGAAGGCCGGGGTATTGGACGCAAAGATGCTCTTTCGTTGATGGAAGAAGCCCCGCTAGATAGCTTACTCCAGACAGCTGCTGCTGTTCGGGACCGCTTCAAAGGCAATTCGGTCAGTTATTCCAGAAAAGTCTTCATTCCACTCACCCACCTGTGTCGCGACTATTGCGGCTATTGCACGTTCCGGGCTGATCCGCAAGCCGGTCTGCCGGCGTATATGACGCCGGACGAAGTACTTGCTGTAGCCGAGGCGGGGCGTCGCGCGGGATGCAAAGAGGCTTTGTTCAGCCTAGGCGATCAGCCCGAGCGCGTGTTTCCGGAAGCGAAAGAATTTCTGCGAACGCTGGGATTCGATAGCACGCTCGAATACCTTGCGGCGATGAGTGAACTGGTTCTTTCGAAGACCGGCTTACTCCCCCATTCGAATCCGGGCTTGATGGGCGAAAAAGACCTGCGCCGGCTGCGCGAGACCAATGTCAGCGTGGGCATCATGCTGGAGAGCGCCAGTCCCCGGCTGCTGCGCCCCGGCGGAGCGCACTGGCGAGCGCCGGACAAAGTCCCTTCGCTTCGCCTGCGGACCATCGAAACTGCGGGCCAATTGTCCATGGCATTCACGACGGGCATCTTGATCGGTATCGGCGAGACTCCCGAGGAACGCGTAGATGCGCTGCTGGCGATTCGCGCAGCCCATGAAAAGTACGGTCACGTGCAGGAAGTGATCGTCCAGCCGTTTCGCGTCAAGCTGGACATTCGCATGGCCGAGGCGCCGGAGCCGTCCAACGAGGATCTGCTGCGCACGATCGCAGTCGCGCGTTTGATCCTGGGCGGCAAGATGAACATTCAATCCCCGCCCAATCTGCTCTCGAAAGACTATCCGGATTTGCTGGCTGCCGGCATCAACGACTGGGGCGGAGTTTCTCCGGTGACAAAAGATTTCATCAACCCGGAAGCCGCTTGGCCGCAGATCTCTTCGCTCGCGGAGCGAACTGCGAAGGCAGGATTCGTGCTGCGCGAACGGTTGGCAATCTATCCGGAATTTTCCAAGCGGCCGGAATTTTCCTCGCGCCCGGATTTCGTAAGCGAGCGGCTGCAACCCCATGTCCGAAAGTTGCAGGGCGGGGATGGCTATGCTCGAGGGGAGTGTGACCCATGCTGAAAGCAGTGAATGCCGATTGGAACGAAATTCCGTTGGATCGAGCGATTGCGGCCGCAAGTCGAAACGTCGCCGAGGCCCTGGAAAAAGTCCTCGCGGGGAACGATTTGGGACTTGAGGATGGACTGACGCTGGCCAACGTCGAAGGGAACGACCTGCTAGCTCTGCTGAGAGTCGCGGATGAGCTTCGGCGGGCCGCAGTGGGCGACCAGGTCACATATGTAGTGAATAGGAATTTAAATTTCACCAACGTTTGCATCGTCGGCTGCGCTTTTTGCGGGTTCAGCCGGGGACCGGATTCGCCGGAAGCATATTTTCATTCCATGGACACGCTGATCGCCAAATCGCTCGAAGCGGTCGAGCGCGGCGCCACCGAAGTCTGCATTCAAGGCGGTCTCCCAAAAGATCTCGACGGCTACTACTACGTCGAGCTTCTTCGCGCCATCAAGGCTCGATTGCCGGAACTTCATGTGCACGCCTTTTCGCCCATGGAAATCACCTACGGCGTCGAGAAAACGCGCCTGCCCCTGCGCGAGTATCTGGCGATGTTGAAAGAATCCGGATTGGGCAGCATTCCGGGAACGGCTGCGGAAATTCTAGATGACGATGTGCGCAGATCCCTCAGCCCCAATAAATTGAAAGTTCGGCAATGGATCGAAGTCATTCGCACGGCGCACAGCCTCGGCATCCCCACGACTTCCACGATGATGTACGGCCATACCGAGCTTCCCGAACACTGGGTCCGGCACATGCTTCTGCTTCGCGACATTCAAAAGGAAACTCGCGGATTTACCGAATTTGTTCCCCTCGGATTCATTCATTCCAAAACCAAGCTTTTCCAGAGCGGTGCGGCACGCGCGGGACGTTCGATCCACGAGGATTTGATCGTTCATGCCCTCGCCCGCGTGCTTTTGCACGGCTACATCCGCAACATTCAAGTCTCCTGGGTCAAACTTGGTTTTGAGCAATCCTTGACGTGCATGCAAGCGGGAGCGAACGATTTCGGAGGCACGTTGATGGAGGAAAGCATCTCGAAAATGGCCGGGGCGACGTTCGGCGAATATGTCTCGCCCGGCGAATTCCGCGCCATGATCCGCACCATTGGACGGATCCCTGCCGAGCGCTCAACAACCTATGGAATCCGCAAAGTGTTTGAGACTCCGGACGCGGAGGAGCGCCTTCCATTTGAACCGATGCCGCTGCTCAACTCTTCGCCAAACCATGCGCCGGTGTCCGCGACGGGCTACTGATCGGGGGTGCGGAATTTGGTAGCGCCGGCGTCCCGCCGGCAGTTTCTGTACTCATGTCGCGGCATAAAACCGCCGGCGGGACGCCGGCGCTACCAAATCCAGCGCTCGAATCGTTGTGAGAGATTGGGGTTAGTCGTATAGTTGGCGAGGACAGAACGCCCGCTATCTCACGCGCCCCTTTAAGGAGCCGGCCATGAAAACAGTATTAAACATTCTTGGCGGAATTGTGATTTGCATGGTCTTGCTGCTGGTGACGCTGCGCTTCACTGGCCTTAATCCTCACGGGGATACGCCCGGTCCCGGGAGTTATCCCGGATTATGGCTCAGCGGGAATCTCGTAACGACTCCGGTTGCCGACTGGTCATTCACTGACAACATTCGAACCGTGAAGCTTCAGACCAACACCTGGTATCTGATTCCCCACTCGGTGACAATTTGGTGTATCGCCTACAATGGCCAGCTTTATGTGGCGACTTCCGGGGCCGCGACCAGATCATGGCCTCGAAATGTGGCCCGTGATCCCCATGTGCGTCTAAAGGTAGGCAATGACTTGTACGATCGGACCTTATCGGTTGTCACGGATTCGGCGGAAAGGGAAGCCGTGCTCCAGGTCAGAGCGAAAAAATACTCTCAGAAATACCCGCCAGTGGGTCAAACATTTACCGTGTATCACGTAATGCCTAGCTAGTGGCTTACTGAATTTGTGACTGCAACATTGATGATCGGTGAGGTCTTGATCTTTACTTGGTTCATGCCAGATTTCGTAGCCGATTTACTGATCCAGTCTGATGCTGGTCACAGAATCGAATTCAAACCTTTAGGAAGATCACTTTGAAAATTCGGAAAAGAGGTCGCTTATGCAATACGTGAGGTTGGCGGTTCTCGCAATCGGTTTCGGCGTTGGCTTGTGCGCCTCTGCCCAAACGCCCCCTACGACCGGCCCCAAAGCCAATTTAGCCGCAGGCGGAGAACTGTTCCGCCAAAATTGCTCGGTATGCCATGGTGTGGACGGAAAGGGTCCGGGTCCTGGCTCAATGTACGATCCCGAATCAGCTGAGCCTCAGAAACGGGTGAAACCCGCCAATCTGACGATACTCAGCGAACAGAATGCGGGGAAGTTTCCGGCAGACCGCGTAAGGGATGCGATCTACTTCAAAGGCTCGATTCCCGCGCATGGTACTCCCGAGATGCCCGCGTGGGGCAACAAATTCTACCTCCTGAAGTCTCGTCCAAAGGTTCTGGAGGAACGCGTGCGCGACATAACTGCCTACATCGAGTCGATCCAGACACAGACATCAAAAAAGTAACATGCATTGCTCTGTGGTGGCGGCCAAGCCCTGAGAAACTGTCTTCTCGGAATGCGGGAATCAGCCACCAGCGGGCGCAAAAGTCCGAGAAGACGTTTCTCAGGCGGAATGCTCAGGGGTTCCCATTCAGTGTGTGCCCGGACGAGAAGAGATCCGGTTGCGGCGGGTTTCCACGTGGGTGTAGCATTTCCGCGTTCGAGGAATGCAAAGCGGAAATCCCAGTAGAAGGAGATAGATAATGGCGACAGCTTGGAATCTGAGCGGCATGTATGCTGAGGCCTGCACATGCGCGGCCGCCTGCCCATGCATCATGCTGAGCGATCCGACCGAGGGCACCTGTACCGCGATTGTCGGCTGGCACATCGACAAGGGACGATACGGCGACGTCGCGCTCGACGGCCTCAACGTGGCCGTCGGCGTGCACACGCCCGGCAACATGGCCGCGAAAGACTGGAGCGCGGTGCTCTATGTCGACGAGCGCGCCACTGAAGCGCAGCGGAGCGCGTTGACCCAGATCTTCGCCGGGAAGGCTGGCGGGCATCCGGCCCGCATCGCGGAGCACATCGCGACCGTCGCGGGCATCGAGACGGTCCCGATCCAGTTCGAGAGCGACGGCAAGAGCGGACGCATGAAGATTGGCCGGGTCGGAGAGGCCGAGTGGCAGCCGATCGCGGGCCAGGGTGGCGGCACCGTCACGGTCGAAGGAAATCCACTCGCCGTCTCACCCGGGCATCCGGCGGTGATCGGCCGGGCGAGCCGCGCGCGGCTGAGCGACCACGGCATCGCGTTCGACGTCTCCGGGCGCCAGGCGATGGTCGCGCGGTTCAGCTACGCATCATGAGCCGGGAGGACCTCGGCCCCATTCCATCGTTGGCGGCGCAGCGCGGCGCGCTTATCGGAGCCATGGTTGTCACCACGGCGGCGGCGTGGATGTATCTCATCAACTCCGGCGAACGGATGATGGGCGGGCCGCAGCACGAGGTGCTGATTGCCCTGCCGGTGTGGGCCTCGATGATGATCGGCATGATGTTGCCTGGGGCGACGCCGATGTTCGCCGCTTATGTGGGCGTCAATGCGCGCAATGGCAGCCAGTGGCAGCCGCTCGCAGCTTTCGTGCTGGCCTACGTCTCGCTCTGGATCGGCGTCAGTGCGCTGGGCGCCTGTATCCAGCAGGCTCTCGCTGGCGCGGGTCTTCTGTCTCACATGGGCGTGAGCACTCGGCCGGTCCTGTCGGGCTCGCTGCTCGTCCTCGCGGGCATGTACCAGTTCAGCCCTCTCAAGCAGGCCTGCCTCCGGAGGTGCCGCACGCCGCTCGGATTCCTGCTGACAGAATGGCGGCCCGGCACTTCCGGTGCGCTGAGGCTCGGCTGGCGGCACGGTGTCGAGTGCCTGCTGTGTTGCTGGGCCTTAATGGCCCTGATGTTCGTCCTCGGTACGATGAACCTGCTGTGGATGGCCGCGCTTACCGTGCTGATGCTCGTCGAAAAATCGGCACCAGCGGGTCAGATCATCAGCCGGTGGTCCGGCGTTCTCTTCGTGGCTTGGGGCGTGGCACTGGCCATCGCCAAATGACGCCCGGCCACTCGCGCTTGTTCGTATTTGGAATACTTGTCCAGGAACCGCGGCGGCTCTAACGGTCGCATCCGTTAGTGCAAGCGCTGCGCGATAACTCCTGGATGGTCGGCAATCCACAATCGAGAAACAGAGACGCGGATAACTCCCGAGACTTCTCGAGAGTTGGCACGCGGTTTACGCCAGATTTTCAATTTGAAATCCACCGATGACACTTCAAGGGGACGTACGGTCACCGAGATCACAGCGCCGTTCGTTAATGGGGGACGTATCGCGAGGAGCGCCTAAAATCTGCTCACCGCCTGCTTGGCGAGCGCCGCCTCCTTCGCCTTCACCTCATCAACCGTGAACGGCTTAAATTTCAGACCGTTGAGAATCCGCAACGTAAAAGAGGAACCGCCCTTTCGGACCTGAAGTATGGGTGCCTCGTGATTCTTGAAGATCTCGTAAAACGCATCATCGCCGATCCCGCTCACGGTCTCGATCGTTATTCGAGGGCTTGATTTTATGAGGTTAAACGCGGCTGCGGAAGAGGTGATGGACAATGTGACGCGCCGGTTGCCGATGTCGGCATCTGCGGAATCTGACCAGATGCACGCCTTAGGGCTGCCCGCGAAGGCGGGCTTGCCCGGCAAGCTTTGGATTTCGAGGGGGGAGTTCACTTCAGCGACGGTAAGCAGTGCGCAGGCGTCCGAAGTCGCCGCCAAGGACCTGTGCGAGCCGCCCAGGACGAAAATCAACGTGAGAACACCGGCAAGGAGCACGCGCTGTTTCAACATCAGCACCTCTCGAACATCGCTGATATTATGCTCGCATCATCGAACTCAATCAACGGGGATTGGTGTTCGGGACCGTGTTCGCAATTGGCGCTGAATACCGAAACTAGCTCCACAGGAGAACGCCCCGGATTACCGAAAGCATCTCAAGGCGCTTCCCACGAGATAAGTACACAATGGTCCTCGCCCGCAATGGCAGCCCCATTTGTAAACCATCCAGAACCCTCCAAGGCGCGAAAAACGAAATTATCGTCAACTGGGAATCACGCAAATCCCACTTAATAGGATGGTCCGCCGCAGTTCTCTAGAAGTTGTAGAGTGCGGTGACAAGGAGGCATCCCATGAAACTGCACGTACTCGGCATTGATTTGGGTAAGACTGTTTTTCATTTGGTGGGACTGGATTTCACCGGCAGGGCAGTGGTCCGCAAGAGATGTTCTCGCACCCAACTGCTGGCCTTCACCGCGAATTTGCAGGTGCAGTTGATCGGCATGGAGGCTTGTAGTGGAGCTCATTTTCTGGGGCGGGCGTTGCGCGAACAAAGTCATGAAGTGCGATTGATGCCGGCGCAATACGTGAAGCCCTACGCGCAGACGAACATGAGCGACTACATCGATGCCGAAGCCATCGCCGAAGCGGTGCAACGACCGAGAATGCGTTTTGTGCCGATCAAAACAGAGGAGCAGTTGGACCTGCAGGCTCTGCATCGCGTGCGCGAGCGTTGGGTGATGCGACGCACGGCGGTGGTCAACCAGATTCGCAGTCTTCTTCTGGAGCGTGGACTAACCCTGCCCAAAGGCCGAAGTCATCTGGATGAGCGACTGCCTCGCATCTTGGAAGACGCTGAGTTGAATCTGTCCGATTCCTTCCGTGTTCTGCTGGCTCAGCTCAAATTGGAACTGGTGCAAGTCGCAGCACGCATTGAGGAGATGGATCGGGTCATTCAGAAAACGGCCAGAGAAAATGAAGCCTGCCAACGACTCACGGGGATTCCGGGGGGTAGGCCCGGTCACCGCAACAGCCCTGATCGCTGCGGTGGGCAACGCCAGCGCCTTTGGAAAAGGGCGGAAACTATCGGCCTAGATGGGCATCGTTCCGGGAGAGTACTCCACCGGCGGCAAACAGAAGTTACTGGGCATCAGCAAGCGGGGCAATAAGTACTTACGGAGACTCTTTGTTCAGGGCGCACGCAGCGTACTACAACAGCGACACGAGCAGGCTCCCGGTCTGAGCGAGTGGCTCGCGCAACTGCTGGCGCGAACGCACCAGAATGTTGCCGTCGTCGCTTTGGCCTGACCTGATGGAGTTTTTGTACTACGGTGTGTGAGAGAGTTTTGAGCGATTGGTCCCGATAAGTTCTATAAAAGGAAAAGTCAAGAAAAACACTTCACCCTCTGCCGGAATGTTTCTGACTTTCCAGCCCTTGTGGATGAGCGAGGATGGTTCTGGTTTTCCGCCCCAAGTGCTCGGTTCGGTGCGCAGCCTGTCATGGCTGTTTGGATTTTCCCTCCCAGAGGTTTTCATCGTGTGGTCACGACGACGCCAGCCTGTTCTGAGACCGACAAGCGAAACGGTTGTCAGGTGCCAACCATGGTTCTATCTGAGGCTCGTGGCCTATCGCTTTTTCGGGTTATCCGAGAGGGCCTAGGGTCGTCTGGGAGACTGGGTGCCCGAGGCACGCAGCGCCTAACTTATCAGTGGAGACTCGCTCTCGAACCCGAGTGTCTCCAGAACCGGCTGACCACTTCCGAGAAGGATCTCAGGAAATGGCGCGGACTGCAGAGACACTCAAGCTGTTTGTGGTTTCAGATGTTGGGCGTCGAACCGGACTCCTTTCTTCCAGATGATTAGTGAGATCGCTGCGATCTTCCGCGCCAGCGTCAGGCGCGCCATCTCCGGCCGGATGCCTTTGGCCACCAGGGCCGCGTAAAACTCCTGCAGCGGTCCGGGTTTGGTGGCGGCGATGATCGCTGCGCCCTTGAAAATGTTTTTCAGCTCCGGATTGTGATTGCGGTTCAGCCCGCGCAGCGAGACCGGTCTCTTCGAGGGTTGCAGTTGCCCATCGACGTAACGATGATCGGCGCTGCTGTGCGTCTCAATCGCCAGGCCCCCGTAGGCCCACAGTTGCCGCTTGGTGCGAAAGCGATTGGGCGTCTGCAGGATTGCGATCAGTTGAGCGGCGCGGATCGGGCCAATCGAGGGAATCTGGCACAACCGTTTCCACACCTCGTGTTTGGCGCTCTCGGCCAGCAGTTCGCGCCGCACTTGCTGCCGCAGCGACCTCAGCTCATCGAGTTGCTGGTAGTAGATCTCCGCGCGGCGGCGCACGCCACCCTCGCTGATCTTCGCCAGCCACTGGACCCGATAGCGCGGCGCATACACTTGCTTGCCGCTGCAGCGGATCGCCCAACTGCGGTACACCGCCTTCAGCCGCGTCATCACCCGCGCCAGATCCCCGCTGATGGCCACATAACTGCGCGACAGTTCCTTCAAGGTTCGTACGCCGTGCTCACCGTGATAGACCGAGTTGAGTTTGTTCAGGTACAGCAGCTCGGCCAGCTTGCGAGCATCGATGCGGTCGCTCTTGTTGCCGGCTTTCAGCAGCGCATTCTTCCTCGGATCGCACACCAGCACTTCATTGACGTGCGGCCTCAGCAGATCGTACAGCCACGCCGCCCAGGTTCCTTCTTCCAAGGTCACCTGAAAATCTCCCCGCAGCCCGCGGACAAACTGAACGACTGTGATCGCTTTGGTTTCGATGACTGACTCCATCACCAATTTGCCAGCCGAATTTAGAACGGCGATCGAGATAGTTTCCTTGTGCACATCCATCCCGATATACTTCGTGGTATCCATAAAAAGGGCGCTCCTTTCTGAAGGGGTTCGAGCGGAACACTCAAAACCTACTCCAGTTGGGGCGCCCTTTTATACTGCGTCGTCTTACCGGAATGTGGCTTTTTTGGGCTTGGCAGGAACCGGCCGCCCGCCGAAAGGACGTTTCTTAGCATGCCGCCGCGGTCAAAGCAGATTGGCGGGATCGCTTTCGGATATTGTTCCAGGCAGGCATAATCGCCAAAGTGATCAGGCGGACTGTGGAGTCGGCTGGGCGAGGGTTCCGCCAGTGATGTCAGTGGTGATAGTTGGCTCTGGAATTGAGACTCGTCCATCGATCGTGGAGGAGAACTACAATGTCTTCGTTACCGACGGGGAAACACGCCGGCTCGGGCACAGCGAGTAACCAGCCTGCGGTTGCCGAGCCTACCTTTGCCGAGCGAGCGCGTACGCTGCTGTACCTGGGTCGCATTGGCACTCTTTCAACGATTTCACGTAAGCAGCAAGGATTTCCTTTTGGATCCGTGATGCCGTATGCGCTGGACGAAAACGGGCGCCCCGTCTTCCTCATCAGCACGATGGCCATGCACACTCAAAACCTGCAGGCGGACCCGCGCTCCAGCTTGTTAGTGACTCAGGCTGACGCCAGCGGTGATCCCTTGGGGGCGTCCAGAGTCACTTTGGTAGGAAATGTGCTACCGATACCGGAGCCTGAGGTGACTGCAGTGCGGAAGCTTTATCTAGAGCGTTATGCCAACAGCAAGAACTGGGTGGACTTTGAAGATTTTTCCTTTTATCGCATGAACGTGGTGGACCTATATTACGTGGGCGGCTTCGGGGTGATGGGCTGGATTACAGCTTCGGATTATCTCCACGGGCAACCGGACCCGCTGGCTGACGTTGCAGCTGACATCATCCAGCACATGAATACCGACCATGGGGAAGCGCTCACGCTACTTGTTAGGGCATTTGCCGGGATTGAGTCTCAGCAAACGACGATGACTTCGGTCGATCGGCTCGGGTTTCACGTACGGTTAAGAACCGCAGACGGCCCGCGCGGCGCACGCATTGCATTCCCAAAGGAAGTGAATAGTCCGGCGGAAGCTAGAACAGTTCTGACCGATATGGTTGCGCAAGCGCGGGAACTGTGAGGAACAGGAATACCAGAAGAAGTTGAGTGCGTTGAAAAAGTTGAGGCCGTGAGCAGCCTTTAGCGGACTCAGTGGAGTTAATTTCTGTCCGGTTGCTCAGCAAGCCACGCCACAGTCTAGTTGCTACCGTCCCGATGGCTGAATACGTAGAGGATCAGCTCGACCCGGCTGGAAACTCCCAGCTTTTCAAAAATTCGGTAGATGTAGTTCCGGATGGAATGCTCCTTCACCTTGAGCCTCTGCGCGATTTCGCGGTTCTTCAGGCCGTCGGCAACGAGACGGACTACATCTTCCTCGCGGCGCGTCAAGAGAGGCATTCCTTCGGGCCCATTTAATTGCAGCGGTTTTGTATGGCTCAGAGCGCTGATCAGGTGTTCGAGGTCTTCGGTACTGGCCCAGATTTGTCCTTTGTGGACGACTCGAATGCATTTCGAGAGAGCCTTCAAAGAGTGGGTGCGATAGAAAACGCCCCGCGCTCCTCCGCGAAATGCGCTGACTACATCATCCCGCTTGGGGGATTGCAGCAGCATGATGGACGGGGTTTGGTCGGTATTCTGCAACCTTTGCAGGACTTTCTCGCCCGCCTGGGGACCGTCTTGAAGCTCTTCGCAGATGAGCGCAACGTCCGCCTTGTGCGTTCCGAGCCTGCCGATGATTGTCTGCGAACTCCCCGTCATGGTTTGTATCGAAAAGCCCTTTCGGCCGTGGGCGAAGGCGCTCCGCAGCAGTTCGCTCGTCATATTGTCCGCGGTGACGACGAGTACAGAAATGCGATCTTTCGGCCGCCGGAGTGACTGGGACACGCAACCGCCTCCAACTTTTCTCTAGCGCGTGTTCGGGGGACGCCGAACGAAATCTCTGCTTCCTGAATGTGGGCGCAACTCAGAGCCACAGGGTTTGAAGGAACCGCTATATATTAACGATTCGATAAAAAAAGTGCAATTGATTTCGCCGCTAAATCTCGACGTCTCGAAAATCTCAGGGGCACGACCATCGATCCCAGGCGCCCGTTGAAAGCCTTCGCCACGACCGTAGATTGTATTCCAGGTCCGCTTAGCGCTCGCCGTCCCTTCCGGCACGGCCATGAGCGGGCTCGGCGGCTCGCTGTGTTTCGAATCACATGACTTCGTTGCGCCATTGTTAAAGCGATGTAAAGTTCGAATCCCTAACTCTCCGCCGACAGGAGGCATGATACGTCCAACCATGGAACGCCGGTGATTTATCTTTTAAATGCAGGGGTGTGCGGTAATCCATGTTTCGCAGGTCAGGTCGCGGGCCATGCTGGTCGACGTATCGAAGTGCGATATCGATTCCCTCGTGGATGGACTTTTGTCCACCTGAATTCCAGACATAAATCCCGGCAATGGGCCTCAACATTGAGGGAGAGGCGCGCCCGGTGGCGAGGGTATGCAAGAGTACGAACCAGCGGGCGCGGCCATCGGCGGAAGCGAGGGCATTGGCTTTAGCAGGAAATCTCCTTCCGCGCTGTATCTAAGGCCACTTGCCGCGATCCACTTCTTCTCGTAGCCTTCACGAACCTGGGCTATTCCAGCCGGCCCGGAAAAGGCGGGCACACTCCCATTACGCCAACTATTACGCAAACAGCGGAACGGCGAAAGGCCAAGCGGTATCGCATGAGCACCGCGGTCATTTTCCACTGGCAAGGCCCTGACCACAAAAGCTTCCAGGGCGAAGGCGTCACCCGAGACATGAGTGTGGACGGCGTGTTTGTGTTGACCGCGACGTCTCCTCCCGCAAACGCCTTGGTCCAAATGGAAGTGATTCTCCCTCTGTCAGACGGCGCGTCCAAGGCGCAGATGAAAGCCAGAATGACCGTTTTGCGGGTGGATCACGATATCGCCGGGAAGACGCGCAGCGGGTTTTCGGCTGCCGGAGAGGGATTCTTGTTGCGCACGTTTTCTGACCGGGCGTCGCGGGCCGTTGCCGGCCTGATCAAGAAAGCCGAGGGAGCCGTCGAGGCAGACGATTGAGCGGCGCGCCTTGGATCGGCCGAATGGTGGTGAGGAGAATTTCTGGGTGGCCTGCTCGTCGAGGCCGCCGGCGATCCGGTTAGGACGCTGCTGGGAATGGCTTGAGGCATTGAGTTTGGTCGAAGAATGGGACTGAGAGGGCGAAGCTGTGTACGAAGCGCAACTAAATCTCGCACCCACACTTGCGGTTCCTCTGGTTGGATTCCCACTTGAGGAAGCAAATTGGTTTGCAATTCACACGATGACCCGCCACGAAAAGCGAGTAGACGCACAGCTCAAGGAGAAGCAGGTCACCACGTTTCTTCCGCTGCTCCACCAAGTTCACCGCTGGAGCGACCGCCGCTGCAAGGTGGAAGTGCCGATGTTCAGTTGCTATGTGTTTGTCCACCTGGCTCCGACGACCGACGATCGCACAAAAATATTGCGAACGCCCGGCGTGCTCGGATTCGTCGGCAGCGAGAGACAGGGAACTCCGATCCTCGCGGAGCAGATCGAAAGTCTCCGGACAACCATCGAACGAGGAATCCCGTGCGTTCCGCATCCGTTTGTCAGCGTCGGGAAGCGCGTGCGCATTTGCGGGGGAGCCCTGAACGGAGTCGAAGGGATTCTCGTGCAGCAGCGGGATGATCGCAGCCTGATCGTATCGGTGGAGCTTCTGCAGCGATCCGTCGCGATTCGAGTGGAAGGATATGACGTTGAACTGGCTTAGTTCTCTGTGGACGCGCGTATCGGAACCGGGAATGAATTCCCGGGGACCGACGGCCAGAATGAGCAGCGGGAGCATGGACGTGAAGATTCTGACTCTGAGCCTACTTGTGTGTTCCGTCGCCCTTCCAGCGTCTGCGCAGAAAACTTTGGTGCCGAGTCCAATTGGTGTCGTGCAGCCTAAGAGCCTCGAACCGCCTCCACGCGCCGCCCGCGATGAGAACGATACGGGGCTTCACAAGCGAAATTGGCGGTACCGGGTCAACCCGAGCGACTCGCTGGAACTGACCTTTCAGTTGACGCCCGAGTTCAATCAGACGGTCACGGTCCAGCCGGACGGCTACATTACGCTGCGCGAGGTTGGCGATCTGCCTGCGGCGGGGAAGACGCTTCCGGAACTGACGGAGTCCATCAAGACTGCCTATTCGAAAATTCTTCATGATCCCGTGGTTTCCGTCGAACCCAAGGATTTCGAGAAGCCGTACTTCGTCGTAGGTGGGCAGGTAGGAAAGCCTGGAAAGTTCGACTTGCGCGGCGACGTAACGCTCACGCAGGCGATCGCCATCGCCGGCGGATTCACCGACGCGTCCAAGCATTCGCAAGTGTTGCTATTCCGGCGCGTTTCGGATGAGTGGACTGAGGCCAGAATCATCAATGTCAAGAAAATGTTGAATGCGCGGGATCTGCGGGAAGATCCGGAACTCAAACCCGGCGACATGCTCTTCATTCCGAAGAACGCGATTTCGAAGATCAAGCCATTCCTGCCAACCTCGTCAGTCTCGGCTGGGATCTACGCGACCCCCCCGGCCTTTTAAAGGCACGAAGAAGGATCCGCTGATATGGACGTACACGAGTTTCCATCGGGCACAGGCAATACGGAGCGGTTACCGACGCTCAGGGACATCGCCACGCCGTTGTTCCGCCACCGAAAAGTCGTGCTCGTGACTTTTGTGGCGGTCGTGTTGGGCACCATCCTCGGCATCGTTCTGCTTCCCAAGGATTACCAGGCCGAAATGAAAATCCTCGTCAAGCGCGAGCGCGTGGACGAAGCGGTCACACCCGGACGCGATGCCGCGATGTCGAACCCAGGCGAAGTCACGGAAGAAGAGCTGAACTCGGAAGTGGAACTCCTGAAGAGCCGTGACCTGCTCGAAAAAGTGGTGGTTTCCTGCAATCTGGAGGATTTGCAAGCCGGACCCTTCTGGGAACGCCTGCTTCCCGCGGCAACCGTGGCTGAAAGCGATGGAACGCAGGACAAGGAAAAGAAAATTTCTCGGGCAGTTCTGGCCCTGGAAACGAAACTTCAGATCGAGCCGCTGAAAAAGACGGACTTGATCCAGGTGACATACGACTCGCCGGACCCGCAGCTCGCCGCGCGCGTCCTTCGGACGCTTGGCAATCTTTATTTGGAGAAGACGGTGGCCGTGCACCGTCCTCCCGGAGCGTTTGAATTCTTCCAGTCGGAATCGCAGCACTACGACCAGGAGCTTCAAGCAACGCAGGCGCAACTGGCCAAATTCGACCGCGAAAAGGGCGTGGCGGATCCCCAGTTTGAGAAGCAGATCGCCCTGCAAAAACTGGCGGAGTTTGAAGGCACATTCAATGCAACGCAGGTGGCGATCAAAGAAAACGAGAAGCGCGCCAGGGTTGTCGAGGATCAGCTGGCGTCGACGCCGGAACAGACCATGTCTCAGGTCCGCTCGTCGGACAATCCCTTCCTCATGCAACAGCTCAAGACCACTCTCTTGGACCTGGAACTGAAGCGCACCACGCTGCTCGAGAAGTTCGAACCGGACTATCGGCCCGTGCAGGAAGTACAAAAACAGATCGAGCAAACGATCGACACGATCAACCGTGCGGAGAAAACGCCTGACCGGGAAGAGACCACGGACCGGAACCCGTCCTACGAGTGGCTGCGCTCGGAACTCACGAAATCGAATGCGGAACTTGCAACCTTGCATGCCCGGGCCGCGGAAACGCTGACCGTGATCCGCCAGTATCGGGAAAAGCTCGGCGTGATCGATGCGAACGGCGCGGCGCAGGAAAATCTTCTTCGAGAGGTGAAGGAAGCGGAGGGAAACGATCTCCTCTACAAGCAGAAAAGGGAAGAAGCGCGCATCGGAGACGCGCTCGATCGTCAGCGGATTGTAAACGTGGCGATCGCGGAGGCCGCCACCGTCCCGGCGCTTCCGGCGCATCCGCACTGGGCTCTGACCCTATTACTCGGGATCTTGCTCGCGGGTCTCGTCAGTCCGGGAATCGCGTTCGCCGTCGACTACTTCGATCCTTCGCTGAGAACTCCGGACGAGGTGCGCGACGTCCTGCAAATTCCCGTGCTGGCGTCGTTGCCGGTCGAGAAAGGAAGACGATATGTTTCTTGAGTTCTACCAAATGAAGGAACAGCCGTTCGGCGTGACGCCGGACCCTCGCTTTCTTTATCTAGGCGATAGCCATCGCGAGGCGCTGGCGTCCCTCTATTATGGCGTCGAGTCGAATCGCGGATTTGTCGCGTTGATTGCGCAGCCGGGACTCGGAAAGACCACGCTAACGTTTCAACTCCTACAAAAGCTTCAACGAAATTCCCGAACCGTGTTCCTGTTTCAGACGCAGTGCAGCTCGAAAGAACTCATTCATTATCTGCTGAACGGCCTCGGAGTCGACGCCGAAGGCATGGAACTGGTTTCCATGCATAACAAATTGAATCAAATCCTTTCCCGCGAAATGCTGGCCGGGCGCCGTTTCGTCCTGGCCATCGACGAAGCTCAGAATCTCGGTCCGGAAGTCCTCGAGACGATCCGCCTGCTCTCGAACTTTGAAACGCCCCACTCCAAGCTCCTGCAAATCCTGCTGATCGGGCAGCCGCAACTGGCGAAAAAATTGGTGAGTCCAGAACTGGAGCAATTGCAACAGCGGATCTCCATGTTCGCCAAGCTCGAGCCGTTCAGCTCCGAGGACACGGCCCGCTACATTGCCCACCGGCTCCAAGTCGCGGGCTACAGCGGAGAGCCCTTGTTCTCTCAGGGAGCGCTTCGGATCATTGCGGGGCGCTCGCAAGGAATTCCGAGACAGATCAATCGCTTGTGCTTCAGTGCGCTCTCGCTGGGGTGCGCGATGGGCCGCAAGCAGGTAGATGTCGGGATGATGGAAGAAGTTTTGGCGGACCACGACGTGGAGTCGTTGCAGCGTCCTAAAATTGCGCGGCCTGCCGCACCCGCGCCGGAAGCCGCGCGTGCCGTTACGAATTCCGCTGAGCCGGCGCGGGTCCCCTTCGTCTCTCCGATGCTGGCGCGCCCGCCGCTCACCTCGTATCCCGCAAGCCCCAAGAGGAGCGTTGGGGGATGGGTCGCGGGGTCGGCCAGCGTTGCGGCGCTCGTGGCAGTCGTCATAGGCATTCTTTCGCTTTCCCCCGAAAGGATTGATCGGTTCCTGCAAGTTTCATCCGATGTCTGGAACTCCGTTCGTGGCGCCACTGAATCGATTCGAAGTTCCGCGACGGCGAAATCCGATTCCGGGAGCGTTCAGGCTGCGGAATTCCCGAGCGCTGGGTCCGCACAGTCTTCCACTTCGAGCGAAAACGCCGAGACCACTTCGGTCGTCGTGCAGCCGGGAGAGACGTTGCGCCAGATCATAGTCCGAACCATTGGAAGCTATAACGGTGACGCCATTAAGCAGATTCGAAAGCTGAACCCTGACATTGTCGACTTCGACCACTTCGAACCCGGCCAAGTGATTCGATTCCCGCTGGCGCCTGGAGCTGCTGATTCTGCGGCGCATGGCGAAGAATCAAGCTCGAACGGAAAGAATTAAGGAATGAGCCATGGCCAATGAGTAAGAATTTTGAGCTGTTACAGCGGGTCGCAAAAGACGATTTTTTCGATCTTCCGGGTGTGCCGTGCCGGTGCCAGTGCCGGTTCCGGTGTCTGCGCCGGCGTCCGCGCCCGTCCCGCAGAAAGCATCCGCGGCGATTCCATTCAAGAAATCTCCGCCGGACGCCGAAATTACCAAGCTGGTGCAGCGATTGTTTTCGCAGACCGGCAAGACCAGTGGACCAAAGTGCGTGTCTTTCTCAGGAATAGCTCGCGGCGACCGAAGCAGTTGGATCTGCGCGCGCGGCGCCGAGGCCCTGGCGGAACAAGTCAACGCGACCGTTTGCGTCGTCGATGCGAATTTTTTCTCGCCGCAACTGCATGTCCAGTTTGGCGCGCCCAACCACAAAGGGTTTGCGGAGTCGCTCGCCGCGAAAGATCCCATTCGCAATTTTGCGATCCCGCTATCCGGAGAACAATTGTGGCTCCTCCCGTCGGGGCTGGTGAAGCCGGGCTTTTATCCCTCGATGGACCGAACCCGCGAGCGCTTCGCGGAATTGCGCGAGGCGTTTGGCTATGTTCTCGTCAGCGGACCGCCGCTGAGCCGGGAGGCGGAGGCAACGTTTGTGGGGCAACTCGCCGATGGCCTGGTGCTCATCGTCGAAGCGAATCACTCGAGGCGCGAGACGGTCCGGCGCGCAAAAGAACAGCTGGAAAGCGCGCAAGTGCGGCTCCTCGGCGCGGTCCTCGACCAGCGCACGTTTCCGATTCCTGAAAAGCTGTACCGGAGGCTCTAGCGAATCGTCCGCATTTTCATAAATTCAATTCCAATCGTATTCTCAACAACAAATCACTCGCGCGCCATCCTCATATGACAAGTTTCCGCCGCCAACTCCTGGTCAAGCTGTTCATGCTCCTCGATCCGACCCTGCTCACTTTTTCCTACGTGGTTGCCGCGATCCGGATCTGGGGTCTCACGGAGTTCACTTCGTTCGCCGCGTTTTTCTCCATGCGCGTCAAGCTGGCGAACGCCTTCGTGTTTCTGGGACTTTTCTATTTCTGGCATGTGATCTTCTCGGCGTTTGGCCTGTACGGATCGCGCAGGCTCGGCGATCGCAGGCAAGAAGCGGTCGTCGCGCTCAAGGCCACTTCGACGGCCGCCCTCGCCCTTGGTTTCGTCGCGGCTTTCTTTCGCGTGCGCATGATCACTCCCGCATTCATCGCGTTGTTTTGGATTCTCGCGACCGCGGCCGTGATCCTTTCGCGGCTGGCGCTGCGCGAATTCCTCCGCCGCGCGCGCATTCACGGACGCAATCTGCGCCATCTTCTGATCGTCGGCACAAACGCCCGCGCCATGGAATTCGCCCACGCAATCGAAGTCCGCCCCGAGCTAGGCTATCAGCTCGTCGGCTTCGTCGACGAAGAATGGGCCGGCAACCGCGAGTTCGCAAGAAACGGCAGCTCCATCGTCGCCGACCTCCAGCATTTTTCCGATTTCCTGCGCGAGCGCATCATCGACGAAGTCGCCATCGCTCTCCCCATGAAGTCGTTCTACTCGCAGGCCGCGCGCATCGTGGCCCAGTGCCAGGAGCAGGGCGTGATCGTCCGCGTCCTCGCCAACATGTTCGATGTGCAAAAAAGCTGGGTGAACGACAGCCGCGTCGGCGGCATGGCCGTGGCCACCTTCAGCCCGCATTCCCCCGAGGGCTGGCCGCTGGTCTGCAAACGCCTGCTGGATATCTGCGTCTCTTCGCTCCTGCTCGTCGCGCTCTCGCCGCTCTTCGCCGTCGTCGCCCTGCTCATCAAGCTCGATTCGCGCGGCCCCGTCTTCTTCGTGCAGGACCGCGTCGGCCTGAACAAGCGCCGCTTCCGCATGTTCAAATTCCGCACCATGGTCGGCGACGCCGAAAAACTCCAGCGCGAACTCGAATCCCTGAACGAAGCCGACGGCCCCGTCTTCAAAATCAAAAACGATCCGCGCGTCACGCGCCTCGGAAAATTTCTCCGCAAAGCCAGCATCGACGAGCTGCCCCAGCTCGTCAACGTCCTCACCGGCGACATGAGCCTCGTCGGCCCGCGCCCTCTCCCCCTCCGCGACTATCACGGCTTCGACCAGGACTGGGTGCGCCGCCGCTTCAGCGTCCGCCCCGGCATCACCTGCCTCTGGCAGGTCAACGGCCGCAGCTCCGTCTCCTTCAAGGAATGGATGGAGCTCGACCTGCACTACATCGATCACTGGTCGTTCTGGCTGGACTTGAAACTCCTCGCCAAGACCATCCCCGCCGTGTGGAAGGGAGTCGGAGCCGCATGAGCGCCCCGATCCCCGTCTCGATCCCCGCCCCGATCCTCGAGCCCAAGCCGCCCGCGCCGCCCGCGCCGCGCGCGCGCCGCGCCGCTGCCGTTCGGCCTGGTCCTGTCGCCGGACCGCGCGCTGCATCAGGGCATCCTCTCCCTCGCCGACCAGGCCGTCGCCAGCGCCACCAATTTCCTTACCGGCGTCATCCTCGCGCGCGCCTCGTCCAAGGAAGAGCTCGGCCTGTACATGCTCGGCTTCAGCCTGATCCTCCTGATGACCGATTTCCAAACCTCGCTGATCACCACGCCCTACATGGTCTACGCCCCGCGCCTGCAGGGCCGCGCCCACGCTCTCTATACAGGCAGTACTCTAATCCATCAATTAGCCTTCTGCGGCATCACCATGGTCGGCGTGGCCTGCGGCGCGTTCGCCGTCTCGCGCGGCCTGGGCCCGCGCGGACTCGGCCCGGTCCTGTGGTCGCTGGTCATCGTGATCGAGCTGATCATGCTCCGCGAACACGCCCGCCGCGTCAGCTTCGCGCGCCTGAAACTCATGACCGCCTTTCTCTTCGACGCCTGCATCGCCGTCGGACAAATCGCCGGCCTGCTCGTCCTGGCCCATTTCCACCTGCTCTCGGCCAGCCGCGCCTTCTGGATCGTCGGCGCCGTCTGCGGCCTCGCCGTCCTCGGCTGGCTCTGGCTGGATCGCGAGTTCTACGACCCGCGCCTCGCCGAATCCCTCGCCGACCTCAAGAAAAACTGGGTCTTCGGCAAATGGGTCTTCGCCAGCGGCCTCGTCTGGGCCGTCAGCATGAATCTGTATCCGTGGTTTCTCGCGCACTTCCACGGCACCGCCTCCACCGGAGTCTGGGCCGCGTGCCTCGGCGTTGTGTCGGTGGGCAATCCCGCGCTCCTGGGAATCCAGAATCTTGTGGGACCAAAAATCGCGCACGTCTACGCGGCTGCGGGCCCGAAGGCGCTTGCGCCGCCTGGTCCTCAAGATCACCGCCGCCATCTCTCTCCCCGTGTCTCTTCTTTGTCTCGCGCTTGATCGTTTGGGGAGGTCGGCTCACCGCCCTGCTGTACGGCCGCCAGTATGCGGGCAACGGCTTGGTCGTCGCGATTCTGGCGTTGAACCTCTTGGTCAACGCCGCGGCGTTTTCGTTTTCGCGCGCCCTGTTTGCCATCGAGCGCGCCGACTTGGATTTCCTCGTCAATTTCGCGGCGCTTTTCATGATGGTCGCGCTTGGGATTTTGGCTCGTGCGAGCCTTCGGCCCGCTCGGCGCGGCGATTGGGATGCTGGCGGCAAACTTGGTCACTTCGGCGGTAAGGGCGGGGACATTTCTGAGGCTTCCAGTTCACCTCGTCGTAAAGCAAGGAACGAATTAGATGAAATCGATGGCTTTGGCGCGGCCGAACTTGCCGTGGCTCATTTTCCTATTTCTGGCCTCCGTATTCTTTCTCTGCCAGCATGAATTGTCTTACTCCAAGCGGGGAATGGAAAATTTTAATGCATCTGAGGACGAAATTACCGCCGCCGTGGCTGAGGGCACGCCCACTCGCCGAATCAGTCTTTTGGTTTTGGGAGTTTTCGCAATCATTAACTTGATTCTCAATCGAGCTGGTAAGGATTTTCGAATTAATGGCCCTCTGGGGTGGATTCTTCTGAGCTTTGCCACGTGGGCTGCGCTCAGTCTGATTTGGGCCGAGGATGCGGCGCTGACCTTCAGGAGGCTAGTCGAATTCGCGATACTCTGCTCGGCCGCAATCGTGATTGCCCGCCGTCTTGCTCTCCGCGAAATTGTCCTATGGACTTTTTTTTCCTCCGGTGTCTACCTTTTCATCGGTATCGTTGCTGAGATTGCACTGAGCACGTTCCAGCCATTTGCGTCCGGCTATCGCTTCGCGGGGACGCTCCACCCGAATCATCAGGGCATCAATTGTGCGCTGTTAGTGCTTTCAGGAGTAGCAGCGGCAGATATGGAATCGAATAGACGGATGATCTTCAGGTGTTGCGCATTATGTGGGTTTGTTTTTTTGATTCTTACGGGGTCTAGGACCTCGTTTGCCGCGACCATCCTCGCTCTAATGGCGTACTTCGGAGCGGTGTGGTCGGTTCGGGCGAAATTTACGGTGGCGTATGCGCTCTGCATACTTTTCTGTGTCCTTGCGCTAGCCTTTGGCGACGGGCTGCTGCCGGATCTCAAGAGTGCCGTCATGCTCGGCAGAGATAGCTCGAGCGTTGATTCATTCAATGGGCGCGCGGGCATTTGGGATGAGACTAGCTTCTACATCCAACGTCATCCGATTCTTGGCTACGGTTACGGCGGATTCTGGACACCCACTCGGATCGCAGAGATCTCAGATCAAGAAAAATGGGGAACAGGTGAGGGGCACTCTACCTACCTTGACTGCCTCCTTAATCTTGGCTTGGTAGGAATCATTCTCTATGTGGTGGGCCTTTTTGGCAGCATTTGGTGCGCATTTCACCTTCACAATTTCACTCAGAATCGTGGCTTCGCTTTTTGCGGGGCACTTATTTTGTTTTGTGCACTTGGTGGATTGCTTGAGTCCGCCATGCTTGAGTCTCCTTCACTAACCTTTCTAATCACAACCGTAATCGTCGAAATTAGCTTTGGCCCATCACCACTAGGCGATACGGTTGTTTCATAGGGAGAATCGCGAATGGCGCATAAGATTTCCATCATCACCCCCACAAGAAACATGGGCCGCTTTCTGGAAAGCTGCATCCTGAGCGTACTACAGCAGAACTATCCAGACGTCGAACACATCGTCGTAGATGGGGCCTCGACGGACAACACGCGAGAAATTCTGGAGCGGTACAAACATATACAGTGGATTTCGGAACCGGATCGCGGTCTCTCGGATGCCTTAAACAAAGGGATCAGGATGGCCTCCGGTGACATCATCGGGTGGTGCAATGCCGACGATTTGTACCTCCCGGGTACGCTTCATATTCTGGACGACACGTTCGAGAAGCACCCTTTGGTAGATGTTGTCTATGGTGACTACCGGGAAACGGACGAGTTCGGTCGTCCGCTTCGCGTTCGGCGTGAAACTCATTTTTGGCCGACGCTGTTCAGATGGCTTCACATCAACTTGGTTCCCACGCCTTCCGCTTTCTGGAAGCGCCGTATTCACGACGACAATTTCTGGTTTGACGAAAAGTTCCGATACGCGATGGACTATGACTTTCTTCGAAGACTGCTGGACGGTGGATTCAAGTTCAAGCACGTAAGCGTGTTGTTTTCTGATTTTCGCCGGCACAGCGGGAGCCTAACTGCAGCTGGCGGTCAGTGCCGCGAGCACGAACTTGTGGTTCGCCGCGACGCGAGCCATTTTTGGAAACTCGCCGGGCCCGCATTTCCGATTCTTCGAAGATGCTTCTTACTGGGCTCGCGTGCCGCCAGGATTACGGAAAAGTCGCTTAAGGGCTGCTACATCGAGCAGGCGCATAGGTGAATTCTGTGCGCCGGATCGTGTCACGCTTTTCGGCGGCGAAAACCGGGCGGAAATGACCACGAATACTATATCGGTCCACTCGTTGGTCCAGCGGCCGCAGCCACGCGTTGAGACCAAGGCCCTCGTGTGGTGGCTCGCGGCAGCAATTTTTTGCTATCTGCTTTCGGGGCAGGCCCTCGGGTCTCGCGATGCGCTGGGAACATCTCTCGGTTGGTATATATACGTTGAACTCGCGCTCTTCTCCGTATCACTTACCATTGTAGCTGCCGCTTGGGCGATGCGCGGTGCCGCTATAAAGCCTACGCGCTCACTGTGGCTGTTCTTGACGTTCGGGCTGCTCGCCCAGATTTCGGCCTTCCGGTCGTTTTGGCCGCTGCTCAGTGTCACCCAAGGGTGTCTATTCTGTCTGGTTCTTCTTCTGGCTGAGTTCATACGTAGCACTTTTTCGCCTGCCTCGATTCTGCGAGCTACCTACTACGGGATTGTTAGCGTCTTCGCCCTCGCCATCGCACTTGGCATCGTATTCCCGGAGACGTATCCCTTAGCGGTCATCGACGAATTCGGTAGACATCGAATTGCCCTCTTCACCTATATCAACGGTGATTTCTCCTATATGACAGGGCTGGCTTTTTTCGTGGGCAGGCTCCGTCCTGTACAAGCACGCTGGTATTCTCAAATGTTTCTGGTGCTTCTTACGGTCGCGAGTGGGTCTAGAGTCAGCGCCAGCGCACTCGTCGCGATTTGGCTAATTAGCCAGTTATTCCGAGGGATCGATTTCCGGCTGCGAGTAGCAAAACTCGCGAGTGCTGCTGGCGTGGGCGTTCTCGTGCTAATCCTAGTGGCCAATGGGTACTCTGGTGTCGATACCGGCGCCCGTCGCATGCTTGCGGGAATGTACGGCAGTGGCACGCTTGAGCAGCCGCTATCGGCGCTGGACGGTCGGGTGGAATTATGGACGGACGCGTTCGGGCTATTCAGAGATTCTGCGGTCGTCGGGTTCGGGTTCTCCGGGGCGCGAGATGAGCTAATTCGCATGGTCCCCTGGTCTGGGCAGGTCCATAACGGCTTCCTCGACCTGCTCCTCTCGGGTGGGGGCGCAGGATTGCTATGTTTCGTTGCAGGGTGGGTCTTTGTGATTCGAAGTGGTCTCAGGACAGCGCTCGGTCGGTCAACTCTCGCCATTCACTGCTTTCTTCTAGTCGTGGCCATGACAGGTCCTAGCTTCACGATGAACATGAATTTTGCCGTGTTTCTTATCCTTTGCGTCTACAACTGGACCCGCACGTTGGAAGCCCCTCTCGCCGTGGCCGCCGGGAATGTGGCACCTAAATTTGGCTACTAATCGCGCTTAGCCCGAGAAGATGAACGCCACATACGTCAGCAACCTATATCCGCCTGCGGTAGGCGGCTCCCAGATACACCTGCACTGCCTGGCCAAATGCGTCAAAAGTGTTGGCAACCAGGTCAGTGTCATCACGATGGCGTCGCGCTACCGGAATGACTGGCTTCGCCTTAGCACGGTACTTACGGATCGCGAAAAGCGTTACGACTACGAGGGCGTCCCAGTCACTCAGATTGGGTTTCCTTGGGACGTGAGAGCGCAGTTGCTCCCGTGGGCTGCGGCCTACTATTTTTCGATGGGGCTCGCAACCAAGGAAATTTCCCGCCGGATGCTTCCTTACTTCGAAAACCTCTCCCCCGCACCCTCAATCGTACACGTGACAAGAAATGGACGAGAGTTTCTGGCGCAGGCTGCGCTTGATTACGCACGTCGGCGAGGAATACCGTTCGTCTTGACTCCAAATCACCATCCAAGGTGGAAGGGTTTTCTCTATCGGGAATACGATCGTATCTATCGCGAAGCCGACGCGCTCATTGCCCTTACCGAGGCCGAGAAGGACACCCTGGTGACCGAAAAAGGAGTCCGCGCGGAGCGTGTGCATGTTACTGGAGTGGGCCCGGTCCTCAGCGAGCGGTACTGCCCAAACGAATTTCGAACCAGATTCAACATTAACGAGAAGTTTGTTCTTTTTCTCGGTCAGCAGCACAAGTACAAGGGGCTGGACGCCGTGCTGGAATCGACCTCTCTTGTGTGGAAGCAGCACCCTGACGTCAGGTATGTCTTTGTCGGACCGCGCACTCCGCACTCTTCCGCAGTCTTTGAGGGATGGCGCCATGAAAGCCGCGTAATAAACCTTGGCGAAGCTGATTTGGGGACTAAGACCTCGGCCTTGGCGGCGTGTGAATTCCTTTGCGTGCCTTCCTCCCAGGAGAGTTTCGGGGGGGTGTACGTGGAAGCGTGGTCGCTTCGCAAAGCAGTGATCGGGGGCAAAATCCCGCCGATCGCGAGCCTCATCACCCACGGCACCGACGGACTCCTTTCCAGTCAGGACCCAGCCGAAATTGCAGCGATGACGTGCTGCCTTCTTTCGCAGCCAGAGCTCTGCGAATCCATGGGCGGTGCGGGGCACGACAAAGTGCGACAGAAATACACATGGGACCAGATTGCACGAAAAACCCTGGGAGTCTATCAAAGCCTTTGCTGAGGATCGTGTAAACGTGGAGATGAAACGCATAATCGTCACTGGCGGGTCGGGCTTCATCGGCACCAGGCTAATTTCCTGCCTGCTTGAACAGGGCCATGAAGTGCTGAATCTTGATAAGGCCGAGCCGCTGGACGCGAGCCAAGACGGAAACCACCGGCAGGTTGACATTCTCGACGCTGCGGCGGTAAACGCCGTATTCGATTCGTTCCGTCCACAGCGGTTGTTTCACCTGGCCGGTCGCACTGATTGCGATGAATCCACCACCGTCGAGGCGGGCTACGCGGTCAACGTGACGGGAACTGTCAATGTACTCGCCGCAGCCGGGGTCTGCACGACGTTGGAACGAGTTCTGGTGACTTCGTCGCAGTATGTTTGCCGCCCCGGGTACGAACCTTCAGGGGACGAGGATTACAACCCCCACACAGTCTACGGGCAGAGCAAAGTAGAAACAGAACGCGCTGTGCGTAGAGCTTCGCTGAATTGTCCGTGGGTGGTAGTCCGGCCCACGAACGTTTGGGGCCCGTGGCACATGCGCTACCGCAGTCAGGTTTGGCGGGCGATCCGCAAGGGCTTCTACTTTCATCCGGGCGGCGAGCCCGTCATCCGGTCCTACGGATATGTGGGCAACGTGGCGAGACAGATGGTCGGCCTGATGGAGGCGGAGACCTCATCGGTATCTGGACGAGTTTTCTATGTTGGCGATCCTCCGCGCGATTTGTCCGATTGGGTGAATGGCTTCTCCCACGCCCTTCTTGGCCGTCCCGTGAAGGTCGTGCCCCGTCCGGTGCTGCGCGCGGCCGGTCTGATGGGCGACGTAATAAGTCAGGTGAGGGGGCGAGAGTTCCTCATTCATTCTTCGCGCTACCGATCGATGGTTACCTCCGAGGCCGCGCCGATGGCGAAGACGTACGCGTTGCTCGGGCCAAGTCCAATTTCGCTCGATCAGGCTGTCAGTGAGACCGTCAGCTGGCTGCGCAGCTACGACGGGCAAGACGGCATACGCTTCTGAGCAGAGATGGGATTTCCTAAGCCCCGGCCTATGCGACCCTCCTTCAGCGTTCTCGGCGTTCGAATTGACGCAGTCCAAATCCCCGCTGTGGTCCAGCGGATGGAAGCATGGATCGCGGAGGGCGCGGCGTGTCATTCGATCGCGTTCACGGGGCTGCACGGCGTGTCCGAGGCGCGCAAGGACACGCGGTTCAAGGAGGTCCTGAACAGCGCCGACCTGGTGGTCCCGGATGGGATGCCGCTCGTCTGGCTTGGGCGCTGGCGCGGGCACGGTCTGCGGAGGCGCGTCTACGGGCCGGAGTTGATGGAGACGTTTTGCCGGGAGACGGGCGCGCGGTATCGGCACTTTTTTTACGGCGGCGCGCCGGGCGTGGCGGACAGCCTGGCCGCGACCTTGCGCCAGAAATTCGGGATTGCCGTGGCGGGCACGTACTCGCCGCCGTTTCGCGAATTAACGGGAGAAGAGGACCGGACGGCGATGGAGCGAGTGCGCGAGGCCGCGCCGGATGTCTTGTGGGTTGGCCTGAGCACGCCGAAGCAGGAGCGGTGGATGTACGAACATCGCGCGCGACTGCGCGTGCCGGTTTTGCTTGGAGTTGGGGCCGCCTTTGACCTGAATAGCGGGAGGCTTCGGAGGGCGCCCGAATGGATGGGGGAGAACGGTCTGGAATGGCTCTTTCGGCTGCTGGTCGAGCCGCGCCGGCTGTGGAAGCGCTACCTGGTAACAATTCCGAGCGCAATCTGGACCATCGCCTTAGAGGCGATCCGCTTCAAGTGATTCGAACCAATTCCCAAGCCGGACGAAGCAAGGAAGTCGCGCGGCACGCGTTAGCCGCAAGCAACTGACACAACGGCCATGAAGCCCAAACCTACCGCACCACAATCCACACTGGAAGCCGAGCTGGTCCGCATCTGGGAGCGCGCGTTTCATCGCGCGCCGATTGGGACGCAGGACGACTTCTTCGACCTGGGAGGCACGTCGGTGCAGGCGGTGCGCATTTTCGCGCAGATCGAGGAAGTGTTCCACAGGCGGATGGCGATCTCCACGATTCTCGGCGCGCCCACGATTGAGCAACTGGCCGCGGCGCTGGCGCCGGGAAAATCGCGGGAGCGAAATGCGCGCGTGGTGTCGCTGCAAGCCGAGGGCGAACGGCCCGCCGTGTTCTGCATCGGGGGAGCGTACCAGTGGCGGGCGGTGGCGAAATATCTGGGGGCGGAGCAGCCGGTGTTCTGCATCGAGCTGGAAACGGGGGCGGTGGAACGCGCGAAGGGGCCGAACCCGATGGAGAAGCTGGCGCGGCAAATGGTGTCGGTGGTGAGCGAGCAGCAGTCGCGGGGACCATATTATCTATGTGGATACTGTCAGGACGGGTTATTTGCCTACGAAATGGCGCGGCAGTTGAAGCTGTACGGGTGTGAGGTGGGGCTGCTCGCGCTGGTCGAGACGCGCAATCCGTTTCCGCCGCTGCGGGCGCGCGTGGCGAGCGAGCTGCGGCGCGTCGCCTGGCGGCTGGCGTTTCAGGCGGACCAGCTCCGGCGGCTGGCGCGGACGCGCGACGCGCGGCCGTACGTGCGCGCGCGGCGCGAGCAGCTGAAGCGGTTCAAGCTGCGCATGCTCTCGCGCGTTTCGCCGGGATACTGGCTGCGCGCGCGGCAATCCGGGCGCGTGGACATGCGGGAATTTTTCGACTTCTCGAAGTGTTTTTCGAGGCCGAAGCCGCTGGCGTGCCCGACGGTCCTTTTCCGCTGCGCGGAGTGGCCGATCCTGTCCGGCGGCGATCCCTATTTCGGCTGGCGCGGTTTGCTCACCGGGCCGGTGGAAACGCACGAACTGCCGGGGGATCATGAGGGGATCTTCCGCGAGCCGCAGGTGCAAGCCCTCGCGGCGAAGCTGCGCGCGTGCCTGCAAAACGCGGCGCGAGCGGGTCAGTCGTTCCAGTCCTCCAACGAGCAAGTCGCGACCCGCGTCCGAGCCGCGAGTCGTACCTAGTGGGAAGTTCGCGGCGCCTCTTCGTGATTCGCAGTGTGGGGACGATTGCGTCCATCTCGATCAGTGAGCGGTCCACATTTGTCTATGAGCTTCCTGATGGCAACCGGCGCAAAGAGACATGAGATTCTCTGCCGTGTCACTCCCTAGGTGGCTTCGCCACTGAATATGATGGTCTTGGAGATTGTCCATTCGCCCGCATGATTGGCATCGCCAGCCGTCTCGGTCTAGAACTTTCCGGCAGAGTTCGCGATAAGCTTCAGGTTCGAGTCTCAAGCGGGGCCGCTTTGCTCGGATCCCAGTCAAAGTGTCACCTGCACGTCTTCAAGAAGTTGTGTTGTCCGGACCGCTCTAACTTTTTCGTCCACGGCCGGCGAGATTTTGTCGAAACAATATGCTATCCGGGAGCCGTTCTAGCTCGTTTCGTCGAAAATGAATCCGGCTGTCTCCCGAAGTGCTTTCGAAACCACAATGCTGGGAGCGTCACTAAAGGGGCAAGGTCATCTAAATCTAGCCAGACACGTTCTTGAACCTCCCGTAACGATCGCAACCACTCACTCGCCGTCAACTGTCGTTCTCGAAATAGGGTCCAACAGGAGAGCAGATCGTTGCTTTCCACAATCCATTTCCGTCCTTCAGCAACTTGCGCGGCTGGGATTGTTTGCCCCGTAAGGTCCAGATAGAGCGTCCGCACGACATCAAGTCCGTTCTCGGCAACAAACAAGCGAGAAGTTGCGCCAATGCGCGGGTTTACATCCAGCAGCTTGTAGCGGCCGTCACGAGCGTCAAAACGATAGCCTATGTCCAATGGACCACGGTAGGCAACCGCACGCATTAGTTGCTTCGTCTGTGTTTCGACGGCTTCGTTTCTTGCGCAGATCCCGAGACAGGTGCTACCCCGGTGCGCCGGGAACTGCCGAAGCTTCTGCCCCGTGGCGCCAAAAATACATTCGGATCGCTCGTTGAAGTAGCCGTTAAACATCCAGATCGTATCGTCACCGCCGGGAATATACTCCTGGAGGATAAATCCGGGACGGCCAGATCCTGCATTTAGATCATAGATTTCAAGCAGCTCTTTTTCGGTGGTCACAATAGCGACTCGCTCGGTGTGCTTTGGGCTTCGCAGAAATGGACCGTCTTCCCCCTTCACGATTACCGGAAATGTTTTCGTTTGAGCGAAATTCAAAACATCGTCTCGGGATTCAGGCAGTGCAGTCTCCGCGGTTGGGATGCCTAACTTTCGGCATAGGTCGGACGTTTGCTTCTTGCTGGAAAATATGCGGACTGCTTCGACAGGCGGCGAAGAAAAAGAATACCCTCCGTCAAGTGCACTGGCATTTTCGGCAAGGAAGAGGGCAGTTACGTCGGAAGTGGCAATCAGGATGGGTCGTCGCCCAACTTGCTTTGCAACATCCAGTAAGAAGGACACTGAATCGAGGGTCGGGGCAGACGAAAAATCCCAATAGAATACAGCCCGTAAGTATCGTGAATGAGAAGATGGTTCCCAATAACTTTGGTGGAGGCCATGGACGGGAACACCCGCTCGGCCCAGACTCCGAATAATCCCCAGCCCACCGTGCTGCGAAGACACGAGCACGACCACAGGGATGGAAGTGTTTTTGATAAGCATCAGCTCACTGCTAGCTTCGCTCAAGTCCCAGAATATCCCGCAGAAGCCCGAAAGCCTTGAATTTTGGTAGAAATCGTGCCTTGGTGATTAGGTCACTACTCGAAGGCAAGGTCCGCACGATAGCCGGCTAAACCCAAAGCGGTTCGTGCCACAGAGGCAGCCGAATTCCAAGATTTCGCTCGCACGCGGTCTGATACACAACCCAGGCAAGAGCGATGTCATCCAGACCCATGCCCATGTGGCAATAATGAATTCGTTCGTGGTCGCTCTGCCGCCCGGGTTTTTGTCCAAGAATCAGCTCGCCCAAATTGGCGTAAATGTCTTGGTCTCGGAGCAGACCCTGCTGGTGCATGATTGCGGGAGTCATGATTCCTCGATGCTTCACCACGTCCCAGTCGTCAGTAACGATCTTGGCGCATTGCCGTAGGACAGCGAACTCGCATTCGTGACCCGCAAGTTGAACAGTCAGTGCGCCAGGTTTTATATGCCGTCCAAGCATGAGAGGTTCGGCGGCAGTAGTGATCGTCAGTGCGACGTCAGCGTCACATAGCGTTTCATCGATTGTCGCGGCTACCCGGACTGGTGCTCCCCATCGCTGCCTGCAATCGTCAGCAACCGCTTCCGCCGCGGAGATATTCCGGCCAAACAGAGCAATCTCTTCAACGTCGGGCAATTCCGTGTACAACCCGAGAATTTGGGTGCGAGACTGGACACCCGAACCGATAATCCCGACTTTGCGCGTCACTCTCGGGGCCAGATAGTGGACGCCGAGGCCAGTCATCGCTCCGGTACGCATGGCGTTGATTAGCGTTCCGTCCAATAGTGCTAGCGGGAGTCCGGTTCTTGGGCAGTTCAAGATGATCAAAGCGCTGGCACGCGGCAGGCCCAACTTCCGGTTTGCCGGATAGCTTCCAATCCATTTCATTCCCATGCAGCGGTCGGGCCCGCCTATGGAGGCCGCCAGTCCGTTAAAGCGCCCCTTCTCTTCACTCTCAGCGGTTTCTTCGTCTCGTAATACCACCTTGTGCGGTTGACGGACTTCACCCTGGGCAAACAATCCTTGTGCTTGTCCGACGACGTCCATCGCACGCTGCATATCAAGGACGCCAGCAGCAAGTACTGCTTCCTGGTCGAGGTAAAGGAACTCCACAGCGCTCTGCGATCTAGGCATCAATGCTGCGGGTGGAGTCTCTTTCTTCAAGACAGCAGGGCGACTGATTCTTGGCGCGGCTCTAACAATCCGGGGTCCTGGTCGTTGTTGTTTCATATTCACGAACCATGGAGAACTGGCCCATCTCTCTATTGGCAATCAAGCCGCCAGTACACGAAATAGATAAAAGGTTCATTTTCATGGAATTAGAATGCCGAAGAATGGGAGGCCGTTGCGCCTTGAGAAATACTTTTCATATATTGAGAATATATTGTATGCAAACCGCTCTGTATGGGCTAAAGGTATCCGAAGTGTATGCGCCGCCTCTTACCAGGGCCAGAGAATCCGAGAACCCGTAGTCTCTCGGTCACAAGGTCGGCCGGAAGAGGATTTGGTAGTATGCCATTTTGTCTGAGAATGGATACTTGGGCTCGGAGTCTCAGCACGCCGTCTCAATAAACACCGTGGTCTTCATTTAACTCGAAGTGAGTGAGGGATCATGCCCGGAGCAAGTGATTATGTCGACGGCACATACCTGGAACAGAATCCCGAGTGGCATGTCCCCGATTCTGCCTGGAAGGTCCAGCAGATTCTCAAAATCTTGCGTCGCAATCAGATAGTTCCAAAGACAGTGTACGATGTCGGCTGCGGCGCGGGAGAAGTCCTTCGATTGCTCCAACAGAACTTGGATCCGGATTGCGAATTGTGGGGTACCGATGTTTCTCCCCAGGCGATTGAGTTGTCCCAAGGAAGGGCGAATGAAAGGCTGCACTTCGGGATATGGGAATCTCGCCCATGGGCAGGGAAGTTTTTCGACCTTGTGGTGGTGATTGATGTCCTTGCTCATGTCGAGGACTACCGTGGGTTTCTGCGCGAAATCAAATCGCAGGGCACGTATAAGCTAATTCATATTCCACTGGATATTTCTATTCAACATGTCCTGCGTGAGAAGGCGATGGTCCAACGACGCAAACTCCATCCTCATCTCCACTACTTCTCAAAGCTGACCGCTATGTTCGCACTTAATGACCTAGGATATGAAATCATCGACTGGTGTTATACACCCCGCTCGATCGATATCCCCGATCATGTATGGGGAAGGATGTTGAAGCTACCGCGGAAGCTACTCTTTGGCATCAATCAAGATCTCGCCGTCACTCTCCTTGGTGGGTTCAGTTTAATGGTATTGGCAAAGTGAACTGGCGAGACGAAGAGTACACTTACGCCGCTTCATAGTTTCCTGTTCTCAGATGCCGATCCTTCCCCAAACGCTGGACGCATGAAATCTCTGCTTGGATTTCTGCTCGACTGGAGTCTTAACGGCTGCGGTCATAGTTGGTCGACGCTTGGTGGCAAGACTGGTGGCAATCCACGCAAAGAGTGACTAGGTTTTCTTCCGCGTCGTCTCCCAGTTTGCTCCGCGACTGAATGTGATGGACTTGAAGATCCTGCATTCGCCCGCACGATTGGCATCGCCAGCCGTCTCGCTCAAGGATTTCGCGGCAGAGTTGGCGATAGGCCTCGGGTTCGAGCCTCAAGCGGGGCCGTTTAGCTCGAATCCCTTTCAAAACGTGACCTGTATTTCTTCAAGGAGCTGCTTCCGTTGCGGTTTAGGGAGACCAGTGACCAGCCGAGTGAGGCAAGGCAATAGAGCATCTTGGTTATCCGTCTCCAAGCTCACTCCCGCCAGAAAGTCCGCACAGATCATCTCCAGGCAATAGCCTCGCGACTTGTCGCTTCCAAGCATCAGAGCTGCTGTTTCAAGCGCCTGCTCGATGACCGGCAGCTGGCTCTTGTACGCTTTGAAATAGAGGATCTCCCACGGCTCGGTTTCCTTCCCGGTCAGATGCTTCGAGACCTCCCGTTTGAATTCCTCCTTGGGGAGTTCGCGAGCTTTGTGCAACCAGGTTGCACTATCGAACCTCTGACCGTCTCTCCGCGCTACCTTCGCTAGCTCTGTCGCCTTCGTCCAGCCCACCTGCTGCAGTTCCACCTTGTGGATTCGAGGCAACTGCTCGTGGATGGCCATCAAGTAGTAGGCCTTGCGTCTCGACTCCGGGAACTTCCTCTCCAAAAACTCATCAAATGAACGGACGTTATCCACCCGCCAGTACTGTCCTGCCCGAACCTCGCACAGATACCGGCCGAGCTCCACAAACTTCGAATCCCGCTCGCGTTCCATGGCCCTCTCCCAGGCCAGGATCTCGTCGATCTTCGAGAGCACAAACACGGCACGCCGGCGATTGAGCTTTGGAGCCACCAGAACCCTTCCGTTAGTCGTCAAGCACGTCAAGCCAATCAAGGTCGGCGGCTCCTGGTTGACGAATGAGTTTGGTTTGAACAATGGATTCGTTCCCGAGACACAGCCCGAGATGTGCGCAGCTGACACACCCGTTCTGTGGAAAGCGAATTCCGGGGTGAGAAGGGAACTGGGCCGTTTCGATTTGGCTGACTGTCGCATGTACGGTCTGGCCAAACTCCTGGCGCTGCTCTTCGGTGATCGAAGCCAAGAGATACTGAATCTCCGGAACGCGCTTCCTCACAAAAGCCACAATGGCGACATCGGAATGCCCGTGATCCAGGAGTAGCACACGAGCTGAAGATCGAGAGAGGTCAGCCCCTGGGGCTCGTCCGGGTACCGAGCACTGGTAGTCTTCCATTCGAGCAGTCGTCGCGTGCCGTCCAGCTGGCCGATGGCATCGACATAAGCCACGAATTCATTGCCGTTCGAGAGCGAGCGAACAATCTTTTTCTGCATGTTTCGCTTGGGCTGGCGAATGCGGATACGGTTATCTCGGGCAAATTGCTCGAGGAGGGCAATTCCCTGGCGAAGCAGGCGCTCCCAGTCATCGCCGCGCGAGTACTCGAGCGGCGCGTCGCGGTAGGCTCCCCACTCTTTGAACAATACCGCTCCGGCATCCTCGCGCTCGAAATATGCCGCTATAGCCTTCTCAAAACATCTTCCAAAGCACATCGCCGCGCGTGAATCCTTCTCTCTCCATCCGTCCAGATACCGGTAGCGATAGCTTCTCGGGCAGCGCAAGAACTGCGAAATCTGCGAATAGCTAAACGTCACGGCTCACCTCCTGGCGGTTACCCCTGAGACGGAGAGCTCTTCCCATTCACTCGCTGGGGCAAATCCGCTGAGATTGAGAAACGTGCGGCTGTTCAGTGTCGTATGGGAAATCCGGACAATTCCGCGAAAGCCGAGAACAGCCTTCTCGTCGACTTCATCTCGGCTCATCAGGTCGGGGTCATAGCCAAAGTCCCGCAAGAACCAGCGGAGTTTCCACACAGCCTTTGGGGTGCAATAGAGGCGCCCGGTGAAGGAACGGCCCTGATGGTCATTTGGTTCAAGAATGACGAAGCGCAAGACGTAAAACGGCCTTTCCGGGTGCCACCGGTAGAAGACGCGATCGACCCGGGCCAGGAATGCGCCCTCCAGCTTCTCCTCGCCGCTATGCTGCTCAGCATGCAAACCTGGGATATGGCGTTTCATGATGCGACCTCCTGCGACTTGGCATAGCTATTGAGCTGACAAATCAGGCCGTCACGATCCTTGGCAACGCGCAGAGCCAGATCATTGATAAAGGCTTCGACGAGGTCACGGCTGGCATCTCGGAGTGTGGCGGTACCGCAGTAATCTGCGGCGTAGGCCTTGACGAGACTGGCATCCAGCTTGTGCTGACGGATCAGCAGGCAGAGGCGATCACGGAGACGCGGCTGGCCGTTCTCGTGGCCTTTATGGTGTCCGTTGTTTCCATTCGTCGACGGCCGCCGCTGATCGGACGAGCCGGAGTCGTTGGATCTAGGGGCCCAGCCGAGTTCCTCAACGGAACAAAGGCCGATGCCGTAGGCCTTGCGAAGGGCGCGGTTGACGGCTCGGGTTTCGGCGACACACATTTCGGCGCCATGGACCAGGGAAGAGACGTTGGACGGATCGGCGTCACCGTAGCCGACGAAGCCGCGGGAGCGGGGGGATTTGTAGACGGTCGCCTTGAACACCCAACGACCTGAAGGCGGCATCTGAGAACTCCCTTCAAAGGCCGGACGTGAATGCCTGAGCAATGACTGCGCCGCGCTATACGCAGCAAGCCTGCATGCGTAACGTACCAATTGCTCTCAATAAGTTTTAAATCGCCCGCAGCAACTGATAATTGGAGTTCTGTGGTCAGGTCTTTAAGCGTGGCGACTTGGTCATGCGAGACTTCCCACTTTCTTCGGGAAAACCGGATGTTTCGAATGGCCAAGTGGCGCCGTTGCGGTTTCTCTTTTACCGGTTGGGGTGCCTTTTTCTTTATGTTGTGATTCATGGTTCACTCCGATTATCTTTAGTTGCGCTTACCTCACAGACGACTGTAAAAGGGTTCTGTGAGGAGCCCATATAGCAAGCGGCCTGAAAGTACGTATACAACTATAAGGATATTATATCCATATAAAGATAAATAAGTCAAGGGCAAAAGGTGGCGCTTCGACCGTCTCCGTGGACTGGAAGACGGTTGGACGTCGGATTCGAGAGCTCCGCGGAATCGATATGACACAGGAGGAGTTTGCTCGGCGCATCGGGATCAGCCAGAACTACCTTTCCACGATGGAGCACGGCAACGTTCAGATCGGATCCGAAATACTCTTGAAGATTAGCCGTGAGTTCGGGAAATCGATAGAGTGGTTGCTTACCGGAGAAGATTAGTAGTCAACTTACGAAGAGGCGTGAAAGAGGCCACTCAGAGGAAGAAAGAATAAGCCGATTCTAAGCGAAAAACATTGACTCACGGTGAGCAGTCTGGTGTAACATTTACTTCGCGAATTGCCGCGACCGAACCGGGCATCGCTCGCGCACAAGAACCGAAGGCGAATAGACGAAAGAGTGGGAGGTGTCTATGTCTGCCGTCGGTTTATTTCTTTTAGCAGCCAGCCTACAGAACTTCTCTCTACCTCATGGCCTCCAGCCAGAACTAAGAGTGGCTGAGACCTGCAGTAGCATACGCCTCAACCCTTACCTGTTCCAACCTAACGCCGTTTTCTTGGGGTTCTGGAATCGTTGTATTTTTCAGGAGGCGCTCCAATGAACACAAACGGAAGCAGACCGCACCATGCCGGCATCTCGGAAACGGAGAACTCCGATAATCTCAATGTAGACTCGATAGCAGATGGCCATCTGCGAACCAAGGGGCCCTTTGCAATACCCGGCGACTTCGAAAACGGCGCCTCGGGATTCACTCTGCTCCAATCTATGAGACACCACTACGTCCAAGGCCCGGAAGATGAAGTTTCTGAAAGCGCTAAGGAATCAACCGGAGGCAATTTTGCGGCCCAGGCTGATGCGACCGCACCGTGTGTCTCAAGCTGCGGTCCCTCCATTCACGAGGAAGGCAGCAAAAAAATAATTGTGACCGGAGCGCTCCCGCCAAGCCACCGCGAAACTGGCGTTCTGGTTGAGACCATTCGCGATCCCCAACACCCGGGACGGATGGCGTTCTTGAGGTGGGAAAGCGGGAGCACAACCCTGCTTATTTCCATCGAACGCGATAGACTAATATTCGTCCCGCCCGACCCTACCTCCAGGTCCTTCCCTTTATTGAGCCTTCCCGATGGTGTACTGCCGTGCGGTACACCACTCCAATTACTGACTGAAATCGCCGCGACGATTCGGAAGTTCGTGAAACTCCGTCTAGATCAATTCCTCATCGCCGCAGCGTTCGTAATAGCAACTTGGTTTCAAGATTGTTTTGAAGCTGCGCCCTATCTCTGGATTGTGGGTCCTTTGGGTAGTGGGAAGACGAAGCTCCTCAAGCTCATGTGGGCTCTCTGTCGCCGTGGATTGATCGCGGGAGATCTGCGGAGCGGATCCGTCTACAAGCTGATCGATACTTGGGACCCCACGCTAATAATCGACGAGCTCGAACAGGGAAGTTCTGCGGCGAACGTCGAGTTGCTTCGACTACTCCGCCTGGGCTCCACGCAAGGGGTGCCCACATTTCGCAACGGCCTACCGTTCTCGAACTATGGTCTGAAGATCATCGCCTCCCGCCAACCGATCGCCGATGCAGCCTTATTGAGTCGGGGATTGACTATCTCCCTGTTGCCAACCGAGTGTGACACCCTTCCTCTGGACGAAGCGACCCTGCAGAGGGTTGAACAAGAATTCCAGCGCAAACTCTGCATGTTCCGCCTGCAAAAGCATGCGGCGGTCAAGAGCTTCTCCAATCCGCCAGATGCCTTCGTCGGCCTCAGTCCGCGCATACGGCAAATTGGTCAGGCGCTCGCTGCCCCATTTCTAGGAGATGCCGGAATCACGTCAGAGTTGGTGCAGTCTTTGGAGGTATACGATTACGAGGGTCGTATCGAGCGTTCTTTGGAACCGGAATGGCTCGTCGCTGAAGGCCTGATGATCGTGTGCCACGAGGGAATCGGAGACTCAAGCGGAAGCATAAGCTGTGTCTCCGAGATTCTCGTTGGTGCTCTGGCCGCTCGGGTTAACCAGAACCTGGCGGATCAATTTGAGGACCTCAAGCTCGGCGCGAAAAAGGTCGGGATGGTTTTGAGGGGTTTGGGGCTGCTCACCACGAGGCTGGGCCGTTCGGGGCGCGGTTTGGCCCTCACACCCCACCTGCAAAGGAAAATTCACGAGGTTGCCGGCCAACTGGGAATTGACCGACGGACTATCGCTGCGAAGATGGCGCTCCAGATCAATTATGGTGGCGTGCGATGTGCGCTTTGCGAAGAACTGGGCCTCACGGGCGACCTTAGCTTCACGCCGACCAGAGACATCGTTGAATATCCTCCTTGACGGATCAGGATTTCTTCCGAGCACGGAATGACGAGACATGATTAACTCCAATTCCTTCTGTTCGATGCATGGAAAACGAGGACTATGAGAGAAAGAAGACGGTGAACGTTGTGCACGTTGCGCACGTTCTTTGCACGTATACACCCGTAGCCTGGGCAATGGGCAACCGCTGCCGCCCCAATTGGACGTCAAGATTTCCTGATCCCAAGGGCAGGGAATCAGCTATTCCGTTCCCGTGGTGGCTCCGTTTCCATTTATGCCGGTGTCTCTCGGTCCGTACTTTGGGGGAATCGGCCGGGAGGGCTATCCCAAAAAGAAGGGAGCAGCAGTTGCTGGCGAACCAGAATGACCGACTGGGTTGGTGAGTCGAAAGTCGGGGCAATCTCCTGACGAGCAGTGACCAAGGGCCGACCTATCGAACCGGGCAGCGTCGAGCGATACTTGGAGTCCAAGTTCGGTAGCTCTCTGGAAGCTGCACGGGCCGCGATGCGCGACCTGGCAAAAGCCTTCCCAGCGGAACGACTTCGAGAGAACGCTTTCAGTCTGTATGAGGCATTCTGCCCCGCGATTCCGGAAGGGGTAATCGGCCGGGGTGCTAAGGGGGAATTGAATATAGGTCGTATCCGGTCGTTAGCGTCGGAGAGGCAGATCCTAAGCGAAACCCGGTTGGAATGCCGAGATTGTCGATGACAAGGAGATCAGAATCCTTCGCATCCCGCCAGGCGCCAAGTTGCGAATCCAGATGCCTGATGGTCGCACCGAAGAGATCACCGCACCGTGAGAGGGCTTGGCTTTCATTCGCAAAAAGGACTTCGATGAGATTGAAGCCGTGAACAAGGCTCTGAAGGGTGAGTCGAACTAAGTAAGCCGCGCATATCCTTCAGCGTTCTCGCCCGGAACCACTCCGCGAGGGGCGCGCCGTCGCCCAGGTTCGCGAGGCCCTTCTGAGGGCAGGTTCAGAAACCCACAAGAAGAAGAGCTCTGGCCTTCTGCAACGCCATCTTTCTCAATCGCTACCCAGACCCAAAAACAATTGGCGAATCGGCTTGCTATTCCGACAGCAAACAAGAGAGTGACAATTTTTTCCCTCGACGACGCCAGCAATGTCGCCTTACGGCCGAGACTCCTCCCAATCACCCCTCACCGAGGGAAAGACTTTTCAGTTTCGTCCACATGTTGTTCTGTCCCTCTAACCTCTGCAGCGCGGGTGCGGGACGCAATTCTTCCTTAGGTCCATCCGAATCAGTCACTTGGAGCGATCGAGTGGTTGGTCCCAGTCGTGCACGCCTACGGAACGAAAAGGACTCGATATCCAATCCCGATTCGACGGGGCGAAGCTCCCGATTGCGGGTTTTGATCTCGTTTGCAATAGGGAAAGCTGAGTCTGCGTGACGATTGGTGCCGTGCTAGCCAAGACTTTCTAGAGCTCGAACTGTTCCCGCCTGAGGGCTGCTTAAGGCCATCGGCCGAAAGCCGAAATCTTAAGAACTCGCGTCGCGAGGTTGCGAAATGGAGCACGAACAGCAATACCCGGAAGCTTATCCCCTCACTGTTTTGCAGGAAGGAATGCTCCTTCACACCCAGCAGGCCCCGGAGGAGGGTGCTTATGTACAGCAATTCATCTGCGATCTGCGAGAGCCACTTGAGATCGACCTCTTCATGCGGGCCTGGGAACAGTTGGTTGAGCGGCATTCCATTTTGCGGACCAGCTTTGACCTGGAGAACGTCGTCACGCCCCTCCAGATCGTCCATGCCAAGGTCGATGTTCCTTGGCAGCAACGTGACTTACGCAGTCTGCCGATAGAGGAGCAGGAACTCGAGCAAGAGGCTTTCCTCGACGCGGACCGCCGCCGCGGCTTCGATTTGGCCACTGCACCATTGTTTCGACTGGCGTTGTTTCGGTTGGCCGAAGCCCGAAATAAACTGATCTGGACGTCTCACCACGCATTGCTGGATGGGCGCTCTCGACTGGTTCTTCTGGAAGAGCTCTTTGGTATCTATCACGCATTGTGCGATGGACGTACTGCCGTGCTCACACCGGCGGTGCCGTTTCGAAAGCACGTCGAATGGCTACAGGCTCAAAATTTCGAATCCTCCGAGCCTTTCTGGCGCGCTCTCCTTGCAGGCTATGAAAAGCCGACGCTCCCATATCTCGGTCCGGCACAAGCCTGCCTTACCGCGCGGACGCACGCAGCAGGCCGGAAGAACGTCCGGCTGTCCTCAGCCCTCAGCGCCAGCCTGCGCTGCTTAGCGGCCAAAAGCAATGTTACGCTGAACACGCTGCTTCAGGGAGCGTGGGCCATCTTGTTGAGCCGTTACAGCGGCCAACGGCGAGTCGTTTTTGGTGCAACCCGCGCCGGCAGGCACTCGGGACCCGGGCAAGTTGCAAAGACAGTGGGTTTGCTCATCAACACTGTCCCGGTGGCCGTCGACGTGGACCCTAATGCCCGCGTCTTGTCATGGCTGCAAAACTTGAGGGCTTTGTGGGTATCCATGCGTCCCCACGAACACACCCCGCTTGGCAAAATCCAGTCCTGGAGCGACATATCGGCAGGCAGGTCATTATTCGACACCGTGGTTTCCTTCGAGAATTATGAGATTAATGCCCATCTCAGAAAACAAGGCGGTCAGTGGCGTCACCGCACGTTTCATTTGCGGGCACAGACGAACTACCCGCTGGTTGTTGTGGGCACGCTCGACGGCGAAGAAATTCAGCTGGAAATCCAGTTTGATGCCGGCTTTTTCGCCGCCGACTTCGTCGATCGTATGGCCGGGCACCTCGAGACAATTCTTGCCGGAATTGCCGGTGATCCGAGCCTGCCGCTTTCGCAGATACCTCTTCTAACGGAGCCCGAGCGGCGGCGCATCGAGTTCGAATGGAACTCTTACAGCAGCGAGTATCCGCGTGATAAGTGCGTGCACCAGCTATTTGAGGAACAGGCGGAACGCAGTCCTGATTCCATCGCAGTGATATTTGAAGACAAGACGTTCACTTATGGTGAACTCAACGCACGCGCCAACAAAGTGGCTCGAAACTTACAGAAAATGGGAGTGGGGCGCGAGACGCTTGTCGGGGTTTGTATGGAGCGCTCTGTGGATATGCTGGTGGGGATGCTCGGCATTCTCAAGTCGGGCGGTGCTTATGTCCCGCTTGATCCGAGTTATCCCAAAGCGCGGCTCAGTTTCATGCTGAGGGACTGCGGAATACAGATTCTGTTGGCACATGAGCAAACGGCGGGGATGATTTGGGAAACGGGGACAAAGGTAATCCTTTTGGACAACGGATGGAAGATCATCGACCGGGAAAGCGGCGACAATCTTCAGCATAGAGTCTCAGCAGAAAATATCGCCTATGTGATCTACACGTCGGGGTCGACCGGAGTACCGAAAGGAGTGTGTGTTCCGCACCGAGGAATCGTGCGCCTTGTAAAAAACACCGACTACGTCAAGTTTGGCCCCGACGAAGTATTTCTTCAGTTTGCTCCGATTTCGTTCGATGCTGCCACGTTTGAAATCTGGGGTTGCTTGTTGAACGGTGGACGGCTGGTGGTTCTCCCTCCTGGTTTGCCTTCCTTGGCAGAAATTGGATGCAGCATTCGTAAACACGGCGTCACGGTGCTGTGGCTTGCGGCGGGCCTGTTCCGGGAGATTGTGGATTGCCAGGTGAGTTACCTTCAAGGCGTTAGGCAACTCCTGGTTGGCGGTGATGTGTTGTCCGCGTCGCACGTCAGGAAAGCGCTGAACGAGCTGAGCGGATGCACACTGATCAATGGTTATGGACCCACGGAAAACACAACGTTCAGCTGCTGCCATGCAATGTGCGACTCCAGCCAGGTCGGTTCGTCGGTTTGGATTGGCCGGCCAATAGCCAATACTCAGGCATACGTATTAGACGCGCACATGCAACCGGTTCCGACCGGTGTCCCGGGTGAGTTGTTTCTTGGAGGCGATGGCTTGGCGCGAGGGTATCTCAACCGACCTCAGTTGACCGCGGAGAAATTTGTACCGAACCCGTTTAGTAAAAATGCGGATGCACGGCTTTACAGGACCGGAGATTTGGTGCGCCGGATGCCGGGCGGGGAACTGGACTTTTTGGGCCGCCTGGACGATCAAGTGAAGATCCGCGGATTCCGAGTCGAACTGGGGGAAATGGAATCGGTACTGCGTGAACACTCACAAGTGCTGGACGCCGTAGTTTCCGTTCAGGAAGACGCGCCTGGTGAAAAATGCCTCGTAGCTTACGTGCTACCGAAAGACCGCGACGCGCTCGTAGCGAGTAACCTCCGCCACTATCTGCAGGACAAGCTTCCTCCCTATATGGTGCCGGCTGCGTTCGTGCCGGTGGACCGCATACCGTTGACGCCCAATGGCAAGGTGGACCGGAGAGCCTTAGCCGCTGCGGAGACCGCATCTCGGCAGCTTTCCGACGGGCATATCGCGCCGCGAACGCCGCTGGAGCAGTTGCTGGCGGGGATTTGGTGCGAGGTATTAGGGCTTGAAAATATCGACGTCCAGGAAAATTTATTCGAACTGGGCGGAGATTCGCTGCGAATGATGCGCGTGACGTCTCGGATGCGACAAGTGCTGGGGATTGAGGTTCCCGTTCAGGTGCTTCTGAAGGCTCCGACAATTCTCGCCCTTGCAGAACACATCGAAGCCATGGGAAGCGTTTGTGCTCCTTCAGCACTATCCATAAAACGCGTCTCCCGACAGACAGAGCTACCGCTATCCTTTGCCCAGCAGCGGCTGTGGTTCCTCCATGAATTGGAGCAGAACAGTTCCGTTTACAACATCCCCTTTGCCGCACGGCTCACTGGACCGCTGAAGATACCCGTCCTTGAGCGCACCCTCAGAGAGATCATACGGCGACACGAAGCTTTGCGGACCAATTTCGAGGTGGTGGCCTCTCAACCAACGCAGCGGATTGCGCCCGCGCGACCGGTCATGCTGCCGCTGGTCGACCTCAGCAATCTGCCAAAATCGGAGCAAGAATCCGAGCTGGAACGTTTAGTTGCGGAGGCAGTGCAGCGGCCGTTTGATCTGGCCCGCGATCTAATGCTACGTCCAGCTCTGATCCGCCTCTCGCTAGACGAGCACGTTCTGGTTATCACAATCCACCACATCGCAGCCGACGGCTGGTCGCTCGGGATTTTGTTCGACGAAATGAACGCTCTCTACCGTGCCTTTTCACAGGGAAACGAATCTCCATTAGCGGAGCCGGGCATTCAATACGCCGACTACGCCGTGTGGCAGCAGGCGTACTTCCAGGGAGAAAGACTGCAACGGGAGACGGATTACTGGAGACGCCAACTGGACGGTATTCCTCCCGTGCTGGAGTTGCCTTTCGATGCCGAGCGGCCCGCCGTGCAGACCCATCGCGGAGCCCGACAATCAGTACAACTCGACCGGGACTTAGTGCAGGCACTCGAGAAGCTGAGTCGACAAGAAGGTGCGACTCTCTTCATGACCCTGCTGGCCGCGTTCAAAGTCCTGCTCCTGCGCTATTCGGGGGAGGAAGACCTTGTCGTCGGATCGCCGATTGCCGGACGCAATCGGCTGGAGATCGAGGGATTGATCGGATTTTTTGTGAACACATTGGCACTGCGGACAAATCTGTCAGGAAATCCGACATTCCGGGAGTTACTCGGGCGCGTACGGGAGACCGCGCTTGGCGCTTATGCCTATCAGGATCTTCCCTTTGAAAAGTTGGTCCAGGAGTTTCACCCTGAAAGGAATCTGAGTCATTCGCCGATATTTCAGGTCATGTTTGCGCTGCAAAATGCGACGGAGTCCGTGTTGCGTCTCGATGGGCTGGACATTCAGGCTCTGAACCCAGACATCGCAGCGTCAAAATTTGACTTAACGCTCTCGGTGGTTGCGGGAGCCCAGGAGTCGACAGCTTCCATCATCTACAGCACAGATCTTTTTCGGCCCGCGAAGATTACGCGCATGCTGCATCATTGGCAGCGACTGCTGGAGAGCATAGTGGCCGATCCGTCGCAGCAGATTTTAGATTTGCCGCTGCTGATCGAATCAGAGCGGCATCAGCAGCTGGTCGAATGGAATGATACCGTTGCGGAATACCCGAAGAATCGTTGTATTCACGAACTGTTTGAGGAACAGGTAGAGCGAACGCCGAGCGCAGTCGCGTTAGTTTTTGATAATCAGGAACTGACGTATAGCGAACTGAACGAGCGCTCCAACCAACTCGCCCATTACCTGCGGAAGCTGGGTGCCGGTCCTGAGGTGCTGGTGGCAGTCTGCATCGACCGCTCTTTGGACATGCTCATCGCGTTGCTGGCAGTCATGAAGACCGGCGCTGCTTATGTACCGCTCGATCCCGCCTACCCGAAGCATCGCCTCAATTTTATTTTGCAGGACAGCGAGGCTTCCTTGGTGCTGACGAAGCAGCCATTCGTCGCCGGGCTCCCCCAAAACGAAGCAAAGTTTGTTTGCCTGGATGTTGATCGGGCGACGATACAGGAGTACAGCCATTCAAATCCCGACCTGCACGTATCCCCATGGAACCTCGCTTATGTGCTTTACACCTCCGGCTCAAACGGCAAACCCAAAGGTGTAGCCATCGAACATCGCAATTCTGTGGCGTTTATTTCGTGGGCACACAAATTCTTCAAGTCCGATCTGGCATGCGTGCTTGGATCCACGTCAATCTGCTTTGATCTCTCAATCCTGGAATTGTATGCGCCCCTCAGTTGTGGGGGCAAGGTCGTCCTGGTGGAAAATGCGATGTCGCTGTGTTCGTGCTCAGCGAAGGCAGAAATCCTCCTGGTGAATACAGTCCCGTCGGCTCTGGCATATCTGTTAGACGTCGGCGGCTTGCCATCTTCGGTCCGCACCGTCAATTCCGCAGGGGAGCCGCTGCCGCAATCCCTTGCGCAACGTGTGTACGACGAAACGCACGCAAAGCGAGTGTTCGACCTCTACGGGCCCACGGAGACCACAACCTATTCCACTTGTGCGCTCCGGACTCGGGGCGGACAACAGACCATAGGTCGCCCGATAGACAATACGCGCATCTACATTTTGGACGCGCGGCTTCAGCCGGTGCCTGTTGGGGTGCCCGGGGAGATCTACATCGGTGGAGCCGGCGTGACACGAGGCTATCTCCATCGGCCCGAACTTACGGCTGAATGTTTCGTCTCCGATCCGTTTTGCACCGGTGTCGGCGCCCGAATGTATAGAACGGGTGATCTCGCTCGATATTTGACGGATGGAAGAATCGAGTTCCTTGGTCGTCGAGATCATCAAGTGAAGATCCGCGGATTCCGAGTCGAACTGGGGGAAATAGAATCGGTGTTAAGGCAGCACGCACAAATTCGGGAAGCAGTGGTCCTGGACAAGGAAAATAAGTCGGGAGACAAATTTCTTGTGGCATACGTCGTACCGCAAGCGGAAGCGCGGCCGTCTCAGAGTGAACTGCGGTGCTATTTGCAGGATAAGTTTCCAACCTACATGGTTCCGGCGGCGTTTGTGCTGCTGGACCAGATACCGTTGACCCCCAATGGCAAGGTGGATCGCCAGGTCCTGGCAGCTTCAAGCGCCGGGCAACCGCAAATGGAGCAAGGCCATGCGGCGCCGCGGGCAGCAATAGAGGAATTATTGTGTGGAATCTGGCGAGAGGTGCTCGGTCTGGACGAAGTGGGCATCGAGGACAATTTTTTCGACCTGGGCGGGCATTCCTTATTGATCATGCGACTAGTCGCAAAAATGTCCGCCGCTCTCAAGCGCGACCTGCCAGCCAAGTTGCTGGTGGCCCATCCCACGATCGCCGCGCTTTCCAAAGAACTTTCCGCCGGGGAACCGGCAAAAGCGCCTTTTGTACAAGATTGCCTGGCGCCTCTCGCGCAACTTCGAGATGATCGTGCGTCTTTGAAGCGACCTTCTCCCCACCTGACGATCGAACGCAAGCCGTTGCTGTCCCTGTTTGCGATGGGAAAAATCCCTCCAGTCCAGTCCGCCGCGCTCGGTTATCTCCCGGACGACTGGCTGTCGGCAGGAAACTTGACCCGAGAAGAAATCATCGAGCAATGGTACGACGATCTCCCCGGCTTTGCTTCCCTAATGGAAACGTCGCTGGGACGCATTGCCGTCATACTCGTGCCTCGCTTCGGCTCGGAGTTGTACAACGATCCAGTTGACCTGGTAAACATGGTGCGGGAGGCGTCTAAATTCGCCGGCCAGATTGGCGCTCGTGTTGTTTCCCTCACCGGGCTGATTCCGTCAGCCACGGACTATGGGTGTTCGATCGCGACGGGACAGCCAAGCTCAAACGAGCTGCCCGCGATTACCACGGGACATGCGACGACGGTAAGCGTTGTCGCTCTAACGATCGAAAAGATCGCGCGTCTCGCAGGGCGGGAGCTTCACGAGGAGCGTATCGGATTCCTGGGGCTGGGCTCAATAGGAACAGCCACCTTAAGTCTTATGCTGCGCTGTCTTCCTCATCCGGCTGAAATCACTCTCTGCGATCTCCATAGGAGTGTGAACACGGAACGTGCGCGAGAACTTGTCCGCAATGCGGGCTTTCAGGGCACGGTGCGAATCATGGAATCCCGGCCGTGCGTGCCTGCCGACTTTTACGAGTCGACATTAATCGTCGGGGCGACCAACGTACCTGAAGTTCTGGACGTGCGCCAGATAAGACCCGGGACGATGATCGTGGACGATTCCGGTCCCCACTGCTATTCCGTGCCTGAGGCGATTCGCCGGCTCGAAACAGAGCAGGACATCCTTTTTACAGAGGGCGGGGTGCTACGGGCTCCACAACCGATTAATGTTTTGCGGTATTTGCCGACAATTCGCGAAGCATCGCTGCCCACACCGGCACTCAGGCGATACTTCAACCACGACCCGCTTCAGATTACAGGCTGTGTTTTATCGAGTCTGCTGACCGCCACTTGCGAGGAGATCAAGCCTACGCTTGGCAAGGTGAATTCAGACGACGCTCTGGCCAACTATCGAAAACTCGTCCAGTTGGGATTTGACGCTGCAGACCTGCACTGTGGCGAGTACGTCGTGGCGGACGAGCTGATCAGCAAATTTCGGCAGCAGTTCGGCGGACGAGCAGAGGTGATGGCGATCCATGCGCCGAGAGGCTACGAAAGAGAATAGGATTCTGATCATTTGAAGTCGGTCGCAGAAATCATCTTGACGAAACGCGTGGATCAAAGGGAGTGGCGGAATGAGCGACCCAACGAGAAAAACAGATCCGCCAGAAACACTGGAATATTGGCAACCTGTTCTTCAGGGATTTCGGCCACAGCAGGCGCTGCCTCATGACCGCAGAGTTTCTCCAACATCCCTTCCAAGACATCTCCAATTGGATAGAGTCATCGATGCCAGTCTAGAAGGGAATTTAAGCCGACTTGCCGTCAGCGTGGACGGCACAATTGAAGAATTGTTTCTGACCGCGTTTGAGGGGCTTCTCTTCCGTTACACGGAAACCGAGGAAATCCTCATCGCCTGGGAGATGCAAGGGGCGCCGCCGTCGGTCCTGCCCGTCGGCGTCTCCCTGACGGCCGATCACACGTTTGCGCAACTCCTGGAGTCCACGCGCAACGCTTGCAGACGAGGCGATGATCGTGGCTCGGTACCGGTGGAAACCCTTTCCGGCGTCCTGCGCGACTTGCGGCAATGCGACTATGACGACTTCTTTCCCATCCGATTCCGAGCGTCAATACGAGAAGACTTATCGGCATGGCCCCCGGAGACTGACTTAGCTGGGGAACTGAGTTTATGCGTGGCCATTTCCCGAGACCAAATCCACATTCGGTTTAGGTACAACGCCAACAGGTACCAGCCCTGCTTCATGGAAGCGCTGGCGGACCATTACTGCCGTTTTCTGGAAAGCGCGGCTGAGCAACCCATGGCCGCGCTCATCGACCTCGACATGACGACCCCAGAGGAACTCGCGCGCTTGCTTGCTTGGAGCTCCGGTCCCGAAGCCAGCAGAGTTCCAAACCTGTATCATGTCCGGTTCCAGGAATACGTTGACAAGAACCCGGACAAGGAAGCTGTAGTTTACCCCGGTGGTGTTCTGACGTATGGGGAATTGGATTCCCTCGCGAACCAAGCGGCGCATCACTTCCAAAGCTTGGGTGTCGGTCCTAATGTGCCCGTGGCCATCTGCCTCCACCGCTGTTTGGAATTGGTGATTGCTTACATTGGAATAGTCAAGGCAGGAGGCGCCATTTTCTTGCTCGATCCGAGCGCGCCGGCAGAACGGATCCGTGCTGAACTGAACGCCATCTCACCCGCGTTCGTGCTCACTCAGGCTCCACTGCACCAAAACTTGGCTGGCTTCAACTGGCCTGTGATCTGTTACGAGGAAATCAGGACGCAGCTTGCAAATCAAAAAAAGACTGCGCCGGTCAACCACGTCGCCCTGGATAATACGGCATTTCTGATTGCGACTTCCGGTTCAACTGGCCTGCCGAAAATCATTCGGACGCAGTTGGGTCACTATCGTCCTGGAATAGGGTACGAACGGCCGGAGCTCGCGCCCCCATCTCCTGACGACCGGCATTTGCTAAAGACGGATTCGGGCACAGGATTTACCCATGCGGAGATTCTTCGTCCGCTGACGTGGGGCGGTACACTCTACATTGCGCCTGAAGGCCTGGAATACGATCCTCCGGGGCTCGCCTCATACATTCGAGAACATCAGATTTCATGCCTACTTGCAGCTCCGAGCCAGCTGTCGGCCTTGCTGGACGCTGAATCGCTCGCCAACTGCGATTCGTTGCGAGTCGTGGAGTGCATTGGCGAAATCGTCCCATCTGATCTGAAGCAACGTTTTTTCGCCAAACTGAAACAGTCCAGCCTGATCGTCTCGTATGGCTGCAGCGAGGCGCCCAGCGCTACGGGACGAGTTTGCTCTCCCATCTATGATGATCCGGCAATTGTCGATGTCGGCAGACCTGCGCCGCTCATGGAAGTTTTTGTGCTGGATTCCAGGCAGCGCCTGTCACCGGTCGGTGTACCCGGGGAGATTTACCTGGGCGGCGAGCTAAGCGGGGAATATATGAATGACCCGGCTGGCACAGCTGAACGGCTTGTGCCCCATGTTTTTAGCAGAACGCCCTCCGCGCGTCTCTTCCGAACTGGCGACCTGGGTCGCTGGCTTCCCAAAGGCACTCTTGAAGTTCTGAAGAGGCGTGATAGCCAGGTGAAGATTCGAGGGTACCGCATCGAGATCGGTGAAATCGAGACAGTCCTCGCGCAGCATTCCGGTGTGTCCAGGTGTGCGGTTGTCGTGCGGGAGGACCGACGCGGCGACAGACAGATCGTGGCTTACTGGATTGCGCAGGGGAAGACCAAAGCGACGACATCGACACTGCGGCAACATCTGCTCCGGAGTCTGCCGGAGTACATGGTGCCGTCGTTTTTCGTCCGTCTTGACTCGATGCCCTTGACGCCAAACGGCAAATTGGACCGCAACGCATTGCCGGCACCGGACGCATGCCGCCCTGACCTGGATACGCCCTATGTCGCTCCACGCTCTCCGATTGAGGAAGCCTTGGCAAGCATCTGGTGTGAAGTGCTGCGGTTGAGGGACGTCGGTGTCCAGGATAATTTCTTTGAATTGGGCGGACACTCCCTTCTCGCGACGCAGGTCGTTTCGCGCTTGAAGAAAGGTTTCGACTTAGAGATCCCCTTGCGGTCCATCTTCGAGTATTCCACTATCGAGGCGTTGGCCATTGCGATTATTCAGAGTCAGGATGAAGTCAGGAATCCCGCCGAATTGGCCTTGCTCTTAGCTGAATTGGAAAAATCCGAGCACTGATCGATTTGTTCTTCAAATAGATGAGGACGAAAGAGATGGACGATCCAGGACAACTCATAGCAAATCTGACTCCGGAAAAGAGGGCTTTGCTTGAGCGCCATCTTCTAAAGAAGGCTAAGAACTCATCGCTGACGAAGCGAGGAATTCCGCGGAGAGGAGCCGCCGAGACTTGCGTTCTTTCCTTTGCGCAGCAGCGTCTGTGGCTGTTTGACCAGTTGGAGCCGGGATGTACTGGATACAATTTACCCCTTGCCATACGCATGCAGGGACGACTCAGTGTAAGCGCCTTGCAGCAAAGTATCGGCGAGATAATCAATCGTCACGAAGTGCTGCGCACGACCTTTTCTATCGAAAATGGCCAGCCCGTTCAAAGGATTAAACCAGCAACATCCACTGCGCTGCAGCAGTTAGATCTCAGCGCTCTTTCTGAGGAGCAGAGAGAAGCAAAACTTCAGCAGTTAGCAGGCGAAGAGTTGTCTCGTCCGTTTGACCTGGCTGTTGGTCCTCTCATGAGGACGATCCTGGTTCGCCTGAATCCTCAAGAGCACGTACTGCTCATGACAATCCATCACATCGCAACCGATGGCTGGTCCATGGGCATACTCTACCGGGAACTTTCTGATCTGTATGAAGCTGTCAGGAAGGGCCATTCATCGCCGCTTCCGGAGCTGCCCATCCAGTATGCCGATTTTGCGGTGTGGCAGAAAGAATGGCTAAAGGGTAAGAAACTGGAAGAGCACGTTGCGTTTTGGAAGGACAACCTCAGGGACCTCATAACCCTTCAGCTTCCCACTGACCACCCGCGACCTTCCGTGCCGGCATTCAATGCCGCCAAACACTCGGTTGAGTTCTCACAGGCTTTAACAAAATCCTTGCAGGAGCTCAGCCGGAACGAGGGCACAACCCTCTTCATGACGTTACTGGCAGCGTATCAAAGCCTTCTGCATCGCTATACAGGGCAGGATGATGTCGTTGTGGGCACGCCTGTCGCCAACCGAAATCGAGAAGAAATCGAAGGATTGCTCGGTTTTTTTGTTAATACGCTAGTGATGCGTGCCGATACATCGGGAGACCCGGCTTTCCGGGAATTGCTGAAACGCGTGCGAAAGTCCACGCTGGATGCATATGAACATCAGGACTTACCCTTCGAAAGACTCGTCGAGGAGTTACACCCCACGCGAGTTCCTGGGCGCAACCCGCTATTTCAGACGCTCTTTGTTCTCCAGAATACTTCCGTTTCCAGTATTCATCTGCCCGGCCTTACGATGAGCCTAACGAGCATAAATGATGCGAGGACAACATTTGATCTTGAGGTTCACCTGCATGAAACACGAGAAGGGCTGAAATGCACATTTGTATATCGTACCGACCTGTTCGAACGAGAGACGATCGAACGAATGGCAGCCCATTATCAGAGGATACTTGAAGGCGTCGTCGTGAACCCTGATCAGCGGTTGTCGGAATTGCCGCTTTTAACTGATGGTGAAAAACAGCAGCTTCTCGAGGAATGGAACGACACAAGTGCGGATTATCCCCAGGGAAAATGCGTTCATGAGGTATTTGAAGAGCAAGTTGAGCTGACCCCGAAGGCGATCGCCGTAGTTTTTGGAAATGAGCGGATAACGTATCAGGATCTCAACAGGCGGGCTAATCAGATCGCCCATTACTTGAGGAAATATGGCGTCGGCCCCGAAACCCTGGTGGGAATCTGTATTGAGCGATCGATAGAAATGATCGTTGGGCTTCTGGGAATCCTGAAGGCTGGCGGCGCATACCTTCCGCTGGATCACGCTTATCCCAAGGAGCGACTTGGCTTCATGCTGGAAGACAGCAAAGTATCTGTCCTACTCACCGAGCGGAATCTTCTTGGGAGACTACCCGAACACCAAACCCACGTCATTTGCATGGATGCCGATTGGGCCGCGATCAGCCGGATGCCTCTGACGAACCTCACGAAAACTGCAACAGCCGACAACTTGAGCTATGTCATGTATACCTCCGGCTCGACTGGCAAGCCCAAAGGAGTACAAATATCGCATCATTCGGTTGTCAACTTCTTGACCTCCATGCGTCAAAAACCGGGGCTCACGAAGAACGATGTGGTTTTGGCGGTCACGACACTTTGCTTCGATATTGCAGGCCTCGAAATCTATCTGCCTTTGACGACAGGCGCCACGCTCGTATTGGTAAGTCGTGACGTCGCCATGGACGGTTCGAAATTGATGCGGGAGCTAGACTGTCGCGATGCCACTTTCATGCAAGCCACGCCAGCAACCTGGCGTTTGCTCCTCGAATCAGGATGGGAAGGAAATTCCAAACTTAAAATCTTGTGTGGTGGGGAGGCCTGGTCACAGGACCTTGCGGAGCAATTGCTGCCGCGATGCAAATCGCTGTGGAATATGTATGGGCCGACAGAAACCACCATCTGGTCTGCCGTGCAGCAAATTCAGTACGATCAGCGTGTCCTTATTGGACGTCCTATCGCAAACACTCAGTTTTATATTGTGGATTCGTCACTGCAACCTCTCCCAGTAGGCATCCCCGGAGAACTGCTCATCGGTGGAGATGGCGTCAGCACCGGATATCTCAATAGAACGGAACTAACCGATGAAAAATTCATTCCTAACCCCTTCCGAAATGCGCGAGGGGCCCACAAATTGCCGGATTCTCGCGTTTATCGCACGGGCGACTTGGCACGCTATTTGCCGAGCGGCGAACTGGAATGCCTAGGACGGATCGACAACCAGGTCAAGATCCGCGGTTATCGGATTGAGCTGGGAGAAATAGAGAACGTTCTGAGCCGCCACCCCGCCGTAATGCGATCAGCAGCCACAGTTGATATCCAGGAACCGAGCAACCCGCGTCTTTCGGCCTATATTGTTCCTGTCAAGGACTCACAGCTCTCCCCGGTTGTGCTGCGAAGGTTTCTGCAAAGCGAACTGCCTGACTACATGGTACCGTCTGCCTTTCATTTGTTGGATGCTCTTCCGCTGACGCCAAACGGGAAGGTTGATCGAAAAGCGCTCCAAACAATTGTTGTTTCGACCCCAAGAATGGAGTCAAGTCCCGTATTGCCACGCAATGACACGGAAAAGGAGTTAGGAAGTATATGGTCCAAGCTGCTCCGTGTGGATTGTGTGAGCATTCAAGAGGATTTTTTTGATTTGGGCGGGCACTCTCTCCTTGCTGTGAGGCTGTTCTCGGAGATAGAAAAAAAGTTCGGGAAAACGCTGCCTCTTTCGACGCTCTTCCAGGCTCGCACAATCGAACAATTGGCAAATGTTATTCACAAAGAAGTTGCGACTTCTCGTTGGCCATCATTGGCGCCGATCCAAAGCCGTGGATCGAGACCGCCATTGTTCCTGGTCCATGGAGCGGAAGGCAACGTCCTTATGTATCGAGAGTTGGCGCTGCATCTCGGCGAGGACCAGCCTGTATATGGATTGCAATGCAGAGGATTGGATGGCCGTGAGCCTTTGCTGGAATCGTTCGAAGAAATGGCGGCGACCTATGTCCAGGAAATCAGAACCATGCACCCACAAGGGCCTTACTTTCTCGGCGGCTACTGCCTGGGTGGGGCCATCGCACTCGAAATGGCGCAACAACTGAGGGCTGCGGGACAGGAAGTTGGCCTCGTAGCGATGCTTGAAACCTACAATCTCGACTCGATTCGCCAATCTCCATCGCGACTGCTGACGTTACGACGACGCCTGCAAAATGTTTGTTTTCACTTGAAAAACCTGTTGATGATCAAATCCGGCGACCGCACCAGATTTTTGAGTGCAAAGTGGAAAGTGGCTCGTGAAAGACAGCAGATCAAGCTGACATCGTGGCTGCGGTTGTTCAGTAGACGGCCGGGAGGTGGCGGTGCGATTGACGATATCCACCTGGAAGTCGCAAGGGTGAATGATAAAGCGGCCATGCGATATGTCCCAAAGCCCTATTCAGATCCTGTTGTCCTTTTTCGACCGAAAGAGTTTTTTCAGGGCCTTAATAACCTGACGTTTGGCTGGGGCGACCTGTTGCGACCCCTCCTGGAGGTAGTGAAACTTCCTTTCTACGCCAAGGGTATGTTAGTTGCGCCTTTCGTGGAGACTCTGGCGACGGAATTAAATCTTCGCTTGAGCTATGCTTTCGAAAAAGGGCGGTCCGACTCTGTCGATTCTGCGGAAGTCGAGTGTGAAATGAATCCACGATAGCAGCCCTTGTGAAGGGATTCTGTCAGACCTTCCTCCGGTCGGTGTTCTCGGGAGTCCGCCGTTAAGAAATCATTTTGAACTTGAGTTTTGCGCTGCGAGGGGTATGGGTGTACGCAGGGTGAACAGGATGGCGCAGAAAAAGGCGCGCAAAAAAAATAAGGTAGCCCTCTCAGGAAGCGGAGTAGCTGCCTGAGATTGAAACCTGCAGCTGCGAGCAGTGCATTGCAGCGATCTCCGGCGCGGCCCTTCAACCAGTTGCGGCCCAACAGCCCGTCGTTTTTCGCATGCCCGATAATTAGTTCGACCACCGCGGGGCGTTTCAACCAACGTTTGATTTTATCCGTGACGCCTCGTCTCTGCCCGGTGATGTAGACCGCCGTGTGTGGATGACCCGTGAGCCGGTGCCCTTTATATCCCTGGTCCACCGCGACGCGCAGCGGGCTGCGGCCCACAATTTCCCGCACATCGTCCAGTGCCTGCTTCAGCGTGTGACCATCGTACGGATTGCCGTGCAACGCGCGCGCCTGCAGGATCAAGGTAAGTGTCCGAACCTGGCCGTGTTGACAAGAAGCAGGGTTTGTTAAGCGGCGCTGGCGGAGGCCTTGGCGAATACCGGCGCAAAGTTCCACGGCAGTAGTTCCTCGATGCGGTTGATCGGATGGTCGGCGATGCGGGACAGCACGTTTCGGAGATACGCTTCGGGATCGAGGCCGTTGAGTTTGGCGGTGCCGATCAGGCTGTAGATCGCGGCGGCTCGCTCGCCGCCGGCATCGGAGCCGGCGAACAAGTAGTTCTTGCGGCCCAAAGCGATGGTGCGCAGGGCGCGTTCGGCGGCGTTGTTGTCGATCTCGATGCGGCCATCGTCGCAGTAGCGCAGCAACGCATCCCAGCGTGAGAGCGCGTAGCGAACCGCCATCGCCGTGTCGGATTTGCGCGACAGTTTCCCCAACGTCTCTTCCAGCCAGCGCTGCAGCGAGTCCAGTAACGGCCTGAGCCGCTCGTTGCGCACCTCTCGCCGCTGGTCCGCCGGGTGGCCGCGAATTTCTGTTTCGACGGCATACAGCGCGGCGATGCGTTCGATAGCCTCCGCCGCGACCGGCGAACGATGCGCGACGTGCAGATCGTAAAACTTTCTGCGCACGTGCGCCCAGCAGGCCGCTTCCTGAATGCGTCCGGTTTCCTACACCGCTTCGAATCCCGCGTACCCATCCGCCTGCAGCGTGCCCGTAAAATCGCCGAGGTGCGCCTGCGGATGCTCGCCCTTGCGATCCGGCGAGTAGGCGAACCATACCGCCGCTGGTCTTGCGTCTCCCGCAGGGCGGTCATCTCGCACGTAGGTCCACAGCCGTCCGGTTTTTGTTTTGCCGTTTCCTGGCGCAAGCACCGGAACCGGCGTGTCGTCGGCGTGCAGCTTGGTCGCGCTCAGCACGTGACGCCGCAGCGCTTCCACCAACGGCGCGAGCAACGCGCTGATTCCGCCCACCCAGTCCGCCAGCGTCGAGCGTTCCAGCTCCACGCCTTCCCGTGCGTACATCTCCGACTGGCGATACAGCGGCAAGTGATCGCAATATTTCGAGACCAGCACATGCGCCAGAAGCCCTGGTCCGGCAATGCCGCGCTCGATCGGACGGTTCGGCGCTTGGGCTTGCACGATGCGTTCGCAGCACGCGCAGGCCAGCTTCGGTCGAACCTGCCGGATCACTTGGAATCGCGCTGGCACGTATTCCAGAATTTCCGAAACTTCTTCGCCCAGAGGTTTCAGCTTGCCGCCGCAGTCCGGACAAGCTTCCTGCTTCGACAGGTACGTCCGCACTTCGCGCGGCAGGTGTTCCGGTAGCGGCTTCCGCGCTGGTTTCGCCGCGAGGTTTGCATCGGGCGCGACTCTTACCGGGGTGTGCGCAGCAACTGTGTTCTCCGCTTGCGTTGCCTGCAACTCGTCCAGCGGCAGTTCCAGTTGCTCGATCTGCCGGTCCAGCTTCTCCGACGAGCGCCCGAACTGCATCCGTCGCAGCTTAGCGATCAGCATCTTCAAGTGCTCGATCTCCGTGTCGCGCGACGCCAGTTGCTCTCGCTGCGAGAAGATGAGGGCCTTGAGTTCGTTGTGATTGAGTGTGTCGAGATCGGGGAGAGTGTGATGTGCGGCAACCATCGCCGCGAATCTAGCAGACTTTTGTTACAGCAAAATAAAAATGTGCGGGAAAAGTAAAAATATTTTGCTCACACCGCCATCTGCGGCGCGTAACTGCGCACCGGACGTCGCCAATCGATCCCTTCCAGCAACATCGCGAGCTGCGCGGATGTGAGCGACACCGTTCCGTTCGCCGCTTGCGGCCAGATGAACCGTCCGCCCTGATTTTGGACAACCAAGACAAGAAGACAGCAGGGCAGATGATCCGTATGCTGACAAAGCATGTAACTGTCAGTCCGGGGATCGAGAGCGCCTTAAAGGAAGGGTTGCAGGCAAGAAATGTAATAGTCCACCGCGTTCTTATCGATAACGTTGAGATGTTCACACATCCTCATACCAGAGCTAAATTGATAAAAGAAATCCGCGTGCTACGCCGCAAAGTGCGTGCTGCCGACAAAGCTTTCAGTGCATTTATCAATGCCTTCTCGGCGGTGTTGGACGGAGTGGAAAACGAGCAAATCGAAAAGGAAGTCAAAGCTCCATCAGGTCAGATTCCGAAACCCAAGGCGTTGGTCTGGTCTAGCCTGCGTCGGCGCTTTCAGCGGTGGAGATGTAGACTTAATTGAGCGGTGCGAAATGGAGAGGCCATCGGAGGCGGGCAAGTTATTAGCCCGCCTCCGCGGCGATACCGATACAACGGAATACACCCGGTGTGACAATTCCGCTGAGCTTAGAAGATTAACTTCAAGCCCAGCTGGATGTCACGGCTGCTGCCCGTGCCGAGCACGGGGTTGCCGGCGGCTGCGTCCGGGGTATTGTTGGCGAGGCCAAGGACGCCCGCGGACGGATCGTTGTTGGCCAAGTGTCCCGAATCCACCTGCCCGAAGACGGGATGGTTGAGGATGTTGAAGGCCTCCGCGCGGAACTGGGCGGAGAACCGCTCCTTGATTTTAAAGTCCTTGGTCACGGACATGTCCCACGTACGGAAATTCGGGTTGCGGAAGATGTTCCTGTCCGACGGTGCCATAGCTTCCGTAAGGGGGCGGGAGTCAGGACAGAGTTGCCCGACGCGTAGCAGCCAGCATTGGCGAGTGGAGTAGCCCACGTCCCTACCGCCTGCTTGCGCCGCAGTGTGTTGCCGACTTCGCTAAGATCAGCAGCTCCAGTCGGCGTCGTGGGCCACTGAAAAAGGGAATCCCGGTGGGAGTCGCCTTGAAGTCGTTGGGATTGCCGGAAAAGTTCCAGGCTTCACCCCAGGCGTTGGGATTGTTCACTTCGTTGGTTCCGCTGAAGTCGTTCGAGTGTCCTGCACGGACCAGGGAGTCCCAGGCTGTATGGTCACGATGGAATTGATCGCCCATCCTTGCAGGATCTGTCCGGGCGTCTTCAATTCCGGGGAGAGCGTAAGTCAACTCGAACGTCAAGCGGTGCCGGATATCGTAGTCGCTGTTCCCGTAATTCAAATCGTAATCCGCGTTATTGAGCGGGACGGTGCCCTGAAAATTCTGGGAAGCGTCGTCGAGGCCGTGGCTGTAGGTGTAGGCAGCGGTGAAAGACAAGCCATGGGATGTCCGCTGCGTGAGGCTGACCTGCAAAGCATTGTAGTGAGACCTATCCTGGTTCGATACATAGTCGATGTACTGCAGATACGGGAACCCCAGTGGCAATTAATGTAGGGTCCGACCTCTGAGAGGTCGGGGCTGCGGTTGCGATCGTTAGCGCAAGTGGTTAGCGCCCTGGAGAGTAACCAGCACCCACTGCCGGGGCGTTGATGTCCCTCTGTCCCTGGATCTTCACACCATGGTTCCCGATGTAAGCAACATCAAGAGACAAGTTATTCGTGAAGCTATGCTGGATGTCGAGGTTCCAAGTCTCCACGTAGGGGACGCGCAGATTGCGGGCAAAGGCCGCCGTGGTGCACGGGGCGGGCGAGCTGCCGATTAAGGGCGGAACGCCCGTGTTACCCGCGAATGTCACCGGATTGCCGTCGCCGCAAGCTACTACGCCGGAGAAGACAGGCGTTCCGGGTCCATTATTCTGCCACCCATTGCTCAGGTCTGCTGTGAGGGGGTTGATGGTGGCGGCCGCGATCGTGCCGGTTCCCGCCACGCAGGTTCCGCTGGTGCAAATTGCGGCTCCCGTGGGAACCTTGCCGAGCCCCACGCCGTTGCCGCCGGAATTCAAAAGCGCGGAAGAGGGCACGAACTCGTACATCAGACCGGCACCCGCACGGATCACCGTCTTCTGGTTGCCGAATACATCCCAAGCGAAACCCACCCGAGGCGACCAATCGCGGTGATCGGGATTAAAGGGCGAGGTGACCCCGGCTCCAACCTGCACCAATCCGGTCGCGGAATTGGGATCGAAGTTGCCCAACCGGTTGGCGGAATCGACCCAAATCGAACCCACTTCATAGCGCACGCCGATGTTGATGGTGAGCCTAGAGGTCGCGCGGTAGTCATCCTGGAAGAAAGCGGCGACTTGATTGGTGTGCACATCCCGAATCGGGTCACCCACGAAGATGGAGGATCCCCCGCCCACGTTGCCTAGGAGGAAATTCTCAAGAGACGTATTCCCGCCCCCGTTTTTGAAATTGATTCTTCCCTTGGCGTTGGCGGTGGCGCCCGAAACGGTATCCACCCAGTTGTACTCGCCGCCAAACTTGAAGGCGTGCTTGCCGTGCAGATAGGAGATGTGGTCAACAAACTCCGTATTTTGGGCCGGCCCGACGAACTTGGGCCAGTTGCCTCCGGTCAGCGTGAATCCTTGCAAACTGATACGCGGAAGACCGAAGTAAAGAGGGTTGGTGATCCCCGAGTTCATGGCGTAGCCGGTCGGAATTCCGTTGGAGAGCCCCCAGGGGCCGTTCGGGTCGGCATTGTGGTCCACAGAGAGAAACGGCAGCAGATAGTGCGTGTAACCGACCTTCAATTCATTCACGATAGAGGAGTTGGGAACATACGTCCAACTCCCGGAACCCACTCGAGCGGTCACAGGAAACAGAGACTCGTAGAACCCCGAATTGATATTCGCGACGTTGTCATCCCAAGTTCCCGAGCCGTCGCCGATGAAGAACATTCCACTCAATGTGTTTTTGTCGTTGGGGTGATAATCGACCTTGGCCAAACCGTTGTACGTATTGTTCACGTCCCCCAGAGCATGGACGCCGCTGGGAACGATCTGTCTTGGGTCGCCGCTGGGGAATTCGGTTCCTGTGTTAAACGGAAATATGTTTTCGGCCGTGGCGGATGTGGGTACGGGCGTGCAGCTGCCAGCAGGAAGGCCTGCCAAGGTGGCGCTGAGCGGAGTCACGTTTGCGCGGCCTACCGCGTTGCAGGCATCCACGATGCTTTTGCTCGGGTTGCCGATCGCGGCATCCACAGGCACCTGGACCGAGGATACGACTCCCAGATTCATCATCTGCGCCTCATAGCCGACAAACCAGAACAGTTTGTCTTTCATAATGGGTCCACCGGCGGTGGCGCCGTATTGTTCAAATCCGAGCGGCGGCGCCGGCTGGTCCTGGGGGTTGAAGAAGTTCTTCGCGTCCCAGGAGCCGGCGCGCCCGAAGGCGTAGGCCGTGCCGTGAATCGAATTGGTGCCGGATTTCAGCCCTACGTTGATGGCGACGCCGGGTTTCCAGCCAAATTCGGCCTTGGGATTCTGCTGGATGTTGAATTCCTGGATAGCGTCGATCGGCAAGATTGTGTTGGCATCGCCCGCGGGAGAGTTCCCGTTCAGGAGCTGCTGGCCCTGGCCCCATTCGTACATGTTCAAGCCGTCGATCAGGAACATGGAATCGCCGGGGCGCAGGCCCATGCTCGACGTATTGCCTCCGCCGCCGCCCGGTTGATTGAGAAATCCAGGGCGCAGCGCCAGAAGGTTGACGAAGTTTCGGCCGTTCAGCGGCAGGTCGGCAATCTTATCTGTGGTGATATTGCCGGTCAGGGTAGCGGAGGTGGTTTCCACCAGCGGAATCTCTTCCGTGACGGTCACCGTCTGGGTTTGCTCGCCGGGCTCCATGGTGACGTCCACCTTGGCTTCCTGCCCCACGCCGATCTGCATACCTTGACGGCTGAACGTCTTAAAGCCTTTGAATTCGACACGAAGACTGTAGGTGCTGGGATCGAGGTTCGGCGCTGCGTAGTCTCCGGACTCATTGGTAGTCAGGGTCCTTGAGACCCCTTTCAGCGTATCGGTCAGCGTCACTGTGGCGCCCGCAATCGAGCCGCCGGATTGGTCTCGAACGGTGCCCAGAATGCGGCCTTGATTGACTTGTGCGTACAGCGAAGCGGAGATCAGCAAAATCCCAACCATTGAAGCCAAAACTTTTGCACCACTCGCAATACTTCCACGCCATGACGCGCAAATCACTGAAAGGTTCATAGGACGCCCCCCCCTTTAGGTTCTTAGCGAAAATTCGGCCCGTGGAAACTTCTGGTGCGCGCGTGTGTAGCATCTGAGAGCGGGGGATGTCAATATTTTTCTTTGCAAATCTCGTGGTGCGCACAAAATCCGGTTTTTTCGGTACGGCAGAATGAGGAAAAATCCACGGCTCCGAGCAGTGCGCTCACTTCATGGAAGGCAAAACTGGGTGGAGTCCATAGGCTTGGTTTACAAAGATATCTTCGCAAATTGCTTCACCCGCGCGCGCGTCAGGCCTGAGGCGAAACGTTCTCTGCGTCGCGTCCCAGGTTTTTGTGTAGGCAATCGGGTCATCAATCGTGATGTTGAGCTGCATGGTTTTATCGTCCACCCGCCGGAAGCGCTCGATGAGGTGCAACTTGTCGCTGTGCGGATGTCCCATCCGGTCGAGCCAATTGATATCGCTGATATCGACAGTGTCAACGACAAATGTATCGCCGTCCCACTTGCCAATCGAGTGGCCCATCCAAAGGGGGCGAAGGTCCCGAGGATGTGACCGCCCGTCCGTGTAGATTTGGCGTAGATTGCGTCCGAAGAACATGATGACGCGGTCCGGGAGCTCCACGATCTGCATGGCGGCTTGAACGGCGGCATAGACACGTGGCACACCGTTGGGAAGGCAGCTGTAGGCCGGATCATTTGATTCTTCTACTGGGTGCGGGCCGAAGGACGGCTTGTTGGCTTTAAATTTTTCTTCCGCCCAAGGGGTCATCGGAGGCTCATCGGGAATGAGAGCATAATTGTACCAGGGTACTCCTTGGGGAGCGCGTAGTGCCCAAGTTCCGGACAAACTCCTCGCGGGAACTGCGTCCTGGCCCTTTGCCGTTCCCGACTTTGCTGCGTCCGATTGAGCGCCGGACTGAGGCAGCGTCACCAGCGAGAGTGCAAAAATAATCGGCATCATTGGGAACCAATAGATGTTCTTAAGAATCATAGTTCTCACCATTAAGTGCATCCGCAAGTCAGCAGCTCCGGTCTTATTGGCGGTCCGCAAGTTTTTCATTCTCGCACACGCCCTCCCAGTCAAGAGCCAGGTCCGATCTCAACTGGAATCGAGTTTGTGCCGTCCAAGACTTTGTGTATGCCTTTGGATCCTCAATTGTAATGTCGTCGATCAGAGTGTCGTGATCGACTCGCCGCATTCGCTCTATGACGTGCAACGCGTCGCTGTGCGGGTGGCCGGCACGATCGAGCCAAGTCTTGTCATTAAAGCCGATCACGTCGATGACCAGGGTATTGCCCTCCCATTTGCCGATGGAGTCTCCCATCCAGAGTGGAGGATCCAGAAACTCATCGTGGGGGCGCCCGTCGGTGTAAATGTGGCGAACGATGCGGTCGTATTCGAACATCATGATTACTTCATCCGGCAGCTGCACAATTTCAATGGGCTTCGGATGAAGATAGATCCGGGGCAGGCCGGGTGGAAAGCAACCGTAAACCGGATCGTTTGACTGCTTCGCCGTTGTTTTGTTGGGGCCGAATACGGGCTTGGCGGCTTGGTATTTTTCCTCTCCCCAGCCGGTCATGGGAGGCGTCTCTTTGGCAAAGGCAAAACTGGAATACGCGCTAGCATTTGTAGATGGATGTACCAACCAAAGGCCGGAAAGATCAGCAGGCGCTGCTTTTTGAGGCTCTATGGATCCTGACTGCTCAGCCATATGAGCGAGCGCAACGGAAAAGGAGGCAAACAGGAAGAGTACTCCAAAGACCGCACACATTTGGTATTTGCGCATCAAGCCCCTCAGAGGTTCCAACCTGCGCAAGCCTGAATTTAACTTCGGTTCTCGATTCAATGAAGCCGTTCGCGCCAGTTAATCTTCAGTAATCCTCGCCACCGAGTGCGGTAATCACTCGGCCATCGGCCAATTCAAGTTTCAACACGCGGAGGACGTTGGCCCCACTTTTGGCGCGATTGCCAATCAGCGTAATCTGATCGCCTGGCTTGAACATTTCCTTAGTCCAGCCACGCCTGTGCAAAGTGCCGGGATTGGTGAATTCGCCGTCCCATTTAACCGTCTTGCCGCTTTCGTCGGCTACATTGATAAAAAGCTGGCAATGGGGGTTGATAAAGTCGAACTCCACTACCGCTCCTTTGAGGGTAGTGGTTTGCGATGTATCGAATGCTGCTGCTCCGTGGTGTGCGAACATCGGACCCGCAAATAAAAGAATAAGTACTGCAGCGCTCAAAATACCCGTCAGCTTGTGTGTCATGCTAGGTCTCCCTCGCGCATTCAAATCTGGTCATCAACTCCCTGAGTCATTTCACCGGAATAAACTTTTGAATCCTTTCGCCCGTCGTGACTTCACCCGTATAAATGTTCCCTTGGGAATCCGCGGTGGCAACGTGCAGACTGTGGAACTGTCCCGGCAGATGTCCAGCATGACCAATCCTGCCAGCCACAGTGCCATCGTTACGGTTGAGGATCCAAACGACGCTATTCATCATATCGGCGACATAGAGATACTTTTGTTGCGGGTCTGGAGAGAAGTTTATGGAGCCCGCAGTATTGTTGCCGCTGTTACTGGCCACCAGAAATTCTTTCACGAATTTGCCCTGCTTTGTGAAGACTTGAATTCTGTCGCCGCCGCGGTCGCAGACGTACACCAGCCCATCGTTGGAAATATGCACGCAGTGGACAGGCTCGCGGAATTGCTTCGCCGGCGGATCCCCGGGAACGCGCGGTGGCAAAGGATCGTTATTGATTTGATCCAAAGGAATGCCGTAGGCTCCCCAACCGCGCTTGAACGCGCCGGTGTCGGAATCGTACACGATCATCCGTTTATTCAAGTAACCGTCTGCGATGTACAACTCATGGGCTCCCTCATCCAGTTCTGCCGCAGCGACTCCACGTAAAAGAAGGTTCGTTTGTTGGTTATCTTGCTTCTGCTGGTCCTGCTGCTCTACGGCGGGCCCACGATGGCCAAACTCAGAGATGAACTTTCCATCCGCCGTAAATTTGAGCAGAGTGTCACCGGACCTTGCGCCGCCCAGCCAAACGTTTCCTTCCTTATCCACAAGAATTGTGTGTTCTGAAGCAGGCCAGCCGGGTGCGTAGTTAGGGCCACCCCAGGACCTAAGAAGGTCGCCCTCGACATTAAATTCCAGCACCGCGGGCGGCGGCACACAGCATTCGGCAGTGGGTGGAATTAGTGTTGCAAAGTTCATGGTCTTGTCTAAGTCACGCGGACGGTTCAGAACCCAGATGTTATCGTTTTTATCTACGAACATACCGGTGACGCCCATAATGGTCCAGTTAATCGGCAACGGTTTGGGCCAATTGCCGTCAAGCTTGTAGCGTGGAGAATCCTGCGCCTGCACGGCCGGAGCAATCATCAGCGCCAAGCTCACACAGAGTCCGACAATCAAAGCGCCCGCCGTCATCCACTTCTTTCCAACGCGCATTTGCGTGCTCCTTTCCGGAGTTGCCTGATCGCGAGGCCGGTTAAGAACTTTTCCCGGTCCGAAATGCAATGCTCAATTTTTTTCCACCCATGAGTTGCCGGCTGTATCCATGTGTTCCCTGGCGCAGGATAGTAGCCATTAGTTATATTCGTTCAGCAGACCAGGAATACCGCCACCGGCTCATGCATCGCGAGAAAATGTCCTTGATTGTCACCGGGCCGGAATTCAGGACTGTTCCCTGAGAGCTAAGACGGACTGGCCACAGAGTTGGTTTCAGCGGCGTCACGGAATCCTCCGGCACAGTGAAACAAGGCTGGGTTCATAAACCCAAATTGTATTCACGGCAGGTCTTCGCTGCCCTCACTCTTAAAACTCTCGTGCGCTCATGATGGATTTGAGGCAGAGGCTTACATTGGGACGCTTGAATGTCAAGCCAAATTCCTTGACATCAGTGAAACAGAATGCTATTAGGCCCGCTGTGTAAGTGTCGAACCCTCGGCGCCCTTATCGCACGATCCCCATGAAGTTGCGAGAGGCTCCCCGCGCTCGCTCGCCGAACAAACAATTTCCCGGTTTGTCGCCAACCATGTCGTGCTGGCGTGTCGTCGCCTGCGACCGCAAGGAGACACAGATGAATAGGACCCGAAACGCTTTGGCAACATTTGTTGTTGCGATACTTCCCGGGTCGTACCTGGCGCTGGCTCAGCAAAATGCCTCGCAACAACATCCAATGACCTTTTTTGTGACCAGCGTAGGATTGGGCAAAGGGGCGAACCTCGGAGGTTTGGCCGGCGCCGACGCGCATTGCCAGGCGCTCGCTACCGCAGTGGGTGCCGGGAACCACACTTGGCACGTATATCTCAGCACTCAAGCGAAGAACGGCCAACCGGCGATCAACGCGCGCGACCGAATTGGACAAGGTCCGTGGTACAACGCGAAAGGCGAGATGATCGCTCACGATCTCGCCGACTTGCACGGTGACACCATCGAACTCGCGCGCCTCGGCAGCAATCTCAACAAAATGACCGCACTCACAGAGCACAGTGAGATCGTTCCCGGCCTGAGTGAAAACCCGAAATGCCCAGGGCCAGGCTGTAATGAGCAAGAGATGCTAACAGGATCGCAGCCTGATGGTCGCGCTTTTACAGACACGGAGGACGACACCTGCAGTAACTGGACGAGTAGTACCGATACTGTGGCGCCCGGCACCAGTTCGTGGGAAGAAGCTGAAATCGGTTTCTCTGACCGCAATGGTGGCACCAATGGGAATTGGAACTCGTCGCACCCAACCAGGGGTTGCAGTCAGAAGGCTCTGTTGGCCACTCATGGCGCGAAGGGTTTTATTGCTTCGCCCCAAACTGAGGGCTTGTCCTGGTTCTTTTGCAATTCGTTACCGGAGCGGCTCATCCTTGTGTGGCCGGGCTGATCGCGAAGTCGCCAGCGGATAGGGACGCTCCAGCGGGTTAAGACGAGGAGAGACGAATGACCAAGAATCTTTCGAAGGCTGTGCTGTTTATGTTGGGTTTGTTATTCGTCTCATTTTTAGCGCTGGCACAGGATGGCGAGCAGCAATCGACTGGACAACGGCATCCCATGACTTTCTTCGTCACAAGCGTTGGGATCGGCAACGGCGGAAATCTTGGCGGTTTAGCTGGAGCCGATGCGCATTGCCGATTATGCGGGACGTTCCCTGCGACCGACCGCGCACCTCGATGTCGGTATTCCCGATGCGCGATACATGTCGCGCGGAATATGAGGACCCGCGAAACCGCCGTTTCCACGCGCAGCCGAATGCATGCTGGCAATGTGGTCCCCAACTCCAATTCTGGAGCGCTCAGGGCCGCCCGATAAAAGCACTCGATCCTATCGATGCGGCTGTAAAGCGCCTTCGATTGGGCGAGATAGTCGCCGTCGAGGGGCTCGGAGGATTCCACTTCGCAGTGGATGCCGCGAACTGGGCCGCAGTGGAGCGGCTGCGCCAGCGCAAACGGCGCGTCGAAAAGTCGTTTGCCGTGATGGTGCGCGATCTGGAAGCCGCCGGCCGATTTTGCGAGATCGATCCTGAAGCGCGGGAACTCTTGAACATCTGGCAGCGACCGATCGTCTTGCTTCCAAAGACGGAAGGCAGTTCAGTCGCCGAGAACGTGGCGCCGAATCAGGGTAACCTCTAAGTGGTTGATTCCATTGGGCTGAAAATGTGTTATGCAACGGCCCCTAGGATCCGAGCTTAGGATTTCGGTGGAACTGCGGTTGGGGCCGACTGAATCGTCGAAGACCAGCTTTCCATCATCTGGTATATACCGGTCTTTGGATCGGGATGCCAGATGCGAGTGTCATGTTGAGGCTTGCCAACATACGGTTTGTCGACAGAGATGATCACGACCGTTTTCCCGAAGTGAAAAAACCGTGCTGCTGGTTCTGCCGCCAACTGCGACTGACAGAGCCTCCCTCCCAACCACAGCGTCTTGCAATTACTTTCGGGCCCCGGTTCTTTAATCGCTGCAATACGGTCGGCCTTGGTTATCGGGACTGGCGTTTTTGAATTGATCATCACGTACTCTTCTGGGAAGTGCGGAATCCAAGCCTTGGTGTCGTGCGTCGTAAGCGCCAATTCCAGCCCTGCCCAGGACGTAAAGATCCCTCTCTCCGCTTCGTCCTTCGGCGTGTATGGGACGCTCCCGCACGGATTATTGCAATCGTTTGCGCTGGGCCCGCCACGGGTTTGGGCATGGTCAGCTAACCTGACTTCGTGATATGCCAACAACCGCCAATCGGAGCCATCCTTTACCCACACGCGCAGGATGCGCGTCTTCCCTCCATCGACTCGAACCTCTCCAACCTGGTCATAGGTGTACTCTTCCACATGGGCGCTGCTCTCATCTCCCAAGGGCGGCTTCGGCAAGGCTCCCAGAACCTTCTCTTTGCCGAGAGTTTCTCCAGCCCAGTTCGTCCAAAAAAAGTCCGTGTAAAGAAGCTTGCCGACTGTCGCCTTGTCTGCCTTCGCTAAGGCCTCAACCAAAGCGTGGTCCGCCTGCATCACTGTCGAGTTGTTATCAGGATCAGTCGCGGCATTGAGCCGCACGTTCAGCGTGGTCCCTATACCAACACACACGATACCCATAACGAGGGCCCTTGCGAAAAAGCGTTTCATCGATTCTCCTTTAGTCGTGAATTGCATTGGTTGGAAGTTGAACCTTGAAAGCCCTCCTCAACAGCAGCTTCCCGAAAAGCGCTCGATGAATTCTCCGGCGCGCTAAGCACTAGCCAAGTCTTCGCTTCGATTCACATAGAGCCGGCCAGCGCGAATTGCCGCAACGCTCTGGAGCTTTTGCCGCCCCGTGCGACTCTTCCCGTCGGTGTCCATGAAAAGAAAGGTTCCTTCATGGACCTCGAGAATACTTATGTCCGCCACCGTGCCAGGCCGGAGGGTTCCCAGATCGGTTCCGAAATCGAACATGCGCGTCGGCCTGACAGTGACCCGTTCAATCACTTGGTCCAGGGTCAGCCCGAGGGCCAGGAATTTTGAGGCCGTCGTAATCAGGTCATAATTCGGTCCGTTTATGCTCGTGGAGGCGATGTCACTACTTATCGTGTCGGGAATTAAATTCTGTTGCAGGGCGTTTTCTGCTACATCGAAGTCAAAACTGTTGCTGCCGTGGCCCACGTCGAAAAGGACTCCTCTTTCACGGGCTTCTTTCACCTCCGGTCGAAGCTTTCCGTTTGCATCGAGGATTCCGTTTGGCCGCCCGTTAAAACAGTGAGTCAACACGTCGCCCTTTCGCGTCTTGCCGACGATCTCCGGTAAGGGAGAATACGAATCCCCGAGATGCACCATGAGGGGCAGACGAGAAGCCGTGGCTGCTTCCAGCGCTCTCTTAAGAACCTCAAGATCGTTCGGACCCGTGGTTTCCCTGGAAAGCCGGCATTTTATTCCCACCACCTCGGGCTTGTTCTCCGCGGCCGCCCGCACAGTGGATTGCGGAATCACCCAATCGAGGTTTCCATATTCCCCCGTCAGGCCCATCATCACTCCGAAGCCATTGATGTCCAGCAGCGCATAGATTCGAGTGGCGGAGGCTTTGATGACGTATTTCTTGAACCCGAAGATGCCGGCATACCCTGTCGAGCCGGTGTCCACCGCCGTCGTCACCCCGCGATCCAGGCAGTAATGATCGGCATTCACCGTGATGGGGCCCATGCCCTCAAACACATGAACGTGGACATCGATGATACCCGGAGTCACGATCTTGCCCTTGGCGGAAACAATACTGCGAGCTCGAGCGACGGGGATTTCCGGTGACACTTCCAAAATCTTGCCGTCCTTTACCGCAACGTCAAGGGCGGCGTGGAGATTCTGCGCAGGGTCTACGACCGTGCCGCCCTTAATCAATAAATCGCAGTCAGGAGGCGCATTCTGAGCGGGTGAAGCAAGCAGCACATCCGCGCTGCCAAGCCTACCCGCGGGCAAGAGACCCGATCCGACAATCAACTTCGAAAACTGGCGGCGCGTTAACACAAGTATCTCCCTGCTTCTTTCTTATTTCTGGACAGAAAGAATCCCCATCTCCAGGCTTGCGCGTTCGGCAACAACCGCTTTGACGAGCACCTCACGCGCGCGCTTTTTCCCGGTCTTGGGCGAAGGGACTCCAAGCACTCCGATAACCTGGGTTGATATTCGCGCCGCACAGCTCGGATCGGCTTCCGAATCCTTTGCCTTCGAGCATACAGAATTGATTCAATATCGAGACGAACAGATCGAGTTCAAGCCACAGCGATCAGCTCGATTTCGACGCGCCCTCCGTGCAAACGGGCTACCTCGACCGTGGCTCGCGCGGGCGGATGAGAAGGGAAGTAACGGCTGTACACTTTCCCCATCGCGTCAAAATCGTTCATGTCTTTCAGATACACGGTCGTCTTCACCACCCGATCGAACGATGACTCTGCTGCTTCGAGAATGGCTTTGATGTTTTCCATTACAAGTTCTGTTTGGCGCGTGATGTTATCTTCAATCACCTGGCCGGTCTTCGGGTCGCGCGCAGTTATACCCGCCACGAATACGAATCCGTTGGCTTTAATCGCCTGCGAGAAAGGTCCGACAGGCTTCGGCGCCCGATCCGTCGATATCTCGCGGATCTTTGTTCCAGAAGCTGTGGGTTTATTTTCGGCGCTGCTGGCTGCGCCTGGCACGACGGCGGCGACCAATCCGCCCGCGGCTGCCTGGCCTAGAAATGTTCTTCGCTTCATGGAGTCTTCTCCTAGTCTCCCAGAGCTGGATCAAGTTCTTGGAAAGCGCTGACGCCGCTACTTTTTCGAGATCTTGGGTTTCCTACTCGAACGCATTGGGTAATCTTGATATCCGTGAATAGCACGTTCATGACTGCGAATGCTTCCGCCACGCCCCTCAACGCGACAAGCAAGCTCAACACCCAGACCTCCCATTCCCGACCATCTTTGCGCAGGACGATATACCCGCCAACCTTTCGTGTCAACGTTCTCCGGGATCGGATTATCTTGAAAGCGGATGAAAGTAGGGAAGGAGAGCACGCGAAAGAAAATGTAAACCAATGCTCGCGCGAAAGTGAGACGTCAACGCAAATATTGATTTCGGATTGACGGATAGCAGGTGGAAGTGCCAATATGTGCCCCAACTTGGTAGGTGGCCCATGAACAACAAGCGAGCGAGCGTCATCCTTTTGGCTTTTCTGCTTCTCATGGTCTCAGGCCCGATGTCAGCGCATCACGGTACGGTGGCGTTTGATATGGACACCTTGACCACTGTGAAGGGAACTGTGACGAAATTCGAGTTCATGAATCCCCACGCGTTAATCTATTTTGACGTGGAAGGCAAGAAAGGCGAGATCGAGCACTGGATTGCGGAAGAGAGTAGCAATAATCATCTGAGCCGGACCGGTTGGGACAAGAATACACTGAAGGTGGGAGACCTGATCACTGTTGCCGGCCATCGCGCCAAGAACGGTGCGCGCGTATTGGAACTCCAGTGCAGTGAATGTTCCTTGACGGATCCACAAGGTAAAGTTTGGCCGTATCAATAGATAGCCGGACTCCTCGGCCATTCTGGCGCTGTGGACGCGACGATCGATCCTTATTCTCCCGACAAATGGAAACTAGTTCTTGTGCCGGTTGTGACCCCCGCGAACGAAGGCCCGGCGCCGCGTTGAAGGACGGGATTCGTGCGGCGAGAGAATCTTTTCAAAATGCGCGATAACTTGATGAGATTACTTCTGTCGATGGGCGCGGTATTCGCCTTCTCCACCGTTCTATCCGCTCAGATTGTAGAGCCGTCGGGAGCCGCCGCGGCCCGTGCTGCAGTCCCAACAGTGGACCTGTCTGGAGTTTGGGAAGCTAACATGCCCGGCGCTAAGTGGGCTACCTATTCCTTTACCCCGGACATCCCTCCTATGACGTCTTGGGGAATGCAGAAATACCTGGCCGCCAAGCCATCATATGGACCCAGGTCGTTTCCGGACTCAACGGACTACGTCAATCCGACCACAGGCAAAGACGCTGGGTGCCTTCCTCCTGGTGTGCCACGGATCTATATTCAGCCCTTTGCGTTTGAGATAGTTCAGACTCCTGGACGCGTACTTGAATACTTCGAATTTGACCACCATGTCCGTCAAATCTTTACCGATGGGCGCCAGCATCCCAAGGATCCCGATCTTACATGGATGGGGGACTCGATTGGGCGGTACGAGGGAGATGCACTCGTCGTCGATACCGTCGGACTCAACGAAAAGACTTGGATTGATCGCGGCGGGCTTCCGCATTCCGACCAGCTACACGTAATCGAACGCATCCGGCGTCCTAATCATGAGGCCTTGGAGGTGACCATTACCATCGACGACCCAAAGGCCTACACGAAGACTTGGTCGGGATATCGAAACTATAAATTGGAGCCCACTTGGAACATTAAAGAATTCATCTGCGCGGACAATGCCGACTACAACCAGGATTTCATAATGAATAGCGGGGCATATAGTCCGTCAAGTCCCTCAACACAAAAACCGAAACCAGCGAAGCCCAACAAGTAGGAACTATGCCCCTCCCGAACGCGCCAGCCTTTGGTGGACCGTGGCCGATTTCCACAATCTGCGTGGAAGCTGCAAGGTGTATATTGCCGGACAGTTGAAAGTCCGAGCGGGAAAACTAGTCAATCATCGGGTATCAGATTTGTCTTCGCGAGGCGAAGCATGAAAGCAAGCCCATCCCTTCCGCCGCTGGGAACGGTGAGGGCTTTGATGTTGGTTTCTTCACCGGCTTAGACTTTGGTTCTGGTCGGCGCGATCAGAGAATCGGGTCGATGCGAACCAGTCTACGGTTCGGCTCCCAGCCCTATAGCGACAGCTCACGTTTCAGAGGCCACGCTTTTCGCTCTTCACGGATTCGCTGGCTTCTGTAATTCGCCCGCCACGGGCGCGGACCGCGACGAGCAGCGGGTCCAGCCGCCGTTTGAAATCCTCGCTTGCCAGCCACGCTGTATCCACCAGCCGTAGATTGTTGACGCCTCGCAGTTCCAATTCGAGCCGTTCGAACAGTTCCTGCGTGGAGTCGTCGAGGCGCGAGTCGCAAAATTTCATGTACAGCCGCTCGCAGGAGAGTTCGGCCGCGCGGGCGGTTCGGTTGATGCCGAGCAGGAATAATTCTCGACGGTTCATGTTGCGCACCGGGACGAAGGACATGGAGCGCCGCTACGCGCGCGTCACGAGTTCGAGCAACGTGCGACGCACCAGCGCCTTGGTCAAAGGAAGTTTGTACGCGTTCTTGGAGAGCGGCTGGGCTCCCTCGATCGCAGTCTCGCCGGCCTTTGCCGCAAGTTCCGGCGTGATGCGCTGGCCCGTGAGTAAGCGTTCCACATTCGGCAGCCGCCACGGAATCGGAGCGACTCCGCCCAAGACCAAGCGCGCGCTGCGGCAAATCTTGTTGTCCATCTCGAGGACCACCGCCGCGCTGACGACAGCATGGGTCCACGATTCGCGGTCCAGCACCTTGTGATAGGTGCTCCTCTGGCCGGGACGCGCCGGCGGCAGCTGTACTCCGGCGAGCACCTCGTCCGCCGCCAGAATCGTTTCTCGCGCGAGATCCTTCTGCGGCAGAACGAAGAAGTCGCCGGCCGGCACCATGCGCTCACCCGAGGGGCCGACGACGCGGAACTTCGCGTCGAGCGCGACCAGCGCGGGAGCCGTGTCGGACGGGTGGACGATATAGCTGGGCCCGCCGCCGAAGATCGCGTGGAATCGGTTCTCGCCCACCACCGAATAGCACATCTCGCCGCCATTCTTCAGGCACGGAAACCCGTTGCGAAAATACCAGCACCACGGCCGCTGGCAGACGTTGCCGGCCAGCGTTCCGACGTTGCGAATCTGCGGCGTGGCCACGACTTCGGCTGCTTCCGCCAGAACCGTATACTGATTTCGAATAACGGGGTGGCTGCCCAGAGCGTCGAGGGTGGTCAGTCCGCCGATGTCCACGCCTTGCGCGGAGGGCGTCACCTGATCGAGGCCTTTGATGGTTTTCAGGTTGACGATCATGTCCGGCTTGACGAGGGAGTCTTTCACCAGCGCCAGAAGATCGCTGCCGCCGCCGGCAAGCGAGGCGATCTTCCCGTCCTTATTTGCCTGCTGAACGAGCGAAACGGCCTGATCGAGAGTTCGCGGGTTCGTGTTAGCGAATGTTTTCATGCCAGCACCCCCAGAATCTTGTCCCGCGTGATGGGCAGGTCTTTCATGCGGCGTCCAATTGCGTTGAAGATTCCGTTTCCGACGACCGCCACCGCGTGAACGATTCCCGCTTCGCCGATACACTTGGCGCCAAAGGGACCGTACCCGTCATCGCTCTCGATGAACATCACCTCGACCTCCGGCGCGTCGAGATGAGTCATGATCCGAGCGCCGTAGTAGCCGGACGTCAGCGGCTGTCCGGTCCTGCGGTCGTATAGCAGGTCCTCGTGCAGCGCCATTCCGATCCCCTGGATCACTGCGCCCTTGATCTGGCTCTCCGAAGTCAGCGGATTGATGATCCGTCCGGAGTCGTGCACGGCCAGATACTTGAGGATTTTAACTCCGCCGAGCTCCGTATCGACTTCCACCTCCACAAAGTGCGCGCCGAACGCCTTACGCACTTTGCCGTCGGACGTCGGATTCGGCGACGCGGAAGCGATCAGAGCGTTGCTTCCCGTCGGCATTCCCTTCTCGGCGATCTGACGTTTCAGGTCGCGTGCGGCTTCGATGACGGCGCCTCCCGTCATGTCCGTGGTGCGGCTGCCGGACTCGCCCACCGAGTACGGGCAGCGGTCGGTGTCGCCCCAGACGATGTCAATGTCCGACAACGGAACGTCCAGAGCCTCGGCCGCAATCATGGACATGGTGGTCTTGGCCCCGGCCCCGATGTCTGTGACGCCAACGAATACGGTGTATCGTCCATTAGAATCGAGCCTGAGCACCGCGCTGCTCTGACCGAGCGGCGAGCGCAAGGCCATGAACGCCATGCCTACCCCGCGCTTGATCGGTCCTGTGTCGGACGCCGGCGGATGCCAGCGTTTTTTCCATTCGAAAGCCTCCGCGCCCCGGCGGATGCAGTCTTCGAGGGTGTAATTCGAGTAGGGAATCGAGTCATTCGATTTTCGAGTCATGTTTTTCAAGACGAAGGCCACAGGATCCATTTTCATCTTGTAGGCCACATCGTCCATAAACGACTCGATGCCGAAGAATCCCTGGGGAAACTCAGGCGCGCGATAGTTTGCCGAAACCGCCCGGTTCGTATACACGGGATAGACTGTGCTCTCGAGGTTCGGGCATTGGTACAGCTCGACGCCGCCAATCGCCCCCGAATTTTTGCGGTACGGCCCCATTCCGCTGTAGCCGCGGAATTGCAGCGCTCGCAGTTCGCCGTCGCGGCTGACTCCAACTTTGTAGTACTGCGTTGTCGGCCAACGGCCGTGGATCCCGATGAAGTCTTCCTTGCGTGAAAGCTCCAGTTTCACCGGCGCGCCGGTTTGCTTAGCCAGCACCGCGGCAATCAGGTCGACATCCTGGTTTTGATTTTTATTTCCAAATCCGCCGCCCATGTATTGGCACACAACGCGGACCTTTTCGTCCGGGAGTCCCAGATCCCTGGCCATGTCGTGGCGGCAATTCGACGTGCCCTGCGTCGGGGTATAGACCGTCAGTTTGTCCCCTTCCCAGAGAGCGACACAAACACGGGGCTCCATCTGCGCGTTGTGCACGTAGGTGGTGGTGTAGCGGTCCTCGAAGACGAAGTCCGATGTGCGAAAACCTTCCTCCACGTTTCCGCGCTGGTAGAATTCCGGCTCGGCCTCGTTCTTTACGCTGAGCGCGATGTTGCCCTCCGGCCAGATCTTCACGCTCTCCGGGCGGAGCGCTTCTTCCTGGTCGAGCACGAACGGGAGCGTCTCGTATTCCACGGCGATCAATCCCAGAGCTTCTTCCGCGATATGGCGGTTGATCGCCGCCACGGCGGCCACCGGCTCGCCATAAAAGCGCACCGGGTTGTTAAAGGCATAGCGTCTTTGGATCGTGGTTTTCTTAACCGCGTCGACGTATTGCCTTCCTCCCGCAACCGATCCTGCCCCCCAGACGACCTTGCAGTTTTCGTGGGTTAATACGAACTTCACGCCGGGAAGCGCCAGGGCCTTGGAGGCATCGATCTGTTTAATGTTGGCGTGCGCATGCGGACTTCGCAGGATGCGCGCATACAACATTCCGGGCAGATGGATATCGCCGGAATAGGTAGCCTTTCCTGTGACGCGTTCCATCGCGTCGATACGCGGCGTTGGATGACCGACTGTCTTGCGCGGAGTGAGAACGGGAGGCCGGCTCATCGCGCACCCCCAGTGCTGCCCGCCGAAATCGGTGTCGCTTTTCGGTTTTTCGTGACGGACGCCTTGGCATTGGCCGCCGCGGGCGCAGCCGATCGACCCGAAGCGCGTTTCGAGGATGCTGCGTTTTTTCCGTTGGACGCGGCCAGCACAGCTTCCACATAGTGGTTGTAATTGGAGCAGCGGCAGATATTGCCGGTCATGCCTGCCCGAACTTCTTGCGCCGTAGGATGAGGATTGCGTGAAAGCAGTCCCTTGGCGACCATCAGCTGTCCCGAGGTGCAGAAGCCGCACTGCGGAGCGTCGTGTTCGATGAACGCCTGCTGCAAGGGATCGAGCTGGCCGCCCTGCGCGAGACCCTCTACCGTCTGGACGGTTCGCCCGTCGGCCCAGACCGCCAAGTTGCTGCACGAGTAGACAGCCTTGCCGTCGAGCAGGACCGTGCAGGCCCCGCATTCGCCTCGGTCGCAACCGATTTTCGTGCCCGTCAATTGCAGATGATCCCGAAGCAATTCGGCAAGGGACCATCGGTCTTCGACTTCCAGCCGATGCTCCGTGCCATTGACCACGAGCCGTATGGTGGTCGTGGGCACGCCGGACGGAGCCGTCTCAATTTCGGCTGCGTTCGCGGTGGACAAGTGTGAGCTATGCGAAGGCCCGGCGGTCGCTACAGCAAGAACAGCTCCCGTACCCTCGAGAAATTGCCTGCGAGAAATATCGCGCTTGCGCTTACTCATGGCACCTTCCCAAAAACCTGAGGCGGAATCTCATCATGGACTTCCTTAATCTACCGCAATCATGCGTGGTAGAGAACGATAATTCGTTTCGTTAAGACACTCGATTGGGCGGCTTCGGCACGGTGCTGTTCAAGCCGCTCGACGCGACGGGAGACGCACAGTTCACGCAGAAGGAGAGGCAATTTTCCAGACGAGGCATTGAAACAACGAGTAGGATTCCGTCATTGGTCCGCCGTCGATACTGGCCGGGGGAGCAGAGCCGGTACTCTCATTCCAAAAGCAATACTTGACATCGCATCTGGGACGTCCTATATCCGGTGCAGTTTTACTGCTGGCGGCAGTCCCCGCAGCTAAGCAGAAGCACTTTATCCACCCGGCAAACTTAAGCAGACGTAGAAGAATTTCGTCTTGTTCGGCGAAGGAGGGCGCTTCTCTTTTTTGCTCCGGGCTGGACATCGCTTTAGCTGTCCGGCATCTCGCGCCCCATTTGCAAGATGGAGCGCGGGGACTTGGCCGTGGAAATTCGTCGTGCCATCTGCGCAAGAAAGAACGGCCAGCAAGAGAACGCCTGAGTTCCCAGTCTGGCTGAAACCGCGCCGGATGAAAGTACGCGGGCTTTTTCGGTGTGTACAAGGAAGGTTCCTGAGAACCTACGATGATGCGACCAATTTTCAGCCGAACAAGCGTTGCGTTGGTATTGTCAGTTGCATTCTTCTCATCTGTTCTCGCCGGCCCGGCGACTCGGATTCCGCCAAGCATTACGTCGCAGCCAGTGAGTCAGACCGTCACCGCTGGGCAGAAAGCGACATTCTCGGTGGTTGCCACGGGCACCAACCCGCTGAAGTATCATTGGAGTAAAAATGGAGTTTCCATCACCGGTGCGACGTCGGCTTCCTACACTACGCCCGCGACGACGACGTCGGATAGCGGGTCTCAGTTCACGGTGGCGGTGAGCAACTCGGCTGGAAGCGTGACCAGCAATGCCGCCACGCTCACGGTAAATGCGCTGGTCGCGCCTTCCATTACAACTCAGCCTGCGAGTCAGACCGTCACCGCTGGGCAGGCGGCGACATTCTCGGTGGTTGCCACGGGCACCAGCCCGCTGAACTACCAGTGGAGAAAAAACGGAGTTTCCATCACCGGTGCGACGTCCGCTTCCTACGCTACGCCCGCGACGACGACGTCGGACAGCGGGTCTCAGTTCACGGCGGTGGTGAGCAACTCGGCTGGAAGCGTGACCAGCAATGCTGCGACGCTAACTGTCACCGTACCCGGGCCGTTGAGCGCCAATCTATCCAACATAAACTTTGCAAATGTGAGCCTAGGCAGCAGCAGCAGTGTTCCCGTGCAGCTTCTCAATTCCGGTACCGCCAGCATTTCAATTTCTGGAATCCTTATATCCGGTCCGGGCTTCGCCATGAATGGCATCTCGACCGGGCAGATCCTGCTTCCAGGGCAAACCACGAGTATGACGGTGACCTTTGCTCCGACAGCGACGGGTGCCGTGGCGGGGAGTATCACAATCGCCAGCAACGCCGTCAATTCGCCGACGACAATTTCGATGTCAGGAACGGGCGTTCAGCTGAATTCTCATTCTATGGATCTAAGCTGGGGCGCGAGCGCTTCGTCCGTCATTGGGTACAACGTTTACCGGGCGGATACATCGGGCGGGCCCTACGCAATTTTGAATAGCTCACCGGTCTCGACGACTCAATATGTGGACCTTACCGTCCAGGCTGGACAAACGTATTTCTACGTCGTGACTGCGCTCGACTCAAGCAATACGGAGAGTGCGTATTCGAATGAGGCTTTGGCCACAATCCCGACGCCCTAAGCTGAAAGGAGCCCCTAGACCCACAAATCGCAAATACTCAGCTGTGAATAATCCAGATCGCGGGTCAATTTGTAATGGAGGAACACTGGCATCGAAAGTTATGTCCCACTTGCCTGTCAGCGCCAGGCACAGGCACCTGCATGTTGCTCGAGTGCGGGTGAAGGGAGTTGTTCCCATCGTTAAAGGAAAAATACTCCACCGGGCGGCGGAATCCGATTGCGAACGCCCCGTGACCATATACATGGTTGGCGGCAGGAATGCCGGAAAACTTTGAGAAAGATTAAATTCGAGACCATGCGAAATAAACGGTTGTTGCTGATTTGCGTTGTCTTGCTGCTTTCAGCCCTTCAAGCAGAAGCTACCACCTACACCGTCAGGGCGGGAGGCGGCGGAAGCTTCAACACCATCGGCGCATGCGCCGCCGTCGCCGTTGCGGGCGATACGTGCGTCGTTTATGCAGGAACTTACAACGAAACGGTGACGCCCGCTGCGTCAGGTTCCGCAGGCAGCCCAATTACCTTCGCCACGAATCCCGGTGACTCCGTGACTGTCACGGGTTTCAACCTCGGCTCGCTGAGTTACATTACCATTACAGGCTCGGCGGCGGCCCCACTGAACATCACTCAGGCGATCGCGTGGTTGGCGATATCGCATTCCACCTTTCAATACATCAGCAACACCAGCGGCTATGGCGGATCCTGTTTTGGCGGCAACGGTTGGTACCAGTCGGGACAACCGACCAGCTACAACCAGTTTTTGAATCTGACATTGCAGTACTGCGGCGGCATGTCAAACAACAACAGCGGCGCCATCGAGTTGGAGGGTGATCACAACTTGTTCGACGGCCTCAATGTCTCCTATTCCCAGGCGGCGGTAACGCTCTCCGGACAATTCAACGTCATCCGCAACAGCAGGTTTGGGCCGACGTCACTCGCGGTGATTGGCACGAACCACAGCCAGCCTCTCGAGAACTCGGTTGCTTGCGGCGGCAGTAGATCCGATATCGCCGGCGGAATGCAGCACCTGCTCTATGAGAACAATTACTCGGCTCAATGGCGCGGAGGAAATTCGCACGGCACGGCCCTGATTACGGATACGGGCAGCACGAAGTGCGGCACGACCTCCAACGTCTTCCGGTTCAGCCAGACGATGGACAGCGGCTCCTACGGCATACAAATCTATGCTTCGCAAAACGTCTACTACTACAACGATTCGTTCAGCAACACCCAGCTGGATGCTGGCTCGAAGGATCAGGAAGACTACACGCTGGATCCGAACGAGCCGAACAGCCGCACGATCAACAACATTTTCGCGAATATGACGCGAGTGGGATCGCAGGACTGGTGCATTTATGGCGACTCGCCGCTCGTCGAGAACCACAACCTGTGTTTCAACTCGGGCTGGACGGGCGCCTGGAGCGGCCCCTCAACCGGGGGCGGCAGCTCTTACGACCCGTCGGACATTTTCAACAAGGATCCTTTGTTTGTGAATCCGGACACCAACCTGCTGCTTCAGTCCAGCTCGCCGGCAAAAGGCGCGGGCGGCGCGTTGACGACGGCAGTCGGCTCCGGTGCGGTCAGCACGTCGCTGACGGTCGCCGATGCGGGGTTCTTTTCCTGGGGGTATGGAATCCCCAACGTGCAGCCGGACTGGATTCGCATCGGGCCGTCGACCACCGTTCAAATTTCAAATATCAACTACGCCACGAACGTGATCACGCTGGCGAATCCGGTGATCTGGTCCGGCGGCGCTCCGATCTACCTTTACAAAAATTCCAGCGGCACCATCGTGCTCGCGGGCGCGAATCCGGATATTGGGGCCTTTCCGGCCGGATCGCCGAGTGCGAATCCCCCTCTCCCTCCGACCAACTTACAAGCCATTCCTCAATGAGTACCGCGGCAAGCCGGATTGACGGATTCGCCGGCGGATGCTGCTTTCCGCGCTATCTGATTTTCTACTGTACCTGATCCCGTTGCGATGCGCGGTGGCGCGTGCGACAGCCGGCTGGCATGGCTCAGAATCGTTTGAATGTTTGTCGCTGCCTACGCCACGCGGTGCGGGGCGGGGAGGCTTGGTAGGTTTAAGCCAGTTGTCCCAATCTGTCGCCATGGACGCGCCACGAAGATCGATTCGACATTTGGCCGCAAAGTCCAAACGCGACGGGCGGTACTTCGATCTTGACGTCAGCGCACTACGGAACACAAATGCACTCACGGATCATAAAGATTCGCAAAAGTGGAGTAATCGGGAGCAATTGCGGCGTGGGCGGCGTACAGGAAAGTCGAACCTGGCCGACGGACTGGCTATCCCCCGGAAATCATCGCTCCCTTGAGCCCACCCCTCACTTGCATGGAGGCCTCGGTTCGGTTTAAAAATTAGGCGTGCAGACGGACCGACCTCCACGCAAATCCACGCTGCTGGCGAAATTCCAGGAAAGCGATCGACTCACAACCCTCCAGCTGCCTCGCGACGTTCGCTTCCAGGAATTGGCCAAGTCCATTGAATCCGCAATGAAGGACGGCAGGCCCGCGACCATTCGAACGGCGTGCGCCGGATTTCTAGCGGCCGCAGCTGAATTTTACGACGTTCGAAATCCGCCGGTCCGCGCACTCGCGGTTCGCCCGCTCCGGGTCCGCGAGGGCGGCTGGGCGAGCGAGCTCTTCGGAGACTACACGCTCAACACCGCCGTCATCCGAGTCTGGACGCGGACGCCCGTACGGAAGCAAGTCACGTCGTTCGGCACTTTTTTCAGCACCCTGTGTCACGAGTTCTGCCACCATCTCGATTGCGAGCGATTCGGGTTCCGTCAGACCCCGCATACGCGGGGGTTCTATGAGCGCGCCGGAATTCTTTACCACCACGCCCGTGGAACGCCGATGAAGCGGTTGGTTTGGGTGCGGATGACGGGAGGACGCTGGAGAATCGACTGGCAGCGAACGAGCACAGCGACCCATGGCAATCACGTCGTTTCTCGGGAGGAATCCAAAGAAGAGCAATTTGGTTCAGTCGGAGGGGACTCGGGTATATAAAGTACGCGTCGGGGAAGATTAGAACTGGAACTCCACACGGAATAATAAGCGGTACATGGCGATCACGGGAGGGCTCATGAACTCGAAGAAATCCGACCGAAGGCAATTCCTGAAGAAGGGCGCGGCCTTGGCCGGTCTGGCCGCAGGCGCGGCAGCGGCGCGGTCGGCGGGCGCGCAGGGAATTCCACCAGCAAGAGGCGGGTCGCTGCAGAAAGCGCTCGCGCAGGAGGCCGTCGACACGTATGAGGGAACGCCCGGGCCCGCTCCGGGACAGCATTTCGATGCGGTTTACGGCGTGCGCTCCCGCTATGAGACTTCCGGGCGCGTCGGAGGAATTGGCGCCTTCCACCATGGACCAAACGGCAAGTTCAGCCGGCCTTTCCTTGGGGCATTAACTCCGCTTCAGGATGTAATCGGAATCATCACGCCCGCCGCGCTCCACTACTACGATTCGCACGGTTACATACCGCCGGACATTGACCCCAAGCAGCATCGGCTCCTGGTTCACGGAATGGTGGACCGTCCCATGATTTTCACGATGGATGACTTGAAGCGCCTGCCGGCCGTGACTCGAACTCATTTCATCGAGTGCAACGCCAACGGGACTACCTCAGCGTACGGCGGAAACGATCCGGAAGCGACGCCCCAGATCACGCACGGGCTCACCAGTTGCAGCATGTGGACCGGCGTGCTGCTGTCCCGAGTGCTCGAGATGGTGGACGTCAAGCAAGGCGCGAGCTGGATTCTAGCGGAGTCGGCGGAGGGCACTCGCTTTTCGAAAGGAATTCCGATCGCGAAGGCGATGGACGACTGCCTGCTGGCCTACGGCCAAAATGGCGAGGCTGTGCGGCCCGAGCAGGGGTATCCCCTTCGCCTGATTTCTCCCGGATATGAAGGAATCTACAACGTGAAGTGGTTGAGCCGGATCGAACTGGCGGACTCGCCCGCGATCACGGAAAGAGAGCTCTACTACAACACGACCGTTGAGGAGGGCAAGTTTGCGGACCATAAATCGCGCTGGTTCCGGTTCGAGATGGGAACCAATTCTGTAATCACGCGCCCTGCCGGCGGACAGCGGCTGGAAAGCCGCGGATTTTACGAGATCACCGGGCTGGCTTGGTCCGGCGCAGGCGCCATCCGCAGGGTTGAAGTGTCCACCGACAACGGGCGGACCTGGAAGGACGCTGAACTTCAGGGGCCGGTATTTCCGAAAGCGCATACCAGATTCGGGTTTGCCTGGAACTGGGGCGGGGATGAGACGGTGCTGATGTCCCGCTCCACCGATGAGCACGGCCAGGTTCAGCCGTCGCTGGCGGAGTTGGGCGCAATCTGGGACGTGGACGCGAACTATCTTCGAACGCATTTTTTGGGTCACGTGAACGCCATTCGCCCCTGGGGAGTGAAGGCAGATGGGACGGTCTACAATGCGATTTAAGAATCTTCTCCTGGTGGCGGCGATTCTCGCGGCCTGCGCCGCGGCATCGGCGCAGACGGCGAAGTACGACAATGTCGGCAAGACCGCGACCCCGGAAGAAATCCGCGCTCGCGACATCACCGTTCTTCCTTCTGGACACGGACTTCCGCCCGGAAAAGGGACCGCCAAGGAAGGCGCTCGAATCTACGCGGGCCGGTGCGCGATGTGTCACGGAGCAACCGGGAAAGAAGGGGGCCCGCTCGCTCCCAAGCTGATAGGGGACACGTCGTATGAAAGAGGCCCGATGACGTCGTGGCCGTTCGCCACGTCGGTCTGGGACTATGTCAACCGCGCCATGCCCCGATATCAAGAGGGAACGCTGACACCGGATCAGGTTTACGCTGTGACCGCGTTTCTGCTCTTTCGCAGCGGCATTATTAAGGAAGATGAAGTCATGGATGCCAAAAGCCTGGCCGCGATTCAAATGCCGAATCGCGAAGGATGGGTGCCCTCGCGCCTCGAGGATATTCCCGATCTGAAGAAGCGGGCTGGCCGAAACGGGCAATACCCGGGCCCCGATCCGGATGCTCCCGCGAAGGCGAAGTAGATCGCCTGAAATGCCGAAGGCGGCTTGCGCCGCCTTCGGAGGAATCTAATCTTCAACTGCTCTCGACCCCTAAGCCCGAAGGCGTTCTGCAGGGAGCCCAGTTGCTCTGGGGAAGCCTGCCAAATCCGCTCGGCAAACTTTATGTTTCCCTTGCAGACCCGCGCCCGCGAACCGCGGTCTTGCGGGAGGTTACGTCGGGCTTCGGGGAGTCCCGATCACCCTTCATATCCACCTCCCTTCGTTTACACACTACTGCCACTTCCAATCGGATGCAGTGACGGGCGTCATCCATCGATGTGACCGGGGACACTGGGGAGAGTCACTTGGGGTCCCTCCGAATCGAATCGCCCTTCGCGAAGTCTGCGGCGGCTACTTTTCTTGTAAGGCCGCGAGAAAGTCAGAAAGATTCTGAATGCGGCGCTTTGCCGAATCCTCATTGTAGTAGTAGTCGAAAAGAGGTCCCCATGTGGGCATGTTGCGGGATCCATGCGCGAACACTCCTGGACCGAATCGCAGAATTGCTGTCACATAGGCCGATGGAAACTTACCGCCGCGGCGCTTGGCCAATGTCGTGAGATCCGGCAGAGGCATCCGAAACGCCGACCGCGCGGGACCGTGGCCCTTCGCGTCGATTCCGTGACATCCGGCACAATACTGTTTGTAGATCACTGCTCCGGATGGCACATAGTCCGCCGGAAGCTGAGTTTGCTCTTGGGCCGGGTTCCCTCGGGTGCCCGAAGCAAGAACAGCAAAAAGGAATCCAATAAACAGCGCATTCTTGCAGATACCCATGGCCCCTCCAATTGGTTCTGCCGATTCTAAGGTGCCCGGCTCATTCATAGCATGTTCGTGTCCGTTGCGGCCGGAAAGATTTTCCGGCGAGGTGCGGCAAGTCCGCGTCTCTTTCGGGGAGCGAGAGAGACCTCGTTTTGGAGATCCGTCTCGCTGCCATCGACGAATCATTTCTCCGTAGTTCGCATCAAATCTCTTGAGGGGTCGCTAACCAACTGCCGCGTTCCATCGCTATATCTCAATGTTCCTATGGTAGATGCGGCTGGAAGCTTGTGAACTTGATCGGGCAGCGCAACTCTTTGAATGTGAATTAGTTAGGCGGGTAGGGGGACTGAGCTACTGTGGCAATCGATTTCGAATTCGGTTCTGGCATCCAGGATTCTAGCGAGGCGGGCGAAGACGCCTCCGTCTTTGTGGACGGTGAGGCTTCGGAGGCCGTGGAGCCGCAAGACGACGCTTTCGCAGACTCGGAGCGCGAGCCATCTGCCGAGATCGGGAGTTCGTTTGATCCGGTCCAAACCTATCTCCGCGAAATGGGCGCCGCTCGGCTCTTGACTCGCGAGGGCGAGGTGACGCTCGCCAAGCGAATCGAGCGCGGGAAGAGCCTTGTGTCGAAGGCGGTTTCGCGATCGCCGTTCGCGATGGAGCTGTTAATCGCGATTGGGAAAGATCTTCGGCGCGGGAATCGTGAACTTTCTGAAGTGTTCCAAGTAGCCGATGAGTTAGAAGCGTCCTCGCACGAAGGCCTCGGAGCAAAGCGCGCAATGGAGTCCCTCGACGACATCGAGAGGTTCCACGCGAATGCAATGAGGCAAGCGGAGCGGTTGAAGAGTGGGCTGAAATCGAAAGAAAGCGCTTCCCGGCGAGCCGCGCGCAAACTGGCTCGGACGCGCGTCGAGATATCAAGGCTGGTACGGTCGCTGCAATTTACACCGGCGGAAGGAAAGCGCCTGGTTGACTCTGTTCGCACCGCAACGGAGCAGGCCTTGGCTGCCGTCCAGGGCAAGCCGCGTTCCCCTCGCAGCATTTCGCAAAGGGTTGACGCCGCGACCGGAGTGAGCGTCGCCGAGCTGAAGCGCACATTACAGCTCATTCGGGAGGGCGAAGCCATTGCCGAACAGGCGAAAAAGGAACTGACGGAAGCCAACCTGCGGCTCGTGGTGTCGATTGCGAAACGCTACGCCAATCGCGGGCTGACTCTTCTCGACTTGATCCAAGAGGGCAATCTTGGATTGATGAAGGCTGTCGATAAGTTCGACTGGCGCCGCGGCTTCAAATTTTCCACGTATGCAACCTGGTGGATCCGCCAGTCCGTCTCGCGCGCGATTGCGGACCACTCCCGAACGATTCGCATTCCGGTCCACATGAACGAGAAAATGAGCCAGTTTCAGCGCACCACTCAGGAACTCGTCCGCAAATTGGGCCGCAAGCCTTCTCCGGAGGAAGTCGCCAAACGAATGAAGGTTTCTGTAGACCGGATTCGCGAGCTCATGACAATCGGCCAGGAGCCGGTCTCTCTGCAGATGCCGATCGGGGAGGACCGAGAATCCCATCTGGGAGACCTGATCGAGGATCAATCCGTGGTATCGCCTTCCGATGCTGTGCTTAGCAGGGATCTGAAGGAACAAGCGGAATCTGTCCTGAACGCGCTGACGCCGCGAGAGCAAAAAGTCATCAAGATGCGTTTCGGATTTGAGGACGGGGAAGAGCGCACTCTGAGAGAAGTGGGAGAGAAGATCGGCGTGACGCGAGAGCGGGCGCGCCAGATCGAGGGTGAGGTCCTTCGGTATCTTCGAGCGGCGCCGAACACGCGCAAGTTGCGTTCCTTCCTTCGGCGCGCATCGTAAGAGCGCGACACTGAAGGGGCGTTCGTGGTCGCTCACGAACTGGGATGTAATAGCATCACGGAGTTTCGCGACGGTTGCAAAGGAGCGCAAGTATTGCGACCGGGTGAGGAAGAGACTCGTCCCTTCGGAGTTCAGGAGTGCCCGGAGTGCGGAGGCACGATGGTGGAATCGTCTGCGGTCGCGTTACTTGCGCAGATCCGGAGAGGGTTCAAGAGGCTCTGGAACGATATGCGTTCCGGCCGTCCCTGCGACCGCAGCGTACAGGGTATCGCAAGATGTGATGATTGCTTCTTTGCCCCCGCCGCGGAAGAATCGCAGGACGGACTCAATTTTAGGCCCCATGTTCCCGGGAGGGAATTGGCCTGCGCGAGCATACGAGTCCAATTCGGACGGGGTGACGCGCTGAAGCGGGCGTTGCGTTTGTTTCCCGTAGTCGAGGTACACGGAATCGGTATCTGTTGCAATCACGAACAGCTCCGCTCGCAGTTTTGAAGCGAGCAAGGCAGAAGTCAGGTCTTTGTCGATTACGGCTTCGACGCCGCGCAATTGTTGGTTCAGCATGGCGACCGGAATGCCGCCGCCACCGCACGCAATGATCAAGATGCCGCGCTCCCACGAGTCGCGAATGAATTCGAATTCGACGATCTCGACCGGTTCCGGCGACGGCACCACCCGGCGGTAGCCGCGAGTAGAATCTTCAACCAGATGCCATCCGAATCTACGCTTAACGTCCTCGGCCTCTGCAAGCGAATAGCTGCGGCCTATGGGCTTGGTGGGATGGCTCATCGATGGATCTTCCAGCAAAACGACGCATTGCGTCACCAGTGTAACCACCGGCACACTCAAACCCGCGAGCTTCATCTCGTTGTCCAGAGCCAGCTGCAAGAGATAGCCGATCTCACCCTGCGTTGCGGCGCCACAGATGTCCAGCGGGTACGAGTGGTTCCCGTTTGCAGCACGTTCGTGCAATAGAAGCTCCGCTCCCACCTGCGGGCCGTTTCCGTGAGTAAGAACGATTCGATAGCCGTCGCGGACCAAAACGGCGATCTGAGTTGCGAGCCGCCTTACGCGGGCAATCTGTTCGTCAATGGTCCCTTCCTCCCCGGCGCGAATCAGGGAATTGCCACCGACCGCAAGGACCATGCGCTTCATCGGTCTTCACGCGGTCGCGGCTTGGTCGGTGCGTGTTCGCGCGCGAACTGGGCGAGCAACTCTGCCAGAACGGGAGGCCCGAGTTCTTCGACCTCGTAGGTGACGCGTAGATGGGGCCGGTTGATTTTGATGATGCGGCCAAGGTCGATGGGAGTGGCGACCAGCACGATGTCGCAGGGAACGAGGTTGATCGTTTCTTCCAGTTCTTGCCGTTGTACCGCGCTATACCCCATTGCGGGAAGAAGATTTGTTAAGTGCGAATAGCGCTCGTACATGCTCCGAATCGAACCTACCGCAAAGGGCCGTGGGTCCACGAGTTCGGCCGCGCCGTACTTTCGCGCCGCCACGACTCCCGCGCCGTACGGCATTTCCCCGTGCGTAAGCGTCGGACCATCTTCAACCACAAGCAGGCGGCGGCCCTGGATCGCTTCCGCGTCGGTCACCGACACACGGCACGCCGTTTCGATGATTTTGGCTTTCGGATTCGTGGTCCGGATATTTTGGCGGACCGTCTCAATATCCCGCGGCAGTGCAGAATCCACTTTGTTGATCACGACCACATCCGCGCGGCGAAGATTCACCTCGCCGGGGAAGTACGACAGTTCGTGTCCGGGCCGATGCGGGTCGGCGATCACGATTTCCAGATCGGAGACATAAAATGGCGTGTCGTTGTTTCCACCGTCCCAAAGGATGACATCCGCTTCCTTTTCCGCCTCGCGCAGGATTTTCTCGTAGTCCACGCCTGCATAGACGACGATCCCCCGGTTCACGTGAGGCTCGTATTCTTCGCGCTCTTCGATCGTGCATTGCTGCCGGTCAATCTCTGCCATGGTGGCAAACCGTTGCACGGCGTGGTCCGCCAAATTTCCATAGGGCATGGGATGCCGGACGACGACCGGGCGCAGACCGTGGCGCAGCATCTCGTGGGCGACGAGACGGGTAAATGGGCTTTTGCCTGAACCGGTCCGCACGGCGCACACCGAAATAACTGGGACGCATGATTTGAGCTGCGTGTGCTCCGTACCGAGCAACCAGAAGTCCGCGCCGGCGGCAACGGCGCGAGAAGCCAAATGCATCACGTTCTGGTGAGAAACGTCGCTGTAGGAGAACACGACGCTGTCGACGCCAAGATCGGCGATCAGATTCTCCAGCTCAGCCTCTTCGAAAATCGGAATGCCGTCCGGATAGAGAGCCCCCGCCAGTACGGGCGGATAGCGGCGATCCGCGATCCCCGGAATTTGCGCGGCGGTAAAACCAACCACACGAAACTCTCCCCGATCGCGGAAAACCACGTTGAAGTTATGAAAATCCCTACCGGCAGCTCCGAGAATCAGGATCTTTTTCATGACAGACATAGCCCTTATGGCATGCTCAAATGAAATTTAGGATGGCCGGGCCATGTGTGCGGTGACGCGCGTCACACCGATCTTGACCGGTTTGTCTCGCCAAGCAAGCAGCCTCCGTCCACCGCGCGTTTTACTCAGGAGGCACGCACGTGCCTGCCTCGCAGTCTGGCAGTCTGGAAGTGCCCAGCGAAAACTGCTAGCATGCGCCCATTGGGTGGCAAGCAAACGAGGACGTCGCATCGCAGGAACGGCCGTGGTTCCGCCTGTAGGAGGAGACAAATGAAGACAGTCGCTTGCAGGATGTTGTGGGCGTTTCTAGCAGTCATTTGCGCTACCGCTTCTCTTGCTGCGTCGACCGCAGAGATTCGCGGCGTGGTCACGGATAGCTCCGGCAAACCGATCCGCGGGGCGGTGGTCAGCGCCAAGTCGGGCATCAAGACGATCAGCCGCTTTTCCCAGAATGACGGCAGCTATGAGATTGCCGTGGCCGCCGGAAAGTACGATGTCACGGTCGAGGCGTACGGATTCGCAGTGGAAAGAGTTTCCGTGGAGACCGCGAAAGCGGGCGAGACGAACTTCAAACTTGCTTCGGCAAATCTCAGCCTGGGCCGCCTGACGGGTTCGGAACTGGAAAGCCTGTTGCCGGACACTGCCGAGGTTAGGCTCCTCAGGTCGCGATGCATTGAGTGCCACAGCCTGCCGACCATCATTCACCGGCGCGGCCAGTCCGCGGCCGAGTGGAAGGATTTTCTGCCGCAGATGGCCCACGGAGCCACCGATGAACCGTTTGAGAACGCGACACCGCAGGAACTCGATGCCCTCAGCGCGGCGCTGGGAAAATATTTTGGCCCCGACTCTCCTTACTTCAATCAGGAAGCGAACGCGTCGGAGCTGAAAGCCCGCGTGAAGCACGTCGAGCCCTCCGACGAAGCCCTGCGCGCGACTGTGATTCAGTATGACGTGCCGACGAAGATTTCGCGCCCTCACAGCATAGAAATCGACCAGAGAACGAACGTCGCCTGGTTTGGGGAAGAATCCTTCTTCGGCAACAAGGCGGCGCGATTCAACATGGAAACCGAAAGCTTTCAGGAATATCCGTTGCTCACAGAAAAGGCGCGGCCTCACACGGGAGCGGTGGCGAGCGACGGGCGGTATTGGGTAGCCCTGGCGCATAACAATGACCCGGCCAAGCTCGCCTCGGTGGATCCCGAAACCGGCGAGGTGAAACAATATAACTGGCCGGAAAAGAAAGCCGCTGCTCACACGTTGACTCCCGATCGTTCCGGAAACATCTGGTTTTCTGGAGGAACTTCCGGCGATCTGTGGAGCTTCGACGTGAAGAAGCAGCAGTTCTCGTCGCATTCGTACGCGGTTCCGGCGGCGTATCCCAAGGGAACGATGCAGGATTGGGGAGAATTTCCAGGCGAACCGCACGCGGCGCAGGGCCGGTCCTATGATGTGACGGTCGACAACGAGGGGATGATCTGGTTCAGTGAAATCGCCCTGGGGACGCTCGTCAGACTGAATCCGGCTACCGGTGAAACCAAGGACATTCGCCCGGAAGGGACGGTTAGCATCCGAGGAATTACAGTCGATCCTGACGACGATCTCTGGTTCGGTGATTTCCTCGGACATCGGTTCGGCAGATTGAACGTGAAGACCGGTGCGGTAAAGTTTTACAAGCCGCCCACGCCGAACGCCACCGTCTACGGGGTCACCTACAATCAGGCCGACGGAACCATGTGGTTCGCCGACATGAGCGGCAACAACATCACCCGTTTTGACACGAAAACCGAACAGTTTACCGAGTACCCGATTCCGCAGCGGCCGGATCGGTCGTACGCGCGATTTATCGGGGCGGACACACAGGGAAGAGTATGGTTCACGGAATACTTCGGCGATCGAATTGGTTTCGTCGACCCGACCGGGAAGAGCACAGGCTCAAAAATCGCGCCCCAGAGGGCCTCGGCGCCGTAGGGGTCTCGTCGAGAGGACTTCTTACGTCGAATTTAAACGCTCGAGGATTGAAGTTCCGCAGCCACCGTCCTGATCCCATCAGATTTCGGTCAGGGGGTCGCGATTGCTGACGATGCGGTCCGCTGAGCGGTGGACTCCCGGCGGATAAATGAGTTGATTCCCGCTTGCTTGAGTTTGGCTACTGCAATATCCGCGGATTGCTGGTCCCCATATGGGCCTACCATCACCCGGTAGAAAGCATCGACCGGCAGCGTGCGGACGAACGCCTGGAAATTGTCGTGCTTGAGGTTCTCGGCCATCTTGCGGGCGTCCGCTTCGTGCGTCAGCGCCGCGACCTGCACGACTAGTTCGCTGCCCGGAGCAAGAGGCTTGCGAAGTGGAGTGCCCGCCGCTGGAACTCGTTCACTCGGAGATACCGATGCGTTCTCTTTGGCGGCGAGCAGCTGAGCTGTCTTCACCGGTTGTGACACCGATTGTTCTTGCCCACTACCAGCTCCCAATTTATTAGCAGCAACAGCGGCGGCGCTTGGCGCCGGCAGGGAAACGCTCAACGCAGGTGTCTGAGCGGGTGTCTGCGCCGGGAGTTGTGCAATGGATTGCGGGCGGGCTTCTCCAGAGTTGGTCATTCCCGTACGGGCTTGCAAGTCGACGGCTCGACGGTGATGGAAGTAGGCCAGCGTTGAAATCACGATCACAACTACAGCAACGGCAATCGCTTTGAAGACGCCGCCGTTCCAACCGCCCGAGGGGCCCTTTGGTCCGAGGGAATTGAGTTCCTCCATGCCATGCGTTCGCGCGGCGGACAGGCTTTCTTGCAGACTCGAGCCGAATCGCTTCAGCCAGTCGCTGCCACGCTGAAGAGCCGCACCGATCGCGCCGAATATATTCGCGCCCGGGGACAAGGAATCATCCAACGCATCGATGTGCAACGCCATATCCTCTCCGATGCTGGGCCGCAAGTGCGACTCGTGCGGCCATCGCCGAATTTGTTCCCTGGCATCGTCGGACAGGTTGGTGAATCGCAATCCGCCGGTTTTCTTCGCCGGGTCAGTCCATACAAGTTCGGCGGTTCCGGCGATCACGCTGGAGTAGGCCGAAAAGAAGAAGTGAATCGGTCCCGACAGCTCCACCGGAGCGAGGGCGCGGAAGCGCAGGCCGCGCTCCGAAATATCGAGTACGATTCCTCCGTTGTCGGAGGGCAGATTGATATACGGAAGCGGATTCAACGTTTTCCGAATGCACGAACGGCGTTCCTGCTGCATCATGGATGTCTATACACTCCGGATCTCTCGAGGCCTCAAATCAGTCCGCCGTGCAATCGTGCAGGCTGGGGAACCGGGCACGGCCGAGTGATCACCACTGTAGGACGTTGCGATAGGGGAGCAAAGGCTCAAAACGCCGACGGTTGCTGTTCTTAGTAACAAGAGAAACGGCAGACGTTCACTTGGCATCCGGGGCCGCTGCGATTCTGGCAGGACTTTGGCGTCGCAGAGCGCTGGCAGCGGCGTGAAGATGCGCGACACGCCGCCTTAAGTGAGTGAAACTTGACACGGCGCGGCGGCGAGCCTATCGTCTCGAACAAGTTCACGAATTCGCGAGAGGATCGGCCTGCACCTGGAAATCTTCAAGGATCGAGGGGGACATCGCATGACCTTCGGAAACCGGCCGCCGGCGGACGAGTCGTCCGCTTTCGAAAAAGTTTCGCGCAGAACAGCGCTCCAGCGCGTAGCGGCGATGGGCGCGGGCGCGGCGCTTTCGATTCGTCCCGCTCTTGCGGGGATAGCGGGTATTGCATCGAAGTCGAGTCGCATCGACGTGCACCATCATATGCTTCCCCCGTTTTACATGGATCTTCGCGCCAAGCTCGCCAACCCAGGTCCGATGCCCGCGTGGTCGCCCGCAAAATCGCTGGAAGACATGGAGAAGAGCGGAGTCACGACGTCGATGATGTCACTCGCCGTTTCCGGCGTGGCATTCGATGCGGGCGAAGCCGGTCGCACTCTGGCCCGAAAAAGCAATGACTACGGCGCGCAGCTTGTGAAAGACCATCCCGCCAGCTTCGGCTTGCTCGCGTCTCTGCCGATGCCCGATCCGCAGGGAAGCCTCGCCGAATTGGAATACGCGCTGGACACGCTCCACGCCGATGGGATCGCGCTGCTCAGCAGCTACGGCGACAAGTGGCTGGGCGACGCCGCATACGTTCCCGTCTTCGAGGAGCTGAACCGGCGCAACTGCGTTGTGTTCGTTCATCCGAACGCGCCGAACTGCTGCACCAACGTGCTTCCTCACGTCCCGGCGTCCGCGCTGGAGTTTTTGTTCGACACCACGCGGACCATCGAGAGCCTGCTCACCAATGGGACATTTGCCCGGTTTCCCAATGTGCGGTTTATTTTTTCTCACGCAGGCGGGACCATGCCGATGCTGGCGAATCGCATGGCAAGAACGTTCCCCAAAGACCTGGCGTCGCAAGTGCCGAACGGCGTCCTCTATGAACTCAAGCGCCAGTATTACGACACCGCGAGCGCGAGCAATCCGACGTCGCTTTCCGCGCTTCTCAGCGTCGTCCCGAGTTCCCAGGTTGTCTTCGGAAGCGATTTTCCGTTTCTGTCCGCAGCGGAGCCCGCGAACGACTTGGCGAATTCCGGATTGCCCGGCGCGACACTGGAAGCGATCAACCGCGCGAATGCCGCCCGATTATTCGAACGATTGAAAAGCTAATCCGCTCTTCTTGGCAAGCGCGGCGGCCGACTCAACGCGGGGTTTCTGCCGTGCGGATTCAGTCCGCGGATCGCGCGTCCTTTCCGGCGGAGACGACAAGTCCGTTGATCTGCAGCTCGAAGAGACGTTTCAAATCGGCCAGGCCTTCCGCAGGATCCGGCCTGCGATTCGCGATCCACCACCGCAGCGCTCCCGCAAACACAAGAAAAATATGGAGAGCAATCAGCGCCGCGTCTTCGTCCGACGTGATTTGATGTTTCTGCTGCGCGGAACGGACGATCCCCTCAATTCCAGAGAGCAGACGGCCCCGAATTTGTTGAAACTCGGCCGCCTGTTTGCCTTCCGAATAGAAAGTCATGTCCCGCAACAGGATGCGCGATAGCGTGGGATTCTTTCCATAAAACTTGTAGTGCGGCGCGCATAATCCAACGAGCTTATCGAGCAAACTCTCTTGCGCTCGGGCCGCCCAGAGCGCCTGCTCGGTCAGCTGCGCGAGTTCCTCGTTGAAGATCAGAAAAACAAGATCGCGCTTATCCTGCGCGTAATTGAACAAAGTCCCCAACCCTACGTGCGCGCGCTTGGCGATCTGGCGAAGCGTCGCCGTTTCATACCCGTGTCTTGAGAACAATTCGCGCGCGGCACTGCGAATGCGCTGCCGCTTTTCGAGTTTATTCAGCTCTCGAAGCCCTGGTTTCGTTCGCTTGTGAGACTTCAAAGGGTTTTCTCCGGCAGCATTGGAGGTTTATCATACTCGACCGGCAATCGCGCATCCAGCGCGACGCGCAGACGGACGGAATGTTTGACGAGCCGCGCGCGCCGTCGCCGCCTGCTCGCAAATTCGTATCGAAGTGACACTGGACACCGCAATCTGTGTCCCTCGACACTGTAAGTACTTCAGGAAACGCGGGAACCTTTGCGTGTAAACTAAGGGCACGAGTCGGTCGTCAGTCCTAATAAAGGGATCGGAGAATACTGTGCAAAATCCTAGGTACAGAGAAGAGATGTTTGCGTTGCAGAGTGAGTCTGGATTGTCCCGGCGAGCCATGCTGCGTCGCGCTGGCTGGGGCGTGGCTGCGGTCGCGCTGGCGCCGGCGGTTCGAATGTATGGGGACTCCGTGAGTCCCGTCATGACGAAGCTGAGCGCTTACATGAGCGAAGCGCGGAATCGCGAATTGCCGGAGAATGCGGTCGAACGGGCGAAAGAACATATCCTGGACACGTTCGCGGCAATGGTGTCGGGATCGCAGTTGCCGCCCGGAAAAGCGGCGCAGAAATTTGCGCGAAGTTACGGCGGCGAAAAGGTCGCGACCGTGGTGGGCTCCAACGTAGTCATGGGCCCAATCGAAGCCGCGCTGGTGAACGGGATCCAGGCTCATTCCGACGAGACCGACGACTCGCACCCGCTCTCGGGAATGCATCCCGGCGCGCCGACCGTGCCCGCAACGCTGGCCACCGGCGAGCGGTTTGGCATCAGCGGCGTCCATTTTTTACGAGCTGTCGTGCTGGGCTATGACATCGGGCCGCGTGCGGCGATGACCATGGGCGGACCTACCTTCCAATTGAACAGCCACCTTGCAATGCACAGCTTCGGAGGAATTTTCGCGGCCGCGGCGGGAGCGGGTTGCGCCGCGAGCCTGGACGCGCAGCAGATGCGCTGGCTGCTGGATTACACGGCGCAACAGGCGGCCGGAACGGCCGCATGGCAGCGCGACACCGAGCACATCGAAAAGGCGCTCGTTTTCGCGGGCGCTCCGGCGCGCAGCGGGGTCACCAGCGCGCTCCTTGTGCAATCGGGATGGACGGGCGTCGACGACATCTTCTCCGGCGGCGACAACTTTTTTCTGGCGCACGCGCCCAAGGCCGATCCGAAGGGCCTGATCGACCGGCTCGGCGAACTTCACTATGTGACGGAAACCAATATCAAGAAATGGAGCGTGGGATCCCCCGTCCAGGCGACCCTGGACGGACTGGAGATTTTGCGCAAGCGCCATCCATTTGCGGCTGACGATGTGAAGCAGGTCATTGTGCGCATCGAGCCGCGCGAGGCGACCATCGTCGACGATCGCGTGATGCCGGACACCTGCCTGCAATATCTGGTGGCCCTCATGCTGCTCGACAAAACCGTCTCGTTCCTCTCCGCGCACGATAAGGCGCGAATGCAGAATCCGGAGATCCTGCGCCAGCGAGCCAAGGTGCAGTTGATCCACGACGAACAACTCGTGCCCCTGATCCCGAGACGCATCACGGATCTGGAAATCGTCTTGAACGATGGCACGCGGCTGACCGAGCGCCTGGAAGCCGTTCGCGGCACCTTCGCCAATCCCATGACCCGCGAAGAAGTCGTTGCGAAAGCCACCGACCTGATGGAACCCGTCTTGGGAGGGGCGCCGACGCGCGGGCTCATCGACAAAATATTTGGCCTCGAAAAATTGAAGAACATCCTGGAACTGCGGCCGTTCCTGCAACGCGCTTGATCGGATTGCCGGAATCGGGCCAGCGTCGTGTATGCTCTGTCCAGGAAAATGGGGAGAAGTGGATCCCGGTTGGTCCTAGCTGGTAAATCACAAACTAGAAAGAGGGCACGGAATGCGACTCCGATATCTCATCGTTAGCAGTTTGTTGGTGGCCAGCGCCGCCGCGGCGCAAACGCAAACCACTCCGGATCTTCATCTGCGGGGCGACCGCTTCAAACCGCTCACCTACAGCGAACTGACGCCGGAACAAAAGACACTGGTGGACCACTTGCTGAGCGGCGAGCGGGGAACGCTCAACGGACCCTTCAACGTGATGCTGCGCAGCCCGGAAATGGGCGACGCCGCGCAAAAGTTGGGCGCCTATCTTCGCTTCCATACAACCGTGCCCACGAAATTGAACGAGCTCGCCATTCTGATCACCGCTCGGGCGCTGAATGTGCAGTACGAGTGGGCCGCCCACCATAAATTGGCGCTCAAGGCCGGGCTGAGCCCCGCAGTGATCGAAGCAATTGCGGCAGGGAAGCGGCCAACCTCCATGCAGCCGGACGAGGAAATCGTCTATAACTTTTGCACGGAACTGGTGAATACCAAGCAGGTGAGCGACGCTGCCTTTCACGCCGCCGTCGACAAGTTTGGGGAGCGCACCGTCGTCGACCTGATCGGCACGGTAGGTTACTACCACTTCGTGTCCATGATTCTGAACGTCGATCGCTACCCGCTGCCGCAGGGCGATCAGCCGGAGCTCAAACCTCTGCATTAGGGCGACGGCGACCGAGCGCCGATGCGGTAACGGTGGGGAGCGTCTGCAGGAAGGCTTCTTCCCGTCTCCTAAAGCCGACTCAGCTCGCGACCGCTGACCATTCGTCGTTCGGTTTGGCGGTTCGCGCCGCAGCCGGAACCGAGAAATCCGCGATAAGGGGCAGGTGGTCCGAGGCGATCAAGGACCGGCGAGTCTTGTGAAGCGAGAGGCGGTGGAGACGAAGTTCCGGGTCATAATAAATGTGATCCAGATGGAGGAACGGCAGCACTCCGGGATAGGTGCGCGAACGATTCAGGTGGTCTCGCAAATTGGGGTTGACGAAGTTCTTGCGGAGCAAACGAGTGGTCAGTCCGCGTGTCCATTCGTTGAAGTCGCCGAGCACGATGCGAGGCCCTTCGAGTTCAGCATGGTGCAAGATTTCCCGGCTGACGAGCTTTCGCCCCTGTTTTCTGCGTTCCAGAAAGGCCGTCCCCATGTGGACGTTGAACACGTGGAGCCGAGTGCCGTCCGGCAGTTCCAGGTCGGCGCGAAGGCAGCCGCGGGGTTCCCGACCGCCTGTGCTGATGTCGTAGTTGCAGGTGGCCGGCAGCGGGTAGCGGCTCAAGAGGGCGTTACCGTAGGATCCGCCGTTGAGCGGACGATTTTCGCCGAAGCGAAAATGCATTCCCAGTTCGGCGGCGATGAACCGGGCGTGGTCTTGGTCGGGCCGCGGCGTCTCGACGCGAACAACCTCCTGCAAGGCGATGATATCCGCGTCGATTTCGCGCAAAACATCGACAATCCGTCCTGGACGGACGCGTCCATCCAGACCTCGGCACTTGTGAATATTGTAGGTTGCGACCCGGATGCTATGGACGCTGATGGTGTTCTTCATACTTCTCCGTACTAGATTTGATGCGAAATGCCCCCGAAGGGATTGCCCTCGCAAATCATTGACCCACATGGAGTAAGCGCTCGTGCGTCGTGTTACTGGTATCGTTTCCTGTAGACCCTGAAGACGCGAACAAGCAAGGCCAGCGCCACCCACACGGCGAAGACAATCGCGGGGATGGAAATTGTCTGCGGCCACACCGCACCAACGACGGCCAAACAAAGCATCAGAAGCGCGGTGAGGAACATCCCTCCGACTTCCGCGGGACCTAGAGCGCGCCGGCTTGTGATCGCAGCTCCCACTGTGTTTCCAACTCTCAACAGTCCCGTCACGGCGCGTCCAGCACTTCCCCGGGCTTTCGTGCGATCGCGCGCCCGTGGGGCAGGCGAAACTGCGCGATGCACTTTCTGTTTTTCGGTGAGCACGATTTCCGTAGAATGCCCCAGATCGTTGAGATACATCTCTTCCATCTGCCGCCCGAAACCCTCATCCTCGACCACGACATCCAGCTCCCAATTTCCAAGCCAACTTGCGATGTTCAGGTTCGAGGAGCCTACTCTGGCCCAGCGGCCGTCGGCGACCGCTGTCTTCGCGTGGAGCATGGAACCTTCCCACTCAAAGATCCGCACGCCCGCCTCGAGCAGAGTCCTGTATCCGGAGCGAGACAACGACCGCACAATCGGAATGTCGCTTGTCCTTGGCAGAAGCAGCCTTACGTCCACTCCGTCCGTCGCGGCCGCACATAGGGCCTGAATGTAGGGTGCGGTCCCGAGGAAATATGCATCGGTGAGCCAGATGGTTTGCCGGGCCAACGCGCCAATCAGTTGATCGAAACGGTAAAGGTGACCCGTGTTGGGATAGCTTGCGATGATTCGTAAGGCCACGTCTCCGTCCTGCGCGGCGGCCGATGGATTCATCCGATCGTCGATGGGAACCGGAGATCCAAGGAGCGCCCACATCTGCCCAAAGGCGTGTTCGAGATCGGCGACGGCCGGACCTCGGACTTCCACGCCTGTGTCGCGCCACGGCTCAATGCCTCGTTCCGGATCGCCCACCCACTGGCGTCCAACGCAGAGCCCGGTAACGAAGCCGACTTCGCCATCCACGGAAAGCATCTTCCTGTGGTCTCGCCTGAGCCATCCCAGAGGGCTGTCAATGCGAGGCGGATTAAAACAGCGGACTTCAACGCCTGCTTTGTTCAGCGCTCTCCAGAAGGCACGGTACGGATGTCCGAGAGCGCCCATCCAATCGTAGATGAGCCGGACGCGTACTCCCTCTTGGACCTTCGCGGCGAAAGCTTCGAGAAACTGCCACCCCACTTCATCGCCGTGAACGATGTAACTCTCAAAATGGATTGTCCGCTGAGCGGTTCGAATGGCCTCGAGCCAGGCCGGATAGTTCTCTGAAGCGTCTTTGAGCAGTCTCACCCGATTTCCGGGCACTAGAGGAGCGCCGGCGGCCCGCGAGAAGGCCTGGTCTGAAAGGATCCGGCCCGAAGCGCGCGCTTCTCGCTGGAAATCTCTGAGAATGTCTTCGTTCATGTCCTATGGCCCGTTGCGCCTTGAAGCCGGGATCTCTGGCCCCTTGAAGCTGTGCATTTCTGTGGATGAAACGTTGTGCGGACCGGAATTGTCCATACCCAGGAATCTGACTCACCGGAGATTGTCGAAGGCAGCGGCCGCAACCGGGGCATCCGAGGATCGATGGGAGTCTCAATCGATCGCATTTTCCAGCCGGAAAGCCGGAATCCAGCGAATCCGCCTCGGCTACTGCTTCTTCATGTAGCGATCGAAATAGGCGATGGCGTCCTTCACGGCTTGGGCTTGCACCGGATCGGGCGAGTAGACGCCATTTTCGTCCCGCCGAACGAAGATGAAGCCGTGTTCGTTGTGCTCGTAGGATTTCCACTCGACTTCCTTGCCCGCCTCGCGCAGAAGTTCATAGTTGGCCCGGAAGACGGCCTGGTTGTGATCGCGTTCGCGCCCCAGGATCAGAATTGGAGTTTTGATCGGGCGAATCCGCTCCATCGCAACGCTCCGATCGATCTGGCTGAGCGCTTCCGCGGTCGCTTTCTTCTGCATCTCCTCGGTGTTCACTGGAAACGTCTCCGGTGGCGGCGCCTCGCCGGGTTTTCTGGGCGGGGATTTCCGGGCAAGAAATTCTCCCGAAGCGGGCTCGGCGGCGATGCCCGCGCGCAGGCCGTCGTATTCGCTCGTGATTTTCATCAGCATCTCGCCGCCATGGCTCAGTCCCAGGTAACCCACGCGGTTCGGATCGATGTACGGCAGCGTCTTCACGTACTTGATGATGGAAATCGCATCCTCATATTCGAGCTGGCCGCGATTGAAGAGCTGCCGGCCTTCGCGTGTTTTTTCCTCGAGGGGCGTGCCATAGCTATTGTTCACTTCGGCGCGATACCTCATCCAGGCCACCGCGTAACCGGCCTTCAGAAATTGTTCCAGCGTCCAACTCCCGTACTGCGTCCATTCGCGAATCCATTGCACACCCATTCCGCCGTTCATGTGGGCGAACAAAACGATGGGGAACGGGCCGTTCCCGGGCGGTTTCCGCAGACCGATTGGCGCATACAATCCATCGCGCGTTTCCACGTAGACCAGCTGCATGGGAATATTGGAGCCTTTGACGGGCTCGGTGACGATGGTGACGGGATTCTTGACCGGTTCCTTGATGAAGATGTGTTCCGGATCGATGCTGGCATTTCCGGAAGTCTGTTGCGCAATCGCAACCGCGCCGGCCGCGATCGAGAGGAACGTACAAACAAGGACAGCCACGCGCACGGGACCTCCTCAGTTTTCCGCAAGGGTATTGCTTGCTCGCTGGACGGCGTAAGTCTACACCCCATCGCCTCCGCGAAAGCAAACGAAAACGACTGGCGTCTGTCTGAGGATGCGCAGCGGATGCCTCCGTATGCTTCGCGACAAGAACAAACTGATACAATCGGTGGGAATTCGGGTGTATAACGTGCGTATCCGGGTAGTCAATACGGAAATCATAAGAATCGGTGCTGCCGTCGAACAGGCGGCGCGACTCCGAATGGCGCTCGGCGAGAGAATATCGAGGACTGCGATGATCCATAAACTCAGAACGGCGGCGTTGGTACTTGTTGGACTCGTGGCGGTTTGCGTGCCCGTGTTCGCGCATCACGGCGGCGCATCGTACGAAACGGACAAATCCGTCAACGTCAAGGGAACCGTTACGGCCTACGTGTGGGCGAATCCCCACGTCTTCGTGAAGGTCGACGTCAAGGACGAAAGCGGGAACGTCGCGCACTGGATCGTCGAAGCTCAGAATCCGGTGTCCATGACCCAAATCGGCTGGACCAAAGACACGTTCAAGCCCGGAGATGAAGTCGAAATTGACGCCATGCCGGCCCGGAACGGCAACCCGGTTGCGTTCCTGGGGAGTTCCAGCCCAACCGCTCCGAGAAGGCGGATCGTGATCAACGGAAAGCAGTTCCAGCCGTAGAAATCGCGCGAAGAAAACTCAGTCACGCGCCGATACAAAGTCGCGCCGCAAATTTGAAATTTCGAGATGGAAGCTGCCGGAGGAAAATTGGAAATGTCCAAGCGCTTCACGGTTTCGGCTGTTGCCTTGCTTGCCGGATTTGCGATTTCTCCCATGCTGGGGGCGCAAACCGCGCCGTCCACCGCCACGCTTGATAAGGCCGCGCCGGAATGGAATAGCATCCCTCCGGTCAAGCCCGCCTATGCGGGGAGGAAGCCAGGACCGGCTCCTCGCCGCGACATTTCTGGAGTTTGGGACGCGGCGGAACTGGACGGGGGACGCCAGCCGAGCGGAGCGTTGGAACATCCGGCGCTGAAAGCGCCTCGAGGACAAGGCGTCGAGGGCGGACAGCCCGACGAGACCGGAATCATGCGTCCTTTGCATTACACGGCTTTGGGTCTAGAAGCGCTCAAAGCCAACAGGCCCTCGGGACCGAGCGTGAGACAGGTTCCCGCCGCAACCGCCAACGATCCCGTGGACCAGTGCGATCCGATCGGGTACCCGCGCATGCAGCTTTACGAACTGCGGACCATCGAACTCGTTCAGTCCACGAACCAGGTGATTTACCTGAATCAATTCTATGGCAATTTCCGCGTCATCTGGACGGATGGGCGGGAACTTCCCAAGGACCCGGACCCGCGGTGGAACGGATACTCCGTGGGGAAATGGGTGGACGACTATACGTTTGTGGTTGAGACAGTCGGGCTGAATCCAAAAACGTGGCTCGATCACGCCGGACGGCCGCACAGCGACCAGCTACACGTGGAGGAACGATTTCACCGGATCGACCATGACAACATGGAACTCACGGTGACGATTACCGATCCGAAGATGTATACGGAGCCCTGGCAGGGACTCAACAAATTTCCTCTGCACCTGCAGCCCGCCAACTTCGATATGGCGGAACTGCTCTGCTCGCCGATCGATATGGCGGAGTACAACAAGGAAGTCGGAAATGAAGTCCTCGCTCCTTCCGACAAGAAGTAGCCAAGGGCGATTCACGGCAAACAATTTATTTTTCGGCCATGGCCGCCGCCACCAGAGCTTGCCCCAGGCTCAAGCCGCCGTCTCCCGCTGGAACTGCGGCGTGCGTGAACACCTCAAAACCATTTCCCTCCAACCTTCGAAGCAAATGGCTCAAGAGGTAGCTGTTCTGAAACGTACCGCCGCTCAGACACACGCGATTGAGGGAAAACTCTTCGCGGAGACGTTCGGCCAGGCAGGCCAGGATTTCGACCAGGCCGTTGTGGAATCGGAGGGAGATGGTCTCTGCGGGCGTGGTTCTTTTCAGGTCGGCCACAATTGCTTCGAACAGCGGGCGCACACCGATTTGCCATGTGCGTCCCTCGCGGACCAGAGAGAACGGATAGGCGCCCGCATCGTGCGATGCCGCCAGCGCGGCCGATTCCAATTCCATAGCGGCTTGCGCTTCGTAATCGACCGTCTCGCGCAACCCGATCACCGCGGCGACGCCGTCGAACAGCCTTCCACAGCTTGATGCGAGCGGAGAATTCACGCGGCGCTCCAGCATGCGCAGCATCGTTTCGGCTTTGCCCCGGGCGATCTTGTTCGTGAAGGGAATCCCGACGCTGAGAAAATCGCTGCCGAACGTATGCGCCAAGTAGCTGACGCCCATCCGCCAGGGTTCGCGAATCGCCGCAGCGCCGCCGGGCAGAGGCACGTATTCCAGATGACCGGCGCGTTCGAAGTTCTCGTAGCTTGCGAGGAGCGCTTCGCCGCCCCACACGGCGCCATCCGTGCCATATCCGGTTCCGTCGAAAGCGAAGCCAATGACGGTTCCTTCGATGGCGTTTTCCGCCATGCAACTTGCGATGTGGGCATGATGGTGCTGCACTCCGACAAGCTGCACGTCGCTCTGCTCCCGTGCCCACTGGGTGGAAAAATACCCGGGGTGCAAGTCGTGCGCAAGAATCTCAGGACGGATCTGGAGGATCCGCTGCAAATGTTCCACCGCTTCGCGAAAAAACGCGAAGCTCTCCACGTTTTCCAGGTCGCCGATGTGCTGGCTTAGGAACGCATTTCGGCCGCGCGCCAGGCAGATCGTGTTTTTCAATTCGCCGCCGAGCGCGAGAATTGGAGGGACGTCTTTGTGCAATTGCAGCGGCGACGGAACGTAACCGCGCGAGCGGCGGAATGAACGGATGCGTCCCGCGACGGGTTTGACCACCGAATCGTCGTAGCGCAACAAAATTTCGCGGTCGTGAACGAGGAAGCTGTCGGCAATTCCGGAGAGTCGCGCGGCGGCCTCGCGATTGTCGATCGCGATCGGCTCCTCGCTGAGATTTCCGCTGGTCATGACAAGGGCGGAAAACTGTCCGGCGGCGAACAGTAAATGGTGCAGCGGCGCGTAGGGAAGAAATAGTCCGAGATCGTGCTGTCCGGCAGCAACGGAGCCGGCGATCGCGATGCCTGGTTTTCTCGGAAGCAAGACAATCGGCTGCTGGCGAGACGTCAGTGCGCCCTCTGCCTGCGGATCCATTTCACAGAAAGTTTCCGCTGCCCTCAGGTCTGGAACCATGATGGCAAATGGCTTTTGCGCGCGCCGCTTGCGCAGGCGGAGGCGTTCCACAGCGGCGGAATTCGTGGCGTCTGCGGCAAGGTGATAGCCGCCGAGGCCCTTAATGGCCACGATTTCTCCGCGGCGCAAGCGCGCCTGCGCTTCCGCGAGCGGATCGGGGCAATCGACGTTCCGTCCGAGCGCATCCCACAATGCCAGGCGCGGACCGCAGTTCCAGCAGGCGATCGGCTCCGCATGAAAGCGCCGATCGCGTGGATTTTCATATTCCTTCCGGCATTCCTCGCACATGGGAAACACAGCCATCGAAGTGCGCGGGCGATCGTAGGGAATGTCTCGGACAATCGTGAAGCGCGGGCCGCAATTCGTGCAATTGATGAAGGGGTAGAGGTATCTGCGGTTGGCTGAATCGAATAGTTCACGAAGACATTCGTCGCACGTTGCTACATCGGGCGAGATCAGCGTGCGGACCGCCTCCGCCGTTTTGCTGCTGACGATTTGGAAGGCTCCGCCGCCGTTGCAGGGAAGCTCACGACTCGCGATGTCGGTAATTCGTGCGAGCGGTGGGGCTGCAACCGGCAGCGCCGAGACGAATTCTTCCACCGCCTCGGCTGGGCCTTGCACATCGATCGTCACGCCGGCGGCAGTGTTGCAAATCGTCCCGGCCAGGCCTCGTTCGGTCGCGAGACGAAACACGTAGGGCCGGAATCCGACGCCCTGAACGATCCCCGAAACCCGGATTTCTCTGCGAATCTCCATGTCACGTTTGCGTTGCCGGCACCTCGGTCCTGTGCGCTGCCGAGCGTTTCCGGCTCAACCACCGGAGCCATTCGTCGAGCCCGTCGCGTGTCGTGCAGCTGACCCGGACGATCTCGATTCCCGCGTGAACGCGGCGCGCATTTTCTTCCGCGATGCTCATCTGAAAAGGAACGTAGGGCAGAAGGTCGGTCTTGTTCAGGATCATCAGTTCGGACTTGAAAAAAATGGAAGGATATTTCAGCGGCTTTTCTTCGCCTTCGGTCACGCTTAAGATGACGATTTTTGCAGCTTCGCCCAGATCGTAACTGGAAGGGCAAACCAGATTTCCGACATTTTCGATCAGCAACAGGTCGATGTCTTCCAGCCGCCAGTCAGCCAGCGCTTTCTCGATCATTCGCGCGTCGAGGTGGCACGTGCCGCCGGTGGTGATCTGCTTCACAGGAAATCCAAAACGTGCCAGACGTTGCGCGTCATTGTCGGTCTGGATATCGCCGGTGAGGACGGCGACGCGCTCGGAGGGGGAGAAGCTTTCGAGCGTCCGCTCGAGCAAGGCCGTTTTGCCCGCACCCGGGGAACCGATCAGGTTCAAGCAGAGCGTGGAGTGTTCCGCAAAGCGCGCCCGCAACCCTTCGGCAATGCGCCCATTTTCGTTCAGGACTTTACGTTCCAGAGGAACCCGCTCCATCTTCGACCTCCAAAAAAGTAAACTCCAATTCGTCTCCGGCGAGGAACTCGGAGTCTGTGCCGCCGCAGGCAGGGCAGTGCGCTCCCTCCAGCGGCGCGGCGAAGATGCTCCGGCACGCCCGGCACTGATGGCGCCGCGTGTAGTATTCGATCTCCAGAGTCAGCGGTTCGAAATCCGTCTCGCGCACGAGGGCGTCGAAACAAAAACGCATCGAGTCCGGGTCCACCCCGGCCAACTCGCCGACGCGCACGCCGACCTTGCGGATGTGGCCGTCCGGAAATCGCCGCGCTTCCGCGCGAACCGTCTCAAGGATCGAATTGGCAATTCCCATTTCGTGCATCGTTTGCCCTAGCAGATTCGAGGCAGCTGATCCCCGGCCAGCAAATCGACGATTCGAGAAGTTCCCAGCCGCGTTCGAATCGTGACCATGCCGGGGTGCGCCTCGGTAACGGAGCCGATGATCCGCGCGTCGCGGCCCAGCGGATTCCTGCGCATCGCGTCCAGCAGCGCTTCGGAGTGTTCGGGGCCGACGATGGCGACAAGTTTTCCTTCGTTTGCGACGTACAGAGGGTCGAGCCCCAGCATCTCACACGCGCCCTGAACTTCCTCGCGGATCGGAATCGCGCTCTCCTGCAGCTCGATGCCCACGCGGGAACTCGCGGCGATTTCATTCAGCGAACTCGAAAGTCCTCCGCGAGTCGGATCGCGAAGGCAGCGGATTTCGCGTGGACGCGCGCAGCATGTCGGCCACCAGAACGTGAAGCGCGGCGGTATCGCTTTCGATCCGGCTTTCGAATTCGAGCCCCTCTCGGGTCGAAAGAATCGTGATTCCATGATCGCCAATCGTGCCGCTGAGAAGCACGCAATCTCCCGGGCCGCGCCTGGTTGGCAGAAAGCCGCACTCCGTCGGGCACGCGTCCGATTCCTGAAGTGTTCACGAACAATTCATCTCCGCCGCCTTTTTCCACAACTTTCGTGTCGCCGGTGACGATTTGAACTCCCGCCCGCGCTGCGGCTTCGCTGACAGATTCGGTGACCCGCCGAAGCACATCCATCGGAAGACCTTCTTCCAAAATGAAGGCCAGGCTGAGAAACAGGGGTTCCGCGCCGCCCATGGCGAGATCGTTGACGGTTCCATTCACCGCCAGCGACCCGATGTCGCCGCCCGGAAAAAACAGCGGCTTGACTACGAAGGAATCCGTCGTAAACGCCAGGCGCACGCCGTTGATTTCGACGATCGCCTGATCGTCCTGCCGCGCGAGAATCGGATTTTGAAGCGCCGGAAGAAGCAGCCCGCGCAGCAGGTCGGCGCTCATCTTTCCACCGCTTCCGTGGCCAAGGAGCACAGTGTCGCGCGCTGCGATGGGAACGGGGCAGGTGAATCCAGCGGCGATTTTTATTTCGTCGGACACTACCGGCCTCCCAATTCGGCCGGCGCAGCGGCGTGCCGGCGGTAGCGGTAGTAAGCCGCGCACGCGCCTTCGGAGGACACCATCGGCGCGCCCAGCGGATTTTCCGGCGTGCAGCGGACGCCGAACGCAGCGCAGTCCACCGGTTTCTTCAGGCCTTGCAGCACTTCCGCGCTTACGCAGTCGGGAGATTCGCACGCTGAGAGATTCCGGGTCTCAAATATTCTGTCCGCATCGAAGTCCGCGTATTCGGCGCGGAGATTCAATCCGCTTTCAGGGATTCCGCCGATGCCACGCCATTTCCTGTCGCAGACCTCGAACACTTCGCCGAGGATTTTCTGCGCCGGCAGGTTCCCCTCGTAGCAAACCGAGCGGATATATTGATTCTCGACCTCCGCGCGGCCTTGTTCGAGCTGCGTGACCAGCATCAAAATCGCTTCCAGTAAATCCACCGGCTCGAAACCGCCGACCACGATGGGCACACGGAATTCCCGGATGAGTTCTTCGTATTCCCGATAGCCCATGACCGTGCAAACGTGGCCCGGCCCGATGAAACCGTTGACGCGATTGCGCGGCGAACTCAAGAGCGCGCGCATCGCGGGCGGTACAAGCACATGCGAGGCCAGCATCGAAAAGTTCTTCAGCCCCTCGCGCTTGGCCTGCCACACGGCCATGGCATTCGCGGGAGCCGTGGTCTCAAATCCCACAGCGAAAAAAACCACGCTTCGGCTCGGGTTCGCGCGCGCGATTTTGAGGGCTTCGGTCGGGGAATAAACGATGCGCACGTCGCCGCCGCTCGCCCGCACGCGGAAGAGATCGGTGCGCGAGCCGGGCACGCGCAGCATGTCGCCGTAAGAGACGAGCGTAACGTTGGGGCGCGAGGCAATCTCGATGGCTTTGTCGATCGTCTCGAGCGACGTCACGCACACGGGGCAACCGGGACCGTGAACCATTTCGACGCCCGGGGGCAGCATCTCGTCGATGCCGAAACGCATTAGCGTGTGCGTCTGGCCGCCGCAGATTTCCATCAGGACCCAGGGCCGCGTCACCCGGAGCGCAATTTCGGCAGAGAGCTTTCCGGCGATTTCTCCGTCGCGATATTCGTCGATGTATTTCACGGAAACCTCAGCTCAGAAGCTTTCCTTCTTCGGGTCCCAGTTCCTCTTCGAGCACGCCCATGGATTCCAGCAACCGATAACTTCGCTCGGCCTCTTCGGGGTCCACGCGGCTGATGGCGAATCCCACGTGGACGATCACATAGTCGCCCACTTCCGCCTCGGGAACAAACTCGAGGCAGACTTCGCGGGTAATTCCGCCGAATTGAACGCGGCCGGTGCGGATCCCGTTCCGATTTTCGGCGGACAAAATCTTGCCCGGTATTGCGAGGCACATTTACGCGCTCCGTCTCTTCGATTGCCGGCGGACTTCTTCCATCACGCGATCGACCACGTGAGGCACGATCCTCTTCACTTCGGAAGAAAGCTCGCTTCCAACGGCAAACTGTTTTCCTTCGATCCCAAAAACAATGAGACGCCGAGGAAGCTGGTGCAACGCGCGGGCCAGTTCCACCGCTTCGCCAAGTCCCAATGCGTGGGTCGAGTTTCCGTCGAATCGGAATGGCAAGGGCTGCCGAGTCGCGTCGAAGCGGCGGACCATCCCCGCCTCGCCGCCGGAAGAGAGTGCGTCGACAACGATCACGATTCCGCCGTCCTCCCACAGCTCCATCAAGTCCGTGCCTTCGCCGGAAAGTTCCACGACCTTCAGGCGCGGCGGCTTGCGCCGTTTGAGGCGCGCGGCGACGACTCTTCCGATGGAATCGTCTCCGCGCAGCGGATTCCCCAATCCGATCACGAGCACCGCAGGCTTAACGGCCGGCCGCGACGATTTGCGGGAATTTCGACTTCGTTTGCTTGCGGCCATCTTGCTGCTCGGCCTTCGCCGCCTGCGCGGACTTCAGAATTCGAGACGGTCACACGCGCTCAATTTGCAACTTCAAAAAATGAGTGGAGCACGAAATGCACGGGTCATAGTTGCGGACCACTTGCTCGCATCGCCACTGAAGCTCCTTCTCGGAGAGGGCGATGTGCTTGGGAACAAATTGCCTCAGATCGTTCTCGATTGTTTTCTGGTTCTGCGAGGTGGGCGGAACAATTTTCGCGTCCAGAATGGTGCCGTGTTCGTCGAACCGGAAGCGATGATACAGAATTCCCCGCGGCGCTTCCGTGCACGCGTAACCCGTAGCGGCTTTCAGGTCGAAGGGAAGGGCCGGTTCGCCCGGCATTTCATATCGATCGATGATGCGCAGCGCTTCCTCGCAGGCATACAAAATCTCCAGGCTCCGAACCACGATGCTTTGAAAGGGATTCCTGCAGCCGGCTTGCAGGCCTGCGGCCTTTGCCGCTTCCTGGACGGTTGGGGGCAGCCGGTCAAAGTTCAAGTTGTAGCGAGCCATCGGTCCCACAAAGTAGGCGTCGCTACGGAGAGTGGAATGCAACGCCGTGGAGTGCGGCACGTGTTCTTCGGTGAATACTTGTTCGTACTCGCGCACCGGGATATCGAGTCCCCGGCTAGAAACAACGCGCCCCTCGTTGAAGGGATATTCCGTTTCATGGCGCAGAGCGACAAACAGAAAATCCTGGTTGAAATCCGGAAAAGGCAAGGACGCCGCCCAGCGAACGGTTTCCAGGGCCGCATCGCGAGCCCATTTCAATTGCTCCGCGAGGGCAAGCAGGGATTTCTTCGAGGGCACTTTATAAAATCCGCCGACGCGAACGTTGATGGGGTGAATTTCGCGTCCGCCGACAACACGGATGATTTCGTTGCCCGCTTTTTTCAGCTTCAGGCCGCGCTGCACGATTTCGGGATGGTCTTTCGCCATCCGGATGGCGTCGGCATAGCCGAGAAAATCGGGCGCGTGCAGCATGTACACGTGCAGGGTGTGGCTTTCGATCCATTCCCCGCAATAGATGCAGCCGCCGGAGCGCGCGCAATTGCCCGTCGACTTTCAAGCCGATCGCGTCCTCGATCGCATGGACCGTGCTCATTTGATAGGCGATCGGACAGATGCCGCAGATGCGCGAGGAGATATCCGCGGCCTCATCGCAGTTGCGTCCGCGCAAAAACGCCTCGAAGAAGCGGGGCGGCTCGAAGATTTTGAGCTTCACGTCCACCACCGTGTCGCCCTTCATCTTCACGAGGAGACCGCCTTCGCCCTCCACGCGCGCCAGGAAGTCGACCTCGAATCGTCCTAGTCTTTGGGGACCTTTCTTTCATGAGCCTCGCTTTCCCGGCGGAAAGGATCTGCCCACGCGTTGAAATTTCGAAGGACTCGCACGATGTCCTGATTGGTTTTTCCCATCTGGCCAAAGCGCGCGGAAAGGGAATCGGTGTTCGGCGTTTCCTTGGGGCCGAAGCATCCGTAGCAGCCACGATCGATACGACGGACAAATCGCGCCGCAACCGTCTTGGGTGATCGGGACCGAGGCAGGGCGTGCCATGGGCCACCATCACGCAGACCGTGGCGCGCCTCTTGCATTCCACGCATACGCTGTGGGCGGGCGTGTTGGGCTTCTTCCCGTGAAGAAACGCGCGAATCACCTCGAGGAGTTGATCCTTGTTGATGGGGCAGCCGCGCAGCTCGAAATCGACGCGCACATGGTCCGCGATCGGCGTGGATTTGTTCAGGGTTTCGATGTACTGCGGGATGCGCGTACACGATGGAGATGAATTCCTTGACGTCCTTGAAATTCCGCAGCGCTTGAATGCCGCCGGCGGTAGCGCACGCGCCGATGGTAACCAGGAACTTCGACGCGCGACGCACCTGGTGAATTCGCTGCTCATCATGCGGCGTCGTGATCGAACCTTCGACGAGCGACAGATCGTAAGGGCCCTTTACGACCGCCCGCGAAGCTTCCGGAAAATTCGCAATTTCCAGTTCCTGGGCCACGGACAAAAGTTCATCCTCGCAATCGAGGAGGCTGAGCTGGCAGCCGTCGCAGGAGGCGAATTTCCAAACGGCCAATTTGGGCTTTTTCTTTCGCTTCATCTCAAAGCTCGCGTATCCCCAGCAGCGGCGCAATTCGATCGTACCGAAATACCGGGCCGTCTTTGCAGATAAATTGCGGGCCCAACTGGCAGTGGCCGCAAAAGCCGACCGCGCATTTCATGTTGCGTTCCATCGAGATGTGGATCTGGTCCCTCTTCACTCCGAGAGCTTCCAATTCGCGCGCTACAAACCGCATCATCACTTCCGGCCCGCAAACCATGGCGATCGCATTGCGCGGATCAAAAGTAGCTTTGGGGATCAGCGTGGTCACCACGCCGACCGAACCTCGCCACGCGGAGGGAGCGCGGTCGACGGTGACTTCCGTGCGGAAATCAAATCGCGATCGCCACTTCGTGAGTTCGCCTTGATAGAGCAGATCAGCGGGCGTGCGCGAGCCGTAGATCAGCGTCACCTTGCCGTACTTCGCGCGTTCCGAAAGGATGGAATAAACGGCCGGCCGCAACGGCGCGAGTCCGACGCCTCCGGCAACAATTACTACATCTTTTCCCAAGGCTTCTTCCACGGGCCAGGAATTTCCGAAGGGGCCGCGCATTCCAACCACGTCGCCGCGTTTAAGCTTGCACACAGCCGCGGTCGCCATGCCGACGCTTCGCGTGGTGTGAACGATGGTGTGCGGATTGGCGGGATCGCCGGTAATGGACATCGGAACTTCCCCCACGCCAAAGACGTACAACATATTGAACTGCCCGGCGGAAAAGGGAGTGGGGCGGCCACTCTTGACGGGCCGGAACTCCACCGTGAACGTATCGTGCGTCTCACGCCGCACTCGTTCGACGCGGAACGGCGACGGCGCCATCGGATGGGAAGTCAGGTCCATCCCTTCGATGTCAGGCGTGAGTTTCATAAATGTTCAGCAATTGCAATCGCATGGCATCCAGCCGCTTTTCCACCATGTATGCGAAACGCTTGAGAAGTTCGTAGCCGAGATCGTGGTCGGCTTCGCATTTGGTTCTCAAGCATTTTCCGTCCAGCGCAATCGCCATCGTCAGTTCCTTGGCGCGCGCGTCGAACTTCCAAAGGTAAGGCGGGAAGAGCCAGGACCACCCCAGCACTTCGCCTTGTCCCATCGTCGCAATCGTGGTCTCGCCCGCTGGGCCGGCGAACACTTCGACGGCCACAACGCCGTGGCGAATGAGAAAAAACTGATCCGCTTCGTCGCCTTCGCGGAAAAGGAAGTCACCGGCTTCGATTCGAACATTCTTCGCGCATCCGACAAGAAGTTCGGTGTAGCGCTTGTCCAGGCCGCGCGAGAACGGGTGTTCAGAGAGAATTCGTTCGAGTGTTTCCATCCTCAGTCTCCCTCGCGTTGGTGTTCGTCCGGAGGTCCGTCGCCCGAATCGTGCGCACCTCTTCCGTGAGATCGATCCCCACGGGGCACCACGTAATGCAGCGCCCGCAACCGACGCATCCGGAGCTTCCAAACTGATCGATCCAGCTGGCCAGCTTGTGCGTCATCCATTGCCGGTAGCGGCTCTTAGTGGAGCTGCGAACGCTGCCGCCGTGAATGTAGGAAAAATCCATGGTGAAACAGGAATCCCACTTTTGCCAGCGCTCGGCATGGTCGCCGGTCAGATCCGTGACGTCCTCGACCGTCGTGCAAAAGCAGGTCGGACAGACCATCGTGCAATTGCTGCAGGTGAGGCATCGCGAGGCCACGTTGTCCCAGCGAGGGTGTTCCATGTTTCCGTACAGAAGGTCCTTTATGCCGGTCGTGTCCATGGTGCGGCCCATTTGCTGAGCCGTCTTCGCGCTGATGTTTTCAGCCTTGGCCAGTTCGGCGGCTTCTGCGGGCCGATGCGCCACTTCGCGCAGGACGTCGGCGCCGAGGGGCGTTCCGGCTTCCGCCACGAAGTAGTGCTCCGTGCCTTCGAGGATCTCGGTGAGCGCCAAATCGAATCCGGAAGTTGCCTTCGGTCCGGCATTCATCGAGGAGCAGAAACAAGTGTTGCCCGCCTGGCCGCAATTCACCGCGACGAGGAACGCTCCTTCGCGGCTCGCCTGGTAGAGCGGGTCGATCACCGATCCGCCGAGAAACACTTTGTCCTGAATCGCGATGGCGTGAAGCTCGCACGCGCGCACGCCGATGAAGGCCATCTTGGACGCGGTATGAATTTCTTCTTTGAACTGAATGTTCTTGCCGGACAGGTCCGCCTGCCACAAGCGCACCGCAGGGGGATGCAAAAACTGTTTCCAGGATTGCGGGCCGACGACGTAACCGAACAACGCTCGGTCGGCACGCTTCTTGAGCCGGTACGTGCCGCCGTCTTGTTCGTCCGTCCATCCCACGGGCAAGCCGTCGGCAGAATTCAGATCGTCATAGACGATTGCGCCGTCGCGCACCGTCGGTCCGATCACTCGGTAGCCTCGGGTTTTCAGCGCAACGAAAAGTTGGTCGAAATGTTGGCGCTGCAGGATGGAACGATCGGGCATCTTCGTAGGCCGCTTTCCGAGCTGCCGCTTCGAGTCCGCGCCACCGTGCGCGGTCCTCGCAAGCGATTGTATCGGAACTGCCTGTGGAATGTTGCCTATTCTAGGAGGGCGGCCGGAGAAGGTTTCAGGACGGCCCTGTGGATCGTTCGTGTCGACCGCTAGGCAGGGAACAAGCGGAGACTGCTTCCGAAGCTAAAGGGAAATAACGCCCTTGGCGATCAACCAGAGAGATGAGACCGCGACGACGATCCAGAGGAGCACGCCTTGTACCATGGGACGCACGCCGACTTGTTTCAGCGTGGCTCTGGAGAGTCCCGTCCCGATCAGAAACAGCGTGGCGGTCAGCCCCAACTTCCCGAGATTGCTCAAGACGTGGCTTAGATTCGCCATAGCCGGAACGTACGTGTTGACGACAGCGGCGAGAGCGAACAGAAGAATGAACCAGGGCCAATGAATGCGGCCTTTCGATCCCTTGATCACTGCCGCGCCGGCCGAAACGGGGACAATCCACATGGCGCGCGTCAGCTTGACCGTTGTGCCCACCTGCAATGCGGCAGCACCGTAGCGCGCCGTAGCGCCCACCACGGAACTGGTATCGTGGATCGCCAGCGCCGACCACAGGCCGAACTGGGACTGCGAAAGATGCAGCGCCCAGCCAAGCGACGGAAAAATCAACAGCGCGATGGAATTGAGAATGAAAATGGTGCCGAGAGAAACAGCGGTCTGGTCCTGATCGGCGTCCAGGATCGGCGCGACGGCGGCGATAGCGCTGCCGCCGCAGATGGCGGTGCCGGTGGAGATCAGGGCGGAAGTGGTTGATTGACCTGCAGCAGGCGCGCCCGCCAGCAAACCGAGGGCCAGCGCGAACGTAATGCTCACCGCCGTGTACACAAATCCGCTGCGGCCTACACGCAGAACTTCCTGCAGGTTCATGCCGAAACCCAGGCCAACGACCGAAGCTTGCAACAGGAATTTGGATAGGTTGCGGCTGTCCACATGGTAGGGATGAATGAACGAAAATCCGTACACCAGCCCCAGCAGAAGGGCAACCGGCGTCGGCACCACCCCGCTGGCGCAGAGAATCAGCCCTACAAAAAATAGCGTCTTTGAATTCACCGAGTTTCGCTCCTACTTTCGACGAGCGGCTGCCGCGGACAGCTGGCCGATTACGCCGACTGGTAAAGCTTCGTGAACACGAACTCGCGATGACCCATGGCCTCGGCGCAAGTCAGGCGGCCGTTGCAGGTGCGGATCATGATGTCGATCAACCGGTCGCCCGCTTGATCGAGCGTCATTTCGCGGCGCAGGATGCCGGAAACGTCCAGGTCGATGTGCTCGACCATCGTGCGCGCCGTCTTGGGATTGGCGGTGAGTTTGATGACCGGCTCGATCGGGTTGCCGATCACGTTGCCCTGGCCGGTGGGAAACAGATGCACGACGATATCCCGCCGCGGCTTGCAGCGTGATGCACTCCGCCGCGGCGGAAGATGTATCCATATAGTAGAGCCCGGGACCTTTGGCGGGGGCCTCCGCGGGCTGCGAGCACATCGATGTACTTGGCCTTTCGCCCAATCTTCTGGAGATTACCGAAGGCCTTTTCTTCGATAGTGGTCAAGCCGCCCGCGATATTGCCCTTGGTCGGCTGGGATTCGGAGAGGTCGCTGGTCTTGTGGCGTTCGATGACTTCCTGATAGGCATTGAAAACCTTCATGAACTTGTCCGAGACGGCCTTGCTGGCGGCGCGGCTGGCGCAGACCACTTCGGCGCCGGTCAGCTCGGAAGTTTCACCGAAGCAAGTTGTGGCGCCCAGCGGATCGAGCTTGTCGATCAGGTTTCCCACCGTGGGGCAGGAGGCCAAGCCCGAAGTGGTGTCGCTTTCGCCGCACTTCGTCGAAACGAACAGCTCCTGAATGGTGCACAGCTCGCGCTGTTTTTCCGACGCCGCCTGCGACGAACTCGCGCGCCTTGCGCGAAGCGGCGGCGATGGTGCTGATGTCGCCATTGCCTTCGATCGAGAAACCCGCGACGGGCTTGCCGGTCTTGGCGATTCCCTCCACCACCCGGCCGTCCATTCCGGCTCGATGCCGATCACCACGCAGGCCGCGACGTTCGGGTTCGAACCCGTGCCGATCAGCGTCCGGAAGTGCAGTTCGAGATCCTCGCCGAACTGCAGCCGGCCGTAGGGATGCGGCAGCGCCATAGTTCCCTTGATATTGTTGGCGACGGCTTCGCAGGCCGCGTTGGAAAGGTCGTCCAGCGGCAGAATGACGACGTGATTGCGAATTCCTACGCGGCCATTTTCACGGCGAAATCCATAAAAATCGTAGCGGCTCATCGTTACCACCTCTTCGTCTTCATATTGTGTACATGCACGTGGTGGCCCTTGCCCGCATCCGCCACGATACGTCCGACATCATGGCCGTATTTCAGAACAGTGTCGCCGGTCTTCAAATCCTGCGAGAGCGATCTTGTGCCCCAGCGGCACTGCATCGAGCGCTTTCAGCGTGATCGTTTCATCGGTCTGCATGATCCAGCCCGTCAGGTCTTTGCCGGGTTGGACGTCTTCCACAACCACAACCCCGACGGTATCGATCTTGTCGTGAACAATGAATTGCGTAGCCATTGGTTCCCCCATAATGTTAAAGAACGAACCTCAAAAATTTTTCCGGGCCTAAGAATTCCGCAAACTGGCACTTGTCAGCAAGCGCATCGCCTCGGTCGACGCGCGCGTCACCTCATCGCGCATCCTGCGTTCGGCCAGTTCCGGCGTCGCGATCCCGGATTGCGGCAAGCACCGCGCGCAATCCCGCCACGCTTTCCTTGGACCGCTCCGGTGAACGCTGCGGGTGGCTCAAGCCCAAGCGCCCGCCATCGCCAGATGCGCCCGTGCAGCGTGCCAATCATCGAGGAGAGCGTCTCGCTGCCGGCGCCCTCGAACAACACGTCATAAAATCGATTCTTGGTCTCCAGAATGACGGCTGGATCGCCTCTGTTCATAAGCTTCCGCCGTGGCATCCAGCGCCTGCTGAAGCTTTTCCAGTTGGTTATCGCTGGCATTCTCCACAAACCGCCGGGCCGCCAAGCCCTCGAGCACAGCCCGGATCGAATAGAGGTCCTTGGCTTCCGCAAGGGTCAGCTCGCGAACGATGGGCCCCTTGTTTGGAATGATGGAAATCAGCCCCTCGGATTCCAATTGGCGGAGAGCTTCTCGGACTACGGTGCGCGACACACCCATCATGGCCGTCAGCTCGCGCTCCACCAGGCGCGAACCCGGAGCCAGGCGTCCTGCGATAATGGACTGGCGCAGTTCATCCAGAACCTGCCGCCGCAGAGGGGCCGCGAACTTACCAATGGTTGGCAACGCCGCACGGTTGAGAGGAGGATTTTGGCTTGACTGCTCAATCATACCGTAATACGATACTACGAGAATATTTGATTTGCAAGCAAAGAAATTGCCGTTCATTCTAAATCTAGCGTCGAAGGGACATACGATCTTATGAGCACTGATCCGGTTCGCGTTGGCATCGTCGGGCTTGGCCGCTGGGCCAAAGTACTTACCCGTGCGGCGAAAAAATCCGACAAGCTGAAAATCGTGGCGGGCTACAGCCGCTCGGAGGAAAAGCGACAGGCATTCGAGCAGGAGCTGGGGTTCCAGGCCATGCCGGACCTGCAAACGCTGCTCGCCAAGCCCGAAATCCAGGGCGTCATTCTAACGGTGCCGAATGAGCAGCATCTGGCTGTGGCCGCGGAAGTCGCCAAGGCAGGAAAGCACGTGTACACGGAAAAGCCGATTGCCAGCACGCTCGAGGACGGACTCGAGATCGCCGCGCTTGCAGAAGAAATACGGGGTCACGGTGACCGTTGGACACAGCGCTCGGCTGATGGCGGGAATCCGCATGATCCGCGAAGCGATCGATCGCGGCGAACTGGGACGAGTCGCTTTCATTGAAGCGAACTTCTCCAATGAGCGGGCGTTGGAGCTGACGCCGAAGACCTGGCGTTGGTATAAGGACCGCGCGCCGGGCGGGCCGCTTTCGCAACTGGCCATCCATCACTTCGACGTGCTTCACTATCTCGGGGGCGACATCGTTGAGGCCAGCTCGATGGCTTCCAAGCTATCTCCGGTGGGCGCGGAAGTGGACGATCAATCGATGACGCTGCTCAAGTTTGCGGACGGCAAGGTGGGCTACGTCGGCTCCTGCTGGACTTCGCCCGGTGTGTTTTCCGTGCGCGTCTTCGGCTCCAAGGGACTGATGCACTACGAGATCGATTTCGGAACCTGGGACACGCCCGACAAACTGCACAAGACCTCCACGCTCTACATTCAGCGCGGCAAGGCCGGCTACGCGAGCCGCGAAGAGTTGAAGATGCCGGAAAGCGACATGTTCCGCACCGAGCTGGAAATGTTTGCCGAAAGCTGCCGCACGGGCAAGAACGGTGAATTGACCGCGGAGAACGGCTACACCGCTGTCGCCGTGGTGAATGCCGCGTTGCGTTCGATTGAAAAGAATGGCCAATTGGTTCGCATTGCCGACATGATCGAGCAAGCGCGTGCGAAAGTGCCCGCGAGCAGCCATGTTGCCTAGCCGCTATTTCATCGACCTCACGCAGCCGGAAATCGCCGCGCAATTCCGGAAGAACCCGCTGGTGATCCTGCCGGCGGGCAGCGTGGAGCAGCACGGGCCGCACCTGCCGACGGGCACGGACATTTTCGCGGCGAACGTGATCGGCCACGCCGTCGCGGAACGCATGGACGGGTTGGTTTTGCCGGGCGGCCCGCTCGGCGTGACGCCGTTTCACATGCCGTACGAGGGCACGATTTCGCTCACGCCGGACACGTACATGCGCCTGGTCAAGGAAACGTGCGCCTCGACGGCGAGCCATGGCGCGAAGTACCTGCTCATTCTCAACTGGCATGAAGGAAATATTCCTTCGCTTGCCATTGCCGCCGATGCGCTGCACCGGGAGCACGGCATGACGGTGCTGACGGTGCAGGCGTGTTACGTCGCGGCGGATCTGTTCGGCGCCGAGTACGGAGGACTGACCCACGGCGGAGAGATCGAAGCGCTTGGCGGTCTTGGCCTACCGCCCTGAGCTGGTGCATCTGGACCGCGCCGAGCACTCCTCCGAACACCAGCACGGAAAAAAGATGGACAAGCTGCGCCGCACGCGCAGTTTCCAGCCGGTGCTGACCGATATTCGTATGATTGCGCCGACCGGCTGGTATGGCGATCCGCGGCCCGCAACCGCCGCGAAGGCGCAGCGCATGCTCGCGAGCATTGCCGACGCCATTGCCAGTGAGGCCACCGAAATTTTCCGGCAACTCGATGAGTTGCACGGCGGAGTCGCCGAAATCACGCGAAAGCGGCGGGCATAGTGATGGCGCGCGTCTACAAACAATCCGAGGGCAAGCGGCTGGGATTGCCGGGACGGACGTCCATCGAAATCGTCTCCGGCGAAAAAGGCGCGCGCGGATGACGATGAGACTGGTGGAAATTCCTGTCGTCCTGCCCTGGCGATCCGCAGCGCGGGCCCCACTATCATAATGACACCGAGGAATGCATCTACGTGCTGTCCGGCCGGGGCACGACCTATGCCGAGAGCGGAGAATATCCGCTGGAGGCTGGTGACACCATTCTCATGCCAGCCGGCGAAAAACACGTCACGCGGAATACGGGCAGCGAGCCGCTCCTGCTGCTGTGCTTCTTTCCCGTGGCCGACGTGGCCAAGGCCACGGAAGAGCCGCCGTCGCCTGAGGCTCGGGAACAATCGATGAGCGTCGAAATCTTATGCCTGCGGCCGCGCGCGGACTTCGAGCGCGCGGAAGCCTGCCGCCGGCCTCGCTCGACGTTGTGTATCGCGCCCCGGGTGATGCCGACGTGCCCGCGCTGATGAAACGGGCGAAGGCGCTGGTCATTCCGGCCGTGGGGCCCAAGTTGCCGCCGGCGCTATTCGAAGGCAGTTCCGTGCAATTGGTGCAGGTGACCGGCGCCGGGATGGACCGGCTGGACGCTGCGACGCTGAAGCGGTTGGGAATTCCCGCGGCGAATGTGCCCGGGGGCAGTAACAGCGCGGTAGCGGAATATGTCGTCACGGCAGCAGTGGTGCTCTTGCGGCGGCTGGCTGGGCGGACCACGAAATTCGTCGCGGGAACTACGCCGCGTTCCGCGCGCGCATGTTGGCGGACAACCTCGCCGGGCTCGAGGGTTTGCTCGCGGGAGTGGTGGGGCTGGGCGCGATCGGGATGGCCGTGGCGGAAGGGTTTGCGAAAATGGGCTGCCGAATCTGCTATTTCGATCCGGCGCCGCGCGATCCGTGCGGCCGCGGACGCGATTGAGCGCGTCTTCGCTTCCGCTCGACGAACTGCTGAAAACCGCGGACGTCGTAACGCTTCATGTGCCGCTTTTACCGGAAACGCAGGGGCTCATCGGCGACCGCGAACTCTCCATGATGAAAGCGGGAGCCGTCATCGTTCAGGCTTCGCGCGGTGGGATCGTGGACGAAGCCGCGCTGGCCCGCCATCTCGAATCGGGTCACCTCGGCGGCGCAGCCATCGATGTCTACTCCGCCGAGCCGCCCGCCGCGGATCACCCGCTGCTGGCGCTGCAGGGCGAAGCCGCGCGCCGGGTCTTGTTTACGCCGCATATCGCCGGAGTGACGCGCCAGTCCGCTGCGTTTCTGTTTCGAGCGGCGTGGAGAAACGTCGAACGAGTGGCCGTCGCTGGTGAGCCGCCGCTGAACCGCGTGTATTGAGCCGGAGAGCCGGGCTGTGATACAAGTGTCCCGCCGGATGGGCTGGTTTGGCAAGGGGCATTCATGGCACAACGTCGTCCCTGGTATTCCATCCTGTACGTGCAGGTCCTGATTGCCATCGTCCTTGGCATCTTCATCGGGCATTTCTTCTCCGAAGACCGGCATGGCACTGAAGCCGCTGGGTGACGCCTTCGTCGCGCTCATCCGCATGATGATTGCCCCGATCGTGTTCTGCGTTGTGGTGCAGGGCATCTCATCGATGGGAAACTTGAAGCAAGTGGGCCGCGTCGGGCTCAAGGCGCTGGTCTATTTCGAGGTGGTCTCCACGCTGGCGCTCGTTGTGGGGATTCTGGTCGGATACGCCCTTCACCCTGGAAGCGGATTCAACATCAATCCGGCCACGCTGGACCCGCAGCTGGTCTCGAAGTACGTCGATCGCACGCGAAAGACGTGGGCATCATTCCGCTCTTGCTGGGAATCATCCCCTCCACGATATTTGACGCCTTCGTCAAGGGCGACGTGCTGGAGGTGCTGTTCATCGCCATCCTGTTCGGTTCGCCATCGCGCAAATGGGCGCCCGCGGCGAGATCCTGGTCCGGATGATCGATGGCTTCACGAAAGCGCTTTTTGCGATCATCCGAATTATCGTGCGAGCCGCTCCCATCGGCGCCGCTGGCCGGCATGGCGTTCACGGTCGGCAGTTACGGCATTGGTCTCGCTCTCGAGCTTGGCGAAGCTGATCGGGACGTTTTATGTGACCGCGGCGATATTCGTCTCTGGTCGTTCTGGGACCGATCGCGTACTTTGCCGGCTTCTCGATCCTGAGCTTCATCGCCTACATCAAGGCCGAACTGCTGATCGTGCTGGGCACCAGTTCGTCGGAGACCGTGCTTCCCGGACATGATGCTGAAGCTCGAACGCCTGGGCGTGTCGAAGACGACGGTCGGGCTGGTCTTTCCAACCGGCTACAGTTTCAATACCGACGGCACGAACATCTATCTCACCTTGTGCGTGATCTTCCTCGCGCAGGCCACGAACACGCATCTGAGCCTGAGCCAGCTTCTGGCCATGCTGCTTTTTGCCACCATCGCATCGAAGGGAGCTTCCGGCGTAACCGGCACGGGCTTCGTGACTCTCGCCGCGACGCTCTCCGCCGTCCCGGATGTGCCCATTCAGGCGCTGGCGATACTGGTGGGCATCGACAAATTCATGAGCGAATGCCGCGCCATGACGAACGTGGTGGGAAACGGCGTGGCGACGATCGTGGTGAGCCGTTGGGAGAACGAGCTGGAAGGCGAGAAAATGACCGACCTTCGCAGGATCATGTCGAGCCGCGTCCCTGCCGCCGGCCAACCTGCTTCCGAAGAACCGCAACCCGTTGCGGCGAAAACCTTGTGATCGGAAGTTTTCTCGCGGTTTAAGTCCCCGCCGATTACTCTTTTTACAGAAGGAGTCCGTCCTATGATGGCCGTGAAAAATTCCATGGCCGTCGGATTCGTCTCGTCGGAGTCTGGTCGAATGCCACCCGCACGGACTAGACTGTCCGCAACGCTAATTCCGCCAACCGAACTTAGAACTGCGGAACGGTGGAATGAGCATTCGCGAGATCGCTGTCCTTCGGAGGAAGTATGCCCATCAAGAGACGTGATTTCCTGACGCAGGTCGCCGCGGCGGGCGCAGCTTCGCTTTTTCCCTCGACGTCCGGCAGCGCGCAAGAAATCGCGCCGCAACCGAAATATCACTACGCGAAGCCGGTGATCGACGCGCACTTCCATTGGTATCCGCCGGAATTTGCCGATCTGATCGAAAGGGAAGGGGCGGCGAACGGCGTCACCAACATAAAACGCAACGAGAAGGGCGAGCTCGAATGCGTCGTTCCGGGCAACCACCCCTACGCACCGCGCGCCGTATTTCGCCGCGACATGACCGACGTCACCTCGATGCTAAAGGCGATGGACGAGCGGCACGTCGATCTGTGCACCCTCACGCAGACCAATCCACACATCTTGTGGGCCTCTCCGGAATTCGGCGCGAAACTCGCGCGGACCATCAACGACGCGAGCTCGGCTTTGTGCGTGAAGTACCCAAAGCGATTCACCGCCGCCATCACGCTTCCGCTGCAGGACGTCAGCGCCTCTCTCGCGGAACTGGAGCGAGGCCGCAAACTGCCCGGAATGAAGGCGGTGAATTTTCCGGAGAATGTTCTCGGAAAGAACATCGACGACAAATCTTTCTGGCCGGTCTACGAACGCGCCGAGGCGCTGAACCTGCCTATTTTCCTGCATAATCTCGATCCGATTTCCGAACGGCTCGTGGAAAAGGGCTATACGATGATCAACGTTCTCGGAAATCCGTTTGAGGCTACCATCGCGGCAACGGCGCTGGTGCTGGGAGGCGTAATGGACGCGTTTCCGAAACTGGACGTGTATTTTCCCCATGGCGGAGGGTTTTTTGCGTTTGCCACGCCGCGAATGGATTGGGCGATGGGCACGGCGGCGTATTCACCGCGGGAACGCACCGAAACTTACAAGAATCTCAAGCTGCCGCGCGTGAGCGACTACCTTCGCCGCTTCCACTACGACCTCGCGATGCACGATCCAAAACTCACGCGAATGCTCATTGACATCGTGGGCGCCGATCGCGTCGTTTGCGGCACCGATTTTCCGCAGGGCATGTCCATCCGAAGGCCCGTGGAATACGTCGAGGCGATTCCGAATATCACCGAGAGCGAGCGCCAGTTGATTCTCTGCGACAACCCCGCGCGGCTGCTCAGGCTGTAGGTCCCTCTGGGCTTGCGCGAACGCCCGCGGTTCCCGCTACCGATTGTCGCCTACAATTTTCACAAACTCGTCATTCGTTCCGACGCGTCCGTGGATCGGGACGTGTTGCGCGACGTCGAGCTTCAGCTTCAGCATGTTCTGGTACAGGGTTTTCATCCCCGGAGTCGGGACAGGCGGCTGCGCTCCCGGCTGCGGCGGCGAGTAGAGATCCGCATTGATCAGGATTTTTTCCTTCGGCAAGTACGCCATCAGCATGTCGGCGCTGTGATTGCCCTCCCTGTAGGACGGATCGCCCAGTTCGTAGGCCATATCCTGCACGTGGAAGATTTCCATCACGTGGAAGCCGTCCGTCACGACGTATTTTCCTTCGCGCGTGTCGCCGCCGACCGTGTCGATCGGAGCGGGCCGGCGGCTGATCATGTACATCGGACTGAAGATCGCCATCCGGTCCGGATCGAGAGTCCTCGGAGCGGGGTAGAACATAATGTCGAGGTAATACGGTTTGTTGGATTCGTGCGTCACGATGGTGGTTCCCTGCGAAAGATAGGTGCGCAGCCCGCCCGCGTGATCCATGTGGTGGTGGGTGTTGACGAGGTAGCGAATCTGCTTGTTGGGGACCAGCCTGTTCACTTCCGCGATCACCGCGAGCGAACGAGCCTCATTCTGCGGCGCCTCGACGACCGCGACGAAGTCGTTGAACTCGACGAGCACGCTGTTATGCGATCCTCCGCCCAGCATCCAGACGCCGTCCGCAAGCTTTTGGCTTTCCACTTTCACCGGCGCGGGCGTTGCCGTCCGCACCGCATCCGGCACCGGCATCGGCGTCACCGGAACGTTTGCTTTCACGTCGGTCACGTTGATTTCGTAATAGTTGTGAGCGGGGTTGAGTCTCGGGTCGCCCTGATGCACGTGAATCAGCCCCGGGAACATGATTCCGCCGAAATCCTTGTATTTCGTGTAGCGCATCTCATAGTCCATGTCGCCGTACACGGGATTGGGATACCACGTGTCGACGAGCTCGACGAGATTTTGGTCATTGATCGTTCCGTTGACCTTGTACTTTCCCATTGTGAACGAAACGATCGTTACTTTCCGGCCATAGTGGGACAGGCCGAAGTCGGACGGCCCCACGATGGGCAGGGAGATCGCGGTCGCATCCGTAGCCGCCAGCGCGGCCTTGAGGAAACCGTGCGGAGTCAGAACAATCTCGAGCTGCCGCAGATCGGAATACGGCACTCCGTCGAGATACATTCGCGTGAGGGGCACCGGCGTGTTTCCCTGCATGTCCCACGCGTAGTTCCCGCTCAAAATGGAAGTGACATGGTGTTCGGGCATCGGATTTCTCCCGAGCAGCGGGTACTTTCCTTGCCTTGCGGTGTAATCCTCGCGCGACCACTTCGCGTCATAGTCGATGACGCGCGTGTAGTCCGCCACTTCATAATGCGGCCAGTCTTCGGCGAGTCCGTAGGTCTGGCCGATCTGCGAAAACCACCCGGCGGCGGAGTATTGAATTGTCTTCAAATTGGTGGCGCCCATCGCCTTTGCCGACGCCTCCAGCGCTTTTCGGGCATCCACGGATTGCGCGGACGCGGTTCCAGCGGCCAGCAAAATGAATCCAACAAGCATGCAGAGTCTTCGCGACATGCGTTTCCCTCGCTCTCAAAAGAGCAATTCCAAAACTTCGAACACGGCCTACGGATTCGATATCCCGAATGGGGACACTTATACACCCCGGGGCTGCCTCGACTGAACCAAATTATCCGTGGGCATCTCTTTCGCGGGCGCGCGTTTTGTTTTGTGGAGCGATCGCGCGTGACCTTCACCTGCCGTGGCCGCGCCGCCACTCGGAGTAATGACATAGCCACCCGTTGCGAAGCTGGCAACCGCGCGCAATCGAATCCTTGCCCCTGCTGGGACGGACCTCCTAAGCTAAGAGTGCATCGCCAGCGGCGAGTGCATTTCGATTCGAGGGTGCGGGAGGCAAGATGTGGAACAGTAACGAAGGGCCAGCCAGACCAGCGGGAACTCCTTCGCCGAATGTGCCCAGCACAAACTCGCGCACGCCGGGTTATCTCGGCCCGGGCCTCCGGATCAGCGGCGAAATCACGGGCAACGAAGACCTAAAGCTGGACAGCGAGTTTGAGGGAACGATTTCTCTCGGCGGATTTCGACTGACGGTCGGCCCGAGTTCGCACGTGCACGGCGAGATTATCGCGCGGGAAGTCGTCATCGCCGGGGAAGTCAACGGAAACGTCAGCGCGCGGGACCGGCTCGAAATCAAGAAGGGCTCCAGCGTGGTGGGCGATTTGAGCACCGCGCGCATTTTGGTCGAGGAAGGCGCGTACCTCAAGGGAGCCATCGAGATCGACACCAGCAAGACGCAAGTGGGAGCGGATCTCGATACGCTTCTCGGTAAGGCGCAATAGTCGTCCGATCCTCACCCGTTTTCACACCATGCAGGGCCGCGACTTCACCGAGTGTCTGGGGCGCCGCTACGCTCCGAGCGTAACCAGTTCCATCTTGCGTTTGCCGAGCCGCCGCGCTCCCTTTTCCGTTACGACGATGGAATCGCCGAATTCCGCCGGTGTCCGCGTCTGCTTGACCGGCACACTTGGTTTCAGATCGAACACCATCCCGGCCTGAAACACGAGATCGTCGCCTCCCTCCATTCGGCCGGGGCCGCAGCGAGGCAGGTCCGCGAGACCTCCCGAGTGAATCAGGACGCCGCCGGGCTTGGCGATTCCGCGTGCTTTCAGTTTCTCTCCGCAGAAGTCACAAAACTCCTTGACGCTTTTTCCCGGCGCAACTCGGTCCATGAGTTCGTGAAACAGATCAAGACAGTACTGTCCGGCCGAAGCCCAGTCCGCCGGAGCCGGCGAGCCAAGCAGCACGGAGTGATTCACCTGGGAGCCGTAGCCGAGAACCGACCCCGAGCACTCCTGCCCCAGAATTTGACCCGCGCTGAATACATCCTCCAACGGGAAGCCGAAGCTCGCGTTGCCCGATCCTCGAGTGCTGATGCTCAGCCGCCAGGGACGCTCGCCGGAAGCCTGCACCATCGTGCTATACATTTTGAGCCACACGTCGCGGTGTACGGAGCCGGGACGCGCGGTTTCCATCATGGCTTGTACGCCTGCCTCGCTCACCTCGGTGGCTTTCTCCAGCACCGCAATCTCCTCGGCGCTGTGCACGAGTTTCACGCGCCAAAGGATGTCCACAGCCGATTCGAATTGCGCCTGTGGGAACGCCTTTCGCACGCGGTCGTAGGTCCTGTAGGTGACGGAGCCCTCGGTGTTGCGAAACATGTTCGCGAGCGATCCCACGCCGATGCGCGCTTGCTCCATCTTCCGTTCTCTCAGGGAATCGATAAGGGCCGGCGACCACAGTCCCTCTTCCTCCGAAAAGCGGACTTCGACGTCCGGAGCGTTGTCCGCGAACAGGGTGGTCAAGACGAGGCCGGGTATGGGGCGCTTTTCAGCCAGCAAGGATCCGACGCGGCTGGAAATCGCGGTGATTTTGCCTTCCGCGGGAACGATGACCCATCCCGCGGGAATTCCGACGAGATATTGCACGTCCGCGTCGCCGTCTTGCCGGTCGTGAATCATGGCTTGCGTGCTGTGTTGCGGCACGATCAGGCAGTCGAAATGGTTCTCCTTCATTCCCTGGCGAACGTTCTGCCAGCGGCGGCGAAATTCTTCCGCGGACCAGGCTTTCGGCATGGACGCGGGAGAAATAGAACGCGCCGCGGCTGTGCCGGCTTGCGGCGGTTCGCTCCAAGTCGGTAGCGTTGCTCCGGCCAGCGCAACTGCCGCGCCGGACGAAGCTCCCAGAAGCAAATCGCGACGTGACAAGCTGCCGGAAAATTTAGGGTTGGAAGATGCGCTCATGTTCGTTCCCTCCGTGAAGCGAGCGTCGGTTCAGTTCTGTTCGACGATGAGTACCGGAGAAATCTTCCGGAACTCTATATCAGGGAATCGCCGCGGATCAAAGATTAATTCGGGGGCTAAATCGGCCGAAGGTAGGAGCAAAAAGAGTCTGGCTTTCGTTCACGCAATGCGAAGGCGGCGTGGGGCGTAGTTCGACCGGGAGCGAGACGCCGTCGTGATCTCGATCAGGGAGAGAAAGAATGTCCTCGCGCAGTTATTGCGGCGAAGTACCGCTGTCGTTGGGTTTCCTTCGCAGTACCGGCTGATCCGGATCGGGCGGCGGAGCGGGCTGCCCGGCCGGCGGAGCGGAAGTGTTTCCGCTGCTGTCGGATTTTCTTTTCAACACCGGCTGGTCAGGATCGGCCTCGCGGTTTGCCTGGGTCGTCACGGCCGCGACGTCATATACGTATCGTATGAGCAGCATGCCTTTCGATTTCCCGCGCTCGACGCGCACGGTTTCGGCGAACTGCCGCCCGTCGAAGGACAGTTCAAAAGTCCGGCTCATCTTCGCACCTTGCGGAGTCTTCTCATCCGTAACCAGCTTCTTGCCGTCCCAGTGTGCAGCGATTTCCTGGTAGCTGTCGTCCTTGGACTTCTGCAATTGCCGGCCGTCCGTAAAAAAAGCGAACTTATGGTAGTGGTCGTCCGTGAGCTCCACGGCGCCGGTCTTAAGCGCGAACGTCAGCGAAATCGGCGGCCGAATCAGATTCTCCAGCTTTTCATCGTTTTCCGTTTCCCGCCCGTTCCCGCCGTACGGCCCGCCGCCATCGCCAGGCCAGCCGCCCGGGCCGCTGCCCGGGTACCCGACACCGACGCGGCGGTTGCTTCCGGGATTGCCGTTGACGCCCCGCGAGTCTTGAATCTTTGTGCGAGTGTCGTCGCTTTCATCCTGATTCAGCCTCCAAAAACCTTCGAGACTCGTTCGCGCGGGAACCTCGGGCGGTTTGGGCTTGGCCGGACGCGGTTTTGGCAAGCTCGACGCCGGTGGAGTGGGAAGCGGCCCTGGCGGCGCCTGCGCCATCAACCGGCCAGACGCTGCGCCGGCAGCGAAGAGAAGTCCGCAGACTGCCGCAATCGGGATGTTTCGTTTCATCAAAGATGCCTCTACTCTAGTATTCCCGGGAGCGCGTCAGAATTCAAATCGAATCCCGTTGCCCGCACGACACCCTACTGACTTTCGTATGCTCTTGTAGATGGAGCCTTGTGCAACTGGAGTTGCCTCGGGAGTGCTTCCTCGTAGTCACGGCCGATGGTGCGCGGACGCGAACCTTGAAACTTGCGATTTCCCATAGGGCGGAACGAACGGCAGTTCAAATTGCCGGCAAATTCGCGATTTCCGTTGGCAACAGCTGAACGTTCCTACTCCGCGCCCAGGAACGCGAAGCGCAGCAGAAAGAGTACGGAGAGAACCCAGATGAGGGGGCTGATCTGCCGAATCTTTCCGGTGCCGATTTTGATGAAGGTGAACGAAAGCAGGCCCAGGCTCAATCCCGTGGCGATGCTGAAGGTAAGCGGCGTTGCCACGGCTGTGATGAACGCGGGAAATGCTTCGGTGAAATCGTCCCAGTCCACTTTGGCAAGCGAGGCGCACATGAGCGCGCCCACCAGAATGAGCGCCGGGGCAGTCGCGTAAGTCGGCACGGCGGCGACTAGCGGCGCGCAGAAAATCGCCACGACAAAAAGTCCGGCGATGAGGACGTTGCCGAGGCCCGTTCGTGCTCCCGCTGCGACGCCTGCGGCGCTCTCGATGTAGCTTGTGACTGTGGACGTTCCGGTCAGGGCTCCCGCCATGGTGCCGAAAGCGTCGGCCAGCAGGGCGCGGCTGGCGCGCGGAAATTTTCCGTCGCGCATAAATCCGCCCTGTTCGCAAACGCCGACGAGCGTTCCAACGTTGTCAAACAAATCCACGAAGAAGAAGACAAAGACCAAATCGCCGAGGCCAATCTTGAACGCGGAGCGAAAATCGAGTTTCAGAAATGTGCCGCCCGGGTGGGGCCAGGAAAAAATGTGCGAGGGCACCGTGGTGAGGCCGAGCGGAATTCCCGCAAGCGCGATGGCCACGATGCCGATCAAAATTGCGCCGCCGACTTTGCGTGACATCAGGATGGCGATCACGATCAACCCGAGCGCGGCGAGACGAACCTGCGGATCGGAAGATTTTCCGAGGCCGACGAACGTGGCCGTGCTGGCCACAATGATTTTGGCGTTGCGCAGTCCGACGAAAGCGATGAAGAAGCCGATGCCCGCCGCGGTTCCGTGCTTCAGGCAATCGGGAATGTCGTTGACGATATGCTCGCGAATATTGGTGAGCGTAAGAATCAAAAAAAGAGCTGCCGGAAAGAAAGACGACGCCGAGCGCCGTTTGCCACGGCACGCCGCGGCCCAGAACAATCGAGTAGGTGAAGTAAGCGTTCAGAGACATCCCGGGAGCGAGCGCGATCGGATAATTCGCCCACAGGCCCATCACGAGCGTCGCGATCGCCGCCGAAACGCAGGTCGCAAACAGCACGCCCTCGACGGGCATGCCCGCTTCGCCCAGAATGCGCGGATTCACGACCACCACGTAGGCCATGGCCATGAACGTGGTCAGGCCGCCAAGAAGTTCGCGGCGAACGGTCGTGTGATTTTCCTTGAGATGGAAAATTCGCTCGAGCAATCCGCGCCTCTCTGAAAAGTGCGCCACTATAGGCCGGAGCGGCCCGCTCCGTCAACGGAGAACCTCAGACGAAAAGGGTATCTTTTTCTCGCGCGTTTATCGAATCGCGGATGCAGCGCCATTCCATTTGTTTTTCAAATCCGCCGGGCCGCTGCCAGAGCCTTGCGCCAATCGACGAGCGCAGGTATGGTACGGCATGTCCAACCGCGCGGAGCGCGACGCGAACTACACAAAACGCAATGCCCACCGAGCAAACAGACACCGGTTCCAAATTAAAACTGGCGATTATGGATTGCGCGGCGAGGCGCTCTCCCCGATGGAGACGCTCGCGCAATCGGTTTCCACGATTGCGCCGACTTCCACTCCGGCCGCCACGATTCCACTGGTCGCCGCGCTGGCCGGCAACGGCACGTGGCTCGCCTACCTTCTGGCGATGATCGCGATTCTGCTGGTGGCGTGGTGCATCAGCCGGTTTGCGCGATATTCGGCGTCGCCGGGTTCGCTGTACACGTATGCGGCCATGATTCTTCCGCCCTGGCTCGGAGCCGTCGCCGCCTGGAGCCTTCTGCTCGCTTACATTGCCACGGGTTCCAGCGTCATCGGCGGCTTCTATCACTACGCGAATTTTTTGTTCGTCGATGTCACTGGGGCATGGCTTTTCCGGGGCGGCTCTCGCGCTGATCGTTACGGGAGTTTCCGTGTGGATTGCCTGGCGCGACGTGAAAATTTCCGCTCGCATGATGCTGTGGATCGAAGCGCTCTCCCTGCTCGTGATTCTTGTCGTCGTGGTGCTTGTCCTTGTCCGGCACGGTCTTCATCTGGATCCTGGCCAAGTGCATTTGACGGGGATGACCGGCGGCGGACTTGCGGCTCGGACTGGTCCTGGCGCTGTTCAGCTTCGTCGGCTTTGAGAGCGCCACCACGCTGGGGGCGGAGGCGCGCAATCCGCTGAAAACGATTCCGCGCGTCGTGATCGAGAGCGCGGTCATCGCGGGCCTGTTTTTCATCGTGTCGGCCTATTCCGAAGTGCTGGGCTTTCACATTGCCGGGCAAGACTTGGGCGCGAGCCAGGATCCCGATGCACGTTTTGGCGAACGTCGCTCGCGTTCCGGTCGCTGGGCATCTTGATTGACATCGGCGCGGCGGTCAGCCTCTTTGCCGGAACGCTGGGCTGCATCACGGCCGCGGCGCGCGTGCTGCTGCTCATGGCGCACAACGGCCTCGCGCACGACACATTTCGCACGACGCATGCGCGCAACGAGACGCCCACCTTCGCGATCTGCTCGCGACGGGGATTGCCGCGGTTCTGCCCGTCGCCGTGTTGGCCTATCGCGGATCGAGCGGCCTCGATGTTTACGGCTGGATGGGTTCGCTTGCGACGTACGGATTCATCGTGACTTACGCGCTCGTGTGCATCGCGCTGCCGCAGCTATTTGCGCGACCACGGTGTTTTTCGCCAGGGCGCGCAAATTATTCCGTGGCTGGCTTTTATCGCCATGCTTGCCGCGCTGGTCGGAAATCTTTATCCGGTGCCCGAGGGGCCTTACGGGAAGCTGCCGTACATTTACCTCGTCTACTTGAGCGCCGGCCTTGCTGTTGTTTTTCTGGCAAGGACGAAAAGAAAGCAAGGTCTGAAACAAATCGCGGTCCGTCTCGAAGTAGTGCGGTTTTCGCCGCCATCATGGAAGATCGAACTCGCTCGCATTCCATTAAAAAGTTCTTTTCGGTCGCGCCCATTTTGGGAATCCGGCCTCTAATCCCTTTGGATTTTTCCCGCATCGTGGTCATGAAAAACAGATACAAATATCTGATCGCCGATGATTGAAAGTTTGCGCTTTTCTTCCGGGAAGGAAATGGCGTAAGTTTTTCTAAATTGTGGAAGGCCTTGAGTGGCGACGAACAGGGGGTGCAGCCTCTTTTTGAGAAGCCCTCAATCGAGTATTTTGGAAGTTCTCGCATTCGAAAATTGGAGAGGGGATTAAGAATGAAAATGCGTATGTCTGTTCCGCATTGCCGCAGGTCTATTCCTCGCGATGGCCTTTGCGTTGCTACCGATTTCCGGCGCGCAACAAACGCTGGGCGGAATCACCGGCACCGTCAGGACACGTCCGGCGCCGTCATTTCGGGCGCGACGGTCACCCTCGTCGGCAACGAAACGAAATTGAGCCGCACGCAGACCACCAGCACCACCGGATCCTACCTCTTTGTGAACCTGCCCATCGGAACGTATACGCTTACATTTACGGAGCAAGGTTTTCAAGTCGCAGAACATTCCGTCGATCACCGTGCAGGCCAACCGCACCGCGACCGTGAACGCCGAGCTGAAGATCGGCAACGTGAGCGAATCCATCACTGTGGAAGAGACGCCGCTGCTCAACATGGTTGACACGACCAACGGCTACGTGATGGACAAGCTGCAGATTGATGCCGTTCCTCTGCCGACGGGTTCCTTTACAGGCCTGGCGCTACTTTCGCCGGGCGTGAATGCGGAACTCTCCCGGTGGGACCGGCGCCAACGCAGGTTTGGGCAACGCGCCGATGTGGGCGAACGGCCAGCGCGATACGAGCAACACCTTTTTGCTAAACGGCGTCGACGCCCGGAGCCTTTTCAACGGCAAGAGCACGAGCCAGGTCGCTTCGGCCCGCGTCGTGAATAACACCGGCGTCAGCGGCGCTTCCAGCTTGAGCGCGATTCCGGTCCAAAGCAGCGCTTCCGTCTACCTTGCCATCGGCGAGTCCATTCCTTCGCCCGCTCCGGAAACCATTCAGGAAGTGCGCGTGAACACCTCGATGTATGACGCGCAGCAGGGTTCTACCAGCGGCGCGCACATCGACATGAGCACCGACTTCCGGCACCAACAATATTCATGGCACGGCCTACGTGCATCGCGGGACGAACTGGCTGAATGCCGATCCTTTCTTTTACAACGCCGATCCCAATATTCCCGGTAATGAAAAGAATCCGGCTTTGCATCGGTATACGGCGGGAGGCGCGATCGGACTGCCGATTAAGAAGGATAAACTCTTCTTTTATGGCAGCTATCAGTACACGCACGCTTCGGACGAAGAGATTGGCATCTCCCGCGCGTTTGTGCCGCCGGACCTTGGTCAGGCACTCACGACCGTGCCTCAAGCCCCGCCTGGCGGAATCCCGCTCACTCCAAATCCCGGCTGTACGGCTCGAACCCGCGATCGGCTCCTTGTATTGCGAATCTGTCCATGAACGACACGACCTTCGCGTCGCCCTTTAATACGACATTTTTGAATGGGGTGCAGGTGACTCCCAATTTTACATCGACGCCTTGCGGCTCAGGAGCATCCGACACCTGCGGCCTCAATCCGATCGCGTATACACTGTTCAATTACAAGCTGCCGAACGGCCAATACCTGATTCCGTCCGCAAATCCGAACTCTGTCATTAAAACCGTCGGCAGCCGGCCCTCTCGCTACCGCGTTTCCTGAGGATGCCGAGGTGCCGGGCACCGCGCTCTTCCTGGCCCATCAGGCAGTAGCCAATCTGGATTGGAACCCGAACTCCTCGCATTCGTTTTCGGCTAAGTATTACTACCAGCACGACCCGACCATCGCTCCGTACGCGTATTCGATGGTCGCCGGCTTCGCACAGCACCTGGACGCAGGCAGCCAGGTAATCTCACTGAGTCACACGCAGATTGTGAAGTCCAACCTGAGCATTACCGAAACGTTCGGGTTTATCCGTGAATAAGGCCTACAGCACGGATGGACCAGCCTGCGAATCTCCTGGCGAACCTTACGACGCAGTGCGAGACGCTGCCCGGCGTTACGGCCGCCGATTGCACGATGAATACGCTCGGCACTTCCTATTTCCCCGGTATCAGCTTGGTGTTCGCGGGGACTACAGCCACGCCGTACCCTTACTCGATGAATATCGGAGCAGGGGCGGCTTCCCAAGGGGCGTTTACAGGCGTTTTTCAGAACCGTTTCAACCCCTCAGCCAACGCCATTTGGACATTAGGTAGGCACACGATTACATTTGGCGGCAGCTACGCTTACACGCAGCTGAACACCAAGGATCAAAGAAACCAGATCGGGATGATTGCGTCGCAGGATTTGACCAATTTCATGATCGGAAATCTTACGCCGAACTATACATACAACATTACGTCGTTGCTCGTTGGCAATGCCAATCGTTACTGGCGTGCCAAAGAAAACGGCGACTACGTCCAGGACAAATTTCAGTGGAAGAGTAACCTCACGATTACCGCGGGACTGCGGTTCGACTGGGACGGCGGTTTGACGGAGAAAAACGGCAACCTCTTCAATTTCGATCCTTCGAGGTACTCCTACGACCCCACGACGGACACGTTCGCTTCGAACGGTCTAATTGTCGCCGGTAATAATCCGAAAGCCGGGACGCCCGGCGTGAGCGCCACCACCCTGACCGGGCGCCAGTGGGGTTTTGCCCCGCGACTCGGGGTTGCGTGGAGCCCGAAGATGTTCAATAGCAAGGTGGTGGTTCGCGCGGGTTGGGGCATGTATTACGATCGTGGCGAACTTTACGCGTATTTGTCTCCGGGCCTGACGCAGAACATCACCGGTGGCGGGCCGTTTGGCGTCAATCAACAACTGCCTTTTGTGGCCACACAGTCCTGCAACATTCCCGCCGACAATTGCGCGAACGGCGTGCCGACCTTCAGCCAGCCGTGGGGGCCGTCGCTCGTGCAACCGCCCGGCAACGCGAGTGGGGTGGTTCTGCCCAATGCGTGCGCGATGGCAAACTACAATAATCCTAGCCCCGTGTGTCCTGTTGGCGCGCAGAATACCTTGAATCCAACGCCGTACTATTTGGGGGCGTACGCGCGCGGAAACAAGCTTCCTTACACAATGAACACCACGCTAGACATTCAGTGGCAGCCCCGCAATGACTTGGCGATTGACATTGGGTACGTGAATGCTCTCGGCCGGCACGAGATTATCCCGTTGCCGTTCAATCAGGCCAGGATTGCGTCTCCGACGGCCCCGCTTTGCGGGCCCGCAGCGGTTTGTCCGAACCCGGCCGGCTCGCCGTTTGCCCAGTCCTATACTTACGGGATGACCGTCCAGCAGAACGCTACTGATTGCAACATCTTCGGAAACTTCTGCCCGGGCAATCTTCCGAATGGGCAGACTTATTTGGCGAATCCGGAGGGCGGAAACGTCGACCTGCGCGTGCCCTATCTCGGGTACGCTGCAGAATCGGAACTCTATACGGCAGCTGGGATATCGTCTTACAACGCGCTTCAGGCGCACCTCGAGAAGAGGCTCAGTCACGGGCTTCAACTGGGCGTTTCCTACACGTATTCGCGCTCCTTTGATGAACAGAGCGCACTCGGCCTCTTTTACAACGGTAACAATCCGCTCAATCTTCGCGACGGCTACGGCCCCTCGGATTTTGACCGGACGCACGTCATCAACATCGACTATCACTACGAGCTTCCGAATTTCTACGCGGCCAGTTCCTGGGAAGGGAAAGTGACGAATGGCTGGGGCATTCAGGGAGTCGTGACGGTGCAGAGCGGACAGCCCTTCAGCGTGATCGACTACTCCGGAGCCGTCGGCAGCACCTTCTACAGCATATTCGACGGGATTACCAATCCCATCGATCCGCTTTGCACCGCGGCGGCTGTAAGTGCGGGCGCGTGCGCAAAGCCTTGCACGCCGCAGAGCGCAGTGACCGGGGCGAACGGCGCCACCCCTGGTTTGCCGGCCCTGAATGCAGCGTGCTTCACATTGCCCATTCTCAATGCGGGAGACCTAAACGGTGCGGTTCCGCTGTGCACTGCGTCCTCTCCCTCCGGCTGCCTCAGCGACACGTTCGAAACCAATTTCACGTCGGGCCAGCGCAACATTTTCCGGCAAACGTGGCAGCGGCGCGCGGACCTCTCCATTGTGAAGAAGACACCGATCAACGAGCGGTTCACGGTGGAGTACAGCTTTGACGTCTATAACCTCACAAATACACCCAGCTTTGACATCCCAATTGACAACGTCACGCAAAACCTGAACTTCAGCGCGTATCCAGTATCGAATCTTTGCCCGTCTCCAACGATCAGCACTCCGGGTTGCGATAATACCGCCAACTTTGGCAGCCCCTTCTTCAACGCCCCTGGCGGTCTCGGCCAGGTCACCAAAACGATCGGCAGCGCGCGGCAGATTCAGATGTCGCTCAGCCTGGAGTTCTAAGCTCGGTTTCAAACGCACAACGGCGGCATCCGTTCCAGGATGCCGCCGTTGTGTTTTTAGAATCGTAAGAGCGCGGAGGAATTCCTCTGTGAAGATGTGCCTGTCTACGGAACGCACGCCTACGAGCGGCCCGTGACGAAGACGACCGGACGCCTGTCCGTATTGGCGAACGGGCACGGAACAAATCCTACGGCTTGAGGCTTACGCGCGGACTTTCATTCGAAGGGAATCTACGCCGCGCTCCCGCCGCTCGATGCTGCTGCTTTGGTTGGCAGCGTTGGCCCCGAGCCGGCCTGCGTTTTCGCGATTGCGGCGGCGATCTCCGCGAGGTCTTCCTGGGTCAGTTGCAGGCTTGCTGCCTGGGTCCAGCCGTCGACCTGCGCGGGGGTGCGCGCGCCGACGATCGCGCCGGTCAAGCCCGGCCATGCGAGAGTCCAGGCTATCGCCACCGACGAGACGGACGCTCCGCGGCGCGCGGCGATGGGCCGAAGGGCATCGCGCAGCGCGAGATTGCTGGTGAGTTTTGGCTCTTGAAATTCGGGGCCGCGGCGGCGCCAATCGTCGGCCGCCAATTTGGCTATGCGATCGGCGGTGAAGCTGTCGGTCAAAAGCCCGGACTGCATCGGGCTGTAACAAATCACTCCAGTGTCGTGGGCCTTGCACCAGGGCAGCAATTTCTCCGCTGCTTCGCGGCTGATCATGGAGAAGAGCGGCTGGAGAGAATCGACGTGGCGAATCGCTTCGCACCGTTCGAGCAGTTCCACCGAGAAATTCGATACGCCCGCGGCGCGAACTTTTCCTTCTTCGATCAGTTTCACCATCACGCCCCAGGAATCCTCGACGGGTGTTCCGGTTTCATCCGGCCAGTGAAATTGGTAGAGATCGATGCACTCGACGCCAAGCCGCCGCAAGCGAAGCTTCGCATTCGCGCCGAATCGTTTCCGGTTTCAGAACGCGCGCGGCCTGCTTCATGGGATTGTTCACGTCCCAGGTGAGTCCGCACTTCGTGAAAACCAGAGGACGCTCGGAAGCGGGCAATTCGCGCAACAGTTTTCCGACCACTTCCTCCGAATGCCCCAGCCCGTAGACGGCGGCCGTATCGATCCAGTTGACGCCCAACTCCAGGGCGCGGCGCATCGTGGCGATGGATTGGGCGTCGTCCTGCGGTCCCCAGCTGAACGCCCAGCCTCCTCCGCCGATGGCCCACGATCCAAAGCCTACGGTGGTGATATGAAATCCGCTGGAGCCCAGCGGACGTGTCGGCAAACTCATGATGGCGCCTCCCGGTTGAATGAGTAGAAAGGAGCGGCGGCGCGCCCCTCGCGGCAACCAGTGTAATCGCGATCCGAGCCGCGTTCCAGTCAAACGGGAGAACCGACGGAAGAACCAGAGGTCCGCGAATTTCTTATCGACACGGCGCTCCCGTATCGATAGACTTCCGCCAGATTTTTGCAGCACAGGCAAGAGTGCTGTGCGATTCAAATTTTGTCGCAATTGATTTGACTGGCAAAGGAGATGCAATGCCGAATCGCAGGGATTTCATCAGGAGCGTCGTGGGCGCGTCCGCCGGAGTCGTGTTTACGGGCTGCGCGGTGTGCGATGCAATGGCCGCGGCGCTACCCGCGCAGGCCGGTAGCGGCAGAAAGCACAAGCCGGCGATGGTAGGGAAGCGCCGCGTCAAAACGATCGACATCCACTGCCACGTGAGCGTGCCGGAAGCCACGGAACTGCTGAAAGGCACGAAAATCGAGCGGCGCCTCGGCGCGGGCATCGCCATCGGCGGCTACGACGATGCCGGGCTCACTCCCGCGCGCATTCAGCTGATGGACGAAATTGGAATCGACGTGCAGGCCGTCAGCATCAACGCCTTTTGGTATTCCGCCGATCGGGAATTGGCGACCAAGTTGATCGATCTGCAAAACCAGCGGCTCGGCGAGATGTGCGCGGCGCATCCCGATCGCTTCGTTGCGTTTGCCTCCGTCGCGCTGCAATTTCCGGAACTTGCGGCGCAGCAAATGGAAACGGCCATGAAGAAATACGGGTTGCGGGGCGTGGCGATCGGCGGAAGTTGCGAGGGCAAGGAGCTGTCGTCTCCGGAATTCGATCCGTTTTGGGCGAAGGCCGAGGAGTTGCAGGCGCTCGTCTTCGTACATCCGCAGAACTCGCAATACGCCACCGGCATCGCGAGTCGAGTGAAGGGAAGCGGCGCGCTCTTCAACGTGATCGGAAATCCGCTGGAAACGACGATTTTCTTGTCCCACGCGATTATGGACGGCACGCTCGACAAGTTTCCAAACCTGAAGATCTGCGCGGCCCATGGAGGAGGATTTCTGCCGAGCTATAACGGCCGGCTCGACGTGGGCTGCCGCGTGTTTCCCAAGGAATGCCCGACCAAGATCAAGAAGGAGCCTTCGGAATACCTGAAACAGATGTACTACGACACGATTGTGTTCACTCCGGAAGCGCTTCGGCATTTGATCGCCGTGGTCGGTGCAGGCCAGCTCGGTTTGGGGACCGATTACCCGTTCCCTTGGGCGTACACCCCGGTGGACGACGTCCTGAATCAGCCGGGGCTGAGCGACGCGGACCGCATCGCGATTCTTGGCGGAACGATGGCTAAGCTTTTGAAAATTCCAGCCTAGCGAGGAGAAGGAATCCCTCTTCGATTGGCGCCAGGGAAATGAGAGACTTCTCCGCTAAGAGGACGAGGCGGAACAGCGAAATTGCGGGCTTTCCCGTGAATCTTGCGACCGGTTTTAGATAGAATTCCAATAATCCATCAATTTTTTCCGCACCCCTTCGTCCAGGATGGGAGCGAGGCCCGCGCGGCAATTTTCCGCCATGTGTTCTGGATTCGCGGTTCCCGGAATCACGCAAGTCACGGCTTCGTGTGAGAGCGCGAATTTCAGCAAGATCTGGGACCATGTCTCGCACCCATGGGGAGCATCCACGCGGGAACGGGCTTCCCGCGCAAGCTCTTGAACAAGCGGCCCTGTCCAAACGGCAGATTTACCAGGACCCCCATCCCGCGTTCCGCCGCGAGAGGCAAGAGACGCCGCTCCGCCTCGCGTTCGTCGAGCGAATAATTCAGTTGCACGAAATCGAGCGCCTCGGCGCGCATGATCTTGCTCCATGTCGCCGTACGCGCTCGCGGAATAATGGGTGATGCCGAGATAGCGGATTCGCCCTTCGTCTTTCCAGTCGCGCAGCGTCGCCAGATGCGTCGCGCCAATCCACGAGATTGTGAATCTGCATCAGGTCGACACGCTCGCAGCGCAACAACTTCATCGAGCGGTTCATCTGATCGATTCCGGCTTTCCGCCCCTCCGTCCACACCTTCGTCGCGACAAACGCCTTTTCGCGCGCGCCTTGCGCGGCGAGCAGATCGCCGGCCACTCCCTCGGCACGGCCGTACATCGGAGAGCTATCGACGACCGACCCGCCCTCGGCAAACAGGTTGCGGAGAACCTCCCCGAGCGGAGAGCGTTCCTTGGCGCCCGAGCCGACGTCGAACCCTTTGTACGTGCCGACGCCGATGACGGGCAGCGCCTCGCCACTGGCACGGAATGGTTCGTGTGAGCATTCAGGGCCCCAATATAGTCCAACTCCCCGATCGAGTGTAGACCGAGTGTAGCCGGAGTACGCCAGTCTCACCCGAGTTGGCGGCGCCGGCAGCCTGGCGTTTGCGAGGATCCCGTCCGATTTCGGGTCATGCGGCTGCCGCGGCAATTTCGAAGGCGCGCGAACCTTTCTTGACACTTCTTCTCGCGGGACAGTAAACTGCTTTGCCGAATTCTTCAGGGGACATTGACGATGCTGCTCTCGCGCGATTACGTCGGATACATGGCCGGGGAAGTGGTGAAGCGCCTGCTTGCGGCCAAAGTGATCGAAGCGCCGGACGCGGCCGCCTCTGACGCAGCGCGTGCGCGTCGCCATGCAGGATGAAATCAGCGTCGAAGACCGCCTCAACGAGGAAGTTCGCGAAATTCTGACCAAACACGCCGATGAGATGCGCCGCACGGGCGTCCAGTACCAGGAAATGTACAAGAAAGTGAAGGGCGAACTGGCCCGGCAAAGAAAGCTGATTCTGCGTTGAAGCACGAGCGAAAGGGAAGTTCGATAACCCACTGATGCGACTGACCCGCGAAAAATCCATTCGCCTTTCCCATGTGATCACCGATCGTATTGGTTGCCTGCGACGACGTCGAGTTCATCGAAGACCGGGACACCATCCGCCAAAAAGCCTTGCAGATTATTGCAGGATCTTCTGAAGGAAGAAGAAGCGATGGACGCCGAAGTCCGGAAGAAGATCAGCTCGCAGAAAAAGGAAATCCTGGAAGGAAGCGAAGAGTGGGACGTCCTCTACCGCAAGTATTACGCGGAAGAGATGCGCCGCATGGGAATCGTCCACCAGCCAAGCTCAGTCCTAGCTGCGGCCGGCACAGGGAAGGCCGTGCGTAAAAATCAAGCGCTCCGGTTCCTTGCAACAACCGACATCTCAGGATTTGCGATCTTCCTTAATTGGTGCCGTCGTCGGTGCGCTTCTTGAGCACGGGGCGGTCCGGATCGGAATCGTCGCCGCCGGACTGCGGCTGTCTGGCCGTTGCTGGGTCGTGCCGTGTCTTGTCCTGGGTTGCTGCTCGGTGCGCGTGCGCAAGGTGGGCTTGTCGCCGGTTGTTTTTCTTGTCGTCCAGCTTGTTCCTGTTTTCGATTTTGCGCAGCCGCGCCTTGACCGTGTCGAATTCCGAAGTGGTGACGACGTATTCATCGCGCGCCGGAAGAATCGTGGCGATTTCTTCCTGGGCTTTTTGCACGCGGTCCGGAGTCGGCGGATGCGTGGAGAAAATCTTGGGGATGCTTCCGGGGCCGGCGCCGTTCCTCCGCTTCGATCTTCTCAAAGAAGCTTACAAAGGCGTTCGGATCGTATCCGGCTTTGTACATGTACTGGAGGCCGAGGTAGTCCGCTTCGCTTCTCGGCGTCTGCGCGTAAATTTCAGGTAGCTCATCGGTATGGCGAGGTTCAAGCCTTCGTACATGCCGTACCCGGCCCAGCCGCCGGGCCCAGCAGCATCAGCGGAATGGTGGCCAGCTGCATGATCTCGCCCTTGGTTTCCGTTCTTGGTGCCATGGCGCGCGGCGACGTGCGCGATTTCATGGCCCATCACGGCCGCCAGTTCCGCTTCCTCGTCGGCGCGCAGGATCAAACCGCTATTCACGTAGAAAAAGCCGCCGGGCAGCGCGAAGGCGTTGATTTCGTCCGAGTCGATCACCTTGATCGTGAACGGCACCTTGGCGTCGGAATTCCGCACCAGATTTTGCCCGACGCGGTTCACGTATTCCGTGACCACCGGGTCGTTGATCATCTTGGCGGTCTTTTCGACTTCCATGGCCGCCTGCTTCCCGAGCGCGATCTCGCGCTGCAGGGAATACAAGTTCACGCCCTTGCCGACGCCGCGGTTGCCGATGGAATTGACGTCGTTTTCGGAGCCTGCCTTGACGCCCTTCGCGGTGGCGTCTTCGTCGGAAGCAGAGGGTTGGTCCTGCGCCTGAGGTTGCTGGCTCGCGTCGTGGCGTGGCCGGCTGCTGCTGCGGCTGCGCCTGGGTTGCTGCTGGGTCTGAGTCGGGGACTGCTGCGCCGCAAATCCGGCCGGAGCGGCCAGCAGAATGAACGACTATGGTCCCGAAAAGTCCGATTACAGAGGCGTCTCATGGCTCCTCCTAAGGCTTCTGAAACCGTCATTATACATATACACCCATCTCGGAATGCACTATCACTTTGCCGTTCAGATGTGCGTCGGCGAGCAAATAGGTTTTCCGGTCTGGCTTTGGAAAACCGGGCGCCGCAAGCGATTGACACCCGCCGGAGTCGTCACTAACCTCGTACTATGCCGATTGTGGACCAGCACATACGGATTGGGCAGGTCTGGAAGAAAGTCGGGACCGAGGAGACGTTTCCTTGTGACCAAGCTCTACAACGAGGCTCTGACCACGATTGCTGTCCTGCGGCCCACCAGGCGCGGCCACCGAGTCGATGGTCCGAGTTCGAGTCGAAAGGCAGCGGCGACGGCCAGACGTTGCCAGGCTACTCCATGGCCCAGGAAAACGAAGGGAACTAGCGTTTCGGTCCCGCCCTAAATCGAGCGCACCGGCAGTTTGATCGACGTCCTCCACCTGCATCACTTCCTTCACCAGAAACGGCTCGGCATATTCCACCCCAGCCATGTGCCCGTAGTACCGCGCGATCAGGTTCACTTCGTGGTGCAGGCGGTCCAGCGGAATATCCACTTTCGATTTTTTGTCCTTCGCCTTTGGGCCGAACTGCGAGTGGTAGGCCAGGATGGCCTGGTAGCGCCGGTCGAAATAGCGCGAAATATCGACGACGAACGTGGGCCGGACTTCGCGGTAATAGACCGTCGAATACAGGATTTTAAAGGGGCGAAACGCTTCACCCTCGATCGGCAATTGCTTCAGGCCCGCGAGGAAGCAGCCTTCGTAGCCGAGCCGCGCGGCGGTGTAGTGGTCGGGTGCCGCCCATCCCAGTAGGGAAGAATCACCGTGTGCGGCTGGAGCGCGCGAATTCTCTCCGCGACGGCGCGCTTTGTTTGCGTCGTAACTTCGAGATGCGCGTCCGGCAGCCGCAAATTTTCGCGATGCGCCACGCGCAACATCCGCGCCGCCTTCGCGGCTTCCTTTAAGCGTGTCTCCGGCGTTCCCCGCGTTCCCATCTCGCCCGCGGTCAGGTCCAGGATGCCCGTCTTGTAGCCCTGATCGGCGGCTTTCGAGCAGCGTGCCGCCGCAAGTCAGCTCGACGTCGTCCGGATGCGCCGCAATCGCCAGGATGTCCAGTTTCATCGCCCCTCCCGAAGTTTCGAAGAATAGCACACGCGCAACGACGCGGGCGGTTCGTCCGCTTGCGGAGCGTCGGGTGCCAGCGGACCGCTACATTTTGGAAATTCCGCGGGCCGTTTGGTCGGAGTTCATCAGGACGACGCCAATGTTTTTCATCTCGTCCCGGCCGCGGTCGTAAAGCCCGGAGATGGCGTCCTCGACCAGCACGATTCGAAAGTCGCGTTCGCTGGCTTCGTAGATCGACGTCCGTGGGCAGTTCGGAAAGTTGCATCCGGCAAACACGAGAGACGTGACGCCTAGATTTCGCAGGTGCTGCTCGAGAGACGTCCCAAAGAACGCGCCCCAGCGAGGCTTGTACATGGCCCATTCAGATGGCCCCAGAGGCTGCAGGACCCCAGATAGCAGCAAGTCCGCATCGAGTTTCGGTTCCTCGGCCGGGACCAGCGGCGGCGCGATCTCGGCGCCGGCGGTTCCCGGACAAACCAGCGTTGCGCCCTCCTCGACCGCGGAGCGGCGGCAAAGATCGACGTTGCTGCCGTCGCGTTTGTACAGGCGAACGACGTGGACCACGGGCCGCCCGGCCCTCCGGAATGCTTCGACAAGCTTTTGCATTTGGGGCAGGACCTCGGACGTCCCGGGAATTTCGAACGGCTGGCCCTTTAGAAAATCGTTTTGCACGTCGATGGTGATTAGAGCCACCGACCGGAAGTCGGGCTGGAGATAGTCGGTCTTGGCGCGATTCGGCATTTGAGTCTATTACCGGGCGCAATGAGGATTGTCAACCAGGCCGCCCTCGGCTCACATTCCGTAGTGGCCTAGCTCGCGCCAGTGGACTCAGACGCGGAGGTGGGCGCCGCGCACTCCCGGATATCCCAACTCTCCAGGACTTTCTTCGGAGTGCCATGCTTGGCCACACGGATCATCGCGCGGCCAATTTCTTCCGTCGTCAGGACATATCGCGGAAAAAGCCAATGGAGCAACGGAAGCACGGGTTTTGCAATGGCGTAGCCAATGCGGTACGCGGACGTCTTGGAGCGTTCGCCGTGCGCCGGCTGGATCACGCCCGGCCGAAACATGTAGGCGGCTTTGAACGGGAGACGCAGGAGGGCGTTCTCCGTCTTGCCTTTGACGCGGGCCCACATGATTTTCCCTTGCTCCGAACTGTCCGTTCCGGCCCCTGACACGTAAACAAATGTCATGGCGGGATTTAGGCGCGACAGCGCCTCCGCTGCGGCGAGGGCCAGGGTGTACGTTACGTGTTCGTATTGCTGCTCGGACAAGCCCGCGGACGAAACGCCCAGGCAAAAGAAGCAGGCGTCAAATCCTTTTAGCTCGGCTTCGATTCCGGAATAGTTGTAGAGATCCGGCTGCACGACCTCATGCAGTTTCAGGTCGCGTACTCCGGGCGCGGAGCGCCCGACGACCTGGACCGCCTCAATCGCCCCGTCGAGCAGGCACTCTCGCAGCACGCCCTGGCCGACCATGCCCGTCGCTCCGAAGATCAAAACCTTCATTTCGATCGCCTCCACCGTTCGGCGTCACGCTGTGGAACGGCAAGTATCCAACAGGCGTTACCGGCGAGTCACTGTGGAATTTGAATGCCACCTGTACTGACGCGGATCTTCGCCTGTCCCTCCGTACCGTTGACGCCTTACCCGCAGGTGTCTAGCATTTGATTCACGGGGGAATAGTTCTAATTCGCATTTTCGTTGCGGGACTTCTTGCTGTCTACTGAGGGACATTAGAATGAGTGAATTTCGGGCCAACCGCGCCCCCGGCATTCCGGGCAAGGCTATCCACCCGGTTGCAGATGCAAAACCTGCACAACCAACGGGCCGCGAGCAACGGCGAGGCGAGCGGGTGAATTCCCGGGTGCCTATTTCCATGGAGTGGAACGCAGGAGGGGAACTGCTGCGCAAGGAAACCCAGACGCGCGTGGTGGGCCCCTACGGCTGCATGGTGGTGCTGCCAACGACTCTGGAAGTAAAGCAGGCGATTCAATTGACGAACATGGTCAATCGAGAAACGAATCCGGCCGTGATCGTCTGGCGGGGAGTGCAGCGTCCCGAGGGCTGGGAATTGGGAATTGAACTCATCAATCCGCAAATGGGATTTTGGGGGCTCGACCTGTGACGTCTACTAAAGAGCAGTCGAATCGAGAGGCCGCCTTGTTGCCCGGCGAAGAGCGCCGCCGCAGCCAGCGCGTGATCATTCAGGTGCCGGTGACACTCATCCTCGTGGAAAAGGCGCAGGCGGTGAAGATTCCTGCGCGCACGGTGGCGGTAAACATTCATGGAGCGATGGTGTTGTGCAACCGGTCGCTCGATGCGGAAACGCGGCTGGAGATCGTGAACGATCGCACGGGAGAGAAAATCGGTTCCCGCGTGACGCGCGCGCCACGCGACAGCGCCGAAGGATTCCTGATTCCGTTGGAATTCACCACGCCATCCGCCAATTTTTGGCAGATCACATTCCCTCCGGCGAATTGGAAAGCCCCGGAAAATTAAGCGTCGCGGCTTTTGCCGGCGGCGTGCATCTCCACGATACGAATTTTCGGGCGATGTGAGCGGCCAGTTGGTTTGCGCCGCGAGAAATAACTCCCTCCGCATTTCCTCGATCGACACGCGCTCCGTGTGACGGCGGGCCTAGCCTGTGCCGTGGCGGAACACCTCGGTTTCCACTGGGTTATCACGTATCGATCTATTACAATTTTTTTACCGAAATTCGCAGTCCATCGGTTTATGATGAGGCGCTGCGGAACCATCGGAGCATCTAGGGGAAGAGGGCGGAAACCACTCGCCCGTTGTTTTTGTGAGAAAACCCGGAACCGGATTTTGCATCAAAGGGAATTGATAGTAGCCGACGGTGGCCCGGCGGTGGCCGGCATCGTGTTTCGCGCCATTTATGAAGCCGGGTCCCTTGGGGTTTCGTCTGTTTCTATCCTATAGCTTTGCCAGAGGACAACGTGAATAACCAATTCTCTAGCCGTGTGTGCGCCGATGAGAGCGGGCGCTGCGAAGGCCGCCGTCCGCAACGAATGCGCGAAATTATCCGCCTGTCTGCGCGATCCCGGAGGACTGCGGTCCTGGCCGGAGCGCTCGCGCTGGTGGCGCCGGTTGCCGCGTTCGCGCAGGTCAGCGCCCCGCGGCCGCGCATTACGGCGCGGATCGACGACACCAGGCTGACGACGCTCCGTGGCAACACGCACCCAATGGCGCGCCCGCAATTCGATCGGGGCGCCGTGGCGGACAGCCAGCCGATCCGCCGCATGCTGCTCCTGTTGCAGCGCAGCCCGGACCAGGAGACTGCCCTCCGGACGCTGATCGACCAGCAGCAAAGCAAGGCTTCGCCGAGCTTCCACCAATGGCTCACGCCGCAGCAGTTCGGCCAGCAATTCGGAGTCGCGCAGTCCGACATTCAGGCCGTCACGGATTGGCTGCAGTCGCACGGGTTTCAAATCGCCAGGGTTTCCACCGGCGGCACGCTGATCGAATTTTCCGGCACCGCGGGAGAAGTCCTGCGCGCGTTCCATACCCAGATCCACCGGTACCTCGTCAACGGCCAGGAGCGCTTTGCCAACGCCTCCGATCCGCAAATCCCGGCGGCGCTGGCGTCCGTCGTCGCGGGTCCCGTGTCGCTCCACAATTTTCCCAGGAAAGCAGCGAGTCGCGTCGTGGGCACGTTTCAGAAGGACAAGGGCACGGGAAAAGTCACCCCGGTTCCATCGCCCAACTATACGTTCACGGACACACCCGTGCACAGTCGAATTCGCTCTTCAGTTCGCAGTGTTTTGCGCTGGGTCCGGGGGATTTCGCGCAAATCTACAACGTGAATCCGTTGTGGAACCCGGGCATCAACGGTCACGCGATCGACGGGACCAATCAGACGATCGCCATCGTCGGCGATTCCGAGATCTGCACGCAAAGTTCGCCGGATTTCAACACCTGCGCCACCGACGACGTACAGGATTTCCGGTCGCTTTTCGGGTTGTCGACGACGAACCTGCCGACCGTGATCCTCGACGGACCCGACCCCGGATTCAATTCGGATGAAATTGAAGGCGACCTGGACGTCGAATGGTCCGGGGCCATCGCGAAGAACGCGACCATCGACTTCGTGATTGCGGAAGGCACAGAGGCCTCCGCGGGGACGGACCTGGCTGCGGAATACATCGTGAACAACAATCTTGCTCCGGTTTTGAGCGAAAGTTTCAGCTTTTGCGAGGCGTTCCTGCTGGCGAATGGAAATCTGTTCGAATCCGCCCTCTGGGAGCAGGCCGCGGCGCAAGGGATTACGGTGGTCGTGTCCACGGGCGACAGCGGCTCGGCCGGGTGCGACGATTCCAATCTGCAGAGCACGGCTCTCAACGGCGCCAACGTCAACGGAATCGCCTCGACGCCGTTCAACGTCGCCGTCGGGGGCACGGACTTCGACGTTTCAGCGGCCGGTTATCCTTCGACATTCTGGTCCTCGACCAACACGACTTCGCCGAACGGGATTGCGGGCGTCTCGGCCCTCAGTTATATCCCGGAAACCCCTTGGAATGACTCCTGCGCGAGAACCGGCGCGAGCGGTTGTACGGGGCTAAGCCCTCAAAGTTCTCTCCTCAATATTATCGCGGCCGGCGGCGGACAGAGCAGTTGCGTCGATTCGATTAGCGACGCGTTCGGCAACATATCTTGTATCTTTGGGTCTTTTACGAATCAGAGTATTCCCGGCTGGACCAAGCCCGCTTACCAGCCGGTCGCATCGGGATCGGGACTCTCCCTTTTCAACGACCCAACCCGCGACGTGCCGGACATTTCGCTCTTTGCCGGTGACGGATCCACGTCGAACAGCTTTTACATCGTCTGCGATTTCGACTTGACGGGAGCGCCGTGCGGTCAGCAAAGCCAGGAGCTGATCAACTTTGCCGGCGTAGGCGGAACGTCCGCCGGGGCGCCTTCTTTCGCAGCTATGATGGCACTGGTCAACCAGAACATGGTGGTGAACCACGGGGTGCCCGCGGGGCAGGGACAGGGCAACGCCAACTACGTGCTCTATCCGCTGTTTGCCGCGCAGCAGGCCGTCGTCCCTGCCATCTCTTGCACCTCCGCCAGCCCGAATTCCGCCTGCACGTTCAACGACGTGGTGGAGGGCAACAACTCCGTCCCCTGCGCTGGCGGGTCTTTCAATTGCAGCAATCCCGCGACGGGAGGGATCGGAATCGTGGAGACCGGGATTCCGACGGTTACGACGCCGTCCTACATCGCGGGAACGGGATACGACGCCGCCACCGGGCTCGGTTCCGTGAATGCCTTCAATCTGGTGAGCAATTGGTTCGGGACCGTCGGAGCGTTTACGCCGACAACGACGACGCTGTGCCTTTCCACGACGTCGAACGGTTGCGCCTCCAGTTCCAGCGCGAGTTCGCTTCCTGCGTCCATCATGCATGGGACTCAGGTGTTCGTGTCGATCGGCGTTGCGGGCAGCTCGAGTACGCCGCCTGCGGCTACCCTGGCCAAATCCGAAGACGCCGCGCTGATCGGGGCGCCTTCCGGGGGCGCTACGCAACCCGTGGATCGGTTTTCCGGTAATGAGTTGAACGGTCCCCAGAATGTCAATTTCTACTCGTTGGGCGGTGGAGGCAAAGCGACTGGGTCCACGAGCGCACTCGTCGGGGGCACGTATACCATTACCGCCCGCTATGGCGGCGACGGCACGTTCGGTTCCAGTTCGTCCACTCCCGGGATCCCCATCACGGTGACTCCGGAAAGCAGCACGGCGTCTCCCTGCATTTTGGTTGTGAACCCGACTACTGGGCCCCTCACAGGGCAGGGAGTGTCGCTTTCTCCGTACTCGTGCATCGCGGGTACGACGGCCCCTTATGGCGACCTCGTCTTTCTCCGGGCGGACGTTTTTGGCTCATCCTCAAAACTCCAAACCGCTACAGGTAACGTGACCTTCCTGGATGGAGGAGTTGCCGGGGTTCCGGATCCGAATGGTGCTTCGGCCACGCAATTCGCTCTCAACTCGGAAGGATACGCGGAGGACCAAACCCCGTACCTTGCCGTCGGCTCGCATAGTTTTTCGGTGAAGTACACCGGCACCAGCGGCGCGGGCGACGCGAGTTATACAGCGATGGCTGTGGCGTCCACTGCGCGTAGCTTCAGCGTCACGCAGGCTCCCACCGTGACTACTCTGACCTCCAGCCACACTTCCGTTGCGCCGAATGCTCCGGTCACGTTTACCGCATTTGTAGACACGCAGAGCGGCTCGAATCCCGGTGGCGGAAGCTTTGGGCTTTCTCCTCGAGTACGGTCACATTCTTCTCGGGCAGCACGCAGTTGGGCACACCGGTGGCCTTGTCAGCCGTAACGGGAGGGGACGTCAGCGGATTCTCCGAGTCTACGGCTATGCTCACGATCCCGCTCACGGCCACAGGAACGATCACTGCGAAGTACAACGGAGATGCCAATTACTTTACGTCGACTTCGACGGGGGTAACCGTGAACGTGACGAGCGGCCCCACCTTCAGCCTCAGCGCCTCGAGCAACGGGCAGATGACGGTCAGCACACCGGGCCAGCAGGCCACCAATACGATTACCGTGACCGGCTCCGGCGGATTCGCCGGGACCGTCACTCTGACGGTCTCCGGCCCCACGCCTTCCACCCTAGCCGATCCGCCGAGTTGCTCGTTCGGCGCGACCGGGGCGATTACCCTGAGCGCCACTACGACGACCGGTGCCGGAACGCTGACGTGCAATACGACGGCGGCGGGCGCGGTCTTCGGTCCGATCAGCCGTCCGCACAACCCCAATTGGCTCCCGTTCGGGGAAGCGGGGGCAGCCATCGCCTGCATGTTCCTCCTGGGCTTTGCGGGAAAGAAGCGGCGAGGGGTGGCGCTCTTGGCGATCGCTCTCTTTGCCGTGGTGTTCGTAGCAATGAGTTGCAACGGCGGTGGCGGCGGCGGAGGAGGGATTACGATTCCCGGCACCGCTGCTGGGACGTATACGTTTACCGTTACCGGTACACCATCGACCGGCTCGGCGCAAACGACGACCGTTACGTTGACTGTGCAGTAGCTAAGCGCGCGTCGACTTCAGGCCCGGGATGCGGAATTCCATAGCCTAACGCCCCCATTTTTCACAAGCAGTAGCGCCGGAGGCGCGACAGACCGTAGCCCAGGACGGAGTCCTGGGAAATGCGCCGCGAAATTCGTTACCAGCCCCGGAGGGGCGGCACAGGGTTCGAACGCCGTGGGAAGTGCCGCCCCTGCGGGGCTAAATCCTTGTGAGAAATGCGGGTTAGCCGCTGCGCGATTCAGTCTTCTTCTTGAGGTTGAGGGCGAGGGTATTGAGACTGTGTCCTGGTATCGAGCGTGGCCGGGATGGCCTCCGGGTCCAGATTTCCCCCGGACAGAATGATTCCGATTCGCAGTTCTTCGCCCTCGATCTGGCGATGCAGCGCGGGGGATGCAGCCACGGCGCCGGAGGGCTCGACCGTGGTGCGCAGGTGCTCGGTGAGCAGGCGCATCGAGTGGACGATTTCCTCTTCCGTCACCAGCATAATTCGATCGACGCGCTCCTTCAAGATGGCCAAGGTGCGCTCGCAGAGCGTGGCGCGCAGACCGTCGGCGATCGTGAATTTCTCCGAGCCCGGCTCGATCTGGCCGGAGGCGAGGGACCGCGCCGCGTCGTCCGCATTGGCCGGCTCGCAGCCGATCACCACAATCTCCGGGCGCAGCGACTTTGCCGCGATGGACGTGCCGGAAAGCAATCCCCCTCCCGAAACCGGCGCGCAGATGATGTCCAGGTCCGGAATTTCCTCGAGCAGTTCCAGCGTAGCCGTCCCTTGTCCCGCGATTACACGGTCGTCGTCATAGGGATGAATGAGCGTTCCGCCGGTGGAGCGCAGCAGTTCGGCTGCGGCTGCTTCGCGCGCCGCGAGGGTCGGCTCGCAAAATGAGATGTCCGCGCCGTAGGCTTCCACGGCGCGAATCTTCACTTGCGGCGCGTTGCGGGGCATCACCACCCAGGCGCGGATGCCGCGCATCTGCGCGGCCAGCGCAAGCGCCGCGCCGTGATTTCCCGACGAGTGCGTCACCACTCCGCGCGCCGCCTCCGCTTCGCTCAAGGAAAAGACGGCGTTCGCGGCCCCGCGGATTTTGAACGAGCCGGAGAACTGTAGATTCTCGCACTTGAAATAAAGCAGCGCGCCCGCCAGCTCATCGAGAGGATAGGAAATCATCACCTGCGTTTCCTCGATGTGCGGAGCGATGCGCTTGCGCGCCTCGCGAATCGCCTGGAGGTCGGGGCCGGTGAAAGTGGGGGTATCGGGTGCGCTCAATGAGAAGACCCTCAGGAAAGGCGCATTATGGCACAAGTTGTTCCGCGATGGTTCACGCGTCGTAAGAAATGCGCATTTCCCTTGCTTCCGCTTTGACCCGCGCTAGAATCCATCTCACCCCCTTCCTACTTTGATAACCGCGCGCACCCATACCGGCGAGCGGGCCTGCCCGACCGGCAGGCAGGGAGAAAACGATGAGTTCAAGTGAACGACGGATCGATACGCGCGTGAATATCGCTGTGCCGTTGCGGTTCCGCGCCCTCAATAATCCGGGGGCTACGGAACAGTCGGCGGAGTCGGAAAACATTTCGCAGCGAGGCATGTTTTTCTCGACCAACGTTCCGTTGAAGGTCGGGACGCCCCTGGAAGTCTCGTTGAGGATGCCGCAGGCGCTTTCCGGAAAGCCGGCAACCGACGTGCGGTGCGTGGCGCGGGTGGTGCACGTTCGGCAGAACTCCGAGCCGGGAGGGAAGTCGGGAATTGGGCTGCACATCGAGCGGTACGAGGTAAAGGAGTCGGCGCGGGATCGCTGGGCGAGCTGAACGCTTATTGGCCGGAATAAGTTCGGCCGGCCGCGAAGGAACGCAAGGATTCGCACGCCTCGCCACTTCTTGGTACACCTCGCGCCGGGGGAATCTTTCTCTTCGCGGGCCGAAACCGTGCTGAGATTCCTCACTTCGTTCGGAATTTCAGAATCGATCGCCTTCTCCGGAGATTGGGCGTCCCGTCACAGCTTCAATTTCCGTTTGCGGCGATTCGGATCGTCGTCTTCGCGGTGGAAACGTTTTCAAACTGGTCGTACACGCGAACCGTGACGGTGTGCTCGCCGGGCGAAACCTTCGGCAACTGAAAATCGTAATTTTCCCGGGGCGCGTCGCTCAGGCCTCCCGCCGGAAATACGAGCGTCCAGTCTCCCGCATCCAGGCTGTATTGCGCGCGCGCAATGAAGCTCACGGGAGCGCTGGCCTGAAATCGGACGCGCACACCCGCGGTTGCGGCGTCCGCCGTGAGCTGCGCGATCGACGGCGGCGTATTGTCCACCACGAAGCGGTCGGACTCGCGCTCGGAAGAAAGCCCTTCTCCCGCGGGATTGGAGGGAGCGTCGCTCGCGACGATTTTCAAGTAGTACGCGCCGTCGGGCATCGCCGTCGTGTCCAAGGAATAAAACCGCGTGTCCAGCTTGTCCTTGAGCAGCTTCCAGTTTGTTTCGCTCTCGCCGCGAAAATAAACGGAAAATTCGAGCTGGTCGTCGTTGGCATCGTCCGAGGTCCACAGCACGGACTGATAGCCCTTTTGCGACACGCCCTGGGGAATCGGATCGAAATGCGCCGAGCCGGACGACGGGCCCACATTGGAAATGGTGGTGACGGTGAATCCGGCATTGGCGGAAGACCCGGACGGAGGAGGCTGCGGCATGCGAAGCTGCACGGGCGCCTGCGGCCCTCCTCCTCCTGACGGCAACGAAATTCCCGAAACACGCACACCGGGATCCTGCAAAGCGATGGCGGTTATTTCCGGAGGAATATTTTTCGGCAAATACGCGATGCTGAACCAATCGATCGCGGGCACTGGCGCGGGCGCGGGGCTGCCGCTGCCGCGCAGCACGGCCTTCCATTGCACGAACCGCGCGGCGGGGCAGTCGAGCCTATCTCCCGAAGGGTTTGTGTACGGGCCCGCCCAGTCGCTCCAGTTGGAATCGGGATCGGAAGTGTTCCCGGAGCGCGCATAGATGGCGATGCGAGGAGCGCCGGCGCTGTTCGCGGCAGCGAAATTCTCGCCCCACCAGGCGGTGCGGCCCCAGCGGGAAAAGATGTGGGCGTCGAAGGGTTGCGACTCGTACGTTCCTTCCGATTCGGTTTCCGGTCCCAGCGTGAAGATCTTTCCGGGATTGGCCGCGCCGAGAAACAGCTTTCCGTTAGGGCCGGCGGCGATTGCCGTAACCTGCCGCGAAGTTGCTTTCACGAGCTTTGAGAAAACGTGATTTCCCTCCAGCTCCAGTACCGCGCCGTCATTCCCGGTCCCGAGGAGAAGTTTCCCGCCCGGGAGCAGCCCCATCGAGTACACAACGTCGTCCCGCGCGCTCCAGAGTTCCTCGGGAGAACCGTCCGCCGCAATGCGATACACGGAGCTCGAATTGACCGTGGGAAGCGGCGTAAAGGGAATGGGCTGCGTCTGCATGGAAACTCCGGGCGTGGTTCCCTGCGTGCCGAGGGAGATCACAAAATTGGACGCCGGGTTGCCTTCGGTCGTGATGGGACGCGGCTGTCCCGGCAGCGGCGGCGTCTTTTCGCCGACTGCCGCAACGTACAAATCTCCATTCGCGGAGGGCAGAAGCGCGGTGATTTCCTTCTTCGACGTTTCATAAAGCACAAACGCGCGGCGGTTCGCGGCCGCTTTGGGTATGCGTAAAACGCGGCCGCTTGGCTCCGTTCCCGCGAGGACATTTCCACTGGAATCGAGCGCGAGCGAGCGAATGTGAGTTTCTTCGCTGGAATAAAACGTCTGCCCCTTGCCGTCGGGTGTGACGGAAAAGATCTTTCCGGTATCGCCGGTGGCGACGTAGACCGTTCCGTCTTTGTCCACGGCCAAGTCCCAGATGTATTTCGTCTTGGGATCGAAGAAGACCGAGGATTGGCCCGTGGGCGTAACCTTGTAGACTTTGCCGTCGGGCGAGGTTCCGACGAAGAGATTTCCGGCGGCGTCGAGCGCCAGCGCCTGCGCGGCCAGTTCCGAGGAGTCGAACACGCTGGTCGATTTGCCGCTGGCGTCGATTTTCAGTACTTTCGCGTTCGAGCCGCCCGCGGCGTACAGGTTTCCCTTGGAGTCGGCGCGAACCTGGAGAAGATACGCAAGGTTGGCATCCGCGAATTCCGCGAACTTCGGGGCGAGGAACATTTTGCCGTCGCTGCGCAGCGCGACGCCTTTGGCCGTTCCCTTGTCAAACTCCTCGAACGAAGTTTGCCGCCACCAGCGCGTGTGTTCGGCCAGAGCGGGAGCCGCAACGGCAAGCAGGGCCGCAGCGAAAAGAATCAGCGCTCCCGACTGACGCAAGGCCGCTGTTATTGCGCCGCGCGGAGAGCCGGCGTTGGAACGTACAGTGCGCATAAGACTCCTCGAGACGCCGGCGACGCGCGCCAGCCTGCCGCTTACTTAATTTGAATCGTAAGAGATGCGGATCCCTGAACGATCTGATCGAGCGGCTGCGACCATTCTCCCGCCGCCGATTCCCGAACCACGAGAGAACTCGCCGGGCCGCCACGCTGGTCGAGAAGATTGATCTGGGACGCGGGGACGTTCGGCATCACTTTGTCCTGCACCACCAGGGTCGGCGAAGACCCGAGCAGCGTGACGTACAGCCGGTTGTTTCGCCGTTCGCGGTTCAGGACCGAGATGAGCTGCTCCAGGCTCTCCAGCCGCGCCTGCGAACCGGCCACGATACTCATGCGATTCAGCGTGCTCGAATCGCTCGCGAGAATCTGCATGGTCGTGCCGCGCACCGCCTGCGGCGGAATCGCGATCTTCACATCGCGGATCACAGGCGATCCGCGGTATGGGCGCAGCTGCACTCGCACCGTGACCGTCTCGCCCGGCTCTGCGTCGGACTTGTCGAGCCACGCGCCCTCGATCGTCATCTGGCGGCGTTCGGGCAAGGATTCCATGCGGAGTGTGACGCGCTCAATGTTCGCCGTTTCATACGGGTTTGAGAAAATTCTTTGAAAAATGTTTTGCACGGCGCTCGATACCGGAAGTCCGTCGGGAATGAAAGAATCGATCGGAGGGAACAGGTTGTCGAGCGTCACGCTGGAATGTCCGGCGATGTCGATGCCGCCGGTCAAGTGCAGAGTGGTCCCTTCGCCGTACACGCTGTTCTGGACCAAACCGTTCAGCGCCGAAATACCCATGAGAATCGGTGTGATTTTTGGATTGGACATCATGCGGAAGGAGAAGTGCTTGTCGCCGTCGGGCGTCGCCACGGTCATATCGATGGGAATCAGCTTTGGCGCTGCGCCCAAACTTCCGACGACGGCGGTGACGCGATCCTGGCTGAACGACCCGATCGTGCCGCCGACGTTCACGATTTTTGTCGATTCGAGTTCCGAACTCAGCGTGGTCAGCACACGCGCGCGAGCCATCGGCATCTGCACGGAACCGAATCCAAACAGCGGGTGCCCGCACACGTACACTCTGCCGTCGACGATGGCCGTGACGGTGCACGATGCGTTCAGGGACATGTCTCCTTCCAGGAGCACGGCGCTGACCATGTCTCCGGGACGAATGTTTCCGTCGTCAGGCCTTGCATCGATGCTGCCGCCCTGGGTTGCGGCCATCCCGTAGGCGGCGAATTCACGCTCGAATTGGCGGATGGCCACCGGGCTGAAGCCGGAAAAGACCAGCGGAGAATCGATCGGCGTGAGAAAACTTCCACCGGAAACGCCGGCCCGCGCAGCCCAGTCCGAAGGAATCTCGAGGCGCGCGTCCGTTTGTTGGGCATCCGCAGCGTTGCTCGGCCCGACCCCGGCGCGCATCGCGCCGGGCGCGCCCTTTGGCAGGCTCAAAATATTTTCGATCGGCGTAACGCCGGCCAAAGGCTCTTTGTTGAACTGGCCGAGTTTGAGGGACAGGGCGCCGGCGAGCTTTCCGTCAAAATACACCGGGCTGCCGCTCATCCCCGCGACCACTCCGGTGTGCTCGACTTTTGGGCCCAGGAGTTGCACGAGGATGATGGATTCCTTCGGCGCCAGGAAATTCGGCATCACGCCGATCACTACCAAATCGAACTTCTCGATCTGGTCCCCTGCAAAAATCGTGTATGCTTCGCCCTTCATTCCGGGTTGAACCTGCGAGAGCGGGAAAATATCGGGGTCGGCGGCAAACAGCGCGGGTACGCCCAGGCAAGCAAAGAGCGCCGCAAGCAGGATGAGCTTGCCAACGGAGCAGAGGCGAGCCGGGCGGCCTAGTTTGTATCGATGCATTAACCTCTCATGATACGCGTGCTGTCATGCGGAATCAATCAGGAGGGAAACATCGTGAAGGAAACATCCCAGGCCGGGCGAAGGCGCGAGCGGCGGGCTGCGGTGATGGCGTCCCAGGGACCTCGTGCCTACCAGCGTTCTTCCGCTCCGTAGCAGTCCAAGGGGCCGATTCGACGCGGTTGCAAAACATTTTTCCCCGGGGCAAACTTACTTTCATGAGCACATACGACCTGATCTGCATTGGCGCGGGCCCCACGGGCCTGGCATGCGCCATCGAAGCCAAGCGCGCGGGGATGCGCCCGCTGGTGATCGACAAAGGCTGCCTCTGCAATTCTCTCTACCACTACCCCGTCAACATGGTGTTTTTCACGACGCCGGAGCTTCTGGAGATCGGCGATCTGCCGCTCACGATCGCCTCGGAAAAACCGACTCGCAGCGAGGCGCTCAAGTATTACCGAAAATGCGCCGAGCATTACGATCTGGATTTGCGGCTCGGCCATCTGGTGGAACGCGTCGACGGCGCCGACGGAAAATTCAGCGTGCATACGCGGGACGAGCAGGGAATTCCCGCGCAATTCGCGTGCAAGAAAATCGCGATAGCAACCGGCTACTACGACCTTCCGAATCGCATGGGCGTGCCGGGAGAGGATTTGCCGCACGTCTCGCATTACTACACGGAGCCGCACCCTTTTTGGCGGAAGAACGTCGTCGTGATTGGCGGGAAAAATTCGGCGGCGGAAGCGGCGCTGGACCTGTATCGCAACGGCGCGAAAGTGACGATGGTTCACCGGCGCGCGGAGCTTGGCTCGACGATCAAGTACTGGGTGCGTCCGGACATCGAGAACCGCATCAAGGCAGGGCAGATTCGCGCCCTGTTTGAAACAGAAGTGAAGCGCATCGAAGAGGGCCGCGTTGTGGTTTCCAATCACTCGGGCGAAACATCGTTGCCCGCGGATCAGGTGTTTGCGTTAACGGGCTATCATCCGGATTTTCAGTTCATGCGCTCGCTGGGCATCTCGCTCGATCCCGCAACGAACAAGCCCGCGATGGACGCGCAAACCCACGAGAGCAACGTGCCGGGAATTTTCGTCGCCGGAGTGGTGATTGGCGGCAATCATACGAGCGAAATTTTCATCGAAAATGGCCGCTTCCACGGCAAGCAAATCGCCGCCGCCTTGAAGGGCGGACGTTTGCAATCGAGCGCCGGCGTTTGACACTATTTTCCTCGCGATGCTAGAGTGAATTGTCCTTTTTTAGCCATGGGCCGAAGTAGCTCAGTTGGTAGAGCAGTCGATTCGTAATCGACAGGTCTCCGGTTCAAGTCCGGACTTCGGCTCCACTTTCCACCGATACCAATCCATGGACTCAGCCGTTGATGTAGAGTCCCTGTATGCACCTACGGCTCATCGCGCAGATGCTGGCCCTGCTGGCGCTGGCAAACGGGACTCCGGTGCTCGTAAAAGACATCCTGGGGAATCGTTTTGCACGCCCGATCGATGGAGGCGGCAGATTTTTCGATGGGCGGCCGTTCTTCGGCTCCTCGAAGACGTTCCGCGGGATTTTCCTTTCGATTTTGGCGACGTCTGCAGTCGCTCCCCTGATCGGCCTGAGGTGGGAATTAGGAGCGCTCGTTGCGAGTGTGGCGATGGCGGGAGATTTGTTTTCCAGCTTCTTGAAGCGACGCATGAATCTCCCGGCGGGCGGCAGAGCTACGGGACTCGATCAGGTTCCGGAGTCGTTGTTTCCGCTCCTCGCGTGCTGAGCGCGCTGCCGCTGACGCGCGCTCGATATCGCGGCGGGAGTGGCGATCTTTTTTGTGGGGAAGTGCTGCTATCTCGCGTGCTCTACCGCTTCCATCTCCGCGACCGTCCCTACTGATTCGAGGGTCGTTTTTGCGCTAAGTCGATGCAGTGAGGAAGTGCGCTGCAAATGGTGCAGGGTAATTTCCGGAGCGCAATTGAAGCGGACCGCGACGATCGAGGATCCGGCTCCGGTGGAAGTGTAGCCGTCCATGTTGTGATATTTCCACGGTCCAGCTCCCAGGCGCCGCGGTAGAACGGAATCCAGCGTAATCGGAATCGAACCCGGCAAGCAGAGCTGGCCTCCGTGCGTGTGGCCGCTCAGGAGCAGCCGGAAGTCGGCATGCGCCGCCTGGCGGTAAATCTCGGGAGTGTGCGAGAGCAGAATCGAAAATTCGCCGTGAGGAATTGCGGACGCCGTCTTTTCGATATTGTCGGCGCGGTAGAAATGGGCGTCGTCGATCCCCGCCAAATGAATTCGCTGGTCGCCGCGCAGGATCGTCTCGGATTCGTTGAGCAACATGCGGATTCCGATTTCTTCGAGGCCAGGGACCATTCGGATCGTATCGTGATTGCCCAACACGGCATAGACGAGTTCCTTGAGATGCGCTCGCACTTGCGCCACGCTTTCCATCGCCGCGTCAAACGGACCGAACGTTTGTCCCCGGTAGTCCCCGGTCAGGACGCAGATGTCGTAAGGAATTCCAGGAAGCAACTCCATCAGGCGGCGCATGGCGCCCGGATTCATGTCCGCGTGCAGGTCGCTGAGGTGAAGGATGGTGAAGCCGTCGAAATTGGGAGGAAGGTCCGTCCGCGCGACGTAGTTGTGCCGGACCTCGATGCGCTCGGTATTCTTTTTCCCTCGCCAGTAGAGCCCGGTCAGCTTTAGGACGGTTCGGATCGCGGCTTGGATGGAATACCAGTTCTCCGGATGAAAGAAATTGATGCCCTGGCCGAAAATCTGCGATTCATGATCGCTTTCAATTCCGAGGCGCTGGCGCGCGTGAACTCGGCCCAGGCGATCCTCCAGCCGCGCGACGATGTCCTGTTCCGATATGGGTCCTGCTTGAGACACTCACCGCTCCTCGGTCTCGCCGGTTCAGGGCTTCGAATGCCAGCTACAAGACCATGATAGGGCAGACCCATTCGAACTCCAACCGCAGGCCGCTCTAGTTTCGAAGATCGCACGACGGGAGATGTAGCGGCGGCGATGCCTTACGAAGGTCGGATGCCCTGAATGCTGAGCCGGATGCGGTACAGGCCGGTACGAGCGGTGACGTAGAGCGTTTTGCCGTCCGCGTCACCCCAGGCGCAGTTTGCGGGGAGCTCGGGGAACTGGATCGTGCCGAGTAGCTTGCCGTCGGGCGAAAAAATCATGATGCCGGCCGGTCCGGTGGCGTACACGTTGCCCTGCACGTCGATTTTCATTCCGTCGGGAACGTCTTCTCCGGGAATGTTCGTCGCATCGAAAAACTTGCGGCCGTTTGCGAGCGTGCCGTCGGCGTTCACGTCAAATACCATCCAGAATTTGTCGGTTCGCGAACTCGCCACGTAGAGCTTCTTCTCGTCCGGAGAAAAAGCGATGCCGTTGGGATAGGGAACATCTTTCGTGAGCAGCTCCAGCTTGCCCGGCGCAGTGATTCGATAGACGCCGTTGAAGTCCAATTCCTGGACGGGCCGGTCCTTGGCGTCGGCGGGAAAGTTCCGATACAGTCCCGTCGGATCGGTGAAGTAGATATCTCCGTTTTTCTTCACGACGAGGTCGTTCGGGCTGTTCAATTTTTTGCCTTCGTAGCGATCCGCCAGAACCGTCACCGAGCCGTCCTTTTCGATGCGGGTGATTCGGCGATTGCCGTGTTCGGCGGAAACGAGGCGTCCTTCACGATCGAGCGTCAGGCCATTCGAGCCGATCAGCACTCCGTCTGGATAGGTGCCCTGAAAGATGTCCTTGCGGAAGACCGAGACATTTCCGTCCGGCGTCCATTTCATCACTTCGTTCGCGGGAATATCGCTGAAAAGCAGATAACCGCCGCTGCGCGACCACACCGGTCCTTCAATAAACTTGAAATCGCCGCGAACCTTTTCGACTTTGGCGTTCGCGGGCACAATCTTGTCGAGCGCCGGATCCGTTCGAATGATTTTTCCGACCCCGGCGTCTTGAGCTTGGCCGGGCGCGGCGCCCAGCGCCAGCAAGAACGCCGCCCCGAACAGAATCGTTCTACGAATTGCTCGCTGCATTGTGGTCATGAGTCTCTCCGCTTGTAGTGATCGGAATCCGCCGGAGCGCCGACCTTCTGTACCTTCGTTGTCTATTGTGCAGCTTGGTTGTGCTGAGTTTTGGTTCGTCCCCAAAGCTCCTCGCTGGCGATCCGCGCGCCTTCGGCCATGGCCTGCAGCTTGGCCCACATGATGGAGGGATGAACGCGCCGGTTGAATTGTTCCTGGGCGAATCCGCAATCGGTGCTGGCGATGACGTTCTCGCGGCCGACGAGCCCCGCAAATCGCACGATACGTTCGGCGACGAGTTCTGGGTGCTCCACGACGTTCGTTCCGTGGCTCACAACGCCCGGGGCCAGAATCTTGCCCTCGGGCAGCTTGACATCTTTCCAGACGCGCCACTCGTGCTCGTGGCGGGGATTGGCGGCCTCGAGGAGGTAGGCGCCGGCGCGGACTTTGAGAATCAGATCCACGATTTTCCGGAGCGGAACGTCGGTCGTGTGCGGTCCCGGCCAGCTTCCCCAGCAAACATGGTAGCGGATGCGATCTTCCGGAATTCCTTCGAGCGCGTGATTCAGGACTTCGACGTGGCGTCCAACCCAGCGGTAGTAGTCGTCGAAGCTCGCCGGGGGAACCATCCGGTCATACGTCACCGCCGCGCGGGCGTCGTCCACTTGCAGCAGGAAGCCTGCATCAACAATGGCCCGGTATTCCGTTCGCAGCGCTTCCGCCAGGGCGATCACGAGCTCTTCTTCGTTTTTGTAGTACTCATTCTTCCGGTCCGGGATGGCGCTGGAAGGAGCAGCGACCGGGAGGAACGCCTCTTCCACTTTCACGCCTACGAGCGCAGACTTCAGGTTGTCGATGTCATGCTGAAGTTCCGCGAGGCCCGTGTATTTGACGGGCGCGACGCACACCGCTTCATTCTGCGTCACGTTCGACCACGTGCGGTCGTTGCCGCCTTCGAGCTCCGCGTAAAACTCCTTGAAGCGCTCACGATCCGCGCCGCGGGCAAACGGATTTGCGCCGGGCTTGACCGGGCGCATCTCGAAGCCGCTCACGCGCTTCAGAGCGTACAGAGCCCAACTGGTGGACTTGCCGAATTCGCCGTCGTTGACGATGTCGATGCCCGCCTGGACTTGTCGCCGCACAACCTCCGCGACGGAGTCTTTGAGGCATTGCTCGTAGGCGCGCACGTCGGCGGGGTCGCCTTTTTCCCGCGCGCGCACGAGTTCGAGAAGACGAGGCGGACGGACCAGGCTGCCGACATGAGTGGTCAGGATTCGATTTGAGCTGCGTTTCATGGAGATGGGATCCTAGGGTTTGAATTCGATCAGGATATTGCGAATGGGAACTGTGCCGACATCCTTGGAAGCATGGACGACGGCGGGCCTCCAGGTGACAGTGTCGGGAATCAGCTCCCGCGTCTCGTCTTTCCCGTTGGTCCATTGCTCGACGTTCGTATCGTTCAGAAAAATCGCCAGGCGCAGGTTGTGGCTATGAGGCGCGCCGTACTCGCCGGGCTGCATCTTCTCCTCAAATACGGTGATGTCTTTTCCGTCGTACAGAATTTTGTTGCCCGGCGGTGGCGGCGTTCCGGCGGCAGGAGGCATCACTTTCGGGTGCCCCGGCTTGATGGACACTTCCAGGAAATTTCCGCTTTTCGGGGGAGCGTACTTTTCGCCGGCAGCGAACGCCTTGATGTCGCCACGCTCCATTTTTTGACCGTTCACTTCGACGGGGCCGAGCGCCACCACCACGCGCTCTCCGCACGAGGCGGAAGCCGCCGCGCAAGGCGCGCTGTTTTTAAACACTCGAACGTAATCGTTTTCGACCGCGGGACTTGCCGGCATCGCTTGAAGCAACAGGAGTGCCAAGAGCGTCAGATTCATTTTTGTTGCGCCTTTCCGGATCGCTCCAACGTTTCCGCACGTAGCGTATAACCGCGTAGGTTATAGCATTGAGCCGCCGGTTTGTGGCGGGGAATTCGTGGTGATGGCTTTTCGGGCTGCGGAAAAAGAATTTGCCTGTCATTCTGAGGCGCGCTTTTCGCCGAAGAATCTCTCTGTAGATTGCGCTTAGATCGAAGAGAGATTCTTCGCTTCGCTCAGAGTGACACAACTCACCACGTTTTTCCGCAGGCTGTTCCAGCGGCGGGTTTGGGTACTTGCAAGCGCGAAACGCCGCAGCCTGCCCGTCAGAACTGCCGCAGCAAGGAGTGTTGCTACTGCTGGCGGAGGAGTTCGGCGACCACATCCGCGGCGTCGTAGGTCAGCCGGCCGGGAGGCAGAAAACGATGAAGCGTCGCCAGGTCGTTGCCCGAAGTAACGACTCCGACTTCTGTTCGCTGCCCGTTGCGTATCTGCGGGAGTCCGATCGTCGATAGCAACGCGTTGCAGAGACATCTCTTTCCCGTTGTGTCTTCCGGTTTTCCGCCCTTGCTTACGTAGACTGTCAACGGCTCCGCGGAACAGCGGTAGCCAATTGTGCCGTCGGGCAGCCGGCAGGTCTCGCGCAAATATCCGAGGTCGCAGACGCGAGGCCGGGCCAGATAGATATCCTCTTCCGACAGTGTCTCTTCGAGGCGCACGACTTTGAAGGGGAAGCCTGTGGGCGATGCCGATGCGGCGGTGGCGACTCGCGCGTCGGAACGCGCCACCTTTTGGAGGACGGCCTGCTTGTAGTCGCTCCGCAAGCCGGACTCTTCGCAAAATGCGAAGGCGGTCCCGACCTGAATCCCGGCCGCGCCAAGGCTCTGCGCTTCGCGTAATTTTTCCGGCGAGCCGTAACCTCCTGCCAGCCAGAAGGGCCGCCCCAGTTGGCGAATCTTTTCGAGGTCGACCTGGTCACGCTCTCCGTAAATCACGTCGCCGTTTTCATCCAGCTGTAATTTTCCGCGAGGCGGCGCGTTGTGGCCTCCGGCGGTGGGCCCCTCGATGACAAAGCCCTCCACGCTTCCATTGGCTCGCTTTAGGATCGCCGAAGCGAGTACATGGGAAGCGACGATGGCAAGGAATCGCGGGCGTTGAAGCGGCGGAAGGTTTCCCGCGAAAAACTTTGCGGGATCGAACGTCACTTCGGCTTCCTCGCCTTCCAGCGCGCCCGTCACATGCAAGGGATACCTCGCCGCGTCGTGATGGACGAAGCGATCGAGAACCCCGGGGATTTTCACCGGGATCCCGGCGCCTACGAGAACGTAGTCCACTCCGGCGAGCATGGCTCCGTAAAGGGAAGGGAGATGCGGGATCTGGATCTTTTCCAGGTAGTTGATGCCTACCGGATGGTTGTGCCCTTCGCGCGCAAGAAACACCTCGACAAAGTTGGCGACGATGCACAGCTCTTCCCGCTCCCGCGGTCCGTCTTTGTGATGCAAGGGCAAGGTCTTATACGGTGCGCCATCGTGCTTGCCGCCGGGAATGAAATACTGCTGCTCGATGCGCCCGGCCAGTTCACGGAACGGGAAATGGGCGAGCCCCCGGCGCATGTGACCGCCGGGATCGCCGTCCTGCAATCGCCTGACGAGAATCTGATCCAGCGCTGTCCCGGAAACGACTCCGAGATGTCCGAGTTCGGAGACAGCCCTGGCCAGCCTCCAATTTGAGACACCCGCCCCCATACCGCCTTGAATGATCGTTGGATAATCGCTCATGTCTCCCGTTTTCTCATACCGCGCGGGATCCGACTGTAAGAGTTTTGTAATTCTATTGCTCTGCAAGAAATCCCGAGCCACGACAAGCTGCACGATTGAGCGAGGTTTGCGTAGAATGATTGCAGCGTCGGTTTCAAAGCGGAACTGTTCGTTTACGGGACAAGCGGCTTTTTTCAGTGCGCACCTGGTAAGTGTGTGCCTGCCCGAACAATCCCGCCTGAATTCACAGGGATCCGTTCTCTCAATGCGCCCAGAAGGCACACTGCGATCGAAAAACGCTGCCGTGATGTTGGTGTATTCGCGGAGCGCCGCGGGGCTAAGCATCGCTTCCGGAATACTCGTCCTTGCGGCCTGGAAGCTCTCCATTGCAAGTGTCATCACCGCCGGTAGCGATCATAAAGGCATGGCCCGCAGCACGGCGCTTGGTCTAGTCCTCAGCGGAATTGGTCTCTTGCTTTTACAGGAAGGCGCTCGCAGCGCGTGGATCAGGCGGCTCGGATCTGTCTGTGTGCTGGTTCCGATCGTGCTCGGCGCTGGACCTTTTCTGCGTATGGTTTATGCATTGCCGTCCTACTTGGATGAGAACCTTCTGAATGGGACCCTTCCAGCCGGCTCGAAACTATTCAACGTCCAGATGTCTCCAAACACGGGGCTGTGCCTGATCCTGCTAGGGTGCTCACTACTTCTACTGGATCGGCAAGCCGGACGGTGGCGCCCGAGCCAAGCGTGCGCGCTCCTGGCGGGGACCATCGCGCTCGCCGCCTGCATCGGCTATGCGTACGACGTCAAGGCGCTTTACGATCTTCCGGGTTATACAAGCATGGCGGTTCACAGCGCCGCGACGCTTCTCATTCTCTCGATCGGAATCGTATTCGCCCGTCCTCGGGTTGGACTCATGGCGATGCTGAGCGGGGAGGGCCCTGTCGGATCGATGGCCCGAAGATATCTTCCCATTGTGATCGCGGCGCCGATTGTGACGGGTTGGTTTCGACTGCAGGGACAGCGCGCCGGATGGTACGGAACGGAAGCCGGCACCGCGCTCTATGCGACCGTGAACGTCGTTTTCCTGCTGGCGTTTCTGTATCTGGCGATCACGTCGCGCACGGCGGCGGAAGAAAAGTTTCGCGGCCTCCTCGAAAGCGCGCCGGACGCAATGGTGATCGTCAATCCAGCGGGCCGCGTCGTCCTCGTCAACGCACGGACGGAAGAACTGTTCGGTTATTCGCGCGAAGAGTTGCTCGGCAACCCGGTGGAAATGCTCCTGCCGGAGCGTTCCCGTGAAAAGCACATGGGCGACAGAACGCGGTTTGTATCCGCACCGAAGACTCGATCCATGGGCAGCGCACTCACGCTGCAGGGCCGCAAGAAGAACGGGCAGGAATTCCCGGTCGAGATCATGCTTGCGCCGGTGCACAGTGACGGAAGCATTTTAATCTGCAGTACGATTCGGGACATCACGGAGCGCGAGCGCATTGCGCGGGCTTTGCGTGAAAGCGAGGAGCGCTTCCGTGTCGCACTCAAGGGTGCGCCGACGGTTGTTTTCAATCAGGACCGGGAACTGCGGTACACGTGGATCAACTCGCCGGTCTTGTCGTGGGCCGAGCAGGGCTACCTGGGACGTACCGACGAAGAAATCCTGGGCGGAGACGAGGGCGCGCGCCTGTCAGCCATCAAACGCAAGGTGCTGGAGACCGGTGTGGGCAGCAGGACCGAAACCATCGTGACATATCAGGGCGAACCTCATTATTTCGACCTGACGGTCGAACCTCTGCGCGACACCCGCGGAGAAATCGTCGGCGTGACCTGCGCATCCTCGGATGTCACCCCCATGAAGAAGGGAGCCGCGGAACGCGACCGATTGATCCTGGAGCTCCAGGATGCCCTCGCGCAAGTCAAAGTCCTGAGGGGACTGCTTCCGATTTGCGCATCCTGCAAAAAAATCCGCGACGACCACGGCGAGTGGGCTTCCCTTGAGGACTATATCGGCGAGCGCGCGGACGTTAACTTCACTCACGGCATTTGCCCGGACTGCGCCCAACGCTTATACCCGGAAGTTTTTTCGAAATGAACTCCTGCGAAAGAATAAGCCGCTAGTTCACCATACGGCGAACATTTTCGAGCGCCTGCCGCGCGAGGGTGTAGCGCGGTTCGATGGCCAGCGACTTCTGAAAGAGTTCACGGGCGCGATTGATCATGCCCTTGGCGAGGTAGACGCGGCCGAGGTTGAAGTAAGGAAAGTGCCGCGGCTCGTAACGCTTGGCATTCATGGCCTGTTCGAGCCACGGAATTGCTTCGTCGTAGCGGTGAAGGTCAATCAGGTAGGCCCCGATATCGTTGTAGGGGTTGCCGAAGTCGGGATCGAGGGCGATGGCGCGCTTGCACTCCGCGATCGCTTCTTCAATTTTTCCCTGGAAGTGGTAGGTCCAGCCCAGAAATGTGTATGCCTCTGCGGTAGGAACCAAATCGATCGAAGCCAGGTACAGCTCGGCGGCGCGGTCGTAATCGCCTTCCATTTGCGCCGCGAAGGCCTCCTGAAAGCGCTGCCTCGCTTGCGTCTCGCGTTCCGTTGCCATGAAACATTTAGAGCACAGCGCGGGGGGAGTGTCAAACTTTCGGGGAAGGTGAAGGACATCCACCCGCCGCGGCGGGTGGATGTCCTATTGCAATTTACATCTTCGAGACGCCGAATCCGTCGATCTGCACGTCCAGCTGGTGATTGATCCGAATGCCGCAGATGCCGTCGGTCTTCGCCGCGGGGCCGGTCTTGGGCAGCGAAGCCACGACCGTGCCATTGATCACGAAGTCGATCTTGTCGGCTTTGACGCGGACTTCCAGGGTGTTGGTGGCCGTTCCGCTGGCGTCGGGCTTTTTCACCGCGTCGCTCGGGGTCTTTTGAGACACGCCTTGCGTCGAGGAGCCTTCGCGCCGCTTGATGAGGTAGGTTCCATCGTCCGTGATCATGAAATACAAATAGCTCTGCGCCGGCCCTTCGAGTCCGCTCCCGCCGAAAATGAGCCCGTAGTATTCGTCGTACCCGCCCGATTTAATCAGCTTGAACGTCCCTTTGAGCGTGTAGTTCCCGGTGGCCGAATTCGCCGGGTTCCAATAGACGGCCGCCATCGGATTGGTGGCGTGGAAACCCGATCCGCTGACGACGAACTTGATGGCGCCCGCGGCATCGGGGTCGGATGCGTTCATGCTGTGGTCGCCGCGCACTTTCCATCCTGACGGCGCCTGCGCGAACGCGGGCGCAAGCGCGAGTAGCGCGGCCAATGCCAATCCCGCAATGTGCTTCATCTCGGTTCCTCCTGAGGAAGTGGAGTCCAGTGAATCATACTCCCGTCGCGCCCGTTTTGGCCATTTCCGCGGCGCGATGGATGGCGCGGCGAATCCGCGGGTAAGTGCCGCAGCGGCAGATGTTGCCGGACATGGCGCGGTTGATGTCTTCGTCGGCAGGCGCGGGATTTGATTTCAGCAAGGCAACCGCGCTCATGATCTGCCCGGACTGGCAATAGCCGCACTGCGGCACTTCGACTTCGATCCAGGCGCGTTGCACCGGGTGGTTGCGGTCCGGCGATATCCCCTCGATCGTGGTGACTTCGGCGCCCACGGCGCGTGAAACCGGCGTGCTGCAGGAACGCACTGGGCGGCCGTCAAGATGCACGGTGCACGCGCCGCACTGCGCTACGCCGCAACCGTATTTTGTCCCGGTCAGGCCCAGGTGCTCGCGCAGTACCCAGAGCAACGGAGTGGACGGGTCGACTTCGACGTTTACGCTGCGTTTATTTACGCTCAGAGTGATCATGCCAAGAAACCTCCGTCTTCCTGCAAGGTCCACGCTTCCTTGGAAGCGGCTACGCTTTCAGTACCGCCAGCACTCGGTCCGGCAGAAACGGTGAGGTGCGCAGTCGGCGCCCGGTCGCCGAAAAGAAAGCGTTGGCCACCGCCGGACCCACGCCGATTCCCCCGAGATCGCCAATCCCGACCGGGTTGCGCGTCGAGGGCATGACGTGCGTGTGCACTTCCGGCGCTTCAGACATGCGCAGGACCTGGTAATCGTAGTAATTCGACTGCTGCACCGCGCCGTTCTTGAACGTGATGCGCTCCTTGAGCAAGTTGCTCAGCGAGTGGATGACGGCGCTTTGCAGTTGCGCGTCCAGGTTGCGCGGCGATATGGGAACGCCCACATCGGCGGCAATCCAAATTTCCGGCACGCGGATCACGCCGGTTTTTTCATCGACCGTAACTCGCGCGATCGTCGCCATGTAAGTCCCCGCGTTCATCACGTACGAAACGCCCCGGCCGGCTTTCTCGCCTTTCTGCCAGCTTGCCATCGCGGCAACTGTCCGGAGCACTTCTTGTTCCGCCGGCAATTTCCGCAGCAGCTCGAGGCGCATCTCCACGGGATCGTCGCCTCGCGCGATGGCGATTTCGTCGACGAAGCTTTCCGCCGCGAATTGATTCACGGTTGAGCCGACGCCGCGCACGGCGGACATGCGCACGCCCAGCTTGTTGCGCACGGCCTCGACCAGGATGTTGGGAACGTCATAATCTGTATGGATTCCCGTCGTCGAGATTCGCGGAAACTCCTTGCCCTTCTCGAAGCGGACGGGATCCGTCATCGCCAGCGCTTCGTCCGCAACCAGGCGGTGGTGCCACGCGGTCAGCCGGCCATCCTTGTCTTCCGCCGCTTGCAGGTATTGCGCCGTCATCGGTTTGAAGCGCCCGAAACGCAGGTCGGATTCGCGGCTCCAGATGACTTTCACGGGCTGTCCCATTTCATTGGAGACGAGCGCGGAATCGACGGCCCAGTCATGGTCCATGGCCGAGCGGCGGCCGAAACCGCCGCCGAGATAAGTGCGGTGGAGTTGCACGTTGCCCGCCGGAATTCCCAGAGCTTCCGCGACGGCGCGAACCAGGTGCGTCGGGGTTTGAGAACCGGCCCACACTTCCACGCTTTTTCCGCCGTCCTTCACCCACGAAACGGAATTCAGCGGCTCGAGTTGCGCGTGGTAGACGAGTTCCGTATGGTATTCCGCCTTGTAGACCTTGGCGGCGCCGTTGAACGCGGCGGCGATGTCTCCGGCGTTCTGCACCTGGACTCCGGCCTTGCTGAGGTCGCGCGCGATCGCCGATTGTTGTTCCATCGCGCGGTCGCTGTCGAACTCGCTCTCCGGGATTTTGCTCCACGCAATCTTCAGCGCGCGCTCCGCGACGAGCGCCGCTTCGTAGGTGCGCGCCGCCACCGCGACACGATCCGGCGGCAACTGCATCACTCTTACGACGTCGCGCAATTTGGAAACTTCCTCAACGTTCACCGAAGTCGGCGTAGCGCCCAGAACGGGAGCGCGAACGATGGTGGCATACAACATGTTGGGAAGACGCACGTCGATGCTGTACGTCGCAGAACCGTCGGTCTTCGCGGCAATATCCACGCGCGGGATTTCGTGGCCGATCAGGCGGAACTGGCTCGGATCCTTCAGGTCCTTTTCCGAAAGGGCCGGCAGTTTTTCCGGTACCGTGGCGAAGCCGGCGATCTCTCCGTACGTGAGCCGCTGTCCGCTTTTCGCGTGAACGACCACGCTGGGCTCCGTCGTCAGTTCCGACACGGGAACATTCAGTCGCGCCGAGGCCGCTTCGAGCAGCACGCGCCGCGCTTGCGCGCCGTAGAGCCGCATGTTTTTGTAGTAGCCCATCACCGCTGTGCTGGCAGCCGTGACCATCATCCCGAAAAAGAAGGGCAGGGGATTGGCGTAGATCGAATCGTCCGCGGGGCTGAACTCGGTGGATACTTTGTTCCAGTCGGCGTCAAGTTCCTCGGCGAAGACCACCGCGAGCGCTGTCGTCGTGCCCTGTCCCATCTCCGCGGCGGGCGCCATGATGGTAATCGCTCCGTCCGGAGCGATGCGCACCCACGCCATTTTCACGCCGGCGCCGTTCGCCGCGGCATCGATGGCGGAAGCGTCAGCCGCCGCCGGCTTGAGCTCGAGGCCGAACACCAGGCCCAGCCCGCTGACGCCGACGCCCACGAGAAAGTCACGCCGCTTGAGGGGGAATTCAGTCATGGGAGTCGCACCTCCGGTCGAGCGGAAATCCGTCTAGAACCGTGTGGAACCGAATATACGCCAGAACCTTGCCCTGTCTAGCTATTTTACTTCTTCGATGGTTACACCCGTTGGCTTCGCAAAAAGTTCACTTTCGCGAATTCGGCTCCAATACCCTAGTCCTGATATTTCTGCCGCAGGCGCGGCGTGAGCCGCAGCATCAGCTGCACGCGCTCGACCTCGTTCAGCCAATCGGCCAGCGTGGCATCGAGTTCGTCTTTTTCGGGTGCGACGATGCCGGTTGGGCACATGGGGCCGAGACGGGCGCGGGCCAGCGCGCGGTAGCGATTGATCGTGCGATCGCCCGCCGTGGCGCACCACTGATTGTCTTCGGACAAAAAGATCACCACGGGCACGCGGCTGCCGGCGTTGATGCGCAGATCGGGGTCCAATTCGCTTTCCTTCGGCCGCTCGAAAAATCGCATGGCAATTTTCGCGGAGTTGGCCTCAGCGATCCGCTGAATCAGCGGACATTGCTGGACGCAATCGCCGCACCAGATGCCGCTGAAGATCAGAATCTTCATTTCCCGCGCGAAACCGGAGAGCAATTCCTTCTGCGCGGGCGTCAGGTGCGCGGCCTCGTAGACTTGGGTCCAGCGGCGTTGCTGTTCTTCGTTGCCCGTCTGAAGGTAGCGGTCGTAGGGCAGACCCGATGCAAATTTATCGATCAGAAAGGACGAGTTTGGCATAGTGCGGGGATTATACACTGCGCGGGAACCGCGCCACGCCGAGCGAACGTTAACGAGGGTTTAGTGCGTTGCGGGGAAGAATCGAATCGCTTAGCGGTTTCCGTCGTACCACTGGCGCCAGGCGTCCGCGTTCGCGCCGAAGTTCTGGCCGGAGATGTCGTGCAGCGCCTGGACGGCCCAGTTGCGCTGCGGCTGGCTGAGGAGGGGATCGTTAACCCATCCGACGAGGCTTGCCGCCGCGACCATCCGCTGAGCGTGCGTGTACATTCCGGCCTCGGCCATACCGCACGCGGCTTGTTCCTGCACGGGAGGAGAAGGGTCGTTACGGAAGCGATCGAGCAACATGGGAACCGTCTCATCGGTGCCCAGAATTGCCAGGCCTTCCACGGCGCTCGTGCGAACGGCCGGGTCAGGGTCGCTGAGGTACGCCTCGATGATCTTGGCCGCGTGGACCGGATCGACGCCGCGATTTCCGAGGGCGCCCATCATCCACAAGCCCCAGGTGCGCTGCTGCCGGTTTCCAGTCGCGCGTTTCAGCATGTCGAATCCTTGCGGATCGACGGGAACGCCGTCGAGAGCCAGCTGGGCCTGAAGGGCCGCGGCGCGGATGTGCATGTCGTTCGCATTGATCGCTGCGGCGATGGCCTGCTCGGTTTTCGGCGTACGCGCGGTCTTTCCGGTCCAGCCTGAGGATTGCGCGAGGAGTTGGTCCGCGGCGGCAGAGTCGCCGGCCGCCGCGCGTTCCAGCAGCGACTCGGCCTGAGCTTGCATCGCGCCGTTTCGCGTCGCGCGATTCTGCGTGCTGAGAAGCTTTTTGGCGATCGCGCCCGCCGAGAAAGGGAGTTGTCGGCTGACGTGCTGGGCGAGCCAGGACACTGACCCGATAAATAGCACGACCAGCGCGGCGAACACGAGAATCGGCGCGTGGTTCGAAAGCCAGGATTGTGGAGGCGCGGGCGTTGTCGGAGGAACGTTAGCCTGCTGCGGCGGGGCTGAAGTTGGGGTTGCAGTCGCGGTCGCGTGTTCAATCTCCGCGGGCGTGTGGACAGCGTCCTCTTGGGACGGCTTTGGCGCTTCTGCAACGGTAGCGGTCTTGAGATTGTCGTCCATGGCGAGCCGTTGGGACAGCGTAGGGGCAGGAATCGCGCGGAGCCATCCCCCGTCAGTACTAGTGGCGCGAAAGAGGCAATTGCGGGAGGCGCAGGGGCGCGAGAGGTCTGGGCGATAGATAGCACCTGGGCAGTCCCGTGCCGCGAGAAAGCCGAGGACTTATTTCTTGCCGGCGTCTTTTTCGAGCTTGTCGAGCTCCTGCACGAGCTGTTCGGCCTGCTCACGGAGCTTGCGGATACGCTCGGCAAGCGCGGGCCCTTCGGCCCCGGGCGATGCGGCGGGCGCGGCTTGCGCACTTGCGGCGGCAGCCGCTGCGCCCGCTGGCTTTGCTGGCACGGCACCGCCCGTCAAATCGGCCAGGGCTTCGTCAAACGTATCGCGGTAGATCAGGCGGTCGCCCATCGCCAGGACGACTTTTTTCAGCTGCGGCATGCGGGCTTCGGCCGCCTGGATGTAGATCGACTCGACGTAGAGAAATCCGCCCGTCACCGGCAGGGAGATGATGTTCCCGCGGACGACGTGCGAGCCCTGCTGGTTCCACAGCGTCAGATCCTTCGAGATGTTTTGGTCCTGGTCGATGCGCGATTCGATTTGCATGGGGCCGTACATGAGTTGCTGCTTGGGCAGTTGGTAGAACATCAGATTGCCGAGGTGATCACCGTCGCATCGCGCGGCCATCCAGCCGATCAAATTGTCCTTTCCGCGCGGCGTGAAGGGAAGGATCAGCAGGAACTCGGGCTGCTTTTCTCCCGGCAAAGTGGCCACCACATACGTCGGCTGCACGTTTTCGGGTTGCGAGGACTGGCCGAAGACATTATGCGCGATATCCCAGACGTCTTCCTTATTGTAGAAAACCTGCGGGTCGCGCATGTGAAATGTCCGGTAGGCTTCCGCCTGCGCTTGAAACAGGACCTCGGGATAACGGGCGTGCCGGCGGAGGTCGGCGGGCATATCCGAAGCGGGCAGAAACAACTTCGGAAAAAGATGCTGATAGGCCTGAATGATCGGATCGCTCGGATCGAAAACGTACAGCGATATTTTCCCGTTGTAGGCGTCCACCGTGGCCTTCACGGCGTTGCGGATGTAGTTTGCGCCGTCCGGCAGCCCCGGCACAGCGATGGCGGCGGAATACGGGTGCAAAAGGGACGTCGTGTAACCGTCGACCATCCAGACCAGCCGCCCGTCATCGGTGATTACCAGGTACGGATCCGAATCCCAGTTGAGGAAGCCCGCCAGGTATTGCAAGCGCTCCTGAACGTTTCGGTGAATCATCATGCGGCTCTCGCCGGTGAGATAACTTGTGAACAGGATGTTCGGCTCGCCCTCGGAAATCGCCGCTGCGGTTTTCACCAGGAACGATCCAACTGGGAATCCTCCGGTTCCCTCATAGGCCGAATACTTATTGTCATTGCCCGACGGATAGTCGAATTCGGGCCGGGCGGTGTGGACGAACACGGGATCCTGCGTTTTTTCTCCGTAGTAAATTTCCGGCCGCGTGAGCTTGAACCCGGGAGCGCTGATTTCGGGCGGAGCATTTTGAATCAACAGAACCGGAAGTCCGTCGGGAGTAATTTTGTTGACTTCCGAAAGGACGACGCCAAATCCGTGGGTATAAATGAAGTGCGGATTGATCCAGCTCTGGCTGGCTTCGGCGTTCAACTGCGTGACGTCGATTTCACGCGGCGACAGCTGCACCTGCTTGATCCGTCCGTTGGGGAAGTAGCGATCCACGTCGGTATCAGGAAAGGTGTAGTACGGGCGCAGGGCTTGTATTTGGGTGATGGTGGCATTGTACGCGCGCAGGTCCCACAGGCGGACGTTCTCCAGCAGCGTGGCATCCTGCACGGGATCGACCGTCGCGCGCTCTGAGGGAACAAAGGAGAGTTCCTGCGCGTTGCGATTTAGCCCGAAGGCCGTGGAAGTCGCCTCGATGTGCCGCTCGATGTATGGGCGCTCGATGGAAATCTCATTGGGTCGCACATAAACGGAGTGTACGAGCAGGGGCGCCACGATTTGCAGCACAAAAAAAACGGCGACCAGCGTCACGGCGTTCTTGTATCTGCGCATCCATACGAGTGGCAGCGCCCCGAGCGTGACGACAATCAACAGCCAGCGCAAAGGCAGCGTGACCTTTTCGTCCACGAAATCCGCGCCGGTCATGAACGCGTGCGAATTCAGCAGCAACTCGTAGTTGCCGAGATATATCCAGGCTGCGAAGCCGAGCAGGAAAATCACGCTGATCACGCGGACAAAACCGGCGCGCGTCGCGCCCGGCAGCAGCAAGGTCCCCGCGTCGAGAGTCAGAGTTCTTTGCGGCCCTTCATGCAGCGTCCCGTAGCGGAAGCGCTCCGCGAGTTGCCAGCCTCTCGCGGTGGCCCAAAAAACCAGGGCGCAGAGAATCGCCAGCACGAAAACGAATCCCAGTACCTGGGCGTAGAAGGGCAAGTCAAATAGGTAAAACGGTAGTGCACGTGAAAAGACCTGGTCCTTCCAGGCGCCGGCCGGCTCCGCCAGCCCGCGAGCGCCGACAAAGCGCATCACGGTCCAGTAATCGATGGAGTTCGACGCGAAGACGATCGCCACGACCGCCAGGCCCACCGGAACCAGCCGTGAGTAGACGGGATGGTCGCGCTTCAAAATGCCGGCGAAGTGCAATCCCCGGGCATGGGCCACCAAAAGCGCGAGAAACGCCGCCAGCGACCCTGCCGCCGCAGGCGCGATGCTGTACCACAGCATCCCGACCCACGTGTCCACCTGGCCGATCTCTTTCCACCAGTTGTACTCAATGAGGTAGTCGGCGGCAGAAGAGCTGGCCCAGAGCGCCAGGACTGCGAGAATGCTGAGAACGATGAGGTTGCGAATTTGAGAGGGACGCATAAAGGGCAGTTCCTAACGGTCGTGCAAACCTGCCGTTCCGAAACCAATCTTCGAACCTTGGTAGGCCCGACATCATAGCGGATGCGGGACGGTCGAGATCGTACCACAGCCGGACTGGAGAGTGAGAAATGCGCGCCGGAAGATAACAGCCGCTTCCACAAGCGTTCCGGGAGGCCGTCAGACGTCGATTTCCTGGACCGATTCGACAGGGAACTTCTGGGTGTTCGGCGGATTCAACCTCTCGCCCGCGGGGCAGCCGAACGCATTCAATGACTTGTGGAAGTTCGATGGCAGTCAGTGGACTTGGGTAAGCGGCTCGAATTCCGTGAACCAGACCGCATCCTACGGAACGCAAGGTGTTTCCGTGGCGACGAATGTCCCGGGCGCTTGTTGGAGCCCCGCGGCATGGTCCGACGCCAGCGGGAACTTCTGGTTGTTTAGGGGATTCGGGTACGACGCCACCGGCAACGGCACGCTCGCTGACCTGTGGGAATCCAAGGCCGGACAATGGATTTGGGTAAAGGGGCCGAGTTCCGTTAGCCAGACGGGCGTGTACGGCATTCAACCCAATCCCGTCGTCTGGCCCCATGTGCCCAACGATCCTGGGTCACGGTGGGGGGGCGACGTCTTGGTTCACCCCAGACGGGTTCTGGATGTTCGGTGGAGAGGGATTCGACGCGTCCACGGGCGGCGGCGATCAGTTGCTGAGCGACCTGTGGAGGTACCTGCCCTATCCCTGAGGCCGTCCCTGGGAAGATTTTGGACTCGAAGGCCGGACGCATTGCCGTCCGGCCTTTTTATTTTGGTTCGTACATTGTGGGAGGGGTTGGAGGGAACTCATCTCCGCTCTGCTTGGCTATTTCTTTCCTGTGATTTCCGAGACCAGCCGATTGGCCTGATAGATTTTCCGCAGCGCCTCCAGAATTCCCGCCGAATGCACCGCCACGGCGCGCGCCTGCCGGTCCGTATAGAGGTAATCCAATACGAGCGATTCGATGTTGCCGTCAAATATGATTCCGACGAGCTCGCCCTGCCGATTGATCACGGGGCTGCCGGAATTGCCTCCGATGATGTCGGCCGTGCTCACGAAATTGAACGGCGTCGATAGGTTGAGCTGCGACTTCCGGTCGTTCCAGATCTTTGGCAGCTCGAAGGGCGCTTTGTTGTCATGCGCCGCGGCGTGCTCGTACGTTCCGCCGAGCGTTGTGGCCCAGGGAATTTTCTCGCCGCCTTCCATAGTATCCTTTGGCCTCGCCAAACGCGAGGCGCAGCGTAAAGGTGGCGTCCGGATAGACGCTCGATCCGTAGACCGCGAATCTCGCGGCGGCGATTTTGCTATAGGCCTGGCGTTGCGGTTCGTCGACTTGCTGCTCGTACTCCTGGCGGATGCGGCGCGACTCCGGATCGATCGCTCGCGCGAGGCGGATCATGGGATCGTTCGATTCCTCGATCGCTTTCAAGCCGCCCTCGGCCAGCCGCTTGCGCACCGCAACGTCCTGGAGCGATGTGCCGTCCACAAGTTCGGCGGCGCGGTCGCGCGGCGATTTTCCGGCCAGCACCATCTGCACGGTCGTGTTCTCTTCGCCGATCACCTCGGCCATCATCCCGAGCGAGTCGGCAAGCTTCACGGTTTCCAGATCTTTGTAAATCGGCGCGTCGGAAAAAAGCTGTAGCTTCAGCGAATCCAGGCCCGCCTCGGAGTATTCACGCAGGCGCTCCGCATTGGGTTTGGATGTCTCCTCGGCCAGGCGGACCAGCTTGATGGCGATGTCGAAGAGGTCGCTGTTAAAGGAAGCGGCGCTTCTGCGCGGACCGATTCCGAAAAAATTATATTCATCCCGAAGCCGAACCATCGTCTGGAGCGTCGCTGTGACTCGATCCCATCCGTCGCCGTACGCCTCGTTCCACTTGGGATTTTTCGCGACCGCCTCGCGCAATTCGTTTTCCGCCTTGCGCTTCGTGGCGATGATCTCCGGATCTTGCAGGCCGGCGAGCATCCCGAGATACGCCTTGCGGCTGTTTTGTATGCCGAACAGTTCATCCTCGGCCCTGCGAGCGTTCTCCGCGCTGCGCTCCGAATAGTTTCGGAGCAGGACTTCGCGGCGGCGCAACACATTCAGGGCTCCGGGGACGGCGTAGTCGAGCTGGTACAGCAGGTGCGCCACGGTGTCCGCGCGCTCGGTGCGTCCGGGATGGCCGGACACGAATACCAGTTCACCCTCCGAGGCGCCCGACTCGCTCCACTTCAAATAATCGCCGACGTGGACGGGCTTGTCGTTCTCGTAGACGCGAAAAAAGCAGATGTCCAGGTCGTAGCGCGGATACTCGAAATTGTCGGGATCGCCGCCGAAGAACGCGATGGATTTTTGCGGCGCGAACACCAGCCGCACGTCTGTGTATTTTTTGTAGCGATACAGGTGGTACTGGCCGCCGTTATAGAGAGTGACCACATCGCTGCGCAGGCCGGTCTTGTCGCTCGATTCCTTTTCGATCCGGTTGATTTCCGCCCGCCGGGCTTTCTCCGCCGATGCCGGATCCATGCCGGATGGAACGGCTCCCGCCACGCGGGCGGTCACATCCTCGATGCTCATCAGGACGTTCAGTTCCAGGTCCTCGCATTTCGGTTCGTCCGCGTTTGTTTTGGCTTCGAATCCGGTTGCGAGATAGTTTTTCTCTTTCCTGCTGATTTTCGCGAGGCAGTCGGCGCCCACGTGGTGATTGGTCATCACCAGGCCGTCGGGAGAAACGAAGGAGCCCGAGCCTCCGTTGTCAAAGCGCACCGAAGATTTCTGGATGTGGTCGAGCCACGCAGCGGTCGGCTGAAAATGATATTTCTCCTGCAGGAGTTTTACGGGGGGATTGTTGAACAGCCACATCCCTTCGTCGGCCTGGGATGTCGGTGCCAGCAGCGCGAGAAGAGAACACAGCACGCAAAATGCAAGGGAAACGCGATCGGAATCGATGAAGAAAAATCGGCTTCGCGACCGCGCGCCGTTACGTGCGGGCTGGCCCCGGAAGCACCGCCAGAGTGACACTTGCGTCCGCTTCATTAAGACTTCCCCTCAACGGCGAACCTTAGATAGGAGCCGGAAAACGAGCGATTCTCCACGCTCAAATCTTCGTCGCCCGCGTGATGAGATAATCCTGCCGCACCAGATTATCCTCGAAATATTCGCCGGCGAGCGCATCGTATTCCCGGCGGTAGCGTTCCAGCTTCGCGGGGTCGGTGCTCTCGAGGGCCGCAACGAGGCGCACGACCGAGCCCGCGCTCTTCTCCGCTCCCGCCCGGTGATGGCTGGGGCTGAGCGCGGGAATCACCATTGTCGCGCGGTCGAAATGAACGTCCTTCACGGCTGCGCCGAGCCGTTGCCGCACGACGCTCGGTTCGCCCCACAGGGGCGGCGGCGCGACGCCCGGGGGAGGGGGCGGCAAGTAATTCGCGGTGAGCGCGAACATCCGTCCGATAAAAAGCTCCGGCGGCCACGTGGAAAAGGCGATCGTTCCGCCCGGCTTCAGCACGCGAAGCATTTCCCCCAGTGCGACTTCCGGCCGAGGAGCGAAGATGTGGCCGAACTCGCTCAAGACGACATCGAAGGTCGCGTCGCCAAACGACAAGTTCTCCACGTCGCCTTCGTGCCAATCGATGTCGGCGCCCGCAATGCGCGCGTTTTCCCGCGCGCGTTCCAGCAATTGAGGGGTGAGGTCCAGCCCGGTGACTTGAGCGCCGATCCGCGCCGCCGTAACCGAAACGACGCCCGTTCCGCACGCCACGTCCAGTACGCGCTGCCCGGAGCGCACGCCCGCTCGTTTTACGAGGCGCGCCGCGCAGGGCGTCGTGTGCGATTCGTAAGGAGCAAAGTGCATCCACCCCTGCTTTTGCGCTGCCTTGAACGATTCAAACGGGTCCATTGGATTTCCTCTCGGTAAAAATCGGCTAAGTATAGCCACTGGCGGGGAATTGCGAAAGGCGCGCGACACGGTGCTATCGATCGCACTTACACAAATGTAAAAGCAATCTGTAATTTGCTATAGTGCCTGCCGAACGCCGGATCGAAACGAGAGCCCACATCCAAGCGAGGTGCACCATGGAGAACGGCAACTTCATCAAGCGAGCCACGCGCCGGGAAATGCTGCGCGCGGCGGGCGCGCTAACGGCCGGATGGGCCCTCTCACACGGTTTTCCGGAAGCACTCGCGGGCACGGCTCCGCGCTTCGCGCCGCAGGGCGCCACGTCGGCTGCCGATAAGATGGCGGCCGCGCGCACGCGCTTCGGGAAAGCTCCCATCGAGTCGACGAAACTCTCGGAGAAGCTGACCCTGTTGCGCGGGCCGGGCGGAAACGTCGTGGTTTTGAACGGCGGGGACGGCAAGCTGCTGGTGGATACGTTTACGCAATACGCCTGGGACCGATTCAAGAAGACGCTCGACGACATCGGCAAGGCGCCGCTCAAGCTGGCGATCGATTCCCACTGGCATTGGGACCACACCGATAACAACGCGAACGTTCACGCCGCTGGAGCGACGCTCTTGGCGCACGAGAACACGCTGAAGCGGCTGTCAGAGACGCATGACCTGGACGTGATCGGCCTGCATTTCGATCCGGAGCCGGCCGACGCGCTCCCCACAAAAACGTTTAAGGAATCGTATCAGATGCCTTTCAGCGGCGAGCATGTGACGCTGGGGCGCTTTTCTCCGGCGCACACGGACACCGACATCTATATCCATTTCCAGAGAGCCAACGTGCTGCACATGGGCGACGTTTTTTTTAACGGCATGTACTGCTACATTGACAAGGAGACCAACGGCAGCATTGGCGGCATGATCGCGGGCGCAACCAAAATGCTGGCTATGGTCGACAACGCGACCCAAATTGTTCCCGGCCACGGCCCGCTCGGAAACAAAACGGACCTCAGAAATTTTCGCGACATGCTGGTGACCGCGCGGGACCGCGTGCAGAAACTGAAGAAATCCGGGAAGTCACTGGAGGAAGCGGTCGCCGCGAAACCGTTCGCCGACCTCGATCCGGTGTGGGGAAAAGGAGCGCTCAACGCCGATGCCTTCACTCACGTCGTTTACACGACGCTTTGATCAGCGGTTCAGGCCCGGCTGCCAGCGAACGTCCTCATTGCCCTTGTCGTTCAGAAATCGCGCCAGGACAAAGAGGAGGTCCGACAAGCGATTCATGTAGTGCAGTACGACAGGATTCGCCTGTTCCTCCGCGAAAAGACGCGTTGACTTCACGCTCCGCTCGGCGTGTAACGGTTCGGGCAAGGTGGAGGTAAGCGGACGCCGGGCTTCCGCCGGGCAGTACGAAGGTCGTGAGCGGTTCTAGATCCTCGTTATACCGGTCGATCTGATTTTCCAGCCATGTGACCTGTTCTTCCGTGACGCGCAAGGGTGATTGTCCCGCGTTGGGCCGCTCCGGCCGGCATAAATCCGCGCCCACATCGAACAGGTCATTCTGGATGTGCCGCAGGATCTGGACCACTTCGCGTTTCGCGACGTGCAGAATTGCGACGCCGATTGCGGAATTCGCTTCGTCGACGCTCCCGTAGGCGGCGACGCGCAAATGGAATTTTGGCAACCGGGAACCGTCACCCAGCGAGGTTTTGCCTTCATCACCCGTCCGCGTATAAATTTTGTCGAGTTTCATGGTTTATGCCGATTGTGCAGTCGGTTCGTATCCCGTAACGTAGTCTGCATGAAGACGGCTGATTTTCCAACCTCGCACGACGAAGTTAATTGGATGCGCGCCCGTGTCGCCTCCGCGGAAATTTCCCGTGCCGCATCGGTGAACACTTTGGCTTGACGAAATTTCAGCTTCGCAATAACGTCATAGGGATATGAGCCCCCTATCTCTGAAAGTAAACGGACAAACTCACAGTTTTGACGTGGATCCGACGACGCCGCTGCTGTACGTCTTGAGCGACGACCTCGGCCTGCGCGGCCCCAAGTTCGGCTGCGGATTCGGCCAGTGCGGCGCCTGCACGGTGCTGGTGAAGGGCCAGGCCGTGCGTTCCTGCATCACGGCGGTGGAAGCGGTGCAGGGTCTGGAGATCGTCACTCTGGAGGGACTCGGCACGGTGGACAAGCCGCACCCCATCCAAAAGGCATTCATCGAAGAGCAGGCCGCGCAATGCGGCTTCTGCCTGAATGGCGTGATCCTCACCGCGAAAGCCTTCCTCGACAAAAATCCGAAAGCCACGGAGAAGCAGATTGAGGAGGGAATGTCGCGCGTCCTGTGCCGCTGCTTCACGCACACGCGCATTCTTCGCGCGATTAGCCGCGCGAGCAAGGAGATGGCGCGATGAAAAATTCCCATCTCTGGTTCAGAACGAACTCCCGATGGCGCCGGACGCGTGCGGATGCCCTGGAGCGCGCCGGATTTTCGCGGCGCGCGTTCCTCAAAGGAACCGGCGCGCTGATCGTCAGCTTCAGCATGGGCGGCGTGCGTGAGAACGCTTCGCCAGCGCAGCGAACTCGAGCAGGCGCGTTTGGCGAGAATCCGGCGGCGGATTCTCCTCCCGCCGGCGAAGTCGATTCCTGGATCGCGATCGGCTCCGATGGCGGCGTGACCGCCTACACCGGCAAAGAAGAACTCGGGCAGGGTTTGTCCACGGCCCAGATGCAACTGGTTGCCGAAGAACTTTGCGTGCCTTTCCACCGCGTGAATTTGATTGTCGCCGACACGTCCATGTGCCCGGACCAGGGTGTCACCTCCGGCAGCCAATCGCATCCGGCGAATTTCAACCACGCGAATCTGGCGGGGGCTGCGCCACGGCGCGCGAAGGCGCTGCTGCAACTCGGATCGAAGCGCTTGAGCCTTCCGGTGGACGATCTCGTCGCCGTCGACGGAGCGATCCGCTCGAAAACCGACGCGTCGAAGAAAGTCGCCTACGCCGAACTCGTGGCCGGAAAGAAGTTCGACCTGAAGGTGGACCCCAAGCGAAGCGAAAACCCGCCAGCGAATGGACCGTGCTCGGAAAGCCTGTGGGCCGGCCCGACATGGCGCAGATGGCCACCGGCACGTTCGAGTACGCGCACAACGTGCGCGTGCCCGGCATGTTGCATGGCGCCGTGGTGCGCCCGTCCGCCGTGGGCGCGAACTTGATGAATGTGGACGAGAGTTCGGTGTCGGGAATGCCGGGCTTCGTGAAAGTCGTAGTCAAGAAAAACTTCGTCGGCGTGGTGGCTGAAAAGCCCTGGCAGGCGATGCAGATCGCGAAGGCGTTGAACGTCACCTGGTCGCCCGCTCCCGTATTGCCGAAGCAGGAAACGTTCTACGATCATTTGCGGAATCAGAAACCGACGCGCGACACGCTGCTCGTGAATTCCAAGGATGTGGACCAGAAGCTGGCCGAAGCCGCAACCGTCGTGAAAGCGACTTACTACCACCCGTATCAAATGCACGGATCGGTGGGCAGTTCGTGCGCCGTCGCCGACGTGCAGGGCGACAAGGCCACGGTCTGGTCGCCGACGCAGGGCGTCTGGCATCAGCGCGCCACGTCTCGCCATGCTCCTCGGCTTGAAGGCCGAAAATTGCGCGTGATTTTTCGCCGAGGCTCCGGCTGCTACGGCATCAATGGAGCCGACACGGTCACGTACGACGCCGCGTTGCTTTCGCAGGCTGCCGGCAAACCGGTGCGCATCCAGCTCACCCGAAAAGACGAAATGGCCTGGGAGAATTATGGATTCGCGTTCACCATCGACGAGCGCGCCGGGCTGGACGCGCAGGGAAACATCGTCGTGTGGGACCACGAAGCGTGGTCACCGGTGCTGGGGAATCGTCCGGTTTACACCTACCCGGGAAACGTCATTACCGGATTTCTGGCCGGGTTTCAGCCGGAGGAATTCACGGCCGCGCTCTCCCGCGCCCGAACCTACCTATTTCAGTAACAATAGCAACGCGATTCCGTCCTACGTTGCTGGCCACGTGGGCGGGGCCGACCACGGCGCGGGCACGGTCAAATCGGAACGCGCGCTCTTGCACAACGTCGTCTCGCCGTTCTGGACGGGCCCGCTGCGTTCACCGCAGCGGCTGCAAAATACGTTCGCGCACGAGTCTTTCATGGACGAGCTTGCGGCCCGCGCGAAAGCCGATCCCGTGGAATTCCGTTTGCGCCATTTGAGCGAGCAGCGAATGATCGACGTCGTGAAGGCCGCGGCAAAAACGGCGAATTGGGATGCGCGTCCCTCGCCGAGGCCGCGCGCGAGCCAGCGGGGATCGCCACCGGACGCGGCATCTCGTGCGTCGCCTACGAAGGTGAGAATGGTTCTCCGCGATGGTCGCGGAAGTCGAAGTGGATCCGGCAACGGGCAAATCAACGTGAAGCGAATCGTCGTGAGCGTCGATGCCGGTCCGATCTCGAATCCCGACGGCCTTCGCAACCAATGCGAAGGCGGCGCGCTGCAGGGCATGAGCCGCGCGCTCGGCGAAGAAGTCACTTGGGACGACCACAACGTGACTTCGATCGACTGGAGCACTACCACTCGCTTCCGCTCGGCTTCGCCGTGCCGAAAGTCGAAGTCGTGCTGCTGAATCGCCCTGATATGCCCGCCACGGGCGCAGGCGAAACGGCAATCACCGTGGTCGCGGGAGCGATCGCCAACGCCATCTTCGATGCGACCGGCGCCCGCATTCGGCAAGTGCCGTTCACGTCGGAGAGCATCAAGTCTGCGCTTGCCGGGTATGCGGACTTTCCTGGTGAATAACTGAATGGCCGGGATTCGGAAATCCTTCGTCGTGCGACCACCTGCGATTTCCAAATCCCGGTCCGAGCCTCCACACCAAGAACCCACCCTCCGCGATCCGCTACTTCTCCTGCAGCGTACCAATGTACTCGCTCAGGTTGCGGATCCGCAGCTTGACGGTTGCGTCATCCCCAAGCGCTGAGAATAGTTTTCCCCAGACCGGCATATCCTTGGATCCGTGCGCCTTTGCGTCGCGCGGCCCCGTCAGAATTACCTCGGAAACGTACGCCGAGGGGAAGGTTCCGTTGTTGTTCTTGGCGAGCAGGGACAAGTTCGCCGGAGGAATCTTGAATTCGGTCGCCGCCGGCCCATCTCCCTTGCCGCTCTTTCCGTGGCAAACGGCGCAATACGTGTTGAACATTTCCTGGCCGGATGCGGCGGACGTCATGGGGATGGGCTCCTTCTTGATCGTTTTGGAACCGTCCTGGGCCATGGCGAACGTCGCGCCAAAAAGTAGCAGCGATGTCAGCATCGCGGTACGGGTTCTCAGGTTCATCATCGTCAACCTCCTGTTTCGATTTTTGAATATTGAGTTACTCCAATAAAGCCATGGCCGAACGACGCAAACGGATTTGCAGCGCGACGAACCAAGGCTGGCCGCCTGGACTCGAATGACCTGTCACGGACACTTTCAAAGTCGACCCACGGTGACCGCCCTAACGTCGGTGTCCATGACATGGTTTAATTCGACATGTAACATTGTTTCGGAAGTGAGACGGTGACTCGGGTCACTTTTGAATGTGATCTCGCGCACCGCCCCCCGTTTCTCAATTCCCGCCGCGTTCGTCGCGCGAGCCGTTACGATCGAGCGCGAGGAGCGTCGGTCTTGCCCTGCCCGAATCCTTGCAACCTCCTTTCATTCCTGCTAGATTCCGCCTCATAAGAAGATCGTCCGAACTCCGAAAGATCATTAGTGCGATTCGCTGTTGTTCCGGCCCACAATTCGTAATCTGGCAGATCGAGTCAGGAGGGGCTATGCGTCCAGTCGTTAAGAGCGCGGCGTTGGCGGCGTTCCTGGGGTTGCTTGCGTCGACAGCCTACGGCGCCACTATGTCGGGCACTGTGAAGGGGCCCGACGGAAAGCCCTTCAAAGGCGCCTTCGTCGAAGCGCAGGACATGGAGTCGCGAATCGCAACTAACGTTCTGTCCGATAAGGACGGGCGCTATCGCATCGAAAATCTGTCCGAAGGCCAGTATGAGTTGTCTGCAAGGGCTGTCGGGTACCGTTTCCAGCCGATTGCGGGCATCCAACTCACCGCCGCCCAGAACGCCACGTACGAAATCGCGCTCCAGCAGGGAACCGTGCACTGGACCGATCTTTCCATCTATCAAGGCGAGCAGCTTTTGCCGGAGGGGCGCGGCCGTGCCAAGCTGACCACCGCTTGCTTCCGGTGCCACGGATTCCAGAGCCGCATGGCCGCGCAAGTGCGAGACGAAACCGGATGGCACGATCGCGTCACTTACATGCGCACCAGCTTCGGCTACTTGCTGAAGGACGTCAACGAGAAGGACGGCGACGACGTCACCGCGTACCTCACGAAATATTTCGGGCCCGATTCGCCGCTGCCGCATTCTCCCGCGGACTTGCCAGGCTACATGGAGACGAAGCTGCCGCCGTTCAGCGACGACGCCATGAAAATTGTCTATGTATCGTTCGATATGCCCGGACCGAATCGCTTTCCGGGCTCCGCCAAGCCGGAGCGGGACGGTAACGTCTGGATTTGGGAGTACCGCGGCCACTGGATTGGAAAGCTCGATCCCAAGACGGGAGTCATCACCGAGTACTCGATTCCGAATGTCGATCAGGCCTCCAACCATTCCGTGGTCGTCGGTCCGGACGGGACGGTCTGGTTTTCCGAGCAGGCCACCGACACGATCGGCAAAATGGATCCGGCGACGCACCAGATGACGCGCTACCGCGAGCCGAGCCGCGGCACCAAACACACGCTCGTCGTGGACGCCAAGGGAATGGTTTGGGGCACGGGCGAGCCGCTGGCGCGCTTCGATCCCGAGACGGGAACGTTCCACGACTACCCGGAAGTGAACAACGCCTACGGCCTCGCTCTCGATAAAGACGACAACGTGTGGTTCTCGGAATTCACGAAAGATGGCAAGATCGGCAAAGTGGATGCCAGGACGGGGAAGCTCACGAAATACCAGCAACCGACGGCGGACGCCTGGCCGCGCCGATTGAAAATCGACGCGCAAGGCATCGTGTGGTTCTGCGAATACGAAGCCGGAAAAATCGGCCGCTTCGATCCGAAAACCGAAACGTTCAAGGAATACCCGCTTCCCGGCGGCAGGCCAACTCCCTATGCGCTGGTGATCGACAAGAACACCGGGCACCTTTGGTTTTCGTCGATGGAGATGGACACAATCTCCGAACTCGACCCCGCGACCGGGAAAATCACGCTGTATCCATTCCTGTTTCCTGAAAACGGCATGCGCGATTTCTTCCAGGACGCCGATGGCCGCATCTGGTGGGGCTCGCAGGCCAACAACCGCGTAGGATATTTCTATCTCGCGGGATCGACGGCGAGCCAACGCGCCGCAGTACGGTAGATTTGCAAAGGAAGGGACACCGGCATCGAAGCGCTGTTATCGGAACGCGATCGATCGGATCCACAGCCCGATCACGCAGATCGCCAGCGCCACTACGGCCCAAAATAGAAACAGTTCCTTGTTACTCCGATTCTGGTTCGATGGAAGCGGGTCCGGATTCTGAAGGTCTCCGCTTGCCATCACTCGATCTCCCATCTCATGGCACTTGAACCGGGACGGGCTTTCTTTCCGCACGCGGAAAGCTCGTTCAGGAATTTCGCGATTCTCTCGAACCGCGCGATCCTTGACGATTGCGCTCTGCCTATTTGGCGCCCATCGCCATCTTGTCGCCGCCCTTCACGGTGACGAGCGCGACGACGTTCTCCCCGCTTTCCGTCAGCACCAGCTTGCCGTCGGCGAAGTGCATCATGTTCCGCACCACGCCTCCGCCACCGGGAATCGTCCAAGTTTGGAATTTCTCGTTTTTAGGATCGAAGCGCACCAGTGTGTTTGGTTTCACGCCCGTTTCGCAGTACCAGACGATCCCGTTCACGATCGTGATGGCGTAGGGACGCGATTGCGGGCCGCTCGGCGACAGCCATTCCTTGACGAATTTTCCGGTCTTGGCGTCGAACTCGCCGAGATACCCGCGGCCGTAGTCCGTGTAGTACAGAACGTCATCCGGCATGATCGCTACGCGCCGCGGCCGCGCCGCTTCGTTGGGCAGCAAGTATTCATGAATCGCCATGGTGTCCGGATCGATGCTGGCGATTTTGTTGGCCCCGAATTCCACGAAGTAGGGAACTCCTTTGGTCGTAACGACCATTCCGTAGGGATTCGCTTTTGGCGTCGGCGTCGTTTCCACTTTTGACTCGCCCGTCTCCGGGTTCAGGCGGCCTACCATGTTCGCGCCCTGCACGCTGAACCACAGCGTGCCCTTTTGGTCGAAGATCGGGGTATGCGGATCCTTCGCCTTCGGATCGAGCGGATATTGCGTAAACTTCCCGGTCGCCGGCTCGAATTTTCCGATGTACGCCTTGAAATTGGCGGTGAACCAGATGTTCCCTTGCTTGTCCATCACCAGGCCGTGCGGGCCGGACATTGGCCGGTTCGTGCGGTACTCCTTGATCTCTCCCGTTTTCGGATCGATGTGGCCGAGCAGGTTGGCCATGTGCCCCGTGTACCAGATCGTTCCGTCGGGGGCCGCCAGCGGATCGTGCGGCCGCGTTCCGGGAGTCGGCAACTTCCATTCCTTGAAGGAAACTTCGACGCTGCCGGGAATGATTGCGGGGTCCGGGCCCGGCTTCGGCGGAAAATTCTTGATCAGATAATTGAGGACCATGTCCTGCTGTTCGGAAGGGATGGCGGCGCCCACGTTGAGCATCATGGAAAACGTGGTCTTCCACTCTTCGGGCGTGTGCCCCTGCGAATTCGTGATGTTGGTCAGGCTATGGCACACGGAGCAGGCGTCTTCCACAAGGCTCTTGGCGTCGCCGGGGGGCAAATCGACGGGCGTACGCTCCCCCATCTGCATCTGGGCATGAGCGGGAAGAATGGCGAACAAGGAACCCGCCAGCAGTGCCAAGGACCACGATCGAAGTGACATAGTTCCTCCGCGAAGGCTTTAATCGTCCCTATCTTAGAAGAAAAAACGTCCGGGCGCGTTACAAAAAAAAGCGCGGCGGGTCCGGTTGGAATCAGGACACGTAGAAGACATCGAGGAAGGGAGTAGTCCGGGCGGCGCGGCGAGAAGCAAGGCAGGGGCGGTCGGGTTAGTCTGCCGTTTTAGGGTAAACAGCACCGCCCCTGGCCTGTAACGCGGGAGTTATATCAGAAGTGGTACTCACCCCGCAAGTTAAGTTATCGCAATCGAACTATACACGTGCGGTTACCGGCGTACCGTTCCTACGCCGCGCGGAACGGGAGCGTCCGATCCCTCGCGCCCGGCCTGCAAATTTCCCTCTTTTTGATGCCGTCAGGCGCATTCCTGCACGCAAGTTGATATATAGTGGCGGCTTTGGGGGAAATTGTGAAATATCTTGCGGTTCTCTGCATGGCCTGTCTCGTTCCTTCGATTTCCGCGGCTCAGAGCAAGCAGTTCGACTCCAAACCTTTGGCGATTACGGACGTGACGGTGATCGACACGTCCGGCGCTCCGCCCAGGCCGGGCCAGACTATCGCGGTGGAGGGCAGCCGCATCTCGCAAGTCGGCGACGCGAAACGAGTCCACGCCCCCAAGGGCGCCCAGGTGATCAACGGGCGCGGGTTGTACGCTATCCCGGGCCTGTGGGACATGCACGTGCATGTCTGGGAGACGGACCGAACGTTTCCCCTGTTCCTCGCCAACGGTGTTCTGGGCGTGCGCAACATGGGCGGCCATCTCGACGAACTGAAACGCTGGCGCTCGCAGGTTGTGAACGGCGACTTGCTTGGCCCGCACCTGGTGATCTGCGGTCCGCTCGTCGATGGCCTGAATCCCGCGCATCCCGATCATTCCATTGTCGTCCACGATCCCGCGGAAGCCCGCGCCGCCGTCGATTCGCTCAAGCAGAGCGGCGTCGATTTCATCGAGGTTTCCGACCAGTTGACGCGGGAGGAGTATGAAGCGATCGCCGAAGAATCGAAGAATGTGGGGCTGCCGTTCGCCGGGAACTTGCCGCAAGGCGTCTGGGCCAGCGACGCCTCCACCGCGGGCCAGTTCAGCATCGAGCATCTGCGCGGCAGCCTGGAAGAATCCTCGAAAAATTTCGATCGGATTGTGCATCTGAATGAAGCGCCGCCGGCAAGCCGTGCCGAAAAGGCCGCGCGCTCTTTGACTCTGTTGAAACTCGAAGTGGACGGCTACGATCCGGAGCGCCTGAAAAACCTTGCCGCCTTGTTCGCCCAGAATCGCACTTGGCAGGTTCCCACGCTGGTTGCCGCAAGGGCTGCGGCCTTTCTGAATGAGGACGCCGCCGCGAACGATCCGCGGCTTGCCTACATCTCGCAGAAAGACCGCAAAGAGTGGACCGCGTTCCGCAATCGCCTCGTCGCGAGCAGCCCGCCGGAATTTTGGACGCTGCATCGAGCCGCGTACCAGGAAGAGCTGGCCATCGCGCGCGAATATCATCGCGACGGCGTGGGCATTCTGGGAGGCACGGACGCCGGCGGACCTCCGTTCGTGATTCCGGGATTTGATTTGCACAATGAGCTGGCAGCCCTGGTGAGTGCTGGCTTCACGCCGCTCGAAGCGCTGCAATCGGTGACGCGCGACTCGGCGGAGGCTCTCAACCGCTCCGACGATTTCGGCGCTGTAGCCAACGGCAAGGCCGCCGACTTTGTGCTGCTCGACGCGAATCCGCTCGACGATATCCGCAACACGCAAAAAATTCGCGCGGTGGTCTTCCAGGGGAAATATCTGGATCGCGCCGCGCTCGACGCGCTCCTGGCCCACGCGAAAGAGTCGGCCAGTCACTAATTCAAGTGGCGCAGGCTTCCAGTCTGCCGGCTCCTACAGTGGTATGATTCGCGCCAGCGGTCTCTAAATCTACGGTGAGGCATCTTTCAGACGAGTTGGGGAGGGCGTTATGGCCGAAAAGAAAATCATTGCGGTGTTTGGTGCGACCGGCGCGCAAGGCGGCGGTCTGGTGCGGGCAATTTTGCGCGATCCGCAGGGCGGCTTCGCCGTTCGCGCCATCACGAGGGACGCGAACAGCGAAAAAGCCAGGGCGCTGGAAAAGCTCGGCGCTGAGGTCGTCGCCGCCGACGTCGATAATCCCGAAAGCATGAAGAAAGCGTTCCAGGGCGCGTACGGCGCCTATTGCGTCACGTTTTTCTGGGCGCACTTTTCTCCGGAAAAGGAAATGGCCGAAGCGCAGGCGATGGCCGCGGCCGCCATGAGCGCGGGACTGAAGCACGTCATCTGGTCCACCCTCGAGGACACGCGGAAGTGGTCCCCGCTGTCCGATTCGCGCATTCCCACGCTGCACGGCAAGTACAAAGTTCCGCACTTTGACGGCAAGGGCGAGTCCGACCATTTCTTCACCGATGCGGGCGTTCCCACCACGTTTTTGCTGACGTCGTTTTACTGGGACAATTTCATCGGCTTCGGCATGGGCCCGCAAAAAGGCCCGGACGGCAAACTCGCGATCACGTTGCCGATGGGCGACAAAAAATTGCCCGGCATCGCCGCGGAGGACATCGGGAAATGCGCCTATGGAATTTTCAAGCGGGGCGGCGAATTCATCGGCAAAACCGTAGCAATCACCGGTGAGAACCTGACCGGCACGCAAATGGCGGCCGGTTTCGCGGAACTTCTTGGTCAGGAAGTCCGCTACAACGCCATCTCCCCCGAGGTGTACCGCTCGCTCGGATTTCCCGGCGCGGACGATCTTGGCAACATGTTCCAGTTCAAACGCGATTTCAACGACTATTTCGCGGGCGTCCGACAAGCTGAATTTTCAAAATCGCTGAATCCCGAGCTGCAGGATTTCAAGACCTGGCTGCGAAACAACAAGAACGCGATCCTCGGCACGCAAAGCGCGGCCGGGGCCTGACCTGAATCTCGGCCATCTCGGACGGATGTCTTCGCCGTCGGGTCCAACGCTTTCTCGATTCATCCAGCGGAGGCGAATCGCAATGAAGAGAAACCGCGCGCCATTCGTTCTCGGGCTCTCGTTCTTGACGGTTGCCTCGGCTGTGCTGGCGATTCGTGCAACGCCGGCGCGGCCGCAAAGCCTCGACTCGCTTTACGCCCAAGCCAAATCCGAAGGCACGCTGGTTTTCTACGTAGGCGGCCCGACGGCGCCATGGGACGCGGTAGCCAAGCAATTTTCCGCGCGCTATCCGGGCATCCAGGTGTCCGTCACCGGCGGCTTCAGCAACGTCCTCGACAAGAAAATTGACGCGCAGCTCGCCGCCGGAAAATTCGAGGTCGACGCCGCCCTGTTCCAGACGCTGCAAGACTTCGTGCGCTGGAAGCAGCAGGGCGCGCTCCTCGAATACAAGCCGCAAGGCTTCGACAAGGTTGACCCGAGTTTCAAGGATCCGGCCGGCGCGTTCGTCGCTCTCCAAATCAACGCCCACACCTACGCCTACAATCCCAATTTAGTGAAGCCGGAAGACGTGCCGCGCTCGGCGCTCGACTTCCTGAACCCGCGCTTCAAGGGCAAAGTGGTCACCTGCTATCCCGCCGATGACGACGCCACGCTCTACGATTTCTACAGCATCGTCCAGAAGTACGGCTGGTCCTACATGGACCGCTACATGGCCAACCAGCCGAATTTCATCCAGGGCCATCTCGGCGTCGTGCGCAGCATCGCTGCGGGTGAAAATCTCGTCACGTTTGACACCGTCGCAAGCATCAGCATGGACCAGAAAAATCTTGGCCTCGTGCAAGCTGTCGCGTTTCCCCAGTCCGATCCGCTCCCCATCTGGCCTTTCACCGCCGCGATTTTCAAGTCCGCGCCGCACCCCAACGCCGCCAAGCTTTTCCTCTCCTGGTACCTCTCGCCCGAAGTGCAGTCCAAAACAGGGAACTGGTCGCCGCGCTCCGACGTTCCCGCGCCGTACGGCTGGAAGCCGATCCTTTCCTACAAAGTGGTCAACAACTACCGCGAATTCCTGACGAACACCAAGCAACTTGAAGAATTGAGGAAGCGCTTCGAGGCCTACACCGGGCCGGTGAAGAATGTGGGTGGAGTGCGATAGCTGGCGGCAGAAGCGTCGATAGAGAATCAGATTTGATGGATCAAATCGACGTTGTAGGATAAACGCCGCACGATGGCGATTGAAAGAACATGGAAAGGAACCCAGGAGGGTACCAGTGAAAGCGATTCGTGTGCTGTGTTTTGTAGCGGCAATGGCGGTTTCGGCGGCGGCATTTGGTCAGGACGCGTCCAAGGCGACGCCCAAGATGGGCAGCAAGGAATGGAACGAACTCGAAAAGACGCTGTGGGACGTGGACCAACAGTGGCTTTGCAGCGGCGGCGCCACTCCCTATCACAAGGATTACAAGGAGTGCATCGAATTCCGCAACCAATTCTGGTCCGACCAATTTTTTGAAGTTTCCATCAAGGGCGAAGTGCAGACCAAAGCGGAGATGATTGCGCGGCAGCGCGCGGCGCATCCGTCCAAAGGCGTCGGTCCCCACCCGGCTGAGTTTAAGTTGATGGCTGTGTATCCGAATTTTGCCCTGGCCACGGATTACACGTGGCTCCGAAGCGAGGACGTTAACGGCAAGGAAGCCGGGACCGATACGCGCGTGCTGCGCATGTTCGTCAAGGAAGACGGGAAGTGGAAGCCCGCCGGCGCTGCCCTGGTGCCGATCATTAAATAGGCAAGCCAAGTGGACAGACCTAAGTGGGCAGGCCCGTCCTGCCAGTGCTTACCGATTGAGGATGGCGCGGTGTCCCGCGCCATCCGTCCCTCCCGCAATTTGATAAAATCAACGATAGATCTGACAGCGAGAGGAGGACCCTCATGCCAACCGGACCTCTCGTGGCCGCGGCGCCCTATCTCACCGAGCAGGACTATCAGAACTACACGCCTGAGCAGCACGGAGTCTGGGCGGAACTCGTAGGCCGGAGGCGTCCCCAGATCGACGCCCACGCCTGCCGCGAATACCGCGAAGGATACGAGATCATCGGATTGCGGGACGATCGCCTGCCGAATCTCCGCGCGATCAGCGACCGCCTAGGTCCAAGAACCGGCTGGAGCACGACCCCGGTGAGCGGGTTCCTGCCCGGGGAAGCGTTTTTTGAAATGCTCGCCGCGCGCAAGTTCCCGACGACCACGTGGCTGCGCAGCCATGATTCGCTCGAATATATTCCCGAGCCGGACATTTTTCACGACGTCTTCGGCCACGTTCCTATGCATGCGCATCCCGTGTTTGCGGACTTCCTGCAGCATTACGGAAACGTCTGCGCGAAAGCAAAAGACGCGGTCATCCTCGAACGGCTGGGCCGCCTGTTTTGGTTCACGGTGGAATTCGGGTTGATTCGCGAGAACGGAAAAATAAAAGTGTACGGCAGCGGCGTGATCAGCTCCCACCGCGAATGCACGAACGTGATTGAAGGCGGCTGCGAGATCAGGGATTTCGATCTCGATGAAGTTCTCTTAACTCCGGTGCGAGTCGACCAGATTCAGCAGCGCCTGTTCGCGATTGAGAGCTTCGATCAAATTTACGACGCCGTGCAAGAAGCGGAAAAGCGATTGCTAGCGGGCTGAGCGGGACGAGCATCCGCCGCGGCGAACCCGTGCCCGCAAAACCTGTTCCGGTTCGATCCTCCGCGCCATTTCAGACGCCAGTCCGGACGTTCGATTCTTGCACGCGTATCCGTTTGACATAGGCCCCGAACACGCGCACAATCTCCGAAAATGGTGGGAGGTGCCGTATGTCCACCCATATGTGCCTCGATTGTGATTCCCCCGGCGACGGAAATTGCCCTTCGTGTCACGGCATTGGAAGAATTCTGGCGGCTAGCGCTTCGGGTTCGCTTGGCGGGCTCGGGGACGAGCTTTCCTGCTCCGCGTGCGGCGGATCAGGCGAGTGCCAGAAGTGCGACGGGACCGGGAATATCGAGGTTGGCGGCGAAGGCTGATCGTTCGTCCCGCCACCTCCCTTGCTCTCGGATCGGCGCCCGAATTGGCGCCTGATTCGGCTCCAGAATCGAAGCTAGTTCCTCGTTTGTTTCCTGCAATGCGGCTGCTGAAGTTCTTTACTGTACCGCGAAAACCATCACTTCCGCGCATTTGGAACCGTGCGGCGGCACCGCGACGAAATATTCCTTGAGCGCCGGCACGAGGGTTCCGGTTTTGCCGAGCGGTCCGGTAGGAATCTTCCCGATGGCCTCGTAATGGTCCGGATCGGTCTCCTTAAAAACATTGACGATTCCCTCGCCGGTGGCCACGTAAACTCTCTGGCTCGCGGGGTCGAACGTCATGTCATCCACGCCGGTGCCGATCGGATAGCTTTGCAGGACCTTTCCGGTATCGGAGTTCAGCACGTTGAGCACACCGTCACGGCAAGCGGCGAAAAGCCGGTGATTCTTTTCATCGATCGCGACGGACGCGTTGACTTTGCACGTCAGCGGCCAGACGGCGGCAACGGCTTGCTTCTTGCGGTCAATCACGCCGATGGAATTCTTCTCGGTCATGTTCAGGAAGAGCCTCGATCCGCCCTTTTCGACGGCCATGGCTTCCAGACGATTGGAGTCGATCTTAATCTGGCCGACTTTCTCGCCGGTATCCGTGTTCACGATTTCGAGGAAGGTGTAGTCGAGTTTCGCGTCGAGCCCGCCGTCCGCGATGTAGAGGTAGTGCGTGTTGGGGTCGTAGCCGGTCGCGTCCGCGTCGGCGAGGAGCTTCACGGACTTCAGGAGTTCGTACGTGGTGCCATTGAAAATTTTGAGGTCGCCGTCGGAACCGTCGGTCACGAAAATTCTGTCGATGTCGGCGCGGTACACAACGGAGTGGCCGACGCCGATGCCCTTGATGCTGTGCATGAAGGCGCCCGTGCGAATGTTGTAGACCTCGATGGACTTGTTATCTTCCGGCACGACGAACAGGCGGTTGTTCTTCAGGTCCGGCGTGAGGTGATCGAAGTGGTTCGGCAGGCCGACGATGCGGGTCGTCGTCAGGTTCTTGGCCAGCGTATCGGCCGAAATCTCCGGCGCGCCGGAAGTGATGTCCTTGAGCTCGATGGTCTTCACCAGCTTGAGAGGAGGCGTTTCCTCCGCAAACACGAAAGCTCGCGGCGCGGTCCACGCAGCCATGGCAAGAGCGGCAAACAAGAAGACATACCGTTGGTACGAACGCATCCATCCCTCCCAAATTAGAAAAATCGGCTACCGTGCGCTGTTTCGATGCCGGAATCATAGCACGTCATGTTACGCGGCTCCAGAACTCCGGGGGCTGCCTCCGTGGCGCCAGCGTTTCCTCTCCGCAGTCGAATTCTGCGAGTGATGAATCGAGCCGTTGGGACGCCGTTGCTACGAGAAGCGCACCGGCGGCCCTCAAAAAATTGAAATTGGGTTCATCCAGTTCCGCCCGAATCCCGTATTACAGGGCGCAGGACAAAACAAACGGAAACGAGGACAAACGAAATGAAGAAACTTGCTCGGATGTTGGTTGTCACGCTGGTTGCGGCTTCGGCCATTTGGGCAGCGAACAATCCCATGGTCGGCGGGCATGAAATGTTCCCGTCCAAGAACATCGTTCAGAATGCACTAAACTCCGACGATCACACCACGCTCGTCGCCGCCGTGAAGGCCGCGGGACTCGTGGACACGCTGGAAGGCCCGGGTCCATTCACCGTATTTGCGCCCACCAACGAAGCGTTCGCGAAACTGCCGGACGGCACCGTGAATACGTTGCTGATGGCGGAGAACAAAGCCACGCTGACGAAAGTTCTGACCTACCATGTCGTGGCAGGGAGAATGGACGCGAAGGATATCGCCAAGGCCATCCAGTCGGGCAACGGCAAAGCAAGCTTGACGACCGTTAGCGGCGGAAAACTGTGGGCCAGCATGCAAGGCAAGGACCTGATTCTCACCGACGAGAAGGGCGGCACGGCCAAGGTGACGATCTCGAACGTCTTTCAATCGAACGGCGTCATTCACGTCATCGATTCGGTCCTGCTCCCCAACTAGCCCGAATCGAAAATCTTCAACTCAGGGGCACAGGGAGCCGGAGGATTCATTGTGAAACGCCCGCAGGCTTCCTCCGCGCCTCTCTGTTGGAGCGGCAACCGCCGCCCAGGACCATTTGCTTGACAGGGGCGGGGCGCGGGCGTATACGACTTGTACTTCGGTCGGAGGCCAGTGAAATCAAGGAGACGTCCGATGACCACCAAGAAACGGGAAGCCGCAAGTCGCATGAATCAGATCGAAGCCGGCGCACAACGCGCGAAGCCGGTGCTCCACCAGCACGCGAAAGAGGTTCAGCCCTACGGAAAGATTGCCAAACTATCTATTGCCCTCGATGAGACAGCCTGTGAATCGAGCATCAACAACTTGAACCAGATTCTCGCGGACACGATGACGTTGCGCGATATGTACAAGAAGCACCACTGGCAGGTAGGCGGTGCGACCTTTTATCAACTCCATCTTCTCTTTGACAAGCACCACGGCGAACAGGACGAACTCGTTGACACGATCGCAGAGCGGATTCAACTCCTCGGCGGCGTCAGCATCGCCATGGCAGCCGACGTCGCGGAAACGACGATCATTCCGCGCCCGCCCCGCGGCAGGGAAGAGCCCCCTGTCCAAATTTCGCGGCTTCTTGAAGCGCACGAATTCATTTTGAAAGAAGCGCGCACGATGGCCCGGGAAGCTTCCGAAGTCGGCGACGACGGAACCAACGATTTGCTGGTCAGCGACGTGATTCGCAGGAACGAGCTGCAGGTGTGGTTCCTGTCAGAGCACTTGGTGGCCATGCCGCTTTCGCATCCGGAGCAAGCGAAAGCAGCGGGGGCCGGCGACTGAATCTTTCGCGATCCGGAGCCGGCGCCATCGGGATGACGTCCCATTTCGGATCGCCCGAATGGTAGGGGCACGGCATGCCGTGCCCCTACAGCCTCGCCCCTACAGCCTCGCTAAGACACGTTCTACGCTACAGGCGTGCTCCTTCACTTTCAGTCTCCTGCAGCGGACTTTCCCCGGATCATTGCTGCCAACTCGCGCGTGACGGACGCGTCGATGCCATGTTCCTGCGCGCTTCGCAAGATCGGTCCGGCGATGGCGTCGATCTCCGGCGGCTTGCCCGCCGCGACATCCTTCTGCATCGAGCTGCGGCCCGTCTGCGGCGTCTTGTCAAAGAAGGTCAGGATCTGAGCCGCGTCGAGCGGCGTCCCGCTCGCGGTACCCGCCGCTACGACTTCGCGCACCACCGCTTCCAGCCGTTTCCGCCACGCAGGATCGTTGTTCACTTCGCCGATGTTCATCCCGGCAGCCGTGGTCGTCAGCGCGAACGGCGCAAGGAAGGACAGCTTCGTCCAAAGTATCTTCATTTCATCCGGGACAAACTGGCACGCGAAGCCGAACTTCTTGAACTCCTCAGCCGTTGCCGCGAGCCTCGTTTCGCCGAGGGAAGCAATCGTCAGGCGTATGGCCATGCCGCGATGAATGAACCGTCCAGGCGCGGCCCGTTCCGCCTCCACGCCAATGCTGGCCGGGATGACGCGGTCATGCCCGAAGCGCGCCCGGAGCAACTCAATGTGGTCGATGCCGTTCAGCAGAGGGACGACCGCGCCGATCTGCTCGGGGGCCACCGTAACGGTCCGAAGCGCCGATTCGAGCTGGGTAGCCTTCACCGTCACCCAGAGCACGTCGTATGGTTGGTCGACGCTGGCGGCGCGGTCCACCGGCACATGGAACGAGCCCAAGGGGCTCTCCAGCGAAAGCTCCGCCGGATAATCCTTCAACGCCTCCGGCCGCAGGATGAGAGTGACGGATTCTCCCGATTTCGCCAGCGCCACTCCGATGAGCCCGCCCACTCCACCAGCGCCTAGAATCGCGTGACGCATGCTCTCCCCCAATCCATATCCGAAATCCCGCACGGCCTTGCGACATCCCGATCCGCCGCCGGGCAGGCAGCTATTGTACGCCGGGATGCCCAGAGAAGGGTCTCTTCGCTGGCGCCTGCCAATATTTCATCTGTTGTTCACGCGGGCCGCATTCTATTGCAATTAATGCAGTTTACGAAACCCGGCATGAGATCGATTAGGGCCTTCCGGGAGCTTGCGGTGCTATGATTCGCCTATGGTGACAGACAAGAGCGCGCCGAAGATCGCCTATTTTTGCATGGAGATCGCCCTGGACCCATCCATTCCGACGTATGGCGGAGGCTTGGGCATCCTGGCGGGCGACATGCTGCGCTCGGCCGCTGACCTGGAACTGCCCATGCTTGCGATTTCGCTGGCGTACCGCAAGGGCTATTTCCGGCAGCGCCTCGATCAAGCCGGGAATCAGACCGAGGAGCCCGATCCCTGGCAACCGGAAACCGTCCTGGCTCCCGTCAATGCGGACTTCACGGTGCGCATCGAGGACCGCGACGTCCGCGTTCGCGTTTGGCGCTACAGCGTCCACGGACTGTCCGGGTTCATCGTGCCAGTCTATTTGCTCGATACGGACCTGCCCGAAAACTCTGAGTACGACCGCTCCTTAACCGACGCGCTCTATGGCGGCGACCCGCGCTATCGAATTTGCCAGGAAGTCCTTCTCGGAATCGGCGGCATCACGCTTCTGCGGCACCTGAACGTCACGAACATCGGAAGCTATCACATGAACGAAGGGCACGCCGCGTTCCTGACGCTTGCCATGATCGAGGAGCAGCTCAAGGTTCGCAAGTATACCGTGGCGGTCGAAGCCGACATTGAAGTGGTGCGGCGACGCTGCGTGTTCACGACGCATACCCCGGTGGAAGCCGGCCATGACCGCTTTCCCTGGGAGCTGGTGCTCCAGGTGCTTGGCGAATACCGGACGGAATTGCTGCGTCAGGCCGGTTTTGCCAACGCGAGCATGCTCAACATGACCGACCTCGCCATTCACTTTTCCCGCTACGTGAACGGCGTGGCGATGCGGCACGGCGAAGTTTCGCAGAATATGTTTCCGCAATTCCCGATTCACGCGATTACCAACGGAGTTCACGCGGCCACCTGGGCCTCGCCGCAGTTTCAAGACCTATTCGACCGCGAAATCCCGGAGTGGCGCCGCGATAACGCCTACATGCGCTACGCCGTGGGAATTCCGATTGAGGAGATCCGCAAGGCCCATTGTCTGGCCAAGGCGGACTTGATCCGGGAAGTGCAGAAGCGATCGGGAGTGCAGATGGACGAATCCGTGCTGACGATCGGATTCGCCCGGCGCGCGGCAACCTATAAGCGCGCGGACCTGCTCTTTAAAGACATCGAACGACTGAAATCCATTTCCCACTCCGCCGGCCCGATTCAGATCGTGTATGCCGGGAAAGCCCATCCGCATGACGCAGGGGGCAAGGCCTTGATCCAGCGCGTGATTCAGGCCGCCGCCGGGCTGAACGACAATATCAAGGTCGTGTACCTGGAGAATTACAGCATGGGCCTCGCGAAGCTCATCACCTCCGGCGTCGATCTCTGGCTCAACACGCCGCAGCGCCCGCAGGAAGCTTCCGGCACGAGCGGCATGAAGGCCGCGCTGAACGGCATCCCCAGCTTGAGCGTTCTGGACGGCTGGTGGGTCGAGGGTTGCGTCGAGGGCGTCACCGGCTGGGCCATCGGGTATGACACCAAGATCGTTGCGGACGAATCGGAGGCCGAGGCCACTTCGCTCTATGACAAACTCGAGCACCAGATCGTGCCCATGTTTTACCGCGCGCCGGAAGCGTACGCGCAGGTTATGCGATCCTGCATCGCGCTGAACGCCAGCTTTTTCAATACCCACCGCATGCTCAGCCAGTACCGGGCGAACGCCTACTCTCCCAAAGCCCTGATCAAGAAGGCCAAAGAAGTCTGAACCGAATCGAGTGGCTCGAATAAGAAGGGAGATGTTGGGATTGGGTTAGTTTCCCTTAGTTGGATTTAATAGATCCTCCAATCATCTCCTTTGGTCAACATTTACCAGGATTCGCAAGCTTGTTTCAGTGATGCACGTCACTCTTCCGTAAGCCAGCTCGCCGCAACCCTTGGATTCGCCGGCAGGATCGGTAGCCTCCACTGTTGCGGGCGCCTCGAACAAATCTTCCGGTTGCGCCCCTGGTACTGCCGTTCTATAGACGCCGCCGAGACTTAACCCTAACCTATTCAGGTAAAAGACAACGATGCGGTGCCGGGTCCCTGAACGTACGGAATGTGCCGCTGCCCCTGAGGGAGACTGTTGTGAATCAAGTCGAAGAAAAGAATTACTCACCGAGCAAGCATAAACAGGATACGCCTCCACACTTTGCGGAACGCCGCCGCGAGCCTCGCATCCAGGTGGACCGGCTGGTCTATGTGCAGCCCGCTGACGCCGAGAGCGGCTATTTCGAGGAAATTCGCAGCATGCGGGACCTTAGCCGAAGCGGATTCTATTTCACCACCGAGAGAGCCTCGTACCGGAAGGGGGTTCGTTTACTCGTCGTGCCGGCATTCGGATCTCTCAATTTGGAGTACCTGGGCGAAGTGGTGCGGGTCGAAAAGCTGGAGTCCGGGGAATTGGGAGTCGCCGTCCGACTGCTACGTGTGGAAACCAAGGCCCCCAACCCACCGCTCGACGACCCTGGCGGCGTTTGAAGCTTTTGCGCGGCCGATAGCGTCCCTGTGGCCCTGTCGCAAGGCGATTCCGTCAGCTCTTCGAGGTCCGTCTAAAACCAGCCAGGAATTTTGAATCTCAAATTTGAAATCTCAGATTTCAAATCTCAAATCTCCGATTTCAAATCTCCGATTTCAAATCTCAAATTTGGAATTTCAAATCGATTTGTCATGCAGTTGTTTTTCCGGGTTTCGACCCTTATAGCTTCCCGCCCGCCAGCCATTTCTTCCCCAGTGCATACAGCGCGTCCGCGTCGGGCCCCCTAAGCCCCGGCATATCCATCTTGACCTTGAATCCGAGGCCGGACTGCAAATAGGCGAGATGCCGGTAGCCTTCCGGAAATCTGCGCCAGGATCTTCGGATCGAGTTGCACTGTTTTCGAGGGATCGACGGGGTCCATGCGGTCTTTCTCATAGAATAGCCGGCGCAAAACAATCGCCCAGCGATCGTTGCGCTTCTCGAAGAAATCGTAGAAGCGGCCCGTGCAAAGAACATCCACCATGACGCCATGCACCGGAGCGCGCTGCGAAATGGTCATCTTCGTCTGCGCGATGGCGCGCTGCGCCCGCGATCTCCACCGACGTTCCGCCGAGCAAGTGCAGGATGCTGACGCCCTTGTTCCAGCCCTCCTGTTGACTCGGATAAATTCCTCGAAGGGCCCTTGAAACCAGGTCGCCATCATCACGCCTTCCTCGTGCCACACCGTGCGGAAGCGTTCCCAGTCGCCGGAGTCGCGAAACACGCCCAGTTTTCGACGACTTCCTTGATCGCCAGTGTGTCGAGCATTCGTTGATCCATGCGGATTCCTCCCCGTTGGTGATTAGCGAATCGTGATTGGGAAATCGTGATTCGGCATGCGCGACTCGGGATGCGAGTCGCCATATTTTGGGCACGAAGCGTGTTTCACGAATACGACTCACGAATCACCAGTCGCATCGCTCAACTCTTCACATTGGTTGCGAGAAATCTGAGCGCAATCTCCCACGCTTGTTTCGCCGCGGATTCCTTGTAGCTGGCGCGCGCGTCGCAGAAAAATCCGTGGTCGGCGTCCGAAAACTCGACGCTCATGAAAGGCTTCTTCGCTGCCTTCATGGCGTCGAGGACCGCGCGAGCTTGATCTTGCGGGATGAGCGGATCGAGGCCGCCCCAGAAGAACAGCACCGGCGCATGTTGCTGCGCGGCGCGCGGCAACAGGCCGGAACGATCCCTCCACCGTAGAACGAAACCGCCGCCTTCAGGGGAATCGCGGAATTTGCCACAAACGAGGCGCGTCCGCCCATGCAGAAGCCGAGGCTGGCAATCGCGTTCGGCTTGCACGCGCGGATTGTTTTGCAGCCAGTCGAACGCCGCCCGCGCATCCGCAATCATGCCGTCTGGAGTGAGCGCCTGCGCGTGCGGCATGCAGAGCGGCAAATTCGTGTACGCTTCCTCGAATCCCGGCGCCGTGCGGTGAAACAGTTCCGGCGCGACCGCGACGTAGCCTTGCTTCGCGAAACGCTCCGTGATATCGCGGATGTTGGCATTCACGCCGAAGATCTCCTGAAACACAAGCAAGCCCGGCGCCTTCGCGCTCCCTCCGGGGTAGCGACGTAAGCGTTCATCGACGTTCCATCCGCCACTTGCAGCGTAACGTTTTCCTTGCGTATTGTGTCCATAGGATTTTCCTCGCGGCTCGGTTTGGCTGGAGCCGACACATCATATCCATTTTTCCGGTGTGCTCCAAGCGCAGTCCTAATTCAGCGCGGTCAGTGGCGCCGGCTTCAGCCTGCTGGATTTTGAACCTTTCTTGCAAGAGAAGACGCTTCGCGAGGCTTGAAGCCCGCTGCGCCACACAAGAGAAAAATAAGATACGATGTCCACCGGAATAGGAAGGAGAGGGAATTCGTGGCGCAACCATCTCTGACGGGAAAGTCGCGCTGGTGACTGGGGCGGGGAAACGCATCGGCCGGAGCGTGGCCTTGCGCCTCGCTTCGGAAGGCGCGGACGTCGTCGTCAACTATCGCAGCTCGAAAGCCGAAGCGGAAGAAGTCGTCGCCCAAATCGCCGCGATGGGAAGGCGCGCCGTTGCCGTTCAGGCGGACGTCTCCAAGCGCGCGGATGTCGCTCGCGATGTTCGCAGCTGTGGAGCGGGAATTCGGGCAGGCTGGACATTCTCGTCAACAATGCCGCGAATGTTCTTTTCCGCAAAATTCGAGGAGCTGACCGAAGAACAGTGGGACGGCATCCTCGACGCAAACCTGAAATCGCAATTTTTGTGCTGCCAGGCGGCGGCGCCGATGTTGCGCCGCAGCGGCCACGGCAGGATCATCAATTTCGCGTCCCTCGGCGGCTTGCTCGCCTGGCCGTCCTACACGCATTACTGCGTCTCTAAGGCGGGCGTCATCATGCTGACGCGCTGCCTCGCGCGCGCCCTCGCGCCGGAAATCGCGGTGAACGCGATCGCTCCCGGAACGATTTCCTTTGAGGGCGATGCGCCGGAACTCGCCGAGGATTTCATCCGCCGCGCTCCGTTGCAGCCGAACCGGCACGGCGAAAGATATCGACGACGCCGTCGTGTTTCTCGCCCAATCGGCACTTCGTCACGGGGCAAGTGATCGTGGTCGATGGCGGCAGAAGCCTGACGTAGCCTCAGGTAGGACGGGCTTCAGCCTGTCTGCTTGTAAGTCTGAATTACCCGGCACGAATTGAGTTTCGACAGCAGCAGTCAAAATCGGACAGGCTGAAGCCTGTCCTACGAAGCCTAATCCAGCGGAATTGCCGCCCGACGCCAGCAACGCGACAAATTCCTCGTCGGCCTTGAAGAAAATCGTATTTCGGCAAGGTCGGAAGGTTCGGCCCACTCGAATCCCTCAAATACCAGATTTTGCAGCGGCGCGGAACGATCGACATTGCGCCTGGAGGAAAATCAATTGGAGTTCCGGCCCGGATTCGCGGTAGCGATGCCGCGTGCGAAAAAGTTCCCGGCCGATGGTCGCTTCGACCCCGAGTTCCTCGCGAAGTTCGCGCACCAGGGCTTCCTGGGGAGTTTCTCCCGGTTCGATTTTGCCGCCGGGAAATTCCCATTGCAGGCTGTGGGTATCGTCGCGCGCGGCGCTGGCAGACCAGAATTCTGGAGTCGCGCAGGATCAGAGCCGCGACGACCGTCGAGGTCGGGCTTCCTCGATTTTTCCGGTGCGAGCTGGGGCGCGCCGACATCCATAGTTTTTTTACTGAGAAGAGCGGGTTTGGCTTGTCAAGGTTGATGTCCAGATCCTTGACGGCCTTTTGCACGACCGCCGACTCGATTTTCCCTTCGCGGAACAATTCATACAGCGTGGCGAGCGTGATGAATCGCGCATCCACTTCGAAAAAGTCCCGCAGCGCCTCGCGGCTTTCGCTGCGCCCAAACCCGTCGGTTCCGAGCGAGGCCAGACGCCGCGGCGTCCACCGGCTGATCAGATTGGGCAGCGCCTTGAGATAATCGGACGCCGCGACCAGCACGCCGTCCGAATTCGCCAGGCATTGCGAAACGTATGGCACGCGCGGCTTTTCGCCCGCATGCAGCAGGTTCCAGCGCTCCGCGTCGATCCCGTCGCGTGTACAGCGCCTTGTAGCTCGTGACGCTCCACACGTCCGCGGAGACGCCGTATTTTTCCGCCGAGAATTTCCTGCGCTTTCAAGGCCTCGCGCAAGGATGGCGCCGCTGCCAAACAGCTGCGCGCGCAATTTCGATTCTTCATTTCCGACGCGCGGAATTTGTACATGCCCTTCAGGATTCCATCCTCGACGCCGGCCGGCATCGGCGGCATGGCGTACGGCTTCGTTCATGACGGTGATGTAATAGAAAACATTTTCGCCGTCCTTGTACATGCGGCGAATGCCGTCCTGAATGATGACGGCAATTTCGTACGCAAACGCCGGGTCGTACGCGCGCATCGTCGGAATCGGCAGGGCCAGAATGTGGCTGTTGCCGTCCTGGTGCTGCAACCCTTCGCCCGCCAGCGTCGTGCGTCCCGCCGTTCCGCCCAGCATGAATCCGCGGCATCGCATATCCGCCGCGGCCCAGATGAAATCGCTGATGCGCTGCAGGCCGAACATCGAATAGTAAATGAAGAAGGGAATGGTATTGATCCCGTGCGTGGCATAGGCCGAGCCCGCGGCGATGAACGAAGCCATCGAGCCCGCTTCGGTGATGCCTTCCTCGAGAATTTGCCCGTCCTTCGCTTCCTTGTAATAAAGCAGCGTGTGCACGTCGACCGGCTCGTAGAGCTGCCCGCGGCTGCTGTAAATGCCGACTTGCCGGAACAGCGATTCCATTCCGAACGTGCGCGCTTCATCCGGCACGATGGGAACCACCAGCTTGCCGATTTCCGGGTCGCGCAGCATCTGCCGCAGCATCCCGACGAACGCCATGGTGGTGGAAACTTCGCGGCCTTCGCTGCCAGCGTGAAATTCGCGAAACAACGCATCGTGGTCGGCGACGAGCGGTTTGGAGCGCACCTTGCGCGTGGGAACGTAGCCGCCCGAGCGCCTGCCTGCGCGCGCGCAGATATTGAATTTCGCGGCTGTCCTCGGGAGGCAGATAGAACGGCGTTTCCGCAAGCTGTTCGTCGCTGATCGGAATGCCGAAGCGCGAACGGAACTCGCGAAGTTCCTCTTCGTTGAGCTTCTTCTGCTGGTGCGTGATGTTGCGTCCCTCGCCGCTTTCGCCGAGGCCGTAGCCCTTGATGGTGCGCGCGAGAATGACGGTGGGGGAACCCTTGTGGTCGAACGCCGTTTTGTACGCGGCATACACTTTGCGCGGATCGTGGCCGCCCTGGCGCAGCGTTCGCAGCGCCTCGTCCGGCAGATCCTCGACCATTTTCAGCAGGCTCGGATCGCCGCCGAACACATGCTGGCGAACGTACGCGCCGGATTCGACGCTGATCTTCTGCGTCTCGCCGTCCACCATTTCGCCGAGGCGCTTGGCCAGGAGTCCTTCCGTGTCCCGTTCGAAGAGAGGATCCCAGTCGCTTCCCCACAGAACCTTGATGCAATTCCAGCCGGCGCCCCGGAAGGCGGCTTCCAGTTCCTGCACGATCTTTCCATTGCCGCGCACGGGACCATCGAGGCGCTGCAGGTTGCAATTGATCACGAAAATCACGTTGTCCAGATTTTCGCGCGACGCCAGCGTGATCGCTCCCAATGTTTCCGGTTCGTCCGTTTCGCCGTCCCCAGGAACGCCCAGACCTTCGCGTCCGTGCGGGGCTTGAGGCCTGCGATCCTCCAGGTAGCGATTGAAGCGGGCCTGGTAAATGGCCATCAGGGGGCTCAGTCCCATCGATACGGTGGGGAATTCCCAGAAGTCCGGCATCAGCCAGGGATGCGGGTAGGAACGTCAGCCCGCCGCCTTCGCGAAGTTCGCGGCGGAAATTTTCCAGTTGCTTTCTGGACAGGCGGCCTTCGAGAAACGCTCGGGAATAAATTCCGGGAGAAGCGTGTCCCTGCAGGTAAACGGTGTCGCCTTCGAATTCGTCGGTGCGCCCGCGGAAGAAATGGTTGAAGCCGACTTCGTACAGAGTCGCGGCGGAGGCGTACGTGGAGATGTGCCCGCCGATGCTGTGATCGACGCGATTGGCTCGAACCACCATCGCCAGAGCGTTCCACCGGACCAGGCTCTTGATGCGGCGCTCGATTTCCTGATCGCCCGGAAAGATGGCCTGATTTTCAGAAGGAAATTGTGTTGAGGTACGGCGTATTGGCGGTGAAGGGAAGCGCGATGCCCAGGGATTGCGCGCGACCGCGGAGCCGGTCCAGCAAAGTGATTGCCGATTCCTGGCCCTCTTCGCGTACCACCTGGTCGAACGATTCAACCCATTCCTGTAATTCCTGGGGATCCATGCCCAGTACGTTGATGTCGCTATCTCTCTCCATGTTTCCTTGCCCCCGCGCTCAATTGACCCCTTCGATTGTCTTCGGCCGCTCCAGCACACGGGCATTGACGTGTCCGTGCGCCATTCGGATTCGGCTGACAAGACGACGTGGCTTGTAAGCGGTCGGCGCAACCGGGCGGCGCCGATTCTACCAGCGGCCCAATGACATTGGGCGCCCGCCTCATGCACAAGCAGCACCAGATGTAGGCTGCTGCGGAAGAAATTCTTGTGCCGATGCCCCAAAATATCTTAGCAGGTCCGGCCAATCCTGCAATTGCATTTCGCGATGAATGAGCACAGGTTTTCGCCTGCGGTCTTTCATGATTGGATTCGCAACCGCGATCGGAATGGCAGGTTGCCGGAGTTCTTCGTTGTCCTGTAACGCTGTTGCTGACTGAACCGATCAGTTGCGGCCCGCGGTCAGCTCGGGAGCGGGGTAGTCGGGGAGTTTCTCTTTGGTGTTGTCCGCGCGCTTGACCTCGAGTTCGTCGAACATCACCGACGGGCTCACGATCGTCATGAACGGCAAGTCCGGTCCGATTGCTGACCAGGGGATCGTCGCCCGCGGCCACCAGATCGCTGCGCAACGCGCGAATGTCCAGTTCATTGAATACCGCTCCGCGCACCAGTTCTTCATGTCCATCGTCGGTCCACACGCGGTACAGCATGCGCGGCGAAAGGCGCGGCCCAAGCGTGTCCACGAATATCCGTACTTGAATCCGCGATTGCGGCACTCGTCGAGCAGTTGTTTCTTGAGTTCTTCGCGCGTGCTGGTTTTGGAGGGCGGAAGAACAGGTTGCCGGGCGCGGGCGCCGTGTTGCCGTTGCCCGAAGCGCGGCCATGGCCGTTGGAAGCCGGGAAATCGCGGATCGGCACTCGCCCAATCAAATAATTCTCGAAGGATTCCCTTGTCCACCACCGTGACAGGAGCGGCGGTGACGCCTTCGTCGTCCACTTTGTAGCTGCCGCCCAGTCCGTGCCCGGCAAATGCTTCGAGCGTCGGATCGTCCACCACCGACATAAAATCGGGCAGCACGCGCGCTCTCCAGCTGCTGGCAAACGCGCCGACCGTGCGGGCGGGACGCCCCGGCGCGGGCCTCCGCCCCAAAATGTTCGGCACGATCAGGTCGAAAAACATGTCGGTGGCGGCATCGTTTGAGAAAATGACCGGGCCGCGATATTCCTCATCCACCACCGGAGCTTCGCGCAACGCTTTCATGTCTTCGACGAGCTTGAGCGCATCCTTCTGAAATTCATCCGGCGTGGGAAGTTCCGTCGATGCGGTTCGCTGTGAACTGCGGCGAACGTTCCAGCCTCATGCCGTCGGGCGCCTGTTCGCTCGCGCTCAATAGAATCTGGTAATGCGCCGATCCGTGCCGGGTCACCGTGCCTTCTGTATTGACGAAATACTGAGAGATCACCGTGAAGTTCACGCTGGCCAACGAACGTTTGAATCGCCGGATCGTTGCGTGTACACCGCGGTAGCGGACTCCAGCATTTTCGTCCACTTGGCCGGGTCCACTTCCAATTTCGCCGTCGGCCCGATAGAAACGGCCGGAGTCGGCCTTGGCGAAATCGTCCACGGGCTGATCGATGTTCAGTTGCTTGAGTTGGGCTTTTTTATTGGAGAACGCTTCGCTGGCGCGCTTGTAGGCCTGGTCGGTCGCCAGCCAGACCGCGTGGCGGATGGCCAGTTCATCGTTGTCCAGCGGCAGAATGTCGCTGACGCCCTGGCCGGCGTTGAAGAAACTGTCCAGCTTGTAATCGCCCAGGCGCACAACGGCGCGAAGCACTCGCAAGCGCGTGCGGTTTTGGTCGCGCAACGCGCCGAAGGCGGCGCTGGCTTCAAATTGCTCGACGTCGAAGATGCGGTATTCGATGTAGAACGGCGACTCGACGTTGTCCATCTTCAGTTGCGCCTTCGAGCGCGTGAGTTCCTCCTGCAGCGCGCGCAAAATCGGATCGGACCGGCCTCGGCAGGAAGCGGCTTGACTTGCGCGCCGGCTGCAATCGGCAACGCCGCCAGAAAGCCGTAAGAACGATTGCGGCCAATCGCCATGCGGAGTCTGCGCGGGAAAAATTCTCATCGCGCACCTCCCGCCGGCGCGGCCGGCGCAACGCCGCCTGGACAACTCTTCAAATCCCGGAGGCGGCAAAATGGGAGGACGCTCGCGCGAGGCGCTGCGCTTCTGCACTTCCATTTCACTGAACAGCATCGCCGGCGCCGAAGCCGACACCGGAACGCTGCCCGATTCCGCGCCGCAAATTCCGTTAAACACTTCCGTCTTGTCGCCCGTCAGCAAAATTCGATTCAGTGACGCCAGCGGCGTGCCCACGATATCCACTCCGCGCACCAGTTGGTCCGGCCGGCCGTCGGGATACACGCGCCAGACGATTACGGGAAGCACCTGAAACGCCTGGGGAAGTTCGCGGGTCGTCAGCGTGAATCCCCCTTGAACATCCTCGAAGTACAGACCGTAGGGCTTTCCTTCCTTTTTCACTTCGTCGATGAGTTGCGCGCGCATTTCGGAATCCTTCACGGTCTTCGTCGATTGAACGATCAGGTTTCCCTGGCGTCCGGTGGGCATGAATCCGGCCTGATGCCGCCCGTGGCCGTTCGATTTCGAGAAATTGGTGATCGGCATGCGCGACATCAGAAAATTCTTGAGGATTCCGTCCTGAATCAGCGGCACGCGCTGCGAGGGACGCCTTCGTCATCGTGCGAATACGTGCCGGACAGCGGCACGCCGTTGATGGTCCCCAGCGTCGGATCGTCATATACGCTCAGAAACGCAGGCAGAACGGGCTGATTCACCTTTTTCGTGAACGTCTGTCCTTCCGTGTCGCCTCGCTGCCGGTGGCCTTCCAGGCGGTGTCCCAGCACTTCGTGGAAGAAGACGGCCGCCGCCCGTCCGGAAAGAAGCGCGGGACCGTCAAAAGGCTCGGCCAGCGGGAGCCACGCGCAACGCCATCAGGTCGGACGCCATTTTCTCTTCCTTGGCGATCAACTTCTATTTCGGAGGGCAAGCCGTCGGCCTTTGACGATTCAAAGGTCTCCACGCGCACCAGGTCCATTCCGTCGTCCGCGCGGGTATTGGCTTCGACCACCAGTCTCGCCATGATGCCCGGAGTTTCGACCTTGCGTTCCTTCGCTGGAAACAAAATAGGAAGTCGATCTGCTCGACTTGCAGCGTCACGGTGGAACTGTAGATCTGGGATATTTCCGGAAGAGCGCCGAGTATTTCCGAAGTTTGTCTTCCCATTCCTTTTGTTTGAAGGCAACGGCAGCAGGCCTGGCGCGTCCACATGCGCTTGAGCAGGTCTCCTGCGAAAAATCGGGCGATTTGTCCTCCTCGGCGGCCTGCACGGAATTGTTGGTCATCACTTTGGCATAGGCGGGCGCAGCGCGGCGGTATTCCCGATCGGTCAGCTCCCATAAGGTCCGTGCGATGGCGTCGCGATCGTCCGCGAGGGGCAGCGCGCCGGAACTGATTCCGGAATCGCGATTCTCATTGTGCGTGTTGTCCATCTCGGGAGATCCCAACGCGCATGGTTACGTCCGCCCACCGGTGATTTCCCACGTTGGAGTTGACGAGGGTGCCGTACGATCCCGCTACCATCATGGTGCGCTGGTCGTAGACCTCGTAGCTGATGAAGTACGGCGCGGGATCGGATTTCGCCAGCGAAGTTTTCGCGCGCTCCAGCTCCGCTTGCATGGTCGAAAGCAGAACGCCTTCGCCTTTCTCCGATGGCGGCGCGCTCCAGGCGATCACTCCCGTGACGGAAAAGACCGTCAGCAAAAGGATCGGAACGGAAATGCGGAATCGGTTCATGCGAGTGTTGGACGTAAAGCCTCCTGCCGAGTTAGCTGCCGAGGGGACCGCCGGCGCGATCGCGTGCCCCGGAAGAATCGCACGGAGGCGGCGCGAGCGGTTAGTCGCTCTCCGATCATGCCCGGAATCGATCCGGCGGGCAAACGGTTTTCCAGAACCGTGAATCCACGGGAGCAGGGCGTTGACCTCGCTTGTTTGCGGGAACTATGATGCAGCGACTTTGCGGAATAGTTGTGCAGCATCACGACCTCGCAGTCGACCAGATGCAGCACGGCGTGAAGCAACGCCATTTTCGGCGAAAACGCCGCAAAATTATTGGGCATCGCCTGATCCAAACACGATGCCACGCCGCCGCGCGTTGAAGTTTGCTGCGGCTCGCGCCATACTCCTGCCATGTACAGCGCAGCGGTCCTCGATCATTTTCAGAATCCGCGAAATGCCGGCACGCTCGACGCGGCCACGGCCACCGTTTCCGTGGAGAACCCGGTCTGCGGCGACATCCTCGAACTTTCCGCCCGCGTGGAGGGCGGCCGCATCGCCGAGGCGCGGTTCCGCACGCGCGGCTGCGTCACGGCGCTGGCCTGCTCTTCGCTGCTCACGGAGCTGCTGCGCGGTAAAACGCCGGCCGAGGCCCGCGCCATCACGTCCGAGCAAATCTCAGAGGCGCTGGGCGGCCTTCCACAAGCGACGCTGCACGGCGCGCAACTCGCGCGCGACGCCGTCCTGGCGCTGCTCGCGAAAATAACATGACCTAAAAAGTCTATGGCGTTTCCGCCGAGACAATTTAACCCGTGCAACGATCAAAACCCGCAGTTCGATTTTTCTCTGCGCCTCTGTGGCTCCGTGGCTATTTTGCGCCCGGCTCCATCGCCCGTTTCAGCATGTCGGGGTCGTTCAGATTCAAAACGACGCCTTCTTCGTCGGTGGGCACTTCGAGCACGTCCGCGGCGTGAGCCCAGACCACGGCGCGAGCGCCCATATCCGCGGGCGCAGCGAGTAGTTCGCCAAACAGCGCGCTGGAAAAAATCGCGGGGTGCCCGCGACGCCCCTTGTACGTGGGAAGAACGATCGCTTTGCTCGCCGCATAAAAACGTTCGACGAGTTCGTTTACCAGGCGCGCGCTGACGAGCGGATGGTCGACGGGGCAGAGAATCATTCCATCGGCGTCGATTCCCTCCAGACTGCGCAAGCCCGCGCAGATGGAGGAAAGCTGTCCCTGCTCCCAGTCTGGATTCAAGACCACGACGGAGGGATCGAGTTTCGCGGCCGCGCGGATGACATCGGCGCCCGCGCCCAGCACGACGCGCGTCACTCCGATTTTCGGGTGCCGTGTAACTTCGATGAGGTGTTCGAGAAACGTCCCTTCGCGGTAGGGAAGCAGGGCTTTCGGCCTTCCCATCCGGCTGGAAGCGCCGGCGGAAAGGATAACGGCGGCGAGCAAACGATTTCCTTTGTGCGAAAGTTTACGACGAACGTTCGCTGTGAGCTGCCACGGCGGATGCGCTTTCCAACTTCACGGATTTGTGCGGGAGGTTCGCCGCGCCGCGGCGCACCGCGATCAGCTCCGCCGTGATGCTGATGGCGATCTCTTCCGGCGTCAGCGCTCCGATATCGAGCCCCACGGGCGCATGAACGCTCGCGAACTTGTCCGCCGGGATGCCCTCTTTTTCCAGCGCGCGGTACACCGAGAGCACTTTGCGCTTGCTGCCAATCATTCCGATGTAACGCGGCGACGTGCCCACGGCCCAGCGCAGCACGTGCATGTCGTCCTTGTGGCCGCGCGTCACGATCACCATGTAGGTGGACGCGGTGGGCTTGATCTTCTCAAACGCTTCCTCGAAGCTGGTGTGAATCTCCTGCGCCATCGGAAATCGCTCGCGGTTGGCGAACGATTCGCGGTCGTCAACCACGCCGATGGCGAAGCCCGCGGTGTTCGCTGCGTTCGCCAGCGCAATCGAGACGTGCCCTCCGCCAAAAATATACAGCATCGGCTGCGGCAGGATCGGCTCGACAAAGATCTCCAGCGTCCCGCCGCAAATCAGGCCGTTGTCGTAATTGGCCTCGTTATTCAGGCTGAAAGTCATCTTCCTCGGCGCTTCCGCCTGCATCACTTCCTTCGCCGCCGCCCAGACTTCCGCTTCAACGCACCCGCCGCCGATCGTCCCGGCAATCGAGCCGTCTTCGCGCACCAGCATCCGCGAACTTTCATAGCTCGGGATCGAGCCGTTGGTGTGAACGATCGTGGCCAGCGCTCCGCGCTTTCCGGCGCGCCGGAGCTTGACTACTTCTTCAAATAGGTCCATAGGGAAGCGCCTGAAACTAGGGTACGGCGAGTGCTTCCACGTGTCAACGACTCCTCCAATTCGGAGTGACGCGCCGCGCCAATCCATGCGAAAAGACCAGCAGAAATGAAGCCGAGGGAGGTGGATCCGCCGCGGAAAAGGGATTCGCGGCTCGCCGTGTGGACACACCCCGTACGGCTTGTCGCGAACGATTCCCATAATCGGTGAACCGCGGCGGACCCTCTGAGGGAAGAATTGATGGAGGGATGCCTCTACCTGTCCAACTCGCGCCGCGCTTCGTCCGCTTCCTCGGCCAGATCGCGCAGGAATTCGAAGAAATCCGGGGTTTGTCCTATGAAAAGGCCGTCGGCGGTGAGAGCTTTTACGGCTCCCATGGCGACTCCTTTTGTGGCTGTCGGGCGGATGATCGAGCAGACCGGGAATTTCTTGCTGAGGAAAACGGTCGGCTCGGGCATGATCAAGTTGGACTGCAAGGTCTCGGGCTGGGGAATGTCGGCGGTCAGGTCCGGGAATACCAGCGCGCCGTCGGTCAGCGGAATTGCATTGCCCGCTTTGTCCTGCCAGGTCTGGAAGTGCATGATCTCGGTCCCGCCGATGCTTAGCACGATGCGCAACACTTCCACGCTGGATACCCGTTGAGCGACGGAAGCGTAGAGACTCGTCCCACCCTGCTCGATGAACGCAAAGTGAAAGCCCGCCGTGTTGGCGATGGCCTGGACATGATTGTCGACCGGAACATTTGTGTTCCCGATTTCCAACTCGGCGTTATTCCTGGGAATGGCCGTGAATTGTCCCGCGGCCAGAGTCGGGACGGCATTCGGGAATGTGTCGCCAAGATCGGGATTCTTGTCGCCGCTGCGATAGCGCACCCACCAGCTGGTGTCGACCGAAAGTTGCATGAGGTTGGTCAGCCGCTTCTTTGAGGCGACATTGGGAATGTCCGTTACCTGGCTGCCTTCGAGGGTTCGAAATTGCTCCAGGTCAATCGGTTTGGCGCCCTTCGACTTCAGGTAGGCGTTGATGAAAAGTTCATGGCTCAATTCATCGTCCGTGTTGTCGGAGATGTACTGCGGCATGTCTTCATCGAGCTGTTCGAGCCCGGTCTTATAACCAGAGTCCGGTGCGTCCTGGCCGGCGAGCTCCGTATACTGCTGCCACAAATCGGTCTCGAGAATTTCGGCCGCAGCCAGGAATCTGAGAATTGCGGCGTCTCCTTCTGTGATTTCACGGTCGTGGTCGGCCCCCAAAGCGGTGAGGCCATTGGAGAGAAATCCCGCCCCGACGGTTGCCGCGCTTGCGGCCAGGGTGTTCTTCAGGAAAGAACGCCGGTTCCCACCCTTGCCGATTGCAGTTTCCGATTGCTTCATTGATGTTTTCTCCTGTGCGTAGTTGAATTCGATTGTGTTCCGTGACATACCCCATGAGCAGTGGGCCCATAACAGGAAGGTCAAGCAGGGAGAGGAAACGTAAACAACGAACCCACACCACCGATGATTTCTCCCGACAATGATCCGTCCCGGGCGTGTAAGTTACCGGGACAGATCCGATCAGGTGTCACAACACCGTCAAATTGAAGTCAAGGTATTACAAAAGAGAATTGACGAATTTCGGACAAGAGGCGTGCAACCCGAGGACCAAAAAATAGAACAGTAATTTCGCAACACTAAATAAAGTACGCACATTCGCTGAACAAAGCGCGCGCCGGGGCGCCCCACCCGAGCGTCATGGAATGCCCCGGCAGAAAGTATTTCAGGCCATGGTGTCGCGGATCAGCTTTGCCCTGCAGCTTTGGAAAAGAAAGCTTCCTGCCGCCGCTTCATCTCTTCTGGGGCCACGTCTTCGACATGCGTGGCGATGCCCCATTGCTGGCCAAACGGGTCGGTGAGCTTTCCGTACCGGTCGCCCCAGAACATGTTCTGAATGGGCATATCGACCCGGGCGCCGCCCGTCACTGCGCGGTTAAAAAGAGTGTCGGCGTCCGGCACATACAAGTGAATGTACATCGAGTTGCTGACGCCTTGGCCGGGGGCCGGGATGGGCGTCTTGCTCATGGTGTCGTTGATGAAAAATGTCGAGTCTCCAATTTGCAATTCCGCGTGCAAGATTTCGCCGTTGGGGCCGGGGGCGCGCCTTAGCTCCGTGGCGCCAAACGCCGTTTTATAAAATTCGATGGCGCGCGCCGCGTTGCGGCAAACAAGATTCGGCGTCATGGTTCGGTATCCTTCGGGGACGGGTTTTACTTGGTTTGGCATGGGAATCTCCTTTTCGGTTTTTCGGGGCGGGGATCTGCGGCTCCGGTTCGAGAAGCCGGAGCGACCAAGGCGATTGTGCGACTCTCTCCGCGGCTCTGTCAATGCAGCCGCGAGTAAATTTACACGACATTCATGTTCGGTTCCGGACCCAGATTGCCGCGCAATAGGAGACGGTGCAGCTGGTTGTGCGGGCACATTCCACGATCACAAGTGGCACGGAAACTTGGAGTGTGAGAAAATAAGTTGGAAGGACGAGGCCCATGAGCACATCTATTGGCAAGAACGTGACCCTGGAAAAGCCGGACGATTTCGGCAAGCTGCTGCAGGACGAAGGCATTATCTTCACGCAGCTCGACAAGGCCGTGAACTGGGCGCGCAAGAGTTCCATCTGGCCGCTGGGATTCGGCCTCGCGTGCTGCGCCATCGAGATGATGTCGATGGCCGCGTCGCGTTTCGACGTCGCGCGGTTCGGCTCCGAAGTCTTTCGCCCGTCGCCTCGCCAGGCCGATTTGATGATCATTGCCGGACGCGTTTCGCAAAAAATGGCGCCGGTCATCAAGCAGCTTCACGAGCAAATGCCGGAGCCCAAGTGGGTGATCTCCATGGGCGCATGCGCCACTTCCGGCGGCGTCTTCAACAACTACGCCATCGTGCAGGGCGTCAATCAGGTGATTCCGGTGGACATCTACGTTCCCGGCTGCCCGCCCCGGCCCGAGGCGCTGCTCTACGCCATCCTGCAACTCCAGGAAAAAATCACGAACGAACGCGGCAGCTTCAAACGCGCCCTGAACATGGCCTAGAACTCCGGACCATTCGATATCCTGAAGCCTTCCCGTGCTCTCTATAGTCCTCTGTCTCCTCTGTGTTAAGGTTTCCCGGAATTGACCGCCGACCAGGCACGCGGGGAGGATTCCTTGATCAAAATTGAAGCCGTGCAACCGCGGCCCGAAGAAGCCGCAACCATGCCGTACGCTCCGGCAATCAGCGTCGAAACTCCGGCGGAACTTCTTTTCATTTCAGGAGCGACGCCGTCTCCTCTGTATCACAAGCATCCTCACGTTCCCGAGGAGCACGTGCAACCCGATGACATCCGCGAGCAGACGCGCCGCGCGATGGAAAACATCAAGATCGTGCTCGACTACAAGAAGCTGACTTGGCGCAACGTCATCAAGGTCACCAAATACCTGACCGACATGCGCGAGGCCGATGCCATGCACGAGGTAATGAACGGCTACTTTGGCGATTGGCGGCCGGCCAGCACGACGATCTGCATCAACAACTTGAGTTCGCCCGGCGCTCGCATCGAAATCGAGATGATCGCCGCCGGTCCCCTGAAGCCTTAGCGATTCGCGCTGTGTGGGCGTGCGGCCGTTAGTGCCGGGGGTGGGTGAACCAGCCGAAACCCAGGCGCAGCTGCACCGTGTTGATTCCGGGGTTGAGCGTTTGCAAGCCCGAGTTCGAGATGTGCATGAAACGCACGTCCGCCGTCCACGTATATTTTCCCGCGAAATAATGCACGCCGAACGCGCCCGCGCTCGTGAAGTTGATGCGGGACGTTCCCGGGGGAACCTGCGTATTGGTGAACAGCGCTCCTCCGCCGAGTTCCGCGTACGGCACGATTTTGCCGTGCGTGTCGAAGTTCCAGACCAGCGCGAACGGATTCACTGCGGCGCCGTAGGCCGTATTCGTCGGCTGAAACACGACAAAGACCGGGACGGCGTCCACGGCGTACTCGAACCGCCCGCGCAGGAAGCCCGGCCCGTGCGGCGCCGTGATCACCCAGCCATAGCGAAAGCCGGCCGTCCAAACTCCGGTGTGCTGCCAGATTCCGTTGGTTCCGTGCCCGCCCGTCGTCCAAAATTCGATTTCATTTCCGTCCGTTTCCGGACCATTCTGCGCGCGCGCCGGCGAAGCCAAGCCGGCAAGGAGCAATCCGCAACACAGAAGCATGATTCCAGCGAGTTTCATGGAAAGAGGTCTCCGCAATCGAAATTCGCGGCTCATAAAGCAGGGAACGATACTCGAACTCGCGCGATTTCTCAATTGCTAGAGATGCATCTTGTCAGGCGGATGTTTTCTGTGTCGCGAGAGGAGGAGCAATCACCTCCGCGGGAATGCCGGAAGCGTCGAGGCGCGTTCCGAGGGCGGAATGCTCGCGCCGCAAATACCCGAGGCCGATCGGGTGGCCGAGGAGCGGCGAAAACGCGGTGCTCGTGACGTTCCCGATTTCATTCCCGCCCGCCAGGAGCTTCGCGCCGGGCTGCGGGGCCTCGCTGGAAAGGAATCGCAATTCGGTGAGCCGCCGGTTGGCGTGCCCGCGCGAGCGCACGCGCTCGACGATTTCCTGTCCCGTGTAGCATCCTTTTTCATAGCTGATATGCGAGTGTTCGAGGCCGGCTTCGTGCGGAATTTGCCGGTCGTCATAGTCGTGGCCGAACCAGGGCGTCCCGCATTCGAGCCGGATCGAATTGAGCGCTTCGAGCCCGGCCGGCGCGCCGCCCTGAGCGCGAACGCGTTCCGCAAGTTCGCGCCACAATTCGGGAAGGTGCTTCCGGTCAACGATGAGCGTCGCCGCCGCCGCGCCCGCGAATTCACGGCGCACCACGCGGCAGGGAATCGTCCCCAGCGAAACCTCCACGTGGGAAAGGGGCGGCAGCTCCGCGAAGTTCGCCGCGCCCAGCTCCGCCAGCAGCGCCGCCGCGCGCGGCCCCGCGAGGTCCAGCGTGCCCGTGGACGCCGTCAGATCCTCGAGCGTGACGTCGTCCATGATGATGAATTTCTCGAAAAAGGAAAACGTTCGCTCGCGAACCATCGCGTGGCTGGACGCGAGGAGGCTTGCGTCCAGCAGAAATGTTTCGACTTCCGCGAGGATGTGTCCCTGCGGATTGAGGAGCAGCCCGACGGTCCCTTGCCCTAGCTTGAGGTCACGCACGTTGGAGGTCAGGACCGCGTTTACATAGCGCTGCCGGTCCGGGCCGGTGAACGAAAAGAAAGCGCGGAAATTGGTATCCACGAGCGCCACGGTTTCCCGCAATGCCGCGTATTCGGCCTGGAAGTCTCCGAAGCCCGACGGCAAAAGCGTGCCAAAATATTCGCCAATCGTCGCGCCGGAAGACCGATGCAAGCCCAGCAGTGGAGTTTCATTCGGCATGTTCGTAACGAAGCCCTCGAAAATCTACCATACCATCAAATCGGTTCTTGCCCGCTGGGTTCCACTGTATTCAAGAGTTCTCAACGCATCCGGCTGGAAACCGAAGCGCCGAACGCTAAATCAAAAACTGGAAACAACGCGTTTTTACCGGCAGCAAAGTAGCGTCTAGGACAGGGCCGACGCGCGGCTAATCGAGCGGTTCGACCTTCATCATTCGCGCGGTGCGTGTGTTGACCATCCACAGAATCACGCGGTTAGAGGAGGGATCGAAGGTGATCTTCTTCGAATCGAACTCGGTCGGTATTTGATATTCGACGATTTCTCCGGTTTTCGGATCCAGACGCATCAGGCGTTCGGCCATGTTACTGGTGGCATAAACGTAGCCGTTTTTGTCGGGGGCCGAGACAGCGTACGGCGTCGTGTACTTGCGAGGCATGGGCCATTCCTGGAATTTTTCCGTGCGTGTATCGAACATGCCGATCTTGTCCCCGGTATACTCGGCAAACCAGAAACGATCCTGTGCATCCATACGGCCTCGGCGCGGCGATGACCTCGGCGTCGGAACCTTCCAGAACTTGGCCTCGCCGGTTGCGGCGTCAATGCCGATGATGTAGGAGCCGCCGAAATCCGGCGCATAGGGATTGCCCTTGGAATTGACTACAGTGAGGTCAATATACTGAAAGTGAGGACCGGGAGGAATGTTCGGCGATTTTGTCCAGCCGTACGTAGCCTCTACCTGCATCGTCTTCGGATTGATCCGCGCCCAGCCCGCCCAAATCTTGCCTTCAGGGCCGATCGTCATGAATTGCGTGCCCACTCCTTCGAGGGTGCTCAACTCTTCCGTCTTCGGATTGAATCTGGTCAGCACGACCGCGGCTCCGGCGATCCTCCGAGGGAACCAGAGGTTATCGTCGCGATCCACCTGAATGTCCCTCGCCCCCTGCAGATCTCCGGCGGGCACCGGCGGCAGAGAGTATTCCGTGAACTTGCCGGTTTTCGGATCCATCTTCCCGAAAAACATCCGGCTCTCGTCGGTGTACCACGGCGTGCCGCTGGAATCGAGGTCGAGGTCATGCGCCACCGTATCCGGGCGCGGCATATCGTACTGAGTGATGATGACGCGCGTGGCCTTGCCCTTGGGGCGAGGCAGTGTTTTCAATTCATAGGGCCATGTGGTTCTGCCGCCGCTCAAGTTGATGGTAGCGAGGTAGTCGGCCAGTTCCTCTTTCGGGACCCACAACGGCTCGAGTCCCCATCGGGGATTTTGTGCGGCGGCGGCTACTTGACTGGGCATGCCGATCTGCCCGCGGCCTCGTTTGTCCCTGCTCACTGCCGACCCGTCCGGGAAGTACGACTGCATACGAGTGATCACATCCACGAACTCGTCGGCTGTGTGGTTCGATTTCATGATGCGTTCCCAGGCGTGGCAGTAGGCGCAGTTTCCGATTTGATAGATGAGGTGGTCTTTCTGTTCGGGCGTGCCGGGGGCGCTCATGGCCCATTCGATCGAACTCATTTGCGAAGCCAGATCCTTGGTTCTATCTAGCTTGAGGTTCGCTGTCGTGGTCCTGCCATCCGTAATCTCCGCCTGTCCGGCACCCGACAAGTCGTACCCCACGGCGCGAATCGTGATTGCATATTTTCCCGGCTCCAGGTGCGTCCGGGGGAAACTGTATTTGCCTTGCGTGTCGCTCACGACCGATACGGTGAAGTTGGCGCCCTCGCGCCGCGCGCTCACGACCACGCCTTCCATACGCCCTTCCTGCGGTGAGCTGACCACGCCTTGCAATGCGGCAGGGCTAGCGGCCTGCGCCGGGAGGTGAGCCGGAAACAGACCTATGGCGCTGACGACTAACGTCCCTATCGCACTGGTGAGAAATAGTTTTGGCATGGACGCGACTTGTAGCATGGGCACTGGCCGGCGTCAATGAATGTGCCGGAATTTCCGATTTGGGTACGGACCTCCGGAGCGTCTTTGTCGCGTCCATGCCCGCATGAACATTCCCGCATGAACATTGGCGATCGCGATGATCGAAACGTTCGGAGGAAGAGTTTCAAAATGCAAATCTGGGTTAAATGCTATATTGAGGCGTATGCGGGAAACCGAAAAACTCATCCACGAAATTCTTCCGGTCGGCATGTTGCAGTGCAACTGCCACATCGTCGGCGATCCCAAGACCCGCGAAGCCATCGTGATCGATCCCGGAGACGATGCCGGCAAAATCCTGGACGTAATCGAGCGGCACCATCTGAAGGTCACCGCCATCGTGATCACCCATGCGCACATCGATCACGTCATCGGATTGCGCCGCGTGCACGACGCGACGCGCGCTCCCGTCTACGTGCATGGCGACGATCTCGGGTTGTACCAAATGCTGGGCGAGCAAGCCTTGTGGCTCGGCTGGAAAACGCCGGACACTGTGAAAATCGATCAACTGCTGCGGGAAGGCGACGTCATTCGCTGGGGGCCGTTCCACGCCCAAATCCTTCACACCCCCGGCCACACGCCCGGAAGCATTTGCCTCTACCTGCCTTCCGACGTGCCCGGCGCGGCTGCTGATGCGGGCGGCGCGAGGTCCACGCACCGCGGAACCGGCCAGCTATTTGCCGGGGACACTCTTTTCGCCGGGAGCATTGGCCGAACGGACCTGTGGGGAGGCTCGTTCGCGGAAATTATCCGATCGCTGAAGGGAAAGTTGCTCGAACTGCCCAACGATACGATCGTTTTTCCGGGACACGGGGAAATCACGACGATTGGCGAGGAGCGCGCGACGAATCCGTTTTTGTCCAGGAACTGAGCCTTAGTTCGCGCGCAAGCGGTTCTCCCGCTCCACGCGCAAATCTTCCATGACGCTCTGAATCAGTTCCTTGGCCTTGCGCAATTCCTCCGTGATGATCTGAATATCCATCGTCGGTTTGGACGGATCGCGCTGGCTGTGGCAATACACGCCGTGCTGCCCGACGAGCACCATTGCGTTCGTCACGCGGTCCAGAGTGACCGCCAGGCGCCCGCGGTGCGCGCCCAGCATTTGCTCGTAGTGCTCCAGCTCGTCCTTGTGATCGTCAAACGCCGACATGGCCCGCCTCCCGTATGCGAACACTCGCAAATTGAGTAAATCCCAAGCTACGCGGTTCGATACGGAATGGCAACCCGGAGAAGCTGGGCGAAACCGTGAACTATGGCAATCCACAGAGGAATGGTGATAGTCATAGCCTCCGCGTTTGCTGATCAAAGCTCCGGAGGAGCGGTAGATCGTAACCCACAGCGGCAGCTGTGGGGGAAGCATGCCGCAGAGAGAAAGCCCCGGCAGGGGCGACATAAATGACCAACCGAGAGCGATCTCGCCAATTCGCCGAGACTTCCACCGACTTCCATGTTGCACGGATGGAACCTCCGTCGCGCCGAAATCTTTACACACCGGGTAACCGGTCAGATAATTCGTGATGACTTACGAGCCACTCTACGAGCGGTTCGACGTCGTGGGGCCTGACGGCAATCGGATCGACGTTCACTTCGTCCGTGCAGGTTTTTTGACCCAGGGGGACCGGCCTGAGCTTTTCTTCTTTCGCGTGAATGGAGAAGAGACCGTGGTTGGAATTTCCGGCCTGAGCCTTGCTCGGTTTGAGCACGGGCGCAGGCGCTTGTCCCGCGAAGAGAAGATCGACGTGACCGGGCGGTGGCTGAAACGCCAGATCGAAGCCTGCCTGGCCGGCGGGCGGGCCGTCTCGTACCTCGATTCAAGGAGCCTGTACATCCAAGACGATGAGCTGGCAAATCTGGCAAGCGAACTCGATTTTACTCAGTGAGGTGGCGATGAGACGCTCTGATTTGGTGCAGACGCCGTCCAAGGGATCCACTCCGCGGACGACGCAGATTGTTTTTGGGGAGCGCCAGCACCTTCTTCGCGTTCTTGATTCGTTGGAGACCACCGCGGTTCCGCAGGTGCGCCTCGATCAAGAGCGGCGCGTGATCGAAGAACTCATCCATGAACGCACGCGCGAACTCAATCACATCAATTCGTCTTGGGACGAAAAAGTCGGCCTGGTCCTGAACGCGGATTCCAAAGCGGAGATGCTGGACAAGCTGGAGCGCGAGGCGCCTCAGTCCGACTACTATCTGCTCCGCCTGATCAGCGAGCACCCGAAAGTCAGTTCCAAGACGCTGTCTCGCCTGGCCAAGCATCCCTACGCCGCGATCCGCGAGAACGTCGCGCGCCACCCGAATGCCGATTCCACCACTCTCGCCTGGCTCGCCAAGGACCGCAGCCAGCCGCTGTGGTATCTCGTCGCGTTCAATCCCAACACGCCCTCCGTCTTGCGCCGCAAGCTGCAAGACCGTCTGCGCAAGCTGGGGCAGAGTACTTCGAGCAAATAACTAAGAATCTGTTCGTTTACCCTCTACATATTTGTCTCGTGGCGTCAGCGCATGCGTTTGGATTTTCGCCGCGCGTTTTTCTTTGGCTGACACCGCCGCATTCAATTCTCTCCGACTTTGCCTGCTCCTCATTTTGAATTGCGGGTTGGCGCCCCAGCCGGTGTAACATCGGCGCACCGTTCGATGATTGCGGAGCACCGAGTGTTCCCAATACGTTGAACGCCGACGACATCGTCTCGTCGAATTCGATCGCGGGAGATTGCAATGATTTCCACTCATGCGAAATTTGCGGCAGCGGTCCTCTTCGTGGTTTCGTTTTCTCTTCCCAATGCTCGGGCCCAAATGCAATCGAAGTCCTCCGACGCGGATGCATCCGTGGTCAAGCATGTCGTGGCCGGCTACGACGAGGCTTTCAATCAGCATGATGCCCATGCGGTGGGAGCGTTGTTCGCCGAGGAAGGCGACTTCACCAACATGCGCGGCGCAAGCAAGCATGGGCGCGCGGACATTGAACAGAATTATGGCAATCTCTTCGCTGGCGTGCTGAAGACTTCCCATCGCACCGATACGGTGAAGAGCGTTCGTTTCCTGACGCCGGAGATCGCGCAGCTGGATGCCGATTGGGAAATGACGGGAACGAAGTCCGCGGATGGATCCGAGAATCCGGCTCGAAAGGGCTACCTCGATTGGGTCGTCGCAAAGGTGAACGGACAATGGCGAATCGTAGTCTTCCACGAATCTGAGTTTCCCAAATAAGACGGACTCGCGGCGCTCGGCGCGCTGTCATCACCGTCCGCTCGTGCGCGGCGGCCAAATACTTCTGCAGGGCCTTCTGGTATGCGTCATTGTCCGGATTTTTGGCCAGCGCCTTTTGCTCCGTCTCCACCGCTTTGTCATTCTGTCCGTCGGCGAAATAAGCCGCGGCGAGCGTATCGAGGTAATCCGGGTTGCCGCTCGCGGCGACGGCTTTCGTCGCTAGAACGATAGCCTGTTGCGGATTGCGGACGGCCTTTTCCTTCGTAGTGGCCAGGAGCAGCGCGAGACTATTCATGGCGGGGACGTAGTTCTGGTCCACGGCTTTGCGATACCACTTCGCGGCTTCGACTGGATCCGGAGGAACGCCGTCGCCGTTTTCATACAAAGTTCCCAAGCCGTGCTGTCCGGACGCGAGGCTCTGCTCGGCCGCCTTGCGCATCCAGTTCGCCGCGTCCTTCAGATTTCTGGGCACGCCTTCGCCCTGCGTATAAAGCACGGCGAGGTTGTATTCGCTCTGGGCGTCGTCCTGCTCGGCAGCCATCCGCAGCCACTTGGCGGCTTCCGCGTTATCCGCTGGGACACCGCGTCCCTTGAAATACATCTCGGCGAGATACCGCTCGGCGAGAGGGCTATTTTGCTCGGCGGCCTTGCGCAGCCATTTCACGGCTTCCGCATCGTCTTTCGGGACGCCGTCGCCCGTCAGGTAAATTACGCCCAATTGAACTTGCGCGCTCACATCTCCCGCATAGGCGGTCAGCTTCAGATCGGCGACGGCTCGCTGCTTCGCGGAAGTTTGACCGGACGACTGAGCGAGGGCAAATCCGCCCGGGAGCAGTATCCATGCCGCTGCCAGCGCGATGGCGTTCAGCTTCTTCATCTGGGCCACTCGAGGGCCAGCTTATCACTATCGATTGAGGCTTGCTCGCCGTTTGCGCTTCGGTTCGGCCGCAGGCGGCCTGGCGCGAACTCCAAGGTGTGATGCAAATCACAGCCCCAGGTGACGCGATTCACTGAGAGGTCTCCGCGCCGGCAGTAGCATCAACTTGACAGGTAGCCGTACGGAACAAGAAGTTGTGAGGAGGCAGTCATGGTCGCCCTTTCAGATCTACTCAGGTACTTGCTAGTGCTTAGCGGCGCGCTATCGGCGGTTCTGGTGGTCCTCGTGGTTTACGGAAACGTGCTGGACTCGCGAGCGGACGAAGAGATTTACTTGAACGAGACCGAGAAAAAGATGATGGCGAGCGATCAGCCGGCGCTGATCGCCAAAATGAACCACCTCGCGCGAGCGATCGCCGCCCTGGCCGTTACCACGGGTGTTTTCCTGCTCGCAACCGCGGGCATCTGGGTTTATATCGGACTTCACAGGTAACAACCGCTGCTAGATCGTTTTGGTCTGTCCGCCATCGAGATCGACGAGCGCACCCTGCATGTAGCGTGAGCCCGGCGAGACCATGAACGCCGCGAGATTCGCTACGTCTTCGGGTTCGCCCAGTCGCACGATGTTCGATTTCCTGGCGATCTCTTCCATTGCGGCGTCCACGTCGCCGCCGAGCTGAGCGGCCTCCGCCGCCAGCAATGTTCGGAGCCGGTCCGTCCGGATGCGCCCGGGATTGATGGCGTTCACTTGGACGCCGTCGCGAATGCCAATATCGGCTACAGCCTTCGTAAACGAGAGGCACGCGCCATTCACCGAGCCGCCGATCGTAAACTCCGCTCCAGGTGTTCGCCCGCCGCCGCCGATAATATTCAGCAGGGAACCGCGACGCGCTTTGAGGTGCGGCCACGCAGCGCGAGTCAAGCGCACCGCGCCCAGAAATTTCAGGGCGAATCCGTCGGTCCAGTCCGCCTCCGTCAATTCGAAAAAATCGCCGCGTTTCGTAGCCCCGGCGTTGTTCACGACGATGTCGATTGCCGCCGTGAGCGGCAACCGCGGCGTGGACGAGCGCGGCCGGAACGGCAGGATCGCGAAGGTCGCCCGCAAAAACGGCCGCTTTCCCGCCGCTCGACTGGATTTCCGACGCGACTTTCTCCAAATCGGCCTCGGTCCGCGCCGCCAGGACGAGCGTCGCGCCGTCCTGCGCCAGCCGCAACGCGATGGCGCGGCCGATGCCCTTGCTTGCTCCCGACACGATCGCAACCTTCCCTTCGAGCGGTCTATTGCTTGCCATTTCGTCTTCGCCTCCCGTGGTCCTTCCCGTTTCGCTCCGCACAATTCGGGAACGCAGTTTACCCTGCCCGCCGCCGTAATGGCTGGGAATAGTAGGACGGGCTTCAGCCTGTCCGCTTTTGACTTCTACCGCCGAGCCGAACATTGTCGCAAGCGCCTTAAAATTCAAAAACGGACAGGCTGAAGCCCGTCCTACGAACCGCAAAAGACAATTTGGCTCTTTACGATCCGATGTTTTACTATAAATTGGCCTGATTGGATGAGCCAATGATTCCCCTGCATCTACAGCCCGAGAGCCACGTTCCGCTCTACATTCAGTTGCGCGATCAGATTCGCGCGCTGGTTCATGGCGGCGATTTGCGTCCGGGCGAGCGCATTCCCGCCAGCCGCGAACTTGCCACTCAGCTGGGCGTGCACCGCACCACGGTTGCGAACGCCTACGCCGAGCTGGAATCCGAAGGCCTCATCAGCGGCCACGTGGGGCGCGGCACCTTCATTCGCGGCGAGAGCGTGCGCCAGAAAAATTTCCGCGGTTCCGCACCCGACTTCCGTCGACGGCGGCCTGCGGTGGGAATCGCTGTTTGCCGACGAGCGCGGCGAAGAAATCCTGAGCCGCCTGACGCAGGCGGCCCCGCGCGGCTCGATCTCTTTCGTCATGGCCAGGCCCGCCGCTGAATTTTTTCCGATCGAGGAATTGAGAAAGTGCTCGAACGCGGTGTGGCGGCGCGAAGGCACGGAAATCCTGCAGTTCGGCCCGTCGGATGGATACCCGCCGCTCAAGCAGGCGCTCGTCGGCATGCTAAACGCGCGAGGGATACGAAGCGGGCGGACGAAAATTTGCTGATTACCGACGGCTGCCAGCAGGCGCTGGATCTGGTCTGCAAGGCGTTCTTGCGTCCGGGCGACACTGTGCTGCTTGAAAATCCCGCGTATCCGGGAGCGCTCGCCATTTTTCAGCGGGGCGCGCGCTCGAATTCTGGGCGTCCCGGTGAGGACGGAAGCGGGCCCCGGCTTGAGTCCGGGCGTGGACGTCTCCGCGATCGAGGCCGTGCTGATGCAGAATCGCGTGAAGATGCTGGTCCTCACGCCGGATTTTCACAATCCGACCGGAACGACCCTGCCGGTTGCCGAACGCCGGCGCTTGCTGGAAATCGCCGCCCGTTTTCAAGTGCCGGTGATCGAAGACCACATTTACGCGCGTCTGCGCGCGCGCGGGGAGCGCGTTCCGTCGCTGAAGCAGCTGGATCGTTCGAATCATGGTCATTCAGGTCGACAGTTTTTCGAAAATCGCGTTTCCGGGAATGCGCGTAGGCTGGATCGTGGCCCCTTCGAATGTGATCGATCGGTTGCGCCTGGTGAAGCAGGCGACCGATCTGCACACCGGGCACCTGGCGCAGGCCATCCTGGCGGAATATGTGCGTCGCGGACTTCTCGGTCGTCACGTGGAACGTACCCGCAAGGCCTATAGCGGGCGCCTGGCTGCGTTGGAACAAGCCGCTCGGGCGCTCATATGCCTTCCGAATGCAAATGGACGCGTCCTGAGGGCGGCATGTGCGTTTGGGTCGAGTTGCCTCCGGGATTCGATTCGAACGAATTGTTGATTCACGCGCGCGAACGCGGCGTGGTGTTTGCTCCGGGGCGGTATTTTTATTTTCAGAATCCGCAGCCCAACACGCTGCGCCTCGGCTTTGCGGGAGTCGCCGAGCGGGAGATCGTGCGAGGCATCGCGACGCTGGCGGATGTGCTGCGCGGCGAGATGCGCAAGCGCCAGCGCGGCGCGCGCCGCGCGGAGGTCCCACGAGTCGCGCTGGTGTTAGTGGCGCAGGCTTCAGCCTGTGGATTTTGGCCCATGCAAGGACTAACCCCCACAGGCTGAAGCCTGCGCCACTAAACCGATCGGACTATGAACGGACGAGAAATGTAATGAAGCTCGATCCAAAACCCGATAACCCGTGCTTTGGCTGCGGCGGCGCGAACGCCGCGCGGGATGAAGCTCGCGTTCGAACAGGACGACGCAGCGCCAGCGCATCGTGGGCCGCTTCCGCTTGGGCGAAGAATATCAGGGCGGCTCGGGCTTTCTGCACGGCGGAATCATCGCGTTGCTACTCGACGAAGCCATGGGCAAGGCGGCGCGGTTTCACGCCGAGCATGCCGTCACGGCGGAACTGCGCGTCGAGTACAAGCGTCCGATCCCCGCAAACTCGGAGATCGTGGTGGAGGGATTTGTGACGCGCCGCGATGGCCGGCAGTTGTATCATGAAGGAGAGATTCGCAACGAAGCGGGGGATTTGCTGGCCCGCGGCGAAGGCCGCTTTGTAATTATCGACCGCGAAAAATACCGACGGCCCGGCGGGAACGCCGGAATAGAAAGCAGAGCGAGGAGAATAGGAAATGACAGCAAAGACGGGAAACAACGGAAATTACGGAACCGATCAGTGGCGCGTGAAGGTGGGCCTCGCCGAGATGCTGAAGGGCGGCGTGATCATGGACGTCACGAACGCCGAGCAGGCGCGCATCGCGGAAAACGCCGGAGCGTGCGCCGTGATGGCGCTGGAGCGCGTGCCGTCGGACATCCGCAAGGAAGGCGGCGTCGCGCGCATGGCCTCGCCGAAAATTATTCGCGAGATCATGGACACGGTGAGCATCCCGGTGATGGCCAAAGTGCGCATCGGCCACTTCGCGGAAGCCGCCGTGCTCGAAGCGCTGGAGGTGGACTTCATCGACGAGAGCGAAGTGCTGACTCCCGCCGACGAGGAGAATCACGTCTGGAAGCACGATTACAAAGTGCCTTTCGTTTGCGGTGCGCGGAATCTGGGCGAGGCGCTGCGGCGCATTGCCGAGGGCGCGGCCATGATCCGCACCAAGGGCGAAGCGGGCTCGGGAAACATCGTCGAAGCCGTTCGCCACATGCGCACGATCATGTCGGAGATGCGGCGCCTGACAACGCTGCGCGGCTGACGAATTCATGCACGTTGCCAAGGAACTGGCCGCGCCGCTCGATCTGGTTCGTGAAGTCGCGGCGCACGGGAAAATTGCCGGTGCCGAACTTTTCCGCGGGCGGAATCGCCACTCCCGCCGACGCCGCGCTCGTACGCCACCTGGGCGCTGAAGCGGTATTCGTCGGATCGGGAATCTTCAAGTCCAGCGATCCGGAAAAACGCGCCAAGGCCATCGTGAAGGCCACAACGCATTTCCAGGATGCGAAGACCGTTCTCGAAGCCTCGGAAGAACTGGGCGAAGCGATGCGCGGGCTCGATATCCGGCAGATCGACGAAAAAGATCTGCTGCAAACGCGCGGCTGGTAGTTTGTAGCGCCGGCATCTTGCCGGCAGGTTTTCCGTTCTCGGATGGCCAAGAGCCGGCGGGACGCCGGCGCTACGAAAACCTTTTTGACTTCAAATTTCCGGTTTCGATTTCAATGGAGAAAACGACGAAAGTCGGGATACTGGCCGTCCAAGGCGACTTTGAAGCGCACGCGGCGACGCTCGAGCGCATCGGCGCCGACTACGTATTTGTGCGCACGCCGCGCGACCTCGAAGGCGTCGATGCCGTCATCTTGCCGGGCGGCGAGAGCACTACCCAGTGGAAATTTCTGGTCGAGGAAGGACTCGACAAGAGTCTTCGCACGCACGCAGCGAAGGGCGGCGCGATTTTCGGCACGTGCGCCGGAGCGATTCTCCTCGCGCGCGAAGTCCGCAACCCCGCGCAAGAATCTTTGGGCCTGGCCGATATCAGCGTCATCCGCAATGCGTACGGACGCCAACTCGCGAGCGAAGTTCGGCACGGAGTCACGGCCATCTCGCCCGAGCCCATCGAAATGGTTTTTATTCGCGCCCCGATCATCGAACGCGTCGGTCCGGGCGTCGAGGTGCTTGCCGAATCGGAGGGCCGTCCTGTCCTGGTCCGCCAGGGTCGCATCCTCATCGCGACATTTCATCCCGAACTGACGAGCGAATCGACCGTGCATGAATATTTTCTGCGGATGGCAAGTGGGGACGACGCGGCTTTGACGAAAAATGATCTTCTGTTGAATCTTGCTGGTTCTGGTAAAGAACTTTGGTCCACGGAACACGCTGATGAATATGTCCGCCGCGTGCGACGAGATGTCAAATGATTTGGAGTTTCCATTTCTTGTTCGGGGAAGGCATTTTGTGGCGCAGGCTTCAGCCTGTGGCCTTTGGTCTTTGCAAGGGCTAACTCCCACAGGCTGAAGCCTGCGCCACTCAACCCCGTTCTTGAGCCTCGCTGAATTCCGTGTCATTCTGTCTCGGTGCAAATCCAAACTTAAAAGAAAAAGATGAAGATGGTTTCGCGCACCAAGGTCTTGTTTCTATGCATCGGCAATGCGTGCCGCAGCCAGATGGCGGAGGCCATTGCTAGGCACAGGGCGCCGGACGTGATCGAGGCTTCGAGCGCGGGGCTCGTGCCGTTCGGCATGATTCCCGGGACGACGCTCGCCGTGCTCGGCGAACTGGGGATTCCCGCCGATGGCCTGACCTCCAAGCCGCTGCGGCCGGAAGACATTGCCGCGGCGGATATCGTGATCAACATGACGGGGCGCTCCGGGACCGCGATTTTCACCGAACCCGTGGAGCACCTAGAAGATTGGGACGTGGGCGACCCGTACGGATTTAATCTTGCGGTGTACCGCGAGATTCGCGATCAGATTGAAAAACGGGTCGAGGATTTGGCGCGGCGGCTACGCGAAAGTACAGACTCGCCCGACGCGGCCTAGGCGGTCCGAACAACGAGCGAACAAGGAGATTCATGCGCGAAAAAACCAGCGTGTCGCGCGAAGACTACCTGAAGGCCATCTGGGAGATGGTCCAGGAAGAGCACGAGCCCATCAGCGCGCGCCTGGCCGAGGAGTTGGGCGTAACGCCTCCCGCGGTGACGGCGGCGCTGAAGCGCATGACGCGCGACGGGCTGCTCGTCGTGCGCCGCGACGGCCTCATCGCCCTGACGCGAAAAGGCAGCAGCCTCGCGGATCGCCTCGCGATGCGCCACCAGCTCGCGGAAAAATTGCTGACGGAAGTGATCGGCCTGGACTGGACGCGCGCCCATGACGAAGCCGAGCGCCTCGAACACGGGATCTCGCCCGAAGTGGAAAAATTATTGCTCGCGCGTTTCGGCGCGGAAGGCTTCTGTCCCCACGGCGTGCCGCTGCAGGGCGGCCTCGCCAAGCTGCGGCGCAAGCACGGCGCCGTCCCGCTTTCCGACGTGGAAACCGGCCGCACCGTCGAAGTGTTGTGCGTGTATGAGAAGGATCCCGAGTTTCTGAAGTTTCTCTCAGGACTCACAATTCACCCCGGCGCGCGGGCCCGCGTCCGCAAACGCGAATACGACGAAACGATGACGCTGGCGGTGGGCAACCGCACGATGCATCTCGGCAAACCGGCGACCAGCCGCATCTGGGTGCGCGCGCTGCCGCAGTAGCAATGCCTCTCGTCGGTGGGGAACGCGCCGCCGCGAAAGAGACAAAGGCAAAGTGCGTTACACTGATGACTGCCGCTCGCGGAGCGACCGCCCCCGTGGCTCTAATTTTTCGCGGCCGCACATTGGGGGCTGAGAAGAAATCCCATGGACCTGCGCTATCCCATCGGCGAATACGAACCGAAGAACGCGCTCACTCCGGAAGAGCGCGCGACGGCCATCGTGCAAATTGAGGAAACGCCGCGGCGCATGCGAGACGCCGTGGGCGGCCTTTCGGGAGGCCAACTCGAAACGCCGTACCGCCCAGATGGCTGGACCGTGCGGCAGGTCGCGCACCATGTTCCGGACAGCCACATGAATGCGTACGTGCGGATGAAGCTTGCGCTCACCGAAACTGAACCCACGATCAAGCCGTACGACGAGGGGCTTTGGGCGGAGCTTGCGGATTCGCGCGAAGCGCCCGTCGAAGTTTCTCTTTCACTGTTGGAATTTTTGCACCTGCGCTGGGACCTGTTGCTGCGTGCGTTGCGGCCGGAGGACTTTTCCCGCCGCCTGCGGCATCCCGTGCGAGGGATCCTGACGGTGGACCACATCGTTCACTACTATGCCTGGCACGGACGCCACCACGTCGCGCACATCACGTCGCTGCGCCAGCGCGAAGGTTGGGACTGACCGGCGTGATCCTCACCGCGCTGCGCTACTACTGGATCACAGCGAAGGACTACCGCCTGCGTCCGTGGGCGAGTCCCTACATTCGGTGGCGCCTCGAAACTTTTTTTGGTGGCGACATGCACGCTTTGGGGCCGGCGGAATTTTTCCGGCTGATTTGGCGCGAGCGCAAGCAGCTTTCGCGTTTCCTGGCGTGGGTCGACGAGCGCTGGCGCGTGCAAAGAAGACGCCAGAACTGATTCTCGCCGAGAGTTGAATCTCCAACCTCCCGTTTGTGTATACTTACATCAGAAGCAGGAGAGAAGTTTCCCTTCCGCAGGCCGCCATGAATGAATTGAAACTATTTCAAAAGAGCGAATCCCTCCATGAAGGTCGCTGGTGGGAGCCGATGCCGGACGGCCGCGTGCACTGCTACCTTTGCCCGCGGCATTGCCACATCGGGGAAGGGCAGGCCGGGTTCTGTTTCATTCGTGTGAATCAGGGCGGAAAACTCTACAGCCTGGGATATGCCTCACCGGCGGCGCTGCAAATCGATCCGATTGAGAAGAAACCGCTCAATCATTTTCTGCCGGGCACGCGCGTGTTCTCGCTCGGCACCGCGGGCTGCAATATGGGCTGCTTCTTTTGCCAGAACTGGGATATTTCCAAGTCGAAATCCGATCAGGTTCGCTCGACGCACATTCCTCCGGAGGATATCGTTGCGCTGGCGATCCGCTACGGCTGCCCGTCGATTGCGTTTACGTATAACGAGCCGACGATTTGGGGCGAGTATGTAATCGATATTTGCCAGGTTGCGCGGCAAGCGGGAATCCGTACCGTACTGGTCACGAACGGCTACGTCACCCGCGAAGCGTTTCACGATATTTACGACCACGTGGACGCAGCGAATGTGGACCTGAAGGCGTTCACCGAAGGCTTTTACGGGCGCGTGACGCTGACCCATCTGCAGCCCGTGCTCGACACGCTCACCTGGCTGAAAGCGGAGACCAACGTTTGGTTTGAGATCACCAATCTTCTGATTCCGACGCTCAACGACGATCCGCTCGAAATTCGCAGGCTTTCGGACTGGATTCTGGAGCATCTCGGGCCGGATGTGCCGTTGCACTTCACGGCGTTCCATCCGGATTTCAAGCTGCGGGATCTGCCGCGGACGCCGCCGGAAACATTGCACGCCGCGCGCAAGATTGCGCTCGAAGCCGGCCTGCATTTCGTGTATGAAGGCAATATTTACAGCGACGCGGCCCACACGTTTTGTCCCGGCTGCGGCAAAATCGTGATTCGCCGGTCGTGGCACGACGTCCTGGAGAACTCGCTTCGTGACGGCGCTTGTCCTTCGTGCGGGTACAAAATTCCGGGCCGGTGGACGAATGCTCCGGTCAGCGCCAATCCTGCCATTCGGCAGGCATTGGATAAAGCCGCGAGCAAATACGAAGCGCTGAATTTGTGAGTTTCTTCGGTCGCGGTTTGCCCGGAAACGGGTGCCGGCCGACCATCACCTGTCATTCGATTGATTCGTCTGATTCATCGGCATCGACATATCCATCGGCATGGTGGAATCCTGAGGCGCGGCAGGCATGCCGGCGATGTACGCGTACATCCACAGCTGCCATTTGCGATCGAGTTCCAGAGGCGTAGTGCTCAAGAGTTTCGTCACTTGGGCAACGTTCGGGTGCGGCATTTTTGCGGAGTAGAGTTTCCGGACGGCATCGGCGCCGCCGAATTCGGCGACTTCACTGATCCATGCCGCGCCGAGCAGCCGCTCGTCCTCCGGTGAAGCGATTTCGCCGCCCGGGTCGCCTAACACGCTGGCGACCTTTTTGTGGCCGAGCCGCTGCTCCACCTCGGCCGCAGCCATCCCGATTTCCGCGCCGTGCCAGTCGCCCACGAGCCAGAGGGCGCTCCAGCGGGCGATTTGCGCGTTTCCGGGAGTGCCCCACGCCACCGAAAGCAGCGCCTCCGCGTCGGCGGCGGCCGGGAGTTGAAGATTTTGTCCCCGCAGCTTCGTGCGGATCGTTGTTCCGGACACGGAGTACGCCGGCTCACCGGATTCCGCGGAGCGCGGGACGGGAAATTCGGGATCGAAGACGATGCGCAGCTCCGTGTTGGAAGCCGGATCGCCGAGTTTTTTGTCCAGCGTCGTGAAAAGACGTTCGCGCCGCTTTGCGAATTCGGTGATCGACTCCTGCGAAAGCGCGCCGGGCGGGGACAGAATTTCGTAGTGCGCCGAAGTGATCCGCTGCATGAAAGATTCGCGAACGATGCGGCGAAGCGTGCCGCCCCAGAACAAAAGCGCGACGGCGATTGCCGCGACGCTCAACGAAATAAGAGTGAGGGCTTTGGTGGTGCTGCGCCCGGACGGCGCCGTTTCTGTCATGGCTTAGCGGTCCCCATAGGTTGTGCTTTGGCGCGTCCGTCAGGCGCAGGTTGAAAATACTTCTCGACGTCCGTGTCGGGGAATCCCCGGTTGTTCAGGTGCACGCGCAATCGCTCCGCGGAAATGGGGCCTCGCGAAAGAAGGGCGCGGATCGATTCCAGCACGACCTGGTGTTCGGACTCGACGAATACGCCCTGGCTGAGAGACTGCGCGAGTTTCTGCCGCTCCTCGCGCGGCGCCTCCTCGTCGCACAGCGCGCGAAGGGCGTGAATTTCGGAAGCGATTTGTGTTTCCCGATTCATGATGATGTCGGCGCCTGCGGATTTCCCCAACTAACGAAAACTCGACGCACGCGACAGGATATTTCTACGGGCGTCCAACCTTTAGTTTAGTCCAGTTCGGACATGCCCGACGAGGATTCTTCGACCGGAAAGAATGGGACGGCGGCCGGCAAGTTCGCGTTCCGTCCGGGCGAGAACCTGCGCCGAGGGCTATTTCTGGAGTAGACTAGCCGCATTGCGCAGTATAAATCGCGCCCGGAAGGGGAGTGCTCCATGCCGAAAACGTTCCGACTTTTCATTGGTATCCTCTTGCTGGCATTTGCCGTGGGCGCGCGGGCGCAAGAGTCGCCGGCGTGGACCAATCCGTTTCCGCCCTACCGGATCATCGGCAATATTTATTACGTCGGGAGCCAGGGACTGGCCGCCTACCTGATCGTCACGCCCCAGGGAAATATTCTCATCAACAGCAATCTGGAGAAATCCGTGCCGATGATCCGGGAAAGCGTCGAGAAACTGGGATTTCATTTCAGCGACACGAAAATTCTTTTGATCAGCCACGCGCATTGGGACCACTGCTCGGGGAGCGCCGCGGTGAAGGAACTGACCGGAGCGAAGTACATGGTGATGGATGCCGACGTACCGGAGATCGAGGCGGGAGGGAAGGGCAACTTCCAGTATGGCGATGTCGCCAGGTTCGCGCTACCAGCCTACGAAGGTGGATCGTGTGCTGCACGACGGCGATGAAGTGCGGCTCGGAGGCACCGTGCTGGTGGCGCATCTGACTCCCGGGCACACCAAAGGCACGACGACCTGGACGATGAAAGTGGAGGACGGCGGGAAAACGTACGACGTGGTCATTGTCGGCAGCCCGAACGTGAACGCCGGATACAAGCTGGTGAACAACGACCTGTATCCCGAGATTGCGTACGACTATGAGCGCATGTTTCGCGTGCTGAAATCCCTGCCGTGCGACGTGTTCCTCGGCGCGCACGGAGATTACTACGGCATGGAGGCGAAGTACGCCCGCATGAAAGAGGGCGGGCCGAACCCGTTCATCGATCCCGACGGATACAAGAGCTACATCGCGGAACGCGAGAAAACATTTCGCGCGGAACTGGCGAAACAAATCGCTGCCGCAAACTTGCAGACAATGCCGCGAGCGGAAGCAAAATAAGTTCCGCGCGATGACGGTTCCTTCTTTTCGATGCCTTGATCGGTCCCGAAAGATAGGCGAGTTCTGCGGCCGAGCAATCCAGGTTTCTATGGAACGAAATTCTCGGTGCAACCCAAATCGGAGGTTCTCTGTGAACAATAAAGCGCTCCGCATTTTCCTCGGGGCAATGTGTTTTCTGGCCATTTCCATTCCGGTAGCCGGCGCATCACGGAACGGCGGGCTATGACATGGAAAAGGAATTGGTCATGAAGGCAACCGTGACGGAGTGGCTGTGGGCCAATCCCCACTGTTTCCTGAAGTACGATACGACGGACGACAAAGGTGAAGTCGCCCATTGGGCCGCGGAAGTGAGTAATCCCGTGGACATGACCAGGCGCGGCTGGACGAAGCGTTCCATTAATGTGGGAGATCAAGTTACGGTTACCATTCGCCCGGCGAAGAACGGCGCTCCTGTCGGGCAACTCTTGAAGGTTATCCTTCCCAACGGCCAAACGTTGATCGGGTGGAACCCATCGGTGCGTTGACGCGTGAGGATTTCAATATGCGAATGCAGTTTGTGAACCCAGCCATTGCAGCGGTCGCGCTACTGGCGCTTTCCTGCGGCATGCGCGCGCAGACCGCTCCGCCGGTGCATCCGGATGCGGCGAAGTCCCACAAGTCGGCCCCCGCCCCGCGCCGCGACCTCTCTGGAATTTGGAACGTGGAAGACACGATGGAGGGCATCTCCCCGAGGGGAGTGAAGTCGCATGCTCCCTTCACGCCTCTCGGAGAGAACATTGCCAACAATGTCTATAAACCCGGAGACGGGCCCAGAAGAGTCCCGATTGGCCTGGTGAACGATCCACTCGACGGCTGCGATCCCGCCGGCTTTCCGCGCAATCTGCTGTTTGAACTGCGTCCGTTTCAGGTCGTTCAGACTCCCAACCAGGTGCTGATGCTGTATCAATACCAGCAGGTTTGGAGGCGCATCTGGAAAGACGGGCGAGAACTTCCGAAGGATCCGGATCCACAGTGGTATGGATACTCGGCTGGGAAGTGGGAGGACGATTACACGTTTGTCGTCCAGACCGTCGGGATGGACGAGAGGACTTGGCTCGACAATGCCGGGGATCCGCACAGCAGCGAAATGCGCGTCGAGGAGCGATACCACCGCATCGATCGCGACACCATGGAATTGACGGTGAAGATCGACGATCCGAAGATTTACACGGAGCCTTGGCTGGCCCGCGACAAGTTGCGCCTCATCTTGATGCCGCCCAACACGGATACCATGGAGATGATCTGCGCGCCGAGCGAAGCGGAAGAATATAAAAAGTCGATGGCCAATCCTCTTTCCAAGTAGCCTTGCCTTCTGAACCCTCTAGCAGGAGTGTGCTCCGGCTTATTTGTGCTTGTTTTCCACGTGCTCGTCGATCCACTTCAGGATGAGATCGGCGACCTGATTGCTGTTCTTGTCCTGCATGAGCATGTGGCTGTTGCCGAACTGGCCGTACTTCGGCAGGTGCATCATGGTGGCGTCGCCGCCCGCAGCGTTCAGCCGATCGACGAACTTCTGGCAGCCTTCGAGCCGCTCCGGCCACATTTTCGGCATGGACGGCACGTCGCCGAGATGATCGCCGAACACCACCAGCGTCGGAATTTTCGCCAACGTTGAAATTTGCTGGGGCGTGAGGTCGGGGCAGCCGGTCTCGATCGTTATCATGCCCCGAATGTCCGTGGGATTGAGGAGCGCGGTCTGCTCGGGGAAAAATCCGGATTCGGAGTGGCCCATCAAGACTGCTCCGTTTAGCTTGATGGCAAGACCCGAGAGATTGGTCCACGTGGGATTGGGAGTCGGGAGTTGGCCGTTGAGGTCCGGGATCACTTGCTTGCCGAATTCCTCGAACGCTTCGACGGGAAACTGTTCGTTGGCAAACGCCTTTCCCATGGTGGGCCCGAATCGGAAGAGCAGCCAGGCGATTTCATGAGTCGCGGTCCGAATCTCGGGCATATCGGTTCCCGGGCGTTTCCCCAATTTAATTTCGTTGTAGATGGTCGGGTCGAATCCGGAACGCGCGCGCGAAACCTGATCGGGCAGATACACGGACCGGTGTTTGCGCAGGAAATATTCGTTCCATCCCATGCGGCCGTCGGGCGTGGTCTCGTAGCTCTTGGAGCTGAGGCAGCAGCCGTGCACCATCACCACGGGCACGTGCGCATCGGCGCCCTCGGGGATCTGATACTGCACGTACATCTGGTCGACCGTAATGTTTCCTGTGTTGATCCCGGTGCCCAGAAATCCGGTGAGCGATCCGGTGAACGCATCCGAAAACACGCTGTGGCCGCCGACGAAGAAGCTGCCTTGCTCTTTCAAGGTGAGCGAGTCGGCCATCGCCGCGCCCGCAGCGGCAAGGAGCAGAACTGTCACCGCCCCGAGCAGAATGTACAGGCGCGCTGATGTTTTGAACTGACGATTGTTTTTCACAGGGATCTCCTCTGAACGCTTTCCCGGCTTGCGGAAAGGTACCACGCTTCCTCATTCCGAGCGAAGCCTGGGAACTCGACTTGACGGGCTAGCTTTCGGTAATACTTACCAGGCACAATGCCTTTCGCGTACAATCGTCAGTATGCCGCTCGCCCAGCCGCGCCAGGGGGAATCAATAGGCTTTAGCATTTATCCGAATAGCCGTGTTGAGTTCACGCTGGCAAATCCTGAACTGGTAATTTGGGCGTCGATTCGACACTGGTGCTCGCAAAGGGCTGCTGAGTTTTACGGCTTGCGCATACACAGGATTTATAACAAGCAAACGCGCTCTGCTGTTGCCAGGAATGTCAGGCTCTACGTCCAGCAGGCGTCAGAGTTCTACGATGCCGCATCGAATGCGAAGCCCAACACAGCTCCCCTGTTTTATTACTATTCCTTCCTTAACCTCGCGAAAGCCCTTTGTGAGATTCACCATCCGCGATTGCACAGGCGACCAGAATGCTACGCTCACGGTTTGAGCTGGCGACCAGATCCTAAAAACCTAGTCAGAATCGAAAAAGAGGAAGTGACCGTCAGAGGCCGGGGAATCTGGCACCTGCTATGGGAGTCCTTGATGCATCAGCCTTGTCTGGCGGCTAATCCAACCAGACTTCCGGTACTGAAGCTCTTCTCACAATGCCCAGAAATTGGTGTTGAGTTCGAAGCTCTGTATGGCGAACCCAGAGCAAGAATCTATCTAGAGAAAATTGAGGCAATGCAAAACGGGGCAACAGTCTGGTTGAAGTTATCTCTCGCACGCGAACGCATTAGGGAGACGGGTCTGTCCGCACCCGCGCTGTTCGCGCAGATCAGCAGCACGACGAGGAACTATGTTGAGGTTCTTTCGGATCACAAGGGCCAAAGAACATTCCAATCCGCGACCCCGGCGAGGTTGAGGGGCATAGCAACGCCATATTCCGCACTACGAAATGACATCCTTAGCCTCAACATGATCGCGCATCTTGGTGACGGTAACGATATGGAATATTCCCTAGCTCTACAAGAGGGATGGCCCATCCGCGTGCCACAGTTGATGGTTAGTTACACGATTCTCTTTTGGCTGGGCTCATTGGTTCGATATGACCCTCACAGCGTGTACGAACTGATAGACTCGCCTGACTGGATTCTGATCGATGGTTTCATGACGCAGAGTCGAGTGTGGCTGCTAGAACTCTTCAGGTGGGCGCTTTATCAAAGTGAAATCATCCTTCGCAGTTCCCGCTGACTTGCCCGTTTCTACCAGAAAAAGCCAGCCACCTCCCGATAAGCGGGCCTTGTCGGAAACTGGCCCACCACCAACCGCCGGTCTCCTGAATGGCGACATCCAAGGCGCCAATCGGGAGATTGGCGTTCCCGGGTTTTAAATCTCCGCAGTCGTAATGGCTCCGAGAGACGCGGAACTGACCAGCGCGGCGTACTTGGCGAAAACGCCGGTCTTGTAGCGCGGCGCGGGCGGCTTCCATTTCGCGAGGCGCGCTTTGATTTCGGCGTCGGTCAATTCGATGTGCAAGCTCTTCTTGGCAAGATCGAAGACGATTTGATCGCCCTCGGCGACGATCGCGATGGGGCCGCCGCGGGCGGCTTCGGGAGCGGCGTGTCCGGCCATCAGTCCGCGCGTCGCGCCGCTGAAGCGGCCGTCGGTCAGAAGCGCGACGTGTTCGCCCAGGCCCTGGCCTACGAGCGCCGCAGTGAGACCGAGCATTTCGCGCATGCCCGGACCGCCGCGCGGACCTTCGTACCGCACGATGACGACGTCGCCTTTTTTGATTTGCCCTTTCACGGCGGCTTCCATGGCGGCCTCTTCACGGTCGAACACGCGCGCCGGGCCCTTGTGATACGGCTGTTCGTGGCCGGAAGTTTTCACGACGCAGCCCTCGGGAACAAGGTTGCCGCGCAAAATCATCAGACCGCCGGTCGTCTTGATGGGATCGGAAAGCGGATGCACGACGTCCTGGCCCGGCTGTTCCTTGGCCGCGAGCGCTTCTTCGTCCAGCGTTTTCATCGTGGTGGTCATTTGTCCGCGATGCAGCAAGCCTGCGTCCAAAAGACGCTTCGCAAGCAAAGCGTTCCCGCCCGCGTTGTACAAATCGACTGCGGTGTATTTCCCCCACGGCTTCATGTCGGCGAGCAGGGGAGTCTTGGCGCTGATGGCGCCGAAGTCGTCAAGATGCAGATCGACATTCGCGTCCTTGGCCATGGCCAGCAGATGCAGCACCGCGTTCGTGGAGCCACCCGTCGCAACCACGGCGGAGATGGCATTTTCAAATGCCTGGCGCGTCAAAATTTTGCTGGGCGTCAAGCCTTTGCGAAGCAGATCCATGACCAGCGTGCCGGCGCGATACGCCGCATCCGCTTTTTGCGGATCGGTGGCCGGCACGTTGCCGAGGCCGATGGGGGTCAGGCCGATGAATTCCAAAGCCGTCGCCATCGTGTTGGCGGTGAACTGTCCGCCGCACGCTCCAGCGCCTGGGCAGGCCACGTGCTCGATCTCCTTGAGATCGGCGTCGGACATTTTTCCGGCGGCGTGCGCGCCGACGGCTTCGAACACGTCCTGAATCGTGACGTCGTGGCCCTGAAATCTTCCGGGCTGAATCGAGCCGCCGTAGAGAACGAGGCTCGGCAGATTCAGGCGTATCAGGCCCATGGCGGTCGCGGGAATCGTTTTGTCGCAGCCGGCGAGGGCGATCATCGCGTCGAACATGTAGCCCTGGCCGACGAGTTCGATCGAATCGGCAATCACTTCGCGGCTCACGAGCGAAGCCTTCATTCCCTCCGTGCCCATCGTTTCGCCGTCGCTGATCGCGATGGTGTTGAATTCGAGGGGCGTGCCGCCGGCGGCGCGGACTCCTTCTTTCACTTTTTCGGCGAGCGTGGCGCAGATGCGAATTGCAGGGCATCGCTTCGATCCAAGTGTTGGCAATGCCGACGAGCGGCTTGGCCAGATCGGCGTCCGTGAGGCCAATCGCGTAAAAATAAGCGCGCGCGGGCGCCCTCGACGGGCCGTCGAGGATGATGTGGCTGTGTTCTCTGAGACGCGGGTCCATGATTCCTCCGGAAGAATGGGACTGGCGATAAGTGACTTGCGACTCGTAAAAAGCGGAATTTCCGCCGTGAAGCGTGGCGCAGGCTTCCGCCCGCGGGGTTTGGCAGTCGCACCTTCGATCCTGCCGCCAAACCGCACAGGCTGAAGCCTGCGCCACTTCAAGCCGTGCGCTACGCGCCTTCGGCGATGACGCGGTTCTTCTTCATCCAGGGCATCATCGCGCGCAATTCGGCGCCGACCTTTTCAATCGGATGCTTCTGGCCCGCTTCGCGCAGTTCCTTGAAGCGCTTGCCTCCGCTCGCGGCTTCCGCCATCCACTCCCGGGCGAACTTGCCGGATTGAATGTCGGCCAGAATGCCCTTCATGCGCTCCTTCGTGGCCTTGTCGATCACGACGGGCCCGCGCGTCAGGTCGCCGTATTCGGCGGTGTTGGAAATCGAATAGCGCATCTCGGAAATTCCGCCTTCGTAGACCAGGTCCACGATCAGCTTCATCTCATGGCAGCATTCGAAATAGGCCATCTCCGGCGCGTAACCCGCCTCGACCAGCGTTTCGTATCCCGCCTGAATCAGAGCGGTGAGGCCGCCGCACAGAACGGACTGTTCGCCGAAGAGGTCGGTTTCGGTCTCTTCGCGCAGGTTCGTTTCGATCACTCCGGCGCGCGCGCCGCCGATGCCGCTGGCGTACGCCAGTCCGATCTTCTTGGTATCGCCGGTCGGATCCTGATGGACGGCCAGCAGGCAGGGAACGCCCGCGCCTTGCGAAAACTGATGGCGCACGAGGTGGCCGGGACCCTTTGGCGCGACCATGAAGACGTTCACTTCCTTGGGCGGCTTGATGAAGCCGAAGTGGATCGCGAAGCCGTGCGCCAGCGCGAGGTATTTCCCGGCGCGCATGGCCGGCGCGATATCGGCGTCGTAAATTCCCGGTGTCAGCTCGTCGGGCGTGAGGATCATGATGATGTCGCCTTTTTCGGCGGCCTCGCGCACGGACATCACTTGCAGTCCCGCCTTCTGCGCCTTGGCGACAGAAGCGCTGGTGGGCTTCAAGCCGACAATCACGTCGCAGCCCGAGTCCGACAGATTCATGGCGTGGGCATGGCCCTGCGATCCAAAACCGATGACGGCGATCTTCTTGTTCTTGATGTAGTTCAAATCCGCGTCTTTATCGTAATAAACCTTCACAGTTCCTCCTGTTGCGATTATGAGTTTGCGATCTCAGTCATTGAAACTTTTCTGCCGCGCGTTGTCGTTCGATCGGCGCATGCGCGCCTTTGTAGCGCCCGCCTTCAAGCGGGCACGTTGAATTCACGGAAATGCTCGCCTGAAGGCGAGCGCTACACGGCCTTGACCCCAGGATTGCCACCCTGGGTCTTTAGACGGTGCGCGTGCATGATTGCAAGGACCAAAACCCCGCAGGCTGAAGCCCGCGCTACTTAAGGCCATCCGCGGCAAATAGTTTAAACCTTTGCCTGCGGGTAACACCCGAGAATTTTTATGGAATCCACGAATTCCTTGACTTCGTCGAGCGCCGCGCGCGTTTCCGGATTCCTCAGCGAAGCCTGCAAATCCAGATAGAAGCAGTAGCTCCACGGCGTGCCGGCGATCGGGCGGCTTTCGATTTTCAGGAGATTCAGATTGCGTTTGGCGAAAGCGCCCAGCGCGGAGCACAGCGATCCGGGCTTGTGCGCGAGGTGCAGGACAAGCGAGAGCTTGTCGGCGTTTTCGGCGACCTCGGCGGAAGTCGCCAGCAGCAGAAAACGCGTGTAATTTTCCGAGTGATCCTCGAGGTGCTCGCGCAGGATCGCGCCGCCGTAGACTTTCGCCGCGCGCTTGCTCGCAATCCCCGCTTTCGTCACATCGCCCGCGCCCATCGCTTCCCGGACGCTTCCCGCCGTGTCGTCCGTTGCCACGCGCTTGATGTTCGGATGGCTGGCGAAGAACCGCTCGCACTGCGCGAGCGCGACCGGATGGGAAGATACTTGCGTGATGCGTTCAAACGCTGCGCCGGGAACGCCGATTAGGTAGTGAGCGATGGGGATGACGACTTCCGCCTGGATATGCAGCCCGCTGGAAATGAGCAAATCGTACGAGCGGTGCACCGAGCCGGCCAGGCTGTTTTCAATCGGCGCGAGAATGTAATCCGCAACGCCGTCCTTGATGCTGGTATACAGTGCCTCGAACGTGGCCCGCGGGACGAGTTTGATGTCCTCGCCCAGGAGCTTGATGGCTGCTTCTTCGCTGAAGGCGCCGCGCTCGCCTTGAAAGGCGATGCGGGAAGACGGAGGAACTTTCATTCCCATCGTCCACGGACCGGTAGTTGTGCGTTCGGGCGCGCTGACATAAGAACACAAACTATCAGGGGGTGAACGTGTGCGTCAAACGGCTCCTTCTCCGCCTAAGACTAATTACGTCTATATCCGATCCGTCGTGCATAGTGGAATGTCAACCAGCCATGCTGTACACTTTGAGGGGATGGCGAATTTAGCACAATTCGATTTAGGGACGAGAGGGCGAGAGGCTCGCGTGAGAGCCTTGCTGGAAGACTTGGTACAAGCGCATATTGCCGCGCGTCCAGAGTTTCGAATGGGATTGGCCGTCTGGTATGACAAGTCGCCAAGTGCCGATGACCAGAAGCTGCTTGAGTTGGTAGCTGGCCCTCCGATCAAGGAAGATATAGCGCATTACGACGTTCCACTGCTCTGGAAGACAGGAAATCCAGGGCCTCCGTCCGTTTGGGTCGATACGATGTCAATCGACCATTTTTTGAGGCTTTCGACATCGGACCCCACGAAAACGGCTCGATATCACGATAATTGTGAAGTGTTATATTTTGACAAAAAGTTGGTACTTCCTTTGCTCCTTGAAATGTTCCAGATGGTTACGGAACCATCTGGGCTCATGAGGGGCTGGTATGTGTCAGCCCAGGAGTACGTCGAGTCAAAGAAAAATGTGCGGACCTTGTTATCTCGGCGTAGCCTAGCAAGACCAGAAGTCGGTTTGGTTAAAACTGGGGAGTCGGAAAACTTCGAGTATTGTCACGGCGTGCTGCATATCGAAATCTCTCAAAGATGGCTTCCGCTGTCGCCTGACGGCATTCGGGGGTATACATACTATAGCGACCGTCTAGCCGGGCCAGCGGGATACTTCCTGTTCGAGGGCGGATCACTTTACGAGATATTGAAATTTGAGGTAAAGACAGCCCCGGAGTATGCTGACAAGCTCTTGGGAAGAACTTCTGATGACAGATACCCTGAGGTATACCTCCGAGCTGTGCACCCACCTGCATAGTCCCCATCTTGCGTTCCTTCCTGATAGTTTCCAACGACAACGGGAAATAATCCTGCGGGATCTTAGGGAGGTGGTTTCCGCTGCCTCCCAGGAGAATCAGAAAACGGTCGTCATTCTGAGTGGATGCGTTCTTGAGTCGATACTCTTTTGCTTTATTCAATTGCAAAGCGATTTCATTTCGGCTCGTCGCGGCGAGGCTTTTATGTTTGATCCTGAACACAGCCTCAATAACTATGTTAGTGTGCTCAATCGCTATTTTTCCGAGTTGGTTACAATCCCCGACGTTGTCGTTGAGTACCGAGATATCGTGCATATAAACCAGGAGTTAAAACATCCTTCAGATGTGTGTCAAACCGCCGCTCCGGAAATGCTCGAACTGCTGAACGCACTGTTGGGGCGACTAACCGAGTATTCTCGAAAATGGATTTCGCCATGAAAGACTAAATCGCTGAAGCGATTCCGGGCAACTCTATTTGGCAACTAGCGAGGGAATTGGGCCGCCGCAAGCGAGTCAGCCATCCAGACGATTTAGGGAATGCCTCACAGCTTATTCAGTCCATCAAGCCCGGCGACTTTATACGCTTCCGCAAACGTGGGGTAATTGAAAACCGTGTCCCGGAAATAATCCATGGTGCCGCCGAAGGTGAGGACGGCCTGGCCAATGTGCACAATTTCGGCGGCGCTTTCTCCGATCACGTGGATGCCCAGGACCTTGCGCGTCTCCGGGTGGAAGAGGATTTTGAGCATGCCGGTGTGATCGCCGACGATTTGCGCCTTGGCCAGCTCCTCATATTTTGAAATGCCGACTTCGAACGGAATGCGCGCTTCCGTCAGCGCAGCTTCTGTCTGCCCGACCATCGAGATTTCGGGGATGGTGTAAATGCCGTAGGGAAGAAGAGCGGCGCTCATCTCGGCGGGCACGCCGAAGATGTGGCAACTGGCGATGCGTCCCTGTTCCATGGAGGTAGACGCGAGGGAAGGGAATCCGATGACGTCTCCCGCCGCGTAAATATTGGGGACAGAGGTCTGGAAGGACGCATTCACTTCGAGCTTGCCGCGCGAGCCCGCGGTGAGTCCGGCGGCTTCCAGATTCAGCAGATCGGTGTTGGCCTGCCGGCCCACGGCATACATCAGGCAGGTGGCGTGAATGTGCTTGCCGCTTTCCAGGTTCGCGACCACGCGGCCGCGCTCATCGGTTTGGATGGCGGTTACTTTTTCGCCGAGGCGGAAGATGGCTCCCTGGCGGCGCATGTGGTAGCGCAACGCCTCCACGATTTCGGAATCGACGAAATCCAGAAGCGTGGGACGCTGCTCGATCAGCGTTACTTCGACGCCCATGGCCACCAGCATCGAGGCATATTCGAGGCCGATCACACCGCCGCCCACGATAATCAATTCCCGCGGGATTTCATCCATCTGAAAGAACTGGTCGCTGGCAATGATTTTCTTGCCGTCGAACGGAATGTCGCCGGGGTGGGAGGGCCGGGTGCCGCAGGCGATCAAAACGTGGCTGGCGTGAAGCATGTGCGCTTCGGTGGCGCCTTGTACTTCGACGGTGTTGGCATCGAGAAACTGCGCCGTGCCGCAGAGCAGGTCGATTCCATTGCGGCGCAGCTGGTCTCGCACGACACCGGTTTCGCGCTCGACGACCTGCGTGACGCGCGCGCCCAAATCGCGAATCGAGATGCGGTCTTTCACGACGTAGTCGTTGCCGTAAAAGGACCGGTGGCGAAATCCGGTGAGGTGCAGGATAGCTTCGCGCAGGGTCTTGCTGGGAACGGTTCCCCCATGGATACAAACTCCGCCAACCATGTCATTGCGATCGACCATGGCGACTCGTTTGCCGAGTTTTGCGGCGGCAATGGCGCCTTTTTGACCCGCGGGACCACTTCCTACGACCACGAGGTCGTATTGAATGGGATGCATCAATCCTCTTCGGCTTGGTTCACGCAGAGTTTCGGTTGGCAACGGTCGGCGCCCTCACGTGTCAAATGCCGCGAAATCCAGTCCAGATCAGTGTAGGGAAGTGCGTGAGCAGAAACAATCCTCGCGTCCGCGGCATTTGCCATCATGGAACTCCCATCCCGCAATAAATTTCAGCATAAGTGCTGTAGGTACAGCAACTTTGCGGCAAATTTGCAAATCCGGCCTATGCGATCCATTCAGAAATTGAATCAGCATCACCGCCACCAACCACATATTGAGACGCAAAAATGACGATCAGGTTGCACTCCCCTTAATTTTTATCGGCATTAGGGAGCTTTTGCTTGATCGATTTGGCCCGATTCATGAAATTTTGGGTTGTTCGCGACGAATCCGTGGGAAAATGGCCGGGGTGGAAGGGCTAATTTGCCCGAAACAGAGAATCGCGCGGGACTTTTTTCAATGTTGCGGCGGACCCGTGCGGCTGAGAATTTTTGAAACCAAAGCGAACCCCGGGACCTCTAATAGCTGAGGATTAAGCCCTGAGACGGGAGTAGAGTGCGGGATCGTTCTCCTTAGAAAATGCATATCTCGGCGCCATTCATCCGCAGACCCGTTGCGACTTCGCTCCTGAGTATTGCGATCCTTCTTGCCGGGGGCGTCGCCTTCTATTTGCTGCCGGTAGCGGCACTTCCGCACGTGGATTTCCCGACCATCTTTATCCGCGCGGCGCTGCCGGGTGCGAGCCCTGAAACGGTTGCCTCCTCGCTTGCCACGCCGCTGGAGCGCCAGTTCGGTCGAATCGCCGGCGTCACGCAGATGACCTCCACGAGCCAGTTGGGAATCACCGGGATCACGCTGCAGCTGGATCTCGGACCGGGACATCAACGCGGCCGCGCGGGACGTGCAAGCCGCGATGAACGCAGCCGCCGGGGCAATTGCCCGCCAACCTGCCCACCAATCCGTGGTACCGCAAAATCAATCCGTCCGAGACGGACATTTTGGACTTGGCGGTTTCCTCGGACACGATTCCCCGGAGCCACCTTTACGACTTGAGTGATTCCATTCTGGCGCAAAAAATAGCGCAGGTGGATGGCGTAGGCCAGGTCAACACGTACGGCGGTGCGAAACCGGCGGTTCGCGTGGACGTGAATCCCAACGCTCTGGCGCACTACGGGCTCAGCTTGGAGGCGGTGCGAGCCGCGCTTCAACTCGGCGAACGCGAACACACCGAAAGGAGAACTCCGAGGATCCATTCTAACCGCTGGGTCTTGCCGATACCGACCAGCTTTTGAAGCCGGAGCAGTATGCGCCGTTGATCGTCGCGTATCGGAACGGCGCTCCCGTTCGGCTCAGCGATATTGCAAAAGTGACCGAGGGAATCGAAGACCTGAGAAATTCGGGCTATGCGAACGGCAAACCCGCGGTGGTAATCGGCATCGGACGGCAACCCGGCGCAAACATCATTGAAACGGTGGACCGCATTAACGCGCTTTTGCCGGAGTTGAGGGCCTCGATTCCTCCTATCGGTCACGCTGACTCCCACGTTCGACCGTACGACGACGATCCGGGCATCCGTAAACGATATCGAATTCACGCTGCTGTTGACCGTCGCCCTCGTGGTGATGGTTATTTTTCTGTTCCTTCGCAACGCCTGGGCGACGATCATTCCCAGCATCGCGGTGCCGCTGTCCATCATCGGAACGTTCGGGGTGATGTACCTGCTGGACTACAGCCTCGACAATCTGTCGCTGATGGCGCTGGCCATCTGCACGGGATTTGTAGTGGACGACGCCATTGTGGTGATCGAGAACATCACGCGCTATCTCGAAGAGGGCGAATCGCCGATGGCCGCGGCGACGAAAGGTTCCCGCGAAATCGGATTCACGGTCTTGTCGATGAGCATTTCGCTGATCGCCGTGTTCATCCCGCTCCTGCTGATGGGCGGGATCATCGGGCGGCTGTTCCGCGAATTTGCCATCACCTTGAGCGTGGCCATCGTGGTTTCCCTGTGCGTGTCGCTGACTACGACGCCGATGATGTGCGCGCATTTTCTGAAATCGGAAAACGAAATGAAGCGCGGGAAACTTTATCTGGCGAGCGAACGCGTATTTCAATGGAGCGTGGATACCTATGCCGCCGGGTTGCGCTGGGTCCTGCGCCATCAGCCTTTTATGCTGGTGCTCACAGGCGCCACGATCTGCCTCAGCGTGTATTTGTACGTCGTCATTCCCAAGGGCTTCTTCCCGCAGCAGGACACGGGCCTCATCGCCGGCAATATCCTCGGCGCCCAAGAGATGTCCTTTCAGGAGATGCAGGAAAAGCTGAAGGAATACATGGCCATCGTGATGAAGGACCCGGCCGTCAAAGCGATGGCGGCAAACACGGGAGGCGGGGCGGAAAATACCGGACGCATGCAGATCGAATTGAAGCCGCTCAGCGAGAGAGACGTCAGCGCCGACCAGTTCATCGCTCGGCTGCGGCGGAAACTGGCGGTCGTTCCGGGCGCCACACTGTTTCTGCGGGCCTATCAGGACATCACGGTGGGCGGCCGGATCAGTAGCTCGCAATACCAGTACACGCTCTCGAGCGAAAACCTCGCGGACCTTCAGGAGTGGGCGCCGCGCGTCGAGGCCAAGATGAGGCGGTTACCCAAGCTGCGCGACATTGCCACCGATCAGCAAACGCGCGGTTTGCAAGCGACGCTGGTGATCGATCGCGATACGGCGTCGCGCCTCGGAGTTTCGCCGGCGGCGATCGATAACACACTGTACGACGCCTTCGGCCAGCGGCAAGTATCCACGATCTACACCCAATTGAACCAATATCACGTGGTGATGGAGGTCGATTCCCAGTTCCGCGATAGCACCGACGCGATTCAAGGTCTTTACGTGCGATCGTCGACCGGCACTCAGGTGCCTTTGAGCGCCTTCACGCACTATGAAACCGCGAATACGGCGCTCGCCGTAAACCACCAGGGCCAATTTCCCGCCGTCACGATCTCGTTCAACCTGGGAGAAGGCGTTGCTCTGGGCGACGCGGTGACGGACATCGAATCGGCCGTCTTGCGAATGGGGCTTCCCTCCGATATTCATCCGACGTTCCAGGGGAATGCGCAGGCCTTTCAGTCGTCCTTGTCCAGCCAGCCCTGGCTTATCCTGGCCGCCCTGGTGGCCGTGTACATCGTGCTCGGGATTCTGTATGAAAGTTACATTCACCCGGTTACGATTCTCTCGACGCTGCCCTCCGCCGGTGTGGGAGCCCTTCTTGCTTTACAGGCGTTTCACACCGAACTTACCGTGATCGCGCTGATTGGAATCGTTCTGCTGATCGGCATTGTGAAGAAGAATGCCATCATGATGATCGATTTCGCGCTGGAAGCGGAACGGTCCGGCAAAACGTCCGAGGAATCCATTTATCAGGCTTGCTTGCTGCGTTTTCGCCCCATCATGATGACCACGATGGCGGCGCTCTTTGGCGGCCTGCCGCTGGCATTTGCGACCGGCACCGGCTCCGAGTTGCGCCGGCCGCTCGGCATCAGCATCGTGGGAGGCTGATGGTCAGCCAGATGCTGACCTTGTACACGACTCCGGTGATCTACCTTTACATGGACCGGGTGCAGATGTACTTCCGGCGGCGCAAGCACGCGCCTGCAATCCCCGGCGAAGCTCCTCCCGCTCCCGCGTCTCTTCACGGCCCAACGCTGACCTAGGTTCCGGAGGCGTCGCCGAATTTCTGCGGATGCGCCATGAAATTCCCGCTTTCTATTGCCGCCGCCGTGCTGCTTTCCGGATTGAGCGTCAGCCTGCTGGCCTTCCAGGGAAGGGAATTCGACGAAGACGAAGAAGCTCCTCCGCTGGCCGCCAATGCGCACCAGAGCGCGGAATGGGCGTTCGCGCGCTACCATTTTCGATCGGAGAACGATTTTGGCGGATTCCGGCGCTTCCATCTCTGGTCCGCGGACTATCCGAAAGCGGACCGGCAATTCACGATGGGTGTGCGCCGGCTCACGCGCCTTCATGCGCGCGGGGTGGAGCAGATTGTCGATGCCGACTCCAACGAGTTGTTCAACTGGCCCTGGATTTACATGGAGCACGGCAACGGGTGGGACCTGACCGATGGTGAAGTGGCGCGGCTGCGTGAGTACTTGCTGAGAGGCGGGTTTCTCCTGTCAGACGATACGCACGGCGATTACGAATGGGAAGCGCTCGTCCGTGGGCTGGAACGGATTCTTCCCGGGCGTCCGATCGAAGATCTAAAGAATGGCGACGAAATTTTTCACGTGATGTATGACCTGGACGACCGGTTCCAGATCCACGGCACGAGATTCTTATGGGGAGGGCGGCCGTACGGACCGGACATGGTTACGCCGAAATGGAGAGCCATCCGTGATGACCAGGGCCGCATCCTGGTGGCGATTTGCCACAACTCCGACGTCGGCGACGCCTGGGAGTGGGCCGACAGCCCGCACTATCCGGAACGCGAGACTTCGCTCGCGTACCGCATCGGGATCAACTACATCCTCTTCGATATGACGCATTGATATTCGTTGTCTGGAACGGCCGGTTGCACTGTGATTCCGAGTGAAATCTCCATAAGAAATCCCGGGCCGAATTTGGATTCGGCCCGGGAACTGACTTTGCCAAATGACCGCAACGATCGGTAGCTACTCGCGATCGTCGCGGTCGCCGTGGTCCTCATCCTGAGGTGCGAATTCTATTCCGCGAAGCACTTCGCCGGACTTTGCCGCGCGGATAACCTCGAAATGACCGATCTGGTCGTCTTGATCGTGATCGCCGTCTCCGACTGGAAGCGTCGTGGCGTCGAGGACGTCGGTAACTTTGACGAGCAGGTTGGGATCCGCGCCCTGATCGCCGCTGGCGCTGACGGTGGAGGTCACCGCGAAGATGGTGACGCGGCCGTCGCGATGGACGCGGCCCGTGATGTTGCGGCAACCATCCGTCGCCGGATTGAGCGCTGTGGGATAGTCCTTGACGCCATAGGGAACACCGATGTTCAAGCCGTTCTGGAGGACGTAGGCCATCTGCCATGTACCGTTCACCAGGATCCACTTCTGCACGCCGGCGGTCGCCTGAGTGGCTGCATCCGCCACATTCCCGTTGACCGCGGGAGTAACGAGAGTGCCGTCTCCCTCGTCGCAAACGTAGAGAGTATTTGCATTGGCGAACCAGATGCCGAAGGGAAACTGCACGGGGGATGGCAACCCGTTGTCCACGCCGCCAGCAGGGAGCGTCGGGAATCCCGGCAAGAGCGTAATCGGAAGCGTGGCCAGCGTCGATTCGGGTCCGCTTGGCAGAGTTCCTGCGTTGCCAACCTGATAGACCGTGTTGATGCCGTTGCCGCCGCTGCCCTTGGTAACGTAAAGCGTGTTGTTGAAGATCGTGATTCCACGGAAGTTATTGTCTTTCCCTGGCTTGTCGGCGGTGCTGTAGAGTTTGCCGGTCCCGGGATCAATGACCTGAGTAACTTCGAAGTCCCCGATCATCGTTATGTCCGGCGGCAAAGGCGCGGTTTGTCCCGGAACGAGCAGTTCAGCGCCGGTGGAGCGGACGAGTTCGGTGCCGATGGTGGTCGTGGTCAATTGCTTTTTCGAAAGGCCGCCGTTATTGTTGTTGCCCGCCATAAAGTACAACGAATCGCCTTTGATCGCCGATCGGCCGTTATTTCCGCTGTAAGCATTGCCTTCCGTGATCATCAAGTGGCCATGGGCATTGACCTCGGCCACGGCGCGATAGTACTGGGAAGTGACCGGATTGGTCGGATCAACGACTCCCGGCGTATTGGAATTGGACACGTCAAGCTGGTTGGGCGCGGTCAAAAATCCCGGTCCGCCGCGATAGCCCACAAAGGTGATGGACTTGCCGTCCGTCGATCGATGCAGAGCCAACTCTGACTTCGAACTGAAGCTGGTTACGACTTGATCGCTCGGAATCGCCAGGGTGTCCAGGCGATGGCCGTCCGTCGTGATGTTGTCGATGAAGATGGGAGAAGTAATTCCGAAGCTGCCGTCGGCCGTGTTGTTGTTGAAGACGGCCGGGTAGGTGCCATCGGAGTTCGCCACAGCGCACGCGACGGTTACGGGAGTGGTGCCGCCCGCGATGAGCGGCACATTCACGGTGCCCGCCACGCAGCCGGGAGGCAACACGGTCACGCCGGGGACTAGCAAAGACGGAGTTCCAACATAGACGCTGCGGCTGAGGACCAGGGTGCCGGGTTGAAATTCAAAATGGTCGGAATGGTGATCGTCGTCATTGCCGGCCTGTGCGCCTCCAGCCAGGGCGATGGACACAGCTATTGCGAGAAGAGCTTTCTTCACGTCAATTTCCTCCTAAGGTTTACACATGGGGACGGCATGTGCGCCGAAACGTTCTCACGAAGCGACTTGCCGCAACATTAACTTCCAATGAATACTTTATGAATGTAGGATCAAGGGCCGCGACGCACGGCGCGAAACCGAATTGCGGTTGACGCGATGCGGTGGCCGACGTATGTTTTGGGCGAGTTTGCGGGGAAGACTCGCGTACTTGAAGATGGCGGCCGGAAGGAGATGCCGGCCGTTGAAACGCGGATTTTAAGGGAGACTGAATCGTGAAACCCACGGGAAATCGTTGCGCCTTCTGCGCACTCATATTTTTCTTGCTGGCGGGACTGGCGCCTTCGCTTGCGGCCGCGCAGGCGCTCCCGCCGGATGGACCGGGAATTCCGAACGATCGCATTGACCGGCGGCCCCGCGAGCCAGGAGCCCGCGCCGAACCCTCCCGATCAGCAATCGCAGTGGAACATGGAACTGGCGGGCTGGAGCGACCTGCAAGGCCGCTCGGCGTATCAGCCGATCATCATCAACGAGGGCGGGCGCGAGATCGCCTACGTCGGCCACCACACGGGCAGCATGATGAATCCGCTGACGGGAGTCGTCGAGCCCAACGGCACCTCGATCGTGGATGTCACCGATCCCGCCAAGCCCAAGTACCTGGCGCATATTCCCGGCTCGTCGGAAGCGGGCGAGGAAGCGGGCGGCGCGCAAATGGTGCGCGTGTGCAGCGGAAGCGTCTTGCCGCACGGAGTGCGCGGAAAATGGTACTTGCTGCGTCCGCTCGGATCGAAGGCGCAGGAAATTTACGACGTCACCGATCCGGCTCATCCCACCCATCTCACGACCATCGTCGACCAGCTCGACCACACGCATAAGAGCTGGTGGGAATGCGACACGGGAATCGCGTATCTGGTGGCAAACGCTCCGGCCGAAGGTTGGAAGGGCCAGCACATGAAGATTTACGATCTGAGCGATCCGGCGAAGCCCGTCTATATCCGAGACTTCGGCCTGCTGGGGCAACAGCCGGGCGCCACGGCGTATGAAGGAGTCGAGAAGGGCATTGCGATTCACGGCATGATGTCCGCCGGGACCGCCAAGAACCGCGTCTATGCGGCCTACGGCACGGGGGCGAACGGCGTCATACAGATTCTGGATCGCAAAAAGCTTCTCACGGCATTTGAAAATCCCAAGAAACCCACGACCGAAGAAATGCTCGCCCCGCAGGTGGGATACCTGACGATGTCGCCCGACCAGGGCGCGCACACCACGTTTCCGATTTTTGCCGAACCCATTCCGGAATTTCAGGGGCACGCGGCGCTGAAGACTCGAGACATGCTGATCGTTCCCTCGGAAGCGGCGCGCGGCGATCATTGCTCGCCGGGACCGGCCGGGGACCGCGCCGGGCCGCACCTTGCCTTCATGGTGGACATCAGCAACGAAGCCACGCCGTGGCCCGTTTCCACGTTTCGAGTGCCGGAAAATCCGGGAGACTACTGCGGCAAGGGCGGACGCTTCGGGACTCATGCCGTCGCGGAATCTTTCTACCCGCCGTACTACGGGAAGATCGCGATTTTTTCCTGGTTCAACGCCGGTACTCGCGTGTTCGATATTCGCGATCCCTTCGCGGTGCAGGAAGTCGCCTACTTCATTCCCGCGCCGAACAAATTCACGATGGCGTTTTGTCCCTCCGATGGCGTGAGCCATCCGGATGGCGATCCGAAGATCACGCCCGCCTGCCAGAAGGTCATCGAAACGAACAACGTCGAGGTGGACGATCGCGGGCTAATTTACAGCGCGGACCGCGCGGGCAGCGGGCTGCACATCATGCGGCTCACGGGGCATGCGAAGGAAATTGTGGCGGGGAAATAGGCCATCAGACGGCCACCGCATGGCCGGGGTCACGCAACGTAATACTATTCCTTCCAGTAGTGCCTAACGTCGCGGAGATCGAGGTCATCGAACCGGTCTTTGTATATGACGATCCGAATCCTATTGGTCACTTCCTTCTTCTTTGTCTCTGTGATAGCGGATAGAATGATTAGGTCGAGGAGGACGCGTGTCGGTAATCCTACGCCGGACAATCCACTGCCAATGAGAGGCACATTCACAGGATGTCCTTCAGCCTCAATCCGTGCACGGTCCCACAGGTTCTCCAAGGCCGTCCACATCATTCTGACATTCGAAGAGACTTTGCATGTTTGCGGGTCAGCTTTTGCAAATGCGAAGGCTATGTAACGGTCCTGATTGACCGTGACCAAGGCCGTGGTCCCAATCGGGTAAGATTGGGACTTACCCTCGGCCTTCTGAATTTTATTGCCTCGTATACTTTTCAATTGCTCATCTATTTGTTTATCGAAGGCTTCTGGGTGGCCGCCAAAGCATCTTTTTAGAAAGAGTCCATGGACGCTCTTCTCCGCAACAGGTTTGCCAAGTTTGCTCTCAAAGAACTCGCTGACCGCGATTGCACGAATTCCATCCAGTTCAAAGAGATCTCCAAAAAGGACTTCAATCGTCGTGTTTGAGTTCGCCACAACCAACGCGATCCCTGAGGGCTTCCAAGCTTCTTTCATAGCGAACAGAATGCCGATTACCAATGCGATCGCAAGGTTCCGGGCACCCTCAAATTTGAGCGATGGAAAGAAATAAGTAATAGCCCTATCAAGAGCCACAACCGCGCCGAAGCCCGCGGACACATACCCCAGGGATTTCCAGGGTGTTCGCAAAGGCTACGCCCAAAATGAATTAAGGCGAGGGATTTCATTAGGCGACAATCGCAACTGGGCAAAGCAACTGCCTATTTCAATTCCTGAACAGAAAGCCAAACGCCAATAACTTATCATTGCGAAAATGTTCTAGGCAACAACTTAGACATTCAGAAAGGCTGACCTGGTACTGGGTCACAGACGCTTCACCCGACCGCGGGCGACTCATCTGGGGGTTGCCAAAGATCCTACTTCTCGTGGTACACGTACTTGTTGTTGTCGCAGACGTATTCGTCGATTTCCCATCCTGGTTTCAGTTTGTAGGTTTGCGACGCGGTCCAGGGTTTCGTGTAGGCTTTCGGATCTTCGATCGTGAAGTCGTCCACCAAAGTGTCATGATCGACGCGGCGAATGCGTTCCACCACGTGCAGAGCGTCTGTGTGCGGCAGTCCGACGTGGTCCAGCCACGTAATGTCATTGAATCCGATGGTGTCCACGACCAGCGTGTCGCCGTCCCATTTTCCGACGGAATCGCCGTTGTAGGTCGGGTCGAGGTCCTTCTTGTGATCTCGATTCATGTGGATCTGGCGCAGCTGGTTGCCCGCCTCCTGATACATCAGCACTTTGTCCGGAACCTGCATGATTTCCATCGGGAGCGGCACGAACATCAGGCGGGGAATTCCGTGCGGAAGGCAGGCCAGATTCGGATCGTTCACTTTGGTGTCGGCCTTCTTGAATTCCGCGGCGGCCCACGGCGTGAAAGGCGGCGTCGTCCCTTTTGGAAACAGAGCCGGCTGGAAGTGATCGATCATCCAGACGCCGGAAATGTCGGGAGCGCTCGCGGGTTTGGAGGGATTTGCCGTCTGCGCAAAAATCGCCGGCAGCGCGAGCAGAATGGCAGCGGCGGCAAGCGTCGAGCGTTTCAAACGATTTCGCACCGGGAAACTCCTTCAAAGAAGCGACACGGGAAACGCCTCAGCGGATCCCCTTAGCGAACTTCGGCCGAGAGTTCTTCTCCGTTTGCAAAGACGATCTTGTTGAGGCGCATGGAATTCTTGCCGTTTTTGGCGCGGTATCCGACGATCGTGATTTCGTCGCCGGGCTTTACCGTGTTTCTCGACCAGTTGGCCCGGGACAGCATGCCGATGCTGGCGAGCTCTGCGGTCCATTCCAGAGCGTTGCCCTTCTCATCCTTGACCTGGATGTGAATGTACGCGTGGGGATTGCTCCACTCGAATTGCGTGACGGCGCCTTTGACGGAGCTCAACGTCGTCATATCGTATTCCGCCGTCGAGTGGTGCGCGAACGCGGGAAGCGACGCAATAAGCAATCCGGCCGCAAACGCAATCATTACGATAGACCGCTTTTTGTCCACTGCGATTTCTCCGGGAAGACAGGAATTTACTGGTGCAAGGCCGTGTACCGAAAACATATGCCCGAGGTATGTGCCTGTCAACTTCATTTATTAAGTCAATCGCTTAAACTCGGTCGCGCTCAGCACAGCGCAGCTTCAGTGGCTAAAGCCCACGGATGCTCACGTCGGAACGTCCGGGCTGAAGCCCGGACCTCCTCAATTCGAGGGCCATCACAGGAATACTCAATTTGGGACACCAACTCCGCCGGGCGAGGCTTGTTTTGCGCCCGGCACAACATCATAATGGAGGGGCTATGTCCCCGACGAAACGGCGAATCTTCGTGCTGCTCGCTGTCACCGGAATCGCTCTCTGGTGCGCCATCGGCGCTTGGCTGCCGCGGGCCTCTGTTGCCGCGGCCGGGCGCCGGCGATGCCAACCAGCCGGTCATCAAGTTCGTGAAAAATCCGGAAACGGCGCCGGCGCTGCAAGCGGTGGACCTCGTTGGAAAGCCGGTGAACAAGGACAATTGGGCCGGGAAGGTAGTCCTGGTGAATTTTTGGGCGACCTGGTGCCCGCCTTGCCGCGAAGAGATTCCTGAATTGATTGCGCTCAAGAAAGAATACAAGGACCGGCTGGAGATCGTGGGAATTTCCGAGGATGACGATCCGCCGGCAAGCGTTTTGAAATTTGCGCGGCAGCAGGGAATGACGTATCCCATCGTGATGGCTACGCCTCAGCTGGTCGACGCCTACGGGGGCGTTCCGGCGCTTCCCACTTCGTTTTTGATCGACACGCAGGGCCGCGTGGTGCAGAAGCACAGCGGATTGTACCCGATGGAGAGGTACGACCTCGAAATTCGCACGCTGCTGGGCATGCCCACGGCTGCGCGCGTCGAGACGTTTACCGACGTCGGACAGGTCTTTCTGAAAAATGCCGCCAATGCGACGGAATTGCCCGGCGTCAGCTTCAAGGGTTTAACCGCGGAGCAAAGAAAGCGCGCCCTGCGCCGGATGAATTCGGAAAGCTGCACCTGCGGCTGCAACCTGACGCTTTCGGAATGCCGCGTGAATGACACGGAATGTCCGGTGAGCGGCAAGCTGGCGGCGCAAGTCGTAAAAGAAGTTGTGAGTGGCGCGAAACCGGCGCGGACGCCGCCCGCAAAGGGAACGAGTACGATCTCGCAGTAAGTAGGACGGGCTTCAGCCTGTCGCTTTTTCTCTTAACACCGGCTCAATTCGAAACCCGACAGGCTCAGGCCTGTCCTGCTCAGGGGTGCACGGACATGTTTTCACGAGGCGCAAGCTGCAACTCTTCGAGTGATGTTGTCGCGCTGCCGGATCCCGCGGTAGACAATCCGCTGGCCTGCGGCAAAAGGACAGGAAACCGCCGTCGTTGCAGGCGGGTGCTTCTGGGGGATTCAGGCTGTCTTCGAACGCCTGAAAGGCGTTCTGCGCGCCACTTCCGGATATTCGGGAGGCGCGGCGAACACCGCAACGTACGAAAAAGTTTGCTCGGGCCGCACCGGACATGCGGAGGCGGTCGAAGTAGTGTTCGATCCGTCGCAGATTTCGTTCGGGAAAATTTTGAAAGTGTTCTTTTCCGTGGCGCACGATCCCACGCAGCTCAACCGGCAAGGGCCCGACCACGGCACGCAGTATCGCTCCGCGATTTTTTACGCGTCGGAAGACCAGAAGCGGATTGCCGAGTCGTACGTGAAGCAGCTGGACTCGGCCAAGGTGTTCCGGCAACCCATCGTCACGCAGATCGTTCCGCTCGAAGCGTTTTATGCCGCAGAGGACTATCACCAGGGATACATGGACCTGCATCCCGAAAACATGTACATCGTGATCAACGACTATCCGAAGGTTGAAAACCTGCGCAAGCACTACCCGTCGCTCTTCGTCGAGAAGAAGTAAACTACTTGAGCTGATCCAGATTGAATTTGGTTTCCTGCGAGAAATCGCCGGGGAGGAGCACCTTGACGGTGGCGCTGCCGTGGGTGAACTGCTTGGCGTCGAAGTGGAGGTCGATCTCGCGCAGGTACGCCGAGCAGGTTCCAATCGTACCGAAATTGTAGGGATCGCATAGGATCGTGGTCGTCACGTCCTGCGGCTCGATCGGGCCAGACTGGGAGACGATCACATTGAAACTGTCGGCGGACGGCTCCGGTCCGGTATAGCCGTAGATGAGCCCAACCTGAACCCGGACAATCACCAGGCGCGGGTTTGCCCGGTAGTCCTCGGCAGCCTGAAATTTCGAGTAGCCAACCCTCTGCTGCGACCGCAACACAATTTGCTCGTACGGCGTTTGAAATTCGACGAGTTGTGCGAAGGCGAACGGCTTGTTCGAGGGATACGCAAGCGCGTGTTGATAGCGCTTGAGAAAATCCGTCAGCTGTTCTTGATAGTGCGTCTGTCCAAGGGAATATGCGTCCTGAATTTCTTCCGGCTGCAGGGACCAGCGGAAGGCCAGGGCGTTTAGAGAGAATCCGAAGCAGAGGGAGAACATAAGTACCCGAAGCGCTATCGCTCGGGCCCGCGGAGAAGCACCACCGCATTTGCTTCCCTGATCCATCACTACTGAGTATACGCCGAAATGGGCGAGTGGAAGCCATCGCGTGTGCTAGCCCGCACTTCTCACCAGGATTTAGCCCTGCAGGGGCGGGAGGTCAGAGCCCAGCGCGTCAGCGCTGGGTTTCTTTCGCAAGCACGGCGCAGCCCAGAGGGGCGGCACTTCGCAGGGTGTAGGAGCCCTGTGCCGCCCCTCCGGGGCTGGCAATGGATTTGGCTGCGCAATTCCCAGGACTTACGTCCTGGGCTACGGTGTGTCGCGCCTCCGGCGCTGTCGCTTGGGGGGATGCGTGCTAAAGGCGCACCGATGCGGCGTTTGAGAATCTTAAAGTAGCAAGGGCGCGGCACCCGAAAAGGCCGATCGCACCCGACCAAAATCGATCGCCTGGCGAACCGTTGCGGCCTGCAAATAAAAAAACGCCCGGAGGCCAGTGCGGCGGCCTCCGGGCGTTTGCAGGTTAACGTTTCGAGTTAGTTCGCGAGCGGATCGGGACGCAGCTGGAACTTGACTGCTTTGCTGGTTGTGCCCTTGCCGCCTTCGAGGTGCCACGGCGTGCGCGTGGCGTAGGTGGACCAAACTTCGCGGCCCTTCCATCCGGCTTTGGGATCGTCGATGCGGCCGTCCAGGCTCTTCGCAAAGAAGCCCATGGGGTAGGGAACTCGCATCACGAGGAACTTTCCGGTCTTGGGATCGAGCGCTTCGAGGGCGTCCATGCCGTTACCGGTGGCGATGGGCGTGTTCTTGCCCAAGCCGAACGTGTCGAATTGATCGACCCAGTTGTAGTAGTTCGTGTCGGCGCTGCCGTATTCCGTCTGTCCCTGGAAGCTCGGTCCGGGCGTGCGATAGAGCGTCCAGCCTTCGGGGCAGTGCTGGCCGGTGGCGGTCGGTCCGTTCAGCGGGCCTTTGCATTTGCGGCGGTCAAAGCTGGCGAAGTGTCCGCTGGAGAGCACGGTCCAGATCACGCCGTCGCGGGTGATGTCCATGCCGCGCGGCGAGAAACCCTGCACGGGCGCTTTCGGATTGTTCCACGGCACTTCGTAGATTTCCGCGAGCGACGTGCGCGCGGGATCGGAGCCGGGATTCAAGCGAACGATGGCGCCGGGGAAGCCCAGCACGGTGCCCCAGATGGAGCCGTCCGCCGGGCTCGGGCTCACGCCGTAGAAGCCCACCTTGATGCGCATGTCCTTGGTGGGATCCATCGGCTGGCCGGGCTCGGTGTATTCGTCGCGCTTGCCGTTGCCGTTGGTGTCCAGAACGAAGGGCGTCCAGCCTTGCGATTTTTCGGCGTCGTGGGTTTCATCGCACATCTTTGTGTTCAGCCAGCCGACGTTGTCGCCGCCGGGATTGCTGAACCACAGCGTGTTGTTGGCGTCCTCGGCGAACATCAGGTGCTGCGTGCTGGTGCACAGGTCGACGAGTTCCCACTTGCCGGTCTTGGGATCGTAGACGTTCGTCTGCCGCGAGCTGTTCCGGAGCGGAAGCACCAGCGCGGATTCGAGGTCCGAGCCCTTCTGGCAGTAGGCCGGATTTTCCGGGGCGCGCGTCGCGCTCGCGGTCCAGATCCGGCCCTTGTTATCCATCATCAAGCTGTGCGCCGAAGCGTGCGAGATGGCCACCGGCTCATTGCCCCAATACGGCGACGGGTTCGAGCAGTTCTTCCGGCTCGTACATCGGAGTGCCCGGCTTGTAGGGAATCGGAATCTGCGAAAACGAATTCTTGGCGGGATCGAGAACCGTGACGAAATCCGAGCTGTCTTCGTGGACTCCGTAAACGAGTCCATTCGGATTGGAGCTGGGATTCCGGCGATCGACGGAAATTTCGTCGTGGAAATATTCCTTGTCCGTGGCCCAGTCCCACTGGGTGATCACCACGTTGCGCTCGAGTGCCCTGCGGGCGGGGAGGAGCGGGCGGCAATTCGCCGTTCTTGATGCGATCCGTCCAGTTGGCGTATTCCGTGAGCATGCGCTTGCGTCCGGCGCGGGTGGCGACGGCGCTCATCATGCTGCCGACTTGCGCGGATTGGATGCGGCGGTCCCAGGCTTCGTAGCTGTTGTCGAACGCGCCGAGGCTGGAAGGAATCGTGCGCGTGGCCTTGTCGCCGAGCTGGTGGCAAGCCTCGCAGCCGTCGGTCTTCAGCAGTTCCACCCAGTTGCCCTGGTCCTTGACGCGCTCGGAGATGCCATTTCCTTTTTCGCCGGTTCCGGGGAAATCGCTCTTCGGCGGAATGTGCATCAGGGAATACCAGTAGGCGGCGGGATAATATTGCGCGGCAGCGGCCGGATCGGGGGCGATGACGGCCGTCAAGTTCAGCATTTTGCCGGGCGCCGCTTTCACTTTCGGAGAATCCACGAGTCCGTAGCCGCGGACCCAAACGTCGTACGTCGCCTTGGGAAGTTCGGGGATGACGTAGCGGCCTTGATCGTCGGTGACGACGATCTTGCGGAAGCCGGTGGGCAGATCGTGGGTTTCCGCGATCACCCAGACGCCGGCTTCGGGTCCCTTCGAGCTGGTGACAACGCCGCCGATGTCATCGGACACGATCTTGATTTCCGCGGCGGGTTTTCCTGCCGTGCGGCCACTGCGCGCGATTCCAAAGAATGCGGCGAGCGAAATGGCCACGATTGCGAGATACGATAGTTTCTTGTTCATCGCGGTTGATCTCCTTCGGCGGCCGGGCCAAGGCCAGGGCATCGTCAATCGACGTTTCGGATGTTAAGCAACAGTTTAAAGTGAGGGCCGTGGGGAATCGTATGACGGACCGAAACTGTTGTCAATCGGTGGTTTTTGAAGGGGTTTGCGGAGGAAAACAATCGGAGAGTTTAGTGCATCGAGGCGGGTGGCGGACGCCTTTTCGCTCTCCACTCGATCGTCTCCCGTCCGCGGTCTAATGCTACTTCCGGGCGTTCACCCGGAGTTGAGATTGTGAACTTGGGCAGGCACGTCCTTGGGGCGTTTTCAGGAGTGGGGTTTTTGGTTCGACTTGCTATGCGAAAATGGTGATGTGCAGTTCGCAACGAAAGAATGAAGGTCAAAAAGCCCACCTGTCACGCGGCGTGACAGGTGGGGCATCCGCGTCGGCCCACAATTGGGATCGACGTTTTTTCTGACGGATCGAAGATGATCGCGGCATTGGAGGCCAATGAAAAATCGCTTCGCCAAAAGAATTCCATGACTTTAGAGCGAAAATGCGATATTCACTTTTCACTTGAATCAGGCGCAGAGAATCAAGAATCCTGGAGGAGGCGATTGTGAGAATTCTTCAGGGCGCATTGCTTTTTGCGATCCTTCTCGCTCTGGTGGCCGGAGCGTCAGCTCAGCAGGAGGCCCGGAAAAAAGACACCGGTCTGCCCTGGGCGTACGGCTTTGCGACGCCCGCGCCCGTATCCGCGCCTCCCGCGGCAGCTCCGGCCGCAGCGGCGGAAGAACCTGCGTCTTTGATGCACTTGCCCGGTGCGATTACTGCGTATACGACCAAGCAAATCGACAATAACTTTGGGCCGGCCGACTGGTTTCCCGATTTGCACCCTGCGATGCCTGCGATCGTTGCCGAGGGCCGAAAGCCGGACATACGTGCCTGCGGTTTCTGTCACTACCCCAACGGCAAAGGGCGGCCGAATAATGCCGGCATCGCGGGCTTGCCTGCCGCCTACATCGTGCAGCAACTGCAAAATTTTAGTAGTGGAGATCGAAGGAGCTGGGATCCGAGGAAAGGTAATACCAATCTGATGATCGGAATCGCCCGGTCCATGAGCACCGAGGAGATGAAAATCGCCGCGGCGTATTTTGCCTCCATGAAATGGACTCCGTGGATCAAGGTGATGGAAACGGAGACGGTGCCGAAGACGCATTTCGTCGGAGGGGGCGGGGGACTGTGCGTGCCCGTCGAAGGACCCGAGGCGGGGACCGAACCCATTGGCCGGCGTATTGTCGAGGTGCCTGAAAATGTGGAGGCCACGAATCTTCGCGATCCGCGCTCGGGATTCATCGCCTACGTGCCGCCGGGCAGCATCAAGAGGGGAGAGATTCTCGCCACCACCGGCGGCGGAAAAACCTTTGGCTGCGCCAACTGCCACGGCGAAGGGCTGACCGGGGACGTTCGATTCGGCGTCCCTTCGATCGCCGGCCGTTCACCGAGCTACATGGCGCAGCAGCTCTACGACATTCAGAAAGGCGCGCGCACCGATTACTCACGGATGATGAAGGAAACGGTCGCTAATTTGAGTGAGGACGATATCCTGGACATTGTGGCGTATGTAGCTTCGCTTCCTCCGCAGCCGAAGAGTTCCGCCGTCCCGCCAGTAGGCAGCAAGTAAAACCTCCACAAGGCGTCGGCCACTCGGAAAATAATTGGGATCGACAGGACGGATGGTGCCGGGGGGGAGAGTTGAACTCCCTACGCCGGCCTTTTCAGGGCCGCGCTCTACCGGTGAGCTACCCCGGCACTTCGGTAGACAAAAGATTGTACGGGCGCGGGAGACTTGACGCAAGAGGTTGTAAGCAGGAGAAGTGGTTTGCAATTTTCTCAGCTGGAATTTTCAGCGATGTCGCGCCAACGGTGCGAAGGATACCAGCCCGGGGCAACGCCCCGGGGATTGTGCGCCATAGAATGCAGTCCGCCCTGAAAGGGCGGAGGGAATCCTGCGCCCCTTCAGGGCGCATCGTAATCGATGAATTCCGTAACCCAGGGCGTTGCCCTGGGCTGGCGTACGCCGGCGCTTTCAGCGTCGGAAGAAGTCCATCTTTCGGATGGAACCTGGCGAGGCCCAACCTGTGAATTCATCCAATTCCGCTCAGTTCCGGAATTCATAAGACGGCTTCTACTTGCCGGGAAACAACGCGAATGTCCAGATCGAACCGCCCGCCGGCACTTTGGCCGCGCCGTAGCGGGTCGCGAGGGCGCCTCCGAGTCCTGATGCGATAGTTACGTATTGGCGACCATTATGGGTGTAGGTGATCGCCGTCGAATTGACGCTCGATCCGGTCTTGAACTGCCACAGTGTTTTGCCGGTTGCCTCGTCTAAGGCCAGGAATTCACCCGACATTTTTCCGGTGAAAATAAGTCCGCCGCCCGTCGCCAGCATGCCGGCGGAACTCGGAAATTCCGTCAGAGGAATCTCCCATTTCTTTGCGCCCGTGAGCGGATCGATGGCCTCGAAGTAACCGAGAACGTCATCCGGTTTTAGTTGCGGCGAACGCGCTGCCACGCCGGTCGTGGCCTCGCCCAACTCTTCCGGTTCCGCGTTCGGGTCGATTTTTTGGATCCGCGGGATGTTCCAGGCGTCGGCATAGATCAGTCCGGTATTCGGATCGAACGCGGAGGGAACGGCGTTGGTTCCGCGCGACGGCCAGATCTCCACTTCCTCGCCGGCTTGAAACCGCTTCTGCACGTCGGTCAACACCGGCCTGCCGGTGTCCAGATCGATGGCACTGGCCCAATTGACCTTGACGTAGGGATGCGCGGCGATCAGTTTGCAGTTGGTGCGGTCGAGCACGTATAGGAAGCCGTTCTTGTTGGTCTGGATCATGACTTTCCGGAGTTGCCCGGCGATCTTGATGTCGGCGAGGATGGGCTCGTCGGTGCCGTCCACGTCATAGACATCGTTCGGCGTGTATTGGTAGTAGCAAGCGATCTCGCCGGTTTTCGGGCGGATCGCCAGCACGCTAGATGTATACAGGCTGTCGAGTCCTTCGCGTTTCTTGGGATCGTACGGCTCGGCGTTTCCGGTGCCCCAATAGACGAGGTCCAGTTCGGGATCGTAGGAACCGGATCGCCAGGTCGGCCCGCCGCCGTATTTCCACGCGTCACTGTTTTTGGGCCAGGTCTCGGAGCCGGGTTCGCCGGGCGCGGGAATCGTGTATCTCCGCCACAATTTTTTTCCGGTATCCGGGTCCCAGCCGTCCAGGAATCCGCGCGTGGTGGATTCTCCGCCGGACTCGCCCGAAATCAGGACGCCATTGGCGACGATCGGCCCGCCGGTTGCGTAGTAGCCCTCGGCAGAGTCCGCAAATTTCTGGTTCCAGATTTCCTTGCCGATTTTCAGATCGAGCGCGAGGATGTGGTTGTCAATCGTTACGCGAAAGAGCTTGCCGTTATAAATCGTCGCCGCGCCGCGATTGAAAGGGATGTGCTTGTTGCCGGGCTCGATCTTCACCGGGGTGCGCCAGATTTGGCGGCCCGTTTCCACGTCAATGGCGAAGCTCCACCGGCCGTTGATCGCGTACAGGACGCCGTTGTAGACCGTGGGCGCGGCGAGGTCTCCCAGTTCGTTCATGGTGCTGGCGCTCCAGACGGGCACAAGGCGGCTGACGTTCGATTTGTTGATCTGGTGGAGCGGGCTGTAGCTTTTTCGAGAGTAGCCCATGCTTTGCGTGAGGACGTTGTCGGTGTTCTTGCCGTCGCTGTTCAATTCTTCCGTCGTTTGGCTGAAGCCGGGCGCGGCCCACAGGGCCACGAACGCCGCACACGCCAGAAACTTTTTCATAACCGTCCTCCAGTCAGGATTAAACCGCCGCGCAGCGCGGCGACCTCAGCGCGCGATCATGGGATTGCGGAGACTGTATGCCGGGAAGGAATGAGGGTCAAGCGGTGATGGGGCGGTTTCCGATAAGCCCGACTTCACAGGAGTGATCGGACCTTAAAGGGAGTTGCCCGCTTTAAGCATGCGGCGCTCCCGACTCCTCAGAATCAGATACGCGACGGCAGTGTAGAAGACGATGCTGCTAACGAAGATGACGATAAGACTTCTGTAGTGCAGGGTCCGTGGAAGCACATCACCCACACCTGTTAAGGTGCTGAGGATTGTTCCCGGTACGAGCACCATGAGCAAGGGGCCTGCCAACCGCTTCCAAAATTCTCTTGTGGAGTAACTAGCGATGAGAATACCGCTCGCAAAGGGGATGGAAGTCACCGCGCATGCGACTAGAAATGCTCGGACTAATAATCCGGTTCTGATCAGAGGTAATAGTTTCAAGGTACTATGAGCGCCTCGCCAGCGCAAACTCCTGATAAACGTGGCATAGGAAAGGATCATCGTATCCCCCTGGTGGAATTGAAGTGCATGAGTCCGAAGCGGGTGAAGGAATTGGATTTGTATTTGGGTGAGGGGCGCGCGGCCCGGCGGAGGGGGGAGGAGCCGGGCCGCGCGCCCCGGATAAAATCGGCGCATGGCCGCCGCCCCCTATTTCGACCTGGTTCGTGAGATGAGCGACGCTTACAACCATCGCTTGCGATTAGTCGAGCACGCTCGCCACCACGGGATTAAACCCGCCGCCCGCGCCTTCGCCACCACGGTGCCCACGGTGCGCAAATGGCTGCGTCGTTTTCAACAGCACGGGCCTTCTGGGCTGCGCGAACACAGCCGTGCTCATCATCATTGCCCACACAAAACCTCTCCCGAGATCGAGCAGCAGGTCCTGGCTCTCCGCCAGAAGCTGCCTACCTTTGGAGCTGCCCGTTTGAAACGAGAGTTCGATCTCCCCATTTCCCACATGGCCATCCAGCGCATCTGGCGCGAGCACGGATTGATTCGCAAACGCAGAAAGAAATATCAGCGCAAGCAAGACCTGGCCGCCGTCAAAGCCACCTGGCGCCTGTTCCAGCAAATCTCCGCCGATACCAAAGATCTGTGCGATATTCCGCAGTTCTGCCGCAAGCCCAGAGCCTGCAACTGCCGCTGGTGGAATACACGCGCGGGAAGTGCGCAGCGGCCTGTTGTTCTGGGCTTTTGCTCAGAAGCGCTCCGCGGCCGCCAGCGCCGTCTTCGCGGCTCGCATCCAGCAGCATTTGGATCGTTGGGGCGTAATCTACGCCACCTGGCTTGGCAAACCGACAACGGCAGCGAATTCATCGGCGGCCACGATCCCCAGGGCATCGCACAGGCTTCCCCGCCGCTCTGGGCGACAGCCAGCATCTGCGCATCCCGCCCTCTGCCCATACCTACCAGAGCGATGTCGAAACCGTGCATCGTTTGTCGAAGATGAGTTCTTTGATTTGGAGTTGTTCTCCGGCCGTGGAGATTTCCTCGCCAAGGCTCAGACCTATCAGCTCTACTTCAACTTAGCTCGTCCGAACTCCCACAAAGAAAATCAAACTCTCGACCAAATGATCGATCTACTCGCTCCCTATCGCTGCTAAAACTCGACTTGCTCCACCCTGTTCCTGAGAAGCTGCGTCGACTTCGCCCCGTAAGGATACGCTGACGCTAGCGATTCCTGCCTCATAAACGGGCTTATCGGAAACTGGCCCACTACGAGTCAAGCGCGTCTCTTACGGAAAACCATGTTCATTACGGATGATCGAGGCTTTATCGCAAGGATTGATCTACCTCGCGCATCCAGTCCTTCGCTTTCAATACTTCGCGCGGCTTGGTGCCGTCGGGCGGGCCGACGATGCCGTCTTTTTCCATGATGTCGATCAGGCGCGCGGCGCGGCCGTAGCCGATGCGCAGGCGGCGTTGCAACGTCGAAGTCGACGCGCGGCCCGCTTCGCACACGACGCGAACGGCTTCCTGGTACAGATCGTCGTCGACGGCTTCGCCTTCGGGTTCGCCGTCAGGGCCGGCCGCGTTTTCGTCCTTCGGCGCTTCGAGCAGGCGCTCGTTATAAACGGCCTTGGCTTGCGAGCGCCAGTGATCGCACACGGCGGAAATTTCGTCTTCGGTGACGTAGGGGCCGTGCATGCGGTTGAGGCGCGCCGAGCCGGCGGGGAGGTAGAGCATGTCTCCGCGGCCGAGCAGCGATTCGGCGCCGTTGGCGTCGAGGATGGTGCGCGAGTCCACTTTGCTGGCCACGCGGAAGGAAATGCGCGCGGGGAAGTTGGCTTTGATCAGGCCGGTGATGACGTCCACCGACGGGCGCTGCGTTGCGAGGATCAGGTGGATCCCGACGGCGCGCGCCATTTGCGCGAGACGCGTGATGGATTCTTCCACGTTGCTGGTGTCCACCATCATCAAGTCGGCGAGCTCGTCGATGATGATCACGATGTAGGGCAGCGGTTTGTGCTCGGCGGTGTCCGTATCGTCAAAAAGGGAGAGCGACTGTCCCTTCTGGAACGTGCGGTTGTACTGATCGATGTTGCGGACGCCGCGAGCGGCCAGCAACTTGAGGCGCGATTCCATCTCGCGCGTGGCGTTGCGCAAGACGTTGGAAGCGACTTTGGGATCGGTGACGACCGGAGCGAGCAGGTGCGGGATGTCTTCGTAGAGGCCGAGCTCCAGCCGCTTCGGATCGATCATCACCATTTTCAATTCGTCGGGCGTGCCCTTATAGAGCATCGAGAGAATCAGCGAGTTGAGGAAAACGCTCTTGCCGGTGCCGGTCGATCCGGCGATGAGCAGGTGCGGCATCTGGCAAAGATCGGAAACGCGATTGCGTCCGATCAAATCTTTTCCGAGAGCGAGCGTGAGCTTGGACGGCGAGTTGACGAATTCGCCCGATTCGATTTGCTCGCGCAGAGCGATCGTCTGCCGGTTGGCGTTGGGGACTTCGATGCCGACCGTCGATTTGCCGGGGATGCGCTCGATCAAAATCGATTCCGCCTTGAGGGCGAGACAAAGGTCGTCAGCAAGGCCGGTGATGCGGCTGTACTTGATTCCGGCTTCCGGCTTCAATTCGTACGTGGTGACGACGGGGCCGGGATTGATCTGAGTGATTCGGCCGCCAATGTCAAATTCCTGGCACTTTTGTTCGATCGCGTGCGCGCATTCCTTGAGCTCGTCCTCTTCGATTTTTTCGTGCCGCGGAGCGGGGCGAAGCAGATCGGGCGAGGGGAGCCGGTAGCTCGTTGCGCCCTTCGCGATCTTCGGAGACGAAGACGGTTTGGGCTGCGGCTTCTTTTCTTCGACGTTGCGGAAAATGATCGAGCGCGCGCGCGGGGATTCTTCCTCTTCGGCTTCTTCTTCGCGTTCGTCTTGCTCGGTGACGGCGCTGCCGTCCACTTCCGCGACGGATTGCGCGGGGATGGGCGGGCGCCCCTGCGATTTAATTTCGGCGAGGCGCTGCTGCATGCGCTTCTCTTCGCGTTTCTCCGCGCGTTCCTCGCGCCACTGGGCAAAGCGCTCCCGGAGCGGCCCGACGACGTTCAGCTTGCCGAGCGGCCCGCGCAGGGTTTCATGCGTTTCGATGAAGGAAAATTTCGTGGTCAGGAACAGCGCGACAAAAAAAATGGCCACCGCGACGAGGTTCGCTCCCACCGTGTTGAATGCCGCGAGCAAGCCCGAGGAAACGAGGTGGCCGAACAGTCCTCCGGGCGGAATCGCGCCGCGCACTTCCGGAATGCGCCACAGCGTGAGCATCGCCGGAAGCATCAGCACCAGCATTGAGTACCCCACGATCTTGACGACCGGGGATTCCAGCAACTCGCTGCGGAACCAGCGCGAGCCCAGGATGAACATTCCTACGGGCAGAAGAAACGCGGCGTAGCCGAAGCCTTGAAACAGCAGGTCCGCGCCGTAGGCGCCGACCGGGCCGATCCAGTTACGCGCGGAATGCAGGTCGGCGGACTCGGCGGAAACATTGAAGGACGGGTCGTGGGGGCTGTAGGAAATCAGAGCCAGCGCCACCAGGATGGCGATCGTCATGCCGATAAAGCCGATCAATTCGTTGAGACGATGATTCTCAGTTGGAGTCAGAACGCGCACGAAAGTCTCCTAGAAATAGGGGAAGGTGCTCGTCGCAGGAAGGGTGCGCGGGCGCTGGCGCGCGGATCCCATCTGGAAGGTCTCGAGCAACGCAACGACTATACCAAAGCTAAGTCGGCTGGCAAGGAGGATATCGCGCGGGCGTAGTGGGAGGGTTACCGATCAAAGATCATCGGCGATCATCGGCGAGCAGCGGCCGCTGTGGGGCGGGCAGCCGTTTGTTTGTCCGATGCCGCCGAGGTGTGGGTATAATGCCGCATCGAAGCGGAAGAATCCGGAACACTCTTCAGCGATTGCGTTGCAGATTCCTGTGCGACGGCGTACCGAAACCATTGAGGGGCGAGAGATGCGACTGAAATTCGCTGCGTTGGCACTGATCCTGAATGTGGCAAGCGTGTTCGCTGCTCCCGCTCAGAAACCCGCCGGGGTTGCTCTTGCGGGCCGAGTCAGCTCGGTTGCCGAAGGCGCGATGGAGGGCGTGCTGGTCCGGGCCAAGGGCGAAGGCAAGACAATCAGCATCACGGTGGTCTGCGACCACGAGGGACGCTATTCGTTTCCGGCAAATCGCCTCGCGCCGGGCAAATTCCATATCGACATTCGAGCCGTCGGATACGACCTAGCCGAACCGGTCTCCGTCGAGGTGAAGAGCGGAGCAACGAGCCGCGCAGATCTAAAGCTGGTGAAGACGAAAGACCTGGTTCCCCAGCTCACCAGCGCCGAGTGGCTGCTGAGCGTTCCGGGGACGGAAGCGCAAAAGAACCAGCTGTTCCGCTGCGCCGCGTGCCACTCCCTCCAGCCGATCGTGGAGAGCACCTACGACGAGCAGGGATGGCTGACGACGTTTGCGCGAATGAGAAGTTATTCCGAGCAGGCGGTGCTCGAACATCCCGTGACGTTGCCCTACAAAGTGTCCGTCCAGCCGGACACGGAATTCGCAAAATATTTGGCGACGATCAATCTGAGCGCGACGCCGAAATGGAAATACGAGCTGAAGACGCTGCCGCGGCCGAAGGGTAAAGCCACGCGCGTGATCGTCACCGAATACGACTTGCCCGAACCCGGGCGCCTGCCTCATGACGCCGACCTCGATGACCAGGGCATGATCTGGTACAACGATTTCCGAGAGCCGCTGATTGGCCGCCTCGATCCGCGCACCGGCGAAACGCGGGAATGGCGCATGCCGCCGCTCAAGCCGGGTTTTCCCGAGGGCACGCTTTCCATCGAATTCGGCCCCGGCGGTTTCCTGTGGATCCCTCGCTTTCGGCAGGGCGGCTACACGCGATTCGATCCGCGCACGGAAAAATTTCAGACCTGGCTCGTTCCTCCGGAATACAACGACGCGCGCGCCATTCAGCCGCAAGTCGCCGCCGCCCCGGACGGAACCGCGTGGTTTCCGGGAGGCGAGAGCCTTCTGATCTTCAAGGTCGATCCGAAGGCGGACAAAGTCACCGCGTATCCGATGTATCCGGATTACAAACCGGACGAGAAGAGTTCCGGCATCATTCAATTCGCGTACAACGCCACGCCCGTGGGGCACTCCACCTACGGAGTCGCGGCGGATTCGCACTCCGACATCTACATGTTCGATATCGTGGGTGGAAACATCGCGAAGGTCGACGCGAAGACGGCCAAAGTGACGCTCTATAAGACGCCGACGTTGAATTCAGGACCGCGCCGCGGTTCGGTCGATGAGCAGGATCGCGTGTGGTTCGGCGAATACTACTCGGACAAACTCGGCATGTTCGATCCGAAAACTCAGACCTTCAAGGAGTGGACCGCACCGACGCCCTGGCTGGGCCCGTATCCCGCCAAGGCCGACAAGAACGGCGACGCCTGGACGTCCGGAATGGGCGCCGACCTGGTCGACCGCCTCGACCCCAAGACGGGCGAATTCACGGAGTACATGTTGCCAACGGTGAACGCAAATATCCGCCACATCGATATCGACAACTTCGCTTCTCCTATCGCCGTCTGGGTTGCCGAAGTGCATCAGGGGAAGATCGCCAAGATCGAGCCGCTCGACTGAAGTTCTCGCGCAAAATTCCGTGCGGCTGACTCGATTCCCTCGCTTCCGCGGGATCCTCGAACTCCTTCATTGACTTACGACGCGCACTTCGCAATCCTACCGGCGCGTCTTTCACCGGGGAGCATCCTATGGCTGAACATTTGTCTGAATACGTAAGTTTCGAGAGCAGTACGAGACTTTCACGACGCGACTTCCTGGCGAAGGCTGCAGCGGTGGAAGTCGCCGGTCTGGCAATCGCGCACGGCGCTGTCGCACGGGCCGACATTGTGCAAACGGATTTCTCCAAACTTCCGCCCTACGGAAACGGCGCGATTCCCGCGGGCATCCGCTCGCGCCAAATCGACAACGTGAACGGCATGTCCGTGCATATTTTGGAGGCGGGCTACGAAACGCCGGGACGCCCGCTTGTCTTGCTGCTGCATGGTTTCCCGGAACTTTGTTTTAGCTGGCGCAAGGTCATGCCGCCGCTGGCGGCCGCCGGTTACCACGTGATCGCGCCGGACCAGCGCGGCTACGGCCGGACTACCGGTTGGGACAACTCCTACGACGCCGACGCCGATCCGTTTCGCTTCCTGAACATGGTCCGTGACGCCATCGGGCTGGTCTACGCGCTTGGCTACCGCTCCGTGGCGATGGTTGTGGGGCACGATGCAGGTGCGCCGGTAGCGGCGTGGTCCGCGCTGATCCGGCCCGATATTTTTCGTTCGATTACCATCATGAGCTCGCCGTTTGAAGGAGCCCCGGTCCTGCCGTTCAACACGGCGAACGGCGCGCCGTTGCCGCCTCCGCCGGCCTCGGATGACGAGCTGGATGCCCAGCTCGCCAAGCTCCATCCGCCGAGGAAATACTATCGAAACTACCAGCGCACTCGCGGAGCCAATGACGACATGCTGCGCGCGCCGCAGGGGCTGCACGCCTTCTTCCGGGCGTACTATTTTTGCAAGAGCGCGGATTACCAGGGCAATCATCCTCATCCCCTGAAGGCGCGCACCGCCGAGGAGATGGCGCAGATTCCGAACTACTACGTGATGGAGAAAGACAAGGGCATGGCCGAAACCGTCGCGCCGCTCATGCCTTCGGCGGATTACATCGCGAATTGCAAATGGCTGACCGAAGCCGAGGTGGACGTGTACGCGACCGAGTACGCCAGGACCGGCTTCAACGGCGCGTTGCAGGGCTATCGTGTTCGGCGAGGCGCGGATCTCCGGACGATTGCCGAGCTGCAAACCTTTTCAGGCCGTACCGTGGATGTGCCCTCCCAGTTTATTGCGGGAAAGAGCGATTGGGGCGTTTATCAAACGCCCGGCGCGGTCGAGAAGATGCGCAATGGAACCTGCTCCCGCATGGCCGGATTCCATCTTCTGGATGGCGCGGGACATTGGGTACAGCAGGAGCAGCCCGAGCAGGTGAGCGCATTGCTCATTCAATTTCTGCGCGATAACACGAAGGCCTGATCGCGAGCGGCGAGGGCGCCTGTTCGCCGGCGTGCTGGCGTGACGATGACTCTACCTCCGTTCGCTGCTCACACGAACTAGGGAACTGACGGAAGTTGACGGTTTCCGGCGCGGGAGATATAGAGTACGCACGTAATTGCTCGTGGTGTTGCTGGCTGCTCACGCAAACGCAAAAGGGGAGGATAGATCGATGAAGACAAATCACAAGCTGCTGTTGGCGGTGCTCGCCGGTGGGTTGATTGGCGTGGGAGGCGCCACGGCAATTCACGCGCGGCAGGCGAAAGTGCTGCCGGGTTACGTGGTCGCGGAAGTGGACGTCACCGATCCGGCCACCTTCAAGCAGTATTCCGACAAGGCTCCCGGAACGATCGCGCAGTACGGCGGCCACTACGTGATTCGCGGCGGTAAATTCGATTCCATTGAGGGAGATGCGCCGAAGCGCTTCGTCGTGATTCAGTTTGACAGCGTGGAGAAGGCGAAGGCGTGGGAAGATTCGCCCGAGTACAATGCGATCAAGCCGATCCGGCACAAGTCCGCGAAGAGCCGCGTGTTTATTATGGAAGGCGCTGCTGCCAAGCAATAGCGCGGCTCCGTCGGCGGAAAGGAAACGCCGAGTGGCCGACACCGGAGAGAAGCGGTCTCCAGCTGCACCCGCCGCTTTTGTTGTAGCGGCGGGTGAGTTCGATTTTCTCAGGCCGGGAAGCCAGCGGGTGTCTATGGAACTGGAACAGCCCAAGAGCGATTTGCATTTCGCCCCAGGCCACTAATATCCCATTGTGTGCAGAACGAAGACACCCACCGCCGCTGCCAGGCAATAAATTCCGAACAGATACCAGCGGTCGCTCTCAAGCCATTTGCTGAGCCATTTGAGTGCCAAAAGCCCCGCAAGGAACGCGCAGACCATGCCAAGCAGGCTCGGCATCATCGCTGAGGCTAAGTTGAGTCCGGTGCCGATGTGCTCCGCTTTCATGAGCCTTAGGACTTCGCGGCCGTCGGCCGCGGGAGTGAGCGCGACGGCCAGAGCGAAGCTGAACGCTTCGGCGCGCGATTTCTCCACGTCCGCCAGCAGGCCCGTCGAAATTGTCGCGCCGGAACGTGAAAAACCGCGAAAGGGCAGGCAAAATCCCTGCACGATTCCGATCAGTGCGCCCTGCTTGATTCCCAGGCCGCCCGTCTCACGATCCCCCACGAAGGGATGGCGCTTCTCGTAAATTCCGGCGATTAAGATCAAGATTCCGGCGGCGGCGAGCGCTGGCCCAATCAGGTCGAGCCTGCCGAAAAGCTGTTCCACTTCGGCGTGTTGCTGGCCGGGGAATGCGAATTTCTCGATCGCTTTGATCAAGCCTTCGCCGATCACGCCGGTCAAGGCCGTGGCGACGAAAAGTAAAATCACGATCTGCTTGAATGCCTCCGCGCTCTGAAAGTACGTTTTCATCCATTGCTTCCAGAAGTAGACGATTACGGCGAACATGGTCCCGGTGTGCAGCATCACGAGGAGCAGAGTCATCTCCGGCGATGTCGGGTCCAGTCCCATGAGTTTTTCGGAGACGACCACGTGCGCCGAGCTCGAAACCGGGAGCAATTCCGCGAGGCCCTGTACGATCGCGAGGATCACTACGTGCAGAAGTGTCATGGATGGCCTTTAATTTTCCTCAACCATTTTCCTGAACGGCGGATTTCGATTCCAGTCGCTTCTGCATGGCAAAAGCGTGCTGGCCGCGGCCGTAATAATTTTCGATCGTTCCGGTTTCACGATAGCCATGCTTCTTCCACAAAGCAATCGCAGCTTTGTTGGTTGTTGCCGTTTCCAGATACATGCGGGTGGCGCCGTGCGACGAAGCTTCCTGCTTCGGCGGCCTCAAGGAGCAGGGAACCGGCGGATTTGCGGCGGAACATGTCCAGCACATCCAGCGTGATGATATGGGCGGCGTCTCGCTGATGTTCCGTGAGAATGAACCCGGCGACGATTCCGGAATGTTCGGCAACGATGCAGTGGGAGCCTTCCGATTGCAGGTACATTCTCATTTCCCCCCGTCCGTAGGCGATGCTTTTCGGAAAGCAAACCTGATCGATGGCGGCGAGGGCGTTGAAATCGGACGGCTGGTAGGGGCGAAGAAGGAATCCGGAAGGAGGCACGGCTCCGGCTCACAATTCGAGAATCACGGGAAGAATTAGAGGGCGCTTGGACGTCTGCTTCTTCAAATAGCGCCGCAGGTCCACGCGGATCTTTTCCTTGATAACGCTCCAATCGGTTTTTTCTTCGTCATTGGATTGCTCGACGGTGCGCAGGACCACTTCGCGCGCGCCGTTGATCAGTTCGAGCACGTTATCGGAGGGCATGAAGCCGCGCGTGACGATTTCCGGCTGCGATTCGATTTGGCCCGTATGCTTGTTGATGGCAATGATGGGAACGACCACGCCGTCCTCGGACAAATGTTTCCTGTCGCGGATGACGACTTCCTCGATTTCCTCGAGCGAGCCGGAATCGACGCACACGCGGCCGGCGGTCACGGGTTCGCGGCGATAGGCTCGGTCCTCGGTGAATTCGATCGGCTGGCCGTCCTCGATCAGCAGGATTTCCTCGGACACCGCGCCGACAGTGTGCGCCAGAGCGGAGTGGCGGAACAGTTGGCGGTATTCCCCGTGAACGGGAATGAAGTAGCGCGGGCGCACAAGGTTCAAGAGCATCTTCTGCTCTTCCTGGCTGGCGTGGCCGGAAACGTGGATCGTGCCTCCGTCGTTGTCGTAATACACCAGGGCGCGCTTGCGGAACATGTGGTCCAGCATCCGGAAGATGGCTTTTTCGTTGCCGGGAATGATGCGCGAGGAAAGGATCACGGTGTCGCGTTCGTCGAGCGTGAGTAGGCGATGGTTGTCGACCGCGACGCGCGAGAGCGACGACATGGGTTCGGCCTGGCTGCCGCTGACGAGGACGACCATCTTTTCCGGAGGAAACGAATTGATGTCCTGCGAGCGAACCACGAGGCCGTCGGGAATGCGCAGGCGATTCATGCCGTGCGCGAGTTCGACGTTATCGACCATGCTGCGGCCGATGAAGGCGATTTTGCGGTTCGCCGCGGCGGCGATGTCCATGATCTGCTGGATGCGCGGGATCGAAGACGCGAAGCAGGAGACGATCACTTTGCGCGTCGCCGCGCGCGTGAGTTCCTCGATGCGCGGGCGCACGTTCCGCTCCGAAGGCGTGTAGCCGGGGCGCTCGACGTTGGTGCTGTCGCTGAACAGCGCGAGCACGCCTTCCGCGCCGTAGCGGGCGAATGCGTGCACGTCGAATGGCTGGCCGTCCGTAGGAGTCGGGTCGATCTTGAAATCGCCGGTGTGGATGACGACTCCGACCGGCGTGCGGATCGCGAGCGCGACGCAGTCAATGGTGCTATGCGTGACGCTGATGAACTCGATCTCGAACGCGCCGACTTCCAGCTTGCGTCCCGGGAATGACTTCGCGCAGATCCGTTTTGTCCAGCAGGCCGTGCTCTTCGAGGCGCTTGTGCACCAGCGCCAGCGTGAAGCGCGTGCCGTAGATCGGCACTTGCAGGTCGCGCAGGATGTAGGGCAGCGCGCCGATGTGGTCTTCGTGCCCGTGCGTCAGCAGGATGGCGCGCAGGTATTGCCGGTTCTGCTTGAGGTAAGTGATGTCGGGAATGACGATGTCCACGCCGAGGAGTTCCACCTCGGGAAACATCATGCCCGCATCGATCAGAATCATGTCGTCGCCCGAACGGAGAACGAGCATGTTCATGCCGAACTCGCCCAGTCCGCCCAGGGGAATTGCTAAGAGAGAAGGTTTATCCAATGTAGATCACGTCCTTTTTATGCACAATTCGCGACCAATCATCGTATCACACGGGGGTGCGGGAATCGGAAAGGCGGGGCTGTTTTATTTTTCGCCGCCGGAAAACAGGCTGGCGATTGCCACCAGGATGACCGCGCCGAGCGTGGCCGCCGCTAGGCTGTAGACGAATCCGAAGCGCTCGATCCCCAGCTTTGAGAAGATCCACCCGCCAAGAACGGCGCCGACCAGTCCGAGAAAAATGTTTGCGAGGCAGCCGAATCCGCGGCCGCGAGAAACTTTTCCTGCCAGCCAGCCGGCGATCAAGCCGATGACCACCCAGCCGATCACGGATTGCGGAATGTACAGAGCGAAGATGTGCATCGAGACCTCCTATTTTTGCGAATGCGGCTAGGGGGCTGGCTCTTGCTGCGTCATGCAGTGCAGCGTGCCGAGTCCGAGGACAAGATCGAGGCACGCGATGCCCACGACTTTGCGATCGGGGAACAACGCGGCAAGTGTTCTTGAGCGCGATCGCGTCGCGGGAATCGTTGAATGTCGGAACCAGAACCAGTTGGTTCGCGATATAGAAATTTGCATAGCTGGCCGGGAGGCGCTGACCGTCGAAATAAACAGGCTCGGGCATCGGCAGCGTCTCGATGCGGAGCGGCCGGCCATCCTGATCTTTCATCTCACGAAGCAGGGAGAGATTCTCCTGCAAAGGCTGGAAGTTCGCGTCGGAAGGATCGTGCTCCACGACGGTGACAACCGTCGTGGGATTCACGAACCGCGCAAGATCGTCCACGTGGCCGTGCGTATCGTCGCCCGTGATGCCGTTTTTGAGCCACAGAACGTTCGATATGCCGAGGTAGTCGCGGAAGATCGCCGCCAGTTCCTTGCGCGAGACGCCGGGATTTCGCGCCTGGATCGGACTGAGAAGGCACTCCTCGGTGGTGAGCATCGTTCCGAGGCCGTTGACGTCGATGCTGCCGCCTTCCAGAACGACGCGGCGCCCGCCATAAACGGGCAGCCCACATTTTCCATTTGAGTTTGCGCGAGAGTTTTTCATTCGCGTCGTCGTCTTTTTTCCAGTCGTCGTATTTGGCCCATGCGTTGAAGTGCCAGTTCGTCACCGCGGTCTCGTCCTTGCCGCGGCTCCGCACGAAGATCGGCCCGAAGTCGCGAATCCATCCGCGGTTGGTGGGAACCTGGAAGAAATCCACAGCGGAGAGATAGGCGCCGGCGGATTTCAAGGCGCGCAGAGCGGCGCGCTCCATGGGGCGTCTTTCACGAGGATGCGCACGCGCTCGACCTGCGAGAGGTGGCGCACGATGTCCGCGTAGACCCAGGGGATCGGCGCGAATTTTCCGGGCCAGTCGGTCCTTTCGTGAGGCCACGCAAGCCAGGTGGCCGCGTGCGGTTCCCATTCGGCGGGCATGCGGTAGCCGAGCGAGAAGGGAGTGGGAGCTTGCCGGCGGCGCGCTTCACTCGTTCCATCGCTTGAGAATCGGGGAGTAGGCGTCGATGCGGCGATCGCGAAGAAACGGCCAGTTGCGGCGCGTCTCCTCGACGCGTTTGGGATCGCACTCGACGATCAGGATTTCTTCCTTGTCGGCTGAACCTTCGGCGAGGACGCGGCCAAACGGGTCGGAGACAAACGAATGTCCCCAGAATTCCAGGCCGCTTTCGGGCGTGCCTTCAAAGCCGACGCGATTCACCGCCGCGACGAACACGCCGTTCGCGATGGCGTGGGAGCGCTGGATCGTGCGCCACGCATCGAGTTGCGCCGCGCCGAACTCCTGCTTTTCGGAAGGATGCCAGCCGATCGCCGTGGGATAGAAAAGTATATTGGCGCCGCCGAGGCTCGCCAGGCGCGCTCCCTTCGGGATACCACTGGTCCCAGCACACCAGGACGCCGATCCGCCCGAATTTGCGTGTCGAAGTTCGGAAATCCGAGATCGCCCGGCGTGAAATAAAATTTTTCGTAGTAGAGGGGATCGTCCGGGATGTGCATCTTGCGGTATTTGCCGAGGAGCGAGCCGTCCGCGTCCAGAATCACGGCCGTGTTGTGATAAATGCCCGCGGCGCGGCGCTCGAAGAGCGAGCCGACGATCACGATTTTCAGGCTCGCGAGCGAGTTTGCCGAGAGCCTCGCGTGGACGGCCCCGGGATCGGCTCGGCCAGTTCAAACAGATCGGCGTTTTCCTCGCGGCAAAAATATTGCGACCGGAAACAGTTCCTGCAGGCAAACGATCTGCGCTCCCCGCGAAGCCGCCTCGCGCACGCGAGCTTCCGCTTTCGCGAGGTTCTCCCTCGGGTCGAGCGAGCAGCTCATCTGAATCAAGTCCGACGGTGAATTTTTCCGCCACGCACGAATCATAGCATTATCTTTTTGATTTTTGAGGGGAAGACATTCCATGCCATCCGCCGGTTCGCGGCACGGAAATGGGTCGGACTAGTTTGCGGCGACGCGTTCGCTAGTTAGACCGCGCCGTTTGACGATTTTGAAGCGTCTTTTTGCGGCGGCTTTGTGAGCCGGCCTGCCCCGGTTTTGTTTGAATTGAGCCATGATTTTCGCGAGGTCGCGCCGCAACGCCGTTTCCACTTTCTTGGATTTGCGCTCTCCGCGCGCGACGCGGCTGACGAACGATGGATCGAGACGGAGCCGGCGGGCCACTCGCCCGTAAAGGCCCCTAATCAGAGATGCCAGGTTCTTGGGACTCCCGGCACTTTGCGAAGTTCGGCGCTTCCGGATCACCATGAAGTCCTCCGTGGAGTGGTGAAGCACCTGTATCCGTCAACGGGCACTGTCGAGGATGCGGGGAGAAAAGTCTGTGATCTAGATCACCGACCTTAGTGACGTGCAACCCGCCCAGGACGCCTGATCGTCCGCGCCTACGGCCGAGGGAGGGAAGCCCGACTGACTGGAACTCGGTTCGATAGGGTTTCTTTCAACACTCTCCCATACGAACCATGCCTGTGCCGAAAGGCGGGGTCTGTCTATGCGCCGCCGTGGCGCTCAGCATCATAGGTCGCGAGCTTATTCACGATTCCCGTGCTCGGAGGATGGACGCAGCGTGCCTCGAAGTTGCCGATTCAGTTTGGCTTTTGCTCCCCGGGTTGGAGGTGCCCAAGATATAAATTTCCATTGACATAATATATGGATCGCAGTATCCCGGTACCTGCTGGGATTTCCCTCGAGGGCTGATTTACAAGGTGTGCACCTGGATGGATCAGGTGCCCACAAGCGGAAAGGAGATGAACTTGTCTTCCGCAAAGGTAACCCCGATCGAGCGGATCTTTCGAGAAACGGTAAAACGCGAGATGACGACGGAAGAACGCAGGATTCTGCTCGCCAAGCCCGCGAAAGCCCGAAGGTCAAAACGTTCCCGTTCCACAAGAGCTTAGTTCAAATTTCTGGACGCGCTCGCAAGCGTTGCACGGATGTATTCGGGTAAACAGCAGGAAGGCCGAAATATCAGTCGTCTTCGCCGATCATGATGGCGGCGGCGAGCACCGTGGTCCACAGGCCGCGCTTGTCGCCGACCGCGGATTGGGTGATGTTCATGGTGCGGACAATCTTGTTCGAGATGCGGTAAACCTCTTTTTTCTCATCCCAGGACAGATCGGGGTCGAATTCGACGTTGAGCGTGGTGGCCAGCATTTCCGCGGCAAGTTCTTCGGTGTATTCGCCGGCGACTTCCTCGGTTTCACCGAAAGAGTGATGCTCGGAGAGGTACCCGTACATCGACTTGTCGGCCGGGAGGGCCAAGCCAATGCCCGCAGCGATTAAGCGATGCGCTTCTCGAGTGGAATTTTCGCTGATGACGGTGAACGCTACCTGTCCCGGCTTGAGGTGCTTCAGTCCCTCGGCGCGCGAGATGAGCTTGCAGTTGGGAGGGAAGATCGAAGACACGCGCACGATGTTGCACGCGGCAATCCCGGCGCTGCGCAATGCCAGCTCAAAACTTGAGAGCCTCTCGCGATGCTTTCCCACACCTTTTGTCAAATAGATCTTTTTCGCGACGAACGCCATGAGGGGTGCCGAAGTACGGTGCCTCCTAGATGATTGCCTGAAATTTGCGCGAACTTTTAAGGCGTGCGGAAAAGTAACAAGAACATCCTGCGGTGTCAATTACTTTCCGGGTCAAAGAGCAAGAATGTAATCAAGTTGTGCCCTTTTCAGGAAGCGAAGGCGCCTTTCCGAAAGGTTCCGAATTGCAAATGAGAGCGCAACCTGGCCAGGACGGCCCTTTCCTCACTCGAGGTGGCACAATTTCAGAAAGCGGTCCAGCACGGGCGAAAGCGACGTCAGCGCGTGCAAATCCTTCTGCGTAAAATCGGCGCCCGCCTGTTTGGGAGACGCGGCTTTCCTGGAAATCTGCACCACGCCGTGCACTCGCGTTCCGTCCAGGATCGGCGCGCTCATGATCTTTTGAATCAGTTCGCTCGGATCGCGCCCGAGGGGAACGGCTTCAAACACGTTGGCGTGCCGAGCCGTGCTGAAATTATTGATGATCTCCGATTTGCGGTCGCGAGCCGTTCGCGCGGCAAGCGCCGTGGCGCTGGAAAGGGGAATAGTACCCACCTGGGAAAGCTTTTCGGGAATCACGAACTTCAGGCTTTTGTATTTGGGAACGACTTTCAGAATCGCTACTTCATCCGCGTCCACGTCGAAAAGTTTCGCGAGTGTCTTCCCCACCGTGGTGAAGGCCTCGGAATCAGGCGCAGCTCCGCTGCTCTCCAATGTAGTTACAAACGATGCTAAGTCAGCAACTTGCTGTAGCAGCATCAACACTCTCCAGTATGAGGAACGAGCGTGTCTCCATCCGAAGCATTCGGCGGGGGCGCCGAAACTTATTATTCTCCATGTCCGCCGATCTCGCCATTGAAAAAGAAGCGGGAATTACCTATACTGACTCTTCTAATACACCGGAGCCGGAATGGCTGCGACAGAAGTGGATTTTCGACAACTTTGCCTATCTCTCCCGCGGACATTGCCATACCACAAGATTAAGAAATTGCCATAGTTTAGAGGGGTGTTCCAGGCAGGACGGAACAGGGTGTGCCGGTACGCGCGGGGTGCGCCAAAAGAGTTTCAGCTGAATGAAGCGGAAGGGAACCGAGGAGCAGCGCAATGACAGAAACGACGGCGGACGCGAAAGCAGCGCCGAATCGCCTGCTGGCTTTATGGAGCAGCGTGATCGGCAAGAAAGTGGTCATGGCCGTGACCGGGGCCGTGCTGGTCCTTTTTGTGATCGCCCACATGGTGGGCAATTTGAAAATCTTCTCCGGACCGGAAGAGATCAACGCGTATTCCCGCTTCCTGCGCGAAGTGGGCTGGCCGGAGCTGGGCTACGGGCAGCTTCTGTGGATCGTGCGCAGCGTTCTGTTCCTCTGCGTGATTCTGCACATCACCGCGGCCACGCAACTCACCATCATGAATCGCCAGGCGCGGCCGGTCGGCTACGGCGCGAAGAAGAACGTCGAGACGACCTGGGGCGCGCTGACCATGCGCTGGGGCGGCGTGCTGCTGCTCGTGTTTATCGTGTTTCACCTGTTCCACCTGACCGGCGGCATGGTCGGCTTTCAGCCCGGACAGTTTGAACATCTGATGGTCTATCAAAATGTGGTGGCCGCGTTCTCGGTTTGGCCGATTTCGCTTTTTTACATCGTTGCCATGTGCGCCTTGTGCCTCCATCTCGACCACGGGATCTGGAGCGGCCTGCAGACGCTGGGCTGGGTGAACCTGGGCAACACAAAGAGTCTGAGGGCCGTTTCCAGAGTGATTGCTCTGATTATTTTCGCTGGATTTATCTCGGTGCCGATTTCGGTGCTCGCGGGCTGGGTGCGTTGAGGGGAGAGAAATGCTCGAATCGAAATTCCGTCCGGTCCAATCGAACAGAAGTGGGAAAAAGCCCGCTTTGAAATGAAGCTCGTCAATCCCGCCAACCGGCGCAAGCACACGGTGATCATCGTCGGCTCGGGACTGGCGGGCGCTGTCGGCGGCCGCATCGCTCGGCCAGCAGGGCTACAACGTGCACTGTTTCTGCTTCCAGGACAGCCCGCGCCGCGCCCACTCCATCGCCGCGCAGGGCGGCATCAACGCCGCGAAAAATTACCGCAATGACGGCGACAGCATTCACCGCCTCTTTTATGACACGGTGAAGGGCGGAGATTTCCGCGCGCGCGAAGCCAACGTCTACCGCCTGGCGCAGATCAGCGTCAACATTATCGACCAGTGCGTGGCGCAGGGCGTTCCGTTCGCGCGCGAATACGGCGGATTGCTGGACACGCGCTCGTTCGGCGGCGTGCAGGTTTCGCGCACGTTTTATGCGCGGGGACAGACGGGGCAGCAGTTGCTGCTGGGCGCGTACCAGGCGCTCGAAGAGCAAATCGCCGTGGGTGCCGTCAAGATGCACACGCGCAGCGAGATGCTGGACGTCGTAGTGGTCAACGGCCGGGCTCGCGGCATCGTGACGCGCGATCTCCTGACCGGCGCGATTGAGATCGTTCGCGGGCGATTGCGTGGTCCTCGGCGACGGGCGGCTACGGCAACGTTTTTTATCTTTCCACCAACGCCAAGGGCTGCAACACCACGGCCATCTGGCGCGCGCATCGTCGCGGCGCGTTTTTCGGCAATCCCTGCTTCACGCAAATTCATCCGACTTGCATTCCGGTGAGCAACGAAAATCAGTCCAAGCTCACGCTCATGTCCGAATCGCTGCGGAACGACGGGCGCGTTTGGGTTCCCAAGAAAAGGGCGATACGCGGGCCCCGGCGCAAATTCCCGAAGACGAGCGCGACTATTACCTCGAGCGGCGCTACCCGAGTTTCGGAAACCTGGTTCCCCGCGACGTCGCTTCGCGCAACGCCAAGGAAGTCTGCGATGAAGGGCGCGGGGTCGGGCCGGGCGGCATGGGCGTTTACCTGGACTTCGCGGACGCCATCCGCCGCATGGGTGAACCAGTCGTTCGCGAAAAATACGGCAACCTCTTCGACATGTACGAGGAGATTACCGGAGAAAACGCCTATAAAGTTCCGATGCGGATTTATCCCGCGGTCCACTACACGATGGGCGGCCTGTGGGTCGATTACCAGCTGATGTCCACGATTCCCGGACTTGTTCGTAGCCGGGGAAGCGAATTTCTCCGATCACGGCGCCAACCGTCTGGGCGCGAGCGCGCTGATGCAAGGGCTTGCCGACGGATACTTCATCCTTCCCTACACGATTCCCAATTACATCGCGTCCAGTTCGCTGGAAAAAGTCGATACCTCTCATCCCGAATTCGCGGCCGTGAAGCAAGAAGTGAACCAGCGCATCGCGAAGCTGCTCAGCATCCAGGGTAAGCGGACGGTGGATTCCTTCCACAAGGAACTGGGCAAGCTGGTGTGGGAAAACTGCGGCATGGCGCGCTCCGCGGATGGCTTGAGGAGCAATCTTGCCAAAGATTCCCGCGCTGCGCGAGGAATTCTGGAACAACCTGAAGATCATCGGCACGGGAGCGGAACTCAACCAGTCGCTCGAAAAGGCCGGGCGCGTGGCGGACTTCCTGGAACTTGGCGAACTGATGTGCCTCGACGCGCTGGAGCGGGAAGAATCCTGCGGCGGGCATTTCCGCGTCGAGAGCCAGACGCCGGACGGCGAAGCATTGCGCGACGACGAGAGATTCTCGTTCGTGTCGGCATGGGAATGGAAGGGCGAAGGCGATCAGTGGGAACTGCATCAAGGAGCCGCTGACCTTCGAGCACGTTCACCTTGCCCAGAGGAGCTACAAGTAGCCCATGAACCTCACACTGAAAGTTTGGCGGCAGCAGGACACCAAGTCGGCCGGGAAATTCGTCACCTATCAGGTGCAGGGCGTGACGCCGGACATGTCGTTCCTCGAAATGATGGATTTGCTCAACGAGAATTTGCAGGCCCAGGGCGAAGCCCCCGTGGCGTTCGATCACGACTGCCGCGAGGGAATTTGCGGCATGTGCGGATTCCTGATCAACGGCGTGGCGCATGGCGGGCACCGCGGCACGACGGTGTGCCAGCTCTCCATGCGATTTTTCAAGGACGGCGATTCGCTCACGCTCGAACCGTGGCGCGCCAAGGCGTTTCCGGTGCTGCGCGATTTGGCCGTCGATCGCTCCGCGTTTGACCGCATCATTCAGGCCGGCGGCTTTATTACCGTGCCCACGGGCGTTGCGCCCGATGCGCGGGCCGTTCTGGTCCCGAAGGAAGCGGCGGATCGCGCCATGGACGCGGCGGCCTGCATCGGATGCGGCGCATGCGTGGCGGCCTGCCCCAATGCGGCGGCCATGCTGTTCACGGCGGCGAAAATCGTGCATCTCAATTCGCTTCCGCAAGGCCAGCCGCAGCGCGACGAGCGAACCGCGGACATGGTCGCGGCGATGTCCGACGAACTGTTCGGAAGCTGCACGAATCATGGCGAGTGCGAGGCCGTTTGCCCCAAGAAGATTCCGATCGAATTTATCGGCCGCATGAACCGCGACCTGATTCACGCCACGCTGCATCGCCGCGGCGACTAGCCTGCTTGTTTTACAAGTGGCGTTGGGATCGCAGGCGAGTTCGTTGAACGCAGTTGAATTGAAGCGGTCTCGAATCTGTAGCGGGCAAGGCATTGCCGTGCCCCTACGGTTGAACGGGCGACTACCAAATTTACGGATTGCCATCATCCCGCTCAACAATCGTCGCAATTATGGGACAATGCAGACATTCGCATGCGGAATGACCAGTTATTCCAATGTGCTCTGAAAATATTTCCACACGCGCGCGCCAAATTCATTTTTCCAGCCTTGTATTCGACACGCACGTGGATACTCCTCAACGCCTGCTTTTCGATCATTTTGATTTAGCGAAACGCGACACGGAAGGCTGCGTCGATATTCCCCGGCATGCGCGAGGGCGGCGTCGGCGCGATCTTTTTTGCCCTCTGGGTGCCGGTGGAGATCACAGGCGCTGCGGCGACCAGGCGCGCGCGGGACTTGCTGGCTGCCACTGTGAAGCAAATTGAAATTCACCGCGGCGATCTGTCGCTGGCCACTTCGGCCGACGAAGTCCGCGCGGCGCGCGCCGCGCGGCAAAATCGCCGTGTCTGCTGGGGATCGAAGGCGGCGCACGCCATCGACAACGACCTCGCGGTCTTGCGCGAATTCCATGCGCGCGGCGTGCGCTACATGACGCTGACGCACAACGCCGCCACGGAGTGGGCGGACTCCTCGAACGCCGCTCCGCGCCACAACGGGCTTGACCGATTTTGGCAGGGAAGTGATCCGGGAAATGAATCGGCTGGGGATGCTCGTCGATGTTTCCCACGTTTCCGATCGCGACGTTTTACGACGTTCTCGAAACTTCGCGCGCGCCGGTAATCGCGTCGCATTCCTGTTGCCGCGCGCTGTGCGATGCGCCGCGAAATCTCGATGACGCGATGATCCGAGCGCTCGCAGCCCGGGCGGCGTGATCCACGTCACGTTTCACGATGGCTTTCTCAGTCAGGAATATGCGACGCGGCGAACCGCGCGCTTTCATCGGATAGCTGCGTGCGCGAGCGACCGAGGCTGACGCAAAAATTTGGAGACAATGAGGCGCAGAAACTGATGGAAGGGCAGCGCTGGAGCGATGAATCGATTCGCGCCGGGAAACTGCCGCAGGTGAGCTGGGAAAAAATCGTCGAGCACATCGATCATGCGGTCCGCCTCGTTGGCGCGGATCATGTGGGCTTCGGTTCGGATTTCGACGGGGCATTCATGCCCGAAGGAATGGAAGACGCGTCGAAATTTCCCCTGATCACGGAAGGCTTGCTGAGGCGCGGATACGCGGAAGCCGACATCCGAAAAATTCTTGGCGAGAATACGCTTCGGGTGATGGATGAAGTGGCGCAGGCTTCAGCCTGCGGGGGTTTAGTCCTGCAGGCGAATCCCGCAGGCCGGTTTAGCGCTCGCAAAGCTACCGATAAACCGCCGGCGGAACGCCGGCGTTACAGAATTTGCGGGCTAGTCAAGCGAAGGGAATCGCGGCATAATATGCGCCGTTCCTATCAACTGGAGAATCCAAAGATGCGTTACTTCTTCAAAATTGCAATTCTCGTTTGCGCCTGTTCCATTTTTTCTTGCTGTCGGCAGCTCAGACGCCATCTCCGGCTCCGGCAAAGAAGCCCGCGGCACGCGGCGAAGGCTCCGGCAGCCAGAGGACCACGCCCTACGATCCTGCTCTGCTGCATCCCGCGACCCTATCGCGCAAAGCTCCCGCGGAGTACGACGTGAAATTTGTGACCACGGCAGGGCGAATTCACGGTGCACGTGACGCGCGCCTGGGCTCCCAACGGCGCGGACCGCTTCTACAATCTTGTGCAGCATCACTATTACGATGGCGCGAGCTTCTTCCGCGTCCTGTCCGGATTCATGGCGCAATTCGGACTGAGCGCCTATCCCGGATGTCAACAATGCGTGGGAGAACGCCAACATTAAGGACGATCCCCTGTCGCAGCACAACCATGCGCGGGTACATCACATTCGCAACTGCGGGACCAAACACGCGAACCACGCAGGTCTTCATCAATTACGGGAACAATCGGAGCCCTCGATAACATGGGATTCACGCCATTTGGCGCAGGTTTCCGAGGGAATGGAAGTCGTCGACAAGCTGTATAGCGGCTACGGAGAGGGCGCTCCCGACGGCCACGGTCCGGATCAGGGGCTAGTCGGCAACGACGGGCGAGCGTATCTGGAAAAGAGTTTCCCGTTGCTGGACAGCATCAGGTCCGCGACGATCGTGCCTCCCGCCCCGGCATCTACTCCGGCGCCGGCAAAATAGTTTTTCGCGCCGGGGCGATTCCACGGAACGGGCTTTCGCGTCCACGCGCGTCCCGCTGAAGAATACGATCGATCGGACGACTGGCCCGAGCAAACTCGAAGCATGCAATTCCATCGCATCACAAAACAGGAAGCCGTTTCTCCAGGGGAAGCCGGCACCGTGGAATTGCCGCGTGCGGCAGCCCTGGATTGGGGGAAATGGTTCGAATCGGATCGCGCGGTCGTATCGTGCTTTGCCGTTGCCGCGTGCCTCGTTCATTTTCTGTGGAACGGCCGCTACGGTTATTTTCGGGACGAGTTGTATTACTCGGCGTGCGGCCAGCACCTTGCCTGGGGATACGTGGACCAGGCCCCGCTGATCGCGGTGATCGCGCGAATTTCCCGAAGGTTGTTTGGGGATTCGCTGCGCGCGATCCGGTTTTTTCCTGCGTTGTCCGCCGGCGCGAAAATTCTTCTGACGGGATGGATCGTGCGCGAACTCGGCGGGCGGCGGTACGCGCAAATCCTCGCAGCGACCGCGATGTTGCTATGCCCCATTTACCTCACGATGGACAATTTTCTGTCCATGAACGCGTTTGAACCCGTTTTCTGGATGCTGTGCGTGGCGATTGCGCTGCGAATCATCCGAACCGGGAACGACCGCTTGTGGGTTTTGTTCGGCCTCGTGGCGGGAATCGGGATTTTGAATAAACACTCGACGCTTCTCTTCGGGGCGGCGTTTGTCCTCGGTCTGATCGTGACGCGCCAGCGCGCGATGCTGCGTTCCGCGTGGATCTGGCTCGGCGCAATTCTCGCATTCCTGATTTTCTTGCCCAATCTTTTGTGGGAGATTGAACATCACTTTCCGACGATTGAAATTCTGCGGAATGTGGATCAAAACAAGAATGCGCACGTCACCTGGCTTCAGTTCATCGCCCAGCAAGCTTTCCTCGTGCATCCCGTGGCGGCGCCGATTTGCATCGCCGGACTGTGGTTGTTCCTGCGCAGCCGGAGGGGCGAATCCTTCCGTTTTTTGGGTTGGACGTATTTGTTCCTTCTCGCCGAGATGTTGATCTTGCGCGGGCGCATCTACTATCTCGCGCCGATCTACCCGATGCTTTTTGCGGCGGGCGCTGTGGCGATCGAATCGTGGATCGAAAACTACGGCAGAAATTGGGTCAGGGCCGCCGTTCTCGCTCCGCTGGTGCTAGGGGGACTCATCGCGGCGCCGCTGGCCTTGCCGATTCTTCCGCTCGAGGCTGCCGCGGCGTACGCGAGGTTCTGGGATGTGGACCGAGTGCAGGTGGAGCGAGAGCCGAGCGGCAAATTGCCGCAGATATACGCCGACATGATGGGCTGGCGGCAACAAGCGGAGACGGTCGCGGGCGTGTTTCGGGCCCTCTCGCCCGGGGACCAATCGCGCGTCGCGATTCTCGCCAAGAATTACGGCCAGGCCGGCGCGATCGACTATTTCGGTCCGGCCCTGGGCCTTCCGCACGCCATCAGCGGCCACAACAATTACTATCTGTGGGGACCGCAGCAATTCAGCGGGGAAGTCGTCATTGCCGTGGGAATGCCGCTCGAATCCCTGCAGCCGATGTTCGGACAGATTGACCTCGCCGCAACCATCAACAACGAATACGCGATTCCCGAGGAAAATAATCTGCCGATCTATATTTGCCGGAAGCCGAAAATGTCGCTGCAGCAGGCGTGGCCGACGCTGAAGTTTTACGGCTAAGTAGGACGGGCTTCAGCCTGTCCGATTTTGACTTCTGCCGCCGAATGCCAAATCGTGTCCAGCGCCGCAGACTTCAAAATCAGACAGGCTGAAGCCCGTGCTACTACTAATTGCTAAGCGACGCCGAGAATTGTGACCAGTTCGCGCACGGAAGCGGCCGATTTATCCAGCGCGGCTTTTTCTTCCGCAGTCAGCTTGATTTCGATGATTTGTTCGACGCCGCGCGCCCCGAGCTTCACGGGAACGCCGACGTAGAGTCCCTTGATGCCGTACTCGCCTTCGAGGTAAGCGGCGCAGGGAAGGATCTTCTTCTTGTCCTTCAGGATCGCCTCCACCATTTCGACGACGGCCGCGGACGGCGCGTAGTAGGCCGAACCGGTCTTCAGCAGATTGACGATTTCCGCGCCGCCCTTGCGCGTGCGATCCACGATCGCCGCGATGCGGTCCGGCGGAAGCAGGTCGGGCAGGGGAATGCCGGCGACGGTCGAGTAGCGCGGCAGCGGCACCATGTCGTCGCCGTGCCCGCCCAGTACGAAGGAATTCACGTTTTCGACCGAGACGCCCAGCTCCATGGCCACAAACGAGCTCATGCGCGCCGAGTCCAGAACGCCCGCCATGCCCAAGCACGCGGTTCTTCGAGAAGCCGCTGATCTTGAACGCCGCCTGCACCATCGCGTCCAGGGGATTCGTCACCAGAATCAGGATCGCGTTCGGCGAAAATTTCACGATTTGCTCCACGACGGCTTTGACGACGTCGTAGTTGGCCTTCAAAAGATCGTCGCGGCTCATCCCCGGCTTGCGCGGAAAGCCTGCCGTGACGACGACCATGTCGCTGTTAGCCGTTTCCTTGTAATCTCCCGAACGCCGTCGAAATTCCGGTGACGCGCGCGTCCGAGCCGGTGATCGGCGTGGATTCCACCATGTCCAGCGCCTTGCCCGCGGGCGGGCCGTCGAGAATATCGGTCAGCACCACGTCGGCCAGCTCCATATCCACAATGCGCTGCGCCGTCGTCGATCCCACGAATCCGCCGCCTACAACCGTGACTTTCTTCCGCATGAGTGCCTTCTCCTTTAGTAGTAAAAATATTAGCAAGAATGAAAGTAGAACTGCGGCGGAGCGCCCGCCCCTCGTAGGGGCACGGCATGCCGTGCCCCTACCGTTGCTACCCGCCGCCATTTCGATTCTTACTTTGCGACTGCCAGAGACTGCATGTTTTCGATGATGGCGCTTGCAAATTCCGCGGTGCCCAGCTTCGTCGCGCCTTCCATCATTCGTTCGAGGTCGTACGTCACGCGCTTCTGCCCGATCGTGCGCTCGATGCCCGGTTTCGATCAGCTTGCCCACTTCTTTCCAGCCCATGAAATCGAACATCATCACGCCGGAAAGCATCACGGAACTGGGGTTGATGACGTTCTTGTCGGCATATTTCGGCGCGGTGCCGTGCGTGGCTTCGAAGCAGCCGTAGCCGTCGCCGATGTTGGCGCCGGGCGCCATGCCGAGTCCGCCGACCTGCGCGGCGCAGGCGTCCGAAATGTAGTCGCCGTTCAAGTTGGGCGCGGCGATCACCTGATATTCGTCGGCGCGCGTGATGACCTGCTGGAAAATGGAATCGGCGATGCGGTCGTTGATCAGCAGCTTCTGCTTCCACTTGCCCTGGCCGTGCGTGGCGTAAATCTTGTCGAGCACCGATTTCACTTCGTCGCACACGGATTTGCGGAACGCTTCGGTGGCCTGTTCCATTCCCGGTTCGATGAGCGCCGCATTCTGCTCGATGGTGATGTTCGGATCCTTGTCGCGGTTGCCGAGGATCCAGGTCTCGCGCTCGGTAACGGTCTGCGCGCGGAATTCCTCGACCGCCAGTTCGTAGCCCCAGTCGCGGAACGAGCCTTCGGTAAATTTCTGGATGTTGCCCTTGTGCATCATGGTCACGACGCGCTTTTTATTGTCGAGCGCGAATTCAATCGCGCGGCGCATCAGCCGCTTCGTGCCAAACGGAGAGATCGGCTTGATGGCGATGGCGGAATCCGTGCGAATCTGTTTTGGCCCGCCGCCGAGCATCTCCTTGTTCAAAAAATCGATCAGTTTCTTCACTTCTGGCGTGCCGGATCGCCACTCGATCCCGATATAAACGTCTTCGGTATTTTCGCGGTAAATGACTACATCCATCCGCTCGGGATGCTTTACGGGAGAAGGGACGCCGGGGAAATAGCGCACCGGGCGCACGCAGGCGTATAGGTCGAGGACCTGGCGCAGCGTGACATTGAGCGAGCGAATGCCGCCGCCCACCGGAGTCGTCAGCGGCCCTTTGATCGAAATCCGGAAATCGCGGACTGCCTCGACCGTTTCATCCGGCAGCCATTGCTTGAATTCGTTGAATGCTTTTTCCCCGGCGAACACTTCAAACCACGAAATTTTCCGCTTCCCGCCATAGACAATTTCAACGGCCGCGTCAAACACGCGCTGGGACGCCTTCCAGATGTCGCGCCCCGTCCCGTCGCCCTCGATGTAGGGAATGATGGGATTGTCGGGAATGACGAATTTGCCTCCGACATATTCGATTGCCTTCCCGTCGGACGGAATGGCCCTGCCGTTATACGATGGCTTCATGTCTATGTTCCTCTGTGGATTAGAACTGCCCTGACGCGAATGGAAGAGAATAACACAGCTGGCGGTTCAAGACACGGCGGAAGCGGCCAAAAAATCTGGTCGCCAGTCATTGTTTCTTAGTGGCTCCGGCGCATGGGGGTGCCGGTGAGTCGCTGCCCAGGAGCTCCTCTACGGGTGCCAAGGCGCCCACCGTGACGCGCGCGAAGGAACGCATAGCTGCGGAATGCAGCACTCTTGTTTCGCGTACGTTGCGACTATAAGATGCTGCAATCAGAGCGGGTGTCACTGCGAACGGTCGATGACTCCGCGGAAAGGGCGTAACAATGGACCTGCTAACGCGTTCGTCCCAACTCGTCAACGGTCTGCGCCATTACGCAAATCCGCTTCAAATTGAGTTGAAGCGAAGGTTTTCAAAAAAAGGACTGATGGTCATCTCCGACCGGAAAACCGGAGTGGCGGTAAAAGCCACGGTCAAGTCGTTCCGAATGTTCGGGGAGACCTGGTACGACCACGATTACGATGTTCCAGCGTGCCCCTTGCGCGCCAATGACTCCGTGATCGACATCGGAGCAAATCAGGGCTTCTTTTCCTGCTATGCCGCGTCCAGAGGCGCCCGCGTGTATGCCTTTGAGCCTTCGCCCGAAAGCTTCAAGCGGTTGCGCTCCAATGTCGAAGGCAATGGCTTTTCATCGCTCGTGACCATGTCCCAGGCGGCCGTTTCGACGGAATCAGGCAAGGCCACTCTGCGGTGTTCCGAACATTTGGGCGGGGGCGCGAACACCATTGTTGAATCTCACGCGAGTGCGCTAAGCGGTCAGGCGGGAATCAGGTATTCGGAAGCGATCGAAGTTCAAACTGTACCGTTCGACGCGGTCCTTGCCGGTATTCCCGGCGCCGTTCGGCTTTGCAAGATCGATTGCGAAGGTGCGGAATTCAGCCTGATCCCTGCCATTCGCGATCCGTCCCGCTTCGACTCGATTGCGATGGAATTTCACCCCCGCGCCTATCCTTTGCAGGATTTGATAGCGATCATGATGAAGTGGGGCACTCATCAGATTAGCTACTCGCAGTCAAAATACATTATTTACGCCGTGCGAAACGACATCCTGGCCGATTACGCCGCCGGAGTGGATTCCGGCTCCCTGCCGTTTCAGCCGAAGGGCTTCGACTAGAAGGCGTCGCATCAACGTGCTTTGTTGGTCGCGGCTTCAGCCGCCGAACGGAACCGCGCTCAATCCGCTCCCTGAGGAGAAAACGCCCCCGACGACTTGGTCGGGGGCGTTTCCGTGAGTCCCGGGCAATGTTTGCGACCCGAGGTCTGGGGCGCGCCGCAAAACTGCGGTCGCCCTTCGATTTTAGATGTCGTAGTACAGGTGGAACTCGTAGGGATGTGGGCGCATCCGGACGGGATCCGCTTCTGTCTTCTTTTTGTAGTTGATCCAGAGGTGGATGAACTCTTCGCTGAACACGCCGCCCTCGAGCAGGAACTTGTGGTCCTTCGAGAGTTCGCCGAGCGCCTCTTCGAGCGAACCGGGCATCGACGGAATCTTCGCAGCCTCTTCCGCCTCGAGTTCGAAGATGTCCTTGTCGAGCGGCTGGCCGGGGTCGATCTTGTTCTTGATGCCGTCCAGGCCCGCCATCAGCATAGCTGAGAAGGCCAGATACGGATTGCACGAAGGGTCGGGCGGGCGGAACTCGAGCCGCTTGGCCTTCGGGCTTTCCGAATAGACAGGAATGCGGACGGCGGCCGATCGGTTGCGGCGCGAGTACGCCAGGTTCACCGGGGCTTCGTAGCCTGGCACGAGGCGCTTGTACGAGTTCGTGCCGGGCGCGATAAACGCCGAAAGCGCGCGAGCGTGCTTGAGGAGTCCGCCCGCGTACCACAGCGCCATCTGTGAGAGTCCCGCATAGCCGTCGCCGGCAAAGAGCGGCTTGCCGCCGAGCCACAGAGACTGGTGCGTGTGCATGCCCGAGCCGTTGTCGGAGAAAATCGGCTTGGGCATGAAGGTCACCGTCTTGCCCGCCTGCGCCGCCGTGTTCTTAATGATGTATTTGTACTTCATCATGTTGTCGGCGGAATTCAGTAGTGTGTTGAACCGCAAATCGATTTCCGCCTGGCCGGCAGTCGCCACCTCGTGGTGCTGGCACTCGACGTCCATGCCGATGGCGAGCATCTTCAGCACCATCTCAGACCGCAGATTTTGAAAGTGATCGGCGGGAGGAACGGGGAAGTAGCCCTCTTTGTAACGCGTGCGGTATCCGAGGTTCTTGTAGTCGCCGTCGTTCGCCCGGCCCGTGTTCCAGCGGCCTTCGTCGGAATCGATGAAATAGAAGCTGTGCTGGGGCGCGCTGTCGAAACGAATGCTGTCAAAAATGAAAAATTCCGCTTCGGCGCCGAAGAAGGCGGTGTCCGCGATGCCGGAGGACTTCAGGTACGCTTCGGCGCGCTTGGCCATGTGGCGCGGATCGCGATGATAGGGCTTGTGCGACAGCGGATCGGTGGCGTCTCCGATCATGACGAGCGTGGGAGTGGCGAGGAACGGATCGATGAACGCTGAATTCGGATCAGGAATCAGGAGCATGTCCGATTCGTGGATGGAAGCCCATCCGCGGATCGAACTCGCGTCAAATCCAAATCCTTCCTTGAACGAATCTTCCGAAAGCTCGCCGATGGGATAGCTGACGTGTTGCCAGATTCCGGGCACGTCGATGAAGCGAAGATCGAGGATCTTCGCGCCATGCTTTTTCGCGAATTCCAGTACGCCTTTTGCGTCCATGGGCTCTCCTTAGAAGTTTGGTAGGTGAAATAGTCCTCCTGGGTGATGGAAGCGCGAATCTACCGGAACGGCGGAATTGCCGTCAAGTTTTTGAATGATGAAAATTTGGATTGCAAATATCTGGAATCTTTATGAATTATTTATGCTCTGCCGGAGACCTATTACACAGCAGCCGATCTGGACGGAGTGGCGCTATCGATGCCGCTCGATCCGCGGCTCGAATCGCGACGAAACAGTCCGCTCGGAGGATGGACTTTAGTCGTAATATTCCTGGCCGAGGTGCGTGATCAGGTCCTCGCCCATCATCCAGCGCAGCGTGTTCTTCAGCTTCATCGACTGAATGAAGAGGTCGTGCTCGGGATACAGTTCCGGCGCGCACATCGGTGACTTGAAATAGAAGCTCAGCCATTCCTGGATGCCGCGCATTCCGGCGCGCTTGGCCAGATCGAGGAAGAGAACCAGATCGAGCACGATCGGCGCCGCCAGGATCGAGTCGCGGCACAGGAAGTCGACCTTGATCTGCATCGGGTAGCCCAGCCAGCCGAAGATGTCGATGTTGTCCCATCCCTCTTTGTTGTCGCCGCGCGGCGGATAGTAATTGATGCGGACCTTGTGGTGAATCTGGCCGTACAGCGTCGGGATACAGCTTCGGCTGGAGAATGTATTCGAGCACGCCGAGCTTGGATTCTTCTTTGGTCTTGAAAGATTCGGGATCGTCCAGCACTTCGCCGTCGCGATTTCCGAGAATGTTCGTCGAGAACCAGCCGTTCATTCCGAGCAGGCGCGCCTTGAAGCCGGGCGCGAGAATCGTCTTCATCAACGTCTGGCCGGTCTTGAAATCCTTGCCGCAGATGGGCACGCCGTGCTGCTTGGCGAGCGCGACCATGGCCGGAATGTCGACGGTCAGGTTGGGAGCGCCGTTGGCAAACGGCACGCCGCTGGTGATCGCGGCCCAGGCGTAGAGCATGGAGGGCGCGATCGCCGGATGATTTTCCTTCATCGCGGCGACGAATTTTTCGGGCGTCTCGTGGACGGCGTGCGGCTTCAGAAAGATTTCCGTCGAGCCGCACCAGATCACGACGGTGCGCGAAACCTTGTTCTTCTTTTGGAACTTTTGAATGTCGTCCTTGATCTGCAGCGCCAGTTCGTATTTGTTGCGCGCCCTTTTTCACGTGCGTGCCGGTGAGTTTCTTCACGTAGTTCTGGTCGAACGCGGCCTTCATCGGACGGATCTTGCTCAGGAACTTCTTCGCTTCGGCCAGATGTTCGGTGCCGAGGACGGCGGCGTTCTTGGCGGCCTCATAGGCGCTGTCCGGAAAAATGTCCCACCCGCCAAAGACGATGTCTTCCAGCGTCGCCAGCGGCACGAAGTCCTTGATCGCCGGAGCGCGCCCTTCGGTCCGCTTTCCGAGGCGGATGGTTCCCATTTGCGTCAGGGAGCCGATGGGCAGCGATTTCTTTCGCCGGATCAAATCCACGCCGGCCATGAACGTTGTGGCGACCGCACCCATGCCGACGGTGAGGACTCCCAGTTTTCCCTTCGGCAAGGCAATGCCCGCGGACTTGCGCATTCTCATTTCTCCTGTCGTTTTCAATGTGTACGGAACTCTGAAGCAGCGTGCGGCTTCGCTTCACCCAGCACGATCGCTACCGTCCCTGATGTACGCAAACCACGTATCATGCGCGAATCGCGGGAAGATTTGCAACGCGGAACCTCATTGGGCGGCGGTCTTTTCCGGAGGCTGGCGCAGCACAGCGAAATCCAGTCCCGAATCACTGGCTCTTGCGCGATTTGCCGATCCGCGCCCCGAAGCTGCCGCGGCATGTTGCTTGCCGTGCGCCGTCGCGCCGGGCTTCGGCCGGAGCGTCCGCGAGCATCTTCTCCAGGCGCAGCGTGTTGATGACGTCCTTCTTTTCGATCCAGCCGCGCCGCGCCATTTGCACTCCATAGCGCATGGCCTGAAGTCCGCGCGTCGTGTGCGCGTCGGTGGAGATCACGATTTTCACGCCGCGTTCCTTGGCCATGCGCAGGTGCGTGTCTTTCAAATCGAGGCGTTCCGGCGAGGCGTTGCACTCCATCACCACGCCGTGCTTGTGCGCCGCGTCCAGGATGCGTTCCATGTCATAGGCATACGCGTCGCGGTGGAGAACCAGCCGGCCGGTGGGGTGCCCGACGATCTGCGTGTACGGATTTTCGATGGCCGCCAGAATTCGGTCGGTCATCTCCGCGCGCTCCAGGTTCATGTAGGAGTGAATGGAGACGAGCACGACGTCGAGCTGCGCGAGAACTTCGTCGTCCAGATCCAGTTTTCCATTTTTCAAGACGTCCACTTCGCTGCTCGCCAGGACGCGAATTCCCAGGTGCTTGGCGTTGGCCGCGTGGATTTTCTTGATTTGCTCGAGCGTCCGCTTTTCGTCGAGCCCGTTCGCGACGGTCACCGCCTTGCTGTGATCGGTCAGCGAAATATATTCGTAGCCCAGCTCTTTCGCGGCGAGCGCCATCTCTTCGATCGAATTTTTGCCGTCGCTCGCCGTCGTGTGCATTTGCATGTCGCCGCGAATGTCCGCATAGCTCGACCAGGTGGGGCAGGCGATGCTCGGCGGCGGCGTCGATCTCGCCCGTATTTTCGCGCAGTTCGGGCGGAATGTAATCGAGCTCCAGCTTGCGCGTAGATTTCCTCTTCGGTCGCGCGAGCCACGGGCCGCTCGCCCTTCAGCGTCGCGAGCGCGTATTCGTTCAGCGTGAGCCCATCTTATTGGCGCGCCCGCGCAACGCGACGTTGTGTTCCTTCGATCCCGTGAAGTAAAGCAGGGCGGCGCCGAAACTCTCTTTTTCGAGGATTCGCACATCCACCTGCATCCCGCTCTTCAACAGAAAGCTGACCTTGTTCTCGCCGTGCGCCAGCTTCTGGTCGATTTCCGGGAATACCGAGGATGTGCTGCGCGATCGATTCCACCGATTTCGGCGCGTATTTTCCCGAAGCCATCGTAACCAGCAGGTCGAGGTCGCCGACGGTTTCCTTGCCGCGCCGCAGCGAGCCGGCGGGCGTCACGGACTTCGATGGGTTTGCCGAACGCGCGGATGAAGGCGAAACGAGCTTTGCCGCTTCCTCCGTCGCCACGTCGATGTGAAATCGGCCCGGCGGACTTCTTGTACACTTCGATCGCTTTCAGAATGTTCTCTTCGCTTTTTTCCCCGAAGCCGGCCAGATCGCGCAGCTTGCCTTCGCGCGCCAGCTTTTCCACCTGCTCCACGGTTCCGGCCTTGAATGTTTTCCAGAGAAAGGCGACTTTCTTGGGTCCGAGCGATTGCAGTTCCAGAAGATGGAGAATCGTTTCCGGATATTTTTTGAGCAGCTTGCGTTCGCAGGGAATAGTCGCCGGTCTTGAGAATTTCCTGAATGTGATCGGCCATGCCATCGCCGATGCCGGGCAATTCCATGAGCTTGGCGCGGTCCTTGCGCCAGCTCTTCGACGGATTCGGGCAGGCCGCCCGAGGAGTTCCGCGGCGCGCTCGTAGCTGCGGTAGCGGCCGATCATGGCGCCGTCGATTTCCAGCAATTGCGCCGTTTCCCGCAGGATGCGGGCGACTTCACGATTTTCCATGTGTGCGTCTCGCGCTTACTGGCCGAGGATGTACGCGAACATCAGCGGCGCAACAATCGAGGCGTCGGATTCGATCACGAATCGCGGAGTGGCGGCTTCCAGCTTTCCCCAGGTGATTTTTTCATTGGGCACCGCGCCGCTGTAGGAGCCGTACGACGTCGTGCTGTCGGAAATCTGGCAGAAGTAGCCCCACAGGCGGCACTTCTCGCGCAGGTCCTGCGTGATCAGCGGTACGACGCAAATCGGGAAATCTCCCGCGATGCCGCCGCCAATCTGGAAAAAGCCGATCGATTCGTCGGCGGAATTCTGCCGGTACCACTCGATCAGGCAGGCCATCTGTTCCACGCCGGACTTGACCACGTGAAACGTGGACACGTCGCCGCGAACCACGTTGGCAACGAAAATATTGCCCAGCGTCGAATCTTCCCAGCCCGGCGTGAAAATCGGCAGATTCTTTTCGCAGGCCGCGATCACCCAGGAATCTTTCGGATCGATCTGGATAGGACTCCTTGATCAGCCCGCCGCGAATCAGCTGGTACATGTATTCGTAGGGGAAGTAGCGCTGCTTTTCCTTGTCGGCCTTCTGCCACAGCTTCAGCACCTGGCGCTCGATCCGCCGCATGGCCTCTTCTTCGGGGATGCAGGTGTCGGTGACGCGGTTCATGCCGCGATCGCGCAGCGCCACTTCTTCGGCGTCGCTCAGATTGCGATAGTTCGGCACGCGCTTGTAATGATTGTGCGCGACAAGATTGAAGATATCTTCTTCGAGGTTTGCGCCGGTCGTGCAGATGCCGTGCACCTTGCCCTGCCGGATCATTTCCGCGAGCGAGAGTCCCAGTTCCGCCGTGCTCATGGCTCCCGCCATCGTCAGGAACATCTTTCCGCCGCGCGCCAGATGCGCGATGTAGGCTTCCGAAGCATCCACGACGACCGCCGCGTTGAAATGCCGGTAATTGATGCTTGACAAAATCGCTTTACGCTCATGTCCGCCTTTCTCTCCGACAAATTTTCACGGAGAACTCACGCTTGCGCAAATCCTATGCTACACGCGCTCATGTTACAAGCGAAGAACGATGAATTTTCAAAAATATTTTTCCGCGCGAATATAAAATCTGGAAAAGTTGGCAAGCGAAAATCATGGTCGAGAATCATGAACTGGAAATCGTCGCAGCTACGTCGTTTGACGAATCGCATGTAATAAAGCATTCCGCAAATGGATTTCGCGTCGCGCAAAGTTCCGCGCTCGATCATCTTCTCCGCTTGCTTCAGCGTGAAAATGCGCGGCGTGATTTTTTCGTCCTCTTCCGGCTGCGCGGCGCCTTCGGTGAGCCCTTCCGCCGCAAAGATCCACATCCACTCGTTCACGAATCCGGGAGTGGGCACGACGCGCATCAATTTGCGCAGCCGTTTCGCCCTGTACCCGGTCTCTTCGATGAGTTCGCGCCGCGCCGCAGCCACCGGAGTTTCGTTCGGCTCCTTGCGTCCCGCCACCAGTTCCCACAGAAATTCGCCGACGGAGTGCCGGTATTGCCGGATCAGCAGCACGCGCCCGTCCTTGAAAACAGGCATCACAACGACCGAGCCGGGATGCACGATGATGTCGCGCTCGGCCTGCACGCCGCCCGGTTCGATGACCGTGTCGCGCTGCAGTCGAAATACTTTTCCCTGGTACAGAACTTCGCTCTTCAGAACTTTTGCGCGTGTCTTGGCAAATCCGCCTCCGGATTGGTTCGTTTTCAATCTAGAGCCCTGCGTTTCGTCGGGCAAGAGGCTCAAATTCTAGCAGGGAACGACAGGATTCGCTCGACCGGAAGGAGCCCGTGACTTCCATTCAACCTCAGCGACGACGGGCGCTTCACACAGGTTGAACGCGATATCCCGGTTGCATATACTGGCACTCGTAACCCGACTCCCCTCATGCCCATCAATACGCTCATCGTTGACGACGAAAAACCGGCACGCGACGAATTGGCTTCTCTTCTGAAAAGTTTCCCGGAAGTGCATCTCGTCGGCCAGGGAAAAAACGGCGTCGAAGCGCTCGCCCTCATCAAGGAACATTCCCCCGACCTCGTGTTCCTCGACGTGCAGATGCCCGGCCTCAACGGCTTCGGCGTGATCAAGAAACTGATGGACCGCAAAGGAAAACTTCCGCAAATCGTTTTTGCCACCGCGTTCGACAACTACGCGGTGCAGGCATTCGAAGTGAACGCCATCGATTACGTTCTAAAACCAATCGAGAAAAATCGGCTGGCCCGCGCCATCCAGCGCGCCAAAAAAGCGCTCGAGGCCGAAGCCTCGCCGAGCGAGCGCCTGGAAACGCTCGTCAGCCAAATCGGCTCGGCGAAAGCGCCGCCGGTAAAATTGCTGGTGAAGACGCAGCAGCGGCTTGTTTCTGGTGGACGCCGAGGACGTGATCTTCGCCTCCATCGAAGACGGCACCATCACCGTGGTGACGAAGGAAGTGGAAGGCACTTCCAATTACCGCACCATTGAAGAGCTGCAATCCACGCTCGAGTCGGACGTCTTCTGGCGCGCGCACCGCTCCTACCTCGTCAACATCAACCACATCAAGGAAGTCGTGCCCGTGGTTTAAGTCCAGCTACATGCTCAAAATGGACGACAAGCGCGCCTCCGAAGTTCCCGTGAGCCGCGCGCAGACCAAGCACCTGCGCGAATTGCTGAAGATGTAGGTCTTAGTAGGACGGGCTTCAGCCTGTCCGGTTTTGATTTTCGTCGGGCCGGCTAGTAGTCAAAAGCAGACAGGCTGAAGCCCGTCCTACTTGTGCTAGCATCAGCTCCCGCCCGCTGACACGATGGACTTTTCCCTCAACGACGATCAACGCCTGATTCGAGACACGATCCGTCAATTCATGGAAGCCGAAGTGCGCCCGTCGATCCGCGCGCGCGACCGCGAAGAAAAATTTGCCGGCGACGAACTGCGCAAGCTCGGCGAACTCGGCTGCTGCTGCATGTTGATTCCCGAATCCTGGGGAGGCTTGGGCGCGGACACGATTTCCTATGTTCTGATGCTCGAAGAAGTCGCGCGCGTGGACGCCGCGATGGCCGTGGCCCTGAGCGTCACGAACTCTCTCGCCGTTTTGCCCGTCTACAAATACGGAACCGAAGCCGCAGAAGCAAAAATATTTGTCGAGCCTGGCGCACGGAGAAATCCTGGGCGCCTTCTGCCTCACCGAGCCGCAAGCAGGGTCCGACGCCGCCGCGATCGTCGGTGTCCGCGCACGCGCCACGACGAGCACATACCGCCTGAACGGAACAAAATCCTGGGTCACAAACGGCGGCGAGGCCGGCCTCTACATCGTGTTTGCAAAAACAGATCCGGCGGCCGGCACAAAGGGCGTGACGCGCATTTCTCGTCGAACCTTCATTTCCCGGTTTTCGTGTGGCGCGGTACGAGGATAAGATGGGTCTGCGCACTTCGCGCTCGGCGGAAATCACGTTCACCGATTGCGAAGTCCCGGAAGAGAATCGCCTGGGCGAAGAAGGCCAGGGCCTGAAGATCGCTCTGGAACTTCTCGACGGAGGCCGCGTGGGCATCGCGGCGCAAGCCGTCGGCATCGCGCAGGGAGCGTTCGAAGCTTCCGTCGCGTACGCCAAAGAGCGCCGCGCATTTGGAAAAACCATTGGCGACTTCCAGGCTGTACAATGGATGCTCGCCGACATGCAGACGGAGATCGAAGCCGCGCGAGCACTGGTGCATCACGCCGCGTGGATGCGCGACACGGGCGCGCGCGCGAGTCGGCCCGTACGCCTCGCGCGCAAAATTGTACGCCGGAGAAATGGTGAATCGCGTCGTGTACAAAGCCGTGCAGATTCACGGCAGCCTGGGCTATTCGCGCGAATCCGACGTCGAGCGCATGTATCGCGACGCGCGAGTCATCACGATTTACGAAGGCACCAGCGAAATTCAGCGCATGATCATCGCGCGCGATTTGCTAGGCATTCTTAAGCACGGAAGCTTGAGTGCAATGCGCGATGTTTGTAGCGCCGCCTTTCAGAGGCGGGGATTTAGATGTCAATGTCTGAGGCGGCTATCGCGAAGCAGTCTCTGCTGTGGATTGCCGCCGATGCAAAGAAACTCTTGCGCCGCCGGACAGAAAACCCCGGGTTCTGAAGACTGCGGGCTACAGCAATTCGATGCAGCAGCCGCTAACGTCGCATGTCGAACTTTTAGGAGAACCATTTAGCGTGGATCACAAGAAACGAGTCCTGAGCGGCATGCGCCCCACCGGGCGCCTGCACATCGGCCACTATTTCGGCGCCCTCGAAAATTGGGTCAAGCTGCAAAACGATCCGCAATACGAATGTTTTTTCTTCGTCGCCGATTGGCACGCGCTCACTTCGGATTACGCCGACACATCGCAAGTCGCGCAAAACTCCATCGAAATCGCAACCGACTGGCTCGCCTCGGGCCTCGATCCCGCGAAGTGCACGCATGTTCCTGCAGTCGTCCGTCCCGGAACACGCCGAGCTTCAGTTGCTGCTCTCGATGGTGACGCCGCTCGGCTGGCTGGAACGCGTCCCCACGTACAAAGAAGCGCTCGACAACGTGAAGGACAAGGACCTGCACACCTACGGATTCCTCGGCTATCCGGTTCTGCAGTCGGCGGACATTGTCATTTATGACGCGGACCTTGTTCCCGTCGGCGAAGATCAGGTCGCGCACATCGAATTGACTCGCGAAATTGTGCGCCGTTTCGATTTCTTTTACGGCTTCAGGATCAAGCCGGAATTGTTCGCGCCTGCCAATCTGCGATTTCTGGCGCAGCACGTGCACGACGTCAAGATCCTGCCATCGAACGGGAAGCCGTTCACGGACGAGCAAAAGAGGGAAGTCGCCGATATTCTGCGAAGGGAAGCGCTGGAGCAAGGCGTCGAGAATTTTCTGGATTCGGTGAAGGAATACGGCCACTTTTTCAGCCGCTCGGCGATTCTTCGCGAGCCCGGCTCGCTACTCACAAAAACCCCGCGCATTCCCGGCACCGACGGCCGGAAAATGTCCAAGAGTTACGGCAATTTCATTTCGCTCAGCGAATCCGACGAATCGATCCGCACCAAATCGCGCGCCATGATCACCGATCCGCAAAGGAAGCGCCGCACCGATCCCGGCAATCCCGACGTCTGCCCCGTGTACGACTGGCACAAATTATTTTCGCCGCCGGAAACGCTGACGTGGGCGGCGGACGGGCTGCCGCAGTGCGGGAATTGGCTGCATTGAGTGTAAAATGTCGATGGCCGACCATTTGATCAAGTGGATCGAACCGGTCCGCGCGCGCCGCGAAGAGTACGCCGCGCATCCCGGCAAAGTGTTGCGGATTCTCGACGAGGGCTCGGTGAAAGCGCGCGAAGTCGCGCAGAAAACGATGGCGCGCGTGCGCGAAGCCGTTTTCAATTGGAAAGAGAAGCGCGCGGAAGTTGCCGCGGCAAAACGCCGTCAAGAGCTGACGTGAGCGATTCAGGCAGGCAAGAAGCCCGTGGTTTGTGGCAACAGTAAATTATTTTGTCATTCTGAGCGGAGCGAGAATCTCTCTTTCTTCGGCGGCGAGTGGAAATCAAGAGAGATTCTTCGCTCCGCTCAGAATGACAAAATGTGAGGTTGGCCCGTAGCCGGATTAGCCGCTAACGTTCGCAAACGGCGGGAATCGAAATTGCAAGCGAGGCAATAAAATGGCGTCACCCTACAAAATTCATCTCGATGCATACGACGGCCCGCTCGATCTGCTGCTCGATCTGATCAAGAAGCAGGAAATCGACATCCACAACATCCCTATCGCCAAAATCACGGGCCAGTATCTGGAATATCTGCACAAGCTCGAACAGCTGGACATGGACATCTCGGCCGACTTCATTTACATGGCCGCGACGCTGATCTACATCAAATCGAAAATGCTGCTGCCGGCCGATCCGCTGGCCGGCCCCGAGGAACAGGAAGACCCGCGCGCGGACCTCGTGCATCGCCTGGTCGAGCACGAAAAATTCAAGAGCGCCGCGCAACTCCTTCACCAGCGCCAGCAGATCGAGGAGCACGTCTGGTCCAAGCCGGACCTCACGCTGTACGAAGGCGAAGAGATCGGAAGGCGAGCTGATCGTTTCGCTCGTGGACCTGGTAAAAGTGTTTCAGCAAGTGCTGGAGCGCCGCAAGGAAGTGGTGAAGATCGAGCTGCACCACCAGCAATTCACCATCGCGCAGATGATGGATTTGCTGCGCCAGCAACTAATCGCCGTCGAAGAGGGCATCGACCTGATCGCGTTCTTCGAGTCCTGCCCGTCGCGCCACGCGATGATCGTCTCGCTGCTCGCGGTTCTGGAACTTACGCGACTGCAAGCCATCGTCCTGGTGCAGCAGGAAATGTTCTCAAAGATTTGGCTGCGAAAGCATAAAATGTTTGATGTGGTCTTTGCCGGCGGCGAATCGATTTCCATCCGACGCCGCGCTGGAACCGCTCAGGGGAATTGACGAACAATATCAATGACAATGAATCCCACGGAACTAAAAGGCGCGCTCGAAGCCATTATTTATGCCGCCGATGAGCCCGCCACGCTCGATCAAATTGCCAAAGCAGTCGGCGAAGAAAAAGCCGTCGTGCGCGCGGCGCTGGATGAAATGATCGCCGGCCTACGCCGCCGAGGATCGCGGCATCGAAATCCGCGCCGTCGCTGGCGGCTACAAGTTTTACACCAAGCCGCAGCATCACGAAGTCGTTCGCCGCTTCATCAAGAGCCTGCGCCCGCCGCTGCGCCTGACGATGCCCGCGCTCGAAACGCTGGCGGTGATCGCCTACCGGCGGCCCCGTCACCGGGCCCGGAAATTCAGGAAATTCGCGGCGTAAATGTTTCCGGCGTGATCAAGACGCTGCTCGAAAAGCGCCTGATCGTGACCGCGGGACGCAAAGCCGTCATGGGCCGCCCCATCATGTACCGCACGTCGAAGGAATTTCTGATGCGCTTCGGCCTCTCCGACCTCGAAGAACTGCCGAGCCTGAAGGAGTTTGAACAGCTCGCGCGCGCGGCGCTCGGTTCGGACGAAGGCATCGCGCCGATCGAGCCGGAAGCACACTGGAAGTCGATGGAACGCCGACGATGCATGACACGCCCGAGACAGCGGATTTCAGCGAACGATGACAGTCGGCGAACCGCCGGATTCAATCCATCACCCGCGGCAGATGAGCACGCCGCGGAACGGCGAGACAATCTCAGTACGCGAAATCCATGGAAGCGGAGGCTGCGATCCGACAACGGTCGCCGCAAGAGACCATGCACGGAACGCATTCAGGAAGCCGCCAGCAGCCGAAGCCGCTCACCCCAGCGGAGCACTCCGAACAAGCCAAGGCAGAAAGCGCTTCCTAGAAAATCATGCAAGAACGTTTACAGAAAATAATTTCCCGCGCCGGAATTGCGTCGCGGCGCCACGCGGAGGATTTGATCCGCAGCGGGCAGGTTCGCGTCAACGGAGTGGTGGTCACCGAACTCGGCGCGAAAGCAGATCCCGAGCGCGACCGCGTCGAGGCCGCCGGCCGCGTCGCGCAACTTTCCGACACGCACGTCTATCTGCTGCATGCACAAGCCGCCGGAAGTCGTGTCCACCCTGGCCGATCCGGAAGGCCGCCGCACGCTGCGCAATTTTCTGGTCGGAGTTTCCGAGCGTGTTTTTCCCGTTGGCGGTCTGGATTATGCCGCCAGCGGCGCGATTTTCCTGACCAACGACGGCGATTTCGCCAGCCGCATGTTGAAAGCATTCGCCGTCCCTGCCACAGACGTTTTGGATCAAAGTGAAGGGCCGCGTCAGCGACGATCAGCTGAAAAGCCTCGCGCACACGGTGCGACGGCAAAATATTTCCTTTGCGCGGAACGCACGCGGCCGGAAAAAATCCGCCGAATCCGTGGTACGAAGCGCAAATCACCGGAGGTGCGCCGCGAACGTGCTGCGACGGAATCTTGCTGGCCATCGGCCACCCCGTCGAAAAAATTAAGCGCATGAAGCTGGCTTCGCTGGATGTCGGACACCGTGGCAGAAGGGCACTACCGCCAACTGGACGCAGAGGAAGTGGCCAAGCTGGCCCGCGCGGTGGATCGCGCGCTCACCGAGAACAAGCCGGTTCCGAGGTTTCAAGCCGAAGCGCGACTGGCGACCCGCCGCGAAAAAGTCAGGAAGACGGATGGCGAAAAAGGCCAGCAAGGAGCGGCGATCGCAGCACGCGGCAGGTAAGCAGCATGCCGATAACCAGGAACGCGCGCGATAGCAGGATGACCAATGTGAGGCACGCAGAACACCAGCCAAAGCAGCGGCCGCAGAATTGCACTCGGAATAAACGTCTCGACTTTCTACTCGAATGACAAATTTACGAATGCTCGCGATACGAATCAGGACTCCATGGCCACCCCCGAACACGACACCGTCACCGAAATTCTCGCTACGGCAAAAAACATTGCCGTGGTCGGGCTTTCCTCCAACCGCTACCGCTCCAGCTTCGGCGTGTCGGAAACCCTGCAAGAATCCGGCTATCGAATCTTTCCCGTCAATCCGAACGAGAAGGAAGTGCTCGGCGAGAAAGCCTACGCCCGCCTGGAAGATATTCCCGAGAAAATCGATATCGTGGATATTTTCCGCCGCTCGGAATTCGTGTCCGGAAATTGTGGATTCCGCGATTCGCATCGGCGCGCGCGCCATCTGGATGCAAGAGGGAGTGGAGGACGAAGCCTCCGCCGAACGCGCCCGCCGCGCCGGCCTCTTCGTCAGCAATGAACCGCTGCATCGCCAAAGATATCTACATGCGCCGAAGACAAGTAGAACAGGCTTCAGCCTGTCCGCTTTTGATTTTTGCGAGTCTGCCTCGATCGATGTGGACACGCTAAAACGTCAAAAGCAGACAGGCTGAATGCCTGTCCTACTTCAGACCTTCCGCTGATCCTTTAATCCTCCGAATTTCCTCCATGCGCTGGCGCAAGCGCGCCTCAAATCCCTGATCGGTCGGCCGATAATAAGTTTTTCCCGGCAAGCGATTCCGGCAGGCAAGTCATGTCAGCCACTTTATCTTCCACGTCGTGCGCGTACTGGTATCCCTTCCCGTAGCCGATATCTTTCATCAGTCCGGTGGGAGCGTTGCGCAGGTGCAGCGGCACGGGCTCGGCGCGCGTGCTCTCCAAATCTTCTCGTCACCGAGCCGTAGCCCGGTATAAAGCGCGTTGGATTTCGGCGCGAGCGAAAGATAGACGGCGGCCTGCGCCAGCGCGAGATTTCCTTCCGGCGGCCCGACAAATTCAGCGGCCTGCATCGCCGCAATCGTCACCGCGAGCGCGCCCGGTTCCGCGAGGCCGATGTCCTCGCTCGCCATGCGCACGAGGCGCCGCGCGATATATAGCGGGTCTTCGCCCGATTCGAGCATGCGCACCAGCCAGTACAGCGCCGCGTCGGGATCGGAATTGCGCACGGATTTGTGCAGCGCGGAAATGAGGTTGTAATGTTCTTCGCCGGACTTGTCGTACAGCAGAAATTTGCGCTGCAAAAGTTCGGAGAGCAATTCCTTGGTGATCGCTGCGCGTTCCGGACGCGTCCGGCTGCGCGGCGCGCACGGCTGCCTCCAGCGTGTTGTACGCGGCGCGCCCATCGCCGCCCGAAAATACGGCGATGTGCTCGAATCGCTTCGTCGCTCGATCGCGATCTTTTCGTTTCCGAGGCCGCGCACAGGGTCCGCCAGCGCGCGCCGCAAGAGCGCTTCGATCTGCTCGGTGGTCAGCGCCTGCAGAACGTAAACGCGCGTCCGCGAAAGCAGCGGCGCGATCACTTCAAAGGAGGGATTTTCGGTGGTCGCGCCGATCAGAATAATGTTTCCCGCTTCCACGTGCGGCAGGAACGCATCCTGCTGCGCCTTGTTGAAGCGGTGCACTTCGTCGATGAACACGATGGTCCTGCGTCCCGCGCGCCGCGTGTGCTCGGCCGCGGCCATCACTTCCTTGATTTCCTTGATCCCGGTCAGCACCGCGCTGAACGCCGCAAATTCGGAATGCGTCATTCGCGCGATCAGGCGCGCGAGCGTTGTCTTTCCGCATCCCGGCGGCCCCCAAAGAATCATCGAGCCGATTTCGTCGCGCTCGATCTGCGTCCGCAGCGGTTTTCCCGGGCCGAGCAGCGCCTCCTGCCCCGTAAATTCATCGAGCGTGCGCGGGCGCATGCGTTCCGCGAGCGGTTGGCCGCGCGCCGCCGGAATTTTCTTCCGGCTCGAGTTTTGCGAATAGGCTCATGGATGCTGCTCTCGCGCCGCATTTCTCTGCCGCATGGCTTCGTACAGCAGAACGCTCGCCGCCATCGCGGCGTTCAGCGATTCAATCCCCACGGGCGCGCTTGCCGCGGCTTGCGGAATATAGACGCGCGCGTCGGCCGCGCGCACGAGTTCTGCAGGCAAGCCGGCGCCTTCGTTGCCGATCAAGATGGCCGCGGGAATTTCCAGTCGATATCCCACGGGCGCAAGAGAGGGGAAGTCGAGCCGCTCTGGAAGTTCTGCCGGCGCGCCACGGCGATGCGGCATAGATTTTCACCTCAGGCATTCGCAATTGCGCGAGCAAAATGGCCGGCGAAATTCCAGGCACAATCGGCAGCCGCAGCGCCGATCCCGCCGACGCGCGCAGCGCCTTCGGCCCAAACGGATCGGCCGTCCCAATGCTCGTCCGCCGGGCACGTCGCCGCCCCTGTCGCTCCAAATGCTTCCGCCGCGCGCACAATCGTTCCCACGTTGCCGGGATCCTGCACGCCGACCAGAACCACCAGCAGCGCCGTTCCCGGCAAAAGATTTTCCAGCGTCGCCTGCCGCGGCCGCACGAGCGCGGCGATCCCTTGCGGCGTTCGCGTATCGGCCACGCCGGCGAACAATTTGTCCGAAGTGCGCAGCACCGGAACATGCGGCGACAGCACAGGCGCGACGCGCGGCAAGATGGCGCGCGCCCGATTCGCTCACCAGAAGCGCCTCCACCGGCAGGCCCGAGCCGAGCGCCGCTTCCACCAGCCGAACTCCTTCGACGCCCACAATTCCGTCTTCGCCGCGTTCGCCCGCCAGCGCGGCTCGAAATCGCTTGAGCCAGCGGTTGTCCCGGCTGGCAATCAGCGGAAGCTTTTCTCTAGTGATTTCCCGCGCGTTTGTTCCGCTGGATGAGCCATGCACACCAGCCTAACAAACCGCCCTCCGAACGGTAAAGCAAGTGCGGCCGCGTGCCTCGAATTTACAATATGCTTCGCATGTAGAAGGCGCCGTAAACTGCAGCCGGCCCTCCAAAGCGACCATTTTCAAGTTTGATAAGTCAGCGGCTGAGACCGTGAAATATGTTTGGAAGGCTCAGCGTCTTGAACGCGCTACACGTCTATGGTAGTTTCACTCGACTGCGTTTTGATTCGCCGGTCGATCGCCACATTTTTGTCTTGACATAACGAGGGTCGCCACTTTGTCCGCTGAATTGCTGAAGATTTCTCCCGAAAATCCCGATCCTGCCGCCCTGCGTTACGCAGCCGAATTTATTCGCCGCGGCGAACTGGTCGCCATCCCCACCGACACTTTTTATGGAATTGCCGCGGACCCTTTTAATCTTGCCGCCGTCGATCAGCTCTATCGCGTCAAAGGACGCCCGGAAACCCGCGCGCTTCCGATTCTCGTCAATACCATTTCGCAGGGCGTGACGCTTTCGCGCGATGTTCCGTATTCGTTTCACAAACTCGCCGCCAAATTCTGGCCCGGCCCTTTGACGCTGCTCGTCGAGGCTTCCACGGCCGTTCCGCTGAAAGTAACGGCGCAGACGGGAAATGTCGCGCGTGCGCTGGCCGAAATCCGCCATCGTCAATGCGCTCATCGATCTGGTGCAAGGGCCGGTCACCGGCACCAGCGGAAATATTTCCGGCCAGCCCGCCTGCGCGACCGCCATCGATCTTCTGGAACAAATGGGCGACCGCCTGCCGCTGATTATCGACGCGGGAGAAACCCCGGGAAATCTGGCCTCCACGATCGTGAAGCTCGAAGGCAACGACTGGGAAGTCATGCGCGAAGGCGTAATCAGCGAGCAGGAAATCCGCGCCTGCCTGGAAGACGACACCGAAGTTTAATTTACGTGGCATAGGCTTCAGCCTGCGGGTGTTGAATCCCTGCAAGGACCAAGAGCCCTGCAGTCTAGGCTTAAGCCGCTGCCACTCCTAGCGCGCTTCGATCGCTCCGCAAAAAATCATAATCCCCGGTCGGAGAAAGCTGCACGCCGCTGATCCTCTTGCGGTGCACGCTCACGTTGTCCATGAACCACAAGCTGACGTAAGGCAAATCCTCCGCGATGATTTTCTGCACTTTGCTGAACAGTTCGCGCCGCTTTTCCTGATCGGTCTCCACGCGCGCCTGATCGAGCAGCGCATCGATTTCCGCATTGCGATAGTGTCCGCGATTGGCCCCCGCATGGCGGAATCTTCCTGAGAATCGAAAACGTATTCGAAAAATGTGTCGGGATCGTTGTTCGCGCCGATCCAGCGCAGCGTGTAAAGATCTCGAAACTTCCGCGCGCCATGTCCGAAAACAACGTCGCGAATTCCAGCGGCCTGCACGTCCAGATCGACGCCGACCTTGCGCCACTGTTCCTGCAACACGGCGGCCAGGAGTCGCGAAGATTCTTCCGTCGACGTCTTCAGCGTGAGCTTCACGCGCATGCCGCCCGTCGGCAGGCTGCCGCGGAAACCCAGCCGCGTCCAGCAATCGCTCCGCCTGTTGCGGATCGTAACTCGTATTTCCGGATCTCGGGTTCGTACGCCCAGCTGCTTCGTGGGCAGAGGGCCGTCGGCAGGCCTGCGCCTGGCCGCGATACAAATATTGATGATTTCCTCGCGGTTGGTCGCATAGGCAAGCGCCTGCCGCACTTCGCGTTTGCGCCAGCGTCGCGTTGTCAAGATTGAACGCCATATACTGAGTAGTTGGTTCCGGGCTGTTCGGTCACATCGAGCGTCGGTTGCTGCGCGCAGCACGGGAATCATGTCCGGCGTAAGCGAATTCACTTCCACGTCGGCGCTGCCTTTGCGCAATTCCAGGGCGCGCACAATGGCTTCCGGAACCACGCGAAATCGCACGCCGTGAAATTTTCGGCGCACCGCCGAAATAAGCGCCGTTGCGCTCCAGCACCACGTTGTCATCCTGCTCCGCGCTGACAAATCGAAACGGGCCGGTGCCCATGAGCCGGCGGAAAAATCCGCTGCCCGAGCCCGTCGGGAACGATCCCGATCGCAGGCCGCGCGATTTCCCACAGAAATCCGGCGTACGGTTCGCTCAAATGAAAAATAACGGTGGCGGCGTCGGGAGCGTCGATGGATTGAATCAGCGCGAGCGAACCGCGCTTCGGCGAAGTAACGGTTCTGATCCAGGATCGAATCGAATGTGTACTTCACGTCCGCGGAAGTGAGCGCGCCGTCCATCGTGAAACTTCACGCCGCTGCGCAAATGAAACACGTAGTGACGCGGATCGGGCGTCTCCCATTTTTCCGCCAGGTCGCCGCGCGGAATTCTCTGCGCGTCAAGTTCCACCAGGCTGCTGAAGATCAGGCTGTCCAGCCGCTGCGAAACCGCATCCGTCCCAATTCGCGGATCCAGATTCGTCGGCATCGATTCAATTAAAAAATTGACGACGCCGGGTTCCGTGCCGACAGATCGCGAGCAGGAGGAAAGTGCAAGCAGGAGAAGAAGCAGAAGGGAAGTAAAGGAAATTAAGGAAGCAAAGGAGGTAAAGGAAAAGAGTTCGCCTGCGCAGCGCGCTGTTCGCAAGTTTCCGTTCCTTTACTTCCTTCACTTCCTCCACTCCTTTACTTCCTGCTTCATCCGCGCATAACACACCTTGCCCAGCACGACCGCCTTCTTCGCTCCCGTCGCGCCCGGCACATTCGCAGGCCGCCTGTCGCAGCGTCTCGCACGCCAGCACGGCGAACGCGAACGCCTCCTTCGCGTCCCCCGACACGCCCAATTCTCCCGCCTCGCGCACTCGAATCCGACTCAAGCCGGATTGCGAGCTGCGCCATCAGCAGCGGATTGTGCGCGCCGCCTCCGGAAACGATCAGCTCCGCAATTTTTGCCTTCGGCGCGATCGAATCGGTGAAACGCATCCACGATCGAGAGCGCCGTCAAGATCGTGGCGGTGCGGATCACGTCCTCGGGTTTTGCCTCGCGCGCATCGTTGCGAGATCAGCAGCTCGCGCGAACATATTTTTCGCCGTACTGCTCGCGCCCAGCCGTCTTGGGCGGGCAGCTTCGAAAAATATTTGTCGCGCAGCATTGTCGTAAAGCAGTCCCGGCAGCAATTCGCCCTTCGGACGCCATTTCCGCGTTTCGATCGAATGCTCTTTTGCCCTGCGTAAAGTGGCGCACCAGCGCGTCGATCACCATATTTCCCGGCCCTGTATCGAACGCAAAAACATTTTCCAGCGTCGCGCCCGCGGGAATCACCGTGACGTTGGCAATCCCGCCGATATTCAGCGCCACGCGCCCGATCCGCGAGTGCCGGTAGAGCAGATAATCGACGTACGGCACGAGCGGCGCGCCCTGTCCGCCCGCCGCCATATCCGCGGGACGAAAATCGCCCACGGTGGTGATCCCCGTGCGCGCCGCAATCACCGAAGGATCGCCGATCTGCAATGTCGAGGCGACGCGCGCGTCCTTGAAACAGCGCCGGCACGCCCTGATGAAAAACCGTCTGCCCGTGCGAGCCAATCACGTCGATCCGCGAGGGAGACACGCGAAATTTCTTGCACGCGGCCAGCGCCGCGCTTCGCAAATAATTCCCCCAGCAGAAAATTGAGCTGGCTGATTTCTCCCGTCGTCACCGCGCGCCCTTCGCCAAGCTTCAAAATCGCTTTCTGCACTCGCGGAGGGAAGGGAAACGCCGCAAAATTTTCAAGAGTCGCCTTTCGCCCATCCATGCGCACCAGCGCGACGTCAATCCCGTCCGCCGAAGTTCCGGACATGATTCCCAGCGCCAACATTCCGCGTTCGCGCTTGTTTCTTCATAAAATTTGTTTTTTCAACTCCGCCAGAAGATTGAGCGCCTCGACCGGTTTCAAATTGTCGATGTCCGCCTCGCGCAGCGCATCCAGCACGCGCCGGTCGAGCGGCGTGAACAAGCGCCTGCTGCTCCGGCGCTGGCTCTCCGCCCGCCGCGGCGCCCGGCGTCAGCCGCTCGCTCAACTGATGCTCGGCCTGCTCGTGCCGTTCCAGAATTTCGCGCGCCCGCGCAATCACCGCCGGAGGCAGCCCCGCCATCCTCGCCACTTCAATTCCGTAGCTCTTGTCCGCGCTCCCGGTTTCCACGCGCTTCAAGAAACACGATGCCCGTCGAAGTTTCGCGCGCGGAAACGTGCACATTCTTGATGCCCGGCAGCAAATCCGCAAGCTCCGTCAATTCGTGATAATGCGTGGCGAAGAGCGTGCGCGATTTCGTTTCGCTCGAAAGATGCTCCACCACCGCCCAGGCGATGGAAAGCCCGTCAAAAGTGGCCGTCCCGCGCCCCACTTCATCGAGCAGCACGAGGCTCGCGGGCGTGGCCGTATTCAAAATCGCCGCGACCTCGGTCATTTCCACCAGAAACGTGGATCGCCCGCGCGCCAAATTGTCCGCCGCGCCAATGCGCGTAAAAATTCGATCGGTGATGGGCAGCCGCGCCTGATCCGCCGGAACGAACGATCCCATCTGCGCCATCAGAATAATCAGCGCGGCCTGCCGCAGATACGTCGATTTTCCGCCCATGTTCGGCCCGGTGATCAGCAGGATCTGCTGCGCCGAGTCATCCAGAAACAAATCGTTGGGAACAAACCGCTCGCCTTTTTGCTCCAGCAATTGCTCGATCACCGGATGCCGCCCCGCCACAATCATGATCTGTGTGTCGTCATTAAATTCCGGCCGCGTGTAATTGCGCGAAGCCGCCAGCCGCGCGAAATTCCCCAGCACGTCCAGCTGTGCGATCGCCGCCGCCGTCCGCCGCAAGCGCGCGGCCTGCTCCCCGACCCACAAGCGCAGCTCGGCAAACAGCCGCCGCTCGATTTCCGCGATGCGCTCGTCCGCATCCAGCACTTTGCGTTCGTATTCCTTCAGTTCCAGCGTCGTAAAGCGTTCCGCATTCACGAGCGTCTGCTTGCGCTCGAAATCCGCCGGGCACCAGATGCAAATTCGCCTTGGAAATTTCGATGTAGTAACCGAACACCTGATTGAAGCGAATCTTGAGCGAGCCGATTCCCGTGCGCTTGCGTTCGCGCTCTTCCATCGCGGCAATAATTTGTTTGCTGTGCTGCGAGAGTTCGCGCAGCTCGTCCAGTTCCTTGTCGTAGCCGCGCCGAATCACGCCCGGATCGGATGCCAGCGCCGGCGGATCGTCCGCCAGCGCCATTTCAATCCGTTCGCGCACATCCGCCAGTTCGTCCATTTCCACATGCAGCGCCGAGAGCCGCTCGGACGGGCAATTGGACAGATATTTTCGCAACAGAGGAATGCGCGAGAGAGACTGCCGCAGCCCCAGCAAGATCGCGCGGCGACGCAACGCCCAGCGTCACGCGCCCCGCCAGCCGCTCCAGATCCTGCACGCCCGCAAGATTGTGGCGAATTTCTTCGCGCAGAACTGTATGGTTCTTCAACTCCTGCACCGCATCGAGCCGCGCCTGAATTTCCTCGCGATTCACCTGCGGCCGCAAAATCCATTGCCGCAGGAGCCGCGCTCCCATGCCCGTGGTCGTTTCGTCCAGCGCGGAAAGCAGCGTAGGAGCAGAGCCGCGCGCGCCGTCTTCAAAAAAAATCGGCGCGACCAGTTCCAGGTTGCGCACGGTAACAATGTCGAGCACCAGCGCGTCCGCCTGCTCGTAATATCGAACGCGGTCCAGATGCCCGAGCGCCGCGCCGGAATGATTTCCGTTTTCCGGGTCCATGGCCGAAGTTTCGCGCAAATAGTGCACCACGGCGCCCGCGGCCGAAACCGCCTGCGGATGCCCGGCAAGGCCGAATCCATCCAGCGTCGCCACGCCAAATTGCTCGCGCAGCACGCGCTCCGCGTAATCCGGCCGAAACACCCATTCGTCGATCCGCGTCTCGACTCCTTCGCGAATGTCCGGCCGCGCTCCCGGCGATTGCCCGCGGCATCCGCGTCCGCACCGGCCGCGGCAAACAAGCTGGCCTGCCGCGGAATCAGAATTTCGCGCGGCTTCAAGCGGTGCAGTTCATCGCGCAATTTCTCTTCGGCGTCGCCTCCGGAAAATGCCGCCGCGCGGAATTCGCCGGTGGTCACGTCCGCGTACGCAAATCCGATGGGCGATCCGCCCGCCGGGCGGAAAATCGCCGCCAGATAATTATTTTCCTTGGGTTCGAGGACGTTGAGCGCTGGTGGCCGTTCCCGGCGTGATGACGCGCACCACTTCGCGCCGCACCAGCTTCTTTCCCGGCGTGGGCGCTTCCATCTGGTCGCACACGGCAATCTTGTAGCCCGCGCGCAAGAGCCGCGCGATATATCCCTCGGCGGCGTGGTAGGGAACTCCGCACATCGGCACGGGCTCGCCGCTTTTCCCGATTCCGGGAGGTCAGAGTGATCTGCAGTTCGCGCGAAGCCGCTATGGCGTCTTCGTAAAAAAGCTCGTAGAAATCCCCCAGCCGGAACAAGACCAGCGCGTGCGGATACCGTCCCTTAATAGACTGGTACTGCCGCATGAGCGGTGTGGCTGCTTCTATCATGTCTCGTGGATTGCCGGGATCGTGTGCGGCCTCAGCGGAGAGCGCGCGAGGTAGAGAACGCCGGTCGGCAACAGAAGTTTATACCGCGCCGCCTTCGTTCCTGTCGAGCCGTGGCATTGATTCGTCGCCAATGATTTTGACGGGAACTGCGGCAGTCCCATCTCGTCGTATACTCCCAAGCGATGCCCAAGACCGCCAATTCTCATGAAGAAATTGAAATCAAGCTGCGCGTCGCGGATATCGCCGCGATTCGATGCCGCCTGAGGCTCCTCCGAGCCAAAGAAATCATCCCGCGCACATACGAATCCAACACGCTCTACGACACGCCGCAGTCCGTTCTGCGCCGCCGCGGCCAGCTCATTCGCATCCGCGTCGAGCAGCCCGTCTCGAATTCCACGCGACGCGTGGTGGACGACGAATGGCTCGGGCATCCTGACGTACAAAGGCCCGGTCACGGGGATCGCGCGCGCCCTCCGGGAGTGGCGGTCGCTCAAAAATCCGCGGTCGTTTCAAGATCAGGGAGGAAGCCGAGGTTTCCCTCAACGGCCCCGCGGAAATCGCCAGGATTCTCCGGGCCCTTGGACTGCGCCCAATGTTCCGATACGAGAAATTTAGAACCACTTACGCCCTTCGCAGCGTCCCCGGCCTGAAGATCGAGCTCGACGAAACCCCAGTCGGAATTTATCTCGAATTGGAAGGCTCCTTCGCAGCGATTGACCGGGGCGCGAGCCTCCTCGGGTTTGGCCGCAAAGACTACCTGAAGGACAGCTATGGCTGCGCTCTACGTCGCCGATTGCCGCAAGCAGGGCCGGAAACCCGGAGACATGCTCTTTCCGGCAACAAAAAAATCGCATTAACGTGCACTCTTTCCTTGACAAAGATTTGAACTGCGTTTACCTACTGAGTTGGAGTTTTTTTGTGTGGCTATGAGCGAATCTGAAAAGCTAGAGCCCTTTCCGAGTAGGAATCGATCGGCGGCGCGATGTTTCGAAACGGCATGGTGTACCGGTGCCGAACCGCCCGTCGGCCATTCTTTGAAAGAGCGCCGTAAAGGCCTCGGGTAGACCCGGATTTTCCTCCACCCGCGGCCGGGCCACACCTGGTTGCGGGTTTCAATTCTCGCAGAACCCGCCGTAACCAGCCATTTGAATAAATTTCGCGCGACCTGAGGCCGGAAGAACCCGCGCTTGTCGTCAGGTGCTCGAACTTCGAGCCGCGTCCTGCGTTGTAACAAGCAGCCGTCGAGTCCGAGGAGAGGAGGCAACCATGCTGCATGCAACCGATCTTTTGGGAGGAGAAGCCTACGATCGCGACGGCCATTTCGTCGGCCAGGTCACCGAACTATTCATCGAACCCGCCGACCAGCCCAACCGCGTGGCGCGCATCCTCCTCGGCAGGGGAAAATTTCTTCCCTTAATCGTGCGGTACGACCACGTTGCCTTCGTCGCCCCCGGCGTCATCCGCCTGAATGTCGAGGAAAAGGATCTGGAGCACTACCAGCCCAATGAAGCGTGGCTGGCCATGCGCAAGGACTTGCTCGACCAGCAAATTATCGACACCAGCGGCCGAAAAGTCGTCCGCGTAAACGACATTGACATGTCCGAGCAGCGCGTCAACGGCACAGTCGAACTGCGCGTCACGCAAGTGGACGTCGGCCTGACGGGCGCCGCGCGGCGGCTCCTGCACGGCGTAGCTTCGCCCGGCTTTGTCCGCGGGCTGACCACCAAGCTGCCCACCCGCGTCATCCCCTGGGAATTCGTCAACCTGATCGAGCCGGACCCGCTGCGCCGCGTAAAGCTTCGCATCACCCACCAGAAACTGGAAAAAATGCATCCGGCCGACCTGGCGGACATCATGGAAGACCTGTCCCCGAACGAGCGCCAGTCGATCATCGCTTCGCTCGACGAGGAAACCGCCGCCGAAGCCCTCGCCGAACTGGATAAGCGCCTGACCACGCAGATCGTCGAAACGCTGACTGCCGCAGAAAGCCGCCGACATTCTCGAGGAAATGGACCCCGACCAGGCCGCCGACGTGATCGCGGACATGACGCCGGAAAAATCGCGCGACGTCCTGAGCGAAATGCCCGGAGAGGAAGCCCGCGAAGTGCGCGAACTCCTCAAATTTGAGGAAAATTCCGCCGGCGGAATGATGAACACCGATTTCATTTACGTGGGCGAGGCAGCCACGCGCGATGAAGTCGTCTCCTGGATTCAGGAAAAAGATGTGGACCTGGAGCGCCTGGACACCGTTTTCTTGATCGACAAGGACGCCAAATTTTCCGGCGCCGTCGCCATCGGGCGCTTGTTGTTCGCGGCGCCCGACGAACGCATGGAAACCTTGAAAATGGAGCCGCTGCTTTCCATTCACGCCGGACGCGGGAGACAAGGAAGTGTTTGAACTGTTCGACAAATACAATCTTCACAGCCTGGCCGTCGTCGATCGCTCGGCCGGCCCATCGGCGCGATTGAAGTGGATGACGTGGTCACGCGCATCCGGCATCGGTAAGCTGACTCCGGCATAGTTCGCTTTTGCGCGCACAGTCGTTCGCCGCGGCGAACGCAGTTCGGTTCAAGGGATCATGGCGGTTCTTGGAAAACCCGAAGACAGAAAACAGGCGCCGGAAACTCCGGGACCTGTGACGCGCTGGAAGCTTGTCCCCGGTTGGGTCGAGCCGTGGCGCGCTCGCCTGTCGGATTGGGGCAAGCGCACGCGCATTCTGCGCCGCCGGCTGCTTCTTTTTCTCGCCGTGGTCGGCCCCGGGCGTCATCACCTCCAACGTCGACAACGACGCCGGCGGAATCTCCGTCTATTCGCAGGCCGGCGCGATGTACGGCTATGCGTTGCTGTGGTCGCTCATTCCCATGACCATCGCGCTCTACGTCACGGAAGAAATGTGCGCCCGCATGGGCGTCGTGACAGGCAAGGGCCTTTCCGACCTTATCCGCGAAGAGTTCGGTTTCCGTCCGACGTTTTTTCTGATCCTCGCCGGACTCGATCGTGGACATGGGCAATGTGTGCGCCGAATTTGCGGGCGTTGCCGCCTCCATGCAGCTGTTCGGCATTTCCAAGTATATTTCCGTCCCTCTCGCCGCGCTTGCCGTCTGGATTCTCGTGCTCCGCGGAACCTCCCGCCAGGTCGAAAAAATATTTCTGGCGGCCTGCGTTCTGTATCTTTCCTATGTGGTCTCCGCGTTTCTGGCCAAGCCGGATTGGCTCCTGGCGGCGCGCAGACACCGCGATTCCCACGATGCATCTGGACGGCGGGTATCTCCTGATGCTCACGGCGCTGATCGGCACCACGATCGCCCCGTGGCAATTTTTCTACATGCAGGCCAGCTTCGTCGAAAAGCGCGTTTCCGCGCGCCAATATCGCGCAGGCTCGCATGGACGTGCTCTTCGGCAGCGTCAGCTGCATGGTCATCGTCTTCTTCATCATCGTCTGCACCGGCGCCACGCTGTTCGTTTCCGGCCATCACGTCATCAACGATGCCGGAGATGCCGCGCAGGCCCTCGTTCCGCTGGCCGGAAAATGGGCCGCCATGCTTTTTGCGTTCGGCCTCCTGAACGCGTCGCTGTTCGCCGCATCCATCCTGCCGCTCTCCACCGCTCACGTCATCTGCGAAGGCATGGGATTTGAGGCGGGCATCGACCACAAATTCAACGACGCGCCCATTTTTTACAGCCTTTACACGGGCATGATCGTCGTTGGCGCCGCCGTCATTCTGATCCCTCGCGCGCCGCTTGGAAAAAATTCTGGTTCTCTCGCAGGTGGGCAACGGCGTGTGGCTCCCGGTCGTGCTCATCTTCATGCTGTTGCTGATCAACCGCAACGATTTGATGGGCGATTACGTAAACACGTCACACTTCAACGTCGGTCGCCTGGATTACCGTCGTCGCCGTGATCGCTCTTACGCTCGTCCTGGTCTACGTTACGGTCCTTCACCCCAACGCCATGCCGGGCGGCGGATAAAACTTCTCGCAACTCTTACAACTATGAACGCCGCTGTGAATCAGATTTCACGGCGCGTTCATCCCGCTTTAATCGCGACCGCGTATCTATCGTTCCGCGCACCGGAACTTGATTCTGCAAGTCAGCTGCCCGCCTCGGCTGGCAAACCCCGGTGAGCTGTGCGGTTCGTTCCCGAATCCTAAAATTCTGAGAAGGAGAATCTATGCGCTTGAAGTCTCTACGTGTGTTTGCGGCCTTGTTGACCGTCCTCGCCGCGATGTTCGCTGCCCCGGCAGGATTGTGGGCCCATGACGACTCCGACGATTTTCGCACCACGACGCCCATCAAGCACGTCGTGGTGATCTTCCAGGAGAACGTTTCCTTCGATCACTACTTCGCGACCTACCCCCACGCCGCACCCAACGCCGATGGCTCCGTCTATTTCAAGAGCGCCACGGACGATACGCCTCGGGCGAACAATCTGGAAAGCGCGGGTCTCCTGACGAACAACCCGAATGGCGTGAACCCCTTCCGCATGGACCGCGCGTTCCCGAACACCTGCGATCAGGACCACGGCTACGGCGATGAACAATTCGCGTTTCACGGCGGCCTGCTGGACGGATTTGCGGGTACCAAGCCCGGCAGCACCTCTCTCTATAGCTGCAACGATCCCCACTACGGCAAGTTCAGCGTGATGGGCTATTTCGACGGCAATACCGTCACCGCCCTCTGGAACTACGCGCAGTACTTTGCCATGAGCGACAACCACTACGGCACATCCTTCGGTCCCTCCACTCCCGGCCTTCTCAACCTTCTCGCCGGGTCGACGTATGGCGGGACGATCATGAAGAATTCGCCCGCGGGATTTATTTCCGGCGGCACCACCTTTGGTACCGTGATCGGCGACGCGGACCCGTTCGGCGATATGTGCTCCGGCGCGACCCGCGGGCAGGTTCAGATGACCGCGAGTCCGAGCATCGGCGATCTCCTGAACAAAGCGGGAGTGACCTGGGGCTCGTTTATGGGCGGATTCAACAGTTGCACGCAGACGACAACGGGATTGACCGGGCTCGCGTCCAGCACGGATTACATTCCGCACCACGCTTTTACCCAATATTGGGCTTCCACCCTGAACCCGAACCACGTGCCTCCCACGTCAAACAGCATGATCGGCAAGACGGACGTCGCCAATCACGAGTACGACCTCAGCCTGTTCTTCACCGCGTTGAAAGAACATCGCCTGCCCGCCGTGAGCATCCTCAAAGCGCCCGCGTATCAGGATGGACATGCCGGTTACTCCGATCCCATCGACGAGCAGTTCTTCCTCGTCAACACGCTCAACACCCTGATGAAGTCGGACGAGTGGAACGAAACGGCTGTCTTCATTACCTGGGATGACTCCGACGGTTGGTACGACCACGTGATGGGTCCGATTATCGTCCAGTCGAATGCCCCCGAAGATCAGCTCCTCGGCCCCAAGAATTGCGGCACGCCGAAGCCGGTCGACGCGCAGGGCGACATTCAGAACGCGCGGTGCGGCTACGGTCCCCGCATTCCCCTGATGGTGATTTCTCCGTACGCCCGCAAGAATTACGTGGACCATCGGGTCGTCGACCAGTCCTCGATTCTGCGATTCATCGAAGACAATTGGAACGTGGGCCGCATCGGAAACGGCTCGACGGATGCGGTGGCCGGCTCGCTGAAGGGCATGTTCGACTTCGACGACCATCGTCACTCCGGCCATGACTCGATTTTGATCCTTGACCCGAACACCGGCATGGTCGTCTCCGATCACGACGGCGACGACTAACACCGGATTCATTTCATTCCGATCGCCGAGTCGGGTTCCCGGCCTGCTCTTACGCCAGAGGGCAGGCCGGGTTCTCGTTTCTGGGCGGCCATTGTCGATTTGACGCGATCGTATCGGGTGCCGTGTTGCGCCATGAGAGGCCCTATGTTAGCTTTCCAAGATGCTCGCGAAACGGCCTCATCCACTACACTGGAATTCGCGGGAATAGTCGCGTGAAAGTACCCGATTCGCTCAAACCTTCGGACCTCGAAGAAGAGCGGCTGCTCCTTGAACTGGATGCGGACCGGCTCCCGCAGCACATTGCCGTCATCATGGATGGAAACGGCCGCTGGGCGCAGCGGCGCCACTTGCCGCGCGTGGCCGGGCATCGGGCGGGAGTACAGTCCGCCCGAACCGTCATTGAAACGTGCGCGCGCCTGGAGATCCCCGCGTTCACGCTCTACGCTTTTTCCATGGAAAACTGGCGCCGCCCGAAGGCGGAAATCGATTTTCTGATGCGCCTCTTGCGCGAATATCTGCGCAAGGAACTTCCCATCATTCATCGAAACAATATCCGCATGCTGGTCATCGGCCGCCCCGATCAATTGCCCGACGAAGTGCGCGCCGACATCGATCGCGCCATGGAGCAGACGGCAGGGAACACCGGGCATGAAGCTGGCGGTGGCGCTGAACTACGGCGGCCGCGCGGAACTCGTGGATGCCTTCAACCGCATTCTCGATCGCGTTCGCAACAACGGCCTCGCCAACGCCCGCGTCGACGAGGAATTGATTTCGCAGCATCTGTACACGGCCGGATTGCCCGATCCCGACCTGCTGATTCGCACCAGCGGAGAAATGCGCGTCAGCAATTTTCTGCTGTGGCAAATCGCCTACGCCGAAATTTATGTGACCGAAACCTTGTGGCCCGATTTCAGCCGCGCGCAGCTCTACGAGGCCCTGCTCGATTTTCAAAAGCGCGAGCGCCGCTACGGCGGCCTGACGGAAACGCGCCGCCGCGTCATGGCCTGATCCCGCCGCTGCGTGTCCGGCCCTCGCGTAATCGTTTCCAACCCGTGCTACATCGATATCCCGTGATTTCAACCCGCGTTCGAGGTAGCGCGCAACAATCCGCTCAATGAATCCGTCTCGACGTATCAGTCTCTGTCCGTGTGTGCGGACGCGTGCCTGCACGCGCCCGATGTCAAAGCTGCTGACCGCCGATCGCGGAAGAGAAAGGACCGAATGAGTTCCGGAACCGGACAGCGCGTGCTGACCGCGGCGATCCTGATTCCCATCGTCGTCGCCGCGATCTGGTGGGGCCCCACATGGCTGATCGCCATCGTCGTCGGCGTTCGTCGCGATCGCTGGCGCTCTGGGAATTTTTTGCGATCGCCGAGCATCTCGGGTTTCATGCCTACCGGCTCTGGACCTGCCTCGCCGCCGCCGGAATCGTCGGCCAGCAATTCTACGCGTCGCGCCTGGCAACATCTGATACGTCTGGGCGATTTACTGGATCGCTCTCCTCGCATGACTCTGGATCTGATTCTCTTCGGCTTCGTTCTCGGAGTTGCGGCCATCGCGCTCGGCGACTCGCCGCCCGATGGGCGAAGCGTTGCCGTCCATTTCGGTGAGCGCCGCCGGGCTCTTCTTCATCGTGCTTCCGTTTCAGCGCCGTCGTTCGCCTGCACGGCATCGAGTATGCGGGCCGCATGCCTCCTGCTCTTCACGGTGGTCCTGGTTTGGGTCGGAGATACCGCCGCGTACTTTGTAGGCCGCAGCATCGGCCGCTGGAAGATGGCCCCGGAAATCAGTCCCAATAAGACCTGGGAAGGCGCGGTGGCAAATTTTCTGGGAGCGCTGTTCGTCGCCGCCATGTTCGGCTACTGGATCAAGCTTCCGCCTGTCCACATGCTGGCTATGGCCGCCCTCGGCAGCGTCGCCGGCCAAATTGGCGATCTCTTCGAATCCGCATGGAAGCGCAGCGCAGGCGTAAAGGATTCCGGCACGATTTTGCCGGGACACGGAGGAATGCTGGACCGAATCGACGCCCTCATCCTTGCAGCCCCCGCGGTCTGGTACTATTTCGAATGGGTCGTCCTGAAACGATATTGACGGACGGTAGCGGGCTCTGCTAGTGTTCTCATGGGAACGGAAGTAGAACTCGGATAGATGAGTATGGAGCAGCCTGAATTTGAAGCAAATCGCCATCCTCGGCTCGACCGGCTCCATCGGCCGCCAAACCCTCGCCGTCGTCGAGGCCATGCCCGACCGCTTCGGCGTCGTCGCCCTGGCCGCCGGAAACAACGTCGAGGAACTCGCGCAGCAAATCCTGCGCCACCACCCGGAACTGGTTTCCGTTGCGAGTCCTGCGGTGGCCGCCGATCTGACGGAGCGCCTACGGGCCGCGGGCCTCCCGAAATTGCCCGAGATTCAGCACGGCCCCGCCGGGATGCTCGCCGTCGCCACGCATCCCGCCGCCGCGACGCTGGTCTCCGCCGCAGTCGGCGTCGTGGGCCTGGAAGCCACGTACGCCGCCGTGAAAGCCGGCAAGCAAGTCGCGCTTTCGAACAAGGAAGTCCTGGTCGCCGCCGGCGAAATCGTCATGGCTGCCGCCCGCGAGGCAAACGTCGAACTGCTTCCAGTCGATAGCGAGCACAACGCCATCCACCAGTGCCTTGCGCGCAGGAAAGCACGCCGAAGTCAAGCGCCTCATCCTGACCGCCTCGGGCGGCCCGTTTCGAAAGACGCCGCTCGCGCAAATGGCCGCCGCCACGCCCGAGCAGGCCCTCGCGCATCCCAACTGGCGTCATGGGCCGCCGCATCACCATCGACTCGGCAACGCTTGTGAACAAAGGCTTTGAAGTCATCGAAGCGCGCTGGCTCTTCGATATGCGCCCCGACCAGATTGACGTCGTCATCCATCCGCAGTCCACGATTCATTCCATGGTCGAATATGTGGATGGGTCCATTTTGGCGCAACTCGGCCCAACGGATATGCGCATGCCCATCCAATATGCGCTAACCTACCCTGAGCGGGCCGCATCCAATGAAGTAGCGTTGGATTGGGCGAAAGCTGCGCCGCCTCGACTTCGAAAAGGTTTCGACGCGCCGGTTTCCTTGCCTGCGCCTGGCACAGCGAAGCCATGCGCAAGATGGGCGCGTATCCGTGCGCGTTTAATGCGGCGGACGAAGTGGCGGTCGAAGCGTTTCTCGAGCGGCGGATTCCGTTTTCCGGCATCGCCGAAGTGATCGACGCGAGTGCTCGACGCGGACGCCGCAAGTAAAAATGACGTCCATCGGCGATGTCCTGGCGGCGGACTCGGAAGCGCGTCGGATGGCTCGCGAAGAAGTGGAACGCAAGGCCGCGCGAACCGCGGTGGCATAATGCGGCTGCACAATTTCGATTCGTAGCGATCTGGTCGGGGAGAATAGCAACGTGTCCGATTTTCTGGTGATGATTGTTTCCGTTTCCGTCGTGCTCGGGGTCATGGTCCTTGTGCACGAGTGGGGACATTTCATTGTCGCCAAAGTCTTTTCGGCGTCCGCGTCGAGATTTTTTCCATCGGCTTCGGAACGCGCCTCTGGGGAGTCAAGCGCGGTGACACCGATTACCGCGTGAGCGCGCTGCCCCTCGGCGGCTACGTGAAAATGGCCGGCGATAATCCGCTCGAAGAGCGCAAGGGCGATCCCGATGAATTCCTTTCCAAGCCCCGCTGGCAGCGCGTTCTGATCGCGCTGGCCGGGCCCCGCAATGAACGTCGTTCTTTCCGTCGTGCTCATCGCCGGAATCTACATGCATGGCAGCAAGCAGCCGGCATATCTGGACAAGCCGATGGTTCTGGCCGGCGTGTTGCCGGATTCGACCGCGCAAAAAGCCGGCCTCGCGGCCGGCGACCACGTCATCAAGATCAACGACAAGAGCGAATCCCACGTGGGACGAAGCGCGGCTGGAATTGATGTCCACGCTTGCCGGGACATTCGCTTTCCCTCGTTGTCGATCGCGCCGGCCAGCCTGTTTCTCTCTCCGTTCCCGCGGGCCAGTCGCTCGAAGATATTTACGGATATCCGAGCGGATCGCCTGGTGGTTGGCGCCGTTTCTTCGGGCATGCCTGCCGAGCGCAGCGGCCTGAAAACCGGCGATCGAAATCCGCAAAGTGAACGGAAAGATCTGACCAGCCCCGTCGAATTTCCGCCGCTGGTGCAGGATTCCCAGGGACAGTCCCATGAATCTCGAAGTCCAGCGCGGCGATCGCACCCTGCAAATCGAGGTTCGCCCGCAACAGGTCAGCGTCAAGAACGGCGTGGCGCGCTGGCAAATCGGCATCGGCATTCAGAGCGGCGATCTGGTGGAGCGCCGCCTCCCGTTTGGCGCCGCCATTGTCGATTCCGTCAGCACAAACGCTCTTGATGGCGCGGCAAATTGTTTTCGTCGTCGCCGAGCTGTTCCGTCGGCAACATGTCCCTCAAGCAGCTGGAAGGCCCCCTCGGAATCGCCAAGGCCTCCGGCGAAGCCGCGAAAGAGGGAATGGCGGAACTGTTTTCACTTGATGGCCATGATCGGCATGAATTTGGCCGTCTTGAATCTTCTGCCGATTCCTCCGCTGGACGGCGGCCACATCCTGATGCTCTTCATCGAAGGAACCATCCGGCGCGACTTGAGCGTTCGCGTGAAGGAGCGCTTCGTCACCGTCAGCATGGTCTTCCTGTTGCTGGTCTTCGCCGATCGTTATGTACAATGACGTTTTGCGGCTCATTCCGCATCACTAGCGCCTTCGCAGGTCGGATTGTGCATTCTGAGCGAACGCGACGAATCGTAGTTCGATTCGCAGTTAACGCGGCAACCCGCACGGAATCATGTCCACCACCGCACATCGAGTCTCCACCGGCGAACGCATCAACGCCCATGACCGCCCCGGCCGCCTGCAGGAAGCCCTGACCAGGCGCGGCGTGCGCCTCACCCGGCAGCGAAAAATTCTGCTCCAAGTGATGGACAGCGCCGAGCGCCATCTCGACGCCGGAGCCATTCTCGATCGCGCGCAAAAACTCGACCCGCGCGTCCATCGCGTCACCGTCTACCGCACCTCGATCTGCTGAAGCGCAACGGCCTGATCGACGAACTCGACCTGCTGCACCTGCGCGGCGACCAGCATTTCTACGAAAGCCACGGCCCCCGCGATCACATCCACGTCGCCTGCCTGAAATGCGGAACCGTCCGCGAGTTCGAGTCGCCTCTCTACGAAAAGCTGAAAAAGCAAATCGAAAAAGATTGCGGCATCCAGATCACCACGGCGCGCACCGAAGTCGGCGGCTACTGCGAAAAGTGCCGAAAAAAGTAGTTCTGAATCCCTTGCAAACTCGCTTGAATCTCAAGGATTCATGCGAAGCACGTCAAATTGGAAGGGCAATGATTCCAAGGAAAATATCAAATTCGAAATTTGAAATGAATGGCTTGAAGACTGCATAGGATTCATCGAGCTCAAATTTGATCGGAATCCATTTAATCTCAAAACTGAATTCAATGTTCAACGCGCAGCTGTCAATTCCGCGGAAAAATCTCCGCGCCGCCTCGATATCGCGCGCGATCTGCGCGCGCAGCGCGTCCGGCCCCTGAAAACTTCTGTTCGTCGCGAATCCTCTCATGAAACCGCACTTCCATCGGTCCGCCCGCCAGAGTTTCGCTGAATCCGAACAAATGGCTTTCGACGGTGACTCCCGACCCGTCGAACGTAGGCCGCGTCCCTACATTCGTCACCGAGGAATACAGCGTCCCGCCCACCGCGCGATTCCGTCGCATACACGCCCAGCTTCGGCAGCAGTTCCTGCTCGGGCGCCAAATTGAGAGTAGGGAAGAGAATTGTCCGGCCGCGCCCTGCCCCTGCGCGAATTTCTCCGGTCAGCGAAAACGGCCGCCCCAGCATGGGAATCGCTCCGGCTACATCGCCGCTCGCGACCGCGCCGCGAATCGCCGTGCTCGAAACAATCTTTCCCGCCACCTCGACGGGCGGAATAATCTCCACGTCAAAACCGTAGCGCTTTCCAAACTCGCCAAGCAGCCGCACGTCCCCGGCGCCGCGATGCCCAAACCGGAAATTTGCGCCCACGAGAATCGCGCCCGCGCGCAATCCTCCCACCAGAATCCGTTCGATGAATTCCTCGGCCGAAACGAGCGAAAGCGCATGGTCGAATGGCAGCACCAGCGCCGCGTCCAGCCCCATGCGCTTCAAAGCCCGCAAGCCGCTGCGCAAACGTTTGAATCAGAAACGGCGCGCGATCCGGCAGCAGCACGCGCATCGGATGTGGATCGAACGTCACGACCGCGGCGCGCTCTCCCGTGGCGCGAGCGCGCTCTCGCACCGACTCCAGAATTTTTCGGTGGCCGACGTGCAGCCCGTCAAACGTTCCGACCGCAACGACCGTTCGCCGCTCGTCCGCAAATCTGCGCCGCCCAATCCTCGATGGATATGAGAAACGGAGAAAGCCATCAGACGCGAACCTCAAAATGCAGTCCATCGTAGGCCAGGGAAACATTGGAATATCCGGCGTCGGCCAATCGCGTAATCGTTTCCGCGTGCGGCAATTCGTGCGCAATATGCGTGAACCACGCGCGGCGCGGCTTCAGTTCGCGGATCAGCGCCAGCGCCTGCTCGACCGTCTGGTGCATGGGGTGCGGCACGTCGCGCAGCGCATCGATGATCAGATCGTCCAGGTCGGCGAGCAGCGGCTTCGAGGATTCGGGAAGCGCGCTGAAATCGGTGAGATATGCCGCGCCGCCGAATCGAAATCCCAGCACGCCCATATCTCCATGCTGCGCCGGAACCGGAACGATGCGCGTTCCGATCACCTCGAAGGGGCCGTCGATCGGCATGCAGCGTGACTTGCGGAATGGTGCTGATCGCCGGCGAATTCTTCAAAAACGTACGCGAACGTTCGCTTCAGCGTGGCGATGGTTTCCAGCGGATGCGTACACCGGCAGCGCCGATTTCTGGCGGATGTTGAACGGGCGTATGTCGTCAAAGCCGAGAATGTGGTCGGCGTGAGCGTGCGTGAAAAGTATCGCATCCAGCCGCTCGAGTCCCACGCGCAGCGCCTGATAGCGGAAATCGGGAGTCGTGTCGATCACGGCCGTCTGCCCGTTGTGAACCAGCAGGATCGAAGGCCGCAGCCGCTTGTCATGCGGATCGGTGGACGAGCAAACGCGGCAATGGCACGTGAGCGTCGGCACTCCCATGGACGTGCCGGAGCCTAGCACCGTAAGTTCGAGTACGGAATGAGGTGTTGCGGGCAGGGCGGATCCTCGATCAAGTCCCGGTACGGGTCGCTGACTGGGCTTTTTCGTGCTTCGCTGCGGCTTTGGCCATTTCCATAAAGGCCAGCTTCAAATTTCCAAGCACATCCAGAAGAAGAGTGTCTTCCTCCGCGCGCCAGATTTCCGCGAGTCTTCTCGCGCAGTCACGTCCAGCATGTCGATCATTTCGCGCGCGCCTTCCAGGTCCAGCACCGGCTGCCCCGTGCGCGGGTCCGCATATCCGCCCAGCAGCATGGCTGCGTTCTGTCCCAGCGAACGAACCAAATTTTCAAACGCAGGCGATCGCTTCGGCGTATCCCCAGACGGAGCAGCCGCAGCGGGATCGCGCTCGGGTGCCGCCGGCTGTTGCCGCGCATTCGCGCTCGGCGCCGGCAGCGCCGGTTGCGCCGCAGCGCTTCGCAGCGCTCGCCGCCGGAGCGCTTTCGCGCTCGCGGTCCTGCTGCTCCGCAACTTCTTTGCGAAATTCTCCCTCCGGCGTGAACAGCCTGCGGTCTACAACCTTGAAACTTTCGTCTTGTTTGGATTCGGACAACGAAATCCCCCTCAAATAAATCGATGCAGCATCTACTGACGGAATCAGCAGTTTAGCATCGCACCGCACGCGCTCACAAGTGCCGTCACGCCCGCTTGAACAGGCTGCGAAACACCCGTCCTGGAGTCATTCTGAGCGAAGCGAAGAATCTCTCTTCGATCTAAGTGCAATCGACAGAGAGATTCTTCGGCGAAAAGCGCGCCTCAAAATGGCACGAAAATCCTTTTTCCCGCAGTCTCGTGAAGGCCGAGGCCGCAAATTGCGCGCTCGCAAAGTCCCGGAGGGACGACATATCGTAGCCCAGCCACGTAAGTGGCGGGAAGGTATCGTCATGGACGAGATATCAAGCCCCGTTAGGGGCGGCACAAATCGCTCGCCCGCATGGAATCTGCCGCTCGCTCTTCTCGCACTCGCCCTCTTGTGAATTCCCCACCACGTGCCGTAAAGTTTTCTTTCATCTCAGGAGTTGACCAGCCACCGTGCCTCCCCGTCGACCGAAGCCCCGGAAAAACGCAAAGCTCTCAAAGCCATCCCCAAAATCCGCGCCGAAGTCTGCGCGCCGACAAATCGCAAAAGCCTCGCCGCAAAATACTTCGCGGACTCTCGGCGCGACGCGATCGGGAAGCTTTTCGAAGACTTGGTCGCCGTCCAGGCGCGCCTGCGCGCCCCCGGCGGCTGCCCGTGGGACCGCGAACAAACTCACGTGACCCTGCGGACTTACCTGATCGAAGAAGCCTACGAAGTCCTCGACGCCATCGAGAAGGGGACTCCGCACGATTTGGCCGAAGAACTCGGCGACCTCCTGCTCCAGGTCCTGTTTCACGCGGATCTCGCTCGCGAAGCCGGCTCGTTCGACGTTTCCGACGTCATCACCGGCATCCACGACAAGATGATTCGCAGGCATCCTCATGTGTTCGGCAACGTGAAGGCCGAAACAGCCAGCGAAGTCCTGAAGAACTGGGCGCAACTGAAAGCTCAAGGAGAAGCAGCAAGCTCCGCGAAGCCTCCGATGCGCAAAATCCGGCGCCGTCCATCCTCGACGGCGTTCCCAGAAATCTTCCAGCTTTGCTTGAAGCGTATCAAATGACGCGGCGGGCCGCGCAAGTCGGCTTTGACTGGGAGCAGGTGGATGGAATTTTCGACAAACTGGAAGAAGAAATGACGGAACTGCGGAAGCGCTGGCGACTCCGAACCGGAGAGCCGTGGAGGAAGAATTGGGCGATCTCCTCTTCTCCGTCGTCAACCTTGCGCGATTCCTCAAGCTCGATCCTGAAGTAACACTTAAACATTCGAATCTAAAATTCAAGCAACGCTTTATGGAAATGGAAGGCCAAGCGGCGAACGCTGGGAAGAGTCTCTCACAATTATCGAAAGAAGAACTGGAAGAATTATGGGTCGCTGCAAAACTTAAGGCGAAACCAGCGATTTCATCGGGACCCGAATCATGAAATCGCGAAAACTAGCCAAACCCGCGAAGCATGTTGCCCCCGGAGAGGAAGTCCGCGACGGGATCGTCATTCGCCATTGCCACGGAATTGAAGAATTTGAAGCCTGCGTGCGCGTCGAACGTGAAGTCTGGAAATCCTCGGATATCGACGTCGTGCCCATTCCGCTGTTCGTCGTTGCCTCGGAAACGGGAGGGCAGGTTCTCGGCGCTTTTCACGGCGCGGATCTGATCGGCTTCACGATGGCGATCGCCGGCTGGCGCAACCGCAAACCGTTCCTTCATTCGCACATGACCGCCGTGCTGGACGCTTACCGGGATCGCAGGCGTCGGCCGCCGGCTGAAGCTCTATCAACGGGAAGACGCCCTGGCCCGCGGAATCGCCCTGATCGAGTGGACGTTCGATCCTCTGGTAACCAAGAACGCCTACTTCAATTTCATGCGCCTCGGCGCGATTGCGCGCCGCTATCTGCCGAACGCCTACGGAATCACCACCAGTCCCTTGCACGGGTCGCTCCCCACGGATCGCCTCGTTGCGGAATGGCATCTCACGTCTCCGCGCGTGCAGCGACGTTCTGGCAGGCAAGCAATCCAGCCGCTCCGCCTCCAAGAAGGCCGTGCGGATCACGATCCCCGCGAATCTGGAAGAGTTGAACGGAAGCTCCGAGCATCGCGAGCCGGAGAAATCCAGTCCGAAATACGCGCGGAATTTCATGAAGTGGTTCGGCAAAGGATATGCCGCGACCGCCGTTGTCCCAGGCGAAGGACGGCATGGATTACATACTCGAACCCGGGAGCCCAAAGTGAAGGTTCAGAAGCATCACGCTCCGCGAAATCCGGATGCCGCTGGTCACGCCCTTTGAAACCAGTTTCGGCCGACTGACGGACCGGCGAATGCTTCTCGTGGAAGCCGAATCGGATGGCGTCTCCGGCTGGGGCGAATCCGTCGCCGGGGAGGGTCCGTTCTATGCCCCTGAAACGGTCGAGACGGCCTGGCATATCCTGCGCGACTTCATCTGGCCGCTGCTCAAGGGGCGCGATTTCGAGAGCGCCGCCGGACGTCTGGCCGCGCTCGAATCCATTCGCGGGCACAACATGGCCAAGGGCGCCGTCGGAGTCCGCCCTCTGGGATGCCGAAGCCAAGCAAAAAGGAATGCCGCTGTGGAAATTGCTGGGCGGCGCGCGCCAGGAAATTCCCTGCGGCGTCTCCATCGGAATTAAAGCAACGGTTGAAGAGCTAATTGCGACGGTCGAGCGCGAGCTGGCCGCGGGCTATCAGCGCATCAAGATAAAGATTAAGCCGGGGAATGACATTACTCCTGTCGAGCGCCTGCGCCTACAGTTTCCGCGGATCCGTTTGATGGTCGACGCCAACTCCGCGTATCGCCTGGAAGATTGGCCGCACCTGAAGCGCCTGGAAGCCTACTATCTGATGATGATCGAGCAGCCGCTCGGACTGGGACGACATCTTCAGCCACGCGGAATTGCAGCGCAAACTCGAGACACCCATTTGCCTCGACGAATGCATCCACACCGAAGAGCATGCGCGCGCCGCCATCGATCTCGGCGCCTGCCGCATCATTAATATCAAAGCTGGGGCGCGTGGGCGGGTACACTCCGGCGCGGCAAATCCACGATCTGTGCAAGTCGAGGCAAATTCCCGTGTGGTGCGGAGGCATGCTCGAGTCCGGGATCGGCCGCGCGCACAACATCGCGCTCTCCACGCTCGAAAATTTCTCGCTGCCGGGAGATGTGACCGCCAGCCGCCGCTACTGGGTGGAAGACGTCATCGATCCGGAAGTTGTGGTCACCCCGCAGGGAACGATCCGAGTGCCGGACGGCCCCGGCATCGGCTACGACCCGCGCATCGATCGCATCGAAGCCATCACCGCCCGAAAAGAAGTTTTGGTTTAAGAAATATGACCTAGCTGTACGCCGCGCTGCGCATCTTCGGGCGCTCGCCAACCACCAGCACCGCTCCCAGGACGAAGCCCCCGACGTGGGCCCACCACGCGACTCCCCCTTGATCGGTCATGCCCAGCGACGCCACGCCGCTGAAGAACTGCAGAAAGAACCAATAGCCCAGCATCAGGTAGGCAGGAATCCTCACGGTGAAAAATAGAAGCAGCGCGGGAATCAGGGTCGTCACGCGCGACTCGCGGAAATAGTACGATGAACGCGCCCATCACCCCGGAAATCGCTCCGCTCGCGCCGATCGTGGGAACCTTCGAGCCAAGATTGAAGATCGTATGCACCAGCGCAGAGCCAACCCCGCAGATCAAGTAGAAGATGAGATATTGAAAATGGCCCAAGCGCTTCCTCAACGGCCCCGCCGAACACCCACAAGAAAAAGCATGTTGCCCAGCAGGTGCATCCACCCGCCGTGCAGGAACATGCTGGTGAACATCGGAAGGATCGCCTGCCCCAGGGTTATGCCGTGCCTGGCAAATAGCACTTGCTCGTGCGCCGGGATCAGCCCGAAAGTGTAGACGAGCGCGCGCCCCATCTTCGGAGACAGCGTCAGCTCATGCAGGAAGACGAACACATTCACGACGATCAGCAGCGCATTGAAGAACGCGAAGCGCGCCCGGAAGATATCCACGCGAAGCGGAATCATCGGGCCGTTCCGCGCCACTTGAAGTTGTTCCGCAGTAGAAGGCTGCGGGCCTTCGCCGGCCGTTCCGAATCAACTCCTCGATTTCTGCCAGGCTCCGCGATCCCGCCTCGCGCGCCCATGCCCATGCAGGAAAGTCCTGCGGCGGCGCAGCTGAATTCGAGCGATTGCGGAAGTTCGTCGCCTCGCAGCAGGGAGTAGGCGAAGGCCGCATGGAAAACGTCGCCCGCCCCAGTCGTATCGACCGGCTTCACATCAAACGCGGGGGAGTAGTGGAAGCGGCTCGCCGTCCCACGCGAGCACGCCATCGGTTCCCAGCGTTGCGGCCGTGACGCGGCACCCGAATCGTGCAGCCAGGGCCGGCAGGGAAACGAACAAATCTTCCTCGCCGCATGATCCGGGCAGGGAATTCCTTGGACGTGATGGCATAATCCACATTTCAAGTAACGCTTCCACTCCGGGATAGCGGTTGTCGAGGTCTGCGGTGACGGGAATCCCGGCCTCCCGGGCCCATTTGGCCGCCTGCGTGGCTCCGGCGCAGTCGTGGCCGTCCACGTGCAGCAGTCTGGATCGGGTCACCCAGTCCCGCTGGATCTCCGACGGCAAAAGTTCCAGTCGCGAGTCGCGCTTCCACAGGACCGTTCGCTCGCCGGCTTTCCTCGTCCACCAGAATAAAGGAGGACTGGCTCTGGCAGTTGGGCACCACGACCCAGTGCGCCTCGATCCCAGCCTTGCCCATCTCGCGCTTGCTGAGAGTTCGCCGCATGAGTCGTCGCCAATCTTTCCGACGTACCGGGCGCTAGTCCCCAGCGCGAGCAAGCCGTGACGGCCGTTGCCACCTGGCCGCCGGGAAGCATTTCAGAGACGCGAAATTCCACCTTGGAATTGAAAGCAGGGAAGTGAGGCAGGCGAATGATGGTGTCGGTGGCGTTCAGCCCGACGCCGACGATATCGACGACGGAAGAGGTTTCTGTCACACGAGACACTCTACGGAAAAACTGTTTCAGCGCAAGAGAAAATGAGCGGGAATGTCCGATAATTTTTGGCTCGCGGCAAGTAAACATATTATTTTGCGGCTGCAACGCACTGTCGGTACGAGTTCGCGAGTAGCCAGGTTCAGCCTAATTGGTGGATACGTGCTCAGTAACGTGCGTGCAAGGCCTCGCTAGTTGCGATCGATTTGCAGGGTCGGCGTGCCATGAATTGACGGCTAGTCGAAAGAAAAAAACGCGCCATTGTCGCGGAAACGGATTTTTTCGCTTCTCAATTGATTCGCTGCGTCCGGGTGTGGTAAGTAACGAATTCAAAATTTCGTCGCGCGAATCTGCTTGCGTGTTGGTCTCGGTCGGTCGGCGCGCCGACAAAATGAATGCCAGCTCAAGGAGTCTGAAGCCATTGTTCTGCGCACCTACCCGCTCGGCGAGGGCGACCGGCTGGTCAGCTTTCTTGACCGCCAAGTCGGGCCGCGTGCGCGGCGTTGCGCGCGGCGCGCGCCTTACCAAGAGTCGTTACGGCTCGACACTGGAAGTGCTCGCGTACATTCGCATCTGGTATTTTGAGCGGGAAACGACGCGAACTGGTTCGCATCAATCAGTGCGAATTGATTGAATCGTTCATGGATGTGCAGCGGGACTATGCTTCCTCGTCGGCCTCGCGCTGGTCAGTGAAATTACGGACTCGGTTCTGGGGGAGAGGGAAGCCGCAGACGCGCAATTTCGGCTGATCCTGCTGACGCGCCCGCGCCATTCGCACGCACGGTCCATCTCAAGTAGTACTTGCATATTTTTGCTTGTGGATGGCGCGCCTCGGGGGCTGGCTTGGGCCGCTCGACCGCTGTTCCCGCTGCGGGAGAACACTGCAAGTAAGAAGGTGCGTTTCATTCGGCAGGCTATGCGGAATTGTCTTGCTCGGAATGCCGAGATCGATTGGATGAAGTCAATATCTAAAGAATCACTTTCAGTTGGGCGGACGGCTCTCTCTGGACCTCTTGACCGTTTGTTGAAAGAAAATCCTCCGGTCGGGCGCTGCAAAAGAAATCTTAAGTTATGCTTTAGATGTTCTGGAGCATCACATGGAAAAGAAATTGATCTCCAGAAAAACATTTGAAACGGGAGAAAGTGGAATCATTGAAAGCTAAAGTAAAATCGAAGGCCCTCAAAGGGCCCACTTTTCAAAACCTCATCCTTCAATTGCAGAAATACTGGAGTGATCGAGGCTGCGTCATTCAACAGCCCTATGACGTTGAAGTCGGGGCGGGCACCATGCACCCTGAGACGTTCCTTCGCGTGCTCGGGCCTGACCCGTACCGCGTCGCCTACGTGCAGCCGTCTCGTCGGCCCGCCGACGGTCGCTATGGCGAAAATCCAAATCGCCTCTTCAAGCACCATCAACTCCAAGTGATTCTCAAGCCCTCTCCGCCGGACATTCAGAATCTATACTTGAACAGCCTTGCCGCGATCGGCCTGGACCTCGCCGCGCATGATGTTCGCTTCGAGGAAGACAACTGGGAATCCCCGACACTCGGCGCATGGGGAGTCGGCTGGCAGGTCCTTTTGGACGGACTGGAAATCACGCAATTCACGTACTTTCAGCAGAGCGGCGGGATCGACCTCGACCCTGTTCCTGCCGAATTGACCTATGGCCTCGACCGCATCTGCGCCTATCTGCAGGGCGTGGACAGCGTTTACGATGTGCGCTGGTCGGACGATTACAGCTATGCGCCAGGTGCAGCTCCTCGAAGAGCAGGAGTTTTCCGCCTACAACTTTGAGTACGCCGATCCTGTCATTACCAGAAAGCTCTTTGAGCTGCATGAAAAAGAGGCCGGCCAGCTTCTCGATGCCTTACGAGAAGCGGGTCCGCCGAACACGCGCAGCGCTTTCCGATCCTTGCCGCCTACGACCATTGCCTGAAATGCTCCCACCTGTTTAATTTGCTGGATTCCCGCGGCGTGATCTCCACCACCGAGCGCGCGCAACTGATTGGCCGCATCCGCCAGATCGCTTGCCGGGTTGCCGTCGATTTCCTGGCACAGCAAGCGGAATCGCGCAGCGCGGCGGCGATTGCGGAGGTCGCGCTATGAAGTCCAACGGGACCGCGGATTTTTTGTTTGAAATCGGCTGCGAAGAAATTCCGGCAGGGATGCTGCCCGGCGCAATCAAGGAATTGCAAGTGATACTTGAGAAATATTTGACGGCCCACAATTTGATGCAAGGGGCTCCGATTGAAGTTTACGGTGCGCCGCGCAGGCTGGTTGCAGCCTGCGCGAATCTGCGCGTTCAAACAGCCCGATGAAACAAAGGAAATCACCGGGCCTCCAAAGTCCGTCGCGTATGACGCGTCCGGAAATCCAACCAAGGCTGCCGAAAGCTTCGCGCAAAAGATGAATCTGCCGGTCGCCAATCTGGCACTGATCACGACGCCGAAGGGCGAATATCTTTCTGCGAAACAAGTGATCCGAGGGAGATCTGCTAAAGAAATACTTGAAGATATGCTTCCTCGAGCCGTTGCCGAAATCCCCTGGCCCCGGAGCATGTACTGGACGGGCGCCGAGGGGCTTGCATTTTATTCGCCCGATCCGCTGGGTCGTGGCGCTGCTTGGGCGGCAAGCCGCTGCGGTTCAACCTGGGCGATGCCGTGGCGGGAAATGCTTTCCTCAGGCCACCGGTTCCTGGGCAAGGCGAAGATCCCTGTGAGCGGCGCAAAGGACTACGTTCAAAAGTTGAAAGCCAACTACGTGCTCGTCCGGCCCGAGGACCGCAAGAGCAAGATTGAAGGGGAATTGCGCCGCCTGGCCAGCGGCAAGGGCCTGCGCATTCACGAGGACGCGCACCTGATGGACATGGTGACCTATCTCAACGAATATCCGACGGCGATTCTGGGCGGATTCGACCCGTCGTTTCTGGAGTTGCCCGAGGAAATCCTGATCACCGTCATGCGCGGCCATCAAAAATACTTCGCGCTGGAGCGCAAAGACGGCACGCTTGCCCCCAATTTCCTGGCGGTCATTAATCTGGATAAGGACAAAGCCGGCCTGATCCGCGCGGGGCACGAGCGCGTTCTGCGGGCGCGGTTTGCGGATGCCCGGTTCTTCTGGGAGACGGATCAGAAATGTCGGCTCGCCGACTATCTTCCGAAACTCGGCGGCGGTCACCTATCAGGAAAAGCTTGGCAGCTACGGCGACAAGGTCGAGCGCATGCGCGAACTGGCTCGCTGGCTCTCCGAGCAATGGTTCGCCAGCGGAATTCCGCACGCCAGCGTCGGTGCCGCCGATCGCGCGGCGGAACTTTCCAAGTGCGACTTGGTCACCGAGATGGTTCGCGAGTTCACGGAACTTCAGGGAATTGTTGGCGGCCTTTACGCAAAATCTCAAGGAGAACCTGAAGAAGTAGCCTGGGCCGTTTACGACCACTACAAACCAGCCGGGCTTGAGGATTCGATTCCGAGAAATATTGCCGGGCAAGCCGTGGCGCTTGCGGATAAATTCGATTCGCTTGTCGGATGCTTTGCGGTCGGCCTTGTTCCTTCAGGTTCAAGTGATCCTTTCGCTTTGCGCAGGGCGGCGATCGGCATTGTTAAGATTTTAGTTGAGACCCAATTGCCGGTATCGCTTTCCATGGTCATCGCGCGGTCCGCTCGAATCCTTGCGAGTGGCCCGCGCAAGATTGCCGTGTCCGCCGGCAGTCGAGAAACAGGTTTTGGAGTTCCTGCTGGACCGCGCGCGATTCGTCCTGAAGGAACGCGGCAACCTGGCCTACGATGAGATCAACGCAGCACTTGCCGCCGGGGCCGATGATATGGTCGACGCCATCCGCCGGATGGAAGCGATCAACGCCATCCGCAAGACCAAGAATTTTGAGCCGCTGGCCGTTTCGTTCAAGCGCATTCGGAAGATTATCGAAAAGGCGGGGCCGGAGGCCGGCGTGGAAACTGTCCGCCGTGCGCTCGGACCTGTTTACCGAAGACGCGGAGCGGGAGCTGCACGCGCGCGCAGCCGCGGCGATGAAAGAAGTGGAGCAACAGAAGAGATCAGGCAAATACCGTGAGGCGCTGCAGGAAATTGCGGCATTGCGCCCTGCGGTGGACCGATTTTTTGAGGAAGTGATGGTGATGGCCGATGATGAGCAGGTCCGGAAGAACCGGCTGACGCTTCTCTCCGAGCTGCTCTTGGAGTTTTCGACGATCGCGGATTTTTCGGAAATTGTAACAGCCGACACGGACAAATAATCGTAGAAGATGCATGATAGCTCGCGCGTCGCTTTTGTCGGCGCGCCGACAGTAATGCTCATTCGCACTTCATTCTATGAGGGAGGATTTTGTGAAATACGTATATTTCTTTGGGGCTGGAAAAGCGGAAGGCGACGGCACCATGAAGGATCTCCTGGGAGGCAAAGGCGCCGGCCTTGCCGAGATGACGCGCATCGGCCTCCCTGTGCCGGCAGGCTTTACCATCACGACGGAATGCTGTGACTATTATTTAAAGCATGACCTTAAGTATCCAAAATCTCTTCATGCTGAAGTCAAGAAGAATCTGTCGCAGCCTGGAAAGAGTCACAAAGAAAAAACTGGGAGACTGCCAAAGATCCGCTCCTGGTCAGCGTCCGCTCCGGTTCGGCGCGGTCCATGCCCGGAATGATGGAAACGATCCTCAACCTTGGCTTGAACAGTAAATCCGTCGAAGGCTGGCCCACAACACGAAAAATGAAAGATTCGCCTGGGATGCCTATCGCCGATTTGTTCAAATGTATTCTTCCGTGGTGATCGGGCTTCCTAAAGAAGAACTTGAAGAAAAATTGCGGGAGATGAAGACTCGCCGCGGAGTTAAAGATGATACTCAAGTGCCTGCGGAAGGCTGGCGCGAATTGGTCGCGGCCTACAAGGAATACTTTAAGATCTAAAACAGGGAAGGCATTTCCTGAAGATCCGGAAGAACAGTTGTGGGGCGCCATCGGCGCGGTGTTCGGTTCCTGGAATGCCGAAAAGGCCGTGACCTATCGCCGCGTGGAACGCATCACCGGACTGCTCGGCACCGCCGTCAACGTCGTGCAGATGGTGTTCGGAAACAATGGAGACAATTCAGGAACGGGCGTTTGCTTTACGCGCGACCCTTCCACGGGCGAGAAAGATCTTCTACGGCGATTTCCTGATCAACGCGCAGGGCGAAGACGTCGTGGCCGGGCATTCGCACACCGATGCACCTGAAGGAAATGGCGGCGCGGATGCCGAAAGTCTACAAGCAGCTTGAAAAAGTGCGCCAGCTGCTCGAAAAGCATTACCGCGACATGCAGGACATGGAATTTACGGTCGAAGAGGGAACGCTGTACATGCTGCAAACGCGCGTGGGCAAGCGCACGCCCGCGGCAACATTTAAAATCGCCGTGGATATGGCCAAAGAAGGCCTCATTTCCAAGGAAGAGGCCATCGAGCGCATCAAGCCCGAGGACATCGACCGCCTGTTCTATCCAATTGTCGACCCGTCGACACCGAGAATCGACCTTGGCAAAAGGCAATTGGCCGCCGGCATTAATGCCGTGCCCGGAGCCGCGGTCGGAAAAGCCGTGTTCAGCGCGGAAGAGGCCGAAGCCATGGTCTCGCGGCGGCGAAAAAGTGATTCTCGTTCGCCGGGAAACGAGCCCGGAAGATGTCGGCGGCATGTTCGTCGCCCAGGGAATCCTCACGGCCACCGGAGGCAAGACCAGCCACGCGGCGGTCGTCGCGCGAGGTTGGGGCAAATGCTGCATCGTGGGCTGCGAGCAACTCGACATTGATTATGGAACGAAAGTCAGCTCACGCCAACGGCAAGACGATTCACCAGGGAGACTGGATCACGCTGGACGGAAACGACGGCATGGTCTACCTCGGGCAAATTAAGCTTTCCACTCCGCAATTGCCCGAAGCGTTTTCCACCCTGATGGGTTGGGCCGACTCCATCCGCAAACTGCACGTGCGGACGAACGCCGATACGCCGCACGACGCGCAAAAAGCCCTCGAAATGGGCGCCGAGGGCATCGGCCTGGTCCGCACCGAGCACATGTTCTTCAAGGATTTTGAGTATCCCGAGAAGAGCATCGAGCGGCAGCTGGCGATCCAGGAAATGATCATCGCCGATTCCTCGCGGCCAGAAAAAAAGCGCTCGACAAGCTTCTGCCGTACCAGCGGCGCGACTTCATCGGCATCTTTAAAGTCATGGATGGATTTCCGGTCACGATCCGCCTGATCGATCCTCCCCTTCATGAGTTCGTGCCGCATGATCCTGAGAAGCAGAAGGAACTCGCCGAGAAGATTGGAGTCGACGTTGATGTCATTGTCGCGCCGAGTTGAACAATTACATGAAGCCAATCCCATGCTTGGCCACCGCGGCTGCCGACTGGCCATCACCTATCCAGAAATACTTGAGATGCAGGTTCGAGCAATTATTGAAGCTGCAGTCGAATGCAAGAAAAAGGGAATTAAAGTTATACCTGAGATTATGATTCCTCTGGTCATGGATCGAAAAGAACTTCAAATTCTTATCTGATCGAACGCATGAAGTTGCAAAGCAAGTGTCATTCAGGAATCGAAAGTAAAACTTGAATATATGGTCGGAACCATGATCGAAATTCCGCGCGCCGCTCTTGCTGGCGGATGAGATTGCCGAGGTCGCGGAATTCTTCTCCTTCGGGACCAACGATCTGACGCAAATGGGCATGGGACTTTCCCGCGACGATGCCGGCCGATTCCTTCCGGAATATGTAGACGAGAAGAAGGCCGGAATTTTTGCCGACGATCCGTTTCAAACACTGGATGTCACGGGCGTGGGATCTGCTGATCCGATGGGCGACCGAGCGGGGACGTTCGGTCCGTCCGAATCTTGAGATCGGAATCTGCGGAGAGCACGGAGGAGATGCGGCCAGCGTGAAGTTCTGCCACGAAGTAGGGATGGACTACGTGAGCGCTTCTCCGTTCCGAGTTCCGATCGCGCGGCTTGCGGCGGCGCAGGCGGTGATTGAAGAGCGCGCGGCGAAAAAGGCCGGCGGCAAGAAGAAGGGCAAGAAGAAGTAGTGCGGACTGAAGCCCGGGAGACGCCAGCGCTTCTGCAAATGAGCGTTGCTTCCGATTGCCCCGTCTAGCGTGACCGGCGTTTCCGGAATTCGGATGCTAGAACGCATGACAAGTCGGCTCGCCGACAAATGTTTTACGACGGAAGTTTCGAGGAGCGCGTGTGGCGAATCGGTTGGTCATCGGGATTTGCGGCGGCACCGGTTCCGGAAAGACCACCATCACCGAACGGATCATTTCCGCCCTTTCACCGGAAAGCGTTCTAATCCTGCAGCAAGATCACTACTACAAGGACTTTCCCCACCTTCCGCTGGAGACGCCGCGCCCGGCAAAACTTCGATCATCCCGGATTCCTTCGACATGGCCGCTCCTGATCGAACATGTTCGGCAATTGAAAGCGAAGGGCAGCGCCGTGGACCGCCCGGTCTACGATTTCACGAAACACGCGCGGGCCGCAACCACCGTCCGCTTGAACCCATCTCCCGCCATCATCCTCGAAGGGATCCTCATTTTTGAAAACAAGGCGCTTCGCGATTTGATGGACGTCAAGATATTTCGTCGACACGGACGCGGACCTTCGCTTCATTCGCCGCTTGAGACGCGACATTCGCGAAAGAGGCAGAACCGTGGAATCCGTCGTCGAGCAATATCTCTCCACGGTGCGGCCCATGCACATGGAGTTCATCGAACCTTCCAAAAGGTACGCCGACGTCATCATCCCCGAGGGCGGCCACAATGAAGTCGGAATCGACCTTGTCATTCAAAAAATCCGATCCTTGATCGTTCCTGGTGAGACTCAATAGGAGCGTGGAATGACAAGAATCTGATGGCGCGCTGGTCGCAATTCAGCAAATCTGATTCTGCGTGCGGAACAGCAATTTCAAGAAAACCAATTCTCGAGTCCTAGTTCGGATCATAGATAATGCAAAGCATTGAATATAGAATCTATAGTGACACTTGAATTGTGCCTGGATATTGGCCGACCTTTAATTCGCTAGCGCCATTCACGGCTCTACGTCGGCATCTTCAAGAAAAAATACAACCCAAGAAATCCAAACACCGTGTCGGGCGCCCATGCGGCCAACAGCGGCGGCAACTGTCCGACGGCGCCCATTGCTTCGGTAAGCGCCGACGCTGCCCAGTAAACAATCGCGATTCCCACGCCGAGGGCCAAGCCGCCGATGGCGCCGCGGGTGCCGACGAGGATGGAAAAGGGGATCGCCAAAAGGATGATGATGGGCGCGACCAGTGGGAAGGAAAGCTTCTTTTGCAGTTGCACGGAGAGGCGCGCGACGTCGAATCCGGCCTGGTGCAGATCGGCGATGTAGCGCTCGAGCTCCCACCAGGTCATCTGGTAGGACTGGCGGACTTCCCGGTTGAAGTACGAGGGCGGCTCGCTCAATTCGTTTAGCGCGGTGGCCAGGAAGGGCGTATAGCGGGTCACCTGGCCTTGATTGAAGTCGCGGATCCAGCCGGATTCCAGAACCCAGACTCCCTGGCTGGCCGTCCCAGTGGGCGCGTGCGGCATAAATCCTGCGGCGGATCTCAAAGCTCGATGGGTCGAGTTCGAAGACGTTCAAGCCGCCGAACAATTCGTGGTCGGAATCGAAGAGTTCGTAGTTATAGATTTTCGCGCTCTCCCCGAAAATCCATTGCCGGCTGGGCTGATAGTAAGTTTGCGCGGGGCGGCCCTTGATCTGGTTGCGAAGCGCGTCCTGGCGCTGATTGGCGTAGGGCAGGTACGTGTCGTCGAGGACCAGCAGGCCGGCCGCGAGAAACACTCCGGCCAACAAGCAGGGGCAGCGCGATGCGGTACAAGCTCAGTCCGCTGGCCTTGAACGCGACGAGTTCGTTGTTCTTGGTCATCACGCCGAGAGTCACCAGCACGGCCACGAGCGCGGCGAGCGGAGCGAGCTGGTAGAACAGGTAGCATGCGAGATAGACAAAATACAGGACGACTTCCACTGACGCCGGTGCGGTGTAGCGCAATGTCGTCCAGCAACTCAAAAAATGTGAAGACCTCGAACAGCAGGATGAACCCCACGGTCAGCAGCACGAAATAATACGACGAAGCTGCGCAGTAAATACACGTCTAGAAGCTGCGGGATTCCCGTCCGTCCAATTTTTCGCTTGAAGAGGCGTCCCGTTGCCGGCGCGCCGTTGGCCGGAGCTTCCGGAGTCCGCTTCTTCCGCTCGAAAATTTTCCAGATCCGCCAGCCCGCGACCCATGCCAGAGCCGCGCCCGTTCGGCTGCTGCCCGGCATGCGCTCGAGGCGCGGCAGAAGAAATAGTCCAAGTCCCGCCGTGACGACGTTCGCGCACCATATTCCGACCCAAATCGGAATCGTACCTTGGCGCGCGAGCCCGGCGCCGAGCGTGAACATCAGGTAATAGCCGGCTAACCAGAAGCAGCGTGATCAGGAATCCCGCCGGCGCGGCCGCCGCGCCGGGGGCGAGCGCCGATGGGCATGGCCAGCAGCGCGAACGAAATGCAGGCGAAAGGAAAGGCAAGGCGGCGCTGAATCTCCACGCTCGCTTCGCGCTGCATTTTGCGCTCGCGCCACAAGGCGCTCATGGTCCGTCCGGGAATGCCGGGTTCGGAAACTTGATCGCGTTCGGCGGCTTGAACGTCCACGGGCAAGATCGCGTTGTCCGAATGCCGACAAGGAATAATGTGCCGGATCGGCGGGCGAGAATTCGTGAACGCTTCCGTTACGCAGGTGCAACTCCAGCTTGCCCTCGCTGCGGTCGGCAATTACAATCGCTTCCTCCGCCAACGTCAGGCGTGAGACTCCCTGGTCCGTGCCGGCCAGGAAGACCCCCTTCCAACGTGTGGCGGCGGAGTCGATGTCGTTGATGTACAGGACCATTTGGGGGAACCGTTCGTCGAAGACGCGCGGCGCGACCTGATAGGAGGCCTGCCCGGCGCGCAGGCGGTCTTCGATGCGTGCGGAAGGTGCGCACGGAAAGCGGACCGAGCCAGAGCGTCATGAGGAACGTGATCGCAGTCGCGCCGACCGCCAGAAATGCCGACGGGCACGAGCAAGCGACGCCGCCCCATGCCGAGCGCGCTCATGGCGATCAGTTCGCTATCGGCCGACAACCGGCCGAGCGCGATGAGCACGCCGACCAGGACGCCCATGGGCATCGTCAAGATCAGGATGCCGGGAAACGTCGAAAGGAACAGGATGGCGATGGTCGACCAGGAACCCGGATGGCGCACCACCAAGTCCATCAGGCGCACGAGCTGCGGCACGAAAAATACGAACGTGAAGATGCCTAACCCCAGGAAGGCGTGGGAGAATAATTGGCGGCAAATGTACCGGTCAATGAGGCGCATCGTTCGGACGCGCCATTCTAGCACGCTCGCGATGCCTGCACGGGACTTGTGCGCGTTCCGGCGCAGCTCATGAAATGCGCGCCGCCGGAACGGTGAGGGAAGATACGGGTGACTTCGCGATGAACCGCGTCCATCTGATGATCCTGTGGCACATGCACCAGCCGCAGTATCGCGATCCCTCGACGCGGGCGTTACGTTCTGCCGTGGACGCGCCTTCACGCGCTCAAGGATTACTGGGGCATGGTCCGCGTGATCGAGGAATTTCCGCGCGTGCATGCCACGTTCAACGTTGTGCCTTCGCTCGGAATGCAGCTCGAAGAGTATGCCAGCGGAAAATTTGACGAGACCTGGTTCACCGCCGCGTTTCGTCCCGTCGCCAGTCTCACTCCAGAAGATAAATCCGAAATCATGCAGCGCGCGTTCCAATTGAATTATGACAATCTTCTGGCGCGCTGGCCGCGATATATCGAGCTTGCACCAGTGGGTCAGCGCGCAGGGCAGCGAGCGCGCGACGCAGACGTTCGGCGAGCGCGATTGGCGCGATCTGCAAGTGCTTTCCCAGCTCGCGTGGATGGATGAGGAATATCTCGCGAGCGATCCGGTGGTGTCGGCTCTCGCGCGCAAGGGCGTCGATTTCACCGAGCAGGACAAGCTGCAGCTTCGCGACAAGCAGATCGAGCTTCTGGGGCGCGTCCTGCCCGAATACCGCAAGGCCGCTGCCGCGGGACAAATCGAAATTTCCGCGACGCCTTTTTACCATCCCATTCTTCCGCTGTTGTGCGACACGGACATCGCGCGCGTCTCCAATCCCGGAACGCCATTGCCCGCGCCCGCCTTCCGCCATCCGGAAGACGCCCGGGAACAACTCGCGCGGGCGCGCCGCTACCACGAGCGGGTTTTCGGGAAAGCGCCGGAAGGGCTTTGGCCTTCCGAGGGATCCGTCTCGGATGAAGCGCTCGCGTCTGGCCGCCGAACTGGGGTTCAAGTGGTTTGCCACGGACGAAGGCGTTCTCGGCCGGACGCTGGGCGCGGGATTTGGCCGGGACGGCGCGGGCGTGCCGGATAACGCGGACAAACTGTACTCGCCGCTGCGCGTGCGCGTGGGCGGCAGGGAAATGGTGGGATTCTTTCGCGACCATTACCTTTCGGACCTCGTGGGGTTTGTCTACAGCCGCATGGATACGTACGCCGCCGCGGACGATCTTTACCAGCGGATTCGCGCGATCGGCGAGCGCGTGCAGATCGGGCGCCCGCTGACGGTTTCCCTGATCCTGGACGGCGAAAATGCGTGGGAGTATTTCCGCGGCAACGGCCGCGAATTCCTGCGGCAATTTTACAGGAGAGTTGACAACGATCCGGACATTCTGGCGCTGACGGCGAGCGAAGCGGCCGCGGCCGCCGGAGAAATCCCGCGGAACAACGGGATTTTTCCGGCGTCGTGGATCAGCGCGAATTTCGACGTGTGGATCGGTCGCGGGGAAGACGTCACGGCCTGGGACCATCTTCGGCGCGCGCGAGATTTTTACGCGCAGCAGGCGGACAACGCGGCGCGCGGTTTTCCGAAAGCGCCGACGCCCGCGCAACTCCTGGTTTCCTACGAGGCGCTGCTGGCGGCGGAGGGAAGCGACTGGTGCTGGTGGTACGGGCCGGAACACAGCTCGGCGAACGACGCCGAGTTCGACGCATTTTATAGAAAACTATTGACGGAAGTATATCGTTCGCTGGGCGCCGAAGCGCCGGACGTCCTGGCCGAGCCCATCAAGCGGCAGCCCATCCCCGCGCTGGTCTTGCCGCCCGCCGCGTATCCTCAACGTGAAAGTGGACGGGCGCGAATCGACCTACTTTGAATGGATGGGAGCGGGCCTGTATTCCGCCGACCGGCGCAGCAGCGCCATGCACGGGCGGCTGATGCTGCTGCACGAACTTCGCTACGGATTCGATAAGAAGCGCTTCCATCTGCGAGTCGACGTTTTTGCCGAAGCGCTGAAGGAACTTCGCGATGCCGAATTCCGGCATCACGTTTCGCGCCGAGCAGGAACTGCGCGTGGTGGTTCGATTCGAAGAAGGCCGCGTCACCGGCTACCTGGTCGAATCCCGCGATCTTTGCCTGCTGGGTCCCGATGAGGTCGTGAAAGTCGCCTTCGACCGCATTCTGGAAGTTTCCGTCGCCAAGGAAATGCTGTTCCTCGACAAGCGAAAATCCATCTCGCTCGGGGTCGCGCTCTGGGAAGGCGGCCTGCCCATGGACCTTCTGCCCGGAGAAGGAATGCTGGAAATCCAGCTGGGCGAAGAGAATTTCGCCTGGAAGCGTGGATGTAGTCCGACTTCCGGCATCGTGCTCGGAAATCTTAGCCGTCAGCGCAATGCGATTGCGCCTCGCTGACGTTCTTGGTTGAAAATCAGCGCCCCTGGTGGATTCCAACCATCTCCAGCAAACCTCGATTTGAGTCGCCGGTTTTCGTAATTGCCCGTAATATATTGATTCTAAGGAGATTATATTGTTTTGCATTGCAGGCCTGGTTTGGCACATCCATTGCATATTTCAATGCGTCTGATTGAGTAGGCGGGCGCGGCGCAAGAACTCGACACCTGCCGCGCCTCGATCGAGGAGGCCTCGATATGCGATATCTAAAATATGCGGTTTTGCTCGGGCTTTTCATGGTGGTGGCGGGAACTGCACATGCGCAAGTTCGGTGGGGAGTTGGGATCGGCGTCGGGCCGGCTTACGGGGAGCGTACGATGCGCCGGCTATGTCGGGCCGCCGCCTGATTGTCGCGTACGGGTATTACGACTATGCTCCGTATGCGTGCGCTCCATACGGCTATTACGGACCTGATTACTTTGATGGCGGCGTGTTCATTGGCGCAGGGCCTGGTCCATGGGCTCTATGGAGACGGCGGCTACTACGGCGGTCGAGGTTGGTATGGTGGACGCGGCTGGTACGGCGGCGAGCGGATTCCATGGTGAAGGCGGATTCCGCGGTGGAGGCTTCCGTGGCGGCAGGGTTCCATGGCGGAGGGTTCCGAGGCGGTGGAGGATTCCATGGTGGTGGCGGCTTCCAGGAGGCGGTGGGTTCCACGGCGGTGGCGGTGGATTCCACGGCGGCGGTGGTGGCTTCCACGGTGGTGGCGGTGGATTCCACGGCGGCGGTGGCGGCTTCCATGGCGGTGGAGGTCGGCGGCTGGATTCCACGGCGGTGGCGGCGGTGGCGGTTCCATGGTGGCGGAGGCGGTGGCGGGTTCCACGGCGGCGGAGGAGGATTCCATGGCGGAGGTGGTGGATCCCACGGTGGCGGCCACAGGTAGTCGCTAAGATTGTGATACTGTTCGACCGAGACGGCTGGCAGCCAATGCTGCCAGCCGTTTTTGTTTTGCTTCCTAGAATTACGTTAGACGAGTTGATCGGAAGCGAGCGCGGCGCATGCCTACCGGAACCATGGTGATGAGGCTTTGCGTGCGCACGCGGATCACGGCGAGGTCGGCGGACTCTTCGTTGGCCACGAGGAGGAGATCGCCGCTTGGATCGAGCGCGCAGGGGCCGGGATGGCGGCCTGTTGGAATTTGCGGCAAGAGATGCCGCGTGGCCATTTCAATGGGCGTGACGCCGTTGGCTGCAGCATCGGTGACATAGACGAGGGAAGCGTCGGACGTCATGGTTCCGTCGGTCGGCGCGGAGCCGAGAACCATCGACTCTGAAATTTCGGTTCGCCAGGTATCGACAATTTCAAGGCCATGCGAAGTGGGAACGTTGACGTAGAGCTCCCCGCCGTCCGGCTTCATCAGCATTGCGGCGGGCGCTCCAGTCAGTTGCAAATTCGCAACCAGCACGCGCCGCTTCAGATCCACGGCGGAAACTTCGTTCGATCCGGTGGCGGAAACGAATGCCACGGAATTGTCCGGCATGATCGACGACTTGCTCCGGATGGGAGGCGACACCGATTGTGGCCAGCGAGGCGAGCGTTGCGGCGTCAAAAATCTGCACGGTCGAGTCTTCGCGATTCGGAACGACGATCTGTTTGCCGTCGGGCGTGACCCGCGCGAGCCATGGATGTCTTCCCGTGCGCGCGCGCGCCACGATTTGCCCCGTACTGCAATCGATGGCTACGAGCGTTGCCGAGCCGGAAGCGGCGACGTAGGCGCGGTTTCCGTCCGGCGAAAAATCGAGCGCGAAGGGCGACTGTGCCCACGGGAATGCGCGCGAGCACCTGGCCGGTGGCCGGCGTCGATCACGAACGCATAGCCGCCTTCGGTCGATACGCCCCAAACCTGATTGAATTTCGGATGTGCCCGCAAACCGGAGGGCGTAGGGCCGACCGGATCGGTGGCGATCTTGCTGACGCGGATCAGGTCGACGACGGAAACGGTGCCGTCTCCCGCATTGCCACGAAAGCGTAGAGGCGCAGGCCCGGCCGCAGAAATGAGGGGCGGCGTCTCCCGAGAGATTTCGACGGTGGCCGCAGGCGACGATCAGGATTGCGGTGACCAGTAATCGGTAGTTGAGGCGGCGCGACATTTCGAACTCATGATTTGCCACAGAGACGCGGAGTCACGGAGCGGAAACGGCAGGGTTACAGGGCGCGTTCAGACTCTGCGGGCAAATCGTAACGCTGAAACCTGAATGGAAACGCGCTCCGATGGGGATGGGCCTATCCCGGAGGTACAAAAAATATATGCAGCCGGGAGCTTCCTTTCGAGCATCAAAGCCGCTATGAGTTCCACGGTCCCTAACCCGAGTCTCAGGCCGCGCGAGGTGTTTGCGGCCTGGGGCAGGATCCTGACGGGCAGCGTTCCGATGCTGTCGATTGAAATTACGCGGGAGTGTCCGCTGAGCTGTCCCGGATGTTACGCCTACGGCGATTCGCATCTGGGCGGCGGCGTCACGCTCAGCGAACTGAACGATCTGCGCGGCGACAAGCTGGTGGACGGCGTTTTGGAGCTGGTGCGAAAGCACAAGCCCCTGCACGTTTCCCTGGTCGGCGGCGAGCCGATGGTCCGGCATCGCGAGCTGAGCCGCATTCTTCCCGACCTTTCGAAATGGAATTGTTTGCGCTGGTGGTGACGAGCGGAGTGCTTCCCGTTCCCGCAGGAGTGGATGAGCCTGCCCAGCGTTCGCGTGGCGATTTCCGTGGATGGCCTTCCGGAGCATCACGACATCCGCCGAAAGCCGGCAACCTACGAACGCATTCTCAAAAATATTGAAGGGCGCGAGGTCAACATTCACTGGGTAATCACGCGCCCGATGCTCGAGCGCGCGGGCTACTCTCGAGGAATACGTAAATTTCTGGAGCGAGCGCGCCGAGATGAATCGCATCTGGGTTAGCGTCTACAGCCGCAAATCGGAGAGCAAAGCGCCGGAAATGCTGACGGCCGCGGATCGAGAGACGCTGGCCCGCCAATTGCCGACGCTGGCGAAACGTATCCGAAGCTTCTCTTCAACGATGGCCTGGCGAACGCGTTTCTGCACCCGCCGAAGAATCCGGACGATTGCCTGTTTTCGAAAATGTCCGCGAACTTTTCCGCCGATTTTAAGACGCGCGTCGAACCGTGCGTTTTCGGCGGCACGCCCGATTGCTCCCAATGCGGCTGCGCGGCCAGCAGCGGCTTGCACTGGATCAGGAACGTGAAGGTGGCCGGCCCTGTGAAGGTTGATCATTTTATCAGCAGTTCGGTGAAGATCGGGCTGATGATGAACCGCCTGCGATCGCGCTCGGCCCGCCCCAGCCGCTGGGATCCCTCTGCCCCGATCGCGCGGTACCAAGAACGATCCCTTAGTCCATATTCAATCCTGAATGGGTGAGCCGGATTCCGCGGGACGGCCGCGACTGGCTGCTCCTCGCGCCGCGGATGTGTTTGCCGCTGGCGCACGCATCCGATAGAATGATGTGCTTATCGCTCATCTGCTGACGCCCGCGGGCACCTGAAAGTTTACCGAGGGAATGGCTGACCCATTGATCCGCACGGAACCCGTCTACGACGATGAGCGACGAATATCGTCCTGAGCCTCCACCGATAGCCCGCGCCGCCGGCCTGGCAGGACGGCAGCTTCCGCATCGGAATTCACACTTCGATTGCCGGGGACATTGCGGGCGCGCTCGACACCGCGTCAAAGCTTGGGGCGAACGCGCTGCAGATATTTTCGGCAAGCCCGCGCATGTGGCCGCGCGGAAGTTCGCGCATTGCGGATGCGGACGCGGCGAGATTCCGAGCGCGACGCGCGGAGTTGGGCCTCGGGCCGCTGGTCATTCACGACAACTATCTGATCAATCTCGCGTCGCCCGACCGGGTGATGCGCACGCGGTCGATTCAGGCGTTTCATGACGAACTGATTCGCGCTGTTTCGCTGGGCGCGGATTTTCTCGTCGCGCATCCGGGTTCGGGCCTTGGGACGACCGAGGATCAGGCCATCGCGGAAATCGCCGACGGCATGCGCCACGCGGCGAGGGGAATGAAGCTCGGCGGGCTGCGCATCCTGATTGAAAATACTTCCGGGATGGGCTCGGCGGTGGGCGCGAGGTTTGAAGAGATCAAAAGCATTCTCGATCAGACGCGCGATTTGCCGATGGGAGTTTGCCTCGATACGGCGCACACGTTTGAAGCGGGGTACGACATCGCGACGGAAGAAGGGCTGGAGGCGACGGTTGCCGCCGTGGATCGCACCGTGGGGCTGGATCGCGTGTATGTGCTGCATGTGAACGATTCGAAGACGCCGCTCGGATCGCGCGTCGACCGGCACGAAAATATTGGGTTCGGGAAAATTGGGCTGGAGGCGTTTGGGAGGATTCTGAATCATGCGCGGCTCGGTCCGGGAGCGCAGGGGTTGGCGGGGCGCGCGTTTATTCTGGAGACGCCGATTGATGAGCCGGGGGACGACCGGCGCAATGTGCGCGCGCTTTGGGATTTGGTGGGCGTGAGCGTGAAGGATGCGCCCAAGGCGGTAGATGGGTTCTCGATGACGAAGGCGCAAGAAAAGCGAAGGACAAAGGCGTCTAACACAGAGAACACAGAGAGCACAGAGAAAAGACGAAAGAAGAAGCGAGAGCAGGAAGAGACGAAGAAGAGCAAGAGAACGAATTGCGTCTATAGTAGGTTGCGCATCCTTGAAGGCTGTCGCGAGCTCGCGACAGCGGCAGCTACAAAAGGCGGAACAGGAACCGTGGCTGAATACGATCCACAGGCGATTGAGAAAAAATGGCAGGCGCGCTGGAACGCGGACCACGCGTTCGAGGCGGACGCCGATCCATCGAAGCCCAAATACTATGTGCTGGAAATGCTGCCGTATCCTTCGGGCACGCTGCACATGGGGCACATGCGCAATTACACCATTGGCGATGTGGCCGCGCGATTCCGGCGCATGCAGGGATTTCATGTGATTCATCCGATGGGCTGGGACGCGTTCGGCCTGCCGGCGGAAAATGCGGCGATTCAGCGCGGCATTCATCCGCGCGAATGGACGCTCACCAATATCGAATCGTTCAAGCGCGTGCTGCACAAATTCGGATTCAGCTACGACTGGCGGCGGGAAATTTCCACCTGCGAGCCGGAATACTATCACTGGAACCAGTGGTTTTTTCTGCGCATGCTGGAAAAGGGAATTGCCTACCGCAAGCGCAGCCGCGTGAACTGGTGCCCGAAATGCGCGACGGTGCTGGCGAATGAGCAGGTGGTCGACGGCTGCTGCTGGCGGCACGAAGATACGCCGGTCGAGGCCGAAAGTCATCGAGCAGTGGTTTCTGCGCATCACGCAATATGCCGATGAATTGCTCGACGCTCTTGACGCAGCTGGAAGGCGGCTGGCCCGAGCGCGTGCTGGCCATGCAGCGCAACTGGATCGGAAAATCGCGCGGCACGCGCGTGCGCTTCGCGGTGGATGAATTTCCGGGCACTTCGATCGAAGTGTTTACGACGCGCGTGGACACCATTTACGGCGCGTCCGGGCTGATTCTGGCGCCGGAGCATCCGCTGCTGTGCGAAACTCTGGTCGCAGGGCGTGGCGGGCCAGGCGAGCCATCGAAGAAAATTTGCAGCGACTGCGGCGCCGGATGACGCGCGCAGCGGATATTGCCACGGCGGAAAAAGAAGGATTTTTTACCGGGCGGTACGCAGTCAACCCGTTTAACGGCGAAAAAATTCCGATCTGGGTGGGAAATTTCGTGCTGATGGAATACGGCACGGGCGCGGTGATGTGCGTTCCGGCGCACGATGAGCGCGATTTTGAATTTGCGACGAAGTATGGCATGGCGATTCCGATTGTCGTGCAGCCGAACGAAGGGAAAGCCGCTGCACGCCGGAAACGCTGACGGCTGCGTTTGTCGAGTACGGCAAGCTGGTGAATTCGGGGCCGTACACGGGGCTTCCGTCGGACACAGGCGAATGAAAAAATGACGGGCGACGCCGAGGCGCGCGGATTTGGCAAAGGCGAAATTATTTTCCGGCTGAAGGATTGGGGGATTTCCCGGCAGCGCTACTGGGGCACGCCGATTCCCGATCATTTATTGCGAGAAGTGCGGCATGGTTCCGGTTCCGGACAGCAGATTTGCCGGTGGTGCTGCCGCCGATGGCGAAATTTTCCGGCCTGGGCGAATCGCCGCTGGCCAGCGTTCCCGAATTTGTGAATGCGAAGTGCCCGAAGTGCGGCGGCGCGGCGCGGCGCGAGACGGACACGATGGATACGTTCGTCGATTCCTCCTGGTATTTTTACCGCTACGCCGATCCGCACAATGACAAGGCTCCGTTCGATCCGGCGCTGGTGCGCTACTGGCTGCCGGTGGATCAATATATTGGCGGAATCGTTCACGCGATTCTGCATCTGCTGTACACGCGATTTTTCTGCAAGGTGATGCGCGATCTGGGGCTGGTGAATCACAACGAGCCGGTGAAGCGCCTGTTCACGCAGGGACTGGTGCTCAAGGGCGGCACGGCCATGTCCAAGTCCAAAGGCAACGTGGTGGGCGCGGAAGACATGGCCGACAAGTTTGGCTGCGATACCGGGCGGCTGTACACGCTGTTTGCCGCGCCGCCGGAAAAAGATCTGGAGTGGAGCGAGCAGGCCATCGAAGGGTGCGCGCGCTTCCTGCAGCGCGTGTACCGGCTCGTTTCCAAACATGCGGAGCGACTGAACAAGGTGCAGAGTCGGCGACGGTGCGCGGCGGCTTCGCTCGATTCGGCTACGGCCAAAGGAAAAAGTTCTGCTGCGCAAGGCGCATCAAGTGCTGCGGCGCGTGACGCACGATTTCGATACGCGCTGGCATTTCAATAGCGCCACGGCGCTGCTGATGGAACTGGTCAACGAAATTCACGCGCAGGAGCCGCTCGAAGAGGGCGTGCGCCCGGAAATCGCCAAGGAAGTATTCGAGCTGCTGACGCTGATGCTCAATCCCATGGTGCCGCATCTGGCCGAGGAGCTTTGGGAAATGCTCGGCCATACGAAGGACACGCTGGCGCATGCGGCGTGGCCGAAGTTTGTTCCCGAGCTGGCGGCGGAAGACCAGGTGGAAATCGTGGTGCAGATGAACGGCCGCGTGAAGGGCAAGTTACCGTCGAAGCCGGGCTGGACAAGGATGAGCTGGAGAAGCGCGTGCTGTCCGATCCGAAGATCGAGCAACTTCTGGACGGGCAGCGCGTTGTCAAAGTGATTGTGGTGCCGGACAAGCTGGTGAACCTGGTCGTCAGCATTTCGGGCAAGTAGGTTGGAAGTAAGAGGGAGCAGTGGAAACTTTGAGGAGAGAATGAGCGAACGCGGAGGCATTGTAGTACTGGATTTCGGCGGGCAATACACGCAGTTGATTGCCCGGCGAATCCGCGAGCAGCAAGTGTTCAGCGCGATCCTGCCGTGCACGGCGAAGATCGAGCAGATTCGCAAGTTCGAGCCGGTGGGAATTGTTCTTTCCGGCGGGCCGAATTCCGTGTATGACGCCGGCGCGCCGCCGTGCGACACTGCAATTTTGTCCATGGGCTTGCCGGTGCTGGGCATTTGCTACGGCCTGCAGTGGATGACGCACAATCTCGGCGGGCGCGTCGAGCGCGCGGATCGCAGGGAATACGGGCGGACGGAGCTGCAAGTAAAAGACGGTTCGCCGCTGTTCGCGGGTTTGCCGAAGAAGCTGCGCATCTGGAACAGCCACGGCGATCATGTCCGCTCGCTGCCCGCGGGCTTTCACGTGACCGGAGAAACGGGCAACGCCGTATCCGCCGCCGAAGATCCGACGCGAAAACTGTATGCCGTGCAATTTCATCCGGAAGTGCGCCACACCGATTGCGGTTCGGAAATTCTGCGCAATTTCGTTTTCAATATTTGCCACGCGAAGCCGCTGTGGAGCGGCGCGGCGTTCATCGCCGAAACCGTGGAATCGATTCGCAAGCAGGTGGGCGATGGCCGCGCGATCTGCGCGCTCAGCGGAGGAGTGGATTCGGCGGTAGCCGCGGTGATCGTGCATCGCGCGATTGGAGACCGGCTGACCAATATTTTTGTGAACAACGGTCTGCTGCGGAAAAACGAATTCCGCGAGACGCTCGAATTGCTGCGCGACCGTATGGGCCTGCAGGTGATCGGCGTCGATGCGTCGGAACGCTTTCTCGCGCGTCTAAAAGGAGTAGACGGACCCGGAGGACAAGCGCAAGCGGATCGGCGGGGAATTCATCGCTGTGTTTGACGAGCAGGCCCGCAAGCTGGCGGTCGGCCCGGACCGCGCGGGATTCCTTGTGCAGGGCACGCTTTATCCCGACGTCATCGAATCCGTAGCCGTTCGAGGCCCCTCGCAGACGATCAAGACGCATCATAATGTAGGAGGGCTGCCGGAGGATTTGCCGTTTGCGCTGATCGAGCCGCTTCGCGAACTGTTCAAGGACGAAGTTCGCAGCATCGGCCGCGAGCTCGGCTTGCCGGAAGAAATGCTAACGAAGCATCCGTTTCCTGGGCCGGGCCTTGCCGTGCGGCTGCTGGGAGAAGTGACGGAAGAACGCCTGGCGCCGCTGCGCGAGGCGGACGCCATCGTGGTCGAAGAGATTCGCCGCGCTGGACTGTACGAGAAAGTTTGGCAGGCATTTGCCGTGTTGCTGCCGGTTCGAAGCGTGGGCGTGATGGGCGACGAACGAAGCTACGGGTTACACGATCGCGGTGCGCGTCGTGGACTCGGAAGATGCGATGACCGCGGACTGGACGCGGCTTCCGGCCGAAGTGCTGGAGCGGATTTCGACGAGAATCGTGAACGAAGTGAGCGGGATCAACCGGGTGGTGTACGATATCAGCTCCAAACCGCCGAGCACGATCGAGTGGGAATAAGCGTGAATGGAATCTGAAATTTGAAATTCGAGATTTGAGATTCGAATTCGAAATGATGCGCGGGCGGAAGAAATGGCAATGCGGATCCATGCACGGTATAGAAGGCTAGGAACGGCTTGATATGATAGCGATAGCGGATTGGCTGCGGCCCGGGTGGTATTCCTCTGGTCGTGAACCGAATGCCGAAAGTAATTCGCCCGGGCCATGCAAGCCGGTATGACAGAGAACGACCTGTCGACCCAATCAATGGGTCGGAACGCCGCTGGACCTAGCGGGTGGCCATTTTCTGAGCCATGTAAAGCAGGAGACGCCGGTCGTCTTCTTCGATGCGACCCATCAGCCTGCGAAACTTGTTCAGAAGACGAGCCTCTTTCCCGGCGCTGCCCCAGATGATATCGTCGGCGCTCTTGCGCTTCGGAAGGTTGGGGAGAGCGGGCGGTTCTTCTCCGTCATAGAAGAGTTGATAGAGTGGGACTTCCAGAGCGCGGGCCATTTTCTCGAGCGTTTCGATGGCCGGAATCGTATGGCCATTTTCGACGCGCGAGATATAGCAACGAAGCAATCCGGTGCGCTTTTCGATGTCCCCTTGGGAAAACTTTTTTTCCTCGCGCAGGGCGCGAAGACGATCACCGATAATCATGTAGATATTATTCCATAGAGTTATTGTAACCGCAAGACGAAAATCGGACAACGATTTGGAATTAAGTCGTAACCGGACAAGCCATGGCGAACGTCACAAATTCAGGGCACTATTCGCGGTGCGGCGGCAGCGGGCGAGAAAGACGCCTGTGACGCCCGCGGAAAAACAAAAAGAGCTTGTGCGCCGCGCGCAGGCCGGCGATGTGAGCGCCTATGAGGAATTGGTCCGGATTGCATCAGCACCGCGTTCTGGCCGTAGTGGGCGGCATCCTTCGCGGCAGCCAGGACATTGAAGACGTGGCGCAGCAAGCGCTGGCAAAAGCTTATTTTTCGATTCGGCGGTTCGATCTCGCGCTCGGCGTTCGGGACGTGGCTGTACAAGATCGCCGTCAACGAGTGCTGGGACTATTTGCGAAAGAAGAAGGTGCGGCGCCTCGTGTACGAATCCGACCTCAGCGAAGAGCAAGTGCGAAAGCTGGAATGCCATTCCGGAACACGGCTACGGCGGGGCCTCGCATCGGGAAGACACCGGCGCGGCGGCTGGAGCAGCGGCAATTGGTGGAGCGACTGCTCGGGGAACTGGATGACAATGACCAGATCATGCTGGTCATGAAGGAAGTGGAAGGGTTTTCGGTGGAAGAAATTGGACGAACTTCTCGAACTGAACGTCAACACGGTGAAAGTGCGGCTATTTCGGGCGCGAGGGCGGCTCGTGGAAACTTACCGGAAGCGAATGCAAAAGCGTCCGGCGACTCGCGAAGCGCTCAGGCAGCGAAGGAGTGAATAAGATGTTTAACAAACCAAATAATTCGATGTCGGTGCCGGGAATTCGGAATCGCGATTTGAGGATTACCTCGGCGGCGCGCCGGACCCGGAACTGGAGGCACATCTGGCCCAGTGCGAGGACTGCCCATGGCGCTGGAGGATTCACGCTTGGCGGGCTCGTTGCTGCGCGAAGGCCTGGGAACCGGCGAGCGAACCGAGCCAGGCGTTTCTGGCAAATGTGATGGCGCGGATTCGCGAGGAAGAAACGTCGGGTCGAAGTCGCCCGCGGCATTCTGGGCTCCGCTGGAATTTCTGGCTTCCAGAGTGTCCCTGACCGCAGCCGTTGTGCTGCTCGCGCTTTCGGTCTATCTGGTGGAATTTGCTCCGCACCGAAACGTTACTCTCGGCTCGATTCGCACCGAACTGAGCGCCAGCGATTTTCCGCAGCCTCCGTCGGACCCGGTAAGCAACGAAGAAGTGCTGCAATCGCTGGCTGAGAGGACCAATGGACGCTAACCAAGGCAGCCGCAAGGCTTACCTGCTCGTTTTTGTGCTTTTTATACTGGGCATTGCGCTGGGCAGCGTGGGCACCTACCTGGTGACCATGCGGGTGCAGGCTGCGCGGCCAGCCGGCTCGGCGCACAACCCGCTCCAGCCACATGGCTATGTTTACGCGCGACCTGAACCTCAATCCGGATCAGCAAACGCCAGATTCAAGCCATCCTGAGCGACACGCGCGCCCATTATGCCGAACTGCACCAAAAACTCGATCCCGAATATGAACAGGTGCGCCACGCAGGGCCGGGAGCGCATTCGCCAGATTCTGACGCCGGAACAGCGGCCGAAGTTCGAAGAATTGTTGCGCCAGATGGACGAAGACCGGCGCAAGCGGCAGACGAATCCGTAAGGACCGACGGCTAGAGTCTTGACGACCCTTACGGACTTGATTCGGAAAGAATTCACGAAAATGGCGCGGATTCCCCGAAGTTCTCAAGGGCCTCTGGCTGCGGTCCATGATGCACCGGGCGCTGCTTGTTGCGCCCCCGGTGGCGCTGATTCTTGTGGCTCGGATATATCACCGTCGGCGCGCGCACGACCGCTCAATATTTCACCGCAAAAGTCGAACACGGCGATATTTCCCAGGTCGTGCAGGCCACCGGAACGATCAATCCCGTGAACACGGTGCCCGGTGGGCTCGGTGGTTTCCGGCAACGTGGTTTCCGTCAGCGTCGACTTCAATTCGCAAGTGAAGAAGGGCGACATCCTCGCGCAGATCGATCCTGTCCCATTCCAGGTTTCGCTCGCGCAGGCACAGGCCTCCTACCAGAATGCGGTCGCAAATGTGGCGAATCTGGAGGCGCAGATCGGCACGTCCACTGCCAATGTGGCCACGATGAAAGCCAATGTGGCCAAGGCGCACGCGACGACCATCGACATGGGAACGCAGCAGAAGCGCACAAAATTGCTGGCCGATCAGGGTGTGCTGTCCGCGCAGCAGAATGACGACGCGCAGGCCAACTATGATCAGGCCGTCGCCGTCCGAAAACGCCGCCATCGCGCAGGAAAAGCAAGCGGAGTCGCAGCTGGCGGCGACGGTCGCGCAGCGCGACCAGGCCAAAGCGCAGGTGCTCATTCAGAAGGCCGTCGTGGATTCCGCCAAATTGCAATTGAGCTATTGCACGATTCGTGCGCCCATCGACGGCACGGTGATCAACCGCACCGTAAATGTTGGCCAGCCGGTGGCGGCCAGCCTGCAGGCGCCGAACCTGTTCAGCATTGGGCAGGATCTGAAACACATGCTGGTCTATTCCAATACGGATGAGGCGGACGTGGGCCGCATCAAAGTGGGCAAGCAGGCCACGTTTCGCGTGGACTCATTTCCGCGGGAAACATTTAACGGGACCGTGGCGCAGGTGCGCATGAACGCCATGACCATTCAAAACGTGGTGACCTACAACACGATGGTTGCGTTCGACAATCTCGACCTGAAGCTTTTTCCGGGAATGACCGCTTACGTTTCCATTCCGGTGGCCGAAGCCAAGAATGTGGTTAAAATTCCCAATGGCGCGCTGCGGTTTAAGCCGGATCTGTCCGACAGCGAGCGCACGGCCCTGTATGCCAAGTACGGCATCACGGACACTGCGCGCACGACAGCGGCGGCGGCACGGGTTGCGGCGGCATGCGGGAGACGGCGCGCACTGCGGGTGCGGACGCGAGTGCACCGCCGCGGCGTGCGAGCGCGCAATCAGCAGGTGGACAGAGCACGCCGGCTGGAGCAGGCGCAGGGCAAGGCGGCGGCAGCGGGGACGGCGCGGGCGGCGCAGCGGCGTCGGGTTCGGGAGGCGGCAGGCGGCAAGACTCCGACGATTGTTTGGAAGCTGCTGCCGAACAAAGCGCTTGCAGCCTGTGCAGGTCACGCTTGGGCGTCACGGACTTCACGTTCACGGAACTCGTCAGCGGCAATATAAGTCCGGGAGACGATCTGGTCATCGGACAATCCGCGAACAAGTCGACATCGGCCTCAGACGCAAACGCGCAATCCCGTAGGCGGCGCCGGCTGCAGGCGGCGGCGGGTGTGCCGCGCAGGTTCTAACCAAGTTTCGAGACTCTTCCGATGGCCGATCAAATCACAATCGCTGTACCGAACCTAGCCCGGCGCCAGCCAGGCGGCAAGCCTGTCATTCGCCTGGAAAATGTTTTCAAAACATACGACCTGGGAGAAATTCAGGTTCAGGCGCTGCGCGGAGTTTCGCTGGAAATATGCGAAGGGGAATTCGTCGCGGTCATGGGGCCGTCCGGCTCCGGCAAATCGACGGTCATGAACATTCTGGGATGCCTCGACCGGCCCGACCAAGGGACGCTATTTTCTGGACGGCGTGGACGTTTCCGGGATGACGCAAAACGGAACTGGCGCGGATCCGGAATCGAGAAACTGGGATTTGTGTTCCAGCAATTCAATCTTCTGTCGCGAACCTCGGCGCTTGGAAAATGTGGAACTGCCGACGGTGTATGCCGGTATAAGTCCCGAAGAGCGCACCAAGCGGGCCATGGAGGCGCTCACCCGCGTGGGACTCGCGGAGCGCGCCGGGCATCACCCGTCGCAACTTTCCGGCGGGCAGCAGCAGCGCGTGGCCATCGCGCGCGGGCTCGTGAACCGGCCGTCGATTCTGCTGGCCGACGAGCCGACGGGAAATCTGGACAGCCGCACCTCGGTCGAAATCATGGACATTCTGCAGACGCTGAACAACGAGCAGGGACTGACCATCGTCCTGGTGACGCATGAGCCGGACATCGCGCAATTTGCCAAACGCACGCTTGCTGTTTCGCGATGGCAAGCTGAAGCGCGACAGCCTGGTGCAGGACCGCTCAGGTCGCTCACGAAGTTCTGAAATCGCTTCCCACCGTCGGAAGAGCAAGCGGCCGAAGACGCGGAAGAGGAATGCAACGGCAGGAAAAGACGATGCGACCGCGTGATTTTCGCGGCGCGTCGTGAATTCGCATATGGATTTCATGAATACATTCCGGCTGGCTTTGCGGGCGCTGGCGCGCAATAAGATGCGCTCGGCGCTGACGATGCTGGGCATCATCATCGGCGTCGGCGCCGTGATCGCCGTCGTGAGCATCGGCCAGGGCGCGCAATACATCGTGCAGCAGGGCATTCAGGCCATGGGAACCAACGCCGTCTTCATCGCGGCGGGAAGCAATCGCGCGGGCGGCGTGCGGCAGGGATATGGCGGCGTGAAGACGCTCACCATGGACGATATGAACGCCATCCTGAAGGAAATTCCGCTGATCAAGCAGGCCGCGCCGGCGCTCACCAGCCGCCAGCAAGTGGTGTACGGAAACCAGAACTGGAACACGCAGATCACCGGCACCACGCCAAATTATTTCGATATTCGCACGTGGCCCGTGCAGGCAGGGTCGGCCTTCAGCGATGAGGAAGTGGACATCGCGGCGAATGTTTGCGTGCTGGGCACGACGGTGGAAAAAATTCTGTTTGTGGACGAAAACCCGATTGGCAAAACGATTCGCATCGGAAACCTGCCGTTTCGCGTGGATGGCGTGCTCGAATCCAAAGGGCAGAACGTGACGGGACAGGATCAGGACGACGTGATTTTCGCGCCGTACACGACCGTGCAGCGAAAGATTTCCGGGATTACCTGGCTGCAATTCATCGCCGCGTCGGCCGTGTCGCAGGAAGCTTCCGTGGCGGCGGTGGCGCCCATCACCAGCTTGCTGCGCGAGCGGCACCGCATCCGCACCGGCGACGATGACGATTTCTTGATTCGCACGCAAGCGGACATTGCCGACTTGCAGAATCAAACGCAATCGACGATGACGTATCTGCTGGGCGGAATCGCTTCGGTGTCTCTGCTGGTTGGCGGCATCGGCATCATGAACATCATGCTGGTGTCGGTCACGGAGCGCACGCGGGAGATCGGCGTTCGCATGGCTGTTGGCGCCACCGAAGACGACGTGCGGCACCAGTTTCTGGTGGAAGCGGTGACGCTCAGCATGATGGGCGGATTTATCGGAATTATTCTTGGGCTTGTCGGGCTCGGCGCTGATCAGCAATTTGCTGTCCTGGCCCACGCTGATTTCCGGCAAGGCGATTATCGCCGCCGTAATTTTTTCCGCGGCGGTGGGAATTTTCTTCGGCTACTATCCCGCGCACAAAGCCGCGCAACTGGATCCGATCGAAGCGCTGAGGTATGAGTAGGTAGAGTAGGACGGGCTTCAGCCTGCTGCTTTTGATTGTCTTTCTGACGGAAACGGCAAGAAATCAAAAGCAGACAGGCTGAAGCCCGTCCACTAAAACTAAAACGGAATATCTTCGTCGGTAACTTCGGGGCCGGACTGATCGTGGTCCTGCGAGCGGCGGAAGCTCCTGCGTCAAAGTCCGATGAACCTGCCGCCGCGGAACTTGCTGCGGTAGCTTGAGCCGCCCGGAATCCTGTTTCGATCCCAGAAAGCGGAAATCCGAGGCAATAATTTCGACGCGTGGTCCGCTTCTGGTTTTCCTTGTCCGTCCACTCGTTCGATTCGTATGCTGCCTTCGACATAAATCTCTTGGCCCTTTTTCAAATACTGCTGGGCAAATTCGGCCTTCTTTCCCCAGGCAACAATTCTGTGCCATTCGGTGCGCTTTTGGCGCTCGCCGCTCTTGTCCTTGAAAGTCTCATCCGTGGCCATTGAGAAATTGCACACGGCCTGGCCGCCGCCTGTGTAGCGAGTTTCCGGATCGCGGCCCAAACGTCCCACTAGAATTACTTTATTTACGGACATGTTTTATTGTCTCCAATTAAGTCGGAAGATAACACGGCGATGAGCGGCGTGCAAACTCGTCCAGTCATTGAAGTCGGAAGAATACTTGACACAGAGAACGCCGAGATTTCACGAGCGACCGGCAGAAAGCCTACCAGAAAAGCAAGCGAGGAGCACGGAGACAGCGGACAAAGACGGAGAGAGGAGATGTAACGAGGCAACTTGCGAGAAGTCTAGCGGAAGCCTAAGCACGAATCAGTCTTCGCGAGCACGCTCAGAGCAAGCTTATCGCCTGCCGTCGCTCCCATTTCCTTGCAGCTTGGCGGCGGCGCGCTTGGCTTCGTCCGTGCCCGGATACAGGCGCACGACGGTGCGCAGTTCGCGCACGGCGGAGGCCTTCTGGCCAAGTTCGGCGAGGCAAAAGCCTTTTCGCATGCGCGCCGAAGCGGTCTTGAAGCTGTTGCGGATAATTTTCGATGACTTTGTTGTAGCTATCGAGCGCCAGTTGAAACTGGTTCTGCATGAAGGCGACTTCGCCGAGATAGAACTGCGCGTTGGACGCCAGGTCGGTTTCGCCGTAATACTTCAGGTAATCCTGAAATTCCTGCGTGGCCAGGTCGTAGTGTTTGCCGTTGATGTCGCGCAGGGCGTTGGAATACAGCACGTCCGCGGAGGCCGGAGGACCGGACGGCATCGAGGACGGCGCAGCAGGCTGCATGGCCGTCCATGCCGCCGGCGCCGGCGCGGGCTCGCTCCGGGCCGTGCCAGGGCCATTCATCATCGTGGAAGGCGGCGGACCGGCAGCGGCGGACCGGATGAGCCGCAGCTTGGAATCCACATTTTGCAGCGTGTTCTGAATGTCGGTTAGTTTCTGGTCGAGCTTGCCCATGCGCGCTTGCAGGTCGCCCACGTTATCCGAGAGGCCTTGCACCTGCGTGCCCATCGTGTCCAGGCGCGCGCCGGAAGCCGCGGAAAAATCCTGCGTGGTCTTCTGAACGGCGGACATGGAAGTGTTGAGCTTGTTGACGGCGTCCATGAGCCTGCTCGATCAGCGTGCGCTGCACGGCCGCATTTTGCGTGATTTCCGTTTGCATGCTCTGCTGGCCCTGAATCAATTGGGTCACGCCGGTTTGCAGTTCAATGATTTCGCGCGCCACGGCGCCTGCCGGCGCGGGTCCAAACAAGCTGCCGCCAAGAGCTCCCGCGAGCATCGCGCCGCCAAAAAATAGAATCCATCGAAACGCAAGGTGTTCCTCCTTCGAGGAGGGACTCCTCATTTCGACCCCCGATCACCATATAAAAAACTCCGGGGCTTGCCCGCCACGACGCATGGCAAGCAAGCCCCGGAAGTTGGTGCCGGCTTACTTCGCCATGATGATGTGCGCGCGGCGATTCTGCGTATAGCATTCTTCGTTGGAAGCGGTGCAGAAGGGCGTTCCTTGCCGTAGCTGACGGTTTCCATCCGGTCCGCTGAAATTCCAAGCGAAGCCAGGAATTGTTTTGCCGCTGCGGCACGGCGATCCCCTAGAGCAAGATTATACTCCGTGGAACCACGTTCGTCGCAATGGCCTTCGATGACGATTTTCATTTGTGGATACGAGCGCAGGAACTGCGCGGTCTGCGAGAGGTTGTCGCGAGCGTCGGCGCGCACGTCCGCCTTGTCGTAGTCGAAGTAAGCGTCCTTCACTTCCGTTCAAACAGCTCCTGCATCGTGGGCTCGGCGGACTTTGGTAGCAGGTGGTGGAGCGCTGACCGTGATACGGACATTGGCATCGGCCGAACCGCCCGGTCCAGTGGCGGTAATCGTGTAAGTAGTCGAATCCTGCGGCGTCACTCGCTGCGTGCCTTCCGCGGCAACGTTGCCGATTCCCGGAGACAGGCTGAGCGAAGTAGCATTCGTCGATGACCATGTCAAAGTAACGGTCTCGCCCCTCTGAATAATGGTGGTAGACGCCTGCAGATCCACCGTCGGTCTGGCCGGCGGCGCTACGGGGGTTGGGGGCGGTGGGGCTGGCGCAGTGGGCGCGGGCTTTTTACAAGCCGCACTCAGAGCGAGGATCGCGAGCAAGCTACCAAACAATATCTTCGAATGCTGTACGTTTCCGCATTTCTCTTTATCTTCCTCCTTTGAAAATTTACGTTATCTTCGGTCGTGAGGGCAAATCCGAATTCGATTAGACAGTCCTCATCACTCTTCCGAATTCGGTGTTCATGGCCGTGGTGACGCCTTATTTGGGCGACCAGTTGGGCGATTCGTTCTGTCCCTGCTTGGTCAGCTGGTGGGCTTGCGTCCCATCTGCCAGCATGGACCAAATCTGCCGCGTTCCCGTGCGCGTCGATTCGAATACCAGATGCCGTCCGTCGGGCGCCCAGCTGGGGCGCTCGTTGCGGCCGACATCCCGCGTCAATTCGACGAGTTGGCGCGTGACAATTTCCATGACATAGATGTCATAATTTCCGTTCGGGCGCCGCCAGCTGAACGCCAGCAATTGGCCGTTGGGTGACCATGCCGGATCGATCACGTAGCCCATGTCCGGCATTTCCACTTTGGCCTGGCTCGATCCATCCGCGTTCATCGTGTAGAGCTGCGGGATGCCGCCGCGGTCGCTCACGAAGGCGACTTGCTGGCCCGGTCTTCGGATTCCAGGACGGCGAGGTATTCGCCCCGTTCGAATAGGTGAGGCGCTTCGGGCGCTGCCCGGACGCATCCGTGATGAACAATTCCGGATTGCCAAACATGCTGGACATGAACATCAGCTGCGAGCCATCGGGCGACCACGACGGGCGAAGAATTGGTGCCCTTGAATCGCGGCCAGGAAATCAGGTGGTTCGTCAGCGTCGGAGTACACGCAGATCTGCGCGGTCAGAACGCTGCTGCTGCCGGGCTGCGCGTAACACGTGAACGCGATGCGCGAAGCGTCGGGCGACCAGCGAGGCGTGAGCGAAATGGTATGGATTTGCGTCAGCTGATGCTGATTTTCGCCGTCGTAATCCATGGCCCAGATTTCCTTGTTGCCGCTGCGATTGCTGACGAAGGCGATTTGCGTGGAGGCGATTCCCGGCAATCCGCCGGAAAGTTTGCCGATGATTTCATCCGCAAACTGATGCGCGAAGATGCGCACCTGCGATATCGGTGGCCGCGCCCGCGATACACTTTTCCGATCACCGGAGGCAGGGAAGCGTCGCGCACGTCGTTCAGCCAGGCCTGAATCTCCACGTTGCTGCCGTTCGACCGAAAAATTTCCGAAGGCAAGCAGTTGCGTCGATGCGGGCGCACCGGACCATGCCTTGATAATCGACTTCCGCGGGAGTTCCGAGGCGTCTGCAGCGGGTTGTAGCTCTTGCTGACCAGTTCGAGAATGCCGCTGAAATCCAGGTCCGTTCGCACTACGTCGCTAAACAGCGTGGCCAGCGGCTGCGACGGCGTGTCCTTGGCCGCGAAATCCGCGACGGCGACGCGCGCTTTGGAAACGCCGAGGCCTGTGCCGGTCTTGAACCAGTCCTGCGCCGAAGCCGTTCGCCGCGAAGAGCAAGCGATAACGAGACCACACAGCAGAACGCGACAAATAGACGAGCGGATATCGACCGAGCGCGCGCTCGGAAATCGTTTTGTTGAACTGTTGCGAATTGGCTGAATCATTCTTTTTGTGTCCCAAACCTTTTTGTGAGTTTCCACTTTCCAACCATTCTGTAAAAGCCCGATTCGTAGAAGCTCACATCTTTCGTTAGCGGCGGAAATCGAACCAGAACTCGACGGTCACGCTGTTTCCCGAATAATTCGACGGCAGCGGCGACATCGGGACTGGAACTCTGAATCGCGCGCAGCGCCGAATTGTCGACCGAACGATTTCCGCTCGATCTGCAGCATCTGAACGTTAGTGACCGTTCCGTCGCGCAGAACTGTAAATGAAAAATCCGCTCGCGGCGCCCAGCGCACGGTTGGGTCCACCGTGGACTGCAGCCAGTTGCTGCTGATGCGGTTGCGCACGGCGTCCACGTAGGAGGGAAATCTGCCCGCGAAATCTCCGCCTCCCGGCCCGCTGAATCCCATTCCGCCCTGCGTCGGTCCACTCATCGCGAACGAAGAATAAGGAAGCGCGGGCGAGCCTCCCTGGCCGTAAGGAACCGCGTTTGGCGGCGGCGGAGTCTTGTCTTCAAAAACCTTTGACGGGCGAGAGATGATTTGGGGCGTTTTTTCCTTCGCGAATTCGGGAATCTTTTTTACGTCGGGTCTTCTATTGGTACTTGGGCTTCGGTTGCGGCTCGGCCTTGTACAGGCCCTTCGTCGTGTCCACGGTCTGGCTCTGCGTTACGATGTCCGGGCGCGGGCAGCATGATGCCGGGAAGCTTGGCGACCAGCCCAACGGAAACGGCGCCGCCGCCTCCGGCGCTTCCCCATGATATCGCCGCGATGCGAATAAATGTTGGAAACCGTCAGCGATCCGAAAAGAAGCCCGTGGAAAACGACCGACCACACGAAGGGCTTCTTCAGGTTGGGATTGCTGGCGCCGGGATGGTGAGAAGCGTAAGCCATGATTATCAGTGAGGCAGCGTCGTCGAGCGGCTCGGTCACGACGCTGATATTTTGGATGCCGGACTGGCGCATGGTGTCCACGACCAGAGCGAACGCGCCGAACGGGACGGTCTTGTCGCAGCGCAGGTAGACGGCGTCACCTTGCGGGTTGTGCATTTGCGCATGAACTTTGTCGCCCAGTTCATGAATGTTGACCGGATCGTCTCCGATATAGATGCGTTGCGCGCGATCGATGGAAACTACGACGCGCGATTCGGAAATTTCCTTGACCGTCTTCGTTTTCGGCACGTCCACTTCGATGCCGGATTGCAGGATCGGCGCGGTGATCATGAAAATCACGAGCAGTACGAGCATGACGTCCACGAACGGAACGATATTGATCTCTGACAGCGAGTTCCGGATTGGCGAGACAGTTGCGGCATCTTTAGTTATCTTCCGCCGGCGTCTTGCGCGGCATTTTCTTGAACTTTCAAAACCAAAAGCTTTAACACAGAGAACACTTAGAAAAGCAAAAACGAGGATGCTCCACGGAGTGCATCGCAGTGTTACCTGATTGCGCGTGCCCCGGATACAGTTTTTCGACGACCGACGTCACTTCCAGCGCGAAGCTATCCATTCGCGCGCTGAGATCACGGATGTCGTGCAGGAAATGGTTGTAGGCGATCACCGCGGGCACAGCGGTAAAAAGGCCCGCGGCCGTGGTGATCAGCGCTTCGGCGATTCCGGGAGCAACTGCACGCAGGCTGGCGGCCCCCGCCATACCCAATCCGGTAAACGCGTCCATGACGCCCCATACCGTTCCAAACAAACCGATGAACGGCGTGACCGAACCCGTCGTCGCCAGCCACGGCATGTAGCTTTCCACCTTGCGAACTTCTTCGCCGGCGGCAAGCTGCATGGCTGACGGTGACTGCATTCAGGCTGGTGACTTTGCCGGTGGGATTTCCCGAGCGGATCTGGCTTTCCATTTCGCTGACGCCGGCGGCGTAAACGGCTTCCAGCGGCGAGCCCGCCGCCGCCCATTTGCCGCGGATCGGGCAGCGTTCGGTTGGCGCGGAAGATGCGCAGAAACAGGGAAGTCTGGCGGCTGATGCGCGAAAACATCAATAATTTTTGAAAAATGAGCGCCCAGGAAAAAAGCGAAAAGACCAAGAGCATCGCCAGAACTACGCGAGCGACCCAGCCGGTCTGCTCGATCAGCGTGTCCAATTGGCCTGCGAACAGCAAAAACGCGGATAGCGGAATGGTCTCCCCCTCGAAAAACGGATCGATGAATCCCCACTGGCAACCTAGCACAGGCCTAAAATGCGGTCAATTCGATTACGGCGCGAAAGTGCTTATTGTGCCTGGCAGTATACACATACATCGTATTACGATGTATTGTCAGCCGCGCGCGCGTGTAACGCGAGCGAGATCGCGAAACTTGGCACGAAGTACAGAGAACGCAGAGGAAGACGGGAGAACTGAGGAAACGCGGGGCGCGGTGCGAGTGTCATGACCCGTGGCCCGTGCTCTCCGATTTTCTCCGCTTTCCTCGGTGTTCTCCGTGTTAAAGCCTTTGACTCGCAGCCGCGCGCGCTGCCGAGCCCCCGCAAATCGATGTGCTATCATCTACCTCCGAAGCATGACGCAGAGCTACGACATTGGTCTGGATGCACTGGCCGGCAAAATTGCCGCCTCACCCGCGCCGCGCGCGTGTGCTCGCCGCCTCCGCGCCGGGCAATAACACCTTTTATCTGGAAACGTTTGGCTGCCAGATGAACGATCCACGACTCCGAAAAAGTGGCCGGAGTGCTGATGGCCGCGGCTACCAGCAGGTGGAAACGATCGACGCCGCGCGGCTGGTCCTCTATAACACCTGCAGCATCCGCGAAAAGGCAGCGCAGAAAATCTTATTCGCGCCTCGGCACCTACCGGAAATATCCCGGCGAGGAAAAAATTATCGGCGTGCTGGGCTGCGTCGCGCAGCAGGAAGGCGAGGAAATTTTCGAGCGCTCTCCCTGGGTGCGCCTCGTGTGCGGCTCGGCGAGCTACAGCAAGCTGCCTGACCTGATCACGGAACTGGAATCCGGAAACCGCCGCGTCATGGGCCTGGACAAAGACACCGACGCGACGTTTGAAACGGAAATTACGCGGCGCGACAATCCGTTCCGCGCCTACCTCACGATCATCGAAGGCTGCGACAAGGCGTGCTCCTATTGCGTCGTGCCGTTCACGCGCGGGCCGGAGCGCAGCCGCGCGAGCGCGTCGGTCCTGGAAGAAGTGCGCAGACTGGCCGACGCTGGGCTACTCGGAAATTCAGCTGCTCGGACAGACGGTAAATTCCTACCAGCGATCCGTCCGACAGGCGAATGTCGTTTGCGGAACTGCTCGTGGCCGTGGCGGCGGTGCAGGGAATCCGCCGCGTCCGCTTCACGACATCGCATCCGCGGGATTTCGGGCGCGACATTGTCGAGGCTATCGATTCGACGCCGCAGCTTTGCGACCACGTGCACCTGCCCGTGCAATCGGGATCGACGCGCATCCTGCGCGAGATGCTGCGCACCTACACGCGCGAAGAATATCTGGAAAAAATTGCCATGATTCGCGAGGCGCGCCGCCCGATCAGCATGACGTCGGACATCATCGTCGGCTTTCCCGGCGAAACGGAAGAGGATCTCGAGGAAACGCTGTCGCTGCTGGATGCCGCGCAATATGACGGCGTGTTTGCGTTTCAATATTCGCCGCGGCCCAACACCACGGCGCAGCACATGCCCGACGCCATTCCGAAGAAGAGAAAGGCCGGCGTCTCGCGCGCGTGATGGATCGCCAGCGCGAAATCCAGCAGGCGCGCAACGAAGCGCTCGTCGGGAAAACGTTTGAAGTGCTGGTGGACGGACGCTTCGCGGCGCGCCGGGCAATTGGGCGGGTCGCTGTTCAAACAACCAGATTCTAAATTTCACTTCGCCGCGGCAGAACCTTCTGGGAGAATATGTTTCAGGTGCGAGTGACGAGCGCGGGCCCGAATTAGCCTTGTCGGCGAACACGTAATCTGATTTCGTAGCGGGCAGCGTGTCATAGGCTGTCCGCAATGCAGCGTCCGGGGAGGTTCCGATGGAAGTCGAAATGAAAATCCGCGGACTGATGATGGACCCCGTCACCAACATGCCGATCGTTGTGCTCAAGGACGCGCAGGGCACGGCGGTCCTGCCGATCTGGGTGGGAATCTACGAAGCCAACGCCATCGCGCTGGAAATCGAAAAAGTTCAGACGCCGCGCCCGATGACGCACGACCTGCTGCGCAATGTTTTCCTGGGCCTGGATGTGCGCGTGCAAAAAGTGGTCGTCAACGACCTGAAGGACGACACGTTTTACGCGCTGATCTGGGTGGAGCGCAACGGCGACATTTTCTCCATCGATTCGCGGCCGAGCGACGCCCTGGCGCTGGCCCTGCGCGTCGATTGCCCCATTTTCGTGGAAGACGAAGTCCTGAAAAGCTCGAAAATTTCCAACGCCATCTCCGAAAAATCCACCAGCGAAGAACTCCGCAAATGGCTCGAAGGCCTCTCCGACGAGGACCTCGGCCGCTACAAGATGTGAAGGCTTTGGTAGGACAGGCTTCAGCCTGTCCGCTTTTGACTTCCGCTGCCTTGTGCCTTGATAAAAATCAAAACCGGACAGGCTGAAGCCCGTCCTACTAAAAGGCCGAATCCGCTTCGCTGCCGATGTTATGAGCGCATGGCCTCTTTCCGCATCACTAGCACGATCGCCGCGCCCGCGACCGTCGGAACTGCCAGTGTCAACAGACCGGTCTGATAGTTCCCCGTAAAATCCTTGGCCAGCCCCATCCAGTACGGGCCGATAAATCCGCCGATGATCGCGATCGTATTCGCGGTGGCAATTCCCGCCGCCGCCGATTTGCCCGTAAGAAAACTGGACGGGATGGTCCAAGCGGGACCGGCCGTTGCATTGAAGGCGATGAAAATGATCGCGTAGGCCGGCACGGCAACGATGGGCGCGACGGTCAGTCCTCCCGCCACAAACGCCGCGGCGATCAGGAAGATGGGCACGGCGATGTGCAGGTAGCGCTCGTTCGCGCGGTCCGAGTGCAGCCCGTTGAGCACCAGGCTCAGCGCGCCGAGAAGTCCCATGATCGCAATCGCGAAACCGACGCTCGTATTGCCAAGCCCCGTGGCCTGCTGAATCAGCACGGGCGCGGAAAACGAAAACGCGTAGAATCCGATGTAAATGCAAAGCAGGAAGATGCCGAGCTGCCACACCCGCGGATTCAGGATGGCCCGCAGCGCACCTTCGGCATGGCCTGCGCCGCCAGCAGCGGACCCGATGGATTCGTCGTCTTCCCGCAGCTGATTCAAGAGCCAGTCCCGTTCCTCCGCCCTGAGCCACTTGGCTTCCGCCGGCGTGTTCGGCAAAAACAAAAGGAACACGACGCTGAGAATCACGGCCGGCAAACCCTCCGCCAGAAACAGCCATTGCCACCCGGCCAGGCCCATGCGCCCCTGAAGATTGAGCAGTGCACCGGCAAGCCCGCCCATGAAGACCGAACTGAGCGGCAGCGCCACGTAAAAGCGGCTGACGGTCCGCGCACGCACGTTTGCCGGAAACCACTGGCTGAGATAGAAAACCACTCCCGGAAAAAAGCCCGCCTCGGACATGCCCAGAAGAAAACGCACAACGTAGAATTGCAGCGGCGTCTTCACGAACATCATGCCCATGGCCAACAGGCCCCAGGTGAACATGATTCGCGCGATCCACCGCGAAGCGCCAAAGCGCACCAGCAGCAGGTTCGACGGGATCTCGCACGCCGCGTAACTGAGAAAGAAAAGCCCAGCGCCCAGCCCGTAGCTCGAAGCGCTGAAGTGCAGGTCGCGGTTCATCTGCAAAGCCGCAAAGCTGATGTTGACGCGATCGGTGTACGCCACGCCGTAAGCGATGGCGATGAGCGGAATGAGGCGCACGCTGGCCTTGCGCAGCGCGGCAGCGCCGATGCGGTCGGCGCTCGTGTTTCGCAACAAAGTCGGATCGGCAGCACTCATCTTGTTCGCGGAGAGGATAGCACGCAGGTAGGACGGGCTTCAGCCTGTCCGGTTTTGACTCTGGCCCAAGCAAGCAAAAGTCAAAAGCGGACAGGCTGAAGCCCGTCCTACTGGTAGCGATACATCATAATGGGCGAGCCTTTCCATTCCACATTTCGCTCGAAATGAAATCCGAGTTTCTCCACCACGCGCCGGGATCGATGGTTCGCCGCAGCGATCAGGGCGACCGCGCCGTCCATCTGGAATCGCTCCACTCCCATCTTCAGAATCGCTTCGGACATTTCGGTCGCCAAGCCCATGCCCCAATAGTCGTGGAGAAGCGCATAGGCCAGTTCAATCTCGCTGCGACCCTCCACTTCAACGCGGCGCAGGCCGCCGCGGCCGACGAATCGCCCATCGGTTGCTTCGCGGAAAATCCAGATGCCGAACCCGTGGCGATTCCAGTGATCTAAATTCTCGGCGAGCCATTGGCTTGACTCTTCTTCCGACCGGACACCTCCGAGAGTTGCCATGACATCCTCATTCTGGTGCATCCGCAGAAGTTCCTCGCGGTCTCGTTCGTCGAGCGGAAACGCAGCGAGTCGGTTGGTCCGAAATGATGGAAGATCGATCCCTGCGAATCTTGTCGTGGTGGAAGCAATTTCAAGATTTCTGGCGACGTCAGTCAATGAACCGAAAACGCCTTGCACCGACCGCTTCACATCAGGAGACGGTTCTACCAAATCCGGCACGAGATATACGCGCATCCCGGCGCTGACGGCGGCTGTGGCGCCGGCTTCGGAATCTTCGAGGACCAGGCAAAGAGACGGGGAAGTCTCGAGCCGCTGCGCCGCAAGCAGGAATAAGTCCGGGTGCGGCTTTCCCCGGGTGACCTCATCTCCTGTCGCCACTGCAGCAAACCGATCCAGCAGCCCCATTCTCGCCAGAAGCGGCAACGCGATCGCGCGTTCCGTGGAGGTTGCCACGGCCTTCGGCAAATTCCGCGACTCGACGAGCGACAGCAATTCGTCGAGCCCCGGCTTTTTCGAGACAGGCTCGACGGTAAAGGCATGCACCTCGGCGTCTCGAGATAAATCCCGGAATCTATCCAATGGAAAATCCGGACCGGCCATCTGAGAGAGAACCTGCTCGGCGGTTGTCCTGCCGCGGCCGACGAGTCCCCTGTACGCGTCGTCCGTCAGGATATAGCCGCATTCGGCGGCAGCCCGCTTCCACACGATCCGATAGAGCGGCTCGGTGTCCAGCATGAGCCCGTCCATGTCGAAAATCACCGCCTGCATCGGCATGTCTCAATTGTAAAGCCAAATCAACGCATACTCCTGCGTGGTTGCATCTCGAACTGGAAGCGGGCCAGTTACTGAGTCACTCGTCAGGCAGTGGTTTCCCATTCTTCCTTGAGGATCTTGAAGACGGCGAGAGTCACGGCAAGGATGAGCGGCCCGATAAAAATTCCGAGGCTGCCGAATGCTTTCAATCCGCCCAGCAAAGCGAAGAAGACGTACAGCGTCGACAGCTTGGTGCGCCCGCCGATCAGATAAGGCCTGAGGACGTTGTCCACGGGGTGCACGATGGCTACCGCCCAGATCAACAAGATCACGCACTTGACCCAACTGCCGTTGAAGAGAAGCATGCCCATGGCGGGCAGGAAGACAAACGCTGTGCCAATCACGGGCAACAGAGCGCACAGGCTCGTGATGACGCCCCAAAGAGCCGGCGAAGAGATTCCCAGGACCCAGAAAGCAATTCCCGTAAGCAGACCTTGAATGACGGCAATCGCGAGGGTGCCGTACAGAATGGCATTGAGGGTGTACTTCACGCACGAGTAGAGCAGCCTCACCTTGTCTTGTGCGAGCGGAGCACTCTCCGCGGCACGGTGCAGCATCGACTCGCCGTCACGGAGAAGAAAGAAAAGCACGAAAAACGAGATCAGCGCGTTTACGACAAGGGATGTAATGCCCGTCGCTGCGCCGGCGATCGCGGTGAGCAGGCTGGAGACTACTTTTTCCGCCTGGTTTGAGACTGCGCCCTGCAAGCCGGGAATGGACTTCGGAAAATGCAGGTTGACCCAGCCGACGGCGCGCTGGAGAAGGTTCACAATGTACAGGCTGAGCTTTTCCGAGCCGTTCCGGGGATTGACCAGCGACTGATAGATCTCACCGAGGCCCGAGACGATGGCGTGTCCGAGAAACGCGGCGGCGAGGGTAATGACAAGAATGGCCGCGGTCGTCGACAGCAGCGCCGCGACGTTGCGATTGCGAATCCATCGCGATATCCGAGCATGCGCCGGATAAAAAACGATCGCCAGGACAATCGAGAAAACGATGGGCTTCAGGAACGGCGCTACCAAGAGATACGAGAAATAGGTGGCCACGGCCGCGAGCACGGCCAGAAAGGCAAGCGTCGTTCGATTCTTGGTCATTTATTGCGCCCGGACTCGCACTCCATCGCTCAATTGATTGGACGGATGCAGAATTACGACCTCGCCGGTAACGATCCCGCCCAGAATCTCCACTTCGGTTTGGTTTCGATGGCCGATCTGAACGGGGCGCCGGCGCGCCCTGCCGGTTTGGACCACAAAGACGCTCCACCCTTCGCGTTCGCGAAACGCCGCGCTCACGGGGATTGTTAGAACGTCGCTGCCTTCCCAGGTGACAATGCTGGCTTCGACGCGAAATCCGTCACCCAGCCCGTCGGGCGAGTCGACGAAGTCCGCAATCACGTTGACGCGCTTTTCTTCCACTCCCAGCGCGGAAATTTTCGTGAAGCCGGCGGGCTCCACAAGCCTCACTTTGGCATGAATGGGATGGTCGCCGCCCCATCCTTCGATCAGGACGAGCGCGCCGGGTTTGATACTCACGGCATCCGTCGTGAGCACGTCCGTCACAATTTCAATCTTGTGCGGGTCGCCCAGCACAAGAACGGGCGCGCCCGATGGAACCACCCGCTCGCTCTTTTCAACGACGCGCAAAATTCGTCCGGCGACCGGCGCCCGAAGAGAGATCACTTTCTGTTCCGAGCCGCCCTCTTCGATGCCGATCAAGCCCGCGCGCGCTACTTTGACCTCGGCCGCCGCAGCCTGCGCGCTGAATTTTGCGGCCTCGAATTCCTGAGCGCTGGTGACTTCCGCGCTGCGCGCCTGTTCGAGGGTTTGCGTAGGAATCAGTTCCGCGCGCCCGAGTTGTTCCGCGCGCTGCAAATCCCGCTTCGTTTGCTCATGGTCCTCGCGGGCGCGCACGACTCGGGCTTCCGCCTGGCGCTTGGCCGCTTCGGCCGTTTCCACGCGCGCCAGGACTTCCTCGCGCTGCTGCTGATTGAGGGGAAGGGGCTCGATCCTGGCGACGATCTGGTTTTCGCGAACGGAATCTCCCTCGTCCAGGTCAACGCGGAGCAAGCGGCCCGGGATCGGCGCCGCGACGACGAAGCGGTCGTGAGCGCGCGTCTCGCCGTCTTCATCGACGGTCACACGCATGGCGCCGCGCGCGGCTTTTGCCGTTTCCACGGAGACCGGAGTCGGCCGCAAGAGAACCCACACCACTACGATCATGCCGAGGCCCGCAACGGCCCAAATCGTCCTTTTTCGCCATCGACTTTGAGCCACGTCATTCCCTCGTCTTGAGCACGGCCACCAGGTCCAGCCGGCTCAGCCGGCGGTAGAGCAGAGCACCGGTTCCCACACAAGCAAGCCCGACGATCAGTACCGCAAGCGCATACGTATTGGCGTTGATTACGAGAGGCATGCGGTACAGTTCGGTTTGCATCGACTGCGTCAGTACGGCGCAAAACCCGTAGCCGATCAGGAATCCGACGGGCACCGAAGCCAGCGCGAGGAGTCCTTGTTCTCCTAAAAGCATGAAGCTGATTTCGCGCTGGTTGAATCCGAGAACTCGCAGCGAGGCAAGTTCGTGCCCGCGCTCGGAGAGCGCAACGCGCGCTCCGTTATAAACCATTCCAACGGCGATGAGGCAGGCGAATAAGTTCAGCGCCGTGGACGAAATTCGCAGGCTCTCCGCAATGGTGCGATAGAAGCTTTCCAGCATGGCTTCACGGACCGCGACCCCTGCCACGGCGGGGGTTCGTTTCAATTCCGAGTAAAGAGCAGGAAGCTTTTCCGAATCCACCGAAAGGTAGGCGCCGGAAATGGATGAGCCTTCGCGCATCATACGATTCAATACGGAAACGTCCATATAGGCGGAGAGACCGATCATTTCGTCGACGGTTCCCGCGACGGCTACTTGCCGAACGGGCCGATCGCCTTCTAAGACCTCGACCGTCACGGTATCGCCGGGTTGGACGCCGAGGACTTCGGCAAGTTTTGTGGTGAGCAACAAGCCTTCCGATGGTATGCGAGCGACGTCGAAACCGCTGCCCACGACGCGGCGAAGATCGCCGTTGGGTTCCAGTCCCTGCAATCCAATCCGTTTTGTCCGGTGCCCGAATCGAAGCCTCGCCGGCACGATTCGAAACGGCTCGGAATGCAAGACGCCGACCAAATGATTCACGTCATAAGCGGCCTGCTCCCCGTGGGGTTCCGCAAGGGAAATCGTCACGTCGTCGCGCTGCGCGGTGCGGAACTGCACTTGTACGAGATATTCGATCGCATCGAAGAAGTAGAAGCCCACAATCAAGATCGCCACGGCGAATGACATGCCCACGACGGTGAGAATCGCTTTCCAGGGCCTTCGTTCCAGATTGCGAAGGATCATTCTCGTTGAGATCGAGATTGCGCCGGCGAGCCCCATGCGTTCGGCGAGCCCTTCCTTAAACTGCGGAGGAGATTCGGGGCGCATTGCTTCTGCGGGCGGCATCGCCACAGCCGCCCGAAGCGACGACAACGCGCCCAGGCAAGCGGCGAGACCGCTGATCGCAATACTCCAGGCAATTAACTTCGGTCCCGCAATGAATCTGAGCTCTGGAAACCGGAAAAACTTCTGATAGATGCGGGCCAATCCGCCCCCGAGCCAGATTCCCAGCGGCGCGCCGGCAAGAGTCCCGAGCAACACCGCGACCAGAGCGAATTTCAGATAATGGATGCCGGTCGCGACGTCCGAATATCCAAAGGCCTTGAACAGGCCTATCGTGTTTCGCTGCGTGCTCACCAGCCGGGAAAGGACGACATGAATGAGAAACGCGGCGATCCCCAGGAAGATCGTGGGGACCAGGATGCCGGTCACACGGTCCTGCGCAATTTCGTCCGCGAGGAATCGATGCGAGATCTGCTCCTCGCGGCCATAGGCGCCCAGGCCTCCAAAGGGCTCCAAGAGTTTGTCCAGGCGTTGCAGGACCACAGCTTCGCTTGCGCCCGGAGCTAACGTCAGCGCCACGTCGTTGAATCCGCCTTCCATATTGAACAGCGGTCCCAGCGCCTCGCGGCTCATCCAGAGCACGCCGAAGCGCTTGTTATCGGGGAACACTTCCGCGCCCCGAATTTCGTACACGTACTCGGGCGATATGGCTACACCCACGATCCGAAGACGCTCCCAACGTCCGTTGATGACCGCGCCGATGGAACTCCCAACATCCAAATTATTCGCGCTCGAAAAGGCTTCGCTGATCAAGACTTCGTCCTGCCGCCCCGGTTCGATATACCGGCCCCGCCGCAGGAAAAGACCGTTCAACGCGGGCACTCGGCGCGCCGGCACGGAGACCAGCCGGCCCACGGCGGGTTCTTCAAGTCCGGGAATGTCGAGATTCACCTCAACCACAACGCGTGTCTCTACCACCGCAACGCCCGGAATCGCCGCGATCTCCGTGGCCAAGTTATTGGGAGCGCGCTTCAGCTGCGCGAAGACGTCTGCAAAGTGATATTGGGAATAATAATCCTGCTGCGCGCGTTCGATGGACTCGTAGGCCCCGCGCATCGTTACATACGTGGCGATTCCCGAAGCCACAATGAGCGCCACCGTCAGCACCTGGCCGCGCAAGTGCCAGAGGTCTCGAAACAGCTTCCGGTCTAGAGCGCTCAGCCGCATGTCACCACGTCAGCTCCGCTGGAGAAGCTTTCCTCTCGTTTCGATGGGTGTCCAGGATCGTTCCGCTGCTGATGCGAATGACGCGATCGGCCATGGCCGCGATGGCCGCGTTGTGAGTGATCACAACGGTGATCGTTTTCAGCTCGCGATTCACGCGATCGAGAACGTCCAGCACGATCTTGCCGGTCGCATAGTCGAGCGCGCCGGTTGGTTCATCGCACAGCAAAACTTCCGGCCTCTTTACCACCGCCCGGGCAATGGCGACTCGCTGTTGTTCGCCGCCGGACATCTGCGCAGGGAAGTGGTGCAGGCGATCTCCCAATCCCACCATGCGGAGGCAGTCCTCCGGGTCCAGCGGGTTTTCGGATATTTCCGCTACCAGTGCGGTGTTTTCCAACGCTGTCAGGCTTGGAATCAAATTGTAGAACTGGAATACAAATCCGACGTGCTCGCGGCGAAAGCGAGTGAGTTCTTCCCGCGTTGCCGCGGTCAAATTGTGGTCCCGGTAGTGAACCTCGCCGCTGGTGGGCACATCGAGGCCGCCGAGAATATTCAAGAGCGTGGATTTGCCGCTCCCCGAGGGCCCCAGCATGACAACGAATTCACCCGGCAGGAGATCGAGCGTAACGCCGCGCAGCGCGTGGACCGTAACATCTCCCATGCGGTAGACCTTCGTGATCTCGTGCATGTGAAAGATGGCGTCTGCGAACTCGGGTTGTGGCCTCGCGTGCACAATATCTCCATTCCTCGGTCACTGCAGGTGGAAGCCCGGCTCTGCGCATTTCTTTGTTCCTAGCTGGCCGTATGTTTCGGCGAGCGCTTGTTCAACGTCGCAAGCAATTCCTCGGCCGCCGGCGGGGGCGCTACTTTGCCCTCCAGAGCGATTTCCTTGGCGCTCAATTTTTGCCCGTAGAGTTTCTCATTGGCGGAGTTGTCCGGCCGGAGAGTGGATCCATCCAGATACGCCCCCGCGAACAAGCCTCTCGATCTCGAGTAGCTCAGGATTTCGGCGCGCAGCGCGGCGTCGGTCGATGCGCTGGCGTCGCGTCCCTTCGGCCCCGCAGCGGCCGAAAGCCCTACGCCGATTTTCACTTTGCTGGACAACACCGAATCCGCTCCTCGCGCGTTCATCACCAGGAGGACAAAGTCCGTGGCTTGCCCGCCGAGTTGAAAGCCGAAGCTTCCGCCTTCCAGAGCCATCATGGTCGGCGCAGCCCAGGGGCCTGTGAAATCCTTTCCGCCGCGGCAGGTCATCACTCCGCGCCCGTAGCTGCCTCCGATTGCGATCGCAAACTTCAATACGGAGGGCAGAACGATGACGCATTCGGCTTTGTCGAGCAGATCCTGGGGAATATCGTCCGGCACGTTGAGGATTTCCGTCATGACCATGCCGGCGTTCTGGACGCGATCTTTTTCCTTTTGCTGCGCATGCGCGGGCATGCTGAGCAAAGCCACCCCTAGCAGAACCAAAACGTATCGCATACTGCCTCCTCGTGACCTTTGGGATCAAAACCACCGTCCCACAGCCGTTCAACGATTTCCGGGACTTGTCTGCTGGCCATCGCGCAGCGGCGTGGCGCACAACTCTTCGATCGGCTGGTCCGATTTGTACTCAAGTTTCTGGGGCGGCGCGCAACCCTCTTCCTTCGTAATCAACAGGCTCGGTTTTCCGGCCTCGTCTTTTTCCGCCTTGGCCGTGACGGGAACCAGTTCCTTCTTCATCTGCTCGAATGCGGACGTCTGCACAAGCGCGTCGGCTTTTGGTTCGAGAAACGTGATCTCGCGCTGCGTCTGCACCATCCTCTGATAGAACGGGGGGTGCGTGCGGAACCAGCTCACGCCGTTGACGTAGCCTTTTTTGGTGGCCATTTTGTCAAAGAATCGAATGAAGCCGGACGGATCATATCCCGCATTCCAGGCATACTGCACGCCGAGTTGATCGGCTTCCAGTTCGTAGTCGCGGCTGACGCCCAGCAATTTCAGATTGAGCACCAGCCCCAGGCCATAGAAGCCGTATTGCAGCGCGTAGTAGATGCCGATGCCGGCCACGCCGCCCGTCAAAATCATGGCGGCGATTTGCGCTGCCTGATAGAAGACGCTGGCGATGGTGGAGCGCTTCATGAGCTTGTTGGAATGCCGCGCCGTATCGTGGGCGATTTCGTGCGCGATCACGCCGGCCAGTTCGGACTCGTCGTCGGTAGCTTCCAGGAGGCCGCGCTCGACGAAAAGAAAGCCGCCGGGAAGGGCAAACGCGTTGATTTCGCGGGACTGCAGCACGGTAATGTGCAGGGGAATTTTCAGATCGGAATGTTTTGCGATTCGATCGCCGACGGACCGGACGTACTCCTGGATCGCTTTGTCTTCTACTTCCGGCGGCAGGAGGCCGAGCCGCTTCATTTGGTCGACCGCGTCCGACCCGCGCTTGATGTCGTCCTGCTGGTTCTTTTCGATTTCCCGAAAACCGATGTCCTTTACGTCGCCCCATCGGCGGGTATGATAGGCGCCGCTATTGAGCTCCTGCTGGATTCTCTGGTATTCGGCCGGCCATTGCTGGATGACGTCCAGTTTCGCGTTCAGGTTGTCATAGGCAGTGGGAATGGCCTGACCGGCAAGGATGTCGGCTTCACTCTTCAATATGTCGAGATTCTGAATGTTGCAATGAACCTGCTTGCGCTGCTCCTCGGAGAGCGTCGCTGTATCTTTCTTGAGATCCTTGCGGGCGGCGTCGATTTGGCTTCCGTACTGCTTGGAATGGGCCTTGAAACGGTCCACGCACATATCTTTTCCGCTCTTGAGAGCGTTGCGCTGGGCCTCGATTTCGCCGGCGCTGAATTCCAGCTTGGGCGCCAGCTCGAAGAGTTCCATGTACGACTTCTGCAGATAGTCCCGCAGGGGAAGCGTCTGCGCTGACCGGACAGGCGCTTGCTGCGCGTAGGCCAGTCCCTCACTGAGGAATGGCAGCAATGCCAGCACCGGGCAGAGCAGGACTGCAACCGACTTCCTGATTAGATTTCTCATCGGGGCTCCTTTCCCTGCTTCCATTTCACCGGCGGGCCCGTATTGTCTCTTTGCGATTCCGGTCATTTGCGCGCACGTCCGCCCGACGCCCTATACCCTTGTAAACGCCAGCACGAATAGCGGCTGTGACCAACATCACTTCAAATTGTGACGCCTAACACCGGAGGCTCCAGCCGAAGCTTCCCGAGCGCCCGTAACGTCCATCGTGGCCCGCGCTTCCGAAAAGCGATCGCCCGGTGCTCGACCCTTTGAGCGCTTCCATCGGTGCGCCATTCGCGGCGAAAACGCCCGCTCGAAGATTTACAGATATAGAGACTGGCACGGCAAATGTGGGTCGCGTCACTCTCGAAGGTGACAAGGAGCACAGACGCTTGCGCCGCGCGGAGCTAATCAACAACAGGGGGGATCAGCGGCCAGTCGGGGCAGGGGCGACATCTGCCCGGGTGGAGGACTTGGGAAAAGGAGAACATCATGAAAGTCACTCTCTACAGTATCGGAATCATCGCAGTGGCGGCGATTCTGGCTATTGGCGGAATTGGCGCGCAGAAGCGCCCCAGCCTCAATCGGAAGACTCGAGACAACTTGTCCACGGCCATGCACGGCGAAGCGTTCGCCTACGCCAAGTACATGCTCTATGCGCAACACGCGCGCATGCATGGAAACAAGCAGCTGGCGACTGTCTTCATGGAAGCCGCGAAAACCGAGCGCTTCCAGCATTTCGCGGAAGAAGCCGCTCTCGCCGGGACCGTGGGCAGCGATGCGGACAATCTGCGAGACGCGATCGCGGGCGAATCCTACGAAGTAGACACGATGTACCACGATTTCGCTCAACAAGCCGCCGCGGTGGGAGACAAGGCCGCCGCCGACCGCTTTGAGGAAATCCGCCGCGATGAGATGGAACATCGCGATGCATTCAAAGCCGCGCTAGCAAATCCAGAGGTCAAGAATGTGGGCGCGCAGTAGAGGCGCACGGCGGGGGCTCGATCTCAACGCGCGAGCCGGTGAATGAGAGGGGAACCAAAATGCAAAACGTTATGAAAAGCGAAGAAGTACACCTTAGAACCCCGGAAAAGTCCAACGCGCCGTTCGTACTTTCCCTGTTGGCAGGATTCTGGATGCTGGCGACCGGCGGAATGATGGGCCCCACCGGCTGGGGAGGCATGATGGGCGGTTGGCAGGGGATGCGCGGATGGGAAGGCATGCACGGATGGCCAGGGATGCACGGATGGATGTGGGGACGCGTCCCGCAGAGTCTTGCCTGGTGGCCCTGGTTTGGAGTCGTAGCCGGGATCGTCGTCCTCGTCGGCGCGGTCCTGCTTCAAGTAAAACCGGAACAACGCCGCACTTGGGGCGCAATCGTCTTAGCGGCTTCCGCCCTGGACCTTTTCGTTGGAATGGGAGGCCTGCTGGCGGGGACGCTGGGCGTGATTGGCGGAGTTCTGGCAATGGCCGCGAAGGATTGAAGCGCCAGCCGATCGGCGCTACTCGGAGATTGGCAAGGGCAATGGAGTTCGCCGAGCGCCGCGTTCTTGCGCCCTTTGCAATGGTGGGGATTTTCGGCTGAATTCCCGCACTTCTCATCGCTCTCGTCATTTCAGGACTTTAAACACGCACCCCTTGCAGATCACATAAAGTGCGGCACCCGGAAAGGGCGAGGACTGCGACAAGATGAGTCAGAGGCTGTCCACGAACATGGTTCTGTAGTGTTTATACCATTCGCTTTGAAAACGATCTTCCGGGTCATATTTTTTCTTAAGCCGGAGGAACTCTGAGAATTGCGGATAGCAGCTTTCCACTTGGCTTCGAGTGGCATAGCGATGGTACGTCAAGTAGTACGAGCCTTCGCGGCGCACCGCCATATCGATCAGCCTGCGAAAAGCATTTGCCGACTTTTGAAGGCCCTCGGGATTGTGAACCGTATGCAGGTTGAAGATGGTGCAGGCATAGGGTTGCTTGGCCCATGGCAGGAAGCTCTCCTCATCGCGTTCGATCAGCCGCACAGTGCCATAAATTAATTCGACATTATTTTTCCGGAAATCTTCCCGCGCTTCATCGAGGAATCCTTTCAACGCGGGCCTAGGGACATCAATCTCGGTGATCATCTCGGTAGCAGGGTAGGGAGCGTGGAGCCTGCGATCGATTTCGCGGTGGTAATTATCGGGGTAGATACTCAGCTGGTGAAGGTCCGACCAGTATATCTGCCCATTTGTCGAAAGATAGTAGGCTGCATATTTGTCGAATGCCTGCTTCTCATCCGTATGGGCAAGATAGAGAAGTTTCCGCCAGTCCTCATCGGTCAGTCGCTTCTCTGCGGAAGAGATTGGCGTATCGATTGGGACTGGACGATAGCAAGAGAAAACACCCTTGTGGAGAAAATCCTCCGAAGCATTCTCGATGGAGAATTGGAAATCGCCGTATTGAAATCCTGCGGCAACGCGCTTATCGAACGCGGCGATCAAGTCGTCCGCCGTCCGAATTTCCACGATCCGCTCTACCTTTTTTCTCGGCGCGAGGCGTAATTGCACGGAAGTAACGATTCCGAAGAGACCGTATCCCCCGTGGACCAACCGAAATAGCTCGGGGTTCTCAGACCGGCTGCACGTGAGGGGCTTTCCAGTCGCATCCACTAGAACAAAGGATTGGACGTCACTGACAAATGGCTTCATTTTCAGTCCGCGCCCGTGAGCATTGGCAGCGATTGTTCCCGCCACGGTTAATCGGTCGGCACCGGTTTGCTTCTGGGCGATTCCCCAAGCTTGGTCATCCACATTTTGCAAGGCCAGATAACCATCGATCAATTCCGGCCACTCAATCCCGGCACCCACGTCCAGGATTCCAGTCTTCCGATCCAGGTTGAACACTCGGTTCAGCTTTCGGGCGTCGATCAGCAAGGTGTCGGTTCCAAACTGTTGGCCCCCCATCGCGTGCCGGCCGCCGGAGACTGAGATTACCTTTCGTTCTTTGCGAGCGGTCCTAACGATGCTCTGCACGTCTTCGAGAGACTCTGGTTGTGAAATTCCCAATACGCGAGTGGAATTAAGCTGGGAATGAATGTCATTGACCAGAATCGATTTGGGCTCTGGCGCTAAGCTTCCAAATGCACTCGTGGCGAGTGCAAGGCCGGCCGATCCGGACAAAAACTCGCGTCTCGAAATCATAGACCCTCAATGAATTCGCTGTAGAGTGAACAGCAAATACCTGCCCTAGAATAAGAACGGCACCAGACGCCACGTCCGCTTCATGTATTGTTTATAGGTTTCGCCAAGAGCCAAAGCGAGGGCGGATTCTTCAACGGGGATTCGATACGCATAGGCGAATCCCAAGCATGATAGAGCGGCGACGCCCCCCGCCCAATTTCCAAGTGCCAAACCAAATCCAAGCAATGTCAGGAGCGCACCCGAATACGATGGATGCCGGATATAGCGATAAGGCCCCGTCTCAACTAAAGCCTGCCCGCTCTGTATCGAGACGTCGAATGTAAAATACTTCCCCAATATCGCAGCGGAGTACCAGCGGAGCGCAACTCCCAGAAGCATGAAGCTAATTCCCAAAGCGAAGAGCAATCTACGCTCCCAAGATATCGCGGCTTGCGGTAGAAGTGTGGAGAAGAGAAATCCCACGGCTATCCCTACCCACCAAAGAATTACGATGAGGTTCAGGGAACCTTGATCGCGAGCCATCGAGGAGTCAGCGGACCGTCTGACTCTCCAGGCGTTGATTTCAGGCAGAACCCAAGATGCAAAGGCGCCCCAGAAGATCAGGGCGAAAATCGGTCCCGCGGAGAAGGGCAGAGGTAGTGACTTCATGGGTAGGTTAGATTATAGGTTTAGGACCTCTGCACGTGGTTGTCATCCGAATTTAGCGTTTCCAAACTCGTTACCGATGACGAGGCTTGTCGCAGTCAGTCTCCACTTGGCAGGACCCATGCAGCAGCCGATTCCAATTGAAATTCCGGCGGGTGCCGATTTGTCACCCTCTGGTTGTTCGCTCTGAATCTGCCCCCCAGCTCCAACCCGCTTTTTCCCTTGCGCTCATTCCCCGGGGCGAGTAGATTTGGGCGTGCGCTGATGTCTGGGGGCATTCCCGAAAATTCTTGCGGAGAAGTTGCCGCCCAGGGAGGTTTTATGTCCCGATTTTATCGGGACGGATTATGACCGCCATCCTGACCATTGCCAATCAGAAGGGCGGAGTGGGGAAGACCACCACTGCCATCAATCTCGCTGCCGCACTTTCCCTTCGCAAGAAAAAAACGCTTCTCATCGATCTCGATCCGCAGGGCAATTCGACCATCACGTTTTTCGATCTGGCCGACATTCAGGCGTCGATGTTTGACGTGCTGGGCGATCATCGCGCCGAGATGGCCAGCGTGATCAAGACGACCAAGGACCCGATGCTGTCCGTGGCACCGTCGCGGCTGGCGCTGGCCAAGCTCGAGCAGCAGCTCTCCGGGCAATTCGACGCGCCGTTCAAGCTGAAGGATGCGCTCGCGCCGATCCTGAAGGACTACGACTACATCATCATCGACACGCCGCCCGCGCTGGGCATCCTCACCGTGAACGCGATGGTGGCGTCGACGCATTTGCTGGTGCCGATTCAGGCCGCGTACTTCGCGATCGAGGGAACGGACGACCTGCTCGAAACTTACGAGCGGATCCGCGCGCGGCCCAATCCGGCGCTCAAGGTGCTGGGCGTGCTCATCACGCTGTTCGACAAGCGCACCAACATCTCCCGCGACACACACGAACAGATTCGCTCCGTCTTCGGTTCCGTGTTGTTCAAGACGCGCATCGGCAAGAATGTGCGCCTGGAGGAGAGCCCAGCCTACAAAGAAACGATCATGACTTTCGCGCCGAAATCGCCGGGCGCGAAAGAATACGGCAAGCTCGCCGGGGAGGTTATCCAACGTGTCGAAGAGAATGGGATTGCCAGTCACGCTGAAGATGCGGCATGACGCGCACTACGTAGAACAACTCGCGAGTTTCAGCGGCGCGGCCATCGGCCGCATGGTTCCGATCGACAAGATCCGGCCCAACCCCGATCAGCCCCGCAAATTCCTGGGCGATCTCCGCGATCTGACGGAGTCCATCAAGGAAAAGGGCGTGCTCGAACCGCTGCTGGTGCGCTTTGTTCCGCGCGAGGATTGCTACTACATCATCTCCGGCGAACGCCGCTACCACTCCTCGCGCGCCGCGGGACTGCGCGAAGTTCCGTGTATCGAAAAGATCGCCGATGACGCCGAAACGCTCGAACTCGCCCTGATCGAAAATTTGCAGCGCAAGGACCTGACGCCGTTCGAGGAAGCCGACGGCCTGCAGCGCCTCGCCGAGCAGTTTGAGTACACGCACGAGGACATCGCCAAGAAAATCGCCAAGGCTCGGTCGTCCGTCACCGAAACCATGTCGCTGCGCGTGATTCCGGAAGCGCTGCGGAAAATCTGCATCGAGAGCGGCATCGTCTCCAAGTCGCTGCTCCTGCAGATTGCGCGCCAGCCGAGCGAACGCAAAATGGCCGAAGCGATCCACCGCATCGCGCAAGCGGGACTGACGCGCGACGAGGCCCGCCGCGAACGCCAGGAAGAAAGCAACGCCGGCCCGCGCCCCCAGCCTTTCATCTTCAACTACCGCCCGGAGAACGAAACGTTTCGCCTGCGCATCCAGTTTCGCAAGAGCAACGTCAGCCGCTCCGAACTGATCGAATCGCTGCGCGGCCTCATCGAAATGCTCGAAGACGACGAGAGGGCTTCGTCCGCGGGCGGCAAGGCCAATCCGGCCGTTGCCTGAGCCGGCTTTTCCGCAAGTCTCTCGATGTCGGCACGGAAATTCCCAACAGAGAGATCCTTCGCTCCGCTCAGGATGACTCGAACAGGGTGTCATTCTGAGGGGCGATTTTTGCCCCGAAGAATCTCTCTGAAATCGCCGCGAAAATCGAATTCTTACTGCATCCCCGTGACTGCGAGTGAGAAATGCGGGTCCGACTTGCGATACAATCCCGCCTCCGATGCGCGTCGCGTTTGACACGGGCGGAACTTTCACCGATTGCGTTTTTCTCCGCAACGGGCAATTGGAAATTCTGAAGGTTCCCTCCACCCCGCGAAAACCCTCCGAAGCGATCGCTCATGCGCTGGACCGAATCCCGGGATTGTTCGGCGATCCGGCCGGCCTCGAATTGATCTGCGGAACCACCGTGGGGACGAACTCGCTGCTCGAACGAAAGGGCGGGCGAGTCACACTGGTGACGACCGCGGGTTTTGAAGACGTTCTGGAGATCGGACGGCAGGCCCGGCCGCAGCTTTACAATTTGCTGTTCGAAAAATCGAAACCGCTCGTCCCGCAAGCGCGGCGCCTGGGGCTGCGAGAGCGGCTGGACAGCAACGGCCGAGTCCTCGCTGCGCCCTCCGCCGCGGAGATCAAGAGAATCGCGCGCGCCGTCGCTCGAAGCAGCGCGGATTCCGTCGCGATCTGCCTGCTTTTCTCGTTCGTGAATCCGGCCCACGAAAAATTGCTGGCCAAGGCTGTCGCGGCCGTGGGTCGTCCTGTTTCGGCCTCTCATGAAATCCTTCCCGAGTACCGCGAATTCGAGCGCACCTCCACGACGGTCGTCAACGCGTACCTCGTTCCGGTGATGAGCGGCTATCTTTCCGAAATTGAGAGCATCGCGGAGGCGCAATCGCGAAACGCGATTGGCGCGGCGAATCGGGCCAGGCGCGGTAGGGAAGCTTCTCGCGTTCGCGTGATGCAATCGAACGGCGGCATTCTTTCCGCGGGAGCCGCCGGAAAAGAGCCGGTGCGGACGATTCTGTCGGGGCCGGCGGGCGGAGTCCTCGGCGCGCAATACGTCGCGTCGCTTGCCGGCTTCGACCGCATCATCACGTTTGACATGGGCGGCACTTCGACCGACGTGGCGCTCCTGGATGGCGGAAGCGGGGAAGCGCTCGCCACGACTTCCGAAAGCGTCGTCTCCGGAATGCCGGTTGCTGTGCCCATGCTGGACATTCACACGGTCGGCGCCGGCGGTGGATCGATCGCGCGATTCGATCGCGCCGGCGCTTTGCGCGTCGGCCCGGAAAGCGCCGGAGCCGAGCCGGGCCCGATTTGCTACGGTCGCGGCGAAAAGCCGACGGTGACGGACGCAAATCTGATCCTGGGGCGCATTCCTGAATCGGGTCTCCTCGGTGGGGCGTTCCGGCTCGATGTTCCTCGCGCACGCCGCTACATGGATCGCGCAAAAGGGCCGATGCATTCCGCCGAAGCGCTCGCGCAGGGCGTCGTCGACGTGGCCAACGCCGTAATGGAGAAGGCGATTCGAGTGATCTCGGTCGAGCGCGGGCACGATCCGCGCGACTACACGCTCGTGGCATTCGGCGGCGCGGGTGCGTTGCATGCCTGCGAACTCGCGGAGGCGCTCGAAATTCCGCGTGTTCTTGTGCCGTGTTTCCCGGGAGCGCTGTCCGCCCTGGGCATACTTCGCGCCGACGTCACGAAGGATCTATCGCGCACGGTGCGCCTCGAAATGGAAGATTCCACCCGCGCGAATCTCAAACTTCAGCGCGCCTTCGCCGCACTAGAGCGGGAAGGCCGCGAGCAGATGCGCGCCGAGGGATTTTTCGCCGGTTCCGTCAGGGTCCATCGCACGCTCGACATGCGTTATGCCGGGCAATCCTACGAATTGAATGTTCCGTTCGCGGGAGACTTCCGCTCGGCGTTCCATCGCGCGCACGAAAAGCGCTACGGCTATTTCGACGCGCGGCCGGGCGTGTGAAATCGTCAACGTTCGAGCGCGTTTCACGGGGCGCACGCCGAAATTTGCGTTGCCAAACGTAGCCGCCGGAGGGCCGAACCCTTCCGGGGCGCTCGTTGCCAGATCGCGCGTATCGTTCGCCGGCCGGCGAATACCCGCCGCGATCTACGATCGTTCGCGGCTGCGCGCCGGAAACCGCGTCCCAGGCCCCGCCGTTGTGACGGAATACAGCGCGACGACGCTGATTCCTCCCGCGTGGACCGGCTGCGTCGATCGCACAGGAAATCTGATCCTGGAGCCGCGCCAATGAACGTCGACCCCATTCGCCTTGAGATTTTCAAGAATCTCTTCCATTCCGTCGCGGAGGAAATGGGGGCGGCGCTGCGGCGTTCCGCTTTTTCTCCCAATATCAAGGAGCGGCGCGACTACTCCTGCGCCGTGTTCGACGCCGCGGGTCAAGTTCTCGCCATGGGCGACCACATGCCCGTTCATCTGGGCTCGATGCCCATGTCGGTTGCGGCCGCGCTGCGCGCGTTTCCGCTCGGACCGGGCGATGTCGCGCTGCTCAACGATCCCTACGCAGGCGGCACGCATTTGCCGGACCTGACGATGGTCATGCCGGTCTACGCGTCGCGCGCGTCGCGTCCGCTTTTCTACATTGCCAATCGCGCGCATCACGCCGACATCGGCGGCGCGCACGCGGGTTCCATGGGCCTTTCTCGCGAAATTTTCGAGGAAGGCCTGCGCATCCCTCCGGTAAAAATCATGGAACAAGGCCGGATCGCGCGCGACGCCATGGCGATTCTGCTCGCCAACGTGCGCACTCCGCGCGAGCGGGAAGGCGATCTGACCGCGCAGATTGCCGCATGCCGCATCGGCGAGCGGCGATTGACGGCGCTCGCAGCGAAATACGGAAGAAGGGAAGTGGCCGCTTACGGACGGCACTTGCTGGACTACTCGGCGCGGATGATGGCCGCAACGATTGCCGCGATTCCCAACGGAATCTATCGCGCCGAAGATTTTCTGGACGATGACGGCGTCACAGACACGCTGCTGCGAATCGCCGTCGCCATCCGCATCCGCGGGCAACGTGCGGAGGTCGATTTTTCGGGAAGCGCGCGGCAATGCGCCGGTAGCGTGAACGCGGTCGCTGCGATTACCGAGTCCGCCGTATTCTACGTGTTTCGTTGCCTCCTGGACGAACAGGTCCCAGCCACATCCGGCCTGATGCGCTCGATTCGCGTCCTCGCGCCCGCGGGGACGATCGTCAACGCGGTTCCGCCCGCTGCGGTTGCCGGAGGGAATGTGGAAACCTCGCAGCGCATCGTGGACACGCTACTGAAAGCGCTCGCTCGCGCGCTCCCTTCGCGAATTCCCGCCGCGAGCCAGGGTACGATGAACAATTTGTCGTTTGGCGGAAGCGACGTCCGGCGCGGCGGCCAGCCGTTTGCGTATTACGAGACGATTGCCGGAGGGACCGGAGGCGGCCCGGCCCATCCGGGAAATAGCGGAGCGCAGAGCCACATGACCAACACACTCAACACGCCCATCGAAGTTCTCGAACACGTGTATCCGGTTCGCGTTCATCGCTATGCGTTGCGGCGCGGCTCCGGCGGGCGGGGGGAATTTCCGGGAGGCGACGGCATCATTCGCGAGATCGAGATGCTCGCCGACGTTCAGGCGGGAATTCTATCGGATCGCCGGAAATTGCGACCCTATGGCTTGGCGGGCGGTTCGCCCGGCAGAACCGGAAAAAATGAAATGGTGATCGATGGAAAGCTACGGTCCCTGCCATCGAAATGCACATTCCGCGCTACAGCCGGGACTTTGATCCAAATCGAAACACCGGGCGGAGGCGGATGGGGAACTGCGCGGAAAGGGTCGAAGCCGGCGCGCCGAAAAGCGAAAAGCCCCGCGGCATCGTCGCCAAGGGGCTTTTCGGAGATCTGAGAAGACCAAGAAATAGTGGCTAGAACTCGACGCCTTCGGCTTTTTCCATCTGTGAAGGCATCTGCAAGCGAGCTTTCGCCAGGGACCTGACTAGGGCATCTTCCATGTGTTCTGCGGAGGTATTTCTGGCTGTGGCGAGTTCGCTTACGAGGAGGAATTTGGCCCGTTCCAGCATTTTCTTTTCGCGGAAGGAAAGCGGCTTGGTGCGGCTAAGGGATACCAAGCTTTTCAGTACTGCTGCTACTTCGATGAGCTCTCCGGTTCTCATTCGCTCCGAATTCTCCTTGAACCGGTGTTTCCAATCGTGGTGCGAATTCGGCTTGCCCTTTTCCAGAAAACTGAGAACCTTCAGCGTTTCTCCGTTTCGAATCACGTGCCGCAATCCTACTGATTCAGCGTTTGTTGCCGGAACCATCACCTTCAGCCCACTTGCCAGAATCTTCACCATAAAATACTTTTCAGTCCGTCCATTCATAACCCCGAAATTGATCTGTTCGATCATGCCAACTCCGTGGTTGGGATAGACGACTTTGTCCCCTATCTTGTAATCCATGGTCGGAAGCCCCCTAGAGGTAAGCTTAAGAAATACTGAATGATTACACGGATGAAGTCAAGAGATATTTCTTCTAGAATCAGTAAGTTATGCGATATTTTGATTTGAGATTGGTCCTTGAATTGCACAGATATTTTTACCTGATTTTTACAGCGTTCACACTTTGCTTGGTTCCCACCCCGGTTCTTCCGCGAGCTGTTTGCATTTCTTAGGCTAGAATAGCTAAATGCTGATTCTTTCCGTAGATACGAGCTCCCGTACCGGTAGCGCCGCCCTATTGCGCGACTCCGAAATCCTGGCGGAAGTATCGGGATACGAGGAAACTCTCTATTCCAACCGGCTTTTTCGCGATATCGCCGTTCTGCAGGAGAGGGCGAACGTCCGGCTCAACCAAGTCGACGTATTTGCCGTCGCCGCCGGCCCCGGCTCGTTCACCGGACTTCGGGTGGGTTTGACCGCCGTAAAGGCCTGGGCTGAGGTGCATGGCAAACCCATCGCGGCGGTTAGCGGGCTTGAGGCCATCGCAGCGGAGGCGCTGATGGGCAAGGACGCCCGAGCTTCCAGGGTTCCGTTTTTTGCTCCATTCCTCGATGCCCGCCGCGGACAGATCTTCGGGGCAATCTACCGGCGATCCGCGGATGCCGGGCCAATGGGCCTCGCGCTCACGAGCGATGAATCGATCCTTTCAGTCGAAGAGTTCCTGGAATTAGTCAAAGGGAAGTCTTCTGACTCGATCGAACTGGTCTCGCCGACGCCGGACGTGCTCCCCTCCGCACGCCTAGAGGAGGTTTTGCCCGGAGCGCGCATCGTCCCAGTAACCGCAGCTCTGGCGCCGGCGATCGGCCGCTTAGGATTCGAGCGCGCCAAGAGCGGCGACCTGGTCGACGCCCTGAGCCTCGACGCGAATTACGTGCGGCGATCCGATGCCGAAGCGGCCTGGAAGGACGGGTAATGAGCGTTCCGGGACAGAAAGTCGATACACCGATCGCCATCACGGCACGCCGGATGCTCGCGTCGGACAGTGACGCGGTGCTCGCGATCCTAAAGGAAAGTCGCGAAGCGTCGATCTGGTCAAAGGAGAGTCTGCTGGAGGCCGCTTCCCAGGGCAACTCTTGGATGGCCGAAGTCGGCGGACGCGTGGCGGGATTTTTGCTCGGACGAATCGCCGCGGATGAATTCGAGGTTTTGAATTTCGCTATTGCAAGCGCGTACCGACGGCGGGGAATCGCGACGCAGCTCTTGCGCGACGTTCTGCAATACGCGCGAAACGCGGGCACGCGGCGCGCGTTTCTCGAGGTGCGAGCTTCCAATCGAATCGCGATCGCTTTGTACGAAAAGTTGGGATTTCGCGTCTGCGGACGACGCGCGAACTATTATCGCGACCCGGCGGACGACGCGGTGCTGATGGCCATGGAAATTCAGGAATCGAATTCGTAATTTTGCGTTGATTTGCTCTTGGCGGGTGCATTGCATTGTGCTACGTTTTCATTGTTATGTAACAACCCATTCACAATTCGGATTGTTCAGGAGGCACCCCATGCCGACCTTGACTCGGGAGATACGCGAGCAACTTCTGACATATGACCAGGAGTTTCAAAAGCTGGAGCAGTTGCATTCCCAGTACGACGCGCAACTGAGACAGCTTTCGCAATCCTCCTACCTGAATCTGGAAGACCTGCAGCAGGAAGCCACCCTCAAAAAATTGAAACTGCGAGTCAAGGACGCGATGGAGCGTCATATCGAACAGCGCCTGCATCATTCCCCGGCGCGCTAGCCCTCCGGGACCTCGCCAAATTGAGATAGAATATTTGCGGTCACTCCAGGAGTGTCGCTGTTTTTCCTCCTGACAAGGACGTGCATGGTAAAGGACGGCTACAAGTTTGCCGCGCCGCCGATCGTATTGGGCATTCTCGCGGTGCTATTGCATTGGAATTGGCTCGGAGGCGTGCTGATCTTTCTGGGGCTTTTCGTGATGTTCTTTTTTCGCGATCCCGAGCGGACGCTGCCCGCGGACCCGAACACGATTGTTTCGCCGGCCGATGGGCGCGTCATGGAAATCATGGAGGAATCGTTCGACGGCAGGCCGGGCCGCCGGATCAGCGTGTTTCTTTCCATCTTCGACGTGCACGTCAACCGATCTCCGGTTGGGGGACGCATCACCGCGATTACCTACCGGACCGGGAAGTTCTACGCTGCCATGCGTGGCCGGGCCTCGGCCGAAAATGAGCAGAACGAGTTTCATGTCCTCACGGACCACGGGGAAGTGGTCTTCAAGCAGATCGCCGGATGGGTCGCCCGCCGGATTGTCTGCTGGAAATCGGTCGGCGATTCGGTGATTCGAGGAGAACGCGTGGGTATGATACGCTTCGGTTCGCGCATGGATATTTGGATGCCGGAAGGGGTTGAAATTCTGGTCCGGTCCGGCGAGCATGTGGCCGCGGGTAGAAGCGCCTTGGCGCGATGGAAATGAGCGACTTCGAACAGCACGAACTCGGTTTTCCCGGCACCCGGCGAGCGAATCTCAAGCTGCGGCGCGGCATTTACCTCTTGCCCAGTTCCTTGACCGTGGCGAACATGTTGTGCGGCTTCTACGCCGTAATGGCCACGCTGAAGGGTGGCGGCACCGATATAGACAACGCGGCCAAGGCCATCGGCTTGGCGATTCTTTTCGATTCCTTCGACGGTTTTGTGGCCCGCGCCACCGGAACGAGCAGCGAATTCGGCAAGCAGTTCGACTCGCTGGCGGACATGGTCAGTTTTGGCATCGCCCCGGCGGCGCTGGCGTTCACCTGGGGAGTTCGGGGCATCGCCGAGACCGACTTCCTGGACATCCGGCGCTTGCACGAGATCGGCTGGTGGGTGGTGCTTTCGTTCGTGATTTGCTGCGCCTGGCGCCTGGCCCGCTTCAATATTCAGGGGATGGCGCCCGGCACGGGATCCAAATATTTCGTTGGCTTGCCGTGCCCGGCGGCTGCAGGACTGATCGCCGCTACAGTGCATGCCATTAAAACGCCGATCGTGGATTGGCGCTGGTCGATCTTGTGGATGGTCATCGTGCTTGGGGACGCGGCCTTGATGTCCAGCACGGTGCGGTACCGCAGCTTCAAGGATCTTCCCATGGCGGCGCGCCAGAAATCCTTCCTCGTCATCATCATCGGTCTGCTGGTGTGGCTGATCGTAGCGTACTCGGAGGTCGTGCTGATGATCATTGCGACCTTCTTTGTTGCGTCCGGCCTTACGCTCCATCTGATCCGCATGGTCCGCCACTACCTGGTTTCGCATCCCGCCAAAACATGACTTCTCCCAAAGAAGCGGTTCGAGTCGCCATTGCGGGGGCATCTTCTCTGCTGGGCAAGGAATTGAACGCTTGGCTGGAAGAATCGGGTTTTCCCGCGAGTGACGTTCGGCTCGTTGACGAGGAGTTCGTCGCCGGAACGCTGACGGAAGCTGCCGGCGAACCGGCCATCATCGAAACGGTTACGGAAGAAAGTTTTGAACGGGTGCGGTTCGCGTTTTTTACCGGATCGCCGGAGTTCTCCAGACGCCACGCTCCGGAAGCGCGCCGCGCGGGAGCGGTCGTCATCGACCTCAGCGGCGGATTAGCAGGGGAATCGAATGCCCGGCTGTGGATCCCGGCGCTGGACGCAGTGCTCCCGCCTCCTTCGGTAGCTTTGCCCGCCGGTGAGCCCCAGAGTTTGTTCGTCGTGCCGGGCGCGCCCGCGGACATCGCGATTTCCATCTCAGCGGCGCTCGCGCCTGCCGGACTCACACGCCTCGCGGTGACCGTCCTGCAACCCGTATCCGAGCATGGTCCGGAAGCCATCGAAGAGCTCGAGGCGCAGGTCGTGAAGCTGTTGTCATTCCAGCCGATTTCGCAAATTGTGTTCGATGCGCAGGTTGGGTTCAACGTGCTGCCCAGCCTCGGTCCGGAAAGTGGGATCCGTCTGGCCGATAGCCGCGCGCGGATCGCCGGCGAAAGTCGTCGGTACCTTGAGGGCCGTGCTCCCGTGCCCGCGGTTATGCTCGTGCAAGCGCCGGTCTTCCATTCGTACGCGTTCACGGCCTACGCGGAATTCAGCGCCGCGCCCGCGCTGGACGATGTGGCGTCGCGCCTGCAGGCGGCAGGCCTGAAAGTGACGAGAGCGAAGGATGAGCCGCCCACCAACGTGAACGTCGTCGCCGAGCCGCGGCCCGTCCTGAGGCAACCGGAACGGGATCCCAGCATCGAAACCGGTGTCTGGCTGTGGGGAGCAGCGGACAATTTGCGCGTTCCCGCTGCCACCGCGATTGCGATTGCGGAAAAATTGCTGGCCTCGTAGAGCGATCTGCCATGTGCTAAGGAAATTCCAACGGTGAACGAGCGAATCAAATCGCGAGCAAGTCACGCAGCCGGGACACCGATGAGACCGGCGGGCGCACGCCCCAAAATCGGCATCGAAGTATGCGTCTGCGTCTTGGCGGCAATGTTCCTCACCTCCTGCGGCTATCACGTTGGCGGGATGGCCTCCGAGCTTCCTCCCGGCCTGAAAGTTATCGCGGTGCCCGCGTTGAAGAACGACACGCCGCGCTACCGCATCGAGCAGCGCATGACGGAAGCCGTGGTTCACGAATTCATCGCCCGCACCAAATACCGAATCGTTTCCTCGGAGGATTCGGCCGACGCGGTGCTTCACGGGGAAATCACGAGTTTCGAGGCCATTCCAGCGGTGTTCGACACGACTCCCGCGGTGACGGGCAATTCGACGACCCTGCCCACCGTGAATCCCGCAACCGCGCGCGCCACGACGATGCTCGTTTCCGTGCACGTCAAGGTGCTGCTGGAAGAGCGCGAGACCCAAAAAGTGCTGTACAAGAACGACGACTATCTTTTTCGCGAGCCGTACGAAATTTCCACCGACCCGGCGAAATTTTTCGACGAGCAAGGTCCCGCGCTCGGCCGGATGTCGCGCGATTTCGCGGCGCGCCTGGTTTCCGACGTTCTGGAGAACTTCTGATGGCCACCGTCTCGCCGCAGGAACTTCTGACGCGCCTCGCAAAAGGCAAGCCGATTCCGGGAATTCTGCTCGTGGGCGCGGACACCTATCTGCGCGACCTGTGCCGCAAAAAACTGGTCGACGCATACGTGGCGGAAGGAATGCGCGACTGGGGCGTTCGCAAATTCTCGGCCGACGATGACGAAGTTTCCGCGATCCTGGGCCAGGCGCAGACGATGCCCATGCTGGCGCCGCAACAGGTGATATTCGTCAGCGAAACGGAAGCGTGGGAGCGGCTCGGAGACGATTCGCGCGATGCACTGGTGAAGCAGATATCCGAATACCTGGATAATCCCGCGCCGTTTACGGTGCTGGTTTTTGAGGCGGCCGCGCTCGACCAGCGCATGCGCCTCGCCAAAATGTTCGCCGAAAAAACAGTGACGGTCTCGGTCGAACTCGCCGCCGATCCCGCGGAACGCGCCCGCCTCGCCGCGCCTCTGGCTATCGAGATGGCCAGGGAGTTGGGAACGGGGCTCGCTCCGGACGCGGCCGAGGCGCTCTGCGATCTTCTGAACGGCGAACTCGCGGCGATTCGGACGGAAATCGAAAAGCTGTCCGCCTACGCGGGCGACCGGAAGAAAATTACGCGCGCGGACGTCGAACTCCTGGTGATTTCCTCGCAAACCTACGAGGTATGGGATCTCGCGGACATGTTGGCGTCGCGCCGGCCCGCGCAAGCTCTGGAATTCCTCGACAGCTTGCTGCGAAACGGGGAAGCGGCACCGGCGTTGCTCGGCGCGCTCGCCTGGACGTTCCGCAAACTTCTGGAAGCGCAGGATCTGCCGCCGGGAACCGGGGGCTGGCAAGCCGCGAGCCGTCTGAAGATGCGTTCCGAAGCGGCGGAACGCGCGATTCAGCAGGCGAGAAAATTTTCGAGGGCGCAGCTCGCCGGCGGCCTGACAGCGCTGTATGAGGCGGACAACCGGCTGAAGTCGGGCGGAGCCAATCAACGCGCGGTGATGGAATTTCTCGTGGCGCAGCTCGCTTCACCCACCTCAGCCTAGGCCGTTGTTCCCGGCAAGCTGCGCCAAAAGAAAACGCCCGGGATTTTCCCCGGGCGCATCCATTCCGTTCCGCTCAATTTGATTATTTCAATCTGTCTCAGCCGAGACGAATCGCCGGCTTATGCTTTTGCCGCGGCGCTCAATCCATTCACCGCCACGCTCAACCGCGACTTGTAGCGGTTGCCGGTATTCTCTTCGAGCACGCCCTTGCTGATCGCGCGATCGATCGCGGACAGCGTCGGATGAAGCAGACTTCCCGCGGACGCGGAATCCTTCGCGGCAATCGCGGCGCGCAGCTTCTTCATGAAGGTTCGCACGCGCGTCGTGTTCGCACGGTTAATTTCCGCGCGGACATGGGACTGCTTGGCCCGCTTGATGACAGACTTTTTACGCTTCTTTACCTTTGTAGCTGCGCCTTGCGCCATTCCATTCTCCTCTATGCATTGATTGCGATGCAATTACACTAACGGAGGCGCAACTCTTTGTCAACGAACGGGAGGAGCCGTAAGACGCTCAACTTAGTCGGCGACAAGGCGACCGGCTGCCTGTCCACAACGCGGGCGGTCTCCACAAAACCAAGCGCCACCAACGCGACACCGTTTTGTAGTAGCCGCTCCTTCCTGCGTTCTTCGGGACGGAACGGGCCTCTTCGTCGCAGAGGCAGAGGGGGTCACCTCTGTTTGGAAGGGAGAATCGAGCGAAAGATGGAGGCAAGGGCAGCTAGAATCAGAAAGCTCAGGCCGAAAAACTCAAGGATCGAGATCGGCAGGGCAAATGCCGACCACGTAGCCACGACACGCAGATTCATGCCGCTTTGGGCGTGAGCCTGCGCGTAAGCAGCCACGATCGACAGTATGCCATACAGTAACGCCACGAGAAGCAGCAGTACGGCTCCTACTGAGAACAGCCAAGCTTGAAGCGAACTAGGGAATTTCAGCTTCATTTCGTCCAGATAGTATCATCGACAACGGTAAATGGGATGTCGCCACCGCCCCGGCAGCACGCCAAGCTCTGAAAAAAATGCGGGCAAAAGGATGCAGCGCGCTTGTGCCCGTTGTATAGTACGGCGCATTCCGAGACGTGGGAGCCGATCATGACCTTTAAGAAACTTGTCTTCATGAGTCTGCAATTGGCGGTGGCGATACTCTCACTGAACGCGGCCGCGCCCTCCGCTTTCGCGCAGGCCAAATGGGAAAAACTGGCGCCGTTCCCCGAACCGGCCGAGGAGATCCTCGGCGTGGCGGCGGGCGGGAAGATGTATGTCTTCGCCGGCCTGATTCCTTTCTGGAAACCGAAGGGGCTGGTCTACGAATACGATCCGGCGAGCGATCATTGGACCAAGAAAAATCCGATGGCGCTTCCGTCGCACCACATCGCGTTCACGGAGTATCACGGCAAGATTTACGCGTTCGGCGGATTTGTCTATCCGACGTCGGGCCCCGCGGCGTGGGTGCCGATCAATAACGCCTGGGAGTACGATCCCACCGCGGATACCTGGAAAGCCCTGGCGCCGATGCCTTCGAAGCGAGGCTCGCCGGTCGCCGCTGTGGTCGGCGACAAAATTTACGTCATTGGCGGAGTCGGCCTCGCTCCCGGCGCAACGGAGAATTTCCTGGGTTTTAATACGCCCCAGGGCGTAGTCGGGACCGTCGAGGAATACGATCCCGCGAAGAATACCTGGCGCGAGCGAAGTCCCATGCCCACTCCGCGCAACCATACCGCCGCTGGAACAATCAATGGAAAGATTTATATTGCCGGCGGGCGCGTTGGCGCGGCATTCATCTCCCTCGCGTCGGACATTTCCGTGGTCGAGGAATACGATCCCGCGACCGACAAATGGGGCGCGCCGCGCTCGCGCATGCCCACGGCGCGCAGCGCCCTGGGGGCCGGTGTGTACAACGGCCGCCTGTATATTGCCGGCGGCGAATTCCAGGATCCTCATATGATGGCGACATTTCGGTCCGTCGAAGCCTACGAACCGTCCAGCGACACCTGGTCCATCCTGCCACCCATGCCCGTCAGCAGGCACGGGCTCGCGGCAGGAATGATCGGCAATCGCTTCATCCTGGTGGGAGGAGATGTGCAATCTTCGGGAAACGGAATCGCCGCCTCGACAGGAGAAGTCGATGCGCTCGTCATTCCGCCCGCCGACCACTGAGTGAGGCGTTTTTTTTCTAGCCGCAACGAAAGGCCGTTCCCAGACAGAGGGCCTCGAAAATATTTGCCGCGAGCTGGCAGGGTAGTTTGGGAATGGCCGACAGTTGCGGCGGACGGCCAATCGGAGTTTCGCCGCGAATTGCGGCGTTTTGCGCCCATCCTTGACCCCTCCGCGCCTTTCAAGTACGCTTTTAAGTGCCTTCTCATGAAGGCGGAGGTGTATACCCCATCGGTTGGCAGTACGGCGCAATCGCGCCAGCCGAATCTTCCATGCGACGCACCGTTCAAATTGCAGGCGGAGTCGAGTCCCTTTTTGGCACGCTCGATGAAAACGTCAAATTGCTGGAATCCGCGCTGCACGTCACAACGCATTTGCAAGATGACCGTCACCTTGCCATCGAAGGCGAGGCCAGCCAGGTTGACCGGGCCGTTCGAATTGTCACGGAATACAATCAGTTGGTCCAGGAAGGCCGCCGCATGAGCACGGGCGACGTGAAGTCCATGATCCGCGTCGCCGCGCAGGACCCTAAGACGACTCTGCGACAGGTTCTGGAACCCGGCGCTCCGTCGCGTCCCCGCATCTTCGGCAAGAAGAGCGTCACGCCGAAAAGCACCAACCAGCGGCAATACATGGAAGCCGTCGAGAAGCACGACATGACGTTCGCCGTCGGTCCGGGCGGCACGGGAAAGACGTATCTCGCCGTCGCCATGGCGGTTTCCGCTCTCCTCACCAAGCAAGTCGACCGTATCATTCTCGCGCGTCCTGCCGTGGAAGCCGGCGAGCGGCTCGGATTTCTTCCTGGCACGCTGCAGCAGAAAATCGATCCCTACATGCGCCCGCTGTACGACGCTCTGTATGACATGCTGGACGCCGACAAGCTGGAACGATTTTTGGAGAAGGGAATCGTGGAGGTTGCGCCCCTCGCGTTCATGCGCGGGCGCACGCTGAACGATTCGTTCGTCATCCTCGACGAAGCGCAGAACACTACGAGCGAGCAGATGAAAATGTTCCTGACGCGCCTGGGATTCAATTCCAAGGCGGTGGTCACCGGCGACGTCACGCAGATCGATTTGCCGGCGGGGCGAAAATCGGGGCTGGTCGAGGCGCTCGAAGTAACGAGCCGCATCGAAGGCATCGCTTTCATCAAGTTCGACGAGCGCGATGTCGTGCGCCACAACTTGGTGCAGCAGATTATCAAGGCTTACGAAGAGTTTGGAGGAGGCGAGACTCGGCGGACCGCTTCTCCCGAAAACGGAAAGCCCGAGCCTGCCAATTAGCGGCTGCGGGCGTTGGTCGGAGCCTGCCCAACCGTCGTCCACATGTCCATGATCCTCAACCGCCAGCGCCGCGTGCCCGTCGCGATCCATCCGTTAGAGCAGTTCTGCGAACGCGCCCGGCGGGAGCTCGGCTTCGCTCCGGATTCCGTGGCCATCGAATTGATCGGCGACGCGAAGATGGCCCGCCTGAACGCGACGTTTCGCAACAAGCGCGGGCCCACCGACGTGCTCTCCTTTCCCGCGAATGGCGCTCGCCCCAAGCGCGGCGCCGCCTACGTCGGCGACATCGCCATCTCGCCGGAAACGGCGCGCCGCAATGCCCGCCGGTTTTCGCGCACCTTGCCCGCGGAAATGCGCGTCCTGATTCTCCACGGCATGATTCATCTGGCAGGGTACGATCACGAAAGCGACCACGGGGAAATGGATCGCCTCGAGCGCCGCCTGCGCAAACGGTTGGGAGTTTCCGGACGATGATGACGATCTTCTACATTCTCGCGATTTCGGCTCTCGGCGTGGGGCTCGTCATTTTTTCCTACATCGACCGGATTTACCGCGAACTGGGCCGCGTGAACAAAGGCCGCGTGCGCGAGCACCTGGAAATATTCGAAGCGGAAATCGAGCCGCATTTCCGCCTGGACCGCGCGCGCGCTACGACCGGCGTTTCGCCTGCTCGCCAATCTCTGGCTGGTCGTGGTCACGGCCGAAACCGCGCGGGGCGTGATCGTATTTGTCCCGAACACGTGGGACGCGCTGCTGCAAGCGCTCGTGTACGTGCTGGTCGAAGTGCTTCTGCTGTCCCAGTTCCTTCCGGACTTCATGCTGGCGCAGACGAAAGGGCGCTGGCTCATCCGGATGGCCATCGTCATCCGCGCGATGCTTTGGATTGTTTGGCCGTTTCGCGTGCTGCTCGGGCTGGCCCAGTCGCTGGCGCGAATTTCCGACGATCATCACGCCGACGATTCGGTCGCGCCGGACGAGGGAATCGGGGCGCTCGTGGACGCCGCGGAACACGAGGGAATTCTCAATCCGGGCGAAGCGCAGATGATCGAACAGGTCGTCGAGTTCAGCGACAAGCGCGTCCTGGAATTCATGACGCCGCGCCCCGAAGTTGTCGCCATTCGCTCCACGGCGCCGGTGAACGAGCTGCGGGAGCTTCTGATCCGGACGAAATTTTCGCGAATTCCTGTGTTCGAGGATTCGCTCGATGACATTATCGGCATTGCCTTCGCGCGGGACTTGCTTCAGATCCCCGAAAGCGAAGCCGCAACCAGAACCGTGAAGGAACTCGCGCGGCCTGCGTTCTTCGTTCCGGAAACCAAGCACGGTTCCGAGTTGCTGAAGGAGATGCAGCGGCGCAACCAGCAAATGGCCATCGTCGTCGATGAGCACGGCTCGGTTGCGGGAATCGTCACCATCGAGGATTTGGTGGAGGAGATTATCGGCGAATTCGGCGAAGAAGATCGCGTGCCGTCTCCCGATGCCGTTCGCGAGCCGGACGGCAGCCTGATTTTGCGCGGCAGCGTGTCCGTCGGAAAAGTTCAGGAACTGTTCGGCGTGGAATGGGATGTCAGCGGCGAGGAATCCGCCACGACCATCGGCGGGCTGCTCAATCACGTCGCGGGCCACGTGCCCGCCGCGGGAGAGCATCTGGAGTATGGCGGCGTGCGGTTTGAGATTTTGGAAGCCAACCAGCGCAAGGTCTTGCGGCTGAGGGCGCGGCGCCTTCCCGCCGTGGTGACGGCCAACCCGTAGAAATCCTGACGCTTTTCGGAACGCACGCACTCAACGACTGATCAGTTTCGCAATGAGAAACGCCGCACCCGCGGCGAGTCCCCCGGTGACAATGAGTTGCATTCCTCCCTTGAGCGGACTGATCCCAATGAATCTTGCTTTGACCCAGCCGAATACGGCAAGGGCCAGCAGTGTCAGTCCGACCGAATACTTGAGCCCTGTTTGTACGTCAGGGAGCAAGATGTATGGGCCCAGTGGAATCAGGCCGCCGAAAACGTAGGACGCGGCGATCGTCAGCGCGCTGGTGCGGGCGCGCTTCGGCTGGGGCTCTTCGAGGCCCAGCTCGAATCGCATCATGAAGTCCACCCAGGCCTTTTCATTTCCGGTAATCGCTTTTACGGCGGGAGCCATTTCGGTTTCGGTCAGTCCGTAATCGCGAAACACCTTGGCGACTTCTTCGATTTCCACGTCGCGCAACTCGACAATTTCCCGCACTTCGCGCTCGCGCTCGGAAGCGTAATGTTCCTGGTCGGTCTTCGCCGCAAGATAGCCTCCGAGCCCCATAGCAATCGACCCTGCGGCAATTTCCGCAAGTCCCGCGGTCACCACGAGCGTCGAAGCGTGCGGATTCGACGCGATCGCGCCTGAAATTCCCGCCGCCAGCGCAAATGGGACCGTGAGGCCGTCCGACATTCCAATGACGACGTCGCGGACCGATTCCGGCGCGGTGAAGTGGTGTTCCGTGTGAGGTGTGGCGGGCATCCGAGTGTCTCCGGCACGTAAGACGTTTCCGTGGCGAATGTGTTTCCGAACGGCGTCGAGCCGCAAAAGTGTACCACGCCCTTCGGCGGCCACGGATATTCCTCCGAGATTTTAGAATGGACGCTTTGGATGTTTCCGGGAGTCCCGAAGGGACGCCATATCGTAGCCCAGCGCGGAAGCGCTGGGAAAACTTCCGCTCATTTACCCACAAGCCCCGGCGGGGCGGCACATGCATTTCGCGACGATGGAATTAGCCGCCACCGGCGATTCGGACGAGGCCATTCCGTCCTCCGCGCGGTATGATGAACGCATGGCGCAAGAGTTCAAGTCCGGATTCGTGGCGATTGTTGGCCGTCCCAACGCCGGGAAATCGACGCTGGTCAATCGCCTCGTCGGCGAAAAAGTGGCCATCGTCACGCCGCGGCCGCAGACCACGCGCAACCGCATTCAAGGAATCGTGAACCGCGAAAACGCGCAGGTCATTTTGATCGATACCCCCGGCTTGCATCGACCGGAATCCGCGCTCGGCCGCCAGATGATGGGCGAAGTCGAAGCCGCCATCGAAGCGGTGGACATCGTGGCTCTGCTCCTGGACGCCAGCGAAGCGTTTGGACTGGGAGACCGCCGCGCCGTGGAACGGCTGCAGCGTGTCGAGGGGACGCGTTTCCTGTTGCTCAACAAAATCGATCGCCTGCCCAGAGCTGAATTGCTCCCCATGATCGAGAAACTGTCAAAGATGGGGAAGTTTGACGAGATCGTTCCGATTTCCGCGCTGAAAGGGGAGGGAGTCGAGCGCCTGCTGGAAAAGCTGATCGAATATCTCCCCGCCGGCCCTCCGCAGTTTCCCGTCGACCAATATACCGACCAGCCGGAACGTTTTCTCGCCGCGGAAATCGTCCGCGAAAAAGCGATGGAGGCGACCACGCAGGAAGTCCCTCACGCCGTCGCCGTCATCTGCGACGCATTCGAGGAAACCGAAAAGCTGATCCGCATTCGCGCGACGATTTACGTGGATCGCGAAGGGCAAAAGGGAATCCTGATCGGCAGCGGCGGCGGCACCCTCAAAAAAATCGGCACCGCTGCGCGCAAGGACCTGGAATCCATCCTGGGCACGAAGATCTTTCTGGAGCTGTACGTGAAAGTGCTGAAGAACTGGCGCGAAAATCCGCAGATCGTGCGCCAGCTCGACTGGCACTGGCAGCTGGAGAGAATGGCGGGGGAATAGCAATATTTCGCATTTTCTGGATTTGGGCCAGTTCTCGACAAGGAAAATTATCTCGACAGAGCGCAAGCTGCGAGTTCCATTTTGCTTTCCATACCAGCGATCAGCCCAAGCTTGGGGCGCGCTCTTGACGAGAGCTAGGGCACTTCATGGCTAAAGGTCGTCAAATCATGTAGTTCCATATTTTATGCGCCTTCGAAATTAGTTACCTTTCGCGCATTCTTCAACGGTTTTGTGGCAATCGTCACAAGATACCTCCGGCAGACAAGCTAAAATATGACCTGCCCCGATGAGCCAGCCGAGTCAACTTCAAGAGCGCACCAAGTCCGAGCCCAACGTATGGAATGAGCTTCCTCGTGAAGACTTTGGCGGGAAGAGAATCTCGCCCGAGCTAGATGGTCTCGCGCACAAGGTTCATCGCAATCTGCAGGACTACGGATGGCAAACCACCGTTAGGAAGGCCCTAACCTACCTAGTTCGATCGGTTTATTTTCAACAGGTCTACCGAATTTACAGAATCGATCTTGACGGAAATTTGCCGGCCGCAAACTTTGATAGTCACCCTTTTGCATTCAAGATTTTGACGGCCAAAAACGTGGGAATGATCGCGCAGATTGAAAATGTGGCGGAGTGGCTGCGCGGCCAGTTGACGGGAGCCATCGCGGCCGGGCAATTGTGTCTGGTGGCCTTGGACGGAGACCAAGTTGCCGGCTTCAATCTCATTAATTTTGACCATGCCGCGCTGGTCCTGGTGAATCTGAAGAAAGAACTCCGAAAGGATTGCGCGTGGTCCGAGCACATCGCCGTTAAAAAGGAGTTTCGTAAAGCGGGTCTGGGGTCTCAGCTTCGCTACCGGATTTTTCAGGAACTCAAGAGGCGAGGGATTCGCCGGTTGTATGGTGGAACGCTCCGATCCAACACTGCTTCTCTCGCTCTGACGAGATCCGTGGGGTTCAAGGAAATCGGGGATATTCATTACCGCAAAATCCTCTCCTTCGAAAAATGGCGGTACACGCGAGTTCGAAGATGAATCTGGCTGAAAAGTTGGATCAATTCCTGGTGGGAAGAATCGCATTCCCCGCCGCCAACTACCTCATGAATCGGCGAGATATCCTGGGCCGTTACCGGAAGTTGTTGGTGACTGAGCATTCCTCGCAAGACGCTCTTAGAGAGCTGCAACTCCAAAAACTGGTCGCCCTCGTTCGTCATGCTTACAGCCGCAGTCCCTTTTATGCACGGCGCTTTAGGGAAATTGGACTGGTGCCTGAGGACATCAGAACTTTGGATGACATCCGGCGGATTCCTCCGCTGGTCCGCCAGGACGTGGCCGATCACCGGCTTGACCTTCTGGACACCCGCTACCAGCCTTCCGTCTCGGCCGCGGATCGAGGCGCCCAGACGGCGGGTTCGCCGCTCCCCTTCGCGAGATTTCGCAGGCACAGGCTGATCAAGAATACCTCTTCGGGTTCATCTGGAACTCCGACAGTATTCTATGAAGACGGATCGACAACGGCGCTGAATTGGGTACATGAGTTGAGGTTGAAACAATGGTATGGCCTGGCGCCCGGTGTAAAAGAAGCCCGCATGTCATTGACCTCATCGGAATACGGGGGCGCGAGAAAGCTGCCCTCCGCCAGAGAATGGCTGTGGAATCAAGCGATCCTTCCCGGCTATTTTCTTTCCGATCGCGAGTACGCCCTTTCTCTGATGAAAATCCGCAAATTTAAGCCACGTGTTCTGTGGGGGCCCACGCCCGCGCTGACGGGTCTAGCACGCTACGTGCAGAGTGCGAACGAGGACATCTCCTCGTGTCGTCCGCGGCTATTGATTTCGCGAGCTGCCCCTCTCTACGATCACGAGAAGAAGCTATTGACGGAAGTCTTTGGCTGCCCGGTCACGAACATCTACGGCACCCGGGAAGTGGGGCACGTGGCAATGAATTGCCCGCACGGCTCTATCCACGTGAATCAGGAGAACTACTTCGTGGAGATAGAGCGTGATGGCATCGGCCAGGAGAGTGCCGGCCCGGGAAAGATCCTGGTCACCCCGCTGTTTGAGTCGCCGATGCCTTTTCTTCGATATCAAATCGGCGATCTTGCGGAATTGGGAGGCCATGACTGTTCTTGCGGCCGGTCGCTGACCGTTCTCAAGAAAATCGTGGGGCGAGTCGGAGAGGTGTTCAAGACCAAAGACGGACACCTGATTGAGCCGAATTTCTGGTGTATCGCTTTTGAAGAAGGGCGGCCCAGTCAAGACGTGGAGAGGTATCAGGTGGTCTATCGGCGCAACGACTCTATCCGCATTCGAATTGTACGCAGACCCGGCTATTCCATAGAGACCGAAGCCGAATTGCGGCATTTCTTGGAAAGGAACTTTCCATCCAGCGTGCAGTTTGAATTTGAATACGTCTCGGAAATCAAGCCGCAACCTTCGGGAAAATACCTTTTCGTACTGAATGAAATCGAGCAGCCAGAAGAACAATCGATGCTTGTTTGAACTCAATTCGGCAGAGAGAGCAAAGACATCGGTCTTCCGCTCCAGATTCTTATGGTGGTGCAAGCCGGTCTGGCAGGATAGGCTTCAGCCTGTCTGCTTTTCGTTATCCGCGCCGAGCGCAAATCCAGACAGGCTGAAGCCCGTCCTACTCTTCCGTCTTTATTCCCAGCGCGCGCATTCGGCGGTACAGGTGGCTGCGCTCGAGGCCGAGCGCTTCCGCCGTGCGCGTCATGTGCCACTGATTTTCTTCCAGCTTGCGCAAAATAAATTCACGCTCGTACGCGCTGCGCGCCTCGTGCAGCGTCGCGTTTGGCTGCTGGGCCATGCGCGAACTGGCCCGGAATAGCTCCGGCGGAAGGTGCTGCGGCTCGATCTTGTCCTGCGGCACGACGATCATCAGCCGCTCGATCAAATTGCGCAGCTCGCGCACGTTTCCCGGCCAGTGATAGCGCGCCATCACGCCTAACGCGGCCTCGCTCAGTTCCTTCGGTTTGCGTCCGTACGCGGCGGCAAATTCCAGCATGAAGTAGCGGGCCAGGATTGGAACATCTTCAATGCGCTCGCGCAGCGGCGGCAGCGTAAAGGGAATCACGTTGAGCCTGTAAAAGAGGTCCTCGCGAAACCTGCCGTGCGCGATTTCTTCTTCCAGCGTCTTGTTGGTGGCGGCGATCACGCGCACATCGACGCTCACCGTCTGATTGGAGCCGACCGGTTCAAGGCGCTGCTCCTCCAGAACCCGCAGCACCTTGGCTTGCGTGCGCAGGCTCATGTCCGCGACCTCGTCGAGGAAGAGCGTGCCTCCATCGGCCTTCTCGAATTTGCCGACCTTGTTTTCCGTCGCGCCCGTGAAGCTGCCTTTCACGTGCCCAAACAGCTCGGACTCGATGAGTTCCTCCGGGATCGCCGCGCAGTTCACTTCCACGAATGCGCGGTCGCCGCGCAGGCTTGCGGCGTGGAGGGCCCGCGCGACAAGTTCCTTTCCCGTGCCGCTCTCTCCATAAATCAGGACGCGCCCGTGCGTCGGCGCCGTCAGCGCAATTTGTTGCCGTAGCGCGCGCATCGGGACCGTGTCCCCATGGAGCTGCGTGCGCCCCCCGAGTTCCTCGCGAAGCTGCCGATTCTCCTGCGCCAGGCGGTGAACCTCGAGCGCGTTCTTAATCACCAGGATGACTTTCTCAAGCGACAGCGGTTTCTCGATGAAATCGAATGCGCCCAGTTTGGTGGCGCGCACGGCGGTTTCGATGCTGGCGTGCCCGGAAATCATGACCACCATCGAGTCGGCGCCGTTTTTGCGAATCCGCTCCAAAGTGTCGAGACCGTCGATTCCGTCGAGCCACACATCGAGCAGAACCAGATCGAAGGAGCGCTGCTTAAGCAGCGAGAGGCATTCCTCTCCGGAAGACACCGCGACCGTTTCGTACGCTTCGTCGGTCAAGATGGACGAAAGGGCTTCGCGGATGCCTCGCTCGTCGTCCACAATCAGAATGGAATTTGCCATAGGGGTAGAATGCTATCCGATTCGCGGAGACATCGGCGCCGATACGACCTCCGCCATGGGAAGCTGAAGAATGAATTTCGCGCCGGTCGGAAGATTGTCTTCCACGCGGATCGATCCGTGGTGTTCGGCCATGATGCGGCTGGCGATCGCCAGGCCGAGTCCCGTGCCGCGATCCTTCGTGGAAAAGTGAGGCAGAAAGAGGCGATCCTTGTCTTCCGGCGAAATTCCGTGTCCGCTGTCCGCAACGATAATTTCGACGATTTCGCGGTCGCTGTTGAATCGCGTGCCCAGGAGCATTTCCTTTACGGCGGAGCCCTCCATCGATTCCGCGGCGTTGTCGATCAGGTTGACAAGGACGCGCCGCAGCAGTTCGCCATCGGCGCGGACGACCGGCAGGTCGGGCGCCAAATCCTTGCGCACGCGGATCCCTTCGAGCCGCCCGTCAAACACCGACAATGCCTCGTTGACAATTTCATTCGGTGAAGCGGGCGAAAGCTTGGCGGTAGGGAATCGCGCAAATTGTGAAAACTCTCCGACCAGGGATTCCAGGACCCGGACTTCCCGCTCGATCAGGCCCGAACACTCGCCCACCAGCCGCACCAGCTCCGGCGGGTCGTTTTTCGAAGCGCTCGCGCGATGGCGTTCCAGATAGCGCGACAACCGCTGGGATGAAAGCTGGATCGGCGTCAGCGGATTCTTAATTTCATGCGCGATGCGCTGCGCCACTTCTTGCCAGGCCGCCGCCTTCTGTGCGCGCAGCAGCTCCGTCAGGTCATCGACCACGACCACGTAACCGCGATTGGTCCGGCGCGGCCCGAGCGAGCTTACCGTCACCGCCGCCCGCAGCAATCGGCCGCTGGCGGAGAATTCAAGTTCTTCGGTCGCGGTGCCCAGCCGCAGCGAGCGCCGCATGAGGGCGTGCACGGCGCGGGCCGTTTCTTCTCCCAGCAACTGCGCGAAGTTCTCCGCCTGCCGCGAGTTCTCTCCGAACATGCGGACCGCGGCCGGGTTGACCCGCCGGATCGATTCCGTCTCGTCCACCGAAATCACGCCCGTCGGAATATTTTCGAGGATCGTTTCCATCAGCGTGCGGCGCCGCTCGAGCTCCTGCACCGCCTGTTGCAGGTTTTGCGTGAAGGTGTCGATTTGGCGGCGGTTGTCGCCGAGCTGTTCGGTCATGCGGTTGAACGAGCGCACGAGTGTTTCCAGCTCGTCCTTTGCCTGCACGTTGACCCGCGTTTCGTAGTTACCCTCGATGATTTCTTGCATGGCTTGCGCGAGCGCCTGAATGGGCACGGTGATTTGTTTCGACAGGAAGAACGCCGCCCAGGTCGCGGCAAACATCAAGAGAATCGTGAACAGCAGCAACGTCGCCAGCATCTGATTCTTGTACGTGCGCAATTGCTGGCGCTGCTTTTCGTACGCGGCGGTTTGGGTGTCGATGACCTTGAAGCGCTCCTGAAAATCGTCGGGAACCATTCGTCCGGCCAGAAGGTACCCGTTTTCCGACTTGGCTCGGCCCGCCAGGAACAGCTTGCCGCCGTATTCCCAAAGTTCCGCCCCGCCCGGCATCTTGCGGACCACTGCAGGCGGAGCGAGACGGCTAGCAGCGTCGCTGCCGGCGGATGGCGGCTTCAACTGGAGATTCGGATTGACGGCCACGGCGAACGGCCGGTCTCCCTCGTTCACCTCCCAGGCCAGGTCCGCGCCACGGGCGAAGGTTTCATCGAACGCGTGCATCGTGTCGCGTGCGGTACCGCCCGCCGCGCTTGCCGCCACGTCCTTGGCGATTCCGGACACGCGCTCGGCGTCGGCGCGGCTCATTTCGTTGACGAGGGCGCGGCTCGATTCGGTGGCGATCTCCAGCGGGCGGGGAAACCACAATACGAGCGTGCGATTCAAAAGCGCATAGCTCACAAAAAACAACAAGATCTCCGGAAGGAACGAAACCGCGATCGCACCCAAGACCATTTTTGTCTTGAAGCGGGAGCCTGGCCGGTGCGCGAGCCATTCGGCCCCGAGCCGCACCAGCGTGCGCGCCAAAATAAAGAGAAACACCACCAGCGCCACGACGATGAACATCGACAGCGCGTAGAGCACCACTTGATCGCGCGGCTCGAAGGGAAGCGTGAGCGATCCGAGGGTGAAAGCTCCCGCCAGCAGAAACACGACGGTCACGCCGCCGATGGCCAGGAGAACCTGCGATTTGCGGCTGGTGCTCACGCCAGACTCCCGAAGAGCGAAGCGCCCTGCGGCAAGGTTCCGTTCCGCGCCGCGAGCGGAGAGGTCGCGGGCAGCAACCCTCGAAGCGGACACTCGTCGCAACGCGGCGCGCTCTTGCGGCACCAGTTTTTTCCGGTATTCACGATGAGCGCGTGAAATTCGTTGAACAACTCCGGCTGCTGAGGCAGCGACGCTTCCATCAAGGAGCGGACCTTTTCGTAGTCCGGCTTGCCGTCGGTGATCTCGTGACGCCCGAAAATCCGGTGCGTGTACGCGTCGACCACGAAGACGGGATGGTTTCCGGCATACAGCAAGATCGAATCTGCGGTCTCCGGTCCAATGCCATGGACGGCCAAAAGTTTTTCACGCAGCTCCGCCGTGGGCGTTTGGAACATCCGCCCCAGCGAGCCGCCGTACCCGGCCTGGAGAAATCGCACGAAGGCCTTCAATTTTTTGGCCTTTTGCCGGAAGTAGCCGGACGGCCGCACCAGCGCGGCGAGCCGCGGCGTTCGAACGCGGAGGATCGCGCCCGGCGTAAGCAGCCGCGCCTCGCGAAGATTCGCGATGGCGCGTTCCACGTTCGCCCATGCCGTGCTTTGCGTCAGGATGGCCCCCACAATCACTTCGAACGGCGTCCGAGCCGGCCACCAGTTCATGGGACCGAGCGTTCCGGACATCGCTTCATAGTAGCGCATTAGCTCGCCCTGAGGGGGAGCCGTGAGCGGGAGCGTTGCCGAGTCCCGCGGGCTGCGCTTTCTTCGCGGCGTAGCTTCCGTAGCTGCTGGCCCTGTCAATTCGACCATTGTCCGGAAGATAGCGGTCACCGTACCTCTAGTCAAGGAAACGTCTTTCTGATGACCTGTACCTTCGTACAGGTGCCCCGTAGTGCCCGTTTCGGTACGGCGGCACAAAATGGCGCGAGAGCCACTCACCCCCATCTGCTACTTTAATCTTTCCGGGGGTGTGCACGCCCCGGGGAGTCTTCGTACATGTCGTCCCGGCTAGGCGAAATACTGGTCAAAGAAAACCTGATCACTGCCGACCAGCTCAAGCAAGCCCTGGAACATCAGAAGGCGACCGGGGGCAGGCTGGGGACTTGTCTGATGAAGCTGGGCTTCATCAGCGACGACGAGATTACCGGTGTGCTTTCCCGCCAGTACGGCGTTCCCTCCATCAATTTGAAATTTTACGAAGTCGACGCCAACGTCATCAAGCTGATTCCCCAGGACACCGCGGTGCGCTACCAGATCGTGCCGCTCTCGCGCGTCGGCTCGACGCTGACCATCGCGATGACCGATCCGACGAACGTCTTCGCGATGGATGACATCAAGTTCATGACCGGATTCAACGTCGAACCGGTCGTGGCCTCGGAAACGGCGATTGCCGAAGCCATTTCCAAGTTCTACGGCACTGCGGAGAGCGAAGAAGAACTCTCCAAGGTGATGAAGGACCTGACCGGCGAGGATGCCGCGGACCTCGAACTCGCCGCCGAAGAACAGGAAATGAACCTCTCCGAGCTGGAACGCGCAGCCGAAGAGGCCCCGATCATCAAGCTGGTCAACTTGATCCTGACCGACGCGGTCAAGCGAGGCGCCAGCGATATTCACATCGAGCCGTACGAAAAAGAAGTCCGCGTGAGGTTCCGAATCGACGGAATTCTGCAGGCGGTGATGACGCCTCCGATGAAGCTGCGCGACGCCATTATCAGCCGCATCAAGATCATGGCGAAGCTGGACATCAGCGAAAAGCGGCTGCCGCAAGACGGCCGCATCATGATCAAGTACCGCAAGGACGGCAAGATCAAGGACCTGGACTTCCGCGTCTCCACCATTCCGGCCCTGTACGGCGAAAAGATCGTCATGCGGTTGCTGGACAAAGAAAACTTGCGGCTGGATATGACCAAGCTCGGTTTCGAGCCGGAGTCCCTAACGAAGTTCGAGCGCGCCATTCTTCGCCCGTATGGAATGGTTCTCGTGACCGGTCCTACCGGTTCCGGAAAGACGAATACCCTGTATTCGTCCATCGCGCGACTCAATACCCCCGAAACCAACATCATGACCGCCGAAGATCCGGTCGAATTTCAGCTGGCGGGAATTAATCAGGTCCAGATGAAGGACCAGATCGGCCTGAACTTCGCTGCGGCCCTGCGCGCGTTTCTGCGGCAAGATCCCAACATCATCCTGGTGGGAGAAATCCGCGACTTTGAAACGGCGGAAATTGCCGTGAAAGCAGCGCTCACCGGACACTTAGTTCTCTCCACGCTCCATACCAACGACGCTCCGTCGACCATCAGCCGCTTGATGAACATGGGCATCGAGCCATTTCTCGTGGCCACCTCGGTGAACTTGATTTGCGCGCAGCGCCTGGTGCGCAGGATTTGCGCGAACTGCAAGGAACCGTTGAAAGTCCCCGATCAGGCCATGCTGGATGCCGGATACACGGAAGAGGAGATCAAGACCACGCAGATCTTCATCGGCAAGGGCTGCTCAACGTGCAACAAAACCGGATACAAGGGACGCGTGGGTCTTTACGAAGTCATGGAGATCAACGACGAGTTGCGCGAATTGATTCTGGTCGGCGCTTCGGCGCTGGAATTGAAGAAGAAGGCCGTCGATAACGGAATGCTTTCGTTGCGGCGGAGCGGGCTGACCAAAGTCGCTTTGGGAATGACCACGATCGAGGAAGTGGTTCGGGAAACGGTGCTGTAGGAAAGGTGCAACGATGTCTGGAATCACGCTGAGTGAATTGCTGAAGAAAATGATCGAGTTGGGGGGCAGCGATTTACATATCACCACCAACAGCGCGCCCCGGGTTCGCGTGCACGGCAAACTGAAGCCGATGGACATGGCGCCATTGACCGCGGCGGACACCAAGGCGCTCGCCTACAGCGTGCTGACGGACGCGCAGAAGCACCGTTTCGAGGAAAACCTGGAGCTGGACTTCTCGTTCGGACTAAAAAACCTGGCCCGATTCCGCGGCAACTTGTTCCAACAGCGCGGAGCGGTGGGAGCGGTGTTCCGGACGATCCCGTGGGAAATCAAGAATTTTGACGCGCTAGGGCTTCCCGCGGTCGTGAGGGGGTTGTGCGACAAACCGCGCGGCCTCGTGCTGGTCACCGGCCCGACCGGATCGGGCAAATCCACGACGCTCGCCGCGATGCTGGACAAGATCAACAGCGAGCGCGAAGAGCACATGATCACGATCGAGGATCCGATCGAATTCTTGCACAACCACAAGAAATGTTTGGTGAACCAGCGCGAAGTCAATTCCGACACGCATTCGTTCGCCAATTCGCTGCGCGCGGCTTTGCGCGAGGACCCCGACGTCGTGCTGATCGGCGAAATGCGGGACCTCGAAACCATTGAATCGGCCCTGCGCATCGCGGAAACCGGCCACTTGACCTTCGCGACCTTGCACACGAATTCCGCGATTTCCACCATCAACCGTATCGTGGACGTGTTTCCGTCCTACCAGCAGCCGCAAATTCGCGCGCAGCTTTCCATGGTGCTCGAGGGAGTTCTTTGCCAATCCCTTCTGCCGAGAGTGGACGGGCGCGGGCGGGCCATGGTCATGGAAGTCCTGATTCCCAACCCCGCGATTCGAAACCTCATTCGCGAGGACAAGATTCATCAGATCTATTCGGCCATGCAGACTGGGACCGGCACGTCCGGGATGCAGACCTTCAACCAGGGCTTGGCGAACTCCTATTTCGCGAAGTTAATCACTTTGGAAATCGCGCTTTCGCGCTCCTCGAATCCCGAGGAACTGCAGGATATGATTAATAGAGGAGTGACATCGCCCGCTTCGCGCGGGCCTGCCCCAGTTCGACGCTAACACCCGAGGGCGGGCGGAACCGCAGCCCGCCATGTTGAAGTGCGGAGGGTCCCCTGCGGCTGTCCGCCAGACGATTGCAGTTGTCATCCATGGCGTATTGATCGATCGGGCAGAACGATTTCTTAGGTTGTTAGGAGGACAGGACGATGCCGGTTTTCACGTATCGAGGGACGAATCGCTCCGGCGACACCGTGAGCGGAGAGTTGTCGGCCGCGAGCAAGTCGGAGCTGATCAACAACCTCAAGCGCCAGCAGATCAACGTCACCAAGATGTCGGAAAAGGGCAAGGAATTCAATTTGCCGACTTTCGGCGGAGGCGTCGACTCCAAAGAGCTCGCCATTTTTACGCGCCAGTTCTCCGTGATGATCGACGCGGGCTTGCCCCTGGTGCAGTGCCTGGAAATCCTCGCCGGACAGCAGGAAAACAAGCTCTTTCAAAACGTGCTGACCCAGACGCGCGCGTCCGTGGAAGGCGGCTCGACGTTGTCCGCCGCCATGCGCCAGAATCAGAAAGTTTTTGACGCCCTCTACGTGAACCTGGTCGAGGCCGGCGAGACGGGCGGTATTCTGGACACGATTCTTCAGCGCCTCTCGTCCTACATTGAGAAGAACGTCAAATTGAAGCGCGCCGTGAAGTCCGCCTTGGTGTACCCGGTTGCTGTCTTGGGCGTCGCCGCCGCCGTCATCGTCCTGCTGCTGTGGAAAGTCGTGCCGATTTTTGCGACGTTGTTCCTGGGGCTGGGCGTCAACCTGCCTCTTCCGACGCGAATCGTCATCGCTCTCAGCAACTTCATCGGCAGCATTTTCGGATTGCTGATTTTGGTCGCGTTCATCGCGGTCGGGGTTGGGTTAAAGGTGTGGTACGCAACGCCGGCCGGGCGCATGGCCATCGATCGCACGCTGCTCAAGCTTCCCCTGATCGGACTTTTGCTCCGCAAGATCGCTGTAGCGCGCTTTACTCGGACCCTCGGCACGCTGATTTCCAGCGGCGTACCTATCCTCGAAGGACTGGAAATCACCGCGCGAACCGCGGGAAACGCGCTCATCGAGAAGTCGCTCATGGAAGTCCGCAAGGGTCTCGAAGCCGGCCGCAACCTCGCCGATCCGCTCAAGGACACCAACGTGTTCCCCGGCATGGTTACGCAGATGATTGGCGTCGGCGAACAAACGGGCGCGATGGACGCCATGCTCCAGAAGATTGCCGACTTCTACGAGGATGAAGTCGATGCGGCGGTCAAAGACCTGCTGTCGGCATTGGAACCCATGATGATCGTCTTCCTCGGCGTCGTCGTCGGCGGCATCGTTATCTCCATGTACTTGCCGCTGTTCTCGCTGATCGGACAACTCAGCAGCGCTCACTAGAGTGAAAGCGCGGCCGTAGAAATGTCCGACGGCCCCAAAGTTTGGGAGGGCGGTCCGAAAACGATCGCCCTCAATCTCTCCCCGGCACGAGCCTGACGGAAATTTAAACTCGCGGAAAGGGTGCAGGCTGACAAGCACGTCTCGAATGGAACTGACACAAAATGTCGCTGCGTGGCTCAGCTGGCTGTCTCGCGTCCGCTTCTTCCTGATCACGCTCCTGCTGACGCTCGTCATTGTGCTGAGCATGACGAGCCAGCTCGAAGTCTCGACGCGGTATTTCATCCCGTTGATGATCCTGTGGTACACGATGGCGATCGTATACGCCATCCTGATGCGCTGGATGCCCGTGGCTTCCTGGCACGCGGGCGTGCAGTTGGTTTGCGACCTGCTTCTCACCACTGGCCTGATCTACCTAACAGGAACGCAGGACAGCTACTTCATCTGGCTGTACCCGCTGGCCATCATCGTAGCGAGCATCATATTTTCACGCAAAGTCACGTTTATCGTCGCCGGGTTCAGTTTCATCCTGATCGGCGGCCTGGCGGAACTCGTCTATTACAACGTTTTGCCGCACCTGCAAATCGCCGTTCCCAGCAGCCGCCAGCTTCAGACCTGGATCCTGAGCAACTTGTTCTATTTCATGGCGGTGGCGTATCTCTCGAGCCTGCTGGCGCAAACCCTGCGGAGCCACACCGCGGAACTCGAAGTCAAGCGCGGGGAACTGGAAGACTTGCAGGCTTTCAACGAAGACATCATTCACTCCATGCGCGGTGGTCTGCTCACGACGGACATGGAGGGCCGAATCCTCCTGCTGAACCGCACGGGAGAAGAAATTACCGGCATACAGTTTCGCGCGGTGAAGGGAACACCCATGCAGGACATCTGGCCTGCGTTCTGGTTGCCGGGCGAAATTACCGAAGACGGAAAACTGCCGCAACGGCGCGAAGTGGATTTCACGACGCCGGACGGCCAGCAGCGGTTTATCGGCATCTCCGTTTCTCCGCTGCGGACGGCGGAGCGCCGCACCACCGGTTACGTTTTCAATTTCCAGGACCTTACGGATCTGAAGCGCCTGGAACAGGAAGTGGCCACGAAGGAACGCATGGCGGCTCTGGGACGCCTCTCGGCGGCCATCGCACACGAAATTCGCCAGCCGCTGACGGCCATGGCGGGCGCCGTCAAGGAATTGGGGCGCCTCGTGCCGCTCCAGGAAGACGAACTGCACCTGGTCGGCATCGTCAGCCGCGAATCGGAGCGGCTCAACAAAATCATTACCGAGTTCCTGAACTATTCACGCGAAAAAACGTATGAATTTTCCGATGAGGACGTCACCCGAATTCTGGACGAAACCCTGACGCTGCTGGAGCGCAATCCTCAGGTCGACGGAAAATATCGCATCGAGCGCGTATTTACGGGAACCGACGTCCGCGTGCGCGTCGATCGCAACCGCATCAAGCAGGTGTTTTGGAATTTGTCCGACAACGCTCTCCGCGCCATGCCAGACGGCGGAGTTCTGACGGTTTCTCTCGAAGCCGCGCCCTTCTGGGTGCGCATCCGGTTCCGGGACACCGGAACGGGCCTCGATCCTCGGCAACGGCAAAAAATCTTCGAGCCGCTGCAATCGAATTTTGCGGGCGGCACGGGCCTGGGTCTCGCCATCGTCTACCAGATCGTGCAGGCGCACAGCGGGCGCGTCAGCGTGTTCTCCGAGAAGGACAAGGGAGCGGAATTTACGGTGGATCTGCCTCGCGTCGCCTGAACCGCGGGCTGTGGAAGGAAGCTGTCGAATGGCACATATTCTGGTCGTCGATGACGAGCGATCCATTTGTGAGTTGCTCGAAATCACCTTTCGCAAGGAAGGGCATCGCGTCGAAGTGGCTTCCAACGGCGAGTCTGCGCGCCGAAAACTCGAATCCAGCATTTTCGATATCGTGATCTCCGACATTCGCATGCCGGACGCCACGGGCGTCGAACTCCTCCAATTCTGCAAGGAGATCTCTCCGTCGAGCTATTTTCTGCTCATTACCGGCGTGCCCACCGTCGAAACCGCGATTGCCGCGATCAATTCTGGCGCGGACCGCTACGTGATCAAGGATCACGACCTCGTCGATCAGTTGCGCCGCGCCGTGCGCCAGGTGGACGAGACGCTGCGCCTCAAGACCGAGGCCGGTTATCTAAGGCGCGAACTGCGCAGGCTCACGGGGCAGGACAATATCATCGGCCACAGCTCGAAGATGCGGGCGATCTTTGACATGATCACGACCGTTGCTCCGCAAACGAGCCGTGTCCTGATCACTGGCGAAACCGGGACGGGCAAGGAGCTTGTCGCTCGCGCGATTCACGAAAACAGCGCTCGCAGCAAGGAGCCTTTCATCACCATCAATTGCGGCGCGTTTCCGGAAACCCTTCTGGAATCCGAGTTGTTCGGCTATGTCAAGGGAGCCTTTACCGGAGCGAACGAGAATCGCCAGGGCCTGTTTCGCGGCGCCCACGGCGGCACGCTCTTCCTCGACGAAATCGGGAACATGGGATTGCCGATGCAGGTGAAGCTCTTCCGCGTTCTTCAGGAAGGCAAGGTCCGGCCGGTTGGATCGAACGAGGAATACGAAATCGACGTGCGGGTGATCGCGGCGACGAACAAGGATCTGGACAAGGCCATCGCCTCGGGAGAGTTCCGCGAGGACTTGTACTACCGCCTCAGCGTGATTCCCATTCAATTGCCGCCCCTTCGCGACAGAAGGGAAGACATTCCCCTGATGGCCCGGTCGTTCCTGGAGCGCTTTCGCAAATCCATGGAAAAATCGATCGAGGGCATTACGCCCGAAGCCATGGCACTGCTGGAAGCCTACGACTGGCCGGGAAACGTGCGCGAATTGGAAAACACGATGGAACGCTCGGTCGCGCTGGAGACGGGAACGATGATCTCGGTGAATGTGCTTCCCGATAAGGTTCAGCACCGCGTTTCGCACGGGCATCCGCCTGTTGAGGCGGCCTCCAACGGCCATGTCCATATTCCGGAAAGCGGCATCGACCTGGAAAAATCCGTCCAGGATATGGAGCGGGCCTACATTTTGGCGGCTCTGGAAGCAAGCAACGGCGTGGGGACGCGCGCGGCGGAACTACTCAAGATGACCTACCGCTCTTTCCGGCATTACTCCAAGAAGTACAACACCCGATAAAGCCGGACGAACCCGGCTTAGTGCGTCATGACCGGCGGAGCGGGTGTCGCCGCATCGCGCTGCCGGGCCGTGCGCCCGTGCCAGAGCGAGATCGGGTAGGCCACGCCGAATGCGGCAAGGACGATCATGATGGGATCCATCGGAAAACGATAGCGCAGGGACGAGTGCGTCAGGTAAAAAACAAGCGGGAAGATCAGCAGAACCATCAAGTAGGGAAACGCCTCCACGGGCTTCGAGCGGTTCGCCAGCAGCGCGCCGAGCAGCGTGAAGACCGAAAACAGCACGTTCAGCACTATAAATGCTTTTAAGCGCAGGGGACTGGCCGACCATGCGTCCGCTGGATTGTCGGTGATTGCCAGCCAGTTGTTTATGAACCGGCGAAACACGAAGTTCAGCGTGTCGGCCGGATGCGTGCGCATAAACGCGAAAGCCTCCCGCTGTTTCGCCTCCATGTAAGCGATTTCGCCCATGCGATTGTACTTCTCCGCTTCTTCACGGCTGTCGTTCGGGTGCAGCCAGGGAGACCACGTGTCCGGCACGCCGGGATTGTTTCCCAGCCACAGCTCCAGGCCGAAATTGGAGCGCAGAACGATGAATTTTCCAAACACCCGGTAGTTGCGAATGGTCCAAGGCACCAGAGCAATCGCGAAGACCAGGAGCGCCGCCGCCGAAAATTTCATCCACGGAAGGGAATCACGGCGTGCCTGCCAGAGCGCCCACCCTGCCAGAAAAGGCAAGACCGATAGCAGCGATGGATTAATCAAGACGCCCACGGCCCAGAGCGCGCCGTAGCCTGCCCAAGCCCAGACCGATTTCGCATCGCGCATGGCCAGCGTCGCCCAAAAGATCAGCGCGAGGAAGAGCGCCGCCAGGGACGTGTCCCAGATCCAAGTGATCGGGAAGAACAGCGAGGTGGGAAGAAAAATCCAAGCCCACGCCGCTCCCATCGCGACGTTTCTCCCGAAGGTCCGCTGCCCGATGCCGTAGATGGGGATCACCGTCAGCGCGGCAAATGCGCAATTGAATGCCTGGATAATGAGTCGTGACTTGAAACTGAAAACTCCCCAAATCTTGAAGATTCCAGCCACGAAATAGGGATAAATCGGAGTGAACCAAGCCGTCGGCCCTGTATCCAGAAACCGAAGCGGCGACGAAAAACCCCTTCCGCTCGCGATGGCGCTGGCCACCCGCCCGAGTTCGTACCCATAAGGAAGAAAAGCCTTCAGAGGAACGGGAGCGTCGTACCACATGTAGGAAAGGATCGCCAGGCGAGCGGCAAACGCAAACACCACCATGAAACCGGTGTTGGACAACAGGCGTTTGAGTTGCGAGGCCATGATGGTGACGTCTTCCGAACGGGTCGATTCTGCAGCGTCCCCCCGTACGAACCCGAGTTTAAGTTTTGGCTCTGGAACTGGCAACCGCGATATGTCGTTCCTGCGTGGCTCGATTGTCGTTCTAGTTAGTGACCGAAACAAGGTCGCTTCGCAAGACGCAGCGGTCGGGTTATCAAGACCGGCCCGGAGGCTTAGCGTTCCTTTTTCGCCTTTTGGACGCCTAGTTGCACTTCGTGTGGGATTGCCAACTTCTGGCTCTCCAGACCGACAAATTTTGTCGCAATTCGATCTTCGGCAGCCAGTGTAACGAAAAAGCTGGAGTGAATCGTGACTTTAAGGATAAACAACATGCTTATTTTCAATTGGTTAGCCTATTTCGCTACGCCGCAAAATCCAGGGCTAAGGATTGGCACGGAGCTTGCAACTAGTAGCGCGATCCCCGGTACGGGATGACATTTCAAATTCGAGATTGGAAAAGATTTCAACTCAAGGAGCAAACAGAAATGCGGAATAAACAGAAGGGTTTCTCACTTATCGAATTGCTGATCGTGGTTGCGATCATCCTGATCATCGCCGCGATCGCCATCCCGAACCTGCTGCGTTCCAAGATGGCGGCCAACGAAGCGTCCGCGGTCGGCTCGATGCGGACGATCAACACGTCTGCGGTGGCGTTCTCCACGACCTACGGTACCTATCCCACGAAGCTCAGCGACTTGGGCCCCTCGACGTCCCCGACTTCGTCGGCTGCGGACTTGATTGACTCCGCGCTCGTTACCGGCACCAAGAGCGGCTACTCGTTTGTCTATGCCTCGGCCACCCCGTATCAGCAGTATTCGATCCAGGCCAGCCCGGTTAACGCGGGTGTGACGGGTCAGCGCTACTTCTTCACCGACCAGTCCGGCGTGATCCGCGTGAACCTGAGCACGACCGCGACGGCATCCGACCTCCCGCTCAGCTGAACTTGACGGGAGCAGTTTTTGCTGGGGGAGGAAGCCGGACAGTTCCTCCCCCATTTTTTTAGTAGAGCAAGACGAGACGACAGCGAGTTGATTTCAGAGTAGCTAGCGGCGAGAGGTGAGATCGTGGAACCGAACCTGAAGACGACAATCGGCAGTAGGCAGAAATCCCCGGAGACAGGATTCTCACTGATCGAATTGCTTGTGGTCGTCGCCGTGATCCTGATTATAGCGGCAATTGCCATACCGAATTTCATTCAGTCCAAGATGCGCGCCAATGAAGCGGCTGCAGTTCAGAACCTTCGTAACATCACGACCGGCGAAGTCATCTATTCGACGACCTACTCGATTGGATATTCAGCGGACCTTCCGAGCCTCGGCGGGACCGGCGCGATCGTCAGTTCCACGAGCGCGCAATTGATCGACGAGGTTTTGGCGGCCGGCAAGAAGAGCGGCTATTCGTTTACCTACGTAGCGCTTACGACCGATGCGCTCGGAAACGTCACCAGCTACTCCATAAACGCGGATCCGATCGTCCCGGGTTATACCGGCATCCGGCATTTTTATACGGACCAGGGCGCCTTGATTCGAGTGAATGACTCCGCGACGGCGGGCCAGACCGACAATCCTCTCTAGCAGACGCGGCCGGCCTCCCTGTGGGGCGGACCGAGCAGTAGTCCCGAAAAGCGGCAACTGCTAGACTGGGCGAATGGATTCTAGAGTCGTAACTCGAATCGCTCTCGCCGGGTTGAGCTTCTGCGTTCTGGCAGGCCGAACGGGACTTCGAACCGCGGTTGCCGCCCAATCCCTGACGTCGGCCAAGTCTCTCGCACATCTCATGGAAGAGCATTATCGCCATCCTCGAACCCTGCAAGCCGTCTTTCTCGAACGCTACTCGGAAGGGCAAAAACAGTCGCGGGTTGAGTCCGGAACCGTGTACTTTCAGCGCCCGGGACAAATGCGCTGGGAGTACGACGCCCCGGAAAAGAAGCTCTTCCTGGTCGACGGAAAGACCACTTGGTTCTACGTTCCCTACGATCGCACCGTGACCAAGGCCCCGGTCAGGGAAAGCTCCGATTGGCGCACCCCGCTCGCGCTCTTGACGGGGAAGGCGGATCTGGCGCGATTGTGCCGCCAGATCGACCTGGTCAGCCAGCCGGGAATCCCGGCCGGACACGCCGTGCTTCGCTGCCTCCCCAAGGAAGTGCAGACGCGGCCGGATGAGAAGAGTGCTGTGGAAGTTCTTCTGGAAGTGGATGCGTCGACGGGAGAACTGGCCCGCATCGACATTCACCAGCCCGGAGGAATCGATTTGGAATATCGCTTCGGAAACTGGCAGACGGACATTCCCTTGGCGGGCGGCCTGTTCCGCTTTCAAGTCCCCGTAGGTGTGGCCATCGTCGAGGGCGCATCTTTGTCCGAACCTCCCCTATAAAGCTCGCGTTGTGGCGCAAATCCGGTACTAACTGTTTGACGTTGTCCCGCGCGCATTTTACTCGCCCGTCGAATCCCCAATGCTAAAATTCTATCTGGAGATATACGCAAAAATGGACATGAAATCGACTGTGTCAGCTGACAATTCGCGCAGTGCCGCCCTCCGCGAAAAATATATTGTCTGGGTCGCGCTTCTGATCACGGCGATTACCTACGCGGGCACGCTCCGCTTTGATTTTGTTTTCGATGATTATGGCCAGATCCTTTTCAACCCGTTTATCAAGGCTTGGCGTTATGTGCCGCAGTATTTTAGCAGCGGAGTCTGGACGCACCTGTCTCCGTCGTCGCCTGGGAATTACTATCGCCCGCTGTTCCTCCTTTTGCTGCGCGTCAATTATTCGATGTTTGCAGACCGCCCGATGGGCTGGCATTTGGCCGCGGTTGCGTTACACCTGCTCGTAACTTGGCTCACGTTCGTGCTGGTCAAGAAACTGACCGGGGAATTTAGCGTGGCTTGGCTGGCGGCGCTTATTTTCGGGGTGCATCCCGTCCATCATGAAGTCGTTGCCTGGATATCCGGCATGACCGAATCGCTGTTTGCCGTGCTGTTCCTGGTGTCTTTTCTGGCGTACTTGCAATCTCTAGTGAGTTCGAGAAAGATTTGGATGGGGGTTTCCTGCTCGTTTTACGCGTTGGCCATGCTCAGCAAAGAGACGGCCATCGTTTTGCCTGCGCTGGTGTTTGCCCATTCCTGGATCGGTAAGGATCCAGCCGGCGGCGAAGAACGGTCCGGCAATTTTGACCGTTTCAAGAAAGCGCTTCGGCCGGCGCTCTGGTATCTTCCTATCGCGTTTGTTTATCTGGTAGTCCGGTATCGGGTTTTGTCGGGTATGGGGCATTCTTTGTCGGATGCGTCTTTTTCCACATGGATTGTAACCATGCCATCGATTCTGCTCGTTTACATCAAGAATTGGTTTTTCCCGGTTCGTCTCGCAGAGTCGTACGATTTGTCTTACCAATCGAATTTCAGCGTCCTGCACGTGCTCGTCCCCGGACTGATCGTCCTGGCGGTGTGCGCGGCGGTCTGGTTCCTTAGAGCGAGGCTGGGGAATCGAGACGTTGGATTTGCGGCCGCCTGGATCGTGATTTCACTGTTGCCGGCGCTCGATACGTTTGTTTTCAAACCAGACGAACTCGTTCATGACCGGTATTTCTATGTTCCCAGCATCGGCGCGGCGTTCCTGATCGCACTGATCGTCGTACGAGCGGCAAAAACGAGGGTTGGAGTGTTTGGACAACCCGTGCACGTCGTTGCCACTGGACTTGCTCTTGCGCTGGTCCTCGCTTTGCTGGCTACCAGCGCAGCTAGCTTCTGGGTCGGCAATTACGCGTTGTTTTCGCGGGCCCATGAAGTAGCACCCAGAAACACGACTGCGGCCAGTAGCCTCGCCGCGGAAATGATCGCTCGCCAGGAAGTGGATGCGGCGCAAGTTCTGCTTGAAAATGCTTACCGGCAAAACGGGAACGATTATGGCATCGACTATAACCTGGGGCGGGTTGAATACGCCAAGCACCAATACGCAAAGGCCGAAGAATACGCGCGAAAAGCGATCTCTCTGGTACCGAATTTTTCGGATGGGTATATTTCGTTGGGCGCGATTGAGTTGAGGCAAGGGCGAACGGCGGAGGCGCAAGAGAATCTGCGGCGCGCGGTGGAGGTAGGTCCGTACAGCGCACCCGCCCACACAAGCTACGGCGTGGTTCTGGCGCTAAAAGGCGATTGCGTGGGGGCCAGCCAGCAGTTCGAATCGTCTCTTGCACTCAATCCCGGAGATCCAGTCACCCAGATTCAGCTGTTGCGTTGCCGTGCGGCCCTGGGCGCGGGAGCGCCCCCCGCAACCAAACCCGGCCAGCTCTGAGCGTATCGACGCGACCGTATCGCCCGGTGAGGCTCGACCCTATAGGTTGCGCTAGTTCTAAAATGATGCGGCGTCCCGACCGGCTCGCTGGGTTGAGTAGCAGCCTGGGACGCCGCCTAAACGAATCGGAGAGTTTCGTCTCCGGCTCGTGCGTGGGGGATCAATCTCAGAAACTTTGGGCCCTGCGGGATCGAAGCGATCGATTCGGCAAGGGCAATAGCCCGCCGAGTGCGGCTCCACCGCACACGACTCTGGAACCAAACCGTCCAGAGACACCAAGTATCTGTCGGTTCAGGGCGATCCAACCGGGGGACGGGCCGAAATTGTAGTCAAAGACGGCCCTGAAAGGCAAGGGCGCTCTCTAGTGGCAGCCCTGTTTCGCCGCATTGACCTGGAAATCACAACCCGCTAACAATTAGGAAACAATTTCGTCGCTTCACCCGGGTAAGATCAGCCCGGTTGGGATAGACTCGAAGTTGTCGCCGAGTGCACGCAGCCCCGGGCCCTGCTTCCTGCATCTATAGGCGTTGAGGTACACTCCTGTAATGGCTGAGTTCCTTTGCAAGGTGGCCGACGGCAGCGGTAAGGTTTTCCTCCACGTGGAGCCCGCGGAGTCGATCAGCGAGGCTCGCCAGAAGCTTTCCGACCGCGGCCTGTTTGTGTACAACGTCCGGCCCCGCGCCGGGATGATCGGGCAGTTGTTCGGGCGCAAGCGGCAGAAGTCGGTCGACGGAAACGACTTCCTTGTGTTTAACCAGCAATTCAACACGCTGATCAAGGCCGGCATCCCGATCCTGCGCGCGCTCGACCTGCTTTCGGAGCGCGCGGCGGCGGAACGGCTGCGGCCCGTTCTCGGGGAAGTTCGCCGCCAAGTCCGGGAAGGCACGACGCTCTCCGAGGCTCTGGAACAGCAGGGCGTCTTCCCGAAGGTCTACACGGTATCGGTCTTGGCGGGAGAGAAGAGCGGCAATCTGTCCGGTGTCCTCGAATATTACATCGCCTACCAGCGAGTCACGACGGGTTTCCGAAAGAAACTCATATCGACGCTGATCTATCCCGTCATTCTCGTCTGCGCGGCGACGTTCATCGTGACCTATCTGGTGAGTTCGGTGATTCCCAAGTTCGCGGGACTCTACACCGACCTGAATATCACCTTGCCTACCGCGACGCGCGTTCTCCTGGCTGTGACGGTGACGTATCGGCCCTACTTGCTGGCCTCGATTGCCACAATGGTGCTGCTCGCCGCGGGCGTGTTTGCGTGGTCGCAAACCGAGGCGGGAGGATTGACGATGGAGCGCATCCGGATGCGCCTGCCTCTCATCGGCGAAACGCTCACGAAATTTCAATTTGCGCAATTTTGCCGCACGCTCTCGACGCTGCTGGCCGGCGGCACGCCGCTTGTTCAGGCCATGGAGACGGCTGGCGGAGCCATTCGCAGCCGCTTGATTTCGAGCGCGATCACGCAGGGCGCTCAGCTGGTGAGGGAAGGGCAGTCCCTTCACAGCAGTCTTTCGTCGACAGGGCTGGTGCCCGCCCTGGCCTTGGAAATGGTCGAGGTCGGCGAGGCGAGCGGCTCGCTGTCCGCGATGCTGGCCAGCGTCGCGGAATTTTATGAAGACGACGTGAATACCCAGCTTGCAAACATGGTGGCCCTCATCGAGCCGGCCATCCTGATTTTTATGGCGATATTGATTGCTTTCATCCTGGTCGCGCTGTACTTGCCGATGTTCTCGTTGTCCGCCGGCGGCGGCTAGGGGCGGGGATAGAAAGTCATGAGCACAACCGATCAAACACTAGCAACCGCATCCGATCCGCAGGGAGAACGCGAGAAATCGCGGCGCCTGGCGGAACGGTACCGCTGCGGGTTCGTCGATTTGTTCGAACAGAGAATCGATCCGGAGCTGTTTCGCAGCATTCCCGCAGAGTTGATGTTCCGGTTCAACTTTGTGCCGATGGAGGTCCAGGGGACCTCCCTGGTGATCGCAGTGGCCGATCCTAGCCAGGTCCTGCTCAGCGACGAACTGCCCCTGCTTCTCGGCAAGAAGCTGGTCCTGAAGGTGGCCACTCCCACCCAGATCAGCGACCTGCTGAAGCGCACCGAGCAGTCCCAGCGCGTGCTGGACCAGGCGACCGAGGCCTTCACGCTGACGGTGGTCGAGGAAGACGAAGAGTCCGAGTCGTCGATCTCCGCCGATGGACTGACGCAACAGGATGCGGCGGTCAGCCCGGTGGTTCGCTTGGTGGACACGGTGATTTTCACGGCCCTGGAGCGGCGCGCTTCCGACATTCACATCGAAGCGCGCGACATCGAGGTCGCCGTCAAGTACCGCATCGACGGCGTCCTGGTCCACGCGATGCAGCCGATCTCGAAGGACTGGCTCTCCACGATCATTTCGCGCATCAAGGTCATGAGCGAATTGGACATCGCCGAGCGGCGGGTCCCCCAGGACGGCCGGTTCCGCGTCCGCTACAAAGGCCGCTTTGTCGACTTCCGCGTCTCGATCATGCCTTCCATCCACGGCGAAGACGCGGTCCTCCGGGTCCTGGACAAAGAAACGCTGTCGGAAAAATTTCAGAACCTAAGCCTGGACGTAGTCGGATTTTCCGGCGATGAAATGCGGAAATTCCGGCGCTACATCCGCGAACCGTACGGCATGGTGCTGGTGACCGGCCCGACGGGATCGGGCAAGACGACCACGCTCTACGCGGCCATCAACGAAATCAAGAGCGACGAAGACAAGATCATCACGATTGAGGATCCGGTCGAATACCAGGTCCGCGGCATCACGCAGATTCCCGTGAATGAAAAGAAAGGACTGACGTTCGCGCGGGGATTGCGGTCGATCCTGCGCCACGACCCCGACAAGATCATGGTCGGCGAAATTCGCGACAACGAAACCGCGCAAATCGCGATTCAGTCGGCGCTCACCGGACACCTGGTATTTACCACCGTGCACGCGAACAACGTCACGGACGTGATCGGCCGGTTCATCAACATGGGGGTCGAGCCGTACAATTTCGTCTCGGCGCTGAATTGCATCCTGGCGCAGCGGCTGGTGCGCGTGGTTTGCGTGCACTGCAAGAAAGCCGTACGCTATTCCCCGGAAGTCCTGCGCGCTTCGGGTCTCGAACCGAAGGAGTGGGCTTCGGTCGAATTTGTCGAGGGCGCCGGCTGCCTGGAGTGTTCCGGCACCGGATTTCGAGGACGCAGCGCCATCTCCGAACTGCTGGACCTGTCCGACCATATTCGCGAGATGATTATCAGCCGCCGTCCCACGTCGGAGATCAAGCGGGCCGCGGGCGAGGAAGGCATGACGTTTTTGCGGGACTCCGCGTTGTCCAAGGTGCGGGAAGGCGTCACGACGCTCAAGGAAATCAACAAGGTGACCTTTATTGAGTAGCAGCGACAGCATCCGGCAGGGAATTTACCAGAGCGGTTTCGTGCGCCGCGTGGCGCGCTGGCTCGATACCACTCCGCACCCGCTGGTGGCCTGCGAGATCGCCGCGGATTACGTTGCTGCGGCGCGATGGACCCGCACGGGAATGGGCCTGGATGGATTCGCCATCGAGCCGCTTGCTCCAGGAGCGGTTCTCCCGACCGCGGTGGAAGCGAATCTGGTGGATACGGCGGAGGTGCGGGCCGCAATTGGACGGGTCTTCTCACGTTTGCGTGCCAAGAACGAAGACGTCGCGCTGCTCCTGCCGGACGCCGTGATCCGAGTGTTTGTCCTGCACTTCGACGTATTTCCGCGGAACCCGGAAGAGGCCATTCCGATCCTTCGGTGGCGCCTGAAAAAGAGCGTGCCGTTTGAAGCCGAGGAAACCGTAATCTCCTACATGCGGCAGACTCCGCGCGACGAAGGCGTGGATATCGTCACCGGACTCGCGCGTCTTCGCATTGTCCGTGAATACGAATCGCTGGTAGAGTCTGTGGGGATGTCTCCGGGCGTGGTGATGAGTTCGACGCTTGCGGCGGTTCCGCTCCTTCCGGATGAACGCCCCGCGCTTCTGGCTCGCGTAGCCGGCACGACGCTGACGACGGCCATCGTTCGCGAAGGCATGCTCTGCGGATACCGTTGCATCACGCTGCCGGCCGATGCCAGGACCGTTTCGCCCCAGGCGCTGCTGGATGAGATTTATCCCCTGGCCGCTTACTATCAGGATTTCTGGAGCGAGGGCATTGCGCAGGTTCGTCTCGCTGGATTGTCCGATCGGGTCGCGGAATTCCGGGAACCGTTCCAGAATGAATTGAAGTGTCCCGTCGAATCGCTGCTGATCGCAGCGGGAGCGGAAGGCCGGATTCGCTCCGACGAAGGACCGCTCGTGGACCGCGGGCTGGAAGCATTGATCGGCTGGACGCTGAATCGCGGCGCATGATCGATTTGAGAAACGAAAGGCGCAACCCCACGGAATGAAAGTACGGCTCAATCTGGCAACTTCACCGCTGGAAAGCAACCGGCGCTTCGCGCTGGGGGCGGGCGTCATCGGCACGATTGCCGTCCTCGCTTTGCTCGTGCTTTCCTATCGCACGATTTCCGTCTGGCGAAGCGATAAAGTCCTGCGCGCCCAGCAGGACTCCCTCGAATCGCAAATTGCGAAATCGCAGCAGCAGCGGCAGGGGCTTTCGCAGTTTTTCGAAAATCCCGAAACGGTGCAGCGCCGCCAGCGCGCCGCCTATCTGAACTCTTTGATCCAGCAAAGAGCGTTTCCCTGGATCAAGATATTCATGGATCTGGAGCAGATTCTTCCCGAAGGCGTGCGCATTGTGAGCATCGAGCCGAGGATGTCGGGCGACACGGTGCAATTGACGGTTCTGGTAGGCGCGATGAGCGATGAGAGCAAATTGAAATTTCTGAAGGCGCTCGAGAGTTCGCCCGAGTTTTCGCACATCGAGCTTTTGAACGAATCGCGTCCGACCCGGACGGACGAGCCCGATCACGTGATGCTCTCGCTGCAGGCGCAGTACTCGGTGATTTAAGATGAATGCGACCATCCGGCAACGCAACAACATCGTCCGCGGCATCCTCGCTATCATCCTCGTGGCGGACGCCGCGTTGATCGGCATTCAGTGGAAGCTGAACGGCTCGCCTCATGTGCAGCCCACGGACTTGAACCGGCTAAGCATGATGGCGAAGCAATATCGCGCGGACAACGCGCGGCTGGAACGGTTCAGGACCGAATTGCCCGCCGATGAAAAGCAGTGGGATGAATTTTTCACCACGCATTTTCATCCCGCGGGCGCGGGCTACTCCGCGATCAGCGAAGACCTGGGAGGTTTGTCGCGTTCGGCGGGCCTGCGGTCCGACAACATTGCCTTTCACCAGCATCCCCCGGACGCCCGCGGCCTGATGCAGGTGGATATCTCCACGGCCGTCGAGGGAGATTACGACAGCCTGATCCAATTCCTGAACAAGCTGGAGCATTCCGACAATTTTTACGTTCTGGATAGCCTGGCCCTTGCTTCCAGCAGCCAGGGAAAGCTTCGTTTGAACGTGCAGTTGCGAACGTATTTCCGGACCACCTGACCATGTCGCAACGGAACAAACTCATCGTGCTGGGCGTGCTGCTGGTGATCCTCGCCATCACGGCGTTCAGCTTCTACCGGTCGAGGTCGTCCAGCGCGGACGAAACGCCGCAGGCGGTTTCGCTGGACGCGCGATTCACGCCGCTCGCCGTGGATAATCCCGCCCTGCGGATGGATATCTTGAAGCGCTTCCTCGCTCTGGAATACAAAGGCGTGCACCGGAGCATTTTCAGCGCGACGTTGCCTCCGCCGCCGGCGCCTCCGCCGTCCAAGCAGCCTGTCAATGTCGCTCCGCCGGTTCCCGCGGCGCCTCCGCCGCTCACCGTGGACGCGAAATACTTCGGCTACGTAAGCGACTTAGGCGGAAGCCACCGGCGCGCGTTTTTTTCGACGCCGAACAACGAAGACGTCATCATCGCGGGAGAAGGCGACACGCTTCTCGGAAAATTCCGCGTGATTCGCCTTACCAACACCACCGCGGACGTCGAAGAAGTTTCCTCGGGCCGCCGCGCCACGCTGACGCTGGAGGAGCCCAGTCCGAACGGGTAGGCCAAGCCGATGAATTCCGGTATTCCGAAAACTCCCCGGCGCAAAGAGGCGGGATACACCCTGCTGATGGCCGTGTTTCTGATCGCGACCATGTCCATCGCCGCCTTGACCCTCACCGAGAACGTTCTTACGCAGGGACGCCGCGAAAAAGAAGAGGATATGGTGTGGCGCGGAGAGCAGTACGAGCGCGCGATCGGCCTGTATTACCGGAAATTTGGAAAATATCCGACCAAGATCGAAGATCTCACGAAGCAGACCAACGGCGTGCGCTTCCTTCGCCAGGCCTACAAGGATCCGATGAACAAGGAAGACGGCTCTTGGCGGTTTATCTACATAGACCCAAACGGGCAACTGATTGGGAGCCTTCGACCGGCGAATTTGCTGCAAACGGCGCTGGCGACGCCGGGAATCGGCGGCCTCTCGGGTCTGGGCGGCGGAATGCAGCAGCCCTTGGCGCCGGGAGCGGCGCCGACTCAGCAACCCGGCTTCGGCGTCCCAGGACAGCAGCCTGGCGTTGGCGGCCCGGGATTGCAAACCGGCGGTGCGACGATTGGGGCGCCGGGAGCGAATCCGCTCGAGTCTCAGCCCCAGCCGCTGGACGGAACGGTCTTGGGCGGCAACATCGCTGGAGTGGGAAGCAAGATCAAGAAGCCTTCTTTGCGCGTCTATATGGGAGGCGACACCTACCAGCAGTGGGAATTCATCTGGACCGCCACCGGGCAGCTGGCGATTCCGGGGCAGGCGCCCGTGAACCCGAACGCGAATCCCACGGGCGCGCCATCTGGAGCGAATCCAACCGGGGCCACTCCAGTCGGCCCGGATGGGCAACCGCAGCAAGGCCCGCAAACGCCGGTCATCAACCTGCCGACTTCGCCCACGCCGACGCAGTAGGGCGGACTTCCGCCTGTCTTCGTTTAATAAGCCGACAAAATTCAGAACCGGACAGGCTGAAGCTCGTCCTACCTAATTCCTACTGCAGATCGACGAATTGGCCCATGGTGCGAGAAGCGTTGCGGAATTTTTCCGTTACGCGGCGGACGTAGTCGCGAGTTTCGCGGTAGGGAGGGACGGACCGGTACTGTTGGACGCGGTCGGGGCCCGCGTTGTAGGCGGCCAGGGTAAGGGAGAGATCGCCGTGGTAACGGACGAGCAGTTCCTTGAGGTATTTCGTGCCGGCTTCGATGTTCTGCCGGGGATCGAAGATTTTCGTCACTCCGAATCGCGCCGCCGTTTCCGGCATCAATTGCATCAGGCCGCGAGCCGAACGCCAGGACACGGCATTGGGGTTGAAATTCGATTCTACGGCAATCACGCTGGCGACGAGTTCGGGCGCCACGCCGTGGGCTCGCGCCGATTCGGCGATGAAACCCGCGTAGGGAACGTCGAGCGATTTGATTTTGACCGGTAGAAACGTATCTTCAGGATCGATTCGCACGAGCGCGTCCGCGGGGATTTCCAGAGTGCCGCCGGCCATGGTAAGGCGCATCGTGTCGCCGATGCGTTCGTAGCCGGTGACGTGGATGCTCTGGCCGGACTGAAGGACCACGTAATCGGCGCGCGCACAGGGCGCAAGGGCCGCAAGCGCGAGGGCTGCACCGATTGCCGAGGCGATCCATTTTCCACACGAAGCGAACTGGGTCACTTTATGCGTCTCCGAACAATCGCCTTCGATCAGGCATTTCCGAACGCGTACAGCTCGATGGCGGCGGCCACGCCGCCCTCGTTGTTGCTCAGCGTCTCACGCCAGCCGAGCGATTTCAACTCCGGCACGCTGTTTCCCATCACCACGGGCAGGCCCGCGTATTGGAGCATTTCCATGTCGTTCAGGTTGTCTCCGATGGCCATGACGTCCTCGCGCGACCAGCCGCGGCGCCGCACCCACTCCGCCAGCGTCACGCCCTTCGAGCAGCCCCGGGCGATCACGTCTGCCAGGGCAAAATCGCGCTTATCGTATACCGTCATGGCGATGGAGTACTCGGAAGCAAAAGGCAGTTGGGAGAGAAACGACTCCGCCTCGCGCACCTGGTTCGCGTAGCCGGTGAACATCACCTGGATCGGATCCTCGGTCAGGCAGTTCTGCAAAGGGCTCATCTCCGCGAGGTACTCGCGGTTTCGCTCGAAGTACGCGCCGCGCAACGGATCCTGCCAGTCGATCCGTTCGTAGATCACCTGATTTTCGCGCGGCCGGTTGAAGCACACGGAGGCCAGTTCGCGAAAATCGGCGGCCTCGTCGAGCACGCGCCCGGCCGTCTCGCGTGGCAGAAGATTGACGAATTGGGTCTCGCCGCTGCTGGACTTCACCAGGGCCCCGTTGTTGACGATCATCGTTAGCGGGCAAGGGAATTGCCGCGCGATCGGCGTGGCGAAGTCATAGCGCCGGCCCGTCACCAGCGCAATTTCGATCCCACGGGCGGCGGCTTCGGCCACGGCATCGCGATTCCTAGCGGGCAATTGCGAATGCTCGTCCAGCAGCGTCCCGTCAATATCGAGCGCAATCAGGCGTACGGACATTTTGCTATTTTACCGTGTCCGCGCCCCGCGGACCAGTTTCGCGAAGTACAGGTGTGTTTTGCGGTCGATGGAGGGGCACGGGAACAGGAACGTCATTGCGTCGGGGGAGGCACCAGCTTTGCAGGCACCGTGACCGAGATGTTTTCCGACGGTTTGCCCTCTGTGCCTGTGGAATCGACGGCTGTAACGTAGAACGAATACGTCTCGCCCACCCCGACCGTGTGGTCGGTATATTGCGTGGCCGTAACGAGGCAGTTTGTGAGCCTGACAGGGCCGCTGAACTCGGAAACGCGGTAGACGTAGTAGCCCGCAACAGGAGCCGTGCTGGCGGTCCAGGAAATCGTCACGGAATGAGGATCCGGTTCCCGGCGCGGCAAGAAGCTGCGCAGCGTTCCACACCCGGCCAGAAGCGACAGCGCCAAAAAACCGAGCAAGGAAACACGGCGCAGAGCCGGCAGTAAAGCGGGGATTCTCATCATGCGGGAAGCCGAACACCGTTGGGGTCGAAGCGCATACGGCCGACGAACTTCAGAGTGCATTGGGGAACTTTGGTGGACGTGGCCGGGATCGAACCGGCGGCCTCATCGTTGCGAACGATGCGCTCTCCCAGCTGAGCTACACGCCCACCGAACTTGTGAAATTTTAACAGGGGCAGGCGAGGATTCCAACCGCGGTTCGCCATAATTTTAAAAATTCTGGATTTTGCGAAGATTACTGTTGCTGAACTCCGCTTCCCGCGTTGCGTTGCGCGATGATCCTCCGGGCGTTCTCGTACAGCGCGCGGGCTTGGGGCAGGGATTCGATCGCCTTCTGCAGTTGCGCGTCGTCGTCCAGGTCCACCTTGGCGCCTTCGGTCAGGCCAAAGACCGAGATGAACGCTTCCTTGCGGATTTCCCGCTTGATCCAACTGAGATTTTGCGCGATGTCGTCTTCGGTGTAGGGAATTTTTTCCTTGTCGAGATACGCGCGGAACGTCTTCATCACAGCGTCGTTCGCGACAAAATCTTTCGTGACTTCCGGTCGGGTTCCCAGGAAGTACGTGGTGAATCCGCCGACGCCGCCCTGGTACGCGAAGAACACTTCACGCCGCAGGAGCGTTTCCTGGAAGGGATCGAGCTTCGCCGGAGCCACGACCACGTCGGGCGTGATGCCGCCGCCGCCGGTCACCTGGCGCCCGCTGTCGGTCAGTTTGACCTCCGTGGGGGCCGGGTTCTTGTGGTTGTAGAGGTAGTCGTAGAGCGAAATGTCCTTGTAGTCGCGCTGGATCAGGCGGCCGCTGGGCGTGTAGTAGCGCGCGGTTGTCAGCGCCAGGCCTGTGTTGTCGCTGAGTGGGGAGACAGTCTGCACGAGGCCTTTGCCGAAGCTCTGTTCGCCGACCACCAGGCCGCGGTCATGGTCCTGGATCGAGCCGGTCACGATTTCCGAAGCGGAGGCCGAACCGCCGTTCACAATGACCACCAGCGGCATGGTGACTCCGCGATTGCCGCGCACGGCGTAGTAGCGGCGCTCCGCCGAGGCCCGCCCGTGATGCGACACGATGAGCTGATTCTTGTCGAGGAACATGTCGGAGACGGCCACGGCTTCATTTAACAGGCCGCCCGGATTTCCGCGTAGGTCGAGGATCAAACCGTCCAGCTTCGTGGCGTCCAGATCCTTCAGCGCCGCGGCAAGCTCGGTGTCCGTCGTTTCGTTGAACCCGGAAAGCTTGATGTAGCCGATGCCCGGCTTCACTTCAAAATCGAGGTCCACGGAGTGCTTGGGAATTTCATCGCGCGTTACGGTGAAGTTGAGATTCTCGGCGTAGCCGACGCGCTTCATCGTGATGTGAACGACCGTGCCTTTCGGGCCTTTCAGCATGTCCGCGACTTCGGAACTGCTCAGGCCCGCGGTGGGCTTGTTGTCCACGGCCATGATCACATCGCCGGGACGAATTCCCGCGCGGAACGCGGGCGCGCCCGGCATGGGCGCGAGCACGTACGTGTAGTTATCGCGCGGGACGATGGTCATCCCGACGCCGTAATACCGGCCGCGCTGGTCTTCGCGCAGATTGGCATACGCGCGCGGATCGAAGAAACTCGAGTGCGGGTCTAGAACGCGCAGCATTCCCGGGATGGCCCCGGAATAAATAGCGTGGTCGGTATCGATCGGAATCGCGTAATCTTTTTGGACAATCGAGAGGACATGCGTAAACGACTTGACCGAATCCTGCAGGCTATTTACGTCCGTAGACGTTGCGCGCACGGAGGGGCCGTAAATGCCGCCCAGCACCGCGGATACGACCAAAACGCCTATGACGAGCAGCGCCCCACGTCGTTCACCCTGCATTTCGCCCTCGCTTTCCAACGGCGCGACGCACGGCCGCGCACAATAGCGAACAGTATAGCATAGAGCCTGAATTGACACCCCTTCGCGGGTCCACTATGATTCGTCTTGGGTATCCGGCGGGAGCGGATGGCGGTAGTGGTTTAGCCTGAATTGCTTAGGCGGGCTCCCGGCCCGGAGCAATTTCTGCATTCGATCCAACAAAGCGACGCGCACCGGTCATGTTGAGTCTGCCACACTTAGTCGTGCTTTTCGTCATCGCTCTGATGGTATTCGGCCCTCAGAAGCTGCCGGAACTCGCGCGCATGCTGGGTAAAGCGACCGCGGAATTTCGGAAGATGACCAACGACTTCCGCTACGCGCTCGAAGATGAAGTTCGAGAGCTGGAACGCCAGACGCGCATTCGGGAAGAGGAAGTTGCCGCCGCGGCGCGAGCCGCGCAGGCGCCTGTGCCCACGCCACCGGCGGCGCCGGAAGGCGCTGTGCCGCGCGAGACGCCGATTCCGACGGAGCCTCCTCCTGCTGAGCAACACTTGGATGGGGGCCAGCCGCCACAGGTCGATTCCAGTTCTCCGGCGCCTCCTGCCGATGCGGTAAGCGTCCCACACGAGAAATCTTCTGATGACAACGCCGCAGTCTGACCCCTCTCCAACGGAGCTCGAGCAGGAACCGGGCGGCAAGATGTCGTTTTTTGAGCACCTTGTGGATTTGCGCAAGAGGCTCATCAATTCAGCGATGGCGATCGCCATCGGCGCGTTCATCGGTGTCAGCGTCTCCCAGAAGCTCCTCGGATTTATTTCCCGCCCGATGCAGGAGGCCCTGCGGAAGAATCATCTGGACGACAAGCTGATTTACACGAGCCCTGCCGGCCTGCTGAACATTATCATCACGTTCGGAATTTACCTTGGGGTCGTGCTCGCCGCGCCGTTCGTGCTGTATCAGGTGTGGCTCTTCATCGCCCCGGGGCTGTACAAGCACGAACGGAAAGCCGTGACGAGTTTTCTTTTTTCCACTGTGCTTCTGTTTATTGCGGGAATCTCCTTCGGCTACTTCATCATGCTTCCCTACATGCTGGATTTTTTGACGGGGTTTCAGGGGCCGTTCCGGCCGCTGATCAGCATCAACGAATATTTCGATTTCATTTTGATCGTTTTGCTGGGCCTGGGCGTTATTTTTGAATTGCCGGTGCTGATTTTCTTCCTCGCGCTGTTCGGCATCGTGACTCCGGCTTTCTTGTGGAAGAACGTGCGCTACGCGATTTTGATCATCGCGGTAGTTGCCGCCATCATCACGCCCACGCCCGACGCGATGACGATGCTCATCTTCATGGCGCCCATGCTGGCGCTGTATTTCATCGGCATCGCGGTTGCGGCGCTCGTGGTGCGAAACAAGGCGAAAAAGGCGGCGATGGAAGGGGTTCGATAAATGAACGGGCGATCGCGCACGTTGCGCTGTGGATACGCATTCGTTGCGGCTCTTTCGCTCGCGTTCCTTGCGGCGTGCGGGCATTCCGCTTCCTCCGGGGCGGGCGCGCCGGGAGGAGGCGCTTCTCAGGCGGCCACTTTTCCTCCCGCGCCCGCGGCGGAAACCACGGGGGGCTTTGACGGCGCCCGCGCCTACAAGCACGTCGAGCAACTGGTGGCCATTGGGCCGCATTCTGCCGGGTCCGAGGGAATTCGCCGCGCGCAAGCGTACATTATCGGCCAACTGAAGAGTTTCGGATGCCCGGTGGAAGAAGAGGATTTTCACGCGCCGTCGACTCCGGTGGGCGACGTCGCGATGAAGAATATCCTCGTGAAAATTCCCGGCGCGAGTCCCAATATCATCTTGTTCGGCTCGCACTACGACACGAAACGGATCGCGAATTTCGTCGGAGCCGACGATGCCGGCTCCAGCTCGGGCGTCTTGCTGGAGCTCGCGCGGGTGCTTTGCGCGCGAAAAAACGCGGCCACGATCTGGCTCGCTTTTTTTGACGGCGAAGAAGCCTTTAATATGAATTGGGCCGATCCGGACAACACCTACGGAAGCCGGGAACTGGCCGCGAGTCTCGCGCTGTCCGGAACTTTGCCGCGCGTGAAGGCCATGATTTTGGTCGACATGGTCGGTCCGACGAGTCCGGTTTATAAGCGCGAATCCAATTCCACTCCGTGGCTGACGGAAGTTTTGTGGTCCACGGCGGCGCGGCTCGGATACGGAAAGGTATTCATTAACGAGCTGGAGCCCATCGAAGACGACCACCTGTCGTTCTTAAAGCGCGACATCCCGTCCGCGGATATCATCGATCTGGACGTGCCGTACTGGCATACGCCGCAAGACACTCTCGACAAGGTCGATCCGCGCACGCTCGCGATTACCGGCCACGTATTGATTGCATCGGTCCCGGAATTGGAAAACAAGGTCAAGTAGGGCCGGCGGAAGCTTGTACGATTAGAAACGCGCGACTCGCTGCTTGACTGAAACAATTCCCTGAATAACCCTGCAGTAAAATCCCCAATTAATTAAAAACATCAGGCCATATCCCAGCGGGCGATGGAACGTGTGCAGGAGTTGCGCCTGCAGCCAGTTGGCGATCACCACTCCCGGCAACCCGATTGCCCCTGTCCACATTCCCGGCGTGGAATGAAGGCCGACCGTGCGCGCGATGACGATGAGGGCGACGGTCCATGCAGCGGCCAGGGCCAATGCCCAGAAAACGATTTTCACGCGCGTCCTCGATTCTCGTTGACGGGTATGCGTGCTACCGGTTTCTCGCTGTCCAGCCAGCGCATTTGCTCTTCGCCGTAGCGCGTACCGGCGACGGCGTCCGCCGGAACCGCGCGTTCGATCTGGGCCAAGTCCTCGGACGTCAGCTTCAGATCGAGCGCTTTAAGCGATTCCGCCAATTGAGTGCGGCGGCGAGCGCCGATGAGCGGCACGATATCCGAGCCGCGGGACATGACCCATGCTATGGCGACCTGCGAAGCAGTGGCATTTTTGCCATGCCGCGATGGTGCGGAGCGTGTTCGCGAGCGCCTGGTTTTTCTCGTAATTGTCGCCGCGAAATCGTGGCAAGTGCTTGCGAATGTCCTTTGGCGAGGTGACCGGCGATCCGGTGAGCAATCCTCGGGACAGCACGCCGTAGGCCGTGATTCCCATTCCCAATTCGCGCGCGGTGGGCAGGATAGTTGCTTCGGCGCCGCGACTGACGAGGGAATATTCGATCTGCAGGGCGGCGATCGGAGCCGCTTTCCGCGCGCGGCGAATCGAGGCCGCCGACGCTTCGGAAATGCCGAGGTAGCGAATGTAGCCCGCTTGAACGAGGCCCGCCAGCGTGCCATAGGTGTCCTCAATCGGCACGCGCGCGTCGACTCGGGATGGCTGATAGAGGTCGATGTAGTCGGTCCCCAGCCGGCGCAGACTGTAGGACAGGAAATTCTTTACGGCTTCGGGACGCAGATCGTAACCATTGAACGAGCCGTCGGGCCCGCGCATGGCGCCGAACTTCACGGCGAGGAACACGTCCTTGCGCCGGCCTTCGATGGCCCGGCGGATGAGCATTTCGTTATGACCCATGCCGTAGAAGTCGCCGGTATCGAGCATGGTGATGCCCGCGTCGAGCGCGGCGTGAATCGTGGCAATGCTCTCGGATTCGTCCGAAGGGCCGTACATGTCGGACATGGCCATGCATCCCAGCCCGAGTTGCGAAACAACAGGGCCATCCTGGCCCAAGCGAATGGTCTTCACGTTTCTGGAGTCCTCTCTGTTTGCCCGAAGATTATGCCACCACACTGTACGGCATCGGCCCACGGAATGGAAAGTGGGGCGTACGCCGCCGGTCCGGAAATGAGTTTGTTGCCCGTGGGCGTACGCTATTTGTGTTACATTTTTTTCCGGATCAAGAGGCGCCTAAGAAGAATCACCCGCGAAGAAAACGGATGAAGAAAATTTCAGTTCGGGCGGCGAATGGAAAATACGACGTGCTGTGCGGCCGCGGCGCGCTGCGGGAACTGCCACGACTCGTCTCGCGTGCGCGGAAAGACGGCGCGGCGTTCGTTTTGTCGTCACCGCGGGTGTGGCGGCATTGGGGCGCGAAGATCGAACGGCAGCTGGGGAAATTGCGGCGCGCAACGATTTTGATGAACGACGCCGAGACCGCCAAGAATCTTGCGACCGTCGAGCGCGCCTGCCGCGATCTGGTCCGCGCGGGCGCGGACCGCCGCGCGCTCATCGTCGCCGTCGGGGGAGGCGTGGTCGGCGACGTGGCGGGTTTCGTTGCGTCGAGCTACGCGCGGGGAATCGCGCTGGTGCACGTGCCCACCACCGTTGTGGCCCAGGTGGACAGCGCGATCGGCGGAAAGACGGGCGTGAATTTGCCGGAAGGGAAGAACCTTGTCGGCGCGTTTTACCCGCCGAAGGGAGTCCTCGCCGACCCGGAATTGCTCAGCAGCTTGCCGCCGCGCGAGTTCCGTTCGGGAATCTACGAGATCATCAAGTACGGCGTGATCGGCGACCCGAAGCTTTTCCGGTTTCTGGAAGCGAAAATGGAAAACGCGTTGCGACGGGAGCGCGGCGCGCTGGCCTTTGTCATCGAGCGCTCCATCGCGCAAAAAGCGCGCGTTGTTTCCGAGGACGAGCACGAATCGGGCTTGCGCGAAATTTTGAATTTCGGCCATACCTTCGCGCACGCGCTGGAGAGCGCAACCGGCTATCGAACGTATCTGCACGGCGAGGCGGTGGGATGGGGAATGATCGCGGCGGCGCGGCTGGCGGTGGAGAAGGGAATGTTTGCGCCGCGGGAAGAAGAGCGAGTCGCAAGGGTGATCGCCGGCGTGGGACCGCTTCCCCCGTGGCCGAAGGTACCGGCCGAGAAACTGATTGCCGCGATGCAGGCCGACAAAAAGACGCGCGCCGGGCGCCTGCGCTTCGTGCTGCCTGAGCGCATTGGGAAAGTCCGGTGCGGCGTCGAGGCCGAAGCGGAAATGCTGGTGCGCGTGCTGCGCGAATGCTCCATCGCCGCGAAGCAATCGGAACCCCGGAAGAGCCGCCGCAAATGAAATCCGCATCGGAAACCGGCGTTCCGGGCACCCGCCCGGAAGGCGTTCGCGACGAGAGGGAAGCCGCAGCCCACGTTCGCGAAATGTTCGGCCGCATTGCGCCGCGCTACGACCTGCTGAATCATTTGCTTTCCCTGGACATCGACAAAGTATGGCGCCGGCGAGTGGCCCGAAGATTCACGGCAATTCTTCACGATCCGCGGGCGCGCGTTCTCGATCTGTGCTGCGGTACGGGCGATCTGACGCTGGCGTTTCGCAAGGAGGCGCCGGCCGGAGCGGAAATTATTGGTTCCGATTTCGTGCCGGAAATGCTGGTTCGCGCACGGGCCAAGGCCGCTGCTCTCAGGGCAAACGTGACCTTTGTCGAAGCGGACGCGCTGGCGCTTCCGTTTGGCGACGCCAGCTTTGACCTCGTTTCCTGCTCCTTTGGGTTTCGCAACCTGGCGAACTACGAGCGCGGCCTGGCCGAAATCCTTCGCGTGCTGAAACCGGGAGGCGCGGCCGCGATTCTGGAATTCGGCGAACCTCCGGGAAAACTTTTCGGAAGTCTGTACCGCTTTTATTTCCGGAGGGTGCTGCCGAGGCTGGGTGGGCTGATTTCGGGGAACGGCTCCGCCTACACGTATCTTCCAAATTCCGTCAGCAAATTTCCGTCACCGGAAGCGCTGGCAGCGCTCTTCGAGCGGGTTGGGTATTCAGGCGTAAAGTTTGTGCGCTGGACCGGCGGGATTGTTACGCTGCATACGGCGAGGAAGTAGAATGGTAGGCGGGCTTCAGCCTGTCCGGTTTTGGCGTTCGAGGAACCGGCAAAAAACAAAAGAGGACAGGCTAAAGCCCGTCCTACAAACATCAATTCTCCAATCCCAGCAGGCGGATTTTGTTGAGCAGGGTTTTGTAGGACACGCCGAGCTGTTCGGCTGCGCGCGTTTTGTTCCACTTTGCGGATTTCAGCGCGGCTTCGATCTTGAAGCGCTCGACGTGTTCCACGGCGCGCGTGCCCACTTCCTGCAGCGTGCCGCCCCAATCGAACGATTCCGACAACATTCCTCCGGGCATATGGCCGTCGGCCGGGCGCGGCGCGGGCAGTTGGAGGTCCGCCGCTTCGATCGTATCGGAGTCCGTCAGAATGGCGGCGCGCTCGATCGTGTTCTGGAGTTCGCGGACGTTGCCGGGCCAGGAATAGGAGCGCAGCGCGGAGCGGGCGCTCGCGGCAAACTTCAAATTCGGCTTCCGGAATTCGCGCTTGAACCGCTCCAGAAAATGGTCCGCCAGCAGCAGGACGTCGTCGCCGCGCTCACTGAGCGCCGGGATGGTGATGGGCACCGCGGCGATCCGGAAGTACAGATCCTCGCGAAACGTTTTGGAGGCGACGGCTTCGCGAAGATCCTTGTTGGTCGCCGCGAGGATGCGAACGTCGATGTCGACAAGTTGCGTGCCGCCGACGCGCTCGAAGTTCCGTTCCTCGAGCACGCGCAAAAGTTTTGCCTGAGTGCTCATGGGAAGCTCGGCGATTTCATCCAGAAAAATCGTGCCGCGATTGGCCAGCTCCATTTTCCCGACCTTGCGCGCTCCCGCCCCCGTGTACGCGCCGCGCTCGTGGCCGAACAGCTCGTTTTCGACGAGTCCCTCCGGAATCGCCGCGCAATTCAGAGCGACGAACGGGTGCTGCCTGCGGGGAGAAAGATGGTGAATGGCGCGCGCGAACAATTCTTTTCCCGTGCCGCTCTGTCCCAGCAGCAAAACCGTGGAATCGGTGGCGGCGACGCGCTGCACCTGGTGCGTCGCTTCCTGCATGCTTTTGTGTTCGCCGACGATTCGCGGGAAGCCGTAGCGTTCGGCGTACTCCTCGCGGAGCAGGAGATTCTCGCGCAACAGCTCCTGCTGCTGCGAGGCTCGCTCGACGAGCAGGTTCAAATGCTCCAGGTCCACCGGCTTCTGTATAAAATCATAGGCGCCGTCCTTCATCGCCGTCACGGCCTCTTCGACCGAACCGTACGCCGTGATCAGGATGACGGGAATCGTGGGATCGGCTTGCTTCGTTTCGCGAAGGACTTCGATTCCCGAGCAGCCGGGAAGCTTCAAGTCCGTCAGGACCAGGACGTAACGGCGCGCGCGGACCTTGGCCACCGCGGAAGATCCGTCGGGGGCCTCATCCACGGTATGTCCGGCGCGCTCCAGCGCCTTCTTGAGCATGGCGCGCAGTTCAGGCTTGTCTTCGACCAGAAGCAGGGGTTCCATGGATTTTCTTTTATCACGATTCCGAGGCGCAAAGTGGCTCGCCACCGCGCCGTGTGCGGAGTTGGCTATCGGGTATTCTCTGGAGCGGGAGCCGGGCTGTGGCGCTCTCCTAAATGAGCTATTGCGGTGGCGCCGCGGCCGGCTGTGAATCTTGGGAATTATCCGTCGACGGTTGCGAAGACGGCGTTTCCCAGCCTGGATCGCCACCCGCTTTGCGCAAGTCGTCCTCGAGATTGGAAATGTCCGTCTTGTCCTGCGCGACTCTCGCTTTCAGTTCGTCGATCTTTGCCGTCGCGTCGTTGATATCCTGGCGGGAATATTCCTGCTTCAGCGCTGCCATCGGGTCCGCATAGTACTGCTCTTGCTTAAGGTTCAACTCCCGCTGGGTGATGTCGAGTTCCTTGGAATCGTTCGCCAGTTTCCTGTTGGCATCGGCGAATTTCTGGCGCCAATAGGCCTCGCCTTTGGCGGACTCCTTCTCGGTGGTTGCGGGCGCCTTGGTCTGGTCCGAAGTTTGGGCCGGCTGCTCGCCCACGACGCTAATGGTGCCTTTGAGGGTGCCGAGATTGTCGTTATCGATGGTCATTTTGGCTTTGGGCGCGTTCTTTTTAGCCGCTTGAGCCTTGCGGGCCGCATCGGCAACGCTTTCTTGCCCCTGGTCCTGCTGGGCCGCCAGATACACTGGCGCGGCGAACATCGCGCAACCCAATGCCAACGTGATGAGTCTCTTTGTATTCATAATTTTTGACCGCCTTTCGGAGGAAAACGGCGGAACTTGACATTACTAGTTTAGATGCGGGCCCCGGCCGAATCAATCGCTCTAACGGCTTCGCGTACAAAAGGTAACCATACGATGAATTCGGCTCCGCCCTGGGACTGGTTGCGCGCGTCGATCGATCCGCCGTGCTGGACCACAATCTTCTGCACGACGGCGAGTCCGAGGCCGGTTCCATTGGACTTGGTGGTGTAAAAGGGCATGAAAATCTTGGTCAGGGCTTCGGCCGGTATGCCGGGCCCGTTATCGGTGATGGAGATTCGTTGTCCCTGCATCGCGCCGGACTTGTCGACCTCGCCCCGAATGAGCACTCGGCCGCCCGCGGGATTGTCGGCGGCGGCTTCGGCGGCGTTGCGCGCGAGGTTCAGGATCGCCTGGCGCAGCAGGGTATCGTCGCCCGAGACTTCGCCGAACTCGCCCTCCGTGGCGATCGAAACGCCCGGCACGAATTCGCCGATCTCCTCCACGATCCTCTCGATCATGGGGCGAAGCGAAACTTGTTCGTCGGCAAGCTCGAGCGGACGCGCGAACTTCAGGAATTCAGTCACCACGTGGGTCAGCGAGCGCGTCTGCCGCAAAATGAGGTCGCCGTGCTCGTGCAGGTCCGTGCCGGGTTGCGCCTCGCTGCGGATCATTTGCGCATAGCCGGAAATCGTGGCCAGGGCGTTCTTGAATTCGTGCGCGATGCCCGCGGAAAGCTCGCCCAGCGCGGCGAGATTTTCCTTCATATGAATTTGCTTCTGGAGCGCGGCAAGTTCGGTGAGATCGCTCAGCAGGCAAATCGCGCCGGTAATTTCGCCCGCGCCGTCTTGAATCGGGGAAATGGTCACGCCGAGCTGCCGCAGTTCGTGCGCGGGCGTCAGGTATTCGACTTCCTCGCGGCGGAATGTGCGGCCGTGTTCGAGGCACGCTCCGACCAGCTCGGTCAGCCGCGAGCCTGCGCCGAGCACTTCGCTGTGGCGCCGGTAGGCGAGCGATTTTACGCCGAGGGCGGCTTCGGCCGCGGGATTGGCGCTGGTGATCAGTCCGGAGGAATTGACGAGCAGCAAGCCCGCCGGCATGTTGCGGGTGACCGCTTCGCTCATGCGCTCGCTTTGCTGCGCGCGCTCGCGCTCGACGCGGTGCAGGAGTTCGAGTTCCTTTTCCTGTTCCTTGAGCTTTTTGATGACGGCTTGCATCGAGGCCGCCATGAACGCGGTGGGATTATCGCTCTTCGGTTTTTCCGAGCCAAAATCATCGGAGGACTTTGACCCAGCGCGGAAATAGTGCCGCGCCATCACGACCGCGATGACCGCCGCGGTCAGAAATACCATCAGCAGGATCCCCGACAGCATCCATAGGGACCGGACAGCGGGAACCTCTGCCGCGAGCAGGAACTCAAGATTCACGGATCACTTCACCGCCAGCAAGGATTCGTACCAGTGCAGCGCGGGCGTTCCGAAGAAAACCACCAGCAGCGCGCCCGCTCCGAGGAATGTACCAAACGGCAATTCGTAGTCGCGCCCCTTTTTTGAAATTGCGATCAAAAAGATACCGATCACGCTGCCGAGAAGCGAACCCATCAGCACCGTCATCATGGTGCGCTTCACGCCGAGGAACGCGCCGACGGCGGCCATCATTTTCACGTCGCCGAGGCCCATGCCTTCGCGGCCGCGCAGGCGAAAATATCCTTCAGCGACCAGCCAGAGCAAGCCGCTGCCGGCAATCGCGCCGAGAGCAGCGTCAGCGAACGAGAGCGCCATTTGCGGAGGCGGAAAATCGAACCACCGGCGCGCGAGCCACAAAGCGGTACCGTCCAGCGAAGCGGTGAAAAAGCTGAAGACCAGGCCCGCCCCGAGCCCGAAGAAATTCACTTCATCGGGAAGGATTCGCTCGCGCAGGTCCGTGATCGTCAGCACGACCAGCAGCGCCGAGAAGACCGCCCACTTGAGCGCGTCGACGGTCGGGCCAAATGCGAAATAACAGCCAAGAAACAGCAGCCCCGTGAGCAATTCCACAGCCGGGTACATGGCGGAAATTTTTGTCTTGCAACCGCGGCACTTGCCGCCCAGGAAGATCCAGCTGAAGACGGGAATGTTGTCGTACGGCGCGATCGCTTTCCCGCACTTCGGACAACTCGATGCGGGCAACACAATGGATTTATCCGCGGGAATCCGCAGGATGCAGACGTTTAAAAAGCTGCCGATGACCAGACCGAACAGAAACGCGCCGAGAGGGATCACCCTGAGACTGTGCCATACCCGCGTTGCGCCGACAACGTATGCTCTCTCCAAAGTGAAGCAAACAGGCAACAGGAAGTCGTGGGTCAGGTTGAATCGCGTGCGAATATCCTGACCAGCGAAAGGGCGAGAAAGTATACGGTCACAACATTCAAAGTGAGAGCAAGGAAGTAGAAGAACGAGCCGTCACGATGAAAAACGAGCACCCAAGGAAACCCAATAAATAGCAGATCAAAAGCCCGTCCTTCAAAATCTGAGACGCGCCACGCAAAAACGAGTAGGACGGCGATAGCAGAAGAGTAGCTGATGGCCACAATGAATGCAGTTCGCGAAACCAATCTGCTCATATTACCAAGCATATCGTGTGCCCTAGGTTGATTTAAAAGATAAATATCTTTAGTTCTTCACTTAATAATCTACGGGCTGGTTTGACAGGCTTTCCGCACGCCCCTATATTCGAGACTCAGACGATTATGTCGTGGCTGGAACAAAAAATTCGCCGCTACGAGCACGCCCGGTGGACTACCGATGATAATCGCCGGGTCTATCCGTTCGAGTGGGGCCTGGAGCATATCGGCGGCGCAGCCAACGAGCGCGACCCGCGCGGTTTTCTGAATTCGTGGGTGGACGAAACTCTCGCGCACAGCGACGAGTGGTTTGCGACGACGCCCGCCGGCGACTACGTGCTACATCCTCCCCGGAACGGCGCCTCCGAAGGGCAGGTGCTCACGTTCACGAGCCAGATCGCATCTCCGTTTGCGAACAACAACCTCGTGCACGCGCGCTTTTTCCGCGCCCGGACCACCGGGCCGGCCGTCGTTCTGCTGCCGAATTGGAATGCCAAATGGCACGGCCAAGTGAACCTCTGCCGCTGGCTGAACAAGCTTGGCATCAGCGTGCTGCGCCTTTCTCTTCCGTACCACGATGATCGTGTCGCGCCGGGGCACGAGCGCGCGGACCAACTGGTCGGCTCGAACGTCGGCCTAACGATCCAGGCCACGCGCCAGGCCGTTACGGACACGCGCCGCTGCCTGCTTTGGCTGGGGCAGCAGGGATACGGCAAGCTGGGCCTCGTCGGGACCAGCATCGGCTCGGCGATCGGGTCGATCACCATGGCGCACGATCCGACCGTCCGCGCCGGCGGATTCATGCACGTCTCCACCTATTTTGCCGACGTCGTTCGAACGGGAATGACCACGGCGCATGTTTGGGAAGGGCTCCGCACACACGTCACCGCGGACGAATTGCGGCGCTACTGGACGCCGATCAGCCCCGTCCCGTACATGGACCGGCTTCGCGGCTCGGGCCAGCGCATGTTGATGATCGGCGGGCGCTACGATCCCACCTTCTGGTACGAATTGACCTCGGAAATGTTCGAGACGCTGCGGCAGAAGGGAATTCAACTCGAAACGCTGACGCTCCCGTGCGGGCACTATTCCCTCGAGCTCGCGCCTTTCGCGTATCCCGCCGCGCTAAAGCTGGGGCTGTTTTTGTTTGAGACGCTGGCTTAAGTAGGACTGGCTTCAGCCTGTTGGGTTTAATTTTTGCAAGGCCCAAAACCCACAGGCTGAAGCCTGCGCCACTAGGATTGCGCTTCCGCGTTTTCAAAATCGAAATAGCGGCGGTACTTTTCCGGGAGGGCTTTCGGACGCCCCTTGCTGTCGCAAACGACGTGGATCGTTTCGCCGGTGACGAGCAACTCTCCGGTCTCGTCGTGCAGAATTTCGTACCCGAACGTAATCACGCGGCTCTTGGCGGAGGTCACTCGGGTGCGAATGCGCAACGGATCGTCGTAGCGGGCGGGGCGGCGGTAGCGGCACTTGGCTTCGGCGACGACGGTAAAGCTGTCGTCCTCGATTTCCATCTTCCGGTAGTCCAGGCCACGCTGGCGCATGTATTCGACGCGCCCAATCTCAAAATAGATGAAGTAGTTGGCGTAGTAGACGATCGCCATCTTGTCCGTCTCGGCGTAGCGGACGCGCACCACGTGGTCGATAATTTCGCTCATTGGGAGGGAAATTGTAGCAGATGGGCGGCGCGGTGCGCTTTCACGCTACGGAAACGTGAGGTTTCAGGGTTTTATCCGACGAATTCGCCGCGGCCCAGACTTTCTTAGCCGTCACTAAAACCCACAGGCTGAAGCCTGCGCCACGGAACGCATCATTTCCCACTCCAGCGAGGCGCGCGCCTTTCCAGGAAGGAGGCAAGTCCCTCGCGGAAATCCGGCGTCGCGCGAATTTCGGCGCTGCGCGCTGCGGCGAGTTCGAGCTGGCGGTCGATTTCCGGCGCGGCAAAATCGCAGAGCAGCTTCTTGGTGATTTGGAGGCTCGCCGGGCTGCACGCAATGAGAGAAGCGGCAAGGGCCTGCGCGGATTTCATCAGTTCGCCGGCGGACGCGATTTGCGTGACGATCCCGAGTCGATACGCCTCGGCGGCGTCGATCGCTTTCCCGGTCAGGAGCAGGTCGCGCGCCTGCTTTTCGCCGATCTGCCGGATCAGAAACACCGACACGACCGCCGGAAGAAAACCGATGCGCACCTCCGGGTACGCGAATTTGGCTTCCGGCACGGCGATGGTGAAATCACACAGAGTGGCGAGGCCGCAGCCGCCGGCAAAGGCGTGTCCGTTCACGGCGGCGATGGTCGGTTTCGGAAAATTCCAGATGCGCAGGCAGAGGCGCGCCAGGCGGTCCGCGTCTTCGCGCTGCTCGGAGTGGGATTGCGTTGCGAGGGCCTTCAATGCGTCAAGGTCCATGCCGGAGCAGAACGCCTTTCCGGCGCCGGTCAGGATCCCAACGCGTGCCGGGCTCGCGTCGACCTCGCTGAACGCGGCGAAAAGCTCCGCGATCATTTCCGCGGTGATGGCGTTGCGCTTCTCCGGGCGGTTCAGAGTGATGGTTGCGATTTCGCCAGCGAATTCGAGTTGGAGTGTGTGGTAGGGCATTTGTTTTTGTAGGACGGGCTTCAGCCTGTCTGGTTTTTGACTTCCGCAGCTCAATTGCAAATCGTGAATAGCGCCTCAAAATTCAAAACCGGACAGGCTGAAGCCCGTCCTACTTGACGCCGACCTGCGAATACTTGGCGCGAATTTCTTCCGTCATCGCGATGGCTGGACCGAGCACATCCGCGCGCACATCCGCGTCGGCACCGCGCGACGCGAGCGCCGCCAGAATCGTTTCCGTCGCGAGATTGCCCACCAGTTCGTCGCCCGCGAAAGGACATCCGCCCAGCCCAGTGAGCGCGCCGTCAAACCGGCGGCAACCGGCGTCGTACGCGGCGAGAACTTTTTCCGCGGCGCCTTCCGCCCGGCTGTGCAGATGAACGCCCAGCTCAACGCCCGCGACGCAATCCTTCACGGTGTGATACAGCGCGCCCACGTATTCGGGAGGCGTGGTCCCGACCGTATCGGCGAGCGAGACGCATCGCACTCCTATGTCCTTGAGCCAGACGAGCGCGTCTTCGACAATCTCGGCGCCCCATGGCTCCTCGTACGGATTGCCGAACGCCATCGAAATGTAAACGACCAGTCCGTGGCCGGAAGCTTTCGTGGCTTTGCGGATCTTCTCGACGAGCGCGCGCGATTCCCCGCGGCTCATGTTGGCATTCGCCCGCCGGAAATAGGCCGATATGGAATACGGGTAGCCGAGGGTTGTCACTCCGGGCGTTGCCAGCGCGCGCTCCAGACCTTTTTCGTTCACGACGATGCCGATGATTTCGGGTGGCTGCGTTCCGGCGGGGAGCCCGGCAAGAAATCCTTTCATCACCTCTTCGCTGTCCGCCATTTGCTTGACATGTTCGGGCGATACAAAGCTCACCGCGTCGATGTGCTTGAAGCCTGCGGACGCGAGTTTCAATAAATAATCGATTTTTGCTTCTGTAGGAATGATCTCCGGCAGTCCCTGCCAGGCATCTCTCGGGCATTCGATAATTTTCACCAGTTCGGGCAAATGAGGATCCTTGTCCATCTGATTTGAAATTCAAGCCTTACGTTTGCAGGACGCCCGTTTTGAAATCCGCGACGTCCGGATTGAGGGCGGCGGCTTCCAGCGCCCAGATCAGCGCCTCGCGCGTTTGCGCGGGATCTATGATCGCGTCAACCCACAATCGCGCGGCCGCGTAGCGCGGGTCGGTCTGGTGTTCGTAGGTGGCGCGAATCGATTCTTTCAGTTCTTTCTTGTCGGCGTCGGAGAGCTTCTTGCCTTCGCGCTCGAGCTGCTTGATCTTGATTTCCACCAGCGTGGACGCGGCGGAATCGCCGCTCATCACGGCGTAGCGCGCCGTCGGCCACGCGAAAATAAATCGCGGATCGTAGGCCTTGCCGCACATCGCATAGTGGCCGGCGCCGAAACTGCCGCCGCAAATCACGGTGATTTTGGGCACCACGCTGTTGGATACGGCGTTCACCATTTTTGCGCCGGCGCGAATGATGCCGCTCCACTCCGCTTCCTTGCCTACCATGAATCCGTTGACGTCGTGCAAAAAAATGAGCGGAACCAGATTCTGGTTGCAGTCCATGATGAATCGCGCGGCCTTTTCCGCCGACTCGGTGTAGATCACGCCGCCGAATTCGATGCGGCGCTCGCCGGTCGCGGCGTCGATGGTGGGGACGTGCATCTTGTTGTTGGCGACGATGCCGACGGCCCAGCCGCCGATCCGGGCGTAGCCGCACAACAGCGTCTTGCCGTATTCCGCGCGGTACTCCTCGAATTTGCTGCCGTCGACCGTGCGGGCGATCACCTCGCGCATGTCGTATTGGCGCGCCGGGTCCGAGGAAAAAATGCCGTAGATTTCCTCGGGCGGGAACAGGGGATTCTCGGATTCCTTGTGATCGAAGCGCGCCGCGGAGGATGCCCGATCTTGTCCACCAGCGCTCGAATGCGCGCGAGGCATGCGTCATCGTCCGGCTCGCGAAAATCGACCGTGCCGCTGATCTCGGCGTGCATTTTCGCGCCGCCGAGTTCTTCCGCGGAAACTTTCTGCCCGATGGCCGCTTGCACGAGCGCAGGGCCCGCAAGGAAAAGTCCCGAGCCTTCCGTCATCAGGATGTGATCGCACATCACCGGCAGATACGCGCCGCCCGCGACGCACATGCCCATGATGGCGGTGATCTGGGGAATGTGCAGGGCGCTCATGACGGCGTTGTTGCGGAACACGCGCCCGAAATCGTCGGTGTCTGGGAAGACGTCTTCCTGGAGCGGAAGAAAAACGCCGGCCGAATCCACCAGGTAAATCGTAGGAATGCGGTTTTCGATGGCGATATTTTGCGCGCGGATTACTTTTTTCGCGGTGAGAGGGAAGAAGGCTCCGGCTTTTACCGTCGCGTCATTGGCGATGATCATCGCGAGGCGGCCGCAAATTCGGGCGAGCCCCGTGATCGTGCCCGCCGCCGGCGCGCCGCCCCACTCTTCGTACATCTCGTGCGCGGCGTAGATGCTCAGCTCAAAAAATGAAGTCTGCGGATCGATCAGTTTGGCGATGCGCTCGCGCGCCGTGAGCCGGTTCTTTTTGTGCTGTGCTTCGATGGCTTTTGCGCCGCCGCCCTGCTGGATCGCTGTTTCCTGGTTCTTGATTTCGGCGACGAGGTCCACCATGCGGCGGGTATTTTTCTCAAAATCGGGCGAGTTTCGTTTGACCTTGGATTCAACGACGGAACTCGGCAAGTGAGAATCCTCCAGAGAAATTCCGCTGGCGCAGAGGCATGACGAAAGCAGTATAAGCTGATTTGGCTCCATTCTGCATCGTCCGCGAAGTCATTTGGTTCCTCAATCGCGCTCCAGAAAGAAATCGTTGAGGGCGAGGCCACCTTCCGATAAGACGACTTCTGGGGGATTATCCAAAGTGGAAGCGGCGGTGACTTGACGAGAATGAAGAAATGGATCTCGATGCTCAACGGATACGGACTTCCGCGCACGAATGTCGCGTCACCGGGTCGGCGATTCTAGAGCGGCACGATGAGATCCACTCGATTCGCGACACTGGCTCCAGCGATTCCAACTGACGATCCCTAATTCCGGTTGAGGGGGATCAGGAAGCATTGAAATCAACTCGAGCAGGTTGCCGTCCGGGTCGCGGAAATAGAGCGAAGCGGCAGGCATCCACGCGAGTACTACGGGTTCATCGGTGGACTTCCCCGAAAAGTCCAGCGGGACAACACCAACTGCCCGAAGGCGCGCTGGCGCATCCAGCAGATCCTGGAGATCCGACTTGAACGCGAGGTGAAGATTCAGTCTCTGCGGGCCCGTCCCGACCTCCCACAAACCAAGCATTGAGTTTCCGCGCCCGCCGATCCAGTAAAACGCAACCTTCCGTTCCGGGAATACCTGTGCAAGCTCCAAACCCAGCGCTTCGCTAAAGAAGTTCATAGACCGTTGCAGGTCCTCAACTGTTAGATGGGTTTCGAAGAGATCGCGGAAAGGAACCATCGTAGCCTCCACGTTACTTGATGCGTGTGGTGGCACCAAGGTCGCAAGTTTTCCTGTTGGATGAAATTCCTCTGCGATCTCGTTGCTGGTGCGTTCATGACCCAAGCCAAAACCGTTCCTGTACTGTTCGTTTGCGGGTCGAGCCAAGTTCTGAGAAACGGGGTGGTCTCAACGGGCAACGCGACAGTCGCCCGAAGTCCTATCTGCAGGTATTTGAATGGCTGAATACGTTCGTAAGCGGTGATTCAACAATAGCACTGCCGTGTCTAGCTCTAATCGAGGAGAGCCTAAAAGATCAGGTCCTTTTGAAAAACACCATCGGATCAAAAGATTAGAAGCGCGTAGCATCGAATCGTTGAGCCGGCCCTATGCTCCGAAAACCACTTGGATCAAATTTTCAGAAGTTTCGCGGCGTTGCCGCCCAAAATCATCTTGCGCTGTTCCGCGCTTAGATGCAGTTCCTCGACGTTTTCCACGGGGTGGTCGTAGCCGACGGGAAAGCAGTAGTCGCTGCCCATCATGATTCGTTCGACGCCCACCTGGGAAATGATGTACTCCATCAGCGGCTTGGAATGCGCGATCGTGTCGTACATGAAGCGGTGCAGGTACGCGCTGGGCGTCTGCGCGGAGTGCTTGGCGGGCGGGAGCACGCTCCAGCCGTGGTCGAGGCGGCCGACGATGTTGAGCAGCGCGCCTCCGGCGTGCGGCAGGACGACCACGAGGTTCGGATGCCGGTCCAGTACGCCGCCGAAGATCAGGTGCGAGGCGGCCACCGTCGTGTCGAGCGGATAAGCAACCAGGTTCGTAAGAGAGTAGGGCTGCAGGCGCTTGCCGCCGAGGATGGGCGGCAACGGATGCAAAAAGACGGGCAGGCCCAACGATTCGATGCGCGCAAAGATGGGCTCGAACAGCGGATCGTCCAGATCGCGGCCTTCCACATTCGTGCCCATGTAGACGCCGCGCACTCCGGGAAGTTTGCTCACGCGGCTCAGTTCGTCCACGGCGCGGTCGGGATCGAGCATGGGTACGCGTGGCGAGGACGACGAACCGGTCGGGGTTTGCCTGGTGCGCGGCGACCGCGCCGTCGTTCCAAGTCATGGCGAGCTTGTGGTTGAATTCGCTATCCGCCCAGTAGACCATCGGGCCGGTGAGCGACAGCGCATGCACGGCCACGCCTTGCGCGTCCATGTCGGCGAGGCGCTGCTTGAGGTCGATGAATTTCGCCGGGAGCGGGCCGTTCGTTTCTACGGACGTCTTGAAGAAGAAGCCCTGCTCGGTCATGCGAAATTCGGCGTTGAATTGCTTGCCATCCGTATTGAACAGATCGAAGTAGGTCTGAGGGAAATAGTGCGCGTGAATGTCGATGGCGCGCGCTCCGGTCTTTTTCTGCGCGGCCGGCTCGGCAGGCGCGGCGAGCAGGGCATCGCTCACGCCGCCCATCGAGGTTACGGCAGCCGCCGCGAGCCCTCCCTGAAGCATTTTTCTGCGGGAGACCGCGTGATGGCAACCGCACACGTCTTCTTTTTTCTTCATGGCACAGTCCTTTGGGGCCGGAATTTCCCATCTGGATGCGTTTGAGCCTTGCGAATCGTACGCTTTTCCCTCGCGCGACACAATGCGTGAAAGCGTCCCGAGTGGCGCAGGCTTCAGCCTGTGCGGAAAAAGGTCTGGTGAATCTCTTCGCTCTAAGTTAGCAACCTAAGAGATTCTTCGGCAAAATGCGCCTCGTAATGAAGAAAATTCTATTTTCCCGCAGCCTTCAGCCTGTGGATCTGGTTGCGGTAACGCTGCGCTCTCATTCTAACCACGCCACAGGCTGAAGCCTGCGCCACTCAAGATCGCTTCGTCCGCATGAGTTAAGGTATCTTAGTAGTTCGTCGCGATGCGATGCAGCCCAATGCGCGCCTTTTGCGTCTCATAGAAATGGAAAAATCGTTGAGGAGAATCGGAATGAATTCCGCGCTACGCAAGCGTTTGCTGATGTTGTGCCTGTGGATCGTTGTCCCGGCGGTATCGGTTTTCAGCCAGGCTACGCCGAAGAAGGCTGCGCCCAAGCCTCCCGCGACGACGTCGGCATCCTCCGCGCCTGCAGCCGCGGACCTTGCGCTTCCGACGATCCAGTTTGAAAAGTACACGCTGGCGAACGGCCTGGTCGTGATCCTGTCCGAGGACCATCGCCTGCCGCTCGTTTCCGTGAATATCTGGTATCACGTTGGCCCCGCGAACGAGATTGCCGGGCGCACCGGTTTCGCCCACCTGTTCGAACACATGATGTTCGAAGGCTCGAAGCACGTTCCGGGCAACGCCCACATCCGCTATCTTGAGGCCGCGGGATCTTCCGACCTCAACGGCACGACGGATTTTGACCGCACGAACTATTTCGAGACGCTGCCCTCGAACCAACTGGAACTCGCGCTGTGGCTGGAATCCGATCGCATGGGCTATCTCCCCGACAAGCTCGATCAGGCCAGCCTGACGAACCAGCAGGACGTGGTGCGCAACGAGCGCCGCCAGAGCATCGAGAACAACCCGTACGGCATCGTCGAAGAAGGCGTGTACCACCTGCTTTTCCCGAAGGGCCATCCCGTATTACGCCGATGTGATGGGATCGCACGCGGACATTCAGGCGGCGAAGCTCGAGGACGTGCGCAACTTCTTCAAACTCTACTACGCGCCGAATAATGCGAGCCTGGCGATTGTCGGCGATTTCGATCCGGCACAGGCAAAAGAGTGGGTGGAAAAATATTTCGGGCCGCTGAAGCGCGGCGCGCCGGTGCCGAAGATTGCCGCTGTGACGCCGCCGATTACCGCGGAGCGCCGCGCCGTGATTCACGATCAGGTGGAGCTGCCGCGTGTCTACATGGCCTGGCTGACGTCTCCCATCTTCAAGCCCGGCGACGCGGACGCCGACCTGGCCTCGGACATTCTCGGCGGAGGGAAGTCGAGCCGCCTCTACAAGAAACTGGTCTACGAAAAGCAGATTGCGCTGGACGTCAGCGCGTCGCAGCAATCGCTGACGCTCGGCTCCGTTTTTGAAATCGAGGTTACGGCGCGCCCCGGCCACACGGCCGCGGAGATGGAGAAGGCGATCGACGCGGAACTGGCCGAGTTCCGGAAAAACGGCCCCACCGCCGCCGAACTCGAGCGCGCGCGAAACGGAATTGAAACCGGAATGATTCAGGGGCTCGAACGCCTCGGAGGCTTCGGAGGCGTGGCCGACCGCTTGAATGAATACAACCACTATCTCGGCAATCCCGGCTACTTTCCGGAGGATGTGCATCGCTACCAGTCGGCGACGATCGAGTCGATCCGCGCGTTCGCGCAAACGCAACTGAAGCCGACGGCGCGCGTGGTCGTCTACGGAATTCCCGGCAAGCCGGATCTCGGGCCGGACGTGCCCACGCCGAAGAATCAGCAAAAGGGCCAGGGCACGGGCGGAATCTCCGTGAATGCCGATGCGGCCTGGCGCGAGAATCCTCCCAAGCCGGGCCCGTCACGCGCTCTGAATCTTCCGGTCGCCGATATTTTCAAGCTGTCGAACGGGCTGACGGTCTACTACCACTTCCGCAGCGGGCTTCCGGTGGTAGCGGCGGAGCTTGTTTTTAATACGGGAAGCGGAGCGAATCCCGCCGATAAGCCGGGCCTCGCGAGCTTTACGGCGAATATGTTGGAGCAGGGAACGCAAACGCGGAACGCCATTCAGATTGCGGATGAGGCGGCGCTCCTGGGCACGGACCTGTCGTCGAGCGCGAGCATGGATGCGTCTAGCGTCGGCGCCAGCTCGCTGACGAAAAACTTTGCCGGGGTGCTCGACCTGATGTCGGACATCGTGTTGCACCCCACGTTTCCGCCGGACGAAGTAGAGCGCCGGCGAGCGTCGCGGCTCGCGGCGTTTACGGACGAACGCTCCGACCCGGAGACGATTGTCGCCCGCACCAGCGTGTCCGCGCTGTTCGGGCCGCACAATCCGTTCGGGTACGACAACTCGGGAACGGAAGCGTCCATCAAGGCGATGACGCGCGACGACATGATGAATTTCTGGAAGGCCCACTATGTGCCGAACAACGCGGCGCTGGTGGTATCCGGAAACATTCCCGCCGACGAGTTGAAGGCCCTGGCGGAGAGCAAGTTCGGAGCGTGGAAGGGCGGCGAGATCACCGCCCCCCAAATCCCGGCTCCCGAATCGACCAAAGCGAAAATCGTGATCGTGGACCGGCCCGGCGCGCAGCAGACGATGGTGCGACTGCTGCAAATGGGAGTCAGCCGTTCGACGCCCGACTATCCCGCGCTCGAAGTGATGAACTCCGAACTAGGCGGGCTTTTTTCGAGCCGCATCAATCTGAATCTTCGCGAGGAGCATGGCTACACGTACGGCGCAGCTTCCTTCTTTGTCTACCGGCGTTCGCTCGGATACTTCGCGGCGGGAGGAGGCATCCGAACGGATGTGACGGCGCCCGCGGTGACGGAAATCCTGAAGGAAATCCATCGGATGATCGACACGACGATGACGCCCGAGGAATTGAGCCTCGCGAAAGATTCGCAGTCGCGTTCGCTGCCAGGAATGTTTGAAACGAACAGCGGCGAAGCGGGCGCGCTGTCGGAAATCTTCATGTACAACCTCGCGCGCGATTATTTCTCGACGCTGCCGGAGCAATTGAACGCGGTGACGGCGGAGGATGCTCAGGCCGTCGCCAAAAAGTATCTGCATCCCGACCAGTTGATATTGGTGTGCGTCGGGGACCGCGCCGAGATCGAGCCGGAGCTGGTGAAGCTGGATCTGGGAAGCATCGAAATTCGGGATGCGGACGGGAATATCGTGAAGTAGGACGGGGTAGGACGGGCTTTAGCCTGTCCGGTTTTGAAGTTTGACGCGCCGAGTACGAGTCACGATTGGGAGAGTGAGACAAAACCGGACAGGCTGAAGCCCGTCCTACTCAAACCTTGCGCGGGGCGTGCTGGCGGACGAAGTCGACAATGTTTTGCGTGGACGTGCCGGGAAGAAATATCTCGGCCACGCCCGCTTTTTTCAAGCCGGCGATATCGGCTTCCGGAATGGTTCCGCCGAGCAGCACCGTCACATCCCCCATGTCTTTTTGTTTGAGCAAATCGAGAAGTTGCGGAACGAGGGTGTTGTGCGCGCCGGAGAGAATCGAGAGGCCGATCACGTCGACGTCCTCCTGCGCCGCCGCCGAGGCGATCATCTCGGGCGTCTGCCGCAGTCCGGTGTAAATCACTTCCATGCCGGCGTCGCGCAAAGCGCGGGCAATAATTTTGGCGCCCCGGTCGTGGCCGTCGAGGCCGGGTTTAGCGATCAGAACTCGGATTCTCTTCTCAGGCATACACTCAAAGGATACTTCAATTGAAGGCGCAAACGGAGGATCAATCCATCGGGTAGAACTCAACCGATTAAGTCACGGACGCTTCTTCGTGCGTGCCGAAGACTTCCCGCAGGGAGTCGCAGATTTCGCCGAGCGTTGCGTAGGCCTTTACCGCGGCGTAGATGTGGGGCATTAAGTTTTCCGTGACCTGCGCCGCTTTGCGCAGGGCGATGAGGCGGCGCGCGACTTCGTCACTCGAACGCTCGGCGCGCACTTTACGCAGTTGCGCGGACTGCTGCTCGCGCACGGATTCGTCGATGCGCAGGATTTCGATCGGTTTCTCCGCGCCGGCATATTCGTTTACACCGACGATGATTTTCCTCTTGCGGTCGACGGCCACCTGGTAGCGGTACGCCGCGTCCGCAATTTCCCGCTGCGGGTAGCCGCGTTCGATGGCCGGGATCATGCCGCCCATTTCGTCGATTTTGCGGATGTAGTTCCAGGCGGCGTCTTCCATTTCGTTGGTCAGCGTCTCGACAAAATAGGAGCCGCCCAGCGGGTCAGCCGTGTTCGCAACGCCGGATTCGTGCGCCAGGATTTGCTGCGTGCGCAGCGCGAGCGTGGCGGCGAACTCCGTGGGCAGCGCCCAGGCTTCGTCGAGCGAATTGGTGTGCAGCGATTGCGTGCCGCCCATCACGGCGGCCAGAGCCTGCAAAGCGGTGCGAACGACGTTGTTGTAAGGCTGCTGCGCCGTCAGCGAGCAGCCGGCCGTTTGCGCGTGGAATCGCAGCGCCGAGGAACGCGCCTGTTTCGCTCCAAAGCGCTCGGTCATCGTTCTGTACCAGATGCGGCGCGCGGCGCGGTATTTGGCGATTTCCTCGAAGAAATCATTGTGCGCGTTAAAGAAGAACGACAGGGCCGGAGCGAAATCGTCCACCGCGAGTCCTCGGCGCATCCCCCATTCGACGTACTCAATTCCGTCGCGCAGCGTGAAGGCCAACTCCTGGATCGCGGTCGATCCGGCTTCGCGGATGTGGTAGCCGCTGATGGAAATCGGATTGAACTTCGGCGTGTGGCGCGCCGCGAATTCAAACGTGTCGATCACCAGCCGCATCGACGGCTTGGGCGGATAGATGTATTCCTTTTGGGCGATGTATTCCTTGAGGATATCGTTCTGCAACGTACCCGCGAGCTGCGACCAATCGACGCCCTGCTTTTCGGCGACCGCCAGATACATGGCCCAGATCACGGCCGCGGGAGAATTGATGGTCATCGAAGTGGAAACGCTTCCAAGCGGAATCTGTTCGAAGAGGGCTTCCATATCCGCAAGGGAACTGACGGCCACGCCGCACTTGCCCACTTCGCCTTCGGCGAGGGAATGATCGGCGTCATAGCCCATCAGTGTCGGAAGATCAAACGCGACGGAGAGGCCCGCTTGCCCTTGCGAAAGCAGGTAGCGGAATCGCCGGTTGGTGTCTTGCGCCGAACCGAATCCGGCGAACTGGCGCATGGTCCAAAGGCGGCTGCGGTACATCGCCGGATGAATTCCGCGAGTGTACGGTGGCGCCCCGGGCAAGCCCAGGTCGCGATCGGGATTCCAATCGGAAAGATCGCTCGGGGAATAGAGCTGCCGTATCGGGTGGCCGGAAATCGTGGTGAAGTCAGCGGCGCGCTCGGATGACTTTTCCTTCGCGGATAGGGACGGCGTCTGTTCGCGGTCGGCTGGCATGAGTGAGACGGTTCCGCGCCCAACCGTTGCGAGACGAAATCCGTGCGGGAGCGCGGATCGATTCTAGCCCGAATTTCTCACGGAACCAGGAACAAATTATTGCCCGGTGCCGGCGCCCGATGCCTTGACGGAATCGACGAACAATTGGCCCGTGGCGGAAGTTCCCGGGATCAGCGTGTTTTTTGCGGGATGGCCGGACTTGGCGTCGGCGATCGTGATGTTATTGACTTCGAGCGTGCGCGCCATGGCGCGGTCAAAGTTCACCTTGCCTTCGACCAGGTTGACGCGCGCGCGAACCTCCGCCGATTCCGCCGCGGCCAGCGTATTCTGATCGGACACGATATTGAAGAGCGTGGACGCACCGACCTGGTACTTTTTCTGTTCGGCGTCGAGGGTTTGCTGGTCGAGATCGCGCGTCTTGATCGCCGCGTCCAGCGTGATACGGGCCTGTTCCAGAGTGATTTGCGCGTTGTGCACGTCCGTCGCGGCGTTGTTGACGATTTGCGCGTAGTTGGCTTCGTCCGAGCGCTTCGTCAACGTCGCGATAATGTTGTTCGCCTGCGCCGCTCGATTGCGAATCGGAATCGTAAGGTTGATCGCCGCGTTGTATTCCGGATAGACGCCCGTGAATTCCTGATTCAGCGAAGATGCCAGGCCCGAGAAAATCGGCGGCGGAGGGGTACACGGCGTGGGAAAGCATCCTGGCTTGGCGTTGCCCGCGAGTCCTTCCGTCGCATATTCGCCGGATAGCGTCAGTACGGGAAGCAGGGCGTTCTTCGTTGCGCGCACGTTGATGTCGTCGCCCTTGATCTGGAGCCCGGCCTGCAGCACGTCCGGCCGCTTGGTGATGGCTTCCTGGATCAGGTTTTCGAGGGGGAGTTTCTCCACTTCGGGAGGAGCCACATCGGCCGCGTCGGTAGGAATGATTTCGACCGTTCGCAAGACCGGAGAATTCGGGTCCTTGGAGATCAGGTTCAGGAGCGTGAGCTGGTCCTGGAGGACGGTCGTTTGCGCGAGAATCAAAGACTGTTGGGCCGTTGCGACCTGTGCTTCGGCCTGCACAATTTCGAGGGGAGCGAGCGTGCCGACGTCGACCTGTTTCTTATTGTCGCTATAGGTTTTGTCCGCCAAGGCGATCTCCTCCTTGGCTACCTCCACGTTCCCACGCGCGAACACGAGTTCCCAATAAGCGTTTTCGACAGCGGTAATGGAAGTGATCACCTGCTGCACGAGGCTCTGGTCGGCGATGCTCTTATTGACCTTCGCAATCCGAATGTAGTGTTCGTTGGCTAATAGTCCGAAACCGTTCAGCAATTGCTGGTTGGCGGCAAAAATAAAGTTGGATTGCACGAACGGATCGTAGAAGCTGGTCGTGCTCGACGTCGATCCTCTCGTGTTATTGAACGTGGCGGAGAAGAAGGTACCCGTGTGAAAGCCCTGGCTGTACTGCATGTCGGCGATGGCGCTGTGGGTGTTCAAAGTGGCGAACGTGCCGACCGCGTTGGTGCCGCCCGTGCCGGCAAGGAACGGGTTGTTCACAGGAATCGATCGTTGGTCCATGCTCAAGGTCGAAGTCACCTCGGGATCGAAGCTCAAGGCCGGAATCGTCCCGAGCGCGCCCACCGGTCCCGAAGTCGGGCCGCCGCCGGCCAGGGTATGAAGAATGCTAGCCTCGGCAAGCCAGGGGACATACCGCTCGATCACGATGGCCAAATTGTTCTGGAGCGCGAGGTCCACGGCGTCCTGCAGGCTGAGACTCAGCTTGCCGTCCTGAACCATTTGCTCGATGCGGGGCGCATTCATCAAGACCGGCTCGGGCACCGCCGCCTGGGTGTAGGGCGCGAAGATACTGGGGAACCAGTGCTTGCCGACCGTGTAATTTTGGTTTGAGATTTCAATCGCGCGGCTAGGTGGTTGCGGCTGTGCGGGTGGCGTGGAATCCCCTTGTTGTTGGGCAAAAGCGGGCATGACGGGCGACAAAACCATCAGGGCAGCCAAAGACAAGGTCAGTACGATACGGTAGAGCCTTCCGATCATTGTTAGTTTTCCTCTCCGTACAGCAATCCATTTTTCTTCGCTCAGCGAAATGACGATTTAAGATGGCTATGTGGATGAAACGTCCGCGAGGACCGATTTGTTTCAACTATCTTCCCTGCGGCTTCCGGCGATTTCGGCATCCGACGTGTCCGAATTCCGCGGCGACGAAATGCCCGGGCGACGGTGGATCGGATCCTCATTTGGAATGCCGCGCCCCGCGTCAAGCCTTCACGCGCCAGAGTATTGGACGCGAGAAAGCGCCGAAGGTCAAGGCCCTGAGTCTATTTCTTGGGAGGATTCCGGCACGAGAGAGTCTCGTTCCTTGACAACGGCACAGGGGCTCGATAGTCTTGGCCCGCAATGAGAACCGACGCCGCCATCCAGATTTTTGAAGACGTGGGCGCGATCCGCCACGGGCACTTTGAGTTGACCTCGGGGCGCCACAGCGGCACGTATGTGCAATGCGCGCTTGTGCTTCAGTACCCGAAGTATGCGGAGCAACTTGGGCGGGCGCTGGCCGCGGAGTTCATGGACCTGCGCGTCGATTGTGTGGCGTCTCCCGCGCTCGGCGGCCTCATCATCGGCCACGAAGTGGCGCGAGCCATTCCGCCGCGCGCCGACGGCAAGCCCGTCCGCGCGATTTTCGTCGAAAGGGACTCCCTGGGAACGCTGACGCTGCGCCGCGGATTTCGTGTCGAGCCCGACGAACACGTCCTGGTCGTGGAAGACGTCTGGACGACGGGCGGCTCAACGTGCGAAACGATTCGCGTGCTGGAAGAAGCGGGCGCGCGCGTGGTGGCCGCGGGCGCGTTGATCGATCGCAGCGGCGGAACGATCGAACTACCGGTGCGCACCGAAGCCCTTGTGGAACTGAAAATCGACAGCTACGATTCCGCGGATTGTCCTCTTTGCCGCAACGGCGGCGTGGCCGTAAAACCCGGCAGCCGCTTCGCTCGCACCGGCGCGTGAGCATCGCAGCCGGAACCGCTTCGCAAGCCCTCCTCAGTACCCCTGTTTGTCTCTTCTCTGTATTCATCTGTCTGCATCTGTGGTTTCATGGTTTTACGGTTCGATGCGAAACATAAAACTCACCCTTGCATACGATGGCACGGATTTCAGCGGCTGGCAGGCCCAGCCCGGGCAGACGACGGTGCAGGGCGCTCTGACGGACGTTCTGGAAAGGCTTACGCAGATCCGGCCCGCGACGTACGCTGCGGGACGCACGGACGCGGGAGTGCACGCCGCTGGGCAGGTCGTCAATTTCAAGACGCAGTCGCCGCTGGCCGTGGAGGAGTTTCAACAGGCGTGCAACGCGTTGCTACCGTCATCCATTCGCGTGAATTCAGCGGAAGAGGTGAGCCCGGACTTTCACTCGCGCTGGAACGCTCTGGCCAAGACGTACCGCTATCGAATTTTTCGCGGCCGCGTCGTTCCGCCATTTCGATGGAGATACGTGCTGCACGACACCTCCGAGCTGAACTTTGCGGCGATGGCCGAAGCGGCTCGCCTATTCGCGGGCGAGCGCGACTTCACCACGTTTGCGGCCTCGACCGGCTCGGAGGAGGACGACCGCGAACGCCCGACCGTGCGAACAATTTACCGGTCCGAATTTATGTGCGATGAAAATGGCGATTCCCGATGCGCGGGAGACGAATGGGTTTTCGTGGTACGAGGAAGATCGTTCCTGCGTCATATGGTGAGGAAGATGGTCGGGACGCTGATGGATGTGGGCCGAGGGAAGCTTGCGCCGTCCGATCTGGAGGGGCTGTTTGCGCTTCGCGATCGCTCGAAATCCGGTCCGACGGTGCCGCCGCACGGACTCTGCCTCGAAAGCGTAGAGTATCCGGATCCGGCAAATTCGCTCGGCGCCGGTGGAAGCCGTTAAGTGGCGCAGGCTTCAGCCTGTGGAATTTGCGTCGCCCCTCGGCTGCAAATGTTACGGACTCAAGTCAGTGTCCCTTAACTCGCTCTTGGTTTCGCGGGAAGGGTTCGAGTAAGATACGAACGACAGACGAGCGAGTCGATCCGGAACGGAGAGGGGAACCGACCGATGGCCGAAGAAACCGCACCGCAAAATACCGCACCCGCAGCTCCTCCTCCTGCGCCGCCGGCCGCAGCGGCGGCTCCAGCGCCCGCCGCGGCCGAAGCCGCGCCGCCGGAACAAAAGATCAAAGTGCGCAAGCCCCGGCAGCGCTCCTGCGATGAAAAGGACGCCAAGGGGAAACTCTGCGCCGGGCACCTCAAGCGCTGGTACGACTATCCGAAAGACGTGCAGACAAAAATCGGGAAGGACGCGGAAATCTATCGCTGCGAATTTTGCAAGACGCTGTACAAGCCCGACCCGAAGCAGATGCCCCACAGTTTTACGTTGCGCTATTAGCCGGTTCGCAAAAGCTGCCTCGTCACGCGAAAGAGTCTGGGGCAAAATGGAAACTCCAGGGAATTGCTCTGCGCATTCCTGAGAGAGGTCTGGATGTCGTTCCACCATGGCGGAAGTGAAACCGGTACGAACCTTCCCTCCGGGACGAGGGCCAATGCCCGCGCGGCCGAGTAAGCCGTGAAGCGTTTCCTTTTACTACTAACGGTGGGAGTTGTTGTGACGTCGTTCCTCCAAAATATTACGCGCAAAGCCTCCGCGGCGAATCCGCCGACCGATCCCCGCGTGGCCCGCGTGCTGCAAATCCTCCGCGACGGCGCGAATGCCGCCACCGAAGAACAAATTCGCATCACGGAAATCCCAGCGCCGCCGTTTCAGGAAGCCGCTCGCGGCGCGTACATGAAGAAAACACTCGCAGCCACCGGCCTGCGCGTCGAGACGGACGATACCGGCAACGTGATTGGCGAATGGCCCGGATCCTCGCCGGAGATCGTCATGATCACGGCGCATCTGGACACCGTGTTTCCCGCAAACACCGACGTGCGCGTGAAGCGCGAAGGCGGCAAATTGCTCGCGCCGGGAATCTCGGACAACGGCACGGGGCTCGCGGCGCTCGTAGCGCTGTCGAAAGCGTTTCATGAGGCAAAAATCAAGACCAATAAAACGATTTTGTTTGTGGCCGACGTGGGGGAGGAAGGCGAAGGCAACCTTCGCGGAATGCGCGCGCTCGCGGACGCGTATAAGAAGCATTTGAAATACGTGATCGCCCTGGACGGTTCCGCCACGGAATATGTCACGACGTCCGCACTGGCTTCACGTCGCGTGGAAATTACCATCACCGGACCGGGCGGACACAGCTGGTCGGACTTTGGAGCGCCCAATCCGATTCACGCGATGGGGCGGGGGATCGGGCGGTTCGTCACGGCGCGCGTGCCGGAAACTCCGCGCACCAGCTTCAACATCGGCGAGATCGAGGGCGGCACGTCGGTGAATTCCATCCCGTCGAGCGCGCAGATGAAAGTGGATTTGCGCTCCGAATCGGAAACGGAACTTTCCATGCTCGAAGGCCAATTGCGCGATGCCGTCAAGGCCGGGATCGATGAAGAAATGTCCGCAGCGCGAGAGCGCGGCATGGCCGGCAGCGCGAACTTATTGAGTCTGAAAATCAATGTTTTGGGAGTCAGGCCCGCGGGCGAACTGCCCGAGAGCTCGCCTCTGCTGGCCGCTTTGGTGGCGGCCGATAACCAGCTTGGGAACCGCTCCCGCCAGGAACGGTCCTCCACCGACGCCAACATTCCCTTGTCGATGGGCATCCCGGCAATCTCGCTCGGCGCGGGCGGACGAAGCGGCGGCGCCCACACCCTCGAAGAGTGGTATGACCCGGCGGGCAGGGAACTGGGCCTGCAGCGCGTAGCGTTGACGGTGCTGACTCTCGCGGGACTCGAACCGTAAAAGTTCTCCAGCGTGCCTCCTCTTTGAAAACCATAGAGGGTGGAGCTTCCGCCGTAATTCCCATTTTTCAATCCAACCTAGAGTTTCAGCAGGCGCTCTGCGTTTTCGTGTGTAAGTTTGGCCATGTCTTGCGGGCTGAGCGACAGGCCGTCGAGAAACGTTCGCCCGAGCGCGTTGGCGCTGAACGGATAATCCACGGAAAACAGGATGCGGTCGGCGCCGAAGACCTGCAGAGCGCAAAGGAACGGCGGCAGCGAAAAACATCCGCTGGTGGTGATGTGGAAGTGCCTGAGGGCATACTCAGAGACGCGACGCTGCAGGTGCTTTGCATTTCGCGTCAAAAAGTCATCTGCTCGAGCAAGGTAGAATGGCAGCGCCTCGCCCATGTGTCCCGTGATGATTTTGAGATTCGGAAAGCGGTCGAACAGTCCGGAAACGATCAAGCGGAGGCAGTGTAGCCCGGTTTCAACATGCCAGCCCCATCCGGCAGCAGAGAGCAGGAATCCGAGGTCGCCGGGCAAGCCGGTGAAGTAGGCGTTCCGGACGGCGTCCGAAGGCAGCCCGGGATGCAGGTAGACGGGCACATCGAGTGCCTGCGCTGTCTCAAACAGCGGCATGAAGCGCGGATGATCCAGGAACAGTCCTCCGGTCGTGCCGTTCACCAGGACGCCTTTGAATCCCAATTGACGCACGCAGCGCTCGAATTCCAACGCAGCCTTTTCCGGTTCCTGCAAAGCCAGCGTGGCAAAGGCGGCAAAGCGGTCCGGGTGTGCCCGCACGGCATCGGCTAGCTTGTCGTTCGTGTCGCGGGCGAGGGATGAGGCGGTGGCCGCGTCCAGCGCGTCCATCCCGATGCCCGAGAGCGACAAAACTTGAAAGTCGATCCCTGCGGCATCCATGTCCGCGATGCGGCCCGGTCCCCAATCGAGGAGTTTGGCCCGGTTGGCTTGCCAGAAATTTACCGCGGGATCGCCCTTCCACAATTTTGCAGTCGCTTCCAGGAATTCCGGGGTTGAGATGTGCTCTTCGAGGGTGATGGTTCGCATGGACACGTCTCGCTCCTGCCTCCATTGGATCTTTAGGGTTCGTTGCGAAACTCTACGGTCTGCATTTCCGCGTCCCAGGGTTTTCCGGAGACGAACAGATACGTAATGCGCGCGCTGCGTCCGCGCAAGCTGGAGCACGTGGCGCCCTTCGTCGTTCCGGAGGCGCCGGCGGACTTGATCGACACTTGGGCGAGATCGTCCGCGTGTAATTTCATCACGATGTTTTGCGCTTTCAGCGTGACCTGGACTTGCGGCGCGCTCCCGCAGTTCACGTCCGCGATCTTACCGATCATCGAATAGACCTTGGTCGATTCGGTGAAGAGGGGAGCAACCGGGGCGGCCAGAGGTGCGGGCTGCGCTGCCGAGGAGACGGATGCGGCCGGCGCCGGCGCGGACTTGCGTTCGGACGCCGAAACGGAATCCGCGGACGCTTTTGCCGCCGTCGCGGGGACGGAGGAAGCGGGCGCGCTCGCTTTTTCGGCGGCGCGCTCGCTCGGCGGAGGCGGCGGCACGCGAACGGAGGTCTTCGGCGCCGTATTCGTGTCCGGAGAAGACGCGAGGATCGTGAGCGACGCCACTTGCAATTGATAATTAGACAAGCCGGGCGCGAGGGAGGCCGCGCGCTTCGCATCGCTTACGGCTTTCTGCATCGTTTCCTTGCGCTGTGAATAGATGAGCGCCAGGTTATACCACGATGGGGCGAAGTCCGGGTTCAAGTCCGCGGCTTTTTCAAATCCTTCCGCGGCGCTCGCCGGAAAGTTCGAGTTCCCGGCGCGCTGCATGGCGACGAGTCCCTGGCCGTAAAAATTGAGGGCGTCCTTGGGATCGAGTTGCGCGGCGTGCTCGAAATGTTTCTGCGCTTCGTCGAAATTCGATTTCTTTAACATCAGGAACGCGAGGCACTGCTCGGCTTCCGCGAGGTTCGGCTCTTTCATCAACGCGTCATCGAGGTTATCCTGAGCGTCCTCGCTCCTTCCTCGCAGCGCCTGGTAATCCGCGATGCGGGTTTCGATTTCCGAAGCGGAAAGCGTGCGCGAAGGGCCGGGGGAATCGTTCCCGGCTTGGACGGGAATTTCGACGGGGACGCCGTTCATCAGATTGACGAACGCTGCAAATTTCGCCTGCAACCGATTCAAGTCGCCGAACGCATCGCGCGCGGCCTGCAACGAATCCGTTCCGCCCATCACTTCGGTTACGTAGCGGTCCATCGAGTGCGACGCCAGGATTTGCGGGTCGCTGATCAAAAAGTGCACGAGGCTGCGCGACTCGGCGAAATAGACGGACTGTTTGTCTCCCGGGCTGTAATAGGGCGAGTTGCGATCCGCATGCATCACCAGATCGAGCGGCAGCAGCGGGCTCTCGAACAATACGCTCAGATCCTCGGGATTGGGCCGGTCGAGACGCAGACCCTTGTCGGTGAAGGTGATGTTGCCGTAGACCGTCGAGTATCCCTCTTCGAGCCAGGGAGGCAAATTGCGATAACTGCGCTTGAGGATTTCCCGCGCGTACTCCTGAAAAATGTCCGCGTAGGGAAAATGGCCGCCGGCGTTGGCTCGAACCCCGATATACGTTTTCTCCGTGCCGGAGGCCATCTGCCCGGGCGGCTGATCGTGGCGCTTGTCCATAGGAAACTCGGGAAAGACGCGCGCAAAAGATTGTCCGTCCCGTGCGGCGAGGATTCGCACCGGGATTCCGGTGCCGATTTGCGCCCGCGGCATCGTCGCCTGGAATACGCGGACCACCGACTCAAATTCATCCGCGATCCGGCGGACGGCTTTTTCGCCGCCATCGCCCGCCACCAGAAAATGGGCGGTGCGAATCTCGACCCAGCGCTCGACCTTCACCTTCTTTTCCTTTACCGGCTTTTCATCTTTTTTGTCGTCGCCTCGTGCGGAGAGGCAACAGAGCCCCGCGAGAAGGCACAGGGCCGCCAGGGCGGCCTTCGAGCGATACAAGCAGCGAGTCGAGGCAGTCATTCCGTGTGGCAACGAACCGATTCTCCGTGATTTTACCAGACCAGGCTTCCGGCAGGCGCGGAATCGTCTATCATGCGATTCCGTGGCGGACGCGCGGGTTGCCTTTGGCGCGCAGGACCAATAGACTCGGACGTTCCATGAATCCCGCGCCGCGAAAACTTGGCCCTCCCCCGCGAATTCCCCACTTCGATCGGACACGGCGGATCGCGTGAGCCTCCGTTTCAAAGCTCATTTCGCGCTGCTGGTTTGCTCGTTTTTTTGGGGCGTGACCTTCGTCGTGGTCAAGGACGCTCTCGCCGATATCTCCGTCTTCGCCTACTTGACGGCCCGCTTCCTATTGGGCTCGCTGCCGATGATCTGGATTTACCGGAAGGATCTTCGGAAACTGACGCGCGAGGAGGCCTGGGCTGGGATTCAAGTCGGGCTCTTCATGGCGGGCGGTTACGCATTTCAAACCGCGGGAATTGCCCGGACGACGCCCTCGAAAGCCGCGTTCATCACCGGCTTGAGCGTCGTGCTTGTGCCGGTCTTCCTGGCCGCGTTCTGGCGGAGGAAAATCGGGGCCTGGGCTTGGGGAGGGGCTGCGGCTTCGTTTCTGGGGCTCTACTTCCTGACGGTGCCGGTCGAGGGTTTCGTCCATCTCAACCGTGGCGATGTGCTCGTGATGGGCTGCGCGGTGCTGTACGCGCTGCAGATTATTTATATCGCGCGCTACACGGGGAAATATTCGCTGGGCGCGCTGAGCTGCCTCCAGGTGATCCTCACCGGTTTGCTCGCGGCGGTTGCCGTGCCGATCTTTAATGCGACCGGCGTCGAACATTTTTTCGTGCGGTTCACGTTCCAGATGGAGTTCGGCGTACTGGTCACCGCGATTTTTACGACGGCGCTCGCCTATCCGCTGCTCGTGTGGGGACAGCGCCACACCACCGCGACGAACACGGCGCTGATTCTCACCTCCGAACCGGTTTTCGCGGCGCTTACGTCTTTCCTGGTTCTACACGAACGGCTGGGAGGACGCGCGCTCGCCGGAGCGGCGCTCATTCTCGGAGGGATTTGCATTGCCGAGTGGAAAGGCGCCGTTCCTTCCGCCGGATCCTAGTGGTAGTAAAAGATTTGTCGGCGCCCGCCGTCGCGCCGCCGGGCAGCTATCGTCGCTACGGTTCTCGCCTCTCGTGTTCCAGTTCCTCCGGGCTCTCCGCCCGCAGCGTGACGTAGTTTGCGAGCACGGCATCGAGTTCCGGGGCGCGGATCGGTTTCGAAAGATAGCCTTGCATTCCCGCGGCGAGGCAGCGCTCGCGATCTCCCTTCATGGCATGGGCCGTGAGCGCGATGATGGGAATGTGCAGTCCCGTCGTTTCTCCCGCTTCCGGATTTCGCTCGTTGCTTCGAACCCGTCCATCTCCGGCATCTGCATGTCCATCAGGACCAAATCGTAGGTTTCGCGTTCCAGGGCGTTGACGGCCTCTCGTCCATTGGGCACGGCCGTCACGGTGTGCCCGCGCTTCTCCAGCAGCCGTGTCACGAGCTTCTGATTGACTGGATTATCTTCGGCAACCAGCACGCGGAGCGATTCCGACGCGGTGCGGGCGTTGGCCATCGAGTAGCGCGTGATAAGGGGCTGGGCGCCTTCCTGTTCCCGGCCGCTCAGAAGGCCCGTAATCACGTCGTAGAACTCAGATTGGCGGACCGGCTTTGTTACGTAAGCGCCGACTCCCAATTCCTGGCAACGCGCGGCATCGCCTCTACGTCCCGCGGACGTCAGCACCATGATCTTTAGCAAGGAAAGCTCCGGCTCCTCCCGCAGGCGCTGGATCAGCACAAAGCCATCCATTCCGGGCATCAGTAAATCGCAGATGATCAATTCGTATCGAACGCCCGCGGCGGCGGCTGTGTGGAGTTCCGCGATCGCGTCACGGCCGCTTCCCACCGACGCAGGAACCATGCCCCACGTCTTCAGCATCATTTCGAGAATTCGGCGATTCGTGGCGTTGTCGTCCACGATCAGCACCCGAACGCCATGCAGCAACTGGGAAGTCGGTTTGACCGCCGCTTCGATCGGGTTCCTGCGCCGGCACCAACGGCAAATCGAAGTGGAAATCGGTTCCCGCCCCCGGCGTGGATTCCACCCACATATTTCCGCCCATCATCTTCACGAGCCGAAAGGAGATGGAGAAACCCAGCCCCGTTCCTCCGAATTTACGGGTGGTGGAGGAGTCCGCCTGCGTGAACGGCTCGAAGATCGACATCTGCTTCTCCGGTGCGATCCCGACCCCCGTGTCGGTAACGGTGAAATGAAGCATCTCGGAGCCGTGTTCATCGCGAGCGAGCCCGACCCTCACTTCGACCTCGCCTTTCTCGGTGAACTTGATCGCGTTTCCGACCAGGTTGACGATCACCTGGCGCACGCGCGTGGAATCGCCCCGAATGGCGCCCGGGACTTCGGGCTCGACGGCATTCAGCAGCTCCAGGCCTTTTTCCTCCGCTCGAAAGACCAGGGTCTTCATGGTGAGTTCCACCAGGTCTCGAAGGTCAAAATCGGCCATTTCCAGGTCGATTTTCCCCGCTTCGATCTTGGAGAAATCGAGAATGTCGTTGATCACCGTCAGCAGGGAATCCGCCGAGAGCTTAACGATCTGCAGGTATTCCTGCTGCTCCGCGGTGAGGTCGGTTCCGAGCGCCAGGTCGGTCATGCCCACGACGCCGTTCAGCGGGGTGCGAATTTCGTGGCTCATGTTGGCCAGGAATTCGCTTTTCGAGCGGTTGGCGGCCTCTGCCATTTCCTTGGCTTCCTGAAGTTCCGCCTCCGCCTTCTTGCGGCGGGAAATGTCGATGGCGACCGTTCCAACTAGAATTTCCCCGTCGATTCCCTCGAGGGAAATCTGAACGTAAGCCAGTGATGGACCAGTCCATCCGGGCCCGGGATCGGTTCCTCGAACTGCATGACCTGCTTTTTGGCAAAAACTTCTTGGTCGTGGCGACGAATCCTCTCCGCGATCTCCGCGGGAATCCAATACGCAACTGTTTTTCCGATGACCTCCTCCGCTTTGACTCCATAGTACCTCGTCATGGGTTCGTTGACATAAAGGATGCGGCCGTCTCTGTCCTTGATCAGCGCGATGGCCGGAATATTGTTCATGAATGCGCGATAGCGATCCTCCATCTGTCGCTTTTGGCGTTGAGAGAGTTGCAGCGATTCCAGCATGTCGTTAATCGCGTTTCCCAGGTCGGAAAGTTCGTCGCTCCCGGCACAAACCACGCGCGTCGACGCGTCCCCCGTACCTGCGACGGCCGCGACGCTGGCGCTCAAGCCGCTCAATCTTGAGATCACGGATTTTTCCAGCAGGAACATGACCGCGACGGCAAATGCGAGGCCCGCGATCACCAGCGATCCGACGAAATACAATTGGCTTATTTGGCCCTGGTGATACATTCGCCGCGGCATTTCCGCTTTCAGAACCAACGCCGGCTTCCCGTAAATGTCGTAGAGCAGCGCATAGCCGCCCATCACGGATTCGTTTGCGGCGTGGATGTAAATGTCGCCCGGAGCGGAGAGGTGACGGCGGGCATCGGAAAAGTCGGCGGACAATTTCTCTTCGTCGACGCGATGTACGGAGAGCGGGAAATTGGTGGTCCTCTCCAGCGTTTTCAAATCTCCTCCGGAATCGAGAAAGCGGGAGGAGAGGATGAACCCGCGAGACGGGCCCGGCGTGTTTGGCGACACGATGGGACGGCAAATCACCAGAAGGGGACCCTCCGGGAGGAGCATGAGTCCTTTGATATCGCCCTTCGAAGCAGGAATCTCCAGGAGCGGATCGCGCAGGGAAATATGCTCCGTCAGGCTCTCGGGAATCGCGATCACCTTCTGGGCAGACGCGTCGTAGCCCCTGGCAGCGACCGTGCGGCCTGAAGTGTCGATGAGCAGAACGAAATTGAGCCGCCGCGTCTGCGTGGTTCCGGCAGCATTCCGTCCCAGCAGCCAGTAGAGCAACTCGGAAGACTGAGACGACATGCCATCGTATGTTTCCTCGGAAGACGCCCGGTCGGACGTGACCCGATCCATGGCGGCGAGATCTTGGTCCAGGGCGTTCAACACGCGCTGGACGTTCTCCCGGGCGTATTTCTGTTCGAGGTCCACGAACCCGCCGAGAAGGAACCACCGCGAGGCCACGTAGAGGACAACGACGAGTCCGAGGCAGGTGAGGGCGATGATCTGCAAGGTTTTTCGGCGGACTGTCATCGGGAGAGCTCCCTTCTGCTTCCACGCGCCGGAGCCTACTGCTTAGTCGTAGTCCAGCCGCAGCCGGACTCTCTATTGCAAACACGTATCCAGGTTTCATATCGGCCGATTGCAATATGTTGTTGAGTGGTTTCAGTTTGGGCGAGCGCTAAAAGTTCCTCGGGAGGATGGAAGCGAGGTTGTTCCAAAAGGGGAGAGGCGGTCCTGAATCGAACCGCAATTCTAGCTGATGCCGGCCGGAACCGCCTGGAATGCGAGTCGTGGACACTTAGAGTGGAACTGGTTTATCCGTGGGGCGCGTATTTCGCATCCACGGGCGAGTACATCGTAGCCCCAGGCCGATGCGATTTTTCGTACTCCCCGATTCGCGCGTCGTACTTCAGCGTGAGGCCTATTTCGTCCAGGCCCTCGAGCAGAATATGCTTTCGGAACTCGGCGATCTCGAAATGGCAATTGAGGCCGTTGGCGTCGGTGACGGTTTGGGAAGGCAAATCGACCGTCAGGGAATAGCCCTCCTGCCGTTCGGTTCTACGGAAGAGTTCGTCGATTTGTTCCTCGGGAAGTGTCACAGGCAGAATGCCGTTCATGAAGCAGTTGGAGTAGAAAATGTCGGCATAGCTCGGCGCGATGAGGACGCGAAAACCGTAGTCGGCGACGGCCCAGGGAGCGTGCTCGCGGCTCGAGCCGCAACCGAAGCCGGCGCGGCCGAGCAGGATGGATGCGCCCTGGTAGCGCGGCCAGTTCAGAACGAAATCCGGATTGGGCTTATCGCCTGGCAGGTAGCGCCAGTCGTAGAAAAGAACTTTTCCATAGCCCTGCTTGGTTTGGAGCTTCAGGAATTGCTTCGGGACCATTTGATCCGTGTCTACGTTGACGCGGTCCAGGGGAAGAACCAATCCGGTGTGTTTGGAAAAGGGCTGCATCGTTTCTCCGTTTTGCCTTGTGTAGCGCCCGCCTTCAGGCGGGCACTTGCGCGAAGTTAAATGCCCGCCTGAAGGCGGGCGCTACTCCGGCGCTTCTACGTTCCACTCGCGGACGTCCACAAAATGCCCCGCAATTGCGGCCGCCGCGGCCATGACCGGGCTGACCAGGTGCGTCCGGCTGTCCTTGCCCTGGCGGCCTTCGAAATTGCGATTCGAAGTGCTGGCAGCGCGCTCGCCAGGGAGCAGCACATCCGGATTCATGGCGATGCACATGCTGCATCCCGCATCGCGCCATTCGAATCCCGCATCGCGGAAAATTTTGTCGAGTCCTTCCGCTTCCGCTTTTTCCTTGATCGTCATCGAGCCGGGCACGATCAGCGCTCCCTTAAGGTTCTTGGCGATGTGCTTGCCGGCCACGACGCGAGCGGCGGCGCGCAGATCGTTCAAACGCGAATTCGTGCAAGATCCGATGAATACGCGGTCGATGGGAACATCCACCAGCGCCGTTCCGGGTTTGAGGCCCATGTAGGTCAGCGCGCGCGCCACCGCCTTCTGGTCGTCCGGATCGCGGAACGCGCCCGGATCGGGCACCCGCTCCGTAACTCCCGTAACCATTCCGGGGTTTGTGCCCCAGGTCACCTGCGGCGCGAGCGCGGAAGCGTCGAGTTCGACGGTGGCATCGAACTTCGCGCCCGGATCGGTGGCGAGCGCCTTCCAGGTTTGCACGGCTTCTTGAAATTCTTTTCCACGCGGGACGTAGGGACGCCCTTCCATGTAGGCGAACGTTGTATCGTCCGGCGCGATCATGCCCGCCCGCGCGCCGCCTTCGATGGACATGTTGCACACCGTCATACGGCCGTCCATCGAGAGCGCGCGAATCGCTTCGCCGGCATACTCGATCACGTGGCCCGTGCCGCCTCCGATGCCGATCTTGCCGATGATGGCGAGAATGATGTCCTTGGCGGAGACGCCCTTGCCGCGCTTTCCGTTGACCACCACGTGCAGGGTCTTCGATTCGTATTGCACGCAGGCACTGCGTGGCGAGCACGTGCTCGACTTCGCTCGTGCCAATGCCGAACGCCAGCGTGCCGAACGCGCCGTGCGTCGAGGTGTGGCTGTCGCCGCACACCACCGTCTGCCCAGGCTGCGTCAGGCCCAACTCAGGACCGATGACGTGCACGATGCCCTGGTTGTGGCTGAACATGTCGAACAGCGTGATGCCGGATTCCTTGCAGTTGCGTTCGAGGGCGTCGAATTGCCCGCCCGCATCCTTATCGAGGATCGGCAAATTGCGGTCTTTCGTCGGAACCGAGTGGTCCATGACGGCGAACGTCAGGTCGGGCCGGCGCACCTTGCGGCCCGCGGCCTTGAGGCCTGCAAAGGCCTGCGGCGTCGTCACCTCATGAACGAGGTGGCGGTCGATGTAAATGAGCGACGGCTCGCCCGGAGCCTCGCGGACCAGGTGGGATTCCCAAATTTTTCGGTACATCGTTCGCGGATTCATATTTGTGCATCCTAATCTAGCAGGACTTGGCGCGGCGCGCGGACCTTTTCGCGGACCCTCGCCGCGCGTCGAAAGGGAATTCGGGCGTCCACGAGATTCCCGCTCTCGCGCAATGCTATTGGACGCCGAATCGGCGAGTAGATCAAATTTATAATGATTGTGAATATCATAAATATGAATTATAGCAGGAACGTTCCGGCGGGTACGGCTACGGCGCTTCCTTAGGGCTGCCAAACCGGCCGGCGGGAGGCGGATGTTTTTGGAAAACGAACCGCGCAGTGGCTCTCCGGAAACCGGCGCGCAGGTCCGAGGGTGCGCGGAGCGACAGAGTGAGTGGTATAATCCCGAGGAACTAGTCGGGCCGAAGAAAAGATCGAGCAGCCGATTTGCGAGGTATAGAGATTATGGGAATGCAACTACGGGAATTTGCCGCCTGGGCGCGCAATCGAAAAATTCTGGCGACGCTGCTGGTCACTGTGACGCTGGCCGTCGGCATGGTCATTGGCACCGTGATTTCCGGCCATGTCGGCGCGGCGCATCCCGCTTCCCGCGATCGGCGGAACGCCGCTGGCGATTCCCGATCCCGCGCAGCTGTCGAGCGCCTTTGCCACCATCGTGAGCAGGTGCAGCCGGCGGTCGTGAACATCTCGACGACGCAAGTCATCGAGCAACACGGACGCGGGCGCCCGGCCGCACGCAATCGCGGCGGCGAAATGGCGCCGCCGGACGGTCAGGACCAGGATCAGGACCAGCAGCCGTTTCAGGACTTTTTCAACCGGTTCTTCGATTTTCCGGATCAGGGCCCGCACGGCGGAGCGCAGCCTGGGATCGGGCGTGATCGTCGATAAGAAGGGTTTCATCCTGACGAACAATCACGTCGTGGATCAGGCCACCAAAGTGCAAGTGACCCTGAACGGAGACCAGACGCAGTACACGGCTAAAGTGGTCGGCATTGACGAAGAGACGGACCTCGCGATCTTGAAGATCGAAGTGGGGCATGACCTGCCATTTGCCAAGCTTGGCAATTCCGACGGTGCCAGGTTGGCGACTGGGCGCTGGCCATCGGCAATCCGTTCGGCTTTTTGCAGGGCAGCGTCACCGCGGGAATCATCAGCGCCAAGGATCGCGGCAACGTGGGCCAGCAGTTTCAGCGATTCCTGCAAACCGACGCGGCCATTAATCCCGGAAATTCCGGCGGGCCGCTGGTCGATATGGCCGGGCAGGTGATCGGCATCAACACTGCGATCATTACCGGCGGGCACGGCAACGAAGGCGTTGGCTTTGCTCTGCCTTCCAACACCGCCATCGGCGTGTACAACCAGATCGCCGCGAACGGCAAAGTGACTCGCGGCTCGATCGGCGTGAGCTTCACGGAAACGCAGGGCAGCAATCCGATCGTTCTGAAGGAACTGGGCGCGTCCATACGGAATCGTCTTGCAGCGCGTCGAGCCCGGCAGTCCCGCGGAAAAGGCCGGCCTGCAGTCGGGTGATGTGGTCACCAGCGTGAACGGCAAACCCGTTCACAATGGCAACGATCTTGTGAATCCGATCGCGCAGACGCCGATCGGCAATTCCGTCCGCGTCACCTACGTGCGCGACAAGAAAGAACACGAAGCGTCCATCACCGTCGCCGACCGCACCAAGATTTTCCCGGATCGCACGGCGAATGGCGGTGGCAGTGAAAGCGGACCGACGCCGGCCGAGTTCGGTTTGCGTCTCGAAGACCTCGGGACCGACCGCGCGCGGCGCGCCGGTTACGAGAACATGAAGGGCGCTCTCGTAACGGCCGTCGACCCCGCAAGCTTCGCCGAAGATGTCGGTTTCGCTCGAGGCGATGTGATTATCGAGGTGAACCACGCGACCGTGAATTCCGTGGCCGAGTATCGCCGGGCCGTCTCGGGCCTGAAAGCAGGACAGGACGTCCTGTTTAAGGTCATGCGGCGGTCGGGTAACGACCAGTTCGACACGGTTTATCTGGCCGGAGTCGTTCCGGCTCCTGAACAGTAGCCCAATCCGGAGTTTGATCCGGAGTCCGATCCGGCGATTCGACCATGATGAAACAAACCTTGTTTTTTTTTCTTGGGGCCGCACTCCTGGTGAGCGCGGCCCCCGTTGTGTCCGGCGCAAGCGGTCCGGGCACAGCCAGTCGTCCACGACGTCCGTCAAGAAAAAGAAACGTCACTTCGTCGAAGTCCAGGAGAACGGCGAAGCCCAAGGGACAAAGCGCTCCCACACCCGATCGCATCCGCGAAATTCAGTCCGCCCTTCAAAAGGACGGTTCCTACGAAGGTGAGCCGACGGGAAAGTGGGACGCCGCCACGGCGGAGGCGATGAGAAAGTATCAGGACAAGAACGGCATTCCTGCCACCGGCAAGATCGACGCGGTATCGCTCAACAAGCTCGGGCTGGGCTCGGAAACCGCGGGCAAGGGCGCTCCTGTAGACCCCGTTACGCCTGCTCCTCCGTCTTTGACGCCCGGTGTTTCACCGGCTGCTTCAGCGTCGTCCGCGGATCCGCCGGCGAAGTGAATTGATTCTTCATCCTTACGTCTAAGGATTAACCAAGAGCACACCGGCGCGCGGCAGCTGGTTGAGTTTGTTTTGACGGCCTCAGGGCCCTCTGCTACATTGAAATCGCCACGCGGAAAAATTTCCGCCGCGACGCTTTTTTGCGAACTGCCAACCCTTGCAGGGCCTCAATCCACCGCCGGAGGCACCATGACGACCAGCGCCGTTTCGAGAAGCCACAAGAATTTCATCAACGGGGAGTGGGTCGAGTCGCGCCGCGGAACGACGTTTGAAAACCGCAATCCGGCCAATACCGGCGAACTCATCGGGATTTTTCCGTCCTCGACGCACGAAGACGTGAACGACGCGGTGGACGCGGCAAAAGCGGCCTTCAAAAAGTGGCGCTTGTTTCCGGCGCCGCGCCGCGCGGAGATTCTGTATCGCGCCGCCGAGACGCTCGTGAAGCGCAAGGAAGACCTCGCGCGCGACATGACGCGCGAAATGGGCAAGCCGCTTTCGGAAACGCGCGGCGACGTGCAGGAAGCCATCGACATGACGTATTACATGGCGGGCGAGGGCCGGCGGCTGTTCGGCCAAACAGTTCCGTCGGAGCTGCCCAATAAATTCGCGATGTCGGTACGCGATCCGCTGGGCGTTGTGGGAATGATTACGCCGTGGAATTTTCCCATGGCGATTCCGTCCTGGAAGATTATGCCGGCGCTCATTTGCGGGAACACCGTTGTGATCAAGCCCGCGGAAGACACGCCGCTCTCCACCTACAATCTCGTGCAAATCCTGATCGAATCGGGCCTGCCTGCGGGCGTCCTGAACGTTGTTTCGGGCATGGGGCCGGACGCGGGAGCGCCGCTGATCACCCATCCTGGCGTGTCGGCGGTCAGTTTTACCGGCTCGACGGAGACGGGACGCATCGTGAGCCAGGCTTGCGCGCCGACCTTCAAGCCGTGCCACCTCGAGATGGGCGGCAAGAACATCATGATCGTGATGGACGACGCCAATTTGGAATTGGCGGTCGAAGGCGCGGTGTGGGGCGGGTTCGGCACCAGCGGGCAGCGCTGCACAGCCGCCAGCCGCGTTGCCGTACATCGGAAAATTTACCGTGAATTTCTGGATCGCTTCTCGGAGCGGACCCGGGCGCTCAAGCTCGGCGATGGACTCGACCCGGACACCGACGTGGGACCCGTGGTGAATGAAACGCAGTTGCTGACGGTCATGAAATACGTCGAGATCGGAAAGAGCGAGGGCGCGCGCCTAGTGGCTGGCGGACACCGCGCGGAATCCGGCAATCTCGGGCGAGGATGGTTCCACGAACCTACGATTTTCGCGGACGCCGATCCGAAAATGACCATCGCGCAAGAGGAAATTTTCGGCCCGGTCGTGGCCCTGGTGCCGTTCTCTTCCATCGACGAGGCAATCGAGATCGCCAACAATGTGAAATACGGCCTGTCCGCTTCGATCTACACGCGCAATGTGAATCAAGCGTATCGAGCGATGCGCGACCTGGAAACGGGCATTGTTTACGTCAACGCTCCGACCATCGGCGCCGAAATTCAACTTCCGTTTGGCGGGACCAAGGGCACGGGCAACGGACATCGGGAAGCCGGAACCGCGGCCATCGAGTTTTATTCGGAATGGAAGACGCTCTACGTGGATTATTCCGACCGGTTGCAGAGGGCGCAGATCGATTCGTAATACAGCTTTCGATTCATTTGCCCCAGCAGTTCGAGCACTCCCCCGATGGGCAGCCGTAAGTGGCTGCGCTTCTAAACACAATTCCTCATCCCAGTTTGACGGCGGCAGCTCCGGCGAATAAAATCGTTACAGGCATGTTATATTTGGTTGAGAGTATTGCAACCAATGTCTGACCCGGGACCCCATAGCGAACGCAATCGGCAAATTCTCTCCGCCATCGTGCGCGCCTACATTGAGAGCGGTGAACCAGTGTCTTCCCGCAGCATTTCGCGGCGGCATGTGGAGGCGCTGAGCCCGGCGACGATTCGCAACGTGATGTCCGACCTGGAAGAAGAAGGCTTTTTGTATCAACCACATACGTCGGCGGGAAGGGTTCCTACGGCCTCGGCCTACCGCTTCTTCGCCCAGCAGGTTGTGGCCAAGGCCACTCTCAGCCCGGAGGACGAGGACCGGATCCGTGGCGAGTTCGCCGCGGCCGCGTCAGGCGAGGACATGGTCGAACGCGCGGGGCACGTGCTGGCGGAAATCTCCAAGGGATTGGGAATTGTCGTTTCGCTCCCGATTTCGAAGACGATGCTGGAGCACATCCGCTTCGTTCTGCTGCCGGACGGACGCATCGTGGTCGTGCTGGTTTCGGCGGGCGGGAGTACGCGAGACAAAGTGATTCGTCCCGAGCAGGCTTTCAGCCAGCAGGAACTGGATCATACCGCCGAGTACCTGAACCGAAACTACGCCGGATGCGTTCTGGAAGCGATTCGGGCGGACCTACTGAATCGCCTGGAAAAAGAGGAGCAGCAGTACGCATTGCTTGCGCGCAACGCGCTGGTGCTGTGCGATCCGGCGATGCTCGGGCAGGGATCGTCGCAGCGAGTTTACATCGAAGGCGCGGCGCAGATGGCGGCCGCTGCGGAGTTCACGGACCAATCGCAATTGAGCGACGTGCTCGCGGCGATCGAGGAAAAGCACCGGATCATTGCGCTGCTGGCGACCTGCATCGACACCCCGGACCCGGTGCACGTGCAAATTGGCGTGAAGGGAATGGACCGCGCGGGCGCACACTTGGCGTTGATCGGCGCGCCGTACTCGTTTCAGGACCAATCGCAAGGGACGGTCGGCGTTCTGGGTCCCATGCGCATGCAGTACGAACGCGCGATTACGGCGGTGGCGTTTGTGGCTCGCGCTTTGAGCGATACACTGGATCGGAGCTAGTCATCGTGGCGGAACCAAAACGCGAAGAAGAAAATGTAGTGTCCATCGACGGCGGCCGCGCCGAACGAGGCTCCGGCGCGCCGCAGGCTTCCGACGACCCGCCGTCCGGCGATCCCCCGGCAGCCGCGGGATCTTCTCTGGCCGCGGAATTCGAGAAACTCAAAGCCGAGAAGGAAGAACTGCTGCAAACGCTGGTCCGGCGGCAGGCCGATTTCGAGAATTTTCGGAAGCGCACCGAGCGCGACCGTCACGAGGAAGCGCGGCGCGGCGTCGAGCGGCTGGTCATGGACTTGATTCCCGTGCTGGATGCGTTCGATCGCGCACTGCAGGCGCACGACGATCCGGCCTACGAGGAATATCGCAAGGGGATCACGCTGATCCGCAAACAACTGTGGGACGCGATCGCCAAGCACGGCGTCCAGCCCATCGAAGCGGCAGGGAAGATGTTCGATCCGCATATGCACCAGGCGATCGAGCGTCTGGAGTCGGACGAATATCCCGACGGCTACATTGTCGCGGTATTTCAGGATGGGTATCTGTTTCACGGGCGCGTGCTGCGTCCCGCGATTGTACGCGTTGCCGTCAACGAGAATTCCTCAAAGAATGAAAATTAGGCCGGGCAGGCGATTCCGCAGATGAGCGAAAAACGAGATTGTTATGAAATTCTGGGAGTAACGAAGAGCGCCGCCGCGGACGAGGTGAAGTCCGCCTACCGCAAGGCGGCGCTGAAATGGCATCCCGACCGTAATCCGGAATCCAAGCAGGGAGCCGAGGAAAAATTCCGCGAAGCGACGGAAGCGTATTCGATTCTCTCCGACCCGCAGAAGCGCGCCGCGTACGACCGCTTCGGCTACGCGGGCGTGTCCCGCGGCGGATTCGACGGCGGCGTCAATCAAACCATCTTCGATGAGTTTCAGGATATTTTCGGAGACTTCTTCGGATTCGAGGATATTTTCGGAGGCCGGCGCGGCCGATCGCGGTCGCAGCGCGGCGCGGATCTTCGCTACGACATGAAGTTGACCTTCGAGGAAGCCGCCGCCGGAGTGAACACGAAGATTCGCATTCCGCGGCTGGAATTTTGCGAAGTCTGCAACGGCACGGGCGCGAAGGCCGGCACCGGCGTGGTGGCCTGCGCTGCGTGCGGCGGACGCGGGCAGATGCATTACCAGCAGGGTTTTTTCACCATTTCGCGCACCTGTCCGGAATGCCGAGGCGCCGGACAAATCGTCCGGGAAATGTGTCCCGATTGCCGCGGAAAAGGCCGCATCGAGCGCAGCCGCACCATCGACTTGAGAATTCCGGCGGGCGTCGATTCGAATACGCGCCTGCGCGTGCCGGGCGAAGGCGAGCCTGGCGGCAACAACGGTCCCGCGGGCGACCTCTACGTCGTGCTCGATGTGAAGCCGCACCCGTACTTCGAGCGGCGCGAAGCGGATTTGTATTGCACCGTGCCGATCTCGATCGTGCAGGCGGCGCTGGGGACGCAAATTGTAGTGCCCGGACTCAACGGCGAAGAGACCGTCAAAATTCCCGAAGGAACCCAGACCGGGGAGATTATTCGCTTAAAGGGCAAAGGCCTGCCCGATCCCCACGGCGGCGGCAAGGGCGACCTGTATGTCAACCTTCACGTGGAGATTCCCACCAAGCTGACACGCGATCAGCGGCGACTGTTCGAACAGCTCGGCGCCACGCTCCCGGCTGAGAACCGGCCCGCGCACCGCGATTCTTCTCTGTTCGAAAAAGTGAAAGATATTTTCGGGTAGGACGGGCTTCAGCCTGTCCGGTTTTGAAGTTTGAGGCGCCAGCAAGCTCTGCGGATCCGCGACAGAAGTCAAGAGCGGACAGGCTGAAGCCCGTCCTACTTCACTCCCAGCGCGGTCATAAACACGTCGCGAAATCGCAAGGGGTCGGCGTCGATGGCGACCTGGACGTTCGCGCGGCGGAGCTTCATCTCGACGGTGCGGCCCGGCTCGCCGGGCTTCTCGCTGATTTCGATGGCCATCGGACGAAACGTCGCGATCGCGGGATTGGCGAGAGCTGCGGCCGCGACCGCATCGCGCGCAAAATAATATCCCAGGCGAATCTGTTCGCGTTTTGTGGCGAAGACTTGCGCGACGAAATGCGCGAGCGGCGTGCCGGCGCGCGACTGAATCTGCTCGAACAGCGCCATGTCGATCGGCACCTGTTGCGTGGCATCGAGCGGGATCAGGCGAATCGGCGCGGCCGATGAAAACACGATCTTGGCTGCGGCGGGATCGACGAAGAGATTCCACTCGGAGGAGTCATTGTTCGTTTGAAAGGCTCCGCCGTCGCCCAGATTTCCGGAGACGCGCACAGCCCCGCCGAGGATGACGAGCTGCCGGCCGGTGCGGGCCGCTCGCGGCGCGCGCGAAAAAACTTCGGCGAGATTCGTGAGCGGCCCAAGCGTCAGCACTTGCACGGGATGGACCGCGTCCAGCAACCGCTTCTGCAAATAATCCACTGCGCTGCGCGAATCGACGGCGCGCGCGGGCTCCGGAAGATCGATGCCGGCGAGTTCGTCCGCGGCCTGGCGCCACGCCGCGGGAAACTGCTGCGTGCCGTACAGCGGAATTTCCCGGCCAAGAAATACGGGCACGTCGTTGCGCCCCGCGAGCGACAGCAGGCGCAGCGCGTTTCTTCCTCCCGCCGCCACGTCGGCCACGCCATTTTCGATGGTGATCGCTTCGACGTGAATATCGGGTCGGGACAGGAGGAATGCGACGGCGACGAGGTCGTCGGGGCCGCCGTCCATGTCGACTATCACGGTTCGCCGAAGCGGCGCAGGACGTGGCGGCGTTTGGGCGTTGAAATCAGCGCCGAATGTGAGCGCGAGAATTGCCAGGAGGAAGACGGCGACTGGCATGGACAGGGAAGTGCAGGCTCGCTGGGCGCGCGTCGGCATCGGATTGATATAACATAGCGATCCATGCGAAGGCGATTCTTTGTGGAGGAGTTCGAAGCCGATTCGGCAACTCTCCGCGGCGAAGCGGCACATCACCTGGGGCGCGTGCTGCGCGCCGAGCCCGGGCAATTGTACGAACTGAGCGACGGGCAGCGCGTATGGCTGGCGCGCACAGAACGCGTGGGGCGCGACGAAGTGAAGTTCTCGCTGGTCGAGCCACTGTCCGCGCCGGCTGCGCCAGTTCGCATCGAGTTGCTGCTGGCCGTCGTGAAGTTCGATCGCTTCGAGTGGGCGCTGGAAAAGGCTACGGAACTGGGCGTGGAACAAGTTGCGCCGCTTGCGGCGGAACGCAGCGAAAAAGGGTTGATCGCCGCGGCGGGAAAACGCGCGGAACGGTGGAAACGAATTCTCGCGGAATCGGCGCAGCAGGCGCGGCGCCTGCGCATCCCGGATTTGCGGGATGCCGAAAAACCGCGCGACGCTTTTCACGCCTCGTCCGCTTCTCTGAAATTGTTGCTCTCCGAACGAGCGGGCGCGCGGCCGCTGCGCGAGTTGCTGGAGCCCTCGGCGGCCCTGCGCAAAGAAGGCGATGCAGCGCAGGTCGCCGTCGCGATCGGTCCCGAAGGCGGATGGACCGACGCGGAATTTGCAGCGGCGAACGCCTGCGGATTTGCGGAGGTCGCGCTCGGGACAAATATCTTGCGCACGGAGACGGCGGTGTGCGCTGCGCTCGCGGCGGTGCAATACGCCTTCGGGGCGTTTCGGCCGGAAGCTCCGTGAATCGTGACTCGCGCTCGGCGAGTGGTAACACGGCTGCGGTTTGCAATCGAGTTTTCGAAGTGGAAAGTTCGCCGTTCAGAGTTGCGCGGGCAACAGCTGCAATGCGGAAGGAGTTATCGTGAGCGGGACGTCGCGGGAAACCGGAGCGGGTTGGGACGCCAACCTTTACAACGCGAAGCACGATTTCGTCTGGAAATATGGTTCGGATGTCGTTTCGCTCCTGGCGCCCAAAACAGGGGAGCGCATTCTCGATCTCGGATGCGGGACCGGCCATTTGACCGCGCAAATCGCCGCATCCGGAGCGCAGGTTACGGGCGTGGATCGTTCCGCTGAAATGGTGGCCGCGGCACGTTTGGCGTATCCAAATTTGAAATTTGAAATTGCAGATGCCAGGAATTTGACGTTTCGGGATGAGTTCGACGCGGTTTTCTCGAACGCGACACTGCATTGGATTCACACGCCAGAACTCGTGCTGCAGGGGATTTCTCGCGCGTTGGCGCCCGGCGGAAGGTTCGTCGCGGAACTGGGCGGCAAAGGAAATATCCGCGCGATGCAGGATGCCTTCGACCGCGCGCTGGAGGAAATGGGCGCAGCGAAAAGGGGAGAGGTTCAGCAGTGGTACTACCCAAGCGTGAGTGAATACGCGACGCTCGTCGAGAGGAACGGTCTTGAGGTTCGCTTCATCACGTTGTTCGATCGCCCGACCGGGCTGGCGGATGGCTCTGCGGGCATGCGGAACTGGATCGCGATGTTCTGCGCAGACTATCTGGCGAAAGCCGGAGAAGAAGGGCGAGAACGATTCATTGGCCGAGTCGAGGAACTGCTTCGTCCGAAATTATTTCGTGACGGACAGTGGTGGGCCGATTACCGAAGGCTGCGCCTGGCGGCTTACAAGTAGCGCGGCGGCGCGGCCTTGACGCGCCGTACCAGTGGCGTGCAACGCGCGAGCGTGGTATAAAATTAATTGAAACGTAAGGACATGGAGCCGAACGCCGATCTTAGTACGACTGTCGCGCCCGGAGCGGCGCAACCGCTGCGGCGCGAGCTTCGAAGTTGGGGCCGCGATCTCGTCATTGCCCTCAGCCTCGCTGTCGTTATCATCATTTTTTTCTACCAGCCGGTGAAGGTCGAAGGCACCAGCATGACTCCCCTGATTTCCGATCAGGAGAGGATTTTCATCAACAAATTTGTTTATCGCTTTGAGCCGATTGAGCGCGGCGATGTCGTCGTTTTCTGGTATCCTCTTGACCGCTCGAAGTCGTTCATCAAGCGCGTGGTCGGATTGCCGGAGGATACGGTCGAAATTCGGGGAGGCCAGGTCTTCCTGAACGGCAAGATGCTGCCGGAGCCGTACATTCCGCCGGAGTCCGACGATTATGGGACGTACGCGCCGACGCGAGTGCCCAAGGGCGAGTATTTTGTAATGGGGGATCACCGTACCAGCTCGAACGACTCGCGTATTTTCGGGCCGGTGCCGCGAAAGTTTATCTACGGCAAGGCTGTGTTCGCCTATTGGCCGGTGGATCACTTCGGTTCGATCCCGGTGTTTGCAGAATCCGTGAAATAGTCCGCCTTCGCCAAAGCGCTACGGCGCGGCAAGCCCGCTTCGGTGCACTGGCGAAGGCAGGAGTGCCCGCTTCGGCGCGCTCCTAAGTGCGGGTTGGCTAGCTACGGCGGGCCAGTAAAGGCGGGCTTGCCCGCCGAAGTCCGCAGCAGCGGACGAAGGCGGGAGAGAGAGGGTCCACTGTCGGAAGCAGAAGCACGGAAGGGAATTCTGGCGCTCGAAGACGGGCGAATTTTTTATGGCCGCGCCGCTGGAGCGACGACCCGGCGGGGCGGCGAAGTCGTTTTCAATACCAGCCTCACCGGATATCAGGAAGTTTTCACCGATCCCAGCTACGCGGGCCAGATCGTTTGCCTGACGTATCCCCACATCGGCAACGTCGGCACGAACGCGGACGATGAAGAGTCTTCGCGTCCCTACATCGAATCGCTCATTGTCCGGGAATTTTCCGCGATCGCGTCCAACTGGCGGTCGGGAGAAACCGCGCAAAACTATCTGGTGCGAAATAACATTCCGGTTCTTTGGGATGTGGACACGCGCGCGCTGGTGTTGCACATCCGGAAGATGGGCGCTCTTCGCGGCGTGGTATCGACCGACGGCACGCCCGTGGAAGCGCTTCTCGCCGAAGCTCGCGCGCTACCGTCCATGGCGGGGCTGGAACTGGCGAGTCGGGTGAGCTGCGAGAAACAATACGGGTGGGAGAAAGGCTCCATCGAGCTGACGGTTTCGCCGTGGCACGAGTCGATGGGCGAGTCGCAATCCGCCGAGGACGCGCGCAAGTTCCGCGTGGTGGCCTACGATTTCGGCATCAAGCAAAACATTCTTCGCTTGCTCGTCGATCACCACTGCGAAGTGGCGGTCGTCCCCGCGCAAACTTCCGCCGACGATGTGCTCGCGATGAAGCCCGATGGCGTGTTCTTGTCGAACGGCCCGGGCGATCCCGAGCCCGCGACGTACGCGATCGAGACGATTCGCAATTTGCTCGGCAAGGTGCCCGTGTTTGGAATTTGTCTGGGGCACCAGCTGTGCGGGCTTGCGCTGGGGGGCAAAACCTTCAAGCTGCGCTTCGGCCACCACGGGTCGAATCACCCGGTGAAGAATTTGCTCACCGGGCAGGTCGAGATCACGGCGCAAAATCATGGATTCTGCGTCGATCCGGATTCGCTGCCGTCCAGCGACGTCGAAGTGACGCACCTGAATTTGAACGACCATACCAACGAGGGATTGCGGCACCGCACGCTGCCGCTCTTTTCCGTGCAGTATCACCCCGAGGCGTCGCCCGGGCCGCACGATTCGCATTACTTGTTCCGGCAGTTCACGGACACCATGAAAAACTGGAAACTATCCGGCGCGTTGCGGCGCGGACAGGCGAAGGCGTAACCGCACATGCCGAAGCGCACAGACATCAAGAAGATTTTGATCATCGGTTCCGGGCCGATCGTCATCGGGCAGGCCTGCGAGTTCGATTATTCGGGCACGCAAGCCTGCAAAGCGCTGCGAAGCGAGGGGTACGAAGTCGTCCTGGTGAACTCGAATCCGGCGACGATCATGACCGACCCGGAAATCGCCGACCGCACGTACATCGAGCCGCTGACCAAGGCCTATCTCGAAAAAATCATTTCCGTGGAGCGGCCGCAGGCGCTTCTGCCAACCGTGGGCGGCCAGACCGGCCTGAATCTCGCCGTGGAGCTTGCCGAGGGCGGTATCCTCGAAAAATACAACGTCGAACTGATCGGCGCGTCGCTGCGCGCGATCAAAGTCGCCGAGGACCGGCTGTGGTTCAAAGACGCGATTCGGAAGGTGGGGCTCGATGTTCCCGCCTCCGCGCTCGTTAACAACGCCCAGGACGGACTGAAGCTTGCCGACCAGCTCGGCTATCCCGTCGTGATCCGGCCGTCGTTCACGCTCGGCGGGACGGGCGGATCGATCGCCTACAATCGCGAGGAATTTGCGGAAGCGATCGCGCACGCGCTGGACGCGAGCCCGGTGCACGAATCTCTCGTCGAAGAATCGGTGCTCGGATGGAAGGAATACGAGCTCGAAGTGATGCGCGATGTCCGCGACAACTTCGTGGTCATCTGCTCGATTGAAAACTTCGACCCCATGGGCGTGCACACCGGCGATTCCATCACCGTCGCGCCCGCCCAAACGCTGACCGACAAGGAATACCAGCGGATGCGGGACGCGGCGGCGGCGATCATTCGCGAAGTCGGCGTCGAAACCGGCGGATCGAATATTCAGTTTGCCATCGATCCTGCGACGGGACGAATGATCGTCATCGAAATGAACCCGCGCGTCTCGCGCAGTTCCGCGCTGGCGTCCAAGGCCACCGGTTTTCCGATCGCAAAAATCGCTGCGCTGCTGGCCGTGGGAATGACCCTGGACGAAATTTCCAACGACATTACGAAGAAGACGCCGGCATGCTTCGAGCCGACCATCGATTACGTGGTCGCGAAAATTCCCAAATGGCAGTTCGAGAAATTCGCCGGGGCGGATTCCACGCTCGGCACGCAAATGAAATCCGTAGGCGAAGTGATGGCCATCGGCCGCACGTTCAAGGAAGCCATTCAGAAGGGCATCCGGTCCCTCGAGCCGAGTTCGCCCTGGCGCGCGCCGGCAGATACGCCCGTGTCGCTGCTCCGCGAAAAAATCGCCACGCCTCGCCCGGACCGCATTCACTGGCTGTTCGTTGCGCTGGAGCGCGGCATCACCGCGAAAGAGGCGGTCGAGCTGACGAAAATCGATCCGTGGTTTATCGAGCAAATACAGGAAATCCTTGCGGTGAACCGCAGGCTCGCTTCTGTGACCGTGGAAACCGTTCCCGAGGATTTGCTGCGTGAAGGCAAGCGCATCGGCACGAGCGACGAGCAACTGGCCCAGATGTGGAAAACCACTCCCGCGGCCGTTCGGCATCGCCGCAACAAGGCTCGCATCGCGCCCGTGTTCAAGCGCGTCGATACCTGCGCCGCGGAATTCGAGTCGTTTACGCCGTATATGTATTCGACGTACGAGGATGAGGACGAATCCCAGCCGACCGATCGCCAGAAGATCGCGATCCTCGGCAGCGGACCGAACCGCATCGGGCAGGGAATTGAATTCGACTATTGCTGCTGCCACGCGTCCTTCGCGCTGCGCGAGGACGGCTACGAAACCATCATGATCAATTGCAATCCGGAGACGGTTTCGACCGACTATGACACCTCCGACCGCCTCTACTTCGAGCCCCTCACTCTTGAGGATGTTCTTTCGGTGGTCGATCGCGAAAAACCGCAGGGCGTAATCGTGCAGTTCGGAGGACAGACTCCGCTCAACCTGGCGCTGGAATTGAAGCGCAACGGCGTGCCCATCATCGGCACCGCTCCCGAGTCGATCGACCTCGCGGAAGATCGGCGACGATTCGGCCGGCTGCTCGACGAATTGAAAATTCCGCAGCCCAAGAACGGCACGGCGCTGGTCCCCGAAGAAGCGGCTCGCGTGGCGAGCGAGATTGGATTTCCGGTTTTGGTGCGCCCGAGCTACGTGCTCGGCGGACGCGCCATGGTGATCGCGTACGACCTGAACACGGTGCAGGAATATGTGGCGCAAGCGGCGCTGATGGGACCCGCGCGTCCCGTGCTGATCGATCAGTTTCTCGAGGAAGCGACGGAAGTGGATGTCGACGCGCTGGCGGACGGCGAGGACGTGATCATCGGCGGTGTGATGGAGCACATCGAAGAAGCGGGAGTGCACTCGGGCGATTCGTCGTGCGTGCTTCCTCCCGTGAGCCTGTCACCCGCGGTGCTGGCCAAGATCCGCGATTACACCAATCGTCTGGCGAAAGCCCTGCAAGTGGTCGGTCTGATGAACGTGCAATACGCGATCCAGCGCGACACGGTCTACGTGCTGGAAGTGAATCCGCGCGCCTCGCGCACGGTTCCGTTCGTCAGCAAGGCGACCGGCGTGCCCCTGGCCAAGGTCGCGGCCCGGCTGATGGCCGGCCGCAAGCTCCGCGACATGGCGCTTCCCGTGACCGTAACGGACGGCGTGGCGGAAATCGCGGTGCGCGATTATTTCTCCGTGAAGTCTCCCGTTTTTCCGTTCAATAAATTTCGCGGCGTGGACACGATTCTCGGGCCGGAGATGCGCTCGACCGGCGAAGTTATGGGCGTGGCCAAGAGTTTTGGCCAGGCATTTGCCAAGGCGCAACTCGCGGCCGGGCAGCGCCTGCCGCGCAAAGGCTCGATCTTTTTGAGCGTGAGCGACCACGACAAGCGCCTCTGCGGACCCGTAGCGAAAGAATTGCAGTCCCTCGGATTCCGCCTGATCGCGACGCGCGGCACCGCAGCGGCGCTCGAAGCCGCCGGAGTTTCCGCGGAGCCCGTCTACAAAGTGAATGAAGGCCGGCCCAACATTGTGGACCTGGTGAAGACCGGCAAAGTGGACATGATCATCAACACTCCGCTCGGCCGCGAGTCCTTCTACGATGAGAAATCGATCCGGCGCGCGGCGATTCGCTACAACATTCCGTGCATCACGACCTTGTCCGCCGCGAATGCGGCCGCGCGCGGGATTCGCGCGCTGGTCGAGCAGTCGCTGGAAGTTTCGCCGCTGCAATCGCTGCATTCCAAGAAAGCGGCCGCGCAACAATTGCCTTCCGGGAGCGATTGAGCAGCGCAGACTTACTTCCGAAGCTTTGCGCCCGCGGGAACACGAATCGTTTACACGGCAGAAAACCCACAGACGAACGTCTGTGCCGCTTGAATTCTCCAGGGAGCAGATTTTCCTATGGCCGCCAGAAAACCGCTAAAAGGAATCATTCCGGCTCTTGCTACGCCGTTTGAAGCTAACGGCCGCCTGGCCGTCAGCCGCATGCGGGACAACATCCACGCGTACAACCGCACGGGACCGTCCGGGTATTTGGCCGTCGGTTCCACGGGCGAATCGGTTTATCTGGACCGCGCGGAATTTGAAAGCACGCTGTCCGTGGTGCGCGAAGCGGCCGCGCCGGGCCGGATCTTGATCGCCGGGACGGGCGTCGAAACCACAGCCGAAACCATTTCGCGCACGGAATTTGCGGCCAAACTCGGCTACGATTACGCCCTGGTTTGCCCTCCTTGCTATTTCAAGCCGGCGATGACTTCTCAGGTCCTGGTGGAACACTACAAGCGGGTGGCGGACGTTTCGCGGATTCCGGTGCTGCTGTATTCCGTCCCGCAATTCACCGGCGTGGCGATCGAAGTGGACGTTGCGGCGCGCCTCTCGGAACATCCCAACATCGTGGGAATGAAAGATAGTTCCGGTAATGTGGATCGCGTCGGCGCGATTCTCGCGGCCGTGCCGGAGTCGTTCGAGCTGGTGACGGGAGCCTCGACGACGGTTTTGGCGTCGATGGCGGTCGGAGCGAAGGGCGGCATCCTTGCGCTCGCGGATTTTCTGCCGGAACTTTGCGTCGCGCTGTACGATGCGATCGTCGCGGGGGACAAGCTGAAATCGCTCGAACTGCAGCGCCGCTTGATCCAGCCGACGGTGCGGATTGTCGGCACGATGGGAATCTCCGGCGTGAAATACGCGATGGACCGGCGCGGATATTACGGCGGTCCGGTACGCGCGCCCCTGTTGCCGCTGGGCGAGGCGCATAAGAAGGAAGTCGATACCATGATGGCGGAGTTCGCGCCCTCGTCCGTCGCGGTCTGAATCCGAACGAATTCCAAGTCATCCAATAGTTTTTGTGATGGCGCCAAGCCGATGGCTCTGTGAACCGATTGTGTGAATACTGTGCGGACAATAGGGTGCGGGCTCGCCGCGGCAAAGAGCCCGCCCAGGGAAGGATGGAGCGCTTGATGGAGTGTAGCTGCCTCTCGCCGGCCGACTTGCCCGGAACCACGCCCCTGTATTCCGCATTTCTTTCCGATTTTGCCCGCGTGTCGAATTTTTACCGTCATCCTCCCAACGCAAATGGAATCGCCGAGGCTGCTCGTGAGGTTCGGCTCGAGGATCCTATCCGCCGCGCCGTTGTGGACGTCCTGGCGCGGCAGAATCAGGCGTTTGGCGCGGACGATGCCACGACGCGAAATCTGGAGCGGCTGCGGGACGGAGCGTTCGCCGTGGTAACGGGGCAGCAGGTAGGGTTGTTCGGCGGCCCCGCGTACAGCATCTACAAGGCGCTCACAGCCGTCCACATCGCGCGCGAACTGACCGAACGCGGCGTCGACGCCGTCCCGGTTTTCTGGCTGGCGACCGAAGACCACGACCTCGCGGAAGTGAATCATTGTTTCTTGCCGAAACGCGGCGGCTTCGAGCGCTTCGAACTGCTCGTGGCCGGCGCTGCCGAACGGCGCGTCGGCGAGATCCTTCTAGGCGATGCCGTCCGAGGACTCTCCCAGCAAGTGGCGGCGCTAGTCGAAGGAGCCTGCGCCGAGGAAGTCGGGCGCTGGGTTACGGAATGCTATGCGCCGGACGAGACGTTCGGATCGGCCTTTGGCAAGCTGATGACGCGAATTTTCTCCGGGCGCGGGCTCGTTTTCCTGGATCCCATGTCGCCGGAGCTGCACCGCTTGTCGCTCCCGACAATGCTGCGCGCGGTGAAAGATCACAAGGCCCTCACCGCCGAACTGGTGGCGCGATCCGCGGCGCTGGAAAAGGCGGGATTCCACGCGCAGGTGAAAGTCACCGAGCAAAGCACGCTGGTATTCCGCAACGTTGACGGGCAGAGGCTGGCGCTTCGCGCGGCGAACGGCGGGCTTGCCGCAGGTAATAAAACGGAATCGCTTGAGGACACCGTGAACGCGCTCCAGGAACGTCCCGAAGACTTCAGCCCGAGCGCTTTGCTGCGTCCCGTGATTCAGGACACGCTGCTGCCGACCGTGGCCTACATTGGCGGCGCGGCCGAAGTGGCTTACCAGGCGCAAACCTCGCTGGTGTACGAGAAACTTCTTGGACGGGCGCCTGCGATCCTGCCGCGCGCAAGCTTCACGCTGGTGCCGTCGCACGTTTCCAATTTGCTGAAGAAATACAATCTCGACGCGCGGGCGATTCTCGAAGGACGCCACAAACTCCGCGCCCGGCTGGAGGCGGAAGCGCTGCCGCAAGCTCTTACGGCGCGTTTCGATGACGGCGAAAAGGCGATCAAGGCTCTCGCGGAGGGACTGCGCGAGCCTCTCGCGAAGCTCGATCAAACTTTGCTGGGCGCGCTGGATACAGCCTCCGAAAAAATGCTCTATCAATTCACCGGCCTGCGCGCCAAGGCTGGCCGCGCCGAGGGTTTCCGCACCGGCGTCCTGAACACGCACGAGAACGAGATCGCCTCCTCGCTTTTGCCGAACAACGCGCTCCAGGAGCGCTCCTTCGGATTGCTCACCTTTTTGGCTGCGGAGGGGCCGGGGCTTCTCGATTCCATCGATGGCCACATCAAGGCAGGCACCGGCGAGCATTGCTTCCTGTTCCTGCAACCGGCGGGGAAATAAAGGCAGCCACATCTGGAATTGCCTGCGGGCACAGTCGCGCTCGTGAAATCAGCCCCATGTATTTTTCGATTCATGAACACTAGAATGGCGCCTGGACTTGTGTTCCGATCGAAGTGGGCGTGGTAAGATTTTCCAACAGTGGCCATTCTACTCGCTCATGAGCGGAGGATTCTGCGATGAAACTGACCCCGGGGAAGCGCAAGGGACTCGATGCTGTTTCGAATGCTCACGGCGTGATTGCCGCGGCGGCCATGGATCAGCGCGGCTCGCTCAAGAGCGCGATCGCCAAGGACAAGGGCATCGATAAGAAAGCCGTCACGAACGAAATGATGGCGGAATTCAAGGAAGCGGTTTCGCGCGTTTTGACGCCGCACGCCACCGCCATCTTGCTCGACCCGGAATATGGGCTCTCCGCGGCGAAGCAGCGCGCCAAGAACGCCGGTCTCCTGCTGGCCTACGAAAATAGCGGCTACGACAACACGCAACCCGGCCGCCTGCCGGACCTGCTGGATCACTATTCCGTGCGCCGCCTGGTCGCCGACGGCGCCGATTGCATCAAGATTCTTCTGTACTACACGCCTTTCGATTCCGCGCAGATCAACGATGTGAAGCACGCCTGGGTCGAGCGCATCGGCGCGGAATGCGTCGCCGCCGACGTCCCGTTCTTCCTGGAATTTGTGGGTTACGAAGAGGGCGTCGACGAAAAAGGCCTGGACTTCGCGAAGAAGAAGCCCGAAGTCGTCACGCGCAGCATGGAAGAATTCAGCAAACCGCAGTACGCCGTGGACGTGCTGAAAGTCGAGGTTCCCGTTACGATGGCCTTCGTGAAGGGAACTCGCTCCTGCAAGGGCGATTCCGCCTACACGCGCGACGAAGCGAAAGAGCATTTTCGCAAGGCCGCGGCCGTCGCCAAGAAGCCGTTCATCTATCTCTCGGCCGGCGTGAGCAACGATACCTTCTCCGAAACGCTGGAGCTGGCCTCGGAAACGGGAGTCAATTTTTCCGGCGTCCTGTGCGGCCGCGCCACGTGGAAGGATGCGATTCCCGTGTACGGCAAGCACGGCGCCAAGGCCCTGGAAGATTGGTTGAAGGATCAGGGCGTGAAGAATATCAAGAACGTGAATGACCGGCTGACCGCGGCGAAGCCGTGGTTTTCTTTCTACGGCGTCACGTCTTCGTCGGCGCTCGCGTAGCGCATCGTGTAGCACAGCCACTCCTGGCTGTGCGGGGTTTGCAATCGAATGTGCATGGACCATCGACCTGTGGCCTACGAAACCGCACAGCCAAGAGTGGCTGTGCTACTAAAACCGATCCCGCACCAACCATTTCGCCAATGACTTCCGCAGGCAAAGCGCCTTCCGGCGCGCGCATCGAGACGTTGCAATTGAAAACGTCTCGCCGCACCGAGTGGGTCAACATCACCTCCGCTGTGAGCCGCTGCGTTGCTGCGTCCGGCGTTTCGCACGGCGTCTGCCAAGTCTACGTTCCTCACACGACTGCCGGCGTCACCATCAACGAAGGCGCGGATCCCGATGTGGCGCGCGACATGGAATCGGCCTTTGACCGCATGGTCCCGCGAGACGCCGGCTACAAGCACTACGAAGGAAATTCCGATTCGCACATCAAGGCCACTCTCGTGGGAGCGTCGCAGAGTGTACTCATCGAAAATGGCGCTCTCCGGCTCGGCCGCTGGCAATCGATTTTCTTGTGCGAATTTGACGGCCCTCGCAATCGCGAGGTGCTGGTGAAGGTTATGCCGGACGCTTCGCACTGAACGGCCACAACCTTGCTTCGAGCGCGCGAGCGGCGCCGAGACTCCTGTGCTAAATTCTATAGAAGATGACAAGACTCGGCATTTACGTGCAGGTGCCGTTCTGCCAGACGAAGTGCACCTACTGCAACTTCCACACGGGCGTGTTTTCAAAGGAATTGTACGCGCCATACGCCGAAGCGGTTTGCGGTGAGATCGCGAGCTATCCTCGGCTGCTGCGTGAAAACGCGATCGTGGATGTGCTGGAGCCCGTCGTGGACACGGTGTATTTCGGCGGCGGAACGCCCAGTCTTCTCAAGCCGGAAAATCTCGCGCAAATCCTCGACGCGATCCAGGCTTCGTTTCCTTCGCGGTTCGAGGAGGTGACACTCGAAGCCGATCCGGAAACGATCACCCCTGAAAAGGCCACAGCGTGGCGCGAGGCGGGATTCAATCGCATCAGCATGGGAGTGCAATCTTTCGACGACGCCGAACTGCGCGCCGCGGGAAGGATGCACCGCCGCGCCGATGTATTCGAGGCGACGAAGATTCTGCGCGCCGCGGGATTCAACAATCTCAGCTTCGACTTGATCGCCGGGCTGCCGCACCAGACGGATCGCACCTGGGAAGACTCGGTGGAGCAGTTGCTGGGTCTGCGTCCCGAGCACGTTTCCATCTACATGATGGAAATCGACGAGGGAAGCCGACTCGGGCTGGAAGTTCTGCAGAGCGGGGAACGATACTCGGCGAAGGCGCTGCCATCGGATGACTCGATGGCGAATTATTACGAGCAGGGCTGCCGCCGGCTTGCCGCCGCGGGATACGCGCATTATGAGATTTCGAATTGGGCGCTGCCCGGATTCGAATCTCACCACAACCTGAAATACTGGCGAAGGGAACCTTACTTCGGATTTGGCGCCGGGGCGCACTCCTTCAATGGCTCGCAGCGCTGGGCGAACGCGCATGACCCTGCCGCCTACGCGGAGGCCGTTCTGCGGGGAAAGTTTCCCGTCGAGCAGCTGGAAGCCGTCTCGCCCGGACAGGCGCTGGAGGAGGAGCTGTTCCTGGGGCTGCGTCAGCTCGCGGGGATCGATTTGGGCCAGATCGAAGAGAAGTACGGTGCAAAACTCCGGCTGCGAGTGCAGGAGCTTGAGGCGCAGGGACTGGTCGAGTGGGATGGGCCGCGCCTGCGGCTGTCGCCGGAGAGACTGTCGGTTTCGAACGAAGTCTTTGTGCATCTACTCGAATAAGAATGCGATTCGTGGCTGCCATTTCGAGCCTGACGCGCGCGCAGGTGCTGATTCTGATTCTTGTGAGCCTCGCAGGGATCGCCCCATCGGCGCGCGGACAGACGATCGCTTCCCGAGGGAATGCTTCTCTCTCGGCCAAGTCCGCCGCGTCCGAGCCCACCGTCGCCGAGGCGGAACGGTTCATCTCCGATGCTGAATCCCGCTTGCTCGATCTGTGGATAAAGAACAATCGCGCGTCTTGGGTCTCCGAGAGCTTCATTACGGACGATACCGAAGCGATCGCCGCGGACGCCGACGCAGCCGTCAAAGCCGCGACCGCGGATCTAGCGCGCCGGGCGCGGCGCTATGAAAAGCTTCCTCTTCCGCCGGACGTCGCCCGCAAATTCAAGCTGCTGAAATTGTCGGTCGATCTTCCCGCTCCGTCCGATCCTGTTTCGCAGGCAGAACTTGCCAAAATCGCGGTATCGCTCGACAGCGACTACGGCAAGGGAGCCTGGTGCCCGGACGACAAAAAGGAAAACTGCAAAGAGTTGCCCGACATGGAAAAAATCATGGCGGCAAGCCGCGACCCGCAGGAGCTACTGAACGCCTGGAAAGGCTGGCATGCCATCGCGCCGCCAATGCGCGCGCGATATGTGCGCCTCGTCGATCTGGCGAATCAGGGCGCGAAGGAAATGGGCTTTGCCGACGTGGGCGCCATGTGGCGGTCGGAGTACGACATGCCGCCGGATCGATTCGCCCGGGAGATCGACCGTCTCTGGGAGCAGGTGCGTCCGCTGTACGTCTCGCTGCATGCCTACGTTCGCTGGAAGCTCGCGGAAAAATACGGCAGTGACGCCGTCCGCGAAGATGCGCCGATCCCGGCGCACCTGCTCGGAAACATGTGGGCGCAAGAATGGGAGAACATCTATCCGTTGATCGCGCCGCCCGACGCGGACACGGGACCCGACATCGGCGCCGCGTTGCGCGCGAAAAATGTCGATCCGATCGGAATGGTCCGCTACGGGGAGGCATTCTTCACTTCGCTCGGTTTCGAGCCGTTGCCCGATACGTTTTGGGAGAGGTCGATGTTCACGAAGCCGCGCGACCGCGAAGTGGTTTGCCACGCGAGCGCCTGGGACATCGACTACGCGGACGATTTGCGAATCAAGGTGTGCCTTGAGCCCACGTCCGAGGATTTCACGACCGTGCACCACGAGCTCGGCCACAATTTTTACGAGCGCGCGTACAACAAACTCTCGCCGTTGTTTCAGAACAGCGCGAATGACGGCTTCCACGAGGCGATTGGCGACACGATCGCGCTTTCGGTCACGCCCGAATACCTGAAGCAGATCGGCCTCGTCGATCGTGTGCCGCCGCCGTCGGCGGACATCGGCTTGCTGCTCGACCGCTCCCTGGACAAAGTCGCGTTCCTGCCGTTTGGCCTGCTCGTCGACGAGTGGCGCTGGAAGGTGTTTTCGGGAGAAATCAAGCCCGCGGAATACAACAAGTCGTGGTGGGAACTGCGCCGGAAATATCAAGGCATAGCTCCACCCGTCACTCGCAGCGAAGCCGATTTCGATCCCGGCGCGAAATATCACGTGGCCGACAACGTTCCGTACGCGCGCTATTTTCTGGCCACGATTTTGCAATTTCAATTCCACCGCGCGTTGTGCAGGGAAGCGGGATATACGGGACCGCTGCATCGGTGCTCGATCTACGGAAACAAAGAGGCCGGAGCGCGGCTCGCCAAAATGATGGCCATGGGCGAAAGCCGGCCGTGGCCCGACGCGCTCGAAGTCCTGACCGGGCAGCGCCAGATGGATGCCGGCGCCATGCTCGAATACTTTGCTCCGCTGAAGAAGTGGCTCGATGCGCAAAACGCAGGGCACAAGGTTGGGTGGGATTGAAAGTAGGACGGGCTTTAGCCTGTCCGGTTTTGAAGTTTGAGGCACAGGGGACGATCTGCGGCTGAGTGGCAGAGGTCAAACCTGGACAGGCTGAAGCCCGTTCTACCGAACCCGTGCGTCTTGGGAACTTCTCCCAGTGGCGGCGAAATAGTGCTCTCAGTGCCTATGGTATAAAGGAATTGAGCGCTCCAAGACGCGCCGCTTCCCTGAGGCTTCGTGGATTTCTCCTTCACCGATGAACAGCAGCATCTCCGGCGCAGTGTGCGGGAATTCGCCGAATCGGAAATCCGCCCGCACGTCATGGAATGGGACGAGACCTCGCAATTTCCTTCCGAACTGATTCCGAAACTGGCGGAAATGGGCCTGATGGGCGTGATTTTTCCGGAGGAGTACGGCGGCGCGGGACTGGGCTACATCGAGTACGCGACGGTCGTCGAGGAACTGGCGCGCATGGACGGCTCGATCGGACTGATCGTGGCGGCGCACAATTCGCTGTGTACGAATCACATCTATAAATTCGGCACGCCGGAGCAGCGCAAGAAATATGTCACGCCGCTCGCGCAGGGCAAACACCTCGGCTGCTGGTCGCTGACGGAGCCGCAAGCGGGCTCGGACGCCGGGGGAACACGAACCGCCGCTGTGCGCAAGGACGGCGGATGGATTCTCAACGGCTCGAAAACATTTATCACCAACGGCCACTACGCGGACGTGTGCGTGGCCATGGCCGTGACCGATAAGCCTAAGGGAACGAAAGGCATTTCCGCTTTCATCGTGGAGAGGGGAAATCCCGGTTTTCGCGCAGGGAAGAAAGAAAACAAGCTGGGCATGCGCGCCAGCGACACCTCCGAGGTGATTTTCAGCGATTGCTTCGTGCCGGACGCGAATCTACTCGGCAAGGAAGGCTTGGGTTTCGTGAATACGTTGCAGGTGCTCGACGGCGGAAGAATTTCCATCGCCGCGCTGGCCCTCGGAATGGCGCAGGGAGCGTATGAAGCCGCCGTCGGGTATGCGAAGCAACGGAAGCAGTTTGGAAAGACGATCAGCGAGTTTCAGGCGATTCAGTTCAAGCTGGCCGACATGGCCACGGAGATCGACGCCGCGCGCTGGCTCGTCTACCGCGCGGCATGGCTCGCCGACCAAAAGGGCCCGCGCTTCACGAAGGAATCCAGCATGGCGAAGTTGTACGCCAGCGAAGTCGGCGTGCGTGTGGCCAATGAAGCCGTGCAGATTTTTGGCGGCTACGGATTCGTGAAGGACTATCCTGCGGAAAAGTTTTACAGGGACTCCAAACTCTGCACTATCGGAGAAGGCACCAGCGAAATTCAGCGCATGGTGATCGCTCGCCAGATCCTGGACGCGCGCTGAGCCGGTTTTCGTGTGCGGGCCGTGCCGCTGTTGTGATAACTTCTCTGTTTCGCTCCAGTCCGGATTTCTCACCAAGGATTCTGAAGTCGGCGGCCACACCCTGCAATGAGTTGGGTGCGCAGGTCTGGTGGCGCCGGCGTCTCGCCGGTGTTTTTGCGATGAGTGATGACTGGAACAATCGCCGGCGGGACGCCGGCGCCACAAAATTCTATGTCCGCATCCATCGAAGCGTGGGCCGAGCAGATACGCGCCGGTGATGTGCGCGCCGTTTCGCGCGCGATCACGGCGATCGAGGACCACGACCCGCGGTCGGAAGATCTATTGCAGCGCCTTTTTCCCGAACACGGGAAAGTCCTTCGTGATCGGGGTCACGGGCGCGCCCGGAACGGGGAAGAGCACGCTCGTCGACCAGCTCGCGGCGCAGTATCGATCGGCTGGGAACCGCGTGGGGATTATTGCCGTCGATCCGACGAGCCCTTTTACCGGCGGCGCGATCCTCGGAGACCGCATACGGATGCAAGGCCACGCGAGCGATTCTGGGATTTTTATTCGTTCGATGGCCACACGCGGATTCCTCGGTGGCCTGGCTCGCACCACCGGCGATGTTGCTTTGGTATTGGACGCGGCCGGCAAGCAATACGTGCTCGTCGAGACGGTGGGAGTGGGCCAGGACGAAGTCGACATCGTGCGTCTTGCGGACTGCACGCTGGTCCTTCTGGTTCCCGGCATGGGCGATGACGTGCAAAACATGAAGGCGGGCCTGATGGAGATCGCAGACATTTTCGTGCTGAACAAATCGGATCGCGAGGGTGTGGAGCGCCTCGAAGCGGAGTTGGAAGCGATGCTGCAGCTGGCTCCTGAACGCGATGGCTGGAAACCGGCGATTGTTCGCACCGTGGCCACGGAAAACAAGGGTGTGGAAGAGCTGGCCTCGGCGATCGCCGAGTTTCGCGCGCGCTTCGCGGATAGCGCGGCGCGCCAGGAGCGAAAGATCGATCACTGGAGGTCGAGGCTTCTCGCGCTCGCCGGAGAAGCTGTTTTGAAGCGCGCGGTATCCGGCGCGGAGGGCGAAGCCGCGCTCGACAAGCTGGCGCGCGAAGTGGCCGGCCGCGGGAAAGACCCTTACGCAGCCGTTCGCGAATTGCTCGCGCGCGCGGACATTGCCCGGAGAAGCGCATGAAACTTGGCGACTTGGAATTTTGGCTGCTGACGGACGGCACATTTCGCCTGGACGGCGGCGCGATGTTCGGCGTCATCCCGAAGCCCATGTGGGAGAAGGCTGCGCCCGCGGATGCGCGGAATCGAATTCTGATGGCCATGAATTCGCTCCTGATTCGCGCGGCGGGCAAGAATATATTGATCGAAACCGGCGCGGGGGATAAGTGGGACGCCAAGCGCTCGGACATCTATGCTTTCGACAGCTCGCCTCGCCTGCCGGAAAAGCTGGTGACGCACGGCGTTCCGCCCGAAAAAATCGACATCGTCATCAACACGCATCTGCACTTCGATCATTGCGGATGGAACACGCGCATCGTCAACGGAGAAGCGGTGCCCGTCTTCCCGAATGCGCGGTATTTTGTGCAGCGCGGGGAACTCGACCACGCCAAAGCCCCGACGGACCGCGACCGCGCCAGCTATTTCCCTGAAAATTTCTTGCCGATGGAGAAATCCGGGCAATGGAATCTGCTGGAAGGCGACGCGCAAATCGTTCCGGGTATTGAAGTGATCCGCGCGCCCGGCCACAACGCCGACATGATGTGCGTCCGCTTGACCGGCGGCGGCAAAACTGTATTCTTTACCGCGGACCTCGTTCCCACGGCGGCTCATGTCCCGTATCCCTGGATCATGGGTTACGATTTGTATCCCCTCACAACGCTGGAAAGCAAAAAGAAGTGGATCCCGCAGGCGGCGCGCGAGGAGTGGCTCGTCATTTTCGGGCACGAAGCGCAGACCCCGGCGGGTTATTTGCGCGAACGCCAGGGGAAATTCGATCTTGAACCGGTGATGATCGACGTCTAAATTCGCTCCGACACGAGGACACGGAAATGGCCAAGAAGACGCAAGCGGCAAAGCGGCGCAGCGCGGGCGCGGAGGCTATTCGCATCGGCATCATCGGCGGAAGCGGCCTGTACAACATGCCGGGCCTCGAAAAGTCGCGCGAGGTGCGCGTGAAGACGCCGTTCGGCGACCCCTCCGACGCGCTCGTCACCGGCACGCTCGAAGGCAAGCGCGTCGCCTTTCTTTCCCGCCACGCGCGCGGGCACCGCTTCCTGCCGACGGAAATCAACTATCGCGCCAACATTCACGCGATGAAGCAACTGGGCGTCGAGAGAATTATTTCCGTGAGCGCGGTCGGCTCTTTGCAGGAAGAATTGAAGCCCCTCGATTTCCTGATTCCCAATCAGTTTTACGACCGAACGCGCCACAGGATCTCCACATTTTTCGGGGATGGCGTTGTGGCGCACGTGGGATTCGACAAGCCGGTCTGCGGGCAGCTTGCGGACGTGCTCGGCGCCGCGTGCGATCTCGCGAAAGTGCCCGTCCACCGCGGCGGCACGTACATCTGCATGGAAGGGCCGCAATTTTCCACGCTGGCCGAATCGCACGTGTATCGCCAGTTGCGATTTGAAGTGATCGGCATGACGAATCTGACGGAAGCCAAGCTCGCGCGCGAAGCGGAAATCTGTTACTCCACCGTGGCCATGATCACGGACTACGATTGCTGGCATCCGGAGCACGCCTCCGTGACGCTCGACGAAATTATCTCCAACTTGAACAAGAACGCCGAAAACGCGCAGAACGTGATCCGCGAAGCCGTGCGCAACATGCCCGCCGAACGCTCCTGCAAGTGCGGCCGCGCGCTCGCCCACGCCATCATTACCGACCCCGCCGTGATACCCGCCGCGGCGCGAAAGCGCTTGAGCGTGATCGCCGGGAAATACCTCACACCTGGAGCCCGCTGAAAATGTCTCTACTCGTTGTTGGATCGGTAGCGTTCGATGCCGTGGAAACGCCGCACGGCAAGGTGGACCGCATGCTGGGCGGCGCGGCGACGTATTTTTCCGTTGCGGCGAGTTATTTCACGCACGTCAACCTGGTCGGCATCGTGGGCACCGATTTCACTGCGGAGGACGAGTCCATCTTCCGAGGGCCGCCGCGTCGATACGCAGGGCCTGGAGCGCGCGGACGGCAAGACGTTCTTCTGGGCGGGGAAGTACAGCGAAAACATGAACGAGCGCACCACGCTGGCCACCGAATTGAACGTGTTTGCCGACTTCAAGCCGAAGCTTCCCGAACCGTATCTGGCATCGACGCATATTTTCCTGGCCAATATCGATCCCACGCTGCAAGCTTCGGTGCTGCACCAAGTGAGCCGCAGGCCGCGCGTCGTCGCGCTGGACACCATGAATTACTGGATCGAGCGCACGCCAAAAGAATTGCGGGAAACGCTCAAGCACACGGACATTCTGGTGATCAACGACTCCGAAACGCGCCAGCTTTCGAGCGAGCACAATTTGTTGCGCGCCGCCCGCCACATTTTCAGCCTCGGTCCCAAGGCGCTCGTGATCAAGCGCGGAGAATATGGCGCCATGCTGGTCCATCAAAATCGAACGTTCAACGTGCCCGCATTCCCACTGGAGGAAGTGCACGACCCGACCGGCGCGGGCGATTCGTTCGCGGGCGGATTCATGGGCTATCTCACGACCGCGCGCAAGGTGGACGATGCGGCCCTGCGTCGCGCCATGGTCTACGGCTCCGTGATGGGCAGCTTCGCGGTCGAAAAATTCGGCCTGGATCGCCTGCGCGCGTTGAAGAAGTCCGAAATCAGCGCCCGGGCCCGCCACTTTCACAAGATGACGCAGTTTAGCCTCTAACCTCCGCCGGTTCGCCCTGGGCGGAATTGCCACCGGAGCAACATCCGGCGCCGCGAATTGGGTTGCGCTTCGCCGCCGCGTTGTATACTTCTTTTTTGTTGCGCTCTCCCATGACCACACTTCGAAAGCCGCTCGCGCTCGTCCCGGGAAGCACCATCGCCGTGGTTGCGCCGGCGAGCTCGGCGAAGGAAGAGCGGATCCGGCGCGGCTGCGAAACTTTGGAGCGGCTCGATTACCGGGTGAAGAGATACCCATGGAAAGGTGATCCCGAGGGATATTTCTCGGCGCCACTCGGAGTTCGGCGCAAAGAATTGCAGGACGCCCTCTGGCGCGGCAGTATTCGAGCAGTACTCTGTTCCCGAGGCGGATATGGCAGCGCTGAGATTCTGGACGGATTAAAAACTCGGCTACTCAAACAACCGAAGATTTTTTGCGGGTTTAGCGATCTAACATCGGTCCATATATATTTGTGGCAGAGGCTTCGCTGGGTCACGTTTTATGGACCGCTGGTGGCCGGGGGATTCGACGCCGGCCCGAATGCCACAAGCGGCTTCGACCCCGATTCGTTCATGTGGGCGATGACGGCGACGAATAGCGGCTTTACGGTGCCGCTCGAAGGCGAAACGTTCACGCGCGGCAAAGCGGAAGGCAGGCTTCTCGGCGGCTGTATTACGCTGATCGAGACCTCGATTGGCACGCCGTGGGAACTGGACACGCGCGGTTCGATTTTGTTGTTAGAGGACCGGGGAGTGAAACCCTATCAGCTCGATCGCATGTTGCTGCACCTGAAGCAGGCGGGAAAATTTGAAGGCGTGCGCGGAATCGTCCTCGGCGAATTCCCGGAGTCGGAAGCTCCGGAAGGCAGCACGGTGACAGTCGCGGACGTGTGCCGCCGCATTCTCGGCCCGCTGCGCGTTCCAGTTGTTTACGGCGCGCCCGTCGGCCACACCTTGCGCCCGATGCTGACGCTGCCGCTCGGCGTCCGAGCGAAGCTTCACGCCTCGGGAGAAGGACGGATCGATATTCTCGAGCCGGCGGTGCGCGGATGACGCGGCCCTTGCATTTTCATCTTTCGGGCATCGGCGGAGCGGCCATGGCGCCGCTTGCGGGAATGCTGGCCGAAAGCGGGCATCGAGTCACGGGTTCGGATGCCGGCGTCTATCCGCCGGCGTCGACGCTGCTCGAAAGCCTCGGGATCCGCTGGACGAATGGATTCAACGCCGCGAATTTGGATCCCGCGCCGGACATCGTGGTGATCGGCAACGCCCTGTCGCGAGGCAATCCGGAAGTCGAAGCGGTGCTGGACAACAGAATTCCGTACCGGTCGCTTCCTCAGACGCTCGAGGAATTTTTCCTGCCGGATCACGACGCGCTCGTCGTGACGGGAACGCACGGCAAGACTACGACGACGTCCATGCTCTCCTGGATCCTGCATCACGCCGGGCGGCATCCGAATTTTCTGATCGGCGGCGTGGCCGAAAATTTTGGCCGCAGTTTCGGCCTGGGCGGAGGAAAGGAGTTCGTTCTCGAAGGCGACGAGTACGACTCCGCGTTTTTCGACAAGGCGCCGAAATTTCTCCATTACCATCCGCGGGAAATCATCCTCACGTCGCTGGAATTCGATCACGCCGACATCTACGAAAATCTTGCCGCCATCGAACTGCAATTCCGGCGACTGGTGAATCTGGTGCCGCGAAGCGGGCGCATCGTGGCCTGGGGCGAGAGCGAAACGGTTCGCGCCGCCGTGAAAAAAGCGTTCTGTCCCGTCGAGACGTACGGTTTTACGCCCGGCGTCGATTGGCTCGCGGGCGATTTGGAAATAGCCGATGGCCGGACTCACTTCCGTGTTTCTCGCGATGGCAGGGAAGTCGCCCGCATTTCGATGTCTCTTTCCGGCCGCCACAACGTGCTGAATGTGGTGGCTGCCGCCGCCATTGCCCACGGCCGTGGCGTCAGCGGCGAAGCGATTGCCTCCGCGATGGCCGAGTTCCGCGGCGTCCTGCGGCGCCTGGAGATAAAAGGGGAGTCGTCCGGCGTGCTCGTCGTCGACGATTTCGCGCACCACCCTACAGCCATTCGCGTGACCATCGATGCGGCGCGCCATCGCTGGCCGGGACGAAAGCTGTGGGCGGTGTTCGAGCCGCGATCCAACACCATGCGGCGCAAGGTCTTCGAGAAAGACCTGGCCGCGTCGCTCGCGACGGCCGATGCGGCGGTTCTCGGCGCGGTGAATCGCGCCAGCCTTCTCACCGACGAAGAGAGAATGTCTCCGGCTCGCGTGATCGATGCGATTCGCAACGCGGGACGAAGCGCGGAAGGATTCGATTCCGCCGAAGAGATTGCGGAATATCTGGCCGACAAGACGCGTCCCGGCGACCTCGTCCTGGTCATGTCCAACGGCAGCTTTGACGGGCTCTGCGGCAAGTTGCTCGCCAAGTTGCAGGAACGCGGCGCCCCGGCGGGGAAATTCCAAGCATGATGTTTCGTTCCCGCTTCTGGCCGCGCGCCGCGATTCTGGCGGCTCTGGCCTTCTTTGCCTCCCCTGCGTACGCCACCATTGAATACTCAGTTTCGCTTGCTCATCCGGAAAGGCATGTCTTCGGCGTGACCATGCGCATTCCGAATGTGCGCGACCAGGTGACGGTCCAAATGCCCGCTTGGATCGCCCTCTATCAGATTCGAGATTTCTCATCGCACATGATGCAGGTCACGGCAAAGGACGACGAGGGCCATCCGCTCCCTCTGCGAAAGCTCGACAAACAAACCTGGACGGTGGAGGGGCACGGAGTCGTCACCGTGAGCTATCCGATTTTGTGGGACGAGCCGGGCCCGTTTGCGTCGCAATTGAACCAGGACCACGCATTCCTCAATTTGGGCACGCTCCTTTTGTACGTTCCCGGCCGCCGAACGGAGGATACCCGCTTGGAATTTGAAGACGTTCCGCCGGGCTGGCGCGTGGCGGTGGAATTGGACGCCGCGGGATCCGCAGACGCACATCAGCCAAGCGCCTACGTTGCGCCGGAGTACGACGCGCTGGTGGATGCGCCCGTCGAGATCGGCCACTTCGATGAGTTCCGTATGGAGGCCGGAGGACGGCCCATTCGCATCGTCGTCCACGGCGACTCCGGAGATCGCTCGCGGCTCGTCGAATCGCTGAAGCGCATCGTCGACTACGAGGTTTCGCTGATGGGCGGAGCGCCGTTTCGCGAATATCTATTCCTGTTTCACGTCGGCAACAACGTCGGCGGCGGCGGGATGGAACATATGAATTGCACGGCCATTTCCGCCGATATCCCCGCGCAGTTGCCCAGCTATTCGGCGCACGAATTTTTTCACGCCTGGAACGTGAAACGCATCCGCCCGCAGGCGCTCGAGCCGGTGGACTACACGAGGGAGATGTGGACGCGCTCGCTGTGGTTCGCCGAAGGCGTCACCAACACCTACGGCGCCTACGCCATGAAGCGCACGGGGCTCTGGACCGCGCAGCAGTTTTACATCAATCTGGCCGACCAGATTAACGAACTGCAATCGCGCCCCGCGCACCGGTGGCAAAGCGTCGAACAATCGAGCCTCGACGCGTGGTACGAGAAATACCCGATGTACACGCGCCCCGAGGAGAGCATCTCGTACTACAACAAGGGCCAGATTGTGGGCGTGCTGCTCGATCTTCTGATCCGCGATCGCACCGGCAATCGCGCCGGCTTGGACGATGTCCTGCGAGCGCTGAATGAGGAGTACGCCAAGCAGGGCCGCTTCTACAAGGAAAGCGATGGCCTGCGCGCCGTGATGGAGGAAGTGATTCGCAAGAACGCGCCCGGGGCGGACGCCGACCTTTCGGATTTTTTCACGCGCTACGTCTCTGGCACGGACGAGATACCGTACGCCGATTTTCTGGCGCGCGCCGGGTGGACCTTGCGCGACACCAGCCAGCATCGCGCTGCGTTCGGCTTTACGATCGGTCGCGACACCGCAGGCTCCGCCAGCATCGCTTCCGTGGACCGTTATAGCGGCGCGGCCGACGCCGGCTTGCAAGAGGGAGATATTTTGGTCGCGCTCAACGGCGAACCCATTCCCCGCGCACCGGAGCGCTGGCTCCGCGATCGCCAGTCCGGGGAACGCGTGACGGTACGGGTTCGGCGCGGCACGGAAGAACGGGACTTTTCTTTCCCCTTGGGGCGCCAAACGGACGCGTCGTACCAGATAACCGAAATCGCATCTCCCACGGAAAAGCAAAGGCGCATTCGAGAGGGCATTCTGCGCGGAGTGACCACGCACTGAGATGATACGCACCGCCTTTGTTGCCATCGCGATGGGCCTGTGCACGCTTGTGCTCGGGCCTCCTCTGATTTTGCTGACGCTCCTCACCAAGTCCGCCACGCTCATGTACTGGACCGGCGTCAAGATGGTGGTGGTCGTCACGCGCATTGCCGGAGAAAAAGTGATAGTGGAAGGCCGGGAAAACATTCCCGCGGGCGTGTGCTTGTTTGCCGCGAATCACACCAGCAACGCGGACGCGCCGGCCATCGTCGCCGCCATCCCGCGGCGCATCGCTATTTTCGGAAGAAAATCCCTGTTCGACATCCCCATCGTCGGGATCGCCTTTCGCCTAGCGAAATTCGTTCCCGTGGATCGTGAAAATCGCGACGCCGCGCTCGCCAGCGTGAACGAGGCCGTGAAGTATATGCGCGAAGGATACTCTTTCCTGGTGTATCCGGAGGGAACGCGCAGCCCGGATGGACGCCTTCGCCGGTTCAAGAAAGGCTCGTTTGCGATCGCGATTGAGGCGGGAATTCCCGTCGTTCCGGTGTCCTGCGCCGGGGCGCACCGCGTCATGAAGAAGAATTCGCTGATCATCCGCCCCGGAACAGTCACGGTGCGATTCGGGAAACCGATCGATGCGAAGGAATACACGGTGGATCAGCGCGATGAACTCGCGCAGATCGTTCACGATGCGGTCGCGGCGCAGTTGCCGGACGATCAGAAGCCCGCAACGTAGTCCGCTATTCCGGCGCGCCTTGCTGCCCGGCCGCTTCCTTCCGATCCAGCTCTCCCGATAGACGGCGCACCTTCTTCTGGATGTCAGGCAGGCGCTTCAGCGCCGCGATGACTTTCAGATACAACTTGTTTTCCATGACCGGCGAGCCGGACCACATCGTACCCGCCGGAACGTCCAAATGCATTCCGCTCTGCGCGGTGATGATCGCGCCGTCGCCGATATCGAGGTGCCCCGCCGAACCGACCTGTCCGGCTAGGATGCAGCGATTGCCGACGCGCGTCGATCCGGCGAGACCTACCTGGCCGCACAGAATTGTGTCTTCTCCCACTTCGCACGCGTGGCCGACCAGCACAAGGTCGTCGATCTTCGCGCCGCGGCGGATTCGCGTCTCGCCCACCGTCGCGCGATCGATGCAGGAATTGGCTTGAATTTCCACGTCATCCTCGATGATTACGGGCGCGTTCTGCATGATTTTGTGCCAGCGTCCGTCCGGCCGCTTAGCAAAACCGAACCCGTCGGCGCCGACGACTACGCCATTCTGCAAAATCACCCGGTTGCCGATGGTGCAGTCTTCTCGCACGATCGTTTGCGAGTGCGCGAAGAAATCTTCGCCGATTCGCGAGTTGCGGTAGATCGTCACCATACTGTGCAGCACGGCGTTGCGGCCGATTTCCACGCCTTCGTCCACAAAGCAGTGCGGGCCGATGTGCGCGCCCGCGCCGATCTTTGCCGAGCCGGCCACTACGGCGGTCGGGTGCACTCCAGGCGGGAAGCTCGCAGGTGCGGAAAACAATTCGATGGCCCGCGCGAAATCGAAATACGGATTCTTCGACCGCAGGACGGAGAGCGGCGGCAGACCGGGGGCGCGCTCGATCACGATCTTTTCGTCCACGAACACGGCCGAAGCGAGCGTCTTCGCGAGTTCCCGGGAATATTTCGGGTTGGAAAGAAACGTCACGGAGCCTGCCTGCGCGTTCTCGATTCCGGCGACGCCGCGAACATCGGTATTTTCGTCGCCCTCCAGCTTGCAGCCCAATCGCGCGGCCAGTTCGCCCAGTTTCATATTTCAATCTCCTCGAAATTGCGTTTTCTCGAATTTCAAAATCCGGATCGCCCTAGCGCTCACTGTACATCATTCCCAAGCGAGGCCGAAACCGGAACAGAACAGGGAACAAGTCTCCGAGTCTTTCCGCGCAAGCCGGAGTCACGCTGCAAGGTTCGTCGGCATTACTCGTTGAAGAGGCCCGGCTGCGGCGGTGCAGGAGGTTTTCTGCGGGCAATCCCCACCACGCCGAGGACGGTCATTTCCGTCAGCGCGGTGCGCGGTATGAAAATTCGCAGCGTGTTCCCGTGCAAATCGGGTGGCGTAATTTGCACGCCGCGATCCAGCAGGGAAAGCAAATCATTCGGCACCACTCCCTCCAGGGTATCTTCATCGCGGAACTTCAGGCGGACCCACAGTCCATCGAGCTTGGGCCGGGAGAGAAACGCTTTGCGTTCGGGCTCGAAATTTTCGTCCAATTCGCGCACAAAATAAATGCTGCGGACTTCCTTCGCATCGAAACTGCGCTGTTCCCCGGAGGGCGTCAGCAAATCCACCGTATCGGACTCGCCAAGCTTGCTTGGGTTCAAGTAGCCGCGCAGGACGCCGCGATCGAAGAATCGCACGGCGACTTTCTTGTGCGTAGAGGCTGGAGTTCGTGCTTTCACGGGAACGGACTCGAAGCGCGGGCCTTGCGAGTCGAGCGCAACTATGTTATGTTAAGCGCGATTTTTGTGTCAAGTGTATATTTTTCAAAGGCTTAGACAGAGGCTGGACCGGGGGCCTCGTTCTTTTGACTGAAACCGCCACCCATAAGCGGCAGATCCTCAAATCTGCCTCTATCATCACCATCGTCACGGTCGTGAGTCGGATTCTCGGTTACATCCGCGACCAGCGTTTGACCCTTCTTTTAGGCACCTCGGGCCTGGCTGATGCATTTGTCCTGGCGTATCGGATTCCCAACGTCCTTCGGCGGCTCGTTGGAGAAGGCTCGATGACCGCTTCGTTCATTCCTGTCTTCACTGACTACATGCGAAATCGAACCAAGGAGGAGACTTGGGAGTTCGCGAACCGTTTGTTTTGGACGTTTTGCCTGATTTTGGCGGTCCTGACCGTACTCGGGGTGACCTTTTCTCCCTTATTTGTTAGGTTCTTCTCCATGTTTGGGAAGGACCAGGTCCAATTGGAAGCGATTTATTTGAATCGCTTGATGTTCCCCTATATTCTATTCATCGGGATGGCGGCGATTGCGATGGCCATCCTGAACTGTTTTCATATCTTCGGACCGCCGGCGGCCACGCCCATACTGCTGAATATCTCCTTTATTGTCTTTTCGATGGCGGTAGTGTGGCGGCATTTTTCGAGTCCAGCGGCAGCCTTGGCCGTTGGAATTCTGGTGGGCGGCATTTTTCAGTTTTTCTGGCAGGTCCCGCAACTGGTCAAGCGGGGGATGAATTTCAAATTTGCGATTTCGTTCAATGATCCGGGGGTCCGCCGGGTGGCGCGGCTCATGGTTCCCGGTTTTGTGGGAATTGGGATCGCGCAGATCAATTTGCTGGTGGATACGATCTTCGCGAACGCCAAGGTGATGCCGGAGGGAAGCCTGGTCTCGCTCTACGTCGCGGACCGCGTCACTGAGCTGGTTCTGGGCGGCTATGCCATTGCCGTGGCGACGACGATCCTGCCGATGATGTCGCACCAAGCCTCGGCCGGAAATCAAGAGGGCATGAAGAAGACATTCATTTTCGCGCTGCGGATCGTTTCGTTTATCACGATTCCGGCGGCGGTCGGACTGGTGATCCTGCGGGAACCGATCGTACAGATCCTGTTCCAGCACGGCCGGTTCGTGGCGGAGTCCACGCGCCTGACGGCGCGCGCGTTGCTGTATTATTCGCTGGGGCTGCCGGCGTTTGCAGCGGTAAAACTGATCGTTCCGGCGTTTTATTCCACGCAGGATACGCGAACCCCGGTGCGCGTGGCGGTGCTGGCGATGCTCGCGAACGTGCTGCTCAACGTGGTCTTTCTGTTTTATTTTTTTGCGAAACTGAAAAACGGCGGTCCTGCGCTCGCCAGCGCTCTGGCTGGCTATTTCAATGTGTTTGCTTTGTTTGTTATTTTCCGGCTGCGGTTCGGCAGCCTGGGCACGCGCGAGATCGCGGCGTCGCTCGCGAAAATTGCGGTCTGCGCGGCCGCCATGGGCGTGGTTTGCTGGGGCGCGCTGCGGTATTCCCAATTTGACAGCATCGCGCATTTCTTTCCGCGGCTGGTAGTCTTCGTCGCGTTGATCGCATCGGCGACGCTGACGTATCTGGGGCTGGCGTGGGTCATGCGTTGCGCGGAGATCAGCGAAGTGTACGGCATTGCGTTTCACACGTCCGGCGGGGAGCCGGGCAAACCGGGAATCACCGGATAAGCGCCAATGGAAACTACGATTCACGTATTTCTGAGCTATTTGCGCGTCGAGCGGGGCCTCGCGCAGAATACGATCCTGGCCTATGGCCGCGACCTCAAACGGTTCGCGGAATTCCTCCGGAAGCGCCAGAAACAGCGAATGGAAGACGTGACCCGCGAGGACGTCGTCGATTTTCTTTCCAGCCTGTACAAGGAAAAACTGGACAGCCGCTCCGTGGCGCGATATCTGGTTTCGCTCCGCGGCCTGTATAAATACGCGATGATCGAGGAACTGGTCACGACGGATCCGACCGAAAATCTCGAGTCTCCCAAGATTCGCAGCAGCCTGCCCACCTACCTGCGCGTCGATGAGATCGACAAGTTGCTGGCCGCGCCGGATCCCGCGACTCCGATCGGGCTGCGGGACCGGGCCATGCTGGAAGTGCTGTATTCCACGGGACTGCGGGTTTCGGAATTGCTCAACCTGCGCATTTCCGATATCGACATGCGGATCGGATGCGTGCGCTGCATCGGCAAGGGCGACAAGGAGCGGCTCGTGCCCATCGGGCGCAAAGCCATCGAGGCGGTGGAACACTATCTGGCGCAGGCGCGCCCGAAATTCGCGCGGCCGTCGGCGCCGCCTCCGCACAATCATGTTCTCTTTCTGACGCGAAACGGCAAGAGGCTCAGTCGCGTCAGCATTTGGAAGATCCTGCACGACTACGGAACCAAACTCGGTTTGCGCGGGCGCCTCACGCCGCACAAGCTGCGTCACAGTTTTGCCACGCACCTTCTCGAAGGCGGTGCGGACCTCCGCTCGGTCCAGCTCATGCTGGGCCACGCGGATATTGCCACGACTCAGATTTACACGCATGTGGTGGAGGAGCGCCTGAAGGAAATCTACAAGGCGCATCACCCGCGCGCGTGAAGGCCAAACGCTAAATCACGGGAACGATTCCGTGGAACTCTAAATTCGATCGGGTACGGGGACGCAGGGAAGTGAGCGGCGTCTCCGGCCGAGGACGGTCTACGCATGCCTGATTATATGTTTCAGCTCGAAAGCCGGCTGTCTCCGGAACAGCGCGCCGCGATGGTTCGCATCCAAGAACTCGCCACCGAATTCGAGGCCAATCTCTATCTTGTCGGCGGCGCGGTTCGCGACATGGTCTCGGGAATGTCCATCCGCGATCTGGACTTCGCGATTGAAGGGAATCCGGCGCGAATCGTCCGCGAACTGGAAAAGGGCGGAGCCAAAATCATCAAGGAAGACGAGGCGCTGCGCTCCGCGGAACTCGTTCTCTCCGGGGACGTGGACGCCAGCATTTCGGCCACGCGCGAGGATGTTTACCCGCGCCCGGGCGCCAAACCGGAAATTCGGTTCTCGACGATTACGGACGATTTGAGGCGCCGCGACTTTTCCATCAATGCGATCGCGATCTCCCTGAACCCGAATTCTCGCGGCTTGCTTCTCGATCCGACCAATGGCTTGGCCGACCTCGAACGCCGCGAAGTTCGCGCGCTCTCGATTCACAGTTTCACGAACCAGCCGGTCCGCCTCCTGCGCGCGTTGCGCTACGAAGCGCGGATGGGATTCAAGATGGAGTCTCGCACCGCGGACTGGTTCAACCTGGCGATCGAGCGCGAATTGCAGGAATCGATTTCGCAGGAGGACGCCGGGAGCGAATTCCGGCAAGTCGCCCGGGAAGAGAAGCCGGCCGCGGTCCTGAAATCTTGGGAGTCGCACGGCCTGCTGGAAGTCGTGCACCCGCTGCTGGCGAAACGCCACCCGGACTATGAGGCCATCAACCGCATCTTCCGCGTGCGCGAAGACATGGTTTCGTCCGGACTGCGGCCGCGCCTGTTTGCTCCTGTCACGGTCGCGATTCTTGGCCGCCTGAAGGATGGGGAGCGAAAATCCGTGCTCGGCCGGATGTCTCTTCCGTCCGCGGAACTGCGCGCGGTGCAGGAGGTCGAATCGGAAGCGCAAAAGACGGTAAAGCTGCTCACCGGGCCCAAGACTGCGGCCCCGCGCGACGCTTACACGTTCCTGGAACATACGCCCCTGGACGTGCTGGCCTACCTATTGGCCGAGTCTTCCAACGGGAAAGCCGTCGGCAAAATCAAAACGTATTTCAGCAAGTGGAAGCCGCTGCGCCAGGCGCTTCCCGGCGTAGCAATGGAACTGGAACAGCTCGGAGTGGAGCGCGGGCCGAAGTTCGACAAAGTAGTGGAAGAGTTCTTCCAACTGCAACTCCTGGGCCGCGCCCGCAAGCCCGAGGAACACGCCAAGATCCTGCGAAAGCTGGCCGGCATCAAAGAGCCGCCCAAAAAAGTGGAAGAAAAGAAGAAGCCGGAAAAGTCGAAAAAGAAAGGCGAAGCGGCTTCCAAGCAGGAACCCGCCGCGGCGGCTGGACCGGTTCATCCGGAAAAAATCCAGCCCCACCGCATGTCGGCTGGGAAGTCGGTAGCCGCGGCATCTCCGAAGCCGAAGCCCAAAGCGAAGAAGAAATAAGTAGGACGGGCTTTTTACCCTGAGAATCAGGAAGGGCAGCTTGTCGCTCTTGTTCTCGTGAATGTGCTGGCCTGGGAGCAAAAGGAGCAGCAAAAACCTGACCCTTTGACGCGAAATGGTCGGCCTCCCGCTCACCCGAAACTTCGAAATCGCCTCGAGATGTTCTTCGGCCGCCGCCTCTGTTGGCTGTTGGAATCGGCAATCGCTGCGGCGGACACGCACGCAAGAACCTAGCGACCTCGTGACTGTGCATCCGCGAAACTGCCGTGCGGCTCACGATTATAGACTTCACAAAAGCGCCTTATTTTGGCTTTTGGTATTAGGTTGCTGTATTGCCCTCGGAATCGGGTTGCATCAGACCCAGCAACACGTCATGGGAATTTTTCTTGGTGCGAACTCCGTCGGGACCACCGCAGAAAAAGCGGTAGTCAGTATTCCATTCGTCTCCGAAAATATCCTCATAAACTACATGTCCGTAGACATAGACGGTATGCTCTCGCGTATAAAGCAACGGCAAGTCTTGGGGGCGAATTGGCATCTTAACAGGAATGACCAGGGTGTGACGGCTGTCGGGAGACAGGATGGATACGGACATTTGCAATCCTCCGGGTGGTTTCGGAAGTTCAGAAACAAGGGGGTGTGGCAATATAGCGATGCCTATCCAATGGCGAGCTCTCTTCGCCGGTGTCTGTCCGCAATTCTTGATCCAGACTTGGCCTTCTGGAACGTTTGGAATGTCAATTTTCAAAGAACATTCGGTCACACCAACATAGGCCCGCAGTTGCCTTTTGGCGCTATCTTTCAAGACGCCCGTCTGACGGATCATAGCCAAGATTGTAAGAATCAGCGCAATCGACTGAGCGATTCCCACGTAAACGAGCCACCATTCTACGGCTATCGCGCTCTTCTTTTCGGAAGCTTCGGTCCTTTGTTCGTCGGTCTGCTGTTCCCGGAGTTGAGACATCGCGGACAACATCGCTTGTATCGCTTCGGTCTCAGTGGATTTCTGGTCATTTTGGGGGTCTGCGGATGGTCGAGCGCTGGAAATGGCATTGTTTTTGCCAGTCGCTTTGCCTGGTTGCCCGGTGTTTTGAGAAATGGGTGCGGACCAGAAACTGATCGCGAGCACGGAAATGAGCAAGCTCTTCACAGTGAGCGGACTTTACCACTCTATACGCTTTCAGAAAAGGTGGCGGGTGGCCATCCCTTTCTCGACCTTTTCCCGTGACGGCTGCGCACCGCTGGATGATACCAATCCATTACGTCTACGCAGAGGGACGGGTTTCGCTGTTTCGGGTGGCAGCCCCTTCGGGCTTTTCGAAGGGTCTGGGTTTTGGTGTTTCTCCTCTTCCATGGCATCTCTCGTGTTCTTTCGGAAGGGTGCGAGTATTGGTTCTCGATGGCGGGAGAAATCATCGGGATGAGTCTCTGCTCGGTGTTTTTTTGGATTCGCTGCAAAAACCGGACAGGCTGAAGCCCGTCCTACTAAGCGTAGCAAAAACTCGCGCGCGAGATTAGAATAGCCTTCGGCATGGAAACTCCCAGATTCGTTCACCTGCACCTGCATACGGATTACAGCTTGCTGGATGGAGCCTGCGACCTCGAAGAGGTTGTCGATGAAGCCGCGCGGCGAAAGATGCCGGCGGTGGCCGTCACGGATCACGGAAATCTTTTTGCGGCGGAATCGTTTTACCGCGCGGCGAAAACGCGGGGCGTGAAGCCGATCATCGGCTGCGAAGTGTACGTCGCCAAGGGCAGCCGCCACGATCGCGGCGAAGCGTCGCAGCGCGATGCGGCCAACGGCCACGCGAGCGCAGACGTCCGAACCGGGCCAGCGCGGCAACAACCACCTCGTGCTGCTCTGCGAAAATGCGGAAGGCTACCGGAATCTGGTCAAGCTCGTCTCCGCCGGATTCCTCGAAGGCTTTTATTACAAGCCCAGAATCGATTACGACCTGCTGGCAAAGCACAGCAAGGGCCTGATCGCCTTGTCCGCGTGTCTGCACGGCGCCGTCACGCGAAAATCTGGTGGAAGAGCGGCCCGATCAGGCGCGCGAAGCGGCCTACAAGCCTGCGCGACATTTTCGGAAAAGGGAATTTCTTCCTGGAAATTCAGGACCAGGGCCTGGAGATCGAGAAGCGCGTCAACCCGCAAATCATGGCGCTCTCGCGCGAAACCGGCATTCCTCTCGTCGCGACAAACGATTGCCACTACCTGAAACATTCCGATGCGCACGCGCAGGAAGTGCTTGCTCTGCATTCAGACCGGCAAGACGATGAGCGACACGCATCGCATGAAATTTCCCACCGACCAGTTTTTCTTCAAGACCGCGGAAGAAATGGCGCAGGTGTTCGGCGAAATTCCCGAAGCGCTGGAACGCACGCGTGGCGATCGCCGAGCGCTGCAACGTAAAAATCGACGCGGTGCAGAATTCCTTTCCGGATTTCCAGGTACCCGAAGGCCACACGGTCGACACGTATTTCGAGGCGGTCTCGCGCGAAGGTTTCGTTTCCCGCGTGCCGGTCCTCGAAGCGCGCGCCAAGGCCGGCATGCTGCGCAAAACGCTGGCCGAATACGAAACGCGCCTGACCAACGAAATCCGCATGATTCAGAAGATGCGCTACGCCGGATATTTCCTGATCGTGTGGGATTTTATCCGGCACGCGCGCGCGCAGGGAATTCCGGTGGGGCCGGGACGCGGCTCCGCGGCGGGCAGCCTGGTGAGTTACGCGCTGCAAATCACGGACGTCGATCCGCTGCAATACGATTTGCTGTTCGAGCGCTTCCTCAATCCCGAGCGCGTGTCCATGCCCGATATCGATATCGATTTCTGCATGCGGCGCCGCGGCGAAGTGATCGAGTACGTCACGGGAAAATACGGCCGCGCCAACGTGGCGCAGATCATCACGTTCGGAACGATGGCGGCCAAGGCGGCGATCAAGGACGTGGGCCGCGCGATGGACTTGCCTTACGGCGAAGTGGACCGCATCGCGAAGCTGGTTCCCGCGCAGCTCAACATCACGCTGGACGAAGCCCTGAAGCAGGCGCCGCAACTGAAGAGCCTGATCGAAGGCGACGCGCGCTACACGGACTTGATGGAGGTGGCCAAGCGCCTGGAAGGCCTCGCGCGGCACGCCTCCACGCACGCCGCAGGCGTCGTGATTTCGCCCGAGCCGCTCACCAACCTCGTCCCGCTGTACAAGTCCAACCGGGATGAAATCACGACGCAATACGACATGAAGGGCCTCGAGCATATCGGCCTGCTCAAGATGGATTTCCTGGGCCTGACGACGCTCACCGTGCTGGACGACACCGTGCACATGATCCAGCAGAACCGCAACGCCGCGCGTCGATCTGAGCACGCTGCCGCTGGACGACGAGGCCACGTACAAACTTTTCGCGCGCGGAGAAACGACGGCGATTTTTCAATTTGAGTCGCACGGCATGCGCGACATTCTGCGCCGCTACCAGCCCACGCGCCTCGAAGACCTCACCGCGCTGAACGCGCTGTATCGCCCCGGCCCGATTCAGGGCGGCATGATCGACGACTTCATCAACCGCAAGCACGGCAAGAAAAAAGTCACCTACGATTTGCCCGAGCTGAAGGAAATTCTGGAAGAGACCTACGGCGTGATTCTGTATCAGGAACAGGTCATGCAGATCGCCAACCGCCTGCCCGGCTTTTCGCTCGGCGAAGCGGACATCCTGCGCCGCGCCATGGGCAAGAAGAATCGCGACGAAATGGCCGCGCAGAAGCGAAAAATTCCTGGCCGGCTGCGCCGCGCGAAAAGTTCCGGCGAAAAAGGCCGAGAAGATTTTCGACTTGATGGCGGAATTCGCGGGCTACGGATTCAACAAATCGCACTCCTGCGCGTACGCGTTGCTGGCCTACCAGACCGCCTATTTGAAGACGCACTTTCCCGTGGAGTTCATGGCCGCGCTGCTCACTTCGGAAACGGGCAACACCGAAAAAGTCGTGAAGTACATCAACGAATCGCGCGGCATGGGCATCACCGTCCTTCCGCCCGACGTCAATTCCAGCGATCTGGATTTCACTCCGGTGGGCGAAGCCATTCGGTTCGGCCTGCGCGCCATCAAGAACGTCGGCGAAAACACGGTGAAGGGAATTCTGGACGCGCGCGCGGAACTGGGCCGATTCACTTCGATCTATCAATTCTGCGATCACATCGATACGCGCCTGCTTGAACAAGCGCGTTCTCGAAAGCCTGATCAAATCCGGCGCGATGGATTCGCTCGGCGCGCGGCGGTCGCAAATGTTTGCGGCCATCGACAGCGCCATGGAAGCGGCGCAGCGCCGCCAGCGCGAAAAAACGAGCGGCGCAGCACGGCCTTTTCGGCGGCGTCTCCGCCGTCGCGGAACCTGCTCGACGAACCTTTGCCCGATCATCGAGGAATGGCCCGAGCACGAAATTCTGGCCTCGGAATTCGCCACGGTCGGCTTTTATATTTCCGGGCATCCGCTCTCGAAATTCGCATCGAAGCTCGAAAGAATTGGGCGCGCTGGATCTCGCCGCCGTGGAAGGACGCAGAAACGGCGAAGAAATCACCGTCGCGGGCATCGTGATCGCCATGCGCAGCATGCGTTCGCGCAAAGGCGGCCGCTGGGGAATTCTCACCTTGCAGGACATGACCGGAGTGCTGGAAGTTCTCGCGTTTCCGGAATCGTTCGCGCGGCTGGAAACCTGTGTTCAAGAGCAACGCGCCGTTGATCCTGAAGGGCCGCGTGAACGTGGAAGAAGCCGGAACGCGCCTGGCGGTGATGGAAGCGCGCAAGCTGGAAGACATGGGGCAGCGCCCTCCGAGCGTGATGCGCGTGCGTGTGAATCTTGGCAATCGGTCGATTCCCGCGTGCTCGATGAGTTGAAGGAGTTGTTCGTGAACAAGCCCGGGTCCGTGCGCGGTGGCGTTCGACATTGTTTCGCCGGAAGGAGCGGTGGCCACGCTGCGCGCCGATCAGCGCGTGAGTGCCGATCAGGAACTGGTGCGCGAAGTTTGCCGCCTGTGCGGCGATAATTCCGTGCAGCTGGAAGCGCGCGCCTGTGAAGCGTTGGCATTGCTGTAGCCCGCCTCTTCAGAGGCGGTTTTGCGCGGAAGGCGGTCACGCGAGCAGAACGATAAACGCGCTACGAAACGCCTCTGAAGAGGCGACTACAATACCCGCAATTCATTCGAGCGAAACGAATATGGCCAAGACTCTCGAAAAGCGAAATCGACAAGCTGGAGAGGGAACTCGCCGACCTGCAGCGCCTGACGCGAAGCCGGACGCTCCCTCCGCCGAACTGGACCGCCTGCGCGGCGAAGTCGCGCAATTGCGGCACGATTTTTACGAGCACATGGGCGCGTGGCAGCGAACGCTTCTGGCGCGCCATCCGCAGCGTCCCTACATGATGGATTACGTGCGCATCCTGTTTGAAGATTTCCACGAACTGCACGGCGACCGCGCGTATGGCGACGATCCTGCGATGGTGACGGGTTTCGCGCGCTTCAACGGGCGTCCCGTCGTGCTGGTCGGCCAGCAAAAGGGCCGCGACACCAAGCAGCGCGTGGCGCAAAATTTCGGGCAGGCCAAGCCCGAAGGCTATCGCAAGGCGCTGCGCATCATGCAACTGGCCGCGAAATTTGGCCGGCCCATTTTCACTTTCATTGATACGCCGGGCGCCTATCCCGGGCATCGACGCGGAAGAGCGCGGCCAGGCGGAAGCCATCGCGCGAAATTTGCGCGAAATGGCGCGCCTGCCTGTTCCCATCGTCGTGACCATTACGGGAGAAGGCGGCTCGGGCGGCGCGCTGGCCATCGCCGTCGGCGATCAGGTGAACATGCTGGAAAATTCCGTTTACTCCGTGATTTCGCCCGAAGGCTGCGCGTCGATCCTGTGGCGCGATGCGACCAAGGCGGAAGTGGCCGCCGAGGCGCTGAAAATTACCGCGCCGCGACCTGAAGGAATTCGGAATCATCGACGAAATCGTTCCGGAGCCGGAAGGCGGCGCGCACACCGATCACGAAGCGTCCGCCTCGCTCCTGGGCCGCGTTCTGGACCGCGCGCTGCGCGATCTTTCGCGCCTCCCCATCCGCTGAACTTCTCGATCGCCGCTACGAAAAATTCCGCCGCATGGGCCAGTTTTTCGAGACCGCCCGAATCTGATCTCCTCTTTGTGAGCGCCGGTGTCCCGCCAGGCGGTTGTGCGCTAAGTTGCCAGATAGCGTCGACGAGACTCACGTCACCGCACGGATTGAAGTCTACGTGCGCGTTTCAGCCCGCCATCGCAGCGAAAGTCCATTGCCGGATTCGCACCACTTTGCAGCATCGTGATTGTTGCCGCCGCGCCTCTCGTCTTACTCTGAACAGACGGAGACAGGCCTCTCATGTCAAAGCATACGGGATCGCAGGTATCGGAACCAGCTGCGGCGAATGGGTCGACTCAGGTATTTCGCCCTTATGAACGGCTGGTCGAAATCAAGATTCTTGGGAAATCTTTTGATGTCCCGGAAAAGAACACGATTCTTCGGGCTTCCAATACATCAGCCCGGAAACCATCCCTTACGGGCGCTTCTGCTGGAATCAGGACTGCCAATATTGCCGCGTCGTCGGTCAACTGCCCGATGAAGATCACCCGCACGAACTCCTGAGCTGCAAGTTCATGGTCAGCGCGGGCATGGAAATCACCGAGATCAGCCCGGAATTGAAGTACTGCCTGCAAAATAAGCTGGGAAAGTAGTCTTTCTTCGCAGCGGCGGCGTAATTTCAGGACATTCTCCGCGCATCCACTCGCAATTTTATCGCAATCGCAACTTTTCGCGCAGCCGTGTTTGTTTCAGCGGACTCGCATTTTGAGTTTGCTCAATGGCCGCGGCCTGATCCACCCCTGGACCCTCGGGCTGGCGCGTTGAGCATCGAAGGGCGCGCCGTCCCCGATTACGGCGCGCCCTTCAACATCTTCGTTCGCGTGCGGCGTTCCGCACACCCGCTCGCCATCGTCTGCATCCGCGTGTCCTGTACCTGTCCTGCTGCACTTGCTGTAGGATGTTCCACCTCTATGGAAACATCTCCGAAGCATCTTCCTTGCGACGGCTGCGGTCTGCCCGCGTCGCCGGAACATATCGCCGAGCGCGTGCATCGGCTGGAACTCTCCACCCGATTTCGGCCGGTACATATGCACGTCTGTTCGTTGCTTTGGCGCCGCCGCCGCGCACGGAAGACGATTTCTACGGCCCTGCGGAATCGAAAGAATTCTTCGATCCGTTCCTGGAAGCCTTGGAAATTCCGCGCCGGCACAAAAATCGGCGGTGGAGAGGGAGCGCGCGAGCACGGCGGACTCTGGCGAGGCTCGCGGAATTTCAGCGCCGGGGATATTACCTGACATTTCTTTCGGAATGCCCGATTCCCGAAAACGCGGAAACCGTCGCGGCAATCGATCGCATCGGCTCGCGCCGACCCTGATTCGACGAATCAAATTCAATTACAGGCCGAAGCACATCGCGCCGTCTGGGGCAGGAGCTGACTCCGTTGGTCGAAATGCTGAAAGGGCGGGAGATTGGCCCGGTTCTGACGCTGGAGCAACGGGCTAGCCCTGCCCATCCCAGGGACAGGCGCTAGGGATTGGATGCAACTGTTCCGCAGGTCGGTAGCGGCTGCGGCACCTTAGCGAATATCTTCCTTCCGGGTATGATAGAATTCGACTTACACTTAGCTGAGCAGTATTGGGAGCAGGGGGAATTCGTGAAAACCAAAGCGAAATTCGGCATAGGGGTTGCGATTATTCTGGTCACTCTTTCCTGCCTCGCCTATGTAGGCGCGCAGCAAAGCAAGACCTACTACCACACGATCTCGGAAATCCCCACGCTGAATGGTATCGGCGCTGCATCAGCGCCTGCGCGTGGGCGGCGATGTGAAGAATGGTTCCATCCAGCATTATTCCGGCCGCGTGGATTTCGTTCTGGTGGAGCAGGGAAAAGCTCTTCCGGTCAGCTACGTAGGCACCGATCCGCTGCCCGACACATTTAAGGATGGCGCGCAATGCCTGGTCGAAGGCAAAGTGCAGCCCGACGGACGATTTGTGGCCGAGACGGTTCAGGCCAAATGCGCGTCCAAGTATGAAGCTGCGCCGGGCGGCCAGTCGCAGCCGGGTAGCGCGCCCGAGGCCGGCGATTCGTATCCGAGTGGCAAGAGCTAGTCGGCTGCCTGGCATTTGGTATGCAGGAGCAGCTTCGATCGCGCGAATGCAATCGATCAGTTTGATCGGAAATGATCCCGCACGATGCCGGTGACCAGCCCGGAATCGAGGACTTAACATTGGATCTGTTTGGCTCTTATTCGTTACTGTCTGGCCTTTGCCTTCGCGGTCTACGCGATTTTCGGCGGCATCGCCGCGATCATTACCCGGCGTCCTCTTTTAATTAAGTCCGCGCGCAATGCGGGCTTCGCGGTTTGCGTTCTCATCTGGATTGGAACCGGCAGCCTGTGGTATCTGTTTTTCACCGACAATTATTCGCTGGCCTATGTTGCCGCGCATAGCAACCGCACGCTTTCCCCTTATTACAAATTTTCCGCGTTGTGGTCCGGCCAGGAAGGCTCGCTGCTGTTCTGGAGTTTCCTGCTTTCGATCTACGTGTTTTCCGCGCTCTTTACCTACCGCGGAAAGCATCCTGAGCTGATGCCTTATGTGGGCGTGGTCCTGGCCGGCGTGCAGATTTTCTTTTTGACGATGAATAATTTTGTCGCCAGCCCGTATCGGCGTCTTCGCGGCGCACGGCGCCGGCGGCATTCTGCACCTGGCGACGCGCGCGGATGGCAGCGGGCTCAATCCGCTGCTGCAATATCCGGAGATGGCGATCCATCCGCCCACTTTGTATTCCGGTTACACGGGCTTCACGATTCCGTTTGCGTTTGCTCTAGCCGCGCTGCTTGGCCGGTATCCGGGAGAGAAGTGGATTCACCTGACGCGCCGCTGGACGATGATCGCCTGGGCGTTTCAGTCCGCCGGAATTCTGCTTGGCGCGCACTGGGCCTATGCGGTGCTCGGCTGGGGCGGATACTGGGGCTGGGATCCGGTTGAAAATGCATCGCTGATGCCCTGGCTTACGGGCACGGCGTTTCTTGCATTCCGTGATCATGCAGGAAAAGCGCGGCATGATGCGGGTGTGGAACGTGTGGCTCGTCTTTCTCACGTTCATGCTATGCATTCTGGGGACTTCGCTGACGCGCAGCGGCGCGGTCAATTCGGTTCACGCCTTTGCGGAATCGAATATCGGCCACTGGTTCTGGGGCTTTCTGCTGCTGATCGTCCTGGTTTGCCTCGCGGCTTATATCAAGAATCGCGATTACCTGCGCAGCGACAATCAACTCGACTCCATGCTGTCGCGCGAATCCAGCTTCCTGTTCAACAACCTGATTCTGCTGGTTGCCTGCGTCGCGGTTCTGGCCGGCACGCTGTTCCCGGTGCTCTCGGAAGCGGTGCGCGGATCGAAGATCAGCGTCGGCCCGCCGTTTTTCAATCGCGTGAATATTCCCATCGCCATGTTTCTGCTTGTTCCTGACGGGCGTCGGCCCGCTGCTGGCGTGGCGAAAAACTTCGGTGGAAAGCCTGCGCAAAAATTTCGGCTTTCCGCTGATTGGCGGCTTCATGGCCGCGGCGATTGCGGTCGCTCTGGGCTTGCGCGAATTTTACGTGACGCTGTGCCTGCTGCTTTCCGTGTTCGTGACGCTGACGATTGTTGCCGAGTTTTATCGCGGCGCGCGCGTGATTTCCGCGCGCACGGGCTCGAATATTTTTTCCTCCGTCTCGCAGCTCACCATGCGCAACACGCGGCGCTACGGCGGCTACGTCGTCCACTTCGGCATGGTGCTCGTGTTCATCGGCATTTCCGGCACGGCGTTCAATCAGGACAAGCAGATGGATATGTCCGCCGGTTCGCAAATGACTCATCGGCCCGTACAACGCTGCACCTGCAGAATTACGACTCCACGCAGGAAACCGAATTACAGCGCCGAGCGCGCGACGATTGACGTGGAAAAAGACGGCCGCTCCGTGATGATGCTCTATCCCACGCGCCGTTTTTATCCGTCCAACCAGGAATCCGGCACGATGGTGGCGATCTCCTCGACGCTGCGCGAAGACCTTTACGTGGTCTACGCCGGAACCAATCCGGACACCAATCTGCCCGTGATTCATGCGTACCTGAATCCGCTCGTGAAATGGATTTGGCTGGGCGGCGCGTCGTGGTCCTGGGAACGATTCTGGCTCTCGTGCCCAACCGGCAGGCGGTCATGGTGTTGTCTTCCGCGACGGCGGGACAATCCGCGTCCTGTGCCGGGAGACGCGCAACCCGCGCAAATTTTTAATACGCCGCGCGATCGCAAGCTGCCAAGCGATCATGAGTAACCGCACGTCGACTTAGCGCTTATTCTGCGCCGCGTTCGTGGCCGTGGCCTCGGCGCTCGTCCCGCTGCACGTTGACGCGCAAAAAACCGACCGCGCCAAGTCCCTGGGCACGAAGCTGATGTGCATGTGCGGCTGCGGCCAGATTCTCACGCAATGCAATCACATCAACTGCCCGTCGTCCGGCCCGATGCTCAAGGAACTGGACGCGCACGTCGCCAAGGGCGAGGCCGACGACCTGATCATTCAGGATTTCGTGCAGGAGTATGGCGAAAAAGTATTGAGCGCGCCGCCCGCCACCGGATTCAACAGCATCGCCTGGTACATTCCGGGCGTGGCGTTTGCCATCGGACTTGGCATCGTGGTGACGCTGATTCGATTGTGGCGGCAGCGCGATGTAGCGCGCCTGGCAACGGCATCCAGCGCGCCGCCCGTTGCCGCCATACGTCGGCTTCCGATCTTCGCGATGTGCAGCTGGAACGCGCGCGGAAGCAAGCGGACCGCGAGACCGAGGAATAGGGAATCAACATTTATGGCACCCGGCTCTCATTGCGACTCGATTTCCGGACACGGTCATGCTCTCGGCGTGCGTCGCGCTCACGCTGGCCGCGGTCATTTTTGTATTCTGGATTGAGCCCGACCCGGGAGATTCCGCGCCGCACCGCTCGCAGCTCGATCAGCTTATGGAACGCCGCGATTCGATCTACGACAATTTGCGCGACCTGAAATTTGAAAACCGCGCGGGGAAGTACGCGGAACAGGATTACGAGCAGATGCGGGATTCGCTGGAAAACGAAGCGGCTCAAGTGCTTCTGGAAATTGAACGCGTGACCGGAAATCAGGCGCCGATCCCGCGCCGCGATCCGGTTTAAGTGGCGCGAAGCTTCAGCCTGTGGAATTATCCGGCCGGCGTAAGTTCACGAAAATCAGGGAACGGCCTCCGACGAGACGACTTAAGCGCACGGTCGCAGGGCAGTTGCGGAAGCGGCAACGTCATTCTTTCCAATTTCGATCGAGGATTCATTTTGCGCATGAAATTACGGAACAATTCGGTTCGATTGCGCCTCCTTCCGCTCGCCGCCCTGCTTCTGCTGGCTTCGGCGGCCGCGCAGGCCGGAACGGTTTCCGGCGTCGTCCACAACGGCACGAACGGCAACAAGCCCGCCGCCGGCGTCGACGTGCTGCTCATCCAGTTGCAGGGCGGCATGTCAGTCGTAGGCCAACACCAAGACGGACGCGGCAGGGCCACTATCATATCGACAATCCCGCGATCGGCCAGGGCCCGATGCTGATTCGCGCGGTGTATCGCGGCGTGTTCTTTCACCAGCCGCTCACGCCGGGCACCTCCACCGTCGATGTCACGGTGTACGAACCCACCACGAATCCCGGAGCCATTACAGGTTCCGCTGCGCCTTCTTGTGTTTCAGCCGAATGGCGACAAGCTGATGGTCGGCGAGGAATATTCCATTCAGAATAACTCCAATCCTCCCGCAGCCTATTTCAAGCAGGACGGAAATTTCGAGTTCACGATTCCGCAGGGCGCGGAGCTCGATCAGGTATCCACGTTCGGCCCTTCGGGAATGCCCGTGCGCCAGGGCACGATCGACAAGGGCAAAGGCCGTTACGCCATCGCCTACGCATTTCAGCCGGGGCAAAACGGCGTGCGCATTTCCTACATCGTGCCGTACACCGGCAATCAAGCGAAGATACGCGAAGCTTCCACGTACGACGCGCAGCGCGCGTTGCTCGTGATTCCTCCGACCATGCAGATTGCCAGCGCGGGTTTCAACGCCGCGGGCACGGAGCAGGGGTTCAATGTATTTTCGAAGGAATCCGTTAAAGCGGGAGCGGGATTCGATATCACGGTTTCCGGCACCGCGCCTCCTCCGGCGGACGCTTCGCGCGGCCTCGGCGCGCCGCCCGATCAAACGAACGGCCGCGACGCCAGCCCCGAGTACCACTATTGAAACCGCTCCCGCGCGCCTCGGCGATGAAAAATGGATTTTGCTTGGCGGGCTCGCCGCGATTTTTGCTGTAGGCGTGGCGCTGCTCGTGCGCCAGCCGGTTCCTGAAGTCGCTAGCCGCGCCCGCGCCGCCGCCGGCTCCCAAGGGCCGCAAAGCGCAGCAGCGCGGCGCAAGCGCAGGCGAAAGCTGCGCCGCCCCGCCCCTCCTGCCGCCGCGCACGCCGCCGTCGAGCGCGTCAAGCAGGAAGTGAACTCCAATCTGGACTCCCTGAAAGACACGCTGCTGCGGCTCGAATTGCGGCGCCAGGCCGGCACGATCACGGACGAGGAGTATGCACTGGAGCGGGGTCGCGCGGAGCAACTGCTGCGCGATCTGGTCCAGGGCTGAGCCGTCGCGCGTGTCCACACCGCTTGCAACTCCCTCTGCGCTGGCGGCACTCGGCCGCGATTTACAACCACCATGGCGCATTTACGTTCCGCAGGGCAGAACGGCTCTGCGAATTCAATTCAGCGAAGTCGAAAAGCGATACGGAATGCGCCTCGCGCTGCGCGGCGTTTCCGCTGGAAATCGCGGCCGGGGAGTGCGTCGCGCTCGTGGGCCACAACGGATCGGGAAAAACGACGCTGCTCAAAATCGCGGCGCAATTGACGAAACCATCGCGCGGGAAACTCGCGTTCTACTCCGGAGACAAACCCCTTCTCGCTCGAGGAAGTGAAGAGCCGCGTCGGGAATGGTCGGCGCATCACACGCTGCTCTACGAAGAAATGACCGCCGAGGAAAATCTGATCTTCTTCGCGAAACTGTTTGGCCTCGCGGACCCCGCCGAAACATGCGCGGCAGGCCCTTCAACCGGTCGGCCTCGCCGGCCGCGCCACGGACCTGGTGCGCACATTTTCGCGCGGCATGCGGCAGCGCCTCTCGATCGCGCGCGCCTTGCTCGCCTCGCCCGGCTTGCTGCTCTTCGATGAGGCCGGCACGGGCCTCGATCCCGAGGGCCAGCACTGGCTGGGAGCTGACGATCCGGCGGCTGCGCGATTCGGGTTGCACGATTCTGATGAGCACGCATGGACGCAATGAAACGCAGGAAGCGGTCACGCGCGCCATTCGGCTCGACGGCGGAAGAATCACGCACGATTCGGGCGCGGGCGGCAATCCGAACGAAATTCTGGTCATGGCCGCGGTGCGCAATAGCGGGGAAGAGGGCGAATCGATGACCCTCGCGCGCGCCACCGGCGTGATTCTCGCCAAGGAACTGCGGACCGAATTTCGCTCGCGGCGAATTGCTGGGCACCACCGCCGTCTTCGTGCTGATTGTGATCGTCCTGTTCAGCTTCACGTTCAATCCCACGTCGACGGAATCGCGCCGCTTCGGTCCCGGCCTTTTGTGGCTCGCGTTCTTGTTCGCAGGCTCGCTCATGCTGCAATCGTCTTTTCTGCGCGAGCAGACCAACGACACGCTGGCGGCGCTGCGCCTGCGCTCCGATCGATCCCTTCAGCATTCTCGCGGGAAAAATGGCCGCCAATTTTCTGTTCCTGCTGCTTGTGGAAGTCATTCTGCTTGCCGGTTTTCGCGGTGCTCTACAACGTGGCGATCCTGCCGGTTCTGCCGCAACTGCTCCTGGTGCTGTCGCTCGGCACGATCGGACTGGCCTCAACAGGGCACGGTGTTTTCGGCGGTCGCAGCGCAGGCGCGCCTGCGCGAATTGCTGCTTCCTCTGCTGCTTCTCCCGGTGCTGGCTCCGGTGCTCATCGCCAGCACGGAAGCGACGATCGGGGTCCTGCAGGACCCGTCGGAATTGTCCCTGGTATGGTTGACGTTTCTGGCATGCTTTGACGTGGTATTTTTGACGGCGGCGTGGATGGTCGGCGAATATTTGCTGGAGGAGTGAAATGGGAAGCGAAGCGCAAACGCGAGACGGCAAGCGGCGCGGTGATTTCCGTGCCGTCGCTGCTGGTCGTTTTTCTGCTGCTGGCGGCGGCGAGCTACGGCGCGCTGATCTGGGCGCCCACCGAAAACACCATGGGTCATCGTCCAGCGCATTTTTTATTTTCACGTGTCCAGCGCGTGGACCGGCTTCGTCTCCTTCATCATGGTCTTCATCGGCAGCGTGGCCTACCTGCGCACGCGCGCTCTGAAGTGGGACTGGCTCAGCGTGGCCTCCGCCGAAGTCGGCGTCGCATTTTTTACGATTGTGCTGGTGACCGGCCCCATCTGGGCCAAGCCGGTGTGGGGCATCTGGTGGACCTGGGACGCGCGCCTGACGTCTTCGTTCCTGTTGTGGGTCTTGTTCGTCAGCTATCTCGTGCTGCGCACGCTGGTCGACGAGCCCGAACGCCGCGCCATGGTTTCCGCCGTGTTCGGAATTTTCGCGGCGCTGGATATTCCGCTCGTGTATTTCTCGATCTGGTGGTTTCGCACGCAGCATCCGCAGCCGGTGATCGGCGACGGCGGGAAGCTCGACGCGCGAATGGGTTGGGTGCTGCTGCTGAGCTGGGCGGCCACTGCTCGGCGTGATGACGGTGCTGATCCGCCTGCGCTATCGCCTGGAAGCGTTGCGTTCCGAAGTCGACGCGATTCGCATGGAGACGGCGCGAAGCGGCCGTTAAGTGGCGCGGGCTTCAGCCTGCGGGGTTTAGGGCCAGCAAGATCGATCGTGCTAGGACCAAAGCCCGCAGGCTGAAGCCCGCGCCACAGGGAGAGGAATCATGAAGAACCTGAATTTTCTGGCAGCGGCATACATCGCGATCTGGCTCGATCTTTTGCGGATACGTGCTGTCCGTGGCGCGCCGCATGGCAAATCTGAAGGACGATATTCGCCGCCTGAAACAGGACGGAAAGTAACCTGGATCGCGGCGAGGACGATGGCTTGATCGTGACGGAAAAGAAAAAAATCGGCGTGGTGCTGTTCCAGCTGGGCGGGCCGGATTCGCCGGACGCCGTGGAACCGTTTCTCTACAACCTGTTTTGCGATCCGGACATTATCGATTTTTTCGGGGCGTGGTTCGCGCGCCGTCCGCTGGCGCGTTATATCGCGCGCAAACGCGCGGGCGTCGTGCGCGAGCACTACAACGCCATCGGCGGGCACTCGCCCATCCGCCTGCTCACCGAACGCCAGGCGCGCGCCCTGGAAACTCGCCCTCGCGCCGCAGTTACGACGCCAAATGTTTTATCGCCATGCGCTACTGGAATCCGCTCTCGGCGGAAGCCGCCGCGCAAGTGAACGCCTGGAACGCGCCCGACCTTGTGCTGCTGCCGATGTATCCGCACTATTCGTTCGCCACCACGTCCAGCAGCCTGAAGGAATGGAAGCGCGTCTTTCATCCGAACGGGCAGCGCGCCGCGCGACGCACACCGTCGAACACTTTTTCGATCATCCGCTGTACGTTCAGGCCGTCGCGGAAAAAATAGCGCTGACGCTCACGCATTTTGATGAGCCGGACCGCGCGCACATCGTCTTCAGCGCGCACGGATTGCCGCTCAGCCTGATCGAGCGCGGCGACCCCTACGCGCGGCAGGTCGCGGACACCGTAAAGCTCGTGATGCAGCGCGGCGGCTGGAAGAACGCGCACACGCTGTGCTTTCAAAGCAAGGTCGGGCGCCGCAAATGGCTCACGCCTTCGCTCACGGACACGCATCGACCGGCTGGCCGCGGCGGGCGAAAAACATCTCCTCGTTGTGCCCATCGCATTCGTCACCGAACACATCGAAACCTTGCACGAAATTAATATCGAAGCGCGCGAGCAGGCCCACAAGCGCGGGCGTCGAGCAATTCGAGATGATGCCCGCGGTGGGCGATTCGCCCGACATTTATTTCCGCGCTAGTTGACGTCGTGCAGCGCTCGCTGACGGACCGCAATAAGTAAATCGCGAGACTTGCGCAGGCGCGCCTTCCTGGCATTCGCCGACCGCTTGACTTATATCGTAAAACGATGTATCTCTGTTGGCGGGAACTGCTCGGCGCGAAGGTGCCGGGAGATGCGCAAGGCATTCACATCGCGATCCGTCCGGCCTCGTTATTCGTGGTTCCGCTCCTCGCTTCCTGCGTCGACCCCGCCTCGCTGGAAGGGAATTTCGCGCAACTCAAACGGCCGCGACGAGGCACGGGAGTCCGGATTTCGTTGCGTCGCACGGAAACTAATTTTTCCCGAATTTGGAATTCGTCTTGACATTCGGAGCCTGCGGAAATATAAGGAGCCTGTCGAGTTGCATCCGTTCCTTAGGCCCCGTTGTCAGCTATTGTCTCGATTCATATTTTTTATCGAGAGGATTTATAGCGGAATATGGCCGACCCCGTGGAAGGAAGTACTCCGGCTACCCCCACTGCAAAAGCCGGAGCAGTCCCCGCCGCGAAACCGCCCGCGGCAGCGAAGCCGGCGGCAAAAGCGAAAGAGAGCGCCGATCCTCCGGATCCGATGCGGAGGCGTGTGATCTGGGGGATGATTTACGGCTATCTCGGAATCAACCTGCTGATGTTTTTGCGGTTCTTCTTTCCGCGCGCGCTGTACGAACCCAACACGATTTTTAATATCGGTTACCCGGCCGACTTCTCAATTGGCATCGATCAACGTTTCCTGATGACGAATCGCGCCTGGGTGGTTCGCGAGCCGGACCGCATTTTCGTGATCTTCGCGCGCTGCACGCACCTCGGCTGCACGCCGGAATGGAAGCCCGCGGAGAATAAATTTAAGTGCCCTTGCCACGGCAGCGGCTATGACAGCGAGGGCGTGAACTTCGAAGGGCCCGCGCCGCGGCCCATGGACCGCGCGCACATCGATATGGACCCGACCGGGAAAATCATTGTCGATACGAGCAGGCTGTACATGGATGACCCGCGCGCCGGCGTGAACCAGTTCAACGATCCGGGCGCGTATCTGCCGGTATAGACAGGGCTCCGCGGTAATCTGCTTGCAGAGGCCGAATGGATGTTCCTCAGGACCTGGGACACACTCTCTAGGGGGCGTAGGAATGGCCGAAGAAAACGGCGAAAAGAAGGGCACAGGGTTGATCGAACGCGTCCGCCAGGACATCACCGACCTCAAGGAAACGATCAAGGAAAAGGGCAAGGATGAACTGGAGGGCCTGAAGGAGCCCGAAAAGAGCCAGCTGTTTCGCTCCGATTTTCCGCGTCAAGCACGATGAGACGCCGCGCAACCGCGCGCTCTCGGTGTTGTCCAACGTTTTCTTCCACCTGCATCCGGCCAAGGTCAATCGCGACGCGGTAAAGTACAAATTCACGTGGGGCATGGGCGGCATCACGTTTTATCTGTTCATCGTGCTCACCTTTACGGGCGTCCTGCTGATGTTTTATTACCATCCGAGCAAAGTGCAGGCGTTCCGCGACATTTTGTATCTGGAGAACGACGTGCCGTTCGGCAAACTGCTGCGCAACATGCACCGCTGGGCCGCGCACTTGATGATCATCGCCGTGTGGCTGCACATGTTCCGCGTGTTCCTCACCGGCTCCTACAAACGCCCGCGCGAATTCAACTGGTGCATCGGCGTTCTCCTGATGGTGCTGACGCTCGCTGCTTTCCTTCACCGGATACCTGCTGCCGGACGATCAACTCGGGTTCTGGGCGGTCACGGTGGGAACCAACATGGCCAGGGCGACTCCCTTGTTAGGTACGGAAGGGCCGTTCGGCGCGCATGATGGGCATGACGCCGTATAACGACGTGCGGTTCGCATTGCTTGGCGGATCGATTGTGGATGCCAACGCGCTCTTGCGCGCCTATATCTGGCACTGCATCGCAATTCCGCTGATCGCCAGCATCTTTATGGCGCTGCATTTCTGGCGCGTGCGCAAGGACGGCGGAATTTCCGGGCCCGCTCCGGTCATGCTGGAATCGGAAATCAAGGAAGAGAAGGGCCATCGGCCGGTCGTTCTGCGGCCGAGCGGAATGGCCTAGCAGGGAAGTCGGGACCAGGTAGCTTCAGGGGGCAGCAACACGGGCCAAGCGTTTTGCGGACGACGGATCGACAAACTAACAGGCGGGGTTTGAGGCCGATATGAACTGGCACCAGATATGGGAGGTTGCATCCGCTCCGGATAACGTGCCGATCGTGGCGCTGCTGTTCCTGGTCCCGTTTTACGTTTGGTACGCGTTCCGGCAGGCGTTTGAGAACGACCGCCTGATCGACAAGCTCTCCGCCGACCCGGCCCTCGCCAAGACCGAATACCGCAAGACCGAACCGTGGCATCCCAAGTGGGAGCGCGAGGTTCACACCTGGCCGTACCTGATGCGCATCGAATTGGTCGCGGCCGTTCTCGTCACGGCGCTGCTCATGGTGTGGTCCATCACGCTGAGCGCGCCGCTCGAAGAGCCGTCGAATCCCAACGTCACCATGAATCCCGCCAAGGCCCCGTGGTATTTCCTGGGCCTGCAGGAAATGCTCGTCTATTTCGACCCGTGGATTGCCGGCGTGATCATGCCGACGCTCATCATCGTCGGCCTGATGGTCGTGCCGTACATAGACGCCAATCCTCTCGGGAACGGCTATTACACCTACAAGCAGCGGAAATTCGCCATCTGGACGTTCCTGTTCGGATTTATTGGTTTATGGGTCTTAATGATCGTAATAGGGACCTTCATACGAGGCCCTGGCTGGATGTGGTTCTGGCCAGGGCAAACATGGGACGCGCAGCGGGTGGAGTTCGCGGTGAACCGGAACGTCGATCAGATTTTCGGGATCAACGGCGTCCTGGATCGCTCACTTCATGCCGGCGGCGAACGCCGCTACGCGCCGATTCTGGCGCGCATCATTTTCGGCATTTTTCCGATGATCTTCTATTTCCTCGTCGCCGGATATGGCGTGCACCGGCTCCTGCTGCTCACGGATTTCAGCAGGAAGATTTTCAAGCGCATGACGCTCCTGCAGATGATGACGATGGAATTGTTCCTGGTCTTGATGCTGAGTCTTGCCGTGAAGATCTCTGCTGCGGCTTTTGCTGCGCATCAAGTACGTGTGGGTTACGCCGTGGTTCAGTATTTGATCGGTACTTTGAAGTATTTGTCGATGGGTTGCGGGCTCGGTTTGCGCGTCTCGGCTTGTTGAGGCAGCGGCTACGGCCTGACTGAATTCAGATTGCCTAAGGAGGCACGGGGTGCCTGAGCTTCCTCCTGATGATCCGATCACAAACCGGCCGATGGCCGGACTGGTCCTGATTTCCGTGTTCATCCTGATGCTGACCGTTGCCTGGTCGCTTTACGATGAATTCTACGGCTTGCGCCCGTGGCGCAAGTACCAGGGCGAATTTTCCAGCGCGTATTCCTCTTACCTGGATAAAGAGTACAAGCAGCGCAAGGCCGACGAGCAGAAGTTTTACGCCACGCCCGAATACCAGAAGCTCGTGGCCGACGTGAAGGCCGCGACCGACGCGGCTCGGTCCAAGGACCAGGAAATCGGCCGGCAGATCGATTTGCTCGACCGCCAGCGCGCCGCCATGACGGATGCGTTCACGAATTCGCGCGGCCTCGTCGGATCGCTCACCTATCAGCTGGAGCAGATCGACGAAAAAGACAAGAGCTCCAAGGACTCCAAGCTGAAGGATCTGAACGAAGCCAAGGCCCAAACCTATCCGGTGGCTTGGCCGGTGGAAGGCGACAAAATCGAGCAACAGCAATTCAATTACGAGCAAGCTGAACGGCCTGTTCGTTTCGATCATGCAGTCCAAGGCGAAGCTGGTCGCGCAGCGCGGCGAAGTCGATCAGCCGGCCAAGGATGCGCAGGACAAGCTGAATGAGTACGTGAAAGAGCAGCTTGCCGGGCTTGGCCTCGAAGGATTTATTCTCTCTCGAGCCAGAGCATGAAGAGCCTGGACATTCACATCCGCCAGATCAATGTGAATCCCACGGGAACTTCGCTCAACAATCTTGGCGGCGCGGGGCTTGTCGATCGCTGCCAGTCGTGCCACGTCGGGACCGATCCGCTGATCGTCCCCGTCACCATGACGCTCACGAAGGCCGACCTCGGCCTGGCAAAGAGCAACGATGCGCCGTTTCACCAGCCATCCCGATCCGGACCTGATGAAATATCATCCGCTGGAAAAATTCGGCTGCTCGCCCTGCCACGGCGGAAATGGCCGCGCGCTGGATACCGTCGAGAAAGGGCATGGCCGCTACGAACACTGGCTCTGGCCGCTGTATTACAAGGAAAATTTCAACGCCGGATGCCAGCAGTGCCACGCGTCCGACATGGTCACCGAGCACGCCCCTGTCCTGAACCGCGCCAAGCAGCTGTACCGCGAAAAGGGCTGCATCGGCTGCCACCGCTTCCAGGGCTTTGACAATCAGGACGAAGAACTCGTCAGCGCGCGGCAAAACATCACGCAACTGGAAAACCAGAAAAAGGACGATCGCCTGCAAATCGCCCAGCTGAACAAGAAGGGCGACACCGCTCCCGACAACGACACCGCCAACCGCTACTACGCGGAAGCCACGAACCTGACCGTGACGATGTCCGGAATGGACGCCAAGATCGAACAGCTCGATCGGCGCTCCGCGCAACCTGCTGCGCGAAATCAAGAAAGTCGGTCCCGGACCTGAAAGAAGTCCGGATGAAGATTCACAAGGAATGGATTCCGAACTGGCTGAAGCACACGCACGAATGGCGGCCCACGACCAAGATGCCGCAGTTCCGCCTGCAGGATGACGAAATTCAGGCGATTTCCGCGTACATCTGGCAGTCGGCCATCACGGGCCCCGAGCTTCCCAAGCAAGCGCCGGGAAACGCGGCGAACGGCAAAGTGCTGTTCGAAGAGCGCGGCTGCGAAGCGTGCCACTCGATCGGCGAAGGCCCGAACATGGTGGGCGGAGATTTCGCCGCGAACCTTTCGCGCGTCGGAGAAAAGGACAATTACGATTACCTCGTGCGCTGGATTCTGAATCCGCGCACGCGCACGCGGCCGTACAGCCCATTCGAACATAAGGATCTCGGGCCCGAGGATTACGCCAAGCACGATTTGCCGTTTGTGTTTGACCTCGATCATTCGCGCAGCCCGAACGACGGCCACGAACTCGTCGTCCAGCAGATGACGGTCATGCCCAGCCTGCGCCTGACCGTGGAAGAAGCGCGCGACATCGCCAGCTACCTCGATCACGCAAAAGCATCCCGACGCGTCCTTCCCAGCCGCCGATTTCATGGACGATCCGAACCTCAAGCAGCACGGCAAGGAACTGATCCAGCATTACGGCTGCGCGGGCTGCCATGAAATTTCCGGCCTCGAAGACGAAGGCCGCATTGGCACGGAACTGACGAACGAAGGCAGCAAGCCCATCGAGCGCCTCGATTTCGCGCTGCTCACCGAAGACGCCAAGCTCGGGACTCTTCCCGACGGCAAGAAATCTCCGCGCGGCGCGTGGTATGACTTCAAGGGCTTCTTCGAGAACAAGCTCACCGATCCGGCCATCTTCGATCGCGGCAAGTACAAGCCCGATCCGATGGACCGGCTGCGCATGCCGAAGCCGAACGTCACGAAGGAAGACATCGACGCTCTGACGACGTTCCTCCTTGGCTCGACCGATCCGACGCTGCCGCAGGAATATATGTACAAGCCCGCGGACCAGCGCGCCGCCATCCAAAAAGGCTGGTGGATCGTCACGAAATACAATTGCATCGGCTGCCACCAGATCGGAATCGGGCAAAAATCCGTGCTGATGGGCCTGCCGCAATATCCAGGCGGAAAACAAACAGAATCTGCCGCCGGTGCTGACGAGTGAAGGCGCGCGCGTCAGTCCCGACTGGCTCAAGGCGTTTCTCACCAACCCGTCGCTCAGCACCACGGACATGAACCGCAACGGCGTGCGTTCGTATCTGCAGGTGCGCATGCCGACGTTCTTCCTGTCCGACGACGAAATTCGCACCCTGGTGTCGTTCTTCGGGGCGATGTCCAGCCAGCCGCAGCCCTTTATTCCGCAGAAGATCGAACCGATCACGACGGCGGAAAAGGAAATGGCGCGGGACCTCTTCACCAGCAACGCCGCGCCGTGCCTGAAGTGCCACGCGACCGGCGATCCGGGACACGACAAGAACGCGATCGCTCCGAATTTCCTGTTTCGCAAAGGAACGATTGCAGCCCGCGTGGACCGAACGCTGGATCACCAATCCGGCGCTTGATCGCTCCGGGAACGGCCATGCCTTCCGGCTTGTTCAAGCGCGACGGCGATCACTGGGTGTTCTCCGGCCCGCTGCCGGCAAGCTTTAAGGGCTACACCGGCGATCAGGCCGATCTTGCTGGTGCGCTACATGTTCCAGTTGACTCCGGAAGAGCAGCGCGCTCTCATAGGCCGTACGCCTTCTGGCGGCGGCTCGGGTGGTGCGGGGAAGTAAAGGCTTTTGGTTAGTTGTGACATCGTGACAGTAAGGATATCTGTATTTGATTAAACAGGAGGAACCGTTTCGTGAAGAAAACTAGACTTGGCTATGTACTCGCTGGCAGCCGGGGCGTTCGCCATGGCGATCACCGGCTGCGGCGGAAAAAAAGATGAATCGTCGGAAACGGCGGCGCCGGCGGCAATGCGCCCGCGCGGGAAAATCGGTGGATGCGGCCACGGCTGGAGAAGTCACCGGATCGGTGAAGCTGGACGGAACCGCACCGAAGATGAAGTCGATTAACATGGCCGCGGAGCCGGCCTGCTCCAAGGCACGGACGAGCCCGGCGATGAGCGAAGAAGTTGTCACGGGAGACGGCGGGGCCTTGGCCAACGTCGTCGTCTATGTGAAGTCCGGCCTCGACGGATATTCGTTCCCGGCTCCGAGCAGCGGCGGCCAAAATTGAGCAGCAGGGGTGCCAGTATCACCCGCATGTCGTTGCCATGCAGGTTGGGCAGAATCATCGAGGTGACCAACGCACGACCAGACCACGCACAACATTCACCCGATCCCGAAGGACAACCGCGAGTGGAACGAGTCTCAGCCGCCCGGGGCCGCGCCAATCGAGAAGTCTTTTACACGCGAAGAAGTCGCCATCCCGGTGAAGTGCAACGTGCACCCGTGGATGAAGGCTTACATGGCCGTCCTGCCGAACCCGTATTTCCAGGTCACGGACAAGGACGGCAAATTCGACCTGAAAAACCTTCCCCCGGGCACGTACACGCTGGTCGCATGGCACGAACTCTACGGGGCGAGCGACGCAGACGGTAACGATTGGGCCGAAAGAATCCAAGGACGTGACGTTCACGTTTAAGGCCGCCGCCGCTTCCGGCGATTAGGCATCCGTCGGATCTCCGCGTTCTCTGTTTTCTCTCTGCGTTCTCTGTGTTGAGGGCTTCAAGGCATCAACACGGAGAACGCGGAGTAGCCACAGGAAGCTCCAGGATTGCCGCTGGAATGACCGAAATATCGGTTCCCGCGGTGCGTTCGGAAAACTATCAGGGTGCGGGCTTAGCTTCTGCGTGAATATATTCGCATTGAAATCGCGGAGCCCGCCGCAATGATGAATAATGTCTACAACGAAGCCTTGCACCGCTACGCCGTCTTCACGGCGTGCTGCACGTTTCTCCTGCTGATTGCCGGAGCGCTCGTTACTTCGAACGATGCCGGACTTTCCATTCCAGATTGGCCGCTGGCGTACGGCTCGTTGACGCCACCCATGGTCGGCGGCATCCGATACGAATTCACGCATCGCGTCATTGCCACCTGCATTGGCATTCTGACGATCGGACTTGCGACTTGGCTATGGAGGGCTGAGAAACGCTCAATGGATGCGCTGGCTGGGCTTGGCGGCCCTTGGCGGGGTCATTGCGCAGGGAATCCTCGGCGGCATGACCGTTCTGATGTTTCAATCGCCGCCGGTGTCCGCCGCGCACGCCACTCTGGCTCAGCTTTTCTTTTCCACCGTCGTGGCCATTGCCGTCTTTACCAGTTCCTGGTGGAGCCGGAACACGTTCCCGAGATCGACGATCCGGGCTCGCCGCGCGTTCGAACGTTGATGTCTGGACGTTCGTCGCTGTTTTCCTGCAGCTCGTCTTGGGTGCGGCGTTTCGGCATAAGGGCTTTGGAATTATTCCTCACCTCGTTGGCGCGGTCATTGTTACAATTTTGATGTTTATGACGGCAGGGGCGTTGAAGGGGCGATTCGCAGGCATTACCGGCTGCTTCGAGCGCGCCGCTATCTGCACATCCTGATTGGCGTGCAACTGCTGCTGGGAGGGGGAGCGTACTGGTCGCGGCTGTATGCGGCGCATTTTCCGCAGCCCATCCCGGTCATGGTCGTGTTCACCGTGGTACATACGGTGACCGGAGCTTTGGTGTTGGCGGTGACATTGGTGACAGCGTTGATCAGCTATCGTATGATCAGGGCTGGCAATCGCAGTCGTCGAATCCGCGGCGGCTTCGCAGCAGGTTGCCCAATAAGGCCATTTTAAAGATCTTGAGAGACCATCGCAGATGAGAGAATCGGACTGAAGCAACGGTACGCAACTGCACCGGAAGCAAGCCGCCCCGCGCTTTACTTGGCCCTGACCAAGCCTGACGTTTCCTTCCTGGTGGTGATGACCACTGTGGCCGGATATGCACTTGGAACGCACGGCCCGCTGGATTGGCTGCGCATGGCGCACACGGTTTTCGGGACCACGCTGATTGCCGCCGGCACGTCGGCCATGAATCATTACATTGAACGCGATTCCGACGCCTTGATGCGCCGCACGGCGTCGCGGCCTTTGCCGTCCGGGCAATTGAATCCGCGCGAGGCGTTCTGGTTTGCGCTGTCGCTGATTGGGTTTGGCACGCTGTATCTCGCGCTGGCCACAAATGTTCTGGCCACGATGCTGGGAGTCGCAACTTCCGTGATGTACCTGGGCATGTATACGCCGCTGAAGAAGCGCACGATGCTGGCGACGTTTATCGGCTCGTTTCCGGGCGCGGTGCCGCCACTGATCGGATGGGCCGCCGCGCGCGGCTCGCTCAACATCGAGGCATGGTTTTTATTCGCCATGCTTTTCCTGTGGCAGTTTCCGCATTTTGACGCGATCGCCTGGGTGTATCGCGAAGATTACAAGCGCGCAGGAATTAAAATGATTCCCGTGGCCGACCCGGACGGCAAGCGCACGTTTCGCGAAATCCTGGTGACGGCGGCGCTGCTCGTGCCAGTTAGCCTGCTGCCCGCGGTGACGGGACTTGCCGGGGCGCACTACTTTTTTGGAGCGTTGGTTTTGGGCCTGATGCTCGTGGAAGTGTGCTTGTGGGCCGCGGCCTCAAAGACAAATAGCCGGGCGAAGTGGCTCATGCATGCGACCGTGCTTCATTTGCCGTTGCTGTTGGGACTGCTGATTTACGACAAGTTCACCCACTAAATTCAGTCGCGCGCGGCGCGCATGCGGAGGACTATGAACGGACGAGAAAATGAGGCCGAGCTGGCGATCATGTCCGTGGTGATCATCGTGCTCTCGGCATTGGGAATTGCCGCCGGATTTTCCAGGGGGCTATTCGGCGGGATCGATGGCCTGCTGATCCTGGGCATTTCGCTGATGATGATCTTGATTTTCAGCATCCTGCTCGTGGTCCAGGCGAAGCAGCAGGGCTGGATCGGCAAGCACCATGACGGACGGACGCCGCAGACTACGGCCAAGTAGCGCGAAGTAGAATCGCAGCGTAACACGGCAAGTCTGCGAATTTCGGTTTTCCTTCAGAAGCGAATAACACACAGGCTGAAGCTGACGTCGATTGCGTGCAGAGAAGGCTCCGCGCGTTGATTTCCCCACCCGCATTAAACGCAACACTCAATGGCGCGAGCGCCGTATTCGTCACGGTTGGGCTACGCGATGATCCGCGCGAAAAAAATCCTCGCACACAAAATGTGCATGCTGGCGGCGACGGCGACTTCGGCTATTTTTCTGGTTTCCTACGTGCTGTATCACTACCACTTGTACGTTACCGGACAGGGACCGGTGCATTTTCCGGGGACGGGCGCGCCGCGATACGCGTATCTGACGATGCTGACAACGCACACGATTCTCGCGATCGTCATCGTTCCGCTAGTGATTCTGTCGCTGGTGCGCGCGCTGCGCTCGAATTTCCCGGCGCACAAGCGCATCGCGCGATGGACTTTGCCGCTTTGGGCATACGTCTCCGTGACGGGCGTGCTGATTTACGTGGTTCTGTATCAAATCTATTTGCCGCCCCATCCGTAGCGAAACGTTCGCACGTGGGATTGAAATTTACGTCGGCGCGAGCTCAAGTTAAATCAGCCGGAAATGCGGAGTGTTCTGTGGCATCGGCTTCCGCCGCGTACTTCGATCCGTCGCACACGCACAACTCGTCCCGCGAAGCCGGCGCCAATAAATATCTCTGTTCTTTAGCTCAGAAAATTGAGTATGAAGATACTACAAACTGCCATTAGATGGGTGAATGCGCTATGACTACCGTAACAAACTGCCGCTGAGGTATTCCTGCCGCGCCTTCCAATCCGCCGTCCAAACCCGGGATGGCCAAGAAGTGGCTCGTCGCCATCCTTGTCCTTACGTTTGCGTTTGTGCTGATGCCGTTTTTGCTGTGGTACATGACCACGTTCACGCGCCCGCTGAACGACGCCGACCTCGCCTCTTATTTTGCGGACGCGCTGCACCCGCGCCGCTCGCAGCACGCGCTCTCGCAAATCGCGGACAGAATCACCAGCCCCAATGCGGGCATCCGCGAGTCCGCGAAAATCTGGTATCCCGAGGTCGATCAAATTTTCAGAGCAGGGAAGCGATGAGTTGCGCGTGACGGCCGCGTGGGTGATGGGCCAGGACAACCAGTCGCCGCAATTTCACGCCGCGCTCTTAAAGCAGCTGGCCGACTCGAACCCAATGGTGCAGCGAAACGCCGCCCTCTCGCTTGTGCGCTTCGCCGATCCCTCCGGGCCACGCGCTGATCGCGGGAATGCTCGAGCCCTACACCGTGACCGCGCAGCGCATCCGGCACACTTTCCATCCGCCTGAAGCCGGGAGACGCGATCAACCCCGGCACGCTTGCTCGCCCACATCGCCGATGGAAACGACAAACAGTGAAGTTCGCTCGGAAGTTCCTGGCACGATCCGTCAGTGGATTTCGGCGGAAAACAGCTCAGTCAAAACAGGCGATCCGCTGCTGCTCGTCGATCCCAGCCCCGAAATGGTTTGGGAATCCCTGCGCGCGCTCTACCTGGTCGGGCAGAAGGAAGACTTGCCCGCCGTGAATCCCTACGCACGCGGCGCGAATGGAATGCCGCCGCAGATTCAGCAGCAAGCGGCGCTGACCGCGCAGGCGATTGCCGCGCGGGAGACAGAAGCAGTGATTCGTGAATCGTGACTTGTGTGATTCGTTACCTGAGGAGTCCCGGCTCGATTCGTTGAATCGTCGCTTTGCGATCCGGCAATTCGTGACAAGCCTGAAAAGGAAGTTCCACCCGGCTTCGCGCTGTCATTTCTGGATGTCATGTAATTCAAGGCATGTCGGATCGACGTATGCAAATACCGCGGACGCTGGCTGGTGTTTCACGAATCACCAGATCACGAATCACAGACTTTTTAAAACGGCAACGGCCCATTCGCGCCCTCGAATTCGGCGAGCGGAACCATGTCGATCGCGTCCCACGGGCAGCCTTCGAGGAACGCGCCGTCGGGGCCTTTGCTGGTGCAAATTTGCAGCCGATGCAAAGCAGGGGATCGACGATGATGCGGCCGAACGGGGCGTGGTCTTCATCCGGCGCCCAATACATGCAATCCGCAACGGGGCAGTACTCGACGCAAGCGGGCGAGCCGGAACATCCCGTGCAGCATTCGTTGATCACAGCAAGAATGTGGGGTTTTCTTTTCCGCTGCGTCGTCGTGCCGGTGGAAATAGGCGCAGTACTTGACGACTGTTCCCGCCTGAAATTCCTCGATGCTAGGAGCCGAATATGCCACGTCGAGCCTCCAAAATGTGGGTTACTTGCGCACATTCTTGCCGAGCGCACCTTGTCAATCTTGTCAGATTCGGCTCTCCGGCGTCAGCGATGCGTGCGAAATCAACGCAAGAACGCCGGTCAAACATGGCCCTGCGAACAAATGGGAAGTCGCGTAGAGGCTTCGTCCCGCGATTCGAAGGACCGGCACATTTCCGAGCGTAAGCTTGTCAACCGTTGTCGTGAACCCTCCGGTAAGCTAATCGTCTTTTGCGTGCCGTCAAGCCGAGTTTCAAAGTGGTCGATCGGCGCTACGGCGCGGGTCCGTCAACCAATTCGCCCGCGCAGGTGCTGTTTGCCAGCCTGATTGGCACGACCATCGAGTTTTTCGATTTCTATATTTTTGCCACCGCCGCGGTTCTGGTTTTTCCCAAATTGTTTTTCCCTTCGACCGATCCGGCATCCGCCACGCTGGCTTCGCTCGCGACATTTGCGATTGCATTTTTTGCGCGGCCCGTCGGCTCGGCGCTGTTCGGACATTTTGGCGATCGCATCGGGCGCAAGGCCACGCTCGTCGCGGCGCTGCTCACGATGGGGCTTTCCACCGTGGCGATTGGCGCGCTGCCGACGTACGACACCATCGGCGTGGCCGCGCCTGCGCTTCTGGCGTTCTTTCGTTTCGGGCAGGGACTGGGCCTCGGCGGCGAGTGGGGCGGCGCGGTGCTGCTGGCGATTGAGAATGCGCCGCCGGGAAAGCGCGCGTGGTACGGCATGTTTCCGCAACTCGGCGCGCCCATCGGATTTCTTTTTTCCGGCGGCATTTTTCTGCTGCTTTCGAGGTTGCTCACCGACCAGCAATTTTTTAATTTCGGCTGGCGCATTCCGTTTCTGGCCAGCGCCGCGCTGGTGCTCGTCGGTCTCTACGTGCGGCTGACGATTACCGAGACGCCTGTATTCCAGCGACGCGCTGAGCCGCAAAGAGCGAGTGAAAGTTCCGATGCTGACGGTGTTCCGCGAGCACGGCAGAACGCTCTTCCTTGGAACGCTCACGGCTATCACCACGTTCGTGCTTTTTTACCTGATGACGGTTTTCGCGCTGTCCTGGGGCACCACCGCGCTGCGGCTACAGCCGCCAGAAATTTCTGGTGATGCAATTGTTCGCCGTCTTGTTTTTTGCGGTGTTTATTCCGGTGGGCGCGCTGCTGGCGGAACGCGGCCGCCGCAGCACGCTGCTCTGGGTGACCGCGGCAATTGGCGCATTTGGCCTGGTGCTGGCGCCCATGTTTCTCGGCGGGGACGACCGGCGCGGTGCTGATGATGACGCTGGGCCTCTCGCTGATGGGCCTGACCTACGGTCCGCTGGGAACGGTGCTCTCCGAACTATTTCCGACCTCCGTGCGCTACACCGGCAGTTCGCTGACGTTCACATTCGCCGGAATTTTTGGAGCTTCGCTCGCGCCCTACATCGCCACGTGGCTCGCCAAGAATTACGGCCTGCAGTACGTCGGTTACTATCTAACCGGGCGCGGCGGCGCTGACGTTCGCCGGCCTGCTCGCCGCGCGAGAAACGAAGGACGAGGAGTTGTGACCGGTGACTGGTGATTCGTGACTGGTGGAAATCGAAACCCGCTAAATTATCCACAGATGAACACAGATAAACACTGATCTAGAAAGATCGAAAAATGCCACTCACACTTCCTTTTTTTGTTTTCATCCGTGTTTATCTGCGTGCATCTGTGGTTCCAATGCTTTGCTCCGATAACCGTCACCGGTCGCTACGGATTGCAAATTGAGTCAACGAGGCGTAAGCTGACGATCAGCAACGCAGTAGAGAACTGCGGCGTGTGAACGTCCCCCGCCTCCACACGCCAATCGGCTTATGATTTCTCGATTCACCATTGCTCTGGCGGTTGCCGTTCTTGGGGTTGCGATGTGCGCGCCGTCCGCACCCGCGCAAGGCCGCCGCGGTATGCACGCGCCAGCTGGGGCTCCTCGATCGGGCACATCCCTCGGGCTTGGCGGGAGAGAAGGCTTCGACCGACCGAACCGGCGGCGCTTTTTGAATGATTCCGCATTTCTATTTCCTCCTCTCTTTTATCCTGACTATTATCCCGGCGACGATTTTGACTACGGCGCGGTCGAGCCACAGGCAGCTCCGGTTCCGGCGCCTACAGTCCAGGTGGTTCTGTCGCAGCCGCAAGCGCCCGCTCCTCCGGCAAGTCCAGTTGAGCCTCTCCTCTTGGAAAACCACAATGGCCAATGGGTGCGTGTTCCGACCGGCAGCGAGATGCCGACGATCCCGCAATCGACGACGCCCGATTCTGCTTCTGCCATGGCATCGAGCCCGAACCTTGAATTCGTCGAGCTTCCGGCAGCGGCCCCGCAGCTTCCGGCATTGCCGCCCGCGGTGATCGTATTTCGTGATGGGCACACCGAGGAAGTGGCGAAATATATGATCCAGGGCGAGACGCTCTTTACGAAAGCGGACTACTGGAGCACCGGTTCGTGGACGAGAAAAATTCCGTTGGCTGAGTTGGATATTCCTGCGAGCTTGAAACTCAATAAGGAGCGCGGCACGAAGTTTAATCTTCCGTCCGGACCGAACGAAGTCGTAATCCGTTTCTGAAGCCCCGCTTCGCTTTCACAATTGTATCTATGTAGATTCCCTGGTCTCAGGCGCTGCGCGTCCTGCAGGGTCAAAGTAAGGCGGGCTTCAGCCTGCCTGTTTTTCCATCCTCCGTGCCGGACTAAAACCGGCAGGCTGAAGCCCCCCCTACTTATTGCATCTCCGCAATCACGGCCTCTGTAAACTCCTGCGTCGTCGCAGTCCCGCCAACGTCGCGCGTCGTGTGTTTCCCCTCGCGGTACACTTTGTCCATCGCGGAGAGAATCCGCCTGGAGGCATCCTTTTCATTCAGATAGTTCAGCATCATCGCCGCTGACATGACGATCGCCGTCGGATTGGCAATCCCTTTTCCGACGATGTCCGGCGCGGTCCCATGAACGGCTTCAAATAGCGCGGCCTCATCGCCGATATTTCCGCTCGGCACGACGCCGAGTCCTCCCACGAGGCCAGCGGCCAGATCGCTGACCACGTCTCCGTACAGATTCGGCAGGAGCAGCATGTCAAACTGCGCGGGATTCATCACCAGCTGCATGCAGGCGTTGTCCACGATCAGTTCGCGGTATTCGATCTCCGGAAACTTCTCCGCCACCGCGCGAATGGAATTCAGAAACAGGCCGTCGGACAGCTTCATGATGTTGGCCTTGTGGATCGCGTGGATTTTCTTGCGGCCGTTCTTGCGCGCGTATTCAAAGGCGAATTTGGCGATGCGCGTGGAGGCGTACTCGGTGATGATCTTCAAACTTTCCACGACGCCCGGAACCACCGTGTGCTCGAGGCCCGCGTAGAGGTCCTCCGTATTTTCCCGCACGATGACCAGGTCCACGCCCGACCATCGCGAGGAAACGCCGGCGACATTCCGCACCGGGCGCAAGTTGGCATAGAGGTCGAGTTCCTTGCGCAGTGCCACGTTGATGCTCGGCGGCCCTTGCGCCACCGCCGTCGCCATCGGCCCCTTCAGCGCTACATGCGTGCGCCGCACCGATTCGACCGCCTGCTCGCGCGGAAATTCGCCCACGCGCTTTCCGTCCTCGATGGGCGCGGCAAACACTTCCCATTCCACCGAAACGCCGGAAGCTTCGACAATTTGCGTGGCGGCATTTGCAACTTCAGGTCCAATCCCGTCGCCGGGAAGAAGAGTAATTTTGTGGGTCATGTCGCCCGGATCTTACGGGAAAGAGCGCGCATTTGTCGAAAATACGGCGCCGCTCTATCGCCGTTAGAAGCGCCGCACGAGCCCTCCGCCCTCGAGAGACTGGCGTTTCCGAAACTTCCACCCGGCATTCGCATCCAATAGTTGTAAGTTGGAACGCGCCTCGCGCCTCATAACGTGGCGCTTGCGTGGTGTGGTATAATTAGTTTGCGGGAAATATTGCCGAATTCGGCAGGGGAGTGAAAACACAGAAATGATTACAGTTACTCCAGTGGCGACGTCGAAGGTGAAGGAAATTATGGGCCAGCAGAACCCCGCTCCTACCGCGCTTCGCGTGGCGGTCGTGGGCGGAGGCTGCTCGGGCTTCAGCTATCACATGGCCTTTGAAAATTCTGAGAACCCGACCGACAACGTCTACGAATTTGACGGCCTCAAGGTCCTCGTCGATCAGATGAGCGAGATGTACCTGGAGGGCGTTTCAATCGACTATATCGAGACGCTGGAAGGCGCCGGCTTCAAGTTCAACAATCCGAACGTCAAGAGCACCTGCGGCTGTGGCAGTTCGTTCAGCGTGTAAGAACGCCGCGGCTGTTTTTCGATTCGGACCCAGTTGTCGATGGGCTCGCGCGAGTTTTCGCGCGGGCCCATTTTCTTTTCAAGTCTCTCTGTTTTCCCGTGGCGTGAATTCGTTGCAATGCTCTAGCCGGGCCCCGTATTCTATAGGGCGCTCATGAAAATCGCCCTTGCGCAGCTGAATCCCACCGTCGGCGACTTCGCCGGCAATTCCGCGAAAATTTTGGATTTTGCCCAGCGCGCGCGGCGCCTGGGCGCCGATCTGGCCGTATTCTCGGAACTTTGTTTGTGCGGCTATTTGCCGATGGACCTGATCGAGCGTCCGCAATTTATCGATCGAAACGAAAGGGAACTGGCCTGCCTGGCGAAGCAATTGCCGCTTCCCTCCATCGTCGGTTACGCCGCCCGCGCCACGGGAGCCACCGGCAAATCCGCAGCTAACGCCGCCGCCCTCCTGGCCAACGGGGAAATCGAATTCGTTCAGCACAAAATGCTACTGCCCACGTATGACGTATTCGACGAGTCCCGATATTTTCAGCCCGCCGCCGCCCAGAATGTCTTCGCGTTCGACGGGCAAAACCTCGGCATTACGATCTGCGAAGATATCTGGAACGACAAGACGTTCTGGGCAAAGCCGCTGTATGAACGCGATCCGGTCGCCGAACTGGTTGCCAAGCGCGCGAACCTCCTCATCAACATTTCAGGATCTCCCTTTACGATTGACAAGCGCACATTGCGGCTCGATATGTTGCGCGCGCTTGCCAAGTCGCATGGCCTGCCCGTGGTCTACGTCAATCAGGTTGGCGGGAACGATAGCCTGGTCTTTGACGGCGACAGCGTCGTTATCCTGCCTGACGGGCGAATCGCCGCGCAGGCCCGTTCATTCGAGGAAGATATCGTCCTCTTTGATACGGCGACAAATTCAGGCGACATCCACGCCCAGCCCGAAGCCGAGATTGAGCTTGTCCTGCAAGCCCTTGTCTGCGGGACGCGCGACTACGTTCGCAAGTCCGGTTTCCGCAGCGTAGTCGTCGGGCTGAGCGGCGGGATCGATTCCGCCGTCGTCGCCGCCATCGCGGTTGCCGCCCTGGGCCGCGAAAATGTCCTTGGCGTGTCCATGCCCGGACCGTACTCCTCGGAAGGAAGCCGCGCGGACGCCCGGAAGCTCGCCGAGAATCTGGGCATCGACTTCCAGACAATTCCGATCACGGAAGTCTTCCGATCCTACAAAGCCGCGCTGGCCGATGCCTTCCGAGGCCGGCCCGAAGACGTGACCGAAGAAAACCTTCAGGCGCGAGTCCGCGGAAATTTCCTGATGGCGCTGTCCAACAAATTCGGATCGATGGTTCTGAGTACCGGAAATAAATCCGAAATGGCAGTAGGGTATTGCACTCTCTACGGCGATATGGCCGGAGGTCTGGCCTTGCTTTCGGATGTCCCGAAAACCATGGTGTATGCGCGTTGCGGAATTCTTGAATCGCGATAGGGAACTCATCCCCCGCGCTTCCATCGAAAAGCCGCCGTCCGCCGAACTTCGCCCGAATCAGACAGACCAGGATTCCCTGCCGCCGTACGAAGTTCTGGACCGGATCCTAAAAGCCTACATTGAAGAGGTGAAAAGTCCCGAAGAAATTGCCGCTCAATGGGACTTCGATCTGAATTTAGTGCGTTCGATTGCCGGCAAATTCGACCGCAACGAATACAAGACGCACGCCAAGCCCCGCCCGGCCTGAAAATCACGTCTCGGGCGTTTGGATTGGGCCGTCCATATCCAATCGTCCAAAAGTTTGTTCCTTGAGAGGAGCATCCACGGTGGCGAAAAAATTGTGTCTGTCTGCTTTGTTGATCCTGACGGTATTCTGCCCGTCCGTCTCGGTCCCAATCAAGTTCCTCCGCCCCTGACAAGTCTCAGACCGCAAAGCCCGAGGACTCATCGCCCGCAAAGCCCGGGAGCATCGAGAGCCGCGTCGAGCAATACCTGCGGAATCTGTACGCCTGGGGCCCAGCCTTCGACGTCAAAGTCGGACCATCGAAACCCTCACCAATACCCGACCTCCTGGAAATTCCGGTCACAGTCGCCACGGGCGGACAGTCTGACACTGCCGTAGTTTATGCCTCCAAGACGGGCAGCTTTCTGATAAGAGGCGACTTAACGGATATGTCGGTCGATCCGTTTGCCGACGTTCGATCCAAGCTCCACGTCGGAAATTCGCCCACTCTGGGTCCAGCAGACGCCAAAATCACCATCTTCGAATTCGGCGATCTTGAGTGCCCCTCCTGCCGCCAACTCGATGTGGTCCTAAGAGACCTGCTTCCGCGTCACCCCGAGGCCCGTTTGGTATTTAAGCACTACCCATTGACGAGCATTCACCCCTGGGCGATGACCGCCGCCATCGCCAGCCAATGCGCGTATCACCAAAGCCCCGCCGCATTTTGGAAGCTCCACGACGCAATCTTCGATGCCCAAGACGTAATCAGCCCCTCAAATGTATGGGATAAAATGCTAGACCTAGCCAGTCAGCAGGGACTAAACACCGAAACCTTCCGAACCTGCATGAGCAAACCCAGAAACCGCCAATCGAAATAAAAGAAACCATCGAACAAGGCCACGCCCTAGCCGTAACCGCCACCCCAACCACCTTCGTTAACGGTCGTCGGGTAGTAGGCCCCGATAAATCCCTACTAGAACAATTCATTGGATTTAGATAGCAACTGACTAAACATAGTATAGCTTATAAGACTATAGGTGTCAAGGGGTTGGTTTGAGATGAGTGGCGGCAAATTTCTTACGGGGGACGGCTGGCGCTATGCTTTTTCCGGGATTCGTTGGGATGATCAGGACTTTTGGGAGGGGCGAAATGTGAGCTCTGAGGTCGTGGCGACGAATATGGGAGAGGTTTTCGGGAGAGGTTCGGGGTGGCGGCGGAATTCAGTCGGCCGAGTAGATCGCCGGCGTGCTTTCATTTTGCGGGCGGTTCGTCGCGCCGCTACAGTTCCTGCTAGATGTTGCGCGCCGTGTTGCCAGCGTTGCCCCTCAGTAGTGGTTACGCGGCACATGGACAGCGAGGGCCGGGTCAGCCGCTTGCTCCAGGCGGCCGGGCAGCTACTGTTCGGCGCCCGGCTTCGGGGACTTCTTCAACGGTGGGCGGCTGCGGCGACGGCGGCTCCGGTGGCGACGCCGATGGCAAACCATTTCGCGGCTCTTTTTACGCGCTGAAAAAATCCTCCGCCGTGGGCGGCGGTGACGGCGGAGTCGCGTTCGTGCAGGAGCGCGGCCTCTTTTGTTTTTTCATCGGAGAGATCTTTTTGGAGGGCGTCGTTTTGGGCTTTGTCGGCGCGGCAGTCTTGCAATTGGTCGTAGAGGGGCACTAGGTCGGGCTGCGGAATGGAAACGGTCGCGGCGGACGTTTCTCCCGGCGGCAGCGGGACGGTTAGATCGGGATCGTGAACGGAAACCGGTAGCGGGAGAGGTGGCAAGACGGAGGCGAGCCGGTCTGAGGCTTCCTTGGGAGTCCGGACCGCTTGCTTTTGCTTCTGGATGGAGGCGAGCGCGGCGGCGAGCTGCGAGTCGCGTTGATTCTCACGATCGCCGGCTTGCTGGATCACGGCGTTTTGCGCGGCCAGCGCGGCGGCCAGTTTCTGGGAGTCATGACGCGCGGCGCGCCAGGCGTCTGCGAGCAGAGCTACGGCGATCGCCGCGGCTACTAGAATGACGATGTTAAGTGTCGGTTTCATGGAGAGGGAATTCGCGGGTTGCGACTAGGGGATTGCGGAGTCGGAGGAAGCTCACTTCCCTGCCGCGACGCGTCCGGGTGGACCGGGCTTCGGCTTGTCGCGTAATCTATCTGCGACAGCCGCTGTGCATCCCAAAAATTGACAATCTTCCTGGCAACGTTCCGCGAAAAAAAACTGCGCAACTCACGTGCTGCGGGACGAATAATTTCGCTTGCGAGCCAGGACTTCGGCGGCATAGTTCATGTCGGCGCCGCCGTTCCAGGCCTGCAACGCGGCCGGGACGTCGCCCTTGGCGCGGGCCAGTCTTACAGCCAGTATGCGGCAGCCGAACTCGACTCCGGCGGCGGGCTCGCAGAGTTCGGCGAGCGAAGATTCCTTGAATCCGAATTCCCTGGCGACTTGTCCCATCACCTGCATGAGTCCCCAGGACATCGCGCGCGTGTACGCTTCCGTGGCGCTCAATTTTCCCGCGGTGTAGAGCGGAGCGACGTAGCGCGAAAGAATCCGGGCTCGTAGCGCACGGCCCACGGATTCCATGCGGATTCCTGCTCGATGACGGCGCAGACGAGCGCGGGGTCGAGCCTGTGCTCGCAGCGATTTGGCGAGCGAGGTCGATGATCTCGGGATGGACGGTGTCGGGCATGGGGAGAGTGGCTAGTGACTAGTGGCTAGTGACTAGTGGCTAGTGACTGGTGAAAACAACGGATGCGAGTCGCGTCAGGCAGAGGTGACTTACTCTCGACGCTATACGCTCGACTATCGACTCTGTCTTTTGATTTGCCATTTTTCACCTGCCACCTGTTACGGCTTTCGGTCCTGTCCATTCAATTCGAGAAACTGGACGGGCGGCGGCTCCTTGAGGTCGATGCCGAGATGGCCGGCGATCTGGCGCAAGGCCGTGGTAGAGGTGAGGCAGATGATTCACGGCCATGTCTCGAACGAACGCGCGGCGAATTTCGTCATCGCGCGTGCGCCGGTGCAGCCAGCGAATGAAGAAGAACATCTGGAGGAGCGAAGGAAAGCCGATGACGAGCCAGTAGGGATTCATAGGTTTATCGAATGCAGACTTTCGCCCGACGGAAGTTCGGGTCAATTGAGAGTGCGACGCTCGAAGCGATTTGCGATTCTGGAAGGATGCAATTCTTGAGGCGTCTTCTACCATGGTGGACAGGCTGAAGCCCGTCGCTACGAAGGCTGCGCTACTGGAGACGGTGTCAGCTCAGTCCGAACGACAGTCCGCCCGGGCCGAAGCCGAGGCTGAATCCTTTGGACGCGGCGTTGCGCGCGCTGGCGTCCAGCAACTGCGAGGGGACGCCGATGGCGCGGCCGAGCAGGTTCGCGTCGGTGCCGTAGAGGCCGGAAAGTCCGGCGAGGGCCGTCTGTGTGTCCGACCGCGAGCGCGTTGGCGAAGGCGAGTTGATTTTGCTGCGCGAGGTTGGCCGAGTCCTGTCCCTGCGTGCGCGCGAGCGAGTCGATGAGTTCGCCGTAGCCGGCGGAGTTGCGCGTGCGCGCGGCGCGGTTGGCGGCGTTTTGCGCGAGCGCGTCAAACGACGACGACAGCGCCGACTGCGAGAGGTTGGTGATCGCGATCTGCTGCGCCTGCGAGTAGCCCGGGTTGGCGAGCAGATTTTGGTAGCCGCCGGCCGCTTGCGAACCGAGCCCTTGCGTCGATCCGTAGATCTGCTGGTTCATCGAGTTTTGCTGCGAGAGTTGCTGGTCGATCATTGCTTGCGTTTGCGCTTGGGCGCTGCGTCCCATGGGAGGCCTCCGGAAAGTGATTCGTGACTGGTGACTGGTGACTGGTGAAACGTAATTCGTTGGCTCTGAGAATGGCGATGCGTGATTTGTGATTTGTGATTTGTGATTTGTGATTGTGTTTGTGAATCGTGATGCAGAAGCGCACGACACGAATCACAAATCACAAATTACGAATCACACGACGCGCTGCGAAAAGCAGGGCCAAGGATCCCGCGCCCAGCCGAGGCGCGTGAGGCGGCGGCCAAAAGCGCGCGCGACGCGCGGCGGGAGAAACGCCTGCACGTCGTCGAGGCCTCGCTGTGCCGCGCTCGTTCGCGCAGCTTCGTGCAGCGCGAGGAATCGTTGCCAGCGCAGGCGCGGCGTGCCGGCGGCGGGATCGTGCAGGAGGTACGCTTCGGCGGTGAGCCGCAGAAGGACCGCCATCACGATGCGCCGCGAGCCCGCGCAGGCCGGCGATTCCGGCAGGGAATCGCGATGCGCCTCTTCCCTGCCCCCGGTGGCGGTCGTTTCGCTAGGGGCACGGGCTGTTTCGCCGTCGCGAGCGTCGTCTCCGTCCTCTTCGAGCACCAACTTCGAGACGAACAGCGGGCTGTCGATGTCCGGAAACGGGTATCCGAACTCCTGCGCTGCGTGCATTCGCCGCAACGCATCGAGATCACTCGGAGTGTATTCGCGGACGTGCATGGGAGGAGAAAATCGTGACTAGTGACTGGTGACCGGTGACTGGTGAAAACCTACTTGCCTGTGGATGCTACAGTGCAAATTAGAAGCGTTTGGGGATTCACAAATTACGAGGGTGGTGCCGGATAGCACAGGTCACGACTTACGGTTCACTAGTCACCAGTCACTAGAAGTTATCTCATAAACACATTCAAGCCATTCAAGGCTTGTGAGTTATGCAAACTAGCGTAAACCGAGAGCATGGACCTGACCGAGGCGCAGTGGAAGAAGCTCAAGCCACTGCTGGCTCCCAAACGACGCCCCGACGGTCGAGGTCGGCCTTGGCGCGATACGCGAGCCGTGCTGAACGGCGTTCTGTGGGTCTTGCGCACCGGCGCTCCTTGGCACGATCTGCCCGACCGTTATCCTTCCTACCAAACCTGCCATCGGCGTTTTCAGCAGTGGCAGCGCGATGGCACGCTGGACCGATTGCTGCACGCCATGGCCGAAGACCTGCGGGCACGCGGCAAACTGGATCTGTCGGAAACGTTCATCGACGCCAGCTTCAGTTCGGCGAAAAAAGGGGCGCTGCTGTCGGCCCGACTCGCCGAGGAAAAGGTAGTAAAATCATGGCGATCGCAGACCGCCATGGTCTTCCTGTCGCCTGCTGCGTCACCAGCGCTTCGCCTCATGAAAGCAAACTCGTCGAAGCCACCATCGCGCAGCGCTTCACGAGAGCCAAACCAAAACGAATGATCGGTGACCGCGCCTATGACAGCGATCCGCTCGATCAGCGCCTCCGGCAAAAACACGGTATCCGGCTCATCGCGCCCCACAAGTACAACCGCCGCCGCAAGAGCACCCAGGACGGCCGCGAATTGCGTCGCTACTGCCGGCGCTGGAAAATCGAGCGCCTCTTTGCCTGGCTCCACAATTTCCGCCGACTCGTAAGCCGCTGGGAATATCACGAAGCCAATTTCCTCGGCATGCTCCAACTCGGTTGCCTCATTATCCTGCTGAGGTATTTATGAGATGGCTTCTAGTCACCGATCACTTCACCGTCCCTACCGCAAAATCACCGGACCCGTGCTGCTCTGCGCCACCTGGCCGAAGCCGGAGCCGCCTTCGCTTCCGGACGCGGTGCCGCTTCCGCTCGAGGGCTGCAGGGGCGGGCCCGCGGCCGTGCCGCCTCCGGTAACCGGCGTGGCAGGCGTGCCGAAGGTGACCGGCTCGGAAGTTTCCGAGCCCAGGTATTGCGAGTAGGCGCGCCAGTAGAGCGTCTGGTTGCCGAGGGCCACGCGCAGGTTGCGCGAGCTGCCGAGAAAATGCACGTAGGGATTCGCGAACGCGGGAGTTGCGTCCGACTCTGCAAAATAAAAAATGCCGCGGTTGAGCGTCGAATTGTCGGTGATGGCCAGGTCGAAAATTCCGTCCGCGGCGACGACGTTCAGGCTGCCGATCGGCGACGGCGCGGCAATCGAGCCCGACGGGTCGACGCCCGTCGCGCGGCCCACGGCGTTCACGCCGTTCACGAGCTGCGTCAGCGCTTCGTACACGTAGGGCGAGTCGCTCTTGATCTGCGCGAGTTGGCCGATTTTGAGCACTGTGTGGCGGTGCGTGGAATCAACTAGTGAAGGGTTCTACTGGGGAGGAGGTTCCGGGTCTTTCGCGATGATGCCCTTCGATTTTAAGATTTCTATATAGTCGGCAAGTGAGACATCGCACCTAATTAATCCGGCTAGCTGTTGCTCGTTCACTTTCAGCTGCTGCCTTATCTTGTCACCGGGCTGTTCTTTGTTTCCGTGCGACCGCTTGGTACGGACGACGACTTTCCCTTGGTACTCAAACCAAGCGTGCCGGTCGAGACCGTTACGAGTTTCGAGGTGCAATTTGTTTACAATCTTCTCGAATTCGTGAACTTTCATGTCCGAGGGACAACATTCTCTCTCAGCACATTCCAAACGTTCGCAAGATCTGGTCCAAGGCGAGATTCGTCAGCTCGGAGCGACTCATACAACTCCGCAACGGCGCGACCCAAATCGGCACAAGCTGACGACGTCGATGTCCCCGTACCAAACTCATCCGTCTCCCGCCATGTTGCTATGACGGTACCGTCTTCCACGTCGATGTTAACCGGGATAGGCTTAAGAACTCGGAAACCTGGATGGTTGAGAGTTCCCAGCAAAATTTCTGTGGGCCTGGGCTCCGGCGTTCGGATGTTAACCTTAATTCTCTGAATCACTCGCTGCATCACGAGTGGCTCAGAACGTAGCGTTATCTGCCCAGGTGGGGACGTTCGCTCCGGTTGGGGCTGGTCCAACGTGGAGTATTGACTCAAGGCAGATGCAGACATAGTTGACCTCACGAAGCAGATTTCAAAGGTGGCGGTACCTGTAGCTTCTGAACTTTGAACACTGCCCTTCCTAGATAAATATCGTTCGCAAACAATTGGAACTCATAATCTCCGAACTCCATTATGAGCAGCCCTCGCATATTCATTCCAAATTCCAAGGGAAAATCCGGAGCAGCCCAGTTCGCGTTAGCCGACATTTCCATTACCGGCGATTCATCCTTCAAGTTGACCATTCGGATTCGGATCGTATATGGCCCTGAGCCTTCTACCATCTTTGCGTACAGCCCAATGCTTACAGGGACCGGAACACCCGGCGACTGAATCCGGTCAAAAACTCTCACAAGCGTCTTGCTCTGTGTCTCAGCATCGTGAATTACAGATTCACAGGCCAGAAGTGCCAGCAATGTAGGGATTGGGCTATTTTCACTCAACGATATGCCTCAGCCGCCCCTGTACAACCAGCACCGCAGGTATCCGTGGGCTAGTCTACTCGGCCTCGTAGGATAGATAACATGGTCGGCCAAATAGAAACTGATTTCAGCCCAAACTAATCCTCTTGTGCCGGAGCAATTCACCACCCGAATCCCAAGTAACACATTTTATTGGATTTAGCTAGACACGGGAGCATAAGTTTTGCATCAAACGGGGAAAAATCTTCCCGTTGTTGAATGTAACTGCCTACCCCGCAACGCACCCTCACGGCTGCATGTCGCCGAGTCAGTTTAACGAACAACCGGTCGATTACCCCCAACATCATCACTTTGATGATTCAGAATAAATCACAACTTGCTCGCAAGGTCAATCACAGTGTATACGATGCCTGTACTAAAGTACAGGTTTCACGGCCTGTGCGCATGTACGGGTTGAAAGTCCGCGCAGAGGGACCCAATACGCAAAATAGTGGGAATTCCTGAAGCATTCAGATCGACGAGTAGCTGGCCCTAATTCCCTCCGCGCACCGGCGACCACGGATCCGGCAGCAGCGACGGAATAAACCGCTCCAGCTTGAACCACGCCCCGGCGGAGTTCGTCCCCACCTGAAACGCGACGCGCTCGCCCAGCAAATTGATGGGCATCTCCAGGTCCTTCGCGCCGGGAGAAGACAGCGGCAGCGGCGCGAGCGCAGCGGGAAACGCTTCGTTGTCCACGAACGCGGAGAGGTTCAAGTTCCCTGCCCCTTCGGCGTACATCGCCAGATACGCGAATAATTTGCGGTGCGAGCGCACCTGATAGGTCTGCTCGAGATCGTTGCTCAGAAAAAAGTAAGTCGTGTAGTAGGAATTGATGGCCGCGCCGTCGTCGGAAAATTGCGTGTCCGAAAGCTGATAGATTTTGCCGTTCATGGTGAGCGGTCCGGGCGAACCGTTGCCCGCGCCGTTGCCCAGAAACACCTGCGCCGTGCCGTCCGGCGCGCTCGGCGAGCGCGCACGAATTCGCGCTGATGTACCACGGGCACCATTTGCGCGAGCGCCCCACCGCGTACAATTTTCCCGAAAGCGTCGAAAACAGCACCGAGCCGAGCGCTCGAATTTCGCCGCGCGCTTGACAAGCTGCGGTAGTCCAGCATCAGCACAAGATTCGGCGAAGTAGCCGTGCCCGTCGGCACGCCGCACAAAATGCGCTTGTTTCGCGTGTCCACGCGCACCCACAGCGTTTGCCCCGCGGCCCAGTTGATCGTGTCCCACAGCGGCTGAATTTCCTGCGAAATTTTGACCGGCTCGCCGCCGTCGAACATATACATTCCCGCGCGCCCCGCGATCACCGCCCAGTCCTCGCCCAGCGTCCACGCCATGCACCGACGGCGTGCCCACCGCGTTGGACACTTCGTTGATCGTCCAGGAAGCGGGCTCGTTCACGCCGTCGTCCTCGGTCACGTGCATGCGAGCGGTCCTTCACGAAGTACATCCGCTCGCGCAGCAGAAACGCCGCGCGCACCGTCTGCCCATCGTTTTCCGAAACGTTCATGAATCCGGTGACGCCGTCGTAGCTTTCCGGATCCTCCGCGTACGACGCGCGCACGAGCGAAGTGTTGTAGGGCTGCGCGGTCGGAAAAATCTCGATGTTGTCCACCAGAAATCCCGCGTTCGAATGTAGGCGTGCCGTCCGCGTAGACGCGCAGCACGAGGTCCGAAGGAATCGTCGTGAATCCGCGCCGACGGCGTGATCGGCGCGATAAATTCCTTCCACGCGCCGCGTCGAAATTTGCGCGGCGGGCACGGAAACGCCGGTCGTCGAAATCCCAGCCGACGCGCTGTAAATGTGCACGTGCAGCGTGCCCTGCGTCAGCGCGCCCGTCATGCGCACGCGCACGCGCGCCGAGTAGCCCGTGTTCGCCTGCAGGCGCGGCGCGCCGTTGTAGTCGCCACCGCGCGTTTGCGTCATCAGGCCGCGCGTCGGCCGTCACGCCATCGCCCAAAATCAAATAATCGCCGCCCCAGATCGCCTCGCCCGACGAATCGAACGTGCCGCCCGTGAAAAACGTCGCGTCCGGAGTCCATCCGAGCGGCACGTTATTTCCCGCGCCGCCAAAGCCGCCGTCGAACGTCAGATTGTCCCAATTATTTTGCTTGTTGCGCTCGCCCCACCAGAACAGGCGATCCGAATATCCGATCACTCCCGCGCATTCGCCCAGCTCCACCAGATTGAACAGATAATCCGCTTCGATTCCCGCGAGCAGCGCCGTGTCCGAAAAATCCACCACGAACGACGTCGCGCTGTTGTCGAACATCTGCATCTGCGGAGCGCCGCTCAGCCCCGTCGTGTAGAAAAACAAATCGCCGCCCGCCGCCGTGAACGCCAGAATTCGCGCCACGATATTCGGCAGCGTCGCCGACCGAGGGAATTCCCGTCACGTTCGCGCGCCGCCCGCCCGCCGCGGTCCAGGAAATCGGCGGCGATGGCCGCGTCAGATATCCTTGCCGCGTCACGAAAATCACGGAGCACTGGTGCACGCCCGCGCTGATCGAGCCGACCGGCGCGGCCGTCCCGCCGCTCGACGACGAATTGGCGTCCGTCTGCGCGTAGGTGAAGTGCAGCGAATCGATGATCGACGCGATCGGAAACGTCCCGTTGTAGCGTCGTGTCCGTCACGCCCGCGATCGTCACCTGGTCCGTCGGCAGCATTCCCGTCGGCGTAGCCGTCGTCACCGTCACCACGTTCGACGTGCGCGAAATCGCCGAAATATTGGCGACGATGTCCGTCACCGCCGCCGGTCCCGCTCCCGGCCCGCACTGGCTCACGCGATCGAGATACGTGCCGTCATACTGCCGCGGAATATCCAGCCCGAAATTGCCGTCGTGCTGCGCGATATATTCGCGGCCGAAAAGCGAAGTCGAACTCGCCGCCGCGTTCGGCATAAGCCCCGCCGCGATCTGCGTCAGCACGCCCGGAGAATTTTCTCCCCACAGCGTCCCCGCAGAATCGATCGCCAGCAGCGTCTTCACCAGATTCGGCGTGCGTGAAGGTCTTCAAATAATTGACGGTCGGATTCCCGGCAATCGGCGAGTAAACCGACAACAGTCCCGGCCGCGTCTTCACCGCGCCCTGCAAAAACGCCACGTCCGGCAATCCGGCGACACCCCCTGCGGCAAATCCGCCGCGGGCATATCCGTAACCAGCCCGCCGAATAAATCCAGCGGCGCATCAATTGTCCCAGCAATGCTCATAGTCCCACCGTGAGTAGAGACTGGGCTTCAGCCTGTCCGCTTTTGACTCGTTCCGTCGCTCGAAATCTCGTAGATCAGGCTTAGCCAGTGAATCTGCTTCAAACTTCGCCTGCAGGTACCATCCTGCAAGACTTCAAACCCGGACAGGCTGAAGCCGCGTCCAATACTCTAAATCAGCGGCGCAAATCCCGCCCGCGAAGAAAACGGCCTCCGCCTGCGCCCGGTCTGCTGCTCGCGCTGCGTGGCCCGCACCACCAGATCTTCCAGCGCGTCCGCCGCCGCCGATGTCCCACCGCTCCGCCTGCGGAGCGCCGCGCGCGGCTCCCGCCATCGCGGCCGCCGCGTACGCCAGCGCTTCCTGCGCGTTGCGAATCAGCACGGGGCTCGTCGCGTCCACCAGGTCCGGATACGATTTCTGATAGCGCAGTCGAATCTGCGTGTCCTGCGTCGCGCCCAGAAAATACATGCCGTCCGCGCGCCACTCCCAATACCGCAGCATCTGCGCCTGCGGCTCCGACGGCAGCCCATCGTGGTCCGTCAGGTCCGATCATCTCCACGAAATCGTCGGAGCTGAGACCCGTTAGAAAGGCGCGCTCCCACAATTTCACCGGCACAAGCAAGTCCGGCGGCAACTGGTTCGGCGGCGCCGTCGCGTCCGTGATCGACACCTGCACCGACGCATCCACCACCGCGACGGCCGGCACGACCAGCAACACATTGTCCGTCAAAAAACTTCCCGACTGAACGTTGGCCAGCGCCCGCTGCGCCTTCCGGTACCCCGAGTTCACGTACGGCAGCAGCACCGTATCCGTAAATAAATTCCCCGCCGCATCGTTCAGCAGCGAGCGCACCAGCGCCGTAATCTGCCCCGCGGTGTTATAAGCCGTAGTTCCGACGACAGGCATGGTAACCTCATCTCAGTAGGACGGGCTTCAGCCTGTCCGCCTTTGAATTGCGACGCGAGCGAAGATCGATCTCAGATCGGCCGCGTTTGTAGAGACTCGAGAGTTTCTGCAGCTGTTACGAAGCGTGAATGTTTGCCGTCAGCGTTGGAACGCGTATGTGCTCGGATGTTGGATCGATGGCGATGGCTCACGAAGTCAAAACCGGACAGGCTGAAGCCCGTCCTACTCATCCGGCAGCGGCGACTGCTTCAAATACGCCGCCACTCCAATAATCCCGGACATCAGCGCGCTCACCGCCGCGATGGCCAGCGTGGAGTGCAGCCCCGCCTGCAAATTAAAATGCTGCGGATCGATCCCCACCGCCGCAAAGCCGGTGATCACCCCGTTCGCCCCGCCGCATCCCGCCGCGTCAGCCGCGCCACCACACTTGAAATTGGCCAGCGCTCATGATTTCCAAATACAAGTAGGACAGGCTTCAGCCTGCGCTTTGACCAGCAACCAGGATTTTCGTGCCACCAAAACCCACAGGCTGAAGCCCGTCCACCAACCCATCCGCCGCGCTTTACTCCGGCGCTCATCGCTCCTTTTACTTTACGGTAATGAGGGGAGCGCTCGGGGCGTTTGGGTTTGTCGGCACCGTTGGCCGTTGCCGGCGTCGAACACGCCGATTCCTCGCCCAGCGAATCCACGGTCGTCACGCAATAGCTGTAGCTGGCGCCGGCGCGACACGCTGCGTCCGTAAACGTCAGCCCCGCATTGAGCGCCGTATTTACCTTTGCGTAAGCTGCCGTCGGCCGCGCCTGCGCCCAGGCGAGCGGTAAATGTTGTACCCGCTGATCGTCCCCGATCCGCCCACGGGCGACGGCGCCTGCCAGGTCAGCGTCACGCTATGCGCCGTCCCCGCAGGAACCCCCTGCGCGAAGCGCACTTCCCGGCGGCAAAAAATGCCGCGGCAAGCAGCAGCGCGCAATTCACCAGCCCAACGAACTTTGTGCATCGATTCATATACGAATCTCCTCAATGCGCTCCAGTAGGACGGGCTTCAGCCTGTCCGCTTTTGAGTCCCCAGCTCAGCATCGATCCACCATCTAAGCCCACGCATTCCAACGCTGACGAAGAACCGAAACGCCTGCGAACCGCTACAAACGCTCGCGAGCCTCTATAACCGCGCTCGATCTGAGATCGATCTCCGCTCGATTCCAATTCACAAACCGGACAGGCTGAAGCCCGCGCTACCAGTCCTACTGCTTCAGCTCCACCAAAAACATTTCCGGCGTAATCGCGTCCGTCGCCGCCACGTTGAATTGCAAATTGATTGTCACCGCGGAAGCCGTGTTCACCGCCGCCGTATCCAGCTTGAGCGAGTTCGTCCCCGCGTTGCTGTCCTGCCCCACCGTGGAAATCGTCTGCGCGCTAGTCGATCCGGCATTGTTCATGATGATGTAGCGTCAGCTTCTCCAGTTGATTCGCCGCGCCCGCCAGGCGGCACCGCCGTAGTGGACGTTCCGCCAAACGACAGCGTGTAGCTCACCGCCGCCGTTCCGGTCGTGTGTTTGGCCAGCACGGTGATAATGATTCCCTGCCCCGCGCCCATCACGCCCGCCGGCAGAGTACACGTATAGTAAGTAGCCGCCGCGCCCGTCCCCGTCACGGCCGTCGCCGGTCCCTGGTACGCGCACGCCGAACTGTCCGCGCTTCCCACGGTCTGCGCCGCGCCGTTGTTTTCGATTTTCTTCCAGCGATGCGCCGTCGAGTCCGCGTACAGCAGATCGACGCTCGCGATTCCCGCGGGCGCCGTCGTTTCCGATCGCCGAATAAAATTTGTAGCTGTGCACGCCGCCGTTAAACGGAAACTGCACGCCCGTCGGCGGCGCGGCATATTGCGCGGCCGTCAAATTGAATCCCAGGAAGCCCGTTCCCAGCCCGCCGCTGAACCCGCAAAACAGGCAGGAATTCGCGTTGTTTTCCTCGCGTCAGCCAGGTGCGCATCGCGTTGCCCACGGCCAGCGGAGTTTTCGCCAGTCTGCCCCGTAGTCGTGGCCAGCGTGAACGTGCACGTCCCGTTCGTCACGGTCGTCGAGTTGAAATAATTCCCCTCCGCGCCCGCGCTCGTCCCGAAATAAAAATTGCAGCTGGCCGGAAAATAAATTCCGGTTGTTGCGGACAACGCTGATCGAGCTCGATGCGCCAACCATCTGCGAAATTTCCGGGCTGGGCGCGGATTCGCGCCCGGCCACATCCACCGCGGTTACCTTGAAGTAATACGTTCCCGCGCTAAGCGATCCCGAGCCCGTGCCGCTGACCGTCGCCATGCGGACGCCGGAACACGTGCCCGATCATCTGCTCGCCCGCCGGCCCGAAGCGGGATCGTTTCCGCCGCTGGTCAGCACTTCGGACGTTTGCACGTCGTATCCCGTTTGCGTAATTCCCATGTCGCAGCCCGGAATAGCTGCCAAAAATATTTCCCCAGTAGCCGACGCTCGTGCGCGCCGCTGCCGCCGCTCGTTCGGATTTTCATACGTCCAGTTCGCGGCAGTTCACCGGATTTCCTGAATTGGCCGACGTGCCGACAGCTTTGAAAATCCCGGATGTTTGCCCGTGCACCGAGACGTTGTTTCCAGGAAGCGCGCCGCACGAGGCCGTGCTGTAGAAGAGCGATTGCGTCGGCGCTGTCGACATCCCCCGTCACCACGTTGTCGATCGTCAGGATTGCCGAGCGAATTGCACGTCGCCATGTTGATGAATCCCAGGTCCTGGTTGTCCTCGATCGTACGTCGTGCCGTCGAACACAATATCATGAAGTGGGGCCGCCTCCGCTCGGAAACGGAATATCCACGCGGATCGTGTGGCTCGACAAACGTGTTGTCGCGAAAATCGAATACGCTGCGTGTGCCCGGTGTTCGTCAAGCCCAGAAACCAGATGCGCCGGAATTTATTGTTGCTGTTGCTTGGCGCTGTCATTCCAATTGGTGCGGTCGAACAGGCTGAAAAATGCGTTGTTGTCCACCTGCAGCATCGGCCCGCTGCCCGTCCAGTTGTCAGAACGTCACGTCCTGCGTGGTCACGTCGCCCTGCGAGTCCTGGATGATTCCCGCCTGCGACGAGTTGCAGGCACACGTGCGACAGATCGATCCCGCTCCCCGGCGCCCACCGCCACGAACAAGCGCGCCCAGCGTTTGATAGCCGATAATGCTGGCTGCACGAAAGCGTCCAAGTTTCCTTGCCGTACATCCCGCCCGTTCCGGTGATCGAAATTTGTCCCGTCGTTCCCGTGCTTCCCAGACTTCCCTCGATCGGCAGTCCGAACAGTTCGAATCGCGCCGGTCTGCACGATTTTTACGCCGGCGATTCCCGATGGACGGAAACGGAATCGTGGACATGTACCACAGCCCCTCGGGAATGTAGACCGTGCCCTTGTGTGTGATCTGCGCTTCCCCGTCGGTGGACGCATCGGCAATCGCCTGCTGGATGAACATCGAGTTGTCCGGAATCACGAACGCTCCGCTCACCGAATTGGAGGCGTTCGCGGCCAGCACCAGGCTCAGCCCGCCGTTCGCCCCCGAAGTGATCGTGGTGATCAGCGCCTGATTGGTCGCCGATGCCGGAGGCGCCGTCGGCCAGAACCCATTGAACGCCGGTCCAGGTGTTCAGTCTCCGCGCCCTTGTCGATAATTCCGCACGTATTTCCCGCGTGAAAGCCAGCGCAATCGAACGAGTACCCGAGCGGCATGTAGCTTCCGCCCGCCGTCGCTGTACACCAGATAGCCCACCGCGTTCGCCACGGATGTCCAGTACACGCCCACGTAATTGAGCGGCGTGCGCGTTGACGGCGCCGTGGTGATCGTGATCGCCGCGCTCGCCGCCGACGTTCCGAAATTCGCGTCAATCGCCGCGACCTTGTAGTGCACCGTCGTCGATCCCGCCGTGCCGGTCACGTTCGGATTCGGCGCGGCTCCCTGTGCGGGAGTCGCAAGCGTCGGACGCGGGCCCCGCGCCCGCGATGAATATGCCGCAGCCATTCTTGAAATTGTTGTCGACGCCGATGCTCAGCGCTGTTCGTGCCGGCAGTAATCGTTCCCGTCGTGTGCGCCCAATGAACGCCGGATTGATCGCATCCGCCCGCGCGGCATGTACGCGGTGATGTCCCGCCACGGATCGGTCCCCTTGAATCGCTGCGACGCCGTCCACTGGTTGTCCGCATTCGCCGACGGCAATCGGCGCGCCGCCCACCGTCAGCGTTCCGGTAATCGCCGCCGAACCCTGCACCGTCAAATTTCCCGCAAGCGTCAGCGAAAATGCGGAGATCCCGCTCGTCGTCGTGACCGTCGTGAACGTCGGCGCCGTCGGATCGCTCGGCAAAATCACGTTGGGAATTTGCTTCGTGGTGATCGACGGCCCGCTGATCTCAATTTCGTAGCGCCCCGGCGCGGCGTAGAACGTGTAATTTCCCAGCCCGTCCGTCGAAATCGGATTGGCCAGCGCCTGCGTCAGCCCCGGGTCCGAATAAATCAGCGCCAGCGGCGAACAAGGCTGCCCCGTCGCCGCCGAAGTGCAAATGCGCACCGTAGCGCCCGCCATCGGCCGCCCCTGCGCGTTAAACACAATGTCGTCCTTGCGCGACCCCTGCGCGAACGCGTTCGCCGCGAGCGCACAAACGCCAGCGCCGCAATCCGAGGTGGAACGCTACCGCCGCGACGCGCAGCGCCGCCAACGCGAACACATTCCCAACGTGCTTTCTCCATCGATTCATTTCCAGGAATCCTTTGCGATCGAAAATTGATTTATTAGCGAGCGACGGCAGAGTGGCGCAGGCTTCAGCCTGCGGGGCTTAGTCCTTAGCTGGACACAACCCCACAGGCTGAAGCCTGCGCCACATACTTCCGCGCCCCGGTGACAACCGACGTCGAACCGCCCGTCTGCGACAAAAAATAATTCAGTTCCCGCGGAAGTATTTTCGGTGTATAAGTCCGCCCACGCGGAGGAGATATCCCGCCGGCGTAAAACCGCTGGAATTCTTCCAGCCTAATTTCAGGAGGCAGAAATGGCGTTATTTCTGGTAACTGGCGATTACGTGGAACCCGGTCCGCTGCTGCCGCCGCAGCAGGTCGTTCAAGTGGTGGAACGCATGGTCTTCCCAAGCTTTGAGGCCATGGCGAAGCTTGAGGACCAGAAAAAGATTCTGGCCGGCGGCCTGGTTACGGGCGCGAGATCCGGCGCGTTCATCATGGAAGCGGCGTCGAACAGCGAAGTCAGCCGGATGCTGATGGAGCTTCCCTTCTGGGGAGTCATCAAGTGGGACGTGACGCCGCTCGACACGATTCGCGAGCGGCTCGCGGAAGAACGCAAAAGCATCGACCGATTGAAACAAACTCTCAAGTAGCGCGCCGAGGCGCCGCCGGCCGTTCCACTCGCGCGTCCACCGCAGCCGGCGGCGCCTGCACCAGCCCCAGCGCCAGCGCCTTGTCCCGATTCAAAATCGCGTGGCACGATTTGCACACCGCCACGCCTGGCTTCACGCGATCGCCGCACCCGGGACACTCCTCGGTCTCGCGCACCTGGTAATGCCATTCCTTCTCCATGCCCAGCTTCGCCGCGGCCCGCCGCTGCAAATCGTGAATGAACAGAAACGAGTGCGAGCGTCTCCCACTCGCGATCCGCCGAAGCCACCAGCGCGCGATAAAATTCGTCCAGCTTCTCCTCGCGCGCTTCTTCAGCTCCGCTTCGGTCGGAGCATCGCCCGCGCAAACAAAAACGCCCATGAAACTGTGCTCGCCCGCGTCGGAATTAATTTCGCGGCAAATGTCGTCCGCGATTTCCCGCGCCGTAATGGCCAGCGGCAGCGTGCGCTTGTCGCCGTAGTCCATCACCGCCGTCCGCGCCGAAACGCGCGTCAGCGCAAACGTGCCCTTCGCCTGCCCCGCATCGAGTCCCGTACATCGATGCGCCATGTACGCGCCCGGCAATTTGAAACGTCCCGATACATCCGGTGCGCCATGTAGTCTCTGCTCAGTAATATTGCGCATGAATCGTCGCGGCATATCTTCGCAGCTGCATACTCGTATCTCTCACTCCGAATGGCGGTGTTCCGAGGATCCCTGTTTCGTGAAAGCGAGACGAAAAGCAGACCAGTGCTGGATGAAAACAGACCTGAACCTGTCAGCTGTGACCCTTACCGAGCAAGACAGCACAATTCAAGCAGAATTCTGAATCTGCAACAAGCGAAGCTAATGCCCAAGAACACACAATCTGTTTATCAGTGCTTATCAGCCTGTGCATCAGTGTGCATCTGTGATCCGCAGTTTCGCGCTCACGCACAGCGCATCCATCGCCCAGGCGTCATACTCGCGCTCTTCCCGCCGCGCCCGCTCCTCCAGCGCTTCCTTCTTCTTCGCCGACGCCAACGCCGCGGCTCGCTTCAATCGCCCGCGCAACGTGCCGCGCCACCGCCGGCGTCAGCTGCACAAACTCCCCGCCCGGCCCCTCCAGCGTGAAGCAATGCTCGTAATCCCCGCGCGACGGATACGGCCCCAGCGCCGCCATGTTCCTCCCGCCAACAAATTCCCCAGTCGTCTGCGTGCCACGCCTCCGGCGATCCGTACGATCTCCGGCGGCATCCACCGCTCGATGTGCCACCGATCGTGCGGCAAATATTTCGGCTCGCGCCGCAGCTCGATCACTTCGCGCACCAGACGTCCCGCCGGCGTCCTGGTCTTCCCACTTCCCGCCAATCCAGTCCAGCCGAGACCATCCCCACACCGCGCGGTAATTCGCCTCGCCAAACCGGTTCGCCCGCCCGCAAGCAACAGTTCCCGCGCCACGTCCGCGGACGCCTCGTGCGTTTCTCGAATAATCGAAATCATTGATGTCGAAACCAGTAGGACAGGCTTCAGCCTGTCCTCGGATTTTAGTACGTTCAAGCATACGCCGCAGAGTCAGTCGGAGAAGTCACAAAGCAGTATCATCTGTGACTTAATCCATGCAACCGTCCATACCAGATTGTGCTACGTCAGCTTTCGAAACTGCGCCGAAAACGTAATCACATCGCTCGTCGCCGACGCCGGATACGCCGCGCCGCCCGTAAATTCCGCGCCCGCCGATCCCGTGGTGTACCCGCGCATCTTCCAATTATTCGCCGCGGCTCCTTGCTGCATCTGGTACTGATTCGGCGTCCCGCCCTGCACCGTAAAACTCGCCTGCACCGGCCCGTACGCCGGATCGCGCCATGCTGGAGTCCACGGTTTCGCCGCGCACGCCGATTTGCCGGACGAGCGTCGTCCAGTCCACCGTATCGCCGCCCGACGGATAATTTCCCGACAGCGCCACCGTCCCGAACGCATAAATCTGTGTCCCCCAGGATCCACATCCGTAAGCGTAATGTCACAGCCATGTTTTTCTCTCTTGGACATTGGCTTCAGCCTGTCCATAACTGAATTGTCGTAATGTACTGAGCGAGCCGCAGCCTACCGATTTAGTCCGACGAGGCTTAAGCCTGTCCGCTTAAACTCGTCGCCACGAAACGCCGGTCTCTCCGTAGCACGGCTTCAGCCTGCGGAATTTTGACCGGCAACACGCGAACCCGCCACTCAGGGTCTGACACGAATCCGCCAGAGCACAAATCACCCTTCGCAGGTAACAGTCACGAGTCACAAAACAACCACGCCCCTAGTACCCGTTCGGCCGCGCCAGCGCATCGATGTAGCTGCCGCTGCGCGGAGAGTCGTTCCACACCTGAAATCCGGTGTCGAAGTAGAAGATGAACGATGCGGAAACGCCGCCGCTCGCCCCGTAAATCGGGAACACGGTTTGCCCGCCGACCTCGAAGAAGTCGATGTCCTTCATCACGGCGCGGCCCCAGTGCGACAGATCCAGGAAATCCACGCGCGTCTGATCGGCGTTCACCGAAGACTTGATCGGAATGCCGGACATGGTTTTCTTTCCGGAGAAGAGCATGTCCAGATCGCTTGCGCGTCCGCCCGGCCCTTCCTTCACCACTTGGGAAACGGTGATGCCCAGATTTTCCCAGGCGTGTTCCTGCTCCACGCTGGTGTAGGCGATGAGTTTTCCAAGCTGGTTGATGCCCAGCGCCTTGCGCACCTTGTTGATCGCCAGGCGTGCGTGTCCGGGAACCAGCGCGGCGTTGCCCGCATTCACGCGCGGTGTTTGCAGTTGCTGTGGATACGTGGCCCGGTTCAGGTTCAGCCAGGTGCCGGTGGTCGCGTTGTTCTGGTGATACTTGATTCCGAAGAGAGAAACCGGCTGACGCGCCGGTGAGCCCGTCATGCACGATCACGTCGTTCACCGACGTGCCGCTCGGCACGTTGTCCACGGTGATCGTCTGCGTGCGAGGAAATCGGATCGGCCGCCGTCACGCTGGAAACCACGCTGGCCGCGACGTTGCGGTTGGTGGTGAGCGTCGGATCGTAAATCTGGATCGTCTGCCCCACGTACACCAGCGCCGCGCCCGCGGGCACGGCCATGGTGAACGTGTTGCTGGCGATCGCGCTGATCGTGCCCAGCACGCCGTTGCCGGCCGTCTGAATCACCTTGTCCAGGAACGCGCGAAACTGCTTCATGCCGCTGGCGATTTCGCGCTTCACGGCATTTTCAATGGCCTTTTCGCGCGAGTTGGAAGCGTATTCCACGAGCTTGGTGATCTGCACGGCGAACCGGAAGAAAATCGGCGAAACTTGCGCGACGTCGTACGTCGAGCCCGAGCCGAGCCCCAGGTCGCCGCCATCGGCGCTGTAGCTTCCGGCCTTGCCGCCGGGAATCAGTTGCAGCGGCAGCCGCATGTTGCGCGAGCTGACTTTCTCGACGTCGCCGCGTTGCTGAATCATGCTGAGTAGTACATCGTCGCGCTCGTAGAGCAGGGGCACTTTGTCGCGCACCTTCTCCAGTTGCAACGCGATTGTTTGTGCGTTGTTTTGTTGTGCCATGATGGCTCCTTATTTTTATGTATGAATTGAATCGTTGAAACGTCTTGCTGTTGGTATAAGTGCGGTAGAAAAATCGTGAAATGTCCGTGAGGGCTCCAGTAGGACGGGCTTCAGCCTGTCCGCTTTTTAACTGTCCGCTTTTTCCATCTCCGCATTTCAGCGTCCGCCGCCGCTGTCCGTCTTTGCAAGTCCGTCCTCGCTGTCCGCCAGTCCGCCGCTGAATCGCCACTATTGCAAACTCAACTTCCGCAGCCGGCGCCGCAAACTTCAAAACCGGCACAGGCTGAAGCCACGTCACTAGCTCACATCCCCAAAATCTGCTCATCGCTCATCGACGCGTAATTCACTTCGCGCGGCGACATCGCCCGCAGCGGCATCGAATCGAGCGACCCGCCCGGCGCCGCGATATCCACGCGCGACGCCGCGGCCGCCTGCCGCGCCGCCTTCGATCGCGCCGTGCTCAGCACCGTGCTGGTCCATTCGCCAATCACGCGCCGCGCCACGCTGGGCACGAGCTGCTTCGCGCGCCCCGCGACCAGCGCAGCCACGCGCTGCTGCTCCGCGCCGCCGAACCGGCGGTCGCGCAACACGCCAGCCACTTGCTCCGACAACGCCCGGTCCGCCGCCAGCGCCCGGTGCACTTCGCTAAAAATATCCTCGCCAATCCGCCGCGCCGCCCCCTCCGCCACTCCCTCCGGCATCACGCGCGCCAGCGTCTCGCTGATCGACCCGCGCACATCCCGCGCCACCTCTCATTCGTAGCCCGCTCAAACGCCGCATAAGCAGCCGCGTCGAAGTGAGGTGACGCGTGACTATGTGACTGCTGACTGGTGATTCGCTGCCCGGAGCCGAATTTGTGGCGCCGGCATCTTGCCGGCGGTTTTGAGATTTGATGGTTGATTCGCTGGTTCAGATTTTGATTCTTGCCCGGTCATTGAAGGTTTCTTGGGTGCCCCATCCTTCGCGGTTTTCGCGAAGGCTGGGCCGGGCGGTCAATTGGTTTGCAGCCGCTCCGTCAGCGCTCCCTGCCTCCCTGCCTCCTGCCTCCATTGCCTCGTCGATCCCATCCCCGCCAGCACCCGCGCCGCCTCCGCAAACATCGACCGAAACGCCGCCGGATTCACCCGCGCCATTTCCGCCACCACTTCCGACTGCGCCCGCGCATCCCCCGAAAACAGCGCCGCATCAATCCGCTCCACGGACTGCGTAGCCTCGCGCAGCGACAACAACATCGCGCACCCCGCCAGGCAACAATTCCTTGATCGCCGCGCGCCTCCTCCGGCGAAGCAAACGCCGCGCGAAACTCCTGATGCTCCGCCAAAGCGCCTGCGCCTCCGCCCCATTCTCAGGATCCGCCGCCGCCGCCGCCACCCAAGCAGGCATCCCCTCAGTGGCGCGGGCTTCAGCCTGCGCGCTTTTCGTATCCACCGCCGCATCCCGCCCGTCCGCGCCATCCCGCCCGTGCGCCTCAGACGTGCCGCCAAGCGGCGAGCTATTGTCCACGTCGGTGGCATCTCCAAGCGGGCCTGCCCGCCGTTGCCTGCGCCGTTATTATTCGCGTGGCGGGCCTGCCCGCCGAAGCCGCCGTTCGGCGAAGGCGGGTCGATCCCCAATATCTCCTCGTCGGTCAAATACGCCGCGTCGCCCGTCCCAGCCCGACGCGCACCACCTCCAGCCCAATCCATATCCACTTGCGTCCCACTGCTCATCGTTTCACTCCAAGTTCATTCAAACAGTAGGACGAGGCTTCAGCCTGTCCGCATTTGACTTCCGCCGCCAACTCGACACAACTCCCTAAACACCACTACACCGCAAAACCGGACAGGCTGAAGCCCGTCCTACCAAAAATCACCGCCGCACTGGCCCTTCAATTCGCGGCCACCGTACCTGTCGCTTTCGCACCCGTTCCCGGCGAAGCCGCATTTCGCCCGCCCCGCATACGCCAGCCCGATCGCCCGCAAATGCGCCTCCGCATGAGCCTGCACATTGGCAAATCCCGCGGGATTCTCCACGCGCGCAATCTGCCCCGCATCCGAATTCGCCCACCGCCGGCACTCCTCCAGCTCCACCACATGATTATCGAAAAGCAAATCGATCGGCACCGAAGGCTCTAACGTGGCGCCGGCATCTTGCCGGCGGTTTTCTTCTCCGTCTTTCAGCGAAACCCGCCGGCGGGACGCCGGCGCCACGACCTGCCGTGCCACAGCAATCGGCGCTCCCGCCAGCAGCAAATCGATCTCCCGCAACTGCTTGTTCCGCGAATCCTCGCCCGGCACCACCAGTTCCGACAATCCCAGCACGCCCTTCACGAATCCCACGTTCGCAGGATCGCCAGCGCCTGCTGGATCATCGGATCGGACGACGCCATCAACTGCTGCACCACCGCCCGCTGCTGCGATTTCAATCGCGGAAACGTCTCATCGCTTTCCGGATGCGCCTGAATGTTGCCCTTCAAATCCGCCAGGCGAATCCAGCGCGACTCAAACTCGCCGCCCGGCCCGAGAATTGGAATCTCCGCGTCCTCGGGACGATTTTTCCGGAAGCAATCCACCGACAGCAGCATCACGTCCGAGTAAAACGTTTTCAGCCGCCGCCACACCAAGCCCGAGCCGCCCGAGCGCCTGATCGCGCGCCATCGCGTAGCCCGAAGCCGTTTTCTGCGATTCCATTTCGCCGCCAAACACGGCGGGAAACAGGCCCGTCAAAAATTGCGACACCGGCCCCATCAGCTCCTGCTGATGCCGCACCAGGTCCGGAGGCACTTGCGCCGGAGCGGGCTGAAAAAATCCCGCGGCCAGCGGCTGCCCCGGACGCGCGCGCGCCGGATAATGCGCCGCGGGCTCCGCCGTTTGATTGGCAAGCGCATCGAAATCGAGCACTTGCGGATCGGCGTATATCGGCGGAATGCCGTATTCGTACGTCTCCGCCTGAATGTTCGAGAGCGTGTTGTAGCGCTCCTGAATCTGCACCAGCGAATCGCCCACGCGACGGCCGGTTCTGTCCGTCGCCCGGCAGCGCATGCATCACGCGCCAGCGGTCGTCCATCGACTCGTTGCGCGATTCGCAATACGTGTCGCCCGCATAACGCCGACGTAGCAGCCGTCGGGAAACAGCGCCAGCAGCGCGTCGCGCACGCTCTTGTCCTCGATCGAGTAAAACGCCCACGGCCGGATCCACGTCCGCGAAAACGTAATCAGATTGAACAGCGCGTCTCCCGGATGCGTGACGGGCAGTCCCTGCGAAACCGCCACGCGCGTCGCCCGTCGCATAAATTTCATCCGCCGATTGCGGCCCGCCCATCTGAATCTTGTCCGCCGCGAGCGGATAGCTCGCCTTCAGCTTCGCGCGGTGCACCTCCATCGACCACTGGAGATACGGAAACTCGTGCATCTCGTTCGCCCACACCGGCGTGTTCAGCTCCAGCCCGCCCACCACGGAAATCACTTCCTGCCCGTTGGCCACGCGCCGCACCCCGGTAATCAGCGGCACCGCCACGCGCGCCGCAGGCTTGAAATGTTCCGGCCCAAGCGAAGCCCCGCAATTCTTGCAAATCACAGGTGGGAGGAGACCCCCAGTAGGACGGGCTTCAGCCTGTCCGCTTTTGACTTCTTCACCCTCTCCGCTATTAATTTCTTCACCCTGTCCGCTTTTGACTTCTGAAGCCCCATCCACAATTTCCGCATTCGTCCGCAGAATTCAAAGGCGGACAGGCTGAAGCCCGTCCTACCTCCTGCTCCGCGCCGCACTCCGGGCACACGTACGCATCGTCTCCCAGCGCAACGTAGTGCTCCTCAAACACAGGCTCGTCGTGCGAACCGAACCTCTGCGCGTCCGCCACATAGCGCACGTACCCGCCGATTTTCCCGTCCGTCCACAAATAAAACGCCACGCCGGTCAGCAAATGCTGCACGCGATTGTTCTGCTCGACAGGTCGCACACTTGCGAAGCCGCTCGCGCCGCCGTGATGTCCGCGATCGACTGCGCCGACTGCGGATAGAACCGCGTCGCCGGCACGTCCTGGCTCAGGATCGAAATAAAAGACAGCCCAAACGCCTGGTACAGATTGGTCACGAACTGGTAGCGCGGCATCTCCGCCGCGGCGCTGTCATCGAAAATCTTCGATTCGTACGGCAGGTGCCACGTCATGTCCTGCGGATTCCACCACGCGTACTGCAACCCTTGCCAGAACAGCCGCGCCTGCCGGATGCGCCGGATCTCGTGCCGCCGCGCCACAATGCCTTCCTCGCGATACTCCACCACCAGTTCGCGCAGCGCGTTCACCAAGTCCGGCCGCAGCTCCTCAAGCCGCTCGTTGTTCGCCCCCAGCGCCAGCTTCGCCAGCGCCTCCTGCGCATTCGTAGCCGCCTTGCCGTCGATCCCCAGCGGCGCGCGCCCAGCGCCAGCGAGTCCGCCCCCGGCCAGACGAGCCGTCGAGCGGCGCGACAATCCCGTCATTCGGCGCTTCAGTCTCACCGTTCAAAATGGCAACGTCGTTCAAGTTGTTCATCGGATTCGTCATGTTTTTCAGTAGGACGGGCTTCAGCCTGTCCGCTTTTGAATTCTGTAGCCCAGCCAAAAGAGTCCCAGTGGCGCAGGCTTCAGCCTGTGGGTTTTGTTTGCAAGAACCTCGCGCCTGGCCACACCCACGATCCACAGGCCGCACTTCACTTCGTTCAGCGAAAACCCCGCGCCACCATTGACGTACCGCCCCGCCTGGTATACAACCAGCCCAGTCTCAGCTCCCAACGGCCCGCACGCACAGCACCTCATCCTCAAGCGTTACAGGAGGCTCTCATGGGCGGTGGCTTAATTTGGTGGATCGTCGTAGGCGGCATCGCCGGCTGGCTCGCCGGAAAAGTGATGAAGGGCGGCGGCTTCGGCGTGCTCGTGGACATCATCCTCGGCATCGTCGGCGCGATGGTCGGCGGATGGGTCTTCGGACTGGTCGGAATTTTTCCCGGCGGCGGGCTGATCGGCTCGATCATCGTCGCCTTCGTCGGCGCCTGTATCGTGCTCTGGATCGTGCGCTTGATTAAGAAGGCGTAGCGGCGGCCGTTAGCGAAGGCAGTTCCGCGCACCTGAGAACTAAAAACTGTATCCGCCCACTACAACATTCTTGGCCGATTCGATGCAAACATCCTGCATCCAGCCACGATGTTCCGGTTCGAGCGGGCAAATCTCATAGTCGGCGAATACCACATTTTCAAACGGTTTCATCGCCCGATTTACGTTCCCTGGGAGCTCGGGATGTTCGTTATCCAGCGCGTCTCGCTTCCAGGCGTCCGCACCACTGTAAACGCCTAATATCCGGTGCGTTCCGGTCTTCCAAAGACGGAACGTGGGCGTGCCGTTGTACGCAGCAAGCCTTCCATGAGTCCAGTAGCAAGACGCCGCATTCTCCGGCGTCTTACATGCAATCTTCCGTCTGGAATCGCGTTGAGCACCGCCGAGGCCAGCCGAACAAAACAGCAGTACGGCGATCCCCATCGCGCATCCGGTGCGAAGCAGGACTCCTTCAGTCAGGCCCGTATGTATTGACATATATGCCGTGCGCCGGGAGACCATTCTTGCCATGAGTAGGAAAAGAGTTGTCGAAAGGCCCGGACTGCGTCTTGATTTTGTATCCTGTCGCCTTAAGATTGCCCGCCCTAAAATTGGATCGGTCGGCGTTCCGGCGCAAGTTCAGATGTGTCGCGCCATGAGTTGGGTCTGTTGGGCTAAGGTAGGCCTCGCGGGCGGCTCTGAGCGACGAATCGTACGCGGCTTTGGCATGTGGATCTTTCAATGTTTTTGCCGAAGGTTCGATCGCAAAGGCTGTCACGGGCCGCTTATGCCCAAATTGCGAATCTCCGTTCATCACTGCGTGGGCCACCTTCTCGCGCGCTCCACTAATCGTATCGTTTGCTTTGTCACTATCCTTGACTGACGCGGTCTCTCCGAACACGATAAGACCCACATCGTGAACTGTCAATGTGTTTATCTTGTGCGCGTCTACGGACTTTTCCCAGGCCGATTGGTCTATCGGCGGCGGCGTTGGGCGCGCAGGCGCGGGCGCCTGAGGCTTGAGTCGATCCAGCGCGCGATCGCCCCAGGATTGACGATGCCGTGTGTTGTTAGCCATGATCTTTCACAAAAAACCAATCATCCCATGTTGAACTGCGTCACAGTCGATTTGGAATTGCGCTACTTTTCCGCCGCGCCATGTCCGATCGCGCTCCGTCCCGCCGCTAGTTCCCTTTCTCGCGCGATCTGCGTCCAGGTGCGCTTCCGCACCGTTGGCATGGACACCGGGCCGCGCCTCGCGTCGTCCTCGGGCGAAATCGGCGGAAAGCCCGCCGTCCCCAGCAGCGAATTCACCAGCGCGCGGTTTTCGGCCCGCAGCCGAGCCACGTCTTCCTCCAGCGCGCGCAAGTACCGCGAGCGCAAATGCCGCCCTGCCCATTGCTGTATCGTTTCCCACATATTTGTTCGCAGCCAGTAGGACGGGCTTCAGCCTGTCCGCTTTTGACTTTTTCGCTCTTACCGTTAGCAAACCGCCGAACCATAGACAAAGACCGCCGCCAAATTCAACCTCGCGCCCTTCCCAAAACCAACCCCGGACAGGCTGAAGCCCGTCCTACCGTTACGCCCGCGTCACGCGCGCAAACTCCGCGCCCCAAGGCGCGGCATTTCCGTGTATATCTAGGTCAGGCAGCCAAACGGTGAAACCGCGAATCTTATCCGCATGCGCCCAACCCTTGACCCAGCGTCGCGCCCCACAGGATCCGCGTGAACACTGAAAATCCCGAGCCCTTCGTCGACGCGCCCGCGGCCGCAGCCGTCGTGACCCAGCTCGAGCCTCCCTCCGGGCCCGGCGCGGTCCATCAGCTCGACACCAGCCAGACCAGCCTCACTCGCTGGGCCATCCTCATCGGCGCGGGAGTCTTCGCCACAACCATGTCGCAGCCCGCGGTCCTGCGGCTGCCGTTTCAAAATCTGCTCAAAGCCGATCTCCACGTTTCGCGCCAAATGATGGCGTCGTTTTTCGCGCTCAGCACGCTGGCCTGGTACTTCAAGCCGCTCGCCGGAATTTTTACGGACAGCGTTCCGCTGTTCGGCACGCGCCGCAAACACTACCTGGTCATCAGCGCCTTCATTGCCGGCGCGCTCTATCTGGTCGTCGGCGTCGTGCCGCGCACCTACATGGCCGTGCTGGTCGCCATGATCGCCGTGAACTGCATGCTCGTCGTCGGCAGCACCGTCGTCGGCGGGCTCGCCGTCGAAGTCGGCCAGCAAGCCCGCGCCACCGGCCGCCTCAATTCCGCGCGCTATTTCGTGATGAACGCCTGCACGCTGATCGGCGGACCGCTCGGCGGTTTCCTGGCCGCGCGCGCTTTCGGACTCACCGCCATCTCCGGCGCCGTGATCGCTCTCTCCGTCGTCCCGTTCGCGCTCTGGATGGTCAAGGAGCCTCGCACCGCCACCACCAATTCGCAAGCCTGGATCACCGCGAAGCAGCAGTTCCGCACGCTCTTGCGTTCGCGCACGCTCTGGACCGCCGCCGGCCTGCTGTTCCTCGTCTACATCGCACCCGGCTTTTCCACTCCGCTTTACTATTTCCAGATCGACACGCTGAAGCTTTCCGACCAATTTATCGGCAACCTGATCCTGCTGAGCGGCGCCTTCGGAATTCTCGGCGCGTTCGTGTACGGCTACCTCTGCAAGCGCATGAGCCTGCGCACGCTGCTCTATCTCGGCATCGCCACCAGCACGATCGGAACGATGTGCTACCTGATGTACCACTCGGGCCGCGCCGCGGCCATCATCGAAAGCGAAAACGGCCTGATCGCCACCTTCGCCGAACTCTCGCTGATGGATCTAGCCGCCCGCGCCACTCCCCGCGGCAGCGAAGGCCTCGGTTTCGCCCTGATGATGAGCGTCCGCAACGGCGGCCAGGCCCTCTCCGACATTTTCGGCTCCTGGCTAATCGACCAGCACCACGTAAGCTTCTTCCACCTGGTCTGGCTCAACGCCGGCACCACAGCCCTGATCCTGCTAGTGATCCCCCTGCTCCCCAAACTCCTAATCGAAGCCAGCGACGCCTAAAGTAGGACGGGCTTCAGCCTGTCCGCCTTTGACTTCCGCCGCGCAACCACAAGCTCACCCATCTCGTCGCCACCCCCCCCCCGCAAATTGCCGTCGCCAAAGCGCCGCTGCTCACTACCCCCAAAACCGGACAGGCTGAAGCCCGTCCTACCAAGCGCTTCCCACAATACTCCCGCCATGCTACCATGTCACGCATCATGACATTCTCCAGGCGCCATCTCCCCCACTGGGCGCCCCCGGGTCAGGACATCTTCATCACCTGGCGTTTGCACGGATCCTTGCCCGCGCAATTCCGCCCGCCAGCGAAACCCGATTCCACCGGCAAAGCATTCCTTGCCTACGACCGCGCGCTCGACCGCGCCGAAATCGGCCCGCTCTGGCTCAACGACCCCCGCGTAGCCGAATCCGTAATCGCTTCGCTGAACGCCGCCCAGCGGCAAAACCTGTTCACCCTGCGCGCCTACGCGCTGATGGCCAATCACATTCACGTATTGCTCACGCCGCAATCGCCCCTTCCGCAAATCACGCAACAAATCAAGGGCGCCTCCTCTAGAGCCACGAATCAAATCCTCCACCGAGCCGGTGCGCCTTTTTGGCAAGACGAATCCTTCGACCACTGGATCCGCAACCCGGAAGAATGGCAAAAAATCCGCGCCTACATCGAACGCAACCCAGTGGTAGCCGGCCTAGTAGCCACCCCCGAAGCGTGGCCCTGGTCGAGTGCCTCCCGGTAGGACGGGCTTCAGCCTGTCCGCTTTTGACTTTTGTCGCGCAACCGCGAACTCGTCTAACTAACTCGTTCCCAATTCCAGCAATTCACCGCCGCCAAAGCGGTTCGTGACACCAAAAACTCAAAACCGGACAGGCTAAAGCCCGTCCTACTACCACCCCTGCGGCCGCCATCTCCGCGGCACCACCGGCGCCACCCGCCGCGTCTCCTCCGCCGCAAATTTCTTCAGCCAAATCGCCCGCGAAGTCGGATCGACCGCCGTGATCCGCTCCGCCGCCACCACTTCCGCCGGAGCGCGCCCCGGATCCAGCGCCGACTTCAATCCGTACCGCGCCGCGTCCGCCGGATCGTCGCCATCGCACTTCAGCGTATCCTCGACGTTCGCCGGATCGCGCGTCAGCGTCGGCAAATTCTCAATCAGCCGCGAACAATTTTCCGCGATCAGCCAGTGATCCGCCTCCAGCGCCTGGTACATCAGCATCCACCCGCCCACGCGATCGTTGTCCGCCGGAGAAGGCCGCGGCAGCCCCGCGGCCGCCAGCCCATCGCCCAGCTGCTCGGCAATCGAAGCGTCGGCCGTGCGCTGCGCGAACGCGTCCGGCGAGAGATAAACGTCCCGTATGCGCTCGATGCGCCCCAGCCGGTCGACGCTTCGTTCCGCGATCGCCGCCGCAAGCATTCGCGGCGAAAGCCGGTTCTGCACAAATTCGCGGTACGTCACCACCACGCCGTCATTGCGCGTCGCGTGCCAATACACCGCGCTCGGATGCTCGAATCCCCAGTCAATCGAAATCCATCGCGGCGTCCACGCCTCGAGCTGCACCTGCTCCGCGCGCACCGTGTGCCGCTCCGCGCGAAAAAATATCGAAATACTGCCCCGCGTAAACGTCCCACTCGCCATCCAGAAACGCGCGCCGCAGCGCCTCGGGCAGCTGCCCCAAAGTTTTGCGATATTCCGTCGTCCTCCTCGAACAGCGGATTATCCTTGATCGTCGCGTGAATAAATTCGTAGTCGTCCGCGATCGTACTGGTCGGGCCGCGTCCATCCCGGGCGCGGGCACGCGATCCACCCACAGCGCCTTCACCCAGGCGTGGCCCAAATTGCCCGGATTCGTCGCCCCCGCCATGCACGGCTTCGCCTTTTGCGATGCGGCAGCGCAATCGCGGCTGGTCAGAAATTGCCACTGCTTCAAAGTGAAGTGCGTCAGCTCGTCGACGCCAATAAAAAGATATTCCGCGCCCTGGTACCGGTAAACGTCGTTCTCCGAATCGCAATACGCAAACCGCGTGGTCGATCCGTTCAGCCACGTAACCGTGTGCTTCGCCTCGTTGTACTTGTCGTACAGCTCGCGCGGCACGTCCCTGCCGAAAATAAGTAATCAGCGAAGCCTCCAGCTCCGGATACGTCCGCCGCAAAAGCAGCGTGTCCACGCCCGGATGCAGATGCGCCTGGTAAATCGCCTCGTACAACAGCGCCTTCGTCTTCCCCGGCCCCGCCGCCCCGCCAAATAACCTATACTTCGCCGCAGAATCGTGAAATTCCTTCTGGCGCGGAAATGGCTCGTACCGAACTTTCCTGCAAAACTCCCGAAAGTTACGCACGCAAAGTTTCTTGCCCGATTTGTCCGCCGTAGGCATTTGACTTAAGTGGCACAGGCTTCAGCCTGTGGAATTTTTTAGTCCAAGCAAAAGTTCCCCAGCAGGCTGAAGCCCGTCGCCACTAGATCACGCCGCCTTCATCTTCGTCCCGATGTAATACGCCGCGGCCCCCGCAAGAATGCACGCCCCAATCGCATAGTGGTGCACGCTGAGAACAGCCCCGGCCACAATCGCCGCCAATCCCCGCCAGCTGCACATATTGCCCAATCTTCTTCGTCGAAACCGTATTCATAGTGGCTCCTAACCAAGTAGGACGGGCTTCAGCCTGTCCGCTTTTGACTTTCGCAAAAATTCCAATCGCACCTGCAAACCGCACCTAAAACTCCCATCAACAATTCTCACCCACCAAAACCGCGCAGGCTGAAGCCCGTCCTACAAACTTCACCTGCAGCACCCCAGCAACGTCCGCGTCCCGCGCATTCGCATTGCGGCAGGTACACGTACCCGCCAATCTCCCACCCGCCGCCCGCCGAATTCTGATTGAGCAGCGAAACGCCGCCAGGCCAGGAAGACGCCGCCGCAAGCCCATTCTGGTAAGCCGCGCCAAGATTCACTCCCGCATCGATCGCCGGCGAAACCGCCAGCAGCGAATAATTTCCGGTAGACGAAAGCGGGCTCGCGTTCACCAGCCCCGGATCCGCGCTCAACGAATGCGCATCCTGCGAGGAAGCCGTCTGCCAGCCGGAAAGCGAATACGCCGTCCCGCCCCAGTTAAACGGCATTCCTGACGCGGAAAAATAATCGTTGTAATCGAACGCCGTGCCAGTCTCCGAAGCCGCATCCACCGCGCGTACGCCGCCCGCATACACGATATTGTTCTTCACCAGCGTGCCGGTCGTCGTGCTCTGCAGGCTGATCGCGGCGTTGGTCACCAGTCGGCGCGTAAATCGTATTGTCATAGATCACGCTGCCCGCATCCGCGCCGAACGCGTAATAAGCCCCGCCGCCGGAAGCGCTGAGATAACATTGCGAGCAGTCGATCAGGTTGTCCCACAGCGTGATCTGCCCATGCAAACCTTCGCCGGCGTTGCCGTTCTGCCCGAGGTACACGGCCCACTCGAAATTCCCATACAGCAAACTGTGGGAAAGGGTTACCGTTGTGCTCGCGTCGCCCACCAGCATCCCGTAGCCGTGCGCCACATTCGTGTTGGACCGGAAAGGCCCCGCCGTGCTCTGCAACACGCAGCCATCCACCACGTTGCCCGTAGATCCGCCGTGCGCCACGATCAGCGACCACACGTCTGCCCGTAAACACATTGGCCTCGCGCAAATACGTGTCGTTCATGAACGTGGACTTCTGCAGCAGATTATTTGTCGTGCCGGGCCCGTAGATGCACACCGGCGAATCGCCGTAGGAGTTGTAGCCCGTCAGGTTCGTGGCCGTGTTGTTCGCCGCGCCCGTGTAAAAACAAAAATTGTGCCGCCAGGCATCGTGCGTGGCCAGGTTCTCGATCGTGTTGTGCGAGCCGGTAACGATGATGTTCGCCAGGCACGCAAACAAAGTCGTGCTCGTGCAATACACTTCCGACGTGTCCACGCCGTTCATCACCACGTACGATTTTCCGTTGTCCCAGAAGTTGTACGTGGGGCTGGACGCGGTCACATAATCGTAGAGCTTTCCGTTCGTCGAAACGTTCGACCCGTCCGACGCGTGGATGTAGAGAAACGTCCCGTCGTAAAACCAGGACCCTGCCGTCTGGTCCACGCCCAGCGGATTGTTCGCGAGCTTCAGCAGCGCGTCATTCTCCCACACCGCCACCGGAGCGCTGGCCAGCGCCGCGTAGTACGTGTGCGCCGTGATGTTCGTCGCCACGATCGAAGCGAGAATTACGTTCGCCGCCCGAAAACGAGTAGCCGCTTACCGTGGCGCTCTGCGACTGGTCGCCGCCGCCGAACAATTCGTACAGCGACTCGCCGTTGCCTCGCAGTAGTAGGCGATGTTCCGCGAAGTGCTGTACAAAGTCACGATCTGCGGCACGGTGTTATCCAGGTTGTAAAAGATCGGGTCCGAAGTGACCGTCGTGCCTGCGGCAACCGTCGTGCCGTTATTTCCGCCGCCCCAGGTGATGCGCGTGATCGCGCCGGCATTCGGCACCGTCGTAGCCGGACCGATCCCCGTGCCCGTAATGTTCAGCGCCAGCGTAGGCGAAGCCGTTACGCTGATGGTGATCTCCGCGGCCGCATTGCTGATTTCTCCGACCGGAATCCCTTGCCGGAAATTGATCGTCGCGGAGTCGGTGGCGGATGTTCCCAGGCTCGGCCGCTGAAAAATCGTAGTCAGCGTGTTCGGAGCAAGCGTGTATCCGCTGGTGCTGAGGTTCGTCGCGCCCTTGATGATCGGATTCGCGCCACTCCCATAAGCCCCAAACGTGATCGGCGACCCGCTCGATCCGCTGGAAGGCACGACCAGCGCCGTCCCGTACCAAATATCTCCCCGATTAAACAAAACAGAATCGCCCGGCGAAAACGTCGAGCCATTCACCTTCGCGATCGTCTGCCACGGCAGCGCCGGCTGCTAGTCCCGCAGTTCGAGTCGCTCCCCGCCGCCGCCACATAGTAAGTAGTAGCCCGCGCCGGCAAAGCCGCCAAAAGACAAATCGTCAGTAGGACGGGCTTCAGCCTGTCCGCCTTTGAAGTAAGCCAATCCACTTTTGTAACTAATCCCGTCCGCTCTTAAACAAAGCCTGTCGCGCGTTTGAAATAATCCGTCCCGCGACCGAATCGCCCCGCCCCGGCTGTGACTTTCTTCGCCAACACCTCGACTCCGCCGCAAAATTCAAAACCGGACAGGCTGAAGCCCGTCACTACCACCACATAGCTAATCCCGCCGGACACCTGGCCCGACCCGGAATTAAACACGCAAAATTGTCTCCGCTCGTTCCCTCCGCGCCCAGCGAAGAATCCCCATTCCCCAGCGCAATCCCGCCGTTCGCCGCAAAATTCCAGCCCGTCGCCGCCGTCGCTCCGCCAAATCCGCTCACTCCCGCCGTGCCCGTGCCGCACACCGAGCCCGTTCCTTCGACCACCGCAACGTTCGTCGCCGCCGCAGCCACCACATGAATCGAGCAAACATAAATTTTCTTGGAAGCCGTTCCCGGCCACCAGCTGCGTATTCCCCGTCTGATTGATGCTCGCGTAACGATTTCACCTGCCCCTTGCAAGGATCCACCACAAGGAAATTCATTCCCGTCCGTAATCCTGAACTCCCGCCCCTAGTAAAGCCCTGCGGCTCTGCCGCCAGCTGCGCTGCTCAAGTAGGACGGGCTTCAGCCTGTGCCGCCTTTGACTCCTCCGCCAACCCAAGCAATCCACCCGCGAACCGCCAGCATCAAGCAAAGCCGGACATTCCAAGCGCCAATCTCGCCAAGCCGCACACTCACCGCCAGCCGCGCCACTCCCGCGAAAATCCCAGCCCCCGCCAGCAACACACCCAATGGCCACCACTTCGCAGCAAAGCCACGCAAAACTTCTCCAGCGCCCAGCCACCGCTCCTTCCGACAGCAGCGCCATCCGCGCACCATCCAGCACTTCTTCCAGCGCGCCCCCGGCGCCACCAAATCCAGCAGCCCGCGCAACACTCCAAACTCCATCGCCACCGCCGCCGCTTCATCCGCCTGCGCATCGCCCGTAGTTCGGCGCCACAATCCGCAACTCCCGATCCGAGTGCACCACTCCGCCCGGCCGATCCACAATCACCGGAGCCGCCGCCAGCTGCGTCACGTGCCGCAACACAGCCGCCTCCAGCGCGCTCTCCACCGAATCAAAATGATATTCCTGCCCACGCTGTCCGGACCCGCCTTCCAGAAGCGAAGGCGGGAGAGGAAGCGTCCCGATGCGATCGACCCGCTTCCTCCCTGTTTGAGGAGCGCCGTTGTGCGTGGGGTGGTCCGGCCCAAGGCAGGCGTCAGGGGTGAGGTTGGCCGGGGCAAGATCGGCCGGCGCGGCATTCGCCGGAGCGACATCGATGGTGATGGCGTACCCGGCGTGCGGCCCTTGCGTGCACCGCGTCCGCCGGCAAAAATTCCGTCACCGCAAATCCCGCGAGCCGCAGCAAATGCCGCGTAGCCCGCGCGCAATTGTTCTCGCCAATAATTTTGATTCGCATGTTTTAGCGATCTGACAGGTAGGACGGACTTCGAGACCTGTCGTCACGCCGTTTGGTGAAAATTAATCACAAATCGTAAATTTGAGCTCTGCATCCAAATTGATCGTTTTTACCGTCATCCCGACCGAACCGAAAACCATTCCCCTCACCGCACAAACGTCAACAGCGCCGGCCCTGTCCCGCTAGCCGCCTGCAAAAACGCGACCGTATCCCCCGCATAAAATCGCGAACCGAAACCCGCCGTCCTGCACGCCGCCCGAGTGCCTCGCGCGCGGAAATCGTCTCCATGCTCCCCGCCGAAATCGTGTCCTGCGTCGTCGCGTCGCCCGAGTCCGTGCGGATCTTCAGATCCACGAACACCGAGTTCTTGATCGACACGCCCATGCAATCCACCGGCGCCACCACTGCCGTCCAGGAGACCGTGTCCACCGCGAGCTGTTTCTTTACGTAATTGGGATTCGAAGTCATAGGCCAGCGTGACGCCGGTCACATACAAAGACGGCGCACTTCGTTAGCTTAAAAACGGAGGCGGACCGCCATGAAAAACAAATCTCCATTCAACCGGCAGATCGGCCAGCTCGAGCACCGCCGCGGCAAACACCTGAGCCAGCAAGGCGTGGAGTTCTTTCACAAGAAGATGGAAGTCCGCAAGCATCCCCCGGGCGGCTATCGCGGCAAGAAAGGCTGAATGGCCGGGGGTTGTGATTTGTGATTTGTGATTCGTAACTCGTGAAAACGAGCGCCGACATAGCCAGTTTCCTGCAGCGCATTTCACGAATCACAAATCACGATTCACGAATCACGCCTCCTACGGCAGCATCTTCGCCGTCAGCGAGGCGCCGCCGGTCGACGATTCACGATCACGCGCAGAAACCGCGCGCGAACACCGGTCACCGTCCTCGCCTCGCCGGCCGTCACCGTGGATGTATCGAGCGTGGCATATTCCGAGGCCACGTCGGCCGCCGCGCCCTGCAGAGAGATATTGATCGCGGACGGCGCCGTGCCGAAGATGGTTTGCCAGCGCACCGTGTGGCCCTGATCGGGCATCCCAGCCGGCTCGGGAATCGCAAATTGAGCCCCTGCGGTGCCATTCGCCGGAAACGCCTCGGCGTTGAAGCTGAACCCGACGTCGCCCGGAAACAGCGAAAGCGGCGGGTACGGAATTGTTATAAGCGGGCATGAAACCTCCGAAATGTGCGAGGAGAAGCGATTCGCGTGTAACGAGGCGAATGAAAGCCTGTCAGTTTTTCAGTTCTTGAGAGAAAGGCAAAACGAGCGGTAAGGAGCAACCGGCAAGAAGGTAGAATTCTGCGATTCGGAATATATCATAGAGGCAGTTAATGTGTCAAGCATTTTATGCAGCGCCCCCAGTAGGACGGGCTTCAGCCTGTCCGCCTTTGACTTTAATCTCCAACCCGCAATCCTCCGCACCCGCAATCTCTCGAGGACCCACGGAAACGCAGCCGCACCGCCCCGGCACCAGCTCCGAACTTTCACCTTTGTATAAGCGCCGTCCGCCTGCTACCTTTGCCCCTTCAAGGAGACCCGTCATGCGCCATTCAATTCTTTTCGCCGCAATGCTGCTCTTCGCCACCGCCCTTAGCGCGCAGCCCAAGCCCCCCGCTCAGGACCAGTTCCCTCCCGAATTCGTCCCCGCGGGAAAACAAATGTTCAAGCAATACTGCGCCGCCTGCCACGGCCTCAACGCCAAAGGCAACGGCCCCGCGCGATCCGCGCTGAAAGTCCCGGCCGCCGATCTCACCACCCTGGCCAAGCGCCACGGCGGCGATTTCCCCTACGACTACGTCACGAACATCCTGCGCTTCGGCCCCGGCGTCGCCGCTCACGGCTCCTCCGACATGCCCACCTGGGGCGCCATCTTCCAGTACATGGACAACTACAACCAAACCGTCGTAATGAAGCGCATCAAAAACCTAACCGACTACCTCGCCACCCTGCAGGAAAAATAGTAGGACAGGCTTCAGCCTGTCCGCTTTTGACTTCCGCCGCGGCGCGCCAGAAATGTCACGCTTCCGGACTTTTTCGATAGCCCCTGAAACTTCCGCCGCTCAGGACGCCTTCGCCGCAAACTCCCGAAAATACTTCGACGGCGGAAACACCCCCGCGCGCGCGAGCTCGCTCCCCACCACCCTGCGAATCTCCTCTGACCAATCCGCCCAAGTAAATTCGCTAATCCCCAAGTGCCGCCGCGCCGCCTGATACTCCGCCCCTCCAAGGTAGTAAACGCGAAACATCGCCATCCGGCTAGCCCGGAGCCCCACAGTAGGACGGGCTTCAGCCTGTCTGCCTTTGACTTCTCCCAGTCCGCCGCCGACGTCCGTATATCCGCCTTTGACTTTCGTGCGTTCACCCTTGGTTTCAGCCAGCCAGCCCTTGCCCCTCATGCGTCCGCCCTTAACTCCAGCCTGCCAGCCTTTGCCTTTTGCCGCCCCGCAATCCATCCCCAGCGCCCGCTCCCCCGCCAGCGCAAAATCGCAAACGTACTCCGCCAGCCGCGGCATCCGGTCCGGCCGCCACTGATATTTCCCGCAAACCTCCGCGTTCAGCGTCGGGATCTTCGTGTCAATCGCTTCCCGCGCCGCCAAATAAACGTCATGACAAACATCGAACGCAAACGTCGCTAGCATGGTCTCTCCTCCACACTCCCGGACGTAAGTTTCTGTTTCTCAGTGCCTCTTTTCGCGATCGCTTTCCCGCCGACGGAATTTCAGCGGCCGACAAGATCTGAATTTCTGTTCTTCCGACCGAATCGATTTTCGTCCCCCTCACGGCGACTTGGCCCGGTTTTGCGCCGCCAGCCGTTGCCGGTCCCTCTCCAGCACCTCTGGCTTCACGCGCCCAGGACCGCACACCGGCCCCTGCCCCACGCGCAATTCGCGCGCAACAGCCAGTTCTTTCTCGCTCCTTGGAAAGGAGCTTGCCGCGTTTCCGGTCTTCCTGAAATCCAGACGTCCCTGCGATTCAGCCCCTGCTGCCGCGTCGAACGTTACTGCTGGACCTGAATGCGCGTTTGTACTGGAATCTGCTTGGGCGCTGTCGTTTGGATTTTTATCGAAAGTTGAATACGAATTTGAATTTGACTTTGACTTTGAATTAAAAGCGGAAGCGGAATTTGCTTTTGAATTTGCTTTTGAATTCGATTCCGAAAAATGATTTGAATGTGCTTCGATTCTCTGACGAACCTGCTGCTGCCCCGCATCGGAGCCGCCCGCCCCCGCACCACATTCCCACTTCTCATTCCAATTCCAATCCAAACCCAAATCCTGTCCTTGAGTCCCCTCAAGGCCCGCCTTGAGCCCGCTTCCTCCCCCGACGTCGCCCGTCCGATGCGGCGTCGCATCTCCGCCCGGAGCGGCACTGGCCGTCTCCGCGCAAAATCCGCCGCTCCCGAACGCCGCCCGCCCTCGCGCATATTTCGCCATGTACTCCGCGAGCTGCTTCTTCGGCACCGGCGGAGCGAATTTCTCCAGTCGCATCCTCCACGATGGAGGCGGCAGCCGCCCCGGCACGTCGCTCCCCGTCCAGTGCGCGTACCGTTTCCCGTCCTGCTCCCACACAAACAGCAATCCCTTGTCCTGGAATTCCGCGAACACCTGCTCCAGCCGCTCGATCGTCAGATTCGTGCGAATCGCCGCCACGCGCCCCCAGATCACCCGCAAATTGGTCAGCTCGAAACATCCCGAAGCGTCCGCCAGCCCGTACAGCCACGCGTACTCCGCTTGCGCCCACGCAGCGCAAGCCGCCAGTTTGTCCGACCCCCACATCGCATCGAAATCAATCACGCGCTTCGGCATATGGGTCTCCAGTAGGACGGGCTTCAGCCTGTCCGCATTTGACTTCCGCAAGCGTCACCCAAAACTTATTTCTGGAGGCCGCCGCCGAGCCGAGGAAATCTCTCTTCGCGTCAACCGCGCGCAAAAGCAGCATCCGAGCTGGCAACCACTTCGCACTCCTTTTCCGCCGCAGCTCGTCCGCCATTCCCCCGCCTCAGCCGATACTCCCACACGCACTCGCCGCGCCCATCCGTCCCCGGCCGCTCCGGCGAAGCCCCTTCGCGATGCCGCTTCACCACTTCGTATCCGCCGCACTCCGCCTTCCGCAGGTGCCGCAGTTGCGCCGAGATCGACGCCTCGCCATACCGCGTCAGCGCACGCAATTCCCCGAGCGTCAGCCAGGTGTCGCAGTCCGCCGCCGAGAGCATCACGTCGCGAATAATTTCCCGCTGGGATCGCAGTCGCCGCGCGTCGTACACGCCGGGCGTCGGCGCGACACAAGCGCGCACCCCCTCCGGAATCCGCGCAAGTTCCGCGGCGGCCGCGCCCACAGCCGCTCCCGCGTGCGCCAATCCCCTCGCCGTCACTGCATTCTTTTCTCGACCCAAACCGCCAGCCGCTTCACGCATCGCTCTACCTCCATTTCACGTCTCGTCTCGCTTGCCCCTGGAGTCCTTGCCGTCGCAGCCCGCTTCACCCGGCAGGCCTGCCCACAGCACTTTCGCGCGCGCGCCAACGATTCTTCCGGGCACGCCGTGTTGGCCGGCCATGCGCACTGGCGAAAACGTCAGCGCGCACGCGAAAACACTGTGGTTTGTCGCTATCGACCCTCTAAACGAATGTGTCTGATAATGTTCTTTTTTCGCCCACCTTTTTCCCGGCAGCCATTCCAAATCGCCTCTCTCCCGAGTTCTGTTTACTTAACCTCACTCTTCTGCCTGCGGCGCTCGTCCATTCTCCGCCGCTCCGCATTCCTGCCCGCGATTGGCTCCTCCCCAATTTCCTCGCTGCGCGCCGCATCACGTCCGATAATGTCCACTCTCCGCCGCGCCGCCTTTGAGCGCCCGCCAATCGCGCCCTCGCAAACATTATCAGTCGTTCGATTTTTCACGTTTTTGACCCGTCCCCACGCCCTCCATCGCGCCGTCCCAGCCTCGGCTTGATGGCGCCCGCGTTATCGGTCCGTCCGTTATAAGCATCCCCTTATAAGTTCCAACCAGTTATCCACAGCCCTTTTTACAAAAAAGACTAGACACGAATGGTGACACTTTGTAGTGTGCTCTCAGCACATTCGCTGGCGGCTCTTTAGGACCAGCCCTAAATGGGAGCATGACCATGACGATCTCTCGCTTTACTCCACCGCTCGACTACTTGCAGGCGGCCTCTCGCGCCTCCCTGCAAAGTTACGAGCTGACCCGGCTTTCGCACGCTTCTAATCTGCGCAAGGAAATCGCCGCCCTCATCGACCAATGGATTCTCGAGTCCTCTGAGGCGCTTCTTGCGCGATGGATCCTCGACACCCACGGCGCCCTTCAGTCGCCCTCTGCTTCCCCTTCTGACATCGTCCGCTCGATAGTCGACCAGGCCGATGCGCTGTTTCCCGAAGCCCAGACTCCAACTCCCAACATCGTTCCCGCTCCGCCTCGATTCGTCCAATCGAGCGCTCCGATCAAAGGATCGATCACTCGAAAATCCCAGAAACCGCGCCAATCGGCCGCAGGCTGACCCCCGCCCACCAATCCCGATCTGACCCGTTGACCGACAGACCGAGCCGGCGCCAGGCCGAACTGTTTTCTGCCCACGCTCGCCAAGTCCCTCGCGCAACGCTCGGCCCAACCACCGCCGCGTCCGAAAAAGTCTTCCTTCCGATTCGGCGGTCATCGACGCGCTTTCTTCATGGCGTCCGCTCCATTTCTCAATCGTCTCGCCCTTTCAGTTCCGAGTGCGAGTTGCCGCCCGTAGTTCGGCCATGCCCGTTGACCCGTCCGCCGGTCGTTATTCGCCCGCGCCAGCAGCAGCATTCGCACCCGCTCTTTTGAAACTCAAACGCAACCCGCTCCCAACGATCCCCAAAATCCGATTCAAAGCCGCCCCCAAATCAGATCCGCCGCCCGAAAGCCCCTATCCCATACCGCCATGCCAAGCCCCTAACCCGTACCGCCATGCCAAGCCTCCCCCCCCCCCCGATCTGCCCGCGCCCCCAATCTGCTTGCGCACCAGAATGCCCGAGCACCAGAATGCCCGAGCACCAGAATCGCCCTTGCACCAGAACGCTTCCAATTCCCCCCGCGCCCACGTCAACATCCCCATCTCTTCATGCCCCAAGCGTCCCTCATGCGATCCCCGCGGCGTTCTCCGCTCCTAGCCATTCGCGCCAACTCGCGCACGGATGCTCCCTCCCCATCCCCGCTGATCCAACTCCACGCGCCCCATTTCACCGGCAATCCTCTGACAAGCCACCGGTAATGCCTCCATCCCCACCCCTTCCATCAACCCTCAACAACCGTCTAGATCCCCACTACGATCCAACGCACACCATTTACTCTCCAGTATACACGCAGTCCTGATTACCACCTCACTACCCCACCCCATCTCCAACCCAATGCTCATTCCTATGCGCCCACGCGCCTTAAAACATCCCATCCATCCCCACTCCCCCTACAACGCCACCACTCGCCACAAACACAACTCCCACTCCACCGATCCTCACCTCCCGCAACGCCAAATTGCACCCATCTCAATCCCTATGTCAGTCGCACCACTTATAGCTTAAGTTACAGAGTGGGCGAGGGGGGATGATGTGGCAGCGGAAGTTGTACAAGCCTGGAAATCTGAATGAGACGGTCGGTAGAAATATGTATAGAGGACGTTTCCGATCCCATTCAGATGTATGGCTGGCAGTCCGGCACCGTTATGAGGACAATGGAGCGCGAGATCTGATCATTAGGAGTTCAAAGATGCGATTGAGACGGGAAAACGATTCGCTCGGGCGATACGATGTGCCCCGCAATGCGTACTACGGAATCCAGACGCAGCGGGCGGTGGACAATTTTCACATCAGTGGATATCGGGCACATCCGCAGCTTATTCGAGCAATGGGAATGATTAAGAAGGCTGCGGCGGCAACCAATCAGCAGCTAAAGCTTATCGACTCACGGCGGGCGAAGGCCATTCAACGCGCAGCTGAGGAGGTCGCCGCGGGAATCTGGAATGGGGAGTTTGTTGTGGATGTGTATCAGGCAGGGGCCGGTGTCTCGTTTCACATGAATGCGAACGAAGTGATTGCGAATCGCGCGATTGAGATTCTCGGTGGGCGGCGGGGTGATTATGTATTATGCAATCCGAACGATCATGTAAATTGTTCCCAATCGACCAACGACGTTTTTCCGACTGCCATGCGTCTTGCGTGTGTGTTTCTATTCAGGGAGTTACGCCTTTCCGTGGTGGAGCTTGCGAGAGCATTTTCAGGGAAGGCGCGAGAATTCGATCGGATCTTGAAATCTGGACGGACGCATATGATGGATGCGATTCCGATTCGGTTGGGGCAGGAATTCCGTGCGTACGCTACGTCGATGCGACGGTGCGAGGGAATGTTGGACTACTCCGTAGAGACACTCAAGGAAATAGGACTGGGTGGTTCGGCCGTGGGGACGGGCGTTAATACGCATCCGAAATTTCAGAAAACTGTCGTGCGCAAATTGAGCGAGATTGCCGGGGAGAGGCTTCGACCAACCGACGACCTTCGATATGCGATGCAGTCGAATCTTGCCATGAGTGTGGCATCCTCGACCGTGCGCAACCTGGCACTGGAACTGATCCGGATCAGCAACGATCTGCGTTTGCTTTCGAGCGGACCCAATACTGGGCTTGCGGAGATCGAGTTGCCCGCATTGCAGCCGGGATCGTCCATCATGCCCGGGAAAGTGAATCCCGTGATGGCAGAGCTGACCGCGATGGTCGGGTTTCAGGCAGTCGGAGCGGACATGGCGACAGCGATGGCCGTGCAAGCAGGACAGCTTGAGTTGAATGTAATGATGCCGACGATGTCTTGGAATGTCTTGCATTCGGCTGAGATTCTGAAAAATACGGTGCGGGCGCTGGCAACGAAATGCGTCGAAGGCATTTCGGCGAAAGAAGACAGATGCCGGTACTACGCAAATGCCACGATCTCCCTGGCTGCGGCGCTAAATCCATACATTGGATATGCAGCGGCGGCAGAGATCGCTAAGGAGAGCGTGAAGACGGGGCGAACCGTTACGGAAATCGCACTGGAGAGAAATCTGTTGGACGAGAGAACGATGCGAGAGATTCTGGATCCGCGGCGCATGACGGAGCCTGCTGCGCCAGTAAAGCACACGAAAGCTAAAGCAAGTACGAAATTCGCAAAAACCTAGGTGGCTGGCGTCGTTTTTTCGAGGAGTTTTTCTTTGCGGTAGATCATTGCGTTGATGTTGGATGTGGCGAGCTCGAAACCGTGTCCGTGCGTGATGGCATCGGTCGGACACGCTTCCACGCAGTAGCCGCAAAAAATACAGCGCGAATAATCGATGTTGTAGACGCTGGCGTAGCGTTCGCCAGCGGAAATTCGCTGCGCGTCGGTGTTTTCCGCAGCCTCGATATAGATGCAACGCGCGGGGCACGCTGCCGCGCACAAGAAGCATCCGACGCATTTTTCCAGGCCGTTTTCGTCACGGTGCAGAACGTGAATGCCACGGTAGCGAGGCTGGAAATGGACGGGCTCCTCGGGATAGTTTTCGGTGACGGTTTTCCGCAGCATATTGCGGAAGGTCACACTGAAACCCTTCACGAGCGTAACGAATGTTTCGCCGGCTTCTCGGATCATCGATGGCATCGAGTGCCAGTGTAGCAAAGACATCCGTGCGGGGCAAATTGGGCTGGCGGAGGCGTATTTTAAGCGGCACGTTAGAGTAAATGCTTGTCAGACGCGTCCACGGCTCGTTCCTCCTAATGCTAGGCTTCCCCGCGGCGTACGTTGTGGCCATTGCTTCGCAAGTCAATGGGCGCTGCGTCGCGGACGTCGCGGGACCCGACGGGCTCAAAAATGAAGAGCTCGCTATTGCGAAAAGGGATACATCAGCCAGCCGATGCCGATGGCAACGAGCAAAAAGGCGAGGAAGGCCCAAAGAGTATATTTCATGCGCTCCGCAACTCCGCGTTTGGAGAGAAACGCGAAAGTGATGGACACAACGAGGGCGAAAAATACCAGCGCCGCAAAGTGGGTGAGGTTGCCAAACAAGGCGTTCATTTCTTTTCGCCTCCTCGCCCGATATCGTACGCTTCGAGCACCGTCAGCAGATTGAGCATTCCGGCGGCCGCGAACAGGCGCGTGCCGTAGTCGCCGGTGGCGTGGGCGACGTCCGGGCCCGCCGCCTGAATCTGGTGGGCGAGAAAATAAAAGATTCCCGCGCCGAGGTCCGCAAAAAATCCGAGGCGATCGAATAGATCTTCCGCGGCTGAGCCAAATACGCCGCCACGCATGGCCAGGCCAGCGCAAGCCAAGCCGCCGATGCACAAAAAATAGACGGCTGCTTTGCTCCAGCGGCGCAGGAGGAGATGCCCCAGGCCGGGAACAATCCAACCGGCGATTGCGGCCACAATACCCATCAGTCTGATTTCCCTTGACCGCTTCCGTACTCGTCGTTTCACTCCACGCCGATTCCCTTTCGCTCACGGCAGCAATCTTAGAATTTCAGTTTGAACGGCGCCGGTCACTTCCGCACGGCCTTCCGCGACATAGACGTCCACTTCGCTGCGGACCCCAAATTCCGGCAAGTAAATTCCGGGCTCAATGGAAAAACAAGTATGCGGGATGATGCGCCGAATGTCCCGCGTTTCGAGACCATCCATGTTTGCGCCTGCGCCGTGCACCTCTTGCCCGATATTGTGGCCGGTGCGATGGACGAAGTATTTCGCGAATCCCGCCTTGCGGATCACCTCGCGGGCGGCGCGATCTACCTGCCAGCCTTCGATCGTCCGGCCCGCGCTAATATTCTCCTGGACAAATTGAACTGCTGCGTCACGAGCGTCGCGTACGATCGAGAAAATCTTCGCACACTTCGCGGGAACTTTCGCGCCCAGAAATCCAACCCACGTGATGTCGTAATAGACGCTGTTCGGTGCGAGTGTCTTCGCCCAGATGTCCAGCAACAGCAAATCGCCACGCCGCAGGCGCGACGAACCTTGCTCTTGAGGCTCGTAGTGCGGGTCGCCCGAATGCGGCCCGACGGCGACGATCGGCGGCGAATCCGAAACCACGCCCTGGGCGCGAAACTGGCCGACGATCCATTGTTGCAGGTCGAATTCGGTAAAGGACTCGCCTGCAGTCACTCGCCGCGCTGCTTCGGCAAAAGCGGCCTGCGTGATGCGCGTCAATCACGCGGCCGGCGGCGCGATGCGATTCGAGTTGTTCGGGTGTCCAGGCGGCCTCGAATTGCTGGACCAGGTCCGCCGAGCTGACGACCTTGCAGCCCTGCGCGCGAATCAGTTCCACTGTGCCTGCATCCACAAGAGAAATATAGGGAATTGAATTTTTCGGCGAATATTGCATCGCGACTTTTTTCGCGCGGCCGACCAGCTTCTTCAGATTCTTTTCCAATTCTTCCGCTGCGGCGTAGAGCATTTTATCGCCGGGCAGCGAATCGAGCGTTGCGGCTTCGATTCGGTGCACGAGTTTCCGCGGCGGGCCGTTCGCCGGAATCATGTAGAACCAGCGGCGCTTGGCCAGCGCGTGTTCCAGTCCCAGGACGCGGTACGCGATCGGGTCGCGGTGAAGGATGTCGTAGAAGAGCCATCCGTCGATCTTCTGGCTGGCGGAGGGCCTGCTGGATGGCTTCGATGATTCGGCATAGAGGAACAGATTGCAGAAATTGCGCAGCTGTGGAACGGATCCTTTCAGCCGATCAAGGCGCGAATCATTGCGGCGGTCACTCCGTAAATTTCGACGCGTTTGGTGCGACTGCGTTCGCCGGACGCGATTCTAACAGCCGACAACGGCACTTTCAAACGCGAGGCCAGCAATTTACGCAGAGCTTCGTTCGCGCGGTCGTCAACGGGCGGCGCGGTGAGGCGAATTTTCAGGCCATCCTGATACTCGCCGACGATTTCGTCGCGGCTGGCCCGCGGCTGGACGCGAACGGCGAAGCTGACGCCGCCGTTCTTCTCCTTAATCCTCACGCCAGGTTACGCCCTTTCTCTTTCGCCGAAAAGAGCGGTTCCAACCCGCACCTCGGTCGCGCCTTCTTCAATGGCAATTTCAAAATCGTGCGACATGCCCATGGAAAGCACGGGCAGGATTTCATCTCCCAACTGGCGCGCGCAGCATCGCGCAGTTCGCGCAGGTGGCGGAAGTACGGTCTTGCTTCTTCCGGATTGTCGAAATACGGCGGAACGCCCATCAGTCCGCGCAACTCTAGATGAGGCAGGCGCAAAATTGCCTCGGCGAGTATGGTTACTTCCTCGCCGGCGATGCCGGATTTTGCCGGTTCAGGATCGAGCTTCACTTCGAGCAGCGCTCGCCGTCGATTCTCGGATACAAAAAGTTTCGATTCACTGTTCGTCGTTTTCTGGACCGCACTCTCTGCGGCAATATCGGCTACGGCGGCGTCGAGCTTCTCGGCGAGCGCGAGGCTATCCACCGAATCGATGCTGTCGAAGATGCGAGCGGCGCGTGCCGCCTTGTTTTTCTGGACGTGGCCGATCATGTGCCAGGTCGCATCGAGGCCGGCCAGTTGAGAACAGCTTCGACTCACGCTCCTGCACGCGATTCTCGCCGAAGTGGCGCACGCCTGCTTCGTACAAATTTCGGATTTTAGGCGCGGGATGGGTTTTGGAGACGGCGATCAACGTAATGTCTTCGGGACGGCGGCCCGCGCGCGCTGCGGCGAGCGCCATGCGCTCGCGCACCCGCAGTAAGTTTTCGGTCAGTTCCTGAGATTCAGCAGTCATCGCGCGAATTCTAGCATGCAGACCAGCGACTCCTGACTCCGGGAGTGCGGGCGACTTCCTTGCGGCATGGCGGGGCTCACGCTAGACTGAGCACATCATGATGGCCTCGCGGGAAAACTGATTGCGCTCGAAGGAATCGATGGCTCGGGAAAGCGCACCCAGCTGGATCTGCTGGCGAAGGCGCTCGATGCGCGAGGACTCGCAACGTTCCGCATCAGCTTTCCGCGATACGAATCGTTTTATGGAAAGCTCGTGGGGCGCTATCTGAATGGAGAGTTCGGCGCTCTGGAGGCGGTTGACCCGCATTTGTCCGCTCTGCTCTATGCCGGAGATCGTTTGGAAGCGAAGCCGGAGATCGCAGCGGCGCTATCCGCCGGGAAAATTGTGCTTGCCGACCGCTATATCGCTTCCAACATGGCGCACCAGACCGCGCGTGTTTCGCCTGAGCAGCGCGACGAATTTCTCGCCTGGCTGAAGCAGCTCGAATATGGGCTTTACGGGCTGCCTGCGGAAGATCTGGTGATTTATTTGCGCGTGCCGGTAGCGGAGGCGCACCGGCTCGTGGGACTGAAATCCGCGCGCGCGTACACGAACTTGAAACGCGATATTCAAGAGGCGGACATCAAACACCTCGAACAAACTGCGATAATTTACGATCGACTGGCAACCGAAACGAATTGGGCGCGCATCGACTGTATCGACGACGGCCTCCGGGAGCTTTGTATTCGCCCGAGGAAATCCACCGGGCCGTTCTTCAGGCCGTCGAATCGCGGATTCTGTCCCAGGCTTCGGCCGGGGATTGACGTAAGTCGGGAGAGAAGAGAGCTTCGTGAGCTTTTAGCGAATTTCTCGGCAATGAACGCGTGGTCACTGCGCTGCGCGGCATGCTGGCCACCGAGCGCGTGCCGCACGCGATGCTCTTTTCCGGCCCGCGCGGCGTCGGGAAATTCACGCTGGCGCGCATGTTCGCGCAAGCCGCCAACTGCGAGCGGCTGCGCGACGATTTTTGCGGCGAATGCGAACCGTGCCGCAAAATCGGGCAACTGGCCGACCTTGGTCCGCTGATCGAGCCAGGGCCTCGCGCAGCGCGGCGAGCGGCCGGACTCCGCGACGGTCGAGCGCGTGCCGCTTCTGCTCGAAACGCATCCCGACGTCTGGGCGATCGTGCCGGACCCGGTGCGCCCGAAGGATCCCGTCGCGCGTCCGGTGCTGCACGTGGGGCAGCTTCGCGCCGTGCAGCGCGCGGCCTACTTCAAGCCGCGCGGGCGCCGCCGCGTGTTCCTGATTGATGGCGCGGAAACGATGCGCTGGGACCTCGCCAATATTTTCCTGAAAATTCTGGAGGAGCCGCCCGAGTCCGCGACTCTGATTCTACTTGCGCCCAATCCTTTTCAACTCTTGCCGACGATCCGGTCACGCTGCCTGCAGTTTTCTTTCACGCCGCTAGGACATCGCAGAAGTCGAGAAAATCCTGACGAGCGCGCACGGAACTGAACGCGGAAGAGCGCAAGACTTGCCGCGCAATATGCGGAAGGCTGCCCGGGCGCCGCGATCGGAATGGATCTGGAGGCCGTGGCGAAGCTGCATCGTGACGCGCTGACGATTCTCGAACGCTCCGTGGACCTGCGCGGCGTTTCCGATTTGTTCGCATGCACTGCGGCGCTCGCGAAGAGCCAGGAAATCGCGTTTGAAAATGTACTGGAAGTGTTCTATAGTCTCCTCACGGACCTGCTAGATCTGTCCAGTTCTTCCACGATGAAGGTGTTACGAAATCCAGCGTTACGCCGGGAACTCGAAACACTCAGCAAGAAGATCGACGTGGCGTGGATCAATAAAGCCGTCGACGGATTTGACGTGCTTCACGCCCGGACACGAAGGAATATCAACCGGTCATTGGGATTGGACGTAGTAGCCATTTCCCTGACTCGCCCCTCGCCGGGCATAAAAAAATCTATTTCTCGTTAGCAACGGCGTACCCTGATTCGTCCTTGTTGCATCATAGCTGGTGAGAAGTCTCACCTTGGTAACGGAATTTCATACATTAAGGAGTCGTCATCGTGAATCGCAAGCTGTTTCGCCCTACTTTTACGGAAATGAAGGAACCTCATATCGCGTCGAGCCGCCCGCACTCTTCCAACTACCGGGCCCCAACCACATAAAAAGCCGGCTCCGCCCGAGCAGACGCACGCCGAAAACTTTTACTGGATCAAGCAGATGCAGGCCCGAACTCCCGTGGTGATCGTGCTGACGGACGGGGAGAAATCTGCAAGGCGTTGTGGAGTGGTATGACCACGATTGCATCAAACTAACGCGGACGGGCGAGTCCAAATCTGCTGATTTATAAGCAATTCATAAAGTATATCTACAAAGACGGGCCGGAAGCCTCCGTGGGCGGCAGCAACGGACAGTAGCAACTCCTGGACCTCAAAACTGGATGGAATCGGGTTCTGGCCGCGCGTGGAAGTATGTATTGGCGCCGGCGACCTGTTCGGTGGGGCGCGAGCTGGTGTGAAACGGGATCCCTGCCCCTGAACTTCTCTCTCAGGGCAGCCTGCCTTTTGCCGCGCTCCGATCAGGAAGCCTGTCCCGCTATTTCGGCGCCGATACGGAGAATGTCATCAGGGCCTTGCTAACCAGGCGCCCGTCCGCATCCGTGACGTCGCACTCCACCACGCTCGTGGTTCTTCCCTGCCGCAAGACCCGCGCGTCGGCCTGGATCTCGCCGTGTTCGACAGCTTCCAGAAAATTGATCTTCATCTCGATTGTGACCACGCGGGAGCCCGGAGGGGCCGCCAGGAAGGCCGCAAACCCTCCCGCGGTATCGGCCAGCATCGCCAGAACCCCGCCGTGAACCACGCGGTGAACCTGCTTGTGTAGGTCCAGCACGGGCATTCGGAATACCACGCGGCCGCGCTCGGCCTTCGCCAATTGGAATCCAAAGTGGTTGATCGGGTTGCTGTGGCGCAAGCGGTCGCCCACTCGCTCCAGCTCGGCTTTGGACAGCTTTCCTCGCGGCTTCATCGTATCTAGGCGCCCCGTCTTGGCTTCGCGATCCCGCTGCGTGCCGGAGTAAATACTTGTCACCCCGCGGTCTTTTCGCGCGTCCAATAGGCTGCGCAAAAGGGTGGGCTGCGGGAGAGTCTAAGGTCCGGGAATCTAGCACCCCAGCGGCAGGGGCGCAATAGATTCCCTGTCCCCGTTGAGACTGCATTTGTTAGACTCCGGGGCTGGCGATCGTTCGCACGGCGGCACTTCCACGCGCAAGCCCTTGAGGAGCGACCGGGCCTTCCGCCCGCATCGAGATGAAGATCGGAATCACTTGCTATCCAACGTACGGCGGCTCCGGCGTGGTCGCCACGGAGCTTGGAATGGAGCTGGCCGCGCGCGGCCATGAAATCCATTTTATCAGCTACGCGCCTCCCATCCGATTGACGGACACCAACGAACGAATTCAATTCCACGAAGTCGAAATTTCCAGCTATCCCCTGTTCGATCATGCTCCGTATGCGCTGTCCCTGGCCGTAAAAATGATGCAGGTGGCCGAGACGGAAAACCTCGATTTGCTGCACGTCCATTACGCGATTCCCCATTCCGTCAGCGCGCTGCTGGCCCGCATGATGGCCGCGCCCAAGCGGCATTGCCATTCATCACCACCCTGCACGGCACCGACATTACGCTGGTCGGAAACGACCGCAGTTTCTTGCCGATCACCAAATTTTCCATCGAGCAATCCGACGGCGTAACCGCCATCTCCCATTACCTGAAGCAGCGCACGCTCGAGGAATTCGACATCAAGCGCCCTATCGAGGTGATCCCCAATTTCGTGAACTGCGATCTGTATTGCCGCAAGCCGGACGCGGCGCTGCGCGCCGAGTGGGCGCCGGACGGCGAGCCGATCCTGATGCACCTGTCGAATTTCCGGCCGGTCAAACGCATCACGGATGTCGTCGAAATCTTCGCCATGGTGCGCGAGAAAATGCGCGCCAAGCTCGTGCTGATCGGGGATGGCCCGGACCGGGGCGCCGCGGAATACCTGATCCGCAAGAAGAAGCTTGACGCGCGATGTGCGTTTTCTCGGGCAAGCAGGACAACGTCTACCAGCACCTCGGGCAGGCGGATTTGTTTCTGCTGCCTTCGGACATGGAGTCGTTCGGCCTCGCGGCGCTGGAGGCCATGGCCTGCGAAGTGCCCGTGGTGGCCACGAACGTAGGCGGCTTGCCGGAAGTGGTCGAGCACGGCGTCGACGGCTATCTGTTTACGCCGCGCGAAGTGGAAATCGGCGCGCGCTACGCCCTAGAAATTTTGTCCCAGCCGGATCGCGGCCGCGCCATGGGACAAACCGCGCGCGTGAACGCCAAGGAAAAAATATTGCGCCAACGATGTGATTCCGTTATATGAAGCGTACTATCGTCAGGTGATTGAAGCCGTGGCCGCGACGCACGCGTGATTAGGGTTGGAACTAGAAACTTGGTCTTCTGCAACGACTCAGGGGGATCTGTGTGATATGGGGTGCAGAGTGTTTGCTAGGCCGCTGGGATTTTCGCGTCCGCATTCTACTTCTCGGGTTGCTTGGCGCTGACCGCGGCCTGCCGGTCGCCGCTCGGCTCAGGTCACCGGCTCCATTACCGGAACTGTGCAGGACTCCGTCGGGCGCTGCCGTTCGCGACAGCAAAAATTACCGTAACGAGCAAGGAAACCGGCGCGACGCGCACCGTTGTCGACCGATGATTCGGGAAACTATCGGATTCTTTCCTTCCCTCTCGGACCGCAAGAACTAAAAGCGGAAAAACAGGGTTTTAAGTCGCTCGTGCGCACCGGAGTGAATCTGGCAGGTGGGCCAGGAAGCTGTTGTGAATTTCCAGCTTGGAGGTTGGGGACCTCGTCCAGCAGATGTCCGTTACCGAACAAGCGCCCATCGTCAATACGTACCACGGCCTCGGTTTCCGGAATGGTCGACGAACGCCAGATCAAAGATTTGCCGCTGAACGGCCGAAGCTTTGACGATTTGATCGCGCTCAATCCCGGCAGCGATCAATTACAGCGCGCTGAAAAGTCCCAACACCAGCACGAGCAATGGGAACACATTCTCCGTAGCCGGCCGCCGCACCAGCGAAAATTTATTTCTGCTGAACGGCATGGAGTACATGGGCTCGAGCCAACTCGCCGTCACTCCCGGGGGACGAGCGGCTATCTGCTGGGCATCGACGCCATTCGCGAATTCAATGTGCTCACCGATACCTATTCCGCGGAGTACGGCAAGCGCGCCGGAGCGCAAGTCAGCGCCGTCACGCAGTCCGGGACCAATCAATTTCACGGCGACCGTCTTTGAATTCTTGCGCAACAGCGCTCTCGATTCTCCGGGGCCCTTCGACCACGGAACCGTTCCGCCCTTTCGCAGGAATCAATTCGGAGCAGCGGCAGGCGGCCCGCTGAAGAAGGATCGCCTCTTTCTGTTTGGCAACTATGAAGGATTCCGGCAATCGCTGGACTTCAGCAGCGTAAGCGTTGTTCCGGACAACAACGCGCGCCTCGGCGAGTTGCCGGACCCCTGCACCGGCGTCGTGGGGCCTGTAACCGGCGCAAACGCAACGCATGGGCAGTATGCGTCTCTTTTCTGGCCAGTGCCCAACGGGCCGGAACAGATCGGTAAAGGCGTCAGGCACGGGCTGCACGAACACCGGCCAGGTGCCGAACCGGCGCCGCCAAGGCTTTTTACAATCCCAACGAGCACATCCGCGAAGATTTCGGTACGCTGCGCGCCGACTACAACATCGCAAGAAACGACACGCTTTCGAGCGCCTATACGATCGACGACGGAAACAGCCTCATTCCCAACGTCCGACCCCATTTTCGCATCGTTTACACCGCTGCGCATGCAGGTATTGAGCCTCGCGGAGACGCACGTCTTCTCGCCCGCGGTCCTGAATACCGCTACGGTTGGGTTTTCCCGGGCGTCGTTTGCACTGGGATCGCTTTCCTTGGTCACGATTCCCTCCAACCTGTCTTTCGTGTCGGGACTCGGCCCGGGAGGAATCGTTGTGGGCGGAGGAGCCACCACGACGGCCAATGGTTCGATCACCTCCGCGGGATCCAACAACGCCGCCGGCATCTTCAATCATAGAAATCTGTTTACCTATCAGGACGATTTGCGGATCAGCCACGGAATTCATCAACTCAGTATGGGCGTGTGGTTCCAGCGGCTTGCAGGACAATGAAGACAGCGCGTCGCGGCAACTCGGCCAGGCTACGTTTTCAAGCTTGACGACCTTTCTGGAGGGGACGGCCACCAATTTCCAAGTGGTGCCCCTGCATACCGAACTCGGCTGGAGAAGCCTCTATGGGGCGTGGTATGTGGACGACACCATCCACATCTTGCGCAACCTGACAATTGAGGCCGGACTGCGCCACGAATTCACATCCGGATGGAATGAGGCCCAGGGAAGGGCTGCGAACTACGACGTCAATTCGCAGGGCATTCTCCTGACAGCGCCCGTCGTCGGAATTCCGTCTATACGGAAAACAACGCCATGCGTCTATTCAGCCCGCGCGTGAGTCTGGCCTGGGACGTGTTTGGAAACGGGAAAACAGCGGTTCGCGCGGGATACGGGCTCTATTACTCGCTGATCGACGATCTTGCGTTCCTGCATGAATTCGTTGCCGCCGTATAACGGCACCGCGACGTATTCGGGATCTCCTCTTCTCGTTTACTCCGGTCACCCATCGCGGCCCTCCGCCCGCCAACACGATTTTCTCGCCGCAGGGCATTCAATCCGACGCAAAGACCCCGGCCGTTAAGGAATGGAACTTAACGATCGAGCAGCAACTGAGTCCGAACACCGTCCTGAGCGTAGCCTACGTGGGTTCCTTCGCCGTGCACGAGTTGCTCAGCGTGGACCCCAACACCATTCCCGCGCAAATTTGCGCCAACTCCGCCGGGTGCGCGGCGGGAGGCATCAGTACAAGCCCCTTCCTCAAATGCCGTTGTGCCTGTGGGCACGCAATACATTCCGGCAACGGAACCCGGCCGAATCCGAATTTGGGCGCGGGTTTCTTCTGGATGACCGAGGGCAACAGCAGCTACAACGCGCTGGAAGCTGGACGTTACGCACCGGGTCAGCAAGGGCCTGGAATTTCGCGGCAACTATACCTGGGCAAAAAACCTGGACATGAATTCCGGCGCTGACCGGCGCTCAGGCCAACAATCAGGCGCAAATGGTCATGGATCGCAACGATTTGCGCAGGGATTGGGGGCCTTCGGCCTTGAACCCCGCGAGCCAGGCCAGCGTCTCCGCCAACTACGAGCTTCCCTTCGGCCACAGCCAGCGCTGGTTGAATGATGTCTCGCGAGTGGAAAGCAAATTCGTTTCCGGCTGGCAGGTGAACGGAATCGGAACATTTCTTTCCGGCTTCCCTTTCACTCCCCTGGTCGGATCGAATCGTTCCGGCGATGGCGACATCAGGAACCCTGACCGGCCTTCGCTTAACCCGTCATTCACCGGTCCGGTCGTGACCGGAAATCCCGAATCAGTGGTTCAATCCGGCGGCGTTCGCCCTGCCGACCCCCGGAACGTACGGAAATCTCGGCAGAGGCACGCTGCGCGGACCGGGACTCGCCGACGTTGATTTTTCCGTCTTTAAGAACACGGGTATCACGGAAAAAACGAACCTGCAATTTCGCGCGGAGTTTTTCAACATCCTCAATCGCGCCAACTACGGCCCGCCGAATCCACCACCTTTTTCGAGCGGCGCAGTCAGCCCTTCCGCCGGGCTTATCACCACGACGGCTACGTTCCCCCGGCAAATTCAATTCGGCTTGAAACTGATTTTTTAGTTTTTCAGTAGCGCGGGCTTCAGCCTGCGGGGTTTGGTCTATCGCAAGAACGAAACCCCGCAAGCTGAAGTCCGTGTCGCTACCCGACATCATACTTTTCGTCGCCGGAAAAATTGCGGAAAGATCGGAAGCGGTGGGCACAAGCTCCGGAATATCGATGCGAATGCGCGTTCCTTCGCCTTCCTGGCTCGAAATATCCATGCGGAAATCCGCGCCGTACAGCACGCGCAGACGCTCGTGCACGTTGCTGATGCCGATTCCGTCCTCAAACACCTGCGCCATGCGCTCCTTGGAAATGCCCAACGCCATTGTCTTCGATGGCGATGATCAGGCGCCCGTCCTGCAATTCGGTGCGGATCGTCAATTCGCCGCCGCCGAGTTTGGCGGCCAGGCCATGCTTCAGCGCATTTTCGACGATCGGCTGCAGGAGCATGCTGGGCACGAACGCATCCAGCGTGTCGTCGCTGATCTGTTTGTGGATCACAAGATTGTCGCGCCCGAACCGCGCAACTTCGATATCCAGATAGTCGTCGATGAAATCGAGTTCTTCCTGCAGCGGCACGAACGTCTCGTGCTTGCGCAACAGCCGCCGCAAAATATTGCTCAGTTTGATGACCACGCCGCGCGCCGTGTCCGGATCGTAGCGAATGAGCGAGGAAACCGTGTTGAGCGTGTTGAACAAAAAGTGGGGATTGATTTGCGCGGTCAGCGCGTCCATGCGCGCCTTGAGCAGCAATTGCTGATGCTGCTCCAGATTCATTTCCAGGCGCGTGTTGCTCCAGATTTTCATCGGAACCGCGACCGCCATCACCGTGGACAGCAAGACCAGCGCGAGTCCCCAGCTCTTTCCGGCATCCAGATAAAAAAGCCATTGCGGCTTGGTGGCGTGCCCGAGCGCCTGGCGGGCCAGTTCCAGCACGATGCAGGCGCCCAGCGGCAGCATTTCCCAGGTCACTTTTTTCCCGCGGTATACGCGCACGAGCCAGCGCGGCGTGCTCAGAAACGTGTACGGCCCGAGCCTCCAAATTTCTTCCGTGTTGGGCATGTCTGGCGAATCAATCCGCCCACGAGACCCGCCGCCGCGGCGACGGGCATGGAAAGCCACTCGTGGTGCACAAACGCGGGCAGGCTGATGATCGATCCCCCGAGCGGACCGACGACGCGGCCGCCCAGCAGCCCGAGCAGGAAGGACCCTTCCAGCATCAGGTCGGCGGCGCGATACGGCTGGCCGACAATCCGCAGAATCACGCCAAAGACCAGCGGAGGCGTGACGAAGAGCATCAGCTTCAACTTCTGGTCGGAGTCGCGCAGTTCGGTGAAGAGCACCTTGCGGAACGTGGCCGAGCGCGCCAGCCAGGCGCAGATGGACGCCGCCGCGCCCGACGTGCAGCAGCAGCGTGAGCAGCAAATCCCCGCCAAAAGTAAGCGTTTTCATGGACCTCGCCCGCTGCGGCTACGTTAGCCAATCACCGCGCCGATGTAAAGCACCGCTTGCGCCGGTCGCCTGATATAATACGGGGCCTTCATGACACGAAAACCACAGCAGAAATCACGCGCGCCGCGCAAGGGAACGAACGGCCGGCATTCGCATCGTCGCCCGCGCCAAGCTGCCGACGCGATTCGGCCCGTTTGAAATCCTCGGCATCGAGGGAAAGGCCGAGCAGAAAGCGCCGTGGCCGCTCGTTCATGGAAAAATTCGCGGCCGAACGCCGCTCGTGCGCATCCATTCGCAATGCTTCACGGGCGACGTCCTCGCCTCCGAGCGCTGCGATTGCCGCGCGCAGCTCGAACTTTCCCTGCGCAGCATCGCCGCCGCGCCTTCCGGCATCCTGCTGTATTTGCCGCAGGAGGGCCGCGGCATCGGCCTGATGAACAAGCTGCGCGCCTACGAATTGCAGGACCGCGGCATGGACACCGTGGAAGCCAACGAAGAGCTCGGTTTTGCCGCCGATTCGCGCGACTACGGATTTTCCGCCGAGGCGCTGCGATTGCTGGGCGTGCGCAGAGTGCAGTTGCTCTCGAACAATCCGGACAAGGTGCAGCAACTGGAAAGCTCGGCATTCGTGGTCGTCGAGCGCGTGCCATGCCGCCCGCGCGTAACACACACTTCCCGCGCGTACATGGAAACCAAGAGAACGAAACTCGGCCACCTGCTCGACCGGCTTTAGAGGCATTTTTTCGGAGGAACGTGACCCCGCGATTCACTAGCGCCTTTGAGAATGCCACCCCGCATACTCTACGAGTTTTCCGACTCGCAAACACCGCCACGGACGCGCAAGATCAGCGAAGGCGGGGAAGCTGGACCGCATTCGGAATGCTTCTGGAAAAATCTTCGTCATTCCGAATAATGACGTGCAGACTGGCGCTCGTCGAATGGAAAAAGACCCGATTCTTCTGTTGTCACTTTGAAAAGGCGGCGCCACAGTAGATCTCGTGCAATCAGGTGCCGAATATGACACGCGGCGTCCGCAGGTGGATCAATATTACTGGGAGCCGTGGAAAGCGTATCTCTCGGCTCGCAAACACACATAGCTTTCTTAGGCTCGGAAACAACGATCACCTCCCCCACCAGATGGACGATCTCGTACGGTCCCCGGCTGCACGAGTGGTTGCGGCCCACTGCGATCGCGGAAGAATTTCCAGATTGCGCTCGATGGCCACGCGATCGGTGGGCAGGCCCAGGTGGGAAAGCAGCGCGGACACTCCAAGCCCTCCGAGGCACTTCGCGGGTTTCCCCATTCACGACAATTTGGATGCCGCCGAACTCATTGCGACACCGGCGCCGGAGCGTTTTCGGGAGCCTTCGGTTTCAGCCGGAACCGCAATTCGCCGGAGCGCGAACCATCCGTCGCACGAACCACGAGCGACGCGCCGTCGGCCACATTCGCGGGCATGGGAAACTTCAGAGTGGCGTGGCCCTCGATCGTCGGTGCACGCTTCGGCGCAGGGGATGCGATGTTTTTCATGCTCCAGCAAGCCTGAACGTCGGCGTCGCCCACGCGCGCTTTGGATTTCGCGTCGCTCAATTCGATTTCGAGAACCACGTTCCCCGCCGCGAACCAGGTTTTCGGATTCTTCAGGCGCAACTCCGAGGCTTGCCTCCGGTTCCGGAATCTGGCTGCCGCGGCAGGCTTTTTCTGATTTTCATCGATCGGCAGCGTTCCGGCTTCGAGTTCGGCGATCACGTCGCGATGCTGCTGCGACAGCCGCTCGTGCAGTTTCTGCGCCAGGTCTTCCGCGTAGATCCCGCCGGCAAACTTCTCGTAGTTGGTGCTGCGCTTGTGGATCACCCGCCCGGACAAATACACGACGGTATCGAGAAACGGATGCGACGGGCCGCGGTCTTCCGTTTGCACGTGGTAGGTGGCGCTTCCCGACGCGGACGTTCGAGTTGAATCCGAAATTCATCTGAACCGCCAGCCTTTCCGCTGCGTGAACCATTGCGTTTCGATCTCTTAACTGAATCGAAGAAAATTCAGATATATCTTTCGAGCGGATTTGACCGCTTGCCGCTTCATCGCTATTATAGCTTGTGCTCAGATGACAGGAAACGACCTCCAAGCATACGCGCCGCTTCTTTTACACCTCATCCTGGCGATGGCGCTTTCGGGCATTCTCCTCCTGCTCTCTTCTGTTGGTGGGCTGGAGACGCCCGTCCAAAGTGAAGAATGCAGGCCTATGAATGCGGCATGACGCCAACGGGCGACGCGCGCGAGCCCTTTTCCATAAAATTCTATCTTGTCGCGATCCTTTTCATTCTGTTCGATGTGGAAGCCATCTTCCTGTATCCATGGGCCTTTATCTTCAAGTCGTTGCGGTGGTTCGGCTTCGTGGAAATGCTCCTCTACATCGGCATCCTGCTGGTGGGATACTTCTATCTCTGGAAGAAAGGGGCGTTGGACTGGAACCGCCCAGCCGCACGCCGGGACCGGAATTCGTGACGGAGACACCTGACCTCGAGCAAAACCCCATCATCGCGAAAATCCGCGCTTGGCGGCCTGAAGCCATCGCGAAACTGATTTCTTTTCGGGGTGAGCTGACGGTGGTCATCTACTCGCGAACATCTGCGGCCCTTGGCTGAATTCCTGATTTCCGATCCGGATCTGGCGTTCACTTTTCTTTCCGATGTGACCGGCGTGGACCGATTTCCCATCGAGCCCCGCTTCGAGCTGAACTATCATCTCTTGTCGATGTCGCGGCGCGAATCCGTTGCGCCTGCGCGTCGCGCTTGCCGGGCGAAGATCCCGTTGTCGCAGTCGGTCGTGCCGGTTTGGCCGACCGCGAATTGGCACGAGCGCGAAATTTTTGACCTTTTGGGAATTCGCTTTGAAGGCCACCCCGATCTGCGGCGCATGTTGCTGCCGGACGATTGGGAAGGCCATCCCCTCCGCAAGGATTATCCCGTGGAGGGCCCTCGCTGATTTCCGACTCTGAAATGAGCGAACCTGCGCCATGACCACCGTCCAAACCGCCACCGGCCCCGAAAAAACCATGGTCCTCAACATGGGACCCCAGCACCCGTCCACGCACGGCGTGCTGCGCGTGCTGTTGGAACTGGACGGCGAGAATATCATCAAGGCGGACGTGGACATCGGGTATTTGCACACCGGCATTGAAAAAACCGCGGAAGCGCTGACGTATTCGCAGGCCATTACGATTACCGACCGCATGGATTATCTCGCTCCGCTGTCGAACAATCTGGCCTACTGCCTGGCGGTGGAAAAATTGCTGGGCCTGGAAGTTCCCAAGCGCGCGCAATACATTCGCGTGCTGCTCACCGAACTGACGCGCATCGGCTCGCACCTGGTCTGGCTGGGCACGCATGCCATCGACCTGGGCGCGATGTCCGTGTTCCTCTATTGCTTCCGCGAGCGCGAGGAACTCCTGAAAATTTTTGAACTCGTCAGCGGCCAGCGCATGATGACCAGCTATTTCCGCATCGGCGGGCTGGCGCTCGAGCCGCCGGTCGGCTGGACCGACCACGTTCAGAAAATTGTTCGCACCTTCCCTTCCCGCTTCGACGAGTACGAAGAATTGCTGACCAAGAACCGCATCTGGATCGGGCGCACGCAAGGCGTGGGCATACTGAAAGCGGAAGACGCGATCGCGCTTGGCGTTTCCGGACCTTCGCTGCGCGGCTCCGGCGTGGATTACGACGTGCGCAAGTATTTTCCCTACTCCAGCTACGACGAATTCGATTTTACAGGTGCAAGTGCGCACCGAAGGCGATTGCTACGCGCGCTACCTGTGCCGCATCGGGGAAATGCGCGAAAGCCTGAAGATCGTCAAGCAGGCCCTCGAAAAGATTCCGCCCGAAGGCCCGGTCAAGGCCGACGCTCCGGGAATCGTTCCGCCGCAGCGCGAAAAAATGAAGACGGAGATGGAAGTCGCTGATCTACCACTTCAAGATTTTCACGGAAGGCTTTGCGCCTCCTGCCGGCGAAGTCTACCAGCGCATCGAATCGCCTCGCGGCGAACTGGCTTGCTTCATCGCCAGCGACGGCTCGCCGAAGCCGTACCGCATGCGAATGCGCACGCCCTCGTTCGTGAATTTGCAGGCGCTGCAAAAGATGGTCGAGGGCCACCTGGTGGCCGACGCGATCGCCAGCATCGGAACTCTGGACATCGTCCTCGGGGAGATTGACCGCTGATGAATTTGCCTCCGCAGCTTGAAGCCAAATTCCAAACGCTGGAAAACCGCTATCCGGTGAAGCGTTCGGCGCTCATTCCCATGCTGCTCTACGCGCAGGACCAGTTCGGCTTCGTCAGCGACGAAATGATCGAGGAAATCGCCGGCCGGCTCGGCCTGAATACGCTGCAAGTCACCGAAACGATGGCGTATTACTCGATGCTGCGCCGCCAGCGCGCCGGAAAATTTCACGTCCAGGTCTGCACCAACGTTTCCTGCATGTTGCGCGGCGGCAATCAGATCTACGACTTCGTCCAGAAAAAGCTGGAAATCGGCCACAAGGAAACCACGGCGGACGGCGTTTTCTCGCTCGAAGAAGTGGAATGCATCGGCGCCTGCACCGGCGCTCCCGCCATGCAGGTGAATTACGATTTCTACGAAAATCTGACCGTCGAGCGCACCACGCAGATTTTCGAGGCGCTCGAAGCCGGACGCAAGCCGCACACCTCCACGCCGATTTCTGGCTCCGTGAAAGAACGCCATCCGGCCGAAGTGCCCGCGATCAGCCGCCTGTTTGGCGTCAAGGACTCGCACAAGCTGGAAGTTTACGTCGCCAATGACGGCTACAAAGGAATGGAGCGCGCGCTCAAGGAACTGACTCCCGAGCAGGTCGTCGACGAAGTCAAGAAATCGAACCTGCGCGGGCGCGGCGGCGCGGGATTTCCCACCGGCATGAAGTGGAGCTTCGTGCCCAAGGACTCGCCCAAGCCCAAATACGTTTTGTGCAACGCGGATGAGAGCGAGCCGGGCACGTGCAAGGATCGCCCGCTGATGGAATTGATGCCCCATCAGCTGATCGAAGGCATCGTGATCGCCGGCCGCGCGGTCAACTCGCATCAGGGATACATCTACATTCGCGGCGAGTACCGCTACGTTCTGGACATCATGGACGAGGCCATCGCGGAAGCCTACAAGGGCGGCTACCTCGGCAAAAATATTCTCGGCAGCGGATACGATTTCGACCTCGTCGCGCATACCGGAGCGGGCGCCTACGAGTGCGGCGAGGAATCGGCGCTTGATGGAATCGCTCGAAGGAAAACGCGGCTATCCGCGCATCCGGCCTCCGTTCCCCGCCGTCGTAGGGCTGTACGGATCGCCGACGGTCATCAACAACGTTGAAACGCTTTCTTCCGCTCCGGAAATTTTGCGGCGCGGCGGCGAATGGTACGCGGGTCTCGGCTCGCCGAAAAACGGCGGCACGCGCCTGTTCTGCGTTTCCGGCCACGTCAATAAGCCGGGCATCTACGAATTGCCGATGGGTTTCCCGCTGCGCAAGCATCATCGAAGACGTAGCCGGCGGCGTGCGCAACGGCAAAAAACTGAAAGCCGTCATTCCCGGCGGCAGTTCCTGCCCGCTGCTCACGGCGGAGGAAATTGACATCAACATGGATTACGATTCCGTCGCCAAGGCCGGCTCCATGCTCGGCTCGGGCGGACTCGTCGTGATCGACGAAGACACCTGCATGGTGGACCTCGCGCGGCGCATCATGCATTTCTACGCGCACGAATCCTGCGGCTGGTGCATTCCCTGCCGCGAAGGCACGGGCTGGCTGCGCAAAATGCTGGACCGCTTCCATTCCGGGTTCGGCACCGCGGAAGACATTACGCTGGTGGGCGATCTGGCGAAAAACATGCTCGGCCGCACGTTCTGTCCGCTGGGCGACGCCGCCGCGATGCCCACGATCAGCATCGTGAAGAAATGGCGGCACGAGTTTGAAGCGCATCTTTCAGGGAAATGTCCGTACAAACCGGCCGATGTCATGGCCGGCGGTCCGCTGAGGATCCCGGGACAAAATGGCAGATTCAAAAGATATCACGCTGAAGATTGACGACCGCGACGTCACCGTCCCGCCGGGGACGCTGGTGATCGAAGCCGCGCGGCGCATGGGCATCGAAGTCCCATCGTTCTGCTACTTCCCTGGCCTGTCGTTGCAGGCGGCTTGCCGCATGTGCCTCGTGGAAGTGGAAAAAGCGCCCAAACTGCAGACCGCGTGCACGCTCGTGGCGATGCCCGGCATGGTGGTTCGCACCAGCACGCCGCAAGTGCACGAAGCGCGCAAGGGCATGCTCGAATTTCTGCTCGCGAACCATCCGCTCGATTGCCCTGTGTGCGACAAGGGCGGCGAATGCGAATTGCAGGACATGGTTTTCACCTACGGCGCGGACAAGAGCCGCTTCAACGAAGAAAAGCGCCACCAGCCCGAACAGAAATGGTCCGAGGCGGTTTACTACGACGCGCCCCGCTGCATTCTGTGCTTCCGCTGCGTGCGCGTGTGCGACGAGGGCATGGACGTCAAAGCGCTCGGCGTCGGCGCAGCGCGGCTCGCAATCGGTGATCATTCCGAATGGCGAGGATCATCTGGACTGCGAAGAGTGCGGCATGTGCATCGACATCTGCCCCGTCGGCGCGCTGACCAGCGGCACGTACCGCTACAAGACGCGCCCGTGGGAAATGAACGTATGTCTCCACGGTGTGCACGCACTGCTCGAACGGCTGCAAGACCACGCTGAGCGTGCGCAACAACGAAATTCTGCGCGCCAACAATCGCGACCTCTCCGGATTCAACAAGGATTTTCTGTGCACCAAGGGCCGCTTCGGATTCGATTTCACGAAGCACCCGGAGCGCCTGAAGCTGCCGCTGGTGCGCCGCGACGGCAAACTGGTTCCCTCGAGCTGGGAAGATGCGCTGGCCGAAGTTTCCCGGCGTCTCGCGGAAGTGCACAAGGCTTCCGGCGCGGATTCGATCGGCTTCATCGGCTCGAACCGCACGACGAACGAAGAAAATTATCTGCTGGGCCGCATCGCGCGCGCAGTCCATCGGCACGAACAACATCGATCATCACCGCACCGCCGATTACGCGAGCCTGATCGCCGCGCTCGGCACGCAGGCCGCCGCCGCAAGCGCCACGATGACGCAGCTGTATGAGGCGGACGCGGTGCTGCTCGTCGGGCCACGATCCGACCGAGCAAAGCCCGCTCGTCGCCTGGCAGATTCGCTCCGCCATCCGCCATCGCGGCGCGCGCCTGTACATCGTCAACTCAAAATCCATCAAGCTGCTGCGCAAGGCCCGGGGTTTTGCCGAAGTGCCCGAGGGCCGCGAAGGCGACCGCCGTTCGCTGGCTCGCGGGCGGCGAAGCGCAGCTCGAAGCCGGCACCATCGAACGGCTCGGCTCGCTCAAGGCTTCGCTCGAAAAAGAAAATAACGTGGTCATCGTGTTCGGCGCGGAACTCACCGGCGCGGCGATTCGCGATCTCGTAAAATTCGGCTCTTCCCTGCCCGGCCAGACGCGCTACATGGCGCTTGGCGATTACGCGAATTCGCGCGGCGCCGCGGACATGGGACAACTGCCCGACATGCTTCCCGGCTACCTGCCTGTCACGGACGCAGAGCGCGCGCCAGAAATTCGGCGCAGCTGTGGGGCGGCAAAGCTGCCGGAAAAACCGGGAATGGATGCGCGCGCGATGCTCGCCGCCGCAGCCAAGGGACAATTGCACGCGCTCTACGTGGTCGGCGCGAATCCCGTAAAAACGTTTGGCGTTTCCGCAACGAGATCGCCTGGGCAAGCTCGACTTGCTCGTCGTGCAGGACTTGTTCCTGACGGAAACGGCGCAGCTTGCCGACATCGTTCTTCCGGCGGCCTCCGCGTATGAGAAGAACGGCACCATGACCAACTCCGTCCGGCGAATTGCAGCTGGTGCGCAAGGGCGGCGACGTCATGGGCACGCGCTCGGATTTCGATATCTTGCGAATCCTGTCCTTCCAGCTGGCGCAGCACGGCCTCGGGCAGGCCATCGCGCTCCGCACGCCCGACGCCGCGTTTCGACGAAATTCGCCAATCGGTGCCGGGCTACAACCTGGGCATGGCCACGCTGCTGCTCGGCGAAGCGGAACAAACGGCTCCGGTTTCCTCCGCCAACGGCAACGCGAAATTCGATGTGCCGGCAGGCTCGATCTTTTCCTCCGGCGACACTCTCTTCACCAGCGGAAGTTTGACCCGCTATCTGCACCATGGTTCGTTCCCTGCCGGAAGCGGCCGAGGAAGCGGAAGTGGAGGCGCGCCCGTGAACGAATTCGCCGCGCAGCATCCGCTTCTGGTCGTCGCGCTGCCGAAAATCGTCATCCTGCTTTTCGTTCTGCTCACGGCGCTTGCCTATCTCACCTGGTTTGAGCGCAAAGTCGTGGCGCACATTCAGTCCCGATGGGGACCCTACCGCGTCGGCCCGCACGGCTTGCTGCAGCCGCTGGCCGATGGCGTGAAATTTCTGTTCAAGGAAGACGTGACGCCGGCGGGCGCGGACAAATTCACTTATTTTCTGGCGCCGTTTCTGTCGCTTTCCCTGGCCATTACGTCGATCGCCGTGATTCCCTTCGGGCCCAAGGGCTTGACGATTTTCGGGCAGGCCGACGCCGACGGGCATCACCAACCTGAACATCGGCCTCCTGATCCTGTTCGCGATCACCTCGATGGGCGTGTACGGCGTAGCGCTGGCCGGATGGTCGTCCAACAGCAAGTACCCGCTGCTCGGCGGCCTGCGCAGTTCGGCGCAGATGATCAGCTACGAACTCGCGCTGACCATGTCCGTCGTGGGCGTGATCCTGATGGCGGGCACATTTAATCTGAGCGAGATCGTCACTTCGCAGCAGGGTTTTCATTGGGGATTCGTGCCGCGCTGGAATGTGATCGGCGGGCCGCTTGCCGCAAATCCTCGGTTTCCTCCTGTTTTTCACCTCCGCGGTGGCGGAAACCAATCGCGCGCCGTTCGATCTGGCCGAAGCGGAATCCGAACTCGTCGCCGGCTTTCACACCGAATACGCCAGCTTCAAGTTCGCCATGTTTTTCATGGCGGAATACGCCAGCATGATCACGGTTTCCTGCCTCGCGACGATTTTATTTTTTGGCGGATGGCTGTCTCCCTTTCCGCAGACGCCGCTGTTGGCGTGGACGCACTACATTCCGACCGCCGTCTTCGCGATTGCGGGCCTCGCGCTGATCGCGCATGGCGTCCGCTACATCACCATCTTTGGGCGCATCGTGTTGCCGGTGCTGGGAGCTGCCGCTGCTCGGGCTGGGAGTTTTGTTCAGCCTGCCCGCGGTCATCGAATTCATGCAGGGGCCGTTCTGGTTCCTGCTGAAAATTGCGATTTTCCTGTTTATTTACGTTTGGGTGCGCGGCACGCTTCCGCGTTTCCGCTACGATCAGTTGATGAATTTCGGATGGAAGCTGCTGCTCCCGCTTTCCATTTTGAACGTGGTGATCACGAGTCTGGCGATAGTGCTGACACAACGATGAGACCGAGTTCAACAGAATTCGCATGACGCGCAGAACGGCGCGAGGCGCGCGATGATCACGCCGCAAATCGCGATGTTCCTGGTGCTTGCGGCGTTTACCGTCGCGGGCGCCGTGAGCCTGATCCTGCAGCGGCATCCGATTCACAGCGCGCTGTCGCTGATCGTGGTCATGGTCTCGCTCGCGGGGCTTTACCTGTTGCAGGGCGCGGAATTCGTGGCCGCCGTGCAGATCATCGTGTATGCCGGCGCGATCATGGTGCTGTTCATCTTTGTCATCATGCTGCTCAATGCCGGCGAAGAAGAGCGCTCGCAACGTGAGCCGCCTGGCGCGATTTGTCGGCGTGCCGCTCGGCATCGTGTTCCTCGCGGAAGTGGCCTACTGGATTGGCGCGCGCAACGTCGCATCTCGGCCCGGCGCCGCCGCGAAGCGGTATCGACGCAGGATTTGTCGACGCTGCTGTTCCAGCGAATACGTGTTTCCGTTTGAGCTGACGTCGTTCCTGATTTTGATCGCTTTGCTGGGCGCGCTGGTTCTGGCGCGCCGCGAAGAGTCCGACTAAATGCTGTAGCCCGCCTCGCTTGCCCTGAGCGAAAGCGAGGGGTCAGAGGCGGGGGTTTTCTGCAACGACAGGCAACAGTTTCAGGGCAATGACCGAAATCTGGGGGAGTTGTGGTTCCGACTTCGTACTATCTGGTGCTGAGCGCGGTCCTGTTCGGACTGGGCGTGATTGCGTTTATTTTCAAGCGCAACATTCTCACCATTTTCATGTCCATCGAACTGATGCTCAACGCCGTCAATCTGGCATTCGTTACCTTCAGCCGCTCGCTCGGCCAGTTGCAGGGGCAGGTGTTCGTCTTTTTCGTGATCGTGGTGGCCGCGGCGGAAGCCGCCGTGGGCCTCGCGATCATCATCCTCATTCACCGCAACCGGGGAACGCTTAACGTGGAAAACGTGGATTCGCTGAAAGACTGATGCCGGTTCTCACTTATCTCTGGATCATCCCGCTGCTGCCGCTCGTGGGCGCCGCCGTCAACGGAATTTTTGGCGGGCGCTGGCCGAAGAGCGTCATCTCGGCCGTTGCGCTTGCCTCCACGACGCTCGCCTTTCTCGCCGCGCTCGAAGCCGTGCGCGAATTTTTCATGCTTTCTCCGGACCAGATTCCCTGGATCAAAACCTACTTCACGTGGATTTCCGCCGGAGGATTTCAGGCGGACTTCGCGCTGCAGGTGGACCAGCTCACCGTGATCATGCTTCTGGTCGTCACCGGCGTCGGCTGGCTGATTCACATCTATTCCACGCGGATACATGCATGACGATCCGGGCTACCGCCGCTTCTTCTCGTACCTGAATCTGTTCATGTTCTTCATGCTGGTGCTGATCCTGGCGGCCAACTACCTGCTGATGTTTGTCGGCTGGGAAGGCGTCGGGCTGTGCAGCTACCTGCTGATCGGCTTCTTCTTCCTGAAGCAATCGGCCACGAACGCCGGGAACAAAGCGTTCTGGGTCAACCGCATCGGCGATTTCGGATTTCTGCTCGGCGTGCTGCTGATTTTCCGCACGTTCGGCTCGCTGAATTTCACGATCGTGCTGCCGCGCGCCGCAGCCATGCCCGCCGATCCCGCCGGGCAAATCGGCACGCTCACCGCGATTGCGCTGCTGCTTTTCGTTGGCGCGGCCGGAAAATCCGCGCAGCTTCCGCTCTACGTCTGGCTGCCGGACGCCATGGAAGGCCCCACGCCGGTCAGCGCGCTGATCCACGCGGCGACCATGGTCACCGCGGGCGTGTACATGGTGGTGCGCTCGCACGCGATTTTCCTGAATGCGCCGGTGGCCATGCAGGTGGTCGGCATCGTCGGCTGCGCTCACGGCGCTGTTTGCCGCGACGATTGGCCTCGTGCAAACGGACATCAAGAAAGTGCTCGCCTACTCGACCGTTTCGCAGCTCGGCTACATGTTCCTGGCCTGCGGCGTGGGCGCGTTTGGCGCGGGCGTTTTCCACCTGATGACGCACGCCTTCTTCAAAGGCCTGCTCTTCCTTGCCGCCGGCAGCGTGATTCACGCCATGGGCGGCGAGCAGGACATGCGCAAGATGGGCGGCCTGCGCAAGAAAATTCCGGTCACCTTCTGGACCATGTTCATGGCCACGCTGGCGATTGCGGGCACGCCGGGCTTTTCCGGATTTTTCAGCAAGGACGAAATTCTGGACGAAGCGCTGCGCGTCAGCCCCGTGCTCGGCTGGCTCGGCGTTTTCGCCGCGGGGCTCACTTCGTTCTATATGTTCCGCCTGATTTTCCTCACATTTTTCGGTGAAGAGCGCTACGACGAGCATCACGTGCATGTCCACGAATCGCCCAAGAACATGACGATTCCGCTGATCGTTCTGGCCATTCTTTCCGTCTGCGGCGGATGGATGGCCGCGCCGCAACTCGTGGGCGGCGTGAACCACTTCCAGCATTTCCTCGCGCCGGTGCTGTCATGCTCCGGAGCGGACGCCGCCGCAGCCATCGCGAATCTTCGGACGGCGGCCAGGAGCTATCGTGCAGGCTTTGATTGGCGCGCCGGTGATCGCGGGACTTCTCGGCTTCCTCCTGGCGTGGTGGTTGTACATCAAAAGCCCGGAAACGCCGAAGAAACTGGCGGACTTCCCTTTCCGGGCCGTACAAACTTCTCTCCGGAAAATATTTTATCGACGAACTGTATCAGGCCGTGATCGTGCGCCCGCTGGTCTGGATTTCCGACAAAGTTCTGTGGCACGTGGTGGATGAGCGCGCGATCGACGGCACGGTGAACGGCGTTGCCACCGTCTCCCGCGAAACGGGCGACCGCCTGCGCCACGCCAATACCGGAAACATTCGCAGCTACGCCACCTGGATCGCCCTGGGCGTCGTGGTTTTCACTTCCCTGCTGCTCTGGATGGTGGACTGACGTGCAGCAAACTTACTTGCTTTCGGTTCTGACGTTCCTGCCCGTCGCGGGCACGCTGGCGCTTTTGCTCTTGCGCGACGACGATCATCGTCTGGATTCGCCGCCTGGCCATGGCGACCGCGGTCGTCGAGTTCGCGCTTTCGCTGCTGCTGCTTCATGGATTTGACCTGCACGCGGCCGGCTACCAGTGGGAAGAATTCCGCGCCTGGATTCCCCAGCCGCCCATTCACTATCACCTGGGCGTCGACGGGCTCAGCCTCTTTCTCGTCCTGCTGACCACGCTGCTCACGCCGATTTCCATTCTGGCGTCCTGGAAATCGATCGACCAGCGCGTGAAGGGCTTCTTCATTTGCCTGCTGGTGCTGGAAACCGGAGTCATCGGCGTCTTCGTTTCGCTCGACCTGTTCCTGTTCTTCTTGTTCTGGGAAATGATGCTGATCCCCATGTATTTCCTGATCGGCATCTGGGGACACGGGCGCCGCATCTATGCCGCGCTGAAATTCGTGCTCTACACCATGTTCGGCTCGATCCTGATGCTGGTGGCGATCCTGTGGCTCTACCGCGATCACCGCCGTCGCGGGCTACCCGACCTTCGACGTGGCGCAGATCCAGTCGCTGCTTTCGAACGGCACGGTCACGCTGCCCGCTTCGAACGGAATACCTGCTCTTCGGCGCGTTTTTCCTCGCGTTTGCGATCAAGGTGCCGCTCTTCCCGCTGCACACCTGGCTGCCCGACGCGCACACCGAAGCTCCCACGGCGGGCTCCGTGATGCTCGCGGGCGTTCTGCTGAAGATGGGCACCTACGGCATGCTGCGCTTCTGCCTGCCGCTGTTTCCGGACGCCGCGCGCCAGTTTGCGCCGATCATCGCGGTGCTGGCCATCATTGGCATCGTGTACGGCGCGCTCGTGGCCATGGTGCAGGTGGATTTGAAGCGGCTGGTGGCCTACTCCTCGGTCAGCCACCTGGGATTTGTGGTGCTCGGAATTTTCGCGTTCCACCAGATTTCGATTCAGGGCGCCGTCTATCAAATGCTCAATCACGGCATCTCGACCGGCGCGCTGTTCCTTTGCGTCGGAATGCTGTATGACCGCCGCCACACGCACTTGATCTCCGAATTCGGCGGCCTGGCCACGCCCATGCCGGCCCTCGCGGCGCTGTATCTGTTCTCCTGCTTCGCCTCCGCGGGATTGCCGATGCTGAACGGATTCGTCGGCGAGTTCCTGATTCTGGCCGGGACGTTTCAGAAGCATCCGGCACTGGGCGGCCTGGGCCGCGCTTGGCGTGATTTTCTCCGCCGTCTATCTGCTGTGGTCTTACCAGCGCGTGTTTTTCGGCAGCATCACGCAGGACAAGAACGGCGCGCTCCCCGACCTGGACATGCGCGAGCGCGGAATCCTGGTCGTGATGGCCGCGATGATCCTGTGGATGGGCATCGGCTCGCCGTTCTTTACCCGGCGGACCGAAGCCTCCACGCAAAATATTTTGCAACTGATGCAGCGCCCGCAGGCGTATAACGCCGGCAGCGCGCCCGAGCGCATGGCACGAGCAGCATGATATGGATCACGCCCCCGTGGCGCCGCCCGGTTTGAATGCGGCGGCGTTTGGCGGCGCGACTAGACACGGTGAAATTGAAATAAATGTTCCCACCCATCCAAGACTTGTACAGGATTGCGCCCGAAATCGTGCTCTGCGGTTTCGGGATGCTGGTGATGCTTCTCGCGCCCGCTCGTGCCGAAGGCGCGCCACGGCGTGCTCGCGGGCGTTTCGCTCGTGGGCGCCGCGCTCGCGCTTGTCGCGACGTTTTTCCCGGCGATGCATCCGGGCTTCGCCTATTCGGGCCTGTTCCGCGCGGACGCGTTCAGCCTGTTCGTCCACTGGATCGTCTGCGGCGCTGGCGTTCCTCGCGATTCTCGGTTCGATCGGTTACCTGCAAGCGCGACGATCTGGACGCCGCCGAGTTTTGCGCCCTGATCCTGTTCGCGACGGCGGGCATGGGCGTGATGGCCGGAGCCCACGAATTGTCTCACGGCCTTCATCGGCCTGGAAATGAGCTCCATCGCCTCCTACATTCTCGCGAGCTACCGGCGCGACGCCCCGCGCTCGAACGAAGCGGCGATGAAGTATTTCCTTCTCGGCTCGTTCGCCACGGCATTTTTCCTGTACGGCATTGCCTTGTCCTTCGGCGCCACGGGATCGACGCACCTCGACCTGATGACGCCGCTCGCCAACGATTCCGCGCACACGCTCTTGAAAATCGGCCTCGGGATTGATTTTTGTCGGCCTGGCATTTAAAGTCGCCGCTGCGCCCTTCCAGCTTTGGACGCCGGACGTGTACGAAGGCGCTCCCGCGCCGGTGACCGCGCTGCTTTCTACGGGCCCCAAGGCAGCCGCGTTCGCCCTGGCGCTGCGCATCCTCGCGAGCATGGACGCCGCCGCTCCGCTGTGGTTCTGGGCGCTGTGGGTGGCGGCCGCGCTCAGCATGTTCGCCGGAAATTTGTCGGCCATCGTGCAGACGAGCGTGAAGCGCATGCTGGCCTACAGCTCGATCGCGCACGCGGGATACATCCTCGTCGCGCTGACGGCCGCGGCCGCGACGGACCATCCGGAAGCGGGCATTGCCGCGGCGCTCTTTTACCTGGTGAGTTACGCGCTGGTGAAGATGGGCGCCTTCCTGATCGTCGCGCACCTCGGGGGACCCGGCGAGCGCCATGTCGACATCGAGGATTTGACGGGCCTCGCGACGGCGGCAGCCCGCCATGGCCGCGTGCCTGTCGCTGTTCCTGCTTTCGCTCCTGGGATTGCCTATCACGGCGGGATTCCTTGGAAAATTCTACGTGTTCAATGCGGCCCTCGAATCCAACTTGATCTGGCTCGCGATTCTCCTGGGCCTCAACAGCGTCATTGCCGCCTACTATTACCTGCGCGTGATCGTCGCCATGTATATGCGCGAACCGGCGGCGGAAATTGCCGTCGAACCCGTGCCGTGGACGCTCTCCGTCGTTCTCTGGATCGCGGCAGCCGGCACGATCTTACGCCGGATTGTTCCCCGCCCGCATCATCGGCTTCGCCGCCAAAGCCGCGCTCAACATCAGGTTAAGTAGGACGGGCTTCAGCCTGTCCGCTTTAGATTGTCGTACACCCACGCTTAAACCGGACAGGCTGAAGCCCGTCCTACCAAAAACAAAACGGCACGCCCACGAAAATCCGGGGGCGTGCCGCTGGAAAACAAAACGAAAATTCTTACTTAACCTTCGCGAAGATGATGGCAAACGTGTACAGCGCCATCGACTCGATCAGCACGAGCGCGAGCAGCAGCGCAAACCGGATCGGGGCCGCCGCGCCGGGATTGCGAGCCAGGCCTTCGCAGGCCGAAGACGTCGCGCGAGCCTGAGCGAGACCGCAAGCCGCCGATGCGATCGCCATGGCAAAGCCTGAAGTGATGGCCACCCAGTTGGTCGGCTCAACCGCGCCGCCCGCACCCGTCTGCGCAAACGCCGCCGGAGCGACGAACGCCAGAGCCAGCAATGCAAACAGAATCATCGAATACTTCTTCATCGTTGTTTCTCCTTCGTTATGTAATTGCCGCTCGGAGGTGGTTCCCGGACACCCCTCTTTCAGCCGGGCTCACGCGAGACAGCGGATCATGCCTTTATGAATGCATCGCCAAACCGCGGGGCGCCGATTAGTGCTCTTCGCCTACTGCCCCGCCCAAATAAATAATCGGCAACAACGTGAACACAAACGCTTGCACGAATCCGACGAAAATGTGCAAGAGGAGAAAAAGCGGCGGCGCAAGCAACGGAAGCGGCGCCAGCGCGTATCCGATCCCATTGAGCTTGCCGACGTACAGGAACAGAGAGAGCGTCAGCCCGAGAAATGTGACGTACAGCAGTTCGCTCACCAGCATGTTGACCCAGAGACGGACCGTGAGTGAGAGCAGCCTGGCGAGATGGCTGACGATTTCAACGATAAACATGACCGGAGACATCGCCAGAACGGGCCCCAGGAAATGCTTGCCGTATTTGAGCGGCCCGTGATGCGCGAGACCGGCCCCGTTGTAATAAAGAAAAACGACAATCGCGCAGCCGAGCGGCACCGACTTCTCGGCCGTGGGAGAGGAAAATCCCGGCACCAGGCTGATCAGATTGCACATCAGGACGAACAGGCCGATGCTTCCGATCATGGGGAGGTATTGCAGCGCGTGATGGCCGGCGGTGTCTTCCAGCAGATCGCGGGCGCCCACGCCCATCGAATTCGTGAGGAGCGCCTCCATGCACTGCTGCGCGCCGCCGGGATTGTCCACCGACAGACGCCCCTTCAGCCATGTGAAAAACACGATCGCAAGCAGGAATACCACAAGTTCCATCGCGATGTGATTGGGAATCGGGTATTCCGAATTTTCCACGTGAAGATGCAGCGCGGAAAGAAGCGCCAGAGCGGGCTTTCCCAAGAGGGCGTTGACCAGCTTGGTCACACCTAAGACTTGCTCTTCCATTTTTCCAGTTGACCCCGGGATCGAGCCTTTCGAAAGGGCTCTAAGAGTGTGTTTCCGTTCCCCGCCTGGTGCGCACCAATTCCCACATCAGTTCGGTGATCACGGCCGCAACGGCCGCGAACAAACCTCCGACCACCGCAGCCGCAGGCAACAGGGAACGCGAAAGGATAACATAGACCGCCACCAGCAGCAACGCGAAGCGTCCAAAGAACTTAACGTACACCCCGAGCGTCACGCGCGCGTGATCGGACCCGGCCTGCGCGGTGGAAAGCTTTACCAGAGCGCCGACTCCCTGCTTCAGCCAGCGGAAATTCACCCAGGCCAGCGCCGCGCCCAGCGCGACTCCCACGCCCGCACGCCAGCCCCAGCGCGCGAAGACAAACGCAGCGCCCACAAGCCCCAGCGCGAGCGTCAGCCACTCGACGCGCTTCTCTGCCGCGACGTAAAAAGAATCAGGCTCCGCCATCGTCGCTCGTGTCCTTGGACAGTCTCCGCACCAATTGAATCATTCCCCCGGCAAACCCGAGCAGGCCGAAAATGAGCGTAAACACGGGCGAAGTGTGAATGCGCTTGTCCAGCAAGTATCCCGCGCCTCCGCCGATGGCGATGCTGGCAACCAGCAGGATCGGCAACTCCATGATATCGGACAGTTGCCGCACGCCTTCGGCGGGCCGTTTTCGCGGCGATGGGGAGGAGGGCGCGGCTGGCTTCTCAGTGGCCACTAAATCCCGCGGGGAAAAACAGCGAATAAGTCGCGAGGCGCACGAACGGCTCCGGGAAGATCCCTGCGGCGACGGTGACGAAGCAAAGGACCGCGAACGCAACTTTCTGCCCGATGGTGACGATCGGCAGCGGCGCGTTGCCCGGTTCGTACAGGTAGGCGTGCGCCACCACGCGGAAATAGTAGTACAGCGCCGGCACGATGTAGAGCGCCCCGAACAGCGCCAGCTTGATGTGTCCCGTCTGAATCAGGGATTGCAGGATGAAATATTTTCCGATGAAGCCGGCGAGCGGCGGAATTCCCGCGAGCGACAACATGAAAATCAGCAGGACCAGCGCGGACAGCGGGCTCCGGCGATACAGGCCGTTCAGATCGTCCAATTCGTCCCCGACGATTCCCTGCCGCTGCAGCACGATCAGCACGGCGAACGCGCCGATGGTCATGAACGCGTAGGCGAAGAGATAAAACGACACGCCCTTCATGCCGGTCATGAAACCGAGCGGTGTGGACGCCGCGGCCACGATTCCGAGCAGGATATAGCCGACGTGCGAGATGGACGAGTACGCCAGCATGCGCTTCACGTTGGTCTGGGTGATCGCCGCCAGGTTCCCCAAGGTAAGCGACGCGATGGCCACGCCCGCGATCAGCATTTCCCAATCCATCCGCACCGGCCAGAACACGGTCAGCAGCAGACGCAGCAGAAGCGCGAAGCTCGCGGTCTTGGACGCCACGCTAATGTAGGCCGTGATCGGCGTCGGAGCGCCTTCGTAAACGTCCGGCGCCCACTGGTGGAACGGCACGGCGGCCACCTTGAAGAAGAGCCCCGCAGCCACCGTAGCGAGCGCCAGAAGCACGAACAGGTCCGTCCGGCCCCTCGCCTCGACCGCGACCGCAAGCACGTCCAGATTGGTCCTGGGAGGCAGCGACTGGCCAATAGCGCTGAGGTTGGCCGTGGCTCCGATGCCGTAGAGAATCGAAAATCCGTAGGCCAGAATTCCGGAGCTGAACGCGCCCAGCAGCAGGTATTTCACCGCGCTTTCATTCGAACGCTTGTCGCGCCGGAGAAAACCCGCGAGGACGTAGAAGCTGAGGGCCATCGTCTCCAGGCCCAGGAATTGCACGACCAGGTCATAGCCGGAGGCCATGAACATCATGCCGACCGTCGCGAAGAGCATCAGGGCGTAGTACTCGCCGTGATTTTCGTCCTCGAGTTCCAGGTAGCGGACGGAAAGGACGATCACCAGCGCCGTGGCGATGAGGAAAATAGAAGCGAAAAACAGAAAGAACGGATCGACGAGCAGCGAATTGCTGAAGCCTACGGGCCCCCGGTCGGCCACCCCGCGCAATTGCCAGAGGCAGATGCCGCTGAAGGCCACGCCGAGCATGGCCATCAGGGCGTTGAAAAACTTGTCGCGCGTCTCCAGCAGGTAGTCCGTGAGCAGGATGCCCATGGCAAACAGGACGAGCATCATTTCCGGCAGGAGCAGTCCCCCGCCGTCCACCTGCATGAATGTCTCGAAGGCCTTAAGCATATCGGCTCATTTTTGGCTCAACTTTTAGCTAACACGCCTCGTTTACTTCTTTTCCGTTTCCGCCGGCGCGGAAGGCGTTTCTGCGCCCGACGGCATACTCATTCCGGGCATGCTCGTATCCGCCGCCCACGGCCGCAGGAATCGCCGCGGGAGCAGCAGCGGGAGCGGCTGCGCGCTCCGCTCCGTAATATCCCGGATTGACCTGCTCGACGATCAGCTGCACCGGCCGGTCGAGCACACGGAAGAGCGGCTTCGGATAGATGCCGATCCAGAACGCCAGAATCACCAGCGGAATGAGCGTGGCATATTCGCGCGCGTTGAGGTCAGGCAGGTGCTCGTTCGCGGGATTGGTCACCGAGCCGAACATCACGCGCTGGTAAAGCCACAGCAAGTACGCCGCGCCGAGCACGATGCCGATCACGGCCCAGGCCACGTATTTGATGCTGACTTCGTACGTGCCGCGCAGGATGACGAACTCACCGATGAACCCGTTGAGCAGAGGCAATCCCAGCGAACTGAGCGTGGCGATCATGTAGACGGCGGCGAAGTTCGGCATGGGCGTGGAAAGCCCGCCGAATTCCGATATCAAGCGCGTGTGCCGCCGCTCGTACAGCACGCCGATCAGCAAGAACAAAGCGCCGGTGGAAATTCCGTGGTTGATTTGCTGAATCACGCTTCCGGAAAGCCCGTTGGGCGTCAGGGCGAAGATGCCCAGCGTGCAGAATGCCAGGTGGCTCACCGAGCTGTAGGCCACCAGCTTCTTCATGTCCTTCTGCATCATGCAGACCAGCGCGCCGTAAATGATGCCGATCACCGAGACGACCAGCATAATGGTGATGATCTTGTGTCGCGCGGCGGCGTCCACCGGGAGAAGCGGCAGCGAGAAGCGGATGAATCCGTACGTGCCCATTTTCAAGAGCACGCCTGCCAGGATCACCGAACCGGCCGTGGGCGCTTCGGTGTGCGCGTCCGGAAGCCAGGTGTGGAAGGGGAACATCGGCACCTTGATCGCAAACGCGAAGAAGAAGGCCCAGAACAGCAGAACCTGGGTGTGGGTGTCGAACGACGATGCGGTGGCCAACAGCGTCGGCATATCGAACGTCGCGCCGCCCGCCTTGAAATACAGCGCCAGGATGCCCAGCAGCATGATCACCGAGCCGACCAGGGTGTAGAGGAAAAATTTGATCGCGGCGTACAAGCGGCGGTCGCTGCCCCACACGCCGATCAGGAAATACATCGGGACGAGCATCACTTCCCAGAACATGTAGAAGAGGAAGAAATCCAACGCCATGAAAACGCCCAGCATGCCGACCTGCAGCAGGAGAAACAGAATGTAATATTCCTTCGTGCGCATCTTGATGGCGCTCCACGACGAAAGAATCGAAATCGCGCCGAGGAGCGTCGTGAGCATGACGAGGAGCAGGCTGATGCCGTCGATGCCGAGCGAGTAGTGCGCGCCGATGGAAGGAATCCAGTCGGCGTTTTCAGCGAATTGGTAGCGCGGAGCGGCGGGATCCAGGCTGAAGCGCCACAGGAGCGGCAGCGAAACGAGCAGCCCCAGGAAGCCGAACAGATTGCCGATCACGCGGTGCAGGTTCGCGCTGTCGCGCGGCACGAACAGCAGCAGCAGCGCCCCCACCAGCGGCGTGAACAGCACCACCGTCAGGATATGAGTGTTGTAAAATTCCATCTCCCCGCCTCGCCTTCTTCTAATTCAGTTTCAGAAACTCGTGTAGCGCCCGCCTTCAGGCGGGCATTTTAGTTTCGCGCGCATGCTCGCCTGAAGGCGAGCGCTACAATCTGAATCCCGCCATCCAAACGTAATACCCCAGGAAAATCAGCACGCCGACCAGCATGACCAGCGCGTACCGCGCCACGCGCCCGGTCTGCAGCATTCGGACGGGCCAGCTGAAAAGCCAAACGATCCGCGCGGCCAGATTCACCAGGCCGTCCACAATCCAGGAATCCCAAATGCCGGAGATACTCGAGGTAATCCGCGTCAGCCATCCGGAACCGTCCACGCCGAGGCCGTTGATGATGTTCACGTCGAACGCGCCCAGCGTGAGCGCCAGGTCTTTCATACGATTCACGAACATCGCGTCGTAGATCTGGTCCACGTAATACTTGTTGTAAAGCAGCTTGTAAAGGAACGGGCTCGCCGCCGCGATTTTCTCCGGAACTTCCGGCCGTTGGATGTACCAGCGGTATGCCACCCAGATGCCAAAGCAGGCGATCGCCACCGAGGCCACCATCAGCAGGTATTCCATTGCGCCACCCGAAGAGGCTTGCGCCACGGCCTCGGCTCCCTCCTCCGCATGCTTTGCCATCACCGGTGCGAGGAACTGCGTGAAGCGATCGCTGCCGCCGAGGGATTCGGGCCATCCAATCCAGCCGCCGACCGTGGCGAGCACGGCGAGGATCATCAGCGGCACGGTCATCGAGCCGGGCGATTCGTGAATGTGGTGCTCGACTTCGTGATCGACGCGAGAATTCCCAAAGAACGTCATGTTCACGAGGCGGAACATATAGAACGCCGTCAGGCCCGCGGTGATGAAACCGATCAGCCAGAGAATCTTGTTGTACTCAAAGGTGTGGCCCAGGATCGCGTCCTTGCTGACGAATCCGGCCAGCGGCGGAATTCCCGAGATCGCGATCGACGCGATCAGGAAGGTCCACGCCGTCTTAGGAATCCGGTTCCACAGGCCGCCCATCTTGCGCATGTCCTGCTCGCCGGAGAGCGCGTGAATGACGCTGCCCGATCCGAGAAAGAGCAAGGCCTTGAAGAACGCGTGGGTCATCAGGTGAAAGACGCCCGCGGTGAACGCGCCGACGCCGCAGGCGAGGAACATATAGCCGAGCTGCGAGACGGTGGAGTAGGCCAGGACGCGCTTGATGTCGTTCTGTACCAGGCCCATCGTCGCCGCAAAAATCGACGTCACAGCGCCAACCACGGCCACGACGGCGAGCGCTTTCGGCGCCATCGAAAATACCGCGTTCGTGCGCGCGATCATGTACACGCCGGCGGTCACCATGGTGGCCGCATGGATTAGCGCGCTGACCGGCGTTGGACCTTCCATCGCGTCCGGCAGCCAGACATATAACGGGAGCTGCGCCGATTTCCCGGTCGCGCCGACAAAAAGCAGCAGAGCGATCGCCGTCAGCGTGGCGTCGCCCATCGCAAAGTGCCCCGCGGTAATTGCCGGGCCGATTTCGGTGAACTGGATCGTTCCCAGCGTACCCAGCATCAGGAAGAGGCCGAGCAGGAAGCCCGCGTCGCCGATGCGGTTGACGATGAACGCCTTCTTCCCCGCATCCGAGGCCGATTTACGCAGGAAGTAAAATCCGATCAGCAGATAGCTGCACAGGCCGACGCCTTCCCATCCGACGAAGAGCAGAAGCAAATTATTCGCCGTGATGAGCGTCAGCATCGAAAACATGAACAAATTAAGGTAGCCGAAGAAGCGGTAGTAGCCGCCCTCGTGCCCCATGTACCCGACCGAGTAGACGTGGATCAGGAATCCGACACCGGTGACGACGAAGAGCATCACGCACGTCAGCGGATCGATCAGCACGCCCCACGGAACATTAAAGCGCATGAAGCTGCCGGCGTTGGTGTGCATCGCCCCGGCCGGGACCCAGTCAAACAGGTTGTAACTGACCAAGCGCTCCGCGACCGGGCGCGAAACGAGCTGCCAGATCGCGCCGAAGGCATAGCACATCGCCAGGAAAACGCTCCCGACGCAGATGACGTTCACCCAGAAGTTCGGCAGCTTGCGCCCGATGAGCAACATCAGCGCCGCGCCCGCCAGGGGAAACAGCGGGATCATCCAGATGTGCGCGAGAAAATATTCCGTCGGCATCATAATTTTATATCGGTGAAATCAATCCCCAATGCCATTTCGTTGTAGGGGCACGACATGTCGTGCCCCTACCTTCAAGATCACTACGCTACTACCACTTCAGCAAATCCATCTCATCGCCCAGCAAGGTCTCGCGATTGCGGAAGAACGCGATGATGATGCCCAGCCCGACGGCGGCTTCCGCGGCCGCATCCGTGATGATGAAAATGGCGAACGCGTGACCTTCCGCCGACCCGGCCAGGCGCGAGAACGCCACCAGGTTGATGTTGACGGCGTTGAGCATCAGCTCTATGGACATCAAAATAATGATCACGTTCCGCCGCGTCACCACGCCGATCACGCCGATCGTGAACAGCACCATGCCCAGAAGCAAATACTGGCTGATCGGAATCATTTCTATCCCCGCCCCTTCATATTTTCTTCTTGGCCATTACCACCGCGCCGATCATGGCCACGAGCAGCAGGATCGATGCGACTTCAAACGGAAGCATGTATTCGCTGAACAGAACCTTGCCCACGAGCTGCGTGCTCGGCTCGAGGGCGCTCGCCGGAGCAGCCTCGCCGAACGACAACGTGCGAACGGCCGATGGTAATCGCCAGCGTGAGTTCCGCTCCCAGCACCAGCGCCAGCAACAGGCCGAGCCACCATTGGCGGTTGAACTGGATCTGGTGCAGCGAAACATCCAGGTTAATCAGCATGATGACGAACACGAACAGCACCATGATGCCGCCCGCGTACAGAATCACCTGCACGATGAACAGGAACTCCGCGTGCAACTGCAGAAAGATGCCCGCCGTCGCCAAGAGCGCCGTGATCAGAAAGATGGCGCTCTGCACCACGTTGCGCCGCGTGACCACGAGGATCGCGGAGATCACCGCGAGCGCCGCAAAAAAGTCAAATACGATCCGATCGAGCATCGTCTTCGCCGCTTCCTACGCTTCCCCTACGAACGCGTGTTCCTTGTCCGTCTTTTCGCCCGCCCAGCCCAGCCATCCGGCGGCCAGCAACGTGACCACGGTGGTCAAACCGAACGCCGTCCAGTGGCTCCATCCCCAGTGCCGGTGCAGCACGAGCGCCACGCCGATCCCCATTACGTTGACGATCGACAGCGGGATCAGGAATTGCCAGCCCAGGCGCATCAGCTGATCGAACCGGTAGCGCGGGAACGTGAACCGCAGCCACATAAACAAATAAACGTAGGCTCCCACTTTCAGCAGGAACCAGAATGCCCCGTGCAATCCGGGCTTCAACCCGGGAAGCATTTTTGCCACAGCCGGAACTAGAGGCGCGGCAAGAATAATCGCGACAACAAACATCATCAGCCCAACGGCCACCATGAAAAGGCTCTGCACTTTCACCGGCTGCTTTGGCGCGCGATAAAAGCAATAGGCTCCAATACCCAGCATCAGCACGGACGGCAAATAGTCCAGAAAATTGAAAGCAGGTGTACCGGCAAATGGGCGCAGCCATCCGCCCAGAAACAGTGTTGTGGCGATCGATGCGACCACCACCATGTTCACGTATTCCGCAAGGAAATAGAGCGCCCAGCGAAAGCCGCTATATTCCGTCATGTACCCCGCGACCAATTCCGATTCGGCTTCGGGCAAATCGAAAGGCGCGCGATTGGTTTCCGCGATGGATGCAACAATGTAAATAAAAAATCCCACAGGAGCGGCAAAGGCAAACCACGTGCCGTAATCGTTCTGCGCCTGAATAATTTCGCGCGTGGACAACGTTCCCGCCAGCAGCAGTCCGCCCACAATGGCCATGCCCGCGGCGGTTTCGTAGCTCACCAGTTGCGCAGCGCTGCGCAGCGCGCCCAGCAGCGAATAGTGGCTGTTGGACGACCATCCGCCCAAAACGATTCCGAAAATTCCCAGCGCGCTGATCCCCACGACGAAAAGCAATCCAACGTTCAGCTCCGCAATTTGAAACCATGGACCAATTGCCAGCGGAGACACGGCCAGCATGGCCGCCGTCACCGAAATCAGCGGCGCGAACCAGAAGATGGCCTTATCCGCTTCGTCCGGAATAATGTCTTCCTTGATGAGCAGCTTCACGGCGTCGGCGATGGGCTGCAGCAAACCGTGCGGACCGACGCGCATGGGGCCAAGGCGCGCCTGCATGTCCGCCATGACCTTGCGCTCCATCAGTACCATGTATCCGGTGACCAGCGGCAACACCGCTACGATGATCACCGCGCAAACCAGTGGCACCCAAATGGAAATCACGAATTGGATGACGTTCATCAACATGGCGTCAGCGGTCCACTTCCCCGAGCACGATGTCGAGCGTCCCGATGATGGCCACAACGTCCGCCACCAGGTGCCCGCGAATCATTTTGTCGAATGCCTCGAGATTGATCAGGGAAGGCGGACGAATCCTTACGCGATACGGCTGCGTCGTGCCGTCGCTGATAATGTAGTAGCCCAACTCGCCCTTGGGCGCTTCAATCGCGTGGTACACCTCGCCCGGCGGCGGCTTCAACACTTTGCCGACCTTGCCCATGATCGGCCCGGCCGGAATATTCTCGATCGCCTGCAAGCAGATCAGGCGCGACTGGCGCATCTCTTCCATGCGCACGATGTACCGGTCGTAGGTGTCGCCGTTCTTGCCCGTGGGGATTTCAAATTTGTATTGGTCGTAGGCCGCATACGGCATGGCCTTGCGGATGTCCCACTTTACGCCGCTGGCGCGAAGGACCGGCCCCGAAGCGCCGTAATCGATCGCTTCCTTCGCTGTGAGGATGCCAATGCCCTTGGTTCGTCCCACCCAGATGCGGTTTTCGGTGAGCAGCGATTCGTATTCATCCACGCGCTTGTCGAAGGGCGTGCAGAATCGCTCGACGTCCTTTTCGAGCTCGTCGTAGGCCTCATATTGCAAACCGCCGATGCGGAACGCGTGCGTGGTCAGTCGCGCGCCGCAAAATTTCTCGAAAATCTTCAGAATTTCTTCGCGTTCGCGCAGGCAGTAGAACAGCGGCGTCAGCGCCCCGATATCCAGCGCATGCGTTCCCAGCCAGAACAGGTGGCTGGCAATCCGCTGTAACTCGGTGAGGATCGTTCGAATCACGCGCGCCCGCGGTGGCGCTTCCACTCCGAGCAGCTTTTCCACCGCCTCGCAGTACCCCAGTCCGTTCGAAACCGCCGCGACGTAATCCATGCGGTCCACGTACGGAGCGAATTGTTGGTAGCTGCGGTGCTCGGCGATTTTCTCGACGCCGCGGTGCAGGTAGCCGATCACGCACTCCGAGCCGATCACCTTTTCGCCGTCCAGGCGCAGCTTGACGCGCAGAACGCCGTGGGTGGAGGGGTGCTGCGGCCCCATGTTGAGGACGATTTCGTCAGCCCCGAGCACGGTGTGCTCGGCATGCGTGGCAAACGGGATGCGCGGGTCGGCCATTCGTTATTGTCCGCTCTCGATGCCCAGGTTCTCGCGAATCCAGACCGTGTCCTGCGTCAGGATGTCGTAATCCTTCCGCAGCGGGTAACCCTGCCATTCGTCCGGAAGCAAAATCCGCTTCAGGTCGGGGTGGCCCTCAAAAACGACGCCAAACATGTCGTAGACTTCGCGTTCCATCCAGTTCGCCGTGGACCAGATTCCCTGCACGCTGGGAACGCGCTCTTCCGCCGAGGATCGCGCCTTTAAGCGTAGGCGCTCATTCTTTTCGAACGAATACATATTAAGTACGATGTCGAAACGCTTCTCGCGTTTCGGCCAGTCGACGGCCGTCAGGTCGCTCAGCCAGTCGAATTTTTCGTCATCCCGGCTGTACAGCGCAATTTCTGCGAGCAGTTCCCGCGCGACCACCAAAATGGATTGCTTGCGATCCGTCCACGCTTCCAGGATGGCCGGCCCAAACTTGTCTTTGTATCGTTTTACGAGATCGTTATCGAGCGCGACCGGACCTTCCTTCGGAGGCGGGGCAGGACGAGGAGCAGCGGGCGCAGCCGGAGGTTTTGGGGCAGCGGCGGCAGGAACGGGCGGTTTGGATGCGGGTGCCCCCTCTGCGGCTGGCTTTTTCTCCGCAGGCGGTTCCGCCGGTGAATTCGCAGAAGGCTGCTTCTCTTCCGGGTCGTTTGCCATGAATTAGGAGTAGTGCGGCCGCACCCCAACTGTGCAGCCAGTATTAAGTCGTAGCTTTTAGCACACGGCGGAAAACCGAGTCAACTTGTTCCGCCAGAATCTACAGGCCCGCCGGCTCACGCGCTCCCGGCGTTCAAAAAAAATCCCGGCCACCGTGTGTGACCGGGACTTCCCATCAAAGCGATTGGGCGCTGCCTACACCCATTCGAGGGCGCCCTTTCGATACAGCCAGACGTAACCGATGATCAGGATGCCGAGAAAAACGAACATGCTTGCCAGGGCGTAGATTTCCGGCAGGCGAAAACCCGGCTCGCGCGTCGAAAACAGCACCGCCCAGGGAAACAGAAACGTTGTCTCCACATCGAAGATAACGAACAAAATCGCGACGATGTAAAACCGAACGGAATATCGCCCGCGCGTATCGCCTTCCGCTTCCACGCCGCACTCATACGGCTTTAACTTCGCTCCGACGGGCTTTGGCGTCGGACGAATGAGCTTGAAAATCAGCAGCGAGGCCGCCGGAAAGGCCGCGGCGAGCGCGGCGAAAATGAAAATCGGGATGTATTGGGTCGGCATTCTAAATTCGCTCGCAAGGTCCGCGCTTCACCCAAGAAATCCTACCTAATCGCAGAGCCAGCACCCGTATCGCCCGAAATCCTAACACAGGAGTCAAGTGGGAACCATAACTCCGCGTGTCTCTCTGCGGATGCCCCCCCAAAAAGCGGCCACCGGCTTTGCGGCGGCCGCCCGGTTTCCCGGCGGCCAATTCCTTAGTCCGTCGATCCTTGTTTCACCGTTCGTGCCGGGTTCCACGACATTTGCCGGGGACGAGCCAATGACGCGTGAAGGTTAACTCGGTTGGCGATTGGGCAAATGAGGCTGTAAATCGTGTTCCCTGCACAAGCGGTGCGGCTACAATCGATCTCGGCACTCCAGATTTATGACGTGTGGGGCGTCGTGATGGAGGCACTATCAATGCGTGTGTGGATTTGTCTGCTTGGGATCTCCCTCTTCCTGTCGACTTCCGCAGCAGCGCAAGGGCCGGCGGGAGTTGGCGGCAGCACTCACTATAGCCTCGCAAGCGAGCACGAACAGGATCCGTGGCAAGTCGCGATAGGCTATCAATACAACCGAGACAATTTGATCGGCAGTCCGTTCAATACGCACGGGGTCAACGTCAGCATAGCCCGGTATTTCGGCCGCTGGTTTGGCGTGGAGGGACAAGTAGGCGCCGGCTTTTTGGGAACCACGGGGCAGACTACGACTCCTCCCAATTTGAGCGCGAAGTCGGTGTTTGTGGGCGGAGGAGCGCGCTTGGCCTATCGCAACCGCAGCCGCTATGAGCCCTGGGGCCATATCGTCGTCGGCATGGAACACTACCGCTTCAGCCAGACCGCGGGTGTGCTGGGGAGCAATACCGCCCTGGCCGGAAATGCCGGAGGCGGGCTCGACATTTTTCTGACGCCCCACATGGCGATTCGCACCGAAGCGGATGCAGTAGGGTCGCGATTCTTCTCGGTCAATCAACGATCGTTTCAGGTCGTCGGCGGAGTCGTGTTCGGCTTCTAGTCCCAAGGCCCCTGATCTTGCCCGCCGCTGATGTGACAAAGATTCCACCTTCGTGTAACCTAGTGGGTCACGCGCAAGTCTAACAATGTATCAGTGAGAAGTCCTTCCATGCGGTGAAGGTTCCGCCCGCCTGGCCGTGCGACTTCGATATGGAAATTTGCGCAAAAACACCAAGAGGTGCATAGATGCCAGGGTGGTTGCCAACGTGGGTGCTTCATCTTTGCCAGGCGCTGGATGCCAGCGTGTTCGGCCATGAAATGCGGGAATCGCTTTACCTGTTCCCGGTTGTCGAAACGCTGCACGTGTTTGGGATCGTCTCGCTCGTTACGGCCGCTTTTCTGTTGGACTTGCGGCTCTTCGGCGTGGGCCCAATGAAGCGAGAACCCGTCGACAAGCTCGCCACGTGGATTTTGCCGTGGGTGATCGCCGGATTTAGCGTCCAACTGATCACCGGCATTCTGATGTTCTCCGCGGAGGCCACGCGGTCCGCGGTCAATTCCTTCTTTTGGTTCAAAATGTTCGCGATTGTCGGAGCCGGGATCAACGCGCTCATCTTCCACACGACGGTTTATAAGCAGGTCGGAACGTGGAACAATGCCCATGTGGCGCCGATTGGAGCGCGGGTGTATGGCACGTTTTCGGTCATTCTGTGGCTGAGCATTATTACGCTAGGACGTTGGTTCTCGTTCCACCTGACCTAAGCGAAGGCTGGAAAGAAAATTCCGTGGCGCCGGCAGGACGCCGGCGCCACAAGTATTTCATTCCCCCAAAAATCAGAGAGCATTCGCGCCGTGGTGAAAACCTATGCCGTGGTCGCCCGCCCGCCCACCAGCTTGGCCGTCAGCGTGATTTCAGCCTTGAGCAGCCGCGAAATCGGGCATCCCGCCTTGGCGTTCTGCGCCGCTGTATCGAACGCCGCCGGATCGGCGCCCGGAATCTTCGCCGTCGTGTCGAGATGAATCTTCGTGATCGTGAATCCTGCTTCCAGCTTTTCAAACGTCAGTGACGCGGTGGTTTCGATCGATTCCGGCGTTATGCCCGCGTTGCCGAGCTGCGCGGAAAGCGCCATGCTGAAGCATCCCGCATGGGCCGCTGCGATCAATTCTTCGGGATTCGTGCCGACGCCGTTCTCGAATCGCGTGGAAAAGGAGTACTGCGTGTTGGAGAGCACCTTGCTCTCGGTGGAAATCGTTCCCTTGCCTTCCTTGAGCGAACCGTTCCAGACCGCCGATGCTTTGCGAATCATGATTCGTTTTCCTCCTGTGAGATTTGCTGCCTTAACTATTAAAACTGTCTAATTTCGTGCAATCCGATCCAACCCCTTACGATTCGATGATTAATTCCTTCGCGCGTTGCGTGGCTTTCATCACGGCCTTGATCAAGGTGACACGAAGCTTGCCATCCTCGAGCTCCAGGATCCCGTCCATCGTGGAGCCGGCGGGAGTGGTGACGGCGTCCTTCAGCAACGCGGGATGATCGCCGGTATCGAGCACCATGCGGGCCGCGCCCATCATGGTCTGCGCCGCGAGCAGCGTGGAAACGTCGCGCGGCAGGCCGACCTTAACGCCGCCTTCGGCGAGCGATTCGAGGATAATGTAGATGAACGCGGTGCCGCTAGCGGAAAGTCCGGTCACCGCGTCGATTTGTTTTTCCTCCACATCCACGACGCGCCCCACAGCCTCAAACATGGCCCGCGCAATTTCCATGTGCTCCTTGCCCGCGTGGATCCCCTTCGCCAGGCCCGTCATGCCGCAGCCGATCGCGCAGGGTGTGTTGGGCATGGCGCGAACCACGGGCAAGTCCATGCCCAGTTGCTTTTCCATGAGCTGCGTGGAAACCGATGCGACCACCGAGACAATCATTTTCCCCGGCTTCATCTCGGGTTTGATTTCTTCGAGAACTTCCTTGACCACTTGCGGCTTCACGGCCAGCAGAATAATGTCGGCGCCGTGCACCGCCGCGCGGTTGTCCGTCGAAGCGTAAATTCCCAATTGCTTTTCGAGCGAGCGCGCCTTCTCCGCGTGGCGCACCGTCGCGTGAACATGCTTCGGCGGCACGAGTTTTTGCTCGAGAAATGCCCGCAACAAAATCCCGCCGATCTTTCCCGAGCCGAGGATCGCCAGGCGCTTATTCGCGAGTTTGCTCGCCCGTTTGCCAGATTGTGTCGTTTTCATGGTCCCAGCATTGTTGACGACCTCGCGCCGCGCGTCAACCTTGTTCCCAGTTTAGAGGGGTGGAATTCAGTGCGGAGCTACATCGCAACAGATCGAACGGCTAATCGTGGCGCGCGCCGCCCAGGACTTGCAGGGCGTGCGGCAACAAATCCGCGACTGCGTCGAGCGACTCGACGGCGCCGCGCGGACTGCCGGGTAGATTGACGATCAGCGCGCGGCCCCGAACACCCGCCACTGCGCGCGACAGGACAGCGCGCGGCGTTTTCTTTCGGCCTTCGTCACGCATCAACTCGGAGAGCCCGGGCAATAGCTTTTCACAAGCCTCCGCGGTCGCTTCCGGAGTGGAATCTCGCGGGCCAATTCCGGTGCCGCCGGTCGTCAAGATCAAGTCCGTTGCGCCGCTGTCAGCCAAAGACACGAGGCGGTCGCGAATGGCGGAGGGCTCGTCGGGCAAGACAGCCTCAGAGACCACGTCCCAACCGCGCTGAACGCAGCGTTCGCGCAGTTGAGGACCCGAAGCGTCTGGGTGGGTACCGCGGGATACGGAATCGCTGATGGTGAGAATGGAGACGCGCATGGGACGCAGCCGACTTTACACGCTCTGATTGGCTTCGTCCATCAGGCGCATCGCTTCCATGAGGAGTCCCGTGGTGGAAAGCGTGGTGGTCTCGCGATCGGGCGCCATGCCGAATTCAATTTCAAATTCGCCGTCCAGCCAGCCGATCACCTGATACGCGACCGCGTCGCCGTCCGTGCTTCCCAGATGCGCGTGCTTGCATTGGCCGGCGCTGAAGTACAACTCGGCCGCTTCCCCGCCGCGCCGCAGCGTCAACCGGCAGGTCTTTTGCCCCATTTCGAGGGATTGCATGAGTTCGGTGACGCTCATTTCCTCGAGGCGGCCCTGGATCACTCCCGGACGCGACGCGTGCTTCTGCATCTTTTCGAGATGCAGCCGGTCCACGATTTTTTTCACCTGCCGGACGAAGTCGGCCACGAAAAACGGCTTGGGGATGAAGTCCTCCACGCCGCCGCCGACGGCAGGGCGCAATTTTTCCTCGATGTCGCCGCGGCTCGCGACAAAGACGAACGGAATGTTCCGCGTGCCCTCGCGGCTGCGCAGTTTTTCGTACAGCTGGCGCCCGTCCAGGCCGGGCATGCGAAAATCGGAGACGATCAGGTCCGGAGGATTGTCGACGGTCTTTAGCAGGGCGTCGGCACCATCGCTTGCGGAAATCACCTTGCAGTACGATTCCATTCCCCGGCACATCAGGTCGCGGACCGTCGGATTGTCATCGACAACCAGGACCTGCACGCCTTGTGAAGGGGCTGTCATCGGGGTTCACTACTTCCGCTACTTCTTGTTCTGGCGACGCAGATAATGGCCGCTCTTGCCGCCGATTTTTTCGACCAAAACGATATCGGAAATTTCCATGCCCTTATCGAGGGCCTTGCACATGTCGTAGACCGTGAGCGCAGCCGCCGACACGGCTACCAGCGCTTCCATCTCCACGCCGGTCCGCGCCGTCGCGGTGACGCGCGAAGCGACCTCCACGCCATTCTTGCATAGGCGTGCGGTCACATCAATGTGCGTCAGCGGGAGCGGGTGACAAAGAGGTATCCACTCGGAAGTGCGCTTGGCCGCTGCAATGCCCGCAATTCGAGCGATTTCGAGGGGATTGCCTTTGGGCAGTTTCTGCTGGCGCAGCGCGCGCAGCACGAGGGGAGACATCCGCACGAAGCCGCGCGCCACGGCCATGCGTTCGGTGACGTCTTTCGACGTCACGTTGACCATAGCCACTTCACCGCGCCTTCGGAAATGAGTCAGTTTCGCCATTGTTCCGTTTTGCAGCCCACGCTCCCAGCCTAAATCGCCCCTCGGCGCGGCAGCACGTCCACCCATTGTCCCGGTGCGATTTCCGGCCGCTCGGGGCCGACGATCAGAAAGCCATTCGCCAGCGCCAACGCCACGATATCGCCCGAGCCTTGCCAGGGCAACTGCGTGACGCGGGCTTCCCTGCCTTCCCATTCGATGCGCGCAGGCAGGAAATGCGTCATGGGCCCCTTTTCTCGAACCGAGGTCGCTAGCTTCGCGCGAAAAACCGGCAACGACCGGGGAACGCCGCCGTTCAGTATATCCACCGCGGGAAGAACGAACAGTTCGAACGTCACCATCGTGGAGACGGGATTTCCCGGCAAGCCGAAAACCAGCTTATTGCGGCACGTTGCAAACACAGCGGGACGCCCGGGACGGATCGAAACACCCGTGAAATGGAATTCCGCGCCGAGATCGGCGAGCACTTGCTCGACCAGGTCGTACTTCCCCATCGACACGCCGCCGGAAAGCACCAGGATGTCCGCATCGAGGCCGCGCTCGATGGACGCCCGGAGCGCGACTTTTTCATCCGGGGCGTTTCCGAGCTGAATCGTTTCCGCGCCCGCCGTGCGCGCCAGAATCTCAATGGAGATTCCATTACTGTTCCGGACCTGCAGCGGCCCCGGCTTGGACCTCGCATCCACAACTTCATCGCCCGTCGATAGAATTGCCAGCCGAGGCGCGGCGCATACTTCGAGGCGCGTGGCGCCCGCCTGCGCAGCCAGCGCCATCTCCGCATAGCCCATGCGAGTCCTTGGCGCGACAAGCAACGCACCCGCGCGCGCTTCCGTCCCCCGCGCGACGACGTGATCGCCCTTTTGCGCTGCGCGTTCGAGCGTAATCGTCCGGCCTTCCCGTTTGCTGTGCTCGATCATCGTGACGGTATCCGCGCCTTGCGGCAGGGCTGCGCCGGTCATGATTTCGACGCATTGCCCCGGAAGGACCGTCAAATCCAGGCGGCCGCCGGCGCGGATCTCGCCGACACACTCCAGGCGCGCGCCCGGCGTTTGCGTATCGGCGGAGCGGACCGCGAAACCGTCGCGAGTGGAGCGGTCAAAGGGAGGATAGTCGCGATCGGCGACAACCGGCGCGGCCAGGATGCGCCCGAACGCCTGTTCGATTTCGATTTGCACGTGCCGAACCTGGCGCGGGAGCGACGCGGCGATCTCGATTACTTTCTGCCGCGCGTCACTGTAGGACACCATCGAATTCATGGGTTAGATCCACTTGGCGAGCTGCGTGCCGGCGCACACAATCGTCGCATCGCGGTCGGGGCCGGTTGAGATCATGCCGATTTCGACGCCCAGGAAATCGGAAATAAACTTCAAGTAGTCGAGCGCCGCACGAGGAAGCTTGGCCGCGTCTTTGACGCCGAAGGTGTCCGATTGCCACCCGGGAAGCGTGCGATATTCGGGAGTGACTTCGGCCAAATCTTCCGCGGACGCCGGCATTTCCTTCACCGGCGAGCCCTTGTAGCGGTAGCCCGTGCAGACTTGAATTTCCCTTTGCGTATCGAAGACGTCGAGCTTGGTCACGATCAGCGAAGTAATTCCGTTGAGACGAACCGCGTAGCGCAGCACCGCCAGATCCAGCCAGCCGCAGCGCCGGGGCCGCCCGGTGACCGCTCCGTATTCCTTGCCGCGATCGCGCACTTCAGTAGCTTCCAGGTCCGGCATCTCGGTGGGAAAGGGACCGCTGCCCACGCGCGTTGTGTAGGCCTTGGTCACGCCGGCGACCGCGCTGATCCGCGTGGGGCCGACGCCGAGGCCCGTGCAAGCGCCGCCGGAAATCGCGTTGGAGGAAGTGACGAACGGGTACGTTCCGAAATCTATGTCCAGCATGGTACCCTGCGCGCCCTCGAACAAGACCGAGCGCCCGGCGTCCAATGCGTCGTTGATCAGCGCGGATGCATCCGCAACAAGGGGACGCAGCCGTTCCGCGAAGGCCAGGTACTGCTCAGCCAGCCCCGCCGTGTCGAGCGGTACGCCGTAGGTGGCGCGGCAGACGGCGTCCTTCTCCGAAATCACCCGCGCGAGTTTTTCGCGGAAGCGCGCGGCGTCCAGCATGTCACCGACGCGAATGCCGTGGCGCGCCATTTTGTCTTCGTAGGCCGGACCGATTCCGCGCGACGTGGTTCCGATTTTCGCGGCTCCGCGCGCCGCTTCGGCCGCCTTTTCCATCTGCCGGTGATACGGAAAAATCAAGTGAGCGCGATTGGAAAGATGCAAGCGTCCGGTGACGTCGATCCCGGACTTCGCAAGCGTGTCCAACTCTCCCACCAGAGCCGCGGGATCGACCACGACTCCCGATCCGATCACCGCATGTTTTCCGGGGCGCAAGATTCCGCACGGGATCAGCTGCAGGACGAAACGATTGCCGTTGAAGATGACGGTATGCCCGGCGTTGTGCCCTCCCGCGCATCGCGCGATGTAATCGAACGACGCGGCAAGATAGTCCACCACCTTGCCCTTCCCTTCATCTCCCCACTGCGCGCCTACTACGACGATCGACTTCATCGGCAAATCGCTCCCGTTCGAGTTCGGATTCCTGCTCCAGCATTCAGGCAAGTCACTGCCAGGAACTTAGCTTCCGTCGCCCGTCCAGTCACACGCCTCCGCCCCGCTCCAAAACCGCAGAATCATGAGGAGGGATCAAACCGGAGACTCACTATGCTACCTGCGGTTCCAAGAGAAGGCAAGACCGCCGCGGCAGGTCTCGAAAACCTACACGGAGGAGGGTTGAGGGGGGCTTTGCTGTCAGTCAAAATGCCGGAACGGAATCAGGCAATCCAAAACGAAGCAAACGCATAGCGAAGCGCGGCGCTGCGCGGCCCGTTTTGGGGGCCATTCGTTCACGATCCAAGAATCGCAAATCTACGCCGGAACCGGCGTGCCCACCTTCGCTCGCATGGCCATCAGAGCCAGGACCACAGCCGCGGACGCAGAGCCGAATTCGCCTTTTGCGCCGACTACGACCTCCTGCGAAACTTTTTCGCCGGCATTGGCGCGCCGCACGATGTCGGCGGCAATTTTATGAAACCGGGCGTGGTGAGACTTGACCGTAGCGTATTCGGAAAGATTTGCGAATTTCTTACCCTCTCCATAAATCCATTTCCCGAGTTCGCATTTATTGTCCGCCGCCAGGTCGTCGGGCTGAAGCGATCGGTCTGGATTCTGCAGATATTTGGACAATCGAGTCTTCCACGCGGAGTGGGCGGCAATCGCCTGTTCGAAATCCATTAGTGCCCTCCTAAGATTTAGGTTCTTCCAAGCATTCGCCACGCTGAGCGCAAACGCTTCGGTCCGTCTATCGGCAAATGAAAGGAACTCATTACGCCTCCCCGCCCCCCCCTTTTCTCGGTCGCGCCAATGGCAAAGTCATCCCGCCGGAGCGTGACTCTTCGAGCATCGAGGAAGCTAGTTCTCACCATTCCCGCTTCGGGAATGGCTATAATTTTAGCCAGTGGTAATATCCCTATGACCAGCGATAAACAGCGTGCCTCGTCTGATTTAGCCCGGCGGGAACTTCAACTAAGCCTTTTCGCCTGCTCGGCCATCGCAGTTCTTGCCGGCGGACTTGCCCTGCTCATGTACCCAGCGGTGTTTGCAAGCCGCGAAAACTCTGGCTCCCGAACCCCACAGATCGCATTCTTTGGTTTTTGCGCCCTGGCGTGCCTTCTGGTGTCTTATATCGTGGACCGCCAGCTCAAAATTCGCCGCCTGCAATCCCAGATGGCTGCGGATCGTAGAAAAGCTTCCGAGGCGCTGCGGCAAGCGAGCGCGGACCTATTGTCCGCCATGCCCAAGTTCAATACGTTCGAAGACCGCATGACGATGGAGTTCCGGCGTGCTGCGACCGCGACCCTGAAGCTTTCGGTGATGGTGATCTCCATCAGACTGCAGGGCGCCTTCACCGAACCCAGCCTCGGGATTTCCGCACTGGGCGATGCCGCCAAGGCCGTCTCCCGAAAGTTGCGGGAACAAGACTCGATCTTCATTCTCAGGCCCTGCTACTTTGGCGTGATTCTTCCGGGAGTTGGACAGTCGGGCATCGAAGCAGTGTCCTCAAGAATCGTGGAGGGATTGTCCGATGCGGCGGGCGTGAGCAACCGATTCTCCTTCAAACTGGATGCGATTAGCTATCCCGAACAAACTTCCAGCGCGCTGGACCTGGAACTGGCAGTGAACGGATGGCTGCCCGAGGCCGACTCGACGGAATCGCCGCTGGAAGACCTTCACGCGGTTCTGTAATCGGGTTCTGTAGCAGAGTACACGCAGAACATTCGATCGAGCGATGCGAGGAGAATTCAGCGGGCCTCTTCCACGGCTCCCCAGTCCAACCCCCAGAAATTCTCGCAGGCGACGAATTCCACGCCGAGGCCAACCTCGCCTTGATCCAGGAGACGTTGCCAGGCGACTCGCGCGAGCGCTTTTTCCCCCGTATCGGCGCGTTCAAAGTGGAGAGTCTCTCCCGCTTTGGCCGGATGTTTGCACCGCACGAGCGCGCCGTGGCGGCTCACCAGCACGGTTTCGGTCTCCTCTTCCCAGGCTCCGAGCATTTCCGAACTGAGTTTTACGGGGATCGTTGCGGTCTTTCGAGGACTGCGGCGCAGATGACGGCCCAGTTCGCTCGCGGAGAGAATGATGTGGACCAGTTTCGCGCGATCCAGATTGTCGATGTTTTGTCCGGCGTATTCGATGGCGTCAGCGGCGCGCGTGCATTCCTGAATAAAACGCCGGGCCGAGTCCGAATCGGTGGCCTTCAGGCCGGACGCTTTGCGCGTTTCTTCGTACTGGTCGAGCCGGGTATAGCACTGCGAAATGAAGTGCTCGAGGCAGAGAGCCCGGCTCTCGAGCGAAGACACCACCGCTTGAGGGCAACCGGGGATGCTGCACTGTTCTGTCTTGGTCATATGACTTCCCTGCGGCGCGCGGGACGCTACCCGTCGAGCGTGATTCTCGTGAACGCTCCGCCGCCCTCAGCAAGCTTTCTAACCGCGAGAAGGGTTCCGTTTCCTCTGACCGCTTCACACCAACACTTCGGGAACTTCCAAGCGCTGCTTCTGAAACGCCGATTCGAATGCCCGAATCACGCGGGGATCGAAATCCGATCCTTCGCCCTTGACGATAATGTCGCGAGCTTCGAAAGGCGAGAGGCCCTTACGGTACGGACGGTCGCTCACGAGGGCATCGTATACATCGGCAACGCTCAGGATCCGCGCTTCAATGGGGATGTCTTCCCCCTTCGTGGACCTGTATCCCGTCCCGTCAAACTTATCGTGATGCGCGAGAATGATCGGCAAAATACGCCGGAGGGATCCGGAAACGGGACTGAGAAGATTCACTCCCTTTTGCACGTGAGACTTGATTTCGTTGGTCTCTTCGTCCGTGAGACTCGCTGCCTTGTGCAAGAGATCGCGGCTGGTTTCGAGCTTCCCGATATCGTGCAACAAGGCGGCGGCGCGGATGTCTTCAATTTGATCGTCATTGAAGCCCATTTCGCCCGCGATTTGGGTGGCGTACACGGAAACCCTGTAGGAATGGTTTTGAGTGAACTTGTCGTTGGAAATGATCTGGCTCAGGATCTGGAGCAATCCAGTATAGGTCTCTCTCAAATCTTTCATCCGCCGCTCGGCGTGTTCGTGGAGAGTCCCCGTGGCGTAGGCGAATACGAGCAGCAGGCCGGCCCAGAGCGCCAAATCCGACCAGGTCAGCCAACCGTTGGACTCCATGGCCTGCTTGCCCAGAATCGCCGGGTTCATCATGTCCACCCAGGTGACAAATAAGATCGATCCCAGAGCGGCTTCCACTGCGCGGCGGCGCCCGAAATAGTACGCGGCAAAGAATGTCGGAATATTATAGAAAGTGAGAATTAGTCTCTGACCGCCGATAAAGTAATTGAACACGCCGGCCGAAGCGACGATCGAAAAAATGAGCCATAATTCCTTGCTCACTCCACCGACGTAGGCAAACAATTTACTCTTCATTGCGTTCCTTTCGGGGAACGCACGGCGGGCTTTTGCGGCGAGGCAGCCCTCTTGCGTTCCGCTGGATCCCAGTCCTCCGGTGGGAAATTAATGCCCCAAAACTTGGGAAACGGTTTGGCGAACTCAAGGCCGATTTCGTACAAATTCTTTTCGAGCTCTTTTCGGTACACAACGCGGCATTGCACTTCCATTCGAGTCTTTGGATTGCCGATGAGCGCCGGCTTTTGGGAATCGATGTCCGTTTTCATTTTCACGAGAGCGCCGTGGGCGTTCACAGTCAGCGTGTTGGCGGGCTCGGCAAAAATGGTGCCGTCGAGCTTTTGCCCGAAAACGGTGACCGGAAAATCGATCACCACTCGCAAGCTTCGACGGCCGTTCGCGGCCGGAGTTCCCGGCCGGGCGGCAAGCACGCGTTCGCGAGAATTGACGGCGCTCACAGGTTTTCGTCCGATCGTCTGCCGGTCTCCGCGCCGCCGGCGAGGCGGAGCAGGGCTTCTCGAATTTCCTTCTCGAAGTTCGCGGCCGTAGCGCGCGCGTGCTCCGTCAATCGCTCCTGCTGCACCTTCACCGTGCTTCGCATCAATTGGAACGCGCCGCCGAGCTTGTCCATGATTTCGTCGGCTTGTTTTTGGTGGGGAGCCAGCTGCGTTCCGACGTCCGCCGAGAACAGCGTCGCCCGCTCGATGCAGATCTTATTGAGCATGTTCTCGAACTGCTCGGCGAACGAGCTCATCTGCGCCGCCGCCTGGTCCTGAAATTTCACTTCCCCGGAACTCTCCGCATCGTCGATTCGTTGCACGGCCTCCTGGAGGGAGCCCAAGCTCGCGCTGATTTCCTGCTGCATGGCCTGAGACCTGGCCAGGGCCGATTCCATTTCGCCGCGCGCCACGGCGGTTTTCGCTTCCATTTCGGCGATCGTTTTTTCCAGCGCGGCGATCCGCTCGTTGGCGCGCACGTTGAGCGCTTGTTCGGCTTGAGCGCCGGCGGTTCGCGCAAGCTCGGTCTGGGTTTCAAAATGTTGCTTCGCCATCTTTTCAATGGCGGAGCGCGCTTCATTGCCGGTCGTGAGGCCTTCGAGAAGTTTGGAGGTTACTTCGGCCTTCAGCGCCTGCATCGACGCGTTGTAGTTGGAAGCGAACAGCTTCCCCACTCCATCGCGAATCATTTTGTCCATATTGGCGGATACAATCGACGCAAGATTTCGTTCCAAATCGGTCGAGAGCCGCTTCTGGAGCGCTTCCATCTCTTGCTTGATTTCCGTCGCGACGGCCGATTTCACGGTCTCGCGCATCGCCAGCAGGTCGGCCGCTTGTGGTTTGGGAGGCGCTTCCCGGCCCTCCACTTTGGCAACGGGGCTTTCCACAGAGACTGGGCGGGCGGCAACCGGCTGCGGCTGGGAAACATTCAACATGCGGGGAACCACGACGGGTTCTGCAGGCGCGACAGCTGGCACGGCTCTACTTTCCGGTGCGCGCGGCGCTGGAGCCGCCGCGGGAGCGGGCGCGGGTTGCGGCGCAGGCTTCTTGATCGGGATGGGGGGTTCCGCCTTTGGCGGCGCCACGGAAGCCGATTGAGGGTGCTCTAGCTCAACGACAACCCGGTAAGATTTGCCGTCTGCGTCTGCCTGGACGGACTTCACGCGCGCCTGCGTGATACGGCGCTGCGGATCGGCCTGCGGATAATCGAATTCAGCGAGTAGAGAACCGTCTTGTTCGGGTTGGGACTCGGAGCGAAACTCACAATTCCGGCCATCCACCATCAGTACAGTCGCGGCGTGGCGGAACATATGGCCACCCGTGTCCACACCCGTGACTTTCAGCCGCACAGCCTGTTCACCGACGGCGGTCGCCTGATCGAAACCGGATTTCGTACTGGTGATTGAAACTGCCAAAGTGGTGTTCCCCCTAGTCGGCCCGTGCTTCTGGTCCCAAATTGGAATGCTCCAACCTTAAGATAAGCGGTTTAGAGGGGCGGCAATAATAGTACTTTGGTTTTTCTTGTGCTTGAAACGTAATGCTAAGGCACTGATAAACAGGTAGAAGGGGGTCTGGTGGCACCCAAAATGACTTTGGCGATTTGGTGCCGCCAGGAGACCGGTTACGAGGCTGGCGGGACGATCGGTGCGGCGGATTGGATAGTAGTCTGATAACTGAAGGCCATCCGCCACATCCCGTCTCGGTTGACCCAGATGCGGCTGATATGGATCGGCTTGCCGGCGTACGGGTTGGCTTGCGCGATCATGACCACGGTGTCTCCGAAATGGACAAAGCGCACTTCGGGTTTAGCCGCCAGTTGCGGCGGAGCCGGGCCAAATCCCGGCTTGCTGAGCATTTCCAGCCTCCCAGCCTTGGTAATGGGGTCAGAACCGCCCGAACCGATGAGGACGAACTCGTCCAGGAAGTGGGGCGACCAGCCCTTCGGATCGTGGTTGGTGACGGCGGTTTCCAGTTGGCCCCAGGATTTCAGGATGCCTTTTTCCGCGTCATTTTTCGGCGTGTAGGGAACGCCCTTGCAGGGATTCTCACAGTCATTTGTCGTTGGTCCCGGAGGAGGAGCCGCTCCGGAACGCTGGGTGACCTCGTGGTAGTCGAGGAGTCGCCAGCCAGCCGGCCTTTTGACCCAGATGCGCAGGATGTGCACCTTGCCGCTGGCAACATGTACGGCGGCCGCTTGCCCGTAGGTGCGCTCGCTCACCCCGGCTCCGGCTTCGTCGCCGAGCGGCGGCTTGGGTAACGATTCCATCACTTGCGCCCGCACCATCGTGTCGCCTGCCGAGTTCGTCCAGACAAAATCCGCGTCGAACATCTTCCCTGCCTCTGCTTTATCGCCCCTCGCTAACGCCGCAACCAGTGCCTGATCCGCCACCAGGACTGCCGGATTGTTGTCGGGCATGTCCGAGGGAGCGTCGACGACGAGCGAGGGCACCACGGCGAATGCGATCGCCGGCGCAACGCCGACGGCGACTACAGCCACCGGAACAGAGTAAATCAGTCCGCCGGCGAGCAATTCGGTGAGGAAGTTTCTCAGCTTCATCGCAATCTCCATGTGGCGTTTGGAATGCGCCGTCGCGGACGCGCCGAGCGAACCGAATGCAAGTCTTCTTAGGGCAAATTAGTGGTTTGCACGCACTCCCGTTCGCATTTTTCGTAAGCGGCATCCACGGGCGAGTGCTCCTGGCCGGACAATTCCTGCTGAAGCGTCGGGAAATGAACCAACTTCAGTCCGTCGGGCTGCGCCATCCAGATCGGGTTGCACTGCGCGTTTTCGTCGAGTAAGCAAAGCGTTCTTGCGGGTGCTGAGATGCCAGTCATGGTCGCCTCCAACCTTAGGGCATGATGCGCGACCGGACTCCCAGCGGTCAGTGACGAAGGTCACAGGAACGTGTGCGGAACGACCCAAGCGCATTCCACCGGCGGCCGCGGCCGAGGACAGCCCGGGCTGAATGCAGAGCTATTGAGGCATCCAGTTCGGACCAATCATCTCGCGCAGAGCCTTCGGGCTTGCCCACGGCGCCGCATTCGCGAACCGGTTCACCCAGTCCTGACCGGCGCCGATTTTGACGCGGTCCGGCGTAAACTCCGGCGACAGCGTGTTGGCCATCAACGCGTAGCTCGCGCCGTCGCGCAGGCGAAGCGCCTTCCAGCATCCCCCGGGCACCGCGACCACGGGCACTTGTCCCGCGGCGATGTCAGTGCCAAGCGTCACCTTCTCCACGCGCCCATCCGGATGAAAAATGAAGTAGTCCACGGGACCACCCTCGATGAGGATGTGCGTGTCATCCGGAGCGAGCCAGTGGAGATAGTTGATCGGCCTCTCGCGGGTGAGCATGTAGTAGTTCTGGCTCTGCACGGAGAGCGAGCGCCCATCGACGGTGACCATCTGGGACGATCGCCCGATGATCCCGAGATATCCAGATTCTTTCGGCAAGACAGTGAGGTGGAGTTTTTCGATAAATTCGCGCGCGCGGGCCTCTGTTCCAGCCTGGGGCGCGGCGTGGAGGGCGATGACTCCTGCGATTGCGAATGAGACCGAAGCCAGGAAAACGAAGAGATTTTTCATGAGCGCAAGTCTAGCAAAAAGCGCACTGGAAGCCGCGGAAACCCGTCACCGCGGGTCGCGGGATCGGTGTACAATGGCGCCGCTTTTCGACATGAGACGAGATGACGCGCGTTCGCTTTCGAAAAACTGCGGCGAGATTACCCGATCGAAGAACGGAGATCCGAGGAGGATTCATGACGGAAGAAAAAGAGTTCCAGAGCGACGGACTGAGCCGGCGCGAAGTGCTGGCGCGCACCGGATGGGCAGGGGTTGGCGTGGCTGCTGGATTGCTCGGAGCGGGCGGCTTTGAAAAACTTTTGGGACAAGCGCAGCCGCGCGTGGATGAATCTTCGCCGCGCATCTTCGGCGCATCCGTCGCCACGCTGCCGCCGATTGACACTCGCTACCCGGTCGTCCCGACATGGAAGACGGAACTGAAGCAACTCGCGCCGAACGTTTACGCCTACCAGCAGCAGGGCGGGACGGGCCTGCTGAACGCGGGCGTCTCGAACGCCGGCCTCTTCGTGGACGACGATTCGCTGATGGTCTTCGATGCTCTGGGATTCCCGATTCAGACCAAGTCCTTCCTCGCTGCGGCCAAGCGGGCGGGCGGCGGCAAACCGATCACGCATCTGATCAATAGCCACCACCACGGCGATCACGTGGCCGGCAATCAATTCTTTATACCGGCGCAAATTTCGAGCCATCCCTATTGCCGGCAGGAAGTATTGAAAGCGATTCCGGCCACGCCGCCGACGTGGCCAAAAGCGGAGGGTCTCGCGGACGGCACCGAGGCGCGCAAGCTGGTACCGCCCACCGTTACGTTTGAAGACAACCTGGTGTATTACATCGGCGGCAACAAAGTTGAGTTCCGCTTCGTCGGCCCGGCGCATACCTGGGGCGACCTCGTCGCGTACTTGCCGGAACACAAAATTCTCTTTGCGGCGGACCTGGCGTTCTTCCACCTCGTCCCCTATTGCCATAACGCGTACATCTCAAAATGGATGGAGTCCATCGACAAAGTCTTGAAGATGGACGTGGACGTCATCGTGCCGGGCCACGGGCCCGTGGGCGGAAAGAAAGATCTCGCCGAGTCGGGAGAGTATTTCCGCGTCCTAAAAGCCGAGGTCAAGAAACGCTATGACGCCAAGATGAGCCCCGGCGCGGCCGCCGCGGACATCAAGATGGGCAAGTACGACAACTGGATGGGTCCGGAGCGAATCGTGATGAACACCGTGCGCCTGTACGATGAGTTCAAAGGCACGCTCACGCCGGACATCGACGTGGACGGCACGAAGCAGGCCATCCTCGAATTCAACTCCATCAAAGCGGGAAAGAAGTCGGCCTAACGGAAATGCCACTCCGGGGGCGCAGGACCGTTTCTCTGCGCCCCCGTTTTTTTTAAAGAATGGCGGGGAGAGCTGCCCCCCGATTCACACATCATGCGGTTCCAGCAGCAGCTTCAGCTCGGCCACAAATCTCTGCAATTCGGCAATGCGTTCTTCCGTCGCTTCCAGTCTCAGCTTCTTCCACACAAACCAGGTCTTTTCTTTTTCCGTGATGCGAACGGTGAGGTTCCCCTCGAGAAGAAGGCACGGTTCGCCAAACACGCGGAATCCTCCGTTCGCGACCGGATCGAGCAGCGCCGCGCAAGTTCCCTTCCGCACGCCGACCGCGTTCGCATACAAGGGAAACGCAACCAGACTGTATTCCCTCGACGACAGCCGCTCCAGAATCGCAATTTGCCCGGGCGAGAAATCGTTCATAGTTCTCCGAGGTTGCACGTTCGACAGAGGCGGCGAACTTCGCGCTCGCGCCGCGCGGCGTGACGATCATTACTTCACGCCAATCACCATCGAGTCCGGACCGACCAGATGTTCCAACCGGGTTTCGCGGAATCCGGCTTCTTTCATCCATTCCGCGCAATCCGCCCCGGTGTAATCGAATCCGCCGGACGTTTCGATGAGCATATTCAGGCTCATCAGCAGCCCAAACGCGCTTGCCGAGCGATCGTCGTCAATCATAGTTTCATACACAATGTACGAACCACCCTCCGGAAGCGCTTCGTAGGCCTTGCGGACGAGCATTCGTTTTGTTTCGAGGTCCCAATCGTGCAGCAAGTGGCCCATCATGACCACGTCGGCTTTCGGGAGCGGCACGTCAAAGAAACTCCCCGGCGAGAATTTCACGCGGCCGGAAACTCCGTGCGCTTCCACGTAGTCCTCGAAAATAGGTCCCACCTCCGGCAGATCGAACCCGGTCCCCTGCATATGGGGATGGGCCAGCGCGACCTGAGTGATCAAGTCGCCTTGAGCCGTTCCGACGTCCACGGCGGTCCGATACTTCTTCCACGGGAATTTATGGGCGATCGCCATGTTGGCTCCGTGGCTGAGGCTGCTCATGGCCTGGAGGAAGCCCTTTAAACGCGCCGGATCGGCGTAAAGCGCCGCGAAAACATCGGCGCCGTCCTTGGATTCGTTTTGCGGCAAGCCCGTGCGCAGCGCCGTCGTCAGATGCCCCCAGAACGGATAAAGCCGCTGGTTGGCCATCTCCAGCATCCCGCCGAGATAGGAAGGCTTGCGCTTGTCGAGGAATAGGTCCGTGGACGGCGTGTTGTAGTATTTGCCGTCGCGGCGCTCCAGGAATTTCAACGCAACCAGCGCGTCGAAGAAATCGCGGGCCGCCCTCGGATGGATGCCCAGCCGCGCGCGCAACGTTTCGAGGTCGTCGGGATGTTTCGCCAGTTCGGTGAACAATTCCATCTCGATGGCGCTGAGCAGCGTTTTCGAGGCCCAAAAACCGAGGCCTACCTGCAGAATATGATCCGGTTTCGGTTCGTTCATTCGTGTCGTCCCCTCCGAGGAAGCAACCAGTCTAGCAACCCTGGCGCAAATGTTCGAAAAAACGTGGACGCTGGTGTGCTGTCGCGGCTATGCGAGGCGCAGATTCGGCTCGGCGTTCAAATCGGACGCGGCCAAATGGCCCGCGAGCAAATGGGGATAGGCTGCTGCGGCGATCATAGCGGCGTTGTCCGTGGATAGCGCGCGGCTCGGGAAAAAGACGCTGACTCCCATTTCGGCGGCCTTGGACTCGAAGCGAGTTCGCAACGCGGAATTGGCCGCGACGCCTCCGGACACCAGGACAGTGCGCGAGTCGGTCTCCCTGGCCGCTTCGAGGGTGCGCGTCACGAGATCGCGCACCACGGCCGCCTGGAATTTCGAAATCAGCGAGAGCGTTCGCGGACTGCAAAGCGGAAGCAGGTCGGAGACTTTTCGCAGCCCCTGCTGCAGGGCTTTCTTGCGAATCTCAATCTCTTCGTCAAGTTCCGGATGGTTGCGGACGTAATACAACGCGGCCGTCTTGATTCCGCTGAAGCTGAAATCGTACGGATTGCCCTTGATTTTCACCGGGCTGAACGTGAGCTCTCCCTTTTCATGAAAACTCGGCCCCAGCGCGGCAACCTTGGTCGCGATTTGATCGATGATCGGGCCGCCGGGATAGCCGAGCGCGAGGAGGCGCGCGACTTTGTCATAGGCTTCGCCGGCAGCGTCATCGCGCGTGCCGCCGAGGCGCCGGAATTGAAATGCGAGCCCGGCTCCATTGCCGATCGCTGGGACCGCTTGCACGTGATACAGCAGCGTGTGTCCTCCGGAGACGATCAGGCAAACGGCCGGCAATTCCGGCGTCTTTCCTCCAATATGCGCCTCCAGAAACACCGCGTGAACGTGGCCTTCCAGATGATTGACGGCAACGAGCGGCTTGCCCAGTTCCTCCGCGAGCACTTTTCCGTAGGTGACTCCCACCAGCAGCGATCCGACGAGGCCCGGGCCTTGTGTGACGCCGACGGCGTCGAGGTCCTTGAACTCGACTCCGGCTTGAAGCAGCGCTTCGCGAACCACGGGAACAATTTGCCGCAAGTGCTCGCGCGAGGCGAGTTCCGGAACGACGCCGCCGTATTTGCGGTGAATGTCGAGCTGAGAGGAGACGACGCTTGACAAGATCTCGCGCCCATCCACGACGACGGCCGCGGCGGTTTCGTCACACGAAGATTCGATTCCAAGAATGCACGTTGGCATATTCCGTTATCCGTCCTGAAGTACGACTAATGTTATCACAGCACTTCAGTCCCCTCTTTTTGACGAAAGTGTTAGACGAGCCCGCCCAAAACCCTCCTGCCGGCGGCTTTTGCCTCCAAAACATTCTGGGGGCTGTTGGCAACTACGCACTACCGCAATTAGGGTCCTTTTTGTGCCGGTGTGGTGCTAGAATTCCTCCGATCGCTTCAACCCTTCCGCCGTGCCCGTAAGGGCGACGGTCCTTGAGCCTTCAGATCTAAGTGCAGGACGAAAGCCAGGAACGTCGGGGCCTGCCTATCCTGCACTTCGTTGGGGAGGAAGAAAAATGAAAATATTACTCTACAGTCCCGACAATGGCGTCACGCGCAATTTTATGCCGCATCTCTGGATGTTTTTGCTGCAGTCGCTCACGCCGCCAGGGCATGAAGTCTTTCTGATCGACGGCAATGCGCAGCCGATGGACGAAGCGGGCATCGCGCAATACGTGCGCGAGAATGGGATCGGACTCGTCGGGATCGGCGCGATGACGCGCATGATCGCCAAGGCCTACCGAATGGCGGACGCTGTGCGCGCCGCGGGCGTGCCCGTCGTGATGGGCGGGCCTCATGTAACCGAAATGCCGGACGAAGCGCTTGGAAAAAAGAGCGGGAAGCGCCACGCCGATGCGGTCGCGCTCGGCGAGGCCGACGAAACATGGCCGAAGATTGTCGCGGACGCCGAGCGCGGCCAGCTCAAGGAAATTTACGCTCCCGTGGACGCATTCGGACAGGAACGCAAGCCTAGCCTGCAGGACTACCCGGAGATTCCGTGGAACTCGCTCGACCTGAACCAGTTCAACGTCGTTCCGAAGCTGATCGGGCCGATGCTCAAGCGATTCCGCGACGGCTGGGGAACGTTTCGCATTATTCCCGTGGAGTCAGGCCGCGGCTGCCCGTACGGCTGTGAATTTTGCACGGTCACCGGCTTCTTCGGCGATTCCATTCGCTTTCGGACCAACAAAAGCGTTGTGGACGAACTGCTGAGGCTCAAGGCTCGCGCAAAAAGCGAGGGCGGCCAGATTGCCGTCTTTTTCATCGACGATAATTTCGCCATCAACCCCAAGCGGACGAAATCGCTCTTGCGCGACATCATTGCCGCGAACGCGCAGGTACATTGGATCGCTCAAATCAGCGCCAATCTCTTGCGCGACGAAGAGCTCGTGGACCTGATCGCCGCAGCTGGAGGCAAGTGGGTTTTCATCGGCATGGAGTCCATCGACACGGCGAACCTCGCCGATGTGAATAAGGGATTCAACAAGCCCGGCGAATATGCCGCCGTGCTGCAAAGGCTGGCCGACCGCAACGTATTCGCGATCACGTCCTTCATGTTCGGCATGGACAATGACACGGTTGGCGTGGCGGAGCGGACGCTCGAGCAGATTCGCACCTGGCCCGCGGGGCTACCGATTTTCGGACTGATCACCCCGCTACCGTCCACGCCTCTCTACAAAAGGCTGGAGGCTGCCGGCCGCTTGACGCGGCCCAAGCATTGGGAGGAGTTCATTCCTTTCGCGATGGCGCACACGCCGCTGAAAATGACGGTCGAGGAAGCGCATGCCGAAGTGAAATACGGCTGGGCGCACACCTATAGTCCGGAAGCCATCGCGCACGCCGTGCATTCGTTCAACGACAAGCCGCTCGCGTACCGCATCAACATTCTCGTCTCGCGCCTGTGTTTCCGCGGAATTTATTTCCCGCAGATGGGGCCGCTGGCCTGGATAAAAGTTTTCTTTGAAAACGGGCAAATCATCGGCGAGATCGTGAAGGGATGTTTCCAAGAATGGTTCAGCGGGTTCGGCAAGCAGCCCTCTCGCTCCGAGGCAGTAGGCTCGACCGGCGATTGATCTTGTACCACCTCTTTTCGTCGCAGGGTATGCCGGTCTCGGCACACCCTGCCTCGATCCATTGGTTTGAACCTTCAAAACTTAGGGCCTGATGCTTTAGAAGAGATTAGATTTTAGGTTACTTCTCGGGTGAACGGCGGATTGACACCGCGCGCGAGTGCCACGTAAGGTGGCTAGAGGGTCAAAACATCCATGGCCGAGAAGCCAAAACGAGTTCGCAAAGCGGTACTTCCCGCCGCGGGCCTGGGCACCAGGTTCCTGCCAGCGACCAAAGCGCAGCCCAAAGAGATGCTGCCGGTGGTCGACAAACCCCTGATTCAATACGTCGTCGAGGAATGCGTCGCCTCGGGGATCGACAACATCATCATCGTCACGGGCCGGGGCAAGAACGCGATCGAGGATCACTTCGATTCTTCGCCAGTGTTGGAAACGTTTCTGGCGGAAAAAGGCAAGTCCGAACTTGCGAAATTGGTGCACGACATCGGCAACATGGTGCACTTCAGCTACACGCGGCAGAAGGAACCGCTGGGCCTGGGACACGCGGTGCTGGTCGCCAAGGAACTCGTCGGCAATGAGCCGTTCGCCGTGCTGCTCGGGGACGTGATCATTCCGGGGCCGAATCCAGCCACGAAGCAACTCGTCGACGTGTACCAACGCACGGGAATGGGCGCGATCGCCGTCGAGGAAGTGCCGCGCGAAAGAACCAGCCTGTACGGCATTGTCGATGTGGAGCCAAACAACGGCGCGGGCGCCGACAAACGCGTCCTGAAGATCCGCGATCTTGTCGAAAAACCCAGCCCCGCGGAAGCGCCGTCGACGCTTGCCGTGACCGGGCGATATCTTCTGCCCCCTGAAATCTTCGACTGCCTCGAACGAACCAAGCCGGGCCGCGGGGGCGAAATCCAGTTGACGGATGCGCTGCGCCTGCTGGCCCAGGAAAAAGGCCTGCTTGCCTATGTCTATGAAGGAAAATCCTACGATGCGGGCGACAAGCTTGGATTCTTAAAGGCCACGGTCGAGATCGGTCTCGAAAACCGCGATTTTGGCGAGGAATTTCGCGAATACCTGCGCGGCCTGAAGTTGTAGGTTCTTTCTTCGCGCCCTGCGAAGCCGGAGCCGTGCTGCCGCAATTGCGAAGCTACTTCTCTTTCGACGCGCTTCCAGCCTTCTTCTGTTCTTTGGACGACGCTGCGGGTTTGGATTCCGACTTTTCCGATTTCTCGGACTTCTCGCTCTTGTCCGACTTGGCCGAATCGCCGCCGGACGTCTTCTTGCCGTAGTCGGTGACGTACCAGCCCGATCCCTTGAACTGGATGGCAGGCGCCGTGAGGACGGACTCGACTTTGCCTCCGCAGTGCGGGCATTTCTTCAGGTGCGGGCCGTTCAAATTTTCGATCTTATCGGTGTGACGATCGCATTTGAGGCAACGGTATTCGTAGAGCGGCAATTCCGGTCTCCTTCACATTCCAATGGATCGCACTATCTTAGCACGGCGCGCCCCTTAGAACTCTTCGCTCCCCCTTCCCGGCCCGCGCCGCCGTCTTTTGCGGGCTTCGCGTGTTAAACTCGCATCGACCAGGGGTGCAGGATGACGGACGCACAGGACGGTTCACCGAACGGCTGCCTCTATCTGGTGGCGACGCCGATCGGAAACCTCGAAGACATTACGCTGCGAGCCCTTCGCGTGCTGAAGGAGGCGGACCTAATCGCCTGCGAGGACACGCGACAAACGCAGAAATTGCTCCAGCACTACGGGATTCACAAGGAACTGATCAGCTACCACGCGCACAACGAACTGACGCGCGCGCCGGAACTGGTCATTCAACTCGAGGAAGGCGCTCAGGTCGCGCTGGTCAGCGACGCGGGCACGCCGGTCGTGTCCGACCCGGGGCACCGGCTGGTGGTGCTGTGCCTGCGCCACCATATTCCGGTCGTTCCGATTCCGGGGCCCTCGGCGTTTGTCGCCGCGCTGGCAGCTTCTGGCCTGCCGACCGAGGAATTCCTTTTTGTAGGCTTCCTGCCGCCGCGCCCGGGAGCGCGCCGGAAAAAGCTGGACGCATTGAAGGCCGAGCCGCGGGCTTTGGTGCTCTACGAAGCGCCGCACCGGCTTGCGGAAACCCTATCGGACGCGACGGAAATTCTTGGAGCGCGCCACGCCGTCGTGGCCCGCGAAGTGACGAAGATTCACGAGGAATTTCTTCGCGGCACTCTCGCCGAACTTCGCGACGCGGCGCGCGAGCGCGCGCCTCGCGGCGAAATCACGCTGATGATCGGGCCCGCGGAAGAGGGGCAAGCGCAAACCGTTCCTGCGGTATCGCTGAAGGAGCGCGTCGCACAGCTGGAAGCGGAAGCGGGGCTGGATCGCAAAGCGGCTCTGAAGCAGGCAGCGCGAGAGCGTGGGCTCGGCAAGCGCGAGGCGTATAAACAATTATTGCTGGAGCGGTGACCGGCGGGATGGATTTCGCGCTGGCTTCTTCTGACCCCTTCTGCCCCTACTAACCCTCGCTGCGAAATTGCGCCGTGGGCTTAGCGTTTCCAAATTCAAAGACGAACAGGCTGAAGCCCGTCCTACTAGGTCGCCTCGGAAACGAACATGCGATGGAAGCGTGGGCCGGTAAACTCGACTCCCACGATGGTTTCGTGCGCGTCCATTCCGCGCTTGATGTGAACGATGCGGCCCTGCGTGGAGAACTCGGTATTTTCGCTCGCGGAGGTGGGCAAAACGGGAATGTGAATCTCGAGCCGGCTGCCTAAATCGAGCGGGAAACGCGTGGCGAACGCGGCCCCGCCGCGGCATAAATTTTCGCTGGACGTGCGCTCCTCGAAGGAAAATCCGGTGCGGTCGGTGCCGCGAACCACGATCGGGAGATGAACCGGGACTCTGCGTTCCCGACGGCGCTCTAGGGCTGGGGCCGAAGCGCTGGCAGCGTTCATCGAATGCCTCCTCAGGTTACGGTCTGGGCAAAAAAGGCGTCCACTCGATCCAGAATTTCTGCCGGAGTGCGGGCCGTGTGCACATTCCTGCGCAGTTCCGCTCCGTTGCGCACGCCGTGCGTAAAGTACGAAGTGAACTGCTTCATCCTTCCAATTGCATCGGGCCACTCGGTCTCGGTTAAATTCCGGAAGAACGACGAAAGCAATTGGTATCGGTCCCATTCGGTCGGCTCGTCGTAGGAACCGGTCGCGGCGAACTGGGCGATCTGGCGGAAAATCCAGGGATTGTTCGGAGCGGCCCGGCCAATCATCACGGCGTCGCATCCGGTTTCGCGCACCATGCGCATGGCATCCTCGGGCGCGTTGATATCTCCGTTGCCGATCACCGGCATGCGCACCGCGTGCTTTACGTCGCGAATCACGTTCCAGTCGGCGCGGCCCGTGTATCCCTGCTCGCGCGTACGAGGATGCACGGCGATGCCTTCGACGCCGATTTGTTCGGCCAGCCGCGCGACTTCCGCGGCCACGATGCTGTTTTCATCCCACCCGGCGCGAATCTTGATGGTCATCGGAATCCGCACCGCGGAGCGCACGGCTCGGAGAACTTGTTCGAGAGCCTTCAAATCGCGCAGCAAGCCCGAGCCGCCGCACTTGATTACTTTTCGCGCGGGGCAGCCCAGGTTGACGTCCACGATATCGAAGCCCAATTCCTCGACCATGCCGGCGGCGCGGCCCATCACTTTTGGATCGGCGCCGAACAACTGGCCGGTGATGGGGTGCTCGTCAGGCTCGAAGGAAAGGTACCGCGAAGTGCGGGCGGAATTGCGCGTGATGCATTCGGCGCTGGTGAACTCGGTCATGATCAGCCCGCAGCCGCCGAGGCTGCGAATCATGCGGCGAAACACGGTATCGGTCACGCCGGCCATGGGAGCGAGAACCGTGCCGGGCGAGATCGCGATATGGCGAACCGAAAAGGAATCGGGGAGCATTTTCTCTAGAGTAATGTTTCGTCGAGATTCTGCGTCTGCAATTCTGCAACAGGCGGAGCGGAGGCGTCAACGGCAGGCGGCGCTGGTGAAACAAATTCCCGGACCGCCGACCCCCGCGCGGAGAGATGCGCAGCGAGAGCTTCGGTCGATCCGTCGAAAAATCCCTCCACGACTTTCTCCACCGCCTTCAAGCGAGCCTCTTCGGCGCTGAGCCGGGCCTGATACTGAAACGCGCGTCCCACTTTTCTGCGCGTCACGATTCCTTTTTGCGCCAGCCGGTCCATGATGGTCATCACCGTGGTGTACGCGCGCGGGCGAATCGCGGCCAGCGCGCGATGAATATCCCGCACCGTGCCTTCGCCGAGCGGCCACAGCACGCTCAAACACTCCAGCTCGAGCGGCGCAAGATCGAGAATCGAGTGCCGCGGGCCCGGAGTTCGCAATTGGCCAGTCGTTTCCATGTCGTCAGTCTTTTCGTTCGGACGGTTTTCCGCCCCCAGCCGCGGATTGAGCCGCGGCGCTTTTTCCCGGCGGCGCTTGCGAGCCCGCCAAAAACTGCTCGGAGCGCAACATGCGGCGTTCGAGTGCGCCGCTAAAGGTCGTCCAATTCCCTTCCCCATCCGTGGAATCGAGAGCTGCCCGAAGCGCGCCCATCTTGGAGTCCAGGTCGTCCAGATAATGCAGCATCAACGCTTCGCGGAACATCGGCAGCTTTGGCGAACCGAATTCGTATTGCCCGTGATGGGAGACGAGCATGTGCTGCACCAGCGTTTTCAACGCCGGCGGAAATCCCTCGATGGCATCCATTTTTTTCGTAACCAGTTCGTACTCGATCAGGATATGGCCGAGAAGCTGGCCTTCGTCCGTGTAACCCAGGGAGCGCTCGTAGCTGAGTTCCTCCAGCTTCCCGACATCGTGCAGGACGGCGCCCGAAAGCAGCAAGTCCGCGTTCGCTTCGGGATAGTGGGTCAGGACCACGCGGCACAGATTGCACAAGCTGAGGACGTGCTCGAGGAGCCCCCCGTAGTAAGCGTGGTGCATGGCTTTGGCCGCGGGCGCACGCTTGAGCCGAGGAATCACTTCCGGATCGCGAACGACGCTTTCGAGGAGCCGCCGGAGCCAGGGGTTGCGAACCGAATCCACGACGCCCAGCAGCTTCGCGTACATCTCTTCGACGTTTTCTTTTGTGTGCGGGAAAAAATCCGCGGGATCGACTTCGCTTTCGTCGGCGCGGCGAATTTTTTCGATGGCCAGCTGCAGCTTGTTCCGGTAATTTTCGACGCGCCCCTGGACCTTCACGTAATCGTCGCGCTCAAATGTGGAAGCCAGGCGATCGAACCCGTCCCACATGCGCGCCTCGATGCGGCCGGTGGCGTCGCCCAACTCCAGGCGCAGGTACCCCTTGCCCTCGCGCGTGGCGCGAATTTCCTTAACGCAGACAAGAAAGTGAGCGGTAACGGTCTGGCCGTCCTGAAGGCTGGAGACGAAGCTCTGCTTCATGTGCCCGATTTCTTCTTTGGGAAAATGCCAAGTTTCTTGGGCGTTTTCGGCTTGGAATCGTTGTCGGGCGCCGCGGCTACTTCCTCGATCGGCTCCGCCTTCACCGCGGCGGTATCGGTATAGCCCGGTTTGATCTGGACGTAGCTGTCTCCACGCAAGGTCTGCAGATAGGTGCGCATGGCCGGGCTCATTTGCTGTTCGTAAAGTTTATTGCTGATTTCCGGCTCGACTTTGTCCAGGGGCTGTTCCCCGGCATCGTAGCGTTCCTGAACCCTGAGGATTTCAAAGCCCGTTTTCGTCTCCATCACGTCGGTCATCTGGCCCCGATTGAGCGCGAATACTTTGTCCGCGATTTTGGGGTCGAGCTGCGAGCGCTGAAAGACGCCCAACTCGCCGGATTGCTGCGCGGTGGGGCTGTCCGAATAGTGCTTGGCGAGTTCGCCGAAATCGTCGCCGTTGTTCAGGACGCGGTCGCGCAACCCCTGGGCCTTCTTCTTCAATGCCGGAATATCGGCCTCCGGCTTGCCTTCGGTGGAAACGAAAATCTCGCTGAGGACCACCGTTTCCGGGCGCACGAACTCGGACTTGTGTTCGTTGTAATACTTCACGACGTCTTCGTGGCTGACGATAATTTTGGAGCCGACTTCCTTGCGGATCAATTCCTGCGTGAGCAACTGGTCGCGCAGCTGGCTCTTGAAGTCCTCGAAGTCCTGTCCGCTCTTGGTGACTTCCGCTTCCAGGGCTTCCATGCTGGGCAGCTTGTTCTGCTGTCGGATGGCATCGAGTCGCTTGATGAGCTCGGTGTCCACAGTAATCCCGCTGTCCTTGGCTCGCTGGGTCAGCAGGGATTGGTCAATCAAATCGCGCAGGAGGTCTTTATCCTTGGCCGCGATTTCCTGGCGAATCTGCTCCGGGGTGCACTTGGCGCAGTCTTGCTCCACTTCGCCTTCCAGGGAGCTGCGCGCCTTATCCAGGTCTTCGCGCGTGATAATATCGTTGTTCACGCGGGCGACGATTTCCTCGACCACCACGCTTTTCGTTTGCGCGCCCGCGGAAATGCCCAGGCTCGCAAAAAGAACAGGAAAAATCAGCCATTTAGTCGGTTTCATAGGGATCGCTCGTTTTCCAGTTTATCGCTTCGTTTCCAGCGGAAGCAACACGTTTCTAACGCTTTCCGCCACGCGTCCCCGGCGGTCCAGGCGCATCCAGAGCGTGCCGCTCGGGTCTAGGCGCAAACCTTCCTTCTGCGAACGGATGAATTTCACCAGATTCTCCGGCGAGAGCGGAGTCTCCGGATGAAATTTTACGGCCACTTCATTGGCGCGCCGCTCGATGGACGAAATCAGGATGCGTTCCGCCAGCCCTTTCAGCAGCGCGTAGTCGAGCAGATTGCCGACCGCCGCAGGGGGAGCGCCGAACCGATCGGTGAGTTCGCTGTTGACCTCGTCGCGCTCGGTGTCGCCGGTGATTCCGGCGATTCGCTTGTACGTCCGCAGACGAAGATTCTCGTTGGGGATGTACTCTTCTGGGATGCGGATATCGACCCCGAGGTTGATCGTGGCGCGCATCTCGGGCTTGACCTCTTCTCCCTTCAGCGTGGACACGGCGCGCTCCAGCATTTGCACGTACAAGTCGAAGCCGATCGCGTTGATGTGCCCGTGCTGCTGGCCGCCGAGCAAATTTCCCGCGCCCCGAAGCTCCAGATCGAGCGCGGCGACGCGGAATCCGGCGCCGAGCGCGCTGAACTCCTTGAGCGCGGCGAGCCTCCGGGAGGCGAGCGGCGTGAGTGACACGTCTTCGGGAACGAGCAAGTAGGCGTACGCGCGCTGGTTCGAGCGTCCCACGCGGCCGCGGAGTTGATACAGTTCGGAAAGCCCGAAACGGTCGGCGCGATTGATGAGGATCGTATTCGCGCGCGGGATATCCAGGCCGTTTTCGACAATCGTCGTGCAGACCAGAACGTCGGCCTCGCCGCGCACAAATTTGAACATTACGGATTCGAGTTCCTTCTCGTTCATCTGGCCGTGGCCGACCAGCACGCGCGCTTTCGGCACCAGCTTGGTCACCAGATCCGCGATCGCGTAAATCGACTCGACGCGGTTGTGCACCAGGAACACCTGGCCCTTTCGGGACATCTCCTCGTCAATGGCGCGGCGCATCAGCGATTCCGAAAAAGGGGCGACTACGGTTTGAATGGCCAGGCGATCCTTGGGAGGCGTTTCGATGACGCTCATGTCGCGCAGGCCCACGAGCGACATGTTCAGCGTGCGCGGAATCGGCGTCGCCGAAAGCGTCAGGACGTCGACGTTCAGTTTGAGTTCCTTGAGCCGCTCCTTGTGCGCGACGCCGAAGCGCTGCTCCTCGTCCACGATCAGCAACCCGAGATCGTGAAACTTCACGTCCTTGGAGAGAAGCCGGTGCGTTCCGATGACAATATCCACCTCGCCGGTTTCCACCCGGGCCAGAACGGCCTTCTGCTCGCGCGCGGTGCGAAACCGGCTGAGCAGGTCGACCTGCACGGGGAACGCCGCGAACCGGCGGCGAAACGTTTCGTAGTGTTGGAACGCGAGTACCGTCGTCGGCGCGAGCACGGCCACCTGCTTGGAATCGGTCACCGACTTGAAGGCGGCGCGCATGGCGACTTCCGTCTTGCCGTATCCCACATCCCCGCAGAGCAGCCGGTCCATGGGCTGTTCGCGCTCCATATCGCGTTTCACGTCTGCAATCGCGATGGTTTGGTCCGGGGTTTCCTCAAACTCGAAGGCGTCCTCGAATTCGCGCTGGAATGCGCCGTCGGGAGAAAACGCGAAGCCTGCGCCGGCTTTTCGCCCAGCATAGAGCTTCAATAATTTCTCGGCCATGTCCTCGACCGATTTCTTTACGCGCGCTTTGCGCGCGGTCCAAGTGCTGCCGCCCAGCTTGTCGAGGACGGGTTTGGCGCCTTCCACGGCGCGGTAGCTCTGCACCAGGTCCAGGCGTTCAAGGGGCACGTAGAGGCGCGCGTCATCCGCGTAGCGCAGGCGCATGAATTCGCCGCGCGCGCCTCCGTTTTCGATCTGGTGCAGTCCCTCGAACTGGCCGATGCCGTGGTCGACGTGGACGACGTAGTCGCCCGGCTTCAATTCCGAAAAATCGCTGAAGAAACTGGCCGTCTTCGGGCGGCGCTTCGCCGCTCCCGTATGCATCGTTTCAAAAACGTCCCCGGTGCCGAAGATGGCGACGCGCGCGTCGAGAAATACGACGCCTTCCGTGAACGGCGCCCGGCACAGGACCAGCGCGGGAACACTGCCGGCCGAAGATTCCTCGGAAAGGCGCGCGCTCGTGGCGTTTTCTTCGAGATCGCCGAGACGGAAAGGAACTTCGTACTCATGGCACAGATCGGCGTAGCGTTCGAGTTCGCCAAGGCTTTCCGCGGCCAGCAGAACGCGCTCGCCTGCGGCCACGCGCTGGCGCGCTTCGGCCATGAACGCCGGAACATTGCCGTGGAAGCTGGACGTCGGCTGCGTTTGAATCGTGCGAGAATCGGAGTCTTCGCGCGTGAGCGCGAGGTGTTCCAGCTCCAGCCTCGGATGGTTCGCCAGCTGCGCGCCCCAATCGTCGGTGAAGTAATACGACGACATTGCCTCCGCCGAATCGCTTCCCGTGGCTTCGAGGCTTTCCAGGGCGTTCTCCAGGAAGGCGCGCGAGGCTTCCTCGATCGCTCCCGGCTCGTCGAGCAGAATGACCGTATCTTCGTGCAGGTCGAAGAGCGAGTGCGCGCGGTAAGTCTTCGCGGCGCCGCCCTGGCCGTTGGCGGATTGCTCGACAAGCGGAGGAAGCGTTACGTGCTCGATCGGACGGACGGAACGCTGCGTGTTGGGATCGAACTCGCGGAGCGATTCGACCGAGTCTCCAAAAAGTTCGAGGCGAACGGGCCGCTCGGCTTCGGCGGGAAAAATATCGACGATCCCGCCGCGCACCGTGAACTGGCCGGGCATCTCGACCATGTCATAGGATTCGTAGCCGACGCGGCGGAGATGCGCGACCAGGTCGTCGAGCGAAACGCTCTCGTCGCGGCCTAGCGTGCGCGCCTGATCCGCATAGTGCGCCGCGTCATCGAGCCGCATGCGGGCCGCGGCGACCGGCGCGACGACGACACGCGCCTGCCCGGTGGCGTATCGCCATAGCGTGACTGCGCGGTTTTCCAGAATTTCCGCGTGCGGAGCGGCTTCCTGCCACGGCAGAACATCCATGGCGGGCAAAACGGCCACCTCGGTGGCTTCCTGCCCCGCCAGCGCGGCGTAGAAGAATTGCATCGAGGCGGCGAAGGATTCCGCCCTCGCTCCGGATTCGACGATGACAACCATCGGACGGCGCAGTTCGGTCGCGACGATCGCCGCGAGCAAGGCTTTGGCCGTGTGGGTAAGGCCCGCAATGCGCTCACGGGGCGTTCCCTGCCGCAGCGCGGCAATCGCGGACTCCAGCGCGGGATGCCGGCTGACCGATGCCAGAGTCTCCGAAACCGAGGAAAGAATCATGGCTTGTCGTTGGGATCGCGCGGCGCGCCGGACGTTCCGGCGCCGAGATTGCGGATTCGTTGGACGATTTTCGTAGTGGAATATCCGGAAGCCAGAGGAATGGAAACCACGCGACCGCCCGCGGCTTCGACTTCCTCGCGTCCGGCGACCTGATCGAGCGCCCAATCCGCGCCCTTGACGAGGACGCTTGGGAGGACGCGGGCAATCAATTCCCGCGGCGTTGGTTCGTCGAAAATAGTGACGTAGTCAACGGAAGCGAGAGCGGCGAGGACTTCGGCGCGGTCTTGCTCGGGAACAAGAGGGCGCTTGGGCCCCTTGTTGCCGCGAACGCTGCGATCGCTGTTGACAGCGACCACCAGCAAGTCGCCCAAGGCCCGCGCCTCGGCCAGGCACCGCACATGGCCGGGATGGATCAGGTCGAAACAGCCGTTGGTAAACACAACTCGACGCCCGCCACGCTTTTCGCGGGCCGTCACTTCCATCAATTCCTCTTGCGAGACAATTTTCCCCATGGACAATGCAGCCGCGCACAATTCACCCGCGCGCTCTGCAAAAGACTGCGCACTCATACTATCACGCGAAGGGCCTCCTGAGTTGCCAGCCGGCGCCGTCTGAAGGGAGGCAAGCGATCGCACGGAAAAGATATCGGACTCTCACAAATTACGAGTTCCGGAAGGGCCCGCATCTTTGTGCGAAATTGTCTTGCATTTGTGGCCCGCCTCACAGATGCTGTCGCTGTTTCCGCGTAAAGTTTCGCTGCCATTCGACCTGGCAGCAACGCAACACACGCTTGCTGCGTCTATTTTTACGCTGGGATTGCGCGGCACCGCGCAGGGCTCATGGCAATGGGCTCGAAAAGGAGGCGGCACGATGTGGGAAGCTCTGGAACAAACGGGATGGGTGAAAACGCTCGGCGAAACCGGGTGGATGTACGCAAGCATCTCCGTCATTCACTACCTGACGATGTTTTGGTTCATCGGTTCCATGGCGGTGGTGGACCTGCGAGTCATGGGCCTCGCCGCGCGTAAACGCAATCTGACGGAACTCGCCGAGCAGATTTATCCCTGGGCGTGGACCGGCATGGCGCTGGCGATTATTTCCGGGTTTTTCATGTTCGCGACCGCCGCGGGCGATTGGGCGCCCGATCCGGTCTTTCACGTCAAGCTCCTCTTGATCGGTATTTCGATCGCGCTCGCCGTCGCGGTTCAAGTCATGGTCCCGAAGTGGGCGGCTCTTCCGGAGATACCCACCTGGGCAAAGATCCTGGCCCTGGTCGCCTTGCTGTTCTGGATCGGCACGATTCTGAGCGCGTCGGAAATTCCCGCGATGGAAGGCTTGGGATAGCGAATCATCCCGCGGTGCCGGGAACTCGTTCCGTAGCTGCCGCAATTCGCAAGCGAGAGAGGACGGCCGGATATGTATGACTTGCTAGTGAGTTTCGCGAAATGGCTCGAAGGAACTCCGTGGGGCACGGGAGTCCGTACGTCGCTGTGGGCGTATCCGTTCACGCAACTCATCCACTTCACGGGATTGTCCATATGGATCGGGACCAATCTCGCGCTGGACCTGCGGCTACTCGGCGTGGGGAAAAACAGCGAAACGGCCGCGCAACTGCGCGATGATTTGTTTGCTTGGAATTGGATCGGCTTCTGCATCGTCTTACTCGGCGGCTTCCTTTTGTTCTCCTCGACCGCGACGACCTTCCTGGTGAACGTCGCATTCCGCTGGAAGCTGGGCGTTTTCGTCCCTCTCGCATTGCTATGGCACATCTTCGTGCAATGGAAGGCGCGCGACTGGGGCGCTACGAAAGATACTCCGGCCATCGCAAAATTTTCGGGGCTGGCCGAAATTTTGCTCTGGGTCTGCGTGATTACCGCGGCCGTTGAAATCCCGAACCACTAGTCCCGCCGAAACGCGGCGCCGGTTAACGGATCGTCTAAATCACCCGCGCGTCACCTGGCTGGTTGCCCGGAATTTTCTGCTATACTCCCGCCGAGGTTTCTAGGTGCCGGAAACTGCCCCGTGCATACTGGAACCTTTTTCCCCAGCGCCGGGTCCCGAGCCAGGCTCTGCCCTTTTCATCGAGGCATTCGCATGCGAGAATTCGCGATCGTGGGTGGAGGGCCGGCCGGCGCCATGTGCGGCGAGAGGCTGGCGCGGTCCGGGTACAGCGTTACGATTTATGACGAGCATCTGGCCTGGGAAAAACCGTGTGGCGGCGGGCTGACGCACAAGGCGATTGCCGCATATCCTTTCCTGCTGAACGGCCCGCATCCCAAAAAACTCATTCGCACCGTGGAGCTTGTCTCCAGCAAAGGACACCGCGCCCACCTCGCGCTGGACCAACCTATCGTCATTTATTCGCGCGACAGTGCTGAATGGCCTTCTCTTGGACCGCGCCGAAGCCGCCGGCTGCCGCGTCGTGCGGTCCCGCGTGAATCAACCTCGATACGCTCCGGCGAGCGCGCCAGACTGGCAATCGGCGACCGAAACGTGGAGGCGGACTTCGTCGTCGTCGCCGCGGGCGCGCGTAATTCCCTGCTCCCCGGCACGCGCCCGCTCGCGCGCAACGACCTGGAAATGACGCTCGGCTACTTTGTGCCGGCCCAGGCCGAAGGAATTTGCGTCAAATTTTTGAACCACTTTGAAGGATATCTCTGGTCCTTCCCGCGCTGCGATCATCTTTCCGTTGGAATTTGCGGCAGCATGACCAAGCACACCAGCCAGGAATTGCGCCGACACCTGCACGCCTTCATGGAAAACGAGAACATCCCGCGGGAGGGCGCGCATTTTTACAGCCACGTTCTGCCTTCGCCGCAGAAGCAAACGCTTTCTTCGCGCCGCGTCGTGGGACGAAATTGGGCGCTCGTCGGCGACGCCGCCGCGTGGGTCGATCCCATCACCGGCGAAGGCCTGTACTACGCATTGCGCTCGGGCGAGTTGCTGGCGGAGTCCCTGATCGCGAGCAAGCCCGCCGAAGTATCCGGCGCGAATTCGCAAAGCGTTTTCCACGGACCTTGAATTCGCGACGCGGATCGCGCGCCGCTTCTACCGCGGGCGCTTCCTCGGCGGCGCCGTCGCGACGCGCATGATTCAGTTCATCGAACGCAGCCCGACCTTTCGCGCCCTGATGGCGGATGTGTTCGCCGGCTCGCAGGATTATTGCAGCCTGAAACGCCGATTGTGGGCGCAGTGCGGCACGACCCTCACCGAAGTGGTGGAAAGCCTTTTGAAAGGCCAGCCGTCGCTCGCCAAGAGCCCCTCCGCCGCCGGGAGCGAAAACGTGCCATGAATCACGGCCACGGCCGATCCAGGCAAAATCAAGCCTGGTCTCGAAGGGTCCTGCGAACGGGTGGTCGTGCAGGAATGGACCCTCGCGCACGTGAACCCCGAATGGCCCGCCGTGTTTTCCACTCCGGCGATGATCGGGATGATGGAGATGGCCAGTTCGCACGCGATCCGGGAAGCTTTGCCGTCGGGATCGATCACCGTCGGCGTGCGCATCGAGGTGGACCATATCCGGGCCGTTCCTGCCGGCGCGACCGTCGTCGCGGTCTCCAAGCTGGTGAAAGTCGACGGCCGGAAGCTCGTCTTTGAAGCGGAAGCCAGACGCGGGGCCGAGGTGATCGGCCGCGGGCGCATCTTTCACACCATCGTCGAGCACGCTCGATTCGCCGCTTCCGCATCGGAACAGCCCGCCTCGCGCTGAACGCACAACGACGTCCGGCGAAATTCTCGACTAAAAAATTTAAAAAACAATAGGAAGGAACCTAGTACGCGGAACGCCGCGGCGCGGCTTTGCGCGGGGGAGGAGGAATTACAGTGGCCATCTTGCGAATCATGGCCAGAACCAGGCGCTTGTCGCCGTCGGAAAGCGTGGTGCTGTATTTCTTGATTTCGGAAAGGAAGCGGATTTCGTCTTCGGAAAGTTCGCCCAGCATTTTCTGCGTGTCGCGGTCGCGCGGAGTTTCCGCGCCCGGAAAGAAATCGGCAAGCGCGATTTCCATAGCCTCGGCGATCTTCGCCAGTGTCTCAAGCGATGGGACCGTGTGGCCGTTTTCGACGCGCGAAAAATAGCAGCGCAACAGACCCGGTGCGCCGCTCGATATCGCCCTGAGAGAGCCCCCGCTGTCCCCGGTAACTGCGAATCACTTCGCCGATATTTACTTTTGGTTTCTCTTTTGGCACGGGCTCCACACCTTCTTAACCCGGCGGTATCTTACGCAGACGAACAAAACGGCGCAAGAGGTTTCTTTTCCCCTGATTCCTGATTCGTAATTCGTACGATGCGGCCAAAAGATACCACGGAAGCCTTCGCGCTCCACTTCGACTCTGCGCCCTTCCGCTGCCGCCCGTCACGAACCACAAATCACGAATCGCTGCCCATTTTCACGGACCAGTTGACTCGCAGCCAATTCTTGATAGAGTACACACACTTTGCGCGCCACCCGGCGCCAGGAGGACCCATGGCCACGCTCGACCTCCGGCCCCTCAGTCTGGGCGAATTGCTCGATCGCACGTTCTTCCTGTACCGCCGGCACTTCTTTCTGTTCGTCGGAATTGCGGCGATTCCCTATTCCTTCTTTTTCGTGGTCAATTTAGCAACCGCCCTCGCTCCCATCGCCGCGCGTGCCGTTGTTTCCGGCCGGATGCAGCCGCCGGCGCTCGCGACGGCGGCAATCGGCGGCGGCCTTCTGCCTTCCTCGCGATGATCGTCGGCGCCGTTGCGTTTCTTTTTTCCGTTGGCGCCACGGTATTTGCGGTTTCCGAACTCTACACCGGCCACCAAACAACCATCCGCGAGTCGCTGCGACAGCGTGCGCGGCCACGCCGGAGTCATATTCGGCGTTCTGTTTTTGAGTGGGCTCGTCCTGATCGCCGGGTTCATCGCGCTGGTCATTCCTGGAATTTACCTCATGTGCCGCATCTGCGTGGCGATCCCCGCGGCGTTGCTCGAAGATCTCGGCCCTGCCGATTCGATCCGGAGGAGTTTTGACCTGACCCGTGATTTCGCCGGCCGCGCGTTCATGATCTACTTGCTGTACTTTGTGCTGGCATGGGGCGTCATTGCCGTGTTCCAATTTCCGTTCACGGTGATGGTCGTGGCGAGCGCCCGGCACGGCCAAGTCGCCGTTCTATGGACGGTTTTGATGCAAATTGGGAGTTTTCTGGGCGGTTCGCTCGTGGCCCCAGTCAGCACGATCGGCTTCGCGTTGTTCTATTATGATCTCCGCGTTCGAAAGGAAGCTTTCGATCTTCAAATGATGATGCAAGCGATCGGCGCCGCCCCCGAGCCTCCCGCGATTCCAGGCAGCGCACCCTCCCTGTCGGGAAGCGATGCGACCTGAAAGGTCCGAACGGGCCATTCCATTTCCGTCGAGGAGCTTCCGGGGCCTTGCGGCAATACTGTTCGCGCTTGTCATTGTTCACGCTTCCGCAGTAAGGGCTGCTCCACTCGCGCAATCATCTTCAGCGGAATCGCCCTACGACGCCCAATCCTTCGCCCAGGAACTCACTCGCCTCAAAGCGGAATTGGACAGCGCAGGCAAATCCACCGAGGCGTTGCGAGCGTATCGCGAATCTCTGCCGAAGCTGTGGTCCGTCGATGCCGCTGGGCGCCACTTCAACGTTCCCACCAACCTGCTGGCCTCGCGCATCGCCGCAGCGGAAAGACAGCCCGACCTTCGACAGCAACAATTGAACGAGGCGCGAGAGTATCTCGATGCGCTGGCTTCGGAAGCGGCTTCTCTTTCGGCGCAACCTTCTACAAGTACGGATGCGGCGCGGGCCAAGCTGGACGCCATCCTGGCTCGGTCTGAATTCGTTCATGTCCAGCAGCAATCCTGGTGGCAGAAGATCCGCGAACGCATCAATGAAATTCTCTTCAATGCCCTGATGCGAATCTTTCGCGGCCTCGGCGGGCAAAAGTCTCTCGGGTACGTCTTGCTCTGGCTCGGTGTCTGCGCCGCCGCGGTCCTCATCGCCTGGTGGATCTTCCAGCGCTGGTTTCGCGTGGCCCGAATGGAGGAGTTGGCCGTGCAAGCCGGGGCCGTTCCCTCGCGCTCGTGGCAGGAGTGGGTCTTCGCCGCGCGAGAAGCGTCCGGGCGCGGCGACAATCGCACGGCCATTCATTGCGCTTATTGCGCAGGCATCGCGCGCCTGCAAGAAATGGGCGCGCTTTCTCCCGACCGCTCCAAGACTCCGCGCGAATACCTGCGCGCGCTCGCCAAGTCCAAGCCGATTCAACCGGAGACCGTGACGAGCCGCCAACAGGCGCTTTCCCTGCTGACGTCGCGCATGGAAAAAACCTGGTACGGCTATCACGCCGCGACCCAGACGGATTTTCGCGAATCCCTCGATCAACTGGAGACTCTGGGATGCCATCTACCCTAGATCCGGGCGATCGCAAACTTCTGCTCATCGCGGGATCGATCCTCCTGATTTTGATTGCCGCGACGCTCGCATTCTCGCCTACGCCGGACGAAACGGAAGGTCAGGGTATCCCAACGACGTACTCGACCACGAGGAGCGGCGCGCAAGCCGCGTACCTCTTGCTTCGCGAACTCGGCTACCGCTCCGAGCGATGGGAGAAGTCCCCCACGGAATTGCCGCCGGACGGGGCCGGGAAAATACTCATTCTTGCCGGTCCTTTCGATTTTCCGGACCAGCACGAACGCGACGCCCTGCTGGCGTTTGCGCGTTCCGGCGGCTGGATCGTTTATGCCGGCAATTTCCCCTTTCTTTTCCTCGAACGCGGCGCCGTCACTCCTCCTTCCCTTTCTCAAGCGTCGCTACTGAAAGCTGAAACTTTTTCGGCTGTTGCTCCCAGCCCGTTTACTCTGGATGCGGCGAAAATCACCATGACGGCACGCAACCGCTGGGCCGCCTCGGATGGCTCGCAACTTCCGTTGTACGGGGATCCGGAAGAACCTGTCGTAGTGACATGGCGCCTTGAAAAGGGGCGCGTTCTCTGGTGGGCCGGTCCCACACCGGTCACGAACTCAGGAATTTCACAGGAGGGGAACCTGCCGTTCTTCCTGGATTGCATTCGGGCTGTGCGGCCCGGCGCCAGTCCTGGCGAAACGACCGTCTTGTGGGACGAATATTTTCACGGCTATAGAGGGTCCCTGTGGGATTATTTCCGGGGAACCCCCGTGCCGTGGGCGGTCTTTCAACTGGCGCTGGTGGCTCTGTTCGTTTTGCTGGCGTTCAGCCGCCGCAGCGGGCCCATTTACGCTCCGGCTGCTCCATCGCGGCTGTCGCCGCTGGAATTTGTCGATACGCTTGGCGACTTGTATCGCCGCGCGAATGCGGGATCCTCCGCGGTTCGCGTGGCCTACCAGAGATTCCGAACGCTCCTGGTGCGCCGGCTGGCGCTTGCGCCGTTGATTTCCAATACGCAAATCGACGCGGCCGTGCGCGAGCGGCTCGGCTGGAAACAGCCCGGCCTCATCGACGTTTTACAGCGCGCCGAGAAGGCATCGCGCCAAACCGACGTTGCCGGTTCCGACGCGCTGACCATTGTGCAGGCGCTGGAACACTATGAACGGTTATTCGGACTGAAACATGGACCCAACGAGGAGAAACGCTAAGTGGAAAATCTCGCACGCCTCACGACGCATATTCGCACCGAGCTCTCGAAAGTCATCATCGGGCAGCAGGAAATCGTCGACCAACTCTTGATCGTGCTGGCGTGCGGCGGCCACGCGCTGGTGGAAGGAGTTCCCGGCCTCGCGAAAACTCTTACGGTAAAAACGCTGGCGCGAATTTGTGGGCTCGGATTTCAGCGCATCCAGTGCACGGCGGACTTGATGCCGGCCGACGTGATCGGAACGAACGTCTTCAACCTGGCCACCAGCGCGTTCACGCTGCATCACGGGCCGATCTTCACGGACCTGCTCCTCGTGGACGAAATCAATCGCACCACGGCGCGCACGCAGGCCGCGTTGCTCGAAGCGATGGAAGAGCGGCAGGCCACCATCGACGGCGTTCGTTATTCTCTCGGACCGAACTTCACCGTCTTCGCGACGCAAAATCCGGTGGAATTCGAGGGAACCTATCCGCTCCCCGAAGCGCAACTGGATCGTTTCCTCCTGAAAATCAAAATCGACTATCCTCGCGCCGAAGAAGAGGCCTCGATTCTGAAGCGCTTTGAAACGCTGACCGATCCGCATTCGATCGAACAGGTGCCACTGGAACCGATCGACCCTGCGTTGCTCTCCGCCGCGCGGGCAGAGATTGCGCAAGTCCGCGTCGAGCCGGCGCTGTATCCGTACATCGTCTCCCTAATTCGCCGGACCCGCGACTGGCCGGCGCTCTCTCTAGGTGCGAGTCCTCGCGCCGCCATCGGCCTGTTCTTCGTGGCTCGCGCGATGGCAGGCATGGAGGGCCGCGATTTCCTGATCCCCGACGATATCAAAGCCGCCGCGCCGGCAGTTCTCCGCCACCGGCTGATGCTCAAACCGGAAGCCGATCTCGAAGGCCTCACGGCCGACTCGGTAATTGCGGAAATTCTGTCCGCGGTCGAGGTTCCGAAGTGAATTCGGAGTCTACCTTCATCCCGCCTGCCGCGGTTGCGCGCGCGCGTGCCACGGGGCGCCTCCGCGTCGGCTTTGGCACGAGATTCTTTGTCGCCTTTTTGATGGGGCTCGTCTGGGTGATTCCGGCCGCATGGTCGCCGCGGTTGATCGCCGGAATGTTTGTCTGGGACGGAGTGTTTCTGCTGCTCTGGGCGCAAGACCTGCTGCGACTACCGAAACCTGCGGAACTGGAATTGCAGCGCGTCTGGCACTCTCCGCCGTCGCTGGGAGTGCGTTCGAAAGTTTCCGTCGAGTTGCACAATTTTGGCCGGCGCGCCGTCTTCGCCCGCGTGACCGACGAGACTTCGCCTGCCCTGCGACGTGAACCGCCCTTGGTGGAAATTGCGGCGCCGGCGGGAGGGTCCGCGGCCGCGGAGTACGAAATTTTGCCGTCACGGCGCGGCGACCTTCCGCTAGGCAAATTGTTCGTGCGTTACCAGAGCGCGTTGCGGCTGGCCGAGCGTTGGGCGGTCGCGGACGCTTCGGCAATCGTGCGGGTTCTGCCCAACCTCGAGCAATCCAAGCAGCAGACGCTGTATTTGATTCGCACGCGGCAGGTTGCGATGGAGCGCCGGCGCAGGCGGCTGCGCGGCCTCGGCCGCGAATTTGAAAGCCTGCGCGAGTACCGCACGGGCGACGAATTCCGCAATATCAGCTGGACGGCTACGGCCCGGCGCTCGAAACTGATCACGCGCGTGTTCCGAGTCGAGCGAAGGCAGACGGTATGGATCGTGCTCGATGCGGGGCGCCTGTTGCGCGAGCAGATTGTGGGCGACGACGCTGCCCTCCGCTTATCGAAACTCGACTACGCCGTCAACGCTGCGCTGTCGCTCGCGCAAGTCGCCATGCACTCCGGCGACCGCGTCGGATTGCTCGCCTACGGCCGGGAGATTCAGCAGAATCGAAACGCCGGGCGCGGAGCGCCGCACCTGCACTCCCTGGTCGAGTCTCTCGCGCTCGTGCGCCCCGAGCCGTACGAAGCGGATCACGGCCGCGCCGCGCAGGTTCTTCTATCCGAGCAACACCGCCGAAGCCTGATCGTCTGGATCACCGATCTAGCGGAAACCGCCGGCACACCGGATGTAGTGGAATACGCCCTGCAGATGACGCGGCGACACCTCGTACTGTTCGCGGCTATCGGCCAGCCGGACTTGAAGGAACGCGTCGCGCGGAGGCCGGAATCCGAAGAAGCGATGTTCCGCTACATCGCGGCCATCGAAATCGTGCAGCGCCGCGAGCTATTGCTGCGCCAGTTGCGGCAGCGCGGCGTCCTCGCGATGGAGCTCATGCCCGGCGCGCTGGCGGCGTCGATCGTCAATCAATACCTCGACATTAAGGATCGCAGCCTGATCTAGGCGTGCGGTCCAAGAGCGTCGATTGGAGATTTCAGATTTGAGATTTCAAATTTCAGATTTGAAATGTAAGATTTGAAATATGAGATTTCAAATTTGAAATTTCAAATTGCAGATCTTAAATCGGAATTTTGCGCCTGTCGCATCGATCCGCGCGTCGCTAATTCGCTTGGCTCTTCAGCTTTCTTCCACCGCTCGACAGGTACAGCACCAGAGCCGTGAACAGCACCGCCGAAAGCAAAAATTTCAGCGGCGTCGCAATTTTCACCGGCGAAATAAACGCCTCGATCACTCCGGCCACGACGAGCAGCGGGATCGTCCCCAGCAACAGTTTGGCGCCGCGATTGCCCGCCTGTCGCAACGACTCCTTGCGCGGAAGAATGCCCGGAAACAGCAGCCCTCGCGCGATCTCGAGTCCCGCTCCGGCGGCGATGAAGATGGCCGGCAGCTCGAGCGCTCCGTGCGCCGCGACGAAATCCCAGAGCTGCAGCGCCATGCCCGCGCGGGCCGTGGCGACTGCCAGCACGCCCATCAACAGGCCGTTCGTGATGAGCATCCAGATGCGTCCCGAGCCCGGCGGTAATTCCGGCGGCGAACATGAGGAAACCCACGGTGATGTTGTTCGTCATGATCCCGGAAGCCGCCATGGGTTTGACGGCCAGAATCGAGTGCGTCCACATCTCGCGCTTCTCAATCGTTTCCATCATTCCCGGACCGAGAATCTGGTGCGCGAAGGCCGGATCGCGAAGCGTCGCCGCCGCCCCCGCGAGCCCTCCCGCAAGAAAAACCAGCGCCGCGAGCAGCACGAGCGAAAACGTCTCGCGAAAAATGCGCGGATAGGTATCGACGTAAAACGTGACGATGCCGCCCCAGTTCGGGCGCCTTCCCATGTAAATCAGATTGTGCGCGCGCGCCAGAAGCTGATTCAGGTAGGACGTGAACGGACGGCTCGTGATATCCTCGCGCACCGTCGCAAGGTCAGAGGCCGTTTGGCGGTACAATAGACCCAGTTCCTGCAATTCGTCGTGATCGAGCGCCGCCACGCCGCGTCGCCCGGAGCGGTCCACAAGCTGCTCCAGGCGCTGCCAGTGCGGTTTGCGTTTCGCGAGCCAGCGAGCGGTAATCATCTATGTCCTTGAGCCCATCCGATCCAGCCGCGCACGATTCCGCCGCCAGCGAAAAGCTTATCATTGAAACGCCGGAACAGACGTCGATTGAATTTCCGATCGCGGGAATCGGAAGCCGATTCCTCGCCGTCCTGATCGATTCGCTGATTCAGGTAGCGGCCGTCGTCGTCCTGGGACTCATTCTCGTGGCGGTCGGTTTCAGCGTCGGCTTCGCGGCGTTTCGAGGATCCCCGACGGCAGGCGTTTGGATCGTTGCGATCCTGATCCTTTTCTATTTCGTGTTGATGTACGGCTACTTCATCCTGTTCGAAGCAATCTGGAACGGCCAGACGCCGGGCAAGAGGATCACGCATCTCCGCGTCATCAAGGATTCCGGCCAGCCCATCACGGCGATTGACTCCGTTGCCCGCAATCTCCTGCGCATCGTGGACCAATTGCCGTTTCTCTACGGAATCGGCGTGCTGTGCGCGTGGATCAGCCCGCAGAGCAAGCGCCTCGGCGATTACGTCGCTGGAACGGTGGTCGTTCACGAGAAGCCGTTCGAAACGGTTGCGCCGCAGTGGGGCGCTCCCGCGCCGGCCTCCACGCACCAGTACGGCGCGAACCGGCTCACGCCGGATGAATTCGCTCTCGTCGAGGCATTTCTCAGCCGTCGCAATGCGCTGGATGCGGGCGTCCGCTATGACACGGCGGCGAACATCGTGCGGCGCATCGAAGCGAAACTCACCATGCCGCCCGAGCGGCCTTCGCCGGAGAAAATTCTCGAAGAACTATCCTCCGAGCGCCGCTCGACGGCCGGATACCGCTGAGGCCCCACGCAGATGGCCACGCCAGAAACACGCCTCACGCAAATCGTCGCGCCGCTGATGCGCCCCATCCCGGAAGGATGGTTCCGCATGGGCAGCGACGACGGGCGCGACGACGAAAAGCCCGCGCATCGCGTCTGGGTCGATGCCTTTGAACTCGCGGCATTCCAGACCACGAACGCCGAGTATTCCAGCTTTTTGCAAGCCACTCAGCATCCGTCGCCGCCGAATTGGGACGATCCGAATTTCAACGATCCCGCGCAACCGGTCGTCGCCGTTTCGTGGTTTGACGCCGTCGCGTATTGCGATTGGCTGACTCGCGCGCTTGGCAAACGCTTCCGCCTCCCTACCGAAGCCGAATGGGAGCGCGCCGCTCGCGGCGGCGTGGAAGGCGAGGCATTTCCCTGGGGAAATTGCGCGCCGAAGGAGCTTCCCAACTACGCGAGCCGCTGGCAGTCGGGCCCCGAGCGAGTGGGTTTGTATGCGCCCAATCGGTATGGACTCTACAATCTGGGCGACAACGTCCACGAATGGTGCGCCGATTGGTACGACGCCGGCTACTACGCAGTTTCTCCCGAGAGAAATCCGCAAGGTCCGCCATCCAGCAGCCGCCGGGCGTCCCGGGGAGGCTCCTGGCGCCACCACATCAAAGTAACGCGTACCGCCGCGCGTTCGAGCATCCCTCCGGAATTCAAATACGCGGACTACGGCTTCCGCGTGGCCTCCGGCGAGATCGTTCCGTAATTTCCCCGTCTTGAAGTCCTTTGATTCAGAGGAGGGCCGAGCTTCAGCTCGGCCATTGAGGCTGCGCTAAATTGCGGGCTTCAGCCCCTGAAGCTTCAGGGGTTGAAACCCCTGATCACATCGCGCGGATCGTCGGGACTGAAGTCCCGACCTCCGACACCGAACTCCAAATTCGGATTTTTCCGAACGCGGGACCCACCCGATTTCCGCTTGGAGCCGTGACAGCCGATGTGCCATGATTGAGTTATTCTTTTTTGGAGGAATTCAAGAATGAAGCTGAATGGAATCTTCACGGCAATCACAACGCCGTTTGACGCGGATGGCAATCTTGCGGCCGACCGCGTGCGCGAAAATATCACGAAATACAATCGCATTCCCCTGGCGGGCTATGTAGCGGTCGGTTCGACGGGCGAGTCCGTGCTGCTCACCCGCACGGAAGTCGAGCAGGTATTCTCCGCGGTGCGCGAAGCCGCGGCTGCCGGGCCGAATTCTGATCGCGGGAGTCGGGTCCGAGTCCACTCCGGAGACCATCTCGCGCAGCGCGGCCGCGGCGAAAATCGGTTTCGATTTCGTCCTGGTCAAGACGCCGAGCTTCTACAAGTCCGCGCTCACTCCCGACACGCTCACCGAGCACTACCGGCGCGTGGCGGATGCGTCCAAGCTTCCCGTAATTCTCTACTCGATTCCGCAACTGACCGGCGTGGCCCTGGAAGCGGACCTCGTTGCGCGTCTCGCGGAGCATCCCAACATTATCGGCATCAAAGAGAGTTCGGGAAACGTCCAACGCGTCGGAGAAATCATCGCCGCAGCTCCCGCGGATTTCCAGGTGGTGGTCGGATCGGCGGACACGCTCTACGCATCGCTGATGCTCGGCGCCGTCGGCGGAGTCCTGGCCCTGGCGGACTGCTTGCCGGAACTGTGCATCGAACTGCATCGCGCCGTCGCAGCAGACAACACGACAACCGCGCGCGACCTGAACCGGCGAATTCTGCCCGCGTCCAAGAAGATCGTTCGGCAATTCGGCATTCCCGGCGTCAAGACCGCCATGGACTATCGCGGCTATTACGGCGGGCCGGTGCGAGGGCCGCTGCTTGCTCTGAACGCGGCTCAGAAGCGCGAAGTGGAAGCGCTCGTCAACACGCTCGTCGCAACCGCAGCCGCCGACTAACTCGAATTCCCAGAGATTCCGGGCTCGTGATTTCCAGTTGGCGTGGGGTCCTCAGGGACTCCACGCCAACGTGTGAACGAAAGGGACCGCATTCTTGACGGCCCAGGCCGATCCTTCGACTCCATCGCCTCTAGAAACGCGAACGATGCGCCAGGTCACTTGGCGCCTCTTGCCGTTCCTGATGTTTTGCTACTTCGTTTCCTACCTCGACCGCGTGAACGTGGGCTTCGCCGCGCTCCAAATGGTCAAAGCTCTGCGCATGTCCCCGGCCGTCTTCGGCTTCGGCGGAGGAATTTTTTTCGTTTCCTATTTTTTCTTCGAGGTTCCCAGCAACCTGCTGCTCGAAAAAGTCGGCGCGCGCCTGTGGATCGCCCGCATCATGATCACGTGGGGATTTCTCGCGGCGGGAACGGCGTTCGTCGTCGGCCCGAAATCCTTTTACGCCATGCGACTCCTGCTCGGCGCCGCGGAAGCGGGCTTTTTCCCCGGCGTGATTCTCTATCTCACCTACTGGTTTCCCCGGGAATACCGCGCGCGAATCGTGGGGATGTTCACGGTCGCCATTCCCGTGTCCAGTTTTCTCGGCTCGCCCATCTCCGCGGCCTTGCTCGGGATCGACGGATGGCTCGGCCTGCACGGCTGGCAGTGGATGTTCATCTTCGAAGGCGCGCCGTCCTTGCTGCTGGGATTGTTCTGCCTGGGGGTCCTTAGCGACAAACCAGCGAACGCGCGCTGGCTCGACGCCGATCAAAAAGCATGGCTCGATGGCAGGCTGCAGGAAGAAGAACGAGGCCACAAGCGCGTCGGCCAAATCAGCGTTTGGCGCGTGCTCTGGGACAAGCACGTCCTGGCCCTGAGCGTCACGCTCGCGGGAAGCACGGCCGTCAGCAGCGGCCTGCAAATCTGGCAGCCGCAGATCATCAAATCGTACGGCCTCACGAACATGCAGACCGGCCTGCTCAATTCGATTCCTTTTGCGCTGGCCAGCATCCTCATGGTCTGGTGGGGCCAGCGCTCGGATCGCAGCGGCGAGCGCGTGTGGCACACGTCTTTGCCGCTGATGGTCACCGCCGTCAGCCTCGCGTCGGCCATGGTGTTCAAGTCCCTGCCCGCGCTCATCGTGATTCTGTGCCTTGCAGTGATTGGAATTTATGCGGGAAAAGGTCCGGTGTGGGCTCTTTCCGCCGATTGGCTCTCCGCGGGAACCGCGGCCGCCGGCCTCGCCCAAATGAACGCGATCAGCAACCTCGCCGGCTTCGGCACAACGTACGTCGTCGGCTACGTGAAGCAGACCACCGGGAGCTACCCTCTCGCCATCCTGCCTCTCGCCGCCTTGTCGGCCGCAGGAGCGCTCGCGGTCCTGATTATCGCGCGCGGCCAACCCATGCGCGGCGTGCCCCACGCCGAGCCCGTGCAAGCGGCTAAGTAAATCGCCCTCGCCTTGGGTAGTCTCCTTAATTGAGTATTCTTGTGAGGTCCCCGATGTGTCGGTCCTCGATGTGAAGGTTTTCGATATTAGGGTGCTCGATGGAAGTGCCCTCGAGTTGAGGGTCTTCGATCTGAGGGTTCCCGGGTTGAGGGGCCTTGAGTTGACGGGCCTCGATCTGAGGGTTCTCGATGGGAGGGTCCTTGGGTTGAGGAGGTCCGGGCTTCAGCCCGGAAATTCCGTCTCGCTCATTCGTGGGCTTTAGCTGTGGTGTCTCAAGAGGTTATTAACATCGAGACCTGAGCGAGTGATGGGTGGTTTTTGGTTGATGCCGGTATGAGGACGGTGCCAGTTGTACTGGTGAATCCAAGGATCCAATGACGAAAGGCGTTCAGCGGAATTCTGATAGAGGCGGGCGTAGGCCCATTCTCGGATGGCGGTTTGGATGAAGCGCTCGGCCTTTCCGTTGGTACGCGGGCGTGTAGATGCGGGTGCGAATGTGTTTGATCTGAAGTTCAAAACAGGCTTGGGCAAACAGATTGGAGCAAAAGCAAGGACCGTTGTCGGTCATGACGCGGCGGATCCGGATGCCGAGATGGGCGAAATAGGCCACGGCCTGTTGCAGGAAACAAGCCGCAGAGGCTGCTTTTTCGTCTGGCAGCATGGCGGTGAAGGCGATGCGGGAGTGGTCGTCGATGGCGACATACAGGAACTCCCAGCCAGCGCCGCGGGTTTCATCCTGGGGATTGCCGGTGATGCGATGGCCGGGCTTGTGAGATGCGGGCCAGCTTCTTGATGTCGATGTGGAGCAGATCGCCGGGATGGGGATGTTCGTAACGGACGATGGGAACGGAGGTTCCAGCATGTCGTTGGGTGTTCAGATTGAGCCGAGTAGGATGCGGCTCACGGTGGCCCGGCTCAGGCCGGTGGCCTGAGCGATGCGCACCCCGGTCCAGCGCTGGCGTCGGAGTTGTTCGCATGCGGCAGACCAACTCGGCGGAAGTGGTGCGGGGGGATCGATGCGGCCGCGAAGACCGGTCCCGCAAGCCGGCTCGAACCACCTTCGCGGAAGCGCCGGACCCACTTGGCCGCGCTCTGTCGGCTGAGCTTGAACTCGGCCGCGGCCGAGTTCAAGCTCAGCTCTCCGGCCGAACACTTTTCTTGCAAGTTCCTCTCGACGTAAATCGTGAGGCGAGCATGATGGTGGTAGTCCATTCGGTCTCCTGAGGCGCTGTGGCTTCGCAAACTCAGCTTCCCAGTTCTCGATCGAATGGACAACAACCTATTGAAACTTCACATTTAGCCCCTGAAGCTTCCGGGCCTAGAGGCCGGCATCGCACTCTTGGTGGCGCCGGCGTCCCGCCGGCGATTTTACATTGTCCCAAAACTGAGCCAACCCGCCGGCGGGACGCCAGCGCCACGACAGCCGCAAGTCAGCGGCCCGCAACGTAGCTCCCGTTTCCCGATCGTGATTCGTAATTAGAAAAGCGGGATAGCCAGATGTTTTCTCGCCGCCGCCGTTATTTCCCCGCTCCCGCCTGATCCGGCATGGGCGATCCTTGCGCCAGCACGACTTTCCAGCTTCCATTCTGCTTGGCGAACACTCTCAGAAACCGGTATTCCCCGCCGAAGGGTTTCCCTTTGTCCGTGCCGTCGACGGTCACGTGTTCGGTCAGAACGGCCACGTCGCCGTTCGCGTAAAACTGAACATGCATTTCGCGCGCGTTGAGCACCTTGAGCGTGCGGTCGGGCCTCTTCAAGTTTTCCAGCTGCCCGGCCTTGTCCAGCAACTTGCCCTGCGGATTGAGCGCGAAGAAATCGCTCGCCAAAATTTTGTCGAGGAACGGGATGTCGCGATTCTCTTCCGCCTCGATGTACCGGTTTCGGAACTCGATGACTTCCTGCGCGGCCTTGTCGTTCTTGGCCATATTCGTGGCAGTTGGGGCCTGCGCGTGAACGAGCAGCGGCGCAGCCAAAAACACCGCGACAGCCGCGAACCGAGCGATTCTCATGGGACAACCTCTTTCCGGCGGTCCAGCCGCCGCGTCTAGCACCCGCCATTGGTTCCCTGAAAACTGGAGTTCCCCGGCCATCAGATTGCGGAAAAAAACCGGACCGTGTGTCATTCTGAGCGAAGCGAAGAATCTCTCTTCGATCTAAGCGCAATCTAAAGAGAGATTCTTCGGCGAAGAGCGTGCCTCAGAATGACAACTAAATCCTTTTTCCGCAGCCTGCAAGCCGATTCCGGCGTCCACGAAATTTTCAAATCAAAGTAAATTTTCGGAAAAAAGCTGGTGCCGGAGGAGGGAGTCGAACCCACACGGCCTTGCGACCAACGGATTTTGAGTCCGCCGCGTCTGCCATTCCGCCACTCCGGCGCGCCCATGATTCTACACGACCCGCGCCGCTTGCCAAAGCCTTGCTCGGCGGGCGCGACGTGTCTACACATGGCATCACACTGGAGACGCAAAGCCGTCGTTCATCTCGAAGGCCCCCCGAAACTCAAGATCGACACTGCAAGCGAGAATCCTATCTCTGAGTGGAAGTATGCGAGTAGTATGACGGTGCGGAGAGGCCATGGTACAAATCAAAACGGAACCTGAGCCACCCGCCCGAGAAATTAAGCGATGAAAGATTCGAAAGAGGCACGCCGGATCAGGGTGATCTTAGCGAGGATAAAACCTCTTGCGGCGGAATACTATCGCCTCACCGGAAAACCACTTGGTGTTACGGGCGAAATTGCGGAGTATGTTGCGGCGGAAAAACTTGGGTTAACACTCACTCCGGCTCGCACCGAAGGTCACGATGCGTTGCGTGGCCGTAAGAGGATTCAGATCAAGGGTCGGGCTTATGGGAAGAATGCGAAGCCGGGGCAGCGCATCTCCCGCATCAGACTCAATGCTTCCTGCGATTCGGTCCTGCTTGTCCTCTTGGACAGCGAAACTTTGGAGCCAAACGAGATGTGGGAAGCGCCCTATCGAAAGGTCTGCAAATGCCTCTCGCGTCCCGGTTCAAAGGCCCGCGCTCGCGGTGCACTGTCAGTGAACACTTTCAAGGCAATTGCTCGCCGCGTTTGGCCAGATGACCATTTGCGTCAGTCTCCGACCTTTGCAAAGAGGCAGCGAAAGAGCCCGGTCGTGAAGATGGCTCGCGTGAGTGAAGTCAACTGACTCTCGATACGCGGGCCGTGCCGTGGGAATCTTGATGCAGCGGGGCATTGATTTCGGGACTAATTTTTGCTTTCCGCGGGTTTCTGCTTACCTGGTTTTGAAGTTGGCCGACCTGCGCTTCCAATCGCCCTATTCTCTCGCGGTCCATCTGATCTCCCGCTACCCGACTAGAGATTTCTTGCTTAATTGCGGAGTCGAGTCGTGCAGTTTCTTCCGCAACGCGGCGGTCCAGTGTCGCGGTCGCTTCGGCCAAAGCATCATGCTGCGCTTCATCCAGAGCGGTAAATCGGTGATTGAGATAGTCCCTAACCTCAAACGCACTACCCACTAATAGGGCAGACGAGCATAGAATCAACATTGCAGTCCACCCATTCAGTTTGACAATGAAACCCACCACTGCGGGCCCGTAGTGAATTGTCGAGGCGACGACGCCAACGATAGACGTGACCCTCCCAACTGTCTTCCACAATTTTTTCACGCTCCCTCCTTCTTGCTGTGAATTATACCGGTTTAATTAGACAAGGGCAGTAAGATTCTTTTCGAAATGGGCGGGCGGGTGGCAAACTCTTTCAAGCGACTTTGCCCTTCCGGGTGTCCGCCTCTTCGCGGATTTCGAAGCGGCGGTGAGTTTGTTTTTTTGCCCTTCCGCCACTCCGGCGCGCCAACGATTCTACACGACACGCGCCGCTTGCCAAAGCCTTGCCCATCCGCCACTCCCTGTCTACACTGCGCATCACACGAAGGAGGGGCCAGGTCGCTCCCATCGTGGCGCCCGGAAACCTATGTCCACCGTCTACAAAGACGCATCGGCTGCGAACACGGAGCATCCATCCGCGGGCGCTTCGGGCCTGCGCGCGGCCGGTCCTCCTCCGCGCTGGCAACTCGGCTTCTGGAGCCTGATCGTCACGCAATTTCAGGGCGCGTTCAACGACAATGGGCTGAAGTTTCTGGTCATCTACCTGATCATCGAACGGAACTTCCCTGCCGCGGTGCGCGACCGGTTTATTCTGCTGGTCGGCGCGTTATTCGCCATCCCCTTCATTTTATTTTCACTCGCTGGCGGATATTTTGCCGATCGCTACAGCAAGCGCAGCGTCACCATCGGCACCAAACTTTTTGAAATCGGCGTGGGGCTCTTCGCCACCGTCGCGCTGGCCGCCGGAAATTTGCCGATGGAGGCCGCCGCCGTTTTTCTGATCAGCACGCAAGGGGCGCTGTTCGGCCCGTCGAAGTATGGATTGCTGCCGGAGCTGCTCCCGGAAAACAAACTCTCCTGGGGCAACGGCTACATCGAACTTGGCACATTTGTTGCCTCGATCACCGCGGTGATGTTCGCGGGTTTCCTAGCCGACGCGTTTCGCGGGCGTCACGTCTGGTCCGGCGTGATGTTCCTGGGACTCACGACGATCGGCCTCGTCGCAAGCCTGGGCATTTCCCGCGTGGCTGCTGCCGATCCTGCTCGGCGCTTCCGGGCCAACCCGCTTGCCGATCTTTGGGGACAACTGCGCGTGATCGGGGCGGACCGCGTTCTGGGCTGGGCCGTGGTGGGAAATACGTATCTCTGGTTTCTCGCGGCGCTCTTGCAATTCGTGATTGTCGTATACGGCCACGACGTTCTGCGGGTCGACGAAACGGAGATCAGTTATTTGCAGGCTGCGGTGGGAATCGGCATCGGCGTCGGCAGCCTCGCCGCCGGATATCTCTCGCGCGGAAAAATCGAGTTGCGGCTCGTTCCCGTTGGCGCGCTGGGGATGACGGTGTTCGGTTTTCTGGTGTCGCGGCACGGCCTGGGCGTTTGGCCGGTGCGCGAGGATCTCTGTTTGCTGGGGTTTTTCGGCGGATTTTACGCCGTCCCGCTCAACGCGCTCATCCAGCACCGGCCGAAGCGGGAGGAAAAAGGCGGCGTCATCGCCGCCGCGAACCTGCTTTCGTTCGCCGGAGTGTTCCTCGCCGCGGCGGCCTATTATGCGCTGTCGTCTTGGGCGCACTTGCGCCCCGGCGGGATCTTTTTCGCCGGCGCGATCATGACCCTCGTCGCAACCGTCTACGCGTTCCTGATGCCGGCCGATTCCCGGTAGCCGCGCGCCGTCGTCTTGGAAGTTGTCACATAGAAGTTGTCACATAAATGGCCTTAGCGCCGTCCCGTCCTCGAATTTGCGAGTACGATGTCGCGCCAACGGCGCGGAGAATGCCAGCCCGGGGCAGCGCCCCGGGTATGAAGGCTCCCAAGCAAATCCGCCCTGAAAGGGCGGAGGAATCCCGCGCCCCTTCAGGGCGCCAATCTAGCGGTGCACCTGGAGACCCAGGGCGGTGCCCTGGGCTAGTCTGCGTCGGCGCTTTCAGCGCCGGAAGAGGTCGACTTTTTATAACTTCGTTGTAAAGCTGGCGCCGTCAATCATTCCAGCTCCGTTCTTTCCCGGCATTTATGGACCGATCTCTAGAAAATCGAAAACTTCACGTGCAGGAATTTTTTCGGGTTATTGCGGAAATCCCCCACGAGCAGCCGCATGTCCCCGGCAAGCCCCGAGAAGTTGTCATAAAACTTCGGATCGTCGAAAAACTTCCCGATGGTGTTCTGGTTGGAATTCATTTTCTCCGTGGCGCTCGCCAGATTCTCGCCCGCTTGCTTGTACTCCGTGAACAGCGAATCGTCGGTGGCGAGTTTTCCCAGCGTTCCCTTGCCGCCGCGAACGTCCGCAAGCAGCGCGTTGCTGTTGTCGATCAGCTGTTTCGCGCTCTCATGCATGCTCGTGTCGTAGACCAGCTTGCCGAGCGTTCCCTGCTGGTTCTGAACGGCTTCGAGCACGTTGTCGACGCGGCCCGGCGACCGAATCCACGCGGTTATACATTTCGTCTTGGGTGACGAGTTTTCCCATGGTCCCTTTCCCGGCCTGGATGTCGGCGATCATGTGGTCGAGGCTCTCGACCGTACTGGTTGAGATGGTTGTACGCGGCTGGATCGACCATGAACTTGCCGAGCGAGCCGCGGCCGTTGCGCACGTCCGTCAGCACGGCGCTGGCTTGTTTCGTGATGGAGCTGAGGCTGTCCATCAGGTCGGCGCTGCGCTCGACCACTTCCTTCAAGGCCTTCTCTTCCCGGCCGGGAATTTCCTCGTTGTTCTCCAGCACGCGCCCAACGTATCCGCGATCGATATCCACGTACCGGTTTCCCAGAAGTCCCTCGGTAATCAGTCCCGCCGTGGAATCCGAGCGAATGTAGGATTGGAAGTTTTCTGCAGGCGCAGATCGACTTCGATATTCCGGTCTTTCGATACCGGAGCGCCCGGCTTGGGAACGGCAATCACGATCCTTTCCACGTTGCCGACATCCACGCCGTCCACGCGCACCGGCGCGCCCACGGTAAGTCCGTCCACCTCGGGAAGATAGGCGCGCAGGCCGTATTTCGGTCCCCAACCGGCTGCCGCCGGTCACGTAGAAGATGACCACGGCGAGCAAAACGGCTCCCGCCAGGACAAACAATCCAACTCGGAGTTCGGTCCACGTCAATTGTTTGTGTTGCGCCATCGGTGCTCCTCCTCGACGAATTCCCGTACAGCGTCCTCCAACGTTACAACAAAAAGCGCCGCAAATACGCATCGCGGGTTTCCGCCAGTTCCGGCGGACTCCCTTCGAAATAAACTTTCCCGCCGCGAAGCACGACGAACGTTCGTTGCCGCGCCGGAATCGCGCGAGGCTCCGTTGTGCGGAACGGGCACCACCCGGCCGGACTCGCCGTCAAACCGGTAACTCGCCAGGCCGAAGGCATCCTGCAAACGATGCGTGGCCAGCACGGATGTGACGCCCTGCGTGTCGCGCAGGCGCAGAATCAGCGTGATGATCGTCTGCGAAGTCACCGGATCGAGTCCCGCCGTCGGCGAATCGTAGAGAACCACGTGCGGCCGCGTCACCAGAGCGCGCGCGATCGAAACGCGCCGCCGCATGCCGCCCGAAAGTTCCGAAGGCAATTTCTCCAGCGTGTCTTCCATCTCCACGAATCGCAGGGATTCCCGCACGCGCGGCTCGATCTCTTCCTCGCTCACATGCTCTTCGCGCAGGCAATAGGCCACGTTTTCTTCCACCGTGAGAGAGTCGAACAGCGCGCCCTCCTGAAACACGAACCCGATTTTTCGCCGAAACGCGAGCAATTCTCTTTCGCGCATGCGGCCCAGATCGTGGCCCAGCATTTGCACGGTGCCCGAATCCGGCTGAATCAAGCCCGCGGCCATTTTCAGGATGAGCGTTTTTCCCGATCCGCTTTCTCCAATCAGAACTTTGGTTTCGCGGGGAGCGACGGAAAAGCGAAAGGCCATCCAGCACATCGCCTTTGTCGAAACCAATGCGGACATTAGTCGAGGGAAAGAACGGGTTCGCTGGCTGCGTTCGCGCTCATTCTGGAATGATGCGCCCACGCCGTCTAGGAACCGGCGGCGCACTCATCGCTGCGATTATAGATGGAAACGCCCGCCGTGCGGGCAGACGATTGCCACTTTGGTTAAAAGAGATGCCCGGCCAGCTACAGCATCAATTTCGTCAGGAAAAAATTGGAAACCAGAATGAATCACGGAAGCGGTGACCACCGCTTGCGTCGTCGCCCGGCCCACTCCCTGCGTTCCGCCCTTTACGTTCAATCCCTGATAGCATCCCACCGTCGCGATGATAAAACCGAAAACGATCGGTTTGGTGAGTCCCTGCATCAGGTCGGAAAATTCGAGGATATCGATCGCCCGCGTCCAGAACGAAACGGCGCCCAGCCGCAAGCGTGAAAAAGCGATACGAGGAAACCGCCGATCAGTCCCAGAAAATCCGCCATCGCGGTAAGCAACGGCAGCATCAGGACGGTCGCCACCATGCGCGGCGTCACCAGTTTGCGGATCGGATCCGTGCCCATCGCGCGCATCGCGTCCACCTGCTCGGTCACGATCATCGATCCCAATTCCGAGGCCATGCCCGGAGCGTTGCGCCCCGCCACCAGCAGTCCGGTAATCGACGGTCCCAATTCGCGCACCAGGGCGAGCGAAACCACGTCCGCCGTGAGCGCCGTCTGCCCAAAACGTTCGAATTGCGCGGCGGTTTGCAACACCATGACCGCGCCGATGAAAAAGCCGGTCAGCAACACGATCGGCAACGATCCGACGCCGATGATGTCCATCTGGTCCAAAACGTCGGAATGTAGTAAGGAGGGCTGAAAAGATTCGTGACCGACTGGGCCGACAGGATCGAGTATTCCTGCACGTGCAGGATCCAACGCTTGGCGCCTCGGTGAGGGTCCCAGTCACCGAAATACTAGTGGGCTCAATGAGTTTGGGGTCGGTGGTCGCCATCGGTCGCCGTCGGGTGTCCCTCGAGCGCGTGAGTTCCGAAACAGCGTACTGGTCGCCGCAAGGGACGTCAAGCATCGTAATCAATCGATAGAATCGATTACCCATTGCGCGACGTAGCCCGTGTCCTTTCGGAGGTGGCCCGTCTGGCCTTTCCTCGCTTTACGCGCCGTGCTGGGTCCGATAGAATGTCGAGCCTTCCATGTTTCGCTTTGTCACTGCGGGAGAGTCTCACGGCCAGGCGCTGATTGCCTGGATCAGCGGCCTGCCTGCGGGTCTGCCCATCGACTTCGAATTCGTGCAGCGGGAACTGCATCGGCGGCAACTGGGCTATGGCCGCGGCGGGCGCCAGAAGATCGAAAAGGACCGTGTCGAATTCCTGTCCGGCGTGCGGCACGGGCAAACCATCGGCGCGCCGATTGCGCTGCGGATCGAGAATCGCGACTGGGCGAACTGGGAAAAATCCCTCTCCGTTGAAAACATCCCGGAATCCGAGAGCGCGCAGCGCCACTTGACCGCGCCCCGCCCCGGGCATGCGGACCTGGCCGGCTCCATGAAATTCAATCTCCACGATGCGCGGTACATCCTGGAGCGCGCTTCGGCTCGGGAGACTGCCGCGCGCGTCGCCGCCGGCGCGATTGCGAAGCTGCTTCTGCGCCAAGTCTGGATGCGAAGTGCTGAGCCATGTGATCGCCGTCGGCAAGGCGCGCCTGACGCGCGCCGCGGCCTGGAACGAGATTCAGGCCGTCTGCGAAAATTTGGATTCGCCGCTGCGCTGTGTGGACCCGCAGACGGAAGCGCAGATGAAGGGTGAAGTGGACGTCGTGCACCGCGCCGGGAACACGGTCGGCGGGATTTTCGAAGTCGTGGCGCACAATGTGGTGACCGGTCTCGGCTCTCACGCGCAGTGGGACGAAAAACTCGATGCGCGTCTGGCGCAGGCCGTGATGTCCATCCAGGCGGTGAAAGGCGTCGAGATCGGCGCAGGAATCGCGGCGGCAACTTCTTATGGCTCCGAAGTGATGGACGAGATCGAGTACAACGCGGCAGAGAAACATTTCACGCGCCCGTCGAACCGCGCCGGAGGCCTCGAAGGCGGCATCACCAACGGAGAAGACGTCATCGTGCGCGGGTACCTGAAGCCGATTTCCACGCTGCGAACTCCGCTCGGCACGGTCGACATGGTGACGAAACAGCCCATCTCCGCCGCGTACGAGCGCTCCGACGTGTGCGTCGTGCCCGCCGGCGGAGTCGCGGGCGAAGCCATGGTTTCCATTGTCCTCGCGCAGGCGAGCATCGAAAAATTCGGCGGAGATTCCCTCGGCGAGATGCGCCGCAATTTCGACGGGTATCTGCGGCAGTTGAAGGAGTTTTGAAACCACGGATGCACACGGATGGACACGGATTCAAAACCGATTATTTCTTCTACCTTGGTGGAAGGCGAGCTTACTGAAACAATTCTCGGCGCCGCCTTCAAGGTGCAGAATACACTTGGCGCGGGGTTTCTCGAAAAAGTGTACGAAAATGCCCTGACCATTGAACTTCGAAAGTGTGGCCTCGCAGCGGAGAGCCAAAAAGCCTTTCCGGTCCGATATGAAGGGACGGTTGTCGGAGACTATCAAGCGGATTTGGTGGTAGCCGGCAAGGTGATTGTCGAATGTAAGGCTGTCTCAGGCCTGGACCCTGTGCATGAAGCGCAAGTTCTTAACTATCTCAAGGCGAGTGGTCTGCACGTCGGCCTTTTAATTAATTTTGGCCGATCGAAACTTCAATACCGAAGATTGGTGCTATGAACCAAACACGTGAGCCGATTGAACCGTTAATGAGTTTGGTTTTGGAAAAGCATTCCGATCGCTTTTTTATCTTCCGATTCTTTATCCGTGTTTATCCGTGTGCATCCGTGGTTCCAAAGAATTGGGTGAAATACTGAGATGATTTATCCCATTACAAAATTTGGCGCGGCGGTCCTGGAAACGCCGACGGCGCCGGTGGAAAAATTCGACGATGAACTCGCGAAGCTTTGCGAGGACATGTTTGAGTCCATGTATGTGGCCCAGGGCGTCGGGCTGGCCGCGACGCAAATCGGCCTGCCGAAACGGCTCGCCGTGATTGACGTCAGCGTCGGGAAAAATCCGGAGGCCAAGCTGGTGCTCGCGAATCCCGAGATCGTCCACGTGGAGGGCGACCAGCGCGAAGAAGAAGGCTGCCTCTCGCTGCCGGGATTCCGCGGAAATGTGCTGCGCCCGGCTTATGTGACCGTGCGCGCGCAGAACGTAAAGGGAGAAGTGTATGAGATGCGCGGCGAAGGACTCCTCGCGCGCGCCTTTTGCCACGAAATCGACCATCTCGACGGCATTTTGTTCCTGCAGCATCTCAGCATGCTCAAGAGAGATCTGATCAAGCGCCGGATCCGCAAATTGCGGAAAACCGGCGACTGGTAATTTCCTGAAATCCCGATGGCCGCCCTGCGCATCGTCTTCTGTGGCACGCCGGAATTTGCGGTTCCCTCCCTCCGGCGGCTGGCGGAGCGCCCGGAATTCTCGCTCGAAGCGGTCATCACACAGCCGGACCGCCCGCGCGGCCGCGGCCAGCACGTCAGCGGTTCTCCCGTAAAGGAAGTCGCGCTCGAACTGGGCCTGCACGTCTATCAGCCCGAGACGATCAAGTCCGACTCTTCCCAGGAATTCTTGAAGCGCATCGCGCCCGATGCCGTCGTGATCATCGCCTACGGACAGATTATTCCCGCCAGGCTTTTGGAAATTCCTCGGCTGGGATGGATCAATTTGCACGGTTCGTTGCTGCCGCGCTATCGCGGCGCCGCTCCGATCCACTGGGCCATCGCGAACGGAGAGACACTCACCGGCCTCACCACCATGCAAATCGACGCGGGAATGGATACCGGACCGACGCTCTTGCGGCGCGAATTGGAAATCGGACCGGACGAAACCGAACCGGAGCTTGCCGCGCGCATGAGCGAAGCCGGCGCGGACCTCGTGACGGAAACTCTCCTGCAGTTCGACCGCGGCGAAATTTCACCCGTGCCGCAGCAAAATGAGAATGCGTCGTACGCTCCGATCCTGAAAAAAGAAGCGGGGCGAATCGAGTGGAAGCGAACGGCGCAGGACATTTACAACCGCATGCGCGGATTCACGCCCTGGCCCGGCTCGTACAGCACGTTTCGAGGACAAACGTGCCATCTGTGGGGCCGTCCCGAATCGCGCGGCGCGGCAGGAACCCAGCTCGCACCGGGCGAGATCATTCCGTCCGCAAAGGAAATCTACGTAGTGTGCGGCGAAGGTTCGTGTATGCGGCTCGACTCCGTGCAAGTCGAGGGAAGAAAAAAAGTCACGGCGCGGGAATTCGCCAATGGCGCGCGCCTCACTGCCGGCGACCGGTTTGCATAGAATCGAATGCATTTCGCGATAGTTCTCGCTCGCGCTTGCGGTTTTCCATCAGCGATTTCAGGACGCCCGAGCCTTTCAAAGAGCCGCGCAGGTTCTTGACACGCTGCGGCGCTATAGGTTTCAGCAGGATCGCGTCCTTCTCTCGGTACACCAGAGCGCGCGTTCCTTCCTTAATGCCACATTCCTTGCGCAGCCAGAGGGGAATCACCACCTGCCCGCTTGCAGTGAATTGAATAATCTTCGGCTTATGAGTTGTCTTCATGGAGGAATGATAGCAGTCAGGCGACCGATGCGCCGCGTGATCCCTTTCCATAGTGGTATGATCCCGATTCGCAATTGTTTCCCAGATTACCAGGTTGAAAGGTTGGGAGCGCTGGATGGCCATACCAGACTATCAGACGCTGATGTTGCCTGTATTGAAGGCCGCTGGCGACGGTCAAGAGCATCGAATTGGCGATGTCATTAATCAACTCGTGCGTGATTTGGGACTGACCGAAGAAGAACAGCAGCAGGTTCTTCCAAGCGGTAAACAGCATACCTTCGCTAACCGCGTAGGCTGGGCGAAAACCTATCTCGTTCAGGGGGGACTGCTGGAGGCTACGAAGAGGGCGCACTTCAAGATCACTGACCGAGGAATGAAGGTGCTAGCCGGTGGTCCAGGGAGAATCGACAATGAGTACTTGTCGCAGTTTTCCGAATTCATTCAGTTTCGTGAACGTGGTCGCGTGCCCGATGGCCCAGAATCAGCTAACGCTCTGGATGCGCACACAGTCCCGCTGCCAGCGGAAACGCCAGACGAGCTTCTTCGGAGCACTGTGCGGCAAATTGAAACGGCCGCTCATGAAAGAACTGCTTGATCGAGTCCTAGCTGCGCCACCGGCCTTTTTTGAAAGCCTAATCGTCGCACTGCTTCTCGCAATGGGCTACGGGGGTTCGCGGGAGGAGGCTGGGAAGACTGTCGGCCGCTCTGGTGACGGCGGCATCGACGGCGTCATAGACCAGGACGCGTTGGGTCTCGACCGTGTGTATGTTCAGGCTAAGCGCTATGGTTTGGAGAACCCCGTTAGCGAACCTGAGATTAGGGCATTTAGTGGCAGCCTCGGAGCGGCCAAAGCAAATAAGGGGGTATTCGTAACCACATCGTATTTCACCCAGCCTGCTCAGAGCTTCGCAGATCGTCATCCATTCAAGATCGTGCTCATCGACGGAGAGCGTCTCGCCGCCCTGATGATCCGGCACAACGTCGGTGTTCGCATCGATGAGACGCTGTATCTGAAGAAAATAGACGAAGATTTCTTCGTGGACGAGTAACGGCTTCTGTTTCGAGACGCACTGAGATTTTAGGATAGCCGAGTCTTCGTCGCTCCCCTGCTTTTCTAGATGCCGAACAATCGAGAACATTTCAAGCTTGTATTGCGAGTTCCCTTCCTCGACAGATTGTGGTTCCATGTTTGCTCATGCCAATTTCGCAAGCACGAACGATTGCGTTCGATGTATTGCTGCGCGTGGCCGCACAGAACGCCTACGCCGATGACGCGCTGCGGGCGGAGCTTTCCGGCACGGTGAAATCCGAAGATGCGGGACTGGCGACCGAACTCGCGCTCGGAGTTTTGCGCTGGCAGCGCCTCCTCGATTTCGTCGCCGACCGGTCTTTAAAGAAGCCGGCAAAAATTGCCGACGTCGAAGTTCGGATCGCCCTTCGCCTGGGCCTGTACCAGCTTTTGTTTCTTGACCGCGTCCCCGCGCGCGCCGCAGTCCATGAATCCGTGGAACTGGTCAAGCGCGCCCGGAAGCGCTCCGCGGCGAACTTGGTGAATGCGATCCTGCGCAAGTCCGCCACGGAACCGCTCGCGGGAAAATCTCCGGCGGACGCCGTCGCGCAGCTGATTCCGCCAGCGGCGACTCTCGCGGACCGCATGGGAATTCAATACTCGCATCCTACATGGATGGTCGAACGGTGGATTCGCATCTTTGGCGAAGGCCGCACGCGCGGCCTCCTTCAGGCCAACAATCGCGTCCCGGTTCTTTCGGGGTATCTGCTCGACCTGCAACGTCGCGAGGAAGCGTTCGCCTCGCTGAAAGCTGCCGGTTGCCGCGTTCTACCCGGGCGCCTGCTCAGGGACGCCGTAGTCTTGGATGGCGGAAATCCTTCCGCGAGCGAAGCCGTCCGCCGGGGCTGGATCGCGATCCAGGACGAAGCTTCCCAGGCGGTCGCCCATCTCGTGGCGCCCGATCCTGGCAGCACCGTTCTCGATCTCTGCGCCGCGCCGGGTGGCAAAACGCTCTTGCTAGCGCGGGCGACTGGACCGAACGGCCGCGTGATCGCCGCGGACCTTCACGATCATCGCGTGAGAGCCATGAAAGAACGATTCGATCTGGCGGGAGTTGGAAACGTGGGAACGAGGGTCCTAGATGGAGCGCAACCGCTTCCCTTCGATCGCCCGTTCGATCGCATTCTCGTCGACGTGCCCTGCTCCGGTTCGGGCACCCTCGCGCGGCACCCGGAAATTCGCTGGAAGCTTACGGCCGACGATCTTCGCGACCTGCATGCGCGTCAGGCGCTTTTGCTACGAAACGCGCTCCCTCATCTGGCTGCCGGGGGGCGGCTGGTGTACTCCACCTGTTCGCTAGAGCCGGAAGAAAACGAATTCGTCGTGCGCGAAGCGCTTCGCGAGTTCGGGGAATCCTTCCAAATCGCAGCTCCCGTCGCGTTGCTGGAGTCCATCCTGCAGCCATCCGTGCCGGCTGCAAGTGTTCTAGGCGCGGACGCATTTTTCCGAACGTTTCCGGCCGAGCACGGCACGGACGGGTTCTTTGCCGCCGTGATTGAGAGGCGTAGTCGTTGACCGAGGATCCGCGCCGGGAGCGCCCTGATGCCTGCAACCTGCTAACTCCGCGAGCCCATCTGGCGCGCGGGACGCTGGAAGGCGTCCGCCCGGCATGCTAAATTGGGCGCGGTGAATCGATGAGCCTGCGAGAGCGAATCGAATGGGTGTTCCGCATGGGCCTGCTGGTTTTCATACTGGCAGCTGCGGCGTTTCTCAGCGCCGTGACGACCATGCGCTTCGCGATTCAGGGCCGAGAAGTCAGCATGCCCAATCTCGTCGGCAAGAGTTCGACGGACGCGCTGGCGATTCTTCAAGGCCGCGGCCTGCAACTGAAAATTGTGGACAGGGTTTACACCGATCTTCCGGCGAACGCCGTAGCGAGGCAAAGTCCGCCGGAAGGCGAACGCATGAAGGTCGGAGAGAACGCGCACGTGGTCCTGAGTCTCGGCCCGCAAAACGTGATCACTCCCTCGCTCGTCGGAGAATCTCTGCGCGTCGCCCGCATCCAGTTGCTGCAAGTCGGGCTGCAACTGGGCGAAGTCACCGGGTACACCGCTCCGGCTACCATGTCCGACACCATCTTGCAGCAGACGCCGCTCCCGGGTACAAAGGCGGCAAGTCCTCGCGTGAATTTGTTGGTCGCCCAAAGCGAACAGCCCCCTTCGTTCGTCATGCCGTGGCTCGTGGGAATGTCCCTGCCGGAAGCGGATCGGATCCTCACCAGTTCCGGTCTCAAGCTGGCGAAGACGACCATGGCTGCCTCCCCGCAGTGGCCCAAGGGTGAGGTCACGGAGCAAACACCGGAGCCCGGGACCAAGATCGGCAGCGATTCCTCCCTCGAACTGGTTGTCGCGGAATAGAGTCGCCCCCGCGGAGCGTTTTTTCCCCCTTCGCGGCGCCCGCAGTGTGCCCGCGAGCGCGCGAATCTGGTAAGATGTCGGCGGAGAAATGCGTGAATTATCCCGTTGAAATCGCGCCATCGATTCTCGCCGCGGACTTCGCATGTCTTGGCGACGGCATTCGCGCTGTGGAACGCGGCGGCGCGGCGATGCTGCACGTCGATGTGATGGACGGGCATTTCGTGCCCAACATCTCCATTGGCATTCCCGTCGTAACTTCCTTGCGCAAGGCAACCCGACTACCGCTTGATGTGCATCTCATGATCGAGAACCCGGAGCAGTACATCCAGGCATTTGCGGAAGCGGGCGCCGACATGATTTCCGTTCATGAGGAAGCCACGCCGCACCTGGACCGGGCGCTCTCGATGATTCGAGAGCACGGATGCCAGCCGGGCGCGGTGATTAATCCCGCGACGCCGGTCTCCGCGCTTTCTGAAATCTTCGGGAAAGTGGAACACATCCTGGTGATGTCGGTGAATCCGGGTTTCGGCGGACAAAAATTTATTCCCGGGGCTCTCGGGAAGATTCGCGAGCTAAAACGGTTGCGGGAGAGCTATAATCATTCCTTCCGGATCGAAGTAGATGGGGGAGTCGGTCTGGAAAACGTGGCGGATCTCGTTCGAGCCGGCGCCGAAATTCTGGTGGCCGGGACTTCCGTTTTTCATACCCCCGATGCCGGCGACGCGGTTCGCGCACTGAAGCACCTGGCGGACGGCGCTCTGGCGCAAAAAGTTTAAAATCGGATTCGGGCTTGCAGCTCTCGCGAAACAAACAGCGAGGCGTCGAGCCGCGGGATCCTTAGGGACCAAAGTTGAAACCAGGTCGAATTTTATCTCTCGTCGCGCTCGGGGCGACACTGCTCACCGGATGCCTTGGCAAGAAGAACGCCGCGGCGCCGACCGCGGGGGCTTCCGCTGAACCCGATAAAATCCTCTACGACAAATCCATGAATGACGTGAAGCACGGGCGCTACGCCGTCGGGCGCCTCGGGCTGCAAACCGTCATTAATACCTACCCCGACAGCGAATATCTGGCCAAGGCCAAGCTGGCCATCGCGGATTCCTACTTCAAAGAGGGCGGAACCGCAGGCCTAAAACAATCGATCGTCGAGTACAAGGATTTCATTACCTTCTTCCCGTTTCTCGACGAGGCGGCCTACGCCCAGCTGCAGGTCGCGATAGCGCACTACAGGCAGATGGAAAAGCCGGATCGCGACCACGCGGAGACGGTGCAGGCGGAAGCCGAATTCCAGACCTTCCTCGAGAAATATCCCAACAACCCGCTTGTCCCTCAGGCTGAGCAGCACCTGCGCGAGGTCCAGGAAGTTCTGGCGGAAGGCAACTTCAGGGTGGCCAGCTTTTATTACACCCGCGCCGCCTACCGGGCTGCGGGAGCCCGCCTGATCGAATTGACGAACCGCTATCCGCTCTACAGCCAGGCCGATCAAGCCAACTGGATGCTCGGGCAAATTTATGAGAAGGGCGAGCACAACGAAATTGCCGCCCGCTATTACAGCCGGATCGTAAAGGATTATCCGCTTTCTCCGCTGGCGGGCGAATCCAAGAATCGGCTCGTGAAATTTGGCGTTCCGGTTCCTCCTCCCGATCCCGCGGCGGAAGCCCGCATGCGGCAGGAACAAATGGCCCGTCACCCCGGCGTCTTGGCGCGATCCATGGGCATGCTGAAGAACAGCCCGGACGTTTCCTTCGCGGCTCGCAGCGGACCTCCCACGATGACGCCGGCGAGCGAATCCGGCGACGAGACGATCGGTTTCAGTTTGCAGCCCAATGCGACGGGAGCGACGACTTCCAGCGTGGGCAGTACAGCGACCGTGGAAACGGTCACGCCGGGAAGCGCCAATGCCCTGCCTCCGACGGATTCCTCGACTCCAGCAGCGAATGCGGCTCCCGCTGCCTCCGGCACATCCTCCACGGCGACGGATTCGTCGCAACCGGCAAGCACTCCCGCCTCGACGGATTCGAGCAACACGCAACCCGCAAATTCCACTACCCCCGCGGCTCCGGCTAATCCCAGCCAGGAATCCAGCAGCAAGAAAAAGGGCGGCTTGCGAAAGCTCATTCCCTTCTAACAGTTCACGACCGTTCCGTCCTGGAACATTCCTTGAATCAGTGACTGGTCTTTCGGACGACTAGTCCGTTCAGACACACTCCTATTTGGTCTTTATTGACTGGCTTGGCTCCGGGTGCTACCAATGGTGTAGGGCATGTTGTGCCCTCGCGCCATACTTGTAGTGGGGCCCGGGGAAATCGGGAGGACGGCACGTGGCAAAGATTCTGGTAGCCGACGATAATAGCAACGTCCAGAAGACAGTCGCGCTTGCGCTGGCCGACCTGGGCGTTGAAGTGGTCGCGGTGAACAATGGCGACGCCGCGGTAAAACGGCTCGCCGATGTTGCGCCCGACCTGGTCCTAGCCGACATTTTCATGCCGGTACGAAATGGCTACGAAGTCTGCGACTACGTCAAGAAAGATTCCCGCTTCTCGCGTATTCCCGTGGTGCTGCTGGTCGGAGCGTTCGACCCGCTGGATGAACGCGAAGCCCAGCGCGTCGGCGCGGATGGCATTCTAAAGAAACCGTTCGTTCCCCCGGATCCTTTGATCGCAATGATCAAAACGCTCCTGGATCGCACCCAGGGCGAGCGGCTGGTGGCCGTTGGGGCCGCCAAGCCCGCGGCCTCGATGGAAGGTACGGCAGGCGGAATTGCTGTTGCGGAGGGTCATCCGTCCGCTCCGCAAACCGTTGAAGAATTTCCCGAGCCGGAACAGGAAATTCACTCGCCCGTGGATCGCGTTTCGTTCGGCGAAGGGGATCGTCCCATTGCGTTTGGGCAGCTCCTGGATCCCCCGGCCCAGAACTCGGCGGCCGTGGAACCGGAAGTGATCGAGCCCGTCGATGACGCCCAGATTTTGACCAGCGCTCGTGATGCAGCGCTCGGAGAACCGGCTTTCTGGAAAGCGGACGAACCGGAACCCGAAGCCCAAGACGAAGATTCAGAACACGAGGCAGACGAGCCGGCCGGCGCTCCGATGCTCGCCTGGAATCTGGATGACGGAGCCACGCCAAATCGCGCCGAATCCGACGCCGCGGCGCCCCCAGAGCATTTTGAATTGGTACGGGACGAAGACCAGGCTAACGCAACTCCGACGATGGTGGCGTCGTCGGCATCCATTCTGCAAGACGCGGCTTCGCAAGCGCCGCTCACCGTGGAGGCTTCCAGGGCCCCGGACCTCGCCGCCAATCCGATCGAATGGATGGCGACCGTTCCGCCTCCTCCGACGGAAGAAGTGCCAGAAGCGGCTCCCGAGTGGAGCGTTGCAGCCACGGAGACTCCCGAGAATGAGGAAGTAGCCGCAGAAGCCGCAGGCATTTCCCAATCGGCTCACGGTTTCGAGGCTTCCGACGTCGTCCCGGCTGCCGTCGCGCCCGTTTCCGTTCCTGCGCCGCAACCTCCGATCTCCGCGGTACCCGCGCAGGTCAACGCGAGCTCTGCGAAACAATCCGTCGAAGATACGGCTCGTTCTATTCCTGTGCAGGAATGGGCCGATCTGGCCGCAAGCCTTCAGCCGAAATTGACCGAACCGACGCCCGAAAAAGCCAAGCCTGAGGCTGGCGCGCAACCTTCTGCGCTGCCTGTGCCGCCGGCGCAGCCTGCGGCCGCGAGTTCGGCGCCACCAGCCTCAAAGCCCTCGTCGCAGAGCACCGAAGATACCGCCCGTTCCGTTCCCAAGCAGGCATGGGCGGATCTAGCCGCGAGCCTTCAGCCGAAATCCAGCGACGCGACAACCGAGACACCCAAATCAGCGCCCATCGGCGCGCAGCCGGCCGCTTCTCCCGCCGCGCCAACGACCGTTGCGGGCGCGGCGAACGGTCAGGCCGCCTCGCCCGGTTCCACCGCATCCGCGGTCCCGGACCCGGCGTTGGTTGAAGCCGTGGTCCAGCGCGTTTTGGAGAAGATGCGCCCCCAGGTCGTCGATATCATCACCAAGGAATTCCTGCGTCCCGTCGTTCAAGCCCTCGTCCATCGGGAAATCACCAAGCGGTAGAATCCGGCTTCCTCCTCTGAGTCCTTGCGGAATCCGATCATTCCGGCTTCCGTGAGCCTGTAGAAGACGTATTTGACCGTCCGCGCGGGCGTCCGTATAGTAATTCTCTTATTCACAGGGCTGGAGAACATGCCGAGAGAGATTCCCAAGGCTTACGAGCCGCAGCAGATCGAACAAAAATGGGCGAAGAAATGGGCGGAAGAAAAACTCTTTCGCGCGGACGTTAACGCGCCAGGCCCCGTTTTTTCGATCGTCATTCCGCCGCCGAACGTGACGGGCTCGCTGCATATCGGCCACATGCTCGACCACACCGAGATCGATATCCTCACGCGCTGGCGGCGCATGCAGGGCTACAACACGCTGTATCTCCCGGGAACGGATCATGCGGGCATCTCTACGCAACGCGTGGTGGTGCGCCAGTTGGCCGCGCAAGGCATCAATTACCGCGATCTGGGCCGCGAAGCGTTCGAGAAAAAAGTTTGGGAATGGAAAGCCGAGTCCGGCGGAACGATCACGCGGCAAATGCTGCAACTCGGCGAAAGCTGCGATTGGACACGCGAGCGTTTCACTCTGTCGCCGGAACTTTCCCGCGCCGTCACCGAAGTCTTCGTCCGTCTCTACGAAGACGGCCTGATTTATCGCGGCCATTACATCGTGAACTGGTGCCCGCAATGCCGCACCGCGATCAGCGATTTGGAAACCGTGCACGAAGAGCGCCAGGGACATCTCTGGCACATCCGCTACCCGGTTGTGGGGACGAAGGAATCCGTGGTCGTGGCCACCACGCGTCCCGAAACCATGCTGGGAGACACGGCGGTCGCCGTGCATCCGAGCGATCCGCGCTACGAGCATCTGATCGGCAAGAAGCTTCTCTTGCCGCTGATGAACCGCGAAATTCCAATCGTGGACGATTTTGTGGTGGACCGCGAATTCGGCACGGGCGCGGTGAAAGTAACTCCGGCGCACGATCCCAACGACTTTGAAATCGGCCGGCGCCACAACCTGCCGGAAATCGACGTGATGACGGACGACGCGAAAATGAGCGCCGCGGCGGGACCCTATGCCGGCCTCGACCGCTTCGAGGCGCGGAAACGCGTCGTCGCGGACCTCGAGGCGGCGGGCTTGCTCGTCAAGATCGCGGATCACACGCACGCGGTTGGAACGTGCGACCGCTGCGGGACGATCATCGAGCCGCGCGCTTCCACGCAATGGTTCGTGAAAATGAAACCGCTCGCCGAACCGGCGATTGCCGCCGTCGAACGCGGCGATATCGAAATTCTGCCGGACAATCGCCGCACCGAATATTTCGAGTGGATGCGCAACATCCGCGACTGGTGCATTTCGCGCCAGCTTTGGTGGGGACACCGGATTCCCGCGTGGTACTGCGGCGATTGCAAGGAAATCATCGTCGCGCGCCAGGCGCCTTCCAAATGCGCGAAGTGCGGCTCTGGAAATCTGAAGCAGGACACCGATGTTCTGGAAACGTGGTTCAGCTCGGCGCTCTGGCCGTTTTCGACGATGGGATGGCCCGACGACACGCCCGACTACCGCAAATACTATCCGACGAGCCTGCTCATCACCGGCTACGACATCCTGTTTTTCTGGGTCGCGCGGATGATCATGATGGGCCTGAAATTTACGGGCATGATTCCCTTCCGGCAGGTTTGCCTGCATTCGCTCGTGCGCAACGCCGAGGGGCAGAAGATGTCCAAGTCGAAAGGCACCGGGATCGATCCCGTCGAACTCAACGAGAAATTCGGGACCGACGCGATGCGCTTCACGCTGGCCAGCATGGCCGCGCCCGGCACCGACATCGTCCTGTCCGAGGAACGCATCCTCAGCTATCGCGCCTTCGCCAATAAAATCTGGAACGCCGCGCGATTCGTGTTCCTGAATCTGGACAAGTACGAAACCTCGGGCGGCGAAACCCTGGAGGCGCTTGCAGCTCCCGAAGTGCGCGCTGCCGCGCCCTATGGCGCGGGCGGCGAGGTGGCGCTCATCGACCGATGGATTTTCTCGCGGCTCGCCCGAGCCACCATGCAGGTGAATGAAGCGCTCGAACATTTCCGTTTTCACGAAGCGGCGCACGTCGTCTACCACTTCTTCTGGGGCGATTTCTGCGACTGGTACATCGAATGGGTGAAGCCGGAACTCGTTTCGCAGGACCGCGCGAAATCGGCGGCCACCTGGAAGAATCTCTTCGCGGCCTTTGAGAGCGCGCTGCGGCTGCTGCATCCCTTCATGCCGTTTCTTACGGAAGAATTGTGGCAACAACTGCCGCAGCGCGCGGGCGCGCGTTCGATTGCGCTCGACCGGTTTCCCGAGCCGCATGCTGAACGAATGGATGCCGCGGTCTGAAGAGCAAGTCGCACTCCTCCAGGAAATCATTTCGTCGGCTCGCAATATTCGCGCCGAGATGAAGGTCGACCAAAAAGCGAAGCTGCCGGCGCAACTGGCGCCGGCCACGTCCGCGGTCCAGGCCGCCGCGGAGCGCAGCCTCGAAACCATTTTGCGGCTGGCCAATCTTTCTTCCCTTTCCTTCGTGAAGCCGCCCTTCGACTCTACAAAAGGAACGGTTCGCTCGAACAAGGACTTTGACCTTTTTATTCCATACGAAGCGGCCATCGACGTGAAAGCCGAAACGTCTCGTTTGCGGAAAGAGCTGGAGCGTCTTACAAAAGACATCGCGTCGAAGCAGTCGCGTCTCGAGGACGAAACGTTCCGGAGCCGTGCGCCCGAGCATATCGTGAAGGGACTCGAATCGACGCTCGCCGAGCGCCGCACGGAACTGGAAAAGTTGAGCGAGCGGCTCGCGCAGCTCGAAAAACTTTAGCGCAATCCCTGGTGGCGCCGGCGTCCTCGCCGGCGATTTTTATGCGGCCCCATCTCGAAAACCGCCGGCAGGATGCCGGCGCCACAAGAGCTTCATGACAAAAGCCAGCATTCCGGGCACGACCGACCGGCGCATCGACGCGCTGCTCGCGCTGCTCGCCGACAACACGATGATCGTCATCAGCGGCGCAAAAATCGCCCGCGAGATCGGCGTGACGCGCGGCACCGTGTGGAATTGGATCGTCAAGCTTCGCGCGCTGGGAGTTCGCGTAAAAGGCCATACGGGCACCGGCTACCAGATCGAAAAAGTTCCCGATATCCTCGCGCCGAAGTTGCTGCACCGGCGGATGCATCCCGGCCCGCTCGGCAAGCGCATCTTCCATTTCTTTAAAATCGATTCGACCAATTCCGTCGCCATGGCCCTGGGAGAGCAGGGTGAGCCGCACGGAACCGTCGTCATCGCGGAAGAGCAAACGGCGGGGAGAGGCCGCGCCGGCCACACCTGGCATTCGGAAAAAACCAACGGCATCTACATGACCGTGCTGCTGCGACCGCCGATCCCTCCCCAGCAAGCACCGCTCATCACTCTGACCGCGGGCCTCGCTGTGCGCGATGCGATTCTGGAGCAAACCGGCCTTACGCCCGACCTGCGCTGGCCGAACGATCTTCTCTTCGGCCGCAAGAAATTCTGCGGCATCCTGACCGAGATGAACGCCGAGCCGGACCGAATTCATTACGTCGCCGTGGGAATCGGCATCAACGTGAACCACGAGCGGATCCCTGACGAGCTTTCTAAAATCGCCACATCGCTGCGCATCGAGACTGGGCACGCGCAATCCCGCGTCGAGATCGTTGCGCGGTTGCTGCGGCACCTCGACTCCTACTACAATCGCTTCCTAAGCGAGGGACCGGAGGCGATCGTCGCGCGCTTTTCCGAAGTCTCCAGCTACGCGAAGGGCAAACGCGTGCGGATCGAATCCCCGTCGGAAACGTACACGGGCACGACGGAAGGGCTCGAACCCGGGGGCCTTCTGCGCGTGCGGCGGGACGACGGTCGAATTTTGCCTGTGATTGCCGGAACGCTTTCCGAGGCGGACGGATGCTGCTGACGCTCGATGTCGGAAACACGAATACGGTGCTGGGATTTTTCCGCGGCGCAGAGCTCGTCGCGCACTGGCGGCTGACCACTGCGCGCGACCAGACCGTCGACGAGTACGGCATCCTCACCCGGGAACTTTTCACTCTCGCGGGAATCGATCCATCGTCCGTCAGCGGCGTGATCATCAGTTCGGTGGTGCCGCCGCTCAATTCCACGCTCCAGGAAATGTCCGAGCGGTATTTTCACGTGAAGGCGCTTTTCATCGAGCCCGGCGTGAAAACCGGCATGCCGGTTCTATACGACAACCCACAGGAAGTAGGCGCCGACCGGATCGTCAACGCCGTCGCGGCGTTCGCGAAATACGGCGGTCCCTGCATCGTCGTCGATTTCGGCACGGCGATCAATTTTGACGTGGTTTCCGCGCGCGGCGAGTACATGGGCGGAGTGCTGGCGCCCGGCATCGGTATTTCCGCCGAAGCGCTCTTCTCGCGCGCGGCTCGCCTGTTCCGCGTGGAGATCAAGGACCCCGGAAAAATTATCGGCACGAATACCATGCAGTCCCTGCAATCCGGCCTCTACTACGGATACGCGGACCTAGTCGACGGAATCGTCACGCGCATCAAAAGCGCTGTCGGCGATTCGGCGCGGGTGATCGCCACCGGCGGGCAAGCGCAGCTCATCGCTCGAGCTTCGCGGCACATTGAAATCATCGACGAGTTTCTCACCCTGGAGGGACTCCGCATCGTGTGGGAACGGAACCACGCGGCGAAGCGGACTCCGGCCGGCGGCGCCGAAAAATCACCGCTCCCGCTCGCCGTTGCGAAGGAAAGAAAACGCCAGTCTTGAATCCTCCTGAAGCAATGGCCGAGCTGAACTATTTCAATTACTTCACCGAAATCGAGGAATATTTTTGGCAGAAGCGCGGAGCGCATCTCCTGGTTTCACCGCTGGATTGGGCGATCGTCGAGACTTGGCAAAAGGCGGGCATTCCTCTTTCCGCCGTACTGAAAGGCATCGACCGCGCGTTTGAAAGCTATGCGCGCTCGCGCCGCGCGGCCGGAGGGCGGCAATTGAAGAGCCTGTCCTATTGCGTCGATGCCGTGCTGGAAGCCGCGGACGAAGAAAAAGAAACCGCCGCCGGCACGGGGCCCGTTGCAGCCGCCTCGAAGCATCAGGAAGAGACCTTTTCGCGGGACGCGCTGCGGGCGTTTTTCAAAAGAAACGCCGAACGGCTTTCCTCGGCTGCCGCCGCGGTTCGGTCCGCGCAACCGGAACTGGCCTCTCGCGTGGAAGAAACACGCGCGCGCCTTGCGGAATTCGCGTCCCTCTTGGAGTCCCCCGGAGCGCTGAATCTCGAAGACCTGGAGCGGCGTCTCACGGTCGCCGAAGAAAAGCTCACCGCCGCTCTGACGGCGCACGCGCCGGAAGATTTCCTCATCGACATTCGCCGCGACATGGACCGCCAACTCGCACCCTACCGCCGAAAAATGAGTTCCGCGCAACTCGCGCAGCTCGAACGGCAATACATGCAGAAACGGCTCTGGGAGCGGTATAATCTTCCTCGCCTGAGTTTGTTCTACCTGACCTGAGGCTCACCGGCCGAGGATCACACCCCGCGAATCGGAAAGCGACCCGAATGGAAGTTCGAATTGAAAAACTTGTGTATGGCGGCGACGGCCTGGCGCATCATGACGGCCACACCGTGTTTGTCCCTCTGGTCCTTCCGGGAGAACTCGTTCGAATTGAATCTTCCTCGCGGAAGAAGAAATTTATCCGCGGCAAGTTGGAACGCGTCGTAGAAGCCTCGGCAGAGCGCGTCGCAGCCCCGTGCCCGCATTTTGGACGCTGCGGAGGGTGCCAGTACCAGCACATGCCGTACGACGCGCAGATCCGCTACAAAGCGGAAATTCTCCGCGAGACGCTCGGCCGCATCGGACGCATCCAGTGGCAGGGAGAAATCGGGACGCACGCTTCGCCGCCGTTCGGATACCGCAACCGCGCGCAATGGAAGCTGCGCGCCAATCCCGAGGACGCGGCGGGCCGCTCGGACATCGGATACTTCGAAATGGGCAGCACGAAGCTGTGCGCCGTCACGGAATGCTCGATTCTTTCGCCGAGGCTCGCGGACACATTTTCGCGGCTGCGCGAGCTCGCCTCGCGAGGCAATGCTCTGGCGGCCATCGATGAAATCGAAGCCTTCGCCGATTCGAATGACGAAAAGATTCTGCTGAATGTTTCCGCCGAGCGCCTCGCGGAATCTCCGGAATCGCTCGCGGCCGCGCTGCGGGAGGCTGTACCGAATGTCGAATCGATTCTGATACAGGACCGGCGCGCCGACACATTCCAGCTGGACGGCCCGGGATACCTAACGTATGAATCCGGCGGCGCTTCTTACCGCATCGGCCACCTGTCGTTCTTCCAAGTCAATCGATTCATGATCGAGCCGCTGATCGAAGCGGCGATCGGAACGGAACGCGGGAAGCTGGCGCTGGACTTGTTTGCGGGCGTCGGCTTGTTCACGGTGGCGCTGACCAAGAATTTCGAACGCGTCATTGGCGTGGAATCGAATCTGGCCGCGGCGAAAGACCTGGAGAATAACCTGAAGAAGAGCGGCGGCGCGTCCCTCTCTGCCCGCAACGCCACGACGGAGGGCTTTCTTTCCCGCTGGCACGAGACGCCCGACCTCGTCGTGCTCGATCCGCCGCGCGCCGGAGTGGAAATCGAAGCGCTCGCTCATCTGAAGAAACTCCGGCCCGCGCGCATCCACTACGTCTCCTGCGACCCGGCCACGTTGGGGCGCGACTTGGCCCAACTCGTAGGCACGCAGGACGCGGCCGGTCCGTTCGAGATCGAAAGCATTAATTTATTTGACATTTTTCCACAAACCTATCATATGGAGGTGTTGGTGCGGCTCAGACGGCGCGCATGAAGCTCCCTTCCCTCTTTCCCGTCGCGTTTTTCGCGGGAGGAATTCTCCTCTCGGTGGACGTTCCGAAACTCGCTCACCTGAGTCCTCGCGTCGCGATCGTCGCTGTCCTGCTGTTACTCCTCCTCGGTTACGTCGTGCTCCGCCGCAATCGAATTCTAAGCGCAGCGGGATTGGCTGCGGGCGCATGGGTGTTGCTCGGCGTTTGCGCGTGCAACCTGGAGCGCGCGTGCGATCCCCGCCAACCTGGCGAGCCGTCTGATCGAATCCGGCAAGCTGGATTCATCGGCGGCGTTGCGCTGGCAGGGACGGCTGCGCGGGGATCCGCTGCAACTTCCGTGGGGCACGCGCTACGAAATCAATTTGGAAGCGGTCGAATCTTCCGCAGGAATTACGCCCATCAGCGGCGGCCTGCGACTGACGTATTACGATCCGGAATCGGCAAACGCGGCGCCTCCGCCCCGAGTGCGCGCCGGAGATCGAGTGGAAGTCCTCGCTCGCGCGCGGCCCGTGAACAATTTTGGCGACCCGGGTAGCTTCGATTTTCGCAGCTATCTCGCCCGCCAGAACATTCAATTGCAGGCCTCGCTGAGGAATGGCCAGCTTCTTACGCTTTTGCCGAGCCCGCGCCTTGGGATTTTCAACCGCTTCGCGCGCTTGCGCGGCCGCTTTCTCGATTCCCTGAACGAACTGTTCGCTTCCCGTCCGGACGAGGCAGCGCTCGCGCGCGCCCTGCTGCTAGGCGACCGCAGCTTCGTCGAGCGCGACCGCGTGGTTGCGTATCAGGAAACCGGCGTCTATCACGTCATGGTTCTCGCGGGATTGCATGTCGGAGCGCTCGCGGCCTTTTTCCTTTGGGCCGGACGGCGGCTTCGCCTGAGACTCATGCCCCGTATTTTTTTGACGCTTCTGGCGCTCGCGGCCTACGCGTCGATCGTCGAGGACCGGCCGCCGATTGTGCGCGCGGTTCTCATGGCGGCTGTGTTCCTCGGCGCAAAGCTCCTGTATCGCCGCATGGACCTCGTCAATGTGGCGGCCATTTCCGCTTTGGCGATTCTCGCGGTTCGGCCTTCGGAGATCACCGACGCCAGTTTTCTTCTGTCATTTTCCGCTGTCGCCACGATTGGCGCGCTGGCAATCCCGCTGATCGCGCGATCCAGCGAACCTTACCGTCTGGCGCTCGACCACCTCGCCGATGTGACACGCGATGCGGCTCATGCGCCGCGAGTCATTCAATTTCGTATCGAACTGCGCGCCGCAGCCGAATGGATTTCTGCGCGTTTGCCTCGCTTTGCCGTGCCCTACGGATCCGATTTGATGGTCCGGCCATTCCGGCTCGCGCTGTATTTCTGGGAGATCGTGTTTCTCTCGGCGATTCTTCAGCTCGGAATGCTTCCGCCGCTGGCTTACTATTTTCATCGCGTCACGATCGTCGGTCCTCTTGCAAACGTTCCCGCGCTATTGCTGGCGGGAGTGGCGGTTCCGCTTGGTTTCTTGACGCTGGCAGCCTCACTGATTTCCCATCCGGTCGCGGCTGTGCTTGCGAAAGCCTTGGGAATTCTCTTCGCGGCGTTGGATGCTTCTGTGCGATGGTTCGCGGCGTGGAACGGCGCGAGCTATCGGATTCCGGGGCCGTCGATCACGCTGCTGCTACTTTTTATCGCGTTTGCAGCGGCGTTCTCGGCGGCGGTTCGCACGCGCCGCCGAGCATGGTGGCCGGCGGCATCCGCGATCGCATTGCTCGCCGTTACTGCGCTCATCGCGACATATCCGTTCGCACCTCGATTCGCGCTGCAGCGGCTGGAGTTGACGGTGCTCGACGTAGGCCAAGGCGACAGCCTTTTCGTTTCGTTTCCTCGCGGCCGCACCATGCTCATCGACGCGGGCGGCGAAATTGGCTCGTTCCATTCGGCGGGGATGCGCTCCGGAATCGACGTCGGAGAGGACGTCGTTTCGCCATACTTGTGGTCGCGCGGGCTCAAACGAATCGACGTGGTCGCCCTGACCCATGCGCACGAGGATCATCTTGGCGGGCTGCCGGCGATTTTCGAGAATTTTCGCGTCGGCGAATTCTGGGTGGGGCGCGACGTGCAAAGCTCCGCCTACCGCCAAGTTCTTGCGCTGGCGCGAGCGCACGGCGTGCGCGTCCGGCACTTAAAACAGGGAGATTCCTTCTCCGAAGATGGCGTGGCGGGCAGTGTGTTATGGCCCGACGATCTTTCGGAAGGCCAGTCGGCAAAGAACGACGATTCGCTCGTACTGCGCTTGACCGACGCCGGCGAGACATTCTTGCTGGCGGGAGACATCGAGCGGCCATCGGAACGCAGAATCCTCGCGGAAGAACAGCCTGTGCGAGTCGATTTTCTCAAAGTCGCTCATCACGGGAGCAAAACTTCGACCACCGACCCGTTTCTGTCCGCCGCGCATCCCGAATTCGCCGCCATTTCCGTGGGGAGGGACAACGTGTTCGGCCACCCGTCCGCGGAAGTGACGGACCGGCTCGAAACGTCCGGCGTTCGCGTTTATCGAACCGATCGCGACGGCGCGATCACGGCTAGCGCGGATGGAAGGACGCTCTCGGTTAGCACGTTTTCGGGTAAGCAGTAGGACTGGCGGCAACTTGTACGGCGGGTGATGTTTGCGCTCGCGGAGCGATCTACAATTCTAGAGAGAAAGTCAAAACCGGACAGGCTGAAGCCCGTCCTACTACCCGCCGCCTCTCCACACCATCAGGAACGCTAGGATTGCCATCGTCACGCCGAGTCCGATGGCCGCTTCGTACTCGCGATTCTGGCGGTACAGCGGCCAGGAGAATTTTTCTGTCGATGCAACGGCGGGCGAAAATCGCGGCCAGAATGCGGGTACCTGCTCGGCGTATTTCACAAACGCGTCGCCATAGTGCGCCTGGAGTTCCGCCTGCTCCCGCCGAATGACGACGGGATAAAAAACCGCGAGGTACGCGCCCAGCACCAGTCCCGAAATCCACGAGTGGCTCGCCACGGTGAATCCCGCGGCGAGAAGCACGCTCCCCAAATACAACGGGTTCCGAGTGAAGGCGTATGGCCCGGAGATCGCCAACTGCTGATGCTTGCGAAGGTGACCCGCCGCGTATCCACGCAAGAGCAGCCCGAGAATCGCAATAGCTATGCCGCAAAGCAGCCACTTCCCTTGCGGCCGGGCGAACCAGAAGGCCGCGACCGCGACCGGGTATCCCACGCGAACGCGCCAGCGAATCCAAAAGTTTGTTTGGGAACTCAAGCGGGAACCTTCAGAAGCGCGTCGGTCGCGGCCAGAACGTCTTCGACGGTAATTCGCAACATCGAGGCGGAATATTCCGTTCGCCGCTTGTAGCTGATCTCCTCGGGATGCGCCTTGTGGAGGATCGTCGCGCCCGGCACAAACGGCCCGTTCCGCGCGGGATCGGTGGGACCGTACAAACCGACCACCGGCGTGCCGAGCGCCGCCGCTAAATGCAACGGACCGGAATCCGCAGCGACCAGACAGCGCGCATGTGCAAGCAGTCCCATCAATTCCTCGATCGTCGTCGATATCAGCGCCGGCCGGGCCGGGCCTGCCGCGCGCAGCACTTCTTCCGCCAGAGCCTTTTCCCCCGGGCCGTGGATGACCACCACGCGCAGATTATTTTTCGATTCGAGCTCGCGGCAGAGTCCTCCGTACCGCTCCGCAGGCCAGCACTTCGCACGCCAGCTCCCGCCGGGGCCGACCACCAGGTACTCACCCGTGATGCCCAGGTCGTGTAGGCGCGCGCGAACCGACGCCGCGCCGCCCGCCGGAACTCGCAGCGGATACTCCGGCAAGGCCGGGCGTTTTGCTCCCGCGCGCTCGGCGAGAGAGTAATTCAATTCGGCTACGTGGCGGCCGGTAGGGATCACGCGTTCGGTGTAGAACATCGCCGCTCCCGGTTCGCGGGCCCAGGCGCGCTCGAACCCAATCCGGCGCGGCGCGCCGGAGAGACCGGCCAGAATCGACGACTTGTAAAGGCCCTGGAAATCGATCGCGCAGGTGTAGCGATTCTCACGCAGGCGCTGGATACATTCGAGCGCGCCCCAGGCCGAGCGGCGGTCGAACGGGATCACTTCATCGATCGCGGGACTTCCCTCCAGGACCGGCGCCCATTTCCTTTCGACGACCCAATCGATTTTCGCGCCAGGGTGCGCGGCACGGAGCGCGGCTACGGCGGGTACCGTGTGGAGAATATCTCCCATCGCGGTGAGCCGCACGACGAGGAAACGCTCGCCGGACGGCTGCGCATCGGGCTTAGTCATCGCGACGCGCCGCACCGCCGCCATTTTTCAGAATCTGGCGCACCGCCTCGCTTAGATTAGCGGCCAGAGCTTCCGGCTGCCTGGCCCAGGTGGCGCGGTGCAACTCGTACTCCCCGCGGCCATATCCGGTCATCACCAGGACTCCGCGGACCCCGGCGGCGTGGCCCATCTCCAGGTCCGCGTACCGGTCGCCAACGACCCAGGAGGCCGCCAGATCCAGCCCGTGTTCCCGCGCCGCTTGCAGCAGCAGGCCCGGGTTCGGCTTGCGGCATTCGCAGACATCTTCGGATTTGTGCGGACAAAAATAGATGGCGTCGATCCACGCCCCGCCCGCCGCGAGTTCGGCCACCATTTTCTTGTGGACTTCGTGCACCAGCGATTCGGGAAAGATATTGCGGGCGATTCCCGACTGGTTGGTGACCACAATCACGGGAATTTCGGCTTGATTCAACTGTCGAATCGCTTCCGCCGCGTACGGAAAGATTTGAAAGCGGTCGACATGGTTTACGTAACCCATTTCTTCGCCGATGGTGCCGTCGCGGTCCAAAAACACGGCGCGGCGCAAGAGTTGTTTCTCAGACATTCTGCGGGCCTCGAACAGGAAGATGATTGGGAGTATTGGCGATGCGCATCGCGGCCGCGAACACGGAATCCACGGCAATCCGCATCATGCAGCGATGGTCCACGGGACACCGCCGCAGAAAGCACGGACTACACGACACGGTTTCGCGAATCAGCGTAAATCGTTCCGTCACGGGAGCGGTGCCCTCCGGATCCGTGGAACCAAAAATTCCGATCACCGGGAGCCCTGCCGCGGCGGCCACATGCATGGCTCCCGAATCGTTGCCGATAAATCCCGAGCAGCAAGCGAAGAGCGCAGGCAGATCGCGCATCGACGTCTCACCCACCAGAGAAATCGCGCGATGTTTCATATTCGCACGAATGCGCGCCGCAACTTCCGTTTCTCCCGGTGTTCCAAAAAATATCACATCGGCGCTGCATTCTGAAATCAAGCGGTCGGCCAAGAGCGCGAATCGCTCCGGGGGCCAGCATTTTGCCGCTCCGTAGGATGCGCCGGGAGCGATCGCGCAGCGCCAGCTATTTTCTCTCGCTCCCGCGCTCCGCAAAGTTGCTTCCGCGGCGGAGCGCGCCGCTTCTGTCACGTGCAGGCGAATTGCTGGAATCGTCCGCGCCGCCTCGATCCAGCCCGCGCGGTGCAGCAACTCAAGATAATAATGCGATTCGTGTTTGGGAATCTCTCCTGCGCGAGGCACGGAAATCGCTTTCGTCAGCAGGGGGCCGCGCGCATCCCGCGCATATCCGACCCGCTCAGGAATGCCCGCGCGCCAGGCCAGCCATGCCGCATCGAACGCATTTTGCAGCAGGACCGCGACGCCGAATTTCTCTTTTCGCAACTCGCCGGCGAGTTTTTCACGGCCGAACCAGCCTCGATGCCTTCCGCGAAAATCGTACGGCAGGATTCGGTCCACGAATGGCTGCCCTGAAAACAGGTCCGCAACCGCGGGCCTCGCCAGGATGCAAATTTCGTCGCTCGCCCGCACGCAACGAACCGCTTCGAGCGCCGGGATCGCCATCACCGTGTCGCCAACCCAATTCGGAGCGCGAACGAGGATTTTCATCGCCCGCCGCCCGCTTTTCCACGGTTCGCCGCTTCCGCGAGGGCGCTCCAAAAGCCCTCCGGCAAATCGAACGAAATCCTGCAGCAGTACACGGGAAGCCCAGTCAATTGGACGTTTCGCAAGTTCCACACGTCTTTTTCCGTGCACAGCAAAGCGCTCCGCGCCGCAGCCGGCTGCGGACTGCTCCAGCTCCGCAGCCTCACGCGGCGTGTAGACGTGATGATCGGGAAAGCTGCGCTGCTGCGCGACCTGGAATCCCCACGTGCGCAGATCGTCGAAAAACGCGGCGGGGTTGCCGATTCCGCAGAACGCCAGAAATCGCGCCGCCTGCCAGTCCTGCGGCGGCAGGGCCACGTCCAGCCGCGGAACACGCAGCACGGTTTCGAGGAGCGTCGAAGCATAGAAGATCGGGTGGCTGGTGTACCGGCGAACGATCGCTTCGATCGCGGGCGACGGCGCCTGCACGCCTCGCGTGATCACCACGACGTCCGCGCGCCGCAGCGCCGAGAGCGGCTCGCGCAACCGCCCCGCGGGCAGCACCATGCCGCCGCCAAACGGATCCGTCGCGTCCACGAGCACGACGTCCACATCGCGCGACAGTTTCAGATGCTGAAATCCGTCGTCCAGCACAAACCAATCGATTCCGTGCTTCGACAGAACCATGCCGTTCGTGTAGCGATCGGCGCCGACGCCAAGCTGCACTTGACCCGCGAGCCGTTCGCGCAGCAGCGCCACTTCGTCGCTCTGCGGAACGCCGCTCGCGCCGGGCTCCGCTGTCCCTCGATAGCCGCGCGTCAGAATCGCCGCGTGCTTCCCTTCCTCGGCGAGGCGCTCCGCAATCGCCAGCACCATCGGCGTCTTGCCCGTGCCCCCTACGGTCAAATTTCCAATGCTCACCACAGTTCCCGGCAACTTGCGCGCGCGGAAAATTCCCCGCGCATAGCACCATGCTTTCAGGCGCGCGACCGCGGAATACAAGAGCGCCAGCGGCCAGAGCAGCCGAAGCCATCCCAACGGGCGCTTCACCATTCGCCTCGATCCAAATCAACCACCCGATCGATATATTTCAGCACGCGCTCCGTCGCGCCCGCGATTCCGGTCCACGAGTTCCCGCGCCAAGGCTCCCATTTGCGACCGAGCGTTCCGGTTCACGCAGCAAGCTTGCCCACGCCGCGCCCAGGTCTTCCGCGCTCTTCACCTGGACCGCGGCGCCCGCCGCAAGAAATTTCGCCGCCATTTCGCGAAAATTCTCCATCGACGGGCCAAAGATGGGAACCTTGCTGAACGCAGCCGGCTCGAGAATATTGTGCCCCCCGGCGGGAACGAGCGAACCTCCCACGAACACGACGTCGGCGAGCCGATACAGACCGGCCAGCTCGCCGATACTGTCGAGCAGCAAGACGCTCCCCGGTTCGGACAGCGCGGCGTGGCCCGCACCATTCAACGCGAGGTCTCGACGGCGCAGCACTTTGTGGCCCGACCCGGCGATGATCGCCGCTGCGTTATCGAATTGCTCGGGTTTTCGCGGCGCGAGAATCAACAGCGCTCGCGGAAATTCGCGCTCCACTTCCGCGAAGGCGCGCAAAACAGCCGCCTCTTCATTTGCGAGCACACTGCCCGCCACCGTGACGGGACCTCGATTCCCCAGCTCGTCCTCCAGCCACGCGGAAACGGGGCTGTCGCACGGCTCGGCGAGATCGTATTTGAGGTTGCCGGTGACGAGGACACGATCGCGCGGCGCACCGAGGGCGATCAGCTGCCTGGCATCCTCTTCGCTTTGCATCAGGAACAGCGTCGCGTCGCCGAGAACTTTTCTCAAAAATCCGGAAAGAGCTCCCGCGGAAAGCGCCAATGCGCGCCGGTAGCCTCGCGAAGACCGCTCCGACAGCCGTCCATTTACAAACAGGACCGGCACGCCCGCGCGGCGGCATTCGCGCAGAAAATTAGGCCAGATTTCCGTCTCCACCATGATCACAGCTCCCGGGCAAGCAGCCGCCAGGGTTCTCCGGACGGGGCCGCGCCAATCCAGGGGGAAATAGAAAATGGCGTCCGCGAACGGCATCCTCTCGTGCGCCAGTTTCTGACCCGTGACAGTCGTGGTGGAAACGAGGAGGCGGCGAGATGGAAATCTTTTTTTCAGTTCCCGCGCAAGTGGAAGCACGGCAAGAACTTCACCGACCGACACGGCGTGAATCCAGATCGCGTTTTTCGTCGCAGAAGTCGAGGCTCCGGACTGCAATTCAGGTGGGAACCGCCATCCGAGGCGTTCCGGGAGATTGCTCAGGTATTTTCCCTGAAGCAATCCCCGCACAAGGAAATACGGCGAGAGCAGGAGCATTCCCGCGGCCGTCAGCAGACTGTAGAGCGCGTACATCCCAAGGGGCTCTCGTCGAGCCGTCTCCCGTCCGGAAAAAACCTGGAACTACCCCTATCGCGATCGCAAACCGGATATTATAGGCGCGCCGCCGGTAATGGGATACGAATAGTGGAGCGAACCAATCGCCGAAGAGGCGCATCCTAGCCAACCAGACTATGCTCCCTCGAATCCTTGCGATCTTGCTGCTCGTTCCGCTGGGTGCAGCGGGCCAAACCGCGCCCGCGGACCCGATGTCGCTTCCCACTCGCGACGCCCATCAGGACTTGACGGTCGTCGCCGACTCTTACGTCAAGGCCGATCGGTACAAGAAGGAAGTGTTTGGCAAGAAATCCTTCTACAACGCCGGGATCATCGCCATCGATGTCTATTTCCGCAACGACAACAACGTGCCCATCCGGCTCAACCCACAAACGATCCAGCTCGTTATTTCCCAACCCGATCTGGATCGCCAGCGCCTGGGCGCTCTTTCTCCCGAGGAAGTGGCCGATCGCACCCTCCTTACGGGCGCATCGGATGTTCGCGCGCGCCGTCCGTTCCCGTTTCCCGGCTCTCCGACCGGCCCGGCCCACAACAAGGATTGGGTGGAAATGACCACGACTCTTCGATCCGTGGCCCTGGGCACGGATGTGCTGCCGCCCCATGCCACCACTCACGGATTTCTCTTTTTCGATCTGAACCACGATTTTGACGCGATCCGTTACACCCATCTCTACATACCGGACCTCGACTTCATGACGGACCACAAGGCTCTTTTCTTTTTCGAGATCGACTTGGGCGCGGCTCCAGGGAAATAATCGACGCGGCCGTTCTGGAATCCCGCACGACGCGAAATTTGCCGAAGCCGCGCGGGTCGGCTAGAATGATGTCTCCCAAACGGGCCCGCTCTCCACTATGACACTCCTAGATGAACTGAATTCCGGCCAGCGCGAAGCCGCCACCACTTTGGAAGGTCCCGTCCTGATTCTCGCGGGGGCGGGCACCGGGAAGACGCGCGCCATCACCTATCGCATCGCGCACTTGATCGAGAAGGGTGTGCCCGGCAACGCGATCCTGGCTGTGACGTTCACCAACAAGGCCGCGGCGCAGATGAAGGAGCGCGTCCGCGATCTGCTTATTCGCCAGGGAAAAGCGTTCGACGATCCGTGGATCGGAACCTTTCACGCGTTTTCCGCATGGCTGCTGCGGCGGGAAGCCGGGCGCCTGGGACTTCCCCGCGATTTCAAGATTTTCGACGCCGACGATCAGACCGCGGCGGTGAAACTCGCGCTCGAACACTTGAGCATCAAGGACCCCGGCGAGAAAATCCGCGGCCTTTTGGAACGCATCAGCTTCGCCAAGAATCACGGGCAGACTCCCACACAAATCGCCGCGGAGGCCGCCAAGCACAACGACCCGCTCGGAATCACGGCTTCCAAAGTCTACGCGGAGTACGAAAACATTCTCCGCAAAGGAGGCGCGCTGGATTTTGACGATCTCTTGCTGCGCGCCGTCCAGGTGCTTCGCGAATTTCCCGAGGCGCGCGCGGCGTGGCAAACGCGCTTCCGTTACATTCACGTCGACGAATACCAGGACACCAATCGCGTCCAGTACGATCTGTTGCGGCTGCTGGTCAACGAATCGCGCAACTTGTGCGTCGTCGGGGATGAAGACCAATCGATCTACCGCTGGCGGGGCGCGGATATCGGCAACATCCTTCGCTTCGACGAGGATTATCCCGGCGCGCGCGTCGTTCGCCTGGAGGAGAATTACCGCTCGACGCAAGTCATTCTCGACGCCGCCGCGGGTGTAGTCTCCAACAATAGGCGGCGCCTCGGAAAAAATCTGAAGGCGACGCGCGCCTCCGGCGCCAAGCTGGCCTTTTTTGAAGGGCGCGACTCCAAAGCCGAAGCGGAATACATCGCCGACGCCATTCGCATCGTTCACGGAGAGGATCCCGCGGTTCACGTCGCGGTCCTGTACCGCACCAACGCGCAGTCGCGCTCTTTCGAGGAAGCCATGCGCGCGCGAGGCATGCGCTATCGCATGCTGGGCGGCTTTTCGTTTTACCAGCGCGCCGAGGTGAAGGACGCGCTGGCCTACGCGCGCCTGGCGATTTTTCCGGACGACGATATCGCGCTGCTTCGCGTGATCAATACGCCTCCGCGCGGCATCGGAAAAACTTCCATCGACTCGCTCTCCGCGGTGGCGCGCGAGCACGACATTTCCCTCTGGGCCGCCATCGGCAAGGTGCTCGATCCATCCTTTTCGGGCCGCTCGCTGGCCCCGCTGCGGGATTTTCGGACGCTGATCGAAGACCTGCAGAAGGAAGTCGTTTCCGCTTCGCCCGCCGAATTCCTGCAATCCGTTTTGACGCGGAGCGGATACCTAGACATGCTCGTGCAGCGCGACTCGAGCGAGGACACGGCGCGTGCGGACAACCTGCGCGAGCTCGTCAACGCCATGGCCGAAGGCGCCGAGCGCGGCGAAACGCTTTCCGACTTCCTCGACCGCGCCGCTCTGGTCAGCGACGCCGACAATTTCGACGAAGACGCGCTGATCACGCTCATGACGCTGCACAGCGCCAAAGGCCTCGAATTCGATCATGTGTTTCTGTCGGGAATGGAAGAGGGCATCTTCCCGCACAGCCGCTCGCAAAACGACAATGAAGAACTCGAGGAAGAGCGCCGCCTGTGCTATGTCGGCATGACGCGCGCCAAGCAAACACTGACCCTGACACGGGCAGTCTATCGTCGCATGTACGGCTCCGAACGCCTTACCGGCTCGATGCCGTCCCGCTTCCTTCAGGAAATTCCCGTGGAGCTAATCGAGACGGCTTCCGGCTCGCTCGCCGACGCCGGCGAGACGCGCCGCTACGAGCCAGATCCCGAGTACTCGTACAGCGAGGAAGAATTTTCACGCCGCGTGAAACGCATCGCTTCCCCTTCACGCACCACGGCGGAGGCGCCGAGCCGAACGCGTTCCACGAGCTATTCCCCGCGAGCGGGGAAAGCCAATGCCAATCCGCTCATCGGCCAGCGCGTGCGCCACGCCACGTACGGCACCGGCACCATCGTCGCCGTGGAGGGCGAAGAGCCGGAGCGCAAATTCACCGTACGATTCTCCGATCACGGCACAAAGAAATTGGTCGAGCAGTATGCGAATCTGAGTTGGGCTTGAAGTAGGACGGGCTTCAGCCTGTCCGCTTTTGAAGTTTGAGGTATTGAGCTCGATTGGCAGTTCCGCACGAAAGTCAAAACCGGACAGGCTGAAGCCCGTCCTACTGTCGCGCGTCGCTGCGACGCGAGGCCCACTTGAGCACGCGGTACACTGGATAGCTCGCCGCGAGAACTAGGAACGTGAGCGGCGTGTTTTCGCGATCGCTTGCGAGCGCTCCCACCAGAAACACAATCGACGCGGCGAGAGCCAGCGACGTCGTCCACGGATAGCCCCAGGCGCGATGCGGGCGCTCGATTTCGGGCCTGCGGCGCCGCAAGACGAACAGCGACACAAACGAGAGCGCGTAATCCGCGACGAAAAAAGACGCGAGAATCGCCGCCACCCGCTCGAATGTGAACATCGCGAAGCAGAGGCCGACCGCGGTCGATAGCCACAGAGAGGGCGCGGGAATTCCGCCTTTGTTGACACGCGCAAAAAGCGAAAAGAAAAGCCCGTCGCGGCTCATAGCGTAGAGCGCGCGGGAAGTCGCCATTTCCATGGCGTTGACGCTGCTGAGGAGCCCGACCGCGACCACGACGCGGATGAAGTTGTCGCCGGCAGCGCCCAGCACGCGGCGCGCGGCAATTCCCATCGCGAAATCGCTTCCCGCAAATTCCCGCACCGGGACAAGGTGCACGATCGCCGCGTTCACCAGGAAATAAATCGCCAGAACCGAACCGACGGTTCCGAAAATCGCGCGAGGAATATCCCGCCCCGGATTGTGGACTTCGCCTCCAAAATACACGACGCCGTACCACCCGTCATAGGTATAGATCACCGCCTGCAATGCGACAATGAAGGCCACGAACAGCGGCCATCCCGTGGGAACCGCCGCGCGCGTGGCCACGGCCGTCGCAAGCGTCGCGCTGTGAAAAAAGCAAACTGCGACGACGGCGAGGAACAGCACCGCCTTCAAAATCGTGGTCAGGTCCTGCACGCGGCTGCCAACGCGCATGCTCTTCCACTGTAGCAGCGCGAAAAACAAAATCACGCCGGCGGAAACGGGCCGCACGTGGCCATGCGCGATGGGCAGCAGATCGCTGGAGTACTCACCGAAGACAATCGAGACGGCGGCGAAGCTGCCGGCCGTGGAGATCCAATCGCTCCAGCCGACAATAAAGCCCGCGTAGTCGCCCAGCGCGGCGCGCGCAAAATTGTATTGGCCGCCGCTGTGCGGCAAGAGGGCGCCCAGCTCCGCGAACTGCAGAGCGCCCAGCGTCATGTAGAGCCCGCCCGTGGCCCACGCGGCGAAGTACAGCCAGGTCGACGGCAGCAACCCTGCAATTTCGCCCGGCGTGCGCACGATTCCGGCGCCAATCGTATTGCCGATGGCCACGGCAATGCCGAAACCCACGCCCAGCGTAGTGATCAGGCGGCCGGCGCCGGAGTGACGCTCGCCGCTAGAACTGGAATTTGTCGCCAAGGAAGCTCGTCGCAGTCCGTTTTTGGCTTCTGCGAACCGTCGAAGCCATCATAGCCGAGCCGACTCGCGGCGCAAGCGGAAGTTGCCAACGGGAGTAATGCGGGCCGCCCCCCGCTTCCGGTACAATCGATTGCGGCATGACGAAAACGCTTTTATCCGAATCCGTCTTCGCCGCTCTGCCCAAGGCCGAATTGCACGTCCATCTGGAAGGTTCGATCGAACCTTCGACCTTGGTGGAGCTGGCTGCGCGACACGGCGTGCAGTTGACGCCTGCGGACACTGCGCCGCGCTACGCTCCGGGCAATTTCGACCAGTTCATCGAAAACTTCATCTGGATCACCTCGTTCCTGCGCGGCCCGGAAGACTACGCTTTGATCGCGCGCCGCTTCGCCGAATCGCTGCAGCGCCAGAATGTTCTCTATGCCGAAGTCACTCTGTCGATCGGCGTCATGTTTCGGCGCAACCAGGATCCCGCGGCGAATTTTGTGGCGCTGCGCGACGCCGCCGCAGAGGTTCCCGGCGTCCAGCTAAAGTACATTTTTGACGCGGTGCGCCAGTGGGGCGCGGAGCCCGCGATGGAAGTCGCGCGAATCGCGGCCGCCCTCCGTTCCCCCGACATCATCGCGTACGGGATCGGCGGAGACGAGTTAGGCCTCCCTACAATCGATTTGCGTCCCGTGTACGATTTCGCGGCACGCAGCGGCCTGCACCGGCTCATTCACGCCGGAGAAATCGGCGGGCCGGAAATCGTTCGCGAAGCCGTGGAGTTGCTGGGGGCGGAGCGCATCGGTCACGGCATCGGCGTGATGCGCGACGAGCGGACCATGGACTTCATCGCCGCGAGAAATATTCCACTCGAAATCTGCCCCACGAGCAATCTTCGCACCGGCGCCCTGGCGCGGCAGATTGGCCGCCCGGAGGCCGGCTACGACAAGCATCCGCTTCCCACGTTCCTTCGGCGCGGCCTTCCGGTCACGCTTTCGAGCGACGATCCGGCCATGTTTGAGACGACTGTGAGCGAGGAATATCGCCACGCGAACCGCATGGGGCTTCTGCCCAGCGAAATTGTTTCGCTGGCCGAGGCGAGCTTCCAGCATTCGTTCCTGCCGGCCGAGGAGAAGCGCGCCATGCTCGAGAAATTTCATTCCGGCGTTGCCGCCCTGGGCTTGGTATAATCCCGGCCATGAAAGCACACGTGTGGGTCATGCCGAAGCGCACCGTCCTCGATCCCCAGGGCCAGGCCATACAACATGCCCTTTCGTCTCTAGGATTTAGCGAGGTTCGCGACGTCCGCCAGGGGAAGTTTTTCGTTCTGGACTTGAACGGGACGACCCGCGAAGCCGCCGAAAAGCAGGTGGAGCGCATGGCGCGGGAGATCCTCGCGAACCCGGTCATCGAGGAATTCCGGTACGAAATCGTCGAATAATCGCTGTTTTTCCAAAAGATTACTGGCTGTTAGCATCAGGAAACACGCTGCGTCTCCCCTCAGTTTCTTCCAATTGTCTTGTGCTACTCTTTTTTTGCGGGCCTCCACGTCTGTCGCCTAGCTAATCGTCCGGAGATAAACCTGTGTGTGGAATCGTCGGATACATCGGGCCTAAAAAAGTTGTCCCTCTCATCCTGGATGGACTGCGCCGCCTCGAATACCGCGGCTATGACTCCGCGGGCATCGCCGTAGTCGGGTCGGACGGGAAAGTGCAGATCCGGCGCGCCCCCGGCAAATTGCACAACCTCGAAGAGGCCATCCGGCAGTCCCCGATCGACGGATCGTACGGCATCGGCCATACGCGATGGGCCACGCACGGCCGCCCCACCGAAGAAAACGCGCACCCGCACCGCGACTGCACGGGAAACATCGTCGTGGTGCACAACGGAATCGTCGAAAATTATGTCGAGCTGAAACGCGAGCTCGAAAAAGAGGGCCATAAGTTCGTCACCGAGACCGACACGGAAATCATCGCCCACCTCGTGGAGAAGTACACGAAGGAAGGCGGCTCGCTGGAAGACGCCGTGCGTAAGACCGTGCGCCAGCTCTCCGGCGTCTATTCCCTGGCGATTCTTTCCGCGGCGGACCCGAACAAGATCGTCGCCGCGCGCACCGGGCCTCCGTCCGTGATCGGCCTGGGGCAGAACGAGTACTTCGTCGCATCGGACATCCCCGCGATCCTCGCCCACACGCGGGACATGTTCTTCCTCGCGGACGGAGATATCGCCGTGCTCACGCCGCAAGGCGTTCGCGTGATGGACCTGGACGGCAACACCATCCAGCGCGCCGTGCAACACATTACCTGGGACCCCATCATGGCGGAAAAGGGCGGCTTCAAGCATTTCATGCAGAAGGAAATCTTCGAGCAGCCCCGCGCCGTTCGAGACACGCTGCTGGCGAGCGTGGCGATGGATTCCGGCAAGGTCTTTCTCGACAAGATGGACATCGCGGAGCACGAGTTTCGCGGATTCACGAACGTCAAGATCGTGGCCTGCGGAACGAGCTGGCACGCCGGACAGACCGGGAAATTCATGATTGAAAAGCTGGCGAAAATTCCCGTCGAAGTGGATTACGGCAGCGAATTCCGGTACCGCGATCCGATCGTCGATTCCAAGACGCTGACCGTTTGCATCAGCCAGTCCGGCGAAACCGCGGACACCCTGGCGGCGCAGCGCGAAGCCAAGCAGAAGGGTTCCAAGACGCTGGCGATTTGCAACGTCTACGGCTCGATGATCACGCGCGAGGCTGCAGGCACGATTCTGACGCACGCGGGGCCGGAAATCGGCGTGGCCTCGACGAAGGCGTTCACCGGGCAGCTGACCGCGCTGGCGCTGCTGGCCATGTATCTCGGCCAGGTTCGCGGCACGCTTACCGAGGATTGCGAAAAGCGCCTGCTGCAGGAAGTGATGCGCGTTCCGCACAAGATGGAGACCGTGCTGCAAGGCGACGAAACGGGAATTTATGAGTCTCTGGCCCGCACCTTCTTCCGCCACACAAATTTTCTGTACCTGGGCCGCGGCATCCACTTCCCCATCGCTCTCGAAGGCGCGCTGAAGCTCAAGGAAATTTCCTACATTCATGCGGAAGGTTATCCGGCCGGAGAAATGAAGCACGGGCCGAACGCGCTCATCGACGAAAATCTTCCCGTGGTGATGCTCGCGACGCGCGATGAAAACGATCCGGATTCCATGACTCGCTACGAAAAGAGCGTCTCGAACATCAAGGAAGTGAAAGCCCGCGACGGCATCGTCATTTCCGTGGTTTCGGAAAACGATCAGCTCGCCCGGGAAGCGTCCGACTACGTGATCGTCGTGCCGCCCACCATGGAAATGTTCGCTCCCTTGCTGGAAGTCATCCCCTTGCAGCTGCTCGCCTACCACATTGCGGTTCGCCGCGGCTGCGACGTGGACCAGCCGCGCAATCTGGCCAAGTCGGTTACGGTCGAATAGCTTCGGTGGCGCAGGCTTTAGCCTGTGGGGTTTCATGTGTGCAAGCACTAAACCCCACAGGCTGAAGCCTGCGCCACTTCCTTCTAAAATCCCTTTCTTTCCCGTCTCGCAAGTCACGTAATATATTGCTGTCGTGAAACGCATTCTTCTCGCATTGGCAGCCGCCTGCCTGATTTCGTTCGCTGCCGCCGGAGTGCGCGCACAGGCGCCCCCTGCCGCTTCCGCACCCAGTTCCAGGATCGCCGCGATCAAAATCACGGGAGCTCGCAAATTTCCAGAGGATCAGATCATCTCCGCGAGCGGCCTGAAGACGGGCGATGTCGTCACGGCGGCACAGATCCAGGAGGCCACCGACCGCCTTGCAGCGCTCGGGATACTCTCGCAGGTCAACTTCCGCTACGCGGCCAAGGGCGACGCGATCAACCTGGAGTTCCAGATCCAGGAGGCGCCCACGTACCCGCTGGCGTTTGACAATTTTCCATGGTTCACCGCGGCGGAAATGGGAGACGCCATTCGCAAAAACGTGGGGCTGTTCACCGGCGAAGCGCCGGACAGCGGCTCGATTCTCGATCAGATGACGGCGGTCATCGAAGATCTTCTGGCGTCCAAAAAAATTAAGGGAACCGTGACCCACCAGCTCCTTGCGGCGCCCGTGGGCGATGGCCTGGAAATGCAGTTTCGCGTGGAGGGCGTTCCGCTCCGCGTGCAAGCCGTCCGGTTTGGGGATTCGACCGCTTCGGAGTCCGAGCGCCTCAAGGATCGGGTCTCCGACCTCAAGGGCCAGCCCTATTCCCTCTTCGCTGTTGAGCTTTTCGACTACGAGCACGTGCGGCCGCTCTACGTTTCGAAAGGATTTCTGCGAGCGCAGATCGGACCTCCGGAAACGGGACTCGTGCCCGACATGACTGATCCCAAGGAAACAGCGGTGGAACTCTCGATTCCCATCCATCCCGGCGCGGCCTACACCTGGAAAGGCGTTTCGTGGCAAGGGAACGCGGCGATTCCTTCCGCCACTCTGGATGCGGCCGTCGAACTGAAGCCCGGCGACATCGCGGACGGCATGAAGATCGAAGACCAGTGGCGGAAGATCGAATCCAATTACAAGCACCTCGGCTATCTCGACATGAAGCTCAGCGACGAATCGCAATTCGATGACGGCGCGCACCAGATTTTCCACCGCATCACCATCTCGGAAGGCCCGCAGTATCACATGGGCGCACTGATCATCACCGGATTGTCGCTGGATGCGGAGAAGCGGTTGCGCGAGGCCTGGCAAGTCGAGGCCGGCCAGGCATTCAACGATGTCTACTACGAAGAGCACGTGAAAATATTGTCGAAGCCCAGCCGGGCTATTTTTGGGGACCTGCCCGTTCACTACAACGAATTCGGCCATTTGCTTCGCCTCGATGCCACGCGCCACACGGTGGACGTTCTGCTGGACTTCAAATAGCGCTCGCTGCGTCGCGCAAGGTTTTCCCGGGCATGCCGCTTGAAATCGCGCTACAATCGCCGCCTATGCGATGGCGAATGCATTTTCTGGTGTGTTTATTGGCATTGGGCTTAACCGGAGCGGCGAGGGCGCAACAATCCGCGCCACCCTCCAGCGCGCCTCCGGCAAAAGCGCCCGCGAAGAAAGCAGCCGCGCAGCCGTCCCCCGCGAAGCCGAAGAAAGACGCCGCCGCGGAGGAACCTCAAGATTCCGCTTCCGACCCCGACGCCGAATTGCAAGTCGCCGTGCGCGCGGCCGGGAACGACCCGTCCATCCTCGTCAAAAGCCTGGAAGCCTACCTCGTAAAGTACCCGGATTCGCCGCGGCGCGGAGCGATCTATCGCGCGCTGGCCGAATCGGAAGTGAATCTTCACAACGAGGACGCCGCGCTGGATTACGCCGAGAAGGTCGTCGCCATCCAGCCCGAGGACAGCCAGTCGATGTATCTTGCCGTGACGCTTTTGGAAAAAAAGCCCGGCGAGGAGGCTTGGCTCCGCGCCATCGATTACGACACCCGCCTGATCGAGCGCGTCTCGAAAGCCGATCCGGAGACGCGCCCCCAGCAAATGACGCTGGAGGACTGGCAGACCGGCCGCAATCGGTTTCTCGTGGACCTCTACGTTTTGCGCGGCCGGCTGCAGTACCACCTTCACAAGAACGAAGACGCGGTGAAAGATCTCACCGCCGGATTCCACCTGGCGCCGAATGCGGAGTCCGCGCTGACGCTCGGCGAAATCGCGGAAGAGGAACAGCACTCGGACGAGGCCATCCGCCAGTACGCCACTGCCTTCATGCTGGCAGGCGAAGAGCCGACGGACTCGAATGCTCCGCCGCTGGACCGCAATCTGTTGCGTCTGCGAATGGGAAATCTCTGGCGATTCACGCACGATACGAACGTGGGACTCGGAGACATCGTGCTATCGGCCTACGATCGCAATCGTGACGCCGCCACCGCGGACAAGCCCGACGCGCAGGTTTACAACAAGGATGTAACCGACCCGCTCCAATTCAGCCTGCGGCATGTCGATGGCAGCTCCCCGACGAAGCTGGCCGAATCGCGCGGAAAAGTGGTCGTCCTGAATTTCTGGACCACGTGGTGCTCTTACTGCAATCAAATGGAATCGCAGCTAGCCGGCGTGCGCTCGAAATTCGCGGGGCGCGACGATGTTGTTTTTGTGGCGATCGATGCCGACGAGGACGAAGCCCGCGTCGCGCCGTTTCTTCAGGAACGGAAACTCGGGGGCACATTGGTCTTCGCCGACGGCATCCGCCGGGCGTACCACGTCGAATCCATTCCGACGATCCTGGTGCTCGATAAGGCCGGGAAAATCACCTACCGCACGCAGGGCTACGCTCCGGACGGCTTTGCCGACCTCGCCGCCGCTTCAATCACGAAAGCTTCCGCGGCGACGGCTCCCTAGATTTTCTCAATGTTTTGAGCACGCGTCGCAGTTCACGCGTGGCGCAGGCTTCAGCCTGTGGCAGTTGGTTACTGCTAAGATCGATCGCGCTCCTACGAACCCCCACAGGCTGAAGCCTGCGCCACTTGGCTATTCGTTCCTCGCCGACGGATGCAGCAGCAGCACATCTCGCGCGGCAAGGATCGTATTCACGTGGATGCGGACCGTGTCCGCCACGCGCCGCGCATAGCCGCCCGCCAGCGTGGATGCCACCGGGATCCGCCTCTTGCGCGCGTGTTCAAAAATGAGGCGGTCTCGCTTCTGCAAGCCTTCGATCGTGAGCGCCAGTCCGCCAAGCTGGTCCTCGCGATACGGGTCCGCGCCGCCCACGTAGAAAATCAGGTCCGGCTTCATTTTCTGGAGCGCGTGAAGAAATCCCTCTTCGAGAGCGTCCAGGTATTCGTGGTCGCGCGTGCCATCCGCCAGGCCGATGTCCTCATCGGACGGGGGCTTCGGCATCGGATAGTTGTTTTCCTGGTGGATGGAGAGCGTGAAGACGCTGTCGTCGTCTCCGAAGATCGCCGCGGTGCCGTTGCCGTGGTGAACGTCCGTATCGACGGTCATAGCCGTGCGAATTTTTCCCGCCGCTTGAAGGGACCGGATCGCCACGGCAACGTCGTGGATCATGCAAAAGCCCTCGCCGTGGCCCGGATAGGCGTGGTGAAAGCCTCCGCTGAGGTTCGCGGCGAAGCCGTCTTCCAGGGCTTTGCGACCGGCGAGAGTCGATCCTCCTGCCGCCAGCCAAAACCCGGCGCGCGACTCGTCCGAAAGAGGAATTTCCAGCTTCATGCGTTCGCTCAGCGTGAGCGAATCCGTCTGCAGCTTTTGCACGTACGCCGGCGTGTGGACGCGCAAAATGTCTTCGTCCGGCGCGGCTTCCGGCTGCAGAAAATCGCCGGGCTCCGCGATTCCCTCGGCGAGCAACGCGTCATGAATGAGCCTGAATTTTTGCGATGGGAAAACGTGCGGTCCGAGGTCCAAGTCATACTGCGGGTGATAAATGACCTTGAACGGCAGCATAGAGGAAATGAGAAACGAACGGCGTTCGTCAGTTGTCGCGATCGAGAATGAAATCGGGAACGGTCCGCAGCGCGCGCCCAAAATCCGACGTCGCGTTCCCATTCAGGCAGGCTTTGGCGCGGGCGGCGAAATCGAGAGCGGCCGCCCGGGTTCGCTCCAGCGCTCCCGTCTCATGCACAAGCGCCGTGATCTGCTCGGGGCGGACGGTCTCAAACCCTTTTTCTTCGAGGACCGTGCGCACCAGGATCTTCCCCGCCCCGTTATCGCTTTCCATTGCATAAATCAGGGGCAGTGTGACCTTGCCTTCCTTCAAGTCGCTCAACACAGGCTTGCCCAGCTTTTCCGGAGAAGCCGTGAAATCGAGAACGTCATCGACCAACTGAAACGCTAGCCCCGCGAAGTGTCCGTAGTCGGCTAGCGCTTGTTCGCCCGCGTCGCCCAGATTGCCGAGAACAGCCCCGAGCCGGGCGCATCCCGCGAAGAGGCAGGCGGTCTTACGAGCGGCGAGCTCGACGGCGTCCTGCTCGGTCAAGTCCATGCGGCCGAGCTTGGCGAGCTGCACCAGTTCGCCTTCCACCATGTTTTGCGTGAGTTCGATCAGCACGTCGAGGATCTTGAAGTTCCGCTCGGCGAGCGCCATTTGAAACGATTGCATGTACAGCCAATCGCCCGCGAGGACGCTCCGGTGATTGCCCCAGCGGGAATTCGCCGAAGGCCGTCCGCGACGCGTGTTGGCGCCATCGATCACGTCGTCATGAATCAGCGTGGCGCTATGAATCAGCTCGACCACGGCGCCCAGCCGGATCGCGCTGTCTCCACGGTACCCCGCGTAGCCGGCCGAGAGCAGCAGCAGAGCCGGACGCAGCCGCTTGCCGCCCCCTTCCAGCAAGTAGCGCGAGATTTCCGCCACCGGCTCGATTGCCGAGCCGTTCTGGAGCGCAAGCTCCTGCTCGACCTTGACCAGGTCATCGCGTACGAGATCGAATATTTCCTTCGCCGTCAGAAGTGAGATGACACCCCTCCAGGGACTGACCGAATCCGATTGCCGGAATGATCCAAACCAAAAAACCGCCGAAAATTTGCCGACGTAATTTCGGCTACTCGGGCTGCCGGCAAGTCTCTCACATTCCCGAGGGTCTGCGCCACTTCCGCGACGTAGGCCGGCTCGTTTCTCCGCCCCCGGTGCGATTGCGGCGCCAGGAACGGCGAATCGGTTTCCACAAGCAACCGGTCCAGCGGAATCTCCCGCGCTGCGTCCCGCAGATTCTGCGCCTTGGGATAGGTCACGTTGCCGGCAAAAGAAACAAGGAACCCCATGTCCAGGCCGCGGCGCGCTTCGTCGGCCGTTCCCGCAAAGCAATGGAAAATTCCGCCGAGGCCCGAACTTTCCCAGTCTTCTTCAAGAATTTCCAGGCAATCCGGCCACGCCTCACGGCAATGAATGATCACGGGTTTTCGCAGCGCGCGCGCCTGGCTCAACTGATCGCGAAATACACTGGCCTGGACTTCGCGAGGCGAGTGATCGTAGTGATAGTCCAGGCCGATCTCCCCCCAGGCGATCAGACGCGGGTTCCGCGCCAGGCGTTCCAACTCGTCGTAGTGCGCTTGCGTCGCATGCCTGGCCTCGTGCGGGTGAATCCCCGCGGCGGCATAGATCCAATCGTTGGCCTCGGCGTAAGGTACGGCCGCACCCAGCTTTTCGATTTCCGGCCCGTTGCCGATCGCCAGCAGTGTCTCGACTCCCGCAGCCCGCGCTCGCTCCAGCATAGCTTCGCGGTCCGAGTCATAATCGGATACGTCCACGTGCGCGTGTGAGTCGGTCAGGTCCATGGGTTAGTGGGACGGGCTTTAGCCTGTCCGGTCTTCACCGCTGTGCACAAGCAATGAATTGCGATTCAGACGCAGAACTCAAAACCGGACAGGCTGAAGCCTATCCTACTTGAGCCTTGCCCCTACCGGCACATCCTCGAGGAACCCGGCCAGCACGGGAGCTCCATCCGGAGCCGATGCCGCGACGATCATGCCGTTCGATTCGACGCCGCGCAGTTTGCGGGGCTGCAAGTTCGTGACGACTACAACCTTGCGCCCCACGAGCTGCTCCGGCTTGTAAGCCAGCGCGAGTCCCGCGACGATTTGCCGCACTTCGTCGCCGATATCCACTTGCAACTGCAAGAGCTTGTCCGCGCCCGCCACGCGCTCGGCGGCCTTGACGAGGCCCACGCGCATCTCGACCTTGGCGAAATCCTCGATGCCAATCTTCAGTGCCGCAGGCGCTGCGGCTGGCGCAGCTGCGGCAACGGTTCCCGCAGGAGCGCTGGGCGCTGCCGTCGCCGGCGGTTCCTGGCCTTTGTTCTGTTCCTGCTCCATGGCTTCAATCCTCGCAATCGTTTCAGATTTGTCAACGCGCGGGAAAATGCCCTCCGGCTTCCCCGTTTTCGTTCCGGGCTTCAGCTGCCCCCAGGCGAGCAGGTCCAGCTGGATTCCCCGAGCGGTTCCGTGAGTCCCAATTGATTCCAGATTTTCTGCGTGGCCGCAGGAAGAACGGGATGCGCCAGCGCCGCGGCAATCCTGAGGCCTTCGGCCGCCGTGTACAGCACATTCGCCAGCCGCGCTCGAGCCTCCGGCTTTTCGGCGAGCGTCCACGGCTTTTCGACGGTGATGTACTTGTCGATCATTCCGACGATCTCCCAGATCGATTCCAGCGCCTGGGAGAAGCTCAAGCGGTCGTACAGATGCATCACCTTGGTCAGCGCCTCATTGGCGAATTCCGCCGTCCCGGGAACGTCCGTTTCCCTGCCTCTGGGCGGCGTGGGTTGCGGAATCTCGCCGCCGAAGTAGCGCTCGATCATCGTCAGCGTTCGGCTGGCGAGGTTGCCGAGGCCGTTCGCCAGATCGCTGTTGTATCGAGTGACCAGCGCGTCGTAGGAAAAACTGCCGTCCTGCCCAAAGACGATTTCGCGCAACAGGTAGTAGCGCAGCGGCTCGATGCCCAGCGCGCTGACGATGGGACGCGGCCGCACCACGTTGCCGCGCGACTTGCTCATCTTCTCGCTGTCAAACAGCAGCCAGCCGTGCGCCCAGATTTGCTTGGGCAACGGCAAATCCGCCGCCATCAGGAACGCCGGCCAGTACACGGCGTGAAACCGGATAATTTCCTTGCCGACGATATGCAAATCGGCGGGCCAGAGACCCCGCTCGTCGAAATTCGGGCCGCCCGCGGCGCTCAAATATCCGATCAGCGCGTCAAACCACACGTAAAAGACGTGCGGCGCTTCGCCCGGCACCGGGATGCCCCACCGAATGGTGGTGCGCGTAATCGAAAGATTTTTCAGGCCGCCGTTGACGAAGCTCAGGACTTCGTTCCGGCGGCTCTCCGGCTGGATGAAATCGGGATTGGCCGCATAGAAATCCAGCAGCTTTTGTTGGAATACCGAGAGCTTGAAGAAATAATTTTCCTCGGTGACGGTTTCCGTGGGACGCCCGCAATCGGGACACGCGTCGCCCGGCCCCGCATCCACGACGTAGGCGTTGTCGTGCACGCAGTATTGTCCCGTGTAACTGCCCTTCTCGATGAAACCGTTGTCGCGGCAGCGCTGGAACAGCCATTGCACCGTGCGGTGGTGGTTTGGGTCGGTGGTGCGGATGAATTCGTCGCCCGGAATTCCCAGGTCGTCCCACAGCCGCTTCCATTGCTCGGCGATTTCGGTGGAAAATTCCAGGGGCGATTTCCCCGCTTTTTGCGCGGAGCGTTCGACGTTGACGCCGTGCTCGTCCGCGCCGGTGGTCATGAACACGTCGAATCCCCGCATGCGCTTGTAACGCCGGATCACGTCCGCCACGATCGTCGAATAGGTGTGGCCGATGTGCGGCATGCCGTTGGTGTAGTACAGCGGCGTCGTCAGATAGTATTTGGGCTTGGCTCGGGGAGTGCTCATTCGCTCTTTCTGCGTAAAATGTCGGGGTGAACCCTTACGATGGCTTTCCGCCCGTCCCTGACAGCAAGCTCCGCATCGGAAACACGAATTTCGATAGTAAGCGCGCCACCGGATGCTGTCAAATCGCTGATCCGGCGATCGGAGGCTCGGTCGAAATCCACAAAAAAGAGGCGCCCTCCTTGCGGGCGCCTCTCGGGATTGTCCGAATCGTAGGGGCGAACCAATTGCCCGGCTCCAGCGTTCCTCAGTCCTGCGGCAGCGCGGGCTTGCCTTCTCCGCGATCCCGGCCCCTTCCGAACGTTCCACCCTCCACTTGCGTGAAGGATGGATCCGGCGTGAAGAGCGACGCGGCGGGCGCGGTGCCGATGTTGGATAACTGGTAGGTTGTCGTCCCAAACCGGGGATCGGTGTGCGTGTTCTCTAGGGTCAGGTCCAGTGCGGACGAATACCATCGCTCGGAGGTGATCGAAATGGCCAATTGGTTCCCAATCGCTCCGGCGGGAACCGTCCTGGTCACGAGCCGGTCATCGACCGGGTAAACCGTCTTGGTGACGGGGTCCGTATACGATCCGCTTGGGTTATCCGTCACGGTTTCGTTCGCTGAATCCCGGCCCTTCGGCCGGTCTTTCGGTCCGTCGTGCGGCGGATTTTGACCGCCGATTGGAAATGCCCGGTACGTTCCCTTGGTCACGTTGACGATATATTGCGTCCCGGCGGTCACATTGCGGATGTAGGCAAACTCCTGAGCTTTCCCTGCAGCCGCCCAAGGACCAATTGCCGCGAACTTCAGGTCGCGATACGTGCTGCCATCCACGCCCCGCGCAAACGTCCCTGTGCTGGTGGTGGAAATCATATTGCCCGGCAGAGTTTCGGTGTGCGTAATTGTAATGGTCGCCAGGATCGGTTTCCCGGTCACCACCTTTCCGCCAAAACCACCCATCAGCCCGCCAAACTCAAACATGCCTGGCATCGGCCCACCCGCACCCGGGCCTCGACGATCGAAGTCGCCCGCGCGGTGCAGGCCCCTGCGCGCTGGCAACCACGGCTACACCCGCTAACAAGATCCCACCCAGACTCGCCATTACAGTCTTTCTCACAGCACTACCTCCTCCAAGCCCCCTGACGATTTCCTGCTCTCGTATTCTCGACTATTGAATCAGCTTCACACCGCGCGGCCAGCCATCCTCGCCCACCAAAACGTCCGCCACGATCAACCCTTCATCCGGAGTTTGGGCGACCGGATAGCCAAGCTGCGCGAGGGAATCTCTCGTCAACTGAACGCGGACGACCATGCCCGGGTCATCCGAATCGATCGCGCCGGTGAACGGAACGGGCACGAAGTCCGACGCCACATAGTTTCCACTGGCAGGAACGTCCCCGCGCGCGGCAGCCCCAACATCCGCACCGGCCGGCACGGACGGCGCAGACGATTTCGCGTCCAGAGGCGCGCTGGATTGCGAAGTGACCGCTTTTTTCGGAGCCGGGGAAGGCTGCTCTTTTGTGCGCCACCTTCCCGTCCACAGGAAAACGAGCAGCACCGCCGCGGCGGCTCCGACGCTGGCCCATTCCAGTCTGCGCCGCCACGAAGCGCGCCGATGATAGTTCCGAAATGCAGCGACCAACGCGGCCTCCACAGAAACCGGCGTCTGCGCTCCGTCCACAAACTTCTTCGATACCTCCGAAGCATCCGCGAGCGCCAGGGCGTCCGCCATGCGCTGAGAGCAAAGCTCACAGTGAGCCGCGTGCTCCACGGCCGCTTCGCGCGCGTTCACGTCCAGGAGCTCCATGCGCACCAATCCGTGGACGACTTCGTCAAACTCTCTGCACGTCATTCTGGTCATGCCTTGCCTCCGGGCCGAACGCCGAGCGACTTGCCCCCAAATCGCACTGAGCGCAGCTTGTCGACGAGCATCGAACGCGCGCGATTGAGCCGGGATCGAACCGTTCCGACCGGGCAGTCGAGCAACTCCGCTGCCTCGCCGTAACTCTTCCCTTCCAGGTCGCACAGCGTGACCGGATCGCGATAATGGTCGGGCAGCGTCAGGATCGCGTCGCGCAACAGTTCCGCGATTTGCGCGCGTTCTAAACCTTCCAGAATCATTTCCGTCTGACCGGCGCTGACCGTCGGGACCGCTTCGCATGAGAATTTCCTGAAGCCCCATTTCCGCCGGTCGATAGCCCCCTGCTTAACTCCTCGGATAATGGCACGTAGCGGCCTTCTTTTTCATGCAGTTTTCGAAGGTGGTTGCGCGCAATGCCAAAGAGAAACGCGGCCGGAGTGCCTTTTCCTTCGTTAAATTTCCCGGCCTGGCGGACCAGCGTCAGAAACGTCTCTTGAACCACGTCCGCAGCCGATTGCGGGCTTCCACTCATATGCACGGCGTAGCGGTATAGACCTCCCTGGTGGCGCCGGTAGAACTCTAAAAATGCATCATTATCCCCTGATGCGAGACGCGCCAAGAGTTCGACATCCCGTGTTTCGACAGGATCCGTCATCTACCTCGGTTGGGAAGTCTCTCCTGCTTCCACCATGAATTACGATTCCCGGTAGGAGGAGTTCCACTTTCTTGGCCCAACTGTCAACAGTGGACCGGATTGAACGTACGGGCGGTCGTCTCGTTCGGTTCGCCCCATCACGAGGCCGCCGCCCGGGGCGCGACTGGAAACAGCTCGTCTCGGCTGGTAAGATGCCTCTTGTCGACGAAACGCTTTCAAGAAACAAGACCTCAAACGGCAAGGCAATCCTAGGGGAGGCAACCTACCATGCCACACAAATTTCTGCTCAAATCTCCGGTTGTGATTTCGATCACAACTCTTGCGGCCGGCCTGATTTTCACTTTTGGCGTGCGAGCGCAAACCTCGAGCGGCTCGCCCCAAATGCTGAAGGGCGAGGGCTCGTTCAACGACTGGTCGAACGAACGCCCCGGCAATCGGTATCTGATCAAAGCTTCCGAGCTTCCAAGGCCCTATGCCAGCGATTCCGCGCCCAATGGATCCAAGGTCGTTCCGAGGCCCGCGAACGCATGGCCGAAGGTGCCGGATGGCTTCAAGATTGACCAGGCTCTCACCGGCCTGAATGGACCGCGCACCATCGTCACGGCGCCGAACGGAGATTTGTTCGTGGCGGAAAGCTTTCCGGGGCGCATCCGGGTTCTCCGCGGATTTGGCGCTGATGGTAAGGTTGTCACCAACGAGGTTTTCGCCTCCGACCTGACCATGCCCTACGGAATCGCATTCTATCCGCCGGGCCCGAATCCCCAGTACGTTTACATCGGAAACACAAATTCCATCGTTCGCTTCCCGTACAAGAACGGCGACCTGAAGGCCAGCGGCGCCGCGCAAGTGATCGTCGCTAGCATTCCGGGCGGCGCGGGATACGGCGGCGGGCACTGGACGCGTAGTCTCATTTTCTCCAACGACGGCAAAAAACTCTACGTCGGTGTCGGCTCCAAAGCCAACGTAAGCGATGACCCATCCGAGGCCAATCGCGCCGACGTGCTCGAGTTCAACCCCGACGGAACCGGGCAGCGCATTTACGCGGCCGGCGTTCGCAACGCCTCCGGACTGACCATCCACCCCGAGACGGGCCAGCTCTGGGTCGCCGTGAATGAGCGCGACGCGCTGGGCGACGATCTGGTCCCCGACTACGTCACGCACATCCAAGAAGGCGGATTCTATGGCTGGCCGTGGTATTACACCGGCCCCAACCCGGATCCGCGATTTCCGGGCAAGCGTCCGGAATTGAAAGAGAAAGTCCTCGTGCCGGACGTGTTGCTACAGTCGCATTCCGCTCCGCTGTCGTTGACGTTCTACGAAGGGAAACAATTCCCTGCGGAGTATCGGGGCGATCTGTTCGTCACATCGCACGGATCGTGGAACCGCGCGCATCGCACAGGCTACAAAGTCATGCGTCTCTATACGCCGAACGGCAAAGCCACGGGCGAGTATCAGGACTTCGTCACCGGCTTTGTGGTGGATGACGCCAATGTCTGGGGACGCCCCGTGGGCGTGACCGTGGCAAGCGACGGCGCCTTGGTCTTCACCGACGACGCATCCAACAGCGTCTGGCGCGTGACCTACACCGGAAAACATTCCGGGAACTAAGAAACAAAGTAGGACGGGCTTTAGCCTGTCCGGTTTTGACTTATGCCGCCGCATCTCCAATTCTGCCCATCGCGGAGGAAAGTCAATAGCGGACAGGCTGAAGCCCGTCCTACCTGCCGCCTAATCGCTGTTTCACTTCTCAGATGGGAGCCACTTGGTACACGTTCTCGTAGCCCGAATTCGCGCCGCGCTCGCGGCCCATATCCGCCAGCACTACCAGCAAGACGTGACCATCGTCACGGAGAAGCCGCCCCGCATCGAGATGGGCGAAGCCGCGACGCCCGTGTGCTTCGAGCTCGCCAAACGCCTGAAACGCGCCCCGCGGCAGATCGCGCAGGAGATTGCCGCGCAGCTTCCGCCCATCGAGGGCGTCGAGCGCGTGGAGATCGCCGGCGGCGGCTACGTGAATTTCTATTTTTCGCGCGCCGCGTTTCTCGCCGCATCGCTCGAAGAAGCGGGGACGCCCGCGCCGAGCGCCGCGCCGGGCGCGCCGAAGTGCATCGTCGAGCACACCAACATCAATCCGAATAAGGCCGCGCACATCGGCCATCTGCGCAACGCCGTGCTGGGCGACACGTTTGTGCGCCTGCTGCGCCGCTCCGGCCAGCGCGTGGAAGTGCAAAATTACATCGACAACACGGGCGTGCAGGTCGCCGACGTGGTCATCGGTTTTCTGCACATTGCGAAAAAAGCGGCATCGGAAGTGCGCGCGCTCGCCGCGGAACCGAAATTCGACTATTACTGCTGGGACCTCTACGCGAGCGTGGCCCGCTATTTCGACGAAGACAAATCGCGCATGGCGTTGCGCGGCGAAACACTGAAATCCATCGAGGAAGGCGCAGGCGAGGCCGCGGAAATGGCCGGCGTCGTCGCTCCCGCCATCGTGCGCTGCCACTTGCGCACCATGGAGCGGCTGGGAATCGAGTACGACCTGCTTCCGCGCGAGAGCGAAATTCTCCACTTGAAATTCTGGGACACGGCATTCGAGCTGCTGAAGCAGCGCAACGCGATTCATCTCGCCGCCACGGGAAAAAACGCCGGATGCTGGGTCATGCGCCTCGACGACGGTTCGGCCGACAGCAAGGGTGAAGGCGACGATGACGACGCAAAAATCATCGTGCGCTCGAACGGCACGGTGACGTACGTCGGGAAAGACATCGCCTATCAACTCTGGAAATTCGGTTTGCTGGGCAAAGACTTTCGATACGAGAAATTCTACACGTATCCCGCTGGGCACACGCTTTGGTCCAGCACCGCCGCCGGAGGCGACTCCGCCGCGCCCGCATTCGGAAAAGCCGCGATCGTGTACAACGTGATCGACGCGCGCCAGGCCTATCTGCAAAATGTCGTGACCGCGGGACTGCGGGCCGTCGGTTACGAAGAGCAGGCTGCCCGATCGGTCCACTTTTCCTACGAAATTGTGGCGCTCACACCGCGCTGCGCCGCCGAGCTCGGCTACACGCTGAGCGAGGAAGACGCGAAGAAGCCGTACGTGGAAGTGAGCGGACGCAAAGGCCTCGGCGTAAAAGCCGACGATTTACTGGACCGCCTGGAAGCCGCCGCGCGCGCCGAGGTCGATGAGCGCCATCCCGACACGCCCGACGTCGAGCGCGCCGCCATCGCGCACTCCATCGCCATCGGCGCGTTGCGCTATTTCCTTCTGAAATTCACGCGCACGGCAACCATCGCCTTCGACTTCAAGGACGCCCTCAGCTTCGAAGGCGAAACCGGCCCCTACTGCCAGTACGCCGTCGTGCGCGCGCGAAACATTTTCCGCAAGCTGCGCGACCAGCAGCCCGACTTCGACGTGTCTTCCCTTGAAAATGTGGACGCGAACGCGGCGGCGGACTTATTCGGCGGTCCCGATGGAAACGCGTTCTGGGAACTGGCGTTCCTCGCCGCATCGCTCGACACGCAAATCGACGACGCCGTGGGCGCGCAGGAGCCTGCCTTCGTCGCGAAATACGCGTTCCAGCTCGCGCAGGCGTTCAACCTTTTCTATCACCACCACCATATCCTCACGGAAAGCGACCCCGCCAAGAAGAAGTTTCTCTTGCAGCTGAGCCGCCTCGTCGAAGTGCAGCTCGTCGCCGCGCTGGAGCTTTTGGGAATCGAATCCCCCGAAAAGATGTAGCCATCCTTGATCGCGACCTGTACACCCGAACAGGATTCCTATACGACACCTTCGTTTCCCGCAACCCGTGCGTGAAGCAACGCTCACCGCTAAGCTAGTCCTAGCCAAACGCATTCAGTTCGGAGGCATGATGAAAAAGGGACGCAGTCTTCTCATAGTTTCCGGTGGGACACTTGCGGCCATTGCGCTGGCGAGTACCTTTGCTTTCGCGCAAGGCCACGGCAACGGCCATGGGAACGGTCATGGAAACAACAAGCATGGAGACGATAATGGCGCCTCCTCGTACGCATTCAGCGATCACGACGATGACGCCATGCGGGACTGGTACCGCGATCACCGGGACTCCCTTCCCCCAGGCCTGGCCAGGAAAGATCGACTGCCCCCCGGCCTCGAAAGGCACCTCGTGGAACGCGGCACGCTCCCTCCCGGCTTGCAGAAACGCATCCAGCCTTGCCCTGTGGACCTGGAACGGCGATTGCCTCCGCCTCCGCCCGACTACGCGCACGTGGTGATCGGAGGCCACGTAGTGCTCATGAATCTCCGCACAAATTACGTGTCCGCCGTCTTTCATTTTGAGATCGACTGACGCTTCTGAATCGCCAAGTACGCGTTTCCGCTCGCGCAAGCGTTCAACCTGCGAAGCCGCGCCTGCTGAACGCCTGTCCCGTAGCACCAAGAATCACTCTTAACTTTTGGCCAGGCCAGTCCCGTGAGGGACGATAGAATATACGGTCGGGCTCGCAACATCGGAGGTCGACGCGTTCCGCATCCGCAGAACAGACTCCTCGGAGGCGTCTCAACGCGCCGGCGCAGGGCTATTCGGAGAAATGCCAAGCAGCGCTTCGGTCAGTTCTTCCGGCTGGTCCAGCATGACGTCGTGGCCGCACGGCATCGCCAGCGTTTTCCAGCCCTTCGCTTTTGTTTTCTCGTAGTACGGCGCAAGGTGCGCGTTTTTCCAGCCGCTGGCGTGGATGAAGGTCAAATTCTTGATCCGATCGATTTCTCCTGTCAGATGAATGCGTTGCTCGAAGGTTGCCAGCGGCTGCATGGTGCACTGCCGGTTCACCCAATCGCGATCCCTGGCATTGACGTTGAACGTTTCGGCGGGAGTCGGCGGCAGCTTCCAACCCTCTCCCACTTGTTTCGCCAATTCGTACCTGGCGTTCCTCAGCGCGGGAGGAAGTGTATCGTTCAGGCTCTGGCCATCCTCCAGCACAAACGCATCGAGATAGACCAGCGCGCCGATGCGGTCCGCAATGCGATCGGCCACTCCACTGATCACGCAGCCCGCGTAGGAATGGCCGCACAGCACAACGTTCGAGAGTTCCTCCCAGCGAATGAGATTCGCGACGTCGTCGATGTGCGTCTCGAGGTCCACCTGCGGCGACAACAGGTGCGAGCGCTCGCCAAGTCCCGTCAGAGTCGGCGTGAACACCTCGTGCCCGCGCGCCTGAAGCGCCCTGCGCACGCGCTTCCAACACCAACTGCCGTGCCACGCTCCGTGAACCAAAACATAGACGGACATGAATGCCCCCTTCAGAATGGAATTGATTTGGGAAATTAGTATCGGGCTGACGGCCCGGTATGGCACGGACTTTTTTCGATGGCGGCTACGCGTTCTGGGAACTGGCGTTCCTCACCGCATCCCTCGACACGCAAATCGACGCCGGCGTCGCCGCGCAAGAGCCCGCCTTCGTCGCAAAATACGCGTTCCAGCTCGCGCAGGCGTTCAATCTTTTCTACCACCATCACCACCTCCTCACGGAAAGCGACCCCGCCAAGAAGAAGTTTCTCTTGCAGCTGAGCCGCCTCGTTGAGGTGCAGCTTGTCGCCGCGCTGGAGCTCCTAGGGATTGAATCACCCGAAAAGATGTAGCGCTCCGGCGAAAATTGTAATTGCACTAGAGGCGCTTGTAGTCCGGCAGCGAAACGCCATTTGCGTTGGCCACTCCCAGAAGGACAAGTCGAGCAACATCATGCGCATGAGCCAGTCCCGGAGGGACGAAACATCGTAGCCCGCCGCTTCAGCGGTGGGAATGCAGGAACAAGAAAAAAAAGCCCCGGAGGGGCGACACACTCTCCCCACGCGGAATTTCTAGCCCACGACATATTTTGGATCGTATTCCACACCATGCTTCTTGAGGAGCGCCCGAAACTCTTCTTCGAAACTGAACCTGCGGTGATGCGCCTCCTGGTTGCGGATATATCCCGCCACATGGTCCAGATTTGACGAACTGACGCTGAAAGCGCCATAGCCTTCCTGCCAGGCGAAGTCGATCCCTTGTTCGCCCATCCATTTCGATGAATTTCCTTTTATGAGCTGGACGGCTTTTGCCAGCGCTAGCTTGGCCGATAGATGAAATAAAATATGTACGTGGTTTTCCGTCCCGCCAATCGCCATCGCAATCATTCCGTACTTCTTGCAAATTCCCGCGATGTAGGCCCATAAGAGCGGCTGCAAATCTTTCGAGATGAAATTGCGGCGCTCCTTGGTACTGAAAACCAAATGGATGTGGACTCGGGAATAGGAATGGGCCATTGTGCCGCCCCTCCGGGGCTTCATCCTACAGTACTCTCAGTCCCGAAGGGACGAAACACCATAGCCCACCGCTTCAGCGGTGGGAATACATCGGCAACAGGAGAAAGCCCCGGAGGGGCGACACACGTGGCCGAGAAACTGTGTCGCCCCTCCGGGGCTTTCGACCACACCCTTTCATGCTCCCACCGTTCAAAACGGTGGGCTACAATATGCCGTCCCTCCGGGACTCTGGACAGAATTGAGAGACACGAAATGAACGCAGACCTGTTTAAAGACATGATCGCGGGATTTGCCGAAGCCAAGAAGTATCGAGCGGGGCGGAAAGCCAAGTTGCGCGTATCTCGCTTTGCTTTCGAGCCCGTCAAAATGAAGCCCGCGCAAATTCGTCGAATCAGAATCCGCTTGCAGCTAAGCCAACCGGAGTTCGCCGACTTTCTTTGCACCAGTGTTGGCACCATTCGGAGTTGGGAGCAAGGAAATCGGACCCCGAACCGATCCGCGTTGCGCCTTTTAGTGATCGCCAAGGAGCAGCCGGCATTGCTCTCGCGAAGACGCGCCTAAAGGGAAAAATCTGAAACCTCCGCCCGTTCGAAAAACTGCGAAGTAGCGGCTACCCGGAAGTTTTACCCCCTCAAAGGTTATGCCACGCGCGAGTCGGAGAGATCATTTCGCAGAACCGCCATTCACCCCAAACTTCATCGCCAAATCAACCAATGTGCGCACGCCCACACCTGTCGCGCCCTTGGCGTTCCACGGCTTCACGTCGTCCTGCCAGGCGGTGCCGGCGATGTCGAGGTGAATCCAGGGAGTATCCCCGGAAAACTCTTTCAGGAACATGGCTGCGGTGATGGCGCCGCCGCCTTTGCCGCTGCCGACGTTTTGGATGTCGGCGATGCCGGACTTTTGATCATTTCGCGGTAGTCGTCGTCGATGGGCATGGGCCACATTTTTTCGCCGGCTACTTTGGCGCTGGCGAGAAGTTTTTCGGTGAACGCGGGATCGGAGCCGAAGACGCCTACGTTCACGTTGGAGAGCGCGACGACGATGGCGCCGGTGAGCGTTGCGGCGTCGACGAGGTGCGTGCAGCCGAGCTGCTTGGCGTAGGCGATGCCGTCGGCCAGGACCAGGCGGCCCTCGGCGTCCGTGTTGATTACCTCGATGGATTTTCCGGCCATGGAGATTTGCACGTCGCCGGGCTTTTGCGCCTTGCCGCCGGGCATGTTTTCGCTCGAGGGAATGACGGCGATCACTTTGCACGGCGGCTTGAGAGCCGCGATGGCGCGCATGGCGCCGATCATGGCGGCGCCGCCGCACATGTCGTACTTCATTTTCTCCATGTCGTTCGCGGGCTTGATGGAAATTCCGCCGGTGTCAAATGTGATGGCTTTTCCGACCAGCCCCAGCACGGGCGCGCCAGCCGCCGATTTTTCGGGAGTGTACGTGATGATGATCATGCGCGGAGGCTCGGCGCTTCCCTGCGCGACCGACAGAAGCGCGCCCATTTTCAATTCGGCGATCTTTCCCTCGTCAAGGACTTCGACGGCGAGGCCCGCTTCGCGCGCCATGGCCGCGGCGCGGTCGGCGAGCATGCGCGGCGTCAGGCGGTTGGACGGCTCGTTGCCCAGCTCGCGCGCGAAGTTTTGCGATTCGGCGATGATGCGGCCGCGCGCGAGGCCGAGATCGGCGTCGCCGCGCGAAGATTCGTCCCAGCCGGCCAGAGACGCCGCCGTGATTTCGTTCCCGGGCTTCTTGTCGGTCTTGTATTTGTCGGAATCGAAATTCGCGAGGATCATGCCCTCGACGATGGCCTGCGCCGCCGCGGCCGTGCGGTCATTTTCGCGCGCGAGGAACGCCATGCGCTTCACCTGGCGCGACTTCAGCGCGCGCACCCCGGCCCCGGCCAGCCGGCGCAGCTCGAACGTCCCGAATTTGTCCTTCTTTCCCGCGCCCAGGACCAGCAGCCGCTGCGCGGCCAGGCCCTGCGGGTAATACAGAAGCGTCGTCTCCAGCATCTTGCCCGTCAGTTCGCCCGAGGCGGCAAGCCTGGAGAGCGCGCCGCCGGTTGCCGCGTCCAGCTCGGCGAGCGTTCCATCGGCGAACTTTTCTCCTTCGAAGGCGTAGGTTACGAGCGCTTCCGCGTCCAGCTTGGCCAGAGCGCGGGTATCCACCGTGATTTCCATAAGTCCCCTTACTACAGAGAGATAGCGCCGCCCTCGAAGGGCTGCGCGAAATATTCAAATATCTGCAATCCGTCCGTAACGTGATTCCGGTCCATTAGCTCCCGCCCGTCCCGCCCGCTGCCATTTCACTAATGGCCAATCACCCGGATTCCGATTGGACCTTAGAGGCTAGCAACCCAGCACGTTTTGTCGAGTTCGTGCGGGCCGGCGGCGAAAGGCATCTGGATCGTGAGCGCTTTCCGACGCGGCACACGCCGCGCCCTACAGAGATTCCGGTTACCGATGACGAAACTGGCGCATGGCTTCGCCGACTTCCTTTTTGGCCTCTTTATCGCGCTCGGTCTGGCGGCGGTCCCACTTCTTTTTGGCCTGGGCCAGCGCGATTTCGCACTTGGCGGTGCCGTCGCGGAAGTAAATCCGCAGAGGAATGATCGTCAGGCCCTTGGCGTCCGTTTTGCGGTCCAGTTTTTCAATCTCTTCCTTGTGCAGGAGAAGCTTCCGCGACCGCAGCGGCCCGTGATTGTAAGGCCCTCCGGGCAGATATTCGCCGATATGGGTATTCACGAGCCAGATCTCGCCACCGCGGATCACCGCGTAGGAGTCCCGCAGGTTGGCCTTGCCCTCGCGGAGGGATTTCACCTCGGTGCCAAGCAACACGAGCCCCGCTTCCAGCTTCTCAAGAAGGTGATAATTGTACGAGGCGGCTCGGTTCTGGGCGACGACCAGTTCGTCGGTTTTTTTCTGATTTTTCGGCGGCTTAGCCACAGCAGGTTATCTTAGCCGCGCGCAGTTGCCAGAAGCAAGTTCGCACCTTGTCGGTGTTTTGTGCGGGTGCTAGACTGATGCGATGAATTCGCACCCCCTGGAGCGTGGATGAACCTCCGGAAATTGAGTGGATTAGCCCTGACGCTGACTGCTGTGCTCCTGACGGGCTGCCCCAAAGCCGGTCAAGAAAGCAGCGCCGGCGCGAAGGCGGAATCGCTGAAGGACTACGACACCGCGCTCGATTATTACAACAAAGCGGTCCAAGCCGCTCCCAACAACACCGAATACCAACTGAAGGCGGCCCGGGCGCGCTTTGAGGCGGCGCAATGGCACGTCGACCAGGGACGGCGCTTCCGGGAATCGGCCAACCTGGAGTTGGCGCTGGCGGAGTTCCGCAAGGCGCAGATGATCGATCCGTCCAACGCCGTGGCGCAGCAGGAAGTCAAAGCCACGATGGACGCGATCGACGCCAAAAACGGAGTCACGCAAAATGCGGCTCCCGGGGGAGCGGCGAGCGAAGAGCCGAAGCTCATGGCCGGGCCGCCCGAGGTGCAGCCTCTTTCGCGCGCTCCGATCAACATGAAAGCCACGAACGACTCGAAGGCCGTGTTTGAGGCGATCGGAAAGCTGGCAGGGCTGACCGTCATTTTCGATCCGGACCTGACTTCGCGGCGAATCTCCGTCGAGCTGACCAACGTGACGCTCGAACAGGCGCTGAACATTACGGCGATGCAAAGCAAGGCGTTCTGGCGCCCGGTCACATCCAACATTATTTTCGTGGCGCCGGACCAGCCGCAAAAGCGCAAGGATTATGAAGAAGAAATCGTAAAAACGTTTTATCTGCGCAACACCGTGCTGCCGCAGGAACTCACCGAAATCGTGACCAGCATCCGGCAACTGCTCGATTTGCGGCGCGTGCAGCAGATCAACGCGCAGAACGCGATCGTGATTCGCGACACGCCGGACCGGGTGATGCTGGCGGGTAAAATCATCGATGACATCGACAAGGCCAAGCCGGAAGTCGTGATTCAGGTGGCCGTGATGGAAGCGCGGCGCGACCGCATGCGCAATATCGGCATCACGCCGCCGACGAGCATCTCGGCGACGTTCGCGAATCCCGGGGCAACCAGCGCAGCCAGCGCGTCGACCGCCACGTCAACGACGACGAACCCCGCGGCCACCATCAGCCAGCTGATTCAGCGATCCGCATATTTTCAGCAACGGATACAGCGTGACCGTTCCGGGGGCGACGGCGTCTTTTCTGATGACGGACACTTCGACGCAAATTCTCGACGATCCTGAAATTCGCGTGGTGGACGGGCAAACCGCGAAGCTGCGCATCGGCGACCGGATTCCCGTGGCGACCGGAAGCTTTCAGGCGGGCGTTGGAGCGACCGCGGCGGGCGGCATGAACCCGCTGGTGAACACGCAGTTTCAGTATCTGGACGTCGGCGTAAACGTGGACGTCACGCCGCGCATCCATCCCGACCACGAAATCAGCATGAAGGTGAACATCGTGGTTTCCTCGCAGACGGGTTCCACGAATATCGGCGGGATCAACCAGCCGATTATCAGCCAGCGCAGCATCGAGCATGACATCCGCCTGAAAGACGGCGAAGTGAACGTGCTGGGCGGACTGATGGAACAGACCGATACGGACAGCGTCAACGGCATTCCGGGACTGGCCAGGATTCCCTTCTTCAAGAATTTCTTTTCCAGCGACACGGTCGACCACGAGAAGGACGAAATCCTGATCGTGCTGATTCCGCATATCGTGCGGCTGCCGTCGATCTCGGCGGAGAATTTGCGCAGCATCGCGTCCGGAACGGATACCAACGCCGAAGTGCGGCTGGCGGACGCGGTAACATTGCCGGAGGCCCCGAAGGCGCAAGCTGCGCCTGCGGCGGCCCCGCAGCCCGCGGTCGCGGCGGTTGCTCCCGCAGCGGTTGCTCCCGCGGCGGCGACTCCGCCCGCTACGCAAAACGCGACGCTGCGATTCGATCCCCCGACCATTGCGTTGAAACCGGGAGAGACGACCACGATCGGTGTGGCCGTTCAAAACGTCCAGGATCTTTACTCCATCCCGATGCTTCTGCAATTCAATCCGGCGGTCATTTCCATCGAGGACGTTCGCCAGGGCGGATTCCTCTCCGGAGGAACGCAGGAAGTCGCCATCGTGGAACGCGTGGACAAGGAACGCGGGCAGGCCATTATTTCGGCGACGCGCATGCCCAATACGCCCGGCGTGAGCGGATCGGGCACTATGGTGGGAATCGTCGTCAAGGGTCTGGCGCCCGGCAATTCGCAGCTTTCGATCGTGCAGGTGAACGCCAAGGATTCCCAGCAGCGGGCGATTCAGGTGGTCACCAGCGAGGCCACCGTCCGGGTTCAGTAAAAGGGTCCAGTAAACGGGTCCAGTTAAGAAGAGAATCCCGAGCCATGCTTCGACAGACCTCATCTCCGCGTGACAGAAAAGGCAGGAGCGCGGGACTGACCCTGATCGAACTCATCCTCACGATTGGGATTCTGCTGGTCCTTTCCTCGACCGCGATTCCGATGGTTCGAGCGACAATTCAACACCGGAAAGAATCCGAATTGCGCTACGACTTGCGGGAAATGCGAAACGCGATCGATCGCTACAAGGACGACGCCGACAAGAATTTGATCCAGACGGAAGTCGGCAGCGAGAATTATCCTCCGGATCTGCAGACGCTGGTCGACGGCGTGAGCATCAGCAACAGCGGAGGCGGGGCGGGCGGCATAAGCGCATCGGCGCTGGCGGGCGCGAGCGGTACGGGACAATTTGGATCGGCGGGAACGCCGCAACTTGGAGCCGGAGGACCGGGTGGCGCGTCTCAATTCGGCGCGGGCGCGCCGAGCGGCGGCATTCCAGCTCTTGGATCAGCCGGCGCTGCCCTGTCGGACACGCCGAGCAAGGTGCGCTATCTGAGGAAAATTCCAGTGGACCCGATGACCGGAAAGGCCGACTGGGGTTTGCGCTCGGTGCAGGACGACCCGGATTCGACAAGCTGGGGCGGCCACAACGTATTCGATGTGTACTCGCAGTCTCAGGCGACGGCGTCCGACGACACAAAATATTCAGACTGGTAACGCGGAGATGAACCCTTTTCACAGTAAAGCTTCCGGGGCAGGAAAACCGCGGGATCGCTCGATGCGCGCGCGGCGAAGCTTCGGTGCGGCCGGATTTTCGCTGCTCGAGATGATCATCGTCATCACGATCATCATGATATTGGCGGGAGTCGCGGCAGTGAGATATGAGCGATCCGTCGCGAGCGCGAGAGAGGCCGCGCTCAAGCAGGATTTGTTCGTCATGCGAAACGCCATTCAAAACTATACGCTCGACAAAGAAGCCGGGCCTTCTTCGCTCGACGATCTGGTTCCGAAATACATTTCCGGAATCCCGACCGATCCCATCACGCGCAACAAAGACTGGCAGACGGTGTCGGATCAGGTTCTCCTCGATCCGCTGCAGACCTCGCCCGGCATTACGGATGTGCATTCCGGCTCCGATCAGGTCTCCTCGGATGGAACTCAGTACAATACCTGGTAGGTTGTTGTGGCGCAGGCTTTAGCCTGTGGAATTTTGTCCTCGCAAGCACGAAACCCCACTGGCTGCGCTTCACATCGTTCTGCGTAAAAAGCCTGCGCCACCTAGCCCACATTCCACTCCGGCAGCTGTCTTCGCCCACACAGAACCTCGGCCGCCCAGCGCCCCAGATAGACGGATTGTGCGACGCCGTGGCCGCTGTAGCCTCCGAGGACGATGGCGTTGCGGGCTTTGCGGATGCTGCGCGAATACCGGGCGCCACTCGTTTGCGATCAGGATTGGGCCGCCCCACCGGTTCGTGAAACGCACGTTTTGCAATGCCGGGTGCAGCGCGCGGACGCGCGATTCGAGGCGCGCGATCAGTTCTGGCCGCTTCTCCGGTTTCGACATCGAGGCGTTGGAAAGCTCGCGCCAATCGTCAAAATGAACCAATCCGCAGCCGAAAATGACGCCGCCGCGTGCGGAGCATCCTTCCCCACAAATATGGAAAATCGATCGTGTAGAAGGGCCGTTCCGACTCCAGCCCGAGGCTTTCCAGTTGCGTGGCGTCCAGCGGCTCCGTCGCGACGGCCAGCGTGAATTTCGTCTGGCCGCCGCTGGCCAGACCGCTCAATTCAAGAGACATTCCATTCGTCGCCAGCAGGACTTTGCGCGCGCGAACTTCGCCGCCCGAAAAGCGCAGGCGCAGCGGTTCGCCATATTCGATTTCGTCGACGCAGACATTCTCAAAAATCTGCGCACCGCTTTCTTCCGCGGCGCGCGCCAGACCGCTCACCATTTTTCCCGGATCGATCGTTCCGCCGGGGACAAGCTTCACAGCGCGAAGCGAGCCGGAATCCGACCACGTGATCGGCGAGTCGTGGAGCGCGCCGCTCCGACCAATCTCATACACTCCGGGAAGCGCCAGATCGCAATGAACTTCCAATTCCTTCAGGATCGATGTGAATCCGCCGAGGACGTCTCCGAGGCCGGGCAGGTCTCCGGCTGCCGTTTCGGCCAGTACCATGCCGCCGGTGTGGCCGCTCGATCCTGCTCCGATCGATGCGGATTCGAATAGGACAACGCTTTTCTCAGGCTCGAAGCGGCGGAGCCAAGTCGCGGCGGAAAGCCCAGAAAATCCTCCGCCAATCACGGCGAAGTCGACCTCGACCGGCCTGGATGCGGCGGCAGGTTGAAAATCGATGGACCAGGGCGGATTGCCCCAGCGCGGATGGGAAACGGGCCGCGTCATGCGATGTCTCCGAGAATGCAAGAATAGCGCAAACCCGGCCGAGTGGCTCGTCCGGCGCGACACTGGAAAAGACCGCCAAGGTTGCGCCAATCCTCCGATGGATGGTTTTTGCGATGCCGCTCGGGAGATTGGCATCGGAGGCTCTGGTAATCCGCGATCACTCGCCCAGGCTGAGGGCAAGCCCGGTAAATCGCCGCTGAAACCCGTCAAACTGCCCAAACTGGAAAGGCGAGTGCAATATTGCTGAAGACATCGTGAGGATTCTGCCGATTGGTGACGTCCAGCGAATAAACTCCGACGCGGATCTTTCGAATCTTACCCGAGGGACGCTCCTTGAACGGAATGTGAATCGGGAAGTCGCGGTACACCTTTACGTCGAGAGAAAAATAGGTCGGGAAAGCGAAGGCTATTGGGAACTCCCACGTAATTCTGAAAAACATCCAGATTTGAATACGCGAAACCGGAGTGCATGTCCGCGACGGGGCTGAACACCAGGCTCCAAAACGGAAGATGCACATAGCCCCAGACCAGCAAGCGGTTCGGAATGTCCGAAGGCTGAACGCCATATACATTGGGGCGGATCACGGGAATCTGAAACGGGATAAATGTGTCCGAGAGCGTATTGAGGTCGCCGCGCGCGCGGCTCCAGGAATACGAGATGTTGGCTTCGGCGCGTTCGCTCGGGCTGTATCGTGCGGTAGCTTGGACCTGGCGATAATGCGCCGATCCCGTGTTCTCCAGGGCCAAATATCCGTTCGAACCCGGGACGCAGGCAAAATCGGATTGACCAGGAAGAGATCGTCCGTGTGCGTCTCATAGTAGTTGACGCGGACGTGACAGTTCCTGCGTATGGCCGTTTCGCTCTCGATGTTCCAGGTATATGTACGCGGACTGTTGCCCGGTCGCTCCGGGTTGGTGATGTTGGCCAGATCGCCTCCGGGAATGTAAACATTCTGCAGAGGGATGGTCTGGCCGGCGTAGGGACCAGCCGCAAAGCTGAGCGTGCGAGTTTGATTGTCGGCAAAATCCTGGGCCAGCAAAGGAACATGGCTGTAGATCAACCCGGCGCCGGCGCGGAGAACCGTCTTCCAGTGATCGAAACGAGTAGGCCACGCCCCCGCGAGGCGCGAGGGCAGCGTCGAGGCCGATGGTTTGGGTGCTCAAGCGAGCGCCGAGGGTCACAGACAGGTTTTCGTGATCGTCCAATGGTCTTCCACATACTCCGAGAATTTCCGTATCCGCGATCCTTGCAACGCGGTCTGGCCCGCTGAAAGCGATTTGCTCAACGGACGAGCCAATCTCCGGCAGCAGGCTGATGGCACCCTCCGGCGAGATTGATGTCCCCGGGCGAAACGCTGTCCCCGTTAAACCTCCTGTACAGGAAGTCGATTCCGAATCGTATGTCGTGCTGGCCATGCCACGATTTTGTGGAAAGCTGCAAGGTGGGAAGCGCCTCGAACTGATCGGCGTTCCGGGAAGATATATTGAAATAATTTCCTCCCCAACCCTCGGGATTGATGGTCATCGCGGCCGGGCCCTGCCCGTGAGCATCGGTATAGAAATTCGTGTAGCGAACGACCGCGGTCAGGAGCATTCCGGAACCGAATTGGTAGGCATCCGAATATCCAAACGATCCTCCACGTGCCGTCGAAAATTCACCGAAGCGGTCTGCGGGATCAGCGAATTGATATTCGCGTAGAGATTGTTCGGACTGAAAAAGATTCAGATTGAAATTGATCAGGTGCTTCGGCGAAAGGATCCACTGCAAATTCGTAAACGAGTCGAACGCGTAGACATACGTCTCATTTTCAGGCCAAGTCAGTCCGCGGATCGGGTCCCTGCGAAATTCGTAGCTCACGTCCTCGTAGAAATTGAGCTTGTCCTTGATGCAGCGGACCGCCCATTTCGAAACGCGGAGTAATGTTGGCGATGCCGACAAGATGGCCGTTCTTCCCTCGGAAAGACGGAAGGAAATCCAGCAATTTGTAATTCCACATGGGCGAAGGAGGCCGGAGATCGATCCGCGTTAACGCCGCGGAAAAGCCGCCGTACGCCACGCTGTCCGGGGTGTTGAACACCTGGATGGACTGAATCGCGTCGACCGGGACGGGAATCGCGAAACTTCCCGCCACGGGATCCACGTTCTCCGCCGAATCCACCAGCAACATGCCCTGGCTTTCAGCCTGCCCATTGAAGTTCAACCTGCCTTCTTGGGTCTTGATGACGCTCGGGCTGACGGAAAGCGCCTCGGTGAATTTTCCCGTGCGAAGAGGAAGCGTTTCGAGCTGTTGCTCGCTGACCGTCGCGGTCGCGCTCACGCTCTCCGTTGCGATTTCGGTGGCTTCCCCTTTGACCTCAACACTTTCCTCGACCAAATTCAATTGCAAACCGGCGTCCTTAACGGCCGCCTGGCCGGCAGCCAGGACCACCGTGGCAGACCACGGTCTTAAAGCCCTCGACGGCGATATTCAAGCGTGTAAGTGCCCGGCATCAGGCGAGCGAATTCGATAGCGCCCTTCGGTGTCGGACACTTCTTCCTGCGAAGTGGCGGCGGGCGCCGGCCCGATCAGCTTTACGGTAATCGCGGCAAGGTTGTTGCTCACGCCCTGCGCCGAAGCCACGCTCACCCTGCCCGAAATCGTCGCGGTAGCGGCCTGGGGACTCGAATCTCCCGCCCGCGCAAATCCGGGAACCGCGAACGCCAAAGAGGCAGCACCAGGGCCACACCGGCGATCCGACGTGATTAAACTTTTCCTGCTTCGCAGGATCTTCAACGACAATCCCCCCCTGGCTTCTTACGCGAAACTTGCCATTGTAGACGTTATTGGACGGCGTTCCCCGGCGGAAAGTTAACGCCTACAGCCTGCAGAATTGCCTTCGCGCCATCCCCCGATTGGCCGCATGAATCAGAAATGAAGAGATTTAGTCTGACGCGCCTCGCGGACAATTTCATTCCCTATGTTCACTCGTTTTGACTCGCCGTCCAAACATTAGGTTGCATTCGTTCGGACAAAGGGTAACCTGCCGGAAGCTGCGCCGCGCTCCGAGCAGCTTCGTTGACACTCCCCGCCCGGCTTGATATGTTTCCCCCTCAATTAACCAAGCATCGGATGCACGAATTGCTCCGGCGATTCAGGCTATTGTTCCGCAAATTCCGCTGTTCAAATTCAAGAAAGAAGGGCTGAATGAAAATCGATATCTTCTGCCATATTGTTCCGCAAAACTATTACGACCGCATGCTTAAATTGCCAGAATCGGGGACCACGATCAAGCGGCGCACGGCCAACATCCCGGCGATGGTGAACCTCGATGTGCGTTTCCGAATGATGGACCGGTTCGCCGACTACTGCCAGGTCGTTAGCATGGCCGCACCTCCCATCGAAGCTATGGGTGACGCGAAGCTATCGCCGGAACTCGCCCAGGTGGCCAATGACGGCCTGGCCGAGCTTGTGGTGAAGCATCCCGACCGGTTTCCGGGATTCGTGGCCGCGCTGCCGATGAATAATCCGGCGGCCGCGGTGGAGGAAATCGACCGGGCGGTTTTGAAGCTGGGAGCCGCGGGCGTGCAAATCTATTCGAACGTGAACGGACGCCCCCTGGATGACCCGGAATTTCTTCCGATCTTCGAAAAGCTGGCGGAACGCAACGTGGCCATTTGGCTCCATCCGAGCCGGTCGTCCGCGTTTCCGGATTACGCCACGGAGAAAAAATCCAAGTTTGAATTGTGGTGGGTGTTTGGATGGCCGTATGAAACATCGGTGGCCATGGCCCGCATCTTGTTTGCAGGATACTTCGACCGCTTCCCGAATCTAAAGATCATTTCGCACCACCTTGGCGCCATGATTCCCTACTTCTCCGGCCGGACCGGACCGGGACTCGACCAGCTTGGGGCGCGAACCGAAGAGGAAGATTTGGCGCTGGTGGGACGAAAACTAAAGAAGCGGCCGCAGGACTATTTCAAAATGTTTTACGCGGATACGGCCACGTTCGGTTCCCTTCCGGCGCTGCGCTGCGGCCTGGACTTTTTCGGAGCCGACCAGGTCTTGTTCGCGTCCGATTCGCCCTTCGACCCGGAAAAGGGGCCGGGATACATCCGCGAGACGATTCGCTGCGTCGAGGGAGTGGAAATGTCGGCCGAGGATCGGCACAAGATTTACGAAGGCAATGCTCGGAAGTTGATGCGGCTGAAGCTGGCGTAGCGCATCGGGTCACGTTGTTGCCCCGATTCGGCGACGCGCGATCCCGCGTGAGAGAAGGCCCCGACCTTGGAAGAAGCGGGGCCTTTCTTTCGTTTCTCCGCGGCAGCCGCCTAATCGCTAATCGCTCCGGCGCGCGGCTCCGGCAGCCAAAAGCTTCCGATGAATCCCGCGGCGTAGGCAAGAAAACCAACGATCCCGGCTGCATAGCCGAGTTGCCGCGTGGCGGTTCCGCCCGGCATGTACGTCACAATGCTGGTCGTAATCAGCGCGGCGGACGTTCCCAGCATCCGGCCTCCCACATTGGCCGCGAAGCTTTCGCCCGTGCCGCGCAAGTGCGTCGGATAAAGCGTCGGCAAGTAATTACCCCAAAAACTGAATTGGGCTACGGACACGGTGCCCAGGACAAAAATTCCCCAGGCCGGAATCGCGGTGTCGCGCATCGCGGGAAGCAGCACTACCAGCGGGACGAGCAGCAATCCGGGCACCTGAAAAATGTGCAATAGACGTCTCCGGCTGAGAACGAAAATAGCGAGACCCGCCATCAGGATGCGCCCCACGAGGCTTCCCACTTCCTGGACTCCTTGCAAGGCACTGACGATTTTTTGCTGGTCCGCGTGGGCGAGCATTTTGACTTCCGGGGCGCCGGGAATGATGCGCGCAAAATGCTGCAGCATCCCGAAGGAGGCCGCATATGCGCAGGCCATCATGAAGCAACTCAACAGAGCCGTCTTGCGAAATTCGGGATGGAACAGTTCCAGGATGCTGGGGCGCTGGAGCGTGCCCTCTTCCCTTTTCTTTTTCCAAATGGGCGATTCCGGCAGGAACGGGCGGACGACGAGAAGCGGAATGGCGGGAAGAATTCCCCACAAGATCGTGTAGCGCCACGCTTCATGCCCGCCATGAATCGCGGGGAGCAACGGACCGATCGAGAGGCTCAAATAGCTGGCGCCGCTCATCAAAATTCCGCCCGTGGAAGCAAATACCTGTGTAAATCCAAGAATGGTTTCGCGTTGGGTCCGTTCCGGAAACAATTCGGCGAGCCAGGCCGTTGCCGCGACGAATTCGACCGAGACGCCCACAAACGTGATGCACCGATACGTGAGCAATTGCAGGGCCGAGGAACAATACCCGGTCGCCAGCGCGGAAGCGCAAAACAGAAGAATGCTCCAGAACAGGACGCGGCGGCGTCCGAATCGGTCGATGAAGTACCCGCCGAGCAATCCGAATATGCCTCCGGCTATCGCGGGGACGTAGAACATCAGGCCGATCCAATGGTTAAACGCGGAGCTTCCCGGCTTGGCCGTCAGAAATTCCGTTAGCGCCGGCTGGACGGTAAGCGTCAGGACCAATAATTCGTAAGTGTCAAAGGCGAACCCAATGCAAGCGACGCCGCAAATGACCCAATCGACGAGGGTGAGAGGCCGAGACTTACTTTTCTCCATGGGCAAGACCGCCTGCTTTCCTAAACGGACGCGGTATTGGCTTCAGACAGCTGTACAAGGCGAAGACGGAATGGCCGCGGGAACGTACCAGACATTCGAGTTTACTGTCAATCGGCGCTTCTCCTCCAGCCAAACGCACAACCTGGACCCCGTCGAAAGCGGTACACTGGATCTGCGCGAAACGCGCGGCCACGGCGTTGCATCAACCCGAAGGGGCCACGGTCAGATGCGGCTAAAGGGAAAGCAACCCGTTGGTTCGTGGAAGGCTCCAATTCTATTGGGACAACTATAGTTGCGAGAGACCCTGGAGATCAGGGAACTTTCTGGGGAGATCCGGCCATGGCAGAGATGCAAAAGCAATCCGCCGATCGTCAGCGAGCAAAAGCGTTGCCCTTTCTGGTGTCGTGCGTGGCGATCGTCTGTTCGATCGTTCCGCTGTCGGCCAGGCAGCAAGCGCCGACCGCATCGTCCGCGGTTGCGGCTAAAACGACGAGCGATTCCTCCAGCTCGACTTTAGGGCCTCCCACGATGCCCGTGGAGGAAATCGTCCAAAAATTCGCCGCGCGCGAAGCGGAATTCAGAATCGAACGCGACAACTTCACGTACACGCAGACGTTTACGATCCAGACGCTCGATACGAGCGGGCGGCCGGACGGCGAATACACGATGACGAGCGAAATCGTCTTCACGCCCGCGGGCAAGCGCTACGAAAATGTGACCCACGCTCCCGCTCCAACGCTCGAGCGCATTTCGCTGTCGCAGCAGGATCTGGACGACCTCGAGCATGTGCAACCCTTCGTTCTGACAACCACGGAGCTGCCCAAGTACAACATCACGTATGTGGACCACGTGCCGCTGGACGAACTTTCGACCTACGTCTTCGACGTGGCGCCGAAGAAAATCGAAAAAAATCAGAGGTATTTTCAGGGGCGGATCTGGGTGGAGGACAAGGACTTCGAAATCGTGAAGACCGACGGCAAAGCGGTGCCCGATATCCACAAGGGCGGGCAGGAAAACGTCTTTCCGCGTTTCGAGACGTTTCGCGAAAACGTCGAAGGCCACTATTGGTTTCCGACCTACACGCGCTCGAATGACGTCCTGCATTTCAGCAACGAGGATGTTCCGATTCGAATGGTCGTGAAGTACGAGAACTACAAGAGATACGGATCGACCGTCAAGATCGAAGGGTCCGGGAAAGAGGCGCCGGCGAAATAGCATTCGGGGCGCGGCTAGGCGTACCGAAACAGCGCCTTGAACCCGTAGTCCATGTGCTGCTGAATGTGGCAGTGAAACAGGGTCAGCCCCGGCTGATCCGCCACCAGATCCACCGACGCGCGGCCGTAGCCGGGCACGACCACGGTGTCTTTCATCACGCCCACCGTGGCTTTGCCGTTGATCTCGACGATCTCAAACGAGTGCCGGTGCATGTGCAGCGGATGCGCGTCCTCGCTGCGATTCCGAAAGACGAGCCGGTAACGCCCGCCCTGCTTCAGGACAAACTCCCGATCATGCGGATATTCCTTCCCGTTGACGGTCCAACTGTTGAATAGGCCCGCCCCGCTGGGAATCTTTTGAAAAATCATGTCGATGGTGGCGTCCGGCGCGGGCTGCGTTCCCCCTCGTCCGAAAATCGTATAGTCCCACGCCGGCTTTGCGGGCGCCGACCATTGCGGTTGCTTGTGCTGGTTGGCATATTCGATCAAGGTGCCCATTCCCGCGTTTCGCACATCATCCGTCGTCGTGCCTAGGATCCAGACTCCCGGCTGGTTCATCTCGACGATGGCGTCCACTCGCTCGGCGGGGCCCATGTCGATGACATCCACGGATTGCGGGGTGGGGACGGGATTGCCGTCCAGCGCGATAATTTGAAATCGATGGCCCGGCAAGGCGATGCGGCGGTTCATGCTCGCGCTGGCATTGAGGAAATGCATCAGAACACGCTGCCCCGGCTTTACGCGAATCGGTTCTCCCGCGCCCAGGGCTTTATCGTTGATGGAGAACATCTGGTATCCGACTTCGAGGCCGGCAGGGGCGGTATCGAGCGTCGCGGGACGTTCGGGAGTGGGACCCGAGTTGGTCTCTTCGTCGTCATCCTCTTCTTCGGGATTGAAAAAAGGCTCCCACTCGCGAAGTGAGAGAAACACTTCCTGATCGTAATTTCCGGGATTGTTGGCGCCCTCAATCATCAGGAAACCGAACTGGCCCGTGTACGTGCCGCGATGCAGGTCCGAGCCGGCCATGGTGTGCGTGTGATACCAGCGAGTCCCAGCCGGGCGCGGGGTAAATTGATAGCGAATTCGGCCGCGCGGCGGCACCATGGGAGTGTTTTCTTCCTCAACGCCGTCGACTTCCGGGGCAAGGAACAAGCCGTGCCAGTGGACGAGTTCGGGAACGTCCGTCTCGTTGATCACATCGACGGTGACCGGCTTCCCTTCTTTCATGCGAAGGACCGGGCCCGGCGAGGTTCCGTTGTAACCGATCGTACTGATGATGCGGGTAGGAGTGAGTTCCACCGTGACGGGCGCGATCCGTAAAGTGAAATCCGCCTGCGAGCCTTCGTGCGCGGCGGTGGCCGGCTGCATGCCGGATGTCGGAGGCTGGGCCTGCGACATCAGCAGCCGCGCTGCGCCCAATTCGATCGCTGCGACGCCGCCGAACTTCATGAATTTCCGCCGGTCCACAGTGTCCTCCCGCCCGGATTCGGCCTACGCCGCGAACTACTCGAATCCGGGGAACCGCTGCAGAAATCCTCTCACGGTGCGATGGCCGGTTCAAGGCCATCTCGCGCTCCATCGCTGGCCCTCCGGCGGGATTTGCGGCAGACGGAACGAGAACGCAACTCCAGCAAAAAGTACCTGTCCCGGCGTACCAGGGCGTTAGGACTATGCGTCTATTTTCGCGGGCGCGCATCGCTGCGATCATGGATTGTCCGGAGTACTACGTACGGATTGTTATCCAGGTCCCGGGGTAGGACTGATGAGCCGCATCTTTGACGCCATCCAGAACGCGCGCAAATCGAGATCCAAGAGCGGCCTGAATCATTCCGACCTTCTCGGCGAAATGGAGTTGCCGGAACGCCGCATCGCTCCGCGGTTGGAATTGGACATCGATTTGACGGTCTACGGCCACTCGGACGAGGCAGGCACGTTCTATGAGCAGGCAACCGCGATCAGCGGCAATGCGAACGGAGGGGTGTTTTTGATCTCCGTCCCGGTGACGGAGGGCCAGGAATTGCTGCTGATCAACAACGGAGCGAGCCAGGAGCAGATTTGCAAAGTAGTGGACGTTCGCATCCGCGACATACGAACCAGCGAAGTATCCGCACAGTTCCCGCTTCCGAACAAGGATTTCTGGCAGGTCGACAGGCCCATTTCCCGCAAGTAAGCGCGGACTTTCAGCGCCGCACGGCGCTGCGGCTACGTCGAATTGCGCTTCTCGGTCCTTCCCCGCTTCGATTGTTCCTTCATCGCGTACAGAGTTCTATCCGCAAACTCGAGCAACTGCTGAACCGTCACACCGCATTTCGGAAAGGTTGCGACGCCGATGCTGATGCTCAGCCGCGGGACTTCCTCGTCCGCGAGAAGACAGTTTCGCACGCGCTCGGCCACTTGCTCCGCGGCGGTACTGTTCGTCTCGGGAAGCACCAACGCGAATTCGTCGCCGCCGTAGCGCGCGGCGGTGTCAATGGACCTGCAATTTAGCCGGAGGATCGCAGCCACGCGGCAAAGCGCGCGGCTGCCGATCAGATGGCCGTGGCGATCGTTAATCTTCTTCAAGCCATCGAGGTCCATGAGCAGGACGGAAAATGGGCGGTTGGTGCGCCCCGACCGCTCCAACTCGCTTTGCAGGACATCGACCAGGTGACGGTAGTTCGCGAGGCCCGTCAGGCTGTCGCTGATCGCCAGCGTGCGCACCTGGCGGAAGAGACGCCCGTTATCGAGCAATGTGGCGCCAAGCAGCACGATGTAACCGATCGCGTTGACGAGTTCCGCGGCGCCGGCGGAAGCGTCCAGCAATCTGGCGGACTGCGATGCGATCAGATGGCTGATCACATTCATTCCGGCCATCCAAACCAGCGCCGTATCGAACGCGAACGCATCGCCCTCTTTCCCGCCGTTCAGAGCCACGGCCGCGATCAGAAATGCAAACGCGGGCAGCAATTCCCAAGGCCGAGCGGTGGGGCTGTGGGCGCGGATCGAAGGCATGATGGGAATCACCAGAAACGCAGCGGCGAGCAGGCAGGTCGCGGCAATCACGATCGAACTCAGCGCCACGATATTCTTTCCGGGGTCGCGCGGCCAGGGCAGCCATTTGTTAATGATGCAAGCTACAAGCAAAAGCACCGCAAGGAGCGTTTGGCCAAACATCCAGGAAACCGGGACGCGGCCCTGTTCGGAGTGCACCAGGGAATGATCGTAAAATTCAAAAATTGCGCCCAGGTGAATGAAACCGGTAACAGCGAAGGTCAATCCCAGGAAGAGCGAGGTGCGATTCCCGGTGCCGTAATAACGGACGAGGACGCTGGCGGCAATCGTAAAGCTAAGCAATGCCGAAATAATTTCCGCGCTCGACCACGCCAGCGGATTCAGGACGATATTCAACTGCCGCAGGAAATGGCCCACCACGACGGCCCCGGTACAGGCCACCACCGCCAGCGTCCAGGGACGCTCGACGCGACGAAGAGTCTTAAGGCTTTCAGCCTCAGCCATAGCTAATTAGATGCTCCAACACGCCATTGTGAGCTACGCCGGAAGGATAAGACCCACGTCCATTAGGTCAGAATTAGGACAGGTGAGTCTTACCTGTTCGTTTTGTAAGTTTCAGGGAATTGGAAGGAAATGGCGCCAAAGGCAGTAGGCGCGCGCGGGAGCTAAACAAACTGCGATCCCGCCATTACGGGGTCGCGTTGGAGGCGGGCGCCGACGAGGAGTTCACCAACTTGCCGGCTACGATCGCAAAGAACCCCAGCACGATGCCCGAGATCAGCCCGAACATCGGGCCGACTAGCGCCATGATCACCCTCGGCGAAGCAGGAAGGGTTTTGGATTGCATCATCGCCGCTTCCCGGGCATGGCGCGCGATGTAGGCGTCGAACCACAGCACGTGCGCGGCGGTGATCCAGACGGAGTTCGCCAGCCCGAGCAGCAAGCCGTGGAGGAAACGATTGCCGGGGCAGCGCTTGGCGATGATGTAAGCGCAGAACAGGAAAATGACGAGCCAAAATGCCGGCTCGATGTTCGACGGAATCACGAACACCGTGGCGACGCCCATCGCCAGCCCAAACAACGACAGCTGAAAAATCAATTTCCACTTCATTGAGAGGCTCCGAGGGCCAACTGGTGCGGGAGTGTATCTCACAGACTTCGGAATGTCACCCGGCTCCCTCTCGCGTTCGATTCCGCCAAGCCATCCGGCGACGGCCCGCTTCGCACTTGGGCGGATTCCCTTTACGTGGGAAACAACAGCGGCTCGACGGGGGGTTCGGTGGCGATGCGGTCGAGTTCGGGATAGCGCTGGCGGAGCGGCTCGGGGACTTTCACTTTTGCTTGCGTGAGCAGGTGGACGAGTTGCAAGGCGTTCACGATGGCCTTACCCTCGAAATGATTGTTGGTAACGACGAACGTGGAGTCGCTGCCTCCGGCCACGTGCCGCGCGCGCGCGGCCCAGGGTTCGAGTTCCTGCTCGGTGTAAAGATAGTTGTAGCGCTCCGACGGAGGAGTGGCGGGATCGTCGCTGAACCAGCTGTCATAGCGGCGGCCATGCAGCCGAATGTAGCCAACGCGCGCGGTGGCGCGTTCGGTTGGCATCATCGATCGGCCGATCACGGGCTGGTCGATGTTGCAGAAGCCGGCGCCGCGTTCATGCAACATCGCGTAGAAGCTTTTGTCGTTCCACGTGGCGTGCCGCACCTCCACCACCAGCGGGTAGTCGGAGAAGCGCTTCAGGAGTTTTCCCAGGTACGCGATGTTTTCGTCTGTCCGGTGAAACGAGAATGGAAACTGAAGCAGCACCGCTCCGAGTTTTCCGGCGTCGCGCAGGGTGTCAAATCCCGCGCGAACGGCGCGCTCGTCTTCCGCTCCCGCGTCCTCTTCGTGCGTGAATTTCTGCCACAGCTTCGCAGTGAACATAAATCTGGGATTGGCGGAGACGAGTTCGATCCAATGCCGGCAATGCTCGGGCCGCAGCGGCTGGTAGAAGGACGTATTGATCTCGATCGTGTCGAAAAATTCGGAAAGATACGCGGCCTCGTGAAAGCCGGACGGCTTCCGCGCGGGGTAGACGATGCCCGCCCAGTCGGCGTACGACCAGCCTGCGGGGCCGACGCGGATCGCGCCTGCGCTTTCGTGTTGAGTTCTTTTCAGTCCGGACATGAACGGCGACAGATGCCCTCTCCACTAGAGTGAAGGTGCCGTGCACGTAGCGCAAGCGGATTCAAAAGCAGGCGCCGACCCACGATGCGGCCAGGGGTTACCCATGCGAACCGCAGCGAGGATTGCCGCCCCTCGCGCCTCTTCTTCGGAGTATTTTGGTGGCGACTCCCCCGGCGCCAGCCGGGAAGTCACGATTCACTATGAGCCGCATCTTTGAAGCCTTGAAGCACGCCCAGCAGGTCCGCGAAGGCAAAGCGGAGCCGAATTCGCCGGAACCGGCTATGGACGAAAATACCGACCGGCGGAGAAGCCGCCGCCGGCCGCTCGATGTCTCTGTCTACGTGTACGGCTATGGCCCGGGAAAAGAGCCCTTCCATGAAGAGGCGCATACGCTCAGCGTGAGCGCGAACGGCGCGCTGCTGTTGCTGAGCGTCCCGGTACGCGAGGGACAAACGCTGCTGCTCACGAATCAGCTGACGCAGCGCGAATTGGACTGCCGCGTCGTGTATGTGGGAGTGCGGCACAGCCGCACCGTGGAGACCGGCGTGGCGTTTCGGCGTCCACAACCCGATTTCTGGCAGGCGCACGCCGCGGCCGATCCCGAAGACGAGCCCGCTGCATAAAATCCAGAAATTTGAAATTTCAGATTTGAAATCTCAGATTTGAAATCGCGGCGGCCAACGCACTCCCCTGCGGCGGAGCCACCGGCGATCGCGAAAGCCTTTCCCTTAAGAAAGCTTTCCTGTGTAGAGCGCCATACCCACGGCGGCATTCATCTGGATGCGCTCCAACGCGCGAATTTCCGCGCGACTGCGAATTCCGCCCGCCGCGGTAATGGGGCGGCGCGTCGCGCGTCGCAGGGCGCGAAACCATGCGAGGTTGGTGCCGCGCATCGTGCCTTCGGCGTCCACGTAGGTGCATAGAAATTCCGATGCATACTTTTCCAGTTGCGAGATGACTTCGTCGGGGCGCAAGCGCAATTTATCCTGCCAGCCGCGGACGAGGATTTTCCCTCGTTCCGTGTCCAGCGCGATCATCACGCGGCGCCGCCCAATTTTCTCCGCCAGGCGCTTTAGAAACGTTTCGTTCACGCGGCCGTCCTTGAACGCGGCGCTGCCGACGATGATTTTCTCCGCGCCCCAGCCGGCAATCCGCGCGGCCTGCGCGACCGTGCGAATTCCGCCCCCTACGCGGACGCGCATCTTGCGCTTTCTGGCAGCGGCGCAGAGCTCGCGCACGACCCGAGCGTTGCTCCCCTTTCGCATCGCCGCGTCCAGATCGATCACGTGAATCAGGGGATAGCCGCCGAAGCGGTCGAGCAAACCCAACACGTCGTCCACGGCGAGTTTCCGCTCGCGGCCGTGGACGAGCTGCACGGCGCGCCCGTCTTGCAAGTCGATACAAGGAATCATCATGCGAGTCGATCAGCCCGTCTGGCGAACCGGAATGCCCTGTTCGCCGAGAAATCGTTTGAGCGCGCCCAGTCCCTGAATGCTATCGTGAAAAATCGATGCGGCAAGCGCGGCGTCCGCGCGCCCTTCGCGAAACACTTCCAAAAACGTTTCCGGAGTGTCCGCGCCGCCGGAAGCGATCACAGGAACCGAAACCGCCCGCGAAATTGCGGCGGTGAGCGGGCAATCGAACCCGGAGCGCGTGCCGTCCTTGTCCATCGAGGTGATCAAAATTTCTCCCGCGCCGCACTCCACTCCCTGGCGCGCCCACTCGACGGCGTCGATTCCCGTGGCCACGCTGCCGCCGCGGACGAACGCTTCCCAGCGATCGCCGACGCGCTTGGCGTCAATGGCGAGCACCACGGCCTGCGAACCGAATTCCGCGGCGAGTTCGGTAAGGAGCGGCGGATTGCGGATCGCCTTGGTGTTTACCGTCAATTTGTCGGCGCCGGCGCGGAGAATTGCGCGGCCTTCGTCAACGTTCGCGACGCCGCCGCCCGCCGTCAACGGAATCGCGAGCTCCGCCGCGACGCGTCGAATGGTTTCCAAAAACGTGGGGCGATGATCGCGCGATGCGGCAATGTCCAGAACCACCAACTCGTCCGCGCCTTCGATGTTATAGCGCGCTGCAAGCGCCGCGGGGTCTCCGGCGTCGCGCAAATTGACGAAGTTCACGCCTTTCACGACGCGCTCTCCGTCCGTATCTAGGCATGGAATGATCCGGCGCGCGAGGCTCATCCCTTGCCGCCTGCTTGCCGGCTAGACTGGCTCGCTTGCCGCACAAAATTGGAAAGAATCTTTGCCCCCACTGGCCCCGATTTTTCGGGGTGGAATTGCGTCGCGAAGACGTTGCCCTTCTCCAGCACGGCGACGAACGGCGCGCAGTGGTCGCAGAAAGCGACGCCGGCGTCGCCGGCATCGAGAGCGGCGTAGGAATGCGCAAAATAGAAGTACGCGTCTTCCGGGATGCCTTCCAGCAATCGACTGGGACGCGCGCGGCGCAACTGGTTCCAGCCCATGTGCGGAAGGCGATCGACCGGCGGCAACGCGGACACTTTTTGCGGAAACAGCGCGAGGCCCGCGTCGCCGGGAGCTTCGTCGCTGGCGGAAAACATGGCCTGCAGGCCGAGACAAATTCCGAGCAGCGGCGTGCCGCGCGAAACCGTTTCGCGCAACGGGTTCACCAGCCCGCGCTCGCCGAGCGAACGCATGAGCGCGCCAAAATGGCCGACGCCGGGAAGGATCAAAGCGTCGCAATCCGCGAGCGCCTCCGGCGTGGACGCGCGGCGCGATTCCACGCCGAGTCGCGCGAGAGCGCGCTCCACGGAAGGAAGATTTCCCGCTCCGTACTCCACGAGTGCAATATTCATAAGAGACCTTTCGTGCTCGGCAGCACGCGTCGCAACTGCTTATCGCGCGTGGCCGCAAACCGCAGCGCCCGGGCGAACGCCTTGAAGATCGCCTCTACCTGGTGATGCGACGACCGCCCGTACAAAAGGCTCAAGTGAACGTTCGCGCCCGCCGCTTGCGCGAAACCGCCGAAGAAATCCTCAAACAATTCCGTTTGCATTCCGCCCACGCGCTTCGCGGAAAATTTCCATTTGCAAACGAGGTGCGGACGCCCGCTGAAATCGATGGCCGCAGCCGCAAGAGTTTCGTCCATCGGCATCAGAAAATATCCGGCGCGCAGGATCCCGCGCTTCGAGCCCAGCGCCTTGCGCACCGCTTCTCCGAGCACGATGCCCGTATCTTCCACCGTATGGTGCTGGTCGACTTCTAGATCGCCCCGCGCCGTCAGCTCCAAATCCAGCGCCCCATGCCGCGCCACGAGCGTCAGCATGTGATCGAGAAACGGAATTCCCGTGGAGATTTTCGCGCGGCCCTGGCCGTCGAGGTTCAGGCTGACGCGAATGTCCGTTTCGGTGGTGGTGCGCCGCAGAGTCGCTTTTCTCATGCCCACACTTTCTCCAGATCCCGGACGCTGTGAAGGATATCGAGCGCTCCGAGTTTGCGCAGCGCCGATGCGCGCACATCGTGCGCGTCGCTGCCATGCGGCAGAACGCCCAGGAACGGGACGCGCGCGCGCTTCGCCGAGAGCGCGTCGTCGATGTTATCTCCGAGGTAGAGCGCCTGGCTCGGCGGCGCGCCATTGAGGAGCAGCCGCAAGCCTTCCGGGTCCGGCTTCCCTTTTTTCACGTCGTCCATGGTGACGACCCGGCGAAAAATACCGTCCGCAGCCGTGCCCTTCAGCGTGTAGTTCAATTCCCGGCGAGTGCGTCCGGTAAAGAGCCCGAGCTCGCCGCGCTTCGACCAACGCTCCAGGCGCGCGTGCGTGACCAGCCACCGTTCCCGCGCCACGTTCCCGGGCCGGGACTTCGTGCCCCAGTAGAATTTCTGGAATTGCGCCTTCACTTCTTCGTACGGCACTGCCGGCCCGAGCGACGCAATCCAATCCGTCGAAAGCCGCCAGTCGTCATTGTAGCCGGAGCGATTCTTCCACTGATGAATTTCGGTGAAGGTGACGCGCTTGCCGGTGAAAAACTGGACGGTGTCGACGATCGACTTGTGAAACGACCCGTGCACGTCCACCAGCACGCTGTCCACGTCAAAAATAACGATCTTGGGAGCGAGCTTCACAGAATTTTCTCCATGGCCCGCAACACGCGTCGCGTGTCGGCCCGCGTTCCGGCGCTGATGCGCACAAAGCCCACGCGCGGAAAATCCCGGCGGCCGCGCACGAGGATTCCCTTTTTGTCCAAAGCGCGCACGAGCCCTGGCGCGGCCGGGCCGAAGTCCGCCAGGACGAAATTCGCGGCGCTCGGATATATCTTTGCGCCCAGGCGCACGAGGCCCTTTTCCAGCATCGCCCTGCTCAGCAAAACCTCGCGCGTGTAGTTGCGCAGAAAACGGGGATCGCTCGTGGCCGCTACCGCCGCCACGAGTGCAGCCGAATTCACGGGATACGGCGTGCACGCACGACGCATCACTGCGAGCAATTCCGAGGTGCCGAACAAGCAGCCCACGCGCAGGGCCGCAAGTCCTGGCGACTTTGAAAACGTGCGCGCCACCAGAAGGTTGGGAAATTTCCGAATCCACGGAAGAATCGTAAGCCCGGAAAAATCGAAGTACGCTTCATCGACGAGCACCAGCGTGCGCGAAGCGGCCTGCAAGATACGGCGCAACTCTTCGCGCCGCACCAAAGTGCCGGTCGGATTGTTCGGATTGGAGATATACAGCACGCGCGGGCAACTCTTTCCCGGCTGGCGCAACGCGCGAATCACGGCATCCACGGGAAATCGCATTTCCTCGTCGTAACGCAACGCCACCACGCGCGCGCCCGCGAGCTCGGCGAAGAAGCGATACATGTCAAACGTGGGCTCGACGACCAGCACCGAATTGCCCGGCTCGAGAAACGTGTCCGCAATTAGGTGGAGCGCGTCATCAATGCCGTTCGTCAGGTGCATTTCCGCGGACCGGACGCCGAAAATGCGAGCCAGGCGCCTGGTCGTCTCCTGATATTCAGGATAAATCGCCATCTCTTCCGCCGTCATGCGCGAGAGCGCGCGCAAGACTGCGGGAGAGCAGCCGACCGTATTCTCGTTAAAGTCGAGGCGCAGTTTCTTGGCGCGGCCTTCTTCCGGCGCGTTATATGGCGCGAGGCCGAGCACCGCTTTGCGGACCGGGATGACCGGCATCCTGGCGCGTTTCATTCGCGCACCTCGACGGCGCGGGCGTGCGCCTCCAGTCCTTCCGCGCGAGCCATCGCTGCGACGACCGGAGCGAGCCGCTTCAATCCGCCGCGCGAAATTTCCTGCGTACTCGAGCATTTCACGAAGTCCAGGACGCTCAAGCCGCCGCGCGCGCGCGCCCAGCCGGAAGTCGGAAGAACGTGATTCGTGCCGCTGGCGTAGTCTCCGATCGGCTGCGCGCTCCACGGCCCGAGAAAGACACTCCCCGCTTCGGACAGTTTTTCAATCAGCGTTTCGGTCGCACTGGGAATGCTCAAGTGTTCCGGCGCAACCCGGTTTGCAAATCGAACCGCCGCGTCGAGCGACGGCGCCACCAAAATCGCGCACGCTTGTTTCAGAGATTTCCAAGCAGGGTTCGTCGGCGGCAACTCGCGCAGTTGAGTTTCCACTTCCGCGGCCACTGCTTTTGCGAGCCGCGATGAGGGAGTGACCAGCAAAGCGATGGCGTCGGGATCGTGCTCGGCCTGGGCCAGAAAATCCGCGGCGATGTAGCGCGGCACTCCGCCGGTTGCGAGGATCAACACTTCCGTGGGCCCGGCGGGCATGTCGATCGCGCAGTCGTTCGATACAAGGCGTTTTGCGGCAGTGACGTAGCGATTGCCGGGGCCGCAAATTTTGTCAACGCGAGGGATCGACTGCGTCCCATAGGCGAGAGAGGAAATCGCCTGCGCGCCGCCCATGCGCGCAATTTCCGTCACGCCAAGGATTCCAGCGGCGGCGAGCAGCGCGGGACTCGGCTTCGGACACGCCACAACGATGCGCTTCACGCCTGCCACTTGCGCCGGGATCGCCGTCATCAAAAGCGTCGAGAAAAGCGAAAATCGCCCGCCCGGAATGTAGCAACCGATCGTTCCGAGCGGCGTAACGCGCTGCCCGACGCGAACTCCTGGCTCGACCGTGATCGTCCACGAGCGGGGACGTTGCTCTTCCGCGACGCGGCGAATGTTTCGCGCGGCATGCTCGATGGCGCGCACGAGTTCGCGGGGCACGCCGCGGCTGGCGGCGCGGATTTCCGCCGGCGCGATCCACAGGGACTTTCGAGTGAGGCGAAGCCCGTCGAGGTGGAAGATCCACCGAAACAGGGCGGCGTCGCCGTTCTTCCGCACGTCGGCGAGAATGCGCGCGGCAATTTTTTCGGCAGCCGCGTCGTGCGAGCTGCGGCGCGCCAGGAATTTGTCGGCCACCGCGTCGGTTAGTCTGACGATTCGCATTTGGCTCAAAGCTTTCTTCACACCACAATCTTATTCAGCGGATATTCGACAATGCCTTGCGCGCCGGCCGCTTTCAGGCGCGGAATGATCGAGCGCACCACATCTTCGTCGACGATCGTGTTCACGGCGATCCAGTTCGGGTCGCTCAACGTCGAGACTGTCGGATTCTTCAGCGCGGGGAGCACGGCCAGGACCGCGGCGAGCTGCTCCTTGCGCACGTTCAGCATGATCCCGACTTTCGTGTACGCGGCAATCGCGCCGGAGAGCAGCAGAAAAATATTGGAAATCTTTTCGGATTTCCACGGGTCGGCCGCGGCCGTATGATTCGCGATGAACACGGTACGCGATTCGAGGATGGTATCGACGATCCGCAGGTGATTCGCGCGCAGCGACGATCCCGTTTCGGTGACTTCGACGATGGCGTCGGCAAGCTGCGGCACTTTCACTTCAGTCGCGCCCCAGGAAAATTCGACGCGCGCGTCCACGCCGTTGCGCGCCAGATATTGCTTCGTGAGGTTCACGACTTCGGTGGCAATCACTTTCCCCGCAAGGTCCTTCACGGATTGCACCGGCCCGTCTTCCGGCACCGCCAAGACCCAGCGCACGGGCGCGAGGCTTTGCTTGGAATACAGAAGCTCGCCGATCTCCGCGACCTTCGATCCCGTCTCAAACACCCAGTCGCGGCCCGTGATGCCCGCATCCAGCGCTCCGGTTTCCACGTATCGCGCCATTTCCTGCGCGCGCACCAGCATGCAGTTGATCTCCGTGTCATCGATGCCCGGAAAATAGCTGCGAGAGCTGATCGAAATCCGCCATCCGGCCTTGCCGAAAAGCTGAACGGTCGCGTCCTGCAGGCTGCCTTTGGGAATCCCCAGGCGAAGTACGCTCATCAGCGCGCGTCCTTTCCGTAGACCGCGTTCGGGTCAAACGTGCGTTCGGAGACCACTTTGGCTTCGCCCTCCGGCGAAAGCTGCCGGAAGAAACATGAGCGGTAGCCTTCGTGGCAAACGCCGGGGCCGAGCGCATCCACGCGAATCAGCAGCGCGTCGACGTCGCAATCCACGCGCATTTCGCGCACCCGCAGTACGTGGCCGCTTTGCTCGCCCTTGCGCCACAGTTTGTTGCGAGACCGGCTGAAGAACGTGACTTCCCCGCTGGCGCGCGTCGCCGCGTACGCTTCTTCATTCATGAAGCCTAACATCAGGACTTCCCCCGTGCCCGCGTCCTGAATCACCGCGGGGACCAGTCCGTCGAGCTTTTTAAAATCCAGGTCCATCTCTCCTCCCAAACCGCCGCGCATGTCCCGTACCGGGAGCGCGCAAATAAAAAACCCGCTGACGCTTACCGCGCCAGCGGGCCGATGAGTGCGAATTTCGATGCGCTACTCAAGCCTCCGCGGGCACGGTCGTGCGCCGTGATGGTGATGATGACCGTGATGCCTCGCGGAGAAAATCATGACGCGAAGAAATATACAGGAGCGAAGGATTCGCGTCAAGTGAAGCGATTGCCCCCAGCGCCGGGTTTAAGAGGAATTCCCGGGCGTGGTACTCTGCGCTGGGCTCTGGGCGACGCGCGAGACAGCGGTCGTCGCGGAATTGTCGCAAGCCCATACAACTTCAGGAGAGGCATGATGCACTCCAAACTCTTTTCCGACATGTTCGTTCTCGCGCTGCCCGTGGCCGAGAAAATTCTGCGCCCGATTGTGGTTTACTTCTTCCTGGTGATCGGCTTGCGCCTGGCAGGTAAGCGCGAATTGGCGCAGCTCAACCCGTTCGATCTGGTTGTGCTTCTCACGCTGTCGAACACGGTGCAGAACGCGATCATCGGCGACGATAACAGCGTGACGGGAGGAATCATCGGCGCCGCGACGTTGCTTCTCGTCAACTTTCTCGTCGTGCGGTTCCTTTTCCGGCACGAGAAGCTGGACCGACTGGTCGAAGGCGACGCGACGGTGCTGATCGACCATGGGAAAATTCTCGAGGACAGGCTGACGGCGGAAGTGCTCTCGCTCCAGGAACTCGAGGCCGCGGCACACAAGCAGGGCTTCGGCGATCTCAGCGAAGTAGACCACGCCACGCTCGATCCGGGCGGCACGATTTGCTTCATCGCCAAGAAGCCGGCTCCAGAGGAAGAGCGCCACCGCGAGCTGCTCGAGCGGCTCGATCAACTTACCCGCGAAGTAGCAATTCTGCGGCTCCGAGCCGCGCCGCCCGCCTCGTAGACCCGTTCCCGGCCAGGCTTCTCAGTGCATCAGCATTCCGGTCACGGCGATCCCCAATCCCGCGACGCCGGAAAGGATTCCCAAAAACCAGAAAACCCGCCTTCGCGAGAGCAGAGCGAGGGAGGAAATTACGAGCGCGATTTCGAGAAACACTTCCCCCATATCGAAGCGGTCCGCCTTGCGTTGCGCGCGCGCGGATTCCGCCTCCAAATCCTTGGCCTGCTCTTCGATTTCCGTCTGCTCTTTTGTGTAGCGGTCGACCTGCGCTTTGTATTTTTCCTGAACTTTTCCGGCCTGCTCCTTGTCCTTGAAATCAATCAGGGGAAGCATGTCCAGGCCCATGTCGTAATTGTGAAGGCGAATATTTTTGGCCTGGTAATACGCCCACTGGTCGGTCGCGCGATTCTGCATCAGAAGCTCCTCGGTATGCGACCGGTGGCCCAGCAAGGAAACAACGGCAACGCACACGGCGAGGATCGCCATTGTGACGGAAATGGGGGCGAGTGACGGATTTTCGCGGCCGTGTTCCGCGTTCTCTTGAAGCTCGCTCAGTTCGTCCGCCATGGATTCATTCTCCTTGTTAGAGACAGGATGCCAGTCATTCATGATCCCGGGTATTTCGTGGCGCCGGCGTCTCGCCGGCGAATTTGCGATCGAGAGGTCGTATGAAAATCGCCGGCGGGACGCCGGCGCCACGACGAATCTGGTTTATATAGCAATCGCGACCGGGTGCCAAATCCCGTGGCAAATCGAAGACTTTTAATCGCGTGCGATACCAAGACTTTCGCGACACGCCGAGAGCGTGCGATCGATGTCCGCGTCGGTATGCGCGGCCGAGACGAACATCGCTTCAAACTGCGACGGCGCGAGAAAGATCCCGCGATCGAGCATCGCGCGAAAGAACGCCGCGAAACGCTGAGTGTCGCATTTCTTCGCGGCGGCGTAATCGGTTACCGGCTCCGGCGAGAAAAACAGCGTAAGCAGCGAGCCTACCCGGGCCGCGGTTGCGGGCGCGCCCGTCTCCCGCAGCGCCGAAACGATGCCGTCTCCCAGGCGCCTCGCGCGCGCGTCGAGCGCATCGTAAAATCCGGGCGCGGCCAGCAAATCGAGCGAAGCGATTCCGGCGCTCATCGCCAGCGGATTGCCGGAGAGCGTCCCCGCCTGATAGACGGGGCCAAGAGGCGCGACGCGGTCCATCAAATCGCGGCGGCCGCCGTACGCGGCGACCGGCAAGCCTCCGCCAATGATTTTGCCCAGCGTTGTCAGGTCCGGCGCGATTCCGAACAAAGTTTGCGCACCGCCGTAACACATCCGGAATCCGGTAATCACTTCGTCGAAAATCAGCAGCGCGCCGTGCCGCGAGGTGAGATCGCGCAGGGCCTGGAGGAATCCGGGCTTAGGCGGAACGACGCCCATGTTTGCCGCGACGGGCTCGACGATGACCGAGCCAATCTTGCCGCGATGCAAATCGAAAAGTTTTTCGACGCCGGCCGCATCGTTGTACGGGGCATTGAGCGTCAATTCGGCGAGTGCCTGCGGCACGCCGGGGCACGCCGCGATGCCCAAAGTTGCCAGGCCCGAGCCCGCCTCGGAAAGAAAGCTATCCGAATGGCCGTGGTAGCAACCGTCAAATTTGATAATCAGGTCGCGCCCGGTGGCGGCGCGCGCGAGCCGCACGGCGCTCATCGTCGCTTCGGTCCCGGAACTGACGAAACGCACCTTTTCGCAGGAAGGCAGCGCTTTCCGGACGCGCGATGCGAGTTCCACCTCGAGTTCCGTCGGCATGCCGTAACTTGTACCGCGGCGTGCCTGCTCGGCGATGGCCTGAACGACCTTCGGGTGAGCGTGCCCCAGAATCAGCGCGCCCCACGAACAGACGTAGTCGATGAATTCGTTGCCGTCAGCGTCCCACAGGCGCGCGCCGACTGCACGATCCACGACGATGGGCTCGCCGCCCACGGCGCGAAACGCACGCACGGGACTGTTGACGCCGCCGACGAGCACATCGGTGGCGCGGCGAAATATTTCCTGGGAATGGGGCCGCTGCATTTTAGGACTCGGTGAACTCATATTTCACTTTGGATGCGGGGCTCTTTCACAAACGTGTTGCGTAGAGTTGTCCTCGGCGATTCAGGGGCTAAAACCCGCTTTTTTGTGCGCCTGAATGTCGCGGCTGAAGCCGCGACCCACAAGGCGTTTTCCTAAACCTGAAGCCGCGAAACACTTCTCATTCGCTCAGGCATTCCCTCAGCCATTCTTCAACCAGCGCGCGGCGTCCTTGGCATGATACGTCAGGATGATGCTCGCGCCGGCGCGGTAAATGCCCGTCAAAATTTCCATCGCGATGCGCTTTTCCTCGATCCAGCCGTTTGCAGCCGCCGCTTTCACCATCGCGTATTCGCCGCTGACGTTATACGCGCCGATCGGCACGCTGAATGTTTCGCGCACCCTCTGGATAATGTCAAGATACGCCAGCGCCGGCTTCACCATCACCATGTCGGCGCCCTCCGCCAGGTCCAGTTCGACTTCGCGCAGCGCTTCGCGCGCGTTGGCCGGGTCCATCTGATAGCCGCGGCGGTCGCCGAATTGCGGCGCCGACTCCGCCGCCTCGCGGAACGGCCCGTAGAATCCCGAACAATATTTCGCCGCGTAGCTCATGATCGCGACGTCCTGAAACCCGCCGCCATCCAGCGCTTTGCGAATCGCGCCGACGCGCCCGTCCATCATGTCGGAAGGCGCGATGATGTCGGCGCCGGCGCGGGCGTGCGAGAGCGACTCCGCCGCGAGCAATTCGAGCGTCGCGTCGTTCTTCACTTCCCCGTTTTCCACGATGCCGCAATGCCCGTGGTCGGTGTATTCGCAGAGGCACACGTCCGTCATCACCAGCAAATTCAAATTGGCCCGCCGCACCGCCTCGATCGCGCGCTGCACGACGCCGTCCGCCGCGTAGGCTTCGGTTCCCAGCGCGTCTTTCTTTTCCGGAATGCCGAACAAAATAATTCCGGGGATGCCGAGCTGCTCCACTTCGCGGCATTCCTCCAGAAGCATGTCCACCGATTGCTGCGCGACGCCGGGCATCGAAGCGATCGGATTGCGCACATTTTTGCCCGGGCAGACGAACATCGGATAGATGAATCCGTGCGTGGACAGCCGGTTCTCTCGCGCGAGAGACCGAATCGCTTCGTTGCGCCGCAGACGTCGCGGTCTGGTAACAGGAAAACTCATAGGGCCCCCGCCCGGGAGTTTGCATCCCGCGAAAAGTAATTTGCAATTGCCGCCGCCATCGATTCCGCAGTCGCGAGCGGCGATTCGAAAGCGACCGGCAAACCTGCGTTCCGCAACGCCGCCGCCGTCACCGGGCCGACGGCCGCCAGCGCCGCTTTCGCCGCGATACGAGAAATCGCCTCGTCGCCCAGTTCGCCGCGCAAGTTTTCAACCGCCGACGGGCTAAAGAAGGAAATTACATCCACTTCCGCTTCGCGAACGGCATGCATCACCGCGGGATCGATCGCGCCCACGCCTCCGGTATGATACGCCACGACTTCCGTAACTTCCGCACCTGCCGCCTTTAGCGCTTTCGGCAGATCGGGCCGCGCGCGTTCGCTGCGGGGCAACAAGACTTTCTTCCCTGAAAGAGACTCGGCCAGTTCGTGCGCCAGCGCCGTTCCCAGAAACTCGTGCGCCACATGATCGACGGAAAAGCCCTCCGCCGCAAGTACGCTCGCGGTTGCCGGGCCAACCGCGGCGCACCGAAAGATGACGCCGTGGCTCGGCTCTACTCCCAGCTTGCGGCAGCGGCCGGCAAAAAATCGGACCGCGTTCGCGCTGGTAAATAAGATCCAATGAAAATCCGCGAGGGACCGGATCGCTTGGTCCATCGCTGCCGTGTCAGACGGCTCTGAAAAGCTGACCGCCGGAAACAGCAACACGCTTGCGCCCATCGTTTCAAGACGCGCCATCAAATCGCGCGCCTGCTCGACCGTGCGCGTGATGACGATGCGCTTTCCGGCGAGTGGCCGATCCGCGCTCATGCGCCTGTCCCACGGCTCGCGCGCGCCAGCACCGCCGCCGCGCCGCTCTTCAATAGTTTTGCCGCCACGCGCGTGCCGATGGCCACGGCCTGTTCGATCGGGCCCGAATCCTTTTCCGCGATGCGCTGTGATCCGTCCGGGGAGAGCACGACTACATCCAGCGCGAGATTTCCATTTTCGACGCGTCCCCAGGCTCCAATCGGCACCTGGCAACCGCCGCCGAGACCTGCCAGCGCGGCGCGCTCCGCGGCGACAGCGGAGCGCGTGGCCGCATGCTCCAGCGGCGCGAAGCGCGCGCAACGTTTCCGCATCGCCCGCACGGGCCTCGATCCCGATCGCGCCCTGCCCTGCCGCGGGCAGGCTCACCTCGTGCGGCAGCACCTCGCTGATATTGCCGCTCAGCCCGAGGCGGTCGAGCCCCGCTTTCGCGAGCACGATGGCATCGTAGTCGCCACGCCTCAATTTCTCGATCCGCGTGTCCACATTGCCGCGAAGCTCGAGCATACGCAAGTCCGGCCGCGCGTGGAGCAATTGCGACTGCCGGCGCAAGCTGCTTGTGCCCACGCGCGCGCCCCGCGGCAAAGACGCGAGCACGGCTCCATTCGAGGAAAGCAGCGCGTCGCGCACGTCTTCCCTCTTGCCAATCGCGGCGATGGTCAAACCTTCGGGAAGTTCCGTCGGCACGTCCTTCATGCTGTGCACGGCCAGATCGACGCGCTCGTCCAGCAACGCGTCTTCGAGTTCCTTGATGAAGACGCCCTTGGTTCCCATTTGGCTGAAACTGGTTTGCTGGAACTTGTCGCCGGAAGTTTTGATAATAACAAGTTCCGATTCGACGCCGGTCGTCTCGCGCAGCGCCCGCGCGATGCTCCGCGACTGCCACAGAGCGAGTGCGCTGCCCCGGGTGCCGATTCGCAGCGGCTTCAAGGCTTCTCCCGGTCAAGCCGGAACAATTCGCGGATCGCTTCAAAATTCTGCAGTTTGCGCCGCAATTCCGGAATGCCGCGCATGCGTTCGGCGGGAGCAATGACCGTGCGGTCCACAAATTCCTTCAGCATCGCGGAAATCTGCGCGCGGTCTTCTTCGGACAGGTTCGGCATCGACGCGAGACGCTCCTGCACGAACGCTTCCCGCTCGGCCGTCAGCTTGTTGCGAAGATCGCCGAGCACGACGCCCGCGGCCACGCCCGCCTGCCAATGCAGGAATTTGTCCACATGCTCGTCGATAATCGCTTCGGCGCGCGGAACTTCGGCCACGCGAGCCTTCTTGTTTTGCTCGATGATTTCCGTCAGGTCGTCGATGTTGTACAGATAGGTGTTGTAGAGGTCGGCGACATCCGATGCGACGTTGCGGGGAACGCCGAGGTCGATCAAGAGCAGGGCTCGATTTCCGCGCGCCGCCATCGCGCGGCTGACGATCGCGCGAGTCAAAATCGGCTCGCTCGACGAAACCGAAGTCACGAGTAAATCCGGCCACTCGAGCGCCGCCGTCAGGCTCTCCCACGGGACGACTTCCCCGCCGAACCGCGCGGCCAGGTCAACCGCGTGTTCGGGCGTGCGGTTCACGACGCGCAATTGCTTCAGGCCCCGGTCGCAGAGATGCCGCACCACCTGCTCGCTCGTCGCTCCCGCCCCAACGATCAGCGCCTTGTGATTGTTTAGCTTGCCGAAAATGCGTTCCGCGAGTTTTACTCCCGCAAACGCCACGGAAACAGGCCGGGTACCCAGTTCCGTTTCGGTGCGAACGCGCTTCCCTACTTCCAGGGCAGCCTGGAACATTCGGTTGAGGACCGGTCCGGTTTCGCCGCGATCCAGCGCGATCTGGTAGGCGTCCCGCACCTGGCCCAGAATTTCCGCCTCGCCGAGCAGCATGGAGTCGAGCCCCGCGGCCACGCGGAACAAGTGCCGCACGGCGTTGCTGTCCCGATGCCGGTAGAGCGAGCCGTCCAGTTCAGTGATCGAAAGCTGGTGAAAGGACGCCACAAAGAGTTCCACCGCGCCGGCGCTGTCCGCGGCGTCTTCCTTCGGAACGCCGTACAGTTCGCTGCGGTTACACGTCGACAGGACCAGCGATTCCTCGAGAATCCCTCGCGCGCGCAACTGTTCCGCGGCTTCGCGCGCCTGCTCGGGCGTGAACGCGAGGCGTTCCCGCAGATCGACCGAAGCCGTCCGGTGGTTCAGTCCGATGAGAACGATTTCCATTTGTGACGCGCTCGACGTGCTCCCCGGCTCCCTGGCGGAAAAAGAATCTAAAAATAACGGTGAAAATGGGACAGATACCGGTTCACAATGCTGTAACTGAAAATCACGAACATGAAATTGAATATGCAAAGCGCGGATGCCCGCGCTCCACGCCATGCCGCCGTGCGCGACAACAGCGCATAGGCGACATACGCGATAAGAATCAGGACCGTGACGATCACTTTCGGATCGCCATCCCAGTACTGTCCCTCCAGCCGGTGCGCCCAGATCAATCCCGCCGTCATTCCGGCCGCGAGCGAAACGCAGCCGATCAAGACGCTGCTGCGTGTCATGCGCTCGAGAACATCCAGCGCCGGGAATCGCCAACCCACGATGCCCAACTTGTGGCCGCGCAAGCGCCGGTATTGCACCAGAAAAATAATGCTGAGCACAAACGATAGAGCGAACGCCGAATACGCCAAGATGTTCAGCGTGACGTGAAACGCGAACAGCGGCCCCTGGGCCGGGGGCGCCTTAACCGGCCGCGCCTCCGGAAGATGCGCGATGAGAAAAACTCCGATGACGATGGGCAATACAAATGGGCCGACGACGCGCCGGCGGTGCAAGGCTTCGAGGCAAAGATAGGTGGCGGCAAGCAGCCAGGCAAACAGGGAAAGCGATCCGAACAGATCGTCGTACGGCACCGCATGGATGACTCGAGAGCGCTCCAAGAGCGCGTAATAGTGGAGAACCAGCCCGGCCACGAGGCACGAGGTTGCGCCAATCCCCGCGCCGCGCGAAGGTTCGCGCAAGTTCCAGACGTACAGCGCAAAGCTCGCCACGTAGAAGAGAAGCGTCGCGATCACATAGGGGCTCATCATTGTGTGCAGGCATTCGCGGGCAGGGATCCCCTCTGCTGCTTCCCGCCGCAAACGTCCATTGCCACAACATTATAGCCAATTCCCGAATCCGGAGGCAGGAATACGCGGCAGGAGGTGCCGGGCTGGTCGCCTCCGGCTCTCTTTTCAGGATCCCCGCTCGGAGATTCCCGGGATTTCCTGCGACCATAAATCCGTTGTGCGGATCGCACGCAAAGCGTACGATGCCGCAGAAAGTTGCCAGGAAAAACGCGCCCCCCTGAGACGACTCGAACGGGACGAGTCCAAGGAGATCGATATGCGAGAACTCAAAAAGCTTTGGCCCGGCGCTGCCGTGGCCGCCATGGCTGTGCTAACACTCTTCGCGGCTTCTTCGTTCGCCGCGGACATTCTCGACGATTGGTCCGCGGTAAAGCCGCCTCCGCCGCCTGAACTCAAACCGGTGACAGTCGATGGCTCTACGACCGCCCTGCTCATTCTGGACATGATGAAGGCCAATTGCGGCGCGCGCCCACGTTGCGTCGCCACGGTACCCACCGTCAAGAAGCTGCATGATGAGGCGCGCAAAGCGGGCATGTTGGTGTGGTACAGCTTCGTTGGCAGCAACGGCATGGCCACGCCGTCGGATCAGATCGATCCGGGACTTACAGCAAAAGATGGCGAGTGGGTGCGCCAGAACGGACCCGACAAGTTTATCGGCTCGAATCTCGAGGAAAAGCTGAAAGCGCGAGGCATCAAGACGGTAATCGTCTGCGGCACCTCGTTTCAAGGCGTGGGCATCGGCACCGGAGGAGGATCGGCGCAGCGGGGTTACAAGGTGATCATTCCGATCGATTGCCTGTCCTCAGAAAATACCTACATGGAGCAGTATGCGGCCTGGCATCTCTATAAAGGCGGTCCGACGGGCGTAACGAGCCAAGTGACGCTCACGCGAAGTTCGATGATGAAATTTTAGTCGCGGGGAGGGAAGAAACTACGGAGTCGGGATCGCGACCACTGTCGCGTTCGAGAACGGGCTCTCCACGTTCGCGGCGCTGACCGAAGTGACCACAAACAAATAGGAGCCTCCGGCCTGCACATCCCAATCCGTGTAGGAATTGGCGACGATCGGAGTGGAATTCAACTTCGCCCAGGCCTCGTTGGAAGCAGGCGTCCGATAGATGTTGTATCCGACCACGGCGGATTTGCTGGCTTCCCAGTTCACCGTCGTCGAGTGGGTGACAATCACTCCATTGCCGGACAAGGGAAGACTGACCGTCGGGATAGAAGTATTGCTGGTCAGGGCCACCATTCCACCGGCCTTCCCCGTATTGGATGGACTAAAGCTTACCTGCAGCGTCACGTACTGACCCGGATTCAGCGTCACTCCCTGCCCTACGCCGCTCGTCGCGAATCCCGCGCCGGCGAGCGAGTTCTGCTGCAATGTTAAGGGACCAGTTCCAGTGTTCGAGAAGGTCACTCCATAGGAGACCGTCGCCCCGACGGCCACGTCGCCAAAATCTACGCTGGAGTTGTACACAGTGAGGACAGGAACCGGCGGCGGCGTGAAGGTTCCGCTTCCACTTCCACTTCCGCTTCCACCTCCAGCCCCGCAACCCGCTGCAGCCAGAACTCCACAAAGAAGACACATTTGCAGCCAGCGGATGTGGGCCCTGCGAGCCAGTTTCCGTTTGTTCATGGCGTATGGTCTCGTGCGTTCTTTTCGAACTGTCACTTTTGATCGTCGCAGGGGGCAGCGCCCGGCTCAATAGACGACCCGTTCCAGATCTAAACGTACGGAAGTCCCAAATTTGGAGGTACGACGGTACTGGGAAACGATTTCCCCTGCAAGACTTTTATGGGCAAGTCCCGGCTAAGAACGCCTACAGTCCGTAGCCGGGATACGGGTACAGCTCCCGCGGGGCACGGGGTGACCGACAGTATTCATTGCAGGTAAGTACTTTCCCAAGCAGATCAAAGTTGGGTTACCGTACGCCCATGGCCAGCCCGCAGGATGAAATTGAGGCCCTGAAGTCCCAAGTTGCGGCCTTGACTGCCCGGGTTTATCAACTGGAACAGCGGAGTGGAGATGCTTCCGAGGCAAAGCATCTAGCTGCCTCGGAACAACCGCAGCAGCCGGCGCGGCCTCCCATCGGAGAGCCTCTGGGCTCGTCTCCGCTGCCGGCTCCTCACACAATCCCAGTTGCGACGGCGCCTCTCCCGCGTGCGCCCCGACCGCCGTTGCAACCGGGTTCAGTGCGTCCTTCTGGAACAGCTCGTGTCGATACGGATCTGGAAAAGAAAATTGGGCAGTATTGGCTGAACCGGATCGGCATTGTCGCGATGCTGATCGGCGTCTCGTACTTCGTGAAGTACGCGTTTGACAATAACTGGGTCGGACCCAGCGGGCGCATCGCGATCGGGCTGCTCGTCGGGATCGGGCTGGTTCTATGGAGCGAACGATTTCGCGCGCGAGGCTATTCCGCGTTTTCGTACTCGCTCAAGGCCGTTGGTATCGGGACGCTCTATTTGTCATTGTGGGGAGCGTTTCAAATTTATCACCTGATCCCCGCGGCGGCAGCATTTGCGGCGATGGCGATCGTGACCGCGGCGACTATCGCTCTGGCCCTTAGCCAAGATGCGGAATTGCTGGCCAGCTTTGCGCTGGTGGGCGGTTTCTCCACGCCGGTGCTGCTCTCCACCGGACAAAATCATGAGGCGGTGCTGTTTTCCTACGTGGCGTTGCTGGACCTCGCGATTCTCACGATGGCTATCTTCAAGCCGTGGCGCCGCCTGCTCTGGGGAAGCTTCGCCGGCACGATCATTCTCTATCTCGGCTGGTATTCGCAGTACTACTCCGCAGACCAGCGCACCGAGACCGTTCTGTTCGCGGCATTGTTTGCCGCCATTTTCGCGGTCATTCCGCTCGCGGGCAGCGGCTCCGGATCGAAATGGCTATCCGGCCGCGACGCGACGCGGACCCTTCTTCCGCTGTTGAATGCCGCCGCGTTCTTCCTGGCGCTGTACGACATGTATCGAGGGGAAGATCAGACGACCCTGACGTGGTACGCGCTTGCGCTCGCGGCCGTGTACCTGAGTCTCGGCAGCGGCATCAAGAAGCGCTCGAGCGCCGAGGACGCCAATTTCATCAACTTGCTGCACGTGGCGATCGCCGTCGCGTTCATCACGATCGCCATTCCTCTCAAGCTGGACGCGCAGTGGATCACGATCGGATGGCTGGCGGAGTCCGCGATGTTGCTCTGGCTGAGCGTTAGGGCCCAGACGGACTTTCTCCGCTATTTTGCGGCCTTCGCGCTGATCCTCGGCATCGCGCGTCTGGTTTTCTACGACCAGATTCGCGCGGAAATGCTGGTGTTCAATATGCGGTTTGCGACGTACGTCCTTGCGGTTGCAATTTTGGGCGGCATCGCGGTCTTGGGCAAGCGCCATGCGGCGCGCGCCGAAACGATATTCCTAGACACGGCTGCGGTCGGCGCGAATTTACTGGCCCTGATCGCGCTGACTCTGGAGGCTTCGGACTACTTCGACCGGAAGGAGCTCGCGGCTGGGAATTTAGCCGGAACGTATCGCCAGTTGAGTGTGGCGCGCGATTTCAGCCATTCCGCGATCTGGCTGGCGTATGGCGCGGGCTTGATGGCCGTCGGCTTCCGGAAGCGCTCCGCGTTTGTGCGCTGGCAATCGCTGATCCTTATCGCATTCACCATCTGCAAAGTTTTCCTGTACGACTTCTCGCAACTGGGAGGCAGTTACCGGATTGTGAGTTTCATTGCGCTCGGCGCGGTGCTGCTTGGCATTTCGTTCATTTACCAGCGCGATTGGCTGAGGCTGTCTCCCCATTCTCCGGAACCACCGGACCAGGGTACCCGCGGATGAAACTCACTTGGGGTTTGCTGGCGGCGATCCTGGCGACTACGCCCGCGATCCCTTATTTCCGATACGAACGGCCGCTCGGAACCGTGAGGGAAAGCGGCCAGCACTACGCCGCCGTGGACGAGACGGTCTGGCAGCATGCGCGACCGAATTTAGATGACCTGCGCTTGTATGCGGCCGGCAAGGAAATTCCCTTTGCCAGAAGAACGATGCGCGGATCGACGGAGACCGAACAGAAATCTGTCCGGCTTTTGCAGCAGAGCGCCGTCGGCGGGAAAACTCAGTTCCTCATCGACATGGCGGGAGTCCCGGAGTATGACCGCGTCACCTTGACGCTCGCGACGAAGAACTATCTGGCACACGCTCGCGTAGAAGGCCAGGACGATCCACACGGAAAGCAATGGGCGGACTTGGGGACCACCACGCTTTTCGATCTCTCGGTCGAAAAGCTGGGCCACAATAGCGTGCTCCAGATTCCCGTGAGCACATACAAATACTTGCGCGTCACCGTTGACGGCCCCGTGAAACCTCTCGATGTCGAGAGCGCTACAGCGGGAATCGTACGGGCGCAAGAGGCAATCTGGCGCGACCTCGGCAGCGAACCCAAAGAGACTCAGGAGGGCAAGGATACCGTCCTGACGTTCACCGTTCCGGAAAATGTTCCCGTGGAACGAGTAATGCTCTCGATCGATGCGGCGCAGGGAAATTTCGAGCGCGGGATTGAGTTGCAAACCGACAAAGAAGCGACGGTGAGCGTTGGCGAGATCAGCCGCATTCACATCCAGCGCAACGGCGGAAAAATCGATTTCGATCAACCGTGGCTAGCGGTGAGCGCCGCCAGCCGCGGACAGCTTCGCGCCGTCATCCACAATGGCGACGATGCGCCATTGAAAATTACCCGCGCGCGCCTCGAGCAGTACGAGCGGCGGATTTATTTCGATTGCGATCCGGGAGCCTCGCTGTCGCTTTACTACGGCGACGAAAAGCTCGATGCGCCTGTGTACGACTACTCCAAGCTATTCCAGATCGACGCGCGCGCCGAACAGGTGCAGATGAACGCCGAAGAAGCAAACGCCGATTACACCGGGCGTCCCGATGAACGGCCGTGGTCGGAACGCCACCCGGCGATCCTGTGGTCGGCGATCTTTGCGGCGGTAGCGCTTCTCGGCGGGATCGCGTTGCGGTCGATCAAGTCGGGAACTTCTTAGAAACCTGCCTGCCCGATCGCGCTCTACAGACACGCAACCCTGGACACGCAGCCATGCAGGCGGCTCGTACATTTGTTATGATGAGCGAGAACCGATTACCCCGATGACCCAACTTCGCGATTCCATGAACCAGAAATCGCTCTTCCTGCGCGCCTGCCGGTGCGAAGCGGTCGAGCGCGTGCCGGTATGGATCATGCGGCAGGCCGGGCGTTACTTGCCCGAATACCGCGCCATCCGCGAAAAGCACAATTTCCTGGAAGTTTGCAAAACGCCCGAATTGGCGATCGAGGTTTCGCTTCAGCCGCGCCGCATTCTAGGCGTGGACGCCGTCATCGTGTTCTCCGATATCCTGATTCCCGCCGGAGCGATGGGCCTTCCGTTCGAACTTTCAGACAAAGGGCCTGTGATCGAGGCGCCTCTTCGAACGGCCGCGCAAATCAGGGAACTTTCGGTGTTCGACCCTGAGGAGGAAACCGGTTTCCTGATGCAGGCGATTCGAGGTCTCGTCCGCGAACTTGGACCTGACGTTCCGGTTCTCGGTTTTGCGGCAGCGCCGTGGACGCTGGCTTGCTACATGATCGAGGGACACGGGAAAGACGGTTTTCCGGCCGCGAAAACGATGCTTTACTCCGATCCGAAATTGTTCCGCGACTTGCTCGAACGCATCGCGCGCGCGACGGCCCGGTATTTGCGCGCGCAAATCGATGCGGGCGCCGCGGCGGTGCAACTTTTCGACACCTGGGTGGGCGAGCTGACGCTCGATCAATATCGCGAATTCGCGCTGCCTGCCACGCAGCTTCTGATCGAGGAAATCGGCGCCGGCGAGACGCCGGTAATTCTCTACACGAAGGCTTCGAGCCATTTGCTCGGCGCCGCAGCCGAATCGGGAGCGAACGTCCTGAGCGTCGATTGGCGCGTGGACCTCGCGACGGTGCGCGAGCAGGTCGGCCCGCGCATCGCACTGCAAGGCAATGTTGACCCGTGCGTGCTCCTCGGCCCGGAAGAAGGTGTGCGACAGGCGGCGCGTGATGCGGTCGAACGCACGGGCGGAATCGGACACATCCTCAACCTGGGCCACGGCATCTTGCAGCAAACGCCGGTCGAGAATGCGCGCGCGTTCGTCCAGGCGGGACAGGCCGCAGCGGTGACCGATAGCGTGCGCGTCGAAGGGGCCAGCTAAAAAAGTGCTTCACCAGAGATGCAAAACATCGGGATCGGATTGGTTTCGTGGCGCCGGCGTCTCGCCGGTGGTTTTTGCGCCCTCCGCGTACCGAAAGAAAACCGCCGGCGGGACGCCGGCGCCACAAAAAGCTGCATTCTCTGGTGGCTCTGGCGGATCGTATTTTGCCGGGCGAGCTTTCGGCGATTAAGATCGATAAATTTATGAGCGATTCCAGCCTCCAACTGAAACTCCATCGGGAACGCTTCGAGATTTCCGAGGAGTTTCTCGAAAAATACAACCGGCCCGGTCCGCGCTACACGAGCTATCCGACGGCGCCGGTCTGGCAGGACAATTTCGGTCCGGACGATCTCGAACAGTTTTATGCGACGGCCAACGCCGCGCGCACTCCGGTATCGCTGTACATGCATCTTCCCTTTTGCGAAAGCCTGTGCCTGTTTTGCGCCTGCAACGTCGTGATCACCAAGGATCACAGCGTCGCTCCGCCGTACATCGAAACGTTGAAGCGTGAAATCGAGCATGTCAGCAAGTTCGTTTCCCGCGACCGTCCCGTGGTGCAATTTCACTGGGGCGGCGGCACGCCCACGTATTTGACGCCCGAACAAATGGAAGGCCTGTTCCGCTTCACGGCCGAGCGGTTCACGTTCGCGGCGGACGCGGAAATCGGAATCGAGATCGATCCGCGCGTCACAACGCAGGCGCATCTCGAAGCGCTGCGGCGCCTCGGCTTCAACCGCCTGAGCATGGGCATCCAGGATTTTCACCCCGAGGTGCAAGAAGCGATTCACCGCGTGCAGCCGCTCGAAATGACGCGCGACTTGATCGATTCGGCCCGCCGCCTAGGCTTTGACAGCATCAACGTGGACTTGATCTACGGCCTGCCGCTGCAAACCGCGGAACGATTCGCGCATACGGTGGAGCAAGTCGTGGCGATTTCGCCGGATCGCGTGGCCATGTTCAGCTACGCGCACGTACCCTGGCTGCGCAAGCAGCAAGGCGCGCTCGCGACGCGCCTGCCCGAGGGCATGGAAAAATTCCGCATTTTCCGCGCGGGTCTCGAAAGCTTTCTGAACGCCGGCTACCAATACATCGGCATGGACCACTTCGCGCGGCCCACCGATGAGCTGGCCGTAGCCCAGCGCGAACGCACGCTGCACCGGAATTTTCAGGGCTACACGACGAAGGCGGGCGCCGATCTTTACGGCATGGGCGTGAGCGCCATCAGCAGCGTCGGCGCGTGCTACGCGCAAAACGATCGCGTGGTCGAGCCGTACCGCCAGCGCATCGAGAAGCGCGGCATCGCCACGATGCGCGGCTATCGCCTGACCGGGGACGACCTGCTCCGCCGCGCCGTCATCAACCGCATTCTGTGCCACGGCGTGCTGCACAAGCGCGAAATCGAGCAGGAATTCGGGATCGACTTCGACAAGACCTTCGCTCCGGAAATCGAGCGACTGGGCCCGTTTGCGGCCGACGGCTTGATCGAACTCGAAAACGGGGTCCTGAACACAACGCTTCTGGGCCGCATTTTCATCCGGAATATCGCCATGGTCTTCGATCCGTATCTCGAAAAGCAGAAACTCGAAAGCCGCCCGCTCTTTTCAAAAACGCTCTGATCGACCGATCGAGGTTTCGTGTCCACCGCCGCGCAGAATGCGTATCCCGCAATCGTCATCGGCGCAGGAATTTCCGGCCTGGCGTGCGCGTATCGCTTGCAACAGGCGGGGATTCCGGTGCGTGTGCTGGAGGCCGCGCCGCGGCCCGGCGGCGTGATTGCCACACAGGCGAAGGACGGTTTCCTTTTCGAGCTCGGACCGCAGAGCTTTCTCTCCACCGAGCCGCTCACCGCGCTCACCGACGCACTGGGGCTGAAAGAGCAGGTTCTGCACGCGAGCCCACGCGCGCCGCGCTACATTCTCGTGCGCGGGCGTCTCGTGCCCGCGCCGATGGCGCCGCCTTCCCTTCTAACCACTCCCCTGTTCTCGGGAGCCACGAAATGGCGCCTGCTCACGGAAATGTTTCGTCGCACGAAGCCGCCGGCGGAAGATGAGTCCATCGCCGCGTTTGTGCGCCGAAAATTCGGAGATGAATTGCTCAACCGCCTTGTCGCTCCGTTCGTATCCGGCGTGTATGCCGGCGACCCGGAACGGCTCAGTTTGCGCGCCGCGTTTCCGAAAATTCACGAATTCGAGTCGCAGTATGGCAGCGTCCTCCGCGGCGCGATGAAATCGCGGCCCGCGAAGGGCGCTCCGCGCGCCGGGCTCTGCTCGTTTCGAGACGGCATGGAAACGCTGCCGCGCAGCATCGCTGCGCGGCTGGGAAACACGCTCCGGCTCGAAACCTGCGTTACGGGCGTGCGCCACGGCAAGGCCAACGGCAAACCGTGGTTTGAGGTCGAAATCTTGCGCGAGAATCATCGCGAAGTGCTGGCGGCAAACGCCGTTATCGTCGCCACGCCAGCGCATGTCGCATCGGTGGCGTTGGGGGGCCTCTCCGACGCGTTTGCGCCGCTGTTTTCGCGAATCGAATACGCCCCGGTCGCGGTCGTGTCCGCGTGCTTTCGGCGGGAACAGATCCAGCGGCCTCCCGACGGATTTGGTTTTCTTGTCCCGCGCGCCGAAGGGCTGCATGTGCTGGGGACGGTTTTTAATTCGTCGCTCTTTGCCGGACGCGCGCCGGATGGGATGGTTTGCTTCACTAGTTTTGCAGGCGGCGCCACGGAGCCCAACTTTGCTGCATTGGACGACGAACAGATTCTCGGGACCATTTGCGACGAAGTTGCGCGCGTCCTGGGCATCACGGGCAAGCCCGTTGCCACGAATCTGCATCGCTACGCTCGCGCCTTGCCGCAATACAACCTGGGACACACGCAACTCGTGAAATCTCTCGAAGCGGTTGCCGCCTCGATGCCCGGATTGTTCCTTGCGGGAAATTATTTGTCCGGGCCATCGATCGGATCGAGCGTCGAGCAGGCGTTCCAGACGGCAGAAGCGGTTCGGGTCTATCTCGCGTCGATCGGAGTCGCGGGAGTAGGAGCCGTCGCCCACGCGTGAGCCGAACGGGCTTTATAGGCTGCGGGCAAAAGATTTTGTTGTCATCTCTGAAAGCGCTTTTTGTCCAGGCACAATTTTGCTGCACGGGTTGTACCGAGTCATCTCTTCGCCCTCAAGGGGGCATGGAGTTATTCGCCAGGGTATCGCATTCATTCTGCGAGCCCGCGGAGCGGGATCATGACAAGACCGCGCTTACCCTGGGTTGGTGCAACCTCGGTCCAGTGCCGGATCTCGATAAACTTGTTTGCGCCGCAGCACGTGGAAGGCGGCTTCGGCCAGATGCCGCGCCACCGCTCCGATCGCTTTGGGATGTCCCTTGTGCAGCAGCCGGCGATACAGCTGGCTCACATGCCGTTCGGGGCAACGCTTGTGATTCACCGCCACCGAATTGGCCGCTTCGGCGAAGGCCCACTTCAAATAGCGGTTTACATCGTTGCGCAACGGTCCGTAACGCACTTTTCCTCCGCTGGCGTGCACGCGCGGCGTGGTTCCCGCGTAACTGGCCAAGTGCATGGCGCTCGGAAATCGTTCGATCTCTCCGACCTCCAGCGCCATCGTGGCTGCCAAAATCACGCCCACTCCCGGCATCGTCAACAGCCACTGCATCGCCTCGGTGACTTCCACCAACTGCTCCAACCGCTGTTCCAGTTCCCGCACCTGGTGGCCCACAAAATCCAGCTGCGCGAGCAACTGCCTGCTCACCCAGCACGTCTGCTCGGGCAACCGCTGCAGATGATTCTCCAACTCCGCGCGTCCGCGCTTGCCGTACGGATCGCTGTACTCGCTCGCGGGCGTTCCCCACTTGGCCAGCGTCGCCGAAAGCCGATTCTTCAGCCGCGTGCGCTGCCCCACCAGCACCAGCCTCGTGCGCGTCAACTCCCGCAAATCGCGCAGCGGCCCCGGCGGAATCCACACCGTCGGCAGCGTGCCGTTCCGCTGCAAACGATTCAGTCCCTGGGCATCCAGCTTGTCCGTCTTGTTCGTCATCCCCATCATCAATTTCGCCTTGCGCGGATGCACCAACCGAGGCTGCAATCCGGCCTGCTCGATCTCATCGATGATCCAATACCAGTTCCCGGTCGCTTCCACCGCTACGCTCGTTCCGGGTTCACATCCGCTCAGATAGCTTCGCACCGCTCCCGGAACATGCTCCAGCCGATGGCAGCTGCTTTTTCTGGTCGAGTGGTCTTCCCGGTCCACCCAGGTGTACCGCTTATGCGAATCAAACGCGATATACTCGGACATGCGCGACTCCTTTCCTCAAAGGTTTCCCACCGACAGCGTATCGCTGTAGGCAGGAGTCGCGCTTTCATATTTTCATTCTGAGGCGCGCTTTTCGCCGAAGAATCTCTCTGAACATTGTACTAAGATCGAAGAGAGATTCTTCGCTTCGCTCAGAATGATGCCGGGCCCGGGTTTTTCCTCAGGCTGTTTGGCCTCTTCCGTTTTCCATCGACGCGCGGCACCTACAAGCGACCTGTGGAACCCTGTCCTGCGAAATTCCCCGGTCGTAGTAAGATGTGGCGCGCTGCCTTCGCCGGCCCGGGGTCATCCGATCGCTGCGTTTCTCCGTATTAAGTGAGGAACGGAAAAGGAACGGAAATTTGCTGCTTGCAGTCGCCCAACCCTGGCCCGAGGGAAAACAGCCGACGGACGCTGCCCTGATGGAGCGCATTTTGCAGCGCGACTCCGGCGCGCTCGAAACTCTCTACGACCGTTACGGCAGGCCCGTGTATTCCCTGGTCCTACGGATCGCCCAGCAGCCCTCGTCGGCCGAGGAAATCGTTCAGGACGTGTTTCTGCAACTCTGGCGCAGCGCGGACCGTTTTCAAATCGCGCGCGGACCTCTCGAGCCGTGGCTATTCACGATGGCACGCAACCGCGCGCTAGATTTCCTGCGCCTGAAGCGCGAAAAGCAGCGCCGCCGCGAAGATTCCGATTCCGAAATCGTTCCCTCCGCCGTGGTGTGCCCCGATCCGGAAGGTGACATCGATCAATCGCGGCGCGCGGAAAAGATTCGCGCGCTCATGAGTTCCCTTCCCGAGGCGCAGCGCCACGCGATTGAGCTGGCTTTCTTCGAGGGCATGTCGCACAGCGAAATCGCCGCAGCCACTCGCCAGGCGCTCGGCACGGTGAAAAGCTGGATTCGCGGCGGCCTGCTGCGGCTTCGGGAATCGCTCGGGGAGGCTGGTTCGTGATGACTTGCGATCAACTCGCGGCGCTCTACGAAGAGTACGCCCTTGGCGTTCTGGAAGGCGAAGAGCGCGCCGAAATGGAAGCGCATCTGGCGCGCGGGTGCGAAAAATGCACTGCGGGCGTCGCGAAGGCGCGCGGAATTGTCTCGCAACTTGCGCACGCCGCGCCCGAAGCGCAACCCCCGGCGTCGCTGCGGGGCAAGGTCCTGGATGCGGCGAAAGCGTCGCCGGAATCGGCGCGCAGCGTAGTTTCCATCGAGAAACCAAAAGTTTCCGAGCCAAAAACTCTGTTCCCAGCATGGGCATGGATTGCCGCGGCGGCGCTTGCGCTGATCACGGGCTACACGATCCGCCAGATGAACAATCAAAACGATCAACTGGCGCAGCTGCGCAAGCAGATGAAATTCGCCACGATGCAAAATCAGGCGCTGCAGAACCAGTTGGACCTGAACCGCATGGTGGCCTCGGTGATGTTGTCGCCGGATTCCATGCCGCTCAAGCTGATGCCCAAAGACAAAAACATGCCGATGGTCCACGCCTACCTGCATCCCCACATGGGCGTGGCGATCACCGCGGAGGAGATGCCGTCCATGCCTCCGGCCCGCACGCTGCAGTTATGGTTCGTGCCGAAGTCAGGCAAGCCCGTGAGCGCCGCGATCTTCCACCCGGACTCAGGCGGCCAGATCGCGCTGGTGGCTCCCGTGACGGTCCCCATGAACGAAATTGCAGCCCTGGCGATCACCGACGAACCCGCCAACGGCAGCCCGCAACCCACCACGCCGATTGCCTGGATGGCGCAAATCAACTAGGCACCGTTCTCTAGGCGTATCTTCCCAGTCAGCGCTTCTTGCGTGTCTTCAGGCGCAAATTCCGGCGCTCTCCCGCTTCTTTGAAGCGCTTCCGCTCTTCGCTCGTTTTTACGAGCAACTGCGGCACGGGCACCGGCCTGCCGAGTTCATCGAGCGCGACGAATGTCAGGAATGCGGTGGTGGTGTGCTTGCGCACGCCGGCCACGGAATCTTCCGAGAAAACCTCGACACCCACTTCCACCGACGTGTGGAACGCGCGGTTGACGTGCGCTTCGAGGACGATCAGATCTCCCACGCGGACCGGGTTCAAAAAATCCAGGTGATCCACGGATGCCGTGACGACTTGGCGGTGGCAATGCCGGTGCGCTGCGATCGCGCCGGCGATGTCAATCATATGCATGACTCGCCCGCCCAGAATATTTCCGAGCAGGTTCGAGTCCTGCGGGAGCACGAGTTCCGTCATTTCGGTGCGCGACGCGCTCACCGGCCTGGCTCGCAATGGCTTCTCAGGCCGAGTTTTCGGTTTCGCGAACGCTGAAGTCGCTTTCATGGTTGAATTTGGGCTCCCTCATCGCCGGTGCCTGATCGGCGGTCCCTTTGCGTTCCGTCCCAGCCCGAATATACTATCTGCATGTCCACGACCCAACCACAGAAGAAAACGCGCCGCCAGCTTCTCGAAGATTTCCTCGCGGCCAAGCCCAACGACTCCTTCGCGCGCTACGGCCTGGCGATGGAATGCGCCAATTCCGGCGACTCAGCCGCTGCCGACGAGCATTTCAAGGCGCTCCTCTCCACGCATCCGGAATACGTCGCCGGATACTTCCAGTACGGCCAATTCCTGGCCAAGTGCGGCCGCACGGAGGAAGCCCGAATCGCGCTGACCACCGGCATCGCCACCGCCCAGCGTACCGGCGACGATCACGCGCGCTCGGAGATGGAAGCGGCGCTCGCAGACCTCCGCTGAAGGCCGGCTCGTTCTAAGGTAAACCCCGCATTTCCTGGCGCTTGACTCGCCCGTTACTAGGCGGCGTCACTTCATTCCAGCGCGCTTGCCCGCCCCTGCCGCGGATGCTACGTTCGATTGAACGCTACCCCTCGCGGAGACAGGTAAAACCATGGCACTCAGCATCGACGATCTCCTACGCCGCGCCGTTGAAACCAAGGCCTCCGACCTCCATCTCAAGGTCGGCAACCATCCCTGCCTGCGCATTGACGGCGCGCTTACGCCGCTCACCGACGTGCAGCGCGTCACGCCGGAAGAAATGCTGTCCATGGCGTTCAGCATGATGACCAACCGCCAGAAGCAAAAGTTCAAGGAAACGGCTGAACTGGATATGGCCTACGGCGTCGCAGGGTTGGGCCGGTTCCGCGTCAACGTGTTTCAGCAGCGCGGCAACGTCGGCATGGTGCTGCGCGTCATTCCCACGAAGATTCGCACCATCGAAGACCTTAATCTCCCGCGAGTCATTGAGACGATCTGCGAGGAGCAACGCGGCCTGGTGCTCGTCACCGGGACGACCGGATCGGGCAAATCCACGACGCTCGCGGCGATGATCGACCGGATCAATACGTCGCGCGCCGATCACGTGATCACCATCGAAGACCCCATCGAATTCCTGCACCGCGACAAGAAAAGTTTCATCAACCAGCGCGAAGTCGAAGTGGACACCGCGAATTTCTCCACGGCCTTGCGCGCCGGGTTGCGCCAGGACCCGGACGTGATCCTGGTCGGCGAAATGCGCGACCTCGAAACCATCGCCACGGCTTTGCTGGCCGCCGAAACCGGCCACCTGGTGTTCTCAACGTTGCACACGCTCGACGCGACGGAAACGATTCAACGCATCATCGCCGTCTTTCCTCCGCCCGAGCAAAAACAGATTCGCCTGCAAATGGCCGCGACGCTCAAGGCCGTCGTCAGCCAGCGCCTCGTGCAGTGCGCCACCGGGGGCGGACGCGTTCCCGCCGTCGAAGTCATGATCGCGACCGCGTACATTCGCGATTGCATCGTCAACCCGGACAAAACGCGCCTGATCCGCGATGCCATCGCCGCCGGAACCAGCCAGTACGGCATGCAGACGTTCGATCAATCCCTCTTCGACCTCTATTCCCGCAGCCTCATCACCTACGAGGAAGCGCTGTTGCGCGCGTCCAACCCCGACGATTTCAAGCTCCGCATCCAGGGCATCCGCTCCGCCTCCGACTCCGCTCGCGAGGACATGGAACGCAGCATGACCGAGTTCGATCGAGTCGGAAAACGGTAGGAAACGTGACAGGTTGTAGGTAGCAGGCGGCAGAAGTCGAGTTCGAGCTCCTGCATCGAGCCTTTCTTATCAGCAGCGCATACTGGACCATAGTCTTGGGTTGATCCTACGGTTTTTCCTGCCTCCTTGCCTCCCCTGCCTCCTCACTCCGTGCCTCCTTGCTTCCGTGTCCGGCTGCCACTATCCTTCTCCCATGCGCTCCGCTCCCCGAAAGCTATCCTCGGAGCTCGACCTCTACATGGCCGCCATTAACAGCCTGGCTCGCCGGGCCTATTCCGTGCACGAAATGAAGGTTTACTTGGAGCGCCGCGCGGAAGACAAGGGCATCGTTCAGGAAGTCGTTAATCGCCTGAAGCACCTGAATTATCTGGACGACGCGCGCTACGCGAAGCAATTCGTCCGCTTGCGCAGCGAATTGCGGAAGCAGGGCGCGTTTCGCATCACGCGGGATCTTCGCGCTCGCGGCGTGCCCGACCGCCATATCGAAGCGGCCCTTGCCGAGCGCTCGCCTGAATCCAGCGAAAGCGCGCTGGTGCGCGAGCGCCTCACGCGCCGCATCAAATTGCTGCGCGGCCCGCTCGACGAAAAGCGCGTGGCTTCGCTGTACCGCAGCCTTCTGCGTCTGGGATTTTCCGCGGACACCATCCGGCGCGAATTGAACGCGGTGACGAAAAGTTCGGTCGAGGAACTTCCGGAAAGTCCCGAAGAGAACGCGTGAAGTGTTCCCGCTCCATCTCCCGTTTTGTCTGCGCCCAGTAGGACGGCCTTCAGCCTGTCCGGGTTTAGTCCTTGCGGCGGAGAAAACCGGACAGGCTGAAGCCCGTCCTACTTCTCCCTGATTCGCTTGCTCAGTGCTAGCCGGGTAGGAACCGACTTTCAAAACCGATCGCGAGCTTGTTCCCGCGAGATTACGCGGCGTGCACGCTTTGCGTGTGCCAGCCCTTCAGGCAGACGCGCGTCGTTCGCTTTTCCATCGTCAGCATGATTTTGTCTTCGCGAGCCAGCCAGCCGATCGCCCAGTCGAACACCGGGGACGCGGCTTTTACTTCCTTCTTTAGCTTGGTTAGCGTCATTTCACCGTTTGCTTCGAGCGCCTGCCAGATCGCACCTGCCATCGTGCCAATCTCTTCGCTCATTGGGATCAACCCCTCCTTTCGAGGTTCCGATTTTCGAGCACTTCGACCGCAACCACGGATGCGGGCACCAATTCGACGGCCTTCTTCCTCTGCCGGGCTCTGGACCGGCTGACCCGCCGCGGCAGCGCAGGCTTGGGCGCGAGTTCCGGCTGCAGGACGTAGTAGCAAGGTTGCGCCCCGGCGACAACTTCCAGCCGCTCCATGAGCAGCACTCCCACTTCCTTTTGATATTCGATGGTGTAGTTCTCGCAGCACCGCGCGCAAAGCCAGTAGTGCTTCACGGCGTGCCAGTGGGAAGGCTGCTTCTCTTGCGGGGGCTTTTGCTGGAAGCGAAACAGGCGGCCCTGCCCGTAATCGAAATCAGAAGAGCAATCGGGGTGGGCGCATTTCAGGTACATGTTCTCGTTCCGCCGCCTTCCTTGGAGCGTCTCGCAAATTCGCCGAAAAATCAAGATATGTGCCTGTGTAAAAACCGTCAAACTCAATAAATGAATTCATCGTATCGGCGCATCCGTGTGACGCGTGACACAACGGGGGCAATGAACGTGCCATATCTGGGCAGGCGGGGTCCCTTTGCGATCTCAGCCGGGTTGTCCTTCCATTTTTTCGAAGCTTCTCACGCGTCCGTGATCGCCGCCCGCCGCGGGCGCAAGCCCCGCGTTGCGGCACTGCAACCCGTCTGCCATAATGATTCGCCAGACGGAATTCGATTTCGGAATGACCGAACCAATTCAAGATGAGACTGTGATCCGCGGGATCGAGCACTATTCTCCGGTCCGCCGATCGCCGGTCACGAATTACGATTCACGAGTCACGAATCACGTTTCACAACAGGGGCCACCTTGCCAAGCGGCAACGACATCCGCAGTACGTTCCTGAAATTCTTCGCCGAGCGCGGCCACCGCGTCGTGCGCAGCTCGTCGCTCGTCCCGGCGAACGACCCGACGCTGCTGTTCACCAACGCCGGGATGAACCAGTTCAAGGACGTTTTTCTGGGCCTCGAGCAGCGCGACTACACGCGCGCCACGACGTCGCAGAAATGCGTCCGCGCCGGAGGAAAACACAACGACCTAGAAAATGTCGGCTTCACCAACCGCCATCACACGTTTTTTGAGATGCTCGGCAATTTTTCCTTCGGCGATTATTTCAAGAAGGACGCAGTCGCCTACGCGTGGGAACTCATCACGTCGCCCAAGTGGTTTGGAATCCCGGTCGACAAGCTGACATTCACTGTATTTGGCGGCGCGGAGGTCGCGCCCGGCAAAATCCTGGGCGTCGACGAAGAGGCGCGCGATTTGTGGGTGAGCGTCGGCGCGCCCCGCGACAGCGTAGTTCCCGTCCCCGGCCTCAAAGAAAACTTCTGGGCCATGGGGGACACCGGCCCCTGCGGCCCGTGCAGCGAAATTCACTACGACATGGGGCCGACCGCATCCGACCAGGGCCACACCGATTGCAAATTCGGCTGCGATTGCGGCCGCTACGTCGAAATCTGGAATCTCGTCTTTATGCAGTTCAACCGCGGCGCCTCCGGCACGGTTGAGCCTCTGCCCAAGCCTTCCATCGATACAGGCGCGGGGCTTGAGCGCCTCGCCGCGGTGCTGCAAGGCAAAATCAGCAATTTCGATACGGATTTATTCGTACCGCTCATCGAACGCGCCGGAGAACTCACCGGAACTCGTCCCGGGGTTTCGCCAAAGAGCGACGCTTCCCTTCGCATCATTGCCGATCATGCGCGGGCCTCAACTTTCCTTATTTCCGATGGCGTAGTTCCCTCCAACGAAGGCCGCGGCTACGTATTGCGAAAGATTCTGCGTCGCGGAATTCGCCACGGACGTCTGCTCGGCGCCAGCGAGCCATTTATGGCTGAGATGACACGCGCTGTTCACGCTGCAATGTGCGAAGCTTATCCTGATCTGAACGAGTCGATCGAACGGGTTTCCAAAGTCATCCTCAGCGAGGAAACTCGATTCGCGCATACCTTGAGCGAAGGGTTGGCTCGCCTGGAAGATGACCTGGAATTAGCATTGCTGGATGTGGAGCAGCCTGGCCCTGGAACCACGCTGACCAGGAACGAAGCGTCGCGAAAATACGACTATCTAACCCATGGTCCTCGAATGGCCGCGATTAAGCAAAGCGGTAAAACAGTTGTATACAAAGGCGAACGCGCGTTTAAGTTGTATGACACTTTTGGCCTTCCCCTTGATTTTATACAGGATGCCGTCCGCGATATCGGAATTGAATTCGACCAATCTGGATTCCAGCAGGCAATGGAGGCGCAGCGCTCCCGCGCTCGTGCTTCCTGGAAGGGCGGCCACAAATCGGTCGCGAATCCGGTTTATGCGAAGCTCGCGGAAAGATTCCGCACGGAACCAGACTTTTATTTTGAAACGTCGGCGAAAAATCGCCGCATCGAAGCGATCGTCACGAAAGACGGCCTCGTAAACGAACTTCCCACCGGCGCGGAAGGCGAAATTGTCCTCGATCGCACCGTGTTTTACTCCGAATCGGGCGGACAAGTTTCCGACATCGGGACGCTCTGGAACAATGAGCACACGATGCAGCTCGCCGAAGTGCGCGGCGCATACTATCCGGTCTCTGGGCTGATCGCGCATCGCGTCGTCGCAAAGGAGAAGCTGGCCGTCGGCGACCTCGTCGCGGGCGAAGCCGATGGCGCGCGCCGCGAGCATATCAAGCGCAACCACACCGCCACGCACCTGATGCACGCCGCGCTGCGAAACATTCTGGGCACGCACGTGAAGCAAGCCGGTTCGCTCGTCGAGCCGGGGCGTTTGCGTTTCGATTTTTCGCATTTTGCCGCCATCGATCCCGCCGAATTGCGCGACATCGAGCAGCAGGTGAACGACGAAATTCTGCTCAACAACGAAATTCAAACCAATATCACAACGATTGACGATGCGCTCGCTTCCGGCGCGCTCGCGTTTTTCGGCGACCGCTACCCGGAACAGAATGTCCGCGTGGTCACGATTCCCGATGCTTCGGCCCCGCGCGGCTTCTACAGCAAGGAGCTTTGCGGCGGCACGCACGTCCGCCGCACCGGAGACATCGGCGTCTTCAAAATCGCCGTTGAGCAATCCGCCGCCGCGGGAGTGCGCCGCATCGAAGCCATCACCGGCGCCGCTGCGCTCACCGATTATCAGCGCGCGCAGCAGCTTTTGCGCGATCTTGCTGGCCGCATGGGCGTGAACGAAGAGGGTCTCGCCGCCGCCGTCGAGCGCACCGAGCAGACCCTGCGCCAGTATGAGAAACAGCTGGAGGCCATGAAGCGCAAAGGCGCCCTCTCCAAGCTCGACGACCTGGCGGCCCAGGCGCGCACGATAAAGGGCGTCAAAGTAATCTCCGCCGAAATCGAGACCGTAGACCGCGAGGTCATGCGCCAGCTGGTGGATAGCCTCCGCCAAAAGCTCGGTTCCGGGGTAGTGGTCCTCGGGACAGCCGAGAACGGGAAAGTGGCCCTCCTGGCGGGGGTCACCAAGGACCTCACCTCTAAGTTACACGCAGGAAAGATCATACAGGCAACCGCCAAGCTGGTAGGCGGATCGGGCGGCGGAAGGCCCGATCTGGCCGAGGCTGGCGGAAAAGACACATCTGCCCTAAGAAGTGCCCTTGACCAGGTATACCCCCTGATCGACCAATTGCTATAATTTTAGAGTAACGCCAGGAACGTCCAGGGCGAGGTTCTCTCACCCTGTAGCGGTGATTGGTCTGTCTCACAGGCGCGGGATCCTTACGCAGCCGCTTCTTACCGAAGCGCGGTTGCAACCCGTGCTGAATCAGGAAGCAGAATCGCACTGCCTTCCCCCGAACCGAAACGCACATGCGCTGGCTAACCAACTCGGTGATCATCTTACTGGGAACGCTGGTTTTGTGGGCTGTACCTGCCCGCGCTCAGATCGTTTCCTACGTGGATTCCACCGGCAAACGGGTTTTCATTAATTCCGATCCCGTCCCTGCCCGGCCGTCGAGGACTCCAATTCTCGCGACTGCCGCCACCGGGCTGAAGCCGCTCACGACCCAGCCGTCATTTGCACGGTCTCCCGAAATGTCCACGGCGGAACGCAACAACCGGGAAAAGATCGAGCAAATGATTCGCGAAGTTTCCGATCGCTATCGCGTCGATCCGGCTCTCGTTCGAGCCGTGATTCAGACCGAATCGAACTGGAATTCGAGCGCCGTTTCCCGAAAAGGCGCGCTTGGGTTGATGCAACTGGGTCCCGGGACTGCGCAGCAGTTGGGCGTAAACAACGCGTTCGACCCGAAGCAGAATCTCGACGGCGGAGTTCGCTATCTTCACATGCTCCTGGAGCGGTATAATGGCGACCTCGATAGGGCGCTGGCGGCTTACAATGCCGGCCCTACCGCTGTGGATCGTGCAGGGGGCATTCCGCAGTACCGGGAGACGCGAAATTACGTTCAGAAGGTTACCGATTCCTACTTCCGTCCCGGCTCCGATCGACTTCCACGGGCGTTTGAAGCAAGACGTCCCATTTATCGCGCGGTGGAAGCGGACGGACGGGTCGTTTTTACGAACGAATGAGGCAGACGTTGCGGCCTGATGCCGCTACAATCCGGCCAATCCTCCGCGTCGTTTTCGCGTGCGCGGCGGTTTTGTCGCTATTTGCTCCGGCCGGCCGCGCCGATGACAGCTCCTCCTCCCGCCGCGACGCCGCCAAAGCCCAATATCAACGCGCGGAAAAAGCACGCGCCGCCCTCGAAGCGCGCCCCGAGAGCGCGCGCACGCTGAAGGATTACACGGCCCTGGTCGTGGAATACCAGCGCGTGTACCTGATTACTTCGCATGCCGCCGACGTGCCTGCTTCCCTCGATGAAGTGGCGCAGCTATTTCGCACCATGGGCGACCTCTTTGACGTGAAGTATTACCAGCGCGCCGTCGATTCCTTTCAATTCCTGCTGCGCGAGTATCCAACCAGCAAGTACCGCGAAGACGCGCTGCTGGACATCGCGCACGTCCAGCAGAACGATTTGCACGATTCCGCGCTCGCGCAGAAGACCTACGAGCAATTTTTGGCGCAGCATCCCCGTTCTCCTCAAGCAGCGGAAGTGCGCGAGAGCATCGCCAAACTGAACGCCGAGAGCGCAGCGGCAAAACCGGCGCCGCCCGCTCCAGCAACTGCTTCGGCAGATCACTCCGACCGGCCGACCCCCAAAACCGTTTCAGCCGAAAAAACTCCGCCCTCGACGGACACCAAGCCCGGGGCGGCGGAAAGCAGTTCCGGAGCGGCTTCCGCATCGCCGCAGGTTTCCCGAATCCGCACGTGGAATGCGGATACGTACACCCGCATCGTGATCGACGTGGGGTCGAAAGTGAAATACCAGGCGGCGCGAATCTCGGGACCGGACCGAATTTATTTTGACATTGAAGGCGCAAAGTTGAACGGCGCCCTGCTCCGCACGCCGATCGATGTGAACAGCGGATTCCTGAAAAACGTGCGCGTCGCGCAAAATCAGGCGGGCATTGTCCGCGTGGTCCTGGAAGTGAATCGAGTCACCGACTATTCCGTGTTCCTGCTGCCCGATCCGTATCGCCTGGTCGTGGATGTGTACGGCTCTTCCGCCGCAGCCGAAGCTGCCGCCCGCAATACCGCTCCCGCGCCCGGACCAACGACGACGGACGCGCCCGCGGCGAAGCCGGACAAGCCGGCTGCTACGGACACGGTGGCGAAGGCTTCGACAGCTGCAAAATCTCCGGCGCAGCCCGCCGAAAGGCCTGCGGCGCAGACCTCCGCTTCCTCCAACCCTGGTCCGGCTGGAGTGGTGGCCAGCCGCAACCCAAAGGCAACCGCTCCGGCCGCCGCTGATTCCGACAACTCCGCCGATGCGGAATCCGCTTCTCAAAAGAAATCGAGCACTCAGGCAAAGAATTCAGCCAAGACCAGCTCTTCAGCATCGGCCAAAGGCAAGCCCGCGAAGAACGACGACGTGGACGGCTCGGATGCAGACACGGAAGTAGCTTCGGCGAATCCAGAGCCTGCCCCGCTTCCAGCCCATCCGGCTTCCTTGAAGAAATCCAAGCGAGGCATGAAATCGGCGCACGATCAGGCCGAAGAGATGGGGCCGGCCCCGACGCCGGAATTGACCCGCGACGGCCAGCATTCCCTCACGCGCGCGCTGGGACTCAAGATCGGACGCATCGTAATCGATGCGGGACACGGCGGCCACGACACCGGGACGATCGGGCCCACGGGACTGATGGAGAAGGATTTGTGCCTGGACGTGGCACTGCGGCTGGGAAAAACCATCCAGCAGCGGCTGCCCAGCGCCGAGGTGGTCTTCACGCGTGACGACGATACGTTCATTCCGCTCGAGCGCCGCACGGAGATCGCCAACGAGGCCAAGGCCGACCTCTTCATTTCCATCCACGCGAATTCCAGCCAGGACCGCCAGGCGCGCGGCGTCGAGACCTATTACCTGAACTTTACGGGATCGAGCGACGCCATGGAGGTTGCGTCCCGCGAAAATGCGCTGTCGGAAAACGGCGTCCACAACCTGCAGGACATCGTGGCAAAAATTGCGAAGAACGAAAAAATCGAGGAGTCGCGCGACCTGGCCGCCCAGGTCCAGGATTCGCTGGCCAAGCGCATGGAAAACATCAACCGGGGAGAGCGCAACCGCGGCGTGCGCAAAGCGCCGTTCGTCGTTCTGATCGGCGCGGACATGCCCTCCGTGCTGGCGGAGGTTTCCTTCCTCTCCAATCCGAGCGACGAGCAATGGCTCAAGAAGCCCGAGAACCGCCAGAAGGTCGCCGACGGCTTGTACCGTGGAATCGAAAGCTACCTCCAGAGCACCAACAGCCTGAGCGCCAATCAAGTCCGCTCCTCCGCGGAAAATCTTTCCGGAAAAGTGGCGCGATCCGGGAACTCGCAGTAAACTTCTAGCGTCTAATCTAGAACGACATGTCCCGACTGCTTCGCGCCTTTCTAGGTATTCTGTGCCTGGCCGTGGCGGCCCATCCGGCCGCCGCCCAGGGCATTTTGCCGTCCTCCTTCGGGGGCTGGACGGCCCCGGCCCCGTCGACAGCCGTTCCGACCAGCGGACTCGATTCCCTGCTCGGTCCGGACGCCGCGGCGTTTCGCGAATACGTCGTGAAATCGATGGAGCAGCGGTCGTACACGCAAGGCGCCCAGACGGCGTCGATCACGCTGTACCGGCTGCGCGATCCCAGTTCCGCCTATGGCGCATACACATTTCTGCGTAACGACACGCTTTCTCCCGTGGATCTGGCTTCCTACGCCAGCGCGTCCCGCGATCGCGCATTGGTCGTGGTCGGGGAAATGCTACTGGACGTGACGGCCGCTCCCAAACAGGCGCGCCCCGCCGACGCCGACCTGAAGCAGCTTGCGGACGCCCTGGACAAGAAGGCGGACCATACTCCGTACCCGTTTATCGGCGAGCATCTTCCTGAAAAGGGGCGGGTGAAGAATTCCGAGCGCTACGTCATCGGGCCGCTCGGCCTGGCTCATTTCGTTCCGATCGGCACCGACGACTGGATCGGCTTCGACAACAGCGCGGAAGCTATCCTGGCCACCTACCAGGTGAACGGAAGGACCGAAACCCTCATTGTCTCGTCCTATCCGACGCAGCAAGTTGCCGCGAAAGAATTCGCCGGGATGCTGCGGCGCTTCGTATTCGATCCGCCGGGCGGCGTGCCCCCGGGCCAGACGGCACTCTTCGGCAAGCGCGTCAGTTCGTTCGTCGCGATTGTGGCCGGAGCTCCCTCCCGGCAATCTGCGAACAAAGTCCTCGATCAAGTAGGCTACGAGAGCAATGTAACCTGGGATGAACCCAAACAGTCGTACACGGAACCCGGATTCAACAGCATGATCGTGGAAGCGTTTCTTGGAACGGGCGCGATCATGGTTTTCGCGGTGGCTGCCGGAATCGGCTTCGGAGGAATTCGCGTACTGGTGAAAATCTTCTTGCCGAACAAAATTTTTGACCGCGAGAAGCAAATCGAAATTCTGCAGTTGGGGATTTCCAGCAAGCCGATCAAGGCAAAGGACTTCTACTAAAAACCTCAAGTACCTGTTGAAAACTCAGTGGAAGCTTTCCTGCCAAAATTGAACAACCCGCTTTAATATGTTGAATTCAAGCTACTTATAATCGTTTAGATTCAGCTATTTCTCCTCTTGACATCACGGTTTCGCGTCCTCTAGACTTCCGGCGAGGACAAAGAGTTCTGGCGCCTACCGCGCAATGGCGCCGAACTATTCTCCCCTCTGGAAAGCCCGTCCGCACAAACGGACGGGTTTTCTGTTTCTCGGCAGGCAATCTCACCTCCCAATCCAAGAAACTTCCGTGCGAACACTACCGGGAAAGAAGCGGTTACGGGTGTGTGGGCGGAGCGCTCGTGGACCAGGACTCGGGCGCGGGAGTCCAGGAGCGCGTGCGGTAATCGCTCGTCGTAAAGGCAATCAGAAGCGCAAGCCAGAAGAAGCCGGCGATGATCATCGTCCGAACGAGGCCGCTGCTGTGCCGGACGCCCATGAAAAACAGGACCACGAGAAGCATTTTCGAGAACGCGATGGCCAGCGCGGCCACGGTGTTGAAAGGGCCGAGATCCACGAACGCCACTCCGGTGGTCAGGATCGTCAGCCCGATCAGGCAGAGAAAAACCAGCAGGTACGTCCTTTGCGGCACAATCGGCTGTGACATTAGTAGCGCCCGCCTATCAAGTAGAGCAACGGAAACAGGAAAATCCAGACGATGTCGACGAAGTGCCAGTAGAGTCCTACCACCTCAACCGGCGCGAAATAATGCGGCGTGAAGGCGTCCTTCCGCGCGCGCAACACCAGCCAGAGCAACAGGCCCATGCCGATCACCATGTGGATGGCGTGCAGGCCGGTCATGGCGAAATAGAAAAAGAAATAGAGCTGGGCGTGATCGAGACCGCCGGGCGCCAGCTTCGCGAGGGCAGCGCCTTCCGGCGCCCAATCCAGACTCGGGACCACGTGCTCCACGAATTTCTGATTGTACTCGTACGCCTTGACGCCCAGGAACACGCCGCCGAGAATCATCGTGGCGATCAGGAATCCGATGAGGGCGCGGCGGTTGCCGGTCTGCGCGGAGCGCACCGAAAGCGCCATCGTAAGGCTGCTGCCCAGCAGAACGATCGTGTTCGCGGCGCCCAGCTTGATGTCCAGGATATGGCTGCCGCCCTCAAACGCGGCGAAGTAGAGCCACCGGTAGATGGCGTAAGCGGCAAACAGCCCGCCGAAGAACATGATTTCCGTCACCAGAAAGATCCAGATGCCGAGGGCGTCGGCTTCCTGCTGCTGCTCCAAGTCCTCGAACTGGTGCGCCATTCCGGTTTGCTGGGCGTGCGCTTCTGCGTCAGTCACCGGCGGTCTCCTTCGGCGCGTACGCGTAGGCTTCCTCGGTCACCACGGGAATCTCCGTGAAGTTCTGGGTCGGCGGCGGCGACGGCGTCGTCCATTCGAGCCCGGTCGCGCCCCACGGATTGGGCTCGGCCACCGGACCGTAGCGCATCGACCAGATCAGATAAATCAGAGGGATCATGTAGCCGACGCCGAGAACCGTGGCGCCCGCCGAAGACATCACGTTCAACACCTGGAACTCCGCGGGATAAAAGGCGTAGCGCCGCGGCATGCCCAGGTAGCCGAGAATAAACTGCGGGAAGAACGTCAGGTTGAATCCGATGAAGATAATGACCGCCGCAATGCCCGCCCACATGTTCGGATATTTCCGTCCGGAAATCTTCGGCCACCAGAAATGGATTCCGCCGAGATACCCCATCACCGCGCCGCCGACCATGATGTAGTGGAAATGGGCGACGACGAAATAGGTGCCGTTGAGGTGCACGTCGGTGGCGAGCGAAGCGAGGAAAAGTCCCGTCAGGCCGCCCATCGTGAAGAGGCCGATGAACCCCAGCGCGTAGAGCATGGGCGCGTCGTAGGAAATCGAGCCCTTGTACAAGGTGGACGTCCAGTTGAATACCTTGATGGCCGAGGGAATCGCCACGAGGAAACTCAGCAAGGAAAAGATCAGGCCTGCATAGACGGATTGTCCGGTAACGAACATGTGGTGTCCCCAGACGAGGAAGCCGAAAACGGCGATGGCCACGCTGGAAAACGCGACGACCTTGTAGCCGAAAATACGCTTCCGCGAGAAACAGGCGATGATTTCGCTGACCACGCCCATCGCCGGCAAAATCATGATGTACACGGCGGGGTGCGAATAAAACCAGAACAAATGCTGGAACAGCAGCGGATCGCCGCCGAGGGCCGGGCTGAAGATTCCGACGTGGAAGAGATGCTCGAGCGCCAGAAGAAACACGGTGATGGCCAGCACGGGCGTGCCGAGCACCATGATGAGGCTGGTCGCGTACATGGCCCACAGGAAGAGCGGCATGCGGAACCAGGTCAGGCCGGGCGCGCGCATTTTGTGAATCGTGACGATAAAGTTCAGGCCCGTGAGGATCGAAGAAAATCCAGTAATGAAAACTCCGATGGCCACGGCCGTGACCTGCGTATTCGAGTACGTACTGCTATAGGGCGTATAGAACGTCCAACCGGTATCCACGCCGCCCGCGATCGCCGAGTACAGCGTAAACAGCCCGCCAACCATGTAGATATACCAGCTCAACAAATTGAGTTTCGGAAAGGCGAGGTCGCGCGCCCCAACCATCAGGGGCACCAGGAAATTTCCGAGCACCGCGGGGATCGACGGAATCAGGAAGAAGAAAATCATCACCACGCCGTGCAGGGTGAACAGCTTGTTGTAGGTTTCGGGCTGCACCAGCGCGCCCTGCGGCTCGACGAGATGGATGCGCATCATCACGGCAAACGACCCGCCAATGAGGAAGAAAAACGTGATCGATACGAGGTACAGCAGCGCGATACGCTTGTGGTCCAGGGTAAACAGCCAGGACTTCCAGCCGTAATCCTCGTTCAAGTAATTCCGTGGAGCGTGCACGCGTGGTTCCAGCGTGGCCGTACTCATTGCTTCCCCTCTTCCTTTGGCTTGGCTTGCGATTTGCCCAGCGCCCGCAGATATGCGAGCAAATTATTGAGCTGCTCTTCCGTCAACTGTCCCTGAAACGACGGCATGATCGGGGTGTAACCTTGAACGACTTTGGCCTTCGGGAGCAGGATGGACTCGCGCATGTACGCGTCATCCGCCGTGACGGTTTCGCCCGTGGTCAGCTTGACCGGATTTCCGGACACGCCGAGCAGCGATGGACCGAGTCCCGTGCCGTCGTTTACATGGCACGTCGAGCAGCCGCTGGCTTGAAACACCTTGGCGCCCGCCTGCTCCATGGACTCTCCCGGCGCTCCGCCCGCCAGCCAGCGCTCGAATTCATCCGGTTCCTGCACGATCACGGAACCGATCATCCCCGCGTGAAATGCGCCGCAGTACTGCGCGCAAAACAAATGAAACGTTCCCACCTTGGTGGCCTGGAACCACAGCGTCGTGTAGCGCCCCGGCAATACGTCCTTCTTGACGCGGAACGCCGGCACAAAGAAATCGTGAATCACGTCCTCGGAGGTCATGGTCAGCTTGACCGGACGGCCCAGCGGCACGTGCAATTCGTTGATTTCGCGCTGCCCTTCGGGGTGTTCCACCTTCCACATCCACTGCTTGCCCGTGACGAAAATCTCCATCGAGCCTTTGGGCGGCTCCGAGTTCTTGAAATAAAGCAGCGAACTCCAAATAAAAATCACCGCGACAATGAACGTTGGAATCGCGGTCCAGAGAACCTCAAGCGGAAAGGAACCCTCGATCGCTTTCGGGCGTTCGTCCGGAGAGCGTCTCCGGTATTTGATCATGAAATAGAAAATGATCGAAAAGATCAGAACCGTAAAAAACAGCGTTACGGCCGTCAGGAACAGGTACAACTGATCCACCGACCCCGCAATCGAGGAAGCCTGTTCCGGCTGAAATGGAAGGCTCTGCATCAAGATCGTATCCTCACTTCAATCATCCTTACTGTTTCGCGGCGCGATCGCCGGCGAACGCATTCAAAACCGCGTTCGGGCGCCGGCCGCCGGAGAAACGACGGGCGGACGCTTGCGTTCGCGCTGAAACATAATGGCCATGAAAATTCCCAGGACCAGAACAGTCAAGCCGCCCGCCGCTCGCAGCACGTTCATGATGACGAGGCCGTACTTGCCGGTCATGGGATCGTATTGGTAGCAATAGAGCATCGCGTGGTCGGTCACGGTTCCGATCTTACCCTCGGACGCTTCGACGAGTCCCAAGCGGAAATCGCGCGCCGGATACTGCACGCCGTAAAAGTAACGGTCGATACGCCCGTCGGGAGTGAGCACGAGAATCGCGGCGGCATGCGCGTACTGGCGGATCGCGGAATCATAGGCGTAGTGAAAGCCGACGACATTCGTGAGCGCGTCAATCGATGGCTGCTCGCCCGTCAGGAAGTGCCAATGGTCCACGGCTCCCGGCCGGTCGTACTGCCCTGCGTAAACGTCCCGCTTGGCCTTGGCCAGCGCGGGAGTATCCTTCGGCTCGAAACTGACGGTGATGGCTTCAAAGTCCTTCCCAAGGTCAAGCGAGATCGCCCGCATGGTCCGCAACTGCCCGTTCAGGACTTCCGTGCAAAGCGCGGGACAATCGAAGTATACGAGCGAGAGCACGATGGGCTTTTTTCCGAAATAGTCGCCGATCTTCACGGATTTCCCCGCCTCATCCCGGAAGGCGAGATCCGGCGGAACTTGCACGTTCAAATTTTGAGTGATGCCGACCTTGTTCAAGATTGCGGGCGTGGTGACCTGCTGCGCGCTCGCGGTGAAAGGGGCTAATCCGGCTAGGCCCAGAAGTATTGCGGCACGAAATTGAAAATTCATGGCTTCTTGCTCCCTTCCGGCGCCGCAGTCGCCGTTTGAGCGGGCGGCGCCTCAGGCGCTCCCTGGACGGGAACTCCCTTTTTCACCAGCAACTCCATGGCGACTTCGATCGGCACGCGCGCCGTGCCCGCTGTACGGTTTTCCCACGCGTAGGTTTCAAGAGATTGCTCTTGTTCCTCGCGGAATTTCAGCCAGTCCTGGCGAGGAGTGACCTGCAACTGCGGCCCCAGCGGCAGCTGGCGGGTCTCCGCAAAAGGAGAATCGGAAGCCGGCTGATCCACGTAGTGCGCCGCGAAATAGCGGAACATTCCCCAGCACACGAGGCCTGTCACGACCAGCACGATGCCCAGGGCGACGAGAAAATTCAGTACTCCGCCGGTATTCGCGTCGGTCGTCTCGTAACCCGGATTGGTTCCGGTCGTGTTGTGCGGTTTATCCATGTTGCGCCGCCTGCTCGGTAATTTCCTCCATGCGCGGGTCGTGGACCGGCAGCAGCGGCATGCGCTGCAACTGCCAGAGGAAGTATGCGAACCAAATCCCTCCCATGCCCAGCGGGAGCGCCACGTCCATCCAGTTCAGGCGGATGTTCCCGCCGCCGAACGCGGGCAGGACCATCCAGTACGTGTCCACGAGGCGCATCAAGAGAACGATGAACGCCACGATCACCAGCGAACGAGTTCGCCGCTTGACGTGGCGGAACAGCAACAGAAAAAACGGAAAGAAGAAACTCAGGATCACAAGCAGCAGCCCGATGTGTCCCCAAACCCCTTCCATCCGCCGGATGTACCAGGGGATTTCATCGGACAGATTGCCGCCCCAGATGATCAGGAACTGCGAGAATTCCAGGTACGCCCACAACATCACGAAGGTCAGCAGGAAACTGCCGAGGTCCTGGAATTGCGCGGGCCGAACGACCTGTGAGAGCGGCTTGCGATCGGAGAGCCACACCAGCATGATGATGGCAAATGCCATCGCGGTCAGCGCCTGCCCCACCATGAAGAGCATGCCGTAAATCGTGGAGTACCACTGAGGCTCGAGCGACATCACCCAATCGATTCCAGCGAATGTGACCGTGAATCCGTAGAGAACGAGTCCAATTCCGCTGAGTCCCTCAAGGCGCATCCATAGCGCCAGGCACGCCCCGCCTTCGTCTTCTTGCTTCGACCACTTGTTCAGGAAATGGGAAAGCGTAAACCAGACCGCGAAATAGAACACCATGCGGACGGAGAAGAACTGGGGATTGAGATACGACTGCTTGGCCAAAATCACCGGATCGGTCTGGCCGGGGCGCGACCAGACGTACAAAGTCTTTATTCCGGCGATGACCGGCAGGGCCGCGATCGCCATGAGCGGGAGCGTGCGGGTCCCGGCTTCCAGAATCCGCCGGATGACCAGCGCCCACCGCCCTCCCGTCAGGTGCTGCACCATCAAGAGCGCCAGCGAGCCCAGCGAGACGCCAATCCAGAAGACAAACGCGATCAGGTACGAGTGAAAAAACTGCGTCTTGTCCGCCACGCCAGCCGCGACGCAAACCGCCAGCAGCACGGCGCCTGCGACGCCCAGCCGCGCCGGCAGCGATCCGAAGTTCGGAGTTATTTGTCCGTTTTCGTTCATTTCGATTGGCCCGTCAATTTTGCCCGCTCCGCGTCCGGCACGTCGGCGATCGGCACTTGCCGGCTGAGCTGCAGCGCGCGAATGTACGCGATGATGGCCCAGCGGTCTCGCGGCGGCACGCGATAGCCGTACGGGTACATCACGCCGAATCCGTTGGTGATCACGTCAAAATAATGTCCCACGGGCGCCGTGCGCAGACGGTCTTCGTGAAGCGACGGCGGATGGCGGAAGCCGCGCTGCACGATCATGCCGTCGCCGTCCCCTGAGAATCCGTGGCACGGCGAGCAGAACACGTTGTAACGCTCGCGGCCGTTTTCCACGATTTCCTTGGTCACCGGATACGGGAACGCTTCCGACGGCTGGCCGCCCACTTTCCCGGTGTACAGCAGTTCCTGCGGGCCCAGCGTCAATTCCCCTCGGGGAATCGTGCCGGCTACCGGCAGGCGCGCCGACTGGCCGTCTCCAAAAAAGTCGGTCGGATCGTACGGGTTGTAGCGCGGCTGCACGTGCATATCGAGGCGGCATCCGGCGCACACGAATAGCAGGCCCAGAGCGGCCAGCATCCAGCCGCGCGCCGACGGCATCCTGGCATTGGCGCTAGGGTTCAATTTCGGTCACCTCGCGCGGGTTGAGCGTCAGCAAAAACTTCCTGGTAAGCTCCACGTCAAACATCGGGTCGCGCGCCTTGATGCAGAGGAAAAAGCGGTCGCGCGAAGCCAGGGCGAACCGCGGCACGTTGAACACCGGATGGTAGGGCGTCGGCAATCCATTCATCGCCAGCATGCCGAGCACAGCGGCGCCGGCAGCGCACAAGATCGTAATTTCAAACGTAACCGGGATAAACGCGGGCCAGCTGTTCATCGGCCTGCCGCCCACGTTGACCGGATAACTCACCGCCGCGGCATAGTATTGAAGGAAAAATCCCCCGGCCGCGCCGAACATCCCGGCCAGAAGCACGACGAGGGGCAGACGTGTGCGGTGAAAACCGATCGCGTGAGCGAGGCCTTCAATCGGAAACGGCGCGAAGGCGTCAATGCGGCGATAGCCCGCGTCGTGCGTCTGGCGGGCGGCGTCGAGCAACTGCTCGGGCGTCGCGAATTCCGCCATCAATCCGTAGATAGTTTCGTGTTGCTTCATTGCTCTTTCGCCACCAGCAAAGAGTAAAGTCCAGCGGATCGCATCAGTCGGCCGCCTGCTTCTCTTCCTCGCTCGCCACCAGGGCCCGCATCTCGAAAATCGAGATCAGCGGGAGGTAGCGGAGGAAGAGAAACACCAGGAAAAGGAACAGGCCGATCGTTCCGAAAAACGTGAAATAGTCCCACCGGGTCGGATAGTACATTCCCCAGGACGACGGCAGAAAATCGCGATGCAAGCTGGTGATCACGATGACAAACCGCTCGAGCCACATGCCCAGGTTCACCACCATGGCAATCGTGAATAGCGCGCCCACCTTGGCGCGCACTTTGCGGAACCACAAAAATTGCGGCGTCACGATATTGCAGCAGATCAGCATCCAGTACAGCGGCGCGTACGGCCCGGTCATGCGGTTCAGAATCATGAAGCGTTCGTACTGGTTGCCGCTGTAGAACGCGGAGAAGGCTTCCATCATGTACCCGTATCCGACGATCAGCCCGGTCGCGAGCAGCACCTTGCCCATGTTGTCCAGGTGGCGCATGGTGATGAAATCTTCGAGGTGAAAGACCTTTCGCACCGGGATCGAGAGCGTCAACACCATGGCGAATCCGGCGTAAATCGCGCCCGCGACAAAGTACGGCGGAAAAATCGTCGCGTGCCATCCGGGAACGATGCCGAAGGCGAAATCGAAACTGACGATGGTGTGTACGGAGAGCACCAGGGGCGTCGCGAGTCCCGCGAGGAGCAACGAAGCCGTTTCGTGCCGCTCCCAGTGAACCGCGGAGCCGCGCCAGCCCATCGCCAGCAATCCATAAATGATTTTCGCCGCGCGGTTCTTGGCGCGGTCGCGGAGCGTCGCCAGATCGGGAATCAAGCCAATGAACCAGAACAGGAGAGATACCGTCGCATAGGTGGAGACTGCAAAAGCGTCCCACACGAGCGGGCTGCGGAAATTCGGCCACATCTTCATCGTGTCGGGATACGGAAACAGCCAGTAGCCCAGCCACGGACGGCCCATGTGGACCAGCGGGAAGATGCCTGCGCAGGAAACGGCGAACAGAGTCATCGCTTCCGCGAAACGGTTGATGGAAGTGCGCCACTGCTGCCGCAACAACAGCAAAATCGCGGAAATCAACGTGCCGGCGTGTCCGATTCCAATCCACCAGACGAAATTGATAATCGCGAATCCCCATCCGATGGGAATCGTGATGCCCCAGATGCCCACCCCGGCGACGAGCAGATAGGTGACGGACACCGTTAGGAGGCAGACGAGGGCAAACGAAATCAGGAAGCCGATAATCCACCACTGCGGCGTACGGCGGGAGAGGACGATGGAACTGATCTTGTCGGTGACGGAGGCAAAATCGTGCCCCGGGCCGAGGATCGGCGCGGTCGCGATTTGCTCCACCAGTTTGTCGCTCGGGCTATCTGCCATTTCGTCTCATTCCGCTTTCAAAGTCGCTGCCGGCGCCCCACTAGACGCCGGACGTCTTTTCGATTTCCGGGTTCGGGTTGCGCAGCTTTGCGAGATAGGTCGTTCGCGGCCGCGTGTTCAGTTCCTCGAGCAATTTGTAGTTCCGGTTCATCGCCTTGAGCTTGGCGACACGGCTTTGCGGATCGTTGATGTTGCCAAAGACGATGGCCTCCGAAGGGCACGATTGCTGGCACGCGGTGACGATTTCGCCGTCGCGGACGGGGCGATCCTCTTCTTCCGCCGTGATTTTTGCCGCGTTGATCCGCTGCACGCAGTAGGAACACTTTTCCATCACGCCGCGGCTGCGCACGCTCACGTTCGGATTGCGCATGCCGAAGAAGCTCGGCGTATCCCAATCGGAATACAGCCGGAAATTGAACCGGCGTACTTTGTAGGGGCAGTTGTTCGAGCAATAGCGCGTGCCTACGCAGCGGTTGTAGACCATTTCGTTCAGGCCTTCGGGGCTGTGCACGGTCGCGGCCACGGGGCAGACAACCTCGCACGGCGCATCTTCGCAGTGCTGGCACAGCACCGGCTGGTGGAAAGTTTCGGGATCGTCGACGCCGCCTTCGTAATAGCGGTCGATCCGGATCCAGTGCATGTGGCGGCCGATGATTACTTCCGTTTTGCCGACGACGGCGATGTTGTTTTCCGCCTGGCAGGCCACCACGCAGCCGCCGCAGCCGGTACACGCATTCAGGTCGATCGCCATGCCCCACTGCTGCCCTTCGTACTTCACTTCCGGGTAGAGCGAGAGAGGATTCTCCACGGCATCGGCTTGCGCGAACTTCGGATTCTTCTGGTACGCGTCGAGCGTCGCGATGCGGATCGGTTCGCGCTCTTCCATCGTGCTTTGCGTTTGCGTTGTCGCCAGCGGCCAGCGATTCCCGGTCCTGCGAACTTCGAGTCCCGTGCCGATCCACGGCGTCGCGAGAGGCCGAATCCATCCCGCGTCAAAGCCGGTTCCGGTGCCCACGCGGCCCGAGCGCGTTCGCCCGTAGCCCAAAAACGCGGTCACGCTTTCGTCGGCGTGCCCGGGCATGATCCACGCGGGAGCGACGATCGTACGCCCCTGATACTTCAATTCGACGGCGTCTTCGTTCTTGATTCCCAGCCGCTCGGCCGTTTTCGCGCTGAACATGGCCACGGAGTCCCACGTGAGCGCGCTCAACGGTTTGGGCAATTCCTGCAGCCAGCCATTGTTGGCGAAGCGGCCGTCCCACATGCTGTGATCCGGGCGGAAGACAATTTCGAGGCCCTGGGCCGTGGCAGCGGGCGCGTCCGAGCCGATTCCAGGCTTCAGCGAAACCGCCTTCGGCGGAAACGCCGTGTCCGCGATAACTCCATCGCGCAGCGTCTTTTCCCAGAAGGCGTCGAACCGCGGCACGCTCGAGCGCTGCGCTTGCCAATAGGCTTGCACAAGATCGTGGCTCGACTTGGAGGACTGGCCGTTGACCACAGCCATAAAGTCGATTTCGGACTTTCCGCCATACAGCGGCGCGATGAGCGGCTGAATCACCGTCGCCGTGCCGTCGAATCCGCGCGCGTCGCCCCAGGATTCGAGTTCGTGGGCCTGCGGGATGTGCCAGTGGCACAGGGCCGAGGTCTCGTCTTCGTATAGTCCCAGGCGAACGCTGAACGCCACCTTCGGCAAAATTTCCTTGAAGCCGAGGTCGGCCGGCGCGTCATACACGGGATTGCTGCCCAGAATCACCAGCGTCGTAACGCTACCCGCGCGAATATCGGCGGCGAGCTGGCCCATCGAATCCCATTGATTGTCCGCGGAAACTTCGAGCGGCTCGGTGAAATATACGGTCTTGTCGAAGTTGCCCAGCGATTGATTGATGGCATGCGCGAGCGCGTGAACAACGGGCGGCTGTTGATCCCCTGCGACCACCAGCGTCGCGCCCGGATGCTGCTTCAAATCGCGAGCCAGAGCCGCGATCCAGCCGGATGGCACGCTCGGCGCGGACGCGGGGCCGGCAACGGCGCTCATGCCAAGCTCGCGAGCCAGCGCCCGAGCGAAGCCCTCGACATCGGAGGCCCTCATCCGCACGCGATGATCGGCCATCGCCCCAGTGCTCGTCGGCGTCGACTCGACCGCATACAGCCGATTCATTTTCGATTCCGGGCCCTCGACACGCCGCCGGCGCGAGAACTCCCGGGCGTAGCGGAGGCTCCCGGGGCCGACCGTCAGAAAATCCGAATCGAGCGAAACAATTACCTCCGCCTGATCCACGCGGAACACTGTGTTCACGTACTCACCAAACGCAAGTTTCGCGCCCTGGCGGAGATTGTCGCGCGTCACCGATTCGTACTGGATCCATTTCGCGGACGGATAGGCCTTCAGGAACGCGTTGATTTGGTCGCCGAGCGTCTGCGAAGTGATCGTGGGCGTCAACAATCTCACCCCGCCCCCGCCCGTTCCCTTTTCCGTCCCCAGCGCGGTGGACAATTCCTCTTGAAACTCCGCCCAGCTGGCGACGCGGCCATCGTGAATTTCCGCCTGCGAGCGGTCCGGATCGTACATCCCCAGGATCGAAGCCTGCGACAGCGCGTCGCTCGCACCGAGACTGCCCGGATGGTCCGGGTTGCCTTCGATTTTCGTGGGCCGCGCCATGTGGCTTTCGACCAGGACGCCCGTAGCGACGCCGCCGAGCGTCACCGCGGTCGCATAGAACAGCGGCTTGCCCGGGATAATTTCCTCGGGCTGTTTTACGTAGGGAACGATCTTCTGCGTGGGAAGCTTCGTGCAGCCGGTCAGCCCGGCGAACGCGGCGGAGGCCGCCATCACTTTCAGGAGGTCGCGGCGGTCGAGCTTCGCGTCCGGGTCGTTCGCCCCGTGCGGAAACTCGTTTTCTTTGTGGTTGCGGAATTCCGGCGTGTCCGCCAGTTCGTCGAGCCCGCGCCAAAACCGAGGCGCCTCGCCGGAGGCCGACCGGCGCAATACGGCAATGTCCACATCGGGTTGCGCGGCGCTTTTTCGATCGCTGTCCATGAATTCCCTGATTCCTATATTCTTGCGGCCGATCCGCCACGGCGGAGAGACCGCACCCCTTCGTCTAGCGGTGGCACGTCGTACAGGTCGTCAATTTCTGCACTTTGTATTCGGCCATCAACTTCTTGCCTAAAGCTTCCTGGTCCGCGGGCGGCTGGTAGTACGGATTAAACACCTCGGACCGCGGGCGCAAAAATTTCTCCGGCGCGTTGTGGCATTCCAGGCACCAGCGCATGTAGAGGCTGTTCTGCCGCCACGTGATGTTCATCTCCGCGACGGGCCCGTGGCAGGTGGTGCAGCCCACGCCCTTTGCGATATGAATGCTGTGATTGAAATAGACGAAGTCCGGCAGCGCGTTGACGCGCGTCCAGGCGATCGGCGTGGAATCGCGGTAGCTGGCGCGCACCGGCTCGAGAATCGCCGCGTTGGTCCAAATTTGCGAGTGGCAGGCCATGCAAGTCTGCGTCGGAGGCATCCCCGCCGAGGAAGACACTTCCACGGAAGTATGGCAGTAGCGGCAATCGAGTCCCAGTTCGCCCGCGTGATGTTTGTGGCTGAACGGAACCGGCTGCGGCTGCGCGTTGTAAACCTCGGTCGCGTACGAGGTTTGATTCATCACGTTCAGCGCGTAGCCCAGAACCGCGATCAGGATCACTGCGCCGTAAATGCTGACGCGCGCGATTGTATTTGTGCTTCGATGGAAAATTTGTGCCATACGTGCCGCCCTCGGCACACACACACCGAGGTGAACCACCAGGACGGGCCTAGCGCCTCTCCGTCGGCCGCAATTTCCGGCCTCATGTTAGTTTCAACCGTGACAGTCGGCGCCTTCGAACGGTGAAGGGGGAAACAATCCAGCGGCCCTGCTTTGCTTTCTATGTTGTATTCCGCCGGACTGAAGCTCGGGTACTTCTAAAATTCCATTTATTATGTATTCGTTCTCCCGCCGTCTGCCGGAAACACTATAACAGCAAGACAAAAAAAATTTCAATCGTTCTGTTTCTTTCTCGTAACAAACGGCACAACCCTGTGCGACCCGAGTCACAGTTTTTGCCCGCGCGCCGATACCGAAATTCTCTCGCGAGCTACGTAGCTGATGCGGCATCCCGCGGAGTTCGCGCCGCCCGCAAAGCCTTTCCGAATGCGGCTTTCGCGAGGATGCCTCCCGCAAGTCGATGTAACGTGCGGGAACATTGGGGCATCCAATAGGTACAAGTTCTGGAAAAACAAGGTAGGATGTCGGGGGTCCCGCTCGCGAAGCCATTCGCGGCTAAATTTTCCCAGGACGTTCGAGGGCACAAGTATGTGGATCGTTCGTGTAGCGCTGACGCGGCCGTATACGTTCATTGTCGTCGCGCTGGTCGTCGTGCTGATGACGCCGATCGTTTTGCAGCGCACGCCCACCGACGTCTTCCCCGATATCGACATCCCGGTCGTCGCGATCTGCTGGAACTATTCCGGCCTGTCGCCGCAGTTGATGGAGGACCGCATCGTCTCGCCGTACGAGCGATTCCTTACGACGGTGGTCGACAACCTCGAGCACACCGAGTCCCAGACTGTGGCGGGCCGTTCGGTCATCAAAACATTTTTCCACCCGGGAACGGACGTTCACGTCGCGGTTACGCAAATCACCGCGCTGTCCCAGACCATGATCCGGCAGTTGCCTCCGGGCATTTCTCCCCCGCTCATCATCACGTACTCCGCGTCCAGCGTGCCCGTGTTGCAGCTGGGAATGAGGGGCCAGGGGCTTTCGGAGCAGGAACTGTTCGACTTTGGCGCGAACCTGGTCCGCAATCAATTGGCCAACGTGCAGGGCGCCGCGATTCCCTGGCCCTACGGCGGCAAACAACGTCAAGTTTCGGTGAACCTCGATATTCCGGCGCTCCAGGCCAAGGGGCTGTCGCCGCAAGACGTCATCACCGCCGTCTCCACGCAAAATCTCGTGCTTCCCTCCGGAACGGTCAAAATGGGTTCGACCGAATTCAACGTCGAGATGAACGGCTCGCCGGACACCCTGGCGGCTTTGAACAACCTGCCGATTAAGACGGCGAACGGCGCAACGATCTATGTGCGGGACGTCGCCTACGTCAGTGACGGCTTTTCTCCGCAGGTCAACATCGCCCGCATGGATGGACAGCGCGGCGTGCTGCTGGCGATCTACAAAACCGGCGCGACCTCGACCCTCAGCGTGGTTTCCGAGGTCTACTCCCGGCTGCCGTTCATCAAGAACCTTCTGCCGCCGCAAACGGTGATCACGCCCCTGTTCGATCAATCCATTTTCGTGCGGGCCGCAATTCAAGGAGTCGTTCGAGAGGGCGTGGTCGCGGCTTGCTTGACGGCGTTGATGATTCTTCTGTTCCTGGGAAGCTGGCGCAGCACGGTGATCATCGCGATCTCCATCCCGCTTTCGATTCTGGTCTCCATCACGATTCTCAGCATGCTGCACGAGACCATCAACCTGATGACTCTCGGCGGACTGGCGCTCGCGGTCGGCATCCTCGTGGACGACGCCACCGTAGCCATCGAGAACATCGAGAGAAACATGGCGCAGGGCAAGGACACGATCCGCTCGATCCTGGACGGCTCGCAGGAAATCGCCATCCCGGCGCTGGTCTCGACGCTTTGCATCTGCATCGTGTTCGTGCCCATGTTTTTCCTCACGGGCGTCGCGAAGTTTCTGTTCGTGCCGCTCGCGGAAGCCGTCGTGTTCGCCATGCTCGCGTCGTACTTCTTCTCCCGGACTCTGGTGCCGACGATGGCGATGTACCTGCTCAAGGAACACCACGGTGAGGGGCATGCCACAGGGCACGATATTTTCTCGCGCGCGCAGCGCGGATTCGCGCAAGGATTTGACCGCATGCGAGGCGGGTATCGAGCTTCGCTCGACTTCTGCGTCGAGCGTGCCTGGCTGTTCGTGGCCTTGTTCCTGGTGTTCTGCGTCGGGACGCTGCCGCTTCTTCCCGTGCTCGGGCGCGACTTCTTCCCCTCGGTGGATGCCGGGCTGATCCGCTTGCATATGCGCGCTCGCGCCGGACAGCGCGTCGAAGAAACCGCGCGCGAGGCGGATGGCGTGGACAACCTGATCCGGCGGGTCATTCCCCCGGAGGATCTCGGCAACATCCTGGACAATATCGGCCTCTTCAACAGCACGGTGAACACGGCCTACAGCAATTCGGGAGTCATTGGAGAGTCGGACGCCGAAATTCTGATCGGCCTCAAGCCCGACCGCAAGCAGACGACGCGGTATTACGTGGACGAACTGCGAAGGCGGCTGGCCAAAGACTTCCCCGGCACGCAGTTCTTTTTCCAGCCCGCGGACATGATCAGCCAGATCCTGAACTTCGGCGTTCCCGCCCCGATCGATATCCAGCTGATCGGCCCGAACGAAAGAGCCAACTATCTGATCGCGGAGCAGATCACCAACCGCATTGAGCATATTCCCGGCGCGGTCGACGTGCACGTGCAGCAGTTACGCTCGTTTCCGGCGATCTTCCTGAACGTGGACCGTACCCGCGTGCAAACGGTGGGGCTGAGCCAGCAGGACGTAGCCAATAGCGTCCTCCTCACGCTGAGCTCGAGTTCCACGATCACTCCGTCGTTCTGGGTTAACCCGTCCACCGGTTTTGAATACAGCGTGGCCGTGCAGGCGCCCCAGTACAAGATCGACTCGATGCAATCGCTCGAGAATATCCCCATTACTTCCACGGCGACGAAGTCATCTCAGATTCTCGGAAACGTGGGGACGATGAGCGTCAACGCCGAGCCGGCGTTGCTGAGCCAGTACGATAGCCAGCAAATGATCGACGTGTACGCTTCGGTGGAAGGGCGCGATCTGGGCGGAGTCGACGCGGATATTCAAAAGGTACTGGCGGAGTTTCGCGACAAACTCCCGCGCGGCACGCAGCTCGTTCGCCGCGGGCAAGTCGCCACCATGACGTCGTCCTTCGCGGGGCTGACCGCTGGCGTCGGGGTGGCCATCGTTCTGATTTACTTCCTTATCGTCGTGAATTTCCAATCCTGGGTCGATCCCTTTATTATTATTACCGCGCTGCCGGGCGCCCTGGCGGGGATCATCTGGATCCTGCTGCTTACGCACACGACCCTCAGTGTGCCGTCTTTGACCGGCATGATCATGTGCATGGGAGTCGCGACGGCGAACAGCATCTTGATGGTTTCCTTCGCGCGCGAACGTTTGAACGAAGGGCTCAGCTCAGCGCAAGCGGCGGTTCAGGCCGGCTACGTCCGCATTCGTCCCGTGTTGATGACGGCGTTAGCGATGATCATCGGCATGGTTCCGCTGGCGCTGGGACTCGGAGAAGGCGGCGAGCAAAACGCGCCGCTGGGAAGGGCCGTGATCGGCGGGTTGATCGTGGCCACCGTTGCAACTTTGTATTTCGTGCCCTGCGTGTTTTCATTGATTCATAAGGGACATCGTCCGGGCCAGCGCGTTGGCGCTGCGGACCTTGGAATCGACTAGTCGAGCGATGAGTTCAGGGAGCAAATCGGGAATGCCTCAAGATCCTCTGGAGATGCACGACGAATCGAGAATCGCGGAAGGTGCCGGTAGTTCGGGCCGGGGGCCCGGAGCGCTGCTCCGCTGGTTTCTGATTTTGTTCGTCATTTTTCTGATTCTGGGAATCTACGCGGTAACGCAGCGCAGCAGCGAACACAAGGCGCTGGCCGAACAGACGGAACAGATGGCGGTGCCGTACGTCTCGGTGATCCGCGCGACTCCGATCACCGCCGATTCCGAAATGGTGCTCCCTGGAACGCTCAAACCCTATGTCGAATCGCCGATCTACGCGCGGACGAACGGATACCTGAAGAAGTGGTACAAGGATATCGGCAGCCACGTCCAGAAAGGCGAACTTCTCGCCGAAATTGACACGCCGGAGATCGACCAGGAACTGGCGCAGGCCCGCGCCGATCTGGTTACGGCGCAGGCCAATCTCAGCCTCTCGACTTTAACGGCTACGCGCTATCAAGACCTAATCAAAACGGATTCGGTTTCCCGGCAAGACCTCGACAACGCCAACGGCGACCTCGCCGCCCGGAAGGCCATGATGGAATCGGCCGGTGCGAACGTGAAGCGCCTCGAGGAACTGGAATCGTTCAAGCGAGTCTACGCTCCGTTCACGGGAATCATCACGCGGCGCAACGTCGATCCCGGCACGCTCATTAACGCTGGAAACGGCGGCAATGCCACGAACGAGATGTTCGATCTGGCGCAGATTGACCCGATCCGCGTCTATGTAGCGGTGCCGCAGGCGTATTCGCCGTCGATCCGTCTAGGCCTGAAGGCCTGCCTCACGCTCACGGAGATGGCGCAGCGCAGCTTCTGCGGGCAAGTGGTGCGCACAGCCAATGCCATCGATCCAAGCACGCGAACCCTGTTGACGGAAGTGGACGTCCCGAACGCATCCGGAACCCTCTTGCCGGGGTCTTACGCGGAAACGCATTTTGACGTCAAGCTCACCGGTCAGCGCCATACGCTTCCGATTAACGCGCTTCTCTTCCGCCCGGACGGAACCATGGCAGCCGTTGTGGATTCGAATGACCGAATCAATCTCAAAAAGCTCACCATCGGTCGCGATTTCGGCAACGCGCTGGAAATTCTGGACGGAATCGATCCCTCCGACCGGATCGTCATCAATCCTCCGGACGCGCTGGAACAAAACGAGAAGGTGAACGTTGCCACGCCGGAACCCCAGGGCGCGGCTGCTCCGTCCGGTTCCAAGCCCTGAAAGCGCGAAACTACCCCCTCAACAATGGGCCAGGAAACACGGTGAATTTCTCCCTCTTTTCGTCTTGACTCCGCATTGCCGGGCGCGTAATTTTGTTTTGCCGCGCTGTTTTATGTACTTCAGCAGTCCCTCTCCCGGCGCGACTGGGAGGGTTGCATGTCAACTGGCCCGCAGGTAGCACCCGCAACCGCGTATGTTCCCCGTACGCTTGAAAAGCAATCCTCGCTTGCTTTGCGTTCGAGCCGAGCGGCCGCACGTTCGTGCCCGGTCGTCTTGCTTGTTGGCCGCAGCCGCTCGTGGAGTTCCGTCGCGCGCGCTCCACTTGAGCGCTTCGGGAGCGAATTGTTTTTCGCCGCTCCGGAGATCGCTACGCCGAGGTTCGTGCGGAATGGCGCCTACAATCTTCTTCTGCTCGATTCCACGGTTCGCCCGGTGCAACGGCGGCTTTTGGCGGCCAAATTGGCTGGGTCGGAAGTTTCGATTTTTTATACCTTCCCCGTGGAGGACGACTGCTGGTGGGTGCCCGCGTTGCGCCGCGGGCAGGATTGCCACGGCGCGCCGGCATTTCGAAGGAAGGAATTTCCATTCGAATTGGAGCGGATTCTGCGGGATCAAGAGTGGAGCAAGCCTCAGCCTGCCGGTTTTACCCCCGACACAAAGCAAACCCCTCCGGCGGAGCCTCGCGCCGCTTCATTGCGGATTCGGGTCGCCGAGGATGCAGCGGGCAGTGTCTCGCGCAATCAGTAATTCCTCATCCGTGGGAATCACGTAGGCGGACAGGCGGGAATCGTCGCGGCTGATTGCGGCTTCCACGGCGATGGTTTTCAGGTTCTTTTCCGCGTCCAGCGTCAATCCGGCCCATTCGAGCCCTTCGCATATTTTCGCTCTGACCGAGGATGAATTTTCTCCAATGCCTCCCGTGAAGACGACGGCGTCCGCGCCGCCCATGGCAGCCAGAAACGAGCCGATATATTTTCGCACCCGGTAACAGAAGATTTCGATGGCCAATTTCGCGCGGCGGTCATCGTGCTCCTGAGCTTCCTTTTGCAGGACGCGCATATCGGGAGTGAGCCCGGAAATTCCGAGCAGCCCGGATTGTTTGTTCAGCATCGACTCCACTTCGTGAATGGAAAGTCCTTCCTTGGCGGCGACGAATCCCAAAACGGCCGGGTCGACGTCGCCGGACCGCGTACCCATCACCAAGCCCTCGAGCGGAGTCATTCCCATCGAGGTGTCCACGGAACGGCCGGCGCGGATGGCCGCGGCCGAACAGCCGTTTCCGAGATGCAGGCTGACGATGTTCGTTTGCTCCCGCTCCAGATTGCGGATTATGCGATACCGATAGGCCATATAGCGGTGCGAGATGCCGTGAAAGCCGTACCGCCGAATCCGGTAGCGCAGGTAGAGATGGTACGGGAGCGCGTACAGATAGGAGCGCTCGGCGAGAGACTGATGGAACGCCGTATCGAATACGGCGACCTGCGGGATCTGCGGGCCCAGCAAATCGCGCATGGCGCGAATTCCGCGAAGGTTGGTGGGGTTGTGCAGCGGAGCGAGGTCGATGCAATTCTCGATCCCCCGCATCACCTCTTCGGTAATCAGAACGGAGTCGGTGAAGGATTCGCCGCCGTGCACCACGCGGTGTCCGACGGCGTGAATGTCCGCCGTGCTGCGAATATCGGAAACGCCGGAGTCCGGCGAAGCGGCCCAGCGCAGGATGAAATCCAGGGCCGCGGAAATATCCTTTAAGGACGCCGTGAGTTTCTGCTTGGGCTCGTCGCCTTTCTGAACGGTGACGACGGCTTCCGCCCCGATCCGTTCGACTTCGCCGCGCAGCAGCCGAACATCATTGCCGCTGCGGATCCGTTCGAGATCCGTCGCGATGATTTGAAATTTCAGGCTGGAGCTTCCGGCGTTGAGAACGAGAATGTTCATTCGGTGGTTTTCCGTACGCCTTTCCTGTTAGGTAGCCGCGCCGGCAGTTGCCGCGGAGGCCCCTAGTACGGCCACTTCCAATTCTTGATTTCCGGCATGTCATCGCCGACTTGCACGATGTATTCCTTGTGGTCAATCAGTTTGTCGCGCAGCGACTGCTTGAAGTGCGCGCCCACGCGCTGCAGGCGGGGGACGCGGTCCACGACGTCCGCGGCCAGGTGAAAACGGTCCATGTCGTTCATCACGGTCATATCGAAGGGAGTGGTCGTAGTTCCCTCTTCCTTGTAGCCGCGGACGTGCAAGTTGTCGTGGTTTCGGCGGCGATAGGTCAGCCGGTGAACGAGCCACGGATATCCGTGAAACGCGAAAATGATCGGCTTGTCGATGGTGAACATCGAATCGAACTCCGCGTCAGGCAGGCCGTGCGGGTGTTCGCTCGTGGGCTGTAGGGTCATCAAGTCCACCACGTTGATGAAGCGGATACGCAAATCCGGGAAATGCTGGCGCAGCAAATCCACTGCCGCGAGCGCTTCGAGCGTGGGGACGTCTCCCGCTGCGGCCATCACGACGTCCGGCTCCGCGCCCTGGTCGTTGCTGGCCCAGTCCCAAATGCCGATTCCGGCGGTGCAGTGCTGGATCGCGGACTGCATGTTCAGGTATTGCAGCGCGGGCTGCTTGCCAGCCACGATCACGTTGACGTAGTGGCGGCTGCGCAGGCAATGGTCCGCGACGGAAAGGAGCGTATTCGTATCGGGCGGCAAGTACACGCGAACCACGTCCGCTTTCTTGTTCACAACGAGATCGAGGAAGCCCGGATCCTGGTGCGTGAACCCGTTGTGGTCCTGCCGCCACACGTGCGAAGTGAGCAGATAATTGAGAGAAGAAATCGGGCGGCGCCATGGAATTCCGTTCGTGACTTTGAGCCACTTCGCATGCTGGTTGAACATCGAGTCCACAATGTGGATGAACGCTTCGTAGCACGAAAAAAAGCCGTGCCTGCCGGTGAGCAGGTAGCCCTCCAGCCAGCCCTGGCACATGTGCTCGCTGAGAACTTCCATGACCCGGCCCTCGGTAGATAGATTTTCGTCCGTCGGTAGCAGCGGCTCCATCAGGACCTTATCGGTGGCCTGATAAATCGCGTCGAGCCGGTTCGAGGCCGTCTCGTCCGGGCCGAACACGCGGAAGTTCTTCGCGTCGAGATTCAAGCGCATGACGTCGCGCAGAAATTTTCCGAGTTCCTTGGTCGCTTCCGCCGTCGAGGTGCCGGGTTTGACAACCTGCACGGAGTAATCGCGGAAGTCCGGCATCACCAGGTCCTTCAGAAGCAATCCGCCATTGGCGTGAGGATTCGCGCCCATCCTCCGGTCGCCTTTTGGAGCCAGTTCGGCGAGCTCGGGGATCAGTTTTCCCTGGCGATCGAACAGCTCTTCCGCGCGATAGCTTTTCATCCAATCTTCCAACTGGCGCAGGTGTTCGGGTTTGGTCGCTAGCTCGGCGAGCGGCACCTGGTGCGCGCGCCAGGTGTCCTCGACGGGCTTGCCGTCCACGACACGCGGTCCCGTCCAGCCCTTCGGCGTTCGCAAGATGATCATCGGCCACACAGGGCGATCCTTGATTCCCTGGAGCCGGGCCTTGTGCTGGATGGAGCGAATGTCGGCGATCACGGTATCAAGCGTACCTGCCATGAGCTGGTGCATGGCGTCGGGTTCGCGGCCCTCCACAAAATAGGGATCGTATCCGTAGCCGGCGAAAAGTTGCGCGAGTTCGCCGTCGGACATCCGCGCGAGCACCGTGGGGTTCGCGATCTTGTAGCCGTTCAGATGAAGGATGGGCAAGACCGCGCCGTCGCGCGCGGGATTCAGAAATTTGTTCGAATGCCAGCTCGCCGCGAGAGCTCCCGTTTCCGCTTCGCCATCACCCACAACGCAGCAGACCAGCAATTCCGGATTATCGAACGCGGCGCCGTTAGCATGCGCGATCGAGTAACCCAATTCCCCGCCTTCATGGATCGAACCGGGCGTCTCCGGCGCAACGTGGCTGGGAATCCCGCCCGGGAATGAAAACTGCTTGAAAAGACGCTGCATGCCTTCTTCCGACTGCTGGATGTTGGGATAAAACTCGCTATACGTCCCCTCGAGATACGTGTTTGCAACCAGCCCTGGACCGCCGTGGCCGGGCCCCGCAATGTAGATGGCATCCAGATCGAACTTCTTGATCACACGGTTCATGTGCACGTAGATGAAGTTCAGGCCGGGCGTGGTTCCCCAGTGGCCGAGGAGGCGCGGCTTGATGGCGTCGATTTTGAGCGGCTCCCGCAAAAGCGGATTGGACATCAAATAAATTTGTCCGACGGAAAGATAGTTTGCCGCGCGCCAGTAGGCGTCCATCCGAGATTTTTCTTCGTTCGAGAGAGGATTTTCGGAGGTCAAAGCTTTGATGGAACCTGGGGTGTGCGTGACGGCCATGTGAATCTCCTTTTCTGGGCTCCCATGCGACCCGATGCGCCGAAAGTTACATGGTGATGAAATCCTTCGACGTGGAAGCCAGCGTGGCCGGAAGGCGGCTGGAAACTTGCGGGCTTAAGGATCCGCGACAGGCAACGATGCCTGCGCCCGCTGAATTCGGCCGTGCAAGATGGACTGGTGGAGTTCTTGTGTTTGGGCAGCCAGCGAATCACACAACCATGCAATTCGCTTCCTGCCGCGAGAACCTCGCCGCCCAGGCGGTTTTAGGAAACGCCTCGACCCCTGAATTCTACACTGATTCACTGCCAACCGAGTTTAACTTTTCCCGGCAGGCCATGAACTGAGCCGCTGTCATTGTGGGGCGCAACGGATTGAATGCGGACACTGCCAAGTGTATAGTCGCCATCATTGGCAAGACGGGATCGGGCGGGCCGTCGTTCCGCGAGGAGCGTTCATGCGATTCGTCAGCAAGCTTGCGGCTTTTCTGAGTTTCGGCATTCTCATCTCTTCCCCCAACTTTGCAGCGACGGTCACGGGCACGGTGAAAGGGCTGGACGGCGCGCCGTTTGAGGGCGCGTTCGTTCTGGCTGTGAATGCGAAGACGAAAATCAGCGTTAGCGCCTTGTCCGACAAACAAGGGCGCTATCGCGTGGACAACCTGCCCGCCGGCGAATATCAAGTGCGCATCCGTGCCGTCGGCTACACGGCGGATCCCCGCAGCGCTATTGGCCTTTCCGCGGACCAAAACGCATCCTTCGATTTCGCGCTGAAGCCCGGGACCGTGCGCTGGAGCGACCTGAATCTCTATCAGGGCAAGCAGCTGATGCCCGCCGGAAGAGGAAAGGAAATCCTCTCCAGCAACTGTTTTATCTGCCACGGATTTCAAACCAGGATGGCCGCCGTTCGCCGGGATGAAGACGGCTGGCGCGACCGCATCAATTACATGCGGGACTCCATGGCGTTTCAATTATCGGACCGAATCGACGACGAAAAAGCGAATCAGTTGATCGCGTATCTGAACTCCGTGTTCGGAACGGATTCGACGCTGCCGCGCAGCCCCGCGGAATTGCCCGCCTACAAAGACACGGTACGGCCATTCAGCGACGACGCGATGAATATCGTATACGTGGAGTACGACGTCTCCGGTTCCAAAGGCCTGCCGTGGAGCGCCTCGCCGGACAAGGACGGAAATTTCTGGATTCCGTATTACGGAAGAGGAAACGAAGTCGCGAGGCTGGATCCCAAGACGGGAGAACTGAAGCGATTTCCGTTGCCTTTTGACGAAACGGCCGGCGTTCACTCCGTCGTGCGCGGGCCGGACGGCATGGTCTACTTCACCGAGTTCGCGCTGGACAGGCTGGCCAAACTCGATCCTCAAACGGGAAAGATCGCCGAATTTCAGGAGCACGTCGAAGTACCCGGCGAGCGGGCGGACAAACATACGGTGCGCGTGGACGCGAAGGGAAATCTTTGGGCCTCCGGCAGCCCGCTTAGCAAATACGATCAGGAGACGGGAAAGTACACGCAGTTTATGGAAGTGCCGTCCTCCTACGGCATCACGTTCGATAAGCAGGGCAACGTTTGGTTCTGCGTGCTGAAGAAAGACGGCAAAATCGGCAGGATCGATGCGAAGACCGAAAAGGTGACCCAGTGGTCTCCGCCCACGCAGGGAACGCCACAACGGTTGGCGATCGATGCCGACGGGATCGTGTGGTTCACGGAACGTACGGGGAACAAACTCGGGCGCTTCGATCCGAAAACGGAAACTTTTAAGGAATATCCGTTGCCCGGCCCGTCGGCGTCGCCCTACCCGATCATCGTCGGCAAGGACAACGGAATTTGGTACGGATCGACGGATCAGGATTTGATTGGACGCCTCGATCCGGCGACCGGAAAAGTGGTCGAGTATCCCTTCCCGCATTCCGAAGCGATGATGCGGGAATTTTTCCTCGACGCGCAGGGACGAATCTGGTTCGCTACGCCGACGAACAACCGGGTGGGATATTTCTACCTCGCCGGCGCGAACGAGCGAGCCAGCAAGTAAGCGGGCCGATTCTTCGGCCCTGGGATTCTCTTCCCTTCTTCAGGACTTGAAGCGCGGGACCAGCTGCAGCGCGTTCTCCCGCTGGATTCTGCGGAGGTCCGCCGCGGAGACGTCGAATTTGTTCATCGCGGTGGCTATTCTTTCGATTGTCCAGAACGGAATATCCGATCCGAACAAGATGTGGTCCTTCGGGATCACGTTGAACAACGCCATCATGGCGGTCGGGTTTACCGCGACGCTGGCGATATCGTAATAGAGCTTCTGCAATTCGTGTTCGAAGCCGTTTGGAATGGTCGCCGCGCGCTCTTCCGGAGTGAGCCCTCCGCCGGCGAGCCGCGACAACAGCATCAGGACCGTCCCGCCGCCGTGTGAAAAAATAAATCGAATATTCGGGCAGCGCAGGAGGGTTCCGCTGTACACGAGATCCGCAATGGTCCGCGTTGTATCCGTGGGAAATTCAATCGAAGTGATATTCACTCGGGGAATGGGGTCCGCGCAGCAAGACACCGTGGGATGAACGAACACCACAGCCTTCCGGCGATTCAGTTCGTCCATGACCGGAGCGTAATTCGGGTGACCCAGCAAATTCCCGTGATCGTAGCTGGACAGCAGGCCGATCCCGTCGAGCTTCAACACGTCGAGCGCGTACTCGATCTCGCGCAGGCTTCCTTCGGTGTCCGGCAGTGGAATGGCGGCCCACATTCCGAAGCGCCCGGGGTAATCCTTGACGAGCTGCGCGCCATATTCGTTGACGTCGCGGGCGTTTCTGCGCCCCTCTTCGTTGTTTCCGAACCATACGCCGGGACTGGAGATCGAAGCAATCGCCGTGGCGACGCCGTTCTGGTCCATTTGGTCCAGCGAGTAACGCGGCGTCCAGTTGGTGTAGAGAGAGCTCGGAACCGGCGGAGCGTCATCCACGATGCGCTTCAGGTTATTGGCCGTGTGCTTGGGCGGATAAATGTGGTGGTGCGTATCGATGATCCGCGGGCCGGGCGCCGCAGTCTGAGCGAAAGAACGCCGCGCAACCGCCAAACTGGCGCCGGCTGCGGACAGCATCGCTAAAACTTTGCGGCGCGAATAGCGCTGCTGCTCCAAGAGCGGATCGAGAATTCCCAGTTCCGGGAACGCAGTTTGCGGTTTCATCGAAATTCCTTTCGAGAGCGCAATTTTCGACTCGAACGGACATTAGAAATCTAGAATTGTCTTTGGAAGTTCGACTGAAACGTACGTCCGGCGTGATTTCTTGTCAAGAAACTTTTCGCCCGAGTTTAAACGTTGGCTTAATTATTGGCGGGTGAACCGTCGCAAACTCGACGCGGGCGCGTCGATGGTGTGGCGCGTATTGAGAATGAGGAGCGAGGCGTCTCCGCTGGGCGGTGTGACCCGCCCAGCGAATTCGACGATGCCTCCGGAAATGCTTCCGCGCTGCTAACAGCCTATCCGGCAGCTTCCGCGGATGATTTTGCCGGCGCCGGCGCGGCCGCACCGACGGGTTTGGCCGAGATTTCCAGTCCGCTCTTGTTCATGTCGAATCTCTGTTTCCGGTCCAGCCCCTTCACGAACTCGCGAGTGGCCTTGGCCACGCCGCCCGGCAGGGCCGACGCTTCCACGTTCAACGTCGATTCGACGGTCTCCTCATCTCGATTCTGATAGCGAAACTTCACTTCGAATACTTTCATGATCGGCATCCCCTTTTCGAAATTGAAATGCTGGTTCGAGTTCTTCCATCGATCCCCAAGTTGAAAAACCTCCCACGCTACGAGAGACCTAACTCCGGTGTTTATGGCTGGCCGCTTTCTTCTTCGGCGCCTTCGTTGTTTTCCTGGTTCTCAGTTCGGCTTTTAGCGTATCGTTTTCTTTTTTTAGCGAGTCGCGGTCCGCCGTAACCGTTTCGAGATTGTTGCCCAGTTCGCCGTTCTGTTTCTGGAGGTCCGCCACCTGAGCCTTTAGCTGCTCATTCTCCTGCAACGTTTTTGTATCCTTGCAAGCGTTTAGAGATAAACTCAACACAACAGCCACAACGAGACTCGCCAAAGTGCTTTTGCGCGTCATGCGCCATCCTTCCGTCAAGAGAATTTGAACTGCAACTGGAGCAACTAGTAGCGGGTGAGGTGGGAGACTCCGCCGACTGCCTAGCCAGCGTACTGGAGATTTTTTGCCGGCGCAAGCCCGATCCGCGTAAATCGTTTCTGAATCGCCCGAACTCGCGGCTCTACGGACCATTCCGGAACACAAAATTGGGGAATTCTCCACGCGCTTCGCGATGCGCCGCCGGTTGGAATCTCAGTTGCGGTATGGTGTAGTTCGCGGCGAAACTCCTTTCGCGTCGCCCGCATTGGAACATAGCGACTCAAGTCACTCGACGGAATGCCGATCATCACTGAAATCGTTCGAAGAATCGCGCGATGCTTCGAACGTACGCAAGGTTCCACCAAGAAAGAGGACTTATGAACACGCAACCTGAACGTCCCAACGTATCGACTCAAGCCAGCTCCCTGGGATCCACGGTCGGATTACTGGCCGCCGGGCTGGGGATTGGCGCCGCCCTGAGCATCTTGTTCGCTCCTCAATCGGGCGAGGAAACCCGAAAGTGGATTGCCGGAAAGTGCTTGAATGCCGTCGAAGCCGCCAATGAAAAGGTACGCGAGTCCCGCGTGCAAATGAAGGAGGTTATCGACCGCAGCCAGCAGCAGGTGAGTGACGCAGTGGCAGCCGGTCGCGAAGCGATTGGAACGACCAAAGTGGCGACCAAACCGGGTGGCGCACCCGTGGCGTAGAAAAACCGCCTGACCCAATCAACTCGATTCGTAATTTGGACGCCCGGTCTTGTGCCACAACCGAGGCCGACCGTCGTTGGAAGCGCTCCTCGGCTCAACAAATGGGGACGCTAGATTCCTGTCCGAGACAACCTGACCAGGAATGAGCCGTCCAGTAGAGGGGATTTAGATGACAAATGAGACGTAGATGAGTTGGCCATAACGTTCAATCCACAGGACAACCACATCACCCGGGGCCAATTTTGCCAAGCCGCTGCGAAGGTCCGCCAGGCTCGTGACCGTGGTGCCGTTCAAGCCGTGGATCACGTCTCCCGTTTGAAGGGGCACCTCGCCCGTCGTTCCCCCAATCGTTTTGGCCGCGACAATAATTCCGCTCGGAATTCTCACCTCGGACAGCGACCGCGCCAGATCCGGATTCAATTCGATTCCGATGATCCCGAGGTTCTGAACTAGATTCTTCACCGGATCGACCGTATCCGCCAGGCTATCCACTTTGTGGGTCGCTCGGCGAGGGATATATCCAATGTCAACAGGGCCGAACCTCGAAGAACCTCGATTTTGACGCGTTCCCCGCTACTGTGCATGTACAGGCTCTGGCCGAAAAGCGGAAGGCTGCCCGTCGCCGAGCCATCCACACTCACGATGATGTCTTGAATCTTTAGGCCCGCGCGGTCCGCCGGTCCCCCGGGCACCACGTCCGAAACAATGACGCCGAAGTCTCTTTTCAGATTCAGCCCGGCGACCAGTTCCGGAGTGATCGTTTGCAGGATCGCTCCGATTTCCGGCTCGTGAATATGTCCATATTTCAGTAATTGCGGGTATGCATATGCCACCACGCCGGCCGGAATCGCGAAGCCCAAGCCTTGATTGCCGCCGGAACTGGACAGAATGAACGTGTTGATTCCCACCAGTTCGCCGTTCGCGTTCACCAGCGGGCCTCCGCTGTTGCCCGGATTGATGGGCGTGTCCGTTTGAACGTAGACCAGAGGGCTGTCTGGATCAGGCTGCCGCGCGACGGCGCTAACGACGCCCATGGTCACGCTGTTGCGCAGCCCTTCGGGACTCCCGAACGCGAACACCATCTCGCCTTGTCTGGGGCGAACGCTGGCCCGGACCGGGAGCGCAGACAAATTGTGCGCCTCGATCTTGATCACGGCCAAATCGAGCTGCCGCGCGACCCCGACGATTCGCGCGTCGTAGGTCTGCTCGCGAACCGACTCCATCATGCCGGGCGATTCTTCAGCGGCAGCCGGCGGCGGCACGATGACCTGAATCTTCTCCGCGCCCTTCACGACGTGCGCGTTGGTCACGATGTAGCCGTCGGGATCGACAATAGCTCCCGAGCCGATCGTCCGCAGCTTGCCAATGACAAGGCTCGTCCGCCCGCCGGCCGAGTCGTCCGCCGAGCCGTAACCCGAAACGAGAATTTGAACGACGCTCGGCGAGACCCGCCGAACCAGCTCTTCGACGGCATCGTTCAGTTGATGCAGGGCATCGGGGGCTTTCGCGGACTGCGAACTTTGCGCCTCCGCTCGTGGCACGAAGATCGCCACGGCAACAAGCATCACGATGGCGAATCCCGCTCTCCGGGCAGAGCGGTTCTCACTTTGAATTTTGTAGGTTTTCATGGTCCCTGGAGATTAGACGCTTTTCGGACGGCTCCGGATACTGGCAATCCAATTTTTCCGTGCCCTGGCGCCATTCGCTCTTCGGACGCGCCCGCGTGATCCCAACGGCGAATGAACCCCGCGGAGATCGACCGGGTCCAGGAGCGCCCGCTTTGCGCTTTGATTGAGGAGCCCGGAACGTCAAAAGTGCGCGGCGTGGAACCGCCGGCGGACGAATCGTATGGAGATTGCCGCAGGCGGCTTGCCTTCCGTGTTTTCTGTGGTTTGCCGGGCAGGATCGCGCGCTTGCTTGGCGTCATCTTGCGATTGACAATTTCCTAAAACATCTGCTCAATCGGCGTCCTTGGCCTGCCGATGTCATCTTTGCATTTGCCCACTCTTGAGCTCCCGCGATGCCATAGAGACGGGGTTACTGGCATGGTAGGAGTAGAAATGGAGTCAAGCAATGTGGGAAATTTCGTCGGATTATCCCTTACGGAATTTCTCGCGCGTTGATTTCCGACTGGGGCCTTCTTTCCATTTGCTCGCATATTGCACGATTTTGGTCAATTCGCGCCTCAGGACGGCGACCACGGCCTCCGATTGGCGCTCCCCGCGAGCCACGCGGCTGACATAGGAAGGATCGACGTCGAGTTGCCGTGCGACGCGCCCGTAAAGCCCACGAATTCGCGATGCCAAGTCGCGGGGAGGCTGTCCGGCGGAAGTCTTGGTCCCCGTGGATTTACTGCGCACGCTGCCCGAAGCGCGCCTTTTTCCTTTTGCGGCCTTACCCATACGAGCCTCCCCAAGCGTTGCCAGGAATGAAGTCCGGTCAAACTCCCGGGCAAAGTCGGAAACCTGACCGAAGGTCACGCGATGTGCAGCAATATTTCTGCGGAGAGCCGGCTACATATGGATGCGGTCTACCGAAGCAAAACGCGAGACGCGGCGGTCGATCGGCGCTGCCATACCCTCAGGACACTCATTTCTGCAGAAAGAAGGTGCAATTGTAGTACCGAAGGATATCGCCCTAATTTTGCATACAGATAGGCTTCGCCCCCTCGCCTCGCCGGGAAGCCGCTGTAACGATTCGAGCCCAAGAGTGAAGGTCCGCTGCCACGGATACGCACGCACTCAACGCAACACTTCTCAAAAATTTCGTCAAACGGAATGGTCCGCGCTTGCATCTACGGAATAAGCCGCCCGGGATCTGATATTTTCGATGGCTTAGTGCGTAGAATAGTAAGAAGAAGGACGGAATCATGAAGACTCGACAGCTTTTCCCTATCGCGCTTCTCGCCATCGTATCGCTCGCGCTGGGTGGCGCTACAACCAAGCTCGTCGCCCGACAGACGACGCAACAGAACCAGCAGCCAAAGCCCGCCGACAAATCTTCAACGATGCCGGGGATGGACGACATGCCCGGTATGGACATGGATCACGAGATGCCCGGCATGAAAATGGGCCAGGGCTCGGGAGAAAAAGATCCGCAAGCCGAGCACGGCGCCATGGACGCGATGAGCCGCATGCACCATCACCAGATGGGCCCGCACATGTACATGACCAAGTTGCGAGGCCCCGCAACGCCCGCGGATTGGGCCAAAGCCGACGAAATCGTAAAAGAGTTGCGCGAGTCGATCGAACAGAACGGCTATAAGAACTATCAACTGGCCCTCTCTGACGGATTCCGCATCTTCATGCCTAACCTCCCTCAATCCGAATATCACTTCACGAGCTATTACAACGGCTATCTCGAGTCGTTCAGTTTCGATCCCACGCGGCCCACTTCCCTGCTTTACAAGAAAAACACGGGAGGCTACGACCTGATCGGGGCCATGTACACGATGCCGAAGCGTGTCACCGAAGATCAGCTGAACGAGCGCATTCCGCTCAGCATCGCCCAGTGGCACCTGCACACGAATCTCTGCATGCCTCCCAAAGAGCAGCGTGGGCACGCCGACCTCAAAAGGTTCGGATTGCAAGGCTCGATTCTCACCAAGGAAGCCTGCACCGAGGCCGGCGGCACTTTTTACCCCGTCATTTTCGGATGGATGGTGCACGTGTATCCGTTCGAGGATTCGCGCGAAAAAATCTGGGGGCAGTGATCCTCTGAGCCTCTGGGCTGGTGTGTAGCTACGGCGGTGCTGCGGGCCGCCGACTAGCGCAAGACCGCCGGCGGCGCCCCCCGCGCTACATGACGCCGAGCGCGAACGATGCAACGGGCGCTGACTGACGGCATTCATCCTCCGCTCATCTAGTTGTCACCAAACTTTTACATTGTGTGCGTATAATGAGGCTTTGGGAGACCCCCTAGTGAACTCACGCCCGCTCTCGCCCCCCGAACCGTTGACCGACAGTGCCATAGACCTGGCCGCTACGGAGCCGGTGCAGCGTTTGGAGCCCTCTCGCAAATACCCGGGGGCTTTGATCGTGGTGGAAGGCATCGACGGCTCCGGAAAGAGCACGCAGCTCTACCTCTTGAAGCGCTGGCTCGAAATCGGCGGCTACCGCCTGCATTTCACCGAGTGGAACTCGTCGCCGCTGGTGAAGTCAGCCACGCGGCGCGGAAAGCAGCGAAGGCTTCTGACGCCCACGACATTCTCCCTGTTGCACGCCGCGGATTTCGCCGACCGCTGCGAGCGCCAGATCCTGCCGCTCCTGCACAGCGGATACCTGGTCCTGGCGGATCGCTACATCTACACCGCGTTTGCGCGAGACGTCGCGCGAAACTGTTCCCCGCGCTGGCTGCGCAACCTCTACCGGTTCGCCCCGGTGCCGGACATCACGTTCTATTTCCGCGCGCCGCTCGATGTGGCCGTGAAGCGCATCATGAGCGGCCGGCCGAAGCTGAAGTATTATGAAGCGGGCATGGACTTGAACTTTTCCCTGGACCGCGCGGAGAGCTTCCGAATTTTTCAGGGTCGCATCCTGGCGCAGTACGACGAGATGATCGAATCCGACAAATTCGTGGTGATGGACGGCACGCTGGCGGTGAATACGCTGCAAAAACAGATGCGCCAGATGGTGAAGGCGCGCATCGATCTCACGCGCTTCGCTCCCAAAAAGTCCGCTCGGAGGGCCCGGTGACCCCGCCGAAACTCAGTCGCAGAAACGGCGGCTCGAAAAAAGGGCCGGCTCCTTCGGGAGCAAATCCGCGCAATTACGGGCTGCCTCTGCCCGGCGTGAGCGACGAGGAATTCGGCGGCTCCCTCATCGTGATCGAGGGCATGGACGGCTCCGGGCGCTCGACGCAGATTTCCCTGCTGACCGAATGGCTCGAGTCCGAAGGCTTCGCGGTTGAAACGATGGGCCTGCGCCGCTCCGGACTTGTCGCCAAGGACATCGACGCGTTGCTCGCCGAGAACACGATCACTCGCATGACGCTCACGCTGATGTATGCCACCGATTTTTACGACCAGCTCGAGCACCGAATCATTCCGGCGCTGCGTTCGGATTTTGTTGTTCTGGCAGACCGATACTTTTATACTCTGATCGCCCGTGCGGTGGCCCGCGGCATCGAGCGAGACTACCTGAACGGCCTCTACGAGATGGCGGTTCGGCCCGATCTCACGTTCTGGCTCAACGTGCGCCCGGAAGTGGCGTTCGAGCGCGAGTTTCGCAAGTCGCACGCGATCAGCTACTGGGAATCCGGCCGCGATCTTTCGCTCTCGGACGATTTGTTTCAATCCTTCATCCTGTACCAGGCGAAAATCAAAAAAGAATTCGAGTCGCTTTCCGAACGGCACGGTTTCCTCGCGCTAGACGGCGAGGCCAGCGTGGTCTCGGTCAACAACGAATTGCGGAAGCGTATCGCGGCCCATCTCGGCATTCAACATACCCATTACAGGCCGTCCGCTGCGCTGGCTCCCCTGTGGCGCTGAGACTTCGCAAACCCATCCAACTCGCGGCGATCGACGCCGGGTCCAACGCCTTTCGCTTGATGATCGCGCGGATCCGCTCCACGGAAGAGTGGGAAATCGTGGAATCGGTGCGCGCACCCGTGCGCCTCGGTCATTCCGCGTTTACCTCCGGAGAATTCGACCGCAAAACATTGCGCGATGCCGCCGCTGCGTTCCGCGAATTCCGCCACATCATGGACGCGCACGGAGTCACGGCCTACCGCGCCGTCACCACCAGCGCCGCGCGCGAAGCGCGGAATCGCCACGTTTTGATCGAGCGCATCCGCCATCTCGCGAAAATAGATTTGGAGATTATCTCCGGCGAGGAAGAAGCGCGTCTCGTGCGCGTCGCCGTCCTTCGCGCCCTGCGCAACATGGATCCGCCGCGTTTCATCCTCGATCTGGGAGGCGGCAGCCTCGAACTCAATGAACTGCGCCGCGGCATCCTCCAGGAGAGCATTGGATTGCCTCTCGGAACGGTCCGTTTGATGGAAGCGTTCCGCGCGCAAGGCGTCATTCACGAAAATACCGCCAACGAGATCCGCCTGCACGTGCTGTCCGTCCTGCAAAGCGCGCTATCGGGCCGCCCGAGCGCTTCGGGCCCTTTCGCCGTTGCGTGCGGCGGCAACGCGGAAACCCTCGCGGGGCTTGCTTCGGGCCCGAGAATGGGCGGCTTCACCACCTTGAATCCCCGATTGCTGCGCGACCGGCTTTGGAACATCCTGCAGCTTTCCGTCGACGAACGGATGAAATCGTTTTCCGTGCGTCGCGACCGCGCCGAAGTGATGGGAGTTGCGGCCATCGTTCTCGTGGCCGTCGCGTCGTGGCTGCGGCTTCGCCATCTGATCGCGCCGCGCGTGGGAGTGCGCGAAGGCCTGCTTTTTGAGCTCGCGGCCGCGCAAATGGGCCCGCCCGCGATAACGGAAGAACAGAGAAAGCATTCGCAAGAGATGCTTGCAGGCGCCGGGGCGTATGCCCACAAGGTCCGCTGCGATTTGAAACATGCCGAGCAAGTTCAGGCGCTCGCGCTGCAGCTCTTCGACCAGCTGTGGCCGTATCACCATCTGGATTTTGAAATGCGCGCCGTGCTGGCATCCGCTGCAATGCTTCATGACGCCGGCGTGCTGATCAACCGCAAGGCGCACCATCGCCACGGCGAGTACCTCGTGCACAACGCGAAGATACCGGGATTGCGCGGCTGGGCGAAAAACATGACTGCGTGTCTCGTGCGATATCACAACCGCAAATCCGAACCCAGCACGAAGCATCCCGTATTCGCTACGCTCACTCGCGAGCAGAGAAAGAAAGTCCGGCTGCTGGCTGGAATGCTGCGGCTCGCCGAGCGCCTCGAAAGCGACCACCGGCAGGCCATCTCCAAAATCACGGTCGAGGGCGGACCGCGCGATATCCGCATCCACGTGGAAATGCGCGACGCTTCGCGGCTCAACCTCGCCGGAATCGAAAGGAAAGCGCGTCTTCTCGAGCGGGAGTTGAAATTGCGAATTTCGTTTCAGAGGGTTCTGGTCGTTGAAAAGAAGAGGGTCGCGTGATGATGCATCTCTACTTGATCCGCCACGGCATCGCCGTGGACCGCGAAGACCCGAATTGCCCGCCCGACACCGAGCGTCCGTTGACCCCCAAAGGAATGAAAAAAACGCATGCGGCGGCGCTCGGACTGCGCGCTCTAGATGTGCAACCGAACGCCGTGCTGACCAGCCCGTGGCTGCGCGCCGTGCAAACCGCCGAAATCTTTTGCGAGGCGATCGGCTATTCGACCAAAAAGATCCTACGCACCGACGCGCTGAAGGGCACGAGCGCTCCTTCCGAATTGCTGCGCGAACTCCAGGCGATGAAAGGCAAGGTCGTGCTCTGCTTCGGCCACGAACCGCACCTGCACCTCGTGATCGGCCACGTCCTGCACACCAGCGCGAAAATCACGGAACTGAAGAAAGCGGGCCTCGCGATTTTGGAACTGGAGCGCGTCTCGCCGCCGCAGGGACGGTTGCTCGCTCTGTACCCGCCGAGCGCGCTTCGCCTCCTGGCGAAATAGCAGGGCGATTCTGCAACTCCGGGTGCGCCAACCTTCGGGTTGGCACTTGCGCGGGCGGCACAGACGATTCCACTGAAGGCTTGGAACGCGGCAAAGTGCCCGCCTGAAGGGCGGGCGCTACAACTTCGCCTTTGGCCTCATCGCAATTCGTTCCAGCGGAAGCAGGTGCGCAAATGGTCGTTTACCATTCCCGTGGCCTGCATGAACGCGTAACAGATGGTCGAGCCTACAAAACGGAAGCCGCGCTTTTTGAGCGCCTTGCTCATGGCGTCCGATTCCGCGGTGCGCGCGGGAACGTCTTTCGGCTCGCGCCGCCCGCCCTGAAGAGTCTTTCCTCCCGTGAATTGCCAGATGTAGGCGTCGAAACTGCCGAATTCGCGCTGCACTTCTAGAAAAGCTTGCGCGTTGGAGATGGTGGAAGAAATCTTCAGGCGATTGCGAATGATGCCCGGATCGGCAAGCAGGGTGCGCACTTTCGCGGCGTCGTATTTGGCGATTTTGGCAGCGTCGAACCCGTCGAAGACCTCGCGGTAGCGCTCGCGTTTCCGCAGAACAGTCTCCCAACTGAGGCCCGCCTGCGCGCCTTCGAGGATCAGGAATTCGAAGAGGATGCGGTCGTCGTGCACAGGCACGCCCCACTCTTCGTCGTGGTAGCGCGCCAGGATGCCGCTTTGGGCCCAATGGCAAGTGCGCCGGGAAGCCTGCTGCGTCCCGGCGCCAGTTGGATCTGCCATGACTGGATTAGACGATGTGGCGCTTGACGGCTTTCTCGATCTGCTCGCGGGGAACGGCGCCGACCACCTGCTCGGCCACCTGCCCGCCCTTGAAGATCAGGAGGGTCGGAATACCACGGATGTTGAATTGGCCGGCGGAGTTGGTATTCTCGTCGACGTTCAACTTCACGACCTTAATTTTTCCCGAGTAGGCATTCGCGACTTCCGCCACCGTCGGCGCCAGCATCAGGCAAGGCCGGCACCACTCCGCCCAGAAGTCAACCATGACGGGCTGCGTCTTGCTCGCCTCGATTACTTCCGCCTGAAACGTGCTGTCCGTCACATTGGTAACATTATCTGCCATGAGAACCCTTTCCTATGGGAACTACCGGCGACATCTTAGCCGATTTTCCCCTACCGCGATTAGATGAAATCTCATCCTTTTGGTTTCTGGCTTTCCAGGCCATCTCGTACAGCTTGGCATATTCTACCGCAGAGACCTGCCAGGAAAAATCCTTGTCCATTCCGTTCAACTGGATGCGCCGCCAGACGGCCGGCTCGTTCCGAAATACCGAAAGCGCCTGGCGGATTGCGCTGAGAAGCGCGGGACCCCCATATGCCTGAAACTTGAAGCCCGTGCCGCGCCCAGTCGCTGGATCGAAAGCTTCGATCGTGTCGTCCAACCCTCCGGTCGCCCGAACCACGGGTACCGTACCGTACTTCAAGCTGTAGATCTGGTTCAAGCCGCAGGGCTCGTAGCGCGAGGGCATCAGAAAAATGTCGGCGCCGGCCTCGACTTTGTGGGCGAGGATATTGTCGTACGCCACTTTCACGCCGACCTTGGCAGGATAGGCCCTTGCGAGTTCGCGCATCAGTTTTTCGTATTTCGGTTCGCCCGCGCCGAGAGCCGCAATCATCAGGTCCTCGGCCAGCAAATCCACCGCAATTTGTTCGATCAGGTCAAAACCCTTTTGCCCGGCAAACCGGGAAACAATGCCGATCAGCGGTTTCTTCACGCCTTCCGGAGGCAAGCCGAATACATCGAGGAGATTTTTCTTGCACGCGAGCTTGCCCGAAAGATCCTTCGGCGAGTAGCGCGAAGCAATCACTTTGTCGCGCTCCGGACTCCAGGCCGCGTAATCCGCGCCGTTGAGAATGCCCGCAAGCCGGTCCGCCCGCTCCCGCACGACGCCGTCAAGACCGTGGCCATACTCCGGCGTCTTGATTTCCTCGGCGTATTTCGGGCTCACCGTCGTGAGGTAATCGGAAAAAATCAGAGCGCCTTTTAGGAAATTGATTTTCCCGTAGAACTCCATCGCGTCGATGCTGAACAGGCTTTCCGGAAGACCGATCTTCTTCAGCGCCTCGCGCGGAAACGCGCCGTGATAGCCCATGTTGTGGATCGTGAACACGACGGGCGATCCCGCGAGCGAGGCGTCCTCCGCGTAGCGCGTCCGCAACAGCACGGGAACCAAGCCCGCTTGCCAGTCATGGCAGTGGATCACGTCCGGCATCCAAACCTGCTTGCAGAACTCGACCGCGGCGCCGGAAAACTCGGCAAAACGCTCGGCGTTGTCGGGGTAATCTTTCCCTGCCACTCCATATAGTTGGTCGCGATCGAAATACTCCGGGTCATCCAGGAAATAGTAGGAGACGCCGTGGATCGCGCCGCCCTCGACGATGGCCGGGAAACGCAGACCGTCGCCCATCGGAATCGTAACGCTCGGCACCGTGACGCCGGCCGCGCGCGTTTTGCGGTAGCGCGGAAGCAGCACGGTCACTTCGTGGCCGAGGGCGACCAGCGCCTTGGGCAGCGCTTCGATCACGTCCGCCAAGCCGCCCGTCTTTGAAAACGGCAGCCCTTCCGATGCGACAAAGAGTATTTTCATGGCGAATTCGAAGCTCCCAACGTACTGAATCGATTTGCGGGCGTCAAGAATGGTGTTTCCATGTTTCCGGGTTCCCCGTGCCGAAACCAGCGAGGACACGGAAAGCGACGGGCATGGCCGATGCTTCCGTGGCCGGTCGTTACCCGGCTACCACAAGCTTAGGTTGGATGTAGAATATGGCCCTCCGAACCGGGCGCTCGGAAGCGAAACCGGGGCTCGGGTCAATTCGGGGATCTCTGACGCAAAGGAGTTTGCGACCATGGGCAACGTGAAGCCAGTTCCCGAGGGATATCACAACGTTACTCCGTACCTGTTTGTGAGAGCCGCGGCCAACGCGATCGATTTCTACAAGAACGCATTCGGGGCGACGGAAACCGTGCGCATGCCGGGACCGGACGGCCGGATCATGCACGCGGAAATCAGAATCGGCGATTCGATCGTGATGCTCGCGGACGAGAATCCATCGATGGGCATCATGAGTCCGCAGACGGTCGGAGGGTGTCCCGTAAGTCTCCACGTTTACGTTGAAAACGTCGACGCAATCGTTGAAAAAGCGGTTGCCAGCGGAGCCAAGCTTCTCCGGCCGGTCAAGGACCAATTTTACGGGGACCGCTCGGGCACGTTGCTCGATCCGTTCGGGCACATGTGGTCGGTGGGAACTCACATAGAGGACGTCTCGCACGAAGAAATGCGCAAACGCATGAAGGCGATGAGCCAGGCCGCAGGGTCTTGATGCGCGCTGGCGCGGCGGGGGCGGAGCTCCCGCGCCACGAAGATCGCGCCATTTCGATGATGTTCCCGACCTGCTTCGTGCTTTCTGCGCTCGCCTTTCCGGCATGAGAGACGCCCTTCACGGCCTCGCTCTTGTTACACTCTCCTGTCATGTCACCTGAGAAGCTCGGACAACATTTCCTGACCGACGCGAGTTGGCAGGAACGAATCGCGCGCGCGGTTCGGATCGACGAGGGAGTGTGGATGGAAATCGGCTCGGGCCACGGCGAGATGACCCGTCGCCTTGCGGAGCGCGCTAGCAAGGTGTTTGCGATCGAACTCGATCCGCGCCTCGCCCGGCGGCTGCGCGAAGTCACTGCGCCATATAAGAACGTCGAAGTGGTCGAGAGCGACGTGATGGCCGTCGATTTTGAAACGCTGACGGGCGGCGAGCGCTTCTCCGTCTACGGGAATCTGCCTTATTACATTACCTCGCCCATTTTGCATCGGCTGTTCGAACACGTCGATCGGATCGCGGCGATTCATATCGTGATTCAGTTCGAAGTCGCGGTGAGAATCGTCGCGCGGCCGGGACGCCGCGATTACGGGTACCTCTCCGTGGCGTCGCAGTGGTTCAGCCGCCCGGAAATTGCGTTTCGGATTCCCCCTGGAGCGTTTCGGCCGCCCCCGAAGGTCGCGTCCGCGCTGGTGAGTTTCCGGATGCCGGGAGCGCGCGCGAAGGAGTCCGTCGAGGACGAAGCCGCATTTCTTGAATTCGTAAAGGAATGCTTCGCGCAGAAGAGGAAAACGCTGCGCAACAACCTGCGCGGGCGGCTCGGCGATCGAACGGACGACGTATTGCGCCAATCGGGACTCGCTCCAGACGCGCGCGCGGAGCAGCTCACCGTTTCGGAGTTCGCGCGGCTCTTTCAATCGACGCGCTAATTCCCTCACCACGATCTCGATTTTTTGCGTCTTCCGTGTTTGGCAGTGGAATATAGACGGCAGGAAGGGTTTAGCGCGGAGGACAGAAAGGAAGACGCTCGAAGACGGAGCGGGCGAGAAAAATCTTCAGGATTGCTCGCGCAGGAGACCGAGGAGCCTGTCCGGGTAGTCGGTGATGATGCCGTCCACGCCTGTCGCGATCAAACGCCGCATCTGTTCCGGCTCGTTGATCGTCCAGGCCACCACTTGAAGACCGGCATGATGGGCCTTGTCGACCACGCCGGGTGTGATGAGATCGCCGCGCGCGGCTAATTGTCTAGCTCCCGCGCGTACCGTCCGTTCGACCAAATCGCCCGACGAATGTTCCAACAACAAGGCGGTCATCATCGTGCTATCGAGGCGGTGAACTGTATCCAGCGCGTGAGGATCGAAGGAAAGAATTACTACCCGCGCGGATGCATTGTGGTCGCGCAACGCCGCGGCCACGACGTGCTCGATGCCCCACGCCGGTCCAGACTTGATTTCCAGGTAGAAGATAACGTCGTGTTGCTTCGCCAGATCGAGGATCTCTTCGAGCGTGGGCACGCGTTCCCCGGCAAATGCGCCTTTTCCATGGTCGCCGAACCAGGCGCCCGCGTCGAGGCTGCGGATTTGATCGAGCGGCAGTAAATGCACTTGCCCGGTGCCGTTGGTGGTGCGATTCAGGGTGGAATCGTGCATCGCGACGACGTGCGCGTCCCGCGTAATCTGCAAGTCGGTTTCAATGAATCGCGCGCCCAGTTCCACGGCGCGCCGAAAAGCAGCCAGCGTATTTTCGGGCGCGTGCCCGGAGGCGCCGCGATGCGCGATTGTCCAAATGGACTTCGTTCCCATTTCAGATTCACCGTTGGCAGAGCACAAACAGGTCGAGATCTGCGTTAATCCTACCAGACGCAAACGATGCCCCTCGCATCGTTCCGCGACGAATGTGCCCAGGATGCTTTTTACTAAAAAGCTGCATCTAAGAAAGTGTAGGGTTGTCAGGGGTGCCAGCCCGAGGTGGTTTCAAGGAGGAGGCTCTTATGACGGCTCGGGCGATGTATTTAAGAACTTTGTTTGCAACGGTTTTGGGGGTATTTTTCGTATTTGCATTGGGGCCTTCGCGAGCGCTTGCGAACACGAACACGACGCCCGATATTTCGGCGATCCCGAACGCGGTGCATCATGAATTGGCCTCGCTTCCGTGGTACGGCGTATTCGACCATCTCGAATATCAAGTGAACGGCACCGAGGTGACCTTGAGCGGCCAGGTGACGAGCGAGCATGCAGTGACCAAGGACGACGCCAATACGTTTGTAAAATCCATTCCCGGCGTGACCAAAGTGGTGAACAACATCGAGGTGCTGCCTCCGTCGCAGTTTGACGACCAGATTCGCCGCGCGGAATATCGCACCGTGTTTTCGCAGGCCGACCTCGGGCGATACACGATGGGCGCCATCCCGCAAGTCCATATCATCGTGAAAAACGGCCACGTTTCTCTCGAAGGCGTGGTCATGAATCAAATGGACAAGAACATGGCGGGAATATTTGCGAATAGCGTTCCCGGCGTCTTCTCGGTGGAAAACAATTTGCGAATCGGCTAAGACCGCCGTCCCTCTCAGTCGTTCCCATGGGCCCGGACTCTTCCGGGCCCATCCCTTTTCCGTCCGACAAGAACGCTTCCATGCGACGGTGCGCGAGATCGCATCGCGGGACTTGACGCTGCACTCTCCGCAAGACTAGATTCTTGCAGCCTTCCGTACCCATTTTTGCTGCATTGCATGCTTCCCGCGGAGGGGAGGAGCGTGGCATGCCTACCGTATTTGTCACTGGTGGCACTGGATTCATCGGCCGCAACATGATCATGGAACTCGTGCGCCGGGGATACGCGATCAAAGCGCTCGTCCGGCATGGCTCCGAACATAAGCTGCCGCACGGCTGCAACGCAGTTCAAGGCGACGCGCTCGACAAAAACTCCTTTGCCGCGCAGATATCTCCCACGGAAACGTTTGTCCAACTCGTAGGGGTGACGCACCCGAGTCCGTCAAAAACAGACGAATTTCGAGCCGTGGACCTGGCTTCGGCGCGCGCCGCGATCGAAGCCGCGCGCGAAGCGGGCGTCGCGCACTTTGTTTACGTCAGCGTGGCGCAGCCCGCTCCGGTGATGAAGTCCTACATCACGGTGCGCGCCGAAGTCGAACAGACGATTCGCGAGAGCGGGATGAACGCCACGATCTTGCGTCCCTGGTACGTCCTGGGACCGGGGCGGCGATGGCCATTGTTTTTGAAACCGATATATTGGCTGATGGAACGGATTCCCGCGACGCGGGAGTCCGCGCAACGTCTGGGGCTGGTAACGCTGGAACAGATGGTCGGCGCCCTGGTCCGTTCCGTTGAGAATCCAGCGAAAGGCGTGCGAATTCTCGGGGTCACCGATATACGCGGCAAATGAGTGCAGACAACACGATCAGCTACTTTTTCGAGCGGTCTTTCAGGAGTCCCTTGAGTTCGGACATGAATTCCTTCACGTCCTTGAAATCCAGATACACCGATGCAAAGCGCACGTAGGCGACTTTGTCGAGTTTCTTGATGCGATTCATCAGGAGCTCGCCAATTTCGCTGGTCTTGCGTTCGCGTTCCGGGGCTTCGTGGACAAAGCGCTCGACTTCCTCGACCAGAGCTTCGAGTTTGGCCGTGGCCACGGGCCTCTTCTCGCACGACTTTAGCAGGCCCTGCAGAATTTTCTGGCGATCGAAGCGCTCGCGGCGGCCGTCCTTCTTGATCACCATGTAGGGAATTTCGTCGATCCGTTCGTAGGTCGTATAGCGGCGGCTGCATTTGAGGCATTCGCGCCGCCGCCGGATCAGGTCCCCCGCGCGACCCTCGCGCGAATCGATGACCTTGTCCTCCATGGCCGAGCAGAATGGGCACTTCACCGCGCCGAATCTCCCCGCAACTTGGCCTTCACCGCGCTCGCGGGCTTGCCGTTCCCATTGGCTCCGGGAACCGCGATGTGCTTGCCGGTCTCTTCGGCCTCGGCTTCGGCGCGCGCCAATTGCCGCAGCTCGCCCACCGACATGCCCTCGTGAATTAACAGCGGGATGCCGGCCAGAGTTCCGCCCGCAAACGTGATAATCCAAAGGACGACGGCGATTGCCGCGGCAGGCTCCTGCTCGATCCCAAAAATTTTCGTCAAGCCGATGAAGCTGGCGATTTGCGCTCCGCCGCCCACGCCAGGAAGTTGCAGCACCGAGCCGACCAGCGTCACGGCCAACAGCAGCATCGCGCCGGAGAAATTCATATCGCTGTGAAGGAAGGACCCGCCAAAGGCCTTGGCAACTCCGAGATAGATGAGCGTCGCAAGCACCCAATGCAGCGCCGTATAAAAAACCGCCGCGAGCAAATCGGAGGAAGTCCGGATGGCCTGCAGTCCTTCACTGATTCCGGTGATCGCCGAAGCGAAGCGGCTCCGAAATCCACCCGTAGTTCGCCATCGCGCCAGGATACGGTCCAGGATCGCGGCACCGTGCAGACGGTAAACAACCAGAAAGACAATCAGCCCCGTCATCGCGGCCAGAAGCAACCAGCCGCCATTGCGCGCGTCATTGACCCAATTCATGTCCGCGCCCGCATCGGACAATCGGCTGGGAAACACCAGCAACGCGAGGCAAGCGAGGGCCGCGGCCGCGGCGAAGTCACATAGCCGCTCCAGGAAAAAGATCCCGAACATGCTGGCCACGGGGAGGCGTTCTTTGCGGGCGAGCAGCAGCGGCCGGACGGGTTCCCCGGCGCGTCCCAACACAAAGATCGCCGCGAAACCCATTAGCGTCCCGGAGTAGGTGTTCGCGAAATTCGTGGGACCGAGGTATTTGCAGAACCGCTGCCAGCGAACCGCGCGGATCGCATAACACCCGTAAATTCCAACCAGGCAAAGCAGAAGAAGCACGATATTGGCCTGGCCCACGCTGAAGATAAACTTCTTCCACGTGAAGTCCGCCAAATGAATCTTGTGGCGAGACTGGTAGGCGAGCGCCACCACTCCCGCCAAAATCAGCAGTCCAATAAGAATCCGTCGAAGTCTGCCTAGCATTCGCACGCGAGCGTAACTGTTGGAACGAGCGAGTGTCAAGAAATGACACGCATACGTGTTCTAAATGCAGTGGATTCCCTAATGATGAATTGAGGTATTGTTACAGAAAATTCACACGATTTTCGACGCCGCCGTTTCATTCCGATCCGACTATCTCTCGACCAGCCGCTCCAAAGTGGGAAAGAAGTCCGGGTAGGACACTGCGGCGCATTCCGCCTCGCGAATGACCGTTTCGCCCTCAGCTCCGAGCGCCGCCACGGCAAACGCCATCGCCATGCGATGATCTCCATGCGGCTCGATCTCCGCGCCGTGCAAGCGTCCGGCCGAGCGGCCCGCCACTCGCAAACCGTCGGGAAGCTCCTCGACTTGCGCGCCCATCCGGCGCAGGTTCTCCACCAGTACGGCGATGCGGTCGCTCTCCTTCACGCGCAGCTCGGCCGCATTACGGATTTCAATTCCCTGCTCGGTATACGGCCCCAGCACCGCGATCGCGGGCAGCTCATCGATTAACTGTGCGATCGCGTCGCCTTCGACCGCGCCGCCCTTCAGCGGTTCGTGGCGGATGGAAACGTCGCCGACCAGTTCGCCGTGTTCGCTGCGAATCGAGACGAGGCTTACGGGCGCGCCCATCGAGCCCAATACATCGAGAACGGCCGAACGCGTCGGGTTCAAGCCAACGTTGTGAATCACCAGATTCGATTCCGGAAGCACCATCGCGGCCGCCAGAAAGAAGACGGCGGAGGAAAGATCTCCCGGAACAGCGAGCGCGCGTCCTTTCAAGCGCGGCCGTCCATGAATGCGGATCGTGCGGCCTTCGTGCTCGATCCGTGCGCCGAATTCAGCCAGCGCCAATTCGGTATGGTCGCGCGTACGGACGGGCTCGGTTACGGACGTAATCCCGTCGGCAAACATTCCCGCGAGCAGAACGGCGGATTTGACCTGCGCGCTAGGGACAGGCAGCGCGTAGTCGATGGCGGAAAGGCGAGTGCCTTCAATCTTGAGCGGGGCGAAGCCGCCTTCGCGGGCTTCGATCCGCGCGCCCATTTTCGCAAGCGGGTCCATTACGCGGCGCATCGGACGACGGCGAAGGGAGGCATCCCCGTCGATGCTGGATCGAAAATCCTGGCCCGCCAGAATCCCAGCGAGCATCCGCATCGTGGTCCCCGAATTTCCGGCGTCGAGCGTGCGGCGCGGTTTGCGGAGGCCGCCGAGCCCGGCGCCCAGAATCCGGACGCGGTCGCCCTGAATATCGATTTTCACGCCGAGGCGGCTGAAACAATCGAGCGTGCTGCGGCAATCCGCGGCGGCGGAAAAGCGCGTGATTTCGCTGGTTCCCTCGGCGAGCGCCGCGAGCATGCCGTAACGATGAGAGATGGATTTGTCGCCCGGAACTTCCAGCGAGCCGCTGATCGTGCGGGCAGGACGAATGATTTGTTTGGACACGCAGGAATTCTAGCATGCGGACAAACCTGCCGCAGAGTCTGGGTCGATGCAGCTGAAGATAAACCTATGAATGCTGGCCTTCCGCGAGAGCGAGTGATTGTCGCGCCCGCCGGTTAATCCGCGAGCGCCTCTTCATGGATGGTTCGCACTCTCGGGCGCTCGATATTGGGCAGGAAGGCCGCGAGCAAACCCACCGCGGGGAGATACGAGCAAACCTGGTAGACAAAATTAATGCTGGTCAGGTCCGCCAGCCAGCCCAGAACCGCCGCTCCAAGTCCGGCCATTCCGAAAGCGAACCCAAAACAGAGGCCGGAGATCATTCCAACTTTCCCGGGGACGAGTTCCTGGGCGTACACGACGATCACCGAAAAGGCCGACGCCAGAATCAGGCCGATCACCACGCTGAGAATCTCCGTCCAATAGAGATTGGCGTACGGCAGAAGCAACGTGAACGGCAGAACTCCCAGGATCGAAACCCAGATGACGCTCTTGCGGCCGATGCGATCCCCGACCGGTCCGCCGATGAGCGTGCCCACCGCGACGGCGCCCAGGAATACGAACAGGTGGACTTGCGCGCTTTCTACCGACATCTGGAATTTATTGATCAGATAGAACGTGTAGTAGCTCGTGAGGCTCGCGAGATACACGAACTTGGAAAACAGGAGCGCCATGAGAATTCCGATTGACGCCGTGATCCGGGCGGTCGATAGGTCCGGCGGCTTGTCCACGCCGTGCTTTTTGCTGAATTTCTTCCAACTATCCGCATGGTTCTTTCCCCACGCGCTCACTCCGGTCAGCAAAATCATGCCCGCAAGTGCCGCGAGAGAAAACCACGCGAGACTTCTCTGCCCCCGCGGCAGAACAAAAAATGCCGCGAGCAACGGTCCGACCGAGAGCCCCGTATTTCCGCCCACCTGGAAAATCGATTGCGCGAGGCCGTGCTGACCTCCGGAGGCCATGCGAGCCACGCGGGAAGACTCGGGATGAAACACCGATGAGCCGGTTCCGACGAGCGCAGCAGCCACCAGCAGCGCGGAAAACGAGTGGGCAATCGCCAACAAGATGAGTCCTACGAGCGTGGCTCCCATACCGACTGGAAGTGAAAACGGCCAGGGCTTTTTGTCCGTATAGAAACCGATCATCGGCTGCAGCAAGGACGCCGTCGTCTGATACGTGAGCGTGATCAAACCGATTTGCGCAAAATTCAGATTGAACGAAGACTTCAGCAGCGGGTAGATCGCAGGCAAGAGCGACGACATCATGTCATTCAGGAAGTGACAGATGCTGATCGCCACCAAAACTTTGTAGAAGACCTTCTGTCCAATTTCTACGAGTGTTTCCGTCTGAGTCGTTGCCGCCAAATCTTTGTCCCCCAACAGTTGAAACCGATACAGGCCGGCCTACAGGTACAATTATTGTACCAAGACTTCTTCCTCATTCCCTGGAATTGAAACCACAGCCTTGGAGTTTTAGCCGACCGGATGGGACGACGGGACGCCTTGCTGTTCCAGCGCAACGACTCCGCCGCGGAAGCTTTCTACGCCACTCCTCTACGCGACTACCCTAGAGAACTCCCGCCTGCTGCATCACCGCTTCCGATTTCACGCGAATCTTTCGCGCGACTTCGAACGGGTCGCCTTGCTGAAATTTCGGCAAGAAGAGCTCCACCGAGAGCGGACCCGCGTATCCCTTTTCCGCGAGCTTGCCCAGAATCCGCGTCAGCGGGCTGACGCCGTCGCCGGGAATAATTCGCGTCGAAAGATCGAGCAGCTCGCGAGGCATGTCCGGAACGTCTTGAAAGTGCACGTGGCCGATTTCGCCCTGCCGGATCCTGTCGAGATCCTCGAATTTGTTCAGGCCGGACCAGAAGTGGTAGCAGTCCAGCATCGGCTCGATATTGGGATGCGCCGCCGCGCGGGTCAGGTTGAGCAGCGTTGGCAGCGTGGAGATGAACGTCGAAGTGCGCAGAAATTCGATCCGCAGCGTCGTGTCGAACTGCTTGGCGACTTCTCCCGCATCGAACAGATTGTCCGGAGCGGCTTTGTAGTCTTCCTCGATGACTTTCTTGCTGCACGTCGTGGGAGAGTAAACGCGGTGCAACCCCATGTTCGCGTACATCTCGCAGCGTCTTTTGAGATTGTCGAGCGCGGCTTCCCGATTCGGGTTCGGCTCCCAAAGTTCCGTGACGCCCGTCGCCGCGTGAACGAGATTCAGGCCCAGGTCCGTGATGACTCGGCGCGCGGCGGCCAGATCTTCGGTTTTCAGAAATTCATCCAGCAGAACGTTGGTGATCTCGACGTCCTTGATTCCTGCGCGCGCCCAACCTTCCAGCGACTTGCGGTAGCCCGCGCCATTCGAGGTGTTCTGATGAATGGCGAGCGTCATTTTCTTTTCGCCGACAGCGGCGGACACGGCGCCAGCCGCCGCCAGCGCCAAAGGAGCAACCAACACATCTCTTCGAGAAATGGTCGACATCGATTCCGTCCTTTTTCCGGCGGTACACGCCGTCTTCGTGCCCGCCTGAAAGGCGCAGGCGCTACAACGCCAGGCGCAGCCCCTGCTATGCCTTCGGCACGGGCGGCCAGATGCGCAGAGCGCTGTTGGGTCCGTTGGGCGCGTGCGTCAGGTTTGGAACCACGGAGTGCCCGTTCAGTCCCAACGGCGAACGCGCAACCGCTGGGGCGTAGTCCCGGTCGAAGCCTTCCTTGGATGCGAACTCGTACACGATGCCGTGCTTTGCCCATCCCGCGACCGAATTGAGTTTCCGCGTCCGGAGGCACGACGGCGTAGCGCACATCTTCGGCATGCGCTCCAGGACGTAGCCGGCGTGCATCTCCTCTTCGTACTCCAACTCGCAATCGAAGCTGCCCACCTGAATGCAAGGAGCGCCCAACATGCCTTCCTTATAAGCAGGCAGTGCACGGCCCTCCCGCCTGCCGGCCTCGGTAAACAGATTGAAGCGCTCGCCGGTCCGCATCGCCAGCATCTTCTTCCCCTCGTCGGGAAGGGCTGCGTTCAGCAGGCTCGGCACCGAGTCCCCAAATACAGCGGCATCGGCCGCGGCGATCAGAAGCATGTAGTGATAGCCCTTGCCGACTCTTGGATCGTCGACATGCCTGTAGCGCTTGGCATTTTCGGCGCCGCCTTCCAGATCCTGGGATGCGTAGTGCGCCGCCCACAGATAGCCGGGACGCTTCAATATCGCGGGGAGATACGTGCCGTGCAGCCAGTTCATGTAGGCGTCCCGGCCTTCGTCCGGCAAGTCGTACCATGTGATCCACAGCCCGCGGTCCGGAGGCGCGCTCTTCCGGGGATTCTTGCCCGGCGCGGAACTCGACTTTTCGCTTTGCGCGAAGGCGCTATTCCCCGCTGCGATTGCGGCGGCGGCGCAGCCCGCGGCCTTCAAAAACGTGCGGCGATTCCCGCTGGTTCCCCTATCGGCCTTTTTCATGTCCTCTCCTTCGTGAGAGCAGTCTCAAACCTTCATCTTCAGCAGCTTTGCCGCCGTCCCACCGAAAATCCTGGCGCGGTCGTCATCGCTGAGCCCCGGGACGGCGAGAATCCGATCCACCGGCGTGCGATTCCAGAGCGTGGGATAGTCCGTGCCCACCACCACTTGGCTCGGGCCGACGACGGCGATCAGGTGTCTCATGTCCTCCGCCGAAAAAAGCACGGAATCGTAGTACAGCTGCTTTAGATACTCGGTCGGAAGCTTCTTCAGCGGCTTGCAAAGATTGGGGAACGCGGTCAGACACTGGTCGCTGCGGCTCGAGTAGGAAGGCAGATAGCCACCGCCGTGCGCGGCGCAGATTTTCAAGCGCGGAAACAGGTCCAGCGTGCCGTCCTGAATCAGGTGTGTGAGCGCGAGCGTCGTTTCCAGAGGGTGTCCGACCACGTTGTCCAGAAATCCATTCCCCTTCAATCTTTGCTCGTCGATGGGCGCGCCCGCGGATTGAGGATGAATGAAAATCAGCGTGTCCAGCTCTTCGGCTTTAGCCCAAAAGGGATGAAACTTGGGATCCGAGAGATCGGCGCCGTTCACGCTGCCGCCAATGGCAAAGCCGCGCATGCCGAACTTCTTCACGCCGGTTTCCATTTGCTCCGCCGCGAGCGACGGGTGCTGTAGAGCCACGCTGCCGAAGCCAGCGAAGCGCGTCGGGTGCGCGGCGCACAGCTCCGCGATTTTCTGATTTTGAATGTCGATGAGCTGGCGCGCGAGATCCTCATCGGCCCAATACCAGAACGGATTCACCGAAACGGCTTGCACATCGATTCCCATTTCGTCCAGATCCGCAATGCGCTTGGCGACGTCGTTGTGAATGTTGGCCGGGCCTTCCGGTTTTGCGAGCTGGATATCGCCGGCTCGACCCTCGCGCGCGATGCGATCCTTGACGAGTTCCCACGCCTCGGGCACCCGGACGTGCGCGTGAATGTCCACCACCGCCGTGCGCTTTCCGCCCACGACGACTTCGCGGCGCCCATTTTTTGCAACCGGCAGCGCGGCGGATTGCAGCCCACGCGGGGCAAACCCAAAAGAAGGATCCGAGCAGCAACACCCGGCAAAAACAATTCCCGCCGTTGTGCGGGCCGCACTTTTCAGGAAATCCCTGCGCGTCGGCATAGTGGGTTGTCTGTTTTCGCTCCGTTCGAGCTCTGTTCGAGTCCTGTTCGGGCGTTTCGGATGGGCCTACTTATACACCCGAGTCCGTTCCGAAGAAACGATGTTATTCCACGCCAGGTTCGGTTTCCGCTACCGCCTGCGTTCGATGCCGTGGGACACGCTCAACAGGTTGCGGAAAAACCCGGGCCTGGTGTCATTCTAGCGAAGCGAAGAATCTCTCTTCGATCCAAGCGCAATCTACAGAGAGATTCTTCGGCGAACAACGCGCCTCAGAATGAAAATATGAAAGCGCGACTCCTGCCTACAGCGATACGCTGTCGGTGGGAAACCTTTGAGGAAAGGAGTCGCGCATGTCCGAGTATATCGCGTTTGATTCGCATAAGCGGTACACCTGGGTGGACCGGGAAGACCACTCGACCAGAAAAAGCAGCTGCCATCGGCTGGAGCATGTTCCGGGAGCGGTGCGAAGCTATCTGAGCGGATGTGAACCCGGAACGAGCGTAGCGGTGGAAGCGACCGGGAACTGGTATTGGATCATCGATGAGATCGAGCAGGCCGGATTGCAGCCTCGGTTGGTGCATCCGCGCAAGGCGAAATTGATGATGGGGATGACGAACAAGACGGACAAGCTGGATGCCCAGGGACTGAATCGTTTGCAGCGGAACGGCACGCTGCCGACGGTGTGGATTCCGCCGGGGCCGCTGCGCGATTTGCGGGAGTTGACGCGCACGAGGCTGGTGCTGGTGGGGCAGCGCACGCGGCTGAAGAATCGGCTTTCGGCGACGCTGGCCAAGTGGGGAACGCCCGCGAGCGAGTACAGCGATCCGTACGGCAAGCGCGGACGCGCGGAGTTGGAGAATCATCTGCAGCGGTTGCCCGAGCAGACGTGCTGGGTGAGCAGGCAGTTGCTCGCGCAGCTGGATTTTGTGGGCCACCAGGTGCGGGAACTGGAACAGCGGTTGGAGCAGTTGGTGGAAGTCACCGAGGCGATGCAGTGGCTGTTGACGATGCCGGGAGTGGGCGTGATTTTGGCAGCCACGATGGCGCTGGAGGTCGGAGAGATCGAACGATTTCCGAGCGCCATGCACTTGGCCAGTTACGCGGGAACCACGCCGCGCGTGCACGCCAGCGGAGGAAAAGTGCGTTACGGACCGTTGCGCAACGATGTAAACCGCTATTTGAAGTGGGCCTTCGCCGAAGCGGCCAATTCGGTGGCGGTGAATCACAAGCGTTGCCCCGAACGGCATGTGAGCCAGCTGTATCGCCGGCTGCTGCACAAGGGACATCCCAAAGCGATCGGAGCGGTGGCGCGGCATCTGGCCGAAGCCGCCTTCCACGTGCTGCGGCGCAAACAAGTTTATCGAGATCCGGCACTGGACCGAGGTTGCACCAACCCAGGGTAAGCGCGGTCTTGTCATGATCCCGCTCCGCGGGCTCGCAGAATGAATGCGATACCCTGGCGAATAACTCCATGCCCCCTTGAGGGCGAAGAGATGACTCGGTACAACCCGTGCAGCAAAATTGTGCCTGGACAAAAAGCGCTTTCAGAGATGACAAGAAAATCCTTTTTCCGCAGGCTGTTAAGACGGTGCTACCAAACGCTCACCCCCACGTCCGCAGATTCCGTCTGGCCAGAAAGAATCCGTAGCGCTACAATCCCCAACCATCATGAGAAACGACACTTCGATTTCAACCGCCCGTCGCGAATTCATTAAATTTGTCGCCGCAAGCCCGTACGTTGCCGCGCTTGGCGGGGTCACCGCCTTCTTTGAGAAAACCGGCTTTGCGCAGACGCTGGCGCAGGCCGCCGCGCAAGCCGGCGAAGTGATCTCGAAACCCGCGGACGCTTTCGACGTTTTCGACTTCGAGGAGGCCGCGCACCGCAAGGTGCAGCAGGCGCACTGGGCCTACATGGCAAGCGGCGTGGACGACGACGCGACGCTGCGCGCCAACCGCGAAGGATTCAAGCACATCGAGCTGCGCCCCCGCCGCCTGCATGACGCGACGAAGGTCGACACGCACGTCGACTTCTTCGGCAAGACTTACAACAGCCCGATCTTCCTGTGCCCCACAGGCGGCGAGAAATCTTTCTTCCCCGAAGGGGAGCTTGCAGTGGCGCGCTCCGCGAAAGCGCACGGCACGCTGCAGATTCTGTCCACGGCAACCTCGACGCCCGTCGAGGACGTCTGCAAGGAGCGCGGCGAGCCGGTGTGGCAGCAACTCTACGCGCCGACGTCGTGGGACGCGTGCGTGAAAATTCTGAAGCGCGTGGAAGCGGCTGGGGTTCCGGTCATACTCCTCACCGTTGACAACACCACTGGGCGCAACAGCGAAACCTACCTGCGAACGCGCGGCAAGGATCTGCACGTGTGCCTCAACTGCCACGAGACGCCGGAAGGGCCAACCGTTCACGAGCGCCCCATGTATGACGGCATCGACATGACCGGCGTGAAAACCACGAATCCTACGATGGACTGGGATTATCTCGACAAGCTCCGCGCCACCTGGAAGCGAAAACTTTTCGTCAAGGGAATCGATACGCGCGAGGACGCGCGGCTGTGCGTCGATCATGGTCTCGACGGAATTCTCCTGTCCAATCACGGCGGGCGCTCGACCGAGACTTCGCGCGCCACGATCGAAGCGCTGCCCGAAGTCGTCGCCGAAGTGAATGGGCGCATTCCCGTGTACGTCGACGGCGGATTTCGCCGCGGCACGGATGTGTTCAAGGCGCTCGCGCTCGGCGCCAAGGGCGTCGGCATCGGGCGTCCGTTCCTGTGGGGCTTGGGGGCGTTCGGTCAAGCGGGAGTGGATCGCGTGATCGAAATCATGCAGGGCGAACTGAAATTGGCGATGGGCAACTGCGGCACGCGGACTGTCGCCGACATTACCAAGGACCACGTAACGGCGTGGAGAAGTTGATCGTGGCGCCGGCGTCTCGCCGGCGATTTGCCTGCGGCGGCATCGATCCGCGGCAACTCCATGCCGGCGAGACGCCGGGGCTACAGCGGCGCGGCCGACCGCGGCTTAGCGCGGCGGCTTGGGCCACCAGCTGATGAAGCCATCCTTGTTCGGCATTTTCACCTTTGGCAAGGATTTCGCGTCGAGCACAGCGTCGCTCGGAACGATTCGGTCGATGGACAGAATGTACGCCGTCACCGCATAGACCTCGTCGTTCGTCAGCGACTGCGGCGAAGCAATCGGCATCGCTCGCCGAATATAGTCGAACAGCGTCGTGGCAACCGGCCAGTAGCTCGCCGGCGTCTTGACCGGCTTTGGCGATGCGAGCGTCCCGAGTCCTCCCGTCAGTTGGTCCTGCGGCTTACCCGCGCCTTTTTCTCCGTGGCAGGCCTGGCAATACTTCGCGTAGACCGCCGCGCCCAGCGAGACGGACCCGCTGCCCGGAGGCAGGCCGCGCCCATCCGGCGTTACCGTGATATCGATCTTCCGAATCTCTTCGGGCGTGAGCGGCCGCCCAAGATTCGGCGTTTGGGCGCCACACATCGCAGGCAGAAAATCAGTGCCCCGAGCGGTAGGAATCGAATCAGTCTACGCGTAGACATTTTTCACCGTCCCATCCGCCTCGATACTCCAGATCTGAATGCCGTTGAAGTGATATTGCTGGCCCGGCGCAAATTGAGCCACCCAGTTCGCGCGGGTTGGCTGCGTGCCGCCGGCCTCGTCCGTGGCGCGGCTCATCAGCGTCGTGGGTTTCCCGTCCCACTGCCACGGCATGCGGAAGCGGGTGAGAGACACCGGCAAAACCGGCCCGGCCAGCGGCGCGACAGCCCAGGTCTTGCCGCCGTTCGTCGAGACCTCCACTTTCGAGACGCGTCCCGCGCCCGACCATGCCAGTCCGGAAATCTCGTAAAGGCCGGCTCCCTTTCATCGTCATGCCAAAGGACGGCTTGACGATTACGGACTTCGCGGCTTGCGGAAACATGAACTGGCGCGCCTTTCCGCCGGGCATCAACTCCGTGTAGTGCGACGTCTCGTCCCTTGCGTCCACGGGAACGTCGATGACATTCAAGCGGCGCAGCCATTTCACGTTCATGTTGCCTTCGAATCCCGGAAGCAACAGTCGCATCGGAAATCCTTGCTCGGGACGAATCGCTTCGCCGTTTTGGTACAACGCGATCATCGCGTCGTCCATGCATTTTTCGAGCGGGATGCTTCTGCTCATCGCGGCGGCGTCAGCGCCCTCCGCGACTACCCACTTCGCCTCCTTTGTGACTCCGGCTTCCGCCAAGAGCGTCGAAAGCCGCACGCCGGTCCACTCCGAACACGAGAGCAGGCCGTTCAATTCGCCTGCCGTCATTTGCTGGGGCTGGGGCGCGCTGAATACTCCGCTGTTTCCGGAGCACTCCAGGAAGTGAATCCGCGTTTCCATCGGATAGCGCATGAGCGCGTCGAGTGAAAATGCCAGCGGCCGCTTCACCATTCCGTGAATGAATAGTTCGTGGCGCGCCGGATCGATATCGGGGACGCCGTTGTGGTGCCGCTCATAGTGCAACCCGTTCGGCGTGATCGTCCCTTCCAGTTGATGAAGCGGAGTGCGAGACGATCCCGTTCCGCCGCGGCCCGGCGCGATCGTGAAGATCCGCTGAACTTTTTCCTGCCAATGCGACGGCGTGCCGTATCCGGACAAAGGCCGGCCGGGCGTTTTCATCCACTCCGGCGCGTCGGCACCAACGCTGTCTTCCGCTCTCACGGCGCCTGCGCCCGCGGCGGCAACTCCCGCGGAAAGCAGCGCACCTCGCAAAAGCGCGCGCCGTCCAACGAGACTTCTTGCTTCGCGCTTCTCTTCCGCTAATTTCGGATTTTCCGTTTTCCCAGAATTCCGCATGTTCACTCCTGTCCGGTTCCCGAAGAAGACGCTATCGTCCATTCCCGTTCGGTCGCAAATAGAACCGCCTCGATGACGCAGAAAGGATAGCGTGTCACCGAGGCGGCCTCAAGCTTCCATTTAGAGCGGCGATCCCTTACACACCGCGCCATCGCGAACCGATTACTTCCACGCCGAATAAATCGGCTTGCTGACCAGGTACGCGGGATTGGCGCCCGGCCGCGGAGTAAATTTCTGCGCGCGCCCGTTGTCCACTTCGGCGGTGTAGAAATTGCCGTCCTGATCGACGCTGAATCCATGCACTCCCCAGAAGCCGCCAGGGAAATCGCCCCAGGTGCCCCAGGAATACAGGAAGTGTCCCTCGAGATCGTACTTCAGCATTTTAGACGTGCCGCGGTCATAGGCCCAGAGCGTGCGGTCGGCTCCGATGTACAACAGGTGAACATCGGACGGTTCCTTGCCCATGCTCCATTCGTAGAGATACTTCCCATTTTCGTCGAACACCTGGACGCGATGGTTGCCGCGGTCGTTCACGAAAACGTGTTTCGTCACGGGATCGAGCGCCACGCCATGGACGTTATTCATGTAGTACGGGCGAGTGTCGTTCGGAGGCGTGCCCTTCATGCCCCAGTCCATCAGGAATTTCCCATCCTTGTCGAACTTGGCCACGCGCGTGCCGTTGTATCCGTCCGCAACGAACAGCGTGCTGTCGGGCAGCCACGAGAGAAACGTAGGGCGGTTGAAATGCGTACCATCGGCGCCCTTGACCGTCGGAGTGCCCATCGTTCGCACGAGTTCCTTCATGTCATGCGTGAAAATGTAGATGGCGTGCATGTGATCGTCCACGATCCAGATGTGCTTTTCCGGATCGTACGGATTGATCGTCACGTAGTGCGGCCGCTTGAAGAGATGATCGTATTGCGGGAACGTCTCGATGATCTTCCCCGTCGAGTCCACGATCGTCAGGCAGTGCTCCCATTTTGCGTCCACTCCGACGACTCCCTTGCCCTCCATCCAGAGCCTGGGACCGTCGTCCGGATCCTGTCCGGTTCCGCCGGCACCCGGCAAAGCCGACACCGTCGCGTCGCGCCACGGCAGCCGACCGATCGGATAAATCAAGCTGGGGCCGAATTCCGGGATCAATTTCGCGGCGGGCCGCTTGATGTTCGGCAATTCACCGCGGAACAGGAGAAATACGCGATTCGGATTTTCGGCATAAATGCCCTGTCCGGCTCCCCAGGTCCACTTGTCATTGTCCGGCAGCGTGCTGACGTTCTGCGGCCAATCTTTTGCGACTTCGTACGGACCGAAGGTGTCCTGGCCTCCAATTTGGCCGGGAACGGCCGCGATGCTGGCTGCGTTTCCCTGCCCGTGCACCGTCCAGGGATTGCTGCCGAATGACAATCCGATCACAGAACCAACGCCGAGCGCCAAAACCGTGAGCAGTACTCTACGCATGACTCCCCTTCCCGAACCCTCGACAATAAGATTTTAGATGGACGGCGCGACGCGAAGCCTGGACGCGCCCCCAAGCCTTATATGCCCGCTGAATTCGCGTGTCAACATGATCCGTTCTCTGCGGCAACCGCGAAACCCTTCGCACAGAATTAGAAAGGAAACGCAAAATTCCTGAAACATTCTTGCCATCTAATTCGTCCAATAGATATGATGGTCGGAGGCGCGATGGGTGTTTCCGACGAAAATGTCGCGAGAATTCGCGTAACAACCGCATGGGGGACAATGTGAGATATTTTCGAGCAGTGTTTTTTGCCGCGTTCATCGGACTTCTGGCTCTTGCGCCCGCGGCGTTCGCGCATCACGGCACCGCGAACTACGATACGGGCAAGACGGTCTCGGTCAAGGGCACCGTCACGGGATTTGATTTCGTCAATCCCCACGTACAAATTTATTGGGAAGCCAAAGACGCCTCCGGCACGGTCCAAAAATGGCAGGGCGAATTGACCAGCCCCAACCGCCTCACCCGCGTCGGCTGGACCAAGAGCACGCTGAAAAACGGCGATACGATCACCATCAGCGGCTATCCCACTAAGAGCGGCTCGAACGAAATTTGGATTCAGAAAGTCGTCTTGGCCGATGGCACGGAACTTCAGACCGGCGGCGGAAACTGACATAGGAAAGACCGCTGCCGTGACGGTTCGAGCGGCACAATCCTTATTCCAAGGGAGAGTTTCAGAATGCGGAATCGTATCGGCACGATCCTTCTCGCGGGGGTAGCCGTCCTGGCGCTCTCCTCCGCTCTTCCCGCACAGATGGCAAAGACGCCGGGCGCGGCGAAGCCCGCGGCAGCCCCTGGTCCCGCCCCGGAGCACGATCTTTCGGGCGTCTGGAACATGCACTCCACTCCGGCGCAAAGAAAATACACGGGCAGCACCTACACGGCGCAGCCGCCCGAAATGACGGCTTGGGCGACCGAGAAATACATGTCGGAAAAACCGTCGAACGGCCCGCGGACGCACTCGCTCAAGGAAACCGACGACCCGGTTCTGAAACTTTGCCTACCGCCGGGCACGCCGCGAATCTATCTGCAGCCGTTTCCTTTTCAAATCGTGCAGACACCCAAGGAAATCCTCATGCTGTTTGAATACGACCACACGATCCGCCAGATCTTCATGGACGGCCGTCCGCATCCGGAGGATCTCACTCCCACCTATATGGGGCACTCCATCGGAAAGTGGGAAGACAATACGCTCGTGGTGGACACCGTCGGCTTTAACGAACGCACCTGGCTGGACCGCGACGGCCATCCGCACAGCGACCAGTTGCACGTCATCGAGCGTTTCCACCGGACCGATAGCGATAATATGACCATCGATATCACTATGGAAGATCCCAAAGCGCTCGTAAAGCCCTGGATCTCGCAGTTGAACTTCCAGCTAAGGCCTGGTTGGGACATCATGGAACTGGCCTGCACGGACAACGAGTCGTTCGTGGACTTCGAGAAGTAAGCAAGCCTTCTGTTCCTGAGCGGCAAGAAACTGGTCCGTTCCTTGCCGCTCGGGGGCGATTCGTTCCTCCAGCCGGTCCCTTCTCAAAGTAACAATCAACTTGACATTTTAACCCGGATAGAAGACCATCGCGCCCATACATAGGGGTTGTGGTGGGGCCATCGGTTCTTACCTACTTATCATAGTCGAGGCGTTTTCATTTTTTCGGACGGCAGTTATTAGCGCGTGAGCGCCATTTTGCTCGGTCGGGAAGGTGCTTCAATTCCCCGCGGAAGTGACGCGCGGCCGGTTGCAGAGTGGTTCGCTTTTCCGGCAAGGGGCCGGAAAAACGCGAAGTGGGCTGGTTTTTCTATTTCGGGTTGGGGTGCGTCGCACGAAACGCAAGGGATACGGCCTGATCGAGGACGTTTTGAAGCTCAAGTACATCGTCTTTTTGCTCTGCTTGGCGCTCTTTGTCGCCGCCGTCGACACGATCCCGGATCCTCCTGCGTTAGATCCGCCCAGTCGAATTTCCAGCATTTCCCCGCGACACGGTGCAAAGCCCCGTACGGCCGTGCCGTCAGAAAAGACCTGGCGCATCGCGACTGTTTTTTTTCGGCCTTATCCGCTGCTGTGTTTGTCGTTTAGGCTAGCTTTCGTCTCCGGGCTCGTAGGTTTCCACCTACTTCCCCTCGTTCGTCGCGCAGCAGATCCCTCGCCTCCGATTTTCTCCTGAAGCAGCGCTCACCCAGCTTGCATGAAGTGAGGAGCATTTTTATTCCTCGCGGCTTCGTGAACTTGCTCCACCTCCGCATCGCGGAGGTGAACCGGCAAGTATTGCGGCGCAAATGCAAAGATCAGGCACAGACGAATCGTTCTCTAAAGTCGGAGCGAAATTGACCCAGTACCAAGATCGCCAATTCGCTAGGTGTATCAAACAAACCCAGGAGGGTATGTCCTATGTGTGGTGAAGTGCTTTTTTCATCTAAGTATAAGACGATTCTAGCAGTTTTCCTTCTAGTGGCTGGATTCTCGTTCCTGCTTTCTCCTCCGCTGTTCTCCCAAGGAAGCTCAGGCCGCATCGTCGGATCGGTCATGGATCAATCCGGCGGCGCTATCGCCGGCGCTACGGTAACCATCCTCGATGTGCAGCGAGGCACCACCCGAACTTTGACCACCGAAGATTCCGGTGCGTACGCCGCTCCGAACCTGCTTCCTGGCACCTACAAGGTTCGAGCCGAGTTCAAGGGGTTCAAGGCGTTCGAACGCCAGAATCTGACCCTGGAAGTCGGTCAAGATTTGCGCGTTGACGTGACCTTGCAGCCCGGTGAGCAGAGCCAGACGATCACTATCTCGGAGTCCGCCCCGTTAGTCGAGACGACCAACGCTACGATTGGGGGCGCGCTTCAGAACGAAGAAATCAACAACCTGCCGCTCAACGGCCGCAACTTTCAAAACCTGCTGGCTCTGCGCCCCGGCGTCACCATCTATCCCGGCGCCAGCGCCTGGACCAAGAGCACCAACGGCCTGCGGCCGCACGACAACATGTTTACCGTGAACGGCGTCAACAGCAACGACCCGTGGATGGCCCAGAGCGTCATGAACGCCAACATGGCGGCCGGCGATGCCGGTACGATTCTTCCGATCGACGCCATTGATGAATTCCGAACCGAGCAGAATCCCGGCGCGGAGTATGGCTGGAAGCCCGGCTCGGTCGTCAATGTCGGGATCAAGTCAGGCACCAACACGATCCATGGGACGGCCTACGCCTATGGTCGCGCTGGCGGCTGGGATGCGCGCAACTTCTTTAACCCGGCTCCCAATCCCGCCTCGGCCCTCGACGTGGAGCAATTTGGCGCCTCCGTGGGCGGACCCATCAAGAAGGACAAAATTTTCTACTTCGCGAACTACGAAGAGCAGATGTACAACGTGGGCAGCCCGGCGCAGCACACGGTTCCGGTTACCGATGGAGCGGGAGCGACCGATCCAAATTTCGGATTGATCGGCGCGTGCCTTTCGGCCCTCGGCGCGGGCAAACTGACCGCGTTATCGGCTCAACTCGCCGGTCTCGATACCACCTGCGCCAAGCAGTCCTGGTATCCCGGCTTCTTCCTTCCCGCGAGCGGACCGGCTGGATCGAAAGCCACCGCAAATTCCAGCATCGGCACCACCAATAAGATCTACTCGGGGATCGCCAGAGCCGATTATCACGTCAACGACTCGAACAGCTTGTTTGTTTCGTTCTTCCAAAGCCAGGGCTCGGGGATCGCGGTCGACAATCCGCCCGCTGAAATCAATACCGCATGGCTGACCGACACCTACGCGCAATCCCGGGTTATCTCCGGCGCCTGGGTCTGGACGCCAAGCTCCACCTGGACGAGTGAAACTCGAGTCGGCTATTCCCAATACAACCAGATCTTCCTGAGCAACGACTCCACCCAGAATCCTGCAAGTTACGTTCTGGACGGCCACACGTACACGATCAACACGGGGCAAACCGACCCGGCCTATTTCGGTCTCCCGCAGATCGCAATGGCAAGGCGGGTACTCGATGCAGTTTGGATTGAACTGGCCCAAGTATGTGGGACCGGACAGCGTGCTCAATATCGTGCAGCACATGTCCTACCTGCACGGGAACCACACCTTCATCTTCGGTGGCGAGTTCTTAAACCTGATCAGCAACAACAACGTCACGCAGTACACGAAGGGCTACCTTCGTTTCGGCTCGATCTGGCGAATTTCTTCGACGGAACTCCGAACCGGGCGCGTTTCTCCAGCGGCGATTTCCAGCGCCAAATCAGCAGCGATGGATACGCGTTCTTCGTTCAGGACAACTGGCGCATCAAGCCACGCGTGATGTTGAATCTCGGTTTGCGGTACGAAGTCAACACCGTCATGAAAGAGCGCGACGGCTTGATGGGCAATTTCGACCCCAACGCCGGACTCCTCCAGGTTGGCAACGGACTGCCGTCTCCTTATGACGGCGACCATAACAACTTCGCTCCACGTCTCGGCCTTGCCTGGGATGTAACCGGCAATGGCAAGACGGTGGTCCGCGCGGGCGCCAGCATTGAATACGAGCAGTTCAGCTTCGACACCTTCAATGCCTTGGGCAACCTCGTCGGCTTGCGCACAATACCCACCGGCGCCACGCTGGCCTACACCACAACGGATCCGATTACCGGCTTGCCGGTGCAGGTGGTGACGCCAGGGTCCGGGAACATTTCCAGTGCCGCGACCTTCTTTGCAGGCTCGGCCCTCACCGGCCCGCAAGGCATCTCTGGCAATTGGGCCAACAACAGCACGACGTCCCTATTTTCCGGCGCTTCACCGGCGTGCGGCGACGGGACTGTCACCTTGACGAATGGCAATACGCCACAGCCCTGCAATATCCTGGGCGTTGACCGCCATCTGCGCAGCCCTTACGTCACGACCTGGATGCTCGACGTGCAAAGGGCAATCACGAATAACCTGTCCCTCGATGTCGGATACGTGGGCAACCATGGAACGAAGTATCTCGGGTTGACAGATTTGAATCAGCCGCCCGTCGGTTCAGGATGGACACCCGCAGTGAAAACGGCCTGCGCAGCCGACCCCACCCAGTGCTCTCCCGATAGCGTTGCCGAGGTTGCCGCGCAACCATTCCACACCAAGTTCCCTTACCTGGGAGCTATCAACTGGCTGTCGAACATCGGAACATCCAATTACAATGCCTTGCAGGTGACCCTGACGCAGCGAACCTCACACGGGCTATCGTTCGTCGCCGGTTACACCTATTCGCACGCGTTGGACATGACTTCCGACAACTGGGGCGCCGGACTCGTGAGCCCCATCGACTCCTCGAATCCCCGGTCCCTTTACGGCAACAGCGTCTTCGACATGGCCCACCGCTTTACCTTCTCGACGACTTACAACCTCCCCGGGATCAATTCGCCGGGACAACTCCTCAAGGGTTGGTCCATCAACGCGATCGTCACCGCCGAAAGCGGAATGCCTTGGGGCGTCAACGATCTCACGACCGACTTCAGCGGAACCAACGAGATTGCCGGTTCGTCTCCGGAAGGCGAAAAGTGGAACTTCTACGGCAATCGCGGTGACTTCACCTCGAATAACAGCATGCTCACAACCAATGGCGGCAACGGAGGGATTCCCTTATTTCTCCGGGTACGCCGGGCCCAGGTGACAATCCCGCCGGCTTCGCCTCAACAGGCTGCCTGCGAATGCGCATTCAGGAGCTCCGGGCACGCTCGCGGTTTCGTCCTCGATCGAATCTCGGTTGCTATGTCCTCGGGAATTCGGTCCTGGTCCCGCCGGCGTACGGATCACTGGGAACTTCGGGGCGCAACTCTTACCGGGGCGTGCCCTTCTCCAACGTGGACTTCTCCGTCACCAAGGAAATGAAGTTCAAGGAACGGTTAACGGCGCAGTTCCGTGCCGAGTTCTTTAACATTTTCAACCATCCCAACTTTGCCAACGCGTTCGGCGGGCCGGGAGGCGATAACACGTACACCGATCCCTCGGGCGACGCGGGCAACTTTTTCGGATTCCGTCCCGACACGCCCGACGTGCTGAGCTCGAATCCGGTGCTCGGAACCGGCGGGCCGCGCGCGATCCAGTTGGGCTTGAAGCTTATTTTCTAACCGATCGTTTGGAGGCGATTCGAAACCTTCGAAGGGGGTTGTCCCGGCTACCTGGGGACAGCCCCTCTTCGAATTCGTCACTGCACTGACTGGCGGGTTAGAGCTCAAGGTCCTGTTTTGCCGGTCAGTTGCTTATCGAGATCTCTTCGAGTTTCCGCGGCGAAGAGAGCGCTAAATCGGTACGATTTTCGCGGAACGCTCGTTCGCATGTAAACGCAATTTCTGCTTGCCCAGGCGTGGGCGCCTCTGATCCTTCCGTGTTGGTGTGCCTCGGCTCTAAAACTTAGCTTGACATTTCTTTTCCAATACAAGACTATCGCGCCGATTGGGGGGTGTTGTCAGAGTGTCAATCTGTTTTTGCACGTCCCATATTTCGGCTCTTGTATTTGGGGTGGCAGATCGTAGCGAATCCTAGCCATTCTGACTGACTGGGCACGGGCGAAGCCGAACGTCGGCCGGCGTCCTTAGCATTGCTATGTCTGCAAAACGATCCTAGGAGGGTAGGTCCTATGAAACTCGTAGTTCAATGTAGTTCCAAATGGAAAGCCGCTATTGCCGTTTTCTGTTTGATATTTGGATTCTCGTTGTTGAATTCCGCTTCCCTGCTGGCGCAAGGCACGGCCGGCAGAATTCTGGGAACCGTTACCGATCAAAGCGGAGGCGCCATTGCCGGCGCGTCCGTCACCGTCACCGACGTCGATCGCAACGTTCCGCGTCTCCTTATGACAGACCAGTCGGGAACGTATAGCGCTCCCAACCTTCTTCCAGGAAATTATAAGGTTCACGCCGAAGCCAAGGGTTTCAAGGGTTTCGAGCGCGCCGGAATCATTTTGGAAGTGAACGGCGAACTTCGCGTCGATGTTACCTTGCAGCCCGGCGAAGTTTCGCAGACGATCACGGTAAACGAAGCGGTCCCGATGGTTGAGACCACCAACGCCGAACTTGGGGCAACTCTCCAGAGCTCGATCATTGAAGACATTCCGCTCAATGGCCGAAACTTTGAAAACCTGCTGCAACTGAATCCCGGCGTGACGATTTACCCGGGCGGCGCGGGATTTACGCAGAGCGCCAACGGGCAGCGCCCTCACGACAACTCGTACATGGTCAACGGCATTATGGCCAGCGACCCATGGATGGGACAGAGCGTCTTTAACGCGGTCATGGCCGCGGGAGACGCCGGCACGATCATGCCGATGGATGCCATCGACGAATTCAAAACGGAACAAAATCCTCGAGCGGAATATGGCTGGAAGCCCGGCGCGATCGTCAACGTCGGCGTGAAGTCCGGCACCAACTCCCTGCACGGTTCCGCGTATGCTTATGGCCGCGATACGGTATTCGATGCTCGCAATTATTTCAATCCTGACTCCGCGCCCGCCGGAGCGCCACCCGTAAACACCGCAAAACAACCCGTGGCGCTCGAGCAGTTTGGCGCCACATTGGGCGGGGCCCTCAAGAAAGATAAGCTATTTTACTTTGTCAACTTTGAGAGTTTGCGCTCCGGCATTGGAAATCCCAACTCCATCCAGACACCCGCTCAACCGGATCTCCAGGCCGCGTGCTTGGCGGCGTTGGCTCTCCCCGCCCCGGCGACGGGCAGCGCGAGCGGCACGGGTCTCTCTCTTCTGAGCGCGTCGCTCGCGGGTCTCACTCCCGCCTGCGCGATCGATCCTTCGAAAACAGCCAAGGATCCCGGCGGCGTTCCGTTTCAGGGCCTTTTTCCTGTAAATCCCGGAGGGAACATCTTAACGGATCTGGTGAGCAACAATACGATTAACGGCGGCTTGGCGAAGATCAACTACCACGTCAACGATAAAAATCAGTTGGAAGGCATGTACTTCATCAGCCAGGGCGACACAACCTCGGTCGATAGTCCGACCAGCGAACTCTCGAACAGTTGGATGAGCGCGCAGCACGCGAGGTCGCAGGCCATATCAGGCGACTGGGCCTACACCCCCAATTCGACCATGGTGAACGAGGTCCGCTTCGGCTACGCCCACTACTATCAGACCTTTTTCGGCACGGACGCCAGCCAGGATCCTGCAAACTACAATTTCAACGGGAATACCTATGCGATTCCGACGGGAATCAACCCGGCGGGCCCCGGCGGAGCGAGTTACGGCGGCGCCCCGGATATTAGGATGCAGGGGTACTGCGCGTTTCCGGCCGGCAACTGTATCGGCGTGGGCTGGCCCAAGATCGTCGGCCCCGACGCCGTCACCGAGTTGCTTGACCACGTTTCCATCCTGAAAGGCAAGCATGCCTTCAAGTTCGGTGGAGAATTTATCAGCAACATGTCTACCACCAACGAAACAGCGAACGCTAAGGGGCAGATTCGATTCAAGAATCTGGACCAATTCATGCAAGGAGATCTGAAACAGGGCGCCCTGTTCCTCGGAGATGCCGTGCGGAATCTGTACAACTACGGTTACGCCGCATTCTTGCAGGATGACTGGCGCATTACGCCACGCCTCACTCTCAATCTGGGCATACGCTACGAACTCAACACGGTTGTCCACGAGCGAAACGGCTTGATGGGGAACTTCGATCCGACACAAGGACTGATTCAGACCAACAATCCCTACACGGGCGATCACAACAATTTCTCGCCGCGCGTAGGCTTCGCCTGGGACATGTTCGGCGATGGCAAGACGGTGCTCCGCGGAGGAGCGGGCATCCTCTACGAGCAGCTCAGCTTTGACGTCATGAACGGCGAAGGCAACCTGCTCGGTCTGCGCACCTTCCCCACCGGCCTGCCCTTGTTGAACAATGGCAGCACGACGCCGCTCCCTCTGGCGGGCAATATCCAACTGCAATCCCTGTCTTTCGCCCAGGGGAGCCCAAGTCTCGGGCCCATCAACCAAGCCTGGCAGAATTTCAATCCCGCGCTCCCTGTCGCCGGACAGAATTCACTGTTCTCTGCCGTCTCCACTCCGGCCTGCGGCGATGGTTTCACTCTACCGGGCAATTACGCAGCTCCCCCCGCACCGTGCGAAATTTACGGCGTGAATCCCAACATCCGCACCCCCTACGTGAGCAACTGGAATCTTGACATCCAGCACGCCATTAACAACAACCTCTCGATTGACGTCGGCTACGTCGGCAACCACGGCACCAAGTTATTAGGCAAGCTCAACGAGAACCAGCCCGCGCCGGGAGCTGGGTGGACGCCTGCGGCCATAACGGCCTGCAAGGCAAATGCGCCTGACTGCGCCCCTGATCCCAATGCGGAACAGGCGGCTCAGCCGTTTACCGCTCCCTGCGCCAGCAACATCATCACTCCCGGAGGTCCGCTGGGACCAAATGGCAAGGGTGGGCCATTTAATCCCAACAACTCGTGCCTTTCGTATCTGAGCTATATCACGATGATTCAGAACGATTACGAGTCCAATTACAACGGTTTGCAGGTGACCCTGACGGGCCGGAATTACCACGGTCTGTCCTTCACGGCGGGCTATACCTATTCTCATGCCTTAGGTATGGCCTCCGACCAGGGAACCGCAGCCGACTTCCCCGTTCCCCTGAACAGCTACGGAAATCTTCGCCAGCAAATGTATGCGAGCACGGATTTCGACATCCGCCATCGCCTCACCGTTTCGATGGATTACAATCTGCCCGGAAAGAAGGGCTTCGGACAATTGCTGGAAGGGTGGTCGGTCAACACGGTTGTGCTCGTCACCAGCGGACTGCCCTGGGGCCTCTCCGATCAATCGAATGATTTCAGCGGAACCAACGTGATCTCAACAAACGCTCAGAACCAGGGCGAACAATGGAACTTCTTCGGCAACCCGAGCGACTTTAGCCCCGTCCACGGATGGTCCGATACCAATGGTGGATGGCAGAACGGCGGCGGAGGGCTTCCATTTTTTGCCGGTAGCGGCAATGCGAGTGCTCCGACCTCCAATACCGCATGCAACACTAAGGCGGCGTCCATTGGACCACTAGCGTCAGCTTCGCTCGCTAACCTTGGCTGCTATCAGGTTGGCAACTCAATCTTGATCCCCTCAGCCTACGGATCCTACGGCAATACGATGCCCAATATGTGGCGAGACGCCGGGTTTAAGAATGTGGACTTCTCGGTGACCAAGGCTTTCACCATCAAAGAGCGGCTCAAAGCCGAAGCCCGCATCGAGATTTTCAACATTTTCAACCACGTCAACTGGTCGAACCCCAGCGGCGGCCCCGGCGGCGCTATCGGGGATCCCTCGTCGCAGCCGTTTGGCTTCGTGGGCCTTACACCCGACACGTACAGCTCGAACCCGCAACTCGGTTCCGGCGGCGAACGGGCCATGCAACTGGGCTTGAAACTTAGCTGGTAAGCCTTACGTCTCAACACAAGGGGCCGGACTAACCTCCGGCCCCTTTTCTTTTGCGGTCGCACCGTACCCGTTTTTGTTATTCCGAACGAAGTGAGCGATCTCTCTGGATTTTCGAATAAAACAAAGATAGATTCCTCGGCGTAATCCGCCTCGGAATGCCAAAAACCGAGTTCTGTTATAGCCGAAACGGACGCACCACTCTGATTGGAGGCTCAACATGCCAAGCGAAAAACTTCCTGAATCTCCGAAAAATAATTTAGTGCAGCGGCGCGACTTTCTAAGCGGGGCGGCGACACTGGCGGGAGCTTCGCTCGTTGGAGGCGCCGGATCGTCTCTGCTGGAAAGCGCGGCCAGCGCTGCGCCCTTCCCTGAGCCGGCGCCGCCTTCCATGACGCCCAACGTGGAGCGCAAGCTGGCGCGCTGGCAGGACCAGCGCTGGCTGCTCGACGCGGTGATCGCGACGATCGGGCCGGAGTGGGATCAGGGCCGCCTCGGTGGGCTGCAAAGCATTCCCGGAGGCGGGGCGGATGCGGCCGGGCTGCGCGCGCGCATCCACAAGTTCAACGACATGACGCGCGAATTTGCGCGCGCCGCCGTAAAGCGAGAGCGCGAGGCGCGCGCCTACGAGAAAGATGGAAGGACAGTGCCCGCGCGCGAGAGTTATTTCCTCGCCGCGCATCTCTACGCCGGCGCGCAGTGGGCCATTTTTGAAAACACGCCCGACAATCTCCTGCTCAACGACAAGAAGAACGAATGCTACGCGAAGTACATCAAGTATGCGGACCACGAGATTCGCCGCGTCGAAGTGCCCTTCGGCGGCTCCGGCAAAACGCTCCCCGGCTATTTGCACCTGCCTCCCAACGCGACCGGCCGCGTGCCGTGCGTGTGGTCAATCTCCGGCCTCGACAGCAACAAAGAAGGCGGAGCAGCCATCTACGGAGACAGCCTGCGCGAGCGCGGCATGGCCACACTGGCCCTCGAAGGTCCCGGCCAGAATGAATGCGCGATTCGCGGGATCCATTTGACGCAAACGAACTGGCAGGAGGCTGGCCGCGTCGTGCTCGACTGGGTACGCTCGCAAAAAGAAATCGATCCCGATCGTATTGCGCTGCGCGGCGCGAGCCTCGGCTCCTACCTCGGCACGCAAGTCGCTTCCGTCGACGACCGGCTGAAAGGCGCCGCCCTGCAAGCCATGGCCGTCGAGCCCACGATGCATACGGCGTTTGAAACGGCTTCCCCGTCGTTCAAGCTGCGATTCCTGTACTACACGGGCTTGGAAACGGAAGCGGAACTCGACAAATTCCTGCAATCCTGGACGCTGAAAGGCGTCGCCGAAAAGGTGAAGTGCCCGTACCTGCTCGTCGGCGGCGAAGACGACCAGCTCACTCCCATCGAATATGGATTTCAATTGATGGATATGCTTTCCGCGCCGAAGCAGATGCTCTACTACGAGGGCGCGCTGCACAGCGTCAGCGGCGCGCCTTCGACCACCAACGGTCCGAGCACCGGCACATTCGTCGCCGAATGGTTCAGCGACCGCTTTGCGGGCAAGCCGATGCCCAGCAAGGTCATGAAGGTGGACGCGGGCGGCCAGGTCCACGAATTCAAATTCGAGGACTCGCGCAAATCGCTCTCCGTGTCCCTTTTGTGGCAGGGAGCCGAGCAGCGCAATATGACTCCGGAGAAGCCAACCCAGGTTCAGGAGCCGTAGGCATTAGCGCGATCTCGAATCTCAAATGTGAAATTTCAAATTTGAAATTTCAGATAAGACCAACTCATAAACCTGCGCTTGGCGGGCTCTAGTGCGTGCGCGGAATGTGGGTCGCGGCTTCACAGGCTGCGGAAGAACCCGGGACCTTATGTCATTCTCAGCGGAGCGAAGAATCTCTCTTCGATCTAAGTGCAATCTACAGAGAGATTCTTCGGCGAAAAGCGCGCCTCAGAATGACAAGAAAATCCTTTTTCCGCGGCGGTTTCAGCCGCGACATTCCGTCGCTTCATCAGCCGGGCCTCAGCCCCGGTGGGCGCCGATCGCAAATTCGATCGCGCACGAAACGTCGGCGTTTAATTCCTTGACGCGGTTGCTGCCGCGCAGTAGAAGCATTTCATCGACAACCGGAGGACACTATGAGCGAAATCACGCGGCGTAATTTCGTAAAGGGCGCGGCGCTGGCGCCCCTCGCATTTTCTTCATCGGCCGCTTCGGCGCGAGCGGCAGCGGCGCCCGGAGACCGTTTCGACATCGTGGTCGCAGGCGCGGGCCACAACAGCCTGATCACAACAGCGTATCTCGCCAAAGCAGGCTTCCGCTGCCTCGTCCTGGAGTTTCATCCCATCATCGGCGGCGGAGTAAAAACCGAAGAACTAACTCTGCCCGGCTACAAGCACGACACGTGCTCAACGGCGCACAACGGCATACAGGGCAACCCGCTGATGCGCAACGACGAACTCAAGCTGCGCGACTACGGACTTGAGTACATTTCGCCCGATCCCATCATGCACATGCCGTTCGCCGACGGCAGCTACATCACCCAGTGGGCGGACCTCGAACGCACCGCCGACGAATTCGGGAAATTTTCCAAGAAAGACGCGGAAGCGTACCGGCGCATGTACCACGAGAGCGAGGCCGCGAGAGATCTTCTCGGCGGCGATCAGTTTTTGCCGCCCGGCACGGGAAAACCGCTCAGCGAGCGCCTCGCCGCGAATCCCATGGGCAAATTCTGGCAGCGCCGCCTGGCCATGTCCCAGTGGGAAGTGATCCGGGAAAACTTTGAGAGCGACCACTGCCGCGCCTTCCTGATGGGCACGCCTTGGAGCATGCAGCCGCCGCAGTATCCGATGACCGGGCGCGCCGCGTATTCGGCGATCCGCACCACGCCGCGCAAGATTGCCAAAGGCGGATCGGGAATGCTGACGCAGGCGCTCGCAAAATTCATCGAAGCGCACAATGGCGTGATCCTTACCAACAAGGCGGTGGCGCGGCTCATCGTGGAGAACGGCAAATGCGTGGGCGTGGAATGCGCCGATGGAAGCTCGTATCGCGCCGACAAGGCCGTGCTTTCCACCCTGCACATCAAGCATCTGGTGGAGATGGCGCCGCGCGATCTGTTTCCGGCGGATTTTCTCTACGGCGTCGATACCTGGGAAGGCGAAATCTCCGAAGTGGTAACGCACTACGCCATCAAGGAACCGCCGAAGTATCCGATCAAAGGCGGCACGATTTCACCGGCGGAGTCGGCCGTTCTGGCCAGTTCGGAGCGCTTGCTGCGCTTCGCCTATGACGACACGTGCGGCATTTCCAATATCGACGAGCCGCCGATCTCCATTTTCTGCAGCACCGTTGCCGATCCGTCGCGCGCTCCGGCCGGCATGCACACCCTGAAAGTCCTCGGATTCCATCCCTACAACCTGAAGGAAGGACCGCAGCATTGGGACGTCCTCAAGAATCAGGTTTCCGACGCGCAACTGAGTTATCTGCGCCGGTTCGCTCCCAACCTCACCGATGACAAGATTCTGGCGAAATTCGTGATGAGTCCGCTCGACCTCGAGCGCAAGAACCCGAGCTTCTGGCAAGGCAGCATCCACGGCGGATCGTCCGATCCGTCGCAGACTGGCGCGATGCGCCCGATGGCGGGATGGGCGCAGTATCGCATGCCGATCCCGGGACTCTATCAGACCGGCTCCACAACCTATCCAGGCGGCTCCGTGACCGGCGCGCCGGGACGGAACGCGGCGATGGTGATGCTCAAGGATCTCGGCACAAGCATTGAAGAAGTCGTAGCAAAGAGCAGCTAAGCAACGCAAGACAAACAGTCTCCTCCAGATCGATTCGGTTGCACAGATGGTCACGGGAGGTCCCGATGAGCAAGATCACGCGGCGTGGATTCGTGAAGGGCGCGGCGCTTGCACCTTTGGCGCTCACTTCTCTCAGCGGTGTGGCTGAGGCTTCGGCGGTGCCGGGCCCGCGTGCGGGCACGAGCGACCGCTTCGACGTCGTCATCGCCGGCGCAGGCCACAACAGCATGATCACCGCGGCCTATCTGGCAAAGGCCGGATACAAAATCGTGCTGCTCGAAGGGCGGCCGACGGTCGGCGGCGGCGTCAAAACCGCTCAATTCACGATGCGTGGTTTCAAGCACGATACCTGCTCGACGGCGCACAACGCGATCCAGGAAAATCCGATGTTGCGAGACCATGAGATCAACCTGGCTGACTACGGCCTCGAGTACATTTATCCCGACCCCGTCTATCACATGCCGTTTGCGGACGGCACGTACATCACCCAATGGCGCGACCTGGACCGAACCTGCGAACAAATCGCGAAATTTTCCAAGCGCGATGCCGCCACGTATCGCCGCATGTACGCGGAATACCTTTCCGTTTCGCCGATTTTTGAGACGGCTACCTACACGCCGATTGGTTTTGGAAAGCCGGTCAACGAACTTCTAGCCGCGCATCCCAAGGGCAAATTGTGGCAGCGCCTGACCGCGATGTCGTGCTGGGAAATCATTCGCAGCAACTTTGAGGACGAGCACGTCCGCAGCTTCATGATGGGCTGTCCCCTGCCGACCCAGCCGGTGATCCATCCCATGACGGGCCGTTCGGCCTACGGCATCTTCGCGCAGCAAAAGCACAGCCGCCCGATTCCCAAGGGAGGATCGGGCATGTTGACCGAGGCGCTCGCGAAATTCATCGAAGCCCACGACGGCGTGATCCTGACAAACAAGCCCATCGCCAGGCTGATCGTCGAAAACGGCCGCTGCGCGGGAGTGGAATGCGCGGACGGCTCGTCCTATCGCGCCGATAAGGCGGTCCTTTCCACCATCCATATCAAACACTTGGTGGATATGGCGCCGCGGGAATTGTGGGGCCAGGACTTCATCGACGGAGTCGATACGTGGCAGGCCGAAGTGCAGATGTTCGTCGTCAACTATGCGTCCAAAGTACCTCCGACGTACGCAGTTGACGGCGGCGTGATCCAGCCCGTCAATTCCGCGCTGATCGCGAGTCCGGACAGCATTTTGCGAGTGGCCTACGATTTCGCGCGGTCGGTCATCAATTGGGAAGACCCGCCGCTGGCGATTCATTGCACCACTTCCGCCGATCCGACGCGCGCGCCTGCTGGCATGCATACGATCAAAGTCGTCGGCTGGCAGCCATACGAATTGAAAGAAGGCCCGGAGCTTTGGGATGGCATCAAGAAGCAGGTGGCGGACACATGCCTGAATTACATGCGCCGCTTTTCCCCAAATCTGACTTCGGACAACATCTTGTCCGAAGTCATTCAAAGTCCCCTCGATTTGGAGCGCATGAATCCCCACAACTGGCACGGAAGCTGCCACGCTGGATCGCAGAGCCCGTCGCAATCCGGCGCGTTGCGGCCGATGGCTGGATGGGCGCAGTATCGCATGCCCATCCCCGGCCTTTACCAGACCGGGGCATGCACCTACCCCGGCGGTTCCGTTACAGGCGCGCCCGGGCGCAATGCGGCCGTCGTAATGCTCAAGGATTTTGGGACGAGCATCGAAGCAGTGGTAAAAAAGGCTTAAGTGGCGCTAAAAAAAAGCGGGACGGCCCTTTGCTTTTGTAGGACGGGCTTCAGCCTGTCCGCTTTTGATCGCCGCCATCTTCGCAATGCGAAAAACCGGACAGGCTGAAGCCCGTCCTACAAAATCGCTACACATCCGCTCCCAACGTCTTCGCGGCCCAGTCAGGAAAGACTACCGGCCGCGATCGCTCGCGGTCCACCGGCATTGGCGGCCTGCACGTGCCCCGTGCCCTCGACCATGTCGCGCTTGGAGTTCTTGGCGGCTTCGTAGAGCCGCAGAGAACCGGCCGGGTCCATGATTCGGTCGTCCTTGCTGTAGCCAATCAGCATGGGCGCCTCGATCTTCTCCGCGCGCCCCTCGCCGAGATTGTAATCGTCGAGTTTCTTTCGCGCATCGGCCAGGTCCCGCGCGCCGATAATCCAGCGCACGCGCTCCTGAATCGGAGGGTAGTATTCGAACAAGTCCGATTTCAGGTCGTAGGAGCCGCTGCTCATGAACGCGGCCTTGATCCTCTTCTCGCCGCTCGCGGCGCGCGGCACGCCGTATCCGCCCATGCTGATTCCCTGCATCCCGACGCGTGTGGCGTCTACGTCCGTGCGCGTCTCGAGATAGTCGATCATGGCTTTCGCGATTCGGTCGGTGTCCGGCGGCAGATGTAGATCGTGCAGGCGCATCGCTCCGCCCTGGCCCGGAAAATCGACGGCCAGATACGCCATGCCCCGCGCTAGGTACGCACCGGCGTTCATGATCGTAGCTTCGGCCATCGTGTCCGCGCCCTGGAACGGAATGACCACGGGGAATTTCTTCCCCTGCGGATTGTTCGGCTTGCGAAAATACCCGTCGAGCATCTTGCCTTCGAAGTTGATCTGGACGCGCTCGAACGGAGGCCGCGTCATCTTCCAGGCTTTGTCGAACGTCTCGCGCATCTTTTTGTAAGTCGTCATCATGCGCGGCTCGTCGACCGGCTGCGGCCAGCACGCCTCGCGGTAGAACGTCGAGGCCTTTTGGTAGTATTCGTTGGCCGTCACTTTGTAACCGTCGGTGGCGAACTTGTCCGCCAGCATTTCGTTCTTTTCCGCGACGCGCGTCCATTCGACGATCCAGGATTCCAGATCGAATGGCTTCATGCGCTGCGCGACTTCGAGCGCGTCGGGATCGCTCGTATAAATTGACTGGGTCAGGCGAATCTCCAGTTGCCCGCCGCCCGGCAGTCCCCTGCCCGGATAGAGTTCTTCCTCTGCGCGGCCGCCGATCGCGCCTTTCTTGCCCCCTTCGCCACCTGCGTCCTGGGCCAGCGCGCTCGAACCGAACGCGTTCGTAAGGATGGGAAGGCCGGCTGCCGCCAGCCCCATTTTGACCAAACCTCTGCGGCTCACGTTCAATAGTGAATCCATCGTCTTACCTCCATGGATCGAGCGGATTCCGACTTCGGGAACAAACCCTGTTCGCGCTGCCGGGTCTTGAGCAGTTAGACTGTGCACAAGAGGGTGCAGGTTTCAAGCGCTCTCAACCTGCGCCCCGCCGCCTGTCGCTCTTTTACGCCGCAAGATCGAAGCGATTTTCCTATGACCATATGGCAGACCCCAACCCGTGTCAAGCGCGCCTTTTTTCGGCAAACGATCGACATATATACTTCTTATGTTAGCTACCTTAACAGTATTCTCCGCCTTCTGCTCCCGCAGGCGAATGCGCTAAATCCGTGCAGGTATTTTCGTTGACACCTCCGACAAAACAGTGCGAAACTCCCCGCAACGGGAGGACTTACCCAATGAGGAAAGCGCTGCTCGGCGTTTCTTTTGTAGCGGTGTGTCTGCTGCTGTCTTCCGGATCTGCGCTCGCCCATCACGGCGGCTCAGCCTACGACTCGGCCCATCCGATTACCCTTACGGGGACCGTAAAGGAATTTCAGTTCATCCAGCCGCACCCGCTCATTACTCTCGAGGCCAAGGATGACCAGGGCAACGTCGTCGAGTGGTCCGTGGAAATGACCGCTCCGAATCATTTGGTCCATTACGGATGGAATGGACACAAACTAAAGCCGGGTGACCAGATCACCGTTACGGGCTTGCCTTCCAAAAATGGCCTGAAGGTCTTGAATCTCCGGAAAATCGCCTGGGCGAGCGGCCAGGAAATTCCCCTGGGCCCGCCTCCGGAACCCGGCCAGCAATAAATCCGAACTGCTCTTTCGAAGCGCCCGGCATCCACGCCGCTCCTGACGATTGCGGCACTGCTGAGAATTCTGCAAGGTAGATTCTTGGTCCGAACCAGAGGAGGTTAGTAGAAATGCAAAAGTATTGGGTGGGTCCGGTACTGGCTCTGACGGCAACCTTGCTCTTTTCTTTGGGAACGCGCGCGCAAGCGCCGGCGGCAACGGCAAAAACTGGCAATGCATCCTCGCAAAAGCCGATTCCCCGGACAGCTGAAGGCGTCCCCGATTTCTCCGGCGTTTGGGAGGGGCACATGCCTCCGAGCGCTCGCAAATACGCCGGCTATTCGTTTACCGGGATCATTCCGGAGATGACGCCCTGGGGCAAAGCGCAATACGAGATGACCAAGCCCTCCTGGGGGCCGCGCGCCGTCGTGGATTCGACGGACCTCGTGAATCCGACGACAGGCAATGAAATCGGATGCTTCCCGACCGGAGTGCCGCGAATCTACGTGCACCCTTTCCCTATGGAAATTCTGCAAGTTCCCGGCCGCGTCGTCGAATTGTTTGAGTTCAACCACTTCGTCCGCCAGATTTATACAAACGGTCCGCACGAGCATTCCAAGGATCTCGATCCGACTTGGATGGGTGATTCTGTCGGCTGGTGGGAAGGCGATACGCTGGTGATCGATTCGGTTGGCTTCAATGAGAAGACTTGGCTCGACCGCGCGGGCCTTCCGCATTCCGATCAACTGCACGTCATCGAACACATCACGCGCCCGAAGTTCGACACTTTGGTGGTTCACATCACCATCGACGACCCGAAAACCTACACCAAGACGTGGGACGGTGAGCGCATCTACATTCTCGAGCCGGACTGGAAGTTGACCGAAATGATTTGCGAGGACAACATCACCTTTAACGATCTCAAGAAGGCCGGGAAAGAGCAGTAGTGGTGGCGCAGGCTTCAGCCTGTGGGGTTTCGTTCGGGCACAATCCAAACCCCACAGGCTGAAGCCTGCGCCACTTTTTTTTACTTCACGTTTTTGTCGAGCCAGTCCGCGAAATACTTGGCGATCTGGTCGCTATTCTTATCGAGCATCAACTCATGCTCGTTGCCGGTGATCCCAACATCTTCGAGTTTCACGTATTGCGCTTTCACGCCCGCCTGATTGAGCCACTTGGGAATACAAGAATCGAAAACACGGTGGTAGCTCGCCTGCGTGGAGACGTCCAGCACCGGAATGTCCTTCAGGTTGACCAGCTTGTGCGCCGGCTCTTTCTGCAGATAACACGGCACCGTATCCGGCTCGCTCGCTTTCTCTTCCAGGACCGGCTGCAATTCGGCCGGATCGCTGACCGGCGGGTCGTAATGAAGTGGAAGAGACGTTACGCCCCATACGTAGCTGCCCGGCCCGCCGTAGGCGATCTTGGCAGTGTCCACGTTTCGGATTTGAGGGCCGCCGGGTTCGGCGCTGATGATCGCTTTGACGAGCTTTGGCCGCGCGTCGGCAACTTGCCAGCCGAATTCCCCGCCTTGCGAGTGGGTGATTAAGATGACGGGAGATCCGATCTTCTCGAGCAGCGCGATGTGCGCGTCGAGATTCAACTGCGCCTGCTTGCCGCCCGCAAGGAACTGCACCTGCGTCCGTGCGAAATCGTCGAAGATCGGATCGCCCATCTTGCCCTTGTTCGGGCCGTCCCCGGGCCATTGCGTGAATTTCTTGGCCTGCGGCCAGTTCCCTTGCGCGCCGATGTCGGTCCAGATTTGCTCAAGCTGAGGAGCGGTGCGAATCGTCAATGCGCCATCGCCATCCGGGCCGGGATTGTAGCTCGAGCGGCCACGCGCCGGAAAATCCACCATGTAAACTGTGTAGCCCTGCTTGATGAAAAAATATGCCCACCCCGGCCTTCCGTCCGGAGTCTGCAGCCAATCGGTGGCTGTCTGACCGGCGCCATGAAAAAATACGATCGGGTACGGATGGCGGATCTTCTTGGGAACCATCACCTCGACGTACTCGGCGCCGTCCATCACTTCCTTGCCCGGCGCGCCGACGTACTTGCCGCCCACATAAAAGAAGCCAGTGCTGGCGATGTCGGCGGTCGAGAAGGTGTGGATCGCCGGGGGCGGCGCGCCGCTTGGACGGCTCTGCGCACGTGCTCCTACACAAACAGCAAAAAGTGCCAAAAATAAAGCGGCCAGCGCGCCGGCCAGCGTCTTCGCTTTCATCGATTGTCCCCCTGTGGGTACTGCTTGCCCCTAAATTTTGAATGGAATTCGCTCTGGGGGAGTATACATCACCCGCGTTCGGTGTAACGCCCCCGCGCTTGCTTCGCGCCGCCCGGGCCTAAAATAATGAGTGACTGGGCCCGCGACAACAGCCCCAAAACGCAGCAGTTTGCTGCCAACAGGAAGCAATGTATAATCAATGGGGTAGCCCAACATTTTCCCTGGAGCAGCATCGGGAACCATGCCAAATCTTAGCTTTACACTAAACGGGAAACGCACCACTTGCACGTACGAGCCTGGAATGCAGTTCCTAGAGGTTCTACGCGAGGAGTGCGGGATCGTTTCCGCTAAGAATGGCTGCGCTCCTGAGGGCATGTGCGGTTGCTGCGCAATCCTGGTGGACGGGCGGCCCGCGCTCGCCTGCTTGCGCAAACCGGAACAAATGGAAGGCCGGGACGTGGTCACGCTCGAAGGCATTCCCGAGGATATGCGGGAGGTGCTGGGCGAAGCGTTCGTGCAAGAGGGCGGGGTGCAGTGCGGCTTTTGCATACCGGGAATCGTGGTGCGCGCGTCGTCGATGTTGCGGCAGGGCTGCACGGACGATCGCGAAGCGGTCAAGCAGGGGCTCGTCGGGCACCTATGCCGCTGCACCGGCTATGCGCGAATTCTGGATTCGATTCAAACTGCTGGAGAAGCGTGGAAAAACGGCGGGAAGTTGCCACGCAAGGAACCGCGCCGGCATTCCTATTTTGGCGAGGACTTCGGATTGAGCCGCAATCCAGAGTTCGTCCCCGGCAAGAACGGGCACGGAAACGGCCACCACAGTGGAAATGGAATCGGCGAATCCACGTCCCGCTACGGAGGATTTCAGCAAGCGCTCGGCGAGCGCCCGTTCGTCGACGACATGAGCGTTCCCGGAATGCTGCACGGGGGAATGGTTCTCAGCCCGCATCCGCGCGCCAAAGTCAATGCGATCGATACTTCAGAAGCGCAAGCGATGCCGGGGGTCGTAAGAATTTTCACGGCCGCCGATGTGCCGGGCAAGCGCGGCACGGGTCTGAATTATCCGGATTTGCCGATTTTTGTGGCCGTCGGCGAAACCACCTGTTGCGTCGGAGATTTTCTGGCGATGGTTGTCGCTGACACCGCATTCCACGCGCGGCAGGCCGCCGACAAAGTAAAAGTGGATTACACGGTGCTGCAGCCGGTCACCGATCCTTTTGCGGCCATGGAACCGGGCGCGCCGAAAGTCCACCCCGAAGGCAATTTGTGGGTGCACGACAATATCCTCGACAAGACGGAGTTCTCGCGTGGAGACGTCGAAGAGGCGTTTGCAAAATCGGCGCACATCATCGAACACACCTGGCAGACGCAGCCGATTGAACCGGCGTTCCTCGAGCCGGAAGCTTGCCTTGCGATCCCGGACGGCGACGGAATTAAATTCTACTCGCAGAGCCAGGGCTCGACGTACGACCATCAGATGATTGCCGATATCCTGAAGCTCCCGATGGAAAAGGTGAAGGTGGAGCTGGCCGCGAGCGGCGGCGCGTTTGGCGCAAAAGAAGAAATCACGATTCAAGGGCAGACCGCGCTGGCTGCGTTTCTGCTGCAGCGTCCCGTGAAAACGGTTCTGACGCGCGAGCAATCGACGCAACATCACGTCAAGCGCCATCCCATGACCTTGAGTTATAAAGTCGGCGCGGATGCAGAAGGCCATCTACTCGCGGTGCGAGCGCGCATTGTGGGAGACACGGGAGGTTACGCCGGCACGGGCGGAAAGTGTTTGCTGCGCGCGGCGTGCCATTCCTGTGGCGTCTACCGCGTGCCGAACGTCGACGTAAAATCCATGGCCGTCTTCACCAACAATCCTACGAGCGGCGCCATGCGCGGATTCGGCAGCAACCAGGCACAGTTCGCGATGGAAGGCGTCATGGATCTCCTCGCGGAAAAAGTGGGCGTCGATGGCTGGGATATCCGCATGCGGAACATTCTGAATCCGGGCGACCCCTTCGCGACCGGCCAGATCATGCGCGAAAGCGTGCGCGGCATGCGCGTGGCGCTCGAAGCGATCAAGGACATCTACAAGAGCGCCAAGTACAAAGGCCTCGGCTGCGGGATCAAGAGCACCGGGATAGGAAACGGCGCCGTCGAAGGCGGTTACCTCGCGATTCGAGTTGTCGAAGGCCCGCGTCTCGAAGTTCTAAACGGCTACACCGAAATGGGGCAAGGCGTCTTCACCACCGTTCGCCAGGCCGTCTGCGAAGAGACTGGGTTGTCTCCGGACATAATGACAGTGCGATGGGACCGGGAGATGGGCGCCAAAGCCGGCGAGGCTTGGGCTTCCCGCGCCACAACGCTCAGCTGCGCCGCCGCGCAACGCGCCGGGCAAAAGCTTGCCGCTGACTTGAAGGAACTCCCGCTCGAGAAATTGGTCGGCCGCGAATACCGCGGCGAATACGTCTGCGACTTCACGACGCGGCCCGGAACCCCGGAAGCGCTAAAGAATCCGACGACGCACATGACGTTCAGCTACGCCGCGCAACTCGTGATTCTCGATGAGAAGGGACGGCTGGAGCGCGTGATTGCGGCTCACGACGTGGGCCACGCCATCAATCCGAAGGCTTGCGCTGGACAGATCGAAGGCGGCGTGCACATGGGGCTTGGCTACGCTCTGACAGAAAATTTCACGTCCACAAATGGAGTTCCCGATTCCCTTCTGTTGCGCGATTGCGGCATTCTAGGGGTGAAGCAAACTCCGCCCATTGACGTGATCCTGATCGAAGTTCCGGACGAAGTGGGCGGCTACGGCGCCAAGGGGGCTGGTGAAATTGGACTCGTTCCCACGGCGGGCGCTGTGGCTGCCGCGCTCCACTCTTACGACGGCATTCGGCGCTTCAGTCTGCCCATGCAAGATTCTCCAGCAGCCGAGCCATCCGTTCCGAAATCGCGGAAAAAGAAGATGGCGCCTGTCGGCATCCTGGCTTCTGCGGCGGAAAATGATTCTAGGACAACCCGCTGAGGCGGCCGTCCTATTCGCGCAACCCGAATGTGAACATGCTGTTCCCCGACGTAATCGAGATGTACTGCTTGCCGTCCACCTGGTAGGTAATCGGTCCGGCGATAATTTCTCCGCCCAGATTTTCTTTCCACAGCAGTGTTCCCGTGCGCGCGTCGAGCGCCTGGAAATACCCTTCGCGGCCGCCGACGAAGAGCAGGTCCGTCACGGTGGTCAGGATTCCGCTGGTATTGACGTCATGCATGGCGAACTTCCACTTCTTGTCGCCCGTTGCGGGATCCATGGCGACAACGCCTCCGCTTCCCATCGCTTCGGTATAGGTATTGATGGGTCCCGTGCGCCCCGCGCCCACGGGATTCTCGGCGCCCGGAATGGGGCTGGCGTTTGCGCCCCCGGCGAAGCGAGTCCCCGCTTTATATTCCACCGGAACCGCGGCGAAAACCGTGCCGTAATCCTCCCACGTCGGGATGTAAAACAACCCCGTGTGCGGGCTGTAGGAGGGTGAATACCAGTTCGTTCCGCCCTGGATTCCCGGATAGGTCGGCACGCCGGGCGGCTGCGGCGTGGTGATGGGCCGGCCGTTGGCGTCCAGCCCGCTTGCCCAATTCACTTTGATGAACGGTTTGCCGTTGAGAAATTTGCCCGTAGCGCGATCCAAAACGTAAAAGAATCCGTTGCGGTTGCCCCACAGCATCAGCTTGCGCGGGCTGCCGTTCCAATCCGCATTCGCGAGCACGGGGACCTGCACCGAGTCGTAGTCGTAGGGATCGTGCGGCGTGAATTGGAAATACCACTTCATCTTGCCTGTATCCGGGTCCAGCGCGAGAACGGAATCCGAGTAGAGATTGTCACCGGGCCGCTGGTCGGAGTTAAAGTCCGGCCCCGGATTGCCTGTGCCCCAGTACGTCAAGTTGAGGTCGGGATCGTAGGAACCGGTCATCCAGACCGCACCGCCGCCGTGTTCCCAATCGCCGCCGCGCCAGCTGTCGTGGCCGGGCTGATCGGGATCGGGAATCGTGTCGAAGCGCCAAGCTTGCTTGCCGGTCGTCGCTTCGAACGCGGAGATGAATCCGCGCACGCCGTATTCGCCGCCCGCGACGCCCACGATTACTTTGTCCTTCACCACGAGTGGGGCCATGGTCATGGCATAGCCCGCGGAGGGTTCGGCAATTTTGACGTTCCAGATCGCGTGGCCGTCTTTGGAATCGATAGCGACGAGGTGCGAATCGACCGTGGCCATGAACAGTGTGTCTCCCAGGATGGCAAGGCCGCGATTCACGACGCCGCAGCAGGGACGCGCGAGGGGAGACGGCGCGTAGTGGTAAAGCCAGAAGGCGCGGCCGGACTTCGCGTCGACTGCAACGACATCATTCGGCGACTGCGTGAGGTACATGATTCCGTCGACGACGAGCGGCGTGGTTTCGAATTTCTGAAGCGACTGCGCCTGAAACACCCACTTGAGCTCGAGGTTCTTGACGTTCGAAAGGTCGACCTGCTTCAGGACGCTGTAGCGCTGGCTGGCGTAGCTGCCGGAATAGGTCAGCCAGTTCTGGGGCTCATCGCCGGCGTGCAGCAGGCGCTCCGGCGAGACCTGGGCGCGCAGCGCGAAAGGAATTAGAAGCACGAAAAGCAGAGAGAAAAATGTGCGCCGTGAGAGATTCATTTCACACCTTTCAGGGAAAGCAGGTACGCCTCGATGTCGGCGAGTTCCTGCGGGTTGAACTTGTCTTTGTAGGACGGCATCGGAGTCGTTTTCAGGACGGTGAACTCGCGGAGGTCCGCCTTCGAGAGAGAAACCAGATGCTCCTGCTCGTCGATCATCTGCACGCTGTAGGTGTCTTCATTCAGGCGGCGGCCGTTGTAGACTTTTCCATCCTTTGTCACGGCGCGCACCGGCCGGTTCACCGGGATCATCGATCCTTCCGGATCGAGCAGTTCTCGATGCAGAATGTCCGCGGTGCGCAGCGAGCCGATATCGCCCAGATCGGGGGCGACTTTCGGCCCTTTGCCGTTCACAGCGTGGCAGGTCGCGCAGTTGCCCGAGCCGTTGAAGAGATCCTTCCCGCGGCCGGCGTTGCCGACCGTCGCCCCACGCACGTCGAAACTATTCATGTTGCGAAGATAGGAGACGATCCCCGTCAGCTCCGACGCGCCGAACGCGAAGGGCTGCATCGCGGTACCGGGCACACCGTTCGTGATCGTCGCACGCAAATCGTTGTCGGTAACGACTCGCTTGAATTGGCCGGCTCGAAAATTGACGCCGGGAATCACGTCTCCGGAAACTCCGTGACACGGGGTGCACTGCGTCGCAAAGATCTGCGCGCCGTACTGAATGTCGGCCGCGTAGTATACCGGGGCGCGATCCTGCCCCTGGGCGCGCGCGTCCACGCCATGAATTGCAAAGACGAGGCAAACGGTCGCGCACAACAGCAGCGCATATGAATACAGCCGGCGAATTTTCACGGAAGAACCCCCCGCTCGATCCTGCGTGCTCAAATAAGGAATCTAGACTTCGCTTCGTAGGGGAAAATATACACCCGGACTAAAATGTTTAGAAGCCGTGGAAGAAAAATTCATCCCGCAGCGGGCTTACGCCTTCGTGCGCTTCTTTCGCGACGTTTTTCTGCTCGCTGCGCGTGCGGCCGGCCGCGATCCCTCTCGCAATCCCTGTTTCGGGTCGCCCGTGGAGGCTTTCTCGACGTCTCCGCCTTCGTCGCGAGCAATTTCAGCGAGCAAGCGCCCGCTCAACACCGAGCGCGGTTCTTTCTCCGCAATGTCCAATGTAGCGGCGAACTTGTCGCGATGCTTGATGAGCAACCAGGCTTTGTCCGCCTTGCTACCAAACCCACGCGTGCGGACGAGCACCCATGAACCGCGCAGCTTTTTTCCGAGCAGCGTGAATTTCAGGTCGCCTTTTTGCAGAGCGCGTTCCACATCTTCGCTCTCCGGCAGCCATTCCCCTTTATCCCACACCATCACGGTGCCGCCGCCGTATTCGCCTCCGGGGATGACGCCTTCAAAATCGCGGTACTCGAGCGGGTGGTCCTCCACCTGCATCGCGAGCCGCTTGACCGAAGGATCGAGCGACGGCCCCTTGGGGACCGCCCACGAAAGCAGCACGCCATTCCACTCCAGGCGGAAGTCGTAATGCAGTTGTGTCGCGCGGTGTTTTTGAATTACGTAGCGCAGCGGACCCGGAGCGGCCGCAACGCCCCGCGACGCCCCGGACGGCTCCGGCGAAATTTCAAATTTGCGCTTCTTCCGATATTCCTCGAGGGCCACGCGTCACTCCCAATCGCTGTTCATTGCCCGGCATCGGAAACGATCCGCCGCCAATCCTTGCGAGCCGATTCCCTGCTTCGTTCAGACATTCTTGAAGCGCGGGAATAACGCCAGAGCGTTTTCCCGCTCGATCGCATGAAGGTCGTCCGGCTTCAACCCGACGTCTTTCAACCCGTTGGCTACTTCGCTGGCGCTGGAGAACGGGAAATCGGTGCCGAAGAGGATGTGCGATACCGGCATGAGTTTCAGCACGGTCGGCCACGGAACCGCGCCGTAGAAATTTGCCGTGTCGAAATACAATTTCTGCACTTCGAAGAGCAGTCCGTTCGGCAACCGCTGCGCGATGTCCGGCCGCGCGGCGAGCGAGGCGAAGCGGGTCATCAGATACGGCATCGTCCCGCCGCCATGGGAAAAGATGAAGCGGATATCCGGATAGCGCGACGCGGTACCATCGAAAATGATGCTCGCGATCGCGCGCGTGGTCTCCGTCCCCAGCTCGATCAAAGCAGGCGCCAGCTCCGGTTGCAGGTCCTTGCAACATTCGGCTTTCACCGGATGGAAGAAGAGCACGGCCTTGCGCCGGTTCAGTTCGCTCATCACCGGCGCGAAGGCAGGGTCGCCGGGATACTTTCCCTGGTAGCTGGTCATCATGCACACGCCGTCGGCCTTGAGCGTGTCCTGGCTGTATTCGATTTCGCGGAGGCTGGCATCGACGTCCGGCAGCGGAATCGTGGAGAACATTCCGAAACGGCCCGGGTGATCCGCCATCAAACGCGCGCCGAGTTCGTTGCATTCTCGCGCAAGCTTGCGCGCCGCTTCGTTGTCGCCGAACCACACGCTCGGTTCGCTCGTCGAGATCATCGCGGTGGCCACGCCGCTCTTATCCATATCATCGATGGATTTGCTCACGGTCCATTGTTCTAGCGGGCGCTGGTTCGTGTGCCGCGCCGAAATGGCGGCGATGAATCCGGGCGCCGAAAAGTGGTGATGGGCGTCGATCCGAAACGGGCGACCGGGAGCCGGGCCGGGCATCTGAGGCCACAGGGAAGAATCGGGAAGGGCGGCAACGGCCCCCAACGCGGCGAGTTTCGCGAGAAAGTTCCGCCTCGCGATTCCGGAAGAAAACGGCGGTGAGGCGTCGTCCATTGCGTCGAAATGAATTTTGGTTTTCATCGCGCGCTAACGTACACCCAGCCGCACGCTCGGCGCAATACCCCGTGGCGCAGGCTTCAGCCTGTGGGTTTTGGTCCTGGCTGGCACAAAATTCCACAGACTAAAGTCTGCGCCACCAAGCCCCATCGAAACTAAAAGTGAGAAATCTCGTCAACAGTTGCAGCGAATCGCGAACTCGCGCTCGTGCCCTACCAGCGATTCTCCCCTGGCATGATGGGCATCGCGATGCGCCATGACGATTTTCAAGCCGCCGTTTCGATAGAGCTCGCTCACTTCCTCTTCCCAAGCGCGGCTGCCGTCCGGCGACCACTGAAACGGGAGCGACTTAATGTGCCACGGCTTTCCGTCAAAGTCCTCCGCCAATCGGAGCGCGCTGCGAAGGATTTCGCGCTGCTGTTCCATTTCGTGCGGTTTTCCTGCCGGGCAGCCCAGCGGAAAATCCAGAAAACAGGTGCGCGGCGGCTTGGCTTCTTCGGCCGCTTCGAGCAGCACGCTCATGCTGAGCGTCGGGAGGCCGCGCGCATCGAGAGCCCTTGCTACAACGGTTGTGGCTCGATGGCAAGCCGGACAAAACGGAAACAAAAAGACCAGATCCACGCCCTGCGAATCGTAAACCTGCTTGATCGCGGGGATGGACTGTTCGACAAGATCCGTGTAGCGCTGGATCGAGCCGACCATCGAAACGGAGGTATGAGCCAGCCGCCGGAATGCGCCTTCGGCTTCCAGTTCCTTCATGCGTTCGAGCGGAAACGCGACGTTGAGGTCTTCGACTGCCCATTTGCGTACCTTCGTCTTGTGCGCCACCACGAGGCGCGACATCGGGGTATCGCGAGGAATCAGGCGAAACGAAATGTCCTCGGTCTCTCCGAGCGGCGGGTCCTCGGGCAGTTGGGCGCCGCAACTGGCAAACAATCCAATCGTCGATTCCGCAATCGGCTTTCGCAACGGCGTCAGTCTGGGAGGATCGAACACGGGCGTGTTTTCAAACTTGCGGCCGGTGACTTCTTCAAACAGTCGCGAGTAGCTGTAAGGCATCTATTACCCCGCTAGGAAGCTATTTCATATTTTAGCAAAGCGCTCCCTTATTGCGGCCAGGTAGCGGCGGGATCGAGATTGATAATCGGCTGCGCGCCGGAAACCGGAACCATCGGACGCAGGTAAGGCCGGAGCGCCGCTTTGTGGCACGAATAGCAGTCCTCCAGCAAATGCTTGTACTGTTCCTCAAACTGCTTGCTGTCCTTCGCTTTAATCGCTTTCCGCACGAGAGGCAACGTTCCGTTGTCAATACCGTCGAAGATCGCTTCCATGTTCACGGGATTGCCATCGGCTCCCTTCGGACCGGGATTCAAGTGGACTTCCCAGCGAATGCGGTTCCGGGTCTCGTTCAAATAGTAGGCGGCGAGCGGCCAATTCCGCTTCTCCCCCGCGAACCAGAGATTGGCCGCGAACATGCCGACCTCCACCATCGGGTGAGAATGCGGCGGAATGAGGTCTTTCAATTGCGCCACGTCCGCCTGCAGCGCCGCGGCATTCGCCTGCGGACCGTTTTGTTGCGCTCTTGCAGTCTGGTGTTCCCAGGAAGCGCCGAAAAGACCGCCGAGTACAGCGCCGACCAGCACCAGTCGCAGGCTCCGGATCCGATTTCCACTGGCCATGTGAAATGGCTCCTTCCGAAATGAGATTCAACGCCGCTCGCGCGGAGGAATTCCCCGTCGCCGCGCCCCAATTTCGGCGGGCATTATAGCCCAGTCCGGTTGGGCAACGCGCATTCTCCGGTTCGCGCAGCGACTTGCGCATGGATGCAGGCGGGAGCAAAATGCGTCAGAGTTCATTCGCGTCAGACCCGGCGGGATATTGTCCTCCGAGCAAATGACTTTGCGCGCACGGAACAGAGGCCTTAAGTGAAGAACAAATGGTTTTGGCTTGTGATTGCCGTGGCGCTTTGGCCGCTTCGTCCCTCATTTATTTCGGGGCAGGAGAAGCCTGCCGCGAATCACGCTCGCAACGTGGTGATTTTCGTTTTTGACGGCTTGCGCGCCGGGTCCGTCAATGCCGTCAATTCTCCGACGATGTTCTGGATTCGGACGCATGGTGTGAATTTTGCGAACAGCCACTCCCTTTTCCCGACGTTCACCACCGCCAACGCGTCCGCGATCGCCACCGGCCATTACCTGGGCGACACCGGAGATTACAGCAACCAGATTTATACCGGGCGTCCGGTATTCCTCGACGGCAACTTCGGCCGTCCGCCCGGAAGTTACGCGCCCTACGTCGAAAACGATCGCGTGCTCGGCGATCTGGACGCCCAGTTCCAGGGAAACTATTTGAACGAGGAAACGCTGCTCGCCGCGGCGCGCCGTCGCGGATACAACACCGCCGCCGTCGGCAAAATGGGGCCCACGGCGATTCAGGACGTGAGCCAGCTCAATCCTGTGAATCGTGGATTCGCGATTCCACAGACGATCATCATCGACGACGGCACGGGCACTCCGGACGGAGTGCCGCTTGCGCCCGAGGTATCTTCCGCCCTCGTCTCGGCCGGACTGCCCACGAAGGCTCCAGCCCGCGCGCAACCGCCGGGAACGAATACTACTCCCGGAACGAAGGATCCCAATTACGTGCAGCAAGCGTTCTTTGCGGACGCCACGTCAAAAGTAGTTCTGCCGATGTTCGCGAAAAGCGGAAAACCGTTCGCGCTGCTTTACTGGTCGCGCGATCCGGACGGCACGCAGCATTTTCAGGGCGACAGTTTGAATAAGCTCGTCCCCGGCATTAACGGTCCCACGTCCCAGGCGGCGCTCAAGAATGCCGACAACAACCTGAAGCAAATTCTGGACTACATCAACAGCGATCCGCAGCTGGCCGCGAATACGGATATTTTTATTACCGCGGACCACGGATTCGCGACGATCAGCAAACACGACGTCGACGCCGAGGGCCACGCCACGACGAGCTACGCCGCGACCTTTACCTATAAGGACCCGCAGGGCCGGCAGGAGGTCAACACCGGATTTCTCCCCGTGGGGTTCGTCGCCATCGATCTGGCACACGAATTGGGGCTTCCGCTGTTCGATCCCGACAGCCAGATCGACGGTCCGGACGGCAGGAAAATGTTCGCGCGAGTCGATCCCGCCGCGGAACAGCAACTCCCCAACGTGCGCCAACGTCCGGTGGGCGGCAATGGTTTGATCGGGGGCACGGGACGAATTGCGAAAGAAACCGACGCGAAAGTCGTGGTGGCCGCGAACGGCGGCTCCGATCTGATCTATCTCCCCTCGCACTCCCCGGACCTGGTGAAAAAAATCGTGGCCTTTCTCGCGCGGCAGGACTATGTGGGCGGGCTGTTCGTCAACGACGAATACGGACACGTGCCCGGAGCTTTACCGTCGAGCTCCATCCGCCTGATCGGCTCTTCCCTGACTCCCACTCCGACGATCGCCGTTGCATTCAAGACGTTCGCCGAGGAGCCCGCGGATCCGATCATGAGCGAAGTGGAAATTGCGGACTATTTTCTGCAGCACGGCCAGGGAATGCACGGCAGCTTCGGAAGGTCCAACACCTTTCAGTTTATGGCGGCGATTGGTCCGGACTTCAAACGGGAATTCACCGACGAAGCCCCGGTGAGCAACGCGGACATCGCGCCCACGCTCGCCAAACTCCTGGGTCTCGATCTAGCCGGGAAAGGCGCGCTCAGGGGACGCGTATTGGAAGAAGCATTGCCGGGCGGACCGGCATCGGTTTTGTCCAAACGCCTCGTCGCCAGTTCCGGTCGCGCTGCCAACGGCAAAAAAACCATCCTGATGTATCAGCAACTGGGAACGCAGGTGTACTTCGATCAGGCATGTTTTAAGGATGCAGCCACGGAGAAGTCCCGGAACCCGTGCCTCTAAATCGCTCCGTCCCGGGACCTGCGGCGCCAACATCGTTCAGGAAACTTCGACTTCTCGCAAGCAAGCTCGCCTCTCGACTTAATCGACGCAAGCGTGCTCTTCGGAGCTGCCGAACATCGAACCCGGCGGCAAATGCCTTGAGTCCTTGGCAGGAAAAGCGTAGGATGCTCGATCAGAGTTTCAAATTGGGAATTCCGGATTCGACCTAGGACTGCAAAAAAAATCGCGCGGAACCCATAGGGAATCCATTCTCGACAAGATTGGAAATTCCCACTCGCGCGAGGGGGTTCATGAATCGAAGAATTTCGAGTGGCATGCGATGGGCAGTATCTATTCGTGCCGCTATGAAAACTGTCGCCGCTGGTATGATTTTAGCGTTCGCGGCGCAGGCGGCGTCCGCTCAGTCCTCCCAGCGCGAACCGCTGCCGATCGTTTCGGATTGGACCCACCATCATGTCCTCTTCCCGGATTCGAATGACGAATCCGAGACGGCCCGAGCCCGAAGGGATTCCCGCTGGCTGTCGAATTGGTATCTCCGCCATCACGATGCTTGGTGGCCGGAACAGTATCGCGAGCGCCGCTGGCGCATCGAGGAAAGTCACAGAGATTGGAGCGTCGCCCTGGGTTCGGTTACGTTTCAGCCCATCTTCGACGGCAGCTTCACGTTCACCATCAATGCCCAGACCGGTTCCGGAAACCTCACCGCGATCAGTCAGGGCGGCGGTTCGTATCTCGCCACGTCCGGAACGCTCACGGTAACCGGCGTCAATGACATCGGCACCTACACATTGCATGCGGGCGGGCCGGGCGTGACACTCAGCCCGGGCGGATTTTTCAACTTTGACAATCTGTTTTCCCCTGCCGCGAACCCCGCGATGGATACCAATGGACTTCTCTTTACCAACAGCAGCGGTTTCGAGATCAACCTCTGGGGCAACAGCATGAACAATTACGAATATGATGACCACGCCGCCACGGGTGGCTATCTCCATGACCAGACCGGATTTCCGTTCACATTCAATTTGAGCGCTTCCTCCGATCCCGGCGGTGCCGTGACCTATCCCGCCAAGTATGTCTTTGACGTCACAGCGGCCCCAACCTGTACGAATGACTTCGTGGTGATGGGTCTTCCTGCGATTCCCGTGTCGGGCGGTCAAGCGAATTTGATTGGACTGAACAATCTCTATAGCAACGCGGCCGGCACCGGTCTCTGCGCCACGACTGGGCCAACGGTGAAATTCGCCTACGCCTCCGGCACGGGGCAGATCCCGGCTTCCGTGGTCCTCTCAACAAACGGGCAGCAAGTGGCCTTTGTGGAAAATCTCGCCACGAGTTCGTACTTCCACGTCCTGACCATCGGCACGACCGGAACCAACGGAACGAGCGCGACCGCCGCGGCGGTGCCGGGCGCCGCTGGTGGAAACAACGCGGTGGATCAAACAGTATTGCTTTCGCCGGACGGCGGTACTACAAACCAAAGCTCCACCACTTCTGTGTTCGTCTTTTATGGCACCTCTGTCGCCTACGCGACGACGTACAGCACGGCTGGTAGCGGCTCCGGCTACTTGTATAAGATCGGCAACGTGTTCAACGGCGGGACCCCGACGATCGTTTGGAGCGTGCCAATTACCGCAATTCCTTCCACTCCGGTTTACGACTCAGGTTCAGGTAAAATTTTTTTCACGGATAGTAAGGGCCGCATCGACTATGTGTTGGATAATGGGACGCCGCCGACAGTTGTTTACAGCGCGACCCTGGCAAGCGGTACCACGTCCGAGAATCCGGTGATTGTCGATAGCACCCATCAGAAGGTCTATGCTTCCTTCAATTCCAACGGGACCAATGCCATCGTCGTACAAGCCCCCACGAGTATGGCCAGCACCGTCTCCGTCGCCGTGGGCACGGCGAACACGACCTATACTGGGCCTTACGAGCCGGACTTTAACAACGCCTGGTACACTGGTTCGGGGACACCACTGATGTATGTCGCGGGCACCGGCACCGGCACGCGTCCTACGCTCTACAGTGTGGGCTTCAACGGGAGCGGAGTGATGAACTCCACTGCGGCCGGTACAACCGCGGCACTTACCAGCGCCAGCCCGGCGGATTCGTCGCCGGTCACGGAGTTCTTCAACGCTGTGACGGGCAAGGACTACCTTTTCGTGGGAGTTACGAACCATTGTGCTGCTACCAGAGGCGGGGGAACCGCCGGCTGCATCATGCGGCTGGACATTACCAGCGGCTTTCCGGCGGTCAACGCCAACACGACGGCTCTGGCGGCCGCTGGAGGAACGAACGGCATCATCGTTGATAACGACAGCAGTGCAAGCCAGGCTTCCAGCGTTTACTACTCGACAAAGACTGGGGCGACCTTGGTTAAGGCCACGCAGTCCGCCCTGAACTAAGGTCTCGGGAACTGTTTCCGAGGGAGGAACTTCTGCAGAGTCCATCGCGGCGCGAACGGCGTCAAGGCCGAGAGCCCACACTATCTGCGTTTCCGCAGTCTTCTCCACAGGCAAACGCAATGAAGACGAATGAAGTTAGGTACATATGAAATGACTGAAGAACGCAAGAAACCCGAAACTGAAAACGAGACGCCGCAAGCGGCTCCAAAAACCAAGCGGCCCTACCAGAAGCCGACTTTCCAGCACGAACGCGTGTTCGAGACCATGGCCCTGGCCTGCGGGAAGATGTCATCGTCGGAGGCGCAATGCCACCTCAATCGAAAGCTGTCTTAGCGCGCCCAGCAATTGCGTATTCGCGTCTCCGGAAAACTGGACAAAGATCGACGATGCCGAAGCATTCTTGGAAGACGGCGTGACAGCAGCCTCCGCCATTCCGATTCCCTGCCGCAGAGAGCCTGCCGATTCCAAGCCGGGCGTAACCGTTGAGATCGGCGGCCTCCCGGTTCGTCTCGAAATCGGCGATCCCCTCTCGGATCGTGGCCAGGCCGCTGCGGAGGACCTGTGAGTCTAGCGGAACAACTGAATCGGAAAGCGTTGAAGCTCGGAGTGCCGCTGAGCGTCCACCTGGACCTGACCTATCGCTGCAACGAACGCTGCCAGCATTGCTATCTGGAGCATGATGACCATGGGGAAATGCCGCTTGCGGAAATTCGCGGCCTCCTGGGTCAACTCCAGGAAGCCGGGGTCTTCTACTTAACGTTGAGCGGGGGAGAACCGCTGCTGCGTCGCGACTGCTTCGAGATTATCGAACACGCCCGATCGCTCGGATTTCACGTACGATTAAAGACAAACGCGGTTCTGATGACGAAAGAAAAGGCCGCAAAACTTCGGGCACTCGGCGTTGCACAGGTTCAGGTCAGCGTCTACTCTCATCGGCCCGAAGTCCATGACGCAATTACGAAACTGCCCGGCTCGCTCGATCGCACGCTGGCTGGAATCGCTCACCTCAATTCCGAGGGGATCCACGTGACTCTCGCGAACGTTCTCATGAAAGGAAACACGCCGGACTCCGACGGCGTGCACGAACTCGCGGGACGGATCGGCGCCCAATACACCGTGGATCCCACCATTACGCCGATGATGAACGGAGATACGTCCGTCGTGAGTTTGCGAATATCCAGCAGTGACCTCAGAGAAGTATTTCAGAACTCGGCATTAGTAGGCGACGTTGATCAGTTTTGCGCCCCGCCGGCGCCGGTCGATGAAGACGTGCTGGAGGGCTATCCCTGCAGCGCGGGCCATACCGCGTGCTATATCTCGCCCTACGGAGACGTCTACCCGTGCGTGCAGTTTCCCCTGGCTTGCGGAAACATTCGGCAGCAAACGTTTTCGGAAATCTGGCGGGAGTCCCCACAACTTCTCGAAGTCCGTTCCATTCGCGCAAAACATCTCACCACGTGCTCCTCCTGCGAGCACTTGGGTTCCTGCACGCGGTGCCCGGGTTTGGCTTTCATGCAGGGCGACATGCGGGGACCTTCCTCGGCGGACTGCGAGAAGTCCTACGTACGCACCGGCATCGTTTCTGCCGGAATGAAGGAACGCCCTGCCGCTTTCTCCCATCTCGTTCAGATCGCTCCGTTGCATTCTCAGCCTGGCTCCATTTCTGGAGTCGCCTGACTTTACCTCCTGCCGAACGCGGTTCAGCCGTGTTCCCTTTTCAAATGGCAGCAAATCCCTGGCTTGGTTTTACGAAATCCGCGGTTCGGACGATGGGAAATATTGTTATTGTTCCCTGTGTGATGGACCGCATTCTCGACAAAATAGCAAGGTTCCGTCGGCAATCCGCATTCTCTTAAACGCCGACACCCGCGCCGATTCTTTTTTCTCGCTTCCGCCGTGTCATCTGATGGTGCTGAAACCACACCCACGCGCTCGATATGATTTGATGGAGCGATCGGGAGGGGTTCCAACGGAGAAATGTTTGTGCGCGGGTTGGGTCGGCGACAAGTTCTGCTACGTCGCCTGGACGGCGCGGATGATACGTTGTCGGGCAAGCGCGTTCAGTGACGAATTCCACTTCTGCAATGACTTCGTTCACCGAGTATCCTTTGCCCGTTCCCAAATTTAGGGTTGCAGATTGTTTTTCGGAGGACAAATAGTCGAGAGCACGAACATGCGCCTCGGCAATATCGCTGACGTGGACATAGTCGCGGACACACGTCCCATCTCGAGTCGAATAGTCGTCTCCATAGATCGCCAAGCGGGAGCGCAAACCCGCGGCAGCATGCAGCGCAAGAGGAATCAAGTGCGTTTCAGGGTCATGTACTTCGCCGATCTCGCCGCTTTCGTCCGCTCCGGCTGCATTGAAGTATCGCAAGGCTACGTACCGGAGGCCGTGAGCCCGCTCATATGCAGCGAGCGCACGTTCGAAAAACAGCTTCGAAACGCCGTACGGGTTGACTGGATCACAGGGAGTATCTTCCTTGATGGGAATGGTCTTGGGCAGGCCATAGACAGTACAGCTGGAAGAAAAGATGAAGTACGGGATGTGCGCCTGTTGCACCGCCTCCAGGAGGCACATGCCATCGCTGATGTTGTTCTTGAAGTATTTGCCGGGGTTCCTCACGGATTCGGCGACAGAGGCGCATGCGGCGAAGTGCATCACTGCGTCGGCGCCAAAGAAAGCCGATAGCAGCCGCTCTTTGTCTCCAATTTTACCGACCACAAGATCGAAGCCCTTCGCAAGAAAGGCGTGTCCGGTGGACAGATCGTCGTAAATAATGACTTCGTGACGCCGCCGCGCCAGCTCTCTCGCGGTGTGGCTGCCAATGTAACCCGCCCCTCCGATCACAACGATCCGCATTTCGCTCCCCCCTAGTAGGCATCCTTGCTGTTAAAGCCGCAGTACAGCGTCTTGACAATGATGTTCAGATCGAGCATCAAGCTCCAGTTCTGCATGTAGTGCAGGTCATACTTGATTCGCTCGGGAATGGACGTGTCGCTGCCACGAAACCCGTTAATCTGCGCGAGGCCGGTGATTCCGCACTTCACGTTATGCCGGGCCATATAGGAGGGAATCTCGGTTCGGAACTTTTGCACAAAGAAAGTCAGTTCAGGACGAGGTCCCACAACGCTCATGTCGCCCTTCAGCACATTCCAAAATTGAGGAAGCTCATCGAGACTGGTCTTCCTCAAGACGCGGCCAACGGGCGTGATGCGCGTGTCGTTCCGTGAAGTATGCTGGCAATTACTTTGGTTTGCGTGACACGCATGCATCGTGCGGAACTTGAGCATCTTGAACCGATTGCCGTTCAGGCTGATTCGTTCCTGGGAGAACAAGACGGGACCCGATGACGTCCATTTAATGGCGATCACGATCGCGAGAAGGACCGGCGAGGCTAGAGCGAGGGCGGCAAGCGCGAAAATAATGTCGAAGACGCGTTTTCCGACCGCGTATTTCATCGTATCGATCGGGTAGATCCGCACATCGAGGAGAGGCATGCCGCAAAAGTTGAAAATGCGATCATGAACGAACACACCCTCGCCCAAGTCGAGCGCGACGCGGACGGGAACGCAAAGGTCTTGGAGGGGTTGAACCACGTCTTGCAAATCCCTGAGTCTGCTCGGAGGCAGCGTGACCAAAAGTTCCTGGCAATGGTAAACATCGACTGCCTCTGCCACCCGCGCCAGATTCAGGACCGGCCACTTGCACCCTGCTTCATGCTGGCAATCCAAAGCGATGAGACAAACGACTTCCACGGGAACCAGGGGAATGTTTTCCAAATGATGCGCCAAGAGTACTTCGCACCCGTTCGCCCCAAGGATGGCGATACGAACCGGCGACCCGAACGGTCCGCGCTTGGAACGCAAAATCACTCGGAAAATGTGGAGAACGAATAGAGACAAAATGAATGTGAAGGCGCAACCCAGGACTACAAAAATCCGCGACAATTCGGCCTGACGGTAGAAGAAGAATAAAGCCAGAACAACTGTCATCATATAGAAAACAGATTTGCCTATGGCCCTGATCCCGCTGTGGAACGCAATAATCGTATCCGGCTCGTTGAGCTTGCTTCGTTCGACGATCAGCGCCCAGATCGGCGCAACAATAATGAGCCAAAGCAAATAGGAATTGGGATCCGCATTTTTGTTGGAATAAAAGCTGGTGGCAAAGCGCAAATACTTCGCCGCCTCGAATGCCGCGACGGGAACCGCAAAGAATGAAAGCGAAAGATAGAGCTTTAGCAGGTTTTGTTTTTGTCGAGTCATCTGGACGGAACCTCATTCGACGGATCGATCCGACATGCGACTTGCTGTGTGCAGCTTGCTCGTGCGCCTTTCGGCAGCGACTTTCTGCGACGATCGATACTAGAGAAGCGGGCCACTCTTATGAACTTCGGGCGCTCCGCACATTCGCGGGCCTGATTCCGGCGAAATCAACGGCAACTTTAAGTGGGATCTTGCGCGGAATTTCGAGGATCGTCCCACAATCGTTTTTGCTTCAGAAGCTTCACATAGAGATCTTCTAACTCGCTGCCGGAACGGCCTTCGGCAAAAGCGGCTGAGGCGAACGAGCGCCCTGCTCGACCCATTTGGCGAGCCTCCGCTGGCCGATCCAGCAAATAGGCAATCCCCTTTGCCAAGCTCGGGGCTGACGGCTCCGTGAGGATGCCGTTCTTAAATACCCGCATCCCCTCCAGGAATTCCGGGGGCTGTGCCATGAGATCGCAAATGCCTCCGACATCGGTTGAAACGAAAGGTTTGCCGGAGGCCATGGCCTCGAGGATCGTGAGAGGTGTGCCTTCCTGCCGCGAAGTCATAACCAACAAATCGATGTCGGCGTAGAAATCGGAAAGATCGCTTTGCCAGCCGATCCATTCGATCGTTGCGGCCAGGTTCCTCTTGCGCACCAGGAGTTCCAACTGTCCCCTCAGCTCGCCGTCTCCCACGATTGCAAACCTCGCCTTGGGATATGCCTTCGCTACCAAAGCGGCCACGTCGATGAACAGTTCGGGGTTTTTGACAGGCGCCAAGCGTCCCGCCCATCCGATCAACACGCTGCCCGCGATACAGCCCGATTGGCTCCGGACAGGGCCCCGGTAGCCGTTCAGCCGCAAATATCGGCTTAGATTGAAATCAACCGCGATCGTCACGAATTTGGAGAGAGGAGCTACGCGATACTTCTCCACTAACTCCCTGCCCTGAGATTGACTCACCGCGACAAGACAATCGGTCCACCCGGCAAGTATCCTTTCGATTCCAAGGTAGACGCGGGATTTCACCGAGCGAAAATGCCCGTGAAATACGTGGCCGTGAAATGTGTGAACACAGATCGGCACGCCGGCCAAGCGGGCGGCGATTCGGCCGAGGGCCCCGGCTTTCGCCGTGTGCGTGTGGACAATCGTGGGTCTCTCGCGCCGAAAGTAACAGATCAATTGCCACAACGATCTAAGGTCATTCCATAGCGAATCTCGCTTGGAAAGGCTTCGAATGCTGACCGGATGGATTCCCTTCCGAATTGCAAAATCTTCGATACTGGTTTATCGTTCGTTACCCGCCCCGTCAACAAAACAATCGGATAGCCTCGACCCAAAAGAAATTCAGTGGCCAGGATGACGGCGATCGGAGTGCCTCCAATGCACAGCCGGCTGATCACTTGGGCGATTTTGATTTCGCTTTTGATGCGAACCGTGCCGTCGATGCCCTCGGACAACCGGGCCCGGTCCAGCGTTTGCTCCAGCATGGGAGACCCTCAGAGATGACTCTTGTGACTTAGGAAAGCGGCCCCAATACCCGCTGTGAGCGGCGGTTCTTTCGGCGTTCGCATGAAAGCGTCAGACTTGGGAGCATCGTTCCCTCTTCTGAACCTGCCAGTTCCCGCCAGACTTGTTCCCAGCGGACGGACTCTCGGGCGCTCACCGGAATAGCGCGGTGTCGAAGGATGCCGCGGGTCTGAAACGTCACGACCGCGAAGATTTCCACCAGTGCTTTCAGCGTTTGCGCGACCACTCCCCGAAAGACAAAGAAGGGGCCAATGGAACCCTCAAGAGAACCGCGGAGGAGCAATTTCGCACAATGGCATCGGCCGCGAATGGATTTTCGCAGCGAGAAACCATCCTCGCGGTAACCGACAAGAATCTCCGGCAAGCTTGCAAATCGGCTCGATCGGTAGGCGCGCAACATCAGGTCGTGATCTTCCATTCGAACCGCTTCGCGCCGGTAAAGGAATTGCCGGAACCAACGGGTTCTGCCCATCCATGTGGGGTGTGGAAGATAAAAGCCCGCCCAGGGGCGGCGGCAAATTTCCTCGTGCGTCCGCCAGATCGTTCTCGTGCCCAGCGCGCATCCGCTTCCCTTGAACACCAGTATTCCGGCGCCCAGGAGATCGACTTCCGGATGTTCCACGAGATGGCGGACTTGCCGGTCGAAACGCTCGGGATAGGCCACATCATCGCCGTCCATCCGTGCGAAATACTTCCCTCTGCTGAGGTGGATGGCTTCGTTGAGCCGTTCCGACAGCCCCTTGTGCACGCCATTGGCAAATACCAGGACTCGACGGTCGGAAAAGCTCCTCGCGATTTCCACGGTGCGGTCGGTCGATCCATCATCGATGACGATGAGCTCCCATTCGCCACAGATTTGCCGCAGGATCGATCGAATCGCCAACTCAAGAGTTTTTTCACAGTTGAGAACGGGCATGCCCACGCTGATCAGCGGTTCTTGGAGAGCGCTCATGGGAATCACTTATTGAACTGGGAATTTTCGCTGCCCTGCGCGACGCGCGCTTGCGCCTCGACGCGCCGGAGTCGGGCGCGGCCGGACTAGCTTTTTAGCGTCGCGTGGAAATCAAACCAGCCATGCGGTACAAACTGCTCCGTCGGCCGGAATTCACCTCGGTCCAATCCCGGGTCACTTCTTCGAGAGATTTCCAGGAACCCGGCGTGTCCTCGCCGAACGGACCCGAACTGCCGCGCGGAAAGTGTGGAGCGTACATTTTCAACTCTTCCGCGAGCCTCAGCATTTTCCTCCGTCCCCACCGGAGCCAGGTAGGACCGAAGTCGCGCCGGAGATTGTGCGCGGTCTGATCCACGCATTTGAAGGCGTTGTATCCGAGCCGGCGCAGAATCCCGAGATAGCCGGCCGCGTGCGCCTCGACCGAAACATACTGAGGGAGGTCGCCGCGATCGAGGGATTCCAGGCAGTAAACGTCATATTTCTCGATGTCGATTTTCAGATAGAACGGAATCCCGTGCATGGAAAAGATGGAGGCCAGGGTCATGCACGGGACTTCCACCGGGATTGCCTTTTGCCCGTTACGCCCCGCGACATCGGGAAGGAACGAGCTGAACTCGCTGTGTTCCGGATTCACCCAAAATGTTTGGACGCCGTTCTCGGCGGAAATGCCAACGTTCAACAGGATCAGTTCCCCTCGGTTGATTGCCTCTGAAAACGCTTCCGGCAGTGCCCGGCCAGATCGGGATTCGCCTCGATGCCCACAACCCGAAAGCCTTGTTCCAAGTAGTACGCGGTGTCATCTCCGTTGTTCATCCCGACGTCATAAATTAGATTGGAAATCATGCGTTCTCCGCAGCCTCACACGGCACGAATTGAACGAGTTGCGTTGTTCCCGGCGTCGAGGGAAAAGACAATTCCTACTGGTCCGTAGGTCACGTCGACAACGGATTGTTCGCGAAACGAACTGATTGGATGAATGTTCATGGTTCGATCCTTTCGGACTTCGTCCATGCTTCCAACATGAGATGATTGCGGTTTGCCAATCCAAATCTTCGGAGCACCGTTTCGCTAAAGCGGAGGTATCTCCCAGCCGCACGCGATCCCGCCAGGCGGAGCACGACCTTCACCCCGCGCGTGAAGGGAAGGCATTCCACTCGGTGCTTTTGGAACCCCGTATCTTCCGCCAGTTGAGTCAGGGCGCATGCGTGTAGGGCCGCACGTGCGTGTAATCGTCGTAGAACGCCGCCATGTCGTTTGGCGACGGGACGATGACGCATGCATACCCATCCGGCTTCAGGACCCTCCGCAGTTCCGCCAGCGCCCGACCGGGTTCCGCCAAATGCTCGAACAGCCAGCAGCAAACACCCCTTCAAAGGATGAGTCCGCGAAGGGGATGTGGTACGCATCACCCAAGTGTGAATTGATCGCCTCGTTGCGGTAATACTCGACCAGATCGGGGGCATTATCCACTGCTACGATGTCTTCCACATTTTGCTTTGTGAACCAGCAGCGCCCGGGACCTAGATCCAGAATCGGCTTCTTGCCGGCAAACCGCGTCCAATACCAATGAGCACCGTAGACCAGCTCGAGGTCCCGGATGGTTTCCGTGCCGGTCCGCAGGATGTAATTCCCATACGATTGATGGGGTGCGGTAAGGGGTCTAGCTGCATCGCTCATTTTCTAACCTCCCACAAATCTTTTAATCCGTGTTGCACAGGTGCACGGGCTGCGGTGCTACTGCGGAGATTCCGTGACTTCACGGTGCCGCAGAGAGTACTTGGAATTCAGCATTCGGAGATGTGTCTTCCAGCTGGTCGACGATCTTCGGCCACCCGAAGCGTGCTGCGGCTTGCGCCGCCACCGCGAAGTTTTGGGAAAGATCTCGGTCGCGCAACAAAAGGAGGAGCTGGTCTGCTAGAGCCTCCGCGTCTCCGTTAGGAAAGAACAGCCCGCTGCGCTCGGAGATAACCTCCGGCAGACCGCCATGCCGGCTGGCAACCACCGGCTTGCCGCAGGCTTGCGCTTCCACGGCGGCCATGCCAAACATCTCAATCGCACCAGTCGGCATGACGAAGACATCCGCCATGTTATAGATCGCGCTGAGTTCGGATTCCTCGACGGCGCCCAGAAAGAGCCCGCCGCATTCTGAGATGCGCTGCGTGAGTCGATTCCTTCCCGCTTGGCCAAACTCATTTGCGGGTCCCGCGACGACCAGACAGCACGACGCATATTTCTGTTTGAGTCGAAGATAGGAATGGATCAACAAGTCCGTTCCCTTCTGCTCGCAAACCCGGCCGACATAGAGGATGACCTGCTCCGAGCCAATCCCGAGCGTCCGCTTTTTAGCCAGTCCCCGGAGAGGGTCGGACAAAACTGCTTCGTGTTTACGCCGTTGTGAAGAATGCGCGCTGCCACGCCGTTGAGGGCCCAATAATCCCTGGAGCCATCCCAACAGTGCTCGGAACGGGAAGCAAGCAGGAGAACTTGCGCATGGCGCCGCGATACCACCAAAAAAGCGGAGTTTTCTTGCCACGGCGAAACGGAAAATAGTCGTAGGACAGAAACTTCTTTCCGGAAATTCCGCCGGAGAACGCCGCGCCTTCCGGCAGGCTATGAAAATGAAGAATATCGACTTTCTGCCCCCGGAAGTCGCGCAGGGCCTTCCCCAAGTATTCGAAATCTCGAAGAGGGGAAGCGCTTGCGCATTTCACGCTTCGAATCTCCACTCCGCAGAGCTCTTCCCGTTTCGTTTCTGTGTCCGCCGAATAGACAACCACTTGCTGTCCGCGAGAGGCTTGTTGCTTTGCGATTTCCAGGATTCTCCGTTGAATGGCGCCGCCACGGCTGTACGTTACCGGCAAAGCCGCCGGTCCCAGGTGAACGATCAATTCGTTGCTCCCTGACTGGCTTTTTTGGCGATCAGGACGGCCGCGCATGCCGGACCTTTGCTTCCATCGGTCTCGGCTACCCTGGAAAGCCAGCGGGAAAGATGCCGCAACACCCACGATTTTGTGGATTTCGGAAGGAGTACGTGCGCGAGTCTTCCCAATATTGTCGCCACTTGAAATCGCCCCATGCCTATGCAAC
>CAWDAY010000003.1:0-774630 GCA_963800455.1 uncultured Acidobacteriota bacterium | reverse complement strand
CGCAATCATCTGTTCCATGCTGGGATTTTTCGCAATTCAAGGGCTGGTGGTTTCGCTTTTCGTCGTGCAGCTTCAGCTGCTTTTGGGATATTCTTCCTCTCTCGCGGGCCTGGTTTTTATGTCCATGATCGTGCTCGCCGTGCCGATCGTCGCGGTGGGCCACGCAAGGGCATCGATGTTCGCTTCATCGCCAGCTTCAATTTTCTGGGCTTCGCGTTCACGCTGTTTTGGATCGGACTTTTCGATGACCCTAGTCGTTTCGATCAGATTTTTTGGCCCATGCTGTTCCTGGGCTGCTTTCTAGGCACTTTTTTCGCCCCGCTGGCCGTGCTGACCTTGCACGGTTTACCAAGCAGGAACCTGCTGCGCGCGGCGGAAGAGGCGGCCCTATTCCGCATCGCCGCTGGCGGCTTCGGCATCGCCTTTGAAACGGTGGTGCAGTTTCGCCGCACGCCTTTTCACCAGCTCGATTTGGCGGACCATTTTGGCGGAAGGCGGTTCGCTTCCATCGATTTGTTGCAACTGCTGTCCACCAAGTTGGAAGCGTCCGGCCTCAGTGCAGACATGGTGAAGAGCCAGCTCGGGGCTCTCATCAAGCATCAAGCGGCTCTCCTGGCATTGAATGACGCGTTCCTGTTGGCCGCCTTCGTATTTCTCGGATTGGCTGCGTTGGTGTGGCTCGCGCGACCCACCCACGTCGCCTATGCGACCCGCGCGGAGGAATTAAGGGAGTTCCGCGCCGAGGAATTGACGGAGCAGCCATGACGCGCCGGTCCCAGCCCCAAAAGTGGCTGACTTTCGGATCCGGCTTTGGGTTCTTGCTGCTTTTTGCGGGCTGCGCCTCGATGCCAATCGCAGGAGAGCATGCAGAATTCCTAGAGCCTCCACCCATGAGTAGCGTCCTGCCGCAGGCGAACCCGCAAGAAGCGGCCGCCCCAGGGAAGGGCTGGCCAGAGGATCAGTGGTGGCGACAGTTCAAAAGCCCCGATCTCGACCGGATCATGGAAATTGCTCTGAAAGAGAAATCCCGGTCTAAAGAAAGGTATGCCCGGCTTAGCGAGACGGATGCCGCAGCGCAGGTCGAAGGCGCGAGGCTGCTGCCATGGTTGGATTCCGATAACACCTTCAGGCAGCTTCGCTATGCCAAGCATGGCGTTGTCGCCGCATACAACCCGGCTTTGGGCGGCACAGAAAAAACCTCGGATCCTTCAATCCTGTCTCATTCCGCTACGAGTTTGATTTCTGGGGTAAGAACCGCGCGGCCTTGGACGCGGCTTTGGGAGAAGCGACGGCTGAGGAGGCAGAATTTTCCGAAACGCGGCTGCTGCTCACAACCGCCATCGCCCGGTCTTACATACGCGGCGCCATTTTCGCCCAGGAGCTCGCGCTCATAAAGAATATGGTCAAGGTCAGGCGTGAATCGCTCAGCGTGGCGCAGACCAGGTTTCAGACGGGTCTCGGCCCCGCTGACGCGATAGTGCACGCCAGCGTCGATCTCGAAAATGTCGTCAGGCTCGAGGCCAGCACGCGCGCACTTTTGGTCATGCAGCAAAATCTCCTTGCCAGGTTGATGGGCGCGGGGCCCGATACGACGCAGAATTTGTTTACAGGTGAAAGAATCTCTATCCCGACACATATTCCGCTTCCCGCTCGGCTTCCAATCGAGCTCTTAGCTCACCGGCCGGATCTTGCTGCCGCCATGTACCGGGCCGAGGCGTCGGCGAAGAAAATCCATGTTGCAAAAGCCCAGTTTTTACCGTCGGTTGATCTGACGGTTGCCACGGCCGGTTTGGAAGCGTCCGTCTTCACGAAAAGCATTGCAACATTGCCAGGCCTCCTCTTCCGGGGCAGCGACCTCAACTATTTGGTCGCACCTGGCTTTCATCTTCCCTTGTTCGAGGGAGGGCGTCTGCGTGGGCAATTGTTCGCTGCGCGGTCGCAATATGACGAGGCGGTGGAACTCTATAACGACACTTTGTTGCATGCTGTCCAGGAAGTCGCCGACAGTTTGACTAACTGGAAGGAGACTCGGACTATACTCAAAGTCCACAATGATGTGCTCAAATCAACGCGTCAAGAAGTGAGTTTAACGCAAGTGCGGCAGCGTAGCGGCCTAAATGATCAGCAGGAGATACTCTCGATCCAGCACGGGTTCCTGGACGAGCAATTCGCGCTGAAGGCAAGTGAAGCCGACCATTTGGTTGCGACCGTCGATCTCATCCAAGCCATGGGCGGTGGATATTCGAATGGCATCGATTTGCCTCGTCCTCAACTCACGCCGGAGGCATCCCTATCGGGCTTGGAGGCTTTAACTCCCGCATGGTCATTTGAGGAACTGGTTTCTCCACTCGCACCTGTTTCGGAACCAAGTACGGAATGAGCCAGCCCATTCATTTTACGTCACATCCAGATCATGAATAGGCTTTAAATTCGCACATGCAGCTCGATCGCAAGACAATCCGCCGCCACCGTAATCTTTTTCTTTCCCTGTTCGGCATTGCATTGGCCGCAGGTGCTTTAGCCTATGTCGCAAAATGGCGAGCCTATGACCGGTTCTGGGTGACTACCGACAACGCCTTCGTCACCGGCAATCTCATCCCCATCTATGCCGACGCAACGGGGATGGTCGCTCAAGTCTATTACGAGGAAACCGAACATGTGAATAAAAGAGATCTGCTCATCCGTCTTGACGCGCAGCGCGCCGCGGCGGCGCTCGGCCAGGCCCGGGGCGAGTTGGGGCGCGCGGTACGCACGGTTGGCGCGCTTTTCGCGTCGCGCCAGCAGGCGTGCCAGAAAATTCTCGCGCAAGCAGCTTTGCTCGACAAAGTACGCCACGATATTGTTCGCTACCAGCAGGCGCTCCCAAGCGGTTCGGTGTCGAAACAAGTACTGCAAAATGCTGAGGACCAGAGGGCGTCCCTCGAAGCCGATATGAAGGCAGCCAAAGCCGATTTTCAATCGACGCAAGCGCGCGTTGGCGGCACCACCCGAATACGCCACCCTGACATTGAGATCGCCAGAAATAAATTCATCGATGCCTATATAGAATTTACGCGGCAGCAGATCCGGGCACCGGTTTCTGGCTATATCACCAAGCGTAAAGCGCAAGTGGGAGATCGTGTCCGCCCAGGTGATCAAGTGATGATTATCGTTCCTTTGGACCATTTGTGGGTAGAGGCGAACTTGTGGGAAACCAACCTACGCTTGGTGCGTCCCGGCCAGCCTGCGTTAATAACCGTTGATCTCTACGGGCAGAGCTACACATATCATGGGACCGTGGAGGGGTTGGTGCCTGGCACCGGCAGCGTATTCGCCTTGCTGCCCCCCGACAACGCGACCGGCAATTTCATTCATATCGTCCAGCGCGTGCCCGTGCGTATCGCTTTGCCTGAGGATGAGATCCTGAAACATCCGCTTCGTCCCGGGCTTTCTACGGTGACCGCAATTGACGTTCGCAACACGGGACAGTCCCCGAATGCGGCGCTGACGGAGGTCTCCAGCAAAGAGTATGAGACCAACCTCTATTCGGATGATCTTGCCAATGGAGACGCACAGGCTGATCAGATCATCGACGATAATCTGTCGCCTAAAGGCAATGTTGTCGAACCAGCTTGCCCTTTGGGGGAATGACACGCCGATTTCGCTCAATACGCGGGGCCGTACACATCCCGGTCCGGATCATAGCGAAACTCGTCCTTGCGGAACAAACCGTTGACCGACGATCCGCGCTGGGGCTTGGGAACGTGTGGCGTCAGCCCCGTCTTCTCGCAGGCCTCGATGCGCGGCGCGCATCGAGGCAATCACGCTTCCGCGTCGTCATCGAGCAAGACGACGCAACGTCGGTCGATAGATCGGCCCAACTCAGCGGCGCTGGCCTGAAGCTCGTTATCGCTGATCATAGGTTGGACCATGGGGATGTCGCCGGAGGCGATGACGGCGTAAAAGAAAGCGGCCGGATCGATCTCGGTGCAATCACCCCGCGCCCGGCAGGTATCACTCGCCCGTTTGTGCCGAAGACGAGGGAAGAAGTCAGGATCGCGGCGGGCCTGATCGGCATCCGGTTCAACACCGTCAGGCAATGGTTTCATCGCGGCGCTATCGATACCCGCTTCGATGCGCTCGAAGCTCGCGTCAGCAATATCGAGACCGAGCTACGCCAAATCCGCAAACGCCTCGACCAGCTCTTGAGGAGGGCAAGCTCAAATTTTGCTTCAGGCTTGACTATGTCAACCGCGTTAAGATTCTTCGGGACTTTGCGGTTGCTTGAATGCGGCGCCGGAGTTCGCAGGCGTATGGCGTTTGATCGTAATTGACGGCAGATTTGGTCGCGATGAACTCTCTTATGCGTTTGACGGCGGCGCGGCGTCTCACTCGGTGCTCGATCTCTTTATCTGAAAGGGGCATTTTCGATCCTCCGGCCTTCGCGTTCAAGGTTTGGTCCGAAGGCTTTGTAGAGCGCTTCGAGCAGGATTTGACTTGTCGGCAGCCGCGGCCGGTGCGCTTCGGCTTCCCGCTTCGCGATTGCCACGATTTCGGGCGGAACACAGAGTTGGTATCGAGGCTGATCGTTTGGCATAACATTTCCTCGCATTTTCTTGATGTGTAACACATATGGGCGTTACAGAGGTTTTTGGCGATGGTCCTGGAATGGTGGGAATTTAAGGAAGCGGCGGAACTTGCTAGCTTCAAGGCCGGCACGATCCGCCAATGGAGATTTAGGCGCCGGATCCCAGACGCAGTACGATCGACCATGAGCATTTATCTCGGTGGATCATTCCAGATCGTTGACTTTGAGCCGGCGGCGCCTCGATGCGGTTTGACGCTCGCGCAGCAAGTCGCGAGGTATCTCAAATGATGGACGCGAGTGTCCCAAATGACGCGAGTGCCCCAAATGACGCGATCACCATCTCGGTGCCGGTCTGGATCACCAAAAATAGTGATGAAGACGATTATCTCGCCTGGCTTCGCGGCAAACTCAAAACGGCTGGTTGGGACGAAAACCGGGCGCGGGAAGTCAAAGGACCCATCGCCATTTCCATGCGGATTGCGGCCCCTCCACCGCCCGCTGGCTTGTCCCGGCGCAAGCAGATGGCGTTGGAGGCGGGTGAGACGGTTTGGCGGGATACGGGCCTCCCTGCCACCACGATCGCCGATATTATGATTGCGGCGATGGGATTGCGGTGCGGGCAGGTGGTAAAACTCAGCGCCGAGAAAGTCTTCGCGCTTAAAACGGGGTGCATCGACATCGCGATCATGCACCTCTAAGAGGGTCCTGGCTTTTCGGACGCAGACCATCGGCGGCTTTCGCGTCCTCGAACGCGGACGAGCTAGTTAAAAATGTAGTTCCTGACGGAGCGGGAAATACAGGTCAAAAATTGAACTGGTGAGCGCCGTCAACGGTCTTCTTGGTGATGTACAAGCCATCGTTGACCGCGCCATCTAGGGTTTCGCCGTCGGCCAGCTCATAAATCGGCCGGGATGGTGCGCGGTGCCCTTCGTAATCGAGCATATTACCTCGCGCGGCAAAGGCGGCCTCTTCCTGCGCCTTCTTCAGAGACGGCGCGCAAATCGGGCGAGCGCCTCGCCGTCCGTTGCAGACCGTCCAGATTTCCCCAATAGGTCTGGCTTACTTTTACGACATTCTGCTCGGGCGACGGCGCAGGTGATTTTGACGTAAGCCGGGCGACCTGCGCTTCGAGCGTCGCGAGGCTTCCTGCATTTTCCTTGGCAAGCGACATCTCAAATTCTCCCTATCATATCGCGTCGGAGCAATTGCCTAGCCGTAGCCGCGCCGATGCCGCGCAGGAAATCGTCGTCACTGGCAGCCTCACGTTCGAAATCACGCCGGTCTTGAGCTTCGGCGATGCCGCGCCGGATCGCGTGGGCATAGCTGTGGACGCGGTCGTGATCGACCCAATTCAACGGCGCGAACGCAGCGCCGAGTGCAGCACCTTGTTTCTTGGCAAGAGGCACCTTTGCCGACGCTACGGAGGCCGTTGGCGGCTTTTTCTGGGATTTCCGCTCAGCCTTGGGGGCCAGCGGCACGCTCATTCCGATCTCGGGAATGAACTCGCGCATAATGTGAAAATATAGGCGCGTCCCTCAACGGGAGCAAAGAAAAACGACACATGTGTCGGGGTCCTGGCTTTTGAGGCGCGGGCGTGTGGTGGCCAAGCCCCGGGGTATCACAGACTAATGCATAGCATCTATATTTCCTCCGAGCCGACTTCCGTCTCTCCCGTAAAAGTGGCAGCCCGCAAGCAAAAACTTGCAACTCTAAGTTGCGTCTTCGGATTTCGATACAAGCTGGAGCTATGGTGTGGATTTGGGGGAGGGTGACCGGTCATGGAAGGACCCAGAGCTTTGCGGGTACCCCAAATGTCGGCGCGCTCCGCCCCCTGAAGCGGTTCTGGTATTGTTGGATCCGAAGCTGGCCAGGGGGGATTGATGTATTATTTCTTTAAAGATTTCGCGGGTCCGTTGGCGACGATAATAGCGTCCATAATAGCAGCGGTTTTTATATATCGACAGTGGAAGACAGCAGAGAAACAGGCAGAAACCGCACTTGACCAACTTCGCTATAATCTCTTCGAAAAGCGCTACGCCATCTATGAGGATGTAAAACAATTACTAATCCTTTTACTCAATAAACAAGAATTTGACACCTGTCAGGTTGACAAACACTTCGCCGTTATGGGTGAGGCAATATTCTTTTTTTCACCGGAAACATGTGCCTGGCTCAAGTCACTAGAGGAGGATTGCTTTGAATTTCTTGAAGCACGCAAATCAAGAAGTACAAATCCGACTAAATACTATGACACTTCACGCCACCTGGCAGATCATTTTAAGGGAATGCCGGAGCGTTTCCAGAAGGAGCTAGGCTTTCGGCAACTTACCGCAAGATAGTAAAAGCACGGCGCGGCAGTGAAGCCAGCCGAATGGGAGGCACGGTAGCGTGATGCTTAAGTGTCCTTCGTGACAACATAAGCGCTGAGAGTAGAGCACCTTGACGGTCCGATTTAGAAAAATCATAGGGCTATTCGCAACCACGAGTTTTACCCACTCAGGATTGTTTTTAGCTTTCGGCAATGCAACCGGGGCCATTTCGGGACTGTAGAGTCGAACTTTTCGAGCGTCGCCGTTCTGGCGCGCGGCGACCCGCTGCGGGTAACCGCCGAAGACCCTCGATTTTATCGAACGGATCGTGCTCCACCTTCGCCTCGCATGAGCCGTTCGACCCTGCTCCACATCTCGGTGCCGCGCGGGTCCATAAACCTGTCCGGATATTTGAAAATTTTGGAGTCGGTCCGCAGGTCGAAGCCGGAGAGCACGATCCTTGACGCTTCGGCGAGGCAGGCTTGCATCGTGGCCACATCCGCGTCGATCCGATCGATCGGCGAGTTGATCATGACTGCGTCGTGAACCGGCGCGACAATCTCGATGCCGCGCTTGATCCCAAGGCAGCAAGCCACCCGCAAGATATCGCCGCATGTGCCCTGGACCGGGAAATTCCGGATCGAGAGCCCCTTCGCCGGATCGGCGCAAATGAAGGGGCTGTTCAGCCGCCAGCCGAGTGGGGTCTGGAGAAAATCACGCAAATGGGCATGGTCGGCGCAGGCATCGGACCACTGCCAAAACTTCTTGTAACCCTGGTGATGAGCCTCCCAGAGGCGGCTGGCGAGGCTCATCGGCCAAGGGGTATTAAACGCGCTCAGGCGCGTTGCCAAAGTGTTTGGCCCCATGCCGTAGATGAGACCCAGCTGGCACGGTTTGAGCGCATCACGCTCGTCCCTATGGGTCTTCTTTGTCGCGCCGACAGGGACCACACCGGCCTTCATCCCGAGACCGAGATATGGGTCGAAAGCGTAGTCCGCGAGCATCACCGGATCTTCACTCAATTTCGCCGCGATTCCGAACTCGGCGGCGCTCAAATCGATGTAGGCAATGGCATAGCCTTCGGATGCGCGAATGAGCCCACGCATCCACGCGCCGGGTCCGAAGATGAACTCGGCGTTTGACGGCTGATTGCGCCCGGTTGTTGAGCTGAAGGGCCACAGTTGCGTTCGATTGCGACCATCGTGGCCGACGGTCAAACCATGCAGGCGCATTCCGCTCAAGGATTGCCGCAATTGCCGAAGCGGCTTGAGGATTGAGTAGGCTTGCGACATGTCATCGAAGACTTGATCCCGGAGTTCTAGCTTGCCCGTCGCGGTCGTGGACCACGGGATTTCGTTCCTGGCGAGGAAGTCCGCGAACCGGTCGCTGTTGAAAGAGCGACCGTCAAAGACGCCATATGGCGCATCGACTTCGGCGATGAGGGCATCCTGGATATCGTCCCAATGGTCTTGATAAAGACGCCAGGTCTCGACATCGATCGGAACCCCAGTGTGCTCCATGAACGAGACCGCTTCGCCGGTATACCAACCGCGCACCAAGGCACGGTCGAAATCGATGAACGGCAGCATGATCGGCAAGAGCCGCTCCAAGGCGATCACATCGGTCATGCAATAGGCCAGGAGGGCAAGGATCTCTTCGGCGGTGTAATGGCCGCCGCGCATGGCCAGAGCGCGCATCTCGGTCTTTTCACCTAGGTCGATATGCGGCAGGCCGTAATAAACGAGAGCGCCAAGAAGACCCTTTCCGGCCGGGAGTGGAAGGCCATTGGTCAAAGTCCGGAATTCGGCGGAAAGGTCGAGGACGCGGGCTGGTATCGCCCAGCCAAGGACGCGGTGAACGTTCAACTCGGCGCTGGCGACGAAGGAAACATAAAGAACACCGGCATCCGTGCGGAACGGACACTCTGGCGTCAATTCATGCTGAAAAAGTCGAATCTCACGGCCGGTGCGCAACTCTTTGGCACAATAACAGCGCGGCACCGGCCGCTCGCCGGGCTCGCTGGCGAACTCCGTGTCCGCCAGCCAGATTTCTTGAAAGGGCAAATCGTTGATGCCCATTGGATCAAGCGCCGTGAAGCTTCAAGATAACCGGATGATCGATCCGGTCGATCACACCCTCGCGCTTGAAGGCGATCCTAAGGATTTCGCCGTAGGAAAGCTCAGGCCAAACCGGTTCCGCGATCGGGTAGTCCGCCTCGAAGATTTCGTAGGCCCCGATGTCCATGTTCGCGCCGATGCGGAGCCATGTCGTGAACGCTCGGTTGATTGCCTCACGTCCGGACACCGCCCACTCATTTTCGTCACGATCATCGCGCGGCATCTTCAACGGCCAAATGAAGGGGTTGCCCTGCTTCGTCATGCCGTAAAAGAGTTGCGCCAGGGCGCAATCGCCACCGAGGACGGGGATGAATTCCGGCAAGACGAGATAACTACGTTTGCCGATTTTCCCCTCAGTCCGACTTTCATAGAGCCCGCAAACCGGTGCGAACTCTTGCCCTTCACGGATGCGGAAAAAGATTTGACGGCCTGGCTTGCCGACGAGGACTGTCGTCAGCACCTTCTTGACCGCCGCCGCTCCGAGATAGGATTGCGGGAGGATAAGGCTTGAAAGGTTGTCGAAAATATCCGGCACTCTCTCACCTCCGCCAAGGATATTCGGCGTCGGTTCCGCCTTCCCACCGAGGATATTGCCCGTTGGCGATGCCTCCGCTTTGACCTCCTCAATCTGCTTGAGGATGGACTTTGCTTGCATTGGCTTGGGCGTTGGCGTATTATCTTCGCCATTAGGCACTGTATTGGGTATATGAGGTCCGGTTGTTGCCGCCGGACCTTTTTCTGCTTCTAGGTTACTCATTGTTTACTCCGACATTGATTACTCCTTGTTGAGCCGTGGTCATCATCACACGGTGGGCAATTCCGCCGCTCGACCATCGGAAGTTTGACGCACTCACCTCAGTTGAAATCACGCCGTGCCTTTCCCCGTGCATCTCGGCGATCAACTCGATTTTCTCGCCACTTGGATCGCGGAAATAGGCCATCACAATTTCCCTTCGCGCTTCATAGGCTTTACTGGCTCCGGCAATGGGGCCACACGGATGACCGTCTGCGGCTTCACGCCGTAAACCTTGCGCGCGCTGAGTTCGGCGATCTGACTGTCATCCTCGAAGACAACGGTGGTCAGCGCGTCCTTGACGAGCTTCGCCAAATTGTCCAGGTCCGGCTTGGAGGTCTTCCAATACAGCGCCGCTTGCTCCCACTTCGACCGACTTTTCGGCACGAGGTATTCCACCGTCACGTCGAGCGAAACCGGACAAGACCAAAGCTCTTTGCCTTGCATGGCCAACCCGGCTTCATGCACGATCAGCGCTTCATGCCCGCGCTGCTTCGGCGGCGTAAAGTGCATCGCGCCGTGCTGGCCTGTCCGGGCAAAAGCCACCGCTTCGCCCGGGATAACAATGGTGATGGGTTCCTGCAGCGGGGGCGCCTGGCCGGATGTTATGATCACGCCTTCGCTCCGGCGGTGGACCGGTGCGGTGCGCGTCAGATAGCCGTCAAGCAGCCGTTCATTGGGCATAGGTGTGGAACTCCCTGACGAGGCAAAGGGGGCCAAGCCGATCGACGCACGAAGACGTCGAGTGCCAGTTAGGCTGGCACGAGGAGTTTAAAGCCGCATCTTGGGGCGGCGTCGTGAACCCTGGAACTCCGGGGACTGCGCCGGGCGTAAGGACGCGGGCGCGCAAGGGCACGATAATTGAATTTAACCGATCCGAAATATGGCGTCAATTCCGTCAGACACCACGCAACGGAACGATGCGTGCACCGGGTAATCCAAAATGCGGAACGAAATTACCGGGGGCCAGCGACAGACTTTATCATCCTGTTGGTTTTTCGTCGTGCCTGGCCGCCGAGCTTGCCCCACATCGCGGCGGCTTTTTATATTAACCCATTTTACGCAAATGGATTAATTATACTGAGTCATGAGTTTGATAAGCTCGCTGCTCGCTAATCTGGTAATTCTGGTAATTCGTTTACTGACAGGTTGTTGATATGCATCTTTCTGGTAAGCCAGCCAAGCGCGTTTTGCGTCCATGTCGAGGCCCTCGTGGAGTCATCGGCCACGCCGATCGCGCTGAGCCCTCAAATGATTATTGCGTTGGCCTGCTGATGCCTGGCGAACGCAATAGTGTTCGTCGAGCTCATGGCGGCTATTGTGGCGCCGGCCCGTATTTTATGCCGAAAGATCCCAATCGCTTTTACATCTGGTTCGGCCAGGCGCCCTGGTCGGGACTAGAGCCGTTTTGCAGATGGTCTGCGAGCTCGGTTTTGCCTGGCATTGGACTCAAGGCCGGAGCGAAGCCTGGATTGTCGATGACGCCGGGTTTACGAAGAAGGGCACGCATTCGGTCGGCGTCGCGCGACGATACTGAGGGCGGTTTCGTCATACCAGTACAATTTTCAAGTCGCTGGTCACGTCTGTTTATCGCCGAAATCGTTGGCAAGCCTGTCGATCGCTTACCGGCTCTATCTGCCGGAGACATGGGCGAACTTATGCGGCACGGCGGAAAAAGACACATGTGCCGAAAGATATCGGATTTAAAACCAAGCCAGCAGATCGCGCTCGATCGATCCGCGCAGCCTCTGGGAGATTGCTCGCCGCGGTATTGTCTTGGCCTATGCGGGCTACAAACGCCAGTGACTTCCCGTCCGTGTCTGCGGTCCTGAACCTGCCCTATGTCGTCGGCATCCAGATCATACACCCAGCGTTTAGCCGCAGGTCAGCGCCTTTGCCTCCCAAGCCGTGGAGTGGCCGTGGCCGACGCCCTTGCAATGTGCAGCGCGACGACCGAACGCAGAGCCTGTGTTTCTGTCGAGGACTTGGCTCTGAAGCTTAGGCAAAAAGGCATGGCGCAGCGTTACCCTGGCGGGAGGGATCGAACACGCTTTGCTTCCCGCTTCGCCACCGTTCGCGTGCACCTCGCCGCGCGCGGACTACAAGTAAGCGCACCACATCCCGTCGAAATGGCTGCTCGTCGATTGGCCGAAGGAGAGGCGGCTCGCACAGAATACTGGCTTTCGACCTTGCCCGAGGACATGCCCCTCGCCACACTCGTCCATTATGCCAAACTGCGCTGGCGCATCGAACGTGATTACGAAGAGCTCAAAGGTGAGATTCGGCTTGAGCCATTACGAAGGTCGAGGTTGGCGTGGCTTTCACCATCATGCCACGCTCTGCATCGCCGCTTACGATTCTCGATCTCGGAACGGGACGCGATTCCCCCCTCAGCCTCCCGGCGGCGCACGATGCCTCGCCTACCCAACGTTATCGACCCCAGGCGCCGCCGATCCGTTCCTAACGCCACGTCGAAAACTTCATCGCGACGATCAAAACGCCTCACCGTCGCGCTCGCAAAGTCCCTCGTGCGATGTCCATCGCCGTCAGTCGACGCCCCGACTACCTGCAATCCCGATTGCGTTTCATGACACAGTAAAATTAAGTGGCAGCGTCTTCAGGTGAGCCCGCACAATTTTCTCGGCCAAGGGCCAGCCGCGAGAGCTCAAGATTTGGCCTTTTTCGAACCTGATCAAGCCCGGGGCAGAGATAGAGTGCCGCATGCGGTGTCGATTTGATTCGCAGCCAAGGCGCCGCGTTGCGTCCAGCTCGCCCCTATTTCGGTCAATCGGCGCTTGGCTTCCCGCCATGGCCGCTGGTTCCCAGACAATGCCGCAATCAAAGTCGATCTCCTCGATAAGTTGGAGACCAGTCATCGTGCGGCGAGCGGGATCATCGGCCGCACATCCAGCCAAGAGTTGGCAAAAGGCGAGCAAGTCTTTGAAGCCAAAACGCGGCCTAGTGTGTCGGCTATAGGATTTGGTAAGCCTTTGATTTCAGCGCTAGTTCTCATGCCTTTTTTTTTTTTTGGCGATTTTTGCATTTTGAGTTTTCGTGGCATGTTTATGTGTGAACCAGCCAACCTCACCTATATCGTAATGGCAGAATACGCATACTTGATGATTGAGTGGCTCGATCCTACCGTAATGTTTTTGATCATGTCGTCTTCTTCTGCGAATGACACCTGCGCCACATTCTCCTATCTTCCATGCGGTATTATAGCGACGCTCGCACACCCTTTCTCTGAACAAAGATGCGCCAGTGCCGCGAGCCGTTCAGGCTGTTGCGCTATCTGCCCGCGCCAATTCTCCGCGAGCTACACCATCTCTATGTCGGATTTGATTTCCGTACAGGGGACAGGGATCATCCCATCGAGGTCTGGCCCACGATGGCATCATCGGAACGCTCACCGATCGAGGCGAGCCGCTGTCCATACTGCTCGGTTCGCTTGCGGGCCGTGAGGTCAGTCAACGTGTTCACCGCGCTGATGAGCACATCGGATTTCACCGAGGCTCGCGCCAACAGCGAACGATAGACGCTGACATAGGCGCGCGCCATTCGCTCCACGGTGAAGCGCGTCTCGAATTCGGTGCGAACGCGCCGCGGCTCATCGTTGGCTCTCTTTTACGGCGGTAACTGCAGCCTCGATCGACTCGACAATCACGCCGCTAACCCGATCGGTGATGATTTCCCGAACCGAACCCTTGCGCCAGGCGATGACCGGTGTTCCAGCCGACATGGCTTCGATCATCACCAGCCCGAAGGGCTCCGGCCAGTCGATCGGAAACAATAGCGCCCGCGCGTTGCCAAGGAATTCGCACTTCTGTCTCTCGTCGATTTCGCCCAGGAACTCGATGAGAGGATGGTTAAGCAGGGGCTCGATCTCGGCTTTGAAATATGCGACGTCGGCATCGTCCACCTTGGCCGCTATTTTCAAAGGAACCCCCGCCCGCTTGGCGATTTCTATCGCTCGATCCGGCCGTTTTTCAGGCGAGATGCGGCCGAGAAACGCCAAATAATCTCCGCCTTCAGGATCGAATGGGCAGACATGCAAAGGCAGGCCGTGCGGGATCGTCGCTAGCCAACTGGCGTTCGCCGGCATCGGCAAACGTTGCGCGTTCGAAATAGAAACCAGAGGCATTTCCGGATAGGCCTCATAGAGCGGCAGAATATCGGGCCGATCGAGACGCCCGTGCAATGTCATTAGACATTTGTGTGCGAGATCGTGGAACAAGGCATTGGGCAGAAGGTCAACGTGAAAATGGATGACGTCGAAATCATCGGCGCGCTGGCGCACCTCCCGCAACATGCGCAGCGTACTGCCAAGGTGATCCCGGATTCCGGCAAGTCTCAGACTTCGCGGCGCGCAAACGACTAGGTTAGCTGTGGTCTCCGACCCGCCGCTCGCAAACAAGGTAACCTTGTGGCCTTGCCGAACGAGTTCTTCCGCCAACCACGAAACCACACGCTCCGTGCCGCCATAGAGCTTGGGCGGTACTGCTTCCGCCAGCGGAGCGACAAGCGCGATGCGCATTTGCTTTCCGTTACATCCTGATGCTGCTTCTTCGAAAATTCGGCCGCCTCGTCCAAGATGGCCTGTAGCCCCTTGGGGCTGTCGAGGCCGTCGCAGCGGCAAGAGCTTCGAGCTGGTTCGTCCTCGGTGTTTGTATCTGGAGGCCAATGAACATAAAGCATCCTATCGTGTCTATCCGCGCACGTAATTCCCAGCCACACCATGCAATCGTGAGAACATAAATGGAGGCCTGGTGTGCCCTGCGTTGGGTAGTCTGCGGGCGGCAACATTGACGTCGCTGGAGTCGACTTGAAATTTCTCCGAAGCTTTCCTCCAGACACCTGTAGCAGGGCACGGAGGATAGAACATCGGAAGACATGCCATTTTCAACCTCGTATTTCTACGTACCCCGTCCATCACATTCGTTCCATGGGAAAGGTCCAAGGATGCCGTGACGGGTTCTCGCAACAGGTCTACTCGCCACTGCCAGCCTTGCAAACTGACCCTGCCTCGTAGCGAGGAGCAGCCATTTGAGGCGATCTACGTTCGGGTTGCGATGGAAAAGGATTTCACTTGAAAAGTTTTTGATCAAAATTCATCCCGAGTTCCACGGCGATTGGAATGACACGATCAACCCAAAACCAACCGCTTTGCAGCGATAATTTCCCAACGACGCCAGAGAATCAGCGATGCCGATGAGCAACTCGTTTTGGCCGAGTTCTTACGGCTTCAGCTCGACTTTTGGCATTTGAGTAGTGATGTCGTTTCGCGTCCTTTGATAATAAAGTTATCCGAACACAGCCACCGCTACGACAAGCACCCCGATAATTGCCGTTGTAACTGGTCTCATCAGCGTATTCTCCAGTCCGAATTTTTTCGACCGCTTGACCTGATCCCTGCCATGCGCGACCCGGTGACGGGGTCGCGCCCTCTGCGCCAATGGTTCAACGCACCTCGGCCGCGCTCATTTTAGGCTACCGTGCCAATCGTCGACATCCTTCTTCACCTGCTGCTTGGTATGACCGTAGCGATCTTGGATTTTGCCTTCGAGCTGCTCGCGCTTGCCGTTTATCGCGGCAATGTCGTCGTCAGTGAGCTTGCCCCACTTTTGGCCGGCGGCGATTTCCCGCCTGATTGGATGTCTACGATCACACAACATTTGAGAGAACGGCGCGACAATCCCACAGCGACTCACAGCCTCGCTCTCCACGCTCACTGACACATTTGGCCGCCCGCCTCCTCAGCGTCTAGGATACACAAATCCGGCGTCCGGAGAAGCTGGACGAATCATCTTGCTAACGCCTCCAAGACCTTCATGAAGCTCAAGGGTACGATGTTTTGCAAGGAGGCGCCCTGCCATTTCTCGTCGCGCGCCTCGCGCCCTTGCACTCCGTTTCTTCCACGAGAAATAAGCGCGTGTAAGCGTGAGCATCGCGATCACGAGGGCTTCTGGCTTCAGGGTGGTCGGATAGGAACAGCCGCAACACAGTTAGCAAATCCGCCGCCCAATTCAACGCTCCTAGGTTCAGTGAAGCGCGAATGTCGGCGACAATCATTTCACGCACAGCTACTGGCCCCCGCCTCAGATTCAGAAGATAACTCGAAAGTAGGGAACGGTGACTGGCGGTTGGAGCTGCGCCCAAGACCATCTCGTGTGAACCAAGCCCTGAAAACTCCCTGCATTGCTCAATCGAGATCATCGTGTCAGCCTCACAACTCGCACGCGGTGCGATTGCTCGACCTGCCGGATGCTCTCCAGCTTTTTGGAGGCCGATTCTGGCTTCCGGGTGGTCAGAAAGAAACCACCTCAACACGACCAGCAAGTCCGCCGCCATTTTCGGCGCTCCAATATCTAGCGAAGCGCGGAGATCGGCGACGATCATTTTGCGCACGGCTTCTGGGCCCCGCTTCCGGTTTAGGAGATAACTCAAAAGTAGCGAGTGCGACGGGGTTACGCCAAAGATCATTTCGTTCGGAGCAAGCCCCGCAAAGACCGCGCATTGCTCGAAGGTAATTATCACCTCACTCCTCACTGGGCACGCGACACCTTGCTGCGTCGCGGTCGTTGATAAAGGGTCCGGACGGACCTTGAAATTGTGGAAATTACCTAGCGCACCGCAGCAAATGCCCAGCGTGGCGCGCCATCGTGTAACGTCGCACATCAAAAACAACAGAATTATTAGTTCTTAGATCTCAATTGTCAGCGACTCCGGCCGCTCACGGTTCGATATTTTGAAGCATCAACAACTTAGGCTCTCTCTCGAAGCTCATGTTTTGGGCGCCATTCGGCGCAATCGTAGCATGATCGGAGCGGCATCGAGGAAGGCCTCGGCTGATTTGACGGTCGCTGCCGTATTTTTCCAGCACCTTCTATTTCGATTGATCCAGGCCAAAAATCCTTCTTCGATCCAATGACGCGGCTGCATGCCGAATACAATTTAATCCGGCTTCATTCGCGTGATCTAAACCACGATGTTCATTGCGGACGCAACTCTCTCGCCGTCCAGAAAAATTTGATTCCCGATACTACAAAAACGCAATATAACTAATTCGGTGCAGGAGGGAGGTTGTAGACCGATGACCTACGATGCTATTCACGTCATTGACGACGATCCCGCAATTCGGGACTCATTAAGCTTGCTGTTGACGACCGAGGGGCACGAGGTTCGCACTTATGAATCCGCCCGAGGTTTTCTTGAAGCGATCGGAGAAGGCGAGAATGGGTGTGTCGTGACGGACGTGCGTATGCCAGGACTAAGCGGGCTCGATCTCGTAGAGACAATGAGAAAACGGCACATCTCTATGCCGATTATCGTTATCACTGGCCATGCCGATATTCCACTCGCTGTTCAGGCGATGAAGCAGGGAGCAGTCGATTTTTTTGAAAAGCCGTTTGACGAAGACGCTTTGCTCGCCTCCATTCAGCAAGTTTTGAGGTGTAAGAATGATGATGCGGCGCGCAAAGCGAAAGCGCAGTCGATCCTCTTAAAGCTCGCGACGTTGACCAGGCGAGAAAACGAAGTGTTGGCGGGGTTGCTCAAAGGACAGTTAAACAAGGTCATCGCGCATGAACTTGGCATCAGCGCGAGGACGGTCGAGGTTCACCGCGCCATGGTCATGGCCAAAATGAAAGCCCGGAGTTTGCCGGAACTCGTGCAAATGGCGCTGGTCGTTCCGCGAGAGGATCTGGGGATCTGACTTTCTTGATTCAATCGTTCGGCTTTCTTCGGCTTTGCGAAGCGAACTGTGATTTATGCAGATTCTCTGTGCGAGCTAACTACGCTTGGCCTTCGCGGGTGCTATCGCACGAGGCTATCACATTGTCGGCGGCGTTTCGGCCGAGCCGGCATTTTAGGCTTTCGCGCCGCCGTGACCCCGCGCCTGTCGGGGTCTGTCACACTGTCCAGGTGGAGTCATCGCTTCTCCATTGCATTGGAATTGACGAGTTGTCGAACGAAGGTACCTTTTGCTTCCGACCGACCTCGTGTGAGCAAGGGCAGAAGCATTCGAATGCTCCGCTTCCTCCGAGCATGTATCAATTATTTTTCGCTACATTTTGCGGCGAAGCGCAAGGGGATCGGGTTCCAAGTGCCGCATTAATTTGATTCTCTATGCCGGCGCCCTCGCGTCGGATGTCACTCGGCTGCGCAGCGCATCACAGCACGTGCAACAATTGGAGGTTATGCCCCTCCGTGGCCTATTGCGGGGCCCTAAGAAGCGCCTCCTCAAGTTCTTGTTGCCCGAAAGACTTTTGCAGAACAGTGCGCTGCCGATACTTTTCAGGGATCGCCTCTGTTCCATAACCTGTTGCAAACAGGAAGGGCACCTTTCGGAGTTCGAGCACATCCACGACAGGATAATTTGTCTCCCCTTTCAGGTTCACGTCGAGAATAGCAACATCGCATATCTTGCCGTGATGGATGTGAGTGCTGTTTCAACACGGGACGATTTCAACGACATGACAGCCAACTCCTGGAGTAAGTTCTCAAGCAACATAGCCACCATCGCCTCGTCTTCGACGATTAAGACGCCGCATCCCTGCAAAGTGAGACGATGCTCGACGCCGCTCGCCACACCACGATCATCGGTTCGGGGTTGTATGAATTGGGGCATCGATCGTGCAAATAAACCAGATGTTTGCGCTGCCCGCCAGTTCGCGCCCCAAGCACTTTCGTTTTGAAAGCGCCATGTTTGAGCGCATTCGTGCAACGCTCATGGAGCGCCATCGACCATGCGGCATCTCTGTCGGCCGGAATGAGTACGGCAGGTCCCTCAATTGTGAGCCGGTCATCTTTGCACAAAGAGGAGCGAGCGATTGGCGGACGATCTCGTGCAAATCTGTGGCCTCCTAGTTCCTTCGATTCACGGCATGCTCATTATCGAATTGATCGATTTCGCACCCGTCAGGTTTGGCGAGAGCGTGCAAGCCCATTTGCTCGACGAAGGCCCGATGGCGCAAACGAAAGGCCTGCTCCATCTCGTCGCGATAATGATGCTCGTTTTCGGGGGCCACTATGGGGTCACTATGTGAATCATTGACATTCTCCAAAACTGCCCCCCCGCTCGCGCGGGGAGAGTAATGGGCCGCTATTACGAGAAAGGTGGCCTTCTGCCGCCGCCGCGCGCGCTAAAGGCGGCCGCCGACTCTACGCGGCCTATCACCTGAAGCGGCTCGTCTTTCATTCGTCGCAGCCGAGAGCCGGGTTCACCGCTGAGGAAATTCGCAATCTACTGGGGTTGGGCGAAGGCGGCTACACCTGCGGCAAAGTCCAGAAAGTTGCCGTTGATCATCTCGGAATAATCCGCCGCAAGATCATAGACCTGTGCAGGATGGAGCGGGCGCTTGCCGAGACGGCCGTTGTGAGGGCGCTACAGCCCCCACTTGTCCCTTATCGATGCTTTCGAGCAGAGAATAGCCGCTCAAAAGGGCAAAATTGGGCTCCTGCGGCCTGCGCCAAGTGACCTCCTGCGCATGTGGCTAGTCTCGAGACGGGTCAGTGTTTTGGGCCATGGAGACGATGACCTTAGTTTGACTGAACCCGTTGAGGATGGAACGGGTGCAAGCATAGTAGCGCTTGTCTGCGTGGAGGCCATTCAGCGGCCTGCCCATGGGCTCTCCAAGAGCGCTGTTTTGACCCTAACTGGAGACAGGGAGCGCCTAGACCAAACAGAGGGCGGATATCCACGCAGGGACAAAGCGCAGACCGAGCCCGCCCCCGCGTCAAGCGGAATACGCATACCTTAATCGCAGCAGCCCTGCACCTCGAACGCGGCGGAACAAGAACGACAGGCGCGCGTTAGAAACCCAGGACCGGAGGCGCGGGGTAATGGCGGGACCGCCAAGAATGATGGCGGCGAGCCCCTTGTCGGAACATAGAGAGCTTTCTGACTTTGCGTTGCGGCACGGTATGCACCTGGAATGCCGGCGCAGAGCGCTTGTTTGGCTATACTGTCGACCAATCACACGCGTTTCGGATGTCCACATATGGCAATGCCATCATGCCCACAAGCTTGAATGAACCAGTCGCTAACACTCTGCGGAGCGCTCACTCGAAGGGGCGCGGACGCGACGCTGCGATGCGATGGTTGGCGTCCTGTTACGCGAAGCCTTTGTGGTGGCGCATGGGCGTTGGCGTGGCGGCCGCCCTCACCGGCGCGTTGGCCCGTCTCATCTTAATGGGCTTTCTCGAGCACCGTCTCACCTATGTGACGTTCTACCCTGCTGTAGAAATTGCCGCGCTGATTGGCGGAATTGCCTCAGGGGGCTTGGCCACCGTCCTTTGCGCGCTAGTGGCACATCGGTGGGTCGCACCCTTAGTAAATCTGGGCGATTGGCTGGGCCTGGCAATCTTCCTGACGATGGCCACGATCATTTCCGGCATCACCGAGGCTCTGCATCGCACGTGGATCCGTATGAGCGACGCTGAGATGCGGGTCGCGATCGACGACCAGCTCCGCGTAGCCAACGAACGCCTTCGGCTGGCGATCTCGGCGGGTGCTATCGGCGCATGGGATCTTGACGTCTCTGCGAATGTCACGGAGGCAAGCCTTGAGATGCGCGACATCTTCGGATTTGCTCCAAACACTTTCGTCAATCCAGAGACAGTTTTTTCCGCCATCCTGCCTGATGATTTGCCTGCCATGCAGGCGGCATTCAGGGCGGCATTTGATCCCGCTGGCGACGGCCAGTATCGCGCAGAATATCGCATTCGCCGCGTTAACGATGGCGATGAGCGATGGATCAGCTCCAAAGCGCAGGCCTTTTTCGCGGATGGCAGACCAGTTCGCCTGGTCGGCATTTGCCGCGACGTCACGGATGAAAAGTCGGTCGAGCAGTTGCTTGCGGAGAAGGCGCGGCTTGCTGAACAGATCACCAGTGTAGCGGCTTCCGTTCCCGGAGTGATTTGCTCATTTCGCCGGAGCGCGGACGGAAAGCAGTCGTTTCCTTATGTTTCCGGAAATTTTTCCAGCGTATATGGCCTTTCTCCGGACGACGTGCGAGCGGACGCCGGACCGGTGTTTCAGCGCATCCATGCCGACGATCTAAATCATATCGACGCCAGCATCGCCGAGTCCGCGCGGACGCTCACGATCTGGCGCGATGAATTCCGTTACGAGCATCCGCAGAAAGGGACGATTTGGCTGGAGGGACAATCTTCGCCGATAGCGGAGCCGAGTGGAGAGATTGTCTGGCACGGCTATGTTCAGGACGTGACCGAGCGCAAGCGCGCCGAGGATGATTTACGCGCCAGCGAAGCGCGATCTCGCGCTTTTTTCGATTTGGGCCTGGTCGGAGTCGTCTACTGGAATGTAAACGGCGCGATCACCGACGCCAACGACAAGTTCCTTGAGATGCTCGGCTACAACCGCGGAGACTTGGAGGCCGGTTGGATTGATTGGGTGCGCATGACGCCGCCCGAGTATCATCAACTCGATGACGCAGCGCTCGCAGACGTGAAGGCGAGGGGCGCCACACGTCCATTCGAAAAGGAATATTTCCGTAAGGATGGAACCCGCTTGCCCGTTCTCATTGCTGGCGCAATGCTCGATGCGTCGCGCGGCGATGGCGTCGCCTTCGTACTAGACATATCTGAGCGCAAGCAGGCCGAAGCACGAATGCAGAAACTATACGCCGATCGCATGAACGTGATGCAGAGTATGGCCGCTGGCCTCGCGCATGAGATCAACCAACCGCTCGCAGCAACGGGGTCCTACGTGAAGACGGCGCGACGGCTGTTCGATATGGAGGCAGAACGACGCCCAGCCAGTGTCACGGAGACGTTGGACAAGGCCGCCGCTCAAGTCAGGCGAGCAGGACAAATCGTCTCTCGTTTGCGAGAATTCATTACGCATGGCGAACCCGATAAGATCCAGTTAAAGCTAAATGAGTTGATCCGAGACGCCTATCACGCCACCAGCATAGGCGCGAAAGAGCACCAGATTTGCGTGACGCTCCAGTTGGATGCCAAGGAAGACGAAGTGCTCGCCGACAAGATCCAGATCGAGCAAGTCCTAGTCAATCTGATACGCAACGCCAAAGAAGCGATGGAGGCGGCGCAAAGGCGTGAACTCGTCGTTTCGACATCGTCTAACCAGACGGATATTAAAGTTGATATCGCAGATAGCGGCGTCGGCCTGTCTGAAAAAGCGAAGTCCGATCTGTTTGAGCCATTCGTGACGACTAAATTGAGTGGTATGGGCGTCGGCCTATCGATCTCCCGCGTGATCATTGAAGCGCATCACGGGAAGATATGGGCGGAGTTCAACCCGGATGGCGGAGCTATTTTTAGCTTCACGCTTCCGCTTGCTGGCGCCCAGACCGATGCTTGACAGATGAGCGACCCTTTAGAACACTTTTTCGGCGTTCGGTACATATTGAAGCGCGACGTATCCAGCATGGAAACTCGTCTCCAGCATGGAAACTCGTCGTGGCCAACGAATCTGCCTTTTCCGTGACTGAAGCCCAATGATAAACTGAAGTCGCTTTGAGATTGGCGTCTCTGAGCCGCATCTTACCGCCGTCTCTCTAATCCGTCCCCAAATTCGGAACCAACGCTCGCGGTGCTCGAGCATTGCATGCGTTTCTATTCTCGATTTACAAATGCGACTTGAAGCTTTAGCGAAAACAGCCCTTGCCTGCGCCGCGCTCCACGATTGAATCACCCAAACGTTGGGGCGATTGGCGCTCAATTTTCATCGCGGAAAGGAGTGGACTTCTGCGGCGAAGAGAGCGTCACTGTCGCCATGCTGAGATAAGGGCCGGTTGGACCCATCCGGGATCCCGCCCCGCTGGCGATCGTGCCACTGCGGGGCTTCGGTGGTAAGCCTGACGCCTTAACGTTGGGGCGATTGGCGCTCAATTTTCATCGCGGAAAGGAGTGGACTTCTGCGGCGAAGAGAGCGTCACTGTCGCCATGCTGAGATAAGGGCCGGTTGGACCCATCCGGGATCCCGCCCCGCTGGCGATGGTGCCACTGCGGGGCTTCGGTGGTAAGCCTGACGCCTTGACGGCAGCAATTTTCAGACCACCACGCAGCTTGTTGACGACGAGCGTCGCGAGCGCCTCATCCTCAACGTCCTCGGCAATTATCAGCAAAGGCTTGCCGCTCTGCACAACTGCTTCGAGCAACCGGCAAGGTTCTACCGGCCTTCGTTCCGCCGGGTTCTAGGCAGCCAGCGGGCAGAGCTATTCCGAGACCCGTTCGCGTCACCGATGAATATGGCAACAAGCTACAGCAAGACGGTTTGAAGATTTATTGAGGTTTGGCGGGCTAACAGGGAGCGCCAAGCAGCTAGCCGTGGCGTCGAGGCGCAACGGCCTCCGGCGAACTCGGCGGCGGCGGTTCCGGGGGCGGTCTCCGGTGGGGGGACTTCGACTCGAACCCCCGGCGACATCGCGAAAAGGAGTGGACTTCTCCGGCGAAAGGAGCGTCACTGTCACCGTGACAAGGGCCGGTTGGGCCCATTCGGGATCCCGGAAGCGTGACTTCCGGTTCGACCCGCAGCGGGACCAAGCAGGAGGCCGTCCTTACATTGCTGAGACAGCCCAAGGGGACAACGATCGCCGCCATCATGAAGGCGACGGGCGGGCAGGAGCACTCGGTCCGCGGCTTCTTTGCCGCCGTGGTGCGCAAGAAGCTCGGCTTGACGCTGCTATCGGAGAAGATCGGAAGCGAACGCGTCTACCGTGTGATGGCCGACAAGCCGCCCAAATCGAAGCCGAAGAACTCTACACAAGCGGCCGCCTAGCCATGGCTCCGGTCGATCGAGACGCGATCGAAGGCGAGATCGCTCGTTTTCGGTCGCTCGGCCTCGAAGATTTGCGGCGCGAATGGCGGCGTCTCAATCACGCTGAACCGCCGCGGATCAGCCGCGACCTGCTGGTCCTTGCCCTCGGCTACAGACTTCAAGAAATCGAGCATGGCGGGCTCGGCAAGGCGACCCGGCGAAAGCTGCAAACTATGGCGAAGGCCTTGCGGACAACGGGCCGGGTTGGCCCCACGCCGAGCCTCAGCCTGAAGCCCGGCGCCCGTCTGGTTCGGGAATGGCGCGGCCGTACGCACACCGTCACGGTCACGGAAGACGGGTTCGAATATGCCGGGGCGAACTATCCGTCGCTGACCACAGATCGCCAAAAAAATCACCGGAGCGCATTGGTCGGGCCCGCGCTTCTTTGGGCTGCCAGCGGCAGGTGCGGAGCGTCCGAGCCATGGGGGGCGCGATGGGTGAATTGGACAAGACGCCGCGACGGTCCGCCAAAAAGGCACGCTGTGCGATTTACACACGGAAATCGTCGGAGGAAGGCCTGGAGCAGGCCTTCAACTCGCTCGACGCCCAGCGGGAAGCCTGCGCCGCCTTCATTCTCTCGCAAAAGCACGAGGGCTGGACGGTGTTGCCGGCGCTCTATGATGATGGCGGGTTTTCCGGCGGCACGATGGAGCGCCCGGCCCTGAAAAGGCTGATCGCCGATATCGAGGCAGGCCAGATCGATGTGGTCGTCGTCTATAAGGTCGACCGGTTGACGCGCGCGCTCTCCGATTTTGCCAAGCTCGTCGAGGTCTTTGACCGCCGCGGCGTCTCGTTCGTGTCGATCACCCAGCAATTCAACACCACCACCAGCATGGGACGGCTGACGCTGAATGTCCTTTTGTCCTTCGCCCAGTTCGAGCGGGAAGTCACCGGCGAACGCATCCGCGACAAGGTCGCCGCGTCCAAGAAAAAGGGCATGTGGATGGGCGGCATGCCGCCCCTCGGTTATGACGTGAAAAACCGCAAGCTCGTCGTCAACGAGGACGAGGCCCGCATCGTTGTCGATATTTTTCGGCGCTATCTCGCGCTCAAGTCGGTTCATGCGCTGCGGGACGCGCTTGCCGACGCCGGGATCAAGAGCAAGCGCCGCATGCGGTCCGACGGCGCCGCATATGGGGGCCAGACGCTCTCCCGCGGGGCGCTTTATCTGATCCTTCAGAACCGTCTTTACCGCGGCGAGATCTCCCACAAGGGCAATGGCTATCCCGGAGAACACCCGGCGATTGTCGACAAGCCGCTGTGGGACGAGGTCCAGGCCGTGCTGGCCGCAAACCGCGTCGAGCGGGCAACGGGAGCGCGCGGCAAGCCACCCCAGCCTGCTGACCGGCATGGTGTTTGACGAAACCGGCGAGCGCCTGACGCCAACCTATGCGGTCAAGAAGGGAACGCGCTACCGGTACTATGTTTCGACCTCCCTCCTCACCGGGGCGGGAAGGAACCGTTCGAGCGGCCGGCGGATACCGGCCGGCAATTTGGAAGGCCTGGTGATCAACAGGCTTCGCACATTTCTCGCCGACCCCGGAGCGATCCTCGATGCCGTCGACAATGAATCGCACAACGGTTCAGGATGCAGCCAACTGATCGAACGCGGCCGTCAGCTCGCGGAAGATCTTGGCGGCCAGGCGCCAGACAAATCAAAGCGATGCTCATGGCCCTGCTCTGCCGGGTGGAAATCCGATCCGATCGCGTCGACATCACGCTCTCTCGATGCCGGCTTGACGGAGCTGCTGGCCGGGTCGATTGATCTGACGATGCAGCATCATGCACCGACGAATGCACCCGACGATCTGCTGACGCTGACGGTGCCGGTCGGCTCAAGCGCGTTGGCCGCGAAATGCGCATGCTGGTCGAGAATGCCGATGATCAGACACCAGCCGATCCCAGCTTGCTCAGAATCTGGCGCGCGCTCACGCCATCCAGGCGCGCCTGATCCAAAACCCCGAGCTGACCGTGCATGATATCGCTCGCGAGGAGCACGTGTCGGCAGCCTACCTCTATACCCTTCTGCGTCTTCCCTGGCTGGCACCCGACATCACCACGGCCATCATCAATGGCCGAAAACCGCCGCAACTCACCGCCCAGACATTGATGCGTCTGACGCCGCGGCTACCGGCCGGCTGGGATGAACAGCGAAAGCTCCTCGGCTTCCGCTGAGAACAAATCGTCCGTGTCGGCAGCCTACCTCTATACGCTCCTGCCTCTTCCCTGGCTGTCGCCCGACATACCACGGCCATCATCGATGGCCGAAAACCGCCGCAACTCTCCGCCCAGACATTGACGTGTCTGACGCCGTGGCTACCGGCCGGCTTTGATGAACAGCGAAAGCTCCTCGGCTTCCGCTGAGAACAAATCGTCCACTCACCGTTCTGTAAATTTCCGCGCGCCCCTTTAGCGTCGCCCGCAATTTTTGGCTTTGCCTGGCGACGGCTGCTGGCTCCGCCCCCGAAAAAAGTCAACCACGAAATGGCGCCGGAGAGATTTTCACGACGGCCGCGGCCGAAATCGTCCCTGATCCGTCTCTCCCGCAAATCGCCTTGCAACGCAGGATCAGTAACCCCCGCAAATTCGTGGGAAAATCGGCTTCCTTAATAACTGGCTGCCCTTCCTGAATACATATCGAACGATGTGCATCGCGCCAGAGGAGCCGTTTCGTAAGCTTCTTGAAAAAATGCGGGCCTTTGCACAAGCGGCTTCGTTCAGCAGTTTGGGTGGGGAGATTAGCGTCCCCATGGTCCGCACTTCCGCGTCCCTCCCCTGAAGTTTGCCTGGGAGGTGATTGTGCCGCGTCATCACGAGCGTCTCAGCGCACTTCAAACCGGTATTGCACGGAGCCGGTTCGAACGACCCGGAGCCTGTTTCTGGTCTCGCTGCCAACCGGATTGAGCAGAGGCAGAACCCGCCAACGCTTCGGGTCGAAGACGTACGGCACGTATAGTATTCTATATCGCCGCTTTCGATCCAGGCTGGCACTGCCGGCGACCTCCAACTCACGCGCGGTCAGCTCGAACTCGCCCCCTCATCGATCGCCGACTTCACCTCGTACAGATAGCCGCCTGCGTATGGTCCTCTGATCCTCGGTTTCGTCGATCGCCGCGACGATTCTGTCCACGAGCTCACCGTAGAGTTCGCAAAGTAACCACTCCGGCAAACGACCGGCGGCAAACCAAAACTGCTCGGGCTCAGCAAGCGCGGCAACAAATATCTGCGCAAGTTTCTGATCCACGGCGCGCGATCGGCTTTACGGCATCTCATACAAAAGGATCCCCGACTCGGTCGTTGGGGGTGGATCAATCCCTCTTGGCCAAGCACGGAGCAGGACCGCGAAGTGACGGGTATCACGGCTGCCCGCGGCCGCGGAAGTCGCAGCACGCTTTTGACGCCGTCTGGCGCATCATCCCGGCCAAGCCGCATGGCTGGAGCGGCTTGGCCTTAACAGGCTTCGAAAACCTCTCGGCCGAGATCAGGCGAGGTCGAAGCGATCAGCGTTCATCACCTTGGTCCACGCCGCCACGAAGTCGGCCACGAACTTCGCTTGCGCGTCGTCGGCCCCGTAGACTTCGGCAAGGGCGCGCAGCTCGGAGTTCGAGCCGAAGACGAGGTCGACACGGGTGCCGGTCCACTTCAGTTTGCCGCTCTTGCAGTCGTGTCCCTCGAACACATTTTCATCCGAGGTCGCTTTCCACTCATTGCTCATGTCCAAGAGGTTCACGAAGAAGTCGTTGGTCAGCGTCTCCCGACAAATTGTGAAGACGCCGTGCTGCGACTTGCCGTGGTTCGCGCCCAAGACGCGCAGGCCGCCGACGAGAGCCGTCATCTCCGGCGCGGTCAGCGTCAGGAGTTGCGCCTTGTCGATCAGCAGCTCCTCCGCCGATACGCTGTACTGAGCCTTGAGGTAATTGCGGAACCCGTCCGCGCACGGTTCGAGATAGGCAAAGGATTCCACATCGGTTTGCTCTTGCGAGGCGTCGGTGCGGCCCGGCGCGAAGGGAACCGTCACGTCGTGCCCGCCATTTTTCGCGGCCTGCTCGATAGCGGCCGAGCCGCCGAGGACGATCAGATCGGCGAGCGACACTTTCTTGCCGCCACTGGCCGCGCCGTTGAACGCCTTCTGAATGCCTTCGAGGGTTTCGAGCGCCTTTGCCAATTGGGCAGGCTGGTTGACTTCCCAATCCTTCTGGGGGCTGAGACGGATACGCGCCCCGTTCGCCCCGCCGCGCTTGTCGGAGCCGCGGAAGGTTGCAGCCGAGGCCCACGCGGCCCCGATCAGCTCGGGGATGGAGAGTCGCGAGGCGAGAATCTTGGCCTTGAGATCCGCGATGTCCTTGGCGTCGATCAGCTTGTGATCGACCGCGGGGACCGGATCCTGCCAGATCAGCTCCTCCGCCGGGACTTCCGGGCCGAGATAGCGTGCGCGCGGGCCCATGTCACGGTGGGTGAGTTTGAACCACGCGCGGGCAAACGCATCCGCGGGCATTGACACGTTAAGGCGCGGACGCCAAAGAATCCCGAGCGCTGAGGTCTCGATTTATGCGGCAACAGCTGTCGCATCGCTCCAAGAATCATAGGCTGCCGTCCGAAATTGGCGATGCGTCGAGCGGCTGATCAAGTGACGCTGCACATTGAACGCATTGTAAACGACCGCATGGACGGAAACGAAGCGCTGAGCCGACTTGCCTGATTTGAAGCCTTGCATCTTTCTCTCGCGTCGTCGAAGCTGCTGATGCGAGTTCTCCGCTCGATTGTTGGCGCGCAATCCGTGCTCGTGCAATCTCGAGAAGCCAATGTCGCGAAGCGCTGCTCCGTAGGATCTGAGTTTGTCGGTGACGATAGCCGTCGGAACGAAGCCCTGACGTCGAAGCAGTTTCCGGAGCAGCCGTAATGCCGCAGCCTTGTCGCATCGGGACTGAACCAGGATCTCGAGAACCTCGCCTTCGCTGTCGACAGCGCGCCACATATACATTCGCCGACCGCCAATCGAGACCACCATATCGTCCAGATGCCCCATTGATCGTGGGGCCTCGGTCGAATGCTGCGGAGGTTCCTGGCGATCGCTGGCCCGAATTTTAAAACCCAGCGACGGATCGATTTATTGCTGACGTCAAATCCTCTTTCGGCCAGCAAATCCTCGACGTCACGATAGCTCAAGGTGAACCGAAGGTAGAGCCAGACTGCATGCCGGATGACGTCAGGCGGGAAGCGGTGACGGGCGTAGGAGATGGGTTTCATCGACCACCATAACCCATTCGTCCGAAGTTCGCCGTTAACGTGTCAATGCCGCCTGAAGCCATCAAGAACGGCAACGCTCAGTTAGGTCCAGCCCTTATCCAGGCATCCGGTGTCGTAGGTCCCCTTCCCGTCTGGGGGAGGTAGTCCGCCCGCATAGTACCTACAATTCAGATGACTCATGGTAACTTCTAGGACAACCGTATCCTGCGAATATGAACTATTGCAGTAGAAATCCATCTGCTTCTGCGTATTGTTGGGATCTCCAAATGTGACAATAACTGTATACCAGTCATATTGCGTATAGCCAGAGGTAATGGATTGCGGAGCAGAAAATGCGTTGTCTGCAATATTACTCGCGGTGAGGACATTTGTATTGCCATCCCACGTGTGCGTCGCAGTGACGCTCTTTATAGAATAGCCGGAGATATTCTTTACGTACATATTCATTGTATGGCTCATGATGTTTCCTCACAATTGACTGTCCTTAACAATAAACGACTTCTCGTCCTTGCGTATGAAAACATGTGGCACCCAAGTGGGGCAAGCTTAACCCGATATTTCCCTAATGGCTGGGGATTGGATCCACTTGGGCGTTTTGACGCTCTCCGCTACCGCCATCTGCGCAGATGAACCCTCTGCGGCCCATAAAGTTCCACAGTGACGACAATTGTTAATTGATTGTGATCAAGATGCATCTCCCCCGTGAGTTTGGCTCGAACGCATAACGACCGAACACTTCACGCAGGCGCTAGATCGGGTGGCGGTCGAAGTTCCGCGATGAGCCGCAGAATGTCGGCGAACAGATTCTGTGGGATGGCGACCTCGGCCATCTGGAACGCGACATAGCGCCCATGGCTGACGACCTTCGCGCCGATCTTGATGAGCTTCTCCTTCAGACTCGTCAGCGACCAATCCTTGATCGGCTCCGGCGTCGCCAAAGTGCGCAGGAAATTGCCGAGATTGTAGGCCAGCGCATGAAGCTGGAGACGGACGGCGTTCGCGGCGAACGTCCGACATGACAGCCGCGTCCATTTGATCGCGCCCTTGCCTTCCTTGATCCATTGCTCGCATGTTCCGCGCTTGTTGTAGAAAGCGACGACGCGCTCGGCCGGGCGGCTCATGTTGGTGACTATAAAGCCGACACGGGGATAGAGTTCGCCCGGATGCCATTCGACCTTGGCGACGACGCGGCGGGATTTTGTCCAACTCCCGGCTTGATAGGTGAAGTTCGCATAGGAGCGCCGCACTTCGTTCGGCGGCCTCCCAATCGGGCGCGTCAGCAGATGGCCGATCCTTTCTTGCAGGATGCGGTTCGCTGGCAACCGTATTGCGTATTTGATCCGCTCGGCTTCGAGACACTCATAAACTTCGGGATTGGCGAAACCCGCGTCGGCCCGGAAATAAATGCGCGAGACCAGGCCGCAGCACCCGAAGTCGCTTTCACGCCGACAATCCAGCGCATCGCCGGATCATGGCGAAGACGGTCAGCATCATTCACATCCTCGTATCCGGCAAGGCGGCCAAAGACCGACTGCCGGAACAGCCCGGCCAATGCGTGGCGGCCATTTCTGCCCGTGCGGGGGTCGGCCAGAACATCGCTCGCCAGCGCCGACAGTCCCAGCACGTGCGGGGGTCGGCCAGAACATCGCTCGCCAGCGCCGACAGTCCCAGCACGTCATCGACGACCTTATTCGGTGTCCATTCACGGGTCTGGAGCGGCTGAGGCTGGGTGGCCCTGTCCGACACGCCGCGACCTGAGGGTGTTTGAACTTCTAGTTCAGGTTGGGCAAGCTTAGGACTTGTGTTCGATGAGCCCGATCCGTCCGGCGCGGCCGGGGAGCAGCGTGCGCTGATCGCGCGGCTGCGCGCGGTAATCGAGGCCAAGGATGCTGAGCTCGCCGCGCTGCGGGAGGGGTTTGCCGTGGCGCGCGCTGACCTGGAGGTGGAGCGGGAGCTGCGGCGGCGGCTGGAACTGCGGGTCGCCGAGCTGGAGCGGCGGCTGCGCATGGACAGCTCCGATTCGGGACGCCGCCGTCGAAGGAGCAGATCGGGGCCGAGGGGAGCGGCGCCGCGCGGAGCGCCGCGGGCGGGATGCCTCGGAGCGGAAGCGGCGCAAGGACCGCAAACCGGGCGGGCAGCCCGGGCATCCCGGTAAGGGGCTGTCCCGGGATCCGGATCCGGATGAGCGGCGCGAGGCTGACCCGATCGAAACCGGGTTCCCATTCGCCTGCTGTCAGCGGTCCTGATTTGGCTTATGGCGATTCCTTCTCCAGCCGCGCCTCGGAGCTTCAGCCGAAAGCCGCCCAGGGATTCGATCAATACGTGCGCCTCACCGAGCTGCGGATGCAGGGCGAACTGGCGCCGGGCGACAGCTTTTTTATGGGTCGATAGCCTGCCGGAGCCGCGCCGCAGCGAAGCCTACGCCCGGTTGCAAAAGGGCGAAGTGATTTCGGAGAGGCTGAAGACCGCCGATCCGTCGGGCCATTCGGCCACGCCCGGGGCGCTGATCCATCACTGGGTCGGGACGGTCTTCATTCCCGGAGTTTCGCTCTCCCGTGTGCTCGCGTTGGTGGAGGACTACGACCGCCACGCCGAGTATTACAAGCCGGAAGTGGCGCAATCGAAAACGGTCGAGCACTCCGGCGACGACTTCAAGGTCCACTATCGTCTGCGGAAGAAAAAAATCATCACCATCATCCTCGACACCGACTACGACGTGCATCGCAAATTTCTCGACGCGGCTCGCGCCTACAGCAACTCCTACAGCACGCGCATCGCGCAAGTCGAGGATGCCGGCGAGCCGGACGAGCACGAATTGCCCGTGGGAAAAGACGGCGGATTTCTCTGGCGGCTCAATTCCTACTGGCGCTTTTTCGATTCGGGCCGCGGCGTGTACGTGCAGTGCGAAGCCATTTCGCTGACGCGCGACATTCCCCATCGGGCTCGACTGGCTGGTCGCGCCGTTTGTCGAAAGCGTTCCGAAAGAGTCGCTGGAATTCACGCTTGAATCGACGCGCTCCGCGGTTCTGTGCGGAATTTCGCGCGCCGGGAAGTAGAACGCAGTCCATTCGCATCCCATTCTTCGATCAGGAGGCCGGTCATGACGCACGAAGAAACGCAAAACACCGGGGCACCATCCGCCACGGGGGCGATGCTCCAGCGCGAGCATGGCAAATCCGGCGTCGTTCCGTGACGCTTTGCGACTGCAGGAAAGCTTCACCGCGGCCGCCGAGCGCAAGACCCTTGCGTGGCTCGCCGCGCGGCTGCCGGCGCTGGGTAAATTCCGATCACCTGACGCTGACCGGTTTCGCCGCCATGTTCTTCGCGGGAGTGAGCTACGCCTTCGCGCGGACGCACCCGGCGGGTCTTATCTTTGCGACGTTTTTTCTGGCGCTCAATTGGTTCGGAGACAGCCTGGACGGGACGCTCGCACGTCTTCGCAACCGGCAGCGGCCGCGTTACGGTTTCTACGTCGATCACATGATCGATACTTTCGGCGGGCTCTTCTTGATGGGAGGCCTGGCGATCTCGGGAATCGTCGAATGGAAAATCGCGATCGGGATGTTCGTCGCATTCCTGATGCTTTCGGTACAGGTATATCTGGCGACGTACACCGTGGGAACGTTTCAGCTCTCTTTCGCGAAATTTGGGCCCACGGAAATTCGGATCCTTCTTTCGCTCGGAAACGTGGCGCTCTGGTTTCACCCGGACGCGCGCGTCTTCGGTTCGCCGTATCGAATCTTCGACGTGGGGGGAATCCTTGCGATCGCGGGGATGTCGCTCATGCTGGTCGCATCGACGATTTACAACACCGCGAAGCTCTATCGCGCGGAGACGCTGCGTTGATGCGAAAAGCCCCGGCTTTCGGTCTGGCCCCAGCATCTTGCAGGCTGCCGGCGTAGCGGAAATCCGGCCCACTGGCGTTCCGCAATCTCCCCGCGAAGACCGAAAGTAATCCTGCGCAGCCTCCCGATTTGGGATTTGCCGAAGCGTCGCGGTTCCAGCTTGGCACGAGATCGGCGCCCCACCTCGATGCGCGAATCCTCCGCGCGCTTTGTACGTCGCAACCCATTTACCGTGAATGGCCTATCGGATTCGAATCACCGGTGGGTTGGCTGCGGACATGCTTGCTGCCTATGGGGAGGGCAAGGTGTCCGCGCCACTAGCCGCAACGAGTCGCCGAATCGCTTGCGCACGTCTCGTCGTTTTCCTGGCTTCGAGCTTGTCTCTGCTGGCCGGTGAAGTGTCCGCGCAATCTCCGCCGTCCGGGCCGTCAACGCCGGCAACGTCCGGGCCGCAACAGGCGGCGCCGCGCGATCTCTCCCAGCTCTCTCTCGAAGATCTGATGAATATCGAAGTGACGTCGGTCTCCAAGAAAGAGCAGAAACTGTCGCAAGCGGCGGCGGCAATTTTCGTGATCACGCAGCAGGACATCGCGCGCTCGGGAGCGACGAATATTCCGGATTTGCTGCGCATGGTGCCGGGGGTGGACGTCTCCCAGATCGATTCCAGTACCTTCGCGGTCTCGGCGCGCGGCTTCAACGCGCAATTCACAAACAAATTGCTGGTGCTCATCGACGGCCGCGCCGTGTACACGCCTCTGCTCGGAGGAGTGAACTGGGACGCGCAGGATGTGCCGCTCGAGGATATCGACCGCATTGAAGTGATTCGCGGACCCGGCGCCACCGTTTGGGGCGCGAACGCCGTCAACGGCGTCATCAACGTCGTCACCAAGAAGGCGGCGGACACCAAGGGCGGGCTGATCAGTGCCGCTGGAGGAACGGAAGGACAGGCCTACGGAACGGTTCAATACGGCGGGACCTTCCACTCCAAGACCGACTATCGGTTCTTCACGAAATATTTGAATCAGGGTTCTTTCCCGGAGCTGGATGGTTCCCACGGAGAGAACGACTGGCACTTGCTGCACGGCGGCTTCCGCGCGGACACGACCTTCTCTTCCAAGGATTCCGTCACGGTTCAAGGAGACCTCTATACGGGTCGAGAGGGGGCATCGATCATCCATATTTTCTCGATCGCGCCTCCCGTGATTGGAAATTTGGATGTGATTTCGCATCTGTCGGGCGGCAATCTCCTCGTTCGGTGGAACCACACGTTCTCCGACCGCTCGGATACCACGCTGCAGATCTACTACGATACCTACGCGCGGACCGGCCCGGAATCGCGCGAAACGCTGCGAACGGCCGATATCGATTTCAGCCATCACTTCGCCTGGGGCTCGCGGCAGGATATTGTCTGGGGACTCGGATACCGCCATATTTGGGATTACGATGCGGGCACGATCGACCAGGCCTTCAGTCCCGGAGACGCCAGCCTCCATCTCTTTACGTTTTTCGGACAAGACACGATCGCCCTCGTCCCGGACCGGCTGTCGCTCACGATCGGCTCAAAAGTGGAGAACAGCTATTTCTCCGGCTATGGAATCGAACCGAGCGTGCGTCTCGCGTGGACTCCATCCAACTGGGCCACACTCTGGTCCGCGGTGTCGCGCGCGGAGCGGACGGCGGCCCGAAGAGATACCCAGTTGGTGGCGCCCCTGGCGGTATTCCCCGACCCCAACGGGTCCAACACGCCGGTAGAGGTGATTCTGAACGGAAATCCGCAATTTGTGCCAGAGCACATGCTGGCCTACGAAGCGGGTTTCCGGACGCAGCCCAACACCCGCCTTTCCGTCGATGTATCGGCGTTTTACAATCGTTACGACCATCTGGCGAGTATCGAGCCGGGGACTGAGTTTCTACAGACCACGCCGCTTCCGGCGCGTTTCGTGATGCCGCTCGAGTTCGGGAATCTCTTGTACGGAACGACGGAGGGCGGAGAAGTTTTCGCAAACCTGAAACTGACGGACCGCTGGACTCTCAGCCCCGGCTACGCGTTTCTCGAAATGCACCTCCACACGAAACCTTCGAGCCAGGACACGTCGTCCGTCGCTCAGTATCAGGGCTCCAGCCCGCAACACCAGGCGCAATTGCGATCTCACGTGGAACTGTCGCACGGACTTTCCTGGGACGTGAACGCCTATTTCATCAGCGCCCTGCCCGTTCAGGGCGTCGCATCGTACACGCGCCTCGACACGCAACTGCGATGGAAGCTATTCGAGAAGGGCGAATTCGCGATCGTGGGGCAGAATTTGGTCCAAGATCATCATCTCGAATCCATGGACCAATTGACCCTTGTGAATTCGGCCCTGATCAAGCGCCGGGCCTACGCAAAATTCACATGGTGGATTTGGTAGAACCGTACCGTTCATGCGGAAAAACCGGGTCCATCCGTTCTTCCGAGCGCTCGCACCGAGGACTCGGGCTGAGGCGAAGCGAGGAATCTCTCCCTCCGCGCTCAAGCGCCGCGAAACCGCGACAGGCTGAAGAGGCTGCGGAAAAAGGATTTTCTTGTCATTCTGAAGCGCTTTTCGCCGAAGAATCTCTTCGTAGATTGCACGTAGATCGAAGAGAGATTCTTCGCTTCGCTAGAATGACACCTGGCCCCGGTTTTTCCGCAGCCTGTGAATCCTGTCGTCTTGTTCTCATCCGCGGAGCACGCCCGGCGGAATATCGTGTTGCCGCGCGAGGTCGCTCAATTCGTCGAGCTGGTCCTGAACTTCCTGCACCTGCGCTTGAAGGTTCGCGATGCCGGCTTGTGGCGTTACACCCGCATTATCCTGGACCAAGGAAAGGCCCGGCTGGGTAATCCGGTTGGCTGCGTCCGCGATGGCCGTTTGCTGCTGTTTTAGTGCCGCCGTGCGCCGGTCCAGCTCGGCCTGAAGATCGGCAGCCTGTTCGGCGTACCACTCAGGATCGTCGAGGCGTGACTCGTAGACCGGAAACGCGGTTTCCGCCGGCGCCGTGCGCGCTGGCGCCGCCGCCGGCAATTCCTGGCCGACGATGGAAATCAACCCGCGCGCACGGAGCTGGTCCATATCGTCATTCGTCCAGACTTTCTTAGGCTGAGTTTGTTCGCCCTGCGCGGGGCGAGGTTTTTCCGCCGCGTGGGATGGAAGCGCGAGTAAGAGAGCAAAAACCGCCGTGAGCGGGAAAGAATAGTTCCGCATACGTCCTCCTCGGCGGGGACACCACAATTGTACATCCGGAGAGAGTTCACAGAGAAAGAAGAATGCGATGCGCCGGCGGGGCGTTCGGTACGCGCTCGCTCACTGCGCGAGTCAGCCTTTTCGGATGGCCGCGGTTTTCAGCACGTCGGGATTCACCACGTTTTTCGGCACGCCGGCCGCGCAGGAAACGATCCGGTCGAAAATATTCGCGAATGGAAGCTCAAACTCCTCGTGCGACGCGTACCCGACATGCGGCGTGCAAATGACGTTCTCCAGCTTCAAGAGCGGATCATTCGGAAATTTTCATGGGGATCTGTGATGGGCTTACGTGTTCATCGAGCCGCGACGAATGGCGATACGAAACCCAGCGCGGCCCGATCGGCTCAGTGGCTCGGGTGGGGCGATCAACCGAAGCGGTAACGGGATGATCGCGCCGCCGGGCGCACCGTGATAAACCAGCCGTTTCCTTGAGGCTCGATCAGGTGTATCGTATTACGACATATGTGGCTGCTTTCGATTCAGGTGTCGCTCCGCACCTGGGAGTTCGGATGGGTATGGTAAATGGAAGGCGCCGACGAAGAACAGGTTTACCGCTTTATTTTCGAGAAGATTGACAGCGTGCCGCAGCTGGAAGCGCTTCTGTTGCTATGGAACGAACGGCCCAGGCAAAGGAGCGAACGGGAGCTGATGGCTCGTCTCTTTATCGGCGCGGACGCGCTCCGGGATATCATGCGGAGTCTTGTCCAAAACCAGTTCGTGGCCTTGGAAACCGTAAACGATGAGACGCGCTATGCTTACAAACCGGCCTCAAAAGAAATGGATGAACTGATCGGGGCGGTGGCAGCGACCTACCGGAAAGAGCTGGTCCGTGTTTCGAAGGCGATTCACTCGAAAGCGGCGTCTGGGGCGCGTGAATTTGGCCGCGCGTTCAAGTTCAAGAAGGGCACCGACTGAAATGAAATCGGCGATCTATCTGATCGAGGCGGCTGTAAATGCTCTGTGCGCGGCGATGCTGATCCTGGCCTATCTCAGATCCCGAACGGGGCTGTTGCTGTGGAGCGGGCTCTGCTTCGCGGGATTGGCAATTGCCGGCAGCCTCGCGTTCGTAGATTTGGTTCTCTTTCCCAGTGTGGATCTGTTCCTTCTGCGCCTGAGCGTTAGCGTGATCGCGATGGCGATGCTGCTGTTTGGTCTGATTTGGGGAGAGCGATGATTTCCGTATTCGAGGTTTTCATTCTCGGCGCCCTTGCGGCGATGTTTGTCGTCGCCGGCGTCTTTTTTCTCCGGTTCTGGCGGGAGAGCAGGGATCCGCTGTTCCTGGCCTTCGCTGTTTCGTTTCTCATTCGGGGGTTCAACCGATTCCCGCGCGCCATCATGGCCCGTCCCAACGTGGGCAGTCCCTGGAATTACGTGATCGATCTCCTCGCATCGCTGCTGATTGTGGCGGCGATCGTCAAAAAGAATATGGCCCAGAAATAGGATTCCAGTGCGCGGCATTTCCACCGGGGGCCCTCCGCCGGTGTCTGCGGTGAAATCTGCTGCGGAATTGCCTAGTCAAGCACAGAGGTAGCGGCCGCGGGAGAGTTGGAGCGCGGCGCGTATTTTGTCTGGATGTAGTCGTCGACTAGCTTGCGGAACGCGGCCGAAAGCTCGTCGTAGTTACCGTGCAGCGTGACGGATTTTTTGCCGTCGATGTACACGGGGCAGCTGGGCTCTTCTCCGGTGCCGGGGAGGCTGATGCCGATATTGGCGGCTTTGGATTCGCCGGGGCCGTTGACGATGCAGCCCATCACGGCGAGGGTCATGTCCTCGACGCCTTCGTACTGCTGCTTCCACTGCGGCATGCTTTCGCGGATGTAGTCCTGAATGCGCTCGGCCAGCTCCTGAAACGTGGTGCTTGTCGTGCGGCCGCAGCCGGGGCAGGCCGTCACGCTCGGCGCAAACGAGCGCAGTCCTAGCGACTGCAGCAGTTCGCACGCGGCATAAACTTCCTCGCGGCGGTCGCCGCCCGGGCGCGGCGTGAGAGAAATGCGAATTGTGTCGCCGATGCCTTCCTGCAGCAAAATTCCGAGGGCCGCCGAGGACCACACCACACCCTTCGTGCCCATGCCCGCTTCGGTGAGGCCCAGGTGCAGCGGCTGCTCGGTCTTGCGCGAGAGATCGCGATAGACCTTGATGAGGTTTTGCGGCTTCGAGACTTTGCAGGAAATAATAATCTGATCGTGGCGCAGGCCGCACTCGAGCGCGAGCTCCGTCGATTCGATCGCGGACTGCACCATGCAGTTGTTGATGATCTCCTCGGAATCGAGGCCGAGGTCGCGGTCGGTGTTTTCCTGCATGCGGCGCATGACCAGCTCTTGGTTGAGCGAGCCGCCGTTCACGCCGATGCGCACCGGTTTTCCGTTGTCCACCGCGACCTTGCAGATCGTGGAAAACTGCTCGTCGCGCCGCGCTCCCGCTCCCACGTTCCCGGGATTGATGCGGTACTTGTCGAGCGCTCGCGCGCAATCCGGATATTTCGTCAGCAGGACATGGCCGTTGTAGTGAAAGTCGCCGATGATCGGCGCAGTACAGCCCAAATCGCGCAGCCGGGCGACAATCTTCGCCACCGCCGCCGCCGACTCTGGCATGTTCACGGTGATGCGCACGAGCTCGGAGCCCGCGTCCGCCAGTTCCTTGCATTGCGCCACGGTCGCGGCCACGTTCGCCGTGTCCGTATTCGTCATCGACTGAACGACCACCGGCGCGCCGCCGCCCACTTGATACTGGCCGACCTTGACGCCGTGCGTCTTCCGCCGCGTAATGGGAAAAATCTGCATATCTTCCAGTTCGACCTAATGATAGCAGGGCTGCGCTGGCCGTCAAACATTGGCGGCGGCGCCGCTTCCAATCGGTCGTCGCCAGCCGCGACCGAGGTGCCTTGAGCCTTTACCTGGGACAGCCCCGCGCGATCTCGCTTCTTCCCGTTTTGAACCTCAGAATCCCTTGCTAAATCCGGCAATTGTGCGACAATCCGAGTCCTGCGTGGTACCTGTGGTACTCGGGGGGAGTGACATGCGATTTGGAATACGAGTCATCTGCACGATGGCTCTGGGTGGAATTACATTCATTCTTTCGCTTCATCCGGCCGCCCAGGCCCAGGACCGCATCATGGGCCAGGTGAACTTCGTTAGTTCCGCGAAGTCGAACAAGACGGCGGGAGTTTGGATTGACGGGCAGTACGTCGGCTACCTGGGCGAGCTCAGGGGTTCGGGCCGGCTGCGGCTTCTTCCGGGAGATCACGTTGTTACGGTCCGACAGGCGGGATATTCCGATTTCAGCAAAAAAGTGGTGATTGAGCCGCGGATGGTCGTGGACCTTCGCGTGAGCTTGGAGCGCGACCCGCGATTTACGTATCCCGACCCGAAAACGAGTAGCGAAGTGCGCTTGGACGTTCAGCCTGGCAGAGCGGCCGTGTTTCTGGACGGTTATTACGTCGGGACGGTCGACGAATTCTATGGCGTTGAGCACGCCATGCTGGTGGTTCCCGGAAAACACCGCTTCAAGATCGCGTTGCCCGGTTTCCGGACGTTCGAAACCGAAGTGGACCTGCTCCCGCGCCAGAAATTTGCGCTTCGCACCGACCTGATGACCGGCAGCATCAACGACGCCGATCCCGCGATTCGTTCCGAAGTGCCGGCCGCAAAGATGTCCGCGAAAGATCCCGGCCCCCGGGCTTCGCGGTAACGAAAGCTTCCTACCTTCAAAACAACCAAAGGCAGCGCGGCGCGTGTCGCGCTGCCTTTTTTTTGCGGGTCAGGCGCCGGCCGCTTGATTCCCGCGCAGGCCCAGCGCGTCGGCAGCTTCGCGCATCGCCGTAATGCAAAAAGCGATGTGTTCCTCGATCGGCACGGCCAGTTCCTCCGCGCCCTTGCGCACGTCGTCGCGATTCACGCCGCGGGCGAAAGCTTTGTCCTTGAGTTTGCGCTTCACGGAATCGGGCTCGACTTCGAAAATGCTCTTGCCCGGTTTGACCAGCGCGCACGCGGTCAGGAATCCCGCGAGTTCGTCGCACGCGAACAGGGTGTGTTCCAGCGGAGTTTCGCGCGGGACGTTGCAATATTCGGCGTGCGAAACGATCGCGCGAATCATCTCTTCCGGGTAGCCGCGCTCTCGCAGGATGGCCGACCCGCCGGCGGGATGCTCTTCGGTGGCGCTGTGCGCGTCGTTCGGCCAGCGCTCGTAATCGAAGTCGTGAAGCAGGGCGGTGAGGCCCCAGAGCTCTTCCTCGGCGCCGAATTTGCGCGCGTAGGCGCGGACGCACGCCTCGACGGCCAGGGCGTGTTTGCGCAAACTTTCATTCTGCGTGTATTCGCAAAGCAAGTTCCAGGCGTCGCTTCGTGTTGGCATCGTTTTCTCCCGAATCGTGAAATGGTTCGCAAATTTCGTTCCTGGTCTGGTGGCGCCGGCGTCCCGCCGGCGGATTGCCCCTCCGCTGAGTCGCTGAACCGCAAAAGGATACCGCAACCGAGCCGCCATGCGGGGGAGTTCTCATCCCGAGGGCCCCGGCAGGAGAAAAAAGTGCTAATGATTTTCCATTTTTGGCCGATTTGTGTATTTGAGTTGAGAAAAAGCTTGACACCGGGAGCGGATACCCCCATTATGTCGGTCGCGCCAGCTGCTGCCTTCCCCACGCACCAAGTCCCTCTCATCCGCATGCCGGAATAGTCTGCGAGGAGCACCGGTGTCGGAACAACATAGTACGAACGCAATGAACGGTACGAACGGAAATAAGGTTGCTGTGGATATCGACCTTGATCGTGAAGTAATCCGTTGCAAGACCTGCGGGCTCGTGCAGTATCGCACCCGCACGGGGAATTGCCGCCGGTGCCTACGCTTGCTGCCGCCCAAGGTGGAATTTCTAATTCCTCCTCCGGAGCCGCAGGAGCTTCCAGGCGACGACCGGCAACTCTTCGAGAAATGGCCGAACCGCGAGACGGTGGAGAATATTGGTCAACGCATCCGGCAGTTGCGCGAATCGCGCGGGATGACGCAGAGCCAGCTCCAGGCGCGCTCGCGCGTATCCCGGTCGTACCTGTCCCGGATCGAAAGCGGACAGATGACGCCCAGTCTCGGAACGCTGGAGAAAATCTCCGAGGCGCTCGGCGTCGGTCTGAACCGCTTCTTCGTTCCGGAAACGAACGGCGAGGCGCTCCTGGAAGATCCGTTCATCCAGGGCCTGCGTCCGTTCCTGCGGCAGCTCGACTGGGAGCAGTGGCAATCGATTCTGAAGCGCCTGGCCGCGATCAGCGACCACGTTTCGAGCGGGAATGGGATTGTGCGCCCGTTGGCACAGCCCCAGGCGTCCCGGGTCGAACAGTTGGCGCGTCGGATGCACCCAGCTGCGATGGGCCACCGCTAGTCGGCTAAGAAAGATTTTGGTGTGGGATGGCGCTCACTCTCCCGGCAGGGAGCGTGAGCGCTGTCACGCGCTTACTTCCCGCCAAGATATTCCGCCGCCAGCAAGCCGTAATTCTCGAGATCGATGAATCGATCCCACTTCCGCACATGCTCACGCGAACGCCCTTCGAGGCGCATTCCGATCTTCTCAAGAACGCGCCGTGACGCCGCGTTTCCGGCGAAGCAGTGCGCGCAAATCCGGTTCAGACGCAGCGTTTCGAATCCAAACGCGACCACCGCGCTCGCAGCTTCCGTTGCGTACCCGCACCCCCAGTACGGGACGCCGATCCAGTAGCCCAGCTCCGCGTGGTTGTGTTCGCCGACGATGTTGAGTCCCACGCCGCCGTACGGCTCGCGCCCGGGCGGAATCGCGACGCCAAAAATCACCGCACGGCCCGCGCGAAACTCTTCGCTCGCTTTAGTTAGAAAACTCTCGGCATCCTCTTCCGCGTACGGGTACGGAATGTTGATCGTGGTAGCGGCGATTTCCCGTGCTCCGGCGAGGCGCACGATCGCGGGTATGTCTTCACGATCGTACGAGCGAAGCAGCAGGCGAGCGGTCCGCAACGCCTGCGGAGCGGTCATGAAATTGTGATTCAACGCGAGCGACCGTGAGTTGCTGGAGCCTGTCGCTCTCGAGGCAGGCTCCGGGATGTACGTCCGGAAAGCGGCTTTTAAGCGAAACGCACTTTTACGTCCGGGCGCTTGTCGAGCGTCACCGTGTCGATGAAGCGCACCTGGCGCTCATCCAGCGTTACGATCAACGACTGCGTGCGGATGCCTTCGCCGAAGAAGCGGACGCCGCGCAACAGGCCTCCGTCCGTCACGCCCGTGCACGCGAAGATGATCTTCTTGCCCGGAGCGAGGTCTTCGGTCCGGTAGATGCGTTTGCTGTCCTTGATTCCCATCTTGGCGATGCGCTCTTCGTGCTCGGGCTTGGAAACCACGAGCCGCGCCAGAATTTCTCCGTTGAGACAGCGAAGCGCCGCTGCCGTGAGCACGCCTTCGGGAGCGCCGCCGATCCCCATGACGGCGTGAACGCCGGTGCCGATGACGGCGGCGGAAATGCCCGCCGATAGGTCTCCGTCGCCGATCAGGCGAATGCGCGCGCCGGCGGCGCGAATATCGGAGATCAATTTTTCGTGGCGCGGACGTTCGAGCACGATCACGACCAGATCCTCGACGTCGCGATCGAGGCGCTTGGCGATCGCGCCCAGATTGTCGGCGACCGGTGCGTCGAGATCCACGGCGCCCTTGCACGATGGCCCCACGATGATTTTTTCCATGTACAAATCCGGGGCGTGGAGCAATCCGCCCTTTTCGCTTGCGGCCAGCACCGTGATGGAGCCCGGAGCTCCCGTGGCGCACAGGTTGGTGCCTTCGAGCGGATCGACGGCGATGTCCACGGCGGGGAAGTTGAATCCGCGGACGTGCTGCGCGGCGCCGATTTTTTCGCCGATGAAGAGCATGGGCGCCTCGTCGCGTTCGCCCTCTCCGATGACGATCGTGCCGTCCATCGGCACTTCGTCCATCACCCTGCGCATGGCGGAGACGGCGGCTTGGTCGGCGATGTGGCCGTCTCCCCGGCCCATGGTCTTGGCCGATTCGATCGCCGCTTGTTCGACGACGCGCAAAAACTCCAGACTCAGTTCGATTTCCATCAGAGCTCCCACTCGCAGAAATTTTTTGGATCGGGCGCGCGTTCCGACACGGCTTCCCCGCGCCACAGGGTCAGGACATAGCCTATCCTAAACCAACCGGAGCGGCGCATCTAGCGCAAGAACGTTCCCAGTGTGTTCAAAATTTTTTCAGCCGAACTCGCCGGGATCGCGAGGGCCGCGAATTGCGGAACGAGGACTGCGACCGATCGCCGGAGTCAAAAAGCCACACGCTTTGAGAGCGCGATGCTGCATCCTCGCAACGGAAAAATGCGATGCTTCGTTTCCAACGCCACTTTACGACAAGCGGGTGATGCCCGGAAATTGGTCGAATCCTGAATCAAAAGTTAGAATTTGATCGATCCCATGGCTTTCCATAACGGCTAGATGTACCGCATCCCGTGCCGACAATCCCGTGTAGCCCAGCACAATTTCCTTGGCGCGGTCCACCGCAATGCGATCCACGGGCAATACTTCATCGACGACTCCAAGCAAAGCGTCGAAAGCCGGCTGAATGGCGTCGCGACGCTGGATCGCAACATAGCGGTGCAAGATCTCTTGCAGAACCTCCGCATCCGTGACCAGGCGTTGTCGAGAACTAATGAACTTTTCGAGCAGTTGTTGTGCGTCGGTCTTATGAACGTGAGGACCGCCAACTAGATACATGGGGATATTCGAGTCAACCAGGATCATGGGTTCGTGTCCACGCTGTATCCGCGTTCAATTTCGGCGAGCATGCGATCCATATCAGCCGTCGGATACTCGAGTCGCGCCGCCGCGCGGACGACTTCGAGCTTCTTGCCGGCGCTGCCCGTAGGCTCGCTGCGGCGTACCAGACTCAAGGCCTGTCGAACCCATTCTGCGACCGTCATGTCGCGAGAGCGCGCCGCTTGCTGGATCTCACGGTATTCCGTTTCCTTTAGGAGAACCTGTAGCCTTTTACTCATGCCTTTAGGATATCTTACTCATTACCATGAGTCAATCCTGCTACTGTCTGGAGTTGCGCAGCTGAGATTGCAACCAGATGTCTGCGAAAAGCCTCGCAGATCGTTGCGGGCGCGTGTTTACGGGAGCGGCTGGATGATCGTATTGATCAGATTCGGATCATCGAACGCGGTGCGGTCGCCCGGCTTCGCGCCGGCGACAGGCAGCAGGCGCGCGCTCAGGGGTTTCGACCATTTCACGGAGAGGCTGGCGACGTCGCCGATGATGCGTTCGAGCCGTTCCGTGGTGACGTCTCCCGGCAGGGGAATCGTGTCGAGACCCGTGCCGCAAACCGCCGAGTAGGCGAGGAGTTGGTCCATGGAGATGGCCCCCTCGCTCCAGAGTTGCGAGAGCCGCGTGTCTTCGAGGACGGGCATCATCAAACCCGAGTAGCCTACTTTTTTGACCATGATGTCCCGAAGCGCCCCGGTAATTGTGGCAGCCGCGGTCATCGTGCCGCTGGTTCCGAATCTGCCCCCGGTGAATCCGGCCGTGGCCGAAGCGATCGATACTTCTTTCCTTGGAGCGGGAGAAAGATCGAGGCCCATATACGTCCATCCGGACTCTCGATCGATCGAACTCGCGATATCTTCGACCGCCCGCGCGTGCATCCCCAGCTCGGCAATGAGCGCCTGGCGCGTGGCCTCCGCGTCGCGCTGTACGGCCATCACCGCGGCCACCACGTTCGCCGATTCGAGAGCGATGGCGAATTGATGCCCCAGTCCCTGGTGATAGGACGCCGGGTAAAACGGCGCATAGGCGGGAACGTTGGCAATCGCCGCAAAATAGAAATTGCCGATGCTGTGGTCGGTGTGGTCTTCCAGGTACTTCATCACCTCGGCGGCTGCGTGTACGGCCTTCCAGTGGATGCCGTCATCTCCGGCCACCACCACGGTGCCGCGCATGGAGGTGGTCTCGCTGAGAATCCTGGCGAGCAGCTGCGCCTGCGCGGGATCGTCCTTCTCGGTCATAAGCGCCGGGCCGATGCCGATCAGAATATTTTCCTGTTTCGCGATGGCGTCGAAATCGTGGAAAAACGCGAGCGTGTCCTTCTCCGACATCCCGCGCGTGTACTCCGTGAATGGCTGCGTGGTAATGCGGATCGTCTGGACTTCGTAGCCCGCTAGTTCAAAGCGAGCCTTGGCTTTGCGCAGCATGGACAAGGCATCCGTGACCTGCTGCTTGTACTGGTTTGCATCCAGGCGAATGAACGCGGTGATGGCGCGTATCTTCGGCTTTTGCTGCGCGGAAGCGGGCGCGGCCGCTAGGGCCAGCAGGAAAATCGCCAGGAATACGGCGTGCGAAAAAAACGGAAGGACGTGCGCGGAGCCTCCGCTATTGCGAAACATCAGGTCCTCCTCGATTGAGCGAACGTCGCAGGCTCACCGCGGCGCGAATTTCCGTCCGCATCGGACGGACCCCCGTGGCGGCATTTAGAAATACGCCGGAATTCCCGTGATGCGTTCGCCGATCACCAGCCGGTGAATGTCGTGCGTGCCCTCGTAGGTGTACACCGATTCGAGGTTGTTCATGTGGCGCATGATGCAGTAATCGTCGACGATGCCGTTCGCGCCCAGAATGTCGCGCGCCTTGCGGGCCGTTTCCATCGCCATCCACACGTTGTTCATTTTCAGCATAGAGATGTGCGCCGGATCGACCTTGTTCTGGTCTTTGCGCCGGCCGATGTGAAGCGCCAGGAGCTGCGCTTTGGAAATTTCCGTGATCATGAACACCAGTTTGTCCTGCACGAGCTGGTGCGACGCAATCGGCTTGTTCTGAAACTGCTTGCGCGTTTTTGCATATTGCAAGGCAGTGTCATAGCAGGCCATCGCCGCGCCGATCGCGCCCCAGCCGATCCCGTAGCGCGCCTGCGTCAGGCAGCTGAGCGGGCCTTTCAAGCCCGCGACGCCGGGGAGCGCGTTCTCCTCGGGGATTTCGCAATCGGTCATCGCCAGGCCGGAAGTAATCGAGGCGCGCAAGGAAAATTTTCCGTGCACGTCCCAGGCTTTAAAGCCCGGCGTGCCTTTTTCCACCAGGAATCCGCGAATTTTGTCATCCTCGCATTTCGCCCAGATCAGCGCGACGTCGGCGATCGATCCATTGGTGATCCACATTTTTTCGCCGTTGAGGACATAGCGGTCGCCGCGCCGTACGGCCCGCGTCAACATGCCGCCCGGGTTGGAGCCGAATTGCGGCTCGGTGAGGCCGAAACATCCCACGGCCTTTCCGCTTTGCAGCTGCGGCAGCCATTTGTCTTTTTGCTCCGGTGAACCGAAGGAGAAAATGGGATACATCACCAGCGCACTCTGCACGGAAACGAAACTGCGCAGGCCGGAGTCCCCGCGTTCGAGTTCCTGCGTTACCAGGCCATAGGCCACGTTGGACATTCCCGCGCAGCCGTATCCCTCAAGGCTCGCGCCAAAAAATCCCAATTCGCCGAGCTTCGGCACGAGCGCCAGCGGAAACGTCGATTCGCGGTTGTGTTTTTCGATGATGGGGAGGACGTGCTCGTCCACAAACTGCCGCGCCGTCTTCCGCGCCAGCAACTCTTCGTCGTTGAGCAGGGAATCGAAGTCGAGATAATCCACACCGGCAAACGCGGGCATCCAAAGCTCCTTGTGGTTGTCGCACGAAAGAAAAAGCTGGCGGGGCAAGTCCGGTTTAGGTCAAGTGGGCCGGGCTCATCGCGCGCGCTCATTCTAGCGCGTGGCGTTTCGAGCGAGCAAGCGGACGCTGATCAAGGTCGGACCGGATCCGGACCATCGGAGGGCGGACCGACTCGGGAATAGAGCAGAACCGTAATCCCCGAGAATTTCTTTTCGTCCACCAGGCGTCGCCCCTTGCCGAAAACGGCCCGGCTCATCACGCTGGCGAGATTCGGTTTGCCATCGGGATCGGTGTCGTACATCAGCACCAGCCAAACCCGGTCGCCGGCAGGACGCGCACTTTGAAGCGAATCCCCCAGGTTTCTGAACTGGAAGTCGCTCGAAGTAAGGCTCGCGTGGTCGGCGGCGTCGAGCGGCTGGGGCCAGGCTGGAATCGGGCTTCTCAAGGACTTGTAGTATTCGAACGGGATGCGCCCGAAATTGAGGTGAAAGAAAACGCCGTCCCCCGGTTGCGCGTGCCCGAAGATGTACGACGTCGCCCCGCGCCAATCGTCTCTTCCAATATCGAAATCTTTGCGATAGTACGAAACAGTGCCGGCAAGGCTCCCAACCGAGATCGCCGCACACAAGGCCCATCCGAGCGCCGCTGGGCGGATGCGGGTGATTCCGGCGGCGGCCAGTAAGACTAGCGCCGGAAGGCAGGGGATCAAATACCGCGTCACAAACAGAGGCCATTTGGCGGAAGCCAAAATGACGAGGAAAACGGGGACCAACAGCCACGACCAAAGCAGCAAGAACGCCCAGGTTTCCGAACTGAGTCCCGTTGCGCGCCAGGACAGGAACGTCCAGCAGGCCGCCGCAATCACGGCGAGGGCGACCACCGCAAGAAGCGGCATCCCGCCGTTGCCGGCCATAGAAGTCAGGGCATAGTAGATCGTGCGCAGGCTGGTTTTCTGAACCCAGTTGATGGGCCCCGAACCCGTCTTAACCACGAAAACCGCGATCGGAATCACCAGTAAAGAAAAACGAACGAGAAACCGCGGAAATTCTCTCCACGGGATATCCTCGCGTCGAAGGAATGCAAGGGAAGCGCAGTGCGCAAGAACGATCAATCCGCCCAGAAAATGGGTGTAAACCAGGAGAGCGCAAATCAGCGTGTAGACCCCCCAACGCGCCAGCGCCGGTTCCTGCAGGTTCCTGACAAAGAGCAGTGTGGCAACGGATGCCAGAAACACCGCAAGCGCATATCCCCGCGCCTCCTGTCCGTAACAAACATGAAAAGCGTTGATCGACAAGAGCCAGGCTGCCACCAGTGCGGTCTTGCGGTTGAACAGCCGCACCCCAAGCGCGTAAATCACCGGAATCGTTGCGACGGAGAACAACGCGGAAAGACCCCGGACCACGCCCTCGCTGCTCCCGAGGAGAAGCCAGTAATGCACCAGCGCGTAATAGAACGACATGTTCGCTTCGCGGTTCCATAGCGCCAGGACGAACTGGGACCAGGGAAGGCGCGCGATTTCCACGCTGACCGTTTCATCGAACCAGAAGGTCCGCGCCGAGATGGCATGTAACCGGAGGATTGCCGCGACAAGAACGATTCCCGCGAGCAGCGCGCCGTAGGTCGGCCCCGATGGAAGCGCTGGCGCGCGTTTTGCGACCATGCGGGGTTTCGGTGAACTTGCAACCGGTGGCGCGGCCGCCACCATCATTGCCCGGCCTTCTCGTTCAAAGTTCGCTCGGGGCTTGCAAGGAGCAAGATGTCAATTGGATAGAGCCGCTGGACGGCGATCCTCTCGCGGCCCTTCGAAAACCAGTCGCGAATCTTGATGCCGGTCATGTCCGGCATTCCGTTCGGCCCTTCCGGGAGCAGAAACACGAGCCAGACCCGGTTGCCGACAGGGATGGCGGCCCGAACGGGGGTCCCGGGAATCGATTCGTACTCGACGCCGTTTCCCTCCGCACTGTACGACGGGTTCAAGGATTTCGGCCAAACAGCCGGCGGGTCCTTCTGCCACCGGTAATAAAAGTCGAACGGCGGCTGCGCCCCTCCTTGATAGAAAAAGATACTGTCACCTGGGCGCGCATTGCGGGCCACATAATCGGCGGCTACGCGCCAATCTTGGCGAGTCACATCAAAGTCGCGCTGGTAGTAGGAGGCGGTCCCGAGTATTAAGCAGACCGAAATCGCGAAAAAGAAAGGGAGGCCAAGCACGCGCGGTCGAAATGCCATCACGGCCGACGAGAGCAATACGATCAGAGCAGGAAAAAAAGGGCTCATGTAGCGATTAACAAGAAGAGGATGTATGAGCGAGGCGGTTAGGACCGTTACAATTGGGACGAACAGCCAGGAAAACAAAAAGGCATAGCTCCAAAATTTCGTGTCTTCACCGGCGAGCCGTGCGCGCCTGGCCGACACCAACGCGACACCAAGCAAGAGCGAAACAAGAATAAGAAGTGGCTTCCCGTAGTTGCCGGAAAGCTGTAATCCCAGATACAACAATCCCTGCCGACCGACGGGTTGGACCCAATTGATTGGCTCGGTGCCTATCCGGACGACAAAGATCGCGATAGGAATCATCCAGCATGCAAAATACGACATGTGTCGGGCAATCGTTCGCCAGGGGACTTCTTTGCGTGGGGGCCATGCCAGAGACACAAGGTGAGCTACAATCATCAATCCGGCATAGAAGTGCGTGTAAACAGCCAAGACGCAGACTGCCGTATAAATTCCCCAATGGCTCGAAGAGGGTTCCTGAAGATTTCGAACCAATAGCCACGAGGCGAGCACACTCAGGAACACGACTAAAGCGTATCCCCGCGCCTCCTGCGCATAGCGAATATGATACGCATGAATAGCGAGCAGAAAGGCTGCCACAATCGCGGTTTGCCGATCGAAGAGACGCTTGGCAAGCAAATAAAGAACCGGCACGGTCGCAACCGAAAATATTACGGAGAGCCCGCGTACAAAGCCGTCGGATCGGCCAAGCAACAGCCAGTAGCGCAACAGGATGTAGTAGAGAGCCATATTGGCCTCTCGGTTCCAAAGAGTTTTGAGAAATACGGCCCAGGGAAGGCGAGCGTATTCGACGCTCATCCCCTCGTCCATCCAAAAGCTCTTGTACGCAAGTCCGTGAAGCCTCATAAAGGCTGCAAGCAGCGTAATGAGAACTGGCAAGACGCCATAACCCGCGCGGCGTGGGGGCCGCTCCGGCTCGGGAGCGGCGGTCTCGGCAATGGACGGGAGCTCGATCGTATCGGAGGGCATGCGTGTATAATTTTAGCAATACGTGAAATCGTCACAAACCCCTTTCCGCCCCGATGGTTCCAGCGGAATACCCCCTGGGGTTGCGCGCGAACGCGGGATTCCGCTGCGCGCGCGAGCCGCGCGCCGAAAACTAAAACAGACGCCCATTTCAAACGGGAGGACTTTCCTTCCGGGCGGTGCGGCGCGGCCGTTGCTCTTGCGGCGTGCCCAATCCCTCGTTGCACTTGCACGAATCGCCAGCCGATGCTATAAAATCACTCCTTTGTCCATCGTCCAAAGGGGAATCCGCTGTGGGGCCGGGTGTGTGCCTCAGTTATTCCTGGATACCGATTTTGGCGGGCATGGTCGGGTGCCTTAGCATAGTAATAAGTGGAAATCATTAACCAACTCGGCGAGCTGTTTCTGGCGGCGGTCCCTACCGTCATCATCGTTTTTCTTTTCTATTTGTTCATGCGCTGGAGTTTTTTCACGCCCATGGAGCGGGTGCTATCCGAGCGCCACAAGCGCGCCGAAGGCGCCAAGGTCGAGGCGGAAGCCAGCCGCACAGCGGCGCAGGAAAAACAGCGAGCCTATAGTGATACGGTGAAGAAGGCCCGCTCCGAGGTTTTTGCCGAGCAGGAAGCGCAGCGTCGGCGCGTCTTGGACGAGCGCCAGGCCACAATCAATGCCGCGCGCTCGAACGCGCAGAGCGCTCTTCAAGAAGCGAAAAAAGCCATTGCGGCGGATGTTGCCGCGGCGCGCAAGGATCTCGAGCAAACGAGCGGCAACCTCGCAAACGACATCGCCGAAGCCATTCTCGCGGCGCTTCCCTCGGGACCGGGCGGTTCCAAGGGCAAGGAGGCGAGATGAAATCGCTCCGCCGCTTCCCTGCGTACGCTTCCGGTCTTCTCTTGCTATTCGTTCTTACGGCGCTGCCCGTCCTCGCCGCCGAGGGTTCCGAGCCCGATCCCGCGGATTCGACCGCGGGCCTCATTTTTCGCTGGCTCAACTTTCTGATCGTTTTCGGCGGCATCGGCTACTTGATCGCAAAGCACGGCGGCGCGTTCTTCCGCGGCAACGCGAAGGAGATCGCGGCGAGCATTGTGGAAGCGACCGCCGCGAAAACGGAAGCCCAGCGCGAGCTGCAAGTTGTGGAGTCGAAAATCGCGCGGCTCGATCAGGACGTCGCGGAAATGCGCGAGGAAGCGCGGCAGAATTGGGCCGCGGAATCCGAACGCCTGCGCGCGTCCGGCCAGGTGGAAATCGAGAAGATCCAGCTGGCGGCTCGCTCGGAACTGGCCGCCTCGGAGCGCGCGGCGCAGCAGCAATTGCGCGAGGCCGCGGCGGCGCTGGCCGTGCAAAATGCAGCCGCGCTCGTGAGTTCTCGGATGAACGCGGAAATTCGGGCCAAAATGTTTCAGTCGTTCCTCGCCGAACTCGGAAAGGGCAAGAATTGAAAGCGCTGGCGGAACGGTATGCGGGCGCGCTGGTGGACGTCGCGCTCTCGAACAAGCAGGCCGATCAAGTGAAGCAGGAGCTCGCGGCATTCGCGGCGGTCGTGGCCGAGTCGCCGGAGCTGCACGCGTTTCTCGCCAATCCCTCGATCGCCCGCGCGGCCAAGCACGCCGCGATCGAGCAGATCGTCGCGCGGATGGGCGCGAGCCGCACGCTGCGCAATTATTTGTTTGTGATTATCGACCAGCGCCGCGCGGCGATGCTGGTGGAGATCGAGCAAGCCTTCAGCCGGCTGCTGGACGCTCGCCAGGGAATCACGCAAGCGGGGGTGACGTCGGCGTCGGAGTTGACGGCGCAACAGCGCGCCGAGCTGACGGCGGCTCTCGTGAATCTGACCGGACAAAAAGTTCAAGCGCAATTCGCGACGGACGCGGCCCTGATCGGCGGCACCGTCGTGCGAATCGGCTCGACGATCTACGACGGTTCGGTCCGCACACAATTGGAACGCATGCGGGCCCGGATGATTTCGGAATAGGAGCGCGGAATGGCTTCGATCAAAGCGGATGAAATTACAAAGATCCTGAAGGCGCAGATCGCCAACTACGAGCAGGCTGTCGCCGTGGAGGAAGTCGGCACGGTCATTTCCGTCGGCGACGGTATTGCGCGCGTCTACGGGCTGGAAAAGGCGATGTCCGGCGAAATGCTGGCGTTCCCGCACGATGTTTTCGGCATCGCGCTGAATCTGGAAGAAGACCAGGTCGGCGCCGTGCTCCTCGGCGAATACACGCTGGTGCAGGAAGGCGACATCGTCAAGCGCACGGGCACGATTATGTCCGCGCCGGTGGGCGAGGCGATGGTGGGCCGCGTGGTCAACCCGCTCGGAGTTCCCCTGGACGGCAAGGGGCCCATCTCCACGAATCAACGCATCCCGATTGAGCGCATCGCGCCCGGCGTCGTGGACCGGCAACCGGTGCGCGAGCCGCTGCAAACCGGAATCAAGGCCATCGACTCGATGATTCCGATCGGCCGCGGCCAGCGCGAGCTGATCATCGGAGACCGCCAGACCGGAAAGACCGCCATCATTCTGGACACGATCTTGAACCAGAAGGGCGGCGACGTCATCTGCATCTACTGCGCCATCGGCCAGAAGCGCTCAACGATCGCCCAGGTGGTAAAAATTCTGACGGACGCGGGCGCGATGGACTACACCATCGTCGTCGCGGCATCGGCCACCGAACCCGCTACGTTGCAGTACATCGCGCCGTACGCCGCCTGCGCGATGGGTGAGTATTTCCGCGACACCAAGCGCCACGCCGTCTGTTTTTATGACGACCTTTCCAAGCATGCGCAGGCGTACCGCGAAATTTCGCTGCTGCTGCGGCGTCCTCCCGGGCGCGAAGCGTTTCCGGGCGACGTTTTCTATCTCCACTCGCGCCTGTTGGAACGCGCGGCGAAATTGAACGACAAGCTGGGCGCCGGTTCCCTCACCGCGCTGCCCGTCATCGAAACGCAGGCCGGCGACGTCTCCGCGTACATCCCGACGAACGTGATTTCCATTACCGACGGCCAGATATATCTCGAAGCGGACTTGTTCAATAGCGGCATCCGCCCCGCGATCAACGTCGGCCTTTCGGTGAGCCGCGTCGGAGGCAACGCTCAGATCAAAGCCGTGCGGCAAGTGGCTGGCTCGCTTCGTTTGGACCTCGCGCAGTACCGCGAACTCGCGGCGTTCGCGCAATTCGGCTCCGACCAGCTCGACAAGGCGACCCAGGCGCAGTTGGCGCGTGGACAGCGCCTCACGGAAATTCTGAAACAGGGGCAATTTTCGCCGCTGGCGGTCGAAGAACAGGTGCTCGTGATTTTCGCGGGCACGAGCGGCCTGGTCGACGATCTCGCCGTCGCGGACATCCAGCGCTTTGAGAAAGGCTTGATCGAATTCGTCCGGACTCGCTACGGCTCGCTGCTGACGCAGATCGTCCAGAAGAAACAGATCACCGACGAAGCGCGTCCGGAACTGAAGCGCGCGATCGGCGAATACAAGGAGCAATTCCAGGCCACTGCTGCAGTGGCCCGCGTTTAGCAGGCTGTGGAAAGAGAATCTTGTTTTGTCATTCTGAGCGGAGCGAGGAATCTCTCTTCGATCGAAATCCAGAGAAAGAGAGATTCCTCGGCAAGCCGCGTGCCTCGGAATGCCAAAATTGTGAGTTTCTCCGTAGCCTCTTAGCACTGTAAGGGACATTATTCGATGCCCACACTTCTCGATTTCCGGCGGCGGATTCGCTCGGTGAAGAATACGCAGCAGATTACCCGCGCGATGAAGTTCATCGCGGCGGCCCGGCTGCGGCGCGCGCAGGAGACGGCGGTCTCGCTCCGGCCCTACGCCGGCGGCATCCGCGAAATCCTGCGCTCGGTGATGTCGCGCATCGAGAATCCCGAACAATTTCCTCTTCTCGCGCAGCGCCCGGAAGAGAAGGTGCTCGTGCTGGTCACGTCCGGCGAGCGCGGCTTGTGCGGGGCGTTCAACGCCAATGTGTTGCGGCGCGCGTTCGAGTTTCTGCGCGAAAAAAGCGACAAGTCCCTGGAAGTCATCACCATCGCTAAGAAAGGCCGCGACGCGTTCCGAAAGCGCTCCTGGAAAATCGCCGCGGAGTACGTGGATGTGACGTCGCGCGCCGATCTCGGCAAGGCCCGGGAAATTGCCGCGGAAGTCATGAAGATTTACGAGGCGGGCGGCGCGGACTCCGTGTATCTGATCTACAACGAATTCAAGAACGTGATGATGCAGACGTTGCGCGTGGAAAAGCTTTTGCCCCTGGAGCGCGCGGCCTTCGGCGAGGAACAAAAGGGCGTTCCGCATTCCGCCGCCGGCGACGCGGTGGACTATATTTACGAGCAGCCCGCCGAGGAAATATTCAAACAGCTCGTGCCGCGCTACGTGGAAATGCAGGTGTACCGCATGCTCGCGGAAAGCTCCGCAGCGGAACACGCCGCGCGCATGACGGCCATGGAATCGGCTACGAGCAACGCCTCCGATGTGATTGACGCGCTCACGCTGCACATGAACAAGGTCCGGCAAGCCGCGATCACGCGCGAGATCATTGAGGTGGTTAGCGGAGCAGCGAGCGCGGGGTAGATGTGATTCGTGAATCGTGATTTGTGATTCGTGGCTATTGCGGTAATCGCCGTGAAGATCAATCGATTTTCGGATTTGACGGTGTGGCAGAAAGCACACGAACTGACGCTTGCCACATATCGACTGACCGAAAAATTTCCTCGGTCAGAGCAATATGGAATCGTCTCGCAATTAAGAAGGTCAGCCGCTTCGGTTTCCGCAAATATTGCGGAAGGATTTGGCCGGCGCACTACGAAAGAGCTTTTGCGCTGTTTGCAGATATCCAGGGGAGAATTGGAAGAGACGAGATATTTTATGATCCTGAGCCGCGACTTGCATCACATCTCTCCGGCTGAGTTTGAAAGCATGAGTAGCCGTTGTGATTCGGTCGGGCAGTTGATCAACGCGCTAGGCCGGTCTCTGAAGAATCGCCTAGGCACAACGGACACTTAGGGGTTTCACGAGTTACGATTCACGAATCACAAATCACGACACGCGAGTCATCAGTCATAAACGCGAGGAGCACCAAATGGCGCAACACGAAACAGGAAACGTCGGCAACGTCATCCAGGTCATCGGGCCTGTGATCGACGTCCAGTTTCCGGAGCATCACCTGCCGGAAATTCATAATGCCGTGAACATCACGAGCGAAGGCTTCGAGGGGCCCGAGAAGATCAACATCGTGGCCGAGGTCGCGCAACATCTCGGCGAAGGGCGCGTTCGAACGGTGGCGATGACGGCCACCGAAGGCGTTGTGCGCGGCATGAAGGCCGTCGATCTCGGCGGGCCGATCGCGGTTCCCGTGGGCCGCGCGGCCCTGGGGCGCGTGATGAACGTGCTGGGAGAGCCCGTGGACGGTCTGGGACCGGTGCAGACGGACAAGCGCTATCCGATTCACCGGCCGGCGCCGTCGCTCGAGGATCAATCGACCGAACTCGAAATGTTCGAAACGGGCATCAAGGTTGTGGACCTGTTCGAACCGTACCTGAAGGGCGGCAAGATCGGCCTGTTCGGCGGCGCGGGCGTCGGCAAAACGGTTTTGATTCAGGAGTTGATCCACAACGTCGCCATGAAGCACGGCGGCGTGTCGGTCTTCGCGGGAGTGGGCGAACGGACGCGAGAAGGAAACGACCTGTGGCTGGAAATGCAGGAATCGGGCGTTGTGGTTCCCGGCAATTCGGAGAAATCGCGCGCGGCGCTGATCTACGGGCAGATGACCGAACCGCCCGGCGCGCGCCTGCGCGTGGGACTGACCGGCCTGACCGTCGCGGAGTATTTCCGCGATGAAGAGGGCCTGGACGTTTTGCTCTTCATCGACAATATTTTCCGGTTCGTGCAAGCCGGCTCGGAAGTATCCGCGCTGCTCGGCCGCATGCCCTCCGCCGTGGGATACCAGCCGAACCTGAACACCGAAATCGGCGAACTGCAGGAGCGCATCACTTCCACCAAGCACGGCTCGATCACGTCCGTGCAGGCCATTTACGTGCCCGCCGACGATTACACCGATCCGGCGCCGGCCGCGACGTTCTCTCACCTGGATGCGACCACGAACCTCAGCCGCCAGATCGTCGAGCGCGGCATTTATCCCGCGGTCGATCCGCTGGCCAGCTATTCGCGCATTCTCGACCCGCGCATCGTCGGCGAAGACCACTACAACACCGCTCGCGCCGTGAAGGGCGTCCTGCAGCGCTACAAGGATTTGCAGGACATCATCGCGATTCTCGGCATCGAGGAGCTTTCCGACGAAGACAAGCAATCCGTGGCGCGCGCGCGAAAGATCGAAAAATTCCTGTCGCAACCGATGTTCGTCGCGCAGCAGTTCACCGGCCTCGAGGGCAAGTACGTGAAAATCGCGGACAACGTCCGCGGTTTCAAGGAAATCGTCGAAGGCAAGCACGACGATTTGCCCGAGCAGGCGTTCTACATGGTCGGCACCATCGAGGAAGCGCGCGAAAAGGCCGAGAAAATGGCGGCGACAGCGTGAGGATGTGATTCGTGAATCGTGATTCGTAATTCGTGAAAACCGATTTGCCGGTTGGGCGCGGTTTTGTTTCACGAATCACAAATCACGATTCACGAATCACGCGAAAACAATGGCGGACACATTCACACTCGAAGTGGTCACACCGGAACGCGAAGTCGTTCGCGAAGCGGTGAGCGAGGCGCAGATCCCGGTGCTTGGCGGGTATATCGGCGTGCTGCCGGGACACACGCCGCTGCTGGCCATCATGGGGACCGGCGAACTCACTTACCACGCTGGAGGCCGCGTATTTTCCTGCACGGCGATGGGCGGATTTGTGGAAGTTCTGGCCGATCGCGTGATCGTGCTGGCGGACCGCGCGGAACGCGCGGAGCAGATCAATGTGGCTCGCGCGGAAGCTGCCCGCGACCGCGCCCAGAAGCGCCTGGCGACTCCCAACGATCCGAACGTGGATTGGAAGCGCGCCGAGGAATCCCTGAAACGCGCGCAAACGCGTCTGCAAGTCGCGGCGAAGGCGGGCGCGTCTTCGCTCGCCGCAGGCACCCGTTAGATCGCCAGCGCAAAACCACAAATTTTGTCGTTCCGAGGCGCGCTGCGCGCCGAGGAATCTCTCGGTTACCAATTTCAGACCCGGAGAGATTCCTCGCTTCGGCTCGGCGCGAGTCCTCGGTGAGAGCGCTCGGAACTACAAAATGAATTGCTTTTTCGCGGTCACGAGCCCAGAGCTCGCTATTGCTCGATTCGGCGGCAGCGTCTCACTCTTACCGTTTCGAATCGCTTCGGGCGGCGGTACCATCGAATCAACATGGATGAAATTACGATGTACTGCACGGATTGGTGCGTCGATTGCCGCCGCGCCAAGAAATTCCTGAACGATCGCGGAGTGAAGTTCGTCGAAGTGAATATCGACGAAGATGTCGATGCCGAGGATCTTGTGCTGGGGGTCAATGAGGGCCGCAGGAAAGTACCCACGATCAAGGTCGGCGACCGCTACTTTGCTTGCAGCCCGTTCGATCCCTACCTGCTTTCGTCGGAACTGAAAATTCCCCTGAACATATAGCTCTCCTCTGTGTTCTCTGTGCGCTCAGCGCTGAAGATTTCTCCAGATTTAGCCAATACTTTTAACACAGAGAACACAGAGGGCACAGAGAAACTCAAGAATACCATTCAAACTAGCGCCAGGCCGGCTCCCCTGGTCATTACGCCGGAAACCTCCAGCTTGTCATTGAGGAAAACCAAATCCGCGTCCGCGCCCGCGGCCAGAACTCCTTTGCGCGTTCCCAGGCCGATTTGCCGCGCCGGATTCGCCGTCAGCATGCGCAGCGCGGAGGCGAGAGGAACGCCGAGCGCGACCATGTTCCGCAGCGCGCGGTCCAGCGTGAGCGTGCTCCCCGCCAGCTTGCCTTCCGCGTTGCGCGCGACCCCGCCCGAGACTTGCACCTGAAACAACCCCAGCTGGTATTTTCCGTCGGGCATTCCCGTGGCGGACATGCCGTCGCTCACGAGGATCACGCGCTCCGGGGTCTTGAGCTCGACGAGCATCCGCATCGCCGCTTCATCCACGTGAACTCCATCGGCGATCAGTTCGGCGCTCACTTTGGGCGAAGTCAGGACTGCGCCGATCACGCCCGTGCCACGGTGAGAAAAAGGCCGCATGGCGTTGTAGACGTGCGCGGCGTGGCTTGCGCCGGCTTCGATGGCGGCCTGGGCCTGTTCGTAGGTGGCGTCCGTGTGGCCTAGAGACACCACCAGACCGGCTTGGCGCGCCGCGGCAATCAATTCGAGCGCACGGGGCAGTTCCGGCGCCAGAGTCAGAATGAGCGCGGTCCCGCGCGCTTCCCGGAGGAACTGCGCCAGCATCTCCGTGGAGGGCGGCGCGATCCACTTGGCCGGATGCACGCCGCGGCGCGCCGGGCTGATAAAGGGCCCTTCAAAATGGATTCCCAGGATTTCCGCTGAAAGCTCGCGAGCGGGATATTGGCTCGTGTGGTGGATGAAGTGCGCGATGCCCGCCACGATGTCGCAGGTTTCCTTCTCGCTGGCTGTCACGGTTGTCGCTACCAGGGAAGTTGTGCCGTGCGCGGCGACGGTGGCCGCAACGATTTCCAGCGCCTCACGCGTTCCTTCCATGACGTCGTGCCCGCCCGGCCCGTGAATGTGTACGTCGACAAAGCCCGGCACGACGATCCTGCCCGCTGGCGTCGATCTCCGGCACGCTCCGCGGGACTTCGACTTGCCCTCGCGGCCCGACGGCGGAGATTTTGCTGCCCGCGAATGACGATGACGGCATCGGAAATTTCTTCGAATGGGGTGAAGGCCCGGCCGGCGCGGATGACAATCGGCTGCATAAGGATGGCATCATCCTACTTGAAACGCGGGGGAATTGGGAATTGGACTGCGCCGGGGAGTGCCGGCCATGGTTTTCCAGGGTTTCGAGGCATTCGGGGCAACCTTTGCCTCCGATTCGGGGTTCTTGTCTCTGATGCGGCTTACGGTGCTACAATTTTGGGCAGTGTCGGGCACCTCGAGGTGATCCAAGCGTGATCGATTCATGGTCCATGCACCTCCAAAGCCGCGTTCGATGCATTCTCTCCATCTGCCCCTCCTCCAGATGGCCATGCGATCAGGTGGCGATTAAGAAACAGTAGTACAAAAGTCCTATTCAGACCCCCAGCCCAGCCCAGTACATTTGTACGCGCACGCGGCAGCGCCAGCCTCGCTCCTGTCTAACCACAGGTGGTCAGCTGTCTCTACGCGCTCGGAATCCAAAAGATAGGCGACGCGACGATATGACAACGACAGCACAACAATTCACGCAGGGGAGTCTTCGGCTCCGGCCGGCAACCCCGTCGTCCGGGCAGAATCCCCAGGCGTGGAAGGCCATGGTCGGCACTAAGCCCGTGAGCGCGCGCTTTGCTCTCTTGCCCGATACCAAGCCGCGCATGAGTGCGATGGGGACCAGTGTCGTCATTCAAATCGGTCTGGTGGCCTTGCTCGTCATTGTCCCGTTGTTTTTTCCCCAGCAGATGATCCCGCATGTCATGACCATGGTCACGGACCTCTCCGGGCCGCCGCTGGATATTCCCGAGCCGCCGAAACCGAAGCCTCCGGCTGCCGCCGAAGGTCGCCAAAGTGGAGCCTCCGCCAATAGAGAAGCCCGCGCCTGTGGTGGTGGAGCGGCCGAAGTTGGACATTGCAAAGTACTTTGCTCCCAAGATTGCGGCACCCAAGCCGAAGGTTCGCGACGTCGAGGCTGAACTTCCGAAGGTCAACGACACGTTTCAGCCTCTGAACCTCAAGGTGGAGTCGAAGCAGCCCAGCCCGGCCGCGCGATCCTGTGAAAACCGGACTCATGGGGACCGGCAGCTCCGCGGTTCCGACGATTGACAAGCCCGTGCCTGTGGAAAAAGTTCAAACCGGCGGATTCGGCGATCCCAACGGCGTCGCCGGACCGAGCAATCCGAATAAGAGAGCGAACGTCGGCCAATTTGGCAACGCAGCTTTGCCTCCGGGTCCTGGGTATGGAAATGGCACCGGCGGCGCCAACGGCCAGCGCGGGATCGTCGCCAGCACGGGATTCGGCAATGGCGTGGCGATCGAGCCCTCCGGCGGCAAGCGCGGCGGCGCGGTTCAGACCTCCGGGCTTCGCCAACACCAACGATCAAGTCGCCCAGGCGCCGAAAAAGAAAGTGGAAGAGGCCCCGGCGGTTGAGTCGGTCGTGATCTTGTCCAAGCCGAAGCCGGTGTATTCCGCGGAAGCGCTCAAACTGAACCTGGAAGGCGAGGTTCTGCTCGAAGTTGTGTTTCCGGCATCGGGCGGTGAGGTGCAGGTGAATCGTGTAGTGAAGGGTCTGGGCCACGGACTGGACGAGGCGGCCACGCGCGCGGCGCAGCAGATCAAGTACAAGCCCGCGCTTTCCAACGGTCACCCGGTCGACTTTCCGGCGGTGGTTCATATCGTGTTTCAAATCGCATACTGACTTTTAGAATTAGGTTCGGAGGGGATATGCGCATTATCAAGATGGTGTTGGTGGTCCTGGCGCTGAGTGCTCTGCCGCTACACGCGGTGGATTCACCGAACAGCGCTTTGGACCAGATTGTGGACAAGATTTGCAGCACGGAGCAGGCGGAGATGAACTCGCTCAAGCCGTTTACTCCGCTGGTGGAAACCTACATTCAAAATCTCAGGGGAGACAACAACCTGGGCTCCGTTCCGGCCGGCGACAGATATTTCCTCGGCCGGCGATTCTTGCCAAGGGCGTTGAACTGGATCCCCTGACGGACGGCACGGAAGCCAGCCGGCAAGAAGAAGATGCTCGGCGGCCTCGGCAACATGCTGTCGCTGTCCATGGAATATCTGCCGCAAGGCTTCCTGCAGATGATCTATCTGGACACCAACGGCTTCGACAAGCAGCCACTACAAATTCGACTACGTTCGCCGGGAATTTCTCGGCGAGGTCCGCACCCTGGTGTTCGACGTGACGCCCCTGGCGAAAGCCGGCAAGGGACGCTTCTCCGGGCCGCATCTGGGTGGAAGACCAGGACTTCCATATCGTCCGCTTCAACGGTGCGTACAGCGGCAGCTCGCGCACCAACTACTACTTCCACTTTGACAGCTGGCGCGTGAATACCGGCCCGAACCTGTGGCTGCCGGCGTTCATCTACAGCGAAGAGTCGGACCTGAACTTTGCCCTTGTCCAAGCGGCTTTCGTTCAAGGCGCAGACGCGGCTCTGGGGATACAACCTCGGCCACTCCTCGCAGGAGCAGGAACTCAGCAAGATCCTGATCGAGTCGCAGATGCCGGTGAAGGACCAGTCCACCACCGCGAACGACATCAACCCGGTGATGGCGCAGCGCAATTGGGACCGCCAGGCGGAAGATAACGTCGTCGACCGTCTCGAGCGCCTCGGCTTGCTGGCGCCCGAGGGCGAAGTGGACAAGGTTCTTGAGACTGTCGTCAATAACCTCGAAGTGACCAACAACCTCGACATCCAGCCCGAAATCCGCTGCCGCGTGCTGCTGACTTCGACGCTGGAATCCTTCGCCATCGGCCACACCATCGTGTTCAGCCGCGGATTGATCGACGTGCTGCCCGATGAAGCCAGCCTGGCGACGATGGTCGCCCACGAATTGGCTCACGTCGTCCTCGGCCACCGCATCGACGGACAGTACGCCTTCTTCGATCGCCTGCTGTTCGACGAGAAGGACACGTTCCGCCACTTTGGCTTCGCGCGCACGGAAGCGGAAGAGACCGCGGCCAACGCCAAGGCCAACGAACTTCTCCAGAGCTCTCCCTACAAGGACCAGCTCGCTACGGCGAAGCTCTTCATGGCCGCTCTCGAAACCCGTCAGAAGGACATTCCGAACCTGATCAGCGCGCACCTCGGCGATCGCGTTCCCATGAACATGACGATGGCCTCCGCGGCTCCAACGTCTCAACCGCCGGCCGCCGGAACGCTCCGGCCGACTCCAAGAACGCCGCGTCTCCGGTGGTGGCGTTGCCGCTCGGCGGCCGCGTCAAGATGGACCCCTGGAGCGACAAGCTGGAAATGCTGAAGTCCAAGCCGGTGGGAACGGTTGCGGAACGCGAGAAGATGCCGTTCGAAGTAACTCCGTTCATGCTCTACCTGACCCGCGAAGTCAACACCAGCAGCAGCTCGGCTACGCCCGGCGCTCCGATGTCGGCGGATACGAAAGCAGTCGCTTCCGACAAGGCGCCACAGCAGTAAGAACGAAGTCAGATCCCTCCGTGAAAGCGGCCAGTCCCACTCAGCCCGGGCTGGCCGCTTTTGTTTTTGGCGCCGCGCTCGATCCGCGAAAATAGATTCACTACCAAATAAATACCAACACCGGTATCATGCGGTCCTCGTCCCCCGGCAAGTGAATCGAACGGCCGCCCAAGCCGGCAGGGGGGATCCATGCAATCTCAACTCTTTCAAGGTGTCCTGGACCAGTGGAACGCCGTGGACACTGTGTGCCGTCATCGCGGCTGTATTTGTTGCAACCACCCTCGTCTTGAGAACCCGGCGTTGGGCAAGGTACGCTCTGGAAAGCGCCACCGAACCTTCAAGAGCGAGGCCGGCGCGGAGATGGCTGCTCCGGCCCAGCAATCTGCTATTCGCTCTCGGTTTGGCAGGCGTGTTTTATCTCTTTTTGGGCAATCCACCGATTAGCCCGCTTTGGTCCATTCGTGTACCTGCGGGCATTCTTGTCTTGGCCTTCGTGCTCCGCCACTCGGAAAACAAAGCGACGGCCGGTTTTGGTGAACCACCTATCCACCGCGGCGGCCGAGCAGGCTCGACGAGTTGCCGGAAAAAGACGGCGGGCGCGATTGATCGGAGGGTGCGGCTTTGTTCGTCGATTGAGGCGTCCGGGGGTCGTCGTAGAATCTAAATCCGCACCCTTTGAAACTTCGCAAAGGATGCGGCACCCAAAAAGGCAAATCAGTCACTGTGTGTTGACGTACTGGAGTGGTATCATCCGAGCGTGATTCGCCGTCAAGATGAGAAATCGAGGAAGGGTTGCCAGCCGGCCCGCCATACTGTACACAATTCGGCCACGTAGTGGCATCGGTGCGACAATTTTGGGGCGCAATATCCCATGGAGTCTCACGTTGCAACAACGGAGGCACAGTCATGTTTGCTGGTTGAGGTTCCGAGAGTGCTAAACAGGATACGGACGTTCACCCGGTCTTTGCATCTTATTTTCTTGGTCGCCATGTCGGAGCTTCCAGACTTGGAGGTTCCCTACCTGGAAGACTACGGTTGGATTCGCTATTGGCTCTTGGATCGCTCATCGTGGTTCGTTGGCAGTCGTAATGCCACGAAGTTTGGCCACAGGGTCAGCGAAAACCTTTGGGGCCGAGCCTCCGTGTGGACTTCCCAACTTTTCCTCTTTGCCGCGATCGTCTTGGCTGGGGATTTTGGGGCGATGTTTTTTCAGGATTTCCGTCATGCACTATGAAGTCGCCATCGCCCAAATTGTGCAGGCGGAAAGGCGTGGTTCCAGTGGTGCGCTTGACAGGTTTCACGCTGGAAGGGCACGTTCGAGACACAATTATTATTCTCGAGGCAGGTGGTTTGGCCTTTGAATGATTTAGAAGTTGATTGAGCCGGAAGCATCCCCACTTAAATTCCTTTCCCAATCTGAGTGATTCAAAGATATATTTGCGCAGCAGGGGAGCGGGTGACTCCCAGTTTTGATTTCTTGTGCAGGCTCGGAGGCGGGACGAAATGTGGACTCGGGGGATGCGAGTTTTGGCGGCGCTCGGCGCGGTGATTGCGCTGGCGTGCGTATTTGCGGGGGTTCGATCGAGCAAGGCGGAGGACGATGCCTCGGCTAGCTTGATCGGTTCCTGGCGCGGGACGCGGAGAGCGCCGGGAACGATTGCGGTTCGGCACAACTTGCTGAGTTTCCTGCCGGGAGGCGTGGCGGTCGAAGCGGGGCCGTCGGTGTACGTCACGGGAATGAATTTCGGCGGCGGGACGTTTGTCGAGACCGGGTTTGTCGGAACCTGGGTCAGCGAAGGGCACGGGAATTTTGTGGCTCACCTGATGGCGAATCTTTCCGAGCCGCCCCCGGGCAAGGGAACTCCGATCGGCACGGAAAACCTGACGTTTCGTTTTCACATCGAGAACGGAAAAAACGGGAAGGAATTGAAGGGCACGCTGGAAGGCGTTTTCCTGGACATGGAGGGAAACACGCTGTCGCAAATGCCCGCGGGACTTACGTGGGACGCCGTGCCCCTGACCATCACGTCGAATGGGTACAACCAGTAGGACGGGCTTCAGCCTGTCCGCTTTTGATTCTCGCCGTGTTGGTACGAGTCAAGACCGGACAGGCTGAAGCCTGCGCCACTTGAATTCATAAGCGCGGGAATCTTTCAAAGCGAAATTGTCGGTTGGATTGGGGTATACTTCACGTCCTATGCGAATCCAAAACTCGATGGCCATCACGGCGGCACTGGTTATTTCAACGGCGTTTTCAGCGGCGGCGAAGAAGTCCGTCAAAGTGGAAATGCACGACGGCATGGGCAACAGCGTCGGCACGGCGGAACTTTCGCCCTCGTCGAAGGGCGTGAACATTAAGCTGAACTTGAAAGGCCTGCCCGCGGGCGAGCACGCCATCCACGTGCACGCGGTGGCCAAGTGCGAAGGCCCGGCGTTCACCTCCGCCGGCGGCCACTTCAATCCCGACATGAAGCATCACGGCTTGCAGAATCCCGAGGGGCCGCACGCCGGCGACATGCCGAACTTCACCGTGGCCGCGAACGGAACCGCCAAGGCGACGGTCGTCGCTCCCGGCGTGACGATGGGCGACGATCCGCATTCGATTTTTAGCAATGGCGGCACGGCCCTCGTGATCCACGCCGCGGCGGACGACATGAAGACCGATCCGGCGGGAAATGCGGGCGCGCGAATCGCGTGCGGCGTAATCCCGAAATCCATGTAACGATTGGGCCGCCTCGGCCCTCGAACTTCAGAGAATCGACTTCAGCTTAAATTCGGAAAAAATGGATAGAGAATGGTGTGCCGGGCTTGTCCAAACTGGCGTTTTATGTACCGCGTGAAATGACAGAGAATTCGCCTGGAGGAAGACCGGTGATGCCATTGTAACGATATCAGCCGGAGCAGAGCGTGAACCTGCTGCGGCAGATCGAAGTGGGGCCCGCCAACGGAAAGGCCACCCCGCAACCCGAAAGATCAAGATCGTCTCAATGGCTGGGCCGCCGGCTCAGAAACCCCGGCCCTTTAAAACCGAAAGATTCGGCCACCGGAGAAGCGAATCCAGTCACACGTCGTTGACGTACCGGAGTTGTATAATCCAATAGTTACGCGTCATCAAGGAATAAAAATCGCGGAAGGGTGCGCCACCTGCCTTCCGCAGCGAAGCCGCAGTCAAGGGCGACCATCGGGAGCCGTATCAGCGCACCCGCCCCTTGACGGCGGCGAGAGTGGAGGGAATTTCGTTGGCGTCAATGGTTCAGAGTTGGATCACGGAGAGGCCAGGGATTCTTTTGAAATCGCGGAGGTTCAGCGTCGCCACTTCGTAGCCAAGATGCAATGCTGTCGCGCCGATCAACAAATCCTCGAACGCAAACTGGCTGCCTAGCGCTTCTTGTTGGCCTTCGATGCGCCCGGCCAGTCGCGCGATGGCGAGCGTTACCGGATGTACCGGCACGTCGGTCGATAGCCGCGCAATGAATTCCAGTCGTCGTTGCTGCTGCGCCTGGGTTTTGGTGCGATAGGCTCCATGCACCAGTTCGGCGATAGTCACAACGGAGACGCCGATTTCGATCTCACCTTGAGCTGCTTTCACTTGTTCTAGAATTTCCCGAACGGTACGGCCTCTGCGTTCGGCAGCGATAATGACGCTTGAGTCGAGGACTATTCCCACGCTGGTGGGTTCCACGGCTTGCGGTGGCTGAGAATTTCTTCTACGTCTTCTGCGAAGTCTGGATCGAGGACCGGGGCCTTGCCAGTTTCTTCTTCGTGCGCTTTGGCCAACGCGATGCACTCGGAGATGCTGCGGCGCAGTGGCTCGGCGGCATGAAGGACTGCCACGGGCCGCGCGCCATTCTCGATGATGACCTTCGCGCCCGCCCGCACGCGTGCCATCAGCGCAGCAAAGTCGCTCGCCGCTTCCGCCTCAGAGATGTGAATCACGTCCTTAGCCATGAAAGGATTATACACCGTTATCTGCTGATGCTGTGCCCTTCTGCCTGCGTACGGTGTAGCGATTGCGGGCTTGGCGCGAGCGTGGTAGTATTGCGTTGCACTGATGTGGAACGGCCTGCGGGAAATTCACAGGATTATCACACTTGTGAAAAGGACCGCTTGACGAACGAGAAGATTCTGATATACTCTCGATTCGTCTGACGAATAGCCGTGGTCGTGCTGTAATTGTCAGGGGCGTTCGGAGTTTCGATAGACTTCTCGCAAGCGAGGTCAATTACGAACTCAGGATAGCAAATTAGTCGAGCATCGCGCGAACCCGTCCAGGGTTACGATGTAACACATGGACGGCTTGGCCCGGCGCTCGACGCCGGGTTTTTTATTGTTCCGCCTCTTTTGGGGGCGGTCGTTCCACCGGGAGTGGAGCGGTCCAGCGGTCCTGGACGCAACGATCTTTGACAACTGAATAGGCTGGCATTTCGTGTTGCGGCTGGGATTCGCACGAATCCTGGACGTAACGCGAAATCTGCAAATTCTGCTCGAGCAGAGCAAATTGTGGAAAGGCGAGCTTGCTCAAAGCCACTTCGGGAAGCGAGTCGGGGGTCTCTCTCCGGCAAGCGACCCGGGACGGCCATCTTTAAAGAGGGATGGGCGTGACGGCTTGGGTAAGTTTTATGGTTAAGCTACTAAGGGCGTACGGTGGATGCCTTGGCGCCAGAAGACGATGAAGGACGTGGCAAGCTGCGATAAGCCTCGGTGAGCCGCAAGCAGGCTTTGATCCGGGGATGTCCGAATGGGGAAACCCAACGTGATGAACTCACGTTACGGCCGGCTGAATACATAGGCTGGTACGAGTCAACCCAGGGAAGTGAACCATCTCAGTACCTGGTGGAAAATAAATCTAACAGAGATTCCGAAAGTAGCGGCGAGCGAAATCGGAAGAGCCCAAACCGTTGTGTTTACACAGCGGGGTTGTAGGATCCCATGAGTAGAGTTACCAATCCGGAGGCTAGGTGAACCTGCTGGAAAGCGGGGCCACAGAGTGTGATAGCCACGTAACCGAAAGCTTACCGGACTCGAAGGGATATCCTGAGTACCACGGGACACGCGAAATCCCGTGGGAAGCTGGGGAGACCACTCTCCAAGGCTAAATACTCTCTGGCGACCGATAGTGAACTAGTACCGTGAGGGAAAGGTGAAAAGCACCCCTGCGAGGGGAGTGAAATAGAACCTGAAACCGTATGCTTACAAGCAGTCAAAGGGCTATCTCCGGGTTCGCCCGGCTGAATGCCTGATGGCGTGCCTCTTGCTTAATGAGCCGGCTAGTTATTGTCACATGCGAGGTTAAGCGCAAGCGAGCCGTAGCGAAAGCGAGTCCGAATAGGGCGAATAGTATGTGGCAATAGACGCGAAGCGGGATGATCTACCCTTGGTCAGGCTGAAGGTGGCTTAAACGCCACTGGAGGGCCGAACGGTTGTGAGTTGAAAATCGCTCCGATGAACTGAGGGTAGGGGTGAAAGGCTAATCAAATTCCGTGATAGCTCGTTCTCCCCGAAATGCCTTTAGGGGCAGCCTCGTATGAATTGCCGCGGCGGTAAAGCTCTGAATGGACTAGGGACCAACCAAGGTTACCGAATCCAATCAAACTGCGAATGCCGCGGACAAATATACGGGAGTGAGACTACGAGGGATAAGCTTCGTGGTCGAGAGGGAAAGAACCCAGATCTACAGCTAAGGTCCCTAACTACAGACTAAGTGGGAAAGGAAGTGTGATCGCTCGGACAGCCAGGAGGTTGGCTTAGAAGCAGCCATCCTTTAAAGAAAGCGTAACAGCTCACTGGTCAAGCGATCATGCACCGACAATCCAACGGGGCTCAAGTCTGTGACCGAAGCTTAGGAATATAACGTGACTCCGGTCATGTTGTTTTGGTAGGGGAGCATTCTGTGAAGTCTGAAGGTAGACCGAGAGGACTACTCAACGTCACAGAAGAGACCCTGCCGGCATAAGTAGCGATAAACACGATGAGAACTCGTGTCGCCGAAAGTCTACGGTTTCCTGAGGAAGGTTAATCCGCTCAGGGTTAGGCGGGTCCTAAGGTGAGGCCGAGAGGCGTAACTGATGGACAACAGGTTAATATTCCTGTCCCACCTAATGGTCGTTATCACGATGGGGTGACACAGAAGGATACAGGAGTCGGGTGATGGATGTCCCGATTGGTATGTGTAAGCCGGATCCCGCAGGAAAATCCACGGGGTCATTCAACGGTGAGACATGCGACGAGGCCACACGGCCGCAAAGTCCTGGATTTCACGCTGTCTGGAAAAACCTCTAAGGAGAACATTAGGTGCCCGTACCACAAACCGACACAGGTAGACAAGGACAATATCCACAGGCGCTCGAGAGAACACTCGCTCAGGAACTAGGCACATTAACCCCGTAACTTCGGGAGAAGGGGTGCCGCTGTAGGGTTTATAGCCCGAAGCGGCCGCAGCGAAACGCGCTCTGCGACTGTTTAACAAAAACACAGCTCTCTGCTAAGTCGAATACGACGTATAGGGGGTGACACCTGCCCGGTGCCGGAAGGTTAAAGCAAGGGCTCAGCTCCCGCAAGGGAACGAAGGCCTGAACTGAAGCCCCGGTGAACGGCGGCCGTAACTATAACGGTCCTAAGGTAGCGAAATTCCTTGTCGGGTAAGTTCCGACCTGCACGAATGGTGTAACGATAGAGCGACTGTCTTGGCGAGTGACTCGGCGAATTTGTGGTTCCGGTGAAGACGCCGGATGCCCGCACCTAGACGGAAAGACCCCGTGCACCTTTACTGCACTCTGGCTGTGAGTAACGGGACGATCTGCGTAGCATAGGTGGGAGCCTTTGATCCTCTGGTTTCGGCTGGAGGGGAGGCAACAGTGAAATACCACCCTGATTGTTCTGTCGCTCTAACCTACGACCCTAGACGGGTCGGGAGACATAGCCAGACGGGTAGTTTGACTGGGGCGGTCGCCTCCCAAAATGTAACGGAGGCGCCCAAAGTTCGGCTCAAGCGGATTGGAAACCCGCTGTGGAGTGCAAGAGCATAAGCCGGATTAACTGCGAGACACACAGGTCAAGCAGAAGCGAAAGCTGGGTCTAGTGATCCGGTGATCCCGCGTGGAAGGGTCATCGCTCAACGGATAAAAGGTACGCCGGGGATAACAGGCTGATCTAAGCCAAGAGTTCACATCGACGCTTAGGTTTGGCACCTCGATGTCGGCTCATCGCATCCTGGGGCTGTAGAAGGTCCCAAGGGTTAGGCTGTTCGCCTATTAAAGCGGTACGTGAGCTGGGTTCAGAACGTCGCGAGACAGTTCGGTCCCTATCTGGTGTGGGCGCAGGAGACTTGAGAGGAGCTGTCCCTAGTACGAGAGGACCGGGATGGACGGACCCCTTGTGAACGAGTTGTCACGCCAGTGGCAGAGCTCGGTAGCGAAGTCCGGAAAAGATAAATGCTGAATGCATCTAAGCATGAAGCTTGCCTCGAGATAAGGTCTCCCAAGACGGCTGCGGCCGTCTAAGAAGAGCGGTCGAAGACTACGACCTTGATAGGTGGGAGGTGGAAGTGCAGCAATGCACGTAGCTGACCCATACTAATCGCTCGTTCGGCTTGACCATAAAACTTTCCCAAACTGTCAGAAAAACCGTGATTTGTGATCGGTGACTTGTGACTGGTGAAAACCAAAGCGAGTCCCGATCCATGCGGTGGCTGAGAGTCCTAAAAAGTTCTGGTTCGAGACGAATTTGCAGAAAACCCAAGTAACAAAGCCTATTCAGTTGTTTAAAGCTTGAAAGCTCGTGAGTTGAGAGTTCTTTTACTCGGAACTCTTAACTCGCGACTCTCAACTTTCTTTGACTTTCCTGGTGGTCATATCGCGGGGGTCACACCCGTTCCCATCCCGAACACGGAAGTTAAGCCCCGCTGAGCCGATGATACTGCACGGGTAACTGTGTGGGAACGTAGGTCGCTGCCAGGATTAATTTTAGCTCCGGTAAGGAGCGCAATAACAGAACGGCCTGTTACGAGCAATCGTGACGGGCCGTTTTTGTTTTCACCAGCGTACGCTGGCGAAGGTCGATCACGTGCCAATCGGCGATGGCTGATGTTTTTCGTCAGTTGCTTTAGAAGGTACAACCGATATTGCCTTCATAGACCTGCTGGACTAGCATGTGAGTATGACGCCTCGCGATTTCAAAGTACTTTTGGAACGGGACGAGGAATATGGCGGATATGTGATCGTGTGCCCATCGATTCCCGGATGCTATTCCCAGGGCCATACGGTGGAAGAAGCGATGGCGAATATCCGGGAGGCGATTGAACTGTGTCTCGAAGTGATGGAGAGCAGGGGCGAGGAAATTCCAAACCCGAATAGCGTTCTTATCGGCAGCGTCGTAGTTACGCGATGAGCCCCAAACTGCCGGTCGTTTCCGGCGAAGACCTGATTCGCGCCCTTGAAAAGTTCGGATATGTGCGTGTCCGCCAAAAGGGGAGTCACGTCCGGCTCTATCACTCGACAGAACCGCAACGCGTTCCGGTCACTGTCCCGTTGCACACCGAAGTTGCATTTGGCACCCTCAAACGCATCTTGCGCGATGCCAGATTGACAGCGGAGCAGCTAATTTCCGTTTTATGAAGATCCCTGAATTTCACTCCTGATCCGTTCACATTATGGTTTGTGTTTGGATGGAAAACTACTTCTCTAGAACCGGAGTGAAAGCATGATCCCGCGCGTCACGGTTCTGGCGACGCTTCACGTCATTCAAGGCGCGGAGAAGCGGCTCGGAAACGTGCACGATCCGATGTACGTGGCGCTGCTCAACAAGCTCACAGCTTCCGAGGGCGTGGATTTCATCTTCGAGGAAGCTTCCGGCCTCGGTCCGACGATCGCCGAAAAGCTGGCGCTCGAGCGGCTCGCGTTCGGCCATTACGTGGATATCGACCCCGCGAGAAGCGAGCGTGTGGATTACGGAATTCCCGCCAACTCCAGCGAACCGAATATGATCGGCGCGCCTCCCTCGGTAGCGTTTGCGCAATGGCAGATCCTTGCCGTGCACGCCAAACGGGAAGAACTCTGGCTGAAGCGCATGCGGCAGCATACATTTGAGAGTGCTTTGGTCATCTGCGGCCTCGTCCACCTGCTAAGCTTCGCCTTCCGCCTGCAAGCCGCCGGTTTCTCCGTCCAGGCCATCAACTACGCCAACTGGCAGCGCAATCCGCTATGACAAACGCGGAATTCTGGCACGGTCATTTAATCAACTTTAGTGTCTTGCCGATATTGTTTTCTGGATGGTTGTAAACGATGAGAATCGTTCTTGATTTGGACGAGGAACTTGTCAGGCAAGCACGAAAGGCCGCAAAGGCCGCGCGTACATCCTTGAGTGCATTTGTCGCGGACGCGTTGCGTTTGTCACTTAAAAAGCGGCGACAGCCGCGTCGCAAGTTGATAGACACCATGGATCGCCGATCCGATCCCGATCCGTTGAAATAGTTCTGGGTGAATCAATTGCTCAGTGCACGTTTTTATCGATCCAACTCTGAAGGTACTTGGCGATCGCCGCGCTGTTTTTCTCGGCCATCATGATGTGTCCGTTGCCGCGCAATCCCACATCCTCGAGATTCACGTAATCGGTCTTCACGCCTGCCTGGTTCAGCCATTTTGCGATGCAATGCGAGTACGGGCGGTGGTAGCTGGCTTCGCCGGAGACGTCGAGAACGGGAATGCCCACGAGGTTGATCAGCTTGCGCGCCGGCTCTTTTTGTACCCAGCAGGGAATCAGATCGGGTCCGTCCGCCTTATCCTGGCGAACGGTCTGCAAATCCCCAGCATCTTTAGCCGGGGGGTCGTAATGCACGGGCAAATTCGTGAGTCCCCACAATCGGCCCGGACCCGTCTGCCCTCGCTCGGCATTTTCAATCGGCGGCGCGACGGGCTCCGCTGCGACGATCCCCTTGATGAGCTTCGGCCGGGCGTCGGCGAGTTCCCACCCCGACGTCGCGACGCCGGAGTGTAGCAGCAGGATCACTGGCTGCCCGATGCGGTCGACAAGCTCGATGAGCGCGTCGGTCGTGTACTGCTCGACCTTTCCGCCGAGCACCGTCGTAATCTCCGTTGCGGCGAACTCGTCAAAGATCGGGTCTCCTATTTTTCCTTTTTTCGGCCCGTCGCCCGGCCACTCGGTCTGCTTGGTGTACTGCGGCCAGGTGCTCTGCGGAGTGGACGGCGGGCGCCCGCCCGACCAGACTTCCTCCATCAGCGGCGAGGTGCGCGGCGGCGAAATCTTTCCGTCGGCGTCGGAATTCGGAAAATAGATCGAGCGGCCGCGACCCGGAAGATCCATCACGTAGACGGTGTAGCCCGCATTGAGGAAGTCATACGCCCAGCCCGGCCGGCCGTCAGGCGTCTGCAGCACTGTGACGCCGGTTTGTCCCGCTCCGCCGCAAATGAACAGCACCGGGTAGGGATGCCGGATCTTTTTCGGCGCCATCACCTCTACGTACATCGCGCCAACCCTGATTTCGCTGCCGGGCCGGCCCTCGTAATGCCCGCCGACGTAAAAGTGTCCCTCGCGTGCGATGTTCGAGGTCGAAAACATCGGAATTGCCGAAGGCGCCGGATCCCCCGGTCCGCCCTCCGCGGTCGCTACGTGCGAGCCGCACAAAACGAGTGCGACCAGGGCCAAGATCGCCACAACGGAGACGCGTAGTTTCATGTTCGGTTCCACCTGTCTTCCATGTTTGAGTACGCTTCGCAAGCGTGCTACTACATAGCATCGGGCAAAAGGAAGTCAACCCGAATTTCCCGGTGGCGAAAGCTTCCGTTCCAACAACGATATTGTGAAATGCTTGGAAGAAGGAGTATCGTAACGCCACTCACTCGATCCATGATTCAGGGAGATAGCCATGGCAACCATGCAACGTACTGCTTCTCGCCGCCGGTTTCTGAAGAGCGCGGCTCCGGCGATTGCGGGCGGGCTCGCGCTGACGAGCGCCGCTGCCGAAGCGTTCGCGCAGCCTGCGGGTGGCGCGAAGGAGAAATCCGACGCGGCCAATGAAAAAATTTGGAGCAAGGATTACTGGGCGCAGAAGGGCGACATCAAGCTGTACATGTTTCGCAAGCGCATGGGCGCGCCGCAGGCGGGCAAGCCGGCGCTGCCGGTACTGTTTCTCGTGCACGGGTCGTCGATCTCTTCGTCGTCGTTTGACTTGACCGTGCCGGGAAAGGGCGAATATTCGCTGATGGATGCGTTCGCGCGTTTTGGATTCGACGTCTGGACGATGGACTTCACGGGGTATGGAAAATCGTCTCGGGGCGAGGGCAATTCCGACATCGCCGATGGCGTTACGGATTTGAACGCGGCGCTCCCGGTTGTGACGCGTGAAACGGGGCAGCAGCGGTTCCATGTGTTCGGCGAATCGTCGGGCGCGCTTCGCGCCGGGGCGTTCGCCATGGCGCATCCGGAAATGATCGACCGCCTGGTGCTGGCGGCCTTTACCTACACCGGCGAGGGCTCGCCTACGCTGAAGGACCGCGCCAAGCAATTGGAATTCTACCGCACGCACAACCGGCGCCCCCGCGACCGTGACATGATCCGGAGCATCTTCACGCGCGACAAGCCGGGCACGTCCGACCCCGCCGTCGGCGAAGCCCTGGCCGACGCCGAAATGAAATTCGGCAACGACATTCCCACGGGAACGTATCTGGACATGACGGCGCACTTGCCGATCGTCGACCCGCTCAAAGTGCATTCCCCCGTGCTGATCGTGCGCGGCGAATACGACGGTATCGCCACCGAAGTGGACCTCATTAATTTTTACGAGAAGCTTCCCTATGCGGACCGGCAATTCATTATTCTGCCGGGAGCGGCGCACGCTCTTTCGCTCGGGCTGAACCGCCAGCAGTTCTGGCACGTGATGCGGGCGTATCTGGACATGCCGCCCCGCGTCGATAGCTTGAAGAACAGCTAGACCGTTCTCCGGCCGGCTACGATGTAAGGGAGCTACTGCTGCTGCGGTAGCGGCCGCTGTTGCTGTTCCTGCTGCTGTTGCTGTTGGTCCGGCTGCTGCGGTGGCGGCGTTACGGTTCCCGGAGGCGCCTGGCCGGGCTGAATTCCGCCACCAACACCAAAAGGTCCCCGCCCCGCTGGTGGAAACTGGTTTGGAGCAGGCGCGCCTGCTTGCCCGGGCGGCGGAGCGGTGAACGATGTCCCCGGCGGGGCCGAGGGGGGCGTGGCGGGTTCTCCGCGTCCCGCATACACCGCCGGAAAGTCGTGCGGCGGCAAGCGCAAGGCGCGCGGCGTCACCAGAATGAGCAGTTCCGATTTTTGGATGTTGGCGGTGTTCTCGCCCGTCAGCAGGCCGATTCCCGCCGGCGTCGAAGTCCACGGCAATCCGCTGGTGGTCTGGATCGAGCTGGATTGAAGTAACCCAGACAGAATGGAAGTCTCATCTTCGCGCAGGCGGATCGTCTGTTCGATTTGCCGGTTGCTCAAGATGGGTATGCCGTTGATGGACGAACCGCTGAGGCTCTTGATGTCGAACTGAAGTTGCAGCGTGACGTCGCCACCGGCATGCATCCGCGGCGTGGCCTTCACTTTCAATCCCAGATCCTCATATTCCGCCGACGGATAGCCGAATTCTGACGCCGCATTCGCTGACGAGGACGCCAGAGTGTTCAGCGTCACGGTGACGCTGTTCGATGTGTTGTTCGCAGTTACGAGATCGATCGCGGTGTCGCCATTCAAATCCGCGGCAGCCAAGGCGACGGGAGAGTTCCCGGTGGGCACGGAAATCGGCGCGGTAAAGGTTCCGTCTCCGTTCCCCACCAGAATGCTGACGTTATTTCCGGCTTGATCCGCGACGGCGAGATCGGTGACGGTGCTGGCAAACGGCGAAGCAGCGATGCCCACAGGGCCCGTTCCCGCCGGATAAGTCGTTTGCGGCAGGAAGGTTCCGTCACCGTTCCCCAGAAAGACCGAAACGGTGCCGTCGGTTTCGTTCGTCACCGCCAGATCGGCGTGGCCGTCGCTATTGAAATCCGATGCGGCGACGCCCGCGGGAGCGGTGCCGGTGGCCAGTATTGTTTGCGCGGCAAACGTTCCGTCGCCCCGGCCAAGGAGAATCGAAGTCGTGTTATCCGCTTTATTTGTAACCGCGAGATCTTGATTTCCAGTGGTCGTAAAGACGGTGGTTGTAATCGCCGACGGCGACACGCCCACGCCCGGAGGGATGGGCTGGTTGGCCGGTGTGCCAAACGTGCCGTTCTGCGTGCCGTTCACTTTGTTGCCCAGCAAAATGGTCACCGTGCCGGCCGCGGTCCCGTTGCCCTGATTGACGATGGCCAGATCCGGTTGTCCGTCCGCGTCGAAATCCTGGGCCGCCAGCGCGACAGGATTGGATCCGGTGGGATAGGCCACGGGAGCCAGGAAAGTCCCATCCCCGTTCCCGAGCAGAATCAAAACTCGGCTGTTCGCCACATCCGTGACGGCGATATCCGGAATGCCGTCATCGTTAAAATCGCCGACCGCCACCGCCGAGGGACTCGCGGCCGTCGTCGTTGTTCCCGATGTTACCGGCGGCAGGTTGATGCAGGAGGGAAACGGTTGAGGGATGTCGCCGCAGGTCAATGGGAGAGTGAACGTTCCGTCGCCATTTCCCTTGAGAACCGAAATGGTGCCGTCCGTTTCATTTGTGACCGCCAGGTCGAGAAGGCCATCTCGATTGAAATCCGCGATGGCCACCGAGCTGGGGCCGTTGCCAACCGTGTAATCGTTGCGCGGAAACGACAAGCCCGATCCCAGCGCCGATGCCAGCGCGGTCGCGGGCAGCCCCACGCCCGAAGAGAGCAGTCCGAGATCGATGGGGTATCGGTCGCCGACAAAGAACGTCGCGGGCTTGCCGTCCTGCGCGCGCAACAAGATCCGCTGGGCGCTGTGCACCGTGCTGAGCGCCGTGCCGAAATTCGCGGTCACGCTGGGCATGGTTGCGAGGAAAATTGTCTTGCCGCCGCCGAACGCGATCAGCGCGGGAAGCGCGGAGCCCGATGCCGAACTGACCGCGCTGCTTCCGAAGATGCCTTGCAGCGTTTGGATGAGGGTTCCGCTATTTTGGGACGCCTGGAGCTGTTGAATTTCGGGCAGCGTCAGCGCAAACACGCTCGAGGAAGTCGGCGGCGTGACTCCCAGTTGATTTGCGAGCGTGCGGTCGAGCTCCAGGATTTCGATCTCCAGCATCAGTTCGCCGTGCGGCTGCTCGATCTGGTCGAGCAGGGCTTTCGCCAGCGCCACGTTTTGCTCCGAACTGCGCACGGTCAGCGTGCGCGTCGCCGTATTCAATTGCGTCCGCGTAATGCCGGTCATTTCGCGGATCGTGCGGACCGTCTCGTTCATTTCGTCGTTGGTGACCGAAGCGGGCAGCGGGAGCTCCCGCTCCACCTCGATGGTGTAGTCCCGCTCTTTTTGCGGAGTGTCCTCGGTGACAAACATTGTATGCGCGTCCACCACGCGGGTGAACGTCTTGGTCTGGCGGGAGAGAACCGTCACCGCGGTGTCAAAATCCAACGCCGGAACCCGGAATCGCACCGCGCGGTCCGGCAGTTCTCCGTCGAACGCCATCTTCACGCCAAATTGCTTGCCGATTTCTTCATACGCGCCTCGCGTCGTGCCGCGATAGTCGAACGCCTGCGTGCCAGGCTTGAGAGTGAGACGCGGCAAACCGGCGAGCCGCGGCCCCTTGTTCGGTTCGGAGTCCTCTTCCTCCTGAATCGGCGCCAATTCTGCCAGCCGCTCCCGCGCCACTTCGTATTTTGGATCGATCTCCAGCGCCTGAGTCAGAAGGGCTCGCGCGCCGGCAATATCTCCGGCGATGGCCTGCCGTTCCGCTCGATCGACAAGCGACTGAATGACCAGGAACCGCGAGTGCTCCTTCAGGACCGCATACTCGCGGTTCGATGGATCGTACGCAGCCGCTTCGGAATAGGCGGCGAATTCGGCATTGACGTCGCCCGATTGTTCGGCGCGACGCCCGGCCTGAAACGCTCTCCGCGCACGGCCCTTGTCCGGCTGCGGAGGGGGATTCGGCGCAGGCCCGGCCTGCGCGGGCCCGGCAGCGGTTGGCGCGGGAGCAGCGGAGGATTGCGGCCATGCCGGAGCCACGATTAGCAATCCCGCAAACGTCATTGCCGCAAGCCGCTTAGCGGCCGTAACCAATCGGTCCGGCCGCGAACGAATTGCGGAGTGGCACCGGGGCTGAATCATCGCTAGAATCATGTAGATGCTCATTCTACCGTCAGGGGAAGCGCCGGGGCGGTCGAAATTTCAAATTTGAAATTTCAGATTTGAAATGAGGCATTGAAACGGTTGCAACCTTGACCCGGGTGGAGTCGGGCGTGTATACTGGAATTTCTAGTTGCGACTGAGTTGCAACTAGACGGGTGTCCCCTTCGGGCCCCATTTTGCGCAAGAGCTTTGTTTATACGCGGAACGGTCGTGAGTGTCGGGGCGCGACATGTCTTGCCCCTACGGATCGACGACCTTCTGAATTGTCGCGTAACGCCCGAAATTACGATCAAGGACTGCTGTTTGCTCTCTGCGTTTCTCATTGCTCTTCGGGAAGGTGTCGAAGCCGCTCTGGTTGTCGGCATCGTACTCGTCTATCTGAACCGCACCGGTCGCTCCCAGTTGGTGAGGTGGGTGTGGGGAGGCGTCCTCGCGGCGGTTGCTTCGAGCCTTGCGGTCGCCATAGCCTTGGATCGCTGGAAAGTCAGTGAAGACGGCTTCGAGGGCCTGCTGCTTCTGGTCGCCGCCGTTTTTGTTGTCACCATGATCGTGTGGATGAACCGGGTGGCGCGGCACCTGAAAGCGGAAATCGAAAAACACGTCGAACGGCACGCGTCGAAGTCCGATTTTTCCGCCGGGATCGGCCTCGCCACGTTCGTCTATCTCATGGTGGTTCGAGAAGGCGCCGAGCTGGCCTTGATTTTGCGCGCCGTGGAGCTTTCCACGGAAGGCTTGGCCGTTTGGATCGGCACAATCCTCGGGCTGGGTGTCGCGGCCGCTGTCGGAGTTTTCTTTTTCCAGGGAACTCTCAAGATTTCGCTGGGAAGGTTTTTTTCCGCCACCAGCATAATTCTTACGATCGTCGCCGTGCAGCTGGCACTCACGGGCGTGCATGAACTGAGCGAAGCCATGTGGCTGCCGTCCAGCCGCGTCGAGATGGCCTACGTCGGTCCCATCGTCCGGAACGAATTCTTCTTTTTTACCGTGATTCTCGGCGCCGCGGCGCTTTTGGTCCTCCGGGAGTGGATGGCCGCGCGCAGCCAGTCCGCGGCGAACGTGCCGGACGCGGCGGAGCGCCGGCGCCTCGAATGGGAGCGCCGCAAGCAGCGCCGCTGGGCATTCGCGTCGGCGTTTACCTGCACGGCCGTCATTCTGATCCTGGCCGCGGAGTTCGCGTACACTCGCGTGACCGCGACGACCGAAGCGAAATCGATCCAGTCTGACAACGGCTCGGTTCGCATTCCCCTTTCTGAAATCAGCGATGCGAACCTTCACATTTATAGCGTGGACGCGAGCGGGACGAGCCTGCGCTTTCTCGTCATTCGAAAGCCAAACGGAAGCTGGGGAACCGCGCTGGATGCTTGTTTGATTTGCGGCACGGCCGGCTATCGGCAGGACGGTTCGAACGTCGTGTGCCGCAACTGCGCTTCCGCCATTTATATTCCGACCATCGGGGAAGCGGGCGGTTGCAATCCCGTGGGCGTGCCCTCCCGCATGGAAAGCGGCGCGCTGGTGATCGATGTAGCGAACCTGGCCGAAGCCAGGAGCCGGGTCGCCAAGTAGCCGTTCTCCAGACGACAGATTTATGTTTTTTCGAATTGTCAGCGATTCCTTCACGCGCAAGCCGCGCCGCAAAGTGTTGACCGCGGCGGCGCTGGCGCTGGGCATGGCGGTTGCCACCGCCACGCTGACGGTCTCCCTCGACGTCGGCGACCGCCTGGCGCGTGAATTTCGTTCGCTCGGCGCGAATCTCTTGGTCACTCCTGCATCGGACACGCTGCCCCTCGAAATTGGCGGCGTGGATTACCGGCCGGTGGATGCCGGCGCCTACCTGCCCGAAAGCGATCTCGGCAAATTGAAGACCATCTTCTGGCGCAACAACGTCATGGGATTCGCTCCGTTCCTCGACGTACCCGTGGCGATCGTGCCAGCCGGTGCGCAGGGCGATTCGCGCGAGACGTTGATCGGAACCTGGTATAGCCACTCCGTTCCGGTCCCGGACGGCAGCGCCTTCACGACGGGAGTTTCGGCGACCGATCCCTGGTGGCACATCGATGGCCGATGGTTTTCGGACGCCGCCGACGAAGGCGTCGCGGGCATGTCTCTTGCGCAGCGTTTGAATTTGCACGCCGGAAGCACGGTGAAACTCGACGCCGGGGGGCGTTCGCGCACGCTCACGATCACGGGCATCGTGTCCACAGGAGGCCGCGAGGACAATGCCATCCTCGCGCCCCTCGCCATCGCGCAGGATCTGGCCGGCCGCTCCGGCGAGTATCGGACGCTGCTGGTCAGCGCGCTGACAAAGCCGGCGGACGCGTTCTCCGAGCGCGATCCCGCGACGATGACTCCGGTGGAATACGACCGCTGGTATTGCAGCCCCTATATCTCCTCGATCTCGCACCAGATTCAGCAGCAACTTCCGGGAGTGGACGTGCGCGCGATCCGGCAAGTCGCGGAGGGCGAAGGAAGAATCCTGACGCGCGTCAGCGGCTTGATGTGGATCGTGACGATTGCCGCTTTGTTCGCGGCGGCGCTCGCTGTGGGCGCGACGTCCGCGACGACGGTGCTGGAACGGCGCACGGAAATCGGATTGATGAAAGCGCTAGGCGCGAGCCGCCGCGCGGTCGGTTCCTTTTTTATCGCGGAGCAATTATTCCTGGCGCTCGTTGGAGGCCTTCTGGGTTACGCGCTGGGAATCCTGCTTGCGCGCGCCCTGGGTATTGGAATTTTTGGAGTCGCCCCTGCGTTTCGCTTGATTTTGCTTCCGCTCGTTCTGGCCCTCGCGGCGGCGGTCGCGCTGCTGGGAAGCCTCCTCCCTCTGGGGCGCGCCTCGCGCGTCGATCCCGCTCCCGTGTTGCGGGGAGAGTGACGACTTGACGAGCCGCTCGATGTTTCTGCGAATCCTATGGAAATTGCTGGGCGCAAGCCGCGGCCGCCTGGCCGTGGCCTTGATTGCCCTGACGAGCGGCGCGGCGGTGTGTTCCGCGCTGCTCAACGTAAATCTGGATGCGGAGCGGAAGCTGACGCAGGAATTCCGCACGCTGGGCGCGAATGTGGTCATTGCTCCTCCGCCCGGAGGAAGCGAAGCCGCGGTCGCTGACGCCGGAGTGCTGGATCGCATCGCCGCGTTGCGCCTGTCGCGAATCGTGGCGACCGCGCCGTATCTTTACGTCGCTGCGAATTCCGGCTCGCAGCCCGTGATTCTTGCAGGCACCTGGTTCGACCAGGTCGCCAAAATGAATTCCTGGTGGAAGGTCACGGGCGGCTGGGTATCTTCCCGCGATGACCGCGAGCATTGCCTGGTTGGCTTTACCGCGGCGCGCCAACTCGGACTCGCGCCGGGCAGCTCGATCGAGCTGCGTTCCGGCGATCGCAGCATTTCGCTCGCCGTCGCGGGAATTGTTACAACCGGCGGCGCCGAAGATAATCAAATCCTGACGAACCTCGATTCCGCGCAGTCGCTGGCGGGCCTCCCGGGACGCGTGAGTCTAGTACAATTGAGCGTTTCCGGGACGCCTCCGGAAATCGAGGCCGTCACAGGCACGCTCGCACAGAATCTCCCGGGTCTCGATGTGCGGCCAGTGCGCCAAATCGCCGCCGCCGAAGGAACCATTCTCGCGCGGATTCGCGGATTGATTTTTTGGACCATCGCGCTGATTTTGGTTCTCTCGATGCTCGGCGTTCTGGCATCGATGGCCGCCCTGGCGATGGAGCGACGGCGGGACGTTGGCCTGATGAAGGCGCTCGGCGGGACGGTGCCCCGCATCATGCGTTTGTTTCTGGCGGAAGCCGGCACGCTCGGGGCGGTGGGCGGATTGATCGGCTTTTTGATCGGCGTGGTGCTGGCTCGATGGATTGGCGAGCGGATCTTCGGCGTCGTCATTTCGGCGCGCCTGGAAGTTCTGCCCATTACGGTTGCGCTGACGGTCGGCGTGGCGCTGGCCGGGGCATTTCCGCTCCGCCTTCTCGGGCGCGTGCGTCCGGCGGAGATTTTGCGAGGAGAATGATGGCGCCCGTCGTCCAGGTCGAGCAGCTGGAAAAGCGCTTCGGCGAAGTCCGCGCGCTGGACCGCGTGAGCTTCGACGTGGAACCGGGCGAATGGATCGCGATCATGGGACCTTCGGGCTCAGGCAAGACGACGCTGATCAACATTCTCGGCGGGCTCGATCATCCCACCGCGGGGCGCGTGGTGGTTGATGGCCTGGAGATCGGCAACCTCGGCGAGCGCGAATTGACGCGCTACCGCGCCGATAAGATCGGTTTCGTGTTCCAGCAATTTCATCTCGTGCCGTATCTCACGGCCCTGGAGAACGTGATGCTGGCGCAATATTTTCACAGCATCACGGATGAGAAAGAGGCCGCCGAAGCCTTGCGCCGGGTCGGCCTGGGCGACCGGCTGGACCACGTACCCGCGGCGCTCTCTGGGGGCGAGCAGCAGCGCGTGGCCATCGCCCGGGCGCTGATCAACCAGCCCAAAGTCATTCTTGCGGACGAGCCGACCGGCAATTTGGACGAAGCCAACGAGTCCGTCGTCCTGAAATTGCTCAGGGAACTGCACGAATCCGGGCATACGATTCTCGTCGTGACCCACTCGCAAGCCATCGGAAACCTTGCCGACCGCCGCGTGGAGCTGGAGCACGGCCGCCTGGCCCGGATCACCGCCCCGTCGCTGGCAAAGGAGTAAGAACGCCGAGCCATGCCCATACCGATCGATGCGCGAAGAAAACCGGCCAAAGTGAAAGTGCACGTTTCCACGGGCGCCGGGGTGGACATCACCTGGGCTGACGACCACGCCAGCCACTACGAATTCGCCTATCTTCGCGAGGAATGCCCATGCGCGATGTGCAATGACGAGCGCATGAAAAAGGCCCAGGGGCAGCAAAAAGACCAGCAATTGAAACAGGAACATTCCCTCCTCGCTCCGGCTGCCGCCCCTGCGCTCAGTTCGCCGTTGCTGCCCATGTACAAGCCAAAACTCAGGGCCAGCGCGGCTCAAGCCGTCGGGAACTACGCCCTGCAGATCGATTTCAATGACGGCCATACCGCTGGAATCTTCAGTTTCGATTTTCTGAGAACCATCTGTCCCTGCGAAGAATGCGCCCGTGAATACCGGTCCGATCCCGATCTGTAAGTAATTGTAGGGGCACGACATGTCGTGCCCGCCGCAGTTCAAGCCGCCACCCGGACTTGGCGTCTTCGGTTAAAAACCAGGGTAACTCCTCCGCTACACGGCTCTCCGCTCGCGCGGACACCGCTCCCCGTTCTCAAGTATCATTTTATTCCAGCCCCTCCGGAGGATTCCTGTGTCATCCCATCAGTTCGCATACGCGCAAAAGCGCCGCAGCACCCGCATCGACCAAGCCGTCCCGCTCGTTGTCCAAGGCGTAGGGGCCATGCGAGAGCCCTATCATGAAGAGGTCTCGACTGTGTCGGTCAGCTGCCACGGCTGCGCCTACCAGTCGAAGCATGAGGTCATTCAGGGCGAAACTGTGTACCTGGAAATCAAACCGCAGCAGGTGGGCGCGGTGGGCTATTCCGGCCGGGCACGGGTGAAATGGGCGCAAAAACTTGGCGGGAAGGAGCGGGGCTTCCAAATCGCCGTGGAGCTGGAGGTCGCCGGAAACGTCTGGGGCATCGCGACTCCGCCCGAAGACTGGTTCCCGCTGCAGGCTCCGGCAGCCGGGGAAGCGGCACCCGCCGGGCGAGACCTCAAAGTGGTGACGCGGAAGGAGCAATCGATGGTTGCGCCGCCCGAGCGAGCAGCGACCCAAGTTGCCATCCCTGAAAAGAAGGACGCGGCGAAATCTCAGATTGCCCCGATCGCGCAGCTCATGGTCGGCCTTGGCGAACAGATTCAGTCCATGGCCTCGGAAGCCGCGGCGGCAGCGCTCGTCCAGGAGAAGAGTCGTCTGGTGGAGGAGTTTCGCGGGCAGATTCGCGCGGAGGTGGTCCAAACCATCCAATCCGCGATGGCGGCCTCCAAGGACGTCATCGTTCGCCAGGCCATGAAGGAGCTGCACGACGCGTACGAGGCGGGAGCCCGCAACAACTACGCCCTGTGGATGAAGAAAGTGCAGCAGGACATGGAAACCGCCCGCCAGCACGTGCTGAATCAGGGCAAGGAAGTGGCCGTGCGCCTGGACGCCATGGCCGCTACCACGATAGACAGCGTGCAGCGCACCATCGACAAATCACGCACGGAAGCGGCCGACCGCTTCGTGTCGCGCCTGCGCGATCAGATTGTGCCGATGCTCGCGGAAGCAAAAGACTCCCTCCAGAAGCTGGAAGGCGCTGAAGTCGCCTTGCGGAAGGAATCGGAAGCGATTTTCGCGGGACTCGAAAACCAATTGGCCTACAGCACCAATGAGATTCTGGAGAAGTCCCAGGCAGACCTGGAAAAAGCCGGCGCCGCCATCGCGGCGCGGGCCCACGATTCCCTGCAAAGGCTCTCGCAGGAGTTTGAAAACGCCGCGCGGAACAACGTCAATTCGCTGATGTCCTCGATGGGCAGCCACGCGAACAAGGTTCTGCAGGAAAAAACGGCGGAAGCTTCCCGCGAATTTTCCACCGGGCTCGAAAGCCATGCCCGAAATTATCTCGAATCGATCGGAAAATCGATCGCCGAGATTCCGCAGAAAATCCCGGGCCGGTCCAGCTAACGTTTCGGCTGCAAATTCGGCAAGTCCGGGCCCGTCTCGCTCTATTTCCATCCATTTTATTTGTGGATCCGCTGGTATTCGTGTGGACGCCCGCACATAAAGATGCCATAATGAAATCTTTATATTTTCTTTACGCCTTATGTCATCGATCCCTGCAGGCCAAACTTCCGAACCGCCTTCCCGCATAACCGTACCTCGCGTGATCGTCGCCACGACGGCGATGCTGACGTTCATTTCTTTCTGGCGGGCCGCCGCCATCGTCTTGAACGACCTGGCTTCGTCCGCCTATTACGCCGGCGGCGAATCCGAGAGCTTCATCGGGAAATCGGCGCCGTGGTTCATTCTCGGCGTCATGCTGTTCTCCTACTGCGTGCGCGCCGTGTACGTGGAAAGTTGCAGCATGTTCGTGCGCGGCGGCGTGTACCGCGTGGTGAAAGAGGCGCTGGGTGGAACCCTCGCGAAATTCTCCGTTTCGGCGCTGATGTTCGACTACGTTTTGACGGGTCCGATCAGCGGAGTTTCCGCGGGGCAGTACCTCGCGGGCCTTCTCAATGAGTTGTCCGCGTACTTTCACCTGGGAATCGTCCTTTCGGAGAATTCCACCGCCGCTTTTTTCGCCGTTCTGGTGACCCTGTATTTCTGGTGGGAGAACATCAAGGGCGTTCACGAATCGAGCGACAAAGCGCTGAAAATCATGCAGATTACGACGGCGATGGTGATCGTGCTGATCGTATGGTGCGTGTATACCATCGTCGTCCGCGGCGCGCACCTGCCTCCGTTTCCCACGCCCGCCAATATTCAGTTGGACAAGCGATCGCTCGGCTGGCTCTCCGGTCACGACATCGTGCGCATGATTCCGGCGATCGCAGTATTTGTCGGCATCGGGCACTCCGTTCTGGCGATGAGCGGCGAGGAGTCCCTCGCTCAGGTGTACCGCGAGATCGAGGCGCCGAAGCTGCCGAACTTGAAAAAGGCGGGCTTCATCATTTTCGTTTACAGCCTGCTCTTCACGTCCCTCGTATCGTTTTTCGCCGTCATGATCATTCCCGATGACGTGCGGAAATCGTTCCTAGAGAATTTGATTGGCGGGCTGTCGATGAATTTGGTTGGTCCGCTGGCGCTGCGCCTGGTGTTTCACGTGTTCGTGGTGGTGGTGGGGACGCTGATCCTCGCGGGCGCCGTGAACACGGCCATCGTAGGCTCGAACGGGGTGCTGAACCGCGTTTCGGAGGACGGTGTGCTCACGGACTGGTTCCGTCAGCCGCACCGTCGGTTCGGCACTTCCCACCGCATCATCAACATGGTTGTTGCGTTTCCAAATCCTGACTATCGTCGCCAGCCGCGGCGACGTGACCTTCCTGGCCAATCTCTATGCGTTCGGCGTCATCTGGAGTTTCACGATGCAGGGGATCGCGGTGCTGGTGATGCGCTACACGCATCGCGAGCGATCGGGAATACCGCGTGCCGCTGAACTTCCGTCTGTTCGGCAAGGCAAATGCCGTTGGGACTGGCCCTGATCACGCTCGTCCTGTTTCTCATCGCGGTCGTAAACCTCTTCACCAAACCCAGCGCCACCGTCGCCGGACTGATTTTTTCCGTCGTGATGTTCTGGCGTGTTCTCGGTGTCGGAGCGAATCACGCACCGCAACCGAGGCGGCGCGCACGTGGAAATGGACCAGTTCAATGTGGCGGCGCAGGAAGAACTCAGCCGCCAATCCGTCGGCGTCCGGCCCGGGAGCGTTCTCGTTCCGGTCAGCAATTATCATGCGCTGTACCACCTGCAGGCGGTGTTGGACCGCATCCGGACGGACCGCCGGGACATCGTCGTGATGCACGTTCGCCTCCTTCGTCGGTCGACCTGCGGGATCGAGCGACTGGAAGCGGAGCAGCTCTTTGGAAGCGTCGAGCAATTCCTGTTCACGAAAGCCCTGTCGCTGGCGGAAAAGCGCGGCAAGCCGATTCGCCTGGCCGTCGTCTCGGCCAATGACCTGTGGGGCGGCATCCTGAATGCCGCGGTCAAACTGGAGGCCAGCACCATCGTTCTGGGCCGATCCGCGAAGGTTTCACTGACCGAAGAGGCCCGGGAAATCGGCCTCGCCTGGGAACAGCTTCCCGATCCCGCGCCCGAAATTCAACCTGGAAATTTTCACGCCGGGAGGGCACGCGCGAATTCTTCCTGCTCGGGCCGCACGCGCCGGAACTCACTTCCAACGAAGTGCGCCTGGTGCATCGCCTCTGGCTGCGCTTCAGCGATCTGGTGTCACCGGACGAACTGCACCATCACGACGTGGTCCACTTCGCCCTCGACGAAGTGATGAAGGAATTGGAAGAGGCAAGGAAGCCGAAATCGCCGCGCGCCTGAAAGAACACCTCACCAGAAATACGACGGGTCAAACGAAGCCATCCTAGCGGGGTTCTCCGCGGATAGTCGTCTGCGCGGGGAAGTCCGCGCGAGCGCAGACTCGTTGGGCAAGATCGGCTGTCGTAGTTGGACTCGCGCCAGGATGCATTCGCGCATCGATCTTACGCGGCGCGAAGCTCGGACGTGCAGTGCATGCACTTCGTCGCCTTGAGCGGCACGGCGCTCAGGCAATACGGGCAATCGCGAGTCGTAGGCGCGGCGGCGGAGCCGGCTTCGGCCGCGAAGCGATTGACCTGGCGCACCAGCAGGAACACCGCAAACGCCACGATCAGGAAATTGATGACCGTGTTCAGGAAGAGGCCGTAGTTCAGCGTCGCCGCGCCGGCCGCCTTGGCCGCCGCGATCGTGTCGTAATGCGTCTCGGTCAGGTTGACGAACAAGATTGGAAAAATCGACGTGGCCGAGGAGCCGCCCGATCGGCGGCATCATAATATCCTGCACAAACGAAGTGACGATTTGCCCGAACGCCGCGCCGATGATGATACCGACTGCCATATCGAGCACGTTGCCGCGCATTGCGAATTCCTTGAATTCCTTGATCATCGGTTCTCCTCTCATTACATGACGTCATGAAAACGGCCGGAATTAATCCGTTCGCAGAGACAGACACCGCTGCCAACAATCCGCGCAACGCTAGGACCGCTCCAGCCGCCGCAAAAACGATTCCCACCCAGCGGAATTCGCACAAAGACCAGCGCCACATCATCGAAGCCCACCAGGACCAGCGAGGCCCCGCCGACTGCGCGCGACCGTACGATCCGAAGTTCGCGCGGCGCGCGCCGTTTTCACCCAGGCGCGCGCGCCCCAGTAGACCAGCACCGCGCCGAGCCCAGCCACGCCGGGCTGCGCGGATTGAAGTTTGCAGGATCGAGAAACCGGTTGCTCAATCCCAGCCAGACCAAAAATCCTCCGAGCAGGATGAAGATGAACTCGGTCATCATCCGGAATAAATTGGCCGGGTTTACCATGCGGGCCTCGACCGGTTAGGCCCGTTCGATGCGCACGGATTTCAACTCGACGGCTTGCTTCGGCTTGTCGTTCGCTCCGCGCGGCACTTCCGAAATTTTCGTGGCGATATCCATTCCTTCGACCACCTCGCCGAAAATCGTGTGCTTGTTGTCGAGCCAGGGCGTCGGCGCAACGGTGATGAAAAACTGGCTGCCGTTTGTGCCGGGTCCGGCATTGGCCATGGAGAGTTTTCCCGGCTTGTCGTGCTTCAGAGTCGGGTGAAATTCGTCGCCGAAGCGATAGCCGGGATCGCCGGTTCCCGTGCCGAGCGGGCATCCGCCTTGAATCATGAATTGCGGAATCACTCGATGGAAAACGAGGCCGTCGTAAAAGGGACGCTTCACCTTCTGTCCGGTCTTCGGGTCCTTGAATTCCTTGGTGCCCTCCGCGAGGCCGACGAAATTGCCGACGGTCTGCGGGGCTTCCTTTTCGAACAAGCGGACGACGATCGTCCCCTGCGAAGTTTCGAATACGGCGTACATGCCTGGTGCGCGGCTCAAGACCACCTCCTGTGGACGAGCAAAATGCGCTGGCATTATCACCCATTCCGGGCGGGGAGGCCAGCAGTTGCCGTCGCGAAACATTTACTGCCCGTTCCTGGCTGTCCCGCCGAATTTATCGAAGCGCGCCCGCGGGCCGGGGTGTTAAACTTTCGTTGCTTTGTGGGTTGCATCGCGGCGGCGTGGTCGTGAATCCAATGGCAGGCAGGGAGAAAACCACTTGAATAACGTTATCATCATCGGGAGCGGCTGCGCCGGAATGACAGCCGCCATCTATGCCGGGCGCGCCAATTTGAAACCGGTCGTGATCGACGGCTTTGAGCCCGGCGGGCAGCTCGCGCTCACCACGATGGTGGAGAATTTTCCCGGATTTCCCGACGGCATTCTCGGCCCCGACCTGATTGAAAACATGCGCAAGCAGGCGCAGCGCTTCGGCGCGGAATTCAAGTCCGGCGCGATTACGGACGTCGATTTGAGCAAGCGGCCGTTCAAAATTACGGCGGGCAATGACGTGTATGAAACGCGCGCGCTGATCATCGCCTCGGGCGCGACCGCGCGCCTGATGGGGCTGGAGTCCGAGCGCAAACTGATCGGCTACGGCGTCTCCACCTGCGCGACGTGCGACGGCTATTTTTTCCGCGGCAAGGACATCGCGGTGGTCGGCGGCGGCGACTCGGCGATGGAGGAAGCCAATTTTCTTTCGCGATTCGCCAGCAAAGTGTACCTGGTGCACCGGCGCAACGAATTTCGCGCGTCGAAAATCATGGTCGATCGCGCGCGAGCCAACGAAAAAATTCAATTTGTCACGCCGGTGGTCGTCGAGGACATTTCGGACGTGTCCAAGGGCGGCGTGGAGAACTATGAAACTGCGCAATACGCAGACGAACGAAATCTCGACGCTGCCGGTGGAAGGCGTGTTTGTCGCCATCGGCCACGAGCCCAACACCAAGGTCTTTCGCGGCAAGCTCGACATGGACGAGAACGGGTACCTCACTCACGCATCACGGCAGCCAGACCAAAGTTCCCGGCGTCTTTGCCGCCGGCGACGTCCAGGACCATCACTACAAGCAGGCCGTGACCGCCGCCGGCTCGGGCTGCATGGCCGCGATCGACGCCGAAAAATTTCTCGAGGCCCATCCGGACCGCTGAAATCGCTTCTCGCTTTCACGGCGCTGCCGGCACAACTCCGCATGCTACGGACGCTGCTGCTCGAACTGGCGAAAAGCTCGCGGCTTCGCCGCTGGATTACTTCCCACGGCGACCACGCGGCGTATGGCGCGCCGGTTTGTGCCCGGCGAAGAACTGGCGCCTGCCATCGAGGCGGCGCGAGCCTGCAATCAAGCGGGAATGACGGCGAGCCTGGATCACCTGGGCGAAAACGTGGTCACGCGCGAGGACGCGGAACGCGCGCGCGCGTCCTACACGGATGCGCTGGACCGGATTGCGGCGGAGGGCGTCGACGCGAATGTCTCGCTGAAGCTGACGCATCTCGGGCTCGACCTGGGCGGGGAATTCTGCGCCGAGCAGTTGCGCATCGTCACGCGCCGCGCGGAGGAACTGGGAAATTTCGTGCGCGTGGACATGGAAGGCTCGGCCTATACGGACCGCACGCTGCGCATGGTCAAGCAGGCCCGCGCGGAATCGCCTGCCGTGGGAACCGTCATCCAGGCGTATCTGTACCGGAGCGAGGAAGATATCCGCGATTTGCTGGGCATCGGCTGCCGCATTCGCCTGGTCAAAGGGGCGTACAAAGAGCCTTCGCGGATCGCGTTTCGGCAGGAAAAAGGATGTCGACGCAAATTTCGTCAAGCTGATGAAGATCCTGCTGCCGAGCGGAACCTACCACGCCCTCGCCACGCACGATCCGAAGATGATCGAAGCCGCCATCCGCTTCGCCGCCGAACAAAACATCACCAAAGACAAATTTGAATTTCAGATGCTCTACGGAATTCGGACGGACTTGCAGAATCAGCCTGGTGCGGCAGGGCTATCGCGTGCGCGTCTACATTCCGTTTGGTCGCGATTGGTTTCCGTATTTCATGAGGCGGCTCGCGGAACGCCCCGCAAACTTGATCTTTTTCGCGAAAAATCTGTTTCGCGGCGCCGCGCCCCCCGCGTAGAAGAAACGGACGCGAGTCGCGCCATCGATGAGCCAAAATCAAATCATGCGCGCGATGATTCTTGAAAAAGCCCGGCAAACCTCTTGTTCTCCGCGATTGTCCAGTGCCGGAGCCGGAGGGGCGCCAAGTTCTACTCCAGGTTCTGGCCTGCGCCGTTTGCCGCACCGATCTGCACGTGGTGGACGGCGAACTGCCGAATCCGAAACTTCCTCTCATCCTTGGCCATGAAATTGTGGGACGAGTAATTCGCGCATCGGAGAGCAAGCGAGCCTGCTTTCCATTGGGCAGCGCGTCGGCGTTCCGTGGCTGGGCTGGACGTGCGGCGAATGCTCCTATTGCCGCGCAGGACAGGAAAATTTGTGTTCGGAGGCGCGCTTCACCGGCTATACGCTCGACGGCGGCTACGCCGAATTCACGGTTGCCGATGAACGCTTTTGCGTCCCGATTCCCGAACCCTATTCGGACGCCGGAGGCCGCGCCGCTGCTTTGCGCGGGCTTGATCGGATACCGCTCGCTCGTTCGCGCGGGCGACGCAAAACGCCTGGGCATCTACGGATTCGGCGCGGCGGCGCACATCGTCGCACAGGTGGCCCTGCTATCAAGGGCCGCAGCGTATATGCGTTCACGCGGCCCGGCGATGACGAAGCGCAGCGATTTGCAAAAGGGCTGGGCGCGGCATGGGCCGGTGCGTCGAACGAGCTTCCGCCGGAAGAACTCGACGCCGCGATCATTTTTGCGCCGGTGGGCGCGCTGGTGCCCGCCGCGCTGGCCGCCGTTCGCAAGGGAGGAACGGTTGTTTGCGGCGGCATCCACATGAGCGACATTCCCTCGTTTCCCTACGATTTGCTGTGGGGAGAGAGGTCCGTCTGTTCGGTGGCGAACCTGACGCGCAAGGATGCGGCGGAATTCATGGAAATCGCGCCGAAAGTTCCGGTTCGCACGACGACCCAGCCATTCGCGCTCGAACAGGCCAACGAGGCGTTGAATCTGTTGCGCGAGCGGAAAGCTGCAAGGCGCGGCGGTCTTGACTTCGCAGCTGAGCCAGGTGCTGCGAAATATCCGCCGATTGCACGCAGGATTTCTCCAGCTGCCAGGGCTGCTGCAGGCTCATCCCGATGGAGACGTGCTATACTTTTTTGTGGGAGAAACTGGCTTGTGGAGGATGCCGGTTTGATGGTATAAACCGATACTTTCCAGTGCAAATGTAAGGCGGTTTTTTGGTTTTTTAAGCGCTAGATATCCCTCGAAGGAGAGTCCCGATGGCGTACGTAATCGCTGAGCCCTGTGTCGGAACGAAAGACACCGCGTGTGTCGATGTTTGCCCCGTCGATTGCATCCACCCGCGGAAAGATGAACCCAAATTCGAGTCCGAGCCGCAACTTTATATTAGCCCCGTGGAATGCATCGACTGTGGCGCGTGCGTTCCGGTCTGCCCGGTAACGGCGATCTTTGCCCTGGAAGATCTGCCGGAGAAGTGGGCTAACTTTACGGCCATCAACGCGGACTGGTACACCAAGCAGGGCTGATCCGGGCCGTCCGAAGACGGCAACTCGTTCTGCTGGCTTTTCGTGCGGCGCTCCTTCTCCGGATTGAAGAGCGCCGCATTTTTTTGCGCGGCACAGATCGCGTCCCGGTCCGGCGCAGTCCCGCTGGCTGGAATGCAATAATTTTTGTTTTTCGGGGTTCCTTCCGGCACGATTCTGCATCCCACCACTGTAGTTCATATCCGGCGCGGGGTTTCGGGTGCCCTTCAGAATCCCCAAACGGAGCCGGATGGGGAGCCACACGATGCCATCTACGCGAACATTGAAATCTGTGCAGCTCGCACGAAGTTCCGGCCATCCACGAGGAGCCGGGAATCGAGCCAAAGTAAGAGCCGCATGGTTCCCGCGGTGGCCACCATCGCCGGGAACGGCGACGGCCGTCCCGCCGCATGTGCTGTCGCGCGAAATGGTGAAAGAACGGCATCGGCGGTGTCTTTGCGCTGGACGGCGCGAGACTGGATGCCATTCGCAAAGTGATCGACAATTCGGCGATCGATCAGCGCTACAGCGTTTTCCCGCCGGAATACACGATCGAGCCCCGCCCGCTCGCGCAAATCAATGCGGAATATCGGGAAAAGTCCGTCGAGCTTGGCCTGCAAGTTGCCGAGCGCGCGCTGGCGCAAGCCGGCATGGTCCCCGACCGATGTGGACCTGCTCATCACAGTTTCGTGCACGGGCGTGATGATTCCTTCTCTCGACGCTCATCTCGCAACGATCATGGGATTTCGCTCCGATGTGCGCCGGCTGCCCATCACGGAGCTTGGCTGCGCGGCGGGCGCCGCGGGCCTTGCGCGCACCTGGGAATATCTGACCGCGTTTCCCGGATCGCACGGCCCTGCTGATCGCGGTCGAGCTTCCCACGCTCACGTTTCAGCGCAAGGATTTCTCCCAGGCCAACTTGATTTCGGCCGTGCTCTTCGGCGACGGCGCGGCGGGCGTTGTGGTCACCGGCCGCGAAGCGCCCGGCCCGCGCATTCTGGCGTCGGAGTGTTTTCTGTTTCCCGATTCCCTCGCCGCAATGGGATTCGATTTGCGCGACTCCGGCTTCCACATCGTTCTCTCCAAAGACGTGCCCGAGCTGATCCGGGAACGCGTCAAGGATCTGGCGGAGGGTTTTCTGGCGCGGCAGGGCTTGCGGCGGGACGATATTTCCGCGTTTCTCCTGCATCCGGGAGGGCAAAAGTTGCTGTCCTTCATGCAGGAGGAATTGGGCCTGAGCCGCTCCGACACGCAAGTTTCCTGGGACATTTTGCGCCGCTACGGCAATCTGTCGAGCGCCAGCGTTCTGTTCATCTTGAATGAATGGCTGGTACAAAAAGAAATGCCGTCCGGAAGCTACGGCCTGCTCATGGCGTTCGGGCCAGGATTCACGGCGGAAATGCTTTTGCTGCAATGGCCCTGACGTTTGCCTATCTCGCCCTGCTGGTGCTCGTCGGGATCGGGCGGCTCGCGGAATTGCGCATTTCGCGCCGCAACCAGCGCCAACTGGAACAGCAAGGCGTCCGCAAAATTCCCGAACCGCATTTTCGTTGGATGGTCTTCTTGCACGGCGCGCGTTCTCGTGTGTGCAGGCCTCGAAGTTCTGCTCCTTCATCGCCCGTGGATTCCGGCGCTGGCGATTTCCATGTCCGCGCTGTTCGTTCTCGCCAACCTTCTGCGCTGGTGGGTGATCCGTACGCTGGCAGGCCACTGGAACGTCGAGGTCATGGAATCGTCGCGCGTCAGCGTCGTAACTTCCGGCCCGTATCGCTGGGTGCGGCATCCGAATTACGTGGCCGTGGTGCTGGAGATCTTTTCGCTGCCGATGATCCACACCGCATGGATCACGGCCATCGTCGGGACGCTGGGCGATCTGGAAATCCTGCGGCGCAGGATCCGCGTCGAAGACGGATTCCTGATGTCCAACCCGGTCTACCGAGTGGCGATGGGCGCGAAGCCGCGCTTCTTGCCGAAAGTGTTCTAGGCTCCATCGTCGCCCCCGGGAGTCGCCGGAATGCAATCAAGCGTTGTGTTATTCTTTGGTAGATTCTTGCGATTGGGGAGCGGACCGATTGAGCGACTTGCCGAAGGACTTAGACCAAACAATCGAAACTGCCTGGCAGCGGGCGCGCGCCGTGCCGGGTTTCATGGCGGAGAATGAATTGCGTTTCCTCGCAACCCTGGCCGCTTGCGCTCCCGCACCGGGAGTCATCGTGGAAATCGGGAGTTTCAAGGGGAAATCGACGGTGGCGCTGGCAACCGTCTGCGACCGCTACGGGTCGGGCCCGGTGGTGGCCATCGACCCTCATGCGGGCCTCTCCTATCTTGGTGCTGACACGCCGCATCAATCTCCGACGTTCGACGAATTTCTAGCGTCGATCAAGTCCGCCGGCGTGGAGCATGTCGTCGAGTTTCATCGGGCATTTTCCCGCGATGTGGCTCGCAACTGGGACCGGCCGATCCGGTTGCTGTGGATAGATGGAGACCATTCTTACAAGGGATGCAAGGAGGATTTCGATCTCTTTTCCCCCTACTTGTCCGAGGGTGCGATTGTTGCTTTCCATGATTCGCTGAACGCCTTCGACGGTCCGATTCGCGTGTTCGTGGATGAAATTCTTCGTTCCGACCGGTTCGGCGCTGCCGGTTTTGTGCACTCCATTGCCTGGGGACAGTATCGGCCCCGCGATGGAGCTTCTTTTCGCAAACAGCGGGCAAAACTCGCGCGGCGCGCTGCGAGGCTCATCCCCTTCGTCGTTGATGGCCAGTCCCCGAAAGGCCTGCGGAAAATTGCCTATAAACTCAACCGATCGCGCGTGCCCAGGAAGCTGATTTCCCCGGCGGAATGGGTACGAATGGCATCGACTCCAGCGCCAAAATAATTGGCTACGCCGGTTGCGCGCTTCAAGGTGCGGGCGCAACTACAATCGTCCGGAAAGAAGCCGGTCACCCAGCCTCAAATTTCCAGGCGCTTGATCGTTTCGGCGCAAGAAAAAAGGCCGGGAGAAGACGCCTTCCCCCGGCCTTCGCATATTCTGTTACTGCTTACTTGGTCCACGTCGGGCGAATCGGCTGGCCGATCAGCAACGCCGGGTCGGCGCCCTTTCGAGGGACGAACTTCTGCGGACGTCCACCCCAAACTTCCGCGGTGTACAGATTGCCGTCCTGGTCCACGCTGAATTGGTGCGTGCCCCACAGGCCGCCGGGAGCGGGCGTCATCGTGCCCCACGTATACAGCAGCTTTCCGTTCAGATCGTACTTATAGAACTTGAAGTTCCCGTGGCCGTCCGACATCCAGAGGTGCTGGTCCGCGGTCATGTAGATGTGATACGTCGCGGTGGGGCCGTCGCCGAGATACCACTGGTTGAGGAATTTGCCGTTCTCGTCGAAAATCTGGATGCGCCGGTTGCTCCGGTCGTTGATGTAAAGCCGACGCTGGTTGTCGATGGCGATGCCGTGCACGGTGTTGAAGTAGTTGGGCCGCATCTCGTGGCCGCCGGCCTCGCCGCGCTCTCCCCAGGCCTTCAGGAATTTGCCGTCCTTGTCGAACTTCACGACGCGCGTTTCCTCGTAGCCGTCGGTGACGAAGAAGGTGCCGTCCGGCAACCAGGCGATGTCCGTCTGGCGGCCGAAGGTTTCACTCGGCGGACCGGTTTTCTGGATGAACGACGGCCGGGCGGTATTCCCCGTCATTTTGGCGTTTCGCTCCGTGGTCGTGTTCAGCGTGCCGATCGTCTGGAGCAGTTTCTTGCCGTCGTTGCTGAAAATGCGGATGACTTCGTGGCCGTCATCGATGGCCCACACGCGCTTTTCCGGATCGTAAGGATTGATGAGGATTTTGTGGACGCGGCCCTGCGACAAAACGTTTGGGTTGTCAGGCTTGAAGAGCGAATCCCACTGCGTCCAAGCCTCTTTCACGTTACCCTGGCTGTCGTAGACCGTGATGATGTGCTTCCAGCGGTAGTCTTTTCCATCCACGCCGAGGTAATCGTCGGAGGCTTCGCCGGGGCTGGCGTACCGGCCCACAGAGGCGTTCCGCGCGTACATTCCGCGCCCGGGAACCTCCAGGTGCAGCGTCATGCCGAACTGGTTCTGGGCTTCGGTGAATACGCTCTTGAGATTGGTCACGTCGGGCAGTTCGCCGCGCATCGCTACGAAGATGCGATCCGGATTTTGCGCGAACACGCCCTGCACCGCGCCCCACGTCCAGCCCTTTTCTTCCGGAAACAAGGTGGACAAGGGTTTGGGCCAGTTCGGGTCGACGCGATAGGGGCCGTCTACCAGTTCGTCGCTGGGGTTTGCCGGATCGACCCACTGGCCCGCCGCTTTCTGGGCCGCGGCCACTCGTTCGGCACGCGAAAGAATCGCCAGCGTCATCACGCCGAGCGCGGCGCAGACCATCGCGCCGGCAACAATTTTTCGACCAACCAAGTTCATGGACGTTCCTCCCGTGGTTATGCAACTCAGGTGCTGGTTCGGATTCCGGGATCATACACCTTTTTCACGCCGTTGCCGCATCGGCAGATGCTCTCGTTCAGCAAGTGTTTGGTAAGGCGGGTTTCCCGCAGAGGCAGGGCGTCGAGTCGGGCACCGGCGTGGACATCGAATCCAGTACGCGCAGCGGAATGTTATTCGTCCACGCGTGCGTCTATTGCGCGTGACTCAGAAGATCGGTGAGGACGTCGGCGATCTGGCCCGGGTCTTTGCGGACGCCGGCCTGTTGCTGCCAGATCTCGCCGCCGGAATCCAGCACTGTGATCAGGCTGGAATGAGCAAATTCTCCGCTCGGTTCTTTCTTATAGCGAATACCGAGGACCGCGGCCAACATTCGCACCGACTCCGCGGAACTTGTCAACAAGGTCCAATGTTTCGCATTGAGACCATGAGCCGAAGCGTACTGCTTCAGCACGGAAGGACGGTCCTGCTCAGGATCGAAGGAAAACAGCGCGAACCCAACTTGCTCCCGAGCCGCCGCCGGCAAAGCGTTCTGGATGGCCTGCATGTCAGCGACAATCATGGGGCAAATGTCTTTGCAGTTCGTGTAGATCATCGCCAAGACCAGCGGCTTTCCTCGAAAGCGCACTAGCGGCATCGATTTGCCGTCCTGATCGGTCCACGCGGAATTCAGCAGATAGATGGAGGCGGAGGCGAGAGGTTTGGATCCATTTTCGTTGGGAGCCTTCTCCCGGGTTCCTTCGCGAGCGGCGATCCCGCCGGACACGATCAAAAAAGCCGCGCAGAGCGCGAGAGCCAACGCGCGTTTCATCGCTGCACCTCCTGCACGCATCGAAAGCCCAAATTTTGTATGGTGTAGTTCGCTTTCAAGCTGCTTCGAAACGCGTATCGCAGGAAACTGGCGTAATCGGACGAATCCGCGGCGCCCTGACTTCCATTTCCACAAAACGAGGTGTCTCCGTCATCCTTGGCCGGTATGGCGCTGCTGAAATCGAGCGTCCACTCCCAGATCAATCCGTACAAACCCGATACTCCGAAGCCGTTCGGCGAATTGCTGCGCACGGACGGGAGGAGCGTTGGATTGGGCCGGCCGAACCAATCCAGTGCCTGGGAAGATCCGCGCCCATGGTCGTACGCGACATATTCCCACTGATCTGTCGTTGGGAGATCTTTCCCGCTAGCCTCGCAGTAGCTTCTCGCCGCGAACCAGGAAACTTGCGTCACCGGCGTTTGGCCCTCGCCCGATTCGTCATCGAAGTGGAGGTCGTCCTTCCAATCTTCAAGGTAGTGCGCATCCGCATACAAGCTCTCGATCTGGGATTTCCTCCATTCCGGGTGGCTTCTGACGAATTGCAGGTACTCATCTTTTGTTACCGGATATCGATCCATCCGGAAGGCTTTCACGTGGACGGCGTCTCGCCGGTAGGAACCGGCCGCATTTTTGTCCGCGAAGAAAGGGACGCGAGTTCCGGCGGGGATCAGAACCGCGTCGCCCGCCCAAACTGCGGAACCGAGCAGACAAAGAATCGCGAAGAGAATTTTCTTATTCAGGGGAGCCTCCCTTTTTCGCTCGATGAGCCTTTACTTCGTCGGGAGAGACTTCCTGGCTCGAGTTGCCCCAACTGTTGTAGATGAACGTCAGCACGTTGGCGATCTCTTCGTCGGACAAAGTCCACGCCGGCATCACGCCGTTAAATTCCTGTCCGTTCACGACCAGCTTTCCTTGCCGGCCGTTCGTAACTGTTTCGATGGCGCGCACCTTATCCGCGTTCAAGAAGTCGGACTTCGCGAGGGGCGGAAAGGCCGCCGGGACGCCCTCGCCTGCGGACTGGTGACACGCGGCGCAGTTCGTTTTGAAGACCTGCTCGCCGCGTGCAATTCGCTCCTCCTTCGTGCGCGCGGCGGGCCGGGCGCGGCCGGGCGTCTCGGTTACCTTGATGCCCGTGCCTTCCGGGAGGTAGACCTCGTCCCGGATCTTCCCTGAATAAATGGTTTTGTTTTCCTCGCCGGTCGCTTTCAATTGCGCGAGGGCGCCACGGTTGAAGGCGCGCGCCAATGCGTGGTCGACCAGGACAAAGGTACCGGGGACTTTTACGGTGAAATCGGCGATCGCGGCTCCCCCTGGCGCAATCGTCGCGGTCTGCAGGTTGTTTTCGATCACACTGGTATTTCCGCCCACCCAGACCCGATCGAAAATCTCGCCGATCACGTGAAACGAGGAAGTGAGATTGGGGCCGCCGTTTCCAACGTAGAGACGCACCGTCTCGCCGACTTTTGCAGTCAGAGCCGTGCTTCCAACCATCGATCCCACCGAGCCGTTGAATACGATGTATTCGGGCTTTTCGTTGATGGCTTTCTCCATGCTGAACGGTTGCAGCCCCGATTCGCCATTCAACCCCTTCGTGTAGAACTCTCCTTGCATCACGTAATACTCACGGTCGACTTTGGGGAAGCCTCCTTTGGGTTCCACCAAAATGAGCCCATACATCCCGTTCGCAACGTGCATGACAACCGGCGCGGTTCCGCAGTGGTAGACGTAGAGACCGGGATGGAGAGCTTGAAAGGAGAATACGGAACTATGACCGGGCGCCGTCAGCGACGATGCCGCTCCGCCTCCCGGACCGATGACCGCGTGGAGATCGATGTTGTGCGGCATTTTGCTGTCCGGGCGATTGTCGAGATGGAACTCAACGAGATCTCCTTCCCGGACACGAAGGAACTTTCCCGGAACTTTTCCGCCAAACGTCCAGAAGGTGTATCTCACTCCGTCGGCCAGCGGTCCTTCGACCTCTCGAACCTCCAGATGAACCACCACTTTGGTTGCGTGGTCGCGGGAAATCGGCGGAGGAACGTTTGGCGCATCCGTCAAGGTGAGGTTCTCTTCGCCAACGATTTCATCCGCGGGGACCGCGCCGGAATTCGATTGGCCGGCGCGAGAGACGCCTGCGAAACACAAGCTTTGAAGCAGCAAAGCGCTGCCGATGAGTTTCCAGGACAGCGATCCGAACGTGGGATGATTGCCGTGCCGCATGATCGGCTCCCTCTATTTGATCGAAGCTGTTTGCCTTCCTACTTTTTCCGCGCTGCTAGTTTCAACGACGACTTGCAGGAATGAAGTGACCAAAGTCACAATCCTCGGCGCGACGCTTCCGCATGCCGCAATTCCTGCCATTCCAGCTACTTACGGCGATCTAGCCGAAGCGCGGCAACTGCTCCTTCCATCGGCCAAAAGTCCGCGCCGCTTGAGACGCGCCAAAACCACCCGCACCGACCGGAAATTTCGGCTATGGTTAGACTTACCGGCGGAGCGATGATATGACAGAAAAAACGGAAGTGGTACTGCGGAAGACGCCGCTTTTCGCAGGCCTCACCGACCAGGAGATGAATTCCTTGGTCGCCCGGGTCAGCAGCAAACAGGTCCGGCAAGGAACCATCCTGTTTGGAGAAGGGGACCCTTGCGCGGGGCTTTTCCTCGTCGCGTCGGGAAAGATTCGCATCTTCAAATTGTCACCCACCGGGCGGGAACAAGTTCTTTCCGTCGAGGGGCCCGGAAGTTCGTTCGCCGAGTTGCCCGTGTTCGATGGCGGCAACTATCCTGCTTCGGCATCCGCGCTCGAGGACGCCGAGGTGCTGTTCATCTCTCGCAAGGATTTCCAGAACTTTTGTCGCGAGCATCCCGACGTTGCGCTCAAGGTGATTGCCGTAGTCGGCTCACGTTTGCGGCGTCTGGTAGGGATCATCGAAGATTTGTCGTTCACCACGGTACGGCAGCGGCTGATCTCCCTCATCCTGCGATTGGCACAGGCAACCGGAACTCTCGCGAAGGATGGCGTGCGCGTGGAGCTGACGAAAACGCATCAAGACCTGGCGGCGGAATTGGGTACGGTCCGGGAACTCGTTTCGCGGAATCTCAGCCGGCTCCAGGCCGAAGGCTATCTGGAAGTGGACGGCCGCAAAATCATCGTGAAAGACCTCGCCGGATTGAAGCGCGAACAAACCCCCTCCGAGTAGTTCCGCTCCGTTTGGATTCTCTCCAGCCCGCTTGTGACTTAAGTCACTGCCTCCGCGCCGCCCGCCATTCACTATGGGCAACGTCACGGAGGGGATCATGAGCTTCAATGGCGAAACCAAGGTGAATGATATCGCTCTTTCCAATCCAGCCGCCCGGCAGGTGCTGGAAGGGTCTGGCCTCGACTACTGCTGTGGCGGCGGCAAGTCGCTCCAGGAAGCGTGCCTGGGCGCCGATGTGAGTGCCGAGGAGATACTGAGACGCCTCAACGAGAAGAGCCAGAACCGGGCTCCCGGCGAGCGTAACTGGGCGGCTGCGCCGCTCGCCGAACTGACTGGCTACATTCGGGAACGCCACCATCGCTACGTTCGGGAGGCGATCCCGCGGGTGGCGAATCTGCTGGAAAAAGTAAGGGCGAAACACGGAGAGCATCATTCCGAAATCGCGGAGATCCAGGGAATCTTCACCGAAGTGGGCCGGGAAATGATCATGCACATGCAGAAGGAAGAGCAAATCCTGTTCCCGTACATCGAGGCCCTCGAAAAATCCCGAAGAGAAAACGGAGCACTGGAGCCGCCGTTCTTCCAAACGGTGCGGAACCCAATTCGCGCCATGATGCAGGAACACGACGCGGCAGGAGAACTGGTGCGCCAAATCCGCCGGGCAACCGCGGAATATTTTCCTCCCGAGGACGCTTGCACAAGTTTCAAGGCGCTATACCAGGACCTGCGAGAATTCGAGGCGGATCTGCACGAGCACGTGCACCTGGAAAACAACATACTCTTTCCGCGCGCGGTGGAGATGGAAAGCGCGGTCCTATAAGGGAGGCCTTATGCCGGTTCCACTCGAAATTTCACACGCAGCAAGCCCGGGCGAGCGTCGGCCCGCCCCTTCTCCGGCGGAGATCATGGGGATTGCCCGCGCGCGCGAGGAGTCGCTTTCGCGGCTGCTCATGGCGTTCATCAGTTCGGGACTTGTGTTCATGTTGCTTCCCGGCACGTTCCTGGGGGTCTGGAATCTCTTGCAGATCAGCGGACGCGAGAGCGTGGTGTCCGTTTCTCCCGCATGGTTGCAGGCGCACGGCCACGCGCAAGTCTTCGGTTGGATCGGCAGCTTCATTTTTGGCATCGGTTTCTATTCGATTCCGAAATTGCGCGGAGCCGCCAAGCCGGCATTCGGCGCGGCCTGGGCATGTTGGGCGATGTGGACCGCAGGAGTCGCTTTGCGCTGGACTGCAAACGTCTACGGATGGCAATGGCGATGGATGGTCCCGGTTTCGGCGGTTCTTGAACTCGTTGCCTTCTTGATTTTCTTCCGAGCCGTTTCCCAACATCGGCCTGAGTCCTCCGGCAAAACCAAGCTGGAACCCTGGATTTGGGTGGTGGCCAGCGCCGCGACGGGCCTGTTGTTGGTGCTCCTTGCCAATCTTGGTACGAGCGTCTACCTCGCACTGCGCGGAGCAACTCCCGCGTTACCGCATGGCCTCGACCAGCGCTATCTGGTTCTGACCGCGTGGGGATTCCTGGTGCCGTTCGTCTGGGGATTCAGCGCCAAGTGGATGTCCGTGTTCCTGGGTCTCAAGCCCGTTCGTCCAAAATTACTCGTGGCGGCCGTGGCTGTGAACGTTGCCGGCATTGTGATGACGCTGGCGGGATGGGGCGCGGAAGCGACGGCGCTCTTTGTCGTGAGCACGGCGCTGGCAATTGCCGCGTTGCGGATGTTCGAACCGGCGCGTCAAGAACCGAAAACTCGCGGCGTGCACCCGAGCTTTCCATTCTTCGTTCGATTGGCCTACGGCTGGCTGGTGGTGGCGGCATTGCTGGGAGTAGGCGCAGCGCGCTGGGATTCCTCCGGAGGGATTTGGGGCGCTTCCCGGCACGCGCTCACGGTCGGGTTCATTGCCGTCATGGTGTTTTGCGTGGGTCAGCGAATCCTGCCGGCATTCGCGGGAATGCGCCTGTTGTGGAGCATCCGGCTGATGTTCGCCGGACTCGCGCTACTGACGGTCGGCTGCACCCTCCGCGTCTCGAGCGAAGTGCTCGCCTATCAAGGCTGGGCCGATTGGGCATGGCCGGTATTGACTGTGTCGGCTTTGCTGGAATTGGCCGGAGTCGCCTGCTTTGCAATCAATATCGCCGGCACGTTTATTCTGGAACCGAGTCACGTCCAGAAACAGCCTGTGGTTGTGGGTATCGAGAGCTCAATTTCATAGAGTCGTCTTGCGGCCGCAGCCTGGCTCAGATGGATGCAGGCTTGCCGTTCGCGCATTCGATTCGCGGGATTCTTGCGCGTGCAGGAGTTTCGCCGGCGTCGAGCGCGGCGAGCCATTCGCGGAGGCTCTCTCGCAGCGCCTCAATTTCGAGGCCCCCGTGAACTTCCGGAAAACGATTGAGTTTCCACAGTCCAGCCGATAGTAGATTTCGTGTGCCTTGCGGATTCGCGCGGGAATGATGGTGAAATGCCGCCGCTATTTGTATCAGTCCTTGCAGGAACATTTTGTCCGGGTCCGGAGTCTCTAGCCAGACCTCTTCCCAATGCTCGTGCGCTTCGTAGAAGTGGGCGGAATTGAAGGCTTCGAGACCTTTTCGGTACAGATGGTCCCGTTCCTGGGAATCCATGGGCGTGTTTTGGCGTTGCTTCTTTTGCTCGGACAAGAACGGCATGATAGCAGACGCGCAATGTCACCGGCCATTGGAAGGCCCGGCGGCGGAGTTTCCGAATCGTGACAATCGCTCATTTGGATTTCTCTCTTCGTAACTACCCGCGCTATCATGGATAGCTCCGCTGTGCGAGGTCCCGGTCTTGGCGAAATTCAACTTGGTTCTCCTGATCCACGCGCATCAACCCGTCGGGAACTTTGACGAGGTCATGGAACGCACTTACGAGCGTTCCTACCTCCCGTTTGTGGAGTGCGTCGCGCGGCATCCGCGCGTCCGCCTGGGCCTGCACTATACGGGTCCGCTGCTCGAGTGGCTGAAAGAGAAGCATCCCGAGTATATCCAGCGTGTCGGCGCGCTGGTTGCGCGCGGCCAGGTGGAAATCGCGGGCGGAGGATTTTACGAGCCGATCCTGATTGCGATTCCGTACGAAGATCGCATTGAGCAGATCCGGCGGTTGAGCGATTTTGTGGAAGAACATTTCGGCACGCGGCCCGCCGGCGCGTGGCTGGCCGAGCGCGTGTGGGAACCGCAACTCCCGGAGGCGCTCGCGGAAGCGGGAGTGGAGTACACGCTGGTCGACGACAGCCACTTTCTCACGGCGGGGCGCGAGGTTCCAGAGTTGTTCGGCTACTACGTGGCCGATGAGTGCGGCAAGACGGTAAAAGTAATTCCCGGCCTGAAGGATCTTCGCTACCTGCTGCCCTTCGGCAGCGTCGACGATGCGATTGCCTTCCTTCGCAAGTCGGCAAACGATCATCCGGGCGGCATGGCTTCCATGGGCGACGACATGGAAAAATTCGGCGCCTGGCCTCATACCTACGATCATTGCTACCGCGACGGCTGGCTCGACCGTTTCTTCGGCGCCATCGAAGCGAACTTCGAGTGGCTGGAAATGCTCCCGCCCGGCGAAGCCCTTGCGTTGCATCCTCCGCTCGGCCGCGTGGACCTGCCGACAGCGTCCTACACCGAGATGATGGAATGGGTGCTGCCTACGTCGGTGCGCCAGAAATTTCACGCGCTCCTCGATGAATTTTCGGGGCGGCCCGACGTTCAGCGATTCCTGCGCGGAGGATTCTGGCGGGGTTTTTTCAGCAAATACGCGGAATCCAATCTGCTGCAAAAGAAAATGCTGCGCGTTTCTTTCAAGCTGCGGAGCGAAGGTGGCAAAGGCTCCCGCAGAAGCCCGAAGAGCGCGCTGCTTCGCGCCAGGGCCATTACTCACCTAATGCGCTCGCAGTGCAACGACGCCTACTGGCACGGAATTTTCGGCGGCCTCTACGCCCCGCATCTGCGGACGGAATTGTGGCGCGAGCTGGTCCGGGCCGAGACGATTGCCGACTCGCTGCATCACGGCGCGAAGCCCTATCGAGCGGTCACGCGGCTCGATTTCGACGCCGACGGCAGGGAAGAAATCGAGATTACTTCACCCAAGTTTGCTGCCCTTGTCAAACCCTCCGACGGAGGCACGCTGGCAATTCTGGATTTTCGGCCGAGCGCGGTCACGCTGATCAATTCGCTGCAGCGGCGGGTCGAGGCCTACCATTCGCGTTTGCAAAACGCGGCCCAGTTCGCCGCGAAAGTCGCGTCGATCCACGACCAAACGCTGGCGAAGGAGCCGGGCCTGGAAAAGCGGTTGAAGTACGATCGCTGGGCTCGCAACACGTTCCGGCTTCTGCTGTTCGCGCCGGGAAAAGCGCACGCGGACTACGAGGCCCTGCGCCTGGAGGAAAGCGCGGCGTTCGCGGGCGGCGATTACCACGTCGAGAGCGCAACGGCAAACGAGATTGCGCTGAACGTCGAAGCGCCGATGCGCCAGGTCGTTCCCGGCGCGGATCCAGGTTGCGTCTTGCGCGCGGCGAAGGTTCTGCAGTTCGAGGATAGCGAAAAAGGATTCGACGTTCGCTGCCGGATCGACCTTGCGCCAAAAGGTTCCGCGCCTCCGGACGGCGGCGCCGGCGTTGCCGCGCAGTTTACGGTGGGATTGGAGATCGTCGTCAATCTTCTGGCGCCCAATGTGCCGGACCGCTTCATCGAATTCGGGGGAGAACGCAAGCCCTTGGAATGGAGCGGCGTGATCGATGGATCGAAGGTGCGCTTCGCCGATGAATGGCAGGACGTGGCCGTGGAGATCGAAGCGCGCGGCGCGAGCCAGCTTTGGATTTCCCCGATCGAGACGGTTTCGGAATCGGAAGAAGGATTCGAGCGCGTCTACCAGGGATCGCAAATCCTGGGCGTGTGGAACGCGACGCTCGGCCCCACCGAGCCGTGGAGCGCCGAAATTGTTTTGCGAGTATCGCCGGCGCGAGACGGCCAGTAGCGCGGGCTTCAGCCTGCGGGTTTTGGTTCTTCTGAGGACGAACTGCCGCAGGCCGAAGGCCGCGCTACTTCGCAATCAGCAGGCTTTCCGCGAAGGGCCACTCGGTATCTATCCACTGCGAGTCGCAAAGAAAGCCGTTGCGCTGCGCCATCGTGGAAATATCTTCGGCGCGGTATTTGTGCGAGCTTTCCGTCCAGATGGTTTCATCCTTCAAAAAAGAGACGTTGCATCCGGCTCGTGGGATTGCGACGACCTGATCGCGCAGCGAGCGCAAGTGCATTTCGACGCGCTGGTGCTGAGTGTTGTAGCGCGCTTCGTGGCAAAATGCCGCGAGATCGAAATCCGCGCCCAGCTCGCGGTTGATGCGCGCGAGAAGATTCAGGTTGAACGCGGCGGTGACTCCCAGCGGATCGTCGTACGCCGCGAGCACTTGCGGGAGCGGCTTTTCCAGATCCGTGCCGAGGAGGAGGGCATCGCCGGGCGACAGGATGCGGCGCACCTCGGTGAGAAAACGCTCGCCGGCTTCACGATCGAAATTCCCAATCGTGCTGCCCAGAAACAGCACGAGCACATGATCGTTTTCGCCGCGCCGGGCGGCGGCGGCCAGCAGACCGTCAAGGTAAGGCCGTTCGAATCCCACGACGCTGATGCATTCGATCCGGCCCAGTTCGTTTTCGCAGCGGGCCAGCGCCGTGGGTGAAATCTCAATCGGGCAGTAGGTGGTGCGCTGGCGCCGCGCGAGGGCCTCCAGCAGCCAGCGAGTTTTCTTGCCGCTTCCGCTTCCCAGTTCCGCCACCAGGACCGGCGGCTTCAAGCGGGAGACGATGTCCGCGGCATGGCGTTGCAAGAGCCGCTCGTCGGCGCGCGTCAAGCCATATTCGGGAAGAACGCTGATTACTTCGAACAACTCCGAGCCAACTTCATCGTAAAGATACTTCGACGGCAGTTCCTTCTGTCCGGGACGGCACAATCCCGCGCGTACGTCCGCGGCCATGTCGGGTTTCGAATGTTGAGCGATCACCGCCGTTGCCATAATGTGTCCTCGATTCTTGCCGCGAACGTCAGTGCTCGACGCAGCGAAATGTGGCGTACACATACGGGTAATGGGGCTGGAACCAGTTACGGAACGACCGGCGCAACATGCATGCGGCTGTGCGCGGCGAACCGCCCTTCATCACGAAGTGCTTCCCGTCGAAGAAATTCGCGGAATATCCCGGATAAAACGAAAACGGCTGGAACCCCGGAAAGGGCGCAAACGGCGTGCGCGTCCATTCCCAGCCGTTGCCCATGAGATCGGAAACGCCGAAGTCACTGTTGCCGTCGGGATACGCTCCAACGGGAACGGGATCCCAACGCTGGAAATCGAAATTGCCGTGCCGCGCGGCCGGTGGTTCGTCGCCCCACGGATACGCGCGTTCGCTGCCGCCGTGAGTGCCGCACGCTGCGCGGTGCCATTCCGCTTCGCTCGGCAATTCTTTTCCCGCCCAGCGTGAATATGCCGACGCCTCGTCGTGGCTGACGTACACGGGCCAGTCGAGCGGCAAGGAAATTTCCTCGAACATGGCGCGATAGCTCCAAGAACTTCCGTTGGGAATCCAAAATGAGGGACAACAATGTTCCTGGGATGTGATCCACGCCCACGCGGAATCGCTCCAGAGGCTGCGTTGTTCGTAGCCACCTTCGCGCACGAACCGCAGGTAGTCTCGGTTCGTTACGTTGTACGCATCGATGACGAATGCGGGAACCTCGACGCGATGCTCCTCGAATTCATTGTCCCAGCCGAACGGGCCATGTTCGCCGCGAGCCAGTCCCAGCGCGGCCGTCCCTGTGGGGATTTCCACGCAGCGCGGGGCGCGTTGCAAAGCGGAAGGTGGCGAGGCCATAGGCTGGCCACATTTGCGGTCCACGGGCAACTGGTGCAGCATGTAGCACAGTGTTTCAGCGTGCATCAGGCGATGTTCGATGGCGACTTCGAGCAGGCGGCCATAGTCAAATTGCGACGGATGCAGTTTCTTTGGATCGATATTCCGAATCGCGCGATCCAATTGGTGGCGAAGGCGGTTGTTGTAGTCCCGGATGCGCTCGATGGAAGGCCAACTTTTGGGCTGATCGGTCGGCAAGCCCCCCTCGACTGGGTCAATGCCAAACGCGAAAAGCCTGTCGAATTCAGGGTCGAAGGAAGAAATGCCGAGCGCCTGTCGCAGAAGGTTCCCGTCGAACGCTTCGAGATGGCCCAGATAAAAAATAATCCGGTGGCGTTCCGGGACGGGGCGGTCGTAAAGTGCTGCCGGGCGAACAATCTTGAACAGCTCGTCGCTCTTGGCGCGCGCCGCTTGGAGCCGCGCATAGAGCCGATCGACTTGGGAAGCTGGCGCCACTGCTGCCGGATTCATGGAAGTCTCCTGCGGAGCAGATTTGCCGTGCCGTTGCCTGGGCAGATCCGTGAAACGAAGCTGGGTCCCAATCGCGCAATTGTTGGATGTTCCCAAGTGGCTGGCTACTACATCTTTTTTCCGGGGAATTGATTCTTGGGCATGGACACGTGGAGGCAGGTAAGCGTGACTCCTCTAACTGACGGATTTCAGAAGGGATACGCCCTGGAATTTCGAGCCGCGACCTACCGGCTACCCTCCGGCGCGGTCCTCATTTCCGGCCTCAATCTGCGCATCGCTCACGGTGAGACTCTCATCTTGCTTGGGAGAAGCGGCTCCGGCAAGACTACGGCCCTCAAATTGATGAACCGGCTGCTGGAGCCTACCGAGGGCGAAATTTTCATCACGGGCCGTCCCATCGCGTCCTGGGACCCCATCCAGTTGCGCCGGGGAATTGGCTACGTCATACAGGATGCCGGACTATTCCCCCACTGGACGGTCGAACGCAACATCGGCTTGGTGCCCCGCCTCGAGGGATGGCCGGAGGAGAGAATCCAGACGCGTGTGCGGGAGATGCTTTCGCTGGTGGGTCTGCCGTACGAAGAATTCGCCAAGCGGCGGCCATCCGACCTTTCCGGAGGCCAGAAGCAGCGCGTCGGAGTCGCGAGGGCGCTCGCGGCGGACCCACCGATCCTGCTGATGGACGAGCCCTTCGCCGCGCTCGATCCCATCACGCGCGCCGATCTGCAACGGGAGTTTCGGGCGCTTTCGCTGCGCCTGAGGAAAACGATCGTCTTCGTCACGCACGATGTGCGAGAAGCCTTGTTCCTGGGCACGCGAATAGCCCTGCTCGAGCAGGGGCGGCTCGTCGGCGTGTATGCCCCGGCGGAATTTCTCAAGGCTACGGAACCGGAGATCCATGCGTTCGTTGCGTCTCTCGATTCCGGCGGACCGCAGGAGGGAGTGCAATGAACTGGTATGAGTTCTTTGTGCGGAATCGCGGCGAGGTGTTCGAACGGCTGATCGAGCATGTCGGCCTGGTCGGCGCGTCGATCGCGATCGCGCTCGCGATCGGATTGCCGCTCGGAGTGGCGCTGGTTCGCCGCGCCACACTGCAGAAATGGGTGATTGGCGTCGCCAACGTCGTGCAGACAATCCCGAGCCTCGCCCTTTTTGGCTTCCTGATTCCGGTGCCGTGGATCGGCGGCATTGGAGCGAGCACGGCGATTGTCGCGCTCTCCCTCTACGCCGTGCTGCCGATTTTGCGGAACACCTGCACGGGAATCGCGGAGGTCGATCCGGCGGTGATCGAATCGGCGCGGGGGATGGGCATGACTCCGCGCCAGGTGCTCTGGCAAGTGCAGTTGCCGCTGGCGGCGCCTGTATTGCTCTCTGGAATTCGCGTGGCGACCGCGATGTGCATCGGCATCGCTACCATCGCGGCGGCGATCGGCGCCGGGGGCCTGGGCGTTTTCATTTTTCGAGGGCTTGCGATGGTCAACAATCAAGTAATCCTAGCGGGCGCAATACCCGCCGCGGGCCTGGCGATTGCGGCCGATTCCGGATTGGGATTCCTCCAGCGGAGCATCGCCAGGAGATGAGCGCCCGCGACACTTCGATGCGTTGTGGCGCCAGCGTCCCGCCGGCGGTTTTTCTGGCTTCGCACCGTGCAAGAATGCCGGCGGGACGCCGGCGCTACGAAAAACGTACATCCCTGTGTGAGCCAGCAGACCTAAAATACCATGCTCGAATTCGCCGTGGGAGATCCGGCCTGGGCTTGCTGCTGCTTTCTGTGCTGACGTTCCTGGGAGGCTGCGGCAATCGAGGCGGCACCATCGTTGTCGGCTCGAAAAATTTTACCGAGCAAATTATTCTGGCGGAGCTCTTCGCGCAGCAGATTGAGGCGCACTCGGCACTGCGCGTGGAACGGCGGCTCAATCTCGGCGGAACGTTTATTTGCCACGATGCTCTCGTCGCGGGAAAGATCGACCTCTATCCGGAATACACGGGAACGGCGTTCACCGCAATTTTGAAAGACTCCCCCGTCGCTGGCCAGACGGCGTCCCAAACGTATCTTGTGGTGCAACGGGAATACCGCGACAGGTTTCAGGTAGAGGTGATGCCGCCGCTGGGTTTCAACAACACGTTCGCGATGGTGGTGCGCGGCGACGACGCGGAAAAACTCCATCTCCGCACCGTTTCCGACATGGCCCCGTACGCGCCGAAATGGCGCGCGGGATTCGGCTACGAATTCATGGAGCGGCCGGACGGCTACCGCGGCTGGATCGCGGCGTATGGCCTGCATTTTGCCGGCGAGCCGCGCATTCTCGATCTCGGCTTGCTGTACCGCGCGCTGGCGGACAAACAGGTGGACGTTGTCGCGGGGAACTCAACGGACGGAACGATTGCGTCGCTGCACATGGTCGCGCTCGAAGACGACCGCCACTATTTCCCGCCGTACGAAGCTGTGCCGCTGGTGCGGCGCGACACGCTGGACAAGCATCCCGAAGTACGCGGCGCAATCCAGGCGCTGGCGGGAACGATATCCGTCGACGCAATGCGCGCGATGAACTACGCCGTCGACGGCGAGCATCGCGATCCGGCCGACGTGGTGCGCGAGTTTCGCAAATCCAAGGGATTGTGAAGCGCGGGGCGGCCCGATCTCTCGCCTCTGATCGCAGCTCGAAAGTTGCCGCCGGCAATTCCTCTCTGCTAGAGTGCCTGCATATGCCAAAGACAATCGTTCCAGAGCAGCTCGCCGCGCCAACCGGGCTGCGGACGCTTTTCCCGCGGATATGACCATCCACAGCCGAAAACTCACTCAGTTTGCGAAGGCCTTTCGCGGCAGGCGGATCGGCGTTGCCGGCGATTTCATGCTGGACCGGTACGTTTTGGGTTCGGCCACGCGGCTTTCGCCGGAGGCTCCGGTGCCCGTTGTCGATTTTGCGGAAGAAAAGCAGGTGCTGGGCGGCGCGGGAAACGTGGCCACCAATCTGGCCGCGCTTGGCGCGACCGTGCTTCCGTTCGGCGTAGTGGGTGCCGATGAGGATGGCGGCGCGCTCCGTTCGTGCCTCGCGGCTGCGGGGATGGCGCCGCGGGGAGTGGTGCCGGATGCGTCGCGCATCACGACGGTGAAAACGCGCATCGTTGCGCGCCATCAGCAAATTGTGCGGGTGGACCGCGAGCGCCGCGCTCCTCTGAACCGCGCGATCGAAGATCGCCTGGTGCGCGCGATCAAGGCGCAACTCCCGAAGCTGGGAGCGCTGGTGCTCTCGGACTACGACAAAGGCGTGATCACGGACACGCTCGCGGACCGCGTGCTCACGGAGTGCCACCGTCTCGGCGTGCCCGCGCTGGTGAAGCCGAAGACTTCGCGGCTCTTCGCCTATCGTGGCGCGACGCTGATCGTTTGCAATGCGAAAGAGGCCGGATTTTTTGTCACCCGCTCGCTCGATGACGACGAATCGGTGGAGCAGGCCGGTCGGGCTCTTTTGGCGCATTTCGGCTGTTCGGCCGTGGTGATCACCCGGGGCGCCGAAGGGCTCAGCGTGTATGAAGATACCTTGCCGAAGAGTTTCCACGTTTCGGCGACGAGCAGCGAAATCAGCTACGCGCGGGTGGGACAGGCGGGAGTGGATCGGTCCTCGCACGGACGCCAGGTGTTCGACGTAACCGGCGCGGGCGATACGGTGCTCTCCGTGCTTGCCCTGGCGGTCGCTGCGCGCGTTCCGATTCGCGATGCCGCCGTTCTGGCGAACGCGGGCGCCGGAGTGGTTGTAGGCAAACTCGGCACGTCGACCATTACGCCCGCCGAGTTGTTCGCCGCCGTGCGCGATCTCTCTTAAATTGCGGTTTTGTGGCGCAGGCTTCAGCCTGTGGATTTTTGTCCTTGCACGAGGCAAACCCCACAGGCTGAAGCCTGCGCCACTGAAAGAATGAAAAACAATTTTACGGCGGAGGGAAACTCATCGACTGGTCGGAGCGCTCGACCCAAAGCTGCACTTCGCGGTTGCGCGCGGTTTTTATGCTTTCCTCGGGCTTGGGAAACGTGTCGTATTCGCTGATTTCGACGACGATAACCACGCCGGTGCCGCCCTTGGGCGGTACTTCCGCGCTTTCGATGCGGTAGCTCTTAATCGGGCTGAAATATCCGTCCGGTCCCCAAAAGCCGAGGAAGTCTTTGTAAGAGAAGCTGGGGTGCGGATGCCAGATCTGGTAGGCCTGCTGCGTGTCTCCAGCAATCACTGCTTGCATGAAATGTTCGACGGTGTGCTTTTCGGTGGTGTAGCGAAGGAAATACCACACGCTCCCGCTGAGCAATAGAGCCAGTACCACGCCGCTGATGCCGTAGCGCAGGACCTTTGATTTCGGCTCTTCCGCGCCAGCGTCGAGTAGTCCCATGAACGTCTCTCCCTTTTGCATCCTAAATCTGCCTCTTGAAGAAAGCAACGGACAAGCCGACGAGTACGACGGAAAATCCCGACAGAATCAGAATATCCGAATAAATGCCCGCGAACCCGGTATTTTTCAGGAGCAGCGCCTTCAGCGCGTGCACCGCGTACGTGAACGGATCGATGTAGGAAATCCATCGCAGCCAGAGCGGGAAACCTTCGACCGGATAAATCGCGCCGGACGGAAAGTACAGCAGGGTATTGAGCACTCCGAACATGGCGCGCGGCACGAGCGGATCGCTGACGCGAACCATCAGCAAAAACATGAAACTGATCATGGCCACGGAAGTCGTGCCCAGCACCGCGCCGAGATACAGCAGCCGCACCGGGTCCCATAGGCGGTCGATCCCGGCGATGAGGCCGCCGATGATGGTGATCGTCGTTCCGGCCATCAGACCTTTGACCGCTCCGGACAAAATGAGGCCCAGAATCAGCTCCGTTTTTGTGATCGGCGTTACCAGGTAGCCTTCATGCAGGCCGCGCGATTTGTCGTCGATGAACGTGATGCCTCCGCCGATCATGGCCACGATGAAAATCGACATGGCGATCGAGCCGGAGAGCAAATACTTGATGTATTCGATGTACGGGTAGAGTTCGACGACCTGCAAATCGACGAGGGGATTGAGGCGCGGCAACGGTACGGTCAGGCGTTGGCCCGGTTGAAACGGGTTCAGCCCCTGATTGATGTCCTTCACCAGGTCCTGCATGCGCGTGAGAATTTCAGAAGTCACGAAATTGTCGGTGTTGTCTTCGATAAAGGCGAGGCGCGGGCGGTTTCCCTGATTCACCCGCTGCGAATAATCCACGGGAATGTAGACAATGGCGCGGACGAATCCCGCGCGCAGGTCGAGGATGGCGTCGGAAACCGAGTTGTAATTCTCCACCTCCATCGTCTGGGGACCGGCGACGATGGCGTCGAATCGTTCGCGCAAGTCTCGCGAGTAGGCCGTGCGATCTTCATCGACCACCGCGATTTTGATCCCCTTGATCTTGCCGCCGAACGCGTAGCCCAGCACGATCAGCTGCATCAGCGGAAAAATCATGGAACTCATCATGAGCGCGGGGCTGCGGAAAAACTTCCGCATGTCCCGTTCGATGATGGCGAAAATGCGCTGGGGTTTCATTTGTACAAATGACTCAGGTCTCGCCGCACGGTTTCCGACGCTTCGTCGCGGAGCTGGCGGCCCGTGTAGTACAGAAACACGTCATCGAGCGTCGTGCCCTGCACGGAGACGCGCCGCACGGTTACGCCGCGGTCGCGCGCCAGGTCCATCAATTCGCGCACGGTCGCCGGTCCGCCGGTGGTCGAAATGTGGCGGACGCCGTCGTGCTCAGCCACGCCGGTCACGCCGCTCAGTTTTTCCAGCGTCGCGCTCCAGTCCGCGGGCGGATTGACGAATTCGGCCTCGACGACCTCGGCGGCGGGCACGCTGTCTTTCAATTTTGTGGGTGTATCGAGGGCCACGAGCTGTCCGTGGTCCACGATGGCAATGCGGTCGCACAGCTTGTCGGCTTCGTCCATGTAGTGAGTCGTCAGAAGAATCGTCAGGCCTGCGGACTCCTTCAGCTTGGTGATCATCTCCCACACGGCCGTGCGCGACACGGGATCCAGTCCCGTCGTCGGCTCGTCGAGGAAGAGGATTTTCGGCGAATGAACCAAGCCGCGGGCGATCTCCAGGCGCCTGCGCATTCCTCCGGAAAAACTTCCGACCAGCTTGTCGGTAAATTCCGTCAGTCCGACCGATTCCAGAAGTTCCGGGATCAACTTCTGGCGCTCCGCGGTGGTGAGTCCGTAAAGCTTCGCGTGAATCGTCATGTTTTCGCGCGCGGTCAACTCCGGGTCGGATGTGAGCGCCTGCGGGATGACTCCGATGGCGTGACGAACGCCGTTCGCGTCCTTGACCACGTCGTGCCCGGCGACTTCGGCTTTGCCCGATGTGGGAGGAGTAAGAGTCGTCATCATGCGAATGAGCGTCGTCTTGCCTGCGCCGTTCGGGCCGAGCAGGCCGAAGATTTCCCCGGTGTGCACCGCGAAGCTCACTTCCTTCACGGCCACGAAATCGCCAAATTGCTTACTTAGTTTGGTGACTTCGATCGCGTTGGTTTCGGCTGTGGTCATTTCGTCTTTCGTGGCGCAGGCTTCAGCCTGTGGATTTTAGGGCCTGCAAGGACTGCCCCCCACAGGCTGAAGCCTGCGCCACAAAAACTTATAGCAATCGCCGCCACCAACCCTGGTCCGCGGAAAGCGGCGGCAAAAGCACCGTCGCAGTCATCCCGGACATCAGAGTCCGCCCCGCGTTTGGCACCGCGACCTTGATTGCAAACGTCTTGATATCGCGCTTGGTCCGGCTGACGTCGCGCTGGGTCGCAAAATCGCTTTCGACGCCTTTGAAGATGATCGTGCCATCCAGAATCCTGCCGGAGGGGAGTTGCACCTTGATCTGCTGATTGAGGCCGACGCGGTCGATGTACGTTTCCTCGACGTCCGCCTGCACCCAAAGATGGTCCACGTCGAGAACGGTCACGATCGGTTCACCCACCTGGAGTACTTCGCCCTGCCGCGCGGCGCGAACGGAGACAATGCCGTCGAGCGGCGAATAAACTTTGGTGTAGCCGAGATGCACGTCCGCCGTGGCCTTATCCGCGCGCGCTTGCTGCAACTGTGCTCGCGTGGCGCCGAGATCGCTTTGCTGCACGTCGAGCTGCTTGCGGTTGGCGGTTGCCACGGCGACTTGCGCTTCCGCCGCGCGAACCTGATCTTCCAGCGATTTGACGGCCGCATCGGACGCTTGCATGGCCGCGAGCGCGAGGTCGCGGTCCTGCGCGGCGGCCACGCCGGCGTCGAACAAACTCTGCGTGCGCTTGTAGGTGGTCTGATCGCGCCACAAATTGGCCTGGGCCTGCGCGAGCTGCGAGCGCATCGACGTCAACGTGGCTTCGGCTTGGCGCACCGAGGCGCTGGTTTGATCGTCGGTCCAGCTGCGCGTGCCTGCCGCGGACGCCACTTTGTTCTCCAGCATGTGGATGTTCGCTTCGGCGGAATCGCGCGCCGTGATCCACTCCGCCGGATCGATTTCCGCGATCAAGTCGCCCTTGTGCACCTCCGAGCCTTCATCCACGGTCAGGTGAATCATGCGGCCCGCGATTTGCGAACTGACGATTACGTCGTTCCCGGTGACGATCCCGGTGAGGGGAATGGCGTTTCCATGCGGCGTCGAGGTCAGGTACACGACCACGGAGATGGCAAAGAGCACGCCGACGAAGGCAAAAAATTTGGAAAATTTCATGATCTTCCCGACCAAGGCTCCAGCAGCCCGTGCTCGAGGAAAGTTAGTGTAAGGTAGGAGTTTCGAAGCCTCAAGCGATTGCGGGAAGCCCTGTGTTCATTCACGGCCGGGGTTTAAGTGGTGCAGGCTTCAGCCTGTGGGGGTCAGTCCTTGCAGGCTCTAAAATCCACAGGCTGAAGCCTGCGCCACTGAAAGCATTCCTAAGGATTGGGTTGGGGCTCCGGCGCGCGCGTCGAGCCGCACCGGCCGCGCATGCCCTCGCGGAATTTCTCGCGCTCCTCGGGCGTCATCTGTTCCCATCGGCGCATCATTTCGCCGCGCCAGCCGAAGCCGCCGCGGCCCGGCCGGAATCCCCCGAAGAGCAGCCGCCCCAGCACCATCAATCCCACGGCCTGCCAGAACGTGATGGCGTGAAGGCCGAACAGCCCCGGCATCAGGTAATTCCACAGATGCGACACCACGAAACCGAACGCCGTGAAGGCCACGATCCCAATCGCCACGAATTTCAATACTCGGAAAATCCGTCTTCCTCTCATGTTCATTCTCCTCATTCGCCTGCAAATTCGTCGTAGATGGATTTCAGCCGCCGCCGAAGATACAAAACAGCATGATGTTTGCGAGAGAGCAGAGTGTTGACGCTGACTCCCGTCTCCGCGGAAATTTCCTTGAAGCTGAGCCCCTCGAATTCGTGCGCGAGAAACGCTTCGCGCTGTTCTTCCGGAAGTTCGTCGATCGCCGCGTCGATTTCTTCGAGTAGGATGCTTCGCGCATAGGCGGCCTCCGGTCCCGCATCGGGCGATGGAAGCAGTTCCTCCAGCGACAAGGAATCGCCGCTTTCGCCGTCCGGATCTTTCTCGGCGGAAAACGGCTCGGGCTTCTTCTTCCGGAATCGGTCGATGATCCGGTTGCGAGCCACCCGAAACAGCCATGCGCCCGCCTGCTCGATGGGCTGCATCAACCGGTAGGCTTCGACGAACTCGTAGAAGACGTCCTGCAAAATATCTTCCGCCTCGAATTCATCGGGGACGCGCCTGCGAATGAAATTGCGCAGCCGGCCCTTTTCCCGGCCGATCGTTTCGGTGAGCCGCTCGTCTTGCTCAGCCATGATCCAGGTTGCGTTCGCCGCCTTGTCCATCTACAAGTGAAGACGTTTGAGAGTCGAAAATATTGCAGGGAATTAGAGCTTGTCTGTAGGGGCACGGCATGCCGTGCCCCTACAATCGAGACCAGATTCATGGGTGCGCTGTGAAAGGAAGGGACTTAGACGGCGCCCTGGGCGGCCGCTTCGAGGGCGTCCCCGATGAGGATTGCCGGCTTCCACTCTTCGAGAAACGACGCGCCGAGGTTGTTGTAGAAATCGATGGCCTGCTTGTTCCAGTCGAGAACTTCCCAGCGCATGCAGAAATATTTTTCTTTCCAGGCGATCGCGGCCACATGCTTGATCAGAGCAGAGCCGATGCCGTGCTTGCGGAAGGCGGGCCGGACGAAGATGTCGTCAAGAAAAAGTCCGGCGCGCGCCTGAAACGAGGAGTAAAACTCAAAAAAGATGGCGTACCCGGCGGGCTCGCCGTTCCACTCCGCCACCACAGCGCGAAATTTCGGCTGCGGTCCGAAACCGTCTCGCGCGATGGCTTCTTCCGTCGCGCTAACTTCGCTTTCGAGATGTTCAAATTCCGCGAATTCGCGGATCATTGCCGCGAGCACTGCGGCGTCAGCGGCGGTAGCGGGACGAATCGAAAGCATCGGCGTCATCCTGAAAACAGCGTTTCCGAACGCGCCATTATAGTCCAGCGCGAGCGCCACTGTCGCCTGAAAGAGAATTACGGCAGAGAGTGCACCCGGGCGGTCCAAGTACACTATGTATATCAACTATATATATTCAGAAAGGTATGTATTGGAGGCGGACGAATTAGTTGGCGCGGCCCGGTGCAGAACCAACAGCCGGGCCGCGCGCGATGCGGGTCTTAATACACCTGAACTTTGCTTGTGCTGCCGTTGGTGAACGTAATCACCCAGCGGTGGCCGTCCTTCAGATAGAACCACGTTTCGGAAAACGTGCTGTCCGTCGTGTCGTTGATTTTTTTCTGTTCGGGATCGCCGAAGCTCATCTGCACCATCTGGTAGGTCATTCCTTCGACCACAGTCTTGGACGCGATGGCGGTCTGAATTTCCGGCGGGAAGGCCTTCGCCTCTACTTGCGTCTTTACCTTGCTCACGTCGAGAACGCGCGACATGAAGTTCAAAAACGCTTCCGGCTGAAGATCGCGGTCGGTCACGTTCGCCATGAAGCGGAAATTTACGCGGGAGCCGCCCGCCCGCAGGTAGCCCGCGCCGACTTTGTTGGCATGGTTCGCGCCGCGGCGTCCTTCTCCGCCGCCTCCCAGGTGAATTTCCACGTGGTCGCCGTCCACCTTCACGTCGGTGATGGTTTCCCATTGTTCGGCTTCCACGCCGACGCCTTTGGACTTCAGTTCCTTGCTCATGGCGCCGAGATCGAGCCCTCGGTCGTCCACGCGTTTGCCGTGCGGCGCCACGAAATAGACGTCCAGGCCCTCTTTGGTAGCAGGCATTTCCACCAGGGGCCGGACTTCCTTACCCAAAAGCAACTTATCCAGGGAATCTTTGGTCTGCTTGGAGACATCGGCAAAAATGATGCCGGGGAAGATCATGACGACGAAAACCATGAGGGCCGCGAATTGCCAGAGATTCAGCTTCTTCATTCGACTTCCTCCTCTACGAATGCCCAGGCGTCAGAAATGTGATTTTCTCAAGAGGAATCGTGCGGCTCAATGAACGGAACGGCCTATTTCGGGTGGCACGCGGGTCCTAGTACTGGTTGGATATTTAGCAGCGCAGATTACCGACTATGAAGAACTTAGCTAATACCGGAGAATTTCCGGGCGGAAGTCGCTTCGGAAAAAGTCCCACCCTATCGACTACTTCCCGCAGCCGCGAGTGTTTGCGCTACTTCCGTTCTACTCCAGCGCTCCGGAAGTAGCCGTGGCGGGCAGCTCGATCGTGTACTTCGTGCGCTGGCGTTCGCGGTGTTGTTCCAGTGCCAATTCGATCAGGCGGTCGAGCAAAGCGCGGTAGGGCAGGCCGGAGGCTTCCCAGAGTTTCGGGTACATGCTGATGGAGGTGAACCCGGGGATTGTGTTGACCTCGTTCAGAAGGATTTTCCCCGTGCGGTGCTCGAGGAAAAAGTCCACGCGGGCCATGCCCAAGAGATCGAGTGCGCGGAACGCTCGGACAGCGTATTCCTGGAATTTCTTCACCTGCGCTTTCGTGAGCTTTGCCGGGATCAGGAGCCGCGTGCCTTCTTCGAGATATTTCGCCGCGTAATCGTAGAATTCGCGGTGCGGAACGATCTCACCGGGGATCGACGCCTTCGGATCTTCGTTGCCCAGGACGGAAAGCTCGATCTCACGGCCGCGGATCGAGCGCTCCACCATGATCTTCTGCGCGAATTCGGCGGCGAAATCCATCGCCGCGGCGAGCTCCTTCGCGTCGTGCGCCTTAGTCATGCCGACGGAGCTTCCCAGCGTCGCCGGCTTCACGAAAACGGGAAAGCGGAATTTCTTGCGAATCTCGCGCAGGACTTTGGCGCGCGATTTTTCCCATTCCGAGCGGCGAATCGCCAGAAACTCTCCGACGGGCAATTTGGCCTGGAGGAACAAGCGCTTCTGGATGTCCTTGTCCATGCCGACGGCCGAACCCAGCACGCCGGAGCCGACATAGGGAAGCCCGGCCAAGTCGAGCAGGCCTTGCACGGTGCCGTCCTCGCCAAACGTCCCATGCAACACGGGGAAAACGACATCCACGCGCAAGGCCTCCGCCTGCGAACGATTTGCGGGAACGAGCGCGGCCACGTTGGGATCGGCGGAGAGCATCACGCTTTCTCCGGTGCGCAACACTTCGCCGAGCGCGGGTTTACCCTGAGCGCCGTCTGCGAACGGAGGAAGCATTTTGTGCGAGGCCGTTCCGGCGAGCCAGCGGCCGTCCTTCGTGATTCCGATGGGCACGGCTTCATATTTTTCGGGATCGAGCGCGGAGAGGACGGACGCCGCCGAGATGACGGAAACTTCGTGCTCTCCCGAACGCCCGCCGAAGAGAATGCCGATTCGCAGCCGTTTTTTTTCTGTGGTCATAAATGATGTATGAGTTCCGGTAGCACAGACTTCAGTCTGTGGATTTTCATCTGATCTTGGAACCCGCGACAATTGTGGCTGCCGCGAACCGCCCGAGGCGCCGAATGGAAATCCACAGACTGAAGTCTGTGCTACTAAAATCGCTACAGAATTTTCTTTCCCAAGCCCGAAAGCACCATCTCGACGCCGAGCAGGGCCGTCTGGTTATGCAAATCGATCACCGGGTTGATTTCCACGACTTCGAGCGAAACCATCGCTTCGCTGTCGGCGATAATTTCAAGCGCCAAATGAGCTTCGCGATACGTCACGCCGCCGCGCACCGGAGTCCCCACGCCGGGCGCGTCGTCCGGGTCGACGAAATCCAAATCGAGGCTGACGGCCACGCCGTCAGTATCGTCGGTCACGAAGCGCAGCGCCTCGCTCATCACATCGCGCATGCCGCGCTCGTCGATATCGCGCATGGTGAAAATATGGACGCCCGATTCCTTAATCAGGCGGCGCTCCTTGGGATCGAGGTCCCGCACGCCCACGAGCGCCACGTTGCGCGGCTCGACTTTCGGTTTGTATCCCAGCAGCTCAACGAGTTCCGGCGCGCCGTACCCGATAATCGCGGCCAGCGGCATCCCGTGAATGTTGCCCGAAGGCGAGCTTTCCGGCGTGTTCATGTCGCCGTGCGCGTCCAGCCACAAATACCCCACGCGCTTCGATTGGCCGCGAAAAAAGTTCGATACTCCCGAGAACGAGCCCACTGCGATGGAGTGGTCCCCGCCAAGCACGAGCGGAAAGTAGCCCTCACTGAGAGTGCGCTCGGTTATTTCCGCCAGGCCGCGGCAAGCTTCGGCAATTTCGTTCAAGTACTTGGCGCGCTTTTCTCCGTATGGCTGCTCTTCGGGCTGCCGCACGCTCAAATTGCCGATGTCTTCCACCGTGTGGCCGAGGGACTTCAGGCGCGTCTGCAACCCGGCCACGCGCAGCGCCGAGGGACCCATGTCCACCCCGCGGCGGCTTTGGCCGAGGTCCATCGGGACTCCGATAATCCTGATTTTTTGCGCCATCTTTGCAGCCGGTCCGGCTCGCCCCAAGCAGGCGGGTAAATGACGAGACTAAGGATAGACGCTGTAGATCATGCGAGGAAAGGGAATGACTTCGCGAATGTGCTCAGTTCCGCAAATCCACGCCACCGTGCGTTCCAGGCCCAGGCCGAAGCCCGCGTGCGGGACGCTGCCGTAGCGCCGCAAGTCCAGGTACCAGCCGAACGCTTCCTCCGGCAGGTTCTGTTCCCGCAGCCGCTTTAGAAGCAGATCGTAATCGGCGACGCGCTCGCCCCCGCCGATGATTTCGCCGTAGCCCTCGGGAGCGAGCATGTCGAATCCCAGCGCCAGCTCGGGCCGCTCCGGGTCCGGCTGCATGTAGAACGCCTTCATCGCGGCGGGATAGCGATGCACCATCACCGGGCGGTCGTAGGCGCTCGACAGAATCGTTTCTTCGTCGCCCCCGAAGTCATCGCCCCATTTCGCGGGATTTCCGCGCTGCTGCAGGATTTTGATGGCTTCGTCGTAGGTAATGCGCGGGAAGGGAGCGGTGACGCTCGCGAGTTTGGAAGTGTCGCGGCCGATGGTTTCGAGTTCGCGCGCGCGATTTTTGAGCACCGACTGCACGACGTGGCAGACCAGGCCCTCGCCGAGCGCCATCATGTCTTCGAGGTGCGCGTACGCGGCTTCCGGCTCCAGCATCCAGAATTCGGTGAGGTGCCTGCGCGTCTTCGATTTTTCCGCGCGGAACGTCGGCCCGAACGTGTAGACCTTGCCGAGCGCCATGGCCGTGGCTTCGACGTACAGCTGGCCGGACTGCGTGAGATAGGCTTTTTCGTCGTCGATGTATTGCACTTCGAACAGAGTCGTGGTGCCTTCGCACGAGGCCGGCGTGAAGATGGGCGCTTCGGTGAGGACGTACCCCTGCGAGTCCATGTATTCGTGCCCGGCGCGCACCGCCTCCGCGCGGATGCGCAGGATGGCGGCCTGGCGCGGCGTGCGAATCCACAGGTGCCGGTGATCCAGCAGGAAATCGACGCCGTGTTCCTTGAGCTGGATCGGGTAGGGAGTATCCTCCGGCACGCGCTGCACGACTTCGACCGCGGTAATCTGAATTTCGAAGCCGCCCGGCGCGCGTTCGTCCGCATGGACGCGTCCCGTGACGATCACGCTGGATTCCTGCGTCAGGCCGCGCAGGGATTCGAACGCCGCCGGCTGGTCTTTCCGCGAGACGACGCCCTGGATCGTTCCCGTTCCGTCCCGAAAAATGGGGAAGAGAAGTTTTCCCGCTTCGCGAAGGTTGTACAGCCAGCCGCGCAGCGTGACTTCCTGTCCATCGTGCTTTCCGACGTCTTGAATGGCGACTACCGGCATTTCTAACGGTTTCTCTCCTTGCGAAATTTCAGGCTACGGGTGGCGCAGGCTTCAGCCTGTGGATTTTAGATCCTGCTAGGACTGACCCCCACAGGCTGAAGCCTGCGCCACTAGGCCCTCTCGCTCTCGAACTTGTCGAATACGGCGCGGGCGCCTTGCAGAGTTTCGGCGTATGCCTGGACGTCCGCGGAACCTGCCGCGGCGGGAGGCTCTTTCAATTCGAGGACCATCGGCGCATCGGGTGGCAGCCCCGCAAGGGTGGCGCTCCAGTCGATCGTGCCCTCGTAAGGCAGCAGGTGGTCGTCGCGCTCGCCGCGGTTGTCGTGCAGATGCGTGGTCACGACGAGATCGCGAACGGCTTCGAGCGACTCCGCGACGCCGCCTTCGAGATGGGCGTGCCCGGCGTCGAAGCAAATCTTCACGCTCGTGAGGCGCGTGCGTTCCAGAAAACTTTTCAGATTCGCCGGAGTCGCCATTTCGCCCGGCGTGTTTTCAATCGCCAGGGTCACGCCGCGATGGCGCGCGAAGAGAGACAAATGTTCTAGGGAGCTGAATGCGGCGTCCCATTTGCGTTCGTCCGCCGTATCGCGCGACCTCGCCACATGCTGCACGCAGTAGCGGAAGGGAATCTGCTCGACCAGGTCCAGCGCTCGCTTGATTTCGTCGACCGCTTCCTGGCGCCGCAATCGCTCGGGATCGCAAATCGAAAGCGGTGCGCCGCTTTCCCGCGTGAGATGGAAATCGCGCGTCGTCGGCGAGTGGATGGAATGCAGCGTGAGATTGCTTCCCGCGAGCCAGGAAGCCAGATCGCGCGCATCGTCCGCCGAGCGGTAGTCGAAATGCCCCCGCGAGCAAAACAACTCGATCGCCGAAGCTCCCGTGCGCGCCGCATCCTCTACCAGCGCGGACGTCAGTTTCCGATTTACGAAAAGATATGTGGAGAGAACGCGTTGCATCGTCACAGTGTGCGGGCCCTATAGTTCAAGATGATTTGGACTCTATGCGAAGCCTCGCATCGGGTCAAGGCAAGTCCGCGCGATCCGAGCCGCGGAGTGGAAAATGGATCGGGAACCTGGAGGCTCGCGGGAATCGGAATTTTATTCGTCGAGCAAAAATTCCGCGTCGGGAGGCCCGGGGATCAGGCCGGCATCCACGCCGCGCTTCAGAAATTCGTGAACGGCCTGCCGCCCGCGCACGCCGTAGCCCAGCGTCCAATTGTTCACGTACATGCCGATGAATTTGTCGGCCATGTCGGTTTCCATGTCGCGCGCGAACTGCATGGCATAATTGACGGCGGCCTCGCGATGCTCGAGCGCGTAGGCCACGCTTTCGTGGATGGCGCGCCCGATCTGCAAGCCGGTCGCCCGGCCAAGGACGCGGCGCACGCCGTTGCCGCCGAGCGGCAAGGGCAGTCCGGTCTGCTCGATCCACCATTGCCCAAGGTCGACCACCTTGTGCAAACCCATTTGCGGGAAGAACAGCTGCCCTTCATGGATCAACAAGCCTGCGTCCACTTCGGAGTTCTTCACCGCGTCCAGGATTTTATCGAAGGGAATGACGACCGGCTCGACGTTCGGTTCGTACAGGCGCAGCGTCAGATACGCCGAAGTTTGTAGCCCGGGCACGGCGATCCGGCGCTTGCGCAGGTCTTCTCGCTTCATCGGGTGCTGCGCGACCACGATGGGCCCGTAGCCCTCGCCGAAGCTCGCGCCGCAATCCAGCAGGACGTACTTGTCCCGCAAGTACGGGTACGCGCCGAAGCTAAGAGCCGTCACATCATAGATTTCCTGTTGGGCGGCTTGATTCAGCGTCTCAATGTCGGCGAGCACGTGGGAGAATTTCAGCCCGGGCGTTCGCACCTTTTGCGTGGCCAGGCCGTAGAACATGAAGGCGTCGTCGGAATCCGGCGAATGCGCCAATTTAATGTCGATGGACTTGCCGGTAGCTGGTTTCGTCGGCATTGCGTTCTGCGATCTCTCCCTTTCGGAGTTTTCCCTCGAATCGGTGCGGCGCCCGCAAAATCACACCGGCCTGCGCTCAAGGCAGACACACTGGAGGAACAGGAAAGTCCGGCGCCACACCCGCGTCACAGAGAGGGACATCTGAGGCGGATTCCGCTTCCGGGGAAGCTCCGCTGATTGAGGGCAAAAGAGTAGCACACTCGGCGTTGCCGGACAATTCCGGGCCTGTCCCGGAAACGACATTTTAGATGACACGCAGGCCCGTGCCTGCTTTGCGGGGCGCTCCCGTGCTACATGTCCGCGGCGAGGCGCGCCATGGCGGTATCGAACGAGACTTTGCCGTCGAGATACGGAAGCCAGTACAGATCCAGCAGTCCTCGAAAGTGTTCCCACGATCCGGAATAAAATCCGAAGCGCGCGGCATACGGCAGGTACGCGGGAGAGCCGCCGGGTTGGGCGTCGGTCCAGGTCATGGTTCCGTATTCCACGTCGCGGCGAACGATTTCCCCGGTGGTGTAGAAGAGCAGGGCGTGCCAGAACTCTCGCGGAATGGGTTTGTCGCGCGAGCGGAATTCGCGCGCGATGGCGGCGGTGACGGCGCCGGCCAGCGCATGCGAAGCTTCGTGAAACAACACTTCAAATCCGTACACGCCGCGATTGCGGGGATCGTGGCTGGAGATGGTTACGTGGATGGGGTCGAGAGAGGTGTACGCCCCGAACGGGCCTCCGTACCACACCACGTCCACGCGCATCCTCTGAGACGGCCAGGGCGTTTGATACACGTCCGCAAGTTGGCCGGAAAGTTCGACGCCCAATTTCTGGATCATCGGCGCGACCTGGGCGATCCATTCCCGGTTGACGCGATCCTGCTGCGGCCACCAGTGCGCGCGATAGACGGGCGCAGCTTGCTCGAGCGCCTCGACCAGGTCCGGACGCAAGCCGGATTTGCACAGCGGCGTGGTCTTGCCCTCCAGTTCGGAGCAGCCCTCCATTGCCGACAGCTGATTGTTTATGATTTCCATGTCGCCATTCAGCAGCAGGTCGCGGCTGGCGAAATCTTTTGCATAAAACGCGACGGCTGCCTGCCACGCGTGAATGTCAGCCTCGGGAAAATCGAGGAGCGAAACAGGAAGCTCGTCCGGCTGCGCCGCGCCGCGGCTGGTATACGTCGTCGACGAATCGCCTTTCAGCAGGCGCGCCTGCAGGTACAGAAAGTGATGTAAGTTCACCCAAAAGCCGCTGTGCAATTCAAAAATGGGAAGTGGCGTATCGACGTTCGATCCCTGCACGGCTGTGTTTTGCGTGGCGGGCGACGCCGCGACGCTCGCCGCTGCGGTTAGCAGGAGCGGCGCGACACAAAAGATTCGCAAGCGGGCTCGGCGGAAGCGCGGCATGGCTGAGTGTTCCATCGTATCGCCAAATGCGGCGGAGGTGCCATATCTTCCATGCAAACTTCGATGCAAACGAGCGGTGGTTGGAAAATCGCCGGCCGGAAGCCCGTCGGAGAAGGCCGCTCACGAGGCAAGATGGATCGAGAGCGAAGGAAATTTTCAGCGAAATGTTTGGAGCAAGAGACGCGCGCCTTCCGTTTCCGAAAGGATCTTCTTGCGGACCAGTATGGCGATCAGCTCATTCAAGACCAACCTCAGGTTCGACTCGGCGTCCGCCGCCTCCGCCGTTTCAGCCTCAGCCTCGGCCTCGGGCTCCGCGGCGGCTGGCGCTGGTTCGGGAGGCGGTTCACCGCCGAGAGCGGCGGTCCAGCGGCGCAAGACGTCCCGATCCGCGGGCTTGATTTCCGTAAACGCCAGCCCCATTCCCAGCGAGACATGCGCGTAGGAAACGACGGCCGCGGCTTCGAACGAATTTCCATCGCGCTCGATGCGCACACGCACGGCGGAGCCCGTCGCGAACGGAATGAGCGTATCCACGTAGCAGCCGCCCAGCCCCAGGTCCGAGCATCGCCCCGCCACGCGAGTTTGCGTACCGAGTTCGAACACTTCCGCGGCCGCCGTAACAGGGAATCGAACTCCCGACCGGCGCTGGATGGTGTCGCTCTTGAGCGGTTCTTCCGGCAAGGATGGGCTGAACGCGACGGGTTTATAGGAGCGATCCGACATTCTATTTCCGGCGTCCAGAACGCACTTCCGCGCTGGCGCTCTTTTCATGGAGGGATTCCGCGCAGACTCCAGCGCGGATATCGGAAGGGAGCTCCTATTTTGGCTCCACGGCGGATTGCGTGGCAAGGAGATACTTCACGCGGTGTAGCGCAAGCGCGACGGGGCAAGAATCGGGCGACAATTCCGATCAGCGGTCGGGCGCGGATTGTTCGCTCGATGGCATGGCGTCCTTTGAGGGTCCGACGCGCGGATCGGTGATGGTCGCGACGGCCCCTTGTTTGTCGGCGCCACGCAGAATTCCGGAGGAATCCAGAAAGAACGATCGCCGGCCGCTCTTCCCGTAATCTTTCGGCGCAGAGGCGAGAGAGAACGCTTCCAATCGATCCGTGTCATCGCCGGCCGCGCTCGCGGGTGAGGGCAGGATGGCATACCGGATCGCGTAACCGTCCTTGTCCCCGGCGGCCAGATCCTTGTCGAGCAAGCCGGCGGCGTCCGGCGAAACTCCATCTGCCGGGGCCGGGCCCAGCTCGGTGAGAGCTTCGGGCAATCTGCCGTAGGCGCGGCGATAGGTTTCCAGCGCCGTTGCAACCGAGCGCAAATCCACGATGGCGGCATCCTCGCTCGCGTCCAGATCGGCCTGCTCCCACTGCGTGGCCATCGCGGGTACGTCGAGCAGGATGAGTCCCACGGAGAGCAGCTTCCAGTTTCCGCCCTCGCGCACCAAGCCAAAGGTGATTTTGCGCGGCTCCGCGCCGGTGATCGGCACTTCCATCGGGACAAAGGCGAGGTTTTCGCGCACGCGCGGCTCGCTGAGGCGCATCTCCGTGGTGAAACTCGGGCCCTCGCAGCGCACGATTTTTTGGCCGTCGCCGCCGGTCGAAAGCAGCGGCCGTCCCGGCTCATCGAGCAGCACGAAGCGCTTCATCATCGCGGTGCGTTGCGCCGGGGGCAGCGCGCGGAAGGCGGCGGCGTTGTCTGCCGTCAAGGAATTGGCGAAGGCCGGTGAATCCTGGCGGCAGGCGGCGGAGAGCGCGTCGCTAAGCGAGACCTCGGGATTGGCCGTCGATAGCTGTTGCGGCGCCGCATGTACCTCCGGCGTTGCAAGCAATGCGATCGTCACGAGCGCCAGTAGGACGGGCTTCAGCCTGTCCGGTTTTGATTTTGCGTGCCGCCATAGAAAGGCGGACAGGCTGAAGCCCGTCCTACTAGCGCTCACGATTTCGCTCCGCGCAGGATTTCGGCGAGATTTTGCGTGAACTTCGACCGGGGCATTACGTCCTGGCAACCCGCGGCACGGGCGCGATCGGCCAAATCGGTCTGCACGTGAGATAGAAACGCAATCACGCGCCGCGGGTTTCCCGTCCCGTTCGCCGCGCTGTTCGGCACACAAAGACGCTCGACGGCGTCGAGCGCGCCCCGCTTTGCGTTCAAGTCCACCAGAATGAGGGCGGCAGGACTCGCCGCGGCGGCTTTCAGAAGCAGCTCGCCCGTCGCGGCGGTTTCCAGCGTGATGCCGGTGTGTTTCGCCGTCTCGTGCACTTTGGCCAGGAAAAATAAATCATCGATCAGTGCGATTGCATCCGCCATGAATTTCCATCCTCGCAAAATTTCGCCATTCCGATGTACCACGCGCGCCGCCGCAACACAAGCCGCAAGGGCGGCTCCGCCCATCGAAATGTTTGATTTAGGATGCCAGAACCAGCCGGGGGCGTCTCCGGTTTTCTCTTTATTCGCAGCAGGAAAAACTCTTGCCACAGAGTACACAGAGGGCCACAGAGAAGAACGAACGGGGAAGCGGTCAGGATCGCTTCCGCGGGGGATCGAAATGAGTTACAAATGGTTCTCGCGATGAATTCCCTGGAACAAAAAATCCTGGCTGCCTTCGATGGACCCGGTCCGCGCGCGCGATCGCTTGCGGATTTGGGAGATCCCGCGACCGTGGAGGGCGTCGTGTCGCAACTGATCGAGCGAGGCTGGTTGCGCGCCGCCGAAGCGCCGGGCACCTACGTGCGCACGGAAGACGGCCGCCTGCAACTCACCGCGCCGCGCGACGTCACGATCTACTCACGCCCCGGCTGCCACCTCTGCGAAGAGGCCAAGTCGCAAATCGCCCCCCTGCTGAAACAATTCGGCGCGCGCCTCACGGAAATCAATATCGACGAAGATCCGGAACTTCGTGTGCGATACGACTACGACGTCCCGGTGATTTTTCTAGGCGCGCGAAAAGTTGGGAAGCACCGCGTCGATCTGGCGCAATTCCGCCGCCAGTTGCGCGATGCAATCGCGGATTAATCGTGTCTCAGAGCTTTTTCGGTGCGGGTGGATCTCAGTTTAATGACCCGTGGACGTTTTCACGCCGACGGTTTTGTCCGGAATATCGCCGCTGCGGCCTTTGACGCGGTCATACACCGAAACGAGAGACGTCGAGCCGAGGGCTTCGTTGTAGTAGGTGGGGACGCCGAGATGGGTTCTTAGCTCTTCGTTGAATTTGCGCATGTTGACGAGCTGGTCGGCGTTTGCCGGAAATTTTTTCCCGTCGTCGGTCAGCAGGAATTTTTGGTAACCGGCGTCCCATAGCCGCACGAATTGGCCGTTCAACAGGATTGTGGGAAGAATCGTCATCGTGTAGTGGTCGTCCGAGGTGCGGCGGAACTCCGCGCCACTTCCGTATTTTTCGACGCGCATCACGCCGCCCGTGCTGCTGACGACGAATCCTGAGGTCGACAGACTATCCATCAATTTGGCCGGGAACTTGTCCTTCACATTCCACATAGAATTTAAGAATACGGGCGGCGCGCCGGGCTGTAAAGACCAAAGTCAGGGTGCAAATCCTTGTAACACAGAGCACGGAGCAAGAACCGGAGTGCGCCGGGAATTTTCGAGGCGCCGCTTCGCCCGATCGCCTCTTCCTGCACGCAACATGACGCGAGCGCAGCTTCTTTCTCTATGGCGGTTACTACCCTCGCACCTTTCGCTTTTTCATGGCTCTTGCACCGCCGGGAATTAGCGAAGTTTATGCTAAATTATCTGAATACCTTGGAGCCGGTCCGGCATCTATTAGCGGGCGTGGTTCCTGGTTTGTCGAGATTCCCTCCGCGGCCTTTCCTGCGGCGGGAAAGTGTGCTGCGACGAATGAACACAGCGAAAAAACCACTCTTGGCCGAAACGCCGGCGGACGCGAAGAAGATCGGCCGCAGCGTTCTCGATTGCATTGGAAATACGCCGCTTCTGCGTTTGGAGCGGCTGGGCCCGAACTATCCCAATGTCGAATTTTACGGCAAGGCGGAGTGGTTCAATCCGGGCGGGTCCGTAAAAGACCGGCCGGCTCTGGAAATGATTCGCGAGGCGGAGCGGACGGGGCGATTGCAGCCGGGCCAGACCATCCTGGACGCGACCAGCGGCAATACCGGAATTGCCTACGCGATGATCGCCGCGGCCCTGGGCTACCGCGTGAAGCTGTGTTTGCCGGCAAGCGCGAGCGAAGAACGCAAGAAAATTCTCAAGGCCTTCGGCGCCGAGCTGGTGATCACTCCCGGGGATGAAGGTTCCGACGGAGCGATTGTGCGCGCCCGGGAAATCATCGCCGCGGAGCCCGGGAAATATTTCTATCCCGATCAATACGGAAACGACTCGAATTGGCGGGCGCATTACAAAACCACCGCGAATGAAATCTGGGAGCAAACCGGCGGACGCATTACTCATTTCGTCGCCGGACTGGGGACCAGCGGAACGTTTGTGGGCACGACGCGGCGCCTCAAGGAATTGAATCCGGCGATCCGCTGCATCAGCTTGCAGCCGGACGCTTCCTTTCATGGCCTCGAGGGATGGAAGCACATGGCGACCGCAATTGTGCCGGCCATTTATGACCCGAAGCTCGCCGATGCCAATCTGGAAGTCGGCACGGAAGAGGCCTATCGCCTGGTCAAGCGGGCCGCGCGGGAGGAAGGACTGCTGCTGAGCCCCAGCGCCGCCGCCGCGCTCGAAGGTTGTTTCCAGGTGGCCGCAAAACTCAAGCCCGGGGAACACGCCATCATCGTGACGATTTTCCCGGATTCCGGAACGAAATATCTGAGCGAGCGCTTCTGGGACGAAGTCTAAAACCCCAATCGATCGAGAGAGAACCGATGCTTCTGCTGGCAAAAAATCTGGATCAGGAAATCCGCGAGCATGGCGCGAAGGATTACCCGAACGAGTGTTGCGGGGCGATGCTCGGAACCGATAACGACGCGGCGGGGCGGGAAGTGCGCTCGCTGTTTCCACTGGTCAACCGGCGCGACGACTCCCCGCGCAACCGCTTTTCGATCACGCCCGAGGATTTCCGCGCCGCCGAACGCGCCGCAGCCGAGCGTGGACTCGATCTCCTGGGGTGGTATCATTCTCACCCGGACCACCCGGCCCGGCCGAGTGAATTCGATCGCGAACACGCCTGGCCGTGGTACAGCTATGTGATCGTCAGCGTGGACAGCGGCGTCCCCAAGGATTTGACTTCGTGGCAGCTAGAGGACGACCGCTCGAAGTTTCAGCCGGAAGTGGTTGTTCCGAAATGACTTGCAGGCAAGGCGCAACCCGGCTGAGCTTCCGGCGTGAACCCTGCGTTGCCGTCCGAGCATCTTATAGATTGGTCTCATTGGCCGGATTCCGATAGGGCTTTCGTTTAATTCCAGAAAGGGAGAAACGACCGTATGGCCGTGAAGGTTCTGATTCCGACGCCGCTTCGCCAATTTACCGGAAAGCAGTCCAGCATCGAGTGTAGCGCGGCCACCGTGGGTGAGGCGCTCGGCAGCCTGACGGGCACATTCTCCGACCTGCGAAAGCATCTCTTCACCGAGGATGGAAAGATTCGCAGCTTCGTAAATGTATATTTGAACGACGAGGACATCCGTTTCCTGAACAAGGAAAATACGCCGACCAAGGACGGCGACACGATCAGCATCGTGCCATCGATCGCCGGCGGTTCCGGCCGCGAGCGCAAGTGAGTCCACAAACTGGCGGAAAGAATTTAGAGGAGAACGTCCGTGGCAATTCAGACTGACTTTTTGTCCAAGCAGGAAGTAAAGCTCTCGAAGGAAGAAATTCAGCGCTACAGCCGCCACCTGATCATGCCCGAAGTGGGGATGGAAGGGCAGCTGAAGCTGAAGCGCGCGCGCGTCCTGACGATCGGCACGGGCGGGCTGGGCGCGCCGCTGGGGCTGTATTTGGCCGCGGCGGGCGTGGGTCATCTCGGGCTCGTGGATTTCGACGTTGTCGATTCCTCGAACTTGCAGCGCCAGGTGACGTTCACGACCGCCGACGTGGGAAAATCCAAGTCCGAGGCTGCCAAGGCGCGTCTCCTGGGGCTGAATCCGGCCATCGAGATCGTGTCGTACGATACGCGGCTGACCAGCGAGAACGCGCTCGATTTATTCCGCGATTACGACATCATCGTCGACGGCACCGATAATTTCCCGACGCGATTTCTGGTGAACGACGCGTGCGTGCTGCTCGGCAAGCCGAATGTGTACGGTTCCATTTTTCGGTTCGAAGGGCAGGCAACGGTCTTCGGGTATCCGGGCGGGCCGTGCTATCGCTGCTTGTATCCGGAACCGCCCCCGCCGGGCCTCGTGCCTTCTTGCGCGGAGGGCGGCGTCCTGGGCGTACTGCCGGGAATTGTCGGCTCGATCCAGGCGATGGAAACCATCAAGCTGATCCTCGGCGCGGGAGACCCGCTGGTAGGCCGCCTACTGCTGTTTGACGCCCTGGCGATGCGCTTCCGTGAATTGAAGCTGAAGAGGAACCCGGAATGCCCGATGTGCGGCGATCACCGCACGATTACGAACCTGATCGATTACGAGGAATTTTGCGGAATTCGTGGCGAGGAGGCCCCTGCAATGACGGACGGTATTGCGGAAATAACCGCAACGGAGTTGAAAGCCCGGCAGGACCGCGGCGACAAGCTGTTCATTCTGGATGTGCGCGAGCCGCACGAGTATCAGATTTGCCATCTCAACGGCAAGCTCATTCCGCTTGGCGAACTCACCCGGCGCGTGAATGAACTCGACAGCTCGGTCGAGATGGTCGTGCACTGCCGCAGCGGCAAGCGGTCGGCCGACGCCATTCGTTTTCTTCAAACCGCGGGTTTCAAGAAGTTGTGGAACCTGAAGGGCGGCGTGCTGGCGTGGGCGGACGAAGTCGATCCAAGAATGCCGAAGTATTGAAGAGAACAACTGACGCGAAGTACTGACGACATAATGCGTTCCCCGTCCGCCAGGGCGGACGGGGAATGCAGGGCTCCACTTCGCATGGCGCGTTCCGCTCGGCTCAGGGAGGGACACATGGCAAACACGAAGATTACGGTTCGGAACGACGGCCCCTTGCGCATCGAAGGGGAGATCGAACTCCTTGACATGGACGGGAAACCCTTCGGATTGGGCGGCCGCCAGGCCATTGCGCTCTGCCGCTGCGGTCACTCCGCCAGCAAGCCCTTTTGCGATGGTTCCCACAAGACCGCAGGTTTCCAAGACAAGCAGCAAGCCCGCGATCTCCCGCCACAGCCGCCCAAACCTTAAGTCCCGCGACCAGAAAATCAAAGTCTTCTAATTTGGTTTTGAAGTTCCCCGGCGTGGCAGTGTCAAAATGGCAACGAGCATGTGCCAGATTGAGAAGTCCAATCCTAAATTGGTTACATTTTCACCCATTCTCCTGGAACAGGACATCCGCTCTTCGCCGGGAACTGCTCTCGCATATCTGTAAGTTCTTTCAGTCCAGCGTTTTACAATAACGACAAAATCCTTTCCAAAAAGGCGCTGAACTTGCTCCCTTCTGTTGCGCAGTAAGAATTAAGGGCCAATGCAACTGCTCAACTGGGGGAGCGGTGAGTGTGGCGAGTCAAATTCGGGAGAAGTGTTGGCACCTCCGCTGGTTCTTCGGAATTCTTGGCGCCATCGCGTTCGTGACGTGCGCTGCCTGGCTGCGCCAACTCCCATTTTCTTCTGAACCTGTTCTATACGCCTACCTCCAGATCGTCGGCAGCCTGCTTTGCTTCACCTTTGCCGCGAACGCGCTGGTGCGCTTCCGCGGCACGCATGACCGGCTGACGCTCATCCTGGCATTTGGATTCGTCCTTTCCGGGGCGATTGAAACCGCCGCGACGTTTAATTTCTACGACATTCTGGCTTCCAGCGAGTTCACGCAGATGCGGGTTCCCCTGGCGTGGATGGTGAGCCGGACGCTTCTGGCACTGGTTCTGATTGCCGCGCTGGTGGTCGAGCGCCGCGTGCCGAACTCGCGCGAACCGGGACGAGAAATCGCGGTCGCGCTCTTCGTCGTCGTCGGCGTAGCGTACATGACCAGCGCCGCCTACTTCGGGTCTCCGTTCGAGCCCGGCGTGCACCCGAAGGCGCTGATCTCCCGTCCCGGCGATCTCTTGCCCGCGATTCTATTTGGCGTCGCCGCAATCGGTTTCAGCCGAAGATCGCGGCGCCATTCCTCGCCCTTTGACCGCGCCTTTTGCGCGGCACTGTGGATGAACGTAGCCTGCCACGTCGTCGCCACGCAATCGGAGCGGCTGCTGGACGCGCCGTTCACCGTGGCCCAATTCTTGAAGGTCGGCAGCTACGCCATCGTCCTGGGCGGAGCGCTGCTGGACAACGCGCAATTGTTCGAACAAGTCCGCAAGCTCGCCATCACGGACCCGCTGACCGGCCTCGCGAATTACCGCACGCTCATCAACGTGATGGAGACGGAGATGCAGCGCTCGCGGCGCACGGGCCGCCCGTTTTCCGTCCTTTTGCTCGACCTCGATGGCCTGAAGTCAATCAATGACCAGCACGGGCACCTTGTCGGGAGCCGCGCGATCTGCCGCCTGGCGAACGTTCTGAGCATCCATTCGCGAGCCATGGATACGACCGCCCGGTACGGCGGCGATGAATTTGCCGTAGTGCTGCCGGAAGCTGGCGAGGAAGCCGCGGCCGCCGTCAGCCGGCGTATTTGCGAGCGTCTCGCCAACGACGGTGAATTTCCGCAAGTCACCGTCAGCGTCGGGGCAGCGGTTTTTCCGCGGGACGCCGAAACGATCGACGGATTGTTCGACGTGGCTGACCGGGCTTTGTATGGAATGAAACGCCGGCCGGATGGCATTCGAGCGCTGGCGCGCATCGCGGCGTGCCTGTAGAGGACGTGCGTTGGTTTTGAGCGGCCCGCAGGCCGCGAATTTTCTGAGGGAAACGATGGCACAGACATTCGACGTTCCGCGACTTGAAAAGAGAATCCCGATGACCGTGGCGGTCCATATCTCCGGACAACGATCCGCCGCGCATGTGGAGACGACGTTCACAGAGGACGTTTCTTCGCGTGGCGCGCGGGTCCCGAGCGTCCGCCGCTGGCAGCCCAACGAAACGCTGCATTTCGAATCGTTGCCGGGCGACTTCCGCACGCTGGCGCGCGTGGCCTACTGCCGCCCGCACCCGGAAGGGTACGTCATCGGACTTGAGTTCCTAGAGCCCAGTGGCCGGTGGGTGGTTTCCGCCCCAGTCGGCTCAGGGAAACCGCTGCAAGGATAGGAGGGACACGCGAAGGCAAACAACTGGCGTAAGGTTTTACCCAGAAGCGTCTGACATTCCGCGGGAACGGGATGCCAGGCGCTTTTGGCTTTTGTAGCCCGAAGGAGCGGTGGGTGCTTATGGCTGCGGAGAGTCCCCGCGCACCGGGACGACGAAGCGTTTCACCAGCACCCAATCACGAGTTGCCGATCACCAAATTTTGATACAGGCGCAGGGTCTCCTCCACCATTCGATCCGCCGAAAAGCGGGCCATGACGGTTTCGCGCGCGGCTTCGCCGAGGCGCCGGGCTTCGGCTGGATCCGAGAGCAATCGTGCGATCGCGGCTGCCAGGGCTGCCGAATCGAGTTCCTTCGCCAGGACGCCGTTCTTGCCGTCTTCCACGGCTTCGGGATTTCCGCCGCGGGCAAAGGCCACGAGCGGAAGGCCGTAGGCCATGGCAGTAAGCATCGCGACGGCCAGCGGTTCCTGGTGGGAAGGGAAAACGAAGATGTCCGTCGCCGCGTAGACGCTCTCGACGTCCGCGACAAAGCCCGGAAACCTCACGAGGTCCTCGATCCGAAGTTCGCGAGCCAGCGCCTGGAGCCGGGCTTGTTCCCGGCCTTCTCCCGCGAGAAGCACAACGCATTGAGGAAACCGCGCGCGCAATTCCGCAAGAGCTCGGAGCAGAAGCACGTGCCCTTTTTCCGGGACGAAGGCCGCCACATTTCCGAGACACACGCTGTCCGACGGGATCGCGAAACGGTTTCGCGCGGCGTTCCGCTCGGCCTGGGAAATTCTCGGCGGAATCTCCACGCCGACGAAAATCGTTTCAACGAGTTCCTTTGGCAATCCGCTCGCCAGCACGGATTTTTCGACGAACTCCGACACCGCGATTACGCGGCGGGTTGCATGGTAGCGCGCCCTGGAAAGAAAATCCGACGACAGCGGAAGTTCCACGCGGCGCGAGACGATCACGGGAACGGAGCGGTGCGCGCGAGCCAGCCACGCGGCCGTGAGCCCGTGAGGTTCATTGGCGTGGACGATGTCCACCCGGCGTTCCCGCAACAGCCGCCGAATGGTCCGAGCGGCGCCCAGCCTGCGCAGTCTGGGGCCGACGCCGTGCGTGGCAATGCCCGCAGCTTTCGCCCGCTCTGCCAGCAAGGAATCGCGCAGCGTTATCAATTCGGGAGCGTGGCCGCGAGCGAGCAATCCGCGCAGGAGCAACAGCCCCTGGTCCTGTCCGCCGCGAAAATCCCGGCCGAGGTCGACAATGAGCGGGCGCACGCCTAGGCCTCACCGGCGTTGGGCCACGATCGGTGGGTGAGTTTTTCTCCAGCGAGCAGGCGGCCCAGCTTGCGGTATTTCATGTAGATGTGGCTTCCCGAGAGCCAGGCGATCAGCCAGCCGCGGCGTCCATCGAGAAAGCCGAGCTGAAACAAAATCCGCTGCACGAAGGTCCACGGCGGAGCAAAAATCATCTCGCCGCGCCATCTCTTGCGCCCGCGGGCGAACATATCTTCCGCGGCCAGGGTGGACATGGCGTCGAGCTTGGCCCTGTGTTCGGCCAGCGTCCGGATCGTGTAATGGAACAGGTGGCCGCTGAGGCGCCCGACGGGGCCCTCGACGTCGACGCGCTCGTGCAAAGCGCCGACGAACTTGCCTTTGTCGCGGCGAAAGAGGAGCAACTTGAATTCGGGATACCAGCCGGAATGGCGAATCCAATCGCCGAGGTAATTCGTGAGGAGCAAAATTTCGTACCCGTTTTGCGCGGGGACTTGCTGTTTCCAGGCGAGCATCGAGGCGCGCAACTCGGGACTCAACTCGTGGTCGCAGTCGATGCAAAAAATCCAGTCGTTGGAGGCGAGAGAGACGGCGTAGTTTTTTTGTTCGGCGAAGCCGCGCATCTCGCGGCCGGATACGCGGGCGCCGAACGAGCGCGCGATCTCGCAGGTCCTGTCGGTCGATCCCGAATCGACGAGAACAATTTCGTCGGCGATTCCCGCAAGCGAGGCGAGGGCGCGCGGCAAGTCGGCTTCCTCGTTGTAGGCGATGAGAATCGCGGTCAGAGCGGGCATCGGAAGTCCGAAACGCTACGGCAAACGAAAGGCACGGGCGCGGGCTGAAATTATGCCACATCCGTGCGCGGCGCTGCGGCCGTATTTCCCTACGTCGCGGGGCGAGAGGGGAGCGGTTCCACGGCAGAAGACGAGCCGTCGCGATCGAAGACCAGCACTTGCCCGAAGCACAGGGGTTCGACCAAAGAAAATCCCGCGGCGACGAGGTCCTGAACGCATTTGGCGACGCCGAGCGAACCGATCACTTGCGGGTGGACTTCCACAACCAGCCGCTGGACCGACGACAGATTCGCGCCCGCGAAGATTTCTTGTTCGACGCCTTCGATGTCGCAGGCAATCAAATTGGGTTGAATTTCGGCCACCACGTCTTGAAAAGCGTCGGCTTCGATCCGGATTTTTTTCGATCCCTTGGAGGGAAACGCGGAGGAGGCGGGAAAACTGCGATGAACGTGAAATTCACACGCGCCCTTCTGTTTTGCGATCGCCTTGTTGCGAATCTCCGCGCGCACGCCGTTTCGCTGAACGTTTTTTTTCGCCAGCGGAGCGATTACGGGATCCGCCTCGTAGCCCACGACTCGCCCGGTGCCGGACGCTTTCGCCGCCGCGATCGACGTCAAGGCCAGGCCTGATCCCAAATCGAGCACCGTGTCTCCGGGCCGCACCAGGCGGCGCACGAGATAAGACTCGGCGGTTTCGTAATCCTGTTTCCGGAGGGATTTGCGCACACTTTTGGAGACCTGGGGACTCGGGGCTTCGAGGACAATGTCACCCACGGCGAACTCGCGCTCGCCGCGTTGCAGCCACTGTTTGAGAACGGGGATCCGAAGACCCAACTTGCGCCACGCGGCCATCTTGATCCTTCCATCCCCCTCAGAGAACCCTGTAGAAGACGCAGGCTGCCGGAACGAATCTACGGGCTGGAATGATCGCACAAAACGATCGCACAACAAGAGGGGAAACAGCCGGCCGTCACCGAACAGGTGCGAGCTTGGGCGTGACGCTGACCAGGATTACCGTGGTGCCGATTCGGAATTCAGAGAGATGTTTCAGCTCGGCGACGCGGACGCGTTCGTCGGCCAGGTAGGTGCCGTTGGTCGAATCCATGTCGCGCAGGCGGATGACGTCGCCCTTGATTTCGATGGCGCAGTGCCATCGGGAAATTTCCTTGTCGTTGATGACGATATCCGCGTCGGCTCTGCCTACGACGACGCGCGGCTTGGCGACCGAATAGACCAGGCCGCGAGAGGGCCCGGCAATCACGGAGAGAGCGATTGCTTTTCCCGCGGGCAGCTGCAGGGAATCCGGGTCGGCGCCGCCTGCCGCAGCAAGCCACGGCGCGCCCGCGCTGCGTGCAAATCCCGGCAAGGGGGTCAGAACCTGCGTTGCGTCAGGATTGCGCGGGATCTCGACAACCGTGCTCTTGCCGCACTTGGCGCACTGAAATTGCACCCGGGGCAGACCCGCCAATTGCTTGTCAGGGAGATTGTGCTGAGCGCCACAACTGGAGCAAGCGGCTTTCATCGGTTCCTACGGATGCGGATTCTAGCGTTGCGCCGATCGCCTCGGCCCGGCCGGCTGATAAGCTCCGACGACGAACGGATTCCCTTTTAATTTAGCACGGCGGTTTCCCGCTCCAAGGGGACTTCGCGGCGGGTGTTTCGACTTCAGCACTACGGCTCTCAACCCTTTCGTTTCTAATCACTTAACTATTTGGGCCCGGCCAATAACGGCGATGGGATTGGGGCGTCGCGCGGGCCGGTCGAACCTGCGGAAACGGCCGAAGCGATTGGCGAGATTTCGCCCTACTGCACGAAACCCACGTTCGGGACTGGGGTCGGCTCGGGAACTTCGCGGATCGGGCCGAACTGCTTTTCGTAGCGCCGGATATTTTCTTCGAGGGCGTGCAAGATTCGCTTGGCGTGCCCGGGGCTGACGATCACGCTGGAGACCAGCTTGCCCTGAGGCACGTTCGGAAACACGTAGATGAAATGCACGGTGAATTCCTCGGCGGTGTGGTGAAACATCACCAGGTTGGAAAATTGCCCGACGAGTTCCTTTTCGTCCGCCTTGATTTGAACCTGTACTTGCTCGCCGCCCGGTTGCGCCATGAGTTTCTCCGTCTTCTGAGATCGTGATGCGCGAAACGTTCCGTTTCCGACACTACCATATTCCCTCGATCGTCGCAGGAGGAACGTTCGCGCGGGTTTCTCCGGTTTTCGCGACGCCGGCGGACTTGCAATTTTCCGACTAAGAAAAAAACGCCGGCGGGGCGCCGGCGCCACAAAGCCCTCATGGGATTTCGAGCACACGCAAGCGGCAAGAGGATTGACGCGCCGATTCATTAATGCTAGTTTAGGTGAGATATTTATCTAGGTTAACTATGGCCGTGCTTCCTCCATCTCCCGTCTCTGCCGGCTCGATTTCCGGGAGCGGCAGCGCGGACGGAACAGTGCCCACTTTGCAAGCCGGCCTTCCCTCGCACGCAAGTTCGCCCTCGCTTCCCGAGTCCTATCGCAGCGTTCCGATCCTGGCAAACGCTTCCTTTTTCCGGAAAATGATCGCCTTCGCCGGCCCCGGCTATCTGGTCGCCGTCGGCTACATGGATCCTGGGAACTGGGCGACCGATCTGGGCGGCGGCTCGCGCTACGGCTACACGCTCCTGAGCGCCGTGCTGATTTCAAGCCTTATGGCCATATTCCTCCAGGCGCTTTCCGCGAAGCTCGGCATCGCGACGGGGCGCGACCTGGCGCAGGCCTGCCGCGAGCATTATTCGCGCCGGACGACGGCCGTTCTTTGGGTTCTTTGTGAAGTGGCGATCGCGGCGTGCGACTTGGCGGAGGTGCTGGGATCGGCGGTGGCTCTGAAACTTCTTTTCGGGTTGCCGCTGCTCGCGGGCGTGCTGCTGACCGGCTTTGACGTGCTGCTCGTTTTGGCGCTGCAAGGCCGCGGGTTTCGCGTGCTCGAGACGCTGGTGATCACGCTGATCCTGACCATCGGCGCGTGCTTCGCCTATGAGATTTTCTTTGCGCGCCCTTTGTGGCTCGAAGCGGCGCGAGGATTTCTTCCCACCGCCGAGATCCTGAAAAACCGCGACATGCTTTATCTGGCCATCGGCATTTTGGGCGCCACGGTCATGCCGCATAATCTGTATCTCCATTCCAGCATCGTACAGACGCGCGCGTTCCACCTGAGTCCAGGGGGAAAACGAGAGGCGATCCGCTTTGCCACGCTCGACTCCACGATTGCGCTGGGGTTATCGCTTTTCATCAACGCGGCGATCCTGGTTCTGGGCGCGGCGGCGTTTCATGTGCGCGGCATGAACGACGTGGCGGATATCAGCCAGGCCTACCAACTGCTGACGCCCGTTCTCGGCGTGAGTTTCGCCAGCGTTTTGTTCGCGGCGGCGCTGCTGTGCTCGGGCCAGAATTCCACGCTGACCGGGACGCTCGCCGGGCAAATCGTCATGGAGGGCTTCCTTCATTGGCGTTTGAGGCCGTGGCTGCGGCGCTTGATTACCCGGTCGCTGGCCATCATTCCCGCGGCGATCGTGATCGGAGTGATGGGGGAAGGGCGCGCAACTTCGCTTCTTATCCTCAGCCAGGTGATTCTGAGTTTCCAATTGCCGTTTGCGGTCGTGCCGCTGATCCAGTTTACGGGCGACCGCTCGAAAATGGGCGAATTCACAAACGGGCCGATCACGGCAATCTTCGGTTGGTTCCTGGCGGCGGCGATTATCGTCCTCAACGGAGCGCTCCTCTGGCTGACGTTTGGCGGTAAGCTATAGGTAGGACAGGCTTTAGCCTGTCCGATTTTTGCATTCCATCCGAAAAGGTCGAGGCGCGCAACCCAATCCAACCCTGCGTTCTTGTAAACCTCGAATGGCTATGGCAGAATTTTCTCCGCCCTGCAAATCTCGGACAAACTGGAGACATCGGAATGATTGGATTCAACAAGGGAACTTCTATGTGGACCGTGCGCGTTTCGGGCGCCTGCCTGGCACTGGGCATCTCTATTTTTGCGGCCGGACGCATCGCGGCGCAGCAAGCGCCGGCGGCGGCTCCGGCGCCCTGGGTCGCGCCGGATGACGCCAAAAAGGTGAAGAATCCAATCCCGCCGACGCAGGAAACTCTGGCCGCGGCCGCGGATTTGTTCACGGACAATTGCGTGCTCTGCCACGGGGAAACAGGAATGGGAGACGGCCCCGGCGCAAAGGCCATCAAGGTGAAGCCGGCAAACTTCACGGACGAAAAAATGATGGCTGCGGAGACGGATGGATCGCTGTTTTGGAAAATGTCGAACGGCCGCGGTCCGATGCCCGCCTGGAAAGATACGCTTTCGGATAAAGAGCGCTGGGAACTGGTGGGCTACCTCCGCAAGCTGACGAAGGACGCCAACAAGAAGTAACGGCGCCGACGAAGCAGAAAAAACGAGGGCGCGGCTTCGCGAGACGGCCAACTTCTCGCACCCGCGCCCGTTCTTCCCTCCTACTTGACCGCTGCCAGGGCCTGCGCCACTTCCTTCATATCCGGCACGACCGGAATGTCGTAATTCTTGAACCAGGCGATTTTTCCTGCCTTGTTGATGATTGCAATGGCTCGCCCGGTGATCCCCTTGTCCGCAAGGTAGACGCCGAAATTGTCGGCCGCCGCGCCCCGCGGATTGAAATCCGCTAGGAGCGGGTAGGTGATCCCCATTTTTTCGGCGAACGCTTTGTGCGCCCAGGCGCTGTCCACGCTCAGGCCCAGGACCTGCGCGTCGAGCGACTCGAACTGCTTCAAATCGTTGACGAAGCAGGCGTGCTCGTTTGTGCAGATCGGGCTGAAATCGAGCGGATAAAAAATCAAAACGACGTTGCGCTTGCCCGCGAAATCGGAGAGTTTCACGTCCTTTTGCGACTGGTCTTTCAGGGTGAAGTCCGGAGCGGGCTGTCCTACGGCAATCGGCATGAGGCCTCCTCGGGCAAAAGATGAATGTGGTGCAAGTCTCGCGGGCGTCCGGCCACCGGGCTGGAGGCGCGTCCGCAGGCCAATTATGATAGCGGATTTTTCCGGGCGGCGTGCCGGATTCTGATACCATCGGCGGCATGGCGCGGCTCAATTTGGAAGAGGCGTACCCCGGAATTTCCATTCGTCCGCATTCGCGCCGGCTGTGGGCGCGGCTGATGCGCTGGCCCGCGGAGTGCGTCCACCTCGAAAATGGGCACCACTGGATGGCCACGTTCATTCCCGACATGTTGTACCTTCGCGGCAAGCCCCGGCCGCGGCGCGATCCCGTGCGGCCGGAAGTCTCGGTGTGTCTCGACTGCCTGACGGGGCTTCTGGAGCCGGAACTGGCGTCCAGCCCCAGCCGGGTTGTGGCGTTCGAGCCGGACGGCGAGAATTTTACGCAATATTTTTTCCTGGGCCGGGAAGATTTCGAGGCGGCCGGCCTGCGTTCGGAAGTTGGGGCCGCAATCCTGACGCGGCTGGCGGAACTCGAGGGAGAGTGCAGCGATTGCGGGGATCCCGCAACGTGGCTGTGGATTTCACGGCGCGAGGTTTCCAGCCTCGACCAGACAGAACGCATCGCCGCTTCACCCGGCGCTCTCTTTTGCGCCAGGCACGGAGGCGCGAAGCTGTGCGAGGCCCTGGGGCAGGTGCCGGAGGCGAATCTCTTTTACATCAACGCGCCGTACGGAGATTCCGGCGCGTACGTCTGGATCTAGACCGATGACGCTGCGCGAAATTGTCGAGAAATATCTGGCCATCGCCGGAGGCTTCGCATTCCTTGCGCCGCTCGCGGATTTCGGCATGGATCGCGGCGAAGTCGAGCGAGTCTTTGGGGCGTTCGAGGAGGACTACCACATCAGCCGGTACCTGCACTTCAGCCAGGTTTCCGGTCCCGCCTACAGGATCAACGGGTTCGACCAGACGCACGTTTCCATCGATTCTGAAATTCAATCCATCTTGTAGGGTTGGTAGGACGGGCTTCAGCCTGTCCGCTTTTGATTTTTGCCGAGGTTGCAGAATTCAAAACCGGACAGGCGGAAGCCCGTCCTACTAGGAATGCTTGCGCCAGAGCCAATAGCCGATGCCGCAGACGAGCAGGATCGGCAGGGAGCTCATAACCAGGGTCATGCCGAGGTAAGTTCCGGCGGTTTTGGGGTCGCCGACCATGCAAGCGGGGCAGGCCCAAGCTGCGCCCGGAAGGAACGATGCGCCGGCCGCGGCGATGAGGAAACGCGCTGTACGAGACAAATTACGCATAGGCTTTTCGCTCACAAGTATACTCGCAAATAAATCACCGGCCAAAGAAGAACGACGAAGTACCAGAATACCTGCGTGGCAGCAAAGGTCGAAGGCGCGAGCGTGCCGCGGCGCATCGGGAAATAAATGGCCGTCAGGACGGCGATGGCGACGACCGCGTGGAGCGCGTGCGCGCCGACAATGAGGTAGAAAAACGCGCCGTGGGCGCTGGACGTCATCGTCAGACCCTCCCGCAGCAGCGCCACCCATTCCACGCCTTGCAGCAGCACAAAAGCGATTCCCATGGCGATCGCGCCCGCGAGATAGGGCAGCGCCCGTTCGTATCCGTCGCGCGCGCGGCGGCTCGCCACCAGCAGGAGCGCGCCGCTGAGGAGCAGAATCGCGGTGTTGAACGCAGTGTGTTCGACGGGAAGGCGCGGCTGGCCCACGGGCGGCCAAACGCCGCCCAGCACGGTCGCTTTGGCGATGGTGTGCGCGCTCATCAAACCCGCGAAGAACATGATTTCGCACACCACGAAGATGATGACGCCCAGGACGGAGTTCGGCAGACGCTTCGTTGGGTCCGGCGCCGCAGGCGCGATGCGCGATTCGATGGTGGCGCTCGGGCTACTCATGCTTCGCTTCCGCAGCCGGCTGAGCCGGTAGATTTGCCGAAGGATTGGTCCAGTGCAAGCCGCTGTGCTTCATCACGTCCGGCGCGACTCCCGCGAACAGGACCGCAACGAACAGCAGACACATGATCAACAGGTATGGCACCCAGCGCTTTTCGACGTTGATGTGCATGAAATTTTTCGCGACCAGGTACGCCTTTACTAGCGCGACGCCGAACGCAGCGATGAGCACGACCTCGCGCACATGGGACCTGGACCCGACGACGCTCACGACGAGCAACACCACCAGGATGGCCCAGATCTTGACGTAATTGGGATGATGCACGTGAGCTTCAGTCGTCATGGTTCCTCACCGGGCGATGTACAGCAGCGGAAATAGGAATATCCAAACGATATCCACGAAGTGCCAGTACAGACCGATGCATTCCACGCGCTGCAATTCCTCATTTTTCGCCGCGTCCGCCGCAACGATCAGCATGATGACCATTCCCGCGAGCACGTGAAGGCCGTGGAGCCCCGCGAGGGTGTAGTAGTACGACCAGAAGCCGCCCGAGGAGATCACGAATCCCTCGTGGATGTCCGTGGCCCACTCATATCCCTTAATGGTGAGGAAGATCAATCCGCCGAGCGAGGTGAGGCGAAGCAGCTTCGCGGCTTTGGGGCCGTCGTGCGCGTCCGCAGCCTTGTGCGCCAGCACGGCGCACAAGCTCGAAGTGAGAAGGACGAACGTGTTGAGGGCGCCCGCCCAGGTCAGGGTGTGAGACGCAGACTCGGCCCATTCCGGGTGTCCGATGCGGTGCATGATGTACGAAGCGAGCAGCCCGCCGAAGATCACGATTTCCGAGGCGATCACCCACCACGTGATCAGCTTCGCCGTCGGAATTCCGGTGGCGCTTCGTGTGTTGGCGATCGGTTTGGCGCTTGCGCTCATGAGTCCTTATCTCCGGCCGGCCTAATCGGGAACATTCTGCGGCACAAAATCCTCGGCGTGGCCCGGCAAGCCGTATTCGTACGGGCCGCGGTACACGGTCGGCATCTCGGCAAAGTTGCCATGCGGCGGCGGCGACGGAACTGTCCACTCCAGCGTGGCCGAACGCCAGGGATTCGCGCCCGCCGTCTTGCCGTGGCGGAAGCTCCAGAAGAAATTGAACAAAAAGACTAGCTGGAACGCCAGCATGAAGAGGAGCCCAACCGTGGAGAGGGTGCGCAGGTGCTGCAGCGCGGGCCGCGCTTCCTCGGAAAACAGCGCGTAATTGTAAATGCGCCGCTGGTCTCCAGCGATGCCGGTAATGAACAGCGGAATGAAAATAAAGTTGAACGGAACGATCGTGCCCCAGAAGTGGATTTTGCCCAGCGTCTCGTTCAACATGCGGCCGAACATTTTCGGATACCAGAACGTGATGCCGGCGAAAACGGCGATGATCGCGATCGGGACGAACGTGTAATGGAAGTGCGCGATCAGGAAGTAGGTATCGTGCAGATAGATATCCGTGCCGGAGGACCCCAGAAAAATTCCGGTCACGCCGCCGATTATGAACTCCCCGATAAACGCCAGCGCCCAGAGCATGGGCGTGTCCAGATGGATCGATCCGCCGTAGAGCGTGGCGATGTATAGGAATACCATTTCGGTGACGGGCACGGAAATCATCAGCGTGGTGATCGAAAAAATATTGGCCATGCGCGGGTCGATGCCCGCGACGAATTGGTGGTGCGCCCACACGACGAAGCTCAGGAATCCGACGGCCCACGTGGTGTAGAGGACCGTCTTGTACCCGAAGATTTTTTTGCGGGCGAACACCGCGATGATTTCCGCCACGATTCCCATCGCCGGAAGCAGTACGACGTATACCTCGGGATGGCCGAAGAACCAGAACAGATGCTCCCACAGGAGGGGATCTCCGCCGCGCGTGGGATCGTAGAATCCCGTCGCCATCGTCTGATCGAACAGCAGCATGACCGCACCGGCGATCAAAGGCCCCGCGGAAGCCATGAAGACGATGTTGGCGATGATGATCATCCAGATCAGGATCGGGAGGTCGTACATCTTCATGCCCGGAGCGCGGCTGTTCATCGCGGTGACGGTGAAGTTGATGCCGCCCAGCAAAAACGCGACAAATTCGAACGCGACGGCGAGCAACCACATGGTGGCGCCGATCGGCGTCAAGTTATACGCGCCGCTTGCCGAAAGAGGCGGATAAGCGGTCCAGGCGCCGCCGAACGGGCCGCCCTTCACCAGGAAAGAGCAGAGCAGAACGACGGCGCTCAAAAGAAAAATCTGATACGACAGGCGGTTGATTCGCGGGAACGCCATATCGTCGCATCCGACCATCAGCGGGATCAGAAAATTTCCAAACGCAGCGATCAGCACGGGCATCGCCACCCAGAAGATCATGATGCTTCCGTGCATCGTGACGAGCGCGTTGTACCTGCCCGGCGTAACCAGTCCGTATCCGGGAACGTAGTGATTGGGAAATCCCAACTGCATGCGAAAGACGTACGCGAAAAAGCCGCCGATCAGCGCCATCGCCATCCCAGTGAACAGATACTGCATGGCGATGACCTTGTGGTCGGTCGACCAGAAATACTTTTGAAAGACTCCGGGTTCGGCGTGTCCGACTTGCGTGCTCATCGCCGCACCTCCGCCACAGTCAAGGCTCCATCCGGCGCGGAGGACTGCACCGGCTGATCGGCGGCTACCGCGGGGTTCGCATTGCGCTGTAGCCATGCCGCGTGGTCTTGCGGAGTCTCGACGATAATCCGGCCCGCCATCATGGCGTGGCCGATGCCGCACATCTGCGTGCATTGAATGTCGTAGGTGCCCACGCGATTGGCGGTAAACCAGCCGGTGATCGTGCGGCCGGGCAGCGCGTCTTGCTTGAGCCGGAACGCGGGGACAGCGAAGCTGTGAATCACGTCTCGCGACATCAGCTCGTAGTGATAGGTGGTATTCACCACGACGTGCAGCTCGCCCACGGTGCGAATATCGTCGGCCGTGTCCAGGACGCCGTCCGGACCGGGCTGCTCGAAGCTCCAGGCCCACTGCTGGCCGATGACGCGCACGGTCACGTCGGCGGGAGGCATCACCTGCTTGATGTTGTACCAGACAGAGATCGCGCCGATGATGATCACGACGTCGCAGACGAGAACCAACGCGTGGGGAATGGTGATCCAGCGCTTCAGGTGTTTTTCTTCGCCTGTGATGTACTGCGTCGGGCGGCCGTCTTTGGCGCGAAACTTGAAGACCAGCGCGAACATCATGGTCTCGGCCGCAATCAGCCAAAAACCCGACGATCACCGCGATCAGAATAAACAGGTGATCGATACTATGCGCGTAGGTCGAAGCTGCTGTTACGTACCGCTCCCACATAGAAGCTCCATCTACCTGATTAAAATCAAGACTCCCGCGATGAAAGCGAGGCAACTGATCGCGATGATCGTGAAGACGACTTTGGCAACCTGATCCGGCGATGTTTCTGAATGATCCATGAAATTTGGAACCTCAGCTTGTACAGACCTGCTATTTCAGTGAATCTACATACGCTAGGACGTTCCGTACTGCATCCTCGTCTGCTAGCGCGCGCGCCATGGGCCTCATCAATCTGCCCTGGAGATCTTTCGGGCTGTTTCCGCGCACGCCGCTCTTAAACTTTCTCAATTGCGTCGCCAGGTACCAATCGTCGGTGCCTGCGAGCCTTGGCGCCTTCAGGTCCGGATTCCCCTGGGCGTTTTCTCCGTGGCAGGCGGCGCAGACGAGGTGAAATTGATTGTCGCCGGCATGAACGTCGCCGTTGAGGGTTGGCGGGTGCGCGACTGGCGGAAGGCTTTCCACGTAGCGGGCCACAGCCTGAACATCCTCATCCGAGCCCAGGCTCAGCGCCATGGGGCGCATGCGCATGCCTTCCACATCGCTGAAATGCATGCCGCGAACGCCAGACCGAAACTTTTGGAGCTGCGCCTCGACGTACCATTGCTTCATGCCTGCAATATTCGGCGCGCCGATTGTCTGATTTCCCGATCCGTCCGCGTTGTGACATGGCACGCAGGTCTGGAAAACTTCCTGGCCGCGAGTCGCGGCGTCCGTCGCGCCGAGGCGGCATCCGGACAAACTCAGGCCGGCGATTAGGAGCAGGAGAAGCCAGAACGCGAAGCTACGCACAACGACACTTGGACTGTTCGGCATGTTCGATCGCACAGGTCTGCGTAAGCCGCGGATACTAGCAGCAGACAAAATCGAAAACAAGCGGAACTTTTGTTAAGCGCGGAGATAAATTCGGCAGGTAAATTTACCAAGGGCCAAAGTGGGACCAAGTGTCCCGTATGTGAGACACAATTTGTGACATACGTCACAATGGTTCATTTGCGAACAACGGCCATGCGCTGCAGGCGCTCGCCGAGACGATGGTGTTCCTCGCCGATTTCAGGAGGCAGCCGATCGCCGAACGTCTCGAAGAAATGTCCGACGTCGGCGTGTTCCTTTACCCAGTCGGCGGCGTCGACGCGCAACAATTCGTTCATGGTTTCGCGCGAGACGTTGAGGCCGTCGAGCGTAATGGCGTTGGGAGCGGGGACGGCTCCGATGGGAGTTTCCGTCGCCTCACCCTTTCCTTCGATGCGCTCCAGCATCCATTTCAGAACGCGGGCGTTTTCTCCGTATCCGGGCCACAGGAATTTTCCGTCGGCGCCCTTGCGGAACCAGTTCACATGGAAAATTTTCGGCGGATTCGGAATCTTTTTGCCCATCGCGAGCCAATGTCCAAAATAATCCGCCATGTTGTAGCCGCAGAAGGGAAGCATGGCCATCGGATCGCGCCTGGGCACGCCCACGGCCCCGGTAATCGCCGCGGTTGTTTCCGACGCCATCGTCGCGGCGACGTACACGCCGTGCTGCCAGTTTGTGGCTTCGTAAACCAGCGGCGCGAGGCGCGCGCGGCGGCCGCCAAAAATAAACGCCGAGATGGGCACTCCGGCGGGATCGTCCCAGCGCGGGGAAATCGAAGGCGCCTGAACAGCCGGCACGGTGTACCGCGAATTCGCCTGTGCCGCGGGACCGTCGGACGGCGACCACGCGCGCCCCTGCCAGTCGAGCATGCCGGAGGGGATCGTGTCGCTCATGCCCTCCCACCACGGCTCGTGCTGTTCGGTCATCGCCGTATTCGTGAAAATCGTATTTTCGCGCAGCGCCGCCATGACGTTCGGATTTGTCTTTTCATTCGTGCCGGGCGCCACGCCGAAGAATCCCGCTTCGGGATTGATCGCGTGCAAATAGCCATCCGCGCCGACTTGCATCCAGGCAATGTCGTCGCCCACGGTCCAGACGCGGTAGCCTTCGTTTTCGAGGGCCGAAACCATCATGCAAAGATTGGTCTTGCCGCAGGCGCTGGGAAAGGCCGCGGCCATGTACGTCACTTTTCCCGAGGGCGATTCCAGGCCCAGGATGAGCATGTGCTCGGCCATCCAGCCCTGTTCGCGCGCCATCCAGCTGGCGATGCGCAGAGCGAAACACTTCTTGCCGAGCAGCGCATTGCCGCCGTAGCCCGAGCCAATGCTCCAAATCAATTTTTCTTCCGGAAAGTGCATGATGAACCGGCGGTCGGGATTCAGATCGCCGAGCGAATGGAGTCCCGGAACGAAATCGGAGGAACTGCCGAGGCGGTCCAGCGCCACTTTTCCCATCCGGGCCATGATGCGCATGCTCGCGACGACGTAGGCGCTGTCCGTGATCTCGACTCCGATTCGGCTCTGCGGCGAAGCCTCCGGCCCCATGATGTACGGAACCACGTACATGGTGCGGCCTTTCATCGAGCCCTCGAACAAGCCGCCGAGCATCTGCTTGGCTTCGGCCGGGGCCATCCAATTGTTGGTGGGTCCGGCGTCTTCGCGATTGCGCGTGCAGATGTACGTGACCTTTTCCGTGCGCGCCACGTCGGTCGGATCGCTGCGATGCAAGAAACTGTTGGGATACGTCTTGCCGTTCAGAGGAAACGTGCGGCCTTCGCGAATCAATTGGTCCAAGATTCGGCCGGCTTCTTCGGCGGACCCATCGCACCACTGAATCTGCGCGGGGCGAGTCATGCGCGCAACGGATTCCACCCATTGTTCAAGGGGCGTCGACACGGAACCTCCTCCAGGATATTCGGCATGCCCGCGAAAGTCGGTAAGGTTGGAGCAAACCCGCGCAGCAAATCGAGCAGCAAACACACACCGAAAGAAAAAGTCTAAGGCACGGATGAATCAAACGCAAGGCATCGGCGAAAATCTTTTTGCGGGATTGGCAACATTTTGACGCCGTGCGTTCCTGGAAACCCGGGCGGTAAAGCGATCGGGAATTCAGGCCGATAGAGGGAAACAGAGCCCGAAATTTGTTTCTTGCAAATTGCCCGTGGGGGTAACATAGGGGAGCGGGCGCTTAATGGACGGCGCGCGGATTTCTGCGACGGGCCGTCCCAGCCGCATGCCCTTCCCCTGGAATTCGTTACGGTGGCCCGACTTGTGTCCCGCGAAGCGTGTGACGTACGTCACAAATGCCCGTGCGTCTCGTCACAGAGGAAACCCGGGCAACTGTGCCAAAAATGAACTTGCACGATCTTAAGTTTTGCAATTCTCAATACTCTGCGAGGTTTCAATGTTTGAATGCATCACAAAGAAACACAGAGTTAGCGCCCTAGCACTCCTCCCGTTGTTCTTGCTCGCGTTCCCTCACTTCGTGGCAGCGCAGTCGGACGGCCAGAAACTTTACGACACGAACTGCGCCAAGTGCCACGGCCCTGATGGAAGCGGAAGTACGGTAGTCGGCAAAGCCGTCGGAGCGAAAGACCTTCGCGCCGCGGAAGCCAAGAAGCTCACCGATGCCGAAATCTTCACGCAGATCGATCAGGGGAAAGGTAACATGCCTCCCTTCGGAGGGAGCCTGAACAAGGCTCAGATCAACAGTCTGATTCCCATTATCCGTGAATTCAGCAAAAAAGCGCCAGCCGCAAGCAAGAAGGCTGGTTGAGGCCCATGTTCCGGCGGCGTTAGAGCTGGCCGCCCTCACCATCAAGCGAAGCACGGCTACGGCCTGTGCTGTCGGGGATCAAAACGCCGTGCGGCGGGCCCGGCAAGGGCTCACCGAGCCGCATAGGTGGGGGTGTGTCAATAATTAGCAACTGGAACGATGTCGTGAAAGGGGAGAAACAAACATGAAACATCAAAAGAAATACTTCCGTGGAGTGATTATCATCGGAGCATTCTTCGCACTGTTCATAAGTCTATTCCTGCAAGTACCCACGGCTTCCGCTGTCCCAAGCTACGCGCGGCAGACTGGGTTTCCGTGCAAGTCCTGTCACTATATGCCGCCGGAACTCACGCCACTTGGGCGCGCGTTCAAGCTGAACGGCTATACCATGGCCGGGAAACCGACCGTCACTATCAAAGGGGACGAAGCGAGATAGCGGCCTTGAGGTCTTGGAATCTTTCCCGCTTTCGGTGATATTCGATACTTCCTTTTCCTTACCAAATCTCCACAACCGGGCACGCAGAATGGCAACTTCCAGTTCCCGCAGGACGCCTCACTCTTTCTTGCCGGGGCCTGGGCGCCGCATGTCGGTAGCTTTGTCCAGGTGACCTATGACAGCCAGGACGACCATTTTACCTGGGATAACACGGACATCCGGTATGCCAATTCCACAAACTCTTCAAGAAGGATTTCGCTTATGGAATCACACTCAACAACAATCCGACCGTGGAAGATCTCTGGAATAGTACCCCGGCATGGGGCTTTCCACCGATCACCAGCAGTTCGGCACCCAGTCCTACCGCAGGAGCGATCATCAACGGAGGACTAGCTCAGGATGTTGCGGGGATCGGCGGATACGCCATGTGGGACAACCACTTGTATTTCGCGGGAACGCTATACCGCTCGGAGCATATTGGTGCTGCGCAACCAATTCGACGGGCCAGTCTCCCGCCATTAACATTCGCGGAGTCGCTCCGTACTGGCGCGTGGCTTGGCAGCAAACCTCGAAGAACAACAACCTGGGATCGGCAGCTATGGGATGCACGTGAAGTCGTCCCCGTTTGCGATCACGGGCCTGGAAGACAGCTTCACCGATTATGCGTTTGATTTCCAATACGATCGGACCATTCCTCGATTTGGGGGCGACGTGCTTTCGTTCCGCGGCACATATATTCGTGAAAATTCTTCGCTACTTGCAACTCTCACTAATGAGGGAGGAGCATCCACTCGTCCAGCATCATCTCAACACCGTCCAGGCCAACGCGGAGTATCACTTCGGCGATAAAATATCCGGAACGATTGGATTTTTCAACATCGACGGGACGCCCGATTTTTTCTTTATCGTTGTTCTACCCAGAGGTCCCCGGTGCCCCCTGAGTGGCAATGCGAACGGTGACCCGCGAAGTAACGGCTATATCGCCAATGTCTCGTATTGGCCTGTTCAGAACATCGGCCTCACGTTTCAGTACACGGGCTATGCGCGCTTCAATGGCGCCGGCACGAACTACGATGGAGCGGGACGGAATGCCAGATCAAACAACACTATTTATTTGCTCGCGCGATTTGTCTTCTAGAGCCTCTCGCAGGGCAATCTGCGTCTGTTCGATCTCGAAAGAGTCGATCTTGAACGTAGGGTTCACGCGGCTGGCCGGGCTCGGTGCGCATCTCACCGAGCCCGGCTGCTGTGTTTTGTTATGGAATTGGAGGTTCCCCCTGAGTTCCAGTTTGGTTTCGCCACTGCTGGATGCTCCTAACCAACAATCTCGCCTGGACCAACTAAAGCGTGTTGGAATCTTTCCCTGGGTTGGAACCGGAGTTGCAACGACTATACGGCGACGACCCAAGCGACAATGAACAACATTCATATGTTGTTTCAGGCCTTTGTGGCTCCGGCTATCTTTGTTTCGGCCGAGGGGCTTCTGCTCCTTTCCCTCAATGTGCGCCTGATGGGGATCGTCAGCCGTCTTCGATCGTACCTTCATGAGAAGCACCACGCCGCCAGGCAGGGCCGCCCGGCTGAGTCGGAGGCATACGCCTCCCAGATCGCCTCGATCGAAAAGCGAGCCGAACTGATCCGCTGTGCGTTTGTGTTGACCCTCTACGGACTGATCGGGACGATCGCCACTTGCTTGTTGCTTGGGGCAGGGCTGTACTGGCGCTGGGCGGAAGAGGCGGCCGTAATTGTGTTCGTGCTTTCCATTCTTAGTTTGTTCGCGGGAGCCGTTTACTACGCGCGAGAGGTGAGAGTGGCCCTGAGCTCGGTGCGCGAGGAAGCCGCCGATTCACGATTCATGGATCTGGACGATCGGGACGATTTTTCCGAAGAAGAGGACGTGCCGCGCGGGATGTAGGGAGGTTGGGCGGCGCGATCGCTCAAACGCCGCCGGAATTCACTTCCGGCGCTTGCTCGCCGGATCTCGCGGCGATCGCCGCGCGGATTTTCGGAATCGCGATGCGAGCGGCGGTTTCACCCGCGGCAATCAGTTCGTCGGTCCTGTCAAAATCGTCCCACAGAAAATCTTTCACGACCGGCTCGATGATGACGTCGGCCACGCGCCGCCATTCGAGGTCCGCATGGCGCTGCAAAATGGCAAACGAGAGGCCGATGACGTCCACGATACTGGCGGGCTTCCGGTTACTCGCCGACTCCAGAAAAATTGCAATGACGACGTCGGCGCCCATGACGCGCGCCGCCTCGACCGGAACCGGCGCGGCGAGAAATCCATCGACCAGCATGCGGCCCTCGAATTCGACGGGCACGAACATGCCGGGGTACGCGCACGACGCTCGCAGGGCCGGGCCGAGCTGCCCGTGCGAGAAGTAGATGGCTTCGCCCGTGGCGAGGTCCGTCGCCGCGATGGCCAGGGGAATCTTCAAATCCTCGAATGTGCTCACGCCGAGAAATTTTCGAGGGTAATGTTCCAGCTTCTGATTCGAGGCGAGTCCCAGCCAGGAAAGTTTCCAGTTTCCGAAGTCCTTGAATCGTGTGGCCCGGGCCTGCCGAACGATTTCCGGAATGGTGTGGCCGCTGGCGTAGGCGATCGCCAGCATGGCTCCGGCGCTCGTTCCGGTCAGATAGTCGACCGGAATGTTCTCTTCCTGGAGCACGCGCAGCACGCCCAGGTGGGCGATGCCGCGAGCGAATCCTCCGCCGAGCGCAACGCCGATCCGGGGCCGTTCGCGCGAGGGAGCAGGAGGCTCCGCGTAGGCGAATTCCCGGACGCGGCCCACCGCGCCCTTCAGCCAGTGTATGACCTTCTTCTTCTGTTCCTTCTTACGTTTGGTCATGGCCTGGAATAAGACAACGTTAACTCTAAACCAGATGCCCGGCGTTTGTCGTTGACCCGCGATTGTCGCTTCTGTAACCTGCACTGGCATCTGAGTCCGGTTCGATTCGGCCGGTCTCAGAAAAGAAGTCGAATGGGCGCACGCGTGGCGGGCCTAAACTAACAGATATGGCGAAGCGGGCGATCGAAAAAGTTGTCGTGTTGGGCGCTGGGACGATGGGCGCGCGAATCGCCGCGCACGTCGCGAATGCCGGCGTACGGTGCGTGCTGCTCGATATTGCGCCCGGGGCCCTTACTCCCGACGAGCAGAAGCGCGGGCTGACCCTCGAAAGTCCCGACGTTCGCAACCGGATCGTTCGCGCGGGACTCGCAGCAGCCGGAAGGCCCGGCCGGCGGCGTTTTTCAAGCCGGGAATCGAAAAACGCATCGCCACGGGCAATTTCGAGGACGACCTGAAACTTTGCGCCGACGCGGACTGGATCGTCGAAGTCGTCGCCGAGAATCTGGAGATCAAGCGCGCGCTGCTTTCCCGTATCGCGCAGGTTCGCAAACCGGGCACGATTGTCACCACCAATACGTCCGGCCTGCCCGTGCGCAGCATTGCCGAAGGGATGCCGGACGAATGGCAGCAGCACTGGGCGGGAACTCATTTCTTCAATCCGCCGCGCTATTTGAAGCTCGTCGAACTGATTCCGGGAATCTCGACAAGCCCCGAGGTGATCGAGGCGCTCTCCGAATTCTGCGACCACAAGCTCGGCAAGGGCGTCGTCGTCGCCAAAGACACGCCGAATTTCATCGGCAATCGCATCGGAACATTTTCGATGCTGAGTGCGATTCGCCTGATGAACGAACTGGGCATGACGTATGAGGAAGTGGACGCCTGCACGGGGCCTGCGCTGGGCTGGCCGAAGTCGGCGACGTTTCGCCTCGCGGATATCGTCGGGATCGACGTCCTTCTGCACGTGATTCGCAACATTTACGAAAATATTCCCAACGACGAATCGCGTGAAATCTACCGCGTGCCCGCCTTGATCGAGGAAATGGCGCGGCGCGGCTGGCTCGGAGATAAAACGGGCAGCGGCTTCTACAAGCGCGTGAAAAAAGCCGGCGGAGAATCCGAAATCCTTACGCTCGATCCCGCGAAGATGGACTATCGCCCGCAGCAGAAGGCGCGATTCGCCTCCATCGAAGCGGGGAAAGGCATCGAGAGCACGCGCGAACGCCTGCGTATGCTGGCCGGCCCCGCGCTCGAAGGAAGAGAAGGCGACAAGGCGCAAAAATTTATCTGGGGCGTGCTCTCCGGCATGTGTCTTTACGCCGCGCGCCGCGTTCCGGAAATTTCGGATTCCATCGTGGATGTGGACCGCGCCATGCGCTGGGGATTCGGCTGGGAGCTCGGGCCATTCGAAGTGTGGGACGCGATCGGCGCAGAACCCATGGCCAAGCAACTCGAAAAAGAAGGCAACGCCCTGCCGTCGCTCGTTACCGGGCTGCTTTCCTCGGGAAAGAAGTCGTTCTACGAACGTGCGCAGGGCGAGACGTCTTATTTCGATTTCGCCGGCAAGGCTTTTAAGCCAGCGCCGCAGCCCGCGGGAATCATCGTTTTGAAATCGCTGAAGGACCGCGCCAAAGGGATCGACAAAAATTCCGGCGCGAGCCTGATCGATCTCGGCGACGGCGTGGTCTGCTGCGAGTTTCACTCCAAGATGAACGCCATCGGCGGCGACCTGCTTGCCATGATTCACAAGGGCCTCGCGCGGTTGCGCGCGGACTTCGACGCGATGGTGATCGCCAACCAGGGTGAAAATTTCTCCGCTGGCGCGAACCTGATGCTCATCCTGATGACCGCGCAGGAGCAGGAGTGGGACGACCTGCATCTCGCCGTGCGGCAATTCCAGAACACCACGCTGGCCATCAAGCATTCGCCGAAGCCGGTGGTCGTCGCGCCGCAGGGCCTGGCTCTGGGCGGCGGCTGCGAAGTCGTGCTGCACGGCACGCGCATCCACGCCGCGGCGGAGGCCTACATGGGCCTTGTCGAAGCGGGCGTCGGCCTGATCCCGGCCGGCGGCGGCACAAAGGAAATGATCATTCGCGCGAACGAGCGCGCCGAGGGCGAAGAGGACATCGACCTGTTCCACGCGCTGAAGCCCGTGTTTGAAAACATCGCCATGGCGAAAGTGTCCACGAGCGGGGAAGAGGCGCGCGACCTCGGCTACCTGCGCCGCGCGGATCTCGTGGCGATGAATCTCGACCGTCTGGTTGCCGACGCGAAAGAAACCGCGCTGGGCCTCGTGCGCGGCGAATGGCGGCAGACGGCGCCTGCACCGACGGAGCCGTCGATCCGCGTGCTCGGGGAGGAATTCAGCGCCGCCGCGAAGCTCGCCGTCTACATGATGCTGCGCGGCGAATATATTTCCGAGTACGATGCGTTGGTCGCGCGCAAGCTCGGCCACGTCCTGGCCGGAGGCGCGCTCACGTCATCGCAGCTCGTGAGCGAGCAATATCTGCTGGACCTCGAGCGCGAAGCGTTCGTCTCCCTCTGCGGCGAACGCAAAACCCAGGAACGCATCGCCCACACCCTGAAGACCGGCAAGCCGCTGCGTAATTGATCCTCATGAAAACGGCGGGTCGCATCCTATAATCGCGGTCACCAAATCACATGCGACCGATCATCCGCATCATCGCGAGGGCTTTGTTTCGTGCAGGCGGACTCGGATTGCTCACGCTGGGCGCGTTCGATTCGTCGCCGCTGATCGTCCCGCTGGGAAACGACCTGTTGGTGCTGGCGCTGTGCGCTCGTTACCACGACCGCATGATCTACTATGCCGTGATGGCCACGGTAGGATCCCTGATCGGTGTCTTTGTGACGGACTGGCTCAGCCGAAAAGGTGCGGCGCGGCTGACGAAGACTGCTCCCGGTGAACCCGCCAGCAACCTTCAACGTCAGGTGCAAAAGCGCGCGGGGTGGTCGCTCTTTGTGGCTTCTGTGCTGCCCCCGCCGTTTCCATTTACGGCGATCGTGGCGGCCGCGGCGGCGTTCCGGTATCCGCGAAGAAAACTCTTAACGGTTGTCGGCGTAGGGAGATTCGCGCGCTTCGTCATCGAAGGCGCGCTGGCGATTCACTATGGGCGGTGGATCATCCGGCAAGCGAGATCGCCGATCCTCGAAGACTTCATGATCGCGCTCATCGCGATTTCGGTTGTAGCGAGCGCCATCTCCTTCTATCAGTGGAGCCAAAAAAGCAAGGGCGCGGCCCAACAGGCTGCGTGAGCGCCAGTGTCATTTCTGGGGCCGCTTACCGATTGTCCGGCGGATCCGCGCTCGCCGGCTGGGGAGCCTCGACCGCCACATTTTTCACAGCATGATCGACGGCGTCCGTGTAGACAACCTCGTTGCGGCTGTGGTCGGTGATGGAGTCATACAGCAATTGCGCGGGGTTGGAGTTCAATTCCTTCGAGTATTCCTCGGTGATCTCGGCGCCTGCGTCTTGCAGCGCCTGTCTGGACGCGGCTCCCAGATCGTCGCCGCTGATTGGGATTTGTTTGCCCAGGTAGCTCGCGGCGACGCGCCCGGCAATTTCGTCGGCATGCTGATAATAATATTCCGAAATCCGGCGGTGGCCGTCTTCGTGATCGATGACGTGTTGGGTCGCGTCGGCCGGAACCCAGATGTTGATGTCCAGCTGCAGCGTGACATTAATCTGCGTGATGGTGAGGGTTGCGTGCGTGGCGTCCGTGCGCCGGGGTTGGCCGCCTACCGTGGCATTCGATTTGAAATTGGAATCGCACTCCGCGTTTTCTCCCGCAGGCAGGGGCGGCATCTCGGCGGGTGGATTCGCCGGATCGAAGGTGTGGCTCGCGAAATTGACCGGCTCCTTTACGATGACCGGCGTGGCGAGCTGCCTCGTTTGCTGCTGCGTGGATTCGCCTCGCCAACGAACCCAGACGAAGGCGAGCGCTCCCAGCAACACACACACCAAGATCAGGCTGCGCGAGGACACCGTTGCCTCCGCTCTCCATTGTCGGTTGAGAAAGCAACAGCGCGTTGGGTTTGTGGCGGCGGATGACGCGAAAGGTACTCTCTGCGCGGTGGCGAATCAATCGCCCGCAATCGCCGGTTCTCGATCGCAGGCCCAACAGTTCATCAACGCGTCACAAATCATCATCCGCGAGGCGGCGGCCATGACCGTTCGTTTCGAGCCAGTGGTAAAGGTGGACCTGGTACAGGTAAGAGGCGACAATTTCCTCGCCTAGTTCGTGCGTTTCCACGCACAGGAACGGGACGCGCAGGCCTGCGAGCGCGGCGACGAGCGACTGCGTGATCTGATTCGGGTTCGCGGGCGAGTGCTCGTAGCGGGACTTCACCTGGCTCAGCGCGGCGGTGACGACCAGCAGGCGGTCGGGGAACGCGCTCATGCGCTTCAGGCGCGCGACGAACACGGAACGCTGCACGTGGAACGAGCGCACGAGGTCGCTCAAATCTTTGCGCTCGACAACGCATGTTTCTTCCAGTCCGGCAATCGAATAATCGCCGATTTCGAGCGGCCTTTTCTCGATTCCCGAAAACCAGCCCGAAAACCGGTCGAACGAAAACGGATTTTGCTCGCGCGTGTCCACCACAAGCACCGGCTTCGGCGTTCGAAGCTGCGTGCCCCCGCGCTCGGCGATTACAGGGATGGCCGGAGGGGCCACGGGCAGTGCGGTCATCTGCCACTTGAGCGGCGAAGCGATCAGTGTGCGGCGGCGTCGCATTGGGGAAACCGAGCATAGCACGCTGTGTTGCTTTTTCCGCCGAACGGGCATCCAATGGCTGGTGCGAGAGAACGAATCAGAATCTGCGAATCGCCCTTTGTTCGGGACGTACGGACCCGGGGAAGCGAGTTACGAACATGAAAGAAGCCGTCATTGTCAGTTCCGTTCGAACGCCGGTTGGGAAAGCGTTTAAGGGCACGCTGCGCTCGACGCGGCCGGACGACCTGGCCGCCATCGCCATGTTGGAGGCGATTCGGCGCGTTCCGGGTCTCGACGCCAAGGAGATCGAAGACGTGATCCTCGGCTGCGCCATGCCCGAAGGCGAAGCGGGGATGAACGTGGCACGTATCGCCAGCCAGCGGGCAGGGCTGCCTGCGGAGGTGCCGGCCATCACGATCAACCGGTTTTGCTCCTCGGGCCTGCAGGCGATCGCCATGGCGGCGGAGCGCATCATGGTAGGCGCCGCGGACGTCATTCTCGCTGGCGGTACCGAATCCATGAGCATGATTCCCATGGGAGGCAACAAGGTCTCCCCGAATCCCTGGCTGATGGACCACTATCCGGACGCGTATCTCAGCATGGGGCTGACGGCGGAAAACTTGGCCAAAAAGTACGGCATCACGCGCGAGAAGGCCGATGAATTTTCCCTGGCCAGCCACAAGAAAGCGCTCGCCGCGATTGCGGCCGGCAAGTTCAAGGACGAAATCGTGGCAGTCGAGGTGAAGACGACTGTTGCCGCCAACGCCGTAGGCGGCCGCGGGGCGAAAGCTACGACGACCACGACTCTGTTCGATGTGGATGAAGGGCCGCGCGCGGACACCAGTATGGAGGCTCTGGCCAAGCTCAAGCCCGCGTTTCACGCGCGGGGCACGACGACCGCCGGAAATAGCTCGCAGACGAGCGATGGCGCGGCAGCGACCATCGTGATGAGCGCCGAGCGCGCTCGCTCCCTCGGCGCGAAGCCGCTCGCGCGCTTTCTCGGGTTCGCCACGGCGGGAGTGCCGGCGGAGATTATGGGCATCGGTCCCGCGTTCGCGATTCCCAAGGTGCTGAAACTGACGGGATTGAAGCTCGATCAGATGGACGTGATCGAACTGAACGAAGCGTTTGCGGTGCAGTCGCTGGCGGTGATGCAGGAGGCCGGGCTGGACCCAACGCGCGTGAATCCCAATGGCGGAGCGATCGCCCTCGGACATCCGCTGGGCTGCACTGGGGCGAAACTTACGGCGACAATCTTGCGCGAACTGGAGCGGCGCAACGCGCGCTACGGCATGGTTACCATGTGCATCGGCGGCGGAATGGGCGCAGCGGGGATTTTCGAGCGGATCGCGTAGACGCCCCAACCTCAGGGCCTGAAGTCCTCGTCCAGTTGCTTCCCTGCGGCCGGGCTGAAGCCTACCGTCCAAAGCCGGCAGACGTGCCATTACCGCAGCAGCAGGTACGCTCCGTAGCCCAATCCCGCACCCAGCAACGATCCGACCACGACGTCGCTTACGAAGTGCATTCCGAGGATGACGCGCGACACCGCAATGCTCAGCGACAGGGCGAGAAGCGCCGCCTGCAACTCCGGGTAGAAAATGCACAACGGGATGGCGATGGCGAAGGCGCTCATCGCGTGGCCGGAAGGAAAAGAGAACTGGTCCGGCGGGAGGACATTGGCCCAGCAGTGGGATTCCAGGTGGCAGGGGCGCTTGCGCTTGCTGGCCTTTTTGAGGAAGCGAAATAGCACGACGGTGGCCGCTTCGGCGGAAGCGCTGGCGGCGAAGGCGATAAACCGCATGTCGCCTCCGAACAGAAGCAGGGTGATCCCCACCGAATACCAGATCCAGCCATCGCCCAGGCGCGTGGAGGCGATCATCCAGAAGCGCAGCCAGCGCGGCGGGCGCCAGCGGTGGACTTTCCGCATGACTTGATAGTCGCGGGCTTGTATGAACTCCCAGACCATTCTTCGAGCCGTCATGGTTGCACCTCATTTCCGCAAGCTGCCACTGCTTCCGCGCAGGGGCCGGGTTGGGTGGCGCAGGCTTCAGCCTGTGGGGGGCTAGTCCTTGCCAGCTCCAAACCCCACAGGCTGAAGCCTGCGCCACTTGCTAAGCCATCTGCTTCTGCCGCACCGGCATTGTTCCCAACAGATCCTTCGCACCTTGCGCCGCCGGGCGAGGGCCGTTAATCGCGGCGCCCCAGCGGCGGACGAAACCCAGATCGACGACATAGTCGACGGCGACCCCCGCCGGGACCAGAGCGACGAGCGGGGCGAGAAGCACGGTCCAGCGCTCTTCGCGCATCATCTCGCCGCAGAGCAGCAGAATGTCCCGCGTCAATTTCCAGTAGCCGCCCGATTCGCCGCAGAGCCGGCCGTGACCGGCGCGCAGGCCCGCAAAAAACTCTTCCTTGTTCCGAGCGCCCGGCACTTCGGTGTAGGTCGTGCCGACCGAGGCCAGCGCGTGCGCGTCGCTTCCGGCCACCTGGGTCTTGCACCGCTTCCAGGCAAACTCGGCGGCGTGCTGGTTGGCGGAGGGAAGCATCTGGCCGTTGCGTGCCTCGACGGCGGGGAAATAGCCGGAGAACCACTCGTAGTCCTCTGCATCGCGCCGTCCCGTGAGGGAAGAAAACACGTGGTTTACCGTGAAAAACAGGCGCTGCTCGGAAAGGTAAGCGAGCAGGCGGACAAGGTCCGTTCGCCGGCGGTTGATTTCCAGGTGCTGGCGTTCGGTGATGTCATACACTCCGACATGAGCTTCCGTGCCGCTCGGCATCTTGCAGGTTACTTCTTCGCTGAGGAAGAAATTCGGGTACCGGCGCAAGTCTTCCGCGCCGCCGATGGAGTCGTGATCGGTTAGTGTGACCAGGTCCATGCCGCGCTGGCGCAGCGTGGAGTAGACGTCTCTCGGAGCGCTGTAGCTCTCCTGAAAAAAATGACGCAGGATCGCTACAGGCAGGGTGCCTGAGTGAAGCGAGTGGACGTGCAGGTCGCATTTCATCGTGCGATTAGTGTGGCAAAACGACTTTGCTAACTTGTTACGCAATGTTTAAAACCTTGTAATAATGGTCTGTTACTAATTGAACACAAACAGGTTAACGAGCGAGGGGGTGCAACGGTAGATGGCAGACGGAATGTCCGGCCCAAAGGACCGACGAAGCCGCATCCATCTGATTTTCTTTGACGCAGGAGGAGGCCACCGCAACGCGGCCACCGCCTTGCAAGTGCAAATAGAGAAGCTAGGCCTGCCGCTCGAAGTGTCTCTCGTGAACCTTCAGGAAGTGCTGGACCCGCTGGACATCCTCCGCAAGATGACCGGAATTCGCATCCAGGACATGTATAACAAGATGTTGCGCAATGGCTGGACGCTGGGCAGCCCGCAGTTGATGCGCGTCCTGCAACTCGTCGTGCGCACGTATCATGGGCCGTCGGTACGGGTGCTGACGAAGTTCTGGAAGGAGCACGAACCGGACATGGTGGTGTCTCTCGTGCCGCACTTCAATCGGGCTATGCGGGAGAGTTATGAGCAGGCGTTTCCCGGTCGGCCCTTTGTTACGGTCCTGACGGACCTGGCGGACTATCCGAAACATTTCTGGATTGAGAAAGAGTCGCAGTACATCGTTTGCGGCACGGAACGCGCCGTCGAGCAGGCCCGCGAGCTGGGACACCTCGATGGCACCGTGTTCCGGACTTCCGGGATGATCCTGCATCCGCGATTTTACGAGGCCAGCCAGATCGACCGCGCCGCCGAACGAAAGAGGCTCGGCCTCGATCCGGACCTGCCGACGGGAATCGTTCTTTTTGGGGGATATGGCACGTGGAAGATGCTGGACATTGTGCGGCAAATCAACGGGTCCGGCTTACAGGTGCAGCTGATCCTGATTTGCGGCCGGAATGAAAAATTGGCGGACGCCCTGCGGCGAGAGCCGACCCGGATTCCCATCCATGTGGAGGGCTTTACGACGCAGATTCCTTATTTCATGGCGCTCTCGGACTTTTTTATCGGCAAGCCGGGGCCGGGAAGCATCAGCGAAGCGCTTTCCCGGCATTTGCCGGTGATCATCGATTGCAACGCGTGGACGCTGCCGCAGGAGCGCTACAACGCGCAGTGGGTGCGCGAGAAGAAAGTCGGAATCGTGGTTCGCAGCCACCGCGAGACAGCCGGCGCGGTCGCGGAACTGCTGAAGTCGGGCGAACTGGCGCAATTCCGGGAACGCACCGCCGCCATGGAAAACCGAGCCGTCTTTGAAATTCCGGCTATTTTTGAAAACATCTTGAACGGCAGCACGGGAAAGTTCGTGGTTGGATCCGGGATCGGAAATTCCAAATCAGAAAGTTGACGTTTCCAATTTGAAATCTGATATCCCAAATCTGAAATCTCACATCTAAAATCTTAAATTTGAGATTTCAAATTTGAGATTTGTAAATTCAACACCGCCGGACGCGGATTGCGACTGTAATCAGGTCCAAGAAACAACCCACAGCCTCGAGAAAATAATTCCCGAATCACCGATTGCCAACTAACAATCACCAATTACCAGTCACCGATCACCGGTCACATCTTTTTCTTCAGGCGCAAATCGCGGCCAGTCATTTCCGACGGCACGGGAAGGCCCAGCACGCCGAGGAGCGTCGGCGCGACATCGCGCAACGAGCCTCCCGGCGCGAGAGGCCCGACGCTGTCTTCCGTTGCGAGAATCAGCGGGACAGGATTTGTCGTGTGATAGGTGTGCGGTCCGCCGGTGACGGGGTCGATCATGGTTTCGGCGTTGCCGTGATCGGCGGTGACGATCCATGCGCCGCCGCGCGGCTGCAGGGCCTGGCGCAGCCGGCCCAGGCACTCGTCGACTGTTTCCACTGCCTTGATTGCGGCTTCCAGAACTCCGGTGTGGCCGACCATGTCGGCGTTGGCGAAGTTCATGACCACGGCGTCGAAGTCGCCTTTCTCGATGGCTTTCACGACCGTGTCGGCAATGCCCGCGGCGCTCATTTCCGGTTTCAAGTCGTAGGTGGGCACTTTCGGCGACGGGACGAGAATGCGTTCCTCGCCGCCGAAGGGTTTCTCGATGCCGCCGTTGAAAAAATAGGTGACGTGCGCGTATTTCTCCGTTTCGGCGCAGCGCAGATTTTTCAGATTTTGCTCGGCGAAAACCTGCGCCAGGATGTGCGCGATTTTTTCCGGCGCGATCACATAGCGCAGCCACGGCCAGGCTTTGTCGTACTGCGTCATGGCAACGTAGAAAAGATTCGACGGGCGCTTGGGATCGGAAAATTCCTTGAAGCCCGGCTCGGCGATGGCGCGGGTCATCTGGCGGGCGCGGTCGGCGCGGAAGTTGAAGAAAATCACGGCGTCATCGTCGCGAATCGGCCCGGCAGGCGGCGCGGACGGCGAGCTGTTCGCCGCGATCGCGATGGGCTCGACGAATTCGTCGGTCACGCCGCGCTCGTAGCTGCGCCGGATGGCTTCGACGGGATCCGCCGTTTTCACCGGGGCGTCGCCGTGCACGACGGCGCGATAGGCGCGCTCGACGCGTTCCCAGCGGTTGTCGCGGTCCATCGCGTAGTAACGGCCGGTGAGCGACGCGATTCGGCCGACGCCGATCTCGCGGATTTTCTGCTGGAGTTGCTGGATGTATTCGACGCCGCTGTGCGGAGGCGTGTCGCGGCCGTCGATGAAGCAGTGAATGAAGACGCGCTCGACGTGCTGCTCGCGCGCCATGCGCAGCAGGGCGTAGAGATGCTGCAGGTGCGAGTGCACGCCGCCGTCGCTGAGCAGACCGAGCAGGTGCAGGTTGCGCGCGCGGCCCCGCTCCATGGCCTCGAGCAGCAGCGGCTGCTTGAAAAATTCGCCGTTTGCGATCATCGCGTCGACGCGCGTGATGTCCATGTGGATGATGCGCCCGGCGCCCATGTTCATGTGGCCCACTTCGCTGTTGCCCATTTGCCCCTCGGGCAAGCCGACGAACGGCCCGGACGTCTGGATCAGCGTGTTGGGGAAATCCTTGAGCAGGCGGTCGTAGTTCGGTTTGCGCGCGAGGGCGATCGCGTTGCCCTTGGTTTCGGCGCGGTAGCCCCATCCATCGAGCACGGTCAGCACAATCGGTTTCGGTCGTTTCGGCATAGGCGGTTAGCATACATGGATTGACCGAGACGTTGTAGCGCCCGCCTTTCTTTTCAGGCGGGCACCTGGGCGCGCTTCCAGGGCGGTGTCCACGAAGGTGCCGCAAGAATCTTCGCGGGTTTAGCGAACGATCCAGAATAAGGGTACTCCTCAAACCCTTTGCACAGTCCCTTTCGGACGGGGTTCAACCAAATATAGGCGGCAACGCGCGTCGGTTCCTCGCTGGATCGGAGAATATGATCGTAGAAGTTCTTCTGCCAGAGTCTCGCGCCGGTCCTTTGAAGATAGACGTGCGCCGTTTTCTGCTTTAACAACTTTGCGAAGGTAAGGAGATTGCTCGAGAGAGTGATGCCCATGGCAAGGAAGTGCAGGTGGTCGGGCATCAAGCAGTATGCTTCTATCAAGAATCTCTGAACCTCTGACTCCTTTCGCAAAGCTTCGATCAGCCATTTGGCGAGACGAGGGTCAACGAAAATCGGAGCGCGTTTTTCGGAACACATCGTTACGAAGTATCGATTCTGGCCGAAATATTCTTCCGGAGGTAGTCGAAGAGGCTTCCGCCTAAAGTCTGGCGCAGGCATGAGCGACACCTCCGGCGTCCGCAGGCGCTTGCACTTTGAGACAGGTCTTGCCGGACGGGCGCTGCCCGCCTAAAAAGAAAGGCGGGCGCTACAACTACGTGCCCACGACCGCTGGACGGGTGGATAGTGTGTCACAATTGGTGACGATGCTCCACTATTTTCGCGCTAGAGCCGCGCGACCGGGAAATTTCGCGGCGGCGCCCAACTCTTCCTCGATGCGCAGGAGTTGGTTGTACTTGGCCACCCGGTCGGTGCGGGAGGCGGAGCCGGTCTTGATCTGGCCGGTGCCCATGGCGACCACCAAGTCGGCGATGAAGGTGTCCTCGGTTTCGCCCGAGCGGTGCGAGACGATCGACGCGTAGCCCGCCTTGCGCGCCATTTCGATGGCTTCGATGGTTTCCGTGACGGTGCCGATCTGGTTGAGCTTGATCAGGATCGCGTTGCCGATCTTTTCGGAGATGCCGCGCTGGAGGCGCTCGGTATTCGTCACGAACAAATCGTCGCCGACGAGCTGCGTCTTTCCGCCCAACTCGGCCGTCATGTGTTTCCATCCGGCCCAATCGTCTTCGGCCAGGCCGTCTTCGATGGACACGATGGGGAATTGACGGACCCAGTCGGCCCAGAATTTGGTCATCTGCTCCGAAGTGCGCGTACTCTTGTCGGATTTTTTGAAGATGTACTTGCCGCTGGCCTTGTCGTAAAACTCGCTGGACGCGGGATCTAGGGCGATGGCGACCTGCTCGCCCGGTTTGTAGCCCGCCGCTGCGATGGCTTCGAGAACGACTTCGATGGCTTCGTCGTTCGATTTCAAATTGGGCGCGAAGCCGCCTTCGTCACCGACCGCGGTGGAATAGCCGCGCTTGTGCAGGACCGCTTTCAGGCGATGGAAAACCTCGACGCCCATGCGCAGGGCTTCGTCAAAGGTTTTTGCGCCCACGGGCATGGCCATGAATTCCTGCAAATCGACGGAATTGTCGGCATGCGCGCCGCCGTTCAGGATGTTCATCATCGGCACGGGAAGCGTGTTGCCGGAGGGGTCGCTCGAATACCGCGCGAGATATTTGTACAGCGGCTGCCGCGCCGCCGAAGCGGCCGCGCGCGCCGCCGCCATGGAGACGGCGAGGATGGCGTTCGCGCCCAGATTCCCTTTGTTCGGCGAGCCGTCGGTTTCGATCATGCGGCGGTCGAGCGAGCCCTGATTTGCGGCATCGAGGCCGGTGACCGCGCGGGCAATTTCGCCATTCACGTTGGCGACGGCCTTGAGCACGCCCTTGCCGAGGTAGCGCGATTTGTCGCCATCGCGCAGTTCGATGGCTTCATGCTCGCCCGTCGACGCGCCCGAGGGCACCGCGGCGCGGCCGAGTGCGCCGCCTTCGAGGACGACATCCGCCTCCACGGTTGGATTGCCCCGCGAATCGATGATTTGCCTGCCGTGCACTCGCGCAATTTTGGTGGACATTCCGTCTCCTGGAAAAGACTCCAAATTCTTCGGAACCACAGATGAACACAGTTGAACGCGAATCGGGGATACGAAAGTTAGGACGTGCCAATTGAGAGTTAACAGTTAGGACGAAACACGATGCCGGAGCCTGATTTTGCCCCGCAACCCTCGATTGGAACCGCTTTCCTCATTCCGGTTCTTCGATCATCGATTCTTCGCGCACGACGACCACGATGCCGCCTTCTGTGACGTGATAGCGCTGGCGGTCAGCTTCGAGGTCGTACCCGATTTCGGCGCGCTCCGGAATCGTGACGTGGCGGTCGATGATGGCGTTGCGCACGCGCGCATGGCGCCCGATGGTCACGTGATTGAACAGGATCGAGTTGTCAACCTCGGAGTAGCTATTGGTGCGGACGTCATAGCCCAGGACCGATCGACTGACCCGGCCTCCTGAAATGATGGAACCCCCGCCGACCATCGAATCGAGCGCGACGCCCATGCGGTTGGGATCGGCGAACACCGTTTTCACGGGCGGATACTGGTGTTGCCAAGTGCGGATCGGCCAGGTTTTATCGTACAGATTGAAAACGGGCGACACAGAGACCAAGTCCATGTTCGCTTCGTAGTAGGCCTCGACGGTGCCGACGTCGCGCCAGTATTGCGGGCCGACTTTATTCTCGTCGATGAAGTTGTAAGCAAATACGCGGTACTTGGAGAAGATGCGCGGCAAGATATCCCGCCCGAAATCGTGCTTGGAGTTGGGATCCTCCGCGTCCGCGAGCAGCGCCGGAATCAGCAATTGCGTGTTGAAGACGTACACGCCCATCGAGGCGTTGACCATATCCGGATGCAGGTGCGACCGCTTGGGCGCGAGCGGCTTTTCTTCAAAACCGACGATGCGCCAATTCGCATCGGTTTCGATGACGCCGAACCGGCCCATGGCCTCCTGCGACGGAACTTCCAGCGTGGAGACGGTCACGTCCGCGCCGGAATCGACGTGCTGCTGGAGCATCTTCTGGTAGTTCATTTTGTAGATGTGGTCGCCGGACAGAATGACGACGTAGCGCGAGTGCTCGCTGCCGATCGAATAAATATTCTGGTAAACGGCGTCGGCCGTTCCGAGGTACCAATTCGTGGAGACGCGCATCTGCGGCGGCAGAACTTCGATGAATTCGCCGAGTCCCAGCAGCTGGGACCAACCCTGGCGCGTGTGCCGGTTGAGAGAAAGAGCCTTGTATTGCGTTAAGACAAAGACGCGGCGCAGATCGCTGTTGATGCAGTTGGACAGCGTGATATCGATGATCCGGTAGACGCCGCCGAAGGGAACGGCGGGCTTGGCGCGGTCTCGCGTGAGCGGCCAGAGCCGTTCACCCTGTCCGCCCGCCAGCAGAACGCCGATCGCATCACGCATCAGGGACATTGGAGCATCTCTTGAGCCGCCCCCAGAAGGCCGGAAGCCGGGCTAGCTGCTCCGCCATTCTAGCAGGTGCGCTGGAAAGTCCAATACCGCCCTGCCAAGGGGCGTGTCTACCCCCTGGAGGAGCCCGCAAAAACAAAGCTTGACTTCGGCGGGCGGGTCCGCTAGAAGTGATTGCCAATAGGCTGTTGAATGTACGAGTGGACCTCTCATAGCCCTTATGGTTAATAGCAATCATTGCCACATGCATCGGAAGGACGGTGAAGTTTAAGTGGCTGAAGTCAGCATTCAGGAAGGTGAATCTCTGGAAAATGCACTGCGCAGATTCAAGCGCAAAGTGCAACAGGAAGACATCATCAAGGAAATCAAGAAGCACAGTTATTACATGAAGCCTGGAGAGAAGCGCCGCGCGAAGCAAGCGTTATCGCGCAAGCGGCTCCGCAAAAAACAGCGGCGGGAGCAGGACTAACCTCCCCCAGGCGGCAAGACGACCCGGGATTTTCCTAAGCACACTCGGACCAGTCGGAATTGGGACCCACGTTCTTCCCCGGCGTATCCCAGCAGGATCTGACATGGGCCGGGGTGCCGTGGGCTCTCCAACCAGCGTGGAGCCTCGGAGCAGCGTATGGAATATCACGATAAGGTCCTGAAGTGTGCGGAATGCAGCCAGGAATTCGTCTTCACCGCCGGCGAACAGATGTTTTTCGCCGACAAGGGCTTCAAAAACGAGCCCAAGCGGTGCAAGGACTGCAAAGCCAAGCGTTCTCAGGGTCCGGGTCCAGGCCAAGCCGCCAACAACTTCCAACGGGCGGAAACCAAAACGACCTGCTCGCAGTGCGGAAAGGAAACCACGGTTCCTTTCCGCCCGACGCAGGGCCGGCCCGTGTTCTGCCGCGAATGCTTTCAGCAGCGGCGGAGCATGAGTTCGCCGGCATAGACTCGGAGGGAGAGATTGGCAGTTGTCCCGCGCTGAAGGGCGCGGCGGCACTGCGAATTTCTCCCTCATTTTTATTGCGGGTTGGTCCGCGCCCCCTACGGAGCCACGATTCCGTCCGCCTCTTCCACGTGTGCCGTGGCGCCTACGACCTACTCAGACACTACGCGCACGCCAGTCGTTGCGAAGACCCGTAGACCGTAGCCTCCTCCACGTTGCTTTGAATGTTGCTTGCCGCGCGTTTACTATGGGCGGGACGTGGGCGGCGCGTATACGCGTTGCGGCATGCGGCGCGCGCCAATCTTCGGCCAAGACTGGGGAAAGATCGGAAAATGAAAACATCGTTGCCGGATTCGGCTGTGCAATCCGCCTTGCGGATACTCGAAAAGCCTTCCGCAGAGTTTGCGCGGCGCTACCCCGGTGAAACAGGACGCCGGCAGCCGGTGCATGTGGTGTACGGCGGCGCGCATTTATTTCGCGCGGGGATTTCCCGGCGGTTGGGCGATTTGGCCCTCGAGAGCTTAGAGGAATACGCGCCGGACGCGTTCGCGTTCGCGCGCGCGATCGGGCTGCCGGGAGCGGACTCGCTTCCGAAATCGGGCAAGCAGATTTGCCGCGGCCGAACGTCTCTTCTCAAAGTCGCCTGAAAAATTGCGTCGCGAACATCGCGCCGCCTGGATGGCTCTAGCGGTTTACACGCGCGTGCTCGAAAAATTGCGGCGCGAGCCGGTCGAGGATTTCCGGATTGACTTCGAGGACGGTTACGGAAATCGTCCGGATGCGGAAGAAGACCAGCACGCGCAACTCGCCGCCGGGGAAGTCGCCATTGGAATCGCTGAGGGCTCCCTGCCGCCGTTTATCGGAATTCGCCTCAAGCCGTTCTCCCCGGAATTGCGGGGCCGCAGCATCCGCACGCTCAACGTCTTCCTCAGCGCGCTGTGCGAAGCCACCCGCGGCAAGCTGCCGGGGAACTTTGTCGTCACGCTGCCGAAAGTCGTGATCCCCGAGCAGATGGCCGCGCTGGCGCAGCTGCTCGACGCGATGGAACCTGCGCTGGGCCTGGAAAAAGGATCGTTGCGGTTCGAGATGATGATCGAGACGACCCAGGCCATCCTCAACGATCTCGGGGAATCGAACTTGCCGCGCTTCCTGGATGCGGCGGGCGGGCGCTGCATCGCTGCGCATTTCGGCACCTACGATTACACGGCCAGCTGCAGCATTACCGCGGCCTATCAGGTCATGGACCATCCTGCTTGCGACTTCGCCAAGCACATGATGCAAGTCGCGTTTGCCGGCACGGGCCTCTGGCTCTCCGATGGCGCGACGAACGTTTTGCCGGCGCCGCCGCACCGCGCGGAAAAGGGAAAGCGGCTCACGCGCGCGCAACAGGAAGAAAATCGCGAGGCGGTTCATCGCGCGTGGCGGCTGCACGTCGGACACATCCAGCACTCGCTGGTTGACCGCGTACTATCAGGGCTGGGACCTGCATCCGGCGCAGCTTCCCACGCGCTACGCCGCCGTGTTTTCCTTCTTTCTCGCGGGACTCGATTCGTCGGCCGCGCGGCTGAAGAATTTCGTCGAGAAGGCGGCGAAGGCCACGCTGGTGGGCGATGTGTTTGACGACGCCGCCACGGGACAAGGCCTGCTGAACTTTTTCCTGCGCGCGATCAATTGCGGAGCGATCAGCGAAGCCGAAGCGGAGCGGATGACGGGAGTCACCGTCGAGGAATTGCGGATGGGCTCGTTTCTGAAAATTTTGAAGAACCGCACGAAATAAGTGGCGCAGCCTGTGCAGCCTGCCGAAAAATTCAAATTTTTGTCATTCCGAGGCACGCTGCGTGCCGAGGAATCTCTCTTTCTGTTGATGCTAAAACCCGGAGAGATTCCTCAGTTCGTTTCGAATGACAAAGTCGCTTACTTTTTCCGCAGCCTGTGAAGCCGCGACCCACAAAGCACACCGCGGGAAGACGCGGCGTTCGCAGAATTTATGAATGGTTCGGACTTGAATCTCAAATTTCAAAGTTGAGATTTGAAATTCGAGCTCGCTTCAGCTTCCACGATAGGTCGAATACCCGAACGGGCTAAGAAGAAGCGGAACGTGGTAATGCACTCTCGCGTCGCGCACGTCGAAAATTACCGGAATGTCCGAGTAGAACGTATCGACATGCAGCGCTTTGAAGTAGGCCCCGGCATGGAACGTGAGGCGGTACGTTCCCGCGGCTAACGGCGCGTCGCCCAGCAGCGAGCCGCAGCGGCCGTTGTCATCCGTCGATCCTGCGCCGACGGATTTCCAGTCTTCGCCGGATTTTCTGTGCAATTCCACCTTAAGTTCGGCGGCCGGACGGCCGCGCGAAGTGTCGAGAACGTGCGTGGTGATGGCGCTCATGAGGATCGCTGCTCGCCAGCCAAAAGTTTGTCGAGACGGATGCGCGTGATCAGCCGCTGCTGCTCCGCCGCAATCGAAAGTTCGCTGGCCAGGTCATTTTGTAGGCGCTGATTGAGAATCGCAAGCATTCCTTCGGCGGATTTGCCGGTCGCGCAGACGATGTAGATGTAGCCGAATTTTTCAAAGTAGGCGCGATTGGCGCGGGCCAGGCGCTCCTTTACGTCATCGCTTGCCGCGCGCGTGCCGGCTTGTTCGCCCGCGGCCCACTTGCGGGCGGATTCGGAACCCGTCGCGGGCTTATCGCCGATTTGCGGATGATGGCTGAACGCTTCGAGCCAGTCGGCGCGCTCGAGGTTCCACCAAATCGAGTCGGCGGCTTTGTAGAGCGCCTCGGCGCTCTCGTAGGGCCGCCGCGAAACGACCCTCGCGGCCCAGCGCGCCGAGCCGCAACAATCCATCAGCGCCGATTCGGCCTCAGCGGGAGCCAGCGCGTTGAATTCCGCGAGCGTCACGTCACTTCGCTCCCTTCGACAAAGTGCCGAAGATGCGTAGCCGCGCAACGCCTCCGTCGGGGTAAATGTGAAATCGCGCGTGCGTGATTTCCCCTGAGTCCTTCAACTCCTTCTCGTAGACGTGCAGCGAATCCGCTTGCAGCTTCGTCCGCGCCAGAATCTCTTTCCAGGGAAGGGCCTCCAGCGCGGCCGGATCGATCACGTTCGCGCGGAGCGGCGGCTACTTCGAGCGAACAGCTTTCCGGGAAATTGCCCTTGAAATATGAGGTATCCACTTCGACGCGGCTGACTCTTCCCGCCGCGCCCAGGCGCACGATGCACCAGTCGTGTCCCGGGCCGCGGCGGCGCCGCGTTTCCCAGCCGTCATGCATTCCCGTCGAACGGCCCGGCAAGATGAGGTTATTCCGCGAGCCGAAAAACATGTCGCTCGAAACCACGACCCAGCCGCCGTGCTCGACGGCGGCGAGGTCGATCTCTCCGGCGTTGCGTTTTAGGGCCGCCCAGTCCGGGAGGACTTCGCCGTGAACGCGAAGCCTCGCCACGCCGCCGTCCGGATAAATTTTGAAACGCAGGTGCGTGACCCTGCTCGACGGAGCGAGCGGAAACGGATTTCTGGCGTCGCCCGTAAGCGGAGACTTCGGCAGCAGGCTTGCCCATTGCGTTGCGTGATCCTCGAGTTGCGGGGCGCCGGGATCGCCATCCACCGCGCACGCCTCGAGTTCGCAAGTATTCGGGATAGTTTCCCTTGAAGTGGGCTGTATCGACGACAACGCCGTGAATCACGCCGGGAAGTCCCAATTTCACGATGCACCAGTCGTACCCGGGCGTTCTGCGGCGGCGCGTCTCCCAGCCGTCCATCCACTTGCCGAACTCGGTGTATTTGTCGGCGATCCAGACGGGAGCCGCGGCCTTCAGAAGATTTTCCTTGGGCGCAAAAAATTCGTCATTGGCGGCGAGCACTCGCCCGCCAAGCCGCTCCGCGGCAAGGTCGATGTATTCGGTAAAATCCATCAGCGTTCGCCTCTCCGCAGGAGCGCGCCTTGCGGCGTGCCCAGGAAGCGACCTCGATCGTAGATCATCTCGCCTGCAGGAACGTCGCTTCCACCACGCCGCGCAGTGACTCGCCCGCATAGGGAGTCAGTTTATGCCGGTGTTGCAGCGTTTTGGGTCGCACGACGAAGCGCTTCTCCGGATTCCAGACGACGATGTCGGCATCATATCCTACCGCGACGGCCCCTTTGTGATTTTCCAGGCCCACCAGCCGCGCCGGTCCGCTGCACATCCATCGCGCCATGTGCATCAGCGAATCTTTTCGTCGCGCTCATTTTCGTCCACATCGCGGGCAAGCCAAGCTGCAGGGAGCGATCCCGCCCCAGGCTTTGAAAAAATCGCCCGGTCTTAAGCATTTCATCGCGGGTGGCGAAGGCGAATGATCGGACACGACGAAATCGAGGGCTCCCTGGCCGAGCGCAGTCCAAAGACTCTTGTTGTTTCGCGAATCACGAATGGGAGGAGCGCACTTGTACTCAGTTCGTCCCTTTCGTGATGGAGCCCGATGCAAAGAAAAGATAATGAGGACAGGTTTCCGCCGTAATGCGCACGCCTTCCTTCTTCGCACGGCGAATGCTCGGCAGGGAAATGCTCGGAGGAAAGATGGACGATGTGGACGCGGGCGCTGAATTCGCGGGACAGGCGAATCGATCATATCGACCGCTTTCGTCCTCCGCGCCCGGGGGCCGCGACCAGAGCCAAGTTTTGTACTGTCCTTGTGTCCGCTTTGACCAATTTTTTGCGGCTTCTTCCTCGATTCGGCCCGGCATCTCGGCGTGAACCAGCAACGGCGCGTCCAATGCCGCCAGTTCGGCAGCGCGGCCCGGAGGTCGCTTTCATTGACGTTCGCAAATTCTGGAACGCCGGAAGGCACGAGGAAACACTTGAACCCGAACGACCCCCGCGCGATGGAGGTCTCTCAGTTCGCCCGCGTTGCCCGGAACGACGCCGCCCCAGAATCCAACGTTTACCCAGCATTTCTTCGCGCGCCGCAGTTCACTTTTTTCCAGCGCCGCCGCGGTAACCGTTGTGGCCGGAATGCTGTTGAGCGGCATGTCGATCAGCGTTGTTACTCCGCCGGCGGCCGCCGCGCGCGTCGCCGTCTCAAACCCTTCCCACTCCGTGCGCCCCGGTTCGTTGATGTGGACGTGCGTATCCACGAGGCCCGGCATAACGACCGATTCTCCGGCGTCATAAATATTTTTGCCGGAAGGAAAATCGTCGTAGCCGGAGATCGCCTCGATCACTCCGTCACGAAGGCGCACCGTCGCCGCCCGAACTCCGTCCGGCGTCACGACGCGCTTGCTGCGGATCGCGTGGATGGTCTTCATGGCGTGAGCTGCGAGAGAAATTCCGTGAGCAGATTTTGCGCAACGCGCAGGCGGTAGCGCGCGGTCGAGCGAATATCGTCGATGGGCGCGATTTCGTGCGCCAGCGTTTCCTTGGCCGAAGTAATGACCGCGGGCGTGACGCTCGCGCCGCGCAGCGCGTCCTCCGTCTTCACGGCTCGCAGCACAATCGGCGCGACGCTTCCGAGCGCGATTCGGATGTCGCGAATCGAGCCGTTTTCGACGAGCGCCGCGCCGGCAAAGCACACTTTGGAAATCGCCTGCGCCTTTCGCGTGCCCACTTTCCGATAATACTGCCGCCACTTTTTGGCGCGGCGCGGGAGTCGGATGGCGCGCAGCAATTCATCCGGCGCAAGCTGCATCTTTTTGTAGCCCGTGTGGAACCCGTGATACGGCAGCCAGCGCACGCCGCGCTGGGAGATGAGCTCGACCTCGGCGTCGTAGACCAGGAGCGCGGGCGGCGAATCGGCCGCGGGCGAGGCGTTCACAATGTTTCCGCCGATCGTGCCGCGATTCTGCGTGGCGATGCTGCCCGTTTCGCGCGCCGCGGCGCACAGCAGCGGAAATTCCGCCTGCAGCACGGGATGTTTCTGAATTTCCGTGTAAGTCGTCAGCGCGCCGAGAACGATGTGATCGGCGGCCACTTCGATGCCGCGCAAATCGTCGAGCTTCGCCACGCTCAGAAATTTCTTGTGGGAAAGTTTTCCGGCTTCCAGCAACACCATCAGATCGGTGCCGCCCGCGAACGGCTGCCAAACGCCCGGCTGGTGCGCCAGCAGCGCGAGCGCCTCCGAGAGGCTCCCCGGAACGCGCAATTCGTAGGCGGGTATGTAGGCTCTCATCGGCTCGGCGGCTTTTTCTCGCTCGTCGATTCGCAGGCGCGCACCACGGCCGCGAAAATTTTCTGATAGCCCGTGCAGCGGCAGAGATTTCCGGAAAGGCCTTCGCGGATTTCGGCGTCGGTGGGGTGCGGATGGCGCTCCAGAAGCGCCACCGAGGCGATCACCATGCCCGGGGTGCAAATTCCGCACTGCGCGCCGCCGCATTCGAGAAACGCTTCCTGGACCGCGCTGAGTTGGCCGCCGCTGGCAATCCCTTCAATCGTTCGAATGTCCGCTCCGGCCGCCTCGCGCGCCGGGACGAGGCAACTGTTGACGATCGCGCCATTCATCAGCACCGAGCACGCGCCGCACTCGCCTTCGCCGCATCCTTCCTTCGTGCCGGTGAGATGCATTTCCTCGCGCAGAACGTCCAGCAAGCGCGCCATCGGATAGGCTGCCACGCGCCGCGGCTCGCCGTTGACCCTGCACGCGATGCTGACCCGGCTGACGGTTTCAGACAAGCGCGCCCGCCTTTTCCGGCATGGCTTGCATCAAGACTTCCGGAGTGGCTGGAATCTCGCGCAGGCAGATTCCCGTCGCGTTTTCGATCGCGTTGACAATCGCCGGGGCCGGGCCGTCCATCGGCAATTCGCCGATGCCTTTTGCTCCGTGCGGGCCGAAGGGATACGGCTGCTCCTCGAAAAACACCCGAATCGGAGGAATGTCCGCAGCCGTGGGCATGATGTAGTTGGTCATCTGGCCGTTGGCCATGCGCCCTTCGCGCCACACCACGTTTTCGTAGAGCGCCATGCCGATCGCCTGCGCCACGCCGCCTTCGATCTGCCCCGCTGCGAGCACGGGATGAATCACTTTTCCAACTTCCTGGACCGCGACGAAATCGGTGACGCGCGCCTCGAACGTCAGCGTATCCACCGCGACCTCGGCCACGTACACGGCCCAGGCGTACGCGCCATACGCGTCGCCGCTGTATTTCTTGTCGTCCCAGAACAGGCCCGGCGGCGGCTCGTACTGGGCGCGCGAGCGGAGCGGCCCGCGCGTTTCGATGAAACGCCTGCACGCGCGCACGAATTGATCCTCGGTGCAGGCGTCGCAGAGCAAGCCGCTGTCCACCAACTGCTTTTTCAGGCCAGCCGCCGCGGTCTCAATCAAATGGCCGACGACCATCGACGTGCGCGAAGCTACGGTCGGGCCGCTATTCGGCACCGCGCCCGTATCCGGCTGCGCGATTTCAATGCGGTCGTAGCCGATCCCGAGCGCGTCCGCGGCGATTTGCGAGAAGACGGTATTCGCGCCCTGTCCGATTTCCGTGCTCGCGGCGAGAACGCGCACGATTCCCGCGGCGGTTGCTTCGAGCTCCACGACGGACGCGAGGTACACTTCTCCCGAGCCGGTAAATCCCGCGCCGTGCATGAAGGAGGCGAACCCAATGCCGCGCTGGATCGTTGCGCCGGGATTTTCCCGCGCGAAGCTCGCGCGCTTGGCGTGATAGTCGCTCTCCCGGAACGCGCGGTCGAGCAGCGCCTCGAAATTCACATCTTCATGGATGACCTGTCCCGTCGCCGTGGTCTCTCCCTTGTGAATAAAATTGCGCCTCCGGAATTCCTCCGGCGTGAGGTTTACGGCGCGCGCCACCTGGTCCATGTGCCTTTCCACCGCAAAGATCGATTGCGGAGCGCCGAATCCGCGAAACGCGCCGTGCGGCGGGGCGTTGGTCGCCACCGCGCTGGAATGGACGCGTATGTTGGGGCAAACATACGGGCCCGACGCGTGAATGGTGCCGCGCGAGAGCACCACGGAGGAGAGCGTCGCGTAGGCGCCGCCGTCGATCACGAAATCGATGTCCATCGCGACCAGCTTGCCGTCGCGCGTAACGCCGGTCCGATGCCGCGTGCGGGACGGGTGGCGCTTGGTCGTCGCCACCATGTCTTCCGCGCGGTCGTAGATGAGTTTCACGGGCCTGCCGGATTTCCACGCCAGAAGCGCCGCGTGCGCCGCGATGATCGATGGATATTCTTCCTTGCCGCCGAAGCCTCCGCCTGTTTCCGTTTGAATCACGCGGATTTTTTCGGCGGGAAGATCGAAGAGCGCGACGAGCGCTTTGTGCACGTAGTAGGGGCACTGCAGCGATCCCCAAACGGTCACGCCTTCCGCCGGATTCGCCACCGCGATCATGCCCTGGTTCTCTATGTAGAGCTGTTCCTGCGCTCCGGTCCGGTATTCGCCCTCGACGATGACGTCCGCTTTTGCCCACGCGGCGTCCACGTCGCCCTTTTCCATGCGATACGACTTGAAGACGTTGTCCTCGCCAAAAATCACCGCGCGCTTCGCGAGGGAATCCTCGATCGAAAAGATCGCGGGCAGCGGCTCCACGTCGATGTGCACCGCGCGCCTGGCTTCTTCGAGCAAATATCGATCGGGATGCGCCAGCAGGACGATAGGTTCTTCGGGATGCTTAAACGTTTCGGCTGCGAGGCAGGGCTGATCGTGCTCGATCAGGGCGATTTCATTCTTGCCGGGGATGTCGGCGGCGGTGACGATCGTGCATTCGCTCCACGGAATGCCTTCGCCGAAGCGGATGCCTTTGATTCGCCCTCGCGCGATGCTGCTGCGGACGGTCGCGCCATGCAGCATGTCCGGAACGGCCAGGTCGTCCACGTATCGGGCGCGGCCCGTCACTTTTTCGCGGCCTTCCTTGCGAAGGACGGGATGTCCAACATATTTTTCTTCCATGGCTTTCGGACCCTTCCGCGGAGAATCTCGCGCCGGCTGCCCGAATCCGGCGTTTAGTACCGGACGCGGTCCTGTTTTTGCGTCCATTCGCGAAACGGCTCCAGCCCGGCTTCGCGCATCATCGGCTCGAATGGAATCTTACGCTCGCGGTGTGGGACCTTCAATTCTTCATAAATGAACGAATCGTCGAAACCGGCCGCGGCGGCATCGCTCGCGGTGGCCGCGTAATAGACCCGATCGGGCCGCGCCCAGTAGATCGCGCCGAGGCACATCGGACAGGGCTCGCAGCTCGTGTAGATTTCGCAGCCCGTCAGCTGGAAGGCTCCCAGGACTCGGCAAGCTTCGCGAATGGCGGTCACCTCGGCGTGCGCCGTGGGGTCGTTCGAGGAAGTCACCAGATTGGTGCCGGCCGCGATCGCGCGACCATCCCGCACGACGATCGCGCCGAACGGTCCGCCGCGTCCCGAGCGGACGTTCTCGACCGCCCGCTGGATCGCTTCCCGCATGAAGGCGTCGTTCATTTTGCGTCGTGCATTCTCATCGCGCACTCCGCGAATTGTACCGGAAAATGCGAGATTGCCGTTTACGGTTTTGTGATGCGTCACATCGGATTTACGCATTGGCATCTTCGGGTGGACTTTGCGGAATATGGATGTAAAATCGAATCTTCGGTGTGGTGCTCTGCAGGACTAGGTTATGCGGTTGTGTCGTGACCGAGCAGAGTGGGACCGGCTTGCTGCCCGCGCCGGCCGCTAGATGGAAGCCATTGATTTCCTGGCGTGGCCCTCTCGACGAAAATTCTCGACTTTGGCCTGGAAAGGCTGGAGCGTTTGTCTCGAATTGCTGAAACTGCGTGTGTGTCGCGCCGCTGGGACCACAGGGAGGAAGCTTGATGATCGTCGGTGTTCCGCGAGAAACGTATCCGGGTGAGCGGCGCGTGGCGCTCGTGCCCATTGTCCTTCCCAGTCTTGCGAAAATGGGCATTGAAGTGATCGTGGAAGCCGGCGCGGGCGTCGCTGCGGGCTTTCCGGACGCCGAGTTCGCGGCCAAGGGCGCGAAGATTACCGCCGATCGAGCGGAAGTTTTCGCGAAGGCGGATATCGTCACGCAGATGCTTTGCTACGGATCGAATGACCAGACGGGCCGCGCCGATTTGCCGCTCTACCGTCGCGGCCAGGTCTTGATCGGTTTTCTTCGGCCCATGGGATCGCTCGAAACGGTCCAGGAAATCGCGGCGGCCGGGGTAACTTCTTTTGCGGTGGAATTGATGCCCCGCACGACGCGCGCGCAAAGCATGGACGCGCTCTCTTCGATGGGCACGATCTGCGGCTACAAGGCCGTGCTGATCGCGTCCGACACGCTGCCGAAAATGTTCCCCATGCTCACGACCGCTGCCGGGACGATTACTCCCGCGCGCGTTCTCGTAATCGGCGCGGGCGTGGCCGGGCTGCAAGCTATCGCGACGGCCCGCAGGCTCGGCGCCGTGGTCTCCGCGTACGATCTGCGGCCCGCGGCCAAGGAACAGGTCCAGAGCCTCGGTGGGCGATTCGTGGAGCTTCCCCTCGAAGCCAAGGACGCGCAGGACAGCAGCGGCTACGCGAAAGCGCAGGACGAGGAATTCTACCGGAAGCAGCGCGAACTGCTGGGCAAGGTGATCGCGGAGAGCGACGTTGTCATTACGGCTGCAGTCATTCCGGGAAAGAAGTCTCCGATCCTGGTGACGGAAGAAATGGTCAAGGGCATGGCGCCGGGTTCGGTGATTGTCGATCTGGCCGCCGAACGCGGAGGGAACTGCGAGCTCTCGAGAGCCGGCGAGAAAATCGTCGCGCACGGCGTGACCATCATCGGCTATTTCAACTTCGCGTCCACCGTGCCGTATCACGCGAGCCAAATGTACGCGCGCAATATCGCGGCTTTCCTCAATCTTCTGGTGAAAGACGGAAAGCTTCAGATCAATCTCGACGACGACATCATCAAGAGCACTTTGTTGACGCACGGAGGGGAAGTGGCGAATCCCCGCGTGCGCGAATTCTTTTCGTTGCCCGCACTATCCGCCAGGTTTTGAGGAGGAGTGAATGCCCGCGGATTTTATTTCCAGTTTGTTTGTGTTCATCCTGTCGGCCTTTCTGGGGTTTGAGGTCATCAAGCGCGTTTCGCCTCTGCTGCACACGCCGCTGATGTCCCTGACCAACGCGCTGGACGCCATCGTCGTGGTCGCGGCCATCCTCATTGCCGGCAGGCATGAGAGCCGCTTGTCCACGATTCTGGGGCTTCTGGCGGTGGCCTTTTCGTTCAGCAACATGGTCGGAGGCTTCGTCATTACCGACCGCATGCTGCACATGTTCAAGACCGGCAAGGCGAAGAAATCATGACGGCGATCTCTCCGCAAGAGTTGATCGATTTCACATACATGCTGGCGGCGGTCGGGTTCATCCTGGCGCTGAAGTGGCTGAGCTCGCCGGTCTCGGCGATGCGCGGTGTGCTCATCGGTGAGATCGCCTCGGGCGTCGCCGTCGTAGCGACGCTGTTCGATCCCCAGGTCAGCCAATACAAATGGATTCTCATCGCCCTCATTATCGGCGCCGGTGTCGGCGTTCCGCTGGGCCTCGTGAAGATGACGGCCGTGCCGCAACGAACGGCGCTGAGCCATGCCTTCGGCGCTCTCTCGGCCGCGCTGATCGGCGTCGCGGAATACTACGTGGCCGCTCCCAACGTCCCGAAGTTTGAGATGGCGGAAATCAGCCTCGAGGTGATCATCGGCTCGCTCACTTTTACCGGGAGCTTGATCGCCGCGGGCAAGTTGCAGGAATTTCTGCCGCAGCGGCCCATCACCTACAAAGGACAAAACTACGTCAGCATTTCCGTTCTGACCGCCGCGATTGCGCTGATGGGGACGCTGATTCTGCATCCGGAATACACGCACCTGTTTCCGGCGATGGTTGGCGTCGCGCTGCTCTTCGGCGTCATGCTGGTCACGCCGATTGGCGGCGCGGACATGCCCACGGTGATGTCTCTCTTGAATTCCTACGCCGGTTTTTCCGCCGCGCTGCTGGGTTTCGTGCTCAACAGCAAGGTTCTGGTGGTGGCCGGCGCGCTGGACGGCGCTTCGGGATTTATCCTCTCGGTGATCATGTGCAAGGCCATGAACCGTTCCTTCACCAACGTGTTATTCGGAGGATTCGGCCAGGTGCACGCGGCCGCCGCCGGAGCGAAGGAGGAGCGCCCGGTGAGGAGCGCCACCCCCGAGGAAGCCGCCGCGATTCTCTCCGCGGCGTCGAATGTCGTGATCGTTCCGGGCTACGGCATGGCGGTCGCGCAGGCGCAGCACAAGGTCCGTGAACTGTATGACATTCTGACCAAGAACGGCATCGACGTGAAGTTTGCCATTCATCCGGTCGCGGGCCGCATGCCCGGCCACATGAACGTACTTCTCGCCGAAGCCGATATTCCGTACGACAAGATGGTCGACATGGAAGACATCAACGGCGAATTTCCGCAGACCGACGTGGCCCTGATCATTGGCGCGAACGACGTTACCAATCCCGCGGCGCGAACCGACAAGTCCAGTCCCATTTACGGCATGCCGATTCTCGACGTCGATAAGGCGCGCACGGTCATGGTCATCAAGCGCGGTATGGCCGCCGGATTCGCTGGAATCGACAACCCGCTCTATTACATGGACAAAACCCTGATGCTCTTTGGCGACGCCAAGAGTTTTGTCGGCTCGATCGTTCGGGAACTTTCCGGCGGCGGCAGCCACGGATAGGCCCAAGTAACAGGTGGCATGCGAAAGGGGTTTGACGGCCCCATCCTCATTTCGCCCGCGCGAACTGGGATGAGGTTTTTCTTAGGTCGTCGCGGAACTCTTTTCATGCACCGTCACCAAGCGCTGTCCGCTGACCGCTGCGCCCGCGTCGCGATCGAGGATGAAACAGTCAATCGTCGCCACGATGCACAGAATGGCGACCAGCAGGAACGCGACGTGGAACTCTTTCGTGGTCGGCTCTCCCATGGAATTTCCGGTAAAATAGCCGGCGACGCGCAGCGCAATTGCGCCCACCGCTACGCCCATTCCCATTGACATCTGCGTGATCACGCTGAAGAAGCTCGTGGCGTTGCTCATGTCGGGCTTCGCGATATCCGCGAAAGCCAGGGTGCCCACCGCCGTAAATTGCATCGAGCGCGACAGGCCGTTCACAAACAAGATGAGAAGCACGAGGATCGTAGCAGTGCGGGGAAACAAGAGCGCGCAACTCGCCATCAACACGGCGTGCAAGATTCCGTTCATCGTCAACACCGTGCGAAACCCGAACCGCCGCAGAACCGGGGTCACGACCGTCTTCATCAGCAGGTTTCCGGAGAACAGGCCCAGCATCAATAGCCCCGATTGAAACGCGTTCAGCCCAAAGCCCACCTGAAACATGAGCGGCAGCAGAAACGGCGAAACGCTGATCGCAATCCGAAACAGCGACCCTCCTTGCAAAGTGATCGCAAAGGTCTTGATTCTTAGAAGATCGAGCCTCAACAGCGGCGCCGGCGCCCGCCGGAAATGCAATACGGAAAAGACGCCGAGCACGACGCCGGCGACGAGATAAGCGACCGTCGGCTTCCACTCGGCCGTTTGCCGGCCCACTAGTTCCATGCCGTAGACGAAGCTCACGGAGGCTGACGCGCTGAGCACAAACCCGATCCAATCGAACGGCGTGTGTCGATCTTCCTTCAAGTTGGGAATGATCCTGGAAGATAGCGCCATGCCGATGATCCCGAGCGGGACGTTCAGAAAAAAGATCCAGTGCCAGGAAAAATAGGTCGTGATAAATCCGCCAACCGGCGGTCCCACGACGGGCGCAATCAGGCCGGGCCAGGTAATGAACGTAATCGCGTCAATCAGGTTGTGCTTTTCCGTCGTGCGCAGCACGACCAGCCGCCCCACCGGCACCATCATCGCCCCGCCGATTCCCTGAATCACTCGCGCTCCGGTGAACGTTCCAATGCCCGTGCTCATGCCGCACAGGATCGACGACGCCGTAAAAATTCCGATCGCGGAGACGAACACGAGCCGGGCGCCCACCCGGTCCGCCACCCATCCGCTGATCGGTATGAAAACGGCGAGCATCAGCAAATACGCCGTCATTCCAATATTCAAGTCAACCGGGTTGGCATGGAAGGACTTGCCCATATCGGGCAGCGCCGTCGCGATAACGGTGCCGTCCAGGTTTTCCATGAAGAAGGCCGTGGCAACCAGAATCGAAACCGCTGAGGATTTCTGCAAAAGTGGCGACATTATTCCTGATCCTATAACTGCGTCGGCTCCCTTCGAGCGAGTAGACTTGGTAGCTGTTAGGACGACCAAGGCTCGGAGGAAAGGAGCCGAGCGATGATGATTATAGGATGTGATTATCACCCGCGCTATCAGCAGATCGCGATGATGGACACGGCGACGGGAGAGCTGGTGGAGCGGCGGCTGGAGCATGAGAATGGAGAGGCACGGGCTTTTTACGCCAGCTTGGCGAAGCCAGCGCGAGTGGGCATGGAAGCGACCGGCTACGCGCAATGGTTTGAGCGAATGTTGGACGAGCAGGGCACGAGTTGTGGATCGGTCACGCCAGCGAGATTCGTGCCGGCGTGGTGCGGAAGCAGAAGACGGACGCGCGCGACGCAGCGCACCTGCTGCGGTTGCTAGCGGAGAATCGGTTTCCGCGGATTTGGATTCCGTCTCCGGCCGAGCGGGACACGCGGCAACTGTTGCGACACCGATACAAGCTGGTCTGTTTTCGGGTATCGGTGAAGAACCAGTTGCACGGGTTGGCCATGAGCCAGGGCGTGTGCCGCAAGAAGAAGTTGTTCACGGCGAAAGGGCGCGAGGAGTTGGAAAAACTCTCGCTCGGTCCGTGGGCCAGCCGGCGGCGTCAGGAGTTGTTGGCCATGCTCGATCAGCTGAACCCGGCGATTGAGGAACTGGACCGGGCGGTGCAGCAAGAAGCCGAGAGGCGCGCGGATGCGGTTCGTTTGATGACTCATCCGGGCGTGGGTCCAGTGACCGCGCTGGCCTTCGTGTTGACGCTGGGGCCGATGGCCCGCTTTCCGCGAAGCAAACAGGTAGTGAGTTATCTGGGACTGAATCCGAAGGAACGTTCCAGCGGGGACAAGCAGCATGCCTACTCGATCAGCAAGCAGGGCAACGCGATGATGCGCTGGTTGCTGGTGGAAGCGGGGCAAACGGCGGTGCGGTTCGACGCGGATTTGCTGCGGGTGTATCGGCGATTGAAATTCAACAAGGGCGCGAGCGTGGCTAAGGTGGCCATCGCACGCAAACTTGCGGTGAAGTTGTACTGGCTGCTGCGCGCCACAGGCTCGTGCGCGCAGATGGCTCCCATGCAAGGTAGCCCGAGGGCCACCCTGGTCCCGCAGGTGGGATCGAGTTTCTGATTGGGCGCCTTGCCTCCCTGCATAGGCAGGGAGTTCGAAACACGAATCATGGTCTGTGGTTAAAGATCGAATAGATGGCTGGTGGAACCAGCGTTCCACCGCAGGATTTACGATGCGAGCCTTGGTCGGGCAAAAGAAAAGATTCCTGGTAAGTGAAAAGAAAAACCGACCGCACAAAACGCGGTCGTCGATCAGAGGGCGAAGTGTCTCTTGACAACGCCGACGCAGCTATAGACGGTGGCCCGCGCAAATCTCCGCGCAAGCGCGCGCTCGCGAAAATCCGCGCCGGCGCCGCGCAGCTTCCTTTGCAAACACCCTATTTTGCATGAGCGACGTCTGGCAGGGGAATAGCCTCGACGGGAAAAATCATGGGGTAGGGCTGGTATGGGTAAACTTTGTCCTTTTTGGCCTTCAAATCCATCAGGATCTTGTCCTCGCACGCGATGTCTTCCTTGAGCGACCAGTCGGGACGCAGCTTGTAAACGATCGTCGACGTCCACGGGCGGGTGTACGTTTTCGGATCGTCGAACGTCAGAACGTTTTCCAGCGTGTCGTGATCTACCCGGCGAATGCGCTCGACGACGTGTAGCGCGTCGCTATGCGGATGCCCCGCCGTATCGAGCCAGCTCTTGTCGGTCAGTCCGACGATGTCCACGACCAGCGATGCGCCATCCCAGTGGCCGATCGAATGTCCCATCCAGGAGGGGTCCAGATCGTCCGGATGCCCGCGCCCGTCCATCCAGATTTGCTCGATCGAATTGCCCGTTTCGAAAAGGATGAGCACCCGGGACTTGCTCTGCAGGATTTCGAACGGTCCCACGTGATTCATCAGGCGGGGAAGTCCATAGGGGGCGCAGCTGGTGAGGTACGGATCCATCCCGTCGTCGTTGGCGCGGCCGAGCGGCCCGGTTCCGCAGCCGACCAGCTCGCAGCGCTTTGCCGCCCACGGCTGCATGGGAGGAGGCTGCTCGGGCGAAAAGTTGTAGGGTAGGAAACCCTTCGGGGTTCTCGGCGGGGACCAGATTCCCGTCAGGTCGGGCGTCGCGTCCGCCGCTTGCGCCCGCGCCGCGCGGGGCGCAAGCCCCAGCGATAGCGCCAGCACCGTCGCAGTGGTCAGGACCGAACGCCATGTATCCCGCATCATGTTTCGCGCCACTCCCGTTCGATGCATCGCGTGCAGGGGAACCGTCCGCTGCGGCGGATGCCCCGGCAGACGCTCGTACAGATTCGCTCGCTCCAACTCATTTTAGAAAACGTCAATATCCGGGGGGATCGACGGAGACGACCTGGCCGCCGGGCATGGTGACCTTCACGGGCCTGAGACTTTTCATCCCGTTGACGGTGCCAATGCTCTTTTTCTCGGGATGGCCGTAGATCGTAACCTGGTCTCCCGGCTTGAACGTGCTGTGATTCCATCCGACGCCGCGGCTCATGACGTTCGGGGGATGGAATTCGACGGCCCAGGTTTCGGTTTCGCCCTTGTCATTTTTCACGTCGAGAAGGAGCAACGGATGCGGGTTCTGCCAGTCAAATTCCTTGACCGTCCCGCTGATGGTTCCCCACGCGTCGGTGTCCCAGCGTGACGCGCCGTGATGCGCAAAAACCGCGGTCGAGATAAGCAAGCCGCCGAAGACCGTCAAAATAATGGCTGACAGTTTCTGTTTCATCCGGCCACCTCATCCTGTGTCTTGGACGCTCAAACTGTACGTGGGAAGCCTGCGTTTGTAAAGAGAGCCGCAAGAGCCGCGGGCCGCGCGGACGGAGCGGCATCGTTCCCGCGAAATCAGCGCTCGCGCTGACCACGGTGTGAAGCGGAAATGGCTGCCGGGGGGCCTGGGACAGCGGCGTTGGCCGCTACACTCGTTCGAGTTCGCTCGGAGCCGTCACCAAACTGGCGATATGGATGCGCAGGCGCCTCTTCGATACCGCGGAGAGGTTCGTGAATTGAATGCCCATCCCGACGTCCACTTCCGAGTGCCGGACAATCCCCTCCAGCTCAATATCCTGTTGCCCCGCGCGCAGCTTAAAGGTGATTTCCGATCCCATGGGCAGGGGATCCGGGTCCAGCACGAATACGCCTTCCAGGCTTAAATCCCGGACGGGCGCGGATCGTTCGTCGTAAAGAATGCGGTCTTGCGTCTTGGCCAGGAATCTCTCCGTGGCACGTCTATCCTTAGCGGACATGTCCGGTCGTCGCCTCTCGCGGCGAAGGATGGGTAGCTGGGCCGCCGCACTCCCCTAGTATTGCCGGACAGGGGGCGTTTTGACCTGTCCTTGCGTAACGAGTTGACCAAAATCTAACGCTGCCCGGCTGCTTCTCTGATGCCCATCAGGGATTGGCCGGATCGTGGCTGTGGGCGTTTGGCGTCCATTTTCGGAGGAGGAATTCCTGAAGGAGATTGGCGGCGGCGGTTGCGCCGATTGCGATCGCTCCGTTTTCAAAGGTAAGCGCGGCTCCGTTCCGGTCTTGCGCGGGATAGTAGAGATTGGAGATCCCGCCGGCGGCCAGGCTGCCGAGAATGTTCGAATAGTTCGCCTGCCATCGCCCGTTGTCGCCCTTGCAGATCACGGAATTTGCAAGCGCATAGAGAATCCGCGACCGCTTGCTTCCGGTTCCCTTGTAAAAATAGCGCGGATCCTGCTTCAGGACGGACGGCAGGACGGCGCTTCCGAGGAATGTATTCGTAACGGCATCCGCGTAGTCCGCGCCGTAACGCTTCGCGTAGCCTTGCGCGCCCTGCCCGTATTCGTGGAAGGAGTCATGCGCCTGCTGGGCCCCCGCAACGACGCCGGTCAGGATAAAGGTGACCGGGTCCAGCGTGGTCTTCCAGGCCAGCTCGAACTTTTGCTTCGTGCTAAGCGGGGCCGCATCGGGAATGTAGCTGACATAGAAATTCGGGATGAAGCCCAGCACTCGCTGCTTCTCTGCTTCTTTGATTTGCCCTTCCGCGACTTCCACGCGCGGCACGGTGACGCTCATCTCCGTTTTTGACGCGGCCAGCGCCAGAGCAATCCGCGGGACGCTATAGTTTTCCCCCGGATGCAGGACTCCGGTAATTGTTTGCGTCGCGAAGCCGTCTTTCGCAACTGTGAGTTGAAACGCGCCCGGAGCGACGTTGCTGACGGAGAATTGTCCGTCGTCGCCGGAGAGCGCTTCCTGGTTCGCGGTCGAGCCCTGCTGCGTGACTCTCACTGTGGCCCCGCTGACGGCGCCTCCACGCGGATCAACAACCGTTCCGCTAACGCTTCCGGGCAATCGCTGGTCAGCGAGCTGGATGCCAGTTGCCGCACGAGTTTCCGGTGGCACCTGCTGAGATTGGGCCAGCGCCGGCGAGCACCACAGCAGGACGCACAGGCTCAGCCAGAAGAAGCGACCGCTTCCAGGGAACCCGCTTCGGAAGTTTCGGCTCGCCGGTCTCGGGAGCGGATCATTTTTCGCAGGGTTCACCGATATGACCTTGGGACGGCTTGTGTTTCTCTCACCACGGTTTGACTGCGCGGAGTTGCAGGAGGTTGTGCGGCGTTTGAGGCCAAATTCGGGAGGTTCGGAGCGACCGCACTCGTGTTTCTGGAGATCGTGCGAATACGAATACGCGCGCGGGGAGCGGTTTTACGGCTCCCCGCACGCGCAAATGTGATTTACCCGCGTACTCGGTGGAATCGCGCCGGGCGATTGCTGGACCGGCTACTTCACGGGCACGAAACGCTGAACGCGCTCGCCGCCGAACACTTCCCCCGTATAGATGTTGCCCTTCGAATCGACGGCGATCATGTGCAGGCCGTAGAACTGGCCCGCGTTTTCGCCCATGCTGCCGAGGGTGCTTACCACCTTGCCGTCCTCGCGATTCAGGAACCAGATGTGATTGTTGGTTAGGTCAGAGATATATAAAAACCGCTGTTCTTTGTCCGGCGAGAACATCACGCCGCCCGTCGAGCCGCCTACGCCCGTCCAGGGCGCCATGACGAATTCCTTCACGAATTTCCCGTCCTTCGTGGTGACATCGATGCGGTTTGCCATTCGGTCGGCGGCATACACCAGGCCGTCATGGGAGACGTTCAGCGTCAGGTGGCCCCGGAACTCCTTGGGTTCCGGTCCATTGGGAGTGTAGGCGCGGTCTTTGTCGTCGGTGGTGATTTCCGACAGCTTGTGACCGTAGGCTCCCCAGCCCCGCTTGAACTGGAAGGTTTCCAGGTCGAACACCATCACGCGCCCGCCCAGGTAATTGTCGGCCGCATACAATTCGTGCGCCGGTTCATCCAGCCGAACCTCTTCGATCCCTCCCACGATCATGGGAGTTGTCGGGGGATATTTTGCGCGGAAAGCGGCTGTCGCAGTCGCGCGGGCGGCGCGCTCCTCCGGGGTGATCTTGGGCCGTCCAGCCGGCAGAAACCCGAAAACGGGGCCGTTGCTGCCGCGGCCGGGAGTTCGCGGTTCGGTGGGAGCGGCGTCCGCTCCCGCGCCGCCCGGGGGCATCTCCGGAGTGTGCGGCAACTCGGCGATGAAGGCGCCGGTCTTTGGATCGTATTTGCGGACGTTGCCTATCCCGTTCACGACGTTGCCGAGGTAGATGAAGCCCTTGCTGTCCACCGCCATACCGTGGCCCTGGGGCGGGTCGATCGAGCCGATGACGTTGCCCTCCTTGTCGATATGGATCATCGACGGAGGCCGCACGCAGCAATCCGCGATGGGGGGATTCAGTTCCGCCTCCAGTTCAATATCGGTCAGGTCGTTGGGGCGATCGTGCACCCAGACGTTGTCGTCCTTGTCCACCGCCAGTCCGGTGACGCCGCCCATCTTCCATTTGTTCGGCAGCGGCTTTGGCCAGTCGGCATCGACCTTGAATTTTGGCGCGCCTTGCGTACTCGCGCTTCGAGCGCTGAACAGGATCAACAGGCACAGGCACGCCGCCAAGCCCAATGCCAAGACGTTTCTAACCTTACCCATGGGGCTCCCCCTCATCGTTCTATGAAATTTCCGTCGGACCATCCCGGTGGGCACCCTTATACACCCGAGCTTGTTTTCAGTAAACCTCGCAAATTCAACGGAAATTGTTTGCCCCAGACCTTCGCCTTCGCGGTGATGTTTCATTCCCCGACACGAGTTCCGGCCTGATACGGGCGCTGACAATTTGCGACACGCGGTTGTGACATCCTTTGGCGTTTGAGGCCCGCGGATGCCGCCGCTCAGCAATCTGGAAGGCCCGGCGCATGGGGAGGCCTTTGCTAATCCTCTGATGCGCAACGACATGTTTTCCACACCTAAAATCGCTCCAACTTTGCTCCAGATGGTCCTCAAGATGCGAGTAGTGATGCGACTGCTGAGGGGGGAAATCATGACAAGCGTCTATGCTTCGTGGATAGGGCAAGCGGTGATTTTGCAGGTCGCGGCAGATGATTTGCGGGTTCCGTTGCGCGGCATGATTGTTGGGGAGACGGATACGGCCGTGCGATTTCGAGTGGGAGAGGGCTGGGACATCGATATCTTTAAACCGATGATCCTCGCGGTCGAGCAAGACAATTGGGCCGACCTGCTGGTGAACTAATCATGGATTCCAGGGAAAACGAACCGTTGCGAAAAGAGATTGACGAAGAACGCGCCGCGGCGCTGCTGGGCTTTACGCGGGCGCAACTGAAAGATCTAAGCGAGCAGTCCGGTCTTGGACACGAAGCGGCGGGCGAGCCCTCCGAGCGGAGATGGTTTACCTATCAAGAGCTGTACCGGCTTTGCCGCTGGGTGGCCCGGCCGGCAGTTTAGCGCGAGAAAAACCCAAGTTTCCTGCGGCCCAGTCTTCATCTCGATCCCCTCAAGTCCCGGGTTTGCCCACCCCTGACGAACCCGGGACTTTCCTCCCTCTAGACGCGCAATGATTCGAAAGTATTAAAAAGCTTCTTCGAGGAGATGCAGCAGGTCGTCTTCGCTAAAGGGAACGGGGCTGTTGTCCAGAAGCCGTCGCACGGTAGATGCCATCTTCGAAAGTTCAGGAATCTGCTCTTTCTTTACGCCAAGCGCGCGCAAGCCTTTCGGGATTCCGACCTTTGCGCCAAGTTCCTCGACAAGCCGCGCGGCATGGCCGGCAGCCTCGGCATCCGTCTTGGATTCGAGGTTCGCATCCAGACTTCGCGCGATGAACGCCATCTCCTCGACGCGCGAGAACATGATGTTCTTCATCACGGTGGGCAGGAGAACGGCATTTCCCAGGCCGTGCGGCGTGTGCGTCGCTTCTCCGACCGGGTATTGCAGGGCGTGAACGGCGGCGGTTCCGGCGGCTGAAAACGCCATCCCAGCCAGGAGACTAGCCATGGCCATCTCCTGCCGTGCGGTGCGGTCGTTCGGTTGCGCCACCGCCGTGGGAAGATATTTTGCGATAGCGGTAATCGCTTTTGTGGCCAGCACGTCCGACATCGGATTTTTCCCCACGAAAATGGCGTGCGGAGAAGCATCGGTTCGTACGCGCGCGCAGAACGATTCGATGGCGTGCGCGAGGGCGTCCATCCCCGAATGCGCCGTCACGCTGGGGGGGCACGAAACCGTCAGCGCGGGATCGACGATGGCCCACTTCGGAATCAGCGCGCGAGATGCGATGCCGACTTTCATGGCGCGCTCAGGATCGGCAACCACAGCGACCGGGCTGACTTCCGATCCGGTGCCTGCGGTCGTCGGAACGGCCACGACCGGCGCAATCGGACCGGGAACATTGTTTTCGCCGTAATAGGCGGAGAGCGTTCCGGGATATTTCACGAGCAGCGCTACGGCCTTGGATAAATCCAAGTTGCTGCCGCCGCCCAAGCCGACTACGACGTCGGGCCGATACGCCTGCGCCGCCAAGGCGGCTCGTTCGATCGTTTGGCGATCGACTTCCGGCTGCCCACCGTCGAAAACTTCCACCAGGGCCTTTCCGTCCGCCAGGTGCGCCGTCACCGTTTCGCAGATGCCGGCCTTGACCATGTTCCGGTCCGTGCAGACGAAAACTCGCGGTCCGAATTCACGCGCAACGTCTCGCAGCACCGTTGCGGCGCCCCATCCGAAAAAAATTCTTCCCGCGGTTGAAAATCCCCACACGTGATTCGTGTCATCAAGACTCATTTTTCAGCCTTTCTGCTGCGAGCCAAACTTCCTTGGGAAGAGGGATCCCGGAGCGCTCCCGTTCTTCTCGAAGCGCTCTCGCGCGGTCACCCGGCACGATCACGCTTTCGTCGTTCTTCTGCGGCGGCGAGTGGCGAAGCTCATCGAGGTAGGATGCAACGTGGCTCGCGAGCGTGGGACCGCCCGCGAACGCGCCCGGGTTCAGCAAGAGAAAAAGATCGCCCTTCGTGCAGCGAGATTCCGTGTCCAACGTGCCCAGCACCAGCCGTCCGATTTCTCCGCCGGGCAACAGTCCGGCGAGCATCCCGATGGAGATGCCGAGGCCGTACCCCTTGGGTCCCGCTGCGGGAGTCAGCGACCCTTTCAACGCGGCGTTCGGATCCGTGGTCGGATTGCCGTCCGCATCGATCGCCCAGCCGAGAGGGATCGGCTCGCCGCGATGTCTGCTGGCATAAATTTTCCCCATCGCGCTCGTGGAGGTGGCCATGTCGAAGACGAACGGCGCGGAATCACAGGGAATGCCGATGGCTATTGGATTTGTGCCGACCAGAGCTTTTTTCCCGCCGTACGGATGAACGAGGGCTTCGCTTTCCGTCATCGCAATGCAGGCGAACCCTTCGCGCGCCCGCTTCTCGCAGTAGTAACCGATCATCCCGATGTGGCTACTGTTGCGAATCGCCACCGCCACGATTCCGCGCTGCGCCACTTGGGGCTTCGCCCGTTCCAGCGCGGACTCGGCAACGAATGGGCCCAGGCCGTCCTTCCCATCCACGCTCAGAACGGAATCCGCCGTCCACACGTAGTCGGGATCGACATTCACCCGGATCAGGCGCTTCTTGATCCGAGTCGCGAGGACCGGCAAGCGTTGCAGACCGTGGGAATGATGGCCCCGCAGGTCCGCTTCCGTCAGAACATCGGCCTGGATCGAGCATTCCCGCTCGCTCGCTCCCAGCTTGGAGAGGACGTGCGCGACGATCGCGCGTATGTCTTTGGAAGAAACGACGACGGTAGTTTCAGAAGGAACGGTCATGAACTCTCTATGATTTTAATTTGCGGGCTTTACCTGCCGCCGAAGTCGTATCGGTCGTGGACCAGTGTTGATTTGCTCTGGAAGGCTGGAGCTTAGTCCGTCCGTAACCCGCCGCGCGTTTAAATCAGAGCCTGCATGATCTCCGCGCAGCTCCACCGGTCGGCCACGTTTTGCAGCGCGAAATTCAATCCGGCGTTTTGCCACTCATCGTTGATGGTGGACGTCCCGTCCGTCGCCACGACCACCTCATAGCCGGCATCGGCGCCGTGCCGCGCCGTGTGCTCGATGGAGAAATTCGTCCAGGCCCCCGTAATCACCAGCGAGTCGATCCCGTATCCTTGCAGGATCGTTTCGAGCTTGGTGCCGTGAAACCCGTTCATGCGCATTTTCTCGACGACCACATCGCCCTTTTGCGGTTCCAGTCCTTCGGCGGGCGCCGCGCCCCAGGTGCCGCGCACAACCGCCTTGCTCTCCGCCAGGCCGCGAAACAGGGGCGCGTTCAGCTTCAGCCCCGGAGCGCCCGGCTCCACAATGTAATGGACGTGGATCACCACCGAGCCGGCCTTGCGCATCGCGGCGGCTAATTTCTTAACGTTCTCGACGATGTTCTGCTTCTTCGCGTGGGCCGGCGCGCCGGAAGACGCGAACGCTCCGCCCTCGGTGATCACGTCGTTTTGCAAATCCTGGATGATCAGCGCGGTCTTCCGCGCATTGAGCTTTCGATCGGCCATGGTTCCTCTCAGCGCATCTTCGTGTATGCGACAGGATTTCCCCGCACCTTCAACTTGACGCGATAAATCGAGGTCGAGCAGGCGCAGTACAGCTCATCCCAGTTCCGCCCGCCAAACGTCAGGTTGCCCGCGTGTTCGGGCATGCGAATCACGCCCAGGTGCTCCGCCTTCGGGCTGAGCACCCAGATTCCCCGCGGCCCGGTCACGTAGACATTGCCTCTCTCGTCGATTTTCATCCCGTCCACAATGCCGTTCTCGAGAACGCCGTCGCCGATCTTCTCCGCGAAAATGCGGCTCTTGCTGAGAGATCCGTCGGGGGCGACGTCGAACGCGCGGATGTGCGCGCGCGGCGAATCGTTGACGTACAGAATTTTTTCATCGGGCGAAAAACACACGCCGTTGGTCTGGCCGAAATCGTTCGCCTCCAGGTGCAGCTTTCCGTCGGGAGAAATCCGGAACAGACCCTGAAAGTCGAGCTCTTGCTTGCGTTCCAAACCGAAGACCGGCATGCGTCCGTACGAGGGATCGCTGAAATAAACGGAATTGTCGGAGCGAACCACCACGTCGTTGGGGCTGTTCAGCTCTTTTCCCTGCCAGTGAGTCGCGAGCACCTTGCGCTCGCCCGAAGGAGTCTCCATCACGAGCGAACTCGTGACATGCTCGCAAACGTACAGCTTGCCGGCGCCGTCGTAGGTCATGCCATTGCACTTGTTGCTGGGCCTGCGTACTTCCTTGACGCCATCCGCGGCGCTCCAGCGGCGGCGCACATCGCCGGGCATATCGCTGAAGTACAGGCATTGTTCCCTGGGATTCCAGATCGGGCCTTCCGTAAAAATAAAGCCCGTACAGAGTTTTTCGACGCTCGCGTCCTGGTCGATCAGCTTGAGAAGTTCGCGCGACTTGACTTCGACCGCCTTGGTGGAGTCATTCATTCCGTATTCGCGCCTCCTGAACGCCCAAGCTCATCCGTTGGCCGGACGCGCTCGGCGTTGGTTCAGCCAAATTCCTATCTCAACTTTAACTTTGCGCAAAACTATATGCTCGGCGTTAGTACGTGTCAAATTCGAACGGCCGGGCCGGAGAAGAACGCTAGTCGTTGGCGGCAAGATCGCAACGGACGGCTCCATAGGACTGGAAGCAGGATGGTATCCCGAGAACGGAGCTGTCGCCTCGGTTCGTGTCAAGGCTTCACGTCGTACTGGAACTCTCAGGACTTAATGGCTGAGGAAATCTCCGATTTCGGCGTTGACGCAGGAACATGCGGCAACGAGAATACAGCGCCCGAGGCGGGCGTGACGTTTCCGTAGTCGGTCTAAGGGAATCGAAAATTGAATATATAGGAGGAGTGATGAAGCGATTGTATCCCTGCGGAGTTCTGCTGCTGGCGCTTGCTATGGTTCCGCAAGCGGCCAAGGCGCAAAAAACTTGGACAGCCTATGCGGGCGCTGAAAGTCAGGATCAAGCTAAACAGGCTGACGCGTTTCTACCGAATGAGATGTGGATCCACGAAGGCGACAGAATTGCGTGGACGTTCGCTCCCAAGAACGAAGTGCATACGGTCACCTTCCTCGCGCCGACGGACACACGACCGCTGGCGCCTCCGCCGGTGGGACCTCCGTATCCGGCCTCCGGCTGCCCGACTGGTGCGCCGGGATTTGAGACTTCCACCGCTACGTACACCGGCGCCACCTGTGTGACCAGCGCTCCGTCGTCCGGCGGAACTACTTTCACGGTGACGTTTCCAAATCCGGGCAACTACAAGCTCGTGTGTCTCGTGCACACGAACATGAACGGAACGGTTCATGTTCTCGATACGGGATCGCCGCTTCCGTACTTCGACTACGACCGGCAGGCGCGCGATGAGGCGCGCAATCTGCTTCGCGATGACGATCGTTCATGGGAAGACCGCGGTGACCGAGACGACTACCGTCATTCCCCGAATGAAGTGATCATGACCGGAGAAATCTCTGCGACCGGAGGGGGACGCCAGTATTTGGCTATCGATCGCTTTCTCCCAGGGACGATTCGAATTCATGTCGGAGACACGGTCGAATGGACGAATCTGGATCCGACCGAGCCGCATACCGTTACGTTTGGCACCGAGCCCTTCGTTCCCACGACGCTGGTTGGTGTAAGCAACACGCCGTGGACCGGAGTGTCCGACACGGCTGGAGGAGTGGATGCCGACGGTGCTTGGCACGGCGTAATTCCCAATTCGATTACGACACCGGTGTTCGTAGCGCCGCCGTCGACGCTCGCCTGTTTTCCCTCTCCGGGAATCGCGTGCGCGAACACCGTAAACTCGGGGTTCCTGCAAGCGGCGCCGGAAGACGCGGTCGGAAGGGTGCAATCGCCGGCAGGCACGACGCGCATCCGAATCACCTTTACGCAAAAGGGACACTACCAGTACAAATGTGCCCTTCACGACGTAGACGGCATGCTCGGTGAGGTGGACGTCTACTAGTTCGCAGTGCTGCGACACCCTCATTACTGACGGACACAAAATGAATGCGCGTCTCTTCCTTCGAGTGTTGATTGTCCTGGCGGTTCTGCCTGGATCGGTTCGCCGCGTTTCGGCTCAGGTTGCGCAAAAGCAGCCTGGGCCGTCACGCGGGGACCGAATCGAAGAGACGTACCGGGGCGGGCTGGTATCTCCGGCCCTCCCGAAACCGAAATTCACTTTGACGGACACCTCCGGGACGGCATTCGATTTTCACTCGAAGACGGAGGGGTACGTCACACTCCTGTTTTTCGGCTACAGTCACTGCCCGGATATTTGTCCGCTTCAGATGCAAATGATCGCGCAGGCATTTAAAAAATTACCGCCGGCGCTCGCCGAGCAATTCAAAGTGGTTTTCGTTACCACCGACCCCGATCGGGACAGTCCGGCGGCGCTGCGCGCCTGGCTCGATCACTTCGATAAGCGCTTTATCGGCCTCACCGGAAACCAGGCGGCGATCGATGCAGCCCAGATCGCCGCGAATCTCTCTCCCGCCAAAAAATCGGCAGTGAGGCCGGACGGGGCCTACGAAGTCGGCCATGCCGCATTCGTGCTGGCCTACACCAAGGACGATCTCGCTCACGTGATTTATCCGATGGGAGTGAAGCAGGACGATTTTGTGCACGACTTGCCCTATCTTGCCAAAGAAACGTGGGCGCGCCGTTGAATCGATCGGCCCCAATCGCCGCTTCGATTTTCCTTGTCTTCGGTCGGTAATCTTCGTTCGATAATTTCTTATGCGGTCGCGGCCCGCGCGGATGCGGGCCGCGATCCGTTCGTTATCTTCGGAAATCTTCAGAAATGGACGAGTCCGCTGTCCGCGGCGCGGGCTTCCAGTTTTTGTGCCTCGTCCTTGCGGCCTTCCTGGCGAAGCAGCGCGGCGTAGACTTGCATCGTTTGCCGGACAGCCGGATCATCGGCCCCGAGATTCTTTTCGCGGATCGCCAGGGCCCTGCGGTAGAGGGGTTCGGCCGCGTCGTACTTGGACTCGCAGTAGTAGAGCAGCGCCAGATGATTCAAACTCGTGGCCACTTCAACACGATCGGGACCCAGTTTTTGTTCCGTGGCCTTCAAGGCGCGCTCCAGGAGCGGTTCGGCTTCGGAGTATTTTCCTTCGGTGCGGTAGATTTCTCCCAGGGCGTCTTGCGCCGCAATTGCTTCCGAGCTTTCCATTTGCGAAGCCTGTTCCCAGATCGCCAGCGCGTGGGAATACATCGGCGCCGCGTCCGAATTCTTGCTGCGCGAGCGGTAAATTTCGCCCAGATGAAAGAGCGCCTCCGCCTCGTCCGTGTTTTCCGTTTTGCCTTCTTCAGTCCAGATCGCTACAGCGCGGAGGTAAAGCGGCTCAGCGCCGGCGTCCTGGTTCCGGGAGTGATAGCTGTCTGCGAGCCCGATGATCGTGACGACTTCACCTGCGTGGTCCTTCTTCGCCAGCTTTTCCCAGATTCCCATCGCTCGCGTGTAGAGCGGCAAGGCTTTGTCAGCGGCATTTTCGTCGCGATACAGCGCCGCCAGATTGTTCAGGGTTTGCGCCGTCAAAGCAGTGGGGCGCGCGCCCGCGTCAAGAATTGCGAGCGCTTGCTGGTAGGCCTGATCCGCCTGGGAATTCATAGATTGATCCTGATAATAGACGGCAAGGTTGTTCAGGCTAATGGCCACCTCCGGATGGTTTGCGCCCAGTGTCTTTATTTGGATCTCGATGGCTTCTTTGTAAGAAGCCTCCGCCACCTTGAATTCACCTTGTGCTCGCGCTGCCGCCGCGGCGGCGAGCGCGTTGCTCCATGCTGGCGCCTGCTGCGCGTATGTCGATCCTCCAGTCAGAAGAACGATCAGGCTGAAGATAATGGCGAGCGCTACTTTGTTCGTATTCATCGGGAGTCTCCTCGGTTTCGCTTTCGGTACCTCGCCTCCGCAAGTACACTTTCCCAAAATCAAACGGAGGCACAAATGAGGCATCAGTGCCAATTCGGTCAGACAAAGGGATTGGTAGTCCCAGTACCGGGTACCAAAACTAGCCCCGGGAAGGCGATTGAGGGCTAGAAATATCGACTAAGTATCATCATTACAATCAGTTAGCGAAGACCGCGTGGCGCAGGTATGACGTGGACCTGGAGGCTTTGCGGCAGTCGCGGTACGCAAGAGACGTTGGAGCTCAGCAGGATTTGGTCAGAACGAGTTCGTCCCGACGCTTTCGCCCGAGAACATTTGAAATCTCGGCGGTGCGTGATGACCTTCCTTTACATCATGCTCAGGCCGTGTTATTGAGGTCCGTATTCAACGGACAAGCAAGTGACGACCGGCGGCGAGCCCGCGGCAATCTTTCTTGTCTGCGGGAATCAAAGGGAGGGCAACGATGTCCAAGCCAAACAAGCCCGAATCTGGGAAGAAGTTGGTGCAGCGCAGGGAGTTTCTGGGCGGAGCGGCAACGATGGCCGGCGCATCTTTTCTTGGGCGCGGCGCCGGATCGGCGTGGCCGGGAATGCTGGCCGCAACGCCGCCCGTAGCGCCTCCCGCACCGGCGCCGGCGCCCGAAATGAGCGCGGCGACCGAGCGCAAGATGAAGCGCTGGCAGGAACAGCGCTGGCTGCTCGACGCCGTAGTGCAGACCGTCGGCCTCGAATGGGACCAGGCGCGCGTCGCATACACGCTGGGACCCTGCGGGCCGGACGCGACCGGCGATTTCAACGCCATCCGTTCGCGAGTCCGCAAATACAACGACATCGCGCGCGAGTACACGCGCGCGGCTGTCCGCCGCGAGAAAATGGCGCGCCAGTTTGAAGCCGACGGCCACACCATCGCCGCCCGCGAAAGTTACTTCATCGCCGCGCTGCTTTACGGAAGCGCGCAGTGGCCGATCTTCGCGGTGACGCGCGAAAACCTGGCGCTGAACGAAAAGAAGTCAGCCGCCTACGCCAAGTACATCGAGCTCGCCGACCATGAAATCCGCAAGGTGGAAATTCCTTTTGGCGGCAACGGGAAATCCCTGCCCGGCTACCTTCATCTTCCGCTGCGACGCGGGACCGGCAAGCTTCCGGCCGTTTGGTCGATCGGTGGGATGGACAGCATTAAAGAAGTCGGCGTCGCGCTCTACGGCGACAAGCTCCTCGAGCGCGGCATAGCTGTTCTGGCTCTCGAAGGCCCCGGCCAGGGGGAATGCTGCGTTCGCGAAATTCATCCGACGGCGACGAACTGGATGCAGGCCGGCCCTCTCGTCTTGTCGTGGCTGCGTTCGCAGAGTGAGATCGATCCGGACCGCATCGCGTTGTCGGGCGTCAGCATGGGCTCGTTCTGGGGGACGCAAGTAGCTTCCGTCGACGACCGCCTCAAGGGCTGCGTGCTGCGATCCGTCTGCCACGAACCCGGGCTGAACACTCTTTTCAACGTCGCCTCGCCTACGTTCAAGCTGCGGTTCATGTACATGGCAGGTTTCACCGACGAGGCGGAATTCGACAAGTTTGCGCAAACCCTCTCGCTGAAGGGAGTGGGAGAGAAGATCAAAATTCCTTACCTGGTGATGGCGGGAGAGGACGACCAGCTCAGCCCGATCGAATTTACGTACGACTTATTCGATACGATCTCGGCGCCCAAACAATTGCTGGTCTACGAAGGAGCGGAACACGGCCTCGTCGGATCGTCCGCCGCGGCGGCCGGCCCGAGCCAAGGGACCTATTTCGCGGACTGGCTGAAGGACCGACTCGACGGCAAGCCGATGCAGACTAAGCACATGAAAGTGGACGCTTTTGGGCAGATTCACGAGTCCACGTTCGAGGAAGCGCGCAAGGCGCTCGGAGTTCCGCTGTAAGGTAAAGTGGCGCAGGCTTCAGCCTGTGTCACGTACATCTCATTCTTGGACGGTGAATTTCACCGGTTTGATGAAAAGTTTGTCGCCCACTTGAAGGGAGACGTTGTAACCCCCGGCCTTAACCTGCGGCACTTTCATCGTGATCTTGTCGTCGCTCTGATCGACGATCGTGGCTTTGAAATCGTTCTTGTCATCGGAAAGATAGACGGACGAAACAGCGGCCTTCCCCAAATTGCTGCCGGACAAGGTCACCGTGTCATTCACCTTACCGGAGGCAGGATCGACTCCGGTGATTTGGGGAGCGCTCTGCGCGACGGCAAGCGAAGCAAAAAGAATCAATCCTGAGAGAAACACCCATCGCAAACTTCGGTTCCCGCCTGCATTTCTGTTAGTGCCGTTTCTCCTGCTGGAAAAAAGAAAAGTATTGCCGAGCCACAGCCGACCGGCTGAGAGAGTGGCCATCATTCACCTCGCAATACGATACTTAATTTGGGGATGCAACCTGCCCTTGCGAAGGACCGTACACCCTCTCCCAAGCCGTGTCAATGTGAAGAACCGCCTGGGATCGACGAACGTTCACGACGATGGCGTGTTTCCGCGCCCAAAAATAATGCGCGGAACGGCTGCCGCAAAATCGTCATTCCATCTTGTTGGCAATTGCCGTAGAGGCCGCCCGCTTTTGGGGCGGGCAGCCTTTGGGTTCCGCGATTCTATTGCGCGCGCGCCTGTTCCTGCTGCTGCACTTGCTGCTTCAGCGCCTGGATGTCTTCCTTGGTGCGGAAGGTCATGCGCGACACTCTTCGCGCGCGCGAGTACGGCAGAATGATTTCCATCTTGCCGTCGCGTTCGACCATGGAAATGTAGCGGGTCTCCGCACCGAGCGTCGGGAACGGGTATTCGGTCCACTTCGATGTTTTGGGATCGAACTTCATCACTTCGTCCGAGTTCATCAGGTTGATCCAGACGTTGTGGTTCTTGTCCACCACGGCTTGGTACGGTTCCTGAACGTCCGGCCTGGGCAGCGGAACGATGGTCACTTTCAGGGTTTGCGTGTCGATCTTGGCGAGGTTTCCGCCCCACCAGTCGCAAACCCACACCACGTGGCCTTGCTTGTCCGCTCCCATACGGCGCGGACCTTCGGCCCATGGCGTGGCCGCGTTCCAAGTCGATCCGGCCTCGTCGTACATTTTTACTTCGTCCGGCGTGAACATGGCCTTCACTCCGGGCACCGGAGGAATCTTGATCTCGGTAACTTTGCCGGTCTCGAGATCGGTTTTGGCGACAATGTCGAGATTCATCTCGGCCCACCAGCCGTTGCCGTCGCCGTCGGCGGTCAGGCCGTAGGTGTTTCCGATTCCGTCCGCATTCTTGAAGGTAGGCGATTTATATTCCGTGAATTCTTTCGTTACGGGATCGAAACGCGATGCGCCGTGGAAGGTCGAGGCCCAGATTTTTCCCTTGCCGTCCACGTCCACGGTTCCGGCGACGAACGTCGGCCCTTCCATCGTCGCGGGCGGCGTGTAGACCTGAAGCGTCTGCGCCGCGGGATCGACTTCGATCAAGCGACCGGGGCCTTTTTCCTGGCCGGGCGAGATGTTGAACCAGAGATGCCCCTGCTGATCCCTGTATGCGCCGTGGCCGTTCGCGGCCATCCCGTGCAGGCCATCGACGCGGAAGAATTTTGTCTCGCCCGTTTTCGCATCGACGCGTCCGATGCTGGCGTAGGGATTCGGCACGTTCACGGAGAACCAGATGTTCCCATTGAGATCGGACTGAGCGTCGTGCACTCCGTGTTGGCCGAAGAAGGAGGAAGGCGTGCCCAAGGACCAATCGCTTCCGTTGTTGGTACCGTATTTCCTGGGGGCATCGTTCGCGCCGAACAGCGCGACGTCGTACTCCGTAAAGACGGCGCGCGCCGCATCTCCCGTTGGCCGGGGCCGCAGCTTGAACTTCATGTCGCTCGGCTCCGGACCGCGAGCCCGCGCGAGGTACGCCGCAAGTTCTTTCTCATGAAAATCGATCGGCGCGGCAATGGGGCTGTTCGGTCCCAGGTAACCGCCGGCAACGTTGACGCGCTTCATCACTTCGAGAACCGCGGTCCAGCCCTTTTCGTCGAACCGGTTCTGCAGAATGTAATTGGGCTGGTGGCAGCTCGTGCAGCTGTTCCGGAACACGCGCTTCAGCCGGTGGTCGTCCGGCGTCTGATCGGGCAGCGACGCGAGCATCTGATCACCCGAGAGTTGCTGCACGAATTCCTTCGTCGCGTGCAAAACGAAATCCTGATTCTTCGTCGCCGCGAGGTCCACGGCGGCGCGCGCGATTTCGAAGCCGTCCGCCTGCGCCCACACGTCGTAGTGCCCGGCGCTCATGGCCGGAAAATAGTACGCGCCGTCCTCGTCCGTAAACACGGACGTAGTGATCGTCGTTCCATCCAGCTTCGTGGAGACGGTCACGCCGCCCATCTTTAGTCCGGCAGCGGACTTCACCGTTCCGGTCAGCAGCGCGCCGTCGGGAGCGGCATGAGCAGCGAGGGGAAGAATCACGGAAAGCGCGAACAGCGCGAGCATGGCGCCGGCGCATTTCAGGAACGCACGAAGGGATGTGTGATTCATTGCAGGCTCTCCTTTTTCCAATTTCCCGGTCGAGCTTTCTTAGTCGAGCGGGCCCATGTCCCCGCCGCCCGTGGGCTCCGTGTTCTTCGGCGGCTTCGGCACAGTCTTCAGATACTCGACGATCGCGTCGATCTCCGACGGCTGCAACCCGAGCTTGAATCCCGGCATTTTATTCGAACCGCTCCGGATAATTTCCTTGATGGCGTCTTCGCTCCCGTTGATCAGATCCTTGTACAACGCAGGGCCGTACATCTGGAATCCTGGCCGCGCCGGCGCGTGGCAGATGCCGCAGCGCTGTTCGAACACCCGGCGGCCAAGCTTCTGCGTGTCGTTGAGGGGCTTTTCCGTGTTCGCCTGCTGCGCGCGCGCCGCCAGAGGAAAAACACAGAGGAAGAGCAAAACAGCCCATCGGGAGCGTCTCATGGAGGGTTCTCCTCGGCAAACTCTACCACGAAGTTCCAGTAAGGGAGTAGTAGGTTTAAACGAAAACTCAAACACGCGGATGCAAATCGCCCTACGCACCGGCAGCGGGAACCCTGACTGGCACCGGACAACGGGTCCATCTTCGCAAGCATCCAAGTAAGTGAAAGTTCAGGTGTTGGGCCTTGTGTTGCGACCCAGAAGGGAGGGCAACGCGATGCCACGATTTTGGAAGCTGTTTGCGATTGCCCTATTAGCGCTTTTTGCGATCGTGCCTGCGGTTTCCGCGCAGCGCGGCGGGTTTGGGGGCCACGGCGGGTTCGGAGGGCGCGGTGGATTCGGCTGGCGCGGTGGCGGCCATTACGGCGGCGGTGGTTTCTATGGCGGCGGTTGGGGATGGGGCGGGTATGGTCCGGGTTGGGGCTGGTACGGACCCGGCTGGGGTTGGGGCTGGGATTACCCCTACTATGGTTGGGGAACTCCCTACGCCGAAGGTCCGTCACACCCGTATGGGGAAGTGAAGATCACCGGAGCGGGTAAAGATGCCCTGGTGTACGTCGACGGCGGCTACGCGGGCCGGGTGGGCGATCTGAAGAAGTTCCGGCTCTCGACCGGCAACCACGACATCGAATTACGCGACCCGTCGGGCAACGCGTTCCACCAGGAAAAAATCAACGTCCTGCCCGGCAAGACGCTGGAAATTCACGGAACCGCAGAAGGACATTGATCGCGCGTTCAACTTCGCCGCCCATTCTTCGTTCGATCCGACTCCTCGCGGCTGCAATCCAGGCCTGTTGCAGCCGCTTCTTCCTGTGACAATTCTTCAGTCCTGGCGAAAGTCTTACATGGTGCAAAAAAAAGACAGCTGCTAATGCCTTACGGTGGAGTGTCCGATTTCGAGGCTGAATGGCAAGCCGCGTGCGCTAGTCATTGGTTCAGGGATTTTGTGGCTCGGTTTTTTCGGTACGCAGATGTTCCACAGGGCACGCGTATTTTGGGGGGATGAGCATGCGTAACTGGAATTTTCTTCTGTTGGCTGTGGTGTTTTGCGCCGCGCCGCTTGCCGCGCAAGAAACGGCGCTCGCGCCGGTCGGGGCGCTGGATCAAGTCGTTTCCAAAGTGACGTCCCGGGAAAATCAGGAAATGCAAATGATCCGGCAGCACTCTCCGCTGGTCGAGACGTACATCCAGAAGGTCCGGGTGACGGAGAGCGACGGCAGCTGGATTCCCGACGGCGACCACTACTTTATCGGGCGCGCGGATTTTGCCAAGGGTCTCGATCTCAAGCCTCTTCCCAAGCCGGGCGACGATTCTGTCCACCATCTGCTCGCGAGCCTTACCCGGCTCTTCGACTTCGGCACGGAATTTTTGCCGCAGGGCTTTCTGCAAATGATCTACCTGGACAACGGCGGCCTCGATACGCGGAACTACAATTTCGATTACGTCCGCCGCGAATTCCTGGGCGAAGTGCGCACGCTCGTTTTTGACGTCACTCCGAAAAAGAAAGCGGGCAAGGGGAGATTCATCGGGCGCATTTGGGTCGAAGACCAGGATTTCACCATCGTTCGGTTCAACGGATCCTATTCCGGGCACGAATATTCCGATCTCAAATTCCATTTTGACAGTTGGCGCGTGAACGCCGGCCCGAATCTCTGGCTGCCCGCGTTCATTTATTCCGAGCAGAATACGGCATCCTTTCCGCTGGAGAGAGGGCAAACCTTTAAAGCGCAGACGCGGCTTTGGGGATACGACGCCGGTCGGTCCCGCCAGGAGCAGGAGTTGAGCCAGGTGCTCGTCGAATCCGCCTCGCCGGTGATCGATGAATCGCAGAAGAGCAACGATCTCTCGCCCGTGCAGGAACAGCGCGCCTGGAACCGGCAGGCGGACGACAACGTCGTTGAAAAGCTGGAAAAAACCGGGCTGCTCGCGCCGAAAGGCGAGATCGACAAGATCCTCGATACCGTCGTAAACAATCTGGAAGTTACAAACAACCTGGACGGCGGACCCGATATTCAATGCCGCGTGCTGATGACGTCCACCCTCGAATCGTTTTCGATGGGGCGCACCATCGTGCTGAGCCGCGGCTTGATCGACGTCTTGCCGGATGAAGCCAGCCTCGCGGCGATGCTGGCCAAGGAAATGGGCTACATCCTGACGACACACAGGCCCGTGGACACGCAGTTCGCTTTTTACGATCGCTTGCAGTTCGACGACAAGAAAATGTTCGAGCACTTCGATTTTGCGCGCAAACCGGAAGAAGACGCCGCGGCCAGCGCGAAAGCCGCGGAGCTCCTGAAAAATTCTCCGTACAAAGATCAGCTCGGAACCGCAGAAATGTTCATGGCCGAGTTACAGGAGCGCGCGCGAGAAATACCGAACTTGATTAGCCCGCGCGTGGGAGATGCCGGACTCATGAGGCACCCGGTTACGGTCGCCAAGAGCGAAGAAGCGGACGCGGCCAGTCACATCGTTGCGCTGCCGCTCGGCGGCCGCATCAAGCTGGACCCGTGGGACGATAGCCTGCAACTGCTGAAGGCGAAGGCCGCGGGAGCGGTCGCGGAACGGGAAAAGATGCCGTTTGAAGTTACGCCTTTCATGATTTATCTCACGCGCGTCAGTTCCGAAAGCCCCAAGACCTCGCAAATCGGAGTCGCTTCTCATGCCGGCGATTAGTCCGTCGCTCTCGCGAAATTCAGTCGGACGCGCGCTTGCGGCAGACCGGCGAACGCGCTAGTTTGATTTCAGAATGACGCCGGATGACGCAATTCGGGCCGGGTGGAAAGCCGAGGGGTTAAATATCAAGAGGAACAACCTGCTGGCTGCCGCCTTGTCCGGGGCGGTTCTGGTTTGGGTTTCGCTCCGGTTTTTTCCACATTCCGCCATCGGCATCCTTGGCGGCCTCGTGCTGGGCTTTTTTTACGCCAACATTTTTGAGTACTGCCTACACCGGTTCGTACTACATGCAGGCCGCGGCATGTTCCGCCAGCAGCATCTGGTGCATCACGCGACGCTGAATTCTCCGGAAGCCCCGCGGTACGTCAATTTTTCCCACAATCCTTTAGGAGTCGTCGCGCTCTTTCTCGCCAATGCCGCGCCGTTTTTGCTTCTGCAATGGAGGTTCCGCAATACCTGGACCGCGGGAGTGTTCGCGAGTTTCGCGGTCTACTACATCGCGTTTGAGGAAATTCACTGGCGCACGCACATGGGTGGCTGGCTGCCAAAGTGGCTGCGTCCGGCGGCGAGGCACCACATGCTGCATCACGCGCACGAGGGCGAACGCTTCAACGTGTTCCTTCCGATTTTCGATCGCCTCGCGGGGTGGTTTTCGTAGCGCCAGCATCTTGCCGGCGCCACAAAAACCGCATCGCGTCGTCGTTAATCGCTTCCGGCGACGGTCGCCAGCGCCTTATCATCCTTTGCGGATTTGTCCTTCAGCAGGGGGCAATCGGGCGGCAGCAGGGCCAGCTTCCTCTGAATGATTTGGTCGGAATATTTGGCCAGGTAGTGGACGATGGTTTCGATCCGGATCTTGATGCTTCCCGCGGGCTTGGTGGAATCGAGGTCGCCAAACTTAAAGAACAGCGTTCCGGTAGCTTCCACGATTTTCTGCGTGGGCGTGTAGGTCGGCTGGTCCATGCCGCACTCGTAACTCGAGAGCCGGAGCGTGCAGGTAATCCACGGGAAGCGCGCCGCGAATTTCGCGCCCCACAGAATTTCATTCGTGTTGCTGCTGTTCGAGGAAGTCCACACGTCGGAAATGTCGAGTCCCGAGCGGATTTTCTTGGCCGCAATTTCTTCCCCGAAAATCCAGCCGAGCAGATCGTCGTCGATCGGAAGGTATTGCAGCCACACGATGGGATAGCCGTGCGCCTGCAAATCGGCTTCGATCTCGTGCCCGATTCCCGGGTCCATGTGATACGGCCGGCCGAGCACCAATACGCACGGTTTCGATTCGCGCGCGCACCACGTCAAAATTTTGCGCGTCTCGGCGCGCGCCTTCTGATTGAATTCGCGCAGGGCCTTGTAGCCCGCGTCCACGGCGCGCTGCGTTTCGGCCATGTCCAAGTCGAACACGTCCTTCAGGCAATCGTACATCTGCTTCGGGACCATTTCCGGCTCGGCCATGTTCACGAACGGCGCGGCGTATTGTATGCCGTTGTCGCCGAACACGTCGCTTTCCTTCACGAAACCCGCGCGGATGTTTTCGGGTCCGGCCATCACGCGGGTGCAGGCCAGGGTCTCCGACACGTGCCCGCGCATAAAGGAGGGCAGCGAATAAATCATCGGGCTCAGGATCACGTCCAGCTTTTTCTTCTGCCCGAAGATCAGCTCGCCGTAATGCCCGCTCATGGCCTTCACCGGGTAGCAGCAATCCACCGTGCCGCGGCCTTTGCCGAATTCGCGGCCTTGCTCCTCGGAAGTGTCCGAGCTGAAGACAATGTTTTCGGAGCTGATGCCGATTTCGCGCAGAAACCCGACCCAGAACTGGTGGGTGCTCCACACGTTCAGGACCTTGGGAATCCCGACGCGGACTCCCGAGCGGTCCTTAGGCGGAGACGGTATTGCGACGGAATCCTTCTTGCCGAACCATGTCTGCAATGTTGGGAAACGCATTCTTGGTCTTCTCGATTCCGGCCTTGATTACTTTCATTTCGTTCAAATCTTCGACGAGCCCCTTGGGGCAGGAGTTGTTCACGATCACGCGCTCCCAACCGAGGGAAATAGGCACTTTGCTCCACTCGCGTCCCTGGCCGCCCGGCAGCGCCACGTCGATGAAACTGCGCTGGCAATTCACCGGGCACCAGTTGCAAACCGTTTCCTTGGTTGTAGTGGTTTGGTAGGTAAGATTTTCGATCACATCGAAGCCGCGAAACTGCGACTCGGCCGCCCTTTTCCCACCAGTCCAGCGAAACAAGCGCCGCGCCGATGGCTCCGGCCTCTCCGGAATATGGGTGCACGACCACGTCCGCGTCCGGAACTTTCGAGCGGATGAAATCCACCTGCGTTTTCACCACCGCGAGATTCTTGTGCGTCCCGCCCTGCAGGATAAATTTCTTGCCCACCTGGTTGAGGTTATTCATGCCGCCCGCGTAGATCCACACGTTCAGCGGCAGGATCGAGCAAAGCGCGGCCAGAATTTCCTCCGCCTGCCAGCCCTTGCGCTGCTGGTTCACGATGTCGCTTTGCAGGAACACGCCGCATCCCATGGAAAGCTGCGGCATGGCCTGAGCCAGAAAGGCCTTGTCCGCCATTTCGCTCAGCGGAATGCCGAACCGCTCCGCGACGCCCTGCAGGAACGCGCCGTTGCCGGACGAGCACTGCGAGTTGAGGCGGAAATCGCTGACGGCCCCGTTTTTCAGGATCATGATCTTGACGTCCACGCCGCCGACGTCGCAGATGCAATCCGCATCGGGGAAGTAGTGCAAACCGGCGGAGGCGTGCGCGATCGTTTCCACGACGCCGCAGTCCGCGCCCAGGATGCCTTTCAGCAGGTCCTTCCCGTAGCCGGTGATTCCGAGCCCGAGGATCTGGCCGTCGCCGATCGCGGCGCGCAGCTGGCGGAACAAGCTCTTCGCGTCCTCGATGGGATTGCCTTTACTCAGCGCATAGCAGGAGAAAAGCAATTCCTTGTCGGGGCCAAGGCAGACGGCCTTCGCGGTCGTCGAGCCGAAATCGCAGCCCACCACGACGTGATCCAGTTTTTTGTTTTCGACGGTAACGACTGGCGGTTTCGCTGCGATATTCGCCGCGCTCGTGGCATCCATCTTGGAATACAGGTCGATGAACTCTCGCAGGCTCTCTTCGTTGTCGCTCAGCCCGCCGCGGCCCTGCTTCTTTTTCTCTTCGTACTGGCCTTCCTCGATCCACCACTGGAGTTTCTTCGTTCCGAGATATACCCCAACGGCCGGCTGCTCGCCCATCGCCACTTCCACGCAGCCGAGCGCCGCGTAGTACAGCGCATCCTTTGGCACGACGATGTATTCCTCGGGCGCCTTCCCGTCCGGCATCGGGATTTTTCGTTCCTGCCAGATGTGCGTCAGGTGCAGGCGCCAGGCTTCCTGGAGGCCCTTGAAAAAGAGATTCGGCCCGCCGAGCAACAGCACTTCCGGCGAAGGCGTGTTTCCGCGAGTGAGCGTGGCAAGATTTTGGTAGACCACGGCTTCAAACAGGGAAGCGATGATTTCATCGACCGTGACGCCGGCCTTCAGCAACGTGTTGGCATCGGCCTCGGCGAAAATCCCGCACTTGCTGCTGATCTTGTGCAGGGTAAGCCCCGTGTAGCGCATCTCGGAAAGCGCTTCGGGAGCGATTTGCAGTTTGCGGGCCGTTTTTTCTATGAAAGTACCGGTGCCGCCCGAGCAGGCGCTCTGCATCAGCACTTGCTTGCTCTTCGTCGTCCCGTTGCCGTTGAAGAAGATGGTCTTCATATCTTCTCCGCCGATTTCGCTGACGAACCGCACCGCCGGGTGCAGCCGCTCTACGCTGGCCGCCACCGCGACGACTTCCTGAATCACTTTCGCCCCAACGACGGGTGCGATCAGCCCGGCGCCCGAGCCGGTCATGAAAATGCGGTCGCGCTGCGGCGTCAAGCCGTGCTGCGCCTTCGAGCGCGAAAGGAATTGCAGAACTTTTTCGCCCTGTTTCGTATTGTGCCGCTCATAGGCCTGGGAAAGGACTTCGCCGGACGGCGAGCAAAGCGTGTACTTGACCGTGGTGCTTCCCACGTCCATGCCGCAGATCATCGCACCATTGGCGCTCGGCGCGAGCTTCTCCGGGGTCTTGATTTCCATCATGCCCGGGTCCCGCATGAGGGGCGCGATCTTGACAAAACTTCCGTCAGCCATGGAGGAGGCCTCGTCGCTTCCGTTTGCAGCTTCCGGCGGCCGGGTGGTCCAGCCGCCGGTTTCCTGAAACTTACTGTTGATCGCCGCCTACAGGCTGGCGAGGTGGAGAGCGTAGTTGGCGGCCGTGGCCGCATACCCGTGGTGGGGGATGCGGTAGGTCGCCTTCTTTACCTTGGGATTTTTCTCTTCGATCTGCCGGATTTTTTCCAGCGTCATCCCGGTTTTGGCCATCGCTTCCACGAATTCGGACTGCGCGCGCTTCTTCGCTTCCGTCAAAATCATCTGGCAGCGGGACAGCGCGTGGACTTCGGCGTCTCCCTTGATTTCAATCGGCGCGTAGAGCAATTCCGGATGCCGCCCGAGCACGTTGGCCATGGCGCCCTGGGACATCGTGTTGGGCATGCAGGAATAAGGCGAGAGTTCGCAGGTCATGTTGGCATGCTTGTGCAGATGCGCATGCAGCGCCTTGCCGATCAGCATGTGTCCTTCGCCGCCGCGCAATTCATGGTGGAAGAACGGCTCCGCCAGCTGCTTCAGTTCTTCCTGGTCCGGCAATTCGTGCGGCACATAGCCGAGCGCCTTGCGGAACCGGTTGTACGTTCCGACGTACAGTTTCTCGAGGCCGCGAATCATGGCCATCTTCATGCGAATCTTCCGGTCGACGTTGGGTTTCGCAGACAAGCGCCAGATGACGGAGTGTGCAGCAGGTAGCCGCAGCCAGACCGCCACGGGAGGCGGCATCACCTCCGAGCCTTCCTGTTCCAGCCAGCGCTTGATGTTGTAGTTGCCGTCGCCTTCGTGCGTCTGCAGCCAGAATTCCCCGGTGATCTTCACCTTCGGCTTCACTTGCAGGCGGTCGACTTCGATGGCGTCCCACTTTTTGCGGACCACGCGCAAGGCGTCGGCGAAATAGCCGGACATGAAATGCCATGCCAGCATCCCGTACTTATTGTCGCGCAGCGGCCGCTTCTGGAAAACCTCGAACAGGTAGTCGGCGCTTTCCTTCATGACCCCATCGGTTTCTCCGGGCGTGACTTCGTAGGGACGCGTCAGGTACTCCATGTCCGTGAGAATGTCTCCCACCAGAATCGCCCAGACAATGCCGAGGCTCAGGTGCATGTTGATTTCCAGGCCGCCTGGTTTTTCAGATGCCTGGTCGAGCTGGTCCTGCGCCAGCAGGAAGAGGCGGAAATCCCTCAAGCCCATTCCGTCGAGGGCCATTTCGTAGGATTCGTGATATTGCCCGAAGCGGCAAGGGCCGCAGGCGCCGGCCGTCAGGAAGACGTAGTTGTCGAGCGTCTTTTCTTTGCCGCTCACGGCGACTTCGTTCTTGAGGAAATTCACCAGGCTGCCGGTCGTAAAGATCGTGGGGCAGCAGGCACCCGTGTCGATCAGTTCCTTGCCGGCGTCCAGGTCCGCGCGCGCGATATTCGGCAGCGGCTTCGCTTTGTAATTCAAGTTGTTGAAGACGCCCTGGACCAGCCGTTCGTGTTTCCAGGTCAGGCCGCCGAACAGAATCGTGGTGTTGTCGCGCTGCTCCCTGGTAAAGGGCCGTGCTTTATAGGAAGTGTAGTGAGTAACTGCGGTCGCCATGAATTGCCTCCTTGCTCCCTCAGACTTTTCTCCGCGCTAAAGAAGGCCCGTGGTTCTCAATGCCTGCGAAAATGACCCGTAATTCGTGACCGATTGAATGGCGTAGGAAACGCAACAAAAAACGGGCAGGGTCCCGCCCGCAGGAATACACAGACCCTCAGCTCGCACCTTTTGGAGTTGCCACAAGCTCATGACCCAATCTCCATGAGGTCGCGCGTTCGGCTCTGGGCAGGTGGACAATCCCGGGGCCGAACCGGACCCTTCGCTTATAACAAAAGAGGCCGTTAAAAGCCACATCCGTTTGCGTTAGGTTATCTGTAAGGTAGCTGGACTGTTACCGGCGCTGGGGAAGTCGTGGTGGTCCCGTCGCCGAGCTGTCCGTCGAGGTTGAATCCCCAGCACAATGACGCACCGGTGTTGGTCACGGCGCAGGTATGGCCATAGCCCGCGGCAATTGCGGCCACGCCACCCGATAGTCCCGAGACTTGCGCCGGGAACGTGGAGCTCGCCGCGCTGGCATTTCCGAGCTGTCCGTTATTGTTGCGCCCCCAGCACAGCGCCGCCCCAGCGCTGGTGACGGCGCAGGCATCGTCCCTGCCGACTTCGACTGAAACAACGCCACTCAGCGGGGATTGCCCGGTGGCGTCGTTCAGCGTCAAGACCGGGACGTTGGATTGAGGGCCGGCACTGGCATTTCCGAGCTGGCCGGAATTGTTGGAGCCCCAGCACAGCACCGTGCCGCCGTTCGTCAAAGCGCAGGTATTCTCGAAACCCCGCGGAGATGGCAACCACGCCGCTGAGCGGCGCTGTGCCGGATGAATTCAAAACAGCGGTCGGGGTAGCCGTGCTTGCGGTGTTCCCGTTTCCGAGTTGGCCGCGGCGCCCTCTCCCCAGCATTCGGCCGTGCCGCTGAGGGTCACGGCGCAGGTAAAGCCGGAACCCGCTGAGATCGTGGCTGCGCTACCGGAGAGGCCTGCGACCGGAACGGGAAGATTCGAACCGATCTCACTGCCGTTTCCGAGCTCGCCTTTCGAATTGTCGCCCCAGCAGAGAGCCGCGCCCGCGCTCGGTGACCGCGCAGGCATGGGATTGTCCCGCCGAGATCGCGACCGCCCCACTCAGGGGCGCGCTCCCGGTCGAGTCCAGGACTTCGACGGGAATGTTCGACTGCGTGAACGCGCCATTTCCGAGCTGGCCCGAAGCGTTATCTCCCCAGCACCAAACGGCCCCGGCGCTCGTCAACGCGCACGTTGAATCGTAACCTGCGGCAACCGATACGACCCCGTTCGAGAGCCCGACTACTTGTACGGGGACGGAAGAGTTGGCGGTACTGCCGTTGCCGAGCTGCCCATATTCGTTCGATCCCCAACACTGAACTCCCCCGGCGCTGGTCACAACGCAGGCGTGCGCAGCCCCCGCGGAGGCGGGAACGCCGCAGCTCACCGCAACGTTGATGTCGGCGCCGGCGACCTTGCCGCTCGCGTTCGCGCCCACCGTGCAAGTCTCGCCCGCCGGTTGCGTCTGAACGGTGACCGCATAGGCTGCGGCGGTGGCAAGCGGCGTATTGAAGTTTGTGGCGACGCCGTTGGTGTCGATGGTGAGGCTGTCGCCGCCGTTGTCCTGCAGAACCACGTTCGTGTTCGGCAACAGACCCGAGACCGTCGCGCTGATGTTGAATGCGCTGCCGTCGCATTTGATGGTGATGTTGGTCACGCTCGAAGTGGCCACAGTGCCGCTGCCGTTTGCGACCGAGCAGTTCGGACCGGACGGTTGCGTCAGCACAGTCACCGCGTAAGTCGCTCCGCTGGCCACTTGTGTGGCGAACGTAAACGTGGTTGCGCCCGCGCTCACGGGCAAATTGCTTCCCGCCATTGTCTTGCAGCACCAGGCCCGTTCCGGTAAGACCCGTGATCGTGCCGCCGATGGTAAACGTAGCCGTCGTGCAGCTCACCTGGATGCCCGTAATGTTCGCGCTGGCCGTTCCTCCTCCGCCCGTCACCACGCAATTCTGCAAGGGAGCGGAAGGCTGCGCGAGAACTGTGACGCTGTACGTGGCGCCGCTGGCGATGGACGTGGCAAAGGTAAAGCTTCCGTTCGCGCCGACGGGAAGATTGTCACCGCTGTTGTCCTGCAAGACGAGTCCCGTGCCGGAAAGGCCCGATACCGTGCCGCCAATCGTGTAGGTCGTCGTGGTGTTGAAGCAGTTCACTTGAATGGCCGTAACGTTGCCGTTCAGGTTCGTTCCGACGCCGTTGGCCACGCCGCAGATCTGGGCCGGATTGGAAGGCTGCGTGGAAACGGTGACGTTATAATCGCTCCCCCTGTCGGAGGGCGTCGGAAACGTAAAGCTTCCATTTGCGGCGATCGTCAGATTGCTGCCGCCGTTGTCCTGCAGGACGAGACCCGTTCCTGTGAGGCCCGTAACCGTGCCGCCGACGGTAAACGTGTTGTTCGCGCAGGCAATGGCAATAGTCACGACGTTGGAGTTCACCGTGCCGGTGCCGCCGGAGGTGATCGCGCACGTCTGCGCCGGACTCGAAGGCTGCGTTAGAATTGTAATGGTATAGGCAGTGCCGCTGAGGAGGGCATTCGCAAAGACGAAGAATCCGTTGGAAGTCACCGACAGGTTGTTGGCGCCGTTGTACTGCAGCACCAGTCCCGTGCCGTTGAGGCCGGAAACCGTGCCGCCGATGGTGTAGGTGGTGGAAGCCGTGGTCGAACCGCAGGAAGCCAGAACAACGGAAACCGCAATCGTCAACGTCATCAGAAACAGCTGTTTCTTCACCCTTGCCTCCACCCTCTGGCTTTCAATTTTGACAGCGGTATCCGCGCGATCGCCGAATCCGGCGTCCGAACGGCTACGGCGACGCTCCACTCCCACCCGCGGTAATCGAGCACCGGTATGATTGCACGGACCAACCCGTTTTCACTAGCCACGCCGGGGGTTGCGGCGGCGGACGGTTGCCGAATCTCTTCGGAAGCGTCCGTCGCGCCACGGGTTGCCCAGGCTGCGCGCGGGGAACGGTAGCGGAAACGCGTTGGCCCATTAGGAATCGAGAACATCCTTCTGATGCGAATCTTGTTTCGAGTCCATCGCGAACGTATAGTTTTTGGTAGTGCCCGCGAACGATTTCACACTGGTATGTTCCTGATCCTTTTCATTTCCGCGCTGCGTCTCATGAATAGCCCGCGGGCCGGTACATTTCCTCGCGACGCATGGATGCTGGCCGCTCCCGGTCTCTTGTTTCTGTACTATTCGATCGCGTGGTTCCGGATTGGCCCCGAACCCAAGCCGGGCGCGATGATCGCGCGGTATGAACCTCCTGACGGCATTTCTCCCGCGGCCGCGCGCTTTATTGCCACGGGAGTCACCGATGGCCGCTCGTTCGCCGCCGTCATTGCGCAGCTCGCCGTGCACGGGTGCCTGCGCGTGGAATCAGCGAACGGAAAGTACAGATTGTCGCGGCTGATGAGCGATCGCGCCGCGGAATCCGCGCTGGCCGCGGAGGAGAAGCGGACGCTCGCCCTCCTGTTTGAAGACGGGCCGACCATTGAACTCAGCCCGGGGCTGGATCAGCGGAACACCGCGCAGAATGGCCGCTATGTTTTTCATATTCACGAGGAGCTGACCAAAGAACTCCGCGGCAAATATTTCACGCGCCATTCGGGAGTCATTGCGCTCGGAGTTCTGGCCACGTTCTCGATGGCCGTGCCCATTGCAGCGATCGCGGCGGGAACGACACTGTCCCGGCGGTTTTTCTCACGTTTTGGATTCTCTTTTGCGGTTTGATGCTGGGTATGATGTTCGAACTTTCGTTTGCCTCGGCGTGGAAGACTGCCGTGCGCGCGGGAACCGGCTGGACGAAGCTCTTGCCCGGAACCGCGGCGCTCGCTGTTTTCCTGTCGGTGATCGTCTTCCTCTTGAGCAAGCTATCGTTTTCTTATGCCGTAACGCTCGCCGCATTTCTGCTCATCAATCTCGGCTGGGGGCCGCAGTCTGAAGCGCAAATCGCCGCTCGGGCGGCAAGTTTCCGACCAAATCGCCGGATTCCGCCAGTTCCTCCAAAAAACCGATCAGGACCAGTTGAACCGCCTCAACCTCGAAATTAACGCTCCGATGGATCTCGACAAGGTTCTCCCCTATGCGATCGCGCTCGAAGTGAAAGAAGCGTGGGGAGACCGCTTGTCGGAGGCATTTCTCGCCTCGACTGTGATTGCGGAAAATTAGTTCGTCGCCCGGTCCCGGCCGTCGAATCTCGCCGACGCGATACGCCGGAAAAACTTGATTCGAGTAGTGCGCCGAACTATAGTTCCCCTTAAGACGGCGTTTAAATTTCCCGTGGGATCATTTTAGAGGGTTGCACGCCCGCGCTGCTCCTGAGCCAGACGAAAACAAACCGGAAAGGAACAACCGATGAACCATCGGACTTCTTTGCCTGTACAGCGAACTCGGGACGACCGTTCCAGCGCCGGCGGCGGCGCGCGACGAAACTTTTCTGCGATGCGGCTCGCGGTTTCATTCGCGATTCTGGGGGCGTCGCTGGCCATGGCGCCGAATACGATTGCTCAGATCGGCAAAGATCCCGCAACGCCAAAAACGCAAGATGCCGCTGCGCCCCTTTCGCACGATCTGTCCGGAGTTTGGATGCCGTTTCCGGAGACCGACGTGCCTCCCGGCACCGGCAAGAACGCCGTCAATCAAGGAACGCGGCCGCCGTTGACCCCGTGGGGGCAGGCGAGGCTGGAGGCTTCGAAGCCTCTGCTCGGACCGAGGGCGGTTCCGGGCCAGGAGAACAGCCCTTCGCTGAAATGCGATCCCGACGGTCCTCCGAAACTTCTCAATCATCCCAACCCGTTTGAAATCGTTCAGACGCCGGGAAGGGTGTTCATGTTCTTCGAGGAGCAGCATATTTGGCGCACCGTGTGGGACGACGGGCGTCCGCTGCCCAAGGATCCCGACCCGAGTTACCTGGGCTACGCCGTCGCGAAGTGGGACGGCGACACCTTCGTTGTCGACACGATCGGATTCAACGACAAACAGTGGGCCGATCCTTACGGAAACCCGCGCAGCGAGCAGATGCATCTGACCGAACGTTATCGCCGGCTGAACCAGGACACGCTCGAACAACAAATCATCATCGACGATCCCAAGTCCTACACGAAGGTCTGGGTAAGTCCGCCGAAACTTTACAAGCTGGAGCCGGGATGGGAAATTGCGGAGTGGTTTTGCGTCGCCGAGGAAGACAAGACGTACGATGATACGGTCCGCAAGCCGGCCGGAGTACGGCCGAACGCAGGCGAGGCGGGAACACAGGGGAAATGAGGATGAGCAAGTGACGGATGGAGCAAAGAAAGCTGCGGAGGTAAAGGAAGTCAAGGAAGCAGAGAACAAAACCGTTGCAGGCCCTTTGCGGCGGAACAATGGTTGCGGTCCTCAATTTCCTTCACTTCCTTTGCTTTCCTATTCGCGGCGCAAGTTTGCCGCGACGAGACTCGCAGCGGCATTGATTGCTGTCGCGGTGTCGCTGGCTGTCGCGCCCAATCTTTCCGCGCAGACGGCTCAGCACCCGGCAAACGCGCAGGCGCAAGCGTCGGTTCCGGCGGCAACCGGCGCGCTGTCGCACGATCTCTCTGGCGTCTGGATGCAATACCCCGACGGAGATGTGCCGGGCGTCCCCGGCATGAATGCGGTCAGCAACAGAACTCGGCCTCCGCTTACGCCGTGGGGCCAGGCGAAGTTCGATGCCTCCCGGCCTCTCGTTGGCCCCAGGGCCATCCCGGGAGTGGAAAACAACCCGGAATTGCGCTGCGAGCCTGACGGTCCACCGAAGCTGCTCAATCTCCCGAATCCGTTCGAAATTGTTCAGGTCCCCGGCAGGGTGCTGATGTTTTTCGAACTGGGACACATCTGGCGCGAAATCTGGACGGACGGGCGGCCGCTTCCCAAAAATCCCGACCCCACCTATCTCGGATATTCCGTCGGGAAGTGGGAGGGCGACACGTTCGTTGTGGACACCATCGGCTTTAACGATAAACTCTGGGACGATTCCTACGGGAACCCGCGCAGCGACCAGACGCACTTGATTGAGCGATATCGGCGCGTCAATCATGACACCCTGGAATTGCAGATCACGATCGACGATCCCAAGGCGTATACGAAGCCGTGGGTGAGCCCGCCCAAACTTCACAAACTTGAGCCGGGTTGGGAAATCGCGGAGTGGTTCTGCGTGCCGGATGAAGACAACGCCTATGACGATGCAGTCCGGAAACCGGCGGGCGTTGCGCCGGCGCATAAATAGATCGATCGGCACAGTCTAGTGTGCCTGTGGCGGGCAGGCCGAACTGGCTCGCCGGAAAAAAAGACAACGGGAAAGAGACCCATGAACCGTCGAACCGTTTCGAAGAATCCATCGAGGGATCGCCGCGCAATCGCCTCACCGCTTTCGAGCCGAAATCGTCGCAGCGTGAATCTCTCTCGCTTCATTGTTGTGGGAGCGGCGCTGGCGTTCGCTTCGGCCGCGTTCGCTCAGACAAAAAATGCCTCGGCGCCCGCCGCTCCTGCGCTATCCCACGATCTGTCAGGAGTCTGGATGCCGTACTCGATTCACATGGACGGCATCGACGAAAAGGCGCGACCGCCGCTCACGCCGTGGGGCCAGGCGCGATTCGATGCCTCGGCGCCCTTGGTGGGCCCGAGGGCTGTGGCCGGCAAGGAGAACAACCCGGCTCTGCACTGCGAACCGGAGGCCGTACCGAAATCTCTCGTGCTCCCCAATCCATTTGAGATTATTCAGACGCCGGACAGGATGTTCATGCTGTTCGAGCAGTATCATCTCTGGCGCACCATCTGGGCGGATGGCCGCCCGCTGCCCAAAGATCCCGACCCTACTTTCCTGGGCTACGCGGTCGGAAAGTGGGAAGGCGATACGTTTGTGGTGGACACGATCGGATTCAACGACAAGCCCTGGGTCGATTCCTACGGGAATCCCCGCAGCGAGCAGATGCACCTGACGGAGCGCTACCGGCGGCTCGACCACGACACGCTGGAGATGCAGATCATCATGGACGATCCGAAGGCCTACACGAAGCCATGGGTCAGTCCTCCGCAGCGTTTCAAACTCGAGCCGACCTGGGAAATCGCGGAATTTTTTTGCGTCGTCGACGAAGAGAACTCTTACGGTGATACCGTGAGAAAGCCGGCGGGAGTTGCGCCGGGTGCGGGAGCGTCAGGGAAGTAAGAGAAGTGAAGGAAGTTGAGGAAGTGGAGGAGAAAAACCTTCTCGCCGATTTGCGTCGAGGCGACTTTTTCAGTTCCTATCCTCCACTCGCTCAACTTCCGGGAGTCTCGCCAATGATCATTGAAAACCTCGACCAGGTTACCCAAGCGGTCCTCGAAGAAACGAAACGCACGCCCGATGCGCGCACGAAAGAAATCCTTGAGTCGCTGGTGACGCACCTCCATGCGTTCTTGCGGGAAACGCGGCTCACGGAAAAAGAATTCGATCAGGCCATCAAGCTACATCACGGCGCTCGGGCAATTCACGACCGAGAGCCACAACGAAGTCAGGCTGATGTGCGGATCGCTGGGAGTGTCCACCCTGGTCTGCCTGATGAACAACGGCCCCAACGCCGCCACGGAAAGCTCCGCCAATCTGCTCGGCCCGTTTTGGAGATTGGATTCGCCGAGGACGGAAAATGGCGGATCGCTTCTCCGGTCCGACGACGCCCGGGCCGGCGCTGTTCTTCAAAGGATGGGTGCGCGATCAGGAAGGCAAGCCGGTTGCCGGAGCCGAGGTCGATGTCTGGCACGCGTCGCCCGTCGGCCTGTATGAGAATCAAGATCCCGAACAAGCGGAGATGAACCTGCGGGGCAAATTTACGACGGATGCAAACGGAGAATTCAGTTTCCGAAGCATCAAGCCCGCGGGATACCCGATCCCCTTGAACGGGCCGGTGGGCGCGCTCTTGAACGCCCAGAGGCGGCACAACTTTCGTCCGGCGCACGTACACTTCCTGGTCTACAAGCCGGGCTTTAAGACCGTCACCTCGCAGATCTATTCACCGGACGATCCGCACCTTCAGACCGACGCGCAATTCGGCGTGACGCGGCCCTCATCGGGCGCTACGAAGTTCATGAAAACGAGCCGGCGCCCGCCCCGGGCGTGACCGGCGCCTGGTATTCGCTGCAACATACGTTTGTCCTTCAGCCCGGAGAAAGCTGGCTGCCGACGCCGCCGATTTCCGGGAAGGCGACGCGAGCGCGGCGAAAGCATTCCATCGAAAGCGTAACTGCTGTGCGAGTGGAATCTTTACAGTGAAACGAATTCGTGATTGAATTCGTATATAGTGCGTAGCGGCAATAACTCTCGCAGGGCAATGAAATTGGGACTCCGGATCGGGAATCTCGAGACAGGGATGCCCGCCATCGGCAGGATCGGAAAATAATTTTGGGGAGTGCTTTGATGAAGACTTTGGTCTTGGTGCTTGGATCTAGGTTTGTTTCTTATTCCGGTGTTCGGCGGTCCGGCTCACGATTTCCGCTGGAGGGACGGCATGGACCTCTCGTGGGCGTTCCCCGAGCCCTCCCCGGATTTTCCGCCCGAGGACAATAGCGTCGTGAAGCATCTCCCGGGCAGCACGAAATCGTACACGCAGGGGCAGATCGACGATATTTACAATCCGCCCGACTGGTATCCCGAAGAGCATGCGCCGTTTCCCAGAGTCGTTGCCAAAGGGGAAGGAAAAGCGACGCCGGGCTGCGCCTCCTGCCACCTCGCTTCCGGAAGCGGCCATCCGGAATCGTCCAATCTCACCGGTTTGACCGCCGATTACATCACGACGCAGCTCCACGAATTTCAGCAGGGACTGCGCACGGACCCGCGCCACCGCATGAGCGAAATTGCCAAGGGCATGACCGAAGAAGACGTGAAGGAAGCGGCCGCGTATTTTTCAGCGCAGACCGGAGCGAAAATGGATCCGCGTGGTTGAGACCGACACGGTGCCGGAAACCTATATGAACGATGGGCGCCGTCGTTACGTCCGGCCGGGCGGCAAGATGGAGCCCATCGGTGAGCGAATTATAGAAGTGCCGGAGGACCCGGACCGAGTGACGTGCCGCGACCCGCACACCGGATTCGTCGCGTATGTGCCGGTCGGGAGTATCGCGAAGGGTGAAGCGCTGGCCACAACGGGCGGAGGAAAGACGACGCCGTGCGTCGCCTGCCACGGACCGGAACTGAAGGGTCTTGGACCGGTGCCCCAGATCGCCGGGCACTCGCCGAATTACATCGTTCGCCAGCTGGCCGGATTTCAGGTCGGCGCGCGAAATAGCGATCTCGATCAACTGATGAAGGCGGTCGTGGCGAACTTGACCCAGGATGACATCGTCTCGCTCGCCGCGTACGTTTCGTCGCGCGACCCGGAAAAACATAAGCCGTAATGTAACGTCGTATTTCGTAAGCTCCGGGTGGCGGCAAGTGTTTGTGTTGGAGACGAATCGGAGGCGGCTCGCACGGCGCGACTGCGGGAAGTGCATGCCTCGCGTCCGTTATTCATAAACATCTTTTCGATGGGCAATGCGGGTAACGCTCACCTTCTTGAGACGGTCATCGATGATGTACACCACACGGTACACGCCAACTCGTATCCGCCAAAGATCCCTATAGCCCCGCAGTTTCCGGCACCCAGGCGGCCTTGCGTCGGTGGCCAAGCCTTCAATTTTCGGCATGAGTCGACCGATCAGAAAATCGCTCAGGTTCTCGAGCTCTTTGCGCGCTGACGGTTTGATCTCGACGGCGTACCTAGCCACGCAAACGTCCACGTTTCATCAGGTCGAGCTTGACGGTCTCGAGCGGAACCCCCTTTTCCTTGCGCCGCTTCTCCGAGACTAAGCCATCGTAGAAGTCCGCCCACAGAGCGCCATGCTTGCGAAGATCGATCTGTACGGCCACCTTGCGGCCCTTTGCGTCGGTCAAGAACTGAATGCCGGTCATGATGCCCTCTCCCTTACCGCTCAACGAATAAGGTACCACTCAACCGATCCGGAATGTTCCAAGCCCTCGCGGCGTCTCTCCAGGATGTTATTACCTGGCAGCCCTGAGATCGCCAGTTCCCAACGCAAGACTTGCGGCAGTCTGTGCGTTCGGCGGAATTGAAGAACTTTCCTCGCTCCCGGGCGTCAACGATCCTACGTAGGCGGCGATCGCCAGCATGTCGTCCTGGGTCATATTGGCAACGACGCCTTTCATCAACGCGCCCATCGAGCCGTGGCGTGAGCCGTCCTTGAAGTAGTAGAGCTGGCGGAAGAGATACATCGGCGAATGCCCGGCGATTGCGGGCACTTCGCCCAAGCCGTTGAGCGTCGGTCCGTGGCAGATCACGCACTGAATCGTTTTCCCTTCGCCGCCGGTCATCACAAATTCCTTGCCCTTGGCGATGCTGCCCTTCGGAACGTAGGCAATGAATCCGGAGTGCGGGTCGCGGCTCTCCGCGCGCGCAACGTCCTGCGGCAACTCGATGATGCGTTTGCCGATCGGTTCCTTCCGGTCGCCGGGCAGCGGCATGCGCATCAGGTGCTCGTTGACGAAAGTCTGGGGCACGCGTTCCGTTTCCACTACCGGGTTCCACGCTTGCGGCTTCAGCGCGGCGAACCACTCGGCGGCGGCTTTGGCGTCTTCATCGGTCAGGTTTCTCGCCATGTCGTTCATGGCCTCGCCCATGCGCCGCTCGGCCTTGAAGTCGGCTAGTTGCCGCTCGATGTACTCGGCTGACATGCCCGCGAGATTTGCGGATTCCGGGTGGCCCAGTCCCGATGCGAGATGGCACGATGCGCACCCGAGCACGCCGCCGTCCGCTCCATGCGCGACGACCTTCGGCATCGGCGCGTGTTCGTCGGGAAACCAGTCGGGCGGATTCTTGATGTCGTCGATCTGCTCTTGCGTGTACGATTTCGTGCTGCCGGGGACGTGATGCGGGCCGCTCCGCTCGTCGATCACAGGAGGATTTTTGTCCCGCACCGGAAAGGCCCACGGAATATCCGGGAGATGCCAGGCTTGCGCGGAATCGGCGGACTGCGCGCCGGTACGAACGACGGGAAGCAGCGCGAGCGCCAGAGCACAAACTAGAATTCTGGAGACAGATCCCCGCGGAGCTTCGCGCGCTTCCATCAACAGCTCGCGTAAAATGCGGGCGCGATGGTCCCTTCTTCGCGAGATGTTTTCTTGCCGAAGCATCCGGCTTCGAAACCGTGGTCACCTGGTCGGAGTCTTCATTTTTTCTTTGGTTCCCCTTGTCGAGTCCATTGTCGATGCCATTTCACACATGCAGCGCGCGCAATCGCCGCAGCAAAACAAAATATCTCCGCTATTTAGACGCGGGCGCTACGCCGGCCGGCTTCCGGACGACCTGGTCGTAATCGTGATTTTCGTCCAACACGCAGAACCACTCCGCAATTTCCCAGCCGGGCTCGAGTTTGTGAAGCTTTGGGGGACTCACCCAGGGTTTCGTATAGGCTCTGGGGTCTTCGATGATGATTTGCTGTTCGAGCGTGTCGTGATTCAGCCGCCGGTAGCGCTCCGTGAGATGCGTTGTGGAAGTCCGCGGATTTCCGTACAGATCGACCCATTCCTTGTCGTTGAACCCAACCGTCTCCACGACGAACGTGTCTCCTTCCCAGTGGCCCACGGAGGTTCCCAGCCAGCTCGGGTCGGGATCCTTGGGCAGCGGACGCCCGTCGGTCCAGATTTCGCGCCAGATATGCTGCTCCTCGAAAAACATCAAGACCCGTCCCGGAATCTGAACGATTTCCCACGGATTGGGAAGAATTAGAACTTGCGGGGGGCCGCTCGGCTCGCAGCGCAGCGCGGAATTGTCTTCCTTGCCCGCAACGGCTTTGGCGCCCTGTAACGCCGCGCGCTGTCGAATTGCGCCTGGCCCCACGGCGTCAGGGGAGGACGAAAGTGCTCGTTCACTCCGTTCATGCCGGGAGTGCCCGGAACGTCGCCGTCGCGATACTGCATCCAGACCCCGGACAAATCGTGGGAGAGCGCGGGTGCTGCATTCTGCTTTTTGGATGTGTCGGCTGTTGTATTGGCTGCGGTCTTGGATTGAGCGAATCCGCTCGGAGAGAAAGCCGACACAGCGGCGAGAAATGTCATGGAACGCGTGAGCCGTGCGGCGAACAATTTCCGGCGGTGGAAGGGAACGGAAGGCATTTGCGGAAGCAAAGGAAGTCGAGGACTCGAACAGTCGCCCGCGCTGAAATCGACAGCGGAAGGTCTTCTCCTCTGCTTCCTTCACTTCCTTTGCCTCCTCACCGGCAAACTCTGATCTTGCTGCGCGCTTATTTTCCAGGCGGGGTCTTCGCTCCGCCGGAGGGCTTCCGAACGTCCTTGTCATACACCTGCAATTCGCTCGACGCGCAGAACCACTCGGCAATCTCCCACTTCGGCTCGAGTTTGTGGAGCTTGGGGGGACTGACCCAGACCTTGGTGTAGGACTTCGGGTCGTCAATGATGATCTGCTGTTCCAGCGTGTCGTGATTCAATCGCCGGTAGCGCTCGGTCAGGTGCATCTCTTCGCTGCGCGGATTCCCGGAAAGATCGGCCCAGACGCGGTCGTTAAAGCCAACCGTGTCGACAATAAATGTGTCGCCTTCCCAATGTCCTACGGAGGTATCCCAGCCAGCTGGGATCAGGATCTTTGGGCAGCGGACGCCCGTCGGTCCAGATCGTGCGCCAGATGTGATATTCCTCAAAAAACATGAACGTCCGGCCCGGAATCTGAACGATTTCCCAGGGATTGGGAAGAATGAGGAGTTGCGGAGGGCCGCTCGGATCGCAATGCAGCGCCGCGCTGTCTTCCTGTCCACCCACGGCCCGCGGGCCCATCAGAGGCTTTGCGGCGTCGAACTTCGCCTGGCCCCATGGCGTGAGCGGGGGGCGAGTCCTGTCATCGACTCCGTTCATGCGCGCAAATCCGGGCGCTGTGCCGTCGCTGTATTGCATCCATACGCCGGAGAGATCGTGGGAGAGGCCTTCTTTTGAGGAGGAACTTGCGGCCGGCGGCTTCGCCTGGTCCGCCGGCTTGCTCGTCTGAGCGAAGGCCATCGGCGAAAGCGCAAGCACAGCCACAAACACACCGAACGAACCCGTCCACTGGCGGCGCATCGTAAACTCCTGAAGACGTTTGCTAAATTGCAGAGCGCGATTCCGTCGCGAGCCCCGGAGCTCGTCCGTCGGATTCGCGCTCGAAAAATCCCTCTTCGCGGTTCCAGTCGCCCGCGGAAAAACCCGGGCCTGGTGTCATTCTGAGCGAAGCGAAGAATCTCTCTTCGATCTAAGTGCAATTTACAGAGGGATTCTTCGGCGAAAAACGCGCCTCAGAATGACAAGAATATCCTTTTTCCGCGGCCTCTTCATCCGCCGGCGCGACGATCGCTAGAACGCTTTTGCGGTGGACAATTCCTTGCCGTCCGAAAACACGACTTTTTCCAGGAACGTGACCTTCGCCCCGACCTTATTCGGATTCACGAACAGCGTGACCTGGTCCCCGGGCTTCAGCGTATCCCGGCTCCAGCCGACCCGGTTCAGCATGGCCGGGTTGGTGGTTTCGGCCACCCAGTGCTCGACTTCGCCCTTGTCATTGGTCACGTCGTAGTAGACCTGCGTGTGGGGATTGCTGTACTCGAATTTCGTGACCGTCGCCTTCATGGGAACCACCTTCGACATGTCGTACGCCGAATTCCCATGGTGAGCGAACACCGGGGCGCACACCGCTAAAATGCCGAACAGCAGAGCAACAAGCATCGCTCTCTTGGAGTCCATCCCGCACCTCTTGGGCGAAAAATGCTGGGTCACATGAACCCAGTTCCTGCCGATAGGTCGTTTCCTGACAGAATGTTGCCTGCCTTGAGGAAACCATACCCGCCCGTTTAGTGTCAAACAATTTCGTCGGATGTGCGCGTCCGAACGAGTGAATTTTGAGGAAACATTTAAACATCGCGAAGCGCGTTTCGCTTCGATTTTTGCAGCGATCTCAGAGAGATTCTTCGGGGCAAAAATCGCCCCTCAGAATGACACCCTGTCCGTGTCATCCTGAGCGGAGCGAAGGATCTCTCTTCCCAGCAATTGAATTGTGTTTGGTGGGCCCGCCAGGATTTGAACCTGGGACCGACGGATTATGAGTCCGCTGCTCTAACCGCTGAGCTACAGGCCCGCACCGTAACTATAAGCGAAAACCAAACGCAGCGCACGGTGGGTTGGGCGCTCCGCCCGTTGTCGGGGTGTTTGCGGTTTGACGAAATGCGGATGGCCGCGGCCGCAGTGTCGACCGATGTTGCGAGCCGGGGATCGAGGGAGAAGGCAGAACCCAACCCTTTCAAAACCGAAAGGGTTGGCCACCCGGCAACGCGAAACCAGTTCCTCGGCGTTGACGTACTGGGGTGGTATCATCGAATCGTCCGCACGCGTCGACAAGAAAGGCGAGAATGAGTGGGCCACCCGCCGGAGGCATCATGAAGAGCAATCTCGTAGGGTTATTGATTGTGCTGGCAGTCGGCATAGTCCTGACAGCTTCAACTCCACCGCGCATCAATGGGCAGACTCGACCAGTGCCACACGATCTGAGCGGACAAGTTACAGCATTTGAAAACCACATCAAGGATATAAGGGCTATGGAGAATGCCAATCCCGTTGATAAAGAAGTATTACAGGATTTGGAGCATTCAGCACTGACCGCCGAAGAAAGACTGTACGCCGCAAACGCGGCCCTCGAAATGTACTACAGCATTTCGTCTCAGGCAGACCGTGCGAATGCACGGCACATCGTTAAAGAGAAGTTCTTGGATTATTATTCTTGGGCATTCGATCAGGAAGTTACTAGAATTATCTCATACATTCACCATTCACTTTATTTGCAACTAGCTAACCAGTGCATGACCTACCGAAGCGCAGTGGAAGAAGCTCAAGCCTCTGCTTGCTCCCAAACAACGCTCCACGGTCGAGGTCGGCCTTGGCGCGATGCGCGAGCCGTGCTGAACGGCGTTCTGTGGGTCTTGCGCACCGGCGCTCCTTGTCACTATCTGCCCGACCGTTATCCTTCCTACCAAACCTGCCATCGGCGTTTTCAGCAGTGGCAGCGCGATGGCACGCTGGACCGATCGCTGCACGCGCTCGCCGAAGACCTGCGGGCACGCGGCAAACTGGATTTGTCGGAAACCTTTATCGACGCCAGCTTCAGTTCGGCGAAAAAAGGGGCGCTGCTGTCGGCCCGACTCGCCGAGGAAAAGGTAGTAAAATCATGGCGATCGCAGACCGCCATGGTCTTCCTGTCGCCTGCTGCGTCACCAGCGCTTCGCCTCATGAAAGCAAACTCGTCGAAGCCACCATCGCGCAGCGCTTCACGAGAGCCAAACCAAAACGAATGATCGGTGACCGCGCCTATGACAGCGATCCGCTCGATCAGCGCCTCCGGCAAAAACACGGTATCCGGCTCATCGCGCCCCACAAGTACAACCGCCGCCGCAAGAGCACCCAGGACGGCCGCGAATTGCGTCGCTACTGCCGGCGCTGGAAAATCGAGCGCCTCTTTGCCTGGCTCCACAATTTCCGCCGACTCGTAAGCCGCTGGGAATATCACGAAGCCAATTTCCTCCGCATGCTCCAACTCCGTTCCTCATATCCACTGGCGAACTTACGTTTCTCAAGGGGCCAGCGGCAGCGGCCCTCGGTCTTCACGTGAAAGATGATATGCGGGCCGCGAAAGACAAGCTGGATGCGATTGCCACTTCTCTACAGTGAGCCGCATCGGGCGATTGAATGAGTTTGGGCGCTCATAGTGTGACAGCCATTGAGACATTATAGTTGATTGTCTGTGCGACGATGCTTTGGTGAAGGTCTGACTGACATGAACGCCGAAAAGAAACGAGTTGAGGCTTACATGCTGATCGCTGCTCGCGAAGCAGGCGTTCCGATACCAAACGGCGAAATTCCCGACGAAGAACCGGATTTCCGATTCGACGATCACATCCCGGCATTGGGAATCGAACTCTCCGAAGTGCTACGCCCAGCGAGCAGCAATCACGGAATTTTGCCTGTTGAGCAGGAAGCCTTTCACAACGAAATCATCACGAACGCGCAACAGGATTACTATGATGGGCCTAATGCGAAGCCCGTTCATGTCAAGGTCTTTTTCACAAACACTAGGGGCGGGAAACGCAGCAAAGGGGAACTGTCCCGCACGCTTGTTGAATTTGTGAAGGTCAATGTCCATCGGGCAAATTCGTTTGTGAGTTCGTACAGACCTGAAACACCCGATGGTTTCGATTCAGTCTTTATAAGCGCCGAATCAAGAGATTGGTGCTGCGGGGAAGCCGGAGGCTACCGCCTAGGCGACATACGGCCACAACTTGCTGCCAGAATCAGCCACAAAGACAAGCTGGTCTCGACTTACCGCGCTCATTTGCCAGAGAGTGCGAAAGTCTGGCTTCTGCTTTTCACCGGAGTCACTGTAGCGCGACACATGATGATTCCACACGGAATAGAAGAATGGAAATTCCCGTTCCGATTCGACAGAGTGTTTTGGTATACGGATTCGGAAAAACAGTTCGCGGAGATTCAGAGAGACGGGCGGCCCGGCGTTTGACTTTGAATTTCGGGTGCCCAAATCTGTCGCGCCGCGCGACAGGTGGGGCTTTTGACTTTTTGCTGTGAATGGAATATCCGCTGCCTAATTTGCCTCGACACTTCGTCACCCACGACAGGCTCAGTGCAAGCAAGATGGGCCGGCTGATCGGGCCTACGCCCGCCGTAGGGCGTCGGCCCGCAGGCGGCGCGACGACCACACCTCGCCACCGTTCCGTGCGAGGCTACAGTTTTCTAAGCTTCCATGTGGGCAAATTGTTCTAGGTTCCCGTAGGAAAAGATCGCGTTGACATCGCTGCGCCCTGGCGCTAGATTCTCGCGTCCCCCCAAAAGGAGATCCTCGATGCGAATTCTAATGAAGGTTACCATTCCGGGCCCCGACGGAAACGCCGCCATTATCGACGGCACGCTCGGCGCGACGATCGGTTCGATCCTGAGCGATCAGAAACCCGAAGCGGTTTATTTTGCCGAGGAGAACGGCGCGCGGACCGGGTTCCTCTTCCTCAATCTGGAGAACGCGTCGCAGATTCCCGCGTTGGCGGAGCCGTGGTTCCTGGCGTTCAACGCCAAGGTGGAAATGCGTCCGGTGATGACAGTGGAAGATCTGAAGAATTCCGCGCCCGGCATGGAAAGCGCCGTGCGGAAGTACGCGCGCGGAACTCGCGCCGCCAGCGCCTGATTTTTCTTTCGCCGTTCTGCCGAGGTTTTTGTAGCGCCCGCCTTCAGGCGGGCACTTTGGATTCGAGCAGATGCCCGCCTAAAAGCGGGCGCTACATGAACCAATAACGAGGTCTCGCACAGACTCTGAAGCCCAATATTTCTTGGTGTTTTGATAGCGCGGCGGAAGCCGCAATCCACATCACTTTATTGGAGATGCCCCTAAGACGCCCGTTCCGCGGCGTCCGGTGACGGCGCCCGCATGCCCTGTGCGGCGACGAGTTCGCGCGCGGGGCCGCGCAGATGGGGCCACCTGCGCGCAAACGCCAGGCCGCCGAGGCAACTGGCAAGCCCGCCGATCGCCACGGTGACCGGCGCGCCGATGCGGTCCGCGAGCGCGCCGGCGATCAACGAGCCGATGGGCGACATCCCCAGAAACATCATCGCGTACATCGACATCACGCGCCCGCGCAGTTGGTCCGGAACCATCGCTTGAATCAGCGTGTTGGTCGCGGTGAACTGCATCATCATCGTGAATCCGGAAACGATCAGGATCGTGAACGAGATCCAATACCAGTGGGATGCGCTGAACAGGACCAGCGAAGCGCCCAGCCCCGTCGCCGCCCACGCCACCACTTTTCCCAATCCGCGCAATTGCTCGCGCATCGCAATCGCCAGCGCGCCGAACATCGCTCCGACCCCCACCGCGCCCATCAACGCCCCGTAAGCCGATGCGCCGCCGTGCAGGATCTGCACCGCGAAGATGGGCATCACCACGCTGAACGGAAGCGCCATGAAGCTCACGATGGCGACGAGCTCCAGCAGCGCGCGTATCGGTTTCGTCTGCCGCGCGAACCGGAATCCCTCGCGCAGTTTTTCGAGCGGCGCCGAGCCGTCGTGCACCGGTCTCGAACGATCGATGCGCATCATGAAAAGGCCCGCAATCACGGCGAGATAACTCACGCCGTTCAGCAGAAAGCACCACCCCTCGCCGACGATCGCTACCACGGCTCCGGCGATCGCGGGTCCCGCCACGCGCGCGAGGTTGAACATGGACGAATTGAGCGCGATCGCGTTCAGCAGATCCTCGCGGCCCACCATTTCGATCAGGAAGGATTGCCGCGCCGGCACGTCGAAAGCGTTCACCACGCCCAGCATGGTTGCGAGGCCGATGATTTCCCACGTCGATTCCGTGACCCTCTGCGGGCCGATCCGGTGGCTGAGGGTCAGCGCCGCGAGGATGAATGCCAGTAGCATCGAAATCGATTGCGTCGCAATGACCACGCGCCGCCGGGGCCAGCGGTCCGCTACAAGTCCCGCCACGGGCGAGAGTAAAAAAATCGGAAACTGGCCCACAAATCCCAGCCAGCCGAGCAGCGTCCCCGAACCCGTCAGGCGGTAAATGAGCCACGCCTGCGCGACCGTCTGCATCCAGGTCCCGACCAGGGAAATAATTTGTCCGCTGAAAAAAAGCTGAAAATTTCGATGCTTCAGCGCGCGGAAGGCAGCCGCGGCGCGGCCCAGCCCGGTAGAGCCGGGCGCTGGCGCTGCCACAGAGGAAGCCTCAACTGAAGTTGGAGAAGAATCCGCCATTTCGCTCGAAGGCACACGCCATTGTAGCGCATGCGCGCCGGTGCGACGCAGCGCGTGCCTATTTAGTAGGAGACCCATTCCTTGCTGTCCCGTTTTCCCGCGCTTGCCGCTCGCGAACGCGAGCGCGGGCACCCCGTTCCCTGTGAGGGCGGTTTGGTGTATATTGCTGTGCACCCGAGGGTCTGAAGAGCAATTCAGGAGTCATTCGAACTATATTTTGCCGCTTCATAAGCAAGGTTTGAGGTTGTGCGAATCGCTGCGCCGTTTGCGCGCATGCAAAATCTGCGTGAGTGAGGGAACCATGCGAACACGGATTCTTTTTCTGATTGCGATCATGAGCCTGGCCTGGACCGCCGTCTCTGCGGCGCCCAAGCCCGCTGCGGCCGCGGCCGATCCGCTCGGCCCGCCGGCTCTGGTCGGGCAAGTCTCCTCGCAAGAGGAAGGCCCGATGGAGGGCGTGGTCGTCAGCGCCAAGAAAGACGGCTCCACGATCACCGTCAGCGTGATCAGCGATAACAAGGGACACTACAGCTTCCCGGCGAGCCGGCTTGAGCCCGGCCACTACACACTGAAGATTCGCGCCATCGGCTACAGCCTCGATGCGCCTGCCACGGCCGATCTGGCCGCGCAAAAAGCGACCACCGCCGACCTCAAGCTCGTAAAGGCGAAAAGCTCTGGTTCCGCAGATGACCAACGCGGAATGGCTCGCAAGCATGCCTGGCACGGACGAGCAGAAGGATTTCCTTCTGAACTGCGTCAGCTGCCACACGCTTCAGAGAATCGTCCAGTCCACGCATGACGCCGACGAATTCACGCAAGTCATTACTCGCATGATGGGCTACGCCCAGGTGAGCCAGCCGATCAAGCCGCAGCGCCGCGTCGAGCAAAATCGCGGCGGCGATCCGGAGCAGTACCGCAAGAATGCCGAGTTTCTTTCCTCCATCAATCTGAGCAACGTTGCGCAGTGGGAGTGGCACCTCAAGACGCTTGCGCGTCCCACGGGCAAAGCCACGCACGTGATCATCACCGAATACGATCTGCCGCGTCCCACGATCGAGCCGCATGACGTGATCGTCGACGAGCACGGCATGGTCTGGTACTCCGATTTCGGCGAAATGTTCATCGGCAAGCTCGATCCCAAAACCGGCGCGCTCAAGGAATATCCCGTGCCGGAATTGAAGCCCGGCTATCCGCAGGGCCTGCTGGACATCGAGGAAGACAAGGCCGGCGACATGTGGATGGGCATGATGTACCAGGGCGCTCTGGCGAAGTTCGACCGCAAGACCGAGACGGTCAAAACCTACAGCCTGCCGAAGCAGTGGAACGATGATGCGGCTCAGCCCAACATGCTCGGCATGCGCTACGACGTGGATGGAAAAATCTGGACGGACAGCGCCGGCCACTACGACATTTTCCGGCTCGACGTGAAGACGGGCGATTACGAGCACTTCGAACCCATGAAGCAGCTCCCCGATAGCCGCCGCGGCACGATCTACGGCATCGATTCCGATTCGCACAACAATTTGTACTTCACCGACTTTGCGACCGATTACATCGGCCGCATCGACTCCAGCACCGGAAAAGTTTCCTGGTTCCAGACGCCGACGCCGAATTCCCGTCCGCGCCGCATCCGCACGGATTCTCAGGACCGCGCGTTCTTCGGCGAATATCAGGGCAACCGCATCGGAATGCTCGATCCCGAGACCAAGAAGATTACGGAATGGCCGCTCTCGATTCCGTGGTCCGGCCCGTACTACGTGACGTGGGACAAGGCCGGGAACGTGTATACGGGAGGCATGACCACGGACCGCCTCTCGAAGATCGATCCCAAGACCGGCCAGGACATCGAATACCTGATGCCCCGCGACACCAACATGCGCCGCGTCTTCGCCGACGATTCCACCACGCCCGCCACCATCTGGACGGGCAGCAACCACGGCGCCGCCGTAGTCAGAATCGAGCCGTTGGATTAAGACGGGAGCTTAGTTGATGAAGCCCTCGATCTTCGCTGCACAGGCGGAGGTCGAGGGTTTTGTTTTTTTGGGCTCGTCCCGGGTTATGAACAAATTGTTCTGCGAGTGAATTACGATGCAAAGGCTGGACATCGCAATCTTGGTTGAATCTGTGTAACTTATAAGATACAATGTCGGGCGCGGTCGAAATTCGCCATTACATCAATAGCGCTGGGCGAGATGTGTTTGTCGATTGGTTATCGAAGTTGGCGGATCTTCGGGCGAAGGCTAAAATCGTCGCTCGCATCGACCGGTTAGCCGCCGGCAATTTCGGCGATAGCAGGTCCCTCGGCCAGGGTCTCTACGAACTGCGAATTGATTGGGGCCCTGGATATCGCGTCTATTACTCCAGGATCGGAACGCTTTGCGTCCTGCTCCTGAGTTGCGGCGACAAGCGAAAACAGTCGTCCGACATTGACCGGGCGCGTGCATATTTGAACGATTACGAATTTCGGACGGAAACCCGATGAGACGCAAAACAAGTATCTCGCACGACGAGGCAATGATCCGTTACATCCGCAAAAACCCGAATTTTGCAGCCGAATACCTGAAGGCCGCGCTCGAAGACGCGGATGAGCCGCGCGTCCTGCTCATCGCACTGCGCCGCGTGGCGCAAGCGCGCGGCATTGCTTCCGTTGCGAAGGCCGCCGGAGTTGAGAGAGAGAGCCTCTATCGCGCCCTGTCCTCCAAAGGCAACCCGCGCCTGTCGACGCTATTCGCCGTTGCCAAAGCGGTAGGCTTGAGGCTCACCGTCGAAGCCGCTTAGCAGAGTTCGCCAGACTTTGAAAGAATTTGAACTCTCGGGAGTTGACCCTTGTAATTTTCACGCGCGCGGACTTCCCTCAATCACCGCACATTCTTCTCCAGCCAGTCCATGAAAAACTTGGAAATTTCCGCGCTGTTCTTCTCGGACATGAACTGGTGCCCGTTGCCGCGGATTCCCACGTCCTCGAGGTTCACGTATTTCGTTTTCACTCCCGCCTGATTGAGCCACTTCGCCGTGCAGCGCGCGTAGGGACGGTGGTAGCTCGCCTCGCCGGAGACGTTGAGGACGGGGATATTTTCCAGGTTCACGAGCTTATGCGCGGGTTCCTTCTGAACCCAGCAGGGAATCAGGTCCGGCGCATCCGCCTTCTCCTCGCGAACCGGCTGCAATTCGGCAGGCGTCGTTGACCGGCGGATCGTATTTCACGGGCAAATCGGTCAATCCCCACAAACGGCCCGGACCCGTTGCTCCTCTCTCTGCGTTCTCGATGGGCGGAGCGAGAGGTTCGGCCGCGACTATGGCCTTGACGAGCTGCGGCCGCCTGTCCGCGACCAGCCAGCCGGACGGCGCGACTCCCGAGTGAAGCAGCAGAATGACCGGCTGGTGGATCAAGTCCACGAGCGCCACGATGTCTTCCGCGGTGAGCTCCTCCATGTCCTTGCCCGACGGAGCCTGGGTATCGGTCTTGGCAAAATAATCGAAGATCGGATCGCCCATCTTGCCCTTGTTCGGCCCATCGCCCGGCCACTGCGTGTGCTTGTCCCACTGGGGCCAGGTGCTCTGCGGCGTCGCGGGGGGGCGCCCGCTCGACCAGACTTCCTCCATCAGCGAGCCGGAGCGCGGCGGAATGATTTCGCCGTCCACGCCCGGCACGTAAGCCGAGCGCCCTCGCGCGGGGAGATCCATCATGTAGACGGTGTAGCCCCGGTTGACGAAGTCATATGCCCAGCCCGGCCGCCCGTCCGGCGTTTGCAGCAGCGCGACATTGGTTTCGCCGCCTCCCGCCTGAATGAAGAGGATCGGATACTTGTAGCGGATTTTTTTCGGCACCCACGTTTCCACGTACATCGCGCCGCGCATCATTTCTTTGCCCGGCTCGCCCACCCATTTTCCGCCCACGTAGAAATGGCCTTGCCGCGCGATATTGGCCGTGGAAAATGTCGGCACCGACGTCAGGGGAGGAACCACCGGCGCATCCTTTGGCGCCTGCTGCGCGCTGAAGCTGCCCGCCAGCGCGAGTCCAAGCACCGCAACCGCCGCCGTCGATCTACACACGTTTTTCATCACACCCTCCCCCGGAAATTCTTCCAAAGAATTCTAAATTTAAAATTTGAGATAACAATGCGCGTTCGGAGCTAATACAACGCGGTTCGATGGATTGTCAAGCATTCGCCCCCCGGACACTCGGCGAATGGGCCATCGATTGGCAGGATGTGCTGCCGCCGATCGCTGCGAGCCCCGGAAGAAAGGGAATTTCTGACTTCAGGCAAGCGGAGCGATCCCGCTACTCCGTAAACACAATCCCGACCGCAGTGCGCGCTTTGTCCTCTTGCTCCTCGATGCGCACGACGTAGCCGCGCAGGCGCAAAGGGCTGTGCGATGCGCCGTCGATGCCCGGGTTGTCGAGCAGGACTTGCAGTTCGGATTGCAGCTTGGGGCTGTGGTCGAGGTAGATGAGCGCGCCTTGCAAGGTGAGGTCGCTGATCACGGTTTCTTCCTCGAAGGCGTGGCCTCCGTCGGTTTGGCCGCTGACGCGCGCGCGAAAATGCGCGTCGCGCCGCAGTCCTTCGCGCGAGGCGGGAATGACGACGTCGAGTTCGTCCTGGCCGAGCGTCATCACCATGCCTTCCGCGGCGGCCCACACATTCGGAAATCTTCCGCGCGCGCTGCGCAAAATGGAGTCCACGGATTTGTCGGTGGAATCCGGATCGTGGTGAAACAGCACCAGATTTTTTACGCCTACTTCTTCCGCGATTTTCACGCCTTCGAGCCACGAGGAGTGGCCCCATCCCCTTCGTGTCGTCGCCAGCTGGTCGGGGGTGAACTGCGCGTCGTTGATAAAAATATCCGCGCCCGCGGCGAGTTCCCGCAGGCTCTGATCCAGTTTCGGATTGCCCGGCTCGTTGTCCGTGGCATAGACAACCGTGCCCGCGGAAGTCTCAAATCGGAAGCCGAGGCAGCCTTGCGGATGGTGCAGCCAGCGCGCCGTCACGCGCGCGCCCGGCAGGCTGATTTCGTCTCCGCCGCCCACTTCGGTGAATTCGCGCTTCGCGCACATCGCGTTGAGGTCCACGGGAAAATACGGATATGCCATCTGCGCTTCAAACACCCGCTTCAGGCTGCCCGCCCCCAGATATTCGGACCGGAAGCTATAAAAATGGAAACGGTTGTGTTCGGAATACAGCGGAGAAAAAAACGGTATGCCCTGAATGTGGTCCCAGTGATAGTGCGTCACGAAAATATGCGGTTCGCTCTTCTGCGGTTCCTCTGCGGCTTCCAGATGGCGGCCCAGCATGCGCAGCCCGGTCCCGCAATCGAGAATGATGCGCCCGCCGACCGGAGTCGTGAGCTCGACGCACGCCGTATTGCCGCCGTAGCGCCAAGTGGCTTTGTCCACCGTGGGCGTCGACCCGCGGACGCCCCAAAAACGGAGCGTGGCCACGCGGTCGCGGGCGATTTTGCGCGCCGGCTTGGCCGAAGTTTCGGTCTCGATGGATTGGGTGACTGGCACAGGGAGCTCGAATAGTTGATCTTTTTCATACTAGGGAGGGCGCCAAGGCAAGTCAATTATCTTCCCGAACGGATGTGCCTGAACTACACGCTTCACTAACTAGCCTCTTGCCAACGTTTTACTGTCCTCCTCGCGCGACTCCCAGTACAATAGGGGCGATGCACGTCCACGCGCATGGCCACGATCATTCCGCCGGCCATTCGCACCCTTCCCCCGAAATGGCCAGTGGGGTGCTCGCCGGCGCGGTCGCCGCGACTGTTTTTCTGGTGGTAGCCGAATTACTCGGCGGCTACCTGGGCCATTCCATTTCCCTCGTCAGCGACGCGCTCCACAATCTGTCGGACATTCCAACGATGCTGATTTCCTGGGTCGCCCTGCACTGGGCTCTGCGTCCCGCGGATCACGAACGCACGTACGGATATCAGCGAGCGGGGATCCTGGCCGCGTTCACCAACGCGATTTTGCTCGTGTTGGTGTCGGTGGGGCTTTTCTATGAGGCGTTCGAACGGTTCCTTCACCCCGTCGCCGTCCATGAGAGTTGGATGATCGGCGTCTCCCTGCTGGCCCTGGCGATCAACGGAGGAATTACGCTGGCGCTCGTGCGCAGCCGGCGCGATTTGAATCTCCGCAGCCTGTTGATCCACAACTTCGGCGACGCGATATCGAACATCGGAATCCTGGCAGGCGCCTTCGCCATTCGAATGACGGGAGCGCAATGGCTCGATCCGCTGCTCGGCGTGGGCATCGCCGCGATGGTGCTCTGGTCCACCAAGGGCCTGCTACAGGAAGCCGGGAACATCCTGCTGGAGGGCCTGCCGAGGGGGATCAAACTTGAATCGGTGGCGCGCTCCATTTTGAGCATCAAGGGAGTGCAGGAAGTTCACGACATTCACGTTTGGACGATCGGGACGGACATGGTGGCGCTGTCGTGCCACGCGCGTATCCCGGACATGCATATGGATGAGAGCGAGAGAATTCTGCAGGCAGTTTGCGCGAGGCTCGAAAAGGACTTTCACATTACGCACATCACCGTGCAATTCGAGCGCGCCGGCCTGCCGCAAGAAGCCGGCTACATCATGCCGCAACCGGCGCAATCGTCGAAGTGACGAGCGGGCCAGTAGGACGGGCTTCAGCCTGTCCGGTTTTTCACTTCCGTCTTTCCGTCAACTAGAGCTAGGAATTCGATTTACAAGGATTCAATTGCGAATCTGTACGGTCGTTCCGCGGGCTTCGTTCATCTGCTCGGTAGCGTCGGAGTCGAGGTCGGCAACGGCAAGCGTGTGCCGGATTCCTTCCGGCGTAACGTAGCGTACCTGCGCGCCGACAACGGAGAACATCGACGCAAACAGGATCCGCCCGTCGCGCCGGACGAGAATAAAATCGCCGACATCTCGAACCGGCAAGGCCGCCTGCTCCGTCGCCGGCGCGGGAGGGTTCTCCACATAGTTCCCCGAATCGACTGCCGGCTGCGCTGGGACCGGCTGTTGGATCACAATGATTTGCGGTTGGGGCTGCGGCGGTTGAGCGTTCGGCTGGTCTGGCTGAGAAGTTGGCTGGTCCGGCTGGTCGTAACCCAGATCGTCGTAATAGTAGGGATATCCGCCGAACAGTATCGGCACAAAAGAATCGCTCCCGCGATGGCCGCCGTGTCCGAAGCGTGGAGGAAAATTGTTGTTCAATCCCGCGGTGATGGCTGCCAGGTGCGGGTAGTCGAACCCCAAGCCGGGTACGCCGGAAAACGTGGTGGAACCGAACCAGTTCGCGTTCGCGGCAAACTCGGGAGAAACCATTCCGTTGGGCAAATTCTGAATGACTCTGGCTGATTGGACTGGTTGAAAGCGAGCAGCGGCCGGCGTTGTGGAGTTTGCCGGTACCCTCGCGGCGGGCCTCGCGTGTCCGGACGGCCGGGGGATAGAAGTCGCTCCGCTGTGGGTTTGCGCCGCAGCCAGCGAGCAAACAAGGATGCCTGCCAGAGCCGCTGCAAAGAGGTGGAGCTTTGAGATCATACTCTCCGTCCTAGTCATTGAGATGCTCTTCCCGTGGCCGCGGTTGCAGTTATCTGTCCGCCCGCCTGGAGGGCGGCCGTTTGTTGCTTCCCCCTTTCACCCAGGTTGTGCTATAACCTTCGGGCCGTGCAACGAACTGCGCAAACAGATGGGAGTCGTGATCTGGTGCGGGCGCACTCCGACAAGCAATCGCCGGCCGAAGAGAACCCGATCAGCTTCTGTCCGGTCTGTTCCGAACGCCTGGAGTCGAGGCGTTGCAAGCTAGTCTGCGGGAAGTGCGGCTACTATTTGTCTTGTTCGGATTACTATTGACGCCGGTTTTCCCGGCGATGGAATCTTGGGAACGCAACGAAGCTCAAGCAAGGAGGAGAGACAGTGGCGCTGAAAATGACGGACCGCGTGGTGGATGGGGTTGCAGTGGTGGCGATGGACGGACGCATCGTGCTCGGTGAAGAGAGCACCGCGCTGCGTGAGAAAGTGAAATCGCTGCTGGCCTCCGGGCAAAAGAAGATCGTGCTGAATATGGACAACGTCACCTACATTGACAGCTCGGGGCTGGGCGCGCTGGTCGCGGCGCACACGAGCGCTCGCGCACAAGGCGCGTTTCTCAAGCTGTCCCATCTCGGATCGAAATTTCAGGAAATCCTGCAGGTGACGAAGCTGTTCACCGTGTTTGACGTGTTTCCCACGGAATCGGCGGCCATCGCCAGCTTCTCCAAGTAGGTCGGGAAGAGATTTTCGAACGCCGCCGGTCCTGAACCGGCGGCGTTTTTTTCTTTAGACAGAATTGCCACGCAGTCCGCTACCGGCCGGCATTCAAAACTGAAAACAGAAAGCGCCCCAGCAAGGAACTTGCCGGGGCGTAGCCGTGTTCGCCTCCGCCGTCTAGAACGAATATTTCAGCCAGAGCTTGATCTGGCGACCGCCGTTGATCTCGATAGCGGTGTTGTTGAAATTTTGATCCGTCATCGTGTACGAAGGCGTGAACAGATTCGGGTGGTTGAAGGCATTGAAGAAGTCCGCGCGGAAAGAAAGCGTCTGATTTTCCAGCTTCCAGAGATGGATCGGGAAATCGCGCTGGACGGCCGTGTCAAAGTAAATCTGCCCCGGTCCGTACAGCGAATTGCGGGCTACGTCGCCGGGCACTCCCGGAGGTACGATGAAATGAAACGTGCTCGCCGGCTCGGCGGGGCATACCGGACCCCCTCCAAACCAGTTCAAAACGCAGTTATATTCGTAATTGGAACCGCTGCTATATGGTGGGCCCATGAATCCGCCATCGAACGCGAACGAATTGAGAGGCGCATTGGGGTTCCCGAGGTTGGGCCGCGCATTGGTATGGCCGTTGCCGATGACGTCGAAGCCGACCGCCACAGTGTTTGGCGTTCCGCTCTCGATGGTCGCGATTCCCGACCACTGCCATGCGTCGGTCACGGCTCGCAGGAACGTATTCCGCTGAAAGTGGGGAACCTGCCACACATAGGCTACGGTAAATCGATGGCGCCGGTCATATGCGGAGGCGCCCCAGTCCGAGTGCTGATTGGTCAGGATCTGCGAGAAGCTGCTATCTCCCGTCATGAAGTACACATCGGACGTATCGTCGAGGAACTTTGAGTAGGTATAGGACGCGCGCAGAACTAAGCTGTGAATTCTCCGCTCCAGTTCGGCCTGTCCCGAGCTGTACCAGGAATCTCCCGCGTTTGTTCGAACCTCGAATTCCGTGAAATTGGGATTTGCGTAGATGTAGTTGAAAGACGCGTCGAAGCCGTTCGCAGGATTGAACTCCTGATTCGTGTAGAGATGCTCACCTCGCGTTCCCACGTAAGCCAGCGTCAGAACGAGCCCCAGCGGCAATTCCCTCTGCACGTCCACGTTCCACTGCTGCGTCAAGGGATTGTGCAGATTGTTGGCCACCGTTTGGATGAAAAGCGTGGAGTTAACGTCGGTGTGATACCCGGGAATGTGGATGCATTGGCCTGTCCGCGGCCGGCTAGTGCGCCGAGGCTGCCACCGAACGCATTCGGTTGCGAGAGCGCCGAATCGGCCGCGATGTTTGTGAACAGACCGTCGTAAAATATTCCGTATCCGGCGCGAATCACCGTCTTACCGTCCCCGAAGAAAGCTTTGCCCCAATGCGGCGTGTAGGCCAGACCGAGTCGCGGCGCAAAATTCCTCTTGTCCGGCACCTGCTTGAAAGCGAACAAACTGTTAAAGAACTGGGGCGTGGACGGATCGGAATACTTCGGGTCTGTCGCATTCGGCAGGCCCACTCCTGCGCTGGTATTGAATGCCGGGAACGCGAGTGCGTTCAAAAGCGCGCCCCAATATTCGTAGCGCAGGCCCATGGTCAAGGTGAGGTTGGCCTTGATCCTCCAGGTGTCCTGGATATACGGGGCGAACATGGTGGTGCTGTAATGGGGAGCGGAATTGCCAAAGCTCTTGGAAATCAAGCCTGTGCCCGACCCCGTGAAGTCGTCAATGAAATTGCCAAGAGATGTAAACCCACCGTCTCCAAAACTGTAGGTAATCGCGCCGCGTGTGTTCAGCCCAAGATTGTCCTGGAGGCTGAGAACCGTGACGTCCACTCCCGCCTTGACGGTGTGCCGGTTGGCCGCGTAGCTCACCGCTTCCTGGACTTGCCAGGTATCGTGATACCTCGACTGTGGAAAGAAACTCTCCACGCCGATCGAGGGAAAATTGATGTCGTTGCCGAATTGGATGTACGGGATATTCGACTGCCCGTCCGACACCGTGCCCGGGGCCAAATCGAACAGCAACTTGACGTTCGTATAGGAGAGGCGCAATTCGTTGACGAGCGACGGGGAGATCGGTGCGCACCCATTGACCTCGAACGATCTCGGAACGCAATTCCTGCTGGGTTTGAAAATTAGGCAGCGCGTTGGGGTTCGCAAAACTGTCCGGAGACAGAGTGAAGTGATCTCGGATGATGCTTCCCGTAAGGGTATCGTGATCCGTGAGCTGCCAGTCCATTCGATAGTTCCAGTCGTACGCATTCGAGACGGTTCGAATGTTGTTGAATTGGAAGGGGCCGACCTCCACGTTGGGCCGCCCGCTTCCGAGTGCTACGTCCATCACACCCGGTTGCCCCGTCGTGAAAGGCGATTCCAGCGATCCAATCGCTTTCAGGAAAAGGGAAATGTTCGGGTTCGGCAAAAGAGATTGCAGTGTTGCAATGCCGGCTGCCGTCGGCAAATTGAACCCGGCCGGTCCGGTTACCAACTGGCGTTCGCGGTCCCACTGGGCGGCTCCGAATGCGAAGAGCTTGTCCTTGATCACCGGGCCGCCGGCGTCAAATCCGAAGGTATTCTCGTTATCGTACGGATTCTTGCTGATCGGGTTGACCACCGCGTCCTGAGCGGGAATCGCCGCCAGCGCGGAGTTGCGGTTGACCTCCCACAGGTCGCCGTGAAAATTGTTCGTGCCGCTCTTGTAAATGTAATTGGTCACGGAGCCGCCGCCGCGGCCGTACTCGGCGCTGTAGGAGTTCGTCAGGATCGTGACTTCCTGGATCGCGCCGTAGTTGTACGGCTGGTAGGCCTGCCCGGTCAGGGCGTAATCGTTGTCATCCTGTCCGTCGATCAAGAAGTTGTTCGCTCGCGGACGCGTGCCATTCACGGAGAAGGAGACTCCCTCCGTTGCGGCATCCGGAGCGATCGCGCCGTTTCCCACCGGAGAGTCCTGGACGCCTGGAAGGGTCAACGCCAATTCGGCAGCGTTTCCCGGCCTTCCCGCGATGACGTTTCCGTAGGGCAGTTCCGCAACTTCCTGGCGGCTCACAGTTTCCCCGAGTTGCCCAGACTGCGTATCGATGGCTTGCGCGGCAGGGGCGGTCACCTCGATAGTTTGCTGGGCCGCGGCCAGCTTTAGCTTTCCGTCGATGGTGGTGGTCAGCGATCCGTTGACTACGGCGCCCTTCACCGTGAGGGCCTCGAATCCCGGCGCGGTGAAGGTGACGTCATACACGCCGGGTTGCAAACTCTCCAGGCGGTAGGTTCCGACCGAGTCCGTGTGCGTTTCGTGGGGCTGGCCGTACAGCGAACTCACGACCGCTACCGTCGCTTTCGCCACCACGGCCCCGGTAGGATCGGTGACCGAGCCCGCGAGTGTTCCGTTGCTTGTCTGCGCGTGCGCGATTCCAGAAGCGAGAACTGCCAGAAACAACACAACCGCCTGCGCAAAATTCTTTCCCCGGTGCATTCTGGTCCCTTTAGATCCCCTTGAATTGGACTCACGGGCACACTTCTGGAACAGTCGATTCGAGCCCCGATTCGGTCGCGGGCCGCGAAGGCATGCGCTGATGCAAAACTGGAAAAGGTTTTGTCCCAAATCGCCCCTCACGAAATGGGTACGTCCAGAGACGGGTCGCCCGACAGAGAACCCACACTTGTGAGGACATCTACACAATAGGAACGAAGTTCACGCCGGTCAATCAACATAAGACCGCGTGTTTCGATGCTGAACATAGGGCGGTACTCTCGCGGATGCTCGGCCGCCAGATGCTCTCAGGCATGGGTGGCTGCCAAAAGTCACTCCTTCAACCGGTACATCGTGATACCGCTCATCAGTTTGGGAAAAAAATCCGTGGATTTTTGCGGCAGAACTTCTCCCCCCATGGCCATTTCCGCGACCGTTTCCACGCTAACGGGATTCAAAAGGAAGGAAATTTGCGCGCGACCCGCGTCCACTTCGCCCACGGCCGTATCCATTTCGCGTTCGTAGGTAATGTTCTTCTCTGTCTTCACTGCATCCTGCGTGATTTTCAGTCCGCGTTCGAGAATGAGGCGGTGCAGGAGAACGACATCCAGCCGCCGCTGCGCGGGAGAAACTCCTTGCAGGAGCGCTTCGAGATTCGCTTCCTTTTTCAGAACAAAAATGTAGAACGCGCCGTCGCCGGCGTAAGCGCCGACGGCCCGTTGCGCCTGGCCGCGCAACAGATCGCGGCGGAACTGTTCGTACACATTCCCGCGTTCGGAGGCGCTGAAAGAAAACGACTGTACGTCAAACGCGTCCGCCAGGGCCGAGCGGATTCCCGCAAAAGAAAAATTGGGCACGTTGGCGACGACGCGGTGGGTCGGCAGAATGGTGAGACCCTTTCCGGCCGTGTTGAAGAGTGTCATCATCACTTTTTCGTACGGAGCGTTCGGATCCACGCGGCCGGCGACGGCGCGCCGCTCGTCGCGGTAGGCCAGCGCCGTTTCATAGCGATGATGGCCGTCCGCGATTACGAGTTTTTTGTCCGCCATTTCGCGGCGGATCGTCTCGATCGTTTGCGCGTCGGTGACGGGCCACAATTTGTGGACGACGTCGTACTCGTCGCGCACGTCCACTTCCGCCTTGGCCCGCGCGGCTGCATCGAGCAAGGCATCGACCTTAGCCGCAGGGTCGCTGTAGAGCATGAAAAGCTGTCCCGTGTGCGTCTGCGTGTTTCGCAGCAACTCCATGCGGTCCGCCTTCGGGCCCGACAAAGTCTGTTCGTGCCGGAACACGACGCCCGCCGAGTAGTCCTCGATCCGCCCGACGGCAATAAATCCCTTGCGGACGCGCCGCTCGCTCGTTCCCGGCACGGTGTACTCCTGGAAATAGGCGTAGAGCGAAGGCGCCGCATCCTGCACGACCACCCCGGCCCGAATCCATTCCTCGAGTGTTTTCGCGGCGCGCGTGTATACGTTGTCAGACTGGGTGTCGTCGGGCCGCGATTTGCCCTTCTCGATCGGGATCAGGTTGTAGGGGCTGGCCGCCGCGTATTTCTCCGCCATGGCCGGCGTGATCTTGTCATAGGGCTGCGTCAGCACTTTCGACGGCTCCACGCGAGCCGCGTTGTACCGGTACGCTCGAAACGGAAAAATCTCTGCCATTCGCACTTCCTCCTGTTGGAAAAAACACGCCGCCGCGCGCAGTCCCGTTCGGAATTCCACGGAGACTTTGCCCGCATCAAACTCAACTCTCTATATTACAATTATTGTTTCAGCAGGACAGCGAAGAGTGGCTGTCGTGCTTACTTTCTTGGGGGACCCTATTACCCGCTTCTCCGACGTACGCGCGCTGATCTTCGATCTGGACGGCACGCTCATTGATTCCAAGCTCGACCTGGCCCTTTCCGTGAACGCAACTCTCGCCGAACTTGGCCGACCACCCTTGCCGCACGAGCAGATCTTCAGTTACGTGGGCCAGGGCGCTCCGGCGCTGATCGCGCGGGCCCTCGGCAGCGACGCCTCCGAACAGGATTGCATGATTGGCCTCGAATTTTTCATCAAGTATTACTCCGCGCACAAACTGGACAATACCGACCTGTATCCCGGCGTCCGCGAAACGCTGGACGCGCTGAAAGGCATGCCGATGGCGGTCCTCACGAATAAGCCGGTGCGTGTCAGCCGCAGCATCATCCAGGAATTGGGTGTGGCGGGCCATTTTCGATTTGTTTACGGCGGCAACAGTTTCGAGCGCAAAAAGCCGGACCCCATGGGCGTGGAATCGATCCTGCGCGATTTCGGCTCCGCGCCCGCGCAAGCCATGATCGTGGGCGATTCCGAAGTCGACGTCCAAACCGCGCGCAATTCCGGCACCTGGGCCTGCGGCGTGACCTACGGATTCGGCAGCCACCGCCTCGCCGAATTTCCTCCCGATTTGCTGGTCGACAATCTCACCGAATTGCTCCCACACCTCTCCAGCGAATCCGTGCAAGGCCGCCGCTAACTCCGCTCGCTTGCCGCGCGGGGAGCCTGCGACGTTGGCTGTCTGGTAGCAGCGGAGGGGTCTTGCCGGCGATTCCTCGCGGTGCCAGACGGCTTCCAAACCGCGGGCCTCCCTCCTGCGGGACAAAAACGACGCCGGCGTCACAAACTGGTCGGTGGTTTTGCCGGACAAATATTCCCTCTTGCGCGTATTTACTGCGATATACTCCGGCCACCTCGATAGGGCGGGTGCCCATGGCGATTCTTCCCGGCAGGCGTCTAGGGCCCTACGAAATTCTCTCCGCCATCGGTGCGGGCGGAATGGGCGAAGTGTATCGCGCCCGCGATACGCGCCTGGAACGCACCGTCGCCATCAAAATTCTTCCCGATCATCTGTCCGACCGCGCCGAACTGCGCGAGCGCTTCGAGCGCGAAGCGAAGACCATTGCCAGCCTGAATCATCCCCATATCTGCACGCTGTATGACACGGGCCATCAGGACGGCACCGAATTTCTAGTGATGGAATATCTCGAAGGGGAAACGCTGGCGCAGCGACTGGCGAAAGGGCCGCTGCCGATTCAGCAGGTCTTGCAATATGCGATTGAGATTGCCGATGCTCTGGACAAGGCGCATCGCAAAGGCATTACTCACCGCGACTTGAAGCCGGGCAACATCATGCTGACGAAGTCCGGCACCAAGCTGCTCGATTTTGGCTTGGCGAAACTGGCGCAAGACGCCACGCCCGTCACACCTGAATCGCAGCAGGCGACGATGAAGGACGCGATCACGGCGCAAGGAACGATCCTCGGCACGCTGCAGTACATGGCTCCGGAGCAGGTGGAAGGGAAGCTGGATCAGATCGACGCGCGCACGGACATTTTTGCGTTCGGCCTTGTTGTGTACGAAATGGCGACGGGCAAAAAAGCCTTTGAAGGCAAAAGCCAGGCCAGCCTGATGGCCAAGATTCTGGAGACGGACCCAGCCGCCAATGGCCACGCTTGCGCCGATGACGCCACCGGCTCTGGACCGCGTCGTGAAGCGCTGTCTCGCCAAAGACCCGGACGACCGCTGGCAATCCGCCCGTGATATTTGCGAGCAGCTTCGCTGGATTTCCGACAGCGGCTCGCAAACAGCCACAGCCGTATCCTCCGCGGGTCCACAGAAGCCGGCCAACCGGATGGCCTTGATTGCGATGGCGGTTGGTCTTGCCGTTGTGGTGATTGCAGCGGTTTTCTTCTACCTTCACCGTACGCCTCCGGTCGAAAGACAAGCGGTGCGCTTTACCATCGGCCCGCCGGAGAAGGGAGCGTTCAGCCTGGGCCTCACCAACGTCGGGATCGCGCTGTCTCCCGATGGAAGCAAAGTGGTGTTTCCTGCTTCCGCGGGAAACAGCGGGCCGCGGCTCTGGGTTCGCGCATTGGACTCGCAATCCGCGCAAGCGCTTCCCGGAACGGAGAATGGGTCGGACCCATTTTGGTCGCCTGACAGCCGCTCGATAGCATTTTCCGCGGATGGCAAGCTGAAAAAGATCGCCTTGTCCAGCGGGGCAGTCGATACGTTGGCTGAGACTCGACCGACCGCCGGAACCTGGAGCCGCGAGGGCGTGATCTTGTTTATCGCAGACAACAATACGATTACCCGCGTGCCGGAATCGGGCGGTACGGTTATTCCAGTCACGACCCTGGATGCCTCGCGGTCCGAATACGCGCACCTTTGGCCTGATTTTCTTCCCGACGGAAAGCACTTCCTTTACTTTGCAGAAAGCCCTGCCAAGCCCGAGAATAATGCGATTTTCGTCGGCTCGCTGGATTCCAAAGACAGGAAATTCCTGGTGAAGGCCAGCTCGAATGCGGTCTACGTGCCTCCGGGCTATTTGCTTTACAACCGGCAAGGGACGCTGATCGCCCAACCCTTTGATGCAGACCGCCTGCAACTGACGGGCGACGCCGTTCCGGTTGCGGAGGGGGTGGCGTTCAATCCGTTCGGTAACTACGCGCAGTTCTCGGCTTCCGACAATGGCGCGCTGGTTTATCACGGCGGCGGCGGATCGGTTCCGCTAACCCTCGAATGGGTGAGCCGCGACGGAGCGGCGCAACCCCTTGCCGCTACGCCTCACAACTACACGTTCCCGAGGATTTCGCCCGACGGAAAGCGAGTCGCCGTCGGAATCGAAGAAGCGGGCGGAGGACAAGTCTGGGTTTACGACACGGAGCGCGATGCCATGAGCCGGTTGACGTTCGACGGGGCCAACAATGTGGACCCGGTTTGGACTCGCGACGGCAAGCGAATTGTTTTCAAAGGAAAGGGAAATCACCTCTTCTGGCAGGCGGCGGACGGCGGCGGCGCCGCGGAGCAATTGACCTCCGACCAGCGCAGCAACAATGACCTTCCCGGCAACTGGTCCCCGGATGGTCAGGGACTCTCTATTTATGGAAACCGTGCCCGTTCGGGATCTCTTCGTCTTCTCGCTCAAGGATCGCAAGGCTCAGCCGTTCGATACCGGCGAAGTCGGCGCCTCTACGCCGGGCTTTTCGCCGGACGGACACTGGATCGCCTACACTTCGAACGAGTCGGGCCGCACGGAAGTTTACGTCCGGCCCTACCCCGGCCCTGGAGGGAAATGGCAGATTTCGACCGAGGGCGGCACCGAGCCGGTGTGGAATCCCAAGGGGCGCGAACTGTTTTACCGTAGCGGGCAAAAAATGATGGCGGTGGATTACACCGAGCAGCCGGAGTTTCTCCGCGGGCAAGCCCAAGATGCTGTTTGAGGGGCCTTACGTGCCGTCCCCCCGATCGCTGTCCGACTACGACGTCTCTCCCGACGGCCAGCGCTTCCTGATGCTTAAGAATGCCGAGCAAAGCCCGGGAGAAATCAGCGTGGTGCTGAATTGGACGGAGGAATTGAAGCAGAAGGTCCCTGCGGGGAAGCAGTAAGTGGCGCAGGCTTCAGCCTGTGTGGTTTAGTCCTTGCAATTACGAAGCCCCACAGGCTGAAGCCTGCGCCACAAACCACTCCCAGGTTTTCCTTAATCCGTCCTCAAATCCGACGCGCGGCTGATAGCCGAGCGCTTGTTGCGCGAGGCCGATGTCCGCCTGCGAATCGCGGATGTCGCCTTCGCGCGGCGCGGCGTATTTTGCGCGAGCGGTGCGGCCGGAGATTTTTTCGAGCAAGGAGAGCGTCTGATTCAGCGTGTAGCGGTTTCCCGTGCCGATGTTCAGCGCCACGCCCGGCGCGCTTTTCGCTTCCGCCGACAGCAAGATTGCTTCCACCACGTTTTGCACGTACACGAAATCGCGCGATTGCTCGCCGTCGCCGTAGATCGTCGGCGGCGTTCCGGCGAGCAGGGCCGCGTTGAAAATGGATAGGACGCCGGAATACGGCGAACCGGGATCCTGCCGAGGACCGAATACGTTGAAATAGCGCAGCGCGACAAACTCCAGCCCGTACATTTCCTGAAACACGCGGCCATAGGCCTCGCCCACCTGCTTGGAAACGCCGTACGGGGAGATGGGTGCGAGGGCCGCATTTTCGCGAATGGGCAAGACCGATGTTTTTCCGTACACTGCGCAGGAGCTTGCGAACACAACGCGTCTCACCTTCGCATCGCGCGCCGCTACCAGGACATTCAGCGTGCCGTTCACATTGATTCGATTTGTCTCGAGCGGGTCTTTCACGGAACGAGGCACCGAAGTCTGCGCTCCCAGGTGAATCACGCAGTCCACGCCGCGGCACGCTTCCCGTACGGCGTCGAGGTTCTCGAGGGTCTCCTGCATCCATCTGATTTTCGAGAGAACTTGGGAGAGGTTGGACGCGTTGCCGGTGGAAAGGTCGTCCAGCGCCACCACCTCGTGGCCGCGGCGCACGAGTTCATCCACCGTATGCGAGCCGATGAATCCCGCCCCTCCGGTTACCAGATAGCGCATCCATTCACTCCTCTCTGAGTAGGACGGGCTTCAGCCTGTCGCCTTTGATGGAAATATCAAACTAAGACAGGCTGAAGCCCGTCCTACTCACGCGCGTGTCGCATCGCGCATCTAAACACTAGGCTCGACGCAACTGGTGTTCGAGCCGCTTTTTCTGTACCCTGAATATAGCGTGCCGCCGCGGCGAGTTCACGGCGTCTAAGTTAGCATGCTCGAAAGGACCGGCGCGACCCGGCTTCGCCGCTCCGAACCATTCCATTGTTGAGGATACGCGCAAAGTTTCTGGGCATCTCTTCCGTCGCGGCGCTCCTGGCGGCGCTGCTGGCGTTTGCTTCGATTGGGTTCGCGCAACAAACCAAAAAAACTAAGCCAAAGTCGCACCCGAAACCTCCGGCGTCTCCCGCCGCGCCGGTCGCTGTTCCCGTTCCGTTTCGCTCCGGAGAAATTCTCCAGTACCGCGTCCTGTTCTCGAAATACGCGGTGAATGCCGCGAAAATCGAAACCAGCGTCGTCGAGCAGCGCAATTTCTTCGGAAACTCCGCGTGGCATTTCCGGGCCGTGGCGCACACCATGGATACGACGCGCGCGTTGTTCGCGATTGACGACGAGTTCGACTCGTATACCTCCGCCGCCAATTTATTTTCCCTGCAGTATGAAATGTATCTTCACGAACAAGGAAAAGAGCAAACGAATTTGTACCGCATGACCACCGACGGCGATCCCGCCCCGGCCGACGTCACGGCGATTCGCGTCGTTCCGGGAACGCGCGACGCCATCGGTTTCCTCTACGATTTGCGCGCGGCGGATTGGCAGCGCACGCCGGAACGCCGCGCCCCCGTATTCGACGGGCGGCGCCTCTACGACGTGGTGGCGCGGATCGATACGCCCGAAGGAACCATCACTGTGCCCGCCGGCACTTTCCCGGCCTTTCGCGTAGCCCTCCGGCTGTTCGATCACGGCAAGGAACTGACAGACACGAAGCTGTGGGTATGGCTCACCAAGGACCCCGCGCATACGCCGGTCCTCGTCGAGGCGGAAATTCCCTTTGGCACCGCCCGCATCGAACTCACGCATTTGCCTTGAGTAGCACAGCCACTCTTGGCTGTGTGGGTTTAGCGTGCGCCGATGGTGTGGGGGAATCCTCTCCGTTCTCGGGTCAAGATTCTGCCCAAAATGAACCCTCCAACGGGTCCAAAATCACCGAGGCCGGCCATTCTCCGAGTCATTGAAAGAAGAAAACCCCGTACCCTTCACAAGAAACGTGAAGGATGCGCCACCCGGAAATTCAACCGTCCCAAGCGTGGCCCACCCGCCCGAAGACTCGTATATCCGCCTACCGAGCGGGGCGTACTCGAAGCTACCTGCTCCAGTTCAAGATACGCGCTTTTCCATATAAGATATCGCTCTTAATCAGATACTCGCTGTAATACGCTCCATCTGCTCCAATGAAGTCGAGATACACAGTGACGCGTGGAACTGGGTGACCAGCGAACGCCCAAAGTAGCTCAAGCGGACCGTAACCGCGTTTTTGCGATGACGTCAATAAAGCAACGGAATGGGAATTTGGTGACCAAACAAATCCGAGTATTTGACGACCACTTTTGTCCAACTGGAACGTCGCCGATTTTGTATTTGATTTCCTGATTCCAAATTCGGCAGGCTTTCCCGGGTATCCGCCTGAACACTGAGCAATGTATCCATCGTCTGGAGACTTCGCTTCACTCCCTTCGAAAAAACAATTTGCTTTTCCGGTCGTGGAGACTTGAATGGCCTGCTTCGAACCGACCGATTCTGGAGAATTCAATCCCAACTCCACCACGGTTCCAGTGAATGGTGTTACCTGGTATTGCCAACTATGGCTGTTGCTCGACACTTCCAGTGTAATGCGCCCGGGAGCCAAATCAATTGGTACCACAGGGTTCGAAGTGCGAGACTCTTTACCACAGCCCAGCAAACCTAATACGATTTGTAAGCAAATAATTCTAGATGTTCTTACGCCCACGAAGCCCCCATCTCGGGTGGGTGGCCCGGGATCTGAACGGTTATAAACTGGCGGGTGCCCCAGCCTTCGGTTTTCGAAGGCTGGGGTTTTTGACGTGCTCGCGTTTCCACACACTTCGTAATCTAACTTCCTGTTGATCGAGCGGACTCTCTCAAACCAGGACGATTTTGTTGCGGTTGCGCGCGATGCGGCGCGTGACGTTGCGGGTATCGACCACCAACTGCGAGGCCTCGACGATTCCCGGGTAATCGTAGCTGGTGTGATCGGTGGCGATCAGCACGCAGTCGTACCCGGCCAGCGACTTGGCGTCGATCGGCATGGACTTCATTCCCAGGAAATTGTAGTGGCGCAGCTTTGGAATCTCCGCGAAATGCGGATCGTTGTAATCGACCTTGGCGCCGCGGATGGTCAGCTGTTCGATGATTTTGAGCGACGGCGACTCGCGCATATCGTCGACGTCTTTCTTGTAAGCCACGCCCAGGACCATGACCCGCGAACCCTTCAGCGATTTCTGCCGTTCGTTCAGCGCCGCCGTAACCGAATCCACCACGTGGTACGGCATCGCCGTGTTCACTTCCCCGGCCAGCTCGATGAACCGGGTCGCAAAATCGAACTCCCGGGCCTTCCACGACAGATAAAACGGATCGACTGGAATACAGTGACCGCCGAGGCCCGGACCCGGATAAAACGGCATATAGCCGAAGGGCTTGGTCGCCGCCGCGTCAATCACTTCCCAGATGTCGATCCCCATGCGCATGCCGAGCATCTTCAGTTCGTTTACCAGCGCGATGTTCACGCACCGGAAAATATTTTCGAGCAGCTTGGTCATTTCCGCTGCCTGCGTCGAACTGACCGGGACGACTTTGGCCACGATTTGCGCGTACAGCGCACACGCCGCCCGTCCGGACGGAGGATTTACTCCGCCAACGACCTTTGGAATTTGCGCTAGGCCGTACTGCTTGTTGCCGGGATCTTCGCGCTCCGGCGAAAACGCCAAAAAGAAATCCGTGCCGATTTGTTCGTTGTCAGGACCGTGGGCGACCGGGCACTTCATTCCGGTCTCTTCCAGCACCGGCAGCACCAACTCCTCAGTCGTGCCGGGATAGGTCGTGGATTCCAGCACCACGAGCTGGCCCCGCTGCAGGTGCGGCCGGATGGCCGTGGCGGTATCCTGCACGTAGGAAAGATCGGGCTCGCGCCGCTGGTCCAGCGGAGTGGGCACGCAGATGATGATGGCATCGACCTCGGCCAGCCGCGAAAAATCCGTCGTCGCCCCAAAATGCTTGGACTGAACGAACTGCTGAATTTTGTTCTGCGGGATGTGCTGAATGTAGGTTTGGCCGCGGTTCAGCTTTTCGACTTTTGAGGGATCCGTGTCGAACCCGGTGACGCGATGCCCGGCTTCGGCGAACCGCAGTCCGAGTGGCAGTCCCACGTAGCCACAACCAATAATTCCAACGCGAAGTTGAGAGCCCTTGAAGAATTCTGGCTTGCGGTCGGTAGGCATCGAAGTCTTATTTTGCTCCTGTCAAATTTCGTTCCTGTCGTTTCCGAGCCGAATATAACAACTTTCTCATTTCCGAAATACCCGCTCGCCGCGCATGTGTGCCTAGTTGCCAATCCCTGCCGGCAATTCGTTTGCGGCCGGCGCGAGCCTCACGGCGTGCCGCTGCGCTTTTGATAGCACAGCAGGATGAGGTCGGCCCGGCGGCGGACGCCGAACTTGTTCAGCAAATTGGAGACATGGAACTTCACGGTGCGCTCGGAAATATTGAGCTTGCTGCCGATTTCTTTGTTGGCCAAATTTTCCAGTAAAGAGCTCAGCACTTCCTGTTCGCGGCGGCTCAAATCCGCGGCCGTGTCTATTTTCAGCCGGCGGCTGTGCGATCCCGCCAGGACCGAATCGACAAATCCCGAAAGCACCGACCGCGGAACCCAGAAGCCGCCGTTGGCCACAAGAGGAAGCGCGCGGGGCAGCTGATCCCGCGCTTCGGTGTAGCTCAGCAATCCCTTCGCGCCCATTTGCAGCAGCGAGTAACTTTCCGCGGAGTCGAATTTTTCGGCGACGACGATGATGCGGGCCTCGGCGTGCGTGTCGAGAATATTGGAAAGCAACGCGCCCGCCGCCGGTTTTGCTACATGCGCGTCCACCACGTAGACGGTGGCCTTGGGAATCGGCAAGTGGCGCAAGTCCGGCCCCAGAGTCGATTCCAGATGTCGCGAAGTCGTTTTGAAATCCGGGTGCGCGAGCACGCGCTCGAATTCGCTGAGCACTAACGGATGCGGCGACAACAGACAAACCTGCAACGCATTTTTTTTAGCCGGCTTTTTCACAGAGTTCAAGGTTATCGGAACCATGAACACCGGGCAAGGCTCGGTCAATGGCGAGTTGCGTAGACGCACAACGGTTACTGGATGGAGACCATGTTGCGCAAGAACTGGATGGTCAAGACAAATAAGCTCGACCCGAGTCCGCGACACCCTGTCCATTGGAACAGTTTCGGTTAGGGCAAGACATCACTCAGAAACTGGTTTCGGAATTCTCAAATCGGTTTACTCTGGTGGAAAGCGGTCTTCCATGCCCACCGACAAGAAAGTACGAAAGTATCCTCGAGTCCGCTTGCCGAAAGGCGTCACGGTCGCGTGGGAATATGCGGGGATACGTAACGTCTCTATTGTCAAGGTTTTGGCTCTTGGGGGGCTGTTTATCGCAACGCCGGCCCCGCCGGCCGTGGGAGAAACCATTCGGCTCGTTTTTGACGTGCCCGGAGGCGACGTACGCGCCCGCGCTGTGGTGTGCGACAGCCAGCCCGGCGAGGGGATGGGCATTCAATTCACTTCCATGACCTCTGAAGCCCGGGCGCGACTCAATCGCCTCATGAACGCCCTGATGGCGCCGAAGCCCTCGCAACTTCCCCTGTCGAATCGATAGACTGCCTGTCGCAGCAGCCTCGCTTGAAATACGCCGCCGAATTTCTGTTTTCCGCAAATAAGTCACGATATGATGGGATGCAGCAATCCAGCGAATTACGGAGGGATTTGGCGATTCGCGCCCGTTCTGCGCTTGAGGATTTTCCGATCGCCGAGAGCTTACGATGAACGTCGCGCGCGTGAAAAAAGTTCTGTTTGCGCTGGGGCTGTTCCTGATCGCCATTCAGATTTTCCAGCCGATACGGACGAATCCCCCGGTAGTACTCTCAAAGACCTTGCCCGCGCATGCGCCCGTGCCAGAGGGCGCCTATGCGGCCTTGCTTCATTCTTGCGGGGATTGCCATTCCAACCAGACGCGCTGGCCGTGGTACAGCCATGTCGCGCCGATCTCCTGGGTAGTTGTCGACGACGTCGACCAGGGCCGCCGGCACATGAATTTTGACGATTGGGAAGCGCCGGATACTCCAAAGCCTGCCAGCGAGCGCGTCCCCGAGATTTGCGAAGAGTTGAGGAAAAATGGCATGCCGCCATTCTCTTACCGGATGGTCCACAAGGATTTTCTGCTGAAACCACAGGAGTTAGAGTCCATTTGCGCCTGGTCGCAAGATTTCCCGGCGACTCTTGGTGGAGCCAACGGTCAGAAATAGAGGTCGGCTCTGTCTTTTTGTTCCGTTTCGGAAGCCAACTGTCCCCTATGAGAAAACATTTTCCCGGACAAGTCTGTCTGTAATCGTAGCCACGCTGTTGACCTGGCGTATTCATCGGGTGAGATCGCGTTCAACTACTTGAAAAATAAGAAGATGTGTATTCTTGAGTGGCTTCTCCCCTGAGCAAGATGAAACGCACTTCTACAATTAGTTTGGTTCGCTGTGTGCATTTGATCAATGGGGGGGCGGTCTCTTCCCTCTACATTTGATCAAGAACAGGAATCATGGCGACTACAGCTATCTCTCGGGCAGGGCTCAACGATCGGAAGGGAAGTCTCCCGCCGGCCAGTCTGATTTTTGGCCGCTCTGCCTCGATGCAGACGGCGCGCCAAAAAATCGACAAAGTCGCGCAATCGGGCGTTCCGATTCTCATCCAGGGAGACAATGGCACGGGCAAAGGCCTGATGGCCAGTTTTATACACCAGGTTTCGCCGAAACCGGATTCGCCATTTGTGAAGGTAAACTGCGCGGCAATTCCCGGGGCACTGCTCGAAAGCGAACTATTTGGTTACGAGAAAGGTGCCTTTACCGGCGCGCACACCTCGAAACCCGGCCGCGTGGAATTGGCCGAGGGCGGCACGCTGTTTCTCGACGGCATCGACGAGATCGACATGTCCCTGCAGGCGAAACTTCTCCAACTCCTTCAGGATGGGCAATTCTCCAGGATTGGCGGGCAAGAAGACCGGCGCGTTCAAGTTCGTGTGATTTGCGCGACCAACCGGCGGCTGGAACTGGAAATCGCCAAAGGGCGATTCCGGCAGGATCTCTTCTATCGAATCAATGTCGTCAGCATCGAACTTCCGCCGCTTCGTTCCCGGAAAGAAGACATCCCCGATCTCGTCGCACATTTCTTGCAGTCGCACAGGGCCCGGCACAACATGCAGGCCCGGTCGCTTTCCCCTGCGGCTCTCGATTTGCTGACCAAGCATTCGTGGCCGGGCAACATCCGCGAGCTCGAGAACCTGATCGAACGATACGTAATCCTCGGGTCCGAAGAAGCGATTTCCAGCGAGCTATTGAACTGGGACCACACCCATGCGGCTCCGGAAATTCCACTCGAAGGCCAGATCCATCTGAAGAAAGTAACCCGCCAGGCGGTTCACGACCTCGAGAAGAAAATCATTTTGAGCGTCCTCGAAGCCAATCGCTGGAACCGGAAGCGAACTGCCAGCGCCTTGAAAATCAGCTACCGCGCGCTGCTTTACAAGATCCGCCGGGCAGGTTTGCCTCGAAAGAGGGGCGCGCGTCCCTCCTCTACAGACGACATAGTCGCCAGCGACGGCGAAGGCGAATGAGATAGGGAAACCGCATCGCCAGAAGGCCTTCCGCCGATCTATCCAGCGCCGATCGAATTGCCTCCGTACCGATGCCGAAGACGGGCAAATTGCTGTAAACGCGGGGAAAATTGTGGAAATTAGATTCCACGCCTCATAAACCTGCTCAATTCTGCCAAAATAAATCAACGCTGTCTCGCTAGAGTATAACCCTTTTATTATGTGTCTCATATTCGAGTGGGCACGGGGCATACCGACATGAGGGAAACTTATTACCACATAGTGGTAACTTAAGATATCCATTTTGGAATGGAAATGGGCTCTTGGGAGCACCGGATTCTCACCGCTAATCACAACTATTAACAGGACTTAATCAGATTTTCCGCCCGTCAATGCCTCGAGGCTGGGCATGGCCCGTACGTTGCTCTGTACAACCCTGGGTTGTGTGTGCGAACAGCGCATCCCTAACGTTTCATGGAGCCTAGAAGCTAGAATGGCCACTCGGGCGGACGAAAACATCGTATCGGTAGGCGTGCCTGATGTGCAGGCGCGAACTTATCCGTATTTCGTTCGCGGCACCAGCCTGACTGTGCGGGCACTCGAGCGCACCATCGCGGACATCGCCTCAACGGATATTCCGATTCTCCTGGTTGGAGAAAGCGGCACGGGGAAAGAAGTGTTGGCCCTCGAAATTCACCGCCTTTCCAGGCACAAGGACAAGCCATTCGTAAAGTGGGGTTGTTCCGGACTGACCGCGGATTCGCTCGCCTCTCGCCTGCAACGCGCGGAAAACGGTTCGGGAGACGCGACGAGCAACGGGTCGCTGTTCCTGGATGGGATCAATCACCTGGAACCGTCGGCGCAGGCGCGCCTTCTGCATTTGCTCCCCGACGGCAGCGGAGCGCCGCCTCCGGGCTGCCACAGCATGCGCGTGATTTCCTCAACGACGCGGAACCTCGAAGACGAAATGAAGAACGGGCGATTCCGGGAGGAGCTTTATTACCGGATCAACGGCGTGCACCTACGCTTGCCGCCATTGCGCGATCGGAAAGAAGACATTCCCGCGCTGCTGGAATTTTTCTTCAAGAAGTATGCATCTCTGTTTGAGCGCCCGGAGCCGAAAATCGGCGAATCGACAATGAATCTGCTGCTGCGGCATTCGTGGCCCGGAAATATCCGCGAACTCGAAAACGTCGCGCGGAAGATCGTGGCCCTGGGAGACGAACATCTCGCGACCCACGATCTTGCCGCTGAAAACGGCAATAAAGCGCCCGCGCATTCGCCGGACGCCCCGAAAATTGCGCCAGCCGACTCCACGCTGGTTCCCGGCCGCTCGTTGAAGGAAGCAGCCCGGGCCGCGTCGCGATTGGCCGAGCGAGCCATGATCTTGAACCAACTCGAGCGCACGCACTGGAACCGGAAGAAGGCGGCGCGAGAGCTCCAAATCAGTTACAAAGCGTTGCTCTATAAGTTGAAACAGCTGGGCCTGGACGGCTCCGGCCAACCCGAGGAGCAATGAGGAGATGTCCATGAAACGCACCATGTTTTTTTTCGCCGCGGCGATACTGCTCGTAAGCGCAACGAACACACAGGCAGCGCCCCAGGACAAGAAATCCGGCAAGGAAGTCCCTTCCATGTCCGCGGGCAACAATGCTCCCGCCACAGACGACGCCAAACCTGCGGTCACTCCGGCTACGACCGATCCGGCTTACATCATCGGTCCGGAAGATGTCCTTGACATTAACGTTTGGAAAGAACCGGACATGACCCGGATCGTGCCGGTGCGGCCGGACGGAAAAATTTCACTGCCGCTCATTAACGACGTGCAGGCAGCCGGTTCGACGCCCCAGCAGCTCGCCGAGGACGTGAAGACGAAATTGCGCAAGTTCTTGACGGAGCCTCAAGTCACCGTGATCGTCACGCAAATCAACAGTCAGCGCGTCTTCGTCGTAGGAGAGGTGCTCCGCGCGGGCGCGTTTCCTCTGATTCCGGGCATGACTGTGTTGCAGGCTCTGGCGAGCGCCGGCGGATTTACGACTTTTGCCGACGTGAAGAAAATCCACGTGATGCGGCTGGTCAACGGAAAGCATGTGGAGTTGCCCTTTAATTACCGGGAAGTCCTCAAGGGCGACAATCCCGACCAAAACATCAAGCTGGAGCCGGGCGACACCGTCGTTGTTCCGTAAGGAGTGCAGGAATGAAGTTGCAACAGACAAGTTGGGCCCTCGCGATCGCTCTGCTGCTCTGCGCCGGCACCGCCTTCGCGCAGGATCAGAAGCAGGATACTTCGCCGCTCGATCCGAATGCTCCGCTCCAGCCGCTGGATGCGCCGCCGAACCCGGGATATCCGAATAAGCCTCCCATCGGTGTGGTTCGCGGGGCTACGGGGCCGTATGAGCCGGAGCAGTACGATCCGGCGCAGGTTACCCCGGATACCAATACGCTTGCGGGAGCGGCGCCCATCACCGTCGGATCGTTAAAGCACGCCCGCAATCTTTTCGATCCCGCGATCACGATTTCACAGCTTGGGCAAGTTGTCCCCGGCAACACCGGAAACAACACCCTGACCGGCATTTCGATGGCCAGCGCCAGCTTGAGCTTCAATCGGGTCTGGAGCGAATATCAATTCTCGACCATCTACAACGGCGGTGAAACGTTCAACCTGGGCTACGGCCCGGCGTCGAATTTCTTTGGTCCGACGGCGCCACACTATCAGTTTCACGATCTCGCCGTCACACAGGAAGCAGCGTGGGCCCGCTGGCACGTTCTGCTTCGCGACGATTTTACGGCTTCCCCTGGCGCTGCCTTTACCAGCCAAGGCATGGGCGGCCCTGGACTGACTTCCCAGTTCTCCTCGATGTTGGGCACATCCTTGAGCGGCCTCGCGCAGCAGTTCGAGCCGACGGAATTCGTCAACACAGGCGCCGTGATGCGCTACCGGGACTCCGTTCTTGGCCAGGCGGAATATTCCTTCAGCCGCCGTTCGGCGTTTACCTTCTCCGGCTCGTACGGATTGCTTAATTTTTCGGGCACCGGGTATTTCAACAGCCAGATGTACGACGGGCAGGTCGGCTACGACTATCTGCTGGATCCGGCCGATTCCATCGCCATCCTCGGGACTTACGGAAAGATTGACTTTACGGGAACCGGAACCCCCCCGACCGGGCCCTCCACGCCCGCATCCGGGAATTCGGTGACGGACTACGGAGGCGCTCTGGCCTTCGGAAGAAAAATCACGGGCCGTCTGGCGTTCCAGGCCGCCGCGGGGCCGCAGGAAATCACGATTTCCACCGCCGGCGGGACCACAAATTCCAATGTCTTGTTTGTTGCGGTCAATACGGCGCTAACGTATGAGTGGCGCCGGAGCGGCCTTTCCCTCGGTTACTCGCGCGCGTTGAACGGGGGATCGGGCGTGTTGCTGGGAGCGACGAGCAACAGTGTATCGGCATCGGCGAACGAGCAGTTCACGCGCTACTGGTCGGGATCCGTCAGCGGCGGATACTCGTTAAGCAAGAGTCTCCCGGGCGCGCTTGTCACGCCCACCCAATTCGACAATTGGTTCGTTGGAGCAAATATCGGACGCCGCCTCGGCCCGCACGCGGAAGTTAATTTCAGTTACGGCGCGACCATGCAGAACAACGCCGTCCTCTGCCCGGTGGCCAGTTGCGGTGGAGTCGGCCTTCAACAGACGTTTGGAATGTCGGTAGGCTGGCACCTGCGACCGCCGGGTTAGGCTGCCCGGAACCCGGCACCGCAGGAATGCGGGACTTTCGGTGGTCTCCGTTTGTATACTGGAGTTGAGGATATTGCATGTATAAGAAGTTCTTCGGGCTCAAAGAGAATCCGTTTAACGTCAATCCGGACCCGCGCTATCTGTTCCTCACCGGACACACGCAGGAAGCGCTGGCATGCTTGACGTATGGAATCGAGACCCGCAAGGGCTTCATCCTGCTGACCGGCGAAGTCGGCACCGGCAAGACGACTCTGATCAACAAGCTTTTGGAATGGCTGCACAAGGAGCGGGTCTTCACCGCGTTCGTGTTCAATCCCCGCCTGAGCGTCTCGCAATTTTTCGATTTCATGATGGCGGACTTCGGCATCCCCTGCGAATCGCACCAAAAAGGGCAGATGCTGCTGAAGTTGAATCAGTGGCTGCTGGACCGGTATCAGGCCGGAGAACGCGCCGTGCTGGTGGTCGATGAGGCGCAGAATCTGTCGCCGCAAATGCTCGAGGAAATCCGGCTGCTGACGAACCTGGAAACTTCCACGGAGAAGCTGCTACAGATCGTTCTCGCCGGGCAGCCCGAACTCGAACAGAAACTGAACCAGCCGGAGCTGCGTCAACTCCGTCAGCGCATCACGCTCCGCGCCAAGACCCGCCCGCTTACCCTCGAAGAAACCCACGGATACATACAGGAGCGCATGCGAATCGCGGGAGCCGAAAATCCCGATATCTTCAGCCCGGAAGCGGTGGCCATGGTGCACCGCTATGCGCGCGGAATTCCCAGGGTTACCAATCTTCTCTGCGAACATTCTCTGGTGAGCGCGTTCGTGGATCAGAAAAATCCCGTGCCGCCCGAAATCGTGGAAGAAGTCGCACGCGATTTCGATTTGCACATCGTGGATCCGCTGGCACAGGCGCCCGCGGCGGCGCCCTCCACGGCGCTGCCCGCCGCGGCCGACGGCAACGGAGATCAGCCGCCCTTGATCGAATCCTTGTTGCAGGCCCTGAACACCCTCGTCGACCGCCTCAATCAAGCCGAGGCCCGCATCGAATCCGACACAGAACGCAAGAACTGAAGTTTCCGCCGGCCGCAAATCCGCATGGCACTTTCCGACCCTGGCCGCAACGTTTCTCCGCTGCCGTCTCGAATCTGCGAAACCTGCGGCGCGCCGGCGTTTTCCTCGGTTGGTTTATTCCTTGATTTCGTGCTCGACCATTTTTTGGTAGAGGAGCCGCCGGTTGATCTGGAGACGATTGGCCGCTTCCGTCTTGTTCCCTGAAGAGAGCCTGAGGGCGTTCTCGACCAGCCGTTTTTCCAGTTCTCCGACGGATTTGTGAAACGGAAGAGAGAGAAGATCGGCGTCAATCTTGCCCGCGGTCGACAACGACGCCGCGGCCGCCATTTGCGGGAAGTGAGTCGGCATGATGACGCGGCCGCGAGCCATCAGGACCGCCCGCTCGACCATGTTCTCGAGTTCCCGGACATTGCCCGGGTACGAATGGGCCTGCAACATCAATAGGGCCTCTTCCGAGAAGCCGACTGCCGGAAGACCATTGTTCTCGCTGTAGAGCCGCAAAAAGTGCTCCGCCAGGGGAACAATGTCCGACCGGCGCTCCCGCAACGGGGGCACCGTAATGCGAACCACATTCAGCCGGTAAAATAAATCTTCGCGGAAAAGTCTCTCGCGGACGCTCGCATCGAGGTCGCGATTCGTGGCGGCTAGCACCCGAAAATCCCCGCTGATCGTTTCGGACCCGCCCAGTCGTTCGAAGCTGTGGTCTTGCAGTACGCGCAGCAGCTTGGCTTGAAGGTTTTGCGACAGTTCGCCGATTTCATCCAGGAAGATCGTGCCGCCCTCCGCGATTTCGAAGCGGCCGCTTTTCCGGGCTGCGGCCCCGGTAAAGGCTCCCCGTTCATAACCGAACAGTTCCGACTCGAGCAAATTTTCCGGCAGGGCCGCGCAGTTGACGACCACGAAGGCGTTATCTTTCCTGTGGCTATACTTGTGAATCGCCTCGGCCACGAGCTCTTTTCCGGTTCCCGATTCGCCGCAGATCAGGACCGTCGTTTCGGTGTCCGCGACCTTTCCGATCATCTTGAAAGCATCCAGCATCCGATCGCTGGAACCGATGAGCCGGCCCGTTCCGAGGGTGCTCTGCCGCTTTACCCGCGCGCGCAGATCGATCACTTCGCGGTTCAGCAAGGAATGGGCGATGGCGCGCTCGACGGTCAGCGAGATTTGTTCCAGATCGAAGGGCTTCATCACAAAATCGTACGCGCCGAGGCGGACCGCTTCGATGGCGTTGTGACTGGATCCGAAGGCGGTGATGACGATGACGGGAATTCCGGCCAGCCGGTGTTCGCTATGAATGTGGCGGAGAACTTCCTCTCCTCCCACTTTCGGCATTCTCCAATCGGTGAAGACGAGGTCCGGAGTGGTATGCTCGAGGACGCCAATGGCTTCCGCCCCGTCTCCGGCTTCCAGGATTTCGTATCCCTTCTCGGCGAGAATCTCGGCGAGCGTTTTTCGGAGATTGACTTCGTCGTCGATGATGAGGATGGTCTGGCCCATGGTCGGAGCTAGGAAACAGGCGCGCTCTCCGCGATCGCATCGCGAACTGGAAGGATGATCCGCACGCGCGTGCCGTCCCCTTCCGCACTTTCGACCTGAATTTCGCCGCCGTGGGCGCGGACAAATTCATGGCAAATGGAGAGGCCGAGGCCGGTTCCGGACGGCTTCGTCGTGAAAAACGGGTCGAAAATCCTGCTGATGAGCCCGGAACTGATGCCGTTCCCGGTGTCGCGGAATTCGACGCGGATTTTGTCGGTGCCGGAAGCGGATTTCACCTCCGATGTGACGCTCACCCACAATGTTCCGCCCGATTCGGTCATCGCTTCGATGGCGTTCTGAATGACGTTGTCGAAAACTTGCGACATCTTGCTCTGGTCGATCGGAAGCAAGGTCCCGTCCTCGGGATAGCTGGTGATGATGTGGATGCGATTCTTTTGCGCGCTTTCCAGGAATCGGTTCAACCGCTGTTCGGTCAGTTCTTTCAAATTGGTCGGCTCGGGCTGAAAACGGATGGGGCGGGAGAAGTTCAACAGCCGATTGACCATGCCGTTGAGCCGCTCGATTTCTTCGAGAGCGATCGCGCACGATTCATCCACGCGCGGATTGCGAGCTTCTCGCTGGGCCATCTGCACGCGCAACCGGATGGTGGCGAGCGGATTGCGAACTTCATGCGCGACCCCTGCCACCAGGCGTCCCAGGGCGGCGAGCCGCTCCGAATGCCGCAATCGGTCTTCGATCTGCTTTTCTCGATCGATATTTTCCCGAAGGGAAGTTCCCAGCCGGTTGATCGCCTGCGCGATCCGCTCGATTTCTTCCGGGTCGGATCCCGTCGGGATTTGCGAGGTCAGGTCCCATTCCAGGTCCTGCAGGCTGCTCTCGATCTTTCTGACGCCCGCCTGCAAATTGCGGACGACCCCGAGCGTGAGAAGCACGCACACCAGCGCCGCCACGCCCAATGCCACGGTGATGAGATACGCTCGAAGCCGGTTGGAGCCGGGAACGCTCTGGAGCAGCTCCATGGTCCACGCGCTGCCCCACCTGGATTCTTGGTTCAAGATGGGCGAGGCTTGAATCAGGAAGATATCGTTGCCCTCCGTCAAAATCCTCTCCGCCGGGGCCCCCGTCCTGGCTGCATTTCGAGCGATTTCGAGGATCACGGGTTCCACTGTATCGGGAGGCGCGCTCTGGAGGGGCGATTCCGCGCGTCCCTGGCTGGTGGCCGGAGAATAGCCGAGCAGAAGGTCGCCCTCGCTTCGATAAAACCCGCCACCGACCCCGTCCAATTTGTGCAAGGTTTCCTGGCTCACGTCGGACGCCAGCTCTTGCGAGGAAAGCAAGTTCAAGTCCACGGACGACCGCCCGCGGGCTTGACTGGCGGATTGCGACTTATCCACATAGGTCCGCGCCAGTTCCGTGGCAGCCTCCACCAATCTCCGCTTCTCGTTATTTAGAACCGCTGACTTGGTGTACTGGAGAGCGGTGAGAGTTGCGATCAGAACAGCAACAGTCAACACCACGACCACTGTGCCCAGCAGGATGATTTGCCAGCGGAAGCTAAGTCTCGGGAGCGAAAATTTCGCGGGGATGGCTGCCTCCCATCATCTGGTCTTCTCGTCAACGGAACCGACTTTGACGATATTCTAGTACTTTTGACAACCGTTGTTCCTGTTCATCCACCCGACTTCCATGCCGGGCTCCGATGCAGGGTACTAGAAATGATAACGCCTTTTGAGTAAGAGGACCAGAGGCAGCGCTCTTCCCGGGAATGCACAGGGCGCTGTCTCTGGAGCCACGTTCGGGACCGTCGCTTCCATGGACTCAGAAGTCTTCCGGCTCGAATTGTCTTTTGCGCCACCGCATTCCATGTTTCGGCCGGACTCAAACGCCAAAGTCTCGCCTACCTGTGGGGACGGTGCCCGCGGACGAGTAACAGGCTAACCACTGTCGCGTAGCCTGACCAGACCAGCATTCGAAACATGCGATAGCTCATATGCCAATGCATCGCATGTTCGGCTTCGGTGGAAGTGTTTCAATCACCGAGAAGCTTTTGTAATCAAACATCCCCAGTACCCAGAGAGCACATGAAATGCCAAAAAAATCAATAGACTCGATAAACTTCTATTTTACTGATTCCAAGATACTTGCATAGGAAATTCTGTCTGGATTTCCAGTTCAGCAATTTTGATTGTGGCGAAAGCGAACAAATTATGTAAGCAAACCGAACAATCTTTAAAAATTAAATTTGCAGATCTCAGAAATCAGATCCTCAAAAATAATGATTTTCAATCTTGGTTTCAAGGAGATGACTTCCCGCATCGATCTGATAACGCCTTATTTACAAGTGACTTAGCGGCCGAACAGCCTCCCATCTTCGTCATTTTTTTCAGACCTATCGAAAACTAATCCACGAAAATTTCAGAATATGAGGTCTTGGCATACGAATTGCCCTTAGGAAATACAGCGCAGTTCACTATCGGTTTTCGGAGTCAACAGGAGGGGCGTTTTGATCGATCAATTGGATGCAGGTGTCGAATCGAGTTCGCTTGACCTAGCTTATATGAGGCCCGGCAGCGGTGAAGAAAATCTGGACGACTTGTTTCGAGACTGCATGCCTCGGCTTTTCAGGGTGGCAGACTGCGTCCTCCGCAACAGCCACGACTCGGAAGACGCCCTGCAGGACGGCTTGCTTTCCGCCCTTCGTCATCTCGACCAGTTCAAAGGGAATTCGCAATTCTCGACATGGATGTTTTCGATTGTTCGGAACTCCGCCTTGGCGAAACTGCGCAAGCGGCGCTCGCATCCGATGCTGTCCCTCGATGAACCCCAAATGGAAGAAGATACCGAGTCGAGTCCGACGGATTTGGCGGCAGATCCCCGGCCGGATCCCGAGCGCGCTTGCGCCCAGTCGGAACTCTCGCACCTGTTCGACAGGACTCTTAGCGGCTTGCCCCCACACTACCGCGCGATCATCCGAATGTGCGATTTCGAGGGCTTCTCGGGAAAAGAAGCCGCGCAACGGCTGGGACTGACGGTTTCCGCGTTGAAGGCGCAACACCATCGCGCCCGGCTGGCCCTGCGGGAATGCATGGCGGACCAGTTTGCGGGGAAGTTCTAGCCGCGCGGTTCGGGCGCCCAGCTGTGGAGTAGGCCCTTGCGTGAATCGAGTTTTGATGCGTGAAATGGCGAGTGTTGCCCGAGGGAATCGCCGGTCTCGCACTTCCGCCTTGCCCTGACTTCAGTCGAATAGGTTATAGCGCAAGATGCACCACAGCGTGGAGATTCCGTCGCGCCAGGTGATTTTCTTGCCTTCGGCGTAGGTGCGGCCCGCATACGAAATAGAGACCTCGTAAATCCGCCAGTTGCCCTTGGAGATTTTCGCGGTAATTTCAGGCTCGAATCCGAATCGATCCGACTTCAGTTTGATGTTTTGCAGGACTTCCCGGCGGAAGACCTTATAGCAGGTTTCCATGTCCGTGAGCTTCAGGTTCGTGAAGACGTCGGAGAGGAGCGTTAGGAATTTATTGCCGGCATAGTGCCAGAAATAGTGGACGCGCTGCGGGCCGCCCAGGAAACGCGAGCCATAGACTACGTCGGCTTTGTCCTCAAAAATCGGTTCGAGGAGTTTTCCGTAGTCCTTGGGGTCATATTCGAGATCGGCGTCCTGGACCAGAATGATATCTCCGGTGGCTGCCTCGAACCCGCGCCGCAAAGCAGCCCCTTTGCCGGCGTTCTGGGGCTGAAAGAGGAACCGGATATTTTCGAGCGATAGCCGCGCTCTGCCGTTTTGCACGATGATTTCCCGCTTGCCTTCGGATTGCGCCTTATCGAATTCCTCCAGCAGGGCTCGCGTGCCATCGGAGGATTTGTCGTCAATCACAACGACTTCCTTGTTGATCGGCGATGCCTGCACTCGAAGCAGGACTTCCTCGATAAACGCGCGTTCGTTGTAAACGGGGATTACGACGGACACCCTCATTCGGAGTCACCCTTCTCGATCAGGGGATGGAAATTCGGCTCGTGGGTCAAGGTTCGGCGCCCTCATGGCTCCTATTCCATCATCAATTACGCGCGCACGGAACGCAAATGATCTTGGAGCGGTGGTTGCTCACCGGACACCGCTTTCCTGCGGGGTTTCGTCAGGTTTTTGGGGACCGGGGATAGCGTCCTCGCAGCGCGTTCCATCGGATGAGCAGCAAATCCGCGAACATGCGGATCCCGTCTCCGACCACGTTCACTTTGGTTCCGGCGTCATGCGACCAGCGCACGGGAACTTCGGCCACCCGAAGGCCGCGGCGTTTTGCCAGGAACAGAATTTCAGGGTCGAAACCGAAACGTTCGATGCGCTGCTGCTCAAAAATGATTCGCGCGCGTTCCGTGCGAAAGGCCTTGAATCCGCATTGCGTATCCGAGAATTCCATCCCCATGATCCATCGCACCAGGCGATTGAAGAAAATCCCCGCCTGTTCCCGGATGGCGGATTGGTGGACCTCGATGAGACTTCGATTGAGGGCGCGGGAGCCGATGGCCGCGTCGTATCCCCCGTCGCGCAAGGCCGCGAGGAGTTTCTCAGCCTCCTCGATCGGAGTCGAGAGATCGGCGTCGCTAAACAGCGCAATCTCGCCACGCGCTTCGAGCATGCCGTGGCGCACGCTGTATCCCTTCCCCCGGTTGGCCTGATTGGATACCAGCCGCAGTTCGCTATGTTTTTCCCGGTAGGCGTTTACGATCTCGGCGGTGCGATCGGAGGACCCGTCATCAACGACAAGGACTTCCGCCCGGTACGGTCGGGCTTGCAAGTAGGCGAAGATGCTGTCAAGCGTCCTTGGAAGGCGACGTTCCTCATTGTATGCCGGAATCACGACGGAGAGGTCCAGCGTCGGCGAATTCATTTGAGATGGGGCCGCGGAAACTGCGCGGCGTGCGGAATGCCTCCCACTCGGCGAATTATATCGTCTGAAAAAGGATTCGTCCACGAAGTGTCACCAGGACAAACGTGGAAGTGTTCAGGCGAAGCGATGCCGCAATCCTTTTGGCGGACGAACTTTCGGCTTGGATCGCGGTCCAGCAGGACACGGAGGCAGTCCAGACCCTGGGGTTGGGACTGTCTCCGCGAATCCTGAAACTCAAAAGGAAGAACTACTGGGCGGCAGAATCGGTCCGGATGATTTCGTAGCGTTCGATAACCGCGGCAACGCCGACTCGAGCGGAACCATTCTCAGGCTTCTTATCGACTCGAACCACTTTCCCCATCGCGCGAATGAAGACTTCAGTGCCGCGGGTTACTTCCGCAGGCAGCGTGAGCGTAATGTCGAGTTCCGCCCCGGCGCCGAGATCCTGATCAATCGTGAAGTAAACGCCGCGCGTGGAGATGTCGCGCGTCTTGCCGCTGCGCGAAGCGATCTCTTTTTCAACTGGCACGCGAATTATGACCGGCAAAGACAGGTCATATCGACGCGCAGTACGACGCTCTGTCATCTGTTCCCCCCGAACCCCTGTTTTCTGTCCACTGGACCCACCCCGAACAGGAAATGGGAGCATGTGACCTTCCAAACTGCTAAGGCGTTGCAAAGCAAGAGTCAGGTGCCACCGGCGATCACAATCGATCACGCTTCCGAGTGATGCAGCGCAACCCTCCGGGTCTCCTCGCCTTTCAATTCCCGCTCTGATTCAGTGTTTCCGCGAATCGGAAAAGGATCCGAGGGAACGATTGGGTGCGTGTTTCAATCCGGTACTTCTTATTCCGCGAACGGCATCTTAAAATTTACGGCAGTCATTCTACAACAGGCCGCACTCAGAATTCAGGATTTACCGGAGATCTCTCCGCCGTTAAAGAGCAATCCGTTGCACGTACTAGCCTCACTAGTTATGCTTGCCGGCGGGCGCGAGATCGTCAGGCGCGGGCTTGGGACTGCCTGCTCCGCTCGCAGCGTCTTTCTTGCTGGCGCGCGCCGGCCGTCCGGAATCCAGTCCGAACTGGCGGACCTTGTACAGCAGCGCCTTATAGCTGATCCCCAGCATCTTGGCTGCATCCTTCCGGCACCAGTGCGTTTTTTCGAGAGCGTCCGCGATCGCTTCCATCTCGGCCTCGTCCTTCAAGCTGCGCACCAACGCCTTCAATCCCTGCTCGCGCGCGGGCGCGGCCTCTTCTCGCGGAGAAATTCGCTGGCGCGTCGCGGACATTTCCAGCAGTTCGCGGAAGCTGCCCTCATCGTCTTCCAAAATGACGTATCGTTTCACGAAATTTTCCAACTCGCGAAGATTCCCCGGCCAGGGATAACGGACTGCGGCTTCCATTAAATGCTGGGAAGGAACCATGGGTTCCTTGTTGAATTTTTCGCTGTATTTCTGGAGGAAATGGCGGAAGAGCAGCGGGATTTCCGAAGCCCGCTCGCGCAGCGGGGGCACGTTGATCGAAAGCACGTTCAAGCGATAATACAAGTCTTCGCGGAGTCGTCCCGATTTCATCGCTTCCTGAATTTCCACGTTCGTCGCGGCGAGGACACGCACGTCCACATCGATCAATTGGCGCCCGCCCAGGCGCGAAAATTGATGGTCCTGCAGGACGTGCAGAAGCTTGGCCTGCAAATGGGGGCTCATTTCCGCGATTTCATCGAGAAAAATGGTGCCTTTGGTCGCCTGCTCGAATTTGCCCGGCTTGGAGCGCACCGCGCCGGTAAACGCGCCCTGCTCGAAGCCGAACAATTCGGATTCGAGCAACTCACCGGGCAGCGCGGCGCAGTTCACTTTCACGAAAGCCTGATTGCGGCGCGTGGACCGCATGTGAATCATGCGCGCCACGACTTCCTTGCCAACGCCGCTCTCCCCGTAGATAAAGACGGGAACGTCGACGGGAGCGATCTGGAGAATCTGCTGGCGAATCCGGACCATCTGCGGGCTGGCCGCGAGGAAACAGAGATCTTCGGTGATCGTATCGCAGTATTCGCGCAGGGCCTTGTTTTCCGCGCGAAGCTGCTGCTTCTGCCGGCACTTCAGCATGGCCACGTCGAGCTCGGCCTTTTCAAACGGCTTGGTCAGGTAGTCTTGGGCGCCCAGACGGATGGCTTCGACGACGGTGCCCACTTCGTTCGAACAGGAAAGCATGACCACGTTGAGCGACCGGTCCATCTCCATCAGACGCTTCAAGGTCTCCAGGCCGTTCAACTCCGGCATCAGGACGTCGAGAATAATGAAGTCGGGCCGGTCTCCGCTGCCGATCTTGTCAAGCGCCTCCTGCCCGGAATTCACGGCTTCGACTTGATAGCCGTCCACCTCCAGCAGAGTACCCAGATACTTGCGTATGCTGGGTTCGTCGTCCACGACCAGGATTCGTTCCTTTTCAGCCATTTGACCCGCCTTCTTACATCTTGCCGGAATTCCGCTTCGTTATGTATTGTCTATTGGCAGCAGGAACGTAAAAGTACAGCCCCGCCGCGGTTCGCTCTCGACCCAAATTTTGCCCCGATGCGCTTGCACCAATCGCTTGGCAATCGCCAATCCCAAACCCATTCCAGAGGACGTCCGGTCCACGCGCACAAAATCCTCGAAAATCTCCTGGTGATGCTCGGAGGCGATCCCTGGACCGGAATCCGACACGGAAACCTTGATGCAATTGGGCTGCTGGACGCGTTCGCGCCGGCGATCGTGGGACTGCATTTCCTCGGTCGAGCGCCGCTCCCAAAAGTACGGCTCCGCGCGAAACGTGACGTTCCCGCCCGCGGGCGTGTGCTTCAGCGAATTGTCCAGCAAGTTGGCGACGGTCTGCTGCACCTTCTGGTAATCGAATTTGAAAATCGGGATGTCGGTATCCAGGATCGTATCGAGCCGCACCTGCTTGCGAACGAACGCCTCGTGCCAGCGCGTGGCCAGTTCGCTCAGGCAGTCGCGGATGTCATTTTCGCGCAGGTGCAGTACCAGCTTGCCGCTTTCGAGCGCCGAATAGTTCAGGAACATCGAAACCAGGCGAACCAGCCGCTCGCAGCTGTCTTTCGATTCCTGCAGGATGTCACGCTGCTTATCGGTCAATTTGCCGAGAGAACCCGACAGCAGCAAGTCGTAATAGCCCTTGATCACGGCGAGCGGCGTTTTCAACTCGTGCGCGGCGGACGCCAGGAACACGGTCTTCTGGCGGTTCACTTCCTGAAGCCGCAAGTAGGCGGCCAGCAGGTTTCGATAGGTGATCTCCCGTTCCTTCAGCAGCGCTTGCACCGTGTGCTGTGTGGGCGCAGCCGGTTCGTCGCCGGCATGCTTTGCCACATCCTCGATCCGGACAATCAGCCAGTCTGCGTCCGAGAGCCATTGAATACGCGCCAGTGCCGCGCCGCCGCGTCCATCGAATTTCACATCGAACTGACGTTCCCCGGTGTCGATTTGGTCGGCAATGGTGGCGGGATTCGTGCGCAGCACGTCTGTAAACAAGTTCAGATTCGATTCGGACGTAAATCCGAAGGATGCGAGCCGCTGTTTCCCCGATACGTTGGCTTGGAGGATCCGACCTGTCCGGTCGGAGATCAGAATGGGTTGTTCCACCAAGTCGACAAGCGTGGCAATCACGCTCGCTGGGACCACTTCATTGGCTGGCAATTCGATGACGGGACCGCGCCTCACCTGACTCTCCTCGGGACACTTATCCGCTTCTGGGGAAGCGGAGAATTCCATTTGATTCACTTGGGTTTATACGCGGGGAAACCAACGGGATAGTGTCAAAAGGCAAGTACCATGTCAATGGTAAATGGGTTCTATTTTGCACAATTGTAGTAAAGGACTCGCCCCATTGCTGTGGACGAACTGTGGAAAACAAATTCCCCAGCTCGCGATCAGCATGTAAGTGATTGCAATAGATAGGCTTATTATAGGTCATCTTTTTTGGGATAGCTGGCATTCAATGTGCTGCCTTCGTGAGGGTACTAGTTCCGAAGTACTACGTTTTGAAGCTGGGAAATTCGTTTCCCAGAACTTCCTTTTCTCAGAAAGAGCGACGTATGCGCCTATCCCCCGCTGAGCGCCGGCGTTCTCAGCGGATTCATGTTCAGATTCCAATGTTCGTCCGAGGGACGGATCCCGCCGGATTGGAATTTCTCGATCTCACAAAGACGCTTGATATCAGTGCCACGGGCGCCTATCTCGCGAGCCCCAGGAATGTGCCGACAAATCAGGTCGTAAATCTGACCATCCCGGCTCCTCCGGTGTCTTCCGAGACGTTGCCGTCAGAGACTCCACCGATTCAAGCGCGAGTACGCCGCCATCGGGCGGCGCACGGAATTCATCTTCTGGGTGTGGAATTCTTAAAGGCGCTTGACTAAAAGGTTGAAAATAGTTCGGAGGGAAGCGACGGTAACAGAATATCCCGAAAGAGTATGCAAAAGTTTGCACACGGCTCTGAAACGGATTCGATAGCACCGCATTCAGGGGACTTGGGAGGCTCTTACTCTCCCAGGCTCAACGCATTACAGGAAATGGGTTTATCGGCTTTCGTGCGCGGCCTATGGCCGTCGCCGTGCACATAGTTCTACGCAACGACCTCCACGCCCGTCCCGCGCTGGGGTATTCTGGAATTTCAACGGAATTCTTGATGGCGCGTACTGGTGACCCCAACCCACCACGTTGGTCGGCCGAGGAGTCTTTTCTCGAACTCCTGACGGACACGCTCGACTCGATGGATCGGGCCAGCCGCGGGCCCTTCTTACAGCGATTCTTCCGCTCGATTGCGCAGATTGAATTCGCCGAGTCGCAAAGTCTGGATTTGTGGGATCAGGCGCTGGCGCGGAAGCGGGAACTTTCCGAGAGCATCGGCAAAAGAGTCGCATTTCAGGCGGCGCTCGTGGACGTGCTCGCTTCCGCGGGCCAATTGCGCCTGCCGATTCTGATGGAGTACGAGGAGCTTCGTAAACTTCAGATCAATGCCACGACGGATGCTTTGACCGGCCTCTACAACCGGAGATTTTTTGAGGATTATTTCGAGAAGGAACTCAACCGATCGATCCGCTACAACCACAAACTGGCGCTCGTCGTTTTCGATTTGCACCGATTCAAGGACGTGAATGACAAGTTCGGGCATCCGCAGGGCGATGCGCTCCTGCAGATGGCCGCGTCCACGCTGCGAAAATCGCTGCGTACTTCAGACTATGCGTTTCGGATCGGCGGAGATGAGTTCGCGCTGTTGCTTCCGCAATCCGATCCCGAACAGGCGGCCGCACTGAGCCGCCGCTTGCGCGCCGCGTACGCCAGTTCCATCGAGCCTCTGAACCTGGGGATTCCCCTGGCACTGGATTATGGTTTGGCTGTGTATCCCGACGACGGCGAGTTGCAGGAAGTCCTGATTCGCGTGGCCGATGAAAGGCTCTATCAGCTCAAGAATGGGAGTCGCGGGAAGCCGCCGTCGCCGCCAGCCGAAACGAAACCACAAGCGCCCGTCCCCGAGCCCAAGCCGATGGCCGCACCGTCCGCCAGCCCAGCCGCTGGCCCTTCTGTCGAGCCAGCCAAGACCTCCGAGGTGAAGAAAAATGGAGCGCAGCAGCGCCGCTGGGAGCGCGTCTCTTTGGAGAATACGCATGCCTACGCGTTAATCGGAGAAGGGGTGGAACGCACGGCCCGCGTGCTCGATTTGGGCTATGGCGGAGTCGCTCTGGAAACTTCACGTCCGGAAGAACTCGGCGAGTCGTTTCACGCTGTGCTGCACGTGCCGATTCTCCCTCCCGTGCGCGTGAACTTGCGCCGCGTCTATCAAAAGCAGGGAAGCTCCGGCTCGACGCGCATCGGCTGCTCCTTCGTAACGTAAGGGAAGCGATCGCTGGCTGATTTCAAACCGCGATTTGTTGCTTCAGCGTCCGAGACCGAAACATAAGAGCCTGCTGCACCCTTGCCAGGCCCAATCCCCAGCGCAACTCCGCTTGCTCCGCCGTTTCCCCTCCTGCAACCAGGCGAGTGCCGAGGCAAAATCCGCGCCGGCTTTCGCGCGCGAAATCGCACGGCGAAATTCGAAGCACCGCGTGGACCGCCTCGGAAGCGTCGCGACCCAGAAGCTCTTTCAATCCAGTCGCAAGCCCCGCGTAATGTTTTCGGTCCCAATTGAGGGCAGATTCCGCAAAGACGATTGTCAGTTGCGACGCAAATTCGTGCGCGAGACCTACGCAAACGGCCGCCGGCGAATCGGATTTTGCGGAAGCGCTCGCTGTGGCGAATACGGATTCCTCGCCATTGAGAGACGAAAGAAAGTTCCGAAGGGGCAGGTATTGCCGCGCCACTGCAATTTGCTCCACCGCCTGCGGGTTGGCGCGCAGGTCTAGATGGCCTTGCTCCGGCGGGAACACCGGAACCGGCGCCTGGCTTCCGGTTTCCTCGACGATTTCGACGCGCACTGGCGGACCTCCCGAGCCAATCCAGGATCTCGGCGCAAGTAAGGACGACCGTTATTCCAGGTTCTGATGAAGGCGCTCGTCGTACGGGCTTCCGAGCATGGGATCGATATGCTGGCGGTACTCGCGCGTGTGCGCGGCGGCTACGTGTTCGTCGAAGGCTTTCCGGTTCTGCCAGACTTCGACGATTGAGATGTGATTGGGGCGCGAGATTTCCGAGCCGGCCTCAATCCGCACGAGGCCCGGGTCCTTGCGGGTATCGATCACGTATTGCTGCACGAGCTTGGTGCCCGCATCCTTTTGCGGCGGGAGGATGTCGACGTGCGCCACGACGTAGATTCTGTCGCGAGCCGCTTGGTCCTGCGCCACCGCATCGCCCGCCAGGGCGCAGCAGGCCAGAATCAGCGCAGCCCATACGCGCAGCCGCAGCCAACTCGTGGAATTCACTTTGGATTGGATCCGCATCTTCACCACCTCCCGGAAAATTGCCTCCACCGCCGGTGAATCGTTCGCGCCCAGCGGGTCATCAAACGACTCCCCAGCACGCATGTATATCATGTTGGCAGAGCTTTACGAATCACGTATGATAGGAAATTGTCCGCTGACCAAGCGACGCGACTGTAGGCCCGGCATCTGGCCGGGGGCCGCGCAGACCGGCCAGCCGGCGGGAGATCTTCCATGAAACCGAACATCCATCCGGACTACCACCCGGTAACCGTGCATTGCGCCTGCGGGCATACGTTCCCTACGCGATCGACGATGAAGGGCGAGTTCCTGCGCGTCGAAATTTGCTCGAATTGCCACCCGTTTTTCACGGGCAAGCAGAAGCTTCTCGATACGGCTGGCCGCGTCGAGCGGTTCACCAAGAAGTACGAGAAGGCCGCTGAAGCGCAACAAGCCATCAAAGACGCTAACAAGAAGAAGCGATAGCCCCGGGCGACCGCGGCGTTTCCCGCACCATCGTGTATTGACAGCGCCGTTCAACGCGTCCAACATCTCCGTTCGATAGGTCTACTCAAACGCGTGGAGATGAGGCGATGATGAATCGGCGCCAATTTTTCTCGGCCGCTGCGGCGGGCGCGGCGATGCTCGCTCGCGTTCCAAAAGCCCTCGCGGCGAAATACGATTTGATCATCAAGGGCGGGCGCGTCATCGACCCGTCCGTCCGGTTGGACGCGATCCGCGACGTAGCCATCTCCGGCGGCCGCATTGCCGCCGTGGAACCGAGCATCGCGGACGACGCCGCGGAGACGCTGGACGCGCGCGGCAAGCTGGTCGTCCCGGGCCTCCTCGACATCCACACGCATTGCGGCCGCGGGCCCACAGGTCCGGCCCTCGTGCTGCAGGACGGCGTGACCGGGTGGGTCGATGCGGGTTCGAAAGGCGCGGACGGAATCAGCGAGGCGATTGCCGTCGCGCGATCTTCGCCGCAGCCGGGCCGCCTGCTGATCAACATCGGCCGCGCCGGCATCCTTCCCGAAGGCGACACCATGGACCTTTCGCACGCGGATGTCGCCGCCGCGCGCGAGGCGATCTCGAAAAACCTGGACTCCGTTGTGGGCGTCAAAGCGCGGCTGTCGCGCGACGTCGCGGGCCAGAACGACTACGAAGTGCTGCGGCGCGCGCAGGAAGTGGCCACATCCTTCAACTTGCCGGTGATGATCCACATGGGGCAGACCATGTCGCCGCTCGGCAAGCTGGTGGACCTCTTGAAGCGCGGCGATATCGTCACGCATCTCTTCGCGCCTCCGCCCAACAGCATCATCGACGACAGCGGGCACATTCTGCCCGAAGTGCTCGCCGCGCGCCGCCGAGGCGTCTGGTTCGACGTCGGCAACGGCCAAATGGGCCACATGCGCTGGGACACCGTCACCGCGATTATGAAGGCCGGCTTCTGGCCCGACACGTTTTCCACGGACTGGGTCTCCAATGCCCACGAAACCGGCGTCATCGACTTGCCCAACTGCATGTCGAAACTTTTCGGCTACGGAATGACCGTAAGCGAGGCTGTCCTCCGCGCAACATTCACCCCCGCGCACATTTTTCCGTTTTTGAGCAACCGCGGCACGCTCAACGTCGGCGCGCCCGCCGACGTCGCCGTGCTCGAGCTGCGCAAGGGAAATTTCGAGTTTCTCGACAACTTCAAGAACAAAATCACCGGCCATCAGAGGCTCTTCCCGAGCGCAACGGTACTCGGCGGCAAGCGGATTCCCCGCGCATAGCCGGCACGACGGTCGCCTATTCAGAGCGCAGACGGCGGTGTAGAATGTCGCGCGACCTATGGCCGCTCAACCGATGACATCTCCGCAGCCGGATCGCGTGCCGTTTGAAGCTGCGGCGCCCCGAGTGACGCTGCGCAATCATTTCGCGCATCCCTACGATTCGGCCATCGCCGCGGCGCGGACCTGCTATGCGCCGCGCCTCATCGGTCCCGAGGAAGTGAACGACAAGCAGCGCCTGCAGATTGGCGCGTCCACGTTCTACGGCGGCCATCACACCGTCTACCAGCACGCGCACTTTGAATTTGGCCTGGAAAACGTCAGCCGGCAATTCGTGTGGTCGTTCCTGCACGCTCATCCGTTCTACAACTCAGAGCAGCAGAGCCAGCGATACGTTCGCCTGGACCACGCGATGGGCTATTTGCCGCCGGAAGGGCCGGGATTTGGCCCAGCCGAGCGCGCGATTTACGAGGACGCGATTGCGCGCGCCTGGGGCTATTACCGCGAGTTGACCGAGCTCTTGCGCGGCGACGCGCGGGAAATTCTCAGCGACATCTGGCACGTCGGCGCCATGTCGCACCCGAAGCGCGTGCAAAAGGTGGACCGGCAAGCCGAGAAGCGGGCGATCGAAGTCGCGCGCTACGTTTTGCCCGTCGCGGCTGCGACAACGATGGTGCACACGCTTTCCGGCATCGTGCTTCACCGGCTGTGGCGGATGGCCGCGGCGTCGGATACGCCGGCCGAGGCGCGCGCCGTCATCGGCGAAATGGTTTCCAGAGTTCGGGAGATTGACCCACAGTTTTTCGACCGCTTCGACAATGCGCCGATGGAGCAGGAAGAAATGCCGGAGTGGTCGCACGCGAATGCCGCGAGTTCGGCGACCGAGGGAGAGAAGTTCGCGAGGGAATTCGATGCGCGTCTCGCGGGGCGAGTCTCGCTGCTGACCGATTATTCTCCGCAGGCGCCGCGTGTTGTGGCCGATGCCTATCGTGCCGTTCTGGGACTCACCGAAAGCGCTTGCTCCGACGAAGAGGCCATCGACCGGCTGCTCAATCCCGCGCGCAATTCGTATCGCCTGGAAACGCTCAACATCGGCGTGCATGCGCCGATTATGCGCGCGCTGCAACATGCCAATTTTACATTCGCGAAGAAAATCAGCCACACCGCCGATAGCCAGGACCAGCGCCACCGCATGGTGCCCGGTTCGCGGCCGCTGCTGATGCTCACCGATACGCTCTCGCCGGATTTCATCGTTCCCATGCTGATCGCCGGCAATGCGCGTGCCCGCGAGGTCTACGAACGCGCGATGGCCGACGCCTGGGCGGCGAAAAACGAATTGCTCGACCGCGGCGCGCCTCGCGAAATCGCGCTCTACCTGTTGCCGAACGCGAAAGCGATTCGTCTGGTTGAAACCGGTTCGCTGCTCCACCTGCTGCACAAGTGGACGATGCGTACGTGCTTCAACGCCCAGGAGGAGATCTACCAGGCCTCGATGGAAGAGGTCGAACAGGTCCGCGCGGCGCTTCCTTCGCTCGGCCGGTACCTCGGCCCGCCCTGCTACATTCGGGCCGGAATCGCCACTCCGATCTGCACCGAAGGGTCGCACTTCTGCGGCGTGAAAGTCTGGCAAGAATTTCCAAAAATCGAGCGGCGAATTTGAACGCCGCGCGTCTGATAGTCCAATGACGCGCCGCGGCAGCCTCGTCTACTACCTCGCATCGTGGATTTGCGGAGGGCTGTTTCTTACCGTCGCGATGTATTTGCAGGAACGGGCCTCGCCGGGAGGCATGGGGATCGGTCCCACAGGGGCGGGCGCTGCGATCATCACGACGTATTTCCTGGTGCTGGTATTTGGGGCGTTTTTGTCGGTCGTGTTTGCGTTCCTGCTGCGGCTGTGCATGGATTTGCTGCACGCCGAGCAGCTCTGGGAGTGGACTCTGGCCGGCATCGTTGTTTCCCTGCCTCTCGCCTGGGGAGTAAGGTGGGCTTCACGCGCCGCGGATGCCGCGGGGTTGCAGGGCGCTGCGCGCCAAATCGCGGTGTTGCTATTTCTCGGCGTGCGCGGGATCGCCGAAAACCACTTGTTGCTCGGTTTGCCGGTCGCCGCTCTCAACGCGGCGGTGCTGTTCCTCATTCATCGCGCCTTTGCACAAAAGGCGGAGTCGCAACAGTAGGACGGGCTTCAGCCTGTCCTCTTTTGACTTCCGACAGGACCAGAAAGATCAAAACCGGACAGGCTGAAGCCCGTCCTACTTTAGCTGCGCCACTTCAGCGTCACGGGGCCGTCTAGAGGATGCGCCATCGGCGCGCCCGTCTGTTGCGACGCCAGATACGCGGCCTTCAGCTGAAAATACCAGCGGGCTTGCCGGTCGGCGTCGTCGATCAGCATCATGCGCGGCTGCACTTTCAGGCCGGGTTGCTGCCGGTCGATCACTTCCTGATCCTGCGCGATGAAACGCTTCCCGAAAAATTTCAGAAACGGCGTCACCGGAAACCAGCGGAACAGGTTCCAGGCCGCGACGAAATCGAGGCGGCACAGGTCGCGCCGGATCGGCGTAACCGTCGTGCGATTCGTGAACCAGTATTTGCCGCAGCGGATTTGTTCGGTGCGCATGTTGGGCAGCACGAAGTCGATTTGCGTCGTGACTTCTTCTCCGTAAATGCGGAGCAGCTTGTAAGGACCGCTGTTCGCCGAAGGCGTGTGCGAACTCATGCGGAAGCCCATGGGGATGGGCTCGAATGTTTTCTGTTTTTCGCGGATGCTGCGCCGGCTGCGCCAATACCAGGATTGGTGCACGAACGGCCCGTGCGCCGGGTCCATTAGGCCGGTAATGCCCGTGTCCATATTGCAGGACAAGTCGGCGGTGAGGTGCGCGATGCGGTAGCGCTCGCTGAATTTCGGCAGTTCCGGCGCGGGCGGAATCGTTTTTCCTTCCCCTACACGATCGATGGCCCGCCCCTCGGAATTTGCGAGATACACCCAAATGTAGCCGTCGTGCTCCTCGCAGGGGAAACTGCCGGCATAGATGCGGTCGCACTGCAATTTCGAGTCTGCGGTGATGGAGGGAATTTCGCGGCACTGGCCCGTGTGCGCGTCAAAGCGCCAGCCGTGATACGTGCACTCGACCGTCTGTCCGTCGCAGGTACCCGCGGAGAGGGGAAACGCGCGGTGCGGGCAGACGTCGCGCAGCGCGAACGCTTTCCCGGCAACGTCGCGTCCCAGCACGAGAGGAACGTCCATGCGCGTCGACGTGACCAGCGCGCGCCTGCGCAGTTCGCTGCTGCGCAGCGCCGGATACCAGAAGCCCCACAGCAGTTCGCCGTCGATGCTGGAGGAACTCGCGCCGGGAATGGAAATAGTCTGATTCATCTTCGTGCACGGAAATCTCAGATTTCAAATCTCAGATTTGAAATTTCAAAATCGCACCGCGCGTTCTCACGCCGTTCGCAACTCACCGCAGTCGCAAGCCTATGATATACCGATCATGAGTGGTGGCAACGCCGGGTGGGGCGGATTGGTCGTGAGCCAGTTTCTGAGAATTCCATTCATAAGGCAGAACCGGTCCCTACCGCCTTCTCGATTCCCTGTTATTGTGGGCAGTAGCGCGCTGAGTAGCATTGTGATAATATAGTTAACTAACGTCATAATTGTCAGTGTGTTTGGACTTACGCGGCCCGCTGCTACGGCTTAGACCGGGCTACGTAACAAACAGTTAGTAAACGATAGAACGAGCGACAATACCGGAGGTGCAGGGAGGCCATATGGAGAGCTACGAAAACCTTTGGTCAAAGCTAGGGAGCCAGATTGAAATCCTAGTACCAAGCGCATATGCCGGCATCACTTTTGTGGTTATCGCTATTTATTTCAACGCACAGGGTACTCGTTCCTTAATCGAAAACATCGGTTCGGTTCTCATTGCTCCTTCCGTACTTTTTCTCGGACTTTTGTTCTATCTCATTTATCGCGCTATTTTAGGGGAATTTCTCCTTTATCCACTTCGGCATTTGCTCTTGTTGCCCGCTGATTATTTGTGGCGCAGCGCGCGCCACAAGCCGGAAGAGTTCCTTAGCTTTACGCGACTCTTGGCAGAGCGTAAGGTCGGGTTCGGTTTTCGACGTCAGGTATATTCATCAATTAGAGACGTTGAAGGAGTGTTTGATCAGTCTCTACGGGATCGTTTCGATCTTCTCCATGCGACATATCATTTCTTTTATATTTCCTCGTTGGAACTCCTTGGCGCTGGCGCCTACGCCTGGTACCACAGCGGCTTCGAGTCAAAGCCATTTTTCCAAGCTGGTATCGCCTTGTTGATCCTAGCGTTTATAGCAGACTTTCGTCAGGACATCTGGGAATGTCGGCTTCTCAGGACGAAAGCGAATGAAATTGACGCGTTGCTAGTTCGAATCGGGTACAAGACCAGTCCAACAGGGCAACCCATGGACTAATAACGCATTGCCGTGCGAGTAGTTTGGAAGGCTGTTGGGAAATACTCGGACCGCCTACTAGCTGGTGACGGCATTTGGCTATCGATAATTTCGGCTTATCGGAAACTGCCCTACCATCGCCGAATTGCTTTTGAGTTGTTTTCACGTTATTTTAGTGGTTACAAGCAATGTTTTCCGCATTCTATTAGCAGTAACCCTCCCCGGATCCCGCCGCGCGGGGTCGCCGCACGATTTTGTTCTCTCGACGTAGTGTATTACCTCCGATTGGAATTCACTTTGACAGGGGCGCGCCATGGCAGGATTGACGCTGTACGAAAAGCTCGACCAGATCGAGAACCGCTACCAGCAAATGACCGCGGAGCTTTCTTCGCCGGAAATTCTGAACGATTCGGCGAACTACCAGAAGCTCGCGCGGCGGCATGCGGAGCTTTCCGAGATGGTTGAGAAATACCGAGAGTGGAAGGGGATCGACAAGGAACTTTCCGGCGCGAAGCAGATGGCGCTCGAAGCGGACGATCCGGAGATGAAGCTGCTCGCGCAAGAAGAAGAGAAACAGTTGGCCGAGCGCAAGGCAGCCATCGAGCGCGAATTGAAAGTGCTGCTGCTCCCGAAGGACCCGAACGACGAGAAGAACGTGATCGTCGAAATTCGCGCCGGGACCGGCGGCGACGAAGCGGCTCTCTTCGCGGGCGAACTGTTTCGCATGTACTCGCGCTACGCGGAGTCCCAGGGCTGGAAAGTGGAAATCCTGGAGAGCTCGCCGAGTTCTCTCGGCGGTCTCAAGGACGTGACCGCATCCATCCAGGGGAAAAAAGTGTACTCGAAGCTGAAGTACGAGAGCGGCGTGCACCGCGTGCAGCGCGTGCCGGCCACCGAGCAGCAGGGCCGCATTCATACTTCGGCGGCGACCGTCGCGGTGCTGCCCGAAGCAGACGAAATCGACATTAAAATCGAAGCCAAGGACCTGCGCATCGATACGTTCTGCTCTTCGGGACCGGGCGGGCAGTCGGTGAACACGACGTATTCCGCGGTGCGCATCACGCACATACCGTCGGGCCTGGTTGTTTCGCAGCAGGACGAAAAATCGCAGATCAAGAATCGCGCCAAGGCCATGCGCGTGTTGCGCGCGCGCCTGTATGAGATGGAGCAGGCCAAGCAGCACGAAGCCATCGCCGCCGAGCGCCGCGGGCAGATCAAGACCGGAGACCGCTCGGAAAAAATCCGCACGTACAATTTTCCGCAAAATCGCGTGACCGACCATCGCATCGGCCTCACGCTGCACCAGTTGACGGACATCATGGACGGCAAACTCGGCTCGTTCGTCGACGCGCTGGTGACGCACTTCGAGGCCGAGCGCCTGAAGCAGGAGTTGGTCGAGGCGTAATCGAGCGGGAGCCTCCGGAGTGGCGCAGGCTTCAGCCTGTGGGGTCTTGTTGCAGCAAGTTCGACCGAGCCTCAACCAAACCCAACCCGCGAAGGCCTGCTCCACGCGAACCACTTTTCGTGTAGCAAAAATGAGCAAAATGACTTCGCACCGGCCGTCCATCCCGAGTCACGAGTCCCTGCGAAGTGTGCTCAGCGACGGAATATCCCGCCTCGAACGAGATCATGTGCCCTCCGCCGCGCTAGCTGCGGAATTGCTTCTGATGCACGCGCTCGGGCGCGACCGCGCGTGGATTTACGCGCACCCGGAATACGAAGTAGACGCCGCCACGCGCGAAAAGTATTTTTCGCTGGTCGACCGGCGCGCGAGCGGAGTCCCGACGCAGCACCTCACCGGCCACCAGGAATTCTGGGGCCTCGATTTTGAAGTGACGCCGGACGTCTTGATTCCGCGCCCGGAAACCGAGCACCTCATCGAAGTGGCCCTGGAACGCCTGGGAGTTGGTTCCGATGGCGCTTCACGGCGCGGGAGCGAGGAAATTCGCATCGCGGATGTTGGCACCGGTTCCGGCTGCATCGCCGTCGCTCTGGCGCACGAGCTTCCGCACGCGCGCGTCACCGCCACGGACATTTCAACGGCGGCGCTCGAAGTCGCCCGCCGCAACGCCGCGCGGCACGGCGTTGCCTCGCGCATCGAGTTCGTTGCGTGCAATTTGTTGGAGGGGCGGCTCAACGGATCGCGAACCGCGGGCCAGGCATTGCGGCCATTCGATCTCATCGCCAGTAATCCTCCGTATATCGGCCGCCGGGAAGCTGCGACGCTCCCTCGCGAGGTCCGCGAGCACGAGCCCGAATCCGCACTCTTCGGCGGCGACGAAGGCACGGAAATCTACGCGCCGCTCATCGCGCAAGCGGCGATGTTGCTCAAGTCCGGAGGCATCCTCGTGCTAGAACTTGGCCACACGTCCGCGGAACGCGTCTTGCGCTTGCTCGACTCCCCCGAGTGGACCGGCGTCGCCGTTAAGAACGATCTCGCGGGAATTCCGCGTGTCGCCTCGGCGCTGCGAAGAATTGGGTGAAGATTTGCGTAGCACAGCCATTCTTGGCTGTGCGCTTTTGTAAGGTTCGCGCTCAGATCCCCCGACCCGACGAGGCTTGCAAAACCCGCACAGCCAAGAGTGGCTGTGCTACCAAGACCCTCCGCACATTACTTTTTTTACGGGCACTGCGTAATTCGTGGCGCTCTTCTGAATCTTTAGTTTCCTGTAATTCCTTTACTTCCTCTGCTTCCTATTTTTCTGCGCTAGTATTGTGCGCGGGCGGAGAGAATATGGACGAGACGAAAAATCCCTGGACGGTATTGTCGCGGGCGACGGTTTACGAAAATAATTGGATTCGCGTGGATCACCATGATGTCTTGGGTCCGTCGGGCGGTCCGGGCGTGTACGGAACGGTGCATTTCAAGCATCAGGCCACGGGCGTCGTCCCCATCGACGGAGATGGAAACGTCGTTTTGGTGGGGCAATACCGGTTTCCGCTTCGCGCCTACAGTTGGGAGATTCCGGAGGGCGGCGGAGAACTTTCTGCGCCCGCGCTGGAGGCGGCGCAACGCGAGCTCCGCGAGGAGTGCGGTCTGGTCGCGGAGTGCTGGAAGGAAATCGTGGCCATGGACCTTTCCAACAGCGTAACGGACGAACACAGTACGGCGTTCCTCGCGTGGGAACTTTCCGCAGTGCCGGCGCAACCGGACGAAACGGAAAAGCTGCAAGTTGCGCGCGTGCCTTTTTGGGAGGCGGTCGATCGTGTGAAGCGAGGCGAGATCCGCGACGCGATCAGCGTCGCGGCTCTCGTTCGAGTTGCTCTAATGGCGATGCAAGGAGAACTTCCGGAACAAATTGCAAAAGCGATTGGCCGCCAGCGGGAGCGTTAGACTCCGAGAGCGCCTTCCCGCAAACCGGTAGCCTGCGGAAAGCCGAATCTTTTGTTGGTTCGCACTCGGAAGGGAATATTTTCTTTTTGGACTCCGCGGGCACGAATCGCTTTCAGGCGCTTTCTCAAGCGGACCGGATCCATTCCCGCCGAGGAGCACACCGCCTTGAAATCCCTGTTGTCCTCAAAAAGAAATTGTTCTGCCTTACGGCTGAAGCTCAGTGGTCCGCAAATCCATTCTTCCAGACTTTTTGTGATCACGGCGCGCCAAAGTCTTTCTTCCGCCGTTCCCTGATCCTTGAGATGAAGAATAGAACTTTGAAACATGGTCTTGGCCCCCAGTTCAAAATTTTGTTCGGCTGAGCGCAAAGGTAAAAGCAGGTAGAGGACCAGAACTCCATCCAAATCAATCGGAAACCGCGATACGCGCGACGAATTTTGGCGCTTCGATCCGAATTGTTCGGAATACGAGGCTTGCAAAGGGGCCGCCCCATGCCTTTTTAGGCACCAAAATCGCTCCCGACATATTTTGGCGGCGCGAACCACCGCATAAATCGCGATCAACACAGGGAAATTAGCGGGAATTTTTGCCAGGCCGATGGAGAATTTACAAGAATTAGACAAAGACCGTTCGACGATTCATTTGCCCGCGGGCACGCTAACCCTAAGAAATTTAGGAGCCGAGAAAACAGCGGCGCCAGAAGAAATCTTGAAGGCAACAGTAATCCTAGGAAAGGTAGGGCGCCCGCCGATCCGGATTCCATGCTTGCTTCCTGCGTTCCGTCCGTCGTTATATATTCGCTTTGTATTCGCCATAAGGTATAGTAGCTGCCAAGAGCCATGCCGAAGCTCGCCACCTTTCGGGCCAAGCGCGATTCCGCGGCGGAGTCCACGTCCTCAACGTTCTGCGCCTCCATTCTTCACGTGGATATGGACGCCTTTTTTGTTTCGGTCGAACTGCTCGATCGGCCCGAGCTGCGCGGCAAGCCCGTCGTTGTCGGAGGGCAGCCGAACCAGCGCGGCATCGTCTCCACGGCGAGTTACGAGGCGCGAAAATACGGCATCCACTCGGCCATGCCGCTGCGCACGGCCGGAAGGCTCTGCCCGCACGCCGTTTTTCTGGAGCCGCGGCACCATCTCTACTCCGAGTGGAGCGACCGCGTCGCGGCGATCCTCGGAAAATATTCGCCGGTGGTGGAAATGGCTTCGGTGGACGAAGCGTACATCGACCTGGCCGGAACGGAGCGGCTGCACGGTCCGCCGCTCGCGGCGGCGGACGCGCTGCTCCGCGAAATTACGGCGACAACCGGATTGCCGTGCTCCGCGGGCCTCGCGCGAACGCGGCTCGTGGCCAAAGTCGCGAGCGATCAGGCCAAGCCGCGCGGTTTGCTGTGGGTGCCGACCGAAAGCGAGGAAGCTTTTCTAGCGCCGCTGGATGTGCGGCGGATTCCGGGAATCGGCAAAGTCACCGAAGCGGCTCTCAAAGCCGCGGGAATCGAAACCGTCGGGCAGCTTGCGGCGGCGTCGCAGGAGAAGCTCGAGCGCGAGTTCGGCCGGTGGGGAACGGCGCTGCATCGCAAAGCGCGGGGCGGCGACACCTACGAATTTTTCGTGGATGCCGAGCCGAAATCCATTTCGCATAACCGCACGTTTTCAGAAGACACGCAGGACGGCGCCGTGCTCGACGCCACGCTAAGCCTGCTGTGCCAGAAAGCGATGAAGCGGCTGCGCGAAGCGGGGCTGAGCGCTTCGACCGTCACGGTCACCATCCGGTACGCGGGATTTGAAACCATCACGCGGGCCTGCACACTGCGCGAGCCCACCCATCTCGACCCCATCGTGTTTGAAACCGTTCAGAAACTGTTCGCGCGCCACTGCGATCGCAGCAGAAAAGTAAGGCTCGTGGGCGTCGCGCTCTCTTCGTTCACGCACGGCGGCGAGCAACTCGACCTGCTCGACGCCTCGCGCCGTGAAAAACAAGAGCGCCTGGCCCAAGCCACGGATGCCCTGCGCGACCGCTTCGGTTTTTCCAAGATTCAATTCGGCGGCTCGATCACAAAATCGCGGAGGGAAGAGGAAGAAGAATGAGTCCTGCCGGATCGCAACGCCGGAACCGGGGAACGTCGAGCAACGGCTTGTGGCGTCTTACCCTTCGACGATCCGCTCCAAGCCCGGCCGGTCCTTCAAGGTGAGAGTTGCGCCTTTGACGATCACCAGATTTTTCTTTCGGAAGCTGGCAAAGACCCGCGTGACGGTTTCACGGGACGTTCCGATCATTTGAGCGATTTCTTCGTGCGTGAGGCTCAGTTTCACCTTCACGATCCCTTTTTCCGGTTTTTGATCGGCGGTCATGTCCAGAACAAAGCGCGCCAGCTTTTCTTCCGCCGAGTGGGAGAGCCCGATGGTGCGCATTTCCGCGAGCGCCGTATGGTACGTTTGGCCGAGCTGCTGGGCCACTCGTAAGGCGACCTCGCCGAACTCGCGGAGAAAGTTCAGGAAATCATGCGCCGAAACAAAATTCGCCTGCGTGGGTTCCACAACCTCCGCCGTCAGCTCGTAAGGGGTTCCCGTAACGGTCGAAGGCAAGCCCAGCACTTCGCCCGGTTCGGAAAGCCTGGCGATCAGCGTCTTTCCATCGATCGATGACGTCGAAAGCTTGACGCGCCCCGCGCACAGGATGAAGACTCCGCGGCCCTCCTGCCCCTCGACGAAAAGCGTCGCCCCCTTCGGATAGGAGGACGGCGACGTAATCGCGGCGAGCCGCTCCACGGCCGCGGGAGGAAGATTGCAAAATAGACGGTCCTGCCGGTGCGGGCAGGTGATGCAACTTTCGATAATTTCAAGGCCGTAAGGGGCGCGCATCTCTGTGAGTTTAAGTGTACGCTCCTTGTCGCGCGCCACAAGCCGAAAATGCCCTACCGAGGGTCGTTGAGTCCCTGCCATATAGGTTCCTTCTCTTTCTTTCGCTGCAAAATCGCGATCGCGCCTATTGCGCGAGAGCTTCCTGCGCGGAAGACCGCTCTTCAGATGGAGAGAGCGTCCGCATCCCGAGCGCGTCGCGTTCCGGATGGAAGTCGAGAACTTCCCCGGTTGTTAAATCGAGCGCGTAGAAATGGTGCTTCGATTTTCGCGCCAGTTCTCTCAATCGCAGAACGGTCAGTTCCGCTCCAAAAACAGAATCTCGCCAGAGAGAGGATCCGTCGGGAAATTTCTCAAAGAGCTCGTAGTCGTGTTCCATGAATCGCTCCAAACGGCAATTCTTGTCGATTTCCCACCCATCACTATGATGAGAAATGGCGGGATAGCCGTCCGTAACTTGGATCACTCATTGTTGTGACGATCGTCACAAGAAGCGGGCGCCACGCGGATCATTGGCCCGGGGCGGGTAGGCGCCAGGCAACCGAAAACGCCTGCGCAGAACTCGAATCCTTTGACTGCTGCTTCGACTGGCGCATAATCCAGCCATGACTCCGCGGGAATTGGCCGAACACATCTGCGCGATCCTGCGCCAGCACGGGCATCAGGCATACCTCGTCGGCGGGTGCGTGCGCGACCTGGAACTCGGCCGCCCGCCCGCGGACTATGATGTCTGCACGGACGCGCACCCGGACCGCGTTCAAGAACTGTTTCCGCGCAGCCTCGCCGTGGGCGCAAAATTCGGCGTGATTTTGGTGGGCGACGAGGCAGCGCAGGTCGAGGTGGCGACCTTCCGCTCGGACGTTGGCTACTCCGATGGCCGCCATCCGGATCAAGTCGTCTATTCAGAAACCCCGCAAGAGGACGTTCGCCGGCGCGACTTCACGATCAACGGATTGCTGAAGGATCCCGCGACGGGCGAAGTACTCGACTTCGTCGGCGGGCGCGCCGATTTGCACGCTGGGATCGTGCGCGCCATCGGCGATCCGCGGCGGCGCTTTGCGGAAGACAAGCTTCGCATGCTGCGAGGCGTCCGGTTCGCTGCGCGATTCGGATTCCAGATCGAGCCCGAAACCATGGCGGCGGCGAAACATCTTGCCGCGCAAATTACGCAAGTCTCCCCCGAGCGCATACGCGATGAACTCACCAAGCTGCTGACCGAAGGCGCCGCCCGCCGCGGATTCGAGCTGCTGGACGAAACGGGATTGCTCGCGGTTGTGCTTCCGGACATTTCGCGCATGAAGGGTGTCGAGCAGCCGCCGCAGTTTCATCCCGAGGGCGACGTGTGGATCCACACGCGCATGATGCTCGAAAAGCTTCCGCCGAACTGCTCCCCGACGCTGGCCTGGGGGGTGCTCCTGCACGACGTGGGCAAGCCGCCAACTTTCGCCCCTGCCGCGGGGCCCGGAACGCGCATTCGTTTCGACGGCCATGCGGAAGTCGGCGCGCGCATGGCCGAGCACATCTGCCGCGGCCTGCGCTTTTCCAATGAGGACACCGAGCAGATCGAGACGCTCGTCGCGAATCACCTCCGATTCAAGGACGTAGTGCAGATGAGGACCGCGACGCTCAAGCGCTTCGTGCGGCTGCCGCGATTCGAGGAACACCTCGAGTTGCACCGTTTGGACTGCCTCGCAAGCCACGGGAGCCTAGAAGCCTACACCTTCGTCCAGCGGTTCCTCCTGGAAACTCCGCCCGAAAAAGTGTATCCCCCAAAGCTGGTCACAGGTGATGATCTGAAGGGCATGGGTCTCGTTCCCGGCCCCCGTTTCAAAGAGATTTTGTTGGCGGTTGAGGAGGCCCAGTTGGACGGCCGGCTTCAGGACCGGGAAAGCGCCCTGCAGTTCGCCCGGTCAATCAGCCAGGCCTGAGTGCCGTCGGGAGCCTTCGCCTTAGGATAGTTCGATTTGCACAGTGTAGTGTGCGCCCCATCACTGCGCGGCTCATGCGGTTTGGTATGCTGCCGATGTGAGCTATGCGCAAGCAAGCCGGGAGGGGCGCAGATGTGGAATTCGGGTCTGGTTGCTGTTAAAGGTTTCATTTTTATTATGTTACCAAGGATCGTGGCTGTCGCACGGCAGCTTCTAACTCTTTAGTGTCAGGGACTAAAGATTGTTGCTAGTGATTGCGATTCTTTTTGGTATCTTTTGGGTTTATCCTGCATCTAAGTTAAGTGTCGGGTGTGATTCACCTTATTTGCGTTAGGAAGTTAGAGGGGGACCCAATGAGCGAAAAGTCGATTCAAATTCCAAAAGAGCTGCCGATTCTGCCGGTGCGCGATACCGTGTTGTTTCCGGGAGGCGTTCAGCCGCTGACGGTTGGGCGCGAAGGTTCGTTGGCCCTCCTGAACTCCCTGCACGGCGACGAAAAGCTGCTTGGAATTGTGGCGCAGCACGATCCACGAGTTGAAGAGCCGGCGGCGGCGGACCTGCATCTGGTAGGGACCGCGGCAAAAATCCATAAATTGGTGAGGATGCCCAACGGAAACGTCGTCGTTTTTCTGGAGGGGCTGCAGCGGATTCGTGTGCTGGAACTGGTTAGCTTCCGGCCATTCTTGACGGCGCGCGTGGAAATCCAGCCGGATCTTGTCGGCGAGCAGGACGCGGAATTGATGGCGCTCGAACGCAACGCCCGCGAACTGTTCCGCGACGTCGTGGCGCGTTCTCCACAGCTCTCCGACGATTTGCAGACGGCCGCGCTCAATATCGAAGACCCGGTTCGCCTCGCGGATTTCATCGCCGCGAACTTGCCTTCGCTTCCGACGTTGCTGCGGCAGGAGCTATTGGAAACCGCCGACGTGCGCCGGCGCCTGGAAACCTTGATTCGCGAGCTCTCCAAGGAGCTGGAAGTCCTGGAACTGCGGAACAAGATTCAGGAACAGGTGCAGGAGCAGGTCAGCCAGAGCCAGCGCGAGTACCTGTTGCGCGAGCAGCTCAAGGCGATTCACAAGGAATTGGGCGAATCCGACGACGGCCAGGCCGAGATCGACGAGCTGCGCGAAAAGCTCGAAAAATCCGGAATGTCCGCGGAAGGTCGCAAGGAGTGCGACCGCGAATTGAAACGGCTCGCAAAGATGACTCCGGCTTCCGCCGAGTACATGGTCGCGCGCACCTATCTGGAGTGGATGATCTCGCTTCCCTGGACAAAATCCTCGGGGTTGGAGGAGATCGACATTCAGAAGGGCCAAGCCATCCTGGACGAGGACCACTATGACCTGGAAAAGGTCAAGCAGCGGATTCTCGACTACCTGGCCGTGAAGAAACTCAAGCCCGGCATGAAGGGGCCGATCCTGTGCTTCCTCGGGCCTCCAGGAGTGGGGAAAACCTCGCTCGGCAAATCGATCGCGCGGGCGCTGGGCCGCAAATTCGTGCGCATCTCCATGGGCGGCATGCACGATGAAGCGGAAATCCGCGGCCACCGCCGGACGTATATCGGCGCGTTGCCCGGACAGATCATCCAGGGAATTCGGCGGGCCGAAACGAACGATCCGGTGTTCATGCTGGACGAAGTGGACAAGCTTGGACGCGATTTCCGGGGCGATCCTTCGGCGGCCCTGATGGAAGTGCTCGATCCGGAGCAGAACACTTCGTTCCGCGATCACTACCTGGACGTGCCGTTCGATCTGTCCAAGGTGCTGTTCATCGCCACAGCGAATATGATCGACCCGGTTCCGGAGCCGCTGCGAGATCGCATGGAAATCATCGAACTTGCCGGCTACATCGAGGTCGAGAAGATCCAGATCGCCAACAAGTACCTGATTCCCAAGCAGGCGGAAGAGCACGGGCTCAAGGTCGGCGAGCAGGTTGAGTTCACGGACGACGGCTTGCGCGAGATCATTCACAGCTACACGCGGGAAGCCGGCGTGCGGAATCTCGAACGCGAAATCGCCACGTTGATCCGCAAGCAGGCGCGTCGCATCGCGGAGGGCAAGACCGAGAAGCTGGTGGTCACGCCCGAGGTAGTGCACGAAGCGCTGGGCGTGCCGAAGTTCCGCGCCGAGAGGGAAGTCGAAGAGCGCGTCAAGACGCCCGGAGTTTCGGTCGGACTGGTGTGGACGCCCGTCGGCGGCGACATCGTCTTCATCGAGGCGAGCCGCATGCGGGGCGGAAAGCAGTTCACGATGACCGGGCATCTGGGCGAAGTGATGCAGGAGTCGATGACGGCAGCGCTGACGTGGGTTCGCGCCAACGCCGAACGCTACGGAATCGATCCCGACTTCTTCCGGAAGCAGGACATTCACATCCACGTGCCGTCCGGTGCGGTGCCGAAGGATGGCCCGTCGGCCGGCGTCGCGATGGTCAACGCGCTGGTGAGCTTGCTCTCCAACCGGACGATCCGGCCACGCGTCGCGATGACGGGCGAGATTTCGCTCACCGGCATCGTTCTGCCGGTCGGCGGAATCAAGGAAAAAGTGCTGGGAGCGAAACGCGCCGGAATCCGCGAGGTGATTTTGCCCGCGGAGAACGAGCCGAACGTGAAAGAGGACTTACAGCCGCAAATGCTCGAAGGGATGCAAATTCACTTCGTGCACACGGTGGATGAGGCCCTCGAAATCGCGCTCTCGAAGCCTGTTTCGGCCGTCGCTGGATTGGCGAAGGGACAATTGCCGCCGGTCGGACCGGCACCCGTCGTGCCGCCCATCCACTAATCGATCGACAACTGAGAAGCGGGAAAAGCCCGGCTCGCGTTTCGCGAGCCGGGCTTTTCCTTTGGTGGCGCACACGCTGCGGTCGAGAGGCTTTCGTCTCTGCAATGACACCCCCAAATGTGAAAGTCCGTGCCACGGGCCCGATACTGCTAAGATTTGGCGATGGCGCGCGCTCGGAAACTGTTTCCAATCTACGGGAGCTCGCTCGCGAACAACATGCTCGCGGCGCTCGTGCATGACCGCGTCGTCCAACAATTCGTTGCGGACTATGTGGAAACGCAGGACCGCCGCGGAATTCTAGGCGGGGCCGCGCGCGACCGGGAATTGGCGGAGACGATCGGTCGCGAAATGGTCCTCGCCCTCATCGTGGAAACTCGCGCGGCGCTGCCGCGATTTTTCGGCAAGCAGAAAGAGGGCAAACTCCGGCCCGAAGAAAAAGAAGCCATCGAGCTATTTTTCCGCGAGCTGCTGGCCGCTCTGGCCCGCGCGCAAAATTGGAATGCCGAGGACCGCCGGCAATTTCGCCGCGACCTGGCGCTGTACTCGGAATTTCAAACGCGGCGAGACGCGCCCGTAAAAAGCCGGAAGGCGACGAAAACGCAGACGGAGGAAGCCCCGTTCATCGCGCGCGTCGCAATTTTGCTCGATCCCTCGATGCTGGAGCAGGCGCGGCGCGCCGCACGGAAGTATTACGGGACCGTCAGCCCGCTCGCGCGGAAGCTCTTGCGACAGACGCTCGGGTAGCGCGGGCAAGCGCGCCGGTCCAGCGAAGGTCTACGAGATTCGCTCCACCTGCACGGCGGTGCCGTAGGCGAGCACTTCCGTGACGCCCTGCATGATTTCCGTGGCGTCGTAGCGCATCGCGATCACTGCGTTGGCGCCGTGTTCCGCGGCGTGCTGCATCATGAGTTCGTACGCTTCTTCGCGCGTCTTTTCGCAAAGCTCGGTGAGGATAGTGATGTTCCCTCCGATGATGGTCTGCAGTCCAGCGCCGATGGAACCGAGCAGGCTCCGGGAACGGACAATAATGCCGCGCACGATGCCGAAATTCCGCACAATGCGGTAGCCGGGCAGTTCCTGGGATGTCGTTACCAGTATCGTCTCAACGCGCGTGGGCATGGCTGTTTCTCCTTGTGTACGGATTCGCTGCATACCGATAGTAACGGTCGCATCCGCCAGCCACGCCTTGAAATTTATCTGTTATGCTCCGGCCTGTACCTCTCGGTTACGAGGCAGGCGATGCTAACGCTGTTCTACTTGCTCGTTCTCGAGCAGATTCTTCAGGGCCTGTACAATCTTTGGGACGGGCTGAGCTGGCTTCGGCTGGCGCAGAGGCGCGCCGGAACGCATTCCGGTTTTTACGCGCCGCGGGTGGCCTTATTTTGCCCGGTGAAGGGAACCGAGCCGGGCCTGGAACAGAACATCGCAGCGCTCGTTTCCTTCGACTATCCCGAGTACGAGATTTTCTTCACGATGGCCAGCGCCGACGACCCGGCGCGCAAAATCATCGAGCGCGTTGCCGCCGGAAGCAAGCACAAGAGCCATGTCGTAATCGCAGGCCGGCCGAATGATTGCGGAGAGAAAGTGAACAACCTCCGCGCGGCGGTCGCGAAGGCCGCGGAAGGATTCGACGTTTACGTGTTCGCGGATTCCGACGGGCGTCCGGGCCGGAGTTGGCTCTCGAGACTTGTAGCGCCGCTGGCGGATTCCAACCTCGGCGCCGTGACTGCGTTTCGCTGGTTCTTCCCGCAAACCGGCGGAATTTGGAGCGCGCTGGCATCGGCCTGGAACGCGCCCGCCGCGACGTATCTGGGCGAGCATCGCCGAAATTTCTGCTGGGGCGGAGGAACGGCCATCCGCCGGGAACGCTTCGAGCAGGCCGACGTGATGGGATTCTGGGAAGGCTCCGTGAGCGACGATCTTTCGCTGACCCGGGCGTTGCGTCACTCCGGGCTTCCGATTCAGTTTGCTCCGGAGTGCATGGTGCCCACGATGTTCGATTGCGATGCGGCAGGCCTTCTCGAATTTACCAATCGCCAGATCATCATCACGCGGGTGTACGAATCGAGGCTGTGGATGCTGGGCGGCCTCGCGCATGCGTTATATTGCGGATCCGTGCTCGCGGGCGTAGGACTCTTCGTCGGCGATACGATTGCCGGCGCGCCCGCCGTTCATCTCTTGTTGCTCGCGCTCCTGCCGCCGGTGCTCTCCATGGGCCGCGGAGTTTTGCGCCTCGCCGCCATCATGGAAGTTCTTCCGGAATGGAAAACAAAGCTGCTGGCCGATGGGTGGATCTGGACGTTTCTTGCTGCGGTTGCGCCGGTCCTTGCACTGTGGAACTCGCTCGTGGCCTTGTTCAGCCGGGAAATCCGCTGGCGCGGCATCCGCTACCAGCTTCGGTCCCCTTGGCAAACCCGCATCCTCACGCGCTGATCTCCGAGTGTTCCGATCGAACCGTTTAGCGCCCGGACAAGAATGGAAAATGCGCGGATGCGGCCATGAAAAAAATCATCGGAAAACTAAGCCAGAAATTGATTTGCATCGCGAGCGTCGAGAGGCGCACCAAGCTCGCCGCCTCCGGCGGCATCGGCGTCCCTTGGGCGGCCGCAGCGCGAGTCCAAGCGATCAGCCGCTTCTGACAGCGCCAGGAAATCCCCCACACATTCAGGAACAGAATCGTTCCTAACCCGCCGCCGATCGATATGCAAAGCGTGCGATTGCCGGCTCCGGGCTGCGCCAGAAGCGAGACGACCAGCCACGAAACCGCGGCCATCACAAAAACTACGAGCGATCCAGCCACGAGCGGATTGCCCAGCAGGCCGCCCGCTTTGAGCAGCGCCATTTCAATTGCAAATGCGGCGAGCCAGCATGCCAGCCAGATGCCGATCCACGCGAGCCACGCGTGCGGACGTCCGGCATTCACGGCATCGGTCCGCGCCAGGATCGTGAAGTATCGAAATCCCGCGAGCCAGCTTGCCACCGCGCTCCAGCGAAGCCACCACAGCCCGCGAGAAGCGATTTCCGGAAACACCTTGGCGCGAGTGGTGGGATCCAGCGATTTCAGCGCAGGCGCCGCGGCCAGGAGGAAGAAGCAAAGGAACCCCATCCAAATAATTCCGGCCATGATGTGAATCCATCGTAATGCGATCTCTTCGATGCCTGCGGGGCTTGTGACCAACGTCACATCCAACCTCGAAAACAGCAGCGAAAGCAAGCCTGCGGACCAATGTGTGGAAAAGGTCATAATGCCCCCTTTTTCAGTCAGATATATCGAATGGGCATTGTATGCCGGGCAGGTCGCAAGCGAGAATTCAAATGGGTCTACCGTGAAAAATTTTCTAGTTCGGGGAAATCTCTACCCGTACTCAGGTAAAGTCCGTATTTGCGCGGGGGTCAACTCCTTAGGATTCTGTAGCAAAAGAATTTAGGCGCAAGTGGTAGGCGGCGTGCACGGTCTTTGTGTCATTTTGAATCATGTGCAAATCCTGTTCGTGCCGAGAGGTATGGCTCGGAATTTTTCGAGCGGAAGCCAGGGACGCTATCTCGTCCTCGGAACTGGTTCCTATCCCGGTCTCCTGGCGGTCACGCTCGAAACACGCGGCGATGCTGGTTTGGATTGCCCGCGATGAATCGCAGTAGAACTTCTCAAACTAAACTTGGTCCTTCTCCCCGGCTTGGACTGAAAACTGTGAGGCCGCCACTGATACGCAGACGGAAACAGACAGAGGAAGCTCTGGATCAACAATCACCCTTTCTCGTGCAAAGTTTTGTTTTGTGCGAACGTTCCTCGGGCGCGGTGCGGTTCCGCGTCGAGGCGGAACCCGACGGCAGCATGCCGGTGGAAAAAATCGCAGGCTTGCTCGCCGTCCACTGCCTGGTGCGAGGCCAGGCACCCGAGGATTACGAACTGCTGGTTGTTCCCCGGGAATCGCTCCTGGACGCCGCCTCGGAGCGGGCCCAGGAACTACTCGCCGCCGGCCGCGCGCTTGGAGCGGGCGTGAAAGTCAGCCGCCGAGAGCAGGAAGTGTTGGACTGCATTCTTCAGGGTTGCTCGAACAAGGAAATTGCGGTGAAACTCAACGTGGCAGAGCGGACGGTGAAGTTCCACGTTTCTTCCTTGCTGGCAAAATTCGGAGTCACCGATCGCGTGGCGCTCAGCCGTGAAGCTTCGCTCGGAAGGATGCCGGCGCTCACCGCGTCCGGCCAGTTTGCTCCGGACACGTTGTTTGGCTTCCCGGTCCGCACGCAGCAGGCGGCGCCGGAAGATTCCACTGCGTCCAGTGCGAGCGCTCCGGAGCGGACTCCGGCGCCGCCGCGCGAACCTTCCCGCACGCGGAGTCGCTTGTTGCCCATGTTCGCTCGCGAGCGGTTCGCCACGTAACCCACGCACATCGGAACGGAAAAGCAAACGGCCCATCCGGCATCGATCCGGATGGGCCGTTGATTTTTCCTGAACCGTTTGAAAATCACGCCGGCGCGGACGTCCGCGAAATTCGCCGGCGAAATTTCCAGCGGGAACGGCTACTTCGCCGCCGAGTAATTGCCGGCGACTTCGTCCCAGTTGACTAAGTTCCACCACGCTTCAATGTAATCCGGACGGCGGTTTTGATATTTCAAGTAGTAGGCGTGTTCCCAGACGTCCAGTCCGAGGATCGCCTTTCCTCCCGCCATCAGCGGATTGTCCTGGTTGGGCGTGGATTCGATTTCCAGTTTTCCGGGCTTGACGATAAGCCAGGCCCAGCCGGAACCGAACCGGCCCGCTCCGGCCGCCGCGAATTTCGTCTTGAAGTCGGCAAACGAGCCGAACGAAGACTTGATCGCGTCCGCGAGCGCGCCCGTCGGTTCGCCGCCTCCGCCTTTCTTCATCAGTTTCCAAAACAGGGAATGGTTCCAGTGGCCGCCGCCGTTGTTCCGGACGGCCGTGCGAATATTTTCGGGGACCTTGTCGAGGCTCTTGAGTAGGGCATCGATCGACAATGCCTGCAGCTCAGCGTTTCCCTCGAGGGCCTTGTTCAAATTCGTGACGTATGCGTTGTGGTGTTTGCCGTGATGAATTTCCATCGTCATTTTATCGATGTAGGGCTCCAGCGCATCGGTGGCGTATGGGAGCGGTGGAAGAACGTGGGCCAAAGGACCCTCCTTTTGTGACGTGACAGCCTGTTGTGACATGGATACCTCCTCACTCGACATGGATGATAGCTCAGTGTCACTGGGCAAGTGCATTCTAACTCTGACCACCGGGCGGCACAACCTGGGGGGCCGGAGCCTGAGGAAGCTTGGAGGGGGAGCCGAGCCGGGCCAGCGCCCATTGCGCGTGCTCGGCAAGGTTGGCATCTCCCGATGCGGCCAACTCCGAGAGCCGCACGCAGATTTCCGCGTGCCGCGGTTCGCCGGGACGCAAGCCGGAATTTGCGATCGCGACACAGGCATTCCGCAGGAGTCCGCGCCACTTGGTGCGCTTGACGGGGCTGCCTCGAAACATCGCGCGGAATTCTTCTTCGGAGAGAGAAATCAGCCAATCCAGATCCGGCGAAAAAAGTGTGTGCGCCCCGCCCTGGCGCGGCTGGAAATTCGCCAGCCCCGTTGCCAATGCGCGGCGATTCCACGGGCAAACGTCCTGGCAAATGTCACAGCCGAAGACGTGCCGCCCCATTGGCTCACGCAGCTCCCGCGGAATGGCGCCTCGCAATTCGATCGTCAAATACGAAATACAGCGCCGCGCGTCCAGAACGTACGGCTCGACGATGGCTCCCGTCGGGCAGGCGTCGATGCACAAGCTGCAGTTCCCGCATAGATCCGGCGCCGGCGCTTCCGCGGCGCCCGGCGGAGCGGCCAGTTCGAGCGTGGTCACGATTACGCCTAGGAATAGCCACGATCCCAGTTCCTGATTGATGAGGCAGGTGTTCTTCGCAAGCCAGCCAAGACCCGCGGATTTTGCCGCGACGCGTTCGACGATCGGGCCGGTATCGACGTAGGCGCGCGCCGCAAACGGTTGCGGGAATTCTCCGCGCATCTGCGCGATCAGCGTTTCGAGTTTTTCGCCGAGCACGTGGTGATAATCGTCGCCCCACGCGTACCGGGAGATCCAGCCGCGCGGCCCCGCTTGCGCACCCGCCAGCGCGGGCGATTCGGTCGAGTAGGGAAGCGCCGTGTTGTAGTTCAGCGCGCACACGATCACGCTGCGCGCGCCCTCCATCGCAAGCTCAGGCGAGCGCCGGCGTGGATCGTGCAAGTACCGCATCTCACCCGCGTATCCGCGTTCGAGCCACTCGTTCAGATGCGCCAACTCGGGAAACTCCGCTGCGGGAGCGATGCCGCAAAGATCGAATCCCGCCGCGCGCGCCAGTTCGACGATCCGCGCCCCGGGATTAGCGTTCGTCATGAATCGATTTTGCCGCAGACGCGCGGGAAACGCGAATCTCGATGTACCATAGCGGCCTGAAATTTCATCGAAGCCGTGAATCGACAAGCGCGAGGCAACCGAAATTCCCGCGGGTCGAATCGCTGTTCGGCGCGCATCCGGAAAGGGCCGGCATCATGAAGAAACGCAAGCTGGGCAAGACGGGAATGGAAATATCTCCGCTCGTATTCGGAGGGAACGTCATTGGCTGGACGGCCGATCAGGCCAGATCGTTCGAGCTGCTCGACGCATTTGTAGCGGCTGGCTTCAACGCGATCGACACGGCGGACACGTATTCCCGCTGGGCGCCGGGCCACGCGGGAGGCGAGTCCGAGACGATCCTCGGCGCATGGATGAAGCGCAGCGGAAATCGAAGCAACGTCATCGTCGCAACGAAGGTCGGAATGGACATGGGCGACGGGAAAAAAGGATTGTCGAAGGCCCACATCCTGCGTTCCGCGGAAGACTCGCTTCGGCGCCTGCAAACCGACTACATCGATCTCTACCAATCGCACATCGACGATCCGGATACGCCGCTGGAAGAAACACTGGGAGCATACGCGGACCTGATCCAGCAAGGAAAAGTGCGCGCCATCGGAGCGTCGAACCACAAGGCGGACCGGCTCGCCGCGGCTCTCGAAACGAGCAGGAAGACCGGGCTTCCCGCGTATCAAACTCTTCAGCCGAATTACAGTCTGATCGAACGCACGGAATATGAAACCAACCTGGAACCCGTGTGCGTGAAGGAGGGGATCGGCGTCATCAACTATTTTCCGCTGGCCGCCGGGTTTCTTACCGGAAAATACCGCTCGGAAAGCGATGCGGCAGGAAAGCCTCGGGCCCGCAACGTAACGAAGTATCTGAACGAACGCGGCTTCCGGATTATCGCGGCGCTGGACCATGTCGCAAAAAAAATCCATGCCACGCCCGCCCGGGTGGCTCTTGCGTGGCTGCTCGCGCGTCCCAGCATTACGGCGCCCATCGTGAGCGCGACGAATCTCGAGCAGTTAGAAGATTTGTTTTTGTCCGTCGATCTGGTGTTGGACCGCGATTCGATCGACTCGCTCAATCGGGACAGCGCGTAGGATTGCATTCTCTGGGCCAACGAGGGAGGCTACGAAATCGGGTGGCGTGGCGCGGGCTTCAGCCTGCGGGGTTTCTAGTGTGTGAGCAAGGCGTAAAACTCACACGATCCCCTTCATCGCGCCTCACGGCAACAGAGCCCGCGGCGCAAAATCCTATCGCAATACCGAAACGTGCGCCGAAACGATCCGCCAGCCCTCCGCAAAACGCACCCAGACCTGGCTTTGCCGCCCCCAAATCACGTTTCCATTTACCGTGCGCTCGAATTCCAGCGTGATGCTCGCGAAATCGCGCTCAAACGTGACAATGTCCAGCCGCTTCACCGTACGCGCCAGATTCGCGGGCGAACGGCCTTTTCGGAACGCCTCGATCTCCTCGATGCCATACAAATTCTCCGTCACTCCGAACCGCATCGCGTGCGGCGAGGCCCAGAACATCCGCGTCAGAGGTTCGGCGTCGTTGGCCATGAGCGCGGCTTCGTATTTTGGGTAGAGTTCCTGCAATTCGGCGACAACCTGTGGGTCATTAATCAGCATGGGATTTGCATCCGGTGGCGCGGGCTTCAGCCTGCGGATTTTAGTCCTTGGAAAGACGAGACCTCACGCGTTGAAGTTCAGAACAGCTTCCTCGCGGGAAGAATACGCTTCGAGATCGCCGCCGAAACCGTATGGATCGGCTCGTTCACCACCTGGCTGAAGCGCAGGTTCATGGCCACGCTGCACAAGAGGTACGCGTGAACCGCGCTGAAACCCCAGCGATCGGCAAGGAGATCGATCATCCGTGAAGTAGCCGCGCGGGCCGCGGCAGTCGCATCGGGCCCCGATTCCACGACGATCCACTCGCCGCCCTCCGAGTCCGCTTCCAGTTTCCGCGCAGCGGGAGTTTCCAGCAGCGGGCCCGATAGCGAGCGCTGCTTGTGCACCTGGAAGCGCAAGGTTACGTCCGCCGGGCATTCGATGCCGTTGATGCATACTTCTCCATCGCCTTGCGCGGCGTGCGCGTCCCCGGCGGAAAAAAGAGCGCCGCGATTGAGGACCGGCAAATAGAGCGTGGCGCCGGTGCACAGCTCGCGCACGTCCATGTTGCCGCCGAAGATGCCGGGCGGACGGGTGCGAAATTCACCGTCTTCCGCGGGAGCCACGCCCATCACCCCGCAGAACGGGCGCAGCGGCACGGCCGCCGGCGCGATGGACTTGCTTACGTCGCCCTCGAGTTTCCAGACGAAAAAGAACGGATCCGCAAATCGTTGCTTGAGAAATCCCAGGCCCCCGACCACGCTGGTCCACCCCCATCCCTTGTGCGCGACTTCCACGACGTCCACCTGCAGGACGTCGCCGGGTTCGGCTCCGTCGACAAAAATCGGCCCGGTCAGCGCGTGAATCTTGTCCCGGTCGATTTTCAGGTATTCGGGGAGCGTCATCGAGGGGTGACATTGCGCGCCGCTCGAATCCACGCATTCCATGCGCACCGTGTCTCCGGATGCGATGCACAATCGCGGCTGGAGCGCGCGGTTCCAGCGGGAATGCGTCGGTTCAGCGTTTAGCGAGTGCTCAGCCATGGGCCCGATACAACCTCCACCGTCATTTGCAGTTCAACCAGCGCGTTGCGGGGCAACGCCGATACTCCGATCGCCGCGCGCGTGTGCCGGCCCGCGTCTCCAAAAATCTCGACGTACAAATCGGACGCGCCGTTGATTACTTTTGGCGTATCTGGAAAGCCCGGAATGGCATTCACGTAGCCGCTCAACGTCACGATGTGTTTCACCGCATCGAGCGAGCCGAGATGGCTCGCCAGCACCGCCAGATGCGAAATCGCGCAGGCTCGCGCAGCGGCGTAGCCTTCCTCAATCGTGCGGTTCGCGCCGACGGTCCCCGAGATGACTTGCCCATCCTTCACGGAAATGACGCCCGCCAAATAGACCATCGGCCCAACCGTCCGCGCAGGGAGATAGTTCCCTCCCGGCTGGGGCGCCGCAGGAAGGGTGATTCCAAGCTCTTTGAGCCTCGCTCCGATTCTTGCAGCCATCGTCAGCGCCCTCCGCAGTAGAAGAATCGCGACAGTGTAGCATATCGGTTCCCTCGCCAGACGTCGCGCGAGCGGGCCAATCGGAGATGATAGCGCCTGTGGAGGTCTTTCTGTAATTCGCAGCGCGCAGCGAAAAAATTGCGTGAATCCGCTTGCGGAAACGAACGCGTGCGCTACGATGTGTCATGCTGCGCTCTTCGGCGTGCCTTCTCATCCTCTCTGTAGTTTCCTTCCGCATCGCGAGCGCTCAATCTTCAGCTCCATGGCACGAAAACCGGCAGCTGGCCTCCGATCTGGAAGTAAGCGGAACGCTGGCGGGGTTGCCGCCCGAAACGACGCGCTACCTGACGCACGACGAACTCCTTGCCATGCCCCAGGTGAACTTTACCGTCACGGACGACGCGAACTTCGCCGGCCCAACCAAAATTCGCGGCGTGAAGCTCGAAGAACTCGCGCGGCGCCTCGCCGCGTCTCCCGCTTCGGACATGGTCGTCGCGATTTGCGACGACGGCTACCGCGCCAATTATCCGCAGGCCTATCTCGCCGCGCACCATCCTGTGCTGGTGCTTGAAGTGAACGGAAAGCCGCCCGCGGGCTGGCCCAAGGATTCTCAAGAGCACAAGTACGATATGGGCCCGTACATGATCTCGAATCCGAAGTTCGCGCCCAGCTACAAAATTCTTTCGCATGCCGATGAAGCGCAAATTCCCTGGGGCGTCGTGCGGATCGAATTCCGCGACGAAAAAGTTGTTTTTGGGGCGATCACGCCGCGCGGTCCGCACGCTCAAGATCGCGATGTGCGGGACGGGCTCCGCATCGCGGAGCAGAATTGTTTCCGCTGCCACAACGAGGGGCGCGAGGGCGGGAAGAAGTCAGGCGTGCCGTGGGAGACGCTGGGGGCGCTGGCCGGCGCGTCGCCCCGGGATTTCTCCGGATACGTTCGCGCGCCGCTCATAGCGAATCCGCAAGCCCAGATGCCGGGCAATCTGCAATACGATGATGCAACCCTGGCGGCTCTGACCGCCTATTTCCTGACGTTCGCGCAACCCACAAAACCATGACCCTACGAACCGTCAAAGTGCTTCTCGTATTCGGCGTGGCGCTCTTCTATTTCCTGGTGGTCTTCAACAACCTCACCGACTACGAGTCCAATTATTTTTTTGTGCAGCATACGCTCGCGATGGACACCACCTTCCCGGGCGATCATGGAATGTGGCGGGCCATCCGCTCTCCCGAGTGGATCGCCGCGTTTTATTGGACGATCATCGCGTGGGAGGCCGTCATCCTGGGACTCTGCTGCTGGGGCGGGTTCCGCATGGCTCGGGCGCTGCGCGGAACTCCCGCGGAATTTCATCTGGCCAAGCGCGCTTCCATCGCGGGGCTGGCGCTGAGTATGCTCAAATGGCTCGTCGCGTTCCTGTCGGTGGGAGGCGAGTGGTTTTTGTTCTGGCAGTCGAAACTGTGGAACGGCCAGGACGCCGCGTTCCGGATGTTCACGGTCGTGGGCATCATCCTGGTGATCGTGGCGCAACCTGACGCCGCGGACCAGCCCTAGCTGCCCGGGAAGCGAAGTTCAGACCGGCTTCGCCTTGACCATCTTTTTCGCCATGAAAAGGAGCAGCCGCCGGTCATCTTCGTTGGCCCGGCCGAGCAACTGGCGGAACTTCGCCAGCGTCCGAGCGTCCTTGCCGCTGTCTCCCCAGGCGATCGCGCTGCCATTTTTCCGCTTGGGGATGTTGGGCAGTTTGGGAGGTTCGTCGCCGTCGTAGAAGAGTTGGTACAGCGGGACTTCCAGGGCGCGCGCGAATTTTTCCAGCGTTTCCACGGCGGGCACGGTGTGCCCGTTTTCAACGCGCGAGATGTAGCAGCGGAGCAAACCCGTCCGCCTTTCAATTTCGCCCTGAGAAAATTTCTTTTGTTCCCGCAGAAGTCGCAATCGGTCGCCGATAATCATGGTTTGTGGATCCTTCCGGTTTCAGAGATTCGCAATTAATAACAAGGCAGCTAATGTGCCGGACCGGGTACTCGAAGCATACATCAGAAGAGGGATTCGGTAAAAGCAATTTCGCGTCAGTACTAGGACTAGCGCGAAAACGGGGTGTCACAATTGGTGCCCGGCACACAACGCAAGGCACAGCGCGCTTGCTCAGGCTTTCATGGCGCCGAGCACTCGCTCCGGCGTAAACGGCACGCGACGCATGCGCGCGCCCGTTGCGTCAAATATGGCGTTGGCAATCGCCGCCGTAATCGGGACGATCGACGGCTCGCCGCCGCCGAGCGGTTGCATTTCCGGCCGGTTGATCAGCAAGATCTCGACGTCCGGAGTTTGTTCGAAGCGAATGACGGGGTAGCTTTTCCAATCGAGATTTTTTTGCCCGGTCGAGTCGAACTGGACCTCTTCCAGAAGGGCCCGGCTCACGCCTTGCAAAATGTTACCTTCGATTTGGTTTTTCAACCCGTCGGGATTGACGATCAAGCCGCAGTCGTGCCCCAGGGTAATCTTCTTTACGGTGACTTCGCCCGTCGCTTTGTCCACCTCGATTTCCGCGACGGCGGCGGTCATCGTATTGGCTCGGTTGGCCACGGCAACGCCTCGCCCCATGGCTTTCGTGCCCGAGGAAGCAAGAGCGGGCGCGGGGCGATCGGTCCAGCCGGCTTTCTTGGTGGTCGCGACGAGAATATCGGGAATCCGTTTGTCGCTCGTCAGGTAGCGCAGCCGGAATTGCACCGGATCGACATGCAGGTCCGCCGCGATTTCATCGATCGTCGATTCGCTGGCAAACACGCGGGCCAAGTCGCCCGGCGCGCGAAGATTGCTGGTCCGCAACGGCCACTCGCCTTGCTGAACCCACGGAATATCCGCCGCCAGGACTTTCTGGTTTTCGAACGTGTAGATCTGGCCCCCGCCTCCCGCCCCGTTCAAAAATCCGGGACCGGTGGGCTTAAAGCCGGTTTGCGCCGATGCGAGCAGGGGATTTCCCTCGGACTCGGTCCAGGGGAAGCTCCGATCCATATAGTCCCAGGCGATCACGTTACCCTGCGCATCCACGCCGGCTCGAACCGTAGTGAGCTGGGCCGGACCTTTGGGGTCCCAGGCGTGTTCATCCTCGCGCATCCACTGCACGCGGACCGGTCTGCCGACGGCGCGCGACATCAGCACCGCGTCCTCGGCCACGTCGTCGCTCTCCAGGCGCCCGTAGCTTCCCGAGCCTTCACGGTAGAGCAGGTGCACGCTCTTGGGAGGCAGCTTGAGCAATTTGGCAATGGCGTCGCGCGTCCGGAACGGCCCCTGCGTGCCGGTCCAGATGGTCGCTTTGTCCGCGCGGACATCCGCGACCGCGCACGGCGGCCCGAACATGCCGTGCAACTGGAACGGAAAATAGTACGTCGCTTCATAATTCTTGTGTGCCGTTGAGAACGCGGCGTCGAGATTGCCCCTGTTGGTAACGACGTTGTCCTTAAAACTCTTCGTATTTTTTAAGTAGTCGAAGACTTCGTCCGGTCCGGACGGCATCTTCAGCGTCGGCTCGGACCAGGTGACCTTCAGGGCGCGAGCTGCCTGGATGGCCGCCCATTCCGTCTGCGCCACCACGCCTACGAATGTTCCTTCCCGTACGACTTTCACCACGCCCGGGATGCCGCTGACCGAACTCTCATCGACACTCGCAGGAGCCGAGAGCGCGGTTGCGGGACGCACGACGCGCCCGTGCAGCATTCCCGGCACGGAGACGTCCTGCGAGTAGACGAACTCCCCCGTAAATTTTCCCGGCAGATCGACGCGGGGAATGGATTTTCCGACGATCTTGTAATCTTTCGGATTCTTGGCCTTAACCTCCGGCGCCACCTTCATGTCCCAGCCGACGCCCGCGGCGGAAATCTTTATGTTGAAGCGCTTGCCGCCGAGAAGATCTCCGTAGGCAATCTTCTTGGAGGGGCTGCCGATCACGCTCACCACTCCGTCGGTGACGGTCAACGTGTCCACCGGCGAATCGAGGCGCGCGGAAGCCAGCTTGAGCAATTCCTGCCGAGCGGCAGCGGAGGCTTGCCGCAGTTGCGGGCCGGCGCGTTCGATGGTTCTGGCAGCCGCGGTTACGCCTTGGTCCACTGCTTTATCCGTGTCACCCGAATCCATGTAGACCTTGTTGAACGCCACATCGAGTTCCTCGGCCACGATTTGCGCCAGCGCGGTCACGACGCCCGTGCCGAGTTCGACCTTGCCCGTGAAAATGGTGACGGTGCCGTCCTTCGAGATGGCCAGCCAGGAATCGAGGACGGTCGGATCCATTCCGTCAACGGAAAGGCCTTCGCCCTGGGCGAGCACTCTCGCGGCGGACCCGAAGAAACTAAAGCCCACGATGAGGACGCCGGTGCTTTTCAGAAGATCGCGTCGGGAGATCTGAGTTTTGATTTCCATGTTCGTCTCTCCTTCGTCAGGCTTTCACGCTGGCATTGGCAGCGCGCTGAATCGCGCGGATGACCCGCAAGTGGGTGCCGCAGCGGCAGATGTAGCGGTTCAAAGATTGCTTGATGTCCGCGACCGAGGGGTGAGGATTTTTGTCGAGTAAGGCCTTGGCTCCCATGACCATGCCGTTCATGCAGAAGCCGCACTGCGCGGCCTGCTCTTCCACGAACGCGGCCTGAATCACGTGCGGATGGGCCACGCTGCCCAGCCCCTCGAGTGTTGTGATGCTCTTATTCTGAGCCGCCGAAGCCGCAAGCCTGCAGGAACGCACGGTATTGCCGTCCACCAGCACCGTGCACGCCCCGCATTGCCCCAGTCCGCAGCCGAATCGCGGCCCGTGCAGCGACAAATTGTCGCGCAGGATGTACAGCAGCGGTGTGTCAGCCTCCGCTTGAACGACTCTCGATTTGCCATTCACTTTCAGCGAGATTCGCGCCATGGTGAACTTCCTTTCTCGACCGGTCAGTCTCTAATCTGTGGCGGCCCACTCAGCAGCTCGCAAAATCTATCAGCTAGATTGCTAATTTCGCCCCCAATATACACCCAGACGCATGGAGATGGAAATACTGTAAGAATCTGGCTGTGACTCAACCGGAGGGAGTGCCCGTTCGATTCCGAAACGTACGCAACGGGTGCGAAACGATCGCCCTACGGTAGTGAATCGGCTTGTGGAAGCCGCCGGCCATTTGGGTGGGCGCGCGCTTATCTCCGAACCAGAGTCGGTCCGCGCCGCTCGGCTTGCGCTCCCTGACCCGCTCGCTTGCAATGCGCAGAGTAAAGCCTTCGGAACTACGGCTGGAGCGACGCCAGATACGCCGTGATCGACAGGATGTCGTCTTCCGTCAAATTCTGCACGATCGGCCTCATCAGCTGGGTTCCCGGGCCGTTGCGCGTGAAGCGTTGAATATCGTAAAGCTGGCGCGCCAGATAGCTGGGCGATCGGCCTGCGAGCGGAGGGAAGTTGCCGTTGCCTTTTAGATCCGCGCCGTGGCACGCCGCGCAGGCGACGGTCTTGCCCGCGCCGCCTTTGGTAACCAATTCCTCACCCTTCTTGACGCTTCCCACAGGCGCGTAGGCGATCCAGCCGGACCGCGGATTGCGATACAGCTCGGACATTTCCGTATCCACCGGCATTTCCAGGATCCGATTTCCGATGGGCTCGGTTCCGGCTCCTTCGATCGGAACGTAAAAGCCTCCGGAATTGCGGGACTTCGGCACAGTGTCCGTCTCAACCACTTTGATCCACGGAGTCATCTTGAGCGAGCTGAAATACGCGGCGGCCTCGCGCGCTTCTTCGTCGGTAATGCCGGCCGCGTTCCCGGACATCGTCGCGGTGTTCTTCTTTCCCGGATCGGCAGTCTTTCGCGCGCCGTTCTTGAAATCGGAAAGCTGCTCAAGGATGTATCCCTCGGGCAAACCGGCAATGCCCGCGTTTTCCGGGCGGCCCTTCCCGTTCACCAGGTGGCACCAGCCGCAGCTTCCGATCCAGGGATTTGGCCCCGGGGAGCGGCGATGCGCCACGATCGTGGGCATCGGCGGATGGTCGTTCGGAAACCAATCAAAAACATTGCCGCTATCCCGGAGCTGTTTCATTGTGAAGCCCTGATCGCTGCCGGGAATGTGTTTCAGAGCTGGATCGTCCGCCACCGGCGGCGCCGGAGGAGCCGGATCGAACACGGCATAGGCCCACGCCAGCGGATGGGGAGCCGCTTCTTTCGGCTGGGCTTGCCCCATGCCCTGCGGGGCGGCGACCGCTGCCGCGGAGAACAGAGCCATCACCGCAAACAAGGAGAGGAGATGCGTCCGAATGCCATGCGCCATAAACGCCTCCAAACAAGTGCGGGCCCTTTCGGCTCAGGCCTCGTGTCGAAGCCTGCCTCGAACCCGCGGGAAAATTGTTCCGCAACCCTGCAATTTACAGCAAATCCAAACACGACCGCAGGCAAACAACAAGACTACGCGCCCACCAATCGATTACTTCGACGCAGATCCCGGGGCCGGCTTGGCGAATTTCGCCGCCGCCACCGGGGCGTTTGCCTTCACGTCGGAGAGTTCCGTAGTCGACTGCCCGTCCACCCAGGTCATTTGCCAGTGAAACGGCATCTTGACCCCGGACACGGCGCGATAATCGGAATAATCGATGTGCAGCGGGATGAGACCCACCTTCGTATCGATGAATCGCGTTTGGCGGACGAGTAGGCCCGACTCTTTGTCAAAAAACAGTTTCACGCTAGTTCCGTTGGCTGCGGTTCCCTCCACGACTTGAGCGACACGATTGTTGAGCGTGACGGGCGGGAATCCGGTGTGCCACTTGCTGAGGTCCTGCTTGATCGTAGCGGGGAACGCCAGCTCGGCGTCCAGCTTGGCGCCGTCGAGATCGCCGCCGGTCAAAAGGATCATCGGGACTGGCCGGTCCGCCGCGGCAATCCAACCCTCGCGTCCGTCGTACGTGGTGGTGTTGTCTCCGCCGGGCAAATGGTTCGTCATGGTGCGCTGATTCGGGGCCTTCGCGGAAATTTCGGTCGGTACTTTTTGAAAGTCCGTGTCGAACCCGGCGTAGGTTCCCTTGGCCACAAAGCTGCTAATTTTGCTCAGTTGCTGCGCCCCGCCGATGGATTGAAGATATTTGTCGAGAATTTGTTCCGCGGCCGCCGAGGTGTCAGGCGTGTTCGGCAGAACTTCCACTCGATCGGGATCGGACGCCGGCGGCGGTCCGTACTGCTCATCGAGGCTGGGCACGGTTTCGGGGATCTGGTAGCCACGATGACAGGTATAGCAGGTCACCTTCCGCATCGCGCCGAAATCCGCGCGATTGATGAGGTTCTCCATCAAGACCATCCGGCGCGCGGTCTGCTTCAGCGGAGTGTCGTCCGCGTACCGGTCCCAATTGCCGGCGCTTTCCGACACGTGGCAATCTACGCAGTTCATGCTCAAAGAAGCCGAGAAGAAACCCATCGTCCCCATGAATTCATTGACGGGTATCCCGCGGAGGACCTGGATATTTTTGAAGGCGTCTTCCGACATCTGCGGCTTGTCAGCCGCGCCGGCCTTGGCGGTCTGAGCCTGTGCGCAAGTGATTCCCAAGAGGCACACGATCATGGTTCCCGTGGCACACCGAATCGCTCGCCTGAATTCAAACTTCATGTTGCCTCCTCCCCATGCCGTGCGCGAAGCGTGCGGAGCCGTGTGGCGATCGAATCGAAGCGTGCGCAAGCTCGTCCGACCCATCCCTCGACCGCGCAGCTCAATTTGAAATGTTCACCCAGAAGGTCCGGCTCGCCGACACTATACGCTTGCCCGTTTCCGCGCGCAATGGAAGTGTGAGCCGAGTCAAAGTGTTCCCTGGAACAGGCCCCGCCCCCGGGTTGCGCGTTCGCGAACCGAACGAGAATTCACTTCACCGCCGTAGCTTCAATTTCGACCAGGAATTCCGGGCGCGCGAGGCGCGCGACTCCCACCAGCGTGCTCGTATACCGGCCTCCAGCCGCGACCAAACGCTCTAGCAGCACGCTGCGATTGGCGAAGAAACCTTCCATGTCGGTGGTGTAAATGTTGAGCCGGACCACGTCCGTCACTGCGTATCCCGCGCTCTGGAGCACTTGCTCGAGATTATCGATCGCGCGGTTGAGTTGCCCGCGGAAGTCGCCGACATGCACCGGTTTGCCCTCCGCATCGACGGAGATTTGTCCCGCGCAGTAGAGGACGCGCTGCCCGCCAGTCACTTCATGCCCTTGTACAAATCCCAGAGCATCCTGCCATTTCGAAGGATTGATGATTTTCCGTTCCACCTTTTTCCTCCCGGCCGTTCCCTTGTCCAAATATTACCCAGCTTACGAATCCGGCCATTCGCAGGGCGGATTCTCTTCGAAGCCGTTCCCGTTGGCAAGAGATTCGTCCGTCGCGGGAGGGCGTCTGGGCGAGGTCCGAGGCGCCGGAACGGCTGGAAGCACTCCCCAGCATGTGTCAAAAAGTTTACATTCGTCCGCTTCTGTGCTGGGCCTGCTGGTCGTATACTCTCTAGCTTAGGTTTGGCCCATGGAAACGGTACTGATCATCGAAGACAGCCGTCCGATGCAGAGGACGCTCCAGCGTCTGTTCGAAGCGGACTCGCTCGGAGTGCGAATTGCATCGGATGGAGAGGAAGGCCTCGAGACCTTCCGGCACGAGCCCCCCAACGTCGTCGTCCTCGATTTGAAGCTGCCCGGACTATCCGGCAAGGAACTTTGCCGGTCGTTCAAGACCGAGATGCCTTCCGTGCCCATCGTGGTCTTGAGTGCCAACGCCGATGTGGACGATAAAGTCGTGCTTCTCGAATTGGGGGCGGACGACTATGTGACCAAGCCCTTCAGCCCCAAGGAATTGCTCGCGCGCGTGCGGCGCGCGATGCGGCGCAACCTCCGAAAGCAGGAAGCCGCGGCGAACGGGGAAGCGGTTTCTCCGCACGATGTGCTGGCTTTCGGCGACGTGGAAATCGACTTCACCAGCATGGAAGGGAAACGCGCCGGCAAGCCCGTCGGTATGACGGCGCAGGAATTCAAGCTCTTGAGATTTTTTTCGCGCTCAGTCGACCGCGTGATTACGCGGGAGGAATTGCTGAACGAAGTCTGGGGATATCAGAACTATCCATCGACCCGCACGGTGGATAACCACGTCCTTCGGCTCCGCCAGAAGCTCGAGCCCGATCCTTCGCACCCTCGTTTCTTCGTTACGGTGCATAGCGCGGGCTACAAGTTTGTCCCCGGCAGCGCCGCCGCGAACAAGAAAAGCTAGAACGTATTGCGGAGAGTTCCATGGCTCGGCTGCGGTTGCAATCCCAACTTCTTCTGTCCACACTGCTGATTCTCTGCGCCCTGACGGGCTCGATCCTCCTGATCATCCGGCATACGGTGCGCTCCCAAATCGCCGGCCAGGTCAAGTACAGCACGGACGCGTCGATCCGGGAATTTGGCAACTTGCAGCGGCAATTGCAGCTGCAACTCTCCCGCACCGCGTCGCTCCTGGCCGAAATTCCCACCTTGAAGGCGCTGATGACCACGCAGGACGCGCCGACCATCCAGGATGGCTCGACGCCATTCTGGCGGCTCGCGGGGAGCGACCTGTTTTTGCTCGCCGATCCGGCGGGCCGCGTCGTCGCGATCGATGTCACGCAAAAAGGGCTCAGCCGGGAGACGGCCGAAGGCAACCTCAAGACCTCGTTGCGTGAAAATCAGGAATCGGCCTGGTGGTATTCGGGCGGCCGGCTCTACTGGGTTTTTCTCCGCCCGATCCTCGCCGGAACGGGAAACGACGCGAAAGTCCTGGGCCTCGTGGCCATCGGATATGAGACCAATTCCAGAATCGCCGAGCAGCTTGGATTCGTCGCCGAAAGCAAAATCGTGCTTCTCGCCGGCAATCGGATCATCGCGTCGACCTTCTCACCGGAAGAGGAATCCGCCATTCAATCCCGTATGACGGCGAAGGATGTTTTCCCCGGCGATGAACCTGCCGAGGTGGATCTCGGCGGCGAGACCTACGAGGCGGCCAAGGTCACGCTGCAGGACAATCCGCCGTCACCGGTCGAATGCTATGTTTTTATCTCGCTGACGCGGCCCATGGCCTTTCTTCGCGAGCTCAACCGCACCATCCTGGTCGTGGGACTGACGGCGATTCTGCTCGCTTCGTTGACGCTGCGCTTTGTTGCGGGAACCATCACGCATCCGCTGGACAATCTCGTCGCCGGCGTGCGCGCCCTGGCTGCGGGCGATTACACGTATTCGATTACGCCGCGGGGAAGCAGCGAATCGGTGGAACTTGCGGAAGCGTTCTCGAAGATGCGCGGCGAATTGCTGGCGATCCAGAAAAAGCAAATCGACATGGAGCGCGTCGCCGCCGTGGGCCGCGCCGCGAATTCCATCTCGCACGATCTCCGCCACCACCTGGCGGCGCTGCTGGCCAACGCCGAGTTTCTCTATGAGGCCGAAAGACTCCGCCTCGACCGTGATGAGGTGTACAAGGAAATTCAGACCGCGTCGGAACAGATGACCGAATTGCTCGATTCGCTGCGCGATCTAGCCCGCGAACGGCGCAACATTTCCCCCGTGAACGCCTCCCTGGATCAATGCGTGCGCCGCGCCATCGAAGCCGCGCGCGCTCGTCCCGAACTGCGCGATAGTCAGGTTTCCGTTCGTGCGACCGGCGATATGACGGGAGTCTTCGACCCCAAGAAGATGGAGCGCGCGTTGCTGAACCTTGCGCTCAACGCTTGCGAGGCCGTTCCGAACCGCAAAGGAAAAATCGCCTTCGATATCCTATCCACGGCGGACACCTTTGAGATTCGCGTCTCGGACAACGGGCCCGGAATTCCCGCCGCCATACGAAACAGCTTGTTCGATCCGTTTGTCAGCATGGGAAAGCCAAACGGAACGGGACTCGGACTTGCCATCGTAAGCAAGATCATCGCCGACCACGGAGGAACCGTTTCCGTCGAGAGTACGTCGGAGTGCGGAACGACTTTCCTCGTCAAAGTGCCAAGAGTGCAACCATCGGCTCACGAAGTTCCTGAAAAAGTCACGACGTAGGCAGTTGGTTTATAGCGCAGGGGTGAGTCTCTGGGTTTTTGTGGAATTTCGCGAAAAAAATGCCCGGGCGCGCCCACAGCCCCCGCCGGGAAGAGTATCGGGACTCGATTCGCTCTCCTTCTGTGCAGTGAAGGAAAGCGGCGGTCTCAGCAACTCTTTGACGCGCCCGAGCAAGGGTTAGAGTATTTGTGCTTTTAATAAAAAGTGTCGGCGCCGTGTCGAACATTTGTCAACAATTTGTAACTTCATCCCGGGTTTTGTAGCGGTCTCCCGTTCTCCACGCGGGCAGCCTGGCCCCCTTTGGGGAGCAAACTTCGGTTGCAGCGAAAGAATCCACGGCGTGAAATCCGCGGAAGCATTTGGGCTATGATGGTGCGGTTTGTCCAGCGGGAATTCTCTCGGAAAGAGGTCGGCGTGATGGAAATCAAGAAAGTCGGCGTGCTCGGCTGCGGCCTGATGGGTTCTGGAATCGCCCAGGTTTGCGCCACGGCGGGATTTGCAGTGACCGTTCTGGAAGTCGATCAGAAATATATCGAGAAGGGTTTTGCGGCGATCCGCAAATCGCTGGAAAAACTCGCGGCAAAAGGCGCGGTCGCCGAATCCGCGGACGCGATCTGCGCTCGGCTGAAGGGCACCACCGACAAGCAGCAGCTCGCCGACTGCGATTTCGTGGTCGAAGCCGTGATCGAAAATCTCGATGAAAAGCGAAAGATGTTCGCGGCCATCGATTCCATCGTCAAGCCTTCCGCCATTTTTGCCAGCAACACGTCGTCGATCTCGATCACCGAGATTATGACGGCGACCGCGCGGCCCGGACAGTTCGTCGGCCTGCACTTCTTCAATCCCGTTCCACTCATGAAGCTGGTGGAAGTGGCGCGCACCATCGCCACCACGGACGAAGCGTTTGAAACAGCCTGCGCATTCGGCGCGAAGCTCGGGAAAACGCCGGTCCGCACGAGCGACAAAACCGGCTTTATCGTCAACCGCCTTCTCGTGCCGTATTTGATGGACGCGATTCGCGCCTATGAAGAGGGCGTCGGCTCCATCGCCGATATCGACGCGTCCATGAAGCTGGGTTGCGGATATCCGATGGGCCCGTTTACGCTGCTAGACTTCGTGGGCCTCGACACCACGTACTACATCACGCACGTCATGTTCGACGAATTCAAGGAAAAGCGCTTCGCGTCTCCTTCCTTGTTGAAGCGAATGGTAATGGCCGGCTGGTACGGTAAGAAAAACGGCAAGGGATTTTACAATTGGTCGAACCCGGAAAAGCCCGTCCCGCAGGACGCCGCGCTGCGGAGCCTGCCCAGGGAGTAACCGAACCGATTTGCCCGTTCAATCGTTTCCGCGATTTGCGGCTTCTGTCTTGCTAGGATGAGAGCATGCCTGTCGAACGAGAGCGGCTGGACGCAGACGTCCTGATTGTGGGCGCGGGTCCCGCGGGGCTGGCCTGCGCGCTGCATCTCTCGCGGTCTCATCGCGCAGCACAATACCGCAGGCGCGAAGCCTGAACTTTCCACTGAAAATATCTACGTTCTCGAAAAGGCGCGCGAAATCGGCGCCCATCAGCTTTCTGGCGCGGTGATGGACCCGAGAGGGCTCGCCGAACTGGTGCCGGATTGGGAGAAGACCGCACCGCTCGAATCGCTCGTAACCGATGACGCCGCGTACGTCCTGACCGCCACGAATTCATGGAAGCTGCCGATCACGCCTCCCCCCTTGCAAAATCACGGCAATTACATCGTCTCGCTCAACAAACTGGTGAAATGGCTGGGCGGCCTCGTCGAAAAATCGGGCGTTAATTTGTTCACGCAATTTGCCGGCAGGAACCTGATTTACGAGGGCGGAGGAATCGCCGGCGTGATCACCGAAGACAAGGGCGTGGATAAGGACGGCAAGCCGAAAGACAACTACACGCCGGGCTACGAACTGCGCGCAAAAGTGACGGTGCTGGCCGAAGGGCCGCGCGGATCGCTCACCAAAGAAATGGTCAGCCGGCTGAAACTCGACGGCCTGAACCCGCAAGTGTACGGCATCGGGATCAAGGAGCTGTGGGAAGTTCCCGCCGATCGGATTAAGCCCGGGTACGTGGCGCACACGCTGGGCTGGCCGCTGGATTCCAGCATGTACGGCGGCGGATGGCTGTACGGCCTGCCGGAAAATCGCGTGTCGATCGGGATGGTGATTGGCCTCGACTACCACGATTCGCGATTCGATCCCCACGAAGCGTTTCAGAAATACAAGACGCATCCATTTCTCCAGCGCGTCCTCCAAGGCGGCAAGCTGGTGCGCTACGGCGCGAAGACGGTCCCTTACGGCGGATGGTATTCGATGCCGCGCCAGTACGTAGACGGCGGATTAATTATCGGCGACTCGGCCAGCCTGCTCAATTCGCAGCGGCTCAAGGGCATCCACACCGCGATCAAGAGCGGGATGCTCGCAGCCGAGACCGTTTTCGACGCGCTGAAAACGGGTGACGCAACCTCGAAGTCGCTCAGCGCGTATCCGCAGAAGATCGAGCAAAGCTGGATCAAGAAGGAACTCTGGGCCGTGCGAAATTTCCATCAGGGCTTTCACAACGGGCTCTACGCGGGCCTGTTTCACGCGGGAATCCAGTTCATCACGGGCGGGCGCGGTCTCATCGATCCGATGCGCACTCGGCCCGGCCACGAGGAGTATCGCAAGCTCACGGGATCCGCGCCCGCGCCGGAGCGGTTCAAGGGAGACGGGAAGCTGACCTTCGACCGCCTGACGGACGTCTACCACTCCGGAACGCGGCACGAAGAGGATCAGCCCTGCCACCTCGTCGTCGCCGATTTCAATGTCTGCGCGACGAAGTGCGTGACCGAATATGGAAATCCCTGCCAGTATTTTTGCCCCGCCGCCGTCTACGAAATGGTCCAGGAAAAAGGAGAGCCCCGCCTGAAGATCAACGCCTCGAACTGCGTGCATTGCAAGACCTGCGATATTGCCGACCCCTACCAAATCATCACCTGGGTGCCCCCGGAGGGCGGCGGCGGCCCGAATTACGAAGGGATGTAACGTAGGACGGAGTAGGACGGGCTTCAGCCTGTCCGCTTTAATTTCTGCCCGTTGCGGTGAAATTCAAAATCGGACAGGCTAAAGCCCGTCCTACTCAAATCACTGCAACAGCCCGTACACGTCCAGTTCGGTTTGTGTTCCCACATAGACCTTGCCGTTGGCGACCGTCGGAACCGTGAATTTCACCGCCAGTCCAGCCCTATCGCGCGAAGGGACAATCGCGCTGTTATAGATTTCGTTCGAAAGGTTGTTTGGATCGTAGGCCCGCAGGATCGCGGGCGTATTGGGCGAGGCCAGCGCCCCGCTTGTGTCGATCAGCCACAAAATCGCGTTGGTTGCTCCGTTCGCGGAAATGACGGGCGTGGCTCCTTGCGGACCGAGCGTTTCGGGAGACTGCGAGGCCGACGGAGACATCGCAAACACTCCAGGGGACGCGATGGAGAACGACTTCAGTCTCCCATTCCCTGGCGCGACGTACACGGAATTGTTCCAGAACACGGGAGTGCTGAGGATCGCCCCCGCGCCGGCAGGAATCGTCTGCACACGCGACGGCGCATCCGGACACGGGCCGGCAAATTCCCCCAGGTTGTCACGGTTCACGATGTAGAGGGAGCCGTCTTTCGACGCGCCCACCAACAGATGGGGCTGAGACGCCGAACCCGCGGAATCCGGCAAGAGAACCAGTGCGCTCGTTCCGAAACCGGTTCCCGCCGATTGCAGCGCCTCTTCATTGCAGGGAGTGAAATAGTCGGACACGCCCAATCCCGGCGCCGCGCTGAGTCGGAGGAAGCTATTGCTGTAACTCGGCCCGCCTCGATTCGCGTCGAAGCCCCCGGCGCTGGTGGCCACAAAAACGTCGTGACTCGAATCCGCGGACGGACCTCCTCCGCTTTGCCAAATTCCCCCCTGCCCGCCGTTCGGTGTGACGTTGAACGCGCCGGTTTGCTGCAGCGAGGCTGCGTCATAGCCGAATAGCCAGCCGTGATAGTCGCCTTCTCCGCCATAGGAACCGAAGGCGATGTACACGGTTCCGTTGTCCAGCAGTAGCGCAGGCCGCTGGTTTTCCGGCATCGGGGCGAACGCGGCCGTTTGCCCGCCCATTTGCCCGCTCGATGAGCTGATTTCGACTCCGGCGCTTTGAATGAGCTTCTGTCCCGTAGCCAAGTCCAGCGCATTGAGCCGCTCGCTATAGGTCTGGTTCGTCGCGATGGTCTGCGACGCAGCAACGACGTAAAGAGCGGAATTACCCGACGAGATGACCGGAGTTCCGGTGATTCCGATGAAAGGCACGATGTCCGTACTGGTGATCTGCAAATTGGGAGTCTCGATGGCCTGCGAACCGGCGGGAATGAGGTCGCTCTGGACCCAAAGCTGAACGCAAGATTTGTCGTCCGCGTCAAAGGCGAAGACGGAGTCCTTTTCGGTGGCCACGAAGACGACGTTGTGCGTTCCTTTGCCGGGAATCGCCAGATTGGGCATGTACAGCGGCTCCGCATAGGCGTAGCCATCGATTGGGCAGGAAAACAATTTGCCAAACGTGGAGGAACTGACCGTGGAGGGAGCGAGCGCCAGCTCCCGGCTATTCACGCCGGAACGCGCATTGTCATTTCTCCAGGTGAGTGTGCCGGGGAAATCGGTGACTTCAACCGTCGCCGAGCCCGTGGCGTTCGGAAGCGATGCCTTCACGATGTACGCGCCGGGGACGTTGGGCGGAGTGAAAATCCCATCTGGTGTGATCGTTCCTCCGCTGGCTGTCCAGGTCACATCGGTATTGCCGATTCCCGGAGTCAGGATGGTGAACTGCTGCGTCTGCGACGTGGTGACACTCGAAAGCGCCGGCGAGACGACCAGCGGTTCCGTCACGGAACTGAGCGACAGAATGGTTACGTTTGCGGACCCTGTCTTGGTCACATCCGATTGCAGGACCGCTGTGACCGTAACGGTGGGCTGTGCGGGGACAATCGCGGGGGCGGTGTAGAGGCCGGTGGAATCGATTGTCCCCACTGCGGGACTTCCTCCCGGCATCTGGCTCACCTGCCAAGTTACGGCCGGGGCTCGACGCATTCTCCACCACGGCATGGAACTGCACGCTGCCGCCCTGGAAGGGTTGCGCCGAATTCGGTGTGACCGTGACGATCGCCGGCGCCGCTGGCGGCGCCGTGCCGACCGCGCCGCACGAGGTGCAAATCAAGCTGAGCAGCAAAGAAGCAAAGACCAGCGCGTGCGAAAATTCACGCCATCGTCCGCCGCGAAAAGCAAGGAGCACGCCGCGCGGCGCGAGCTTCCCAGGATGCAAATCCAAGGGCTTGGGCATGGCTCCGCCTCAGTGTCTGAATTCCTGGAGAGTATTGCGGAAGGTAGCACGGCGAAAAATAGGCGTCAACGCTTTTTGTCATGAAACATGACAACGCTTCGGCTGGCGGAGTCTGTGCCCGATCAGGAACTCTTGCCGGTCAGCCTGCGGAAGAAGTTTCTCATCCGGTCGAACATCCCCGGTGGCGATGGCGCGGGCCGCTCGCCGGCAGGTGCTGGCGCGGGAGTCGCTACGCGAACCGCGATTTCCTGCGAAGGCGCGGGATTCACATGCCCGTGAAATTCGGCGGACGGGCGCAGACGTACTTCGCGCACGAGCAGGATGGTTTCGGGAGATGGGTCGGGCGGAGGCTCGGGAGAACCGGCATCGAAACTCAGCGGCGGCATGAGAACCGTGTACACGGGCTCGTTCGACGGCGGCGGGGCCGCGTTTTGAGCTTTCTTGCCTTCCGGCGTTTTGGGTACGGCGAGCGCACCGACGTCCGGAACGGGCTGAGATCGCGGAGCCGGCGCGGGCTTGGGGGCCTCGAGTTTCGCGCGAGGATAGTCGCACGCGCACGCGGAGGCGTCTGCATGGAGCGATTGGATCTGGCCTTCGGCCAGGCTTACCGTGCCGCCCTGAGGAATGAGGATGCTGTCGTTGGAAAATTGCGTTTCCACGCGCATCGCGCCGCGCGCGGTGAGCACGCACATCTCGCCGCTTTGATCGAGTCCCAGCGTCAAATCGCGGACGCCCGAGGAAATCGCTATGGGAGTGGCGACAATCGTTGGCGTGTAGATCGTGAAGCTGTCCGGAGTATCGAGCGACGGATGCACCCGGCCGTAATCGAGGGCCAGCGTCACGGAACCGGGGGATTGGATCAGGTGGAAATGCGCGGGCCCGCAAATACTGATTTCGCCGCCGGCGTTCAGCAGCAGCAGGGCGCGCCCGGAATGCAGGATGACGTCGCTTCCGCTGGCGACGACGGTGGGCGCCGCATCCGTCTCGATTCCCGCCGGGGTCTTCGTCGAGACTTGCAGGTCGTCCCCTTCGATGCGGCCGATCACGGCGGGAAAATCCTGCGCGGAGATATGCGCTCCCCGAATCGAGAATGCAGCGGCAATCACCAGCAGCGCGGCCGCGAAAATCGTCGCCCAGGCAGTCAAATGTTTTCGCGGAATTGCTGACGAACGCACGTTTACCTGCAGCTTCCCGGGGGCGTGGTGAGGCTATCCTAACACCCTCTTCGACTTATACTATAACCGCATGCCGGAACAAGTGAAAACGCCTCCGGGCGAGGAAGAGCCGCGCCTCCTGGTCCACTACGATACGAGGCTGCCGAAGCTTACTCTCCTGCAACGCGCTCTGATCCCTGTCATCGGATGGGTCGTCTGGTTTGTCATTCGCCTGCTCGGTCCGACGATGCGGTTTGAAGCGGTTGGCGGGCAAAACGCGGGGCGCGATTACCGGCCTGACCTGCCGCCGCATATCTTCGCCTTCTGGCATCGCTGCATCATCTCCGCGGCCTGGTACTTCCGCAACCGCAACGGCGTGCTCATGAATACCACGAATTTCGACGGGCAGTGGACCCGCCGGGTGATCGAGCGGCTGGGGTTCGGCACGGCGCAGGGAAGCTCGACGCGCGGTGGATTGCGCGGGCTTGCGGTGATGGCCAGGCGGCTCGAGGAGGGCTTCGATTCCGGCTTCACCATCGACGGGCCGCGCGGCCCGCGGTACCTGGCCAAGCCCGGTCCGGTGATGCTGGCCCGCCGTTCGGGCAGGCCCGTAATTCTATTTCATATCGGACTCGAACGCGCGTGGACGCTCAAAAAATCATGGGACCTGATGCAGATTCCGAAGCCCTTCACGCGCGCCGTGATCATTTTTGCGCCGGTTCTGGAAGTGCCCAAAAACACCGACCATGACGGGCTTGACCAAAAACACCAGGAGATGCAAAAAATCCTGGAGCGCTTGCGGGACGCTGCGGAGGGCTGGTTTTCGCTCACCGAAGGAGAGAAAGACCGCGAGCGCGCCATTTGGAACGGGTAGACGCTTTCTAGCAGGACTGGAGCTAAATACCCGGCTTTGCCTCGGTCCGAATGCCGCGGTTGAACTGGATGCGGAAAAACCCGGGCCAGGTTTCATTCTGAACGAAGCGAAGAATCTTTCTTCGATCTAAGCGCAATCTACAGAGAGATTCTTCGGCGAAAAGCACGCCTCAGAATGAAAAGAAAATGCTTTTTCCGCAGCCAGTGAAGCCGCGACCCACAAGATTTCGCGCAGGGTTTCGCTTCCAGCCACGCTTACTTGCCGGCATCGCTCAGCGTTACCTGCGCTTCCATTTTTTGCGCGCCGCGGTAGTACTCCACCTTCACCGTGTCGCCGGGGCGCTTCCGGTTCATAGCCAGGTTGAGATCCATTTGACCCGTGATCGGCCGCCCGTCGATTGCCGTGATGACGTCGCCGCCAAGAATAATCCTGCGCATGCCAAGAACGGCTTGGCGGTCTCCCCCGCGCAATCCCGCTTTGTCCGCCGGGCCGCCGGGAGTGACGCGTTCGAGCATCAGGCCCTCGTTCACGGGCAGATGCAGAGCTTCCGCGACAGCCGGGCTCAGCACGCGGGCCTCAACTCCCATCGAGGCGCGCCGCACGCGGCCATCGGTGATCAAGTCCTGCGCGATCTGCTTCGCCGTACTGATCGGGATGGCGAACCCGATGCCGGCGGTCGTGCCCGACGGCGTGTAAATCGCCGAATTGATGCCGATGACTTCTCCGTGGGAATTCAGCAACGGCCCGCCGGAATTGCCCTGGTTGATCGCGGCGTCCGTCTGAATCGCGCCGTCGATGACGGTGGTTTGTCCGGTCTGAACCGTGCGGCCCAGAGCGCTGACCACGCCCGTGGTGAGCGTGCTTTGAAAGCCGAATGGATTTCCGATGGCCAGCACGCGCTGTCCGACTTGCAGGGTGTCCGAATCGCCCATGGTCAGCGCCGCCAGCTTGCGATCCTTCGGATCGATCTTGATCAGCGCAATGTCGTTGCGTTCGTCGGCGCCGATGAATTTCGCGTCGTAATGCGAGCGGTCGCCCAGCGTAACGGAAATGGCCTGCGCGCCCTGCACGACGTGGAAATTCGTGAGGATGTATCCACGCGGGTCGATCACGAATCCCGAGCCCGCGCCTTCCGCCGGCACCGGTTCCATGAACACGTCGTATTCGAGCGTGCGCGTCACGATATTGGCCACGGCCGGAGCGGCTTGGCTATAGATCTTGACGTAGATCGCTTCATCGCCCAGAAGTTCCGTCGATTTCGATTCGGGAAACGCTGCGGTCACGGCAGGCACAGCCTCGACTTTTTGCGGCTGCCGCTCGCCCCACCGGCTGCCCGCCCAGTACGCTCCCAAAACGAGCGCCACGCCCAGGGCCAGCAGTCGGATGACGGCCCCGGTGTCTTTTCGTTCCTTCATGACGATGTTCCTCCTACCCCTGAACCGCCTGCGTAGCCCCCGCTCCGCTCGACCTAAGTCCTTCGAAGCAATTCTAAATCCCCGCCCTGGAATTCCTGGGCTTCGCGCCCTCCATGCCCTTGAGCCTGGCAAAGAGCGCAATCACTTGCGCGCGCGTGTGTTCCAGAGTGCCGGAGCAATCGATCACGGCATCTGCCCTCTGTCGTTTTTCATCGACAGGCATTTGCGCTTCGATGCGCTGCCGGGCCTGCTCGATGCTCAGCCCGCGGCCCGTGCCGGGATGCGTCAGCCGCTCCAGTTGCTGCTCCGGAGTGCACCAGGTAACCACCACGAATTCCAGCTTCTTGTCGAACCCCGCTTCGATGAGCAACGCCGCCTCGACCACGGCGATGGCGTGAGCATCCGCCTTTTCGATCGCGGCCAGTTGGTGCATCTGCTCTTCGAGGACGGGCGGATGCACGATGGCGTTCAGGCGCGCGAGGCGCTGAGGGTCGGCAAACACGATGGCGCCGAGCTTTTGCCGGTCGACGAGGCCCTCGGGTGTGAGAATGCCGCTGCCGAATTCGCGGACCACTTCTTCATACGCAGGACCGCCGGGCACTATCATCTGGTGCGCGATCTTGTCAGCTTCGAGAACGTGGCAGCCCAGTTCGCGCAGCATCGCGACCACCGTCGTCTTGCCGGTGGCGATTCCTCCCGTGAGGCCGACGCGCAGCATCAGGAATTGGCCGCGGCGGCGCCGGAAATGTTTTTGGATGCGGATGGCGCGCGCCGCAAGCGGGCCGCTTTTACGGTATTGCTCATGAGCATGGCGATCGTGAGCGGGCCCACGCCGCCGGGCACGGGCGTGATTGCCCCGGCCACTTCCGCAACGCCCGGATGAACGTCCCCCACCAGCACGGAACCCTTTTCCTGGAACTGCGCGAGCTTCGCCGGAAAGCCCGCAAAAATGCGCTGCGCTTCCGCGGCGTCGGCGATGCGATTGATTCCCACGTCGATCACCGTCGCGCCGGGCCGGACCCAGGCTGGTTCGATCATGGCCGCGCGGCCGATCGCCGCGATCACGATGTCGGCGCGCCGCACGACGCCGGGCAAATCGCGCGTCTTCGAGTGGCAGATCGTCACCGTCGCGTTCGCGTGCATCAGCAAGAGCGCCATCGGTTTTCCGACAATGTCGCTTCGACCCACGACGACGGCGTCGGCGCCCTCCAGGGAAATCCCGCCGCGGCGCAGAATTTCCATGCAGCCCGCCGGCGTACACGCCACGAGCCCCGCGCGCCCGGAAACGAGACGCCCGAGATTCGCCGGATGAAACCCGTCCACGTCCTTTGCCGGGTCCACCGCTTCGAGGACGCGCTTCGTGTCCACATGAGGAGGCAGCGGCAGCTGCACCAGGATGCCATCCACGTCGTCGCGCACGTTCAATTCCGCGATCAGCGCGAGCAATTCGTCCGTCGTGACGGTCGCGGGCGGAGTGCGCATCCAGCTTCCCAGCCCCAGCTGTTCGCACGCCGCGATCTTGCTGCGCACGTAAATCTGCGACGCCGGATTTTCGCCGACCAGCACGGCCGCTAGGCCGGGACGAATTCCCTCCGCCCTCAAACCGGCGATTTCCTGTTTGAGTTCCGCGTAAATTTGGTCGCGAATCGCGTTGCCGCTGAGGATGCGCGCTGGCACTGTCACTCTCCCGATCCGGCTCATGAAGTGTGCTTCATTTGCATGGTAGCACAGCCGGCGCGGCTAGTTCCGAGGTGGCGCAGGCTTCAGCCTGTGGGGTTTGGCATCTAGGAGGTCCAACCCCCACAGGCTGAAGCCTGCGCCACTGTGCTGCTAGATGACTTGCGTGCCCAAGGAACCGAGTGAGGCTAGAATACAAACACACGGAACGAGAGGGACGAAGATGATTTTCGGCGAAGGCAGCGAACGAAAGAAACTCGAGCAGCAGCGCCGCAACGAAGGCCAGCTGCCGCCGGGGCAGTCGCTCACGCTGAAGTGGCCGGTTCTGCATTACGGAAACGTGCCGCGCACCGATCTCAGTACGTGGGATTTTCGCATCGACGGGCTTGTCGAAAAGCCGGTGCGGCTTACCTGGGAGGAGTTCAACCGCCTGCCGCAGGCCGAAATTCAGTGCGACCTGCATTGCGTGACGCGCTGGAGCCGCTTCGACAATCGTTTCGAGGGCGTGCTGTTCACCGAGGTGATGAAGCTGGTCACGCCAAAACCCGAAGCGCGGTTTGCCCTGGTGCGGGGCGAGCACGGCTTCACCGCCAATCTTCCTCTTGAAGATCTAATGAAGCCCACGACGATTTTTGCCTTCCGCCACGATGGCGAGACGCTATCGGCAGACCACGGCTACCCGCTCCGCCTGATCGTGCCGCACCTGTATCTCTGGAAGAGCGTGAAATGGGTGCGCGGATTCGCACTCGAAGCCGAGGACGAGCCCGGCTTCTGGGAACAGAACGGCTACCACATGTATGGCGATCCCTGGAAGGAGCAAAGGTTCGATACGGATTAGTAGGACGGGCTTCAGCCTGTCCGGTTTTTAATTGTAGGGCGCCAGGCGCGGTTTGCGGTGCGGCGGCAGGGAGCAAAAGCGGACAGGCTGAAGCCCGTCCTACTTTGACGTGCTATGCGCGGCGGGCTCGCCGATCAGTTTCTGATACTCCGATTCTTCCGAGGGCACGCAGAGCTGCTCCTCGAAGTCCTGTTGCGGAATCCATCGGAAGTTGGACTTGGTGATCACAAAAGGCTTCGTGTAGGTCTTCGGATCGTCAATCGTGATGGTCACTTCCAGCAGATTGTGGCTCACGCGCGTGAAACGCTCCTCGACGCGCAGATCGAGGCTATGCGGATGGCCCGCGTTGTCGAGCCAGCTCCGATCGTCGCTCCCGACCGTATCCACGACAAACGTGTAGTCTCCCTCCCAGCGGCCAACCGAGTATCCATACCATCTGGGATCGGGCGCGTCGGCGGAATCTCCGCCCACGTTTTTGGGAAGCTCCCGGCCGTCCGTCCAGATTTCGCGCCAGAGCCGATTGAACTGAAACATCTCGATCACCCTGCCGGGCATTTGTGTAAACGCGATTCCCCTGGTCATGAACAGCATGCTGCGCGGAAACCCGAGCGGGTCGCAACCTTTGACGGGATCGTTCGATTCCGCGACGGGGTATTCGCCGGTGGCTTTGTGAAGATGGAACTGTTCCAGCCCCCACGGCGTCATGGCGGGCACGGGGTTGAGTCTGGCGACCACCATTCCCGCCCAAAACCCGGTCAAATCGCGCCGCGGCGCGGGCCCTCCGCTTCCCGTGTCGCCTAACTTTTCATACAAATCCTCGGGGCCGCCGTGGTTCGGCGCGGGAGAGCTCTGGGCGAACGCATACGGAGAAATCAGCAGCGTTCCAGCCAAGCAGATCATGCAATTTCTCAGCGACTTTCGCATTTCAATTCTCCTCAGGGCTTTCAAGCAATTCGAAACCGGCGTTGGATACGATGGCTTCGAATTAAAACTCCGTCTGGAAAATGCGCCTAATACCTCGACAATAGCCCCCGGTCCGAGCGCGGACTATCCTTGAGCGTTGCGCCGCTCGCAAGGACGATGGTTTCGATGCGCCCGACATTCCTTTCGAATTTCGATGGATAGAGCTGAACGGTAATCACGTCCCCGGGCTGAAAGGATTTTTTGGTCCAGCCCTGCAGGCGGACCGCCGACGGGCTCCCCGCTTCGCCCGCCCAATGCGCAATCTCGCCCTTGGCGTCTTTCACATCGAACAGGAGCATGGTATGAGGGTTGGCCCAGACGAATTTTGTCACCGTCGCCTGCTGCAAAGTGATTGCTTGGTCCGTCTTGTACGTAGCGCTTCCGTGATGCGCGGACGCGGCGATATTGGTGGACAAAAGAACGCCAAGCAAGGCCGAAGAGATGCTGGCCGTAGGTTTCAATCGGAACACTCCGAACCGCAATCGGTTGCCAAAAACGAATCTGTGCGCGCTTGCCGCGCGAAAAATGCCTACTGGTCCTTCTTCTCTCCGCCGAGCTGGCTATCCCTGAGCGTCCTGCCGTCCGCGAACACGACTTTGTTGAGCCGGCCAACCGGACTTCCGGATTTGGCCGGATAGATGTAAACCGTGACCACGTCGCCGGCCTGGATGGAATTTCGGTTCCACCCAAGCAGAGTGACTGCCGACGGGCTTCCCAATTCGGCCGCCCAATGCGTCACTTCGCCTTTTTCGTCTTTCACGTCGAGCAACAAAATGGAATGGGGATTGGCCCACACGAATTTCGTCACGGTGGCGTCTTTCAAGACCACGATCTTGTCCAAATAGGCCGCGGCGCCGTGATGTGCGAGCACCGGAACGCAAAACAACAAAGATCCGACCAGCAAGGCAAAAGACTTCGGCCGCGCACTTTTCATTCGGCACCTCGCGAATTATCACCTGCGGATTGTGCGATGTTGCACCGGAGGATATGACGGCCAGTCCGGCATGTCAATCGCGTGGAGTGGAAAGAAAAATCGCCCCGTTCCACACGGGAAGGGGCGGAGCCCGCCTCAATCTTAAAGAGTGAACCGGCGGCTCGTTCGCCTTCGCTCAGCGCAAGACCCCCCCTACTTTACGTTCTTGCGAAGCCAGTCGTCGATGTACTTGATGACCACGTCGCTGTTCCGGTCGAGAAACATTTCGTGCATGTTGCCGTGGATGCCGGCGTCCTCGAGGCGCACAAACTCGTCGTGCCCGCCGGCTTGATTAATCCACTTGGGAATGCACACGTCGAACACGCGGTGATACGTGCCCTCGGCGGAGATGGACAGGATGCGAAAATTCGCGAAGTTCACCAGCTTGTGCGCAGGTTCCTTCTGCATGTAGCAGGGAACCTCATCCGGCCGCTCGGACTTATCTTCGAGGTAGGTTTTCAAATCGTCGGGGCTGTTTACCGGAGGATCGTACTTCATGGGCATGTTGGTGATGCCCCAGGCGTTTCCGATTTTGCCCGTGTATGCGACCTTTGCCGTATCGACGACGCCGATTTGCGGGCCGCCGGGCTCGATCGCCACCATGCCCGCCACCAGTTTGGGCCGCGCATCGGCCACGTTGAAGCCGATGCCCCCGCCCTGCGAGTGCGTAATCAGGATCACCGGACTTCCGATCTGATCGAGCAGCGCGACGCCGGCCGGCACGGCGAGCTCGGCTTGACCCGAAATGAATTGCAGCTGGCCCTTGATGAAGTTATCGAAGACCGGGTCGCCCATCGTGCCTTTCTTGGGCGAGTCGCTCGGCCACTGCGTGTACAGTTTCATCCGAGGGAAATTGCCGCCGGAGAGCGTAGGACCGGTCCAAATCTGCGAGAGATCCTGCGCCGTGCGGAGACCCAATTTGCCGTCCAGTTCCGGGACGTACGGCGAGCGCCCGCGAGCCGGATAATCCACCATGTACACGACGTAGCCCTGGTTGATCAGGTAGTAGGCCCAGCCCGGCCGTCCGTCGGGCGTTTGCTTCCAGATCGTTCCGCTCTGCCCGTTTCCGTGGAAAAACACGATGGGATACTTTTGCTTGATTTGCTTCGGCACCATCACTTCCACGTACATCGCGCCGTGCATCACCTCTTTGCCGGGCGCGCCTTCGTACTTTCCGCCGACGTAGAAAAATCCCTCGCGCGCGACGTTGTCCATCGAAAAAGTGGGAATGGAGGATGGCGGCATCGCCGCACTCTTCGAGCCACTGGTTTGCGCGCCGAGCCGAAGACCCGCGGCCAAGGCGAGCGCCCCCACAAACAATGTTGCCAATCCTGACCGAACGATCCGACGATTCATAGTTTCCTCCCACCAGGGTGTGTCGCGGATTTTTATGCCTTCAACCGCGGGAAAAGCCGCTCGGCATTTCCGCGGTTGATCGCTTGCAAATCGCTCGCCGAAAATCCGAAATGGTCGAGTGGACCTTCGGAGACCGGCAGAGGAATGATCGGGTAGTCGCTGCCGAAAAGAATTTGCGAAACGGGAACTACTTTGGTCAGCGCCGAAAGCGGCGCGGGGTACGTTGCGTGCGCGACGTCAAAGTAAAGCTGCTTCACTTCGTCCATCAGTTCCGCGGTGGCCTGCTCGGAACGCTTTTCGGGCAGCGATTCGCTGACCCGGTTGGCGAGCACCGGGAGCGTTCCGCCGGAATGCGGAAAGATGAAACGGATGTTCGGGTAGCGCCGGAACGCACCGCTCTTCAGGTAGCTGACCACGGCGCGGGAGATATCGAAATCGTACTCCACGACGCTGTCGATCACGCCGGGCTGCAGCGCGCGGCAGCAGATGGGCGGCGCGGAGTGAATGAAGATCACGGCTTTGCGGCGGTTGAGTTCTTCATACACCGGCGCAAAGATGGGATCGCCGGGCCACTTGTCGGCGTAGCTCGTCCACAGGCCGATGCCGTCCGCCTTGAGCGTGTCGTACGCGTATTCGATTTCCCGCAAGCTGCCGTCCGTGTCCGGCAGAGGGATTGCCGCGAAGTGTCCGAAGCGGCCAGGGTAATCGCGCACGAGCTGTTGGGTGTAGTCGTTGTTCTGCCGCGCCAGGTTGCGCGCCCGCTCGGATTTGTCGGAGAAGGAATCCTGCACCACGCGCGTCATCGGCGAAAGGATCGACGTAGCGACGCCGTTTTTGTCCATCGTTTCGATGGCCAGGGCCGGAGTCCATGTGGGCAGCGGGTGGCCGGTGGCCAGAATCTCTTTCTCCATCACCTTTGTGTAGAAGGGCGGCACGGTGTGCGTGTGGACGTCGATCCTCCCGGCAGGAGCGCCCGCTGCGCTCGCCAGGAGTCCGCTCGCCGGCAGAAGCGTGCCCGCTCCCGCCATCGCCATCCATTGCAGAATTTCGCGCCGCGAAGAACCGGCGCCCGGCGCAACGCTTACGCCGGTGTTTCGGTCGAGCCTCATCGGAATGCTTTTGCTCCGGCTTACCATGCGCGCGCCCTCCTCAGACTCAGCGACCGTAGCGATTGTGTTTTCGGCAGAACGGCAATCTACACCTCGCCGCTCCCGCAAACAATCCGAAAGTAACTGCCTTGTGGCGCAGGCTCAGCCTGTGGGGGTTCGTCGAGGCGAGATCGATCTTCGCTACAACGAAATCCGCCTTGACATGTTTCGCGCGAAAGTGGCACGCTGCGCGCAATCGCTCCCTGCAAAACGCTGTGAGGCCCGGAAAACTCGATGTTGCCGGTAGCTCGGAGTTCTTTTCAAGGAGGAACGTCCATGCTCGTCGTCCGTAACTGTTTCATTGCCAAGCCGGGAAACGCAAGCAAACTCGCCGCGCAAATCAAGGAGGCGGCGGCCTCAGGAAAGCTTCCGCGCCACCGCGTCCTCACGGATTTGACCGGTGAATTCAACCGGGTCATCCTGGAATTGGAAGTGGCGAGCGTCGCGGAATTCGAAACCCAGATCAAAGATTACGCCACGAACGAAGCGTTCCGCGCAAAGATGAAGGGCTACACGGACTTGTACATTTCCGGGAGCCGCGAAATCATGCAGGTGGCTTAAGTGGGACGGGCTTCAGCCTGTCGCACTTCTAGGGCCGCGAAACGCAGAAACCGGACAGGCTGAAGCCCGTCCTACTTTAGGAACTCCAGCGTCCGGGTCCAGGCGAGCTTCGCCGCGTCCGCATTGAATTGCGCGCCGGGTACGTAGAAACCGCGATAGACCTGCGGATACACAAAGTACGTGAATTTTTTACCGGCCTCGGTCATCGACTGTTCCGTCAGGAGGGCGTTGCCGGTGGTGCGGAAATCGAACTGGGCGTAGTGCGCGAGAACCGGCGCGTGGACCGCGTCGAAGCTTTGCGACGGCGTCGTGCCGCAATAGACGACCGCGCGATAGAGCGCAGGCACCGAGTCGGCCAGCGCGAAGCTTCGCCATCCACCCCACCCAAAACCCACCGTCGAGATCTTTTCCGCGTCCACTTCCGGATCCTTTTGCAGATAGGCGAATCCCGCTCGGGCATCCTCGACCGTGACATTGGGAGACAGCCGCCCGACGGCCTGCGCCATCTGGTCGGGCGTTCTCGTGCCGCCGAGGTGCGACGTAAAATCCGGCGCGAGAGCGACAAATCCCGCGGCCGCAAACTGCCTGGCGATCTCGCGGATCGCATCGGTTAGCCCCTGGCTGTCGTGAATTACGAGAACCGCGGGATGTTTTCCGCCGCCTGCAGGCTTCGCAACAAATGCATCGATGTTGAAGCCGCCGGAATCATAATGAACGGTTTCGGTGGCCACGCTGGAAGCTGGATTGTCCTGCGCCGGCGATGCAGGCAGCGGTGAGCCGGCCGAAGCAATAAACGAACCCGCGAACAGAATGGATGTCGCGGCGGCAAGGCAAAGTGCGCACAACTTGCGCCCGGCGAATCGCGGGCGAGCCAGCCAAGCTTCTCGCGTTCCCATGTCCTTCATGCAATCTCCCAAGAAATCCTGTCGTCCGGATCGCCGGAACCGCACGTGCGCGGAGGCAGAATCGCGAAACGGACCTACGGTTTGACCGCCTGCGCCAGCACGCTCTGCGCCTGCTTCTGCAGGGCCTGCAATTCTTCCTTCGAGCGAATCTGCATGCGGGCGATTTTGCTGTTTCGCGTGTAGCCGACGACGATTCGCGTCACTCCGTCGCGTTCGTCGAGCGAAATGTGGCGCAGATTGATTCCGCGCCCCGGCAACGGGAATTCGGTCCATTGCTCGGTCGTGGGATCGAATCGCGCCACCGAATCGCCGTTGGTGAGGTTGACCCACACGTTGTGGCTGCGGTCGACGACCGCGTCGTACGGCGCGGACTCCGGCGTCGGATACTTGTAAAACGTGGCCTTCAGCGTGCGCGTGTCATACTTCGCCAAATTTCCGCCCCAATAGTCACAGACCCAGATCGCATCCCCGGTCCGATCCGCGCCCAGGCGCCGCGGGCCTTCCGACCACCACGCGCCGAAGTCGGTCAGTTCGACGCCGGCGAGTTCGTACAATTTTTTGTCCTCGGCGGTCAACGCTCCGTCGGAAAGCGCGGGCCGCGGCGGCTCATGGAATTCCTGCGTCTTGCCGCTCTCGACGTCCGCGCGATTCACGCGGTCGATGTTGATCTGCGTCCACCAGCCGTTGCCCATGCGGTCCGCGGCAATTCCGTACGATCCGCCCGGCCCGTTGTCGATCGTCGTCGGAGACTTGAATTCCTTGAACTCGCGCGTGACGGGATCGTAGCGGATCGCTCCCACCGCAGTCGTGGCCCAGACGTTGCCTTTCGCGTCCACGTCGATGCTGGTGCTCGCCCCGCCCATTCCTTTCGGCGGCGCGAAGACTTCGTACTTCATCGTGGCCGGATCGACGCGCAGCAGGTTTCCACCGCCGCCGCGCGGGTCGCCGATCATCGTGGCCCAAAGGACACCCTGGGGATCGATGGCCAGTCCGTGCGTCGGGGCAGCCAGATCGTTCAGGCCGGGAACCTTGATGTCCGTCACTTTTCCTGTTTTTGTGTCGAGCATGCTGATCGTGCGCGTGTAGCTAGGCTCCGACGTCGTGAACCAGATGTTGCCGTTCCGATCCGTTTGCGAGTCGTGCAGGCCCCGCGAACCGTTCAGCGCCGAGGGAGTTCCCAGCGACCAGAACGTTCCGTCGTTGGTCGGGAACCCGTTGTCCGTCTGATTCTCAGACGGATCGGCGACAGGCAGGCCGTACTCGGTGATCACGGCGCGCGCAGCCTCGGCACGCGGGCGCGGGCGCAGCTTGATTTGCATGGTCGAGGGGCCGGGACCGCGCGCTTCCGAAAGATACGTCGCCAGTTCCTTCTTGTAATAAGCCATCACCGGGAAGGGCGCCATGTCCGGTCCGGCGTACTCGCCTCCGCCGTTAAAAACACGGGACATGAGGTTCAGCATCGCTTCCCAGCCTTTTTCGTCGAAGCGGTTCTGCAAAATGTAGCTGGGTTCGTGGCAGCCTGTGCAGGTGTTGTAGAAAACGTCCTTCATCTTGCGATGCTCGGGGGTATCCTCGGGCAGGGAAGTGACGTATTCCTGCCCGGTCATCTGCTTCACGATTTCCAGGTTGTCTTTGAGCGTCGCGAGTGTGAAATCCTGCCGTCCGGCGGACCCGCTCAGGTTGACTTCCGCTTTTCCGGCTTCGAATCCTTCCGCCTGCGCCCATACTCGATATTTGCCTTCGGCCATGCGCGGAAAATAGTAGTTGCCGTTCTCGTCGGTGAAGACGCTGGTTGTGATCGTCGAACCAGCGGCCCGGGCGGACACGGTCACGCCGTCGAGTTTCGCGCCCGTGTCGGACTTCACCGAACCGGCGAGCAACACTTCCGCCTGCTGCGCGGGCGCGCTCTTCGCGCTCACGGCGCATGGCCCGATGCCCGCGGTTCCCGCAGCCAGCAGCGCTATGACCCACAGCCGCTTCGCATTCTTCATGGCGCCCTCCTCGATTTCTCCGCCGCAAACGCGCCCGCGCGGACCGGAATCACTCCCCGGCGCTCGTAGGCGTTCCTTCTTTTTGATTGGGATTGCCCTTGGGCCGGGCGGGACGATTGACAGTCTTGAGATATTCGACGATGGAATCGATTTCCGCGCGGGACAGTCCATATTTAAATCCCGGCATCAGGCCTTCGCGCCCTTCGGCGATCGTGTCGCGAATATTGTCCTCGTTGTCTTGGACAAGTTCCTTGTACAACGCGGGACCGTAGCGCTTGCTGACCACCGTCGGAAGCGTGTGGCAAACGGCGCAGCGCTGCTGAAAAATTCGCCGTCCTTCTTTTTGCGTGTCCGTCAAAGTCGCGGCGGGGGATTGCTGCGCGCGCAGCGGAAGGGAAATCGCCAGGCAGAAGCCCAGCCCGATCAGGAGCATGGAAGACCGGCGCATCAAATTTCTTCCTCGGCAGCTACGATTGCATGGTTTCAGTGACGGCAGAAAGATTAAGAATCCACTTAAATTATGGTCGAATTTTAGGCGCGCCGGGAAATCAAGTCAAGGCGCATTCAGTGGCGCAGGCTTCAGCCTGTGGGTGTCCGTGGTTGCACGGACCAAACCCCACAGGCTGAAGCCAGCGCCACCGAAACTCGTGCCGGAATGCTTGCGCATCGGAAATTCGAGTCAGGCTTTTGCGGAGGGAGAAAGGAAGAGCCCGTGCTCGAGGAAATCCAGGACGGCGCGGCGGCGCTGCTCGACGTTTCGCGGATTCCAGATATCGCGGTTCCAGATCTGGCTCGCGAGCTGGCCCGTTGCGAAATAGTACATAATCATGCCAAAAATAGTGAACACCATCTGGTCGGGATCGACCGCGCGAAACTGGCCGCGCGCGATCCCCTCGCGAATGGTTTTCACGGCGCGCTGGTGGAGCGGGCGGTGATGCGCCACCACCATCCAGTGCAGCGGCCGCCGCGCCGCCATCATCTCCCGCTGGATCAGCCGCGGATACGCGGGATTGCGCATCACGAAGTCAAACGTGATGTTGACCAGCGCGCGCACGCGCTCGGGAGGCTCCATCGCGAGCACCGCGGGAGATTCCATCTGCCCGGAGATTTGCGCGATCATCGTTTCGAGGACGAAGCGATGCAGCTCTTCCTTGTTGCGAAAATAGTAGTACGGGAGGGCCTTGTTCACCCCCGCGACGCGCGCGATCTCGTCCATGCGCGCGCCCGCGAGCCCCTTTTGCGCGAACACCTTCCGCGCGGCAATTACGATGCGCCGGACGGTGGCGAACTGGCGCCCTTCGCGGAGAATCCGCCTGCCGATCGGCGAGAGTTCCCAGTGCCGGATCAGATCCGCCTGGCGCCTGGATTTTGTTTTGGATTCGGTCATTTCGCGAGTGAAAAGATGTAGTCCAAATACTCCGGAACGTCAAGAAGTATGACCGGTTTTCAGATTGCTTGCGAGTATCGGGCGGACCTGTGGCACAATGGCGCCGAAAGGGAGTGCGAAAACATGTTCTCGACATCCGTGAATGCCATCGAGCGCCGCGGTCTTGTGAAGATCCTGCGCGCAGTCCTGCCGGTGATCGGCGCAATCCTCGTGTTGCTTGCGATCCCCGCGACGCGCGCGCAACAGGGCGAAAAGAGCGAAACGGCTCCCGCTGGAAATTCAGAAACCGGCAAGAAGATTTTCACGAAAGACGGCTGCTACGAATGCCACGGGCGCGAGGGACAGGGCGCGGCTCAAGCGTCTGGCCCGCGCATCGGTCCGCCTCAACTTTCTTTTGAAGCGTTCACCAAGTACGTTCACCAACCCACAGGCCAGATGCCGCCGTACACGAGCAAGGTGATTTCCGACCAGGAACTCGCCGACATTTATGCGTATTTGCAATCGCGCCCCAAGGCCACGCCGTCCAAGGATATTCCTCTGCTGAATCAATAGAAGTCGGCTCAATATGATGTTACAGCTTTCGTAGTCTTCGTAGCTCCGGCGTCCAGCCGCCGTATCGGCCCAACCTCAGTCTCGCGATTCCTGCGCCGCTGAAAATCCCACATTCCGCTCAATCTCAGATTTTTCTCGTAGCGAGTTTCAAAATCATATTTCCTGTGTGGGGACAAAGCAGGGATATGAGCGGCAGATTTTTATGGAGGATTGGAATCGGGTTTAATCGAATCTGGTGACATGTTCAAGAAAACCTTTTCAACGCGGCTGTCCGCCTTGATGATCGTCAGATATGCCGTCGTCTTGTCGGCAGGAGCGTTCTTAAAGAAAGTGAGCGCAATTGCCTCATGACCATTGGCTTGACTGGGAATTAATCGAAGATATTCTTGAACAAAAGGGGGATAAGCGCGGCCATTGTCACTTGGCTTTGCTGGCAGCATCAACACTGACGAATTAAAGTCTTCCACCTGTGGGCTACTGATTCCTGCGCGAAAATAGATCACTGCCGAAGCTTCCGCATCTGGGCCAATAGAAACCATTGGTGGTTCGTGTTGCCACGCCACGCGGTCTTGTTTCAAGAGCACATAAATGCCGCCGTAAAACACAGCACAACTCAAAATTCCCGCTGCAATCAACCCGCACCCAAACCACCGGGTGCGCCAATAAATCGTCAGTAGCAGTCCCAAGGTACTCAAGGAGACCGCAAGGAATACCGCAATCCCAAAGCTGTAGCCGGCTGCGTAGCCGTAGTAGATTGCCGCGCATTCCTTAGCCTCCCACCAACCCAACGCGACGCCAGCTAAGGCTAAAAGCGACAGAGCGGTCCTATTCACGCGTTGCTGAAGGCCGGACAACGGGCGATTGGAGTGCAGCAGCGACATACCCCAGCAGGGTAGCGCAAAGGTTTAAGTCGTGTAAAACTGAATCAGCGAAAGCGAACTAAACATCCTTGTAAACTGGATAAATTCTCGGAATGCGGCCCAAGCCGCGGTAGAACGCTGGTCCGCTTTCACGGTCCGCCGATCAAAAGCATGAGGTGATTGAGCCTACCGAGGCTGCGTGACCGCCTCGACCAGCGCCGGCTCGCCCTTCTTCACCACTGCCATGGCGCGCTGAATCGCCGGGCCCAAATCTTTGGGGTTTTCAATCGGGCCTTCCGAATAGACTCCCATGCCTTTGGCGACCATGGCGAAGTTGATGTTGGGGTCGGTGAGTGTGGTTCCAATCGAAGCGCGATCGATCCCGCGGCTGTGCCGGTCGCACATGCGCTGCACGTGCATCACTTCCTGGTGATACGCGCGATTGTTGTGCATCACGCTCAGCAGGGGAATGCGGTGATGCGCCGAAGTCCACAGAACTCCGGGCGCGTACATCAAGTCGCCGTCGTTTTGAATCGTCACGGTCAGCCGGCCGTGCTTCTTGTTGGCCAGCGCCGCGCCCAGCGAGGCCGGCGCTCCGTAGCCGACGCCGAATCCGCCGGACGAGCCGATGTACTGGTGAAACTTGTCGAAATTCCAGAGGCGCAGCGGCCAGCGGTTCACCCACGGGGAAACTTCGCAGGCGAGGGACCAATCCTCGTTCTTGACCGCGTTCCAAATTTCCGCGCAAAGGCGCGCCGTGGTGATCGGGCTGGCGTCCCAGCCGTACGCCGCTTCGTCGCGCGAGCGGCGCAGCGATTCCTCGTGCAGCGCGGCGAGTTTTTTGCCCCGGTCCGCGAACGTACTCTTGCGATCGTCGGTTAGCAGGCGCTTCACTGCCTCGATCAGCGAGGGCAGCGTCGCTTCCGCGTCCGCGGCCATCGCCAGATCCACTTCGGTGTAGCGCTGGAAATCCTGGTAGTTGCTCTTGAGGTACAAATCGCTGGCGCTGATGCTGATCAGTTTCACTCCCGGCTTGGTGATGGGCTCGGAAGAGCGGTGCAACTGATCGCGGTAGGAATGGATGGTTCCCCAGAAATTCAGCGCTTCGAGGCCGAGGATCACGTCCGCGCCGCCAATCACTTGGCGCGTGCGTTCCGTCTGATTCAGGGGATGCTGCGACGGGAAATTCATGCGCGCGGCCAAATCCACGACCGGCGCCTGCAGCGTTTCGGCCAACTCGACCGCGTACTTCAATCCGTCGGCCGTGCGCGCGGTGCGCTCGAGCAAAATGACCGGGTTCTCCGCGGCGACGAGCATGCGCGCCGCTTCCGCCACCGATCCCGAATCGCCCTGCGGCGGCATGGCTCGCGTCATCTTCGGGATGTGGAATTTCGCGTCATCGGCAATCGGGCCCTCCTGCAGCTCGCCGTCCGCAATCAGCAGCACCGGCGCCATCGGCGGCGTGGTGGCGATTTTGTAGGCCCGCACGGCGGATTCCGCGAAATGATCCAAAGACACAGGCACGTCGTCCCACTTCAGACAATCGCGCACGATGGCCGCCGCATCCTGCACGCTGTGGTCCCATTCCACTCCGGGGCGCCGCGAATTGATTTCCAGGGCGTTTCCGGCAATCAGGTAAATCGGCACGCGGTCGCAAAAGGCGTTGTAAATGGCCATCGATCCGTGCTGCAAGCCCACGTCGCTATGGAGAAATACCGCCATCGGCTTGCCTTCGATTTTGGAATAGCCGTGCGCCATGGCGACGGCCGATTCCTCGTGGCAGCAGGTGATGAACTCCGGATTCTCGTTTCCGCCGTAGTTGATCACCGATTCGTGCAATCCGCGGAAGCTCGAACCTGGATTGGACGCCACGTATTCGATGCCCAGCGACTTGATCACGTCCACCATAAAGTCGGACCCGGAGCGATTTTCCGTCAGAACGTCCAGCTCCGCGGGCGTGGCGGTTTCCGGTTCTTTCGGCATGGGCTGCGCGGTGCCCGCGCGAGAAACCTCGGCCGGCTGCGCGCTCGCCGCCGCAGGAATTGCCGCGAGAGCGGCCGCGCCGGCTGCCGCGCCCTTCAGGAATTTGCGGCGATCGATTGCATCTTTTTTGGATTTTGGCATCGTGATTTCCGTTGATCTTGCACGAAGATTTTATCCATTTACTTAAATTTTTTGGCCGACGCCGCCACATTATGCCAGCACCCTACGAGTGTCAAGCGCGCTTCGATTCGCCGGGAGTCGAAACGCCGTTCCGCGCCTGTTGGACGGAAGAACAACACGGTTCTACTGAGGTGGGCTCTTTTTTGAAAGATTCACGTAGGATTGCGCTATCAGCAGGTCTTACAAAGTCGGAGTGGTTCTCGCCGGTTACGCCGCGGCGCTGCTTGTCGCTTCGGTCGGAACTTATTTGTTGACGCTGATTAATCCGTCACCCGATCCGGCGGGAGGGATGCAGGCGTTTGGCGATTCGCTGCGTTTTCTCGGCCTGTTCGGTTTCTTGGCGCTTTTCCCGACGGCGATGGCGCTGTATTTTCTCCGGTCCGTCGAAAGATTCTGGAGCCTGTTTTCCGGTGCGTCGTTGGCGCTCGCCGCAACTGGCCCGGTCTTTGCGCTCCTGATCTTGAGGCGACAGTCCCCCTGGGCAGGCACGATTGTGGGATTATTCGGGCTCCTAAAAGTCTTGGGGGCTCCGATCTTCGCACTTGGTTTCCTGATTTGCGCGGCGCTTGCGCCGACCGGGCGCTCGCGCTGGGTCCTGGTTGCGGCGGCAGGGATCGAGTTCGCGGTGGGAGGCTACGCTTACTTCTGCCTATGGGTTTTGGGCCATTGGCTTTTGTAGAGCCGGCGCAGCAAATGCTGTCGTTCGTGCAGGGTCTCGCCGGACTGGGATGCAACGATCGAAAAGATCTTCAGTTTCGCGCGCTACCCGCGCGCTTTTCCCTTGGACCGCCAGAGGTTGGCTTGTTGCGCTTTCGCGCCGACAGATTTCTTGCCGATGACGTGCAGCGAAACGGCGGGCTTGGTTGCGCGTTCGGCGGCATGCCTCAAAATGCGGTTGAGGTCGCTTCCTTGCGGGAAGTTTCCTTGCGCAAAATCGCGTGTTCCTCCGCCTTTTCCTCCGGCAGTCTTGACTGCCTCGCGCAGCAGTGCGCTCATGTCGCCCGCTACGCTTTCGGATTTGGCGAACACCACATATCCGTTGGCCTCCGAGCCGAGCAGCGCAATCAGTCCCGGCTCCACGATCAGATTGTTGGCAACAGTTCGCAGAAACTCCATGTCTGAATTCTCCAGGGTGCAGATCACCGTCCTCGGACGGCTGGAGGAATGCTGGGCGCGCTCCTTGGCGAGGAGCAGCTGGGCCTGCAGTTTCGCGGACTCCTCCATATAACGCTGGCCCATGCGGCTGGCAGCATTGCGTTCGTTGAGGATCCGCGTAATGGCGGCATGAATTCCTTCGGGGCCGCAGGTCAGGCGCTGCGAAATGCCCTCAAGCAGCGTGAAATCGGCACGCGTCGCCTGCCGCGCCCGCTGGCCGCACACAAATTCCACGCGCCAGTTGTCGCGGACCTTCTTGACGCCCCGGATGACTAGCAGTCCGATCTGGCCGGTGCGGCAAACGTGCGTCCCGCCGCAGGCCTGGATGTCGACGCCTTGAATTTCCACCGCGCGGAGGGTTCCCTCGCGTTCGGATTCCTTGCGGACTCCGAGCGCCGCAAGTTCGGCCGCCGATCCGTACCGAAGATGCACGGGCTGGTCGTCAAAAATAATCTCGTTGGCGTGCCGTTCCACGCCCTCCAGTTGAGCGTCCGTGAGCGAAGACGCCGCGACGTCAATGGTCGAGATACTTTTTCCTATGTGGAACGAAACGGACTGGATGTTGAAGAGGGTGTGGAATGCGGCCGACAAGACATGCGAACCGGTGTGCTGCTGCATGTGATCGAAACGCCGCGACCAGTCAATCGACGCCCGCACCGGGCCGGGCGCCAACTCGCCGTCGGTCACGTGCACGATCGTGCCGTCTTCCCGCTCGAAAACGTCGAGCACCGCAACCTCGCCGAGACGCCCCGTATCGTGCGGCTGGCCGCCCGAAGTGGGATAGAACGCGGACTGCTTCAGGGTAACCCACCAGGTGGACGACGCTCCCGCCGCGCTCTCTTGGTCCGACTTTTCACACGAAACGACGACCGCATCAAACTCGTGCAGAAAGGAATCGTGATAGTAAAGCCGTTCGCTCAAGTGGTGACGCCTCCGATGTTCTCAGTTCAAAATGCGCTCTATCGTCCGACCATCCATTTGCTGTGGCTCCGTCGCGATAGGCCACGACCGGAAACCTGGCTTTCGCCGTTGCAAACTCGTGAGGCGTCGTCACGAAACTACCCATCGGGGGACAGACGCCAGAATCGCTACCATGTCGATAGCAATCGAACCACCAGACGGGCTGGGCGGGCACGATCGGCGCGCTGATACGTTCTGTTATAAACAGAAGATAATAAAAGACTTATTTGGAAGGCCGAGTGTCTGATCTTGTGCACATGGGTTGGAACCACCCGGAAGCCAGGCCACCGGAAAAATGTTGCCTCATTACATCCGAGAAGTGCCCACGGTTTGCCTCTTTTTTGCGGCAATGGCCGTTCGAGATCGGTTCGCGACCGGCGTCCGAAGGGTGTGGCGGGCGGCGGTTCGTGCTTCAGGCAGCGAGATACCCTGTTGTGAAATTACTGATAGATAGCGGCGGCAGGAGCCGCGATTTGTAGCGCAATGAAGGTTCGCGCAAACATGACGTCGCACCGGCGCGAATCCATTGGCGGGGCGGCCGCTCCGAACCTCTCAAAACGGGATCAAGCATTTGGAAGCCAAAGATTCGATCTTTGAATTTGTCTTCGGCGAGCGCCTGGGGCAGGATGGATCAGGAGAAAAAGGCTTTGAGATAGCGGATCAAAACTTAATCTTCCACGTCGAAAGGGAATGCCCCAGTCTTTCCCGCAGAAGCGATCCCGCGGTAGACACCTCGCTGTGTCCCGGCAAGTAAAAATTAATTGCGATTGAAATTCGAGAGAACGGATTCGTTTTCTTTTTATGCGCGCAGTTGTTTGCGAGAAATTCATTTTTGGGAGGCATCATGATCAGCGAGCAAAATCTTTTTCTGGAAGAAGTGTATCCGGGCGGCCGGCCGAAAGGCAGCGTGGTATTGCCCCCGGCGGCGGTCGAGCCGTCGAACCGCGTGTTCGCCGAAGCGCTGCTGGAGAATTCCACGACGGCCCAGCGCCGCAGCCCAATGGATCTGGCGATTTCCTTCTTCGTTCATTTCGCGATTCTGTTTTTGCTGCTGTTTTTGCCGCTCTATTTTTCTCAGGGCATCGACCTGAAGCAGATGGAGACAACGCTTCTGGTGGCGCCGATGCAGCCCATGGCTCCGCCGCCTCCGGCTCCGCCCTCGGTCGCTCGCATGGTTCATTCGGCCCCAAAAGTCTTTACGCCCGGAAAGCTGACGGCTCCGACGTTTATGCCCAAGGCGGTTCCGGCGGTCGCTAACGATGCAGCCCCGCCGGAACTCGCGATGGCAGCAAGTATCGGCGGCGTCCCGGGAGGCGTTCCCGGTGGACAGATCGGCGGAATTACCGGAGGAATGCCGAGCGTAGCGGCTCCCATCGTGGCGGCGGCGCCCGTTGCGGAAGGGCCGAAGCGGCCCGTGCGAATCGGCGGTAACGTGAAGCCGCCGCGCTTGATCTACGGTCCCGCGGCCATCTATCCCATTCTGGCAAGCCAGTCCCATGTTCACGGGACGGTGGTGATCGACGCGATCATCGATGAAAAGGGGAACGTCGTCCAGGAAAAGGTCGTCAGCGGACACCCTTTGCTGCTCCAGGCGGCTTTGAAAGCTGTGTCACAAAGAAAATATGAACCAACGATCCTCGATGGAGAGCCCACACCGGTTGACCTGAGAGTCGAGGTCAACTTCCTAATGTAGTAACTCGCCTCGTCCCGCCAACGACCTGCGCGCGGCCGGTTACCCGGCCGCGCGCAAGTCTCTCCTCTGTGTGCATTGCGTGTCCGTCCCGGCAAAGTGCAAGTTAGCAAGCCGTGTATTTCCTGCTGCGAACGTTTTACAGGGGTTTAACTTGACCCGGTGTTGCTCCATCTGCAAACTGTAGTGGCCAGCCAGTCGCCGCCTCCGAAACTCTTTGGGGTCTTGCAGCACGCCATGGACAAACCGCACGCCAAACCGCATGCCAAATCCAGAATCCAGCCGGTCATTCTGGCCGTCGATGATGACCCTGCCGTATTGCGCATCATCGAATCGCAACTCACGCGCCACGATTTTGTCGTGAAGACGGCCGCCAGCGGCGAAGACGCCCTTCAGACGCTGAAGGAATTGACTCCGGCCGTGCTGATCCTGGACGTGATGATGGAAGGAATTTCGGGCTACGACGTTTGCCATGTGGTCAAGCTCGACAAACGGCTCCGGAACGTTCCGGTCATTTTTCTGACTTCGAGGGGGACGCCGCAGGACTACAAGACGGGGCATGATCTAGGCGCGGTCGTCTACATGACGAAGCCGCTCAAGATGGAAAAACTCCTCAACATCGTGCAAATGCTCGCGCCCGTGTCCGCGTAGCCGCCGCTTCGTGACGGAAGATTTCCGGCGGATTCGTCCACAAGCATTCAGGGAATCGGCTTCAGGATTGCGCGCATTCCTTCTCGAACTCCCCCAGCGCGATTTGCAGCTTGCCCAGAGCCTCTTCCAGGGATGCCAGAGCTTCTTTGGAACCCTCGACCGAACCGCTCCTCCCGATTTCTTCCAGCCTTGAAGCGGCATCGACAACGCCGCGTGCGAGCAGATTCGCCGCCGCGCCGCGCAGCGCGTGGGCCGCTCGCTCCACCTTCTTCGCATCCTGTCTTGCAATTCCGTCGCGAATTTTTTCCATATGCTTCGCCGACTGCTCCTGGAAAATTCCGGCGATTTCGCGCAGGAGATCGAAATCTCCATCCAGGGATTTGAGAACCGCGTCCACGTCAAACACGGCATCGTGAGCTTGCCCGCTCGCGTCGCCAGACCCGGCGTCCGCAGCGAATCCCGTCAGCGCGTCGATGGCCTCAAAGAGCGCTTCCTTGTCGATCGGCTTGGATACGAACGCGTCCATTCCGGCCTCGAGGCACCGCTCTCTCTCCTCGCTCATCGCCGACGCGGTCGTCGCGATGATCGGAATGTGGTCTCCGGTTTCCTTCTCTTTCGCGCGGATCGCCGCGGTCACTTCGATGCCGCTCATTTCCGGCATCTGGACGTCCATCAAAATCAAATCGAACGGTTGCGTTTCCAGCGCCGCCAGAGCCTCCGCCCCGCTGCTCGCGACCACGATGTTGTGTCCCCGCTTGCGAATCAGGCGCTTGGCCAGGATTTGGTTGATCGCATTGTCTTCAACGAGGAGAACCTGCAATTTCTGCCTTCCGCTGCGGGAGGTCCGCCGTGCGGTTATCCTTTTGGGATTTGCGGCTCCTCCTGCGTAGTGCGCTCTCCCGGACATCGGCTTCTGCGTGCCGAACTGCGCGGTGAAATGAAATACGCTGCCGTGATCGCGTTGGCTCTCGACCCAGATCCTGCCCCCCATCAACTGGACCAAGCGCGATGAAATGGTAAGGCCGAGCCCCGTTCCGCCGTACTTTCGCGTTGTGGAATTGTCCGCCTGCGAGAAGGCTTCAAAAATGAGCCCGTGCTTGTCTTCCGGAATTCCGATGCCTGAATCCGCGACCGAAAAGTGCAAACACGCGCCCTTTTCGGATTGGGATTCCAGCTGAATCGACAGAGCCACTCCGCCCCGCTCGGTAAACTTGATGGCGTTGTCGATCAAATTGGAGACGACCTGCCGCAACCGTCCCGGATCGCCCAGCAATCCGTCGGGCACGTTCGGCGCGATCTGGCTCGAGAGCCGCAGACCTTTCCGCTTCGCGACCACGTCCAGGATTTTGACGGTTTCGTTGACGTCGTCCCGCAGCGAAAAATCGGTATTATCCAGATCCAGTTTGCCCGCTTCGATCTTCGAGAAGTCGAGAATATCGTTGATCAGCGTCAGCAGGGATTTTCCCGAGTCGCGGACCATGCTCAGGTATTCCCTCTGTTCGGGCGTGAGCTCCGTGTCCAGCGCCAGTTCCGTCATTCCGATGACCGCGTTCATCGGCGTGCGGATTTCATGGCTGATGTGGGCGAGGAAATTGCTCTTCGCCACGTTCGCGGACTCGGCGGCCTCCTTCGCCATTTGCAGCTCCACCTCGGACTGTTTCCGCACCGTGATGTCCACAAGCGTTCCGTGATGGCGAACCATGTGGCCGTTTGCATCCGTCATGACGTTGGAATTGTCGATGCAGATGACTGGCGTCTCATCTTTCCGCCGCAGCGTCACCTCGCGGGTCACCGATGCCGCGAAACGCGACTTCTGGCGCTCCGGAAATGGATCGGAAGGCCGCTCGAAATAGAGATTGCCAATCGTGTTTCCGACAAGTTCGTCGCGGTGCGAATATCCCAGCATGCGAACCATCGCCGGATTGACGTCCAGCAGCTTTCCTTCGGGATCGCAGAAATAGACGCCTTCCTGAAGCGTTTCAAAGAGCTCGGTGAAGCGCGTTTCGCCTTCGGTCTGCTCGGTAATATCCCGCGCCAAGCCGCTGGCGCCGACGACCTTGCCGTCCTTCACGATGGCCTGCAGAACGCAGTCGAAATACCGGACCGCGCCCGTTTTCCGGAGGCGCGCCCGCACAGTTCCCGTCCAATGCCGCCTTTCCACGAACCAGGCGATCGCATCCTTCAGGCTCTCCATGCGCGGCTCTTCGAAAAGCTCGTCCATCCGGTGCCCGACCAGTTCCGAATAGGGAAGTCCGAAAGCCTGGGTGATGCGCTGGTTTACGGCGCGGATCTCGCCGTCGAGCGAGGTCGTGAAGATCAGGTGATCGAGGCTGTCGATCAAGTCGCGGTAGCCCTGCCGCGACGCTGCGATGACTTCCGCAAGCCGTTCGAGTTGCTCGGCGCTGGGCGGCAGGTCCTGAACCTTCTGAAATCCGCGGACGAAGCCCCGCAGTTCGTCAATCTCCCGCTTCTTCTTCCAGATGTAAGCGCCGAAAAGGGTAATCAGGACTCCCGCGCCGGCGGGAAGCGCCTCGAGATGTAACCGGTTGGTTTGCAGCGCCTGCTGCGAGAGCACGGCAACCCCGACCGCCAGAACAATCAGCATGAAGATTGCCAACCGCCAGATTTCATTCTCTTTACGCTGGAGTCGCTCGATCTCCTGCATGGAGGGATTTGCTTCTGGGCTGCCAGTCGTCATAGGTAGTTTCCTCGCCAGGCCCGGGAAGACGAAAGGGAAGAGAGTTGTGGATGCCTCACACTATCGTAAATTCTTCGTTCGGACGGTGGCAATCGGAATTGAACCGCAAGTTTCTATAACGGAATGGGGTAGCCGCTTTGCCGAGCGAGCCGCCGCAGGGCGCCGGTACACGCGAGACAAAGCGGTCTCACGCTAGGGCGTTGCGCTCTCTGTCGCACGCGAAGAATTGCAATACGCCGATTCGAGATATCCCGGCCGTTTGCGGACAATTTTCATGCTCCGCGCGGTGTTTCTGTGTGACACTGGGCGGCCGGGAACGAAAACTATGCAGCGGCCTCCCTTCCAGCTAATTGTCCGCCGCGCGCTGCGGTGGCGCTGTCCGAACTGCGGCCGTGGGCGGTTGTTTCGGGGTGTCTTTCGGATGCTGTCGCGGTGCCCGGAATGCCGGCTGTCGTATTTCCCGGAGCAAGGCTATTACCTCGGGGCGATGATCATCAACTACGCCGCCACGACGGCCGTAGTCGTTACGATTTTTCTCATGTCGCTTCTGGTTCCGGATTTCACGACTCTTTCGACGAATTCCAAAATTCTGCTGTGGATGGGATTTGCGATCGGATTGTCGTTGTTGTTCGTGCGGCACGCGTACAGCTTCTGGCTCGGCATCGATTTCTGGATCAAGCCTAGACAGGCGGATATTCCTTTTATTGAAACTTCCTAGCCGCCGCCCGCCAGCCGCGCGGCCACGCCGATTGCCGCTCCGCCCAGCACCAGCCACGCCGAATTGACGCGGAAGCGAAGCAGCAGCACCGCGCTCGCAATCGCGAGTGCTGCGGTCCACCAATCCACGATCGCCGCGCGCCCCAATTGGTAACTGACGGCCGCCATCAGCGCGAGGGACGCCACGTTCACTCCGTCGAGAAACGCGCCCGCGGTCTTCGACTGGCGTAGGAGCGGTATGAGCGGCCCGCTGATGGCCACCAGGATAAATGCGGGAAGAAAAATGCCTGCCGTCGCAACCAGCGCCCCGACCGGCCCCCGCAGCAAGTATCCGAGAAACGTCGCCGTGGTGAAAACCGGCCCCGGCGTCACTTGGCCGATCGCCACCGCATCCACGAGCTGCGCATCCGTGACCCACGCGCGACGCACCACCAGGTCGGCGCGCAGGAATGCCAGCAAGACGTAGCCGCTGCCGAACACGATGGAGCCGATTCTCAGGAATACGAGGAAGAGCGGCCAGAGTCCGGGAATCACGGCCGCCGCGCCCGTGGCGCCCAACCACGGAAAAATCCGCGCGAGATTTGCGCGTGCGCCGCGCCACACGGAAACAAGAGTCAACGCGCCTGCGCCTTTTTGTTTTTCCGTGCGATTCCGGGAGAGCGCGTGAATTCCCGCGAGGATCGCGCCCGTGCCAAACAAAATGAGCAGAACATTCGCCTGCTCGAAACTAAGTACCACGCAGATCGCGCCCGCGACGGCCAGGATTCGGCTTTTCACCGCCGTGCGCCCGAGTCCCCAGAGCGCCTGCAAAATCACGGCAATCACCACCGGCTTCACGCCGTACAGCACCGCCGCAACCGCGGGCAAATGTCCAAAGCGAACGTAGGCCCAGGCGATGATCCCGACGAGCGCCGCCGCCGGAAAAATGAAGCACACGCCGCCGATGAGAAGTCCCGGCCAGCCCGCGCGCAGATAGCCAATGTGAATGGCGAGTTCGCTGGAGCTGGGGCCGGGAATCAGGCTGCTCGCGCCGAGCAGGTCCAGAAACTTTTCGCGCGAAAGCCATTTCCGCCGGCGGACCAGTTCGTCCTCCATGATGGCGATATGCGCGGCCGGCCCGCCAAACGCGGTGACGCCGAGCCGCAAGAAGAAAAGGGCTAATTCTGTGAGGGATCCTGACGCCGGCTCGCGCTGCGTCGGGTCCGGCGATCCGCTGTGGCTTTGTTCGAGGTCAGCCATCCGAAGGATTGTTCCCGCCGCTTTGCGAGAAATGCAAATGAGAGCGGACTACCGGGGAGATGCAGGCATCATATACGGACTGAGATTCACGGATTTCCAATCGCCGCGAATGATCGCGGCGCGAATTTGCACCGGCGTCTTCCCCTTCTGCGTGAGTTGATACGAGAGGACCGCTTCCTTCTGGCACACGTCGCATTCCGATCCGTGCGTGCCGACAAAGCAATCGAGCAGGCTCTTGTGCCCCTCATGCCGGTCGCAATAGCAATAGCAGGGCTGCTGATACAACACCGGCCTGATCTTTGCCGCGAGCGCGTACACATTGCGATTGAGATCGTCTGGAAACTGTTTCGGATCGAGCGTGGCCGGAAACGGCGGCTTCAGCGCATACGCGTGGTAGGACGGGATCCCCGAATCCGCTGCGCCGGACATATCCATCGGCATCTGCGAACCCTGGGCGCTTTCATCGGCGCCGAAAGCGGGCCGAAGTTGGGCGAGCCCCGCGCCAACGAGCATCAAGCTGAGTGCGACGGCGATGGCCAGATGCTTACCATTCATGAGGAGACCTCCGTGTGCGCCTAGCTGTGTCTAAAAACGGTAGCGCATCGCTCGGTACTTGGCAATTCAACTAGGACGAAAAAGGCTCCGGGTCCGCCGGACTCTGCGAATCGAATTCCGTGCCGGAAGCCGGTTCGGGATTCGGCGCGTCTGGAAGGGAGGGAACTGTCGCCGCATCGGCGGCTGCCCCGGCGGCGGCGCTGGACGCCGCTTCCAGCCGCGTCGAAAGCGCGTCGGTGAGCAACTCGATCAGTGTTCGCGCGCCGGCGCCGTCGGCATCCAGGTCCGGGTTATAGCCGGCGACGACCAGAGCGGCCAGGTTCGGCTGGCCGGCGAAAACGCGCAGCGCGTCGCGCACTTCGTTCAGGCTGAGGCCGCCAGTGCCTGGGGTATTCGTCCAGGGAAATTCTTCGCCGCGGATCGTGTCCACGTCGAAGTGGAGGACGAACTCGTGGTTCGCGGCGTGCACGCGTTCGAGAGCCAGTCGAGCGGCGGCTGCGGCGCCCACGGCGGAAACTTCCAGCGACGGATGCCGCCGAAGCGGCGACGCCACCAGATATTTTTCTTCCGGCTCGTCGAGGCGCTCGAATCCGAACAGCACGACATCGGGTTCACGCACCAGCGGGGGCTCGCCCCAGAAGCGGACCAGTTCCGGCGCGCCGCGCCCGATGACCTGCGAAATCACCATGCCGTCGACGCATCCCGAGGGCGTCGTCGCGGGAACGTTGAGATCCGCGTCGCGGTCCACATAAAGTAGGCTGACGTTGCGATAGTAGCGGCGTGACCCGGCGATCGCCGCCAACACGGAAATGCAATCGCCGCTGAGGATTACGGGGAGAGCGCCGGACTTCACGGCGAGTTCGACGCGCGGGCGCAGGTCGTTCACAGATTTCAGGATCGTTGCGACGTTTCTGGCGCGAGGATGTTCGTCATCCGGCTGGAAAACATACGTGGACGTGTCGCCCTGGTCGGCGACCTGAAAGCCGGCGGCTTTCAGCCGATCCGCAATTCCCGCGGCGCGCAAAGCGGCAGGCGCGCGCTCGCATCCGGGGCGCAGGGCCGCTGCGCTCGTGGGCGAGCCGAGCAGGACAATATTCCTAGTCTGACGGGTGATTTTGACCGCCAAAGTCGCTCTCCTGAAGCAGGAGTCGTGTTCCCCTGAAACACCGCAAACAACTTAACCATTTCGTTCCACGGCGCGTTCCCTAATTCGACGCCGGCGCGATGGTCGTCAGCTCGGAAGGCAGAGTGAACCGCACATCCTCGCGGATCAGGTCGAGATCGCGCTGGTTCGTGAAGCCATACCCCGCCAGATGCTGGCTGACTTGCTCGACCAGGATCTCCGGCGCCGACGCGCCCGCCGTCAGCCCCACGCGGCGAATTCCCTTCAACCACTTCGGGTCGATGTCCTTCGCGGCGTCGATCAATTCCGCCGGGACGCCCGAGCGCTTGGCGACTTCCACCAGGCGGTTCGAGTTGGAGCTGTTCGGCGAGCCGACCACGAGAATCAGGTCCACTTCGCGCGCCAACTGTTCGACGGCCTCCTGCCGGTTTTGTGTTGCGTAACAAATGTCGTCCGAAGCCGGTCCCTCGATCGCGGGAAACTTCTCACGCAGGCGGGCGACGATTTCCTGGGTGTCGTAAAGGCTCAACGTCGTCTGGGTGAGGAAAGCCAGGCGATTCGGGTCCTTCACTTCGAGAGCGTCCACCGCTTCCACGCTGTCCACCACGACGGTTTGTTTCGGGGCTTCGCCGGACGTGCCCACGATTTCCTGGTGATCGCGGTGGCCGATCAGAATGATCGTCCGGTTCTCGCGCGCGAATTTCAGCGCTTCGAGATGGACCTTGGTCACGAGAGGGCACGTCGCGTCAATCACGCGCAACTCGCGCAGCCGCGCCTCTTCGCGCGTCGTCGGCGGAACGCCGTGCGCGCTGAACACCAGCACGGCGCCGAGCGGCACTTCCTCCACGGCCTCGACAAAAATCGCGCCGTTCTGGCGCAATTGCTCCACCACGTAGCGATTGTGCACGATTTCGTGGTGGACGTACACCGGCGGCCCGTACGCCTGCAGGGCCAGCTCCACGATGTCCACCGCGCGCACCACGCCCGCGCAAAAACCGCGCGGACGCACGCGGATTAGGCTCTTGCCTTCACTCGACGGTTGCGTCTCGTTGCTCATTTAGCAGCCTCAAAAATGCCAGAATAGATTATCACGGCCGGGGTTTCTTATGCGACCTTTTGGGAGGCAAACCGCCGCATTCCTAACGATGTGGGGGTTGAGCCAAGTGCGGGAATCTCGCTGCGATTTTCACAGCTGTGTCAAAAATCCGAAGAAGTTACGAACACCCCGCCCTCGCCGCGGTTCACCGAGAACGTTCACCGTAAACGGCGAGGACAGGGCGCCCGAAGTTCACTTGCAAAGGTCGTCCCATGAAGTAGAGAGCGCCAAAACCCAGCCCCTTCGAAACTCACGAAGGGGCTGCCACGCATTATAAAAGGGCGCCCCTCTTTAGTAGGCTACGGTTGCTGTGATCTAGGCAGTAACCAAAAGCCTACGGAAAGGAGCACCCCATGCAGAGTTTGAAATATCTCGGTCTGGATGTCCACCGGGACACGATTTCGGTCGCGGTGCTGGACGATGCGGGAAAATTGCTGATGCAGTCGATTCTGGCCACGCACGCGGCGGCGATTCTGGATTTTGTTGGCGGGTTGAGCGGGACGGTTCAGGTCACCTTCGAGGAGGGAACGCACTCGGCGTGGCTGCACGATTTGCTGGTGCGGCGCGTGGCGCGCGTAGTGGTGTGCGATCCGCGACAGAACGCGCTGCTCAAGGCCGGCAACAAGAGCGACACGATCGACGCGCGCAAGCTGGCGGAACTACTGCGCGCTGGATTGCTTCGCCCGGTCTATCACGGCGATACTAGTGCGGTGGCGCTGAAGCATCTGTGCCGCGGCTACGCGGCTCTGACCGAAGACACCACGCGCGTGAAGGGCCGGATCAAGGCGTTGTATCGCAGCCAGGCGATCGCCAGCGCGGGCAAGAAGCCGTTTGGCCGGAGGCATCGCGGCGAGTGGCTGGCGCAGTTGAGCCAGGCCGGAATGCGCCGCCGCGCTGAGCTGCTCTACGAAGAATTGGACGCACTACTGGCGCTGCGGCGCGAGGCTCGGCGGGAACTGATCGTGGAAAGCCACAAGCATGACGCGGTGAAGTTGTTGCGCACGATTCCGTATCTCGGACCGATCCGCGCGGCGGTGTTGATCGGTCGGGTCGAGACGCCGCACCGCTTTCGCACCAAGCGGCAGTTCTGGGCCTACTGCGGCCTGGCGCTGGAGACGCGCACGAGCGCGGATTACCGATTCGAGGAAGGACAACTGGTACGCTCGAAAAAACCGGTGTTCATCCGCGGGCTGAATCTCAATCACAATCACGATCTGAAAAATCTGTTCAAGAGCGCGGCGACCTCGGCCGGAGCGAGGCCCGGTCCGTTCCAGTCGTTCTACGAAAACCTGCTGATAAAAGGAATGCAACCGGCCATGGCGCGTCTGACGCTGGCGCGCAAGATCGCCGCGATTACTTTGTGCGTTTGGAAGAAAGGAGAACCGTTCGACGCCGAGTACCTGAAGCCACAAGCAGCGTGAACGCGCCGCACCGGGTCGTTCGGTGGAATCATGTTCCGCGAAGACCTTGCCGTTGCGGAGCGCACGGGTTCGAGGGTGAGTATCCTTTTCCGGGTTAGGCAAACAGTCTCATCGGCCACCGTATGCCCCCTCGGACAACCCAACAAAGCGATAGGCCTCGAGTCTCCGATAGAACCATGGTTGGCACTTGCCACCGTGCGGCTTGCAGAGGCGCTTCGGTTCGGCCAGGACAAACGCGGATCCGATGATTCCGAAATCCCAGGACCCGGTGCGCCCAACAGCGTGCACCAACAGCCGTCGTAGCTGCAGTCAGGGGCTGGATGTCAGAAACTCCTCACCCTCGAATGCGGAGGGAGAGGTATTTTTTCTTGACATCCCCTTTTATAGAACCCGGCAGTGCTAACCCCAGAAAAGCAGAACCAGTTCCTCAGCAAGGACGTACAGGAGTGGTATCATTCAGCCGTGAGGTCATGTCAACAAAAAAGAGCGAAAGGGTCGGCCACCCGCCTGTCGCTTCGATCCCCACCCGTACCGGTCCCTGCAAATCCCGGTAGAACGCGTGCGCTTCTCCGCTCTCGTGGTCCAGCCGCCGCTCGATCAACTCTCCGGTGGCTTCGTCCATCATCGCAATCTGCTGATAGCGTGTGTGAAAATCACATCCTATAATCTTCATTGCTCGGCTACTTCCTTCCGAGCCTTGGTCGTTACCGCTACCAAGTCTACTCGCTCGGAGGGAACCGACAACGTCATCTAATCAGCCAGTGTACTCGCCCGGCCCCTAAAGATGGGTTCTTAATGATGGCTCGCATACGGGGAGGAAGCGTATGTTCACAAGGTGTCTATTTGCGATCAGTATGTTTCTCGCTGTCTGTATCATCTGCATTGCTTCTCAAGTGCGCTCGAACCAGTGGGATAGGCGAGGTGAGTGGTTGTCGTGGAGCCCCGGACAAAGAGCTACATACGTTGACGGTTTCATTACGGGGTACTTTCAAGGGTCCCATAGCGCGTGCGAAGCTGCCGACGACCTTTTCGAGCGCGATAAACCACACAGCCTTGGTGATCAGAACCATCCCAGTGACGTACCGTCGGCTCGTTGCCTCGCCCGAATGGAGGACTATTCGAAAGCCACGTATTCGGAGACCTCAGGGCCAGACTTCAGCGCATACACAGACGTGATTACTGAGTTTTATACGAAACATCCTGATTCTGAGGATATTCCCTTCGCAAATCTGATGAAAATGCTGAACGACCACGGCTATAGCAACGCAGATCAACTGTATCAAATGGTTTTGAAGGGCCAATTACATCCGCTTCGCTAGCAGGACAGTACTTCTGTCGTCATACCTCGGACGGGTGGCCATTGCTTTGAACGATTTTGATTTGGCGGGTGGGTGGGCCAGCCTTTGAGGCGAGTTTGATTCTTCAGGTGGCCCATGTTTGCGGTTGTTCAAGCGTGGGGATTTCTTGGGGGAGTTCGGATTCGTTTCCTGAATTTTGTACGAGTCTGAAACGCATATATCGGCAGCGGAAGTGTGGGCCACGCGCCGGTTTTCGAGAGGCCGGAAGGATTGTTTCAGTTTCCGGGCACAGACAAAAAGGGAGGCGCTCGGATACCCTCACAAGCGCCTCTCTAGTTTACGGCTAAGAGTTCAGATACCTCAGGGATCACCTCCTTCTCGGCAAGAACGCCGACTTACAAAGATATTATAAACTGAATTCGCCGGAATGCGCGACAACTTCTGGCAGCCCGAGCCGTGAGCCAACTTTCGGTCTTGGATCGCCTGAGGCTCACTCCAGGCGCCGCGGCCCGTCCAAAAAGATTAGACATTGAGTGTATGTGCTCGGCTCCACTATAATGTCTCGCTTTGCCACGGGTGCGGCGGCTGCCTGCTTTCCTAGAAACGGAATTCCGGGATAGCGTTGCGCGGGAGGACTTTCGGACGTGTGGGACGCTCTTCGTGAAAAAAAGATAGGCGTGCGGATCCTGCTTGGAATCGTCGTCGGGATTCTAGGGATCGGCATGTTGCTGTACCTCGTGCCGCAGGGCACCGACGATTTAAGCGGTGCGGACAATGTCGCCGACGTGGGCGGCCAGACCATCTCCGTCGTGGACGTCCAGAATCAACTGAGCAAGAGCACGCGCGGCACGCAGATTCCCCCCGCGCTCGTGCCGCTCTACACGCAGCAGGCGCTCGACCAGTTGGTCGATGAAAAGATGCTGGCGCTCGAAGCCCAGCGCATGGGCCTGCGCGTGTCCGATGAAGAGCACGCCGACTTTCTGAAGAAGCTCGTGCCGACCGCGTTTACCGGCGACACGTTTATCGGCATGGACCGCTACACCGCGGAAGTTCAGGCGCGCTTTCAAATGAGCGTTCCGGAATTTGAAACCGAAGTGAAGAATTCGCTGCTGCAGCAGAAATTCCAGCAACTGGTGACCGACGGCGTCACGGCCAGCGACGACGAAGTGCGCGACGAGTTCCGCCGCGAGAACGAGAAGATCAAGCTCGACTACGCGCTGATCAAGCCCGACGATCTCCAGGCGAAAGTGGACGTGTCGGACGCCGACATCGCCGCCTACTTCGACAAGCACAAAGCACAATACGTCGTGCCGGAGCGCCGGACCCTGGACTACGCGATTCTGACCCTCGCGCAGCTGCGCCAGCGCTCCCCAGTGACCGAAGATGAAGAAAAGGTCTACTACCAGAGCCACATCGATCAATACAAGCTGGAAGACCGGTCCCACGTCGCCCACATTCTCTTCAAGACGGTTGGAATGACCGACGCCGAGGCCGCCGAGGTAAAGAAAAAAGCCGAGGATGTGCTCGACAAGGCCAAGCACGGCGGAAATTTCGCGGACCTCGCCAAGCAATACTCCGAAGACACCACCAAGGATAAGGGCGGCGACCTCGGGTGGATCGTTCGGGGCCAGACGGTTCCCGAATTTGAGGCGGCCGCGTTCAGCCTGCCCAAGGGTTCTATTTCAGACCTGGTGAAGACTCAGTACGGCTTCCATATCATCCAGGTGATCGACCGGGATCCGGCGCGCACGCAGACGTTCGATGAAGTCAAAGCCAATATTGCCAACCAGTTGGGGCAAGAGAAGGCCGAGCAGCTCGGCGAAACCCTTTCCACGCAAATCGCCGACGAAATCCGCCGCGGCGGGCGCGTCCCGATCGCCGACTTGGCCAAGAAATTCGACATGACCGCCGGCGAAGCCAAGCTCGTCGAGGAGAATCAACCGCTGCCGGAACTGGGTACAGCGCCGGGCCTTATGGACACGATTTTCCATCAGCGTGTGGGTGATGTCGGTGCCCCGATCCGCACCGACGTCGGCTACGTGGTCGTTTCCGTGAAGGACATTCAGCAGACGCATCCCGCGACGCTGGCGGAGGTTCGCGACCGCGTCACGAGCGACCTGCGGCACGAAAAGGCTGTCGACCTGGCAAAATCTCGCGCCGACGAGCTCGCCAAGCGAGCCAAGGGGGGCGAAAACTTCGCCACAGCCGCCAAAGCCCTCGGAGTGGACATCAAAACGTCGGACCTCTTCTCCCGATCGGGCTCGGTTCCGGACGTCGGAAGCGCGAAGCAGCTGGCCTCGGCGTTCACTCTGCCGGTGGGACAAGCGGGCGATGCCGTTCCGCTCGGCCAGAACTGGCTCGTGTACCGCGTCGCGCAGCACGATCCCGTCAACCAGGACGATTTCGAGAAGCAAAAGTCCAAAATCGAAGCGGACGTTCTGCAACGCAAGCGGCAAACCGCCTACGATTTGTTCCGATCCGCCCTCAAAGCGCGCCTCCAGCAGGAGGGGCAGTTGCACTTCAATGAAGAGAATTTGAAGCGCCTGACGAACCCTGCTTAGACGTTAACTTTAAGAAACTAAATTGGTTATTTGCTTGTGGCGGAAGCTTGCTTTCATGGCAGGCCTGCGCTAGCATATTTGTGGTTGCACTCTTAGGCCCTACGCCAGGGGGCTTAAGATTCCGATTCCGTTCCCTTCCCGGGGCCGATCGCTTTCCGTAAGCTTTGTTCTTCTTGAATTAATCGCCATTTCTTCTTGGAGTGATCGCCGACTCGTATTCTGAAGGGGGCTGAAGCCCATTTCCAACGTCCGATGGAGCCAATCCGGAAGGTGCATCATGCAAATAAAGCAGAATCATCACAATGAGTATCAATGCACGATCGAAGTGAACCAGAACGGGAAGTACTGTGTCCGGGTTCGAGCGATGTTCGCTCGCAAGGCCTGGGTCTTGCCGGTCTATTTCCTCGCGTCCACGTTCGACCGCGCCATGCGCAAACTGGAAGAAGTACTCCAGTTTCTGCAGCAGAAGGAAGAGCGCCTATGGTTCTGGGGCGTGAATTACTCGGACGACCCGCAGTTTTCCGAAGAACTGGTTCGGGACGCGGGGCTGAGGTTGGATCGCCGGGCCGAATTCCCGCGCCGCTCGTCGAATGTCGCGCTGTCGCCCGAAGAGCGTGTTCCCGCCGCGCTGCTGGCTCCGGTCCGCCGGGGCCTGGCGCACTCAATCGACGCCAGCCGCGTGAGCTCGCAAGGGAATTAAGTCTTACTTTTCCCGCAAAATGACTTCGCCGTTTCCGACGGGCTGGTCGTTCAGCCAGAGGCGGTATTTGTAGGCCCCGGGATTCGTGCCCGGGCGGGGTGGTCCGCTTTGCAATTGGCGTCCCGGGGGCGCCTGGAAGACGTTGGATTGAAACGGGCAGCGGTTGGGGTCGAATTGGATCTTGAGATTACCCGAGTCCGATAGCCAGACGACCTGCTCGTCGGGAGCGATCACGACGATTTCGGGTATTACTCCAACCAGGACCAGTTTTTCCGCCATCGATGCGCCTTCCTCCAGTGCCACGCGAAGATAGCACAGCGGAGCGCAGGAGCGCTTGGAGAATCTGTCCACAGGAACAAGCCGCGAATGAACTCGATCGGGTTCGGTGCGTCGCTGTGCGCTCTGTGAGGACTCGGAGAACACGGAGGAACAGCGGCGACCAATTGGCATCCCGAAGTAGAGCGGCGGAGTAGTCGATGATTGTTGAGGCACAGCCATTTTGGCGGTTGCGCGGGGCCTGGGAATCGCGCAAACTAGATGCTGGTTAGGAGTTTATTTGAGTAAGATGTCCCTGAACGCGTCCGGGACAATCGCTTCATCCACATAAGCCATCTTCGTTAGTTGAGGTGCGGCTTGCCTCGCACCGTCGCGAACGCGCCGCCAAGATGCCGCGTGAAAGTTGAGGTTGGGAGTCATGACGAATCCGATGGAAGAATTGCGACCGCCGACGAGGCTGATGCTCACGCCCGGGCCGTCGTGCATCAGCCCGCGCGTCTACCGTGCGCTCTCCATGCCGCTGGTAGGACACGTCGATCCCTGGTTCACCGAGTTTATGGGCGGCGTTCAGGAGCTGATGCGCCGGGTATTTCAGACGCAGAACCACATCACTTTCCCGATTTCCGCGTCGGGCACCGGCGGGATTGAGACCGCCGTCGTCAACGTGCTGGAGCCGGGAGACGAGGCCATCGTCTGCGTCAACGGGATATTCTCGGCGCGCATGGCGGAGATCGCCGAGCGCACCGGGGCCAAGATTCACCGCGTTCCCGCCCCGATGGGCCGGACCGTGGACCCGGAAGACGTACGCCGCGCCGGGCAGGGCCGCAAGATCAAGTTTGTCGGCCTGGCGCACGGCGAAACCTCGACCGGCGTGGTCACCAAGCTCGATCCGTTTCGCAAGGTTGCCGATGAACTCGGCGCGCTGCTGATCGTGGATAGCGTCGCCACCCTCGCCGGAGTGCCGCTGGACGTGGACCGCCAGCGGATCGATATCTGCTTCAGCGGAACGCAGAAAGCCATCAGCGCGCCGCCGGGAATGGCGCCCATCACCGTGAACGCACGCGTGGAGGAAATCCTGCGCAGCCGCAAAACAAAGGTCCAGAGCTGGTATTTCGACCTCACCACCGTGATGAATTACTGGGGCAAGGAGCGGACGTACCACCATACCCCGCCGATTCCCCTGATCTACGCGCTGCACGAGGCCATGCGCATCGTTCTCGAGGAGGGTCTCGAAGCGAATTGGGAGCGCCACCGGCAAAATCAGGCCGCGCTGATCGCCGGGCTGGAAGCGATGGGAATCCGTCTCTTCGTCGAAAACCCGGAGGACCGCTTGCCGACCGTCACCGCCGTGTGGATCCCCGCCGGGATCGACGGCGCCAAAGCGCGCGGCCGCCTGCTGAATGAATTCAACATCGAGATTTCCGGAGGGCTCGGGGACATCAAGGCCACAACGTGGCGCATCGGCCTGATGGGGTATTCCAGCCAGCGGCAGAACGTGCTTCTGTTCCTCGATGCGCTGGAACGAGTTCTGATCGAACAGGGCATGAAGGTTCCGGTCGGGGCCGGCCTCGCCGCGGCGGTAGGGAGTTTCGCCCATGCCGAGCCTGTGACCGTGGGCCACGGAAAGTAGACGAGGAAACATGAGTACAGCGATCGGGATTCCCAACGCGGGCGCGATGAGCCAGTTTGTCGGGGAATTTGACGTGACTTCGCGGCTGACGGACCGCACCTATCACTGCCGTTTTTCGCACTTGTGGAACGGCGTGGCCACGCGGCACAGCGACACGGTGGACACGAAATTCCTGGTGGACGGCAACGGCGCGATTGTCGGCCTTTCTCACCCCGGCCTCGTTCAATTCACGGACCAGGCAGGCCGTAATATTTCGGACCGCGAAGCGAGTTACGTAGCCGCGCAATATCTGCGGGAGCAGCTGGAACAGGAAGACGAGCGCCCGCTGTACGACGTTTCCGCGGCGGACGTGGTGCGAATTATCAACCTATTGGGAATTCAGTGACCGTAAAATGAACGTGAATGGTGATTAGGAAAAGGCGCCTCCGCCTTTTTAGTTGCACTTCTTGGCGAGTCCACTGCCTGAACTTTCCTTACTGACTTACGATTTTAGCCAATGCATCCGCTGCAGCTTGCGCGATGACGTGGTCTTTGGCCGGCGCGCCACCGCTGACTCCAAGTCCTCCGATGACTTTACCATCCACAATCAGCGGGACACCGCCCTCGGTCATAATCAGGCCGGGCAATTTCAGCAAGCTCGTGTTGCCCGCCGCCAGGCTATCATGGAAAAATTTTGTAGGACGCTTAAAAGCTGCCGCGGCGTAGGCTTTTTGTTCGGCGATTTCGACGCTTGCAAATTGGACGTCATCCATCCGCTCGAGGTAGATCAGATGCCCCCCTTCATCGGCGACAGCAATGACGACATTAAAATTAATTTTGGCCGCTTCCTTTTCGACCAGTTCGACCACTTGCCTTGCTACCGCCAAATTCAGTGACTTTTTCGTCGTCAATTGATCCGCACTTACGCCAAATGCCGCCATCAGCAACACGGCGACTGCCAAAGCGGTGCTCGACAAGGATTTCATTATTTCCTCCGGGAGATAGAAGCATTCAACAATCGTTCCGCGGCAATTCCACGGAAGTGTTTCCAATAAATGTTTTGAACGTTCCGTACTATTTCCCGGCCCGGTTGCGCGGCACAGGGAAGTTGAACTTGCGCCAACAGCTACGGGCGTCGTAACCACCCCTACTTTCCAACGCGTTTCAAATTGACGGTGTCCTCACAGATGTATTCTCCGATGGTCCAGCCGGGCTTTAGATCGTAGATTTGGCGGCCCATCCAAATTTTCGTAAAAGCTTTGGGATCTTCAATTGTCAGGTCGTCCTGAAGAGTCTTGGCATCAATGCGGCGAATACGTTCCACTAAATGCAAGGCATCGGAGTGCGGGTGGCCGACCTGATCGAGCCAAGTTTTATCGTTAAAACCTATCGTATCGACGATGAGTGTATCTCCCTCCCAATGACCGACAGGATTTCCCATGTAGGTGGGGTCGGGATCGGGTGGATGCGCGCGTCCATCGGTGAAGATCTCGCGCACAAAATGATGGAATTCAAAGATCATCACCACTCGGTCAGGAAGCTGAAGGATCTCGATCGGAAAATGATAAAGCAATAGGCGCGGATAGCCAGGCGGCTCGCAACTCAAGGTCGGGTCTGTTGCATCATGGTCGCCCTTATCCTTTGCAAGTAGAGCTGCATGCTGCGCCGCTACTTCGGGCCTCATCGGAGTAGCGTCCGGCTTATTTCCGGCGGGATTGTTGGGGTCAAAAGTGAAGGTTGATCCGCGTCCCAGCCAAACGCCCGAGAGGTTTGGTGGCGCGGAAGCCGATTGGGTCTTTTCCGTTTGCGCCCACAGTGCTGAAGAGGACGCGATTAGAATAACAAAAAAAATATTCGCAAAACGAACTGACACAGAAATTTTCCTCTTCATGCCGGACGCCGACGCCGCGCTATTGCCCAGGGGTGAGTTCCTGGCCGTCCCCAAGAATGATCTTAACCATGCGGATTGTTTTCCCGCCGTCCTTCGCTGCATGGCCGATCAGAGTGATCTCGTCACCGGCCTTGAGTGTGTTCCGGTTCCATCCGGCCCGGGCAAGCAACAGCGGGCTGTTTGATTCGGCTTGCCAACTTTCAAGTTTCCCTTCGGAGTTGTTAACGTCGAAGTTAATGTGGACGTGTGGGTTAGACCAGTCAAATTCGGTAACCGTGCCCTTCAGGGTGGTCGACTTCGACATGTCGTATTCCGAAATACCATGGTGGGCGAAAGCGAGTGGCACAGCGGCAAGGACGGCGATGAACAGGATTATACTTAGTCTGGGCGCCGTGTTCAGGAGGAGTCTCCGAAATTGCAGAAGTTTGGTCAATTCAATTCACTCTGAATTCAAGCTGCGCGGGAATATATATCTAACCCCATATCGCGATCAAGTTTTTAAAAAATAAGAAATGGGTCGATGAATCAGTTGCGGAGGAAATGAGTTCCTTCGCCGAGAAGAACTAGCGGCGAAATGGTTTCTTGAAGAAGATATTAAGCGTCGGAGAGCGATTCATTGAATCCGCCGGCTGGTTCGGGCAACTCGCCCGATTCGAGGATGGCTCCACAATCCAGGCATTCGACGTACTCTGCGTCGGAATCCTTGGCGATGACGCGGGTTCGGGTATGGCGACAGGGTGCGGGTTCGGTCACGCGTTTGCTCCAAATCCAAGCGAATCATAACACGCGCCCGCTCACCCGCGGCGGAAGTCGCTCTCGAAACTCACCCAAAACGCGCGGACGTAGGTTATAAAAGGCCGTACCAATTCGCCGACTGCTACGGACGGCGATTCCGATCCACGATGGCTGAAGATACCCAACGTCGATTTCACAACGTGCTGTTTTACGGCGTCGTTTTGTGTCTCGCCTACCTGATGTTCCGAATCTTTGCGCCGTTTCTCGCGCCGCTCGGGTGGGCGGCGGTGTTCGGCGTTGTTTTCCATGCCTTGCACAAGCGATGGGAACGGAAGTGGGGCAAAACGCGGTCCGCGGCGCTCATCACGCTGGGCGCCACGGTGATTCTAATCGTGCCGGTGCTCTTGCTGGCCGCGATGTTTGTCCGGGAAGGGATCGCGGCGGCGCGGGACATCCAGGAATCCGTGGCGGCGGGAGGATACAGCTGGATCAACCGCGCATGGGGGTGGCTTATTTCGCACGTCGCTGCCGGCGGGATCACGGTGGATCTGCCGAGTCTGGTGCGCCAGGGCGCCAGCCGGGCCGGGGAATACATGGCCAGGGAACTCGGCGCGGTGGTTCGAAACATCGTGGTATTCCTGTTCGAACTCTTTGTCATGCTCTTTGCGTTGTTTTATTTCCTGCGCGACGGCGATGCGATTCTGAGCCGCCTGCGCGTTCTTCTGCCGTTCGAAGAGACCATGACGGCTCGGATGCTGGCCGAAGCGCGCGACCTGATTTTCGCCAGCGTAACGACGAGCTTAGTGATCGCTGCGGTCCAAGGGATTCTTTGCGGGGGAGCGTTCGCGATGGTGGGGCTGGAGTCGCCGGTGTTCTGGGGCGTGGTGATGGGTTTCCTGTCGCTCCTGCCGGTCGTGGGCGCTTGGCCGATCTGGATTCCCGCGACCCTCTGGATGTTTTCGACGGGCCACCCGGTTAAGGGGATCGTCCTGATTGCGATTTGCGGCGCGCTCGGGGCGATGATCGACAATATCTTGCGCCCGGTGTTGCTGGGCGGGCGCGCGTCGCTGAACGGACTGATGGTGTTCATCAGCGTGCTCGGCGGCATCGCCGTCTTCGGCGTGCTCGGAGTGGTTCTGGGCCCCATCGTCGTGGCCACCACGGTTGGAATTCTCGATGTGTATTCGGGAATCGCCTTGGCGGAGAGCGCTCCGGACACACCGGTGTTGTAAGATGCCGATCCCTGTTCGTCCCGCATCTGAAATTCGGGAATAAGCTTTTTGATCCCTTGCAGGTGGTGGAAATTCCGAACGCAGCGCTCGTACCCCGGCCGCGCAGCCTGTGCTAGAGTAACGCGCCGGGGACCAGGAAGAATTGGAAATGGCCGATCACACCATGACATTGCTCGCTGGATTGCCTCCCGAAAAGCTTCGGTGGCGGTGCGATCCGGCGTCGATTCCATTCGCCACCACCGCGGAAGCGGAGCCCGCGAAGGAACTCTTCGGCCAGGAGCGCGCGTTCCGCGCCCTGAAGCTGGGCGTCGAGCTCCACGCGCCCGGATTCAACATTTTTGTGTGCGGCCTCGCGGGTACCAGCCGCGCCGGCACGATTACGCACCTGATCGATCAGATTCATCCTCCCGCGAAGGATTCGCTCGATCGTTGCTACGTCAACAATTTTAAGAGCCCGGACCGCCCGCGTCTTTTGGCGCTGCCGCGCGGACAGGCCAACAGCTTCAAGAAAGATCTGCAGAGCGGCATCGAATTCCTGCGCCGGCGCATCCCGCAGGTGTTCGAGGGCGAGCCATTCCAGCGGCAAAAAGGGCGCATCGTGGACCGCTTCACCGTCCGCGAAAAGGAATTGATGGACGACTTCACGCGCCGCATCGCCCGCGAGCAATTCGCGCTGGGCCACATGCAGGTCGGGGCCGTCGCGCTGCCGGAGATTTTTCCCGTCCTGGAAGGGCAGATGGTGCCGATCGAAGATATTCCGAAAATGGTGCACGAGGGCAAACTGGAAACGATCGTGGCCGAGGATTTGGAGCGCAAGTACGAGCAGTTCCGGCAGGAGTTCACCGTCGTGTACCGGAAGACGCTGACGCTTTCGCGGGAACTGGCCAGCGAGCTGAGCTACCTCGAACAAGAAGCGGCTTCGGTGCTCGTCGACGGTTTCATCGAGGAATTGAAGGAAAAATATTCGGGCGCCCGGGTGGCGGAGTACCTGGAAGAAGTGCGGCACAACATTCTCGACAACCTCGATCCGTTCAAAGAGAGGGAAGGCGAAGAGGAACCGGGCGGAGTGCCGCCGCCGGAAGGCGGCCCGCGCGCCGCGACGAACGAGCGCGATCCGTTCCGCGTCTACGGGGTTAACGTGATTCTCGCGCACACGGACGAAGACAAGTCCTCCGTCATCTTTGAAACGACGCCGACCTACACGAACCTTTTCGGAACGATTCAGCGGAGCTACGACTCGCGCGGCGGCTGGAATTCGGATTTCATGGATTTGCGCCCGGGTTCGCTGCTGCGCGCGGACGGCGGATTCCTGGTGATGTACGCGTATGACGCGCTGACGGAAGCCGGCGTGTGGCGCACTCTGAAGCGCATGCTGAATCACTCGAAGCTCGAAATTCAGCCGCTGGAGATGTTTTTCCCGTTCGGAACTTCGGCCCTCAAGCCCGAGCCCATCGACATCGACGTAAAGATCATTTTGATCGGCGACCGCCACATGTACGAAGTCCTGTACGAATTTGAAGAGGACTTCCGCAAGATTTTCAAAGTGCGCGTGGAATTCGACGAGGAAATGGTGATGAGCGACGCCGTGGTGCGCCACTATGGCGACCGGCTACGCCAGCTCTCGGAACAGGAACACATCGGCCCGTTCGACCGGAGCGCCGTCGCCAGCATGCTGGAATACGGCGTGCGCCTGGCCGGACGGCGCAATAAAGTGACGGCGCGCTTCGCGGAACTCGCCGATCTGGCCCGCGAAGCGGCGTATAACGCGCGGCAGGAGGGCGCTCCACTGGTGAGCGCGCAGCACGTTCGCCGCGCGCGAGAAGCCCGCATCGAGCGGCACAACCTCACCGAAACCAAGATTCGGGAAATGATCGAAGAAGGCACGCTGATGATCGAAACCGAGGGCGCGCGCGTGGGCCAGGTCAACGGCCTGAGTGTTCTCGAAATCGGCGGCTACGCCTTCGGCAAGCCGGTGCGCATCACGGCTTCCGCCGCGCTCGGCAAAACGGGATTGATCAACGTCGAGCGGGAAGCCAATTTGAGCGGCAGCTTCCACGATAAGGGCATGCAGATTATTGCCGGCTACTTGCGGGCCAAGTTCGCTCAGGACAAGCCGCTCTCGCTTGCGGCCAGCATTTGTTTCGAGCAATCCTACAGCGGTGTGGATGGGGACAGCGCCAGCTCGACGGAAATATACGCGCTGCTTTCCGCGCTTTCCGGACTGCCGATTCGCCAGGAAATTGCGGTGACGGGTTCTGTCAGCCAGCAGGGCGACATTCAGCCCATCGGCGGCGTCAACCAGAAGGTCGAAGGCTTCTTCGACGTGTGCCGCGTGAAATCAGGCTTGACCGGACGCCAGGGAGTGATGATTCCTTCCGAGAATGTCGAGGATCTGATGTTGCGCGACGACGTGATCGACGCCGTCGCCGCGGGCAAATTCCACATTCTGCCCGTGACCACGCTGGAACAGGGAATCGAGATCTTGACCGGCAAGCGGGCCGGGCGCCGGGATGCAACCGGGGCGTACGAGCCCGAAACGGTGTACGGTTACGTCGACCGGCGACTTCACGAAATGGCTACGACCCTCAAGGCGTTCGAGGGATAGGGCCCCCGACACGTAAAGACCAAAGTCAAAATCGGACAGGTTGAAGGCCGTCCTACTGCGCGCGGGCGCTGCTTCCGGCGTCTTTCGGCGTCGAGAGGTAGCCGTTCACTTTGTCCTTGGTGACGTCGAAGACGACGATTTCGTAGGGATGCGTCGCGCCTTTTATGTAGAACTGCACGGGTTCGTCGGCGGTCTTGTCTTTTTTCTCGATGGTCTTATCGTCGGCGACGACCATCAGGGTGTATTTGAATTTCTTGGGGTCTGTCTTCGTCAGTGTGACCTGGATCGGGCCGACATGCGTAGGCGTCTTGGACCTCGTGAGGTGCAGCTCGAAGATATTGCGTTCTCCTGACCGCTTGAGTTGATCGAGTTCTTCCTGGTTGCGCGCGATCAAGCCGCTCTGCACGCCCAGATCCCCGACGGTGCTGGTGAGCTTGGCTTTCGTGGCTTCCAGATCCTGCTTCGTCGCGTTGATATCGGTTTTCGCGCCGGACAGGTCCGTGTTCACGGCGCCGATCTTGGCCTCGGTGTCTTGTCTCACCTGGCCGATTTGCGCGGTGAGCTTGTCATCCGATTCCTTCTGGGTCTGGCGGATGTTCTGCGCGAGGGCGCGCGCCTGCGCCAACTCCGCTTGCGTGAACCCGAGTTTTTGCGTCGTCACTTCGAGTTCGCCTTTGAGTTCCGCGACGCGCGAATTGGTCTGATCGATCTGGACGGACAGGACCTGTGCTTTGGAGTTGGCCTGCGAGAGATCGGACTCCAGCTTGGTCTTGGCGGCGTTGCCGGAGTAGAGCAGGTAGCCCATGACGGCGAAGGCCGCGACGAATGCCACGATGATCCATCGCGGCGTCGGGGCCGCTTCGTAGAAATTGTGCTCGTTTCCACCAGGTTCTGGGGCACTCGGGGAAATGCTCATCATCGCTCCTTGGCGCCCGGTTCCAGGCCGGCGCCCGATTGTTTCTCGCGGGCTGAGCGCCCCGGCGTCTGGGGACTCTCAGAGTGAAGGCGAAATCCAACCCGCTACGTAGGTGAGATTATCACCGAGGGGCAAGGGGTTGTCTACGATTTGCGGGTGCGGGTGTTTCTTGGCCAGCGAGCTTCCACGGTGGTATTCATGCCGCCGCGCGGCGTGAACTCGCCGCGCACGACGCACCAAGCCGGGTGAATCGCGTCCACGATGTCGCGCAAAATGCGATTGACGGCATTCTCATAAAAAATGCCGAGGTCGCGGTAGGCCAGCAGGTACATCTTCAGGGCTTTCAGCTCGAGACAGGATTTTTTCGGCTCGTACTCGATCGTGATCGTGCCGTAGTCCGGCAATCCCGTTTTCGGGCAAACCGATGTATATTCAGGATAACGAGTAACGATCTGGTACCTCGGGAACTGGTTCGGCCAGGTCTCGAGGCGGGGAAGCGCGGTCTTGATCCCCGCGCGCGCGTGTTCTGCAGTGTAGTCGGCCATGCGTCACCTCATGGGATCCTGCCATTGTACATGGCACGGCAACTCCCTTTAGAAGGAACTTGCCAATGGAATTCGTCTTACCGTATCCTTTCCGCAGGTTGTCTAGGGGTAAATAAGAATTTGCTTTGTCCGGTGTGTCATAGCGACAGTCCCCGCCGTTCTCGAAGGCGCAGCTTCAAGGACTATCTTGCCGGATTGGCAAGGTTGCGTCCGTGGCGCTGCCGTGCGTGCGACGCTCGCTTCTTCGCCTGGGCGGCGCCCATCGGATACGTCTGGTACGTGCACTGCGGGATGTGCGGCAATATGGATTTGACGCGCATTTCGAGCGAGCACGGGATGGGCATGCTCGCCTGGGTGTACCGCCTGTTTCGCGTTCCCGCGTATCGATGCGCCCCGTGCCGCAATCGCTTTTTCTCTTTCCGGATTTACCATCGCATCATACCCGCGCAGCAGCCCGCCGAGCCGAATCCGAACTCCCAACCCGTCTCCCATTGACGCCGCTCGTTTCCGGCGGAACCTTCGGGAATCGGAAGGTTGACTTCCCATAAATGAAACGTATCATTACGGCAGGCGATGGAGTTCGCCTTATAACCGCTGTCCTTTTGGCCGGACAGATGATGACTCCTGACAAGTTCCTTGTCGCGGAGCCATGTCCCCGGCAATGAGCTAGAAAATCAGGCGGGAATCAGTTGGCCCGCGGCGCGTGTTTAGTATTTTTCGCGCAGGCGAAACCCGGATTCGTTTTCGCTGCGAACGCTCCGCACGATTCTAATTAGAGTGAGCGATAGAAAATTTTGGCGAGGGCAAGGATGACCAAATATTGGATGGTTGGCCTCGGAGGATTTGTCGGATCGATTGCGCGGTTCTGGGTCGGATCCTATTTCACCTACCGGATGGGGGCGCGCTTTCCGTATGGCACCTTTGCCATCAATATCAGCGGATCCTTCTTGATCGGGCTGATTGTCACTCTGCTCGCGGAACGATCCCATTGGAGCCCGAATCTGCTGTACCTGATTCCGATCGGTTTTATCGGGGCCTATACCACCTTTTCTACATTCGAGCTGGAGGCTTTTCGCAGCGTTCGGAGCGGCGATGTCTTGCTGGCGCTTCTTTATGTAGTTCTGAGCGTGTGTGTCGGATTCCTCGCGGTGTGGCTGGGAGTGACCGCCGGGCGGGCGCTCGAATAGAAATGCGTAGACGGTAGACGGTTTCGTCCGGAATCTGAAAAGAGCCAATCCTCTAGCGTAGCCTGCCCGTGATTCGGGTGGCGGGTCGCTGCTTGATTCTTTCGCTCCTTCATATCAAAATGGAACACGAGTGATTGGAGATGTTCAACGTTTTCTTAAGCAAGTGTTCGGGTCCCGCGATCTCGCCGGGGATTCCGTAGCTTGCGTGAAAATCCCGGGAGGATTTCGAATCGTGCGCGAACCACTGCGTTATTTTTCGCGTTTTTCGGCTTTGGTCGTGGGGCTGGTTTGCATGCTGGCTCTCGGGATGCTGGCCATCCCCTCGAAGAGCCAGCCCAGGCTGGAAGCGACTCTGCGCCCCGCGGCCGCGCAAGATGCCGGGCAAGCCGCTCCTGCGGCGGCGCCGGCGGCCGCGCCGAAACCGGTGGAGTTGCCTGAGGGCGACGGCAAGCCCATCGCCACGGAATTCTGCCAGGATTGCCACCGGCTCACGAACTTGACCAAGGCGCACAAGAACCTGGACGACTGGAACGATACGATTCACACCATGATCGACCGCGGCGCGCGCATCCCGGACGAAAAAATCGATACCCTGGCGAAATATCTCGCCGCGAACTTCGGACCCAAAGATGCCGCTTCTGCCGCGAGTTCGCCTGCATCCGCTCCCGCTGCGCCGCCTCCTTCGTCTCCGGCACCGTCCAGTACCACGGCGCCCGCGCAGGCTGCCGTCGTTTTGCCGGACGGCGACGGAAAAGCCATTGCCACCGAAAATTGCCAGGCCTGCCACAAGCTGACGAATCTGACGAAAGCCCACAAGAGCCTGGACGACTGGAAAGATACGGTCCAGACCATGATCGATCGAGGGGCCAATGTCCAACCGGACCAGGTCGATACTCTCGTTCAATACTTGGCCAAGAATTTTGGTCCGAAGGATGCGTCCGCACCGGCATCCGGCGCAGCGGCGACTTCGACTACGGGCCAATAGCTTCAAACGTCTTCGGAGCCCTCTTCTTCAAAGCCAAGAAAGCCGGTCCTTGCGCCTGTGGTGTGTCCGTGCGAAAATCACTCCTCACTTGTCCGCGCCAATCGCTCCAGGTTGACCCCGTGTTTCCAGTCGGCGGAGTTAAGATGCGTTTGGCCGGCGGCGGCGATATCGTCTAAGGGTTAGGACGTGGCCCTCTCAAGGCCAAAATCCGGGTTCGAATCCCGGTATCGCTACCAAATTCGCGATTCCTGCGTCATTCAGGCGGCGGCGAAACCGAAGTTGGCCTGAGTACGTCAATCAATACAGGTTCGGGTCGATTCATTCATACTGACAGGACAAATATGGCTATTCCTCATTCATCGCAGCAAGCGGGTCTGGAGAAGCAGGGGGACCTGCATTCCCTGGGAGGCGATTCCGGCAAGCCGAAGAAGGGCGGATGGCTGTGGTTTGTGTTGCTCATCGTTCTAGCCGCTGGCGGCTACTATTACTACAAGACGCGCCCATCCTCGGAGAGCAAGGCAGCGCCCGCGCCCGGCGCTCGGCCTGCTTCCCTCGGTCCCGTTTCGGTTGCGGTGGCGCCGGCCCTGAAGCAAAACGTTCCCTACTACTTGTCGGGCCTCGGTTCAGTGACCGCGTTTAACACGGTTACCGTGAAGAGCCGCGTGGACGGCGAACTGCAAAAGGTCTATTTCACGGAAGGGCAATTCGTGCACGCCGGCGATCTCCTGGCCGAGATCGATCCGCGACCGTTTCAAGTGGCGCTCGAACAAATGGAAGGCCAACTGTTTCGCGACCAGGCGCAGCTCAACAACGCGAAAGTTGATTTCAAGCGTTACGATCAGCTGGCCAAAGAGGGCGTCATCGCTTCTCAGCAGGTGGATACGCAGAACGCCACGGTGGGACAGCTCGAAGGCGCCGTGCGCGCCGACCAGGCGCAAATCGACAATGAAAAATTGCAATTGGTCTATTGCAAGATCACGGCGCCGATCGGTGGACGCGTCGGGCTGAGGCTGGTCGATCAGGGCAACATGATTCATGCCACGGACCCGATTGGCCTGGTCGTGATCACGCAAGTGCAGCCGATTGCGGTGCTCTTCACCCTTCCCGAGGACAATCTTCCGGAAGTGATTCAGCACATGAAGGCGGGACAATTGGGCGTCGAGGCGTACAGCCGCGACGATCAAACCATGCTGGCGTCCGGCAAGCTTTTGACGGTCGACAATCAGATCGATCCCACCACGGGAACCGTGCGATTCAAAGCGGCGTTCGACAATCTCGATCTGTCTCTCTGGCCCAACCAATTCGTGAATACTCGTTTGATGCTGTCTGTGCGCCAGAACGCCATCGTGGTGCCGCTGGCGGCCATTCAGCGCGGAACGCAGGGTTCCTACGTGTACACCGTGAAGGCCGGCAAGGCCGACATGCAGCCCGTCAAGGTCGATTTGACGCAAGGCAATATCGCCCTGATTGCCTCCGGCCTTTCGGAGGGCGATCAGGTTGTGACAGACGGGCAGGAGCGGCTGCAGACCGGTACTCCGGTGGAAGTCCACAGTGCCGTACCGGGCGGTCCGGGCGGAGCGTCCGGAGGCGGTGCGAATAGCGGCGGTCCTCCAAATTCCGGAAAAGGCTCCGATCATTCCGGCGCGCCGAAGGATAAAAAGCCCGGGAAGCAGGGCTAATGAATCCGTCCCGGCCATTTATTCTGCGCCCGATCGCGACTTCGCTGCTCATGGCGGCGATCTTGCTCGCCGGCGCTGTGGCCTATAAGCAGCTTCCGGTTTCCGCGCTGCCGCAGGTTGATTATCCGACGATCCAAGTGCTCACGTTTTATCCGGGAGCAAGCCCCTCCGTAATGGCTTCGTCGGTGACCACGCCGCTCGAGCGCCAATTCGGCCAGGTTCCCGGGCTCAATCAGATGACCTCGACCAGTTCGTTCGGGGCGTCCCTCATCACCCTGCAATTCGTGCTCGATCTAAACATCGACGTAGCCGAGCAGCAGGTCCAGGCCGCGATCAACGCCGCGACGACGTTCCTCCCGGCGAATCTTCCCAACCCGCCGATTTACAGCAAGACCAACCCGGCGGACACGCCTGTCCTGACGCTCGCGTTGACCTCCGACACGCTGCCCCTGACGAAACTCGAGGACATGGCGGACACGGTGCTGTCGCAGAAGATCGCGCAGTTGCCGGGCGTTGGCCTCGTGAGCATCAGCGGCGGCCAAAAGCCGTCGGTGCGGATTCAGGCGAACCCGACCGCGCTCGCGTCCTATGGCTTGAGTCTGGAAGATTTGCGCACGGCCCTGGCGCAGGCGAACGTCAATCAGGCCAAAGGGAATCTGGATAGTTCCCAGCAGGCGTTCACGATTTGGGCGAACGACCAGTTGATGACGGCGGATTCGTACAAGCCGATCGTCATCGCTTACAGGAACGGCGGCCCGGTGCGCATCTCGGATGTCGCGAACGTGATCGACAGCGCGGAAAACGTGAAGCTGGCGGCCTGGCAAAACGACAGACCCGCCGTGATCGTCAACATTCAAAGGCAGCCGGGCGCGAACATCATCAACGTGGTCGACCGCATCAAGAACCTGCTGCCGCAACTCAAGGCCTCGTTGCCGACTTCGGTCAATCTTTCCATTCTCACCGACCGGACCACGACGATCCGCGCCTCCGTGGCGGACGTTCAGTTCGAGCTGATGCTCACCGTCGCGCTCGTCGTGCTGGTCATCTTTCTGTTCCTTCGCAGTTTGGCGGCGACCGCCATCCCCAGCGTGGCTGTGCCGCTGTCGCTGGTGGGCACATTCGGCGTGATGTATTTGCTGGGCTACAGCCTGGATAACCTGTCGCTGATGGCGCTGACGATTTCGACCGGGTTCGTGGTCGACGACGCCATCGTGATGATCGAAAACATCTCGCGTTACATCGAAGAGGGAGACCCGCCCTTCGAGGCCGCGTTGAAAGGCTCCGAGCAAATCGGCTTCACGATTCTATCGCTCACCGTGTCGCTGATCGCCGTGTTGATTCCGCTGCTCTTCATGCAGGACGTCGTCGGCAGGCTGTTCCGTGAATTCGCGGTCACCTTGAGCGTGACGATTCTGGTTTCAGCGGTGGTGTCTCTGACGCTGACGCCGATGATGTGTTCGAAAATTTTGCGCCACCAAAAAGATTCGGACAAGAACCTGTTCTACCGCGTTTCGGAGAATTCGCTGAATTGGATCATCGAGCAGTACGCGGCCATCCTGCGATTCGTGCTGAAGCATCAGCCGGCCACGCTCGTGGTGACGGTCGGAACCCTCGCGCTTACGATTTTCCTGTTCCTGATCGTGCCCAAGGGCTTTTTCCCCGTGCAGGATACCGGAGTTCTCCTCGGTATCTCCGAGGCCCCGGCAACGATTTCGTTTCCTGCCATGGCGGAACGCCAGCAGGCTCTGGCGAAAGTCATCTTAAAGGACCCCGACGTCGTCAGTCTCTCGTCGTTTATCGGCGTCGACGGCGCCAACATGCTACCGAACAGCGGGCGCATTCAGATCAACCTGAGATCGCGCGAAGAGAGAGCGGATGACGCGGAAACTGTGATCCGCCGCCTGCAAACGAGCCTGAGCCAGGTGCAGGGAATCACGCTGTACCTGCAGCCCGTGCAGGACCTGACCGTCGAAGATCGCATCAGCCGCACGCAATTCCAGTACACGATGGAAGATGCCGACGCGCGCGAATTAGGCGAGTGGGCGCCGAAGCTGATCGATCGGCTCAGGAATTTGCCGCAATTGACGGACGTAGCCAGCGACCAGGGACAGCTCGGCACGCAGGCTTCGCTGGTGATTGACCGCGACACGGCTTCGCGGCTCGGGATTCTTCCGCAGGCGATTGATGACACGCTGTACGACGCGTTCGGCCAGCGCCAAGTCTCCACGATCTTCACGCAATTGAATCAATACCACGTCGTGCTGGAAGTCAATCCGGCGTTCCAGCAGAATCCTGACGCGCTCAAACTGATTTACGTCCGCTCGTCGAATGGCACACAGGTGCCGCTCAGCGCGTTTACGCAGTATTCCTCTGAACTCGCGCCCATCGCCGTCAACCATCAGGGACAATTTCCCGTGGTCACTCTGTCCTTCAACCTGAAGCAAGGCGCCTCGCTGGGACAGGCCGTGGACGCCATCAAGCAGGCGCAGCAGGATCTCGGCTTCCCCGCCAGCATCCACGCGGGATTCCAGGGAACGGCGCAGGCCTTCCAGGCCGCGCTGGCGAACGAGCCGATCCTGGTGCTGGCCGCGCTCGTGACGGTGTACATCGTTCTCGGCGTGCTCTACGAAAGTTACATTCACCCGGTCACGATTCTTTCGACGCTGCCCTCGGCGGGCGTCGGAGCGCTTCTCGCCTTGCTTCTTACGCACACTGATTTCAGCATCATTGCGCTTATAGGAATCATCCTGCTGATCGGTATCGTTCAGAAGAACGCGATCATGATGATTGACTTTGCGCTCGAGGCCGAGCGCAAGGAAGGCAAGAGCCCCATTGAGGCCATCTATCAGGCCTGTCTTCTGAGGTTTCGTCCTATCCTGATGACCACCCTGGCCGCGATGCTGGGCGGCTTGCCGCTGGCCCTCGGCGGCGGCACCGGCGCGGAATTGCGCAAGCCGCTGGGCATCGCCATCGTCGGCGGATTGATCTTCAGCCAGGCCCTCACTTTGTTTACGACGCCGGTTGTGTATCTCGCGTTCGACCGGCTGGCCAAGCGCCTCGGACACGGGACGCCCGTGGAAAGCACGGCCCACGCCCCCGCGGACTAAGTAGGACGGGCTTCAGCCTGTCGCTCTTACGCTTAGTAGCGAAACCAAAACCGACAGGCTGCCCTTCGCTGCACTCAGGGTAAAAAGCCCGTCCTACCTGGACCATCAATCCAGAAACTTGCGAATCTTGCGCAGCACGCTCGCGAACATGGCCGGCGTCAAGCGGCCGGTTTGCGTATTTTGCTGGCTGGGATGATACGCGGCGAACAGGCGAGGAAGATCGCCCGGCAAAGCGAAGCTGGCGCCGTGCGAGAACGGGTAACCCGCGCGCGACTCGATCCGTCCCTGCCGCTTCAGCAAATCGAGATAGGCGTTGAGCGCGATGCCGCCCAGCGCGAGAATCGCTCGAGGACGAATCAGCGCGAGTTCGCGCTCCAGATACGGAGCGCAGTTGAGGATTTCTTCCGGCAGAGGTTTATTGTCGGGAGGCGCGCAACGGATCGCCGCCGAAATCAGCGCACCCTTGAGGACCAGCCCGTCATCGGCCCGTTTGGAAAGCGGCTGATTCGCGAAACCCGCGCGATAGAGTTGCTCGTACAAAAAATCGCCGGACCGATCGCCCGTAAACATTCGCCCCGTGCGGTTGGCCCCATGCGCCCCGGGTGCCAGCCCGACGATCAGAAGCCGCGCGTTGGGATCTCCGAATGCCGGGACCGGCCGTCCCCAGTAGGTCCAGTCGCGGTAGGCGCGGCGTTTGGTGCGCGCGACTTTCTCCAGATACGGGACGAGGCGCGGGCACTTCCGGCAATCGACGATTTCGCGCTCGATGATTTCCAGTTGGCGGGATGGCTTCACTTGGCCCGAGCGCCTTTCAGAAATCGGAGGAGCGCCACGGCTTGATTGTGCAACGGATCGTGAGCGGAATAGAGCAGCGTAATGCTGCCGCGCTCCTTTTCGAGCTTCCTGATCTGCTGCACGAGGTCCATCTTGCCGGCGAGCTCCTTGCGATATTTCGCCTCGAACCCGGCCCATTTTTTGGGATCGTGCGCGAACCACTTGCGTAGGGCGTCCGACGGAGCGATTTCCTTCAGCCACAGATCCAGGTGGGCGCGTTCTTTGGAAATTCCGCGAGGCCAGAGCCGGTCGACAAGCACACGAAACCCGTCGTCTTTTTCCGGGGCATCGTAAATCCGCTGAACCTTCAGCATCGCCGTTCCGCCGGGGCCTATTTTAGGCCCGCAACGCGGAAAAAGCACACGCGACCGGGGTGGTGCCAGCATGATTGACTCGCCTGCGAGCGAACGATAGCATGGTGGTTTCCGCTTGTGCCTTGCTTGCAAGCGGGGACGCGCCCATGGCCCCAGAAACCAAATCCGGGACGGTGCTCGACCGCATCATCGATGCGCGCCGCGCCGCGATTGCTCACCGCAAGAAGACGGTCCCCGAGACGGCGCTGCGCTTCGGAGCGAAGCATGCCAAGCCCGTTCGGGATTTCGCCGCCGCGCTGACGCGCGACTCCCTGAATGTGATCGCCGAATTGAAGAAAGCCTCGCCGTCGCGCGGATTGATTCGCGCCGATTTCGATCCGGTGGCTCTGGCGAAGAGTCTGGAAGGGGCGGGGGCGGCGGCTCTCTCCGTGCTCACCGAAGAGGAATTTTTCCAGGGCGAATTGAAATACATGCGCGATGCGCGTGCGGCCGTCGGTTTGCCCGTGCTGCGCAAGGATTTCATCGTCGATCCCTGGCAGGTCTGGGAAGCGCGCGCGACCGATGCCGATTCCTTCTTGTTGATCGTCGCGGGGCTCGGGGAGACGCAGCTCGGCGAATTGCTTGCGCTCGGCAGGGAACTGGGAATGGAACCGCTCGTCGAAGTGCACACGCGCGAGGAGCTTACGCGGGCGCTCGCGGCGGGCGCGCGCATCCTCGGCGTGAATAACCGCGATCTGCGCACGCTGGAAGTGCGCGTCGAGACTTCGGCGGAATTGATTGCGGCCATCCCCGACGAATGCGTCGCCGTGTGCGAATCGGGCCTGCGCACGCACGAAGATTTGGCGCGCCTTCGGGCTGCGGGATTTGACGCCTTTCTGATCGGCGAGCACCTGATGGCTCAGCCCGATCCAGCGGCGGCGCTGCGCGCGTTGCTGGGGACCTGAAGTGGCGCGGGCTTCAGCCTGCGGGTTTTGATCCCTGCAAGGACGAACCCCCGCAGGCTGAAGCCCGCGCTACCTAAATCCAATGCCGACTCGTGTTAAAATTTGCGGGATCACCACCTGGGACGACGCGCGCTTATCCATCGATTTAGGAGCTTCCGCGCTCGGATTCAATTTTTATCCGCCCAGCCCGCGTGCCATCAGTCCCGCGGACGCGTGGAGCATCATTCGGCGCTTGCCGCCGTTCGTGGAGGCGGTCGGCGTGTTTGTAAACTGGCCGCCGCTCGTAGTGGGTGCGCTGGCGCGGGCGATGCGTCTTGGTTCGGTGCAGCTTCATGGAGCGGAATCGCCCCGGGACGTTGCGGAACTAGGCGCTCGGCACCGCGTCATTAAAGCGGTACAGGTGAAGGCAGGATTCCAGGTCGCTTCGCTGCGCCGGTATCGCGCTGCGGACGCGTTGCTGCTCGACGGATTCGCGCCGGGCTTGCATGGGGGAACCGGCCGCACCGTGGATTGGAAGTTGGCGCGCGCCGCGGGCCGCTACGGGCGGATCGTTCTGGCGGGCGGATTGACGCCGGAAAATGTTGCCGAGGCCATCCGCGTCGCCCAGCCCTACGCGGTGGATGTGGCCAGCGGAATCGAAAGGCGGCCCGGGCGCAAGGATCCTGGGAAATTACGCGCTCTTTTCGCCGGGATAGAATCCGTGCGGGAATAAGGGTTTTTTAGGCTGCCTCTTCAGAGACGGGTTACAGCTTCGGCAAGATGGGTCGATCGTCAAAAGGAAATCATGAGCACCGCGACACAAACCTGGCCGGACGCGAAGGGCCGATTCGGTCCGTACGGGGGCCGCTACGTTCCGGAGACGCTGGTGGCGCCGCTCGAGGAACTCGAGCAGGCATACGATGCGGCGCGCAAGGACCCGAGTTTTCAGAAGGAACTCGACGACTTGCTAAAAAATTTTGCCGGGCGGCCCACGCCCCTGCAATTTGCTTCGCGGCTGACGGCGCATCTCGGCGGGCCGCGCATCTACATCAAGCGCGAGGACCTGCTCCACACCGGCGCGCACAAAATCAACAACTGCCTTGGCCAGGGCCTCCTGGCCGTGCGCATGGGCAAGCGCCGCGTGATTGCGGAAACGGGCGCGGGCCAGCACGGAGTCGCCACGGCGACCGTGGCGGCGCGCCTCGGCCTCGAATGCGTCGTCTACATGGGCGTGGACGATATGGAGCGCCAGCGGCTCAACGTGTTTCGCATGCGTTTGCTCGGCGCGGAAGTCGTGGGCGTCAATTCCGGGACGCGCACGCTCAAAGACGCGATCAATGAAGCCATGCGCGACTGGGTCACGAACGTGCGCACGACGCATTATCTACTGGGCTCGGTTTTGGGCGCGCACCCCTATCCGATGATGGTGCGCGATTTCCACCGCGTGATTGGAGTCGAGGCGCGCGCGCAGATTTTGCAGGCGGAAAAGCGCCTGCCGGATCTGCTCGTCGCGTGCGTCGGAGGCGGCTCCAACGCCATCGGTTTGTTCCATGCATTTCTGAACGATGCGAACGTGAAACTGTTGGGCGTCGAAGCGGGAGGCCGCGGCACCGCGCTGGGCGAGCACGCCGCGCGCATGGCCGCTGCGGCTGGATATTCGGGCGCGCGCCCGGGCGTCTTGCAGGGCACGTACTCCTACGTTCTGCAGACGGCTGACGGGCAGATCGCGACCACGCATTCGGTTTCCGCGGGCCTCGATTATCCGGCGATCGGTCCCGAGCACGCGTGGCTCGCCGACCGGCACCGCGCCGAGTACACTGCTGTGAGCGATGATGCAGCCGTCGCCGCGGCGCGCACGCTCGCGAGGATGGAAGGCATCATTCCCGCGCTCGAATCGGCGCACGCGCTCGCCGAATTGATCGAACGCGCGCCGAAAATGCCTCGCGACTCGATCGTGATCTTGAATCTTTCTGGACGCGGCGACAAGGACATGGAAATCCTCGCCCGCTATTTGTGAGGCTTTAGTGGCGCAGGCTTTAGCCTGTGGGTTTTAGTCCATGCAAGGACAAAACGCCACAGGCTAAAGCCTGCGCCACCCTTCTACCATGGCACATGCGACCACAACGGTGACGAACCAGATGACCAATCCATCGCGCATCGCGCGGCGGTTTGCCGACTTGCGCCGGACGGGCGAGATGGGCCTGGTCGCCTATCTCACCGCGGGCGATCCAACCCTTGCCGCGACCGAGAAGTTCGTGCTCGCCCTGGCGGATGCGGGCGCGGACCTGATTGAGCTCGGCGTCCCGTTCAGCGATCCCGTGGCCGACGGCCCGGTCATTCAGCGCGCCAGCGAACGCGCGCTGCGGAGCGGCACGACGCTGGCAGGTGTCCTCGCGCTCGTGAAATCGCTGCGCGCGAAGACCGAAGTGCCGCTGGTTCTGTTCAGCTACTTCAATCCGGTCTTGCAGATGGGACTCGAAACATTCGGCGACGCGGCAAAAGCGGCGGGCGCCGACGGCGTGCTGATCACGGACCTTACGCCTGACGAAGCGGGCGACTATCGCGCGGCCATGTCCTCGCGCGGCCTGGACACGATCTTTCTCGCGGCGCCCACTTCCACGGACGAGCGCCTCGCGCTCATCGCCAAATCGACGAGCGGATTTCTCTACTTAATTTCGCGGACCGGCGTGACGGGCACGAAGGACCAGCTCGCTGACGAACTGCCCGCCCTGGCGCGGCGCGTGCGGCGCTTCACCGAACTTCCCATCGCCATCGGGTTCGGCATCTCGCTGCCCGGGCACGTTTCGGTGCTCGGCGGATTGGCCGACGCAGCCGTGGTTGGTTCGGCGCTGGTGGAAGAGATCGAGCGCGCCGAGTCGGTGGACGCAGCGGCCGCGGCACTGGCCGCGCGCGTCAAGCTGCTGAAGGGCGCGGCAGTGACCGGGATGAGCCGGCGGGAGCCACAGGCATGAGCGACCCGGAAATGAGCGTCGGAGACTGGCGCCGCAAGATCGACGAAATCGACCGGCTGCTGGTCGAACTTCTGAACGAGCGCTCGCGCTGCGTCGTCGCAATCGGGCGCATCAAGCAAATCTCCGGGGAGGCGCTCTACCAGCCCGACCGCGAGAAGCAGGTGCTCGACGGAGTGGTCCATGCGAATCCCGGGCCGCTTCCGGATGCCGCGATTCGCCGCTTGTTCGAACGGATCCTGGATGAAGCGCGTTCGGTGGAGCGCGCGGTGATGCACGGCGGCGACGGCAAAAAGGAAAGTTAGGCTCACTTGTTCCACGATGAGCGAACCGTTCTTCGTGGCGCCGGCGTCTCGCCGGCGATTTTCCGCTGTGGCGATAACCGCTCAACCGCCGGAGAGACGCCGGCGCCACCAGGCGTGCGGACTTTGTGAAACGGAACAGGAGTTGCAATGGTAGTCGTAATGCAAGAAGGCGCGAGAGAAGAGCAGATCCAGCACGTGATCGACCGCCTCGTCTCGATGGGATTCGACATTCATCGCTCGACCGGCGCGTCGCAAACGGTGTTGGGCGCCGTGGGAGTCCCGCCGGAGTTCGATCCGCGGGACGTCGAAGTTCTGGACGGCGTGCGCGAGGTGGTGCGCATCACGCAGCCCTACAAGCTGGCCAGCCGCGCGTTTCGCCCGCAGGGAACCGTCGTCGAGCTGCCGCGCGGAGTGAAGATTGGCGGAACGGAAGTCGTCGTTGCCGCGGGGCCGTGCTCGGTCGAGACGCAGGAACAAATCGGATTGATCGCGGAACGCGTCGCGAAGGCCGGCGCAAAAATCCTTCGCGGAGGAGCGTTCAAACCGCGCAGCTCGCCGTACAGCTTTCAGGGACATGGCGAGAAAGCGCTCATCCTGATGCGCGACGCGGCGGAAAAGAACGGCCTGCTCGTTTGCAGCGAAGTGATGGATGCGTCGCAGATTCAACTGATGCTGCCGTACGTCGATATTTTCCAGGTCGGCGCGCGCAACATGCAGAATTATTTTCTGTTGCGCGCGCTGGGAACGGTCAGCAAGCCCGTGCTTCTGAAGCGCGGGATGTCCGCGACCATCGAAGAGCTTTTGCTGAGCGCGGAATACATCATGGCTGGCGGCAACCACAACGTGATCCTGTGCGAGCGCGGCATTCGCACCTTCGAAACCGCGACGCGCAACACGCTCGATATCGCCGCGATTCCCGTCATCAAGAAGCTTTCGCACCTTCCCATCGTGGCCGACCCGTCGCACGGCACCGGAATTCGCGACAAGGTTCCTCCCATGGCGCGCGCCGCGATTGCGGCCGGCGCCGACGGGCTGCTCCTCGAAGTGCACAACGACCCGGAGCACGCGCTTTCCGACGGCGCGCAATCCCTCTACTTCGAGCAATTTGAAAAACTCATGGCCGAGCTGCGCATCATCGCTCCCGCCGTCGGCCGGACCATCTCCTGACCCATGGCCGCCTCCTTCCGCCGCGTGGCAGTTGTCGGGACAGGATTGATCGGCGGCTCGTTCGCCCTCGCGCTTCGCAAATGTTTTCCGGATACGGTGGTTATCGGCTGGGACAAAGTGCAGGTGCTGCGCCATGCGCTCGAGCGCGGCGCGATCCACGAAGCGATTCCCGACCTGGACCTCGCCCTCGCCGGAACGGACTTGATCTACGTGGCCCTTCCCGTGGGACACACCATCGAAATGCTGCCGGAAATCGCGCGGCTCGCCCCTCCGAACGCGCTGGTTACGGATGCGTGCAGCACGAAGCGGTCGGTCTGCGCCGTCGCTGCGGAATCGTTCCGCGAGGGCGGCGCGCATTTCCTGGGCGGCCACCCGATGGCCGGAAAGGAAATCTCCGGCATCGCCTCGGCGGACGCCAATTTGTTTCGCGGATCGAAATACGCGCTGATTCGCGAACCGGCGAAACAAAAAGCCGCACCGGAACGAGAGCCGCGTGTCGCCGCGTTCGTCGCGCTCGTCGAAAAGCTGGGCGCGGAGCCTGTGTGGCTGGACGCCGGCGCGCACGACCGGGCGGCGGCCGTTGTCTCGCACTTGCCGCAGCTTCTTTCCGTGGCGCTCGCGGGAGTAGTTCGCAGTCAGACGGACGAAACGGGATTGCCCGTCACCCTCGCGGGCCGGGGACTTCGCGACGCTCTGCGGCTGGCGGGGAGCCCGTATTCCGTGTGGCGTGATATTATTCTCACGAACAGCGACAATCTGGAGCGCGTGCTGGATCTGATGATCCAGGCTCTGGAGCAGGTTCGCAGCGATCTGCGGACGCGCGCTCTCGAAGAGGAATTCTCGGCGGCGGGAGAACTGTACAAGATTCTGCGCGATTTGCAGTAAACTGTGCGAGTCAAGACTGGATCGCATCTAATTCCCTGGGGAGCCTGACTCGATGGATAAACGCGTAGCCAACGCCGATGCGGCGATCGAAAAACTTTTCGACGGCGCCGTCATTCTGTCGGGCGGATTTGGAACGTGCGGCGTTCCGGAAAACCTTATTGCCGCCGTGCGCCGCAAAGGCACGAAAAACCTCACGGTGGCCTCCAACAACGCGGGCACGATGGATTCCGGCCTGGGCCTGCTGCTGCAGACGCATCAGATCAAGAAAATGATCGCGAGCTACGTGGGCGAAAACAAACTTTTCGAGCAGCAGGTGTTGAGCGGGGAAGTGGAAGTCGAACTCAATCCCCAGGGCACGCTCGCCGAACGCATGCGCGCCGCCGGAGCGGGGATTCCCGCGTTCTACACGCCGACGGGCGTCGGGACGATGATCGCGCAGGGAAAAGAGGAGCGCGAATTCAACGGGCGCAAATTCATTCTGGAGCGCGGCCTTCGCGGAGACTTCGCGTTCATCAAGGCGTGGAAGGGCGATCGCTGGGGAAATCTCATCTACCGCAAGACGGCGCGGAACTTCAATCCGGTCATGGCCACGGCCGCGGATTACGTGATCGCCGAGGTGGAAGAGCTCGTCGAGCTGGGCACGCTGCCGCCGGAATCGGTCCACACGCCGGGAATTTTCGTGAACGCGATTTTCCAGGGCGTCAATTACGAGAAGAAAATTGAAAAGAGAACGGTGAGGAAACGCGCATGAGCCAGGTGGCTTCGCACTCGGAAGGGAAAAAGGCGGCTGGTTCGGAGGAAAGCAAGCGGGAAATGATCGCCCGGCGCGTCGCGCAGGAATTGCGCGACGGTTTTTATGTGAATCTCGGGATCGGCACGCCGACGCTGGTCGCCAACTACATTCCCGCGGGCATGGACGTTGTGCTGCAATCGGAAAACGGCATGCTGGGCGTGGGCCCGTTTCCCTGGGAAGGCGAGGAAGACCCGGATCTCATCAACGCCGGCAAGGAAACGGTCACGGAAATTCCCGGCACCAGCTACTTTTCCAGCTCCGATTCGTTCGGAATGATTCGCGGCGCCCACGTGAACATGACCATCCTCGGCGCGCTGCAAGTCGATGAAAAGGGCAACCTCGCCAACTGGGCGATCCCGGGCAAAATGCTCAAGGGCATGGGCGGCGCGATGGACCTCGTTGCCAGCTCGCCCTACGTAATTATTGCCATGGAACACACGACGAAAGACGGCCAGCCGAAGATTTTGAAGAAGTGCACCCTACCCCTTACCGGCGTCGAAGTCGTGGACCTGATCGTCACCGACCTTGCGGTCATCGCGGTCACGCCCGAGGGGCTGGTGTTGCGCGAAGTGGCCCCGGGCCTGACGCCCGCGGACGTGCAGAAGGTGACCGAGCCGAAATTGATCGTTTCCGACGCATGTAAGACGATGTCTTTGTAATCGCAAAGCGAGAGAACTCAACGCTCCGCCCTCCGGGAGCCAAGCGAGCGCACCCTTGGAACCGAACTCCATCGTCATCGTGAGCCTGCACTCGCCCAAGGAAAAATTGTGGGGCTCTCTCGTTACCATGAACTCCGCCGGCGTGACGTTGCGCGGCATCGATCTGAATTCGTTCGACGATTTCATCCGGCAGGTGATGGATCCGGAAGGGGAGCGCATCGGGCTCCCTACGCTGTTTTTCCCGATGCAACGCGTCGAGCGCATCGCGCTCGATGAGCCGCACGGATCGATTCCATCGCTTTCCGGGCGGTTCGAGCAGCGCGTGGGGCGCTCCTTGCGGGACTATCTCGCTCTGTTCGTGTAAGCGGAATCGAAATCCCAATATGTCCTCTCGCGTCTTCACGGTGCCGAACCAGCTCACGTTTCTGCGGCTGGGATTTTTGCCGTTCTTCATCATTTCGATTCACTATCACCGGTACGGCATCGCGCTCGCGATCCTGATCGTTGCGGGGCTGACGGACGGTCTGGACGGCTTACTGGCGCGTTCACTCAACCAGAAAACCGCTCTCGGGGCCTATCTCGATCCCATCGCGGACAAGCTGCTGCTGTCTTCTTCCTTCGTTGTCCTGGCGCTGAATCGCAAGATCAGCTGGTGGCTCGCCACGCTCGTGCTAAGCCGCGACGTCCTGCTACTCACGGCGGCCGCCGTGATCCTGCTCGTGGTCGGCTACCGGCCGTTTCCGCCAAGCATTTACGGCAAGGCCACGACGGCGGTGCAAATTCTGCTGGTATTCGCGGTGGTGTTGCTGGCGGTCACCGAGTGGGGCTGGCTGCAAGTGGTGCGGAACATCATCGGCTATCTGGTAGCGGGGTTCACCGTCTTCTCCGGCTTTCATTACTGCTTCACGGTTGCCCGCCGCCTGAGCGAGCAGCCGCAGCAGTAGGACGGGCTTCAGCCTGTCCTCTTTTGACTTTTGGAACCTACGAAAAAATCAAAACCGGACAGGCTGAAGCCCGTCCTACCAAACCCTCACGCACTCTGCAGATAGTTCACGACCATGAAGCCGAAGCTGACGGCGATGGCAATCCCCGTGGCCCATCCCAGATAATTTGCAAGGCGCCGTTCGCCCAAGTCCGCGGGGGGGCGGTCCGGCATCACGCGTCCAAGCAGGTAGCCCGATGCCACGCCGCCGAAGTGAGCGTAGTTGTCGGTGCCGCTAAAAATAAAGCCGAGAACGGCGATATAGATCAGCCAACGAATCAGCGCGCTCCGCAGCGCCTGCGCGGCCATGCTCTTCCTACCCGTTGTAGCCGAGAGCAGCACGCCGATGAGGCCCAGCAACGAGCCGGACGCGCCCACGCTGAAGTGCCCCACCGAGGAGCTAAGCAAGTATCCAGCGACGCCGGTTACGACGTATAAAAACAAATAGCGCGCCGAGCCATACAGCTCTTCGACCATCGGCCCAATGTCCATCAGCACCCACATGTTGAATCCGATGTGCAGCAAACCGGCGTGCAGAAAAATTGCCGTGACGAGTCTCCACGGCTGCCCGATGTTGTATGCGAGGGGAAGCGAGGCCCCCAGGCGATAGCTGACCCGCGTGGCAATTCCCCCAAGATTCATCAAACCGCCGCCCGCGCCTTCGCCGCCCGAAAATTTCATGGTGATGATGAACGAAAGCGCGTACATCACGCAGCAGATGGCCAGCATCGCGTAGGTCACGGGCGAAGTCTGCGGCATAAAGCGGCTGATCGAACGGCTCGCGGCAGCGAACGAAAACGTCATGTTCGCGCCGCACTGATGGCACTTGGTGGCTGTCGAGCCGACCAGCGTTCCGCACGCGGGGCAGAGGCGCGGCCGCATGACCTTCGGCTCCGAGTGAAACATGGCGGCAATTTCGCTGCGCCAGCGGTCTAACTTGTAGCGCCATCGAACGGGAAGTGGCACGTCGTCTCCTTGCTGTATATATTTCGCATGCCTATAATAGCCGGAATCGCGCGCCGGCGGGAAATCTGTGCCCTGCAGGCGGAAACAAGCGAGGACGCCCATTGCAATCGCCCAACGAAAACGGTGCCTGGAGTGAGTGAGCGCCGGACCGCGCGGCCGGCATCCCATTTTCTGTGGGCCCTGCATCGTCACCGGCTGATTCCTGCATTGTTTGCGGCCATTGTATTGACGGGCTGTGCCGGCCGGCGCCCGGTCTCGAGCGTTCCTCCCCCTCCGCCAACGCAACCGGAATCGATCCCCGCGCCGGCTCCTGCGCCCACGCATCCTCCGTCCGCGCCCAGCGCTTCGCAGCCGCCCACTCGAACCGCGCCGTTCGTGCCCGGCATGTTTGTGGAAGAGGGAACGGCGTCGTGGTACGGGATTCCGTTTAACGGGCGCCGCGCGGCGGATGGCGAAATATTCGACATGAACTCGCTCGTGGCCGCGCATCGCACGCTTCCGTTCGGCAGCATTCTGCGCGTCACGAATCTGAATAACGGCCGCGACGTGCAAGTCCGGGTCATCGACCGCGGCCCCTTCGTCGGCGACCGCATTCTCGACCTCGCTCGCGCCGCGGCCGTCGCGCTGGACATGATCGGCACGGGCACCGCTCCCGTGCGCATCGAGTTGCTCTCCGGTCCGAATCCTGCCGTAGGCGAATTCACCGTGCAAGTCGGGGCCTTCGCCGACCGCGGCAACGCCGAGCGCCTGCGCGAGCGATTGCTTCCGCACTACAACCCAATTTTGATTCAGGATTACGATACGCCCACGGGCCACTTCTATCGCGTGCGCGTCGGGCGTGTTCTGACGCCGGAGGCCGCGCAGCAGCTTGCCGGACAATTGCGGAACAGCGAAGGATTCCAGCAGACCTTCGTGATGCGTCTGGACCAACCGAACGACTTCAGCATTCACTAAGCGCCATCTCGTAAGGCAGCCTTGTGCGTCGCGGCTTCTGAGGCTGAAAAAATGATGTTGGTGTCATTCTGAGGCGCGCTTTTCGCCGAAGAATCTCTCCGTAGATTGCACTTAGATCGAAGATAGATTCTTCGCTTCGCTAGAATGACACGAGACCCGGGTTTTTTCCGCTTGCGAAGTGGGACTTCCAACTCTCGACTCTCAACTGTAAACTCTGAACTCGGGGTGCTTTCCATGGACGACTGCCTGTTCTGCAAAATCGGGGAAAAGAAGATTCCAGCGAAGCTTGTATACGAGGACGCGGATCTTTTCGCGTTTGAAGATATTCAGCCGCAGGCGCCGAGCCATCTCCTCATCTGCCCGCGCAAGCATATCGTCTCGCTGACCGAAGCGACGGCGGGAGACGCGGCCCTGCTCGGCAAACTGCAGCTCGTCGCCGCGAAACTCGCCGGCGAGCGCAATCTCACCGCCGGCTACCGCACCGTATTTAATAACGGCCCTGGCGCGGGCCAGTCCGTGTTTCACCTGCACCTGCACTTGCTGGGCGGCCGCGATTTCCGCTGGCCGCCGGGTTAAGTAGGACGGGCTTCAGCCTGTCCGCTTTTGACTTCCTCCAGCGCTACGATACTTCAAAACCGGACAGGCTGCCCTTCGCCGCACTCAGGGTAAAAAGCCCGTCCTACTTGTGGGTCATCACATACACCCCATCCCAATTTTCCTCGGGCCCGGCGACGAGATATTCCCTGCAGCGATTCAGGTACATCCGCGCGGGGCCGTCTTCGGGCCAGCGCTCCAGCAATTTTTCAAAGACGAATTGCGCGTCCTGCCAGCGCCGTTCGCGATAGCAGGCCCGCCCTTGCGCAAAAAATTCCAGCCGTTGTTCCAGGTCGGGCGCGTCGCCTTCCGGCGTGCCTCGTGCGGCCACCAACTCGTACAGAGTGACCGGTTGCGATTTCCCCTTCACGCGGATCAGATCGAGTTCGCGGAAAACGAGAAGAGGGTCTTCCACCGCCGCGTAGGTCGTATCGCTCAAGAGAATGTGCGTGCCGTATTCCTTGTTGAGGCCCTCGATGCGGGAAGAGAGATTCACGATGTCACCCAGCGCCGTGTATCCGTAGCGCAGTTCCGAGCCCATGTTGCCCACCGACGCCACCCCGGTGCAGAGCCCGACGCCGATGTCGAGCACCGGCTTGCCTTCGGATTTCCATTTCTTTTGCATTTCCTTCAGCCGCGCGATCATTTCGAGCGCCGCGTGGCACCCGTCGGTCGCGTGGTTCTTATTCTCGAATGGCGCGCCCCAGAAGGCCATCACCGCGTCGCCGATGTATTTGTCGAGCGTGCCATTGTGGCGGAAAACGATCTGCGTCATGTCCGTCAGATATTCGTTGAGCAGCGCGGCGAGTTCCTGAGCGTCCAATTTTTCCGAAATCGTGGTGAACCCGCGCACATCGCTGAACATCACGCTAATTTCCGTCTTGCGCGGCTTCACCAGATCCGGATTCTCGAGAAGGCGCCGGATCACTTCCGGGCTCAGATACTGCTGAAACGCGCCGCGCACGCGCCGCTTTTCCTTTTCCTCGACCAGCGCGCGGTACATCGCCACGAATCCCACATTGGCCACCAGCGTTCCCGAGGGAACGATGAAGTTCAGCCACCAGCCGTGCAGGAAGGCGTACCATACGCCGAGACTGAACGGCACGAGCAGCAGCAGTCCGAACAGCATCGACCGCGGCTTCGCCAGTGCCAGCCACAAACCCAGCGGCACGCCGAAGAGAACGATCAGGACCAAATCCACCGCCACCTGGTTCGCGCCGCGCAGCAGAAAATACCTGTTCAAAATGTTGTCGATCACATTGGCGTGAATCTCGACGCCCGGATAGCTGATTCCGCCAAATGGGGTCGAGCGCAAGTCGCCGATCCCTGTTGCCGAAGCGCCGACCAAAACAATTTTTCCCTTAAATGTTCCCGGCGCGAATTTCCGCTGCACCACATCCGCGATCGAGACGTACGGATAGGTTGCGACGTCGCCTTCGTAGTTGATCATCATTCGTCCCACGGCGTCCGGCCGGACGACGAGCGAGGGACCGAATTCCAGCGCGGTGATTCCCGTCTCGCTGAAGTCAAGAACCATCTTTTGGTCGGGCAATCCTACAAACAGGCGCACGGCCTGCACGTCCAGCGAGCCGTAGAGATCCCAGTCGTCCAGATTCTTCGAGCGGCCGTATGGCAGCACCAGCAGGGAATGCCGCACTACTCCGTCCGCATCCGGCTCGACGTTAAAGAATCCGGTGGCGCCATGCCCCGTACGAAGCGCGTCGCTGAGAATTTCGATATTGGCCTGCGTGCCTTTCGGCAGGAGAGTATACGGCTCGCCAAAACCCTGGATCATGTGCTGAAGGTCGCGCGCGCCGGTCTGCGGATTCGCCGCGCGTACTTCCGGAAAAGGGAAGTCGGAGAGGATATTGGCGTAGCGGTCGAGCGTCTTGCTGTCGACGCCTTTCAAGTCGTAATCGGAATAGAGGAAAAAGTTTCCCAGGACGACGTTCCCGAATCGTTCGATCGCGCGCGCGAATTGTTCGTCCCCGTCGTATTCCTTGGACAGGCGGTCCAGGTCCGCGACCACCCGCGCGTCCGTTTGCCCGCCTTGCTTTTGCCTTTCGATGACGGTCTCCCTCAATTCGCGAATCGGCGCCGCGGTTTCGTCCGGCTTGCTGAAGGTGACGTCAAACGCCGCGACTTTCGCGCCGTCCTCCCGAAGCGCGTCGAGCATTTTGGCGAAATACGTCCGCGAGAACGGCCAGCGCCCCAAGACTTCCTGCGACCGCTGGTCGATGTCCACGATGATGATGCGGGGATCGGGATGCGAGTACCGGGCGGGCCTCAGGCGAAATCGCAGGTCCAGCGCGTTGAGCTCCAGCCGGTTGATGAAGGAAAACACCGCCGTCGGACGGTCGCCGATGAAGGTGTACGCGTAGATCGTGAGCGCGAACGCGGTCAGGCCCACGCTGATGGCAAAGGGAACGCGGCGCTGCCACCACGCCCGCAACCATTCGCGCGGGAGCTGCAAGGCGCGACGCGAGGTACCGCCCGTGGAAGTTCCTGGCATGGTACGGGGATTGTATCCGAGGGCGCGGCGACGGGTTAATCCCGATAAAGGAACGCGAGCCGCACGCGGCCTACTTCGATCACGTCTCCGTCGTTGAGTTTTGTGAGGCCCGTGATGCTCTCGCCGTTGACCTTGGGAACGCGGTCCCCGCGGCCGATGTAGTAGCCGTCTTCGTGCTTGTTAATCTGCGCCGCAATGTCCGGAGTGAACCAGCCGCGCAGGCGGACGGTGGCCATCTTGGAGTGGCCGATCACGGTCAGCTTGCCGGCAATCCGGTATTCCTTTTGATCGGTTCGCCCCTGGACCACGGTGAGCGTGGGGACGCGCACGCGTTCAGGAGCAAGCTGGGACCGCTCGCCTGAAGCGGCGGCCATCTCGAACATCTTCCGTCGTTCTTGCGTGTCCAGGATCATCGTTTCGTTCACGCGCGGCGCGGGCGCTTTGCGCAAACTATCCGCGGAGTCGGCGGCATCGTGCGTCTGGTCCACCAGGATTTCATGTTTGCCGATCAGGATGGTGTCGCCGTCCTTGAGCATGGCGCGTTCGACTCGGATGTCGTTCAGGAACGACCCGTTGAGACTGTTGAGGTCCTCGACGACCAGGGAACCCGCTTCGAGGTATACCCGCGCGTGGTAGTTGGACACAGCCAGATTGTCGATCGGGATATCGTTATCGGGAGCGCGCCCAATGGTCACCGGACGCGTGCCGAGAGGAACCTCTTTCAGCGTGGCGTTCTCGAATTTGAGTACGAGTCTGGACATGGGTGGCCTCCTCCGGCCGGCGCCGTGGCTGCGGCGTTAGCCGGAGTATTTCTTCCAGAACTTCAAGCGCTCGAATACGCTGGCCGATTTTTCCGCGACGCGCAAGACAATCACGCTGATGTTGTCCGCGCCGCCATTGTCATTGGCCAGGTCGACGAGCCGGTCCGCGCATTCCTGGGCGGACGCGGCGGTGAGTAGCGTGCTCGCAATTTCGGGATCGGTGACCATCCGTGTCAGGCCGTCCGAGCAGAGCAGCAGGAAATCGCCGACCAGCAGGACTTGTTCGTCCGTGTCGACATCCACCACGTCATTGGTTCCCACCGCGCGTGTCAGCACGCTTTGCATCTCGCTGGCGTCGGCTTCCTGAGGGGTCAGGATCCCGACGCGCACTTTTTCAGCCACCAACGAATGGTCGGCAGTGAGCTGTTCCAGCGAGCCGGCGCGCAGCAAATACGCGCGGCTATCTCCTACGTGAGCGATCGAGAGCCTCTGGCCATCGATCCACGCCGCAACGATGGTTGCGCCCATGCCTCTCTGGTCCTCGTTCGAGGACGCCGCTTCAAAGACTCTCCGATTGGCCAGATGGATCGCGCTCGAGAGGCGATTGGTCCGCTCCGAAACGTCCGGGCTCGATTCGCCGAAAATGGGTGTCGCGCGGCTGTTTTCAGACTGCCGGCAGTGCGTCAAGATCGTCTGCACGGCGAGATTGCTGGCCACCTCGCCATGCGCTTCTCCGCCCATCCCGTCGGACAGGACATACAGCTCGAGAGCGGAGTCGATAGCGTAGCAGTCTTCGTTGTTCTTTCGGACGCGACCAAGGTCGGTGCGCGCCCCTGCGTCGATGTGCAAAGGGGGCCTCATTCGGCTGGCGGTGCGGTCTGCTACCCGCAGAGGGATAGACCCGTCGCCCTAGAAACGTGCACCGCTTCGAGATTCAACCGTGCGAAATCTCGTTTTCCCACTGAAGTTCAGGCTAACAAAGCGGTTTTGAGACCGCAATAGCATGTGACGTAACCAGTTACATCCTTTCTAGACACCTCGCCCTGATCTTTTTCAGGAGATGGGAAACGATTTCGATATAATACTGTCTGCGGACTGCACGCAGAAATCCCACCCCTGCTGCGTTTCGCACCCTCTCACATGCCGCAGCGCGCAGAAATTTGGTATTTCGAGCACTCCCAAGCCGCCTCTCTGGCCCGCCCCTTGAGCCGCAGGTACGCGGTCCGCGCGATCCCGGCTGTCGCGCCGGGTCGAAAGGCTTCGACGCCCGCGCTGGGGGACAATCCTGTCGTATGTTTTGCCGATCTGGGCGGCCGGGACCTGCTTGCCCTGCGGCGAATGATGCGCCGGGCTCCACGCGTCCGGTTCATCGGCGTTTCGCGAAATGGTGGCGCGGAGAACGCGCCGGGCTGTTTTGCAACTCTTCCCCGCAGGGCCAACGCTTCGCTGGTCCGCAAGACGGTGGACGCCGCAATCGCCAACATCGAGCTGGCGCAGCGGGAGCGCGCCGCCCGGGCCGACCTCGCGCGCGCCGAACGCGAGATGGAAGAACTGAATCGCATCGGTATTGCCCTGTCGCAAACTCACGAAGTAGGTGCGCTGCTCAGCATGATCCTGGCGAAGGCGCGGGAAATCACCGGCGCCGATGCCGGCTCGTTGTACCTCGTAGAAGAGACGAGTCCCGCTGCTCTGGATGCCGGGCAGGGCGACCGCCATTTGCGTTTCAAGCTGACCCAAAACGACAGCGTGCAGTTCCCGTTCGCCGAATTTGAGATTCCTCTGCAAGAAAATTCTCTGGCTGGCTATACGGCTCTGCACGGTGAAGTGATCAACCTGGCCGATGCCCGGCGCATTCCGCGTAGCCGTCCCTACCACTTCAACCCGCGTTTCGACGAAGAAACGGGCTATCGCACTCGCTCCATGCTGACGCTTCCGATGAAGAACGGCCGCGGCGAGGTCATCGGCGTCCTGCAACTCATCAACTGCAAACTTCATCCCGAGGCGCGCCTCACGAGTGAGGAAGTGGTAGCGCGCGAGGTACGGCCGTTTTCCGACCGCGCGGTCCGTCTGGCGCTGTCGCTCGCGTCGCAGGCCGGCGTCGCCTACGAAAATGGCCGCCTGTATCAGGACATTGAAAAGCTGTTCGAAGGATTCGTTCAGGCCTCGGTGAAAGCGATCGAGCAGCGCGATCCCACTACTTCCGGGCATTCCCTGCGCGTCTCTCACATGACCGTGGGGCTCGCGGAGATTGTGGACCGCGTCGATGCCGGCGCGTACGCATCGATTCGCTTTTCTCCCGAGCAGATGAAGGAAATTCGCTACGCCGCGCTCCTGCACGACTTTGGAAAAGTCGGCGTCCGCGAGGACGTGCTGGTCAAGGCCAAGAAGCTGTACCCACTGCAACTCGATCTGATCGCGCACCGTTTTGACTATCTGTATATGGAACAGGAAGCCCGCCTGGAGCGCGAGAAGGTGCGGATTCTCATGGAACTGGACCGGCCGGAGGCGCTGGAGCGGATCGCGTCCCTAGAGGAGCAATATCGCCGCCGCAGGGCCCTGATGGAGAGCGGTTTCGCGGCGATCGTTCAGGCCAACGAGCCGACCGTGCTGCCGGAAGGGCAATTTGATCGCATCTACGAGATCGCGCGGCAGACCTATCGCGACCCGCGCGGCGTCGAGAGGCCCATCCTCACGCCGGAGGAAGTCCGCTATCTATCGATTCCGAAGGGAAGCCTCAGCGCGGACGAACGCGAGCAAATCGAATCCCACGTCGTTCACAGCTTCAATTTCCTGCTGCAAATTCCCTGGACCAAACAGATTCGCGAAATTCCGCGAATCGTGCGGGCGCATCACGAAAAATTGAACGGCACGGGTTATCCGTACAAATTGCGAGAGCCTGAAATCCCCGTCCAGGCCAAGATCATGACGATCTGCGATATTTTCGACGCCCTCTCCGCTTCCGACCGCCCCTATAAAAAGGCCGTCACCTCGGAGCGCGCGCTCAACATCCTCGAAATGTCGGTAAAGGATCAGGAACTCGATCCGGAATTGTACCGGCTCTTCCTCGATGCAAAAATCTTTGAACTCGCAAACCAGACTTAGATTATCGATTCTGACGTCCTGGATTCGGGCAGCGAATCTCCCGGCGCTGTAACTTCGTCCACCCGATTCGCACTCGATCGCGCACAGAGATCCCCGCGAGACTCGGCGCAACGGCTTGTGTGCGGGATCGCTGTTGTATGAACCTCAGTAGGAATCCGCACCGCTCTCACTTCCCGTACACTGTCCAGTGAGTTCCGTCGCAGAATGCCAGAACGACGCTGGTCCCCCCACCTTCAATCGTAGCGCCCCAGGTATTCGTATTGGAATTGCTCACTGTGGCGAATTGGCCTTCCGTGGTTTCCTCGCACTTCGGTAAGGAGGCGAAGGCGCGCGGGAAGGCTTGGCCGAGGGGCATGTACATCCCATTCTTGTTGGCCAACGTGCTGCCGGTCCCTGTGACAAACGGCACGCCGACACGATTTGCTTTGGCGTTCGTGTCGCTGTAACTCGCTCCCGCCACGTGTAGGGCGACGCGAGACCACGGCGCGTTTACATTGACTATTCCCTGACTGATGCACGCGGGACCCGCCGAACAGCGGTAAATGTTGCTGAAGATCGAACCGGCCGGATTCGTCCAGGTCAGGCGTACTCCTTGAGATCCATCCGCTGAGACAGGCGGAGAAGGCAGTGACGCGATCGTTTCCCCGAAATCAGCGCCGACTGCGGTAACGGCGTAATGATACGTCCCCGCCGGCACGCTTCCGCTGCCGCCCGCCGTCGCCTTGAGGCTGGCCGGCGCCGGCAAATCGAAATAGAGGCTTTGCCCGCCAGGAATGTGGACCGGCTCAAAGAAGGTTCGCAAGCTCTCGTAGGACTTAGGTTCGTAAGAACCGGTTGTATCAAAGGGAGCGAAGAGACCGTAGGTCGGTCCTTCATGGGAGCCGTTGCGATTGGGCAATTCGTACTGATAGGAAGTTCCGCCCGCGGTGCCGGTGAGAGAAAACTGAAAGCTCGACGGGCGAACTCCGCTGACAATCGGCGAGTTCACGCCGCCGCTGATGACTTGTAACGAAAGATTTCCGCCAAATCCTCCCATGCTCAAGAGCGAAATAATCGGATTCGATTCCGTATCGAGGAACATATTGCGCAGCATGATGCTGCTGGTAAAGGTTGGATTCTGAATGGCTAGTAGCGGATCGATTCCACCCTGCCTGTACACCCAATTGATCTCTGCAGGTCCGGGACCGTTGCTCCAACCATTGTTCGAGATGTAGACGCCGCGGCGGTTCACAAACAGATGGTCGATCGTGATATACGGTACGTTGCTTCCGGTCCCTTCGCCGCTACCGGATTCTCCCGGCATGAACCAGATTTGCGGAGTCCACGAGCGATCGTTGAACTGGTCCGGCCCGGAGACAATTCCAATATAGGACATGGAAATGGGGCTTACCGTATTCGTCGTGTCGCGCCAGATGATGGCCATGCTCAAATCGTCGGTAGTCGACCCGCCTCCCAATTGGAACCCGACATGGTCGAGAATGGTGTTCGGCGCGACATCCACAACCATTGCCGTCCCGCCGTTGGGGAGATTGCTTGCCACGGAGATGCGGCGAATTTCATTCCCCTGCTTGGTCAGATAAAAGATCGGCTTGTTCGTTCCCGCATAGACGGCTGAGTAGCTGCCCCATGCGAATTGGCTCGCGCCGAGCCCCGACGATTCCATTCCGCTCCAGGTATCCGAGCCGGACATCGTAATCGGCTCGAAAGCGCGAACCGCTCCAACCTGTTCGATGTGGGTCACGGAATGAATCGTCAGCGGAGAATAGATGTTGAACGCAAATCCGCCGCCCGCGGAGGATCCGGGAATGTAAACGGAGCCCACGGTTCCTCCGTTCGTATAGAAGTTCGCGGCTAAATCGGCGGCATGAATGCCGGGGCCGGCGTCGACGACGGCGAAATTCCCGGGAAGCCGCACCGTCTGCGAAGTGGCGGGGCTCACTGTGAGGCGTGTGGTGCCTCCTCCGGACGTAACTCTGCCCGTGTACATATCGTTCGTGCGAGATCCCGTGCACGATGCATCGGTGACGTAGCTTGGATACGCCTGATGGTCGTTGAACGGGCTGCCATAGTCATCGAATTCACCGTACGTGTAGCGGGTGCCCACGCCTTGCATGACGGTGACGCCGACGAGGTGATACTCGCGGGCCCGGTCGCCGGGGCGGTTCGCGCAAATGTAGTACGTCTGTGCTCCCGCGACGGGATTAATTTTTATGTGATTGCTGACGAAATAGGAAATGATGCCGGTATCCGTTTGATTGTACGTGTCGCTCGACGTCCAGCCTTGCGCGCGCGTGTCCACATTCGTGTTGTAGAGGACAAACGTCGTCGGATTCGTCACCGACCCGACGGTGTAGTAGCCGTTCATGGCGTTGGGGCCGGGAAGAGTGATATGAACCATCGTACCGGAACTGGTGGGGACGCCGGCGTTCAAAAGATTTTTTTCGGCCGTGACAACAGTCAGGACGTCATTCAACCGCGTGATGCTTTTGATTTTCTGAGTAGTCAGGCCGAGTTTGGCCTGCCCGTTCGTGATGGTCGTTGGCGGACTGGGAGCGGTGAGGCCGCCGTTGCCGTCATCCGCGATCACGACGTAGCTGTAGGCGGCACTTCCGGCGACTGCGCTCGGAATTGTCGCGGCCCAACCCGTGCCAGTCTCCCCCGCCGCGGTCGACGCAGTCACGGTCGGAGCAGATGGCGTCAAGAGTTTGTTCGAAGCGCCGGCCCCGTAAATCGTTATGCCGTCGCCATTCACGAAAATGGGTTTTGCCACGGCCACGGTTGTGCCCCCTTCCGTAGTAGCCGTCGTGCTCGGCGCGCCGCCTCCGGAGAAGCTGCGCGCTCCGTAGCAGGTAATGTCCACGAGGGGATAGCTCCCGCACAAACCGCGGCTGTTCTTCGGGGTCATTTCGGCGCTGGGTTCTTGGGCGAACGCGCAGGCGGAACTCATACAGAACAGAACAATGGCAAGGAAGATCGTTTTCTTCATAGGCCTTCTCCTCGTGCGGTGCTGCGCATAACAGTGCGGATGATAGTAATGCCTGTAATTAGATGGATTGAGTATTCACGAAGATGTGTTGGATGCATTACGGGCGCTGAAGGATGGAGCGCCAGCCATCTGGCGTTTCTCCTGGGAATGCGCACCCATTCTCCCCAAATTACTCACAAACGGTCAGGAATTTCGCGTATACAGGCTGTTCTTCGAACTTGATTTTGTAGCCTGCGGAGAAGATCTAGCGATTCGAATCCCTCTACGGCCGTAACACTCTCCAAAAAGGCAGGGCCACGTCGCCCTTCGTTCCAGACTTGCGTATTTCAATCGGCGTCTTTCATGCGACTGACGAGAAATACCCTGTGGAGAAAGTCATGCTCGGATCGCGGCCTGACGCCTACCGGGCGCAGCGTATACCCGTCCTGCTTGAGCTTACGAGGCCACCAGTCGCCGGCGATTCCCCCATTCCCCGAATACAAGAGAAAAACGGGATTCTTCGCCGCGAAGGACTGGAAGTCATACACTTGAAGCGCGGCGTAGGACTGTAAAATCGGCAGCTCCTTATCCGCGGTGTCCGATCCCGTATACATGACTGCCTCGGGTGCGTCCACGACCGAGACAACTCTGGCGGACAATTGTCGGTCTGCGGAATGAGCGAGTTGCAAGAAATCATGCGGGTCGGACACGACCACCGGGAGATTCGCGTGACCGGAAGACTTCACTAGACTCTCCACTAAATCTGTAGAAGATGCGGAACTGGCACTCGAACGATACTCCGACCAAAACGATTTCTCCCGGCTTCCGGCGAAAATGGCCAGGGATGCGAGAGGTAATCCGACCCAGAGTACGGCACTTTTTCGTCCTGGTTTTGGAAGGACGTAGCCGGCGGCGAGTGGGAACCCTAGCAAGGTCGGAAGGACATAATGCGCGGACATCCCGCCGTGAATCAGCATCGCCGCAAAAACGCTGAGGAATGGCAGGCCCAGTATCACCAGTATGAGTGTCGGCCCCTGGAGGGACGGCGTAATTTCACCGTTTCCGGGTACAGCCCGGCGCTTCCGGAACAACACGGAAACCAGCACTGCAAGAGCAGCGCAGGCGACCAGGATTTCGCCCGCGAGTTTCGGCTGAGTGAAGAACCAACCGTAACTGGATTGAGCGAGGAACAGGCTGGGTTGTGCCCAGAAGTGCTTTCCGTAAATTGCCTGCTGCGCGGAGAGCAATGACCAGAAGGCCAGGAACGGGAGAAAGCCGCTCCCCAGTGCGATCCACACGGTCCAACGCGGTTTCCTTTCCTCCAAAAGCACTACGAATTCAGCGGCAAGGAATGGCAAGAAGCTCAACATAGCGACGTAGCTCAAGGATTGAGCCAGGGCCAGACTCAAGCCCATCGGTATCATCCAGCGAATCGCGGGCGCCCGCTCATAGCAAATCAGGGCGAATGAAATGCAGGCTACAACCAGGCTATAGGGCCTGGCTTCGACGGCGTAGTTGTCATACAAGAGAGTAACGAACGGTATCGAAGCGCAGAGCAGGGCAACGGCGCTTCCGCGCTTCTTTCGGATCAAAACGAACAAACAGACAATGGTGGCTTGGAATCCCAGAATCGAAAGCAGCCGAAAGGCGATGCGCTCGTTGGCAACGAGCGGAGTGACGAATCGCTCGGCGAGATAGAACGCCGGCGGCTGACCGTCCGCTCCCTGCTTGAGCGCGCTCCAAATCGTGGCGATGCGCTGCTGGCGGACCAAAATAAACGTGCAGATCTCGTCGTACCAGAGCGGCTTCATCAAAGCCTGGCAAACATTTCGGATGGTCGCGTACGCGATGATTGCCGCCAAAGCGAATGGCGATATTTTCTCGACGGCCCGCATGGATGGCGAGGACGGAGGACTGGGAGCGCAGTGTGGAGCGTCACTCTGCATCGGTGCGATCACTCCTATAGTGAATGCCTAGCGGGGAAACATACACACGGCGGCGCAGCGATCCTTGCGGGTACTCCCTTCTAAGAACTCAATTTTAACAGTTCCGTTCCGTGCTGTTGTGCCAGCGGCTGCTTCAGTGCCCAACTGCTAACAGGAGCGGCCCGGCCCCGGTACTTTCGAGTGCGACGGCCGGAACGTTCGTGATTTCATTCTCTTGGACCAGGCGCGGTAGAATCCGGGGCATGGTGCGAGCGTGGGTTCGTCATGGAATGCCTACCTGCTGGTTGGTCCTTGCGCTGATCGCAGGCGTGTGCGCCGAGGCGGGCGCGGCGCAGCAGCCGAAAACACATCGAGCTCCCACACCGCGCACGCTTCTTCTGCCTCCGCGGCTCGTTGCGGGTGCGCAAGGCACGCTTGCGGTGATCGATTCCCAGGGACGCCTCCTGCCCAACGTAGCAGTGGAACTCGCCGGGGGCCAGAAAGTGACGACGGATGTCACAGGGCGCGCGCCGTTCACCGCTCCCGACGCGCTTGGAACGCTCATAGCGAAAATTGCCGGCCGGAATGTCACCGCGTCCACCAACGTTGTGGCCGCCCAGGATTCACGGTCCGGAGAGGCATCCGCAGGGAACCCGGGCGGGGTCAAACTAACTTCCTACCCGCACGTTCTGGCCATCCACGATAGGTTTGTCCTCGAGGGCTCCGGTTTTCGGGGAGCCGCAGATTCGAATCACGTTTATCTGAACGGCGATCCCTGCCTCGTCGTGGCGGCCTCGCCGGATTCCCTAGTGGTGCTCCCCGGACCGCGAGCCGAAATCGGAGATTTCAATCTTCGCGTCACGGTCGCAGGGATTGACGCGGGCCCATTTCCTGTCTCTGCGGTGATGCTCGAATTCAGCGGTCCGGCGCAAGCAGCCGATGCTGGCTCATCCGGCAAGCTCATACTGCACGCGCATGGCACCACGGAGCCGCTGGTCGTGGAGGTTCGCAACGGGTCGCCGGGAGTGATCCAGCTTTCGAAGGGAAATGTGCAGCGCGTCAAGACCTCCGGCGGCGAGGAGAATATCGCGCCGATCGAGGTGAAATTCGTGACGGGCGGCAACTACTCGGTTTCGGCCCGGCTCGTGTCCAGCATGGTAGAATCTCGTCCTCAGCCGTGAAGTTTTGCTAAGACCTTCGCTGAAGGCGCCTTCATGACAGGAACAGCCATAGCAATCGCCATTGCATGCCTCGCGGCGGGTTTTGCCGTAGCGTGGGCATGGACGAATTCCATGGCAGGCGCGGCGCGGCTGGAACTCGAAAAGCGCGCGGCGGGGCTGGACGGAACGGCGCAAGAACTAAAAAAACAGAACGAAACCTTGCAGCAAGATCTGCGCGCCGCGCAGAAAAGAATCGAAGAGGAACAACAGCTGCGCGCCTCCGCTGAAAAAGACGCCGAGCTGCAGCGCGCGAACCTCCTGGAGCAGAGGCGTTTGTTGGAGGATGCCCAGGTCAAGCTCCGGGAAGCATTTCAATCGCTGGCCGGGGAGGCCCTGAAGTCCAGCAGCGCCCAATTCATGGAGCTCGCCAAGGCGAAGTTCGATTCCTTGCAGAAGGAATCCGAAGGAGATCTCGAACAGCGCAAGATCGCGATTCAATCCCTGGTAGACCCGCTGGAAACGGCCTTGAAGGATCTTCGCTCGGAAGTGACTCGCGTCGAGTCCGCGCGGCAGGAAGCCTATGGAAGCCTGCGCAGCGAAGTGCAGCTTCTCGCGACGACCAACAAGGAATTGCGCGAGGAAACGGGAAGCCTGGTCAACTCCCTCAAGCAGCCGCAAGTAAAAGGGAAGTGGGGCGAGCTGACGCTGCGGCGCGTGGTGGAGCTGGCCGGGATGTCTCCTCATTGCGATTTCCAGGAACAGCAGTCGGTTGACACGGAAGAGGGCCGCCTGCGCCCCGACCTGATCATTTCCTTGCCGGGCGGAACGCAGATTGTCGTGGACGTGAAGGTCCCGCTGCACGCGTTTTTCAAGGCCGTGAGCGCGCAGACGGACGCCGAGTACCGCGAAGCGATGATGCAGCACGCCGCATTGGTTCGCGAACACATCAAAGGCTTGTCTGCAAAGGAATACTGGAGGCAGTTCGATCCGACGCCCGAATTCGTCGTGCTATTCGTTCCCGGCGAATCCTTTTTCAGCGCCGCTCTCGAGCAGGACCGCACTCTCATTGAGGACGCGATCGACAAGCGCGTCGTTCTCGCCAGCCCGACCACGCTCATCGCGCTGCTGCGGGCGATCGCGTATGGCTGGAAACAGCAGCTCGTTGCGGAGAACGCCGAGCGGATTAAGGACTTGGGAAAGGAATTGTACGACCGCGTCGTGAAATTCGCCGAGCATCTTGCCGATATTGCCAAAGGTTTGGAACGCGCCAGCAAGGCTTACAACAACGCCGTCGCATCGTTTGACAGCCGCTTGATTCCATCCGCCCGCAAGTTTCGGGAGATGGGCGTCGGCAGTTCGGACGTTCCGCAGATCGAGCCGATCGAGACGTTTCCCCGCCCGCTGCTTTCCACGCCAAGTTCCGAGGAATAGCGACCGAAAAGTTGTGTTGCTGTGGCGCCGGAATTCTTCCGGAAACCAGCGATGCCGAATTTTACTTGAGTAATTGCGTGATGAGGCGGCGCAGGCGCTCGCGGTCGCGCGGTTTCATGTGGACGAATTCGACGCCCGCTCCCGTCGCGGTAAGATTGCGCACGACGGCGGTGCATTGGATCTTGCGAAGCCCGGTCCGGATGTCCAGCTGCATGGAGTCGCCGAGCGTCAGGCGCTGATCGGTTTCCACGAACGCGCCGCCCAGGGCAATCACCCGAAGGCGGCCCGACCCGGTGCGGGTTCCGGCGATAATCACTTGCAGAGGAGGCTGGACGCGCGCGCGGGGATACCGGCGGGGGCGCGTATGGGAAACTCCGGATTTTGCGCGCGCGCTTTCCGCAGTTCGAGCGCGAGAGGAAGCCGGCCGATTTTCCAGCAGGGCCAGCGCTTCTTCGGCCGCCGCGCGTAGCGCAGCCGGCTCTTCGTGGGCCAGGCCGTTGCGCTCCCGCACCATCCGCATCAGCGAAGGCGCCGCTTCCGGTACGCGCATTCTTCCAAGCGCTTCGATGGCCTTGATCCGGAGATAAATGTCCCGCAGTAACGGATGCTGTCCTTCGGCGATCTGAAGCAATAAGGGAACCGCGGCGGCTTCATGTGCCGTTCCGAGATGGTCGATCATGCAAGGCACGACCATCGCATGCGCTTCCGGCAACGTAGCCAGAAAAGCATGCGCCGTCGCCGCAACAACAGGCGGATTCGTCCACTTCATGAGTTCCGTCGCCGCCAGGTCCTGCAAACCCCACTCCCAGCTGGCCAGCGCCTTGCGGGAGGGCGCCCGCCAGGCGTTTCGGGTCCGCGGATGCGAGTAGATGTATGGAAGTTGCGATGCGCTGCCGCCGCGCTTCGTACAGCCTGGTTTCCAGCGCGCCGAGCACCGGCTCGCCTGTTCCGTGAATCAAGCGCACCATGGCGGGCAGGGAATCCAATCCTTCGGCCGAAGTGAGCAGCAGGCCGAGGCGTCGATCAACCGGTCCGGGCAGCCTCTTCAGTAAACGGGGAATGACCGGGTTGAGCGGCTGGCCGGAGAGGGCTTCATCCACCAGATAGAGCCACTGCTCGTCGCCGAGGATGTGCGCGACGAGCGTCGAGATATGCGCATGTTCGTCGTCCTTCGGCGCAGACTCGAGCGTTTCCAGGATCCGCTCGAATTCGCCATATTCCTTCTTCGCAGTCGAGGCGCGCGCGAATTTCTCCACCGCTGCGGAGAGCAGCCCGGCAATTCCAGGTGAAGTCTCCTTGAGCAACGCTTGCACCACTCCCGCGACCCAAATTCCGCGATCGAGGGATGCGGCCACAATCGTTCCATCTGCGGCGCGAATTTCCGAAAGACCCGTGGCCACGGTACGCCGCGCCTTGTTTTCTTCCGATTCCAGGCCCCGGCATAGGACATGAGCACTTCGCGGCCCTCGCGCGCGGCGGCGTCCGACATTCTTGTTTTCGGTCGTGTCACCAGCGGTTCGAGGAAGCGGCCCACACGCTCGCAGGCACGCACCACGCTTCGCGGCTTCGCAGGGTCTTCGGCTTTAACGCGACCGGCAGGCCGTTCCAGAATTTTTCGCACAAATGCGCTACGCGAAGCTTCATCATGCTGCGATCCGCCGAACCGCGCAGTTCCCGGTTACCGGCCTGGCCGCGCTCCTTATCGAGGCGAACCAGCAACGGAACGATTCCGCGGCAGGTTTGCGCGGCCCGCATGGAATTCCTGCTCGACGAAGGACAGAACAAGTTCGTCCGTCAGTCTTTCCAGGTAAGGTCCGAGCGCTTCTCCTTCGCGCGGCTGCACATTGGACACGCCGTAAACAATCAGCGAAACAGCCGCGGGTTCGCTGGCGGCGACAACAGAGTGAAAGCGCCGCGCAATATCATCAGTCGAGGGCTGCATCTCCGGATCGCTGGGCGGCACCAGTTTCGCTGAGCACGCGCAAGGTGGTCTGAATTGATCGAAGCTTGCCTCAGGCATCGACATGCGCGGATTCGCGATGAGAGGAATGCTGCGCCGAGTTCTCATAGGCGAGCACCGCAGACATCAGGCTTGCCAGCAGCAGGGAATCGCGCCGCTCCGTCGGAATATTGATGCGAATGCCCACCACGCCCGCGTCTTTTGATCCAGCTGTCCCACAGTTTTCGCGATGCCGTATCGCCCGGGCGAGGAGCTCCGCGGAACCAGGCTGATTTCATGGGCCAGCAAATCCAGTTCGCCCACGTTGATGGGTAAGGTGAACAGCATCGAGCAAATTCCGCTGCGCAAAAGTTCTTCCGCCAGCGACTTCAATTCGCCGCGCTGATCATGCAGCAGATCGGTAGCGCCACCTGCCTGCCCGGGAAGCAAAATTCCATTTGGCTCCATGGCCAATACCAGAGGCGTACGCGCGGCAAGCGCGATCCGCAGCTGCTGCTCCGTGGAGGCCAGAATTTCCATGAGCCGCGGATGATTGCGCTGATACAGCCGCGCCGCGCCCACCAAAACCCGAAATTGCCGCAGGAAAAAGACAATCGCCGTTTCGGCGTTCGAAAATGCCGGGCGAACGGGTATCACCTCCGCGAGATTCGAATCCTGCTTCTTCGGCGGAATCGGAACCGCGCTGACGACGGGAACATCCGCGTCGGGAATGGACCTTCGAATTGTCGAGGGTCTTCATTCGCATATGGTTCCTGGTTTTAATCCCGAATCCTTGCTGGGCCCGGCTCGCCAGAAACTGCCGTTAGTTCCGTCCAGGCGCTATCTCGCTGCATCCCGATGCGACGAGGGCACACGGGTCTGTTGAAATGAGAGCACGCCATATGCCGTCAGAATGCGCCCTGGGCCCGCTGAAATAAAGGGCATTACTGGAGGGCGGATGCCAATGAATTAACCCGCCCAGATCGATTCGGGTAGAATTGTTACATCCGGGCAGGAGAAGGCACATTTTCCGGTCAGCATACAAACGCGAAACTCAGTTTTGAACGAAGGCAACTTGATCCGGCTCGGCGCTATTGAGAGTCTTGCGCGATGGGCAATGTTTCTTGACTTGCGCTGTCTGGCCAGATTTACGGACAGTTTTCGATGCGCAGACCCAAACCCGGCGCGCACTAATTGCACGTCGTGCTCTCCGGACTGCAATTCCACTCTTGCGGGGGTTCGCATGCCGGTCTCCGCTCCGTCCACCAGATTCTGGCGCCGGGCGGAGACGAGCGAACCCAGATCCAGCCCGGTGACGAGGCCGCGGGCAGCTTTGGTGTCGCCGGTCAGGTCGATGTCGTCGATGACCCGGACTCCGCACGGAACGACGTGGAGTTGGCTCATCAACTCGCGGTGTTCGGCGAGGTTCAAGGAGCCGGACAGGGTAAGTGCATTCCCGTGGCGCGAATGTTTACTTTATAATTGAGTCACTCCTGGTAGATTTCGGCGCGAATCTTCGATTCGAGCACTTGCGCCGCGGTAGGCTTCCGGCGGCTCCGCCGGTTTGGGCGGCGCGACTGGTTTTTCCGCGCCGTTTGTAACGGGCGCGGCAGCAGCCAGACTTTTGCGGCGCTGGTGGCGTCGCAGGCAGCGGCCGTCGGCGGCGCGGCAATCGTCGGGCGCAGCGGTTTCCGCAGGCGCGGGAGACGTCACCGGCGCGGGCGTCAGCGGCGGATCGCTGAACAACGCATCCGATTTTGGCTGGTTCCATCCGTCACGGGTGCTGCCGCAGCCGCGGAGTCGGCGCCGCGGCGCAGGCTCCGCCTTGGGCAGGACCATCCGGCCTCTTAATTTCTTCATGCGTCCGCTGCCACAAATCCAGCGCGGGGGGGTACACGCGGTATCCCGCATAGCCGATAATCCCCAACAGGATCAGCGTGAGCAGCCAGCCACCTCGCTTTTTCGGCGGTTCCTCCTCCATCACGATTGGAGAAAACAAGGAAGCAGGTGGGTCAGGTTCAGTCGGCTTGGTTGCAACTGGAAAAGCGGAAACGCGCGGCGGCTGACGCAGACGGACGATTCAATCCCGCAGCAGGCTGCGCATTCACGGGCGACATTCGCACCGTCGTATCCGGACCCATCATTTCATGATAATTCTTCAGCGCGCTCAGCAGTTCGTGGCAGCTTTGAAAGCGGTCCGCAGGCTCTTTCGCCAGGGCGCGTGTAATCACGGCGGAAAGGCCCGGGTGAATGGACGAATCGAGCGATCGCGGCGGAATGGGCTCTTCGTTAATAATTTTGTAAATGACCGTCGTGATGTTCTGTCCGGGAAACGGTTTTTCTCCGGTCATCAACTCGTACAGAATCACGCCCAGCGAAAAAATGTCGGAACGCCCGTCGACCGGTTTGCCCTTCACCTGTTCCGGGGACATATAGGAAGGCGTGCCCATTACGTGAGCCGTTTGCGCGGTGCCGAATTGCAGAATTTTTGCGGTGCCGAAGTCGGTGATCTTCACCACGTCGTCCGCCGTCAGCATCAGGTTCGCGGGCTTGATGTCTCGGTGAACCACGTTGTGCTGGTGCGCGAAATCCAGCGCGGAGCAGACCTGCTCCATCAACTTCAAGACGCGGGGAACAGGGAAGGGCTGGCGCGTATCGATCAACGATTGCAGGCTGCGCCCCTCCACAAACTCCATGGTGATGTAGAACAGGCCGTCCTCTTCGCCGGCGTCGAAAACCACCACGATATTGGGGTGGGTCGAGCAGCCCCGCCGCGCGCGCTTCGGTCTGGAAACGGCCGACCAATTCTTCGCGCGACAGTCCCGTTCCCGCCTCGGACAGCCGCAATGTTTTCACCGCCACGTCCCGGCCGATCACCGGATCGAAGCCGTGAAACACCACGCCCATGGCGCCGCGGCCCAGTTCTTCGCGGAGATCGTACCGGCCTGCTTTGATTAAGGTTGTCACTTTTTTGGACGCGTTGGCGTACTAGACGTGCTCCATGACCCGGCAGCCTGGTCAGTGAACAGGCGTACGACGGAACTGGCGTACGCTCCTTCAATTTGCACAGGAGCGCCAGCGCCAGAGCGGTCATCGCCACGGGGGAACCGCCAGCGCTCCGTACTGCCTTCCATCGAACATAGCCGCCCGGCAAGGAAGCGTCAACGCCGCTGAGGTACAGTGTTCCGGGATAGCAATGGCGGGCGGATTCGCCAATACTGGCAAAAACAGGGATTCATCTGCAGCGCCAGTGGGGCCGTGAGCGGTATGGCATCCGGCTCAATTCCTGTGATATAAGGTGCCAATCAGCCGCGAAACCGAGGTGCAAATTCATGGCTAAGTCACCTAAACCTGTATGTAGACCGCCGGAATTTTCTGAAGGGTGCGGCTGCAGGGTGCCGCGGCAGTTGGCGGCTGTGCCCGCGACAGTTGCGGCGCAGCCGGCGGAGGCGAAGCGCACGGCTCCGCCTCCCATGTCTCCCGCAGCCGAGACCGAGGTTCCACCCGGCGCGGTCAGGTCTTGACGGCCGATCGCACCGGCTCGGATTACATGGTGGATGTGATCAAGTCGCTCGGGTTTGAGTACGTGTGCGCGAATCCAGGATCGAGTTTCCGCGGTATTCACGAGTCCATCATTAACTACGGCGGCAATAAAGCCCCGAGTTCATCACCTGCTGCCATGAAGAATCCTCCGTCGCGATGGCGCACGGATATTACAAGGTGGAAGGCAAGCCGCTCGCGGTCCTCGCGCATGGAACGGTGGGAGTGCAGCACGCCGCGATGGCCATCTACAACGCGTATTGCGACCGCGTCCCGGTCTACCTGATTCTCGGAAATATTATCGATGAGACCAAGCGCGCGCCGGGCGTGGAGTGGTTCCACAGCGTGCAGGACGCGGCGGCGATGGTGCGCGATTTTACGAAGTGGGACGATCTGCCCATTTCGCTCGAACATTTTGGCGAATCCGCGGCTCGCGCTTACAAAATTGCGATGACCCCGCCGACCTTGCCGGTCGTGATCGTGGCCGATGGCGAACTTGCAGGAAAATGCGATTCCGTCGGATGCCAAAATTCGCATTCCGAAGCTGACCAATGAAATGCCGCCGGTCGGCGATTCCGGTTCCGTGGCGGAAGCGGCAAAGCTGCTCGTCGCGGCGGAAAATCCGGTCATCGTTGCGGACCGCACGGCGCGCACGCCCGAAGGTCTCGCATGCCTCGTCGATCTGGCGGAAGCGCTGCAATGCGCGGTCGTCGATCAGGCGGGACGCATGAATTTCCCCACGCGCCATCCGCTGAATCAATCCGACCGCGCGCGCGCGGCGATTGCCGAAGCGGACGTGATTCTGGGGCTCGACGTGGCCGATTTGTATGGCATTACGCACACCTACCGCGACCAGATCGAGCGCACTTCGCGGTCCGGCATGAAGTCCAACGCGAAAGCTCATCACCATCAGTTCGGACGACCTTTTCATCAAGGCGAACTATCAGGATTTCCAGCGCTACAACGAAGTGGACATCGCCATTGCCGCGGATTCGCAGGCGACGCTGCCTTCGCTGACCGAGGCCGTCAAGCGCCTCACCACGGACGACCGCAAGCGCGCATTTCAGGATCGCGGCGTGCGGCTCAAGGCGGCGCACATGCAGGCGCTCGAGCGTTCGCGCGACGCCGCGGCATTTGCGTGGGACGCCAGTCCCGATCAGCACCGCTCGCATGTGCATGGAGCTCTGGGGACAAATTCAAAATGAAGACTGGTCGCTGGTCGGCGCCACCACGTTTGTCAGCAAGTGGCCGCAGCGGCTGTGGAATTTTGACAAGCACTATCAATACATCGGCGGCGCGGGCGGCTATGGCATCGGCTACAACGCTCCGGCGGCCACGGGCGCGGCGCTGGCCAATCGCAAGCACGGCCGCCTAACGGTCAACATTCAGTGCGACGGCGACCTGATGTTTGCTCCGGGAGTTTTGTGGACCGCAGCGCACCACAAAATTCCCGCTGCTGCACGTGATGCACAACAATCGCGCCTACCATCAGGAAGTGATGCAGGTGCAAATCATGGCCGATCGCCACAGCCGCGGCATCGCCAATTGCGGAATAGGCACGACGATCACTGGCCCGGACATTTCCTACGCCAAGCTCGCGGAGAGCATGGGCATGTACGGCGAAGGACCGATCTCCGATCCCAAGGATCTGGGCCCAGCGCTGAAACGCGCGATCGAAGTGGTGAAGCGCGGCGAACCGGCACTGGTGGATGTAGTCACGCAGCCTCGATAACCGAAAGACGAGCGGAAAAACTGTGGACTCGGAGAAGGAGAAGCGCGCGATGAAAGCGGCCCAGGGACGAGCAAGGGAGAGCGTGGCGGAAGGGATTTCTGTGAGCCGGCCGGAAACGGGGCGGAAAAGTCTCTGCCTGGCAGCGTTCTTGCTTTTCGCCGGCGCGTTGTTCGGCACGGGAGTTGCGCGGGCCCAGCAATCTTCCGACGCCCCGGCGGCGGGAAACGCGCAAAACGGCAAAAAACTCTTCATGGCCGTTGGCTGCTACGAATGCCATGGCCGGATGGGCCAAGGCGCGGCGCAAACCGGCGCGGCGCGCATCGGCCCGCCGATACTTTCATTTGACGGTTTTCAACAATACGTTCGAGGCCGGTGAATAATATGCCCCCATACGCCAGCAAAGCCATTCCGGATTCGGATCTGGCCGACATTTACGCCTATCTGAAATCGATTCCGTTGCCGCCGAAGGGCAAAGACATTCCGCTGCTCAATAAATGATCGGAAATCATCGGCAGCTTCATCGCTCGTCCCTTTCGCGCCGCAACGAAGAATAAGAACCAGTCGCAAGCCCGGGAGGCGATTACGTTTAAAAGTTTGCTCCGCACCAGGAAAGATTGGCGCTCACGCTGATCCGCGTTGTAGCGGGAGGCGTGATGCTTCCCCACGGAATGCAAAAAATGTTCGGCTGGTTCGGTGGCGCCGGATTCACCGGCACGATCCACGATTTCGGCCAGAGGGGATTCCCGGTCCCGCTCGTATTTCTCGTCATTCTGGTGGAATTTTTCGGATCGATCGGGCTGATCCTCGGATTCCTTAGCCGGATCGCCGCGCTCGGCCTCGCCGTGGATATGACCGTGGCCGCGATCACCACTACGAGCAAATTCGGCTTATTTATCAACTGGGCCGGAAAACAAAAAGGCGAGGGCATGGAATTTCAGTTTCTGATTGTTGGAATGGCGCTGGCCATTTTGATTTCCGGCGGCGGCGCAATTTCCGTTGACCGCGCGTTGGCGCCGGGCAAATAAGCCCAGCCTGCAACTCCCGCAGTCTCCCAACTCAACTTTTTCCAGTGGCGCCCCGGTGACGGCGGTCACGCTGAAGCGTGACCGCGGCTACATCTTTCCTATTTCAATCCTGTCAATATGTATTAACTGAGAAATATTCGTTGCTGGCAGCCGCAGGAAACGGGCGCCAGGGCGATCGCCACGCATCCGCCTAAGGAGAGTGCATCATGAACAGTCTAAGAATTGTGCGACGCATGTTCCCGATTTTTCTCGCGATCGTGGTTCTTTCCGCGATCAGCGTCTCGGTTTGGGCTAAGAACGATGCGAACGATTCGGTGTCGGCGACCATCAGGCTAAGCACCGCCGCCAAAATCGGCAGCACCCAACTCGCCCCAGGGGAATACAAGATTGTTGTCGAAGGCAGCCAGGCGAAAATTCAGAAGGGCAATAAAGTAGTAGCGGAAGTCCCCTGCACGTTGAAGGATATTTCCTTCACGCCGCAGGCGACGAGTTTCGTTGTCGATAACGACAGCATTTCGGAGATTCAGGTTTCCGGAAGGACCAAGGCCATCGAATTTTCACCCGGCCAGTAGCTGGGGAGCTGAGAGGGGAGTGGGGAGTGGGGAGGCAAGCTGTAGCTCGCAGGAGCTTCCGATTCCGACTGCCCCTCATGCCAACTCCAGGGGCGCGCTTTTCATGGTGATTTCCGTATGCGACGGAACCCATGAGAGTGCGCCCCATTTTTGTTTTCATCACGCGAACGTTCAGGCCCGTTACGCTTTTTTGCCGACGTTGTCGCCGATCAGGTCGCCGACCGCGATGGCTTGGCTGATTTGGTCGCGGAGATTGTGAATTTCGCTGGGGGAGTGGGAGAGCATGAGCGTGTTCGTGTTGGCTGCGGCGCCGATTTCCTTCAGCGTGTCGAGATACTGAGTGAGCAGCACGAGCGTCATGACGTCGCGCGCGGTGGTGCCTTCGACCACTTTTTGAAAATCTTCCACGGACTCTTTCAGTCCGGCGATGATGGCTTTGCGCTGGGCGGCGATGCCCTCGCCCTGCAGGCGTTTGCTCTCGGCCTCCGCTTCGGCCTTCTTCACCGCGATGGTTTTGTCGGCCTCGCCTTTCGCGAGCGCCGCTTCCTGCTCGCGCCGAGCCGCGTTAATTTCGTTCATGGCCGTTTTCACGCGGGCGTCCGGGACGATGTCCGTGACCAGGGCGCGCACGATGGAGAAGCCGAAATTTTCCATGGTCGCATCGAGTTCATCCTTGACGGCCTTGGCGATCTGGTCCTTTTCAAGGTAAGCCTCATCCAGCGCCAGTTTCGGCACGTGGCCCAGGATCACGTTGTAGACGTACGATTCGATCTGCTTCTGCGGGTCGGTGAGCTTGTAGTACGCGTCGCTCACTTTATCGGCGAGAACCTGGTATTGGACCGAGACCGGAATCACGACGAAGACGTTGTCCTTGGTCTTGGTCTCGATCTTGAAGGGGAGTTCCTGCACGCGCATGTCGACGCGATGCACGGTCTCGGCGAAGGGCAACTTCAGCGAGAGGCCCGGGCCCGCAATGCGCGAGAACTTGTTGAATCGTTCCACCACGCCGCGTTCCGCCGTGTTGATCGTGAAGAACGAGCCGAGCAGCGCTCCCAATACGATAAACGCGACAAAAATCACGAGTACCAGGATCATCATCGAAGCTGGGCTGTCCATGGCTCTCTCCTGAATAGCAGGGAAGTTATCTCATCGCGGAGCCTCTAAAAGCAAGGCCATGCCGCGCGATCCCCTGGTGCTTTCGAGGCTGGGAGCGGCCGGTGAGCGGACGGCTTCCGATTGTGATGTAATACGCTTCCAAGTGGGAGGAAGGATGAGCGCTTGGGAAAAATGGAAGCGGCGCCCGCAATCGATTTGGCTGCGGAAGGCGCTCTTTCAAGTCCATCTGTGGACCGGAATCGGCCTTGGCGTTTACGTCCTGCTCATGAGCGTGACTGGTTCCGCGGTGGTTTTCCGGCGGGAATTGACTCGTTCGCTCGCGCGCGAGCCTCGAGTGGCTGTTGGCTCAGTCGCGCGAATGACGGAAGATGACCTGAAGCAAATTGCCGCCCGCGCCTATCCCGGCTTCCAGGTGACGCGTGTCTCGCTGCGAAAAAATGCGGACCAGGCTGCCGAAGTGTGGCTGGAGCGCCCCGGCAAAAAATTGCAGCGCCTGTTCAATCCTTATACGGGCGCGGATTTGGGCGATTCGCTTCGCGCCGGATTTCGCTTTGTGCTCTGGCTCGTCGATCTGCATGACAATCTTCTGGTCGGGCAGACGGGGCGCCTGCTGAACGCCGCCGGAGGAATTTTCTCGGTCTTATTGGGGCTGACGGGCGCGGTCATCTGGTGGCCGGGAATCGAAGCGTGGCGGCGCAGCCTCAGTTTTCGCTGGAAGGCAAACCCCAAGGGTTTCAATTGGGCATTCCACAGCGCGCTGGGATTTTGGTCCATTGCGTTCTTTATCATGTGGGCCGTTTCCGGAATTTATCTCTCGATTCCGAACACGTTCAACGCCGCCGTCGATTTTCTGGAGCCGCTGAAAGCATCCAGCAGGAGCATGAGATTCGGCGATCAGGTGCTGTATTGGCTCGCGCAAGCGCATTTTGGGCGCTTCGCCGGAGTCAAAACCAAGATTCTTTGGACCGTTCTAGGCCTCACGCCCGCCGCCCTGTTCCTCACCGGGACGTTCCTGTGGTGGAATCGAGTGCTCATGCCCTGGCTGCGAAGGAAAGAGGTTGTCGAATCTCGTACGAAGAGGCTCGCTTCAGCAGATTCCGGAGCTTCCATCCGGGCGCGCTAGCCCGCATTTCTCACGAAGAATCGCGATCGGGAAACAGGCACTACATCACGGGCCGCAAGCCACGCGCCGGCGCTACCAGAGGTGCGACGGAAGTTCATACGAAGAGCAGAGAGGAAAGCAAAAAGGGGGCGCGATTTGCACCGGTCACCGGTCACGAATCACCGGTCACTGCTCTACCGCAACTGCACCAGCGATTCCGGCGACGACGGGGGAGTGGCCACGGGCTGGAGCGTCTGCGGCCCTCGCCAATTGTCCACCACGGCGATCTGCTGCACGCAGGAAACCGTGCACAGCGGAGCGCAAAATTTTTTCGTGTAGTATTCGCGGCGAATATCTTCGGCCGAATATTTTTCCAGCGGAATGCCGGGATACCCGCGCTGCTGCGAGCACCAGTGCACCAGTCCGTCCTCACAAACGTAGAGATAGCGCGAGCCCGAACGGCACCGCCAGTCGTTCGTTTTCCCCTTGGCGATGTTGTGCTGGAACCCGTTGATGCGCGAAAAGCCGCGCTTGCCCATGGACATGATTTCTTCGAAGATTTCGATCTCGCGCCCGCCGAGCGGTTTGAGCTGCCCCTGTCCATCGTGCAAAATTCCGACGGTGCTCGTGAACCCGAGTTCCTGCGCGCGGCGGGCCACCCGCAGCGCATCCTCCGGGTTTTTCACGCCGCTACCGAGCACGGAATTGATGTTCACCTGGAACACGGCATGATCGGCGAGGAGCTTCAACTTTTGGTCGAGCACCTTGAGGCTCTTCTTGGAAACCTCATCGGGTACCGCGTTGTCGATGCTGATCTGCAAATATTCCAGGCCCGCGCGGTTGAGCCGTTCGATGCGCTCGGCGGTGAGCAGATATCCGTTCGTGATCATCCCGGCCAGGATTCCATTTTTGCGCATGCGCGCGATGATCTGGTCCAGTTCCGGATGCAGAAGCGGCTCGCCCCCGCTGATCGTGACGACCGAAGTGCCGAGTTCGCCCAGGCGGTCGATCCGGCGCAGCATTTCGGCGGTGTCCACCGGTTTCGAGAAATCGTCGAATTCGTTGCAGTACGTACACGCCAGGTTGCAGCGCCGGATGGGAATGATATGCACCAGCAGCGGATGCCGCGTCGAGACAAGTCCCCTCACGACGCCCCGGAATTCGCGCATGCGCGTACGCCAGGAACGCAACCGCCTGCGCGTTTTCGTGCTGAGTGGCATGGCTCAACTATACAGGTATTTTGAGCGGTTTTGAATCGCGCGCGGTGCCCGGATTGCAAAACCGCGAGGCGATCCACGCCCCTCCTGTTGTGCCGCCCCTGCGGTGCGGCTACCATGTCCTGCCACGAAGGAGAAACCGGAATGGGGAAGGGACGCCTGGAGGCCTTTAGCGACGGGGTGCTGGCCGTGATCATCACGATCATGGTGCTGGAATTACAGGTGCCTCACAGTTCTGAATGGGCGGCTTTGAAGCAGGTGGTTCCGGTGCTCCTCAGCTATGTTTTGAGCTTCGTTTTTATAGGGATCTACTGGAACAATCATCATCACCTTTTGCACGCGGTGGAGCGCGTGAACGGCCGCGTTCTCTGGGCCAATCTGCACCTGCTCTTTTGGCTGTCGATCGTGCCGTTCGCTACGGACTGGATGGGTGTGAATCACTGGGCGTCCGTGCCGGTGGCGCTCTACGGAGCCGTCCTGTTCATGGCAGGCCTCGCCTTTACGATACTGGCGCGCGCGCTGATTTCCTACGAAGGCGCGTCTTCCAAGTTGGCGCGCGCGCTGGGACGCGACTACAAGGGAAAGGCCTCATTGCTTTTTTATGGGATTGCTGTGCCTCTGTCGTTCGTAAATCCTCGGATTTCTCTCGCGCTCTACGTTTTGGTCGCGCTGATGTGGTTTGTTCCGGATCGCCGGATCGAAAAGGCGATCGCCGAATGAGGGCGCGCGCCGCCCGCGCCTGCGATTGGCTGTTTAATCACATTAAGTGGCGATTGTGTTCCGCCTCTGGTTTGGAGGGGTATTCTATAAAGAGCGAACTTCCCTCTGTAGGCCCAAGCTACCGATCGATGGAGCTGTGTCCGTGGGAACCATGAAGTCCAACGAGGCGCCGCAAGCAGCAGGGCCATCCCTGTCCGAACCGGAAATCGGTGCGCGCCCGAGCCTAGGAGCGCCTTGGAAACGCCTCGTTTGGCTGGGCCTCCTTGTCGCAGTAGCCCTGACCGTATTTCAACGGTTGGAGCACTATTTCTTTCCTCAGTTTCACACCTTGCAGCACCAGGCCGTGAATGTGCTGCTAGGAACCATCGCCGCGGTGGTGGGCGCCTACTACTCGACTCGAAAGCTCAACCGGGCTTTTTCCCTACAAGCCCAGGCAGAGAAAAAGCTGGCGCTGGATCGCAACGTGCTTCGCACCGTTACCGATAACATCCCCGACAGCATTTTTGCGAAAGATGTGGAAGGTCGCTACCTCTTCGCGAACGAGGCGTTTGCCACGCTTCACGGAGCGAAATCGCCCGACGACTTGCTGGGCAAGACGGCTTTCGATTTGTTTCCGAAGGAGATTGCCGATCGCTTTCAGGCGGAAGACCTGAAGGTGATGCGCTCCGGCGGCGCGCTCGTGGAGACGGAGCGAACGGCCGTGGACGCCCAGGGAAACGCGAAGTTGCTCCAGACGACGAAGGTCGCATTGATCGATAAAAACGATGAAACTGTCGGAATCGTCGGACTTCACCGGGATGTCACCCGCCGAAACGAAGCCGAGCGCAGGTTGCGGCAGAGCGAGGCCAACCTGGCTGCGGCACAAAGGATCGCCCATTTCGGAAGCGTCGAGATGGATGTCGGCACCGATCTGGATCCGGAATTGAGCCCCGTGCACTGGTCCGATGAGGTGTATCGGATCTATGGGTTTGAGCCAGGCGAAGTCGACCAATCGAGGCAGACCTTCCTGCGACGCATCGTCCATCCGGACGACCGGGAACGGGTGCGAAGGATCGTCAATCACGCCCTCCGGAAAGCCGAGCCGTATGCCATCGATTTCAGGATCGTGCGTCCGGACGGCGCCGAGCGAAATATTCACGCGCGCGGCGATATCATGGTCGATCCGAGGACTCAAAAGCCCCTCAAGATGGTCGGAACCGTCCAAGATATTACCGACCGCGTCCAGGCGGAAATCCGGCTGCACCTCGCCAACCAGGAATTGGCTGAGAAAGTGCAGGAATTAGAGCAGCGGTCCAAGGAAATCAATATCTTGAGCGGAATGGGCAGCCGGCTTCAGTCGTGCAAGGAAGCCAGCGAGGCCTACGGCGAGATTTGCACGGCTGCGGAGCAACTTTTTCCGCAATGGTCCGGCGAACTGTGTGTGACGACCGCCTCCAGAACCGCGGTGGAGACGGTCGCCGAATGGGGCAAGATTGCCGGGGGAGAACGCGTGTTTGCTCCCGACGACTGCTGGGCGCTGCGCCGCGGCCAGCCGCAATCTTTTTGCCGCGGCGAAAAGATCGTGCCCTGCCGCCATATCGATTTTGCGGATGTCATGGAGTCGCTTTGCGTTCCGCTGATGGCGCAGGGGGAAGCCCTGGGAATCTTGAGTTTGCAAAGGAAACAGGGGCGGGAACCGCAAGCGCACGCATCCCGATCGTCAAGCGAAGCGCAGCGCCGTCTGGCCGCGGTACTGGCGGAACAAGTGGCCCTGGCGCTTGGAAACTTGAGATTGCGGGAGAGTCTAAGGAATCAGTCGATTTGCGATTCCCTGACGGGACTTTTCAACCGCCGTTACATGGAAGAATCGCTCGAACGGGAGTTCGCGCGGGCGAACCGCAACAGAACGTCGCTTGCAATCCTCATGGTCGACCTGGACCAGTTCAAGAAGTTTAACGACTCGTTTGGCCATCAAGCCGGTGACGCTCTGCTGCGCACGCTCGGAGAATCCCTGAAGAAAAGCACGCGTGGCCAGGACATCGTTTGCCGCTATGGGGGCGAGGAATTCGCGCTGGTGCTGACGGACACGAATGTCTCCGGCGCGATGCAGCGCGCCGAAATCCTGCGCCGCGAAGTGAAACAACTTCAGGTGGCCTACGCCGGCCAGCTTCTGGGAGCCGTCAGCATCTCGATCGGCGTTGCGATGTTTCCGGACCACGGTGCAACGATGGCCGACGTCCTGCGAGCGGCCGACCAGGCTCTATATTGCGCGAAGCGCGAAGGTCGCGACTGCATCTGCGTATCGAGCGCGCAGGCGGTTGTTTAGCTCTGCGCAAGTCGACTGCGTTCGGGCCCTCTTCCGCGCGTGTTGATCGATCCTAGCCAAATCAAGCCTCCGCAAAGCCGGCCCGAACTACCGTTCAGCGAAGAAACCTGGCGCTTTGGAATCCCCGAATGCCATGAAACTGAGAGGTTCTTGATGTAGGATAGAGCCGACGGGTGAAATTAAAGTGGGATTTACTGCTCATGCGGTTGGTTTTGTGTGCCTGATAGAAGAATGGAAGCACGATTTCGAGCCGGAGTGCTCGCTTGCGCCCTGTACGGCCAAGCAATCATGAAATTCAACTCGGCCCCGGGAATCGCCGCTCTCTTCGTGTGCGCTGTTTGTCACATCGGCGCTCCGTCGCGCGCGCGGGCGCAAGATCCCGCGCAGCAAGACCCGTCGCCACAGGATCAGCCGGTGCAAACCGAGTCGCCGCAAGAGCCGGCGCCCCGCGAGTTGTGGTCGTGGCTGAAACAAGGCAACATTTCATTCAACACGCGGTATCGCTTGGAAGGCTTCGAGCGTGACGGCGCGCCCTTCACCGGGACCGCCTATGCTCCGACGCTCCGCCTGGCGCTTGGATACGAAACACCCGCCTACCGCGGATTCTCCGTATTCGCGCAGGGCGAAGCAGTGATTGTGACCGGCCCTGCGGATTACAGCGATCCGACGCTTCCTTCGCAGAACCGCCCGAATCTCCCCGCCATCCTGGATCCCAAAAGCCTGGAACTCAGCCAGGGTTACGTGAAATGGGTGCACGGCGAGCCTCACAAAAAGCTGTCGGTGATCGTCGGGCGCCAGGAGATTACCCTCAATGACGGTCGATTTCTAAGTTCTTCCAGCTGGCGTCAGATCCACGGGTCTTTCGACGCGGCCAAATTCGACGCGGAGCTGCCAGGGAATTTCTCGTTCACCTACGCATATATCAATCGCTTCTTGCGAGAGGTTGGTTATGACGCGATCGATGGCCACCCGCACATGCACACGCAGATGTTCAATCTTGCCTGGACGCAACCGAACCGCGTCAATGTGGCCCTTTACGGCTTGTTGGCCGATTATACGGATCCTGCCCAATTCGCACTTTCCAGCCAGACCTACGGCCTGCGGGTGAACGGTCCGTATCAGTTCAATCCAGATTGGAGCCTTATATACACCGCGGAGTTTGCCAAGCAGATGAACTACGCCACCAATCCGAACCGGGTGGATGAGAATTATTATTTGGGTGAATTAGGTCCAGGCTGGAGGGATTTTAGCCTTAAGGCGGGCTATGCCGTTCTCGGGGGCCGGAGCGCTACCGACTTGTTAACCACTCCGTTCGCGCCCCCCCGCAACGGTTGGACGGACTTGTTCTTCAACAATCCAAGCATACCTGGCGGCAACGGGCTCGAAGCGCGCTACATCAATGCCAGCGGGCCGATTCGCTATCTGGACGGAACCGTTGCAACCGTCATCTACTACGACTACAACTCCGACTACCCTCACACGCACTACGGCAGCGAGCTGGATATGTCCATGGCTTACAAGGTGAAGCGAATCAGCAATCGGTGGGAAATCGGCTGGCGGTTCGGCCGGTATTGGGCGGACCACCTCTTCACGAACGCCATTCGCGCGTCGGTGTATACGAGCTTTACGCTCTAAGTAGGACGGGCTTTGGCCTGTCGTCTTCCGATGCGGAACCGAGGTTGTGAATCGGGAAGCGATCCCGCGCGCGTACGGCGAAAAGCCGGCACCGGACAGGCTAACGGCCTGCCCTACTAGCCCCCGCGTGTGTGCATCTCGAGGTGCGGATCCCGGCGAAGCTGTTCGATCCCGACCAGGACGCCGCGCTGGCCTGTGGCGGCGCGCAACTCCGCGCCACGGTCGGTGCGCGCGCTCCAGAGGGAAGAGATGCGCGCCGCGATGTCCTCAGGCGAGGCCCCGGCGCGCAGCATTTTGCGAAGGTCGATTCCCGCTTGCGCGTACAAGCACAGATACCAGAGACCGTCCGCGGTCAGGCGGCTGCGGTCGCAGTTCCTGCAAAATGGCGTCGTGGTCGACGCGATGATGCCGAACACCGTGCCGTCCGGGAGCCGGAAGCGCTCGGCGGGCGCGGAAGATTCTTCGTTGAGCGGCGTGATTGTTCCATAGCGCTTGGACAGATGGTCAAGCATCTCCGCGCGCGTGAAGACTTTCTGGAGTGACCATTCCGTCGCGCCGCCCACGTCCATGTACTCGATGAACCGCACCTCCGCGTCGAGGCTGCGGCCATATTCGATCAAGTCGGCGAACTCGTCGTCATTCGCGCCGCGGATTACGACCGTGTCCAGCTTGAGTTTTGGAAAGCCGAGCCGCCGCGCGGCCGCAATGCCCTCAAGCACTTGCGCGTGCGTGTCGCGTCCCGCAAGCGCCGCGAATCGCTCCGGGCGCAGCGTATCCAGACTGAGCGTCACGCGATGCAAGCCCGCGTCGCGCAGGGCTTCGCCCTGTTCGGCGAAGAGCACGCCATTCGTCGTCAGCGCGAGATCGCGAATCCGGGGATTAGCCGCGAGCATTCGAACCAGTTGCGGAAGATCGCGGCGCAGGAGCGGCTCGCCCCCGGTAAGCCGGACGTCTTCCACGCCGAGCGATGTAAAGACTTCCACCAGGCGCGCGATTTCCTCGAACGTAAGCAGTTCCTGGCGCGGCAGCCAGACGTACTCCTCCTGCGGCATGCAGTAATTGCAGCGCAGGTTACACCGGTCGGTCACGGAGACGCGCAGGCTGCGCAGGGGACGGCCAAGGCGGTCGGCGGGCGCGCTGCCCGGAGACACATTCGCCGGAGCCTGGGAGTCGGGAAGCATCGTTCTATGTTAGGCCGGGTTGGTTAGACCGTCAACCGCACTGAATCGTTTAGAACCGTACTAAACTGAAATGCCCGTGCGTGATCCCGCGTCACCCCTTTGAAGAGAACAGCACAGCTTAGACGCGAGGATTTGTCCACTCAGGTGAAAGAAGCCCCGGACCTCCAGTGCTGCGACGTCTTGCTCTAACAAATGCAGCTCTACTCTCGTCGTTCTGGAAGGTTCCTACGCTTCGTCTTTTGCCTGCGCCTTCAGCTTGGCGATCACGGTTGGATCGGCGAGCGTGGTCGTGTCGCCGAGGACGCGGCCTTCGGCGATGTCGCGCAACAGGCGGCGCATGATCTTGGCGCTGCGCGTCTTGGGCAGTTCGGCGGTGAAGAAGATATCGTCGGGCTTGGCGATCGCTCCGATTTTCGTGGAGACGTGCGCCTTCAATTCTTCCTTCAGCGTCTCGCTCGGCGTGATTCCTTCCTTCAGCGTGACGAACGCGGAGATTCCCTGGCCTTTGATTTCGTGCGTTTTGCCGATTACCGCGGCCTCGGCCACCGAGGAGTGATCCACCAGCGCGCTTTCCACTTCGTACGTCGAGATGCGATGGCCGGAGACGTTCATCACGTCATCCACGCGGCCGAGCAGCCAGAAATACCCGTCTTCGTCCAGCTTGCAGCCGTCACCGGTAAAATATTTTCCGGGATAGCGCGACCAGTAATTCTGCACGTAGCGGTCCGGATCGCCGTACACCGTGCGCAGCATCGACGGCCACGGTTTGCTGAGCACCAGGTAACCGCCACCGCCCGGGCCGACCGGCTTGCCGTCGAGATCCACGACTTCGGCGACGATTCCCGGGAGCGGCTTCGTGGCCGAGCCGGGCTTGGTGGCCGTGATGCCGGGCAGGGGAGAGATCATGATGCCGCCGGTCTCGGTCTGCCACCACGTATCGACGATGGGGCAGCGTCCGCGGCCGATGGTTTCGTGATACCAGATCCACGCCTCGGGATTGATCGGCTCGCCCACCGTGCCGATCAGCCGCAGCGAGGAAAGTTTGTACTTCCCCGGAATTTCCTTGCCCCAGCGCATGAACGTGCGAATCGCCGTCGGAGCGGTGTAGAAAATGTTGACGCCGTATTTGTCGATCAGTTCCCAGAAGCGGCCGCGGTCGGGGAAGTCCGGCGTGCCTTCGTACATGACGGTCGTCGTGCCGTTGGCGAGCGGTCCGTACACTATGTAGGAGTGGCCGGTGACCCAGCCGATGTCGGCGGTGCACCAGTACACGTCGTCTTCCTTGATGTCGAAGACGTAGCAGTGCGTCGTGCTCACGCCGAGGAGATAACCGGCCGTGGTGTGCACCACGCCCTTCGGCTTTCCCGTCGTGCCGCTAGTGTAGAGAATGAACAGCATATCCTCGGCGTCCATGTGCTCCGGCGCGCACTCGTCCGAGGCGTTGGCGACGCTGTCGTGCCACCAGACGTCGCGGCCCGGTTTCATGGAAATCGGCGAGGCTTTTCCGACCCGCTCCAGCACAACGACTTTTTCGATGGTCGGCGTTCCGGTCAGGGCATCGTCCACGCTGGCTTTCAGCGGCACCACCGTCCCGCGGCGCCAGGCGCCGTCCGCGGTGATGAGCACTTTTGCCTTGGCGTCGTTGATGCGCTCGCGAAGCGCTTCCGCCGAAAATCCGCCGAACACCACCGAATGCGCCGCGCCGATTTTCGCGCAGGCGAGCATGGCGATGGCGAGTTCCGGAACCATGCCCATGTAAATCGCGATGCGGTCGCCCTTCACCACGCCCAGCGATTTCAGCGCGTTGGCAAAGCGATTCACTTCGCGCTCGAGCATTCCAAACGTCAGCACGCGCGAGTCGCCCGGCTCGCCTTCCCAGATGATCGCGGCCTTGTTGCGCCGTGCCGAGTGCGCGTGCCGGTCCACGCAGTTGTAGGTCACGTTGAGCTTGCCGCCCACGAACCACTTCGCCCACGGCGCGTTCCACTCCAGCACGCGCTCGTACGGCTTGAACCAGTCCAGATTCTTCGCCTGCTCCGCCCAGAATCCTTCCGGGTTCTTCGCCGCGCTCTCGTAGACTGCGGGGTCGTTCCAGTTGGCGCGCGCCTTGAATTCCTCCGAGGGAGGAAACGTCCGCCGCTCATCGAGCAGTGCGGACACATTTTTTTCGCTGGGCAAGGACATTTCGGCGAAACTCCGAGTAGAAGATCAAGCCTAAGGCAGCCCGCCGCCGCGGACTTTTCACCCTGACCTGTGCGCCTAGAATGTCGGAGGCAGGAAACGTTGTCAATGGAGGGATAGACGCGAAGGGGAGGCAGTTTCCAGAACCCGCGTCTATCCGATACTGCGCGTTCGGATTACGCCGCCGAGGAGTATCGCGGAAGCTTGGACGAACTCCACGGGCCCTGTGTTCCATCTCACTTTCGGCTGTGACTTCACGCACCGACCCTCGTTCGGATGGGCGGGATCATAGGCCCGTTAAGACGTTCGGCGCCATGAGAGGCCATGGTCCTGGAGGCTGCGATGAATACGCTGATCAAAGAAGAACAGTACATCATGTGCATCGGAGCGGACAAATATTCGCTGCGCGTGCAGGAGTTCATCTGGGGCTCCGAACCGTGGCCCGAGAGATTTCGCGCGCTCATCTGCGCGCCGGACAACTCGGGCGCTTTTCCGGTCTATGGATCGACAAGCGGAGAAGCCGTGGAAGCGGCCGCGGAATATCTTGTGAGCCTTGAACTAGGGCACGCGTGCCGCCTGGAGTCCCTTGCAGGGGGCCAGCTTCGGCCAAACTAGGGGCACTCGTCCGATTGGGCGACCTCCCGTTAGCCCAGATTCTTGTGCGCTGAGGCGGCGAGCCTTGTTCCTCGCAGCAGCACAGTAACTCGCAGACAGCGGTAGAAATCTCATCCGCAAATTTCATCTTCCACTACAATCAGGCTCGTACACAGCGCGCCGGAGGGAATTGCGTCGTGGAATCGTTTGACCTGATCGTGATCGGCTCGGGACCTGCGGGAGAGAAGGGCGCGGCGCAGGCGGCGTACTTCGGCAAGCGCGTCGCGGTGATCGAGCGCGCGCCGAATTTGGGCGGCGCGGGCGTCAACACCGGGACCGTGCCGAGCAAGACGCTGCGCGAATCGGCGCTCTATTTTTCCGGGTTGCGGCAGCGCGGGCTCTACGGCATCGATTACTCTCTGCGCGAAGGCCTGACGGTGCAGGGCTTCATGCATCGCAAGGACGCGGTCGTGTCCGCCGAGCGGCTGAAGATTGCGTCCAATCTTGCCGCGCACAAAATCGAATTGATCGCCGGCGCCGCGCACTTTGAAGATGCCCACACCATCGCCGCCGTCGATCCGAGCGGCAAGGCCCGGCAGTTGCGCGCGGACGTGATCCTGATCGCGACCGGGTCCCGGCCTCACCGCCCGCCGGAAATTCCCTTTGACGACAAAACGATTTTCGATTCCGATTCGATTCTCACGATGGACCGCATTCCGAAGAGCATGATCGTCGTGGGCGGCGGCGTGATCGGCTGCGAATATGCGTCGATCTTCACCGCGCTGGGCGTGGAAGTGACACTCGTCGATGGCCGCGAACGCCTGCTCCCGTTTCTCGACGCGGAAATTTCAGAGCTGTTGCGCGCGCGCCTGGAAAGCCTGGGCCTGCGATTTTGTTTTCAGGAGCGGCCGAAGACAACCGAGCGCACCGCCAACGGGGTTCGCATGACGCTTGCCTCGGGCCAGGTTGTAGAAGCGGAGACGGCACTGTTTGCCGCCGGGCGCCGCGGCGCCGTGGACGGATTGCAGCTCGAAAAGGCCGGCCTGGCGATCAACGAGCGCGGCAACATCGACGTGAACGCTCACTATCAAACGCAGATAGGGCACATTTACGCGGCCGGAGACGTCATCGGATTTCCCTCGCTGGCGTCGACTTCCATGGAGCAAGGGCGGGTCGCGATGTGCCACGCGTTCGGCTTTCCATACAAGCAGCGCCTCGCGTCGCAATTGCCGATGGGAATTTATACGATTCCGGAAATTTCCGCGGTGGGCGAGACGGTGGAATCGTGCGAGACGAAGAAGATCGGCTATTCCGTGGGCCGCGCCAAATACGCGAACAACGCGCGCGGCCAGATTATCGGCGACTCCACGGGAATGCTGAAACTGATCTTCCGCGCGGACAACAAGCAGTTGCTCGGCGTGCAAATTTTCGGAGAAGGCGCAACCGAACTCATCCATCTTGGAATGGCCGTGCTCGAATCCGGCGGCGCGATCGACACCTTCATCGAGCTGGTCTTCAATTTTCCGACGCTCTCCGAACTCTACAAGTACGCCGCCTACGACGGACTTGGCAACCTAGCCGGCCACAAATTGCGCGAAGGGTAAGTAGGACAGGCTTCAGCCTGTCTGGGTTTAGTTGGGAGTCTCGCAGCTCAAAAGCAGACTGGCTGAAGCCTGTCCTACTGAAGGGCGGCGCGTACGCGATCGAACAATGTTTTACTGGCCAAGTCTAGGCCCGCCAGCGGCTGCGGCGGCCCGGGCGGCGCGTCCGTAACGGTGTAGAGCTTGCCATCGCGAAGGTACAGCCGTTCCGCTTCCGCGCGGTTGAAGGGGCGCGCGCCGCGGCGTCCGAACACGGCAAGCTGGTTGCCGCTCTCGTCGACGGCGCGGTCGCGGTCGATGCCGCGCGAAATGGCGAGAGCCGGCCCGCCGGTGCGATACGTCGCGATCAATTTCGGCGTGGGCCGCGGGCTGAATCCGTAAGACTCCGGCGAATCGGCCGGCGAAACGACTTGCAGGATACGCAAACCGTTGCGTCCGTCGGCGACGTAGGCGAAAACACTGGCGTCGACCGCGCCGATTTTTACGTCGTTCACATCGTTCAATGCGCCGCCAGCAGAAAACATTTGATCGAGGCGTGGCTTTTCCGGCTGCGTCACGTTGACCAGCGCGATGCCGTTTTTCCCGGCGGAGACATACGCAACCGTCCGCGACGCCGTCACGTTTCGCGCGTCTTCCACCGGCACAAACGCGCCGGGCACCACTCGCGGATGCGCGAGATCGGTGACGTCGAGCGTCTTCAGCCCCTGCCGGTCCGCGACGAAGGCGTAGCGGAATTGCACCGCGACGCCCTGCGGCTCATCGAGATCGGGCGCGCCGATTTCCGCGGTCACGCGAGGCGCCAGCGGATTGTCGAGATCGACGACAACCAGTCCGCGGTCGCACAGAATGTAGGCGTGCGTTCCCGCGATGGTGATGCGCCGCGCGCCGTTCAAAATCCCTCCGGGATTGAATGTGGCCGCGCGGCCGATGAAATTGTTTTCCGGATTTCCGTCCAGCAGCGTGCCGACGCCGGGATTTTTTCCCTTCAGATCGGGATTGCCAACGACGATCAACCCTTCGTACTTGTCCGTGACGTAGAGAAATCCATACAGCAAATGGATTTTCTGCTCTTCGTTGGCCGGATCCTGCGTGCGCAGCGGATCGACCGCAAGCGTCGTGGGAGTGGCCACGGCCGTCGCATATTTCGTTTTCACGTAGAGGCGCTGTCCGAGCGGTGAAACCTGCGCGGTGACCATCCGTTCGGAAAAACCCTTGTTGTCGATGTTGGCGACGTCAAAAACGCGGAAGCCGTCGGCTCCCATCGCCGCATAGGCGTATTCGCCGCGCAGCTGGATATCCAGGACGTTTCCGCCGTGGCCATACGCCGTGGTGAGTTCCCGGTTGCGTGCTTCGTGCTTGCGGAAATCGTCGGGATACGCCACGCGCTGCAAATCGCTGCCGATGACGGCCTCGGGCTCGTCGTGCTCGGCGGTCGCGACGGCTTCAAAACCTTTGTTGCCGGCCGCGACGTAGACGTAGCGCCCCATGAAATTGAGAAAGTTCGTGCCTTGCAGCAAAAGCATCGACATCCAGGCATTGTTGTCGCGCGCGGCGGAGACGTGGCAATCGGTGCACTGTTTCGTTTCGCGCGCTCGCACCGTGTGCGGCACGAAGGTCGAAAACGCCTGCCCGCTGAAGCCTTCGGCCGAGACGGTCTGCTGCGTGTTGTACAGCCACTCGCGGTTCGCATTTTGCGAACTCACCAGGATCGCGCACGACGACCGCGCGGGCGCGACGCGATGCCCGGTGACGGTGCCGTCCACGGCGAGCATGTAGCCGTCGTCGCGCAGCACCTGGAAATTGTAGGCGGTCCAGTTGCGCGTCGTGAGGCCTTCGTTGTGCAGCATCGGCCGCTTCTCGTTCGCCGTCATCGAGAGGTGGCAGCCGAAGCAGTTGGGCGTCCAGGACGTATGGCAGGCGTAGCACGTCATGCTGCTGTTTGCATGCGCGAGTTGCGATTCGTCCTTGGGAACGTCGCCCCAAGTCACGCCGTCCCTGCGCAGGGTTTTCGCGAGGCGCGACTTTTCGCTGTAATGCGGGTTCCCCGGCGTGATCGAGTCGAGCGTCTGCACCACTTCCCATTCTAGGTGCGGGTCCATCATGGAGCGCTGGATCAATTTTCCGTCGCGCCACTCGAATTGCCGCTCGCGCCACGGAGTGCGCAGCGCGTCGAGGCGCGTGCCGCCGCCGGCCGCCGCGGGCCCAGACGTGACGAGCGTCGCCGGCTGCGAAATCGTTCCGTGACAATCGACGCAATCCATTTCAATCGCGGCGCGCGGCTCGCCATAAAGTTTTCCCGAGCCGTGGCTGTCCTGCTCGAGGTGGCAGTCCACGCATTGCATGCCTTTTTGCAGGTGAATGTCCGCGAGGTGCGCGGCTTTCTCGAACTTTTGCGGATCGTCGGGAGCGACGGCGGTCCCTTTTTCGTCGAGCAAATGGCCTTCGCGATCGCGCGCGAACACCGCGCGGAAAAGCCAGCCGTGACTGTGAAAATCCGCGAATTGCGTATCCTTCAATTTCGCGTTGAATGCGGCAGCGCCCGTTTCGGCGAGAAACTTCACGTCGGACCAAAGCCCGCGCGCCGCCGCGCCTTCCGGATTTCGCTGCGACACCTCGAATTTTTCTTCTTCGGTGGGATTGCGCTGCACTTTCGGATACATCGCCGTGCCGTCGGATTCGTTGTCCCACCAGGTGTACCCGAAATACGTGGTGACCATGTTCGTGCCCGGATGCACATGGCAGACCATGCACTGGCTCGATGGAATCGAGCGCGTGAATTCGTGGCGGATCGGGTGGCCGGACTCTTCGCGCGGAATCGTCGGATCATTCGTCGCGCTGTAGCCGCGATTCCCGAACGGTGCATATTGCGCCGAATGCTGCGTCGCGCGGTCATTGGCGTAGACGACGTGGCACGCCGTGCAGCCGCTGGCGCGATAGTCGCCCGGCTGGTCGTTCGTGCCCGGCAAGGAAAGCAGCGGATCGAGCAGGCGCGTCTTTTGCAATCCAAGAAACACAGGATCCGTGCGCAAGAGCGTGCCGAATCCGCGCGTGCTGAGCTTGTCGTCCGGTTTTCCCGCGTCGTCTACGCCAATGACCGCGCGCGCAGGCTCGCCGACTTCGCCCTTCGGGCCGCCGCCGCGTTCGAATACACGCAGGACGTTGCCGGGCTGCGAAATTTCCCAGCGTTCGAGCGGCGTAATCTCCGGCAGGATTCCCCTGGTTCGTGTTTCTTCGGCGCTAGGCTGCGGGATCGTTCGAACGGTTTGCGGCGCGCCTTCGCGCGAATAGCTTTCGCCGAATCGCGTGTCTTTGTGCGGATAAGCGCCGTTGTTGTACAGCGCCGCGCCCCAAAGCATGCCTCCGGTGGTCATCATGCTGGTGGAAACGTTGCGCACTTCCGACGGATGGCACCCCGCCTGGCCGCACGTTTGCGGCGCCACGCGCAGATCGCCGGGATTGACGAAGCGCACGTATGCGGGGCTTTCCTTTAGCCACTCGGTGTACAGGCGCTCGGGATTCGCTGACCGGTCCGCCAGCTTTGGATCTCGCGGCTGCGGGTGAGCCTGGCGTTTCACTTTCTCGTATTCCGGCGACGTTGTAGCGACACCCGCGGCGATTCGCGCATTGGCGTCGCCGCCGTGGCAATCCGTGCATCCGAGCCGGATCGTGCCGGTGGCGTGCATGGTCGGCTGATCGGTTTGCGTGTGGCAGGAAATGCATCCTGCGCTCTTGCGGTCGGCCTCTTCCTGCGTCTGGGCCAGGAGGCTCGGACCTGCCTTCTCGTCGGCGGCACGCAGCGAAGGCGCGGGGATACGTGCGGCGAGCGCGGCGAGAAGCAGGCTCGCCGCGAGCGTGGCCCAAGGCAGTGCATATGGCAGCCTCGCAAAGCAATTGCGATTTTTCATGCAACGATTCATCGCCATTCCATCGTCACTTCTAAACGGTCGCGTGCACTTTGAAGTAGCACAGCCACTCTTGGCTGTGCGCTTTTATCGGCCGCACATACGCTATCCCTATCTACGACGATTGCAAAACCCGCACAGCCAAGAGTGGCTGTGCTACTAAAACTGAAAATGCACGTTCGCAAACAGCGAGAACTGTGTCGTTCCTGAAAAAATATCGCGAAATCCCTGCCCCGGGAACAACGCCGCGGCGCCTCCGGTAATCGAAATATTTTCCGACAGCGGCGGCCGGTATTGAAATCCGAGACTGGTGTCCACGCCAATCGTGTTGTGAATCGGCGATTCAAACAGGAGCAGGGCGATCGGCGCGGTGCGCTCGAAGCGCAGGTAATTCACATTGAGAAAACTTTTCAGTTTCGGCGTTAGGTCGAAGTCTGCGCCGGCATTCGCCAGAAAAATGCCCGGGTTGACGAAGTTTGCCTGGCCTTCCGTTTTGCTCGTTCGCATGCTGGGCAGCAGGCTGTCGCCCGGGGTGAGCGCGATCCCGGTTCCGGGCAGCCGCAATTCCTCGTGGTCCCAGAAGCTGAAAATGCCGCCTGCAAACGATGGATCGTCGACGATCGTGTCGAACCCGGTCGCGCGGCCATCGCGCGGATTGCCATCGCCCGAAGCGTAGAACGCCGAAACCTTATAGCGAATCCAGTCACGGTCGAGGGAGACTTCTGCGGCGCCCATCTGCGCGTTAATGGTGACGGGGCGGCCCGAGATGGGATTCAGGCTGTCGGTGCCGAGCGCTTCGTAAAATGCATGATTCACGTTGATGCGGCCGAAGTGCCCGTTGCCGGTCCAGCCCAGATAGGCGGCGCGAATTTCGTGGGCCTGAAAAATTCCCACGGGCGCGGGCCGGACGAGGAAACCGTTGTCGTCGTATTGGACGGACGCGTCGTCCTTGTTGTAGTGAATGCTGAACTCGGTGGTGTAGCCGGGCTTGACGAAATCTTGCATGTAAAAATTGGCAACGATCACCTGCTGGTGGCGTGGCTGGAACGTGTTCAGCCCGCTGTTGGTGTCTTTTTCGAGCAGGTTGAAATACGCGGCATTGTATTCCCATCGATCCGAATGAAGGTTTCCGAACACGCGGACGCCCGGCTGCTCATCGACGAAAAGAAATCCGCGGAAGTCGCTCGAAAACTTCTGGATCCCCGCACGCACCGATAGAAAATCGTAATTGGGGCTCAAATCGCGGATCTTGTATTCGCCGAACGCTTCCTGCAGCCCGGCATGTGCTTCAAGTCGCGTGGTTCCGTCGGCCACGTTGATATTCACGATCCCCAACTGTCGCACGTCGAGATAGTTTACATTCACGGCGGGAGTTACCTGAATGCGCCAATCGACAGGACGGAAGGAAGTGTCTCCGTGAAACAGGTCAAAGGAAAATCGGAACGTCTGATTAAGCGCGAATTGTTCGCCTCTGCCGAAAAAATCCGCGCTGCCCGGCTGCGCCGAACTGATGTTGCTCGTTTGCGGGACGCGGCGTTCTTCGACGTCGGTGTCCGAAGTTGCGGTGATATTCAAGAACGTTTGCTGGCCGAAGATCGGCAGATCGCCCTTCAAACGGTTACGGTTGAAAGGGTCCCACCAGTGGCTCGCGCGCACGTAAGGATATTCGCCGCCGCGTCCGTAGCGATTCCATTCCGGCATGTCCACGTTCCAGCGATCCGGCATGGAAAGAAACACCTGCTCGGAGGGCGGCAGAATCTCCGGCGTGACGATTTCCTGTCCAGGCTGCGCGTCCGGACGGCGGCGCAGTTCGCGATACGGCACAACGGCGACAGCAGGCGAGGCAGGAGCCGCGGGACCGAGTTCGGGCATTCGCGGCAGGCGGGAAGCCGGCGCCGCGGAGATCGCCGAAGGGGTGAGCGTCAGCTCGACGGTGACGACATCGCCGGCCTCCAGGCGCAAGTCATCGCGCGTCAAATTCTCGAAGCCGTCGCTCTGCGCGAGCAACAAATACGTTCCCGGTGCGAGGTCCATCCCACGAAAGACTCCATCCGCGTTCGTGGAAACTGTGCGAGTAATGCCCGTGGCGCGATTCGTGAGAGCAACGAGAGCGCCCGGAATTCCTCGCGTCGCGGCATCTCGTACGACGCCTTGTAAGACCGCCGTCCTGCTCGGAGTTTGCCTCGGGATTCGCTGCTCCATCTGACTTTCGTTGGCGGTTTGCGGAAACGCGGGTAGCGCAGCGCGAGTCGGGATCCCGGCGAAATGCTGTCTGGGAATGCGCACCGACGCGAGGATAAGGGCAGGTCTGGCCCGGCGGCGCAATCGCGAGCGGCGCGCGGCCGCATGCGAGCGCGGGCTCCTCGGCGTGGCCGCTCCGGGGCGTTGACGCGCGTGGATGCGCCTCTCGGACACAGCCCCCGACGGCAGCGCGCCCGCGGCCGCCAGAATCGCCAGTAAGCAGCCCAGACAAAGCGTTCGGATTGGATCGGATGCCCGCCGCATCCAAAAAATAAGGACTCTCCCGGCCGCGAGAGGTGCGAAGCCGGCCGCGGTCTAGCTAACAACAATCCCACAGGGGCGGCAAGGGGTATTGGCGCGGGTGGAACCAAGTTCGAAACACGTCCGCCGCCGGAAAAATCCCGGAAAATCGAGTTGCCATGTATCCATGGAAATCCATTACACTCTGTGCCGTTGCTGCGAGGAATTTCGATGCCTAGCGAACGACCCAAACCTGTACTGGCTTTCGACGTGTACGGGACTTTGATCGACCCGTTTCAAATGGAGGAGCATCTGCGCTCCGCATTCGGGGAGAAGGCCAGGGAAGCCGCCGAACTCTGGCGCGCCAAACAAATCGAATATTCCTTTCGCCGCGCGCTCATGAAGAAGTACCAGACCTTTGACGCCTGCACGGAGCAGGCCCTTCGCTTCGTCGCTGCGCAATTGGGAATTTTCCTTTCCGGCGAAACGCAGGAAAAACTGATGTTGCGATACCAGCGATTGCCTGCGTATCCCGACGTTCGCGGCGCCCTCGCGGAAATTGCCGCACAAGGATTCGAGATGGTCGCGTGCTCGAACGGGACCGAGAAATTGGTGCGCCGCGCGCTCGACCATGCGGGAATTCTGCCGCACTTCAGCAAAATCGTCAGCGTGGACGCGATTCGAACGTTTAAGCCCGACCCCGCTGTCTACGCACATCTCGTGGCGGAAACGCGCGCTTCGAGTGAAATGGTCTGGCTCATTTCCAGCAATCCGTTCGATGTAATCGGCGCGAAGGCTTGTGGTTTGCGAGCGACCTGGCTGCAACGCGATTCCAAGCGCGTGTTCGATCCGTGGGAGTACGAGCCCGATGTGATCGTCCACAGCCTCACGCAGCTGAGGGATATTTTGGCGGTGCGTTAGCGGGCGCGTTCCAGGTTGTTTCGCCGTGACTCGGTCGGAAGCGCGGTCTGCGTGGCCTTCAACGTGTGACGGATCGTGCTCGACACCAAACCAGACAGGCTGAAGCCCGCGCCACTGAACCCTGTTTGCGATTGCCGCACATGTCGCTCTCCGGCATTGAGCGGTGCCGCGCTGCGTGATATCAAAGCAGGGACCTCATGGGCCGCCTGACCATCGAAATCTCGCGCTCCAAATTCCTGAGCGGCATATTTTTCGGACTCACAGCCGCGCTGGCTGCCGCGAGTGTCGGCTGCGGAGGCGTTGTAGGTCCGCTAACTTCCGCGCCTCCGCCCGCCTCCGTTCAAAGTCTCACAGTGGCGGACGTCACGGCGCTGGTCCAAGCCGCCGCGCAGGCCGCCGATCCGAACACGATGGTGATTGCGGTGGTCGACCGCGCCGGCAACATCCTCGGAGTCTACAGAAAGCCGTCCGCGCCAACACTGGCCACTGGGAATTTCAGCGCGCAAGTGGACGCGAACGAACTAGCGGTTTCGCTCGCCCGCACCGCGGCGATTTTCAGCAACGATCAGGCCCCGCTTTCCTCGCGCACCGTGCGCTTCCTCAGCGGGATTCATTTCCCTCCCGGAATCACAAACGCGCCCAACGCGCCGCTCTACGGCATCGAGAACACGAATCGCGGTTGCACGCTGTCCACGAATTTTATTGCCGGGCAATCGGTGCCGCCCGCGCGCTCGATCGGCGGAGCCACGCCGGGCCTCGGGGTCGCCACTGGCAAAGCGGATGTGAATGATAGCGATGCGAGCGCCGTCAATCCCGGAGGCGTGCCGCTGTTTCGCAATGGAAGCCTGGTGGGAGGAATCGGCGTCGCCGGAGTCGCGCCGAACGTCGCGGAATATGCCGCGTACGCGGCGGCAACATCAAACGGCTTTGGCCCCGCGCCGGCAGCGCCCGGTGTTGTCTTCATCGGCGGCGTTGCTTTGCCGTTTGTGAACCAGACGACTCCTCCGGCCGGAACGAGCGCGGGAACTTTCACGGGCAGCTATGTTGTGGGCCCGTCGGCGAGCTCGGGCACGCTGCCCGAAGGCATGCTCGTCGCGCCCGTCGCGGGTCCGCTCGGAGGTCTTGCGGCGTCCGACGTTTCGACGATCATCAACAACGCCATCGCCACCGCCAACACGACGCGCGCGGTGATTCGTTTGCCCATCGGTTCTTCCGCGCGCATGGCGATCGCCGTCGCCGATCTCGACGGTACGATCATCGGTTTGTACCGCATGGCGGACAGCACGGTGTTCAGCGTTGACGTGGCCGCCACGAAAGCCCGCAACATGGTGTACTTCAGCGGCGGCGCGCGCACGGCCGGAGATTTGACGAACGTGCCGATGGGCACAGCCGTCACGAACCGTACGATCGGCTTCGGCGCGCAGCCCTTTTTTCCTCCCGGAATCGACGGCAGTTCTCCCGGCCCGTTTTTCAATCTCTACCTGCAAGACGTGGCGAAACCGTGCACGCAGGGATTTCAACCCGCCGGACCGAATCAAAGCGGAGTGGTTTTCTTTCCCGGATCGGTGCCGCTCTATCGCAATGGAACGCTGGTCGGCGGCCTCGGCGTCAGCGGAGACGGCGTCGATCAGGATGACTTCGTGGTGTCAGGCGGTTCGGCAGGCTTTGAGGCTCCCGCGGCGATTCGCGCGGATCAAATCGTTCTGCAGGGCGTGCGATTGCCGTATTTGAAATTTCCTTCGAATCCCTCGAACTGACTCTGAGTAGCACAGGCACTTTGCCTATGCGGTTTTTGCGATCGCAATGATATAGGCGGGCTGCAGGCACTGGCAGCCTACAAAATCGCACAGGCAAAGTGCCTGTGCCACTTAGCGCGCGCGGCCCTGCAACTCCGCCACGGAAAAATTGCTGTGCAAGGGTTTGCGCTGCGCCGGATCGTGGTAGGTGTGGCACTCGAAGCAGCGCGATTCCGCGGCTTCGGCTCCGGAGTGGTGGCAGGAGCGGCACGTCGCGATACCCGGCAGGAGCACGTCGGAACTTTGCTGGCTGGTCGTTGCTGCGGCGTGGCAACTCGCGCAGTCGACCAGGCCGTGCTGCGAATGATCGAAGTTCGCGTGCGGCAAATAGCGGGAAGTAATGTTGGACGGCGCGACCTTGGGCAGCGCTGCGCCGGGATCGAGAGTAAGGGTGTGGCACTGCTTGCAGGTCTTGCGCCACAGGAGTAATTCGTCCTCGGCCGTGCGTTCCGCGACCCATTGCGGCGGCGTGAGCAGGCGATAATCCGCTGGTACGGGTTTCTCCGGCAGGTCCCGCGTCGGATCGCGCGGCACGCGCAAATCCGCGGGATGCGCCGCAATATACGCCTGCAATTTCGCGACGATGATTGGATGAATCACTTCCGGCTTGTCATGCGGCGCCGCGTCCGCGAGCCGCTTGTCGAATTGCAGGGCGTGGCAGGCGGCGCAGGTCTGCGCGAACGTTGCCGGCGCCATATAGGCCCGCGAGAGCGTCGCGAGGCTCGCGTCGTTTTTGATGCCGCCCGCGGGCAAATTTCGCGGAGTTCCCGCCTGGCTCTTTGCATCTCCGTAGGGCCACGCGCTCCCAGCGTCCGCCGCCGAACGGTGACAGTCGGTGCAAACCATCTGCACGCGGCTGCCGCCCGGCCCGAGAAGATTGGGCTGCAAATGGAGGTAGTGGTTCAACTGAATCGTTCCCGGGTCGGGGCGCCTTTCGCGCAGGACCGTGAATTCGGGATGATCGCTTTCAAAACTGCGGATATTTTTTACGAAGCCGGACGAAGTTCCGCGCGTCTCCAGGTTTGCGTGACACTGTGTGCAATTCGCGTCGCTCGTGGCGGCGAGCCGGATCGCTCCTCGATGATCCGCATGGCAGGAAGCGCACGACGGCGTGAACGCCTGCGTGAGGTGATGCACGGCGCCGTCATGGCACGCGAGGCACTTCTGGTCGATGACCTTCGCATCGTAGAAACCGAGGTTGGAGACGTGGCAGGCGGAACATTGCTTCGTAAGCACCGCGTGCGCGGAGGACAAGCCGCCGGCGGAATACACGCGCCGGTCGCTGCGAATGCCGTACCAGACGATCCCCACAATGGCGAGCGCCGGCGCCGCGATGGAAAGCCAAAGCCGCCAGCGCCGCAGAGCGCTCGGCCTCTTGAAATAGTCGAGGTCGATCCGCTGTGCGAGTTTCTTGGTTGTGCGTGTTCGCGGCAAGAGTCGCCCGTCCTAAAACCGCAACGCCATCACGGCGTGGATTGCGCCCAATAAAATCAATGCCAGCGAAAGAGGAATGTGCAGGAGCAGCCAGCCGTGCAGCCAACGATGCAAATGGCTCTGCAGCGTGAGTTGCCGCTCCTCTTCGCAAATGCCTTCGAGATCCTCGATCGTCGTGTGAAGCGAAGCCGGCACGAGCGTTCGCAATTGGGCGAAGGCGCTGTGCGCCTGCGCGGCGTCGCCCAGAGCGCTCCCGCGCGAGCCCGGCGTCTCGAGAAACGGTTTCAACTCCTGTTCGTAGAAACTGCGGAGCGGGGCAGCCGGGTCGGCGACTGCGACGGCAGTGTCGGATAAATTCGTTTCGCCGGATTCCACGGCGTTTTTTTTGTCCCCTCCGCCGGCTTGCTGGATCAGCTCTTCCGCTTCTTCCAAAAGTTGCGCGCGCACGTGTCGGATTTCTTCATAAATCGTTTCCATGGTCACTTCGCGCGTCATCACGCGAGGCATGTAATGCTGCAGGGTGGCTCCGAAAACTCCGCTGGCGACTACGACGATCAGCAGCGTCATGATCCATGCGGATAAGCCGTGGCCATAGCGGAATCCGGAGTGGAGCAAAATAATCGGCAGGCTGATCAACCCGAGCCATAAATGGCCCCGCATCCACGTCTGCGCGCGGCCGAACCGGTACACGGGGACTCGCTTTCGCGCACCGAGGAGCGCCGCAAAAATCATGAAGGCGAATCCGGCGCTGCCAAACGCAATCCCCGCCGTTGTGCCGCCCATCGATCCTTTCGACGGCGGCACGCGCTCGAAGCCGTAAAGCAGCAGCGCGGCGCCCAGGATGGCGAGCGAGGCCACGAACCAGCCTTTGTGTGTGCGATCAATGCGCACGAATCATTCTCCGAGTCCTTGCGTCTCTCGTTGCTTCGAATGATCGCAAGAGCGATGGCGTTCGCCGCTATATTGTGGCGCCGGCGTCTCGCCGGCAATTTTTCGACGCGACGGGCACGAGCAAACCGCCGGCGAGACGCCGGCGACACAAGACCCGCGCCGCGACCTGATACTCGTCTCTGCTTCGATGCTCATCTTCGGCTTGCACCTGATTTGCCGACTCTTTGCCCCAGCGTCCCGGAGAAGAAATCGCGCGGCTCGACGCGATGCGCGGCGTCGTGCGGGCACGCGTACACGCAGCTCGGTTCCGCATGGTCCGTGCAAAGATCGCAGGTCGTCGCCTTTTTCTGAACCACGGCCTTCTTTTGTCCGGGATGTTCGTGGTCTTCCGCCTGCGCCGCGAAGGAGTGCATGTTGATGTTCCCGTACGGGCAATTTTTCGCGCACAGGCCGCATCCGATGCACCAGTCCTCGATAATCACCTCGAGCGAATTGCGCCGCCGGATCGCTCCGACCGGACAGCCCACCATGCAAAGGGGGTCGCGGCACTGGCGGCACGACGTGGCCACCAGAAAATTCTCGAACCGCAGACCTTCGCGGACGAGGCGCGTCACGCCGTCATGCGAATCGGCGCAGGCCGTCACACAAGCGTCGCAGCGCGTGCATTTTGCGAGATCGAGCACCAGCAGGCTCTGCGCCTCCATCAATCCCTGCGCGAGGAAACTTTCCAGCGGCACGCTGCGCACCATGCGCAGTCGCTCCTGGTTCGCTTCCCGGCGTTCGCGGGCGGCGCGTTCGAGGCCGGAGCGCACCTCCGGATACAGTTCCACCATGGAACGAAAATCTTCCGCGGAAATTCGGACCACCTCGACGTGATCGAGCGCCGAGCAGGCCGCGGTGCGCGTTCCTTCGCCGAGCAAGCCGATTTCCCCGAAATAATCGCCGCGCGAGAGATACGCCAGAACCAGTTCGCCGCCGGGGTAATTCTCCGAGACCTTCACGAATCCGAGACGCACGAGATAGAAACTGTCGGCGGCATCGCCCTGTTTGCAAATCACCTGGCCGGGCGCGAATCGCAGCAATTCGACGCGGTCGCGCAGATGGTCGATGAATTCCTGCCGGAGGCCGCGAAAGATGGTCACATCGCGCAAGTGCGAATCGAGTGCGCGCCGCCGGTAGGTTTCGTCCAGCTGCGCGCGGAACGCCTTGCTCTTCTGCAGCACGTCGAGCACGTTGCGCAGCATTTCGAGCATCGTGCAATCGGTTTCCGCTCGCACCGTCGCCGACCGCGGGTAGTAATTCATGCAGGTCATTTCGCCGAACAGTTCACCCGGCCCGAGTTCCGCGACAGGATGGTCGTAGGCGAGGTCGACCGGGGCGTCGATCGGAATCGAGCGCCGGTCCGCTTCCTCCTCCCGGCGGTCTTCTTCGCGCGCGGCGAGGCGGCTCGTAAGCTTGCTGGTCAGCTTCGCGAGAAATCCGGACGGGCGGCCTTGCGCCTTTACGTGCGCAATCGGAGCCGCGAGCGCGACGCTGGCCTTGCCTTCCAGAATGTAAAACGCGGTCGAACCGAATTCGCCTTCGCGGCACACGATGTCGCCGCGCTTGAAATGCCGCCAGACGGTCGCGTTCGCGTTTTTCTTCAGAAATTGCGGGGAGATATCCTTGAAGACCGGCAGCCGCAGCAGATCCTCGGCCGCCACGGGCGTTCCGTCCGGCTGCCGCTGCATGTCTTTCAATTCTTCAAAAAGCAAGCCGGCGCTCCTTGGGGACTGGGAACCCCGCGCATGGGTGGCTGTCCACGCCAAAATTCATATAACAGACCCCGGGTTTCGAGTCCATCGTCAGCCCGAGCGCATTTTCCATCGTAGCGACGGAAACAGCCGTCCGCGCTTTCGTTGACTTCGATTGTCGAGGGCAGTATAAAAATTCTGGCGCGAGCCGGTCCCACGGCCGCGCGAAGAAAGCGGGGCTCCATCCGAGCATCGGAATGAGAATCGGGCCTGAGGCCAAGCGTTGGACGCTGCGATGCGCCGTGGTTTGGCTCGGCGCGATCTCGTTTGCATCGCTGAGCGCCGCCCCCGCCGGCAAACCTCCCGTTGAAACCGGCAAATACACCGGGCCGGGCTCGTGCAGTTCCACCAGTTGCCACGGCAGTGTGAAGCCGCGCGCCGACAATCGCATTTTTCAAAACGAATACAGCATCTGGGCCGTGAAAGATAAGCACGCGAAGGCCTATGACGCGCTTACGGGGCCGGTGGGGGAGCGCATGGGGCGCATCCTGGGCCTCGGCAAATCCGAAAGCGCGGCCAAGTGTCTCGCCTGCCACGCGCTGGACGTTCCGGCCGAGGCGCGCGCCAAGACGTTCGATCTGAGCGAAGGCGTCAGTTGCGAGAGTTGCCATGGACCCGCGTCGGCATGGCTCGGTCCGCACACCACGCGCAACTGGACGCACGAGCAATCGATTGCCGCCGGAATGTACGACACGCGGAATCTTGCCAAGCGCACGGAGAAGTGCCTGACGTGCCACCTCGGAACCCAGGAAAAATTCGTCGATCACGAAATGATCGCCGCGGGACATCCCGATCTCTACTTTGAACTCGATTCTTTTTCCGCCGTGATGCCGCGCCACTGGAAAACGCCGCGCGAAAGCGCTCCGGGCGTCTCCGCGGAAAATGACGCCTGGTCCGGCGTGCGCGAATGGGGGACCGGGCAAGCGGTGCAGCTCCGCGCGTCGATGGAACGCCTGGCCTGGCGGGCGAAGGGCAAGAACTGGCCGGAATACTCGGAATTGCAGTGTTTCGCGTGCCACCATGCGCTCACGGCGCCGGAACAGAGCTGGCGCCAGGAGCGCGGCTATCCGGGCGGCCGCCCCGGTGACCCGCCGTGGAACGGCTCGCGCTACGCGGTCTTCCGCGAACTCGCGCATCAGGTGGACAACGACGCGGCCACGCGCCTGGACGATCAGGTCGCGCAACTCGCGAAAGCCCTCAGCCAGCTGAATCCCGACCGCGACGCGGTGGTCGCAACTTCGGCAAGCGCCGCGGCGCTTTCGAATCAATTGGCCGCAAAGATCGAAACGCAGCCTTACGACGCCGCCATGACGCTGCGCCTCCTGCAACGGATTTCCGACGACGCGGACGAAATTTCGAACCAGGACGAGCGCGCCGCCGAGCAGGCCGCCATGGCGCTCGACTCGCTGTTCATCGCCTACAATCGTACGGAGAAAGTCGCCAACGCCGCCGACGTTCGCGCCGCCATCAACGGCCTGTTCCAGCAGCTCGAAAATCCTTCGAATTACAATCCCGCCGATTTTTCACGCCAGATGCGCAAGGTGGGCGCACTTTTACGGTAAGTGCGCAAATAAATGACAGGTCCGCGCACGAGGCCTAGCTCGTGGCGTGGCTGCGGGATTGGAGGACGCGCAGAATGGAATCGCGCGTAACGATGCCTACGACGTGTCCGCCGGCAATCACGGGCATCTGCTGCATTCCGATGTTGCGCATGCGGTCGAGCAGGGAAAGGGCCGGCTCTTCCGGCGCGGCCCAGAGAAGTTGGTCCTTAGGCAGCATGACGGCCTGCACCGAGGTCACATCCCAATCGTGCTGCGGAACGGAGTTGAGCGCTTCCGCGGTAACGAGCCCCACGAGCTGATCGCCTGCGACCACCAGATGCGCGCGGCGCCCCGTGCGCACCATTTCGCGGGCATAGTCTTCCAGGGAGATTTCGCGTCCGACCGTATGCAGTTCGGGCGTCATGATGTCGGACACGCGCAGCCCTTCCAGCGACCCGCGGGCTTCGGCTTGCGCCTGGGTCTGCTTCGCCGCCGACAAGATGAACCATCCGATGAACGCGAGCCACAGTCCTCCGACCGCGCCGCCGAAACCTGGAATGCGGCTCGTCAGCGCCGACGCCACGCCCAGCGCGATCATTCCGTAACCAACCACCTGGCCCGAGCGCGCGGCAACGCGTGTCGCGCGCCCGAAGTCCTTGTTGACCGCCCAAACGGCCGCTCGAAAAATGTGTCCGCCGTCCAGCGGAAAGCCGGGAATCAGATTGAACAAACCCAGCATGGCATTGATCCCGGCGAGAGATCCAGCAAGCGTGGTCAGGATGACGTTCGAGCCGGCTTGTGCCATACGGTCGATCAGCCAGAATCCGCCCGCCAGAAAAAAGCTTGAGAGCGGTCCAGCGACCGCGATGTTGAACTCCTCGATCGCCCGATTGGGCTCGCGGCCGATGCGCGACACTCCGCCGAACACAAATAACGTAATCGAGACCACGGGAATCTTGTAATGCCTGGCGACCACGCTGTGGGCCATTTCGTGGAACACCAGCGATCCGAAAAACAACAGGCTGGTCATTACCCCCAGTCCGACGAGTCGGGGCGCGGGAATATTGAGTTGCAGGGCGGCGAATTCCGAATAAAACGAAGCAGCGATCAGCGCAAAAATAATGAACCAACTCGTGTGCAGGTAGATAGGGATCCCGTAGATCCGCCCGATTTGGATTCCGTCTCTGCGCATTGCGGCCGCGTGTCCTCACTCCCAGTATAGCCCAACCGCTGCGTTTGCGATTTCCAGGTTTGGTAGCGCCGGCGTCCCGCCGGCGGTTTTGAATTGTGCTAAAAATGAGCAAACCTGCCGGCGTCCCGTCGGCGCTGCGACAGGCGCATCTCTTGCGGTTCCTGATGCAGTTCATGTTTCCCAATCGTGATTTGTCGTGAGAAAAGCGGGATAGGTGATGTGCGCATTGGCCTCGCGCGTGGAACCTTACACAGCGTGTTCCGCCGCCCACGTTTTCCTGCACGACATAACGGCGCATCCCCTTCATTATCAGCGCCCCGTGAATTGGTCCCCATGATGCAATTCCTTTCCGCGAAGGAAGGGAGGACCTGAAATGGAAACCTTCATGAATGGCGCAATCGTGGTGGAGGCGGCGCTGCTCTCGTTCTTTCTGGCGCTTTGGCTCACCTGGCTCAGCTTGCGGAGCCTGATCCGGCTGATGCCGGCCACCGGAAGGCCAACTGCAGACCGCGCACCGCAGCCTATTCGGCTCGCCGCACGCCGCCGCAGCGAAGCCGCATAGGCTTTCGCCACGCACCAAGGGGCTTCGGATAGGCCGTGCCCCAGGGAGCAGGTTCAGAGATTCGACGGGGAGAAAGGAGCAAGTCATGTTCGCACTGAAGTGGTTGCTGATGGCCGCAGGCGTCGCGATGTTCGGGACAGCGGCAGGCGTGGTGGCTTACGACGTATATCTGGCGATGCAATTTCAGAAGCTGATGCGCTCGGGGGAGCCTGGGGCGGCCGAAAAGGCGGGGACGAACCGCCCCATCCGCTGGCCCCTCGCCGCAAAATTGTTTGCCTGGGCCTGGGTTCCGCTGCTCCTGGCGTTGAGTGTGGCCATGGTGCCGGAAGGCTCGGGCGGGGTGCGAATCAGCCAGATTTCGGGCGTGCTGCCAGGGACTCTGTATCCCGGCGTGCACCTGATCGTGCCGTTCGTGCAGCGCGTGGCGGTGTATGACCTCCGCGATCGCCTCTTCACGACGCATGCCGCGGCCGATGGCGCCGCAAAAAATGAAGTCTTCACCGTGCAGACGCGCGAAGGCCTGACCATCGGCCTCGCGATTTCTGTGCGCTATCGCCTCGATCCTCAGAGGCTGGCCTACATCCACGCAAACCTCGCGCAGCCGGTGGACACGGAAATCGTCGCGCCCGTCGTGTCCACCGCATTTCGCGACCTTGCGCCCAACTACATTGTGCGCGAAGTCTTTTCCGTGAAGCGCGATGAATTTCGCGCGAAATCCACGAAGACGATCACGGACCGGCTCGGCTCGGACGGCATCGTGGTGAAGGAAGTTCTCCTGCGCGACGTCCAGCTTCCGCCGGAGTATGCCAAGGGACTCGAAGATATCCTCCTGAAGGAGCAGGAGAGCGAGCGCATGGAATTTGAAACGGCGATCTACGAAAAGCAGGTGAAGATCGCCGGACTTCAGGCCGAGGCCGCCAAGGCGCAGCAGGTGAAGCGCTCCGAGGCGGACGCCGCGTCGCGCGTCATCGCGGCCAAGGCGGAATCCGACGCCATGCAGTACACGCTGCCTCTCAAGCAGAAGCAGATCGAACAATCGAAGCTCGAAGCGCAGGCGCGCAAGGAGGCGACCGTGGAAAATGCGGAAGCCGCCGCGCAGTCCAAAGTGATCGACAGCAAAGCCGAAGTCGAACGGCGCCATCTGCTCGCGGTGTCCGATGCGGAAACCACCCGGCTGAGCGCGGAAGCGAATGCCGACACCATCCGCCTGACCGCCGCGGCCGATGCCGAGCGTTTGCAGGGAGAAGCGGCCGTGCTCAAGCAGAACCCGCTTCTGATCCAGAAAATTATCGCCGAACGGCTCTCCGACAAACTGCAAATCATCATGGTGCCGACCGACGGGCGAAATTTCTTCGCCTCGGACGTCCTGCGTTCGGCTTTCTCGGGCGGCGTTCCGTCGAGCGGCACGGAGGAAGCCGATCAGGATGCGGCTGCGCCCGGCCGCAAGCAGGCGCAAGTCCTGAAGACGAAATGAGCGCGAACAGGGCTACCTGTATGACGAACGCTTCTCGCGAAGCGTGGAGCCCACATGAAGATTGAACTCCGCCGGCCAAAACCCTTGCGGGCCGCTCGCCGGAAACCGGGACAGGGACCGCCGCCCCTGCGAAGGATTTCCGAATGCGAGCGCCGCCCGGCCGGTGGCCAATACGCGAACCGCGTCCCGGATCTGCCGGGACGCGGTCGCGCGTCCGTAGCCGTCAGTAGCACAGCCGCTCCTGGCTGTGCGGGTTTTGCTGCTGTTGACAACGCCGCGTGCGCGAACGTGGAGAAAACGGCATAGCCGTCGGCGGCACTGCAGCCAAAGCCGGTGGACAATTGATCTGAAGGGAGCCGCTCGATGCCGTATACGAGTTGTGCAATGCCCAGCCGGCGACCCACGGCTCTCCCGATCGCGTATGCTATGATTCCCCTTAGTCCTGGCCCCCGTGCGATTTCCATCGCGCTTGGCGTGGCCAGGAGCAGCACACCGATGATGTCCGCCGATCGATCCGTCCTCTCCCGCAGCGCGGTTCTCTTTCTTTTCGTTCTGCTCGGCACGCCGATCGCGGCGCGATCCGCCACTCTCGAAGATTCCGCGAAGGAACTGGCTCTTGAAATCGCCGCGGAATTGCCGGCTCGCGAGGCGATCACCTGCGAATTTCGGAACAACTCATCCCTCCAACCGGAAGAAGTTGCCCGGGTCGAACAGGCGCTCCGGGCTGAATTGCAGCGGCGGGACATTCCGCTCGCCGGCGATGGAGCGGCGACCACCGTCTCGGTCACACTCTCGGAAAATTGGAAGGAACTTGTTTGGACGGGGGAGATTCGCCGGGCGGACGCATCGCAAGTGGTTTTCGTGGCCGTGCCCCGCGCGGGCCGCAGTCAATTTGTCTCCAATGCAATGCATGTCACTGTGCGCGGCGAGAAATTTTGGGAAGGACAAGAGGAGATTCTCGATGCCGCGGAAGGATCGAGTGGGAACGGCAAATCCTGGCTGGTTTTGCTGTTGCCCACCCGACTGATTATCCAGGATCTTCAAACTGGTTCGATTGCTAAGGTGGACATCGTTCCGGCGCCTGCGAATCGCCGGGATCCGTGGGGGCAACTCGGCGTCGGTCTTGGGCAACCGGGTTCCGTGATCTGGTTTGCCGCCGGGGCGCTGGTATGCAAGGTGGACTTGGACGACGCGCGATTTCGCCGGAATGCTCGTCGAAGGAAGAATCCGAAAAGCCGTCTTCGGCCCGGTCTCCCATGATGATGGACCTCGCGCCTGTCGGGTCCGCCGCCTCCCGGCAAAGGACCGGAACTCATAATTGTGCCTGTTTGCGGCGGAGCGAGCCAGTTTCTCGCGACCGGCGCGCGCGACTACACGCAAACGGATTCACTTGCAATTTTTTCAGACGGAAACGAGCGGCGCGGTCGCGATCAGCGCGCGAGCTGAATTTCCCGGGCCGTCGTTGCGCTGCACACCGCTCTCGGACTCGCCCAGAGCCATCGTGAGAAATCTTTCGACGGGAAACTATGAAGCGTATCGCTTGTCCATTTTCGTGCGGCGCAATAGTTCTGCTCGCTGCTGTCGGCATCGCTCGCCGCGGTGTGATCGCTCCAACCTTGCGCGCAGCGGCCGTCCAAGCGCCCGCAAGTTGGCGGAACGTTGCGCGTTCAAATCAGCGAACGCCTTGGCACGATCGATCCGCGCCAATGCGCCGCCGATTCCCGGCGCCGCAGCCTCGCGGAACGCGTCGACTCGCTCGTCTTCGATCGTCTGGTGCGACTGGATGACCATGGAACGCTTCAGCCCGCTCTCGCGACTTCCTGGCAGCACGATGCCACGTCGAAGCGCTGGCAATTCCGTTTGCGTGAAGGCGTGAAATTCAGCGACGGCACGCCCCTCACTCCGACGATTGCCGCGATGCGCTTCAGCAATTGCTCGGCGTCTCGTTTGACGTCAGCGCCAGCTTCCGATTCCGTCGTCGATTCTGGCGGACCACTCCGTTCCCAATCTCGCGATCGGAACTGGCCTCCGGCCGCTACTTCATTTTTCACGTCTGCGGACGACAATTCCCTGGCTGGCACGGGACCGTTTCGCGTGGCGGAGTGGCCGGCGGCCGATCGTTCCGCGAAAGCTGTCTTTCTCACGCGAATGTATCTTGCTGGGCAGGCCGTCCCTTTGTCGACAAAATTGAACTCCTGGTGGGCGTCGATCCCCAGCAGCAGGCCAATGCAATTTCGTTTGGGCAAGCCGACGTCGTGGAGCTGCCGGCATCCGCAGGTTCGCCGCGCCGCGCAGCGGGGCGTGCTCACCGCTTCCAGCGATCCCGTGGAACTTTTCGCGCTGGTATTTGACGCCTCCCGCCCTCAGTCCAGGACGCTCGCTTGAGGCAGGCCATCTCGCTCGGCATCGACCGCGCCTCCATCGCCGACGTAATTCTGCAACGCCAGGCGCGGTGGCCGGCAGCTTGCTGCCCAACTGGATTTCGGGCTACGCGCATCTATTTCCCGTCGCGCCCGACGTGCCGCGAGCCAAAGATTTGCTGGCTGCTTCCAGGCGCAAGCACATTCCCGTAGCATGCCCTCTTGTGCTGCTCTACGATTCGAGCGATGCTGAAGCTCGCGCCGTAGCGGATCGCGTGGCCGTCAATTTGCGCGAATTGGGAATCCTGGTGCAAGTGACAGGGCAATCGGCGGACGGAAAGACCAGGACGGCTCCGGCCGATCTTCGGCTGGTGCGCCGACCGCATCGCCGCGCCCGATGCCGCCTGGCGCTGTCTGAATTATTGCAATTCGTTGGGAGAAAGTCCGGCAAGACATGGATACGCCTGAAGCAGATTTACGCCGCTGAGCGCTCGCCCATCGATGCCTTTCGCGTGATCCCGCTCGTTCATGTTTCCGAAAGTTATGGGCTCGGCCCGCAAGTGCGCGACTGGATGGCGCCGCGCTGGGGCGGCTGGAGCCTCGACGACGTTTGGCTGGGCGGGCCGTCGACGTCCGGGGGAACGCGCCATGAGCTTTCCGCACCAAGCTGCTGGCCTTCTTCGTGATGACGATCGTCGCCGCCGTCGCGGCCGTGTCCTGGGGCGTGTCGGTCTCCACGCGGCGCGCGTTCGAGGAATTTGACCGCCAGCGCACCGACGCGCTGGTCGCGCAGTTTCACCGCGAGTACGCGCAGCGCGGCGAAGAAATCGCGCATCGCGTGCAGAACATTGCCGACTCCGAAGCCACTCTGCGCATGGCCATGGATCTGAACCGCCCGCAGGCCGACGCTTCCCAGTATTACAACGACGCGCACGGCATCGCGCAATCCCAGCAACTCGACTTCATGGATATCGTCGCGCGACGATGGCACGCTGATTTCTTCCTCCGAGTGGCCCGCGCGATTCGGCTACAAAATCGATTGGGTGAGCGGGGAGCCGGACTGGAATTCCAATGGGCGCGTTCCTCAGCCGCGTGGAAATGCCGGACTCGGTGGATTTGGGATTGCTCGCGGTGCGCACGGTCCGCGTCGGCGAAAAGCGCATTTTCCTGATCGGCGGGCAGCGCCTCGATCAAAATTTTCTTGCGTCGCTGGTCTTGCCAGAGGGCATGCGCGCGCTGCTGTACCGGAATCTCGAGCAGAGCTTCTGCCCTGCGAGCTGACCGATCCGCGCGGCGCGGTGAGCCAGCCCGAACTGTTCTCTTCGATGATTGCCGAAGCGCAAAAAAACCGGAAGGAGTTGCAGCGCACGATCACTTCGGGCGCGGCTCCCAACACCAATTCAGAAAACTTCGATGCCATTCCGCTCGCCGGCCGCGAGCGGCGATTTGCTCGGAGTTCTTCTGGTGGGCAGTTCGCGCCAGAACCTCATCCAGATGCTGAATTTCATTCGCATTCTGGCGCTGATGGTGGGCGGCGGCGTGATTGTGCTGGGACTGATTCTGGGCTGGTGGATTTCGGCGCGCGTGACGCGCCCGATCGAAGAACTCGCCGCAGGCGCTCGCGAAGTCGCCGCCGGGCACTGGCAAGCGCGCATGTGCAAGTGCACTCGCGCGATGAAGTCGGCCAGCTCGCCGACGCATTCAACGAAATGACGCGCCAGCTTGCCGAGCAGCGCGAACACCTCGTGCAGACCGAGCGCGTGGCCGCCTGGCGCGAACTCGCGCGCAGGCTCGCGCATGAACTGAAGAATCCGCTTATTTCCTCTGCAACTGACCGTTGAAAATCTGCAGCGCGCCCGCGAGCAGACCTCCGAGCAATTCGACGAAATTTTTTTGAATCCACGGCCACGCTGCGCGCGGAGCTCGAAAATCTGAAAACCATCGTCAGCCGCTTCAGCGATTTCGCCAAAATGCCGACGCCGGAATTCGAGCCCGTGGACTTGAATGAGCTCGTTCGCAGCGCCATCAAATTATTCGAGCCGCAACTTGCGCGCCGTCGGGCCGTCCTCCCATCACGCCGGAGCTGTATCTCGACGAAACCCTCCCGCGCCGCAGGCGGACCCGATCCTGCTTCGCCGCGCGATTGAAAATCTCATCCTCAATTCCCTGGACGCCATGCCCGCCGGCGGCACGCTGACCGTGCGCACCGCGCACCGCGATGGCGCGGTGCGGCTGGAAATGACCGACACGGGCGAAGGCTTGACGCCGGAAGAATGCGCGCGCCTCTTTACGCCGTACTACACGACCAAGCGGCACGGCACCGGCCTGGGCCTGGCGATCGTGCAATCCGTGGTCAGCGATCATAGCGGCAGAATTGAAGTGGAATCCGCGCCGGGCGCGGGCGCGACGTTCCGCATCGAGCTGCCGATGGAGCAAAAGATTTCTCCTGAAAAAGCGAATTCCGGCGAAGACCGGCCGGAGAAGCCGCCCGTTTTCACCGCGGCCTGATCGGCGATGTCACAGCGCCCTATGACAACCCCCAAAGCGCATCTTCTGCTCATCGACGACGATCCGAATACGCTCGCTTCGCTTTCGCGCGCGTTTCGTCTCGCCGGATACGAGGCGACCGTTTGTTCGACAGCGCCGTTCGCGCGCTGGAACTGATCCGCGCGCAGCGATTCGACCTGATTTTTTCGGATGTCGTGATGCCCGGCAAAGACGGAATTTCACTTCTCGAAGATTTGAAAGCGGCGGGAATGACGACGCCGGTGGTGATGATTTCGGGCCAGGCCAATGTGGAAACCGCGGTGCGCGCCACGCGGCTTGGCGCCGTGGATTTTCTGGAAAAACCGCTCTCGACGGACAAACTTCTCGTCACCATCGAAAATGTTTTGCGGCTGCGGCATCTGGAGGACGAAAACCGCGATTTGCGCAGCCGCCTTGGCAAGCACGAAATGATCTGGTCCGGCCCCGTCATGGAGACGGCTGATGGCGCAGGTGGAGCGCGTCGCCGCCAGCGAATCGCGCGTCGCGATCCAGGGAGAAACGGGCACGGGCAAGGAATTGATTGCGCGCACGATTCACCAGAAAAGCGCGCGCCATGCCGGGCCTTTCGTGACTTTCAATTGCGCCGCCGTGCCCGCCGAACTGATCGAGTCGGAACTTTTCGGCCACGAAAAGGGTTCGTTCACCGGAGCGGCCACGCGGCACGTCGGAAAATTTGAGCAGGCCTCGGGCGGCACGCTGTTTCTGGATGAAATCGGCGACATGCCTCTGGCGATGCAATCCAAGCTGCTGCGCGTTTTGGAAGAGGGAGAAATCGAGCGCGTCGGCGGCGACAAGCCGATTCCGGTGGATACACGCGTAGTGGTCGCCACGCATCGCAATCTTGAGGAAATGGCCAGGCAGGGCGCGTTCCGCGTGGACCTGTTTCACCGCGTCAATGTTTTTCCGATTACTCTTGCCGCCGCTGCGCGAGCGCGCGGAAGAAATTCCCGTGCTGGCCGACCATTTTGCCGCGCAGGTCGCGTCGCAAAACGGCTGGCGGCCCAAAACATTTTTCGCCGGAGTCGCATCCAAATTTTGCAGGCGATACGCCTGGCCGGGAAATGTGCGCGAACTTCGCAACGTGGTCGAACGAGTGCTTGCTGCTTTCCGACGGCGGAAACAATCAGCGCCGAGGAAGTCACACTCGCGCTGCCCGCGCCGCGCAATGGCGAAACGCGGTCTCCACTGTCGGAAGCGGCCCGCTCTACGCAGCGCCTGGAAGCCTTCGAGCGCGAAGTCCTGCTCGCCGAGCTGCGCCGCAACCATCACCATATGACCAACACGGCGCGCGCCCTGGGCCTGGAACGCAGCCACCTCTACAAAAAATGCCAGCAGCTAGGAATCGATCTACCAGTCGGAAGCGCAAGTAGGACGGGCTTCAGCCTGTCCGGTTTTGAATTTCGCCGCTGAATCGCAAACGGTTCCGGGCGCTTCAAACTTCAAAAGCGGACAGGCTGAAGCCCGTCCTACCTAACTCAGCGGCCTGCCGCCATCGATCGGGAATAATTCCGCCGGTGGTAAACGTGAGGTGCTTGATCGACGGCAATCATCGCCGACGCCACTTCACTCAGGCGCGGCGAGCCGCTTGAGCGGCGTGCGCCCAACTCTGCTCCTTCAGCCATTCCGGATCCATCGAACGGATAAAATCGTTGTCCACCACGCCGGGCGAAACCGAAACGACGCGAATTTTCGGCGCAAGCGCTCGCGCCAGCGATTTCGTCATGTTGTCCACCGCCGCTTTGGACGCGCAATAAATCACGTTGCTGCCCATCGCGGTAACGCCGCAATCGACGAAATATTGATGATTACCGCGCCGCCGCGATGCCGGCTTTTTTCGAGCAAGCGGCCGCATCGCGCGAATCGTCGCGAACGGGCCGCGCACGTTCGTCGAAAGAATATTGTCGATCAGCTCGTCGTCCAGCCCGTCCAAATCGCCGTGCGGCACGAATCGCGTCACGCCCGCGCAATTGATCAGGAGATCGCAGAAGCCGTAGCGGCTTGTCAATTTCCGCGGCGAATTCGCCAAGCGCCGCGCTGTCCGTCACCGGCGCCGCCAGCGCCGCGTGTCCGCTCGCCGGGCAAGCTCGCGGCCAGTGTTTTCGCTTTTTCGGCGGAGCGGTTGTAGCCGATCACCACGCGCATTCCTTCGCGCGCCAGCGCGCCGCAGATCATCGTGCCCATGCTGCCCGCGCCGCCCGTTACGACGGCCACGCCGCGTTCGCTTTGTTCAGCTTCAAGAGAAACTTTTTTGCGTGGTGATTTCATCTGGTCAGCCGGCTTTCTTGTGGGATTGGTCATGCATTCCAGTGGCGCGGGCTTTAGCCTGCGGAATTTTGTGCTTGCAAGGACAAACCCCCGCAGGCTGAAGCCTGCGCCACTTTCAACGCTAAGCCACCACTGCTTTTTTGCCGTACCGGCGCACGCGCAGGTCCGCCTGCTCTTTATGCGCGGCAAAGCCTTCCAGCGCACACAGCCGCGAGCAATATTCGCCCACCAGCGCGGAAGCCTCATCGGTGAGCACGCGCTGGTACGTGCACGTCTTGATGAATTTGCCGACCCACAAGCCGCCCGTGTAGCGCGCCGCCTTCATCGTCGGCAGCGTGTGATTGGTGCCGATCACCTTGTCTCCGAACGCGACGTTGGTGCGAGGGCCCAGGAACAGCGCGCCGAAATTCGTCATGCGCTTCAGGAAATAATCCGGATCGCGCGTGAGCACCTGGACGTGTTCGGAGGCGATGCGATCCGCTTCCTGCACCATTTCGTTGAGCGTGTCGCACACGATAATTTCGCCGCAATTCTGCCACGCCTGCCGGGCGATCTCGGCGGTCGGAAGCCACGACAAAAACTTTTCGATCTCCGCGGGCACTTCCGCGGCGAGTTTCGCGGAATTCGTGAGCAACACGGCCGGGCTGCCCGGACCGTGTTCCGCCTGCCCGATCAAATCGACCGCTGCCATTTCCGCGTCGCAGCAATCGTCCGCGATGATCAGCGTTTCCGTCGGCCCCGCGAGTAAATCGATTCCCACGCGGCCGAAGAGCTGCCGTTTCGCCTCCGCGACAAACGCGTTGCCCGGCCCGACCAGCATGTCCACCGGCGCAATCGTTTCCGTGCCGAGCGCCATCGCCGCCACGGCCTGCACGCCGCCAAAGGCGTAAATTTCCATCCGCGCCGCCGATGTGCATCGCCGCCACGTCGCCGCATGCGGCTTGCCGCCTGTGGAGGCGCGCTGGCGATGATGCGCTTCACTCCGGCGGCCTTCGCCGTCACCACGCTCATGTGCGCGGACGCCACCATCGGGTATCGCCCGCCGGGAACGTAGCAGCCGACGCTGTTGACGGGAATATTTTTGTGGCCCAGGACCACGCCGGGAATGGTTTCTACTTCCACGTCCTGAAGCGCGGCGCGCTGCTTCAGCGCGAAGTTGCGGATCTGCTTCTGCGCGAATTTGATGTCGTCGATCACCTGCATGGGCAACGCGCGCAGGCATTCGGCAATATCGCCCTCGGAGAGGCGGAAGGATGCGGGCGACCACTTGTCGAACTTTTTCGAATACTCGCGCAAAGCCGTTTCGCCGCGGGCGGCGATATCCGCAAGGATGCCTTCGACAGTTTTGCGAACCTGCGCGCTGCTCTCGGCCTTCGCTTCGGCCGATTGACCGGACTTGAGGTGGCGGATCATGCGGTTCTCCCCAATTTGAATCCAACAAGTATACGACGATCTTCGCTGGATGCACGCCTGCGCATCTTCCCGCGCGGTGAGACAGTATCCGGAGAAGCCGACTTATCAAGACTTGGCAACAAGTAGGGCATCGGCGTAGATTGCTGGTTGTGAATAAGATTGCAGCATCACTACTTGCAATTTTTCTGTGTAACGCACTTGGGACACAGACACTCCAAGCGCAGGTACATCCCACACACCTTGCAAGCACCCGCGACCTAGCCAAGTACGTTGGCACATATCCTTGCAGCAACGGACTACTGAAAGACCCATTGCTCTTGGCTTCTCTGAGAACTGTCCTTGATGGCGATTATCAGGCATACCGTGAACATGTGGGACTCTCCGGCTGCGGTGCGATTGAGGAAAGGAACGGGTTTCTGCTAATGGATGTTTCCCAACTGCATGTTGGCGGCTACACTTCGTTGATTTTCATAAGATTGAATGACGGTGCCGTATTCCTTTTTTGGTTGAAATCTACTGTGGCTGATAAACACTGGAATTTCTATGGTCAACGCCCAATTCCCACAACCGTCAGCCAGATTGTTGAATCGAAGCTAAGCGAGGAATGGGGCCATGTAGCGCAATTCAGTGTTTACGGGGAAAATCTTGAAATCAAGCTGAAAGATTCAAGGTAAGCAGCTTGCTTTATCTCTTGAGACACCTTATTTGCCCAAATTCCGTGAAACGGTCTTGTTAGTAGCTGGCCCAGTAACGCCTTCTCTGTTCGATCGTACGATGCCCGCCTTCAATGCGCATTTCTCAATGGCAACGAAACAAATACGCTCTTGTGCACGTCTCCAAAATAGCGGCTGGAGTCTCATTCCCTCCAGCCGCTCACTTGCCGATGGCCCCTGGCTGGGAACCAGGGGGAGAATTTTGGGGGATTTGCCGCCGCGCCGGGGGAACTCCGTGGCGCTCTCAGGCGGCTGCCAGAGCTCACATTGGGACGGCGAAGGCTTCTGCGTCAAACTCGCCGGAGCGCTGGCTGGCAGGGCTCTGGAAGAGCCCCGAATCGAACCTAGCGGCCTCGGTCTCGAACTGGGCGACTGGATACAGGAATACTGGGGTCAGACCTTCCCCCACGTAACCCAGTTGTTGCGCTGCCGCCTCAGACAGATCGAGGATCCGATGAAGGCGGAGATTCGGGCCTCTATCTGTGATTGTCACGACTACGGATTCTCCATTCTTCAGGTTCACCACTCGGATGGTTGTTCCGAGCGGGAAGTACCAACTCGCGGCCGTTAGTTTGTGGCGGTCAAACGGCTTACCGTTCGCCATTTTCTTGCCTTGCCGGTCCGCTCCATACCACGAAGCTGTTCCTAAGTATTGTACTTTGAACTTCTTAGCCTTACCTTGCACCGTCGCCCTTTGGGATACCGCAAACGTTGGGGTTATCCAAAGCAGGCTCGCTACGATTACAAATCCGATGACCCGTAGCTTGGTCTGCATGTGTGATTCTCCTTTTTCCCCGGTTACTTGAGTGTCCCCCCCCGGGCTATGCTGTGTCTTTTCCTCCTTTCCGCTCCTGGATTTTGGCCTTGAGCCGTTGCACTTACCCTGCTGCCTCGCTTCAGGAACAGGACGGCGCTGCGTCCGACTCCGTACCTGTCTCTGAAACCGAACTAGTTAGCTCTCCTACGGCGGGAAGTAAATCCACGGCTTCCGATCCGCACACCTCGCATGCGCCGTGCTTGCCGAGCCCCACCGTTTTCTGACATTCCATACACCACCAAAGCTTCATAAGACCGAGCCTCCTAAAACGTATTCACTTGTGTGTATGAGAACAGTCTGAACGAGGGCGGATTTTTTGGCGATAGGCGATTGGGGCCATTTTGCGGAGTACCGCAGTACTGGGGAAGTTTTTATCCATCGAGCGGCCGCGGACAGACTTACGCAGAGCTCCCGAAAGGCAACCGTTCCGCTCGTTACCTGATTCGAATAATTGTTGGGATTCCGGCCATGAGGAAAACACCGCTTCTGGACTGGGCCGTCAAGCCCATTTTCCCGCGAAGTACGCGCGTTGGGAGTGAATCCAAAAGGTCGGTTTTTGGCGGTCCCCGTTGGCTGCGCCAGATTGCCGTTCAGCCTCGTTTTTGCCCCTTTTGGTACAACGGCGTGGACGTTCTTAGCTGTTAACGTGCAAAGTACACTGTGGGAAAGGTTTATCTGGACGCCAACAAGGCGGGCTTGGTAGCATTACTAGTCATCAGGGGCCGTTTTCCGTCAGCTGAGGGCTCCCGTTGGGTTTTGAGTGGTTTGATCTTTAATCGTAATTGTGGAGGACTGTGAAAATGCCTCAATCTCTAGGCACACGCGCATGGAAGGCAATGGATTATGTCGTTTGCAAGACCGCAGGCGTGGCCTTCGACACGATCCACTTTTTTAACAAGCACAATCCGAATCCGAACTTCACCCCCAAGTGGTCGGACAAGCCGCTGCTGAAGTCGTGGGAAAAATCCAAGCCCACGCTCGGCTGGCCGCGGCAAACCGATTCCCTCTGCCCGGGCTGCGTGAAGGACGCGCGCGACGCGATCTTTGAGGGCAAGAAGGATTGGCGCGACCTGATGCACGAGAAGGTCGGCGAAATCAAGGCGCAGATCATCGAGCGCGACGGCCAGATCTGGATGGTGAAGGAATGCCCCATCCACGGCCGCTACGAAGACATGATGGCCGTCGACGCGAAATTCCTGAATTGGATCGAGCAGAACTTCCCCGGCCGCGACATTCCGGCGCACAATGACGAGGATCTGCACAAGCACGGCTCCAGCACCGTCCGTTATGGGCGCGGTTCCGTGCTCACCGTGGACCTGACCAACCGCTGCAACATGATGTGCGATCCCTGCTTCATGGACGCCAACCAGGTCGGCTACGTTCACGAGCTTTCCTGGGAAGAGATCCAGGAAATCCTGGACAACGCGCTGAAGATCAAACCGCGGCGGCAGATGTCCGTGCAGTTCTCCGGCGGCGAGCCGACGATGCACCCGCGATTCTTCGACGCCATTCGCCATGCTCGCAAAATCGGCTACAACAGCGTGCAGGCCGCGACCAACGGCATCGAATTCGCCAAGAGCAAGGAATATTGCAAGCAGGCGTTTGAAGCCGGCCTGCGCTACGTGTATCTACAATTTGACGGCATCGGCAACGACGCCAACAGCCACCGGCAGGTGGGCAACCTGTTCGACGTGAAACTCCGCGCCATCGAGAACATTCACGAGGCCGGAATCGAAATCATTCTGGTCACGACCATCGTCAACAATCTGAACAACGATCAGGTCGGCGCCATCGTGAAGTTCGCGATGGATAATCCCAAGAAAATTTCGTTCGTCGCCTTCCAGCCCGTGTCGTTCACCGGCCGCGACGAGGAAATCACTCCCGAGCGGCGCATGAAGCAGCGCTACACGCTTTCTCACCTGGCCAAGGACGTTAGCGCGCAGGTAGGCAAGATCGAGCCGACCCGCGACTGGTTCCCGATTTCGCTGATCAGCACGTTCTCGGCCTTCGCCGATCTTTCCCATGGACCGGAAGCTCCCTGGGGTTCGGTGAGCTGCGGCTGCCACCCGAACTGCGGCGTGGGCACCGGCGTGTTGATTAACAAAGAGACGAAAGAATGGGCGCCCGTCCCGGCGTTCCTGAATGTGCCTCAGCTGGTTGAGGACATCAAGAAGGTCACGGACGCCGCCCGCGGCAAGGCTTTCTCCAACCTAACCTTTGCGCTCGCCATGCTCAAGAATTACAACCCCTATGGCGCCCCCGGAACGTTCCACTTGCTCGACTTGTGGAAGAAGATGGACAAGTCCTGGGGCCTGACGAAAAACCAGCGCGAGAAATACGGCACAGCAGGCCCGGAGCGCACCTACGAAGACGCCATGAAGCGCCGGAACACCGACCAATGGAACTTCCTGATGATCGCCGGCATGTGGTTCCAGGACCTGTTCAACTACGATTTCCGCCGCACCGAAATGTGCATCATCCCGTACGCGACGCAGCAGGGTGAAATTTCCTTCTGCGCGTATAACACGGGCATCGGCTGGCGCAAAATCATCGAGAACATGTACAAAAACGCGACCGTGGCCCAGTGGTACAAGGAGCACGGCAAACACGAAATCTATGCCAAGGGTAAGGCCGTTGGTCTCAACACCTACGAACACTCGCTCGTGATCGATGCCGAGGACGCCGCGCGCGTTCGGGCCGTCGACCACGAAGTGCCCAACACCGCGGCCGAGGAAAATCGCGCCCGGCGCCGCGCCGAGTTCCTGAAGGAAGAAGCCCGGGTTCGCAAGATGTACGAAGAACTCGTGCTGAAGAAGGCGCCGCAGGAAGTCGTGCAAATCGGCTCGGTCATGGACATCAAGAAGGCGACTCCTTCCGTCGCTCCCGTGACCATCAGCAACGCCACCCCGAACGGGAATGGCGCTGCCGCCAAGCCGCAAGTGGCCGAGCAAGTCGCCGGCGACTAGGTTTCGGCGATCTCGAAACTTTCCAACTGCCTCCGGTTCGCCGGGGGCAGTTGCTTTTTATGGAGTGCGCAATAAAATTAAGACGAGGAAACAGACTATGCCCATTTACGAATACGTCTGCAACGATTGCGAGGCGCACTACGAGCGCATCGTGATGTCCAGCGGCCAGGAAATCGAGTGCCCGAAGTGCGCGAGCAAGCGGCACACGCTGCAACTCTCCGTATTTAGCGCGGGAAAATCATCGAACGGAACTTCATCTTCCAGCTCGGCATCCGCTTCCGGCGGTTGCGGCTGCACGCCCAGTTCCTGCGGCTGCCACTAGCGATTTTAGTAGCGCGGGCTTCAGCCTGCGGGGGTTGGGCCTTGCAAGAACGAACCCCCGCAGGCTGAAGCCCGCGCTACTAAAAGGCTTGCAGTATCTATCCGTTGCGTGCAAACTTTCGGCGTCCCGCAATCCTGGAAGACTGCGTTACAAGGAGTCCCACAGTGGATGCCAGCGCTGCCGTATCGGAATTGGTGGTTGCGAACCGGATCGTCGCGCATCTGAAGCTGGTCGATTCCTTCGGGCACGTCACGGTGCGCAATCCGGAAAATCCGCAGACGTTTTTCATGTCCCGTTCGCGCGCTCCCAGCCTGGTGACGAAAGAAGATATCCTGGAGTTCCATTTGGACAGCACGCCCGTCGATCTGCGCGGGTACAGCCCTTATAAGGAACGATTCATTCACGGGTGCCTCTACCGGGCGCGGCCGGACGTCGCGGCGATCTGCCACAATCATGCGCACGAACTTCTCCCGCTGGCCGTGACGAAGACGGCGATGCGCCCCGTGCTGCACTCTGCAGCAGTAATCGGCCACGACGTGCCCGTTTGGGATAGCCGCGACGAATTCGGCGACACCAGTCTGCTGGTCACGTCCAACGAAATGGGGGATGCGCTCGCCCGGTCCGTAGGCAAAGGCAGGGCCGCGCTCATGCGCGGGCACGGAAGCGTCGTCGTGGGAAAAACGGTGCAGGACGTGGTCTTCACGACGTTCTATTTGCGCTTGAATGCCGAAGTTCTCATCAAGGCCATGTCCATGGGCAAGGAGGTCACCTATCTTTCGCCCGGGGAAGTGGACCAGTCGGGTGAGCTCCACCGCCAGCCGCTGAGCCAGGGCCGCGCATGGGAAGAATGGTGCACGCAGGCCGGTGTAGGGAAACCCTCGCAGTGACGCCGATTTCATGCGAAATTACCAATCATAATTACCAGTCATGATTACCAATCGGCGGAGCGCGCGGCCCGCGGGACGGACGTCTCGCTGACGGAGGAATCGAGGCAATGCTGAATCGTTGGTGGATCGCCCTTGCCGGTATCTTCATGCAGATGGCGCTGGGCGCGGCCTATGCCTGGAGCGTCTTTCGCATCCCGCTCACCCGGGAGTTCGGCTGGACCATTACAGAGGTCACCTGGACCTTCTCGATCAGCTGGTTTTTTCTGGGCTGCGCAGCGTATCTGGGCGGGCTGTTGATGAAGCGCAAACCGCCGCGATTTGTGGCCATGACCGCGGGCTTGCTGTGGGGCAGCGGCGTGTTTCTGGCCAGCTTTTCCGCGCACAAACTCTGGTGGCTCTACCTGACGTACGGCGTGCTCGGCGGCATTGGTCTGGGAATGGGATACGTCGTTCCGATTGCCGTGCTCGTGAAGTGGTTCCCGGACCGCCGCGGATTTATCACCGGGCTGGCCGTGGCCGGATTCGGCGCCGGCGCTTTGTTTTCCGCGCCGGCTGCGGCCTGGCTGATTCAACATGTGGGCCTGATGCCAACGTTCGCGTATCTCGGCGTGGCTTACGGGCTGATCGCCATGATCTCCGGCGCGTTCATGCAGAATCCGCGCGAAGGCTGGAAGCCCGAAGGATGGACGCCATCCGCCGCGCAGATTTCGCAACGCACGGACCGAGACTATACGGTCGGAGAAGCGCTGAAAACCTGGCAGTGGTGGGCGATCTGCGCGCTGATGTCCCTCAACACCATGTCCGGACTCTCGATCGTCACGCAGGCATCGCCCATCTTTCAGGAGATGGGGAAAGCCACGATCGCCACCGCCGCGGGACTTGTCGGCTGGGTCGCGCTGGGGAACGGCACGGGGCGGATATTCTGGTCCTGGGTGTCTGACTTGACTAGCCGAAAAATGGCGTTTTTCATCATGTATCTGGTGGAAGTCTTGTTGTTCTGGACCTATCACACCATCCACTCGCTTCCGCTTTTGTTCGTTGCCACCTTCGTCGTGGTGATGTGTTACGGCGGCGCCTACGGAATTACTCCGGCATTCGCGGCGGATTATTTCGGGCCGCGCGACGTCGGCTCCATTTTCGGCTTGATGATGGTTCCCTGGGCGTTTGCCGCGGTTTTCGGACCTCAGTTGTTCGCCTATCTGCGGCAGGTCAACGGAAACTACAACCAGGCCCTCTACCTGATTGCTGGTGTCATGACCGCAGCGCTCCTGCTTCCGGTTCTGATTCATCCGCCGCAGGGCCGTAGAAGCGGAGACGAAGATCCCACCGGCGCGGCGCTGGAGGCGGAAGCGGAACCGCTCTCGCCGGAGTGATCGGACGCACTCCGGCTCTAAAATTCTTCTTCGTCTTCCGCGGGCTTCTTCTTCGTGATTTTCGTTGCCAGCACGATGCCCCGCGGCTTCAAATCCTTTAGGATCGCCTGACGATTTTCCAGCGGGATCGCGCCGGGAGGAAAAACCCCCGCCGAGTCGCGCGGAAAATGCTTGATGAACAGCGCGGCCGTTTGCGCGGTGGCGTACGAAACGGGCGACAGCGCCAGCCCGCGCAGCCGGATTTGATACAGCGAAGGGAAGAGTACGTCGTAGCGGATGTCCACGGGGCGTTCCTGCTTCGATCCGTGCACGACCACCGCGGCGGCAAACCGCGCGTTTTGCAGGCTGCCTTTTCGGATCAGCCGCGCCACCTGCCGGGGACTCGGAGTTTTCGGGAATCGCGACGCGACCAGGCCTCGCGACTTGGAAAGTTTTCCTTGCCGGTACCAGCGCCGCAGCCGGTCGATTTCGTTGCCGCCGATCTTGACGTCCATTTCCCTCAATTTCAGGAAATAAGGAATGGTGCCGACCTCGTCCTGCGCCGCGAGGACGACGCTCGCCTCGCCAATCGGCGGCGGAAAGCGGAATTTTTCGCGTTCGCCGAAGCGCTTGCCGAACCGGAACCGTCCGTCGCGCACGATGCGAGGCAGGGAAATGGCCTCATCGAAGGATACTTCGGCGGACCACTGCGAAATCGGATCCTCGCTTTCGGTGCTTTCGTACAGGCGAATATGAACCGCGTCCACGGAATCCAGCAGTCCGGCTGCCCGAGCCACCAGCAGATTCGTCAAACCGGGAGCGGCGCCCGCGGTGATCACCGCGCAGCGATTCTTCTTCTGAAAGCGTTTGTCGTAACGAAGCTGTTCGGCCTTGAACGGATTTCGCGTGAGGTGCGCGCTCAGGTCCAGATAATGGCAGCGCAGGCGCAGCGCGGCCCGGAGCGCAATCTCATTGAAGACCGACGCGCTAGCGTTGACGAGCAGCTGCGAGCCTTTGGCCGCGCGCACGATGCCCCACAGATTCCGCGCGTTCACCTGCACCACGGGGATTTTGCTTTTCTTTCCAAGAAAGCGGCGGGCGCGGTCGACGTCGCGGTCGCCGCAGGTGACCTGGTGCCCCTGGCGGGTCAGCAAGTGTGCGAGATAGGAGCCCGTCGCTCCGGTGCCCAAAACGAAGATGCGCATTGGGCAAAAACTCTACCACATCGGCGGCTCAGGCTTCAGCCGATGGAGGCCGTGTGTGTGAGGAAAGCATTCCACATGCGGACGCGCGCGCTCCGAACGAGCGGGACTGGTAATACACCACACAATGCATGACAATGGAACCGCACCCGGAGGCCCCGCATCCAATCGGGTCAGTCGGCAGGGCGACGCGTTCCAGGTGCTCTCACAGGAAGATCGATGGAACCAGAAGATCACGAATCGAAGTTATTTAGTCTCTCCGAGGCGGAGCAGGCGCGTCGCCAGGTCGAGCCTTTGCTCATCGACGCGATGGAAAGCCGCCGGCAGATGGGCGATCTGGAAGAGAGCCTGAGCGCCATCGCCAACCGCATTCAGATCATGGGCGGCGTCACCATCGACTACGACGTAGCCGCCCGCATGCGCGCCGACCTGAACCGTCTCGTCGACAAGGTAAAAGACGCCCTCGACCGGATTCACGATACGGGTTGCATCGTGAAAGACCTGGATTCGGGCCTCGTGGATTTTCCCTCGATCATCCAGAACGAGGAAGTTTACTTGTGCTGGCGGCTTGGAGAAGACCGCATTCGCTTCTACCATCGCCAGGACGAAGGCTTCTCCGGGCGCAAGCCCATCGATCCCAACGACACCGGTCCCGAGCACCCGATCCAATAATGACAAAACATTCTGCGTGCGGCCGCGTCTCGAGCGTCCGGGAAGGAATCGCGTGACCGAAAAATCCGAAAGCCGCCTTGCCCAAGCCGCAAGTCCGTACCTTCGTTCCGCCGTGCATCAGGCGGTGAATTGGTACGAATGGGGCGACGAAGCCTTTGCCCGCGCGCGCGCCGAGGACAAGCCGATCCTTCTGGATATCGGCGCCGTCTGGTGCCACTGGTGCCACGTGATCGACCGCGAGAGCTACGAAAATCCGCAGCTGGCCGCGATCATCAATCAGCTCTTTATTCCCGTGAAAGTGGACCGTGACGAGCGGCCCGACGTGGACGCGCGCTATCAGGCCGCCATCAGCACCCTGTCCGGGCAGGGCGGCTGGCCGCTGACCGGATTCCTGTTGCCCGACGGGCGCCCATTTTTCGGCGGCACCTATTTCCCGCCGGAAGACGCAATGGGCCGTCCGGGATTCCGCCGGATTCTCGAGGCGGTGGGCGAGGCCTATCGCAGCAAGCGCGCCGACGTGGAAGAAGCTGCCTCCCGACTTGCCGAAGCTGTCGCGAAGTCGGAGACGTTTGCAGGCGGGCGCGGAGAATTCGATTTCAGGGTGGCGTTCGATCAGGCCAAGTCGATCGTAGGACTCTTCGATTCACGGTACGGAGGATTTGGCCGCTCGCCGAAATTCCCCCACACTGCGGCGATCGATTTGCTCCTGGAGTGCCACCAGGGAGGCAGCGGCGGGCAGGAAATGCTGACCGTTGCGGCGTTCACGCTGGAGAAAATGGGCTCCGGCGGCGTCTATGATCAGATTGCCGGAGGCTTTCATCGCTATTCGGTGGACGAGCGCTGGTGCGTTCCGCACTTCGAGAAAATGTCCTACGACAACTCGGAATTGCTGAAGAATTTCCTGCACGGCTATCAGATGACGCGCGACGCGTTCTTCCGGGAGATCGCCGAAGGCATCATCGATTGGACGAACGCCGTGCTGTCGGACCGGTCGCGCGGCGGCTTCTACGCGAGCCAGGACGCCGACCAAACGCTCGACGACGACGGCGATTATTTCACCTGGACGGAGAACGAAGCTCGAGCGGTCCTCACGCCGGAAGAGTTCCGCATCGTGGCGATGCGATACGACGTCGAGCCGCACGGCGAGATGCACCACAATCCGGCGAAAAATGTCTTGTGGATGGCGCGGTCCATCGCGGAGATAACCCGGACGATTGGCGGCGAGATCGATATGGCCACGGTCCGGAAGATCCTGGCGGGCGCGAAAGAAAAAATGCTGGCGGCGCGCGCGGCGCGGCCCACTCCGTACGTGGACACGACGTTGTACGTCGCATGGAACGCGATGTACGTCTCGGCGTATCTGGAAGCGGCGGCGGTGCTCGGCGGAGAAAAAGGCGCGGCGTGCCGCGCGTTTGCTCTCAAGACGCTCGACCGCATGTTGAGCGAAGCCTGGAGCGACGCGCGCGGGTTCGCGCACCGCATCGGCGGCGCGCGCCTCGAAGGTTCGCTGGACGATCAAATTTTCGCGGGAATCGCGCTGCTCGATGCGTACGAAGCGACACTCGATCCGAAATATTTCGACGCTGCCAGGCGAGCCGCGGACTTTGCCATCGCCGAATATTTTGACCAGGAAAGCGGCGGGTTTTTCGATCGCGCCGCGGGCGCGCCGCCGATGGGCGGGCTCGAGATGCGCCGCAAGCCCCTGCAGGATTCGCCCTCGCCCGGCGCAAATTCTTGCGCGGCCGTTTTGCTCGACCGCCTGTACGGTTACACGGGAGATGCGCGGCACCGCTCGTGCGCCGAGGCGACGCTCGAGGCGTTCGCCGTGATCGCGCCGCGGTTTGGGATTCACGCCGCGAGTTATGGACTCGCCGCCCTTCTGCACGCCCGCGGGCCGATCGAGGTGGTCGTGACCGGCAAAGCCGACGATCCGCAAGCCGAAGCGCTCGAAAGAGCCGCGAATTCCGTCTACCGGTTCGGCAAAGCCGTCCTGCGCGTCACGCCCGAGCGCTCGGCGGGAGGCGTCGCTCTTGCACCCGCGCTCGCCGAAACGCTGCCGCACCTTCGCAGCGACGTTGCGCAAGCTCTCGTTTGCGTGGGCACGTCGTGCCGCCCGCCCGTCACCGATACTTCCGCGCTCATCGATCTGCTGGTACCGAAGCCGATCGTGCTTTCCGCGGAATAAGCGGCAATTCCGAAGAATTTGATGGCAATTGGCTGCGCTGGGCGGGAAGCCTGCGGCTTAGGGCCGCACTTGGAACGCGGCCATGGTGCGCGCAAACACCTGGTCCGCGGTTCCGTCCGCGTCAATCGACGTCAGAAGGCCCAGATCTCTGTAAAATTCAATCAGCGGTGCTGTGCTGCGCGCGTAGGCTTCCATACGGACGGAGATCGAGGCGGGGCAATCGTCCGGGCGCTGATACAACCGGCCCCCGCACTGGTCGCAAACGCCCTCGACTTTGGGAGGACGGGAAATCAGATGAAACACCGAGTTGCACGATTCGCAGACGCGCCGCCCGCTGAGGCGCTTGACGATCTCCTCGACCGGCATTTTGTATTCCACCACGCCGGTCAGAGGCAGCATCGCGTCTTCCAGAAACGCCTGCAACTGTTCCGCTTGCGGCAGGGTGCGCGGGAAGCCGTCCAGCAGGAACCCGACCCGGCAACGCAGGCATTCTCCGCGCTCTTTCACCATGTCCCAGACAGTGGAATCGGGAACCAGTTCGCCGCGGCGCATGTAGTCCATGGCTTCCGCCATGGCCGGACTTGCATTGCATGCAACCCGGCTGCAGGCGGCGCGGAAAAGATCGCCGGTGGAGAGATGGCAGGTGCCGAGACGCTGCTTCAGCAGCTGCGATTGCGTGCCCTTGCCGACGCCCGGAGGGCCCAGAAGAACCAGGCGCCAGCAGGCGCGGCGCTCCCGGAAGCGCGGGGCTCTGCCTGCGGAAGAGCCTTTCACCCATGTGGCACGTTCGGTCTTGTTTTGTGCGCTCATTCGGTCAGTGGCCTGCCATTGGAAGTGGACCGCCTATAACCACAATTTTACTTATGTCCGCGCGCCCGGGCGAACGAGAGTTTCTCACAAGTTAATACCTTGTATGAAGCAGGGCGTACCGCAGTTCGACCTGTTCGCCACCCGGAATCTTCTGCAGCCAAACCTCGAATGCGCCCGCTTTCGTGGAAACCGTCGTGGTGAGCAGCGGCTTGTTCAGCCACGGCCCGCCCGGAGCATTGGCCCCGGCGTAGCCCGCTCCTATTTTCCAGCGCTTCTGCACCGCGTACTCGAGCTTGCATCGTTCGATGACCTGGTGAAACCCAGCCGAATCGTTCAACGGAAAGTACGCGAAGTAGACGGTTTCGCTCGATAGCTTCGGGGTGAAATGGACCTGCAGCATCGACCAGGGCTGCAGGTACTTGGCGCTTCCGGCGGCGGAGCCCGCCGCCTGGACGTAGAGCAACTCCTGATCCCACGAGGCATACCTGCTTTCGTAGAGCGTGCGTCCGCCTCCGATGAAGAATTCCCGATAGTTGCCGTGGCCAAAGTCCACGTAACCGACGTCGGGATAAATCCACTTGCCGCGAACCTGGAAAAATTCAAGATAGTGGATTTTGGCGATTTGCGGCGCTTCCAGGCTCTCGCCCGTGCGAGCCAGGAAGAAGGATTTCGTCGGCGTTTCTGTGGCTTCTCCCGCGGCCGCGGCATCCTGTCCGGGGGAATTTGCGGCGAAGGCCAGCGACAGAATCGCTGCAAATGCGGCGGCGCGCGAGCATGCAGGGAGTGAGACGCCGCTTCTCGGGAGCGTCATGACGCGCCACGATACATCAACCGCGCCCCAGGGAAAAGACCGGGTGCGGTGCGGCGATACCGCCGCGGCCGCGCCTACTGATCCGCTGGATCCATCGCGGCGGCGGACGCGGTGTCGATCGAGTCTCCGTTGAGCACGATCTCCACCCGGCGGTTCCGCTGCCGCCCGTCGGCGGTTTCGTTTGTGGCGACAGGCACCGTCTTTCCGAAGCCCTTCGCCGTGATGGACGATTCAGGAACGCCCTGCTCGGCCAGGAAATCGCGGACCGAACCGGCGCGCAGTTCCGAGAGCCGCTGGTTCAAGTCGTCGCTGCCGATGCTGTCCGTGTGCCCTTCGATCTGCAATTTGAGTCCCGGGTGGGCCAGCAGGATTCCGGAAACCTTCGCCAGTTTCTCCCGGGCGCCGGGCTTGAGCGTGAAGCTCGAGGTGTCGAACAGCACGTCGGACATGTTGACGATCAGGCCGCGCGTGGAATCGTTGGTCTGCAGGATGGAATTCAGCTGCGCCAGAAGCTGTGCGCGCAGGCTGGCTTTTTCCGCTTCCGATTTCGCCGTCTCCTGGCGCGCTTTGTCCGCCTCGGCCTCGGCCGCCTGCTTCTGCGACAATGCCGCTTGCTGCTCCGCGATCGCCGCCTGGCGCGCCCGTTCCGCTTCTTCCTGGGCTTGCGCTGCTTCCGCCGCTGCTTTCAGCGCTTCCTGCTTCATCCGCTCGGCTTCTTCCTTGGCGGCCTCGGCCTGCAAACGGGCCTCCTCGGCTTCTTGCCGGCGGGTGGCTTGTTCCTGAGCCTCGGCGCTGGCTTTTGCGGCGCGTTCCTCGGCGGCCTGCTTTTCCGCTGCGGCCTGTGCCTGGGCGTCTTCTTCCGCCTTTTGTTTCACGGACATCACGCGGGCTTCTTCGGCGGTCTGCACGGCGTCGCGCGCTTCGGAAATCACGGTCTTTTTGTCGTGCTTTTGCCGGTAGGATTCCTCGGCGTCCTGCAACTGCTGATTGGCCTTGGCGATCGCCGCGGAGGCGAATTTCGCGGCGCCGGCATTATTGGCGATGCGGACGGCGTTGCGAGCCTCGAAAAGTTCCGTCGGCGTCTTGCGGTCGATCCCGAAAATCACGTTATCGATCTTTGTGTTTGAGGAGGAGTACACGCCGCGCGCGAGCAGGGAATACGTGGCGTTCACGTTTTCGCCCCTGACTTCCGCCGCGTTTTCCGCGACGACTTCATCTCCCGGCTGCGAAACGGCGAAGTACGGTTCGGCCGTCACGACCAGCGCGAACGTCTGCATGTCGGTAATGGCCTTGACTTCCGCGTTGCCGTTCTTCACCTGCACTTCGCCCAGATTGACGGCGCGGCCCTGCGGCGAAACGGCCCAGAGGACATAGGTCAGGTACTCGAAGCCGAATTTGGTCGCGTCTTCCATGCCCTGGAAATTCGCTTCGATTTCGACGCGGCTGCCCTTGTTTTCGACCTGTGCTTGCCCGGTGATGCGCGGCATCAAGTCCGTGCCGCCCAGGGATACCTTCACGGCGCCGCTCCCGCGCCGATACGTGATCGCCCTGGCGGTCCGCGACGTGCCGGCGCCGCTGCTGCTGGCGGTCGTCTGAGCGGTCACGCCAAGCGCCCCGAACGTGAGCATCCCGAGGAGCGCGAAAGCCGAAAATATCGATCCGAAACGGATCGGAACTGCCACGTGGTTAACCATTGGGCTGGTGCTTGGGCGCATGTTCTCTTCTCCTATGTGTCCTGTGCAACTTTCCCGGGGTTTTTCTCAGGTTAGCAAACAACGCGTGGATGGGAATCGGTTCTATCCGCGGGGATATGGAAGTAATTATCTGTACGTTGGGACAGGTCATTTCCCAGCGCGGCGTGAGCCGGCAGCGCGCAGAAACGCGGTCCGAGCCCACCCAATTCCGCGTTCGTCGAGCCGGCAGAAAAACGGAAACTTCGGCCTGTGCCCTGGTGCTAGAATGCGGAGCGGATTTGAGGCGGTCGCGCTCGGTAGCGCGCCACGTGGTTGGACTTGGCTGGCCCGCCCGAATTGCGAAAAACGGAAAAGGAGCCGTTCACAATGTCGAGTACCTACAGGATGGTCATGCGGTCGGCGAGAGGGAGCTTTGGATTCGGATTGCTGGCCGCCATCCTCGCGGCCTCGCCCGCGGCGCGCGCGCAATACCCGACGCAATTCCAGATCAGCACGGACGGCACGACGGTGATGCTGGAGGACTACGCGAATCCGCCGCTCTCCAGCGCGACGCATGGCGGAGCCAATCTGACGGAAATCAATTTCAAGGGGCAGCTCGGCCGCGTGACTTCCTTGCGCGCGGAACCCGCAAACGCTCCGCTCGCGGCTTCGCGCATTTTCGTCAACGATCAGAGCGGCACGCTCTACATTCTGGACACGGCCACCAAGAAATTCACGCCGTATCTCAAATTCCTGGACGTCTTCCCGAAGTTCGCCTCGGATCGCGGCAACGCTTCCGGGATTGTTTCCATCACGTTCGATCCTGGCTACGCGAAGAACGGAAAATTCTATACCGTGCACGTGGAGAATCCCGAGTTGCCCGGCTCGGCGACCCCGGTCAGCACGCAGGTTCCGAGCCTGAATTTGACGGGATATACCACCACCGACCGGGTGGATCCGCCGACGGGTCCGGTGCATCTGGAGTCCGTGCTCGTGGAATGGACGGACACGAATATTCGCAACGCCACGTTCGAGGGCACGGCGCGCGAACTTTTGCGCGTGGGATTCGATCGCAATCACCCGATGGACGAGACGATCTTCAATCCCCTGGCCAAGCCCGGAAGCCCCGATTACGGAAATCTTTACATCGGAGTGGGGGACGGCGCGCAGGGAGAAACGCCGGGCCCCACGCACACAATCCCTCAAAAGCTCAACACGCTGCTCGGAAAAATTTTGCGGATCACGCCGGACATCAATCTGCGCCCGAAGGATCAGCTCAGCCCCAATGGCCGCTACCGAATTCCGTCCACCGGATCTGATCCCAATCCTTTCGTGAATGTGTCGGGCGCGCGCGGCGAAATCTATGCCTACGGCTTGCGGCATCCGCACCGTTTCGATTGGGACCCCACAACGAAAACGATGCTCGTGATCGATATCGGCCTGCACTACTGGGAAGAAATCAATGTCCTGTCCAAGGGCGCCAACTACGGCTATCCCGAACGCGAAGGCAACGAACAGCTTTTTGTCGACGACGCGGGCAAGACGGGCAGCCTGAAGAACCCGCCCATCGCATTTCCCGATCGCGATCTTTTGCAAGTGGATGGGCTCAATGAACCGGTCGCGCCCGTGTATCCGGCCGCGGTGTACAGCCACTGGGAGGGCGACTCGATCGGCAGCGGCTTTGTGTACCGCGGCAAGCTGATGCCGAAGATGCGCGGAAAATTCATTTTCAACGACATGACCACCGGCCGCATCTTCTACGTCGATCTGGCCGAAATGATCGCGATGCGCGGGCAGCGCAATCATCAGGCGCCGATCCACGAACTGCAGATAATGTACAAAGGCCCCAAGGACGCCGCCGCGGCCAAGCACCGCATGTTTGACGTCATTGCCCAGACCTACGCGCAAAAGGGCGGAACGCCCGGCCAAGACCGCGTCCTGCCCGGAGCCGCCGGAGCCACGACGGGCTGGCTCGATCCGGACCATAAGCAACCGAAAGCCGATCGCGACGGCGTCCCGTACGGCGGCGGGCGAGCGGACGTCCGCATCGCGTTGGGCGGCGACGGCGAAATCTACGTCCTCAGCAAGTCCGACGGCATGATCCGGAAAATGACGGCGCTGGTTACGCCTCCTCCCGCCGGGAATTAACCGGCTTTCCGGGAACGCCAATCCCCAGATGGGCGTATCGCCCAGAGCCGTTGGGGTGAAGGGCGTTCCCGGGACTGCGGGTTTGCGCAGGGAAACCTCAGCCGCGTCTCCGTGCAATCGAGGGATCGAACGTAGTATCCTAGGTAGTGGGTCCATACTAGATGTTCCATGGGATTTTGATTTTCTTCGGGTTTCTGGTCGCTCTTGCGGGGCTTTCCCTGGCATTTCTTTCGCAGCGCTATTGGTTTGCGCGCGCGTGGAGATTTGCGGGGCGGATCGATCGTCCGGCGTGGCGCCAGGGGATCCGTGGCGCGCTGATCGCGGCGCTCGCGTTGATTGCCCTCGTGGCGCTCGCGGCTGTCTCGCGGAACATGCGCGGGGTCGTGACGCGCGGTTCGTGGTGGTCCGCGTTTTTCGGCTTGTGGCTCACTAGTTCCGTTTTTTCCTACCTGCTCATCAAAATCGTTGCGGGCACGGATTGGCTGTGGCGGCGATTGCGAGCGTCTCCCGCTGAGAAGTCCTCGCTCCCGCCCGTCTCGCTCGCGACCGCCGTTGCCGTTGCGCACGCGGAGAGCATCGATCATTCGCGGCGCTACTTTTTTCAGGCTGCGGGCGTGATCGCAGGCGCTGTGCCGTTTGTCAGCGCCGCCTATGGCTTCGCTGCTGAGCGATTCCGCTTTTCCGTGCGCGAAGTGGAAATTCCGATCGCGGATCTTCCTCCGGCTCTCGACGGCCTGCGCATCACGCAGTTGAGCGATATTCATATCGGGTCGTACATGCCCGTTGCGCAGGTGAGGCGCGCCGTGGGCATGGCCAACGAACTGAAGGGCGATCTGACCGTCGTCACCGGCGATTTTGTGACCGGCAAGTGGGACCCGCTCGAAGAGTGCATCGCGGAACTTTCGCGACTGCGCGCTCCGCTGGGCGTCTGGGGATGCAACGGCAACCATGAAATCTACGCGCGCGCGGAGGAAAAATCCGCGGAACTATTTCAAAAATTCGGCATGAAACTGCTGCGACAGGAAAACGCCGAGCTGCGCTGGCAAGGAAGCGCGTTCAATCTGATCGGCGTGGACTACCAGCGCCAGCGGGACTCGGATGGAAATCCGGCGCCGATGCTGCCCGGCGTGGAGCCGCTGGTCCGGCGCGGCGTCCCCAATATCTTGCTGTCGCACAATCCCAATTCGTTTCGGAGAGCCGCGGAATTGGGCATCGAGCTTTCGCTTGCCGGGCACACGCACGGGGGCCAGGTGCGCGTGGAGATTCTCGATCATCGCTGGAGCCCGGCCCAGTTCCTCACCCCGTATGTCGCGGGCCTGTACCGCCGCCCGCTTTTCGCGCCGTCGAATCTGGATGACGCCAAGCTGTCAGGCCCCGGCCAGGTCGCCATTGCCCAGCCGCAAGGCTCCAGCGCCATCTACGTCAATCGCGGACTCGGCACGATTGGCGCCCCGATTCGTCTCGGCGTCCCTCCGGAAATCACACTCATCACGTTGCGCCGCGCGGTTTAAGTAGGACGGGCTTCAGCCTGTCCGATTTTGATTTTCTCTTTCACGCAGAGAGGCGGACAGGCTGAAGCCCGTCCTACTGGAGCTCCGGTTGCCGTGTGCGCATAGCGGTGCGATAATTCGGCGACGACAGAGAAGCTCCGCGAGTGGAGACTCTTCAGGGGGAATCGATGGGAGTGCGAGAGGCTTGGGTGGAGAAGCGGTTGAAGGAAACGGCGGCGGCGAACGGCACAAGAAACGTGTCGCAGATGCATTACGCGCGCAAAGGGATCGTCACGGAAGAGATGGAGTATGTGGCGCGGCGCGAAAAGATCGAGCCGGAACTGGTGCGCAGCGAGATTGCGCGCGGGCGCGCGATCATTCCGGCGAACATCCATCACAAGTCGCTCGAGCCGATGGGGATCGGCGTGGCGTTCAAGTGCAAGATCAACTCGAATATTGGAAATTCGGCGACGACGTCGCACATCGACGAGGAGCTGAAGAAGCTGCACCACTCGGTGCACTACGGCGCGGACACGGTGATGGACTTGTCGACGGGCGGCGACATTCCTGAGATCCGGAAAGCGATTATCGACGCATCGCCGGTGCCGATCGGGACGGTGCCGATTTACGAAGCGCTGTCGCGGGTGAAGCGGACGGAAGACTTGACCATCGAGCTGATGCTGGAAGTGATTGAGGAGCAGGCGGAGCAGGGCGTGGACTACATGACGATCCACGCGGGCGTGCTTGCGGGAATTCGTGCCGATGGTGCGGAACCGCATCACGGGGATCGTGAGCCGCGGCGGGGCGCTTTTGGCGCACTGGATGAACACGCACAAGAAGGAAAACTTCCTGTATGAGAATTTCGAAGCGATCTGCAAGATATTCAAGAAGCACGACGTGAGCTTTTCTCTCGGCGATGGTCTACGCCCCGGGTGTCTCGCGGATGCGAGCGACGCGGCGCAATTCGCCGAATTGAAGGTGCTGGGCGAGTTGACGACGAAGGCGTGGGAGCACGACGTGCAGGTGATGATCGAAGGTCCTGGGCACATACCGATGGACCAGATCGAGATGCAGGTAAAGAAAGAGAACGAGCTGTGCCACGAAGCTCCGTTTTACACGCTGGGGCCTTTGGTGATCGACATCGCGCCTGGCTACGATCACATCACGAGCGCGATTGGAGCGGCGATGATCGGGTGGCACGGGGCGTCGATGCTGTGCTACGTGACGCCGAAGGAGCATTTGGGATTGCCGAACGCGGAGGACGTGAAGCAGGGCGTGATCGCGTACAAGATAGCGGCGCACGCGGCGGACGTGGCGCGGCACCGTCCTGGAGCGAGAGACAGAGATGACGCGCTGTCGTATGCGCGGTTTCTGTTCGATTGGAACAAGCAGTTTGAGTTGTCGCTGGACCCGGCGACGGCGAAGGCGATGCACGACGAGACGCTGCCGGACGATTTTTACAAGGATGCGAAGTTCTGCTCGATGTGCGGCCCGAAGTTCTGCTCGATGAACGTGACGCAGCTGGCGGAATCGGCGGGCGGGCAGGACCAGACGGAGCGGCAGCAGAAATTCGTGGAGTTGCTAGCAAGGATCGAGAAGTAGGACGGGCTTTAGCCTGTCCTCTTTTGACTTCCAACGCGCTGCAAAAATCAAAACCGGACAGGCTGAAGCCCGTCCTACCGAAATGCCGCAAGAATCTGCGCACAACGAAATCCTCCGCCAGGAATTCAACCGCTGGGCCGAGGCCGGCCGCTCCGAAGGGATGGAGGAAGAGCATCTCCCCATCGTGTTGCCGGTGCTCGACCAGATGAAGCTCGCTCCGGACGAAAATGTCCTCGACGTCGGCAGCGGCGCGGGCTGGCTCGTGCGGCTGCTCGCGGATCGCCTTCCCGAAGGCCGCGTGATCGGCGTGGACATTTCCGACGAGATGGTCCGGCTCGCGCGGCGCAAGCACGTCGACGTGGAAAATTCCATGTTCGTAGTCGGCGCGGCGGACGAAATTCCGTGGGACGCGAATTTCTTCACGCATGCGATTTCGGTCGAGTCCGCGTACTACTGGCCCGATCCGGCGCGCGGCCTGCGCGAAATCCACCGCGTGCTGCGCGAAGGCGGCGCGGCGTGGATCGTGATTAATTTTTACCGCGACAACCCGCACTCGCATCAGTGGGCCACGCACTTTGCCACGCCCACACACCTGCTGAGCGCGAGCGAGTGGGAGGCGCTCTTCCACGACGCGGGCTTCACCAACATCTCGCATCGATTGATTCCCGATCCCACTCCCGCGCCCGCAACATACTCGGGCCGCTGGTTCCAAGACGCCGCGCAACTGCGCGCGTTTCGCGAAACGGGTGCCCTTCTAGTTCGGGGCACGAAATGAGGTAGCTGCCTGTCAGCGGTGACTTCTTGTCGAGTCGTTTGACTCGGCTTGCCGGGCGTGGATATACTCCACTTCCTGAAGGAGCAGAGGAGACCCATGGGCGTTCTCGATCAGCGGTTTGAAAAGAACTTCATGATTACCTCGGTGGACTACGTGTTCAACTGGGCGCGCAAGTCCGCCATTTGGCCGCTGACGTTCGGCTTGGCGTGCTGTGCGATTGAGATGATCGCCTCGACCACGTCGCGCTTTGACATTGCGCGGTTCGGCGCCGAGGTGTTTCGCCCGTCTCCCCGCCAATCCGACCTGATGATCGTGGCCGGTACGGTGACGCTAAAGATGGCCCCGGTGCTGAAGCGCGTGTGGGATCAGATGCCCGATCCCAAGTGGTGCATCTCGATGGGCGCGTGCTCCAGCGTGGGAGGGCCGTTTAACGCCTATTCCGTGCTGCAGGGCGTCGACCGGATCGTTCCGGTGGATGTGTACGTCGTTGGGTGCCCACCCCGGCCGGAAGGCTTGATCTACGCGCTGCTGAAGCTGCAGGACAAAATCGATCAGATGTCGCTGGCCAAGCGGCCCACGGAAGTGCGGCTGCACGCGGGCATGGCCGAGGATTTCAAGCGCAACGTAATGGTGGCGCAGACGCCCTCGCCGCGGTGAGGTTGCTGTAGCCCGTCCCGAGGTTATCCGGACGGGAATTCTCCGCGAAATCGAGCAAAGGGGCCTCGTTCGCCGCGGCGGCCGAGTTGCCAATCCTGACAATTCCGAGAATTCAAGTCTTGAGGAGCGAGCGTATGGCTTTTGTGCGTGCGGCGAGAAAAGATGAGATTCCGGCAGGGGCGATTCGCGAGTTTCAGGTAGACGGCCTGACTGTAGCGATCGCTAACGTAGGGAACAAGTTCTACGCCATCAACAACACGTGCCTGCACCGGGGGGGCCCTCTCGCCCAGGGCGAGCTCCACGGGGCTGTCGTGACCTGCCCCTGGCACGGCTGGCAGTACGACGTGACGACCGGCAATCTCACGATGAACCCCGCCGTCGCCGTCAAAACCTATGCGATCGAGGTGCGGGGCGAAGACCTCTGGATCGAAGCAAGCTAAGTTTGGCGCAGGGAACAAGCCTACTTTCCACTCAAGTCATTGTAATTAAGACGCTTAGCTATGTTTATTTACAGGCGCTGGGCTCAAATTTCTCTTGAGTCCTATTTCCCACGCCGCGCGTCTAAGTGTATAGGGGCGTTGAATCTGGGGCTATCTCCGGACTGGGATGGCCCGGGAATGCACAATTTTTGCACAACGGGCGAGGTCCCGTGTATAGTGTCCGACCGACTCACATCTCGGAAAACGATCATTATTCGGAGGCTGCCCGGTTTGACGACAACTCGCCCACCGGCAAAGAGAGGGTATTGGATTTTCTCGGTCAATCCTCATCATTATCATTGGGATACACTGTTTGTGAAGGGTAAGGAAATGTGGCGCGGCGCAGGGGTTCGCGCGGACGCGAATCGGGCCTTGAAGCAGGTGCGCCGGGGGGATCGTGTGCTCTGCTATCACTCGGCGCCTGAAAGGGCGCTCTATGCGATCGCGGAGGTCACGCGAGATCCGTACCCGGATCCCCACGACCGGGAGTCGAAAATGATGGTTGCGGATTTGCGCGCCATGGAGCGCCTGCCGCGCCAGATTCCGTTGGATGAGCTCCGGGAAAACGCCGCCGTGCGCAAGGTCAAGTTCTTGAAGAACGTGCGATTGATCATTTCGCAGGTCACCGAAGACGAATACCAGGAGATCCTGCGGATGGCTGGGATTGTCGCCACGCCGGGCCTTCCGCTGCCGTAATTCCGTGATTCGTATCGAGTAAACCCCTCTTTCAGCCATTGGGTTGACGCGTTTCCTCCAAACCATGTTGTTCCGCTCCGTCGCTCTTCCACTTGCTGGAACGAAATGTGCTATTTTCAGTGAGAACTTCTTATGCCGGAACTCCCTGAAGTCGAAACCGTTGTGCGCGGCTTGCAGTTGTCGCTGCCGGGGCGAAGTTTTGCGGAAGTGCGGTTTGGCAAAACGGATTTCGTGGAAGATCCGGCGGGGATCGCGGAACGCCTTCCCGGAATGCGGATTGCGAACGTCACGCGGCTCGGCAAGTTCATCTGCCTCGGTCTCGATGTGGCCGGCGGGAAAGCTGCGGCGCCGGCTCCGTGGAACCTTGTGATTCATCTTGGCATGACGGGCCAACTGACGGTGATTCGTTCCGGCGAACCCGCTCCGGCTCACACCCATGTTTTCTTCCCGCTCGACGATGGCCGCGAACTTCGTTACAGAGACATCCGGCGTTTTGGCCGCATGCTGCTGGTCCCGGAATCGGATCTTGCGAATTTTACGGGGCAGCTCGGTAAAGAGCCGCTCGAGATCAGCGCGGAGGATTTTTGCCGGGAGTTAGGATCGCGGCGCGCCCGCGTCAAGGCCTTGCTGCTCGACCAGCGAATCGTGCGCGGCATAGGCAACATTTATGCTGACGAGAGCCTCTTCCGCGCGCGCTTGCATCCGGCGCGAATCGGGGAAAGCTTGGAGAAGAAACAGCTCCTCGCGCTGCACCGCTCGGTTCGCCAGGTCCTGGAAGAGGCGATCCGGCTGCGCGGTTCCTCTGTTTCAGACTACGTGGATTCCGAGGGGCACTGCGGGAAGTTCCAACTTCGCCACCGCGTCTACCAGCGCGATGGAAAGCCATGCTTTCGGTGCAAGTCCGTCATTCGCCGCACGATCGTAGCCGGCAGAAGCAGTCATTTTTGCCCAAAATGCCAGCCCGCCCCGCGCCGCCGCAAGCGGGTGAATCCACGGATGAACACGGATAAGAGCCTGAAGAAAAGGATCGAGCTACGAACGACCGGAGCTTTCCACTTGAGGTAGTCCCAACTCTTTTCGTTTTTTGTCGTTGTCTATCTGTGTTCCTCGGCGGATTCGATTAGACTACCTGCGACCGGGGGAGGATTGTGCGGGCCATCATTCAGCGCGTGAGCCGCGCCAGCGTTAGCGTGGACGGACGGGTCGCCGGACAAATCGGCGCGGGACTTCTGATCTTGCTGGGCGTCGGAAAGACTGACAATCCGGAAGCGGCGGCGTACCTTGCCGAAAAGGTCGCCAACCTGAGAATTTTCGCCGATGAAGCGGGCAAGATGAATTATTCTTTGTTGGACGTCGGAGGCTCCGCCCTGGTGGTTTCGCAGTTTACCCTCTATGGAGACACGCGAGGGGGGCGCAGGCCTTCCTACATACAAGCCGCTCCGCCCGAGATGGCCAACCGGCTCTACGAGGAATTCGTCCGTGAGTTGCGCGCTCTCGGCGTAGGAGCGGAAACGGGGGTGTTCCAGGCGCACATGCAGGTCGAACTGGTGAATGACGGGCCTGTCACGATTCTGCTCGATTCCGACAAAACATTCTGAGCGGCCGGTTCGCCGGGCCGCGCGGTGCGATCCATTCTGCTTTTGCCATAAAAATCGCGTTGTATTTATATCGGAGGGCGATACAATATGGTTGTGTCCACCGGCTCGATGACCATCGCGGAATTTCGCGCCCTTGCGGAATTCCGTTACCAGATACGGCTTTTTTTGAACGGCAGCGAAGAAGCCGCGCGGCATGCGGGCCTCGAACCGCAGCAGTATCTCTTCATGCTCGCGCTTCGCGGGCTGCCCGCGGACCGCGGGCCGAGCATCCGGGAACTTGCCGAGCGCATGCAGTTGCGCCACCACAGTGTTGTGGAACTGGTGGACCGCCTTGAAAAAAGGCAGATCCTGCGCCGGGAGCGGTCTCGAACCGACCGCCGCCAGGTGCTGGTGCACCTGACGCCGCGCGGCGAAAAAATCCTCACCCGGCTTGCCAAGCAGCGAATTTCGGAGCTGCGCACGGCCGCGCCAGAGCTGGTTCGCGCGCTGACCGCCGTGATCCGGTCGACGCAAGCAAGCCCGCGCAACCGTCGATACCGGCCGGCCGCGGACTAGCGGAGCCGCGGGGACCAGCGGTTTCCGTCTGTGCTTCCGAAACGAAAGGGATTGCATCCGTGAAGCTTTTTGCCCGAAGGAGTGCGCCTGACGAGAGCGCCGAAGGTCCCGTTGGATTTCGTCTCGGTTTCATTTCGCTCTTGGCTTCGATCGTCGGAGTGATTTCCGGATTCGTTGCTTTTCTCCTCTACAACCTGATCGGATTGTTTACCAACCTCGCGTTCTACGGCATCTGGTCCTTCCATTTCCGCAGTGCGGCGGAGAACCAGCGCGGAGTTTGGGTCATTCTTGTTCCGGTCATCGGCGGACTGATCATCGGGTTGATGGCGAAGTACGGCACGCCGAAGATTCGGGGCCACGGAATCCCGGAAGCGATGGAAGCCGTGCTCACGTCGAAGAGCCGCATCGAAGCCAAAGTTGCGGTCCTCAAGCCCATCTCGGCAGCCATCGGCATCGGCACGGGAGGGCCATTCGGCGCGGAAGGACCGATCATTCAAACGGGCGGAGCGTTCGGCTCGCTTGTGGGCCAGCTCGTCGCAACTACGGCGTCGGAGCGCAAAGTGCTGCTGGCATGCGGCGCGGGGGCTGGTCTGGCAGCGATGTTCAACGCTCCCATCACGGGCGCATTGCTGGCGATCGAGCTTCTGCTCTTTGAGTTTCAAGCCCGCTCTTTCATCCCGCTGATGCTCGCTAACGCGCTGGCAGTTGTAGTTCGCCTGAAGTTGTTTGGCGACGAAACCATGTTCAAGGTCGGCAGTTTTGACTACGATCCCGTGCATGGATTTCCGTACTATCTGGTTCTCGGCCTCCTTTGCGGCGTCGCCGCCATCGGTTTCGCCTCGACCTTGAAGCACCTCGAAGAATTCTTCGACCATTGGAAGAAAGTCCCGACGGTTTTGCATCCCGCCATCGGAGCGTTAGGGCTCGGAATCGTCGGCTATTTCTCTCCGCGCGTGTTCGGGCCGGGCTACGCAACCATCGGAGATGTCCTCAACGTGCGGATGGCGCTTGGGGCGGTTGTGCTGCTTCTTATTTTCAAGGCTGCTGTCGTGCTGATCTCCCTCGGGTCGGGAACCTCTGGCGGCACGCTGGCTCCTATGTTCATGATGAGCGCGGCGATCGGCAGCTCGTTTGCCATGGCCGTGAACCATCTGGTACCGAGCGCGCACCTTTCGGTGGGCGCGTACGCGGTGGCGGCGATGGGAGCGCTCTTGTGCGCGTGCGCCCGCGCGCCGTTTACGTTCCTGGTCTGCGCGATCGAAACGACTCACGATTTCCACGCCATCGTTCCAGTTATCCTCGTGTGCGTCGTCGCCGACGCGGTGGCTGTTCGCTACATGCCGCACTCGATCATGACCGAAAAGCTGGCCAGGATGGGTTTTGGCCCGAGACAAGATTACGAAGCGAATTCCCTGAAACAGCTCCGGGTTTCGGACGTGATGGTTCGCGACGTCGCTACGATTGGCCCGGAAGTAAGTGTCCAGGAGGCCGCCGACCGGTTTTCGTGCGGCGATCTGATCAACTCCCGTCACCATGCGCTGCCGATCGTGGATGCCGAAGGCCGTCTGCAGGGCCTTGTAACGCAGGGCGATTTGTTGCGGTCGCTGCAAACGGATGCTGAAGGCAAAATGAGCGTGCTCGACGCCGGAACGCAGTCGCTGGTGGTTGCCTATCCCGACGAGCGGGTCTTCGACGCCGTGACGAAAATGCTGGAAAACAACATCGGCCGTTTGCCGGTGGTGGACCGCAACGATCCTCGGAAGATGGTCGGGTATATCAATCGCGCGAACGTCATGGGTTCGTGGCGCGGCCATCTGACCGAGGAATCGATTCGCGAACACGGCTGGCTAGACAACCTGAAATCGATGCCATCGAATCACGACAATGGCGGAGTCACCATCGGCCGCGTCGAGTCTCTGACGGACGATCAAATTCTCGTCTCTCTGAATTCGCACTCGAACGGCTTGGCCGAGAAATTCGCGCTGAACGCGCCGCTGCGAGGAGTCTTCCAGGGTGACCGGGTTCGTGTGAGCTACCGGAACGAAAACGGGCGCAAGGTCGCCGAACGAATCGAAGAGCTATCCAGCAGACAGTAGGATGGAACTGACGAATTCTCCAGCAACACACTTCTTGAGCGCGAATCCATGACCCGGCCTTAGAATCCTCCGCCGCCACCGCCGCCGAAACCGCCGCCGGAAGATCCGCCGCCACCGAAACCCGAACCGCCGCTGCTTCGGGGAGCCGAAGCCAGCACGGAACTTGCGCGCGCCGTCATGGTGTCCAGGCTATTGATAAACATGATGGGATAGAATCCGCCGCTGCCGTAGCTGCCCTGGTACCACGAAGGCGGCTGCGAATAGATATTCTGGAACGCGCCGACCCACTTCTTTTCCACGCCAAGCGCCATGGCGTAGGGCAGAAATTTCTCGAAGGTTTCCGGCGTCTGGCTGAGCCGGTCCATGTGATCGGCTTCGACGTGCGTTAGAAAATCCTCGAAACCCAGGACGCTCGCGAGGGCTTTTGCGCCGCCGGCGGTGCGCGCCGGCATGAACCAGCCGAACCCGGCGATGATTCCCGCCGAAATGACCGCGGCTACGAAAAAGGGCGCCGGCACCATTCCCATTTGTTGCGCGAGCGCGTTGCCCATGAAGAAGAACACCACGCCGATCGCGATTCCGCCGCCGATAAACGAGCTGCGCACGTAATCGGGGCGGTGCTGGAAATAGCCGCGCTCCATCAACTCGTCAAAAATGCTGTTCTTGATGCCCGGCAGATTCTTGTAAAACTCGTTTTGCAGGCTGGACAGTTCCACGTCCGTGCGCACGCCGTTTGCAAAAATGGCGGCGAGCAGCACGAGCTCGTGGCCCTTGAGCCCCGTCCACTCCTTGGGATTCTTTTTCAGGTGGAAGACGTATTCCTTGGCGTGGAGCAGCCCTGCGATTCCTGACTTTTCCTTTTCCTCGATCACGATGTAACCGCGCACGGCAAGATCCACGATGGTGGCCGTGATGTCCCGCATCGCCGCGGTTTCATCCACGAGCGTCCCCGCTTCCGCGGGGCTGATGCCGTCCGGCGGCGCGTACTGCACGGCAACCGGACCGACGCGCGGATCGGTTCCGCGGGTGGACCAGAGCCAGAACATGAAGAGGAACACGGGAATGGGAAGGAAGATCGGCCAATTGCTGACGAGGAATTGGCTGATCCGGTCGCCTGCACCGGGTTCTTTCACGAAGCCTTTGTCCCAGCCCACGACGACCGTCAGCCCTTCGTGAAATCCGAGCGGTCGGAGCATGGAAACTTCGACTGTGCTATCGGTGATCGTGAGGTCCGCGTTTTGCGCGCGCGAGCCGCGGGATCCCGTGTAATCGGTCGCGCGAACGCCCGTCGCGCCCTGCGGCAGGAAAATTTGCGCCGAAGCGTCGCCGATCGGCACATCCCACTCGTCGCCGGTCACGTTCCAGTAGAGCTCGTCGTGCTCCTCTAAAAATCGCAGGCCGTTGCGGACCTGGTAGTGGAGATGAAGCGTCCGATCCGCGTCGGTCGCATCGTCGACATAAATCTTCCATTTCAGGTTGTGGCCCTCGCGCGAGGATTCGACCTTTAGCTTCTGGCCGGCGGCGTCGGTTACGCTCACGAGCTTCACGAAAAGCGAATAGTTGAACCCCTGCGGGTTCACGTACTCAACGGGGATGGTTCGGTACAGGCCGTGCCACGCGCCGATGAAATTCACTTCGATGGTTTCGTTCACGTCCAGCGAGGAGTCCGGCTGAACGAAAATTTCGGCGGAAAATTTCTCGATCTTGAGCTCTCGCGCGGACGCGGACGCGGCGAGCGCAAAGACGAGCGCAAGCAGAAACGCGAAGCGCAACATATTTTGGCGTCGGATTGGAGGGCCGGGCTTCAGCCCGGCCATGGTCGCACTCGAACAGACCGGCTTCAGCCGCTGAAGCTCCGCTTGGCTGAGGGTTCGCTTCAGTCTGAGAACCATCGCGGTTACGTGCCTGTCGTGCCGAAGCTGACTTTCGGCACTTCTCGTTCTGCAGGGGCGCTGATCTGGAAGAATTCCCGTTCCTTGAAGTTGCCCATGCCGGCGACGATATTGGAAGGGAACTGTTCGATCATGGTGTTGAAGTCGCGGACCACGGCGTTGTAGTAGCGCCGCGCGTTTTGCAGCGTGTCTTCAATCTGGTTGAGCGTGTTTTGCAATTCGGTGAAGCTCTCGACCGCGCGCAATTGGGGATACGCTTCAGCCAGCGCGAAGACTTGCCGCAGCGCGCCGGTCAGCATCCCCTCGGCTTCTCCCTTGGCCGCGGGGCCCTGCGCCGACATGGCCTGGTTTCTTGCCGCGACGACGCCTTCGAGCGTGGTCTTTTCGTGCGCGGCGTAACCCTTGACGGTCTCGACGATATTGGGGATCAGGTCGTAGCGCCGCTTGAGCTGCACGTCGATGTCCGACCACGCGTTGTCGCAGGTCACCTTCAGCCGCACCAGGCCGTTGTAGGCGAACATGAGGTACATGACCACAACCACCACGAGCACAATCAGGCCAATGAGCATCGAGGAGATCCTTTCGCCTTCGCAGGAATGGTCCGACCCAGCACCTCGTCTGACTATAGAAGACCTCCCGGCCGCAGTAAAGCGAAGCCCGGCGGAGATGTGCGGAAAACGTCTTGGCCGCGGGTGAACCCTGAATCCCTGTGTTTTTGAGCCAAACAAGCAGGTTAGAACAATTCTGTTACCCGGCCGCTTTTCCCGATTTTTGTTGACAATCCGGCGTAGCGGCCAGAAACTTGGGCCCTCCTCTCCAGGACCTCATGTGTGTCTCGAGGTGCTGGCCATGAAAAAGGCACTTTTTGCCGTCGTGTCGCTCCTCCTTCTCGGTGCGCCTGCAGGGGCCCAGGTGAAAACGTCGAACGTAAAGCTGCGCGTCATCCTGGTCGACAAGGATTTGAACCAGAGGCCCGTTCCACACCTGACGGTCGTGCTTGCCGAGCAGCAAGACAGCACGGGCAGCGCTCAAGAAGTGAAAACGGATTTTGCGGGGGCGGCCGACTTTCAGGCGATTTCCGGCAAGTACCGGCTGACCACTCCCCAGGGGCTCGATTACCAGGGGCGCCACTACTCCTGGAACCTGGAAGTGGATATCAGCGGCCAGACGGTTTCCGTCGACCTGAGCAACGACAATGCCCGCATCACCGATCCGGCTTCGCTCGCGTCCGAGCCCGTGCGCAAGCTGGACGACCTGAGCTTGATGTTTCAGAAATATCAAAAGTCGGTGGTGACGGTCTGGAGCGAAATCGGCTCGGGTACGGGGTTCATCGTGGACCCCGCGGGCCTGATCCTGACCAACCAGCACGTGATCGGGCCCTCCGAATTGATTTCCGTTCAGTTCGACGCCAAGAGAAAAGTCGCCGCGAAAGTTTTGGCGTTTGACGGCGAGCGTGACGTCGCCGTTCTATACGCCGATCTCAAAGCTTTCCCCGAGGCCACGGTCGCGCCCATCGCCGGAACGAAAGCCGGCCGGGAACTCGCCGTTGAGGGCGAGCGAGTCTTTACGATCGGCAGTCCGCTCGGCCTGAAGAAAATCATCACCAGCGGCATCGTCAGCAAGGTCGAAGAGCGCGCCATCCTTTCCGACGTGAATATCAATCACGGAAATTCCGGCGGGCCGCTCTTCAATTCGCTGGGTGAGGTCATCGGCATGACCACGTTCCTCGTGCCGGGCGGAAACGGGCCGGGAGTCGCGGGCGTCGTCCGGATCGACCAGGCGTTGCCCGTGCTGAAGCAGGCGCGAAAAAAGATGAAGGACGCGGATCTTCCGAGCGCGAGGCTGCTGCCGGTCGAACCGAGCGACCCCTACCCAATTGACTCCTTGAAGGACACGATCCGCCCGGCCGGGTTCGATACCAAACCATATGTATTCACGGTGGGAGGCTTTGACGTGGCCCTCGGGACGCCGGTTCTCCAGTATGCACTGCAGAGCGGGGTGGGCCGCGCCGCGGCTCTTGAGAAAAGCAAACGAACGAAGAAGCGCAACGAACGGGCCGAATCGAAGTTCGAGCCGCTGCAGGATTTGCACGAATGGGCCGAGTACACCGGGGAATTCAAGCCAGTGCTGCTCGTGCAGGCCGCGCCGCAATTGCGCGAGACGTTGGGTTCGCTTTTAGGCCGCGAACTCGCTCCCTCCGCCGAGCTCTTCAGCGGCGGTCCCCGCTTCAAATTCAAGACCGACTTTTACCGGATGAAACTTCTCTGCGGGAGCAGGGAGGTCGAACCCATCCAGCCGGGCAAGGCCGCCGCCGTCGTGAACGCCCACAACGCGTTTGTAAACGCCACCGACGCAACCTACGTCGGCATCTATTCCTATCGACCCGACGCGATCTCGCCTTCCTGCGGCAAAGTGACCCTGCAGATCTTCTCCGAAAAAGATCCCGACAAGCCGGAATCGAGAGATCTGGATCAGAAATCGATTGAGCGCGTGTGGCAGGATTTCAGGCCGTACCTGGCGGCCCACGGTGGCGCCGCGAGCCAACCATAGTTCCACGCAAGCGCGGGCCGGTCACTTCTTGGTTGGATATTCCATCCAGAAATCGGAAAAGGAGTTGTAGATCCGCACTTTCATGCTGTCCGGGTCTCCGACGAAGTTGCCGTAGACGTTCGGTTCCGCAAAATAGAGGATTGTGCCGGACTGCGCATCGACCACGGAGATGGCGAGCCTCGCATAGTTTCTCGTGCAAGAGTGCAGCGAGAAGCCAAATCATACGCTGGGCATGGACGAAATCTCCGCTCAGAGAGCAATCTGTTTCGAGTACAAAAATCGTAAATTAATCTTTAACGAATGTTAACGCGCGGCTTGCCGTCGATAACGCTGGCCAGCGGAGGGCATTTGGGATACTCTTGCGCCCATTGGAAGTTGTCACTTCCAGTGACAGATGCACTTCAAGAACTTCAGCGCCGCGGTGTTCGGCATCGACGCCTACCTCATGGAGGTCGAGGTGGACGTCGGTTCCGGCAAGCCGGGCGACTTCAACATTGTCGGGCTTCCCGACATCGCCGTGAAGGAAAGCCGCGAACGCATCAAAGCGGCGCTGAAGAACTGCGGCCACGATTTTCCGTTTCAGAGCGTCACGGTCAACCTCGCGCCCGCCGACATCCGCAAGGAAGGCTCGGCCTTCGATCTCCCGATGGCGCTGTCGATCCTCGGATGCGAGGGCGCGTTCTTCGGCAAGCGGCTCGACCAGTACATTTTTCTCGGAGAGCTTTCGCTCGACGGCCAGGTGCGCTCGGTGCGCGGCTCGCTCTCGGCGGCACTGGCGGCCCGCGAGCACAAGATCAAGGCCGTGGTCGTGCCGGAAGCGAACGCGCGAGAGGCCGCCGTCGTCGAAGGCATCGACGTGTTCGCCGTGCGCAACCTGCCGCAGGCCGTGGACCTCGTCAACGCGCCGGAATCGTTCCTGCCGGTGCGCGTGGACGCCGCCGACATGCTGGCCGGCGCCGCGCAATATGCCGTGGACATGCGCGACGTTCGCGGCCAGCAAGCCGCCAAGCGCGCCCTGGAAGTGGCCTGCGCCGGCGGGCACAACATCATTTTTATCGGACCGCCCGGCGCCGGGAAAACGATGCTGGCCAAACGCATCCCCACGATCCTTCCGCCGATGTCTCTCGAGGAAGCCATCGAAACGACGCGCATCCACAGCGTCGCGGGCCTCCTGGACGATTCGCGGGGGCTCGTCGGCACGCGGCCGTTCCGCGCGCCGCACCACACCATCAGCGACGCCGGCCTGATCGGCGGAGGCGCCATTCCCCGGCCGGGAGAAGTTTCGGTGGGGCATAACGGAGTGCTCTTTCTCGATGAATTGCCGGAGTTCGAGCGCAACGTGCTCGAGGTGATGCGCCAGCCGCTCGAAGACGGCGCGGTTACGATTTCGCGCGCGGCGACTTCGGTGACGTTTCCGGCGCGGTTCATGCTTGCCGCCGCGATGAACCCGTGCCCGTGCGGATTTTTCGGCGATCCCACCCGCCAGTGCCATTGCTCGCCGCCGCAGATTCAGCGCTACGTGTCGAAAATTTCCGGACCGCTGATCGACCGCATCGACATCCACATCGAAGTGCCCGCCGTGAAGTACAAGGAACTGCGCGGGAAGGGAACGACCGAAGACTCCGCCGCGATTCGCGAGCGCGTGCTGCGCGCCCGCGAGCGCCAGTGCAAACGCTTCGCGGGCGCCGGAAATGTGTTCTCGAACGCGCAAATGCCGCCCAAGCTGATCCGGAAATACTGCGCGATCAGCGAAGAAGGCGAAAAAATGCTGGAAAACGCGATTGGGCGACTGGGCCTCTCCGCGCGCGCCCACGACCGCATCCTGAAAGTCGCCCGCACGATTGCCGACCTGGACGCTTCGGAAAATCTGGAGACGCGCCACCTCGGCGAGGCGATCCAATACCGCACGCTCGACCGAACGTACTGGGCCTGAGGAAAGATTTCTCTGAGTCCTGTGTGTCGAAGGTTTTGGCTTTGACGCAGCTAGGGCGCAAGCGAAGCCAGGTAGGCCGCAATGTCGAGCATGTCACCCTCGCTCAACCGCGCAACCGGCGCTTGCATCAACGCGCTCCACTCCCCGTGCCGATTGCCGTGCTGAATGTCGAAGAGTTGCCGGAACAGGTAGCTCGGCGAACGCCCCGCAAGCTGCGGCACGGGCCCGAGGCCTCGCAGCTCCGGCCCATGGCAGGTCGCGCACCGCGTCGTCTTTCCGCCGCCTCCGGTGGTAACGAGCGCCGCGCCGCGATCGACCGACCCGATCGGGACATACGCGATGAATCCGGACGCGTCATCGCGCAACTCGGTCAACTCGAGATTTACCGGCGTCTCAATGATTCGCTGGCCGATCGGTTCTTTTCCTCCGCCGTCGGCGATCACCAGCATGCTCCCCTTCACTTTTGTTTTGGGGACAGTGTCCGTTTCAACGACCTTGATCCACGGCTTCATTTTCAACGTGGAGAAATACTCGGCGGCGGATTTTACGTCCTCTTCGGTGGCGTTTTCCGCAATGGTGACCATGTTTCCCGGCGGAATCATTCTCGGCTCGGAGCTTCTGCGCGCGCCCGATCTGATGTCCCTCACCTGCTGCTCGATATACGACGCGGGGAGTCCGGCAAGGCTGGCGTTTTCCGGGCGTCCCTGCGCGTTGGGCAGGTGGCAGTATCCGCATCCGCGCACGCCGGGTTTGCTCCCGTGCTCGACGATTGCGGGCATCACGGGATGGCCTTCCGGATGCCAGTCCGGAATATTGAAATAATCCAGAATCTGCGACTGTTTGAGCGCCTTGCTGCTGCCGGGAACGTGCTTGAGGGAACCGTCGTCCGGCGCGGGCCGGTCCTCGGGTGGATTGATCGGATACGCCCAGGCCGGAGGATCGGCGCTTTTGGCCTGAGGCGCCGGAGCGGCGTTTGCCGCCGCGACTCCGAGAAGCGCAACGCTCAGGACTCCGGCAATTCTTTTCATCGACCCTCCATTCAGGGTCGCCCACCGACGGCCCCACGTGGGTATTCTCCATATCACGCGCCCTAGCGGGCATCAACTGCGTTTATCGGGCGACCGAATGCCGGCGCACGAACGGCGCAACCGGCGGACGGGAACGGCTCCGGTGGCGACGGGAAGCACGGGAGCCCCCGTTGCCGCCTAAGAAATAGTAGTTGACATATCGTCCCACGATATAAATAATAGCGCGAAGGTCGAGCGCACCTCCGACACGCTTGGCCAGTCTTGCGGTAACAAACAAAAGGGAGGATGGGGTCCCCAACCTCCCTTTTGTCCCCTCGCCGAAGCGACGCGATCCTGGCCCCCCAGCCCCGCAAGCACGAGCGCCAATTTCACGTTATAATTATTCGATATGCTTTCGCTAAATAACGTCACCATGCGCTACGGCGCGCGGCTCCTGTTCGAGGACGTCACCTGTTCGTTCCTCGAAGGGCGCCGCTACGCCATCACCGGCCCGAACGGCGCCGGCAAGACCACTTTGATGAAGATTCTGGAAGGCGATATCGAACCGACGAAAGGTTCCGTCTCGCGGCCCAAGAAACTCGGAATTTTGCGGCAGGATCAGTTTGCCTTCGACCAATATCGAGTCATCGACACCGTCGTAATGGGCAACTCCGCGCTGTGGAAGGCGCTGCAGGAGCGGGACGCTCTGTACGCCAAGCCCCACGACGAGCTGACCGACAAGGACGGCATGCGCCTCGGCGAACTCGAGGGAATTGTCGGTGACGAGGGCGGGTACACCGCGGAGGCCGACGCTGCGATCCTGCTCGACGGGCTCGGCGTCGATGCGTCGCTGCACGAACGCAAGATGAGCGAGCTGCAAGGCGGCCAAAAGGTCCGCGTGCTTCTGGCGCAAGCGCTGTTCGGCAATCCCCCGGCGCTGCTGCTGGACGAGCCGACCAATCACTTGGACCTGGATTCCGTGCACTGGCTCCAGGATTATCTCGGCGAGTATCAGGGAGTGCTGATCGTCATTTCGCACGACCGGCATTTCCTCAACAGCGTGTGCACCCACACGGCCGACATCGACTATCAAACGGTGATCATGTACACGGGCGGCTACGACGACATGGTCCTGGCCAAAACGCAGATCCGCTCGCGCATCGAAGCGGAAAATGCGGTGCGCGAAAAGAAGATCGCGCAGCTCAATGAATTTATCGCGCGCTTCTCGGCCGGCACGCGCTCCTCTCAGGTGATGTCGCGCAAGAAGGAAGTGGAGCGCATTCAGACTTCGGAACTGGCGAGATCCAATATCGCCCGGCCGTTTATCCGCTTTGACATGAAGAATCCCTCCGGGCGGCACCCGCTGGAGTTCAAAGGCCTGAGGAAATCCTACGGCGGCCACGTGGTGATCGATAAGTTTTCAGCGAACGTGGAGCGCGGGGAAAAAATCGCGCTCATCGGCAGGAACGGCGCCGGCAAGACGACATTGCTCAAGTCGCTCGTCCGCAGCGCTCCGGGATATATCGACGACGCGGACCGTGTGTTCTTAGCCGACGCCGGAAACGTCAAGTGGGGCCATGAAGTAGCCGTGGGCTATTTCGCGCAGGACACCACCGACACCATCGCCAAGGACACCACCGTCATCGAGTGGCTGCACCAATTCGATCCGAAAGCGTCACAACAGGAGTTGCGCGGCGTGTTGGGACAGATGCTGTTCAGCGGCGAGGACGCCGAGAAGTCCACGCGAGCTCTCTCCGGAGGCGAATCGGCGCGGCTGATCTTCTGCAAGCTGATGCTGCAAAAGCCGAACGTCCTGGTGCTCGACGAGCCCACCAACCACCTGGACCTCGAAGCCATCAACGCGCTCAACATCGCGCTGCAGAAATATCCCGGCACCGTCCTGCTCGTCACGCACGATCACGATGTGATTGACGAAGTCGCCACGCGCATCTGGCAATGCAAGGGCGGTCACGTCGAGGACTTCAAGGGGCCCTACGAGGATTTTCTGGTGTACGCGAAGGAAAAAGCTTCTTAGTTACTGTGCGGCGCAGCCCCAGGATTTGAATGCTTAGGTTCGAACAGCCTCGATTGTTGGAACCATTTTTTGAGACGGAGACGATCTACGACCTTAGCTTCGATAGTCGGGATGAACGGTATTCCAACATTGTGGGTAGACGGTTTGGCCTACAGGAATGAAACTCTATTATGATTTTTCCGGTTTAGCTGTCGCGATAGTCATTTCCACGATAGGTGCGGTTACTGCCGGAGGCTCGGCGTTTATTCTGACCATTTTCGTTAGCGCAAAGCTGATTAACGGTGAAATGTCTTATGGGGTGCCTCTCGCAGTTGGTCCGCCCTTCGCGATCATTGTTGCCATCGTGGTATTCATAGTCATTTTTCGGAGGATGCGCTCCCTCTAAATCCAGCAGCGCTTGCGGATCGAAGCAGAATAGTTGGGTTAGTCACCTAGGCTTTTTGGGGTTATCGCGCATTAGGAAATTGAGCTTCCCAGCCTCTGAGTCAGCTTTGATTTCCTTATCCCACATTCGCCAATCTATTTCTGACATTCAGTGATCAATCTCAGCGAAGTCCTTGCCTGGAAGTGCTTCAGAAAGTGTTTTGAGCTCATTCAAGTTGGACATTCCGTTTCCCTCTACTCTTAACAATCAAATCTAATGCCGCCGCAGGAAGAAGGCGATCGTAATTCCCGAGCTGACAACCGTTACAATTGCCCGGAGGTACCGGGGATTCACTCTCCGGGCGTACCGCGCGCCTACGTATCCGCCGAGGCTGGTCCCGACCAGCATCACCAGAGTCTGGGGCCACCAGATTTTGCGGGCAATGATGAACAGCACGATAGCGATCATGTTTGTCGCTACTCCCAACACCGTGCGATTCGCATTCATGACGTGGATGCTGGTAATCCCGTAGATGGTCCACGTTGCGAGCATCAGGATTCCAATCGCCCCGCCGAAGTAGCCGCCGTACACTGCGATGAAAAATTGGATGGCGACTACCGTTGCGGAACTCATGGGAAAAGCTCGCCTCAATCTCGGCGCGATGCGCGGCCCGAAAGTGAACAGCAGAGTTGCGGCCAGCATGAGCCACGGAATAACGGAATCGAAGGTTCTTTGCGGAGTGAACAACAAAATCAGCGCGCCGAGGACGCCGCCCGCCACGCTGGCAATCAGCAATGGCACAAACGGCATGCCTTCCCCTTTATTCAAGTCCGCGCGGTACGCCCAGGCGCTGGCCAGGACTCCCGGAATGATGGCGACGGTGCTGGACGCGTTGGCGATGATGGACGGCACGCCCGTGAAGACCAGCGCCGGAAAGGTGAAGAACATTCCTCCACCCGCCACAGAATTGATCAAACCCGCCGCAAGCGCGGCGATGATGAGCAACAGATAGGAACCCATGTCCACCCCGAACCATCAAATTTAACACCCTTTGCGCAAGGTCTCCTCAGAAAGCGTGATGCCCGCCGACTCCCAACCTTCTGTCTCGGATTGACTTACCTCAGGGTGCTGTGCTACCCATACAAGTCCCGGTGGGTTCCAACAGCTGGATGCCCTCAAAGCCTCAGCGGTTCGAAGTCGTTCTGGAAACGTTGATCGAGAGCATTGCTCTCGCTGAAGAGATGGGTGTACGTGTTGCCGCCGCCGCCGGGTTTGGTGAGGACGACCAGTACAAGATCGGTCTCGCGGTGCACGAGGGCGTCATGAACGCCTTTCAATACGGCAACCAGCAGCGCCGCGAAAGAAAGATCCACGTAACCTTCGAACTCCATGACGACAAACTGGTGATCCATGTGGTGGACCAGGGAGCGGGATTTCGCCTCGAGGACGTGCCGGACCCCCGCGACGATGAGAATGTTCTCGGCGATTCCGGCCGGGGCGTGCTGCTGATGAAAGCGTTCATGGATGAGGTGGATGTTGTCTCGGCCGCGACCGGCGGGGCCGAAGTCGTCATGGCCAAGCACCGCAAACGGTGAGCGGCCCCAGGAACGTCCAACACGAGCCAGGAAAGGTTTCCCCGATGAGTTTTAAAGCGACCACCCGGGAAGTCGGCGACGTCACTGTGATCGACATGGACGGGCGGATCACGCTCGGGGAAGGCAGCGCCCTGCTGCGCGACCTCGTGGCCGCAAATCTCGCCAAGGGTCGTAAGAAGATTGTGATGAACCTGGCCGGAATCAATTACATCGACAGCACGGGGCTCGGCGAACTGGTCAGCGGATATCGCCTGGTGAAAAGCGAGGGCGGGGAACTGAAGCTCTTGAACCTGAACAAGAAAGTCAGCGACCTCCTTCAAATCACCAAACTGTACACGGTCTTCGACATTCATAACCAGGAAGCGCAGGCGGTTGCGAGCTTTCATTCCTAGACGCTTGATCTCCCAAAATTCCAAGAATCAGCGGGTCGTTCCGGCCCAGGTTGGTACTCGTTTTGAACCATTCCCGGAACGGGAAATTCGCTAGACAGGCGTCCATTTTTGTTGTATTCATGGCCCGCTTTTGTGGGTCCAGTAATTCCGTAGGTGTTCGGAGGCCCGCTACGGCGCGCCGCTCCTGGAGCGAACGGAGTCGAACCGGGAATGGTCACCCGAAACGGCGGACATATTTCAACCACCGACTGGTGTTACGCCCGGCAAACAGCGACCGCTCGCGATAGAGGAGTACGAAGTTGAGCAGAGAACAAGGTGTGGTGAAGTGGTTTAACGCATCAAAAGGCTATGGATTTATCCAGCGCCAGTCGGGCGAAGACGTGTTCGTTCACTTCTCCGCCATTCAAATGGACGGATACAAGACACTGAACGAAGGCCAGATGGTCGAATTCGAGGTCAAACAAGGCCCGAAGGGCTATCAGGCTGAAAACGTCACCGCTGCATCCTAATCGGGACACGTGTTCTGGGGGCCTTGTCCGCCGCAAGCGGACAGGGCCCTTTCGCTTTTTGCAGCCGCCATCCCCTCTTCACGGCCACTCCCCAGACCCTTTCCGCCGCGGCGGACGAAGGGTCTGCCAGCCGGAAAAGCGAAATCGAGTAACTCTGCATTTACGTACTGGAGTGGTAACATCCAGAGTCATGCATCGTAAAGCAGAAAAAATAAGGAGGGGTCTGCCACCCGCCGTAGATATGACAGGGGACAGGCCAGTGTACTCGCCCGGCTCCTAAAGATGGGTTCTTAATAATGGCTCGCATACGGGGAGGAAGCGTATGTTCACAAGGTGTCTATTTGCGATCAGTATGTTTCTCGCTGTCTGTATCATCTGCGTTGCTTCTCAAGTGCGCTCGAACCAGTGGGATAGGCGAGGTGAGTGGTTGTCGTGGAGCCCCGGACAAAGAGCTACATACGTTGACGGTTTCATTACGGGGTACTTTCAAGGGTCCCATAGCGCGTGCGAAGCTGCCGACGACCTTTTCGAGCGCGATAAACCACACAGCCTTGGTGATCAGAACCATCCCAGTGACGTACCGTCGGCTCGTTGCCTCGCCCGAATGGAGGACTATTCGAAAGCCACGTATTCGGAGACCTCAGGGCCAGACTTCAGCGCATACACAGACGTGATTACTGAGTTTTATACGAAACATCCTGATTCTGAGGATATTCCCTTCGCAAATCTGATGAAAATGCTGAACGACCACGGCTATAGCAACGCAGATCAACTGTATCAAATGGTTTTGAAGGGCCAATTACATCCGCTTCGCTAGCAGGACAGTACTTCTGTCCTCATATTTCGCTTTGCCGGGTGCCAGCTCCTTCGCGGTTTTCGAAGGGGCTGGGTTTAGATTTCCTCGATCCTGGAATTGCGCGCCACTCCAAAGTTCGGCACCGCGGGTTATACCATCCGCATTCTAAGCGGAGTGCAGCGTTGCGATTTGCATGAAGTTGACTCTAAACCCGGACCCTTACAAACCAAAGGGGTCCGGCACCCGCAAGTTCAAACCCCACGCCAAAGGCTCGCCCACCCGCCGGTACCGGCGACGCTTGGAGGTATAGCAGGAGCTTGCGCAAGTGGAGGTTGTAGTGGTCTTGTGCAGACCGGCCAACAGATGTATCAAGGGGGACAGCAGATGTACCAAAATGTTAGAGGAAGTGTGCCTCACTGATGAAAGTTCCCGCCCCAACGGTTAAGTGTCCGGCATGTGGGGCGGTAATGCCGAACCAATCTAGGGCGCAACGGCCTTGGACGTGTCTCTCTTGTTCTGGTCAGTTTGCTTTCCCGCTGTGGTACCAGAACCTAGTCTTCTGGGGAGCACTCGTGCTCACATTTACGCTGTTCTATTTTCTCGGCCTAAGAGGAATTCAACTCCTTGTTGCCACGGTGATTTTTTGGATTCCGGTTCTGTTGATTTGCATTTTCTTGCTTGACCGAATATGGGTTCCTTCGTTGGAGGTTTATCGGCCAAAGGATTCCGGTCCAGGTAACTCCGGGACAGGAATGCTCGGACGTTGATAGGGAGTCTTCCACAAAGGCCGAAAGGAGTCCCGTCGTGGCGTTTTTCTACGAAATCCGCAGTTCCACCAACGCTGTGACGGGTGGCCCTCGATAAGAACGAAGGCGTTGTCAAGGCGCAAAATTCCCCGGCAGTGTTTTCGCACCGCGTGAAAGCCAGAGAAGGTGGAGGACCAAGGCGGGTGGCAGGCCCTTTGGGTTGAATTTTCGGGTCGCCAACGCTTACGCTTTTCAAGCGTGGGGGTTTTGGGTTGTTTTCTTCTGAGCGGACCGGCGTCCCGGGCTTTGAATGATTTTGAATTGGCGTGTGGTCCAGTCTTCGGTTTTTGCAGGCTGGGGTTTTTCACGTCATTCACGTACCCCAAATCGCTGCGTCGAATCCACGAACCGCTGGCGATGCCCTGACGCGGGGTTGCCCTCATTTGGCGCGAGGATTCCGGGGCGTGGCCGTTTTGTTTTCGAATCGAATGATCAAATCGAACCTGTGATACGATTGCTGGCTCAGAAACAATCGGAGGGAGTGAAACTGTGGCGCAGCATATCTTGCGCAAGGACCTGAAGAAGGACGAAATCCGGGAGAAGCTGGTCTCGGGATTCGAATCGGTCGCTTCGCATCAGCAGGCAATGTGGATCGTGGTGACGGCGGCGCTGGTCGTAGCGCTGGCGGTGTTCGGCTGGAATAGCTATGCGGGGCGCCAGACGGCCAAGGCTTCGGCGGCGATGGATGACGCGATGAAGATTTTCCAGGCGCGGATTCGCACCGCGGGAGAGCCGGTCGATCCCTCCGAAGTTACGTACCTCGACGAAAAGAATAAGTACACCGATGCCGACAAGAAGTTTCTGGCGGTCGCGGACCAGTACGGACGCACCAAGCCCGGGCAAATGGCGCGGTACTACGCGGCTCTCTCCGAAGTTCAGTTGCAGAAATTTGCGGACGCGGAGAAGAACCTCGGCGCCGTCGTCTCCAGTGGCGACGAAAATCTAGCCAGCCTTGCCAAATATCAATTGGCCGAAGTCTATCAGCGCGAAAACAAGGGCGCGCAGGCGGTTGACGTCCTCAAACAGTTGTCGGACAAGCCGAGCGTATTTGTGCCCAAGGCCATGGCCATGCTGGCCCTCGCGGATTACTACCGCAAGTCCGACCCCGCGCAGGCCACGAAGCTCTACAATCAGGTGAAACAGGAATTCCCGGAAGCCGCGCAGGAAGCGGACCAGGGATTAGAGCTGCTCAATTCCAAAAGCTGACAGGTTCGACCTAGATGAGGTGGCGCAGGCTTCAGCCTGTGGATTTTGGGCCTTGCAGGAACGAAAACCCGCAGGCTGAAGCCTGCGCCACAAATGCAACCAGCAGCCCGACTTAACGCTCCTCTCCTGAAAACGGCCGGAGCCGAATGAATACGGCCACCCCGACCGGGTGCGAGCCGTACACCGGCTGCAGACTGCGGCCGGCGCTGTAAACCGTCACTTGCGCGCCGAGGGCCGTCGCCAGCCTCGGAATCAAATCAAAGTCGCGGTCGTATCCGAGCGTGTATGCCCCGACGCGCCCGATCGGCTCCTCGATGAAATTCGGCGGAATCGGATTTTCGCCGAGTAACAGCTCGTTGGAGCGCTCCGCGTTTTCGATTCGCGTCCAGGCGTGGTTGCGCGTCAGGAAGCGCAGCGTCGATTCAAACGCGTAGCTGTTGAAGATAGAATTGTCTTCGAGCGATTTCGTGCGCCCCCAGATCAGCGAATTCGCCCAATCGCCGTCATGAATCGGCCGGTTATACATCACAGATGCGGTCATGCGTTCCTGGCTTTCCGTTGGAAAGAGAGCCTCGGGGCTGGCGATTCGCGCGTAGGAATATTGCCCGCTCCAGTTTTTTCCCGGCTGGATCGTCAGCCGGGTGGACCAGGAATCGATTTGCCCCTGGCTGATGGTCCAGCGATTTTCATTCGGTTCGCGGCCGTGAAATCCGGACGCCTCGAGGCGCGCGATGCGGAAGGTCACGCCCACGGTAAAGACATCGGCGGCGATGTGCGTCGAATCTTCCTGGTGATGGCCGAGCGTCGCGAGAGGATCTTCCGACGCGGAGGCGCGGTGTGGATACGCGATGGGGCCGATGGCCGGATCGCCGATGGGCGCGGCATAGAACGAAAGCAGTCCGTTCTTCCCCAATTTCAGATCGTACAGCGCGGCAATCTCCATGAAAAAATTGTGCGGGTGCTGCCCGTCTGCAATAGGAACTCCGTAAGCCGTTTCTCCCTGCTGAAAGAGCAGCGGGTATTGGCGGCCGGTGATCGTGGCGGGCTCGAGGCTCAGCATCGCGCGCGCCGTGAACACGCCTGGCCCGGCGGCGCGCTGCGCCATGCCCATGAACCAGTTCGTCGAGAAAAATTTGTCGCCGCCGCGCGGGCTCGATTGCTGTTCGTCGACCGCGAATGCATTCGCATGGAACATCAGCGTCCATTTGCCCTTCGTGGTCATCAGCATGGGGACGGGTACCGATTCGGGCTCGGCGCTGGTGCCCGAACCGCCGTGGCGCACGATCTCCTGGAGAAAGGTTTCCGGATGCATGGTCATCAAATCGCTTCCGCCCATGTTCATCCCCGGCATTTGCATGCCGTCCATTCCCGGCATGCCTTGCATGTCGTCGTCTTTCTTGCCGCTTTGCTGGGCGCCCGCCAATGCCGGAAATGCCAGAAGCAATACAAAAATCGCGGTACCTAGCTTCATAGAGAATTTCTCCCGAATGAAAGTTTCGCTGCATCGGTGCGCCGGTTCCCAATAACCTCCGTGTCAAATCGTTTGCCTGGATTGGCAAAGATCTTTGAATGCAGAGGACACGGAGAGCGCTGAAAAACTTGAAAGGGAAAAGGGAGATGCTCTAGATGCGCAGGCTTACTTGGAGGGGACTTCCGTCACGCGCACGAGCGTGTGCAACGGCGCTCCGCGCGTCGCAAATAATCGGCGGCGCAATCGCGTTGCTGCGCGATTGCGCAATCACTGCCGTTGAAAGAAGTTGCCGCGAGTTCGGACGGCGCGCCTTGACGACTGCTGACGAATCGCCGGCACAAGACTGCCGCTCGCACGGCCCCATCTCGCCGATCCTGGGATGGATGGTTTTGGTTCGCGAAATGCTGGGTGCACCTGGATTGCTTTCCGCTTGCGACATGTCTGGCATCGTCATGCCAGCCATGTCCATGCCGTCCATCATAGTATCCGGTTGAGCGGAACTTCTTGCGGGAGCCGCCTGCGAATGGCAATCCGAATCGGTGCGCGCAAACGCGCAGGAAAGATCGCACGCCGCGGCGAGCGGCGCCACAGCGAGCAGCAGCGCCGCAATCGAGCCGGCGAGAATGCGCTTCAAGATCATGCTGACTTAAATCCTACGGCAAGGCGCCTTGCCCGGGCAATGGAAACCGGCGCCGGAATCGAGGAGGATGCCACCCCAGAGGATGCCACCGCAACGGATCGCAGGGAGCTGTCACTGCACTTTGTTGTTTTCCGCGCAGACGTATTCCTGAATTTGCCAATCCGGCTTTAATTTGAAAATTTTCGTGGCGGTCCAGGGCTTTGTGTAGGCTTTCGGATCGTCAATCGTGTACTGGTCTTCCAGAGTGTCGTGATCCAGACGGCGGATGCGTTCGATGACGTGCATCGCGTCGGAATGCGGCAGGCCCATCGGATCGAGCCATGTCTTGTCATTGAATCCGACCGTGTCGACGACCAGCGTGTCTCCTTCAAATTTTCCGATGGCGTGGCCCATGTATGTCGGTTCCAGATCGCTCGGATGGCCGCGTCCGTCCATGAAGATTTGCCGGACCAGCGCTTGGTACTCGAAGATCATAATGATTCTGTCGCGCGCCTGGACGATCTCCCAGGGAAACGGCTGACCCATGGTTCGCGGAATGCCGGGCGGAATGCAGCGTTCGGTGGGATCGATCGCCTTGTCCGGATCGTGATGCGTATTGTCGTAATCGCGCTGTTTAAAGAGCTCAGCGGCCCAGGGCTGAAACGGAGGGTCTTCTTTCGGAAGCAGCGTCCTGTGATATTCCTCGATAAACCAGACGCCTGAAAAATCCGGCGTGCTCGCGGCGGCCTGAGTCTTTGCAGGTTTGGACTGCGGCGCGGCCTGAGCGGATAGTACCGGCGGTGAAACAAGCGCCGCCACGAGAGCAAAAATGAAGGAGTAATTCCGCACGGTAGAACCTGCCCCAATTGGAAAGTCGAATCGCGCTATTTGAATCCCTGTCCGTCGAATTTCTGTCCGTTCGCGAGCGTGAGGCTGATCAGCCGAAAGACCTTCGATCCGCTCTTTGCCTGGGCGGCCGTAACCTCCAGCACATCTCCGGCCTTGATCATTTCCTTCCTCCAGCCCGCTCGGAACAGCATGTTGGGGCTGTTGCCTTCGACGCGCCACTGTTCCACGTTTCCGCTGTCGTCTTTTACATCCATGTAGATAAACACGTGCGGATTGGTCCATTCCATGCTGGTGACGACGCCCTTGCGGACGACCGGGTGCTCCATGTCGTAGCCCGCGCTGGAATGGTGAGCGGAGAGCGGCCGCGCAGCGGCGAACCCGCCCATCAAGAGAAGCAGCAGAATTGCCAGTCTATTTTTCATAGCCCTACCCAAGAATTACCGATCAAAGCTCCAAGTTCGCATGTGGTGCGTGAGCTAACTATACACCCGCCGGAGACGAAAATTCACGCGCCAAGCAACATCCAGAAGTCTCACCGCGTGAAGCGCGCGGAGCGGCGCCAGCGGCGCGGCAGCGCAATCATTTGGCGCGACTCCCGCCCTGGCATAGAATCATGCCATGGCATTGGCCTCCTATGCGATGGACGTGGGGAAATCGCGCGGCCGGCGGCATCCCGAAGCGCGCCATCCGTATCGCAATGACTATGCGCGCGACCGCGACCGCGTCATCCATTCCCGCGCGTTCCGGCGCCTGGAAGCAAAAACGCAAGTCTTCACCACGCGGTTGTCCGACCACTTTCGCAACCGGCTCACCCACACGCTGGAGGTCACGCAAATCGCGCGCACCGTGGCCGGAGCGCTCGATCTCAACGCCGATCTCGCCGAAGCCCTGGCTTTGGTGCACGACATCGGGCATCCGCCGTTCGGCCACGCGGGGGAGCGCAAGCTCGATGAACTCCTGCGGCCGCACGGGGACAGCTTCGATCACAATTTGCAGGCGCTGCGAATCGTCGAGCAACTCGAGTTGCGCTATCTGGATTTTCTGGGGATCAACCTGACGTTTGAACTCCGCGAAGGCATTGTCAAACACTCGCGCGATTATGACGCCGCGGAGCATCCGGCGCTCTCGGAGTATTTGCTCGACCAGCGTCCGCCGATCGAAGCGCAACTGATCGATTTCGTCGATGAGATCGCCTACAACACCGCGGACCTTGACGACGGGTACGAAGCGAAAGTACTCAACGTCGAGATGATTTGCGCCGAGGTGCCGCTCTTCGCGCGATTTTACACAGAAGTCGAACGGAGCCATCCGCGGGCGATCGAGAAGCTGAAATTCAACGAGGCCGCCAGGCGCGTTCTCGACTATCTTGTGACCGGCTTGATCGCGAACACGCGATCCGCGGTCGTCGCGTCCGGCGTTCAAAGCGTCGAAGACGTCCGGCGGGCCCCGAAGCGCCTCGCGGGTTTCAGCGATTCGCTCGACTCGGAAAATGCCGCTCTCAAGAAATTCCTCCTGGCGCGTCTCTACAATAATCCCGCAATCGTCGGCGATCGCGAACGTTCGGTGGAAGCGTTGGCCCAGCTTTTCGATTTTTATGTCGAGCATCCCGGAGCGATGCCCAAATCGTTCGCTGAACTTGCTCGGCAGAATCCCCTGCAGCGGGTCGTCTGCGACTATATCGCCGGCATGACCGACCACTACCTGCTTCGCCAGCACGCGGAGCTTGTCGGGACGGGATCTGCCCGATCCGCCCAGTAGAACGGGCACTTTTTCCCTCTAATTTTCGTTACGGCGGGCTGGTCACCCTTGCGTCCCTCGATGGGCCAAGAATCCAAATCAATCCCGCCAAAGCCCGTCCCACACGTGCCTATTACGCTGCACCCGTAACGAACCGTGAAGCGGCTTCCTTGACTTCACTCAGGCGGGACTTATAATGGACTTCGGGGAGAATTATCAGGGAGCCCCACACAAGCGGTGTACCGATGTTTCTAGACGTAAAAGAGCTGGCAGTCCGCAAGCTTCGCATCCGGAAGACCTATGCCCCGGGAACGGTGGACTACCGCACGGGCGACTTCCGGCAGGCGGAGCCTTTGGAAGTACGCGCGACGGCCGAACTCGTGGAAGGCCAGATCCGCGTAACCGGGGAGCTCCATACCCGGCTGGAGATGGTGTGCGCACGCTGCCTCGAACCCGTCCACGAGGACATTGCCCGCGAATTTGACCTCTTTTACAAGCCCTTGCCGGCCCTCTCCAAGGAAGAGGAAGAGCGGCTGAAGCTCGACGACACCGAAATCGCGTTTTTTGAGGGCGAAGGGATGTTCCTGGCCGACGTCCTGGCCGAACAAGTCCTCCTGGCTCTGCCAATGAAGGCCATCTGCCGCAGCGATTGCCGGGGCTTGTGTCCCCAGTGCGGTGTGAATTTGAACAACGAGGAATGCCGCTGTGAAAGTCACTCAGCCGATCCACGCACGGCGCCTCTGGCGCGTCTGAAGCAGGACTGGTTCAAAAAACAATAGGAATCGCAGAAGAAACACCATAGAATGCCCCTTTCAATGCGGGGCCATCAGAAGGAGTTTGCATGCCCAATCCAAAGCGACGTCACTCACATGCGCGAAAGAACAAGCGGCGCGCGCACGATCATTTGACCGCACCGGCCCTCGCCAAGTGTCCCAACTGTCATGAAATGAAGCAGCCCCATCAGGCTTGCCCGAACTGTGGTTATTACAAGGGCCGGGAAGTCGTGGATACCGGGTCCTGACGCCCGGTCGTGCTCGGCCTTAGCGCGGTTCCCCTACCGGAGTTTGAATGATCACCATAGCTGTAGATGCGATGGGTGGAGACCATGCCCCGCGCCCTGAAGTCGAGGGGGCGGTGCATGCGGCACGGGAGTTGGGCGTACGGATCCTTTTGACGGGCCTCGCGCCTGATCTGAAGAAGGAACTGGCGAAGCATTCGCATCGCGGTTTGCCGATCGAGATTGTCCCGGCGACCGAAGTCATCACGATGGACGATTCGCCGACGCAAGCTTTCCGGAAGAAGAAGGACAGTTCGGCGCACGTCGCGGCCAAACTGGTGCGCGGCGGCCAGGCCGACGCCATGGTCAGCGCGGGGAATACCGGCGCGGTGATGGCGGTGGCTAGGTTCGGGCTCGGGACGCTGGCTTCGGTGGACCGCGTCGCTCTTGCGGCTCCCTTCCCGACGTCGCGGGGCGGAACGGCGGTTTTGTTGGACGTGGGCGCGAATGTGGATTCCAAGCCCGCGCACCTCGTGCAATTCGCCGTGATGGGCGAGATTTACTACCGGGCGATTTTTGGGACGCGCCGCCCGAGGGTGGCCTTGCTGTCGATCGGCGAGGAAGAATCGAAAGGCAACGAATTGACGCGCGAGGCCTACAGCCGCCTGAAACTTTCGTCGCTGAATTTTACGGGAAATGTCGAAGGGCGCGACATTTTTAACGGTTCCGTGGACGTGATCGTTTGCGACGGATTCATCGGAAATATCGCGCTGAAAGTCAGCGAAGGCGCCGCGCAGCAGATTGCGGTGATGTTGAAAGAAGCGTTGCAGAGCACCCTCAGTTCGAAAGTCGGGTACGTGCTTTCGCGCCAGGCCTATAAGAGCTTTCGAAAGAAGATCGATTATTCGGAATACGGAGGCGCTCCTTTGCTCGGGGTGAAGGGCGTCACCGTGATCGGACATGGGAGTTCGAATTCCCTGGCGATCAAAAATGCCGTCCGCGTGGCGACGGAACTCGTTCGGGGCGGGGTCAACGAACGAATCGAGCAGGAACTTGCCACGATTCCCGTTCCTGTGGAAGCATAAGCGACGAAACGGCGGTTTATTCAATGGGAAAATTAGCATTTCTGTTTCCGGGGCAGGCCTCTCAGTACCCCGGCATGGGCAAAGAACTAGCCGCGAACCATGCGGCGGCTCGGGGTGTGTTCGACGAGGCGGACAAGGCCCTCGGATTTTCGGTTTCCGACCTGTGCTTCAACGGAACCGAAGAAGCGCTCAAGCTGACCGCGAACACGCAGCCCGCGATTCTCACCGTCTCCGTGGCGGCGTATCGCGTGCTCGCGGAAAATGGAATTCAGCCGGCATATGTCGCCGGGCACAGCCTGGGCGAATTTTCCGCTCTGGTGGCGGCAGGCGGGCTGGAGTTTGCGGACGCGGTGCGCCTGGTGCGGCGCCGCGGTGAATACATGCAATCGGCCGTGCCCGAAGGCGTGGGCGCGATGGCCGCGATTTTAGGATTGGCGCCCGCGCAGGTAGCGGGAATTTGCAGGCAGGCGGCGGACGGACAGGTCGTGGCGCCGGCAAATCTGAATTCTCCCGAGCAGACGGTAATTTCCGGTAACGCCGAGGCGGTGAAGCGCGCCGTGGAACTTGCGTCGGCGGGCGGCGCCAAGCGCGCCGTCATGCTTCCGGTTTCCGCGCCCTTTCACAGCTCTCTGATGCAGCCTGCGGCGCAGCGGCTCGAGGTGGATTTGCGCGCCGCCAATTTCCGTCCGTTGCGAATTCCTTTGGTCAACAATGCCGACGCGGAGATCACGACGAGCGGCGATGAAGCCAGGGAATCGCTGATTCGCCAGGTCACCTTGCCCGTGCGCTGGGAAGAGTCCGTGCGCGAATTGATCGACCAGGGCGTCAACACGTTTGTGGAAGTCGGTCCCGGTCGCGTCCTTACCGGGCTGTTGCGGCAGATCGACCGGTCGATCCACGTGTTCAACGTAGAGGACGAAAAATCCCTGCGCTCAACGCTGGAGAGGCTTACGCAAGCGCAGACGGAATCCGCGGAGGCGTAAGTAGGACGGGCTTCAGCCTGTCCGCTGTTGATTTGGAATTACGCGAAATGAAAACCGGACAGGTTGAAGCCCGTCCTACCTAACCCCATGTTCAGCCTGAACGATCGAGTCGCACTGGTGACCGGCGCGTCGCAAGGAATCGGACGCGCGACCGCGCTCGCCCTTGCGCAGGCGGGAGCTCGCGTGACGGTGGCGGCGCGGAACGCGGAAAAATTGGCGGCCGTTGTTTCCGAAATCGCCGCAACCGGCGGCGAGGCATTCGCGGTGGCGATGGACGTAGCCGACGCCGAACAGGTGAAGTCTGGATTTCGCCAGGCGATCGAAAAATTCGGCAAGCTCGATATTCTCGTCAACAACGCGGCGATCACGCGGGACGGCCTGGCTGTGCGCATGAAGGCGGAGGACTGGGACGCCGTGCTGCGCACGAACCTGACGGGCGCGCATCTGTGCGCGCAACAGGCCATGTCCGTCATGATGCGCGCCCGCTATGGCCGCATCATAAACGTGACCTCGGTGGTCGCGGAAACGGGAAACCCGGGCCAGGTGAACTACGTTGCCGCCAAGGCCGGGCTGATCGGCTTGACCCGCGCGCTGGCGCAGGAAATCGCTTCGCGCAACATTACGGTGAACGCCGTCGCTCCGGGCTTTGTCGTTTCGCCCATGACCGACCCGCTGCCGCAACCTGTGAAGGACGCGCTCCTCGCGCGCATTCCTCTCGGTCGCATGGGCTGCGACGCGGAAGTCGCGGCGGCCATCGTGTTTCTCGCGAGCGAAGAGGCCGGGTACATCACCGGAGCGGTGCTTGACGTCAACGGCGGCTTGCGGATGGGGTAGGCGGCCGGGTTGGCGCCACACTGGGTTTCGGGACGCAAGATTTGCTTCACGCAGGAATGAGAGTTAGGTTGACCTAGAGCAAGACCGTACATAAAATGTCGGCTGCTCAAAATCAACACCCAAGGACGAGAACGGCCCACACCAAGCCGGGCAGAGCGCTTATCGGAGGCAAAACAGAATGGCCAGTGTCGATGAACGAGTGAAACAAATTATCGTGGAACAGCTGGGAGTGGACGAAGGCGAAGTCACCGCCACCGCTTCCTTCGTGGACGATCTGGGTGCGGATTCCCTGGACACCGTCGAATTGGTGATGGCCTTTGAAGAGGCCTTTGGGATCGAGATTCCCGACGAGGACGCGGAAAAAATCGCCACCGTGAAGGACGCGGTCGACTACATCACCAAGCACGGCAAGAAGTAGTTCGCGGGCCGCTAGCAAATCACCAGGAGAGAGTTGATCACGTGAGCCGCCGGGTCGTAGTTACAGGTGTCGGACTGGTCTGCGGTCTGGGAATCGGCACCGATGAAGTTTGGAAAAATCTCCTGGCGGGGAAAAGCGGCGTCCGCACAATCACGCATTTTGACACCACCGGTTTCGATTGCACCATCGCCGGGGAAGTCCGCGATTTCGATCCCCTCCACTGGGCCGAGAAAAAAGAGCTCAAGAAAATCGCCCGTTTCATTCAGATCGCCCTGGCGTCGACGGACTTCGCGATGCGCATGTCGGAACTCAAGATCACGCCGGACATCGCGGAAGCGACCGGCGTGTACGTGGCCAGCGGTATCGGCGGATTCGACGTGATCGAGCGCGAGCACTCCAAGCTGCTGCAGGGCGGTCCCGGACGCATCTCACCGTTTTTCATTCCGGCGGCGATCATCAACCTGGCTTCGGGGCACATTTCCATTCGCTATGGGGCCAAGGGACCGAATTCCGCGACCGCGACGGCTTGTTCCGCGTCCGCGCACGCCGTGGGAGATTCCTTTCGCATGATCCAGCATGGAGACGCGGAAGTGATGATTTGCGGCGGCTCGGAAGCCGCGATCACGCCGATGGGCGTCGGCGGGTTCGCCGCGATGAAAGCCCTTTCCACGCGCAATGACGAGCCCGAACGCGCCAGCCGTCCATTTGACGCGGGACGCGACGGATTCGTCATCGGCGAGGGCGCCGGCATTCTCATTCTGGAGTCGCTCGAATACGCGGAACGGCGCGGCGCCCGGATTCTCGCGGAAATCGTGGGATATGGGATGTCCGGCGACGCGCATCACATCACCGCGCCCGAAGCGAATGGCGACGGCGCCTACCGCGTCATGCGCGCGGCCATCCGCGACGCGCGGCTCGAGCCGGGTCAAATCGATTACGTGAACGCGCACGGCACTTCGACGCCGCTCGGCGACGCGATCGAGACCAAGGCCATGAAGCGCGTGTTCAACGACCACATCAAAAAAATCGTCGTCAGCTCGACCAAGTCCATGACCGGGCATCTCCTCGGCGGCGCGGGCGGCCTGGAAGCCGGGATCAGCGTCCTGGCGCTGCGCGATCAGGTGCTCCCGCCCACCATCAACCAGGAAACGCCGGACCCGGAGTGCGACCTCGACTACGTTCCAAATCAGATGCGCAAAGCTTCCGTCGAACACGCGCTTTCGAACTCATTCGGCTTCGGCGGGACCAACGCCGCGCTTCTGTTCAAGCGCTGGGCAAACCACTAGGAAGCGGCTCTGCCGCGTCGGGCGCCACAAAATCCCGGGTCATCTCCGCGCCGGGTCCCTCTTTCCATTTTGGCAATCGGCGAAGAGAGTTTCCTCGCTTCGCCCGGAATGGCAGTAGAGAATAGACGTTCAGCGAGCCACACCAGCGAGAGGTACGGATGAAGATTGTCGTTTGCATTAAGCAAGTTCCCGCCAAAGACGCTCCTCTGGCCATCACCGACGCGAGCTGGATCCGCGAAACGGACATCGGATTTGAAATGAATGAGCCGGACAGTTACGCGCTCGAGGAAGCCCTGCGCCTGAAGGAAAAGCACACAGGAGAAGTGATCGCGCTGTCGATGGGGCCGGAGCGCGTGAAGCAGACGATCAAGGAAGCGCTCGCCAAGGGCGCCGACCGCGGGATTCACATTTCCGATGACAAGGCGCACACCCTCGATCCGCTCGGAGCGGCCAAGTCTCTGGCGGCGGCGATCGATCGCGAGAAGCCGGACCTCGTGCTGACCGGTTTGCAGAGCGAAGACCAGGGCTTCGGCCAGACCGGAGTTCTGCTGGCCGAACTTCTCGGATTGCCGCACGCGACGATCATCATGCAGATTGACGCGCAGGGCGGCGGCTTGCGCGTGAAGCGCGAACTCGAGGCCGGTTGGTTTCAGTGGGTCGAGTTGCCGATGCCCGCGATGCTCACGATTCAGAGCGGCATCAACAAAGTGCGCTACGCGACGCTCAAAGGGATCATGGCCGCAAAGAAAAAGGAAATCGCGACGATCGCGCGTGAGTCGCTCGGCGTCACGCACGAATCGACGGAGCGCGTCGAGCGCATCTACGTGCCCTCGAAAACCAAGAAGACCGAATTCCTGACCGGCACGCCGAAAGAGGCTGCCGCAAAGCTTTTGGAAAAATTGAAGCACGATGCGCGAGTGATTTAGGCGAGGCCCGACGACAATGAACATTCTCCTGATCACCGAACAGCGCGACGCGAAGTGGAACAAAACCAGCTTCGAGACGCTGGCTGCCGCGCAACAAATCTCCTCGCAAACACAGAGCCGCCTCTCCGCCGTGGTCATCGGCAAGGGCGTCGCGGCGCTCGCGGGCGAGCTTGCGGCAAACAAATTGGACGAAGTGCTCCTCGTCGAGCATGACCTTCTTGCGGCGTACACGCCCGACGGTTACACCATCGCTCTGAAGCAAGCGATCGCTCACAGCAAACCTGATCTCGTGCTCCTGCCGCACACCTATCAAGTGCGCGATTTCGCGCCCAAGCTTGCCGCTTCCCTCGGCAAAGGCATGATCGGCGACTGCGTCGGCTACCGCCATGAGAATGGGAAACTGATTTTTGTGCGGCAGATGTTTCAGGGCAAGACTGCGGCGGACGTCGTGTTTGAGGGCGCGGCACCGTGGTTTGCTACGTTCCAGGCCGGTGCGTTCCGCGCGGATTTGGTCGCGCAAGGCTCGGCGAAGGCGCCCGTAACGCCCGTTCCCGTGGAACTCAAGCCGGAACAGATTCGAACGAAACCGCTCGAACTCTTCCGCGAAGCAAAGCAGGCCGTGGACCTCACCCAGGCGCCGATCCTCGTCGCTGTTGGGCGGGGCATCAAGGCGCCGGAAAATATTCCTCTCGCCGAAAAGCTCGCGAAACTTCTCGGAGGAGAGCTGGCCGCATCGCGCCCCATCTGCGACGAAGGCTGGCTTCCCATGGAACGCCAGATCGGCAGCTCGGGCCAGACGGTCGCGCCGAAGTTGTATCTCGCGCTCGGAATCAGCGGGGCGATCCAGCACGTGGTGGGGATGAAGGGCTCGCGCACCATCGTGGCGATCAACAAGGATCCGAACGCCCCGATTTTTGAAGTCGCCGATTACGGCATCGTCGGAGATTTGTTCGAAATTGTTCCGGCCCTCACGGAAGCTCTTGAAAAAAGCAAAACCTCGTAGTTTCCGCCAATACCTGCCGTTTCGCGTGAGTTGGGCCGCTTCCGCCTGTTTGCATTTGACTTCCCAGGCAAAAATCAAAAGCGCATCGGCTGAAGTTTGGCCTACTTCCTGAGGCCCGTGAGCTGCTCTACGCGACGCAGCTCGGGGAAGTACCATGCCCAGAGCGCGGTGATCAGAAGCGTTCCGACTCCGCCCATAATGACGGCCGGAACGGCGCCGAACCATTGCGCCGTGATGCCGGACTCGAACTGGCCGATTTCGTTAGAGGCCCCGACGAAGATCATCTCGACCGCGCTGACGCGTCCGCGCATCTCATCCGGCGTGGCGAGCTGCACCAGTGTGGAGCGCACCACGACGTTTACCATGTCCATGGACCCGACCAGAATGAGCGCCACCATGGATAGAGCGAGGCTCCGGGAAACGCCGAATAGAACCGTGAAGACTCCGAAACCCCCGACACACCACAGCATGGTGGCTCCGGCCCGGCTGCGGAACGGGCGGTGCGCCAGAAGCAGCGCCATGCTGCCCGCGCCGATCGCGGGGGAGGCGCGCAGGAGGCCCAAGCCCCACGGGCCGGTCCGAAGGACTTCGGACGCGAAGACGGGCAAAAGCGCCACGGCGCCTCCGAGCAGCACCGCGAACAGATCCAGCGAAATCGAACCCAGGATTATTTTTGTCTCCAGGATGTAGTGAAGCCCGGCCAGCACGGATTTCAGGCTGATCGGTTCTCTCGGCCGCGGCTTGGAGCGCAGCTTGACCTGCGACATCAGGAAGATCGCGCCGGCGGCAGCCACCATGGAAGTCGCGTACACGGCGGCAGGGCCGCGGGCCACCGCGTAGATCAGGCCGCCGAAGGACGGACCGAGAATCGTGCCGCCCTGGTTCACCGAACTGTTCCAGGCGATGGCGTTCTGCAAATGTTCTTCGGGGACGATCAGTGGCAGGAACGCCCGGCTGGTCGGATTGTTGAACGCGCGCACGACTCCGAGCAGCAGCACCACGCCGTACATGGGCAAGACGTTGTGCGACCCGCTCAGGGCGTAGAGGAGCAGCAGCCCCGAACACACGGCGAATCCCGCGTAGCAACCCATCAGCAGTTTTCGACGGTTAAAGGCATCCGCCGCGTGCCCGGTCGCCAGAAACAGGAGAATGCCCGGCGAGAACTGGACCAGCCCCACCAGGCCCAGGTCCAGCGGCCGCTTCGTGATTTCGTAAATTTGCCAGCCGACCGCGACGGACTGCATCTCCAGCCCGGCGACGACCAAAAAACGCGCGAGCTGGTAAAAGGAAAAGTCAGGATACGTGAAGGCGATGCGCCCCGCGTTTGAGGAGTTTCCCGTTTCGGCCATCGGAGCGTTCTACTGTGCCACAAAATCGGGATTTGGACGAGGGGGAGGAGATTAGGGACTGAAGCATGCCAGTTGGATCATGTTTGATAACCGCACAAAGATTGCCACCGATCTCATCCAGTGAATCCTCGGGTACCAAAACTTGCAGCGAACCGGGGCAATCGGTTACCGTCTATGATCGAAGATGAGCGCCCGACCGATGCTCGTCGTTTAATTTAGGAGGACGGATGAAGCGGATGGGGATAGCAGTAGTGGCGCTCGGGCTGTTGGCCTGCGGCGTGAGAGCACAACAAGCGCCTGCGAAGGCGCCCGCGGCGCGACGCCGACGCGCGTCTGCGAAGGCGCCTGCGGCAGCCGCGGCGCCCGCGCCGGCATTCAGCACGCAAAAACAGAAAGTGAGCTACGCGATCGGCATGGAGATGGGTAAGGGCGTGAAGGCCCAGGGAATCGACGTGGATCCCACGATTGTGATGCAGGGGCTGAAGGATGCTTTGTCGGACGCCAAGTCCCAGATGAGCGAAGAAGAACTCCGCCAGGTAATCACCGGACTGCAGCAGGAGATTCGACAGAAGCAAATGCAGGCGATGGAAGCCGCCGCGGCCGAAAACAAGACCAAGGGAGAGGCGTACATGGCCGCCAATGCCAAAAAAGAGGGCGTGGTCGCGCTTCCCGACGGAGTGCAGTACAAGATCCTGACGGCGGGACAAGGGGCCAAGCCTGCGGAATCGGATACCGTCCTGTGCAACTACAAGGGAACGTTTGTGGACGGGACGGAGTTTGACAGCTCCACCCAGGCCGGCAAACCCGTGCCCTTCGAAGTGAAGAATGTGATCCCCGGATTCAAGGAAGTGCTGCAAATGATGCCGGTGGGCTCGAAGTGGCAGGTCGTCATTCCTTCCAGCATGGCCTATGGCGAGCGCGGCGCGGGGAACGTGATCGGTCCCAACTCGACTCTGGTTTTTGAAATCGAACTCGTCAGCATCCAGGCGCCTGCGGAGGGCGGGGCCGCTCCGACTCAGCCGGCCGGTGGCGCGCCGAAGAATTGAGAATGTTCAGGAATGCCCGCCGCATTCATCTGTGAAGGAGTGCGCACGCCGATCGGCCGCTACGGCGGCGCACTCGCTTCCGTCCGCACCGACGATCTCGCCGCGATTCCGTTGAAGGCGCTGCGGGAGGCGTTTCCGAAGAGCGACTGGGAATCGCTCGATGAAGTGATTTTCGGCTGCGCGAATCAGGCGGGCGAAGACAATCGCAATGTGGCGCGCATGGCGCTGCTCCTCAGCGGCATTCCCTACACGATTCCCGCGATGACGGTGAACCGGCTCTGCGGTTCCGGGATGGAGGCAGTCATCGACGGCGGCGCGCGCGATCGGCGCCGGCGAGATTTCGCTGGCCATCGCAGGCGGCGTGGAGAGCATGAGCCGGGCGCCGTTCGTGATGCCCAAGGCCGCGACCGCGTTTTCGCGAACCACGGAACTCTACGACACGACTATCGGCTGGCGCTTTCCGAATCCGCGGATGATCCAGCTGTACGGGAACGCTTCGATGCCGGAAACGGCCGAAAACGTTGCGACGAAATACAAGGTGGACCGCGCCTCGCAGGACTGCTTCGCGCTGCGCTCGCAGCAAAAAGCCGCCGCGGCGCAAAAGGCGGGAATCCTCGCGCAAGAAATTGTCCCCGTGCAAATGCCCGGCCCGAAGGGAACCTTGAAGATCGTCTCCGAAGACGAACACATTCGCCCGGACACTACGATCGATGCTTTGTCCAAATTGCCTACGCCTTTCCGTGAGAATGGCACCGTGACAGCGGGAAACGCTTCGGGAATCAATGACGGCGCCTGCGCGATGTTTGTCGCGTCGGAGGACGCGGCGGCGCGGTTCGGCTTGAAGCCCATTGCGCGGGTCGTAGGCGGCGCGACCGCCGGCGTCGAGCCGGATTATATGGGCGTCGGGCCGATTGATGCGGTTCGAAAGCTGTTCGCGCGCTCGAAGGTTTCGATGGACGATGTAAGCGTGTTCGAATTGAACGAAGCGTTTGCCGCGCAAGCGCTTGCCGTTACGCGCGAACTCGGTCTGCCGGACGACAGCGAAAAAGTGAATCCGAACGGCGGCGCGATTGCGCTGGGACACCCGCTGGGAATGAGCGGGGCGCGGCTCGTTTTGACGGCGGCGCGGCAACTACAGCGCGTCAAAGGGCGCTACGCCCTGGCGTCCATGTGCATCGGAGTGGGGCAAGGGATCGCCGTTCTGCTCGAACGCGTGTGACGCTCTTTGTGGCGCCGATTTTCGTGGCGCGGCTCCCGCCGGCGATTTTACGCCACTGCGGCACGGAACAAATTCGCCGGCTGGAAGCCGGGCCACAAATTCCCCCGAGGAAATTTATTGCTTCTTCATTCGCGCCACGCATCGCTGCAGGTGCTCGTGCATTTCTTCGGCGGAGCTGTGGCCGATGCGGCCGTGGCCGGGTAGAACCCATTCGAACCGATAGGCCAGCAGACTTTCCATCGAGCGGGTCTGTTCCGGCCAGGAATACCAGCAGACGTCGCGGAAGGCCGTCAGAGTTTGGCGTTCCGGCGACCACGCCAAGTGATCGCCCGTGAATAGCACTTTCGCGCGATACAGAAAGACCTGATGGCCGCGCGTGTGTCCCGGCGTGGGGATGAGCTGCAGGTCGTCGTCGATTCGCAGCGGGAGCCGTTCCCGTGATGACGCGTTCGATGCCGCGCGCCGCGGCGCCGTCGGCTTCGTGCATGACGCGCGGGCAATGGAAATGCGCGGCAAACTTGGCGTGATCGGCGATATCGTCGCGGTGCGAAAGCAGCATCAGGCTCACGCCGCCCAGTTCTTCGATGCGCTTCGCCAGGGGGTTGTTGAACCGAGGGGAATCGACAAGGACGTTTCCACCTTGCTCCTGCGGGCGGACAATCAGGTAGGACCATGCCCCGAAGCTCGCTTCCGAATTGAAACCGCAATAGTAAGACATCGTCCACGACGTGGACAGGAAACGCGACGACCCCGGAACGTGCGCTCCGATGGGAAACGGTGCCGATGGAAGCGGTCGGGCAGGCGACCAGAGCCATGAGCGCGCGGTGCAGTTCGCCGGGATTTTGGGGCTGCTGGTAAACGATGGATTTGCCGCCGGATTCGCGAAAGCTCGCAGGCGCGATCTGGCGGCACGCGTCGCAATCGATGCAGCTCGCGTCCACGTAGAATTCGCCCGCAACATTCTGGGACAGCCGCTCGTCAATCCGCGCCATTGCCGATTGGATTCCTTTCGGCCCCGGACGGTCGCATGTTTCCTGGGTCCGATCGCGGGGACGAAAACCTGACAGGCTGAAGCCCGTCCTACCTGAAAATACCTTATAATCCTTGCGCTCCGAAAGGCCGGCAACTAATTGTTTCCAGTTTCTGGCGAGGTGAAGCATTGGCGGCAAAAGCGAATCGCGCAAAAACCAAGTCCCGAACGAAACCTGCCCCCGCGAAAAAGCCGGCGGCTCGCAGGAGGAAGCTGAAGATCGCGATTGCGGGCTTCGGCACCGTGGGCAGATCCGTGGCCAAAATCGTTTGCCAGGAAGCGAGCGACACGTTCGAGCTGACGCACATTTTCAATCGCGACGTGGCGCGCAAAAAAGTGGATTGGGTGCCCGCGAGCGTGCGCTGGACGGATAGCGTCAACGAAGTGATTTCGTCGGACATCGATATTTTCGTGGAGCTGGCAGGCGGCGTGAAGCCCGCGGGCGATTGGATCCGCAAGGCGCTGCGCGCGGGGAAATCGGTGGTGACGGCGAACAAGCAATTGATCGCCGAGAGCGGCCCGGAACTTCTCGATCTCGCGCGCGAAGCGGGCAAGCGGCTTGAATTCGGCGCGTCGGTCGCGGGGGGAATTCCGGCGATCATGGGCATTCAGGAGGGTTTGGCGGGCGACCGCTTGTTCAAAATCGCGGGCGTGCTGAACGGCACGTGCAACTTTATTTTGACGAAGATGGAGGCCACGGGCGCGAGCTTTGAATCGGCGCTGCGGGAAGCCCAGGAGCTTGGCTACGCCGAAGCCGATCCAACGAACGATGTGGAAGGATACGACGCTCGAGCGAAGCTGGTGATTCTGGCGCAGGCCGGGCTGCGCGTGCGCATCCAAAGCGAGCAGATTCCGTGCTGGCCGATTTCTTCCGTCGAGGCCGTGGATTTTGCCTACGCCCGCGAATTGGGATGCACGATCCGCCAGATTTCGCTCGCTAAGAAAGAGACGGAAGACGGATTGAGCGTGCGCGCATTTGTGCGGCCCGCGCTGGTTCCAGCTTCCTCGCTCGTGGCGCACGTGGAAGGGAGCAAGAACCTGGTGATGGCCACGGGGCAATACGCCGGGCAGATGGTGTTTTCGGGCTTTGGAGCGGGCGGCGATCCCACCGCGGTGGCCGTGATTTCCGATTTGTACTCGATCGCGCGCAGCGGCGCGGCTTCTTCCAGCAGTCTTCACGAAGTGGAGACGCCGAAAGACGTGAGCGGAGAATTCACCGCGCCCTACTACTTGCGATTCGTAGTGAAAGACCGGCCCGGAATTATCGCCGCAGTGGCAACCATCCTGTCGCGCTACGGGATCGGAATCGACGCCGTGCTGCAGAGGCCGGGGCATCCGCACTCCGCTCTGCCGTTTATTATCACGCTGGAGACAGCGCGCAGCGCCATGCTGGGCTGCGCGCTTCAGGAAATTAACCGGCTCGACTTTCACGTGGAACCCGTGCTTTGCATGCCGATCCTCTTGGATTAGGATTGCGGTAGAATCCGGGGCATAGCAAAGGCGAACCGTGGGTGTTCAACTCCTGCGCGCCCGGGCCGTATTTGCTCGCGACCTTTCGCCGACATCCATACGAGACGTTGAGAAAAGGGGGAGCCATGAAGTCAGCTTCCAAGTTCGCCAGTCTTCTGACTGCATTTCTTTTTCTTGCCACGTTCGCGCAGGCGGCGACGGTGACCGGCTCGGTGAAAAGTCCGGACGGGACGCCGTTTCGGGGCGCGTTCGTGCAAGCGCAGAACACCGGCACCCGAGTCCTCGTCAGCGTGCTGACGGATAAGGACGGCCGCTACCGAATCGAGAATCTTCCCGCCGGGAAATATCAAGTGCAGGTGAAGGCCGTGGGGTATCGCACGGATCCGCGCGCGGGCGTGAGTCTGGCCGCGGATGAGAATGCCTCCTACGATTTTGCGCTGCAGCAGGGAATGGTGCGCTGGAGCGACCTGTCCCAGTACCAGGGCGAGGTTTTGTTCCCCGACGCCAAGGGCAAGGATTTGCTCGTCGGGCGATGTTTCGCGTGCCACGGCTTCCAGTCGCGGATGGCGTCCGCGCGGCGCGACGAAGAGGGCTGGCGGGACCGCGTCGCGTACATGGCGGATTCCATGCATTTTTTCCTGGGCGGAGTCGGCGTCGCGTTCACGGACCAGAATCAGGCGGACGTCGCTTCGTATATCAACACCCTGTTCGGCGAGGAATCCGTTTTGACGAAGTCTCCTGCTGAAATGCCGAAATACAAGGAACTCGTGCGGTCTTTCAACGACGAGGCCATGAAGATCGTGTACGTGGAATACGAACTGCCGGGCCCGAGCCGCATGCCGTGGAGCGCATTCCCCGATAAAGACGGCAACTACTGGATGCCGTACTACGGCAACGCGAACAAGATCGGCAGGCTGGATCCCACGACGGGAGAAGTGCAGGAATATCCGGTGCCGAACCGCGGCACGGCCGCGATTCATTCTGCGGTGCCCGCGGCGGACGGCAGCGTCTGGCTGACCGAGCAGGGTTCGAACAAGCTGGGACACTGGGACCCGGCCACCCGAACCATTACCGAATATCAGGATGCGTACCTTCCGGGCAAGGAAGGGACTGTGGCGGGCGGTTCCAAGCACACGCTGCGAATCGACGCGCAGGGAAGAATCTGGGCGACGGGAGGGCCGCTGACCGTTTTCGATCCGAAGACGCAAAAGTTCACACAGATCAAGGAAATTCCGTCGGCCTACGGCCTGGCTCTCGACAAGGACGGAAATTGCTGGTTCGCGGAATTTGTGCCCAACGGAAAAATCGGAAAAGTAGACGCGAAGACGCTTCAGGTGACTAAGTGGCAGCCGCCCACGCCGGACGCGAGGCCTCGCCGCATTCAGGTTGCCGACGACGGCACGATCTGGTTCGCGGAATTTCAAGCCGGCAAGATTGGGCACTTCGATCCGAAGACCGAATCGTTCCAGGAATTCACGCTGCCGGGGCCGGAAGCGACTCCCTACGCGCTGGCGATCGCCCGGAACGGAACGCTGTGGTATTCCTCCGAACATCTGGACGTGATCGGCAGCCTGGATCCGAAGAGCGGCCGTGTGACCGAATATCCGTTTCCGCAGGCGGAAAACACGATGCGTGAATTCTATCTCGATGCGCAGGGACGAATGTGGTTCGGCACGCCCGCAAACAACAAGGTGGGATACTTCTACCTTGCGGGTGCGATGCAGCGCGCGGGGGACTAGAACGGATTCAGGAGCGCGAAGCTTTTCTCGCGTGCACGCGGTGGATGGCGTCGCCGAAGGCCTTCCAGATGCGCCAGTTTCCGGCGGGCTCTTCCAGCATTCGCTCGGGGTGAAACTGGAGTCCCACCACGAAATCCGCCCTCGGGTCGAAGTAGGCCTCGATCAATCCGTCCTTGGCATGAGCCATCGGCTGAAAGCGCGACGCGAGGTCGCGAATTCCCTGGTGATGGTAACTGTTCACCCGGAGCGCTTGCCTTCCGTACCATTTGTGCAAGGGACTTCCGTCAACGATGGAAATCGGATGCCTGTAGGTGTCGTAATGCGCGGAATCGATATGCTTCAGGTGTGATTTTTTTTCTTTCCGGACATCGCCGTAAAGCGTTCCCCCGCAGACGACGTTGAGCAGTTGCGAGCCGCGGCAAATTCCGAGAATGGGCAGTTTTCTGCGCAGTGCGTGGCGGATCAGATGAATTTCAATTTCATCCTTCAGCGGGTGGGTCTTTTCGAGGTACTTGTAATTTTCGCGCGTAGCCTTGAAACGCTTCGGTTCGATGTCCTCGCCTTCCACCAGCAGAAGACCGCGCATCTCCGGCAGGTAGCCGGGAAGGCAGGCGCGCGAACCCTCCGTTACGGGAACCAGCACCGGCATCGTTTTCAGGCGGAGCAGAAGTTTGAGGTGAGCCTCCGCCACGTAATCGATGAACTTGTTTTTCCGAAGGGTCCTGCGCGTGACGACGAGAACGGCGGGGCGGATCATCGCAGGATCGTCTGGAGAGCGCTGACCAGCTTGGCGTCTTTGTCGCGGCCCTGCGAGGCGACGCGGATGTGGTACTGGTCCATGCCGATCTTGTTCGAGCAGTCGCGCACGTAGAGTTTATGTTCGCTCAACAACAGGGACTGCAGCTCCACGGCCTTCCTGCCGCCTTTAATTTTGAACAGAACGAAATTCGCGCCCGTGGGATAGACATCGATGCCGCGGATGGCCTTGAGGGAATCGTACAGCCAGCGAACGTCGCCAATCAGGCGCTTGCGCCCTTCGTGGTACTCGGCGTCCGTGGCGGGAAGCAGCGACAAAAAATATTGCGCCAGCGTGTTGACGTTCCAGGTGGGAATGAACTGGCGCATGTGATTCAAGATATACAGATTTTCGCTGTAACAATATCCCAGGCGAAGGCCGGGAACGCCGCAGTGCTTGCTCATGCTCCGAACGAGCAGAAGGTTGGAAAATCGGCTGGCGGCCTGAAGCAGGCTGGGAACGGGATCTCCGGCGAAGTCGATGAACGATTCGTCGACGATGACCAACTCCATGTCCTTGGCATGATCGAGAAAGTCGATCATTTCCTCTCGAGAAAAAACCTGCCCGGTGGGATTTCCGGGGTTGATGATCAGCAGCGACTTGAGGCCGCGCTTGCGCACCCAGTCCAGGTACTGCGGCAGATGAAGCGTGTATCGTTCCTCGGGATTCAAGGCGTAGAGCTCGGCGTCGCGCTGATCCTTCAGTTTTTCGATGTACTCGCCGAAGGTCGGAACCGGCACAGCGATGCGGTCAATGAGAGTCGTGTTGATGAGGACGATGAGTTCGGTCGCGCCGTTGCCGATGATCAGGTTCGTCGGGTTCACGTGCAACACGTCCGCGAGATGTTTCTGGCTGCTGGCCGGGTTGCTCGACGGGTAGGACTTGATCAGGTTGGGAAAATTGTCCTGAAGATCGCGCAGCATCGCGGGCGTCGGGTAGTAAGGATTGGCGATAAAACAGAAATCGATAATTTCCTTGGCTTTATCGTAGCCGACGAGCTCCGCGAGGGACGGCGAATGGGAAGTCTCGTAGAAAAGGTGCCGTCGAAATTCGGCAGGCGAAAGAGCGGTGGCTGCTTTGTCCATGTTCTTTTTGTAGCACTGTCGGTCAGAGCTTACAAGGGCTGGCCGGCTCCAGTCTGGAAGATCGGAAGATTCTAGCCGGCGGGCGCGAGGTCGCCGCGCCACCAGCGCGCCGAGAACACGATGAACGCCGCCGCCAGCCAGCCACCCGCGTACATGGGCTGCGCGCCCCAGTGAAGAATTGGGGAGTGCATCAGTCCGAACCATGAGAAGAACGAGGCGACGAGGCACCAGATGGCGGCGCGTCCGAAATTGCGGTCGATCATTTCCGTAATGAGCGCGGAGACGACCAGCACAAGGAAAAGAAAGCCGTTGCCGAGCCCCTGAATCGAGGACCAATAGATGGAGCGATTCAGCGCCGCCTGGACTTCTGGATTCGCGGCCGAGAGTTTCAGCGCCGGCAGCGCGGAACTGACCGCGGAACCTACGACCGCCCCCGCGGGCAAAACCAGACCGAGGAGCACGGCGTTGATGTACTTGTGATCGACATGGTGGAGCGTCGCGCGGCCCACTCCGATTGCCACGTACGCGATCATCGCCGCGAGAATCGCCCAGGGGAAAAGTTGCGCCATGAACAGCGAAATCCCGCTGACGAACACGGCCAGGAAGATCACGGCGGTCCAGAAACAAAACCCGATGCGCGCGCCCATCATTTTGTACGGAGGGTGCAGCGCGGCGACGACGGGTGTGATGATGCTTCCGCCCGCGCCACATAGCAAAGTTCCAAGGCCGTCGCAGGCGACGACCAGGCGCGCGTCGTAATTGTCACCCGCTGAGTTCGCGCCTTCCACGGACGCGATGTCTTGCAGCACCTGGTAAATCGACATGGGCGCGATCACGGAGAGATAGGGAATCGCGAGGCCCATCGCCTGCAAGAGGCCCGGCGTTCGCACGAAGGGAAGCTGCAAGGAGAAGCCGCGCCACGCGGGATGGATGTAGCCGATGGACAATCCGATGGCGAGAGGCACGAGCCACGCCACAAGAAAAGGCGGAATCCTCCACTTCGTGATGGGCACGTTGGCGAGGACCGCCGCCGCGACGATGGTCAGCGCGACGATGCCCACGAGCGGCTGGTCGAAAATGCGCTGCAGCAACACCATGGCGAGATACGTGTACATGGCCGCGCCGAAGACCGTCATCATCGCCGGCTTGGGAATGAACCTGCGGATCACGCCTGCCAACGGGGCGGCCACGAGTTTGATGATTCCGGTCCACACCACGGCGGCGGCGCCGACCCTCCAGGCGAGTTCCTGATCGCGCGTTTGCAGGTACACGGGGAGCATGATGGACAACGTGTAGGCGATGATGCCGGGCACGTTGTTGATGTAGACGTGGGCGGTGACGTTGGTGCGGCCTTCGCGCTTTGCGAGTCCCACTCCGAGCGCGGTGAGACCCATCGAGCCGACGAAGAATCCCAGGGCGAAGCCCGGCAGAAGGTGGCTGACGCTGAAACCCATGGCGATGCCAACGGGGACCAGAAGGAACGCGGGGATGATCATCTGCGCGACGTTGAAGCCCACCTGCGCAACGGTGGCGTCGATGTCCCCGCGCTCGAGCGCCCACCAGCGCAGCGCAGCGGACGGTCGGGTTTCCGCCATTCGTGTGTTCTCCCTCGCGCCGATATGTGTTGCGTGACGATTTCAAATCGAAACGTTCAAATTTGAAATTTCAAATTTGAAATATCAAAAACCGGAACCGTAATTCACGCATCTCGAATTCGAGTTTGGAAATCTCAAATTTCAAATCTCAAATTTCAGATCCAATATTTCAAATGTCCAATTTTTGAATCTCAAATCTTAAACGATTCCAGCGATTCCGGCACAAACAGCTCCTGCGGCGTCAGCAGGCGCTTGGCGAGGCCCTGCTCGTAGGCGTATCGCAGGAACGTGCTCAGGCCATGCTCGTTGGCCTCGAGTCCGTAGGGCCAGAAATCCTTGCCCATAAGCGCGCGGGTCTCCTCCGCGTGCCGGATGAGCCAGGGCAACATGAATTTCAGCGCCGCCGTTTCGTACAAGTCTTCGTAGACCTCCCGCTGCGCCAGAACGAACGCCTTGTACAGCGATTGGGCAACCCACGGATACTTCTCGTAGACCTCCCGGCGAATGACGATGGTGTGCATGATCGGGAAAATCTTCGTTCGCTGGTAGTATTCGCGCTCCACCGTCTGGTAATCCTCAAAGAGAAGGCGTACGCTCGGCGCGCGCTGCGCAATACAGGAAGGCGTTCGCGGCGAATAGATGGCGTCGATCTCTCCGTCGCGCAGCATCTGAGACAGGGTCTTGTCTTCCGGAATATTTTCCAGCCGGATTTCCGGCGGAAGAGAAACGCTCTGCTTCTCGGTCCGCCCGGGGGTTTCTTCTCCGCCGCGAAGATAGGTGACGCTGGAAACCGGCACCTTATATTCGTCGCTCAGGATGCCGCGAATCCACACGCAGGCCGTCAGCTGATACTCGGGGTTGCCCACGCGCTTTCCAATCAGGTCTTTCGGTTCGCGGATGCCGCTGCTTCGATTGATGAAAATGCAGGAGTGCCGGAAATACCGGGACGGGAAGACCGGAATGGCGACGAATGGCTTCGGGTCGCGAAACAGGGAAAGCGTATAGGAGGAGAGCGACATTTCCGCGACGTCGAATTCGCTGTGGCGGATCATCCGGAAGAAGGTTTCTTCGACCGGGATATTGATATAGGTGAGGTCGATGCCGTCGACCGGAACGCGCTCCTCGAGCAAGGCACGCGTGCGGTCATAATTCCAGCAGGCCATCGCTAAGCGAAGCTTGGACATTGTGAGTTTCTCCGTCGTGATCGCCCCGGCGCCGGCCCGTTCCGATGTGTCCGATCCCTCGCCAAGTCGATGGCGACGCCCCCCCGAGCCGGATGGCCGGACCGCAGCGTGCACATCTTACAGATGAAATTGAATGAATGTTTAAAAATCTTCGAGTCTGAAGTGCCGGCGGCCGGGACGGCCGCGGAGGATTCGCCTAGCCGGGAAGCGAATCGAGCCGATAGGAAGCGCAGCGCCGGCTCGCCGAGCGAACCGGCGAAAATCAGACTATGGAGATTCGTGGGGTGAAATGTGTGTTTTTGCGGGATGCCCGCGGCCCGCGCACTTCGGATCGAGGATTCTACTGGAAACGCGAGCCTTATTACGCGGAAGCTTTTCGGTAGGTCGCGCGAACATCCGTGTCCGCAGCGGCGACCATGGAGGCCATGGTGTCCGGCCGGAACTTTCGATCCAGGCCCGAGAGCAAATAGGAAAACCAGGTCTGAATGTCCTGAGCGAGGACTTCTTCCGGGTTGAGCAGCTGTTGCCACTGGACGGAAGAAGTTGCTTTCGACGAAGCTCCAGAGAACAAGCGCCTCCAGCCGGTCAAAAGACGCCCGGACGTGGAAAACAGCAGGAGGATTCCGTTGTTGCCAAGAACGATTTCCATGCTGTGTTTGGCGCGCTTCTTCGAAAAACTGACCCGGAGAACCTTTCGCTGCGGAGGAAGAAACTCAAACATGTCCAGGACGCGATAGCCGGCAGCGCCGTTGATTTCCGCAACGACCCTGCCCACGCGTTCCGTTAGTTGACATTCTTCGATCATTTTCCAATGGTACTGCGGATCGGCAGGGGCTTCTTTGGTCTCGATCAGGTTCAGCTGGGAAAGAAGGGGATTGATCCAATGATCGTTTCCAGGTCGCTTGCTCAATGGCGTGCCCTCAGTCCTTGGATTTTTCGCGAACGATTCCTGAAGGAGCCCCGACCCCCTCAAGACCCTTCGCGAAGTTGGAGCCGGATTCTCACTGCTCTAGCAGGAAACCCCGCCCCAAGTGCGGATCCGTTTTCCAATCTAGGTTCGGGGGGGAATTGTGTCAAGGGAAAATTGACCGACTATTGGACGCCACTCTTTGTTCGGAGGCAAGAACAAATCGCGGTTGCAATACAGAATCAGTAATCTGCCTTTCCATTTCCTTCCCAGTTTGGGAAGTTTGCAGGCGACAACCTTCCCACTGCGTCGCTGCCGCGCGATCTGAATCCGGCTGAGTATTGTCGGCATCCGATACAAGTAAGTTTCCCCGCGTCGAGTCGATGTTGGGAGTAGCGAAATCGCGGACAGGCGCTTCGTTCACGAAATGACGGTCGTACCGTGCGCGAGTGGCGGCAGGTGGGGCAAATCCTCTAAGATGGCTCAGCTATGAGAATGGCAGGCGGATTCGGCGGGATGGGGACGCAGCGCGGAATGGCTTCGCGCGCGGAGCGCGGGCATGGCTCGCGGCACGGCCGTGAAGAGTCCGCCGAATCGGGCAAGAAAAAAGCGACTCGGGTTCTGGATCAACTGCCGGAAATTTGGGCGTTGATGCGCCCGCGGCGCGGTTTGCTGGCGATCGGCCTGGTGCTGATGGCGATCAACCGCGTGTCCGGCCTCGCGCTTCCCTATACCACGAAATATCTGGTCGACAATGTGATGATCCACCACCAGACGCGCCTCTTGATGCCGCTGGTCGGTGGAGTCCTCTTCGCGACGATTCTGCAAGGCGTGACGTCCTACACGCTCACGCAAACCCTTTCCAAAGCGGCGCAGAGGATGATTACCGAACTGCGGAGGAAAGTGCAGGAACACGTCGGGCGCCTGCCGGTCGCGTATTACGATGCGAACAAGACGGGCGCGCTGGTGTCGCGCATCATGAGCGACGTCGAGGGCGTGCGAAATTTGATCGGCACGGGGCTGGTGGAATTTCTGGGCGGCTTGCTGACGGCGGCGATCGCTTTGTACATGCTGCTGCGCATCAGCCCGGTGATGACAGGGCTCGCGGCGGGGCTGTTGCTTGTCAGCATGCTGGGATTGCGCAAAGCGTTCAGCGTGCTGCGGCCGATTTTTCGGGAGCGCGCCAAGATCAGCGCCGAGGTCAGCGGGCGGCTCACGGAATCGCTCTCCGGCGTGCGCGTCGTGAAGGGGTATCACGCCGAGGAGCGCGAGGCCGACGTGTTCACCACGGGTGTGCAGCGCCTGCTGGACAATGTGATCAAGTCGCTCACGACGATGTCACTGATGAGTTTTTCCACGACGGCACTCGGCGGCGTGGTCGGCGCGCTGGTAATGCTGGTGGGTGCGCATCAAGTCCTTCAGGGGAAAATCACCGTCGGGCAATTCATGAGCTATACGGCGTTCCTGGCGTTCATGATCGCGCCCGTGTTTCAAGTGGTTGGAATCGGCACGCAGCTGACCGAAGCCGTCGCCGGACTTGAACGCACGCGCGAGGTGCTCGACGAGCGGCCCGAGGATGAAGACCCCCTGCGCACCGTGACGCTGCCGGACATCGTCGGCGAACTCGCGTTCGACGACGTCAGCTTTGCGTACGAGCCCGGCAAGCCGGTCCTGCAGGACGTAAGTTTTCTTTCGCAGCCGGGGACGGTGACGGCGCTCGTGGGCTCGTCGGGCTCGGGGAAGTCCACGATCATCGGCCTCGTGGCGGCGTTTCATGTGCCGCTTTCGGGTCGAGTGCTTGTGGACGGCGTGGACCTCGCCACGGTGCGGCTCGACTCTTACCGAACGCGACTTGGCGTGGTGCTGCAGGAGTCTTTCTTGTTTGACGGCTCGATCCGCGAGAACGTGGCGTTCTCACGGCCCTTTGCGAGCGAAGAGGATATTCTGGCGGCGTGCCGGATCGCGCGCGTCGACGAATTCGCCGAGCGCTTTCCGGAAAAATACGACACGATCATCGGCGAGCGCGGCGTGAAACTCTCCGGCGGGCAGCGCCAGCGCGTGTCGATCGCGCGCGCCATTCTGGCGGACCCGCGCATCCTGATTTTGGACGAAGCGACGTCGAGCCTCGATTCCGAATCGGAGATGCTGATTCAAGAAGGCCTGGCGCAACTGATGCGCGGGCGCACCACGTTCGTCATCGCGCATCGCCTCTCGACCATCCGCCGCGCCGACCAGATTCTGGTAGTCGAAGCGGGAAAGATTGTCGAGCGCGGAAACCATGCCGCCCTGTACGCGTTGGGCGGGCGGTATCGGGAACTCTACGACAAGCAGCACGGCCTGGAGGCCAACCTGTTTCTGGCCGCCGGCGAGGGAGAGAATCCCGAACCTGACGACGCGAAAGGCGTTCTGCCCAGGAATTCCGATCCGGACATGCTGCGCCTGCTGCGCGACCGGCCGGCGTAGAAATTAAGGTTTGTAGCACGACCCTCCCTTTTCGCTCCACGAAACGATGATGGTTCGCGTTCCCAGTGGCGCAGGCTTTTGGGGTGAACCCCTCAGCTGAGACAATTTGAAGCTAGCACACTTGCCGTTCCATGAATTTTACTTCTCAAACTGCGCCTTCTTCTTCAGGATGATGTTCGACTGGTGAAGCGGAGGCGAGCTCTGCTGGAGAGCAACTCGCCGAGGAATAGCCAGCCGGAGACTCATCCGGACGATGAGCCGGGGGGCGGCTGTTGAGTCGCTCCCCGTTTTTGTCTTCCCGATCATCGGACGGTTAGATCTCCCCATGCCTGAAAAAACTCATTGTTGCTCCAGTAGAATGGATCGCTGGACTGGCATCTCGCTCGAATTCCTCTGGCGAACGATAGCCCAACGCCGAATGTAACCGGCACCGATTGTAGTATTGTTCGATGAACGCTTCGATATTCGCGAAAAGATGCTCCAGGTCGCGGTACTGGTTGGCGTAAATCTCTTCTCGCTTGAACGTCTTCATAAAACTCTCGCAACTGGCGTTGTCGTAGGGGTTCGCCGGACGACTCATGCTCGGAATCATTCGGTGCCGTTGCAGGACCTGGGCGTAATCTCCGCAGGCATACTGCACGCCGCGATCCGAGTGATGCACCAATCCCGGCGGCGGCTGTCGCTCGGCCACGGCCTGCTCCAGCGCCGCGATCGGCAAGCGCGCCGCCAGCGTGCGGTCCAGCGCCCATCCCACCACTTTGCGCGAATACGCGTCCAGCACCACCGCCAGGTATACAAACTCTTGCTGCAATCGGATGTAGGTGATGTCCGCAACCCACAACTGATTGATCCCCGTCAGATTCATGCGACCGGCCAGATTCAGATACACCTCGAACCGATGATCGCAATCCGTGGTCACCGCAAATCTTCGCGGCTGCACACCCAGCAGATTATCTTCGCGCAGAATCCGCAACACACGCTTGTGATTCACCGCCATCCCGCGTCGCCGCAACTCCGCGCTGATCCGCCGATAACCGTAGCGCCGCCGATGCTGGACGGCGATCTGCTGGATCATGCTCCGCACTTCCATCTCTTCCTCGACCGGCGCCCGCTCGCGCAGCGAACGATAAAATCCCGCGCGGCTCACTCCGGCCATCTGACACATGCGCTCGATGCTTAGGCTGCCTTGCAAAGGCATCACTTCTTGGATTTCGTCGTAGATGCCTTCTCGCCAGTCATATCGCTGTTCCGGCGTCGAGCCTCGACTTTTTGCAAGGCACCTTTGAAAAAATCCAGCTCCAGCGTTTTGTCCGCCAGCACCCGCTTGAGCTGGCTGATTTCTTTCCGCAGAGTGGATTCCCGCGAACTACCCGGCGGCGATTCCTCACTTTGCCAAGACTCCGATTGATCTCGCCAGTGATACAGCAGACGTCGATGAACGCCCAGTTCCTGCGATAACGCCACGATGTTATCGCAACTCTTCAGTCGCTCCACCGCCATCCGACGGAACTCCCGCGTATGCCGCCGCAACCGTTTCTTGCCCACTCGCAGCCCCTTTCACTGCTAAGTGTGCCAGTTCCGTTTGTCTCAAAATAGGGGTTCACTCCACTTTAGCCTGCGCCACTAAAAACGTGCACCTCGCTGCTGGCCTGTGAGAGACTCGGGCGCGTTCTGAACCAAACTAGGAGGACGAAACGATGCGAGCGATGTGGCCTGTTCGGGTGATGGTATTTGCGCTCTTATTTGGAGTCGCGTGCGCCGCGATCAGCGCGCAGCAGTGGGAGATGCCGAGCGACGCGCAGCGTTGCCCATCGAAGTGGGGCGCGAAGGATGAGATCGGCTCAGGAAATTTGATGAAGCCCGAGATGGCTTTGAAAGCGGCGAAATTAATTCACACCGGCGAAGTCTTTTCGCTCGGATTTCATCTTTCGGCGGCGCTGCCGCTGATCGGGGCGCGGCGCTTCGATCTGAACATGAAGCGGAGCACGGCCACGGATCCGGGCACGCGCGGCGAGAATGAGGAGGTCGTGATCACGGAGCTGGGCCAGGTGGGCACGCAACTGGACGCCTTCGCGCACCAGATTTACGGCGGCGAATACTACAACTGCATCACGGACCACGAAATGAGTTTCTCCGGCGGCGGCAACAACGACCTGAGCGCCGGCGCGCGACAGGGGTTTCCGAAACTGGGCGTCGAGAAAATCCCGGACATTATGACGCGCGGCGTATTGATCGACGTGGCGGGACTGAAGAACGTGGACATGCTGCCCGGCGGCTACGTCATCACGGCGGACGATTTGCGACAGGCTCTTGCAAAGGAAAAAGTGAAGCTGGAAACGGGCGACGCGGTCATGATCAATACCGGGTGGGGAAAGCTCTACACCGTGAAAGACAAAGCCAAGTATCTGGCTTCCTCGCCGGGGATCGGCATTGAAGCGGGGGAGTGGCTGATCCAGCAGAATCCGATGCTGGTGGGCACGGACACCTGCTGCGTCGAAGTGCGGCCCTATCCCGAACAAAAAATGAATCTGCCGATCCACGCGATGTTTCTAATCGCGAATGGAGTCTACCTGGTGGAAAACCTCAAGCTGGAGCAACTCGCGGCGGAGCATGCTTACGAGACGGCGTACATCATGACGCCATTGAAAATCGAGGGTGGGACGGGCTCGACGATTGCTCCGATCGCTGTGCGGTGAGGGGTTGCACCGACGATCGAATTCAAAGTCGCTCAAAACAGAGGACGCCTGGAGAGTTCGATGATTCGGCGGAGGAATTACGCGAGCGGAGCGGATTCGCCGGCGCGCGTGACTTTGCGCGGCGGCACAACGTCCAGTTCGGGATTTTCCGCAGCGCGCTGCCGGACCAGCGTGATGAACGCGGCCGCAGAGCGCGGCAAGGTCCGGTCGCGGCGATAGACGATCCCCAGCTCGCGCCAGAGTTCCACGTCCGCGATGGGAATCAGCTTCACTTCTCCGGCGCGGACTTCATTGCGCGCAAAGCTCGCGCTGATGAGCGAAACGCCCAGGCCCGCCGCGACGAAGCACTTGATCATGCCGACGCTGGTCAACTCCATGGTGATCTGGAGGTGGGGCTTGTACGGCCGGAAGTGTTTGTCGAGCAGTTGCCGTGTATATCCCGTGCGCGGAAAAATCAGCGGCTGGTCGGCAATGTCCTTCATGCGGACGCTCTTCAGTTTCGCCAGCGGGTTGCGCGGGCTGACCATCAGCATGACGCGGTCCCGAAAAATCGGGTGAAACTTGAGGCTGGGAGATTTCGCGGGCAGCGTCACGATGCCGACGTCAATGGAACCGTCCTCGACCTTCTGCAAAACTTTGTGGCTGAAATTGCGATAGATGCTGATCTGCACCGACGGGTACAGGCGGTGATATTCCGCGAAAATGTCCGGCAAAACGTACAGGCACGTCGCTTCATTGGCGCCGAGGGCCAGCACTCCGCGCGGCGTGGTGGCTTTGTCAGCCACCGCCCGAAGCGATTCGGCGCGCATGTTCACCATGCGCACGGCGTATTCAAAAAGCGTTTCGCCGGCGGAGGTGAGGCGCACGGATTTGCGGCCGCGGTCGAAGAGTTTCTCGCCGTATTCTTGTTCCAGCTGGCGCACTTGCGCGCTGACGGCCGGTTGCGAGCGGAATAATTTTTGCCCGGCGCGCGAAAAACTGCCGAGTTTGGCGATCTCGATGAAAGTAGTGAGCTGGTCGAAATCCATATTTGAGAGCGGGATTATAGCAGAATCAAAGCGGTAGCCGATAAGCAATCCAAAAAAATAATGCGATCGATTACAAATTGAGATGCCTACTGCCGTAGGGACAACCGGGCCGGGAGAATGGTAAGATAGCAGCTTTCCGGAAAGCTTTTAGGGAACGGGGCCGAAGTGTCTGAGGGGCCGCGCTTCCGGATCCCGCCGCACAGGACGGAGCTGGACCGGAATCGAAACGGAAGTTGCCGTATCAAATGGACAGGTCAAGGAGGCTGTGGCGTTCCAGGGGAAGGAGTTGAAGCGGGTTGCCGGACCGGCCCCGCGCGTTTAGCAGACTGGTTCTTCCCGCCCCTGCATCGTTAATTTTTGCGTTTATGAGCGAACTTTACCCATTTCGGGGCTTGCCGCCGGCTCAGGGATTGTACAACCCGGAGAACGAGCATGACGCTTGCGGCATCGGATTTGTCGCCAGCATCGAGGGCCGGAAATCGCACGACATCGTCTTAAAGGGAATCCAGATTCTGATTAATCTGGCGCATCGCGGCGCCTGCGGTTGCGATCCGCAAACCGGCGATGGTGCGGGAATCCTCATTCAGATTCCGCACGCGTTTTTCGAGCGCGAATCGGCGACTATGGGCTTTTCGCTGCCCGCGCCCGGCCAGTACGGGGTCGGGATGGTGTTTCTTCCCGTGGACACGCAAGACCGGCTGATCTGTGAAGGCATCATCGAAAAGATTGTGCGCGAGGAGGGCTTGACGGTCCTCGGCTGGCGCGACACGCCGATCAACGGGAACACGATCGGGCGTCTGGCGCGCGCTTCGCAGCCCTATATCGAGCAGATTTTTGTGCGCAGCGGCCCGGGGATGGATCAGGATGCGCTCGAGCGCAAGCTGTACGTCGTGCGCAAGCGCGCCGAGTCGGCCATTGAAGCGACCGACTTGAAAGAGAAGGATTTTTTCTACATTCCGTCGCTTTCTTCCCGGACGATTATTTACAAAGGGTTGCTGCTGGCGCCGCAGATCACGGATTTCTATAAAGAGTTGCTGGATCCCGATCTGACGAGCGCGCTGTGCCTCGTGCACCAGCGCTTTTCGACCAATACGTTTCCTAGCTGGAAGCTGGCGCATCCCTACCGCTACATCTGCCACAACGGCGAAATCAACACGCTGCGCGGCAACATGAACTGGATGTACGCGCGGCAATCCGTGCTGAAGTCTCCGCTCTTCGGCGAAGACATGAAGAAGCTGATGCCGATCGTCACGCCGGGCGGCAGCGATTCGGCCATGCTCGATAACGCCGTGGAACTGCTGACGCTTTCCGGGCGCTCGCTGCCTCACGTGATGTCCATGCTGATTCCGGAAGCGTGGGACCACGACGCCACGATGCCCGAGGACATCAAGGCGTTCTACGAATATCACGCGTCGCTCATGGAACCGTGGGACGGACCGGCTGCTGTGGCGTTTACCGACGGAAGGGTGATCGGCGCGAAGCTGGATCGCAATGGTCTGCGCCCCGGCCGGTTCCTCGTAACGAACGATGGCCTGGTGGTTCTGGCATCGGAAGCCGGCGTGCTTTCGATTAAGCCCGAGGAAGTGCGAATGAAGGGCAGGCTCGCGCCCGGGCGCATTTTCCTGGTGGACACCGAGCAGAAGCGGCTGATTACGGACGAGGAAGTCAAAAAGCAGCTGGCCGCGCGGCAGCCGTACGCGCAGTGGCTGAAGGAAAATCAAATCACGCTCGATGATCTTCCGAGTCCGACGCACGTCCTGCAGACCGACCATGACACGCTGCGGATGCGGCAGCGCGCCTTTGGCTACACGGACGAAGACCTGAAGACGATCCTTCTGCCCTCCGCCCTCAACGGCGAGGAGCCCGTGGGCTCGATGGGCATCGACACGCCGCTGGCTTGCCTGTCCGACAAGCCGCAGATGCTCTTCAGTTATTTCAAGCAGACCTTCGCGCAAGTCACCAACCCGGCGATCGATTCGATCCGCGAAGGTCTGGTGATGTCGCTCAATTCCTATATCGGAAGCGAAGGCAACATCCTCGAAGAAACGCCGAAGAATTGCCACACGCTCAAGCTGCGCCATCCGGTCATTTCCAACTGGCGTCTGGAAAAGCTTCGCCGCGTGAGTTGGGGCAGCTTCCTGGCGAACACGCTGCCCATGCGGTTCCGGGTCAATGACGGAGAGCACCAGCTCGAGGAAGCCATTGGACGGTTGTGCCGCAGCGCGTCCTTGGCCATCAAGTCCGGTTACACGCTGCTGATTTTGTCCGATCGCGGAGTGGACCATGAATTCGCGCCCATTCCGAGCCTCCTCGCGCTTTCGGCGGTGCACAACCATTTGATCCGCGAAGGAACGCGCAATCAGGTGGCCCTGATCGTCGAGTCCGGGGAGCCGCGCGAGGTGATGCACTTTGCGCTGCTTCTCGGCTACGGGGCGAGCGCCGTGAATCCCTACCTGGCGATCGAAACGCTCGAGGATTTGCACAAGGCTGGAGCGTTCCCGGCGGAGTACACCTGGGACAAGGTTTTCAAGAGCTATATGAAGTCCATCGACAAGGGGCTTTTGAAGACGTTCTCGAAGATGGGGATTTCCACCCTGCAAAGCTATCAGGGCGCCCAGATTTTTGAGACGGTGGGCCTCAACAAGTCGCTCGTCGACAAATATTTTACGGGAACGTCGTCGCGCATCGAGGGCGTCGGCATGGAAGTGCTGGCCCGCGAAGCGATCCTGAAACACGATTTCGCGATGCAGCCGCCGCACCTGTCCGACACGGAATTGCGCGTTGGCGGAGAATACCAATTCCGCGTGCGGGGCGAGCGCCACCTGCTGAACCCGACGACGGTCAGCAAGCTGCAGCACGCCGTGCGTCAGGAAAAATTCGAGAGCTTCCGGGAATTCGCGGACATCGTGAACCAGCAGAACCGCGATCTGCAAATGCTGCGCGGCATGTTCGATTTCAAGCCGAACGGCCCGGAGGTCCCGCTCGAGGAAGTCGAGCCCGCGTCGGAAATCGTGAAGCGCTTTGCGACCGGCGCGATGTCCTTCGGCTCGATCAGCAAGGAAGCGCACGAAACGCTGGCGATCGCCATGAACCGGATCGGCGGCAAGTCGAACACTGGCGAGGGCGGCGAGGACGAAGCGCGGTTCACGCCGGACGCGAACGGCGACTTGCGCCGCAGCGCGATCAAGCAGGTGGCCTCGGCGCGTTTCGGCGTCACTACGAATTATCTGATCAACGCGGACGATTTGCAGATCAAGATCGCCCAGGGCGCGAAGCCCGGCGAGGGCGGCCAGCTGCCCGGCCACAAAGTGGACGACGTGATCGCCCGGGTGCGGCATTCGATTCCCGGAGTCGGACTGATCTCTCCGCCGCCGCATCACGATATTTATTCGATCGAGGATCTGGCGCAGCTCATCTTCGATTTGAAAAACGTGAACCCCGAAGCGCGCATTTCGGTGAAGCTCGTCGCCGAAGTGGGCGTGGGCACCGTCGCGGCCGGAGTGGCCAAGGCGCATGCCGACGTGATTCTCATCAGCGGGTATGACGGCGGCACCGGCGCTTCGCCGGTCAGCTCCATCCGCCATGCCGGCATTCCGTGGGAGCTTGGGCTTTCGGAGACGCAGCAAGTCCTGGTGATGAACGATCTGCGCAGCCGTGTGCGGCTGCAGGTCGACGGCAAGCTGCAGACTGGGCGCGACGTCGCGGTCGCCGCCCTTCTGGGCGCGGAGGAATTCGGATTCGCGACGACGCCGCTGATCGCCATGGGCTGCATCATGATGCGGAAATGCCATTTGAATACGTGTCCCGTGGGCGTGGCCACGCAGGATCCGGAACTCCGCAAGAAGTTCCAGGGACAGCCGGAGCACGTAATTAATTTCCTGTTCTACGTGGCCGAAGACCTCCGCCTGGTGATGGCGAAACTCGGTTTCCGAAAAGTCGACGAAATGATCGGCCGCGTGGATTGCCTGACGCAGCGCACGGACGTGGATCACTGGAAGGCAAAGGGGATCGATCTTTCTTCGGTGCTCTACAATCCGCCGATGCCGAGCCACGTGGGGCGCCGCTGCACGCAGGCGCAGGACCACGGCCTCTACGACGCGCTCGACGGAAAGCTGATCGAGCAGGCCAGCGAAGCGATCGAACACCTCACGCCGGTGTCGCTCAACCTGCCCATCCGCAACGTGCACCGCACCGTGGGCGCGATGCTTAGCGGGCAGATTGCGCGCAAGCACGGCTCGGTTGGCTTGCCGGACGATACGATCCGCATCCAGTTTCACGGTTGCGCGGGACAAAGTTTCGGGGCGTTCCTCTCCACGGGCGTGACGCTGACGCTCGAAGGGGAAGCCAACGATTACGTCGGCAAGGGGCTCTCCGGCGGGCGGATCGTGATTTATCCGCCGCGCAACTCGCACTTTGTGCCGGAAGAAAATATTCTGATTGGGAACGTGTGCCTCTACGGTGCGACCAGCGGCGAAGCCTTTTTTAACGGCATGGCCGGAGAGCGGTTCGCGGTGCGCAATTCGGGCGCGACGGCGGTCGTCGAAGCCGTCGGCGACCACGGTTGCGAGTACATGACGCGCGGCCTCGTGGTCGTGCTCGGCAAGACGGGCCGCAATTTTGCCGCGGGCATGACCGGCGGCGTTGCCTACGTTCTGGACCAGACCGGCGAATTCGCTTCCGAGAGCTGCAACCGGGCGGACGTGGACCTGGAGCCGGTGACGGATGCGAAGGATATCGACACCCTGCATGGCCTCGTGACGCGCCACGCCGAACTGACCGATAGCCCGCAGGGCAAATGGATTTTGAAGCATTGGGACGCGATGCTTCCGAAATTCATCAAGGTGTTCCCGCACGAATACAAGCGCGTCCTGGGCATCCCGCGAATACCCGCGAGCGTGCTGGCGGCGCAGGCTGGAACGGGTCACGCGCCGGGGCAGGTGATCGGTGGGTAAGGTCACCGGCTTTAAGGAATTCAAACGCGAAATGCCCGCGCGGCGTCCGGTCGCGGAGCGCGTTCACGATTATTTCGAGGTGTACCAGCCGTTCCCGGAAGAGAAGGTCCGCGTGCAGGGCGCGCGCTGCATGGATTGCGGCATTCCGTTTTGCCACACGGGATGTCCGGTCAATAACATCATTCCGGACTGGAACGACCTGGTCTATCGCGACCGCTGGCGGGACGCGATCCGCGTTCTTCACTCCACGAATAATTTCCCGGAATTCACGGGGCGCATTTGCCCCGCGCCCTGCGAAGCGGCTTGCGTTCTGGGAATCAACGAGCCGCCTGTCACGATCAAGCTGATCGAAAAGACGATCGTGGACCGCGCGTGGGAAGAAGGCTGGATCCAGCCGGAGCTTCCCGAGACGCGCACAGGCAAGCGAGTCGCCGTCGTCGGTTCGGGACCGTCGGGACTCGCCGCGGCGCAACAACTGAATCGCGCGGGCCACTCGGTGACCGTGTTTGAAAAGGCGGATCGCATCGGCGGGTTGCTTCGCTACGGCATTCCGGACTTCAAACTGGAGAAGCGCGTTCTCGACCGGCGCATCGAACAAATGCTGGCCGAGGGAGTGAAATTCGAGACGAATGCGCACGTAGGGGGAAGCATTCCCGCGCAGGATTTGCGCAAGGAATTCGACGCCGTGGTGCTAACGGGGGGCGCGGAAGCCCCGCGGGATTTGAAGGTACCCGGACGCGAGTTGAAGGGCATTTATTTTGCGATGCAGTTCTTGCCGCAGCAGAACAAGGTCGTTGCGGGCGACGCCATTCCCGATCAGATCCTGGCTACCGGGAAACGCGTCGTGATTATCGGCGGCGGCGATACGGGCGCGGATTGTCTCGGCACGGCCCACCGCCATCAGGCCAAGTCGATTCACCAGTTCGAAATCATGCCTATGCCGCCCGCGGAGCGCGCCCCGAGCACGCCCTGGCCGCTCTGGCCTCTGCAACTTCGCACCGAGAGCGCGCACGAAGAGGGCGGCAAGCGCGACTGGGCGCTCAATACCGCGAAATTCACCGGAGACGAAAACGGCAACGTGAAGCAGTTGCACGGCATTCGAGTCGGCCCGCCGCCGAAATTCGAGGCCCAGCCCGGCACGGAATTCGTGATGGAAGCCGATCTGGTCCTGCTCGCCCTAGGTTTTCTGGGCCCCGTGAAGCAGGGAATGATCGAACAGCTCGGCGTGAACCTCGATCCGCGCGGCAACGTCGCCACCGGCGCGGACTACATGAGTTCGGTTCCCGGCGTTTTCGCCGCGGGCGACATGCGCCGCGGCCAGTCGCTCGTCGTGTGGGCGATTTCCGAGGGCCGCAAAGCCGCCGTCGCGGTCGACAAATACCTCATGGGCGCTTCAAGCCTCGCGTAAGTTCTGCTGCGCTCTGTGAATAGATTGTGAAATTCCGGTAACGCTCGATTGAGCCTGTGCGGGTTCGTTCTTGCAGCTGCCAAAACCCACAGGCTGAAGCCTGCGCCACTCACCTCTCGGTTGTATAATCCTGCGACCAATAGTTTGTTCAGGCATCCAATCAGGCTACTCGATTGCTGTTTGCGGCAGGAACGGGCTCCATCAATTAATCGAGACCGACCATGGCGAAACCAATCTTACTGAGCGTGGACGACGATGCGGACGTGTTGCGGGCGATTGAACGCGACCTGCGGTCCCAGTACGGCGCGGACTATCGCGTCCTTGGGAGCGGTTCTCCCGAGGGCGCGCTCGATCTGTTGAAGCAGCTGAAGCTTCGCAGCGACAGCGTGGCCTTGCTGCTGGCGGACCAACGCATGCCGCGTCTCGACGGCGTCCATTTCCTGCAGGAAGCCATGCGCATTTATCCCGAAGCGAAGCGGGCTTTGCTCACGGCCTACGCGGACACGACCGCCGCGATCGGGGCCATCAATCAGGCCAGCATCCACTATTTTTTCATGAAGCCGTGGGACCCGCCGACCGAGCACCTGTATCCGCAGCTCGACGATTTGCTCGAAGACTGGCAGGCATCCCACCATCCGCCCTACTCGGGCATCCGCGTGCTCGGCACGCGATGGTCGCCGCAGTCCTATGAATTGCGCGATTTCCTCGCGCGCAATCACGTGCCCTACCAGTGGATCGATGCGGAGATTTCCGCGAGCGATCCGGAGACGAAGCTCCTGCTGGAGACACTGGGCCCGGAAGCAACCAGTCTGCCGGTCGTGCTTTTCCCCGATGGCACGAAGCTTCTCGAATGCACTCCCGCGCAAGTGGCGCAAAAGGTCGGCCTGCGGACGCGCGCGCAAACGAGCTTTTACGACCTGGCGATCGTCGGCGGAGGTCCGGCCGGCCTCGCGGCCGCCGTGTACGGGGCATCGGAGGGCCTGCACACGGTGATGGTCGAGAGGGAAGCGCCGGGTGGGCAGGCGGGCATGAGTTCGCGCATCGAGAATTATCTCGGTTTCCCAGCGGGGTTGAGCGGCGGCGATCTGGCGCGGCGAGCGGTGGTGCAGGCGCAACGGTTTGGCGTGGAAATATTGGCGGCGGAAGCGGCGGGAATTCGAACGGAAGGTCCGTACCGGATCATCAAGCTCGCCGACGGCAGCGAATTTTCCTGCCACGCGCTGATGATCGCGACGGGAGTGCAGTGGCGGCGGCTCGAAGCGCCGGGGATCGATCGTTTGCAGGGCGCGGGCGTTTACTACGGCGGCGGCTCGACGGAAGCGATCTCCTGCGCCGGAGAAACGGTGTACGTGGTGGGCGGCGCGAATTCGGCGGGACAGGCGGCGATGAACTTCGCCAAGTATGCGGAGCGCGTCGTCATTTTGGTGCGAGGAAGTTCGCTTTCCAGCACCATGTCGCAATACTTGATCGATCAGATCAAGGAGACGCCCAAAATTCAGGTCTGGGCGCACGCGAGCGTCGCGGAGGTGCACGGCGAAAAGCACCTCGAGGAAATTTCCGTGCTGTGTTCGGACACGGGCAAGATCGAGCGGGTTCCGGCCAGCGCCGTGTTTATCTTTATCGGCGCGCTCCCGCAAACGGATTGGCTGGCCGGCGTCGTGGAACGCGACGATCGCGGATTCCTCCTGACGGGCTCCGACTTGATCGCCGATGGGCAGCGCCCCAAAGGGTGGACGCTGGAACGCGATCCTTATTTGCTCGAAACGAATGTCCCGGGAATTTTTGCCGTGGGCGACGTGCGGCACGGATCGGTGAAGCGCGTGGCTTCGGGCGTCGGCGAGGGCTCCGTGGCCGTGCAGTTCATCCACCAATACTTGAGCAAAGTCCAATGACGGAAAACGCCGAACTCTCGCGCATTCCGGCGTTCGCGGGCCTGCCGGAAGACCAAATCGCGTGGTTCATCGCGCAGGCCGAGGAACTGCGCTTCCAAGCGGGCGATACCCTGATGACCGTCGGCGATCCGGCGGACGCGATGTTCATCACTCTCGAAGGACAGTTTCAGGCGCGAGGGGAATTCGGTGGCGAAACGTTCATCATTACCGTCAACGCCGGACAAGTGACCGGGCGCCTGCCTTTTTCCAGAATGAAGACGTTCACGTTCGGCGCCCGCGCGATAACCGATTGCCGCATCCTGCGATTTCCAGAGTCGAAGTTTCACGACCTGGTGCAGAAAATGCCGGAGCTGGCCGAACGCCTCGTGGGCATGATGACGGACCGGGTCCGCGAGACCACGCGCCGCGAGCAGCAGCGCGACCGCCTCGCCGCGCTCGGAAAGCTTTCCGCGGGGCTCGCTCACGAACTCAACAATCCCGCTTCCGCCGCGAAGCGCGCTTCCAGCCAGCTCCGGGAAATCCTGCAAAAAATCCGCGACGCCGCCCACGAGCTGGGCCGCCGCGACCTCACCGCGACGCAGAAGGCGGAAATCGAGAAGCTGGAAGCCTCGATCATCCAGCACAAGGATCCGCCGCCGGACACGCTGGCCATGTCCGACCTCGAAGAGCAATTGGATTCGCTGCTGCGGAGCCACGGGCAGAACGATTTGTGGCAGCTGGCGGCGGGCCTTGCGCAGCGCAATATCCAGCCGGAAGTCCTCGAATCCCTCTTTGCGGAGTTCGATTCCGGCACGGCTCGCGCGGCGCTTGTGCGGATCGCGGCGGTGGCTGAGGTCTACAGCCTGCTCGATGAAATCGAAAGCAGCGCCGCGCGCATTTCCGACCTGGTTCTGGCGATCAAGGAATACACGTACATGGACCAGTCGCCCGTGCAGAACGTGGACATCGTGAAGAGCCTGGAGAGCACGCTCACCATCTTGAACCACAAGCTGAAGCGGGGCGTGTCCGTGCAGCGCGAGTATCAGCGAATGCCTCTGCTCGTCAATTCGTTCGGCAGCGAGCTCAACCAGGTCTGGACCAACCTCATCGACAATGCCATCGACGCGATGGGCGGCCAGGGCGAACTGCGCGTTCGCACCTATCGCGACGATTCCTGCGCCGTCGTGGAAATCGGCGACAACGGCCCCGGAATTTCTCCCGAGGTGCAGACGCACATGTTCGAGCCGTTCTTCACCACCAAGGGAGTCGGCGAGGGAACCGGTCTGGGCCTCGACACGGTGCAGCGCATCGTGAAAAAGCACCGGGGAACGATCCAGGTCACTTCCAAACCGGGCGACACGCGGTTTCAGGTATGGCTGCCGCTCGCAGACGCGCCCGCCTAGGTTTACTTCCCTGCAAGGAACACTCCGGCATTGAGTTTGCTTCCGATTCCCGATAGTCTCGCGGTGGTGGAGAGGGCTGCCGAACAGACTCCGTGACCGACAAGCTCCTACAAATATTTCCGGCGGAAGGCGTCAAAATTATCCTGACGCTTTTCTTGTGCTTTCTGATCGGACTCGAGCGGGAAGAACACCGCGCGGCGGCTCAGCCGGGACAGAGGTACAGCTTTGGCGGAGTCCGGGCCTTTCCGCTCATCGGGCTCATCGGCTACGCCATGTCCTTGCTTTCGGGCGAGCAACTCATGCCCGTGACGGTTGGGTTCGGCGTGATCGGCGCGTTCCTCTGGCTTTCCTATCGGCACAAGCTGCAATCGTACAAGGAAACCGGAGTGACGACGGAGCTCTCCGGCCTAGCCACGTATGTCGTCGGCGCGCTCGTTTCCCGGGAACAGTTCTGGATCGCCACTACGCTCGCGATCCTCTCCATGCTGCTGCTGGAACTCAAGGAATTCCTCGAAAATCTGGCCACCAAGATTCCCGGCGAAGAAATTTTTACCTTCACAAAATTTCTTCTGCTCACGTTCGTCATCCTGCCCATAGTGCCGGACAGGGACCTCACGTCTTTCGCGCTGAATCCTTACAAGACGTGGCTGATTGTCGTGGCGATCAGCGGAGTTTCGTACGGCAGTTACTTGCTGGAGAAGCTATCGAGGGGCAAGGGCGGCATACGGCTCGCCGCGTTGCTGGGCGGCGCCTATTCCTCGACGTTTACGACGTTCGCGATGGCCAAGCAAGCGCGGGCGGCGAAAAGTCCCAACTGCTATTCCGGATCGATTCTGATGGCGTCCGGCGTGATGTACTTTCGGTTCCTGGTGTTGATCGCGCTGTTCAACGCGGAGCTCGCTCACCGGCTTCTGCTCTCGTTTCTGACGCTGGGCGCGATCGGCATTTTGGGAGGATGGGCGTGGTCTGTCCGGCCGGACGATGGAGCGGAACAGGCCCAGGGCGCGTACCTTACGAAGAATCCGCTGGAGCTGGCCTCTGCGTTTTCCCTGGCGGTGGTATTCGCGTTTTTTCTGGTAGCCACGAAGTTTGCCGTCAGTCGAGCCGGCAGCGGCGGAATTTACGCGATGGCCGCCATCACCGGCCTCGCACCAGTCGACCCGTTCATCATGGGGCTCACGCAAACCGCCGGGGGAACGACGTCGATGGAGCTTGCCGTTGCGGGAGTGATCGTCGCGGCGGCGAGCAATAATTTCGCAAAAGCGTTTATCGCGTTGGCGCTCGCCGACGGCAAGACGGGCAAACAGAGCCTGATCCTGATGCTCGCGCTGACGGCGCTCGGGCTTGCGCCGCTGCTCTGGTTGGCCAGGTAGGCGGCCGGGATGGACGCAGCGGAATCCACCCTGGCGCAGTCAAGTTCCCTGGGACGCTTGGCTTGCCTAGCGGGCGCTGTGATTTTGGCGGCGATGCTTCTCGCGCCGATCTGGATCGCCGCGTTTCCTCCCTTGCTCGACTATCCCAATCATCTGGCGCGCGCGTTTGTTCTGGCGCACCTCAAGGATTCGCACTTTTCATTCCAACAATTTTATCGCTCCGATTGGGGCGCGTATCCCTATCTCGGGATGGACGCCTCGCTGGCCGTGCTCGGGCGGCTGTTTCCGATCGAGACGGCGGGCCGCGTCTATCTCAGTCTGTGTGTCCTTGCGCTGCCGGGCGCGGCGTGGTTTTTTATTCGCGAGGCGCAGCCGGATTCGGAGGCGGTATCTCTTTGGTCCCTGCTGGTTGCGTATAACGTTTTTTTTCTCGAAGGTTTTCTGAATTTCGATTTGAGCCTCGCGGTTGGGTTGCTCGCGCTGGGGCTGTGGCTGCGATGGCTGGCGAAGCCGGGAACCGGGCGGTGGATTACGGCGCTCGTGGCATTCACCGCGCTCTATTTCACTCACCTGCTGGGCTTCGCCATTGCGGGCTTGATTTTGATTGCCTATCTCGCGCTCTCGCGCCGGCCCATTCGTGACTGGATGTGGAGCGGCGCGCTGGCGTTGCCGGGCCTTGCTTTTTATCTGCACTCTTCGCGCGTCGGACTTGGCGTAACGAAAGTCGTCTTTCACGGATGGGACGACAAGCTGGACTCGCTCGGCATGATCCTGCACGGTTATTGGCCCTGGCTGGATTGGGTATCGCTGGCCGCGCTGGCCGTTTGGTTTCTAGGGGCGTGGTGGCGCAATCCCGAATTTCGCTGGGACCGAAAATGGCTGGCCATCGCGGCGTTTCTCTTCGCGCTGTTCTGGGTGATTCCGTGGATGTGGGGAGAAGGTTCGGACCTCGATATTCGCGTTCTGCCTTTTCTGTTTGTCGCGATCCTGGCGACGGCGCGCGTCGGAAGGCGCGCACGAATGCTCGCCGCGATTCCGCTTCTGGTTTTTGCCGCGCGCACTGTGAGCGTGACGCAGCATTTTCAGGAGGCGCAGCCAGCGCTCGCGGGTCTCGCGCGCTCTTTCGATGTAGTGCCGCGCGATGCGCTGGTGTTGCCGATCGTCGAGGGCGACGAGGACCCGATCGAGCGCCCGTTCACGCATTTCTGGGCCTATGGCGTGATCCGGCGGGGCTGGTTCTCTCCGTACTTGATGGACGCACCCGGCGAGACTCCCATGCGCATCGTCCACGAATCCTACACGCCGGACGGTTTCTGGAACTTGGTCTACGACGAGCCGCCGGACTGGCAGCAGGTCCAGAACGACTACCAATACGTCTGGGCGTACGACGTGCCGCGATTCTCCGCGCCATTAGCGGGCATCGGCGAAAAAATTTACTCGTCGGGAGCGCTGGAGGTCTATCGCATCCGTAAACCGTCCGTGAATGGCGACGCAGGACCCGATGACCGACCGAACAAGAATTGAACTGCCGGCAGTGGCTCCCGTGAAGTGATCTGTTAGGATTTCCATGGGACGTGTGATTATTGGAGGAAGGCTCGATGCGCAGAATCCTGTTCGCCGGTGCAGTAAGCTTCGGTCTGGCGTTCGCGGCACTCACCGCGAACGCGCAGCAATCTGCAAGCGGCGCCTGGCGTTTTCTCGTATCCGGAGATTCCCGCAATTGCGGTGACGTCGTGATGCCCGGGATTGCGGAAACGGCGAAGAAGAATCAGGTCGCCTTCTATTGGCACCTGGGCGACCTGCGGCTTACCGCCAATTTTGACGAGGATATTTCCCACCAGCCCGAGCACATGGCCAAGCCGCTCAGCATCACGGAATACGAAAACATCGAATGGCCCGACTACATCGAAAACCAGATCGCTCCGTTCGGTTCCATCCCGTTTTTTCTGGGAATCGGCAACCACGAAACGATTCCCCCGTATAAAACGCGCGAAGAGTTTCTCCTGCAATTTGCCGACTGGCTGGACTCGCCGGTCCTGCGCGCGCAGCGCCTGAAGGACGATCCCAAGGATTTTCGTATGAAAACCTACTTCCACTGGATCGACCGCGGCGTCGCGTTCTACTACCTCGATAGCGCAACGGCCGATCAATTCGATTCCGCCCAACTGCGCTGGTTCGAGCGCACCCTGGCGAAAGATCTGGCCGATGCGTCCGTCACGACGATTGTGGCCGGAATGCACAAGGCGCTGCCCGAAAGCATTTCCACCGGACACAGCATGAACGAGTCCCCCACGGGCACGGAAAGCGGGCGGCGCGTGTACGCCGATCTACTGCGCGCGCGCGACGATGCGCACAAGCATGTCTACGTGCTCGCCAGCCATTCGCATTTTTACATGGACGGAATTTTCAACACCGACTACTGGAAGCAGCACGGCGGCGTGTTGCCCGGCTGGATCGTAGGCACGGCCGGCGCGGTGCGCTACGAATTGCCGCCGAATTCTCCGCCGAGCGCGTTGAAGAACGTGTACGGATCGCTGCTCGCCACCGTGCAGCCCAACGGCGAAATTAATTTCCAGTTTCAAAGGCTGGATGAGTCCGATGTCCCCGCACCGGTCACCGCTCGCTACGGCAAGGACTTCGTGCACTGGTGCTTCGCCGAAAATTCGCAAGTCAAGTAGGACGGGCTTCAGCCTGTCCGGTTTTCAGGCCTTCGTCGCAAGGCGCGAGTTACATTCAGCACAAAAATTCAAAAAAGACAGACTGAAGTCTGCCCCACTACGCCCTGAGATAATCCCCCTGCCAATCCTTCACTAGTTTCTTGATCGCCTTGCGGTCGTTCATTTTTTCATCGATCACTTTGCGCGCCAGTGCCGGAAGTTCCGCGTCGCTGGCAAAACGCAAGGAAACGAGTTGGGCCACGGTGAACTCCGGAATACGCCCCCGCATCTCCGCCGGCAAAAGTTCCGCGAGACGCAGCCGCATTTCCAGGCGGATGACGCGATCTTGCACCGTGAGCGCAAAGATGCGCGCGAACAGCGCCAGCGTGATCAGTGCGAACGCCAGCAGCACGCCGACAACCGTTTCAAAGGAACCCCCCGCTTTCACCAGGTGATAAATCGTCCAGACGATATTGAGAAGCAGGACGGGAAGGACGAACATGTGAAACGGCGGCACAGTGCGTGTGTGGTTCTGGAAGTTTTGCGGTTTTTTGTTAGCCATATCGGCTTACCATCCTCTCGCTTCTGAATTTAGTTTCTAGCGCATGGGTTCGGGAAAAGACGAAATCGGATCGATATCCACGGGAACGCCGGAAACGGATTTCAGCGCTTCTGCCAGGTCCGGCGGGATCGCACCGTACTTCGCAAACCAGGCTTCGGTGCGGGAACGGTCCCCGGTCGCTTCCTGCTCGAGCAACTCCTTTGCGAGTGCGGCAACGGCCTCCGGCATGCGGCGAAAATCAATCGTGTAACGGCCCGAGCCGGCACCGCGAGCGATGGCGCCGCGTTCCGAATAGAAATTAAATTCCATAATTTCGGCGCGTCCGTGCGCTTCGGCCACGCCGAATCGCACCGTCCGAAAGATTCCAGCCGTTTCGGACGCATAGTAGCCGTTTAGCCTCTCTTTTGGAAGCGCGCCTCGATCCACCAGCCATTTCAGGCCGTAGAGGCCGACGACGTCGGCTTTCGCTTCTTCGAGTGCCGAATACGCCGGCCCAATCGCTTCGCGCACGTCCACCCGCCCGCCGGATGTGCGCGCGAATGCGGGGCCGAGGCCATGTGAAATTTCATGCATCGTAGTAGATGCGAGATACCCATCCGCCGATGCAAGCGCGGCTTCGTCGGGGCGCAGCAGGCGCGCGGCGATTGGAAGGATCACGTAACGCACGCGCGCGTCCAGAAAATTCTTGAAGAAGATTTTCTTCGAGCCTTTCTGCTTGTGAATGCGCGGATCGTTCGGCAGATTGTCGGCCACGGCCTGGTAGCCGTGGCGCAGATCGCCCGCGCGGTACGGCGCGTCCATCACTTCCGTGGGAGAGAACAAGCCGCGCTTCGAGGGCCGGTCCTCGGCAGCGAGCGGCAGGCTGTCCTGAATGTCCGGGACATATTTCTGGAATAGGTCCAGCTTGCGGCTTTCCGTTTCGTTGCGGACGAGCACGGCCACGCCGTAAGAAGTCTTCACTCCGAGAAGATCGTCGAGATAGGTTTCGTAGGGAGCGAAAATGACGTCGAATTTCGGATTCGCGAGGCTGACCCAGGCGATGTCGCTCTCAAAATACTCGTTGGATTGCAGTGCGTCTGCGCGCATGCGCAGGAATTTGGCGAAGGCCGCGTCATCGGAGAGACTTGCGGCATCCCGCAGAGCTTGCGCCGCCGGATCGACCCACTCTTTGTAGGCGACGTGATACGGAATCGCCTCGAGCGCGCCGCCCTTGCGGCGCACCACTGTGAAAGGATCGTACAGCGCGGTTTTTTGCTCAGGGTGCGCTGCGATGTAGCGATCGAATTCCTCGCGCGTCATGTCGGCGGGAAAAAAGCCGCGGCCGGGCGGCCACGGCGCCGTCCCCACAAACGGCGCGTTATCGTTGATCAGGTCGAAGCGGCTGCCGTTGATTCGCAGGAAACTGCGGAGGGCGATGTCTTTCGGATCGGGGCTTCCGGCGAGCGATTGGTAAAGCCTCAAACCTTCGGGATCGCTTTGCCGCCAGTAAATGGATTCCAGATACTGGCACGCTTCGACCAGTTTCTCGACCATCCGACGCTCGCGCGCCGTCAGACGCGAGGAGTCGAACGGCATCCGCACCGGCTTGAATTTTGCGAGTTCTTCCGCCAGATTCGGCGCGATGGCAAGATCGAGTGCGCCCGGTTGAACTTTTGTTTTTCGTTGCGTGGGACCGCTTCGTTGTGCCGCGACGGTAAAGGTTCCCGTGACGAATAGAAGGAGTGAGAGCAGACCCGCGAAAGTCAAGCGAGTCCAGCGGCGAGGCTGACGGGAACGGAGCGAGAACGCCGATCGCATCGCCGGATTCTAGCAGAGGCATCTGAGGCGCGCGACTCGGAGAGACAAAAAGCGGCGTTGCAGCGAGGGCTCCTCGCCGCCATCGCCGCGCGATTGTCTCTCGTGTATCTTTCAGATGGATTGGCCACGCGCGCGACGAAAGCGCCAGGGCCGAACGAGGTTGACACCAGCCACTCGCAGCCATACGATTCGTGTAAATTCATTCAGCGCAATCGGGCGACGGGAGGACGAGCATGAGTCTCACCGCACAAGGCATCGATCGTCGCAACTTCCTTAAAACGGGCGCCGCCGGCGCGGCCGGTTTGCTGATTGGGTTTTATTTTCACGGTGACCCGGAATTATTGGCTGCCGCGTCCGATGCGCCCATCGTGCTGAACGCCTGGATTCACGTCGGCACCGACGATCTCGTCACCATCCTGATCGACAAGTCCGAGATGGGCCAGAGCATCCTCACCGGACTCGCGATGATCGCCGCGGACGAACTCGATTGCGACTGGAAGAAGGTTCGCACCGAATTTGCGCCCGCCGACAAGGTTTACATCAATCCACGATTCGGAGTGCAGGGCACGGGCGGCAGTTCCGGCACGCCCACGTCGTGGAATCCGTTGCGCAAGGCCAGCGCCACGGCGCGCGCGCTGCTGATTCAAGTCGCGGCCAAAAAATGGGGCGTCGATGCGTCGCAGTGTACCGCGGAAAGCAGCACGGTCGTGCACGCCGCCACGAAGCGGAGCCTGACGTATGGCAGCCTCGCGGAATCGGCGGCCAAGCTCCCCGTTCCGCAGGACGTGCCGCTCAAAACTCCCAGCCAATATCAATTAATCGGCAAGCCGCTGAAGCGGCTCGATACGCCGGCGAAAGTGAACGGCAGCGCCCAGTATGGAATCGACGTGCGCCAGCCGGGAATGCTCTACGCGGTGGTTGCGCGGTGTCCCGTGTTCGGCGGGAAAGTCGCCGGCTTCGATGCCGGGAAAGCGAAGGCCGTGCCGGGCGTGAAAGACGTCATCCAGATTTCGACCGGCGTCGCCGTGGTTGCCGATAATACGTGGGCGGCGATGCAGGGCCGCAGGGCGCTCGATGTGCAATGGGACGAAGGACCGAACGTGACGCTCACGAGCGCACAAATCAGCCAATCGCTGGCGGAAGGGGCAACGCGGCCCGGCCCGGTCGCGCGAAAGGAAGGCGACGTCGATGCCGGGCTTGCCGGCGCGGCGAGCAAATTTGAAGTCGACTACGAAGTGCCTTTCCTCGCGCACGCCACGATGGAGCCGATGAACTGCACGGCGCACGTCCGCGCCGACCGCTGCGACGTCTGGGCGCCCACGCAGGCCCAGACCAGTTCCCAGAATACTGCCGCGAAAATCACGGGCCTCGACACCGGCAACGTTTTCATTCACACGACGTTTCTCGGCGGCGGATTCGGGCGCCGGTTTGAGGCCGACTTCATCGGCGAAGCCGTGGAAGTGTCCAAAGCGATGAACGCGCCGGTCAAAGTGACGTGGTCGCGCGAAGACGATATGCAACACGACTACTACCGCATGGTTTCGCACGCGCGCTGCACGGCGGGCCTGGATGCGGACGGTTGGCCGGTGGTTTGGTCGAGCCGCGTTTCGTCGCCTGCTCTGATGGCCCGGTTCGGGCCGCTCAAGAACAATTTCGATCGTCGCAGCGTCGAAAGCCTGGACGACGTGCCCTACACGATCCCGAACATACTCATTGATTTCCAATTGGTAAATACGCCCGTGCCCATCGGTTTCTGGCGCTCGGTGGGCGCTTCGCAAAACGGTTTTTTCCTGGAGAGCTTCATCGACGAAATCGCGACGGCAGGGAAGAAAGATCCCTACGAATTGCGGCGCCGCCTGCTGGCGAAATCGCCGAGGCACCTGGCGGTCCTCGAGACGGCGGCGCAAAACGCCGGTTGGGGCAAGCCGCTGCCCGCCGGCCGGTCCCGCGGCCTCGCCGTCGTAACCTCCTATAACGGCTTCGTGGCCCACTCGATCGAAATCTCGGTGAATCGCCAGGAGCGCACGCTGAAGGTTCACCGCGTGGTCTGCGCCCTCGATTGCGGCCGGATCGTAAACCCTTCGAGCATCGACGCGCAGGCGCGCAGCTCCATCGTCTACGGTTTGACGGCCGCGCTCCACAGCGCGATCACCATCGATCGCGGACGCGTCCAGCAAAATAACTTCAACGACTACCAGATGCTTCGCTTCGACGAAATGCCGGAGATCGATGTCCACATCGTTCCCAGCGATCTTCCGCCTACGGGCGCCGGCGAATTTGCTGTGCCGCCGGTCGCGCCGGCGCTTTGCAACGCGATTTTCGCCGCAACGGGCAGACGCGTCCGCCGCCTGCCGGTGCAACCGGAAGATTTAGCCTGACCGGTCTGTAGCACAGCCACTCCTGGCTGTGCGGTTTTTGCAATGTTTCGCGATGCAGTGTGGCCGTCCTGCGAAGCAATTCCACCCGCAACCGAGGTTGACACCGGAAACCCTCGGGACTACCGTTTTAATTAGAAGAAAAGTTGGAATTCCGCCTCGAGGAGGTTCCATGGAAATCGACCGGAAGACGTTTCTCGACAGCCTCGGCGGTCCGGAAGCTGCAAACCGCATGGACTCCGAAGCGCGCGCGGACGCGCTGGAATCCCATATGATGGCCGAACTGAACCGTGCGAAAACGGGCGATCCCGCGTGGGACAAACCGAAGCTTGAAAAATATCCGACGGTGGCCGAAGTCGAGCAGCAAATCGAAACGAAGAAGTACCGCGAAGGCGTGGGCTTCATGTACGTGCCGCGCACCGGCGAAAACGTCAGACGGCTCCCGCCGATGCCCGCCAATGCCACGCTGTTCGATTTCTTCAAATCGCGGTTCATGGATACGTCCAACCACGTCCTGCAAAGCGCGGCCCTGGCGATGAAAAATGGCATGTCCGAGGAAATTATTCTGGCGTGCCTGCTTCACGATGTGGTGCAGGAAATCATTCGCACCGACCACGGCTGGTGGGGCGCGCAACTCTTCGAGCCGTACGTTCCGGAAAAAGTCAGCTTCGCGATTCGCTACCATCAGGCGCTCCGTTATTACCCGGATCCATCCGTCGGCTACGAGTATCCGGACCTATACCGGCAACTCTTCGGCTCCGATTACGTACCCCCTCCGTACATCGAGGCGACGTACCAAATGGTCCGCAAGCATCGCTGGTACATGGACGCGCGCCTCGTAACGGTGAACGACTTGTACGCCTTCGATCCGAGCGCGGTGGTTTCCATTGAGCCGTTTACCGACATCATTGGCCGCCACTTCAAGCAGCCGAAAGAGGGGCTCGGCAACGATGGCAGCCCCGTCGCGCACATGTGGCGAACGATCGCCCGGCCCGACCAGCCGTTATAGACCATCTCCTATATACTGTCTCCCGCCCGTTGGCCCGTAACGGGCCACTTCGCGCTGATTTACGTGGCGCCGGCGTCCCGCCGGCGAACTTGCCATCTGTTGGAGGAAACTGTGACTAGAATCTCCAGAACTGCTCTTGCCTGCGCGGCCGCGATTCTGGCGTTTAACGCCGGAGCGTTCGCCCTCTTCGGCCGCAGCACTCCGGCGCAATCGAAAGATCTCCACGTCCTGATCTCGGATGGCATGAAGACGGTCGTGGAGGAGATGACTCCGCAGATCGAGCAGGCGATCGGCTGCAAACTTGTGGCGAAATTCAATTCCTCGAAGAATTTGCGCGACGAAATTCAGGCCGGGGAACCATTCGATGCCGCGATCCTGACGGCCGACGTATTGGACGACTTGATCCGGCAGGGAAAAATCGCGTCCGCGGGGCGCGCCGATCTTTCCCGCACGGGCCTGGGTATGGGAGTCCGAGCCGGGGCCGCGAAGCCTGACATCGGCACTCCTGAGGCCCTGAAGAAGACGCTGTTGAACGCCAAATCGGTCAGCTTCAATCCGACCGGCGCGAGTGCGGCGCCCACGTACGATATGTTTTCGCGTATGGGAATCGCCGACGCCATGAAACCGAAACTGGTTCTCGACAAGGAAGCGGGACGCCCGCAGATGAACGTCGCCGGCGGCCAAGTGGAACTGGTGATCTCGCTGGTTCCGGAGATCAAATTTTTCCCCGGAGTGGATCTCGTTGGCTCGATTCCGGCTGAATATCAGAGCTACGTGAATTTCGCGGCCGGTATCGCGGCGAACCCGCACGATCCCACTGCCGCCAAGGCGCTCATTCAGTTCCTCAGCGGACCTGCTCTGAAGCCTGTCTTGAGAGCCAAGGGTATGGAACCGAGGTGAGAGGTTTCGAGTAGCGCACCCAGAATCCTGTGCTGCCCGTGCCATCCGCCTCAGGCGCGGATGGCTATTCGCTGCGCCACATATTCGCGCATCGCCGCGTCAAACGTGCGCTCGAGCTTCTGCGCGACCGGCCCCATCACGGTGGAATACCGGCGCCCCGCAATTTCGCTCACTCCCAGCAGGGTGCGGTTCGTGGACGTAATGAACACTTCCTCCGCGGCGTAAATATCCGCAAGCGTCAGCGTCTTTTCGCTCATGGACACGCCCGCGCGCGCAGCGATTTCCAGCAGCACGCTGCGGGTTACGCCTTCGAGGCACCCGGACGAAAGCGGCGGAGTAAAGACCGCGCCGCCCTTCACGCAAAAAATATTCGCCGATGTGCACTCGGCCACTTCGGCGCGCTCGTTCAGCAGAATCACTTCGGTCCAGCCGGCCTTTTGCGCCTCGGCCAGGTGCCACACATTATTCAGCCAGGAGGTTGTTTTCACGCCCGCGAGCGGCGAGGCCGCGTGGCGGCCGTGCTCGGCGACGCTGAGCCGCGCGTGGTCCGCATGCGCGGGAAGTCCCGCCGTGCAGAGAATCAAGTCCACTTCGGGCATCGGATCGCCGCCCTGCCAGAAACCGACGCGGTTGTAGATCAGATAGACGCGCGCGGTGCCCTCGGCCACTTGATTGGCGGCCAGCAATTCGCCTAGATGCCGCCGCACTTGTGCGGAATCGAATGGAAACGGCAGCCGCACGCGCCCCGCATCTTTTTCCAGCCGCCGCCAGTGACGCTCGTACGCGAACGCTTCGCCCTGAAAAATTCGCATCGTCGTGAACAGGCCCCACCCGTTAAAAAGCCCTGCCTGGCCGGGCGAAAGACGCGCCTCGTCGACGGGAACAATCCGGTCATTGTGAAAGATCAGCCGATGGATCAAGGGAACCTCGTGCGCAAAGCGCTCCGATATTCTAACCCAGCTTTGGCAGATGGCGCCGCCGTCGCGAAAAACTAAAGAGGGAGCAAGCGCTCCGTTGCAATCGTTTCGCAGCGTGCGTTGTCCTGGTGCGCGGCGCGAGTTACTATGCGTCGGCGCGGCCATTTTTTCTTCGCGCCGCGACGGAGACGTCGATGAAGTCCGCGAAATCCCGTAATTCTGTGAAACTATTGTTCGCTGCCGTGGCGATGGCCGCGCTCTCCGGCTGCTCTCACGGCCCGAGCGCCCCCGGCGCGGCGCTGGCCTCCTTTTCGGGCGACCGCATCCTCGGACATATTCGCACGCTCTCTTCCGATGAATTCGAAGGCCGCGGGCCGGGTTCGAAAGGCGAGCAGCTCACAATCCGATATCTCGAAGACCAGTTTCGCGCCGAGGGCCTCGAACCCGGCAATCCCGATGGCACGTATTTGCAGAATGTGCCGCTGGTGGGGATCACTCCGGATCCCGGCATGAAGCTCGCGCTGACGGGCCACGGCAAAACTCTCGAACCGAAATTTCAGAACGATTTCGTCGCCTGGTCCAAGCGCGTGACGGAAACCTCTACCATCGATGCCGACATGATCTTCGTCGGCTACGGCGTGCAGGCGCCGGAATTTCAGTGGGACGATTTTAAAGGCGCTGACGTAAAAGGCAAAGTGCTGGTCGTGCTGATCAACGATCCGCCCGTGCCCGACCCAAACGATTCTTCGCGACTCGATCCTAAAACCTTTGGCGGCTTGGCGATGACCTACTACGGCCGCTGGACCTATAAATTCGAAAAGGCCGCGCAGATGGGCGCCGCCGGATGCGTCATCATCCATCAGACCGACCGTGCAGGTTACCCCTGGGAAGTGGTGCGCAACAGCTGGAGCGGAACCCAGTTCGACCTGGCCACGCCCGACAAAAACATGGGTCGGCTGGCCGTCGAAAGCTGGATCACGTCGGACTTCGCGACGACGTTATTTCGCACCGCCGGACAGGATCTCGACAAGCTGATCGCCGCCGCGGCTCGCCGCGATTTCAAGCCGGTCCCGCTCGGCATCCGCGCGAAGCTAACGATTCACAATTCGTTGAAGACGCTGGACTCGCACAACGTCATCGCCAAGCTCACCGGCAGCGACCCTGATTTGAAGAATACCTACGTCATTTACACTGCCCACTGGGATCATTTCGGAATCGGCCCGGAAGTGAACGGCGACAAGATCTATCACGGCGCGGTGGACAACGCCTCCGGCGCCGCCGCGCTTCTCGAAATTGCGCGCGCGTATAAAGCGCTGCGCACGCCGCCGCGCCGCACCGTCTTATTTCTTTCGGTAACCGCGGAAGAGCAAGGCCTGCTCGGCTCGCGATATTACGTCGAACATCCTTTGTGTCCGCTCGCGCGCACGGCGCTGGACATCAACATGGACGGCATGAACGTCGGCGGTCAGACGCGGGACATCGTGCAGATCGGGCGCGGCGCCTCGACGCTGGACGACGTGGTCGATGCCGTGGCCCGCCTGCAGGGCCGCGTCGTCAAGATGGATCCCGAGCCCGAAAAAGGTTTCTACTATCGCTCCGACCATTTCGAATTTGCCAAGAACGGCGTGCCCGCATTTGATCCGGACGAAGGAGTGGATTTCATCGGGAAGCCGGAGGGGTGGGGGCTCGAAGAGCGACGAAAGTTTACCGCCGAACGCTATCACAAGCCCGCCGACAAAATTCAGCCGGACTGGGACATGAGCGGCGCAGTCCAGGACTCGCAGCTCTACTTTCTCGTCGGATACCAAGTGGCCAACGACTCGCACCTGCCCGAATGGAGGCCCGGGGCCGAGTTCAAGGCCATTCGGGATGCATCGTTAAAATCGGCGGAAAATGTTCCGTAACGATACACACACGACCCCTGTGAGCTGTTGATTCTTGGGGAGTTCCGGGCGACCTTCGAAGCGGGGTCCGAGGGGGTACATCTTTCGTGACCAAGCCGATTTACGTGTTGACACGTTCGTACGACCTACATACTCTTGATTCGCAGCCCTCTATGGAGGTTTACGTGCGTACATTGTTTACTGCTCTTCTCATCGCGACATTCAGCGTCATTATGATCGGAGCGCCGGCGATGGCGGCGCCCGCCTCGTCACCTTCCGCTCCCTTGGGTGTGGTGGTTGCTTCTGAAAATGCGCACGTCGGTGCGGGCGTCACAACCAGCGGCGCGACAATTTTTGACGGCGACCGTCTGGAAACTCCGGCGAGTGCGACCCTGCGGGTCCGCCTCGGAGCGGGCCAAATGGTTCTGCGCCAGAACTCGACCGCTGACGTGCATTCCTTTCCCAATGGATTTGCAGCCACCTTGGACCACGGAACGATTCTGGTTTCTTCCGCGGAAGGACAGACCTTTCAAGTGATCGCCGACGGCGCAACGGTTCGTCCCGCGACCGCGGAATCGGCCGCCGGCCAGATCAGCATGATCAGTCCGACGGAATTGGTTCTGACCGGCACGCGTGGAACGCTGGAAGTTGTCATGGGCGAGGAAGTGAAAACTTTGGAAGCCGGCGCTTCGTACCGGATGAAGGTCGAAACAGAAGATCCGGGACCGAGCCCGAATCCCCAGTCTCCGCATCCGACGGCGCGCAACCGCTTCCTTTGGATCGCCATTCCCGCGGTGGCGGCTGCAACGGGCGTGATTGTCTGGCGCGCTCTCGTCAGCCCTGCGGCACCCTGACGGCAGGCCAGGTCAGCGCGCTCCAGCGCTTGACTCACGCACCGGCAACAATTTAGAGATCTCAGGGCGGCCAAAAATTGGCCGCCCTTTTTTTGTCCTCCACCGGATTCCTCCCCCAGTAGTTTCTCTCGCTTCTTTGTGGCGGCTCCACGCGAATGCGATGCTCGAGGAGCCTCAAAATTGCCTGTAGCAACATTAGGCATCGAGCTGGATCGTGCGGCGGGCGTGTCGCGGCCTTCTTGGTAAAATAGGGCTATGCGGCTCCCCGCGGCGCATCCCGTCAGGTACCTGGCCGTGCTCTGCATTGCCTCAGCCTTTTCCGGTAGTGTTTTCGCCGACACGATCTATTTGAAGAGCGGAAGAAAGATAAGCGCGACTCACGTGGTGGAAGAAAGCGGCCAGGTGAGCTATGACACCTCCGCCGGACGGTTCAGTTTCCCTCGTTCCATCGTCGATCGCGTCGTTCACGACGATTCGTCGCCGATCTCTACGGCCGGGACCCCTGCGGACCGCGCCGCGAACCTCGCCATTGCGCCGCCCAACGCGCTGGCAGCTCCGTCCGACGATGCTGCGGCCAGCGCCGCCGTGCGTGATGGCTCGATCGACAGCGACCTGCTTTTCAAGCTCGAATCCGAAGCTACGGCCAATCCCTCCCCGACGGCAGTGGCCCGCGCAGTGGCTGCGGAAAGCGCCGCTGCGAGATTTGAAATCAGCGTTGGCGATTTCGGGCGGGCCGTCGACCGGTACAACGCCGGCCTCAATCTCGACCCCGACAACGTCGGCTTGTTGCTCGAGGCCGCGTACCTCCACTTGCGGCGCAGCGAGTATTCTCTGGCGGCGGATTTGCTGGACCATGCCCGCCGCATCGACCCGGATTCCGCCGACGCGGCCAAGCTCTCCGGCTGGGCCTACTACGGATTGAACCGCGCGGCCGACGCCGTCACCCAGTGGAAGCGCGCGATGGAACTCAAGCCGGACGACGAAACCCGCCACGCGCTCGAAAAAGCCGAACGCGACGCCCAGGAAGAAGCCGAGTATCACGAAGGAGAAACCACCCATTTTCGCCTGAAGTATAACGGCGCGGCCGCTCCCGAACTCGCCGCCGAAGTTCTAAAGACCCTGGAGTCCGAGTTCGACGAGATTTCGTCGACACTGAATTACTCCCCGCCCGAACCGATCGGCGTCATTCTGTACACAAGCCAGACGTTCATGGACATCACACGCGCGCCGAGCTGGTCGGGCGCGCTGAACGACGGTCGCATCCGCGTCCCGGTCGAAGGCCTGACCACCATGACCGATGAACTCGCGCGCGTCCTCAAGCACGAACTGACGCACAGTTTTGTCGGACAGAAAACGGGTGGGCGCTGCCCCGTTTGGCTTCAGGAGGGTCTCGCGCAATACATGGAAGGGAAGCGCAGCAGGACCAACGCCGCGGCGCTGGCCTCCGCGTTCGACCGTCACATGGAAATCTCCCTCCAATCCTACGAAACTTCGTGGATGAATTTGCCGAGGGACGCCGCAGCCACCGCCTATGCCTGGTCGCTAGCGGTGGTCGAGACGCTCATGACGGTGAATGGCGTCGACGACGTGGAACGCATACTCGACCGTATCGCCGCAGGCTCGTCCACCGAAGACGCGATCCACGCCGTCCTTCACGATGATTATTCGGAATTGATGCTGTCCACTGCGCAGTTCCTTCGTAAGGCTTACCTGTAGTCTGTGTTTCTCCGGTGCCCGCCGATTCGAACCTTTTTGTGCCCGCAAATGCGCGGCCTGCGCGGTGAAGCAGCATCTACTTCTGCTTGGCGCATTCGAATGGAAATGGACGCCTAGATCGTCGCCAATAACCCGGCAACGAGCGCTGCGCGCTCCGGCAGCGCACGAATCAGAATATTTTCGTCCGGGCCGTGCGCGCCCTCCCCGACCGCTCCCAGGCCATCGAGTGTCGGGATGCCCAGCGCCGCCGTGAAATTTCCGTCCGAGCCGCCACCGACGCACGCCTCCCCTAGCGTCACGCCCATTTCCGCGGAGAGCGTGCGCGCGCGAGCGTACAACGCGGATGCGATCTTGCGCTCCATGGGCGGGCGATTGAAACCGCCGCGAATCTGCAGTTTTGCTCCGCGCAGGATCGGGCGCAGGGCGCGAAATTTCCGCTCAAGGGCGTTCATAGCGCCGGCGTTTGCCGCGCGTGCGTCCACCACGACGCGAGCTTTTTCGGGAATCACGTTGACGCGCGTTCCGCCTTCGATCAATCCGGCGCTTACCGTGGTAGCCCGTCTTGGCTCGTTCCATCGCGAGATGCGCGCGATTTGCAGTGCGATTTCCTGGATCGCGTTGACGCCGTCTTCCGGGTTCAGCCCGGCGTGCGCCGCTCGTCCGGTCGCGACGATTTCAAACTCGCCCACGCCCTTGCGCCCGGTTTTCACGCGCCCCGCGGGACCCAACGCCGGTTCCAGCACAAGCACGGCGTCGCTGCGTCGCGCTGCGCGTTCGATCGCGGCTCGCGAAGTTCCACTCCCGATTTCCTCGTCGCTCGTCCACAGGAAGTCGACTCGCTTTTTCGGCGCGAGGCCCGCCGCGGAGAGAGCGTCCACGGCAAACAGGGCAATGGCCAGCCCGCCTTTCATGTCGAACGTGCCCGGACCGTAGGCGCGCCCTCGCGACAATCGAAACGGCATCCGCGCCAGTGTCCCGACGCCGTAAACGGTATCCAGATGGCCGAGCACCAGGATCCGGCCCCTCGCGCAACTGCCACCCGGACTCCATTCCACCCGAACGTGGTCGCCTCTTTGCCGCTGTCGCAAGAGCGTCACGCGGGCTCCCCGCCGCCTCCACTCCGCGGCGACGATCCTGCCGAAGCGGTCCACGGCGGCCTTGTCGAAGCTCGGTGACTCCGCGCGCACGAACTGCCCGACGAGCCGCGTCATCGCCATTTCGCGCGACCGCAACCAGTCCAGCAGGGACGACATCCGAGGGGTAGCCTTCATCGCGGTGCTATGCTAACAACGCACTTGGGACGGGGCAACTTCGTTTGCTGGGCAGCACGTTTCGCATATAATTCATAGGCGCGGCCTGTGGCCGCGCGGACGGCCTGCCGGAAGAAACTTGCGCCGTCCGGCACTCTCAAATTCTTTCGGCGCACACTGAAGGACGCGAAATGATTCTCGACACCATCGGAATCCAGAAAATTCTGCCGCACCGCTATCCCTTCCTGATGGTGGACGCCGTTCTGGAAATCGAGCGGCTCAAGCGCATCGTCTCTGTGAAGAACGTTTCTATCAATGAGGGCTACTTTCAGGGGCACTTTCCGGGAAAACCGATTATGCCCGGCGTCCTGATCGTCGAGGGAATGGCGCAGACGGGCGGCCTGCTCCTTCTTTCGGAAATCCCGGAAAGAGACAAGAAGCTCTTCTATCTGGCCGCGGTGGACGAGGCCCGTTTTCGCCGGCCCGTCGTGCCGGGAGACCAGTTGCGGATCGAAGTCACCGTCCTGAAGTGGAAGGTGAAATTTTGCAAACTGCAGGCTGTGGCAACCGTGAACGGCGACGTCGCCGCCGAAGCCATCTTGCGATGCATGCTGGTGGACCGCGAGCCGGATGCGGGCATGAGCGACGCTCCCGCCACCGACGCGGTGGGTGTGCGCGATGAGTGAGGTCGATCCTCGAGCGGTCGTTTCCGCGAGCGCTCGCCTCGGAAAAAATGTGCGGATCGGCGCCTTCGCCGTGGTGGGAGACGCTGTCGAACTGGGAGACGATTCGATCCTCGAGCCGCACGCGGTCGTGCGCGGCCCCGCGCGGATCGGACGCAAGAACGTTTTCGATTCGTTTTGCTCGGTGGGCGGCGATCCCCAGGACCTGAAATTCGGCGGCGAGCACACCGAAGTCGTCATCGGCGACGCCAACCGATTCCGGGAATTCACCACGGTTAGCCGCGGCACGACCGGGGGCGGCGGCGTCACGCGCATCGGAAGCGACAATCTCTTCATGGCGTATTCGCACGTGGCGCACGATTGCGTCGTCGGCAGCTCCACCGTGTTCGCGAACGGAGCGACGCTGGCCGGCCACGTAACCGTGGAGGATTTCGTGAACGTCGGGGCCTTCAGCCCCGTCCACCAGTTTTGCCGCGTAGGCCGCTATGCCTACATCGGCGCCTGCACCGTTATCACGCAGGACGTGCCGCCGTTTTCGCGCGTGGTCACCGAGCGCAAAACGAAATGCTACGGTGTGAACACGGTCGGGCTGGAGCGGCGAGGGTTCGATCGCTCGCGTCTCGAAACCATCGAGCGCGCCTTCCGCCTTTTGCTCCGTTCCAAACTCAATACCACGCAGGCGATCGAGCAGATGCGCGCGCAACTGAACGGTTCGTCCGATGTCCGCGAACTCGTGGAATTTATCGAAGCCGCCGAGCGCGGCCTGCACAAGTGAACTCCTCCGCGCCCACACGTACGGATTCCGGGATCGACCCTTCCGCTGGATGGGGACTCATCGCCGGCAACGGGCAATTTCCGTTCCTCGTTTTGCAGGCGGCGCGCGATCAGGGCATCGACATGGCCGTCATCGCGATTAAGGAAGAGGCTTCGCCGGATCTGGAAAAAGTCGCCTCCCGCCTCCATTGGGTCAGCTTGGGAGAGTTGTCGCGCACGCTGGAATTGCTTCATCAGGAAGGCGTGACTCGCGCCGTGATGGCCGGGCAGGTGAAGCACAACAAAATTTTCAGCTCGATTCGCCCGGACTGGAAACTGGCGAAGCTTCTGATTTCGCTTCCACTGAAGAATACCGACTCGCTCATCGGGGCCGTGGCGCGCGTGCTGGAATCCGAGGGCGTCCACCTGGTGGACTCCACCTCGTTTTTGAAGCCGCTCGTTCCCGCTCCCGGCGTGTTGACGCGCCGCGCGCCGAACGAACAGGAAGCGGCGGACATCGCCTACGGCCGTGAAATCGCCCGCCAGATTGCCGGCCTCGATCTGGGACAGACGGTGGTCATTCGCGACCGCGCTTGCGTGGCCGTGGAGGCCATGGAGGGCACCGACGAAACCATCGAGCGGGCCGCGCGCCTGGTGGACGGCGGCTCGCTGGTCGTGGTAAAGGTTAGCAAGCCCCGGCAGGACATGCGATTCGATGTACCCGTCGTGGGCCTCAAAACCGTCGAAGTAATGCGGCGTTGCCGTGTGTCCGCGTTAGGGATGGACGCGGGCCGCACGCTGCTGTTTGACCGGGCGCGCGTCCTCGAAGCCGCCGACGCCGCCGGAATCGCCATCGAAGCATTTCCGCTGGAAGCCTTCGGAGGGGTAGAACGCGGGGCGTCACAGGGGAAAGTGTGAGTTTGGGTATCCAGCCAGGACAAAAAGTGCGGGTTGCGGTTGTAGGCGCAGGGGATTTCGGCCGCAATCATGCGCGTGTGTATCGGGAACTCGCCGAAGCCGAACTCGTGGGCATCGTGGATGCGAACGCTGAACGCGCCGCGAAAGTCGCCGCCGAATTTTCCACAAACGCGATTTCTGACATCGAATCGCTGAGCGGCCGCGTCGATGCGGTAAGCGTCGCCGTCCCCACGATCGAACACGCGCGCGTCGGCTGCCGCCTGCTCGAGCTGGGGATCGACGTCCTAGTCGAAAAGCCGATGGCCGCCTCGCTCGCGGAAGCCGATGCGTTGCTCTCGGCAGCTTCGCGTGCGGGACGCATCCTGCAAGTCGGGCACCTGGAGCGATTCAACCCCGCGATCGTCGCGGTCATGCCGGTCCTGAACCGTCCGCTGTACTTTGAAGTGCACCGGCTTGGTGTATTCACGCCGCGCAGCCTCGATATCGACGTGGTGTACGATGTGATGATTCACGACCTGGATATTCTGCTGGCGATGGTGGATGCGCCGGTGGTGGATATCAAGGCCATCGGCATTCCCGTCCTGACCGCCAAAGTGGATATCGCGCACGCGCGCCTCGATTTCGAGACCGGAGCGGTCGCCAATATCACGGCGAGCCGCGTCTCCACCGAGCGCGTTCGGAAAATGCGGTTCTTTCAGCAGCACGAATATATTTCCGTGGATTTCACGCGCCAAGATGCGCTCCGCGTGCGCGTCGCCGAACCCGGCCCGCAACCGAAATTCGATTTCGCGGCGTTGCCCGCCGAGCGGGAAGAACCGCTTCGCGCCGAATTAAGGGCGTTTTTGGAATCTGTGCGCACTCGCCGTGCGCCTGTCGTGGACGGCGCGGCGGGCCGGCGCGCCCTGGCGCTTGCCGACCAGGTGATGGCAGGCATCCAGGAGCACGCGCGGCGCGTCCAATTGGGAGCTTTTGCTGCTCCGCAGCCAAATCTATGATTCCCAGGTTTTTAGTACCGAAGAATGCTAAGCCGGGTGTGTCTTCTACGGACGCGCCTCCGCGGCGTTTGAGTTCGGATCTGGACGCGCGCACGCTCGTGCCTTCGGACCTGCCACAATTTGAGCTCGATCCCCACTCTTCGATTCCTTCCTACTTCAAGCTCGAAGTGCTCGGCAATGCCGTCGTCGTTCCGCGGGACATGCCGAACACCCCGCTGGATGCAATCAGCAAGACTCCGGACTACGTTCCGCTGACGATCCTCGATTCCCGCGTAGCCGTGCCCAAGGACGCGCACTCCGCGAAACTCGAACCGAAGCAGATCGTGGCCATTCAGGACCTGCCCGACGTCCTCGAGCCCGATGTTCTCACCACCGGCGAAGTTAATTTGATGACCACGCCGGTCGAGGAGCGCAAGACGGACTGGAATTCCGTGGCACGGATCGCTTCGATTGCGTTTCACGTTGTGGTGATTCTTCTGATTCTGCTCGGGCCGAAAATTTTTCCGTATCACCCGCCCACTGACGCCGAAGTCGCGCGCACCATCACCGATCTCTATATTCCTTCGGACCTGAACCGGTACGCGAGAACACCGACGCCGCCCCAGCCGCGACCGCCCGTGGTGCGAGTCGATCCCCGCCTGCTCCGGCAGCTCGCGCCTCCGCGACCCGCCGAACCCGCTCCGGCCCCCGTGGCGCCCGAGACGCCGCGCGAGGTTCCGGCGCCTGTGAAGGCTGCGCCTTCGCCTTCTGCGTCGATTGCCGCTCCTTTATCCCAGCCGCACCCGGCGGAGAGCCCCATTCGGCCGCAGATGCCTCCTCCGCAGACGACTCCGAGCCTGGTGTTGCCGCGCCTATCTCCAGGAAGAGCGCTGCAGGAATCCATGCAGGATGCCCTGAGGGGCGGCGGCGGTGGAGAAACACAGACATTCGGAGGGCCCGCCGGGGGATCCTCCGGCGGCTACGGAGGCGGCGGTGGAAGCGGCGGACAGGCTTACGGGGCTGTGGAGCTCCTCACGCCGACGGAGGGCGTCGATTTCTCCACGTACATCGCGCGGGTGCTGGCCAGCGTGAAGCGCAACTGGTACGCCGTGATGCCGGAATCCGCTCGCCTGGGGGATCGGGGCAAGGTCGTATTGCAGTTTCGAATCATGCGCAATGGTGTGGTGCCCGATCAGGAACCCGTCATGATGGGGAGTTCCGGAAAGGAGCCTTTGGATCGCGCCGCCGCCTCCTCCATACGGGCCTCGACGCCGTTCGAACCGCTTCCCACAGCCTTCAGCGGCCCCTATATCGAGCTTCGCTTCATATTCCTGTATAATATTCCCTTGAACTCGCAGGCCGCCCAGTGAGGCCTTCCCGCGCGCAAGCCGCGGGATTCCTGTTGCTCGGGCTGCTGTGCCTGGTTTATTTGGTCATCCGGTACTGGAAATACCTCTAATGAGTACCGCTCCCAAACTTTCGCCGGACCCGTCCCGGCCGCGAGCCTTCATCGGGCGCGACTCTCTTCCTCTCGTCGCCATTGTGGGTCCTACCGCGTCCGGTAAGTCCTCGCTGGCGGTGGCGCTTGCGCGCCAATTGAACGCCGAGGTGATGGCCTGCGATTCGACGCAGGTGTATCGCGGTTTCGATATCGGCACGGCCAAGCCCACGCTCGAAGAGCGCGATAGCGTCCCGCATCACTTGCTGGATCTGGTGGATCCGGCCTTTCCGTTCACGGCGGGCGAATACCGTACGCGGGCCGTTGCCGTTCTGGAAGACCTGCGCCGGCGCAGCCGGCTCCCAATTCTGACCGTCGGCACCGGGCTGTATCTGCGGGCTCTGCTCGAAGGGCTGGCGGACGCCCCTGCGCGCTCGGAGGAACTGCGCGCGCGCCTCGAAGCGGGAGCCGACGCACGCAGCCTGCAATATCTGCATCGCGTGCTCCGGCGGCTCGATCCCGAAGCGGCGCTGCGAATCGGTTCCCGCGATCGCCCCAAGATGATCCGCGCCATCGAAGTTTGCCTGCTTACGGGCCGCCCGATCTCGGAAGTTCACCGCTCGGGCCGCACGCCGCTGGAAGGCTATCACCCCATCAAGATCGGGCTCCAGCCTCCGCGCGCCGCTCTCTACGACCGCATTGAGCGCCGCGTCCATACGATGCTTGAGCGCGGATGGCTCGACGAAGTTGCGGGTCTGGCTCGCAACGGCGTTCCCCAAAACTCGAAGCCGTTCGATTTCATCGGCTATAGCGAGTTGCACGCCCACCTCGAAGGCACCGTCACCCTCGAAGCCGCCACAAAAGCCATCTCTCAGGCCACGCGCCGCTACGCCAAGCGCCAGCTCACCTGGTTCCGCAAGGAGCCGCTGGTGCACTGGCTCACCGGATTTGGCGACGATCCGGCGGTGGTTTTCGCCGCGCAGCAATATGTCGTGGAGCAGATGCAGTCCGGCGCAGCCGCCTAGCCGGCAAGGTTGGGCGTATCCGACTCCCGCGTTCCCGCCGAAGGACACATGGGTCCGTCTTCGGCCACGAGAAATTCCAGATCGTGGCTGCTCCTACAAACTATTCCGCGTTTTGGTGTTGCGGACCAAGCCCATTGTGAGTCGTGCGACGTCCCGGAGGGACGGGTTACGTTTTCCCGTCCCTGACGGGACTCGCCGAGATCTTAAGAAGGAAGGAGTGTTCGCGCTACGGAACCGACCGTTAAACCAATTTGGTTTTGCTGAGCGGCAATTCGCGCACGCGTTTGCCCGTCGCCGCGAAAATGGCATTGCACAGCGCGGGGACGAACGGCGGGACACCCGGTTCGCCGATTCCCGCGGGCGGCGCATCGCTGTCGACGAGATACACGTTCGTCTGCACGGGCGCCTCCCTCATTCGCGCGACGGGATAGGAGTCGTAGTTCGATTGGTTGATCGCGCCGTTGGTTGCTGTGATGTCGCCGCTGAGCGCGATACTGGTCCCGAAAACGGCCGCCCCTTCAAACTGGGCGCGCGCAGCCTCCGGATTCGTAATGAGTCCCGCGTCCACCGCCGTGTCCACGCGAGGAATGTGAACTGTGCCGTCACTCGCCACCTGGACTTCGACGACGCTCGCTACGTACGTCAGGAAACTGCGGTGGACGGCAAGTCCCATGCCGGAGCCCTTGGCAAGTTTCCGTTTGCCCCAGCCGGATTTTTCCGCGGCGATTTCGAGGACCTTTCGCAGGCGTCCGGTGTCATTCGGGTAGACGTCGTAATTGCCGTTGTAATTCGGGTTCTTGACGTTGGTCATGTCCACGACGCGCGGCGGGCCGATCAGCTCGAGCATGTACTCGAGCGGATCGCGCCCCGCGGCATGCGCGAGTTCATCCGCGAACGTTTGCACGCCGAAGGCGTGGTAAATGTTGGCCACGGAACGCAGCCAGCCGATCCGAACATGGGCCGTCGCCGGTCCGCTTTCCACGCGCAAGTTCGGCACGAGGAACGGCACGTCCGTCGATCCCATGGCCAGCTCGAAATCTCCGCCGTAGGTCGATTTAGGATCGCCCATGGAACCGATGGGCGGAAACACGGAGCGCTGCAACCACGCCGTGGGTTTCCCCTTCGCGTCGACGGCCGCTTTCATGTACATGGCCGAGACGCTGTGATAGAAGTCGAATTGAATGTCGTCTTCGCGCGTCCAGACCACTTTCACGGGACGCCCGACTTTTTTCGACAGAATCGCGGCTTCCGCTACGTAATCGGGCTTGGATTTCCGCCCGAATCCTCCGCCGAGCAGCGTCACATGGCAGATCACGTCTTCCTTGGTGATCCCCAGCGCTTTCGCGACGGTTTCCTGCACGGCCTGCGGATTCTGCGTCGGCGCCCAAGCCGTCACTTTGCCGTCCTTGAATTCGGCGACCGCGACGAGCGGTTCCATCGCGGCGTGCGCCAGATGGGGCACGTAATATTCCGCCTCGATCGTTTTTCCGCCCTGGGCGAACGCGCCGTCGACGTCTCCCACGTTGCGGACGACTTTCGCGGAGTTGCGAGCGGTCTCCTGCAATTGCTTTTTGTACTCGTCCGAGTTGTAGCTCGCGTTCGGACCATTGTCCCAATCGACCTTCAGGTTGTTGCGGCCCTGAAACGCGGCCCACGTGTTCTTGGCGATGACGGCGACGCCGCCGAGCGGCTGAAATCCCCACGGTCCCTGGAACGGATCGATGGTGACCGTCTGGCTCACGCCCGCGACCTTCAGCGCTTCCTTGTCATCGTACGATTTCACTTTTCCGCCGAGAACGGGCGGCCGCTGGATCGCCGCGTAGACCATTCCATCCATGCGCGCGTCCATTCCATACACGGCTTTTCCAGTGACAACCTCGGCGAGGTCGTAACTCGGAGCTCCCTTGCCGATGTAGCGCCACGCGCTTTTCGGTTTGAATTTGAGATCCTGCACTTTGGGAACGGGCAGCTTTGCCGCGGCGGCTGAGAGCTCGCCGTATCCGAGGCGGCGCCCGCTCGCCGAGTGAACGATCGTGTGCAGATCCGCCGCGCACTCGGAAGCGGGAACGCCCCACCGGTCGGCGGCGGCTTGCGTAAGCATCGTTCGCGCGGTTGCGCCGGCCTGGCGCATGGGTTCGTAAAATTCGCGGATCGAGTGCGAGCCGTCCGTGTTTTGCGAGCCGTAGCGTTCGTCCCCGATGGCCTGTTCCAGTTTCACGCGCTTCCAGTCGGCATCCAGTTCGTCCGCCAGAATCATGGGCACGGAAGTGCGGCTGGTCGTGCCCATTTCCGAACGATGCGCGATGAGATGCACCGTTCCGTCGGTATCGATTCCCACGTACACGCCGGGATGAAATACGGCGTGATCGACCGCGTCGTTCTCCGGCAGTCCCGCCGCGTGCAGCGACTCGGGAAACAGGCGGACGCACAGCACCAACGCGCCCGCCGAGACCGCGCCCTTCAAAAATCCACGCCTGCTTACGTTCTCGATTGAATTTCGAATCGGGCTCATGCCAGCTCCTCCGCCGCCGATTTGATCGCGGCACGCACGCGCTGGTAGGTTCCGCAGCGGCAAATGTTTCCGGACATCGCGGCATCGATGTCTGCGTCGGTGGGTTTCTTGTTGGTCTTCAGAAGCGAAGCCGCTTGCATCATCTGGCCGGGCTGGCAATAGCCGCACTGGGGCACGTTGATCTTCATCCAGGCTTTTTGGACGGGATGCATTCCGTTCGCGCCGAGGCCTTCGATCGTGGTGATTTCCGAACCCGCGACCGACGACATCGGAATGATGCAGGCGCGAATCGCCTTGCCGTCCTTGTGCACCGTGCAGGAGCCGCACAGCGCAATCCCGCAGCCGAATTTCGTTCCCGTCAGCCTCAGCTCGTCCCGCAGATACCACAAGAGCGGCATCCCGGGATCGCCGTCGTAGGAGCGTTCCGTTCCATTCACCTTCAGTTTGACCATGGCCTCGCCTCGATTCGCGGATGACTCAGGGTTCCGAATACAAACTCTAAATGCGAAAATCATTATGCGTCACGGCTGTTTTGGTGCGCAAGGCGCGCGCGATTTGCAGTTTCGCCCGGGAGCGGCGCTATTTCACAGCGCAGCATCGGATATGATCGGGCGCTCATGTCCGGTGATTCGGTCCGGTCGATAGAAATCCGATTAGACTCACTTTTTTTCGTAAAGTTCCGCTCAAACGGGCACAATCTCCACGTGGGCCAAGGAGGCGCAATGGACTACGTCAATCTCGGAAAGACCGGACTCAAAGTTTCCCGCATTTGTCTCGGCTGCATGTCCTACGGAGCGCCTGTCGTAGGCCCCGCCAAACCTGGAAGCCATGCCTGGGCCCTCAACGAAGAGGAAAGCCAACCCTTTTTTCGCCAGGCTCTCGATCTGGGGATCAATTTTTTTGACACCGCCAATGTATATTCCCGCGGCGAAAGCGAGAGGCTTCTCGGGCGGTTCTTGAAAGCCAACACCCGCCGCGAAGCCGTCGTGATCGCCACGAAGCTCAATGGCGTCATGCGCGATGAACCTAACGGCCGCGGACTCTCCCGGAAATCCATCTTTTTCGAGCTCGACGAAAGCCTGCGCCGCCTGCAGACCGACTACGTGGACCTCTACCAAATTCATCGCTGGGATTACGACACGCCGATCGAGGAAACTCTCGACGCGTTGAACGACGTGGTGAAATCCGGCAAAGTGCGCTACATCGGCGCCTCTTCGATGCACGCGTGGCAGTTCACTAAGGCGCTTTACCTGTCCCAAATGCGCGGCTGGTCCCGTTTCGTATCCATGCAGAATCACTACAACCTGCTGTATCGGGAAGAGGAGCGCGAGATGATCCCGCTATGCCAGTCCGAGGGCATCGCCCTCATTCCGTGGAGTCCGCTCGCGCGCGGACGCCTGACGCGTCCCTGGGAACAAGAGAGTACCAAGCGCTATGAAACGGACGAGGTCGCGAAGCGGATGTACTCTCAGACGGAAAATTTCGATCGCGCGGTCGTGGATCGCGTGGGGCAGATCGCCGAACGAAGGAGCGTTTCTCGCGCGCAGGTCGCGCTGGCCTGGGTGCTCAGCAAACCGGCGATCACATCGCCGATTGTCGGCGCCACAAAGCCGCATCATCTTTCGGACGCCGTCGCAGCCCTTTCGCTCAAGCTCACGCCCGAAGAAATTTCTTCGCTCGAAGAGCCTTACGTTCCGCATCCCATCTTGGGATTCAAGTAGCGAGGGAACGCGGCGAACGAAAGCGGGCATTCGTCGGCTCGTGCTAAGTCCCGCTCTTTTTCCCGTGAAAGCAATCGCGCTCATCGCGACGGGCGATGGCTCAAACTCCACACGTATGCTGCGACAGCCGAAATCTGTTCGGGAGTCAGCTGCGTGCCGCCCATGGCCGGCATCGCGCTGCGAAATTGTTTCGGCTCGGGAACGCCTTCCGTGATCGTTTTCTTGATCCCAGCATAGCTGCCATCGCTCCACAGCCATTGTTTGCCGGTGAGATTGGGGCCCACGGGCGAGCCCTGGCCGCCCGCTCCGTGGCAGCCCGCGCACGCCGCTCCGGCAACCTGGCCGTGAAAGATGCGGTTGCCCAGCGCAACCATTTCAGGTGTCGCGCCTTCGGGAACCGCGACCCGACGGTTTACGTTCGAACCCGCGTCCGGATGGACGCCCTCGGGAGGCTCGGCGCCGCCCTCCACGACCCCGCCCGCAGGAGCCGTAAGGCTCGGACACGGCGTGATCTTCGCGGCGCTTGTATCCGCGCCTCCGCGATAGACGATCCGGTAGATTCGCCCGCGCACATCGTCGGAGACGTACAGCGAACCATCCGGCGCGACCGCCAGACCCGAAGGACGATGCGCGGCGTCGCCCGGCGATTTCACCGCTCCCGCGAAACCATCCGCAAACACTTCGCAAGGCCCAGATGCGTGATCGCCCGCGATCGGCTGGAAAACCACGTTGTAGCCGCTTTGCGCGTAAGGCGCCCGATTCCAGGAACCGTGGAACGCGATGAACACGCCATTGCGATAGCGCGCGGGAAACTGCTGCTTGTCGTAATGCACCATCGCGTTGGGCGCCCAGTGAGCGGGAAACGCCGCGACGGGAGCAATCTTGTCCGCGCAAACCCCGATCTTGTTGCCGCCGTCCCCGCTGTATTCCGGCGCCAGAACCAGCTTCTTCTGGAACGGGTCGTAATAGCATTCCGGCCAACCGTAATCTCCACCGGCCTTCACAAGCAAAAGCTCCTCGGCCGGCAGCGTCGCTTCCTGATCGGGCTTATAGAGATCGGGCCAATTGGTGTGCAGCTCATCGCGTCCGTGCTGTGTCGAAAACAATTGCCCGCTGGAGTCGAAAGCTAAACCTTCTGCGTTGCGGATTCCGGTGGCAAACCGCTCCATGGGCGAAAAAGTTTGGTTGGCCTTGTTCGCGTCATAGCGCCAGATGCCGCCTCGGATTTCGAGTTCCGTGCATGGGTTCAGGCCCGGCGATTTGAATGTTCGATTCTTCAGCTGGCAGGAATTCGTCGCGGTCGCGACATCGACATACATCGCTCCGTTGGCATCGATAATGAACGGATGCATCGGATGGTCTCCGCCCAGCGGCAACTCCGAGACGACGGTGACAGCGGGACCGCCCGGCACGATGGCTCCCTCCGCCAATGGGTACCGCACGATCCGGTCGTTGATCTCGGCGTAGATCGATCCCTTGTAGAATCCGATGCCCGTGCCTCCCGCCCCGCCGGTCTGGACGGTTTCGCCGAACCGTTCCACCATGTCGGCTTTCCCGGAGCCGCTCTTATCTTGCAGCGCGACGAGAAATCCGCCCTCGTGCGGCGCCGCGTTGCCGTAATACCTGCCCGACCAGGTGTTCACGTACAGCACGCCGTTCGGCGCAACCGTCATTTGGCGCGCGTGGCCAATGCCATCGGCAAAGACGGTTGCGCAAAAACCGGCCGGCAACTTCAGCCCGCTGTCGTCGTTCGGGCACGCCGGGCTCTTGGCTTCCGAACTCCGGCTGGATTGATTCTGAGCGGGCGCCGGGGAACTGACGGCGCAAACCGCGGCGAGGATGGCCACAGCGCGGAAGCTCGCTTGGAATAGTCTGCGTACCTGCATGGAAAACCTCCAGAGTCCGGAGACGGAATATTAGTCGTAAAGTCTTTGATCGCGAACCGCTCGCTCCCTCGTTGCCAAAAGGCTCCAGGGCATTTGCTGCGGATCCCTTCGCACGTCTTTCGACGCCTTAGGATAGCAAAGTATTTGAATCTAGCCGGGGTTGATCGGCTGCAAGCACGGTTGGCGATCCGCTGGCTTGACTTGGGGCCTGTGTGGTTCTACTCTCTGCGCCAACGGGTGAGGAGGTCCTTCCGACAATGAGTTCGACCACCATGAAGAAATATTTCCGCGGGCGCCGGGGCGCGTGGCTGCTGTCTGGACTGCTCTTTGCAGCGATTCCTGTGGCTGCCAGTACGGTCCGGGTCTACGTTACGAACAGGGGCGGCACCACGATTGACGTGATCGACACCGCGACGAACAAAGTTGTCGAGACGATCCGAGGCATTGAGTCGCCCGAAGTCGTGCGATTCTCCCGCGACGGGAGCCGCCTCTATATCGCCACGCGAGCCGAAAACGTCATCGACGTGATGGATCGAAAGAGCGAAAAGATTATCAAGAAGGTGCCGCTCAGCGGCTGGGCCAACGATGCCATGGTGACGAGCGATGGGAAGCTGCTCCTGGTCTGCATCCGCAATACTGGCGATGAGGCGGTGGACGCCGGCGCGCTCGACATCATCGACACCACCTCCCTGGAGAAGATCAAAAGCATTCCAGTTAAGAGAGGGCTGCACGATATCTCCGTAACTGGCGATAGCAAGTTTGCGGCGGCCGGATCGCCCGGCGGGCACTTTTTCACCGTGTTCGATCTCCAGAAAATGGAAATCGCCTGGGAGTTTCCGTACGACCAGGGCGTACTGCCTATCATCATTGAAAGCAATCCTGACGGCTCGGGCCACCGGATCTTCGCGCAGCTGAATCAAACGAATGGATTTTCCGTGGTGGATTTTGCGACTCACAAGGAAGTGGCCAGGATCAAGAACCCCGACGAGCCCAAAGGGTTCACCCCTGGTTGCGAGGGCATCAGCCACGGTATCGGCATCGCCCCGGACCATAAGACTCTGTGGTCCAACAGCAGGCCGGCCAATGCCGTGTTCGTGTACTCGCTTCCGGACCTCCAACTCCTCGGCCACGTCTCGTTACCGGAAACCGCAGTGCCGGGCAAGGCCAATCGCGGCGGAGGACCGGCCTGGATCACGTTCACACCCGATAGCAAGACCGTTTACGTTTCCACGTGCGGCACCAAATCGATTACCGCGATCGATGTGGAATCCAGGAAAGAAGTGACGCGCATTCCCGTCGGGGAGATGCCGGACCGGATCAGCACGCTGGTGCTGCCCTAAAAAAATTGCCGGCAGCGATTCGGCATGGCAAAGGTCATATTTCTCGCAAGTGTGCGAGATCGCGAATGTGAGGTGAGTACGATGTCAAGGATCCTGCCAAAGATCGCTTCCGCCGGTATCCTGGCGGCAGCCGCCGTGCTCTACCTGTATGCTCCGTTTGCCGCGGCGCAGAATTCCGGCGGCAGCGACGCGCAAATGCCGCAGTTGGACTATGAGTTTTTCAAGGTGCGCGTCGAGCCAATCTTCCTGAAATATCGCTCGGCGGACCATGCGCGCTGCTACACGTGCCATCAGATGGGCCATCACGCCGGCGGTCCCCTCAGCCTGGAAATGCTCTCACCCGGGATGACTTCTTGGACCGAGGAGCAATCGCGGCGCAATTTCGAGACCGTCTCGAAGCTCGTCGTTCCCGGCAACCCGTCCTTGAGCCTTCTGCTGCGCATGCCAATGGCGCCGGAAGCGGGCGGCCTTGCCGACACTCACCAGGGCGGAAGGCAATTTGCATCCGAGGATGACCCCGACTGGAAGAATATGAAGGCGTGGGTCCTAGGGCAAAAACTAGAAAGTTCTTCTAAATCGCAATAGGAACTCAGGATCGGCGCGTGGTCGATGGTCACCCGGACCCCGGTTGTCGACACGCGCATTCGCTGTGACCTGAGCAGAAATTCTTCGTTATTGCAGTGGATTCGCAAACTGCGGGACGTTTGCTGCGCGATTATGTTCCGCGAGCGTTTCCGCGACGATTTCCGTCCAGGCGTCCAGGCCCAACTGCTCGAAGATAATGATGACGTCGTTTTCGCGCACCCAGGTCGCACCGTGGGCGTCGTGTTCCACGCCGTAGCTGTTTAGCACGGGTCTGGTATAAGACTTTGTCGGTTCCCCGTAAGCCTCGCGTAATCCCGCGAGGAGCTCGCAAAAATATTTGGGATGCTGCCCTTCAAAGACCGCTATGGGCGCGCGATAGACCATGTCTATCTTGACCAATTGCCCCCCGTCGAAAGTAAATGTATCGGCCCTCATGGCCTCCCGGTCGACGGCGCTCTTGAATTCCAGACGGGCCCCGCCGCTGGCTTCCTTCTCGGCGAACGCATCTCTCCTGCAAATATTCTTTGCGCTGTCCTTGGACGAATGGTCTACGTTCTTGAACAAGCGGCTTACAGTCTTCCGATCTCCTGCCTGGCATGCGCGTAGCACGTCCCCAACATAGCCCTCCGAGTAGAACTGTTCAGCAGTTTCGCCCAGAGAGTGGCCGGCGGTCGAGAACGCCGGTGGGCGCTCCTGCGCCGGCAGCGAGGCGCAAAAAATCAGGCATCCAGCGATCCATGTAATTGTGTTTCGCATTTTCTACCCGTCATGAGCACATTCCCACGTTGGCGCCCGGGTATCGGTGACCGAAATCACGCGCCGGTGTGATGCCCGGCACTCTGCATTTCATGTTCTTCTTGCAATCGGGTTTGGGTGTCGGGTTCCGCCCTTTTCAAATTCGCTTTCCTTTCCGTAACGGAGACGTAGACTCAGGCTGTAGCTGGTACAATGTCTCGAACCATTCAACCGGGAAGGCCATGCCACGATGAGTCTGACAACATTCGCCTTGGAAGCTGCGGCCGACTTTCGTACCGTTGGCGCGGTTGCACCCAGTTCACGTTATCTCGCTCAGGCCATGCTGCGGCCGCTTCCGCTCAAGAGGGCTCGCGTGGTTGTGGAGGTAGGCTCCGGCACAGGGGCCATGACGCAAGCGCTGCTGAACGTGATTCCATCGGATGCCGCCCTGCTCGCCTTCGAGATTAACTCCCGTTTTTCCCGCTACCTGAAGTCGAATGTCTGCGACTCGCGTTTGGACGTCATCAATGCCAGTGCCGAGACTCTCCGCGACGAAGTGCGCCGTCGAGGCTACGACCGTGCGGATGCGGTAGTTTCCTCGTTGGCGCTGGGATTGATGCCCGATTGGCAGAGACACGCCTTCCTGGGTGAGGTCGGGAGCCTTCTCGGTAATGGCGGAGTGTTCACCCAATATCAATACCTCCACGGCTTGGAATGGAAGAACGGGCGCGTACGGCGGTTTCATCTTGGGCAGCTTTTGCACCAGTATTTCCGCTCCGTGCAGCGGAGAACCATCTGGCGCAACCTGCCTCCAGCCTTCGTCTTTGCCTGCCGAGGGCCGCGGAAGCTCGAGGCGAGAAACTTGCTGCGTTCCCAAGGTTCAGCCGTTGCGCCACGGTAGGCTAAGTGCGGATTCGCCACGGCTGTAGACCGGCGTCCAGTTTGGATCGCGTGCTCGATCTGCCGAGGAGCGTTGGAATGGCTGATGATTCTTGGAACGCCCATCTCAAATATCTCGAAGCTGAGGTGAAGAAGATCGATGCGCGAGCGGAGAGACTCGAAAAAGCGATTCCGGACCTCAAGAGCGAGCAAAAGAAATACGCCGTCAGGGAATTGATCCATGGCTTGCGCGATGAGGCGAGTCAATACCGCAAGTATCTGGCGCTCGTGAAACAGTTCATTCAGCATGACTGACGGTCCGGCATTCGTTGGATTGCCGCTTCTCGATCCGTTGGATTTTTCCGCGGCGCGCCGTTGCGGGCTTCAAAACGCGGAATGTGGGGTATAATGGGGTTGTGAAACTTCGTACTTTGCCGCGCATTCTTCAAGGCGTCCCTACCGAGATCGTTGTTCCCGAATGAAGACCACACGTTCGACAGAAAGCCACGAGCGCGTATTCCTGGTTGGCGTAGGCTTGAAGCGAGTCCCCCACGCACCCGGGATGGACGCGGGCGACGTGGAACGCGCGTCGCTCGACGAACTGGCGGAACTCGCGTGCAGCGCCGGCGCGCAGGTCGCGGGAAGCATTTTTCAGATGCGCGACAAAATCGATCCCGCCACCTTGATCGGGCGCGGCAAAATCGAGGAAGTGAAAATAGAAGCGAATTTGCACCACGCGCCGCTCATCATTTTTGACCGCAATCTGACGCCCACCCAGCTGCGCAACCTCGAAAAGGGCACCGAGTGCCGCGTGATTGACCGAACCCAGTTGATTCTGGATATTTTTGCGCGCCATGCCCGCAGCCGCGAAGGCCAATTGCAAGTGGAACTCGCGCAATTGAATTACTCCCTGCCGCGCCTCGCCGGAAGCTCGAAAGAACTATCGCGGCAAGCGGGCGGAATCGGAACGCGCGGCCCCGGCGAACAGAAACTCGAAACCGACCGCCGGCGCATCCGCGACCGCATCAGCAGGATCACCAAGGCCATCGAAGCCGTGCGCAAGCAGCGCTCGCTGCGGCGCGAAACGCGCCAGGCCGTGCCGCTCGGAACCGTCGCGCTCGTGGGCTACACGAATGCGGGGAAATCCACGCTCTTCAATGCGCTGAGCCGCGCCGGAGTGCTGGTGTCTTCAAAAATGTTCGCCACGCTCGACCCCACCGTCCGCGCCGTGCGCCTGCCCTCGAACCGGCGCGTGCTCCTGTCCGATACCGTCGGATTTATTCGCGATCTTCCCCCCGGATTGATCGCCGCGTTTCGCGCCACGCTGGAAGAAGTGCAGGAATCGGCGCTGATTCTCCTCGTGACCGACATCTCGAATCCGCAACACGCCGAGCAGGACGCGGAAGTGGAAAAAATTCTAAAGGAACTTGGCGTCGCCGACCGGCCGCGCCTGCACGTGCTCAACAAGATTGACAGGCTCACGCCCGAAGAAGCCGCCGCCGTAAATGAAAATCACAATTCGGCGCGCGTCTCCGGATTGACCGGCGAGGGGCTGGACGCGCTGCTCGGCCGCATCGATCAGGCCATGCCCGTCGATCCTCTGCTCCATCTGCGCTTTACGCTTCCGCTCGCGAATGGCCGCGCGATCGCCCTCGTTCACGCGATGGGCCGCGTTCTTCATTCCGAAGTGAAGGATTCCGTGATGGCCATCGAGGCCGAACTTCCCGAATCGGTCGCTCGCCAATTGCGGCTCGGCCCGGAGCCGTCGCTTGCATGATACGGTTCGCCCCGTCCGTTCCGGAGGATTTAAGGTCCATCGGACTCAGCCGAGTCAATGAAATCCCGCAAGAATGAGGGAACTCGATGCACCCCGGACTCCCCAAGGGCAGACTACGCCCAGTGTGGAAAGGCTGTGGAAATCGATTTCCATTGGCAAAGTAACTCGCCGGAAATCTTGCCGTCGATGCGAGTTGGACAATCTTTTACAATTATAAACACTGCATTTTCAATATTTTGCAAGGATTATTGTTGAATCCTTAAGCATTTGGCCTGTTTTTAGCACGGCTGGTTGTAAACTCATGATTTGCACAGCCTTGCGGGCTCGTGTGACCTAAGCGTACTCAGGTTTACGAGAGGCCAGAGGGGGCCGTTGCCGCGCAATTGGCATGCTTTCCGTGCGACTTGCGGAACTCCCCTTGAGCAATCGTTGACTGCCCGCACTCGTGCGTCTATAGTGGTTTACGCCTCGCGACTGGGCGGGTACGTCCAAAAAGGAGCAGGGGCCCGCCAGGTGCGTCATGAACCTGCCAAATAGCCTGACCATTCTACGCATTTTCTTTATTCCTGTGCTGGTCGTTGTCCTTTTGACCCGCGAGCCCAATATCGATTTTTTGGGAGTGACGATTAATTTTGCCGAGTGGGGCGTGCTGATTCTTCTGGCGGCCGCGGCCACGGACTGGGCCGACGGCTATTACGCCCGCCGGCGCAGCGAAGTGACCACACTCGGAATCCTGCTCGATCCCATCGCCGACAAGCTGTTGATGTCCGCCGCATTTATTTCCCTCGTGGAAATGCACCTCGTGCACGGTTGGATGGCCGTGATCATCATCGGGCGGGAGATCGTGGTTCTTGGGCTGCGCAACATCGCTTCCGCGGAAGGGTTTACGATTCCGGCTTCCGCGCTCGGGAAAACGAAAATGGTTTTGCAGGTGATCGCCGTTTGCGCGGTGATTCTGGCGGCCAAGCATCCGATCATTCGGCCGCTCGGCGTGATCCTGTTGTGGCTGGTGGTGGGCAGTGCGGTGGTTTCGGCGTTCCAGTATTTTCAAAAATTTTGGGGCCGTGTCGACGGCAGCGTGAAGCAGCGGCGTCACCTGAGAATTCTCGAGCGGCCTAAGAATACTCAGGATGTCCCAACTGTCCAGTGACGATTGGCGGGCCTTGGTGGATATCGCCCGGCGGGCAATTTCCAGCGCGATCCTCGAACAATCGATTCCCGATTTCCCGCCGCATCCCGCGGCGCTTTCCGAACCCAGAGGAGCGTTCGTAAGTCTCTATTGCAGCGGAAATTTGCGCGGTTGCGTCGGGCAGGTCGAGAATCCCGGCGCGCTCGCGGACGTTGTCGCTCGTTCGGCCATCAGCGCGGCGTTGTACGATTCGCGGTTCCCTCCGGTCGGCGCCCACGAAATCGCAGTCCTGGAAATCGAGATCTCCGTCTTGAGCGCCCTGGAGCGGATCCAACCGGAGGAAATTGTGGCTGGCACACACGGGCTCGTGGTGGCGCGGGGATCTTTCAGGGGGCTCTTGCTTCCGCAGGTCGCAACGGAACGGAAGTGGTCGAGCCAACGATTGCTCGAGGAAACCTGTGTCAAAGCGGGATTGCCGCGCGATGCCTGGCGTGATCTCTCGACGCAAGTATTCGGTTTTACGGCGGAAGTCTTTTCGGAAAAGCGCGAGCGACGCAGTTCGGAATCGTGAATCGTCGGGACCAGCGCTTCGCCTTGGAGGAGTGAAGAGATTCGCTGCCGGACTCTCGCGGAAACTGGGGACGACCCGGCGCCGCTTTTTCAAGCTCGCTAAACGCAAAAGGATCCGATTCGCTTCGCGAATCAGATCCTTTTTTTCTGATCTGGATTGGAAAAACGAAAACCTGGTTGCGGCTATTCCACTTCCACGTAGTCGCCGGCGAACACTTCATCCCGCACCGTTGTCAGCATGACCGTGGAGGAATTCGGGCCGGTTCGCAGGACGATTCCTTCGCCGAGCACCTGGCGCGGAAGGTCGTTCCATTCGTAGGCCACTGGAGTGCTTCCGAATCCGTACGCCTTGAACGCCGAATCTTTCACCTGATACATGGACTCGATATGCGTCCCCTGATAGCGGAACACTCGGAAATAGTCTCCAACTCGAACGCCCTGCTCGCTTCCCAGGTTGACGTAAACAATTTTGCCGGACCCGCTGAGAACGGAGAAATCCTTCCCGTTCACCACCATCGCGGTTTTCTTTCCGGACGGCGGAGCGAAGGGATCCAGCGCGACCGTGCGGAATTGGGGCACCGGACGGGCTACGAACGGACGCACAATGTCGCCCCGCTGGATCACGTTGCAGCCCATGGCAACTTCCGTCGTCGAGGTCTTCTGGTCCACGTGCACGACGCGCAACCGTCCGATATCGGCATAGCGGGTACCCATAGCCCGGCTGAGGGCGGCCTGATACTTGAACCAGACGGTCTTTGCTCCCATGTCCGTCACGGGCCGTATGACTTCGAACTGGTCGCCGACCTTTACACCTTCGGAAGACCCGGCGTTAATATAAATCTCATCGCCCTGTTCGAAGGATGTCTTATACCGGGAATCCTCTCCGGAAATCACATAAAGGCTCGCCGGAACTGGCTTATCGGTGATCACGCCGGAACAATACATGTCCGTTTCCGTCGGAGTCGTGGGGGAATACTGTTGCGCCTGGGCCATGCCGGCAGCGGCCAGGAGGCCGAGTCCAACGCTAAGCCCTACATTTAGAATGCGATAGCTGATACTCTTGTGCATGGAGACCGCTCCTTACGTTCGCTGCTTTTGATATCCCCACACCGGCTACGGCTGCTCATCCAAGCTAGCATTGGCCCTGGGGAGCGTCAAGAAAACGTAGTCGGCCGCTTTACACATTCGTCACCCACGTGATAGAAGCCTAAAGCTTGGCTCGACGGGGTGGAGGGAGATTGAAAGGGCTCTTCGGAAAAGACCGCGTGTGCGGTGTTGCCGCCTCCGAAACGGCGCGCGCGATGATCGCGCAAGTCCGCCGGGGACTGCAGCATACGCGTACCTTGGAACTGCGCTTGGACTATCTTCGCAGTTCCAAGGAGCGAGAGGCCTTCCTTTCTTGGCTGACTCGCGCACGCCCTCGCGGAGCCTTGATTGCAACCTGCCGGCGGAAGCAGGGCGGCGGCCTGTTTCAGGGGAGCCGGGACGAAGAGATCGGAATCCTGTCGCAAGCCGCTGGCGCGGGCTGTGGCTGGTGCGACGTGGAGATCGAAACGGCCGGGCACTTTGCGCCAGGTGAACTGGCGCGCGCCCTCGCACCCGCGCGCGTGATGGTATCGCATCATGATTTTCGCGGAACGCCGCGGAACATCGCGGGAATCGCGCGAAGGCTGGAACGCGCGGGCGGACAAGCGATCAAAATCGCGGCGCAATGCCGGTCCGTTTCAGACAGCCTGCGCGTATGCGAGCTGGCTGGGAAACGCAGCCGCGTGGTCGCCATTCCGATGGGCGAATTCGGCCTGGCCGGCCGTGTTCTATCGCTGCGCATGGGCAGCGCGCTGGCCTACGGCTCGCTCGAACACGCCACGGCACCGGGCCAACTCTCATTGGACGCGATGATCGACCTATACCGGGCCGCTCGGATCACGCGCCGCACCCGCGTGTACGGCGTGATCGGGGATCCCATCGGGCATTCGCTCTCGCCGCTGCTGCACAACACCGCATTTCATGCTCGCAAGTTCGACGCCGTCTTTGTGCCGTTTCTCGTACGCAATTTGCGGGAATTTTTGAGCGCAATGAAGGGATTCGGAGTCGCGGGCCTTTCGGTCACGATCCCTCACAAGGAAACCATTCTGCGCCATTTGGACGGCTGCGATCCGCTGGCCGAGCGCATTGGCGCGGTCAACACGGTCGTTGTGCGTGGCGGCGGGCGCTTGTACGGGTACAATACAGACTACGTCGGAGTCCTGCGCAGCTTAGAACGGAGAATGCGCCTGGCGGGTAGCTGCGTGCTGCTGTTCGGCGCGGGAGGCGCCGCGAGAGCGGCCGCGTTCGCGCTGGCGCAAGCAGGCTCGAATGTATGCGTCTGCGCGCGCCGTCCGGAACGCGCTCGCGCTCTGGCCGGAGCCGTGGGCGGACAGATGGTGGCTCGCGGCGAGCTGAGTAAGCGAATTTTTCGATGCGATTGTGAACTGCACGCCTATCGGCATGCACCCGCATGGCGGTTCGCCTCTCGCCGCCGCGGAACTGAATTGCCGGATTGTCATGGACATGGTCTACCGTCCGAGGGATACGGAATTGCTGCAGCTCGCGCGGCGAAAGGGCATTGACGTGATTTCGGGCGTGGAAATGTTTCTCGCGCAGGGATTCGCGCAATACGAAATCTGGACCGGCGAGCGCGCGCCGGAAAACGCCATGCGCCGCGCGGTGGTTTAGGCGCTCGATCGGGAAGAAAAAGCCAAGGGGCGCCGCTCGTGACGCGGGGTGCCGGGGAACTGCCAGGAAACCTATGATCCAGCCGGATTTCAAATCCTTCTGCAAGCTCGCGCGGCAGGGAAATCTCGTGCCCGTGTACGACACGTTCACGGCCGACACGCTGACTCCGGTTTCCGCCTATTTGCGGCTGGCGCACAACGCGCGGTACGCGTGCCTGCTCGAAAGCGTCGAGGGCGGCGAAAAAATTGCGCGCTACACGTTCGTGGGCGCAAATCCGAGCGAGGTGTTTCGCTACGTCAACGGCGCGTGCGTGCTCGAAAGCGACAGCCGTACGTCCTGGGTGCAGGAAAATCCGCTCGATTACCTGCGCAATCGCGTGGAGCGGTACCGCCCCGTGCGCGTGCCGGGCCTGCCGCCGCTGGTCGCCGGCGCGATCGGCTATTTCGCGTATGACATGGTGCGGCTCATCGAGCGCATCCCGGACACGACGCAGGACGACGTGGGCATGGACGACGCCGTGATGATGTTTTTCCTCGGCCTCGTCGTGTTCGATCACGTCCGTCACAGGGTTTGGATTGTTCGCAACGTGTTTACGGACGGCGAAGGCAGCCTGCGCGCGAAATACAATCAGGCCGTGCGCGAAATCCGCGCCACGCGCCGGCGCCTGGAAGCGGCCGTGGCCGCGGAACATCCGAAGCGCAGAAAAGCGCGCCCGCTCAAGGTCACGTCCAATTTTTCGCGCGCCAAATTTATCGCCGCCGTGAAAAAGTCCAAGGAATACATTCGCGCGGGCGATATTTTTCAGGTGGCCATCAGCCAGCGTTTCGCCGCAAAAACCGACGCCGATCCATTTGAGATTTACCGCTCGCTGCGCGTCGTGAATCCTTCTCCCTATATGTATTTTTTGAAGCTGAACGATCTCGCGGTCGTTGGCAGTTCGCCCGAAATGCTCGTGAAAGTGCAGGGCCGCGACGCGTTTTATCGGCCCATCGCCGGGACGCGCGCGCGCGGCGCCGATGAAAAAGAAGACGCGGCGCTGGAAGCCGAGCTTGCCGCCGACCCCAAGGAACAGGCCGAGCACATCATGCTTGTCGATCTGGGTCGCAACGATCTGGGACGCGTTTCGGAATACGGCACGGTGCAAGTCGAGAGGCTGATGTTTGTCGAGCGCTACTCGCACGTGATGCACCTCGTTTCGAGTTTGCGCGGACACCTGCGGGAAGATGTGGACTGCTTCGACGCGCTCGCCGCCTGCTTTCCCGGAGGCACGCTTTCCGGCGCGCCAAAAGTCCGCGCGATGGAAATCATCGACGAACTGGAGCCCACGCGCCGCGGCATCTACGCCGGAGCGATTCTGTACCTGGACTTCTCAGGGAATCTCGATTCCTGCATCGCGATTCGCACGATGGTCGTAAAGAAAGGCGTCGCGTATGTGCAAGCGGGCGCCGGCCTCGTCGCCGATTCCGTTCCCGAGAAGGAATACCAGGAAACGGTAAACAAGGCGCGCGCGTCTGCTCACCGCGCTGGAATTCGCGCATCGCGGTGACGATCCCGCGCCGGGCGGCGCGAAGCGAAAGCTTTCGCAAAAAGTAATATTCTCGCAGTACAATCCTGCTTCGCCGTGATTTGTGAATCGTGGCCCCGGCGTTTTTTCTGGTGCTCGATCTGGTGCTCTATGCTGATGAATCCCACCCCTGAATCCGGCTTTCAGAGTACGCAACTTCATTCTCTTATCGGCTGCCGTCTTCTCATCGGCGGCTCCTACGTCGGCTGGGTCTTCTATTCGCGATGGGAAGCGAATCAAGCCATCGTCGAGAAGGCCGCGGAAAAAGTGCGCTCGCAGGATCAGCAGACATTTGAGGCGATGGGCGGAAACCGATTTCGAGATCTTGAGTTATGCGGCGAATCCCGCGACCATCCAGGCGGGGGAGAAAGCTTCCCTCTGCTATAGCGTCTCCAACGCAAAAGCAGTGAAAATTGAGCCGCAAGCGGAAGAGCCTGTCTGGCCGGCCTTCACTCGCTGCGTGCACGTTTCGCCGCGCAAGACCACGAAGTACACGCTGACCATTGACGATGGGGCAGGGCACACGAAGACCGCGAGCGTCGAGGTGCGTGTGCGCTGAAGTAGGACGGGCTTCAGCCTGTCCGCTTTTGACTCCAGCAGTCGAACGATTGCCGCGCCCATCGCCTGAAACTTCAAAACCGGACAGGCTGAAGCCCGTCCTACTGGGCGTGAATAATCAATTTCTGCACGCGCCAGTTGGCGGTTTCTGCGGCATAGATTACGTTGTCCGAAGCGCAGGCGAGTTGGTGCGCGCCGGAAAACTCTTTCAAATTGCGCCCGGACTTGCCGATCACGCCGAGCACTTTTCCGTCGAGCGCCACCTTGAAGATCCGCCCCGGAAAAGTTGTTTCTCCGACGTACAGCACTTGGTTCGCGCCGGGCGTGATGCAAATCGAATTGGGAGCGCCGATGATCGCAGCCAGCCGATCGCCGGTGGGCATGGTGCCATTGACCGGGTGCGTGCCGGGAGCGGGCGGCACGTCAATGGTGAACATCCGCAGAAATTTTCCTTCGGTATCGAACACTTGAATGCGGCGGTTGCTGCGATCGCCCACGTAAATGTTATTGTTGCGATCCACGACAATCGAGTGCGGCAGGCGGAATTGTCCCGGCGCGGTGCCTTTGTTGCCCCAGGATTTGACCCAGTCTCCGTTCTTGTCATATTTCGCGACGCGCGAGTTCACGTAGCCGTCGGTGATGTAGATGTTGCCGTCGGAATCCCAGGCCACGTCGGTCGGCTGGCGGAAAAGTCCGTCGATCGCGGGCAGCGGCGGATCGGGATGGCCCCAGGGCTTGGTGTCTTCCTCGGCTCCTTCGAGGCGCCGCCCGAAAACCCAGACCACATGGCCCGCCTGATTGAACTTGACCACCATGTCGGAACCTTTGTCGATGGCCCAGATGTTGTCGTCCTTGTCGATGCGCACCGTATGGGCTTCGGACCACGCGTAAAGGCCCTTGCCGATTTCGCGAATGAATTCGCCGTTGGCGTCAAATTCAAACAACTGCGCTGCCGCGGGCGCGTAGGCGGGACCGTTGGCGCTGTTCGACCGCGTAAACACGAAAACGTGTCCCTTGGAATTGACGGCCACGCCCGGAACCTCGCCAAAATTCACTCCCGGAGGAAGCTTGAAGAAGTCGGGAACGGAATCAAAGGCAAGTTGGGGCACGTTTTCTTGCGCAAACAACGGCCAAGCAAACAGCACGGATAGCAGGAATAAGAACACCTTTCGCCTCATGGGCGCCTCCCGGTGGAATTGAATTGGATTCCTTCATGCGCGTGGCGCGAGCCTACGCTGGGAGTCGGCGAGTGTCAATTCGCCGCTGCGTCGTGGCGCCGGCGTCCGCCGGCGATTTCGTAACGTGATGAGACCAGAAAAACCGCCGGCGGGACGCCGGCGCCACAGAAGCCCTCGTTTTTCTCTGACTCAAACAGTTGTGTTTTGCCCACTATGTTTGCCTTGTGGAATGGGGCTAGGCTTTTTTCTGGGTGTTGTTCAAGACGGAATCCGGAATGATCAGCCGCTCCACGGGGCGGCCGCCGACAATGTGCGAGTCGATGATTTCGTCGACATCCGCGGACGTCACGCCGCCGTACCAAACGGCGTCGGGATAGACGACCACCGTCGGGCCGACCTCGCATTGCTCCAGGCATCCGGCCTTATTGGCCCGCACCTTGTCTCCCGGAATTCCGCGCTGCTTCAGCTTTTCCTTGAATGCGGCATGAAGTTCGGCGTTGCCCGAAGGATTGCAGCAGCCGCGCGGATTTCCCTCCGGCCGCTGGTTGGTGCAGATGAAAATGTGTTTTTCAAACTTTGCCATGGGTCCCTTCTGAAATGTCTCCGGAAGTCTCGCGCCCCGGTGTATTGTACACGGCCATGCGGCGCGGCGCTTGCGTGGCACGGCCACTCGATGTCTCGATCCCTTGGGAGGGGCCCCGGATTCGCCTCCCCGGCAATTTCGTGTACTATTACATTCTACGGGAATCGGGGCCCATCGCCGGTTGGAGCCGAATATGAAGGCGCACTCGACTCGCGCTATCGCTATCGCAATTTTCTTGCTGGGATTTTGCGCCGTCCAAATCGCGCGCGCCCAGCAGTCGCATCGCGGTCCCTCGACGGCCGACGAGCGCGCCCGCGCCGTGAAAATAGCGCGCCAACTCGAAGACGATCCGCTCGCCAAGGACGCGAAGGATAATCGCGAATGGGTCATCCAGTGGATCGTGGAAATTCCCGACATCACCGTGACCGTCTGCGACGATTATTTCGGCACGCTGCCGAAGCCGCCTCGCGGGCATTCCCGGGAGATCGTCAACCAGATGGCCATCTCCAGTGCTGCCTTTATGATCGAGCATCCCGACAAAGTCAAAGACGAGCAGGCCATCGCGACGGCGGGGCTGCTCGGTTCGCTCAAGGCGTACCAGTCGATCCTGAAGCAGGAGCCCGACGCGCGCTGGCCCTACATCGATAAGATCGTTCAGATGCGCGATCAGGGAAAGCTGGACGATTTCGTTTCCGACACTCGCCGTAAATGCGCGCAGGAAGAAGAAGATCCCGATCCGGACACGATCCGGGCGGCGCGCTGATTTGTCCCGCCCGTCCGCAAGCCTTATAATTTTTGTTTCGCCCCTTCGCGCGAGCGCCCGTGAGTGTGCCCGGCGTGGAAACGACTGACGTGAGCTGCCAGCGATGATTTTGCTTCTCGACAACTACGACTCGTTCACCTATAACCTCGCGCAGTTCCTCGGCCAATTGGGTGAGACGCTGGAGGTCCATCGAAACGACCGGATCACGCTCGACGAAATCGCCGCGAAAAAGCCGCAGCGAATCGTCATTTCTCCCGGTCCCGGTACGCCGGAAGATTCCGGCATCTGTGTGGACGTCATCAAGCGCTTCGCGGGGCAGGTTCCGATTCTGGGCGTGTGCCTGGGCCATCAGGCTATCGGATACGCGTTCGGAGGAAAGGTCATCCGCGCGCCGGAGATCATGCACGGAAAAACCAGCCGCATTCATCACGACAACAAAACAATCTTCAAGGATTTGCCGCAGGATTTCGTCGCCACCCGCTATCACTCGCTGATCGTCGAGGAAAAATCATTTCCGGCCGACCTGGAAATTTCCGCGAAAACCGACAACATCATCATGGGCCTGCGCCACCGGACCATGTGCGTGGAAGGCGTGCAGTTCCATCCCGAATCGGTGCTCACCGAAGTGGGATTGCGGCTGTTGAGAAATTTCCTTGCGCTGAGGTAGGACGGGCTTCAGCCTGTCCGGTTTTGACTTTCATTCAGCAGCGGAAATCAAAAGCGGACAGGCTAAAGCCCGTCCTACTTATGTGTGAACGCGATGAGCGCTTCGAGTTTCTTGCGGGCTTCGCCGGAATCGATAGCCGCGGCGGCAAGTTGCGCGCCTTCGAGGAAATCCGCGGCGCGGCCGGAGGCCACAATCGCGGCGGCGGCGTTGGCGACGGCAATGTCCCGGCGCGGGCCCTTTTCGCCGGTCAAAATCGCGCGGATCAATTCCGCGTTATGCGCCGCGTCTCCTCCTGCGACGGCCTCAAGCGGCGCTCGTTCCAGGCCAAAGTCCTCGGGCGTGACCGAGTAAATTCGGACCACGTCTAGGCGCACGTCGCCGACGGTTGTCTCTCCCGCCAGTGAAATTTCGTCCAGACCGCCCGCGCCGTGAACGACGAACGCGCGCTCGACGTCCAGTTCGCTGAGCACGAGCGCCACTTTTTCCACGACCTTGTCCGAAAACACTCCGGCCACCTGCGCGCGCGCCCCCGCGGGATTAGTCAGCGGTCCGAGCAAGTTGAACGCCGTGCGTCCGAGGCGGCGCCGCGCCGGCATCGCGTGCCGCATCGCCGTATGCAGCGCGGGCGCGTAGAGGAATCCGATCCCGATCTCGCGTATCGCCGCCCCGACGCGCTCCGGTGGAATGTCGAGCCGAACGCCCAGCGCTTCGAGCACATCGGCCGAGCCGCACTTCGACGAGATCGAGCGATTGCCGTGCTTGGCAATGCGCACGCCCGCTCCGGCCGCAAGGAAAGCCGCCGCGGTCGAGATGTTAAAAGTTCCCGAGGCGTCGCCGCCGGTGCCGCAGGTATCCACCAACAATTCCTCGGGGCGCACGCCGTCCGCGAATACCGGCGTCACGTGCCGTCGCATGGCGCGGGCGAAGCCGACGAGTTCCCCGACCGTTTCGCCCTTCGCGCGCAGCGCCGCCAGCAGCGCGACGATGGTCTCTTCGTCCGAGCGCCCGGAAAAAATTTCCTCCATGGCCTGCTCCGCTTCCTGGCGTGAAAGATCGGTCCCTGCTTCTACCTTTTTGATGAGCGCGTGCATCATATGTGGTCGGGCCTCAGGCCCGGGTGGAGGCTCGCGAGCGGCGCAAAGCGCACGGCCGCGCTGTGCCGAATTGGCAATGTGCGCGAACTCATCTGCTTCCTTTCGCCTTGCCCGGTTCGAGCGTTCCCTATAAACTCTAAAGTTTCCAATGTAACTAAATTCTAGCACTGATGGACGGACGATGAAGATCCACGAATATCAGGCAAAAGAAATCTTCCGGAAGTTTGGCGTTCCGACGCCTCGCGGAGAAATGGTCACGACGCCCGATCAAGCCCGGGCCGTGGCCGAACGGCTGGGCACCAAGGTCGTGGTGGTGAAAGCGCAAATTCACGCCGGAGGCCGCGGCAAAGCAGGCGGCGTGAAGCTGGCGAAATCGCCCGCGGAAGCGGCGGATCTTGCGAAGGCCATGATGGGCATGAAACTCGTGACTCCGCAAACGGGGCCCGCGGGGCGCATCGTGCAGCGATTGCTGATCGAAGAAGGGCTCGACATCAAGCGGGAACTTTACCTCAGCATCCTGGTTGACCGCGCCGTCGCCGCACCCGTGATCATGGCCAGCACGGCGGGCGGCATGGAAATCGAGGAAGTCGCGCACAAGAATCCCGAGCTGATTCTGCGCGAGACGATTCGTCCGGAGACCGGCCTGCAGCCCTACCATACGCGCAAGCTGGCGTACGGCCTGGGCCTTTCGGGCGACGCGGCCGCTGCCGCCGGGCCGTTCCTTCAGGCGCTCTACCGCGCGTTCCTCGAAACCGACGCCTCGCTCGCGGAAATCAATCCGCTGATCGTGACCGGGGACGGCAAGCTCGTCGCGCTCGACGCCAAGATGGCGTTTGACGACAACGCGCTGTACCGGCATAAGGACATCCTCGAACTGCGCGATTTGAACGAGGAAGATCCGCTCGAAGTGGAAGCGTCCACCTACAAGCTGAACTACATCAAGCTCGACGGCAACGTCGGCTGCATGGTCAACGGCGCGGGCCTGGCGATGAGTACGATGGACATCATCAAGTTATCGGGCGGCTCGCCCGCCAATTTTTTGGACGTCGGTGGAGGCGCTTCGGCCGAGCAGGTCAAGAACGCGTTCAAGATTCTGGTCAAGGATCCGAGCGTGAAGGGCGTATTCATTAATATTTTCGGCGGCATCCTGCGGTGTGACGTGCTGGCGTCGGGCGTCGTCGCCGCGGCGAAGGATTTGAATCTGAAACTTCCGGTGGTGGTTCGCATGGAAGGAACCAACGTGGAAAAGGGGCAGGAAATCTTGCGAGATTCGGGATTGGGTCTGACGATTGCGAAAGACATGAAGGATGGGGCGGAGAAAGTTGTCGCGCTCGCGGGGGGTGCGCGATGAGCGTACTCGTAAATGAAAAAACACGCGTCATCGTCCAGGGCCTGACCGGGCGCGAAGGCAGTTTTCACGCGGGGCAGATGGTGGAATACGGCTCCAAAGTTGTCGCCGGAGTGACTCCCGGCAAGGGCGGCACAACGCACGAGAAAATCCCGGTGTTCAACACGGTTTCGGATGCGGTGCGCGAAACGGGGGCGGACGCATCCATTATTTTCGTCCCGCCGCCGTATGCCGCGGACGCGGTTCTCGAAGCGATCGACGCCGGGTTGCCCCTGGTCGTTTGCATCACCGAAGGCATTCCCACGCTGGACATGGTTCGCGTCGCGGCGGCCTTGAAGAATTCCAAGACGCGCCTGATCGGACCGAACTGCCCCGGAATTATTTCGCCGGGGAAATGCAAGATGGGGATCATGCCGGGGCGGATTCACAAGCAGGGAAACATCGGCGTCGTGAGCCGCAGCGGGACTTTGACGTATGAGGCCGTGCATCAGTTGACGCAGCTCGGCATCGGCCAGTCCACGTGCATCGGCATTGGCGGCGATCCGATCATCGGCACGACGCACATCGACGCGATCAAGCTGTTCAACGAGGATCCCGAAACGCAAGCCATCGTGATGATCGGCGAAATCGGCGGCGACGCGGAAGAAAAGGCCGCCGCCTACATCAAGACCAACGTGAAAAAGCCCGTCGTGGGATTGATCGCCGGGCAGACCGCGCCTCCGGGACGCCGCATGGGCCACGCGGGCGCGATCATCAGCGGCGGCGCAGGCACCGCCGCGGAGAAGTACAAAGCCATGGCCGCCGCGGGCATTCTCACGATCCAGAGCCCCGCGGAAATTGGCGTGACGCTGGCAGCGGCGATCAAGAAGTAAAGTAGAGGTACGAGGCAAAGAGGCAAGGAGGCAGGAATGCCGATCCGGACGTATCACGATCTGGATGTATTCCGGGAATCCTATGCGGCTGCTCTCGATGTCTCCCGAATGGTTAAGCGCTTTCCGGCCTTTGAACAGTACGAGCTAGCCAGTCAGCTTCGCCGTGCGGCAAGATCAATTCCGGCGAATATCGTTGAGGGTTGGGGTAAGCGGGCTTCAACCCCGGAATTCAAACGATACCTGCAAATCGCGATCGGCTCTTGCGACGAAACGAGAATGTGGCTGGATATGAGCAAAGACGAAGGCTACATATCCGAGAAAGACTGCAAAGACGTTAAGGAAAGATATAACAGAATTGGTGCGATGCTGGGCAGCTTGTGGAAGCGATGGCGCGGTGCAGCGAAGTAGTTTCTTCACCTCCTGCCTCTTTGCCTCCCTGCCTCAATCTTAATTCACGGAGAATGAACGAATGGCGATCGAACGCACACTAGCAATCATCAAGCCGGACGCCTTTGGCCGGGGCCTTTCGGGCGAAATTATTTCACGCATTCAAAAGGCTGGATTCCAGATCGTCGCGATCAAATCGCTGCGTCTGACAAAGAAAGAAGCCGAGGGTTTTTATGCGGTGCACGCCGCCCGTCCCTTCTTCGGCGAACTCACCGAGTTCATGAGTTCCGGCAAAGTGGTCGTGCTGGCCTTGGAAGCCGAAGGCGCGATTCTAAAGTGGCGAGACACCATGGGCGCCACCGATCCCGCCAAAGCTGCGCCAGGCACCATCCGCCGCGACCTCGGCACCAGCATCGGCAACAATTGCACGCACGGCTCGGACGCTCCCGAAACTGCGGCGTTTGAGCTTGGCTACTTTTTCGCCGGTTACGAACTGATCTAAGTCTATCAACGCTCGCGGAAAAGCCCCAAAGTCCGAAAGCTCCGACGAATGCCTCGGCGCAATCCACGGTAGTTTGTTGTAGCCCGCCTCTGCAGAGGCGGAGCCTTTCCTTTGGGGCGGGTCGGTCTTTGACGAGCCTGCTTCTCACGCGAGAGCAGCTCAGCGGCCGCCAGGAATGCAGCGGCCGCCCGCTTGAGAATCCTTGCGCCGCGCCGGCGGCACGACGGCCCGGTGGATTGCTGGTAGAATCGCATTCCGGCTAAACACGAGTTGGACAAAACCAGAGGAGGCACGATGCTAAACACTCGAAAGCTGTCGTTCGGTTCGGTCGTAGCGGCGGGTGCGCTCATTGTTGCACTCGCGGCGTCGCCATTGGCCGCCGATATCCTCGACGATTGGGACGCCGTGAAACTGCCGCCGCGGCCGGAACTCAAAGCGGTGGCGCTCGAGGGTTCGACGACGGCTCTACTCATCATGGATATGATGAAAACAAATTGCGAGCCCCGGCCTCGGTGTGTGGCCACGATTCCCAACGTGAAACGATTGCACGACGCGGCGCGTTCCGCTGGAGCCATGTTGTGGTACAGCTTCATTGGTAGCGATGGCCACGCCACGCCCGCCGATGTGGTCGATCCGGGATTCTTGCCTCGCCCCGGCGAATGGGTGCAACAGAACGGACCCGACAAATTTCTTGGCTCGAACCTGGAAGAGAAGCTGAAAGCACGCGGCATCAAGACCGTCATCGTGTGCGGCACCTCGTTTCAAAATGTCGGACTCATCACCGGCTCGGAGTCCGCGCAACGCGGTTACAAGGTGATCGTGCCAATCGATTGTTTGTCCTCGGACGATCCGTACACGGAACAGTATGCGGCCTGGCAGCTCGTCAAGGGCGGACCGGGCGTTATCACCAGCATGGTGACGCTCACGCGCAGCACGATGGTGAAGTTCTGATGATCGTTTGCATCTCTTAAACCGCGCGCGGAAGACGGTGTCTCCCCTCGTCGCGTTTCTCCACTCGTAGGCGAGTCTTTGGCGAAATAGATTCAATTGAAACCAATGGAAGCCTTGCGCGAAGTCGGGCGAATGATGGTGTTTGCGGGCGCGGCGCTCGCTGCGGTTGGCGCGCTGGTGTGGCTCGCCGCGCGCCCTGGCGGCCTTCCATTTCGCCTCGGGCGCTTGCCCGGCGACATCGCGTACCAGGGAAAACATGGCTCGTTTTATTTCCCCGTGGTGACGTGTATCCTGCTGAGCGTGGTTCTCACGCTGGTCCTGTGGCTGGTGCAATGGCTGAAAAGGTAAAACAGTTCGAGTTCAATCTCGCGCCGGAGCGAAAAATCTGGAGCGTGGCGGAACTGACGGCGCGCATCAGCGGCGTGCTCTCCTCGCAATTCGCGAATTTATGGGTTGAAGGCGAAGTCTCCAACTATCGCCCCGCGCAGTCCGGGCATCTCTATTTCACACTCAAGGACGCGAAGGCGCAGGTGCGCTGCGTTTGTTTCCGTTCGCAGGCGATGCGGCTGAAGTTCCGGCCCGAGGACGGGTTGAAGATTATCGTCCGCGGATCGATCAGCGTGTACGAACCGCGCGGCGAATATCAGATTTACGTCGAGCACATCGAGCCGTCGGGAGTCGGCGCGCTCCAGCTCGCTTTCGAGCAGCTCAAGAAGCGTCTCGAAGCCGAGGGGCTGTTCGACCCGGCGCGCAAGAAGCCGCTGCCCATGCTGCCGCGGCGCATCGGCGTGGTCACGTCGCCGAGGGGCGCGGCGGTGCGCGACATTATTCGCATCTTGCGGCGGCGCTTCCCAAATCTGCACCTGATCGTGTATCCCGTGCGCGTGCAGGGCGAAGGCGCGGCCGAGGAAATCGCCGCGGCACTGCAATATTTCAACCGAAAGCAATCGGTGGACGTAATTTTGCTCGCGCGGGGCGGAGGCTCGATCGAAGATCTCTGGGCGTTCAACGAGGAAGTCGTGGCACGGGCCATTGCTCAGTGCGCGATCCCCATCGTCAGCGGCGTGGGACACGAAACCGATTTCACGATTGCGGACTTCGTGGCGGACGTGCGCGCATCGACACCTTCCGCGGCCGCCGAAATCGTCGTGAAATCGCGCCAGGAATTTCAGCGCCATCTCGGCGAGCTGGAGCATAAAATTTCGCAGCGCATGCGATACATCCTGCTCGAGTGGCGGCACCGCTTGAAGGAACTCACGACGCACATGGGCTTCCGCCGCCTGGAAGATTTGCTGCGCCGTCACCGGCAGCAAACGGATGAATTGACTTCTCGTCTCGGCGTCGCGCTGGAAGGCCGCATCGAGCGCCTGCGCCGCCGCTACACGATCGCCGCGACGCGCATCGCTTCCTTCGATTTGCGCGCGCGAATCCGAACGATGGGCCTGCGGCTCGTGCAGCGTTCGACGGAGCTGGGTGTGCGCTTGGAGCGGTTATTAGTCGGCAAGATCCAGCGGCTCGAAACGCTGCGCCTGCAACTCGACGAGCGCAGCCCGCTGCGCGTCCTGCAGCGCGGCTACGCGATCTGCACGGACGGCGAGGGAAACGTGGTGAGCGCCGCCGACCAGGTCGCGATCGGCGCCGAAGTCAACGTGCAACTCGCGCGCGGCCGCCTCGGCGCGGAGGTGAAGCGCCGCGAAATTCCAAAGGCGTGACTCTTGCCTTTGGTAGGACGGGCTTCAGCCTGTCCGCTCTTGACTTCCGTTGAGATTACGGAAATCAAAACCGGACAGGCTGAAGCCCGTCCTACCGAGTCTTCTCGCGTCGCAATGAAGGGGAAGGTTATTCGTCGGAGGTAGAAGCAACCTTGAGCACCGCGAGGAACGCTTCCTGCGGAATGTCCACTCGCCCCACGCGCTTCATGCGTTTCTTTCCTTCTTTTTGCTTTTCCAGCAATTTGCGTTTGCGCGTGATGTCGCCGCCGTAGCACTTGGCCAGCACGTTCTTGCGAATCGCCGCGACGGTTTCGCGCGCGATCACGCGGCTGCCAATGGCGGCCTGGATCGGCACCTCGAACATCTGCCGCGGGATCAGTTTCCGCAGGCGCGTGACCAGTTCGCGCCCGCGTTCATAGGAAAACTCGCGATGGCAGACGAGCGCCAGAGCGTCCACCGGCTCGCCTCCGACCAGCATGTCCAGCTTCACCAGGTCCGCTTCCTTGTAACCCGCCAGGTGATAGTCCAGCGAAGCGTAGCCGCGCGAGGCGCTCTTCAGCCGGTCGTAGAAATCGAGCACGATTTCATTGAGTGGGAGCTCGTAGGTCAGCATCACGCGCTGCGGAGAGAGATACTCGAAGGCCTTCTGGACGCCCCGTTTTTCCTCGCAGAGCTGCAGGATCGCGCCCACCGAGTCTTCGGCCGTGATAATCATCGCCGTGATCACCGGTTCTTCGATCTTGGCCATTTCGTTGGGCGGCGGAAATTTTGTCGGGCTGTCCACTTCCAGCACGTCCCCGGAGGTCGTCGTGATGCGGTACCTCACGCTGGGCGCCGTGGTGATCAAGTTGATGTTGAATTCGCGTTCCAGCCGCTCCTGGGCGATCTCCATGTGCAGCAGTCCGAGAAATCCGCAGCGAAAGCCGAAGCCCAGCGCCACGGAATTTTCCGGCTCGTAGAAAAACGCCGCGTCGTTCAGTTGCAGCTTGCCGAGGGCGTCGCGCAAATTTTCGTAGTCGCTCGCCATCACCGGAAAAAGGCCCGCGAACACCATGGGCTTGATGGCTTCAAAGCCGGGCAGCTGCGGCGCGGGCCGCGCCGCTTCGATGACGGTGTCGCCCACGCGCGCGTCCGCCACCTGCTTGATGTTGGCGACGATAAAGCCCACGTCCCCGGCGACGAGTTCGTCGAGGACCACGGGCTTTGGAGTCAGGGCGCCCAGCGCCTCGACCTCATACACCTGGTCGTTGGAGCAAAGGCGGATCTTCATGTGGCGCGTGAGCCGCCCGTTCATGACGCGCACCAGAACCACCGCACCGCGAAACGGATCGAACCAGGAGTCAAAAATGAGCGCCTGCAGCGGCGCTTCCGCCGTTCCGGTCGGAGGAGGTACGCGCGCGACGACGGCTTCCAGCACGTCCTGCACGCCGAGACCGCTTTTCGCGCTGATCAGTAGCGCGTCGGACGCGGGAATCGCCAGCACATTTTCGATCTGCTCCTTGGCCTGCTCAGGCTGCGCCGCGGGCAGATCGATCTTGTTGATCACGGGAATGATCGTCAGATTGTGCTGCGCCGCGAGGAACGTGTTGGCGACCGTCTGCGCTTCCACGCCTTGGCTCGCGTCGACCACGAGCAGCGCGCCTTCGCACGCCGAAAGAGCGCGCGAAACTTCGTAGGAAAAATCGACGTGGCCCGGCGTGTCGATCAGGTTGAGCTGGTATTCGTTTCCGTCGTTCGCTTTGTAGTGAAGCCGAATGCTCTTGGCCTTGATGGTGATGCCGCGCTCGCGCTCGAGGTCCATCGAGTCGAGCACCTGCGCGCTCATCTCCCGCTGGCTGAGCGCGCCCGTCAGTTCGAGCAGGCGGTCGGCCAGCGTGGACTTGCCGTGGTCAATGTGAGCGATGATGCAAAAATTGCGGACGAAACGTGTTTCCATCGGTTAGCCTGCCGGCGCGCGTGTTGCGATTGGAGCGGGCTGCGAGAAAAGCCCGCGCACCGGTAAAAGTCTCCTGTCCGAAATGACTTCCGCGCGCAATATGAAAAGCTTGCCCGGCGGGATTTCCGCGCCGCTTGGTAACAATTCAGTGTGCCATAAGTGGCCGCAGGCAGGAAATGGTGCGGCGAAGTCGGGAGAGAGTCAGTTTCTGGGAACTTGTGTCGGCTCAACCGGCCGCTGCAACATCGTCTTCCAGGAAGGCGATCAGCCTCAATCTCGGAGAACGTTTCGGTGGAGATTGTAACAGCGAGCTATTCAAGACTGATTTGATATCCAAACTTCGCTGCGACCTGAGCTTTTAACCACTCTACCGCGTCAGAGCGGCTCCGGAAGGTTTGGGTTACCCAGCCGGATTCACCGATGAGAGTCTCCCACATTCGCCCAAGGCCGAAGGTCACATCGCTCTTGGCATAAATCGCGTACACAAACTTCGGCATCCGTCGAGCTTCCGAGACATCTTGCACCGCGTTCTCGCGCATCGTGTCCGCGGAGATCTTAACCTCGATCACAGCGGTCGAATCGAATAAGCCATAGTGGTACGGCTCCGTAAGAAGGTTCCGCGAAAACATCTCATTGTTTGCTGACAGAAGGTCTTCGCCCGTTAATGTGCCTGACGCCCTCCACAGGACGCCCTTTCCGCCGTCAAAATGCTTGATCTCGATCGCCATTGACACCGCCTCTCCGTCTCAAATCAGCAGCAGACGAGCGTCCTCTGTCGTTCTTCCCACCCCGATGCAATCAATGATGTGTTGACATAACTCCGGGCCGATGGAGCCTTATAACATGGTTGAGACGAAAAATACCCGCGAGGCCGAAAAGATCCCGACGCTTCTTACCGGAGACTGGCCACACCTGGCCATCCCACAAGCTGTAACCGCTCAGTGCATCCGCGCAACAGGCAATTGCCGAATTGGGCAGCCTGTTCGTGATCGGTTTGGCGCGCCAAGACGCAGCGGTATATAGTATTTTTGTTGGGTCAGCGTCGATCCGCGAGTCTGCGGTCGCACGTTCGCGAAGGAACCCGTCCGAGCCCGCATGAGCGTGGATATCGTCAAGCAGTTGGACAAGGCCAAGCGCTTCGTCGAGAAGGGCCGCATCGACGAGGCCATCGAGGCCTATCAAGCGCTGCTAGCCGACTATCCCAATCATCTCGAATCCATTCAATCGCTTGGCGATCTCTTCACCCGGCAGAACCGGTCAGACCGGGCCGCCGTTTACTACGGAATGCTTTTTGACCGCTTCACGGCCCCGCGCGAAGAGCCCAAGGCCGTAGCCCTGTACGTGCGTTTTCTGAAGCCGCAGCAGCAGCCTCCCGAGCGTGTTGCGCGATTCGCCCTGCTTTTGCAAAAACAAAACCGCTCGGAAGAAGCCATCGAGCAATTCATGTCCGCGGCCATCGCCTTTGAGCTGAGCGGCAAGGGCGAAGACGCGCTGGCGTGTTTCGTGCGCATCGCCCAGCTCGATTCCGATAATCGCGAGCGCTACATCGCCGTCGCCGATTTGGCCGAGCGCATCGGTAATCACGCAGCCGCCGCCCGGGGATACTTGAGAGCCGGGCAGCTCTCCCAACAAAACGAAGAGGCGCTCGAGTATTTCGCAAAAGCCCACCAGCTCGCACCGAACGATCGCAGCGCCTGCCTGCTGTACGCCCAGTCGCTGCTGCAAAAAGGGGACGCCACAGCCGCCGCCGATCTGCTCTCTCCCATGAGCGAATCGGAACGGGATGTGGCGTTTCTGGAGACCTACGCCGACGCCCTCATGCGCTCCGGCCAGTTGGACGCCGCGCGCACTGTGCTGGAAGAACTGGGCGCCGAGGGAGAGGCCTCGCCGGAAAAGCTTTTTGCGCTGGCCTCCGAATTCCTTCGCGCCGGCCAGGAAGACAATGCCGTCGAACTCCTCGGCGCGATCAAGAAAACCATGCTCGCGGCCCGGCGCGAATCCGAATTTGCCGCGGCCATTGACCCGTTGGTGGAAACTTTTCCGAACTCGTTGCCGCTGGCCCAGTTCTGGGCGGCTTTTTATGGGGAAGCCAATCGCGAAACGAAGTATTTCGAGGCCTTGGGACGTCTCTTCGATTTGAATCTGGCGAGTAACCAGATTCCCGGGGCCTGTGAAGCCTTCGAAAAGCTCGTCGAAATCGATCCGTACGATTCTCGCAATCAGGAACGCTTCGACAGCCTCAAAGGGCGCGCCGACGACCAGTTCTTGAGTCGCGTGAGGTCCCGCCTCTCCAACGCCGCGACGCATCGCTCCGACGTTCCCGCCCAGCAGCCGCAGCGAAGCAACTCCGGCGAGCCGCTGACCGCCTTGCTCGACGATGTTCAATCCGGGCAGACGCTCGAGGACCTGCTCGTGCAGGCGGAAATTTTTGTGCAGTACTCGCTCCAGTCCAAAGCCATCGAGAGGCTGCAACGCATTACCGAATTGTTTCCGAGCGAAGCGGAACACAACGAGCGCCTGCAGGGACTCTTTGAAGCCGCGCGCTGGTGGCCCCCGGCGAATGTAGCCGCGGCGAGGCCCGAGCAACCGCGGGCCGCCGTCGACGAGTCCGCGAATCGCGCCGCGGCTGCGTCACCGTACGCACCTGAAACCTTGCGCGATCTCACGAAAATTTCGGAAATCAATCAGAGCGTTTTCCGGCAGCCGTCGCCGCGGGCGATGCTTTCCTCCGCGGCAAATGAAGTTGGCAACTATTTGCGCGCGTCCCGGTGTCTTGCGGTTGTCGGGCCTCCCGGACATCCGCCGCAGATGGCGTCGGAATTTTGCGCTTCCGGGTTTGAGGCCTCGCCTGGCAGCCAGATCGTTCGTCTCATGGGACAGTTCGAGCGCGCCACGGCGGACTCGCTCGGCGGCTTGCCGCTCGAAGTATCCGCCGCGCCCATTCTGAAGGAAATGGGGCTGGAAGCGGCTTTGGCAGTTCAGCTCACGGATCCGGAAACGCAAGCCCCCGCCGGGATGCTGATCGTCGGCTTTGCCAAGTCGCATGTGTGGAAACCCAACGAAACGTATTTCCTGCAATCCATCGGCGATCAAATGTTGATGTGCGTGCACCACACGCGCCTCCGCACGCTCGTGCGCACGCTCGCCGTGGCCGATGAGAAAACCGGTTTGCTGGCGCGCAGCTCCTACATCGATTGCCTGCTCCACGAATCTCAGCGGGCGCGAACGCAGGGAATACCGCTGGCCCTGGCGCTGTTGCAGATCGACGGCGGCCCGGATCTTCTTCGCCAGCAGGGAGAGGCGCCGTTTGACCGGTATATGGAACAGGTCGGGAAAGCCGTGCAAGGAATCGTTCGCCAAACGGACCTTGCAATCAAGTACACTTCCTGGGCGCTGGCGATCGTCCTGCCGGACACACCGCTCTCAGGCGCGCAGACGTTTGCGGAAAAACTCAAGAGGGTTGCCGTCGGTTTGCGTCCTCCGTGGGACGGTGGGCAGTTGACCATGAGCGTCGCCATCGCCGAGGCGATCACCCGGCAGGACTTCGATAACGAAGACATCGTTACCGACCTGATCAACCGGGTGGAAGCGGGCATCGAGGAAGCTCGCAAGCGCGGCGGCAACGAAATCGTGGCCCTCGAGATGGCGAAGACCTAGCCGGCGAAGAAACGAATCTTGTGGCGCAGAATTGAGGCATGGGGATGGCCTACGAAAACCTGCTCTACGAAAAGCGGGACGGCATCGCGTTCATCACCTTCCATCGGCCCAAGGTCCTGAACGCGCTCAACCGAAAAACGATGGAGGAGTTGCGGGACGTATTGATCGCGGCGCGCGAGGATGACGAAGTGCGCGTTCTCATTTTGACCGGAGCGGGAGAAAAGTCATTCGTGGCCGGCGCGGACATCGCGGAACTCGCAGTGCAGACGCCCATCGGCGGCAAGGAAACCGCCGCCTTTGGCCAGAGCGTGCTGAGCCTGCTCGAGACGCTGGGCAAGCCGTCCATCGCGGCCATCAACGGCTTCGCGCTCGGAGGCGGATGCGAAGTTGCGCTGGCGTGCTCGATGCGCCTGGCGAGCAAGGCGGCCAAGCTCGGCCAGCCGGAAGTGAAGCTCGGCATCATGCCCGGCTACGGCGGCTCGCAGCGGCTCGCGCGATTGTGCGGCAAGGGAGCGGCCTACGAGCTCTGCCTCACCGGAGAAATGATTTCAGCGGAGGAGGCCCTGCGCATCGGCCTTGTGAACCACGTCTACGAGCCGGCGGATCTTTTGCCAGCGGCGGAAGCGCTGGCGAAAAAAATCATCGCCAACGCGCCGCTTTCCGTGAAGTTCACGATGGAAGCCATCGAGCACGGAACGGAGATGCCGCTTGCGGAAGGGCAGTATCTCGAAACGGCGCTATTCGGCTTGTGCGCCGCGACCAACGACATGCGGGAAGGGACCCGCGCGTTCCTGGAAAAGAGGCCCGCGCAATTTCGCGGGAAGTAGTCCGAAACGGCGAAGCCGAAACTCATTCAAATGACAAAAAACTTTCACGGCAAGGACATTCGCGCGGCGGCCGGTGCGGAGGGTTTGCGATTCGCGCTCGTCGTCAGCCGGTTCAACAGCTTCATTACCGATCGCCTGTTGGCCGGAGCCGTCGATGCGCTCGAAGCTGCCGGCGCGGACGCGGAGCGCATTTTAGCGGTGCATGTCCCCGGCTCGTTTGAAATCCCGCTCACGGCGAAAAGACTGGCCGAGGGCGGGAACGTCGACGCCGTGATCGCAATCGGCTGCATCTTGCGCGGCGAAACCGCGCACTTCGACTATGTCGCGAGCGAAGTCGCGCGCGGCGTGCAACTCGCGCAGTTGGACACCGGCGTTCCGGTTATTTTCTGCGTCCTCACCTGCGACACGCTCGAGCAGGCCATCGACCGCGCGGGGCTCAAGAGCGGAAACAAGGGCTACGACGCTGGACTCGCCGCGATCGAAATGGCCAACTTGTCCAAGCAGCTTCGCCCTGCCGCCGCGGCGCGCGGCGGCAAAACCTCTCCCCGCGGGAAACGCCGCTAGATGACACTGCGCCGCAAATCCCGCGAGTACGCCCTGCAGATGCTGTTCCAGTGGGAAATGGGGAAGCAGGAGCCGTCGCGGATTGAAGAAGGTTTTTGGAAAAACGCGAAGGCCCAAAAATCGACGCGGCAATTCGCCAACCAGCTTTTTGAAAGCGCCGCGGCCCGCGCGGAGGAACTCGACCCCATCATTTCGTCGCACACGCAAAACTGGCGCATCGAGCGCATCTCCGCCATCGACCGCGCCATCCTTCGCCTGGGCCTCGCCGAGATTCGCACGACGAGCACTCCGGCGAAAGTCGTGATCAACGAAGCGGTCGAACTCGCGAAGAAATTTTCCTCCGAAGAAGCCTCCGCTTTCATCAACGGCATCCTCGACGCCGCCGCAAAATCGTTTGGGAATAGCGCGACGCCCCAGTAGGACGGGCTTCAGCCTGTCCGTTTTAGTCGAGTCGCAAGCAAACAGTGACCTCTAGAAGCACATCGAAGCGAATACGCAATGTTGTGTGGGTCGCGGCTATACACGCTTCAGAAAAAGCAGTTTATTTTGTCATTCCGAACGAAGTGAGGAATCGCTCCTGGCCCTGAGCGCAGGAAAAGGGTCGCTACAATCGCTCCACGATCTTCCGCGCTTCCTGCAAAAGTTTCCGCGTCGCCGCGGAGCTCTTGGTTTCCGAATACACGCGCAGCATCGGCTCCGTCCCGGAGGCTCGCAGCATCAGCCAGCCAAGACCTTCGAGATACACCTTGATCCCGTCGACGTCCTCGCGGCGTTCTACGTCCCATTCCAGCACGCGCTTCAATTTTTCGCTGCGGAAATGCTCGATGGCGCGCTCCTTCTGACCCGGCTTCAGTTCCAGGTCGACGCGCCCGTAGTGATGCTCGCCGAATTCCTCCTCGAGCTGCGCGACAAGTTCCCCCAGCGATTTTCGGTGCCAGGCCATCACTTCCACCAGCAGCAGCGCCATCACGGTGGCGTCGCGCTCGGGCAGATACAGCTTCGTCCCGATGCCTCCCGATTCTTCGCCGCCCAGCAAAATGTCGCGCTCCAGCATCAACTCGCAAATATATTTGAAGCCGATGGGCGTCTCGAAGATTTTCCTGCCGAATTTCTCCGCGATCTTGTCCAGCATTTTCGTCGACGAAAACGTTTTCGCCACGTCCCCGGAAATCCCGCGCGTCCCCGCCAGGTGCCACAGCAGGATCGAAAAAATCTGGTGCGGCGTGATGAACGTGCCGTCGCGGTCCATCGCGCCGATGCGGTCGCCGTCGCCGTCCGCGCACAGGCCCGCGTCGTACTTGCCTGCCAGCACGGCCCGCCGCAGCGCTTCGACGTGCGGCTCGATCGGCTCCGGATTCACGCCGCCAAAAAGCGGATCGCGCGTGCCGCGAATTTCGTCGCACGCGATGCCGTGCCGCGTCATCAGCTCGCGCAAGAGGCCCCGCGCCGCGCCGTGCATCGGGTCCACCACAAACCGGAATCCGGCCTCGCGAATGCGTTCCCAGTCCACAAGCTTGTCGATGGTTTCGAGGTACGGCGAAAGAACGTCCAGCGTTTGCATCTGGTCCGGCCGCGGAGGCAAGGGCGGCACGCCGTTTGCCAGGACGACGCCGAGTTCCTTTTCCACTTGTGCGACAATCGACGGCAGCGCCGAGCTTCCGTAGCTCGCCTTGAATTTCACGCCGTTCCACTTGTAGGGATTGTGGCTCGCCGTGATCATGATCCCGCCCGCCGCTCCGCGTTGCCTCACCAGCAGCGAGAGCGCCGGTGAAGGGCACGCCTTCTCCGCGATCCACACAGGCATTCCGGCCATGGAAACCACTTCGGCAGCCGCGCGCGCAAACCGCTCCGAGCCGAACCGCGTGTCGTACCCGACCAGCACTCCCGCGTTGGGCTTTTCCGCGCGCACCACGTAGCGCGCGATCGCGCAAGCCACCTTGCGCACGTTCGCAAACGTAAAATCGTCGGCGATCACGCCGCGCCAGCCATCGGTGCCAAATCTGATTGTGCTCACGGTTCAGAAGTATATGCGAAGCGCTCGGATGCGAGAAGTGGCGCAGGCTTCAGCCTGTGGGGTTTGGTGCTTGCAAGGACTAAACCCCACAGGCTGAAGCCTGCGCCACGAATCCCGCCCATATTTTGGAATTACTGAAATTTCGAGATGCCGTATCACTGATAAATCATGAATTCCAGCAGGTTGCCATCCGGATCTCGCACGTACACGCTTGAGCCGGTCTTCTTGCGGCCGCCCTGGCGCTCCACTGGACCTTCGACGGCCTTTGCTCCTGCCCGGTCCAACATTCCTTTTAACGATTCGAGCGTGCCGCCCCACACAAAACACAGGTCCCCGCACGGCGGTTTTGCGGCGGGAGCTCTCAACGTGAAGGCTTTGTCCTGCCAGTGCGCGGGCCGATGAAAGTTGATCATCTGGTTGCCGACGTAGACGGAGCAGGCGTTGGCATTCTCGACCACTTGCAAACCGAGGCCGCGATAAAAGGCCAGCATCTCCTCGGTGCGCTCCATCGGAAGGGCCACGTGATCGAAGCCCCGGATTCCAGCAGCCTCCTGCGCCGCGACGCTTGATCCGCCAACCAATGCGCCTGCGGCGGCCATGCTACGGATGAGCATTCGCCGTGAAATGTCATGTTTCATCGCGCACCTCTACAAGGACTAGCGGATTTGAAAGCGGCCAGCTGACTTATCTCAAGTTGGAATAATTTCCAGACGACTTACAACAAGCCCGAAAGCTTCTCCGCTTCCAGCCACTTCACGATCTTGCCCACATCCTGAGCGCGGTCGCGAGGACAAAGCAGCAGCGCATCTTCCGTCTCTACAACCACGAGATCGCGAATCCCGATCGCAGCGACAAACTTCTTCGGACTCCATAAGAAATTTCCCTGTGCATCGAGCGCCGTGAACTTTCCCGCGGAAACGTTCTCACCCGATCTCCGCGCCAGAAGTTCATAGACGGCGGCCCAGGAGCCGATGTCGCTCCAGCCCACTTCCGCGGGTAGAACGAAGACGCTGGGCGCCGCGGCGCGGCGCGTGACGGGCTCGAGAATGGCGTAGTCCACGGAAATATTTTCAAGCTTCGGATACACGCGCGACAGCGTGCGCGCATAACGCGGCGTCCCGATTTCCACGGCCAGGCGCATCAGCGCGTCGTGAGTCTTCGGCAGAAACTTCTCGAGGTTCCCAAGGAAGGTCGATACGCGCCAGAAGAACATTCCGGCGTTCCAGTAGTAGCGTCCGGAAGCGACATACTTCCCGGCCACGGGCAGCGCCGGCTTTTCCGTGAACCGGCGCACGGCAAAAACCGGGATGCCGTCCGCATCCACCGCTTTCCCGCGCGAGCGTTCGATATAGCCGTATCCGGTTTCGGGCCGCGACGGCGGAATGCCCAGCACGACCAGGGATCCGGCGGCGTGCGCCGCGTGCAGCGCGGCTCGCACGATCTTCCGATAGGCCGCGGGCTCCGCAATGTAATGGTCGGCGGGCAGCACGGCCATCAGCGCGTCGTTGTCCCTGCCCAGGCCGCTATGCAGCAAATGCGCGGCTGCAAGGCCGATGGCAGCCGCCGTGTTTCGCCCCACAGGCTCCGCGAGAATGTGCGACGCCGGGACGCGTGGCATCTGGTTTCGTACCTCGGCCGCCTGTTCGGTGTTGGTGACCACCCACTGCCGCGAGGGAGGAAATAGCGGCGCAAGGCGCGCGGCGGTTTGCTCCAGCATCGTGTCCTTGCCGACGATGTTGAGAAGTTGCTTCGGCGTGCGAGTTCGGCTTCGCGGCCAGAAGCGCGTGCCGCGCCCTCCTGCGAGGATCACGGCGTGGGCGGCGAGCCTATCCTGGCTCCGTTCCCGGCTCACGGGTGCACCACGCGCGACCATTCCGCTTCCGCAATCCGCTCGTCGGCAAGCCGCTGCACGAAGCCGTTCAAATCAGGCACGTAGGCGCGCAGCACAGTCGTTGGGGACTCGGGCGCCAGTTGGTACGCGCCGAGAGCCGCCGGAAACAGCCAAACCTCCGCCGGCGCGAAGGATTCCGCGCCTCCGGCGAATTCGATGCGGCCGTGGCCCGAGAGAAAAATCAGCAAATCGAAATGTTCCGGCGCGGTGACCGCCGCGATTCGTTCGTGAAACTCCCACCGCTCCGTCGCGAAGTACCGGCACGCCGCATAAAAAGTTTCCGTCACCGCGCCGCGCACGATGCGCACCGGATCGCACAGCCCGCCGCCCGCCGCGGCGGACTCGCCGAACTGCATCACGTCCAGGGCCTGCCGGATGTGCAGCGCGCGCGGCTTGCCGTCGGTTCCCACGCGATTGTAGTCAAACACGCGGTACGTAATATCCGAGTGCTGCTGGATTTCGCAGAGCACCATGCCCGGACAAATCGTATGCGCCGTTCCCGCCGGGACGAAGACGGCGTCGCCCGGATGCACCGCCACGCTTCCCAGGCAATTTTCCACGGTCCCGTCGACAACGGCGCGCTGAAAGGATTCGCGCGTCACGCCGGGCCGCAGCCCCACGCGCACCGACGCTCCCTCGCGCGCGCTGACCACGTACCACATTTCGGTTTTCCCCACGCCGCCCGCCGCAGGCTCGTGTTGCTCCGCGTAGGCGTCGTCCGGATGCACCTGCACCGAAAGCTTTTCTTCCGGGAAAATAAATTTCACGAGCAGCGGAATGCGCGGCAGCCCGCGCAGCGATGTGCCCGTCCATTCCGCAGGCAAGGATTGCCACACGTCGCCGAGCGCGCGGCCCGCGAACTCGCCCGAGGCGAATTGGCAGGCGTCGCCCGTCAGCCACACTTCGCCGATCGGTTCCGGTTCGTGGGATCGTGCGGGGAACAGCGGAGAGAGGTTGCGCGCGCCCCAGATGCGAGGCACGAAGATCGGGGCGAGCCGCGCAGGCGCTCGCCCCGGATGGCTGCTGCCAGCGTTCACCTGGCCGCTTCCGCCAGGGAACAGAATTTTTCGAGGCGCCGCAGCCCTTCCTCGATCCGCTCGATCGAAGTTGCGTACGAAATCCGGATGTGGCCGGGCGTCCCGAAAGCGTCGCCGGGAACGGCGACGAGGTGCTGGCGCTCGAGCAGTTGCTTGCAAAGCTCCGTGGAATCCGCGATTCCTTTCCCGAGATGCGCGGACAAATTCGGGAACGCGTAAAACGCGCCTCCGGGTTCGACGCACGTGACGCCCGGGATGGCCCGGAGCCCGGAGACAATGCGAGCGCGCCGGCGCGCATATTCCGCCAGCATGGTGGCGACGGTGTCCATCGGCCCGGTCAGCGCCTCCAGCGCGGCGTATTGCGCGATCGAATTCGGGTTCGACGTGGACTGGCTCTGCACCTTGATCATCGCCGAAATGAGCGGTTCAGGCGCCAGGGCGTAACCCACGCGCCAGCCCGTCATGGCGAAGGTTTTCGAGAGCGAGCCGGCCACAATGATGTTCGGCTTGGTTCCCGGCACGCTCGCCAGCGACCACGGCTTTTCGTTTCCATACACGAAGTGCGAGTAGCACTCGTCCGTCATCACCCAGACATTTTTCGCCCGGCAGACTTCGTAGATTTTCACGAACTCGTCGGACGGCACCACCGCGCCGCTCGGGTTGCTCGGCGAATTCACGATCAGCAGTTTCGTTTTCGGAGTGATCGCGCGCGCAACCTGCTCGGCGCGCAGCCGGAATCCGTCGGACTCCTCAGTCTTCACCGGCACCGGGGTTGCGCCGGTGTACAAAACTTGCTCCGGATAGCTCACCCAGTACGGTGCTGGGATCAGAACTTCGTCGCCCTGTTCCAGCAGCGAACAGAACGCGTTAAAGATGGCGTGCTTGCCGCCCACCGTGACGACGCACTCCGGCACACTGTACGACGAGCCGAACTGCGTCTTGTGCCACTTGCAAATCGCCTCGCGAAGCGCTCCAATCCCGGGCGTGGGCGTGTATTTCGTGCGACCTTCGTGCAGCGCGCGAATCGCCGCGGCCTGGATGTGCTCCGGCGTGGGGAAGTCCGGTTCGCCGGGACCGAAGTCCGCCAGGTCGGCGCCCGTGGCGCGGAGTTTTTCAGCCGCCGCGAGCACAGCGGAGGTTGGCGAAATGGCAATGCGATTGACGCGAGCTGCGAGTTGCACGGTACGGTTCTCCTGTAGCACAACCACTCTTGGCTGTGCGGTTTTGTAAGCTGCGAATGCGCCGCTCAATGTAGTTACATCCGAAAAATGCGCACAGGCAAGAGTGCCTGTGCTACCTAAAGAATCTTCGCGCGCAGCCGCTCTTCCACCACGGGCGGCACGAGCCCCGAAATCGGCCCGCCCAGCTGCGCGATTTCGCGCACCAGCCGCGAGCTGAGATAGCTGTACGATACCGCCGGCATCATGAAAACCGTTTCGACATCCTTGTTGAGTTTGCGGTTCATCATGGCCATCTGCAATTCGTATTCGTAATCCGAAACCGCGCGGATGCCGCGCAAAATCACATTGGCCTGGCGCAGCCGCGCGTATTCCACCAGCAGTCCGCTGAACACATCGACTTCCACGTTGGGCCACGGCTGCGTGACTTCGCGCAGCATTTCCACGCGCTCGTCGATCGTGAACAGCGGCTCCTTCTCGAAGTTGCGCAGGATGCTGACCACCAGCCGGTCGAAAATCTTCGCGCCGCGCTCGATCAAGTCCAGGTGCCCGTTGGTCACCGGATCAAACGACCCCGGATAAATGGCAAGGACATTCTTCATGGTTTCGCCCGCCTGCGACCCCGTGGTTCCGAACTATTGTAGCGAAAATCGTCGAACATTATGCAACGGAATTACCGCGTTCGGGAATTTGGCCTAAGGGCGCGCTAGCGCCAGCAGCCGAGACTGCAATCGAAAGGCGCGGGCAGGTTTGCCATTCGTCCCAGGCAGTAGGCAAAAACAAGGATGGCCGGGAGCACGCTGACCACATTCAGGCGCGCCCCGAAGACACGCGCCGGCAGGCGATGGAGGGCTACGGGGATGGCCATTCCCAGAAATGTAGCCGCCGGAAAGTAGTAGTAGTAATACAAGGCTCTCTGGGGCGTCACTGCCCACTGCAATAAATTTGCCAGGTACAGGAGCACGACCAATGTTTCCGGCAAATTGCGGCCGAATCGCCAAAGGCAATACACGATTGCCGCGAGCCCCATCCACAGGATGTACCAGTTGAAAACCAGATAGGAAAGCGGCCGAAATGGCTGCATGTAAAACGGCCACCGGTACCAGGCCAGTGTGGCCAGCGGGCTTCCCATTACCCCAAGATGAAAGCGCCAGATGTAGACATTCATGGCGATCACCACGGACGGAGAAAACGGCACGCGCAGCATTTTGCAGTAGGGCCCATAGGTCGCAAGGTAGGCCGCCGGAGGCAGCAATAGAAAAGCACCGGCGAACCAGCCGGCCCCTGCTTCGCGCAGATTCGCCGCGTACAATTCGATTTCCGCGTTCCTGGCTGCCCAAGGCAGCAGGAAAAGAAGCACGCCAATCGCGGCCACCACGCACAATTCGTCCACGCCATTCCATTTGCAAGCGCAGGCCAAGCCCAGGAGAAGCCCGCTTGCGGCCAGCAGACTGCGCCTTTTTTTCGGCCCGACGGATTTCATCTTGAGGGCCGCAGTGAAAGCCAGAATTCCCCAGACCGCAAACGCCACGAGAAAAATATCCATCATGGCGGTCCGCGAAAAAATGAAGAGAAAATTATTGAACAACGTGAGCGCGGCGGCCGTCAGGGCCAGCGCCAGGTCTTCCAGCAGCAGGTTGGCCAGTAAAAATATTCCGGCCAGCGTGATCGCGCCAAAAACCGAACTGGGCAGCCTCCAGCCGAATGGATCGTCTCCCAGGACGGCGATGCTGCCGGCGAGCAGCAGTTTGCCGAGGGGCGGCCCGTCCGGGCTGGTGTCGTGCGTTCCGGCCAGCAAAGCCTTCGCGGGTTCCACGTATTTCTCTTCGTCAAAAACGAGCGTCGATGGCCGCGTGATCCCCGAAAGAAATATGGCCCAGGAGCAAAGGCCAAGCAGCAATGCGGCGAGCCAAGTTCTCATTCTCGATCCGGGTTGTGCGGAAGCGTTCATCTGAAAGCGGCAAAGCGAAAGCCATGTCTCGGAATGACGCGCATAGGAACGGGCCGTATCGCAACGCGATTCAGCGGATTATGCCATTCCAGTTTAGCAATCGAGCTACTCGAAGTCGCTGGCCCCGCCGGCGGCAGCTTTCAAGTTGTTAGCTACCCTTTCGTCACTCATCCGGGAACTCCCCATTCCCGGCGCCGCCCCGGTCGGGCCCTGCAAGAATCGGGCAAGCCCGCCCGAGTTGGGATACAATCCCCTATTAAAAGGAGCCGCGAGGAGCCATGAAGAACCTAAAGTTCGTAGGTCTTGCTGCGATCGTCCTTTGCTCTCCACTGGCCGCCTTTGCGCAGCCTGCGCCGCAGCAGGCCCATGCAAAGAAAGTTTCTCAAACCGCTTTAGCATTCGAGCCTCTGGACAATTGGAAAAACGCCGTCCTCTCCGGCGATAAAGCCGCGCTCACGGATCTCTACAGCACCAATCCGCCGGCGACAGCCAAGACCCCGCAAGGTCAGGTCCTCGATCCCGCTGAGGAGCCCGCATTCTGGGCGTCCCTGAAGCCGTCGGGGCTGGAGCGGCTGAGCGTCAAGATTCTCGAGGCGAAAACGCCGCAACCGGGCGTGATGTCGCTCGTGGTGCGAGTGGAGGCGGACCTGAAGACCAGCGCAGGAGACAAACCCCTCGCCACTTCGGCCGCGCAAGTTTGGGTGCAGAAGCTGGGCGAGTGGAAAATCGTTGCGACGCAACGAGGCGATCTGAAAGACCGGCAAGCCCGCAGGCTGCCCGAACCGGCAAAGCCCAACACGCAGCTCTATCCGCCGCCGGAAGAGGCTCAGGCGGAGATTTCGTCGGCGCTCGCTGCCGCGCGCAAGGATCACAAGCGAGTCATTCTTGTTTTCGGCGGAAACTGGTGCTACGACTGCCACGTGCTGGACGCGACCTTTCGCTCCAAGCAGTTCGCCCCGCTCGTGAACGCCAACTACCACGTCATCCACGTCAATGTCGGCAATTATGACGTGAATCTCGACCTCGCCGACAAATACCAGATCCCTCTAAAAAAGGGTGTGCCGAGCCTCGCGATTCTGGATCCGGACGGCACATTGGTTGTCAGCCAGAAGCAGGGAGAATTCGAGTCCACCGTGCGGATTGGTCCCGAAGACGTAATCGAGTTCCTGAAAAAATGGAAGCCGCAACGCGGAAGCTGAAGCCATCTCGAATTTCAAATTTCAAATTCGAAATTTCAAATTTGAAATCTCAAATCTCAAATTCAAGTCCTAACCGCTCGTAAATTCTGTAAACGCCGTCTCTCCTCGCAGCGCGCTTTGTGTGTTGCGGGTTCAGCTGTGACGCAGGTTTGACGGAACCTGGCCTCGTCTCCGCGCCGCACGGCCGGACTGAACGCCCGCCCCTACAAACCCTAGGACCGTCGCGCGAAATTGGCGTATACTCCGCGCATGGCTGAGTCCCGCGACGCGCATGCTTTTCGTTGCGCATGCGCTCCGGACCGGCGACGGTTCCAGGCCCTCCGCAAGCAAGCATAGAGAGAGTGTTCATAAGGAGATTGGCGATGAAATCGAACGGAACGCGATCCATTGTCGCGATCATTTTCGCCGCTGCTCTGCTGTTCCTCGCCGGCCAGTTTGCGCGAGCTGCGGAAAACAACTCCGCCGTCGAGGGCGTCGTGAGCGACGCCTCTGGCAAACCGGTCACCGGCGCGTTTGTGAAACTGAAGAACAACGACCGCCATCTCGAGTTCATGGTCATCAGCCAGGCGCAGGGACGCTACACGGCCGGCAATCTGCCCGCGGGCCAGTACGTGATTCAGGGCGTCGGCGGCGGCTATCAGAGCAACGCTTCCGCGCCGCTCTCCGTGGCCGAAGGCCAGACCGCGAAACTGGATCTGTCTCTCTCCGCGAAGCAAGGCCCCATGCTTCCGCGCGCGTGGCCCATGAAGACTCCCGAAGCGCTGATGGTCACGGTGTCGAAGGAATTGCCGGAAGGCGACGGCAAAAAACTCGTCGCCGCGCGCTGCACGACCTGCCATGACACCGAGCGATTCATCGGCTTCCACATGCCGCGCGAGTCCTGGCAGTTCACCGTCCGCAGAATGCGCGCCCGCATGCGCACCGCGAAGATCCGCGACCTGACCCCGGACGAAGCCAAGCTCGCCGTTGATTATCTTTCGTCCAACTTCTCGCCCTTGCGCCAGGTGGACCTGAACGATCGCTTGCCCCGAACGCTGCTCGAAGGAAAGGCGCTGCACTACCGCGCCGTCCAATACGACATTGTCGACACGAATTTCGGCTCGGAACCTCACGACGTCGCCGTGGATCCTCACGGCAATGGCTGGGTCAGCCAGCGCGCGGGCAAACTGGGCAAGCTGGATCCCAGGACGCTCGAATACACCGAAGTCTCTCTTCCCGCGGGCCCCGCGCTTCCCGACGGCCAGTTGCTGGGCAACCTTCAGATCGACGCGAAGGGCCAGTTGTGGGTACCCGACGGATCGAACTTCCGCTGGCTCGATTACGACGTCAATTCCGGCAAGTTCACTTCATATGACTGGCCGAAAGACGTTCGCGCCGAAGCCGGCGGCAACTCGATGCTGATTCACCCCAACGGTTCCATCTGGGAGACCAGCGGCAATCAGGTCCGCATGCTCAACACCTCTACAAAGGAATTCAAGTTCTTCGACACGCCTTCCTACCTCGCCACGCAAACTCCCAACGGCGCCTACGGCATCACCGTTGCCGGCGATGGCTCCGTCTGGTGGGCCGAGGATATGGCGGACCGCATGTCCAGAATCGATCCGGTCACGGGCAAGGTCGAGGAATACAAGATTCCCTACGACGGGCTTGCCTACCCGCGCCGCATGAGCCATGACGCCCGCGGCGACATCTGGGTCGGGCTCTGGAATGCGGGCCTCTTGATGAAGCTCGACTACGAAACCAAACAGATGACCTTCTTCGCTCCGCCGACGGAAACTTCCGGCACCTATTCCGTGACGGTGGATCGCAAAAACAATCTGATTTGGGTCAGCGAGCAAATGGCCGATAAAATTGCCCGGTTCAATCCCAAAACGGGCGAATGGGTCGAGTTCCCGCTTCCGGATTCCGAGTCGGACCCCCGACGGATCGAGGTCGATCCCAACAATCCCAATCGAGTCTGGTGGAGCGGAAACCTTTCCGGCCGCATGGGATTTGTCGAAGTCCTTCCCGACAAGTAGGTTCTGTTTCGCGTCGCGCTGAGTGTCCTTTCCGCATAGTCAAGGGCACTCGGCGCTTCGCACTTCGAGTCGGGCAAATCGTGACAAATCGCTACTCTCCGTTCAGCCTCCCAATATCCCCAGTCAGCCCCTGAAACTCCCGTTTCGGTGCAGCAAAATGGTCAAGGCGACCAAATTGGTCGTATTGTAAGCTCATGTCCCGTTGGGAGTTGCCGATATTGTATTCGCTTGACAGTGAGGCGCGACTGGCCGTATCATTCATTTGCGACTCGTTTGGTCGTATATCGGTAAATCGAAATGTTAAAGCTCTCCAAGAAAGCGGACTACGCGTTGATCGCCGTGCGGCACCTGGCGACGCACCGTGGCGACCCTTCGCAGAGCGCTTCCGATATCGCGGAAGCCTACGGGATTTCGGCGCCTCTCCTGGCAAAGGTGCTGCAGCGGCTGGCCAAAAACGGGCTGGTGACGGCGCGGCACGGTTCGAGCGGCGGCTACCAGCTCGCACGGAACCCGAGCGATATTTCCGCCCTCGACGTAATCAATGCCGTGGACGGGCCGGTGGTCATCACGTCCTGCATCACCAGTCACGGGAACTGCGATCAGAGTTCCACCTGCACGGTGCGCGAGCCGTTGCGGCGGGTGAACGAAAGCATCGCGCAGGTATTGCGCTCGGTCACGATTTCCCAAATGGCTGAGGATTCGCCCGACGCCGAGCTGGTCGGGCTGTCGATCTAAGGAATTGAGTTTGCCGGCGCGCTGCGCCGGATGAGAAGCAACGGGTTTGCGTCAGGGGATCGAAAGAATTCGAGACGGGAGAGATACGCATGGCTATTAAACTGCCGATTTACATGGATTACCACGCCACCACGCCGGTGGACCCGCGCGTGGTCGATACGATGCTGCCGTACTTCCACGAGAAGTTCGGCAACGCCGCGAGCCGCAACCATTCCTTCGGTTGGACCGCCGAGGAAGCGGTCGAGAACGCGCGCGCGCAGATCGCGCGGCTGATCAACGCGACGCCGAAGGAGATCATCTTCACCAGCGGCGCGACCGAGTCCAACAACCTCGCCCTCAAGGGCGCCGCGGAAATGTATCGCGAAAAGGGCAACCACATCATCACGCAGGTCACCGAGCACAAAGCCATTCTCGACACCTGTAAACGCCTCGAGAAATACGGTTACCAGGTGACCTACCTCCCAGTGGCCAAGGACGGCCGCATCGATCTCGACGATCTGAAGCGCGCCATCACCGACAAGACGATTCTGATCACGATCATGTACGCCAACAATGAAATCGGCGTGATTCAGCCCATCCAGGAAATCGGCAAGATCGCCAAGGAAAAGGGCATCCTCTTCCACACCGACGGCGTGCAGGCGGCGGGCAAAATTCCGGTCGACGTGCAAAAAGACAACCTGGACATGATTTCGCTGACCGCGCACAAGATCTACGGCCCAAAGGGCTGCGGCGCGCTCTATGTGCGCCGGCGCAATCCGCGCGTGCAACTTTCCGCCCAGATTGACGGCGGCGGCCACGAGCGCGGCATGCGCTCGGGCACGCTCAACGTGCCGGGCATCGTCGGCTTCGGCAAGGCGGCTGAGCTTTGCCAGATCGAAATGGCGGACGAGAGCAGGCGCCTGAGCGGCATGCGCGATCGCTTGAAGGACGCCATCTTCGCCAAGCTCGACGAAGTTTATATCAACGGTTCGATGACGCACCGCCTGCCGCACAACATCAATATCAGCTTCGCGTTCGTCGAGGGCGAATCGCTGCTGATGGGAATCAACGACGTCGCGGTATCGAGCGGCTCGGCCTGCACTTCGGCGACGCTCGAACCGAGCTACGTCCTCAAGGCGCTGGGCGTCGGCGAAGACCTGGCCCACACCTCGATCCGCTTCGGCTTGGGCCGCTTCAATACCCTGGAAGAAGTCGATTACGTCACCAACCGCGTGATTGAAGTTGTGCAGCGGCTGCGCGAGTTGTCGCCGCTCTACGAAATGGCCAAGGAAGGCATCGATATCAGCAAGATGAATTGGGGCGCTTCAGCCGGCGGCGGTCACTAAAAAGAATCCGGCGAGAAATTCATTCGTCAAATATACGGTAGAAGGAGAGTGCAATGGCGTATTCCGATAAGGTAGTCGATCACTACGAGCATCCGCGCAACGTCGGCAGCCTGCCGAAGGAAGATCCGAACGTGGGCACCGGCCTCGTGGGCGCGCCCGAGTGCGGCGACGTGATGCGTTTGCAGATGAAGATCAATCCCGAAACGCAGGTCATCGAAGAGGCCAAGTTCAAGACCTTCGGCTGCGGTTCGGCGATTGCCAGCTCCTCGCTCGCGACCGAATGGGTCAAGGGCAAGACGGTAGCGGAGGCCCTGGCCATCTCGAACACGGACATCGTGCGCGAGTTGAGTCTGCCTCCGGTGAAGATTCACTGCTCGGTGCTCGCCGAGGACGCCATCAAGGCGGCCATCGCGGATTGGAAGAAGAAAAAGGAAACTTCCACGCCCGCGGCTTCCGCGACGACCGTCGGCGACTAAGCCGGCCGGGCGCGGGATCGCCGTCGAACGGACTTTCGCGCCTCGCAACACGGGTGACGTGTATTTAAATGGCGCACAGAAACTGGATTTGGTAAAAGCGGAACAGGATCGAACGATGATTCACGTAACCGAAAAAGCGGCAACGAAAATTCAGGAGCTCCTCGCCAAGGAAGGCGTGGCCCCCGAAACCGGCGGGCTGCGCGTGGGCGTTCAGGGCGGCGGCTGCTCCGGGCTTACCTACGCCATGCGTCTGGAGACGCAGGCGCGCGATCGCGACAAGGTCGTCGAAGAGAACGGCGCGCGTCTGTTCGTGGACCCGAAGAGCTTCCTGTATCTGAATGACACCACGCTCGACTATCAGGAAGACCTGATGCGGCGCGGCTTCGTGTTCCAGAATCCGCAGGCCACCCGCAGTTGCGGCTGCGGCAGCTCGTTCACGCAGTAGGACGGGCTTTTCACCCTGAGCGAAGCGAAGGGCAGCCTGTCGGGTTTTTGGCAAATTAGTATGGGGGATTCTCTCTCAGGGAACGCAGCAGGCTCTTCCTCTCAATCCGAGTGAAGCGCAAGGTTGGCCGGGAAGGGGAGCCCGCCAGCCTTTTTTTGTGGCGCAGGCTTCAGCCTGTGGGGTTTCGGGCTTGCAAGCACCAAAATCCACAGGCTGAAGCCTGCGCCACCGGTCCGCCCAAAGATCAAGAAATGAGCGCGCCATCCACGACCGTGACGACACAGGCGAACTGCTGGAGCTGCTCCGCGGTAACCGGCGGCGCGCACTTTTGCCAGGCCTGCGGAAAAATTCAGCCGCTGCCGCGGGGCGCCGATTTTTTCGCGTTCTTCGGCCTGCCGCAAAAGCTGGCGCTCGACCTCGGCACGCTCGAGCAGCGGTTTCATTCGCTCTCGTGGAAGCTGCATCCCGATCATTTCGTGCGGGCTTCCGAAAGCGAGCGGCAGCTTTCGCTGGACCGCTCCTCGCAATTGAACGACGCCTACCGCACGCTGCGCGATCCGGTCGCGCGCGTCGAGTACCTGCTCAGCCTCGCGGGCATGCGCAAGGAAGGCCAGAAGAAGCAGCAGGCGCCCCCGGAATTGCTCGAGGAAGTCTTTGAACTGAACGAATCGCTGGATGAACTGCGCGAAGCGCGCGCCAACGGCGGAAACGCGGCGCTAATGTCCGGATTGCGCGCCAAGCTCGAATCCGCACAGCACAAATTTGAAGCGTCGCTCGCGGACGTAGACAAGGAACTGGCGGGCGTCTCCCAGGAATGGGACAGCGCCCTCGACGCGGGCGCGGACGAAGCCGCCCGAAAAAAATTAATGGAGCGGATGAACGAAGTTCTGAACCGCCGCTCGTATATTCGGAATCTCGTAAATGGAGTGAAGCAGGAATTAACAGCGTGATTCGTGATTTGTGATTTGTAATTCGTGAAATATATGCTGCGAGCTCGGACTTGGGTTTTCACGAATCACAAATCACAATTCACGAATCACGAGCCCAAGGAGTCAACACCTAGAACATGCCCCGCACAGTTGGCATCGATCTCGGCACGACCTACAGCCTGATCGCGTATCAGGACAAGCGCGAAGGACGGCCGAAGTGTATCCCGGGCCCGTACGGCACGCCGCTATGCCCCTCGGTCGTGAGCGTGGACGCGGACGGGTCGATCGTCGTCGGCCAGGCCGCGCAGCGTCGCCTCCTGACCCAGTCCGAACGCACCATCTATTCCGTGAAGCGCCTGATGGGCCGCGGACCGGCCGACGTGCAGGACGAACTGAAGCTTTTTCCGTTCCGCATCGATCCGGCCAGCAAGAACGTGATTCGCGTGCGCCTGGGCGACCGCGTGTTCACGCCTCCGGAAATTTCGGCGTTTATCCTGCGCGAACTCAAGATGTGGGCCGAGGAATATTTTCAGGATTCGGTCGAGCGCGCCGTCATCACCGTGCCCGCGTATTTCAACGACGCGCAGCGGCAGGCCACGCGCGACGCCGGGCGCCTTGCGGGCCTGGAAGTCCTGCGCCTCGTGAACGAGCCGACGGCGGCGGCGCTGGCGTACGGCCTGCACGAACAGAAGCGCGGCAAGGTCGCCGTCTACGATTTCGGCGGCGGCACGTTCGACATCTCCATTTTGAAGCTCATCTCGACCACCGACGGCGATATCTATCAGGTCCTCTCGACCAATGGCGATACGCATCTGGGCGGCGACGATATCGACAACGCGTTGCAGGCCGTGGCGCGCGAGGAAATTCGCGGGCAGGGCGTGGACCTCGCCAAGCATCCCGAAGTGATTCAGGAGCTGCGCAAGGCGCTGATCGCCGCGAAGCACGAACTTTCCGGCGCGGACAGAGCCACGGTGAAATTCCCCTTGCCCGACGGCGGCGTCTATTTCCGCGAGATTTCGCGCGCGGAATACGAGCGCTGGATTCGCCCGATCGTGGCCCGCACCATGGCCCCTGTGCGCCAGGCGCTGGCCGACGCGAAACTTTCTCCGGACGAGATCGAGGAAGTCGTTCTCGTCGGCGGTTCGACGCGCGTGCCGCTCGTGCGGCAAACGGTCGAGCAATTTTTCGGACGCCGTCCGCACGCCGAACTAAATCCCGACGAAGTCGTCGCGCTCGGCGCCGCGGTCCAGGCGGACATCCTCGAAGGCGGCGTGAACGACATGCTGCTGCTCGATGTTACGCCGCTGTCGCTCGGCATCGAAACGATGGGCGGCGTCGTCGCGAAAATCATTCCTCGAAATTCCACCGTCCCGGCCAGCGCCCAGGAACTGTTCACCACCGGCGTCGAAAACCAGACCGGAATCGACATTCACGTCCTGCAGGGCGAAAGGGAACTGGCCAAGGACTGCCGCTCCCTCGCGCGCTTTCAATTGAAAGTTCCGCCGGGCCCCGCGGGCCTCGCGCGCATCGAGGTGAAATTTCTGATTGACGCGAGCGGCATTCTGCAAGTCTCCGCGAGCGATCTGCGCGCCGGCACGGAGCACTCGATCGAAGTCCAGCCGACCTACGGTATCGACGACGCGGAAGTCGAACGCATGCTCGAGGAATCGATCGAATTCGCCGAGCAGGATTTTTCCGAGCGCCAGTTGATCGAAGCGCGGAACGAAGCTGAGAGCGTGCTGACTCTCACGGAGAAGGCCCTGGCGCGCGAACTCGCGGAAGCTCCGGGCGAGCTGCCGGAGGAAGAGCGCCGCGCGGTGAACGGCGCCATCGCCGCGCTGCGCGAAGCGATCGCCGGCACGGATTACAAGAGCATCCGCGCGTTCACCGATGTTCTGAACCAGGCGTCCACGCCGCTCGCCGAACGCATGATGAACCGCGCGCTCGGGGCGGCTCTGGAAGGCAAAAAGTTAGGCGACGTCTAGTGGTACAGGCTTCAGCCTGTGGGTTTTGGCGATTGCCCGGACGAACCCCCAGAGGCTAAAGCCTGCGCCACCGAGAATCGACGGCGCATCTGCATAATCGGAAGATTGAGCAGTATAGAAGGAGAACATTATGGGCGGCAGCAACCCCTACATCGAAAAAACCCAATACACGCCCGCGACGAAAAAATTCAAGGTGACGTTTGTCCGCGAGGGCAAAACGGTCGAGGTGGACCCGGAAAAAGTTCCCTACGCGCGCGAGGGACTACCGGGGAGCATCCTCGACATCGCCACGGGATTTCATATGGGCCTCGACCACGCCTGCGGCGGCGTGTGCGCATGCTCCACCTGCCACGTCATCGTGCACGAAGGCCTGGAGTCCTGCAACGAACCGACCGACGCAGAACTCGATCAGCTGGACGATGCGCCGGGCCTGGAAATGAAATCGCGGCTCGGTTGCCAGTGCGTGCCCGACGGCACGCGCGATCTGGTCGTTGAGATCCCGGAGTGGAACAAGAATTTCGCGAAGGAAGCGGAGCACTAGAAAGATCTAGGTAGCACAGGCACTCTTGCCTGTGCGGTTTTCGCGATTGTCGTAATGTCGGCAGCCTGCGCATGGGGCCCACAAAACCGCACAGCCAGGATTGGCTGTGCTACTAACAATTCTTGCATCAGGAGAAACGCATGCCCGCCACATTCGATTGGGATGACGCCGAAGAAATCGGAATTCAACTGGCGGAAAAGCATCCCGACGCCGATCCGCTCTCGGTGCGCTACACCGACCTGCACAAATGGGTCACCGCTCTCGACGGCTTCACGGGCGATCCCAAGCAGTCCAACGAGGGCAAGCTCGAAGCCATCCAAATGGCCTGGCTCGAGGAACACAACGAGAGGAAATCGTGACTGGCTTGCCCTGAGCAGAAGCGAAGGGTGACGAATGAAAACGGTCCCGCGATGCGCGGACGTTGGTTTTTAACTCCAGGCTCTTAACCTTCGGCGGACAATTCGCAACTGTGATCTTCTCTCCAACCGAGTATGCTAGAATTCTAGGACGCTAGGTTCGCCTCGCGTGTCTCCCTGTGGCCCGGTAGAGTAATGGTTAACTCGTCGCCCTTTCAAGGCGAAGATTACGGGTTCGACCCCCGTCCGGGCTACCAACGTTTCCTGAAATAGCGGTTGAAATCATTCCATTCCAAAATGGAATCGGATCTTAGATGCCGCTCAGGTTCTGAGAACTCCGTCCCCCGGCTCGGCAACGGCTGAAACCTCCCGAACGCATCCGCATCCAATCCCCATGTCAGACGCTCGAGGAAGTTCCAACTCAGGCACGCGTACTTCATTTACAATGAACGTCTCTTGGCGTGGGCCCCGTGGTTCCAATCGAGCGAGTCAAGGCTGACCGCAAAGGAATATGACCCATGGCTGATGAGCATGCATCGGTTTTGACGGGCGAAACTGGCAGGGACTCCGCAACCCTTCCGCCGCCTCCGCGCTACCAGCGCTCGAACGCCCGCAGAAACCTCGTGATCGTTGCAATCGTGCTGGTTGTGAGCGCAGGCGGCATATTTTTGTGGCGCTACCTCGGCAGCTACGAATCGACCGACGACGCGCAGGTGGACGCGCATCTATACCCCGTCAGCGCCCGCGTTTCGGGCTATGTGATCCAGGTCAACGTGGATGACAACCAGTACGTGCAGAAGGGAACCGTGCTCGCCGAGATCGATCCGAAGGACTACCAGGTCGCGGTCGAACAGGCGCAAGCCAATCTCGCAAGCGCGGAGGCCACCGCGCAATCCTTGAACATCAGTGTTCCAATCACGTCGGTGAACGCTTCGAGCCAGATCAAGTTCGCCGCCTCCGGTGTCGAAGACGCCGGAGCCGCAATCTCCGCCGCCGAACATCAGCTGGCCGCCGCCCACGCGCAAGTCGAAGCGGCCGAAGCGACCGACGTAAAGGCGCAGGACGATCTTCGCCGCTATAAGGCACTGGTGGACAAGCAGGAAGTTTCCCAGCAAACCTACGACCAGGCGCTGGCTGCGGCCAAAGCCAGCGCCGCGTCCGTCGCGGCCGCGCGCGCCTACGAGGCGGCCGCGCAGCAATCCGTTCAGCAGTCGCACAGCCGATTGGGGCAGTCCGAAGCATCGCAGGAATCCGCGCAAACCGGTCCGCAGCAAGTGTCGCTGACGCAGGCCCGCGCGCGCGCCGCCATTGCCGACGTGCAGCAAAAGCGCGCCGCCCTGGAGCAGGCCAAGCTGAACCTGCAATACACGCAAATCGCGGCGCCCGTCAGCGGCGAGGTGAACAAGTCGGTCGTCGTAGGCATGAACGTTCAATCCGGCCAGCAACTGCTCACCATCGTTCCGCTGGAGGACGTCTGGATCACCGCCAATTTCAAAGAGACGGAACTTCGCGATATGAAAGTCGGGCAGAAAACCGACATTCACGTGGATTCCAGCGGCCGCACATTTAAGGGGCACGTGGACAGCATCGCCGGCGCGACGGGCCCGCTGTTCAGCTTGCTTCCTCCGGAAAACGCCACCGGCAACTACGTGAAAATCGTGCAGCGCATCCCGGTGAAAATTGTTCTGGAGCCGGGAGAAAACCAGGACCACCAGCTTCGGCCCGGCATGAACGTCGTGCCCGACGTATACGTCCGATGAGCACAGCAGCGTCCCTCACGGCCGATCAGGATATCTGGCGGCCCAGATTCAATCCCTGGCTCATCGCCGTGGTCGTGGCCATGGCTGCGTTCATGGAGGTCCTCGACACCAGCATCGCCAACGTGGCCCTGCCGTACATGGCCGGGAATCTGGCCGCGAGCAACGACCAAAGCACCTGGGTGTTGACGTCGTATCTGGTCTCGAACGCCATCGTCCTGCCGATCAGCGGCTGGCTTGCCGGCGCGATTGGGCGCAAGCGCTTTTTCTTGATCTGCCTGTTCCTCTTTACAGCCAGTTCTTTGTTGTGCGGCATCGCTCCGAGCCTCGGCATGCTGCTCTTCTTCCGCGTCTTGCAGGGCGTGGGAGGCGGCGGCCTGCAACCGATGGCGCAGGCCATCCTGGCGGACACGTTTCCGCCACATCAGCGCGGCTTGGCCTTCGCGCTTTACGGAATCACGGCCGTGACCGCGCCGACGATCGGTCCCACGCTCGGCGGCTGGATCACGTTCAACTATTCCTGGCGCTGGATCTTCTTCATCAACTTGCCGGTGGGATTGCTGACTTTATTTTTAGTGTTTCATTTTGTCGAAGATCCTCCGTACCTGGCGCGCATCAAGGCGGCCGGAGTGAAGCTGGATTACATTGGAATCGCGCTGCTGACGCTGGGAGTCGGCTCGCTGCAAATTTTCCTCGACAAGGGGCAGGAAGACGACTGGTTCGGATCGCGATTCATTACCACCCTGATCGTGACGGCCGTCGTGTGCCTCGTGACATTCGTGATCTGGGAGTGGCGCCAGAAGGCGCCCATCGTCGACGTTCGGCTCTTCAGATATTTCAATTTCGCCAGTTCCAACCTGATGATGTTCACGCTGGGCATCGTGCTCTTCAGCAGCCTGGTTCTCATGCCGCTGTTTCTGCAGACGCTCATGGGATACACCGCGCAAGTCGCGGGCCTGGCGATCTCCGCGGGCGGGGTTTGCCTGTTGATTGAAATGCCGATCATGGGGCAACTGACCACGAAAATTCAGGCGCGGCGCCTGATCGCCTTCGGATGGGCGTCTCTCGCCCTGGCCATGTTTTATTCCACGAGGCAAATCGATCTGCAGATCGGGTTTAACACCGCGCTGTGGCTGCGCGTCGCGCAGGTCTTCGGAATGGGATTTCTGTTCGTGCCGATCACACTGGCGGCGTACATCGGAATTCCGCCCGAAAAAAACAACGCGGTCTCCGGGATCGTCAATTTCATGCGCAATATCGGGAGCAGCGTGGGAACTTCGCTGGTGACCACGCTCCTCGCGCGCCGCGCGCAATTTCATCAGCAGGTTCTTACCGGGCACATCACCGCGGGCAATCCCCGCTTTCAAACGGCGGTCGCCAATCTCTCGCAGCATCTGGCCCAGGCGGGCCTCGAAAAACACAGCGCCAAGATGGCCGCCTACGCCAAAATTTATCAGGCCATCCAGGCGCAGGCCACGAGCGCGGCTTATATTGACACGTTCAAGGTCCTCGGCGTAGTTTCGGCCATCATGTTCTTCCTCGCGTTTGTCTTGAAGAAGAACGATCCCGGCGGCGGAGGCCATGTGGTCGCCGAGTAAGTGCTGTGCCATCGTTGGAATCCCTGGGACTTGGCCGGGAGTTTTCGGGAGACGCCATGATCAGAATTGTCACCGTGGAGCGCGAATACGGATGCGGCGGTGGTGAGATCGCGCAGAAGCTGGCCGACCGCCTCGGCTGGAAACTCTGGGACCAGCTGCTCACCAAAGAAATCGCCGCGCTCGCGCATTGTTCCCAGTCGGTGGTCGAGCAGCGGGAAGAGCGCACCGACCCGCTTTACTACCGGCTCTTCAAATCGTTTTTGCGCGGAAGTTACGAAGGCAGCCTCAACGCGCCCAAGCTCGATCTCGTCGACAGCGAAACCATCGTGAAGATCTCGCAGCGCGTCGTTCTTCACGCCGCGAGCCAGGGCGATTGCGTCATTGTCGGCAGGGGATCGCAGCTGTTCCTCAGCAACCATCCGGGCACGCTTCGCGTTTTCCTCTATGCCCCTCGCGCGGACAAAGTGCGGCGCCTGCTGTCGCGCGGCAAAACCGAAAAGGAAGCCCTGGAGCTGGTGGACACCGTCGACCGCGAGCGCGCCAACTTCCTCGACAAATATTTTCACGTGGCGTGGCCCGACCGTCCCGTCTACCACGCCATGATTAACACTGTCGTGGGCGACGAAGCCGTCGTCGAGACGATCGTCCATATCATGAAGGTCTACGAAACGAAAGCCGGCGTTATTTCTCGATGAAGGCGGTACGTTCAGTGCCCGGCAGGTGGCTTGGCGAGCGAGCCGTCGATTGACTGCAGGAGTGCTGCAGATTTTGCGCTCAACTCGCCATAAGCCGATTCGGTCAAAGGGCCACTATTTGCCGCGGGAAGCTCGACGCACCCACTGGCGCGTCTCATCGACCCTCCGTGATTATCGGTTGACCTCGGCCCAAGACGTTCTGGTTACCGTGGTCTGCGACGAGGAGCTAACCGCGGGCGATCCGGCCTGGGGAACGGCCGTGGGAAACCAGGGCGGCCCGAAGTTATTTGCAAAGCGCCGGTCGTAGTACGTATTTCCGGTGCCGATCGAAACGCTGTGCGCATGATCCTCGCTCCGGCCGCCTACGATCGTCCAGGTGCCGATGCTTCTGCCCGGGGTTGCAAAACCGCTGTTCGCGCTGCTGCCCGTCTGGCCGCTGAGTGCGGCGAGACTGCCGTTCACCGTGAGATTCCCGTTTGGATCTGGAGACAGGTTGATATTCCCAGTCGTGTAAACGCCCAGCACTCCTGCGTTCGTCGAGGTATTCAGCGTGTCGGCTGGGACGGACACGGGAGACGACTTGTAGGTCAAATCGCCCGTAATGCTGACGCTCGACGAGCCGACGACGGTTACGCCAACGTTATCCTGGATGGCCGGCAGCGGATTGTTATTGCTATCGTAGGTGCCCGTCAGGCCTGTGACGTTGCCGTTGACGTAGACGAGCGTGGGATTCACGGTGTTCCCGTTTACGCCTTCCGTGTTGGACATCGCCAGCCCGGAGGAGTTCACCTGTGTGGGGACGCCCTGAAGGGGACCCACGGTCGTGCCGCCGGATGTCACAGTGGTGGTATCGAGAACATTATCCACAAGGATGGTCGTGGTGGTGCTGGCCTGTTTGATCGTGTAGGTCTGCGTGGGATGCGCGTTAGAGCCGTTTCCGGTTGTAGTAGCCGTAAGCGTAATCGAGGCGTCTCCCTGGACGTAGAAGCCCCCAGCGTATCCGGCCGTTCCGGTGCCCGAGTTGTAGCTCCCGAAGCAGCCGTTCGCCGATGCGCAGCCTGACCCAGTGTAGTACGGGAGATATACGCCGGTGGGGACGGACCCAGAGGCAGGCGGGGGCGTGCCAGCGACCGTCTTCAATTCCTGATTCATGAGGGGTTGGCACGACATGCTGGCGCAGGAAGCTGTGCCTTGGCCATCGAGCACGGCTTCGAGCTGGCTGTAGCTATCCGAGGGCGGCACGACGCTAGCCTGATTGAGCTGAAGGCCGCCAGCAGGGAACGTCGGCGCGTTGAATCCCTTCGGCGCCGAAACAGAGTCGCTGCAGCCCTTCCGTCCCCACCAGCTTGCTTTGGCTCCAACCTGGCCAATGGAATCGGTGAAGGTGTAGCCGGGATTGTTGTAATTCCCAAAGTTCCATTGACCGTCCGTGAAGAACGGCCCCGTCATGGTTCCCGGTACCAGTGCGCCTTGGCAATCCGAGAAATTCGTAATGAAGGCCGCCCACTTGGCAAAGCTCGGTGTGCCTCCGGCCGCGGCGGCGCCAGCGATGCTTCCATAAGTGATTGTGCCCGATTCTGTGATCTCTTCGATTTCGCCGCCTGCTGATTGGCCTTGGACTGTCACGGTGTAGGGATATGCGAAGCTCCAGATGAGGTCGGTCGGATTGCTAGGGTCGTTGGGGTTTTGAGCCGACGTCACCGTGGGCGTTCCCAAAACTGGCGTCCCACCCGGGTTGGCGATCATGGTGAATTTGCCTTGCCAAGAATTGGTATCCCCGATGTTGTAATAAGCAGTTTGGAAAGGTGCATAGGAGCTGCTAACGGAAGTCGGAATCGTGCCGTTGTTTGGCAGAGGCGGGTTGTTGGTAGCGTCGCCCGCGCTTTGAATTGAATTTTTCATTGCTTCCACAGCGACATTGACGCCGGAATCGGCGGCGTAGAACGATCCTCGGTAGTTCCGGTAAAAGCCGTTAATCATCGTATCCGACGACACCAAGAGAACGATGGCCAAGCTGGCCGCGCCGAGCAGCGCCAGCAGGATCAGCGTGATGATTAACGCCACGCCGCGGGTGCGGGATCGAGGGTCGCGGAATCGCCCAATCTTGGTTGTGGCGGATCGTTTGTTGTGAAGTTTCATCTGGTTACCTCCAGCCGGCGGTCCTCTTCAGTTTCCATACTCATTGATACTCATGCCACGTAGGTCCACCACGACGGACGCTTGCTGCACCAAGTAAGGTCCGCCGTCGAACCCGTTTTTGAATTGCGAGAGAGCCGGATTCCCGGTGGGCGGTGTGCGCCCAATCATGGAGATCCGGACCGCGCGGATCAGGCTGAAGTCGTTCGGATCGTTGGCAGTAGGCGGAGTCGCCGTGCAGTCGGCTCCGGTCAGCGCGCTGTTGCAATAGTTGGCGGCGTTGTAAAAGTAGTTCGCCAGGTCCGTCGCGTTGGCTTGTTCGTTGTCCCACAGGGCCGTGCCGATCTTGAACCCGATCACCTGGTCGGTGACGGACTGCGCGTTCGTCGAGGTGCAGGACGTGCCCGCGCAGCGCAGGAGTTGAAGATCGCTGGCGTTTGCGGCGTTAGCCTGAACGGCATACGTGATGTCGTTCCCGCCCTGCCCCAGGTCAATGATGTATGCGCCGTCGCCGAACTGTTGTCCCAGTGCGTTCGTGTAGTTACTTCCTCCACTCGAATTGGAGACTACGCCGAGCAGATCGGTGCAGGAGGTTCCTGGACAGTTCGACGCCAGTCCGCCCGCCCCGGTCGGGTTATGCTGCAGCTGGATTTTGCCGCCGGCCAACTGTCCGTCCTTGGTCAGTACGACCGCGCTCATGCAATAATTCGACTGGACCCCGCTTCCACAGTTTGACGTGCTGTTCGGTTGCAGGACCAACACTTCGTCCCCGGTGGTGAAGCAGGAGCCATCGTTGGTGAGATTTGCTCCGCTATTGGGGTCGGTGGCAAACATAATGGAATTAACGACCAGGTCCGTTCCCTTGTTGGCGTTGGAGATGGTCAAAACCGGCGCGTAGGTCCCTCCAGCCAGAGTGCACTTTTTAGGATAGAGAATAGTGAATGAATCGAAGCAGGCGCTCGAAGCCGGATACGACCAGTCTGTCGTATTTGGAGTGCACGCAGCGGCAACCCCTGGAACATTATTTTGAACGATTACGCCCAGCCCGAAGGGTTGGACGCCGGCGATTTGCACGGTGGACAGCAGGTTCTGGCTGGCCGCTGCCAGGTCCACCTCCATCTGCGACATTGCGTTGCGCAGTCCGATGTTCACCCCGGACAAGCTTTGCTGCTGACTAGCCACGGACACATGCTGGGCGAACAGGCTAAACGCGGCGCCCGCCACGACCGTGAACACGGCCGTCGCGACGAGGAGTTCGATGAGTGAAAATCCCTTCGCGGCCGGTCGAACTTCGCGAACCTTTTCCGCGCTGGCGTGCATTTCTTTTTTAGCTTTTTTCATGGTCGCACCATACTCATTTGGAAACTCACCGGAGGCTGAACGCTCAGATCGTTTAAGTTGACAATCACTGTAATTCGCCTCGACCCCGTGACGGTTGCCGTCGCGCCGCCGGCCGTGCTAATGGTGGGGCTCATCGTGATGAGCCAGCGGCGCGTAAACGTGGAGCCTCCTCCAGTTGGGTCCGGTACCCCACAGTTTGTTGGAGTATCCACGCAACCCGTGTTGGTGTGGACGATCGTGGTGGTTTGCGCCGTTCCGTCGACGATTTGAGTCTGCGTCTCGTAATCGGCACCGGCAGACTCGGTCATCGTTACCTCGTCGCAATACGCGTCTCCGGAGGCGCACGTGGCGGTACCGGTGAGGGAGCCGCAAGTGGTTGTGGCGCAGGCAACGTTGGGGTCGGAGGCTGGCCATTTGTTCAGGCCGTCGAGTTTTTCGGAGGCCAGAACGTTGGCCATATTCACGAATCTTGCGCTCGTGCCCGAGCTCATTGTGCTGCTGATCAGAGCTGCCACGCCTAACAACCCAACTGCCAAGATCGCGATCGACACCATCACCTCGATCAGGGTGAAACCGCTGAACCTGTTCGTTGCGTTGTTACTGGATGGTTGTCGTTGTGACATTTCCCACGCCTGAGACGCTGACATTCGTTTGCCTTCCTTGGTACGTAGCCGAAATAGCCGGCGGGTTGTTAGTGCCAGGACAAACTCCTCCAGCACCGTAGACAGTGCCGTTGGGGCACAGCGTAAATGTGTAGGTCGCACTGGCGCCGCCGTTGAGGAGGATGGATGAGCCCGGCAACGGCACCGCCGAACTGGCGACGCCGGTACCGATGTTTGTTGCGACGTAGGTATTCGCCGGCGTAGTGATCACCAATGTGTAGATCTCGCTATTCATAATCGCGGCGTAACGCGTCTGCGAAACTGCCCCTGCGATGGCGTTCGCCATTGAGTTCATCTGCATCTCGGACTTCATGGTTTGATACGTTGGGATTGCAATCGCAGCCAAGATTGAGCTGGCGAGCAAGACCATGAGGATCTCGATTAGTGAGAACCCTCGAATGCAGCCTTTTCTTGCGCGTGGCCTCGACCTCAATTTATCTCTCCACATGATGCGATTCCCTTTTCAGTCCGGATTCCGCGTTGGATCGGTCGTTCCCGGCTCTCGTATGCGGTAGGTGCAATTGGTGAGCCACTGGTCAAGTGAGTGTAAGCCCAAGCAATATCAGGGCTTGGGGCGTTCCCGAGGAGTCCCCCAGTCGCGGGCCAGTTGGGGCGGAATAGAATTGTTACCGATTTGCCCCCCTCGGCCTGATTCGATTTTAGTCGCAGTAAGTCCGGCGGCTGCAGCCTTACGGCGCTGGCCGTATCCGCGCCGAAAATGGCGCCGCCGAAGCGGGGACAGCGCACGCATACTGCGCCGGCCAGCCGGGATCGGTCGACGCGTTCCTGCACAGCGAAGTCAGGTTGTAGATGACGTTGCCGAGCAACACCGGCCCGTCGAGAGGCTCCGCGTAAATCTGGTAGTTTTGCGACGTCCCCACGGCGAGTCGCTGCAACGAAAACGTGCCGTCGAATTGCGGCGGGCCGGGATCGCTGCAACTCCAGCCGGCCATCACGGCCGCCGTCACCGTTCCCGTTGCATTGTCCAAGGCGACCACCTGTGCGGGGAAAATGCCGGTCACTCCCGCGGGCGAAATGGGCAGGGCGAGGGGATTGGCCGGAAGCACGCGCCCGCCGATCGCGCCGATATGCACCGAGTCCGACGGATCGGGATAGAGAACCCGCAGCCCTGTGCGGTCGTCGTCCGCCAACGGCGCGTCGGGCGACTGCGCCGTTGGCCGCGCGCCCGCGAATTGGCCCGGCGGCGGCGCGAACGGAAACATGATCGCGGGCCACACGCCCGAGTGATTGAAGCCTAAGGTGTGGCCGAGTTCGTGCGTGAGGATCGATTCGAGGTCGTAGGCGTTTGGGTTCGACGCCAGCGCCGCGGGAGTCGCGAAGGTCGTGTTGGGATCGTTCGGCAGGAACAGCGTGTCCGCATCCAGGATTTCGCCGACGAACTTGGAGGTCGCGCCGGTGGAAAGGAGTGGCACGCCGGCGGCGTCCGCGGAAATGACGCGCGTGAACGCGAGAACGCCCAGCGTGAACCCCGGGTCGGGCTGATTGAAGCAGATCGCGTTCAGTCCGTCCGCGGACGAACACGCCTCATTCATCGAAGTGCGCTGCAGCGTGCCAAGGGCGGACGGCTTCAGCAATGTGCCGGAAACGCCCGTCCAGACCGACAAGGAGGCCTGAATCACCGCCTCGATTTCGTTGAGCCGCGCGCTCGTCGACGGATTGGCCGTGAGGATCGTCGCGGGACTCGCGCCGAGGGACGTGCTCCACTGGCGATTGATCGTGCCGGGCGTGGAGACGTCAAAGCGCGTAAGTTGCGGGCAGGAAGTCGCGCCGGGCGCGGCGAAATCATGCCGCATGTCTTCCACGGCCGTTCCCAGATCGTACGCTCCGGTGCACGCGGCCGTAACCTGCAGCAGGAACAGACAGGCAACGGCGGCGGAAACGGAACCGCGGAGTTTGCGGGCTCCGCCCGACGGTCGGCGGCAAGGTTCGCTCATCTGATCTTTTCCTCGCTGCGCGCGACCGCGGCGGCGACCCGCGCGCGAAATTCTCCGAGCGGCATCCGGCGGATGCCATCCGCGCGAAACGAACGCGTGGCCGTGTCGAATATGGCGAAGGCGCTCGAATCCTGCGTGACGGTCTCCCCGTCGTTTTTAGGATCGCGCGAAATTCGAAACGTTCCCTCGACCCAGCCCGCCACGGCGAATCCTCCTGCCTGCGATCGCGTGAGAAACACGATGGCGTCGTCTCCGGGATGAAATTTCGGCGTGCCATCCACAGTGGAGGCGAGGTGCCCGACGCGCCCGCCCGGCATCCGGATCGCAATTTCCGCCGGCAAGCTGCCCTTTAGGATTTCCACGACTTGAACCGTCGTCACCGTCCAGATCGAGCCGTTTTCCCAGCGCGCTTCGCCGTCCGCCCAGCGCACGCGCGCCACGGCGTCCGAACCCGCGGCGAGTTGGTCCAGGGTGATCCGCGCGAGCGTGGTCGCGCGGATCGCCGGAAGAAACAGCAGCGCGAGCACGAGCGAGAAAAGGATTCGCGATTCGATTTTTCTTCCAGTCCGCATCATTGCACCTCGATGGCGCCGGTTCCGGCGGCCTTGTCTCCCTCTGGATTTGCGATGAAGAGCGTTCGCGGTCCCGGCGCCGCGGTTGCGGGAACCAGCAGCGTCAGGTGCAGAATCCCCAGGCCCAGCGGCTCGCGATCGATCACGGTGATGTCGGGTTTGGACGGACCGGTGACGGTGTACGTGAAGGATGGATCGAGCGCGCTCACGGAAAAAACGCACAGGTCTCCGGTGCCGTTTCCCGACGCCGGCCGCTTCAGGACGATGGGAGCTCCGCCCAGCGCGCACGAAGACGTCGCTACGGAATAGGCTCCCAGGGCGGCGACATTCAAACTTACGTTTCCGGCCGCGCCCGATCCGCCGTTGGTGCTGAGGTCCACCACCACGATGTCGTTGCCCGCGCTCGTGGGCGAACTCGGCGTCAGGGGAATCACGCCGGTGCTTGTACCCTGCGCCAGCACGACGAATGTGACGGTATTGGAAAGCGTTCCGTCGGGGTTCTGCACCTGCACCGTAAGGTTTCCCGCGAATTGCAGGTCGGCTTCGCTGAGCGACGTGATGCACTGCGCGCTCGACGCGCAGGACGTGGTGCGCGGCGTGCCCGTCACGAGGATCGTCGAGGCGGGACCGGGAACCGTCGGAGAGAAATTGTTTCCAGTCACAAGGAGCGTGAATCCTCCCGCCGTGCCGGCGTAGGCGCTGGTGGGAGCGAGGGAAAAAATGGCCGGGCCGTCGGTGATCGTCACCGTTGCCGACCCGATTGGCTGGTGTCTTCGGAACTCGTCGCGATGACGGCGATCAGTGTCGGGCGACGGCGGGGAAGCGGGGGCGGTGTACAGGCCAGTGGAGTCGATTGCCCCGCACGCTCCCGAAATGCCGCACGCGGCGCCCGCGATCGTCCAGATGACCAATTGATTATCCGTGCCCGCCACGGATGCGGTGAAACGCTGTTGCTCGCCGCCCGCGAGCGTTGCGCTGCCCGGCAGAACGCTGACCGCGACGTGGGTCAGAATCGTGACGCTGGCCGACGCGCTCTTCGTCCCGTCCACGAGGCTCGTGGCGGTGAGGGTCACCGGATCGGGAGTCGGCAATCCAGCGGGCGCCATGTAGTCGACGCTCCCGCCGTTGCTTGCGGAGATCGGCAGGCACGGGTTCGACCCCGTCGCGCAAATCTGGCCGGTCGTGGGATTGCCTCCGGCGATTCCGTTGACGAGCCACGATACGTTTTGGTTCGTGACGTTGTTGACCGCTGCGCGTGAAGGTTTGCCTGTGCTGCACCGCGAGCGTCGCACTCGCGGGCGTGAGCGTCACTCCGACGCCGCCCATGAACGTGATCGTGGCACTCGCTGAAACCGATCGGATCGGCGTTGCTGCGCGCATGCACGGTCACCGAACCGCCCGGCGCAGCGGTTTGCGGGGCTGTGTACGTAGTGCTGTCCGGATCGGTCTGCGAATTGAAGATCAATCCGATGGTCGCGTTTCCGCCGACCACGCCGTTCACGTCCCAAGTCACCGTCGCGTCCAGCGCTCCCGTCACGGTGGCTTGCAATGCGCGCGTGGCGCCGAGCGCCACGCTCGCGCTCGTGGGGGAGATCGAAACGCTGACCGCGGGAACGATCAAGACGGGAAGCGACGCCGCCTTGGTCGGATCGGCCTGCGGCTGTGGCGGTGATTTGTACGGTCGCGGGCGATGGCGGAAGGGGCGGCGCGGTATACACCCCCGTCGAAGAGAAATGTCCCGCAGGCCGCGCCGCTACAGCCCGTTCCTGTGACGCTCCAAGACAATCGTGCGGCTTGGATTCGAGTTCGCCGCGGGCGTGATCGCCGCCAGGTACGTGGCGGTGCCGCCCGCCGTGGCGGAAGGCGGCCCGGTCAAGGCCAGCGAAAAGGAACTCGTGACGGTGATCGCCGCCGTGGCGCTTTTGGATGGGTCGGCCACGCTGATCGCGGTGAGGGAAACGCCGGGCGGAGATGGGAATATGGGCGGCGCGGTATACGTCCCCGAAGAATCCACGGTTCCGCAGGAGGCCCCGGTGCAGCCGCTTCCGGAAAGCATCCAGGTGACGGCTCGATTGGGAGCGCCGGCGGAATTCACTGCGGCCGCGAAGGAGTGCACTGCGCCCAGCTCCATCGGCGCGGATTGCGGAGAAACCGAAACGGAAATGTCACTCGTGACGGTCACGGACGAAGTTCCGACGTCGGCTGGGTTCTCCACGCTGGCGGCCTGCACCGATACGGAGGCGGGCGCCGGAAGATTCGCAGGAGCCGTGTAGACGCCGGCCGCGTCGATCGTTCCGGTGGTTGCGCTTCCGCCGGGAACGCCGTTCACGTTCCAGGTCACTGCGGTGTTCGTCGCGTTGGTGACGCTCGCAGTAAATGTCTGCGACTCGCCCAGCAGAACGGACGCGGCCGGCGGCGCGACCGCGACGGTAACATTGGGAGGGGGCGGCGGCGGGCCGTTTCCGACGACGCCGCAGCCCAGGATTGACGAGACGAGGAACAACACGAGACGCCACTGGATGAGCTTCGAGTTTGGTGGCGGCGTCCGCGAAGTTTCGTGCTCCTTTCCATTTCAGCGTGAATTGCACGTGGTGTGCCAGCATGGTGCATGGTGAAAAATCCACGTACTTGCGAAGACTTTGCTCAGGTTTGAAGCCTCCGGGAATTCGCGCAAAGGTTGCGCCATCAGCGCATTAGTTGCCGCGCATGGAAGCGGAAGGAAAGAGCCGTCTGAGGACCTCCACATCGTGGAACGTCGGCGCGGAAACGCATTTCGTGCCGAGTTGGGAAGACGATTCGGGAATCGTGATTCAATTTGATCCCGGCGGCGCGCATTTGACAGCTTTTACCTGGCAGGTCGCAGGGAGCGTCAAACTCTACGGCCCCGCTACCGATCCCCTCATTGACACAGCCGCTTTCGGCCTGAATAATCGGAGCATGCCTCGTCCCGAAGCCGCGCACCGCGTGAAAAGCTATTCCGCTGCGACCGGCTACGTGTACCAATACTATTTTTACGAAGTGGAAAAATCGAAGCGCGGCGCGGCTCGTGGGGACCGAGTATGTGTACATGGCCTCGGTGGACCGCAAGCATGTTTTTCCCGTGAGAGATTTTTGTGGGCAAGGCCGCGCTGGAAAATTGGTCGGCGCGCACGGGCCGCGAATTCACCGGGACCGAAGAATACGCGGTCGCCAAGATGCGCCTGTTTCAGGCTTTTGACGAAGTGGAAGGGCTTTCCACGAAGACCCCCGACCTCATCGTCGACGAATCGAACCTCGACGCGCTTTTATCGCAATTGGATTTGTGAGCGTGCGAGCCCGTCACGGAAAAGTGATTTGACTTGCAGGGACGTCGGGCGGAGAAGGCAGTTTTCTGCCGCAACCGATCCTACACGGAGTCACGTTCGGTGTCAACGCGATTTGGCGACAAAATCGCTCCCCATTTCGAACCGTCTTAGGATTTCCCTTCGAAGCGAAGCGCCACTAGGAAAATCTATTTCCGGAATACTTCCGCGCAGCGCCTCGCCGAGATCCGGCTGCTGGAACCGGTAGCCGGACTCCGCAAGCCGCGACGGCAGGACCTTTTGGCTGACGAGCAGCAGAGCGTCCGCCATTTCCCCGAGCGCCAGCCGAAGCGCGAACGCGGGAGCGGGAAAAAGCGCCGGTCGGCGGAGCGTCTTTGCGAGCACCCGCGTGAATTCGCTGTTTTGAACCGGATTGGGAGCCACGACGTTGACGGGTCCGGCGAGGCTGGAATTCGCCAGAGCGAACTGGACGATGCCGACCACTTCCGCCAGCGTCACCCAGGACATCCACTGCCGGCCATCGCCAAGCCGCCCGCCCGCGCCAAATTTGAAGGGCAGCGCCATCCGCGGCAAAGCGCCTCCGTGCGCCGCCAAAATGATTCCGAACCTCAGGCTCACGACGCGCGCGCCGAACTCGCTCGGCGCGCGCTGTTTCCGCCTCCCATTCCTGGCAGAGCCCCGCCAGAAAATCGCTTCCCGGAGCGCTCGTTTCGGTCAGCGTTTCATCGCCGCGATTTCCGTAGTAGCCGATGGCCGACGCCGCCACGATGACGCTGCGGCGGCCGCTGCAATTTTGCCGAGCGCGCCGAAGAGGTTGCCGCGTGGCGTCGACCCGGCTCGTTCGCAGAAGTTTCTTGCGCGAAGCGTTCCACCGCCCATCGGCAATGGACGCCCCCGCGAGATGGATGAGCGCGTCGGCGCCTTCGGCCGCGGCCGCATCGAATTGGCCCGCGGCCGGGTCCCATGCGACGGTTTCCGCGCGTGCGCCGCCTGCGTTGTTTTGCCGGGACCCTGGCCGCACCAGCCGCACGACCGCGTGGCCTTGCCTCCCGAGAGTTTCCATCAGCGCCGTTCCGACGAATCCCGTCGAGCCCGAAACGAGGATGCGCATGGTAGTTCCAGCCTCCCGCTGTTCTCTCCACGCTACGGCGCGCGCGGCGGCAAGGTCAATCGAATTTCGGAATCGTACTTTTCGGGAGTTTCAGAACATTTGATGGAATCGAAGATTCAGAATTGCTGCCGAGAGAATACGAGGAATTCCGGAAACGTTTTCGGAGCAGTGCGGCGCGTCACCTCACGCTTCTGTTTTTCCCTTTGCGCCGTTCCCCTCGGGCGGCTCATCGCCTGCGGGCACGATGATGGGCGTGGAATGCGAATCCAAGGTGCGTTCGGGCGCCATGCCGTCCGCGGCAGACCCCGAGCCGGTGGTCAGCAAGCGATTCAGGATCGGGATATTCACGCGCTGCGATTCCACGAAATCGACGCCCTCGGCCGTCAGCACGAAATCCGAGTTGTCCGAACGCGTGAGATAACCTTTGTTCTTGAGATACCACATCGTGAATTCGAGATAATCGCGCGGAAATCCCATGCGGCGCTCGACTTCGAGAAGCGAAACCTCCGGCTTGTACGGATTGGTGCGGCGCTGAATGTAGAGCAGCGCCAGCACCGCCAGGCGCCGGTTCAGTTCGCCTTCGATGTTGTCCATGAAATCGATCGAAGTGGACAGGGGAACCTGGTGGGGCGGTTCCTTCTTGTAGGCCACGTCATATTCGGCGCGGCGGGCCGAATCGGAAAGGACGTCATAGGCCTGCTTCAGCAGAAAGAACTTTTCCGTGTCTCCGGTCTCCGGATTATCCGGGTGCAGGCGAACGGCCAGAAAGCGATAGACGCGGTGGATCGTTTCGGGTTCAGCGTTGGGGCTGATCTGGAGGAATTCGTAGAAATCCGGAAGATCCATTCTGCGCTCCCGAGAGAGGCTCGTTCGCTCTGTGAATCCAAGATAGCGCGGACGCCCGGGCGGGTAAACGCAATCGTGGCGTTGGAGGTCGTAACACTAACCGACGGGTGCTCGCCGGCGGAACGGGCCAGCGGCTGGACAGGCTGTGGAAGAAGGACTTTCTTGTCATCTCTGAGGCGCGTTTTTCGCCGAAGAATCTCTCTGTAGATTGCGCCTAGATCGAAGAGAGATTCTTCGCATCGCCTCGGCGCGAGTCCTCGGTGCGAACGCTCAGAATGACGCCAGGACCGGGTTTTTTTCGCACCCTGTGAATCCGCGTCCTACAAAGACACCGTAACGGACAGGCGGGAGTCCGTCCTGGCCGGGCAGTGGAACTTTCCGGTGCGCGCGGATAGAATAGCGCCATGCGTGTGCGCGTTTTATTTTTCGGACGTCTAAAGGACATTGTGGGCAAGGCGGAGGAGCAGGCGGAGCTTTCCGACGGCGCGCGCGTCGAGGATTTGTTCGAGCGCTACGGCAGGAATTTTCCGGAGCTGGCCAAGTTTCGCGCTTCCGTGGTGGCCTCCGTGAATCAGGAATTTGCGGAGTGGCGCGCGCCGCTCACCGCAGGCGACGAAGTTGCGTTTCTTCCTCCCGTCAGCGGCGGCGCGATGCCCGCCGGAGCCGCCGTCGAAGAAGATCTGTTCGCGCTCGTTCGCACAACGATCGAGACGACGGAAATTGTGGCGCAGCTGAAGGCCGCGCCGGATGGCGCCGTGGTCGTGTTCGAAGGAATCGTGCGCAATCATTCCGCGGGCCGCTCGACGCTGTACCTGGAGTACGAGGCGTATGAAGCGATGGCCCTCGCAAAGATGCGCGAAATCGGCGCGGAAATGCGCGAGAAATTCTCGATTCGGCGCTTCGCCATGGTTCACCGGCTGGGCCGCCTGGAAATCGGCGAGACGGCGGTGTTGATCGTGGTTTGCTCGGCGCATCGCGCCGCCGCGTTTGACGCCTGCCGCTATGGCATCGACACCCTGAAACGCAACGTGCCCATCTGGAAGAAGGAATTCTTCCGCGACGGCGCCGTCTGGGCCGAAGGAGAAATCCCTTCCGCTCGCGGTGAAACTCGCGGTGAACCCCTGAGCAATCCTTTTCGCGCGCGCACGAATCTAATCTCTGTGCCGAACCCCTCGTTTCCTCAATGCCATTCCACGGCAATTGTGCGCCGGAAAGGCCGGATCGTCGTGCGAGTCGCTCTGTCGCGCGACCGCGCTCGCGAGCTCTTGCTGCGCGCTGGCTGTGCTTCGCTCGCGATCGCTGGCGCCGAAGCCGCTTGCAGCGCGCCGGCGGAACGATCAGGACCAGCGCGGGCGCATCCGCTCCGAGGTCACCCTGGTCAGCGTGCTGGCCAGCGTGCTGGACAAGGACGGCCGCCCCGTGCTCGGGCTCACGGCGGACCAGTTTGAGTTGTACGGAGGAAGGCGTCAAGCAAAAAATCGAAGTTCTCGAACCGGAAACGCAGCAACCGCTGGACCTGGCGCTGATGATCGATTCGAGCCTGAGCGAAATCAAGGAACTCGAATTTGAGGCCGATGCGGCGTCGCAGTTCATTCAGAAACTGGTGCGTCCCGCCGACCGTCTGGCCGTGTACGAATTCGCCGACGCCGTAACGCAGCTCGCGCCGTTTTCCTCGAATGTTCCGTCCCTGCAAGCGGCGGTTGCATCGCATCATTCCGGGAGACGGCACGGCGCTGTATGACGCGATTTTCCTGGGTTCGCAGGGGCTGGCGAGAAATCCGCCGGGCCGGCGCCGCGCGATCGTGCTGGTGACCGACGCGGGAGAGACGACCAGCCGCGCCGACTTTGAGACGGCGCGCCGCGCCGCACTTCGCGCCGATGCGCTGCTCTACACCATCGTCGTGCGCGCCGTGAAAACCGAAGGCGGACGCAACACGGCCGGCGAGCATGCTCTCGAAACCATCGCGGACTCGACCGGCGGCGCGATTTATTTCCCGGACACCATCGCTCAGCTCGGCGATATGTTCGATCGCATCGACCGCGAACTCCGCACCCAGTACCGCATCGCCTACTATCCCAATCCGCGCCCGCCCGCGGGCACGTTCCGGACCCTTGAAGTGCGCGTGCAATGCGAATGCAAGGTGCGCAGCCGCAAGGCCTATTATTCGGGCGGGCGGCTGGACTGAGGCCGTGATTCGTGGTTCGTGATTCGTGATTCGTGACCCGCGCTTCGTGCCCAAGCGCTTCGTGACTCGCGCTTCGTGAAGACCTCCGTTTCGCACGATTTCGAACCTATCTCACAAATGGCCTGCTACCTGAAATCGCTTTGCTGCCAAGGGCTCAAGGCCCAGTACTTCTTGGTGTTTTGATGTCGCGGCTAAAGCCGCGACCTACATAACCCATTTACGAGAGGACTTGTACTTAAGCGGGAAGATTTCTGGCATGATGTAAGCAGGGGATTCAATCATCGTATGAACTCATTTCTGGATGTGGCCGTCGAGACGGCGCGGGAGGCGGGAGCCATCCTGCTCGAGGAATTCGACCGCCCGGTCAAGATCAGCTACAAAGGGGAAGTGGACATCGTGACGCAGGCCGACAAGCGCTCCGAACAGGCCATTGTGTCTCGGCTGCGGACCCATTTCCCAAAACACGCAATTGTGGCCGAGGAGGGCGGCGGGACCGAAAGCGAATCTCCGTTTCGCTGGCACGTCGATCCGCTCGACGGGACCACCAATTTTGCTCACGGCTACCCCTGTTTCGCGGTTTCCCTGGGGCTCGAGGAAGCGGGCGAGCCGATCGTGGGCGTGATTTTCCAGCCGGTCACGCGGAGAACTCTTCACCGCCGTCAAGGGAGAAGGGGCGTACCTGAACCAGAAGAAAATCGAGGTGTCCCGGATCGAGACGTTGGCGACGAGCCTGTTGCGACGGGCTTTCCCAGCGTGAAGCGCGCCCAGAATCCGAATATTCACTACTACTGGGATTTCACGCTGCGCTCGCACGGCGTGCGGCGAGACGGTTCGGCAGCCATGGACCTGGCTGCCGTGGCGTGCGGCCGCTTTGAGGGTTTCTGGGAGTTCGGCCTGCACTCCTGGGACGCGGCGGCGGGTATCTTGCTGGTGCGCGAAGCCGGAGGCAGGGTGACGCGGTTCGACGGCCAGCCCTATCGGCTGGGCGATCGGGAACTTTTAGCGTCCAACAGCCGGGTGCATGAGGAAATGAAAGAAGTGGCGGCGCGCATTGCCGAGCGCGCGGCGTCGAAGGCCCCGCTTGCGTAACATGGTAAGGATGGTCCGAACCGTTCCCGGCGACCTGACTCTGCCATTTTCGCTTTGTGCACCACGCCGTAAAACGTTGGATTGACTCCATTTCCGGCGGGTGGTAGTCTCACGAAAGTTAGCACTGTATTTACTGAGGGATGATGGGGAACAGCCTTACGATTCCGGTGCCCGCAAATCCGGGCGCCGGCGAGAAACTTTCCCGATGGCTCGGCCGATGGCGCCAGGGCGGGATCGAGCAGTATTCGGCGAGCGCTGCCGGCGAAGCGCGCGTCCGCATGGCGCCCCGGGAATCGCTTCACGGTGAACGACGAGCGCATTTGGCTGGATGCGCTGCCTCGCCCGTTCCACGGCCTGCGCATCGTGCAAATTTCCGACATTCACCACGGCCTCTTTCTCCCCAAAGAATGGCTTTCCGAAGCGGTGCGCGAGGCCAACCGGCTGAATCCGGACGTTATTGCCCTTACGGGAGATTTCGTCACGTATTCCCGGCGGAATATCGGCCCGGCCGCCGAACTCCTGGGCCAGTTGAAGGCACGCTACGGGGTGTACGCGGTGCTGGGCAATCACGATTTCCGCGTGGATCGCCGAGGCGGTCACGGCGGCGCTGCGCCGGCAGCACATCGACGTCCTGCGCAACCGGCATGTAACGATGCGGTTTGGCGGGGAGTCGCTGTACCTCGCGGGAGTCGACGATTACGGCTACGGCGCGGACCTGCGGCGGGCTGTGCGCGGCGTTCCGCGCGACGCGGCCAAGATTCTGCTCGCGCACAATCCCCGGGTCATCCACCTTGCGTCCCGGCACGAACGTCAGCCTGGTTCTTTCCGGGCATACGCATGGCGGACAAGTGAACCTGCCGCTGCTCGGCACGGTGTACGGGCGCTCGCCGGAGCGGCTGCGCTACAAGATCGGCTGGGACCGCATGGGAGCCACGCAAATTTATGTGAGCCGCGGCATCGGCACGATCGTCCTGCCGTGGAGGCTGCGGTGCCCGGCGGAGATTACGCATCTCGAACTGCTGCAGGGCGCCGCGGAAGTTTCCCAATCGGCCGCCGCGGATTGATCTCCCACCCGTATGCGCGCCGTTGACCTGATCCGCCGCAAGCGCGATTCGGGCGAACTCACTTCCGAAGAAATCCACCAACTGATCGCCGCATACACCCGGGGCGAGATTCCCGATTACCAGATGTCCGCGTGGCTGATGGCGGTGGTGTTGCGCGGAATGAGCCGTCCCGAAATCGCCGCGCTGACCGAGGCCATGCTTCATTCGGGCCGCGTCCTGGATTTTTCCGATCTGGCCGGGCGCAAGGTGGACAAGCACTCGACGGGAGGAGTGGGCGACAAGACCTCGCTTGTTATTGCTCCCATCGTGGCGGCCGGCGGCTTGAAAGTTCCCATGATCAGCGGGCGCGGCCTGGGCCACAGCGGCGGCACGCTCGACAAGCTGGAATCCATCCCCGGCTTCAACGTCAACCTGACCCTCGCGGAATTCCGCCACGTCCTCGAGACCTGCGGCTGCGCGCTGATCGGACAGACTGCCGAAATCGCTCCCGCCGACAAGAAAATCTACGCGCTGCGCGACGTGACCGGGACGGTGGAAAGCCCCGCGCTGATCTGCGCTTCGATCATGAGCAAGAAGCTGGCCGAGGGGATCGATGCGCTGGTGCTCGATGTGAAGACCGGCTCCGGCGCGTTCATGAAGAAGCCTGGAAGACGCGGCCCATCTGGCGGAATTGCTGGTGGAAACCGGGAAGCGCATGGGCAAGAAAGTCGTGGCGCTTCTGACCGACATGAATCAGCCGCTCGGGCGCAAGGCGGGGAATGCCATGGAAGTCGCCGAGTCGATCGAAGTGCTGGCCGGCGGAGGGCCCGCCGACCTGCGCGAGCTTTGCCTGGAGCTTGCGGCGTGGATGTTTGTTCTAGGCGAACGCGTGAAGACGCTGGACGAAGGGAAGAAGCTTTCTGCGGATCTGATCGCTTCCGGCCAGGCGCGCGAAAAATTCCGCGAAATCGTCGGGTTACAAGGCGGAGACGTCGGCGTCATCGACGATCCGCACCGGCTGGCGCACGCTCGGAATACGCTCGTGGTTTCCAGTCACGCCGACGGATACGTCGCGGCGATTCAGTGCGAGCAGCTTGGCGTGGCGGGCGTGGTGCTGGGAGGCGGCCGGGAGAAGAAGGAAGACAAGATCGACCCGGCCGTCGGACTCGAGTTTCATAAGCGCATTGGCGACGCCGTCGAGCGCGGCGAGCCGCTGTGCACGCTGCACTACAACGCCGACGCGCGTCTCGCCGAAGCGCAGCGTCTGGCCGAGACTGCGTATCGCATCGCGCCGGAGAAGCCGACAGTCCTCCCGAAGCTTGTCTATCGGGTGATTGGGGCCTAACGCGCGTCTCCGCTCGAAGGAGGACCGAATTGTTTTCGCGCCTGGTCGCCGCTCATTCGACGGACTCCTGATGCGTGGTGCTGTCTCCGCGCAAATCCTCCTCATCAGGATTTCCATATCGCGGCGCCTTCGCCGGCGTGCTACTGTGACGGGCATTTCCCGGGGAGCACCCGGGGCGCGAGGAGACGTCGCATGGGCCGATTCACCGGCGTGCTGGGGCTGCTGACCATGTTGGCCCTGGCCTATTTGTTCTCGACCAACCGGCGCGCCATCAAACCCAAAATTGTGTTTTGGGGGCTCGGGCTGCAAATCACGCTCGCCTATCTGGTGATCGAGTGGACTGGGGGCCAGCGGCTCTTTTTGCGGATGGGCAATGCAGTGACGAAGCTGCTTTCGTATTCGTTTGTCGGCTCGGAATTCGTGTTTGGAGAGCTTGGGAAGCAGCAGTCTTCGATCGGATTCATCTTTGCGTTCCAAGTCTTGCCGACGATCATCTTCGTCGCGTCGCTGTTTGCGCTGCTGTACTACCTCGGCATCATGCAGGTGGTGATTCGAGCGGCGGCCTGGATCATGCAGCGCGTGATGGGCGCGAGCGGCGCGGAATCGCTGAACGTCGCGGCGAGCATCTTCATGGGGCAGACGGAAGCGCCGCTAACGATTCGGCCGTTCCTTCCGGATTTGACGCAATCGGAACTTATGACGATCATGACCAGCGGCATGGCGCACGTATCCGGCGGGATCATGGCGGCGTACATTGCGTTTGGAGTCGAAGCGCGGCATCTGCTTACGGCGGTGATCATGACGGCGCCGGGAACGCTGTTGATTTCAAAGATGCTCGTCCCCGAGACGGAGGAGCCGAAAACGATGGGCGTCGTGCACATGGACCACGTGGAGCGCGATACGAACTTCATTGGCGCCCTCGCGCGCGGAACCGGCGAAGGTCTGGGTATGGCGATTAACGTCGGCGCCATGCTGATCGCGTTCCTCGCCGTGATCGCGCTTACCAACGCCTGCCTGAGCGGGATTCACAATTTCCTGGGCGCGCACGGAGTCCTCTGGTTTCCGACCAGCCTGCAGCAAGTCTTCGGCTGGATCTTTGCGCCGATCGCGTTCCTCATCGGCGTGCCGTGGCGCGACTGCGTGCAAATCGGAAATTTGCTGGGAACGCGCATGGTGCTGAACGAACTGGTGGCATTTTCCTTTCTGGGCCCGATGAAGGGAACGCTCGATCCGCGATCGTTCACGATCGCGACGTTCGCGCTGTGCGGCTTCGCAAATTTCAGTTCGATTGGAATGCAAATCGGCGGCATCGGCGCGCTCGCCCCGAATCAGAAAACGCAGCTGGCGAAATTCGGGATTCGCGCAATGCTCGCCGGGACCATGGCGAATCTGATGTCCGCTTCGATCGTGGGGATCTTTTTGAAATGAGCGCGTCCGCAGGCGCGAAAGCGAAGCCGAGCCGGGAATTCGTGCGCGCCAGCATCGCCGCGAAATTCCTTTTGAGCAAAACGAATCTGCGCCCGCGCATCGGCCTCGTGCTGGGAAGCGGTTTGGGCGCTTTCGCCAATGAAATTGCGGGCGCTGCGCGAATCGACTACCGGCACATTCCGAATTTTCCGCGATCGACCGCGATCGGGCACGCCGGCCGGATGGTCATCGGCAAAGTGGCGGACGTGCCGGTGGCCGTCATGCAGGGACGCGTGCATTTCTACGAAGGCTACTCGCCGCAGGAAGTGATTTTTCCGATGCGCGTGATGGCGCGCATGGGAATCCGCGCCGTTCTCCTCACCAACGCCGCCGGCGGAATCAATACGAATTTCAAGCAGGGGTGCCTGGTCGTCTTGCGGGACCACATCAATCTGCAAGGCGCCAATCCGTTGATCGGCCCGAATGACGAGCAGTTCGGGGAACGCTTTCCGGACCTGACGCAGGTGTACTGGAAACCGTACCAGGCGGCGGCCCTGCAGGAGGCAAGGCGGCTCGGCGTGGAGATGGCCGAGGGCGTGTACGCAGCGCTCACCGGCCCGAGCTACGAAACGCCGGCTGAAATTCGCTACCTGCGAACGATCGGCGCGGATCTTGTTGGCATGTCCACCGTCCCGGAAGTGATTGCGGCGGCGCACATGGGAATTCGCGTGCTTGGAATTTCGTGCGTGACCAACATGGCCGCCGGAATTCTCGACCAGCCGATTACCACCGAGGAAGTGATGGAAACGGGCGAGCGCGTGAAGGCGGATTTTGTGGCGCTCCTGCGCGCGGTGATTCCGCGCATGAATGAGGACTTGCCATGAGCGGGCGCGACGCCGGCACGGACGCGCTGATTGCCGCGGCGAGGACCGCCCGCGAGCACGCCCACGCGCCGTATTCCAATTTTCGAGTGGGCGCCGCGGTGCGCGCGAAGTCCGGCAGAATCTTCACCGGCTGCAATGTCGAAAACGCCACGTACGGCTTGACGCTGTGCGCCGAGCGTGTCGCGATCTTCAAGGCGATCTCCGAAGGCGAGCGCGGATTCGACGCTGTGGCCGTCGTCGCGGATACCGATGCGCTCACGCCGCCATGCGGGGCCTGCCGCCAGATCCTTTGGGAATTCTGCGGGGACGCCGAAGTGGTCCTCGCAAACCTGACGGGGAAAATCGAACGCTATCGCATGTCTGCGCTGTTCCCCAAGCCCTTCGACCACCGTTTCCTGTGAACCGCATTTCGATCCGCAGAGGGACACCGTTTCTCGCAAATCGATGAAGACAGATCGCACCCGGATGTATAACTACTTTCAGAATTGAGTAGTGACGCAGTTCAAAGTCAGATTTTATGAATGCGCTCTACGTCGAATGTGAGAGGATTTGTGGAAGCATCAAAGACAACTTTGAAGTTATCGAAAAAACCTCTACGTCCTAAGACTGCCGCAAGCGGTATCTCATACGAGAACCCACCAACAATTGTGACAATCTGTCCAGCAACATGAAGTGAAATTTTGTGCAGGTACAACTGGCTCGGTTTTCCAGAAATCCCATACGTATCTTCGATTTGCCCCTGTTTCACATCGAATCCCACCGCTGCGCCAATATCAGCATGAAAAATGCAACGCGAAGCCCCTGAATCAATCAGGGCTTCGAACCTCTTCGAGGGCGGGGAATGCTTGTCGGGATTGCTAATTTGCACTTGCAGCGCTGCGCAAAAATCAGATTCACCCTTCGTAGTTGGGTAATTTTTGTAGGCGAATTTCAAGGTGCCCCTATACGCAAAAAGGCAGCCATTTTTCCGGAGTCTTTATGAGAATGGGATCAGAGACGCCAGCGCGCTCGCTTCCCAGAACAGCCTCTTCATAGGTGGCTCCAGTTGCAATCACCTTGGTTTCGTCATCAGAAAGAGCAACCCAAACATTTGGGGGGACGGAGCGCAAAGCAGCAATTCGCGGGCTTTCGGCAATGGCGGACATAGAGCCTCCTGCAAGCTGTACGCAGGAGCGTAGCTAATAGTTTTGTCAAGGTCAAGATGCCTTCCAAGTTACATTGCTAAGTGCCTCTGTTTCCACCAAGCTCGCCAGTTCCTTCATGGACGATATAAGATCTGTGATCCCCGTGTCCGTCTCAGGAGTAACGCGCAAACGTTCGGGAATCCGGCAAAAAAGTGAGGTGCAGACAGCGAAGCGCGATCGCCCGAAAGTGATTATCCACCTTCTTGGAGAACCTATTCGTTATGCGTGTGAATTGGCGCATCCAACAGGGGATCGCGCCTGTTTGGAAGATCCTGATCGGTGATGCGCCGGCTTCTTCCTAAGAGGATCCACTGCGCTCGGCGGAGCGCTGGCGCTGCAGGCGCATCGCGGCCGTTCGCAGCGTTTCGGCGATGTTCCTGCTGCCCGCCAGGAATTTGAGGTCCAGCGGCTTTAAGAGCGGCAAGAAATGGAGAGTAACCTCCAGCGGCGTTTTGGGATTGAACATCAGCGCCTTGGTGATGGTGTAGTTTTTGCGAAATTTGCGGTTGTCTGGCGATGAGACGAAGGGTCTCGTCGGTCAGGCTGGCCATGTTCGCGAAGGACTCCACTTCCTGCTCGGAAAGCATGGGCGATTGAAGAACGGCGCGCTGCACGACCTTGCAAGGATCGCGGATCAGCAGAAGGCGCTCGTCGCGGCCTCCCTTGAGCGCGAGCTGCACGCGCTCGACCACGCGCATGCGCCCATTTTTTGCAGCAGCGTTTCGCGTTTGGCCTTGTCCGGCTCGGCTGCTTCCGCGGCTTCCACGAATGCGTCGACGGGTTCCGGTTCCGTCGCGCTGCAATTCCAGCAAAAGTTGCGCTGCTCCGCGTTGATCACGGTGGACGCGATCAGTTCGGCGACCAGATGCGGGAGAAGTGCTCAGCCGGTCGAGGTCTTCGAACAGATCCTGGACGCCCGTGCGGAAAGATAGCGAATGACGGCGCGGAGGACTTCGATGGGGCAGGTGGTATTGTGCGCCAGCGCGTCGGCTACGCCGGGCCTGCGCGGAAATTCGGCGGCGCAATAGGCGAACATTTCCGGCGCGGCGCCGGGCCGGGCGAGGGCGGCGAGGACATTCTTCAGCGGCTGCGTCATCAGAATTCGCCGCAGCTTTTTGCGGACCGCGGCATCCGGAATCCGCGGCGAGAATGCAGAGCGGTCTCGATGCGATCTTCCGGCTCGAGGGCCGCCGCCTCGTCGCAAATCGCCAGCTTCCGCTCCGGCGACGCGGCGCGCGAACGAATTTCATCGCGCAGCGCCGTGCTAATTTCCGCCTCCGGAAGTTCCTTCATGGCATCCCGCGTGAGCGTGACCTTTCCGGACTGGCCGGTCTCACCAAGGGAGGGAAGCGGTTTTCCGTTCAATTCCAGTTGCAGGCGCCGGCATCCTTGGCGGAAACCTGGAAATGGTCGGCGGCCGAGAAAACATCTGATTTTCTCCGGCCTTCATGGTGCCGTTATAAACCACCTCCTTATCCGCGACGATGGTGACCTTGGTTTTCTTGGTCGTCTTCCATCTTCAGCTCAAAGACGGTCGCCGCAGCGGAAGCCGGCGGAGCGGCAGATCCGGCATCCGCGGCCGCTGCCGGCGCTCCGGATCGCGGCGCCCGAAGCATAGGCAGTTGCGGCGGCGCTACTGGCGTGTCGGATCGGGAAGCCGCATGTCTGGCTGAGCAGTTCCCGTCGAGTTCGTAGATGGCGCGGCAGTCAACGCCGCGGCCTGCGCCGCGCGGCTTGCGGCGCGCCATGCCAGGAATGCGCCGCGCTCCCAACCAGGTTCCGGCGAGCAGCGCCAGGATGACGGCGGCCGCAATGATCCAGGCCAGCCACGGCTGGTCCGGAGTCACCGCAGGAGGGCTGCCCGTCCAGACGGGAACGGTTGGGCGGTCGCCGACCGCCAAAGTATATTCCGCAACGATGTTTTCTTCATCGAGGCCGAGATAACGGGCCATGGCTCGCACGAATCCTCGATTGAAAACCCCACCGGGAAGCTGGTCCCACTGTTCGTTCTTCAATGGCTCGCAGGAAGCGTGTGGCGATGCGCGTGGCGGAGGAAATCTCCTCCAGAGTAACGCCGCGCATCTCCCGTTCGCGTTTGAGGCTTTCGCCGAAAGTGCCTTTGTCCATTGTTCTTCAGCAGACCAGACAGTCCCAGCGAATATAGGCGGCAGGCGCAGGAGTGTCAATCATGCCTGCGAGAGACACGTGCATGTCGACTAAATTGGATCATGGGAGACAAAATTGCGGCCCAGTGATGAGGGGATTTGCAGTCCCGGCGACCGGCGGTGTCCCATCCGCGGCGCGAAGCCTATCGTCGGATCCGAGGATATGGGGCCTGGCGATCCGGGGATTCCTGGCCTCAGCGGCGGGGGGAGCCTTCACTAATCGAGCAACATGCCGCGAAGTCTCCGTTGCACAGATTCAGAATAGCTGACTATAATTTCTAGTGCCTCAACACCTTCCGTGACTGGCGGGTGACCCACGATCGATACTGGCACCAAGGCTTCCAGTGACACACGACTGAAAATTTTTCTGGCATCGAGCGGCGCCGCAGGACTACGGCTCGGGGAGAACAGCGCGAGGCAGGCGAAATCGCGGTTTTCCACGAGTTGGGCAAGGCGCTGACGTCCTCCCTGCAGCTCGATCAGGTTCTTCGCACCATCATGGAAAAGATCGACGAATTTCTGCGTCCGGACACGTGGTCGCTGCTGCTCGTCGACGAAGCCAAGCAGGAACTGTATTTCGAGCTGGCCGTGGGCAAGGGCGCGCAGGCGTTGAAGGACGTGCGCATCAAGATGGGGCAGGGAATCGCCGGCTGGGTGGCGCAAAACGACGAAGCCGTGATCGTGGCCGACGTGAGCAAGGACACGCGGTTTTTCGCCACAGATCGACGAAAAGACGAAGATGGAAACGCGGTCGATCGTCGCCGTTCCGGTGCGCTACCGCGATCATTGCCTCGGCGTGATCGAGCTGATTAATTGCGTGGAGCGAGACGGTTTCATGGAGCACGATCTGGCGCTGCTCGAGGCGCTGGCGGATTTCGCCGCGATCGCCCTGGAAAACGCGCGGCACGTGAAGCGCATCCATGAACTGACGATCACCGACGATTGCACGAGACTGTACAACGCGCGGCACATGGATTTTATTCTGGAAACGGAAATTTACCGCTCGCAGCGTTACGGCTACGAATTTTCCGTGGTGTTCATCGACCTCGACCATTTCAAAGAAGTCAATGACACGTACGGCCATCTGGTCGGATCGAAACTTCTCGTCCGAAGTGGGGCAGATCGTGAAGGGCGCGTGCCGCAGGATCGATTTCGCGTTTCGCTACGGCGGCGATGAATTCGTGATCGTGCTGCCGCAGGCCTCGAAGGAAAACGCGTTCATTGTCGCGCGTCGCCTGCATAAATTGATCGGCGAGACGCACTGGCTCACCGAGCAAGGGCTCGACATCCGCTTTACGGCGAGCATTGGCGTGGCGTCGTTTCCGTCGCGACGCGAAGACCAAGGTGGAATTGCTGCATCTGGCCGACGAAGCCATGTACGCGATCAAGAACACGACGCGCAACGGCGTGGCCGCGGCAAAAATCGGCGTGCTGCCTCCCCCCTAAGCAATCCCCATCTGGAAAACCCGTGGCGTCGCTATTTCCACAGAATCGCAAGGCCGCTTCTCCCGCAACTTCTTGATTCACCACGTATGCCATGCTAGGCTCACCCCTTCCGGTGGCACGCCGCAGTGGGAATGGAATGGATGCCCCGGACGAGCCGAGACGAGGAGCGCATGTCTAACGAAGCATTGGGGATGATTGAGACCAAAGGCCTGGTTGCTTCGATTGAAGCCGCCGACGCCATGGTGAAGGCCGCCAACGTCATCCTCATCGGGAAAGAATATATCGGCTCGGGATATGTCACGGTGATGGTGCGGGGAGATGTGGGCGCGGTCAAAGCGGCGACGGACGCGGGAGCGGCAGCTGCGCGCCGCGTGGGCGAACTGGTTTCCGTGCACGTGATTCCGCGGCCGCACGAGCACGTCGAGAAGATTTTGCCCGGAGGCGGAGCGCCTCCGGCAGCAAGAAAGTAAGAATCCGTAGCCGCCTCGTTAGAGGCGGGGATTTTTCAGGCACGTCTCTGATCGTCTGATCCCTGGCCTCTGACAGAGGCTTTCTTCAGTATCGACGAACACAGCACATGTTCGCAGGAGAAAGTAAAGCGTTTTGAGCCTGCGCGATCGCGACCTCATCTCCATTCAAGAAGCCCGAGAACTGGCGGCCCGCGCCGCCGCCGCACAAAAGAAATTCGCCGAATTTTCCCAGGAACAAGTCGACGCGATTGTGGAAGCCTGCGCGAAAGCGGCCGCTGAAAACGCGGAGCCATTGGCGCGCGCGGCCGTGGAAGAAACCGGATTCGGCAACGTCCCCGATAAAATCGTGAAGAACACGCTCGCCGCGGTGCAAGTGCCGCGCGCGATTCGCGGCATGCGCACCGTCGGCATTTTGCGCGAGGACCGCGAAAAGGGAATCGTCGAAGTTGCGTCGCCCATCGGCGTCGTCGCGGCTGTGATTCCCTTCCACGAATCCCACGTCGACCGCGATTTACAAAACGCTGATCTCCATCAAAGCGCAAAACGCGATCGTGTTGAGCCCGCATCCCTCGGCGATCCAATGCATTTGCCAGCGCCGCCACGCTGCTCGAACGCGCCGCGCTCACAGCGGGCGCGCCCGAGGGACTGATCCAGTGCATGCAGCACACGACGCTCGAAGGCACGCGCGAACTGATGCGGCGGCCCGAGGTCGGCGTGATTCTGGCGACAGGCGGCACGGGCCTGGTGCGCGCCGCGTACGGTTCGGGCAAGCCGGCCTACGGCGTTGGGTCCGGGAAATGTGCCTGCGTTCATCGAGCGCACCGCGGACGTAAGCAAAGCTGTCGCGGACATCATCGCCGGAAAAACATTCGACTACGGAACGATCTGCTCGTCCGAGCAGGCGATCGTCGCCGAGGAATCGGTGCGCGAGCTTGCGCTGGAAGAATGCCGCAAGCAGGGCGCGTATTTTCTTTCGCCGGAAGAAATTGAAAAAGTTGGCGCGTCTGGTGTTTCTGCATGGATCGCGCACGCCGAACACGGCGATCGTCGGCCGCGCACGCGACGGTGATCGCCGAAATGGCGGGGATCAAGGTGCCGCCCGCGACGCGCGTGCTGATTGCGCGCCTCGAGACCGGAACAAGTGGGGCGCGAATTCCCGCTCTCTGCCGAAAAGCTGTCTCCGATCCTGGCGTTTTATGCCGTGCCGAACCTTGCGGCGGGAATCGCGCTGTGCCGGCGGCTTCTGGAATTCGGCGGGCTCGGGCACACCTGCGCGATTCACTCGCAAAATCGCGCCGCGATTCTGGAATTCGGCGAAGCCATGCCCGCGTTTCGCGTGGTCGTGAACAGCGCGTCGGTGCACGGTTCGATCGGCTACTCGACGAACCTCTTTCCGGCGATGACGCTCGGCTGCGGCGCGCCCGGCGGGAACATTACTTCGGACAATATCGGTCCGCAGCATTTGATGAACGTGAAGCGCATTGCGTGGGAAGCGCGCGCCGTCGAGCACCGCACCGTCCCTGCGGACCAGCGCATGGCGGGTGCGGCGAATCCGCCCGTGCCCGAGGCAGTTCAAGCGGAGGCGAGCATGCCAGCAGCTCCGGAAAAACCTTCAGCGAGCGCTGCCGGCGGCTTCGTCTGATGCGAAGCCGGCCCAAGCGAAAGCGGACGCGCCGTCTTTCCCAGCAGCGACGGCGGCGTGGATCGCTCGGCGATCGCGCGGGTGGTGGAAAATGTACTTTCGGCGCAGGGGATTGCTCGCGGCAGCGGCGGGGCCAAGGCGACGCCCGTTCCTGCTGCCAGCGTGGGAAGGAACCGGCCAGCCCTTCTTCGATCGCGGCCGAGATCGCGGATCGTTTTTTCGGTCCCTCTGCAAAGGCCAAAGCGCAGGCTGCCGCGAACGCAGATGCGGATCGTTCCTGCGCGGCAAAAATCGAGGAAGCGCCAACGCAAGCCGCCGCTGCTCGCTGCTGTCCGCGAAAAGGCCGGAGCCGCCCAAAAGGCCGCAATCGAGATTCAAATGTTTGTCAGCGAAAACGACGTGCGCCGAGCAATGACCCGCAGCGAAAAAATCTTCATCGGGCGCAAGACGATCCTCACTCCCTCGGCGCGCGATCTGGGATTGGAACACGAAGTGTTTGTGGAAACGGAAGCCGGCTCGATCCGCTAAACGCTCGCCTCGTTGTGGCTTTTTGTAGCACAGCCACTCCTAGCTGTGCGGTCTTTTCGGCCGTCGGTGGACCTCGCCCATTTGGCGTCTGCAAAAAGCGCACAGGCAAGAGTGCCTGTGCTACGAAGATCCCGATCTAGACCAGGATTGGTGGTATCTTACCGCGAGGCACGCGGCATCATTCAGCCTCGAAAAAAAAGGAAAAATTGACATGCGAAAAATCTTCATCGCTGCGATTGCGCTGGCATGCGTTTTCCTGTTCTCCCAAAAAGCGGCGGCCCAGACATCCGAAGTCCGCGTGCTGGCCTCGAACGGCATCAAGGCCGTGGTCGAGGATTTGCGCGCGCAATACGAGCGTTCGATCGGCCACCCTATCTCGATCGAATACCGCCCGACGGCCGCTCTGAAGCAGGAAATCGACGCCGGCGAGCAGTTCGACGTGGTGATCGTGACCGCGGAGAGCATCGCGCAAATGAGCAAGGAAGGAAAAACACTGGGCGGGGAGGGAACGCCGATCAGCCGCGTCGGGCGTGGGCATCGGCATTCGCAAAGGAGCGCCGCGGCCGGATATCAGCACGCCGGAGGCGCTGAAACGCGCGCTGCTGGGCACCAAGGCGATCGCCTACGGCCCGAGCGGCGCGAGTCTTCCCGTACATTACGAACATGCTCGACGCGCTCGGAATTGCCGACACGATGAAGCCAAGACCTTACTCTTCGATACGTCCGACGGAACGAACGGAGCCGTCGCCGACGGCAAAGCGGATTTCGGCATGACGCTGGTCAGCGAGATTTTGCCGGCAAAGGGCGTCGAACTGCTCGGGCCATTTCCCGATGAGTTTCAAGGGTATGTGCGCTTTAACGCCGCAGTCAGCGCCAATGCAAAAAATCCCGAAGCGGCAAACGCGCTGATCAAATTCCTGGCTGGGCCGGATGCTCTCGGCTTCGATCAAGGCCCGTGGCATGCAGGCGCACTGAAAACCTGCACCTCGGGAAGGCAGGCATTGTGGCGCCGGCGTCTCGCCGGCGGTTTTGCAATTCCGATGCAGGGGCATGAAAACCGCCGGCGAGACGCCGGCGCCACAAAAGGCAATGCGGCGAGGCCGTTGCTTGGCATGGTAGAATCCGCGACAATACGGCACGAACAACAAATAGGTTCCCGTGACCGAAATTCAATTCTCGCTCGGAATGGTAGTCTCAGGTTCGCAATTCGCGAAGCTGAGAGGGAGGCATTTCATGAACCGATTTTGGAGCGCGCTGGTTCTCGTTATTTTTTGCGCCGCGTTTGCGCATGGTGCGACGGACGCCACAATTTCCGGCGCCGTGAAAGGCCCGGCCGGCGCGCCTTTCCGCGGCGCGTTCGTGCACGCCCAGAATGCGCAAACCAAAATTACCGTGAACGTCATGTCCGACAATCAGGGCCGCTACCGGATTCAGAATCTGCCGCCCGGCGAATATCAAATCCGCGTGACGGCGGCCGGATACAAGGCCGATCCGCGCACGGGAGTGAAACTCGCAGCGGGAGATTCCCCTACTCTCGATTTCGCGCTGCAAACCGGCACGGTGCGCTGGAACGATCTTTCCCTGTATCAAGGCAAAACGCTGATGCCTGCCGGAAAAGGCAAAGACATTCTGACGGGGAACTGTTTTGCATGCCACGGATTCCAAACCTACATGGCCGCCGTGAAGCGCGACCATGACGGCTGGACGCAAGCGGTCGAACTACATGCTCACCACGCGCCACGCGCGCCTGGGCAATCACATCAATGAGGAGGACGCCGCCGTCCTGACGAATTATTTGGATGACGCGTTTGGCGTGGAAGCGAAGCTGCCGAAATCTCCCGCCGACATGCCCGGATATAAAGCGACGATTCGCCCCGTCAGCGATGACGCGTTGAAAATCACCTACGTCGAATACGACATGCCCGGACCGAATCGCATGCCGTTCAGCGCCGCGCCGGACAAAGACGGCAAACTGTGGATTCCGGACATGGGCTCGGTGAACACGATTGGATGGCTCGACCCGAAGACCGGCGCGATCCAGGAATTTACCGCGCCGAATTCTTTTGCGGCGGGCATTCACTCGGCCGTTCCCGCGCCGGACGGTTCGGTGTGGTTCTCCGAGCAGGCCTCGAACAAAGTGGGCCGCTGGGATCCGAAAACGAAACTGATCACGGAATATCAGGACACGTACCAGAAGGGAATGGAAGGGCTCGAGGACGGCGGTTCGAAGCACACGGTGCGGGTCGATTCGAAAGGGCGCGTGTGGGGAACGGCCGTGTTCAACAATCTGACCGTGTACGATCCCGAAGAACAACGAGTTTTCCCATTTTCCGGACACCTTTTCGCCCTACGGCGTCGAACTCGACAAGAGCGGCAATGTCTGGTTCGCGGAATTTTACCCGGAAGGAAAAATCGGCATGGTCGATGCGAAAACGGGCAAGGTAACGCGATGGGCCCCGCCTTCGAAGGGTGGCTGGCCGCGCCGCATCGAAATTGACGACGACGGCATCGTCTGGTACGCGGAATACCAGGGAGGCAAAATCGGCCGGTTCGACCCCAAGACGCAAACGTTCAAGGAATTTGACTTGCCCGGACCAAGAGCGACTCCCTACGCGCTCGGGATCGATCGCGATCACAATATCTGGTACTCGTCCGACGAAATGGACGTCATCGGCCGGCTCAATCCGAAAACCGGCAAGGTGACTGAATTTCCGTACGCGCACTCGGAAAACATGATGAAGGAGTTCTTTCTCGATGCGCAGGGCCGCATGTGGTATGGCTCCGCGTCCGAATAACAAGGTGGGATATTTCGTGCCGTCGGATCTGAATTGAGAGGATTTTTCAATGTGGATGACGAATCCGCGCGCTATTTTGGGTCCCATCGCCGGCCTTTGCGCAAAGGTGGAGTTTTTCGCGGGCGGAGAAAGTTCTACCGCTCACTCTTCAGCCTCGGCCGCAACTTTGGGCGCATGACGGAGAAATTTCATCAATCCTTTCCCGGTCGCGCCTTTCGAGCGGTTTTTGAAAAACTCCGCTGCCGTTTCAATCACCCCGACTTTTTCCGCGACCGGCCACGGCGATCCATTGATTCCTGGACTTCGCGTCAGCTTCTATTCTTTTCCGGTGACTGCGCGGCGTTCTTCGCGGAAAGTGGAATTTCAAAGGGATACGTGGATTTACTCGATGGTTTACACCATATAAAGCGAGCAATCCGCAGGACTATAACACTGGTACGCCATGATCCACCTATCGGTGCGATAAGTTTCAAGGTTGTAGGTTAAGGGCATCGGCTCTTCCATGAATAGCGGTCTCTAGAACCATTTCGTCATTCGGATCGCGCAACTCGGGCCGCCAGCGAAAATGAGCCTCGACGGGTTCGATTAGCGCCGCCATTCAGACAAGAATTCGTCGATGGCTTCTGGCGCAAGCCCGTGTGCGAGGCGTTGCTCAGCCCGTTTTAGTTCATCCTCGTACTCCAGGAAGAGCGGTGGAGTCGCCAGGGGCGTCAAACGGCGCGTTGCCACTAACCGAAGAACGGCATTGCCGGCTCCGGAGTGACTCCGAAGGGCAGCGACGACTCCTGATGTATCTAGGACGACCCTTCGGACCATAGACATCCTATAGGATGTCACATCTTTGGAGATTTATTCAAGCGAGAAGAATTCCGGGCCGGTTGCAGGGAAAAGACGAAACGGAATTCCGCGACAGGGAATCGATTCGAGAAACGCACCCTTTGCGAAACGCGCAAAGAATGGGATCAAAACAGTGTGAGTTTTCGGCCAGGGATCTCAATTGGTCTTGACGCTAGGGAACACAAGCAGTGTATCATTCGTTCCAATTGCATCTGATAGGGGACATTTGAGGCTCGGGAGGAATTTCGAAATGCGGAGTTCGTCCATTGGGTATTGTGTTGGCGTTCGCGATGGTCGTGGCCTATTCCTCGGCGGCATTCGCTCAAACCAAAACGCGCCCGCGGCGCCAGCTGCTTCCGACCCCCTTCGATCCCCATGATCTGTCGGGCGTCTGGAGTCAGGAACATCCGCACAACCTTCCGGTCGTGGAGCGCTACTGGAATTACGAATTCAGCAAGGAGCAGCCGCCGATGACGGCCTGGGGGCAGGCGCAATTCGACGCCGCAAAATCCTCGTTCGGGCAGCACACCTATCCGCTCGCGGAAACGAACGATCCCCTTTACCACAGCTGCACGCCGCCCGGCCTGCCGCGCGTCTACCTGCATCCGTTTCCCATGGAAATCGTTCAGACGCCCGCGGAAATCCTTATTCTGTTCGAGTACGATTCGCTGCGGCATCCGATTTACGTCGATGGCCGCGGACACGACGAAACACTGGGTCCCCAGTGGATGGGCGACGCGATCGGACATTGGGACGGAGATACGCTCGTCGTGGACACCGTAAATTTCAACGACAAGAGCTGGATCGACCGCGTCGGCCATCCGCACAGCGACAAACTTCACCTGGTCGAGCGCATCAAGAGGCTCGACCACAACCATTTGACCGACGACATCACCATCGAGGATCCCAAGGCGTACACCAAGCCGTGGACCGCGCACCTGGATTTCGTGCTGCGGCCGACCTGGACTCTCGGAGAGCAGTTCTGCGAAGACGAGCATAGCTTCGAAAACTTCGACCAGAAGGGCGCGACGCCAGCCCGAAATAGCGAGGGTCGCCGATCCGCGGGTGCGCGGATTTTCGTCTGTTTGCCCGGGATTGACCCGTGCGGACAATCCTATTGACACCTTTCCGCTGTCGATGGGATATTTTGAGCAGGTATTTTTTCAACCGCCGGGCTATCCCGGCATTCGCAACGCTGACTCGATCCGCTGTGTTTTGGAGGCCTTGGGACATGAAGAAACTTGCGCTCTTTCTTGCCTTAACCTGCGCCGTGCTTCTCGTTTCGGCCCCGCTCTTCGCGCATCACGGGGAAGCCAATTACGACACGGACAAAGTTGTGTCCGTCAAAGGGACCGTAACGGACTTCCAGTTCATCAATCCCCACACGCTGATTAGCCTGGACGTGAAGAACGACAAGGGCGAGATCGAAAAATGGAGTTGCGAAGCGCGGAGCCCGGGGATGCTGGTCCGCGTGGGCGGCTGGGACAAGAATACGCTCAAGCCCGGCGACGTCATCACGGTGTATGGCTCTCGCGCCAAGAACGGAACGCCCGTAATGCGCCTGCAGAAGATCATGCTGGCCGACGGGACGGTGAAGGATAACCTGTAATCGTCCGCGAGCGGAATTCTGAGCCGGTCCCCGGCGAAATGGGCCAATGCGAATTCATCTTGACGCCGGGAAACTTGCGCGGTGTATCATCCTCCCCAACTCATCTCACGAAAGTATTTTCGGATTCGGGGAGGTGTGTGGGAATGCGAATTCATCGATTCAGCGCCGCAGTTTTGCTGGCGATTGTCTGTAGTTTCTCCTCGGCGGCATCCGCTCAAACCAAACCTCCGGCCGCCGATGCCAAGGCTTCGGCTTCCTTCGATCCGCACGACCTTTCCGGAGTATGGTTTGACGACCATCCGCGCCCGATGACCGTCATGCAGCGCTACTGGGCCTATAAATTTACGGAAGGCGAGCCGCCCATGACCGCGTGGGGCCAGGCGCAGTACGATGCCGCCAAGCCCTCGTTCGGGCCGCATGCGTTTCCGCTCGCGGAAACGAACGATCCGGTTTACCACACTTGCATTCCACTCGGCTTCCCGCGCATTTTTCTTTACCCTTTGCCGTTTCAAATCGTGCAGACGCCCGGCGAAGTAATCCTGCTTTTTGAATACGACTGGCACCGCCATCAAATTTTTACCGACGGGCGTGGGCACGACACGAGCCTCGGCCCTCTATGGATGGGAGATTCCGTCGGACACTGGGAGGGCGATACGCTCGTCGCGGACACGGTGAATTTCAACGACAAAACGTGGCTGGATCGAACCGGGCACCCGCACAGCGACGCGCTGCATGTCGTCGAACGCATCCGCCGGGTGGACCACGATCATCTCGTGGACGACATCACCATCGAGGACCCGAAGGCCTACACGAAGCCCTGGACCGCGCACCTGCCGTTTGTCCTGAAGCCGAAGTGGACCATTGCCGAAGCGTTCTGCGAGGATGAGCAGAGCTTCCAATCGATCGATGACGCGGCCGCGGCGCCCGCGAAGAAATAGCCGGAGAGAACTGAGCTTAGGAGGCTTGGGAATGCGAAACCGAGAGCTGGGCATCCTCATTGCGTTCGTCTTCGCGCGTGGCGGCGAGTGTTTCACCGACTGCCTTCGCGCAAACCAAGCCGCCCGTCACGCCTGCCAAGTCGCCGGCTGCGGCCCCGGCGCACGACTTGTCCGGCGTCTGGTACGACGATCATTCCCGGCCGAACAGCGTCACGGAGCGATACTGGATTTATAAGTTCGCGCCGGACGAGCCTCCCATGACCGCTTGGGGGCAGGCGCAATTCGATGCGGCCAAGACCTCCTTTGGGTCGCATCCGTATCCGCTGAAAGACACGAACGACCCCGTTTACAACTCCTGCGCTCCCCCCGGCTTTCCGCGAGTTTATCTTCACCCCTTCCCGTTTCAGATCGTGCAGACGCCGACGGAAGTGATCCTGCTGTTCGAGTACGACTCCACGCGGCACCAGATTTATACCGATGGGCGAGCTCATGACACTTCGCTCGGTCCGCTGTGGAATGGCGATTCGATCGGCCACTGGGAGGGAGACACGCTGGTCGCGGACACCGTCAATTTCAACGACAAGACCTGGATCGACCGCATGGGGCATCCCCACAGCGAGCAACTCCACGTGATCGAACGAATCCGCCGGATCGACCACGATCACCTGGAAGTTGTTTTCACCTTTGAGGACCCCAAGGCGTACTCGAAACCGTGGACGGCTCGCATGGAGTACAAGCTCTATCCCAAATGGACCATTCAGGAGTATTTCTGCGAAGACCAAACTACGTTCGAGGACATGGAGAGCAATGAGGTCAAACCCCTGAAGTAGCTGGATAAACGATCTGGGAGGGTCTCTAGTGAAGAGGATTCGTTGTCTCAGTCTGGCGCTCGCGGTCGCTGCGTCGCTGGGCATTTCAGAATCTGCGCCGGCGCAAAGCAAAAAGGCTGACGCGGCGCCTGCGGCTCCCGGCGCCTTCGATCCTCACGATTTGTCCGGGGTCTGGATGCAGGATCGCCCTCACCTGCAAAAAGTCGTCGAGCGGTTCTGGATTTACGAACTGACCCTCGAAGAGCCGCCAATGACGCCCTGGGGCCTGGAAAAATTTCACGCCACCAGATCTTCCTTCGGTACGCATCCCTATCCTCTCGCCGAAACGAACGATCCTATTTATCGCGGTTGCGCCCCTACGGGTTTCCCGCGCGCCTTCTACCATGCCTTTCCACTGCAGATCGTGCAGACGCCGTCCGAGGTAATCATGCTGTTCGAGTGGGACTCCATGCGGCACCAGATTTACACCGACGGGCGCGCGCATGACGCATCGCTCGGTCCGCTGTGGATGGGCGACTCGGTCGGCCATTGGGAGGGAGACACACTGGTCGCCGACACGGTCAATTTCAACGACAAAACCTGGCTCGATCGGATCGGCCATCCGCACAGCGAGCAGCTTCACGTGATCGAGCACATCCGGCGCGTGGACCGCGACCATTTGGAGGACGAAATCACCATCGACGACCCCAAGGCGTACACCAAACCGTGGTCGGGAACGATCGTGTTCCTGCTGCATCCGAAGTGGACCCTGGCCGAGGAATTTTGCGAAGACATCAGCAGCTTCGAATCGATCGAGAAGCAGGAGGTGGCTCCGGCGAAGTAGCGACTTTGGGATTGACAGATCTACAATCGCGGTGGGATATTTTCCTCAGTCACTTTCCAATCCCAGGCGTTTCACTGGTTCGAGGTTCTGATTCGGCTCGCGGTTTGCGGGAGGCCTCTAAAATGAAAAGGTTTCTGGTTTTTCTGACTGTGGCATTCGCTGCACTCATGGTTTCGGGCCCGGTCCTGGCGCATCACGGAGAAGCGAATTACGATACGGACAAGCTCGTGACCGTGAAAGCGAAGGTCACGAGCTTCGAGTTCATCAATCCCCACGTGCAAATTGCCCTGGACGCCACCAACGACAAGGGCGAGGTCGAAAAGTGGACCTGCGAAGCGCGCAGCCCGGCGATGCTCGTCCGCAATGGCGGCTGGGATAAGAACACGCTCAAGCCCGGCGACGTCATCACCGTCATCGGATTTCAATCCAAAAACGGCGCGAAGATTTTGCGCTTGAAGAAGATCGTGCTGGCTAACGGCACGGAACTTCCCGACCTATAGAAACAAGGGTCGGGCCGCGCATCAGATTTTTGGACGAGAGAGTTTAGACTTTTTTTGCGAGGGTGTCGCATGAAATTCAAGCCGTTAGGCTTCCTTGTATTGATCGCGGGTCTTTTCCTGGTTAGCGGCCCGCTCTGGGCGCACCACGGAAATTCCGCATACGACGAGGTGCACCGGATCACTCTCACCGGGACGGTGACGGAATTTGTGTGGGCCAATCCACATTGCCAGATTTTCATGGATGTGAAAGACGACAAGGGCAACGTCGTGAATTGGGGCATCGAGAGTCAAAGTCCCGGCATCATGCGCCGGAACAACTGGACGCGGACTTCGCTCCAGCCCGGCGATAAAATCACGGTCACGCTGGCTCCCGCCAAGAACGGAGCGCCAGTCGGATTTTCCGGGAACGACTATGGGAAAGTCGTTTTTGCCGACGGCCGCGTGTTAAAGATGGACATCCGGTAGGAGCCAGTGTCACACAGCACGGGCATCTGCCGGGGCGTACTCGCGACGCTTAATGCAAATAGGTCCATTGCATTGCCGCGATTCTTCACGATTTTTCCGCAAACGATAGGGGGCGCAACGTGCGAACTCGGCCACGGTTTTTACGAACGTATTTGCTGGCAGCCTTGTCCGCGCTGGCGTTCTCGGCCGTCGGGAGCGCCCCGGCCGCTGCGCAGCAAGGCGCGGCGAAATCCGCGGCTGCGCCCGCTCCGAAGCGCGACCTGACGGGCGTCTGGCAACTTCAGGGAGACGGCAGCGCGCAGCCCATCGCGCCCGACGAAGACATGCCTCCGCTGACTCCTTGGGGCAAGGTGAAATTCGACGCGCAAAAGCCCGGATACGGAGCGCGCGGCGCCGCGGGCGGCAACGATCCCATCTTGCAATGCGATCCCATCGGCTTCCCGCGCATCATGCTGATGCCCACCCCCCAGGAGTTCGAGCCGGTTCCCGGACGCATCCTGCAATTCTGGGAGCGCGAACACGAATGGCGCCCGATCTGGACCGACGGCCGGTCCCTTCCCGAGGATCCCGATCCCGCGTGGTACGGCTATGCAGTCGGCCACTGGGAGGATGACTACACGTTTGTCGTGGAATCCACCGGTTTTCGCGAAAGCACGTGGCTCGGCCCCACGGGTTATCCGCACAGCGAAGGAATGCGCATCACGGAGCGGTATCGCCGAGTCGACCATGACACCATCGCTTACGACATGACGATCAACGACCCGAAGTCCTACACAAAGCCGATCGTCACGCCCCACAGAATCCTGAAGCTGAAGGCCGGCGGGGAAATCAACGAGTACCCCTGCGTCTGGTCGGAAGAGAATGAGTTCACGCAGAGGATCAGGAACCCCGCTACGCCGAAACCCGCGAAGTGAGTAGTAGTAGGACGGGCTTCAGCCTGTCCGGTTTTATCTGCGGACGTGCTTAGCGTGCGACCGGCGCAAGCCAGTTCTTGCAAATCGTTTCCGCGAAAAAGGGTTCGATGATTTGTTCTCGCGCCAAATGCGGAATGATAATCCTAGCGATTTTGTCGTTTGCAGCGATTCCCGCTGCTAGCCAGCAGCAGGCGGCTTCTAACAGCGCTTCCGAGCCCGCTCCCAAGCGAAACCTCTCCGGCTTGTGGCATTACCAGAGCACTGGCGCATCGGAACCGGTCGCTCCCGACAGTTCGATTCCGCCCATGACTCCGTGGGGACAAAAACGGTTCGACGCGCAAAAGCCCGGCTACGGTCCGAGGCGCGCTCCGGGAGGGAATGACCCGATCCTGCAATGTGACCCGATCGGTTTCCCGCGCGTCATGTTTTTGAATACGCCGTTTGAATTTGTCCAGGTGCCCGGCCGGGTGATTCAATTCTTCGAGCACGAACACGAATACCGCACCATCTGGACCGACGGCCGCTCACTTCCCACGGACGCGGACCCGACGTGGTACGGCTACGCCATCGGCCGCTGGGAAGGAGACGACACCTTCGTCGTCGAATCCGCCGGCTTTCGTGACAGCACCTGGCTCGGTTCCACCGGCTACCCTCACAGCGAAGACATGCGCATCACCGAACGCTACCGCCGCGTGGACCGCGACACCATCGCCTACGACATTACGATCACCGACCCCAAGACCTACACCGCCCCCATCGTCGGCCCTCACCGAACCATGAAGCTGCGCCCACAGGATGAAATCGTGGAAGAAATCTGCGTCCCGTCGGAAGAGCAGTCGTTCGCCAAGAGAATCGCCGACCCGGCGGTGCCCAAACCGTCAAATTAGCCGCGAAGGACGAGACCCAACAGGCTGCGGAAAAAGTTCCAAAGTCTGTCACTCCGAGGGCACGCACCGATGGCCCTTTTCGGATGTAAGTCCGGCGGCCGGCTCGTCTCTTGGGTAGGCCGGTTATTTCTTTTCTTCAGGTGGAAACTGTTTGAGCATTTTCTCGACCGACTTGAGAACCTGCTTTTCGTCTCCCTTTTGAGTATCGGAAATGGCGTCCGTTGTGGCCTGCCCTCGCCAAACGAGCGTCTTCTTTTTGGCGTCGATGACGTCCAGAGAAAGGATCCCCATCACGCGCGGTTCTGCTTCGGTCTCGGACGTATCCATGCCGCCCATATCCATCCCATCTCCCCACCCGCCCCACCCACCCGAGTAGGCCCACCCGCCCCCGCCCCAGCCGAAGCCGTCGTCCGTAGTCATCGAATCCACGACTTCCTGAGTAACTATATGATAATATAAATAAACGTCTGGGCTTTTGTCGGCTGCCACGCGCTGAAGGCCTTTCTTCGCCAGTTCCGCATCCACGTCTTTTTCAACCCACTGACGGTAGAAGCGGGCGCCTTGTTTCTTGCTATCCTTCCAGGCGTACGTTCGATAATCGGAAAAAGGGGCTTTCGTCTGCCAATTCACTTTCACCGTTTGCGCAAACGCGCTTCCCGCCGGCAGTAGCAGGAAAATGGCCGAAACAAGAAATGGAACCTTTCGCATAAGTCCCCCTGTGTATTACGTAGGAGTAAACGAGAGAGATCGAAATTCCAAAATCGGAGCTTACACTGTAACGGCGGAGCGCAATTCGCGTACCGCTTCCCGCCGCCGGTGAACTTTCGGGAGGCGCAGTTCGAGAAGATCGCGTCGAATTTCCGCTGTGGCCGCAGCCACGTCGATTTCCGCGGGCAAACTGAAATTGATATAAAAGCACCCGCATCGCCACGGCCGGCTTTCGGATGAACTTCGATTCGCGTCGTTTTCATGAGAGCGTCCGCAAATCGTCAAACGTCGCGGCGCTGCGCTCGCCCGCAAGTCCTCCGGACGGTAGCCGGCCACAGCCGCGATGGTGACAAAACTGTCGCCCGTCTCGGATGCTTCCACCGTTACCGGTTGAAATACCTCCGAAGCGGCTTGGGCCCAATCCTCCCAGTCGTGCCCGTGAACTCTTCCTCGGGCTTCGAAAAGTTCGTATGCGCGTTCCTCGACTCGTTGCAAGGTGCTGCGCATGTACGAACGAACTTCGTCTTCGGGAACAAACAGATGATCGAGCTTTACGGTTTTCATGATTTCCTGCTTTTCTTTTTAAAAATTGCAACTCGAATGCTTTCCCGGACACACATCATTCTGCGGTCTCGCTCAGCGATCTAGGCGCCACACTCATGCGGCCGCCGTTCCCGGGCTTGCCGTGATAACTCGGGGCTCGCTCGGCAGACGCGCGGCCATCTTCTGGAGTGCCTGCACAAACTCCGACGGCCGGAGAGCCGGCGATCCCAGGCAAACGTTTCCGCCATCGATGGCGGGCAACCAAAAGCAGCTGTTTTCGACGGGCAAGCACAGGAATGCGGAAACCGGAAATCCCGGCAATTCCGCAAGCAGTCCGAGACCTGTTCCATCCGGTAAGTTGAGGTTGGAAAGCACCAAATCGATTCGCACTGCGTCAAGAAGTTCGCGAGCCGATCGCAGGTTGCTGGCGAAGTGGCAACGAAGTCGCCATTTCGTTAGCAAGTCTGTCCAAGCCTCGGCATTAAGAAAGCCCTGTCCGACGATCAGTACGTTTCTTCCTGAGAGTGTCATGAACCCTCCTTCGACTTGCCCTACATCGTTGCGGACGGCTGGGGTGCGAATTCGGAGATGGACATGAGCGCCTGTCTTACGACTCGTTGCAATTCGGGACGCGGCCAGGAACATTCAACGTAATCGAATGCTCCGGCCTTCAACGCGTCAACACACTCTTTTCGGTCTCCTCCACGGCTGACGACGATCACGGGAACATCCGCCGCACTGTGTTCCACGGCACGAAAAACTCCGTGGACGTCGCCATCCAAAAAACGGCAATCGGAAAACACAATGCAAATCGGATGGCGGGGTAAAATGTTTTGCGCTTCGCTCAGCGTGGAGCAGAACACGGCCCTTAATCGCTCTCCCGCCGACACCTCTGCGAGACGATGCCGAGCATTGCCATCGTTGCTGACGATCAGAACTTCCAGTTGATTTTGCATGGGAAATTCAATCTTCCAATCTGCGCACCATCGTTGCAAAATACGCATCGCGCTATTGCTCCAAAACTCATCCATCGATTCGATTGCCGGTAATGAGCGTGCATTTCGACGACCAATCTCATTTCGAATTAGTAGGTTGTAAAACCATCAGCTAGTGGGGTTTACATTTAATGATTTGGGAATTTCCAATTGATTGGATAGAAGTGGGCGCAAAGCGAACAGATTATGTGAAAAAACCGAACTCTTATTCAAACATGTCAAATGATGAATCTGGTCTCTGAAATTGAATGGTTTTGAAACTCTCGGGGCTCCGGAAAAGTTCCGAAACCATTCCGAGCGATCGCACGGAGGACTCGCGCCGAGGCGAAGCGAGGAATCTCTTTTCGATTGAAACTCAAGAAAAGAGAAATTTCTCGGCGAATAACGCGCCGCGGAATGACCAAATCGCGAGTTTTTTCGCAGTCTGCTAGTGCCTTGTCTGTCGCACGTTCCTGAAGCCGGGATTTTCTACCCCTTCCCCCGGATTCCGCGACCTTAGAATCCGTACAGCCGCGCAGGGCTATCGACCAAGATCTTTTTACGGATCGCAGGATCGGGCGCCCACTGCGGGAGGTGGTTCAGCAGCAGGCCGTCATCGATTTTGTAGAGCGGCATGATGTCGCTCGGTTTGCGGCCGGGGTAGGGAGTCGAATCGGGATGCGGCCAGTCTGTGCCCCAAAGGACGCGATCGGGATTGGCTTCGATGAAGGCTTTGGCGAACGGCGCGGCGTCGGAATATTCCGGGGCCTGCGTCGACGAACGATACGGCGCGGAAATTTTCACGTAGGCGCTGCCGGACTTGAGCAATTCGAGCAGATCGGAAAAACCGGGCTGTTGCAGTCCGCGCGAAGCTTCCACGCCGCCAAAGTGATCGAAGACCGTCGGCACGGGCGAGGCGTGGACCAGGTCTTTGATGGCGGAAATCGCCGGGAGATTCGTGTACAGCTCGATCATCCAGTTGTAATGCCGGAAGCGATCCATCGACGCCTGATAAAGGGCGCGGATGCCGGCAGGGTCGGACGGGCCCGAAAATCCCGAGATGATGCGCGCGCCCCGGAATCCCGCGCGGGTCAGGGAGTCGAACTCCGCGTCGGGCGTCTTGTCGTTCACGACGGCGATGCCGCGGGCCGCCGCCCCGCGGGCCTTCATGCCGAAGAGCGTCGAGGAATTGTCGGTGCCGTAGGCGCTCGGCGTCACGATCACGACGCGCTCGATGTGCAGCGCGCGGTGCAGCGCCGTCATTTCTTCGGGCAACGTGCCTTCCGGCGTGTTGACGTGCTGGGGCGAGAGCGGAAATTGTTTCGGGTCGCCGTAGGAATGCGTGTGGCAATCGCAGGCGTGCGGCGGAATCTCGAAGTTAACCTGAGTCGACGGTTGGGATGCCTTTGAGAAACCGTCCTCGCTGCGCAGCAGCGCTCCCATGGCGATCGCTCCGGTCACGAAATCTCGTCGCGTCAGCATCGGTTTCTTTCCCAGAGTGGCACTAACTCCAGTGCGGCGAAAAACTCGATGTCCCGTCATTCCGAGGCGCGCTTTCCGCCGAGGAATCTCTCCTGCTGATTTTCAGATCAGGGAGAGATTCCTGAATTCGCCCCGGCGCGAGTCCTCGGCGCGAGCGTTCGGAATGAAAAAACAGAGTACTGCCTCCGCCGCTTACGAAACCTGCGCCACGAACATCGGCTCAAACGGCGAACAGGAACGAGTAGCCGTGTTCCTGCGCGCGATTCACCGCGACGATTCCGGCGGGAACCACGTGCGAGTTGGCGATCAGGTTCGACGTGATTTCCTTGAACACGGCGTCGACTTCGACGTTGTTGGCCTTGGCGATTCGCGTGGCGATGCCGCGAGTGGACATTCCGCAAACGGCAAACTGCGCGCCCTTCTTGATCAGTGCTTCCATTTTGCCCGCCTGCGCGGTTTCACCGGCGGGGCCGTAGATGTTGATCTTCGGCGCGTCCTTGGTTTTCGGATCGGTCACTTCGGCTTGCTCGGCGAGTTGCTTGCCGTATTTCGCCCAGATCGCGTCCGTGTAGGCAAACGAAGTGGCCTTGTGGCGCGCGACGATGATGACGGCCAGGTCGCTGTCCTTCAGTCCGTAGGCTTGCTGATTCGCCGTGTAGTAATTGGTCGCGAATTGCAGCGCCCAGCCCATGCCGTCCGCCGACGCGGTGTCGATGATATACCGGTGCACGCCGGGAATTTTGTCGTACCAATCGTCCAGCGCGTGGCGAGCGGGTTTCCAGTTCTCTTCGGATGCGGCCTGCGCCATCGCCGCGGGCGAACTGACCGCGGCGGCGCCTGCAACTCCGACTCCCATGCCCAGCCGCGCGAGAAACGATCGCCGTGCCACTGAGGATTGCAACCATTTTGCGTTCATTCGAATATTCTCCCTGTATGTGCGAAATCGAAGCGTGGCCACAGTATAAGCCCAACCTTGAGGAATTAGCCTCTAGGATTTTCGACAGGGCAGCCGCCCCCGGCTGCTCTCGTGCGCCCAAGGGAACTCGCGCGGCCTATTTCCAGGCCTCGATTGCTTTTCGCTGGAGCGATTCCGGCGGATAATTCAGCAATTCGAGCCGCACGCCGTTTGGATCGTACATGTTGGCGAGCGGAGCTTTGGTCGAGCCGGAGTGAATGTCCTCCACTTTCACGCCTTGCTGCTTGAGCGACGCGACCGTCGATTCCAGGTCATCGGCCAGGATTCCGGCGTGGGAAAAACCAGCGGGATGTTCGGCGTCGGCCGGCGTCATTTCGAGGAACGTGTCGCGATTCATTTGGAGATAAACGACCGGTTTTCCGGCGGCGTCCTTGAAGGTAAACGCTTCGCGAAAGCCCATCTTTTGCGTGTAGAACTTCGTGGACTCGTCCAAATCCTTGACGAAAATCCCGAAGTGATTCAGCCGCAAGGCCGCCGCCATCTTTTTTTGCGGCGAGGCCACCGGCTGCATAATGAAGATTCCAACGAGGGTTCCCGCGGCAAACAGCGCCGATCCGCGTATCCAACGCATCTGAGCCTCCGGCACGTGTCGATTTGATTCCACAAAAAGCTTGGCGATCGCCTGGTTCCGGATGCCTACTTTCCGGCGTTCGGCACCGCTTTGTCCAGCCAGCGAGACATCACCTCGGCGATTTCCATGTTGTTCTTCTCGAGCATCATCATATGGCCGTTGCCGTGGATGCCGATCTCGGCCAGCTTGGTCCACGTGGGATGAACGCCCGCCTGATTCAAATATTTCGCGGTGCAATGGTCGTCCACGGCGCGGAACGAAGACTCGGAAGTGAGCAGCAGAATCGGGAGCTTCTGGAGATTCGGCAGTTGGCGAGCCGGCTCCTTCTGCAGCCAGCATTTTGCAAATTCGGGCGCGTCCGGCTGCTCCTGCTCCACAATCGCGAGGTCGGAGGCGTCCGCAGCCGCGGGCGAATAGTGAAGCGGCACGGCGGTGAGCCCCCACGGCCGCAACTTTGCGCCGTAGCGAAACCATTCGGGCGCCCCAAGAAGTTGGAGGTCGAAAAACGGCGGGCCGTTGGGCTCTACCGCGAGAATCGCCTTCACCAGATCGGGTCGCGCGTCGGCGACGAGCCAGCCGAACGGCCCGGACTGCGAGTGCGTGAGCAGAATGGCGGGCCCGATTTTCTCCAGCAGCGCGACAATCGCGTCGCGGTTGAGCGACTGCACCAGCGCAAAATTCGCGATCCCGGGCAACTGCGAAGCGAAAAATTGGTCGAAGATCGGATCGCCCTGCATGCCGGTGCCCGGCCACTGCGTGTGAAGATGCGCCTGCGGCCAGAGGTTGTATCGTTCCATTGCAGTGAAGCGGCGTTCGACGCCGTCCGGGTCCGGCTTCACGGTCGGGCCGTACACATCGTCCTGGTAGGCGGCTTTTCCCCGCCCGGGTTGATCCACGACGTAGACGACGTAGCCTTGACGCAAGAAAAACTGCGCCCAACCTTCACGCCCGTCGGGCGTCCCCGTGAAGTTCGTTCCCGACTGGCCGCCGCCGTGAATCATGACGATCGGATAGGGATGCGTCTGCCGGCTCGGAACCTGGAACTCAGCATAGAGCTGTCCGCTCATCACTCGCCGTCCGTTGACGGTCGAATAGCTTCCTCCGGCAAACAGATAGCCTTCTCTCTGGATCGAAAGAGGCGCAGGATTTTTATCTTGGGCGAAGGCGCCGTGCGTCGCGCCAAGGAAGTATGTCAGGCTGAATAACAGCGCTCCGCCAAGCTTGCGTTTCATGCCACGCCTCCGTCGAAATCCACGGAACTCAGGGACATTCGGCCGAGTTCCCGTCGCGTAAAGCCGGCGAATTTCGGATTTGGATGCGCGCATCTTAATACTTGCGCCGGACTCCGCACAACCGGCTTGCCGTCAGGAGACGCTGTGGCGGGTGGGAAACGCGCTGCGGAGAGGAACGCGGCTAGCGCGTCAACGGGCTCTCCCAGACGCGCAAGAGCAGGTCTTTGAGCTGGGCGAAACGCTTGGGCCCAAGCTCAGCGCTCCATTCGCGCTCGATGTCGCGGAGGATGTCGTGGATTTTTGCATACGCGGCGTGTCCGCGTTTGGTAAAGCGAATCATCCGCGCGCGGCCCTCTTCGGGCGCGTCGGACCGGACGATATAACCGAGAGCTTCGAGGCTCCGGAGCAACTGGTTCATGGCCTGCTTGCTCATGCCGGCGCGCTCGGCGAGTATGCCTGGGCGAACCCCGTCCGGACCGGGAAACTGCAGCACCGCCATATGCGGCACGCGCAGCTCCGCAAAACCGGCAGCGTTGAGCTCCTTCATGATTCGGCGCTGAATCGCCTGAGCGGGAACGCGCAGCAACGCGCCGATGAGCATGTCCTTGGTTTTGACCGTTGCGACTCGACATTTTGAGCTTGACATCCTCCGTAAACTGCGTTTACAGTGTACCATAGTAAACGGACTTTACTATAAGGAGGAACGCACATGACGCACCAGACTCATCGATCTCCAAGTCAATCCTTCCGACGAGACCATCCGTCGTCGGGCCGCTCGCGGTTCGCTTCCTGATCACCGGAGAGAACTCCGAGTGGCAGCATTGCGGCCTTTGAGGCTCGCTGGTCCCGGGCCGCGCAGCGCCTGGCGGCCCCGGCCCATAGCCACGACCATTATGAAGAGACGATCTACGGCATCGACGGAGTGTCGACCTGGACTGTCGACGGGAAACAAATTGACGTCGGGCCGGGGCAGGCACTTTGCATTCCCCGAGGCGCCATTCACCGGTTCGATAACAACGGAATCCAGGACGCGAAGGCGCTTTGCGTGATCACGCCCGCGGCGATAGGCCCCCAGTATTTCCGGGAGGCTGCCGAAGTCATCAACGCAGCGGCCGGTGGTCCGCCGGACCGAGCAAAGATGGCGGAAATCATGCGCCGCCATGGCCTCACTCCGGCTCCCCCTCCGCCCCAGGCCTAGCGAAGGGGCCCGTCAGGAAAGATTTAACCCATCCGATAAGGCGCGGTGATAAAATCCGCCGAAAATCGCGGGGAAGCCATACCGCAGTCGTGGGTGTGGCTTAATCCGCAATTGAGGAGAATCCGTGGCTGATTTTTTGCAGCTGGAGAACCGGCACACAGGAGAAATTCTGCGGATGCGCAGAATGCGCGACGCCGACGGCCGAATGATTTTGACGATCGACGGGACCTTGCCGCCGCACAGGAACGGCCCGCCGCCTCACGTGCATTTCCACGAACGCGAGGAAGGCAGCGTCAAGTCGGGAACGCTCGGAGCTCGAATCGGAAAGAGGACGATGGTTGTGCCGACCGGCGAGGCCGTCGTTCTTCCCGCCGGGGTCGTTCACTCCTGGTGGAACTCCGGGGAAGACTTGTTGGAATTTAACGGCCGGGTCGTTCCGGTCGTGGATCTGGACCGCTTTCTCCAAGCCGTGTTCGCAGTAGTCAACGCCAGCGCGACCGGCAGGCCGTCGATCTTCTACATGGCCCACGTCGCGTGGCGCCACCGGCATTCACAGTCGCTTGCGTTGCCGCCGCAAATCGTTCAGCGGATCGTATTCCCGCTCATTCTGTTCGTCGGCAGCCTTCTGGGAAAATATCGCGGAGATGACTCGCCGGGTTCGCCTGCGTCTTGCACGGGCGCCCCGGAAGCGCAAACCGTAACCGCCCCCCGGTGACAAAGAACCGCCGCGGAAAGGGAGCAAGCGAAGTTACCGCTCGACGTGGCCGCTTTCCGGAAGGCGGACCGCTCCTCTAAAAATTGTTTTGACTCCCCCTGTCACCGGGTGTACCGTTCGCGTCCGACTGGGACTTCAGTGACAGCCTTCTAGGCGTCCCCCTCTTCGGCTATTCCTAGCCTTCCCAGTCCTAACTCGGGTCACGTTTACGCCGAATATCGCGTGTTGCTCGCTCCCAAATGGGGGCGGTGTCGAAAACTGCGGAAAAGCTCGTTGCGTAAGCGAAACCTCAAAAAATGGGAGAACCAAGGTGAATAAACTTGGCAAGATTCTTTCGATCGCTTTCGGTCTCGGAGTAATTGCTACGGTCTTGATGCTCGTTCCTAATCACCAAGCCAAGGCCGCAGGACCTCCGGTCGGCCAAAATATCGGCGCTTTTAACGCATCGCTTCCGGTCACGGTCGTAAACCCCTCGCTTCCGGTGACGCTCTCAAACAACCCGGATCTCAGCCCATTCTCGGCGAGCTGTACGGTCCATAATCCAAATACCAACAATAACAACGAACTCTCGTGTGCCATTTCCGTACCTGCAACGAAAGAGTTCATCATCGAATCTGTCGAAGCCGAGTCCGTAAACGACTTTCATGTGCCGGGGGTGGAATTCGTACTCAACTTCACGACCGGCGGCGCGGCGACAGAATTTGCTGAGGCCATCCCAGACGACAAGTTCGATCAGCCAACAGGTGGGCACGATGTAGCCACGACATCGACGGTCCTCAGGGCCGATCCGGGCACGACGATCACTTGTGGATGGTCAACAGGGCCAAGTTTCCAGTACAACACCACCGTCGTCGGCATCACCGACACCTGCAATCTGTCCGGGTACACAGTATCGATTCCATGACCAGCGGAGATCACACCAGATCTGATTCTCGATTGCGCCGCAGGATTTCTTCCTGCGGCGCATATCGCACATGAATCCGCGCGGTCCGTCTTGAAATTTGGCTTTCCGCAACTCCACTTCGGCTAAGTCCCGGCACGTCTTATCGCAAACTGGCCTATTCGCTCGGATAGCCCGGTACGTGGCACTTCCCGCATGCGCACCGCGTACCCGCCACAGCTCCGCGCCGCTCTCCGGGCGCGGAATCGGCGCCGGGCGCTACTTTAGCGCGAAGATGTCGTAGAAAAGCGCGCCGCCTGCTCGCTCGCCCACCGCGACCGCCTGCAGCCGCGTGAGCCAGGCATACCGCGAATCGCCGGTTTCAAAGAGCGGTGCGGCGCGCAGCGATGCGCCCGCGGAGGTCGTCTGGCCGATGCCGTTGTAGGTCACCAGGATGAGCGCTCCGTCGTCCGTCTTCAGTGTGAGGCGAACATCGAGGCGGTAGCTGCCGTCGGCCCGGTTGGTGATCCAGTCCCCGGCCGGCGTCTGAACCGTCGCCTTCAGGCGCGGTCCCTCGAAGCGTCCGCCGAGGATCTGCACGATGGTGCGCGTCCCCTGCGGGCCGTTTTCGATAACGGTGCGGGTGCCGAGATCGGCGCGCAACCTGCCGAGATACTCGAACGAGGGGGCGTGTGGCGGGTCCGCAGGCATTTCGACCTTCGAAGCGGGCGTACCAGGCGCGCTCGTGGAAGTCTGAGCGAGAGCGAACGGACCGGAGACCATCGATCCGAGGCAGATCAACAACGCAGTTGCGAGGCGCATCGGCCCTCCTTGGTTGAAAATGAAATGGCTGATTATAGCCATGTCTCCCCCACGCCGCACGAGTTGAATATTGCGGTTCGCGTGCTCGGCGCTGCTCGCAGATGGCGAGACAGTCTGGCTACGAATGGAGCGAGAGGCAGGGGAATCATTTTCCGAGGATCGAAACTATCAGTAAGAACACTTTGGCCACTCCAATTGCCCTCCCCGTTTCGTTGTCACGGTTCGTGGAATGATGCACGTGTACAACTTCCTGGCGCGCTGTTGTCCGCTGCCAACGCCTCCCCTATACTCGGCGTCTAAGCTCTGGCGGGCTCCAAGTAGAGCCCGCCCCCGGCTTCCGAGGCTTCTGAAACGATGCGTAATAGCGAGGCGCAGCGATACGCGCGATGGGCGCTGGCGGCGGCGGGGCTGCTGGCCGCGGTCGTCGCCGGGGTGTACGCGCGGAACATGTGGGTCGCGCGGCAGGCGGCCAAGAAGGCGCCGCCGGCCGTGCCGCCGACTGTCGAGCAGCGTTCGAACGAGTTTTCATTCTCCAAAGTGGACGGGCAGAGGACGATCTACACGGTACGGGCTTCCCGCGCGACGGAGTTCAAGGAAGGCAGCCGGAGCCTCCTCGAAGATGTGGACATCACCGTATTTGGGAAAAGCGGACAGCGCAACGACACGCTGCGAACGCGCGCGTGCGATTTCATTGCCAACAAAGGCCAAGTGAGCTGTGCCGGGGAAGTCCAAATCCGTTTGCAGGCAGCGGGCGGCGCTCTGGCGAGCGCCAATGCCATTCAGATCTCGACGTCCGCGCTGACATTTGAGCGCGATTCCGGCGAGGCCCGGACGGACAAGCCGGTAACGTTCCGTTGGCCGGCAGGAGAAGGCCGCGCCGTGGGCGTGAGCTATGACTCGAACGGCGGAACGCTCCGGCTCCTGCGGAGTGTCGAATTGAATCTTTTCCCTGCATCAGCCGCGGCTCCTGACAAAACGGCGTCGCCGGGAGCTAAAGTTGTGCACCTATCGGGCGACGGCATGACGTTTCAGCGCGAAGCGCGTGTCGTCACCGTGGACGGGAACGTCCACGCGCAGCAAATGACGCTGGAGCTATCGGCCGAGAAACTGCGGCTGGAGCTCGATCCCGCGTTCCAAGCCAGGCGCTTGCTCGCCAGCGGCCAACCGCAATTGCACGATCTCAGTCCGCAAGGGCCGGTCGCCCTCAGCGCCGACGAAATTTCCTCGGCGCTGCGGGCCGACGGATCGGTCGAGTCCATCGTAGCGGCGGGGAACGTACATGGCACGCGGAACACTCCCGTCGGCGGCGAAGGAATCGACGCCGGGCGCCTTCAGGTGGACCTTGCTACCGGCGACAACGTGCCGCGGCTGCTGACGGCCAGCAATGGCGTCACGCTCACCTCCACCAGCGCCGCGTTTAACGGCGGAACGCGCCACGTGCAGAGCGACGCCCTCGAAATTCAGTTTGCCAAGGAATCTCGTCCCGGGCAGACGCTCGTGGAAAGCGTCCATACGCTTGCACCCGCGCGAGTCGATTGGCAAAACGTGGTGATGGTGAACGGCAAGCCGGTAGCGCAGTCGACGCGGATGGCGGGCAAGCAGATGACGCTGACCTTCGACGGCCAGAACCAGTTGCAGCAACTGGCAAGCGCCGGCGGCGTGGAAGTAACGCGCAAACTCGGCGATGCGCCCGACGAGACCACGGCATCGCGCGAACTCGTCGCCAGATTCGACAAAGCCGGCGAGTGGGCGACCATCGATCAGACCGGCGACGTCCATTTCCACGACGCCCAGCGCACAGGCCAGGCGGAACGAGCGCACGTGGATCGCGCCACGAACACGGTCCGGCTGGATGGTTCCGTGAGCTTTGCGGACGCGGCGACGCGGACCACCGCGCAATCGGCGTCGTTCGCCCAGGCGGCGCACGAGCTGCGCGCCGACGGCCACGTGCTGACGACCGAGCTGCATCCCGCGACGGCGAGTATTTCCAATCTGGCGCAGGAGCCGGCGCACATTGCGGCGGAACACCTCGTCGCGGATACGGCGAGCGGGCACGCCGTCTACTCCGGCAAAGGAAGATTGTGGCAAGGCCAGTCTGTGATCGAGGGCGACACCATCGAACTGGACAGTCCGACGCACCTTCTGGTAGTGAAGGGAAAAGTGCGCGGCGTATTTCCTCAGGCGGCCTGGACTCCGAGGCTCGGAGAAACGCCCGCCACGGCCGCTGGCAAGACTCCCAGGCCATCCCCGAATCAAATTCCAGGGCGGGCGACGCCCGCCGCGATGCAGTTGGGGCGTGTTCGCGGAGGAATGCTTACTTATTGGGAGACGGAATCGCGCGGACGGATCGAGCAAAATGCGCGGGTCGATTCAGAGCAAGGCTCGATCCAAGCGGACCGCATCGACTTGTATTTTTCCGACAGCGGTGCCGCAAGCGGCACCAAACAACTGTCGCGATCCGTGGCCAGCGGCGACGTTGTCGTCCGGCAGGAGGACCGTCGCGGAACCTCGGACCGGGCCGAATACACCGCCTCGGAAGGCAAGTTTGTTCTTTCCGAGGGTAAACCAACTCTATATAGCTCAACTGGCGACACCACCACGGGGCGTCAATTGACCTTCTATTTTGCTGATGATAGGATCGTTGTGGATTCGGCCCAAGGCTCAAAAACAGTAACACTTCATCAGGTCGAGAAATGACGTGGCATGCTCAAGCTCCAGGCCGTCGATCTCAGCAAGTCGTACCGAGGCCGAAAAGTCGTCGACGATCTTGACTTAGAGATCAGCCAGGGTGAAGTCGTAGGGCTTTTAGGGCCCAACGGCGCCGGGAAAACGACCACGTTTTACATCCTGGTGGGTTTAGCTCGACCGGATTCCGGGCGAGTCCTCCTAAACGGGGACGATATTACAGACCTCCCCATGTACCTCCGGGCCCGCAATGGAATCAGTTATTTGCCGCAAGAGCCTTCAGTGTTCCGGCAGCTTACGGTCGAAGAGAACTTGATTGCGGTCCTGGAAACGCTGCCTCTGACTTCGGAGCAGCAGCGCGACCGTCTCGAGGAGTTGTTGGCGCAAATGAAGCTGGAAACGGTTCGATCCAACGGGGCCTACACGCTGTCCGGCGGCGAACGGCGGCGCCTGGAGATTGCGCGGTCGCTGGTGCTGGAGCCCGCGTTTATCCTGCTGGATGAGCCTTTTGCCGGAATCGATCCGCTGACCGTCGTGGACATCCAAAAGATCATCACCGAACTCAGCCGCGAAGGAATCGGCGTCTTGGTGACCGACCACCAGGTGCGTGAAACGCTGACGGTAACCGATCGCGCCTATATCGTGCAAAACGGCAAAGTGCTCGCCGCGGGAACGCCGGCCGATCTCAGCGCGAATGCCGAGGTCCGCAGAGTGTATCTCGGAGATCATTTCCGTTTGAATTGACGCCCACTATGAGCTGGCTGCAACCAAAACTTCACCTCCGGGTCGCGCAGAAACAGATCCTTACGCCGGGTCTGGTGCAGATGGTGAGCGTGCTGGCGCTGAACCGTCTCGAACTCCGGGAGATGATTAATCAGGAGATGATCGAAAACCCGGTTCTCGAGGAGTTGTCCGAGGAAAGCGTCACCCCCGAAGATTACAGCGCCGAAACCTTCCTGAAAGCCGAAACCGAAAAAATTCCCGAAAAAGAGGCGCCGAATCCCTTCGAGGAATTCGATGTGGCCTCGTTCTTCAATCAGTACCTCGATAGCGGCGGGGGCAATCCGGAGCGCGGCGAACAGGAAGTGATTGAACGGCCGTCTTTTGACAAGTTTCTTTCCTCCGCGCAGGGGTTGACCGAACATCTTACCTGGCAATTGAGCGTGACGGTCTGCAACGACGTGGTGCGCGAGATCGCCGAGGCGATCATCGGAAACCTCGACGAGAACGGCTACCTGAGCGCTTCGCTCGAAGAAATCTCGCAACATGGAACGTACTCGCTGGAAGACGTCGAGGAAGCCCTGGCGGTGGTGCAGGAGTTCGACCCGCTGGGCGTGGCGTCGCGTAATTTGCGCGAGTGCCTGCTGACGCAACTGCACACGCTGGACGGGCAAAACGCCCTGGCGATGCAGATCGTGTCCGAATGCCTTCCGAAGAAACCGCTCGCGGCGAGCGAGGCCGAGGAGCTGAATCCCGAGACTCCCCTGGCGCGGCTCTTGCAGGCGAACCAGTTGAAGGAAATTGCCCGCGCGTTGAATCGCCCGGTGGAACTTGTGAAGCGGGCCGTGGACGTGATTAAGAAGCTCGATCCGCGTCCCGGGCTGCGCTACAACAAGACGCAGCCGCGCCTGGTCGAGCCGGATGTGTATTTCCGGAAGGTGGACGATCAGTGGCAGGTCTTCATGAATGACGATGACGTGCCGCAATTGCGGCTCTCGCCCGTTTACCGCCGGCTGCTCGCCCGCGACGCGGCCGACCGCGAAGTCCGCAATTACGTGAAAGAACGCGTGACCGCTGCGATGCAGTTGATGAAGAGTATCGAGCAGCGCAAACACACCATCCTGCGCGTCTGCCAGATCATCATTCAGCGGCAATTCGAATTCCTGGACCACGGCGCCGACCACCTGAAGCCCATGATGATCAAGGAAGTCGCCGAGGAAGTGGGCGTGCATCCGTCCACGGTCAGCCGCGCCGTGTCGAGCAAATATGCGCACACGCCGCAAGGAGTCGTGGAGCTGCGGTCGTTCTTCTCGGAATCGGTCAACGGTCCCGAAGGCAGCAACATGTCGCTGCAGACATTGAAGCGCCTCGTGAAAAAGATGATCGACGAAGAAGATTCCTCTCACCCGCTCACCGACGATCTGATCGCCAAGAAGCTCGACGACGCCGGCATCCACGTGACCCGGCGCACCGTCGCCAAGTACCGCGAAGACCTGCGAATTCCCAGCACGCACCAGCGCCGGGTAAAGGTGTAGGCTGGCCCTCGTGAAGCGCCCGAACGCGCGCGACGCCCGCCAACTGGTGGTTCTCACCGGACTCAGCGGCTCGGGCAAAAGCACCGTTCTCAAAACCTTCGAAGACCTCGGCTTCTACTGCGTGGACAATCTTCCCGTCGCTCTGATTCCCACGTTTAGCGAATTGCACATGCAGGCCGGCGGAGAAATTCAGCGCGCGGCTCTGCTGGTCGACGTCCGTGAGGGCGAGCGGCTGGAAAAGCTGCCGGCGATTTTGCGCGAGTTGCGCGCGGAGGTTCCCGCGACGCTGGTCTTCATCGAAGCGAGCGAGGACGCGCTCCTGCGCCGGTTCAGCGAGACGCGGCGGCCGCACCCGCTGGGGCATGACCGTCCTGTGCTGGAGGGCCTGCGGCGCGAACGCGTGATGATGGATCCGATCCGGAAACTGGCGGACGTGGTCATCGACACGACCCGGTTCAACGTCCACGAATTGCGGCAGTTCATCATCCGGCGTTTTCAGAAAACCGATCGCCGGCCGATGATGGTTTCCGTCGTGAGCTTCGGCTACCGCTACGGAATTCCAGCCGACGCCGACCTGGTATTTGACGTGCGCTTTCTGCCGAATCCCCACTTCGTTCCGAAGCTGCGCAAGTACTCGGGGCGCGATTCGCGGGTCGCCAAGTACATTCGGTCGTTTCCTCAAACCGGTGAATTTTTGCGCCGGGTCGAAGGCTTGTTGGTTTATTTGATTCCGCATTACATCCGGGAAGGGAAGAGCTATCTGACCATTGCCTTCGGCTGCACAGGCGGGCGGCACCGCTCGGTGATGCTGGCGGAAGCGGTGCGGAAGACACTGCACAAGAAGGGCTATGCAACCAAGGTCGTGCATCGGGATCTGGCCAAGTAGCTCAGCCACGCTTGGCCGTGCGCATTTGCTGAGCGCTGCAAAAAGCGCACAGCCAAGAGTGGCTGTGCTATGTAAGGCCGAGCGCGGTGGCTTGACAAAAGCGCGGGCGATTCGTAGCGTACCAAGGCCTGCGGAAATCGTTTGCCTCACAGGGGATCGGCAAATTCTTTGACGAAGCGGGAAGAGCTCGGCCGGCTGCTGCGTTACGTCCTGCCGTACAAAATACGGCTGGCGGCAGGGGTCGTATGTCTCTCCGTCGTCGGGCTGGCAGAGGGGCTGATTGCGCTGATGATCACCCCGATTTTTGACCGAGTCCTGAATCCCGGCGCTCCCGACACCCGGCTCCTCCTGCTCAAGAATCCGATCACCCACGAGGCCATCTATTTGAATTCCTTCGTTCCTTCCCGGATTCACAGCGTGGGAAACGTCTTTGCGGTTGCAATCCTGACCGTATTCCTCGGCAAGGGCTTCGCGGAGTTTCTGGGAAACGTGCTCATTCAATACGCGGGGATCGCGGGCGTCACCGATCTCCGGAACCAGGTGTACGCGAAGATCCTGCGGCAGCCGATCGGTTTCTTTCAGCACAATTCGACCGGGCGCCTGTTGTCCAGCGTGATCAACGACGTCGAGCGCGTGCGAAGCACGTTTTCGGAGTATCTGGCGCTCGGTTTCCGGCATATCTTCACGCTGTTTTTTCTGCTGGTGGTGCTGTTCGCGACTAGCTGGAAGATGACGCTCGGGTCGATCATTCTCCTGCCGATGGTGGTTGTGCCGGTGCGGACGCTGGGGAAGCGGATCCGGCGCTCCACCGAAAAAATCCAGGCCGGCATCGGCGAGCTGTCGCAGATTCTGGAAGAGACGGTCAGCGGCAACCGCGTGGTGAAGGCCTTCGGGATGGAGGATTTCGAGATCGGCAAGTTTCGCGCTTCCGCGGGCCGATTGTTACGCGAGAACATGCGCTGGATTCGCGCGGCGGTGGCTACTTCGCCCCTGATGGATTTGCTCGGCGCCGTCGTGATCGTGCTGGTGCTGATGTACGCGCGCGTACAGATCAAGGTGGGCGCGATGACGGCCGGAATTTTCGTCACGTTCATCTACGCCCTGTTCAAGTCTTACGAGCCGGTGAAGGGGCTCGGCACGGTCTATCAGCAATTCGAGCTGGCGCTGGGAGCAACCGAGAAAGTGTTTGAATACATGGGCTGCCCGGAAGAGCCGGCATCGGAACCGGGCCTCGGCGCTCTCGCGCCTTTCTCGCGCAGCGTGGAATTCGACCGCGTCAGCTTCGGCTACGATCCGGAGTTGCCCATTTTGCTCGATATTTCCTTCGAGGCGCGCGCCGGAGAAGTGATTGCGATTGTGGGTTCGAGCGGGGCGGGAAAAACCACGCTCGTGAATCTCTTGCCGCGATTTTATCCCGTGACCTCGGGCTCCCTGCGCATTGACGGCATGGACGTGCGCGAAGTCACCCTGCGGTCCCTGCGCGAACAAATGGCTATCGTTACGCAGGAGACGATCCTGTTCAACGACACCGTCTGGAACAACATCTGCTACGGGCGGCCGGGCCTGCCGAAGGATCGCGTGGAAGCCGCGGCCAAGGCGGCCCTGGCGCACGACTTCATCCTGGAACTGCCCCGGGGCTACGACACCATGCTCGGAGACCGCGGGCAGCGCCTGAGCGGCGGACAGCGCCAGCGCATCGCCATCGCCCGGGCGATCCTCAAGGATTCGCCCATCTTGATTCTGGACGAAGCCACTTCCGAGCTTGATTCCGAGTCCGAAATGCTGGTGCAGCGCGCGCTTTCCAACCTGATGATGGACCGCACCTCGTTCGTTATCGCGCACCGGCTCTCCACGATCCGGCGCGCGGACAAGATTATCGTCCTCGAGGACGGCAAGATCGCGGAGACCGGCACGCACCAGGAATTGCTCGCGCGGGGCGGGATTTACGCCCGCCTGTACGAAATGCAGTTCGCGGATGTGGACGACGCGGCGACTCCCGCGCCAAAGGCGGAACGATGAAAGCGACTGCGGCGCCCACGGGAATCTATTCGATGACCGGCTTCGCGCAGGCGCGCGCCGAGCGCGACGGCAGTTCGGTGCGCATCAATCTTCGAAGCGTGAACCACCGGTTCCTGGACCTGCACCTGCGCATGCCGGATGGGTTCGAAGTGTTCGAATCGCGCATCCGGCAAGCGATTCGAAACCGTTTGCGGCGCGGCCACGTGGACGTGAACCTCTACTACGAGGCGGGCGGCGCCGGCGCCATCGAAGTCAACCAAGACATCGTCGCGTCCTACATGAAGACGATCGAGCGGTTGCGCCGGGAATTCCAAGTGATCGCCGAACCGGATCTGGTCGGCCTCCTCCGGCTGCCGGGAGTGGTCGCGGCTCCGGGATCCACCGACGCGTTGGAGAGCGAGGAAAAACAGGAGCGGCTCGGCGCGCAGGTGGAAACCTGCCTGGAGCAGGCGCTGAACAAACTGGAGGCCATGCGCCGCTCCGAAGGGCAGGCGCTGACGGCCGAGATGACCGGGCTTCTCGATCAAATCGCGTCGCGCACGGCCGAGATCGAAACCTTCGCGGAGCGCGTGCGTCCGGCCATCGCGCGCCGCCTGGAAGAGCGGCTGGGAGAGCTTTTGAAGGGCGTGCAACTCGATCCGATCCGCCTGGCGCAGGAGGCCGCGCTCCTGGCCGAGCGCAGCGATGTGAGCGAGGAACTGGCCCGGTTGCGCAGCCACGTGGAACAGTTCAGGAAATTGCTGGCCGGGGCGGGCGAGGCCGGAAAGAAACTCGATTTTCTCCTGCAGGAAATGCAGCGGGAAGCGAACACGCTGCTTTCCAAGACTCCAGGCGTGGAATCCGAGGGCCTGGCGATTACGGAACTGGCCCTGGAAGTGAAATCCGATATCGAGAAACTGCGCGAACAGGCGCAGAACGTCGAATGACGCTGGCACTGGCACAGCAGCCTCTGGTGTTCATCGTTTCCGGCCCGTCCGGATCCGGTAAATCCACGCTGGTTCAAAAGATGCTCGAAGTGCCGGGCACGATGTTTTCCGTTTCCTGCACCACGCGGCCGCCCCGCGCCACGGAAAGCGCCGGAAAATGGTATGATTTTGTGTCCGAAGAAGAATTCGACCGCAGGGTACGCGCCGGAGATTTTCTGGAGCACGCCCGCGTGTTCGGGAAGCACCAATACGGCACGCCGCGCCGATGGCTCGATGAAGCGCAGGCGAAAGGGCTGGACCTGGTGCTGGAAATTGACGTCCAGGGCGCCGAACAGGTAAAAGAAAAGCTGCCCTTCGCGGTGGCCATCTTTATTCTTCCGCCCGCGAAGGAAGAGCTGGAGCGCCGGCTGCGGGCGCGCGGACAGGACTCGGACGGAGCGATCGCGCGGCGGCTGGAACGAGCGCAGCAGGAAATGCAGCGGTACACGCAGTACGATTTTCTGGTGGTGAACGACGATGTGGAGCGCGCCGGACGCGAAATCCAGGCGATCACGGTGGCCGCGCGGTGTCTTCGCAGTTGTTTGAGCGAGCGCGCACGCAACATACTGGAATCTTTCGGAGGATAACGATCTCATGACGGCCGAAACTCAGGCACCGGACAGCAAGTTTGCATTTGTGGTGGTGGCGGCGCGAAGGGCGAGGCAGCTGATGCTCGGAGCGTCTCCGCTGATCGCGAATCCCCGTTCGCACAAGTCCACTCGCGTGGCGATTGAGGAGCTGGGAGCGGGCGTGCTCGAATACCAGTTACCTGAAATCCCGGGCGAAGCGGCCGACAAGGATGGCAAGCGGCGCAAGGACTAGCGCCGCGAAACGTTCATGCGCGTGGCACTCGGTGTCTCCGGCGGAGTCGCCGCTTACAAGGCGGCGGAACTGGTGCGCAAGCTCCAGCAGGAAGGCATCGACGTGCAAGTCGTGATGACGCGGAGCGCGCAGGAATTCATCACGCCCCTCACCTTTGCCGCATTGACCGGGCAAAAAGTAATCACCGAAATGTTCGGCACCGAATCCGCTGCGGCCAACGTGGAAAGCGCCATCGAGCATATTGCCGTGGCCCAGCGAATCGACTTGCTGGTGGTGGCCCCGGCGACCGCGAACGTGATCGCAAAAATGGCTCGCGGCGTCGCCGACGATTTTCTGACCACCCTGTATCTCGCAACGACCGCGCCCGTGGTGGTTGCACCCGCGATGAATGTCAATATGTGGGAGCACGCGGCGACGCGGGAGAATGTCGAGATCCTGCGTGCGCGCGGCGTTCACGTCGTGCCGCCGGAAGAAGGCTATCTCGCGTGCGGAATGACCGGCGCGGGACGCCTTGCCGGCGTGGACGCCATTGCGAGCGCGGTGCTCGCCCGGCTGGGAATCTCTCGGGACCTGCAGGAAGAAACGATCGTCGTCACGGCCGGCCCCACCTGCGAAGACCTGGATCCGGTGAGATTTCTTACCAACCGTTCCTCCGGCAAAATGGGATATGCGCTGGCGCAAGCCGCGGCGCGGCGCGGCGCAAGCGTGATTTTGATTAGCGGGCCGACGCGGCTCGAACCGCCGCAGGGCGTCCAGTTCGTTTCCGTGCGCAATACCGAACAGATGCACCGCGCGGTGCTGGAACATTTCCCGCACGCGACCGCGCTGATCATGGCGGCGGCGGTGGCGGACTACCGCGCCGTCGCGCCGCAGACGAAGAAGATGAAGCGCGGCGATGGCCGCTTGCATCTGGAGCTGGAGCCGACCCTGGACATTCTTTCCGACGTCGCGCGGGGCAAAGGGGATCGCCTGCTGATTGGCTTTGCCGCGGAGACGGAAAACGTGGCTGCGCACGCGCGGGCCAAGCTCGAATCCAAGCAAGCCGATCTGATTGTCGGCAACGATGTGACGGCCGAGGGCGCCGGATTCGACCACGACACGAACATCATCACCTTGTATTTCCGCGACGGGAGCGAGAAGGCCTTCCCGCGGATGCCGAAAATCGACGCCGCGCACCGCATCCTCGATCAAATCGGCGGCCTGCGGCAGGCCATGGGACAAACGGCCGCAACGCAGCGCGCGCGCTGACCCGCCGATGGATTCCGCCCCGACGCAATCGACCCGCGAACGACTGGAAGCCTGGCTTCGTTACTACGACGATCTGAATCTCGGTGCGTTTTACACCGACCGGAGAGCTATGGGAAAACGCGCCACCAAAGCACCAGCGGAAAAAACAGCGGTCGCGCCGCCCGCCGTACCGGCGGAAGCGCTCAGTGCGCCGCCGAAGACGGCGCCGTCCGTTGCCGTGCTTCCCGTTGTGAATCCGGCGTCTCTCTTTGAGGTGATCGAACGCGTCGAGGACGATACGCTCGATAAGATTCGAGAAGATCTCGGCGAGTGCACGCGCTGCCGCCTGCACAAGCAGCGGAACAAGATCGTCTTCGGCATGGGGAATCCTCTCGCCGAGCTTGTATTTGTGGGCGAGGGCCCCGGCCACGATGAAGACGTGCAGGGCTTGCCGTTTGTGGGCCGCGCCGGAAAACTGCTGACGCAGATGATCGAGGCGATGGGGCTGCAGCGCGAACAGGTCTACATTTGCAACGTGGTGAAGTGCCGCCCGCCGGAAAACCGCAAGCCCGAGGACGACGAAGTCGCCACGTGTTCGCCCTATTTGTACCGCCAACTCGACACGATCGCTCCGAAGGCGATCGTCTGCCTCGGCGGAACGGCCGCGCAGGCGCTCCTGAAAACGAAGGATTCCATTTCGCGGTTTCGCGGCACCTGGTTCGATTATCGCGGCACGAAGCTGCTGGCCACGTACCACCCCGCGTATCTCTTGCGCAATCCGGCCGCGAAGGCCGACGTCTGGAAAGATTTGCAAAAAGTGATGGCGCATCTTGGATTGCAGCCGAAGAAAATCTCGCGCTGATTGAATTTTGTGGCGCCGGCGTCCCGCCGGCGGTTTCCTTTTTCGCCACCCGCACTAAAATCGCCGGCGAGACGCCGGCGCCACGAAATTCGCCGGCCGTCGTAGTTGTGCCAGGGCCATGCCCACTTGAGTTTCTGCTGCTACACTACTTTCCGCACATGCCTCCCACTTATTGCGAAGTCGCGCTGCCGGTTCCGCTGCGCTCCCTGTTCACGTACGCGATTCCCGAGAGACTGGCCGGGTCGGTCTGCCCGGGCAGCCGCGTGCTCGTGCCATTTCGCAACCGCGCGATGATGGGCGTGGTGTTGGAGGCTTCCGTCCGGAGGCCGGATCCCGAACGCGTAAAAAATGTCAAAGAAATTGCGGAAGTGCTCGACCCGATTCCGGCTCTGCCTACGAATCTTGTCGAGCTGGGCCGCTGGGTCGAGCGGCTACTATGTGGCGCCGCTGGGGGAAGTGTTTCGCGCGATGCTGCCGCCGCAGGTCGATTTGCGACACGAGCGCGAATTTCTGCTGACCGATGCGGGCCGCGCGCGCCGGGCCGAACTGGACGCGGCAGGGAATCGCAGCGAATCCGAGTCGCAGAGCTGGCGCTGCTTTCGCTCATGGAAATCGAAGGCCGGCCGGTGCGCGCGGACCGCCTTCACAAGCTGCCCGGCGGCGAGCCCGCGGCGGAGCGACTGCAGCGGCGCAAGCAGCTCGAAGCGCGCGAGGTTGCGGTGCGGCGCCAGGCGCGCGTGCAGAAGATCGTCGCGTGGAACCTCGCCGAAGGCGGCCAGTCTCCGGCTCTCGATCCGAGCGCGTCTCTGCCGGAGAAAGAAGCTCGTGTGTTTCATGTCCTCGCCGAGGAGCGCGGCCCTTTGCCGCTGCCGCAGCTTGCAAAACTCGCCAGGGTCTCGCGGCCGCTCGTCGAGCGGATGATCCGCCAGGAAAAACTGAAATGCTGGGAAGAGCCGGTGGCCATCGAGGAAGATTGGTTCGATGCCGATTACACGCCGCCCTCGAATATTTTGAATGTGGACCAGGAGAGAGAGCTCGGAGCAATTCGCGGCTGGCTCGACGCGGGCGTTTTTACAGCAGGGCTGCTCCACGGCGTCACCGGCAGCGGGAAAACGGAAGTGTATCTCGGCGCTGTCGAGGCGACGCTGGCGCGAAACAAGACCGCGCTGATCCTGGTTCCGGAAATCGCGCTGACGCTTTGGATTGGAAGGCTGTGCCGCGCGCGGTTCGGAGCGGGCGTCGCGGTGCTGCACAGCGCGCTGCCGGACGTGGAACGCGCGCGGGAATGGTGGCGCGTGCGGCGAGGCGAGGCGAAGGTCGTGGTGGGAACGCGCTCGGCGGTTTTCGCTCCCGTCGAAAATTTGGGCCTGATTGTGGTCGATGAGGAGCAGGAGGCGAGCTACAAGCAGGAAGAAACGCCGCGATACCACGGCCGGGACGTGGCCGTCGTGCGGGCCAAGCTGGAAGGCGCCGTCGTGCTGCTCGGTTCGGCGACGCCTTCGCTCGAAAGTTTTCAGAATGCGCGCACGGGAAAATACCAGCTGTTGCAGCTCGATTCGCGCGTGCAGAACCGCCCGCTCGCGCCGGTGGAAATCGTCGACCTGCGCGAGGATTTCAAGGCCACGCATCATGCCGGCCCCATTTCGTCGAAGCTCGGCGAAGCCGTCGCCGCGCGCCTGGCGGAGGGAACGCAATCGCTGATCCTCATCAACCGCCGCGGCTATTCCTGGTTCGTGATCTGCCGGTCGTGCGGCGCGGGAATTCAGTGCGAAAACTGCAGCATTTCTCTGACGTATCACAAGCAGCGCCAGCGGCTGGAGTGCCACTACTGCGGGTTTTCGCGCCGCGTGCCGGAGGCTTGTCCGAAGTGCAATTCCGAGCACGTTTATTTTTTCGGAGCCGGCGCGGAGCAGCTCGAGGAAAAATTGCGCGAAAAATTTCCCGGCGCCCGCGTCGCGCGCTTGGACCGCGATTCCGTGCGCACCAAGCGCGCTTTCCAGCAGGTGCTGGGCGACTTTGCGTCGGGGAAGATCGACATTCTGGTGGGGACGCAAATGGTCGCGAAGGGCCACGATTTTCAGCGGGTCACGCTGGTCGGCGTGATTTCCGCGGATTCGCAGCTCAGCCTGCCGGATTTCCGCGCCGCGGAGCGCACGTTTCAATTGCTGACGCAGGTGGCTGGCCGCGCCGGCCGCGGCGGCTTGCCCGGGGAAGTGCTCGTCGAGACCTACTATCCCGAGCACTATGCGATTCAACTGGCCGCGCGGCAGGATTACCTGAGCTTTTTTGAGAAAGAGGTGCAGTTCCGGCGGCTGTTGCACTATCCGCCGTTCACCGCGCTCGCGAGCATCCTCGTGCGGGACACCAAGATCGAGAACGCCATCCGTTGGTCCCGGCAACTTTCCGCGTTTCTCGCGCCGCAGGAATCGCGCGGCGTGAAAGTACTCGGGCCGGCTGCCGCGCCGCTCGCTCGGCTCAAGCGCGAATATCGCTTCCAATTTTTACTGAAGGCGCCCAGGCGCGCGCAATTGACGCGCGCCGTGGCGGAATTGCTGGCGTTCAGCGAAGAAAAGGAAATCCCGCAGAAGGCCGTGCAGGTGGATGTCGATCCCCTGAGCTTGTTTTAGGTTTTGGTAGGGCGGGCTTCAGCCTGCCCGGTTTTGACGTTTGAGGCGGTGGCCGCGATTTGCGGCGCGAGGACGGAAGTCAAAGGCGGACAGGCTGAAGCCCGTCCTACCTTAGCGAACCATCACCGGCATGGGCATGAAGCACAACGCGAAAATCACGATCGCGACAGCAGCCCAAACGAGCCGCGCGCGGTCGAGCTTTTCCCAGCGATTCAGAAGCGGCGGGTGGCGGAAACCGATCGCCAGCAGCAGGACGGACCACAGGATCCATCCCCTCCAATAAAACACACCCAGAGGAATTAAGAGCAGAGCCACGCCCATCGTAATGATGCGGTGATACTTGCTGGCAACGGAGTATAGGATGTGCCCCCCGTCCAGTTGGCCGCCCGGAAGCAGGTTGAGCGCCGTCGCGAATAGTCCGACCCACGCAGCGCGGCCCACGGGATGCAGCAGCAAATCGCCGGGAGCCACGCCTGGCCTGAGCACCGCGGCGAGAAAGCGCATGACCAGTGGCTGTCCGAAAACGATCGCGGAATTCGCGTCCGAAGACGGCACTACCTTGGAATAGAAAATCGCAATGGCGAGGGACGGCACCGCGAAGAGAAAACCGACCACGGGGCCGGCGAGGCCCACGTCGAACAGCGCCTTGCGGTTGTAAATCGGGGATCGAATGCGGATGAACGCGCCCAGCGTCCCGATCAGCGTCGGCGCGGGGAGAAAATACGGATAGCTCGCTGAAATTCCGTAGTAGCGGCACGCGAAAAAATGTCCCAATTCATGCGCCAGCAAAATGCCAATCAGCGTGAAAGCGAACGGGACGCCCGCGAGCAAAAGCTGCGGATGCGCGAGGAGCGAAGCGTAGGTGGAGAAGAGCTCCTCGAAATCGGGCGATTGTCCGGCGGCGTAGGAGGAAGCGTATTGCGCGCCGACCGCCAGCGTCGAAATCAACGTCAGCGCGAAAAGCAAAATTGCAATGGCGAGCGATTTGCGCTGCCTTCGGGCTTCCAGATTCTCCCAGGACGGGTTGGGAGGAAGCTCCCAAGCGCTCACGACCGGAGGGATCGTGTCCGTGCGATAGGGATCGAATCCGTTGGGGTCTGTCATAAGCGGCTCGATGCGCGGCGCGAAGCAGGAGAATCGGGATTGAGGGAACGCGTCGCGAAACGAGAATACCGAAAAACGCAGGCGCTACGCGAAGGTGAAATCAGAGCGTTTGCAGTTCCTTGCCGGGCTTGAAGCGCACTGCTTTTCCGGGCGGGATGCTGACTTCCTGGCCGGTGCGCGGGTTGCGGCCGATACCGGTCTTGCGCGGGCGCACGTTGAACACACCGAACCGGCGCAGCTCGATTCGTTCGCCTTTGCCGAGCGCGCTTTTCATCGCTTCGAAGACGGTTTCCACCGCTTGTTCGGCCTTGGTTCGGCTCACGCCAGTCTTGCTTACGACAGCGTTTACGATGTCCAGCTTTATCACACCACCCTCCTGCTGTTTGACGGCAAGCTATGCTATGCACGCAGTTGCGGGTTGTCAAGGTGAACGCGCTCGGTTAAGATGCGCCTCTTCGGAACACTACGTTTTGCGGGCTCCGCACGGAGTCCGCGCCCTCGGGAGGGCCTGGATGTCGGTAAAGCCGGATCACTGGATTCGCAAGATGGCGCTGGAACACAAAATGATCGAGCCGTTCGAGGATCGCCAGGTCCGCGAAGGCGTGATCAGCTACGGAGTATCCAGCTACGGCTATGACATTCGCGTCGCCGACGAATTCCAGATTTTTACGAACGTGAATTCGACGATTGTCGATCCCAAGCATTTCGATGCCCGGTCGCTGGTGGCCTTCAAGGGGCCTGAATGTCTGGTTCCGCCGAACTCGTTCGCGCTCGGCCGGTCGGTGGAATACTTCCGCATCCCGCGCAACGTTCTGACCATTTGCCTCGGGAAATCGACGTACGCGCGGTGCGGAATCATCGTGAACGTGACGCCGTTCGAGCCGGAGTGGGAAGGCTACGTCACGCTCGAAATCAGCAACACCACGCCGCTGCCCGCCAAGATTTACGCCAACGAAGGCCTGTGCCAGGTTCTCTTCTTCGAGTCCGATGAAGCGTGCGATATTTCGTACAAGGACAAGAAAGGGAAGTATCAGGCGCAGCAGGGGATCGTTCTTCCGCGGCTTTAGGCTGCGGTCCTCAGAGTTTCAAGCTTTCGCGGGTTCCACGTCGCCCGATTCGTCCTTCGCGAGCCTCATGGGAAAGCCGCGGCTGCGCCAGCCATCATAGCCTTCCGAGAGCGGCCGGATTCGAGTGATTCCCTTGCTCCGCAAGAGAAGCGCGAGGCGCGCCGCGGTCACTTCGTTCGGGCACGCGCAAAACAGGACGATCTCGCGGTCCCGGGGAATGACTTCGGAAGCTTCTTCCAGCTCCGCGGCATCGACGTGCAGCGCTCCGGGAATGGTCTCCGGATTGGCATCGAAATCCAGCGCGTGGCGCAGGTCGACCACTAAAATGTCCTCGCCCGCGTCCAGCCTTTCTTTCAGCTCTTCGGGAGTAATTCGCGCAATCTTCAGTTTGTCCAGGAATTTTTGGCGATTATAGAATTTCCAGAGAATATAGCCGGCGAATGCGGCGAGCAGAAGGACCAGCAGCCATTCACCGAGGTACGCGGCGCTTGCCGCGATGCGCTCGAGTTGACCGCTGAACGCGTAACCCGTGAGAGTAAAAACGCCGACCCAGGCGAGCGCTCCGATGGCGTCATAGAGAAGGAACTTTCGCCAACCCATTCGAATGATCCCGGCCAGCGGCGCGGCCATCGCGTTTAAGCCCGGAATGAACTTCGCGCCGAGCAACACGCTGGCGCCGTTGCGTTCAAAGCTTACCTGCGTTCGCCGAACGCACGAATCGGGCTCCAGCGAAATTCGGCAGAGCAATTGAAGGACGCGAACGCCTTTTCGGCTGCCGATTTCGTACCACAGCGAATCGCTGGCCACCGCGCCGAAGACCGCCAGCGCCATGGCTGCTCCCAGATTCATCTGGTGCATGCCGGAAAGCGCGCCCGCGGCCAGAAGCAACGGCGCCGACGGAACCGGCAGGCCCGCCTGTTCCACAAACACCCAGGCGAATACCAGCAGGTACCCGTGCCGGACAACGAATTGAAGAGTCTCCGCCATTGGATGGTCGCGGAACCTGCGGTGGGAGCCGCGTGCCTCTTTGATCCCGACAGAACTGCTCTATATCTTCGAACAAATCTGGCCGGAGAGGCAAGCCCCGTCCGGCCAAGGCACCGGGCGTCGCGGTCCGGTGCCTGGAACCCGGAGCCGCTTACGCGGCCGGAGCTTGCTGAATCAATTCCGCCTCGACAGTGATTTGGACTTCATCGCCGACGACTACGCCGCCTGCCTCGGTCAGGGCGTTCCATGCGAGACCGAAATCCTTGCGATTGATTTTTGCCGATGCCGTCACTCCCGCCCGCACGTTGCCCCACGGATCCTTCACGGTCGGAGTCGGACCTTCGACGGTAAACGTAACTTCCTTCTTGACGCCGCGAATGGTCAGATCGCCGGTCAACTTCAGCTCGCCCGCGCCGGCAGCCTCGATTCGCTTGGAGCGGAATGTAAGTGAGGGATAGTTCGCCACATCGAAAAAGTCGGCGCTGCGAAGATGTTCGTCCCGCTGCGGCTCGCGGGTGTTCAGCGAAGCGGTTTCGATGGTTACTTCCACGCTGGACTTCGACGGATCGGCCGGGTCGATCACCGCGCTTCCGGCCAGCTTGGTGAATTCGCCCCGGACGTTCGCGATCATCAGGTGCCGGACGCTGAAGTGCGCGGCCGAATGCGCGGGGTCGATCTGCCACTGGGTGGACTGCGTAGTTGGTTCCGGTGCCAGGATTGCGGTGTTCATATTCGTTGCTCCTTTGCGTATGAGACATTGGATTGCATTGCGTAAAATAGGCTTCAACAAAATCAATCCGGTGAATCGGATTCTTCCTCCCGCTCCTGCGCGCGAGCCAAATCGAGCAATTTCGACAGCTGGCGGAGTTCTTTCGCGGGGAAGCGCCGAAACTGGCGGCGATGCAAATCGCCCACGGGCTCGTCCAGCTCGGCCAGCAGGCGCAATCCGTCCTCGGTGATCCGAGTTTTCACCACGCGGCGGTCGTGCGTTTCGCGCGAGCGCGCGATCAGCCCGCGCGAGTCCATGCGGTCGAGCAGCCGGGTGATGTCGGGATCGCGCGAAATGAGCCGGTCGCCGACCTCGCGGCAGGCCAGGCCGCTCTCTCCCGCGCCCCGCAGGATGCGCAGGACGTTGTACTGCGTGAGGGAGAGGTTGAAGGGCTTCAGCAGGGCCTCGGCGCCGCGGGCCAGTGCGTCGGCGGCGCGCAGGAGGCTGACGAAGACCTGGGCTTCGAGGCCGGGCTGAGGAACGCGTTGCGAAAGGGCGGTTCGTTTCATGAGTCAACAATAGTCGTTATAACGACTATTGTCAAGAGGAATGTTGGCACGGGGCGCCGGCAGAAGACAGGAGGTAAGAGGCAGGATGCAGGAGGCAAGTACCTCTCACACAGCGGATCTTTAGAAATGACGCCGACGCCGAAGCGTGCCGGCAAGGCGCGTGGAGTTATGGCTTGCGCGTGGGGCGAATCTGGACTTCGCTGATGAAGCTGCCCGCGGATTGCGTCACGAGGGCGGCTACCGCGTGCGCGATATCGTCCGGCTGGAGGAGTTTCGAGGGATCCTTGCCGCCCTGGCCGGGGAATTCCGTGGCGACCGAGCCGGGGCAAATCGTGCTCACGCGAATGCCGAAGCCGCGCAAATCCTCGGCCATGCTGCCGGAGAGGCCCATCAGGCCCCACTTGGACGCGCAGTAAATCGCGCCGTTGGCGAACGTGTTTTTCCCGGCGAGTGAACTGATGTTGATGATGTGTCCGGCCTGGCGGCGCATCATTTCCGGCGCTACGGCGCGGCACACCAGGAACACCGATTTCAGGTTTGTGTCCAGCACCCGGTCCCAGTCGGCCGCCTCGAATCGATGGAAGGGGCCAAAGACGCCGGTCCCGGCGTTGTTCACGAGGATTTCGATGGGGCCGAGCTCCTGCTGTGTTTTCGTTACGAGGGCGGAAACTTGATCCTCGCGCGCGACGTCCGCGGGAATTGCGAGCGTCTCGATCCCTTCGCCGCGAAGCGCCGAGGCCGATCGATCGAGTTTCGCGCGGTCGCGGCCGCAAATCGCCAAGCGCGCGCCCATGCGCCCCAGGCGGCGAGCGATCGCGAAACCGATTCCCCGGCTCGACCCCGTGACCAGCGCCACCTTGCCTAGCAAGGCATCTTGCGTTTCCATTGATTCTCCTCTAGGGATGGAAGAAGTGATATTCTCTGCCGAGGCTTCCCTGAACCGGAGTTTGACATCATACCATCAGCGCCCGCCGCGCCGGATCGGCCAAGCCGGGCGGCGCGCGATGACTCCGCGACGGCGGCCCGAGGGAATCAAGCTTGCGCCATAGGGTAGGATTCCCTATAATCCGAGAGCTTTGAGCCAGCAGACATTCTTGCAAACTATTTTGTGAACGGATCTTTCTTGAAATTTGCTGAGGAGGCTGGAAGCCGATGATACGAAAGTGGATTGTGACGGGCGCCGGTCTGTTGTGGATCGCGCTGGGAATGGCGTCGGGCTCGAGTACATTGTGGGCCGCGCCGCAGGCCGCGCAAGCTCAGGCGAAACCCGCTTACACGCTGGCGGAATATAACCAGTACCAGGCGGCGGACAAAGAGCAGAACCCTCAGCAAAAGGTGAAACTGCTCGATGATTTTGTAAAGGCTTATCCGAATTCTTCGCTGATGCCGTATGTGTATCGCGACTACTACTCGACGTACATGGCGCTGAAGAATTTCTCTCAGACGATCGACTACGCCGACAAGATGATCGCCCTTGGCGACCAGATCGATACGACGGGACGCCTCGAGGCGTATTACACGCGCGCCCAGGCGTTTTACCTGGGAATTTCCAGCAAGGACCTTCAGACTCCGGATGCGCTGAACAAGGCGCGGGACGCTGCTGCGGCGGGGCTGAAGACTCTGGACGATTTGAAGAAGCCGGACAACGTCCCTGCCGATCAGTTTGAAACGCAAAAGAAGGGCGTCAAGGTTCTGTTCAACTCGGTCGCAGCCTTGGCCTCGACAAACCTGAAGGACTACCCGGCTGCTGCCGCATCCTACAAGACCGTCTTGTCCATCACTCCGAATGACGCGGTCACGCACTACCGCCTCGGCATCGTCGACCTGCAGATGAATCCTCCGATGGGAACCGACGGTTTCTGGGAACTAGCGCGCGCGATCGATTTGAAAATTCCGAACGACGCGCAAGTGCGCGCGTACCTGAAGAACCAGATCATTCGCTACCAGCAGCCCGCGTGCGACAAGCTCGTGGACGACCAGGTGACGGAATTGCTCACGCTTGCCGCCAGTTCCCCGGACCGCCCGGCGACGTTGAATGTTCCGAGCACTGCCGACTTGCAGAAAGCGCGGGATGACACGGCGAACTTTATTCCGAACCTGATGGCCGGAGGCGATGCGGGTAAGACCATGTGGCTTGCCAGCTGCGGCCTGGAGTACCCGGACGTCGGAGTCCGCGTCATGGATGCTCCCGTTGTGGACGGGGACACCGTGACGCTGCACGTGTTCCGCGGCGCGACGCCCGAGGAAATCGAAGCGGCGACGGCCCCCAACATGACGGTCAAGATCGAAGGCCAGCCCGAAGCCAAGCGGCTTGAGAAAGACGCTGTGGTGCGGTTCACCGGCACCTTGACCGGATACACGCAGAATCCCTTCATGCTCAGCTGGGAGAAGGGCAAGATCAACATGGAGGACTTGCCGGAAGAGAAGGGCCCTGCCAAGAAGGGTCCTGCCAAGAAGGCTCCTGCGAAAAAGGCGCCTGCGGGAAACTAAACTAGAACCAAATCGAAAGAACAAATGGCCCCGTGAGCTTCCGGGGCCATTTGCTTTTATGCGTGGTTCCCTCTGAATTGCGGCGTCAAACTTTGGGTTGGCAACTATGGCAAGAATAAAGATGCCCGCCTGAAGGCGGGCGCTACAAAAGGCCTCGCCGGCTCTGTACCGGATATTGTGTGAGGACAATTACGCGCTGCGAATTGCGACTTGCCACAAACGAGCCGCCACTCACTTATGGCGGTGATCGAGCTTGTACCGATCGATCTTGCGGCTCAGCGTGTTGCGGTGGATTCCCAGCAGGCGTGCGGCCCGCGACTGGTTGCCGTGAAAACGTTCCAGCACGCGCTTAATGAACTTCTTCTCAAATTCGTTGACGGCTTCGTCGAAGCGGATCCCGCGCTCCACCATCTGGCCAACCAGCGTTTCCAGTTGCTCCTTCACCGCAGCACGCTCCGCACAAAAGTTGTATGCCGCGCCGGGCGATTCCGGCGGGGCCGTGCCTAGCTGAGTTCGTGGCCTGTTAACTGCCGGTAAGCTTCTCTGTATTTTTCGCGGGTAGCGGCCACGACGTCGGGGGGCAGGTCCGGGCCGGGCGGCAGCTTGTTCCACCCGATCCGTTCGAGGTAGTCGCGGACGTATTGTTTGTCATAGGAAGGCTGCGCGCGGCCGGGTTCGTAGCCCGCGGCGGGCCAGAAGCGGGAGGAATCCGGCGTCAGGGCCTCATCGATCCAGATCAATTCATTCCCCAGCAGACCGAATTCGAATTTGGTGTCCGCGAGGATGATTCCGCGGGGTTCGGCGTACGCTACGGCGCGGCGATAGATTTCCAGGCTTACGTCGCGCACCCGGGCTGCGAGATCCGCGCCCACCAGAGAGGCCGCCTGGTCGAAGGAAATATTTTCGTCATGGCCCGTCGTCGCCTTGGTGGACGGAGTGAAAATGGGTTCCGGCAGCCGGTCGGATTCACGCAGGCCTCTGCGGCAACGCGATCCCGCAGACTTTTCCGGTGGCGCGATAATCCTTCCATCCCGAGCCCGAGAGGTAGCCGCGCACGACGCATTCGATCGCCAGTGGATTGGTCCGTTTGCACAGCATCGTGCGGCCCTCGAGCTGGTCACGGTAGGGCGCCAGTTCCGCGGGGAAATCCGTCGCGGTGACGATGTGATTGGGAATCACGTCGCGCAGCAAATTGAACCAGAACAGCGAGAGCTGCGTCAGGACCCGGCCCTTATCCGGGATCGGCGTGGGCAGCACCACATCGAACGCCGAAAGACGGTCGGTGGCGACGAGCAGCAGCTGGCCGCCGACCTCGTATAAATCGCGCACTTTCCCGCGATTGAGGAAGTGAATTCCAGGGAGATTTGTTTCGCGAACAACGACATTCATTTTTGGAGACGCCAATGTGTCCTATCCTTCCGGGAGGACGGCATTCTAGCCTACGGCGAGGCGATGTCAACGGAGAAGAAAAACGAAAAGTGGAAAACTTCTCAAAGGGAGCCACAGAGGCTCAGAGACACGGAGAAAAGCAAGAATTATTTCTTTCTTCCGCAATGTTTTTTCTCCGTGCCTCTGCGCCTCCGTGGCGAGTTACGCTGCGTTCGTCGCGGCTTGCGCGGCGGCCGGCTCGTCCCAGCGGACGGACACGAGCTTCGACACGCCCGGCTCCTGCATGGTCACGCCGTACAGGACCGAGGCCATCTCCATCGTTCTGCGGTTGTGCGTCACGACGATGAACTGCGTGCCCGCGCTCATCTCGGAAACGAGTTTTGTGAAGCGTCCGACGTTGGCTTCATCGAGCGGCGCATCGACTTCGTCCAGAATGCAAAACGGGCTCGGCTGATAGCGGAAGATGGCGATCAGGAGCGCGAGGGCCGTCATCGCCTTTTCGCCGCCGGAAAGCAACAGCACGTTTTGCAGGCGCTTGCCCGGCGGCTGCGCCACCACGTCGATGCCCGGCTCGCCGGAGCTGTCCGGTTCGGAGAGCCTCATCTCGCCGGTCCCGCCGCCGAAGAGCGTGTGAAACGCCGTCGCGAAATTCTGGTTGATGAACGTGAAGGCTTCCTCGAATTTTTGTTTGCAGACCTGGTCGAGTTCCGCGACGGCTTGCTGGGTGTCGCTGATCGATTGCAGGAGGTCCGTGCGCTCGCGGCCGAGAAACTCAAAGCGCTGTTCGCACTCGTTGTATTCCTCGAGCGCCATCATGTTGATCGGGCCCATGGACTCGATGCGCGATTTCAGCTCGTGATATTGCGCGTCGGACTGGCGCAATTCCTCTCCCGTGAGCAGGGCGGGGAACTCCGCGATCAAATCTTCCGGCTGGGCGTTCAATTCCTCGACGCAGGAAAGCCGCAAGTGCTCGCGTTCGGAGTCGTTCCGCGCGCGCTCGATCTCGAGTTTGCCGCGTTCTTCGCGGAAATTGCCGAGTTTTTGCCGCGCCTGCCGAAGCGTGTCGTCCACGTACGCGCTGCGCACGCGGGTAGCCTCGAACTCGCGCTCCATCTCGGCGCCGCGCGCCTCCAGGCGCAATTTTTCCGTGCGGAGAGATTCGACCTGCTTCTGATGCTCCGCGGTCTGGGCCGCGAGCTGGTGCTGTTCCTGAATGAGCGAGTCGTGCTGCGTGACGAGCGCGTCCCGCCTCATCACCAGTTCGTGAAGTTCGTGCGCCATCCGCGCGGCAATCGTCTCCGCGCTAGCCAGACGCTCCGCAAGCGCGGCCATTTCCGCCCGCCGCGACGACAAGTCCTCCTGCTTGGCCTGCGCCGTCTGCCGCAGCGCCGCTTGCTGTTCCATGGCATGGGCGATCTGCTGTTCCGCTTCCGCCCGGGCGCTGAACACGTCGCCGCGCCGGGTCTGCGCCGCTTCGGCGCGCCGTTGCGCAGCGGCGGCGCCGTTCCGCAGGCGGGAGAGTTCGGCCTGGCAATCGCCTAGTTCAATTCCGAGGCGCACCATGTCACCGCGCGCCTGGTCGCGTTGCAGCGTGGCGGCCACCGCAAGCTTTTCCGATTCGACGTGCTGCGCGGTAGCTTGTTCAAGAGTTGTTTCGCTGGCGCGAAGTTCTTCTTCAATGTGCTGGAGCGCCGCTTGCGCTTCCGAGGCGGCGCGTTCGAGCTGCAGCACTTCGGCGTCGAGCGCGCGCAATTCGCGCTTCATGCCGAGAGGCCCCGCTTCCGACGGGCGTCCGCCGCTGACGACGCGGCCCTGATAGGTGGTTCCATCGGGCGTGACGAAGGAATACGCGGGATTTTCGCGCGCCAGCCGCTCGGCGGCCTCGGCTTCCTTTACGAGAAACGCCGACTGCAGCCGCGGCAAGAACTGCTTGGCCGCCGGGCCCAGCGGATCGCGGAATTCAACCAGGCGATCGAGGCGCGAAACCGTTTCCCGCTCGATCTCGAAGGGCACGACCGGTTCATTCGGCTGCAAATTCAGTTTGCGCAGCGAATCCACGAAAAATGTGGCGCGGCCGCCGACGTCGTCGCGCAGCAGGGCGATGCCGGCGCGGGCCACGTCGAACGTTTCCACGACGACGTACTCCAGTTCGTCGCGCAGAAACTGTTCGATGGCATTTTCATATTCCTGCCCGACCTCCGCATAATCGGCGAGCACGCCGACGGCGCGGAAGCCTTCGGAACCGTCTCCGCCCTGGCTGGAAGCGAAGAGCTTCTGCACCGCATCCGCGGTGTAGGAGCGGTCATTCAAAATTTGCTCGACCGAAGCGCGGCGCGCGCGGCCGCTGGCGAGAGCATCGCGCATAGCGCCGGACTGCGCCGTGGCCTCGTGTTGCTGGCGGCGAAGATCGGCGATGCGCGCCTGCGCGTTCCGGACCGATTCTTCCAGCCTGCTGGAGCGCTCGAGCACCGATTGCCAGTGCAGATCGGCGGCTTGAGCGCGTTCGCGGTGGTGCAGCGATTCCTCGAGCAGTTGCTGTTCCTGCTGCTCGTACCGGGTCACGCTCTCAATGTGATGCGCGAGCGTCTGCTCCGCCTGGCCTTGCTCGCCGTGCAGGCGCGCCAATTCCTCGCCGAGTTCGGCGGCCGTCCGGCGCAGCGTGGCGATGCGCTCTTCGGTGGATTCATGGGCGCCGGAAATTTCCGCGGTGGCCGCGGCCAGCGTCGCCAGAATTGCGTCGACGCTCGCGACCTCGGCCTTGATGGCCGTTACGGACTCGCCGTGCGCGGCGGCGCGGGCTTCGACTGCCGCAGCTTGCGTTTGGCCTTGCTCGATTTCCACGCTCAGCTGCTGGAGCCGGCCGGTCAACTCCGCGGTGCGCTGCCGGTTAAAGAGAATGCGGTTCTCGCTGCGATCGAGTTCGAGCGCCGTTTGCCCGAGGATATTCTGGTGCTGGCGCAGCTCGCCTTCGAGTTCGTAGGTGCGCGTGGTGAGGCGCTCCTGTTCCGCTTCCCATTCCGTTACGGATTGCGCTTCCTGGGATTCCTGCTGCGAAATGCCGCCCAGTAAGCCCGCGAGGCGCTCCGCTTCGAGATCCAGTTCCTTGGCTTTGCTCGCCAGAACCTGGCGCAGCAACCCGCGCATTTGCTCCCGGATTTCGGCGTACCGGCGCGCTTTCGAGGCTTGCCGCTTTAGCGAAGCGAGCTGCTTCTCGACTTCGACATAGATGTCGTTCACGCGCGAAAGATTTACTTTGGAGGATTCCAGCTTGGCTTCCGAGAGGCGCCGCTTGGTCTTGAATTTGGTGATGCCCGCGGCTTCTTCGATGATGGCGCGGCGGTCCGTGGGTTTCGAGCTGAGAATCTGGCCGATTCGGCCCTGTTCGATGATCGCGTAGGAGTCCGGGCCGAGCCCGATTCCCATGAACAAATCCTGAATGTCGCGCAAACGGGCCACGCGGCCGTTGATCAGATACTCGCTCTGGCCGGAGCGATACAGGCGCCGCCCGACCACGACTTCGCCGGGCTTCAAATTCATCGCGGGCTTATCCGTGCCGCGCTTCTTCTTCAGAAATGCGGGCTCTTTCGTGTCTTCGCCGTCCGTGAGCGTTTCCAGCGGGGCATCGCTGCCGGCTGGATCGGCAATTTCTACGCCATTTTCCGATGCTTCCGTGTCGGAGGATATCGCGCTCCCGCCGTAGGCGCTTTCCGGCACGCCGACCGGCCCGGGCGCAGCCGCTTCGCTTTGCTGTCCGCCCAGCACGAATTCCGCCGCCTCCGCGAGTTCCGGATCGACCAGGGTCAGCGTGACTTCCGCCAGGCCCAATGGCGGCCGCTTGGCGGTCCCGTTAAAAATACAGTCGGACATGCGTTCGGCGCGGAGCGACTTGTGGCTCTGTTCGCCCAGGACCCAGGAAATGGCGTCGACAATGTTGGACTTGCCGCAGCCATTGGGGCCGATGATGCAGGTAAGCCCGCTGCCGCTGAACGTAATTTGCGTCTTTTCACAAAACGATTTAAAGCCGACCAGCTCGACTTTTCGCAGTTTTAGCAAGATTTCCCCTTTTATGGCCTCCGCCGTGTACGCGTAGGGTGGTCCTGGGCCCGCAAGCGGTCTGCACCACGCTCATAGCACAAGCATTGGGAGATACGTGTTCCGCTTACTCGGGAGGGTTCGAGCCGCGACAAAATCGCTGAAGGGTCGTTTAGCAGGGCCCATCCGCCTGGCGCTACGATGGCGGTTACGGGAAAACAAATTATCACGCGACACGCTCGAAGTAAAGATGCAAGCGCGAATCCGCCAACTTTGGCTTCCGCTGCGGGCCGGGAATTTATAGGAATGTATCGCGGTTGCACTCGGCAAGGGAAAGGACGAAATCGAGGATGAAACTTGTCCAGATGCCCTGATTTCGCCCTTTGAAATCCTTCAAACAATTCTCGGTTTATTGCGCTTGAGAAGACTCTTCCTTGACTGACAAGGCTACCATCTGGCCGCTGTTGTCGGGCTGATAGTCCACGCTTGCTGTCGTTCCGGCCGCCACGTGGCCTTGCACCGTCGTGGTCTTATCGACCACAAAGCGCATCGGGCGCTTGTCGTTGCCCTGGTTCACGTCCATGGAAAACGCCTTGCCCCCGGTTTCCACCTGGGTCACCTTTCCTGTAACCGAGTGCACTTTGGGAGCTTGCTGATCGTTTTGAGAATTCTGGTTTTGCGGTCTTGCATGGATCGATACAGCCATCAAGAAACCGGCGAGCGATGCAAACAGCAGAAACTTTCGAATCATAGGTAAGGTCCTCCTGAATTATCGGGGGGCGTCGCTATGCGTGCACATGCCGGTCCATACAGGACGAAAATGTGGGAAAGGATCGAAAGTCCAACGAAGTGACCAGCATGGCGAACAGAATAGGGAACGATCGCACGGAACGCGGGCGTCGATTCCCGTGAGGCCGGCCGGGAGGGCGAGCAGTTTTTTCCAGGCGTAGGCACAAAGTTTCTAAGGGGAATTGGGTACGGCAAAGGAAGTCCAATCGCCGTCCCCCGGCGTGGTCCATCCCATATTCCTGATGTAAGCTTATGACTGCGCTCTAAGAAGCGGAGGATTTTTCATCATGCTGTTCGACTTCAACGAAATTCCAGGCAAGGAATGCTACAAGCTGCTGGTGTCGACGGTGACGCCGCGGCCGATCGCCTGGGTGGTGAGCCAAGACGCGAAAGGCGTTCTCAACGCCGGGGCATTCTCGTTCTTCAACGTCTTCTCCGGCGAGCCTCCGGTTGTGGGCATCGGCATTGCCAGCCATAAGCCCGGGCGGCCAAAAGATACGCGCGTGAATATTCGCGAAACGGGCCAGTTTGTCGTCAATCTGGTTTCCGAGGCGAACGCCGAGCAGATGAATATCACGGCGATTGAATTCGACTACGGCATCAATGAATTGGAGCAGGCCGGACTGACGACCTTGCCATCGGTGCGCGTGAAGCCGCCGCGCATCGCCGAGAGCCCGGTTTCCATGGAATGCGAACTGATGCAGATTGTCGATCTGGGAGAGAGCGGGTTGGTGCTCGGCCGCGTGGTAGCCATGCATATCCGCGATGAATTCGTGCTCGACGCGTCGAAGTTTTACGTCGACACTCCCAAATTGAAAACGATCGGCCGAATGCATGGCCGCGGCTGGTACGCGCGCACCTCCGATTTGTTCGAAATGCCGCGCATCCCGGTGAGCGACTGGAAGATGAACGCCGTCGCGGCGCCGGGAGCCGAAGAGAAAGCCGGACGCTAGGCCGAATGAGAACCGCCGGTCCAAGTGGCAGATCCATTTCATTCCTTCCCCACGGCGGCTGCCAACGGTGGTAAAATTTTGGAGACGAATTTGGAATTTTTTTCGGGATCGGGGACTACAGGCCAACCTCGCGAGTTCCGGGAGCGAATACCATGCCCTACCAATTGACGATTAACGGGCGTTCTGCGTCCGTCGATGTGCCCGCGGATATGCCGCTGTTGTGGGTCCTCCGCGACGTGCTCAGCATGAAGGGGACGAAATTCGGATGCGGCGCGGGGCTGTGCGGCGCCTGCACCGTGCATCTCAACGGGCAGGCGGTGCGTTCCTGCCAGACGCCAATCTCGCGTGCGGCCGGGCAGCAAATCACGACGATCGAAGGGCTCTCCGCGAACGGGACGCACGCCGTCCAGCTTGCCTGGCAGGAACTGGACGTGCCGCAATGCGGCTATTGCCAGGCCGGGCAAATGATGTCCGCATCGGCCCTGCTTGCGCACACTCCCAGCCCGACCGACACGGAAATTGAAGACGCGATGAACGGAAACATCTGCCGCTGCGGGACGTATCTCCGCATCCGGCCCGCGATTCATCGCGCTGTAGCAATCGCCCAGAACCAACTGCATCGGCCCACCGAAAGCGCCAGCGTTCTGGCGGGGAAGGAATAAGGAGACGCCATGGCCACCACGATGCGAGAACCAAAGCCTGCGAATCCCACGCGGATCGGGCGCCGTTCCTTCCTGCGCGTAAGCGCCATTGGCGGAGGCGGTTTTCTGCTGGCGCTGTATGCCGATCCGATTTCGAGCGTCCTGGCGGCGCAGGGCGGGTTGATCGCCCTTCCTCCGGCTCCGACTTCGCCCAACGCGAAATTCGTGGCGACGGCGTTCGTTAAGGTCGCCGCGGACGGAAGCGTCACCATCATGTCCAAGAATCCCGAAGTCGGGCAGGGCATCAAGACCGAACTGCCCATGATTATCGCGGACGAATTGGATGTCGACTGGAAGGATGTGAAAATTCAGCAGGCCGATCTCGATGAGCTGAACTACGGGCCGCAGCGCGCCGGCGGAAGCACTTCCACGCCCGTGAACTGGGATCCGCTGCGGAAAGTCGGAGCGGCGGGACGGCAGATGTTTGTCACCGCGGCGGCGCAAACCTGGAATGTGCCGGAGTCCGAACTTACCACGTCCGCGGGCCGAGTGATTCACGGCGCGACCAACCGCTCGCTCGGTTACGGCGAGCTCGCGGCCAAGGCTGCGACGCTCACTCCGCCCGATCTGAAGACCGTCAAAGTGAAAGCTCCGAAAGATTACAAAATCATCGGGCAGGGAATGCACGGCGTGGACAACGCTTCCATCGTTCTCGGCAAGCCGATCTACAGCATCGACTTCGTTCTTCCAGGGATGCTCTTTGCCGTCTTCCAGAAGTGTCCGGTTTATGGCGGCAAGGTGGCGAGCGCGAACCTCGATGAAATCAAGGGTCTGCCCGGCATCCGCCACGCATTCGTGGTGGCCGGCGGAACGGACTTGAACGGGCTGATGCCCGGCGTCGCGATCGTTGCCGACAGCTGGTGGCAGGCGAACACCGCCCGCAAAAAGCTGAAGGTCGTGTGGGACGAAGGCCCGACCGCGAAAGAAAGCAGCGAAGGCTATGCGCGGCGCGCCACCGAACTCTCGCAGCAAACGCCCGCCTACGTGTACCGGAAGGACGGCGACGACGTTGCCGCGATGCAAAAAGCAACGAAAGTGGTCGAGGCCGCATATTCGTATCCGTTCCTGTCGCATGCGCCGCTCGAACCGCAGAATTGCGCGGCCCATTTCAAAGACGGCAAAGTCGAATTATGGGCGCCTTCGCAGACGCCCGAGGCCGGCAGGCAACTGGTCGCCCAAACTCTGGGAATCCCGCCGGAGAACATCACCCTGCACCTGATGCGCGCCGGCGGCGGATTTGGCCGGCGCCTCTCGAATGACTACGCGGCAGAGGCCGCCTGGATTTCGAAAGAAATCGGTGGTCCCGTCAAGCTGCTGTGGACGCGCGAAGACGACATGGCGCACGATTTCTACCGGCCGGCCGGCTTTCATTTTCTTAAGGCGGGGCTCGATTCCGCGGGGAAGATCGCGGCGTGGCGGAATCACTACGTGGCCTTTGGCGACAAAGGCGTGTTTGCATACGCGTCCAACTTGCCGCAAAACGAATTTCCGGGAACCTTTCTCCCCGACTATTCGCTCAATGTTTCGCTGATGCCGTTTGGCATTCCAACCGGGGCCATGCGCGCGCCGCGCAGCAATGCCCTGGCGTTTGTTTTCCAGTCGTTCCTCGATGAACTGGCGCACGCGGCGGGGAAAGACCCGGTTCAGTTCCGGCTGGAAATGCTCTCCGCGCCGCGACTCAGCAATCCTGAAGGTAAGCCGACGCTTCGCGAACCCGACATCGATGCGGCGCGCATGCGCGGCGTGCTGGAACTCGTCGCGGAGAAATCCAACTGGGCTGCGCGCGGTACGCTCCCGAAGGGGACCGCGAAGGGCGTGGCGTTCTATTTCTCGCATCTCGGCTATTTCGCCGAAGTCGTGGAGTTGAGCGTCGATGAAAAGAAGCGCGTGAAGGTTCACAAGATCTGGGTCGCGGGGGACATCGGGAGCCAGATCGTCAATCCCAGCAACGCCGTGAACCAGGTGCAGGGCGCCGTGATCGACGCGCTGAGCCAGGTGATGGGCTACGAAATCACCATTGACAAGGGCCGCGCCGTGCAGTCCAACTTCGACCGCTATCCGCCGGTGCGCATGACGCAAGCGCCTCCGGAAATCGAAGTTCATTTCCTGACGACGCCGAATCATCCCACCGGTCTGGGCGAGCCGGCATTGCCGCCGATCCTGCCCGCGGTATGCAACGCGATTTTCGAAATCAACGGCGAGCGCCTGCGCTCGGTGCCGATCGCGAAGCACGGATATTCGTGGGCGTAGAATTTCGGAACGCAAGGATCAACACGCTTTGAATTTCGGGAAGCCCCATCCGTGCCGTGGCAGCACGGATGGAGTGTCTAGCTTCAGAACCCAGCGGTGGCTGCCGCCTGTCACGAATGGTCACGAATAATTAGGAATGAATCGGCCCCTTAGACGAAGTTGCTAGGGACGCCGATGCAGCTCCGCCAATCTCCCCCGCAAATTCCGCGACGAACTTATCCAAGTCGACCCAGTGGGTGTAGACGTAGTCGCGCGAAGTATCCGTCGACGCCCCGGCCCTTTTGGCGATCGATCTCATGATGAGGCGAAGCAAGAAATTGTACCGGGTATAAAGTAGCGCCCCGGCCACGGGCTTCGAGTACGTGGGACGCCACTTGGTTTCACCAAAGAATTTGGCGAGCATTCTGTCGACGTCCGCTGCGAACTGCGCGTGTTCGGAGGGACTCGCGTCCTCGCGCTCCGCTCCCGCTTCGCTGAGCGTGACGGACAGGAACGCGCTGGGAATGCGTTGCAGCGCCGAGCGGTGGTCCCTCACAAACCGAACCATTTCCCTCTCATGATTCCCCTCGTGCACGGAGGCGGCGAGCACTGCGCCCGCGTAATGGGAGAATGAAAAATGCCGGCTTCGCACATCCAGGACGTCCGCGTCGAAACCCAGCGCGCGCAATTCGGCTGCGATGTGCTGCTGCGCGATGCGCTTAGTGTGCCCCTCGCGAGTTGCAAAGAAGACCCCCACCCTTTTCGGAGGCGGACCTGCGGCCTGCAACTCGGGTTTTGGAGGAGTGTAGTGCGCGGGACCGATTGGATTGAACGGTGAAGAATTCATGGCCGGCCTCTTGAACAAATGATCGGCCGGATACAAAAGAATCGCTGTGATTTCGGTCACCGTTGGCGGTTTCGGGGATCACATGGCGAACGGAAGCCGGTATCGCAGTTTCCTTACCCTAGGCAGTACTGAAGTGCAGCCTATGCGATTGGGGCAATACACTTTAGCACCTTGCCGTCCTTGAATTTATGGGTGCGACGTCGCGCCAACGGCGCGGAGAATACCAGCCCGGGGCAACGCCCCGGGTGTGGTGGACCCGAACAAGTCCGCCCTGAAAGGGCGGAGGGATCCTGCGCCCTGTCTGGGCGCTACTCAAGCGGTGCACGTGGAGACCCAGGGCGGTGCCCCGGGCTAGCCTACGTCGGCGCTTTCAGCGCCGAAAGAGATCGATCTTTCGTAACTTGGTTGTAAGGCTGACGCCGTAAATCCTACCAGTTCCGTTCTTTCCTGGCATTCATGAGATGATGCCTAATCGATTCGGTAGTGGCAGCCGCGGCTCTCGCGGGTCTGATCGGCGGCATCGAGGATCAGGAGCGCGGTGAGGATTCCGTTCCGCAAGCCGATGATGGAATCGCTGACTTCGCATTTCTCGTAGAAGCGGGCGATTTCCAGGTCCAGCTCCCGCAAGATGCGCATGGCGCGGTTCAGGCGGCGTTCGCTGCGGATCAGCCCGACGTAATTCCACATGGTGTGCTGGATGGTCAGCCAGTCCTGCGCAATGAGCGCGGGATCGGCGGGCTCGTGCTCGTAGCGCCAGTCCGCGATTTGCGGGAAGTAAAAGTCATTGCCATGCTGGATGCGTTCGGCGGCCTGCTGGCCTGCGCGCGTTCCCCAGACGAGACACTCGAGGAGGGAAGTGCTGGCCAGGCGATTGGCGCCGTGCAGGCCGGTGCAGGCGACTTCCCCTACGGCGCGCAGGCGGTCGATCGTGGTGCGCCCCCACGCATCGGTGGCGATGCCGCCGCAACTGTAATGCGCCGCCGGAACGACGGGAATCGGCTCGCGCGTCATGTCAATGCCGCGCTCGATGCACACGGCGTAGATGCCCGGAAAACGCTCGCGGAGTTGGTCGGCGGGTTTGTGTGTGATGTCGAGGTAGACGCAAGGCTCGCCCGTTTCGAGCATGGTTTGATAAATCGCGCGCGCGGCAACGTCGCGAGGCGCGAGCGAACCCGCGGGGTGGAACTTCTGCATGAATTCCTTGCCCTGGCGATCCACGACGCGGCCGCCCTCGCCTCGCACGGTTTCGGAAATCAGGAAGCAGCCGTCCGGAGCCAGCAGGGCGGTCGGATGAAATTGAATGTATTGCAGATTGATGCAGCGCGCCCCGGCGCGGGACGCCATGGCGATTCCGTCGCCGCGCGCTCCCGGAGGATTCGTCGTATGAAGAAACACGCTGCCGAGCCCGCCGGTAGCAAGAATCGTTTCCTTGGCGAGGATGGAAGATATTTTTCCGGTGGTCTGGTCGAATACGTACGCTCCGACGCAGGCCAGCGGGCGGTAGACGTCCGTCGGTTCAACCGAATGGTGCGACGCCGTCAGCAGGTCCACCGCGGTGGCGTTGGCGATCACCTTCACTTTTGGGTGCGAGCGCACTCTCTCGAAAAAGGCGCGCTCGATGGAGAATCCCGTGCGGTCTTTGAAGTGGATGATGCGCGGTATGGAATGGCCGGCCTCGGAGGTGAGGTCGAGTTCGCCCGGATGTTCCGGCGAAGGGTCGAACGGAACCTGCAGCTCGTCGACCAGGATTCGTTTCACCAGCTTCGGGCCCTCGTGGCTGAGCAGGGAAGCCGCTTCGGGCGAGCTGAGGCCCGCGCCGGCGGAGAGAATATCCGCAACGAGCTGCTCCGGCGCTTCGTCCTTCCCGCGATAGATAATTCCGCCTTGCGCCCAATAGGTGTTGCTGTCTTCCGGATTGGTCGCGCGCGTGAGCAGCGTGACCTCGCAGCCGCGTTTGGCGGCATCCCACGCCGCAGCCAGGCCTCCGAGACCGCTGCCGATGACGAGAATGTCGGTTCGAATGATGTTGTTCATGAGCGGGGTATCAAGATTCTTGCCAACGGTAAACGGCGCGATTCCCTGGGCGCGCCGTCAGATGGGCTCAATCTCAAAACTCAAATCCACGGCCGTAGCCGAATGCGTCAGAGCACCCACGGAGATCCAGTCCACGCCCGCCTCGGCGAATTGTCTCACGTTCTCGAGCGTGATGCCCCCCGACGCTTCGATGCGGATTTTGTGGGGCGCGCTGTGCGTGCGCACCAGGTCGACGGCTTGGCGCACGACGGCCGGACCCATGTTGTCGAGCAGGATGACGTGCGGATGGTGCGGAAGCGCTGCGCGCAATTCGTCCAGGTTCGTGACTTCGACTTCGATCCACGCCACGCGTCCCTGGGCCGCTTGTGCGGCCGTGAGAGCGGCCGAAACGCCTCCCGCCAGACGAATATGGTTTTCCTTGATGAGAACGGCTTCGCCGAGGTCCTTGCGGTGACTCTTGCCGCCGCCGACGCGGACCGCGTATTTTTCCAGGGCGCGCAGGCCGGGCGTCGTCTTTCGAGTATCCAGGATGGCGGCTCGGGTGCCTTCGACCGCGCGGACATACCGGCGCGTCAGCGTCGCAACGCCGCTGAGCCTCTGGAGGAGATTCAGGGCCACGCGCTCGCCCGTTAAGAGCGCGCGCGCCGAAGCCGTGACTCGCGCGGGAATTTTTCCCGGCGTAAGCTCTTCGCCGTCGTGAAGCACGATTTCAGCCTCGGCGGTCACGTCCAACAGGCGAAAGACCTCGACGAAAATCTCGATTCCGGCCAGGACCATCGGCGCTTTGCAGACCACTTCGCCGCGCGCGCGCTGCGTGGCAGAGACCGTCGTTTCGGTGGTGACGTCTCCCGTTCCGATGTCTTCGGCGAGAAACGATCTTAGCAAGTTGTGGCAGGCGGACGCGTCGAGTAAGGGAGGCATGGGGAGGGGAGGGAGGCTAACTCATCTCCAGCATGCGGAGAATCGGTTTCAACGCGCGCTGGCGCAGGTCTTCGTCGAGCGTGATTTCGGGCCGGCGATCGCGCATGCAGAGGTACAGTTTCTCCATCGTGTTCAGCTTCATGTGCGGACATTCGCTGCACGAACAGCCGCCCTCGCCCGGAGCGGGAATGAACGACTTCTCCGGGCAAGCCTTGACCATCTGATGCAGGATACCGCTTTCGGTTGCGACGATAAATTCGGATGCCGCTTGATGCGTCGCGAAATTCAGGATTCCCGTGGTCGATCCCACATAATCCGCGTGGCGGAGAATCGCCTCCGGGCATTCCGGATGCGCCAGGACCAAAGCCCCGGGGTGGCGCTCCCGCAATTGCACCAGGCTTTTCTCGGAAAACATTTCGTGAACGATGCAGCTTCCCGGCCAAAGAACCATTTCGCGCCCAGTCTTTTTCATCAGGTAGCGGCCGAGATATTGGTCCGGCGCGAAGAGAATCGGCTTCTCCGGCGGAATCTGCCGGATGATTTTCTCGGCGTTGCTCGAAGTGCAGATAATGTCGCTCAGCGCTTTGACCTCGGCGCTGCAGTTGATATACGTGATGGAGACATGCCCGGGGTACCGCTCGCGGTACGCTTGGAACAGCGGCGCCGGGCAGCCGTCGGCCAGCGAACAACCCGCGTTCAAGTCCGGGAGCAGAACGACCTTCGAGGGATTCAGAATCTTGGCCGTTTCGGCCATGAACAGGACTCCGGCGAACACGATCACATCCGCTTTCGTCGTGGCCGCCTGCTGGGAGAGTTGCAGGCTGTCGCCCACAAAATCCGCCAGGTCCTGAATCTCCGATTCCTGGTAGTAGTGCGCCAGGATGACCGCGTTCATCTCCCGCTTCAGGCGGCCGATCTCTTTTTCGAGATCGAGGTGCGCGAGAGACGCAAGGTTGCCGGTTTGTGACGGAGCGATCATGGATGCGCTAGTCCTGCCATCGTCATTTCACATCGATTATAGCCGCCGCTGTCAGGGGAAACAAACGAAGTGACGCGCAAGAGACCTTTTGCTACATCCACGCGGGTCGGTTAAAATGGCGCATTTGCCATGAGCGCACAACCCACACTGAGCAGCGAGGGCCAAACCGCGAAAGCGGAAATCCGGCTCCACAACACGATGACGGGGCAGACGGAGCCGTTCGTTCCGCTGGTGCCCGGCGAGGTGCGCGCGTATACGTGCGGGCCCACCGTCTACGACTACGCTCACATCGGCAATTTTCGCACGTTCGTTTTTCAGGACATTCTGCGGCGGTATTTGAAATCGAGAGGGTTTCGCGTCATCCAGGTGATGAATCTCACCGATGTGGACGACCGCATCATTCAGAAATCCGCGGCGGCGGGCGTCAGCATTCGCGAATACACGGACAAGTACATTCAGGCCTATCTGGACGATCGCCGCGCGCTGAATCTGGAGCCGCCCGAGCACATCGCTCGCGCCACCGAGCATATTGACGACATGGTGGCGCTGATCCAGCGCCTCACCGCCAAAGGGTTCACCTACACGAGCGAAGGCTCGACCTACTACCGGATCGCGAAATTCCCGGGATATGGAAAGCTTGCGAAAATCGACGTCGCCGGGATGCAGGCCGGCGCGCGCGTGGACACCGATCGCTATGACAAGGACAATGCGCGCGACTTCGCCTTGTGGAAGGCGCCCAAACCCGGCGAGCATTTCTGGGAGACGCCGATCGGTCCGGGCCGCCCCGGCTGGCACATCGAGTGCGCCGCCATGGCGCTGAAGTATTTGGGCGACACGCTGGACATTCACAGCGGAGGCGTGGACTTGACCTTCCCGCACCATGAAAATGAAATCGCCGAAGCGGAGGCAGCCACCGGGAAGACGTTCGCGCGGTATTGGCTTCATGCCGAATTCCTGCTCGTGGATCACGAGAAGATGTCGAAGTCGCTGGGGAACTTCGCGACGTTGCGCGAATTGTTTTCGCATGGGCACAAGCCGTCTTCGGTCCGGTTTCTGCTCGCCTCCGTGCCGTACGGCCGCCAGTTGAATTTCTCGCCGGACAGCTTGCAGGGCGCGGCGAGTTCCGTCGAGCGGCTGAGGAATTTTATGGCGCGCCTTCGCACCGAGAAATTTCCCGACGGATCTTCGACGGCCATGGCCGAGCGCGCCGCGAAAGCGGCGGAAGATTTCGACCGGGGCCTCGCGGACGATCTCAACACCGCGCAGGCGCTCGCGGCGATCTTCGATCTGGTGCGCGACGCCAACACGGCGATGGATCGCGGCGAATTCCGCCAGGGCGATGCCGTCCCAGTGCTCGCAGCAATGGAAGCGTTCGACGCGATTTTCGCGGTGTTGCGCGACGATGACGCCGAGAAACTTCGCGCGCTCGGAATCGGGCAGGCTGCCGCCGCGCCCAGCGACGCGGAAATTGAGGCCCTCGTTGCGGAGCGCCAGGCGGCGCGCAAGCGACGCGATTTTGCGGCCTCCGACCGCATTCGCGATCAACTCGCCGAGCGCGGCGTCATCCTCGAAGATTCTCGCGACGGCGGAGTCCGCTGGAAGCGCAAGTAGGCCGGTCTGCACAAGCGATTCCCTGTGGATTTTTGACTGTGCTCGGCCGAACTTCCGCAGGCTGAAGCCTGCGCGACGGCCTCGTAACTCGCCAACTACCTCCGCATTTCCTTTTGTCGACGGCCCGCCCACTTCGGCGTAGATTGGAATTGGGCGTCTCTCTTTCGGTACTCACTCTATGGTCCTGGACACTCGGAGCGCCTTCCGCTCCGTCCGGGACGCGCCGCCGAAAACCCGCCCGCCGGAGGACCGCTGTGGAGAAATCCGTGGGCACGATTACGACCGATGCCAAGCTGCCCGTCCTGTTGACGCCGCTTCCAGGTCCCAAGGCGAAGGAAGTGATCGCCCGAGACGAGCAATTCGTTTCGCCTTCTTACACGCGCGGCTATCCCCTGGTGGCGAAAACGGGCCGCGGTGCGATGGTCGAGGATGTGGACGGAAATTTATTTTTGGATTTCGCCGCGGGCATCGCCGTGGTTTCCACGGGGCATTGCCATCCCCGCGTTGTCGAAGCCGTTCAGAAGCAGGCCGCGGAACTGATCCACATTTCCTGCACGGATTTCTATTACCAGGGACTCGTGCAGCTTGCCGAGCGCCTCTCCGCGATCGCTCCCGGGAAAGAGCCGAAGAAAGTCTATTTCGGCAATTCCGGCACGGAAGCCATCGAAGCGGCCATCAAGCTGGCGCGATACCACACGCGCCGCGATAAGATCATCGCATTTCACGGCTGCTTTCACGGCCGCACGCTGGGAGCGCTTTCGCTCACTGCGTCCAAGGCCGTGCAGCGCAAGGGATTCGGCGCGCTGCTGGCCGGCATCTTTCACATTCCCTATCCGAATTCGTACCGCTGCCCCTACGGCAATCCGTCGCCGTGCACGTGCGTCGAGGCCGCCACGTTTCTGGAACGCGAGATCTTCAAGCGCCTGGTCGATCCGGAAGAAGTCGCGGCGGTTTTCATCGAGCCGATCCAGGGTGAAGGCGGATACGTTCCGGCTTCCAAGGAATTTCTGCTCGAACTCCAGCGCATTTGCCGCAAGCATGGGATTCTGCTTGTGTGCGACGAAGTGCAGAGCGGCATGGGACGCACGGGCAAGTGGTGGGCCTGCGAGCACACCGGAATCGAGCCGGACATTTTGTGCGTTGCCAAGGGCATTGCCTCGGGCATGCCGCTTTCCGCGACGATTGCGCGCGCGAGCGTGATGGACTGGAAGCCGGGTGCGCACGCCTCAACCTTTGGCGGCAATCCCGTGAGCGTCGCGGCGGCGCTGGCGACCCTGGATCTGCTCGAGACGCGCTACATCGAAAATGCCCGGCGCGTCGGTGAATTCATGTTCGGCCGCATGGCGGACTGGCCCGCGCGGCACCGCATCGTCGGCGACGTGCGCGGCAAGGGGCTAATGATCGGCGTGGAGATGGTGCGCGATCAGAAAACCAAGGAACGCGCGGGCGACCTTCGCGAAGCCATCGTGGACCGGGCCTTCGAGAAGGGCCTTCTGCTGCTCGGCGCCGGAGAAAATACGATTCGCATCGCCCCGCCGCTGGTCATCGATGAGGAACAGGCGGCGTTCGCTGTGCAAACGCTGGAAGCCTGCATCACCGAAGCGGAGAAGTCCGCGTAGCCGCCGCAACCCCTTGAGTGTTTTCTTTTCTGTGTTCTCCGTGCTCTCTGTGGTAAAAGCTCTTTCAGCGGACGGGCAAGCGTCTTCACGCAGGGAAGACCGAGGTTACCAAGAAGAGCCGGACAGACTTCTACCCGCCCAACGTCGCTCACCTATGGAGTGGCAGTGCCGATGCTGGCGCGCGCAATCTTCGGCTTCGTGAACTGGGCCGCTCGGAAAGGCCTTGCGGATTCGGCCGCAGTCTCGGCGCGCACGGCCGCCTCGGGGCGCAAGGCGCGGCGCACCGGCGTGCGCGGCGAGACGTACGCCTACTGGTATTTGCGGCGGAACGGCTACGTGATGGTGGCGCGAAACTTCACGATACGCGGCCTCAAGGGCGAAATCGATCTGGTTGGATACGACGGCAAAACCCTCGCGTTCGTTGAAGTGAAAACGCGCACGTCCCGCCGGGAAGACGTCGGCGCCCCGGAAGATGCCGTGACGCCCGACAAGCGGCGCGTTCTCTCGCGGATGGCCCGGCAATTCGTCCGCGACTACCGTGCCGGCGGCGCGCCATTCCGGTTCGACATTCTTGCGATCGAAGCTCCTCCCGGCCAGCGCCCCATCGTGCGCCTCCACAAGGGGGCGTTTGCCGCATCCTGAAGATTGTCGTCGTTTTCCGAGACTTTCCGGGCCTGCCGGCTTAAAATAATCGTTTTTCCGAGCCGCCCGATAGTTACTATGAGAGTCCCAGCAGTCTGGAGGAATCGTTGCCGGAGTTAAGAAAAGACCCCATCACTGGACGATGGGTCATCATTTCGACGGACCGCTCGAAAAGGCCTTCGGATTTTTTGCGCCAGAGCGTTGAGATCAAGGGGATTGGAATCTGCCCTTTTTGCTACGGCCATGAATCCAAGACGCCGCCCGAGGTTCTGCAGTACGGGCGCAACGGCAGCGGGCCGAATACACCGGGCTGGCAAGTGCGGGTGGTCCCGAACAAGTTCCCCGCGCTGGGTATCGAGGGAGACCTGGACAGGGAAGGCGAAGGGCTATTCGATCGCATGAACGGTGTCGGTGCGCACGAAGTGATCATCGAAACCCCCGACCATCGCAGCACGCTCGCCACCATGTCGGAGAAACAGATCGAGGACGTGCTATGGGCGTTCCGCGACCGCATGCTCGATCTGAAAAACGACAAGCGCTTTCGTTATATCCTGATTTTCAAGAATCACGGAGAAGCGGCTGGCGCCTCGCTCGAGCATCCCCATTCGCAGTTGATCGCCCTGCCGATCGTGCCCAAGCGCGTGCGCGAGGAAGTGGACAGTTCCCGCCAGTATTACATCAACAAGGAGCGCTGCATTTTCTGCGACATGATCCGCCAGGAGCAGGAATCGGCTGTGCGCGTGATCAGCGAGACGGACCAGTTTGTGACCATCTCCCCCTACGCGCCGCGCTTTCCGTTTGAAATGTGGATCCTGCCGAGGCAGCACGCTTCGGCGTTTGAAAATCATCAAAGCCTCACGTACATGGGGCTGGCCAAAGTGCTCAAGGACGTTCTCTCGCGCCTGGATGTGGTGCTTGACCGCCCGGCGTACAACCTCATGATTCACACGGCGCCCATCGGCGAGGAAAATGCCGAGCATTACCACTGGCACATCGAGATCATTCCGAAGCTGACCAAGGTCGCAGGCTTCGAGTGGGGCACGGGATTCTACATCTGTCCCACGCCGCCCGAGGAATCCGCGCGTTTCATCCGCGAAGCGCAGGTCATGCCCGTGGCGTCGCGCTGACCGCTCGCGAACGAGGGCGTCCGGCCGGGCATGATGCCCGTGCCACTGACAATTCGCCGCCAGTTTCGTTATACTTCTTAACTCCGGCGCGGTACCCAAGAGGCCTAAGGGAGAGGTCTGCAAAACCTCCATTCGTCGGTTCAAATCCGACCCGCGCCTCCAAAACTGTCCTCGCAATGCGGCCGCGTGTCCGTCGAATCCCGTTTTCCGTTCGGACAGTGTGTTAGATCCTGCCCCATATACTGCGTGCGCATCTCCTCACCTCATCCAGGAACTCATTAGAGTTTGTTAAGGAGGCTTTGCTAAAGGATTGCCTGCATCCGCACGATGTTCTGTGCGTAGCGCCAAGTGCTTGCGAAAAAAGGGCATTGCGCTGTGATTTCCAGCGAAGCGTTGAAGGACCGTATGTCTGTACCTTCCGCAAATTGCAAAGACAGGAGCAATCCTAGTGGCAAAAGTGATCTTGGCGGGCGGCCCGAGCTTCGCGCTCTTTAATCCTTCGCTGCATGTTTCCCTGGGGCTGTTGTATCTCGGGGCGGCGCTGCGCCAGGCCGGCCATGACGTGAAGATTGTCGACTGCCACAAATTCTCGTCGGTGGATGAGTGCACCGGGAAACTCGCCGTTCAGGAAGACCTGCTGGAACCCTGCGACGTTCTGGGAATTTCGTGCGTAACGCCGAATGCCGAGTTCAGCGGGCAGTTGGCCGAGAAGTGGCCCGCGAAAGTGAAAGTAGCGGGAGGGCCGCACGTCACCTACATCCTCGAAGGGCCGCACGCGAAGTTCAAGCATCGCGACTATTTTCGCGGGTTCGACTATTTGATGTCGGGGGAGTGTGAAGAGACGTTCGTGCAGTTCTGCGACTACTTCTCGAAGGGCATGCTGGCCATGCCGATCCCGGGCCTCGCCCGCTTTCGGAAGGACGGAACCATCGACTGGAATCCGTCGGCGCCGCTGCCCGACGTCACCAAAATGCCGCTCCCGGCATACGATTTGTGGGAAGGGAACTATTCCAAAGGCGCGCTCGCCGTGCAGTCGATCTCAGGAAAATCCGTCGACGCGGCCGAGCGGACCACGGGTTCTTTGTTCACCGCGCGCGGTTGCCCGTACGGTTGTTTCTTTTGCGCCGATGCCAGAACGAAATTGCGCGAAGAGTCGCTCGAGCAGATCGAAGCGGAAGTGAAGGCCCTGGCCGAAATGGGTGTGACCGCCCTGCGCGTTTGGGACGACACCATCACCATCAAGGAAAAAAGATGCATGGAGATGGCCGACATTTTTCATTATTACGGAATGCTGTGGCGCGGCTGGTCGCGCGTGAACCTGATGAATCCCGGGCTTTTCCGTTACCTCGAAAAACGCGGCTGCACGGAAATGGGATTCGGAGTGGAACACGGCTCTGCGCGGATGCTGAAGGCCATGAACAAGGGCACGACGCCGGAAGCCAACGAAAAGGGAATCAAGATTTGCCAGGACGCCGGAATCGTGGCGCGCGCGTACCTGCTGATCGGCTTTCCGGGAGAGACGTGGGAGTCAATCGAAGAGATGCGGCTATGGCTCGACCGTGCCAGACCCGATGCGGCGAGCTTGCACATGTTCCAGCCCTATCCCGGATCGCAAGTGTGGGCGCGACCGGAGCAGTTCGGGATCGCGCTTCCGGGAAACGCGTTTTCGCAAATGTGGGAGTTGAATGACGACGACCCGAAAACGCTCGTGCTCGATCTTCCCACCATGACAAAAGCCGAGCTGTTCCAGGCGCGCACCGAGCTGCACGAATGGATTGTGGACAACATTTCCTTGCGGCTGGCGAATCGCTAGATATTCCGCCCACGCCAGCCTTAGCGATAGCGAATCTTCAGAAGCAGGATGCTCAACGCGAAGACCAGCGTCACGGCGTTAGCGAAAAGGACGGGCCGGTTATTCAGGAGCCATCCGTACGTGGCCCACAGCGCGGTGCCGAACGTAAATACGCTCTGCGTGATGAGCGAGATGCCCTCGGTCCTCTTCTCGCGAATGATTTTCACCGATTGCGGCAGCCAGCAGAGCGTCGTGCAGACCGCTGCCGAACTGCCGATCATCTCGAACCAGGCGGCCATAGCTTCACTCCCGTCCCGCTGCATTCTGAAGCACGCGAACCGCCGGAGCCGGATTTCCGAAGGCGCGAATAGATACTAACCCAAAGAGCAGGGATGAGCGCAGTCGCGTGTCGCCACAATTTTCGATCCGGTGCAATTTTCCCCAACTTTGTGTGCAAACGAACAAATCAATTTCGCACGAAAGCTTCACAACAGACCCGCATTCGGCACCGAGGCGCTGAAAGCTGAAAGGGGTTAACGTTTCATTGAGTTTTCGGCCAGTTCGAAACTGGCCAGGTCCAATTTGGGCCGGGCGCGCCAGAAACCCATCATGAGTCCTTACTAATCTTCTACTCGATTGAAAATAGGCGGGTAACTGCTCGAGTTCTATTCGCATATGGAAATCGATGTGCGTGGATCCCTCGGGGGAGATGTGTTCCGCAGCCAACTCCGTGGCCTTTTTCAGGATTCAGGAAGATCGCTTCGCCTATGCAGACGGGGCCAAGGAATGAAATGGCTCGCTTGCTTGCTGGCAATTTCTATTGCGGGCACGGGTGTGTCCGCGCAAGAGCCCTCGCAGGGCGCCGCAAAACCAGTGGACCTGACTTCGATCAGTATCGAAGATCTCATGAACATCCAGGTGACTTCGGCTTCAAAGAAAGAGGAAAGCTTGTCCGCCGCACCGGCCGCAATCTTCGTGATCACCGGGGCAGATATCCGGCGCGGTGGATTCTCCTCGGTTCCGGACGCGTTGCGCACGGTGCCGGGGCTGTACGTGGTCCAGCAGAGTTCCCACGTATGGCTGGTAACGGCACGCGGATTCAGCAACGAGTTCAACGACAAGATGCTGGTGCTGATTGACGGAAGGCTCGTGTATTCGCCGACCTTTGGCGGCGTCTACTGGGATGTGCAAGACCCTCCTTTGGAAGATATCGACAGGATCGAAGTGATTCGCGGGCCGGCCGGAACGTTGTGGGGCGCGGACGCGTTGAACGGCGTCATCAATATCATCACCAAGGATGCGGCGAAGACCCAGGGCTTGCTGGTCGCGTCTTCCGCCGGAGTGAATGAGGGATACGCAAGCCGGGTGCGCTATGGCGGAAAGATCGGAGACACCTTCTCCTACCGAATTTACGGGACGAGCAATTATTGGCTGCCGACCGTGAATGCGGCCGGTGATCCGAATTATGACACGTGGAGCATTGCACAAGGAGGAATGCGTTTTGATTGGGACCTCTCGAAGAAAGACACCGTAACATTCGATGGCGAGGGTTACTCAGGAAGGATTCGCGATGTCACCTCGGTTTTTACCCCCACTTCGGCCGTGGCCACGCAGGAAGACACCAGCGGAGTCGTAAAGGGCGGGCACTTGCTTAGCCGGTGGAAGCACTCGTTCAACGATGGGTCCAATACGGATGTGCTGGGCTATTGCGATTGGACGGACCGCATCAGCATCGGCGATACCGAATATCGAAATACTTGCGATTTCGAGGCGCAGGTCCGCTATTCCTTCACTCCCCGGCATACATTGACGTGGGGCGGATCGGTTCTAACGACCGCCGACACGTGGGAGGGAACCTTCACGCTCAGAATCCTCCCGCCTTATCGCCGCGACACAACCTATAGCGGGTTTCTGCAATATGACATCATACTAATGCCGGACAAACTCCGGCTGGTCGCCGGCTCGAAGTTCGAACACAATCCCTACACCGGATTCGAGTACCAGCCCCAAGTTCGCGCAGTCTGGACCCCGAATAAGCAAAACACTTTATGGGCGGCGGTGTCCCGTGCGGTGGGAACACCCAATCGCATTGACGAGGGTCTCCTCGACCGCATCGCACAGATCAATCCAACTCCTCCGCCGTCGGAATTTCTGCTGTACTCAGGCGATTCGGGTGTGAAATCGGAAATCGTCCACGCTTTCGAAGTGGGATACCGCTTCGAGTGGAATCAGAAATTCTCGGTGGACGCAACCGCCTACTACAACGACTACGACGACCTCGCTGGCCTTAGCGCGCCAGGATCTCCGATCGTCAACCCATCGCCATTTTTTATTGACCTGCCCGTAAATGTGATTAACGAACAGGGACTGGGGCAAACGCACGGCCTCGAACTTTTCGCGAAATATGCCCCCGTTCGGCGGTGGACCCTATCGGCGGGAATTACCGAGCTTCGCGGGAATTCCCCTCCGGGATCAGGGTACCCTGCGGTCGCAGACAATCCGTTGCACGAAGTCAGTGCCCAGTCCAAGCTGGACTTAACGAAGCTCGTCAATTTCGATGCTTCGTACTTCTACAACGATGCGATTTCGGGTCTGCTGCCGCCGCTGAATCGCGTGGACGTCGGCTTGTCTACGAAGCCGATGCATGGTTTCACGTTTTCGGTGTGGGGAAGAAACCTGCAACAGGACCGTCACCAGGAAGCAATTCCCCAGTCGTTTCTAGGGGGAGACATCCTCAGGTCGGTGACATTCAAGGTAATTTGGGAGCCGGACGAAGGCTCAGGGAAACCCACACAATAGCGCCCCCGGTAATGCCTATTTGCTCCATGCTATGGATCGTCGGCTCGGTCGCTCTTCCGACTGGAACCACTTGGGCGAGTCAAACCGGTGCGGCCAGTACCGATTCGGAACTCACTGCGAAAGAAACGTCCTCCTTAACAGCGTCTAATCCTGCAACTCATTGAATTAATGCGGCGTAGCCGATCGCCGATAGAAGCCATATGGCAGCCGCGATGCAAATAAGTTGGGTTATGCGCGGACGCCTGTTCGGACATCTCGCGGTCGTGTTGGTGGCTGCGCATCTTGCGCTGGTGGGGTTCGCCGCATGCGCGGGCCAATCGCTCAGCGAGTATCAGGTGAAAGCTGCGTATCTGTTTAATTTCTTGAAGTTTGTGGAGTGGCCCGACGATCCGGTCCCGGACTCTCAGGGGAAGTGGGTGATCGGATTTGTCGGAGACACGCCGATCGGCGGCGAGTTGGCGCGGCTGGTGGAGGGAAAAATTGTGTTGGGCCGCGAACTGGTCGTCAAAAAATTTCGGTCCACGGACAATCTGCGCGCCTGCAACATTTTATTCATCAGCGACTCGGAAAAGAAGCGCGTGCCGCTTATCCTCGCGGCGCTGCGCGGATCGAGCGTGATGACGGTCGGCGACATGGACAATTTTATTGAGTCGGGCGGGATGATTCAGCTAGATGTGGAAGATACCCGCGTGCGAGTGACGATCGATGTCGGCGCCACCGAACGCGCGCACTTGAAGGTCAGTTCCAAGCTGTTGGCGCTGGCCCGGGCCGTGACCGCAAACGCGAAGAGCCACGAATGACTCGAGTTAACTGGATCCGCAGACTTTCGCTCCGGCGTAAGCTCACGCTGTTGATCACGATCAACACGTTCGTGGCGCTTTGCGCGGCGGCGATCGGATTCGCGCAGTACGGGGTGCATCAGTTCAAGCAACAACGTGTGGAAGACTTGAACGCCCTGGCGAATATTTTGGGAACCAACTGTACCGCGGCCCTCACTTTCAAAGATCCAAATGCCGCCCGAGATACCTTAAAAGCACTCGCGGCCAAGCCGCACATTCTCGCCGCCGCGGTCTACGACCACGCCGGCCAGCCTTTCGCCGCTTATCAACAGCCCGGTACCCACGGGCCGTATTCCCCTCCTCCGGTTGAACCAGATACCATCCGAGTCACTTCCGATCGCGCGTGGATCTTCCAGGGAATCGAGTTTGACGGCGAAAAGATCGGCACCGTGCTTCTCGAAGAGGACAACGTCGAATACCGGCAGCTTTTGACGGACTACGTGCTGTTTTTCGGATGGATCGTCGCCGCGGTTTCCCTGGGAGCCTATGCCCTGGCCGCGCGACTCCAGCGCCCGATCTCGTCTCCGATCCTGGAATTGGCCTGGACCACGAAAATGGTAACCGGTTCGCGGGACTACTCCATCCGGGCGGCGAAGAGTTCGGAGGACGAAGTCGGCGTCCTGATCGACGGCTTCAACGAGATGTTGGGACAGATTCAAAGCCGCGATACCGAGTTGCTCGCCGCGCGCGAGGACTTGGAGCGGCGCGTCGACGAGCGCACCGCCGAATTGGAGCAGGAGATTACGGACCGCCAGCGAGCTCAAGAGGCGCTGCGCGAAAGCGAGGGACGCATTCGTTTGCTCCTGGAGTCCACAGCCGAGTCGATCTTTGGAATCGATCGCGAGGGAAGTTTTACGTTTTGCAATCCCGCCACGCTCCGATTGCTCGGCTACCGGTCCGTCGAAGAGCTTCTCGGAAAAAACGCCCACGCCGTCATGCACCATTCCCATGCCGACGGCACGCCGTACCCGATCGGGGAGTGCCCGATTGTCCCTGCCCGTCAAGGGCAGGAAATTCATGCGGATTCGGAAGCATTCTGGCGTTCCGACGGCACCTGTTTCCCGGTCGAATTTTGGGCCTACCCGATTCGGAAGGAAGGGGAAGTGATCGGCTCGGTCATCACCTTCCTGGACATTACGGAGCGAAAGCGCACGGAAGCGGCGTTACGCGAAGCCAAGGAGGCCGCCGAGGCAGGCAGCCGCGCCAAGAGTGAATTTCTGGCGAACATGAGCCACGAAATCCGGACGCCGATGAATGGAATTATCGGCATGACGGAACTGGCCCTCGACACTCCCCTGACCGCCGAACAGCGCGACTATCTCAGCCTGGTCAAATCGTCCGCGGACAGCCTCCTGCACGTCATCAACGACATTTTGGATTTTTCCAAGATCGAGGCGGGCAAGCTGGAACTGGAAAAAACCGAATTCCAGATCCGCGATCAGTTCCGGGACACGCTGAAAGCGCTGGCTCAGCGCGCCGACAAAAAGAAACTGGAAATGTGCGCGCGCGTTTCGCCGAAAGTGCCGAAGACACTGGTCGGCGACCCGACGCGATTGCGGCAACTCGTCGTAAATCTGATCGGCAACGCCATCAAGTTTACCGAGGAAGGGAACATTATCCTGGACACGGAACTCGAAGCGATTGAGGGCGAAGACGTGCGCCTGCACATCACCGTGTCGGACACGGGAATGGGAATTCCTGCCGACAAGCAGCAGCTCATTTTTGACTCCTTCGCCCAAGTGGACGGATCGACGACGCGGCGCTTTGGCGGCACGGGTCTCGGCCTCACCATTTCGCGCCAACTCGTGGAACTGATGGGCGGCCGGATCTGGGTGGAAAGCGAAATTGGCGAGGGCAGCAAATTCCACTTCACGTGCGTTTTCCAGATGGGATCCGCCGCCCTGACCCATCAGGAAAAAATTGCGGAGAAGACGTTGCCGGGAATGCAAGTTCTGGTCGTGGACAACAACGAAATCAATCGCGAAATTTTCGCGGAGATGTTGAAGAACTGGGGCATGAACGCGACTCTGGCGGAGGGAGGGCGCGCCGCCCTGGAAGCTTTGGAAACCGCCCGGAGAAACGGCCACCCATTTCCGATCGTCTTGCTGGACGCGGCCATGCCGAAGATCGACGGATTCCAGGTCTTGCAGCGAATTCAGGCGACTCCGGGGCTCGCGGGCGCGGTCATCATGCTGCTTTCCGCGAACCGGCAATTGGCGGATACGAAGCGTTGCCAGCGGCTCGGCGTCAAGCAGTGCCTCACCAAGCCCGTCGGCCAATCCGAAGTTCTTGACGCGATTCTCCTGGCGCTGGGACTGAACGTCGCCGAGGAACAGTTGATCGAAGCGCCGGCGCCCAGCACGGAGAAAACCCCGGCTCGGCAACTCAATATCTTGCTCGCCGAAGACAATCCGGTGAACCAGAAGCTCGCGATCCGGATTCTCGAAAAAGCCGGGCATCGCGTGACCCTGGCCGGCACGGGCCGCGAAGCGCTGGACGCCTGGGAACGAGCCGGAGAGCCCGGTTTTGACGTTCTGCTGATGGACATCCAGATGCCGGAAATCGATGGCATGGAAGCGACGGCGGCAATTCGCCAGCGAGAAAAAGTTTCCGGAAAGCACGTTCCGATCCTGGCCATGACCGCGCACGCCATGCGAGGAGATAAGGAAAGGTGCCTTGCGAGCGGAATGGACGGATACGTTTCCAAACCGATTCACCCGGCCAGCCTTTTTGCCGAAATAGACCGATGCGTTGGAGCGCTTGGAGGGAGTTATGCTATGGTAAACAATGCCCAGCGACACCTCGGAACAAATCGACCGGGCTTCCTTGCTGGAACGCGTCGAAGGAGATCAGGAACTCCTGACGGAAATGATCCATTTATTTCAGGAAGATGCGCCCCATTTGCTCCAGGCGATGGACGACGCTTTGCAACAGGGAAACATGGCTGTGCTGGAGCGCTCCGCGCATTCCCTCAAGGGAGCCGTGAGCAATCTCTCGGCGAAGGCCGCGGCGGCCGCGGCGTTGCAGCTCGAAAAGGACGCGAAAAAAGGCGACGCGGCTTCCGCGAAGCGAAGTTTTGCCGAAGTCAAGCGCGCCGTACAACGTCTGCTGCCGGCACTTGCCGAACTCTGCCAGGGAGTTTCCAAATGAGGATCCTGATCGCCGATGACGAGCCGGTGTCGCGGCGCATGCTTCAAGCCCTGCTTGGAAAGTGGGGATACGAAGTGGAAACAGCCGAGGACGGCGACGCCGCGTGGGAAAAGCTGAAGTCACCGGACGCTCCACGCATCGCATTGCTGGATTGGATGATGCCCGGCCGAAATGGGGTCGACGTTTGCCGCATCCTGCGGAACCAGCGGCCCGAACCGTACACCTATGTGCTGTTGCTGACGGCAAAAGACGCCAAGGAAAGCGTGGTGGAAGGACTCGAATCGGGCGCCGACGACTACCTGACAAAACCCTTCAACCCGCAGGAACTCAAGGCGCGGATTCGAGTCGGATTGCGGCTGCTGAACCTGGAAGACAACCTCGTGCAAGCCCGCGAAATGATGCGCTTCAAAGCCACGCACGATGCCCTGACGGGAGTGTGGAATCGCGGAGCGATCCTGGAATCGCTGGAAAAGGAAATCTGGCGCTCCCGGAGAGAGGGGCTTTCGCTCGGCGTGCTGCTCGCGGACCTGGACCACTTCAAATCCGTCAACGACAACTACGGACACTTCGCGGGAGATGCCGTGCTTCGGGAAGTTACAAAGCGGATGCAGCGCGACGTCCGTCCCTACGACGCCGTGGGCCGCTACGGCGGCGAAGAGTTTCTGGTCCTGCTGCCGGGATGCAATGGCTCAGAAACAGAACGCAAAGCCGAGCTACTTCGGGAAGCAATCTCGCGTGAGCCGATCGGAACGCCGACGGCGACCTCAACGTCACGATGAGCATCGGCGCGATCGCTACCAGCGATTGGCCCAGCGAGACTGCAAACCAAATTCTGCAGATGGTGGATTCGGCGCTATACCGCGCGAAGGAAGAAGGGCGCAATCGCACGGTGATGGCCGGAGCCGCGGAACATGACGAAGTCCATCGCGGTTCTCTGGAGCTTTCTTCTCAAGGGCCGCAAAAGGAATAACGGAACTTCGACTGCGATCGATTCAGGAGTTGGAACTCGCCGCGAAGTTCTGGGCCGCATCCTTGCCGGTGACTTCCACGCGCTGCACTCCGCCCCATCGAATGTGTTCCTGCTCGAAGCGATTTTGAATCCGGCGGCGCAATTCCCGCGCGGCATCATCCTGGCGGCCGGGCACGGTTCGAAGCTGCAGCCGCAGCGTCACGCCTGCAGGCCCGAACGTTTCCACTCCCAGCACGCGCGGTCCATCCACCAAAACCGGCGACCAGGAAACGTCCGCCCGCAATTCGGAGCAGACGCGTTCGAGCGCGGCAAGCGCCGCATCGGACGAGCCTTCCGGCGGGATGGAAATGTCCACAAACACCTGGCCCCAATCGCGGCTGAGGTTGGAGACTTGCGAAATCTCTCCGTTCGGAATGGTGACCACGGCGCCCTGGATATCCCGCACGACCGTGCGGCGCAGCGTCAGATGCTCGACGCGCCCGATCACGGTTCCGATCCGCACGGATTCTCCGACGGCGAACTGATCTTCGATGATGATGAAAAATCCGTTTATGAGGTCGCGAACCAGATGCTGCGCGCCGAAGCCGACCGCCAGGCTCGCGAGGCCCGCTGCGGCCGCGATCGGCGTCACATTGAAGCCGAACTCCGGCAGCGCCGTGAGAACCGCGCCGATAATGATGATGGCGGTTCCCGCGCTGTATAACAGGCCCGCCAAAGTTTTTACGTGCTGCTCGCGGATGCGCGCGATCCGGCCCAGGCCCTCGGCCCCGGCCGCCGGAATCAGGCGGCGCGTCAAAACGCGCAAGAGCCTATTGAGGATCAGGGCGATCAGCAGAATCGCGGCGATGCGGATTCCGCGCGCCACGGCAAAATCCGTCCATTTGAATACGTTTGGGTTCATAATGTTCGCCGATGATTATAATACCGTAGGATTCCCCAAAAGATGGTGGAAGGCAGACGGAGTTGCGGCCGCAAGTGAAACCAATGAAGACCGGACGCAGATTTTTCCTTTCGAGTGTCGCGGCGACTCTGGCCGGCACGCAGCGCCCTCCTGGCCGGCGCCCAGCGCCACGATATGCCTCACATTCCATCGATCCCCGACGCCAGCGGATCGAGCGGGGCGGACAGCGTTCCCCTCCCTCCGCGGCGGATCCGAAAACGCGGCTTAAGGAAGACCAGAAAGAATTGAGGCGCGACGTCGACCGCCTGCTGCAGTTGGTCAAAGAATTGAAAGACGAATCGGATAAGACCCCGGAAACCGATGTCCTGTCCATGTCCCTGGTCAAGAAAACGGAAGATATCGAGAAGCTGGCCCGCCAGATCCGCGACCGAATTCGCGCAAGCTGAAACCATCGAAAATTAAGTCTGGCGTTTCTCGCGCCTCCCTTGATGCCGCTCCTATCGACCTGGCGTGGTTGAGGCAAGCGCCGCGAAACGCTAAGATTGGTGCCCATGCTTACACTCCAGGAGCAGTTCGGCCAGATCGACATCTATCTTTTCGACCAGCTTCTCAAGGGTCGCATTTCACCAGGGATGCGAGTAGTCGACGCCGGATGCGGCTCCGGCCGAAACCTCGTCTACTTCCTGCGGGAAGGGTACGAAGTTTATGCGGCGGACTCGGACCCACAGGCCGTGGAAGGTGTCCGCTCTCTTGCCCGGGCCCTTGCGCCCTCGCTCCGGGCGTCGAATTTTCGCGTAGAGCCGGTCGAACATATGTCCTTCGACGACGCGTGCGCGGATCTGGTCGTCAGCAACACTGTCCTCCATTTCGCCCGCGACGACGCGCACTTCGAGTCCATGCTTCGAGGATCGTGGCGAATCCTGAAGCCCGGTGGGATCTTCTTCTGCCGCCTCGGATCCTTGATCGGTATGGAAAGCCAGGTGAAACGCATTGAGGGGCGGCGCTACTGGTCGCCTGACGGCTCGGAGCGGTATTTGGTGGACGAAGCGCTGCTAGGCTCGCTCACGGAACGGCTAGGCGGCGAACTGGCCGACCCGCTGAAAACCACGGTCGTCCACGGTCAACGCTCCATGACCACGTGGGTGTTGCGCAAGAAACGGCCCTGATAGCAACTTCTCCGCAACGGTCTTTCAAAATCGCCAGTAAAATGGTGCGGCTGGGGCGACTCGAACGCCCGACCTCGTGCTTCGGAGGCACGCGCTCTATCCAGCTGAGCTACAGCCGCGCACTTCCTTTATATCATGCAGTCCCGCTTGTGCGCATTCCTGTACACAATTTTTGTAGTGTTCTAAGTCAGAAATGATCGAAGCAAGTCCGCACAGCAAGCACCCAAATTTGCCGCGGAAATAGGGAAGCGGAAGGAAAGATTCAGTTCACCGGCCGCTACTCAATGCTGTCGGCGACGATGGAGCGGCCGCGCACCTGCACGTCGATGGAGAAGGGAGGACGGAGGCTGCTGCCCTGCACGATTTCTCCTCGCGCCCAGGTGTCGCCGCCGAGCGGGCTGACTTTCAAGGGATCGAATATCGTGCCGTCGCAAGGATTTACGACCATGGGATGGCTGGCGCGGAATCGGTATTTCGACGCCAGGGTCGCGAGATCCGTGACGAATTCCAATTCACAGCGGCCATAGGGCACTTGAAGCGAGAACGCCCAAAGTCCCCCATCGGGGAGGCGGATCACCATGGCGTCGATATTTTCCTGCGTGAGCGGTCTCACGAAAATGAATTTCTTTGAGGCCCATGGCTTGGAAAGCTCATCTACCGTCGCGGCCTGAATCGGACCCTCATGAATCTCAGCGACGGGATCGGGAAGCGAAGGCGCGGGCGCCGCTTGTTGCGAGGCAACCTCGTTCGGGGACACGGTGCCCGTCGCGTGCGGCCTGCTCTTGACGAACCGAAACGCCACCGCTGCGATCACCAGCACTACGACAGCGATGCTTCCAATCTGGACGAGTCGCTCCGTATTCGGGCCACTCGAGCGGCTCCCGGCCTCACGCGCGCTGGAACTCACGCCGGGAATCGACGGCATGTTGGGGTGAAACGGATCGAACTTGTTTTCGGCGGGGCCGGCGGGAGGAGCGTCCGGAGGTTTCGTGGATAGTTTGGAAGTCATGGCCGTCAAAATTTGCGCATGCGGATCACCGTGCCATTTTGTTCGTGCGTCACTTCATCCATCAGCGCGTTGATCAGCAGGATTCCGCGCCCGTGCTCGGAATGCAGATTGGCATCGTCGGTTGGTGAAGGCAGGGATGCGTGGTCGAAACCAAAGCCCGGATCGCGAACCACGATCTGAATCCCCTGTTCTCGATCACCCGTAACCGTACATTCAACCTTCTTGGTCGGGTCGGCCTTGCATCCGTGAATGACGGCATTTGCCAGCGCCTCGCGCAGCGCCATCTCGATTTCAAACTCTTTACCTTCGGAGTACTCCAGTTCGCCGACGAGCCGCATGATCCAGCCGACCACAGGGGAAATCGCTGTGACGTCGGCCGGCAACGTCACCTCGAACCGAGCCGACGCGTTCTGCTCATCTCTGGAAGTTCCCGAATTCAGATTGGTCGTCATACGTAAATTCGCAGCGGACGGCCGCACTGGCGAGCGAGCCCGGCGGGCCGTATTTCCGATTCCGCGGGATGTGAAGGCACCTGCCGATAGTTTGGACCCAGTTTTGCAAGCACACAAGCAGAGTGGAGAGAATGCGTTCGGCGTGGGTACCCCGTCCGCGTGCCTAGTGGCTGAGGGAGGCCTGGTGGCGAATTTGCTCATTCAAGTTCGCGAATGCCAAAAGTAGCTGCAATAAATCCGAGCGCATTTGATCGTCGAATTCCAGGTTCTCGTCGCCTATGGTTTCCACCAGGAAATCCACCTCAGCGAGAATCCAGTCGCGCGAATGCGGGTCGATCGTCTCTCCGCAACTCACAAGCTCGGTCATTGCCTCCAATTGTTTCGTGGCTTTTGAGAGGTACTCACCCACGTTGGCAATGCGATCGCCGGCGTCGATTGGAACGTCGATCACGCCGTTTTGGGAGTGATTATCGCCGTCGATCCGCATGAGGTGCACCTCATTCCTGATTCAAACTGGAACTGATAAGACGACTGTTGAAAGAGCAAGACCGCTGCCAACTCGCCAAAACCCCCATCTGCTGTGTTTTGGGGAAGCTAGGGGCGCCTCCCCGTGAGGGTAGCCACCGGAACGCGAGCCGGGCGGGTAGAATCTATCCGCGCTGTGGAACCGGCTCAACGGTTCAATTTCTGCCGGACTCATCAAGAGAGACACAAATTGGCATTTTCGCCGTCAATAAACGGTATTGACTTGCTGGCAACTTCTCCGCGAATTAGCATGGACACGGCTAGCAACGTGAGTGAAAGTGGGTGGGCCAGGGCAGTAGCAGCTTGGGATGCTAGGAGGGTCATTCAGTATGCGCAAGTTCTATGTGCTATGCGCGGCGCTTTTTTGCCTGTCACTTACAGCGTCCGCGCAGGATTCCACGGCGGCGTTCGATGCTGCCAGCCCCGCGAGTGAACCTGCTGCGCCTGCGGCGCCCGCCTCGCTGATCCCAGCCGATCGCGAGCCGTGGCAGCTCGGCGCGTTGTTTCAATACCAACAATTCAACGTGCTGGGCTTGCAATATCACAGTTATGCCTTTCAGGCGGACGTTACCCGATACTTGAATAACTGGTTTGGCTTAGAGGGTACGGCCATTACTGGATTCGGCCACACGGGAACCGGTTCTACCGTCGACGCGAAGTCGCTATTCCTCGGCGGGGGAGCGCATGTCTCCATCATCGATACCCGCCACCTGGAACCGTGGGCGCACATGCTCGTTGGTTGGGAGCGCTTGCGCTTCACGCAAGGAGCCGGGTTTGGAGTGAATTCCCACGCCGCCTTCATGGCTGGCGCAGGCTTGGACTACAAGATCGTCGAAGGGCGGCTGTATTGGCGCGTGCAGGGCGACTTCCTCGGAACGAACGTCGGCCCTTCGCTCAAGGCGAACTATTCTTTCGGAACCGGTTTGGTCGTCAACTTCTAACCAACGCTACAATCGATTTCGTGCAGGCCGGTATTCCGCGAGAACGCTTCGCTCGATGCCGGCTTTTTCGTTTTGCGGCGCCTCAATCCGTTCCTGAGAAAATGGTCTGAGTAGATAAGGCTGGGCGGTATGAGCGGGGAGGTTATGCCGCCGCGCCATGGCATTTCTTGTATTTCTTCCCACTCCCGCAAGGACACGGGTCATTCCGGCCGACTTTTGCGCCTGTGCGGATTGGCTTGGGCTGTTCCGGTTGTGCGGCTCCGGCTTGCAGTTGCATCTCCTGCTGCTGCCGGCGCTGGCGGCGCTCAATTTCGCGGGCTTCGTCCTCTGGACGAGCGGGCTGAACGAGAAACAGATAGCGCACGGTTTCGGTGTCGATGCGCCCCATCATGTCTTCAAACAGCGTGAAGGCTTCTTTCTTGAATTCGACGAGTGGATCTTTTTGGCCATATCCGCGCAGGCCGATGCCTTCCTTTAAGTGGTCGAGAGTTAAGAGGTGGTCTTTCCATTGCGTGTCGACGATGTCCAGGATGATTCGGCGTTCGAGCCAGCGCATCATCTTTTCGCCGAACAGGGCTTCCTTCTCGGCGTAGCGTTCCTTGACGCGCTCGACCAGTTTTTCCGCGAGCTCCGCGTGAGTCATCTTCATCGCGTCGACTCCGGCGGCCTTCACGTCGATCCCATACTGGCCTTGCACCTCCGCCGCGAATTGCGTGACGTTCCATTTGTCCGGATGCTCGTTGGAGGGGCAGAAGGTATCCACCAATTCGCGGGCGATGTCTTCCGCAATGCCCAGCGCGTAATCCTTCTGCTCTTTTCCTTCGAGCGCCGAGCGGCGAATGGAATAGATCGTCTCGCGCTGCTTGTTCATCACGTCGTCGTACTCGAGGAGGTGCTTGCGGGCCTCGAAATTTTGCGCTTCGACGGCTTCCTGAGCGTTTTCGATACGGCGCGAAATCAGCTTGGACTCGATGGGGATGCCTTCGGTCATTCCCAGCCGGTACATCAGCGCCTTGACGCGCTCGCCGCCGAAGACGCGCAGGAGGTCGTCTTCCAGCGAAAGAAAGAAGCGCGAAGAACCGGGGTCGCCTTGGCGGCCGGCGCGGCCGCGGAGCTGGTTGTCGATGCGCCGCGCCTCGTGCCGCTCGGTGCCCAGAATGTGCAGGCCGCCGAGCGCGATCACTTCGTCGTGCTCCGCTTTGCATTGCTCGGCGTACATGTCGTAGATGGGCTTCCACTGTTCGGCCGGAACCTGAAAAATCTTGCCTTCCTGCTGGAACAGCACCATGTTCGGAGCTACCGCGCCCTCGGGACCGTCTCCGCCGATCACCGCCGGCGCCGCGGTGTAGGGAATCGCCAGCCGCTCGTGCAGGCAATGCTCGCGGGTCATGGCTTCCGGATTTCCACCCAGCAAAATGTCCGTTCCGCGGCCGGCCATGTTTGTCGAAACGGTGACCGCGCCTTTGCGCCCGGCTTGCGAAACGACTTTCGCTTCGCGCTCGTGCTGCTTGGCGTTCAAGACCTGGTGGGGAATTCCCGCCTTTTTCAGCAGGCTCGCCAGATGCTCGGATTTTTCGATCGAAATCGTGCCGACCAGAACCGGCTGGCCCGACGCGTGAATTTGCCGGATGCCGTGCGCGTAGGAATTGTCCTCTTGCATGATGCCGTTGACCACGGCTTCGTATTTTTCCCCGGCGGTACGGTACACCACGTCGGGAAATTCCTCGCGGCGCATCTGGCGATTGGTGGGGATCAGCGAAACATCCAGCTTGTAGATCTTGTTGAACTCGGCGGCTTCGGTTTCCGCGGTCCCGGTCATGCCGGACAACTTCTTGTACATGCGGAAGTAGTTCTGGAAGGTGATCGTCGCGAGAGTCTGATTTTCCCGCTCGATCTTGACGCCTTCCTTGGCTTCCACGGCCTGGTGCAGCCCGTCCGACCAGCGGCGGCCGGGCATTTCGCGCCCCGTGAACTCGTCGATGATGACGACTTCGCCGTTTTTGACGACGTATTCGACGTCGCGCTTGTAGAGCGAATGCGCGCGAAGCGCCTGATAGACGTGGTGAATCGTCTCCAGGTGCTGCGGGTCGTACATGTTGCCGAGGCCCAGCAATTTTTCGGTTTTGCTGACGCCTTCTTCGGTCAGCGTGGCGGTTTTATGCTTTTCTTCGACGATGTAATCGATGTCCTGAATCAATTTCGGAATAATTTTGTCGATGCGGTAATACTTGTCCGTGGATTCCTCGGCCGGTCCGGAAATGATCAGTGGAGTGCGAGCCTCGTCGATCAGGATCGAGTCCACTTCGTCCACGATGCCGAAGTTATGGCCGCGCTGCACGCAGTCCGCGAGATCGAATTTCATGTTGTCGCGGAGGTAGTCGAAGCCGAATTCGTTGTTCGTGCCGTAGGTAATATCCGCGCCGTACGCCGCCCGGCGTTCCACGTCGCTCAGATCGTGGACGATGACTCCAACGCTCAGCCCCAGCGCGCGGTAAATCGGGCTCATCCATTCCGCGTCGCGTCGCGCCAGGTAGTCGTTCACCGTAACGATATGCACGCCGCGGCCCGTCAGCGCGTTCAGCACGGCCGGAAGCGTGGCGACGAGCGTCTTTCCCTCGCCGGTTTTCATCTCGGCGATTTTCCCTTCGTTCAGAACGATGCCGCCGATCAATTGCACGTCGAAGTGGCGCATGCCGAGCTTCCGCCGGCCCGCTTCGCGCACCAGGGCAAACGCCGGGACCAGCGCGGGATCCAGCGCTTCCTTGCAGCGTTCCTTGTATTGCGGATCTTCGAGCGGGAGATCGCCAAGGCGGGCCTGTACCTCGGACTTGAGCTGCACCGTTTTTTCCAGAATCTCGGAATCGGTTAGTTTTTCAAATTCCGGCGCGAGCGCGTTGATTTTGTTGACCAGAGGCTGGATCACCTTCAGGTCACGCTCGTGCTTGGTGCCAATGAACTTGGCAACTACCTGGTCGATCAGGCTATCGACTCGCATCACGATCCTTCATTGGTCTTCGGGTTAAATTTCCTTCTCCAGCGGCGGGTTCCGCGGCCGTGCAGGAGACACGCAGACGCGCACCACTGCGAGGCATTGAGCGCTCGCCCAAAAATTCATTGTACCCTGTCCGGCAATCGCCGCGCAAAGCGCTCGCCCGGGAAGAAATGACGCAGTTTGGCTCCCGCGCAAGCGGCGGACCACCCGATTCCGTAGGGGGTGAAAGGTCAGGCAAAATGCGGACGGACCGGAAAAAATTGCATAGTAGTAGACTCTATGTGCCGGCAAATGCGTGAACCGGAGCGCCCTTCAAGTAATTGAATACACAGTGAGTTATCGGAAAATTGAAAGTTCTTGTGTGGTTTGGCCGCGCTGGTGCCGTCACCCCCAGTCTGATGTGAATAGGGTATGGACTCGGATAAGGGGCAACAGGTAACCTCAATCGAATTTAAGCTAACCCTTCAGAACGGGCGTCTGAAAAAGTTTGGACCGCGCACACCCAGACCGCAGCGGCCCATCCCCGGGACACACAATTGAGGAGTATCGATGCGCACGGCCCTGAAAATGGTCCTGCCTCTAATCGTGAGCGTCGCGGTCGTTTCCGTGCTATTCGCGTGGTACCAGGTGCGGACGGAGCGGCGCATCCTCCGGAATGATTTGTCTCGCAGAGCGGAAATTTCGGGCGAAGCCCTACAGGAAAGCGTGGAGCCTTTGTTGGATCGCGGGCGGAGCAAAGACTTGCAGAGGCTTGTCGACCGCTTCGCGGTGCGGGAGCACTTGAAAGGCGTCGCAATCTACGACGCGAACGGAGCGACGCTGGCGATCACGCCGGAAATTTCGGATACATTTACGAATTGGCCGGATGTTGTGCAGAGCGCCGCCGCGAGCGACAAAAAGCAGCAGCAATTCATGGTCCGTACCCCTCCGGACCCAGCCCACGGACCGGAAGAACGCGCGCTGCACATCCTGGCGTACCCGGTGCATCGGGATGGCGCAGTGGCGGGAGTGCTCGTCTTGTTCCACGACACGAGCTACATCGACGTCCAGGTCGGGCACACCCTTCGGGATTCGCTTGTGAACGCCCTAGTCCAAACTCTCCTCATTACCGGGCTTGCGCTGCTGCTCGTTCGGTGGACCTTCATGCGGCCGCTGCGGCGCACCGCTCATTGGCTGCGCACGCTTAGGACCGGCGGTGCCGGCAGCGCAAAGGCTCTTCCCGTGCTGTCCAAAGGTGAAGACGAAATCTTCGACCAGCTGCATCGGGAAGTCTCGCACCTGGCGCGCGATCTGACCACCGCGCGGGCCACAGCGGAGGAAGAAGCTCGCCTGCGCGAATCGGGGGCTTCTCTGTGGACCGCCGAGCGGCTCCGTGTAAGCCTTCGGAATAAGCTGCACGATACGCCGCTCTTCGTCGTTTCCAACCGCGAGCCGTACGTACACAACCTAAACGAAAAAGACGGGTCGACCAGCGTGGTCGTTCCGGCGAGCGGCCTTGTGACCGCCCTGGAACCGGTACTGCTGGCGTGCAATGGCACCTGGATCGCCACCGGATCCGGGACCGCCGATCGCGCTAACGTGGACTCGAACGACCGGCTGCGGGTGCCGCCGGATCGTCCGAGCTATACGTTGCGCCGGGTGTGGATGACGGATGAGGAAGACCGGGGTTTCTACGAAGGATTTTCCAACGAGGGGCTTTGGCCCTTGTGCCATATCGCGCACACGCGTCCGGTCTTTCGTCCCGAGGATTGGCTGCAATATCAACGCATCAACCGTCGATTCGCGGACGTGGTGCTGCAGGAAATGGAGGGCACGGAATCGCCGATTCTTCTCGCGCAGGACTATCACTTCGCTCTGCTGCCTCGCATGGTGAAGGAGGCGCGTCCTGACTCGCGCACCGCGATCTTCTGGCACATTCCCTGGCCGAATCCGGAAATGTTTGGAGTCTGCCCCTGGCAAAGGGAACTGATCGATGGTTTGCTGGGCGCCGATTTAATCGGCTTCCACATTCAGACGCATTGCAATAATTTTCTGGAAACGGTGGATCACGCAGTGGAGGCGTTGACCGAGTGGGACCGCTTCGCAGTGAACCGCCACGGGCACGTGACGCGCGTGCGTCCCTATCCGATCAGCGTGGCGTTTCCGGAGAGCGCCCCTACGGACGACGAAACGTACAGCGCCGGCGCGGAGCGCGCCATCCTGTGCGAGGAACTCGGCATTGAGGCTTCGTTGCTGGGCGTCGGGGTCGATCGCGTGGATTATACGAAGGGAATCTTGGAAAGGTTCCGCGCGATCGAACGCTTCCTCGATCAATACCCGGCCTTCCAGCGGCGATTCTCATTTGTGCAGATCGGCGCGCCGAGCCGCACGGATATCGAACGGTACAAGAGCTTTCTAGATGAAGTGGCCGCGGAGGCGGAGCGGATCAACCTGAAGTTTCACGCCGGCCGGTGGAAACCGATCGTTTTCCTAAAGAGGCACCACTCGCACGAAGAAATCGAGCGCTACTACCGCGCGGCTTCCGTGTGCCTGGTGACTTCGCTGCACGACGGCATGAATCTGGTCGCCAAGGAATTCGTCGCGTCGCGCGCCGACGAGCGCGGCGTGTTGGTTCTCAGCACCTTTGCGGGAGCGGCGCATGAGCTTTCCGACGCCTTGCTGGTGAATCCGTATGACGTCGCGCAACTGTGCGAAGCGATTCATTCCGCGCTGGAAATGCCCGAGGCGGAGCAGGCCAAGCGCATGCAATGGATGCGGCGCGCCGTGAGGGAGCATAACATCTACCGGTGGGCGGCGAGCCTGCTCAGCGATCTGACCGAGATCCGGATCGAGGCGCCGGATCGCGTGGAGCTGCGGCATACGCGATGACCGGGCTCCGACGCGCAACGCCGCATCTATTTGTCTGGTGGGAGCGCGTCGCGCGCCGCCTTCGCCGCAGCAAACGCGTCGTCGTGTTTCTTGATTTCGATGGGACGTTGGTGAGAGTCGCACCTCTGCCGCGAAGCGTGCGGCTCGAGGACGCGGCGCGAGAATCGCTGCGAAAGCTGGCGGGGCGCCGCAATGCGACCGTCGCTGTGATCAGCGGAAGACAGCGCGCGGAGCTGCAAGACCTCATCGGAATTCGCAACGTGAGATATCTGGGCCTCTACGGCTGGGAAAACCGCGCGAACAGGAAAGCGCCGTTTCGCGTCCGCCTGGCGCTGGTGCACACGCTCATCGACTTATTGGCGCGGCTTCCCGGTTATCCCGAGGTGTGGATCGAGCCGAAACGCAACACCTTTTCGGTTCACCTCAAGGGCGCGAGTTCGGAGACGCAGCGCCGAATGCGAGTGCTGGTGAGCGAACGGGTGAGGCCGCAGCGCGGCATCCTGCAAGCGATGCAGAATCTTCGGGACGTGGAAGTCGCCCCGCTTTCCATCGGCGATAAAGGCGCCGCGGTCAGAAAATTTCTGGCCATGCCCGGCATGCGCGGCGCGCTGCCGATATATTTTGGTGACGATTTTTCCGACGAGCCGGCATTCGCAGCGGTGCGGAAGGGCATTTCGATCTTGGTGGGTAGGCGCCGGGCCACGCGGGCCAGATATTCCCTGCGCGGACCGGCGGAAGTGGCAGAGGCTCTTTCCAGATTGGAGGAAACAATTCGATGAACATAGCGGAAACGCCGTTTGAATTCTTTGCAGTCTCGTATCTGACGCGGATCGGCAATCAATCGGCGGGAACCATTGCGGAGCTGTTGCTAGGGCTCCAGCAGTGCAGCGACGCGTCCATTTTCCACCATACGTTTCAGACGCTCGGAGCGCACCATTTCCTGACGGAGAATTTCTCGAACGACTTCGCGCAGTGGGCCATGGCGGACGCCAACCACAACGATCTTGGCGAACAGCTGGCGTCACTGGACGTTCGCGACTACACGTCCATCGCGGCGCTGCGCCAGGATTTGTGCCGGATCGTGAGCGATTATTGCGACGAACATCTGGAATTCGCCCATCAGGTGGAGCTCGAGCGCTTTTATTTTTGCGAAGGCGCCGAAGTGACGGTGCCCCTTGGCCTCCAGGCCAGAACGCTCGACGAATTCCGGCAGGGCATCGAACGCTTGAGCCACGACGGTTTTTACTTTCACTTCATTTCCTCGCGGTTGCGCCTCCAATTGCAGACCAACGATTTTTCGCACTGGCTGGCCGACGGCCTGGGACTCAAAGCGCTGGCGGAAAGCGTGAATCACATCGACATCTACACCAACACGCTGGACGGCACGCGGTCAAAAATGCTCAGGCTGATCGATCGCGAGCGGAGGAAATCATGATCGACGCCGGGATTTCGAGCCGCATCCCTCTGGAGGAATATGCGCGCCTTTTGGGTCAAGGAGAAATCGAGGAATTGCGCGCGCTCGCGAAGCCTCTTCGAGGCCGCAGCATCGAAATGATCAATTCGACGGCGGTCGGCGGCGGCGTGGCGGAAATTCTGTGCCGCCTTCTTCCGATGGCCGACGAACTGGAACTCAAGATCGAGTGGGATGTGCTCAAGGCCGGCGAGGATTTCTTTGAGGTCACTAAATCGTTTCACAACGCGCTGCACGGCGCGCCGTATCACGCGACCGCCCGGGACTTCGAGATTTTCCTGGATTACAACGAGCGCAACCGCAAGCGCCTGCCGCTGGACGCCGAATTCGTAGTCGTCCACGATCCGCAGCCGGTAGCGCTGATCGAGGGCAGAAAAAAGAACGGCAATCACTGGGTATGGCGCTGCCATATCGATTTGTCGCACCCCAACCAGGCCGTATGGGATTTTCTGGCGCCGTTCGTCGCCAAGTACGACAGCTCGATGTTTTCGTCGCCGGAATTCGCGCGCAGACTGCCGATTCCGCAATATCTGTTTTATCCGGCCATCGATCCGCTCTCGGAAAAAAATTGCGAGCTCGCTCCCGAATTTATCGCCGGCGTGCTCTCTCGCTACCAAATCGATCCGCAGCGGACCATCCTGACACAAATTTCCCGCTTTGACCGGCTCAAGGATCCCATCGGCGTCATCCGTGCCTACCGGATCGTGAAACGATACTTCGATTGCCAGTTGGTTCTGGCCGGCGGCGGCGCGCCCGACGATCCCGAAGGCTCCGCCGTCCTGAAAGAAGTTTTGAGCGAAGCGGAAAACGATCCGGACATCAAAGTGCTGGAGCTCCCCGCCAGCGCGCCTCTCGAAGTGAACGCGTTGCAGCGCGCCTCGACGATCGTCATTCAGAAAAGCCTGCGCGAAGGCTTCGGTCTGACGGTTTCCGAAGCTTTGTGGAAGAAGAAACCGGTGGTAGCGTCCGCCGTGGGCGGAATCCCCACGCAGGTGATTCATAAGCAGACCGGCCTTCTCGCGCATTCTGTGGAGGGCACGGCGTACCAAATTCGGTTTTTGCTGTCGCACCCGGAAATTGCGGCAAAGCTTGGGGAAAGCGGCCACGAGCACGTCAAGGAGAATTTCCTGATCACCCAAAAATTGAAGAGATATTTGACGCTGTTCTTGGCGTTGGCTGGCGGGAAGTGAGGGACCGCATCCGAAGCCCGCATCGTGGAACGAGTCGCACTTCCCGCAGATGCTGACCCGGCCGAGGCACAAGCAACATCGCTCCTCTATACTGTTGTCAGCTTCCACATAGATCCGCACAGGAGCGTCCCATGGCCAGCCGTTCGAGCTCCGACAAGCCCGCCGCCGGCGAGCGCGCCTTTGACGCCATCGTCATCGGCTCCGGCATCGGCGCCCTTTCCTTCGCCAGCATCATGGCCCAATTGCGCCAGTGGCGCGTCTTAGTGCTGGAGCGCCACTTTAAGATCGGCGGCTTTACCCACACGTTCAGCAGGCCCGGAGGCTGGACCTGGGATGTGGGCGTGCACTACGTGGGCGAAATGGGCCCCGGGATGTCCGGGCGGAAACTCTTCGATTTCATCACCGAGCGCCGCGTAGACTGGTCGCCTTTGCCGGACGTTTACGATGTGTTCGTCTATCCAGGCCTCCGCATCAAAGTGCCGAAAGGCAGGGAGAATTTCGAGCGCGCGCTCGTGGATGTTTTTCCCGACGAACGGCGGGCCATCGGCCAATATTTCCGCGACATGAAGCGCGCCGCGAACTGGTTCACCCGGCGCATGATGTCGCAACTAACGCCGCAACCGATCGGCTGGATGGTGCAGGCCATCAATCGCCTCGCTGAAAAATCGGCGCTGCAAACGACTCAGGAATATTTGGAAAGCCACATCCGCGATCCGCGTCTTCGCGCCGTGCTTGCTTCCCAGTGGGGAGACTATGGATTGCCCCCGAGCCGCAGCGCATTTGTAGCCCACGCCATTGTCGCAAGCTCCTACCTGGATGGCGCGTGGTATCCCGTTGGAGGCGCGGGAGAAATTCCCAAAGCGGCAAGCTCCGTGATTCAGGTGGCCGGCGGAGAACTCCTCGTGGGCCACGAAGTAACGAGGATTCTTTTGGAGGATGGACGCGCTGTAGGCGTGGAAGTTCAGCTCAAGAAAGGAACGGACCAGCCTCGCCAGGAATTTCGAGCGCCGGTGATTGTGTCCGATGCTGGCGCGTGGAATACGTTCACGCGCTTGTTGCCCGCTGAAGCTGTCCCATTCCGTGACGAACTACAAACGCCTCCGGACGGGCTGGAAGCCGTCGAGCTGTTTCTAGGATTGAAGCGAGATCCTCGCGAGCTGGGTTTGCAGGGAGAAAATTACTGGATATTCTCTTCCTTCGACCACGATCAGATGTGCGCCAACCGGGACGACTTGCTGGATGGCCGTACACAGATGGTTTACCTCTCGTTTCCTTCGTTGAAAGACCCGCGCGCGCAGAACCACACCGCGGAAATCATTGCGCCGTTGTCCTACCGCACTGTGGAAGCGTTTCGCGAAGAGCTCTGGCGGCGTCGCGGAACCGACTACGAAGCGGCCAAGGGCCGCATGACGCAAGCTTTGCTGGACCTTGTAGAGCGGCATCACCCTGGCTTCCGCGATCTCGTGGCCTACGCCGAACTCGCCACCCCGCTCACTTTCGAACATTTCACGGGAGCGCCCTCCGGGACGATCTACGGGTATCCGGCGACGCCTGACAAATTTCGAAAGTCCTGGCTTACTCCCAAAACGCCGGTGAAGAACCTGTACCTCACCGGGGCGGACGCCGCCGTGCTCGGCATTATGGGCGCCTTGATGGGGGGAGTTGCGACGGCCAGCACGCTGCTCGGCGCCGCGGGTTTTCTGGAGATCATGCGCGCGGCGAACTCATCTCTATCCGGCGCGCGGGCCGGCCACGACTAGTCAGAACAAAGTGGGAGGGGCGGGAAGAAAGCTCCCCGCCCAAATTTGCGGCTGATAGGAACGATGGAATCATGCGACTTCATCGCGCCTTCCGCGGAGTGCCGCGCTCTCAGTGTTGGCCAAAGGTGTAGCCAACGGCAACGGTAAACTGCGGCACCCAATTGCGGCCGAATTGCTGAGTATAATTGTTCACATAGTGGAAATCGAACTGCGGCTTAACGAAAACATTTCCCTTGATGTATAGCTTCACGCCGGCAGCAGCATGCACCTGAAAGTGATTGGCGCTGAGCCCCGCAGAGTAACCGCTGCAGATGCCTGTGACACAACTGGTCTGATAAAGAGCCACTACGGCGCCGCCGATTCCGCCTTCGAGAACCGGAACGACGCGCGCGTCGCTTCCGGAGATCGGCTCATAAACCGCGTTGAAGTCGTAGAACCCGGGGCGCATGTTCAATTGGACGGCTGACAGGTAGGGGGCCTGTGCGAAGCGGAAAGCATATTCGCCGTTCACGCCGAAGTGCGGGTTGAACATGTAATCCGCGCCAAACACGCCAAACACACCGCCTATGGTGGGCCCGGGCTCGCAGTTGCCGGTAAAGTCATCGAAGAGATTTCCCGGTGGACAAGGCTGGTTCGTGTTGAGGTCTATTCCGGTACCTGCGGTATTCGTCGCGGTCCCTAATCCAAAATACACGCTAACCCCCTGCGCGTTTGCCTGTGTGGCACCAGCCAGCAAGAGAAGAACGAGTAGTGGAAGGATGCGATTCAGTAGCTTTGACAAGGACTCTCTCCTTTTCTGAAGCGTTATCGCTATTCGGAAAATGTCGCGCTAGTTTTCGACAGGGCCGAACGCCATGGCGCGCGCGGCTTTACTATATCAGGCGCTCGGCGTTAAACGGAGCCATAACAATTGCTGCAATTTCTCGACTCCAAGGCATCCGAACCCCACGGCCGACCCCTGCTTCGCCCACCCATATAGATGGCGGGGAACAACCGATGGTTGTGTAGGCATTAACCCAAAAACCTGTCATTAGTTGTGCGCCATACAAGACAAGGGAACGCAGCGAAATCCGGAGCTAGTCGGCGGCTTTGCGTTCTCTTTCGATTTGAGCCTTCCGATAGCTTCCACTGCTTTCAGCCGTACAAACTCGCCTGCCGTGCGGCCGGCGTCGCCTGCCGCCATGCGCAGCAAAGTGAGGAAGCAACTTGCGCCTTCGGGGCGGTCGCGAGTGGACGGAAACGTCTTTCTCGTTCAAAATGAGGGCTGTAAAATACGCAGCCGAAGATTTTGACAGCCCAGGAGAAACCAATCATGCCGCCGCCCATGCCTCAACCGCCCAAATTGCCGATTCCGGGCGTGAAGAACCTTGTCGCCGTCGCAAGCGGAAAGGGCGGCGTGGGTAAGACCACGGTTGCCGTGAACCTGGCTCTTGCGCTGAAGCATCTGGGCGCGAAAGTGGGCCTGCTCGACGCGGACGTCTACGGTCCGAACGTCCCGATCATGCTCGGCACGGAAGAGCAGCCCCAGGCGCTCAGCGAGCGCGAGATTCTTCCCGTCGAGGCGCAGGGGTTGAAAATGATTTCGATGGGCCTGCTCAATCCGGGTGACAAGCCCATGATTTGGCGCGGGCCGATGCTGCACAGCGTGATGCAGCAGTTCCTGCGCAGCGTCCTGTGGGGCGAACTGGACTACCTGATCATCGACCTTCCCCCGGGCACGGGCGACGTCCAACTTTCGCTGATCCAGCTTGTGCCGGTGACGGGCGCGGTGTTGGTCACGACGCCGTCTACGGTTGCGCTGGCCGACGTAAGAAAAGCCATGGAGATGTTTCGCCAGGTCAACGTGGACATCCTCGGCGTCGTGGAGAACATGAGCTATTTCAATTGCCCGCACTGCCAGGGGCGCATCGACGTCTTCGGCCACGGCGAAGGGAAGCGCATTGCGGAAACGTATGGCGTGCCGCTGCTCGGCGAGATCGAAATCGATCCGCAAATTCGCATCGGCGGCGATACCGGGACGCCGGTCGCTCTGCTGGGGCCGGATGCGCCCGGCGCGAAGAGCATCTACGCAATGGCGCGCGCCGTTGCCGCGCGCTTGGCGGAGAAACCGGCCGCCGCGCGAGGATCGGTCGTCGAGATCGATTGAGGTTTTGGTAGGATGGGCTTCAGCCTGTCCGCTTTTGACTTGTGTCCGTGTCGGATAAAACAAAACCGGACAGGCTGAAGCCCGTCCTACTGGCGACTTTCTTGTCAGTCAAGAATGCGTGTGTTAGCTTCACTTGATTTGATTCCATCGAGGTGCGCGCATGATTCGTAGCCATCACGGCCGGACGCCGCAAATTGCCGCGTCGGCCTACATCGATCCGCAGGCAGTGGTCATCGGCGACGTTTCCATCGGCGAGCTTTCGAGCGTTTGGCCGTGCGTCGTGATTCGCGGCGATGTGAATTGGATCCGCATCGGCTCGCGCACCAACATTCAGGACGGCTCGATCCTGCACGTCTTCAAGGACACGCATCCGCTGGTTCTGGGCGACGCGGTGACGGTCGGCCACGGCGCCATCCTGCACGGGTGCACGATCGAATCGCGCGTCCTGATCGGCATGGGCGCGATCCTGCTGAACGGCGCGAAGATTGGCGAAGGCTCGATTGTCGCGGCGGGGACGCTGGTGCCCGAGGGCACGGTGGTCCCGCCGGGAAGCCTGTTCATGGGGCACCCCGGAAAATTCCGTCGCGCGCTCACGCCCGAGGATCAGGCCAGCATCCAGGCCTACGCCGACCGCTACGTCGAGTATTCGGAGACGTATAAGGCGGAGGCTGCAACGCCGGAAAGTCTTTTGAGGCCGAAAACAGAGTTCACCGAGGACTGAGCGCCGAGGGCACAGAGAAGAGCGATGATTTTTCCGCAATCACGAGTCACAGATCACGAGCCACGCAACACGGAAACCCCCCGTGGCTGACAAAGGTAAATTTCAAGCAATCAAGGGCGTGCGCGACATTCTGCCGCCGGAGTCTGCGCTGTGGAATCGCGTCGAGCAGGCTGCGCGCGACGTGTTCGGCACGTTTGGATTCGCCGAGATTCGCCTTCCGATCTTTGAGCCGACCGAGTTGTTTGCACGCTCCGTAGGAACTGATACCGACATAGTTTCCAAAGAAATGTTCACGTTTCCCATCGACAGGGAATTTTCGGAACAACTCAAGCAGATTCTTCCTGAAAACCAAAAGGAAAGAATTCTTACGAGGGGGGATTTTGAGGGAGGGCAGCTTCCTAAGGGGCCCGTCGTAGCGCTGGAAGACTTAGTGAGCTTACGACCGGAGGCAACGGCATCGGTTGTACGTGCCTACATTGAACATGGAATGCAGGTTCGACCCGGCAACGTGAAGCTGTATTACATGGGGCCGATGTTCCGCAGGGAACGGCCGCAGAAGGGGCGTTACCGGCAGTTTTATCAGATTGGGGCGGAGGTGCTGGGGACTTCCGACGCGCCGGGGATTGACGCGGAAGTGATCGAGATGCTGATGACGCTTTTCGAGCGGCTGAAGCTCAAGGGCACGGTGCTCAACATCAATTCGATCGGCGACAAAAATTGCCGCCCTGCCTACGTCGAGAAATTGCGCGCCGAACTCGAAAAAGTGCGCGAACAGCTTGGCCCGGACAGCCAGCGGCGCATCGAGACGAATCCGCTGCGCGTCCTCGACTCGAAGCTCGAACACGAGCAGGCGATCATCGCGAAGCTGCCGCGCATCTCGGAATGCCTGTGCGACGCTTGCCGCGCGCACTACGACGAGGTGAAGCGCCAGCTCGATCTGCGCGGCATCCAGTACCAGGAAAACTGGCGCCTCGTGCGCGGCCTCGACTACTACATGCGCACGACGTTTGAAATTACCGCAACGGGCCTCGGCTCGCAGAATGCGGTCTGCGGCGGTGGGCGCTATGATGGTCTCGTGGAGTTGCTGGGCGGTCCCGCGACGACCAAGGGAATCGGCTTTGCCATCGGCACCGACAGGCTCATCCTTTCGCTGCAGGAAGCGGGGGAAGGCGCTGTCCGCGGCGGTCTCGACGTCTACCTTGCATGGTTTGGCGCGGCCGCACATGCCGCGGCGATCGGCCTCGCGAAGCGCCTGCGCGAAGCCGGATTCATCGTTGAGCTGCCCGCTGTGGAGTTGAAATTTGGAAAATCCCTGGGACTGGCGGATCGCTTGAAGGCGCGCCATGCCGTCATTGCAGGCGATGACGAATTGGCGGCCGGGGTCGTGACGGTGAAGCGCCTGTCGGACGGCTCCCAACAGAAGCTTGGAGAGCCGGAATTGTTCGCATATTTACGCGCGGGGAACGGCTAAGTGGCGCAGGCTTCAGCCTGTGGGGATTGGTTGCGGCAGGAACGATAGCGCTCCGACCAACCCCCATAGGCTGAAGCCTGCGCCACCCTTCGCTTCGCCCGGAATGACAAAATACCGTACAATTGCTGCTAACTTGAACTAACGCGGAAGGGACACCACACTTCGTGCTTGATTCACTCGGAACGCTGCAACGCACGCACTACTGCGGAAATCTTCGCGCCGCGGACGCGGACAAAGACGTCGTCCTGATGGGCTGGGTCCACAAGCGCCGCGACCTCGGCAATTTGCTCTTTATCGATTTGCGCGACCGCTCGGGCCTGGCGCAGATCGTTTTCAACAAGGAATTGCACGCCGCGGCGCACACGCGCGCCGAGGAACTGCGATCGGAATTCGTCGTCGCCGTCATCGGGCGGGTGGTGAAGCGGCAGAAAGTGAATCCCGATCTCACGTCGGGCGAAGTCGAAATCATCGCCCACGAAGTGCGCATCCTGAATACGGCGAAGACCCCGCCGTTCGTGGTGGAAGACGACTTGACCGCCACGGAAGAGAACCGCCTGCGGTACCGTTACCTCGATTTGCGGCGTACGCAGCCGCGGACAAATCTCGCGCTGCGCCACCGCGTCTTTCTCGAGATCCGCAAGGCCATGGACGAGATGGGCTTCTACGAAATCGAAACGCCCATGCTCACGCGCTCGACGCCGGAGGGCGCGCGCGATTATCTGGTCCCGAGCCGCGTGCATCGCGGCCAGTTTTACGCGCTGCCGCAATCGCCCCAGATTTTCAAGCAAATCCTGATGATCGGGGGGCTGGATCGCTACTTCCAGATCGTCAAATGTTTTCGCGACGAAGACTTGCGCGCCGACCGCCAGCCGGAATTCACGCAGCTCGACCTCGAAATTTCCTTTCCGACGCAGGACACCATTTTCGGCGTCGTGGAAAATGTGATGGTGCGGGCCTGCGCCGTCGCCGGCATCACCGTAAAGGGCCCGTTCCGGCGCATGGAATACAAGGAAGCCATTCGGCGCTACGGTTCCGACAAGCCCGACCTGCGCTTCGGCATGGAACTGCGCGACGTGACCGAGCATTTTCCCGCCGCCGCGCGCGAAACGCTGCACATCGAAGGCAACGTGCAGGCGCTGGCCGCGCCCGGCGCGGCCGCCTATTCGCGCAAGCAGCTCGATGAAATCACGGAGAAGGCCAAAGCACTGGGCGCGCGCGGCGTGTACACGATGAAGGTCACCGCTGAGGGCGTCGCTTCGGCGCTGGAGAAAAATCTGGGCGCGGAAGCGTTGAAGCAAATCGCCGCGAGCGTGGAAGCCAAGCCCGGCGATCTGGTCGTCGCCGTCAGCGCGAAGGAACAAATTCCCGGGACGGACGCCGCGGCGCTGATCGCCGGGCAGTTGCGACTGATGCTTGCCGACCAGTTGAAACTCATTCCGAAGGACCGCTGGGAGTTTCTGTGGATCACGGGCTTCGCTTTGTTCGAATGGAACACGACGGAAAAAGCGGTCGTCAGCGCGCAGCATCCCTTCACCGGGATTTTCGACGAAGACGTTCCCAAACTCGAAGATCCCTCCGACGAAGTGCGCCTCTCCATGCGCTCGAAGGGCTATGACCTGGTGCTGAACGGCGTGGAGCTCGGCTCCGGCAGCATCCGGATTCACCAGCAGGACGTGCAGGACCGCGTGTTCAAAATGTTGGGCCTCAGCGAGGAGCAGCGGCGCAATCGCTTCGGCTTCTTCCTCGACGCGCTTACGTACGGCACGCCTCCGCACGGCGGCATCGCGCTCGGCTTGGATCGCGTCGTGCTTTTGCTCGCGGGCGAAAAGTCGATCCGCGAAGTGATCGCCTTCCCGAAAACGGCGAAGGCGCAGGACTTGATGGCCGACGCGCCGTCTACGGTGGACACCGACCAACTCGACATGCTGGGCATCCAACTGAAGCCAGCCGAAGAAAAGTAGCCCGCCTTGCGGATGGTGCTATTCGGGCACGACGAGTTTTTATTTGGGAACGGTTTCGGAGGTCCGGGCTTCAGCCCGGACGTAACGGCAGGACGGGTCCAGGGAGAACGTACTTCGTTTCGTCCGCTACCTCGGAGAGGCGCGAGCTTTTCCGAGTGCCGCAAACGGCAGAGCTCCTAGTTCAACGCATCCTGACGTGCCGCGAAAAAGGCTCCTATCTTCTTCACGAGTTCGTCGTAATGCCGAATCATTTTCATGTCCTCATCACTCCGAGTGAAAATACTTCGCTCGAAAAAGCAGTGCAGCTCATCAAAGGCGGTTTCTCTCACGAATTTCACAAGGAACGAGAAGATCGAATGGAAGTCTGGCAGGTCGGATTTCACGACTGGACGATTCGGGACCACGAAGACTATCGCGCGAAAGTCAGGTATATTCATAGGAATCCGGTTCAGGCGCGACTCGTGGAGCGGCCGGAGGATTGGCCGTATGGGTCGGCTTGCGGGAAATTTTCCATGGATCCGGCCCCGGAGAAAATCAAATCTTGAGCTTCAGGGGCTAAAGCCCTTTCAAGAGCGGAGCGGTTACGGCCGGGCTGAAGCCCGGCCCTCCTAAAGGCTTCTAAGAACGAAGTATGACTCGCATACGCATACTCGCGGAGCACGTCGCGAACAAGATTGCCGCCGGCGAAGTGGTCGAGCGGCCCGCTTCGGTCGTGAAGGAGTTGCTCGAAAACGCGCTGGACGCGGGGGCGCGGTCGATTCGCGTCGAGGTGGAATCCGGCGGGAAGCGCATGATCCGCGTCATCGACGACGGGTCGGGCATGATTCACGATGACGCCTTGCTGGCGTTCGAGCGGCACGCGACCTCGAAACTTCGCACGGCCGACGACCTGCTCTCCATCGCGACGCTCGGGTTTCGCGGCGAAGCGCTGCCGTCGATCGCCGCCGTTTCGCGACTCCTGCTGCAGACGCGCGCGGCCGAGGACGCGGAAGGAACGCGGGTCGAATTCGCAGGAGGAAAGCTGATCGGCGTGAAGCCCGAGGGGCTGCCCTCGGGTACGACGATCAGCGTGGCCGATCTTTTTTATTGCGTGCCTGCGCGGCGCAACTTTCTCAAATCGGAAACGACCGAGCTCGGCCATATCGCTTCGCTCGTCACGCATTACGCGCTCGCGCATCCCGACAAGCAATTCGTGCTGAAGACGCCGACCCAGGAAATCATCCACGCGACGGCCGTCGAGACGATGGCCGAGCGCGTGTATCAGCTCTTTGGGCGGCAGGCGCTCGACGAGCTCTTTGAGCTCACGCCGGTCTCTTCGCCGATGCGCGCCTCCATCACCGAAGCGGAACTCACGAGCGAAGAGCGCGCCGCCGAACTCGTGGTGCGCGGATTCGCTTCGCGGCCCGAGGTGCAGCGCGGCAACCGCAACGGGATTTACGTGTTCGTGAACAAGCGCCTGGTGCGCGACCGCCTAATCCTGCACGCGATCCACGAAGCCTACCGCAACGTCCTGCCGCCCGGGGTTTTTCCGGCGGTGCTGCTGTTTCTCGATTTGCCGGCCGACGAAGTGGACGTGAACGTGCACCCCGCGAAAATCGAGGTGCGCTTCCGGCATCCGCAGTTCGTGCACGATTTTACGCGCGACTCCATTCGCCAGGCGCTATCGCGGGCGCGGCCGATTCCGAGTTTTTCGGGAAGCGGCGCAGGCGCCGCGCAACCCGGCGCCGAATTCGGAGAGCAACCGAGCGTGGCGGCTTCCGTCGCGGCTGCCGCGGGCGCGATTCCGTCGGGCGTTGGACCGCCGCGCGCCGTGATTCCCCCGCTCCATCTGCCGACGGGCGCCGAGCCGATGAATGGCGGAGGCTCCGCCGGAGCGGCGATCGCCGGCGATTTCGAATTGAGCGGCGCGCCGGTGCGTCCCGAGGCGCAGCGGTTTCGCTTCGAAAGCGGCATCGGAACGCTTTCCGACGAATCCGTCTCCGAGGGCGCGCGAACGTTCAGCGAATCCGAGCCCCTGGCGAGCGCCGGGAGCCTCACCGAACTGAAGCCTCTGGGGCAGGTCCACTCGAGCTTCATCGTGGCCGTCAATGGCGAAGGTCTGTGGATCATCGACCAGCACGTGGCGCACGAGCGGGTGCTGTTCGAACAGCATTTGCGCGCGCGGCGCGAAGGGCAACTTACCGGGCAGCGCATGCTCGTGCCGATCCTGGTCGAGCTTTCGCCGCGGCAACTCGTGATTTTCGATCGGATCGCCGAGGAGCTCACGGCCAACGGCTTCGAGGTGGCGGCGATGGGGCCGCGCAGCGTGGCCATTCACGCCGCGCCCGCCGGCATCGCCACGTCGGACGCGGAGCGGCTGCTGATGGAAATTCTCGACGGCACCGAACGGGAGAACGCGGCGGTGTCCATGGATACGCTCCAGGCGAAAATTGCCGCCTCGACGTCGTGCCATGCGGCCATCAAGGTGAACATGCCTCTCGACCAGAAGAAAATGGAGTGGCTGCTCGCGGAACTCGCGAAGACGGAGGCGCCGATGAGCTGCCCGCACGGGCGGCCCATCGTGCTGCGCTACTCGGTGCGCGATATCGAACGCGCGTTCAAGCGAATTTAACTCCTTCGTGACAAAGAAATTCATCATCGCCATCGACGGCCCGGTGGGATCGGGGAAGAGCACCGTCGCGCGGCGCGTGGCGGAAATGCTGGGCTACACCCACCTGGACAGCGGGGCGATGTACCGCGCGGTGGGGCTAAAGGCGGTGCGAAGCGGCGTGCCGCTCGATGCACCGGAACGTCTGTCGGAACTGGCCTCGGCGGCGCACATCGACCTCGCGCCGATGGACGGTAAACTGCGGGTTCTTCTCGACGGCGAAGATGTGACGGAGGCGATTCGCTCGCCGGAGGTTTCGCGCGCCGCGTCCGTCGTGGCCGTCGTGCCGGGCGTGCGGCATCCGATGGTCGCCGAGCAGCGACGGGCGGGCGAGCGGGGCGGCGTGGTGATGGAGGGCCGCGACATCGGGTCGGTGGTGTTTCCGCACGCCGACCTCAAAATTTTTCTCGACGCGTCCCCAGAAGTGCGCGCCGGGCGCCGCCAGCGCGAGCACGAAGAGAAGGGCGAGCCGATGGAATTCGAGAAAGTCCTCGCGGAGGTGCACGAGCGCGATCGTCGCGATCGCGAGCGCGAGATGTCGCCGCTGGTGCGCGCGGCGGACGCCGTGATCGTCGACAATACGGCGATGGACGCGGAAGAGACGGCGCGCGCGATCGTGCTGCTGGCGAGCGAGAAGGCCAAGGCGGCTGGGCGCTGAAGGAGGATGGTCCCCCGTCTCAGCGCATCGCGGGTTCCTGGATTTGGCTGCGGAGCGCGTTGGACCACTCCACGGCGGAAAGATACAGTTCGGAAATGCGTTCTTCCCTCACTTTGAGAAGCACCGCCAGATCGCTGATCCTGTCCCAATCGCCGCGTTCCAGCGCAATCACTAGCTCCAGCACGTTGCGGTAGGGCACCGCCTGCTCCAGAAGCGCCTCCTTGATATCCTTTCGGACCGGCAAATCCTCGAGAATTTCGTCCAGCGGCTGATCGAGAATGGCGTCCGTTACGGAGAGCAATCCCAACAGGAAGAGGTCGCTGGCCTGATCGCCGAGCGCGACATAGGGAGCGAGCAACTCGCAAAAGCGTCCTCGCAGGAGGGGCACCTTCATCAGTTCGTCGGGCTTCCCGTCCGCCAGGACGCCGACCGAAACGACGGCGATCCACTTGCGCAGTTCGCGCTCCCCGAGCAGGTTGAGGGCATGCTCGATGGAATGGATCTCCGTGCGAAAGCCGAAAATCGCCGAGTTCAAATACCGCAGCAGCTTGTAAGTCAGGGAAGGCTCGATCTTGATTTTCGACGCCAGCGCGTTGATTTTGAAATCGGGCTTGGTGGCCTCCTGGAGCAGTTGCAGGTAGGTCATTTTCGCGGAGGGAATGGCGCGGTGCTGCAAAATTTCCGGCCGGCAAAAAAAATATCCCTGGAAGAGCGAGTATCCGGCCTTTAAGGCTTCCGCAAACTCCTCGGGAGTTTCGACCTTTTCCGCCAGCATGCGGATCCCTTTTCCCGCGTACCGCAATGCGAGCGAGTGCCGCTGCTTCTGGGAGGCCTGGCGGAAATCGACTTTGATGACGTCCGCGATGGCCACGAGAGGGTCCCAGTCCAGCGTGTCCCCAAAATCATCGAGGGCGAGCAGGTATCCCCTCTTTTTCAGGCGGCGGCAGGCTTCGATCACTTCCGGAGTCGGGACAATGGTTTCGAGCAGTTCGACGACCACGAGTTCATGAGGAAACAGCGAAATATAGTCCTTCAGCAGGAAGTCCGTCGGGCAGTTCACGAACGCCCGCTGCCCCCCGGTGAGCCTTTGCAGTCCCATCAGGAAGGACGTATCGCACATCATGAGCGAGGTCTGCTCGAGATCGTTGCCGTCGCAGGAGTTCTGATCCATCCCGGAGCGGAACAGGAGTTCGTAGGCATACAGCTCGCGCTTGCGGTCGAGAATGGGCTGGCGGGCCAGAAATCGCATTCACGTGCTCCTTCCAGAGAAATGAAGGGTGATGCCGGCCGGTTTGGCGCCGGCCAGCGCTGGAAGGGGGCAAATTGGTTCGTCCGCTGTCCGCTAGCTCGGACTGGACATGGAAGCGAGAAACTCGGCGTTGGACTTCGACTTGGAGAGGCGTCCCAAGAGCAACTCCATCGCTTCCACGGGTGAGAGAGGATTCAAAACCTTGCGAAGCACCCAGACGCGGTTCAGTTCGTCGGGCGGCATCAGCAATTCTTCTTTTCGGGTGCCGGAACGATTGATATCGATGGCCGGGAAAATACGCTTGTCCACCAGGCGCCGGTCGAGGTTGATTTCCATGTTGCCGGTGCCTTTGAACTCCTCGAAGATCACGTCGTCCATGCGGCTTCCGGTGTCGATCAGGGCCGTGGCGATGATGGTGAGCGAACCGCCCTCTTCTACGTTTCGCGCGGCGGCGAAGAAGCGGCGCGGCCGCTGCAAGGCGTTCGCGTCAATACCGCCCGACAGGACTTTGCCCGAAGGCGGCGTCACGGCGTTGTAGGCGCGCGCGAGACGCGTGACCGAATCCAGCAGGATCACCACGTCGCGTTTGTGTTCGACGAGGCGCTTGGCCTTCTCCAGCACCATTTCCGCCACCTGGATGTGGCGCTGCGGCGGTTCGTCGAACGTCGAGCTGATGACTTCGCCCTTCACCGTGCGCTGCATGTCGGTGACTTCTTCCGGCCGCTCGTCGATCAGGAGAACGATCAGCGTGACTTCCGGGTGATTGGCGGTCACCGAGTTGGCGAACGCCTGCAGCATCATGGTTTTTCCGGTGCGGGGCGGCGCGACGATCAAACCGCGCTGGCCCTTTCCGACCGGGCAGAGCAGGTCCAGCACGCGGCCCGTCAGATTTTCGCGGGTCGTTTCCATCTTCAGCCGGCCCTGGGGATAGAGCGGGGTGAGGTTATCGAAGAAAATCTTGTTGCGCGCGACTTCGGGGTCCTCGAAATTGACCGCTTCGACCTTGATCAGCGCGAAGTAGCGCTCGCCGTCCTTCGGCGGGCGAACCTGGCCCGAGACGGTGTCTCCGGTGCGCAGGTCGAACTTCCGGATTTGCGAGGGCGAGACGTAAATGTCGTCCGGGCCGGGGAGGTAATTGTATTCCGGCGCGCGCAGGAAGCCGAAGCCGTCCGGCAGGCACTCCAGAACGCCTTCCGAGAAGATCAAACCGTTCTTTTCCGTCTGGGCGCGGAGGATCTGGAAGATCAACTCCTGCTTGCGCATGCCGCTGGAGCCCGGGATGGCCAGGTCCTTCGCGATCTTCGCCAGGTCGGTAATGTTCTTTTCTTTCAGTTCTGCAAGACTAATGCTCATCGTTTTCATTTCCTTGCGTCTCTTTAGAGATAAGCCTCAAGCTCAGGCCGGATTGTGCCTATCGGCGGACACCGTGAAGATGCAATTCGATTTCCGACCGGGTTAGCCAAACTGGAATTTCAATTCACGGACGATACGGGCTACTGCCGCGTCCCCTGTCCCGATGCACCCCGCTGACGGTTTCTTGCGCGCTTCTTCGGGACGGAGGAGCAGAGGTTTCCCTCAATCAATTGGTCAATTCCTGATCGCTTTCGGTTTCAAACTTCGCCGCCACTTCCGGAACTGAGTCGTGCGTTGCGGGTGTCAGGGGCCGTTCCAGGGCGATTTCCAGGACCTCATCCATGTTCTCGACAAACCGGATGGTCATGTCGGCCTGTATTTCCGCCGGGATGTCCGCCAAGTCCTTTTCATTGTCCTTGGGCAGGATCACCGTGCGGATTCCGACGCGGTGGGCCGCCAGCATCTTTTCCTTCAGTCCGCCGATCGGCAGCACTTTGCCGCGGAGCGTGATTTCGCCGGTCATGGCCACGTCGCAGCGCACCGGAATGCGCGTGAGGGCGCTGACGATCGAAGTGGCGATGGTGATTCCGGCCGAGGGTCCATCCTTCGGGATCGCGCCCTCGGGGACGTGCAAGTGAATATCGAGATGGCGGTAGAAATCGCGCGGCAGGCCGAACGTGGAAGTCCGGGAGCGGACGTAACTCATGGCGGCTTGCGCCGATTCCTGCATGACGTCGCCCAGCTTGCCGGTCGGCGTCAGGCGGCCTTTGCCCTCCATGATCGCGACCTCGGTGGTGAGCACGGACCCGCCGACTTCGGTCCAGGCGAGGCCCGTGGTGAGGCCGATTTCGTTCTTCTTCTCGGCCCAAATTTCCCGGTACTTGATGACGCCCAAAAATTCGCCGACGCCTTCCGGTGCGACCTGGATCGAATACTGTTTGCCTTCCTTCACCACGCGCCGCGCCACCTTGCGGCAAATGCTGGAGATTTCGCGCTCCAGGCTGCGCACGCCGGCTTCATGCGTGTAATGCCGGATGACGTGCGTGATGGCTTCATCGGTAAAGGCGAGGTTCGATTCGGTAAGCCCCGCGGCTTCGCGCGCCTTGCGGACCAGAAAGCGCTTGGCGATCTGCGCCTTTTCCGCCTCCGTGTAGCCCGGAATGCGCAGGATTTCCATGCGGTCCTGCAGGGGCTGGGGAATCGTGTGCAAGACGTTCGCGGTGCAGACGAACATGACCTTCGAGAGATCGTATTCCACGTCGAGATAGTGGTCGGTGAAGGCGTGGTTGAGCTCGGGATCCAGAACTTCCATGAGCGCCGCCGACGGGTCGCCGCGGAAATCGGTGGACATCTTGTCGACTTCATCGAGCACGAAAATCGGGTTGACCGTGCCCGCCTTCTTCATCATCTGGATGATCTGGCCCGGCAGGGCGCCGATGTAGGTCCGGCGGTGGCCGCGAATTTCCGCTTCATCGCGCACGCCGCCGAGCGAAACACGGATGAACTTGCGTCCCGTGGCGCGGCCGATGGACATGGCCAGCGAGGTCTTGCCGACGCCCGGAGGGCCGACGAAGCATAGGATCGAGCCGCGGGGATTCTTCACCAGCTGGCGCACGGCCAGGAACTCGAGGATGCGTTCCTTGACCTTGTCGAGCCCATAATGCTCTTCTTCGAGGATCTTTTCGGCGAGGGCGATGTCGCGAATTTCCTTCGACCGTTTTTTCCAGGGCACCGCCAGCAGCCAGTCCAGGTAGTTCCGGCTCACGGTGGATTCCGCGGACATCGGCGGCATCATCTCGAGGCGCTTGAGCTCCTGGGTTGCCTTTTCGAGGGCGTCCTTCGGCATGCCCGAGGTTTCGATCTTCTTTTTCAGTTCCTCGAGCTCGTTCTTCTCGCCGCGGCCCAGTTCCTTGTGAATGGCCTTCAATTTTTCGTTGAGGTAATACTCTTTCTGGGCGCGCTCCATCTGCCGCTTCACGCGGGTATTGATGTTGCGGTCGACGTTCAGCTTTTCGATTTCGCTTTCGAGAATTTCGCCGACGCGCGTCAGGCGGTCCAGCGGATCGAAATTTTCCAGCAGCTCCTGCTTTTCCTCGACGGGAATCTGCAAGTTCGACGCGATGGTGTCGGAAAGCTTCGCGGGATCGTCCACGCGCGTCGCAGCGATCATGGTGTCGTAATTCAGGCTCTGCGAGAGCTTGACGTACTGTTCGAACAGGCCCGTAACTTTGGTGACCGCCTGTTCGATTTGCGGCGAAGGCTCGGCCTTGTTGGGAATCACCTTCAGCGTGGCCCGGAAAAAGCCTTCCTCGACCGAAATCTGAATGGCCTTGGCGCGCTCGACGCCTTCCACGAGGACGCGCAGATTGCCGTCCGGCAGACGCACGCTTTGCACGATGTTCGCGAGCGTGCCCACGGAGTAGATTTCGTCGGGCTTGGGATCGTCAACCGAAGCGTCGTGCTGGGTGGCGAGGAAAATCTTCTTGTCGGTGGCCAGCGCCTCTTCCAGTGCGCGCAGGGAACTTTCGCGCCCCACGATGAACGGGTTCATCATCTGGGGAAAGATGACCAGATCGCGCACCGGCATCATGGGCACGCGCTTGGATTCCGTCTTTTCTCGGTTGAACATAGGGTCGCTAATTTTCTCAGGCTCCTTCATTATCCCGCTTTTTCCAGCAGCGACCAGTTGATTTCGCGGCTGCGGACCATTTCACCGGTCACGACAAATTCACGGAGCTTGCGCTGCGCCGGCAGGTGATACATCAACTCGAGCATGAGGTCTTCGAGAATCATGCGCAGGCCGCGGGCGCCGACTTTGCGCTGCAAGGCCAGCTCGGCGACGGTTTCGAGCGCGTCGTCGGAGAAGCGCAGGCGCACGTTCTCAAATTCGAAGAGTCTTTGATATTGACGGATGAGCGCGTTTTTCGGTTCCGTCAGAATCTGCATCAGCGCGCTCTTGTCCAGGTCGCCCAGAACGCCGACCACGGGCAAGCGCCCGACGAACTCGGGAATCAATCCGTAGCGGATCAGGTCCGTGGGCTGTGCCTGGCTCAGGAGCTCGATGTTGCGGCGCTGCGCGGTCGTGGGCTGCGCGTCGGTGTGGAAGCCGAGCGACTTCTGGCCGATGCGGCGTTCGATCGTCTTCTCCAGGCCCACGAAGGCCCCGCCGCAGATAAAGAGGATGTTCGTCGTATCGACGGGCGTGAATTCCTGGTGCGGATGCTTCCTTCCGCCTTGCGGAGGAACGTTGGCGATCGTGCCCTCGAGAATCTTGAGCAGGGCCTGTTGCACGCCTTCGCCCGACACGTCGCGCGTGATGGACGGATTTTCGTCCTTCTTGGAAATCTTGTCGATCTCGTCGATATAGATGATGCCTTGCTGCGCCTTGGTGACGTCGCCGTCGGCCGCCTGCAAGAGCTTCAAGATGATGTTCTCGACATCCTCGCCGACGTAGCCTGCCTCGGTCAGCGTCGTGGCGTCCACGATGGCGAAGGGAACGTCCAGCATGCGCGAGAGCGTTTGCGCGAGGAGCGTTTTTCCCGTGCCGGTCGGGCCGATCAAAAGAATGTTCGACTTCGTGAGTTCCACGTCGCCCGGCTGGCGGTTCAGGAAGATGCGCTTGTAGTGGTTGTAAACGGCGACGGCGAGCTTCTTTTTCGTTTTGTCCTGGCCGATGACGTATCCGTCGAGGAATGCCTTGATCTCGGGAGGGCGGGGCAGGCGCTTGTTGACCGGGTTGGCCTGTTCGCGCTTCTCTTCCTCGAGAATTTGTTCGCAGACGGTCACGCACTCGTTGCAGATGTAGGCGCGCGGGTAGTCCGAAGGCGAGCTGATGAGCTTCTCGACCTGCTCCTGCGTTTTGTGGCAGAAGGAACAGCGCAATGGTTCGTCAGTGCTGAGTTTTTTCAACGGTGTGTCGCCCTCCGCCGGTCAAGGGAAATGCTCCCGGCCGTGCGGATTATTCTAGGCCCCTTTGCCGATTCCGTACACCGCTGCGTTTGTCCGATACTAACTGATTGGAACGCGCTAGCGGTGCTTCGTAATAATTTCGTCGATGAGTCCGTAGTCCTTGGCCTGCGCCGCGGACATGATGAAATCGCGCTCGACGTCTTTTTCCAACGTCTCGAGAGGATGCCCGCTGTGCTGCGCGAGCAGTCCGTTGATGACCGTGCGCATGCGCAAAATTTCCTTGGCGTGAATGTCGATGTCGGTGGCCTGGCCGGACAAACCCGACATCCACGGCTGGTGAATCAGGATGCGCGAGTTCGGCAGGGAAAAGCGCTTTTTGGGCGCTCCCGCGGTCAGAAGCAGCGCGGCAATCGACGCCGCCTGGCCGACGCAAATCGTCACCACGCTCGGGCGCACGAATTGCATCGTGTCGTAGATCGCCATTCCCGCCGTGATCGACCCGCCGGGCGAATTGATGTACAACGAAATGTCTTTCTCGGGATCTTCCGCCTCGAGAAACAGCAACTGAGCGGTCACCAGGTTCGCGACATGATCGTCAATCGGCGTCCCGATGAAAATAATATTGTCTTTCAGCAGGCGAGAATAAATATCATAAGCCCGCTCTCCCCGGTTGGTCTGCTCCACGACCATGGGAACGAGTGTTGTGGCATACGGCGTCATATCGTTTCGATCGCTCATTTGGTTTTTTTAGTTGTGCGTGGGGCCCCGGCCGGAATCGCCTCAATTCTCCTTGGTAATCGTCCGGGTCCGGGAATTGCTGCAGAGCCAGTCCAGAGTTTTTTCGCTCCGGAGCTTAGATTTCATCCTATCCAGCGCTCCTTGCCTTGTCAAGTTAGCGCGAACTGCTGTGGCCGATTCGCCACTACGCTCCGCAATCGCCGCAATTTCTTTTTCCACTTCTTCCTCGGACACTTCTATCTTTTCCGCCGTCGCGATCCGGTCCAGCAGCAGTTCCGCCTTCACATCCTCGACCGAGCGGTCCTTTTGCCGGCTGCGCAGAGCCACCCAGTCCACATTCACCGCGCGGGGATCGACGCCCTGCTGGGCGAGCGAGCGCACGGTGCGCTCCAGGCGCGAATCCATCTGGTGTTCGACCAGCGTCTCGGGGACAGGGAACTCATGGGTCTTGACGATCTGGGCCAGCAACTTGTCGCGCTGCTGTTCCATCTGGCGATGCGCGCGCGCGGCCTCGAGGTTGTCGCGCATCTTCTTTTTCAATTCGTCGAGGGTCTGCGCGTCGCTCACGTCTTTTGCGAATTCGTCGGTCAGCTCGGGCCGCTTCTTCTCTTTGACGCCGAGAACCTCGACGGCGTAGGTATACGTTTTCCCTTGCAGCTTGGAGTCGGGATAGTCGGACGGATAGGCGACGTCAAAATTCTTGTGATCGCCGACGTTTGCGCCGCGCAAATTTTGGTTGAAGGGATCCATGGTCTCTTCGCCACCCACGTGACAAAGGACGCTGTCCGCTTCGAGCGGTTCGCCGCCGCCCGCGGGAATGCCGTTGAGCTTGAGCTGCGCGTAGTCGCCGTTGGCGATGGGGCGTCCTTCCACCGGGACAAACGTGGCGGCGCGGTCGCGAAGTTCCTCGAGGCTCTTGTCGACGTCCGCATCCTCGATCGGATGGTCCTCGATCTCGACTTCCAGGTCCTTATATTGTCCGAGCTCGAATTCGGGCAGAACCTCGAACACCGCGCGGAACTTCACCGGACCGGCTTCCGAGAAATCGACCTTGTCGATTTGCGGCTGCGTCACCGGAACCAGCTTGCTTTCGGTGACGGCGCGCTCGATCTGCTCGGGCACGAGGGATTGCAGCACTTCGCTCTTGATATCGTCGGCGAACCGGCGCCGAATTAAGGTGACGGGCGCCTTTCCCGGGCGAAATCCCGGCACGCGGGCGACGCGCGCGAATTCCTTGGCGACGCGCGCTACGGCTTTCTGAACGGCTTCGGCGGGGATTTCGAGTTCCAGTTCGCGGCGGCAAGTTGCTTCGGTCATGGTCAGGCCTTCGGATTCACAGGTTGCATTGTCAGATGGTCGAAATACGTCAGGAGCCGCCCATGCATTCGTACGTCTACTCTTTGCCGCTTCTCGGTCCGGAAAAAGGAAACGGGAAAGAACTGCGAGCGGGGTACGACGAAAGCAAAGTATAGGGGAATCGACCAGCCGCGTCAACTCGCTCGCGCGAAAGAACATTTAAGTTCCGCATGGAAACGAAACGCGTTTCGCGAAGAATGGGTTCGAAGGCCAGTACCAGTAGGCCATGATTGCGAAGGGAGCGTTTGCCGCTTGCGAAACTGTCTTCTAGACTCAGGAAAGATGACCCTCTACAGGGCGAAGAGCCTTCCTGCCCTGGCAGACTGAAATCGATGCGGGGAGCGGCGCGGGGAGTGGAATGAAGGAATCTCAAGCAGGACGAATCGGCGGACGTCTTTCGCTTGGCTGGCTGACCGTTCTGCTCTTTGTGGCGAGCTACTGCATTTACGCGATTTCCCCGCAAAGCAAGCCTTTTTATACAGACCTGGTGCAGGGCGCGGAAATCTCGCACGTCGGACTCAGCCTCGCGCAACAGGGAACGTTTGCCAATCCGTTCCTGGCGCGTCCAACCGGCCCGACAGCGCACACGCCGCCGGGGTACGTAGTTCTGTACGCTCTCGCAGCGAAAGTGTTCGGAACCGGGTGGGCGGGAGTAAGAGCTCTCGTAGTGTTGAACCTGGGATTTCTGGCATTCCAGCTTGCGCTTTTGCCGCTGCTGTCGGAAAAGATGGGGCTCGGGCCCATCCCGGGGGCGCTCGCGGCGGTTCTCGGCGTGGCGATCCAACCCTATCGAGTGTTCGTGGGGTGGGACGCGCTGTTCACGGGCGCCTTGTTGGTTGCGCTGTTCGTGCTTACGGCGAGCCATTTCAAAAGTCCCGGAGAGTGGTGGCGCTCCCTGTTGCTGGGGCTGCTTTGGGGGATTGCCATCCTGACAAGTCCCGAATGCGTTCTGTTGCTGTTTGTGTGGGCGCACGTCGCGGCGATGGAGAATTCACCGGAGATGCTGTCGCGGGCGCGCCGCGCCATGCTAACGGTCGTCGCGGGGGCTGCCCTGGCGTGCCTGCCCTGGTTCGTTCGGAATTTTGAGCAGTTTCATACAGTGTTCTTCGTGCGGGACAATTTCGGGCTCGAATTGTTCACATCCAATAATTCCTGCGCGCGGCCAACGATGCTGGAGAATCTCCTGTCCGGCTGCCACGTGCTGACGCACCCGAATGGAAACCCCTATATCGCCGCCGAGGTGGCCGAAAAGGGGGAAATTCTCTTCAACCGGGAGAAGTTGCATCAAGCTCTGGCGTGGATTTCGTCGAATCTGCGCGCATTCGCCCGGTTGACTGCAGAGCGATTCGAACGTTTCTGGTTCCCCTACCTCGGCAGTTACCGCTATTCCATTCCCATGGGCATCCTGACGGTTCTGTCCCTTGTTGGGATCGTGTGGATGTATCGAGAGCGCCGCACCGCGGCATTGCTGTTTTCCTCGACGCTGATTGTGTACCCGCTCGTCCACTATCTCGTGCAGTTCGAAGCGCGCTACCGCTATCCCATCTTCTGGGCTACGCTCGTGCCCGCGGCGTATGCGATCACGAAGATCGTGCAGCGGCCGCGAAAAGCGGCACTCGTCCAGGAGCCTGCGAACGAACCAGAGCGTGAAATGATGCCGGCGTAAAGGAGAAAGCGTGGTGCGGAAGAAGGGACTCCTGCTTGACTCCGTCAGTCTCCAACAAAAATAGTGGTGTCTGCGATTCCGTGCGAGGCTGCGAGAGCTCCCAAAAGTTAACCCGCGACATTTAATGCTACGCATTACATCCTTTGCATGTGATCAAGTCCTTCCAATGCCCCGATGCGGAGAGGCTTTTTCACGATGAGCGCGTCGCGAAGTTTGCGAATATTCGACAGCCGGCATGGCGGAAACTTTCGATGCTGAACGCCGCCAAGAAACTGGTCGATTTGAGAGTTCCTCCGGGCAACAGGCTCCATGCATTGGAAGCGGACCGCGCAGGCCAGCACAGCATCAGCATCAATGAGCGGTTTCGGATTTGTTTCGTGTGGCGTCAGGGAGATGCCTTCGACGTTGAGATTGTGGACTGCCATTAAGGGAGGAGGAAACATGGCTCGACTCAAGCCGATTCATCCCGGCGAGATCCTTCGAGAGGAGTTCCTCGTGCCGTTCAAGTTGACTGCGAACAAGCTGGCGTTGGCCCTGCACGTTCCGGCTCCTACCGTCTACGACATCGTCAACGAAGAGCGCGGCATCTCCCCAGAGATGGCTCTTCGGCTCTCGCACGCATTCGGGACGACTCCTGATTTCTGGATGAGCCTCCAGGCGGAGTACGATCTCCGCGTAACCCGGAACGAGAAAGAAGCGATGATTAAGAACCAGGTTCGGCCCGTTAAAAAGTTGCAGCACGCCTGAAGAAATCCCTCGGGGAATCGCACGGGCCGGCGCCGAATGGTTCCCGGCCTCTTGTCGTTAGAAATAGGGATGTGCGGAAGAAGGGATACCGCTTCCCCTCTTGATTCGGTGGGACTTGCCGCTAATTGCTTTCTATACCGTCCACGCTGTCCACCACTTCTCCAGCAACGGCGACAGTCTACACTTTTTCGGCATCGCTTGGTGCACACCAGTTTCACTATCGCGTCGCCGTCTTCACGAGGGATTTTGTCCCCTCAGGCAGAGCTGCGTCAGGTACGTTAGGGCATCCTTCCTTAGCCATTCGCGACGAAGCTTCTTCATTGCTGCGCTGATTGTTGGGTCGTTCAGAGAACTCTCTGTTGGTCGCTTCTCCAATGATCGCCAAAACGATCTTCTCTACTTCTTTGGCAATTGGCTCCATTCCCGCCCCAGGAAAAAAAGTCGGCAATTCGAGAAGGAAGCAACGCACTGACGAAGGTCGTTCCTTCTTGCTCATAGACGCTGATCGGACAAGGCAGCATGAGAGAAACTTTCACGTTCTTCTCTAAGACCGCGCTCGCATAGCGGGCATTACAGATTTCGATAATTTTCAAAGGATCTCTCCGAAATCCCTTCTCGGCCCGGGTGGCACCGACGTCGTGCGTGTGCAAAACGCGAAACCCTTTCTCGGCAGCTTTTTGCTCAATCGCTTTCACAGTGTCGTCGAAAGACCTCGGAGACTCGATGGTAGTTTCGAAGTTCATCTTGAAGCCCCCTTTCTAGATCCGGCGTTGGACCCAGGTGGCAAGTGGGATGGATTGCGCTCCCCATCTTTTTCATCACTCATCCTCGTCATCGCTTCGCGTCTGACCGCTCTGCCGCAAACTCCACTCGTCATCGAAGCCAATGGATTTCCGCAGGTTTCCGTCCATGTGATTCTGGCCATGCCTTGGGATGGCCCAACACGATGGGCGCGACGACGTGATAGTGTTCTGGCAACTTTAGTTCAGATTTCGTGGGTGGCAAATCAAGCCACGGACGAGCGAAGCCGATCCAGCAGGTCCCCAAACCCTCATTGCGAGCAGCCAGCATCAGGTTTTCTGCTGCGAGGCAGCAATCTTCTGCTGCCTGCGTCCCCGAGGACTTGGCTAGGACGACGACAAGCGCGGGGGCGTGATAAAACAAAGCGAATTGAGGGTCTTCGAGCATATGGCGAATCGACGGTTCGTAGGAGGTCTGCGAAAGGCTTGCAAGCAACCGCTCCTTAGCACGCTTGGCGTAGCCTTCGATACGTTCGCGATCGAGCAGGGCGGCAAACGCCCAGGGCTGCAGATTCATCGCGCTCGGTGCCAAGAGGGCGGCTCCGATGAGGCGCTCGATCGTCGCACGATCGATTGCAGCGTCAGCGTACTCGCGAACAGCACGCCTGTTCTTGATCACATCCATCAGTTCCATCGTGAACTCCTCAACGCATGGGCGGGTGGCCGACCCTTTCGCTCTTTTTTGTTGACATGACGTCACGGCGGGTGGGCCACCCTTTCTCGATTTTTCCTCTTGACGGCGAGCCACATTCGAATATGACCACTCAAGTAAGTAACCTATGAGTTATTATTTTGCCTTTCCGGGCGGGTGGGCCAGCCTTTGAATTTCCGGGTACCCCTAACCGCCGGGTGCGACAGTCTTAGAAATGTCGGGTGGCGCACGGTTGGAAATTTCAAGCGTGGCGGCATTGCAAGTGATATTCGCCTTAATTTCAGGAAGTCTTCTCCGCGACCGTTTTGCCCGCACAGATTCAGCGCATCTCGCGCGGCGGGCGCTCGCCATTTCGATCATTTGCGAAGCGCCCGAACTTACCGATGATTACGGGAAGCCAACACCCTCTGCGGATCAAACGCCCTTCTGCAGGCACAACGTCAAGGTTTCTGCTAAGGAACAACAGAAAGGCTCGCTGAGCATCCCCTTCGGGTAAACCGGTAATTCGTGAACTTCCAGGCTGTCAGGAACAACTGCGTCCCACCCCAGACTCGGGCTCGTGCGCCCAAAGAAATATGCCTTGGAACGTATGACGGCGACACGGCCTGAATAAGGATGAGGTATGTACAGGGACGCGGCGCGATCATTGATCCTCTTTACGATCAAATGGGGATACGGGCGATGTGCCTCCCTACGAACGAGTTGCTGGAGAACTTGGCGCGCGGCACGGAGCCTGATTCCCAGTCTGCGCAACGCGACGTCCGACTTTTCACTTAGAAAGCGCTTGCGTTCGTTTCCTTGAATCTTAACGATGTTAGCGCAATGAAACCATGCGTTCTGCAAAAGATACAGTGGTGTTCTGAGGAGAGCGGTTAAGACCGAGACCACGCCGGTGTTATAAGTATCGAGCAGAATCACAAGTTCGACCTCTTGTCCCAGCGCCCTTAACTGCTGCGCCATTTCAAAAGCGATGATTCCGCCGAGGCAGTATCCACCGAGAAAATACGGCCCGCTCGGCTGTACGGTCATTACTTCCTTAATATATTGGGACGCCATGTCTTGGATGGATTCATGAAACTGCCCACATTGCCGGTCCCCATTCAGGCCTCTGGATTGCAGCCCGTAGACCGGCTGATCCGACCCAAGGTGCTGTGTCACTTGCCGGTAAAGAAGAACGTTTCCTTCAGCGCCATGGACCAGGAACAACGGAGGCTTTGATCCGTGCGGTCTTATCGGCACCAGCGACGACCAAGATGGCGTCCAGCCTTCGCTTCGGAGAATATCTGCGAATGCCTCCACCGTGGCGGCTTGAAAGAGGGTGGCCAAAGGCAAAGTTCTGCCCGTTAGCTTTTCTATTTCCGATAGCAGCTGGACCGCGGCGAGCGAATTACCACCTATGTCGAAGAAATTGTCGCGCCGCCCCACCCGTTTGACCCTTAACACCTTCGACCAAGCACCGGCAAGCGCCTGTTCCAGCGCGTCCCGCGGCGCCGCAAAATCATCTCGCAGTTCGCTGCCCTGTTCCTCTGGCGCGGGTAGTGCTTTGCGATCGATCTTGCCATTCGGCGTTAACGGCAATCTCTCCATATAGACGAAAGCTGATGGGATCATATAGTCGGGCAAGTCATTCCTAAGATGCGCGCGAAGATCGCTGATATCGGGTCCCCGTGGTTCATGCGACTCAAAATAAGCAACGAGTCGTTTGTCACCAGAAGTGGCTTCGTGCGCAGTCACAACGCACTGGTTCACTGCTTTATGACGGCTCAGTACAGCTTCAATCTCGGCTAATTCGATGCGAAAGCCATGGACCTTTACCTGATTATCGATGCGTCCCAAGTATTCAAGAGACCCGCTTGCAAGCCATCGCGCTAAGTCGCCGGTCTTGTACATTCGCGCGCCCGGCTCAAAAGGATTCGGAGGAAATCTCTCTTCTGTCAATTCCTTCTGGTTCCAATAGCCTTCGGCCAATCCAGCACCGCTGATATACAATTCCCCGCGTACTCCGATTGGTACGGGCTGCAGATTCGCATCCAGCAAATACAGTCTTGTATTCGCGATCGGACTACCCATCGTGGGCGCGCTATCGTCTTTTTCAACATTGGAGACTGTTGACCAGATCGTCGTTTCTGTGGGTCCGTAGAGGTTCCAAAGAGTGCCGGTGCGCTTCAACAATCGATCGGCAAGATCTCTCGGCAGGGCTTCCCCACCGCACCAAGCACTCAGCGCAGGGTTACCTTTCCATCCTGAATCAACCAACATCCGCCAAGTAGCCGGTGTCGCCTGCATTACTGTCGCACCGGACTCCGCAAGCTTCCGCGAAAGGGACGCCGGATCCGCTGCGGTTTCGCGGGTCGCGATCTCAAGACGCGCCCCAACCAAGAGTGGCAAGAAGATTTCCAAACCGGCTATATCGAACGAGAGGGGGGTGATTGCTAGCAGCGTATCAGAGTCGGAGAGACCGGGACGAACACGCATGCTCTCCAACACATTGACCACCGCGCGGTGGGAGATAACGACGCCTTTGGGCTTTCCGGTTGTACCGGACGTGTATATCAGGTAGGCCGGATTGGTGGCGCTCTGCCGCGGAGGTGGCGGAACCCGACTACCATCCGCGATCGCTGTTTCGAGCAGCACTGTTTTCGGCGCGACAATCGTGCTGATATCAGCGGCCCTCTTGTGGGTCAGCATTATTTCCGCGTTCGAGTCGTCCACAATGGACTGCAGGCGATTGCGCGGTTGTGAGAGATCGAGGGGAACGTAAGCCGCTCCGGTCTTCAGGATCGCGAGTAGTCCCACTACCATGTCAACGGATCGCTCCATGGCAATGGCAATTTTCGAACCTGGTCCGACGCCGAGACCCGACAGGAAGTTCGCAACGCGATTCGTTTGTTCTTCTAATTCTCGATAGGTTAGCGAATGACCGTTGCAGGCGAGTGCGACCGCCTCAGGCCTTTTCCATCCGTTCTCCTCGATAAGCTCATGGATTCCGCTATCCTTGGAAAATCGAGTATTTGTGGCATTCCATTCGGAGAGCAAGGCTTGTTCGCGAGCCGGAATCCATTCCAGTCGAGAAACCGGCAAGTCCGGACACCGGGCTATACTTTCGAGCAATGTGAGAAACCGGTCGCCCAAATTACTTATCGTCCCAGCGTCAAACAGATCGACGTCATATTCGAGCGTGCCTTGCAAGCGGTTTCCACTGCGGGTCACAAATAGCGTGAGATCTTGCAAGGAGGTACGGTTGTGTGTCTCCAGACTCGTTATCTCCAGCCCCGCCGCTTGAAACGGCTGCTCTGTGCGGTTGATAAAATTGAACATTACTTGAAACACGGGCTGATAGCTCAAGCTGCGTTCCGGCCGGAGGGCATCGATTACGAGTTCGACAGGCATGCTTTGATGATCGAGCGCCGTAAGCATCTTCCGGGTTGTGGCCTTCAAGAAGTCTGCAAAACTGGGGTCGCCGGTAAAGTCAGCCGGCAAAGGCAGGGTGTTAACGAAATTCCCGATCAATCCTTCAAATTCGGTTCGGGACCGACCCGCCACTGGGACACCCACGACGAAACTGGCTTGTTGAGAACTGCGAAAGAGCAATGTCTGGAACGCCGCGAAGAGCGTTGAGGACAGGGTGGTTCGTTCACGCTGGCTGAGAAGACGCAACCTGTTCAGCAAGTCTTCCGGAATCGAGAAACAGTGCTGAGCGCCTTTGTGAGCTTGAATGGCTGGTCTAGGCCGGTCGTAAGGCAGATGTAGAAGGAAAGGGACGCCGGTTAATTGGTTGGTCCAGTATTTCAGTGAGTCCCGAGCTTCTTCTGATTCGAGGTACAGCCGTTCCCATTCGGCGTAGCCGCCATATTGAATAGGCAAGTCATCCAAGCTCGGTGGACGCCCGGTGCAGAACGAGTCATAGAGCTTTCCCAGTTCCCGATGCATGATGGAGGACGACCAGCTATCAGAGGCAATATGGTGCGTCACCAGAGCCAAGACATATTCATTGGGTCTTAATCGGATGAGGCAGGTACGAAGCAACAGATCGCGCTCCAAATCAAATGGCCGGCCGACCAATTCCTTCACAATTTCATCTGCTTCGCGCTCGGCATATGCATGGCCCGTCAGATCCACAAGCCGAAGGTCGCTGACTTGGGGCGGAGTCACGACTCGAACAAGTTGTCCATCCTTGAGGGAAAAGTTCGTGCGTAGCGGCTCATGACGTGAAATTAGCGCAGTGATTGCTCGCGCCAGGCCTTCCACATTCAGTTCCCCGACCACTCGGCAAACTCTTGGCATGCTGTAGATTGGCGAGCCGGCTTCAAGCCGGTGCAGGAACCATAGTCGTTGTTGGTTGGCGGAAGCAGGCGAATCCAGGTGCTGCGAAGCCGAAACTGCGACATCGCAGTCTGGCAAAGACGGTCGCTGCTGCTCCTTCAAGGTGGTTCTTGGCTGCATGAGAGGTCCTTGAAGCTGGCCGCCCGAGGCCCGTGGAGATACCGTGGTCCCCGGTCTAAGGTTCAGCATCTAAGCTGCTGCCGTAATGTCCAGCAAGCAGGGTTCCACATGGCGAATATTAGGAAGGTACAAAATCAGCGTAAGTTACAGGTACAAAAATGGCTTATCTGGCATTTCGAGTGGAGTATATAACTGCATTCTGAAAGAAAAGGAGCCTAGAGAGAACTTTACTTTCTACTCTGTGGTAACTCCTTTCCTCTCCACGGATTTCAGCCCCCAAGATGGAAATGAAAGCATCGGCGTAAGAAGCTGCAAAGCCTAGGCTTATGCCGTTTGCTGCTCATGGTATCCAGAGTGCGAAGGACCTAGGACCCCCGTGTCGCTTGAGGCGTCCTACTTATGGCGAAGACGACGAAGGAAGCCAGTCTACCCACGGATCTGCGTTTCGAGCGGGAAGACATCGAGCAGAGTATCCCGCAGCGTTTCGAACACGTCGTGTGGCACTCCGCAGATCGTGTTGCCCTGACCTATCGAGGCCAGCGATGGACCTATCTGCAATTGAACCGCCGGATTAACCAGATTGCTAATGCCATCAGAGAGCAGACGCAGCCCGGAATCGGATGTGTCAGCTTTCTAGCGGAACAATCGTCGGAAATGGTAATTGCCGCACTGGCTGTGCTAAAGGCCGGCAAGGCCTATCTTGCTATTCACCCGCAGATGCCGAACCGAGCGCAGCAAGAAATTATTCGGGATGCGGCCCCGCAACTATTGCTGACAACGAGAGCTCTGACACCGCGCGCCCACGAGATAGCCGCCGGTGTGGTTCCCACTCTGATACTGGACGACATTGGTGAAGGCTATTCGGAAGAGAACCCTCCGATCGTTACGAAGGCCCACGACTCATGCACGATCATTTATACGTCAGGCACAACCGGACAGCCTAAGGGCGTCGTGAAAAGTCATAGAGCGATACTGCATCGAGTCTGGCTTTCGACAAGGCACGATGAGATCGTCCCTTCGGACCGACAGTCTTTGCTGACACACTGCAGTTTTTCGGCATCGGAATCGGATGTCTTCGCGGCCCTGCTCCAAGGCGCCACTGTGTGCGTGTTTGACATCGCCTCTGAGGGACTTACTCGTTTTGGGTCATGGATCAACGAGGAGCGAATCACGCTGTTGCACCCGCCGGTGCTGCTGTTTCGGAGATTCCTGTCGACACTGGAGGACAATGACATATTTCCTTCCGTGAGACTGGTGGCCTTGGCGGGAGATACCGTTCTGCCTGGCGATCTGGAACGATGGAAAAGGCATTTCACGAGTTCCTGTGTGGTGCTGCACCGTTATTCGCTCACCGAGACCGCCCTGTTGACCGTAGCCCCAATCGGCCGCGATACGGTTATCGAAAACGGTACCGTCGTCGCCGGCCGGCCCGTTGCGGACAAGTCTGTGGCTCTCGTTGATGAAGCAGGTCAGGCCGTGGCAAACGGCGACGCGGGCGAAATCGTTGTTCACAGCTCCTACCTTGCCGAGGGCTATTGGAACCAGCCTGAGGCAACCGCCGCAGCTTTCAAACCCAATCCGGAAGTTCCGGGACAGCGGATCTATCGTACCGGTGACCTTGGGCGATTTTTGCCAGACGGGAGTTTGGTGCTTCTCGGAAGACGAGACCACCACCTCGTGAAGATCCGCGGGTACCGCGTTGATACGCGCGAAGTGGAATCCACGCTGATGCAACTGCCGGAGATCGTTGAGGCAGCCGCCGTAGTGAGGAAGGAGGACGATCAGAATCGTCTCTGGGGGTTTGTAGTAATGGCGCGTGGGATGCAGTTCGATCCTTCGGCCCTTCGCACAAAACTCCGGTCGGTCCTGCCCGAATGGAAGATACCAGCCCGTTTCCGATCGGTGTCAGCGTTGCCGATGACATTGAACGGCAAAGTTGACAAGCAGCTCCTTTCCCAAGCCGTCGGCAAAACAGAAGACGTGGACCATCTGGCGTCCGGCAAGGCTCTTTCCCCCAGCATCGAACAGGAACTGGCGGAGATATGGAAAGTAACCCTGAATTGCGATCAAGTGGGTCTTGACGACAACTTTCTCGACCTTGGAGGAGATTCCATCTCCGCCATGATGACCCTCAACCGGATTGAGCGGCATTACGGGGTCAAGCTTACGTTCGCCGTGTTTTTTCAGCACGCAACGATTCGACAACTTGCGACGCTTCTGCGATCCGGTTCTGCGGGGAAGGATATCGCCGTAGCGATTGCTGCAGACACGGAGGAAACCGAACTCCAAGAACAAGGGGCGCCGATTGAGAATGTTGCCGACGCATACGTTGAACTACTCAACGCTCATGCCGTCGACTATGTGTTTATTAATCCCGGGACTGATACTGCGCCGATCCTTGAATCGATTGCCAAGTTCAAGGCCATGGGACGCCGAACGCCGGAACTGGTTCTGTGTCTCCATGAGTCTTTGGCGATGGCTGCCGCACACGGGTATTTCATGGCAACTGGCAGACCTCAAGTCGTCATGGTTCATGTCGACGTCGGTACGCAGAATCTGGGCGCGAATCTCCATAACGCTCAGCGGGGCCGCGCGGGAGTAGTGATCTGTGCGGGGAGAGCTCCTTATACCTTTGATGGCAGCCTCGCCGGAGGGCGTAACCGCTACAACCATTGGATACAGGAACAGTTCAACCAAGCCGGCATCGTGCAAGGTTATGTCAAGTGGCACTATGAGCTTACCTGCCGGGAGAACCTTCGTTCGGCGGTGGAACGGGCATTCCAGATTGCCGGAAGCGAACCGGCGGGTCCGGTTTATTTGACCCTCCCGAGAGAAGTGCTCCTGCAGAAAATGGAGACCCCTGTCCCCGAGGTGAAGGAGCGTCCTTCGGCTTCGGCGCCAGTTCCCGATCGTCAAAGTCTCTCTCGTGCGGCGCGCTGGCTGATCGAAGCGGAGAACCCATTAATCCTGGTTGCCTATGCTGGCAGAAATCCCAACGCGGTAGCTGCTTTGGTGCAACTCGCCGAGACTCTGGCGATTCCCGTTGTAGAGACACGCCACCGCGTCAATTTCCCATCGGCGCACCCTCTTCACATTGGATTTACTCCGGCACGCTACTTGCTGCAAGCGGATTGCGTTTTGGTTGTTGACCATGACGTTCCATGGGTCCCGGCGCAGTGCCAACCATCGCCGGACTGTAAGATTATCCAACTGGATATTGATACTCTGAAGCGAGACATCCCTATATGGGGATTTCCCGTGAATCTCGCCATCCAGGCTGATTCGTCGATTGCTTGTGCAGATCTGGCCAAAGAAGTTGACCGGCAACTCAGCGCTGAAGATCGGGCAAAAATTGAAATGCGGCGCCACAGAGTGACCGCGGAGCATCAGGAACAATGGGCCAAGTTGCGCCAGCGGACGCTCGACCTATCCGAGCGCAGGCCGATTGCGCCGGAATGGGCTGCGCACTGCTTGAACGAGATTGTGGACGAAAACACGGTGATCATCGGTGAGGCGGTCAGCAACGGTCCCACGCTTTGGAATCAGCTACGATTGGATAAACCCGGGACCTACTACCAGAGCTCGGGAAGCGGCCTTGGCTGGGCCCTTGGAGCGGCTCTAGGCGCCAAGCTCTCTGACCCTTCGAAGACCGTCATTTGCGTGGTGGGAGATGGCTCCTGGCTGTTCGGCGAGCCCATCGCGGCCTATTGGGCGGCAGAACAGAACCGCAGTCCCTTCCTGACGGTGATTTTCGATAACCAAGAATATTTCGCCACCATCGAAGCAATCCTTACCACCGCCCCTGGAGGGTATGCCAGGAGATCGGGCCGGTATCCGATGTGCGATCTGCCCAAGCCGCCGCAGCATTCGAAAGTTGCGGCGTCCCTGGGCCTGTGGGCCAGGACCGTCGACGACCCAGCAGAGCTTCCGTCTGTGCTTCAGGAAGCTCTCAACCAGGTGCGGCGCGGGCGTTCCGCGCTGGTAGACATCATGGTCTCATCGGCCCGACCCGGGCCCGAGGAGTGACAATGCAGCCTCTTTACACCAGCCTCCCCGACCTGATCCGCTCTCAGGCGGAAGAAAACCCGAGCGCCCCTGCGATTCTTGCGCCGGGACGCTTACCTCTTACTTACGGTCGGCTGAACCAGCACGTGGAAGAGGTCCTAGGGATGCTCAATTCCTTGGGTATCGCCAGGAACGACCGTGTGGCGACGGTACTTCCCGAAGGGCCGGAACTGGCCGTCACGGTGGTCACGATTGCTTCTGGCGCCACATGCGTTCCGTTGAATCCTGCCTACCGGGCCGCCGAATTGCATCTACGCTTGGCTAATCTAAATTGCAAAGCGCTCCTGGTTCCGGAGAAGAACGCGGCCGTGCCCGTTAGCGTCGGCAAAACACTTGGAATTCCTATTCTTGAAATGACCCCGCTGGCAGATGCTGAGGCGGGCCTGTTTACGCTGAATGTGAACGCCGCGGAATTTCGACGGGCGCGAATGAATTCAGGTCTCGCCCAACCAACCGACATCGCTTTGGGCCTGTCTACGTCCGGTACGACCGGACGACCGAAACTCGCGCCGCTGACCCATAAGAACATCTGTACGTCTGCATACGCCATCCGAAATGCTGTCGAACTAAGACCGAGTGATCGCTGTCTGAATGTCATGCCTCTGTTTCACATCCATGGGTTGAGCACGATATTCGCATCACTGGCGGCAGGTGCAAGCGTGATTTGCCCTGCCGGGTTTTCCCCCGAGCAATTCTTTGCATGGCTGAACGAGCTGCACCCCACCTGGTACACGGCTGCACCTACAATCCACCAGGCAATCCTCAAAAATGCTTCGCACTTTCCCGAGATTGTCGCTCGCTCAGGATTGCGGTTCATTCGGTCCGCTTCCGCAGCGATGCCGCCGCAAGTGATCGCCGATTTGGAACACGTGTTTCAGGTTCCGTTCATCGAAGCCTATGGAATGACGGAGGCGGCTCCCCAAGTTTCCAGTAATCGGCTGCCGCCTGCCCGCCGCAAGTTGGGCTCGGTCGGTCCGGCGGCCGGACCGGCAATTGCGATCATCGATGAGGCAGGCAATTCGATGCCGTCGGGACAGGTGGGTGAGATTGCCATCCGCGGCGACAACGTAATGGAGGCGTATGAGAATGATCCGGAAGCCAACGAGAGTGCATTCATCCGGGGTTGGTTCCGCACGGGCGATCTCGGCTATCTGGATACGGATGGCTATCTTTTCGTTACAGGCCGTCTGAAGGAGATCATCAACCGCGGCGGAGAAAAAATTTCGCCGCGGGAAGTGGATGAAGTATTGCTGAAACATCCCGCAGTCGCGCATGCCGTTACGTTTGCGATGCCACACGCTTCTCTTGGCGAAGCGGTCGCGGCCGTGATCGTTCCGCGAGCAAACATCTCCGTGACCGAAGCAGAGATCCGTGAGTTCGCCAACACGCATCTGGCCCATTTCAAAGTACCGCAAAAAGTTGTGTTCGTGAACGAGATCCCGGGAGGATCGAGCGACAAGCTGGCGCGCGCGGGTCTGGCCCAGAAACTGGGGTTGATTGGCCAGGAAGAAGGACGGGCCCCCTTCATAGCGCCTCGTACGCCGGCAGAAGAAAAACTGGCCGCGATCTGGGCCGGCGTGTTGAAGATTCATCCGCCCAGTATCCACGACGACTTCTTTCAATGCGGTGGGGACTCGCTTACGGCGACCCAGTTTGTTGCCCGGTTGCGAGATGAGTTTCGAGTCGATCTGTCGATTGAGAGTTTTTTTTCCAAACCGACAGTAGCCGGACTGGCTGAATTGGTTTCTCAGGCGCGCTCCCTAACGCAGGGCCCGTCGACTTGGGAACCGCGAAGACGCGGAGGCGGAGCCGGTCCTTTCCCGCTCACTTTTGCCCAGGAACGGCTGTGGTTCCTGGACCAAATGGAGGCGAACAACGCAGCCTACAACGTGTGCGCCCCGGTCTGGCTAACGGGTAACCTCAACTTGTCCGCCCTCGATCAGAGTCTCAATGAGATCCGGCGCCGCCACGAGGTTTTGCGCACAGCCTTTCGCCTGGTTGGCGAAAAACCCTCCCAGTTCATTTCTCAGTTTTGTCCCAGCAAGCTGCCGGTTGTGGATTTGACGACGCTTCCGCCGGTTGACCGTGAACCCCAAGCGCTGCGACTCGCCGCCGAGGACGCCAAACGGCCGTTTGATCTCGCCCGGGGCGAGCTCTTCCGGGCGACCTTGGTCCGCTTGAACGCTGAAGAGCACGTGCTGTTGCTCACCGCGCATCACATTGTCTCGGACGGCTGGTCCACCGGAGTGCTGCACCGCGAACTTCGCACACTCTATGAGGCGTCCCTCGCTGGGCAGCAATCCCCGCTGCCGGAGCTGCCCATGCAGTTTGCCGATTTCGCCGCATGGCAACGGGAGTGGCTGCAAGGAGAAGTGCTAGAAGGCCAGCTCGCCTATTGGAAAGATCGTCTGCGAGATGTCCCTCCCGTAATCAATCTCCCCACTGATCGGCTACGTCCTGCTGTTCAAAGCTTCGCAGGGTCCAGCAAGCGATTTGTGATTCCAGATCCGCTCAGAGAAAGACTCAAAGCGTTGAGTCAGCGGGAGGACGCGACGCTCTTCATGATATTGCTGGCGGCCTTCCAGACTTTGTTGTTTCGGTACGCCGGACAAGACGATTTCGTCGTCGGCGTCCCGATTGCTAATCGGACACGCCTTGAAACAGAAGCGTTGATCGGATTCTTCGCGAATACATTAGCTCTGCGCGCCGATCTATCCGGGAACCCTTCGTTCTGTGAATTGCTGCGCCGCGTATGCGTGACCGCCAAAGGTGCCTACGGCCACCAGGATGTGCCATTCGAGAAGCTGGTGGAGGAACTGGAGATCGACCGGGATCCCAGCCGAATGCCCCTGGTCCAAGTGATGTTCGCTTTCCAGAATCTTCCCGAGATGGAGCAGGGCGCTCCCGTACACCGCTTGGGTTCCCTGATGACAGGCCATCGGTTCGAACTGGGGGGAGGACTGGGCGCGCATCCTTTCAAAGTTGACAGCAGCACCGCGAAGTTCGACCTGACCCTCTATCTGTGGGAAACCGGACAAGGCCTGGCGGGATCATGGCAATACAACACCGAATTATTCGAAGCATCCACGATGGAGAGGATTGCTGCTCAGTTTCAGCTTCTGTTGGAGGGAATCGTGGCCAACCCCGAACTGCGTCTTTCGGAATTTCCGCTTCTTACCGAAGCGGAGCGAAAACACCTGGAGATGGAGTGGAATCGGCGGGCGGCGCCGCCTTCTCGGGAGCGCTGTTTCCACCATATCTTCGAGGCGCAGGCCGAGAAGGCGCCGGACGCGGTGGCGGTGGAATATGAAGAGGAGCACCTCACCTACAGCGAACTGAACGGAAAAGCAAATCAGTTGGCACGGCACCTTCAGAAGCTCGGGGTGCATCCAGAGACATTGGTCGGAATCTCACTGACGCGCTCGACGCAGATGCTAATCGCAGTGCTGGGTGTGCTGAAGGCTGGAGGCGCCTACGTCCCGCTCGATCCGGAATATCCTGCCGAACGCCTTGCCTTCATGCTGGCGGATACCCGGCTGAAGATTCTTGTAACGGAGAATCGGCTTCTTCCCGCGCTAAAACCCGAGCCTGGAATTGAGCGGATCTGTATAGACACCGACTGGAAGATGATCGCCAGAGAGCAGCAACAAAATCCGGAGAGCGCGGTCACTGCGGCAAATTTGGCGTATGTCATCTACACGTCAGGTTCGATGGGACGGCCGAAGGGTGTGATGATCACGCACGCCAATGTGGTTCATTACGTCCAGGGGATGCGTGAGGCTGTCGAAGTCGCCGGTAGCGATCGATATCTTCACACGGCGTCCTTCGCGTTCTCTTCCTCGGTTCGGCAGTTCGCCGTTCCGCTCTCTTGCGGTGCGACCGTGGTTGTGGCCCCAACCGATCAGATCCGGGATCCGAGAACCCTGTTCGATCTCGTTCGCAGGCGACGCGTTTCGATCATGGATATTGTTCCGTCTTACTGGCGGACCTGTATTGAAGAACTAAAGTGCCTGGAACCGGCTGCTCGGTCAGCCTTGCTCAATAACGACTTGCGCTTGATCCTTTCCGCCAGTGAGAGACTCTCGGCCGACCTGCCCAAGGAGTGGGCATCGGTCTTCTTGCATGGCGCGCGAATGATCAATATGTACGGGCAAACGGAAACAACCGGCATCGTACTGACCCATTCGATCCTGGATCCCAATGGCGTCGTCCCGATCGGCCGCCCTATCGCAAATACCCAAGTATATGTGCTGGACGCTTCGGGGAGACAAGTTCCAATCGGTGGCTCTGGCGAGTTATTTATCGGCGGGGCGGGTGTAGGGAGAGGCTATCTCAACCAGCCGGATTTGACCGCACAAAGATTTGTGCCTGATCATTTGGGCGCGAGCACAGAAGCGAAGCTCTACCGAACCGGAGACATCGTGCGCTACCGGTCCGATGGAAGTCTTGAATTCATTGGCCGTGCTGACAACCAAATCAAGATCCGTGGGTTCCGAATAGACCCGGAGGAAATCGAAGTGGTTTTAGGGCAACATCCTTGGGTGCGGCAAGTTGCAGTCGTGAAAGATGCGGGCCCGGTCGCGGATGGAGACCAGCGGCTCGTGGCGTTCGTTGTGCCGAGGAAGTCAATTCAGCCCGAGCGGCTGGCCATGGAAATGCGCGATTTCTTGAAGCGCAAACTGCCGGAGTATATGGTGCCGTCCGCAATCGTAAAGCTCGATGCGTTGCCGCTTACAGCGAACGGAAAGTTGGACCGGAAGGCCCTCTCTACCCTCAAGATCTCCGGCGCAGGGCTTGGTGCAGACAACGGGACGCCGTCGAAGTTGTTTCGGTCGCCTGCCGCACCGCGCACGGACGTCGAAAAGACGCTCATGAAGATATGGCAGGAGGTGTTGCACCTGGATTCGCTGGGAGTTGAGGATAACTTCTTTGACCTGGGTGGCGACTCCCTCCGGACCGTTCAGGTAATCCGGCGCGCCAACGAGGCTGGCTTGCAGGTAAGCGTTAAGCAAATCTTCCTGCACCAAACCATCGCGGAGCTGGCACGCGTGGCCTCCTTCCGGGACACGGCGTCCGTTGTACAAGAGAACGTCGTGGATTCAGCTCCAAACGTGTGCTCCGGGAAGGAAGCACGCGATCCTGAGCTTGCGGATGTGGAAGCAGCTGCAATCGGGACTGGGCAAGCGGTTCGCGTCTCTGTTGAGAGCGCGCGCGCGTATGGCCGCGAAGTGCTGGAACGGGCTGGCCTGTCGCCGGAAGGGGCCGCGATCGTCACGGAAGTCCAGCTTGAGGCCAGCCTGCGCGGACAGCCGACGCACAATTTGGACAGTATCCCGCGTTATGCCCGGCGGATTATCGCGGGCAAGATGAACCCCTTCCCTCGGATTCGGATCGAGCGCGAGACGTCGATCAGTGCCCAAATTGACGGAGACAACGGACCCGGCCAATGGGTCGGCATTGTTGCCATCGAAACCGCGATCCGGAAAGCAAAGGAAAAAGGCATCGCGGTTGTAGCAGTGCGCCGCTCCAATCATTTTGGCGCTGCCGGCCATTACGTTTGGCTAGCCGCGCAGCAAGGACTAATCGGCTTGTGTACGACCAACGGACCGTCAATCCTGGCGCCTACCGGCGGTCTCACCCCGACCTTCGGGAATAACCCAATCGGCGTAGGCATTCCTGCTGGCCGCTATCATCCGATTTTGCTGGACATCGCGATGAGCGTTGCGCCTCGTGGAAAAATTGGCTTGCAATTGGCCGAAGGTAGGCCATTGCCACTGGGTTGGATATTCGATCGTTTCGGACGGCCGTCGACAGATCCTACCGATCTCGCAGCCGGATTGGCAGTGCCGATCGGTGCTCACAAAGGATACGGCCTTGCTCTGGTCTTTGAAGTGTTGGCAGGCGTCCTGAGCGGATCCGGCTTCGGCTGGGATCATGACCGCGAGTTGATGCACCACGGCTCGGACCCGCGCGATATCGGCCATTTCTTCATGGTGATCGACCCCGAGCTGTTTGGACCGTTGGGTGAGTTCACCGCGCGCGTGGAGCGGATGATCCAGCAAACGAAGGCGGGGAAGCGGGCCGAGGATGTGAAGGAGATACTGATCCCCGGCGAAGCGGAGTTGCGGGCGCGTGAGCAGAATATTCGCCAAGGTGTTCCAATCAGACGCTCGACGTACAAGTCTTTGCGGAAGTACGGAGTGGAAGGCGGGCTGGAGAACGAGCTTGTGGTTATCAGCGATTGAACTGCAGATTGCCGTTGGTTTCGGCCGATCGCAAATTCCATCTCAACTGTTGTCGTTGGGCCGTTCGGCGCTTTCTTTTGACAATGTGGCTTTAGCGTGGCGCAGTGAGGGCGGTCTGGCTCCCCAGGAGACGGGCGACTCGCCGGTATAGCTCAACGCCAAGTGGCGGTGGACAGTACAGCCGCTGGCGGTAGGGCCGGTGGAGCAACCCACACCATACGAAATCCCTGGCAACGCGGAACCATACCGAAGGCCCGGAGCGAAGAAACCACTGGCAGTAATAGCTGAAGGTCACATGACCCCCATGCCAGACGTTGACCGAGATGGATTGATCCGGGCTCGCCAGGTAGTGCCACCATCCTCTAGGGATGAATAGCGCATCCCCCGCCGTTATGGTGCCACACCAGCGCGGAACCTTCGCAAAAGAACCATCCGCGGGTTCTTCGATCTGCTTCGGACTGAGCCCGCTCTTGGATGGAACCTCGCGGATCAGCTCAAGAGAACCCGCGTATTGGGGGTCCACCAAAACGGCTCGCTTCTGCCCGAAAATCTGCACCAGGAAGTTATCTTCGCTATCGAAATGCAAGCCGGAGCGCGTGGGTCCGCCGAGCCACAGATTGACGGCGTGAATGGGAAGACTGGTGAGTAAGGAAAGATCGAGGTCCTTTTCCATTTCCGGAAACCGTTTCAACGGAGCCTGGTTGAGGTACCAGCGTTCCCCTGCCTCGATGCGATTGACCAGTTCCCGCACGGTTACGTCTGCGCTGTGGGATTCACGAGAATCGGCATATGGCGATCGGTCGGCAGGCAGGTCGGCCAACACGTGGACGAGGTCATCTCCAAACCGCTCCGCGAAGGTGGCTGGCGTCCAGTTGCGCGCGGCGGTCGACTCGGAGAATACCCCCGTAATAATCACGGGGCGGCCCCTATCAGCCGACTTACTCCAGCGGTCTAAGGGCAATCTTGGAAGTTCGTGAGCGGTAAAGGGTTGCATGTCACTAGTGCTTATCCTAGATACGCTTGATTACAGCCTAAGCTCTGGCAACCAGCCGGAGGGGCAAATAGCGTTCTATCTTGACTTCAGTATAGGCCGCAGGACTTTGGTCGAGGCGCCTTTTTCGCGGTCCATCACACTAAATTGCACTGGACCTTTGAGCAAGTTTTGCGGTCTACGCACTTGACTAATACTGCGTTGGTACTCTCTTCCCGTTAGGTTTGCGGCCCCTCTATCTAGGACATTTGATATCTGAAATTCCAGTGCGCCTTGCCCCGTAGATAAATTTGTAGATGCTAAGGCACAACAGCTACGAACGTTGTCAAGGTTGCGCACATTGTCTGCATATATGCACCTACAGTCTGCCCAAAGGACAACCGCTGCCGCCACGGTCGGACGTCGAGAGCCGAGAGCGAAATGAGATCCACCCGTGACCGATACACAAGAATATGATATCCTTACACATAGGAAGCTGAAAAAGATGCGTACCAATATAGATATCGATGACCGCTTGATGCGACAGGCAATGAGGAGCAGCCGATCCCGGACAAAACGGGCCGCGGTTGAGGAAGGATTGCGCCTTTTGATTCAAACTGGGGCGCAGGCCGGCATTCGGCGGCTTCGCGGCAAGATCCGATGGCACGGAGATCTTCACAAGTCTCGTCTTGGCCGATTTGTGGAGTAAAGACGAATGGTGATTATTGATACCACGGTGTGGATCGACTATCTGCGCGGTTTACGGAATGAACAGACTAACTACTTCGATCGCGAGCTTGGTCGGCAACGCTTCGGACTGACTGATCTGATTCTCTGCGAGATTCTTCAAGGTATCGGAGAGGAGAAGGCATTCGCACGGGCCTTACGCGAACTTCGCAAGTTCGAGGTATTTGAGACTGGCGGTCAGGACCTGGCTATTGAAGCCGCGAAGAATTTCCGAAGTCTCCGTCAGCGGGGACACGCCGTCCGCAAGACCATCGATTGTTTGATTGCCACGTTTTGCCTTCGCCATGGGCATTCGCTCTTACATCGAGATCGCGAATATGATCATTTCGAAGATATCCTGGGTCTAGTTGTAATCCATCCTTAAATCTGATCAATCCTTAGCTGTCCAGGGTTTGCAGGGGTACTTCTGTGCTCTAGCGCAAGCTGCGCCGGCTGAGGCTGACGTACGCCCACGGTCGCATGATCAAAGGATGAGAACGTCGGCACCACGCGACTTGAGCGCACGGTCGAAAGTCACGAGCTTCCTTTCGCAATTGTCTCTCGCTTCGCCGTCCTCGGGCATCACTTTCATCTATGACACGGCGCTCAAGACCTTCACTCCCTCAACGGATGAGAACCTGGGGCCTATTCTTGGCGAGCGAGCACGATCGGCCGCCATAAACTCTTCGTGGGCTTCAGTTATCAATATTTCAACTTTAGTTCAGTCGATGGCCAGAATTTGAACGACATCCCGGCGGTGTTCCAGCATAGGGATGTCCCAGTTCCCAATCCCGACAATTTACCAGCTTGCTCAAACCAAACCGCGCTTCGGACCATCGAGCCCTGCGTGGTGCGGGATTTCATCCAAACGGTGAACGCGATCAGCCTAAGGGTAAATCAGTACATTCTCTACGGCACTTACGGGCTGTCCCCTCATTTCGATATTTCGGTCGCCATCCTAATTCTGAACGTGCAAATGGGAGTTGTCTCTAAGGCCACGATAGTTCCGAATTCCGTTGCGCCGGCATCCGAAGGTTTTCCAAGCAATATTTGTCACCAATTCAACCCCAATCTCCCGCAGTGCGCAAGCGCCAAAGCGCAGGGAGTCGCGTGCTTGAATGCTACCTTTTCTGATTCTGGAGGCGCGACGGGGATCGGTGACGTGGTGGTGCGCGCGAAATACAAAATTTATGACGGCGAGAGGGCGGGATTTGCTGTTGGAATGGATATCGAATTCCGTGGACAGCCGCGCGAGGTAACGCCGGACGCAGCCGACGGAGATCTCATCGACGTAAGTGCAGTCGCACACCTCGCGGAAAATTTCGAGCGCGCGACGATAGGAGAGAAGAGTCGTCCGTTGCTTGTGGAAATCCGCAAGGTACGAATGGATTGCATTGTCGACTCTGATCCGTGGCGGAACGGCACCCGAGTCCTCGACGGCTGCGAGTCCCCGTGCGGCCGCGATAAGTTCGATGTCCCGCGTGTTTGCGTCCGCGACTGCCATCACGGAGTCTTTGCCCACAGATTCGTACACTCGTTTCCGCAGCCGAGGCGAATAGTATCGGAGGTAGTACGTATACTCGCCTGCGATCTCCTGCGGCATTCCTTTCGCGCGTCGCGGCACGAGGTACCGCTTGTTGTCCGACCACATTGCGGGCTTCATCACCCACTTGCCGCAGCGATTGAACCGAATCATGATTTGCACTTTTTGGAGAAACGCCATTTTCCTGCCTTTACTTTCAATACTGAGTTCCGTAGCTTTTGCAGGAAAGTGGTAACAGTCAGGTGGTAACAAATGGGGCAAGTCTTTTGGAATCAAGATGTGGTGCGGAAGAAGGGACTCGAACCCCTACGGCCTTTCGGCCACCAGCTCCTAAGGCTGGCGCGTCTGCCAATTCCGCCACTTCCGCGGTGCTGCACAGTATACCTGAGGATCGACTCCGCTTGCTTCACGGAACGATCCGGCGAGCCGGTACGGAACGTCGAGCGCCACCACGGTTCCAACTCATCCGGATTTACACAGGAGAAGTTATTGTGCGGCGGGCAGAGCGGTGATAGCCTTCGCGCACGGTTCGTCGGCCCATTCTTTGGTTGCTTCCGGAGGGAAAAACACAATGGCATTTTGTTCAAAGTGCGGCAGTGAAGTGGCAGCGGATGTGGGATTCTGCCCCAAGTGCGGCGCGTCGCAATCGGGGGCAGCCGTGGCGCCAACGGCGCAAAGCACGCAGTCGGGCCTGTCCGAAAATGCTGCAGGGTTACTGTGCTATGTGCTGGGATGGGTTACCGGAATCATTTTCTTCCTGATCGACAAACGGCCGTTCGTGCGATTTCACGCGGCGCAATCGATCGTGGTGTTCGGCGGGCTGCACGTCCTCAACATCGTGCTGGCGATCGTTTTCGGCGCGGGCTTCATGATGATGGGCGGATTCGGGGCTTTCGGGATCGGCGCGGCGCTTTACAGCCTGATCGGTCTGGTTGCTTTGGTCCTGTGGATCCTGCTCATGGTGAAGGCCTACCAGCACGAGATGTTCGAGGTGCCGATCGCGGCCGGCATCGCAAAAAGCTTCGCCGGCAAGTAGACGCAACTCCGGCTCCTCTTCGGGCGGTCTTCGCGGCATGGTCTGCCGGCTGGTTTCATCCGCGGCCAGGGCCGAGCGTCCGGCAGCCGGGTTCGTGCGTTTCGATCCGGCTGCTCGGCGTCCCTCTTCCTTTTCGTCTTGACATTCTTGCCGGTCCCGTCCATCTTTTAGGGCTTTCCATCTGCTTTTTCATTTTGCAGTGGGGAGGAGCGAAGGCGGAGAGTGGCGAACCCGGTAAAAGTTCGGCTGTGCTTTCACGACCGCTGCTTTGACGGAGCGGCGTCGTCCGCGGTCTTTTACCGCTTTTTCCGCGAGCGCATTCAGCCGGGCGCGGAGTTTCACTTCACGGGCATGACGCACCAGGCGCGGCATCCCTTCCCGGAGGCCCTCTTCGACGGCGACGAAAACGCCATCGTCGATTTCAAATATTCGAGCTCGCCGCGCGTGACCTGGTGGTTCGACCATCACCAGAGCGCGTTCCTCACGCCCGCCGATGCCGAGCACTTCCGGCAGGACCGCAGCGGCCACAAGTTTTACAATCCGGACTACAAATCGTGCACCAAGCTGCTGGCTGACGTGACCAGCGCGCAATTCGGCTTCGACACGAAGCCGCTGGCCGAGTTGATCCACTGGGGCGACATCATCGACGGCGCCCAGTATCCCACGCCGGAATCGGCGGTGGCCCTCGCGGAGCCGGCCACGAAACTGGCGCTGGTCATCGAGTCCGCCCCGGAAGACGGCCTGGTTGCCAAGATCATTCCGGATTTGTCGGAGCGGCCGCTGGCGGAAATGATCCAGCTGCCGATCGTCGCGAAACACCTCGGCCCGCTGCTCGAAAAGCACCAGCAGTCGATCGAATTGCTGCGCCAGCGCATCGACGTGAAGGGGGGCGTGATTTATTTCGACATCAGCGACCTGCCCATCGAGGGCTACAATAAATTTATCCCGTACATGCTCTACCCCAAGGCGCGCTACACGGTGAGCGTGCTGGCCTCGCCGACGCGATCGAAAATTTCCATCGGCTCGAATCCCTGGAATCCCGACGCCGCCGAAGACAACCTGGCCAGCCTCGCGGAAAAGTACGGCGGAGGCGGCCACCCGCGCGTCGCCGCGATTTCGCTGGAGCCGAACGAAATCGAACGCGCGAAGCAGATTGCCAAGGAAATCGCCGAAACATTGCGGGATTAAAACGCGTTGGCTCGCGATGCGCGGCCTGAAAAATCGCTCAGTCGTGGTAAAATAAAAAGTTCGTGGACCGGTAGCTCAATGGTAGAGCAGCTGACTCTTAATCAGCGGGTTGTAGGTTCGAGTCCTACCCGGTTCACCAATATTCTCCGTAATTGCTTTTCCTTCCGTCAGTTAACTCATTTCCCCGAGGTCGTCCCCGATGCAGATTTGAGTCCAACTGGGTCCAAAACTCCGAACAATGCCCCCGCAACTTGTTCGACTGCCCTTTTCTGCGAGTCGGAAACGGCGTGGGTGTACACGTTGAGTGTCGTCTCCAAATCAGAGTGCCCAAGCAAAGTTTGAGCAGTTTTCATTGGTTCTCCACTCGCGTGCAGAAGCGTCGCGTGCGTGTGCCGGAACGAGTGCCACGAAATCCGCGGCTGCCCGATCTCGTCGCACGCTGGCGCGAGCTCCCGGTTGTACAGGTTTTTGTCGTTGAGCGGAGTTCCCTTGGCGGTCTGAAAGACCAAGTCTTCAGGTGTTGCGGAATTCGCACTTGCGCGCAGGTTTTTCAGCACGCCCGCAAGTGTCGAACTGATTGGAATCACCCGCCGACTACTTTTCCTCTTCGGCAGTCCGAATTCGCCCGAGGAATAGTTTTCCGCAACTTCAAGTGTGCTGGCGGTCTGGTCAATGCGTTTCCAGCGCAGCCCGAGGATCTCGCCGATCCTCAAGCCGGTCAGAACCGCAACCAACACAACCGACGCGCACGGTTCGGTCAGCGTGCCGAGTAGCGTGCGAGTTTGTTCCGGCGAGTAAAACCGCCGCTCTTTTTTCGAGTCCGCTTCGCGAATGCAGACTCCGTGGGCGTGGATTCTCTCGATGTACCCGCGTTTGACGGCCGAACGAAGCACCGTGGCAAACGTGGCCCGCACACTACGCAGCGTCGAGGTCGCATGCCCCTTTTGTTTCAGCTTCGACAAGCAAGCCTCGATGTGCGCGACTCCGATGTCGCGTAACGAGAACTCGCCAAGTGTCGGCAAGATGTGTTTTTCGAGCTGATAGAAGTAGATACGCATCGACGATTTTCTCAGCGCCAGAGCCGCATTCGGCTTCCACTCGGCCGTCACGAATTGTGAAAGCGTTATGGTCACCTTTGGCTGACGCCCTTGCTGACTTGCCAGACCCACCCAAGACTGGAGAATCTCGCGCGCTTCCTGCTTCTTCATGGTACTAACGAACCCGATCATTTCTGCATGTCGGATTCGTTCGATCGATCCATCTGGTCTCGTTACGTCCTCCCTCCAGCGAGCCACGTAACGTTTTCTTTTTTTTCCGCGAATTACTAAACTGCCGACCTGGTACCGCGGTCGAGCCATGGTGGTCCTTTCCGTGGCCCGTCCGCCTTTTCCTGTGTCGGATGACAGTGTAACTTCGCGGTCAAACATTTCTAACCCCGTTGGACCGCTGACGTTCTATCCACGCCACCACCTCGCTCTCGTCGAAGCGCCAGTATTTTCCAAGCCGGAATCCGGGAATGCGATTCACGCCGCGCGACCTGGTCCGGTCGTACACCCACGACACCGGCACCTGCAGCAGCTCGGCAACTTCCTCGACGCTGAGGAGCGCTCGCCGCCTCTGTAGTGCGGGCCACTTCGGAACCATTTAGGAACTGCTTCAAGGGCTTGGCCTCCTCTTCGGAATCGGGAGCGCTAGACGGAATAGCTTCTTCAGCCTCGCGCTCAGCGATCTCGTTCTCGATTCCCATGTAGTGGTATCGGCCATCTCGGTACTCGAAAATGGCTTCAGCCGGAAGTCCCTCGAACCTGGAAACGCATCCAATCTTGCGCAACGTGGCCCGAGTGTGACCCTCTGGCCGGCGAAGTGTCAGCAGTGTATCGGCTGCCCCCCCAAATGCGGACGATCCGCGACCCGCGTCACCGATCTCGCCTCCGCTTTTTCGCTCGTGTCTGACGGTCAGTACAGCAATCCCCAGCGCTGCCGCCTCCTGCAGTGGCTTCATGCAAGCGATGGCCGCGCCAGAATCATTTTCTGAATCACCCTCAAGGCCGCAAAAGTAAGACAAAGTGTCCACAACCAGGAGGGCCGCTCCGACTTCGCGACACTTATTGATGGCGATTTTTGCAATGTCGGCCCAGGGCCTGCCAACGACGGCGTTGAATGGCAAAATTAATAAGGCCTCGACACCAATCAGCTCGGCCCGCTGCAGAGCCGCACGGAACGATGCGGTAAGCTGTTCGGTGAGATAAACAACTGGCCCTTTTGCGAGGGCTTTGCAAACTATCTCACCTAGAACATATGTGGTTTTTCCTGCCTTTATTTTCGCAACCAGTTCAGTAACGGCTCCAGCCAGCAAGTAAGGTTTGACGACAAATACTGGAGGGGTTGAATCAACGGCGAGATCCGCGCCGGTTTGAAAGAGCGCACGTTCATTTACTTTCTGTCCGAAATCCATCCTTGTATGGGCAGAGCTAATTTCAATTTCTCTAATCACATCTGGAAAGTTACCGTTGGCCGTCAAGAGTTTTTCTATGTTTGATTGGTAGAGATGTATGAGGCGCCTAGCTTGGGAATTTTCTCTAATGGCATCAGCGTAGTGGCAAATGTTTGCAACCTTAGGTAGGCCGTCCAATAAGCTGGAAACGTAACCTGCGCCGCCAGCCGCGTCGAGCTCATTCGCTGCACTCAGTGAGTCGTACAATATCGGGAGATCGTCCGTAGGCATGGCTCGCGCGTGAAAGGCTTTGAGCGCCCGATAGATTACTTGGTTGAAGGGCAAGAAAAAGTCAGTCCACCCGATCCGGTCGAACTGCTCACTTACGCCCTCAATACCTAAGAGAATGGCGCCCAGGAACGCCGCCTCAGCAGCTTCACTATGTGGGAGGGGAAGAAGTGCCTGTTCCTTTTTGTTCGATGTACTATGCAATGCTGACTTGCCTCGCATATCTTTGGTGAATCTCCGCGGGCGCTCAATACCGCGCTTTACCCTTTTCGTGGCTGTCGGGAATTCTAAAGTTTAGAAAACACACTATTCGACGTTCGTTTTTGCGATGACCCGCTCGCCAGTGACAAGTCGGGCTCCTGCGATGAAAGCTTCGTCAGTTTCTCGACCTCACTTCTGTAGATAAGAACTCGCCTGCCAATTCGACAAGTTGCGATCTGGCCCGATGAAATCAGTCTCTCAATCGTCCGTAGGCTGACGCCGAGAGCGTGGCCCGCTTCGCTCTTACTGAGCATTAGTTTTTCCATGTAGACCCCTGCGACGCGACCTGGCGCGTCAACGGGTGCCATAATAGGGCATGTTTTGCAAAGCGAATGATCCACGAAAAAGAAAAGTTTTAGGACTTGTTCGTGGACATATGTGGCGGGATCGTCTTAGGGAGCAGCGTTCTGGAAATCATAGGAAGAAGTAGCTTCAATACTGTGCCGCCAGGACTTTGGCTGAACCTGCGCTGTTCGCGTTCAAGACCTCTGTCAGCTTGACTTAACGTTATCCCTCGTGCCTGCGACGCATACCACAATAAGTATTCGGCGTCCGAATACGAGATTTTCTTCGGGACTCCGAGGGCGATGCAAAACAGGGTTAATGGGACATGTTTCCATAGAGTCTTGTGAGAGAGAGTCCTGGCGACCTTAGGACTTAGAAGTTTCCTCACTGCCGCGGCGCATTCCTTAAGTGTTTTGGCAAGTGCAATGTAGCGGGGTGATTGTGAATTCAATGCGTAGATCGGGTGATCGAAAATGAGTTCTGTATCTTCAGCCAGGCGCTCCATCCGAGCGGCCAGCCCCAAAACTTGCTTTCTAGTGCGTACCCAATCCTTAAGTTTGGTATAGACCTTTTGAGATTTCTGATCGCGCTTTGGATCCGTTACCCAATCAAGTAGGGAAATCAAATCCTCGCGACTAATGCCTGTGTCGGCAACCATGGTAACGAGCCGAGCCGCATCAGGCGTGTTGGAGAGCATTCTCTCGAATTTATTACGGAAGGCGTCCATGTATGTTCCTTCGGCCTGAGTTTCGCACTATTTGCTTGACTACGCAACTTAAATACGATACATGCTAGTATCATATGATGCCACCGCTCTCTACTGAAGAAGTCGCGAACAAAGTTGGAATCAGTAGGGTGACGCTCGAGCGCTGGCTTGCCAGCGGTAAGCTTCCTTCGCCAAAGAAGCTTCGATTTGGACGAAGCGAGTTTCGCAATTGGAAGGCAGCTGACATCGAGAGGGTTAAGAAGTACAGAAAAGATCACTACCGCAAGGGGCGTGGGCGAAAGAAAGTCAAGAATATCGAGTAGCAGGAGGGCGCGATGACGGAAGAGGCTTCACCAATTCGATTAATTCGCGCAGCGATTTATGCGCGGGTATCGACATCGAATCAGGGGCAAGATCCAACGATGCAGACGAGAGAGCTTCGGGAATACTGTGAGCGTCGCGGCTGGACTGTCGCTGGTGAGTACGTCGATACGGCGAGCGGAGCAAAAGATAGTCGCCCGGAATTGAATCGATTGCTCGCTGATGTGCACCAAAGGAAGTGTGACGCCGTGCTTGTGTGGAAGCTGGATCGATGGGGACGGTCGCTGCGCCATCTCGTGAACAGTTTGGCTGAATTAGAATCTCGTGGAATCACTTTCGTTACCCTGCGGGACAATCTCGATCTGTCGACTCCGGCAGGCCGGCTTATGTTTCAAGTGATCGGCGCGATGGCGGAATTTGAACGTGCGTTGATCGCTGAACGCGTAAAAGCGGGCATGCGGCATGCCCGTGCCAAAGGACGCAAGATCGGTCGCCCAGCCCGCGTGCCAGTTTCAGAACAGCTTAAGGAACAGATTATTTCGGCATACCAGGATGGAGACGGTAGCCTCAGGACAATAGCCGCTCGGTTCGGCACTTCGCTCGGAACGGTTCAACGCAGCATAGCTCCGTATCAAAGGGGTATTTCGGAGCCGCCTGCAAGTGCTTGATTTGCAGCGCTAGTTTTACTTGTCTCGAACTGTGCCAAAGGATGTGTTTCGGGACGCCCTCGATACAGGCCTCCTTACGTTCGTCCTCCGGGCCTCATGTGGGGACGCACCTGCCTCGCGAGTAGGGGTGCTGCGTTCGGAACACTGTGATCGAGGGAGACTGGCATCTGTTTGGTTTGCATGCCGACGATGTGGCCGTGTCTTTACAGAACATCCAAACCGCACTGTTAAGTGCCGTGCTATTGCGCATCATTTCTCTTCTACGCTCAGTGCTTCGAAGCCGGAGATGACATCGAAGAGTTCCTCGTCGATACTATCCTGACGCAGACGATGAAATGTCCGGTTAAGATCCTCCAGTAATTCGTTGATGTTTTTGTCGGCGCGCTGCATCGCCGCTAGGCGGCTCGCGTTCTCGCTAGCCAGGGATTCGGCACACGCCCGGAAGAGCGAGACAAAAACGTATTCGCGGATGAGGGCCCGCAAGGTCACGGTGCCGCCGCCCATGACCTCGGGCAAGTTTCCGGTCGGCCAGGGTAATTCGGACAGCTTGCGTCGCCAGGTTTCGTCCAACGGGAGCAGTCGCTGACCAACAGGCGCATAAGCCGCCCCGGAAGTGGGGCGGTTGTAGAAAAGGTGAAGTTCGGTGACTTCACCCTGACCGTGGTGCGCCTCGGTCTCCACGAGAATCTGTCCGACGAGTGGGGTGATAGCCTTGACAGAGTTGGGTACGCTGAAGAGTCCGATCAGCGGCAGGCGCGCGTCAGTCAGGCGTGCTTGAACGCGCTCACCGACGGCCCAGACCTGCGGTTTGCCTGGCAGGGCCGCGAGCGTCTTGACCGCGAAATCGGCCACCACATCATTGAACTGGCCCACTAGTCCCTGATCTGAACCGAACACGACCGCTCTGATTACACCCGCAACTGTTTTTTCGTTCCTTTCTGCAATCTGTGGCGCCGTCCCGCTTCCTCGGAAGCATGCGCCCAACCCCAGTTCAACTGTGCGGTAGTAGTCGGCCAATGCGCTCACCGATTTCTCATATTGTCCTATGCTGGAGGCAGCCGCAGCCTTCATCGTGCGGACAACAGATTGGAGATCACCGGCTCCCGTGATCTTTCGCCGCAGACTGACCGTGGTCTTGCTCATGACTTCCCCTCGGGTTCAGTCTTCGGCTCGGGTTCGTCCTTCGTTTGGGCTCCCGGCTTGGCTTTGGCTTCAGCCTTGGGCTCGGCTTTGGGTTTAGGCTTCACCTTCGTTTGGAGATCCGGCTTGGTTTCAGGCTTGGGTTGGAAGCGAACAAGCGATTTGCGGGCGATTTGGACAATTGTTTCACGATCCGAGTCACTCAATTTTTCAGCGGTATCCAATCGCTCGCGCACATCCGCAGGGATATCCGCGGTCACCCCACGTAGGACGTGCTCGGCCTCCGTCATCTGGTCAAGCGGCACTAGGTCGAAGAGTTCCGCGGTCAAGGCCAGCAGTACAACGATTTGCGCGGGCACGGGAACGGGAGCGAATTCCGGCTGTTTGAGACAGGCGCGGATTCGCCGTCCGTGTTCGATGGACTTGCGGGTATTTTCATCGAGGCGGGCTCCAAACCGGGAAAAGGTTTCTAGTTCCTCAAACTGCGCGTAGGCGAGCTTCAGGTCGCCCGCGACGGCGCGGTAGGCCGCGCGTTGTGCTTGCCCTCCAACGCGCGAAACGGATTTGCCAACATCGACGGCCGGCAGCACGCCCAGTTCGAATAGCGACGGCGAAAGGTAGATCTGCCCATCCGTGATGGAAATCAAGTTGGTCGGAATATAGGCGGAAATGTCTTGCGCTTCGGTTTCGATGATCGGCAGTGCGGTGAGGGAGCCGCCGCCGAGTTCTTTGCACAAATGCGTCGCACGTTCGAGCAGCCGAGAGTGGATATAGAAGATGTCGCCGGGAAACGCCTCGCGACCCGGGGGACGGCGCAGCAAGAGTGAGAGTTCGCGGTAGCAGCGCGCATGATGAGTGAGGTCGTCGTAGACAATCAGCACATCTCGGCCGGCTTCCATGAAGGATTCCGCGATACTGGTCGCGGCATAAGGAGCGATATAGGCCAGGCCCGGCGGGTCGTTGCCTTCAGTGACGACGACAACGGTGTAATCCATCGCGCCATTTTCCCGCAAAGTTGCCACGGCCTTTGCGACGGCGGACGCGCGTTGACCAATAGCACAGTAGATGCACAAGACATTTTGGCCGCGCTGGTTGAGGATAGTGTCAATCGCAATGGCGGTCTTACCCGTCTGGCGGTCGCCGAGGATCAACTCGCGTTGGCCGCGCCCAACGGGAATGAGCGCATCGATGACTTTGAGGCCCGTCTGGAGAGGCACAGTGACGGGCGCGCGGTCCATGATGGGCGGGGCGGGGCGTTCGACGGGCAGGCGCTTGCTGGAGGCCAATGGGCCGTTGCCATCGAGAGGCCGGCCGAGAGGGTTGATGACGCGCCCGAGCAATCCATCGCCCACGGCCACGTCCATCACCCGGCCCGTGCGCTGGACCTCATCTCCGGCGTGGAGATGCCAGTATTCGCCGAGCAGTATGACGCCGATTTCATCGGCGTCCACATTGAACGCAATGCCGAGCACATCACCGGGAAACGTCACCAATTCATCAAAGCCAACGCCAGGAAGACCTGACACTTTGGCAATGCCGGTGGCGACACTGGTGATCGTGCCCACCTCCCGTGGCGTCAGTTGCGGTGTGAATGTTTCCCGCACCTGGCTTATTTCAGCAAAGGCACCGTCGAAAACGCTTTTGAGACTCTCGGGGTCCATGTTTATTTGCTCTTTGTTTCGGCCTTAGGCTTTTCAAGTTTAGGTTCGTTCTTGGCCTCAGGTTTAAGCTCTGTTTTGGTTTCAGGCTTGAGTTCAGTTGTGACTTCCGATTGGGGTTTGAATTCGGGTTTGGATTCGGGTTTAGGTTTGGGTTTGTGTTTGTGTTCGGTCTTAGCTATAGGTTTGTCGTTCTCTTTCAGGAGTTCATCGACGCTTTTTTCCATCGACGCCAGATAATCCGCGATGCTCCACGCAACCTTTTGCCCATTTGTAGAGAGCTCAATGCCGCTGATCAGGTCTGGCGCGGTCTCGAAACGGATGCGGATTTCAGCCGAAAAGGTTTCGTTCAGCGCATTTTGTATCGCTGCGCGTTGCTGCGCGGGCAAGTCAAACGCGCTGCGCACGAGTGCGGGGTCAGACGCTGTTTTAAGGGCTTGGGCGAGACCCGCTTTCGCCTGAGCGTCCATCTCTCGAAGACGCCGGGTGAATACTTCGCCCAGGCGCTCTTCCAAACTCACCGTGGCGAGATCTGTCAGCGTTTTTCGTGTGATGGCAAATACTTCCTGTTGCGTTCGTCGGCTGATCGCTTGATGTAACGTATGCTCTTGGTCTCTCAGCGCCTCCTGCAATTTTGAACTCAAAGCCGCAGCGTCCTTCCGCGCTTCGTCGAGGAGCCGCTGACGTTCGGCCTTCGCCTCGTCTGTTGCCTTGCTCAAGAGCGCAGCGCGTTGCTTATCAAACTCATCGTTCTTGTGCTTGAAGTCGTCGTTCTCCTTTTGGGCTTCGGCCTTTTTTTTGTCGGCATTCGCCAGTTCTATGGCGATCCGTTTCTCCCGCTCATCGATGGCATGGAGGATAGGCTTGTAAAGAAAGCGCTTCATCAACCACACCAGGATGAGGAAGTTGACCACCTGCGCGGCGACCGTGAACCAATCAATTAACATAGGTTTACTTTCCTTTTGCTTGTGCGATCGCATGATTCCAGAAAGGGTTAGCGAAGATCAGAATCATCGAGACCACAAAACAATAAATGGCCAGGGACTCTATCATCGCCAGGCCGACGAACAAGGTTCGCGTGATGGTCGCGGAGGCATCGGGCTGCTGGGCCAGAGAACTCAACGCGTTCGCAACAGCCCGCCCTTCCGCCAGCGCGGGAATCATGGTCCCGATACCGATCGTGAAGCCGGCAATAACAATTGATGCCACCGCGATAATCGTCATGCTGTCCATGGGATCTCCTTCTGTTGTCGTAGTTCACGTTTCAATGTATCGCTTCGGGTTCCATCTTGGGCTTACGGACTCGCGTGGCGGCCGCGATGTACACCGCTGCCAGGATGCTGAAAATGTAGGCCTGCACCATTCCGGTGAGCAGGCCGAGCGTCGTCATAAAAATCGGAAAGATGAAGGGCGTAATCGTGAGCAGGATGGCGACAATCATCGCCCCGCTCATCATGTTGCCAAATAGACGGACGGCCAGGGCCAGCGTGCGCGAAAGTTCACTAATAATGTTAAACGGCAGCATGATGAATGTCGGTTTCATATAGGATTTGAGGTACTCGCCCAGCCCTTGCTCCTCGATGCCGAAGAATGGCACGGCCACAAACACGGACAGCGCGAGCGCCGCCGTGGTCGAAAGCGAGGCGGTCGGCGGCTGGAAGCCGGGAATGACGGTACAAAGGCCGGCTGTCGCCACAAACAGAAAAAGCGTTCCCAGAAAGCCGATATATTTCTGCGGCTGACTCAGGCCCACCTCTTGAATCTGTTTCTCGATGCCAGTGACAACGATTTCCAGAAGGTTCTGCCAGCGGGAACGCTCAAGACCTGTGGAAAGCTTGCGTGTAATGAGCCTTGAACCAACTGCCAGCAGGAGCATCATCGCCCACGTGAACACAATCGTGCCGTTGAGTTTCAGAAACCCGTGTTGCCAGAAGACAATCTGATCGGGACTAAGGTGCATGGCTCACCTTCTGCGCCAAGTAAGTCGGCTTTTCCCCCGATTGGGTGAGCCGCGTCACGATAAGGCGCCCGACGACAAATCCAATAAGGCACACGATCAGCCTCTGCCAATGACCGCGCGCGATAAAATAGAAACCGGCTAGGGCAATACTGGTTCGCACCAAGAGGCTGCCGACAAACCAAAGCGCGGGCCGTTTGGACGAAACGCCCCTCTGAACCGTCCACCAAAGGCCGCCGAAGAACATCGCGCCGAGCAAGAGGCCCGTCACCAAAGCCACCATCAGACGGAAAGTGTCATTCATCTTTATCCTCCGGTTCCTCTCCTATTTCCTTGTTTTCCTTGGTGACCCAATGCCACGCATTCAGACAGCCGATGGCCAGGCCGATGATCAGCAGCATCAGCGTCCAGGAATGGCTTCCTGGGTGGTGTTTATCCAGCCAGATTCCAAGCGCCACGCCGGCGAGAGTGGGAACGACCACCGACCAGCCGATAAGCCCCGTCATGCCCAAGCCAAACCAAACGCCCTGCTTGGAGTTACGCGCCCTGAGCTTGCGTGCCGCCTCCTCGCCGATCTCCCTGCTGAACGCGGTCGGGTCTTTCGAGCTCCTGACTTCCGGTGTTTTACTCACGATGAAACTCCGCCAAGCGGCGTATGAGATCGCTCTCCATTTTCGCCATCACCGAGCGGACGCTCTGCTCCCCTTCGTTCAGGTTCAGAAACTCCCGTTCCACCGCCTCATGGAGTTTGCCAAGATCCGTTCCGCCAATTGCGTTGCGCACGGAGACGAGCACGTCCAAGCCAGTCTTTACCAGCACGCCTTCATCAACGGCTACGTAAACCTCACCTTCCAAGTCGTTCTCGTAAATCAGAATCCCTGGCGCAAGCGCCGCGACGCAGTCTAGCCGGTGCGGTAAGAGTCCGAACGAGCCTTCGCGGCTCTGCGCAACGATACGCGAAACGCCAGTTTTGTCGGCGAAAATTCGGAACGGCAGAAGAACCTTAAGATTCATGAGCGTCAGCTGCTGCATGTTCGG
>CAWDAY010000002.1:0-430105 GCA_963800455.1 uncultured Acidobacteriota bacterium | reverse complement strand
TGAGAGTGGCGCTCAGCGATTCTCCGCTCAACAGGCCGTTCTTGACGCCGAACACCGAACCATCCGCTCGAACTACAAAGATTGCCTTCTTATTGGCGACTGGTCGCGGACCGCCTGACTGGCCGAGATACCACTTCGCACCTTTTCCCGGACGATAGCCAACGGCGGTTGGGTTGAACACCTGTCCAGTCACCATCACGTAACTCGGCCTCTTCGGTACCGTCAAAATATCTCCCGCTCGAATCTCAATGTCCGCGGACGAGTTCTTCCATCGATCGATCCTGGAGAAAACACGAATCGTCACGCGTCCCATGGGAGGATTGCTGTTCAATTCATCCAGCGTTGATTGCCATTGTTGAACAGCCAACAGTTTTGTTTCTGTTGTCTTGGTTCCGTGTCCGGCAGGAGTTCGAGATTGTTTTGCGCATCCTTGACGCGCAACATAATCTCATCCGCGTCTTCAACTCCATCTCACGCACCTGCACCCTCTGTAGGACCGCACCGTACGGATAGGCGTCGTCCTGAAAGCCCCCCGCTTGCTCCAGGATCGAACTGAGGCGCTCTCCTGGGCGATTGCCGTAGGTTCCCGGGTGTTTCACTTCGCCTTTCAAGACGACGGTCGCCCCTAAATTGTCCCAGCCCGGAAGTTGCCGAATGGTGAGAACATCGCCGTTCTTGAGGATTGGGTTTGCATTCGAATCTCCTGAAAGCGCGGCGGACAGCGCGATCGCCTCACGCTGCCCCGTTAGTTTCGTTCCATTCGAATATTGGTACTTGGTTAAATCGGCGGTTTCTGCGTCCGCTCCCGGCTTTAGGCCGCCGCCAATGCGAATCAGATCCCGTATGCGCATGAGGGCGGTCAGCGGATAACGGCCCGGTCTCGCCACCTCACCCGAGATGGAGACCGTGGCCGGCTCGATGGCGTCCGGATTCCGGTGAATCAGCAGCCGGTCCCGCGGCTCCAGAAGGATGTTCTCGACCGGGTCTCCACTGGGGGCTTGGCTGAGGCTGACACTGAAGATTTTGAATTTGCCGTCCGGCAAATAACGAAATACTTGTGCATCCGCCATTTGCGCGTCTGGTGAAAGGCCTCCAGCCAAGTGCACCGCGTCGGTCAAACGTATCTGGCCGGCAGTCCAATAGGCTCCTGGAACCCTGACGTCTCCGAGCACGGAGACCGCCGGAGGATTCTCGAAGTCGAACCGGCTGAAAATTCGTACCGTGTCCATCGCGTGGAGGACGGGCGCCTTCGTTGGATTGGCGAGAGCGTCGCCCAAATCAAAACCTTCGACGCTCGGATGAAAGTCGGGCGCGTTCAGGCGGATGATTTCGGCGTACCGCGTGGCCGGCTCCGGCAGCAAGTCCTTATAAGAGGAAATCACGTCGGTGACGCGCATGTCCGATCGGAACGAATAGCGGCCAGGCCGCACCACGTGGCCTTCCAGGTAAATCGCATCCTGGTTGTATGGCACGATGGGAAAGATTCGTATTCGATCGCCGTCATGAATTTCAAAAGATTCAAGTTTCTTGGTTGCTTCCGAGGAGGTATCCGCCTCGGGCACATCTACGGCGGCATCGTCTGCTTTTCGTGCTCGACGATGCGTTGCACTTCGATATGACGCAGGGCGGCGGTTGGAAGCAGTCCGCCGGCCAGTTCCAGAGCGCTCGCCAGACTCTTTTCATCCCGCAACTCATAGATCCCCGGGCGGCGCACCATTCCTTCGATTGTGATTTGAGGACCAATGGCGGGTCTTGAATGGTGTCTCCATTTTCCAGCCGTTGAAGATTCGTCTTCACTCCGTGCAGGAGAAGGTCATACAGATCGACTGTCTGGATGAGTGGATTGCCGCGGTAATGCCTTAGAATTCGCATCGACCCGCGTTGGGTTGGCCCGCCTGCGGAGAACAGGGCGTTCAGCGGCGTGGAGAGCGAACTGACGTCATAGGCGCCTGGATTCTGAAGGTCTCCGACTTCGTAGACGCGGATGGTCCGAAGACGCGCCAGGGATACGTCCGCCGAAATGTCCCGGAACTGGGTGCGCAGGATCTGCTGCAGGCTTCCCTGCACATCCGCAAGACTTTTTCCACTGACCAAAACGGGCCCAACTTCCGGGAGGCTGACGCGGCCCTCGCGGTCCACGACTCGATACAGGCGCTGCGACACACCGCCCCAAAGGTCGACGGACAAGCCGTCGCCCGGTCCCACAACATAGTCCGGTCCAACGGGAAGATCGATGGGGATCAATTGAGAGTTGCGGGCGCCTCCCTCAAACACCTCTGCGCCGAATCGTCCCGGTTCCGTCGGCCGGGGAACCGCCTGCAGATACATATCGTAGAGCGATGGAATATCGTTATAAGGGCTCGGCTTGCGAATCAGTTCCGGCAGTTGTGGAATCGACGCTCTCGCGGGCCGCGGAGTGGATGCTTCCGATGATTCGCCTGGCGAGATGCCCCGTAACGCCGCCCCAATACCGTTCCCAGAACTTCCAATCCCATTCGTCTGCAGCAGTGTTCCATTCGTGGAATTCATCCCCACGCCATACGCTGCGAGCAATCCATCGCCTGGACCAACGGCGCCGGAATTCCCCCGCGCTGCACCATTTCCGGACGACGCGCCCGTGTTCATTTCGACGTTCTGCAACGCCGGTGAATCTAACGTGCTCCCGTTCAGGCCATTGAATGACGCTGTGGAACCATACGAACCGGACAGAGGAGATTGTGGCGAAAGGCCGATCGAGTCGTCTGCGAATTGCCCTAGCTGCGCACGCAGCACCGAGCTTCCGCCGGCGCCTGGAACGTTGGGAGAGTCCGGTTCCGGTGGCGCAGTGTTGGAAGGAAACTCATCCTGCGGAGGGATTCGTCCGGAATCCCCCGGGCTCGACGACAAGGATTGCGAAACATTACAAACGTTTTCGAGCCTCGGATCACAAGGTCCGACACCCCGCGCGGTTTGGGATTCTCGTTGACGGGCTTGGGTTATGCTTGCTTCTTGATCTTGCGCGAGCCATTTTGTCCGTTCCTGAACCAATAGCTCGCGCTCTCTCCCGAGCTCTGAATCGGGATTCAGCTTCGGAATGAGATAGCCATACCGCTGAACCAGTGAAGTGGCAACGGACCGGAATTCAACGTCTGTTTCCAGCCGGGTAAGAATTGCATCATCGGTCAAATCCGAGTCACTGACGATCTGCCCGTGTTCGGTCGCGTCCTTTGCAACCCAATGTTTCAATTCGACCAACAGTCCGGCATTGTTAACCAGGATTGCTTTGATTTCCGTCGCAGAGGCTCCGACTCGACCGTGATTTTGCAATGCCAAATCGGAGTTGTTTGTCGCGCTATTATTTCGTTGTTGGGCGTGCGCTGCCGGAATGTGTCCCAAAAAAAGGAAAGGTAGGAACAATCCTACAGCGACGAATTGCCACTGCCTCCTTCTTGTCCGACGCCGCTCCCAAAGTCCCTTGGATTGTGAATTCACGACTGCCCCCCGATGAAATCGCGATTGCGCCGCAACGTGCTCAATATTCCAGCTTCGGAGGCTTCAACCTCGGCGGAATGAATATCGAAGGAAGCCCAATAGCAAATGCTGCTGTTCCGTTCCGGGGCAAGGGCCAAAATCTTGATCTCGGGATAGCGATGAAGAAGCGTGTCGCACACAACGGGACGGTGGTTGGACTCGTCAAGCGCGATGATCAGAAAATCCGGATGTGTATTATCAACCGCAGTGAGAATCTCGCTCTCGTCCTGTATCTCCGCAACGATTTCAATGTCGGGTTGCTCCGTGATGGCCTCCAACACCAACTCACGCATCAACCGAGGTTGATTAGCGACAACAACGCGTATGATCTGTGTCATGGTTGTCGGCCCCCTTCACAATCCACTACCCGGGAGCGCTGACTATTGGCGATTCCGAACGAAAAGGAAAGGTTCAAAGAAGTATGAAATTTGAGTCCTAAGAAGTGTCCAGCCGGGTACTACCCCGAGTTTCTCCATCTACCTTTTGAAGTGGGACGCCCGGGTACCGATTTCGTACCAGCATTCACGCGTCGCAGGAACCTCCACGGATTGCGGCTCCGGGAATTCCCGATTCCGAATGAAAGATGGAAAACATTAATCGTATTGCATGCGTTGGCTTTATACATTTTCTGGGCGCGATTGGCGCCCGAACTGGGAGATCTCATGCGTTCGGCACGAGCCGACGATTCATCTTTATGTGAAGCGCGAAATTGGCCGATGAACGCAGGTGTAGGCGACGCCCTCGCACGGGAGCAGGGGCTCGGCGTCGCATTGACTGTTCCATTTGCGATGTCGGGCTCACATTAGAATGTTTTAATCGAATATAACTATCTTATTAGTTGCTTGTCCTGGAGATTTCTGTTACTAATCGCTGGCTGTTTCAGCGCAACGCTGAGCAGCAACCGCGATGCCGTCGTGAATGACATGTCCTCTGTCTTCATAGTTGCGGGAAGCCGCCTGCTGCGCGAGACTCTTGCCAGACTTCTGAACAAGAGAGGCGGAGTCTCTGTCTGCGGTGTCTCCCCGTGCGTTCCTGACACTACTGCTACCGTCGCCGTCTCGGGCGCCGATGTCCTGATTCTCGATTCAGTTATCACACGGCTTACAGGCTGCGCGTTCATTTCCGAAATCCTAGAAGAAGTTCCGAAGATATGTGTCATGGCGATTGATATGGATGACGATCCCGAAAGTTTCCTGGAATGCATTCGCGCCGGTGCCGTGGCTTATCTCCTGAAGGATGCTTCCGCAGCCCAAGTTGTGTCCGGCGTACAGGGTGTTCTGCGAGGGGAGGCGGTCTGCCCTGCTCATCTCTGCAGGCATTTATTTCAAACTTTTTCGCGCCAATGCACCTTTTTTCCGAGCGCGCGTATCAAACTGCAATTCGGGCTGACCCGAAGACAGCAGCAGCTCATTCCCTTGCTTTCCCAGGGTTTGACGAACAAGGAAATCGCATCCGATTTACATATTTCTGAGCAAACCGTAAAAAATCACGTTCACCAACTCATGCGGCGCGTAGGGGCCAAGGACCGTTTGGAAGTAATTGATCTGACCAGCAAGATATAGGCCTGTTGGCACCCGCTCAACTCTTAACGAATTGCGCTTTCAGAAAAGATTTCCTCGCGGAACGGATCGACCCGGAAGCGGGCTTGACGCTACGACCGCGGCGGAAACGATGATGCCGCTTAGCAGAACATCGCCGAAAACGCTTTCAACCATCTAGAAGCCATCTCATAAATACCTCAGCAGGATAATGAGGCAACCGAGTTGGAGCATGCCGAGGAAATTGGCTTCGTGATATTCCCAGCGGCTTACGAGTCGGCGGAAATTGTGGAGCCAGGCAAAGAGGCGCTCGATTTTCCAGCGCCGGCAGTAGCGACGCAATTCGCGGCCGTCCTGGGTGCTCTTGCGGCGGCGGTTGTACTTGTGGGGCGCGATGAGCCGGATACCGTGTTTTTGCCGGAGGCGCTGATCGAGCGGATCGCTGTCATAGGCGCGGTCACCGATCATTCGTTTTGGTTTGGCTCTCGTGAAGCGCTGCGCGATGGTGGCTTCGACGAGTTTGCTTTCATGAGGCGAAGCGCTGGTGACGCAGCAGGCGACAGGAAGACCATGGCGGTCTGCGATCGCCATGATTTTACTACCTTTTCCTCGGCGAGTCGGGCCGACAGCAGCGCCCCTTTTTTCGCCGAACTGAAGCTGGCGTCGATGAACGTTTCCGACAGATCCAGTTTGCCGCGTGCCCGCAGGTCTTCGGCCATGGCGTGCAGCAATCGGTCCAGCGTGCCATCGCGCTGCCACTGCTGAAAACGCCGATGGCAGGTTTGGTAGGAAGGATAACGGTCGGGCAGATCGTGCCAAGGAGCGCCGGTGCGCAAGACCCACAGAACGCCGTTCAGCACGGCTCGCGTATCGCGCCAAGGCCGACCTCGACCGTCGGGGCGTCGTTTGGGAGCCAGCAGTGGCTTGAGCTTCTTCCACTGCGCCTCGGTCAGGTCCATGCTCTCGGTTTACGCTAGTTTGCATAACTCACAAGCCTTGAATGGCTTGAATCTGTTTATGAGATAACTTCTAGTCTGAACCGGAATCCGCCAATTTAGACTGAACGGGGCACCTTGACGGCGACGTCATCCTGCTTCTCAGGGATCTCGATGGAAACGGCTTCCGGAAAGCAGAGGTGCGCGGACGTTGGTCGGAAAATATAAAGGGCGGCTGTCTGGCGCCGCCCTATGAAATCTTGAATTGGTTGCGGGGGTTGGATTTGAACCAACGACCTTCGGGTTATGAGCCCGACGAGCTACCAGACTGCTCCACCCCGCGAATGCATAATAGCGGATGCAGAGTGGTTCGTCAAACGAGGCGCCTTGCTGGGCGCATTGCGGGTGACGGAGCGGACTAATTGCGCGAAGCGTGCGTCTCGGCAGCGGCGATCTCCCGCGAGCGGATTTTCTCCAGGCGGCCGCGAAAATTTTCCGGATTGATTCCGGCCGAGAAACAGACGGTTCGGAAATCTTGATTGTCGTCGAAGAGGAATTGTTCCGCTTCTCGTTTCCGGCGCAATGGACCGTGGACCCACTCTTCCACCGTGCCGGCGATCACGGCGCGCCAAAGTTTCTGCTCGGCTGTTTCTTCGACTTGAGTATTCGCTTGCATTTCGAATGACATTTTGCCCCCAGGTTTCGATTCTCGGTCGCAACGACCTGCTATCGCGTCGTTGGCCACACGGGGGAGATAAAGGCAACCAGGATTCCAATTGGCGAAGAGAGAAGAGCGGAGGGGCGCAGCTAATCCCAGTGGAAACAGACGGTTAGATACGTTTCAATCCGGTACAAGCTGCGGACGATGGGCTGGACTGTTTCGGTAGTGAACAGAGGCCCGTTTGGCGTGCCAAGCTGTGACAGTCGATATGGCGCTGTGGGATTCTGGCTGGTCCGTCAGAAACCGAATGGACCGCGAGCGCTTCTATCCGGAAACCCACGCTGGCGGCCGTTGATACTTGCGGCGGTACACAATCCTGCTCTGTTTGCCGCCCGATACGAACTCGAAGATGATCTGTTTGCCGCCAACCAGGCGAGCGCGGCCGTGGTTCTTGGCGGCCGAAAGGACGAGCCAGTGCCCTCTCAAAATCTCGTACGTGCCGTGCTCCGTGAGCATCTGGTAGCTGCCGTCCGGATTCATCTCCAAGGAAGGCGCCTTGCACGGGTGCGCCTTTCCCGCGACTTCGACGCTCACGCAGCGGTAGGTTCCCGAAAGGTTGGCCTGCGCGTGCGCTGGCCTGGTCCCGAAGATCAATACGGCGGAGCCCAGGATCAAGATTCTTGCGAGATGGATAAGGGACCGATCGCGATTTGTCATAGTTGGCTCGAGGTTCCTAAATTCGTGCGGTCCGGAGGGCTGGCCGCGAGCAATCCGGTGCGCACTTACATCGAGATAATGCAAGCCTTGTGCCATAAAAGTAACCAAACGCTATACTGATTCTAAAGAAGTTACACAATCGCGCCGCCCAGCCGTCAAAATTGTGTGAACAACAGTTTCTATCAATTGACACGAAGGGAAGGTGTTTTCCCTCGTTCCCCACCATCCTCGGTGCCCCCAAGCCCGGCCTAGCGCGTCCCGCCGATCGACGCTGCCCTTCGGGCTCTATCCTGATAGAATGTCTGCATCACCCGACCAGGTCTTTTCGGAGGGGGGAAACGGGTTGAAAGTGGATCCAGTATCCAACGAACTGCCGGCCGACGCAGCGCCGATGAGCGAGTTCGAGCGCGAGGTAGCGCTCCTGTTGCGTGCGGAGAACCGCGATCCGTTTCGTCTGCTCGGACCCCACATCGTGGAGGAAGGCGAAGAAAAACGCCTGGTGGTTCGGGGATTTTTTCCGCGAGCGGCGCAGGCTTCCGTCTTGCTCAAAGACCGGCCCAACGAGATCCATGCGCGCCGTATCGCTCCGGAGGGATTGTTTGAGGCCGTTCTGCCGCTCGCTCCCCAATTGCCGATTCCCGCCGATAGCTACCGGTGGCGAGTGACGCAAGAGGGTCAGCCCCCACGGGAAGTTCATGACACGTATGCGTTCCCGCCCTTGTTTTCGGATTTCGACCTGTATCTGATCGGCGAAGGCACGCACTACCAGAAATACGAAAAGATGGGCGCGCATCCGGTCGTTATCGACGGCGTGGCCGGTGTGATGTTCGGCGTGTGGGCTCCCAACGCGATGCGCGTGAGCGTGGTGGGAGATTTCAACTCCTGGGACGGACGTCTAAGCCCCATGCGGAACCGCGGGCCATCGGGTGTTTGGGAATTATTCGTGCCCGGACTCGCCGAGGGCGCCGTCTACAAATACGAAATTCGCCCGATGTCCGGTGGCTATCCTTTATTGAAGAGCGATCCGTACGGATTCCGAGCGGAACTTCGGCCGAACACCGGGTCGATCGTCACCCGCCTGGATCGCCATCAATGGAACGATTCCGGCTGGATCGAATGGCGATCGCGGAATGACTGGCTATCCTCGCCCATCTCCGTCTACGAGATCCATTTAGGGTCCTGGCGGCGCGCCGAGGATGGATGGCGCTGGCTAACGTATGCGGAACTGGCGGATCAGCTCATTCCCTATTTGAGGCGGATGAATTACACCCACGTCGAACTCATGCCGGTGATGGAGTATCCGTTCGACGGATCGTGGGGATACCAGACGCTTGGATATTTCGCGGCGACGAGCCGGTATGGGTCGCCCGAAGACTTCATGGCGTTTGTCGACCGGCTGCATCAGGCCGGGATCGGCGTCCTGCTGGATTGGACGCCGGCGCACTTTCCGAGCGACGGCCACGGGCTGGGCGAATTCGACGGCACCCATTTGTACGAGCACGCGGACCCGCGCCAGGGGCGGCATCCCGACTGGGGAACGCTGGTCTTCAACTACGGGCGCAACGAGGTCCAGAATTATCTGATCTCGAACGCCCTGTTTTGGATCGACAAGTATCACATCGACGGATTGCGAGTGGATGCGGTGGCGTCCATGTTGTACCTCGACTATTCGCGGCGCGAGGGAGAGTGGATTCCGAATGAGTTCGGCGGGCGCGAGAATCTCGCCGCCATCGCTTTCCTCAAGCGGCTCAACGAAGTCGTCTACGCGCGTCATCCCGGCGTGCTGACGATCGCGGAAGAATCCACATCCTGGCCGATGGTTTCCCGTCCGACGTACCTCGGAGGGCTGGGCTTCAGTTTGAAATGGAATATGGGCTGGATGAACGACACGCTCAGCTACTTCGCCGTGGACCCGATTTACCGCAAATTCCACCACAATCGGATGACGTTCTCGATGCTGTACGCGTTCACGGAAAACTTTGTGTTGCCGATTTCTCATGACGAGGTCGTTCACGGCAAGGGCTCCCTCATCAATAAAATGCCCGGCGACCTCTGGCAGCAGTTCGCCAACATGCGCCTGTTTTACGGATACATGATGGCGCATCCCGGCAAGAAGCTGATGTTCATGGGGGGCGAATTCGGACAGCGCAGCGAGTGGAATCACGACACGAGCCTCGAATGGCAGCTGCTCGAATATGACTCCCACCGCGGCTTGCAGAGTCTTACTGCGGACCTGAACGCGATGTACCGGAACGAACGCGCCCTCCACCAGAACGATTTCGACTGGCACGGGTTTGAATGGATCGACTGCAATGACGCCGATTCGAGCGTCTTGTCCTTCCTGCGGCGCGCCAAGGATTCCACGGACTGTATCGTCGTGGCGGCCAATTTTACGCCGGTTCTTCGGGATGGATACCGCGTGGGCGTGCCGGAGCCGGGATTCTACCGGGAAATCATGAATACGGATGCGGAAAAATACGGCGGGGCCAACGTGGGCAATTTAGGCGGCATCCACGCCGAAGCCGTTCCCTGGAACAATCACCCCTATTCCATCTATCTGCGCCTGCCGGCCCTCGGCGTTCTCTTTTTGAAGCGCGAGAGCTGGTAAGCTCATCCCTGCGACGAGACGGACTGTTCTGGTCTTGCATCAGTCTTCGGAGTCCGTCGAGTAGTCCTGCCGGGGAGGGACAAAGTAGGCCTCCGACCGAATCCCTTCCTCCAGCCAGCCGCGCCGCCGGACGATGCCTCTAACGTTTTCAATCATTTCCGGGTGGCCGCACAGATAGATTCTTGTATCTCTCGGGGTCAACTTCCAGTTGTCGGCATACTTGCGGATCAGATCGTCCACGCGGCCGGTTTCCCCGTGCCAGTCATGGTCTTCCCACGGCCGGCTGACGGTGGGAACGTAGGTCAACCAGGAAACTTCACCGGCCACTTTTTCGAATTCGTTCGAGTAGCCGAATTCCCAGGAACGGCTGGCGCCTTCGAGGATAAACAGCCGGTGCGGGCCGACGGCGCCGGCGTTCTTCTGCTGATGATAGAGGGAGCGAACGTAACTGACATACGGCGCGACCCCGGTAACCGTGCCGATCAAAAAGTGGTTGGTGCGTTCCCCGGAAACGTCGAGCGTGAAATTGCCTTTCGCGGATTTTCGCATCGTGATCGTATCGCCCACCTTGGATGCGTGGAGCCGCGGCGTCACCTGGCCGTGCGGGACGAGTTCGAAGAAGAACTCCAGATACTTTTCGTGCGGAGCGGAAACGATGGAGTAGGGGCGTTCGTGGTGCTTTTCGGGCGTCTCAACTCCCAACGTCGCGTATTGGCCCGAGCGATAGGGAAATTCGGCGCCGGGGTCGATTCGGACCGACCAGAGGTCGCTGGAAATGTCGCGCCGCTCGACGATGCGAGCGGAATAGAACTTGCCGCCGGAAGGGGGCATCTGTGCTCCTTCGGAAATTTTCAATCCAGGTGGAATTCACAGGTCCCCACCCGGCACGCAGAGCGACAGCGCTTATTGCCCCTGACGGTTGCGCATCATTTGCATCGGATCGAATTTCGTGGGAGTTCCCGTAATTCGGTCCTTGGCGTCGGTGATGATCTTGGTCAGCACCATCGTGGATTTGCCGTCCTGGTATTTCACCAGGCTCCAGGGCGAAACTTTGTCCGAAATCCAGACGTCGGTCGAGCCGTCCTTTTGGCGAAGGTGCTCGCAGCTGAACGTGCCGGCCGGAACGGTGATCGTCTCGGTTCCCACAACCACGGCGTCCTTATGAAAATCCTCCGCCGCGGACTGCCGCATGCCGCGTCCCCCGGGCATGATGTTCGTATCCATTTCCATGGGCTGCTGCCCCGGCGGCTGCATGACGATCTTTGTGGAGGTTACACCCTCGTCCGCGACGCTCATCAGGGATTTCATGATCATCTGGCCGCCGCCGGACATCTTTGCGTCTGTCACCGCAATTTCCATCCAGTAGCCCGGCTTGCCTGCCTGATCTTCTTTTCCGACGATGGTGATCTCCAACTGCGACTTCTCACCGCTTCCCGTCATCGTGCGGTCGTAGGCCGCCCCGGATCCCACAACCGGATGCCAGACGCCGCTTAGGGTCGGCATCCGCGGTCCCATCATTCCCATTTGCGCCGCGACGGGCAGCGACAGCGCAAGCGCAACTAGCGCAACTCCCAGCTGTTTCAGTCTCATAGGTAACCCCCTCCTCCGAATTTCTTTCCGAAGCCGGCAATCTGTCCCGCCGGCTTCCTCCGCCGGATTAGCGCTTCCCGTTCAGCGCCATTGCGTCGGCCAAGCGCTGGAACTGCTCCCGATCGAATCCTGTAACGATGGTATCGTCTGCCACCAGAGTCGGCAAGACGCAACTGTCGAGATCCTCCGTGAGGATCCGCAAGTGTTCCGGACTGGCGCGAACGTTCCGCTCCTCAAAGGAAATGCCGCGAGATTTCAGGAAGTCCTTGGCTTCCACGCAAGCAACGCAGCCGGGTTCCGTGTAGAGATAAATCTGCATGGGCAGAGTTTCCGACGACCGGCGCTGGTGCACGTTTTACCAGAACCGATCGCGGCGGCGCAACGAGATTTGTGCCGAGGGTTTGTGTAATTGTGCAAAAGGAATGGAGGGATTCGGGAAGGGCTCGTGGTCCCGATTACTCGTAGGCGAGGGCGTCGACGGGATCGCTTCTAGCGGCGCGCAAAGCCGGGTAGGAAGCGCCGGCGATTGCGCCGGCGATGGTAAGCAGGATGGCGCGGACAATCCATCCGCCCTCGATGGCGATCTGGAGCGTGGGCGAAGTTCGGTGCAGGATGGCAACGACTCCATAGGTGCAGAGCAAGCCGGCTGCCACGCCGAGCGCCACCATCACTAGCGTCTCTCCCAAGATCAGCCCGCAAACTTCCACGCGGGAAGATCCCAACGCCCGCAGGACGCCGATATCGCGGGTGCGTTCAAAGACCATCGTGTGCATGGTGAGGAGCACGACCAAAAAGCTGATGATCACGCCGATGATCACAAAGGAGCGAATGAAAGGCTTTAGCTCCGGCAAATTCGAGGAACTCATGAGCGTGCTGTACTCGGCCATCGAACGAATCTTATAGGTGGGAAGCAACTTGAGGAGTTCCTTCCGCGCCACATCGGTGTCACCCTTGCTTCGCACGTAAAACATCGACGCACGGCCGTCCGCTCCGGCAATATCCTGCGCCGTCTTGATGGGAATGAAGAAGCGCGCGCCTTTGCCGTGGAGAACGACGCCGGAAATCGTGAATTCGTGGCCGAGAAGAATCGCCTTCTGGCCCACGCGCAGCTTGCGCGACTGCGCCGCGAGATCGTCGGCCATGGCCTCGGTCGGCTGACGGAACGGACCACCCGAAAGAAACGTGAAGCCCTTGCTCAGCCCGGCAAAGCGATCGTAATCAATCCCGTAGACCACTCCCAGGTTCTTCTGGTCCACCACGATTAGCACCGGCGCGACTTCGTCCACATCCGGCAGGCTCGCGATTTTCTCCGAAAGCGACTCCGGCATCACCGCGCTCGAGAACGCGAAGAAAATAGATGAGTTGGGAGGCTGAACGATAATGTCGGCGCCGACGCCCTCGGCGCGGGTGCGCCAGTCGGCAAGAGCGCCGGATGTCAGTCCCACAATCAACAGGATCAGGAACACCTGGAGCGCGAGCGCGAGGACACTGAGCGCGGAGCGCAACGGGCGCACGCCCAGATTGCTCCACAGCAAGTCCCAGATCACAAATCCTTTGTATGGTTTTTCGTCCATCCGCCCGGTTCCGCGCGACGTTCCCCGAGCAGCTAATCTAACATCGCGAACCGGGATGGTCAAAGCATCGCCGTTCGATTGCGTGCGCGAAGTTTTCAACAGTTGTGTTGAAAACTTTGTGGAAAAGGCCGCTCCAGCGCGCGTACATACAGGGAAACACTGAGCTTCATGCGGTTTGCACAAAGATGAAGCAGATATTACGAATTCATGTTCCACGAAATCGGCGGACGTGGGCGCGGGATCGCAGCGTGACGATGGAAACAAAGAGATTCGTTCAATACCACTTCGGCGGGCGCACCAGTGCGATGTTGATCGTCGGACCGGCGTGTTCAGGATCGTAATACTCCCCGAACGTCTTCCAGCCTTCCGCAATCACCTGAATCATGAACTTCCCGGGAGGAATCACCGGCACGTGGCAGATGCCGGACTGGTTGGTCTTCAGATTCATCTCAATGTTCTTGTCTTTGCCGTGTTTATGCTCATCGACGAAGCGCACGTAGACGCTGGCGCTGTCGACCGGCTTTTTCTCGTCTCCCCCGGTGACGACGATAGTCAGCCGCGAGTCCTGGGCGCCTGAATCCGCCTTTGCCTTTGCGTCGGCGTCTTTGTTCTGAGCGCCGATTGCCGTCGCAGTCGCAAGGATAAGGACCGCCACGGCACACAGCGATATCTTCACGGATCTCGATGCGAAGCTCATAGCGCGTACCCCGAGAGATTCTTTGAGGAAATCATGAGATGCCACATTTTTCCCCTTTTTGCCGGATTGCGCAAGTCCGGCTCCGGGTCGCTGGATTGACTCGGTCGCGCTCCTGAGCTACTTTCGAGCCGCGGAACTTTTGGCGCATTCCCCGAGCGCCAGCATCCTCGGCTGAGGTCCCGCCGGCATTCGCACGGTACGAAGAAATTCCGGCCCACGGAGAGCCACCGCGGCCAATATCAAGGAGATTCTTGCATGGGATTCGCAACCGACGCCATTCATGTAGGCCAGGAGCCCGATCCGACGACCGGAGCGATCGTCGCGCCCATCTACCAGACTTCAACCTATGTGCAGGAAGAGCTCGGAAAGAACAAGGGTTACGACTACGCGAGGACTGCCCACCCGAATCGCCGGGCTCTGGAGCGGACGGTGGCAAAGCTCGAAGGCGGCGCCACTGCGTACGTGTTCACGTCCGGGATGGCCGCCATCGACTCCGTCTTTCGTCTGCTGCGTCCGGGCGACCACGCCATCATCTCCGAGGCGGTCTACGGAGGCGTGATCCGCCTCACGACGCAGTTTCTCGTGCAATGGGGGCTGGAGTTCAGTTTCGTGGACACTTCCTCGCCCGAGCGCGTCGAGCGCGCCATAAAGTCCAACACGAAGATGATCTACGTCGAGACGCCCACGAATCCAACCATGAGCGTCACGGACATCGCCGCGATTGCCCGGATTGCCACGGCGCACAATGCGACGCTCGTCGTCGACAACACCTTCCTCAGCCCCTATTTGCAATCGCCCATCGCGTTGGGCGCACACATCGTCGTCCACTCGATGACCAAATATTTGAACGGCCACAGCGATGCCGTCGGCGGCTCGGTGATTTTGACGCGCCCGGCAGACGCGGAAAAGATCTACTTCCTGCAACGCTCGACCGGAGCCGGGCTTGCGCCGATGGATTGCTTTCTCGTTTCCCGAGGCATTAAGACGCTGGCGGTGCGCATGAAGCAGCATGATGCCAACGGCCGGGCCATCGCGCGTTTCCTCGAAGACCATCCGCGGGTGAAGCGCGTGTTATATCCCGGGCTGCCTTCGCATCCCCAGCACGACATTGCCGTGCGCCAGCAGCGAGGCTTCGGCGCCATGATTTCCTTTGACGTGGTCACACTGGAAAATGCCCGCACGGTTCTCAATCATTTGAAAGTGTGCTCGCTGGCGGAAAGTTTGGGAGGAGTGGAAACGCTCATCTCCCATCCGGCGACGATGACGCACGCGTCGGTGCCGCCCGAAGTGCGCCAGCGCATCGGAATTACCGACGGCCTCATTCGCATCTCCGTCGGGATCGAAGACGTCGAGGATTTGATCAACGACCTGGACCAGTCCTTACGGAAGATTTAGCGAGAGGGATTTCCCTCGCAATGTCTCTGAGGCCGAAACAGCTACTCTCCGAGACACTCGTTCATCCACGCAAGATACGCGCGCGATCCGGCGGCGATCGGCAGCGCGATAAATTCGGGCACGTCGTACGAGTGCAGCCGCTCGACGGCTCCCCGCAATTTCGCCAGGCGCCTTCGCGATGTCTTGATGAGGAGCAGCTTTTCGCGCGCCGATTCCACGTTTCCCTTCCAGCGATACACCGACGTTACAGCGCCGGGGAGAATGTTCACGCACGCGGCGAGCCGAGCTTCGACGACGGCGCGCGCGATGCGCTTCGCTTCCGCTGCGCTCGCGCACGTCACCAGCACCACACATTTGCCGGTCCACCGATCCGCCTGATTTTCGCGCACAGAGTCCTCCCGCCCGTTACTCTTTCAAGCGTACTCCAATTCCGTGGTGCCTCCCGCTTGCCTGGCAAGCTACAATACTCGCCCGAGGGCGCAAGTATTGTAGCGGGAAAATGACGGCGAAGATCAAATTCGGAACGTCCGGCTGGCGCGCGATCATCGCGGATGAATTTACGTTCGCCAACGTTCGCCTCGCCACCGCGGCCATCGCGGAGCACGTGCGCAGCCGCAACGCAAAAGCGACGGTGATCGTCGGACACGACACACGGTTCTTTGGCGAGGAATTTGCTCGCACGGCGGCGGAGATTCTTCGCGAGCGCGGCATCCGCGCGCTGCTCTGCGACGGCCCGACCCCGACGCCCGCGATCGCCCACGAAATTCTGAGGCGCAAGGCCGACGGGGCCATCAACTTTACTGCCAGCCATAATCCGGCCGAGTATCAGGGACTGAAATTTTCCGGACCGGATGGCGGACCGGCCCTTCCCGAAGTCACGCACGATATCGAAGCGCGCGCCGCCAAACTCGGCGAATGCGCTCCGGCCCGGCCGAACGACACTCCGTTCGAGAAAATCGATCCGCGCGACTCTTATCTCGAGCGTCTCGCGCAGATCGTGAATTTCAAAGCACTGGCCAACGCAAAGGTGAACGTCGTCACGGACGCGCTGCACGGATGCGGGGCGGGATACCTGGACCGGGCGCTCGCAACGCAGAACGTCGCGGTGTACGCGCTGCGCACCGATCGAGACGTGCTGTTCGAAGGGTCGGGGCCGGACGTCTCCGAGGAAAATCTGCGGACCTTGCGCGATGCGGTGCTCGAGAAAAAAGCTGCGGTGGGGCTGGCGACCGACGGAGACGCCGATCGCTTCGGCATCCTCGATTCCGACGGCGCCTGGATGCAGCCGAATCACATTCTCGGCCTGCTGTACGATTACATCGTCGAATCGCGCGGATGGAAGATGCCGGCGGCGCGCAGCGTGGCCACGTCGCACTTGGTGGACGCCGTAGCCCGCCATCACGGCACGACCGTGTTTCAAACTCCCGTCGGGTTCAAATACATCGGCGAATTGATCCAGAAGGACAAGATCGCCCTGGGCGGCGAAGAGAGCGCGGGATTGACGATCCGCGGCCATGTCCCCGAAAAAGACGGCATTCTCGCGTGCCTGCTGGTTGCGGAGATGATCGCGGTGCGGCGCGCGTCGCTGGCCGAGCAATTGCGCGCGCTCTTCAAGCGCGTGGGCTGCGAATTCTGGCCGCAACGAACAAATCTTCATTTGCCCGAGGATGTCAAGTCGCGGGCGGTGAACCGGCTCCAAGGAGACTTCGCGACGTTTCTTGGAAGGCGCGTCAAAAGCCTGGACCGCACCGACGGCTTGAAAATCGAATTCACCGGCGGATCGTGGGTTCTGCTGCGGCTTTCCGGCACCGAACCGCTGATGAGGATTTACACCGAGGCCGCGACGATCGAGGAATCGTTGAAAATTGCAAAGGAGACTCAGGCCTGGGTGATGGATTCGGCCCAACAAGCGAACGCATGATCACTCTGAAACAGATTCGAGAAATTTCTCCGAGCAAGGCCTCGGAATATGTGCGGAAAAACGCGAGGCAGATTCTGGGCCTCGCGCTCTTTGCCCTCCTGGTGCACGATGTTTTCGGCCCGCACGGCTTCATCGCCATGCGCCGCACGCAAAAGGAAATCGACCAGATCCGCGAACAAATCGTCAAAATCAACAGCGACAACAAGTCGCTGACCGATCAAGTGAACTCGTTGAAGAGCGATCCCCAATCCATCGAACGCATCGCCCGCGAAGAAATGGGACTGGCCCGGCCCGGGGAAATGATCTTCAAGCTCCCCGATACGCCCAAGCCCGCCTCTAAGTAGGACGGGCTTCAGCCTGTCTTCTTTTGACTTCCGCAGCCGAATCTCGATTCATGCCAGCGGCCTCGTACTTTAAAACCTGACAGGCCGAAGCCCATCCCACTAAAATCGTTCTCGCTACGTGTGCGCCGCGCCGCGAAACAACGCCAGCATTTGGGGCTTCCACTTGCTGAACCGGTTGCGAGCCGTCGCCAGGGCCGTCATCGAAACGAAGATCGCCAGCAACCCTAGCGTCGCCGTCCCGATGCCCACAGCGCGCTTGGGCACGATGGAAAGCCCGCCATAGACGAATTCGAGATGAACCCAGTAGACCAGCAGCGAGCACTTGCCCATTTCAATCAGCGGACCGAAGCCCCACTCCCCCGCTCCCCAGCGGCACCACGCGTAACCCAGGAAGAGAACAATCAACACGACTCCAGCGCGAACCAGGAAGAAATTCGGGCTGGTGTGCCAAAAATCGTAGCTGCTGTAAAGGTGCACGGGGCGCGCGTCCAGCCATAGCCCCAGGGCGATGAGCGCAACTCCGCTCGTCCCAGCAAGCGCGAGGGCCGGCGCTTCGTTTTTTCGCGCCCAGTCGGATAACAGTAGCAAGCCCGCCGCCAGTCCCACGAACGCAAACGCGGCCCACGGGAAAATCGGGAAAAGCCAGGGCTGCGGCTTCCCAAACGTGTGCACGCCGTTGATGTAGGTCTCGAGCCACCACGCAAGCGAGTGCGGACGCCAGTTGGTCCACAACGGCGGCGTGAACACCGCGATGGCCGCCGCGCAAACAATGGCCGTGACGACCGTCGCGCGCCGCAACTGCCGCGCATCGGTGGCGCCTCCGGCCGCGGCGATCCTGCAGGCCACGCCCATCATCATCAGCGACACGCCGATTACGTTCAGAACGTCCACGCGCAAAAGGTCCGTCCAGGGCGCCGATGGCTGGCCGAGCAAAAATTCCTGTAAGCGGAGAAGCAGTCCGTAAAGAAAAATTTCACCGCCGCGCAAAATGGTCGTGCGGGCGATCTCGTCCGCCGGAACGCCCTTCTGCCGCAGCTTGTCCGTGACGAGCCCAAAAGAGATGCCAGCGAGAAAAAGGAACATCGGCGCGGGAAGCGTGCCGCCGAGTTGCGAGAGTTTGAAGAATCCGCTGTCCCGAGCGGCGCCGCCGAGCCAGGAATCGTAGCAATGCGTCTGGAACATCACCAGGCACGCGAATCCTCTCAGCCAGTCGATATACGCAATGCGCCTTGTAGTCTTCTCAGCCATCGGCATCCACTTCAATTCGGCGGGCTCCGACCAAAACCTACACCCGTTGAGTGCGATACACTATCGTGCCATGCCCGGTGAACGCCAGCGATCAATTTGGACTGCGCTCGGATTGTGGGCGGCAGCCGTCGCGGGAACCGCCGTTTACGGCGCGTGGCACGGATACAGCGGCCGCCCCTATGCCGCCACGCTGTGCCTTTTTGCGTTTTTTTTCGCGATCCAGCTGCTGTTTGCCGCCGGAAATCTTGGCGAACGGCTTGCGCGCCGGGCCGGATCGCACGGCGGCGTTCTGATTGCTACCGTGCCCTTTCTTGCCTACGTGATTTATCTGGCGGAAACCGATAGCTTCACTTGGACGCGCGCCGCATACGCTGCCGCGTACACGCTGACGCCGGTTCTGGTAACGATTTCCGCCGGTACGGCGAAACCGGGCGCGTGGCAGGACTATTTCGCGATGCTCGCGATTTTTCTCCCGTTGAAGATGCGGTTTCTCAATTCCCTCTGGCCTCACGGTGGACCGACCGTCGGCCGCGTGGCCACAATGCTTCTCGCCGTCAGCGTGGCGCTCGCCACGTTTCTCTTTGTGCGTCAATTCGACGGCGTCGGCTATAACATCGTGTGGGGGCGCGATGCGGCCCTGGCCGTTCTTCTGCACTTCGGATTGCTCGCGGCGATCCTGATCCCTCTTGGCACGGTGCTGCACTTCATCCAGTTCGATCCCTCGCAGGCGCACTGGAGATCGCTGCCGGCCGATGCGCTGGCGATTTTTCTGTTGACGGCGTGGCCTGAGGAATTATTGTTTCGGGGCTTGCTCCAGAATTCGCTGTCGCGGACGCTGTCCAGCGAAACCGGGGGTTGGTTCGCCGCTTCCGTCGTTTTCGGCCTTGCGCACATCGCCAACAACGGCGCGTTTCCAAACTGGCGCTACGCGCTCCTCGCAACAATTGCAGGAATTTTCTATGGCCGGGCGTGGCGCAAAACGAACAGCATTTTCACGTCCGCAACCGTGCACGCCCTCGTGGACACGGTCTGGCATGTTCTGTTTCGCACGCTGTGAAAGAAGACGTGGCGCAGGATTCAGCTTGTGGATTTGTATTTCCCAAAGACAAAACCCACAGGCTGAAGCCTGCGCCACCAGACTCGATTTGGACGCTTTACCGCACCACTCCGGAAAGCGGGCTCGACGCCGAAGCGTACAATTTCTTCGGCATACGCCCGGAAAGAAACGCTTTTCTCCCCGCGGATACGGCTTCGCGCATGGCTTCCGCCATTAAGACCGCGTCCTGCGCCTCGGCAATCGCCGTATTCATCAGCACGCCGTCCGCTCCCAGTTCCATCGCGACGGCCGCGTCCGACGCGGTGCCTACGCCCGCGTCGACGATCATGGGCACTTCCGTGATGCGCTCGCGGAGAATGCGTAGGTTCGCGTGGTTCTGAATTCCCATGCCGGAGCCGATCGGCGCGCCGAGAGGCATCACAGCCGCCGCGCCCGCGTCGATCAGCTTGCGCGCGACCACCAGGTCGTCATTCGTGTACGGCAACACAACGAAGCCTTCTTTCACCAGGACCTGCGTCGCGCGAACGAGCTCTTCCGTGTCCGGAAATAAAGTTTGCTGGTCGCCGATCACCTCGAGCTTCACCCAGTTCGAGAGGCCGACTTCCCGTCCGAGCCGCGCCGTGCGAATGGCCTCGTCGGCGTTGTAGCACCCTGCCGTGTTCGGCAAAATGAAAATCTTTTCGCGGTCGATGTAGTCGAGCAGCGATTCTTTCGTGCGGTCGGTGAGGTTGACGCGCCGCACCGCCACCGTGACCATGTCCGCGCCGGATGCCACGTGCGCGCGCGTCATTTCCGCGAAGCTGCGGTATTTCCCCGTGCCGACAATCAGGCGGGACCGAAACGCGCGCCCCGCTATCACCAATTCATCGCTCATGTTCCATCTCCCACAAGAATTGTAGCTCGTTCCGCGACCGTAGCACAGCCACTCCCGGCTGTGCGGGTTTGTAAGCCGCCGGTGCAAGGTACGTCGAAGCATCGGCGGCAAACCCCACACAGGCAAGATTGCCTGTGCTACTCGTGCGCGGGCGCCGCCTCGGCGTACAAACCTTCAATGATCTCGCCGTAGCGCTCCGCGATCACGCGCCGCTTGAGCTTCAGCGTGTACGTCAGTTGCCCGCCGTCGAACGTAAAATCGTGATCGAGCAGCGCGAACCGTTTGATCGTCTCATACTGCGCCAGCTTCGAGTTCATTCGCGCAACTTCCTTCTCGATCAGTCCGTGCACCCAGGGATCGGCGGCAAGCTGTTCGTGCGAAGCGAATGTCCGGCCCTGCTGGCGCGCGGCGGCCTCGACGTTCGCAAAATTCGGCACGATCAGCGCGCCGATGAATTTGCGCGCGTCGCCGACGAGCACCGCGTTCAGGATCAGCGGGCTCACTTTCAGCATATTTTCGATCGGCTGCGGCGCGACGAATTTTCCCGCCGCGGTCTTGAACAAGTCCTTCTTGCGGTCGGTCACGTACAGGTAGCCGTCTTCGTCCAGCCGCCCGATGTCTCCGGTCGAGAGCCAGCCGTCCGGCGAAATCGCAACGCTGGTGTCCTCCGGCCTCTTGTAATAGCCCTTCATCACGCACGGCCCGTGGACCAGAATCTCGCCGTCCTCAGCGAGGCGCACGCTCACCTCTGTAATCGGCCGGCCCACCGTGCCGACTTTGTTCGCGCCCGGATAATTCGCGCTGACCACGGGCGAAGTCTCCGTCAAGCCGTATCCCTGGTAGACGGGAACGCCCACGGCCCAGAAAAATTCGGCGATCTCGCGGGAAAGCGGCCCGCCGCCGGAAATGAAGGCGCGAAACCGCCCGCCGATCCCTTCGCGGATTTTTGAGTAGACGATGCGGTCGGCGATTTTCGAGCGAAGACGCAGCCCAGGCCGGCGCCGCTTCGCCGTACGCTTTCCAGCGCACCGAATCCTGCGCCACGCGCATGGCCCAGTCGAAAATCCGGCGTTTCGCTCCCGTGTTTTCGCGCCCTTTTTGCAGCACGTTGGCGTAGAGCTTTTCAAACACGCGCGGGACTGCCGCGGCCAGCGTCGGATGCACTTCCAGCAGCGCCTGCGGCAGGTCTTCCATGCGTTCAATGTAGGAAACCGGCACTCCGTGAAACAAATACGCATAAGCCGTCACGCGTTCATACACATGCGAGAGCGGCAGAAAACTGACCGCCGCGTCGGCGGGAATCATGTGGTACGGCTCGACCGAGGTCTCCTCGTTCGAGCTGAGATTATTGTGCGTGAGCATCACGCCCTTGGGCTCGCCCGTCGTGCCGGAGGTGTAGATGATCGTGGCAATTTGATCCGAGGTCACGCGAGCGGCGCGGAGCCGGTATTCCGCCACGGCGGCATCTCCCGTCGCGGCCACCAAAGTTTCGTAGCGAAGCACATCGTTGCCCAGATCGGGCAACGCGGCGGCGCAAATGATGTGCTTCACCGAAGTGAGCCGGTCGCGGCACTCCATCAGCCGCCGCGATTGCATCTCCCCCGCCACGATGACGACTTCGACGGCGGAGTGATTCAGGATGTACACGATCCGGTCGGGCGATTCGTTGAAGTATATGGGCACATCGGCCGCACCGAGCCCGAGGATGGCGAAGTCCGCGACGTGCCACTCCGGCCGGTTGGGCGAAAACAGCCCGACACGGTCGCCCGCTTTGACGCCGAGTTGCTCCAGCGCGTTGGAAAGCCCCGCGATGCGCTGCAGGAATTCCGCGGACGACGTCGGTTCCCATCGGCCATCGACGCGCAGCGACTGCGCCCGATCGTTGGGCATTCGGTCGACCGCGCTGAGCAGCTTCTCCGTGAGCGTCGCGTAAGGCATGGCGAACCAGAACATTACCGCACGATTCTCGCCGCGCGCAATGAAACTTCCTTGGGGGCACGTGTTTAATTCTCAAAGACGCTCGTTCAAAAACGTGTGCGATTTGTGTGGCGCCGGCGTTTCGCCGCAGGACGGCCCCCGCACCGAGGGGCGGGCCCTGCCCCGCCGTCCCGTTGGCGATTAGGCCGAGGTCGCGATCTTCTATTTGGGGGCAGCGAGAAAAATCCCGTATGATGGACCGGTTACCCACGATGGAGAGGCTGAACCATCCGTGTCGTTAGCGCCGCTTCGCCCCATCCCGCGCTGACACCCAGAACCCTATGAACCGCGTCATCGAATGCGTGCCGAATTTTTCCGAAGGGCGCGACCTTGCGAAGGTGGACGCGATCGTAAGCGCCATGAGCGACGTCCCCGGCGCGTGGGTCCTGGACCGCACGAGCGATGCCGACCACAATCGCTCGGTCGTCACACTGGCCGGCGAGCCTGGCGCCGTTGCCGAAGCCGTGATTCGCGGTGCGGGCAAGGCGGCGGAACTCATCGACCTGACGAGCCAAAAAGGCGTGCACCCGCGCATCGGCGCGACCGATGTGATTCCGTTCGTTCCGCTCTCGGGAGTTGTCGATGGAGGAATGCGTCGCGCTGGCCCGGCGCGTGGGCCGGGAACTCTGGGATCGCTACCGCATCCCGGTCTATTTTTACGAAGCCGCGGCAACGCGGCCCGAGCGCGTAAATCTGGAAAATGTCCGCAAGGGCCAATTCGAGGGCCTGCGCGAGGAAGCTCCGCGCAACCCGGGCCGTTCGCCCGACGTCGGCGAACCGCGCCTGCATCCGACCGCGGGGGCGACCGCCGTAGGCGCGCGAAAGCTATTAATCGCTTATAATATCTACCTGGATACGAGCTACGTGTCCGTCGCGAAGGATATCGCGCGCGCGATTCGCTCTTCGAGCGGCGGGCTGCCCCACGTCAAGGCCATTGGCGTAGAGATGAAGCAGCGGGGCCTCGCCCAAGTCTCGATCAATTGACCGATTTTGAGGTGACGCCGCTGCACGTCGTCTTCGAGGCGGTCAAGCGCGAAGCCGCGCTGCGCGGCCACGGCGTTGTGGGAAGCGAGATCGTCGGCCTCGTTCCGCGCAAGGCGATCGAGCTTTCCCGCGGACACGATTTGCAGCTGGAAAACTTTTCGCCCGAGCGAGTGCTGGAAGACCGCCTGGCATCCGTGGCCGGCATTGCGTCGGCTCCCGCGGAGGCAAGGCCCGCGGGCAGAGCGGATCCGGCGGCCCTTCTCCCGCTGGTCCACACGTTGCGCGAAGCCGTTCAGCAATTTTCCGAGCGCGCCCTGGACGCACGGCGCGAGGCGAAAGGCAATGCACAGGGTGGCGCGCAAGTCGCGATCGAACGCCGCCCGGAAGATGAAGCCGAGTCGCTTCTCCATGCCGCCTCCGCCGCTGCTGACATTTACGAAAGGCTGGTACAACTCGAAGCCCTCGCCGCGCCTTCTATGTTGATAGACTGGACAGTGGTCAAACAGGCCGCGGTAGCCGCGGCACGCAGCGCGCTCGGCAGCGCCGAGTCGCTTCTCCCCTCGTTACGGGATGCAGGCACGGTTGCGAAAATAGAATCCGGCAAGCAGGAAATTGAAGCAAAATTGTCAGGCAAGCCTGCACCCGCTGAAGAGTAATTTCCGAGTGAAATCCATTCCGCGGGCGCTTGGCTGGAGGAAGATCATGAAGACCCGAAAAATCATTTGGATCGCAGCACTCATCGCCATTCTGTCCGTACTCCCGGGGCCGGCCCGCGCGGGCAGCCTGGGATCGGACATTCTCAGCATGTTCCCCAAGGAATCGGGCGAACTCGCGTACGCCGACTTGAAAGAGGCGCGCGCGTTTCCCTGGTTCACGCAGCTCAAGGAACAGATGCTTCCTCCGAAATTCCGCGAGTTTGAAACGTTCCTGGCTTCGGCCGGCATCGACCCGAACAGCCAGGTAACGGAACTCGCGTGGGCGCTCGTGCCGACCAAATCGACGACCGACGCCACTGGATCGGTCCCCAGCACCGACCAGATCGTGGGGGTCGCGCTCGGCCAGTTTCAACCCGCGACGGCCGAAGCCTATTTCACTTCCAAGAAGCTGCCCATCGTCAAAGTCCGCACATTTTCTTTGTTCGCGTTCGGCGGCGGCAGCGGGCCGAACGACCTCTTCTTCTTTTTCATCGATTCCAATACCGCGGCCTTTGGCCAGCGGCAGTTGCTCGAAAAGATGATCGGCATCCGCTATGGAGAAGGCCAGGGCCTCTACGCGAACACCGACTTTTCCGCACTCGTCGATCAAGCCAACGGCAGCGGCACCGTCTGGGCCGTCCTGAATCCCGCGTACACCCGCCTCGCCATGCAGCAGCTCGTGCCGGAGACGGCTCAGTTCCCCGCCGCCGCGCAACTCACGTCAAAATTGAAAGCCATGACGATCAGCATCAAGGGCGGCAGCGGCGTCGACGCCAAATTCGAAGCCGTCTGCGGTTCCACCGATGACGCCAACACCTTTGCCGCGCTCCTGCAGGCAGGTCTGATGTACAAGAAATATCAAGTGGGGAATTCGAACCCCGACCTCGGCGCGCTTCTCGACAGCGCCTCGGTGACTCCAGCGGGAGACCGCCTCGACGTGAAGCTCTCCCTCAGCGACGACCAGATGCAGTCGCTGATCAAGCGGAATACGTTTGCCGTGTCGATGTAACTCTGCCTGACTCTCAACCATATCCGAATCTACCGCCGAACGGTTCCGCGTGACCGGCATGATTCTTCACGCGCCCATCACGCGGAACGCGTCCCGCATGCGCCCGGCTATTTCGTAGCAGGGTTGTCCTGGTTGCCTACCAGCGGGCAGCTTTTCGGAATCTGCCCCGACATCATCCTCATTCTGTTGCCTTGCCCCATCATCTGGCTGCGCATCTCGTCGAGCAGTTTCTGGTGCTCCGCGAGCTTGGATTTCAGCGCCTCCGGATCTTTTTCGTTTTGGATGGCTGTCATGCTTTGCGTCAGCTTGTTCATGAGCCCTAACATTTGCTGATGGTGGGCAGTCATCTGTCCCATCATGCCCATCATTCCGCCCTGGCCCTGCCCCATCATGCCTTGGCCTTGGCCCATCATGCCTCCGCCACCCATCATTCCGGAGTTCGTTTGGCCTTGGGTGGTTTGGTCCTGCTGAGCCGGGTCCGCCAAGGAACGCGGCGCCGCGGCGCCGATACCAAAGCCGAGCAAACTTGCCGCCAGCAATGCACTCGTAACGATTCTCGTTTTCATGGAAGTTTCTCCTTTTCAAAGTTTTCTGGCACACCAAATCGGAACACTACGCAAAAAGAAAATCAGAGCCTGAAATTGCAGAGGAAAGAAGGAGGGGACGAACCGGGAAATATCTCCGAACTGACCTCGTTCTGAGAACCTGCAGAGATGCCCAGTCTTGAATTGGTCAGACCTGAGGAAACAATCCGACCGGAAGCGATCGAGCCCGGCTCTAAGCTCCGACGCCCGACACCTGGCAGAGCTGCGTAAGACCCTGGACAAATGGCCCCCGGCGAAGCAGTTGTTGCTGAGCAGCACGCCATCGGGGTGAGACAACCACGCCCACCGCCCGTGCGCTGCTGCCACTGGGCGCCGTCCCGTGCGCAACAAACCTGCGCGGACAAGGGCGCCCCAAGCGCCACCATCAACGCGAAGCTCAGAACCAACGTGGCGAATCGTTTCATAATCCCTGCCCACACCCATGCTCTCAAAGTGGGGGGATCGGCTCCGTGACGCGCATCACACTCCATTGTCGGCGGTATCACGAACAGGCTTTCAGTTGGAAGACCGACCCGCAGCCCGCACAAGGAAACGACTTCGCGCGACACCCGCCCCGGAGGGCGCGAATTGCACAGCACTTTCCCGTTGCGCTTTTCAAGAATGCGGATTTTGTGGCGGGAGACTGCCCTCAGGCAGAAAGTTTGGCATTCCGCAAGCGAAGAGCATTGCTGATCACCGACACTGAACTGAAACTCATCGCCGCGGCGGCAATCATCGGGCTGAGCAGCAAGCCGAAGAACGGGTACAGAACGCCCGCCGCGACGGGCACTCCCACCGAGTTGTAGACAAACGCGAAAAACAAATTTTGCTTGATGTTGCTCATCGTGGCGCGGCTCAGGGCGCGCGCGCGCACGATGCCGCGCAAGTCTCCCTTGATTAAGGTGACTCCGGCGCTTTCCATCGCGACGTCCGTGCCGGTCCCCATGGCGATTCCGACTTGCGCCTGCGCCAGCGCCGGCGCATCGTTGATTCCGTCACCGGCCATGGCGACGAACCGGCCTTCCCCTTGCAGCCGCTTGACGACGCCGGCCTTTTCCTGCGGCAGCACTTCCGGGAAAACTTCGTCGATCTGGAGTTTTTTGGCAACGGCGTCGGCGGTCGTGCGGCTGTCGCCGGTAAGCATCACGATGCGGATGCCCTCCGCGTGCAACTGGCGAAGCGCTTCGGGAGTCGTGGTTTTGATAGGGTCGGCCACGCCGACGAGGCCGGCGATCTTGTTTTCAACCACCACGAACATCACCGTCTGGCCATCGCTTCGCAGGGCTTCCGCTTTTGCGGCAAGCGGCCCGGCATCGACGCGCAGTTCCTCGAGAAGTTTTTGATTTCCCAGCGCCGCCGGCGAGCCGCTCACCAGGCCGCGAACCCCTCGGCCGGTCAGCGATTCAAACGCTTCGGCGGGCGCGAACTTCAGGCCGCGCTCTTCCGCCCCATTCACGATCGCCGCGGCGAGCGGATGTTCACTGCCGCGTTCGAGGCTCGCCGCGATACGCAGCAGTTTGTTTGCGTCCATTCCTCCGGCGGGCTCGACGGAAACGAGCCGCGGCTTGCCCTCCGTGAGCGTGCCTGTCTTGTCCACCACCAGCGTATCCACCTTGCGAAGCAGTTCGATGGCCTCCGCGTTCTTGAACAGCACGCCGAGCGACGCGCCCCGCCCCATCGCCACCATGATCGACATCGGCGTCGCGAGACCCAGCGCGCAGGGACACGCGATAATCAGCACCGCGACCGCATTCACCAGCGCGTGCGCCACGCGAGGGCTTGGCCCCCACAGCGCCCAGACCACAAACGTCAGCGCGGAAATTCCCACGACGATAGGAACGAAATAACCCGCGACCACATCGGCGAGTTTCTGAATCGGCGCGCGGCTGCGCTGCGCTTCGCCCACCATCCGCACGATTTGCGCCAGCAGCGTTTCCGCTCCCACTCGCTCCGCGCGCATCACGAGAGTACCGGTGCCGTTCGCGGTTGCCCCGGTGACTCGCGCGCCCGCGAATTTTTCGACGGGAATCGGCTCGCCGCTGATCATCGATTCATCGACGCTGCTCGCGCCTTCCAGCACGACGCCGTCCACCGGAATCCTTTCGCCGGGACGCACGCGCAGCCGGTCGCCCGGTTTCACGGCGTCGAGAGGCACATCCGCTTCCGATCCGTCTTCACGAACCAGGCGCGCGGTTTTCGGCGCGAGTCCGAGCAGCGCCTTGATTGCCGCACCCGTGCGACTCCTCGCCCGCAGTTCCATCACTTGTCCGAGAAGCACCAGCGCCGTGATCGCGGCGGCCGCTTCAAAATAAACGTCGACGTCGCCATACAGCCCACGAAACGACGCAGGAAACACGCCGGGAAAAAGGACGCCCACCACGCTGAATCCGTAGGCCACGCCGGTCCCTAAACCGATCAGCGTAAACATATTCAAATTGCGGGTGACCAGCGACCGCCAACCGCGCGAAAAAAACGGCGCGCCGCCCCACAAAACGACGGGCGTCGCGAGAAGAAATTCGAACCACTGCCAGTCCCGCGGCGAAGCAAAGTGCATGTGCCGCGAAAGGATCGGCACAAGGTCCGACATCGCGACAGCCAAAATCGGGATCGTCAGCGCCGCCGAAACCCAGAATCTCCGCGTCATCGCAGTCAGTTCCGGATTCGCTTCTTCCGCCGCTTGGACCGTCCTCGGCTCGAGAGCCATCCCGCAGATCGGGCACTCCCCCGGAGCGTCGCGCACAATTTCCGGGTGCATCGGGCAGGTGTATTCGGTTTTCGTTGCAGGCAGCCCGACGATCGCAGGTTCGAGCGCCATGCCGCATTTTGGGCAGTCGCCCGGCCCTTGCTGGCGCACTTCCGGGTCCATGGGACACGTGTATTCGTCCGACGCGGTTTTGTTCGCGGCCGGAGCAGGCGCGGCGCTTTTTGCGGCGGCCGGTGCCGCGCCGTGTGGTGCTGCCGGTGCAATCTGAATCGGACGCGCGGACACGGGAGCGATTCCAACGAGCGTCTTCGGAACGAGGTATTTCGCGGGGTCCGCGCTGAATTTCTCTTTGCATCCCGTGCAGCAGAAGTAGTACGTCTTTCCCGCGTGCTCGTGCGTCGCTTTCGCCCGCGCGGGGTCCACCGTCATTCCGCAAACAGGGTCCTTTTCCAATGGGCCGGCCGCTGTGTGATGAGCATCCATAGCTTTTTACCGGGAGTGCAAATCCATCAATTTCAATAGTTCGTCGTACATCGCTTCCGCGCGCCCCGGCGCCGCGTCCCGGATGGCTGCGGAGGCGCAGTGGCGCAAATGATTCTTCATCAGAGCGAACCCCACCGAACGCAGCGCCTCCTGCACGGATGCGATCTGCACCAGAATATCGGCGCAGTATCGGTCTTCTTCCACCAGGCGCTGCAAGCCGCGTACCTGCCCTTCGATCCGGCGCAGGCGCTTCAAATTCGACGCCTTGATTTCCGGATCGACGGCCAGCGCTTTTCTGTTTTTCTCTTGCGTGCCGCAGCCGCAGCTTGCCGCGTTCAGAGTCTTCTCCGCGCCCTTCACCCGCATACCGGCTCCGCGCCTTTCCTTGTACGCCACCTTTCTACTATACCCCCTCCCCCTATGTCAAATTAGTCTCGCTTGAGTGGCGCCGGCATCTTGCCGGCGACTTCTGCTCCGATCGGATCCAGCTAATCGCCGGCAGAACGCCTGAGCTACGGATGCGATCGGCGCGCGAGAATTCCGGGTAACGCCCCCGCGCGAGCCGGTACCTGGCCGACCATCCTGCTGGTATAATCCGTCCATGACACTCATGGAGATTACGTACGAGCTGCAATCCTCGCTGCAACCCGAACAATTGCGCGCTCTCGGCAGCTTCGCCAACACCTACGGACTGCGCCGCTTTCGCGTGGACGAAAAAGCCAACCGGCTATCGTTCGAGTACGACGCTTCGCGGCTAAAGGAAACAGAAGTCGAGCACGTGCTGAGGCAGGCGAAAATTCCCGTCTTGCGGCGCGTGGATCCAGTGGGCACGGTATCGCAGATTTAAACTGGCGAGGGCGCTCGGCAAGCTGAGCTACCAGACAGAAGCAAGGTCCCCGAAGTAAGTGGAAAAAGATTGGGGCTCCTGCTTGGGAACAAGAACCCCCTAAAGACGCATTCCGTTTCCCGGTCTTTTTTTGACCGCGGACATTGTGCAACGCAGAAAACTGGTGCTGAGCCAGTTTCGGATGAGACGACGCAGTATAAAAGGGCGCTCCAGTTGGAGTAGGTTTTGAGTGTTCCGCTCGAACCGCCTCCAGAAAGGAGCGCCCTTTTATTCTGCGTCGTATCGGAATTTGGCAAAGTCGAAAGGCCAGTTACCGAGAACCCCGCTTCTCAGACGGAATCCTGCGGGGGCTCGTCACACGCGCAAAACGAACCACTGAGCCCGGTTGATCTCGATGCGGCCTGCTCCGGCGACAAATTCGTTGTGTCCATGTCTGGAGAGGGATACGATGTGCCAACGTGTGGTCCCAATCGAAAATTCCAGATCCCTGCGTGGAACCGCAAATTTCGCTGGATGGAGTCTCGAATGAAAAAGCTATTACTTAGTGCTGTCTGCACTGTGGTGGTGACGGCCGTGCTGATTGGATTTTCTGGTCCGGCGCTGGCGCAGTCGGCACAAGCCTTGCCGATCCCTGAAGCTCCCGTGGCCACGAACATTCCCGGCGCGCACGAAATGCCCGATCCGAATTTGACGTATAAGATCGCGTTTGGGATCAAGAATCCTGCGCCGAAAATCGACGAGGTAAATCCCGGCCTCATCTCCGTGGCGCGGTATTTTAATACGCTGGCGGTGAATGGCGTGCCAGCGGATCATCGCAAGATCGTCGTGGTATTCCATGGAACCCCAATATTCCTCAACAACGCTGCCTACAGGTCGCGTAACGACGGCCACGACAATCCGAACATCACCTTAATCCAGAGCATGAAGAAGGCAGGAATCGATTTCCGCGTTTGCGGGCAGGAACTTCTGGGCATGAAGATCGATCTAGAGACGGTGCTGCCCGAGGTACAGATCGACCTGTGGGCCATGACGACGATTACCAATTTGCAGACTCGGGGTTACATTTATATTTCGGGAAATTAGGTCGTTTCCACGCCGCAGCTTGACCGAAAATGCGAAGCCTGCCTGCTCCCGTATGGCCGCTGGCGTGTCGTCCTAGTAGGCAGACCGGTTTCCGGTAAGGCCGTTTTGTTAGGCGGTGGCAGGATTCAAAGAACAGGCTGGCGGTGCCTGGGTTTGTTGCTAGGCACCGCAAAACGCCCCTTGTAAGGCATCGCTACGATGCTCGCTGGTGATGACCGCCTGACCACGCCGGAATACCTTGCGCGTTGCGCAGTGTGAGCGTCTCGCCGCCCTTCTTAACTTCGCGAGCTATCAACGCATCCTTATCCCCAAACTTTACGCGTGAACCGATAACTTCGACTTGGTCGCCCTTCGCGAAACTCATCTTATTTTGCGCCAGGAACCAGGATGGGCCAACGTGCACATCGATAGCCTCGTTGTCCGTCTTGAGGCTCAGGTGCGTGCCGCCCCAGCTTTGCGGACCCGTAATCTGAGTCACTGCTTCTACGGAGCCCTTTAAGGTGACTTCAGTGGCCGTGTCATACACTGGCGCTGCCCCTGGGCCTCCTCGATGCATCTGAGCCCATAACGGCAAGACCAGCAAAGTACAAGCAGCGGCCGTGAATACAATAAATCGCCAAAAGTTACTTTTCATGGCTTTCCTCCTCATCCAAACCAAGTGTCGCTCTTGAGGGGAGCGGTTGCTGTATGTTTTGTCACCTTTAGGAGTGAGCTTCGTCACACGGCGATCAGCAGGTACGTTCGCAATTCCTTGCTTACAATTGGTCAAGTCGTGCGAAGTCATGCCAGCTCAACCGGTCGATGCAACACCTTGTAACCAGTTGATCTGACCATACTTCCCATCGGGAATCGATCAGTACGGCAGTACTCAACCAGAACCTAGACAGGGCTTTTGCTTTGTTTGAATTGGCGCCCGTGAACGAAATCAGCCTCCTAAGCCCCTAGAAGAAGGCCTTTGAGCAAGTGTTGCAACGACCCATGGAGACCGCCGGGACTGTCCGAGTGTGGCGCTTTTGGCCGATCCCTACCAACGGAACACGAGACCTGGCAAGCCAATCTCGTCGAGCTACTCAAAAAAGATTGGGGGCTCCTGCTTGGGAACAAGAGCCCCCTAAAGACGCATTCCGTTTCCCGGTCTTTTTTTGACCGGGGCGTGGGGTCATCCATCCTAGCTTCCCTCTCAGAGGCAGGTGGGAACGACCAGCACTCGTCATTGAGCAAGCCCCTTCCCCCTCGCTCGCAGACTTGTGTAAGTCGTTTACCGGAATGCGTCCACGAATCTTTGCTATTGCATTCGACGTGCCAATCCGGCGTGTTTCGCGGCTCGCACAATTCCTTTAGTTTTGATGGATTTCCGGATGCGCCTCTTGCGCTCGCCTCGATTTTCCGTGCCGCAAATCCTGTTTCGGGAGGACACCCTCCCACCTCGGGAATCATCGCGCTCCGCTCGATAGTTTTCTTGTTCGCGGCCTGAGCAATCCCTTAGAAAGCTAAAAAGTCACTTATCGTGACAACTAATTCCCGGCTTCGGTTGTTTCTCCGAGGCTTCGGCGCGCGTCGTAAGCCCCGAATCTAGCCCCAACTGCTCCTCCCGTTATGAACCAACCCGCGACTCTGCCCGCAAACCATCTTCGAGTTCTGACTGAAAGTGAACGACTTGCACTTGCCGCTCGGGTGCGATTTGGAACTCTACATGCCCTAGCTTCCAATGGAATGCCTGTCGTTCCAGTCGTAAAGGAGTGATTCATTGAAAAAGCGGAGCGCCAAGCCAACGTCACGCAAACTGACCTCTATTCGGCCTCAAATTCGGCATCTCACCGGACGCGCTACGAACGGTAAGGGGATCCCCGGCCCAAACGTCGTGCGCCCACCCGAGCAGCGCGCCCGCAGGAAGTTCGAGCACCTATCGATCCATTTTCCGGAAGGGCCCATCGTGAATTTGCGATTTCAGTCGGAGCAACCGGTTACCGGCGCCGAGGCTGGAGGCGAGGAATTCTACCGTCTGATCGAAATCGAGATCGGCAGTGAATTCCTGGGTTTCGGAACGGAGGCCATTCAAGCGATCGTGGAGAAGTTGAAGCCCTCGTGCCGAGTTCGCCACTCATTGGGAAAAGAGTACTGAGGGGAAGCGGGAATGCCCAATTACAATAGCCTTTCACTAAGAAAGCCGTCCATACTCCGGGAGCTTCCATGGATTCGCCTTCAGCGCCGCAGTCCTCAGCCGTCAGCCAGAGTGCAGCTTCCAATGCAGCCCCTGTCCCTAAGGTTTCAACCGCTTCCATCGTTGCCACCATGCTGCAAGTCTCCAAGCAGGTGAGCGATTTGATCTTTTCTCCCGGCCGCATCCCTCAAGTCGAGCTAAACGGCCAACTGAAGGAGGTCAATATCGCCGGGGTGGGCAGGTTGATGCCGGATGCGACGCAACGAATCGCGATGGACCTCATCGGCACGAACGACATCGTCGCGACAAAGCTCGAGAAAGACGGTTCGACCGATCTTTCCTACAGCTTGCCCGGCATGGCGCGCTTTCGCGTTAACATCTTCCGCCAGCGAGGCACGTACGCGATTGTCATGCGCGTCATTCCTCAGACGATTCCGGACTTCCAGGCGCTGAATCTGCCGGAACAATTGGGCGAGATCACGCAATTGCGCAACGGCATTGTCCTCGTGACCGGGCCGACCGGATCGGGGAAATCGTCCACTCTGGCCGCCATTTTGAACAAGATCAATGAGGACAAGGCCTACCACATCCTCACCATCGAGGACCCCATCGAGTTCCTGCACCTGCACAAGAAGTCCACGATTCATCAACGCGAACTCCATAGCGACACACCGAGCTTCGCCCTGGCGCTGCGGGCAGCCTTGCGCCAGGCGCCCAAGGTAATTCTCGTCGGAGAGATGCGCGACAAGGAAACGATCGAAATCGGGATGGAAGCCGCGGAGACGGGACACCTGGTTTTCTCTACCTTACACACAGTGGACGCGTCCAAGACGATCGAAAGAATCGTCGGCGTCTTTCCGCTCGCCGATCAACAAGCCATTCGAACCCGCCTGGCGCGGTCGTTTCGCTACATCGTTTCCCAGCGCCTGATTCCCAAGAAAGACGGCTCCGGTCGAATCGCCGCCATTGAGATCTTGAAATCGACGATGCGCACGCGCGAATACGTCGAGAAGGGCGAATCGGAGGGAAAATCCCTTCTGGACGCCATGCGCGACGGCGCAACCGAAGGAATGCAACACTTCGACGGGGAACTCGAACGAATGGTCCGGGCGGGCATCCTCACTCAAGACTCTGCGTTGAGCTACGCGACCAACGCGGGCAATTTGCGGCTGGAACTGGCCGACCTGGAGGAAGTCGCGCCCGTCGGAAAATGACTTCCCACCGGATTCTCGCTTCGTAACCCTCTGACTACCTCGAATTCCTGAAGCGATGCCGGGTTTGGCGATTGCACGGTATCGTAGTAGATACGATTTCCCGGCAACAGGAGCGCGATCCTTCCCGCGGAAATTCATTTAGCAGTAGAGCTCGATTCGTGTCTCGCGCGTCCGCGCAAAGGTGACTGTGGATTCTCAGACGCAGGAAACACTTGGCAATTCGGGTCTGGAAGGAGCGGTCGCGACGCAGATTGAAAGCGAGTCGCGCAGCCCCTCTTCGGAAAAGATCCTGCGCCGTCCCGCCCCTCGGCAGCTCACGACCCGCGTGTTTTTCCTTTTCTTCGTCACGCTAAATTTCTTCTTTCTTCTTGTGTCGACCGGACGCGTCCGCACAAGAGACGAATTGAACGCCGATCTTCAGACCGAAAGCCTGGCCACTCGCGGCAGCACGGCCATTCCTCAGGCTGTGAATTTTTTCTTTTACGGCAAGTATGACCGTTCGGGCGAGCCCCAGCCTCCCTACGGCCCGGCGCACGCGGCGTTCCTGATCCCGTGGTATTTCGCCGGACGCGGAATTCTAGCGGTTGTATCGGGAATTCCCTATCGCGCGAGGGACGTGGTACAGGACGCCGCGGTGGTGGCCGGCAGCGCAACGTTCGCGGCACTCGCCGCGGGATTGGCGTTTCTCATTTTCGTGCGCCTCGGACTTTCGATGCGCGTTTCGCTGGCGGCTGCGTCGATACTGGCCCTAGCCACCCCGCTCCTATCCTATTCCGCCGTGCTTTACTCGGAGCCGCTGACCTGCGCGTTGCTGCTCGGCGCGGCGGCCGCGCTGTTCGCGAGCAAAAGTGGCGCGCTCGTATCGTGGCAGGAAGCTACGCTCGGCGGAATCCTCCTGGGCGCGATGATCTGGGTCCGTCCGACCCACGTGATCGCCGCGCCGGTATTCTTGATTGCGCTTCTCGTCCGCGACGGCGAAAAAGGCTGGCGGGCCGTGCGGATCCTGGCGGCGGTTGTCGCCGTTTTTGGACTGGCCTATCTGTGGCGAAATCACTACCTGTTTGGCGACTTCTTTGACTTTGGATACCCGAGCGTTTCGGACGGCGGCAAGAACATGAATTCGTTCGACACTCCTTTGACAACAGGTCTCTACGGATTCCTTCTCTCGCCCGGGAAATCCGTATTTCTATTCGCGCCTCCGATTGTGCTGGCGGTCGCGGGCCTCCGCAAATTGGCGCGCCTGGATAAGGGCCTGGCCGTCGTCGCGGGAGCGCTGCCCGTGGTCTATCTTTTCTTTTACGCGACGTTCACGCAGTGGGAAGGCGGCTTCTGCGTCGGGCCTCGGTATCTCGTGCCTGCGATTTCCGTCCTGTGCCTGGGGCTTGGTCCAATGCTGGATAAAGCAGGGGCATGGACCTGGCGCGCCGCCATCGCGCTGTCCCTTGCGGGTTTCGCAGTGCAGGCGATCAATCTCGCGACGAGCTTCTTTGAAGACCAGGCCAACGGGAATTATTACGATGCGCACTACAATTACCGCATGGACTACGCGCCGCTGATCACCATGAGCCGCCAACTGCTTCACTACATTGCTTCGCCGGTGCCTGCTCCCCCGGGACGCGGATTTGACCGCTGGTTCGTTTTTTTGGACAAAGCGGGTGTCTCGCACCTTACGATTGGCTTCTTTTTGGCGGTAGAACTCTGCAGCTTCGTCTACTTCGGAATCTGGCTCATCGAAATCGTGCTTAAGAACCCCACCTCAGCGAAGTAATCCGGATCGGGCCCGAAATCCCCGCATCATTCCAGGATGTGGGCACAAACCCCCAACGTAAGAGCGCAAATTCCGTTCTAGTACCAGTACGTTCCGTCAGTACGGCTACACCTCGGATACCAACGATTATCCCTCTTCCGCGCTATCGGGTTTATTTGCGATCGACCTCACAATCGCTGCATGAATCTTCGAGCCCGACATTCCTGGCAAGCGATTCAGTTGGCAATTCTGCTCCTGGCGATTTCGGGTGTAGCGCTGGCAAACGAAGCGCCGCTCCTCCTCGCGCGGCCCGCGACGCCGCTGTGCTACTGCCATTGCGCGTACGAAACTGGCGTTAAGCACTGCACGAAAATGTGCGAGTTGCCGAAATTCCAAAACCGCTGGTGGGCAGTCTCCTGCCACAAGAAGAACTCGACGGCGAGCGAATCGTCCACCCCGTCGCCGACTCCCGGATCGAGGAAAACCAATCGCAAGGAACAGGCCAGCCTGTAGGCCATGCTGGAACTTCCGCCGCACCGCAATTCCCTCTTGCTCTGACCCTCTGCCGCAGGATTTCCCTTGCGGATGGAGCCGATCGGATTCATCGATGGCCCGCGCAAGGTCGATATTCTCTCCGAATCTGCGCTAGAATGTTTTTTCCGGCGGCGCGATGCCGGTCCGCGAGAAGCGGTTCGCGCGATGATTCAGGCGTCCATCCGCGCATGGCGATATTCGTCTCGGAGGAGCACCCTTGTCGCAAAACAGAGTAGGCATTTCGGCAGCAAAGACGGCGCTGCGCCACGACTGGACGCGCGACGAGATTCGCCAAATCTACCGTCAGCCGCTGCCTGACCTTCTCTTCGCGGCTCAGCAAGCGCATCGCGAATTTCACGATCCCACACGCGTGCAGTTTTGCCGCCTGCTTTCCGTGAAAACCGGCGGCTGCCCCGAAGACTGCGCCTACTGCCCGCAAAGCGCGCATTACACGACCGAAGTTTCGCGCGGCGGCCTGCTTCCCGTCGCGGAAGTCGTGGAGTTTGCCGAACGCGCCCGTGGCGAGGGCGCCACTCGTTTTTGCATGGGCGCGGCGTGGCGGCAGGTGCAGGAAGGCGACGATTTCGAAAACGTGCTGGAAATGGTGCGCCGTGTCGGAAAACTCGGCATGGAGGTTTGCTGCTCGCTCGGAATGCTGGACGATTCGCAGGCGGCGCGGCTGGCCGAGGCGGGACTGACCGCTTACAACCACAACCTTGACACTTCCCCGGAATTCTACGGACAGATCATCACGACCCGCAATTATGACGACCGCCTCCGCACCCTCGCGTCGGTCCGGAAAGCGGGAGTCACGGTATGCTGCGGAGGGATCATCGGCCTCGGCGAATCGGAAGGCGATCGCATCGGCCTGCTGCACCAGCTATCCACGTTCGATCCGCACCCGGAAAGCGTGCCCATCAATGCGCTGGTGCGCGTCGCCGGGACGCCCCTCGAGCAGAACGCTGCGATCGATCCTCTTATCTTCGTGCGCACCATTGCGACCGCGCGCATCCTGATGCCGGCTTCTATGGTCCGGCTGAGCGCGGGGCGCAAGGCGCTGTCGCGGGAGGCTGTCGCGCTGTGTTTTGTGGCCGGCGCCAATTCGCTGTTCATCGGCGAAAAGCTGTTGACGACTCCGAATCCCGAACCGGACGACGACGTGGCCATGCTCCATTCCCTCGGGCTGGAACCGCTGCCGCTGCAATAAGAATATCTTCGTGGACATGAATCAGCGCATTCTCGCGGAACTTTCCTCTCTCGAATCCCGAGCCGAACTGCGCCATCTGGAAACCGCCCAGGGGATCGATTTCAGCTCCAACGATTATTTAGGTCTCGCCGCCGATCCGCGAATGAAGCGCGCCATTCTGCGCGCTGTGGACTCCGCTTCGCGCATCGCATCCACCGGATCTCGCTTGCTCTCCGGACACGACGACGCGTGGACGGCCGTCGAGCAGGAATTCGATCGCTGGGCCGGCACGGAAGCCGCGCTGTATTTCACTTCCGGCTACGCGGCGAACGTCGGGCTTCTCAGCGCTCTGCTGCGGCCGGAAGACGTTGTCTTCTCCGACAGCGCCAATCACGCCAGCCTGATCGACGGAATACGCCTGGCAAAATGCCGACGCGTGATTTTTCCGCACCTCGATTTAACGGTTCTCGAAGAGGAACTCCGCCGGAATGCGCCGGGCAAAGGCGCGCGCGTGATCGTCGTCGAAAGCGTTTTCAGCATGGAGGGCGATCGCGCGCCGCTCGCGGAAATCGCCGCGCTCGCCGAGCGATTCGGCGCGGAACTGATCGTCGATGAAGCGCACGCCATCGGAGTGCGCGGCCCGCGCGGCAGCGGCTGCGTGGCCGAGGCAGGGCTATCCGCGCGAGTTCTCGCGAGCGTGCACACGTGCGGCAAGGCGCTCGCTTCGGCCGGCGCTTTCATCTGCGGCTCGGAGAGCCTGCGGCAATTCCTGATCAACCGCGCGCGTACCTTTATTTTCAACACGGCCTTGCCGCCCTATTTTGCCGCGCAGATTTCCGCCGGAATAAATTTCGCCAAGGACGCGGAACTGCAGCGCGCGCGCCTGATGAGGTCGAGCGCATTTCTGAGAACGGAATTGCAGAAAAATGGCTTTGAAACCGGCGCGGGCGACTCGCAAATCGTGCCCGTCATCCTCGGACCGAACGATGTCGCCCTTCATTTCGCCGAATTTCTCCGAACGAGAGGATTCGGGTTGCGTGCGATTCGTCCGCCGACGGTGCCCGCGGGATCGGCGCGGCTTCGATTGTCTCTAACGGCCACGCATTCCGAAGAACATCTTACCGAGCTTGTCGCAGCGATGATCCAGGCCCGCAGCGAACATTCCACAGCGCGCGCGGTTTCCGTATCCCGATGAACGGCTATTTCGTGACCGGCACGGACACGAACGTCGGAAAGACCGTCCTCTCCGCGCTTCTTGTGGCTGCCTTGGACGCCGTCTACTGGAAGCCCGTGCAAACAGGCGCGGACGAAGGCACCGATCGCGACTCCGTGCGCGTGTGGGCGGAAGCGTCTCTCGAACGGTTGCCGCTGGAGCGATATCGATTTCGCCCGCCCGTTTCGCCGCACCTGGCCGCGCGCGAGGCCGGCGTTCGAATCGACCTCGCGGACTTCGAATTCCCGGCGGCGCCGGCGGACCGGAAATGGATTGTCGAGGGCGCGGGCGGAGTGATGGTTCCCCTCAACGAGCGTGACCTGATGCGCGACCTCATGCGCCGAATCGGTTTTCCCGTGATTGTTGCGGCGCGCACGGCGCTCGGCACTATCAACCACACCTTGCTCACGCTCGCCGCGCTGCGAGAAGCGGAGGTGCCGGTTTGTGGCGTGGCGCTCCTCGGCGACGAAAACATCGAGAACCGCCGCGCCATCGAGCATTACGGCGACGTGCGCGTGATTGGCCACATCCCGGTTCTGGAAAAACTGAATCGCGAAACGCTCCTGGACGTCTATGAAAAGCGTTTCGATCATCAGGTCTTTCTATAAATTATGAGCGCGTCCGATCTCCATCTCTGGCATCCCTTTACACAGGAAGGCGTCGATCCGCCGCCCCTGACGATTCGCGGCGGAAAAGGCGTTTTCCTGGACACCCAGGACGGGCGCCAGATTCTCGACGCGATTTCTTCCTGGTGGGTGAACCTGCATGGCCACTCGCACCCGGCAATCGCGCAGGCCGTCGCCGAACAAGCCGCGCGGCTCGAGCACGTTCTCTTCGCCGGATTTTCGCATGAGCCCGCGGACGAGCTGGCGGTCCGCCTCGGCAAAGTCATGCCGCCTCCGCTGCGCCACGTCTTTTTCTCGGATGACGGTTCCACGGCGGTGGAAATCGCGTTGAAACTCGCCGTGCAGTACTGGAGCAACTGCGGGCGCCCGGAAAAACAACGAATCGTGGCGCTCGAAAATGCCTATCATGGCGACACGGTCGGCGCGATGTCGGTGAGCGACGACTCGCCGTTCACTGCGCCGTTTCATTCCCTGCGGGTTCCCGTCTGGCGCACTCATGCGGCCTACTGCGCGCACTGTCCCGTCGGCCTCACGCGCGCCACTTGCCACATCGAATGCCTCCAGAAGCTGGAGCGCCTGCTCTCCGAACACGGAAACGAAATCGCCGCAGTCATCGTCGAACCGCTGCTACAGGGCGCGGGCGGGATGATCGTGCATCCCGAGGAATTTCTTTCCGGAGTCCGCCGCTTGACCACCGCGCACGATGTCCTGTTGATTGCGGACGAAGTCCTCACCGGCTTCGGTCGCACCGGCCGCATGTTCGCCTGCCAGCGAGCCGATGTGGTTCCCGATCTAATGTGCGTTGCCAAGGGGCTTACGGGCGGCTTTCTGCCAATGGCCGCCACATTTGCAACCGACCGCATCCACGACGCCTTCACCGGGGCCGACCGCGCGCACAGTTTCTTCCACGGACATTCCTACACGGCCAATCCAATCGCCTGCGCCGCGGCAAATGCTTCACTGAAAATATTTGAGACCGAGCCCGTCTTCGAGCGAATCGCGGCAATTGAAAAAGTTCACGCGGCTCGCCTGCCCGCATTCGCCGCGCATCCCACCGTGTTGGATGTGCGCCACATCGGCACAGTCGCCGCCATCGAACTGAAAGTGCCTGACGCCGGGTACTTATCTTCGCTGCGCCCGCGCCTATACAAATATTTCCTCGGCCGCGGCGTGCTCCTCCGCCCGCTGGGCAACGTCGTGTATATTCTTCCGCCCTACGTCATCACGCCTGACCAGCTTCATTTCGTATATGACGTAATTCAAGACGCCCTGCTCTACGTCCAGAGCCAAGGGAACCCGTGAAACTCTGCGGGACTTCCAACACAAGCGGCCCTGCACTATAGACCTCATCGCCTCGGGGACTTGCAGCGCGCATCGCGGGACGCTATCCTCTTTCAGCGGTTTCCAAGCTAGAATCAGGCAGTCCTCCTCAGTGACTCGGCGAGGGGCCAGCCGCACCTCCGGCAAGCCATGCGCAACCGGACGAATCCGCCAGGCGAAAGGAATCACCACCAGGAATCGTGCTCAAGTTTTCTTTCATCGGAATGTCCGGCGCCGGGAAATCGCACTGGGCGCAAAAACTGGCTGCCGCCGGATTTCGCGTCCTGGGTGTCGACGATCGGATCGAAAAAAAGCTCGCAGGCGATCTTGCCGCGGGGGGCTACCGCGGCATTGGCGGAGTCGCGGCCTGGATGGGCTGGCCGGACGATCCCGCTTATCGCGCGCGCGAACAGAAATATCTGGAGTGCGAAATTCAATCCATGGGCGAAGCGCTCGATGAAATCGAGGCGGCGAGCGAAGAGGGCATTATTTTGGATACCACCGGCAGCGTCGTCTACACCGGCGAGGAAATTTGCCGGCGCATGCAAAGCCTCAGCACCGTGGTATACCTCGAAGCTTCTCCGGCGGAGGAGAAAGTTCTGATCGCGCGATATTTGTCCGATCCGAAACCGGTCCTGTGGGGAGATCAGTTTCTCCCGCGTCCCGGCGAATCGACGCAGGATGCGATCGCGCGCTGCTACCCGCAACTGATTGCGCACCGGAAGAAATTGTACGAGCGCTACGCGCACCGCGTCGTTCCCATGGACCTCGCGTGGAACGTCGTCCTCGACGCGCGAGGTTTTCTCGAGCTTCTACAATCGCAGGCCCGGCCCGCGTGATGAAATACCGAAGCACTCTCCATCGCAGCCCGGAAGTTTCCCTGCGCGAGGCCGTCCTTCGCGGATCGGCGCCGGACGGCGGCCTCTACATGCCCGTCGAGATTCCCCATCTAAAACCCAGCTTTCTGAAGGGCCTGTCCTCGCTCACGCTTCCGGAAATTGCGCTGGAAGTCGGCGGGCTGTTCACCGGCGACGAAATTCCTGCGCCCGTTTTACTGAACATCGCAACGGACGCCTTCAATTTTCCTGCGCCGCTGGTCGCCATCGGCGACCGGCTGCACATTCTCGAACTGTTCCACGGGCCGACGCTGGCGTTCAAGGATTTCGGCGCGCGCTTCATGGCCCGGTTGATGGGCTACTTCGTGCAGGAATCGGGCCAGCAGCTCACCGTGATCGTAGCGACTTCGGGCGATACGGGAAGCGCCGTGGCGCACGCGTTTCTGGGAGTCCCGGGCATCCGAGTCGTGATCCTCTATCCCACCGGGCGCGTCAGCGACGCGCAGGAAAAGCAGCTCACGACGCTCGGACAAAATATCACGGCGCTCGAAGTCTCCGGTTCGTTCGACGATTGCCAGCGGCTTGCCAAGCAAGCGCTGGTCGATCCCGTGGTGACCGAGAAGCTCACGATCACCTCCGCGAATTCCATCAATATCGCGCGCCTGATTCCGCAGAGTTTTTATTACTTCTCCGCCGTCGCGCAACTCGGGCAGCCCGAATCGCTTCCCGCGTTTGCGGTGCCCAGCGGAAACTTCGGCAATCTCACCGGCGGGCTGCTGGCCAAGCGCACTGGCCTGGGCGTCGCGCAATTCATCGCGGCCACCAACGCCAACGACGTCTTTCCCGAATTCCTCCGCAGCGGCAAGATGCTTCCGCGCGCTTCGCGCCACACGATTTCCAACGCCATGGACGTCGGAAATCCGAGCAACTTCGCGCGCATCATCGACCTGTACGACAACGATCTTCAGGCCATCCGGCGCGACATCTGGGGATGCAGCTTCAGCGATGAGGAAACTTTGCGCGTCATGCACGATGTGGAGGAGCGCCACGGCTACGTGCTCGATCCTCACACCGCCGTCGGAGTGCTCGGCTGGCAGAGCTTCGCGAAGCAGAATCACCGCGCAACGAACGGCGCAACGAACGGAATTGTGCTGGCCACCGCGCATCCGGCCAAATTCGCGGAAACCGTCGCTCGCGCCACCGGAGTTCAGCCGGAAATGCCCGAACGCCTCGCTGCGTTCCTCGACCGCCCGAAGAATTCCATTGCCTTCCCCAACCGGTTTCCCGAACTGCAGGAATTTCTGCTCTCCGCCAACTCCTGATATTGTATGGTGTGCCGCAGGAGCGGGAATGAAACTGCTGATTGCGATTCTGGGTCTCTTTATTCTCCTCTTCACTCTTTGGGAGGCGTTTGAAACCATCATTCTGCCCCGCCGCGTGACGCGCCCCGTGCGCCTCGTCCGCCTTTTCTACCGGTTCACCTGGACATTTTGGGCGTGGAGCAACCGCTGCTTCCGCTCGAAAATGCTGCGCGAGGCGCACCTCAGTTATTACGGACCGCTCTCTCTGCTGGGATTGTTTGCGACCTGGGCATTTCTGCTCATTCTTGCCTTTGCCATGCTGCACTGGTCCGCCGGCTCCGCCATCAATACTCCCGGAGAGATTCCCACATTTCGGACGGATTGCTATTTCAGCGGCACAACGCTTTTCACCCTGGGTTTGGGCGACGTCACGCCGCGGACCGCGCTGGCGCGCGTGATTACCGTCGCGGAAGGCGGGACCGGCTTCGGTTTTCTGGGCCTCATGATTTCGTATCTGCCGACGCTCTACGGCGCGTTTTCACAGCGGGAGCTGAATATTTCGCTCCTCGACGCCCGCGCGGGCTCGCCTCCCACCGCCGCCGAGCTGCTGCGCAGGCACGCGCAATTCTCCGACAGCGAGGTCCTGACTCCTTATTTGCGCGACTGGGAGGTTTGGGCGGCGCAGCTGATGGAAAGCCACCTGTCGTATCCCGTTCTCTGCTATTTCCGGTCGCAGCACGACAATCAGTCCTGGCTCGCCGCGTTTGCGGCTGTTCTCGACGTGTCCGCCCTGCTCATCGCTTACGGAGAGGGCACGGCGAAATGGCAATCGCAGTTGACGTTCGCCATCGCCCGGCACGCCGTCGTGGATCTGGCCGAGGTTCTGCGGGTGCCCGCGTCCCCGCCCCAGCAGGACCGGCTCCCGCCCAAAGACGTCATCGCCGTCCGCAACCTCCTGCTGGAGTGCCGCGCGTCCACTAAGTGCGGAGACGCAGGCGACAAGAAGCTGAAGGAGCTGCGCGAAATGTACGAGCCCTACTTGAACGCCCTGTCTCGGCGATTGCTGATGCCGCTTCCTTCGTGGGGCGTGGGCCGCCAGTTCGTGGAGAACTGGAAACGGTCGGCGTGGGGAAAAATCTCGGCGGGGCCTGCGGGTTCCGGAGGCTCCAGCACCGAATCCAGCCATTTCTGATGGTTGCTGTTGCGTTGCGATGGGGGAAAGAAAAAACGCCGGCGAGTCGCCGGCGCCACGAAAATCCTATGCGAAGAATTGTGACCGCTTAACTTTCGTCGTCCGATTCCGGAAACACAAGATCGGGATCGACCACCGGGCCGGTGAGGGGCTCCATTGGGAAGTCGGTCGTCGGGCGGACCTCGAGCTTCTTCTGCGCGCGGCGCTCCGCCTTCATGCGCTGCTTCTCCTGCCTTTTCATTTCTTTTTGGCGCTTCTGAAACGTGGATTTCGATGTAGCCACACAGATCTCCTTAGTCCTAAGCGCGTGCCGACGACCGGCGATAGGAAGAAAACTAGCTGTGAGTTACCAGCGCGGTTCGCGCGGCTGCCGGGGACTGTCACGATAATCCTCGGTCGAGAACCGGCCACCCTTGCCGCCGCCTCGGCCGCCGCGGTTGCGATCGCGGTCGCGATCTCGATCGTAGCCGCCCCCGCCGCCGCTCCCACTCCCGCCGCCTCGCGGTCCACCGCCACCGCCGCCGCCCGCTGCTTTCGGGCGTGCTTCGTTGACCTTCAGCGCCCGCCCACCGACTTCCTTTCCGTCAAGGCTTTGCATCGCCGTGGCGGCCTCCGCGTCGTTGGGCATCTCGACGAATGCGAATCCGCGAGCCCGTCCCGTCTCACGATCCATGGCGATATGAACCCGGGTGACCTGTCCGAACGGCTCGAACAGGGCGCGCAGCTCCGCTTCGGTCGTTTGAAAGTTCATGTTCCCCACAAACACGTTCTTCATAGTTGCTGTCTCACTTTCCAAGAGTGGGAATCTGCGGAGCGCGCGGCGTCAGTGGCCGGATTCAGATCGCTACGTGGCGATTGTGAGGACCGGATGAGGTCACGACGGGTTCACCATCAACGCCCAGAATGGTGAAGGAAACCCCGACTCCCATTTAAAACAAATCAACTATATCAGAGTTTAATGGCATTTCCCCGAAAATTTGCCGGGCGGTGCGAGGACCGGCGGCCGCCCTGAATTGAGGCCAAAATCCGCTGGGCGAGGGCATGTTTCCTGACAGGCAGCGCTTTCTCGTTGACGGACCGGCGCACCTTGCGTAGTCTTCCCGCGGACAGCGGGAAAGTCGATTTCATCGGGAGGATAGTACATGCCTCATAAAGCAAAGAAAACTGCGCTCTCGCCGGCGATGGTTATGGACGATCTTACCGGCGCATGGAGGGCGCGAACGCTGGTGGCCGGCGTCGAGTTGGACGTCTTTCGCCACATCGCGGCGGGAAAACGAACTGGGAACGAAATTGCGGAGGCGGCCGGAGCATCGCCGCGCGGCATCACGCGACTCCTCGACGCGCTCACGGCCCTGGGATACTTGCGCAAGACCGGCAGCCGCTACGGACTTCACCCTGTATCCGCGGCCTTTCTCGTGCCCGGCGAGAAGGCCTACGTCGGAGCCTTGGCCCACGCCCTTTCGCTCACCTGGGACGCGTGGAAGAATCTGGCGGAAGTAATCCGGAGCGGCCGGTCCGCCGAGTCGGTCGACGTCGCGGAAAAAGGCAAAAAGTTTTTCCCCAAATTGGTGGCCAGTATTTTCCCCGGCAACTTTGCCGCTTCCAATGCGGCCCTTTCGCGCTTTTCGGCCAAAGAGCGGGGCGGTATTCATAAAATTCTGGACGTGGCCGCCGGATCGGGAGCCTGGTCGCTGGCATTCGCGCTGGCAATCCCCGAGGCGCGCGTGACCACCGTGGATTTTCCGGAAATGACGCCGATCACTCGCGGTTTCGCCGAACAATTCGGCGTCGCCGATCGCTACTCGTATCTGGAAGGCGATTTGCGGCACGCAAACTTCGGGCAGGACGCCTATGACCTGATCATTCTCGGCCACATCATCCATTCCGAAGGCGAACAACACGGAAAGGAGCTTTTGTCCAAGTGCTACGCGGCGCTGCGGCCGGGAGGAAAGCTTCTGATCGCGGAATATGTCCCCAATGACGCCCGGACGGGCCCCGCGATGCCCATGCTGTTCGGGCTGAATATGCTGCTGCAGACCGAGGAAGGAAACGTCTTCACGCTGCGCGACTACCGAACCTGGCTCAAGGCCGCCGGATTCCGCAAGGTGATCACAATTCCCGTGCCTCCGCCGACGACGGTAATCGTCGCAACAAAATAAGAGGATTCTTGTGGCGCAGGCTTTAGCCTGTCGGGTGTTAGGCCTTGCTGGACTTAAAACCCACAGGCTGAAGCCTGCGCCACGAGACTACCGCAGCAAATCTTCGAGTTGAATTTTCGCGTCGGTCTTGGAATCCCGATACTTGACGATCACCGGCGTGTACAGCGAAATTCCCCACTCCAGCCCCACGCCCCGCGAAATGGACCGTGACCCCGCGACCACCACCGCTTCTTCCGGCACCACCAGCGGCTCGTTTTCCGTCGCCGCGTACACTTTGCCGCGCACGATGTCGTAGACGGGCGTCGAGCGGTTCAGAATCGTTCCGGTGCCGAGAACCGCGCGGCGCTTCACGATCGTTCCTTCGTAAACTCCGCAGTTTCCGCCCATCAGGACTTCGTCTTCGATAATCACGGGCAGCGCGCCCACGGGTTCCAGGACGCCGCCGATCTGCGCCGCCGCGGAGATGTGGCAGCCGCGGCCAACCTGCGCGCAGCTTCCGACCAGCGCATGCGAATCGATCATCGTACCGTCGCCCACATACGCGCCCGCGTTGACGAACATGGGGGGCATGCACACGACGTCGCGCCCGATGTAGCATCCGTCGCGAATGCTCGAGCCGCCGGGCACGATCCGCACTCCGTCTTTCACCGTGAATCGCCGCACCGGGTACGTGTCCTTGTCGAAAAACGGCTGCTTCGTGGAATGGACCGACATGTCCACGATCGATCCCATGCGGAAGCCGACGAGGATTCCCTTCTTCACCCACGCGTTCGTCCGCCAGCCGGTCGGCTGCGAAGGGTCCGGCTCGGCCGATCGAATGCGGCCCGCGTTCAGTTCCTGCTTGAACGCGCGAAACAGTTGCCGGTCTTTTGGGGTGTAGCGCGCGGGCTTGGCGTCAAACAGCGCTTCGATCTGCTTTGCAAGCTTGTCAGTTGCGGTTGGCAACGTGGGCCCTTTCGAGAAGCGCGAGCGATTCCAGCACGGCGCGAATCTTCGCGAGATTTTCCGTTCGAGGAGGAACGAGCGGCAAGCGGAAGACGGGTTCGAGCAGCCCCATTTCCGCCATGGCCGCTTTCACGGGCGTCGGATTGGTCTCGATGAAATTCACTTCGAGGAGCGGCAGCCACTTGCGCTGCATGGCGCGCGCTTCCACGAATTTACCCGCCAGGCACAATTGCGCGAGATGCGTCATTTCCGCAGGAATTTCGTTCGATGCCACGGAGATGATTCCTCGCCCGCCCATCGCCGCGATCGGCAGGGTCAGAGCGTCATCGCCCGAGAGCACCAGAAACTCCTCCGGAACCTGTTGAATCACCTGCGTAATCTGGGAGATGTTTCCGGAAGCTTCCTTCACGCCGATGATGTTGTCGATTTCGGACAGGCGGCGCAACGTTGCGGGTTCGATGTTTACATTCGTGCGCGGCGGCACATTGTACAAAACGATGGGGAGCGAAGTCGCCGCCGCGATGGCTTTGAAGTGATGGTACAGCCCTTCCTGCGTGGGCTTGTTGTAATACGGCGTGACGGACAGAATTCCGTCCGCGCCCAGCTTTTCACACGCGCGCGCGGTCTCGATGACGTGCTGCGTGTTGTAACCGCCCGCGCCGGCCAGTACCGGCACCTTGCCCTTGGCCTCTTCCAGCGTGATCGCTACGACGCGCAGGTGCTCTTCGTGCGTCAGCGTGGGGCTTTCGCCCGTCGTTCCGCAAGGCACCAGAAAATTGATCCCGGCGGCGATCTGGCGCCGCACTAGGCTCCGCAGCGTATCTTCGTCGAGCGAGAGGTCCTTCCGGAAAGGAGTGACCAGCGCCGTTCCACAGCCGATAAATCCTCGAAACATGGCTCCCACCTCTTCGTATTCTTTCCTAGCTTGCCGGGCGCCGCGCCGCTTTCGCGTCGTCCGTAAAAATCACATCCCCAAATTCGTGCAGGCCGCGCTTGCCGATCACCCATTGAGCGGCCTTCAGCGCGCCGCGCGCGAATCCTTCGCGGCTGCGGGCCGTGTGCCGCAGCGTGATCGTGTCCGCCTGCGAGTCGAATCCGATTTCGTGCGTACCGGGGTTCGCTCCCGCGCGGTTCGAGCTGGCGTCGATCCGCCGCGAAAATCCCGCGCGCTGCATCTCTTCGATCAACTGGAGCAGCGTGCCCGACGGCGCGTCCTTCTTCGCCGTGTGATGCACTTCCCAAGCCCAGGCGCCGTACTCCGGCTGATTCGCGAGCAAGCGCGCAGCCTCGGCCACCACCCGGCGAAACACGTTCACGCCAATCGAATAGTTCGGGCTGTACACCACGCCCACGCCGCAGTGATCGACCACGCCGCGAACGCGCTCCAGTTCGCTATACCAGCCGGTCGTGCCCACAACGGTCGGCACGCCGATGGCGCACAGCCGCTCGACGTTCGCCACGGCCGTGTGCGGCGTGGAAAACTCGATGGCCACATCCACGCCTCGGAAATTTTCCGGGGTGATGCCCTGCTGATTCACGTTCGTGTCGATGTCCAGCTTCACGCCGACGGAAAAACCCGCGTCGGGCGCGAGCTGCTCAATCAGCTTGCCCATCTTTCCGTATCCGACAATGGCCAGGTTTTTAGGCATAAGTTTTTGGGCTAGCTCCGCGCTTCCGTGGAAGCATTCCGAGTGAGACCGGGACCCGCGGCGGCTCCCGCCTTCGCCAGAAGCGTTCGCGTCATCTGCGCGTAGGTGTCGACGGCGGCCATCAGCTCGCGCTTCGAGATTTTCTCGTTCGTCGTGTGCGCCACGTGAATGCTGCCCGGCCCGAACAGATACGGCTCGCCCCACGCGGGCACGAGCACGGGAATATCCGTCGTGAACGCAACGACCGAGGTCGGAAAACCTTCGAGCGCGCCGAAATGCATCGCCGGAAGCCTCAGAATTTCCCTCACTTCCGCGCGGCTTCCCACGGCCGCGCGCAGCGCCCGATCGACTTTGTGGCCGTCGCCGACGAGGCGGATGGCGAGTTCTGCTTTTGCGGCGTCGGGAATGATATTCGGCGCCCGGCCGCCGGAAATGGTGCCGATATTCAGCGTCGTCTTTCCCAGCACCGCATCCTCGGGCATCGTCATGCGCCGAACTTCGGCCAGCGCGTCGAGAAGCTTGTTGATCGCGGAGTCGCCGAGTTCCGGGTACGCCGAATGCGCCATTTTGCCGGAGGCCGCGAGTTCGTAGCGCAGAATTCCCTTCGAGCCCAGCGCCACCTTGCTCTCGGTCGGCTCGCCGTTGATCAGATACCGCGTGCCGCGCGGCGATCGCGAAGCCACTTCGGCTCCCGCGCTGTTCCGCTCTTCTCCGACGACGAACAGCAGGCCGAAATTTCGCGTGCCGCTGTCGATCAGCTTCTCGGCGGCGGCAATCATCGCGGCGATGATGCCTTTCGCGTCGCACGCGCCGCGCCCGTAGATATATTCCTGGTCTTCGCTGGACTCAAAGAACGGCGGCACGGTGTCCATGTGCGTCGAAAGCACGACCAGCGGCGTTCCCCACTCGGCGTAGACGTTGAAGCGCTCCGGCGTGACCGTCATCGCTTCCGCCCGTCCGCCGGAACCCGCCGCCAGCGCGGACAGATACCGCAGCAGGTATTCGCCCACCTGCTTCTCATTCTCCGTGATCGACTCGATGTCGACCAGTTCGCGCGTCATTTCGAATGGATGCATAGTTTCGCTAACGGTAGGACGGGCTTTAGCCTGTCCTTCTTTGACTTCTGCCGCGTGGGCGCAACTCCAGCCCGGAGCCGCAACTGTCAAAACCGGACAGGCTAAAGCCCGTCCTACTTAAAGCTCGATCGATTCTAATCCCATGGAAGGAATGGCGCGCAGGAAAAGAAGCACGACGCAGGAGGACCCAGGGCGCCTTGCTCCTCGATAGCGCTCCATCCGATCCCTCGGATGACAGTGGGCCGGTATTACCCGCGCCCCCCAGCCGCCGCGGCGGGACTGCCGTCGGCGACTTCGGCGGAAAACTCAGTTGCACCTTTCGCGCGGGCCTCCGAAGCTCCTCGGAACGCCAGCCCCGCTACTCATTGCTTCCGCACCTCTACCAGGACGCCCTCAAGATAGCATCCCGCTGCAGCAAGGGTCAAATTCCGTCCGAGGCGACCAGTCGTGGGCATCCGGCTGAAGCTGTGGGGTCGCGGGCGGGTTGCGGGTTGCGGGTTGCGGGTTGCGGGTTGCGGGTTGCGGGTTGCGGGTTGCGGGTTGCGGGTTGCGGGTTGCGGGTTGCGGGTTGCGGGTTGCGGGTTGCGGGTTGCGGGTTGCGGGTTGCGGGTTGCGGGTTGCGGATCTGAAATTTCAAATTTCAAATTTGAGATTTGAAATTTGAGATTCCGGACTCTCAGGCGCACCCGGCTCGCTCAGCGCGCCAGTTCCACCCAAACCCAGCACCCACTAATTTGGCTGCGAGCGATTCGCGCTTGCTATACTCCCCTTTCCGGGAAGCGCGCTTCCATACGTATGAATCCTCGATTGCAGTACGAAATCCGCGGCTGGGCGTACTGGGCAAAGTGCCTGAATCCCCTTCGCAATACCCTCACCATCAAGAATTTGCCGCTGGGACTGCAATTGCTGGCTTACAAGCGCGACGCCGTGGGGCGCGGCCTGTTCCGCCGCAAAGTCCACGAGCCGGCCCTGACAAAATTCCTCCTCGACCGTTTTGCGAATTCCTCCGAGAGGAATTTCATCGACGTCGGCGCCAACATCGGGTACTTCACGTGCCTGCTGTCGAAGCTCGCGGGGCCGGCGGGAAAAGTTTTGGCTGTCGAGCCGGAGCCTCAAAATCTCGCGCTCCTCGAAAAGAACGTAAAGACCAATAACGCGGCGAACGTGGTGATTTTTCCCTGCGCGCTGGGCGCGAGCGAAGGGTCCGCGATGCTCGGTCTGTACAAACCATCCAATCGAGGCCGCCATTCGCTCCTGGACGCGAGCGCGAAGACGCAGATTCAAGTTCCCGTCAGAACGCTGGACGATCTCGCGAGAGAATCCGGGCAAAATGTGAAATCGTGGTCGCTCGTGAAAATCGATGTCGAAGGCTACGAACCGTTCGTTCTCAAAGGCGCTCAGGAAACCTTGCCGAGGATCGAGACTCTCGTCATGGAATTCTCTCCCGCGCTTCTAACAGCGGCAGGGCGCGATCCCGCGTCGCTTCTGGCCGTGCTGACCGCTCACTTCTCGACTCTCTATCGCATCGAAGCGTCGGGGCTCGTCAAAATTTCGCCTGCGGAGTGCCTGGCAAGCGGCAAGCAGGTAGAGTTGGTCTTCGATCGATGATTTCGGTTTGGTGGCGCAGGATTTAGATGCTGTCCGCCTCTGGCGGTGGGTTCGGTCCTGCAATCATTGATAACCATAGTTATTTCAATAGGTTACAAACACAAGAGAAGTTGGCGCGCCTGGGCCGCATAACAACGAAGCGCGCAATTCACGGAGTGGCTTACGCTTTTCACGGCGGCAAGAGTACCCGGCCCTTCCACGTCGCGCATGGCGAAATCTTCCGCCGGGAATTTCGGCTTGACACCAGGATGAACCAAGACTACACTGCCTTTGCTGGACACGTGGCGATTTAAGGCAACTTGCTCCACGTAAAAAACTGCTAAAGAGTCGGACGAGCACTCAGATCGAGTTTTTTGAGCCCTCCCCCTCTTTGGCGCGGAGGGTTTTGCTTTTTGGGAACCCCCTCTCGCGCCGCCAACCTGCGGCAGTTCACCAGCCAAAATTAGCGAACCGATTCGCCCGCTGCGCATCTCATACGTTTGCGGGCCGAACGCAGGAGGCCAAATGGCCGAACATTATCAGCTGAAGTGCCGGGAATGCGGGAAGCTCTGGGGCAACCAGGCGCGGTCGTTCTGCGACGAGTGCCTCTCGCCGCTCGAAGTGGTCTACGATCTGGACGCCATCCGGCCCCTCTTCACCCGCAAAAATATCGAAGCCGGTCCCACGAATCTCTGGCGCTACAGCGCCCTGCTGCCCCTGCCCGACGGCTATCAAGGCACGATCCCGGCGGGATTTACGCCGCTGGTGCAGGCGCGCCGCCTGGGCAAACAGCTCAACTCCCCGAATCTCTACCTGAAAAATGACGCCGTGTGCTTCCCCACGCTGTCCTTCAAAGACCGCGTGGTGGCGACGGCGCTGGCCGCGGCGCGGCGGTTCGGTTTCCAGGTGGTGAGCTGCTCCTCGACCGGCAATCTTGCCAACGCCGTGGCCGCGCAGGCTGCCCGGGAAGGCTTTGACGCCTGGATTTTCATTCCCGCGGACCTTGAAGCCGCGAAAGTCACGGGCACGCAAGTGTTCGGCGCGAAGCTGGTGCGGATCGCGGGCAACTACGATCAGGTGAATCGCCTGTGCTCGCAGGTCGCGGAGAAATTCCGCTGGGGATTTGTGAACGTAAATCTGCGCCCCTATTACGCCGAAGGGTCGAAGACCGTGGGCTACGAAATCGCCGAGCAACTCGGCTGGCGCCTCCCGGACAATATTGTTTGCCCGATGGCAGGCGGATCGCTGATCACGAAAATCCGAAAAGCGTTCAACGAACTGATCGCGCTGGGCCTCGTCGAGGAAAAGAAAGTGAAGTTCTTCGGTGCGCAGGCCACCGGCTGCTCGCCGATTTCGGACGCCGTGAAGCGCAAGCTGGAGCAGTTTGAGCCGCAAAAGCCCGCGACAATTGCGAGGTCGCTCGCGATCGGTAATCCGGCCGATGGCTACTATGCAGCGCGCGCCATCCGCGAGAGCGGCGGCTGGGCGGAAGACGTTTCCGATCCGGAAATCGTCAAGGGGATTCAACTGCTCGCCGAAACCGAGGGCATTTTCACGGAAACGGCCGGCGGCGTGACCACCGGCGTCACGCAGAAGCTGCTGCAACAGGGTTACATCAACCCGAGCGAGACGACCGTCGCCTGCATCACCGGCAACGGCCTCAAAACCATCGACGCGATTTCTCAGGAATACACGCTCACGCCCGCGATCGAGCCGCGCCTTTCGGTCTTCGAGAATTTCATCAACGATCGCATGGTGGCCGTGGCGGGAAATTAAGATTTTGGGCGCGAGCTCAGGACTTTGTAGCGCCCGCCTTCAGACGGGCATTCTGGGATCGCGAAAATGCCCGCCTGAACGCGGGTGCTACACAAACTGAACCTGAAAGTCAGGAAAACTTAGCGACATGAAAATCACAGTGGAAATTCCCTCTGCGCTGCGGAAATTCACCGACGGCGTGCAAACCATCGAATGCGGATCGGAAACTCTGCCGGACCTGCTCGGCGAGATCGAGCAGCGCTTTCCCGCCATCGCCAAGCATTTGCGGGACGACGCGGGCCAGGTGCGGCGCTTCGTGAATATCTACGTCAACGAGGAAGACATCCGCTTTCTGGGCGGCAATAACTACAAGTTTCGCGAGGGAGACCGTGTTCTGGTCGTTCCTTCGATCGCCGGCGGAGCTCCTGCAAATGCCTGGGGATGAAACAGATCCGACGCAGGGGGAACCGGCAAGCGGCTCCGGCCGGAAGTTTGGCTTGACAATTTTCGCGGCTGATTTAAGCTGGAATGGCAATGATGAACTCGATTCTCACTGGGATTACGATTACCAAGCGCACGCCCACGTGTTGCCGGGCGGCGCGGACCCACTTGAGAGCCGGGGATATGCGAACGAACTAAGCAGTCCTGACAAGCTCTAAGAAGCGGCCCGCGGAGCCAAAAGCTCGCGGGCGTTTTTGTTTATGAGGGGAAGTTTCACCGTAGGATAGGCTTCAGCCTGTCCGGTTTTGATTTTGTCCGGCGAACACGGAAGCGTACTGGGAGAACAGACTGCGAGACGCGCCCAGTTACAAAGGAAACCATGAGCGCGGCGGCACAACAAAAAATCGACGCCGTGCAGACGGGCGCGGAAAGCTGGAGCGCGGAGGACGTCGTGCGACGGGGCCTGGCCGAGTTTCATCCGCAGGCCGCCATTGTATCGAGCTTCGGCGCGGTAGACGTCGCGCTCATCGATATCGTCGCGCGCGGGACGCTGGTCCGGCTTCGCGAAGAAAAAATGCGGCCTGCACGCGCGGGAGTGAGAGTTGAAGCTGGAAATTGTTGCTTGGAGGCCGGGACCTCCGGTGGCGCAGGCTTCAGCCTGTGGGGATTCGTCCTTGCAGCGACCAAAACCCACAGGCTGAAGCCTGCGCCACTGGATGCGGAAGTAAGAACGAAATCCTAGTGCAAGGAACTGCCTCAGCAGGAAGACAATGAGTTTGTTTCCCATGTTCGTGAAACTCGAAGGGCGCCGCGTCCTCGTGGTCGGCGCCGGCTCCGTGGGCGAGGCAAAGATTGAGAGCCTGCTTGCGACAGACGCATCCGTGCGCGTCGTCGCGCCGGTGGCTACGCCGCGCGTGCGCGAGTGGGCGCGCGAGGGACGCATCCAGTGGGAAGCGCGCGAATACCGGCCCGCCGATTTTGCGGGCATTTTCCTGGTGATCGCCGCGACGGGATCGCCCGCGCTGCACGATGAAATATACGCCGAAGCCAAGAGCAGGGGCGTGCTCTGCAACGCAGTGGACGAGCCGCAGCGCTGCGACTTCTACTTCCCTGCCGTGGTGCGCCGCGGCGAATTGCAAATCGCGATTTCCACCGGAGGCCTGAGTCCGGCGCTCGCGCAGCGCCTCCGCAAGGAACTCGAGCAGCAGTTCGGTCCGGAGTGGGAAGAGTGGGTCGCGCAGCTAGGCCGCACGCGCGACGAATTGCAGAGCATTCCCATGCCGCCGGAGCAGAAGAAGAAGCTGTTGCACCAGTACGCGAGCCTGGACCCGAAGCCGCATTAAGTAGCGCGGGCTTCAGCCTGCGGGGGTTGGTTCCCGCAAGGCCTAACCCCCGCAGGCTGAAGCCCGCGCTACTAAGAACCCGCCGTCACGAGCGGCGCTAAACAAATTGGAGCAGTCACTGAAATGTTGGGCAAAGTTTATCTCGTAGGAGCGGGCCCGGGCGATCCGGAACTGCTGACGCGCAAAGCGTGGCGCATTTTGCAATCCGCCAATGTCGTGCTGCACGACGATCTCGTGCCGCAGGAACTCTTATCCGTCCTTCCCCCCACCGCGCAGGTGGTGAACGTCGGAAAGCGTTGCGGCGCGAAAAAAATCTCGCAGAGCGAGATCGACGCGCTGATGGTGCAACTCGCGCGCGAAGGCAAAATTGTCGCGCGGCTTAAGAGCGGCGATCCTTTACTCTTCGGCCGCGCGGGAGAAGAAATGGAAGCGCTGCGCCGTGCGGGGATCGACTTCGAGGTGATTCCAGGCGTTACCGCAGTCCTGGGCGCTGCGGCGCGTGTGCAAATTTCGCTGACCGACCGGCGGCACGCCTCGCGCGTCGTCTTCGTCACGGCGCATCGCGAGGGCGGAACGGGGCTGGGCAACGAGCGGCACGTGGCCGCGGATACGACCTACGTAATCTACATGCCCGGAAATCGCTACGCCGAACTTGCCGCGGAATTGCAGGCCGCGGGGATTGGCGCGGACATTCCGTGCGCGGTCATTTCGCGCGCCACCACGAAGGACGAGAGGATTCTCCGCACCACGGTCGGAAACTTGCCTGAGTGCCCGGCGGTGGTGTCTCCGTCGCTGCTCGTCGTAGGAAGCGTCGCGGGCGCCGCGACCGAAGCGGACTCCGGCGGCCGCCAGAATTCAGACAGTCAGAACGAGGAAGTTTTGCAGCTTGCTCTGCAACATCCATATCACGAGCTCCACGGGAGGGGCAGTGTCGAATAAGCGAGTGCGAGTTGGAATCTTGGGCGCGACCGGAATGGTCGGCCAACGCTTTGTCCAGATGCTGGAGAAGCATCCGGATTTCGAGGTTACGGCGCTCGCGGCGTCGGATCGTTCGCAGGGAAAATCGTACGGCGAAGCCTGTACGTGGCGGCTGGTGGGGGACATGCCGGCCTTCGCGAAATCGATGGTCGTGCAGCCGCCGCAGCCGCCGCTGGATTGCGACGTAATCGTCTCGAGTTTGCCGTCGGATGTGGCGCGCTCCTCGGAAGAAGCCCTCGCGCGGGCCGGATACCCGGTCATCAGCAACGCGTCCTCGTTCCGCATGGACGAGGATGTTCCCCTCCTGATTCCCGAAATCAACTCCGATCACCTGAACGTGCTGGATCGCCAGAAAAGCGAGCGCGGATTCTCCACCGGCTACATCGTCACGAATCCGAATTGCTCGACGATCATCATGGCGCTGGCGCTCGCGCCCCTGCACGAGAAATTCGGAATCGAAGCCGTGATCGCGACCACCCTGCAAGCCGTCTCCGGCGCGGGCTATCCCGGAGTGCCGTCGCTCGACGTCGTGGACAACGTGCTTCCCTTCATCGACGGCGAAGAGCCGAAGATGGAGAGCGAAACGCGAAAGATTCTCGGCCGCCTCGGGAACAATTCCTTCGAGAACGCGCCGTTCCCCGTGAGCGCGCAATGCCACCGCGTGAACGTAGCGGATGGCCACATGGTCGCGGTGCGCGTAAAATTCTCCAAGCGCGTCTCAATCGAAGAAGTCCGCGCAGCGTTGGCGTCGTACACTTCCGTTCCACAGAAGCTGAAGCTGCACACCGCGCCAAAACATCCCGTTCTGGTGCGCGACGAAAAAGACAGGCCGCAGCCGCGCATGGATCGCGACGCGGGCGGCGGCATGAGCGTCACCGTCGGGCGGCTTTTCCCGGACAGCGTATTCGATTACCGATTCGTCGTTCTCGGGCACAACACCATTCGCGGGGCCGCGGGCGCCGCCATCCTGAACGCGGAACTGCTCATGGCGCGCGGACTGCTCCACGGAAAATCGAAGCGTGACGCAGCGGCTCCCGCCGAAGCGAGGGTGCGATGAGCCGCCCGATCCAGGTGATGAAATTCGGCGGAACGTCCGTCGGCAGCGCGGAACGAATCCGAAGCGCCGCGGCCATCGCGGCCCAGGCCGCGAAGGAACGCGCCGTCGTCGTGGTCGTTTCCGCAATGTCCGGCGTGACGAACACGCTGATCGCAGCGGCCGGAAAAGCCGCGACCGGCGACGAAGCCGCGGCCGAAGCGCTAACCAAGGCGCTCCAGGAAAAGCACCACGAAGCCATTGGCAAACTGATTGCCGACATGGAAAACCGGCGCCAACTTCTCTCCGCGACCGACGCGCTCATCGAACGCGCGGCCAACTATTGCCGAGGCTGCGCGCTGCTCGGAGAGCTTTCGCCCCGCGCGCTGGACGTGATCGCCGGCACGGGAGAACGCCTCACCGCGAGGATGACCGCCGCGGCGCTCCGCGAAATGGGTTTCCGTGGCGTGGCGTTTGACGCGACCGACCTAATTGTGACCGACGACGTTCACGGCGGCGCGCGGCCTCTCGCCGATCCGACGCGAAAGAAGACCCAGGCAGCGCTTCTGGACGTGCTCGCAGCGGGCGGGATTCCCGTCGTCACCGGTTATATTGCCGCGACGGCCAAGGGCATACCCACGACGCTCGGCCGCGGCGGGTCGGACTATTCCGCGACGATTTTGGGCGCGGCGCTGGACGCGAGCGAAGTCATCATCTGGACCGACGTGAACGGCGTGCTCACGGCGGACCCGCGCATGGTTCCCAACGCCGCCACACTCGACGAAGTTTCTTACACGGAGGCCGGCGAACTCGCTTTCTTCGGGGCCAAGGTGCTTCATCCGATGACGCTGCGCCCGGTAATCGAAAGCGCCATTCCCGTTTGGATTCGCGACAGTTTTCATCCGGAACTGGCTGGAACCAAGATCACCCAGTCCGTGCGTCCCGCGCCGCAAGGCGTGAAAGCCGTCACGGCGACGCGCGATGTCGCCATGATCGCCATCGCCGGTCCGGGCATTATCGGCGTGCCGGACATCGCGGCGCGCATTTTCTCGGCGACCGCGTCGGCGCACGCGAACATCGTGATGATTTCGCAGTCGTCTTCGCAGGACAGCATCTGCTTCGTGGTGCAAGCCGCCGACGCCGCGCGCACGGAAGAGGCGCTGCGATCCGCGCTGTACGAAGACGTCCACCAGCACGACCTCGAGCACATCAAAGTGAATCGAAACGTCGCGATCGTAGCGGCCGTTGGCGAGAACATGGCCGGCACGCCGGGCATCGCGGGCCGCGTCTTCAGCACGCTCGGCAAGGAAGCCATCAACATCATCGCCATCGCGCAAGGCTCGTCCGAATACAACATTTCGTTTCTCGTGGAATCGAACGGAATGGAAAAAGCCGTGAAGGCGCTGCACCAGGCCTTCGGCCTTGGACGCCAGGAAAAAGGCGATGACCTGCGCACCGCCGCCCAAGTCACTTCGTAGAATTTGGCCGGCGTGGTTCAGACTCGAGTGAACGCTGTATCGCCCGGATCGGCGGCGGGCGCCAATTTCGCTCGTCCGTCGGCTGCCAGATTCTCCAGCGTGAGGTAAATCGTTTCGGCGGATTCCTTCGCGCCGATGGCAGCCGCAATCTGATCCGCCGTTTGCGGCGTCGCCGATAGGGCGGCTAGCGCCTTCGCCTGGAGGTTGAGCACGGCCGCCGCGGCTTTCTTCCCTGCTTCGACTCCCGGCTGATGATACGCGTTGATGTGAATCAACGAGGCGTAGAGACCCACCGCGCGCTCGAAAAGCGCGATCAGCGCGCCGATCGTGCCCGCATCCACCTTGCGGACCGTGATGGTCATCGACTGGCGGTCGTTTCCATACAGCGCTTCCCGCGTGCCGACCAGGAAGCCGTGCAAATAATCTCCCGCCGTTACGCCGGGCTCGACTTCCATGGACGAGCCGCCGGATTCCAGAACGCGCACGAAGGTTACAAAGAAATTGTTCACGCCGTCACGCAACTGCTGCACGAAGGCGTGCTGGTCCGTGGAACCTTTATTTCCGTAGACCGCGATTCCCTGTTCGACGCGCTTGCCATCGAGATCGAGTTGTTTCCCCAGCGACTCCATCACCAGTTGCTGCAGATATCGGCTGAAAAGAAGCAGGCGGTCCTTGTAGGGGAGGACAACCATGTCCTTTTTCCCCTTTCCGTCGGTGGCCGCGTACCACATCAGGGCCATCAGGGCGGCGGGATTTTTTCTCGTTTCGTGAATGCGCGTGGCGGCGTCGCAGGCTGCCGCTCCGGCAAGCATGCCGACGATGTCGATCCCTTGCAACGCAGCCGGAAGCAAGCCAACCGCGGAGAGCTCGCTCGTGCGGCCGCCCACCCAATCGAACATGGGCATGCGAGCGAGCCACCCTTCCGAAGCGGCGAGCTTGTCCAGGTGCGATCCGGCCATCGTCACGGCGACCGCGTATTGCGGAAAATTCAGATTCGCCGCGCGGTAAGCGTCGGCGACCACCAGCATGCCGTTGCGCGTGTCGGGAGTTCCGCCGCTCTTGCTGGTCACGATGACCAGCGTTTCGGGAAGAAGCCCCTGCAACGTCGCGAGCATCCGCGCGATGCCGTCCGGATCGGTGTTGTCGATGAAATGCAGTTTCATCCGGTCGGACGAAGGTTCGCCGAGCGCGTCCGAGACGAACATCGGGCCGAGCGCCGACCCGCCGATCCCAATCGAAAGCGCCTGCGTGAATCGTCCCGCGCGAGGTGGCTTGATCCTTCCGGCGTGCACATCGTCAGAAAACTTTTGAATGGATGCAACGGTGTTCCTGATTTCCAGCGCAATTTCCTTCGTGGGCGCGAGCAGTGGGGCGCGCAACCAGTAGTGCCCCACCATGCGCTTCTCGTCCGGATTGGCGATCGCGCCGCTTTCCAACGCGTCCATGTCCTGAAACGCTTTTTGCGTGGCGGGTTCCATCGAGGCGAGAAACGCGTCATCGAAATGCATCCGGCTGATGTCCAATGAGAGGTCGAGCGAATCCACGCGGCAAAAATACCGGCGGTAACGTTTCCAAAGCTCGGCTGCGTTCATGCGACCCCCAGGGCTTCAGCCTGTCTGGCTCTATTCCGAAGGAAATCAAAAGCGGACAGGCTGAAGCCCGTCCTACTTATTCGCTGCTTTGAGCTGTTCCTTCGCGGCGGCGACGACGTTCTCGACCGTAAATCCAAAATGCTGCTGCAGCGCCTTAATTGGCGCCGATGCTCCAAAACTGTGCATTCCAATGCTGCGGCCGGTGGCGCCGACGTAGCGCTCCCATCCGAACGTAGACGCCATTTCAACGGAAACGCGCGCCTTCACCGCGGGCGGCAGAACGGAATCGCGATAGGCCTGGTCCTGCTGCTCAAAAAGTTCCCAGGACGGCATGCTGACAACGCGCGCCTGGACGCCTTCTTTGGAAAGTTGCTCGAAGGCTTCGACGCACAGCGACACCTCGCTGCCCGTGGCCAGCAGAAGCACCTCGGGAGTTGTTGCGGCGTTCCCGGCCAGCACATACGCGCCGCGAGCCACTCCCGACGCCGCGCCGAATCGCGCACGGTCGAACGTGGGCAGCGCCTGGCGCGTCAAGACCAGCGCGGCAGGTCCGTGCTGAAGCTGCATGACCACCCTCCACACTTCGGCCACTTCATTCGCGTCGGCCGGACGCAACGTGATCAGGCCGGGCGTGGCTCGCGCGATCGCCAGATGTTCGATCGGCTGGTGGGTCGGGCCGTCTTCGCCAACTCCAAGCGAATCGTGCGTCAAAACATAAATGACGGGAATTCCCATCAGCGCGCTCAAGCGCATTCCGCCGCGCATGTAATCGGTGAACACGAAGAACGTGGCGCCGAACGGACGCACCTTCGTGAGGCTCATCCCGTTGAGGATCGCCGACATGGCGTGCTCGCGAATGCCGAAATGCAAATTGCGGAAGCCGTAGCTGCCGGGCTGAAATCCCGTAGCGTTCTCGAACGTGAGCAATGTCTTGGTGGAAGGCGCGAGATCGGCCGAGCCGCCCATCAGCCACGGAACATTTTTGGCGATCGCATTCTCGACTTTGCCGGACGAGTCCCGCGTGGCGAGCCCCTTCGGATCGGCCGGAAACGCAGGAATCTCCTTGTCCCAGACCTTTGGCAACTCCCGGCGCTCCATGAGCGAAATTTCGTCGGCCATTTCGGGATACTTGGCGCGATATTCGCCGAATCGCGCCGTCCAACGATCGCGGTCCGTTTTCCCTCGCACGCCGATTCCGCGCTGAAAATTCTCATACACGCCGTCGGGAATCAGGAATTTGGCGTCCTCGGGCCAGCCGTACACGCGTTTGGTCAGCTTCACTTCCTCCTCGCCGAGCGGCTCGCCGTGCGCGGCGTGGCTGTCCTGCTTGTGCGGCGAGCCCCAGCCGATGTGACTGTTCACGATGACAATCGTCGGCCGATCGCTCGTTTCCTGGAATTTGCGGAAGCCGGCGCGAATCATGTCCAGATCGTTCGCGTCCGGGACGTGCGCGACGTTCCATCCGTAGGCGGCGAATCGCGCGGCCACATCCTCGGAAAACGCCAGCGGCGTGCCGCCCTCGATCGTGATGCGGTTGCTGTCGTAGATCCAGCAGAGGTTGGAAAGTTGGAGGTGTCCGGCGAGCGACGCGGCTTCGCTGGTGACTCCCTCCATCATGCAGCCGTCGCCACCCAGCGCGTACACGTTGAAGTTGTAAATATCCTCGAATCCCGGCTGATTGTATCGCGACGCGAGCCATCGCCCCGCGAGCGCCATGCCCACGCTGTTCGCGTAGCCCTGGCCGAGCGGGCCCGTGGTCGTCTCCACGCCCGTCGTCAGGTGCGATTCTGGGTGGCCGGCGCAGCGGCTGCCGAGTTGCCGGAAATTCTTGATGTCCTCCAACCGGACGGCAGGTCCGTCGAGAATTTCGAGGTTCTTTCCGGCTTCTTTGACTCCGGTCAGATGCAGAATCGAATAGAGCAGCATCGAAGCGTGCCCCGCGGAGAGAACGAAGCGGTCACGGTTCGGCCAGAGCGGATCTTTCGGATCGTAGCGCAAAAATTCCTGCCACAAGCAGTAAACGAGGGGAGCCATGGCCATGGGCGTTCCGGGATGCCCGGAATTGGCCGCCTGCACCGCGTCCATGGAAAGCGTGCGGATCGTATTAATGCACAGCATTTCCATCGGCGTGGCGGCTTTGTGAATGGAAGCACTCGAGTCGGTTACGCTCATCCTCGCTCCTTGACCGTGCCACGGAATGGGGCGGGATTCCGCGGCTTCGCTAGACCAGCGCGTTCGTCCAACCGCGATATTGTACGACAGGACGAATCACTTCGCGAAAAGCGCGGCGGTTCCGAAGCGATTCCGTTTGACGGGTGCGCGCCTTCTAGGTACAGCGCCGGGCGGTTCGCCTAGTTCACACTCGTCGATCAGGACGGCGACTTGTACGTCGCGGAAGTGGACGCCGGACGCATCCAGAAATTCACACCGCGTCCCGGAGCCAATCCCGCGTTTCTCCTCGCCAAGCCGGTTTATTCGGCCTGGAAGTAGCATCGACAGAAAGAAGGGCTGGGCTCGCTGCCATTTAGGGCAGGGGTCCAGCCGCTTATCAGATTGTTTTTCGGATTCATCACGGGTGGGCGATTGGAGTATGATGCGCATAATGTGGCGGTTTTTTGGGCGCCAGAATTGTGCCGCAAACTTGTGGAAGACTTTTTTCAAACGCATCGCAATCGGCAGATACGAGTAAAGGAGAGCCATGTCGAAATCCCGCAAGCCGTCCCACTCATTGAAAAGTAACGCGGAAAAGTCCGAAGAATCGCGCAACGCATTCAGCCGCAGGTCGCTGCTCAAGAGCGCGGTGGGCGCGGCTGTCGGCGCAACTGCTGCGAGTATCGCCGGCAAGATCGGCGCGAGCGCGCAGGTGCAGGGCCTCTACACCTCCAATGAGCCGCCGGAACTTCCCCTCCCGCTCGGCTCGCTGACCTATCTCGATCAGAAGCAATACATCCACAACATGGAAATCGTATCCCACCTGCATGGCTCGACGATCAGCGGTGGCGAACCGCTGATGGCCATGTGGGCCAAGGGAAAACAGCGGTTGTTGCCCGCCGGCGGCGATTTTATCGATGTAAGCGAAGCCAAAAATCCGGTCGCGCTGAACAAGAAGCGCGTGATCCAGGGCAATGGCCCGGTCGTCTACAACACGAAGCTCAAGAAGTGGGTGATGATGTGCACCGCCGCGCAACCTTTGACGGGCGCGGTTCCGGAATTCCCGCACGGCCAGTACGACAAGGAATTGCGCGACAAGGTGCTCGCCTACAAAGGCCTCCGCGGCATCCGCAACTATGACGTCACCGATCCCATGAAACCCAACATGCTCCAGGAATACAGCACGGGTGAGAAAGGCAACGGCACCCACCACAATTTTTACGACGGCGGAAAATATGCCTACCTCGATTGCGGATGGGACGACTCGCTGCGCCTGGAAAATCACCAGCGCCCCTGGAGCAACGCCCTCATGATCGTGGACATGTCCGACCCCGCCAACGTGCAGGAGGTTTCGCGGTGGTGGGTTCCGGGACAGAAATACGGCGAGGAAGAAGAGTACAAGAAATACCGCTTCGCGGGAGACCACACGGCGTGGACCGGAAATCACGGCGCGATTTCCGTTCCCAAGCGCGTCGAAGACGGCGGCACCGTCGGCTACGGCGGCTTTGGCGCGTTCGGTTTCTACGTCATGGACTTGTCGGACATCAAAAATCCCAAGCCCTACGGCCACACTCAGTATGAATTTGACACGTTCGGGACGATTCCCTTCCACACCTGCTACCCGGTCATCGCGGATGCCGCGCATCCACGCCTGCAGAATAAAGTTGTCGCCGTGCACGAAGCTCTCGAAGCGGATTGCCGCGAGAATTACCACACGCCATATATGATGGACGTGAAGGATCCGAAAAATCCGAAGATCATCGGCTTCTTCCCGCGGCCGGCCGCGCCTCCCGACGCTCCGTATTCGGACTTCTGCTTTGCGCGCGGACGCTTCGGCTCGCATAACACGCAGTGCTGGCTCGCGCCCGGCACCTCCAATCCCGCAATCGTCGTGATTACCTGGTTCAACGCCGGCGTGCGCGTATTCGACATTTCCGACCCGACCGCGCCGAAGGAAGTTGCGTGGTTCGTTCCTCCCCGAGACGGCGACATCGACAAGTATTCAACGTGGTGGCGCGGGACGACGGAAAACGTCTTCGTCGAATTCGACCGCAACCTGATCTGGATCGGAACCCACGAGGGAACCTATTGCCTGTCCTGCCCCGCGCTCGGCAAGGCGGTAACCGAACCCACGAAGATTCAAAAATGGTCGATTCCCCACTGCAATGTCGGCTGGGACGATCAAACCGCCCGCAGTTTCTATTTTGGCCGATCCTTGAGCCAGATGGGCTAACAGTCCGCTATGCGAACGAACCATCGCGCATGCCGCCATGGCCAGTCGTCCGAGCAGCCAATCCTGGCGGCTAGTCGTGGCGACCGTTCCGGGCAGACAATCCTGGCAACCGGTTCTGACACCGAGTCCCGTCAGGGACGAAAGATCGTAGCCCACCGCGTAAGCGGTGGGTATACGGGAGTGTAGAGAGCCAAGCCCCGTAGGGGCGACACAAGGTTGGCTCTGTGCCGCCCCTACGGGGCTGCAAATTATCGGCCCGCGCACCCTACCGTTTCACGGTGGGCTACGTTGTAACGTCCCTCCGGGACTCGGAACTGCATGAAGGCAGGACGCCGCGCAGAGGAAGCGGCCGAACTTTTCAGCGCCACAGGCTCTTAACGTAAAGGGAGCGGCGTTCGCCTCCTAGGAGAACTTTATGGATCGCAAGATTACTCGCAGGAAATTCACGCACGGCCTGGTGGCCGCCGGCGGCATGTTGCTGATCAGCCGCCGCGCGCGCGCCGCCGAATTTGAGTTGCGCCAATTCCACAACCAGCCCGCGGGCAGCCCGCTCGATAAATGGCTCGGGCAACTGTGGGACGCCGTAAAAACCGAAACGAACGGCCGCGTGCAAGTTCAAACCTTTCCGGACAACAACAAGCTCGCCGGCGGCGATCCGGCCGCGCTCAACATGGTCGCCAGCGGAGAACTGGATTTCTTCACGCTAAACGGTGGCTCCATCGGAAATCTCGTGCCGGCCGCGAACGTACAGGGAGTGCTGTTTGCGTTTCGCAATACAGCCCAGGTTTTCGATTCACTCGACGGCGATCTCGGCGACTATTTGCGCGAGGAGATGAAGCCCAAGGGCATCTACGCCGTGCCGAAAGGGTGCTTCGACAACGGAATGCACCAGATCACGTGCGCGACTCATCCGATCCGCACCGTCGAGGATTTACAGGGATTGAAGATTCGCACGCCGGATGCTCCCATCTACACGGAAGCATGGAAAGCGATGGGCGCATCGCCCGTCGTCGCCAACTTCAACAAGCTGTATGAAACGTTGAAAAACGGCACGGCCGAGGCTCAGACGAATCCGCTCGCCGTGGCCGAGTTTTTGAAACTCTACGAAGTGCAGAAGTACGTGAGCATGACCAACCACGGCTGGTCCGGTTTCAATTTGCTCGCCAACTGGAAGCTCTGGCAACGATTCCCGTCCGACGTGCAAACCGTCATCGAGCGGAACGCGGAAAAATTCGTCCGCATGCAGCGGGAAGAGTTGAGCGCCCTCAATGCCGAATTTCGCACCAAGCTCGCCACCCAGGGCATGACCTTCAACGAAGCCGACACTTCCTCGTTCCGGCCCAAGCTGGCGGCATATTACGCCCGATGGAAAGGCACCGTGGGCGAACGCGCCTGGACTTTGCTCGAAGGACACGTGGGCAAGCTGGGCTGAAGAGGGCGCGGAAAAACTCAGATTTTGTAATTCCGAGGCACGCTGCGTGCCGAGGAATCTCTCATTCTGTCGACATTAGAACCCAGAGAAATTCCTCACTTCGTTCGGAATGACAAAATAACTTACTTTTTCCGCAGTTCCGGACGGCTGCACCGCCGGCAATCGCTACTGAACATTCAACGTCAGCGTCATCGTCCGCGTGACTCCCGGCGCGCTCGCAGTAACCACCACCTGATACGTGCCGGCAGGAGTTCCCGTCGAGAGGCTGCTTCCGCTGTTCGTATTCACCGTCGTGCTGCACCCAGTCGCCAGCAACGCAAAGAGAAAAACCGTGGAGATGGCCAACGGTATCCGTCTCCGCGATTTCCGAGCAGCCGCAACCAGAGCCAGCAGCATCGCCAGGAAGAAAATCCGTCGGGCGGTTCCGGAATCGCGAACCGTGAGGTGGCGGAAACGCAGCAGGTCACTCGGGACGAACACTCCGCCGCGGGCCGTCGTCGCTACAGTCACTGTGACCGGAACGGCCGCTGTCCCGCTCAGAGTCGTCTGGCTGGGCGAGACCATGCAGGTCGCATTCGGGATGGCGACCGGCTCGGAGCAACTCAAGTTGACGGTTCCCGAAAACGCCTGGGGCGACAAGCTCATCTGGTACGTCGCGGGCTGACCGGCCGGCACGGTCGCGCTCAAAGAAGAACCCGTGACCGGAACAATCGCAAAATTCGTCCCCGTCCCGGAAAGCGGAATCGTGTGCGGCGAGCCGTCATTGGCCGTGACGACCAGCGTTCCAGTGAGACTGCCGGCGCTGGCTGGTGCAAACGTAACGGCAATCGAGCAATTCGAGCTGGGCGCGAGGCTCGGCGGGCAGTTGTTAGTCTCCTTAAAATCCGCCGTCTCGGTCAGCGAGATATTGGAGATGGCGAGGTTCCCGGAGCCGATGCTCGCGACAATCACCTGTTGCGCCGCGCTCGACGTACCCACCGCCTGGTTGCCAAAGGTCAAACTCGCCGGCGCGATTGCAGAAGTTGAAACGCCGATCCCCGTGCCGGTAAGTTGAACGATGTGCGGGCTGCCAGCATCGTTGCTTGTGACCGCGAGAGTCCCTCCGTTTGCCCCTGCCAGAGTCGGGACGAACGTAACGAGGACCGAACACGTGGCGTTCATCGCAAGGCTGGAGGGACAGTTGTTCGTCTGCTGGAAGCCGGACGTTGCCGCGATATTGGCGATGGTTAACGCCGCGGTACCCGTGCTCGTGACCGTAATCGTTTGCTGGGCGCTCGTCGTGCCGATGTTCTGGCCGGCAAATGTCAAACTGGCGGGTGTGACGGTTGCGGCGGGCACGCCGACGCCGGTCCCCGTAAGCGGAAGGATCATAGGACTGGAAGGAGTTTGATAGCTCGCGGTCAGCTCCGCATCGAGAAGTCCGACGGAGGACGGGGCGAACTGAATGTCGATGACGCAAGAGGCCTGCGGGGCCAGCGTGCTTCCCTGCAAGGGACAGGTTGTACCGCCTGCGTTCACCGTGAAATCGGCGCTGTTCGTTCCGGAGATTCCGAAAGAATTCAGAGTGAGCGTCGCATTGCCTTCATTGGTGACCGTCACGGACTGGCTGGCAGTCATGCCCAGGGTTACGTTGCCAAACGGAATGCCACCGGCGACGCCCCCGCTAATGAGGATCTGAGGATTCACCACAGACAGGGTATAGTTCGCAACTCGTGCATCCTGAATATTCTTCACCTGGATCGTGTGATTCCCCGCGAGCAGCAACCCGGATTGTGGAAAGACGGCCGTTAATTCGGCGGAGGAAACAAACGTCGTTTGCAACGCCTGCCCGGAATCCGCGACGACCGCGCCCGGCGCAAAGTTCGCGCCTTGCACGGTGATCGTCACCGGCGTAAATCCCGTCACGGGATTCGGAGAGACGCTTGCCACGGAGGCCGCGGGCACAGCCACCGGCGGCTGATAAAAATCGACTTGCCTGGCGCTCGTGCCTCCGGCGACCAACACCTGGCCTGTCGAGAGCAGGTTCGCGGTGGGACTTGTCCGTGTAACCGGCTCGACTGCGAAGGCCCCGATAACGCCGCCGCTCGGATCGAACAACTCGGCGGGCGAGATCCCAACCACCAGGACCTGGCCGTTCGGCAATGTGGAGAATCTATAGTTTGTCGCGGTTCCGCTATTCGACAGCGGGGTAAACGTGTCGGTAGTCGGATGGAAGAGAAAACTGAGACTGGCAAGGACATCGCCGGTCGTCAGAAGAATCGAGTCAAAAGAACTGCTGGGAAAGTAGAACGAGTTGGACACGGACGCGAGAGGCGTAAACTTCCCGGACGCGGGATCGTAAATCTCCGCGGACGCTCCGGTGATCGGAGGCTGAAGAGGAAGCGGTGACGGAATTCCGCCGGCAATCAAAACTCGTCCATCGCTCAACAGAGTGGCCGTGTGCCCATAGCGCTGGACGGTCATGTTGCCGGCCGGAGCGAACCCTCCCGTTGCGGGATCGTACAGCTCCGCGCTGGTGAGCCCAGGGTTCGTCGGGGAGAGACTCTGGCCTCCTGCAATCAGCACTTTTCCATTTTGCAGGAGCGTCGCCGTGTGTTGTGCGCGAGGTGCACTCGGGCTTCCCGTCAAACCGAACGTTCCGTTCGAAGGATCGAATAGTTCAGCCGTGCCGGCGATGCTGCTTCCATTGGAACTGCCAAAACCGCCGACGACGAGGACTTTGCCGCTGCCGGGCAGCAGCGTGGCCGTATGGTACTCCCTCGGGGCGCTCATCTGACCGGTCGGTGTGAACTGATTCGTTGCGGGATCGTATATTTCTGCGCTCGCCGATGCATTCGTCGAGTTCGCCGCGCTTTGCCCGCCGGAAATAAGGATTCTTCCATCGGCAAGCTGCGTCCCGGTGTGGTTCTGGCGGTCAACGTTCAGGAAGACGCTATGGGATGTAAAGATTCCCGTTGCAGGGTTGTAGAATTCCGTGGAATCGACGGCTTCTCCTGCCACCCCGCCTGCGATCAATACTTCACCGTCCGAGAGGGGGATCGCCGTATGGTAGATCCTCGATTCCTGCATCGATCCGGTTAGTGTGAATTGGCCGGTCGAAGGGCTATAAGTTTCCGTTTGAGCTGGATAAAAAGTGGTGGAGACTCCGCCGGAGATCAGTACGTTGCCGTTCGACAGCACGCTCGCGTCGGCAAGCCCGCGCGGTATGTTCAGGCTGCCGGTCGGCGTGAACATTCCGCTCGCTGGGTCGTAGATTTCCGCGACGGCTGTAATCGCTGCCGTGGTCGAATTCAGCCCCCCTACAAATAGCACCTGCCCGTTCGGCAGGAGCACCGAGGCGTCCTCATTGGCCGCGCCCACCATCGTTCCCGTCTGCGAGAACGCGCCGGAATTGGGATCGTAGATTTCCGCGACAAGTTCGTCCGGGCAAACGGTGGGCGTGCCGCTGCAAACACCGATTCCCCCGGCCGCCAGCACGGTTCCATTGGGAAGCAGGGTCGCTGTTGCCACGTTCCGAGCGAAGGACATGCTTCCCGTCGGAGCGAACATGCCGGAGCCGGGATCGTACAGCTCCGCGGTATTCGACGCAGTGCAGGTTGGATTGCAAACGACTCCTCCCGCCATGAGAACTTTTCCGTTCGAAAGAAGCGTCGCGGTGTGCTGCAAACGGGGGGCAGCCATGCTACCCGTGGGTGTGAACGTGCCGAAGCCGGGGTCGTAGATCTCCGCTGTAGCCGTGTCCCCGCCGTTCGTCTGGCCGCCGGCAAGCAAGACTTTGCCGTTCTGGAGGAGTGTCGCAGTGTGCGCGCAGCGCGCGACGACCATGCTACTCGTGTTTGTAGACCTGTCCATCGCCGGGTCGTAGACTTCGGCGCTCGTCGAGGCGCAGCTTCCTGTGCCGCCTGCGAACAGAATCTTCCCGTCCGGAAGTAACGTCGCCGTGCCGCGTGCTCGCGGCGTATTCAGACCCCAAGTCACAAATCCCGGCAGAGCTACCGTGGCGGTGGCGGTTTGTGTAGGGTCGGCCTGGCTGGTCGCAATCACGTGGTATGCCCCCGCGGCAACAGGGGCGGTGTACAGGCCGGAAGCGTCGATCGTTCCACCCGACGATTCCTGCACGCTCCAGCTGACCGCGGTGTTCGAAGAACCGCTCACCACGGCCGCGAACTGCTGCGTCGCCCCCGGAGGAAGGTTGATCGCAGTCGGGCTGATCGTGACCGACACCTGGGCAAGGGCGCGGCTGGGCGAAAGAAACAGGCCCGACGCTAACGCGAATGCAGCGGTCCGCAGCAGGAAGACGAGCACCGCGGATTTCATGCGCGCACGCATGGATTCCTCCGGCTTCGTCGTCAACGGGATGGAGAAGGAGTCCCGGCGCGACGAGAAAGAGATGTCAATGGTCGGAATGACCGAACGATTGCGCTTCCGCCGGAACCGAGGATGCCTCGGGAGCATCCCGGAGCGGGTTCTGCGCAAGCCCTGGAGAAGGACTTCCCACACCGGTGCGATTCTACATCCCTGCTTCCGATTTTATCAATTGTAAATGCAATCCGATGGATAACTGAGAAGGGGCATCGAAACGCGCATCAGCACCGAACGTGACTGGGTGCGGCTATCGCCCCGCGGCAAGCGCGCTCGGCCGGGGCACGTTTTGATACCGGAACGGCAGGCGCAGTTTCTGCGATACTTCCGGCCAAAACTCGCGAAGTTCATTGAAGCCAATATCGATGGCCACGTCAAAGGCAATTCCCTCGGCGGCGGGTCCAAATCCGCGCCGGTTTCCGGGATGATAGAGATTGGCGATGGAGGTTCCGCTGATCTCTCCCAGCCATTCGGAAAAGTTGAACATCGGCCGGCCGTGATCGTTGGACGCGATGACGGAGTGCGCCACGGCGTGCAGGAGGCGCCTCCGTGCAGGGCCTTCGCCCAACCGGTAGTAGCGCGGGTCTTCGGAAAAAATAGTGGGATAGGCGAATTCCTTGAAAAATCGGAACTGAACGTCGTCGGTATAGCTGGCGGCCAGGCGTTTTCCGTATCCCGCGGCGCCCTGGCCGAAGGTCGGATCGTCATTTTCGGCTTGCGAAATTCCCGCGTTGAATGCGTCGCTCAAGATCGATCCGGGATCGATGGAGTCGTGGAGAAACAGAAAGAATTTGTCTTTGATTTCGAGCGAGCAAAGGATCAGGCCCGGCTTGTAACGCGGAACCCCCACGGACTGGCGGTCCAGTTTGCGCGTGAACGTTCCGACGATCTTGTGAAACGGACCGTCGTAGTCCTGCAATTGAACCATGGGTGGGGGCTGGACGCATTGGCCCGAAGCGTTCAACACCACCTGTCCGGGCAAATCCATGGGCGCGGCAGGCGGAGGACTCGGCGGCGCCTCCTGCGCGTGAATCGGCGCACTCGCGGCGAACGCTGCGATAGCGACAACTCCACAAAGCAACAGAAGTGAAAGAGCGGCCGACCCGGGTGGGCTCAACGAACAGCGATCGGCCCCGCCAAATTCCTTGCCTCGTCCTAGGCCCCCAAGAACAAGCACGAAAGCGATTATTACATAACCGTGAGCAGGACCTTGGTACTGATCGTGACGCTCCCCGACGTGGCGTTAACAGTGAGCGTGTACGCTCCGGCTGGCGTTCCAGTGGCGGGGATGGAGGGCGGGGTGGCGGGAGCGCCCACCGTGCTGCTACAAGCGTTCAGACCCGCGGCAACGGCGATCGACAGCAACACCAGGAGGAGAGGAGTCGCATGCCGTGCGCGCCCGCGCCGCGCCATAACTGCGAGCCACATCATCCCGATCGCCAGCGCGACGCTGAACAAGAAGTTCTGGTAGGGCCATCCGAAGGTCGCAAATTTCCCATTCGATCCGGACGAGTGCAGAGTTGTAACGACGGAGAACATCACATTACTGCTGGATCCCCCGGCCGCGACGACGGGCGGGGAAAAAGATGCGCTTGTCCCAGGAGGAAGCCCCGAGGCAGTAAAGGAGACCGAATTCCCCAGCGAGCGATTGAGGGCCGTGAGAATCAGGCTGTAATTCCCCTGCTGGCCCGCGGAAATGGTCTGGCTCGGGTTGGGCGCACTTACATTGTAGTCCGCGACCGTAAGACCCATAGAAGGCGTTGTGCCGCCCCCCGGAGGCGGGTTCGATACGGTGATGTTCAGCGTTCCACTTTTGGCCAAATCGCCGGCGAGCAGCGCGGCCTGCAGAAGGGTGGCGCTTACATAAGTCGTCGCGCGCGCGCTGCCATTCACAAGAACTTCCGAATGTTGCGTGAAACCCGCGCCGGCAACGTTCAGGGTAAGAGCGCCGCCGCCCGCGGGCAGACTCGCCGGAAATACGGTACTCCCGAGCGGTGTCGGATTATTGACGGTGAAAGTCAACGAAGCAGAAGTGCTGCCATCCGGGTTCGTCACGATTGCATGCTTGTTTCCCGCAGTCGCAATCGCGCTCGCGGCAATCGATGCCGTCAACTGCGTGGAACTCACGAACGTGGTGCTCGCGTCGTTCAAATCGAATGTAACTTGTGAGCCTGGCACAAATCCGCTTCCCTTTACGATCAGAGCGAACGCCGGCCCTCCGGCCGACGCGCTGGCGGGCGAAATGCTGGAGATCGCGACCGGAACGACGGGCGGCAGGATTGTCAGAGTGGCTGTATTGGAAGTGCCCCCTCCGGCAACCCCGTTCGCGGGGCTTGTTACGGTGACGCTGACGGTTCCGGGCGCCGCGATTTGAGGCGGCAAAACTTCGGTCAAGAGCAGCGTCGGACCGGAGTAGGAAGTCGGCACAGGGATTCCGTTGAGGTTTATGACGGAACTCGATACGAAGTATATGCCCCTTGCGAATAACGTGAATTGCTTGCCGCCCGCCACAACGCTCGAAGGGCCGATCGACAAAATGGACGGGACGGGTGCGGACACTGGATATGCGACGGAACCCGAAGCCCCGCCGCCAGGGAGCGGATTGAACACAAACACTACGGCAGTTCCGCTGTTGGCGATATCGCTTCCGAGAATCGCGGCGTTCAATTGCGTGGAACTAACGAACGTCGTACTGCGCGGTTGCCCTCCAAAATAAACCGTGGCGCCCGGGACGAAGTTCACGCCATTGACCTGCAGAGAGAACGCGGCGCCCGTCGCAATTGTCGATGGCGGTGAAAGCGATGCAATCATGGGCACGGGATTTGACGGCGTCGCCGGAACCGAAGTAATGGCCAACTGGCCGCCGGTGCTGTGGGCCGAATCGGTCCATAGGTACCCGGGAAACGGCGTGAGGCTCCCGGACGAGGGGTCGATCGAGAAACCCGCGATTTGCGCAAAGCCTAAGTAGCCATTCGTGTAGGTGGTGGACGTTGTGTAGACAAACCTGCCCGTGGGATCGACCACCACAGAAAGCGGATTCGTCCCCGCCGCAAGCGGCGAACCCGGGACCTGGGTGAGCGCACGTGTCGCGGGATCGATCGCGAATGTGGAAATGCTTCCCTCGTATTGGCTCTGAACATAATTGGTCTGATAGGTGTGATTCTCATTGACGACGTAGAGAAAGCTGCCCGAGGGATGCACGATCAAGGAGTACGGATTGAACGGCACCGGGTAAGGAGATCCGGGACTTTCCGTCAATGCCAATCCTACAGAGCTCACTGAATACGCATCCAATTCGGAATCGGCCGAATCGACCGAATACAGGAAATTCCCGTCCGGCGACACGGTAACCGCGCTCGCTCCCCCCGAAGAGGGCCGGACCGATCCAACCGGGATCAGCATTCCTGTGGAAAAATTGATGGAGCAAACCAAGATTGTTTTCAAGGTCCCCGGGTCGGGCGATCCCTGGCTCAAGTAGGCGTAACCCCCGACGGGATCGAACGCAATCGACGATGCCCAAAGCCCGGCCTGGGGTGACGTGAGCGCGGAGGTCAGTACTCCCGTCGAAGGGTCGATCGTGAATTCGTAGAGGCTCTGCCTTTGCGCGTGGATCGCGGCTACGTATAGGAACCGGCCCGTCGGATCAACGCCCATCGCCTGGGGCTGGCTTCCGATGGAGAACGGCGAACCCGGCATGGCCGTCAGCGTACCCGTGGAGGCATCGATGGAAAATGCGGTAATGTCCTGAGAGAGCTGGTTGGCCACGTAGAGAAACCTTCCGGTGGGATCGATGACCATTAGCGCCGGATCCATTCCCGCATTAAAAGGCGAGCCCGGCACTTCAGCGATCGAACCCATCGAGGTGTTCACGCTGAACCCGTGAACCGTACCGGTAGGCACTCCTCTGCCTTCGAGCAGATACAAGTACGTAGGTTGGGCCGATTGCGCCACGACAGGCGAAGAAAAAACCGCGAGATTTGCGGCGAGGATTGCCGCTGCAACGATCGTGCGCACGAACGCCTCTCCTTCCGCTACCGCCCGGATTCAAAGTACGGGCCGGCGCGAATGCGGGGCAATTCCGGTTGCTTTACGCGATCGAGGACTTCGTGCTTAAACCGATATCGAGGATTCCCAAACGATCCTGCGAGCGGAGTCCGCGCCGGATATTGGAGAGGTTATTCCCGCGTCTGAAGCATTCTACTCTACTGCTATTTTAAATAAACGATACAAAACGTCATGACACGTGACGGTCAACAATCCCTGTGCCCTGTGCATGCCGGGAGCGCGGTCGCGCCCTATTTCGCTGCGCTGAATGCGTTCCAGTGAAACTGGAACGACTCCACGCGATGCGCCAGAAAATAGGCCCAATCGTGGCCGCCCGGATAGAGGTGAAATTCGTGCGGAATTTTCAGGGACTTGAGCGTCTCGTCCAATTCCCGCGCGCCACGGTAGAAACCGAATTCGTCCTCGGTGCCGCAATCGAAGTAGATTTTCATTTTCATAAGCTCGGCCGCATTGATCCGCGCCAGCACGTAGGGGCTGTTCAGATCCCAGAATTTCTTCCCAATCGGATCGCCGAATGTCCTGCTGAGCACATCGGCACCCAAGATCCCCGGCGCCGCGAAGGTGCTCATATTCTGTGGCCGGTCGCGCACCATCGCTCCGCTGTGGGAGCTGACCGAACCGAACAGTTCCGGGTGCGCGAACGCGAGACGCATCGCCCCGTAACCGCCCATGGAGATTCCGGTGACTCCCCGGGTGGCGCGCGTGCCCTTTACACGGTAGGTCCGTTCGATGAATGGGATGAATTCTCGCAGAAGAAAATCGCCATACAGAGTCGAGCCGTCCCGCGAATTGATATAAAACGTGTCCCACGCTTCCGGGGACACCACAATGAAATCGCCGACCTTGTTCTGGCGGCGCAAATCCTGCAAAACCGTCCACTCCCCGTCGAAGGCCATGGTCTGCTGCGTCCCGCCGAGTCCGTGGAACAAATACAGAATCGGATATTTTCTGGTCTTGTCATTCGGGGAAGAATAACTGGTGGGTAAATACGCGCAATATCGCACCGGGGAGTGAAGCAACGCGCTGTGGATCGCGCGGCAGTCCGCGCGCTCCTGCGAATGAGCGCTGAGCGCAGCCGCCAGCGCGAAGCACAGGATCGCGGCGATGCGCCCTAAACGATTGTTCTTTATGCGAAAAGGCATCATCGACAAGTATTTATTCTACTGGTGGTACATCCTTGCAACAAGCGGAGATACCGGCCCGCTTTCCGTCTTACAGAATCCTTATGGGCCGTCCACGACTTCCTAATTCGGGAAGTGGCATCATTCGCTTGTAAGACAAGGGACAAAGAGGCGATTTGCGGGGGTTTGAAGAGTGATACAGCACACAGCTCAATCTGGCAGCCAAGAGTACAAGTAGCGTCGAAACGTTCCACGCTACTCCCTGATGCGGCGGGCCTCGCGGCCAACCAAAGAAGGGATGGAAAGGATGCCGGATCTATGCACTCTTCAACCCGCGCCGGAAGGAGGCCCCATGGCCATGACTATCTTTCTTCTTCTCAATGGTGCAGGAGTGGCGTTTCTGCTCTTCGTGCTGGCGAACGTTTGGAAAGAGGGACATCGGCCGCGGCGCGAGGCGTGGAGATACGCGATGGAATTTCGGCGGGGAGACGGGGTTAACGTGGTGGTCGCGTCGCGCCCGATTGACGTACAGCCGGCGCGTGAGGACTCCGTCGTTGCGTTTCGAGCGCGAAGCCAGTCCGGCGGGACTCCGGCTCTCACGAACCCCTCAACGAGGACGGCGGCAACGCCAGTGAGACGGATTTCCACAAGGTAAATAAGACAACGCGGCTCGCTCTGGAATAGGATGAACCGGGCTATGAAGGAAGGACTCCAATGTTAGACACGATTTTTGCCATTGCGACGCTGGTATTTTTTGTGGCGGCGGTCCTATACGTGAAATTCTGCAACAGTTTGAGGTAACGAAGATGCTCGATACGATCGTATCGCTGGCAGTGTGCGTGGCATTGCTGGTCTATCTTGTGTACGCGATGCTGCGACCGGAAAAGTTCTGACCATGACAAACAACGGCTGGTTCCAGATCCTGTTCTTTCTGTTGGTAGTGCTGGCGCTCACGAAGCCGCTGGGATCGTTCATGACCCGCGTCTTTAACCGGGAGAAGACGCTTCTCGATCCGGTGCTACGCCCGGTTGAGAAGCTGATCTACCGTCTCACGGGCGTCGACGAAACCTCGGAGATGCGCTGGACCGAGTACGCTGTCGCGATGCTCAGCTTCAGTGCCGTTACGATGATCGTGCTGTACCTGTTGCAACGGGTGCAGAGCCATCTCCCTCTCAACCCGCAAAACCTGCCGGGAGTGGAGCCGAGCCTCGCGTTCAACACGGCCGCGTCCTTTACGACCAACACCAACTGGCAGGCCTACGTGCCGGAAGTGACGATGTCGTACCTGACGCAGATGATGGGACTCGCGTATCACAACTTTGTTTCCGCGGCGGTCGGGATCGCTCTGGCCATCGCGATTGTTCGCGGAATCGCGCGGCGCGAGCAAGACACCCTCGGGAACTTCTGGGTAGACATGACCCGCGCGTTGTTGTGGGTGCTGATGCCGGCCTGCATATTGGGTGCGATGCTCCTCGTCTGGCAAGGCGTGCCGCAGAACTTCAAACCCTACGCGACCGCTCAACTCGTCGATCCGCAAACCGTGCAGACGACCGACGCCAGCGGAAAGACCACCACGCAAGTTGTGAAGGAACAGACCATTGCGCAGGGACCGGTGGCCTCGCAGGAAGTGATCAAGGAATTGGGCACCAACGGCGGCGGCTTTTTCAACACCAACAGCGCTCATCCGTACGAAAATCCCACTCCCCTCACGAATCTCTTCGAGATGGTCTTGATCTTCGCAATCGGCTCGGCATTGACGTACACACTCGGGCGCATGACTGGATCCCCTCGCCACGGCTGGGCCGTGTGGTGCGCGATGGCCATTCTGTTCTTGGTGGGAATCACAGTAGCCTATGGAATGGAAGCGCGAGGCAATCCCCTGATACAAACTTCGGCGAACCATTTGCAGCCAGTAGGGAACATGGAGGGCAAAGAAGTTCGCTTCGGCATTGCCAACTCCGCCCTGTGGTCCGTGGTTACAACTGACACGAGTTGCGGCGCGGTGAATTCGATGCACGATTCCTTCACCCCTATGGGCGGAATGATTCCACTTATCAACATGCTGCTGGGCGAAGTCGTATTCGGAGGTGTCGGCTCCGGCCTTTACGGAATCATCGTGTTCATCATTCTTTCCGTGTTCATTGCGGGGCTGATGGTGGGACGCACACCGGAATATCTTGGCAAAAAGATCGAGGCATTCGACGTCAAGATGGCGATGCTTACTGTCCTGATCTATCCGCTGTTCGTGCTGGGATATACCGCCATCTCCCTGGTCTCGAAATTCGGCGTATCGAGCCTTGCGAACGCGGGGCCGCACGGGCTGTCGGAAATTTTTTACGCTTACGCGGAAGCGGGAGCAAACAACGGGTCGGCCTTCGCCGGACTCAGCGCCAACACCCTTTGGTACAACACGACCATCGCTACAACCATGCTGTTCGGCCGGTTCTTCATGGTGGTCCCAGTCCTGGCGATTGCTGGAAGCCTGGTCCGCAAGAAGCACGTGCCTGAATCCACCGGGACATTCCCGGTCACGACGCCACTCTTCAGCGGACTATTGATCTCCGTAATCTTGATCGTAGGCGCGCTCACCTTTTTCCCAGCGCTCAGCCTGGGCCCGATCCTCGAGCACCTGCTGATGTATGCGGGAAAGACTTTCTAAGGAAAACGAGACATGACAGCCCAAGCAAGGAAGAGCAAGTCGATCTGGGACGGTGCAATTGCCCGCAGGGCCACCTGGGATTCGTTCGTAAAGCTGAATCCCATGACACTCATGAAGAACCCGGTGATGTTCGTCGTGGAAATCGGCGCGGCGCTGCTCACCGTGGAACTGGTCAGCCACATACTGCACCACACGCAGGGATTCGGATTCGAACTTCAAATCACGCTCTGGCTGTGGTTCACGGTCCTCTTTGCCAATTTCGCGGAAGCCATGGCCGAAGGGCGCGGCAAAGCCCAAGCGGACACGCTGCGCAAGGCGCGCACCGACACCATCGCGTATAAATTGAAGGTCGACGGCGGCAAGGAGGAAATCTCGGGATCCAAGCTTCGCTCCGGCGACGTGGTCGTCGTCACCGCCGGGCAATTCATTCCCGGAGACGGAGAAGTCATCGAAGGCGTCGCTTCCGTCGACGAATCCGCCATCACCGGAGAATCCGCGCCGGTGATTCGCGAATCGGGCGGCGATCGCTCGGCGGTTACGGGCGGCACGCGCGTGCTCTCAGACGAAATCAAGGTGCGCATCACATCCAATCCCGGCGAGACGTTTCTCGACCGCATGATCAAAATGGTTGAGGGAGCTTCGCGGCAGAAAACGCCGAATGAAATCGCGCTGAACATCCTCCTCTGCGGGCTGACGATTATTTTCTTGCTGGCCGTGGCGACGCTGCAGCCGATGGCCATCTATTCGGGCGCGCCGCAAAGCGCTTTCGTGCTCTGGTCGCTCCTGGTCTGCTTGATCCCGACGACGATCGGCGGATTGCTATCCGCGATCGGAATCGCGGGAATTGACCGCGTCATTCAGCGCAACGTCATGGCCATGTCGGGACGCGCCGTGGAAGCGGCGGGCGACGTGGACACGCTGCTGCTCGACAAAACCGGAACGATTACGCTCGGCAATCGGCAAGCAACGGAATTAATTGCCGCTCCTGGCGTGACCGACGCTGAGCTGGCCGACGCGGCGCAGCTCGCGTCGCTGGCCGACGAAACCCCCGAAGGCCGCTCGATCGTCGTGCTGGCCAAGGAAAAATACGGATTGCGCGGACGCCCGCTGTCCTCGATGGAAGCGACCTTCATTCCCTTCACCGCGCAAACGCGCATGTCCGGCGTCGATTTCGACGGGCGCCAGATTCGCAAAGGCGCTCCCGATTCGATCAAGAAGTACGTCATCGAGCACGGCGGCACGGTGCCGGCAAATGTCGAAGAAGTTGTGCAACTGGTTGCCAGCTCCGGCGCCACTCCACTTCTCGTGGCCTCCGAGAACCGCATCCTGGGCACGGTGCGGCTCAAGGACATCGTCAAGGGCGGCATGCGCGAACGGTTCGACCATCTTCGCGCCATGGGAATCCGCACGGTGATGATCACGGGTGACAACCGCCTCACCGCCGCGGCCATCGCGCAGGAAGCAGGCGTGGACGATTTCCTGGCCGAAGCCAAGCCGGAAGACAAACTGGCGCTGATCCGCAAGGAACAGGCCAAGGGCAAACTCGTGGCGATGACGGGCGACGGCACCAACGACGCGCCCGCGCTCGCGCAGGCGGACGTGGGCCTGGCGATGAACGCAGGGACACAGGCGGCCAAGGAAGCCGGGAACATGGTCGACCTCGATTCCAACCCGACCAAACTGATCGAAGTCGTGGAAATCGGAAAACAAATGCTGATCACGCGCGGCGCGCTGACCACTTTCTCCGTGGCCAATGACGTCGCAAAATATTTCGCCATCATCCCAGCGATGTTCGCGGGAGCGTTCCCAGTGCTCCAGGCGCTGAACATCATGCGGCTGAAGACGCCGGAATCGGCGATCCTGTCGGCGGTAATTTTCAACGCGCTGATTATCGTCGCGCTGGTGCCGCTCGCATTGCGCGGCGTGCAGTATCGGCCCATGGGCGCTTCGGCGCTGCTGCGTTGGAACCTGCTGGTTTACGGCGTCGGCGGCATCATTGCGCCCTTTATCGGCATCAAGCTCGTCGATGTGATCATTACCGGCCTGCACTGGGCGTGAGCGTGAATTTGCGTTGAGGACACTACGATGAAAAAGCACATCCTAACTTCGATCTTGATGACAGTCGTAACGACGGTGCTCCTCGGGCTCGTCTACCCGTTTATTGTGACCGCCCTGGCGCAGCTGATTTTTCCCGCCCAGGCGAACGGCAGCATGATTACGATGAACGGAAAAGTCGTCGGCTCGCATCTCATCGGCCAGCCGTTTTCCTCTCCAGGATATTTCCGCTCGCGTCCCTCGGCCGCGGGCAATGGTTACGACGCCGGCAATTCGAGCGGCTCGAACCTCGGCCCCACCAACAAGACGCTGGTGGATCGTATGACAGGAGACATTCAGAAAGCCCAGGCCGAAAACCCGGGCGCGCAAGTACCGATGGACCTCGTGACGACTTCCGGTTCAGGCTTGGACCCGGATATTTCGCCGGAAGCCGCGGCGTTCCAGGTTCCGCGCGTCGCTCGCGAGCGCACCATGAGCGAAGCCGACGTTCGCGCTCTTGTTGAAAGGCATCTCAAAGGCCGGCAGTTTGGATTCCTCGGCGAGCCTCGCGTCAACGTACTCGAACTAAACCTCGACCTGGACACCACACATCCGATGGGAAAATAGGGCCGGCGCAATCCCCTGAACAATCCTGAAGGGCAATTTGTCTGCTTTCGATTTGTGCGACCGAATCGCAGCCTGCGCGATGAGCCTCGGACTTCATGATGCGACACGCGAAACAGGTCGCGGAAACAGTAAGTTATTTTGTCATTCCGAACGACGTAAGCAATCTCTTTTGGGTCTAAATGTAGGAACAGAGAGATTCGTCGGCGCGCAGCGCGCCTCGGAATGACAAAATATCGAGTTTGTCCGCAGCCTGCAAAGGCCGCTACGGAGCCGCCTACTTCTTCTTCGGTTTGCTCGTCGCCGGACCGGCGGGCTCGAAGCGGTAGCCCACCCACGGATCGGTGTGGATGTACTTCGGATGGGCCGGGTCCGGCTCGATCTTTTTCCGCAACTGGTTGATGAACACCCGCAGGTATTCCGTTTCGTCACCGTAGTCCGGTCCCCAGACCGCCTGCAGGAGCCGCCTGTGCTCGAGAGGCTTGCCCTGGTTGGCCACGAGATGACGGAGCAGGTCAAACTCCTTGGGCGTCAGCCGCACCGGACGACCCTGGACCGTCAATTTTCTCCGCTCGAAATCGATCTCCAAATCGTTCGAAACGTACGGAGCAACCGGTTCGGCGGACGACGTGCGGCGCAGCGCCGCGCGAATTCGCGCGAGTAGCTCCTCCATGCCAAACGGCTTCACCACATAGTCATCCGCCCCGGCGTCGAGAGCGAGCACCTTATCGTGCTCCGAATTGCGGACGGTCAGCATGATGATGGCGACATCGGATTGGTCGCGGATTTCGCGGCAGGTCTCTAGACCGCTCTTGCCGGGCATGTTCACGTCCAACAGCACCAACTCGGGCCGCTCCTTGCGCAGGAGCTCGATCGCCTCATCCCCGCTTCGCGCTTCGATCACGGTGTAGCCGTTGCTGGACAGCGTCGTCCGCATCACGCGTCGAATTTGCGGCTCGTCATCCACAACCAGTATCGTGGGTGTGCTCATTTTGGCGCTGCTGTCCCCCTCATGATTGGCAGGCTAAAGGAAAATACAGACCCATGCCCCAGTTGGCTAACGACCCCGATTGTGCCGCCGTGCGCCTCGACGATTGCCTTGGCGATCGGCAATCCCATGCCCGTGCCCTGGACGCGGTACCGCTGGTCCGCGCCCCGATAAAACTTGTCAAAAATCAAGCCGAGTTCCGTGTCGCCGATTCCAGGGCCCTGGTCCGCCACGGTAAACAGAACGAATTCGTCCTTCTCTTCCGCACCGATGGTGACGGGATGGTCCGGGGCGGAATACAAGTTTGCGTTCTGGATCAGGTGAACGAGCACTTCCTGCGCGCGGGCAGCGTCCGCGCGGACTCGGAGTTCTGGATTTTTCAGTTCGAACCGGATCGGACGGGTCCCCAGGACTCCCTTGCAAACATCGAGCGCGCCGGAAATCAAATCGTCGGCGCGAATCGGTTGTAGCTGGAGCTTCACTTCCCCGGCTTCGAGGCGGGCCATCTCCGCGGCTTCTCCGACGAGGCGGTTCAGCCGGTCGCATTCTTCGTCGATGATGTGGAGCAATTCGTCCCGCTGTCCGCCGTCGAGCTTTGCCGGCGAAAGCAGTGTGGTGACCGAAGCCTTCATGGACGTGAGCGGGGTGCGGAAATCGTGCGTGATCGCGTCCAGCAGGGCGGACTTCAGCCGCTCCCCTTCGCGGGCCGCTTCCGTCTTGCCTACCATTTCGATAGCGTGCGCCCGCTCCATGGCCACCGCGATGAGCGTACCCATCGCCTCCAGCGATTCGCGCGACAACACAGGTCCCGAAATTCCCATGCTGCCTAGAATTTTCGAGCCCAGCCGCAAGGGAGCGAAGCAGACGCTGCGCTCGCCGTCGATCTGAATTTCCTCGCGCGCGACAACCGCTTTCAGGAAGTCCGCGTCCAGCTGCGGTAGATTCATTCCCGAGCGGTATACCTTTTGTTTTTCCGACAGAAAGAGCGCCGCAGCTCCCACTTCAAACGCCTCCACAATCTGGCGTGGGATGGCGTTCAATAATTCGATGGGATTGCCGGCGCTCAATAGGCGCTGACTGAAACGATAGAGCCGCTCCACTTCATGGCGCCGCCGGTTCGCTTCCGCCGCTTGATTGCGGGCGCGCGTCGAGAGATCGCTGGCGAGAACGGAAGTCGCCAGGAACGTAATCAGAGCGATCCAGTTCTGCGGGTCGGCGATGGTGAACGTCCCTACCGGCGGGAGGAAAAAATAATTGTAGGTCAGCGTCGCCACCAGGGACATGAACACGGAAACGGAAAGCCCCCACAGCGTCGAAACCCCGAGAATGGCCAGCAAATACGTGAACGCCACCGTGGTGGCATTGAAGCGATGCATGTGCACGTAAAAATAAGTGATGAGCACGTCCGCAGCGAGGGCGGCCGCGTACCGGGTGAGAAGAGTGGTCCAATGCTTGGTCACAGGCAGATTCAAGACTAGCATTTTTGGGGCGGAATGAACGAGAATATCTGGCGTGACCAAAACACCGGACGAGTGGCTGGAAGAGGTCTCCCCTAAAGAAAGAACCGAGGGAATTCTCAAGCTCTTCCTGGGCTATGCCCCGGGAGTGGGCAAGACCTTCGGCATGTTGAGCGAAGCCATCCGCCGGCGAAGCCGCGGAGAGGACGTCGTCATCGGCGTCGTCGAAACGCATGGCCGGAAGGGCATCGCCGAACTCGCCTCCCAGCTCGAACAGGTTCCACGCAGAAAAATAGAGTACAAAGGCACGATCTTCGAGGAGATGGACCCCGAAGCGATCAAGGCCAGGAACCCTCGCGTGGTCCTGGTCGACGAGCTGGCGCACACCAATATTCCCGGCAGCAAACACCGCAAGCGGTACGAAGACGTCCTGGACCTGGTCGCCGCGAAAATGGAAGTGCTCTCCACGGTCAACGTCCAGCATCTGGAAAGCATCGCCCCCACCGTCGGCGCAATCACCGGCATCAAGATCCGCGAGACCGTGCCGGATTGGGTTCTGGAACACGCCAATGAAATCGTGATGGTCGACTTGACTCCCGAGGCGCTGCAGAATCGCATGAAACGCGGCGAGGTCTATCACACCGAAAAAGTCGACCAGGCGCTGAAAAATTTTTTCCGCAGGGGGAACCTCATCGCCCTCCGTGAGCTGGCCCTTCGCCAGGTGGCGGAACAGGTGGACCGCAGCCTGGAAACTTACATGGATCAGAAGGACATTCAGGATCCCTGGCCGGTTCGGGAACGAATCGCGGTCTGCTTCAGTTCCAATCCCCGGGCGCAGTATTTGATTGCGCGGGCCTCCCGCATGGCCCGCCGCATGGACGCGGAACTCTACGCCATCTACGTGGATATCGGCCACGACACGTCGGAGCAGGACCAAAACTCGCTGAACGCCAACATTCAATTTTCCGAAAGTCTCGGCGCAAAAGTCGTGAAATTGAAAGGCAAAGAGGTGTCTATCGTGACCGCGGGATTTGTCCGCGAAAAACACGTGACCCAGGTCATCTTCGGCCGCTCGGCCGTCGAAGGATGGCGGAAGTATTTGTACATGACCGCAATCCACAAGTTCTTACGCGACGCGCCTGCGGTGGACGTGCACATCGTCACGCAGGAGCCCGATTGAGCCAGGACAAGTGGCGCGGGCTTCAGCCTGCGGGTTTTGAGCCTAGCATGGACGAGCCCCGCGCCTTAACTCGCGCGCCGTGACTTCGTGGCGATACGCAAATAATGCTTCGAGCTTCCTGCGCACGTACCCGCCTCCGAACCATCGCCCCAGCACTCCAAACGGAAGCGCATATTCCACGCGGTCTTCCAAGTAGCAGGCGTTCGGACCGTCCGGTTCGAAGCGATGCGTGTGTTTCCAGTGCGCGAACGGCCCGGAAACTTGAAGATCCGAAAAGAAGCGGCCCTCTTCGAATTCCTGGTGTTCCGCGACCCATCGCCGCCGAAGCGGCCATCTCCCAAACCGCAGCACCACGCGCGCTCCGCGTTCGATTCCGCCCGTTTTTTCAATCACTTTTACGTGTTCTCCCGGCGGCGTGAGAAGCTCAAGAGTTCCCGGCAATGCGTGCCACGCATACACCGCATCCGCCGGAGCCTCGATTCGAGAGCGCCGGATAAATGTTTCGGATTTCATGCCGCAACCACGTTTCGCATTTCCCTACTCAAGCGCCCAGTCCATCTGGAACCACGACGAATGTTCATGAATTACTGACGAAAAATGGCCGCACACTGTACAATATGCCGCTGCTCGGGGCTCGGCGCGGCGCGTATGCTTATGTTCAGGAAACGCCGCATGGCAAGCGGGCCCGGTCCGCTGCAAGCGGTACGATACCTGAAACACTAAGAGGAGAACATGGCCCAGATATTCGACCCACTTCCCATTCGCGGAATCACTCTGTCCAATCGCATCGGCGTCTCCCCGATGTGCCAATATTCGAGCGAAGATGGCTTCGCAAACGACTGGCATCTTGTGCACCTCGGCAGCCGCGCCGTCGGCGGCGCCGGCCTGGTTTTTGCCGAAGCGACCGCTGTAACTCCGGAAGGCCGCATCACCCCCGAAGACCTCGGGATCTGGAAAGACGCGCATGTCGAGTTTCTTTCGCGAATCGTCCGTTTCCTGAAGGCGCAGGGAACCGTCCCCGGCATGCAGATTGCCCATGCAGGGCGCAAAGGCAGCACGCAACGGCCCTGGGAGGGCAGCAGCAAGGTCGCTCCGGCCGATGGCGGCTGGGTGCCCGTAGCCCCGAGCGAAGTGGCATTCTCGGAGGCCTACGCGATGCCCCGGGCTTTACAGAAAGAAGAGATTCGCGAGATCGTGGAAGCGTTTGCGGCCGCCGCGCGCCGCGCTCTTGCTGCCGGCTTTCAAGTGTTGGAGATTCATGCCGCGCACGGCTATCTCGCCCACGAATTCTTTTCTCCGCTCAGCAACTTCCGAAAAGACGAATACGGCGGATCGTTCGAAAATCGGACGCGGATCGGCCGCGAAATCGTCTCGGCGGTCCGCAAGGTCTGGCCGGACCATCTTCCTCTCTTCATTCGAATTTCGGCAACGGATTGGAAGGAAGGCGGCTGGGACCTGGACCAAGCCGTCGAACTCGCGAAGCAACTCAAGCCGCTGGGAGTAGACCTGGTGGATTGCTCCTCCGCGGGACTCGTTGTCGATCAGAAAATCGTCGCCGGACCCGGTTTCCAGGTCCCGTTCGCCGAACGCATCCGTCGGGATGCGAGCATCTCGACCGCCACGGTGGGATTGATCGAAACGAAAGAACAAGTCGCCGACATTCTCGCCAAGAGCCAGGCCGATTTGGTTCTCATGGCGCGCGAATTTTTGCGCGATCCGTACTGGCCTCTGCGCACGGCGCGTGAACTCAAGCAGCCAATGAGCTGGCCCGCACAGTATCTGCGAGCCGCTCCGCCGGACTCAACCCAGCGGAAGCCAACGCAAGCCCCGGCGACTCCGGAAAAATCAGCCCGGTAATTTGCGGGAATACAAGATTCAGAAGCGGGCGCGCGCCCGTCCGAACATTTCCCACATGGCGCGGACCTCGCGCAGGCCGAGCGCGGCGCATCCGGCGAAATACAGGATTCCAAACGGTCCCAGGACCAGAATCGCGGCAATCACCGGATTGCGGTGACCGATCGCGTGAAGCACTGCCCTGCCCATTCCGGCGGCCACCAGGGCGCTTCCCCAGGTTTTCACAACGAAGGAACCCGGAAGGCCGGTCACGCCGATTCGCTGATTCAACGTGCGGCGCAGCAGCAAATACTCTGTCCAGGTAGCAACACCGGCGGAAGCTGTGAGCCCGGCCACTCCCCAGCGCGCCTCGATACCCAGCAGATGAGGCAGCGGAATCGCCGCGAGGTATCCGAGGATCGTCGTCAAAACCACCCGGATGATGGCGTAATTCAGCGGCGTCCGGGTATCGCGGAGCGCGTAATAAGTCGACGAATACAACCGCCCGAGAGTGGAGACAACCAGCCCAACCGTCGATCCCACCAGAATTCCCCACACGTAAGTCGCATCCGCATGCGTGAACCGGCCCGATTGGTAGATCGCCGCGACGATAACGTCTCCCAGAATCAGGAACGCCGCCGCCGAAGGGATTACCAGGAAGGCAATCTGCCGCAAACCCGAATTGAGCCTCACACGCAGGATCTCTGCAACGTGTGACTCCGCGCCCACTGTCCCGGACATCGCCGGCAGTTCCGCCGCGGATACGGACATGCCGAAGAGGCTGACCGGCAGCGTATACAGCGTCTGTGCGTAGGCCAGCGCCGCAACCGCGCCCGTCGGCAGCAGGCTGGCCAGCAGCGCATCCACGTACGCGCTGATCTGCACCACTCCCCTGCTGAAAAACACGGGAAAGAAATTCCGCACGACCGTCCGGACATTTTCGAGATGAAACGCAAACGACAGGTGCAGGCCTTTGAGCAGACGCACCACCACCGGCAACTGGATCGCCACCATCAGCGCCGCGCCGAGCACCGATCCCCAGGACAGTATGACGGCGAGCGGAAACTGCGCGAAGCGCGGGCCGAAGCCCCAGAGCGTGGCGATCATCGCCGCGTTCCAGATCACCGGCGCCGTGTAGGAGAGAAAGAATCGCCGGTGGCTGTTCAAGATTCCCAGGCACCAGGCGGAAAAAACAAAGAGTCCAGCCCCGGGAAACAAGACGCGCACGATCCGAATCGTCAGTTCGCGCTTTTCGCCGCTGAATCCCGGCGCAATTGCATCAATTAAATACGGTGTCGCAACCACGCCCACCAAAACCAGGATGGATGTGCTGAGCGCCAGCAAGGCGGCGACGGCTCCCGCCGTGCGACGGCTTCCTCATCCTCATCGCGCGCGAGCAGCGCGGCGTACACAGGAATAAAGGAAGCGGAAAGAACTCCCTCGCCGAACAAGTTTTGCAGCGCGTTGGGAATGCGGAAGGCGGCCTTGAATGCGTCCGCCGCGTCGGAATTCCCGAAGTAATGCGCGAAGACGCGGTCCCGGATGAGTCCCGCGATGCGGCTCAGAAAGATTCCCGAGGCGACCAAAAACGACGAGCGCTTGGAGGCAAACCGGCTGGTGACCGCTGTCCCGGCGGTACTCACGAATGGATTCTGCAGAGGGGATTCATAGTTTCGCGTTATCCATTACAAGAGCAGCACGGCAGGAAGTCAACCAAGACTCTGAGCGGATGTGCGGTCGGCGCAGCCATCGGCGGAACGGCGCCTCTGGACGCAGAAGTTTACGGTTGCCCGAGCGGACCGAGCGCCTCGCGGACGCTTCGCGCGAGCGTGTCATGCGTGAACGGCTTCTGAAGCACCCTCACGGCAGTCCCTCGCACGCCGTGCCGTTCGATTGCGTCGTCGGTATACCCGGACATGTAAAGAGTCCGAACGCGGGGAAACTGGAAGCTAAACTGGCGGGTGAGCTCCGGGCCCGTCATGCCGGGCATGACGACGTCGGTAAGGAGCAGATCCAATCGGCCCTTCGTGCTCAACGGCGATGTGCAGCGCGTCCGCGCCGTTGGGCGCCGCCAGAACGCGGTATCCTTTGCTGAGCAAAACTTCCGCGGCCATTCGCCGCACCACGGGATCGTCCTCCACCAGCAGTATCGTTTCTCCACCCGCGCGGAAATCGAGTCGTTCCTGGAAGTCTCGGGAATCGGCGGGTGGAGCAACGCGCGGCAGCAGCGTTTCGAACACGCTACCGGCGCCGATTTCGCTCTCCACCCAGATGTATCCGCCGCTTTGCTTGACGATCCCATAGACGGTGGCGAGCCCCAGGCCTGTGCCCTTCCCTTTTTCTTTTGTGGTAAAGAAAGGCTCGAATACGCGCGAGCGAGTTTCGGCGTCCATGCCAATTCCGGTATCGCGGACGAGCAGAGCGACATACTCGCCGGGAGTGACGTATGGCTGCACTGCCGTACTTTCATCGGTCACCGATACGTTGAACGTTTCCAGGCGCAGGCGGCCGCCTTGCGGCATGGCGTCGCGCGCATTTCCCGCCAGGTTCAACACGATCTGTTGGAGTTTGCCGGGATCCACCTTCGTCCAGCCCGGATTCGGGTCCATGACCACGTCCAGGGCAACGTCCTCTCCGACCACGCATCGCAGAATTCCGTCCATGTCTTCGAGCACCGAATTCATTTGCAGGACCGCCGGCTCCAGAATTTGATTCCGGCTATACGCCAGCAGCTGGCTCGTGAGCCACGCGCCGCGCTCCGCCGCCTTGCGAATTTCTTCCACGCGCATGCGGCGATTTCTCGGGCGACTCGCTCGCGCTTCAGCAGGAATTCGCTGTGCCCCAAAATTACCGTTAATAGATTATTAAAATCGTGGGCGATGCCGCCGGCAAGCTGGCCGATAGCTTCCATTTTGCTGGCTTGCTGCGCGGCTCGCTGTCCGGGGTCAAGCGCAGTTTCCGTAGCGCGGACTCTTTGGTCCCGCGAGCTCGACTGGCACTGCGGAGTTTCCAGCGGCTTTGTCTTACTCGCGGCCGGCGCGGCTTGCGCCGGCTTCATGACTGCGTTTCGATGGTGGAAATTTTGAGGACACGGATCCCCTTATCGTTTATTTGGATATTTGAGTTCGGCTACGCGGAAAGGGGGAAACAGCCCGCCAGCCTGCCGTTCCAGGCGGCATGCTCGACCCAAATAAATCTATTCCCGGGGGAGCGCCGATGTCAACGCGGAACTGCGCCACGGTTTCGCAACCGTTTCAAAACGAAAATCAGGACCGCGAATACGGTGGCCACCAGATCGCTGACTTCCTTGGCATATTCGTCCAGGGCGAAAGTGAAGCGCGCCAGATCGATCTCGGCCATGGCTCGGAACTTCATCACGCAGATACAGCCATCCCGGCTCATTCGCAAAATCTACCTGGCGCGTATTCGTAGTAGCCGTAACCTAAATCGCGCATCCGGCAAAGCAAGTCGCTGAGGTTCACGAGCGCGACAAGAGGCCCGCCGCGGTTCGGGTTCGCCGATCCGATGATGAAGTTCGATCGCGTCGGCAATCTCCGTGGGGATCTTCCAGGCCTCGGCCAGAATGCGGCCCGAGTCGCTGTGCGTAAATCCCATGCGGCTTGCTCGGCTTCATCCAGCGGAATCTGTTCGCGCGAGCGCTTTTTCCATGGCCGCGCGAAATTCCTCCGGCGCGACCATGCAGTTCACGAGCGTGCCGATGTCGTGCAGCAATCCGGCCAGGTAAGCCTTCTCGGCGTCCGGGTAATCGATCATTTCCGCGAACTTGCGGCACACCAGTGCCACGCCCAGGGAATGCCGCCAAAAAACCACCGGATCCACGACCCAGCGATCCGCGGGAATGACCTTGGAAAGAGCGTTCGAAAAAAGCAAATCGCGGACTCGCCACATTCCCAGGCTCATCACCGCCGATGCGAATCGTTTCCGCCGGCTTGCTGCGCATGAATAGCGCGGAATTGGCCATGCGGATGCATTGCGCCGCGATGGACTTGTCATAGGAAATGAGTTCCACGATTCGATCCATGTCGATTTCCTCGGCCGGCTGATCGAGGCAACGCAGCAACGGCCGCAGGATGACGGGAATTGTCGGCATGCGCGTCGAATGTTGCGATCCGCTTGCGCAGACGTCCAAGCTTTCGGTCGTCATGGAGTCCCTGCTTTCTTTGCGCCTTCGGCGCGGCTTCCAATACGCCGTGGTTCCGGGAAAGTGGACCAAATGAAATTTTTCGCTGATCCCGTAAAGCGATTCGGAATGGCCGAGGAAAAAATAACCGTTCGGCATCAAGGCATTGTAGAAATGCTGGATCGTCCTGGTTTTGGATTTTGCCGTCAAAATAAATCAGGACGTTGCAGCAAAAAATAACGTCGAGCCCGCGCATGAACAGCATTTTGCTGTCATCCAGCATATTCAGCCGCGAAAACGTGATGTGAGATTTCGATCCGAGTCCGCCACGCGGTATTCCGATCCCGTCTTGTTGAAATATTTCTTCATGTATTCGGGAGGCACGTTTCGCACCGCGTAGTCGTTGTAGACGCCTTCCTGCGCCTTGGCCACCGAGCGGTCGTTCAGATCGGTGGCCACCACCTCGAAGGTCCAGCCCTTCAGCGTGGTTTGAGTTTCTTCGAGCAGAATCATCGCCAGCGTGTAGGGCTCCTCGCCCGTGGAACAGCCGGCGCTCCAGAAGCGCAGTTTCGTGAACGAGATTTTCTTCTTGGCTTCCGCCAGCGAGGGGATCACCACTTTGCGAAGCGCGTCGATCTGCGGCATGCTGCGGAAACAGGCACGTCTCTCCGATGGTGATTTCATTGAGCAGGTTTCTCATTTCCGCGTCGCGATTCGGACGCGCCGTCAGAAAATCCAGATATTCCCGCGGGCGTTCGCGCCCCGACGACCTTCATCCTGCGATTGGCCCGGCCGACCAGAAGGTAGAACTTATTCTCCGTCTGATAAATTCCGGACACCTGGTAGATCAAGTCGCGAATGCGAATCCAGGCCGGATCCGCTCAGATTATCGGTGGAATGTGCTTCCTCCTTCAGCAAAGTGGTTTCATTTGACATGAGGAGTCGTCCAATCGCTTTCGACAGGTTTGGGCCAAAGTTCTTTCAGTCCGGGAACGCCGCTCGGCAGTTTCAGCTGCCTGCTTTAGGACCCACGGTTCGTCCGATCGCGGCTCACGGCGAACGGGGAAATGTATTATGCGCGCGTCAATCGTTCCAGAGCCGGCTCTCTGCCATTTTGGGAAGCTTGAAACCGCAGGCGCGTTCCCGCGAACCCATCAGCGGTGAATTCCGGATCGATGAGCTCCATAGAGACTATCGGCCAAGCCGGGCAATGCTTGAATCCTGGCGATGCAGCTATGGAGCGATCCGGTGCGCGCTTCGGCACGTTTTGGCGGACGGCGGGAGCCGCGGTTTTCGCAATCCCCGGGAGCTCGCCATGCGGTTCAACTGGTGCCAAAATGACTACGTCCAGTCGCCGGTTTTGCGCGCGGCCCTCGGGAGTGTCATTGCTGGCTACGGGATGGAACTCGGCGTATCCAGCCGCCGAAAGGTGGCTGGGGGAAAGCCGTATTTGGTAATCAGGAGTTGGATCATCTCCGTGGCCCGAGAAGTCGAAAGCTCCCAATTGGTCGCAAACCGAGGCGTATGAATCGGAACGTTGTCGGTGTGCCCCTCGACGACGCAGATTCTCCGGCCGTTGCTTCAGAACTTGCGCAAGCCGCGTGATCGCATCCAGCGAACTGGGGCGAATGTCTGCCGACCCGCTATCGAAAAATCCCATTTCCTTCAAACTCACCACCAACCCTTCCCGATGCATCGACATCGCCACTTCGTGCCGCTGAATCTCCGGATCGAGCGCTTTCTGGATGGCATTCCTGAGCGTCTTCGCAACGTATTGCGTCTGGGGATGGAAACGCTGGAAAGATTGCCCCTTTCATGGGATTTACGATGCGTTTCAAATCCATCTCATTGTTGATATTTTCGACGATCTGCACTTTTTCAAACGGCATGGCATCGTCGTCCTTCACCGGAACCTTTGTGCTGGAGGCTTGAAACACGCCCAGTTCCTGAAACGCCACCTGAATGGCCAGCGCCAGGTGCCCGGCCTTGCGCTTGTCCACCTGCGAAGAGGAATACAACACCACGAAGAACGCAAATAGCAGCGTGATGAAATCCGCGTAGGAAACCAACCAGCGCTCGTGGTTCACGTGAGGCTCACGCTTCCTCTTCATACCTCCACCTGATCCCTTTCCTCTTTCATGCTCGGCATTTCCGCGAGGAAACTATCCAGTTTGTTTTCGATCATGCGCGGATTCATGCCTTCCAAAATGGAAATAACGCCTTCCAGCATCATTTCGCGATTGATTTGCTCATCGCGTATGCGAATTCTCAATTTTCCCGCCACGGGAAGCAGGATCACGTTGGCCGCCCCAACTCCATAGACCGTGGCCACGAAAGCCACCGCAATTCCCCGCCCCACTTCGTCAATATTGTCCAGATGTTGCATGACTTGAATCAGCCCCAGAATTGCGCCAATGATTCCGATCGTCGGGGAAAATCCCGCCCGCGGATTCAAACACTTTGGGAATGTTCTCCTCATGCTCCCCCTGTTTCTCCAGTTCCATTTCCATCATTTTTCTCAATTCGCCCGGCTCGGTCCCATCCACGGCGAGCATCAGAGCCTTCTTCAGAAATGGGTTTTGAATATAGATTCAAGTCCCTGTCGAGCGAAACGATTCCCTGTCTGCGGGCTTTATGTGCGATGGTGACAATCTCCTGCGATCATGCCCTGCGGATCGGACTTCGGCACGTAGAAAATTGTCCCCAGGCTGCGCAAAGCCGCCAGCACCACGCCCAGAGGAAACTGCACCAATATCGCGCCGAATGTTCCGCCGAACACGATCAGTGCCGCCGTGGGCTGCAAGATCTGGCCGACCTTGCCTCCCTCCAATATCAGGCCGAACAGGATCGCTGCGGCGGAAACAATTAGTCCGATGATGGTTCCGAGATCCATTCCCTACCGTTCCTCTGGCGGAATTTCTTTTGACTTGGCTTCGCTGGATTCCGCTTGTTGGAAGTCCAGCCTGAAAAATTCATTTCCAGGCCGCCCAGCACGCGCCGGCGAAACTGCACGATCCGATCGAGAATTTGCTTGTCCGTTTCGCGAACCACTATCTTTTCACCGTTTACCAGCGAAATGACCGTGTCAGGAGTGTTTTCGATCACCTTGATCAGGTCGGAGTTGATGATCAATGGCTGACCGTTCAGGCGTGTGAGTTGAATCATGGTTTCTCAATCGCAGCACTTGTGCCTTTACGGCACACTATTCCGTGCTTTTCACTTCTCTGTTGTACATCGGCGATTCGAATCCAGAGTTGAGATGAAGTTGAATTCTCTTCGTCTGGCACTTGGTTTGCACTAATTCACGCGAGAATGTTGAAACCAACAGGCAATATCCGCGATGAATGCGAGTACACACCCGGCAAGACGCGCCGGAAGATAGAAATCCGTTAATCCGTGCAGGCTGCCATGGAGCGCCGCCCGACTTATGACAGCCGACGATTTAGGGCTCTCTCAGTGGAGAATCGCATGATTCCCGAAACGCATCCGGCAGGAGTCTTTTTTCACGCTCCGGTTTACGGCGGCAGCGGATATGCGGACGAGAATTTGCACGTTGTACTTGGCCTCGCCGAACATGGCATCCCCGTGCAGCTGGAGCCGCGAGGGGCGCGCAACGATACGGGAAAGCTGCTATCCCCCCAGGTTCAATCGCAGCTTGAGGCATTGACGAAGGGGCACGTTGACCCGCAGCAGAGCGTTTTTTTTGTAAGCGCTCCGGCGCACGAATTCCAGCCCAAGATGTACCGCGGACGGCGCCTGATTGGGCGTACCACGTTTGAAACCGACCGGATCCCCGACGGCTGGCTGGAACGCTGCAACGCGTTCGATGAAATCTGGGTTCCATCCCATTTCAACCTTGAAACTTTTGCCGCCGCGGGCATTCCCCGGCATCGATTGCACATTTTGCAGGAAGGCATCGATACCAACCACTTTCGCCCGGGCATGGAGCCACTGAAGATTCCAGGGACGCGAGGATTCAATTTTTTGTCCGTGTTCGACTGGCAGAAACGCAAGGGGTACGACGTTCTGCTGCGCGCCTATTGCGCGGAATTTGGGCCGGATGAAGACGTCTCGCTGATCCTGAAAGTCTCCACGGTAAATCAACCGCATGCGCAGCTGGTGGACCTGGTGAGCTATTTCATCGAGCGAACGCTGAACATGAAACTGGAACACTCGCCGAACATCGTGCTGATGACAGGAATGCTGCCCCACGCGCGATTCCCGCAACTCTACGCGAGCGCGGACGCCTTTGTTCTGCCAACGCGGGGAGAAGGCTGGGGACGTCCTTATATGGAAGCGCTGGCTTGCGGGCGGCCGGTGATCGCCACCAAATGGGGCGGGCAGCTGGATTTTCTGAATGACGAAAATGCGGATTTGATTGAGCTGGAAGGTTTGCAGTCAACGGGCGCGGATATTGATATCGAAGTTTTTGCGGGGCATCGCTGGGCAGCCCCAAGCGTGGATCATCTGCGGCAGCTGATGCGCCGCGCCGTGCGCGATCCGAAGTCTTCCGCGCGCAAAGCCGCGCGCGGCTTGCTGGACATGCAGGAGAAATGGGACTGGAAATTCGTGATTCCAAACTGGGCGCGCGAATTTGACCGTCTATTGCAGCGCTCCGAAATACAAACGCAACGCATTTCAAATTAAATCAGGGAGATCAGAATGACACAGTCATCGGTAGCCGCTCCAAAGAAGCAAGCCGCGAAAGCGGCGAATATTTCCAACCAGGTCGCGGAACTGGCCGCTGTTACAAATTCCATCATCACCAACATTACGGGCCAGGCCGACGTAAACGAAGCCCTTACCAAGCGCCTGCTCTCGCTGGATGACAGAATCTCTCAACTGGAAGCGAGGATGCAAGCTCCCGCGCCGGCCCCTGCAACGGCTGCAGCCGCGGCACAACCGGCCGCGCAAACCCAGGCTCCCTCAAACCTGCGCGACTTGGTTCTGCGCGCGGCGCAGGGGCAAAACGCCACCAAAGCGATTTACCTCGGCGACCACCTGGCACTCGCGCAGGTCCTCGACCGCTTTAAAATGTACGTCGATACGCGCGACATTGGTATTGCCCCGCACCTGATGATGGGCGGGCAATGGGAAATGTGGGTCACCAAACTCTTTTGCGATTTGCTGCGTCCGGGCATGACGGTGGTGGATGTGGGCGCAAACTTCGGCTACTACACATTGCTGGCTGCCTCCGCGGTTCATCTCGATAGCCATGTTCACGCCATTGAAGCGGACCCGCACAATTTTGAAATTCTCAACAAGAATGTGGAGGTCAACGGCTACCAAAACATCGTAAAGACCTACAACTGTGCGGCGTTAAACGTGCGGCGTGACGTTACCTTCCATCAGTATCAAAACCACTTTGGAAGCAATGGCATTTTCTCCGATCCGGCGGACCCCAGAATCGCCAGCTCCGTGCAGGTTCCGGGAATTCCGCTCGATGAACTCATTACCACTCCGGTGGACCTGATGAAGATCGATGCCGAGGGGTGCGAGCCACTGATCTTCGAGGGAATGCAGGGACTGATCCAGCGAAGCCCGAACATTCAAATCCTGATGGAATTCGCGCCGCACATGATCCGCGCAACCATCGATCCCGTGGAATTTCTGACCCGAATCCGCCGCACCGGGTTGACCGTAAAGGGAGTCTCCTACGATGCGAAGGTGGAGGTCTGGCCCGACGAGCGCCTGTTGACGCCGGACATTCATACCAGTCTTCCTGTCGCGAACATAGCGACGCGGCTCGGCGAAAACCGCGATCGAAGACAAAACATTATGCCTCTATACGTCATCGAATCGAACGCTTTGCAGCAAAAGCTCGCACTCGAGCGAAGCCCGGAAGCCGCTTCTGCTTACGGACGCCTCGGACCTCGACCATGTGCCGCGCCGATCCGCCAGGCGGCGGACCGCACGATTTCCCTCTGCCTCCATCGCTCCGGAAACTTTTCGCGGACCGAGCGGCGAGAAGCGGAACGATGGTCTGGCTGGACGGGGAAACTCTGCTGGAAGGCGCTGCCGGAAACGATTCGCCGCACATTGCGTTATTCGGGGCGCACTTCCTTTGTCACCGTACATTTTCCTTGCATCCCGCAATCTCGATTTGCTGGCCATCCAACCCAGATTTCTTACGCCGGGGAATCAAAAAGAAGAAGCCGTGGAATTCGCCGTTCACATTCGGATGTGCCGGGCCTCGTCGAAATCCGCGTTGGACATGTTCAAGCAAATGCGGGAGCCGTGGGCGCGATTGTCTCACGCGCTGTATCGGGATCAAGTTCAGTCCGGATCGGGCCTGGCGGAACTCGGACCGGCTGCGTCGAGATGAGAAATTGCCGCCGATCTTGGACGCGCTCGTAGTCCGCAATCTGGCAGTCCTGCACATGCGACATGGCCGTCCTCAACAGGCCCTGAAACTCTTGCAACAGGGAAGGCGCAAGTACCCGGACTATGCGGAACTGGGATACATCGAAGCGTTCCTGGCCGTGCAAACCGGCGACGGCACGCGAGCCGTCAATCTGCTGGAAGAAATTATCAGGCAAGCCCAAAGGAGTTTTTGTCGGCAGCGGAGGAGAAACATCCTATCGCGCGCAGTGGCTGATCGGAGTGATTGGCGACCTGGTGGGAAATCAATCCGTCTCCTGCGGCCACTATTTCGCCGGAGTGTCCGCGCGGCCCGCCTTTGAACCTTCGGTCGTCGGCCTGCTGAAGCAGCGCTTGCCGGCCGACGTCGTGGATTCCATGCAGTGGGAACTGTGCCATCTCGTGCGCCGGGAACCTCGCTACCTCGAGCCTGTATTCTATTTTCTTCTGGTGCATCGCGCCTTTTCCGCCGCGCAACGGCTGATGGACACTCTGGAGATCGCCGAGACGCAGCGCGCGCGCTCCTGGCCGCAAGTTCAATCTGGTCCAATCCTCCTACGGACTGCCCCTGGAGAATTCGGCCGGGCCAACCGGCGTCATTCTGACTGGACCATTTTTTGTTCATTCCAGTATCGCCCGCATCAACACGGAAATCGCCGGAGCGCTGCTGTCGTGCCGGGCTTCAGCGTAGGTCTTGAGCCTCACGGCTTCGCTCTCATCCCTCCGCAGCTCATGGCCAACGGCGATGCCATTCAGACGCGCTTTACAACAGGCCGCCGCATCTGGACCTGACGATTCGACATCACTGGCCGCACGATTTCAGCCGTCCACCGGCGGGAAAGCTCGCAGCCATCGTTCCGTGGGAATTTGGCGCGGTTCCCCGCAACATGGATTCGATGAAATCGAAAAGAACGTGGACGAGCTTTGGGTTCCTTCGGAATTTGTGAAAGATGTTTTCGTCCGTTGCGGAGTGCGCTCCAGAACGCGATCGCCATCGTTCCGAACGGCGTAAACACTAAGATCTTTTGCGCGGAAGGAAACTCTTGGCGGCCGCCGGAGGCGCGCGGGCTTCACGTTCCTATTTGTCGGCGGCGCCATCCTGCGAAAAGGCGTAGACGTTCTGGTGAAAGCCTACCAGCAGGCATTCACCGCCAAGGATGACGTCACGCTCATCATTAAGGACATCGGCTCGACCACTTTTTATCGGCACATGTCCCTGGTCCGCTGGCTGAAAGAGGAAGCGGCGAGAAACCGGGAAACCCTCGCCTGCTGGTCCTGCTGGATGAATTTGACGAAATCAAGCTCGCGGAACTTTATCGCGGATCGGACGCAGTTGTTTTGCCCTATCGCGGAGAAGGTTTTGGCATGCCGCTGGTCGAAGCGATGGCCTGCGGCAAGCCGGTCATCGCCACAGCCGAGGGCCCCGCGCCCGAATTCTGCCCCGCCGATTGTTCCTATTTGATTTCCGCCGAAGACCGTGCCGATTCCCGGAGGCATCCACGGATTCGGCGAGCTCGCCGGAGAACCCACCTGGTTCGAGCCGGATTGTGACGAACTGGCTCGCGCTATGCGCGACGTCTACGAGAACAGGACCGAAGCCGCGTTTCGCGGCGCGCGCGCCGGAGAACTGATTCGGCCCGCCTACAACTGGAAGCGCGTCACGGAATTGTACATCGAGCGCATCGCTGCGCTCACCAATCGTGAACTAGTGTCATGGCCGTCGCCGCACTGCACGTCCGCCGATTGAGGCCCAATGCCCACTCTTGCCCTCTCCATGATCGTCCGCGACGCGGAGACGCGATCTTGCCGTCGTGCATCGAAAGCGTCCGAGGAGTTGTGGACGAAATCGTCATCGCGGACACGGGCTCGACAGATAACACCATCGCAATTGCCCGCAATCTGGGCGCGCGAGTCATTTCCATTCCCGTGGGAAAACGATTTTGCGCGCGCGCGAAATCTTTCCCTTGCCGAAGCGACCGCCGACTGGGTGCTATCCATGGACGCGGACGAGCGCCTCGATCCCGCCGCGGCGCGCCGCTTGCCGCCCTGCTTGCCAACCGCAAAGCGCAGGGCATATCAAGTCCCCATTCGCAATTACGTTTTAAGCCTGAACGAGCGAATTTGGGACCGCCCGGCCGTGCCCAATCGATTCGCCGCTTCCGGAGGCCAAGAAATATCCCGCCTATGTCGATCATGAAAACGTGCGCCTGTTTCGCCACATTCCCGAGTTGTATTTTGTGGGGCGCGTTCACGAGACGGTGGGCATCCGCATCCTCGAAACCGGCGGCGGGCTGGGGCTCGCCGACTTTCTGATTCACCACTTCGGGCTTGCCGTCGATCCGCAAGTGCAGAACCGCAAAAATACCTATTACCGCGAACTCAGCATTCGAAAAATTCAGGAAATGCCGCGGAAGCGCGCAGGCGCATTTCGAGCTCGGAATGGTCGAGACTTCCGCCGAGAGCGCGCTTCGCTGTTTTGAATAAGCATGCGAATTGAAACCAGACTTTCGCGAGGCCTGGATCTTCGCCGGCATGATGCACCGAAAGCTCGGTCAACTTCGAGGCGGCGCTCGAGGCGTTCGTTCGCGGCGGCAGACTCGCGCCAACAATTCCCTGGTCGCCGAATCTCTCGGCGACGTTCATTACGATCTTGGCGATTTCCGGCAGGCGGAAAACGGAGTATCGCCGCGCGCGAAAGCTGGGACCTGCTCGCGCCGGCCTCGACAGCAAACTGGGCCTTGCGCAAATTCGCAATGGCCATCCGCCGAAGGATTGGACCGGCTGCGCAAGGCGATCGCGCGCGAGCCCGGCAACGCGGAGCTTCACGATCGGCTGATCGCAGCGTGCGTCTGGCTGAACCAGCCTCGGAGACGCGGCATTCGCGGCGGAAGCGAAACTCGCGCAAACGAACGCCACCGAAACAGACTATCTTGCGGGCCGCGAGCATCCACGCCCAACTGCAGGATTTGCACGCGCGGCGGAACTCCTCGAGAATGAGCCTGTCCCGGTTTCCCGATTCGGAGAAACTGCGCAAGCGCTCGCGGAGATTGAGCCGCAGCACGCCAAACCGTAGCGCGCTGCGTGGCCGCCAGTACCCGCTGTACGTAAAAGATCAATTCCCGGTTCAGGCGCTGCGGCGTCCCGCTAAAGCCCGGAGTCGTGAGCCGATAGGATAGGTGGAGGAAGAAAACCCGTTCCGAAGATCGAAAGCGAGCCAAGGGAATGCTGGAGCCATCCAGCCCCAGGGCCAGGTGCCCCAACCACGGAAACGGATCCACTTCTAAGGAGCTTACATATATGGCCATAAGTATTCTTAACAACATTCCCTTCCCTTGTCGCACAGAACCAATTGTCGATTACGCAGAACAATCTGCAAAACACGCTGTTTCAGTTGTCGTCCGGCTCGCGGATCAATTCCGGAGAGGACGATCGCGGCGGGATTGGCAATCGCGAACGGGTTAGGCGCCAACATCACGGCCTTGAACCCAATCCGCGCAGAACGCCAGCAGCGGCGTCGGCTCGCTGCAAGTCGCCGACGGCAGCTTGGCGCAAATCACCTACGCTTCTGAACCGCGCTGTCACGCTGGCTACCGAGTCCGCGACCGGCACGGTCAGCGACACGCAGCGCACCGCACTGAACGCCGAGTACAGCTCAGATTCAGGCGGAAATCAACCGCATCGGCACCACGGCAACGTACAACGGAACTTCCGTGTTTCACCGCGGCGACCACTTCGATCTTCCTCTCCGACGCGAATTCGAGCAGCACCATCGCGGTCACCGTCGGAATCCTGTCTTCGTCGGGCACGGGCGGCCTTGGGCTGACAACGGACATCACCAGCGCCGACAAACGCGCAAACCGCGCTCACTCAAATCGATTCGGCGATCGCCACGGTTGCCAGCACCGAGGCACCATCGGCGCCGGCATCAACCGGTTGCAGTCGGCAACCAACGTCATTACCAACCAGGTGCAGAACATCACCTCGGCGCAGATCGGGCATCGTGTCCGCCGACATTTCCAAGGTCGTCGGAAACCTGTCTCGCTACTCGATCCTGGACCAGACCGGCATCGCCTCTCTGGCCGCAAGCCAACTCGACGCAGCAGAACGTCTTGCAGTTGCTGCGTTAATTGCAAAACGACGCGTGATGGCCGGGCCGCAAGGTCCGGCCATTGCGCGGTTTCTCGGAGGCCGGGCCAAGACGGCCGTCGGCAGCAGGGCCGCACGAAACAGGGCCAGCAGTTAGGGGTTGTCAGTCATGGGAATCACAAATACCGGCGCAACGGCGGTTTCTAGCCTTCTCAGCAATGGGGGGCTTGGCACAGGTCTGGACGTCGCCCAACTTGTGGCCCAGACAATTCAGGCGGATTCGGGACCTCTCATTCTCCTGCAGGACCAGCAAACACAGCTGAACGCGCAATCCTCCGCGCTCACGAGCCTGAGCAACGATCTCTCCAGCCTGCAAACGGCAGTCAACAATCTCACGAATCTGACCGGCGGGCTGAATTCCCAGCAAGCAACTTCGTCGGACAACGCGATCCTCACCGCCACGGCGGACTCGACCGCCCAGCAAGCCGTGCACAATATCGTCGTAACATCGCTGGCAACGACGTCTACCTATTACACAAACCCTGCAACCTTGCCCGCAACAGGAACGACTCCGCTCGCCACCGGAGGAAGCTTCACGATTCAGGCCGGGACTAACTCCGCCACCATCACAATCGATTCGACCAACAACACGCTGAACGGTTTCGCCTCGGCCATCAACAATTCCGCGGTCGGAGCGCTCCGTCACGCGCCACCGTGATCCAGGATTCGTGTGGCGCGCGCTTCGCAATTATCAGCAAGTCCAGCGGCGCGCCCGACGATTTCACGATCACCGACACGGGAAATTCGACCGGGCTGACTTTCACCAAACCGGTTACGGGGACCAATGCGTCTCTGACCGTGGACAGCATCCCGATTTCGAGCGCGACCAACGGCGTCAGCGGCGTTCTCCAGGGCGTGACGCTGGATCTTGCCGGCTCGAACCCAAGCGAAACGGTCACGCTCGGCGTGAAGCGGATAACTCAGCCGCGACGACGGCGATCAATCAGTTCGTTACCGCTTACAACAAAGTCATATCGGACTTGAACGCGCAAATCGCCGTGAATGCGGCTACGGGCAGCGCCGGCGTATTGGCAACCGACAGCACCCTGAATGTGGTTCAAGACCAGTTGTTCAACGCCGTCAACTATTCAGCCAGCGGATCAATCACGAGCCTTGCCACCCTTGGGATCAACCTGCAAAATGACGGCACCCTCCAAGTGGACAGCCCGACGCTCTCCAATGCGCTGAACAGCAACTTCACCGCCATTCAGAGTTTTTTTCAATCGACGACGACCGGCGCCGGCCAGGCGCTTTCCAGCGCCCTAACCAATCTGACCGATCCGACGCAAAGTCCGGTGGCCCTGGATCAGCAAGGGATTACCAACACGCAATCGGACCTGACCAACCAGATCGCCAACATCAATGCCAATCTGGCCCAGGAACAACAAACGCTCATCGACAAGTACAGCAACGTGAACGCAATCCTGCAAACTCTTCCCGTGCTGCAACAGCAAATCAGCAGCCAATTGGCGGGGGCCTAAATGAAACCGAATCAAATCGCAAGGCACTACCGGGAACTGGCCATCAAAGCCGCTACGCCCGTCGGCCTGATCGTTTTGCTCTACGACATGGCCATCGAATCCCTGTCGCACGCGGTACGCGAAATCGACGCGGGAGACATTGAAGCCCGCACCGCGGACCTCAATCACGCCCTCACCGTCATCGCGAGCTGGAACGCTCGCTCAATTTCGAAGCGGGAGGCGAGATCGCCAAGCGCCTGGCGAATTTTTACAGCGTCGCCCGCTGCAAGATTCTCGAGGCCAACATCAAAGAGAGCAAAGAGACGCTGCAGCGGCTCTCATCCGTAATGTCGTCGATCCGCGACGCGTGGCAAATCGTGGAGCAAAAAACTTCCGGCCGTCCGGAACCGGGCGTCTCTCAGGAGGCGTCTGGTGGGCTGCCAGCGCCCGCGGACGGCGAGCGGGCCGGCACAGTCTCGCAGTTTCAATGGAGCGCGTAATGAATTCTCAAAAGCACGAACGTTTCGCCGCAGCCAACCAGGAGCTGAGCCAGTTCCTGCGAAGAGTCGACGGCCTGGCCACCGGCACCGATTCCATTACCGAGCGGGACTTGCAGGCTCTGTCTCAGCGGATCTCGACGCTGGCCCCGGAAGTGGGAGACGCTTCGCGGGGAGAAAGGCTCGACCACGAGATACAAAACGAAATCGCCGAGTACGTCACGAATCTCCGCGCCCTTCAGACCGCGCTCGAACGAGTTCGTTGCGTAATGCTGGCCCGCAAGCTTCAATTGGACGGAGCTAAGCGCCACTTGCACGGCTTGCAGAAGTGGGTCGACGCCTACAGCCAAACCACGTGAGCGGCGCCGCTCTAACGAATCGCACTATCCTCTTTCGAGTTTCGCCGGCCGCCGCGGGTGTTTCCGCTTCGGAGTTATAACCTCGCTGCGGCAAAAACCGTCTACTTCAGATAGTTCAACAAGTTCAGCGTGGAGAGAATCTGGCTCGTCGCGCTGAGAATTGCGCTCGTCGCCACTCCCGCCTGTTCGAGGTTGGTGATGGAAGTAGCCAAGTCCACACCCACAAGCGAATTTTCCTGCGTCGCCAGCTGCACCTTATCGCCATTCAGAAACGTCTGCGACGTTTGCAGCTGCTGGAGATCGTTTCCGTAGAACACCCGCTGCGTGTCCAGTTGCGAAAAAGCCTGGCCTAAGGCGGTATTGGCTGCGTCGATTCCGGAATTGTTTTGCAGCGCCGTGATCAGCCCGTTCAGCGCGCCGAAAAGATCTCCCGAGGGATTCGTGAAGATCTGGTTGCCGGGCAGATTCACAGAAATGGACTGTCCGGGCGCAATCTGGATGGTGTTCACGACCGCGTTGCCGTTGTATTTCACGCCGTTCGGTTGCGTAGCGTCCAGAACGAACGGCTGGGTCGAGGTCGCAGTCCCGGCGAACACGTAATTCCCCTGGTAGGTCGTATTCGCCAGGCTCAAGACCTGATTGCGGATTCCCACCAGTTGCGCAGCGATGTCTTGCCGGTCCGTGTTGGAAAGCGTTCCGTTCCCGCCCTCCACTCCGAGCGCGATCGCCTGATTCGCCGCTTCGACCATCGAAGTGAACGTGGAATCTATGGCCTGCCCCTGCGATTGAAGCGCGGTAATGTTCTGCAGATACTGCGTGTCCTGGCTGGTGTGCACGTGGTTCAGAACCACTTGCGCCGCCGCCGAAGGGTTGTCGGAAAGCTGGTTGACCGCCTGTCCCGTGGCGATTTGTTGCAGCGCGATATTTTGCGACTGCCGGTTCTCGGCAATCGCAGCGAGCAAATCGGGCGCGGGATCCGGATTGATTCGTACGCTCATAGAGATATCATCCTGCGACGGCCATGTTGATCGTCGTGGTCAAAAGTTGATTGACGACGTTCACGACGTTTGCCGACGCTTCATAGGCGCTTTGATAACGGATTAGGTTGACGGCTTCTTCGTCGAGCGAAACGCCCGAGACCGCGCCCCGCTGGTCCGTGAGTTGTTGTTGCACAAGTCCGACGGCGGTTTGCTCGGATTGCGCCTGCGAAACCTGGTTTCCAATCTGGAAAACCAGATTCGAGTAATAGTTGTAGGGAGTTTGCCCGTTCACGGCGGGCTGGCTCTGAAGATTCGCGAGCGCCTGCGCGTTGCCGCTGCTTCCGACCGTCCCGTCCGAACTCGCTGCCACCAGATTCGGATCGCCGATCGCCACTCCGATGGACGTGGCCGCGCCGGCAGCGGTGGCAGGCTGCGTAAAGAAATTCACGCCGGCGTTTTCGTTCGCGTCAAACCCCGCTTTGCTTTGCGTGTTGACGGACGTTTCCAGGTTGTAAGCCAGCGTGTCGAGTTGGTTGAGAACGCCGGGGATCGCCTGATCGCGCGCCTGAATCGCTCCGCCGAGCGATCCGCCCGCGAGATTCGAGGTGATGTCGACGCCGTTCGCGTACACATCGTGATAAGTGCTGGTCGGATTGACCTGCGTGGACAGGGCGAAGCTCTGCGAGGCGTCCACCAGAGCCGCGCCGCTCGTCGTCGCGATCGTCAAGCTGCCGTCGCCCGCATTCGTTTCCGAAATGCCGATCAGTCCGGACAGTTGGCGCACGAGCTGCGTTCGCTGATCGAGGAACGATCCGGCATCCTGCCCCAGGGCCACCCGCTGGCTGACCTGCACGTTGAGGGCGGCGATTTGCGACGTGAGTTGGTTCACCTGATCCACGGACTGAACCACGGAGAGGTCGGTGTTCGACTGCAAGGATTGCAGGTTGGAGGTATCTTGCTGAAAAGCCGCCGCCAGATTTTGTCCCGACGTGATCACTTGCTGGCGGTAGGCCGGATTGGTGGGATCGACCGTAAGCTGCGTGAAACTATTGAAGAATGCAGTCAACGAAGATTGCAGTCCCGAACCCGCGGTTTCGTTGAACAGCGACTGGACCTGGTTCATGGCCCCCAAAAACGAACTCAGTTGGTTCGCCGACGTATTTTCCTGATCCAGCCGCTGCTCGAGCAGGCTGTCGCGCACGCTGGTTATCTGTCCCAAGGTCACGCCCGTTCCAAATAGGAGGTTGCCGACCTGCACGGGAGGGTTCTCGGACAAATTGACCTGCTCGCGGGAGTACCCGGCCGTGTTCACGTTGGAAATATTGTTGCTCGTGATCTCGACGGCTCCGCGATCCGCCTCCATCGCGCCCAGCGAGATACTGAGAGTTCCGAAGAGACTACCCATGGCCCCAGCCTTTCTCCACACTCGCCGCAACGGGTGCGGCTGCATCGGCGGGACGCGCGTACGTCATCGCGTAACTGCCTACGAAATTCATGAGCACATCGATCGTCCGGCGGGAGCGGCGCAAGTACGCCGCGTGAATCTGGTTCAGCCGCCCGACTTCCGCCTGCGCCTTTCCCACTTCCCGCATCACGTCCGCGACGCGCGCGGCCCACTCGGCGTGTTCCGGTTCGCCGCCCTCCGCGTGACGCTTCCATTCCAGTTGCGCCGCGCAAGTTTGCTGCAGGGCGTGAATCGCGGGATGAAGCCGCTGGATTTGACGGCACAGTTCTTCTTGTTCGGAGATTCTCCGATGCATGCCTTCCAAATCGAGCGCCACAAATTCCTTGCGGCTTTCCACGAATTCGCGCGCCAGCATTTGCAGCAACAAGAGGCGCTGTTCCAGCAGCGCCAGATAGGTTTCCTGGTCAGGGCTCACGGGTCACGCCATTTCGTCGAGATCGTGTTTGTCTTCTTCTCCCGGAGCGCTGATTTCGGGGACGTGCGTGGAAGGCGCTTTCGACTGCGCCGCGGCCTTTGCGCGGAGTTTCTGAGGCGGGGGATCCCGAGGCTCCGAATTCGTGTCGGAAAGCGGTTCGATGCGAGGAGGTACAATATCCGCCATGGCCACTTACTCCGCGATGGCCGAGTTTATTCGGTCGCTCCCAATAACTGCGAGGCGAGTGCCCCGGCCACCTGTGTGTCGCTCGGGCTGTACGTTCCGGTTGTAATCGCCGAACGCAGCGAACTGACCAGCCCTTGCCGAACGTCCGGAACCTGGGCGAGCTGGGAGACAAGTTGACGTACCGTAGCCTGATCGGAAGACAGTTGGACCGTATCGGTCGTTTCCGTCCCCGCGTTTCGTGGCGCGCTCCGGACCTGACCGGATGCGGCGCTATCGACGCCACTCGTTCCCGAACTTCCAGTGGCTGGATTTTGAGGATCAATTCTCATCTCTCGTTTCCTCCTGCCTGGGCTCCCGGTCTTTCTGCGCGGGAACTCCTTCGGCCGCGAATAAGAGGACTGTTTCTTCCCCGGACACTCAGCCTATACCTTTGACATCGGCAATTTGGCCCGCACCTTTAGTAGCAAGCCATCCACCCCGCCTCCTTAAATTCCTCTTAGGCAGCGATCTAATTCGCTCACTACACAGCCCTTACGCTACGGTTTCGACGCCGCCCCAGGGACACTAGCGGAAAGCGTTGGCCCTAAGTACTTTAGGATCATATTCTTAATGCCAAGCCCCCCGGCGCTTCCCACCGCGTTCGCCATCGACTGGATGCCCCAATCGTCGAAGCTCTGCACCGTCGGGTCAGAATCGGGATCGTCCGGATCGGTGAATGTTTCTTTCATCGACTTCCACAGCGATTCCAGGAGCATCGATTCGAATTCGCCCGCCGCCTTCACCAGCTTGGGAAGCTCCGAGGCGGACGATTGGCCCGACTTCGCCGGCGAGGAGAGCGGCAGCGGGCCCTTCGGCAAAATAAGGTTCGCGGCCGGAATGCCTCCTAACGGCGTCACAGGATCTCCAAATCGGCTTGCAAGGCCCCGGCGGCCTTGATGGCCTGCAGGATCGCCACGATGTCGCGGGCCGTCGCGCCGATCGATTGCAGCCCGCGAATCAGTTCATCGACGGTGGCTCCCTCCTCCAAGTGAATTACCTGTGCAGGAGCTTCTTGCGCCTTTACGGTTGTCTCGGGTATCACCTGAGTCTGCCCTTGCGACAAGGCCTCCGGCTGGGAAACTTGCAGATTCGTGACCACTTCAATGGCCAGGTTCCCGTGTAGGATCGAGCAAGGCCCGAGCGTCACGTCCGCACCCATAACGACCGTACCGGTTCGTTCGTTGATCACGACCTTCGCGGGCGTTGAGAACGCGACCTGCACGTCCTCGAGGCGCGCGAGCAAACGCGGGACCGCATCGGCGCCCTTCTCGATTCCGGAAATTTCCACGCGGCGGCTATCGATGGCGCGCGCGGAATTGTTTGCCAGCGCTTTGTTGACGGCGGCGGCGATTCCCCTCGCAGTCGAATAATCCGGGTTGCGAAGCAAAAGAGTCAAGGATGTGAGCTCGTGCAAATCGACGGAAGTGTCGCGCTCCACCAAAGCTCCGCCGATGATTCGCCCCACCGTCGGATGGTTCACAACTTTGGTATTTCCGCGGCCGCCGGCGCTGTACCCTCCCAGCACTAGCCCGCCTTGCGCGACGGCGTACACTTGCCCATCCGGGCCGAACAGCGAAGTAAGGATCAGCGTCCCGCCTTCCAGGCTCTTGGCATCTCCGATCGAAGAAACCGTGGTATCGATGCGCATGCCCGGCTCGGCAAACGGCGGCAGAGTCGCCGTCACGAAAACGGCGGCGATATTGTGAACGAGCATCGTTTGCGGCGCCGCAACGGTCACGCCCATTTTTTGCAACATGCTGGCGAGCGTTTGAATAGAGAATATCGTTTGCTGGCGGTCTCCCGTGCCGTTGAGCCCGGCGACGAGGCCGTAGCCCATCAGCATGTTGTCCCGCACGCCTTCGACGGTGGTGATGTCCTTCAGTTGCGCCATATGAACTTTTGCTTCATCCGCGCGGACTCGCGACCCGGTTGTCGCTAGGACCACCAGCATCATGAACGCGAATTTTCGACGAAAAGTCATGAATTCCCTCAGAAATTCAAAATCTTCAGCAGCGTGCGAATGACGACATTCGGCTGCCGGATCGAATCCGCGACCAGGCCCTTGCCGCGAATCTCCGCCTGAAGATTCGATACGGCGGAGGAAAGGACCGAACCGTCCGAGGCGATATCTCCGGGCCGCACGAGCCCGTGCAGGATGATGGTCTGGCGGTCGTTCCCCACCGTCAGATCGCGCACCGCTTCCACTACGAGCACGCCGTTCGGGAGCGCCTCCACCACGCGGCCGGAAAGGTTCAATGACACCGTCGAAGCCAGCGTGGAAGCTCCCTTGCCGCTCAAGGTCTCCGTCGAAGTGGGAGAAAACAGATTCTGCAAGCTGTTCGTCGCGCGAAGATTGCCAAAAAAGCTGCTGATCCCGGAGGACGCGCTGAAGGCGCGCTGCTGCGAACCGGTTCCATTGGACGTCGCCGAGAAATTATCGACAACGCGTATGATCAACAAGTCTCCCGTGTGGCGCGCCTTGTAATCGAAGGCCGTCTCCATCATGGGAGCGGCGGGAAACCACAGGCTGCCGGTCGTGCGCGCTCCCTCCCTCGCGATGGCGCGGGAGCGCACGGACTTCAAGTAGTCATCCAGCGAGCTTTGCACATCCGTTGGCTTTCCGCTCTTCTTGGACGGCTTGGGTTGCGCGTAGAATACGTGCGGCGCGACGAGAAAGACCAGAATCGCGGCCACTCGCCGCGTCCGCGCGAGATACGGCGATTTTCGTGTGGAACTCATGCGCTGCCCTCGCTTCAGAAATTCATATCCAGGCGTCCGCGGCCGTCGACTCTTGCGCTGAATACTTTTCCCGTATCCGCCACGCGCACGCGAATCCGCTGCCCCATCGCTCCCCGCTCGAGCGGAATGACGTCCGCAGTCATGCGCATGGATTCGGAGTGGACAACGAGCGTCGCCGGCTCGCCCGGCACCACGAGTGCTTCCGAATCGGCGCCCCGCGCGGGGGCAAGCACGGAGACCGGAGCGGGCTCCAGCTTGTTCAGGGTGGCATTCCCCTTGGCCGCCGCGCGACGCCCAGCGGCCGGCGGGTCACTCGCAAAGCGCACCGTCACGAAAAACGGCAGCACCCTCGGGTCGCGGGACGCCCAGAGCAGGAATCGTCCGCGTTTCAATCCCGCATCGAAATCCGAGCGCAGAACTTCCAGTCCCGCATCGCCCGGCGCGACCAGAACCTGCGTTTGAAGAAGCACGTCCTCGGGACGCAAGCTTGCCGCGACGGAGATCCCGAGGCCGCCCAGAGAGTTGCGGATGGCGGCGTACACTTCCTCCACGGTGACGGGCCGCACATCGCGGACAACGAAGACGCGCTCCGGAATCTCAACTTCCCTGGCAACGTCTTCCCGAGCGCTGATGTTTTCTAAAATGCCGCCGCGCTCCAGGACGCGCGTCGTGCCGGGCTGCGGCGCCGCTCCGAGAGAAATTTCCGCAGCTCGCGACCGAAGGTCCGCCTTCGCGCCGGAGGGCAAAAGATCCGAGAGCCGCAGATCCGCCCGCGTGACGCGCACCTCGCGCAGCAACTCGATGCGCGGGACGCGCATGGCGGTTGCCGGCACTCCCGAACAAGCGCCGGCCATGACGGCAACTCCCAACAGCGCGTGCGTGAATTTCGATTTCATCGGCGGCTCCTCTTACTGCGTCAAGCCATTCACGGTCTGGAACATTTCGTCCGCCGCGCGGATCACGCGCGAGTTCGCCTCATAGGAGCGCTGCGCGATGATCATGTTGACGAACTCCGTCACCACGCTCACGTTCGATTCCTCGAGGTTGCCCTGCTGGATGCTGCCGAGTCCGTCCGAACCGCCGGGCGTGCCCAGGATCGCGTCGCCCGAGGCGGTGGTCGGCTGAACTAAATTCTGGCCGATGCTGTTCAGGCCGCCGGGATTCGGAAACGTCGCAAGTTGAATGGCGCCCACTTGCTGCGCCTGGATCTGCGCCGGAAGCGTGATGCTTACCGTTCCGTCCGTTCCGACGGTCACCGACAGCGCGTTGGATGGAATCGTGATGTTGGGCGTCATGGAATCGCCTTGTTCGTCGACCAGGTTTCCGTTCTCGTCCAGGTGAAACGCTCCGGAACGCGTGTACGCGAGATCCCCGGTGGGCAGCGTGACCTGAAAGTAACCGTTTCCTTGAATCGCCAGGTCCAGCGGATTTCCCGTGGCGTTGAAATTCCCTTCCGTCTGGATGATTTCGGAAGATGCCGGACGCACGCCCAGTCCCACTTGCAATCCGGAAGGCAGGGTCGTCTGCTGTGTGGCGGCGGCTCCGGGCGCAACCGTGTTTTGATAGATGAGGTCCTGGAACTGCAGCATGCGGCTGTGAAATCCCGTCGTGGAGGCGTTGGCGAGGTTGTTGGCGATGTTGTCGAGGTTCATTTGCTGCGCCTGCATGCCGCTCGCGGCCGTGTATAAAGCTCGAATCATTTCTTATCCCCCTCCGCGCTAGACGCGCGGCACGTCCTGCGTGGCCGGACGATTGAATTCCGTGTGCAGAATCGAAAGCGCCCTGCTCATCATGTCTGCCTGGCGCTGCAGAACGATCAGACCGACGGTGGCTTCCACGGGACTGATATTCGAAGACTCCAGCATCCCTTGCCGGACATTTTCCGCGACAGCCGGCTTTTCGCTCCCGGCCGGCGCGACGTATTTCGAGTTTCCCTCCGGTTCCAGCATCGTGTCCGCAGCGAACTGAACGACGTGCAGCTTAGCCACGAGCGCGCCGCCGACGGAAATTGTGCCGTCAGGACTCACCGAAACTTCGCCCGTCGGCACTGTGATGGGGAGCAGCCGTTTGCCCTGCTCCGCGAGGACCAGGTCTCCATCCTGCGTCGTCAGCTGGCGCGTACCGTTCAGATGGAAAGTGCCGTTGCGCGTGTAGCGGTTCCCCGCGCTGGTTTGCAAAGTGAAGTAACCGTCGCCCTCAATGGCCAGGTCCGTGTCTCCGCCCGTTGGCAGAAACGACCCGGCACGCGTATCCAAACGGCTGCCGCCGAGGATTCCAAATTCGTTGACCGCTTGATTGAGAGGAGTGAGGCCTTCGTTCGCCTGCGCTGCGGAGAGCGCCCTATAGAAAGCGGTTTGCGCTTTGTACCCCGTGGTCGAAGCGTTGGCGAGGTTGCTCGCCAGCACATCGAGGGCTTGGAGTCGGGCCGCGAATCCCGCGTACGCTACGTAGTAACCGCTGTCCATATCGTTCCCCCGCGCGACTGGGAGCAATCGCATGTCCAACCGCGACGGATTTCAGGGCGAGACAAATCTCTGAAATGCCGCAGGTTAGATGGACAGAACATGGGACACTGCGGATAGACTCAAGCAGGTAGGAGAATTCTGCCTGACGATCTCGATTCCCTGGGCAAAGCTTGCCGTAAGGATGTAGGAGAGCGCTGGCCTGCGTTTCGGGCTGCTTCCCGCTTTACGGATGAACGGCAAGAGAAAACCACACGGGCGCCGAATCGTACGCCAGCCCGATCACGATCTGATCGGCGTCCGGCACCGTAACCATTTCGTAGTCATCTCCGCGGATCACCGTCGGCACAGAGAGCCAACAATTCTCGGCCAGCTGCGTAATCTTGGCTTTGAAATTTCCCGCAACCATGTTGCATATTTCAGCGAGCGCGTCCGGGACGTCTTTCGGATCGACCGCTCCGACCGAACCCAGCATCCGGCCCGCAATTTTCTCCGCCGTGTGGCTGTCGCAGCGAATCGACATGACTCCGCACAGCGCCCCGGCCATACCCACCATCGCGGTAACGTTGCCGGCAACCACCCGCTCTTCGGTCTCGGGCAGGACCCCCAAGTTGGCCTGGAGCATGATCTGAAAGACTTCCGTGGCTCCGATCTGGAGGATCGAGGGCCACGTGCTCTCAGGCCGCACCGAACTTTGCAATTTTGTATCGAGCGCAGGATTCATCGCAGCACCTCCAACAGCGGGGACACGCGTTCCTTGATTTGATCGGGAGTGAACGGCTTCCGGATGTACCCCTTGGCGCCGATGGAGATGGCCTCCACCACTCGCGATTCGCTGCCCTCAGTCGTCACCATCACGACGGGAGTGCCCTTGGCGCTCTCCACCGTTTTCAGTTGACGCAAAAATTCGATTCCGTCCATTGCGGGCATGTTGATATCGGACAGGATCAGGTCGAATGCGGCTTCGCGCACGGCCGCCATCGCCTCGACTCCATTCCCGGCCTCCACCACGTCTCCAATCTCGAGGCCGGCTTGGCGCAGAGACCGTTCGACAATTTTGCGCATCACGGAGGAATCGTCCACAATGAGAATGCGGGGTCTTTTCATACTTTTCTCCGGTCTTGCAGCTCAAACTTTGCGTTCGGCCACGGGTTGATCCGCCATATTGTTGAATTCGATCATGGGAAGCAGATGGAGGTATTCGGTCTCCAGCATCTCGGTCAACTCGGAACGCTCCTTTGCTTCCAGCCGCGGAAAACAGCGGCTCAGAAATTCTTCCTCGAACGACGGGTCCGTCTCCGCCAATTCCGTCGGTTCGGCGTCTATAGCCGCGTTGAGACTCTGATACTCGCAAAAGTGGTCGGCGGCGGCGATGATGCCGACCAGATGAGGGTCGCGAGCGCTTCGTTCGGGATTGTGATGGTGCTCGAAGACATCGATGAAAGACGGGAAAGAAATTCCACGACTCGCCCATCCAGCGCACCCACCTCGCAGTGATTCATTCCAAAGTATGCTTTTTCGACTTCCAGCGACCCGCCCCACGGTCCGCTCTTCATCTGTCCCTTCAGCGCACCCTCTTCTCCGGCCACCACGAACAGCGGCAACGCCCCGATATCGTGCAGCAGCCCTCCAAGATAGGCTTGCTCGGGCTCGGAATATTCCAGCCATCGCGAGACACGATCGCTCAATACCCCGGTCATGAAGCTGTGGGACCAATAGGACCTGAAAATCTTCTCGTGACATGTGCCGGCCGGTGAATTCCATGACGGAGCAGGTGAGCACCAAAGTCCGCAGGCGTTCCGCTCCCATCAGGATGGCGGCTTCCTCAATGCTCAGGACCCGCCGGCGCAAGCTGAATAGCGCCGAATTGCACATGCGAAGAACCTGCGCGGACAAGCTGGGATCGTTGCGAATCACTCTTCCCACGCGCTTCAGATCGACCGACTCGGCGCTCAAAAGCGTATTCAGTTTGAAAACGTAGTCCGGGAGAGTCGGAAGTCCCTCTTTCAACACGGACGTCAGGCGTTGTTTTCGACGCTTCTGCCGGTCTGCTGAGGCGATGTCCACGACGAAGTGCGCGGATGTCCGAGTATGCTCGTAAACTTGCATCCGCCTCCTAACGATTAGCCAGCAAACCTTTTCATCGGCACAGGGCGCGAAGTCATTAGTGAATGCGGAAGATCGCGGTTGCCGGGCGGGAAAGTGTTTCATTCTTGTACAGCTAGTGAACGTCACTCGGGGCTTGAAACAAGAGATCCTTTGCCCCTTGCGCCGTCTCCATGCGAATCCATATGAATCGTCCCGATCGAGCCACCCGCACGTCGTCGGCCTTCAGTTGCCAGGCGTAGCTGCTGGTGGTTCGAGCCATTTCGAGCGGTTCGCTGGGGCTTTCGAACACCGCGGTAGGAGCTCCGACAAGAGGGCGCATCGTGGCGAGCGCACCGGAAAGATCGGACTCCGAAACGATGCAAGGAACCGTGCGCAGCCGCAGCATTCGCTCTACCGCATAGAGCGCCGTCCGATCCACACCTTCCACAAATGCAATGAACAACGTCTGCTGGAGGCGCAAATAATGCACCGGAAGCATGCGTCCGGCCTCGAGCAGCGTCAGAGGCATCAACGTCGCGCAGTGCAGGAACTCGCGCGCCCTCCCAAGCGGGTACACCGGGCACCCCCATTGCGCCGCCAGCCCCTCGGTAATGTCCTTCTCGCTGGCAGCGTGGATTTCCTGGAGAATTTTCCCGATTTTGCCTCCGCCCTCTTCGCGTTGCAAACGTAGCGCATGCTTCAGCTGGTTGTCGTTGATAGTGCCGCGAGAAAGCAGAAGCAGGCCGATCGGAACTCGGTGGCGCCGTGGGGGGATCTCTTCCGCCGCAGGAAGCATACTGGAGAATGCAAATTGCGCGGCCGCTTCAAAGCATTCCGGACTGCAATACCACTGGCCTTGCAGGCGAATTCCGGAATCGTTTCGAAACAAGGCGTTCCAGAAGCCGCGACGCCGGGTGCAAGAGGGATTCTCACAGGTTCGAAACGCCCTTTCGATGCGGCTGCTGCTGTGGGCCAGCCAGTTTTGTCCCGTGGCGAGAAATTCCGCTCCCGGTAGATTTCGTCGCGAGTTCATGAGCCTTTCCCCAGCGCCTCAATCCTCTGCTGCGGCGACAAAATTTCGGTGATGCGCAGCCCGTAATTTCCATCGACAATCACTACGTCGCCTTGAGCGACGACGCGCCCGCCTACCAGCAGTTCGACAGGCTCTTCGACCTGCCGATCCAGCGCCACCGCCGTGCCCGGATGCAGTTCCAGAATTTCACGGAGAAGCATTTGCTTCTGGCCGAAACGAATGGTGGCGTCCAGCCGGACGTCGAGCAGCAGTTCCAGATTAGAGCTGCGCGCGGCGCCCGGCTGCGGTCCCGGATCGAGAATCGGTCCGGGCGGCGGGGCGGACGGCGGCGCGCTTGGGGGTGCAGGCGACGCTGCCGCAGGCGGCGCGGCTGGAACTTTCACTTCCGGGGGCGGCAGAAGGCTCTTCTGCAGCTCCGTGCTGACGAGCAGGACCAACTGGATGGTCTCGAATTTGTCGCTCTTGATTCGAATGCCCAATCGGCTCGCGGCCGTCCAGGAAGGCTCGCTGTTCCCGGCCGGTTTCAGTTCGACTTCGCCTCCGGCTTTTTTTTTCAGGGATGTGGCCACTTGGCCGAGCACTTGCCGAAGCAGTTCTTCGAACGCATCGCGCCGATCCTTGTCGAAGGCAGCCGAAGGGTCGGCAGGCTCGGAAACGAGAACTTGCGCGAGCGTCAGCGCCCCCGCCTCCGACGTCAGCATTGCCATGCTCCCCTGGAGGGCCTTGGACACGGCAATCTCCATGCACGCCGGCGGCTGTTCGGGAGCAGACTCCTTGGGGGCGAGTTGCGTTTCCGCGGACGTCTCGACGGTGATGGGAAAGCCCGCCACCTGGCCGACGACGGTGAACAGGCAATCGATCCAAATCCGCTGCAACTCGGCGGCTTGCGGGTCGATCGGCACGGATGCGTCCGGGGTCATGCTTCCGCCTTGCGCGACGCCGGGATGATGGAATTTCTGTGCAGGACCTGTGCGCCGCGAAGCAGTCCGCACGCCACCGGATAGACGGCGAACATGTCCCGCTCCGCGACGTACAAGACGGCGGGCTGTTCGACGGACTGGTGCAGCGGCAGAATCTCCCCGACTTCCAGGCCCGTGAGATCGCGAACGCGAACGGGAATCGGAGGCAGCCGCAGTTCGACGGCGTAGCGCCCGTCAAGCAGGCGCTCGCGGATTTGATGGACGTGCGCGATGGAACTTCCCTTGTGCAAGTACGCGGTTTGCGCCGTGAGCTTTCGCAGCAGCGCATTCGAGGCGACCGCCGGCAGCGTGACGTTCAGAACTCCGTGGGCCTCCAGCAATTTGATTTCAAAACTCAGCGCCAGGCAGCGTTCCGTGGGCCCCATCAGCACCTGCGCGTGGGAGCTCTGCTGCCTCTGCTCAAATCCGATCTCCACCGGCAGGACGGGAGCCCAGGCAGACTGCAATTCCCTGGTCAGAATACGCATGACGGATTCCAAAATTTGCTCTTCGATCTCCGTCAAGTCGCGCAACTCGACCGCCCCCGTACCGGGACCTCCGAGAACCAGATCCATGATGGGAAACGCCACCGCCAGATCCATCTGCAGCAGGCCCACAGCCTCGATCGGCTGCATGCGCATGGAGCACAAGTAAGTCAACTCCGGCAGCCGCGAAATGATCTCGGAATACGTCAATTGCTCGACCGAGACGAGGTTGAAATCGAATCCCACCCGCAGGTACGCGCCCAGCGAGTTCGCGATGTTGCGCGCAAAACTTTCGTGCAGCGTCGACAGCGCCCGGACTTGCTCTTTGTTGATCTGGCTGATCTCGCGAAGATTGAAATTGGCGACGGACTTTTGCGGCGCCCGGGTTTTCTCCGAAGCGACCTGTCCTTTCATCGTCGCGCGAAACAGCGCGTCGATTTCCTCCTGGTTCAGGATTTTTTCCATGCCGGCCCTCCCTGCACGCGTTCCCCTTCGGGCGAATGCTCCGGCGCATCCTTGCGCGCCCGCAACAAATCGCCGAGCCGCGCGCGCAAACGAACGATCGCGGCCGAATGGATTTGCGAGACGCGCGATTCGCCTACTCCCAATACCGCGCCGACTTCCTTCATCGTCAGTTCCTCGAGGTAGTACAGCGTCACGACTTGTTTTTCCTTTTCGTCCAGGTCTTCGAGCGCCGTGGCGATGTGCGATCGGATTTCTCCATCCAGGCATAGGAAGAACGGATCTTTTTCGGCGCCGCCGGAACGGTAGCTCGCCACTTCGTCCTCGGACTGCGGGTCCAGGGACTCCGCCTGCAGGCTGCCGAGGTCCAGACCGCGCAATTCCCCGAGCAGGTGCTGAAAATCGGCGAGAGGCATTCCCATCTCCGCGGCGAGTTCCGGCTCCGTGGCCACGCGCCCCAGGCGCAGTTTCAAGTCGCGGTGGGCCTCTTCAATCCGCCGCGCCTGGCGCCGCAAGTGGCGCGGGCTCCAATCCATTTCCCGCAAACTGTCCAGGATGGCCCCGCGAATGCGAAATTTCGCGTAGGACTTGAGCTGCACGTTTTTTCGCGGGTCGAATTTTTCCACCGCGTCGATCAGGCCGACGACGCCGGCATGGATCAAATCGTCGAGCGGCACCTGCGCGGGCAGCCGGTCGTGAATGCGGCGGGCAATGTACTTCACTTGCGGCAAGTGCTCGAGCAGGAGCCGCTCCCGCTCCTGCTCATCCTTGAAACCTCGCGACACCAGTGTTTGCGTTTCATGGGAACTCATCGGATCACCCCGAGGGACTGCACCGTCACGCCCGGCGGAATTTCCGCGGGCGCGAGGACCACGACGCGAGGCAGAAACGGCTCCAGAAGGCGCCGCAGATGGAACCGCGCCGGGCTATGGCACAGCAAGATCGTTGAAGAAGCCGTGGCGGGATCGCCGACCAGCCGCTGCAGGCCTTCCAGCAGCCGGCGCAACAGCGGTGTGGCAGGCGCCAAAGAGCGCTCCGAAGGCGCCGGCGCTTCCAGGCTTCGCGCAAGTTCGTCCTCGATCGCCGGATCGAGGGTCAGCACCCGGAGCTTGCGGTCCGTACCGAGCAGCGGCGTAACGACGGAACGCCCCAGCGCCTGGCGCACCGCTTCCACCAAATGAACGGGATTCTTGTTGGCGGCGGCGTGATCCAGAAGCGTTTCCAGAATGGCGGGGAGATCCCGGATCGAAACCTGTTCGTGCAGCAGAAGCTGCAGGACTTTTTGCACTTCGCCGAGCGACAGCAGACGCGGCACGAGTTCCTCGACCAGTTTTGGATGCGATTCCGCCAGCGCATCGAGCAGCCGCTTGGTTTCCTGGCGGGTCAGCAGTTCGTGCGCGTACTGGCGAACGATTTCGGCCAGATGCGTGGCGATGATCGAAGTCTGGTCCACCACCGCATAACCGGAGGCCAGCGCTCGCTCCTGCAGGCGCGGCTCGATCCATTTCGCCGCGACACCGAATGCGGGCTCGCGCGTGTCGATTCCTTCCAGGGGCGCGGCGTTCGGGTCCGAACTGATCGCCAGAACACGATCCTGGGCGAGCTCGAACCGGGCCACTTCCACGCCGCGCATTTCGACGACGTACTCGCGGGGCTTCAGCCGCATGTTGTCCGTGATGTGAACGGAAGGAACGAGGAAACCGAGCTGCGTGGCCAGATGACGGCGGAGGGCGCGGATGCGCTGTAACAATTGGCCGCCGTGCGCCTGATCCACAAGCGGAACGAGCGCATAGCCCACTTCCAGGTGAATTTCGTCCAGGCGCAACAGGCCTTCGAGCTGCTGTTGCTGCGTCGGTTCCTTCGCTTTCCCCGTTGCATCCGTCGCCGGCTCGGCCGCGGCGGCCGCCGCGGCGTCGCTCGCGCGTGTGGAAATCCACGCCACCAGGGATCCGGCCAGGAGAAAGGAAAACTTGGGAAGCCCGGGAAACGCCGCCAGCAGAAACATCACGCCCGAGGCGATGCGCAGCGGCCACTTTTTCGAAAGCTGGTGGGCCAGGTCCACGCCAATCGTCTTGTCGGAAGAAGCGCGCGTCACGACCAGGCCGCCCGCCACCGAAACCAGGAGCGACGGAATCATGGTGACCAGCCCGTCGCCGACCGTCAGGATCGTGTATGTCTTCAGGGCGTCCTGCAGCGGAATGTTGAGCTGAAAGACACCGATGAGAAATCCGGCGAGAATGTTGATGGCCGTGATCAACACCGTGGCCATGGCGTCCCGCTGGCTGAAGCGCGCGGCGCCGTCCATTGCTCCGTAGAATTCCGCTTCCTGCGCGATCTTTGCCCGGCGCGCGCGCGCTTCCTGCTCATTGATCGTGCCGGCGCTGAGGTCGGCGTCGATCGCCATTTGTTTTCCGGGCATGGCGTCCAACGTGAAGCGCGCCGCGACTTCGGCAGTTCGAACGGCGCCGTGGTTGATGACCAAATACTGAATCGCGATCAGCGCGATGAAGATCACGAATCCGACGACGTAATTGCCGCCGACCACAAACTGCCCGAACGACGCGATGACGCTGCCCGCTGCGGTGGGCCCCTCGTTTCCGTGCAGAAGAATCCTGCGGCTGCTGGCGATGTTGAGAGAGATTCGGAACAGCGTGAGAAACAGCAGCAACGTCGGAAACACGGAAAAATCCGCGGGACGCAGGATATACAACGAGCACAGCAGCACGATGACGCCGAGCGTGATGCTGGTCGCCAGCAGCAGGTCCAGCAGAAACGCCGGCACCGGAACGATCATCACGAAGATCAGCGTCACCGTCGCGACCGGAACGAGCAGTCAGTCTCAACCTTCTTTCGGAGGACGGCTGCGCCGCTCGCCATTCTAGTTCCTCGCTCCCGCGGCGGAATTCGCGGCGGCGCGCGCGGCCAGCACCTGGTTGCGAAGCTCGCCTGCGTGCGGAACAAGAACGCCAGAATTTCCGCGACCGCCGTATAAAGCTTGGCCGGAATCACCTCGCCGACTTCCGTGGCTCGGTACAGCGCCTGTGCGAGCGGCGGATTTTCAACGATCGGGATGCTGTTCCAACGCGCGGTCTGCTTGATGCGCAGGGCGAGATCGTTCATGCCCTTGGCGATGACCATGGGCGCCGGCATGGACTGCGGGCGGTATTCGAGCGCGACGGCGAAGTGTTGCGGGTTCACGATCACCGCCGTCGCCCGCTCGACGTCTTTCATTCGCCATCGCTTGCGCATGGCCCTCCGCCGCTTGCGAAGTTCTCCGCGCACGTGCGGATTGCCCTCGGCATCCTTCATTTCCTGGCTGACTTCCTGCTTGGTCATCATCAAAGAGTTCTCAAGCTGCCGGTTCTGAAGGAAATAGTCCGCGGCCGACCACGCGAGCAAAACCAGCCCGCACTTCCACGCAATTTCGTACCAGCGGCCGAACATCCAGTTGAGCAGCGCGGGAACGGCGGCGCGCGAGGAGGTAACGACGGCCGGCCAGTCGCGCCGCGCAATTCCGTAGGCCAGGTACAGCATCACCGCGGCTGGCAGGAGGGACTTCAACATGCGGTTGACTCCCGCAAGCGAGAACAGGTTGGCGATGTTCCGGACCGGATTCAGCCGTCCGAAATTCGGCGTGAGGGCGCCCACGGAAAACACGATTCCGCCCTGCGCGACGCTGGCGGCCACCGCGATGCACCACAACATCGCCATGGGCGCCGTCAGCCAGCGCAGCATCAATCCGCCGATTACGGGCACGACGCTGCTCACGATCTCCTGATTTCCCCTCTGCCCGTTGGCGAGCATTTGCTCGAGCAATCCTCGCCACGGGCCGACGCGAATCCCCTCCTGCGCCCCGACCATCGCTACGATGGCGAGCAGAGACAGGGCCCCGGTCAATTCCCGGCTGCGCGTAACCTGCCCACGAGAGCGCGCCTCTTGCCTGCGTTTGCCTGTGGGTTTCTCTGTACGGCTGGCGTCCGGCACTTTTCCTCCCGTCAGTTTCCGTCAGTGGGCCGCGTGCATCATCCGTTCCGCGGCCCCAATCACAATCGCGAAACGCCGCTCCAGAATTCCGGGCCACAACGTCGCCGCCGCCATCAGGAGCGCGTAGCCGGCGAGATTCTTGATGGGAATTCCGAAGAGCAGCACCGGGAGCTGCGGCGAAGCTTTGCTGAGAAAACCCAGCACCAGGTCGATCATCATCGTCAGGACCAGGACCGGCGCGGCGATTTGAATCCCGAGCGAAAACAGCGATCCCACGACGCTCACGAGTTGGCGCGTGAGCAACTCGCTGGCGACCGCCGATCCCACCGGCAGGTACTCGAAGCTGCGCATCAGCGCGCGCAGCATCCAGTGATGAATGTCGAGCTGCAAAAAAAGGAGCAGCGTCATGAGGTTGTAGAAAACGGCGAGGGCCGGCGAATCGGCGTTGCTCTGCGGATCGAACAGCGTCGCAAGCGAAAGTCCAAGCTGAATTCCGGACATCTGCCCGGCAAACTGCAGCGCTTCGAAGACCACGACGAGACTCAGCGCCATCAGCATTCCCACGAGCCACTCCCCGAGCGCCATCCGAGCCCAGTCCACCGGACCCACGAGCATCGGCTGCGCCGGCACCACCGGAACGAGCAGAATCGTGAGGGCCGCGAGCAGCCCGAATTTGATGCGATTCGGAATGGCGCGATCTCCGAGAAACGGGCCAAACGTGAAGAGGCCGCCGAGGCGCAACGCCACGGGGGCCACCTGCGCAAGCCAACGCAAGAGATCGTTTTCCAAAATGCCCCGCTCTCCGCCGCTCAGCGGCAATACGGACGAAAATCCGCGAGCAACAAAATTGTGAACGTGACCAGGTGGTTGAGCATCCACGGCGTCATGAAAAACAGGATCACGCCCACCGCCGTCAGGCGCGGCACAGTCGTGACGGTGACGTCCTGGATCGAGGTCATCACCTGCGCGACGTTGATCACCAGACTCACCAGCGTCGCGCACGCGAGCACCGGCATGGTCACCCAAAAGGCGGCCTGCAACGTCAGGCGCGAAAGATGCACGACCGCATCGACGGTCAAGATTCCCCCTCAGAAAAAACTTTTCAACGTGGAGCCGACGACCAGGTTCCAGCCGTCGGCCACCACGAAGAGCAAAATCTTCAGAGGCGTCGAAATCACCACGGGCGGAAGCTGAAACATTCCGACCGACGTCGTGATCGCGGCCACCACCATGTCAATCACCAGAAACGGCAAATAGAGAACCGCACCAATCTGGAATCCGGTCTTGAGTTCGGAAATGATGTAGGCGGGAATCACCACGCGCATCGAGAGATCTTCCGGCTTGGCCGGCCGGGTCTCATGCGAGAGTTCGACAAACAGCGCCAGGTCCTTCTCCCGCGTGTACTTGAGCATGAACTGGCGCAGCGGATCGGCGCTGCGCTCCACCGCCTGCCAAGCCGTGATGGACCCTTGCGTAAACGGCTCGACCGAAACTTTTTCGATCGACACTCCCACCGGCTGCATCACAAAGTAGGTGAGGAAGAGGGCCAGCCCGATCAGGGTTTGATTGGTCGGCGCGGTTTGCGTGCCAAGGGCTTGCCGCAAAAAATGGAATACGATCAGGATGCGGACAAACGGAGTCATGGACAGCAGCAGCGCCGGGAGCAGCGTCAGGACGGTAAACAGAACGATGACCGTCCAAGGCAGCGAATCGTTCCGCGAATTGAGTCCCGGAATCGGAAAGGAGCGGGCCTGCGGCGCGGGAGCGGGCGCCGGAAGCGCGGCCGCGCGAACAGGCAGGAACGACGCCATGGCAAACAACATTGCGACTGCCAGGAGTGCGTTGCGAGTGATGGGGAGCACGCTCATGGTTGCGCCGGATGCCTACTCCGGGCCCGCTCCTTTGTGCGATTCCGTTTGGGCATCTTCGCCATTCGAGTCCAATCGTTTCAGCAGCGAAATGTTTTGCGGCGTTCCCGCTAAAAGAAACTTTTCGTTTCCGTATTCCACGACGGCGACGAATCGCTTCTCTCCGAGGGAAAGCATTTCGCAAAGGCGCAGGCGCCGCTCGCGCCGGCGCGAGATAGCCAATGAGGCGACGCGGCCCAGGAACGACGCCACTCGCGAACGCGCCCCTTCGGCGCATCCCGGTTTTTCCTCGACGATCGGCGCGGTCACGCTCACAATTTGGCCTCGAGCGATTTCACAAAAGCTCCGTCAATCGCACGCCCAGCGATTCGCTGATCTCTTCGAATTCCACCCAGCCGATTTGCCAGCCGTTCACCCGCAGCGGAGCGTCTTCGCCGCTCTTGCAGGCAGTCTCGACCAGCGATCCGACGGCAAGTTCCAGCAGATTGCGCACGGAAAATCCGTGGACGGGCAGTTCCACGCTGATCTGGCAGGGCAGCCACCCCGCCTCTTCCCATAGGGAGACCGGAATCACGAGTTGAGGCGGTCCCGAGACACCGCTGTTTTCCGCCATCGTTCACCGCTGCACGATAAATTCCGTGAAATAGACTTCCCGAGCGCGCAGTTCCGGGACGTCGCGAGTCAGCGCGCTGAGAAGATCGGCCTTCAACTTTGCCTTCCCCTCGGGAGTCAGCAGCTGGTCCGAGGTGCACTGCGCCAGGACCGTGAGGATCGAATCCCGAATCGTGGCCATCGAGACCTCACTGGTTTCCACAGGCTTGTTGTCGCCTTTGGCGACCACGGGCAGTTGTCCGTCCACGGCCAGGGCCAGAGTGGTACGTAAGAATCGGCCCTCCTCCGGGTCAGCCAAATTCACCGTGAAGGGCTCCAGAGGCAGAACGGCTCGTGCAGACGCCGATTGCGTCTGATTGGCAGGATCCGCCCCGCTTGTGCGGATGAAGCCCCACCAGATTCCTCCGCCGAGTACGAGGAGCGCGACCCCGCCGGTTGCCAGCCCTCGTTTGCGCGGCTTGCGCGGCGCCGGGGTTTCGGGCACAGGAGGAGGAGGTAGAGTTCTGGGCGCATCTGCCATACCAGCATGGAAAGCAATTCACGCGCCGAACAGGCGTCAATGCCCCGTAACTTCACTCCAACGGAAGCTGTAACCCACTGACGAAATGGAAGTTATTTCAGGCGCATTTCCTTCCTGCGAAGTTTTTCCCCGCGACTCGGCGGAAGACGTCCCATAGGAAAGCTCTCATTAAGAAACTCTTTGAAACATGGTGGGTCCGTCCCCCGCGTTCGCGGCGCGGGGGACGGTTTGTTGCGGGCTGACGGGGAAAATGATTACTGCTTCAGGTTGATTGCGTCTTGCGTGACCTGATCGAATGTCGTAATGGCCTTGGCGTTGGCTTCGTAACCGCGCTCGGCCAGGATGAGTTTTGAGAACTCCGTAGCGATGTCGGCATTGGATTGTTCGAGCGATCCGCCCGTGATCGTCCCGCGGCCCGCCGCGTCGGGCGCTCCAATGTTCGCGGCGCCGGAGGACAGGCTGGGAAGGAATTCGTTTTGGCCGTTCCGCACCAATCCCTGCTGGTTGGAGAACGTGGCCAGCGCGATCTGCGCGATGGGAATCGTCTGGCCGTTGGTAAAGCTTCCTTGAATCGTGCCGGTATTGTCGATCGTGTAGCTCGAAAGCGTTCCGCTCGGATATCCGTCTTGCAGCGTAGCGGAGGTCGCCGACGCCGCCGCTACTTGCGTGAGCAGGCCCGCGCCATTGGCTCCAAACAGATTCCAGGCGAAGGTGAGATTGTTGGCGCCATCCGCGAGACCAGTCGCCGTAATTCCGGTCACGTCCGCGGAGGGAGTGACCAACTGCCCGGCCCCGTTGAACGTCAGCGTGCCGGACTTCAACACCACAGGATTCCCCGCTGCGCCCACGTCGGCGGCGGGAATGGAGATGGAGTAGTTCCAGGTATTGGCGGCAGTTTTTGTGAACGTGTAGGTGAGGATGTGGGAAGCGCCTAGAGCGTCATTGACGGCCACGGTGGTGCTAAAGGTTCCCACCGTGGAGGTATTCGATGGGACGAAGGCCTCGGCTTGTGTGCCGGTTGCGGCGTCCGTGAGCGTGTTGGTCGAAAGCGTCACCGACGTGCCGCTGGTCGCCGTAATCACCAGGGAATTCCCCGCGAGATTGGCTGTGAAGTTCGGATTCGCGTTGATCGCCGAGACGACGTTGGCAAGCGTGTCGTTCGCGACGGTGGTGTACGAAAAGGCATTCGTCCCGTCGGTGAACCCCAGGACGCTGCCCGTCCTGAGAACGGTTGCGGTCGAGATCCCCGTGCCGGATTGCTGGCTGGCCGGAGTGGGCGCGATTTGAGTGCCAGAGTCGAGATTGAGAGTGAGTTCAACGGCCGTCGTCGCATGGGGAGGGCTGGTCAGGCCGGCCGGAACCGAGATGGTCCCGAGGGTTTGGTTTGGATTGATGACTCCGTTGACGGCCTCATAGCCCTGGAGCAAACCGCCGTCAGACGTCTCAACCGAACCGTTGGTGGCGACGGAGAGGCTTCCAGCGCGCGTGAATTCCTGCAACCCGTTTTTGACCGTCGTCAGAAAACCGTTTCCCTGAATGGCGATATCCGTGGGAACACCGGTGGCCTCGATGCTGCCTTGCGTGAAATCGCCCGACGTCGAGCTGATCTCGGTTCCCACGCCAACCTGAACAGGGTCGCCGGCGCCGTTGGTCCCGATTTGCTGATAAAACAGGTCCTGGAAATTGGTGACCTCGGTCTTGAAACCAACCGTGTTGAGATTGGCCAGATTGTTGGCGATGACGGACAGCTCCTGCGAATTGGCGTTCAATCCCGAAAGCGGCGTTGAAAAGGATGGCATGGTCTTCTCCTGATTTTAAGTTCGTACCGAATTCTCTAAGCTCCCTGCGCCGGCGCGGTTGGCGCCGGGGTCGTGCCCGCGGTCCCTGTCGACAACTTGGTCAGAGTCTGGTTGATATTGATGAGCTGCTGCAACGAACTAACCTCGGTCAGCTGATTCACCATGTCCTGCGGGCTCATCGGATTCAGCGGATCCTGCGCCTGGAGCTGCGCCGTGAGCAGGCTGATAAACAGATTCGGATCGCCGAGGCCGGAAGCGTTTGAGGACGAGTTAGTGGCGCTCGTCGATGACGTTGCGGCCGGAGACGGCGCCGAGACTGCCGGGAATGGCAAGTGACTATTGATTTGCATAAGGTCCCTCCTCCAACACAATTTCGTCTTTCACGCGACCACGCTCAGTCCGGCGCCCGAATACGCAGGGGCTGCCGATTCCGGCATTGTTTCCGCATACGCCTGCGGCGGCTCGATTTGTTCGGGAGCCGCAAATCTCGCGGATGGCTGCGGAAAACCTCTCTGGCCAGCGTCCTGCCCCGGGCCACCGCTCAGCGAAGAAAACGAGCCTTGGGAAACCGTCAGCGACTCGAGGCGAAGATTCTTCTCGGCGAGCGCGTTGTGCAGCGCGGGCAAGTCCGTGGCCAGCGCCACTTGCGCATCGTGATGCTCGACGGAAATCGACGCCCCAATTTGATCCCCGGCGATGTGCGCGCGCAATTCGATGCCGCCAAGGGAATCCGCCTGCATCTCGATGCGGATTTCCGTTTGTCCAGGTTGGGTAAACATGTGGGCTGCACTCACAACCGGCGCGCCCTGAGCAGCGGCAGGCAAGGACTCCGCCGGAGCCGCATGGCCTGCGCTCGCCGAAGCGGGCTGCGCGCCTGGATTCGCGGGTTGCGCCGGCAGGGGCGTTGCGGCGGCCACCGCGGCCGGGTCGGCGACCGGGGAATGTTCGAGAGGCGGAGTCGACGCGGCCGAGTCCAACGAGTGGGCGAAATCCTTCTCCTCCGCGCGAGGATTCGCGGCATTCGAAGCGTGGTCCGGCTTCGCGTTCGAATCCCCGCCCGCCGATCCGCCGGCACTCTCCTGCGGTTGCGCTTTCGGCGCCGCGGCCACTGCTGGCGCCGCTAGCGCGGGAGTGGATGGCTCGGGCTTCAAGCTCTCATGAAATTTCAACGTGGGCGCGCCGACGGCGGCGGACTTTGCCGTGGACTGCTGCAAAGTCTCGGCCAGCGAAGGCGACGGGTTAGCCGGCGGCTGAAGATTCGATTGCGCCGCGTGATTTATTTCCGGTTGCGTGGAACCGGACCATAGAGCCTTCGGGGTTGCCACAGGCGACATGAGATTCTGCGCAGTTGGTGAGGCGGGATCCGGACGGGTCCCGTGCGCAAGAATGTTGAGAAGCTGGTTGGTAACGTTCGTCGCGACACGCTGGGCACTTGCTTGTTCCGCGGCGGGATTGAGCGTTGGCTCGGGATGCCCTCCAGAAATCTCATTGCCAGCGTGCTCTTGATTCGGCGGCAAGACAAATTCCCGTGGAACAAAAGTCGGAACTGTGAATTCCAGTTTCGGAGTCGCTTGCGCGAAACCGGCGGGCGTGTTCCCGCCGATCGGATTGCCCGGGCCGTTTGATTCGGAGGCATCCGCCCGCGCGGGCTGCGCCATCGGGACGGCGCTAGTCAATGGAGCGGGACCTGGAGAAACGCTCGCCGAAAAACTTTCCGGCCTTCTCAAATCCAGGTTGAGTGCCGGACGCGCCGCGCCATTCGGATCCTGCGGGGATGCACCGGGTTCAGGATGGTTCGGAGAGCAAGCACCGGTTCCAAGAGTGTTCGGAGACAAGACATCGGTTGCCGGCGAAGAACCGGCATTCGGCGCGGGCGGCCCGCTCAGCGGAATCGCCATCGGTTGGCCCACGGTCGACGCGAAGACAGAGAACGCACTCGGGGAAGAACTTTCCTTTGCCGCTGCGGTTGCCCCGCGGTTTGTTGCGTCTCCGTTCGGCGCCGCAGCGGCGGCGGGAACTCGCAACGTGGCCGCCGGAAGAGCCGGTTCGATTGGATTCGGCGCGAGAATGGGAATGGAAATTGGAATCCCCGGAAAGAAGAAGACTGGCGACTGGTTCGCCGTCCCCGTGGAGTTTGCGGGGCGTCGGTTGGAATCCTGCGGCTTGCCCGGCGCCGGAACTGCGCCGCTGTTCGCTGTGGATTTCAAAGCATCCTGAAACAACGCCGTGAAGGGCGAAGCAGCTTGCGGATCGAACGGAAGCAGCGTCACGGCCGGGGGGCCGGAGACGTTCGGAATTTCCGGATTGGAGATGGCCGCAGCCTGCATGGTGGTCTCGTGTGTGCAAATCCCGCATAGGCACTGCACATGAACCGCCAGGATCGTCCCGGCCCTGAATCAATTTTCGAGATTCCTTAACTGCATGAAATTCAACGAGGTGAGGCCCAAGTGGATTTGCAAGTCTCGATGGGAAGATCGCGAAAACGAAGCGCTGCGGCAAGGTTTGCCCAACCGGCACGGCAAGATTTATTCGTCGCGGTCCAGGTTCTGCCGCATCAGGAACAAGTCGTCGAGGTCCTGCTGTTCGTGGCGAAGCAGTTCCTGCCGGTAGACGGCGAATTTCCGATCGCGCAGACTTTCGAGCACTTCGCGGCTTTGGCGGGCTTTGATGTAGACCGCAACTTGCTTCAACCGCATCTTCTCCAGTTCCACAATTCGGGTTTGGAGCGCGCGCTGCGCCGCTGCGATCTGGCCCGCGCGAGCATCTTCAAATTGGACTTCCGCTCCGTACAGGTCCTGCCTCATGCGCTCCTGAAAACGGCGTTGCGATTCGTCAAACTGCGCGGACAGGATCTCGAGTTGGCTGATGGTCCGGGCCCGTTCCGAAGCGATGGCTTCGAGCCTCAGCCGCTCCATATTTTCCTGCCCGCGGCGCAGCCGCAGGATTGCCTCGAGTGCAAAATGGAATGCCATCGTCTTTTCAGCCGGGAAGCGCCAGCAGCGATTTAATATTTTCTTCGAGAGGAGCGCGGTCCTTGCGATCCTGCTGGAGAAAGACTTTCGCCGACGGCAGAACCAGAACCGCCTGGTCGAGAACCGGATCCGATCCCTTCTGGTACGCGCCGATGCGGATCAAGTCTTCCGCAGCCGCGTAGGAAGAGAGCAATTGCCGTATGCGCCGCGCTTTTCCCAAATGCTCGGGCGAGGTCACCGCGGGCATCAACCGGCTCAGGCTGTCGAGTATGGAAATCGGAGGGTAGTGGCCCTGAAGGGCCAGCTTGCGGTCGAGCACCACGTGGCCATCGAGCAGCGCGCGCACGGCGTCGACGAGCGGGTCCTGCTGATCGTCGCCCTCCATCAGGACGGTATAAAACGCGGTGATGCTTCCCGCTCCGAAGTGTCCCGCGCGCTCGATCAATCGCGCCAGCAGCGAAAAAACGGAGGGCGTGTAGCCCTTTGCCGTGGGCGGCTCGCCCGTCGCCAGGCCGATTTCGCGCTGCGCCATCGCAAATCGCGTCAGTGAATCGACCACCAGCAGCACGTGCTTCCCCTGGCCGCAAAAATATTCGGCCACCGAGGTGGCCGTCAGCGCCGCGCGAATCCTCAACAACGGAGACTGGTCCGAAGTGGACACGACAAGCACCGAACGTCGCAGCCCTTCTTCCCCCAAGGAATCTTCCAGGAAATCGCGCACCTCCCGGCCGCGTTCACCCACGAGTCCCAGGACCGTGAGGTCCGCCGAGGTGTTGCGGGCCATCATTCCGATGAGCGTGCTCTTTCCCACGCCGCTGCCGCCGAAGATGCCAACGCGCTGGCCGCGCCCGCAAGTGATGAAGCCGTCGATCGCGCGAATGCCGCATCCGATGGGATCGTGAATCGGAGTTCGGGCCAGGGGAAGCGGCGCTTCGGAAAAAAGCGGCCAGCTTTCGCGCGTGCGGTAGGCGCCTTTGTCATCCAGGGGCCGGCCTGCGCCGTCGATCACGCGTCCGAGCAAGGCCGGACCGACCGGAATCGAGGGCTTCGTGCCGCGGGTGACGATTTGATCGCCATAGCGGATTCCGGCGGGGCGCTCGAGCGGCATGGACAAAACGGTGCTGCCCCGAAAACCGACGATTTCACCGGCATAGGTTTGTCCGTCGGAGGCAATGATTCCGCAGCCCTCGCCCACGGAGCCGTACGGCCCCTCGGATTCGATGAGGTGGCCTACGGCTTTTGTGACGCGTCCCACCCAACGCAAGGTGGAAAATTGATCCAGCCGCTTGAAATAGGGTTCCAGCAGATCGCGCGGCGACATCAGCGCGATCCCGGCCGCTCGACGAGCAGGTCCAAAAACCCTTGCTCGATTTCTTTCATTTGCGTTTCCAGCCCGATTTCCGTACTGCCGACTTCCGTCTCCAGGCGGCACTGGCCGGGCTGAACTTCGGGGTCGCCGATCAATTCGGGAGTGGGAAAGCTCTCGCGAGCTTGTGCGAAATAATCGCGCCACACTTTGACGTCGGAAGGATGCGCGCGAAGTCGAGTGGTCGAACCGGAACCGATCTTGTCCAGCGCCACGCGCAGGATGCCCGCAAGCAGCAGCGGGTCTACCTGGGCTTCGCGGTGAAGGATTTTCCGGGCAATCGCCAGCGTAAGCCGGACCACTTGTTCTTCGACGCGCAGGAAATAAACGTCGCGCTCGTGAGCGAATTCGCGAAGCGCTTTGGCAATTTCGTCGCGCAACATTGCGACCTGCTGGTCGAATGCGGCACGCGCTTCCGCCAGGCCCGCGGCGCGGCCGTTGTTCCATGCTTGCTGTTCTTTTTGCGCGGCGGCGTTCGCGTCCGCATGCCCCCTCGCGCCCGTTTTCGCCGTCCACAGCACCTGGGCTTGCGCCGCATCGCTGCCGTCGGATGCCGGAACGGACGGGGCGGGCGGGTAGGTGAATTCTTCGGTTCCGCGAACCGCGTGGAACGAGTTCGATTTAGACGACAAACGCTTCCTCCGATTCATTCTTCAGCGTCATCTTTCCGGCGGCTTCGAGCTTCCGGGCCAGCGCGATGGCTTCCTGCTGCGCCGTGGCAACGTCGCGGGCGCGCGTCGGACCGAGCGCCTCCATGTCCTCCTTCAACATCTCGACGGCGCGGGAGGACATGCATTTGAAGAAATGGTTTTTGAGTTCCTCCGAAGCTCCCTTGAGCGCGAGGGACAAACTCTTTTTGTCCAATTGCCCCAGAAGTTCGCGCAAACTGCTTTCCGGAACCATCAGGAAATCCTGAAACGTGAACATGAAATTGCGGATCGATACGGCGAGTTGCGGGCTTTCCTCTTCTACCGCTCCGAGGATTTCGTTTGTCAGCGTGGTCTCGACGGTATTGAGCAGGTCGGCAACGGCTTTGACGCCGCCGAATCCGCGCCGGCTCTGTTCGCCGAGAGACATCATCTTGCGGCTGAGGATCAGCGAAATTTTCTGCACCATTTCCGGCGAAAATTGCTGCATCTGCGCCATCCTCACGACGGCCTGGCCGCGCAGCTTCGGCGGCAGCAACGCCAACACCGCCGAGGCCGCCTTGCCGCTCATGTGCGCGAGGACCAGGGCGATCGTTTGCGGGTGTTCGCCCTGGATGAACTTGGCCAACTGCTGCGGGTCGGACTTCTGCAGCGTGACCAGATTGTGCGCCGCGCCTTCCTGCGCCTTCATCACTTGCTCGAGCAAAGATTTCGCGCCCGCTTCGCCGAATGTTTTCATCAATAACTGCGTGGCGTACGCCGGCCCTCCCTTCGCCAGGTACTCCTGCGTAAGGGTCAGGCGGTGGTATTCCTGCAATACTTCCGCCGCCAGTTCGGGCGCAACGAAATCCAGCTCCGTGATCTCCTGCGTGATGTTTCGGAGTTCCTCTTCCTCCAGATGCTTGTAGACCGCGCTCGCGGCTTCGTCGCCCAGCACCACCAGCAGGATGGCCGCTTTCCGCAATCCCGATATGTGTTTGACCTCCTCGGCCATTACCCCTCCGAGGCGCCCTGGCGGACCCATCCCTGAATCAGCCGGGTCGCGCCCTCAGGTTCTTTCTTTACTTTTTCCGCGAGGTGCCTCTTCAAGACCACCGCGCGCATCACTTCGGAATTGGTTTCCGTCAATTCTCGTTGCAGTTCGCCCTCCATCTCCGCCATCGTCTTGGGCTTTGACGTTGCCTCGCTTCCTCCTTCACCGAGCATCGCCGCCGGCTGACTTCTGGCGGGCAGCGCGCGAATCGTGGCGAGGACCTGGTTTTTAACCGGCCGCAGGACCAGCGCGTAAATCACCAGGAACACGATTCCGATGCCGGCGTATCGCAACAGTCCCATCCACGGCGCAACGATCCGCAGCGTCCGCTCGACGCGCGTCGGCGCGGCAGGAACTTCGACGGGCACGACCTGGAAGGAAACGTTCTGCAGCGAGAGCTCGTCCCCGCGCTGCGCATTGAATCCAATCGCCGCGCGCACCAGGTCTTCCATCTGCTTCATTTCTTCGGACGTTCTTTTGCGGCGAGTTTCCTGCGGTTTGCCGCTGACGTCTTTCACGTCGATCGCGTCGTCGATGAGGACCGCGGCGGCCAGGTGTTTGATTTGGCCCGCAGGTTCCAGGGTGTGGTGCACCGTCTTGCTTACTACAAAAGTTTTGCTTTCGCTGTGCATGCCTTGCGAAACTCCGGAGGGCTTTTGCTGCGACGCAGCAGCCGTCGAATTCGCGGCGGCGGCGTTTGCGGGAGGCGTCGCGGGCGGCGGGCTCGGCACGTTGCTCGTCGTTCCCGGAATGCCGATGGGAGCCGCTCCGGTCGTTTGATCGTCGGACACCTGGGAATTCACGACGGCAGACGCATTGGGATCGTAGACTTCCTGCGTGGTTTCTCCCGAGTCGGGGTTGTAGTCAATCGAGACGCTGGATTTCACGTGTTCCGCGCCGACCACCGGGGCGAGCGTGTCCACGATGCGTTCCGCGATGGCCGTTTCCAGGTCGGATAAGCCTCGCCGCGCGGAGTTTCCGCTGGATTTCGCCGCGCTCAGCGGGAAGCGGCCATCGGCGCTGACGATGGTGACGTCGTCCGGCGATAAATTCTCCCAGGCGCTCGCGACCAGATTGGCAATCGCGTTGACCGTCTCATCGGCGAGGCGCTGCGTACGCAGCTTCACCACGACGGCCGCCTTGGCGGGGCGCTCTTCGGTGGTGAAGAGCGATTCCCGCGGCAAAACGAGGTGGACACGGGCGGACTCCACCGTGTCCATCGTCTCGATCGTGCGTTCCAGTTCCGCTTCCAGCGCGCGCTGGTAGTTGACGCGCTCGGAGAAATCGCTGCTGGACCAATTCGGTTTGTCGAACAACTCGAAGCCCAGGCGCCCGGTGTGCGGAAGATTCTGCGAGGCCATTTCGACGCGAACCCGGTCGAGCCGGTCCGACGGAACATCGATCGAGGTTCCGTCGCTGGAAAGCTGAAAGGGAATATTTTCAATGGTCAGGCGCGCGACGATCTTCTGCGTGTCGGTCGGATCGAGCCCGGTGTAAAGATTCTTGAAATCCGCCGCGGCAAACAGCCGCACGAACAGCCAGATGATGAGGCCCACCAGCGCCGCGCTGCCCGCCAAAAGGAATCTCTGGTTGAGGGTCAGCCCGCGCAGGAATGCGCGAACCTGTTCCAGAACTTTGTCCATGGCCGCCGGTGTCGATCAGGAAGGTCAGGAGGTGAAGGAAGTTGAGGAAGCGGAAGAACCGAAACGTCGTTCCGGCTGGGAAAGCCGGACGCGCCCTTATTCTTCCCTTCCTTTGCTGCCTTTACTTCCATCGCCTCCCGTTGTTCGGATTTCCGCGGACCGCGCCGCGTGAAGGACTTGCGTTTTCCCGTCAGAAATTCATTTGCGAAACGGTCTGGTAGGCCTGCACGATCTTGTTGCGCACCTGGACCATCATCTCGAAGGCCAGGCCGGCCTTTTCCACCGCAATCATGGCGGAATGAACGTCGCTGCCCGAGCCGTCAAGCATCCCGGCAACTTTGCCCTGCGCGTCCTGATGGAGCTGTTCCACCTGGTCCATCGCGCCTTGCAACGCGCCTAGAAAATCAGACGATCCCCCGCCGCCCGCGCGAGTGACGGACGCACCCAGATCCGGAGCCGGCAATCCTTGAATTGTGTTGGCCATGAATTTCCTCCGTCCGGCGTGGCGTTATTGCACGATCTGGATGGCGGCCTGAATCATGGCCTTGGTCGTTTGGATCGCCGAAACATTCATCTGGTACGACCTGCTGGCTTCCATGAGATTGACGCTTTCCTCGACGGGATTCACGTTGGGAAAGTTCACATAGCCCGCGGCGTCCGCGTCGGGATGCCCGGGCTCGTAGCGGCGCACGGGCGCGGATTCGTCCTGCACCACGCCGGCAACTTGCACGGTTTCCGTGTGGATATCCGCGAAGCTGGCGAGCGTGGCATAGAAACCGCTCGAAAGCGGATGGCTGGCGGCGAAAATGATGTTCTGGCGTTTGTAAGGGCCGCCGTCGATCGTGCGCGTGGTCTCCGCGTTCGCCAGGTTGCTGGCGGAAATTTCGGCGCGTTCGCGCTCGGCGAGCAGCGCCGATCCGCTGAGTTGCAGCAATCCAAAAAGATTCATGGCTGGGAACCTCCTCTAGGTTTCGTTGCTGATGACGGACCGAAGCATCGCAAATTCGGAGCGCATCGCCTGCGTGGCGGCCTGATATTTCAATTGCAACTCGGCGAGCAGCAGCCCTTCGCGATCGACGCTGACGTTGTTGCCGTCCGGCCGGGACAGCAGGCCGGGAACGTCGCGCACGGCGGGAATCGCGGGCAGGCCGGGATCTTCGCTCAGCGCGCGCACCAGTTCGGCGTGAAAATCCATGTCCTGCGTGCGGTATCCGGGTGTGTCCACGTTGGCGATGTTGCTGACGAGGAGAGACTGGCGCGCGGTGGCCAGATCCAGAAATTTTTCGGCTAACGTCAATTGAGCGGTATCGATCAGACTCATGCGCTCCTCCGCGCGGGCAGGCCGTAGTTGCGGATCTTGTTTCGCACGGTGCGCAGGCTCACCCCCATCATTTCCGCGGCGCGCGTGCGGTTCCCTCCCGTGGCTTCGAGAGTCCGTTCCAGGAGCTCGCGCTCGGCGTCGCGCAGAGATACGCCCGCTGCGAGCGCTGCGCGGCGTTCCGGTTCGAGTGAAGTTTCGAGATGCGCGAGAAGCTCCAAGCCCAGCACCTGGCCCGTGGAGAGGGCCAGCGCGCGGCGAACGAAGTTTTCGAGTTCGCGCACGTTGCCCGGCCAGTTGTGCGATCGCAGGCCTTGCGCGAGTTCGGGAGAGATGCGGTAACACGCCCCGGCGGCCGCGTGCTTGCCGAGGAAATGCGCCGCAAGTTCCGGTATATCCTCGCGCCGCTCGCGCAACGGTGGAATCGAGAGCGGCACGACGTTCAGGCGATAGTAAAGGTCCGCGCGAAACTCCCCGGCGGATACGCCCGCGCGGAGCGAACGATTCGTGGTGGCAATGACGCGCACGTCCAGCGGCACGGTCCGCGTGCCGCCGAGAGGGTCTACTTCCCTTTCCTGCAAAACGCGCAGGAGTTTCGGCTGAAGCGCCAGCGGCATCTCTCCCACCTCGTCGAGCAGGATGGTTCCGCCGTTCGCTAGTTCAAATTTTCCCGGCTTTGCATTGTTCGCGCCGGTGAAGGCGCCGCGAACGTGGCCGAAGAGTTCGCTTTCCAGCAGGTGTTCCGGAAATGCCGAGCAGTTTACGGCCACGAACGGCCCGTCGCGCCGCGCGCTTTCGAGGTGAATGAGCCGCGCGACAAGCTCTTTGCCGGTGCCGCTTTCCGCTTCGATCAACACGTCCGCCCCGGTGCGCGCCACCTGGAGCGATTTTTCGAGGAGCCGCGAAAACGCCGGCGAGCGTCCGATCAGTTTTGCGGCGCTGCCGCCCGGCGGTTTTGGAATTCGCGATGCGCGCGCCATGGAGAGAACGCGCTCGGCGGTCTCCCGCAGCTTGTCAAACGACACGGGCTTCATCAGGTAGTCGCACGCGCCTTCCTTGATGGCCTGCACGGCATCGGTCACCGTGCCGTAGGCCGTCAGGAAAATCACGGCCGTGTCCGGAGCCATTTCGCGCACGCCCTGCATCACTTGCAAGCCGCCGCCATCCGGCATGCGCACGTCGGTCACGACCAGGGGGCACGGCGCCGAGCGAAATTTGGCCAACGCTTCTCCCGCGCCTCCGGCCGTCGTCACGCTCCATCCGTTCCGGCGGAAGCTGGCTTCCAGCGCCGTCCGCATGGCCACTTCGTCATCCACCACCAGCACCGCGCATGAACTCATTGCAACTCTCCCGCCGCAGGCAATAGGAGCGAGAACGTCGTGCCCAGCCGTGGCGCGCTGTGCACGCGAATCGTTCCGCCGTGCTGCTCGATCACCTTCTTGCAGACCGCGAGCCCCAGACCCGAACTTCCCACGTGCGTCGTGAATCCCGGCTCGAAAATCTTTTCGAGGTGCTCTTCGGAAATGCCGCTGCCTTGATCTTCAAAATCGATTTGTACCTGTTGTAGCTGGGCGCCTTCGCTTTGCGCGCGCCGCGCCAGATTCACCACCAGCCAGCTGCCCGGCGACATCGCGCGAAACGCGTTGAGCGAAAGATTCAGAAACACCTGCTGAAGGCGGTGCGGATCGGCGTTAAGCAGAACTTTTCCCGCCCGGTTCTCGAGCCGCACCTGCATGCCCCGTTGCCGCGCGAGGGGCCCGACAAAATCGACGGTATCGCGCAGCAAGCGGTCGAGATGCGTGGGGATCGGCTCGGGACAAGGCTGGCTGTGAAATTGTAGGACGTTGTTCACCGTGGCCGCGAGCGTGCGTAGCCCTGCTTGAATCTGTCCGACCCACTGGCCAGCCTCCGACGTGACGGCCGTCGTATCGGCCAGCAGGCCCGCGAACAATTCCAGGCTGCCGAGCGGATTGCGAATTTCATGCGCCAGGACCGTGGCAACTTCCGCCAGCGCCCGGTTGCGCCGGGATTTTTCCTGCTCCGTGAAGACCAGCTTTTCCTGCGTCAAGTCGCGGAGAATCCAGATGGTTTCCCCATCCGCGCTGTTCTTTCCGGATACTTGCGCGTGCGTGACTCCGAGAAAGCGTGTGCCGGCGGGATCCTCGAACGACCATTCCCTTTCCACAGCGGTACTTTTGGAGGAAGAATCCGCCAGGAGCCGATCGATCACCGCCGGCAACGCCACGCCCTGTTCAGGCGACCACGAAGGATCGAGCATCAACAACCGGCGGGCTTCCGGATTGATGACTCGCAGCCGCGTTGCAGCGTCCACGACGAGCACGCCGCACGGCAGACCTTCTAAAATTTGCGACAAAAAACCGCGCACCCGGTGATTTTCATCCAGGCTGCTGGTCAGTTCCGAGTTGGCCCGCTCGAGTTCCCTGCCGAGGCGCGCCACTTCGGTCTGCAACTGTCCATAGGATTTTTCCAGCGAGTCGGCAGCCTGCGTGAACGTGGCAAACGCGTGGACCAGCGAGCGTTCCGCTTCGCTGCGGGAGGGATGTCCGCGGCGCGTTCCGCGCGTTTTTTGCCGGGCACTGGGCAGAATTGGCATGCCCGGTGAAGGAGCAAGGCGATGGCCAACCGCGGTCTCGCGAGCTTAGATTTCTCTAACAGGCTGCGGCGGTTCGGTCAGGTGGAAGTGCGCGGGCCGAAGTTGCCGCTCGTCTCCCGCCAGGATAAATGCCCGCTCGATCGCGTGCTGGAGTTCACGGACATTTCCCGGCCAGGAATATTGCCGCAGGACGGCCTCGGCGGAAGGACAAATCACTTTCGGTGAATATCCGGCCTGCTCGCAGAGGCCGTCCAGGAAATGCGAGGCGAGCGGCACGATGTCCTCTCTTCGCTGGCGCAGAGGCGGCAACTCGATCGGAAACACGGCCAGGCGATAGTACAAATCCTGGCGAAACATTTTTTGGTGCACCGAGCGGAGCAGATCGACGTTCGTCGCCGAAATAACTCGCACATCCACGCGGAACACGTCGGAACTTCCCAGGCGCTGCACTTCCCCGTCCTGCAAAAAACGCAGAAGCTTGGCCTGCATGCTCAGGGGAAGTTCGCCGACTTCGTCGAGAAACAGCGTGCCGCCCTGGGCCACGTGAATCCGCCCCAGCCGCGATTGCACCGCGCCGGTAAAGGCGCCGCGCGCGTGGCCAAACAGCTCCGCCTCGAGGAGCTGCTCGGGAATCGCCGCGCAATTGACGACCACGAACGGGCATTTCGCGCGCGGGCTGATGTGGTGAATTCCGCGGGCCACAAGTTCCTTGCCCGTGCCGGTCTCCCCGGTGATCAATACGGTGGTCTGGCGCGGGCTGACGAGCCGCGCGAGCCGGTACGTTTGCTCGAGTCCCGGCCCATCGCCCATCATTCCAGGCAGGGGCTCGACGCGCTGCGGAGCTTTCCCGGTTCCGCGCTCGCGACCGTCGTTCGGGAATTCGATTCGGTCCTCGGCGTCGCCCGGAAATGGGTCCGCGTCAAAATCCGGGACGGGACGGCGCGCACTGGACGAAACGAGACTCGGCCCCTTCTCGGCCTCCGCGCCTTCCTCGGGACCCGGAACGGAATCCACCACCCGCACCAGAACATGCGGATGCCGCCCGCGAATGATTTGCAGCACCTCGTTCGGGTCCAGATCGTGCAGATGCCGGTCCAGCAGCACTTCGGCCCAGTTCTCGGACTCCAATTTTTGAAGAGCGTCCGCGCCGCCGGAGGCCACTTCCATCTCAGCCGTTTCGTATTCCGGCTTTCCGGCCCACAACCTTCGAAAAGATTCGTTCGAACTGGCGACCAGAACCCGCGTGTTCCGAATCGCCGAATGCGTCGCCGCCGTAGCCATTTTCTTCTCCCTGTGGTCGCCGCCCGCGCCACAACATTAAGAGCGCCTTATGTATTTCTTTGGGGAAATCTCCCCGCGATTCCAAGTGGTCCAGTGAACCTTGCGTTTCTGTGTCCAAACCGATTCGAAATGCGTAGTAGAAACAAGCAAGATAGAAATGGGCCCCGAATCGCGAGGGCCAAAACAGGATGGCGCATCCTGAAACGACACTCGTCTCGCCGCTGCGAAGATAAAGAAACTTTCATGCCGCGCTTCTGCTCCCGCCAAACATTTTCCACAGAAGTTTCGTCTTGAAAAACTTGCGCGCAAAAATCGCGATTCCTCCCTTGACAAGTTTTAATCTCGCTGCGAGACTGGCTTCCCCTTCGACAAGCCCGCGGTTTACGCGAGTCCTACACCATGCATATCCTGATTGCGGAAGATGATTTGCCCGTCGCCAAATTTCTTTTGGCCGGCCTGGAAACCGAGCACTTCAATGTACGGCTCGTCGCCAGCGGCAAAGACGTTCTCGGAACGCTCGACAACGGGTCCTTCGATTTGCTTATTTTGGATTTGAATCTGCCGGACGTGAGCGGCCTGGAGGTGCTGCGCCAGGTCCGTTCCAAATCGCCTCATTTGCCCATCTTGATTCTCACGGGCAACGCGCGCGTCGAAGACCGTGTGAGCGGCCTGGAATCCGGCGCGGACGATTACGTGACCAAACCGTTCGCCTTTTCGGAATTGCTGGCCCGCGTTCGCGCCCTCCTGCGCCGCGGCAATCTTCCCTTCGAGCCGGTCCTTCACAGCATGGATCTGGAACTCGACCGCGTAAAGCGGGTCGTGCGGCGAAACGGCAACTCCATCGAGCTCACGCCGAAGGAATTCGCTCTCTTGGAATATTTGATGCTGAACGCCGGCGAAAACGTGTCCCGCTCCTCGATTATCCACAACGTGTGGAAACTCTCGGCCGACACCATGACCAACGTCGTCGACGTGTACATCAACTATTTGCGCAAAAAGATCGACGCGGACTCCTCCGGCAGCTTGATTCATACGGTGCGCGGCGCGGGTTACAGGATCGGCCCGAATCGGCGCTCCGCGCACTGAGGGAAACGGCGATCGTGTTTTTAGCAGGGAAATCCGCGCACCCGAAACCGTTGTCCGGAGAAGTGAACGAAACTTATTTCTTCTCGGCGGGTTCCTTCGGCGTTTCCGTCGCGGCTGGTTTGGCGCCCTCTTGCTTCTCGCCGGGCTCCGGCTCGTCATCCGACCTCTTGTTCAGGTACTGCACGATGAGGGAAACTCGCCGATTCGAAGGATCGAGCGGCGCATCCGGCTTCCGCAAGTGCTGATCGGCGAAGCCGCGCACCTGCATGATCTGGTCCTGGCGAATTCCATTTTGCTGCATCAGCCTGCGCGCCTCGTTCGCGCGATCCACGGAGAGCTCCCAATTCGAGTAGTCGCCCTTTCCGAGATACGGCTTTGAATCCGTGTGGCCCTCCACCGCGATCTTGTTGGGGATCGTGCCCAGCTCCTTGGACAGCGCAATCAGGATGTCCTGGCCGTCCTTGTTCGGTTGCGGACTTCCGCTCTCGAAAAACGTGCTGGTCGCGGACTCGAGCAGCTCGATGCGAAGGCCTTCCGACGTGATCGTCATGTCGATGTGGTTTTTCAATTTGTCGAAATTAGGAACCTGGCGCATCGTTTTCTGGAGTTCTTCCTTCAACTCGGCCATGTTGTCCTTGGTAACGTTGAAACTCTCTCCGGCGCCCTGCATATCGCTGCCCACTTTTTTCGACGTGCCGGTCGGGTCGCGGAAATATCCGCCGACTGCTTCCTGCACTTGTTTACTGCTGCTGAGCAGCCAAAGAACGATAAACAAAGCCATCATCGCGGTCACGAAATCCGCATAGGCCACCTTCCAGGCTCCGCCATGGTGGCCGCCATGGCCGCCTTTCTTTTTGATGATGATGACGGGTGCTTTCGCTGGCATGGCTTCTTCCTTAGCGACCGTTACGCGGCGTGGGCCGCCGCCGGCTGCTCCGCCTCGCTTTTGTTCTTGATGTAGGCTTCCGCCTCCTGGAAACTGGGCCGAACGTGCCCGGGGATGGCCCGGCGCCCGATTTCGATGGCCACGGTCGGCGCGGAACCCTTCAGCAGCGCCACAAGCATCACGCGCAGAACGTGGTAGTAGGCGTGCTCGTCGTCGGCGGTCTTGGCCATGTTTGCCGCCAGCGGACCGACCAAGCCGTAACACAAAAGAATACCCAGAAACGTTCCCACCAGCGCGGCGGCCACTTTTTTCCCAATTTCTTCCGGAGGACCGCCCAAGGCGCCCATGGTGATCACCACCCCGAGGACGGCCGCGACGATTCCGAGCCCGGGCAGCGAATCCGCCATCGTCGACAGCGCCGCGACGGGCAAATTGGCCCCGTGGTGGTGAACGTCCATGTCCAGTTCCATCATCTGGTCCGCATCGAAGGGCTCGATCCCGCCGCTGGCCGCCATGCGCAGCGAGTCACAGACGAAATGCAACGCGTGGTGGTCCTTCAAGAATTTCGGGTACTTGGAAAACACCGGACTCTGGTCCGGCGCGTCGCTGTCCGCTTCGAGCGACATCAATCCCTCTTTGCGCGCCCGCGAAAACAATTCGAACATCATCTTCAGCGAGTCCAGATATCTCTGTTTGTTGAAGGGCGATCCCCCGAACGCCCCGGCGAGTCCGCTTCCAATTTGTTTCAAAATATATAGCGGGTTGGCAATCAGGACGGTCCCGATCGCAGCGCCCAGAATGATGATCAACTCCGCGGGCTGCAGCAGCACTTTCAAGTTGCCGTGTTCCATCAAATATCCGGCAACGACGCACCCGAAAACGACGACAAGTCCTATGATTGAAAACATCGATGCCCCAACCTCCGTAATGACTCCTGAACATCAGGAAAGAACGGTGACGCGATTTCCGCCTTTCGAAATGCTTTCCTGGAGGGACGCGTCCGCACGGGCGAGCAGCGATTCGATATCGTCGCCGGACCGACAGCCGGCGCCGCCCACCGGGCTGGTGACGGAGAACATATCGCCCCACCACTCGATTTCCGACCGGCCAATCATTTTTCGGACCCGCTCGCCGACCAGCGCCACCTCGGATTCCTTGCATTCCGTGAGAATGGCTAGAAACCGGTTCTCGCCCCAGCAGCCGACCAGATCGGTGGGGCGGACGCAGTTCTCCACCGACTGCGCGGTCACGCGCAAAATCGTGGGCACGACGCCCGGCCCACGGCTGGCGCGGAACTCATCGATGCGATCGATTTGTATCAGGAGAATCCCGAAGGGAATGTGATGTTCGGCGAACGTGATCAGGTTCTCCCGTAGTTGCGTGCCCATGTAGCTCTGCGCCGCAACGCCGGTCACCGAGTCCAGGCAGCCAAAATCCGCAAATCCGGCCTGCCTGCGAGTCCAATCCGAGGCCGAACGGTTCTTTTCAAAACTCTCCGCGGCCGCGATCACCGCACCGTGGCTGTTGCGAATCGGGTTGGTGCGCAAAACGATGGGCACGCGGTACCCGTCCTTGTGGAGGATGGAAACATCCGTGGTTGAAGGCTTTCCGTCCCGAAAGACAAGATTGACGGGATCGTTAGGATCCGAAGCGAGGTCTTTGGGTTCGTCGCCGGTGGTCAGCAGGTGCTCGCGCAGGAAGCGGCCGACGACGTCTTGCCGAAGGTAACCGGTGATTTGCTCGGCGCCTTCGTTCCAAAAGCGGATTCGGCGATTCCGGTCGACGATATAAACACCCGTCTGCAGAGCTTCTAGGACGGTTTGGTAGATTTCCGGATCGTCTAGTTCAGGCATACGATGACTCCGAGACGCGGGTTTTGCTGGGAACCCGCCGGAATAAAGAATCATCGGTTAAAACCGGAACAAGTTTAGTTGGGCTGTCTGGGTGGTTCCATCTGGGGAGTTCGATTCCACTTGGTTTTCTCCGCGGGTTCGTCCCAAAGGCGGAATCCGCCCGTGAAAGCGGTCGCGTTGTCGCCGAGGCGGCAGCCCGGCGGCAGTTTCTTCAATAGCTTCGCATTTCCACCGCCGAGTACCACGTAGTCTGCTTCGAGCGCAGTCTTGAGCTCTTCCGCGATTTTGGCTACTTGGCGCCGCCACTTCTTCTTGCCCAGCCGCTTCAGTCCTCGGATTCCAACGTAATCCTCGAAGGTGCGGCCTTTCTTGTAAGGCAGGTGGGCAACTTCCATCGGCTCGAGAATGCCGTCGACGATCATCGCGGAACCCAGCCCCGTGCCCAGGCCCAGGAACAGCATCCGGCCCCCTCGATAGATGCCCAGCGCCTGCATCGCTGCGTCATTCACGATTTTCACGGGGCGGCCGAACGCCTTGCGAAAATCGAATCCGACCCAGCCGCCTCCAAGATTGTGCGGATTGCACAACGGATGCCCGTGCACGACCGGTGCCGGGTACCCCATGGAGACGGCGTCATAATTCCACCCCATCGTCGCTTCGCGAACTTTCTTTACCATTTGCTTCGCAGTCATGTCCGGTCCGGAAGGAATCTTGACCGGCTGCTTTTGCCCTGTGGCGAGCACTTTGACGTGCGTCCCGCCCACATCGATCACCAAAATATTCCGCTGCTGCTTCGGCATGGCTGCCCCTTTCCGCGAAATTCGCCTCGAATGGCCGGGCGTTCCTCAACGCTAGCCGACCGCATCAGGCGCCGGCTCTCTTTTTTTCCAGCTCGCCCCACCGTTCGTACAAAACGTCCAGGGCCTGCTGCGCCTCATCCATTTCGATACAAGTTGCTTTCAGGCGCACGGGATCGCCGGTGACCTCCGGATCTTCCAGGAGAACGCGTTTGGCTTCAAGGAGTTTGTCCGCCGCGGCGATGCGCTCTTCGATGGTTTCCAGCTCGCGCACCTCGTGGTAGGAAAGCCTCTTCTTCGCGGTTGGGACCGGAGTTTCTCCCGCCGAGGCCGGACGCTTCGCGCCGCTCGACAGATTCGTGGTTCCCTTCTGCTGCGAGCGCTGCCATGCGTCCCACTGCGAGTAATCGGCAAAGCGCTCGGCCCCGCCCAGGCCGTCGAGGCCCAGCACGACGGTGGACACGCGATCGAGCATGAAGCGGTCGTGCGTAACCAGCACCAGCGCTCCGCGATATTCCAGAAGACTTTCTTCGAGAATCTCCAGCGTGGGAATGTCGAGGTCGTTCGTCGGCTCGTCGAGCAACAGAACGTCCGCCGGCTGCAGCATGAGCTGCGCGATCAGGACGCGGGCGCGCTCGCCTCCGGAAAGTTTGCCCACGGGCTGACTCAGATGTTCGGGATCGAAGAGAAACTTCGCGGCCCAGGCGGCGACGTGAATCACGCGCTCCTGAAAAATCACGGAATCGCTGTCCGGAGCGAGCGCACGGCGCAGGCTGATGTCGGGATCGAGTTCGCGATTCTGATCGAAGTAGACAATGCGCAGCGAATCGGCCCTGCGAATTTCTCCGCGTGTGGGCTGGAAGTCGCCGCGCAGCAAACGAAGAAGCGTGGTCTTGCCGCTGCCGTTCGGCCCGACGAGCCCGACGCGCATGCCGGAAGTGACCGTGAAATGGATTCCGGAGAATAACGTGCGTCCGCCAATGCCGTAGGTCACGTCGTCCAGAGCGATGAGGCGCTTCGTCTTGCGGTCCGTCGCGGACAAATCGATATTCGCGGAGGGCGTGCGGGTGCGTGCGTGCAAGTCCGCCAGGTCGCCGATCAATTCGTTGGCGGTGTCGATTCTCGCCTTCGACTTGGTCGTTCTGGCCTTCGGACCGCGGCGCAGCCATTCGATTTCCTTGTGCACCAGATTTTCCAGCGCTTCCTGTCGCTTGCGCTGCGCGTGCAGATACTCTTCTTTCGCTTCGAGAAACGCGCTGTAGTTTCCGCCAACGCGCAGAAAGCCATCCTCGTACGACCGCGCCAGCTCGACCACCGCGGTGGCAACGTTTTCGAGGAAGTAGCGATCGTGGCTGACCACCACGCACGCGAACGGCGCAATTTGCAGGACGGATTCCAGCCACTCGATTCCGGCGAGGTCCAGGTGATTGGTGGGCTCATCGAGCAGCAATACGTCAGGGGCCTGCACGAGGCCTTCGACAATCGCCAGCCGTTTGCGCCAGCCTCCGGAGAGCGCCGCCGTCGTCGCGTCCCTGTCGGTAAACCCGGCGCGGCCCAAGGGTTCGGCGATTCGCGCCGCGCGTTCTTTCTGCGGCACCTCCGCGCGGTCCAGCGCGGCGTCGATCACCGACCGGATCGTCGCGCCCGGCGGAAATTCCGAATTTTGCGCGACGCTCGCGAGCCGCGTGCGCTTGCGGATCGCCACATCGCCCGTGTCCGGCGACACGCGCCCCTGCAGAATGGCGAGCAGGGTCGACTTGCCCGAGCCATTCGGGCCAATCAGACCGATCCGCTCGCCCTCGGAAACTGTGAACGAAATATTCTGGAAGAGCGGTTCGGCGCCGTATCTCTTGGAAAGTCCTTGTGCAGCGATGATCGGAGGCAAATGACGAAATGTTCTCCCTTGAGAAGTGTAGCCTGAAGAGGAGACAGGCGCAAAACCGGCCGGCGAACAGCGATGGGGTTAGAACCAGCCGCTGCGGTACGCAACCCACCAGCTGAGCCACGCCAGCGGAATAGTCGCGCCCAGGGCCCACCAAAATGGCAAGGCCAAATCGGCGATCAGGCCCAGAACTCCAAACGTGGTCCAGAACATTTTTCGCTGCATGCCACTATTGTAGACGGAATGAGGATGTGAAGAACGCCCGCGCGCTAGAAGAGCAACAGTGCAAGGCCTCGCAGCGCAGAACTCGAGTTCGGCGGCCGGCTACTTCTGCTGGATGGTCTCTAAATACTTAACCAGGTTCTGCAAGCGCACATTGCCGAAATCCCGGTCATCCTCGACCTGGTGAAATATCGGGCCCCAAATGGGCATCTCACGCGAACCATGCGACGCCATCGCGGGCGAATCGCCGGAGATGAACTTTTCAACGCGCTCGGCGGGAAACTGCCCGCCATTGTTTTTCGCAAGGGCGGTCAGATCGGCAGGCTTCATCTTCAAAGCGGACGCGGCCGGGCCGTCTCCTTTACCGCCAGCACCGTGGCAAGCTGCGCAGTGCGCCCGGAAGAGGTCCGGTCCTTTCACGGAATAGATCAGCTGTTCATATTGTTTTGGGGCCGCGGGCTTGGTTTGAGCCGCCGTGGCCCCGCTGAAGATCAAAAACCCGCCGAGCGTCAACACAGAGACGATTCGCATAAATGACTTGGACCTCGCTTCCGCTGCATGACCGTTGCTTCTAGCCGCAACAATACCACGCCCGGGAATCCTGGTCCCTACCGTTCTGCCGCCCTGCTGGCTAAACCCGCCGCATCTTGCTCCTCAGTGCCGAAAGTGATGCGTTCCTCCAAGGTGCGTGAAGAAAATGAGCAGCATCACGAGCAACGCCATGAAAAGATAATCTTGTCTGACCATGACGCCCTCCTTTTGCTTATCCCTCTTATCAAGATAATGATGACACGTGTAGCGAACGGCGCTGTGACTTGGGGAACCCACGTACGTGATATGGATCACAAACAAAAGCGGCCGAAAAAGCCCGTGGAACGCGACGGATCGCGCGCCGCAGCAAGGCGAAAGCCTCTATTTGCCGGAAGGCGTCTTCGTCTTGTCCACGACGTTTTCCTGAAACTGCTTCATTTCGGAATACGCGCAGAGCGTTTCTCCCATGGGCCCGGGAGACAGGTCGTACATCTTGGTCGCGGAAAAGGTCTTCGTATAGGCCTTTGGATCGTCAATGGTGACGGTCAGTTCCAGTCGATCGTGATCGGGCCGGCGGAAGCGCTCGATGACGTGGAGCGCGTCGCTATGGGGATGCCCCGCCTGATCGAGCCACGTTTTGTCGTTGAAGCCGATCGTATCGATCACGAACGTATCGCCCTCGTATTTCCCTACCGAGTCGCCCATCCAGGTGCTATCCGGATCTTTCGGGTGTTCGGCGTTCATGGCGATGGCTCGCCAGACTTTCGTGTATTCGTACAGAATGTAGACGACGTTCGGCGTTTGAACGAACGTAATTTCCCACGGATACATATAAATGCGCGGAATGCCCGGCGGGTCGCAATACCTCTGCACGGGATCGTTCGTGTCATTCATCGTCTGCCTCGCGCCGAACGGCGGCCGCGCGTTTTTATATTTTTCCGCCGCCCACGGCGTCATCGGCGCTTGCTCGGGGTGCTGCGCGAATGGATCCGACGAGTCCCACGTATTTAGCCGCAGTCCCTCGGGCCCTCTGAAGTCGGGATTCCACAGTCCAGACAGATCCGGTATGCCGCCGGACATCAGGCCGGGCTTGTGATCTTTTGCGTCCGCGGCGCCCGGTTTGGTTTGGGCCGGCAGGGCGGAGGAAGCCGCCAGCATGGCCACAACGGTGATCGCCAAAGCCCCTAGGCGAATTCGCATCTTGAAGTCCCTCCCGAGGTTCCGCGCGCCGGGTGGCGCGCGCCATCACGATCCGTGTGCCCGCTCCATCTGCATCAATCGGTCCGGCTGGGAAGCGCCTGGCCGTTGACCACCGTTTTCAAAATGAACGTGATCGTGCTGCTGATTCCCACGGGCGCGCCATTTCGCGAAGGATGCGTGTCGATGGTAATGTCGTCGCCCGTCTTCATCGCGTTCTTGGTCCAGCCGGCGCGCACCATGTGAATCGGCGCGGCGAACTCAATCGTCCAGTGCTGCAACTCGCCAGTGTCACTCTTCGCGTCCAGATACACGACGACGTGAGGATTGCTCCAGTCGAATTTCGTCACCGTTCCGTGCACGGTGACGGTCTTCGTCAGGTCGTAACCGGCTACGCCGTGGTGCGCCCACGAGGCAGGCGAAAACATCATGAAGAAGCTCCCAACCACAGTCAGGGCGACGAGCAGCTTCCCTTTCATGGAACACCTCCATTTGAGTAACCGCTTAACCAATGGGAAGTTGAATGATGGCCGCCATCATAGCAGGACCGGATCGATTTAGAAATAATTTGGAGAGAACTTCCGATCGGTTGTGAGAAGACACGAGGGCCAAGTGACGCCCCCCACCCAAGGCGCGGACCGGGACGAACGGGTGGCGAATGGCTTCCGCTCTGAATTCGTTTTGTCCGGAGAAAGGGGTTAGTCGCCGGACCAACTCACGGCGACAAGCGCCAGGATGCCCATCGAGACCAGAAACGCCAATCCGATGGTCAATCCAACAGCGATGACGGGATGCTCCTTCGCAATCACTCGCAGCGCACCGATCGCCATCGCGGTGGCCGTTCCGCGCGACTCGTATTCCTTTTCGGTCGGAAACATCGAAAGGTCGTTGTAGGGCGCGCTGTAGACCGGCGGCCTCAAATTGTAGAGGTTGGGATGGCTGCGCCAGTTGACAGGCAACAACTCGGGTTCCCTGCTCGGCGCAGGATTGGCTTCGACCGCCGACTGCGCCAATTGCGCGGCAGTGGAGCTTGCCACAACGGATTTGCTCGCGGTCGCGGCTTCGGCTGGGCGCGCCGTTTCTACAACTTCAACGTCGACCGCGCCCGCTTTCGCCATTGCGTATGCAGCGGCGGTCGCGCTGGCCGTCGTTCTCGGGCTCACGATGGAGTTGACGCTCGCCCCGGCGCTCGGACTCGAAGTTGCGGCCGTGCTCGCTGCCGGAATCGTGCGATCGCTCGCCCGCGGCGGCGTATTCGCGCGCGCGTTCACCGGCTCGCGCGATTGGCTGGCCCATTTACGGATTTGTTCGCGCACCGGTTCGGGCAGTTCCGTGAACCGCAGGCCGCCGATCGTTCCCGTCTCATCGATCCACGCCAATTCTCCTATGGCCGTTATCCGATCCGGCGAATCGATGGCGAACCGAACATGAATTGGCCCGTCTGTTTTCACTGGAGAGATGGCGTGAAAACACAACCCTCCCTCAGACAGATTTTGAACAATGCCGCCGTTATCGGGCGGCAGGCTGATGTAACTGAGATGTTCCAACGGCTTGCGAGTACTCTGACGGCGTTGTTGCGGCATCATGGAAGTTGGCCCCGATATCCTGAAGTGCTATCCGATTGGGAGAGTATTCGCGAACTCGCGCAGCGCTGGGGACCTGAACGTCGCGAACCGCTCGCAAATGTAGGCGCGTGATGATGCGGAGGCAAGTTCAAACAACAGTAAAACGCGCTCGCTGTTTCATAGAGGATCAGCCGCGGTGAACCTGAGGATAACTGCCTTGACCCCGCGGCTCTATTCGGGAATCTCGAGTTTCAAAACGGAGTTTTCCACTTCGGCGTGGAAATTATTTTCCGGCTTGGCGCGGCCCGCACACTAAAAACCGGCAGAGGAAAATCGTCCTGCTTTCTTCACCCTGCCGCCCGCATATCGCTCGACGTGCCGCCTGCGGCCGGAACGTAACATTTCAGGGTGTAGTCCATCACCATGCGGTTGGCGTTGAATCGCCAGCCGAGCGTGCGGATCGTGCGCTTCATGCGCTTGATCCATCCGCGCGGCAGTCCGTCGCGATCGCGCTGGTAGAACAGCGGAATGACTTCTTCGCGAAGCACTCGGTAGAGATCTTCGCCGTCGCGCCGTGTCGTGGACGTCCATGTCGGTGTGCGTTCTGCCGGTGCCGATGGCGAAGCCGTTCAGGCCGTCGTACGCTTCGGCCCACCAGCCATCCATGATGGAAAGATTGAGGCCGCCGTTCAAAACGACTTTTTGGCCGCTGGTGCCCGAAGCCTCCAGCGGCCGCCGAGGATTGTTCAGCCACACATCGACGCCCTGCACCAAATGGCGGCCGACGTTGATGTCGTAGTCTTCGACAAACAAGAATTTGTTGGCAAACCGCGTGTTGCGCATCAGTTCGGCGATCTGCTGCAAAACCTGCTTACCCGGAGTCGTCGCGCGGATGCGCCTTCCCGGCAAATACGAATTGCACGGGGCGCTTCGGGATCGTTCACCATCGAGGCCAGCATTTCGATGTCGGCCAAAATTAAATTGGCCCGCTTGTAAGTGGCAAAGCGGCGTGCGAATCCGATGGTCAGGGCGTCGGGGCTCAGGACTTTTCCCAGGCCTTGCAAGGTCTTGGGCGATTCCCCGCGCCGCTCCGCTTGCTCCACCGCGCGCGACCGGCGCAAATTCGATCATGCGCGTTTTCAAGCTGAGGTGCGTTTCCCAAAGCTCGCGCGTCGTCCACGCTTTCGATGCCTTCCCAAATCTGCGGCTTCGCCGCTGTGCTCTGCCAGCCCGTGCCGAGATGGCGGTCGTACAGTCGAAACATCTGCGGCGCAAGCCACGTGGGCACGTGCACGCCGTTCGTAATGTGACGGATCGGCACAGCTTCCTCCGGTCGTCCCGGATACAACGATGTCCACATCGCGCGGGACACTTCCCCGTGAAGCGCCGATACGGCGTTCGCGCGCCGCGCCAGCTGCAGGCCCAGAACCGTCATGCAGAATTCCTCGCCGGAATTCTTGGGATTCTCGCGTCCCAGCGACATCAGCCAATCGTGCGAGATGCCCAGCGAATCCCGCAGCGGGCCCAGATGCTCTTCGATTAACCCCGCATCGAAGCGATCGTGGCCGGCGGGAACGGGCGTATGCGTCGTGAAGACCACTTCGCGCGAGACGCGTGGCGCGGCGCGGATAAAGTCCAGGCCCTCTTCTTCCATACGGCAGCGAATCGCTTCGAGCACCGCAAACCCGCTGTGTCCTTCGTTCAGATGCAGCACGCTCGGCGTGATGCCCATCGCCTTCAACGCGCGGAAGCCGCCCACGCCGAGCAGCAATTCCTGGCGGATTCGGAACGCGGCTGTCTCCTCCATACAACCGCGACGTGAGTTCCCGATCCTCGGGCGTGTTTCCTTCCACATTGGAATCGAGCAATAACAACTCGCAACGTCCGACTTTCAGACGCCACACTTTGGCGTGGATGGCGCCGCCGCGCGTTTCGATCTGAACGGTGACCGGTTCGCCCTTGATCCCAATCGCCGGCTCCATCGGCATCTGGCTGACGTCCGTCTGGAGATACTCCTCCTGCTGCCAGCCGTTTTTGTCCAACCGCTGGCGGAAATATCCCTGTCCGTAAAACAGCCCGATGCCGACCAGCGGAATCCCCAGGTCGGATGCGCTCTTGATGTGATCGCCGGCGAGAACTCCGAGACCTCCGGAATAAACCGGAAGCGACTCGTGCAGGCCGAATTCGGCAGAGAAATACGCAACTGGCCGCGGGCGCAATACGCCGGCGTGGCGCGCGCCCCAGGTGCGGTCCGCGTCGAGGTATTCGCGCTGGCGGCGAAAGGCGTAATTGATGCGGCTGTGCAGGACCAGTTCGCTGCGCGCGGCGCTCGACCGAAGCGAGGGGCAGTTCGGAGAGCAGGGCGATCGGATTGTGGTTCAGCTGCCGCCAACGTAGCGGGTCGAGATCGTGGAAGATGCTCGTGGAATCGCAGTCCCAGCTCCACCAAAGATTGCGCGCCAGGGACCACAGCCGCTCCTGCAGGGGGGCCACGAATCGATCCAGCGTGCGCGCCTCACTGACGACGGGCGCGAGCTGGGCGGCCGCCTCGGCCAGCATCTTGATTTCCTCTTCCCGGAACACGCGCGGTCAATCGTTTGCACGACGAGGACGCCTTGCAAAACTCCGCTGTCGATCAGCGGCACGCCCAGGAAGGATTGATACGCTTCTTCTCCGGCTTCGATGAAATATTTGAATCGAGGATGGTTTCTGGCCTGCTCGACCGCGACCGGCTGCACCTGTTCGGCGACCAGGCCGGCGAGACCTTCGTGCAGAGCCATTCGCAACGTGCCGACGCACTGCTGGCGCAGGCCCACCGTCGCGGCGAGGATCGAGATTGGTTCGATCCGGCTCCAGCAAATAGGCGGAACAGACATCCGTCTTGAAGCGCTTGCCGATCAGGGCGACCACGTTCATCAGCGTTTCCGCTGGCTTGCCGCCCTCCGCCGCGAGATTTCCAATTTCTTCCAGCGTCAAAACAAAACTGGAGATTCTTGGTTTTGCGACCGGCAGCACCTCCGCAAGCTCGTCCTCGTTCGCGTGCATTCCCGCGCTCGGTTGCGCCATCAGGGTCCCCTTGGTCCTGACTTCCCACTCACAAATCCTGAGCGTTTACTGTCACTCCGGCGCGAGGGAATGTCCAATCGACAATATCTATCGGCGCGATAGCAAACTCTTGGAATTGGGAGAATTGTGGGGCGATCCTCGCGGCGCTTGCGCTCTTGGGATGTAATAATCATTCGCGGCGGGTTTGGCGTTACAAGCCCTCCTCATCGTTGTCGAGAACACGGTCCACAAAATGGTCCATAAATTCGATTCGCTGATTCTGGGCGCGGGAGCCGCCGGGCTCCTATGCGCGATCGAGGCCGGCAAACGCGGCCGCCGCGTCGCGGTCCTCGAGCGTGCCGATCGCGCGGGCAAGAAAATTCTAATTTCCGGCGGCGGCCGCTGCAATTTCACGAACCTTCACTGCCGGCCGGACAATTTTTATTCGGCGAATCCGCATTTCGCGAAATCCGCCCTGGCCCGGTACGAGCCTTCGGACATCATCGCGCTGGTGGAAAAACATCGCATCCCGTATCACGAAAAGACGCTGGGCCAATTATTTTGCGACCGCTCCGCGCGCGAGATTGTGGACATGCTCGAAGAGGAATGCCGCGCGGCGGGAGTCCAAATCGTTCTCCGTAGCGACATCCGCGAGATTCGGCGCGCGGATGAGTTCATCGTCGTCACAAATTCCGGAGAATTTCGCGCACCGGTCCTGGTCGTGGCCACCGGCGGACTTTCGATTCCAAAACTCGGCGCCACTTCCTTCGGATACGACGTCGCGCGTCAATTCGGCCTGAAAATCAGGGAAACGAAACCGGCGCTCGTGCCGTTGCTGCTGGCAGGGAAAGACCGCGAGCAGTATTGCGATCTTGCGGGCGTCTCGGCGGACGTCGAGGTCTCCGCCGACCACCAGTCATTCCAGGAAAAAATGCTGATCACGCACAGAGGCCTGAGCGGACCGGCAATCCTGCAAATTTCCACATACTGGGAGACAGGTCGCCCCGTTCACATCGATCTGGCCCCCGGCCGCGACGCCACGCGCGCCCTCCGCGAAGCCAAAGCTAAGAACATCACCGCCGCGCGCTCCGCTCTCCAGGCAATCCTTCCAAAACGCTTTGCAACGCGCTGGCTTGATGCGCACGCACCGTCCGCGTGGACCAACCGCGCGCTGGAAGAGCTGGAACGCCAGATCCACGACTGGATCGTTGAGCCCGCCGGCACGGAAGGCTACGAAAAAGCGGAGGTCACGGCGGGCGGCGTCGATACCGACGAATTGTCGAGCAAGTCCATGGAAAGCCGCCGCGTGCCCGGGTTATTTTTCATTGGCGAAGTCGTGGACGTCACCGGACAACTCGGCGGCTTCAATTTCCAATGGGCCTGGGCCTCGGGCGCCGCGGCGGGCCGCTCCCTGTGAAGGCGAAGCGGCGCCGGGTCCGGAGCCGTTCTTTATCGGACCGTGGATGACGCCCCTTCCATTTTGTTGAAAATCTACGGGCAAACGCGATGGACTTACGGTATAAATTCGGCGTATTCCAATGACAACAGACTCGTAGTTTCGACGGGCTGAAATCGCAACCGGAGGTCACAAGATTATGAAGCGTGCGTGGATATTCCTTGCTGTCGGCATCCTGGCGTGCATCGCGGCAGGAGTTCCCTCGAAGTATTTCGGCAAGACCGCTACGGTGTTGGCTGCCAAAGTGCAGGCGCCCATATTCGTGGTCGATCCCTATTGGCCGAAGCCTCTGCCAAACCACTGGATCACGGGCTCCGTGATTGGCCTTTCGATCGACGCCGAGGACCACGTCTGGACCATCCACCGCTTGGATTCCGTCGAGAAAAATTTCAAGGCCGCCGATCTGAAGCTTGGGGAGTGCTGCAAGACCGCCCCGCCAGTTCTGGAATATGACCAGGCCGGAAATCTTCTGAAGTCCTGGGGTGGGCCGGGAGAAGGCTATCGCTGGCCGGACAGCGAGCACGGAGTCACCGTCGATCACAAAGGCAATGTCTGGATTGGCGGGAACGGTATGAAGGACACCGAAATTCTCAAATTCACGAATGACGGAAAATTCCTGTTTCAATTGGGCACGTACGGCGTACACAACGGCAGCAACGACCTGGCCAATTTCTGGCGGCCTGCCCGAATTACGGAGGATGTCGGAGCGAACGAAGTCTATATCGCGGACGGTTACGGGAATCGCCGTGTCATCGTCCTCGATGAGGATACCGGTAAATACAAGCGCCACTGGGGCGCGTACGGCAAGAAGCCCGACGACGGCAACGATGCCAGCAAAGGCGGAGCGGCAGTCGGAGATGAGGGAGCCATTGGCGCCTACAACCCGGACGGCCCGCCATCGCAAAATTTCAACACGGTGCATTGCGTGATCATCTCCAAGGACGGGCTCGTCTACGTGTGCGACCGCGTGAACGATCGAATCCAGGTCTTCCACAAGGACGGCACATTCGTCAAAGAAGCATTCGTCGACACCAAGACGTTGCGTTCGGGATCGGTGTGGGACATGGCTTTCTCGAACGACCCGCAACAGACTTATATCTACGCCGCAAACGGAGTGAATGAAAAAATCAACGTGATCCTGCGCAGCACGCTGGAGGTTGTCACTTCCTTCGGGGATGGAGGCCGGCTACCCGGAGAGTTCTACGGCTGCCACAATCTGGGGGTCGACTCCAAGGGCAATCTGTACGTTGCGGAAACGTATTCCGGCGCGCGTGTGCAAAGGTTTCTGTACAAAGGTGTGGGCCCCGTTGACCGGGAGCAAGGCGCGGTTTGGCAACATTAGACCCAGGTGAAGAGAAGTCTCTTCATCGCTACGCGCCGGGATCGAGAAGGGAGCGAAAATGATTCGTCGATTTGCATTGCTTGTGCTTCTCGCAGCGTTCGGAGCCGGCGCGCTTCACCTTCTCGCGCAAGAATCTGGAACTTCCAGACGGGAAGGCCAGGCTAGCCCTACGGCGGATCCCGATGCCGACCGCGGCAATCCCGGCACGACGAAGTTCCCTCTCGCAGCGCCCGCCGGCAAGGATTCCGGCGCGATCACGAAAGCGCCCGCGGGGGCAGTGAACCAAGGAACGATCGACGAGAAAACCTGGAAGTACGGCCACAGGTTCGATCCCCCGGCAGATGCAAAAATCTGGAACCCGGTAAAGCTCAAGCTGATGCGCGGCGAGAAGGTGACGGGCGGAACTGTGTCGGCGGCCTCCGACCCGTCGACGTACTGCGCCATGGCAAATGCGGGATATGACTTCATCTGGACGGAAATGCAGCACAGCCCGCGCGGGTGGGAGAACGTGGCCAAAATGTGGCAGGCCTGTCCGCACGCGAAGGCGGTCCCGGGAGTTCGAGTCGCCTACGCGAACGAACGCGAGATTCAACATGCCATGGACGCGGGCGCGCTCGTCGTGATCGTCCCTACCGTTCGAACGTTCGACGAAGGCGTCGCCGGAAGAGACTGGACCTATTTCCCGCCGCTTGGCAAGCGCAGCCAGGGAGCCGGGCAGGCCTACTCGGCTGCGTTCTGGGGCAACGTTCCCGGCGGCTATCGCAATACCATCAATCAAAACGTGGTTCTCATCGAGATGATCGAGACCGTCGGCGGCGCGGCCGAGGCCCGCGAGATCGCGGGCATTCCAGGCGTGGACGCGTTATTCGCGGCCAGTTCGGACCTCGGCAATTTTTCAGGGTTCAAACAAGGCGATCCCGATTACGAGCGGCTGATTAACGTTGTGCACGATGCCGCTCTCTCAGCTGGAAAGCGCCTGTGCGGGCCGCTCGCCTGGCGCGATCGCCCCGACTTCACCTGCTTCCAGGCCGGGAGCGAGACTGCTGCGATCGACCGGGGCGTGGCCACTGAGCTGGGAGATTTGAAAGACACGCAGGGCAAACCCGAAGTCGGGCCATTCGCCAAGCAATAGAGAATTTTCCTCGCTACCGGGTATTCGAATTTGAGACAAAGTTCGTGCGAGTCGATGTTACGCGCCTTTATTCTTTCCCGCCTCGTCAAAGTCGGTCGATTCGGACAGTTCGCGCCATTCGGCGATTTCCTTTTCCACAAACGCATGTTTTTCCGCAATTTTGGCCAACGTGTCGGGACCTAGCGGCAAACGAAGCGGGGGTTCCTTGGCGTTTGCGAGCTGAACGATCGCTTGCGCCAGTTTTTTGGGATCGCCCGGCTGGCGGCCATTGCCTTCTGCCGCGAGTTCAAGTTTCTTTCCGGCGGTGGCCGCATAGTCAGGAATGCGTTCGGCTGTTATCTTCAGCGAATCGCTGCCAAGAAATTCCGTCCTGAAAGTTCCCGGCTCGACTGCCGTTACACGAATCCCCAACGGCGCGAGTTCCGCGTGTAGCGCTTCGCTGATGGCTTCGACAGCAAACTTGGTGGAGGCGTACAATCCCCACCCCGGGCTCGCCAAAAATCCCGTATCGGAAGAAATATTGATAATGCGTCCGGAACGCTGTTTCCGCATGGCGGGCAACACGGCTCGCGTCACGTTAAGCAGGCCGAAGACGTTCGTGCGATACAGATCCTCAACCTCACGGGCGCTCGCTTCTTCCACGGCTCCCAACAAACCGAATCCCGCGTTGTTCACCAACACGTCGATGCGCCCGAAATGGGCGAGCGTCGCACCGACCGCCACCTTGGCCTGTTCCTCGTCCGTTACATCCAGCGGCACTTTGAATGCATTGCCGTTCTTGCCGAGGTACTCCAGAGCTTCGACTTTCCGGGCGGTTGCCGCCAGTTTGTCGCCTGAATTCAGAACCGCCTTGGCGATTTCCGCGCCAAATCCGCGCGACGCCCCCGTGATCATCCAAACTTTTTGTGCCATCGTGAATCTCCCGCAAGATACGTCCGGCTTCTTCGAGCATTCATGGTACCCGATTGGCGCACGAATCGGATCGCTGCAATCTCCCGGACGCCCCGGTAGGTTCGCGTCGGAGAAATAACGCTGCCAAAGATTTGTCGGACGGAATGAATTTGGAAGGAACCGCGTGTCAGTGGAAGCTTCTCAGTAGAAATGGTTCGGGCGCCCCACAAGCTCCTGCCCATTCGCCAGGATCACTTTTTCAAAGCGCATGGTTGGCGAGCCGTCTTTGTTGCAATTGCCAATGATCGTTACCTGATCGCCCGGTTTGAGCGTGTCCTTGCTCCAACCGTGATTCGCCAGCCGGTTCGGGCCGGGACCTTCCGCGTCCCATTTTTCGACGTTCCCGTGCTCGTCGGTCGCGGTGAAGATGATGTGCGAGTGTGGATTGGCCCAATCGAATTCCGTGACGACGGCCTTGAACGTGGTGTCGCGGCGGCTGTCGTACATCGACATCGAGTGGTGCGCGAACGCGGGCCCTGCAACCACAAGGGATGCGCCAAGCACCGCGAGCGGCAAAATGAATCTGGCCTTCACAGTGATACCTCTCGAACTTGAGATCTAGAGCGTGCGTCGGAGCCTTTACGTCCGCATCAATTAGACGCGGTCATTCCGCCGGCCGTTGCGTGGATCCCTCCGAGACTACACAATTGTCTTCGCGGGAGGGGCGGACCTGAGCCACTGCTCCATCTGGTCGTGGTCAACCAATCCCGCCTGCTGCATGACCACGCGCCCTCCGGAGAGCACCACAAAATTGGGTATGCCGCGAACATCGAAGCGCCCCGCGAGTTGGGGAAATCTCTCTGTGTCCACTTTCAGCACAAGGGCACGGCCCTTCATGTCCGCAGCGGTACGCGAGACTTCAGGAGCGGCAGCTCGGCACGGCCCGCACCATTCCGCCCAAAAATCAACGAGCACGGGCACGGCGGCATTTTGAACGATTTCATCGAACAGCGCTTCGTCCACCGCGAGAGGTTCTGCAACGGGAGGCAAGGGCGACTTACATTTTCCGCAACGTCCGGCGCTGGCAAGATGTTTTGCCGGGACGCGGTTCTTCTGTCCGCATTGGCTGCATGCTCGGATGACTGGCATGGGTAAACCTCTTTGTATAATAGCAGCGCGCGAGGTTGGAATCGATCCCTCCAGACGTCCGCGCTGCCGGCGTCAGGAAACGGGCGCCAACACCATCTGGAGCATTACTGCCTGCGCCCGGATACGCCGTGCAGGCCGCCCGGAAGCACTTCCAATTCGTAAATCTGACACGAACAGACGGGCTAACCCCCTGCATTGCCATCCGTCTTATCCTATAGGCAGAGCACAGCCCGGCAATGCTGTGCCGGGCATCAGACATTTCGTATGGGCGGATAAAACAAGGAGAACCACATGAGTTTGCAGAGGCTTACGGGCAAATCCAAATTTCTCGCGGGCGCAATGATTTTCTTGCTCGGGATGGCCGGATGGGGCGTCGCCCATGCCAGCCAGAAGTTTTTTACTCCCGGCGTGCATATTTCGATGAAGATGGCGGACCCGGCCGAAGGGCCCAGCAGGACCGGTTTTGCCCCGATCGTGAAAACGGTGCTGCCGGACGTTGTGAACATTTCCACCTCCAAGGTCGTCAAGGCTTCCGATCAACAGCAATTCGATTTTCCGGATGGGATGCCCCCATTCTTCCAGCAGTTCTTCGGACAAGAGGGACCGCAATCCGGCCCCAACCCCGGAAATCGCTCGCCGCGGCGCCACGATCAACGCGAAGACAGCCTCGGTTCCGGCGTGATCGTGAGCCCTGACGGCTACATCCTGACCAACAATCACGTCGTCGACGGCGCGAGCGACGTCCGCGTCACGTTTGCGGACAAGCGCCAATTGAAAGCAACAGTGGTTGGAACCGATCCGAAGACGGACATCGCCGTGTTGAAAGTTGACGGCAGCGGTTTCTCCGCCATCACGATTGGCGATTCCTCCAAGGTGCAGGTCGGCGACTACGCGCTGGCGATTGGCGATCCATTCGGCGTCGGCCAGACCGTCACGATGGGAATTATCAGCGCCACCAATCGCGGCAATCTGGGCATCGAAGACTACGAAGATTTTATCCAGACCGACGCGCCGATTAACCCCGGCAATTCCGGCGGCGCGCTCGTGAACGATCGCGGCGAACTGGTCGGCATCAACACCGCCATCCTCTCGCACGGATCGGGCGGCAATGAGGGAATCGGATTTGCGATTCCCGTCAACCTGGCGCGCAGCGTGATGACCCAGATTCTCGATCACGGCAAGGTCAATCGCGCGTACCTCGGCATCATGGTGCAGGACATCACGCCGGGCATTTCCAAGGCGATGAACTTGAAAGACATGAAGGGCGTTCTCGTCGGCGATGTCAGCCCGACGGGTCCGGCGCAAAAGGCCGGGGTGCAGAGAGGCGACGTCATTCTGGAAGTCAACGGCAAGACCATGGACGACAGCCTGGAACTGCGCAACACCATCTCGATGATGGATCCCACCTCTACCGTGAACCTGAAGATGCTGCGGAACGGCAATCCGATGAACGTATCCGTCAAGCTCGGCGATCTGCCCTCCGATAAAGAACAAGCCAAGGCCGAGGAAGGCTCGTCCGAAAAAGCGCTCGACGGCGTGACCGTGGAAAACCTCTCGGCGCAGACTGCGCGGCAATTGGGACTTCCTGCGTCCACGACCGGAGTCGTCGTCACGGATATCGATCCCAGCAGCTCGCTCGCATCCGCGGGACTGCGGACCGGCGACGTGATTCAGGAAGTCAACCACCAACCGGTGAAGACCGTTTCGCAACTCGAGGAAGCGGTTCGCAAGGCCGGCAACAATCCGTTACTCCTGGTGAACCGCAAGGGCTCGACGCTCTTCATCGCCGAGTAATCCGAACAACTGCCCAAGCCATCGATTTCCTCTCGATGGTGGGTCAAGGGCCCCGCGACAAATCGTCGCGGGGCCTTTTTTTTGGCTAAGAGGCCAGTGGCGCAGGCTTCACAGGCTGTGGGGTTAGACCCTGCAAGGCCTAAACCCCACAGGCTGAAGCCTGCGCCACCAAAATGTGCGACACTACTGGCTGCGTCCAACCTATGCGCGCCTACTGGATTCGGATTGGCTACGCACTGCTGATGCTGATTGCGGTCGCCTACGGTTACGACTACGCTTCGGTGCGCCGCCGGATGAGCGCGCAAACGCCGGGAGATCCGTTCGACACGGTGACCTATCCCCACGTTCTGGTGATCCCTCAGAAAGGCAACAAAGTCGAATACGCCCTGGACGCGCAGTCGCCGATGGAAACCGAGTCCTGCGTCCATTCACTCTTTCCGCACTACGGCTACACTCCCTGCTGGTACATCGTACGAAAATCGAAGAATTTTACGCAGATGACCATTCTCACCTCCCCAGTTCGTCTTCCGTAGCGCGTGCTCCACATTTCGTAGAGACGCTTGTTCCCGCTTCTTCTTCCTTGTCTCCTGCTTCCCTGCCTCGTGCCTCCCGCCTCTTGCCCCCTGCCTCCCGCCCCAAAACCCGGTACAATTCCCCTGCTCTGCGCGGCGCGGTGCACGTAGCAAGGAGATCGTATGAACTGGTTCGTATGGGCGTTGCTCTCCGCATTTTTCGCCGGCCTGACGGCTGTGCTCGCCAAGGTCGGCGTCCAGCAAATCAACTCGAACATGGCGACGGCGATCCGAACCGTGGTCATACTGATTTTCGCGTGGGCCATCGCCCTCGCCACGAAGAACGAGCCGTTCTCCGAAATCGGCAAGCGCACCTGGATTTTCCTGATTCTGTCCGGAATCGCCACCAGCCTGTCCTGGCTGTGCTATTTCCGCGCGCTGCAACTCGGCGAGGCTTCCCAGGTCGCTCCGGTGGACAAACTCAGCGTGGTGATCGCCATCGTCCTGGCCGCCATTTTTCTCCACGAAAAGATGACCTGGCACCACTGGTTGGGAGGCTCCCTAATTTTTGTGGGAGCCGTGGTATTGGCCTACGCCTAGTGGCGCGGGCTTCAGCCTGCGGGGGTTAGTCCTTGCAAGGACCAACCCCGCAGGTTGAAGCCCGCGCCACTTATATGCACGCAAAAAATGGGACGCCAGCGATGGCGTCCCATTTTTTCTATTTCCACTGCGTCGATCGCTTCCGATCGAGACATCCCAAGAAATAGGGCGCTCAATCGACGGCGGTCGGAGTCGGCAAAGTTCCCGTGAAGTAGATCACCACGTACGCCTTGATCGTGGCGTTAGCCTGCGGGATGCCAAAGACCTTCACCTGAGTTCCCTGCGTGAGGTTGGTCGTGAGAATTTGTTGGCCGGCGCTGGTTGTGATGTCGACAGCGCTGACGGTTACGATGCCGCTGCCGTTTCGATCCACTTGATAGACCAGCGTCGCCGATCCCGAGGTCGTGCTCAGGTCCACAGGCACCGCATTGACGCCGCCGGGCTCGGACATCGTGAAGCTGGTCGTCGCGTTGGAGTAGCCCGTGGCAGCTGTGCCCAGGGGCACAGTCGTGGGCAACAGCACAACCCACGGCGCAGCCCAGGAATTCGCCTGTGCTGGATCGTTCCACCGGGCAAAGGTCTCGCCCCAGGCTGGATACGCGCCCGCGGTGCCGCCGAAATTCACGCTGCCATTCGTCGCGTTCTCGAAATCGGGGATCGAGTTCGTGCCGCTGTCCACGATCGTCGGGAACGTGAAGTTCCACCACTTGAATCCGCTGATCGCCGCGCCCGTCATCGGATCGGAACCGTTCGTGGAACTGCTGGAGATATAAGGAAGCGTGAACGTGTAGTTGTCAATGGCGGTGTTGAATTTGCGGGTGTACGTGAAGGTATTCGCATTGACCGCTGAAATGTTGCCGTCATACCTGGCGGTTTCGATGTCAATTTCCTGCGCCACGAAGGGAGTTGCGGTCGGGTCCGGAGGAATGGCCGTCGGATCGACGCTAACGTGAATTTTGAATCCACGGACGAGGTCCTTGTTGGTGAGGAAACTCGTTCCCTGTCCGATCGCCGTCGCGTCGGAAACCGCATCCCACGGCGTGCGGAAAAAGAAGAGCGTGTTGGAATTTACGAGCACCTTCACGCCGACGCCGTCCGCACGCTCCACGGTCACCACGTCGGTGTTCGTGTTCACGTGCAGAACATGTCCTTCGGGGCTAAGCCAGACGCTGTTGAACGCGTTCGCCGCCCACATGCGCACAGCCACGAGCGAACCGTTCGACTGATAGCGCGCCGCAACGCGAACGTACCGGCCCGGCAGGCTATTCGCCACGGTCGAGAAATTCTTGATCGTCGCGACCGTCTTGGCATCGACGTCATAGAACAATGTTCCGTTCGTCGCATCCGCGAGGATCGTGAGCGATTGCGAAGTAGAGATCGCCGTCTCCGGATTTGTGGGCGGCTCCACGGGGAAATCCTTCGTGATGGTCACCGAACTGTCATCCGTGGAGACACCGGTGACGGTGGCGTACGTGTGGCGCAGGACCAGCCGGGCAATGTTGTGGATCGGGTGATGATGCACCGGCCCCTTGTTGAAATTGACCGCCCAAATCGTCGTTCCGCCGTTTGCAGGAGGAACATGTCCCACGAGAAACGCGGGGTGCGCCAGATCGAATTCCACGTCCAAATTGCTCGTCTGATTCGCAACGACTACGAGCGGCTCATCGAAATTCACGGTGACCGGAACGGTCTTGCTCCCGGAGCTGCCCGCCGCGCCCTGGATCTGAATTTGGTTGGCCGGAATTGTCGCTCCAGGCGTGCCCGCAAATCCGGTTTCGGGATCGGCGGCCACCACAAGCGTTACGTCTCCCTGGTTCGCGCCGATTGTCAGAATCGCGCTGGAATACGTGCCGGCGGGCACGGAGAGCGTGCCGAGAAGATCGCTCAGTTGATCGAGCTCAACCAAATTGATGCTCGGCACAGAACTACCGGCGGTGAAAATATTGACGGGATTGCCTCCATTTTGCGGGACCAGCGAAATGCTCAGAATTTTCACGCCAATGGTGGCCCAATCTTCCGACGATGCATCGCTCACCATCATGTTCACGCTTCCGGCTTGGCTGCCCCCTCCAGAGTTGCCAAGGTTACTTCCGTAGCTGGAACCGCAGGCGAGCGAGAAGAATGGCATCGTAGCCATTACCAGCCCCAGGAATATTCGAGACCCTCGGAAATTCATGTTTTTCTCCCCAGGGAGGCTCGACAGCCTCCCTTTCTATTCTTGAAGATGTAGTCCCTCAGACTCGTCGGCCGCGCTCGTCGCCCCGAGTAACGTTCTCCGGCCGGCACCCTACTGAACACAGAAGGGGGCAGAGAGTTGCGCTGCCTTGGGAAGAAAATGATGGTACGGACGTACTACCGGGAAAGAATTGAGCCGCGACGATTTGTGTCGCCGGATTTTTCGCCTGTACGAGCGAACGGAGAGAGGGACAGCTGTTCTTGGGGACTGATTGGGCGAGTTGGCTTTACCGCGAGCTCATGGACTATGCTTTGGCGTCCCGCGAGGCGGAATCCCATTTCCCTTGCGCCTTGACGATCAGCTCGATCACTTCACGCACCGCGCCGTCGCCGCCCGAACGCGACGTGACGAAATGCGCCGCGCGCTTCACTTCCGGAACCGCGTTGGCAACTGCAACCGCCAATCCCACGCGCTCCAGCACCGGGAGATCCGGGAGGTCGTCGCCGACGTACGCGACTTCGCTCGCGTCCGCGCCGGTAATTTGAAGAATTTCCTCGAGGGAACCGAGCTTCGTGGCGCGGTGCTGGTACACGAACTCGATTTCGCACTCTCGGGCGCGCTGCGCGACGGCGGTCGATTCCCTGCCGGTAATGACCCCCGTGCGAAGCCCCGCGGCGCGCGCGATCTTGAGGCCCGCTCCGTCATACGCGCTGAAGCCCTTGAGTTCGCTGGCGGTGCCATCGCGGCGCGAAAGCAGCCAGACGTGGCCGTCGGTCAGCACGCCATCGACATCCATCAGCAGGACGCGGATTTTTTTCGCGCGCGCGAGGAGTCCGGATTTCGATTTTGCAGACGGCTGTTTTTTCGCCAATGTCTCGCTCCGACTAGAAAAGCTCCAGCGTCCACAGATCGTGCAGATGCACGACGCCGATCGGTCTCCGCGAGGCATCGACCACGACCAGCGAAGTAATCTTGCGCTCTTCCATCATTCGCAGCGCGCTGCCGGCCAACTCGGCGGGCGCCAGCGTTTGCGGCGTCTTGTTCATGCACTCTCCGACCACCAGATCGATCGTCTCGGCGCCCCTTTTTTGCATCAAGCGCCGCAAATCGCCGTCGGTCAGGATTCCCGCCAGGCGGCCGTCGCTGTCCACGACGGTCGTCATCCCCAATCCTTTTTTGCTGATTTCGTAGATGACGTCCGGCATCTTTGCCGTAATCGGGACGCGCGGGAGGGCGTCGCCCGAATGCATCAGGTTTTCGACGCGCAGAAGTTTCTTGCCGAGCCGGCCTCCGGGATGCAGCGCCGCGAAATCGCCGGGGCTGAATCCCCGGCGATCGAGCAACGCCACGGCGAGGGCGTCGCCCATGGCCATCGAAGCGGTGGTCGAAGCGGTGGGCGCCAAATTGAGCGAGCACGCCTCTTCCTTCACGCTGACGTCGAGCACTACGTCGCTCGCGGAGGCAATGGTGGACTTCGGATGTCCGGTGAGCGTGATCATGCGCAAGCCGAGACGCTTGATCGTCTCGAGCAGCGCCGCGATTTCCTCGGTTTCGCCGCCGTAGGTCACCGCGAGCACCACGTCCTCGCGCATCAGCATTCCCAGGTCGCCGTGGACCGCTTCCGCCGGATGCAGAAAAACCGAAGGCGTGCCGGTGCTGGAAAATGTCGCGGCGATTTTTCTGCCGATCAATCCCGATTTGCCCATGCCGATGACGACGACGCGCCCCTTGCAGGCCAACAGGACGTTGACGGCCTGCTCGAAACTCGCGTCGAGCCTCTGCAGCAGCTCCGTGAGCGCTTCGGCCTCGATGCGCAGGACTCGCCTCGCGGTGTCGAGGCTCCCATCGGGACTCCGGTCGGGGCTCACTGCACGCTCCAGCCGCGCACGAGCGCGGCAATCTGCTTGAGTTTTCCGAGCAGCGCGGACAATTCCGCGAGCGGCAAGGCGTTGGTTCCGTCCGACAATGCTTTTGCCGGATTGTCGTGCACTTCCAGAAAAATTCCATCCACGCCGACGGCCGTTCCCGCGCGCGCCAGCGGCTCGATGAATTCCGGCTGGCCTCCGCTGGATTTTCCCGCGCCTCCGGGAAGCTGCACGGAGTGCGTCACGTCGAAGACCACCGGGCAGCCCGTCTTCCGCATGATCGGAAACGAGCGCATATCGACCACCAGATTCTGGTAGCCGAACGAAGCGCCGCGTTCGGTGAGAAAAATCCGTTCATTGCCCGTCTTCGCCACTTTCTCGACGGCATTGGCCATTTCCCACGGCGAAAGGAATTGCCCCTTTTTCAGGTTCACCACTCGACCCGTCTTTCCCGCGGCCACCAGCAAGTCCGTCTGCCGCGAAAGAAACGCGGGAATTTGCAGCACATCGGCCACTTCGGCCACTTGCGCCGCCTGGGACGCATCGTGAATGTCCGTCAGAATCGGAACGCCGAAACGGTCTTTGATTTTTTTCAGGATCCGAAGCCCCTCTGTAACCCCGGGGCCTCGATACGATTGCTCGGACGAACGATTGGCCTTGTCGTAGGACGCCTTGAAAACGAAGGGCACGCTCGCGTGCGTGGTAATTTCCAAAAGCCGCTCGGCCATCGTCAGCGCGTGCGCTTCGCTCTCGATCACGCACGGCCCGGCAATCAGGAACAGTGGCTGATTCCCGCCGATGCGGATGCTCCCAATCGAGATTTCTCTGGCAAGTTGCATTTAGAATTCTCTTTGGATCAAGAAACGGATGATAGCGTATGCGGGACAGGCCGGATTTGCAACGGGTGCGATGGCGGCATTTTCACCCGGGCCCGTGCCCGGGACTGGCGGTTCTACGCGCCCTGCGAAGGCTTCGCCGACATCGAAATCGTGGCGGCGTTTCCCGCGCTCGCGCCGCTGCCGCGGCGCTGGTGTTCGTGCGCCGCGCCCATGAACGCGAAGAAGAGCGGATGCGGCACGAGCGGCGTCGACTTGAATTCCGGATGGAACTGGCAGCCGAGAAACCAGGGATGGTCCGGGGCCTCGACGATTTCGACGTACTTGCCGTCGGGAGAGCGGCCGGTGATGCGGAATCCTTTGTCCGTAAGGGCTTTCTCGTACTCGCAATTGAATTCGTAGCGGTGGCGGTGGCGCTCGCTGATCTCCGTCGTTCCGTACGCGCGATAGGCGGTCGAATCTTTCTCGATCTTGCAGGGCCACGCGCCGAGGCGCATCGTGCCGCCCATTTCGTCCACGCCCAGGAGCTCGCGCAATTTGTAGATCACGCGGTGCGGCGTTTGCGGATCGAATTCCGTGCTGTCCGCGCCCGCGAGACCCACCACGTCGCGCGCGTATTCGATCGTCGCGCACTGCATCCCGAGACAAATGCCGAAGAATGGCACTTTGTGCGTGCGGGCATACTCGATGGCGTAGATCATTCCCTGAATGCCGCGCTTGCCGAATCCGCCGGGGATTAAAATGCCGTCGGCCTGCTGCAAGCGCAGCGCCGCGGTCTCGCGCGAATCCAGCTCTTCGGCTTCGACCCATTCGATGATGGCGCGGTCCTTGTGCGCCAGGCCGCCGTGAATCAGCGATTCGCGCAGACTCTTGTAGGCGTCCTCGAGTTGCACGTACTTTCCGACCACGGCGATGCGCACCTGGCCCTGCGGATTGCGAATGCGGTTGAGCAGCTCGAACCACGCGCTCAGGTCGCGTTCCCGCGCTTCAAAATGCAGGAGCCGCAGAATCTGGTCGTCGAGCCCTTCGTCCGCGAGAGCCACCGGGACAGCGTAGATCGTGTCCATGTCCGGCATGGAAATGACGCGCGCTTCGGGCACGTTGCAGAAGAGCGCGATTTTCTTTTTCAAATCCTGCGGCACGGTGCGGTCGCTGCGGCACAGCAGAATGTCCGGCTGAATCCCGATCGACAGCAGTTCCTTCACCGAGTGCTGCGTCGGCTTGGTCTTCAGTTCGCCGGCCGTCGGGATGAACGGAACGAGCGTCACGTGCACGTGCACGGAATTTTCCGGGCCGAGTTCCAGGCGCATCTGGCGAACCGCTTCGAGGAACGGGAGCGATTCGATGTCGCCGACGGTCCCGCCGATTTCGACGATGACCACGTCGGCGTCGTTCGCGACTTTCCGGAACGCGCCTTTGATTTCGTCGGTCACGTGCGGGATCACCTGTACCGTCTTGCCCAGATAATCCCCGCGCCGCTCTTTGGTGAGGATGGACTCGTAGATTCTGCCGGTCGTCCAGTTGTTCTCGCGCGTCAACTTGGCGTGCGTGAAGCGCTCGTAGTGGCCGAGGTCCAGGTCGGTTTCCGCGCCGTCGTCGGTGACGTACACTTCCCCGTGCTGATACGGGCTCATCGTGCCCGGATCCACGTTCAAATAAGGATCGCATTTCTGGAGAGTGACTCGGAGACCGCGGCTTTCGAGCAGGCAGCCAATCGACGCCGCTGCAACACCCTTTCCCAGGGAGGATACAACACCACCGGTAACAAAAATATACTTCGGCCCCATCCGCTCAGTTCCGTTCACCTGAAATTCGGCTCGCGAAACTGGGTTAAAACCTCCGAAAAGATGTTGGCGTACAACGCATTCTACGAGGGAAACCCGGCGCCTGTCAATCCAGCGTCTCGGGTGGCATAGGAAAGGATCATCGTATCCCCCTGGTGGAATTGAAGTGCATGAGTCCGAAGCGGGTGAAGGAATTGGATTTGTATTTGGGTGAGGGGCGCGCGGCCCGGCGGAGGGGGGAGGAGCCGGGCCGCGCGCCCCGGATAAAATCGGCGCATGGCCGCCGCCCCCTATTTCGACCTGGTTCGTGAGATGAGCGACGCTTACAACCATCGCTTGCGATTAGTCGAGCACGCTCGCCACCACGGGATTAAACCCGCCGCCCGCGCCTTCGCCACCACGGTGCCCACGGTGCGCAAATGGCTGCGTCGTTTTCAACAGCACGGGCCTTCTGGGCTGCGCGAACACAGCCGTGCTCATCATCATTGCCCACACAAAACCTCTCCCGAGATCGAGCAGCAGGTCCTGGCTCTCCGCCAGAAGCTGCCTACCTTTGGAGCTGCCCGTTTGAAACGAGAGTTCGATCTCCCCATTTCCCACATGGCCATCCAGCGCATCTGGCGCGAGCACGGATTGATTCGCAAACGCAGAAAGAAATATCAGCGCAAGCAAGACCTGGCCGCCGTCAAAGCCACCTGGCGCCTGTTCCAGCAAATCTCCGCCGATACCAAAGATCTGTGCGATATTCCGCAGTTCTGGCCGCAAGCCCAGAGCCTGCAACTGCCGCTGGTGGAATACACGGCGCGGGAAGTGCGCAGCGGCCTGTTGTTCTGGGCTTTTGCTCAGAAGCGCTCCGCGGCCGCCAGCGCCGTCTTCGCGGCTCGCATCCAGCAGCATTTGGATCGTTGGGGCGTGAATCTACGCGACCTGGCTTGGCAAACCGACAACGGCAGCGAATTCATCGGCGGCCACGATCCCCAGGGGCATCGCACAGGCTTCCCCGCCGCTCTGGGCGACAGCCAGCATCTGCGCATCCCGCCCTCTGCCCATACCTACCAGAGCGATGTCGAAACCGTGCATCGTTTGGTCGAAGATGAGTTCTTTGATTTGGAGTTGTTCTCCGGCCGTGGAGATTTCCTCGCCAAGGCTCAGACCTATCAGCTCTACTTCAACTTAGCTCGTCCGAACTCCCACAAAGAAAATCAAACTCCCTGGCAAATTATCGAGCGACTCGCTCCTCGCTCGCCGCTCGAACTTTGCTTGCTTCCACCCGTGTTCCTGGATTATTACCTCAATCACTCAGGGGGATACGATGTACCTAGCTGTATTGCTCCCCACTAATTTAGACAGTCAGGGCCTCGTTTTTTAGTACAACTGCAAAACTCAAGAACGCTTCATGCGGGGTTCGATTTCCGACTCCGCGATGAGGCCGGTTGTGATTGTACTCCTCGATCCAACGAGCGATGCTGGTACGGGCTTCTTGCACGCTTCGATATTCCGCCGGCCAGACTTCCTCTTCCTTGAGACTGCGATGGAACCGTTCGATGTAGCTGTTGCCCTCCGGGTGATGATAGGCCGTGCGCCGGTGCGTAATGCCCAGCCGATTGAGTGTCTCGATGAACCGCGACGAAGTAAACTGCGTGCCGTTGTCGGTGGTCAGCGTCACACGGGCCGCACGGCTGCCCTCGGGCAGCCGTGCCAGCACCGCTTGCTCGACCGCTGCCAGCGCGTCTTCGGTTCGGCAACGATGCGAGAGATTCCAGCCCACGATCTCCCGTGTGCAACAGTCGATCACACACACCAGATAGGCCCAGCCCACGGCTGGCCCCGCCCAGATTTTCGTCATGTCCGTCTGCCAGATTTCATTCGGCTCAGCGGCCTCCACGCGGCCCCACTCTTTCTTCCTCCGTGCCCGCAGACGACGCGAGCGCACCAGCAGGCCCACGTTCTCGCATCACCCGCAGCACACGCTTGCGATTCACGCGAAGACCTTCTTTCCTCTGTAGCCACCAAGCCACTCGCCGGTAGCCGTAGGCCAGTTTCTCTCCGCACGCCACAACGATCTGCTCATCGTAGGTTCGGTCCGCCCGACTACCTCGCGGTCGCTTCCGGTAGTACAGACTCGACCGGCTGATGGCCAACGTGGCCGCCACCAGCGTGGCTGTGTAACCCTGCGTCACCATCTCTCGCGCCTGGGAGTGAGCCGCACCACAGCTCACTCCCCCACGACGTTTTTTTAGGATTTCGATCTCCAACGCCTTCCGCCCCAGCGTCCGTTCCAGCTGCCGGATGCGATGGTCTTTCTCGGTTTCGGCCGCGGCAGCGCTTCTCCCCCCAAGCGCTGCCTTTGCCCCCTGTTCCGCTTCATCCTTCCAGCGATAGAACAGATTCGGAGCGATTCCGTGACGCCGACACGTCTCCGAAACGTTCCCGCTCTTGATGCCTTCCTGCACGATCTGCCACTTCTCTTCCGGGGATCGATCTGACACGCGGTTTCCTGCCCATGTTGCCTCCTGTTTTGGAGGCCCTGATTCTACCTAAATGAGATGTCCAGTTTTAGTGGGGAGCAATACATAGCTATCCCTATCCAGCGTCTCGGGCCGCAAGTAGCACAGACTTCTGGGGTGAACCCCTCAGCTGAGACAATTTGAAGCTAGCACACTTGCCGTTCCATGAATTTTACTTCTCAAACTGCGCCTTCTTCTTCAGGATGATGTTCGACTGGTGAAGCGGAGGCGAGCTCTGCTGGAGAGCAACTCGCCGAGGAATAGCCAGCCGGAGACTCATCCGGACGATGAGCCGGGGGGCGGCTGTTGAGTCGCTCCCCGTTTTTGTCTTCCCGATCATCGGACGGTTAGATCTCCCCATGCCTGAAAAAACTCATTGTTGCTCCAGTAGAATGGATCGCTGGACTGGCATCTCGCTCGAATTCCTCTGGCGAACGATAGCCCAACGCCGAATGTAACCGGCACCGATTGTAGTATTGTTCGATGAACGCTTCGATATTCGCGAAAAGATGCTCCAGGTCGCGGTACTGGTTGGCGTAAATCTCTTCTCGCTTGAACGTCTTCATAAAACTCTCGCAACTGGCGTTGTCGTAGGGGTTCGCCGGACGACTCATGCTCGGAATCATTCGGTGCCGTTGCAGGACCTGGGCGTAATCTCCGCAGGCATACTGCACGCCGCGATCCGAGTGATGCACCAATCCCGGCGGCGGCTGTCGCTCGGCCACGGCCTGCTCCAGCGCCGCGATCGGCAAGCGCGCCGCCAGCGTGCGGTCCAGCGCCCATCCCACCACTTTGCGCGAATACGCGTCCAGCACCACCGCCAGGTATACAAACTCTTGCTGCAATCGGATGTAGGTGATGTCCGCAACCCACAACTGATTGATCCCCGTCAGATTCATGCGACCGGCCAGATTCAGATACACCTCGAACCGATGATCGCAATCCGTGGTCACCGCAAATCTTCGCGGCTGCACACCCAGCAGATTATCTTCGCGCAGAATCCGCAACATACGCTTGTGATTCACCGCCATCCCGCGTCGCCGCAACTCCGCGCTGATCCGCCGATAACCGTAGCGCCGCCGATGCTGGACGGCGATCTGCTGGATCATGCTCCGCACTTCCATCTCTTCCTCGACCGGCGCCCGCTCGCGCAGCGAACGATAAAATCCCGCGCGGCTCACTCCGGCCATCTGACACATGCGCTCGATGCTTAGGCTGCCTTGCAAAGGCATCACTTCTTGGATTTCGTCGTAGATGCCTTCTCGCCAGTCATATCGCTGTTCCGGCGTCGAGCCTCGACTTTTTGCAAGGCACCTTTGAAAAAATCCAGCTCCAGCGTTTTGTCCGCCAGCACCCGCTTGAGCTGGCTGATTTCTTCCCGCAGAGTGGATTCCCGCGAACTACCCGGCGGCGATTCCTCACTTTGCCAAGACTCCGATTGATCTCGCCAGTGATACAGCAGACGTCGATGAACGCCCAGTTCCTGCGATAACGCCACGATGTTATCGCAACTCTTCAGTCGCTCCACCGCCATCCGACGGAACTCCCGCGTATGCCGCCGCAACCGTTTCTTGCCCACTCGCAGCCCCTTTCACTGCTAAGTGTGCCAGTTCCGTTTGTCTCAAAATAGGGGTTCACTCCACTTCAGCCTGTGGGTTTTTGTAATTGTGCGAGTTGCGGCAGCCTCCAGGTTAGGATTTCGCGGACGAGTAGCCCGCCCTTTGTAGTTGAACTTGGGCTGCCCTGCCCTTCCGTTTGAAGCTGTGAAAAAACTTCGCGGTTCCAGCGAATGAAAGGGGATTCGAGAATCCGGTCGCCCGGTATCTCAGTTTTTAAGAAATTCCGATGACGGCTGCTGGCTTTTCTTATTTCAGCTTGCCGCAGGAGCCGCGCGCAGCTTGTTGAGGCGAGCCCAATGTTGCAGGTTGTAGGTGAGGCAGGCCCAGAGCAATTCGGATCGAACTTTCTCCAAACCGCGCACGTGAAACCGCCTGAGCCCCAGCTTGCTTTTGATCCACGCGTGACAGAACTCCACCACCCGGCTACGACGGCGATATTGCGCTTGGGCCTTGTCCGTGGCCATCTTTTCCCGGAAGGCCTGGATCGCCGGATTTTCTACCCGCCGAATGACTCCGCGACCTCGCCTCTGATTTTCCGGACAGCACTCGGGCTTGCGTAGACAAGCCGCGCAGTCTCTGAATTTTGCCTCGTACCAATAGGCCATTAAACCGTGCTTCTTCTTGTTGTGATAACGCCCTTGCGGCCGCAGCAGCTTTCCTTCCGGGCAAACATACCGATTCGTCTCCGCTTGGTAGACGAACGCGCTGGGTGGCAGTCGTTGCGGGGCCGTTGTCCCGCTCGGCATTTCCTCCCGTCCCATGCTCCCCAGAAAATCAATCCCTCGGCCCGCCATTTTCTCGATATTTTCTCGCGTGCTGTAGCCGCCATCGGCCACCATCTGGTGCGGCGTTCTCTCCAGCTGCTCTTGAATACGATCCACCGCCGGCAGCAACTCCGCGCTGTCGTTGGCCGCTTGCGTCACGGCCACGCCCACGATCAGCCCGTTGGCCGCATCGGCGGAAATCTGTGCGTTGTAGCTGAGCGATAATCCTCCATCCGAGTGGTGCATCACTCTGGCTTGCGGATCGCTCGTGCTCACCCGCGCCCCGCGCTTGGCCTTTTCACCGCTCTTGCTCTCTTGCAGCTTTTGCAACTCTTGCAGTGCGCTCTCCAGCCGATCTTGTTGCTCGCGCCGCGCGCGGGCCTGCGCTTGCTTTGCTTGCGGACTGGCCTGTTCGTTACGCGGATCGCCCATCTCCGCCACGCGCTGCCGCGCCCGCGCCAGATGCTCGCGAATCGCTCCTTCCCCTTGATAACTCCGGCCGCTCGCCAGCGCTTTGATTTTCGTTCCGTCCTGCATCACTTGTTCCAGCGTAATCAGTCCCTCTTTGCTGAGTGCCGCCAAAACCTGCGTGAACAATTCGTCGAGCTCCCTCTGTCTCGCCACGCGAAAATCCGCCAGCGTGTGATAGTTCACTTCTTCCAGCCCCGTCAGCCATTGAAACGCGGGATCGTACTCGCACCGCCGCGCCACTTCCCGCGCCGACCCGATCCCTTCGCTGTACGCATACACCCACAAACTAACCAGCAGTTGCGGATCAATCGCCGGCCTCCCGCCTTCTTCCACACTGCTCTCGATGTTTTCGTAAAACCGGCTCAGGTCCAACCGCCCCACCAGCGTCCAGATCGCTCGCGCACGATGGTCCTCCCCGATCAACCGCTCCACATCCACCGCCCGCCAACTCATCTGCTGACGGTTTACAAATCGCACCAAACGGTTCCTGTTGGATGATCTTTCTTCGCTCATGCCGCGAGAGTACGGCAGCCCCGTTATTTTTCAAGAGGTTTTTTCACAGCTTCTTTTTGAAGGGCGGGGCTTTTGACGCGACCTTCAACACGACCTCAACTCATGCGATCGATGCGAACCGCGAGGAAGTGAGGCCGGCGCGGTCCATGCCGGCGACGCAAGCCCTTGCGCATAAAAGCTCGAACCAAAAGCCCCGCCCTTGAAAAGCATCAAGGACAGGGCACCCCAAGTTCACAATCTTAACTCGGAATTGAAGTACGCGAGTAGTATTAGATCATGAAGCTGCGGCGATCTGTGGAGCGCGAATGGCCGGGCTACCCGTCCGGGCCACCCGTCCGAATTAGTTTAATTCGACGATCGGTAATACTGAGAGCCATAGCAATATTCATGTGGTTTCCGCTGCAACTGTTTGCACAGGCCGGGACTGCAAGGCTTGCAGGTTGCGCGGATCCCACGAAATTGGCGGACGGTCTAAGGGCCTTACAAGATCTTCCATGAGCCGGAATATCACCAGAGCATGTTTCGCAGATATGGCCAACAGAAACGAAGGGCGAGACGTGCGACCACTGCGTACGACTTGTCAGTAATGGGCGTGTCATCGCAAACGAACTCTTTTGCGGTGAATCGCTGCATTTTGTCACAAGTCAAGGACCGGAATCGGAAGCGTGGCAGAAGGCTCGTCTGGAATCTGTCACGATCAAGTACACGACGCGGACAGCGAAGCAGTGGGACCTCGTGGAGAAGCTTTTGACCGACAGCGCTATTCGGGACCGCAAGGTCGAGGAAGGTCGTGGCGTCATGACCGGACTCGGATGGACTCGAGATCTTAGGTGGACAGATCAGCAACCGGAGATGCGGACCTGCGTTCTAAGCATTACGCGCCAGCGTCTCGATGCGAAGTGGCGGCGCTTTGGGATGGATTGGCTCGCGATCTTCGACCTTTCATGCGAACCAGTCAGGTAAGCAACCTGCTCCGGACGGGTGGTCCCGCCTTTGTCGTTGAACTTCAGGTGCCCGGGCGGGCGGCCCGGCCTTTGACTTTGAACTTCTGGGTGCCCCATCTGTCACGCTGCGTGACAGATGGGGGTTTTGACTTTCGTTCCCTTTTCGCAAAGTGCACATCAGCGTCACCGACGCGAACGGCAACCAGACGCCGTCGGGAAAAATCAAGCCGTTCGCAGCGCTTGCCCAAAGAAATCGCCGGCGATTGCGCGAAACGAAAAATCGTTTCGCGCAATCGGGCCGGCAAATTCCCAACAAAGAAGCAACTTAGTGGCTGTCGTGATCTCCGCCGAACAAGTCGCGCATCACTTTGACGTGTTCGTCGCAGGCATGGTTCAGGCAAGGCAGCCCGAACCCGGCTTCGAGCGACTTGAGGAGCGAGAAGCTGTCGTAGAAGCGATCGCTCTGCACTCCGTTGGCGTCTTCGTCGTTGGTCTCAACGGTTAGGACGACCTGGTTTTGATTCTGGGGCGGGAACAAGCCCGTCGGCGCGGTGCCGATGCCGCTGTAGTCGTTCTCATCCCAGACGATCACGATGGCCGACCGGCCGTCATGCCACGCGGGCGAGTGATGGATGGCCTTGACCAGCCGCTCGATCGTCACGTCGCCCTGCAGGATCAGACCGCCATTCAAGCCGACCTGCGTGCCGTTGGTGAGGCCGGCGGTGCCGATTCCCGGATCGAACGCGCAGAACGCGTCGCCGTTGCCACGCCCGTGCTGATCGTTGCACTGGTTCGGCGCGATGAACGCCAGGGACGGAACATCGCCTTTCGCCAGGTCTTCATAGAGTCCGTGAGGGCCATCGAACCCGACGACGTTTTCCAGGGTGTTGCCCCACTCGGTTCCCTCCTGGACGCTCTTGAAATAGGCGAAAGGATTGTGCTTCACCGCGTACAACTGCACGACGTTGCTCGAAGTGAGCGGCGCGAGCGGGGTGAAGTCCGTCAGATTGCTCGCCGTTCCGTTGCTGTAATTGACCTTGTCCGCGCCGGAGATCGGCAGGTCTTCCTGGTAGCTCTTCCAGCTCAGGCCGGCCCTTACGAGTTGGTCGCCGATCGTTTTGCCTTTTGTGCGTTCTGCCGGCACGGACTTGATGCCGTCAAAGTCAGCGAGGTACGGAAACGTCGGCAGCGAAACTTCGTTCCAGTTGTCGACGGCTGGAGTCGCGGCGTCCAAGCCTTCTCCGGCGATCGGGCAGACGTTGCCGGTCTCGAACGGCACGGGCGCCGGAACTGCGGAGCCTGCGGCATCGTCGGCGTTGACGATTCCGGACACCAAATTGGGCGTGCAGGTCGCGTTGTGCCAGTCCGGAGCGTTATCGCTGCGAACCCCAAAATTCGATCCGCCGACAACTTCCAGGTAGTTGGTCAAGCTGGGATGCCCGACGGCAAAGTAGTTGGTCGCGAGATTGACTTTCTTGTTCGCGATCAGGCTATTCAAGTACGGCTCGTTCGGATTGTTGAGAACCTGCTGGTAACCGTGGTTTTCCATCATGATCACGAACGCGTGCTCCAGGTGGGGGATCCCCTTGGGGGCGTCGTCCTGATCGGCAAGCATCGGAGCGGCCAAAAACGCGAACGCAAGCCCCAGGGCTGCGGCTTTCTTAAACATTTTCGATCACCTTTCGTCTGCGGGAAGCTGGGATTGCCGCCACTCCGGGGACACAGAGAGGATCGGCGCGACCGCCGGTACTCTGTGGTCCGGTTGTTGCCGCAGGGTTACAACGCCACGAAAATTCGATAAACGAGGGTGATCGCGGCAGTGGAAAATGTTCCGAGCGCCGCAGCCGGCGCGGAATGGTTCTCGCAGCGAGAGGAAATCCCCGCGCGCCGTCGATCGCGCCGGGCGATCCCGGCGAAGTGCAAATTTCTCTTGACTTTATCCGGGGGCAACGGTCTATTGTCAGATTCCGCTTTTTGGCAGGCGACGTTACGATGCGGGACCGCATCTATGCCTCGCGGGGAATGAGTTTCAGTCCAGCTTCCTAAATGGTTTGCAACCGATTCGGTTGCAGGTGTGCGGATGCGGGGCTTCAGCGGCAGGAACTGACGGTTTCAGGGGCCGGACACTCACCGGCAACGAATAAGGATCTTCCGGCGGCGAACGGACGCGTTCGAAAGCGGCGCGGCATTCGAAGTTTGCGTCACCGCGCAGCCGCGGGCGCTGCAAGTATGTCCATCTGTTTGGCTGTTTGGACGAAGGCCCGCCGGGATCGAGGAACCGTAACTTCCTCCGGAAATTCAGGATTGCACGGGCGGGGGGGATTTCTAGTGCTTGAGCCAAATTTCCACGGAGGGCGCGGCAAGGTGGGTTGGGGGCGTGTCTATTTCTTTTTCGGGTTGACGGCAGCGCTTCTTGTTCTGAGTTCCTGCGGGTCGAGTACTTCGACCACGACCACCCCGACCATCACGATTTCCTGCACTCCTGCCGACGTGACGGTTTTGGGGACTTCTCAGTGCACGGCGACCGTCCTGAACTTGAGCAGCACGCTGGTCAACTGGACCATCAGCCCAACGGGAACGGGATCGATCAGCGCCGGCGGTTTGTATACCGCGCCGGCGGCGGTGCCAACCAACAACGTCGTAACGGTGACGGCCACGTCGCAGGTGCAATCCACTTTGACGGCGACGCAAAACCTGACACTCGTCCAGCCGACCGCGATTGCCACCGTCACGTGCGTGGACCCGAGCACGAATCTTGCGGCCTCGACCGTTTCATCGGGCAATTCCCTGGCCTGCAGTGCTACCGCCGCCACAGGCGCATTCGTTCCTGTGAACTGGACGGTCGCGAATACGAACAACGCCGCTGACACGACGAATCTTGGCACTATTTCAACGCAAGGCAACTATAAGGCGCCGCTGGTTCCACCAACCGGGCAATCGATTACGATCACCGCCACCTCGAAGGCTCTGGCCACGGATACGAAGACCGTTACGGCCACCGTGGTCTTCGGTAGCAATGTGCTATCAGGTTCGTACGTTTTCTCCACGATCGGAAGATTGCCGACTCATGCGCTCTGGGCCCGCGCAGGGAGTTTCACGGTGGGCGGGGGCGCGCTCACTGGGATCGAGGACACCAACCAGGGCGGCTCTCCCAACGTGGTTACCACCCAACGCACTTTCACAGGGTCGTATTCGGTCGGACCGGATGGACGCGGCATCATGCAACTCTGCGAAGGTTCCGGCGGCGCGGCCTGCCCGCTAGGATCGCCCGCAACCGCTTATTTCAACCTTGTGATTACTTCTCCCAATCAGGTCCAGCTGATCGAGTTCAGCTCTCCGATAGCCGCGTCCGCAACCGTGACGGCGAGCGGAGAAATGATTTCGCAGGACCCGTCGGTGATCTCAAACGGGGACGGCAATTTGTCCGGCACGTATTCGTTTAACTTTGCGGGTGTTTCGAGCAGCGCAGCCGAACATTCGATCGTCGGCGAGTTTACGGCAAACGGCCACGGCACGATCAGCGCGGGCAGCACGGTCGCGCCTCTCGTGCCCGGAGAATGGGACATCGACGACAGCACCGCGCCGACGACCCTGCCCGGCTCGACCTATTTGTTCAGTTCGAATGGCCGGGGAACCGCCACTCTTGGCGGACTTACCTTCGCTGTTTATCCCGTCTCGGTCAGCCGCGCGATCTTCATCGAAATCGATCCGGTCCCGCCCTCGACGGCCACGTCCGCCATCCTCCTCGGCAACGCCTACCTGCAGCAGACCAGCTCCACTTGTGGGTGGGGAATGAATAGCCTCAGCGGGACGGCCGTATTTGAAACGACGGGAACTGTAACGGCGGGCGCTTCCTCCGGGTTTATCATTTCGGATGTGGGCAGCTTCAACGCGGATGGAACGGCGGGCACGGTAACCTCGGCCTCCATCGACGAAAACAGCGGCGGCACCGTATCGTCCTCGGTCGGCACGCTCGCCGGCACCTACACCATGGATCCCTGCGGGCGGGGCACGCTGGCGATTGGCGCGCACACCTACGTCTTCTACATTATTTCGGGCTCAAACGCCGTGCTCCAGGAAACGACGGCGGTGAACGGCGTCATCGGCCACGGACTATTGGTTCCGGCAAACGGCGGAACGTTCGCGAACAGCACTTTGACCGGCAGCTACGCGTTCCGGGCCGGCGGCACCAATGCAGCCGGGACGGCCGGTGAGGTGGAATATTTTGTGGCGCAATTCACCAGCGCCGGAACAGGCTCAGGGCTGGCGGGCTCGCTGGATCTTAATAATTTCGGCGCTACGCAAACCGGCGTCGCGATCAGCAATGGGACGTATCTTCTGGCGGGCGGTCTGCGGGCCACCCTGGCGCTGCCCCTCCAGACGGCTCCGTCGCCCACGACCCGGAACTTCGTGCTCTATATGGTCAGCCCGACATTGTTTTATGCGCTGGATACGGATGCGAGCCCGGCGGGCACAGCGCTTGGCGTCATCACGAACCAGTTTTAAGGCAACACGCGGCGACGCATTGGGACAAACATTCGCCCTCGCCTTTTGAAAGTTAATGGATGGAATGCGCAATTTGCCGGGCGCGCGGCGAAAAACGAAATACGTCCTAACTCTACTGTTTGGGGATCACGGTTGACACGGAACAGCATCGGTTGGGAATCTGGAATGGCCAAGAGAGAGGCGCGGTGAAACGCCTCCTGATCCTAGTTGTGTTCGCGGCTCTCGGCGGACTGACTTCTTGCGGCACGGCGCCGGTGAGTACCGCGGTGACTTGCACCACCAATACTTCCACCAGTTCCAGTTCCAGTTCTAGTTCTACCTGCACCGATCCGGCCACGAATATCAGCATCGCGATTTCGCCCTCCACCGTTTCCGTGAACGTGGTGACAACCCAGCAGTTCCAGTACTTCATCCAAGGCGGAACGAACAATGTGGCCATCTGGAAAGTGAATAACACCACCGGCGGCGACGACACGGTTGGGCGGATCGATTCCAACGGTCTTTACCATGCGCCGACAACAGTTCCCTCTCCTAGCACCGTCAATGTCTCCGTCACTTCGTTCGAAGATCAGAATGTAACCGCCACCGCCACCGTCACCATCACGCCGGCTCCAAGCGTGGTGATTACTTCCCCGTCCGGTCCCGTGACCGTGTCGGCAGGCCCTGTGAACACCGTGACGTTCACCGGGTCCGAAACCGGCGGCGTAAGCAATGTGGTCCTGTGGTACGTGGGGCCGGTCGGCGGGCTGGGGGTTTTGGGCGGGAACGCTACGTTCGGTACGATCACCGCGAACGGCGTATATAGCCCGCCGCTCACCCCGCCGATCGGCCAGACCGTTACAGTGACCGCGGCAGCGCAGGATGCTCCAAATTCCACGGCGACCCTCAACGTCACGATTGCCGGGTATTCCGCGTCTTCCCTGCAAGGGAGGTTTGCGTTTTCCGTGGCGGGAAATAGCTCGTCCGGCCACGTCTTCCGCGCCGGGAGCTTTTTGGCGGACGGCTTGGGAAATCTCCACAGCGTGCTCGAAGACGTGAATAGCGCGTCGGGCCTGACGAATTCCATCGTCACCACAGGAACGTACACCGTCACAGCGGATGGGCGCGGGACTTTGACATTCAACGACGGGCTCACGCCCGCGAGCTTCAACTTCGTTTTCGTGAATGGCACGCAATTGCAGATCATCGGATTCGACAACGCGGGGACAACCGCGGCCGGCCAAGCCAGCGCGCAGGACGCATCGACGTTCACGAACGCGCCGCTTTCCGCCTTGAATGGGACGTACGTCTTCGACTTTTCCGGCGTGCATGGCTCGAACGAACTTTCGCAAATCGGCGAATTCGCGGCGGATGGCGCGGGAAATATCACGGGCGGTTCCATCGATATCAACGATGGCGGAACCTCGACCTCGTATCAAATTGCCGGGACCAAGACGGTTTGCAGTCCGGCGCCTGCTTCGCTGTCTAGTTATTCCGTCGCCTCGACTGGACGCGGAACTGTTACGCTCGCCACGGTGGACTCCTCGTGTGCGGCCGGCCCGGCGCTGGCGCTCGATTTTTACGTTGTCTCCCGCGGAGGCGCGAAATTCGTGGGCACCGACACGGTGCTGCAGGTTGCAGGGTTCACTTCGCAACAGGCTCCCAACACCATCTTTAACGCTGCGGCGCTCAACGGCAATTACGCGTTTCTGCTGGCGGGATCGGGACTCGGCGGAACGCTCGCGACCGCCGGGAGTTTCGCCGCGGATGGAAATGGCCACATCGCCAGCGGCGTCGTGGATGAGAACGTGACTTCCGGCGCCCCGTCTCTCAATTTGCCGGTCGTGGCCAATGCGGCTGGCGATTTCTATACCGTTGCTTCCAATGGCCGCGGCACCGCGACGTTCACAACGGCGAACCGGACGTACTCATTTGTGTTCTATCTGAGCGCTGCGGGAAGCAATGCAACGGCCGTGATGCAGGAAAGCGATCCAGGTATCGCCACCGACGGGCTTTTCGCTTTTCAGCAGGGCGCGCCGTTCTCGCTTGCGTCCATCCAGGGCAATTACGCCGTCGCTACGAGCGGCGTCTCCGGCGGGCAGTTGCAAGTGACCTCGGGCCAGATCAGCACCAATGGCACGGGCACGATTGTCTCTGGAAATATCGATAGCAGCGCCGGCGGCGCGGGACAGGCGGCCACCGGTTCGTACACAGCTCCCGCCGCGACCGGGCGCGCAATCCTTGCGCTGAATTCCGGGGTGCCGAACTACGCGGCCTACATCGTTAGCCCCACACAAGTCTTCCTTCTGGGAACACCATCCGGGCAGGTTGGCGCCGGAGCGCTGCTCCGGCAGTTCTAGGAAACACCTTCAGCAGGTCCGCGTTCAAGCAGAGTGCGATTTGGTCAGAAGCCGTTCCACGCGCGCGACGTCTTCCGGAACGTCTACGCTGACCGAATCGTGGTGCGTCTCGGCCACTCGAATCTTGTATCCGTTCTCCATCCAGCGAAGCTGCTCCAGTTGCTCGACGCGCTCGAGGTCGCCGAGAGGCAGCGTCGGGAAGTCCAGCAGCGCGGCGCGCCGGAACGCATACAGCCCCAGGTGCTTCATGTGTTTCACGTGCACCGGGGCCTCGCGGTCTCGCACCCAGGGAATCGGGGCGCGCGAAAAATAGAGCGCGTTGCCGTCGAAATCGAGAACCACCTTCACGATATTCGGGTCCATGATGTCGGCAGGCCGGGCGATCGGAACCATCAACGTGGCGACTGTCACATCTTCGTCGGACTCAATGGCCTCCACCAGCGTGTCAATCGCCTCGGGCTCGACGAGCGGCTCGTCCCCCTGGACATTGACGAAAACATCCTCCGCGGAACCCGAAGTGTGAACGGCCACCTCAGCGACGCGTTCGGTCCCGGAGCGGTGGTCCGGCCGAGTCATGACCGCCTCCGCTCCGAATCCAGCGGCGGCCTTCAGGATGCGGTCGTCATCGGTCGCGATGAGGACGCGAGAAATGCGCTTGGCCTGCTTCGCGCGCTCCCACACGCGCTGGATCATCGGCTTCCCTGCGAGCGATACCAGGGGTTTGCCCGGCAAACGGGTGGCGGAATAACGAGCGGGAATCACGGCGATAGCCATAAGGATTTCCTGGGCTCCGCCGATAAACAACCTGGGTGGCGGAACTTCGAAATCGTACCACAGTGTTCCACCAAACTCGCGTGTCGCGCGGTCAGGAATTTGTGAGGCTTGATGCCGCGCGAGCCGATGGGATTCGCCCGGACTTCGACGAAGCAAAGGACGCCGAAAAGTAAATTAATTGTCACATGGCGGTGGCAGGCTTGCACGGCTTGTGCGCGGTGGTAGAATTAGCATTAAGGTTTCGATAGTCGGGAGCGCCGTAACCGCCCGGGCAGCGCCGGCAAAGGCAGGCATCGCGGTGATGGCAGGACGAACACGGAATTACCTTCACATCGGCGCTGTTGTTGTGTGCGCCCTGGTTGCAATCGCGGCATTCAGTCAGGCCCAGGGCCCCGGCCCGGCCCCGAAACTTCCCCCCGAGCCGCAAATCAAGCCTGGACAGTCGATCAAGGTAGACGTGGACGTGACGCTGGTCAACATCACGGTTACGGATCCTCTGGATCGCCTCGTCACGGGCCTCGAAAAAGAGAATTTCCGCGTGTTTGAAGACGGCACCGAGCAAGAGGTTCTGACGCTTTCCAGCGAAGATGTGCCGGTGTCCATCGGCTTGGTGTTCGACATGAGCGGCAGCATGTCCGACAAGGTCGAAAAAGCGCGCGAGGCGGCCGTGCAATTCATGCGCACGGCGAATCCGCAGGACCAGTTTTTTCTGGTCAGTTTCAACGATCGCGCGGAATTGACCAGCGGATTCACCAGCAGCGTCGACGAATTGCAAAACCGGATGATGTTTACCGCCTCGAAGGGGCGCACCGCGCTGCTCGATGCCATTTATCTCGGGCTCAGCCAGATGAGGGGTGCACACAACGGCAAACGGGCCTTGCTCATCATATCGGATGGAGGAGATAATCATAGTAGGTACAACGAAAGCGATGTAAAAAACTATTTAAAGGAAGCCGATTGCCAACTCTATGCAATCGGCATCTTCGATCCGATCGGCATTCGGTCCCGGACGACCGAAGAACTGGAAGGGCCCACCCTGCTCTCTGAGATGACGGAAATGACCGGAGGCCGCGTCTTTCCCGTAGGAAATCTTGGAGAGTTGCCTGACATCGCCGCGAAGATTGGAATGGAGCTCCGAAACCAATATGTCCTCGGATACAAATCGAGCAACCCGCGACACAATGGCGCGTGGCGAAAAATCAAGGTCAGACTCCGGCCCCCAAAAGGGCTGCCTCCTCTCAACGTCTACGCCAAGACCGGCTACTATGCCCCGAACCAGTAGCCGCGGCCGTCTGGCGGTTTTTCTGATGACGGTTTCGCTCGCCGCCTTCGGCGTGCTTTTTGCCGCCGGCGCGGGCGCGCAACAGCAGCAGGCGCCCATCTCTCCGAACGTTGCGCCTCCGCCTCCGAACTCGCAGCCGCAGCAGCCGACTCCGGATGCGTTCAAGATCAGGTCGCAGGTGAGCCTGGTCGTTCTGCACGTTTCGGTGCTCAATGACCGCAGCGTGTTCGTGCCCGGCCTGGCGCAAGAAAATTTCAAGGTGCTGGAAGACAAAGTCGAGCAAAAGCTGGCCGTCTTTAAGCAAGAGGACGTGCCCGTCAGCTTTGGACTGGTCGTGGACAACAGCGGCAGCATGCGGGATAAGCGGCCGCAGGTGAATGCGGCGGCGCTGACGTTCGTCAAGACCTCCAATCCGCAGGACGAGGGCTTCGTCGTGAACTTCAACGACGACTATTACCTGGACACCGAGCACGACTTCACCAGCGACCTCCCTGAAATGCGCACCGCGCTCGAACGCATCGACGCGCGCGGCAGCACGGCGCTCTACGACGCCGTGATCGGCTCGCTCGATCACTTGAAGAAGGGCACGCGCGACAAGAAGGTTCTCCTGGTCGTGACCGACGGCGAAGACAACGCCAGCCGCCACAGCCTGGAAAATGTAATGGAGCAGGCGCAGCGCGCCAACGCCGTGATCTACGCAGTCGGCGTATTCAGCGACGACGACATCAAGCACAACCATCGCACCATGAAGAAAGCGCGCGGCGCTCTCGCCGATCTTGCCAACGCCACCGGCGGCCTGGCCTTCTTCCCCGAAACCGCCGACGATACGGAAGCGATCTGCACGCAGATCGCCCACGATATTCGCAACCAGTACACGATGGCCTACTATCCGACCAATACCGCGCACGACGGATCGTTCCGCACCGTTTCGGTCCAGGTCACGCCGCCGCGCGGCGCCGGAAAACTCACAGTGCGCACGCGCACCGGGTACTACGCGCCCCGCGCGCCGTCTTCCGGGAACTAGGGCTTGTAGCTCGCGTCTTCAGAGGTGAGGTTTTTCGGGTGGGGAGAACTGTTCCCCAGTTCTAATAAGCCCCGCGCCTGAAGACGCGGGCTACAGCAATCTCTTCAATCCCAAACAAATCAATCGATTGAAATTTGTAATATTGGGCCAGTTTCCGAGAAGGACTTGGCTAACCTTCGAAGTGGAGGTATCTTCTCGCCATGCACGAACTGGGCCTCGTTTTTTTTTCGTTTGAGCGAACTAAGGGATGGAGACAAGATGAGAACGAGTCACGGCTTGGCCCTCCTGATTGGACTCAACATCCTCATCGCGCACTGCCCACTGCTCGGACAGGAGCAAAGCGCGCCGTCGAGTGCAAACAGGCAGATGCGAATTCGACAGTCTTCAGCGGCTGCACTTGTCCGGATGGAAACTGAATTGCTGCCAGAGTATCCAAAAGGCGCGGTCGATAAGCACATTGAAGGTACGGTCATCATCCATCTGGTCGCTGGTGTTGATGGCGCAGTGAAGCAGGCAGAAGCCACCTCCGGGCCACCTGAGCTGACGAAGTCGGCCCTCGACGCTGTGAAACAATGGCGTTTTGCGAAGACACTTCTGAATGGGCAGCCGGTGGAAATAGACACAACCTTCGCCCTGGTTTATGCACTCCGCCCCACACCTGCGGTTTTGGTGGACAAAGACTACAAGCCAGCCCCTGCGTTCAATGCGTCAGACACGTCGGGTTCAGTTCTGGCGAGTAAGGGCACAATAGAAGGAGGGACGTACAAGAATACTGCCATCGGGCTTGAATTCACAGTCGCCCCAGATCTGCGCCTCGAACAGATGCCGGGCATGGGCAGCCACGGGATAGCGGTTCAGGCGCAGAGCGATCCCGGGCCGCAGTATGGTCTGACCGTTTTCTATGCCGACGACCTGGCGGCTTATCCCGAAGACCAACGGAATGCTTCTAGATACCAGGAAAAAATAGTTCGCACCAACCAAGAGGGTGGATTTCAACGCACAGAAGGTGAACCATCAGCAGAGATCAGCAGCATTCGGTTCGTACGTACCGACTTTATTCGCGGGGCGGTCCACGAAACGGTTCTAGTCATGACCCACAATGGTTACGCTTTCGTTTTTATTTTTACCGGCGCAAGCTCTGAGAGAACAGACAAGTTGATCGCATCAACCAACCTAAAGGTCACTCCGTAGGCCCTGCGGCGAAGATCAACGCACACGCATACAGCTCGACGCTTCGAGGCCCGATAAGTCGCCTTATCGTCATGTGGGAGCCGATTGACGGGAAGACCGTCTTCTCGGAATGTGGTTTCTCGGCCATCGACGGTTTGTTGCGCTGCGATATACTTTGCGCATGATTCAGTCGCGACCGTATCTTTGCAAATTTCGCAAAGTTCTCCTCTTTTCAATTCTTGCGGCTGCGGGTCCTGCGTTCTGTCAAGAGTCCACTGACAACGGCTCCCCTCCCCCACCCGCGCAGCAAACTCAATCTTCTACCCCGGCTACTTCTGGTCGTCCAGTGGTGCTCCGCACGCTCCCCGCGAATTTCCTTGCCGATCAGAAGGAAATTTGGATCTTTCCGGGACAAATCGCCAAAGGCAAACATCGGATCCCGACAGTGGCCCTTGTGGGTGTCACATCCCTACTGATCGCTTCGGATCCGCACTCCGCTCCGTACTTCCGTACAACGGACACATTCAGCGGGTTCAATCGCGTGTTCAGCGGGGCGAACACTGGGGCATTCATTGCCGCCGTTCCCGCGTCAATCTACGCGGTCGGCCTGATACGAAAGGATTCCTACGCGCAGGGCACCGCGCTGCTTGCCGCAGAAGCGTTCGCGGATGGTTTCGCGCTCGACCTCGTTTTCAAGGGCATCACCGGCAGAAAGCAGCCCTTGCAGTACGGAGGCAACGGACCTTACACGGATAGCTTCTTCCACGGCACTCACAATCCTTTTCATTCCGGCGGCTTCTATTCCGTGCATGCGATGTCCGCGATGTCCGTCGCCACCGTCATCGCCCACCGCTACCGCAGCCATCGTTGGGTCCCCTTCGTGGCCTACGGCATGGCCGGTGCCATCAGCTTCGCGCGCATTTCCAGCAGCAACCATTTCCCCTCCGACGTCTTCTTCGGCGGAGCCATGGGCTTCGCAATCGCCCATTACGTCGTCCTTCCCGAAAGGTGAGTAAAGACCGGAAGGTTCGAGCACGGGCATAACTTTTGACAGGCCTTTATCCGTGTGAATTGGCCGTAGAGCCTAACCTAAATTTCTCACGAATTCTCTGAAGGTCGCTCACGAATTCAACGAATGTCTGGTGTTTTGGCGTTGTTGCCGCAGTAGGGGCACGGCAATGCCGTGCCCCTACCACCGATCCGCGATTCTTAGGCTTCTTGGGTAGCCGCGCGCTCGATAGACAACGCCTGCCCGTGGCTTGTGAGAAGGTCGGGCTAATTCGGCAGATTCCCGGATTTCGGCAACCCCGTTTCCTTGAAATTCTCCGTGCCGGATCCCGCGGTCTTCCCGAGGCCCGTTCGGTTGGGATTGAACCCCAAAACAGCCGCATGCCGCACCTGCCGGGGAAGATCAATCCTTCCCCCGCACGTCCGTCTGGCCTCAAACTCGCATCATAGTTGTGTGTTGTGAACCCGTGGGAGCGAGCCCAGCCGCGGAGACTGTTCTGACCGGAGGGACTCGATGACCATGAAAGCGTGCGTGTGGAGAGCCGTCGAAATCGCGGGAAGTCTGCTATCGCTGGGGTGCCTATTTGTGGCAATTGCGCCAAGTACCGCGCATGCACAAGGAAGATATCCACCCGACAGCTACCCGCCGCCGGGGAGTTACCCGCCGCCAAACTACCCGCCACCGAGATACCCGCAACCGAGATATCCGGACACTGCGGGGTATAACCGCTTCGAGCCGAAATACACGTTTTCGCTATTCCTGGGCTCCCGTTTCGGCGGCAATATCGCCGTCAACACGCCGAACGTGGACTACCTGCCAATCCAAAGCTCGCTCAATTGGGGATTCAATGCCGGTGTGCGCCTCGTGCCGCACCTGTTTGCCGAATTCATGTGGAACCGGCAAACCACCACGCTGAGCGCCCACGATATTCCCACGAATCAAACCGTGCCGCTAACCGACAACGCGCACCTAGATATGTACCAGGGAAGTCTGCTTTACGAAATCTGGGCGAGCTCGAAGATTCGCCCGTATGTCGTAGGCGGGATCGGCTTCACGCATTTTGATTCGCATGGAATCTTGTCGTTCAGCGATCGCTTCTCCTACAACCTCGGCGGCGGCGTGAAGTATCTGTTCGCTCCGCACCTGGCCCTGCGCGCCGAACTGCGCTGGTCGCCTTCGCGGACGACGAGCTCACAAACAACTTTCTGCGATCCGTTCCTGGGCTGCTTCGTGACGCCCATCAGTAACCATGCCGAGCAGGGGCAAGCGAATATCGGTTTGGAATTTCGTTTTTAGAACTTTCGGTCTTCGAGTAATACGTGCACGCCCACTTTCTAAACCTAATTTTGGGTGACGTTATCTCACGGCAGAATCGGTTTGCGGCCGAGTCCGGTGAAGTCGGCTTCTCGGAATGTGGGAACGGCCAGATTTCCAGTTACCGAGAATTCCGTTTTCCAGGCGGAATTCGCACGGATGGAAAAAACAACATGCAAACGAACGATTATCAGTTGGCACGCAAGATCCATGTTGAAGCCGAGAACTGGTTTAGACTGGGCTGCTGGTGTTCTCAGGGGAATTCGACGGGAGGCTTATGTTGGAGGAATGGCGAGCAAAGGCGCTGGAAGGCGATTCCTCATTGAGCATTGGGAACGCAGGCTGACGCTGCGGGAGCATGGTGTTCTCGTTAGCGGCGGATGCTGGTCAGCGGCTGTTTCCGCATAGGCTGTCGACTTCACGCTGCAAATTTTCATCCAACTGGGCCTCCGCCCGGTTGGCAGTCGAGCAAATCTGTTTGGCCGTTAGTCCAACCGCGCCGCGCAGGTTGGCTTCTTGCAGGTTCGCACCACTTAAATCCGCACCGCGCAGGATGGCTCCCCGAAGATCGCCGCCGCTTAAATCGGATTTCCGCAGATCGGCGTCCGTGAGAAAAGCCAGGGACAAGTCCGCCTGTCTCAGTCGAGCATTTCCCAGGTTGGTGGAGGTCAGGTAAGTTTCCTGAAGATTTGCCATCGTTAGATTTGCGTTCTCTAAATTCGCCTCGCGGAGATCCGCGTGTTTTAGACTTGCCCTTTGCAGGGACGCAGCGCGAAAGTCCACCTTGTAAAGACTTGCGCCATCGAGCGCGGCGTCGAGAAGGGTTGCGCCGGAAAGAACGGCGAAAGACAGATTTGCTTCCCGCAGATCGGCCCGGTTTAAATTCGCGTTTCGCAGATCCACTTCCTGAAGTGATGCACGGGTCATCCTTGCGCTGTCGAGAACGGCAAACCTCAGATCGGCTTGGCGTAGATTTGCTTCCCTCAGGTCCGCTTCCGATAGATTTGCATTCCGCAGATCAGCCTGCCAGAGACGGGCTTTGGCGAGGAAGGCGTCATATGCTTGGGTGTAGCGCAGTCTGACCCGGTTGAGGTTGGCCCCTTTTACCGCGCTGATTTCTTCTTCTCGTCCTGACCAGGTGAAAGGCTTTGTCGAAACGTCCGTTTCGGTCAACTGTGCGTACGGGTTGTAGCCGATGGTCCAAAGAGCATCGGCTGCCCAAGTTTCGATCCCGGAATTGCCCGATTCGGCCCTTCGGCCGTAGCCGTGAGGAGCGCCCAAGATGGTCCCTATGGAGAGCAGGAAAAGAACGAAACCGATTCCAAGCGGTACGGCATTCCGGAGCAGGGACGCTCTTTGACGTGAACGCTTCTTTGAGTTCGCGGGGCGCGGCCAATCGGCATCGAACGCCTTCCCTACCATCCTGGGAAAATTCATGGCTGCACTGACGGCCCCGACAATCAGTGAAATGTGCAGCGTGGTTCCACGCAAGTCTTCGAGCGTCAGGTATCGGCCCCAGACAAGAAGTATCGTTGCAGGCGTGACCCAATACAGCAGAAGCATTGCAATCCCCGCCTCCAGAAACGCCAGCGGAGAACGAGTGTTATTCAGCCATTTGAAATGTCTGCGTGCAGACCACCTCGCGAACCAGGGCAGGCACGCGTCCAGATTCTGTCCATCCGGGAAGATTGACGGCAATTGCGCCGCTCCATCCCACAGGTGCTGCAAGTAGAGGTGGAAACATATGTACACGCTGAGAATCACCACGGGGCCGAAGAGATAAAACGGGATAAACGGCAATCCAGCTTGCGAGGGAAAAAACGGCAGGGCGGCGGCATTCTTTAAGATTTGGGAATCCCTGGTCGTGAAAATCCTTAACCATGCCAGGGCGTTGAGCATCAAGATCGAACCCAGAAACCAGCTTGCTCTGTAAGCCACTTCCCTAACATTTTTCAATCCAGCAAGCGGAGAGGTTTCCGCAGGAAGGACGGCACCAAATAGGTTTGCGCCAGCAAGTTGGCGGCCGAGGAGTCCTGTCGCGCCATCCAGCTTAGCAGCTTGAAGATTTGCCTGATAAAAGACGGTACCGAGTAAGTTGGCATCCTTTAGATTCGCCTGGAGCAAGCTCGCGCCCCGCAAATCCGCCAGCATCAGGTCGGCTCGTTTTAGGATCGTCTTATTGAAAATCGCGCCTTGGAGCCTGACATCGATTAGATCGACATCTTCAAGATTCTCGCGTGAAAGATCCGCCTGTATGCCAGTATCGCCATTCGAGTCGAGCCAATCGCCATGTTGTTCTAGGATTTCCGCCAACTCCCGGCTGGCGAAAGGCCGAGCTTCATCTTGCTTTTCGGGAGTCGATGACTTTGCTTGTTCCGCGGCTATGTCCATGATTCGACCCCTAAATGTTGATCCGGTATGGAAGCAGCAGGATATGTTTCTGCCCGGCCAACGAGAAGAAATGCTTGTGTAGACCAGATCTTCTACCGGATGACCGCGCCAGTCACCTGTCTAGATGGCCATAATGTGGACAGGTGATTCCAGTCGCTCGCGAAGGGCTACCAACGCCGATAACTATCCGCAGCCGCGACATCAAGGGCCGTGGGCTTTTTCGGCATTTCGTCCAGTAGTACCGTTACAATTAATTATATACTGATGTAATCCAAGCGGGCTTTCGCTCGACCCATTGCGGCTAGTCTCATGGGTCGGATCGTTTCTCCCATCTGGGAGGACCCCAATTGGTACTGGCGATTCCAACCTGAAACCGCGAAGTCTTGAAATGAGCTGCCCTTGGACAATATGACCACCGACTACACAATTCGGCTTAAGTGTCCCTTTGCGAATAGCGTGGGTGAGGTATTCGCCTTCACCGCGTGAACATCCACAAGGATAAGTCCCGAGAAACGGCGCAAGCTCAACGGGTCGATGCAACACCTTTTAATCTATTGATCCGGCAGTGCTCTTCAAGGAGACCTGATCCTTGGGGCTGTACTCAATAAAACCTGAACGGGGCACTGTTTTTTTTGAATCAACGCTCGCGAACGAACGAAGCCATTGGAATATCCGCAGCTAGGACTTCGGGTGAGTATTGCCTCGACCCATTGAGACCACGCGTCTTACGGGAAACCGGCTTCGTAAGCCGGATTAGCCCAAATCCCGCATTTCGATATGACCGTTTATCAGGCAATGGCTCTACAAGTACAGTGCCATCCTCATCTCATTTTGCGCATTGAACTGGCAGACCGCTACTGTTTGTATCCTCCGAACTGCACTCTAAATCCGTCCGGATCGAGGAGGTCGGACTTCCCGGCGAGCTTCAGATCGCGGCGCTTGATCTCGGCTAAGTAGGTTTCCTTTTCCGCGTCCCAGTCGGCGATTGTGTAAGCGATGTGGTCGACCCCAATTTGCCCGCCCGGGCGCGTAGAGGCGTTGCGAACCGCAAGGATGTTATCGCCAAACAAAAGGCGGCACTGCGTCTTGCCGTCATCTTCGACGACTTTCATGCCGAAGAGACCGGCGTAGTAGTCACGAGTCTTGGCGTAATCCTTCACCTGATAGGACACGTGGTTGATGAAGATGGCCGGGAGCACCATGCCGTCGGCAGCGGCTGCCGGCGCGGCGCCTAGTGCAGAGCCTGCTGTCACCGCTAATGTCAGGTTCTTAATGAGCTGCCGACGGCTGAGCTTACCCTGTTCGAACTCGCTTACCAGCTTTGTAACGATCTGCTCCATGGCGAAGTCCTCCTTTTGGAAGTGGCCGGGAGCAATCAGGCTCCCGGGTTGGCGCAAAAACCGAGTTTCCATCTAGGGCCGGCTAGCCGACAATGTACACCCAGTCGCCATTTTGGCGTGGTGGCAATTAGACGACGTAGAAGTAGAAGATGTCCAGAGCCAGGATGCAGTGGCGCAACGGGTGGCATAGGTCCCCTTAGGGTGTTACGGTTGCATGCTCAGCGTGTGTGGTTGAACCAATCTGAATTTGATGTCCGAGGCTTACTTGTCGCACAGATTGATTCTCAGTGGGAAGTATTGTCAGATCAACTGGTTCTAGGGTGTTGCATCGACCGGTTGAGCTGGCACCGTTTATCAGATGGGATGAGAAGTCGCCTTCTCGGAAACTGGCTCACTACCGGATTTGCGGGAGGAAGCTCTTGCCGTGCGGTATCGAACCGCCGAAATTGTCGGCGATGGTCTGGCCCATGTCGGCGAGTGTATCGCGGATGCCCAGGTTGACGCCGCGCTTCCCTGCCGGGCTATACGTGAGGATCGGAACGTACTCGCGCGAGTGATCGGTGGTCGGCCAGGCGGGATCGGGATCGCAGCCGTGGTCGGCGGTGATCATCAGAAGATCGCGCGGCGCCAGGGCCTGCAGCAGCGGAGCGAGGAGCAGGTCAAATTCCTCGAGTGATTTTGCGAAGCCCTCGACGTCCTTGCGGTGTCCGTAGAGCATGTCAAAATCCACGAGATTGGCGAAGATGAGGCCGGTCTTCTGTTCCGCCAGCGTCGCGTGGAGTTTCTGCATCCCGTCCGCGTTGTTTTTCGTCGTGGCGTAGCGAGCGACGCCGCGGCCGTTGTAGATATCGTGAATCTTCCCTATGCCGAAAATCGGAACATTTTTTTCGACGAGCACGTCCATCAACATCGGGCGCGGCGGCTCGACCGCGTAGTCGTGGCGGCGCTCCGTGCGCTGGAAATTTCCGGGCGCGCCGGTGAACGGCCTCGCGATGACGCGGCCCACCCGGTTCGGCCCGTCCAGCATTTTCCGGGCGATTTCGCACATGCGGTACAGTTCCGCGATGGGGATCACGTCTTCGTGCGCCGCGATTTGAAATACGCTATCGCCGGAGGTGTAAACAATCGGAAAGCCCGTTCGAACGTGTTCTTCGCCGAGTTCCTTGATGATTTCGGTTCCGGAGGCGGGCTTGTTGCCGATCGTCTTGCGGCCAATGGCGCGTTCGAACTCCTCGATCAATTCGGGAGGAAAACCGTGCTTGTAAACAGGAAATGCCTGCGGCAGCCAGATGCCGGCCATCTCCCAGTGCCCCGTGGTCGTGTCCTTGCCCGGAGAATGGGTGGCGCCTTTGCCGTAGCAGCCCTCAGGATGCGACGAAGGCGTCAAATGGGCCAGCGGAGCAATATTCGCGAGTCCGAGGCTCACAAGGTTCGGCAACGCCAGCGGACGCGATTTAGCGATGTGTCCGAGCGTGTCGCGGCCCACGTCGTCGTAATCCGCGGCATCCGGCAGCGCGCCGATCCCCACGCTATCCAGGACAATCCAAATGATTCGTTCGAACGATGGCATGGCTCCCTCAGGCGATCGAGTATACGACGCGCCCCACGGCGGGCAAAACCGCCGACGCGGTGTTCGCCACCTTTCGAACGGGTGTAAGATGGCATAATTGGTATTCTAACGGGCGGGTACTTTCGTGGCGAAGGGAGGCAGAGATGAGGAATCGCTCATGGCTGCTCAGCGTAACGGTGTTGATGCTCTTGGAAATCACCGGCACGCTTTCCTGGCGCACAGCGGGCGCCCAGCAGATCGCTACCGATCAGGTCCGGTCCTTTCATTCGCCCTGGCAAAAGATCGACGAAGTGGCAAAGCTGGAAAATCCGGCCGACGGCAACTCTGTCCGCGCGCTCATTGAGGAGGTCCTCAATTTTCCGCATACCTATCGCCTGAAACTTCCCGTCATGCATGAAATCGTGGAAGATCGCCTCGTGCAGGCCGAAATCGATTACCGGCTAGGCCGGAATCCAGGGATCGAAGAGAAAACCGTCGTCCAGATTGGGAACACACTCGCAGACAGGTTGAAGCTCCCGGACTACGCACACGTGACGGTGCACCAGGTGGAAGTTCTCCGCTTGGGCATGGAAGTATCGATGCCTTCCTTCATGGGCGAGACTTCGGTCCAAGGCGATGTGGCGGGAGCGCAAGCCAAACCCTCCGAACTCTCGCCCGCGCAGGCTACCCAAATCCTGCTGGTCCTGATCGACCAAAAATTAGCCAATCCCGACTACCAGCTCACTCCCGAGGAGTGGGAAAAAACGCAATACCAGCCCGCGATGGACAGGCTCCTTAAGTACAAGCAGTTAAGGGATTCCGGCGAATTGGCAAAAATGGAACCGCATGCTGAGGTGAGGGCCTTTACGATGAAAAATGACCTGCGAGGGCAAATGGCTCAGGCCGTATCTGAAATGAGCCTCACCGACGGGCTGGACCTCGTCACTCAGGCCTTCAACATGGCAGGGATCCGCCGATAAGCTATGCGGCCTTCTCGAGCACCATCATGGCCGTCGCCGTGTTGGAAATGGCGACGTAGTAGTTGCTGTGAACCTTCTTCACTTTGTCCCCGAGCGCGCCGCGCATCGCCAGCCACAGGATAAATTCCGCTCCCTGCGCGCCTGAGAGTTCCACAAGCTCCGGGATGGAGAAGCGCGTGAGCGCTTCCGGATCGTCGACGATCTTGTCCATGCACAGCAGATCGAATTTCTTGTTGATGAAGCCCGCGCGCTCTCCGTCCAGCTGGTGCGACAATCCTCCCGTGCCCATCACCAGGACCTTGATGTCCTTCGGGTAGGATGCGATGGCGCGGCCGATGGCCTGGCCGAACTTGTAGCAACGCAGCGGAGACGGAAGCGGATGCTGAACGGTGTTGATACAGACAGGAATCGTCTTCACGCCGCCGTAGGAATTGTTGGGCCAGAACAATGCCATGGGCACGGTGAAGCCGTGGTCCACCAGCATCTCCTGACAAGAAGTCACGTCGAACTCATCCTCGACGACGGATTCGATGATGTGCCAGGAAAGATCGGGATCGCCCTGGAACGGCGGGATCGTCGGAATGCCCCAGCCCTCGTCGGCGTTGCGATATTCGGCGGCAGCGCCGATGGCAAACGTGGGCATTTTGTCGAGGAAGAAATTCAGGCCGTGATCGTTGTAGATGACGATGGCCACGTCCGGCTTTGCGTTCTGCAGCCACTCCCGCGCCGGGGGATAGGCCGACCAGAAAGGCTTCCAGTACGGATCGTTGCGCAGTTCCGCTTCCCTCGGAATGGCATTCCCGATCGACGGGATGTGAGACGTGGTAAGTCCGCCAATGATACGAGCCATGCGCTATTCCCCCTGCGATCTGATTTTCTTTCTGAATTCTTCGACGGTCATGCCGGTCTGTTGCGCGCCCACATCCTGGACGCCCAGGCCGAAAATTCCCGCGAATTTCGCGAGATAATAGATGCAACCGCCGGCATGAATCATGGCCAGTACGTTCCGGGCCTTGATGGCCGCGCGCTGCTCGTCGTTGAGGCCGTACTTCGTGCAATAAGCGTCTTCGTCCTTCAGGAACGCCTCGCGATTTGCTTTCTCGTTAAACGAGAAGCACATCTTGTTCAGCGCGTAGCCCTTCATGGCCGCTTTGCCGTCAAAAATGTATGTGCCCGGGATGTGCACGTCGGGGTGCGTTGCGTGTGTCATGCCGCAGCTCCTGGAGCCGAAACGAATGAACGGCTCAGCAAAAGTCAATTTAGACAGACCGATTGAATTGGAACAGTGAGGGCGGTCACGCTATCGCGTGACGGAGGTCACACGGTGCACGACCGCTCCTCACCTCGAGCCCGTGCGAGTGACTGGCCAGCGGTCGATGAAATTGGCGAAAACCGCACAGCCAAGAGTGGCTGTGCTACCGAAGCCGAAAGGCCGAAACCACGTCGGAGTCGGTGCCGTAGGGATCTGCTTTTTGATCGGCCGCGTCCATCTGAATTTTTGTTGTCCAGAGGTGGCTGAAGTAGCCCTTGCTTGTGAGCACGTGAGCGCAAGTGGGATTTACATAGAGCAGGTCGAGGAGTCCCCCGCCGTATTTGGCCGCGGCCGCCAGATGATCCGCCAGCTGCTCGATCAGCGAACAGTCGAACGGATTGTACAGGTAGACGAGCAGCGGAGTCTGCGGCCAGTCAAAATTTGCCGCGTCCTCCTGAACCACGCGTATCTTCGCTTTGGATCGCTCGAAGCGAAGCGCGACGTTGCGACGGGCAATGCGCGCCAGCTCCGGGTTCAGCTCGACGCCGATCACCTTCCGAAACGGCTGCTCCGCCGCCAGCAGAAGCACGCGCCCTTTGCCGCAGCCCACATCGACGAAAGTGTAAGCTTCGATCCTGCCTGCCACCGCGGGCAAAGTTTCCCGCCAGCGCCGGAACGCCTCATGAAACACGGACGGGGCAATCGCCGAATATCCATAGTTGAGAGAGTCATGCGCCTGGCCGGTCACCAACTCTTCCGGGCTAAGATAGCCGCTCGTGTCCGTGCCGTATTTTCGGTCGAATGGGTGGATGATTCCGCGATTGGGAGCTGTTTTGGAAGGGGACGCCAATGGAAGAGATCCTCGCGCTTGTAAGAGTAACGCAGATTCACGCAGTTTTTGTAGGATGGCTACTCGCATCCGCCCGCCCGTGCTCGACTCAGCAAGGCAGGAACAGCAGAGCGCGGCGTTCTCAACAAATTGCTCCGCGCCTTGCGGCAACGTATAATTGTTGGTTTAGATTCGCGTCGCCGAAGGCGCTGAGGAGGAGGCCGCGTGGCTGCCAAAGAAAACACCGCTACTGAGCCTTTGCCTTCCAGCGCCGCCGCGGAAGCGGCCGAGCAGGAGGCGATCCATGTGCACGGGGCGCGCGTGCACAACCTCAAGAACATCAGCTTCGACATTCCGCACAACGCCATCACGGTCGTCACCGGAGTTTCGGGATCGGGCAAATCGAGTCTTGCGTTCGACACGATTTACGCCGAGGGCCAGCGGCGATACATCGAATCGCTCTCGGCGTATGCGCGGCAATTCCTCGAGCGCATCGAGAAGCCCGACGTGGATGAGATTACCGGGATCGCGCCGGCCATCGCCATCAAGCAGAAAAACTCCACGCGCAATCCGCGCTCGACCGTGGCAACCGCCACCGAAATTTACGATTATCTCCGGCTGCTGTATGCGCGCGCGGGACGCACGTTTTGCACCAAGTGCGGTAGCGAAGTCCGCAAGGACACGATGGACGAAATCGCCGAGCGGGTGCTGGCGTTGCCGCAGGGGCGGCGGTTCTACGTTCTGTACAAGCTGGACCTCGCGGCGGCAACGCCCGCTCCGGCCGCGCCCGCGCGCCGAAGCGCCGCGAAAAAAACGGCGAAGCCTTCATCCGAAACGATTCGCCTCGCGCTGGCCAGTTTGCAGCGCCGGGGATTCCAGCGGCTCTACCAGGACGGCCGCGTGCACGAATTCTCCTCTCCCGAGACGCTGCTCGACATCGATTTCACGCTCCCGGTATTCGTCGTGGTCGACCGGCTGGCCATCGATCCCGAGATTCGCTCGCGGCTCGTGGACTCGGTGGAAATCTGCTACCGCGAAGGGCGCGGCGAAGCCATCCTGGCATTTGTGCCGGTCAGGCGCGAGGGCGAACCCGCGGAACGCATGGTGTTCAGCGAGCGCTTCGAGTGCAAAACCTGCGGCGCGGTCTATCAGGAGCCGGAGCCGCGCCTGTTTTCGTTCAACAACCCTTACGGCGCGTGCCCGCGCTGCCAGGGATTTGGCAACACCGTGGACTTCGACATCAATCTGGTGATTCCGGATCGCGGGAAATCTCTCAACGAAGGCGCGATCCAGCCGTGGACCAAGCCGCGGTTCCGCGCTGTGGTGCATGGAACTGAGAAAATTCGCGCGGGCCAATCGCATTCCCATGGATGTGCCGTTCCGGAATCTGACCGTCGCGCAACAAAATCAGGTGATTGAAGGCGACCCGAAGACGGACTACTTCGGAGTCAACGGATTCTTCCAGTGGCTCGAGCGCAAGAAGTACAAGCTGCACGTCCGCGTGTTTCTCAGCCGGTACCGCGGCTATGCGCTGTGCCCGGACTGCGGCGGATCCCGCCTGCGGGCCGAGGCGCGCGCGGTGCGCCTGTCCGGAAAATCGATCACGGAAGTTTGCGCGATGACCGTGCGCGCAAGCGCGGCAATTCATGGAGAGCCTGGAACTGAGCGCGGAACAGGCGGCCATCGCCGAAAAAATCCTCGAGGAAATTCGCCAGCGCCTTCTCTTCCTCGACGAAGTGGGACTGGATTATTTGTCGCTCGACCGGCTGTCCTCCACGCTTTCCGGCGGCGAGGCGCAGCGGATCCAACTGGCGACTTCGCTCGGCTCGCACCTGGTCGGCGCGCTGTATGTTCTGGACGAACCTTCCATCGGCCTGCACCCGCGCGACACGCACCGCCTGATCGAAATCCTCAAGCACCTGCGCGACCTGGGCAACACGATTCTCGTGGTCGAGCACGATCCAGACGTGATGGCGGCCGCCGATTACGTGATCGATTTGGGGCCGGGCGCGGGGGAACACGGCGGAAGACTGCTCTTCGCGGGGCCGCGCAGCGAACTATTGGACAGCCGCGAATCTTTGACGGCGCGCTACCTGACCGGCGAACTGCGGATTCCGATTCCGACGCTGCGCCACAAACCGAGCGGCCGCTTTCTGAGAATTTTCGGGGCGCGGGCGCACAATCTGCAGAACATCGACTTGATGATTCCCCTGCACATGCTGGTCGCGATCACCGGCGTGTCGGGCTCGGGAAAATCCACGCTGGTGCACGATGTGATCTTCAAAGCCCTGGAACTGAAGCGCACCGGCGGCAAGTATCAGGAACTGTGCGATCGGATCGAGGGAGAGCAGCAATTGCAAAGCGTGGTACTCGTGGACCAGTCGCCAATCGGGCGGACGCCACGGTCGAACCCCTCGACGTATCTGAAGGCGTTTGACGCGATCCGCGAAGTATTCGCCGCGACGCCGGAAGCAAGAAAGCGCGGCTACACGCCGGGACATTTTTCGTTCAACATTCCCGGGGGGCGCTGCGAAGCGTGCCAGGGCGAAGGCATCGTCACGGTGGAAATGCAGTTTCTTGCGGACGTCGAGCTGATCTGCGAGGAATGCCGGGGCACGCGCTTCAAGAGCGGAGTCCTCGAAGTCCGTTATCGCGAAAAGAACGTGCACGAAGTGCTGCAACTGACGGTGCGCGAGGCGCTCGTATTCTTTGCGGGCGTCCCGAAGATCACATCCAAGCTGAGAATCCTCGACGAAGTGGGGCTCGGCTATTTGCGGCTCGGACAGTCCGCCACGACGCTATCGGGCGGCGAGGCGCAACGCCTGAAGCTCGCCGCGCATCTCACCACGCAAGCGAATGAGGGCGTCTTGTACATTTTCGACGAGCCCACGACCGGCCTGCACTTCGACGACATCCAGAAGCTGCTGACGGCGTTTCGCAAACTGATCGACGGAGGCGCGTCGATTCTGGTCATCGAACACAATCTCGACATCATCAAGTCGTCGGACTGGATCATCGACCTCGGGCCGGAAGGGGGCGCGGCGGGCGGGCATATTGTCGCGACGGGAACGCCGGAGCAGGTCGCGCGGAATTCGCGTTCCTTCACCGGCAAATTTCTTTCGCGCGTCCTGGCAAATTCGCAGGCGGCGCCGAATCTCGGCGCGCAGCCCACGGTTGTGCGGAGCAAATGAAGCGCATGGCTGCCGGGTGCAAGTTCGCGGCGCGCCGGGTTTGCGTGGGCTTGGCCTGCGCATGGATCGCCGCAGCGGGCATTTCGGCTGGCGCGCAGTCGCTTTCCCAGCGGAAACCTCCCTCCTCGTCTGCGACTCAAGAAAAGACCGATCCGCTGGCGCCGCTCCTGCAGCAGGCGAATGAAGCGATCGACAAAATGGAATTCGCCGCGGCGCTCGATCCCCTCCAGAAATACATTGCCCAGCGTCCGGATGAGCCCTACCCGCACTTTCAACTGGGATATGCCTTCGCGGGGCTGAAACGCGAGCAGGACGCCAAGGCGGAATTCTCGCGCGCCATTGCGCTCGACCCGAAAATGGCCGCCGCGCACTTGAATCTCGGCCTGGTGCTCATGGACAGCGATCCCGCCGCCGCGGCCAGCTCGTTTATTCGCGCGGCCGAATTGCAGCCCTCTGAAAGCCGCCCCCGGTTCCTCGCCGGCTTTGCCCTGGAGCGTGCGGGCAAGTTTCCGGAGGCGATCGAGCAATACCGCGCCGCGCTCGCTCTGACTCCGAACGACTACGAAGCGCGCTTCGCGCTGGGCCGCGCGCTGCTTCGCTCGAATGACGCGGCCGGCGCGGAGAAGGAATTCCGCGCTGCCATCGCGGCGCGCGGCGACTCGATTCCCGCGCACCTCGGCCTAGCCAACGCCCTGCTCGCGGAAAAGAAATACGAGGGAGCGAGCGATGCTCTTGCCGAGTACTTAAAGTTGAAGCCGGACGACCGGTCCGCGCATTTTGACCGTGCTTCCGCGCTGCTGAATCTCAATCGCTATGACGACGCGCTCGCCGAACTGGACCGCGTGGACGGGGGCGGGGCGGCGTCCGCCGAGTCGCTGAAAATGCGCGGGGAAATCTTTCTGCAGCAGAAAAAGTGGAAAGAAGCGGGAGAGGCGCTGAAGCAGTCGATTGCGCTCGGGCCGAAAGATTCGGAAACGGCCGAGTGGATGGGCCGCGTGGACATCGAACTGCACGACTATCCCTCGGCGGTCGCGATTCTCCAGCAGGTGTACGCGCACGAACCGCAAAACGCGGACGCGCTTCGCGATCTGACCGACTCACTCTTTTTGAACGAGAATTACTCCGCGGCTCTCGACGCGATGGACCGCCTCGCCAAACTGGAAGCCCCGAAGCCCGGATCGTGGTTCGTCCGCGCGATCTGCTACGATAAGCTTTTGCGCAAGCCGGAGGCCATCGAGGCGTATCAGAAATTTCTGGATCTCGACAACGGGCAACATGACACTCAGGATTTTCAGGCGCGGCATCGCATCCCGGTCTTGCAGCGCGAACTCGGCGAGTCGAAAAAGAAATAGCCGCAGGAGCGACGAGTCCTTCCTTCGAAGATGAGGCCACCCGGCAAAACTCGGATCGCGGTGCTTGCGGCGCTGGCGCTGTGCGCGCCGCTGTGCGCGCAGAATCGCCTGGCCGACGATCTTGCCAAATACCAGCACGAGCCGGACCCGCCCCGCAAGGCGCGCGCGCTGGTAAAATTGGGAGACGAGCAGATTGAGCTGGCGAAGAAGCAATTAAAGGATGGAAATGACGTCGCTTCCCTGCAAACCCTCGAACAATACCGCGACGAGGTGCGGGAAACGATCACGGCGCTGAACGGCATGGGCGTCGACGCGGAAAAGAAGCCCGCGGGATTCAAGGAGCTGCAAATCAGTTTGCGGCAAACCATCCGGCACGTTGACGATCTGATCTTTACGCTGGAAGCGGACAAGCGTCCATTTTTCCGGGAGGTGCGGAACGATTTGTTCAACGCTCAGAACGAGCTCATCGACAAACTTTTTCCGCGCCGTCCGGATCACAATGCGCCGAAATCAAATCCGTGAGGTGCCTCATGCGATCCATGACTCGAGCGGCCTCCCTGTTCGTCCTCGCCTCCCTCTTGCACGCGGTTCCCGCCGGCGCCGGCGCTGCCGCGCCGCAGAAGAAGGAGTATTTGTCCGAAGCGGAGGCCGACAAGATTCGGGAAGCCGGCACGACGGGGCCGCGGATCGCGCTGTTCGCGAAGTTCGCTTCGGACCGCATCAAGAAGATCCAGTATGAATTCGCGCATCTCGATCCGGCGGATCAGAAGCGGGCCGAGCGCTTGAACGATCTGATCAACAGTTATTCGGGCTGCATCGACGACGCCACCGATTTGGTGGGCATCGGCGTGGAAAAGCAACAGGACATTCGCGACGGCGTGAAGGCGTTGCAGGCCGGCCTGAAAGAATTTCTGCCGTACCTGCAGAATCTTGCCGCGAACGGCGTGGAACGGGAAACCTACAAGGAGAACCTCGACGACGCGATCGAGGCCACGCAGGATTCGATGAAAGCCCTGGAAGGCGCCGCAAAGGATATGGCAGCGCCGCCGGTGCGCCGCAAACCATCGTGAGAGGATCTTCCGGTTTGAAGAAAGACGCCCGCGTTTCCATCGCTCTGCCCGGCGGCGACCGCATTTTTCAGCGCATCTTCACTCGCCTGGGTTGCCAGGGCCGGCCGCCGCAATTTCACGTGGAGCTATACCCGTACGCCAATCTTTCGCACACGCTGCGTTTGCGGCAGGACGTCGCGCACGTGCGGCTTTCGGATATTTTGCATGAGGCGCCCGTCACGGTCGTGGAAGCCGCGGCCGCGATTTTGCTCGGGCAAATGTATCGGCGGCGGGTGCCTCGCGAGTTGCGCGACGTCTACCGCCAATTCGCGCTGGCGCACACGACGCGGCGGCACATCGCGCGCGTCCGCCGAAAACGCGCGCGGCGGATCGAGGACAAGCCGCGCGGCTCCGCGCACGATCTCGATCCCATGTTCGTCGCGCTCAACGCCGAATATTTTGAGGGGCGGCTCCGCCGCCCCCGCCTGGGATGGAGCGCGAGGCCCTGGCGCTCGCAATTCGGATGCTACGATCCCTCGCTCGACCAGATTGTGATGAACAAGCGGCTGGACCATCCGGAAGTGCCGCCGTACGCGGTGGAATTTATCCTGTATCACGAGATGCTGCACGTGAAGCATCCGCTGCGCGCCGCAGCGTGCGGATTGCAGTCGCATTCGCCGGAATTTCGCGCGGAGGAGAAGCGGTTCGCGCACTACGCCCGAGCCCGCAAATTTCTGGAACACGTGCGGTAGGGCGGCATCCAGACTTGCAGCGTTGCAGTCCCGGTTCGCTTTTTACGGCTGGCCTTCAGTGTTCCGCGCTTTTAGGAGAATCCTGCGCGATCTTGTCTTCCAGCTCCGATACGATCTTCTTAATTTTTGCGAAGTCCGCCGCGCGCGGCGATTTGTCGAGGTATTTGTTGTAGGCTTCCACGGCCTTGGCGTACTCGTGCTTCTTTTCGTAGGCCTCGCCTAGAAGCCTCCACGGCGTCGCCAAACCGGGCTGATAATTGGAAGCCTCCACGAACCGGTCGATGGCCGCATCGTAGGCGCCTTTTTTGTAGTAGAACGTGCCGACGTCCAAGCTCCGTTGCGCGTGCAAAGGATCGAAGACCGGGCCGGAAGGCGCGGCGGGAGCGTCCTCATCGGTCTCCTCCGGGGGCGGTGGAGGAATCGACGGATCGATTGGCTTTGTATCGGGCGGCTTAGTCGCGGGCGGCGTTGCGTCAGCCGGCTGCGCGGCCGGTGGCTGCGCGGGAGCGGAGGGAGGCGCAGCGGACGTATCCGCGGGCGGAGGCGGCGGCGGAATACGCGGATTTATTTGCTGCGCATGCAGGGGTCGAGCCCCTGCGATCAAAAATATTCCAAAAATGAGGTGTGCCGGCCGGTTCATGTCGCGCGCAGATTGAGATTCACTTTGCTATCATGGGTGTTGCCCAGGAGCGGTTTGCCGCTGCTCTCATTCTACTCCCGCGATGGACCTCGATCAAAAAGCCGCCAGCCTGCCCGCCGAGCCGGGCGTGTATCTGTTCAAGGGCGCGCTGGGAAATATCCTGTACGTGGGAAAATCGAGTTCGCTGCGGAACCGGGTGAAATCGTATTTTCTCGAATCGCGCTGGCTGGACGCGAAAACCGGCTCGCTGGTGCGGGAAATTGCGGACCTCGACTACATCGTCGTCGACAACGAACGCGAAGCCCTGGCGCTCGAAAACAGCCTGATCAAACAGTACAAGCCGAAATTCAACGTCCTGCTGCGCGACGACAAGACGTATCCGTACATCCGCTACACCGCGTTCGAGAAATATCCGCGCGTCTACGTGACCAGGCGCCTGGTGAAGGACGGCTCGATCTATTTTGGCCCGTACTTCCCGCACAGCCTGGCCTACCGGATCGTCCACTTCATCCATAAGACGTTCCGCATTCCTTCCTGCACGGTAGACTTGACGCGCGCGCACCCCCGGCCTTGCCTGCAATATTACATTCGCCGGTGTCACGGACCGTGCGTGCCCGGCCTTGCCGCGGACGAGAAATATTCGGAGGCGGCGCTGGACACAAAATTGTTCCTCGAGGGCCGCCGCCACGACCTGATGAAGAGCCTCGAATCCCGCATGCAGGAGGCATCCGACGCCGAACGCTTCGAGCAGGCCGCGGCGTATCGCGACCTACTGCGCACGCTGTCGGAGATCGAGGAGCGCCAAAAAATCGCCGCCGCGCAGGGCGACGACATCGACGTGCTTGCCTGGCACGCGGAGCCTCCGCTCGTTGCCGTGAATCTCTTCCATCTTCGCGGAGGACGCGTCGTCGACCGGCGCGATTTTTACTGGGAAGACCTGGCGGAATTCGAGCCCGCGGAATTTCTGTCTTCGCTCTTGAAGCAGCTGTACCTGGACGCCGCGTATCTGCCGCGCGCCATCCACGTCCCGATGGACTTTGAAGACCGCAAACTTCTGGAGGACATGCTCACCGAACGCGGATCCCACCTCGAGCCGCCGCGGAGCCGCGTGGAAATCCTGAATCCGCAGCGCGGCGCGAAACACGCGTTTCTCGAACTCGTCGAGAAAAACGCGCGACACTCCTTCGAGCAGCGCTTCCGCGTGATGAAGCCCAGCTCCAAGGCCATCGTCGAAGCGCTCGAACAGGCGCTGAGCCTGCCGGAACCGCCGAGGCGAATCGAGAGCTTCGACATTTCGCACTTGCAGGGGTCGGACACGGTGGCCTCGATGGTCGTGTGGGAAGACGGCCGGATGAAAAAATCGGATTACCGGAAATTCATCATTCGCGGCGAATGGGGCAACGACGATTTCGCGAGCATGAAGGAAACAGTCGAGCGGCGGTATCACCGCTTGCAGCTGGAAAAGAAGCCGTTCCCGGGCCTGATCCTGATCGACGGCGGAATCGGCCAATTGCATGCTGCTGCTGCGGCGCTGGAGAAACTCGAGATCATCAACCAGCCCGTCGCGAGCATCGCGAAGCAGGAAGAAATTATCTACGTTCTCGGCCAGGAGGATCAGCCCATCCGGCTGGAACATCATTCCCCGATCCTTCACCTGATCCAGCAAATCCGCGATGAAACGCACCGCTTCGCCGTCGGTTTTCACCGGCAGCGCCGCGCGAAACGCACCATCCAGACCGGTTTAGAGAAGATCCCCGGAGTGGGCCCGCGCACGGCGCAAAAATTGCTTCGGAATTTCGGAAGCGTCGCACAACTGCGCTCGGCCAGCATCGAACAAATCGCCAAAGTGGTGCCGAGGGGGCTGGCGGAGCGGGTTTCGGCGCATCTCGCCGGGACAAGCCGGTCGGCATAGCACAGCGCGCGGCTCCGCTGATTGCTTCTGCAAGGTGCCTGTGCTACTTTCGAGGCGGGAAAGGAGTACACCATGTCGGAAAATACCGGATCCAAAGTAAGCTTCTTCCTGGTGGGCCTCGGAATCGGCGCGCTGGTGGGAATATTGTTCGCGCCCAAGTCGGGTGAGGAGACGCGCGAATACCTGGCGCAAAAGGCCGACGAAGGCCGCGAGTACGCCCAGCGCAAGGCGCGGGAATTGCGCGAGCGAGCCGACGACCTGGTCGAGCGGAGCAAGAGCGCGGCCGCGCGACAGAAGGAAACGATTGCAGCCGCCGTCGACGCCGGCCGTGACGCCTATCAGCGCGAAAAGTCCAAAGCTCAGTAAGTAAGGCGAGGAAAACGTATGGAAAGCTGGATGCCATTCTTCGTGGTGGTGACGGCGCTTGCGATTGTCGTGCAGGCGATCGTTCTCATCGCGCTATTCATTCAGCTTCGCCGCACGGCCGCGCGGGTCGAAACTATCGTGGCGGACCTCAACACCAAGGTGGGCCCGCTCATTGCGCGAGTGCAGGTTCTGGTCGATGAAGTTGCGCCGCGCATCACCGGAATCGTCGCGGACGCGTCCGAAATCACGCGCCTGGCGCGCAGCGAGGCGCAGAAGGTCGATCGAATCCTGAGCGAAGCGCTGGAGCGGCTGCGCATGCAGTTGATCCACGTCGATCACATTTTGACCGGCGCGATGGAAGCGGTGGAAGAAGCCGGATCGCACCTGCGGCAGACGGTCTGGTCGCCCGTGGTCAAAGCCACGGCGTTGATCCGGGGCGTTCAGGCGGGAATCGATTTCTTCAGGACCGTCCGGCAACGGCGCGATCCCGTGGAATCGCCTGCCGAGCAACAAGACGAAGGAATGTTTATTTAGGTTCTTTGAGTAATTCGTTGTGGGTCAGGACTCCCGTTCTGGCAAATCCGTTTGACAATGAAGCGCATCGTGGCGCCGGCGTCCCGCCGGCGGTTTTTGTTTTCGCAGCGCGCCGTAAAACCGCCGGCGGGACGCCGGCGCTACAAAATCCAGCCTCCACCCAAAACCACATCTCCTGAGTAGCAAACTGCGGCTTGTCCCGGCGTGATCGCGCGCTGCGGCTCGTCGAATAGGACGCGCGCGGAGGTCGCGTCGATCGGCTCGATCGTGGCCGCGGCCGGGTCGTGGCGATGGCGAATTTTTACCTCGGCGCGGACCGGCGCTTCCAAAGCGGCGAATGAAATCCAATTCATGTCGCGAATTTCACACGCATTGGTGCGAAGTTCGGAATCGTCGCCGACCACGACGCGGTTGGCGGCGCGGTCCAACTCGACAACGTAGAGCGGCTTCCCCGCAGCCACGCCGAGTCCCTTGCGCTGCCCGACCGTGTAATTGTGAACGCCGCGGTGGCGGCCGATGACTTCGCCGGTCGTGGTGACGAGGTCCCCCTCTTCCTCCGGCAGCGATTCGCCGCGTTCGCCGAGATAGGCGCCGATGAACTTGACGTAGCTGCCGGAAGGCACGAAGCAAATTTCCTGGCTTTCGGGCTTTTCCGCCACGGGAAGTGCGGCGCGGCGCGCGATTTCGCGCACGGCGGCCTTATCGAGTTCGCCGAGCGGAAAATCGGTGCGCGACATTTGCTCCTGCTTGAGGCCGAAGAGAAAATAGGTCTGGTCTTTGGAGCTGTCCAGCGCACGCAGCAATTCGTAGCGCCCCGTGGCTTCGTTGTGGCGGATCCGGGCATAGTGGCCGGTCGCGAGACGCTCGGCGCCGATCTGGCGCGAAGTCACCAGCAGCGGATCGAATTTCACGTGGTTGTTGCACATCGTGCACGGAATCGGCGTGCGGCCCGCAAGATAGTCTTCGACGAACGGCTGCACGACGGTTTCCTCGAACCGCTGCTCGTAATTCACGACGTAGTGAGGCATGCCCAGGTGCTGCGCCACACGCTTGGCGTCATAGACGTCATCGAGCGAGCAGCAACGCTGGCCGCGCGCGCCATCGTGGTCCAGTTCCGGCAGGCGCCGCTGGTTCCACAGCTGCATCGTCAGGCCGACGATGGGATGACCGCGCTCTTTCAGGATCGCCGCAACGGCGGAGCTGTCCACACCGCCGCTCATGGCAACCGCGGTCATCGGGCTCTGATTTGAGATCGAGTCCATCTGAATAGTATAGCGTTAAATCAGGCGATTGCAGGTTTCTTGTACGTGGGGGAAAGCTGGCGGAGACGCTCGATGACCGGGGGAATCGTTTCGAGGGCGAAGTCGATTTCCGCTTCAGTCGTCTGGTGGCCCAGGCTGAGGCGTAACGTGGCGCGAGCGTCCTCCGGAGCAAGACCGAGCGCCAGCAGCACATGCGAGGGCTCAACCGCGCCCGAAGAGCAGGCCGCTCCGGTGGAACACGCGATTCCCTTCAGGTCCAGGGCAATCACCATGGCCTCGCCTTCGATACCCGGGAATGTCAGATTGGACGTGTTGGGCACTCGCGGAGCACGCACGCTGTTCACCCATGCGTGCGGCACGCGATCGAGGAGCCCCCGCTCCAGGCGGTCGCGCAGGGCGCACAGGCGTTCGGTTTCTTTCGGCATGCCCGCAAGCGCAAGCTCCGCGGCTTTTCCCATTCCCGCGATTGCGGCAACATCCTCGGTTCCCGGACGGCGATCGCGTTCCGAATGCCCGCCGTGCATCAGCGGGGCAAGCTGCGTTCCTTTGCGGACGTAAAGAGCGCCGACTCCCTTAGGGCCGCAAAATTTGTGCGCGGAAATCGAGAGCAGGTCCACGCCCAGCGTTTCTACATCGATGGGAATCTTTCCGGCAGCCTGCACGGCATCGGTATGAAACACGATTCCCTTCTCATCCGCAATCTTTCCTATTTCTTCAATGGGCTCGATCGCTCCCGTCTCGTTGTTCGCGAGCATGAGCGAGATCAGCACCGTCTCAGGACGAATCGCGCGGCGGACATCTTCCGGATTCACAACGCCGTCGCGGTCCACCGGCAGAACCGTGAGGTCGATGCCGCTCTTGGCCAGGGCCTTGCACGGATCGAGGGCCGCAACGTGTTCGATCGCCGACGTAATCACGTGCTTCGCATTGCCGGGAGCCGCGGCCACGGCGCCGAGAATTGCGTGATTATTAGACTCGGTGCCCCCGCTCGTGAACATGATGTCCGCGGGGCGCGCGCCCACGAGCGCGGCCACCTGGGCGCGCGCGTGCTCGACTGCTTCGCGGACGTTCTGGCCGTAGGCGTGAATCGAGCTGGCATTGCCGAATTCCGCGGTGAGGTACGGCATCATGGCCGCCAGCACTTCGGGCCGAATCGGAGTCGTCGCGTTGTGGTCGAGGTAAATCCGATTCATGGCATGCCTTCGAGTCAGGAACAGCGGCTCCTGGGCCCTCGATGGAGAATATCGTTCGAATCTGGAGCGGTCAAGGCGCGAAGGCACATGGAAATGGGCCAATCTCGAATGCAGAGACCGTGGCCATGCCGTAGCCAGTCGGGCACGTTGCCTTGACACACGTCAGTGCCTCCGATAGGTTCCAGAAGGAGTAGAAAGCGGCGCTCGCTGCGTGTTTTGCGAGCGGCGTCCATAACGGAGATATTCTTTGGCCGACCCGATCATCACGCTCACCACGGATTTTGGCTCCAGCGATCACCTCGTCGGCGCCATGAAGGGCGTCATCCTGAATATCAACCCCGCGGCGCGTATCGTGGACATCAACCACGGCGTGGCTCCCTTCGATATTCTCGATGGAGCGCTTTCCCTCGCGAATGCGTACCGCTTTTTTCCTCCGCGGACGATTCACGTCATCGTCGTGGATCCCGGAGTAGGGACCGATCGGCGCCCCATTCTGGTGAGCGGAGAGAAGCAATTTTTCGTCGCGCCCGACAACGGCATCCTGTCGATGATTTACGAGCGTGAATCCTGCACCGTCCGGCACATCACCGCGGAGCATTATTTCCTGAATCCGGTCAGCCCGACGTTTCACGGGCGGGATGTTTTCGCGCCGACCGCCGGGTGGCTCTCGAAAGCGTTCCAGACGGAAGCCTTCGGAGAAGTCGTCACGGATTTTGTGCGCTTCACCATGCCCAAATCGAAGGCCAACGGACAGACCGTCAAAGGCGTCGTCCTGCGCGTGGACGCATTTGGGAACTTGATGACGAACTTGACGGTAGAAGATCTTCCGATCGACGCGATCGACGGCGGAGTCATCAAGCTCTCCGTAAATGGCAAGCCGGTCGTCAAGTTTGCGCCGACTTTCGCTTCGGGGACGCCGGGAGAGCCGATCGCGCTGCTCGGCTCGGCCGGGTACCTGGAGATCGCGGTGAATCGGGGCAGCGCTGCGCGCACGCTCGGCGCGAATCGCGGCGCGGAAGTCATCCTCGACATCTCGTAACTCTCTGCCTGAATTCGTTCCAGCCGTATCCTGCGCGGGCGGCAGCAAACCGTATCAACGCTGCAAATCCATGGTCGTCAGGAACGCGCGCGTGCGCGGGTCGAGCCAATCGCGCAACGCATCTCCCAGCAAATTGAACGCCAGGACCGCGGCCATGATTCCCAGCGCGGGAAAGACCACCAGATGCGGCGCATCGAACAGGTGATTGCGCGCGTCGTTGAGCATCGCGCCCCAACTGGGCGTTGGCGCAACGACGCCCAGGCCGAGAAAACTCAGCGTGGACTCCGCCAGAATCGCTCCGGCCATTCCGATGGTCGCCTGGATCAAGACGGGCTGTAGAGTGTTCGGCAACAGATGCCGCAGCAGGATGCGCGCGTGCGACGCGCCGAGCGAACGCGCGGCGAGGATGAATTCCATTTCCCGCACCTTCAATACCTGCGCGCGCGCCAGGCGAGCGTAGCCAGCCCAACCGGTGATCACCAGAGCGAGGATGACTTTATCCAATCCCGGTCCGAGAAACGCCGCGAACGCGATGGCCAGAAGAATTCCCGGAAAAGACAGAAACGAATTGATCAGGACGATGTTGATAAAGCGATCGAACGCGCCGCCGAAATATCCCGAGAGCGAGCCGAGCGCGAGACCCACGATTCCCGCGCCGAGCACGACCGACACGCCGACGAGCAGCGAAACTCGCGCGCCATAGAGCGTGCGCGACAATACATCCCGGCCCAGTTCGTCGGTGCCCATCCAGTGATGCGCACTGGGCGAGAGCAGCCGTTCCGGCAGGCTCTGGGCGGCGGGATTTGCCGGAGCGATCCACGGCGCGAAGAGCGCGAGGAGGACCAGCAGGACCGTGACGGCAAGGCCCCAGCGGCCGAGTCCGCTGGTTCGGAGGAACTGTCGAAGTGGAGAGAGGTCTTTCATGGTCTCAGCGGTTCTCGATCTCCCCGTCACACAATCGCAGCAAATTCCCGCGCGTCATTGCAGGCGCACCCTCGGATCGACCACGGCGTAGATCAAATCCGTGAGCAGATTCACAGCGACGTACGATACCGCGATGATCAGGATGCAGCCCTGCAGGAGCGGATAATCGCGCGCCGCGATCGCCTGCACCGCGAGCCGGCCGATTCCGGGCCAGGAAAAAATCGTTTCCGTGACAATGGTACCCGCGAGCAGCGAGCCGAATTGCAATCCCACAATGGTGATGACCGGAATCAGCGCGTTCGGAAATGCGTGGCGGAACAGCACCGCCGTTTCCGTGATTCCCTTGGCGCGCGCCGTACGCACATAGTCGCTGGAAAGCTCCTCGATCATCGATCCGCGGACCATTCGCGTGAGGATGGCCGCGAGCGCAGCGCCAAGCGTCGCGGCGGGCAGAATCAAATGGCCGATTCCGCCGCGTCCCGAGACGGGCAGCCACCCGATCTCAATCGAGAAAACCAAGATCAAAATCGGACCGAGCGCAAAGTTCGGAACCGAAAGACCCAGCAAAGTGAAGAACGAAGTCGCGCGGTCCGCCTGGCTTCCGCGGCGGCGCGCGGAAAATACTCCCGCGGGAATGGCGATGGCGACGCACACGGCCAGAGAAGCGAGGGACAATTCGAGTGTCGCGGGAAAGCGCTGCAGAACAATCGGGCGCACGGGCGCCGCATAGCGCAGAGAGCGGCCCCAATCGCCGCGCGCGAGGCCTTCCAGATATCGGACGTACTGCACACCGAGCGGCTGATCGAGCCCCAGCGCGTGGCGAAGCTGCGCGAGATCCTCGACGCGCGCATCCTGACCCAGCATCTGAAGCACAGGATCGCCCGGCACAATGTGGATCATGAGAAAAACCATCGTGAGGATCAGCCAGAGGGCGGGCAGGGTATACAAAAGGCGCTGCAGAAAGTGACGGATCATTTGGGTTTCAGCACCTTCTCCGAGGAGGGCTTCGCTTCCGCCACGGGAGCCGAACCGGACGGCTGGGATGGCGCCTTCAGGCGCTGAATCTTGACGCGCGCGATCCTCCGGCGGTCCATTTCCACCACGGTGAAGCGATAGCCGTCAAAGTCAAAACTTTCGCCGCCGCGCGGAATAAAACCCAGGCGCGCAAGCACAAAACCTCCCACGGTCGCGTAGGAACGATCCTCCGGCAACACGATGTTGTATTGCGACTCCAGATCGCGCAAGCCGAGCGAAGCGTCGAAAATCATCGCCGCTTCGGCTCCTTGTCCGACGACGACGGGCCTTTCGACGACATCGAATTCATCGTGAATTTCACCGACGAGCTGCTCCAAAATGTCTTCGAGCGTCAGCAGACCAAGAATGGTTCCAAATTCATCGACGACCATGGCCATCCAGCCGTGGCGAGTCCGCAGTTCCAGCAGCAATTCGTTGACGGGCTTGCTCTCCGGCACGATCACGATCTCATGCAGCAGGCTGCGGACGTTGAACTCGGCCGGCGCCCAGCCTTCCTCCGCGCGGCGCTCGCGGTCCAGCAAAACCCACACGATGTCCTTGATGTGAACGTACCCCAACACTTGTTCGCCCGCGCCCTCGAACACGGGCAGTCGCGAGCGCTGCGTCGTGACGAAGACGCGCATCACATCGTCCAGTGTGGCGTCGGCCGTCACGAAATGCACGTCGGGCCGCGGCACCATGAGCTCCCGCACCTGCATGCGGTCCAGTTCGATCGCTCCGAGGATGAATTTCTCTTCCTCAACTCCCACGATGCCGCGTTCGCGCGCCTGCTGAATCTGGATTTGCAACTCTTCCGCGGAGTGAACCTGCGTGTGGCTCGTGCGTCCGGAAAATCCCAAGCCCCTCAGAATCCATCGGCTGGCGCCATCGAGCAGGCTGATCGCCAGGCGAAACATTTCGAGATACCACTGAAATGGGGGCGCGACCAGCAGCGCGACGCGTTCCGCTCGCTGCAGGCTGATGCTCTTCGGCACCAGCTCGCCGAAGACGACGTGCAGAAAGGTCAGAAAAAGGAACGCCACCACGAGCGAAATCGCATGGACCAGAACCACGGTGTGCCTTCCCGGCAAGACCGCAAAAAGCGGCGTTAACAACGTCGCGAGCGTAGACTCCCCGAGCGCGCCCAGGCCCAGACTTGTCAGCGTCATCCCCACTTGGACGCCGGAGACCACGCGATCCAGCTTGCCGATCAAGGCCAGGACGATCTTTGCGCGGATGCTGCCCCGATTGACCAGTTGCCGCACGCGCGAATGACGCACGGCGACGAGCGAAAACTCGACCGCCGCGAAAAAGCCGTTCACGGCAACGAGAGCGAGCAGTCCGAGGAGTCGCAGCCCAATCAAACCGAAAAGGTCCTCCGCGGGCTCATTCTAGCCCGGTTATCTCATCACCAACAGGGCTGTCTTTTGATTTTGTTGCGCAGGCAGTGGCCACGGCAGGTGTTTCGCCGTTACGATGGGCGGCTCTTGTCCGTGCTTGTTTGTCATCTCGGGCCGACGGTGACATCTCGCCCACTTCCAGGGAACTTCAAAATCGGACAGGCTGAAGCCCGTCCTACTGGGACCGCGCTCCATAAAGCGGTTGTTTCGGTTCTTGTGCGTGCATTAGAATGCTTCAGCTGTCGGCCATCGACGGACTCATGCGCTCATTGCCGGCTAGTGTGAACTATGCCCACTGCGAACCCAGCTCCGACCAACAAGCCGGAAGGCGCGAAGAAGCCCGATTTTGAGAATTCTCTCGCGCGCCTGGAAGAAATTGTCGGAAAGCTCGAAAATGCGAACCTCTCGCTTGACGACGCCATGAAGCTGTTTGAGGAAGGCGTGCAACTTTCGCGCGACTGCCAGAAACATCTTGAGCAGGCCGAGGGCAAAGTGGAAATCCTGCTCAAGAAGGCCGGCGGCGAGATGGCGGCGGAAGCCTTCAATCCCGAATCCGAGGAAGACTCCTAACCGGCTGCGCTGCGAGCGCGCCTGAGCCGACCTCCACCTGATGAACCTTCCCGCATTTTTCGAAGAAGACCGGGCCGCGGTAGACGCCGCCCTGGACCGGCTGATGCCCGGCGCGGACGCTCCGCCGCCATCGATCCATTGCGCCATGCGCTACAGCGTGCAGGCCGGAGGCAAGCGCGTGCGGCCGATTCTGTGCCTCGAATCTGCACGAATTTTTTCCGCCGACGTGACTCATGTTCTGCCGATCGCCTGCGCGATGGAATTTATTCACACCTACTCGCTCATCCACGATGACCTGCCCGCGCTGGACAACGATGACTTGAGGCGCGGAAAGCCGACCTGCCACAAGAAATTCGGAGAAGCGACCGCGATCCTCGCCGGCGATGCGCTCCTGACTCTTGCGTTTGAGACTCTGGCCAACGCTCCCGTCGATGCGGCGCGGCGCGTGGCCATTCTTTCTCATGTGGCCGCATCGGCGGGAACGGTGAACGGCATGGTTGGCGGCCAGGTCGCGGATCTCGAAGCGGAAGGCCGCGCCGTCAAACCCGAGGAGCTCGAATACATCCACCGATCGAAGACTGCCGCCTTGATTCGCGCGTCCGTTGTGGCCGGGGCGATTGGAGGCGGCTCGGAGCGAGGAAGACGTAGCTCGCCTGAAACGCTTTGGCGAAACAATCGGCTGGGCGTTTCAAGTTGTGGACGACATCCTCGACGTAGAGGAATCGTCCGCAGCGCTGGGGAAAACGGCAGGCAAGGACGCGGCGCAGCAAAAGGCGACGTACCCGTCGCTTTACGGCCTGGAAAAATCGCGCCAGTTTGCGAAGGAGCTCGAAACCCTCGCGATGGCGGAAATCGAGCCATACGGATCGCGCGCCGCGCGACTGCGAGAACTCGCCGAAATGATCGTTCAGCGGCGCGCGTAGCTTTCGTAGGATAGGCTTCAGCCTGTCCGGTTTTGATTTTCTTGCGGCTCAAACGGCAGACAGGCTGAAGCCCGTCCTACTGAAACACCGTGGCATCCAAGCCTAAATCCGCAAAGAAGAGGCTCGACCTGCTGGTCGTCGAACGGGGCCTCACCGAGTCTCGCGAAAAAGCGCAGGCCATGATCCTGGCGGGAGAAGTCCGAGTCAACGGCGCGCGCAGCGACAAAGCGGGCGCGCAGATCGGCGAGGACGCGCGCATTGAAATCATCGGCGGATCGTCGAAATATGCCAGCCGCGGCGGATTGAAATTGGAGGGCACGCTCGAAGATTTTGGAATCGATGTGCGCGGAAAAATCTGCGTCGATGTGGGCGCGTCCACCGGCGGCTTCACGGATTGCCTGCTGCAGCACGGCGCGAGCCGCGTCTACGCAGTCGACGTGACCCCGCAGCAAATGGCCTGGCGACTGTCGCAGGATGCGCGCGTCACGCAGATCAAGGCGAACGCTCGCAACCTTCGGCCGGATCAAATCCCGGAACCGTGCGACTTCGTGACCATGGACGTTTCTTTCATTTCCGTGGCGAAGGTGCTTTCGGCAGTCGCCGCCGCCGCCGGTCCTCGCGCGGAATTCCTGATTCTTGTGAAGCCGCAGTTTGAACTCGATCGTGGAGACATCGGGCGCGGCGGGATCGTCCGAGAATCTTCGCTCCATGAGCGCGCCATCGAGCGGGTGCGCCAGGCTGCGCTCGCAGCCGGATTGCACGTGGAGGGCACCCGCCCGAGCCGTCTGACGGGCGCCGAAGGCAATCAGGAATTTTTCCTTCACGCGAGGAAACCATAGTGTAGTCATCCCGTCGGCGGGATTCCACGACAAGCAGAAAATAAGCCGTTGGCGGGACGCGGGCGTTACCCAAGACACGCTCGGCCAAAATTCCTGGAAATGGAACTGCACGACAGGTGCTAAAGTAGAGTTTTCTTTGGAAGCGCTTCGGCAAACGCCAAAATGATCAAGACCGTCGGAATCATTTCCCGCCCCCGCCGCGAAGACATCGCGCGGGTCGTTCCGCCCCTCGTAAGTTGGCTGCAGGCTCACGGCGCGGAGGTGCGCTGCGACTCCGAGACGAGCGATTGTCTCCCTCCTCTCACGGCGCAAACGAGGAAACGCGAGGATCTGCCCGGCTGCACGGACCTGCTGATCGTCCTGGGCGGCGACGGTACGCTGCTTTCCGCGGCTCGGCTGGCAGCGGAGCGCAAGGTTCCGATTCTCGCAGCGAACCTGGGCGGCCTGGGCTTCCTTACGACCGTTTCTCAGGACGAGATTTACTCGATCCTGGAAGAAATTTTCTCCGGCAAGCATCGCGTGAGCGAACGCGTCATGCTGGAAGCCGAAATTCTGCGAGGCGGAACAGTCGTTCGGCGGCAGATCGCGCTGAACGACGCTGTGCTCAACAAAGCCGCGCTCGCGCGCATCATGGATCTGGAATTGCGCGTTGACGGCGAATACGTCACCACGTACAAGGCCGACGGATTGATTCTCTCCACCCCGACGGGATCCACCGCCTATTCCCTGGCGGCCGGCGGACCGATCGTGTACCCAACCGTCGAGGCATTCGTCATAGCTCCCATCTGCCCGCACACGCTGACGAACCGGCCGCTAGTGATTCCCGATTCCGTCACCATCGACGTCGATTTCAAGGCGGAGGACGATGCGGTTTTCCTGACGCTCGACGGACAGATTGGGATCGAACTGGTGCAAGGGGATCATATTCGGGTGCGCAAGGCGCCGGACAAATTGCTTTTGGTGCGCCCGGCGAAGAAGACCTACTACCAGATCCTGCGTAGCAAGTTGAAATGGGGAGAAAGGTAAAACGCGTCCGGGGCGCCGTTGAGGAAGTTGGCGACTCGCACGCATCGCGGACCCGATGCCTACAACTCTCTTCCGTCCGATGGGACTTCAGGAACTCGCGCTGCTTTGGGACAGCGGAATGCGCGAATTCCCCCCGCGTTTGATTCCGCAGCCGATTTTTTATCCCGTCGTGAATCTGGAATACGCGCGACAGATCGCCCGCGAATGGAATACGCCGGACGCAAATTCCGGCTTTGCCGGTTTCGTCACGGAGTTTGAAGTATCTTCCACCTATCTCTCCAAATACGAACTCCACACCGCAGGCTCCGCCGTACATCAGGAATATTGGATTCCCGCGCGGGAGCTAGTTTCATTCAACAAAGGGATCAGCGGCCTGATTTCCGTGGCGGAAGCGTTTTTCGGCCCTGAATTTTCCGGTTACGTGCCGGACGACCACCGGCTGAAAGGCCAGAATGCAGTGGAGCAATACAAAACATTGTCGGAACTGCGGGATTTCGCGGAATTCAGCGCGGAGGTGGCGGCCAATCGAAAGGCAGTGTTTCTCAACTGCCTGTTCTGGTTCCGCGCCGATCCGGCGTCTCTCGGATGCACGGGCGAGGGAACGCATTTGTTTTTCACGAAACTAGAGAAAGCCTGGAAATCCAACCAGATTGAAGTGCAGCTTCCGCTTCAGTTGAAACTGCAATAACACACCAGCGACCGTCGAACCTCAATCGAGTACGCAGCTATTCTCCGCGAACTAAGTCCGCGCGGGATTCGCGCCGGCGTATGACTTTCGTTTTGCGACCCTCCACCAGAATCTCCACGGGACGCGTGCGCGAATTGTAATTCGAGGTTTGGACCGTGCCGTAGGCGCCTGCTCCCCAAAGGACGAGCACATCCTTCGGGGCCACATTACCTAGCGGCCAATCCTGTAGGAAGCAATCGCCGGATTCGCAGACGGGGCCGACGATGTCGGCGCGAGAGAGCGGTCCGGGTGCGCGATGGGCCCGCGTAATGGGATGAGTCGCGTCGTACAACGCCGGACGCATGAAATCGTTCATCGCGCCGTCCACGATCACGAACTTCTTGCCGCGATTCTCTTTGGTGTACAACACGCGCATCACCAGCACGCCGGCAGGGCCGATCAACGAGCGTCCCGGCTCAACCAGCAAGTGGCAGCCGAGCGGCCGAACGATCCGCGCGAGTTCCGCGGCCCAGGCGGCTTTTTCCGGCGGCTGCTCCGTCGTGTAGCGGATGCCGAGCCCTCCGCCGCTGTCCATGTAGCGGAGTTCGATGCCGGCGGTCGCAAGCTCGCGCACATATCCGGCCAGGCGCGTGAGAGCGCGCCGGTGGGGAGCAAGAGTCACAATCTGCGATCCGATGTGCGCGCTGATTCCCTGCCAGTCGATCCAGCGGGAACCGCGGTGCTTCAGATAGAGTCCGCGCGCGGTTTCCCAGTCGATGCCGAATTTGTGGCTGTGGTGTCCCGTGGCGATATGCGGATGGCCTCCGGCCTGAACGTCCGGATTGACGCGAATGGACGCCGCCGCGCGCACGCGCAGCCGCGAAGCCTCGGAAGCCAGGAGTTCGAGCTCGGCCGCCGACTCCACGTTGAAAAGAAGGATGCGCGCGCGCAATCCCTCCCGAATGTCTTCGCGGGATTTACCGACGCCGGAAAACACGATCCGGTTTCCCGGCACGCCGATGCGCCGCAGCCGGTACAACTCGCCGCCCGAAACAATGTCGAACCCGCTGCCGAGCGCGGCAAACACGCGAAGAATGCCGAGAGTCGAGTTGGCTTTCACCGCGTAGCAAATCGTGTGCGGGAGTGCGCCGAACGCGGAATCCATGCGGCGATACGCCTGCTCGATGCTCGCGCGGCTGTACAGATACGCCGGCGTTCCAAACCGCTCGGCGGCCGACTCGACGGAAACGCCTTCGCAATAGAGTTGGGATCCGCGATAGGAAAACCCGGGAGTGTAGCTTGCCGGGTCGACCAAGGCGGAGCGCGACGCGCGCGAACGAGAAGGCGCGCCGCTCACTTGACTTTCATGACCACCAGCGTGCGATCGTCCGTGATGGCCCCTCCCTCCGTGAATTCCTCCACCGCCTGAAGCAGGCGGTCGGCAATCTCGCTCGAATTTAGATGGGCGTATGAAGCCATGAGTTCCTTGATTCGGCCGGTGCCGAAAAATTTTCCTTCCCGGTTCGCCGCCTCGGTAAAACCATCGGAATAGAATAGAAGAATATCGCCCGAATTCAACGTCACGCTCCATTCGTCGTAGGCCGCATCGTCGAAAATTCCGATCGGAAATCCAGAGAGTTTCACCTGCTCGACGTGGCCGTCCTTCCAGAGTAGCGGCTGCGTCTGCCCCGCGTTGGCCAGACGAAGTTTGCGGCGCGCTTTTTGCCAGGTGGCGAAGCAAATGGTCATGTAGCGGCCTTCCACGCGGCGGTCGCACACCAGTTGATTCAGCAAGCGGAGCAACTCGGCAGGCTGCAGCTTCTGCGGCGAAAGGCTGCGAAGAATTCCCGTGGCCACGGCGCCGTAGAGCGCGGCGGCGGTTCCCTTCCCGCTGACGTCGCCCAGGGCGACGCCTACTTGTTGCGTCCCATACGAAAGAAAGTCGTACAAGTCGCCGCAGACTTCCCGCGCCGAGTGAATTCGCGCGGTGATGTCGAGTCCGTAATCGACGCTGGGCACGGGACGCAAGAGAGCGTTTTGCAGGCGCTGGGCGGCCGTGAGTTCGCGCTCCATGCGCGCCTCATCCTTGGCTAGCTTTTCGTACAACCGCGCGTTTTCAAGCGACACCGCCAGGTGCGCCGCCAAGAGCGTGAGCGTTTGCTCGTGGTCCTCCGTGAAATAATTGACCTGCGGGCTTTCCAGATCGAGCACGCCGACGACGCGGCCCTTATGAATCATCGGAATGGCGAGTTCCGAACGCGTCTCCGGGTTGACCATGATGTAGCGCGAATCGAGGTTTACGTCGCCGACTCGAACCGGCAGTTGCGTGACGATTGCAGACCCCACAATTCCTTCGTGCGGCGCCACGCGCAGCTTACCTTGCGCGCTCTGGCCGTACTTCACATCCAGACGGTGGCGATAGCTGTTCGTGGATTCGTCGAACAGCAAAATTCCTAAAATTTGATAGTCGATCACGCGTTTCACGAGTTCCGCGGCGCGGCGAAGCAATTCCTCGACGACAAGAATCGAATTCGCCTCGCGTCCCACTTCATTGAGAACCAGCAGCGTGTCGGCCTGGCTGCGGACGCGTTCAAAGAGCCGCGCATTTTCGATGGCGATCGCCAAGCGGCTGGCCATCAGGGTCAGGACGCTCTGCTGATCGCGCGTGAAGTAGTCGACTTGGGTGCTTTGAATGTCCAGCACGCCAATCGATTGCCCCTTCACCATCAGCGGGATCACCATTTCCGACCGGACCGAATCGATGATGTTGATGTAACGGGGATCCTCGCGCACGTCGGGGACTCGCACGGCGCGGCCCGTAGCGGCGGCTGTGCCGGTGATGCCCTGCCCGATCGGAATGACCCAATCCTTGCCGGCTTCTTCCCCATAGCCGATGGTGAATCGGTGATAGAGGCGGTGCATCGATTCATCGACCAGTAACACACTAAAAATTTCAAAGTCGATCAGGCGCTTTACGAGCGCCGCGGTTTTTCGCAAGACTTCGTCGAGATCGAGCGAGGAATTGATTTCCTCGCCGATTTCCACCAGCGTCGCGAGCACTTCGGCCGGAACGTTGACCGGCAATGGAGCTTGTGCGGGATCCATAATTGAATCGTGAATGTGCGGCGCGCTCGGGACAGGGAGAACGCGGCGCAACTCCCCAAGAGTTATTTAGTATAGCAGGTGGAGTTTATTCGCTTGTGAAAAACCGGTAAAAGTCCCGGTTTCTTCGCCGAGAACATTCGTTTGCGGAAGAAATCATCAATAAGAACGCGGTGCTTGCGAGGCCGAGGAAACCGCCTGAGGAGACGCCGAGCCCGCCGCCTGCTCCATGATTTTCACGCTGGCGCTGGCGCCGATTCTCGTTGCGCCCGCGCACACCATCTTTTTCAAGTCGTCGAAGGTTCGCACGCCGCCCGAAGCTTTTACGCCGATGTCCGTTCCCACGACGGCACGCATCAATGCCACATCCTCCGCCGTGGCTCCGCCCGTGCTGAAGCCCGTCGAAGTTTTCACGAAATCGGCGCCCGCCCTTTTGCTGGCGAGCGCGGCGCGCACTTTCTCCTCCACGGTGAGCAGCGAAGTTTCAAAAATAACCTTGCAGATCGCGCCGCCGCGATGCGCCGCTTCGACCACTCCGCGAATGTCGGATTCGACCACGTCATCCTGCCCGGATTTCAGCGCGCCGACGTTGATCACCATGTCGACTTCCTGCGCACCCAGCTTGATCGCCTCTTCGGCTTCGTGAATTTTCACCGGAGCAAGCGTCGCGCCGAGGGGAAAGCCGATCACCGTGCACACTTTCACTTTTGTGCCGCGCACAAGTTCCGCGGCGAGCGGGACGTTCCATGGATTGATGCAGACCGACGCGAACCCGAACCGGACGGCTTCCCGGCAAAGTTTGCGAATGTCGTCGCGCGAAGCATCGGGTTTCAGCAGCGTGTGGTCGATCAGGCCGGCAAGGCCTGCTTCGAGTTCCACGACGGAAGGGCCGCAGGAAATGCGGTCGGCTCCAGCCTCCACGACCGCGCGGGTCTTCCGGGCGCACTTTTCAGCGCAATTCCGGTCGCAATTCGCGCAAATCTCGTCGTCGCCTGTTGCTGCGGCAGTCCTTCCGGGAGGGCCGAGGTAGCGCACGACCTCTTCGGTCACGACGCGGACGATTTGTTCGAGCTCGCTCGGATCCATTCGCTCAACCTTGTTCGAATCGCCTGGAAGGATTCGAGATCATTCCTTATTGGTCTTTTTGGCGGCGCGCTCCTCGATGCTTCGAATCTTGTCCACGCGGCGCTGGTGGCGTCCGCCCGCGAAGGGCGTCGAGAGCCACAACGCCACAATTTCCCGAGCAGCTTCGGGAGCGATCAGCTTGGCGCCCAGCGTCAGCACGTTCGCGTCGTTGTGCTCGCGGCTGTTGCGCGCCGTCGCGCGATCATAGCATAGCGCTGCGCGCACGCCCGGCACCTTGTTCGCGGCGATGGAGCTGCCGATCCCGGCGCTGTCCAGCACGATTCCGAGCCATGCCTCCCCGCGCGCGACCGCGTTTCCCACAGCTTCGGCGAAGTCCGGGTAGTCGACCGCTTCCGCGCTGTCGGTGCCCAGATCGAGCACCCGATAGCCCCAATCGCGGAGATGGACTTTCAGTTGTTGCTTGAGTTCGAAGCCGCCGTGATCCGCGCCGATGGCGACGACTCGCGCGGATGTTTCCGATGAGATGTCCTTTGCTGCCGCTCCAGAAGGGGCTGTGTTTTCACGCGACGACGCGACACGGAACGTGATTCCGCGCCGCTCAGCTTCTTCGCGCGCCAGCGGAGTAACGATCGTGTCTTCCGTGATGGCCAGTTCGCGATTCGGCGGGACGCGTTCCAAGTCCGCAGCTGTGATGAGTGGTTTCATGAGCAGATGTGGTGCCGGCGTCCCGCCGGCGGTTTTGTTCCGATCCTTCCAGCTGGCAAAAACGCCGGCGAGACGCCGGCGCCACAAGAGACGTTTCGCCGATTCGATCGGAGAAGATTACGATGGGGGAAGCGACAGGATGCACACATCCTTCAGGTTGCGATAGCGTTCCGCATAGTCCAGTCCGTATCCCACAACGAATTCATTCGGAATCTGGAATCCGACGTAGTCCGCCTTGACATCTTTCTTGATGCGCCGCTCCGGCTTGTCCAGAAGCGCGGCGATCTTCAGCGAATTCGGCCTGCGCTGCTGCAGAACGCGCAACAGATAGCCGAGCGTGAGCCCAGTATCCAAAATGTCTTCGACCAGAATCACGTTGAGGCCCTCGATGCTGGTGTCGAGGTCTTTGTTGAGACGCACCTGGCCGGAACTCTGGCTGCCGTGCCCGTAACTCGATACGGACATGAAATCGAGCGACACTTCGACGCGAATTTGGCGGATGAGATCCGACAGAAAAATGGCCGCGCCCTTGAGGACTCCGATCAGGTGAACGCGCTGGCCTTTGTAATCCTTTGAGATTTGCGCTCCCATTTCGCGAACGCGCTTCTGAATCGCGCTGCTGCGCAATAGGATTTTCAGATGCTCCTGCCCGTGACCATCCACTGGGAATCCCCTCCGTCCGGGAGCGGTTACTCTAGCGCAGGCGATGGGAAAGCTCAAGGCATCGAGACGCAGGCGCGGATCGGATTGATTCGGTAGAGACGCCGTGGCACTCTTGAGAACTCCTATGGCTCTGTCGAATGAAAATTGGAAAGACGCGCGCGTCGTCGTGACGGGCGGCGCCGGATTCATCGGCAGCGTGCTGGTCTGGGAACTCGATCGCCGCGGCTGCTCCCAGGTCGCCGTCGCCGATTTTCCGGCGGCCGGCGAGAAGCTCGCCAATCTTCGCGGCCTGCGCTACACGGAGCTTATCGAGCCCGCGGATCTACTGCCCCGGCTTTCCTCCGGATCGTTGGGCAAGCTCGACTGCATTTTTCACCTGGGGGCATGTTCCTCCACCACGGAAACGAACGAAACCTATCTGCGCGAGAACAACTACGAATATTCACGGAGGCTGGCGGAGTGGGCGCTGGGAGCGGGCGTGCGTTTCGTGTACGCGTCCTCCGCGGCGACGTACGGCGACGGCAGCGCCGGGATGGACGATTCCGATCCGCGGCAGCTCGAACAATTGAAGCCGCTCAACCTCTACGGCCAATCCAAACAGTGGATGGACCTGCACGCGTGGCGAGCGGGATGGCTCGACCGCATCGTCGGCCTGAAATACTTCAACGTCTTCGGTCCCAACGAGAATCACAAAGGGGACATGCGCAGCGTGGTCTGCAAGAGCTGCGCCGACGTGCTCCAGACCGGCGTCATTCGTCTATTCAAGAGCTATCGCCCGGAATACAAGGACGGCGAGCAGCGGCGCGATTTTCTCTACGTGAAGGACGCCGTGGCCATGACGCTGCACCTCGCTGCCAATCCCGCGGCAAACGGCATTTTCAACATCGGGTCCGGACAGGCGCGCACCTGGAATGATTTGGCCCGCGCGCTTTTCGCCGCGCTCGGACGCGCGCCGCACATCGAATACATCGACATGCCCGAATCGATTCGCGACAAATACCAATACTTCACGCAGGCAGACGTTCGGAAGCTGCTGGCAACGGGCTACGACCGGCCGATTACTTCGCTCGAAGACGCCGTGCGCGACTACGTCGTGAATTACCTCGTGCCGGGGCGGACCATCGCCGCGTTCAGCGAATAGAATTCGTCTCTCTGGACGAGCGCAACGCATGCGATGGCAGGTCGGAGTGGCGCAGGCTTCAGCCTGTGGATTTCGGTGATTGCCACTACAAAACTCCACAGGCTGAAGCCTGCGCCACGCGACTACCGTTTCTCCAGCGTCGCCTGAATTCCATCTTTAGGCCGTAGCGTGACGCTGGGCTGCATCTGGACGTTTTGTCCGGGAGCGATTCGCACGCGGAATTGCTGCGCGATCGTGGCCAGCAGCAACACCGCTTCCATCATTCCGAATCCGGCGCCAATGCAGACTCTCGGCCCCCCACCAAAAGGAAAATACGCAAAGCGAGGCAAGGAAGCGCCGCGAGGATCGCCGGCGCTCCAGCGTGCAGGGTCAAACCGCAGCGGTTCGGGATAATATCGCGCGTCCCGGTGCATGATGAGCTGCGAAATCAGGATATTGGTATCCGCGGGCAACTCGTACTCGCCGAGCCGGAACGGAGCCAGCGCGCGCCGCCCGATCACCCACACCGGCGGATAAATTCGCATCGATTCGCGCAGGACCATGTCGGTGTAAACGAGCTGTGGCAAATCCGCCGGCGTGGGAATTCTGCCGCGCAGCACGCGCTCCAATTCCTCGCTGAGCTTCCGCTCGACTTCGGGGTTCTGTCCGAGCAAAAACCATGTCCAGGAAAGCACATTCGCGGTGGTCTCATGTCCCGCCAGGAACAGCGTCATGATTTCGTCGTGGAGCTGGCGGTCGGACATGCCGACGCCTTGTTCGTCCTGCATTTGCAGAAATGCGCTGAGCAGATCTCCCGACATTTGTCCGCTGGCGCGGCGCTGCTCGATGATGCCGTAAATCACGTTGTCGAGGCGTCCGACGGCGCGTTTCAGCAGCCGTGACGTCGGAAGAGGAACCCAGGCGGGCAGAAGGAGCGCCAGCCCAGCCTGGCGCAGGAACTTCCCCATCAGCACGGTGAGCGCGGCGTCTACATCTTCCGCTTCGTGCGAAACGTCGGCGTCGAAGAGCGTCTTTGCGACGATTCCCAGCGTGAGCCGCATCATCGCTTCGTGAATGTCGAGGGTCTGGCCGTCGCTCCACGCCGCGAGCATGCGCTCGGTGTAGCCCACCATGATTTCGGCGTAGGCTGCGATTCGTTCCTGATGAAAGGCGGGCTGGATGAGTTTGCGCTGGCGCCGCCAGAAATCGCCGTCGCTGGTAAGAAGGCCATTGCCGAGGACTCGGCGCATGGCGCGGTAGTCTTTCGATTTGACGAAATTATTATTTTGGGTGACGAGGACCGATTCGATGTAGTCCGGCCGGTTCACCAGGCACGCCGGGACTCCGAGAAAGCGGAAAAAAACGATGTCGCCGAATTCCCGTACGCACTCCGTGAGGTAGCCGACCGTGTCGCCCCGCGATTGAAACGCGTTGCCGAGGACCGGATAACCCTTTGGGCCGGGAGGGAGCTTCAACTTAGACGGACTTCCCTTTCACTTTCGATGCGGCGGCCCGCGACTCGCCCCAGACTTCGCGAGCGGTTTCGGACACGAGGCGCAGCTTGGCTTCCTGGTCGGCCTCGGTCAGGAGATTGCCCTCCCACGTCGAGGCGAATCCGCACTGAGGGCTGAGAGCCAGCCGGTCCAGCGGAACGAATTTTTCGGCGGCGTGAATGCGGCCCTTCAACTCGTCCTTGCTCTCAAGAGCGGGTTTCTTGCTGCTGACGAGGCCCAGAACGACGGTGCGATCCTGCGGCACGTGGCTGAGCGGCTCGAAGCCGCCCGAGCGCTCGTCGTCGAATTCGAGCAAAAACCTTTGAAAGTTCGTCTTGCTGAAAACTTTCGAGATCGGCGCGTAGTCACCCGAGGCGTAGAACTTGCTTTGATTATTGCCGCGGCACAGGTGCAGGCCGAAGGTCACATTTGGATGGCCGCCGATGACGGCGTTATCCATTTCGATGGAAAGATCGAGGAGCCGGTCGGGATCGTTGCCCCGCTGGCGATAGCCTTCGCGAATTTTCGCGTCGATGAGAGCTGCATATTGCGGCGAGTCCACCTGAATGTAGGTGCAGCCGAGGCGAATGAGTTCAGCCACCTCCTCTCGCAGCAGATCCACAATATCCGCGAGAAACGCATCGACCGTTGGATAGGCGCCGCTGGATCGTTTCGCGTCGTAGTAGGCAGCCGTCTGCTGAGCGCTCAGCAGAGTGGTCTTTGCGGGATGATCGGTGCGCGCCCGCAAATACGTGAACTCCTCCGCGCACATGTGCCGCTTGCGTCGCAATTTGGAAACGATCACGGGACGCGTCTGGACGATTTCTTCGCCCTTCTCGTCGTGAAACGGAATCGACCATCCCCCGGTTTTGTCGAAACCTTCCGTGGCGTCGACGAGGTGGCCGAAAAACGCGTAGCGGCGCATTTCTCCGTCGGTCAGCACGTCGAGGCCGGCGCGAAGATGGAGCGCGATTGCTTCATCCACCGCACGATCTTCGATGCGCTTGAATTCCGCGTCTGCCATGCGGCCCGCGTCGTGCTCTTCGCGGGCCTTCTTCAGATAAGCAGGCCGCAACAAGCTGCCGACAACATCGCTTCGATACATGCCAACTCCTTCCGCATTTCGATCCGATGCGCTGTGATGTGGGAAACGAGCGCAAGTATAGCACCGCGGACGGGGCTGCCGGAACCACCGAAGTTCTCTCGAAACGCCGCGAGCTGAACTCTCGGCTACTCGACCCAATCGGCAATAAAAATATTCGTCTCGTGCGGGGCTTTGCCGTTGCGGTTGGAGGCCCACACCAGGCGCTTGCCGTCGGAGGAAAACATCGGGAAGGCGTCGAAGTCTGGGTGGTAAGTGATCTGTTCGAGGCCGGTGCCGTCCGCGTTGATGGCGTAGAGGTCGAAGCCGCTCGGATCTCTTTGATTCGCCATGTTGGAGGCGAAAATAATTCGTTTGCTGCCGCCGGGAAAAAAGTACGGCGCGAAATTTGCCGCGCCGTTATGGGTGACTTGCCGCTTGTGGCTGCCGTCGGCGTCCATCACCCAGATTTCGAGGTTCCCGGGACGAATCAGGCCGCGGGAGAGCAAGTCCTTGTAGTCGGCGATTTGCTCCGGCGTCTTTCGGCTGCTCGGAGCGGTAGACGATTTTCTTGCCGTCATCGGAAAAGAAAGCGCCGCCGTCGTAGCCGAGTTCGTGCGTGAGCTGACGAACGTCCGTGCCGTCCGCGTTCATCGTGTAGATGTCGAGGTCGCCGTTGCGCGTCGAGGTGAAGACGATTTTCTTGCGGTCGCGGCTGATGGTCGATTCGGCGTTGTAGCTGCCGGGAGCATAGCTCAGAGGGCGCAGGTCGCTGCCGTCGGGCTTGGCGGTGTAAATTTCGTAGGAGTTGTAAATCGGCCAGACGTAGCCGTGCGAATAGTCGGGACGCGGCGGGCAGGCGGCGCTGGTTTCGTGCGTCGAGGAAAACAGGATGCGGTCGCCCTTCGGGAAAAAGTAGCCGCAGGTCGTGCGTCCCTTGCCAGTGCTCACGAGCTTGGGCACGGCCGGTTTGCCGTCCGGCGTATCGATGGCCATCGTATACATCTGATCGCACGGTACGCCCTCTCCGGAATGCATGAAGATCAGCGACTTGTTGTCGGCGGAAAAATAAGCCTCGGCGTTCGTGCCGCCAAAGGTGAGCTGGCGCACGTTGGCCAAGATGCTTTTCGCCGGGAACACGTGAGCGATTCGGAGCCGGCTTTGCTTGCAGCGGGCGATTGCGAATATGTCGCCAGGCATGTCGCCACGGCGAACAGCGAAGTCAAGAGTGCGGCGCGGATAAACTTTCCTTTTGGCATTCGCTCGTTTCGTTCCGATTCCGATTTGCGGTAGCCCGTCCGCTGCGGCCGACGAGCTACACGTTCCTTTATTTCCGTTGTTCGAGCGTCACCGACGCCCGGACGGGCTTTCCGTCGCGCAACACCTGCACGTCCACGACGTCGCCTACCTTGCTGCGACGCAGGGCGTCGGTAAAATCGTACAGGTTGTGGATCGGCATGCTGCCAAACTGAACGAGGACGTCTCCGGCCCTGAAGCCGGCCTTCGCGGCGGGAGAACCCGGGCGCACATCGGAAAATTTGACGCCGTTTTCTTCCTGCCCAAAATCGGGAATCGAACCGAAGTACGGTCCGTAGCCGCCGCTGCCGCCGCTCGATGCGTGGCCCTCGGGCTGATCTTCCTTCACGGTAACGAACGCGACGCGCTCGTTTGCGGAATCGATCTTTCACGGCCACATCGTCGATGAAATCCAAAAGCTTTGCCGCGTCCGGCGCATCGATTTTGTCCCAGGTGTCGGAAGGCTTGTGATAATCGGAATGCAAGCCCGAGAAAAAGAAAAGCACGGGAATTTTCTTCGCGACGAATGAAGTGTGGTCGCTGGCCGCGTAACCGCTGGCGGAATACTCGAAGTGAAATGGAAACTTGCTTTTCTCTTCATCGAGAAGGCTCTTGAAATTCGCGGCGGTTCCCGTCCCGCCGATAAACACTTTTTCGTCCTTGATCCGGCCGATCATGTCCATATTGATCATGGCGACGGCTTTGTCGAGCGGCAGCGTCGGCTCCTTCACCCACTCCGAGGAACCGAGCAATCCGAGCTCTTCACCGGCAAAATCCGCGAAAAGAATCCCGCGCTCGAGCTGTCCTTTCCGGGGAGCGAGGAGGCGCGCGAGTTCCAGGACTCCCGCGGTGCCGGAAGCGTTGTCGTCGGCGCCGGGATGGATCTGGCCGATCTGCGAAGGGGCGAGCGAATCGACGTTCCCGTAACCGAGGTGATCGTAGTGCGCGCCAATAATGATGTATTCGTCCGTTTTGCCGGGCAGATAGGCCAGCACGTTGTTCACGGTCGCGCGCGTCTTCACGATGTCGACGCCGAGCGAAATTTGAAGCTTGTCGGGAAATGCAAAGGATTCCGGAGTTGAGGACGCGTTGATCCGGTCCTGAACGCCGGCAAGCGACTTACCGGCCGCCACGAACCATTCATTCGCCGCCTCATTTTTCACCTGCACGATCACGATCCCGGCGTTCTCGGGCCCGTTCACGCTTCCGAATTTCGTGAGTAGGTCCTCTTCCTTTTCGCCCAATTTTCCGTTGACCAGAATCACGGCCTTGGCGCCGTGATTCCGCGCGTTGATCGCTTTCGTAATCAGTTGCGAGTGCTGCGTCAATCCGGCGTTCCCGCTTTTCGCGGCAAAACCCGCCGGCTCGTAGCGCAGGAGGAGAACGATTTTGTCTTTCACATCCAGGTGCGCGTAGTCGTCGTAGCCGAATTCAGGGGCAGTAGCGCCGTAGCCGGCAAAGACGACGGGGCCGGCGACCTCTCCAGAGGCGGAAAAACTGAAGGGGACGAAATCCAGGTTCAGCCGCAGAGCCCGCTTGGACTTGACTTCATCGATTTCGAAGCGATTTCTGCCTTTCAATTTCGCGCCGGTAATTACGGTGAAGGGCTGAAAATAAGACTTGGTTCCCGCCGGTTGCAGTCCCAGGGAAACGTAGCGTTTTTCGATCAGGTCCGCGGCGCGCGTGATGCCCTTGGTCCCGGCGCCGCGGCCTTCCATCGCCGGGGACGCGAGCGCCTTCACGTCATTCAAATATCGCGTTGGGTCCGCGGAACCGGCGTCGGCGAAAGCGCGAATGGCGAGAAGCGCGAGCGCAAGGGCAAACGCGGCGGCGCGCCAGCGGGAGCTACGAGTCGAAAGGATTGTCATCGGGTGCTTCATGGGAACGAATTGAGAGAGAATTTTTGACATTCAAATCGTATGCCGCGGGCCGGAACCTGTCAAATGCGGCCGGCATCGCTGAATCTAAAAACCGAATTTCAGGCGGGCGCTGACGCTGGCCGGCGGCGCAACCGCGGTTCCGGAAAACAGGCTGGCAAAATTCAGCACGTTCACCCGGTCGGTAAGATTGTGGCCTTCGATCTCGAAGGAAACGTCTTTTGCCTCTTTATGGTAGAGCGTGGCGCCGGCGGAGGCGTCGAGCGAAAAATTCGGACGCACCCGCTCCGTCTGGAAATTCACGCGGCTAACGATTGCGGGACCGTACAGCGCCAGAAAGCAATTGAGGTCACAGGAAATGGCCGAATTTCCCAGGTCCGCGGGCAAGCCGCTGCCGTATTCCGCGGAGGTGGCCAGCCACAAGCGGTCCGTCGCCTGATAGCGCACCCGCGCGCGCGCCGTATTTCTTTGGTCCTGCGAAACAGCGAACTTGCTCGTATCGGAAATGCCCGAGGTCTCCGATCCGAGAAACAGGCCTCCGATGATGGGGCCCTGCCCAATCCCGACCTGGTTCGAATAACTCAATGTTCCGGAGAACCGGCCCCATCGCGGGACGCTGATCTGAATTTCCTCGCCGTGAATTTCCGCCGATGCAAAAGCGATCGGGAAACCGACTCCGGTGTCGAGCAGCACGTCATCGTCCGGATAGTTCGTGAAGTCGCGGCGGAACACGTTGCCGTCGACGCGCAGCTTGCTGGCGAAGGATTTTGTAAATCCCACCTCATAATAATTCGCGCGAGCCGGTTCCACGGGCAGCCGGACAACCAGGCTGCTGACCGAATCCAGTTGCGGAGAACTGGCGAGCAGGAGATTTTCCATCGCGGGCGTCTGGAAAACGCGGTCATAGGATGCGTGCAGTAGCAAATTGAGCGAGGAAATGAACCGCGACACGCCGAGGCGCGGGCTCCAAGCCGATTCGTTCACCACAAAACCGTAATGATCGAAACGCAATCCGGCGCTCACGTTCCATTTTCCGAGGCGAATTTGATCCTGAACGTACGCGGACGGCTCGATGTCCCACCGGCGATCCGCGAATGGAGGATTGAGCGTCAACGCTGTTCCCGGATCGAACTGCGACGGGTCCGTAATTTGATACTGCAAGTTTTCGTTCACGGAACTGAAGATGCCATCCACGCCGACTTTCCACTCGTTGCGCCCGTGATGGCCGGCCAGATCCGCTCGCCCGTATCCTTCGCGATAGCCGCGATCCTGCGTGACGATCACCGGCGTGGATTGCGGATTGGAATTCAGGACCGCATACGCATCACGGACGCTTCCCGCGACGCTCAACAGAATGTCCGTAGAAATTGCGTGCGTGAAGCGGAGCTGTCCGGAGGTTTCCTCCTGCTTGGAATCTTGCCGCTGGCCCGCCTCCTGCTGGACGAGTTCGTTCGGCACTTCGTAGCGAACCGCGTGTTGCGCGAACGTCAGGAACAGGCGGTCGCCGTTTGAGAAATCGCGCTCGTAGGAAGCGGACAATCCGCCGGCGTTGCCGGTATTTGTGTAGTTCTGGAGTACGGGCGGGTCAAGGTACCGATCGGAATAAAAACCGTCGCCGGAAACAGAGAATCGGTTTCCTCCGCTTGAATAGAAGAGAGCGCCGCTTCCCGACGCTGTCGAGAAACTGCCGCCTTCTGCTTCCAACTCTCCGTGCAACCCGGCGGGATTGTTCTTCGGCGAAATCACTTCCACGACGCCGCCAAGCTTCCGTCCGTATTCCGCCGGAAAACCGGCGGTCATCACGCGCATGGATTCGACGTCGCTCGACTCGATGGGCGGCGCAAAGGCGGGCGAGCGGTTTTCCGTCATCGGCAAGCCGTCGATGACGTACTGAACGTCATACTCCGAGCCGCGTGGATGCAGGACGCCGTTGGCCTCGAACAGCCAGCCCGGCTGATCGTCGACGACGTTGAGGACTCCGCGCCCCGGCTGGGACGAGAGCTGTTCACCGATGGTCTGCGAACCGATTGTGTAGACGGAACTGGTCCGCGAAGGGTCGACGAGGGTTGCCGTCTCGCTGACTTGCATCTGCGTCTCGACAGGTTTCAGTCCGAGCGTCAAGGACAAATGCTGGGGCACGACGGACCGAATCTCGACCAATTGCACGGCGGGAACAAAACCCGAATGCGACACGGTCACGCGGTAAACGCCGAAGGCGAGGTCTTGCGCGACGTAGCGGCCGTCGTCACCCACTGTGAAATTCAAATGAAATTGATTGCCCTGGCTGACGAGTTCTCCGGAGGCGCTGAGGACGGCTCCCTGCGGATCGTGGACCTCCAGTTGCAGCTCTCCGCGATCCTGCTGCGCAGCAGCAGGCAGCGCGAACAGCCACACGCAGCCGAGGAATCCGACGATCTGAAGAAACCGCGCCATCGTGGTTTGGACGTAGTGCCGAGGTCCGTGAGTTGCACACCGGCCCAACGGCTATCGTCGCACCCGGCGTGAGCGCTCCCTCGTAAGCATATCGTAAAAATTCGAGCGACAGGTTCGGGAAGTCGGGAGAGTGTCGATAGGATTGTTCGCTGGAAGAGGCGGAACGCGGGGATCATGAAATCGAAGCGCGCAGGCAATTCGCATCGCCTGCACGGAGATCATCGCCATCACTTGGCAATCGGTTTTTCCAGCGCGGCGCGGTCCCAGTGCCCAAGATCGGCAGCTGCATCGTAAGTACTCTGGCAGAAATCAAGAAGGGCGGCGCGCGGAGATTCGGAGGCTCGCACATCGTCATACATCAGCAAAAATTCACCGACCTGGTTGTTATAGAAAGCAGCCGCGGGGCGCACCCGATGCTCGGAAAAACCGGGAGGCGCCGGCGCGGCGTAGGCGTAAAACGCGGCTCCTTTCACTTCACCGCCGCCGGGCCAGAAGCCGACGCTGCTGACTTCGTGCGAATACGCTTCTCTGGTAATCGTGTCCGCGCCGGGGCGTTCCGGGGCGCGGCGTCCGGAAAACCGCGTGACGGCGAGGTCGAAGCTGCCCCAGAAAAAATGGACGGGGCTCACTTTGCCTAGAAACGGCGAACGGAATTCCTTGAAGATGGCGTCGCAGGCCACGAGAATTCGCCAGAAGGCGTGGGCGTATGCAGGGTCATAGGATGCGTGCACGCGGTCCTGATCGAAGCGAATGGGGTCGGGAATTTCGACGGGCATGTTCCAGATTTTCACGCCGATGCCGAGCGAACGAAGCAGGGCGAAAAATTCCGCATGGAAATCCGCGACGGTGCGCGGCTTGAGCCGCATGGTGTTCGTTGCGCCGCTCGATGTGGAGACGTCCAGCCGGTGGTCGATGAAATCGAATTGAACCTCAAACACGCCCTTGCCATACGGAATCGGAGAAGTCGTCAATCCCCGCGCGTTGAGGTAGAGCGGGACCTCCCACCAGTGATTGACGCGGGGAGAGAGCGCCAGGCGGACCTTGCCCACGATCTGGGTCCACATGTGAAGCGTCGCGTACGTATCCGCCCAGGCCGCCAACGGCAGGGCGGGCCAGGCTTCCGAGGAGTCCAACACCGGTTTGGCAACGGGCATGTTTCCCTCCCCTACAGACAACTTTCTCGTGGCGCGAAGCTCTCAGTCCAGCACGATCTCGTCCACGTAGCACCATTTCCAGTCTTCGCCGGGCTCGATCGATTGAATGATCGGATGCTTCGAGCGATGAAAGTGTTTCGTCGCGTGCTTGTTTTTGGAGGAATCGCAGCAGCCGACGTGGCCGCACGAGAGGCACATCCGCAGATGAACCCACGTGTCTCCCGACTTCAGGCATTCCTCGCAACCGTTGGCGCTGGGCTTGACGTTCTTGATTTCCTTCACGTGCGGGCAGGCATCCATTACAGTTGCATCCTCCTTCAAGTGGATTCCCGTTTTACCACACCCGGGCAGGAGTCTGCATCTTTCGATGCGGGAGGCATTATTTTCGCCGTCTCAACGGATCGAAGCGATGCGTGCCGATTCACTCTCGCAGTTTTTTCGCACCGCTCACAAAAGGGCTGCCGCGTTCGTAGAAGCGACAGAGCCGGTGAACGTCGCGCGTGATTCCGATTCGAATACTCGCGCCGATTGGGCCGACGGGCCGAATCGCTTCACCAAGCCACAGCTTGCCTCCCGAGCATAAGTTCACTCCGTCAAACCGCTTGTCGATGTCCATCGCCTGCGCGAGTCGCCCCGGGCCGCGCGCGAGGTCGAGGCGGCGAGTGGTGCCGCGCCGGCGCTGCATGAACGCGATCCCTTCGAGCGGCTCGACTGCGCGGATCAAGACGCCGGCGCCGGTTCCTTCGGTTTCGCTCGAGACGTTCATCATGAAGCAGGAGCCGTAGGTGAAATATACATACGCGTGGCCGTGCGGAAGAAAGAGAGCGCGCCGGCTGGGTGTAAGGCCAGTAAACGCGTGGCCCGCCGCATCGCCGACCGGATACGCTTCGGTTTCGACGATGCGTCCGGCGAGGCGTACCCGCGGCAAATCGTGCACCAGCGTCTTGCCGATCAAGTACCGGGCAAGCTCGATCGTGTCTGTGGGCAGTTCCGATCGCCGCAGTCGGCGAATGGAGTGAGAAGTTTCCGCTAGTGTCCTGCGCATCGGCGTTGGCCGACAGAGTATACCGGAGACCGGCTGCGATCTGGCAGTCCCGCTATTCGAGAACAAGCAAGAGATCTTTGGCTTCGACCTTGTCGCCGACATTCGCAAGTTTCTTGGCCACTTTTCCGTCGACGGGCGCGTAGACGGTGGACTGCATTTTCATCGCTTCCAGCACCAAAAGGCGGTCGCCCTTCTTCACCTGCTCGCCGAGGCCGACGACAATGCTGGAAATCGCTCCCGGAATCGGCGACCCGACTTGACCGGGGATGGACGGATCCGCCTTCGGCCGCGATTGCACAGTGGCTCTCAATTTCTGGTCGCGCACGGTGACCTCACGCGGCTGGCCGTTGAGCTCGAAGAAAATCGTTCGTGTTCCGTCCGGACGCGCGTCGCTCACGGAGAGCAGCTTGACGACGAGCGTTTTCCCGGGCTCCAGTTCGACGGCGATTTCCTGCCCCTGCTCCAAGCCGTAAAAGAATTGCGGCGTGGGCAGCGCTTCCAGGTTTCCATACGCCGATCGCGCGGCGGCAAATTTCAGGAAGACCTCCGGGTACATCAGATAACTCATGAGATCAGCGTCGGAAATTTTTTCTCCGGCCAGCTTCTCGACGGACGCCCTCGTCCCCTCCAAATCGATGGGCGCAAGGTGTTCGCCCGGCCTTCCGGTCGCAGGTTTCGCGCCGCGCAAAATCACGGACTGAAGTTTCGGCGGCCAGCCGCCTTCCGGTTCTCCCAGCGCCCCGGCAAACATTTCCACGACGGAATTCGGCAGCGTCAGATTGTGGTCCGGCCCGAGCCGCTCCAGGTCCTTCACCGTCATGTCGTGGCTGACCAGGAAAATCGCGCAGTCGCCCACGACTTTGCTCGACGGCGTGACTTTGACGATGTCGCCGAACGCGAAGTTCAATTCCGCGTAGGTGCGCGCGATTTCCTGCCAGCGCGCGCCGAGCCCCATGGATTCGGCTTGCTCGCGCAGGTTGGTGTACTGCCCGCCGGGCATTTCGTGCACGTAAACTTCCGCCGTGCCCGCGGGAGGCGCGTTGTCGAACGGGCGGTACCAGGTGCGGACGGTTTCCCAATAATCCGCGCATTCGTTGAGGGCGTCGAGATCGAGTCCCGTGTCGCGCTCCGTGTGCCGGAGCGCGGCGACCACGGAATTGAGGTTGGGCTGGCTGGTCGTGCCGCTCATCGAAGCGATCGCGGCGTCGGCAGCGTGCACGCCGGATTCCGACGCTTTCAGGATCGATGCCGCGTTGATGCCGCTGGTGTCATGCGTGTGAAAGTGGATGGGCAGGCCGATTTCGTCGCGCAGGGCCGAAAATAGGCGCGCGGCAGCGTAAGGCTTGCACAATCCGCCCATATCCTTGATGCACAGGATGTGCGCGCCCATTTTTTCGAGTTCTTTGGCGAGACGAATGTAATACTGCAGCGGATATTTATCGCGCTTCGGATCGAGGATGTCGCCGGTGTAGCAGATGGCGGCCTCGCAAACCTTGTTCGTCTTGTTGCGAATCGTCTCGACCGACAGCTGCATGTTGGGCAGCCCGTTGAGCGCGTCGAAGACGCGGAAAATATCGATGCCCTGCTTGGCCGATTCCAGAATAAAAGCCTCGACCGCATTGTCCGGATACGCCGAATAGCCCACGCCGTTGGACGAGCGGAACAGCATCTGGAAACAAATGTTCGGAATGGCCTCACGCAGCAATTCGAGCCGCAACCAGGGATCCTCGAGAAGGAACCGCATGGACACATCGAACGTCGCGCCGCCCCACATTTCCAGGCTGTACAAGTTGTGCAGCTTGTGGGCGACGTAATTCGAGATGGCCAGCAAATCGTACGTGCGCACGCGCGTGGCCATCAGCGATTGGTGCGCGTCGCGAAACGTCGTGTCCGTCATCAGCAGCCGCTTCTGCGACTTCGTCCACTCCGCGAATTTTTCCGGGCCCAGCTGGTCGAGAAGCTGGCGGGTACCAGGCGGCGGGTCGCCCGGAATGTGCGCGGGCAGCGGCGCGGGACGAATCGATCTGCGGCCGGGGTTTGTTCGCGACTTCCGGATTTCCATTCACGACGACTTCGCCGAGGTAGCGCAAGAGCCGCGTCGCGCGATCCTTCAGTGGAGCGAACTGGAAAAGTTCCGGCGTCTCGGCGAGAAAGGATGTCGTGACGCCGCCCGCTTGAAAGCGTTCGTGATTCACGACGTTTACAAGAAACGGAATATTCGTTTTCACCCCGCGGATGCGAAATTCGCGCAGGCTCCGGTCCATCCGGCGGCAGGCCTGCGGAAATTCGCGGCCCCACGCGGTGACTTTGACGAGCAAGGAATCGTAAAACGGAGTGATGACGGCGCCGCCGTACGCCGAAGCGCCGTCGAGGCGGATGCCAAAACCCGCCGGCGAACGGTACGTTTGAATCTTTCCGTAGTCGGGGAGGAATCCGTTGGCGGGATCCTCGGTCGTCACGCGGCATTGCAGCGCGTAGCCGTGAATCGATATGTCCTTCTGCCGCGGCAGATTCATTTCCGGACCGTGCAGTTCGTAGCCCTGCGCGATTTGAATCTGCGACTGCACGATGTCGATGCCCGTCACCATTTCCGTAACGGTGTGTTCGACCTGCACGCGCGGATTCACTTCGATGAAGTAATACTCACCGGTGTCCGCATCGACGAGAAATTCGACGGTCGCCGCGCTGTAATACTTGGCCTCGCGCGCCAGCGTGACCGCGGCCTCCGCCAGGCCCTTGCGAATCTTCGGATCGAGGTTCACCGCCGGGGCGACTTCCACCACTTTCTGATTTCTGCGCTGCACGGAGCAATCGCGCTCGTGCAAGTGCAGGACGTTTCCGTGGGTGTCGGCCAGGATTTGGACTTCGATGTGCTTGCGCGCGGCGAATGTAGCGCTCGAGAAACACCGCGTCGTTGCCGAACGACGCGCCGGCCTCCGCGCGCGCTTCCTGCAGGCAGGATTCGAGCAAATTGGCGCTTTGCACGACGCGCATTCCGCGCCCGCCGCCTCCGAAGGCCGCTTTCACGATCAAGGGATAGCCGATCTTGTCCGCGATGCTCCGCGCGTCGTCCTTTTGCGTGACCGGCTGTTCCGTGCCCGGCACGACGGGCAGACCGGCTTTTTGCGCCAACCTCCGCGCGGCTGTTTTGTCGCCCAGCAAGTCGAGTAGGTCCGCGCTTGGGCCGACGAACGTAATTCCCGCCGCGGCGCACGCGCGAGGCAGCGCTGGATTTTCGGAGAGAAAACCATAACCGGGATGGATGGCGTCGACGCCTCGTTCCTTCGCCAGCGCCACGATCCCCTCGACGTCCAGATACGCCTGGACGGGCCCCTTCCCTTCGCCGATCAGATACGCTTCATCCGCCTTGAAACGATGCAGGCCGAGACGATCTTCGTCGGAATAGACGGCGGCCGTGCGGATTTTGAGTTCGTTCGCGGCGCGGAAAATCCGGATCGCGATTTCCCCGCGATTGAGGGCCAGCAGTTTTTTGATCGGCATCAGTCTGAAGTTCCCGGGATTTCTCCCAAAAATGATTTCGGAGCAACGACGGAACGGCCCGGACGGCTGCGTCCCTTGTCACCACTTGCCCAGTCGCCCGGTCCAGAAAACACAGAGTACCAGACAAATTCGACTTGTTCATTTGCCGCCCTACGACTTGGTAGGAATTCCTTGCACGGAAAAGCAAGAGTCCGGAACCAGAGAGCACTGGTCCGCGGCCACAGGAAGTAACATGCCCGGCGGCGAGGCAGAGCCATCTTCGAGACATAAATTCTACCGCAATTTCAGCAATTCAAGGCGAGCCGCTGCAAATTTTATCGGAAGTAAGGGCGCGTTCGACAGCGCGTGAGGTCCGGAGACGCCCTAAGAGGCGGCGTCCCGGATCAGGACCCAATCCATCGCCTCGTCGAAATTACGAAAGACGCGGATTCCTGTTTCGCCGTTCAGCTCGCGATGAATTTCAAACATTCTGGCGAGACCGAACTGCAGGTCATTCTTTACGAAGAGAGCGCGCCGGGACTGGGACGAAAATATGGTTCTTTTGGCGAAGCGACGAATGTCGTCCGGGCTGAGCTCGACGACGGTGATTTGGCTGAAATCCACTAGCTGGGAGAAGTCCGGGTCAAAATCCGGGTCTCTGGAGAGCCCGTCCATGTGTCCCTGAATGTCTTCCACGGTGAGCACACCGGTTCCGGAACTCAATACCAGCCTGCGTTCTTTATCGATTATGTAACTTGCGGGCATTGATCCCCCCTTCCATCGCGGCAAAGCCTGGCGGGAATCGCGATGCTGCGGAACGTGTGGGGCGATAGTAGCGCCATCTTCCTGGCGCTGCAAGCTGGATGCGTCTGAGGTCTCGACAGGAACGAAGCTATGACAACGTCAGAAAGGAACCTCGGCTTGCCGCGTGAAGGTATTGCTCGCGCCGCATAATTGGAGTAAAAGTGGGGGCCGCTGAACCGTAATCACCGGAGCCTTCGATATGAAAAAGATCGTTCGCGTATTGGGCGTGGGACTTCTTCTGCTCGTCGGGGAATCGGCGATGGCGCAGCAGAGCGCGCCCGCGACCGGAGTGGGCATCACTCGACTGGTCATCACGAAGCGCCAAGTCGCGTTTGGCGGCGCTTCGTTTGGCAGCGCCGGATCGTACGAGATTCTGGCTGGAACTGCCTATGGCGAACTCGATCCGCGCGCGCCCGGTAACGCCGGCATCGCCAATCTAGGCACCGCCCGCGCTGAACGACAAAGGGCACGTCGAGTACAGCGTGGACTTCCTGGTGCTCAAGCCTGTGGACGCGAAGAAGGGGAACGGCCGGCTGATCTACGATTTTGTGAACCGCGGGCGGAACACGATCTTGCGACTGGACGAAAGCGGCGATTCGTTCACCGCGAGCGACGCCGGCAACGCGTTTCTCCTGAAGCGCGGCTACACGGTTGCGTGGAGCGGCTGGCAGTTTGACGCGCCGAGCGCCCCTGGATTCCTGAGAGCCTATGTGCCGATCGCCATGGCGAAGGGCAAGCCAGTCACGGGCATGAGCCGCGAGGAATTCACCGACGTTCCCGCGGGGCCCGCGTTCACACAAACTCTGACGTACCCCGCGCTGCTCGACACGACGGGCACGACGCTCACGGTGCGCGAACACGAAGCCGATCCGCGCAAGCCGCTTCCGGCTTCGAGCTGGCATTTTATCGACGAGCGGCACGTCGAAATCACCGCCGCACCCGGATTTGACCGCGGCGCGCTCTACGAACTGATCTATCCCGCAACGAACGAGGCGATCGCGGATGTCGGGCTCGCCGCGTCGCGGGATTTCGTTTCGTTCTTGCGCTACGCCGACCAAGACGCTACGGGCCAGCCGAACCCTGTGCGCGATCCGGGCACGACGTTCAAGGCTGCGCTCGCCTTCGGCATCTCGCAGACGGGCCGCGCGATCAACGATTTCATCTATCAGGGATTCAATGCCGATAGCAACGGACGCATCGTGTTTGACGGCGCGCTGCCGCTACTATCCTCGATTCGCCGGACGTACACCAATTTTGACTTCGCGCAACCGGGCCGGTTCGCCCGCCAGCATGAGGACCACGAATATGGCGGCGACCAGTTTCCCTTCTCGTACGCCACGTCGAAGGATCCCGTCACCGGAAAAACCGATGGGATGCTGGCGACCTGCGAAAAATCCCACACCTGCCCGCGGATCGTGCATCTCGATTCCGACACGGAGTTCTGGCAAAGCCGCGACTCACTCGCCGTCACCGATACGAGCGGCCGCCCGCTGGCGATTCCCGAAAACGTGCGCGATTACATGATGTCCGGAATGCCGCATTTCCCCGCGCAGAACTGGAACACACGCGGCAATTGCGCGCAAATCCAGAGCGCTTTGAATTACGGACCCTACGCGCGCGCGTTGCTCGTGGCGCTGGATCGCTGGGTAACCGAAGGCGTGGCACCTCCGCCGACTACGTTTCCGAACTTGAAGAGCCACACGCTGGTTCCACTCGCCAAGGTGCAGGCGGCCTATCCGGCGATTCCCGGCGCTCCGTTTAGCCCGCTGTACAACCGGCTCCAGGTCGTCGATCAAAAAAGCATGCCGCCTGAAGCATCCGGCCGCGAGTATCCCGTATTTTTTCCGCCGGTCGACGCCGACGGCAATCCCCAGGGAGGCATCATCCCGCCTGAGATCACGGTGCCGATCGCTACGTATTCAGGCAGGAATGTTCGCGCCGAGGGATTTTCCGCGGGAGAGCTCTGCGGGCTGTCCGGCTCTTTCATTCCCTTCGCCGCCACCAAGCAGGAACGCATCGCCAGCGGCGATCCACGCCTGTCGCTCGAAGAGCGCTACAAGAGCGCGCAGGACTATGCCGAGAAGCGCAAGCACGCTGTCGATGCGCTCGTGCAACAAGGATTCGTGCTGCCCGAAGACGCCGACGCTCTTGCGCGGAGCATGCCGCTGCCTGGCACGGCTCAGGGCAAACTATAAGCATCGCCATAATCTGTCCCGTCGTTTCGTTGGGGAAGAACCGGGATGGAGAGGCGCAAGGACCCGCGCGATCAAACGCCACACCATGCGAAGCTTCGAATTCCGTGAGACGAAATGGTTTTCAAGCACCGCTCCAGTCTCGAATTGAAAATGACAATAGCTTTCACCGCAGTCATTTCCATTCGAGGCGTCAACCCTCACATCTTGGTCAGCGCTTCCCGAGCGACGGCGATCAAACCCGGCTGGCGGAAGCCGCTTCCGGTACGAGTGCGAATCAACGGCAAACCCAAAAAAGCGTGGCGCATCAACATGATGCCGGCGGGAAACGGAACCTTCTATCTATACCTTCATGGCGATATTCGGAAAGCATCCGGCGGGTCCGTCGGCGATCGCGTGCGCGTGGAGATTGAATTCGACGCGGCCTACAAAAACGGACCTCAACACCCAATGCCTAGATGGTTCAGGCAAGCGCTCGCCGGAAATCCGCCGGCGATGAAGAACTGGATTCGTCTGATTCCGAGCCGCAAGAAAGAGATCCTCCGTTACCTCTCACGGCTCAATTCCCCGGAGGCTCGCGCGCGGAACGTCGCCAAAGCCCTCCGCGTGCTTTCGGGTGAAATCGGGAGATTCATGGGCCGCGCGTGGAAAAACGGATCGTAGGCTACCCGAAGGTCCATGATCTGGGCCGCGGCGCTCGTGTGGATTATCGAGCGCCGCTTCCTGCGGGCTTCGGCTTGGATGATCGTGGCTGCCGGATTGTCCTGCTTTGGCGTGATCCACGCCTATCGGCTGACTGCCCAGGGCGTCGAGAACCATCTCGGCTGGTGGGTCTCGCTGGAATTCACGCTGAGCTATTTCGCGGCGGCTCTGTTCCTGGTGGCGTGCCACGCGTACGCGCAAAAAAGGCCCGGCGCATTTTCGAGTGAGGAGCTATGACGCCGGGCCTGTGTCCGGTTTACTTCCCGAGATCCATGCGCGCGGCTTTGTAAGCGGCTGCCGCCTCGGGCGAGGATAGAAACTTCAGCAGCGCCTTGGCCGCCTCGGGATTTTTGGAATGCGTGGAAATAAATCCGACGAGGGGCGTGCGCGGCGAGGTTTCCTCCGGCAGAGCGCCCACGATATCGATGCCCGGATCGGTCATTTCGCTGATAAACGTCATGCCGATTTCCGCCTCGCCTTTCGCAACCATTCCCGAAACCATCGTGCCGCCGCCGGAGCCTCCCGGCCCGGTGCCGCGCACGCGCCGGAGATGGGGCTCGACCTGTTCGTCGATGCCAAGTCTCTTCAGCATTGCGTTAATCGTGACTCCGGCCGCCGCGCCGGTCGCCGCATCGGGACACACGATGGATTTCGCGGAAATCAGCATCTTCTTGACCGCTTCCGTCGACGAAATGTCCGGGCGCGGCGCGCCTTTCTTCACGGCGATCCCCACGGCCACGGCAGCGAGCGGCGTCGCGGTGTTTTCCACCACGTTGCCCGAAGCGATCACTTCCGGAAGAGGCGGCTGTACGATGGGCACATCGAATACATCGCCCTGGATGACCTGCTTCTTGGTTCCTCCACCGGAGCCAAACGTGGCGTTTACTTTGTAGCCCGTCTTTTTTTCAAACGAAGGAATGAGCTGTTCGATGGGCGCGCGAATTCCGCCCGGAGCGATCAGCGTAACTTCCGTCTGCGCAAGAGCAATCTGGGAAGCGCTCAGCAGCATTGCAAACGCGGCAACGATCAGAAGAATTCGTCTCATGGCTTGGCTCTCCAATTTTGGAAAATCGTCCGTTTCCGGCATCCGCACAACTCGCCGGCGGGCATTGTGGCACTAATCGCGCGTACGCACAATCTCCCGGCTCATGCGGATCCGCTCCCGCGCAAGCCCCCGTCCAACCGATCGTTCTTCCCTCGCAACCTAACAGAACACGACCTGCCGATTTGAGTGGTGACGTGCGTCACGGATGACACGCATCCCACCAAGTACGGTTTGGGAGGCATCCTATTGGCAGGTGCTTCAGGCTCAACTTCACGCCAGGAGGAATGAAAATGCGACGCCTACATCTCAAGTGGCTGGCAACTTTTGGAATTCTATTGGGACTGGGTTGCGCCGCCCAATTCGGGTCCGCGCAGGAGGCTCCCCCCGACGCGGTTCCGGTCAGCATCGTAGTTTCGGTTGAAGCGCGGCACGGCAAGGAAATCCCGGCAGTGGACAATAAGGAAGACGTCCGAGCATTCGCTGGAAAAGAACGGCTCCGCGTGGCCGAGTGGGTTCCGTTGCAAGGAGCAAATGCCGACCTGGAACTTCTCCTTTTGATTGACGACGCGAGCCGCGAGACGCTGGCCCTGCAATACGACGACTTGCGCCAGTTCATCAACGCCCAGCCGCCCACGACGGCAATCGCCGTTGGGTATATCGAATACGGCTCCGTTCGCATGGCCCAGAATTTCACAAAGGATCGCGAGGCGGCAAACAAAGCGTTGCGGATCCCCCTGGGCCCGTTCGCAGCCGAAAGCAGCCCTTATCTCGCCGTATCGGACGTCATCAAGCATTGGCCTGAGAACAAATCTCGCCATGCCATCTTCCTAATTTCCAGCGGCATCGATCCGTTGCAGCCGGGATACGTCGATACGTATCTCGACAGCACCATTGCAATCGCGCAGCGAACCGGAACCGCAGGTCAACACGATTTACGCTGCACAGGGCGGCCATTTCGGCCACAGCTTCTGGAGATTCAGCCGCGGGCAAGACAACCTCTCGCAGCTTGCGGAGGGAACCGGAGGCGAATCGTATTTCCAAGGCTTCAACACACCGATTTCGTTCACCCCGTTTCTGAACGAGTTTGCCACGCGGCTCAACCACCAGTACCGGCTGACGGTTCTGATGAAGCCGGACAAAAAGCCCTCCTACCGCCATGTGCGACTCGAAACCGAAGTGCCGGATGCGGATCTCGTGACGGCGGATCGAGTCTACGTTCCCGCCGCGAAATAGACGGCTCCCGGTTCGCGCAAACAAACTCCGTCCTATTCCCCTGCGTGGTGGGCCGCGCTCTGTCCGGGCGCGCCTCCGCCCGATTATGGTAATGTTGAGAAGCAAAAACTCAATGTCAGGGAGAAATCCATGAAGGTTGGCGTAGCGGGACAAGGCGCATTCGGCCAGAAGCATCTTGAGGGCATCGCCAAGATTCCGGGCATCGAAGTCATCACGCTGACAGGCGGCAATCAGGCCGCCACCGAAGAAGTCGCCAGGAAATTCAAGATTCCCCACTGGACCGGAGATCTCGCCGAAAGCCTCAAGCAGCCCGGCCTCGAAGCGATGATCCTCGCGACGCCCACCCAGATGCACGCGAAACAGGGCGAGCAGTGCATGCGCGCGGGGAAACACGTCCAGATTGAAATCCCCATCGCGGATACCCTCGCGGATTCCGAGCGCCTGGCGCGAGTGCAACAGGAAACCGGCGTCATTTGCATGGGCGGCCACACACGCCGCTTCAATCCCAGCCATCAATATGTGCACAAGAAAATCAAAGCCGGCGAACTGAAAATCCAGCAGATGAATGTGCAGACGTATTTCTTCCGGCGCACGAATATGAATGCGGCCGGAAAGCCGCGGAGCTGGACCGATCACCTCCTGTGGCACCACGCCTGCCACACGGTGGACCTCTTCCAATATCAAACGGGCGAGCTCGTTTCCGAGTGCTACGCCGTGCAGGGCCCGATCCATCCGGAACTGAAGATCGCCATGGACATGGGCATCGTGATGAAGACGCCTTCGGGCGTGGTCTGCACGCTTTCGCTATCGTTTAACAACAAAGGGCCGCTGGGCACCTTCTTCCGCTACATCTGCGACAACGCAACGTACATCGCGCGATACGATGATTTGCTCGACGGGGAAGAAAACAAGATCGACGTGTCGAAAGTCGACGTATCGATGAACGGCATCGAATTGCAGGACCGCGAATTTTTCGCCGCGATCCGCGATAAGCGCGAACCGAACGCCAGCGTTACTCAGTGCCTGACCGCGATGGACGTTCTCGACCGGATTGAACGCTTTCTGAACTCAGCAGCGACGGCGACCGCGTAGAATAGCCACCTTTGCGCAGGGGACGGTGTCATCGCAATTTGAAATTGTTGGCTTTGGCTTTGTGCTTTTTGGCTTTCAGGAGGGCCGAGCTTCAGCGTCGGCCGTTTGAGTTGCTCTCCTTCGGGGTTTTTAACCCCTGATCGGACGACGCTTTTCGTCGGGACTGAAGTCCCGACCTCCGCGAATTGACTTCAAATCACGCAGGAACATCGAAACGCTTTTGCCGATGGCGCCTGAAATGAGGACAGAGATGACGGGGACCACTGCCACACGCACCAAAAAGTTCTGAACTATTTCGACGGCTCCTGGGTGGAACCGAAATCGGCGGAGTGGCGCGACGTGATCAATCCGGCCACCGGAGAGGCCATCGCGCAAACGCCGCTCTCCACCGCGGCCGACGTCGACGCCGTCGTTCAATCGGCGGCCGCCGCGTATCGCGAATGGCGGCGCACGCCCGCCGAAGACCGCATCCAGCCGCTCTTCAAGCTGAAGATGCTGCTCGAAGATCATATCGACGAGCTCGGACGCATCATCTCCCTGGAAAATGGCAAGACGTTCGCCGAAGGCAAAGCCGAGCTGCGCCGCGCGATCGAAAATGTCGAAGTCGCTTGCGGCATGCCCACGATGATGCAGGGCTACAACCTGGAAGACGTCGCCCGCGGCATCGATGAGATGATGATCCGCCAGCCGCTCGGCGTGGTGGCCGCGATCACGCCGTTTAATTTCCCCGGCATGATTCCCTTCTGGTTTCTGCCCTACGCCATCGCCACCGGCAACACGTTCGTCCTGAAGCCGTCCGAGCGCGTGCCGCTCACGATGGTGCGCGTCTTCGAGCTGCTCGAACAGATTGGATTGCCCAAAGGCGTGGTCAGCCTGATCAACGGCGGAAAGACCGTGGTCGATGCGCTTGCTGGATCACCCCGCAGTCCGCGCCGTCAGTTTTGTAGGATCGACGCCGATCGCGAAATATGTCTACGCGCGCGCGGCCGCGAATGGCAAGCGGGCGCAGTGCCAGGGCGGCGCGAAGAACCACGTCATCGTCCTGCCCGACGCCGAAATGAAAATGGCTACGCAGATCATCACCGACAGCGCGTTCGGTTGCGCGGGACAACGTTGCCTGGCTGTTTCCGTCGCAGTCACCATCGGCGAAGCGCAAAAAACGTTCCGCGACTCGATCGCCGAAGCCGCCGCGTCCCTGCGCGTGGGCGACGGCCTCGAGGAAGGCGTGCAGATGGGCCCGGTGATCACCGCGCAGAGCAAATCGCGAATCGAATCGCTGATCGCGACCGGCGAAAAAGAAGGAGCGAAAGTTCTTCTCGACGGCCGCAACGCCAGGATTCCAAAACACGAATCGGGGAATTTCGTGAAGCCGACGATTCTCGACGGCGTTCCGGCGTCCAGCGAACTGACCGACACGGAAATTTTCGGCCCGGTACTCAGCCTGGTTCACGCGCGCGACATGGACGAAGCGATCGCTTTCCTCGAGCGCAGCCCGTTCGGCAACCAGGCTTCCCTTTTCACTTCCAGCGGATCGGCCGCGCGCCGTTTCCGCTACGAAGCCCCCGCGGGCAACATCGGCATCAACATCGGCGTAGCCGCCCCGATGGCCTATTTCCCCTTCACCGGATGGAAAGGCAGCTTCTTCGGCGACATGCACGCGCAAGGTCGCGACGCCATCGAGTTCTACACCGATAAGAAAGTCGTCATCGAACGCTGGGGCGACCAGCATTCGCGGAAATTCTAAACGGATGCGGCGCTTTCACTTGGGCCACGCAACGCACTCGGACCGGCGGCGCCCCCGCTCATCCATGAAATAGCGTAAGACGGCCGCCGTGGCCCCGGCCGTTCATTAAAAATGAAGGGGCGCGATGTCGACTCCATCCGATCTGCTCGCGCACAGCGCGATGTTTTCTCCCGCGCCACAGACCTCCTCATCCCCCGCCGGCAAGAAAAAACTGATCTACGACCAGGACCACCGCGGCCCGCTTTCCACGGATACGGTCGCGACGCTGATGCTGTTGCAAGCGGACAACATCGACTTGCTCGGAATTTGCACTGTGACTTGCGACATGTGGGCCAAGCAGGAAACGGCCTACGCGCTGCGCCTACTGGAAATCATGGGACGTACCGAAATTCCGGTGTTCATGGGCGCGCAGGAGCCTCTGCTCAACACCAAGGCGGAGGCGCAGATGCGCTACCAGATGTTCGGCGTCGAGGTCGCTCGGCAACGAAGGATATCTGGGGTCCTTCGCGAAAGATGCGCGCGGGGCGCGACGATCTCGCTCCGCTGCCGCCTCCCTACAACCGCTTCGCGCAGATCAAGGCGCAGCCCGAGCCGGCCGCCGACTTCATCATTCGCACGATTCGCGCCAACCCAAACGAAGTGACGATGTATTGCGGCGGGCCGATGACCAATCTCGCTCTCGCGGTGATGCTCGCGCCGGACATTGTGCCCATCACCAAGGAAGTGATCTTCATGGGCGGAGGAATTCATCACTCCACCAGTTCCGTGAACGTCTATTTCGACGCGGAAGCCGCCAAGATCGGCTTTCGCGCGGGCTGGCCGAAATTCACGCTGGTCACCACGGACCTCGCCGAAGCAGGTGCACATGCAGGATGACGGCAAGGTGGACGACGATCGTGGAACGCGCCCACTCGCCGATCGCCGATCTATTTCGCGAGTACGAACAGAAGCCGCAGCGCGCCAATCCGCAAAGGCGCTCCTTCCGCATGCCGGATGAAATGATGGCCGCGCATGCGATCGATCCCTCGATTTTTGCCGGCTACGACGAGATGTATATCGACATCGTGACGCACAACGACGGCCACTACGGCGACACTTCGTTTTGGGACGCCGATTGGAAAGACACGCGGCGGCGAACTTGCCGGCCAAAACAATCCTTCGCTCCGAAGCGGGCCGCGTGCAGGTGCTGAAAGGCATCGACAAGAAGCGCTTTCGCGAACTGTTCACGGATTTGATGACGCGCCCGATTATCGCTCCAAGTAGGACGGGCTTCAGCCTGTACGGGTTTCGAATTTGTTAGACATTGGACACGACTTGCAGTTCGGAAGCGGGAATCAAAGGCGGACAGGCTGAAGCCTGTCCTACTGAAAGCGAGCCCATGAGCACGACGCGCAGAGAATTCATCAAAACGGTGGGAGCCGCGATCGCCTCGTCGCAAATCGCGCCGGAACCGGAAGCGGTGGACGCTCCGATCGCCGCTTCGCGCCCCTGTGCCGCCGCAGCCGGGCGGCAAGCGCAAAGTCATTTACGACCAGGACACGTCCGGTCCATTCGGCACGGACATTCTGGGAACGTTGATGATGCTACAAGCGGACAACGTCGATGTTCTCGGCATTACTCTCGTGACCGGCGACGCGTGGATGAAGCAGGAAATGGCCTACACGCTTCGCCTGCTGGAAATGATGGGGCGCACGGAAATCCCGGTGTACGCGGGCGCGGAGTTTCCCATGCTCAACACGAAAGAAGAATGGCAGCTGCGCCAGCAACTCTATGGCGGCCACCGGCTCGGACCCGTGGATGGGCGCGTTCAATCGCGCGAATAGCGGGCCGAATGAAATCACAGCCGCTGCCCGCCGCCCTACGGTCGCTTCGCAAACTTGAAGCCGCAACAGGAGCACGCCGCGCGCTTCATCATCAACACCGTGCGCGCAAATCCCGGCCAGGTAACGATCTATGCGGGAGGGCCGCTCACAAATCTGGCGCTGGCGATCGCTCTTGCGCCGGACATCGTGCCGCTGGTGCACGAAGTCGTCATCATGGGAACCGGCTTTCACGTGTTCACGAACGCCTTCAACATTTTCTTCGATCCTGAATCCGCGCGAAAAGTTCTGCGCGCCGCGCTGGCCCAAATGCAGCATCGTCACCGTGGACATCGCCGAGGAAATTCACGAAGGCGATGAAATCGCTCCGGGCCGCAGGATGATCGAGGAAATCGCCGGCCCGCGCCGCAGAGCCCCATTTCCGATCTCTTCCAAACGCACGCCGTGGAGCCGCTGCGCCGCAATCCCAACATGCGCTTCTTCCGCATGGCGGATGAAATGATGGCCGCGCAGGTGATCGACCCGGGCGTCTTCACGAAATCCGAACCGATGTACGTGGACATTTGCACGACGCCCGGCCCGCGCTATGGCGATTCCATGTTCTGGCCGAAAAATTGGCAGGACGTTCCCGATGCCGGAAAACCCGTGAGCGCGGCGGACCGGCGCGTGTTCGTAGATCCGCGTCAGTTTTATCTGGGGCCGCCGCCATCGGCAGGACTCGTAAATGTCCTTCAGGAAATCGATCACGACCGCTTCAAGAAACTCTTTGTGGATTTGATGACGAAGCCGATCCGCAGCGTCTGTGAGGCCTTTCGTGGCGCCGGCGTCCCGCCGGCGTCTTAACTGTCCTACCGCAAGCTCTCATTCGCACTGCTCGACGCTCTTGGACGCGATCGTTGCATCGCCTCGGCGATGAGCCGATACGAGCGCTGGCGCGCCTCGTAATCATGCATCACGGCGATAATCATCAACTCCTCGACGCCGCAAACTTGCTGCCATGCGCTCGAGTTCGTCGCGCACTTGCTCCGGCGCGCCAACGATGTAGCGCGGACATTCGCCCGCCCCCGCGCACGACAGAATCGGTTGTCAAGCGCAAGATTTCCAAGTTCCGCGATGGCCTGCTCAGGAGTCGGCACCGGCAGGCGCTTGCCCTGCAGGCGAATGCGCCGAATGTGCAGTTGCGTGCTGGTGTACAGGCGTTTCGCTTCGGCTTCCGTGTCCGCGCAGATCACTCCCAGCGCGACAAGCGCTCGCGGCCGGACCAAGACGTTTCGACGGCAGGAAATTCGCGCGATAATTTTCCAGCGAAGCCGGAGTTTCCTCCGGCGTGATGAAGTGCGCGAACGCATACGGAAGGCCCATCTTCGCGGCCGCGGCGGAACTCCACGAACTGGAACCGAGCAGCCAAACCTCCGGCGCGCCGGGCATGTCCGGCGAAACCTTGATGCGCGCGAAGGGATGTTCAGACGGAAACTCATGGTGGAGAAACGCCAGCAGCTCCAGCATCTGCTCTTCGAAATCGTCATTCTGGAGCCGCTCGCTCGCGATCGCGCCGCAATGCAAACGCTTCGAGACCGCTCCCGCCGGGCGCGCGGCCGATGCCCAGATCGATGCGGCCCGGATACATCGCGTGCAGCATGCGAAATGTACTCCGCAACTTTCAGCGGGCTGTAATGCGGCAGCAGAACTCCTCCGGAGCCGATGCGAATGCCGGAAGTTTCCGCGCCGATTCTGGCGATGCAGAATTTCGGGGCCGGGCTGGCAAGCGTCACGATGGCGTGATGTTCGGCGATCCAATAGCGCTCGTAGCCGAGTTTGTCGGCGAGGCGCGCCAGCTCGATGGTATTGCGCAGCGCGTCCGCCGGAGTGTAGCCGTCGGACACGGGTGATTGGTCAAGAACGGAAAGCTTTATCATATTTTTCAGGGTTTTAAGTAGCGCAGGCTTCAGCTTGCGGAATTCATCCGGCGGAGACTGACCCCGCAGTACTGAAGCACGCGCAGTTCCTGTCACTCAATGAACGTAGTAACCGTTCTTCGCCAAGATCGTGTAGTCGCGTCCTTTTTTTCCAAACGAGGACGCCAGGCGAACATCCAGCTTGTGGGGCTTTCCTCCGGCGCCATTCGCCATTGTGTAATATCCCAGTGTGTAACGCGTCTTGATCCGCTGAATCAGCGCGCTGAAGACGGCATCCAGATGCGCCACATCCTTCACATCAAACACTTCGCCGCCCGTCGCGTCCATCACTTTGCGAATGTTCACGAGGCCCGGAATCATGCTGGCGGCACAGATGGTTGCCGCCGGATTGTATCCCGGGTATTTTCAAATTGTACAAAACCGCGTCCGACGCGATCGCTTCGGTCACGATGTCGCGCGTTCCCTGCCCGCCCGCATCCGTGCCAACGTCGTCGCTGATCAGGATGATCACGCGGCGGCCATTGGGCGGCTGTTTGAGAAGATATTCGGCGGCTGAAAATATTCCGTCGTTGATGTTAGTGGCGCCGCGCGCCTCGAATGTATTGATCTGATCGGCAATCTTGTTTTTGTCTTTCGTGAGCGGCAGGCGCATTTGGGCTTCCGTGGAAAACGTAAACAGCGCCACCTCATCTTCGGGCTTCAGAGCGCCGAGAGCGATTGTCGCGGCGTCACGCAGAGGGCCCAGGAACGGCTCAATCGAATCGCTCAAGTCCAGAACGAGCGCGACGTTCACAGGCAATTCGTCGCGGCTGAATACTTCCAGTTTTTGGGCGACGCCGTCCTCGCGCACCTCGAAATCTTCCTTTTTCAGAGTGGACATGATTTGACCGTCCTTCGCCTTCACCGTCGCATCCACCAGGACAAGATTCACGTCCACGCGAATCGTGCCCTGCCCGGATCCTGCGCTCGCGATGGAAATGGAGCACGAATAGAAAGGCCAGCAGCCCGAAAGGCGCCCACAGGAAAAACCGCCGGTTTTTCGCCAGAATTTCAACATAGGTGTAGTTCCGTACTCCGTGACGCCGAAGATTCCACTCTATCGATGCTCGAACCCACAAGCAAGCTGCCTGGCCATCCCAACCCGTCAAACTGGAAGGACGGTCGGTATGCGTTTGTGACCAGCAACTACAATATCAAGTGGAGGCCCTGCCCGGAATTCAATATTATGCAGATGAGGGCCCATCCAACCATGGCTTCGGCAACGATCTCCCAGAATCGCCAGGAAAAACGGTAAGCCGCTGCTCTTACGCCGCCATCGTCATCGTCATCGGCGTTCTCGGCACGACGCTCGCTCAGCCCCAGGTCCTCGGCCGCATCCCGTTGCAGAATCTCTTGAAAAATGAACTGCACGTGGACCGCGCCGCCAACGCCGCGTTCTTCTTTTGGATGGGCACTGGCGTGGTATTTCAAGCCATTTTTCGGAATCATTACCGACGCGTTTCCGCTCTTCGGCAGCCGCCGCAAAAGCTACATGATCCTCGGCGCGATTTTCGCGACGATGTCCTGGGCCGCGCTCTACTTCACGCCGCATCAATACAGCAAGCTGCTCTGGGTTTGCGTTGTCATCAATCTTTTCATGATGGCGACGAGCACAGTCGTCGGCGGCTACATGGTCGAAGACGGCGCAAGCCAGTCTCGGGTTCGGGACGGCTCACTTCCGTGCGCAATGCCGTCGAGCAGTTCTGCTACATCATTCACCGGTCCCGACGGCCGGATTCCTGGCAAGCATCGCGTTCGGATGGACCACCATCTCGTGCGGCGGCGTAATGTTCCTGATCGTTCCCGGCGCGGCTTGGTTTCTCCACGAGCAGCGCAAGAAGTGTCGACGCGAAGGAACTGTTCGATCAGGCCGGCAAACAACTGGTCAATATTAGCGAACGCGAAAACCATGTGGACTCGCCGCCGGATTCATGGCCTTGTTCTATTGCGCGCCCGGATTATCCACCGCGATGTTTTACAAGCAGCAGAACGATCTGCATCTCAACACGCAGGGGCAAGGATTTTTGCAGTTCTTGAGCGGAGTTGTTCGGCGTGCTAGCCGCGGCTCTGTACGGCATCTACGGATTGCCGCCGCTTCAGCTCCGCACGCTGCTCCTGTGGTGCATCGGGACTCGGCACTGCTCGCCAATTTCGGCTATTTGTTTTACACTTCGGTGAGCAATGCGCGCATCATCGAAAGCTTCAACGGCTTCGGCTACACATTGGCCGAAGTTGCCATGATGGATCTCGCCGTCCGCTCCACTCCCTCCGGCAGCGAAGGCCTGGGCTTCTCGCTGATGATGAGCGTGCGCAATTTCACTTTGTTTGGCAGCGATTGGGCCGGATCCAAACTTCTCGATGCCTACCATCTGCACTTCAATACGCTGGTACTTGCCAATGGAGCCACCTCGTTCATAGCGATTCCGCTAGTGCTTCTGCTTCCGCCGTGATCGTGACGGCCAAGGACGCGCAAGAGTCTACGCTGGTTGCAGTCGCCAGCCGCCGCCATCCAGGAATAAGAAACCGGCGGCTTCGCAGTTCCTTCGGGAAGCGCCTTAGTCGTGCGCCCGTACACTGCGGCACGGTCGCGGGCTGCGGCACCGCCGCCGGCTGACGGCACGGGCTGTCGAACTTCTTCGACTTTCTTCTCCTCGTGATACTCGTTTTCGGTGTTCACTTCCCAGATGTTGGCCTTGTCGGTCGGTAGGCGAGAATGTTGTCCACCGAAGTCATGGCCGTGAGCATCGAGTGGTCCTGGTTGTTGTAGCGATGCATCCCGTTGCGGCCGATCAGGAATAGATTCTCGAAGCGGTCGACGTATTGCCGAATCTCCCCGAACCGCTCGTACGAACCGAAATACGCAGGGTAGGCCTTTGCCATGCGCGCGACCGTCGCATCCAGCACGTCGCACTGGCGGATGATTCCGATCTTTTCGAGTTCGATCTTCGCCAGGCGCCTAGGTCCTCGTCCGAGCGATTCCAAAACTCATCGGATTCCTTGCAGAAATACTCCACGCCAATCCAGACCGTGTCCGGATCCTTCACCATGAACGGGCTCCAGTTATTGAAAATCTGGAGCCGGCCCGCGGTCACGTCCGGGTCCTGGATATAGATCCAATTGTCTTTGATCATGCCGTCGGGATCTGTCGGAATCCTTCACCACCAGTTTCTTCGCGAGCATGCCGACGGTAAGAAAGTCGCGATAGCCGAGATTGCCGCTCACTTCGGCCACGTTGGCTGGAATCTCGCAGTCCATCGACGCCACCAGTTCCTTCACCGGCATGGTCGAGAAGAAATATTCCCCCTCGAAATCTTCGCGGGTTCCCTTCCGCGTCGGTCCCGGTCACCCCCGTGACGCGGTCGTCTCTCGACGTGGATCTTGTCCACGTTGAAATTCGTCAGGATCTGCCCGCCCATCGCCTGGACCTTCGCGGCCACGGTCTCCCACATCTGGCCGGGCCCGAGCCGCGGATACATGAACCTCTCGATGAGAGAAGTCTCGATGCCTTCTTGCTTTGCGTCTCCCGCGCCCTTGAATACCTTCCTGACGGCATGGAGGATCGGTCTTCCACATCGAAAGCCCCTTGATGCGCTGCGCGCCCCATTCCGCGCTGATCTGATTGCAGGGCACGCCCCAGACTTTCTCCGTGTACGACTGAAAGAAGGTCTGAGTATAGCTCGCGCCCGAAGCGGCTGATGAAAAATTCCTCCAGATTGTTGACTTGCTTCGGCGGGAACAGCGACGAATACAAGTAGCTGCATCCGATTTTAAACGTGCGCGCCAACCCGAGGTTCTTCACCGTTTGCGGACTGATCGTCATCGGATATTCGAAAAATTTGCGGAGGAAATAAATCCTGCGATTTGCTGCGAGCGCAGCAGCATCGTGGCTTGGCGCTGCCGGGCTGCGGGAATCTCGGCGTGCGCTCGAACCGGGAGCCTCGCCGTCTCCGTCGAGCGGCATGTGCTGCTGCCACCAGTCCATCACGCGCTGGCTCTTGGAGAAAAAGCGATGGCCGCCGATGTCCATGCGGTTTCCCTTGTAGTTTACGGTTCGGGAGATTCCGCCCATATAGGAGCTTTTTTCGAGCACGATCGGCACGAACTGCGTGCGCGTCAGGAGTTCATAAGCGGCCGTCAGACCCGCCGGCCCGGCACCGATGATAATGGCTGATCCGCGATTCATTCTTCCGGCTCCAAAGTGGTCTTGAGTGTTCATCGAAAAGCCACCGGCGAGTCGCCACTCAGCTCCGCGCAGGGCCGGTCCGAACGGAAAACGGAAAATCCGCCGATTTGATCCACGGCGGCTACCACGTTGTCTCCGCAGCACGGTGTCAACTTGAGCCGGTCGCCGTCGGGCTCGAGCACCCAGGCGGTTCGGTCCTTGAAGTACGACAGCAGGTCGGCATCGCCTCGTCCGGGTACGTCCCGCGCCCATACGACCTTCTCCGCATCGATGTCGGCGCCGTTTTCGACCCATTCCTCAAAAGGGATGTGCGAAGGCGCGTAGCGAACGATGACTAGCTGCTTGCCTGGCAGCGATTCGAGGCCCTCGAGGAGCTGCTGGCGCGCGGTGGAGTAGCTTTCGGGATACGGGTGCGCCACGCCGTACGCCGCGCTGCCGAAGCTCACGATCATCGAAGCTAGAAGCGCCGCCGGGATCATCACACGCGCCGCATGCGAGATCCGCAGGCCCTGGTGTCGCTGTCTCCTCCACACGCCGATGCCTCGCACCCCGTAAACTGCCAGCAAAATCAGCAGGGCGCGCGCCGGCGCGATGTACCACGACAGGAGTTGGTAGGACTCGAGCCCCAGCCCCAACAGATAGAAACCGAGAACGAATGGAAGAAAGCGGAGCGTTCGGCGCTTTAGCAGTTGGTACGAGCCGATCGCGACGACTCCCGCGAGGGGCCATACTCCCGTGTAATACAGGACTTGCAGCTTCCAAATAATGAAACGCGCAAAGCCACGCGGAAACCCGCTCACGGCGTTCCACCAGCCTACTTCCCATTGCTGGTAGAAAGCGGCCATCTCGGAATAATCGTACTGGGGAGGCGCATCCGACGGTCTTTGCCAGATTAACGGGCGCGTAATGTGCTGGTGAGCGAGATTCACTTCGTAGGGCGCGAGCAGCGCGTTCCCCGTCGTTTTCCAGTTCAGATACCCAAGGCCGAGAAACGCCGGGACCAGCGCGAGGCAAACCGGCAACGCTACTTTCCTCGCGAGCGTCGCGGCCGTGATTCCCGATTGGTACGCCCACCAGGCTCCGCCGATGGCGACCCCGCTGACCAGGAACGCGCCCTCGTACGGCCGCGACATCACGAGCAGCGCGACGCCAACCGCGACCCATCCGACCGATCCAAAGCGGCGATGCTTCGCAATCCTCGGCACCGCTCCCAAAATCAGCGCGCCCGCCAGAATGGTGATGCCCTCGCCGACGTAGAACTCCGTCAGGTGGTTGGCCGCGGCGTACAGAACGAAGACCAAGCTGCCCCACATGGCCCACCGTGGCGGCATCCATCCCTGCAGCATCCAACACACCCCAGCCCCCGCTGCCGCGACCGCGAAGAGCATTCCGTACCACGGCTGGCCCGTAAGAATTTGCGCCGCCGCCATCACCAATCCCGTGGCCGGAGGATACATGGAGTGGTAGGTCGGCCTCTGGTTCTCCATGAACGTCTCGAAGTTACGCCACAGCGGGTGGGTCGGATTCGTAACACGCCAATGAGCAAACGTGTCCGCCGACAGGACCTGGCTGAACTCGTCAGTAAACCGTGGAGGCGGGATATGAAGGATGGGCAACAGCGCCAGCCGGCCCACGAAAATCACGAGAAAAACGAAGAGAATGGTGAAACCCCGGCGGCGGGCGTTGGCGCTCAAGCTGCGAGAAAGTGAACGAAATGACGAGTCGAACCACGCTAATCGGGTCTCGCTGGCCACCTGAACCGCCAGCCACATCAACGCTTCGAGAAGCGCCCAAGCCGCAATGATCGTCAGGGGATTCCGGAGATTAAAGACCGGCAGTGCCCGGTGGAGAAGCATCCAGCAGGAGCTTGCATTTGCCAGACCAAATACAACCCATTGCAACGATTAGACTTATGGGAATAACGCCACCAAGCTGTTCACAAAAGGCTACAGCGAATCTTGTGCTCCTCACGACGCTTGTTCGTCCCTCCAAAGACCGCGTTGCCGGAATCTTTCACTCAGCGACGCCAGCGCCGTTTATGAGCCTGTTTCGTAGGGAAATTGGCTGTGAAGGGTTGGAGACATGCGGTAGCGACCCCTGCGCTCTCTATTCGCTAAGGAATAGGAGGTTGAGCGCGCACGATCTCTGACTGTCTCCAAATGGCGACGCAGCTGTCTCTGCCCTGTTTGCCAGGGTCTCGCATTGCGGGCGCCGTTCGAGCCTATGCCACCCGCTGGCCTGAGGCATCTTTGCCCTTCAAACACGGCCGGCGGCTACCCAACCACCGGCCCCGTTTTCAGAAAGAGCTATCGAGGAAAGTTGCCCGCGAGAGTTCACGGGACAAATTGGACTGGAGGAAGGCAGAATTCTGAGCCGTGTCGGAACGCCGAAATCGGTCGGCAATACCTAATCGTCGCTGTGGACGAGCCTGCCAACACGCGTTCCGGCGTGTCGCGGTAGGAGCGAGTTCGATCTCAGTGAGCGGCGGATACCCGGTTTTCGGCCGAGTTGCCGTTTTCCGTCTTCAGAAATTCCAACTGGTCCCCCACGCAAGTGCCCGTGCGAAAGACAGTGTGCGCGGGCAACTCCAGCACGCTGTGCGATCGCAGACGACACCCTGGAAATCCGGAAAGGCATGACGTGTTCCTCAAGATGCACGACGTTCTTATCCCGATCGAGAAAAATCAGATCGATCGGGAATAGCATACCGATCGTGTGCACCCCGTGGGAGGGAACAATCCATAGTCCCTGCCCGGCGCGCGCCCACTTCTTGGTCTTCCCCAACAAGCCAATGAGCCGCCGAAAATAAGAATCGGCAACCGCCACGTTCGTGGCGACGAAGCGTTCGCGTGTCCGGTTTAGCACGCACACCCGTTCCTCTTGATTCGTCACATCACTCTCATTCTAGATTGGTCTGACGTCTCCGAAGAAACGTCTTAGCGCATCGCTTCGCGCTTGCGCCGCCAAATAATGACTCCCACAACGACCACGGCCAATACTCCAGAGATAATTCGAACTAGCGTTCCTCTCATCCATCTTGCCCTTCCATCCTTTTAAGTTTGAACTTCGCTACTTCACTACTGATTGAAACGTCCTGATCAAGCTGCAATCACCGCGGGTCCCAAGAATCACAACAAACATTGCGGGAAAAATAAAAAACACAAGCACCGGCACCATTTTTACCGAAGCTTTGTTGGCCTTTTCTTCGGCGCGCTGGCGCCGCTTCATCCGCATAGTTTCCGAATGCACGCGCAGGGACTTCGCCAGATCCGTACCGAACCGGTCGGTTTGAATAAGCATGGCCATTGCGGTCTTGATGTCGTCCACTCCCGTTCGCGTTCCCGAGGTCCCGCATGGCATCCGCGCGCCCTTTGCCAAATCGGGCTTCCATGTTCATCAGCTTCAACTCTTCGCTTAGTTCCGGACAGGTCAGCTGAATCTCCTGGCTCACCCGGAAGATTCCTTGGTCCAGGCCCAATCCTGCCTCCACGCAAACCGTCAACAAGTCCAGCGCGTCGGGCAAGCCCTGCGATGATTTTGTGCCTGCCGGCTCCGGATGCGCGAGGTGAGCCAAAAATCCGGCAGCAGGTATCCGACGAATGACGAGCAATCGCCGGAAAGAGGATCGGATTGAACTTGTACAACCCTGTGAACCAAACCAGGGACAAAAGGAGAATGGGAAACACGATCTTCGCGCCCTGGAACGCAAGAATGGATTCCGGCCGCCGGTATCCTGCGCGGATCATCAGGAAGCTGGTTCGGGAAATGTCCTTGCGTCGACGGCAGGTACGATCTTGCCCACGTCCTGCAATACACGCTCCGCGCGCTCCTTCTGCTTTTGTCGGAACGGAATCGCCGGCGCCGCCGATTTCGCGTCCTGCCACAGGCGGGTCAACCGTTCTCGGGCCGGCATCGTCGGGGGAAGCACGATCATGACGAACGTCATGCCCACGATCAGAGCCGCCACAAAGACCACCGCGATCGTTGTCCAAATCATTTCAGGCTCCTTTCGTCGGCTCTCATACTTCGATATTTACAATGCTCCATAAAATCAAGCCGCCAATGATCTGCATGACCGGCCGCGACAGCCAGCGCAATGATTCCCTAAATGTCCGTGTATAAAACCCTGCTGTATTGCGGGTTCAGGAAATTCAACAAGATCAACATGCCCGGCGGAAGCGAAATGAGTATGATCGCCGTGAATCGCCCTTGCGCCGTACGAACCCGGACTTCGCCGCGAATCTTGAATCGATCGCGAACCGTGGCCGAGAGATTGCCCAGAATTTCGGCCAGGTTGCCGCCCGTCTCATCCTGAATGATCAGCGCCGCCGCGAAAAATCTCACGTCCTGCAACGGAACTCGGTTGCGTCAAATTGAGTAAGGGCCTCGCGAAATTGCAATCCCAGGCGCTGCTCTTCGATATGTTTTCCGAAATTCGCCGGCGATCGGCTCCGTCATTTCCTGGCCAACAATTTCCATGCCCGTATTCAGACCGTGGCCTGCTTTTACGGCGCGGGCCAGCAGATCGATCGCCTCAGGAAAGTTCTTCTCAAATGCGCTCAAGTCTCTTATGCCGCCTCAAGTAAACCGTTCCGATCGGCACCGACCCAAACCGATCGGCGCCAGGACGGACAAAATGAAAGCCGCCAAAAATAAATGTGGACGAGCAGGTAGGTACCCAGCGCCACGACTCCGGTCATCAGAAGAATTTGTCCGGGCTTGGTATCCATTCCCGCTTGCGACAAGCAGGTTTCGTACGTAATCGATTCGCGACCAGTTGGCCAGCGCTCGGTTCAGCCACGGCAGCGTGCTCAACCCCTCGTCGCGAATCAACTGCGCGCTGGCGGACGCTTCAAACGACTCCTGCGCTCGGCGCGCTTCCCTCGAGGCGGCGCGCGATCTGCTGTGACTTGTCCTGGCCGCCGAGCAGCGTAAATCCCAGGACCCCAGCGATGATCGCGGCGCCGATTATGACGGATGCAGAAGATTGCCATCGTCATTCCTCAGAATCTCATCTCCGGGCCGGAACATGCTGGTGGGCAATTGAATCCCGGACGTCAACAGCTGCTCCGTGCATCGCGGGCGAATTCCGGATGGCATGAATTCGCCAAGCACCGTCCCGTTCTCTCCAATTCCCGATTTCTTGAATTGCGAATATTTCCTGGATGGTGACGATGTCGCCTTCCATCCCCGTGATTTCCGAAATCGAGATCACTTTGCGTGTGCCGTCGCTGAGACGCGATATCTGCACAATGATATTGATCGCGGAAGCCGATTGCTGGCGGATCGCTTTTTCCGGCAGATTTAGTCCCGACATCGCCGCCATGGTTTCCAAGCCGGGCCAGAGCGTCGCGCGCGGAGTTTGCGTGGATGGTTGTGAGAGAGCCATCATGGCCGGTGTTCATCGCCTGCAGCATGTCGATCGCTTCTTCGCCGCGGACCTCGCCGAGGACGATCCGATCCGGACGCATACGGAGGGAGTTGATTACCAATTGCCTCTGCCGCACGGCGCCCTGGCCTTCAATGTTTGGCGGGCGCGTTTCCAGCCGGACGACGTGCTCCTGGCGCAGCTGCAATTCCGCCGCATCTTCAATCGTGATAATGCGTTCGCGATTGGAAATGTAGGACGAAAGGACGTTCAGCATCGTCGTTTTTCCGGAACCCGTGCCGCCTGAGATCAGGATATTCAAACGTGCGCGCACGCATCCTTCCAGAAATTGAAGCATGTTGGGCGTCAGAGATTTGTTGCGCAGCAGATTTTCCGCGGTCAGGCGGTCGCGGCCGAACCGCCGAATGGACAGGCAGGAGCCATCCAGCGTCAAGGGCGAGACGATGGCGTTTACGCGCGAACCGTCCGCGAGGCGCGCATCGACCATGGGCGAAGACTCATCCACGCGGCGGCCCACGGCGGAGACGATTCGATCGATGATCAGGCGAAGGTGCGCTTCGTCCCGAAACTGCGCGATTCGTGCGCTCGAGTTTGCCGTGCCGTTCCACGAACACGTCGCGGTACGAATTCACGAGAATATCGGAGATCGCTCGGATCCTTCAGCAATGGCTCCAGCGGGCCCAGGCCGAAGACCTCGTCCAGCAACTCCTGCGTCAGTCGCTCCCGTTCCACCATGGACATCGGCAGTGGTCTCGCCGCTGACCAGCGACTCGATCGTGCGAGTCAGGTCGCGCCGGACCATTTCCCGGTCCATGATCTGCATCCGGTCGAGGTTGATCTTCTGAATGAGGTTCCGATGAATCGTCACTTTCAACGCATTCATGTCGGATCGGGATGGTGACGAAGAGACGGACATTTGTTCTCCTACCTGGATGAATTCGACGAAAACAAATTTCCGAACCCGCCGCGGCGAGGCGGAACAGCGGCGCCCGACAATTCCGTTGCAAACTCCCGCAGCCGGGAAACAATCGCGTTGTCATGATTGTCGGCCAGCGGCGTGCCGGTGTTGACGGCATCGTTCACTTTGACGAAATTGTTTGGCAGCCGTCATGAAAATATTCCGTTTCGTTCTCTGCTCAATGCTTTTCAGAATCGCGTCGTCGCGCCGGTGCCAGCGATTGATCACGAGTCGCAGCAGGCTCGCGTCCACATTCCGCGCAATCAACGCGGACACTTGCCGTTCGACCGCCCACAAGGAAGTGACGTGGGCCTCGGAAACCATGAGCACGTAGCGGGCCGCCATTCAGCATCTCTGCCCATTCCGCCGGGACAAGTACACGCCAATCCGTCGACCACATAATCGCTGTGGCTCTGGGCAATTTCGGCAATCCGTGGGATGGCGGTCATCGGCAATGTTCGCCCATTCGTTCGGATCTGAAATTCCTCCCAGAACGGCAAGGCCGCTCTTATGCTGGGTCATGAAGCCCTCGAATAAATGCGTGTCCATGCGCGCGGCATTTTGCGCCGCGTCGCGCACGCGAAAACTTCGGATGAATGTCCAGCATCAAGCTCGACAAAGCCGAGCGGCCTGGCAAAATCGAGCAAGCGTCACGCGCTTGCGGCTGATCTGCGCCAGCTGCACGCTGAAATTCACCGCAACCGTCGTCGCCCCAACTCCGCCTTTCGCGCCCATAACGGCGATGCAACTTCTTGGGCCCGGCGGCGGAAACCGCTGCCGCTGTCCTGCTCGAATCGCAGCAGCACTTCGCGCAGAAGTAGACGACTTGCGACCGGCTTGTGCAGAAATTCGCGGACTCCATATCGCATCGCCCGCATCAACAGCGCGGAATCCGGCTCCTGCAGCGCCGAACACGCCACGATTCGAATCGAGGGCGACAGCCGGTGAAGGAACGAGGCGACTTCGAATTGCGGGTTTGGATCTTCCGGAGACAAATCCAGAAGCACGACTTCCGGCAATGCGTCGCATCAGTGCCGGATAGCTGTCGGGCGTGTCCGAGCAACTCCAACACCTGACGCGCCAAGCCCGTCTCCTGGAGGCATTTCGCTAACGCGGCTCGGCTCACCGCGTCGTAACTAACTACTGCAGCTGTCAACATGGTTTCTCTCGCTCTCCCATGGCCTGCTAGGCGAATTCGCATTGTTCCCGTCTCAGCGTTCATGGCTTCCCCACCGGTTGAGTGCCTCCCGGCGTCGCTGACGCCGGCTCCATGAACGGAGTGGGAAATTGCGGCCCTGCCGGAATCTCATTGGGAGCAAGCGGCTTAACGATTCGCGGAGTAATCAGAATCAGAAGCTCCGTTTTCGACTTGCTGAACTGCACGCTCTTGAACAATTGCCCGAGGACCGGCATATCGCCGATTCCCGGGACCTTGCTCATCAGCCTCGTGACGCGATCATCCACAAGTCCTGCAATCGCGAAACTTTGACCGTCGTCCAAATCCATTTCCGATTCCACGCGCCTGGTGGAAATCGCCGGAATCGTGAAACCGGAAATGCGTCAGCGCGTTGCTGTAATCCAGCGCGCTGACTTCCGGCTTGACCTTCAAATGAATCTGGCCGTTTTCCAGGATCGTCGGCGTGAATGTAAGCCGAACTCCGTATTCCCGAAACTGAATGGTGATGGCGTTGTTCGCCCGCCGCCCGATGACTGAACGACGGGATAGGGAAATTCGCCGCCGGCCAGGAAACTCGCTTCTTTCCCGGTCGCCGTCAGAAGATTCGGCTCGGCCAAAATCTGGATGATCGTTCTTGTTGCTGCAGATCCTGGATCGTCGCGCCCAGGTTCAGGTCGGGTCGGAACATAGAAACATGTTCAGTAAGTTGCTAAAGCTGATTTGATGCCAGTGACGCGCGATTGTCCGGGCCGGTCGTCGAGCCGCTCGCCAGTGAAGTCAGAACTGGCGGCCGAATATGTCCAGTGCCAGTCGACGCCGATCGTGCTTCCCGGTCCGGTAGCCGATTCCCGGACGAACAAGTTGACGCCGAATTGGCGTCAAGTTCGACCGGTCAACCTCCGCAAATCTTACCTGCAGCAGAATTTCTCCCGAGCAGGGCGGCGCGGGCGCTTCCATCAAATTGACGACCTTGGGAGTTACGGCGGAGACGATCGCCAGAATTTGCGTCTGCGACCGCTCTCGACGACGCATGGCCGGAGATCATTACCAGATCCTTGGACGCCTCCACGCGGATCGGTTCGTTCGGAAAAACTTCGCGAATTTTCTGGCTCAGGCCCAGAATGTCCTGGTCCACGAAAATCTCGAATGTTTGGCTCTGGTCCGACTCGTCCCAGATCACCAGGGAAACGCCGCCGGGGGTCTTTCCGTTCAGCAATACCTGATAAGGACTGATGACGATAGCGTCCGCGATGTTGGGATCGGCCATCGAAACTCGCTTCACCGCGTGGCGGGAGACGTGATGACCAGGGAGCGTCCCACCAGCAGATGCAGGCGGTCGTTCGCTTCCGCGGTCCGCTTGCGGCGGCACCTCCGCGCTGTTGCGACGACCGTCTTCGGCGGCGCCCACCGGAGCGGCCTCTGTCAACGCTCGTCGCATCCTGTCCAAAGAACGGAGTCGCGCACGTCAGCATGGCGAAACACACGGTGCCGATCGTTGTGGCTGCCCTTGTTTTGTTCATATGGTCGTTGCTCATCGCGATTTCCACCTTCTGCCATCCGCTTTAGTGAGTTAGAAATTTCGATTCTTCCTTCTTGTCGCCGCGGATCACTTCCACGTTGAAAGCTTCCGGCGGAGGAGGCGCCGCGGCGGCTTCGGAGCCGCAGGCATGCGTGTTCTTGGCTACCGGTGGCGGAGGAGTGGGAAGTCCGCCAAAGAGGAAGCGCCTGTAGGACCGGTGGTGGATCCACTTTCTTCGAATCCAGCGTGTTGCGCAGGGCCAGCTGAATGCGGCCTTGCGTGCTCGCCATCGTCAGCGCGTTCGCGTCTTCCGGGCTAACCAGCAGAGTAATGACCGGCACCGTCTGGGGTTTCCTTCGCGATCTTGTTCTACTTTTTGCCCGGCGGCCATCACGCGCACATTTTCGAGAATCGTCCGCGTGACATTTCCGTAGTTTGTGGCCCGCCGGTCACCAGAACATCGACCATCGTTCCCGGCACAACGAACCCCGCCACGCCGATGACGTCGTTCACGGAAACCGAGACGGCGCGCATTCCGTCCGGAATCGTCGCGGAAAGCCCGGCTCCGCCTTCTTTCGGCGCGAGCTTGCCTTCCAGCAGCGGCTCGTTTTCTACCATGGACGTTATGACGGCACGGTTCACGCAATCCTCGATACGAATGAACATTCCCTGCACCGGCTCGGCGGCCGGCCATGTGACCAGGCGCAAATCACTCGCCTGTAAGCGCGTTCCGAGCGGCAGCGGCTTCGGGCTGAAACCACCACCTGGATCGTCGGCATGGACTTGGCCAGCGCCATCTTCTTGAACTGCGTAAACACGAACCCGCCGGCCAGCAAGCCCGATGATCAAACTGATCGCGAGACCTCCGCCAACCGTTGCCAATTCATTGTTTCACCTCTACCAAAATTTCAGATGCCCGCAAGAACCGCTCCCCAGCACAAAAGCGTCGCCGCAGCCGCCGCCACGCCAAACGGCAGCGTGGAAGCGTCGGCATTGTCCAGGCTGATTTCCGGATTCGGTTTCAATCCGAAAATAAAGAACCCTCGGATCAGCTCCCACATGTTTCTCAGCGTTACCAGCACGCGTCGTTGCCGGACCATCTGCACAACGGCGATCACCCCGGCGAGAAGATGCGTGGCCAGAAGCAAGTGAAAAATTTCGGTCTTTCCGACAATCGCGCCCAGCGCCCCCATCAACTTCCAGTCCCCGGCTCCCGAGACCGCGCAGAAGAACAACCGGCAGAAGGATCCCCAGCGCAATCCCCGCCCCCTCAAAGGCATCTTTCACCCCGCCCCAGCGAAAAAAGATCGTGTTACCGACAACACCGATAAAAAATCCGAAAACGGTCAGCCAGTTGGGAATGCGATGCGAGCGCCAGTCAATCCAGCCGGCGACAACGCCAATCAAAATCGCAACTCCCCACAGGGTTTGGGACATCCTCTTCGTACCATTTACCTTTCGCGCGCTGCGTAGCTGTTCGGCGGTCAGGAACTTCAACAATCCCTGCCGTCGTGAATCTGCCAACCCGCCTGACCGCGAATTCATCGAATCTTTTCCTGCTCCGGGAACGCGTGCATTCCCGGCGTGCGCCCAACAACTGCAGTGCGCCGCATTTTCATGCGGCCCTGTACCGAACCGCGCGAACCCTCGCACCGATGTGCGGAAGACCAGTGAGTCAGTCTGACCTGCGAGCGAAGTGCGGTCGGCGGTACTTCTCGAATCGCCTCCAACAAATTGCGGCGTCCGTCTTAGGTCGTACCCCGCAGAGAATGGCTGCTGCTGGACTTGTTACCGTCGTGCCCCTGATGACCCTGACTTTCTCGGCGACGTCCACCAGCGATGCGATGCCTGCCAAGAAACTCACTGCCAGCAGCGGCCCATGCTCTGCGTACTCCGACTCTGACTCCTCTTTCCACGGGAGTGAACAAAGTAACCGCGAACTGTCCACTACGTGGAGACGGCAAGGTCGCTGGCTGCCGCGTTGTAGGCTTTGTCGATCGCGATGGCAATCTGTTTCATCGACGCGATGGCGACCAAGGCAACCAACACCAAGAGTAGTGCGTACTCCGTAAGGTCCTGCCCGGCTTCGTCCGTCCAAAGGTGGAGGAGAAGTTTCATATACGCCCCCCTTAGGTGGCGACAGCGAGGTCGCTTGCCGCCGTGTTGTAGACCTTGTTGATTGCCGTGGCCAGCCCTTGCAGCGCCGCTACCGCTACCAAGGCGACCAGGACCAAGAGAAGCGCGTACTCCGTCAAGTCTTGCCCCGATTCGTCGTTCCACAACTGTCTGACTAGGTTCTTCATTTGCTTCCTCCATCTTAAGATAGGGGTAGTTCCCCCGGGACTCCCCTGCCATAGTGCATTCCTGCTTCCAATCTCGGGTACGCTCGTGGCCTCAGGGAATCGCGGCAATTTATTCAATCCGCTGGAAATGTTCCGTTTTTCGCAGTGGCGCCGCGGCCAGTTCACTCCATGCGTGCCCGTCTGTGAACAACGCGTGAAATGAAATGATCCTGTTCGTCACCAGATGCTGGACGAACTGTTTATGCGAATGGAAATCTTGCTGCGTTCAGAAAATCGGAAAAATCAATAGAAGTGTCTACGATGGGAGACAAATCACAGGCGATTGGCGTGTCAGGAGCGAACGTTCTTTGCTGCGATATGGGTCATACACGGCAAGCCGAAGGGCCGAGGGCGATGAGATACTTCCATACGACAGAAGGCTACGCTCTCCACGAGGGCGCGCAGAGTCGTGGAGATCGACTGCAAGTGGATGGCAAAGGGCAACGAAAGCAAACAGGCGCCCGAACACGAACGAATCTCTAGCTGCGATGAGTGTACCGCCGGAGTCGCTCTTCAGCGGCCTCCACGACCGCCACGGCCTCCGCCGTCACCGCCGTCGCCCCCGTCTCCACCGCCGCCATTCCCGATTCCCGCGGTCGCCGAGGTAACCGTATTCTGGGCCCCGGAAAAGGCTTTTTGAATCGAAGTCGACAGCGTTTTGGTTGCAGTAATCGCTGCCAAGCTGACGAGTACAAGCAGTAGAGCGTATTCGGTCGTGTCCTGGCCCCTTTGCTCTTTCCAAAGGCGCGCGAAAAATTTTCTCATTGATGGCACTCCGTAGAATGTGGACGAACGAATCCCTGACGCATTCCATTTTGCAACTGCGATGCCATTCAAGATCTATGGAGCCGCAAGGCGTATCGACCACCAAGTCAAGCGATTAGGCTCGGCACGACAAGAATCTACAGCGCGCGACTGTGACCATTTGTGACCGCAGTCACAATTGTTGCGTGAAACTTCGAAGGCTTCTCGACTCCGGTAGAATCTTACGGGCCTTGCTGCGCGCGAGGGAGACCGGCTCCCGGCGCCGCAGCGGTTGCCTTCCGAACATACAGCGCGGCAAGGGGGTCCTCGTAGACGCGCTCCCAGCCCGGCATGCCGCTGAGCGCAGTCCCGAGCGGGGCGTCCCGGCGAATCAGGAACGCGTCGATGTCATATTTCTTCAAGAGTTGCAGCGCGTTGGGTTCCAGCCGCGCGATGCCGAGGTAGTCGGAGAGAACGCCCCCGTACTCGTAGATATCGGCCCGGCCGTCGATGAAAATCATGTTTCTCGGCTCGGCAGACCAAATTAGGTAGCCGCCCCAGCCGTAGTCGTTAAACACTCGCCCGGTCACGGGATGATCTCTGAGGTATTGCACGGCGGACCTTGGGTACTCGCTGTCCACTCGTTGATCGAGCGCGCTGCGCGAAGGAAACATATAGACCACGCCGATGGCAATGAGCGCTATCAGGCCCGCATTCAGCAGCGGCTGATCGAGCTCCGCCCGGTATCTCGGCACCCATCGCGCAAACACCATGGCCCACAACGGCGAGAAGAAAATCACGTACAGCAGAAGGAATCGCAGGTGCGCGCTTGCCGCGAAGACGCCGAACAGCGCGAGCGCCACATCCGCCAGCCGAAATTTGGGCCGCTCCACGAGGCAGGCAAGAAAGAACAGGAGCATCACGGCCAGAAAAATCTTCCCGAGGAACAAATCCGTCCCCAGGGGAAACCACTCCTTGATGTTCTTCACGTTTACCGGCTGCGTCAGCGCCATCGTGAGCGGATATGCGGCGATGCGGGTGCCGTACGGCGTGATGGGCAGCACGAGCGCGCAGAGCAAAGTCGAAATCAGGAGTTGCACGCTTTGGCGTTTGCTCCACCGCTCCGTGTAGAGCCCGCCGGATGAAAATGCAACTTGCCCGCTGAGCCAGGCAACTCCCAGGACGAGAAACCCGAACGCGAACGATCCGTGCGTGTTCACCCAGTAGAGAAACAAAGGAGGCAAGAACCACAGGGCCCGCTCGTGCCCTTGCCGGAAGCGCTCCAGAAGGATCAGCGTGATGACGAGAAACACAGCCCCCAAAAGTTGCGGACGCAAAGTGAAAAACGCCCCGAGCGTGGGAACGAGCGTGGCGCACGCCACAAAAGCGGCCTTGCTGTTGCCGCACTTCATGCTCGCGTAGCAATAAATCAGAGCGACCAGAATTCCCGCCACGACGACAAGGAAGATCGTCGCCGACCACAGCCCCGCGATCGACGCCGCGCCGCCGATCAGCACTTCGCCCAGCCATTCGTAGGCGATCCACGGCGTGCCCGATACGGTCGAAGAATAAGTGTCGGCCCACGGCCAGGTGTGCGTCGCCAGGATGCGCTGCCCCACCGCGATATGCCACCACGTATCGGGATCGAGAATGAATTCCTTCGCGATCGAATACCCGCCCGCCACCAGGATGGCCGCGAGCAATACCGGAAATGACGCGACGCGGCGGATACTCTCCACCAGCGTCAGCGGTGGCCGTCGAGACTCTTCGAGATACGTAGGCAGAGTGACCATGAATTCGCTAGGATCCCGGCGTGATCAAACGCACAGGAATCAATGTTGGACCATTGATGGATGTGCCGTTTCCGGAGCCCAGGCCGCAAGTCCCGCCGGAGTTGCTCTCGCAACCCGCGACACCGAGGATGACGCCCTCGACATCACCGTTCGAATCGACCTGGGTCACAAAGATTTGAGCAAACCCCAAGATAGGAACCGTTTGCGACACGCCGGGGGTCAGCGGATTGGCAACCGGATCGTAAATATACGCGGTAACTATCGAATCGCTGATAGTGATCGGTGCTCCCACAGGAACCACATTTTGAAAAGCAAGGGGATTCAAAGCTCCTGCTTGAATTTGTAGCGGGCACACGGAAGTGAGGACTGTGTCTTGCCCAACGGGGGCTAAGGCTGCAGGGGGCGGAGCGCCAACAGTGTTCAATGGCAGGTGTAAAAGACTGTCGACGCCCGCAGTCGTAAAAGCTACATTGGGGCCCCACAAGGGCGTAACTGTCTGGCCGCAGGTTTTCTGGCCTGTATTACATGTGATGATGGATTGCTGATAATTCACTGTGCTGCCCCCATCATCCACCGCTGCATACAGCGCGGGCTGAGTCTCTATTGCAATCTGTATGGTTTGTCCGATGATCCCGCCGGTAGTTACGCAAGCCGCATTGACTGCGCTGTAGTTGTTTGTGGGATCCAGAAGATATGCCGCCGTTCCTCCGCAGGCAAGTCCGGGAGGGGGCACGGGAAGAGCCAGATCGCAATTAGGAATGAGCCATGGTCGCACGCAGCTTGTGCAGTAGATGGGGCCGCTCGCCGCGCCAGAAGGATTCCAAGCTTCCGCCGTGGCGGTGGCTCCCACAGCGATTTGTGAGGCCGGAGGGACGCCCGCGCCTAGCATATTCGCGAGATCTGCCAGTGCAGGAAGGAAGTAGAGCTTCAAATTCGTGCTTTGAACGCTGACCGTGATTTGCGGGTCTTGCGGAAAAGTAGTGGTCACGTTAAACGCTGGAGTGCCGACGATGGTGACCGGCTGGCCTCCCGCATAGCTCTGAGCGGCAACTTCCGTGGCGCGGGCGATGGAGGTCGTCTCGTACGAGGCGCAATTCCCCGCCGTGACGCAGCCCGATTCGACAAAATACTTCGCGCCCGCGAGCGCCGCCGCGTCCGCCGCCTGCTGCGATTGATTGCGCGCGACATACATCGAGGCCAGATCGATAGCCAGCGCCCCCATGCCGATCAACAGAACCAGAGACAAGGTAAACAAAACAAAGGTAGCCCCGTGTTCACCGTGCCGCGTTTTAATATCGTGCTTGTGCGAACACATGCGGACCGCTCCTAATTCTGATTCACCATGGTCACCGTACTATTCAACGTAGCGTACGTGGCGAAAGGATTCCCGGAGAAAATCAGTCCGCCGCCCATATTCAATTTAAAAGTATACGGATAGCTTACCGATACCTGCGTGGTTAACACATTGACGTTTGTTCCCGTGGAGCCGTCCACCTCGGGCACGGCGCGAGCCACCGTAATCAGGAACGTGCCGCCGTTCGGGCACCCAGCCGAATCGGTCCAGGTGAACGGCGCGCCAGATGCCGTGATGCCCGCCGCCGTCATCCCGCAGGTCGGCAGGCCCGCATTCCCTATGGCGGCAATCACAGAATCCACGGCGACCTGAACCGAGCATGGGCCGGCGCCGCACTGGGGGTTGGTCGTATCGTTGAAACTCGCCACGGCCGCCCGGGCCCCGCTTCGAGCGGAGCCTTCGATTTGATCTCGCGCGGCCCATGCCCCTCCAAAATCGATGATCCCAATGATCAGCAACAGGAAAATAGGCATTGTGAAGGCGAGCTCGATCAACTCCGCGCCTTTCTCATTGCTTGCGAGCTTTCTGAAATGCGCTGAATTGTTCCGCAACCGATTTTTTAATCGAAAGCGCAAATTTCAATACTCCTGATTCATCGATACCGTTGCAGTTATATTGATCGTCCCGATCCTTCTGGAGCGCCTTAAGAACCTCAGCATGGGCAGCCCGGTTTGAAATGGATACGTGACAGTAACGGTCACGCCGGATACTTGGCCATAGTTCGGCAAATTACCAGCAACGAGAGCTTGATTAAACTGGGGCGGAGGCACTAGCGCCTGAGCGGGATCGAGCGATGCCGCCATAAGGACGCGGTTGATGGCGGCAGTCGGATCGCCTTGAGTATTGCCGCACGTGGCGCACGTTGACGCCAGGTAGACCCTTGCGCCTTCGCGAGCCGCTCTTTCCACCGCCTGATAAATGCTGTAAGCCCGGCCGACACCAAAAAACCAAAATATAAGCGCCATCAGAATCCAAATACAAACGCAAACTCCACGAGTTCCTGGTACCGCTCGCTCCGGACTCCAAGCGTCGCCGCAATGAACGTCACTATTTTGCGTCGAAAATCTCTTTTTGGAGACACTTTGCCATAGAATTCGCCCGTCCTCGCCACATGTGAAGGAGCAATTCAATTTCCAATTGGTCTTTGCGGGGATCTTCTGCAATTTTTTAAAATTCTCCAGAACTTCGAACGGAGTCAGCACTTGCGCAATGTTTTCGCCGATTTGCTGGATCTTCTCTTCCTTCAAATTTCCCAGCATCAGCGCCGCCTGCGCCAGATATTCAATCCGCTCGGGCAGCAAATCCCATGATTCGTGTGCACGTCGCGTCCACCGCCACCGGATCGTCGCCCATCACCAGTACTCCGCAAGGTTTTGGCGTCCCCTGCGTCGGTCCGTTCCCTTCCATACCGATGATGCCGTCGACTATGGCGAAATCCGGGCGCACCGTCGCGTTAATGTCCAGAATCGCTCGCGTGATTCCCGCCCAATGCAGAATATTTTTTGGCCAACCGTAGCAATTTCCCGGAACGATGCCGAACATGTTTTTCATCGACAGCGTCACGCCCGCCCAGTGGTGCGTTTTCATTCGCGGCATGGAAACCACGAGGTCCGCGCCCAGCACGGTTTCCGGAAGGTAGAGCTGCTTCAGCGTTGACGCATTGGTCCGCAGGATCGCTTTTCGCGGCGCGTCGCAGATTCAGGTCCACCAGGCAATGCGAAAGAGGGCCGACGTACTCGCGCAGGCGCATGGATTCGACGACGCCTTCCGTGTCTCGATCGAGCGCGGGCCCATCGCCCAGCAAGACTCGTTCCGCGCCCAGTTGCAGGAAGCTTTCCCTCGCCGCAGCCACCACCGCGGGATGCGTATTGATTTGATTGAGCGGGTCCGGCCCGACGAAATTGGGTTTGAACAGAATTGTTTTGCCGCGAATCGGGAGATCGAATTCGCGCAGTGTCTCCACCATCGGAGCGACCATCTCGGACTGATAGCTTCCCACGCGCCGAATGGCGACGCGAGAATTGCCCCTCTGATGGGAAGGAATTAGCGTGGCCGCGTGGGCGCCCATTTCGGAGTTAATGGCTCCCTTCCCAGGATAGCCAGCCGGCCGGAGCGTCCAGAGCGAGCGCGCACGCGGCCGCCACCAGGACGCTTCCCATGAACTGATTTGCCTCATACGATTTCGCGCAGCGCGGGAACGATCGAAGGCGCGTTGCAGCCGTACACTCGAAAACAAATGTGAGCGAGCGCCAACGAGCCGGGCCCTTCGATCTGCTCCTGTGTCGCCAGCAGCCAGCGAAGCGCCTCCTGATTTTCGGCGCGCTCACGATATTTCTGCAGCGCAAGCAAGGCCCAGACGGTGGGGCCGACCAGAGGCTGCCCAGCCACTCCGTACACTTCCGCGTTGCCGGAATTCCAGCCTCCGCCCGGGCACATTCGGTCGTACAGCATCGCCTCAGCCAGCGCGCGGCGTTTCTCAGCATCCGGCGGAAACGGTTTCGAACCGTGGAGTTCGTGCAGGAGGATTAACGCGCAGGCCGTGGGCTCAACCCAGCTGCTGGTGCCGGGAGTCCAACTCCAGCCGCGCAACGCGGCATTTTGGCGTACCAGATTCCGCTTGCCGAATATCGCCTGCATCATCACGCCGCCATAACTGTGCTGTCGCCGGGCCATTCGTCGCGCAGCCATTTTGCGCCGCCCGCAACCGCGTCAGCAGATTCGCCGTATCTGCCGCAGCGCCAGGCACGCTAACGATGTGAGCCAGCGGCCCTCGGGAAGCGCGGCAAACGCGGGCCAGGAACGATCGGGCAACTGCGCCGCGAGCAGCCAATCCTTGCCGCGCTCGAATCGCAGCGGCGAATTCCGCGCGAATCCGCCGAAGAAGCCAAGGCCAGCAGGGCCCAGGCCCCCGGCTCCGTCGCGCTCTGCTTTCCCGAGTTGATAGCCCCACCCGCCGTCGGAGTTTTGAGCGGCGGCAGCATCGGCAGGCACACCCGATCGCGAAAATCCAGCTCCTCCGAGGTGTTGGACATCAGCAGGCCATGGTCCTCTCTCGCGAATTCCTTGCCGGACACAACCTACATGATTGTTTCTGATTTTGCGCCGGGCTTGCCGAAGCGTGCGGAAGGACCGCCTCTTCCGGAAGAATGTTCAATTGATTGATCAAGCGGTGCAAATAATTTCGCGCGATTCCCAGAGACCGCGCCGTCTCCGTCTTTTTCCACCCACATTGGCGCAGGGTCCGCAGCACCAGCCGTTTTTTGAATTCGCGGATTTCCACGTCATAAGAATTGCGTGGGCAAGCTATCCGAGAATCCTTTGCGTAGTTTTTCGGGCAGATGGCTCAATTCTATGGTCGAGTCTTCCGCCAGAACCACGGCGCGCTGCACCACGTTTTCCAGCTCCCGCACGTTTCCGGGCCAGGGGCATTCTTCCAGGGCTTGCAGGGCGAGGCTCGAAAACCGCTTCGTTTTCTTGCCAAATTGAGTCGCAAATTGCCGCAGGAAATAATGGGAGAGTTCCGGAATGCTCTCGCGGCGCTCGCGCAACGGAGGCAAGTGCAGTTGCACTACATTCAGGCGGTAAAACAGGTCTTCGCGGAATCTTCCTTGCTCCACCATTTCCTGCAGGTTGTGGTGCGTTGCACAGATCAGGCGGAGATCGACGGCTACGGGCTTCGACCCTCCCAGCCGCTCGAAGGTGCGCTCCTGCACGACGCGCAGCAGCTTGGGTTGCAAACCGAGGCCGAGATCCCCAATTTCATCCAGGAACAATGTGCCGTGGTCGGCCAGCTCGAAACGGCCTCTCCTCGTGCCGGTGGCGCCCGTAAAGGCTCCCTTTTCATGGCCGAATAGTTCATCTTCAATCAGGCTTTCGGGCAGGTTGGCGCACGAAAATCCGACGAAGGGTTGCGCCGCGCGGGAGCTCATCCGGTGGATCGCGCGGGCCCAGAGTTCTTTGCCGGTCCCGGTTTCGCCTGTGATCAGCACGGTGACGTCGCAAGGAGCAACTTTTTGCGCCAGCGCCATTACTTCCGAAAGCGCGCCCTGAACTCCCACCATCGTGTACGTGGCCGTGACTTTCATTTCCTGGGCGCGAAGGTCCTGGGCTTCCCTCTCCAGTTCGTGGAAGCGGCAAGCGCGGCGCAGGGCGACCCGAAGCTCGATCATGTCCGGCGGGCTTGCCACAATAACGTGAACGCCCAGGTCCATCAGGCGCGAGGTGAGAGCGCGGTCGTCGGATGCCAGGATGGCGACCACGGGAATCGGGAATTTTGTTTGGGTGGATTCATTCAGGAAATCGACGGCGGCTTTGAGGACTGGACTCTTTGTCGCTCGCTTGCAAGTCCAGGAGGAGAACATCGTACAAACCTGATTCCTCCGCCGTCGGCCAGCGCAGTTCACGGGTGGCTCGAATGTGAAATCCGGGTCCGAGCGCGTGCGTCAAGGGTTCGGCGAACGCGATATCGGGGCTGCAGAAGAAAACTCGAATCAGGTCGACGCTCATCGGATCAAATCCTCCTTGGCCCGCGGTGAAAATTCAGAGGCGCATCGCGCGCGAAAATATTTCTGAAGTGACACCGCTGCGCAAAAACTCATACGAACCAAAGTTAATTACTGGTTGATGTTCGTTGGCCTGCCAGGGGGGACAACCTGACTGAGTCATGTATAGTGCCGACTCCACTAAAAGACAAGTAACAATTTTTCATGCCATTTTTATAGTACTCAACCCAAGATACCTCGTGTGACTTTTTGTCACAACTCTGGAGATTCAAAGTTCAACTGACTGAAAACCATCACGTTGTAGATTGCCGAGGCGATGCCGGAACAGAAATTTGATTGTAAGCTTTTGACTCATTACCACAATTCGATCCCGAAACGTACTATCAGTACTATGGCTCAATTCTTTGATGTCACCATTGGTGTGCATCTTTTTAATTCCGGGATTCGATGGCCGATCGAAGAATGTTCGGAATTCAACCACAATTAGACGGAAACATGTTTACAAATGTGAACATCCCAGCTAACCAGGGTACTTGGTTCACCCGCATTCAATCCGGCGTCGGAAAGCGCCCGGTCCGCGCCGCTGCGAAGACTCAATAACGCCGCCCAGCCTCGCCTTAAAGTATCTCCCTGCAACTGCCGCTCATTGGCACGCAAAGTGCTCCTCGTTCTCCGGGGATATTCCGTCTTTTGGAAATCATGCGATCTCCGCAGAAATTCGAAATCGTTTGGGAATCTCGCTTCGGGGCGTGGGCCAAGGACATTGCCATTCTTTTTTCGCGCGTGCCTCCGCCGTCCGCGAGCGCACGGCCGTTCCGGTCCTTGCCGAAGAATCATTCGTTCAAACCGGTACGCGCGTTCTTGCTGTCCGTTGCATTCCATGTGTCGGCCTTTCTGCTCATCACGCATTTGGATTTTGGACCGAGCTATCGCTCGCATCCGAACTTCGAATCCCCTGATACCGCTCCTATTTACATTGACGCCGAGACGCTGCAAGCACTGAAGATTCTTCGCGATCTGCCCCGAGTGAAACCGCCGGGAAAGGGGGGCCAGCCCGGTCAAGCCGAAAAACCTGTGACCGTGGTCCTCCAGGCGAGCACTGCGGAGCACCCCAAATTTACGATGGTGCTGAACCCGCTTAAGCCCGACAACAACCGGCAGGCCATCCATCAAGACTTATCGCCGCCCGAACTCAAGATTCAGGCCGAGCAGAAAGTGCCGGATATCGTTCTCGCCGGGGGACCCCCGATCCCTAAACCGCGCCCTGACATGAGTCTGCACCGGCCGGTGGCTCCGGAGAATTCCACGGATTCTCTCGTGGCCCCCGTTCCTGACCTCGCGTCGAATGTTCCGGCATTGCAGTTAAAAATCGCGGCTGCGGTTCCGCAACCCAAATTGCCGGTGTCGTATTTCGCGCCCAATTCCATGCAGGCTCCGCATGGGCCCAGCGCTGCCTCCGCCAAAGTCGATCCCGCGCCGGACGTGGCGTCGAACGCTCCGGAATTGCAATTACAGATCGCGGCCACGGTTGCGCAGCCAAAATTGCCGGTGTCGTATTATGCTCCGCGCGCCACGCAGGCTTCTCGCGAGCTAAGCGCTTCCGCCGGCAGCGCGGATCCCGCTCCGGACGTGGCCTCGAACGGTCCAGAACTACAGCTGAAGATTGCAGGGAATACTTCGCAACCACAAATGCCTGGATCCTACTTCGCTCCCAATTCCATGCACGCGCCGCGTGCAGGAAGCGCATCTTCCGGAAAGCCTGGCGGCGCGACCGGTGACGCCTCAGGAGATTCGAATGGCGGGGTTGTGGTCCTGTCGGTAGATCCCGGCACATTTTCCAAGCTCGCGTCGCTCGCGCAGGGCAATCGTTACGGCACGCTCGCGATTGCACCCAGCAAAGAAGGACTTGGATCTCCCGGCGGGAGCCCGAGTGGCGTGCCGGCATCTGGTTCGGGCGGTCCGGGCCGCGGCGGCGACGGAAGCACCGGTGTCGGTCCGGGCCATTCCGGGGGCGGAGGAGGAGGCACGGAGGGACCGCAGAGGGCAACTCTCAGCGCTGTCGGAGGAGCAGGAAAAGTCGGCGGCGTGGATTCGGAAAATTTATTGGGGCCCGTGCGTGCTGCTGCCGTGTATCCCGTACCTTCGCCTTCCAAGCTTCGCCGTGCTCCGCTCGTCGTTTCCACGGGACCGATGGGAGGCGGCGGACTGGACGTCTACGGGGCCTTGCCCTGCGGAAAAGTGTATACAATTTTCTTGCCGATGCCGGGCAAGAGCTGGGTTTTGCAGTACTGCGCGCACGAGTCTGCGGCGGAAAAACCGCAACAGGCCGGCGCCAACGTCGTCCAAATGGAAACGGGACTTGTTCCGCCGTCCGCCGACCAGCAATTCGATTTTCACCGGCTGGCAGTGCCCGAAAAAGACGCTGACAAGATGATTGTGCTCCGGGGCATGATCGGCAAGGACGGTGCCATAAACGACGTTCACGTCTTTCGAGGCGTGCAGCCCGAAATGGATGCGCAAGCGGCACTTGCGTTCAGCAGCTGGAAATTCAGGCCCGCGACCCGCGCCAGCCTTCCGATCAGCGTGGATGTGCTGATCGGCATTCCCGCGCGGGTGCCGGAGAGAGCGAACGAATCAACCGGCGGAGCGCAGGGCAACCAGAATTAGGCGCGAAACCGCGGTCCGAGGTTTCCGATCACCGGTTCGCGAGCCTTTGACATTCGCCTCCATAAGTATGTGTGTCTCTAATTGGCGACGCGGGATTCGCCCGTCTGTTTTATTTTAGGTACGAACGAGGTGTCTGACCCAGTCGTGGTCTTCGTGGATATAACGGCGGCCTGCGCTCGTGCGCTGTAAACCGCGATTTTGCTTCGAATTGAAATTCACGGGGTCGAAACGAGTTGCCGCCCGAACTCTGGGCGTCTACTTGCTCGAATCTTCGCTGTGAAGAGAACGATTGCCTCGCGCGCGACGAACGAAGACTCGTTCGGCATCTTGCCGTGGGTCACAGTCTTGCTGACTGCGCTCGTCGTTCTCATCGCTTGCCTGATCGCTGCACGCTGAAGCGACCCGAAAGTTCCCAGCCGCCCTGCAGGAGAAATCCGACCGCCTCGTCACGACGGCCATTGGGGCCGAAAACCTGATTCCAACTTACCTGATCGGAATATCCGTTTGGGTACGTTCCTCTGTTTGACGATGTATCCGATCGTTCACCGATGTCTGCCCGGCCTTGGCGGAATGATCGTAAGTCCCACAAAAATCATGGATCTATTGTCCGGCGAATTGGCTGTCCAAGTGCTTCTCTCAACCAGATTACGTGCGCGACCTCTTGCGCGCTCATTCTGACAAGCGCGGGCGCGGTCTTCGGTCAAGTCATACTCCGTACCGAAGCCCCGATGGCGGTCGCTGCTCATGCGCGGCGCGGTTGCGAAAGGACAGAGGGGAAATATTTATGAGAAGGTTGCGAATTTCAAGGCAGGTCATCGGCGGCTGCATGGCGTGTTGCGCCGCAGCAATTCTCATGCTCGGCTTAGCGGGGCTGGGACACGCGATTGCCAGCGGGCTCCCCCATGCAACGCGCGCCTCGAGTGCCTCTCACAATCCGCTGCAAGCTCGCGCGACGCCGGCCGCCGGAGTTCCCTCGCAGGGATCCGTGCGCGTGAGCGAACATTACAAACAATTTCCGTTGTCTTTTGAGCCGAATCGGGCGCAAACGAATAATCCGAATGTAACATTTCTGGCGCGCGGAGAAGGCTACATCCTGTTCCTGACCGGCAAGGAAGCCGTTTTCTCAATGGGCAAGGATCCGCACGCCGCGTCGGTCTTGCGCATGAGCCTGGTCGGTGCAAACGCACATCCCGGCTTTTCCGGCGTGGATGAATTGCCCGGCAAGAGCAATTATTTTATCGGCAATCAGCCGTGACAAGTGGCGCACCAACATTCCCAACTACCGCAAAGTTGCGGAACACAACGTTTACCCCGGCATCGATCTGCGTCTACTACGGCACGCAGCGCCAGCTGGAATACGATTTCGTGATCGCGCCCGGAGCCAGCCCCAATAAAATTCAAATCGTATTCAGCGGCGCAAACGATCTCCACGCGGATACGAATGGCGACCTTGTTCTGAGCGTTGCTGGCAGCGACGATGTCCGCCTCCACAAGCCGGTTGCCTACCAGCAAATCGGCGGCGAGAAACAGCTGGTCGCTGCAAATTATATTTTGAAGCAAGACGGCGTGGTTGAATTTGGCGTCGGGAATTACGACCCGAGCCGCCCACTGATCGTCGACCCGATTCTCGCTTACTCCACATACCTTGGCGGGAGCGGCATTGATGCTGCCAACGCCATTGCATTGGCCCCCGACAATACCGCTTTCGTTGCGGGCGGAACTTTTTCAACCGACTTCCCAGCGGTTCATGCGTCTCCAGCCAAACGATGGCGGCGGCGCGGATTTTCCGCAAGATGCCTTCGTATCCAAAATCAGCGCCGATGGCTCGACGCTCTTATATTCCACGTACCTCGGCGGCGAAAATACCGGATATCGCAAACGGAATCGCCGTTGATAATTCCGGCAACGCCTATGTAGTGGGCTCGACGGTCTCTCCTCATTTTCCAGTAGGTCCCTTTTTTATTAACGGTCTGTGTGGGGGCGATGGGAAATGCGGCGCATCGTGGAATCCTGGGGGTCACGTAGTAACAAACGGCTTCGTGACGAAATTAAATGCAGCCGGATCGGCGATCCTTTACTCCGGATTTATCGGCGAGTACGAAGATGTGTTTGCACAGGCCATCGCGGTGGACGCAGACGACAACGCCTACGTGACCGGCATCGTGGGCCCAAACATAACCCCAACGGTTCCGATTATTCCGCCCGCTGAGCCGCCACCGCCATTTCCGATTACGGCCAATGCATTTCAGCCCACCATCGTCGGGAACAATGCCTTTGTGATGAAAATCGGGTCCATCGGTAACAACATTTTGTATTCGAGCTACCTCGGCGGAAGCGTGGAAGATATCGGCTATGGCATTGGATTGGACAGCAGCGCGAATGTCTACGTAACAGGCCTAACATATTCAACGGATTTGGCAACTACGGCTGGGGCTTTGCAACCTGCCTACGGCGGAGCGGGCGACGCATTCGTAGCAAAAGTAAATACGAATGCCTTCGGACCGGCCTCCCTTAATTTTCTTACCTACCTCGGCGGCAGTGGTCTCGACCAAGGCAACGCAATCGCTGTCGACCCCTCGGGAAACGCTTATGTTGCGGGAGGCACCGCCTCCACGGCGTTTGGCTTCGCGGCAAACGGCTTCCAAACCGTCAGCAAAGGTGAAGGTGACGCCTTCATTGCTAAATTGACGACAACGGGCGCGATCTCTTACTTCACCTATTTAGGTGGCAGCAAGGCGGACGCGGCCACGGGGATCGCAGTGGACTCCACAGCAAATGTCTACGTAACTGGGTCGACGGTCTCCACCGACTTCCCCACTGCTGGCGCCGTGTTTCAGCCCGCGTATGGCGGCGGCAACGCCGACAGCTTCGTGTCCAAGCTCGATCCAACGGGAAGAACATTGCTATACTCAAGTTATCTCGGCGGCACGAACACGGAACTGGCAACCGGCATCGCCGTGGATACGACCGGCTCCGCCTACGTGACGGGCCAAACTTGTTCGGAAGACTTCCCGCTCGCGAATCCTTTGCAGGACGTCCCCGGGGGCAACTGCGACGCCTACGTCGCGAAAGTCAGCATCCTGGCCGGCTTCGCTCTCAACCCGGCCGGCTTGGTCTTCTCGGCGCAAAGTCTCAATACGACGAGCCAAGCGCAAACCGTAACTGTCACGAATGGTGACAGCGCGCAAACAATTTCCAGCGTCGCAATTTCCGGCGCGAACGCCACTGACTTCACGGAGACCACCACGTGTGGCTCTTCGCTGGCGGTTGGAGCCACTTGCACCATTACCGTGTCCTTTACTCCCGCCGCATCCGGACTTCGCAAAGCATCGCTGATTATTACAGACAGCGCTCCCGGCAGCCCTCAGGTAGTGAATTTGTCCGGCAACACTTCCACTGTCACGCTTTCTACCTCAAGCCTCTCGTTTGGATTGCAGGCGGTAGGCGTTGCAAGCGCGCCTCAGGCCGTAACGGTGACGAATAACGGTTCCACTGCGCTTGCGTTTTCGAATATCAGCGCGAGCGGCGACTTCTCCGAGACGGACGATTGCACCAAAGCACCGCTCCAGCCGAACACGAATTGCGTAATTCAAGTGACCTTTACGCCCTCCTCCGCAGCGGGAAGCATCGGAGCGATCACGCTTACCGACAACGGGTCGGGCAGTCCTCAGGTGATCTTGGCTACAGGGACCGGCATTTTAGTGCCTCCTTTCCAAATTTCCTCGCTCACGCCGCCTTCTGCGGTGCCGGCAGGAAGAGCGGCCAATTACTCGATCAGCGTGCTTTCGGGCAACGGGTTTAGCCAGCAAGTGTCGCTGAGTTGCACAGCCCCGGCGACCCTTACTTGCACGGTCTCCCCGGCCATCGTTACACCGAGCGCCGCGCCGACACAGTCCGCCGTCGTGACTGTCGCGACTTCGCTGCGAACGATCGCGCCGCCCACGTCAACGATCAAGATCGATCCGCTCGCAACCCTGAGGAATTTGCACGGGACGTGGCTCCTGTGGCTCATGGCCCTCTTCACGGTTCTGACCGCGGCTCTTGTCCGGCGGCGCCCCGTCACCGCGGCATTTGGATTTGCCGTGGTCTTGTTACTGGCGTCGGTGGCATGCAGCGGGAGCGGCACGCCCGGCGTGCCCGCGGGAACGCCCGCCGGCAGCTACCAAATCACAGTGAAGGGCACATCGGGCACTGTGAGTAATGCAACGACTCTGACTTTGCAGGTTAACTAAGCGCAACGGAGCGCAGCGATTCAGGAGATGTTTTCCCAACAAGATCAGCACGACGCGGCTTTCCGTTATCACGCGCTGGAGGACCAAGCCCAGCGCGAGGAGAAAATGAAATGAAACGAATCCTTTATCTGATCCCGGCAATTCTTCTGCTTTCCATCTCGGCGCGCGCTCAGGAATCATTGACTCCGGCCTGGGAAATCTCCGGCGGCTATTCCTATCATGGAAGCGGACATTCACGGCGCGAACTTTCACATGAACGGCGCAAACGGTTCCGCGACCGAGAATGTGAATAACTGGTTTGGCGGGAGATTCGAGGTCGCCGCGTATCACGGCACCGAGGCGGGAGCGAGCGTATCGGCCCAGACCGTTACCTACGGCCCTGTCTTTTCCTATCGCCACTTCCGGACGTTCACTCCTTACGCGCATCTACAGCTCGGAATCATCCATGCCAGCCAGGGCTATCTCGGAATCTCGCAATCGGCACTCAAATTCGCGATGGTTGGAGGCGGCGGCGTGGACGTTCGCTTGAGCAAAATGGTTGCCGTGCGGCTGCAAGCCGACTATATGCTGTCGCGTTTTCTGACCTTGAATCAGAACAACATCCAGGGCACCGTCGGCCTGGTTCTTCGCTTCGGCAACAAATGAGGCGGGAGACTTTGACTGCGAGTTTCATCTCGCGACGAAATCCTACGCCCGATTGATCGCGCTGGCGACGTACCCGCCGCCAAATCCGTTGTCGATATTGACCACGCACACGCTCGACGCGCAACTATTCAGCATCGCCAGCAGCGCAGCCAGCCCGCCGAAGCTCGCGCCGTATCCGACGCTGGTCGGCACGGCGATTACGGGCACCGAAACCAAGCCCGCGACGACGCTCGGCAGCGCGCCTTCCATCCCCGCGACGCACACAATCACGCGCGCCGCCGCAATGTTTCGCGGTGGTGCAGCAGCCGGTGCAGCCCGGCGACGCCAACGTCGTACAAACTCTCGACCCGGTTCCCCATGATTTCCGCGGTGACGACGGCTTCCTCCGCTACCGGAATGTCGCTCGTGCCCGCTGCGACCACCAGAATCGTGCCTTTGCCCGACATCTCGCGGTTGCGGCGAATGCTGATCGCCCCGGAAAGCGGATGAAATTGGGCGCTGCGGCTCAGGCGCCGCACGGCGCGGAAGACGCTCGCGTCGGCGCGTGTGATCAAAATATTGTGCGTCGTGCGCGGACGCAGCATCCCGCGCACGATCGCGACCACTTGCTCGGGCGTCTTCCCTTTCGCATACACGACTTCGGCAAATCCCTGGCGCAGCCCGCGATGGTGATCGATCTTGGCGAAGCCGAGATCCTCGAACGGCATGTGCCGCAATTGCTCGACGGCGCGCGCGACGGACAGCTTCCCCGCTCGCACACTTTCCAGCAGACGCTGAATGTCCAGTTTGTCCATGCATTCGCGAGTGCGGGGAAATTATATTCTTTTTCAATGCGGCGTTCAGCGATCCTTGCCGGTAGCCTTGCAGGTCGAGCGTCACGTGTGCGAATCCGGCTTCGCTTATGCGTTCCGCGAGAGTGTCGGCATTTCCGGTTGCAGCGCGCGCGGCAATTCTTCGGGCGCAATTTCGATTCGCGCCAGCTCGCCGTGCGCGCGCACCCGAACTTGCCGGAAGCCGAATTCGCGCAAGACATTTTCCGCGCGCTCGACGCGCGACAATGTTTCCATCGTCACCGGCATCCCGTACGGAACGCGCGAAGACAAACACGCCGACGCGGGCCGGTCCCACGTCGCAAGGCCGGCGCGCCGCGACAGTTCGCGGATCTCCGCCTTGGTCAGATCCAGCGTCGAGCAGCGGCGCAACCACGCCGAATTCGGACGCCGCGCGGTGGCCGGGGCGGAAATCTTTCAGGTCATCCGCATTCACGCCGTATGTCACGGCCCCAAGTCCCCGCTCGCTCGCAGCCTTCGCGAGCACGCCAAATAGTTCCGTCTTGCAGTGGTAGCAGCGGTCCGCCTGGTTCAAGACGTACAACGGATTTTCAAATTCATGCGTCTCGACAAATTCGTGGCGCAGATTCTTCTTCGCGCACGAATGCTTCCGCCTGCTCCCGGTCATAGGCTGAAAAGCTCGGCGAGAGAGCCGTGATTGCCAGAGCGCGGTCGCCCAGCGTTCGGTTCGCCATCCAGGCCAGGTAGGCGGAATCGGCGCCGCCGGAAAACGCCACAACGACCGATCCGAGTTCGCGCAGGCGCGCCGCTAATGCGTCCTGCTTTTCGTCCGCAGCATTTTGTGTGGCGATCCGATCGTTCCCGCTTTCGCCGTCTTGCATTCCGCTCCCCGCCTACTCGTTCGCATCCCGCAGTTTCTGAAACTGGAACATCGCCTCGGCCAGTACCTGCTTCAGCGGAACGCCGCGTTCCGCCGCAATCTTTCGGCAATCTTCATACTCCGGCGCCGCATTCAGCACGTGCCCGTTGAGGCGCGCGATCTTCATCCGAATCGAGCCGAACGAAGTTTCCACGCGCACGATTTCCCGCTGCAAAGTTCGTCGCTTGACGTCCGATCGCCTCACGCCCAGCGTGGTCGTTTCGCGGAACAGCAGATCCGAAAATTTTTCCTGGTCCCCGAGTTTGCACAGTACGGTGACAAGCTGTCCCGGCCGATTTTTTTTCATCTGCACGGGAATCGGAGAATACATCCAGCGCGCCGGCTTCGAGCGCCCGCTCCACAAAATATCCGTAGACCTGCGGGTTCATGTCATCCAGATTCGCTTCGAGCACGACGATGTCTTCCTCCACGGCCGCGCCTGCAAGGCTCGCGTCGCGAAACGTTGCGCCGCGCGCGGCCGCCTCGCCGATAAAAAGCCGCAGCACGTTCGGCTGCTCGGCGAGTTGCGCGCTGCCGGCGCCAAGCCCGATGGACGCGACCGTCATCTCCGGCTGCGGGCCGAACCTCGACGCCAGACGTGGCCACAATCGCCGCGCCCGTCGGCGTCACCAGCTCGCGCTGAATTCCGTTCGAATACGTAGGCGCGCCTCGCAGCAGCTCCGCCGTCGCAGGGGCCGGCACCGGCAAATTGCCGTGTTGCGTTTCCACTCGTCCGCCGCCCACATTCAGCGCCGAGCAAAAAAACTCCTCGATGCCGAGTTGGTCGAATCCCGCCGCCGCGCCCACGATATCCACGATCGCGTCCACCGCGCCCACCTCGTGGAAATGCACTTTTTCAATCGGCGAACCGTGGACGAGCGCTTCGGCTTCGCCCAGCCGCTGAAAAATGCGCGACGCGCGTTCGGCAATCGCATGCGGCAGTCCGCGCTCGCTCAATCAACTGAAGAATGTCGGAAAGCGACCGATGCTCGCTGCGGATCGGACGTCTCGACCTTCACTTGCGTCGCCTGAAATCCTCGGCGGGCAACTTTTTCGGCGGAAATCTTCCAGCCCGGCACGGGCAGCCGGCGCAGATGGCTCTCGATTTCCGGCAAGCTGCATCCCGCGTCAACCAGCGCTCCGAGGGTCATGTCCCCGCTGATCCCGGAGAAACAATCGAAATAGGCAATTTTCATGTGGCGGAACGAACGATGCGCGGCGCTGTGCGCCCTGAAGAACGCGCTCTTCCCGCGTCGATACTAGCCCCCGCCGTCAAGCAGCGTCAAGTTTGCCGCCCGTTGCTTCTGTCCGAATTTGAGCATTTGCGGCGCTCATTGCATTTAGGAGGCCGGGCTTCAGCCCCGGCCATTCCGTCTCGCGGATTCGCTGGCTTTGCTGGGCCTAAAGGCCGCGTTTTCGCCAAGCTGATCGTCCGACCTCAAGGTCGGACCTCCAAGCCCGAATTTTGAAGCCCGTATGTGGAAGACACGTTGAGATTAAGGCAGTGCCGCCCGGTTCAAATGCCCGATTCAAAGGTTTGCGGAGCGCGCCGCGAAGCTGCTACAATCACTAGGCTGCAAACCGCGGTAGAAAACCTGTCTCGCAGAAATGCGCCCGTAGCTCAGCTGGATAGAGCGTCTGGCTACGAACCAGAAGGCCGGGAGTTCGAATCTCTCCGGGCGCACCATTTTAACCAAAAAACAAAGGGTTTCATGAGGGTAGGCCAAAAGAAGGGTGAAGCTGGGCGCGTCCTCGTAGGCTAGCTGGTAAACTTTTAGCGGTTTGGAAGACCTGCCCGAGGACGCACGACGCACCTGACTCCACCCCACGTCCACGCCAAGCGTGAGCGGCGCGGTGCCATGCTTATGACGAACTCATTTGCGAATACTCCCGAATAATTCTGATGCTTCAAGTCACGGCTTGCCAGTGAGATGGGTCCGATACAAGAGGGGCACCTTAAGTGAGACACGTGTTTCACGCTTGAATGATCTGGGTTTTGTCTGGGATTTCCGGACTCAGAAAACGAACGAAACATGGATGAAATGGTATCGCGAATTAGAAGCGTACGCGCAAGAGCATGGCAATCCCCACATTCCGACACGGCACGCCAACTCAAAACTTGCGAGTTGGGTTTGGATTCAGCGCCTTCGGCTCAATAAGAGTTATGCGAGTGCAGCGCCGTAACGAAGGAGCAGATCGGATTATTGGACAAACTCGGTTTCAGCTGGAATGGACGTGAGTTAAAGGAGGAGAAAAGGTCAGAGGAATGGTCACAGAATTTTGAGCAGTTGAAGAGGTTTAAAGACGAACATGGGCATTGTAATGTTCCCTCGACCGAAGCTAAAAGACGGAAACTAGCCAGCTGGATTAGCACTCAACGTGCTTTGAACAATTCTGGCCAACTTGACGGAGAACGAATGGCCAAGCTTGATTCGATTGGTTTTCGGTGGGAATCTAACGAAAACAATCGAAAATGGCTGAGAATGTTCGAGCAGCTAAAGCATTACCATTCTGTGAATGGCGATGCAGATGTGCCTGCTAAATCGCAAGCCAATCCTAAACTTGCCAATTGGGTATCGACTCAACGTCAACGCCATCAACTAGGTAAAGTGTCTCGCGAAAGGGAAAGCTTATTAAGTTCTCTTGGTTTTACTTGGAAAAGTCGTGAAGTGGGAACATGGGAAGACCGCCTTGCCGAAGTAGTCGCGTTCAAAGCGAAATATGGTCATTGTGAGATACCTTTACGTCATCCTGAGAATCCAAAACTCGGGCGCTTGTAAATCAGATGCGAAGCCAACGGAACAGCGGCAGGCTCTCGGCCGAACGCGTGGCGAAGCTAGATGCCATTGGGTTTGCGTGGAAGTCAAGTCGTGCTGTGGAGGTCGAAGGCGGAATCGCAGCATCTTGGAACACTCATTTTAACGAACTTATTCAATATAAAAAATTAAATGGTAACTGTAATGTTCCAGTTAAGTGGACTAACAACCCCACTCTTGGTCATTGGGTTGACCAACAACGCTTCAAGAAGAAGCGTGGGAAGCTACATCCGCGCCGAGAAGAAATGTTGAATTCTATTGGTTTTCAATGGGCGGCGGGACAACGCTCGGTTCGTGGCTAATTTGCGGCAGACACCAAAGGCGGTTGGCGCGCCTTGGGAGCTGCGACGAACCTAGCCCGCCCGCTTGTGGCTCGCTCGCCGGGGCTTCGGCTTGCTCTTGCCCTTGAGATTGAGCGCCACGGCAGCGCGGATGAGATCCTTCAAGGCCGCCTCATCGATCTTCTCGCCTTCGTGGATGTCGATGGCGCGCCGGACATTCCCTTCGAGGCTGGAGTTGAACAGGCCGGATGGGTCCTTCAACGCAGCGCCCTTGGCAAATGTCATCTTGACGACGTTCTTGTACGTCTCTCCCGTACAGACGATGCCGCCGTGGGACCGGACGGGAGTCCCCGTCGATGTCGCCTTGGCCCGCCTCACGGGATGAAGCGAGTGATCGTGGCCGATCTGGATCGGCAGTGCGTTTTGTCGCAGATGGCGCAACGCTGCCCCTGGAACGACTGCGCGAATTCGCATGTTGTAGGCTTCCAACGCATGCGGCCCGCAAATCCGGCGCAGGTAACGAGTTCTCGCGCCTGTGACGGACATCACTTCCATCGTGCTTCCGCTTTGAAATCATATTGGTGGAATCGATTTGCAATTGCGTGGGATCGGTCGCGAATCGGACGATTCCATCCCAAGCGCGCGGGCTCGCTTGGGGCCCAAGGTGCGCGCAACGCTCTGAGTCCCGATCGACTCGGGCTGGGAAATCACGATGGCTTGGCAAATGATCGTAAAAACGGAGCGGGACCGGCTTCTTCGTCCCAACATGGAGGACTACGAACAGGCCCGAAGAGCCTTTTCCTGGAGCATCGCTCGTGAGGAACTCGATGGCCTCCCCGGGGGGAATGGACTGAATATCGCGTACGAAGCCGTGGAGCGGCACGCGAAGGGGCCCAATCGCGATCGCCTCGCGATTCGCTGGCTCGGCAAGAACGGAGAAGCGGAGGATTACACCTATCTCCAGCTTCAGGAACTGACGAATCGATTTGCCAACGCGCTGCAGACGCTCGGAGCAGGCAAAGGCGATCGAGTGTATGTGTTGGCGGGACGAGTCCCGGAGCTGTACATCGCTGCGCTCGGCACGCTGAAACATCGCAGCGTATTCTGCCCGCTTTTCTCCGCGTTCGGCCCGGAACCGATCCGAGCGCGGCTGACCATCGGGAAAGCGAAAGTTCTGGTCACCACGCAATCGCTCTATGAGAGAAAAGTGAAAGCGTTGCGGCCCTCGCTTCCCTTCCTCGAACACATCGTCTTGATTGGGGACGACCGCGGCGTCACGGACGTGCCGGAGACCCACAGCTTTCGACGACTGATCGAAAGCGCGTCCGCTTGCTACACCATTCAGCCGACCGATCCGGAAGACGCCGCGCTCCTTCACTTCACAAGCGGAACCACCGGCACGCCAAAGGGCGCGGCGCACGTTCACGGCGCCGTTGTCGCCCACCACATCACCGGAAAACTCGCTCTGGATTTTCACCCGGGCGACATCTTCTGGTGCACGGCCGATCCGGGATGGGTGACGGGCACTTCCTACGGCATCATCGCTCCCCTGACGAACGGGATTACCAGCATCGTGGATGAAGGCGATTTTGACGCGGACCGCTGGTATGGAATCCTTCAATCCGAAAAGGTCACGGTCTGGTATTCGGCGCCCACCGCGATCCGCATGCTGATGAAGGCCGGAGCGAGCATCGTGCGCAACTACGATCTCCGCTCGCTCCGCTTCCTTTCCAGCGTCGGAGAGCCTCTGAATCCAGAAGCCGTTGTGTGGAGCAAGGAAACTTTTGGCCTTCCATTCCACGACAACTGGTGGCAGACCGAAACCGGCGGTATCATGATCGCCAATTTCGCTTCCATGAACATCCGGCCCGGTTCCATGGGCAAGCCCCTGCCGGGCATCGACGCCGCGGTCGTCAGAGTAACGGATGACGGCAAAGTCGAAGAAATTCTTGAGCCCGACGTGCAGGGGGAATTGGCTCTCCGTCCCGGCTGGCCATCGATGTTTCGCTCGTACTGGGAAGAGCCGGAACGATACAAGAAGTGCTTTGCCGGGGGATTTTACTTGACCGGCGATCTGGCCAGAAAAGACCGCGACGGCTATTTCTGGTTCGTCGGGCGCAAAGACGACGTAATCAAAACCTCCGGGCACCTCATCGGCCCATTCGAAGTGGAAAGCACTTTGATGGAGCACAAAGCCGTGGCCGAATCCGGCGTGATCGGCAAACCCGATCCGATGGCGTTCGAAATCGTGAAGGCGTTTGTCGTGCTTCACAAAGGATTCGAACCTTCCGAGGAATTGAAACGAGAACTGCTGGGGTTCGCGCGCACGCGGCTGGGCGCAGTGGTCGCCCCCAAAGAGATCGAATTCGTGAGTTCGGTGCCCAGAACCCGGAGCGGTAAGATCATGCGCCGCCTGCTCAAGGCGCGGGAACTCGGATTGCCCGAGGGGGACACCTCCACGCTGGAGGCCAACTAATTCCATGTCTACAGCTCCAGTTGCAGACCGTCCGCCGACGACCCGCGAGCACGGGTTGTTTCTCCTCCGTGAAATGCTGCGTATCCGCCGGTTCGAAGAAAAGGCTGCGGAGATGTACAGCCTCCAAAAAATTCACGGATTTCTTCACCTTTATATCGGCGAGGAGGCAACCGGCGTCGGATCGATGCAAGCATTCACGCCTGACGATGCGATTGTGGCGACGTACCGGGAGCACGGCCAGGCATTGGCCCGGGGGATGTCCGCGAAGGTTCTGATGGCGGAGATGTATGGAAAGGTCACGGGCTGCAGCCATGGCCACGGCGGCTCCATGCACTTTTTCGATGTGAGCCGCCGCTTTTACGGAGGCTATGCGATCGTGGGCGGCGGCTTGCCGATCGCGGTCGGTTTGGCTCTCGCGGACAAGCTCCAGAATCGGGCCAGAGTCACGGCCTGCTACTTCGGCGACGGTGCGGTTGCCGAAGGCGAGTTCCACGAATCCTTGAATCTCGCCGCTCTGTGGAAGCTTCCGGTCCTTTTTCTTTGCGAGAACAATCTCTACGCGATGGGCACGGCGCTCGCACGCCATCAGGCGCAAACAAGCATCACGCGCAAAGCGGATTCGTACGGCATGGCAGCCGGCGCCGCGGACGGAATGGATGTTCTCGCCGTCGAAGCAGCCGCGAAGCAGGCCGCGGATTTCGTGAGAAGCGGAAAAGGTCCGTACCTGCTCGAACTGCAGACCTACCGCTTCCGCGCCCATTCCATGGCGGATCCCGATTTATACCGTACCAAGGAAGAAATCGAGGAATGGAAAAAACGCGATCCGATCCTGCTCTTCGAGTCTCGATTGCGTCCGTGGGGCCTCCTTACGGATTCCGATCTGGCTCAAATGGAATCCGAAATTGGCGCGGAAGTGGACGAAGCCGTTCGGTTTGCAGAGGCGAGTGAGCCGGAACCGGTCGCCGACCTCCTCAAGGACGTGCATGGCTAGAGGACCACATGACTAGGATGACCTATCGCGAAGCCTTGCGCGCGGCGCTGCGCAAAGCGCTCCGCAGCGATCCTCGCGTGTTCCTGATGGGCGAGGACGTCGGCCGCTACGGGGGCTCGTTTGCGGTTAGCCTCAGCCTGTTAGGCGAGTTTGGGCCGGAGCGCATTCGCGACACGCCTCTTTCGGAATCCGCTTTCGTCGGCGCTGGAATCGGTGCGGCAATTGGCGGGATGCGCCCGATCGTCGAAATCATGACCGTCAACTTCAGCCTGCTGGCCCTGGATCAGGTTTTGAACAACGCCGCAACTTTGAGACATATGTCCGGCGGACAGCTCAATGTACCGCTGGTTGTGCGGGTGCCCACAGGTGGAGGACGCCAACTGGCGGCGCAACATTCCCATAGCCTGGAGGGTTGGTACGCGCATATTCCCGGCATCAAGGTTCTCACGCCCGCTACGCCGGCGGACGCGTACGGAATGCTGTTGGCCGCGCTTCGCGATCCCGATCCCGTGTTTATCTTCGAGCACGCCACCTTGTACCCGCTGGAAGGCGACGTCAATGAGGCTGAGGAAATCGTGGATATTTCGAGAGCCGCCGTGGTCCGGCCGGGCAGGGATGTTTCGCTAATCACGTATGGAGGGACGCTGGGGAAGACGCTCCAGGCGGCCGGCATTCTCGCGGGGAAACAGATCGAAGCGGAAGTGATCGACTTGCGCACGCTTCGGCCCCTGGACATCGATACGGTTGTGGAGTCGGTGGCGAAGACGCACCGTGCTGTGGTCGTCGATGAGGCTTGGCGTACCGGAAGCTTTGCCGCCGAAATCAGCGCGCAAATCATGGAGAGGGCGTTCGACGAACTCGACGCTCCCGTGGCGCGGGTTTGCAGCGCCGAAGTCCCCATGCCGTACGCGAAGCACCTCGAGTCCGCAGCCCTTCCGAAAGTGGAAGAAATCGTCAGCGCCGCCGAGAAAATGATTTCCCGTCATGGCTGAATTCGTCATGCCCCAACTCGGAGCGGACATGAGCGCCGGCAAGCTCTTGAGCTGGCGCAAGAATGTGGGCGATCGTGTGCAACGCGGCGATATCATCGCCTACGTCGAAACCGAAAAAGCCGATATCGAGGTGGAAGTCTTCGCAACCGGCACGATCGAGAAGCTCTTGGTTCAACCCGGAGAAAAAGTTCCCGTAGGGACCGTTCTTGCGATTATCCGGGAAGAAGGAAAGCCGGCCGAAGTTGCAGCGTCGCCTGCCCATCGGCCTCCGCCTGCAGTGCCGCCTCTCCAGGAGCCAATTCCTCCCACAACTCCAGTTCCGCCGCACGCGCCTAAGCGTGCCGCTGCGGTCCGCGTGCACATTTCGCCGGCGGCGCGCAAGCTTGCTGCTGATTTGGGGATCGACCCTGGTTCCGTCGCCGGCACGGGCCCGGGAGGCAGAGTTACGCTGGAGGACATCCAACAAGCGGCCAAGGGGGCCAAGCCCCAACCTGTGCCGGAACCGGCCCCGGATCGTCAGACCCGAATGCGCCAAGCCATCGCTGCGGCGATGGCTCGCTCCAAGAGGGAGATTCCGCACTACTACCTGAGCGCCACGATCGACTTGACCCCAGCACTCACGTGGCTCACCGAGGAGAATCTCAAACGCTCGATCGAAGATCGGCTTGTGTACGGAGTGCTTCTCCTCAAGGCCGTGGCTCTGGCGCTGCGTCAGGTGCCGGAGCTGAATGCCTTTTGGAAGGAAGGAAAGGTGGTTCCCTCTTCGGAGATCCATGTGGGAGCAGCCATCTCCTTAAGGGGAGGCGGCTTGGTTGCCCCCGCTCTGCACAATACGGACACGCAGAGCCTGGATGAGCTGATGAAGAATTTTCGAGATTTGGTGCAGAGGGCGCGCTCGTGGTCGCTGCGAAGTTCGGAATTGGGTGACCCGACGATCACGGTCACGAGCCTCGGAGAACAAGGAGTCGAAGCCGTCTACGGAATCATCTATCCGCCGCAAGTCGCACTGGTGGGTTTCGGCAAGATCGTGGAACGTCCGTGGGTCGTGAATAACCAGGTCGTGCCACGATCTCTCATTACGGCCACGCTTTCGGGAGATCATCGAGTGACCGACGGGCATCGCGGCGGACTGTTTCTCGCCGCGGTGGAGAAGCTCCTTCAGGAGCCGGAAAAACTATGACCAAAGTCGAGATTCGAGGAACAGTGTTGCGAGTCCTGGGACAGATTGCTCCGGAGGCGGACCTTTCTCAACTGAAGCCGGATTTGAGGATTCGCGATCAATTGGACATCGATTCCATAGACGCGCTGAATTTTTTCATCGGCCTGCATAAGGAACTGAAGGTCGAGATTCCGGAAGCGGACTATCGGAAGCTCGTAACCTTAAATAACTGCACGGAATATCTTGCGTCGCGGCTCCATGTGACGTAGCAGGCGGCCATTGCCAAGATGAAATTCGCAACTGAATCGGCTTGCCGAAGAGCATACGTGCTAAGAACCATTTGAATAATTCTGCTTCCTGTTTCGATCTGAGATCGATTTGCAAGCGCCTGGCGTAAGAGGTTTTCTTCGCCATGAGGTTTCACCATGCCGCTCGCATCGTCCCCGATGTATCTCACCTTGGGCTGTGATGCGAATCACTGCGGCGTTCCATCGCGCCTGCTGTAATGACTCCTGACAGGAAGGAGCAAGCCACCATGAAGTGCGCCATCGAAGGTTGTTCACGAAATGCAAGTCAGGAATGCTCCGAGTGCTCCGGTAAATTCTGCGAGAAGCACATTGAAACATGCGGCTTGTGTCAGGAACCCGTTTGCTTCGCGTGCCGCGACGAGCACCAGGCGAACAATCCTCTTCACGAAGAAGAAGGACGGCAGAGCGCTTGAGGTGAACTTCCGGCGTCGATCTTCTTCCTTGGAAGCTGAAGTCACGAGCACCCAAAAGACGGCAGGAGACGCGGCCATGACAATGCCAGTCAGATTGAAAGAGCACCTGGACCACGCCCACGCGGCGTATACCCCGATTCTCCACGCTCCCGCGCGCAGTTCGCAGTATGCGGCGTCGCTGCTCCACATCCCCGGAAGAGAAGTAGCAAAAACGGTGGTGCTGCGCGCCGGAAAGCAGCTTCTCCTGGCCGTGCTTCCGGCCTCCTACCACATCAACATGGACAAACTGGCCAGTGTCGTGGGTGCGGCTGCGCGACCGATCGACGAACAGGAATGCTATCAGTTGTTCCCCGACTGCGAACATGGTGCGGTGCCTCCGTTCGGCGAACTCTACGGTCTTCCCATCTACTTAGACGAGACGCTGGCGGATGCACGGGAAATCATTTTCAGTGCCGGAACCCTCTCGGAAGGCATCCGCATGGGAAATGCGGATTTTGTGCATCTCGTAAAACCCCGAGTCTGCTCGTTCGCGGATCGAGGCGAAGCCACCCGAAAAGGCGAGATGCAAGAACTGCTTTCTCCGGAGCGAAGCGGCGGTAAGTAGGTAAACCTGGAGGCGAACTGCACACGGACGGTCGCGCCGGAAGATCAGCTTACGGGACGGCAACACGCGACACGATGAAAACGATCGGGAAGAAGTTTTTCCGGACTCCTCGGCTCCAATCGTTTCTTAATGCTGGAAGAGCCCAATCATTTCGGTGTGCGCGAGAATATGACCCTTCATCGCGCGTTCCAAATCGCCCTTGGTTGCTCCGGCCTTGAGGTTTGTCTTGCTGTCGAGAGCATAGAGCTTCAAGAAATATCGGTGCGGGCCGCCCCTTGGCGGACACGGTCCGTTGTAGCCGATTTTTCCGAAATCATTGCGTCCCTGGCGTGCCCCGTCGGGAAGCTCGCGGTCCTTCGCGACGTTTTCGCCCAACTTGCGCGCAGCCGCGGGAAGATCGTAGAGCACCCAGTGAACCCACGTGCCGACGGGGACGTCAGGATCATCCACGATCAGCGCAAAGCTTTTTGTTCCGGCGGGCGGATCCATCCAACCCAACGGAGGGGACACATCCGGTCCGTCACAGGTGAATTTCGTCGGAATGACGCCGCCGTTTTCAAACGCAGTCGTGGTCACGTGGAAGGCCATTTTCGTCCTCTTCATGCGGTAGCACCCGCAACTTGAAAAATAGAAATCAGAACGAATTCAAAGAAACGCGCATAGTTGCAGGATGAGCTGGTGAGGATGGTGACGCTCGAAGGCGCCGCACGGTATGTTAGGCGGAGCGAGCGGCGCCGTCAACAATGGCCCAACGATGCGCTCCTCCGATCCACAACTGAATGGAATCGGGCGCGGCGCGCAAGCCGGTTGAGCCAGAGGAATTTGCGGAACGGCTGGAGCAACCGGGAGCACGGCTTATGGCTTAGAGTTCCCTCTCAAATCGCGAACCCGCACGCGCATCGTCTAAGCGATCTAAAAGAAGATTAAGGGAAGCGCGTAAAACCACCAGATCCGAGCATTACCGGAGATCTGTATTACGCCTGGTCGAAGGAAGATTCGGAAGCCTTGTGGCTTCGCGCAAATTTCAGCAAAAAGAGGAGCGAAAGCTGAGCGTCACGAAACACGCTCCCCACGACCCGTAGCAGGGGTATTCGCAACCACGATCGGTCCGCCCATTTCTCGTGAACGTTCCGCCAGAATTGATCCAGGTCCGCGCGCGTATACACCTTGCTGGAAGCAAGCAACGGGCTCCATTTCGTCCAAAACAGTTGCAGCTTGGACGGAACCAGCAGCGCAGGAAAACAATCCTTGGCTCTGCGGAAAGCCGTCTGCAAATCCGACACCTTGATCCGTCCGCAGGCAACGCGGATTTTTTCCAATTCCTCCAAAACCCGTTGTTCCGCTTCGCTCGGATTGCGCGTTTGCAGCCAGAGTTCTTCCATTTCCAGAAGAATGCGCCTCATGCTCTTCAGGTGCCGAACAATTTCGCGCGCGCGTTCGGCGTAATACTTTCGGCGGGACAAGACCGGATAGCCGGGGCGAACATTCTTGCGTCCTTTCAAACGAAAGAAGCCGCACATCATCGGGTGGCGGTCCTCCGTGAGAATGGAATTCTTGTACCAGGCGAATCGGCTGAAATTGTTCCAGTAATTGCAGGGCGGCGTCCGTCGCAGCACAGCCTTCATATTTTCAAAGCTGTAAAAAGTGCGCCAGGACTCCAAATAGAGCGCTTTCCATGCCTCGGCCGTCAAATTGGGATGCTTGGCGACCGCGTGATGCGAATCGTACCGATTGAAATCCGGATCCATCCAGGTCTTGCGCTGAAAGAGAACCAAATGGTCCTGCGAGCCCGGCAAGGGCATGAGCATGAAGAAAGAAGCGTGGTCCGGGCGCACTTCCTGCATCAGATATTCGACGTCACGGCGAACCGATTCCGCGGTGTCGCTCGGGAACCCGATGATGTAGCCGACGTGCGTGGAAATCTCATTGTTGCGGTAGGCATCGATCAGCTTCGAGTATTCTTCCACATGATTCTGGTTTTTGCCTGCGGCTTTCAAGTTGACCGCATTGATGCTCTCCATGCCGATGAACACGTTGATGCAGCCTGCCCGGCGCGCCTTGGCAACGAACCCATCGATCTTCCACGAGAGCACATCCACCTGCATCATGAATTCCACCGGAATTTGTTCCTGTTCGCGCAGCAAAATCAGAGCGTCAAAAATGGCTTCCCAGTTCTTGTTGCGAGCGAAATTGTCGTCGGTGAAGAAGTAGAAGGAAATATGGTGGGCCTGGTAATTGCGGCGAATCGCGTTGACGATGCATTCCGCCGAGCGAAATCGCATTTTGCGTCCCTGGACATTGATGATCGTGCAAAAACTGCATTCGAACGGGCAGCCCCGCCCGCAGTCCAACGTTCCAAAATCCGGATCTACAAACTTGCGCAGGTATTTCTTCTGAATCGTCGGGATCGGCTTGTCGTACAGATCCGGCTTTTGGTCGATGAAATCGTAGAGCGGTTTCAGGCGATCGTTCACGGCGTCGCAAAGCAAGTCGCCCCACGTTTCTTCCACTTCCCCTTTGACGAGCGTCACGCCGTCGTCCATCAACTCCTGGATATCCTGCGGAATCTCCGGAAGCAACGCCAGGTAGCCGCTGACGTGAAAACCTCCGATCAACACGGTGAGACCCGCCCGGCGAAACGTACGGGCAAGATCGGCGGCGCGGGGAAATTGATTGGTCTGGACGCCAACCAGGCAGACAATCGTTTTCGATTCGGCGGCGCGTTGAGAGCGGCAGATGCGCTCTACGGGAATGCGGTCAACAGTTTCATCCAGAACATGGAGGAATACTTTGAGCGATTCCCCCAACCTTTTTTGGGCCAATACATCTTCGGTCAGCCCGGCCAGGCAGGCCAAAGTATTGCTCGGCAATACACCGCGCCAGTGGCGTACGACGTAGCCATCGTCGTCGTATTGCGATGGTTTGATCAGATAGAGGTTCAGTTTTTCGATCATGGGTCGTCGCGGCGGCGCTCTTGCGCGAACCTCGTTTCAGTTTAGACCGGCCAGGACTCTGGATACTGTGACACAGGTCACAGCGACAGCACTGTGATCCACGGCACAAACAGGAGCCTCGGAGATGACCCATACTTTTCCCCAGTCACGGAATTGTGAAACTGGGAATTGACGTTACGCTCGGCAGGCTCCTTGCACCGAGCGCGGCCAACGACGTTGCAGCACGAGCCAGGATTCCGCTCCGCAGGCGGTTCATGCAGATTGAGAACCCCATCGGCATCCGCAGTCCAGGCAATTGTAAAAGGAGGTCTCTTGAAAATTCTACTCGCAATCGATAATTCCAAGTTTTCCGAGGCGGCGGTACAAACATTGATTTCTCACAACCAACCCAAAGAGACGGAAGTGCGCGTGCTCCACGTAATCGAACTGTATCCGCTTCATGCGGGTGGTCAGCAATCGGGGCTGGAAGTCGCAGTCGCAAGCGAGGAACACCGGCACCACGCGCAGGCGCTGGTGGATCGAGCGGCCCGGACTCTTCGCGATGCAGGTTTCTCTCGAGTGACGGCGACGGTTGCACAGGGCGACCCAAAAGCCGTGGTCATCGATACTGCCGCGGAATGGAACGCCGACTTGGTCGTCCTGGGCTCGCACGGCGGAAAGGGACTCGTCCGATTCCCGATGGGAAGCGTATCGGAAGCCGTGGCGCGCCATGCCCCGTGCTCCGTCGAAATTGTTCGGATCCGTCCCTGATTCCGGCGGTCTGAACATCGAAGGTCCTGCTTGCCGCGAAAATACGGGAGCGCGAGATGCCCAAAAGATCCTTTCCCTTATCCCAGGTCTACCGCCTGCTCGAACCCGGACCCGTCGTACTGGTTACAACCGCCCTCAGAAGAAGAACGAATATCATGACGATGTCCTGGCACACCATGATGGATTTCGAGCCACCACTTATCGGGCGCGTAATCAGCAACCGAAACTATACGTTCGGACTTTTGAAAGCGACTCGAGAATGTGCGATCAATATCCCGACCCTGGAACTGGCGAAAAAAGTCGTGCGCTGCGGGAACACCTCCGGACATAGAGTCGACAAGTTCAAGATTTGCCGTCTCACGCCAGTAGCTTCCTCCCGCATTGCGGCTCCGCTCATCGGCGAGTGCTATGCCAATCTGGAATGCAAAGTCGTCGACATGAGTATGGCGGCCCAATACAATTTATTTATGCTGGAGGTTCTCCAGGCATGGCTTGATCCCTCGAAAAAGCACCCACGGACCCTTCATCACCTGGGGCGTGGGACCTTCATGGTTGCGGGGAGAACAATTAAACTGCCTTCTAGAATGAAATAGCCGGTGTTTGTGATATTTTTCAGACCCAAACCAGTGAACTTTGCTGGCAAGAACCGATCGCAACGTGCAAAAAACACTTCTCCCAATCCAAGCCATTGTGCGCGCACTCGGGCTCCCGGAGCCGTATTTCGAACAGCTCGGGCCTTACAGCGGAAAAATCAAGCTGGAGCTTCTGGCCGACCCTTCGTTTACCCCGTCGCGGAAAACTCATTCTCGTCACCGCAACGACGCCTACCGTTTCCGGCGAAGGCAAAACCGTCACCGCCATCGGACTCGCGCAAGGTCTCGCGCAGATCGGGAAAAAGGCCGTCGTTACGTCGCGGCAGCCTTCGCTGGGCCCGGTATTCGGCATGAAGGGAGGCGCCGCCGGCGGCGGCCTTTCGCAAATCGAACCTAGCGAAAAGATCAATCTGCATTTCCACGGCGATTTTCATGCCATTGCCTCCGCGCAAAATCTGCTGGCCGCGCTCATCGACGCTCACCTTTTCCAAGGCAACGATCTGAACCTCGATCCCGATCGAATCAGCTGGCCGCGCACGATGGACATGAACGACCGCGCGCTTCGCCGGATTTCCATCGCGTTGGACAGCAAGAAGGACGGCGCGGGCCGCCGCTCAGGATTTGTGATTACGGCCGCATCCGAAATCATGGCCATCGTGGCGCTGGCCAAGGACCGGAGAAACTTGCGGGAGCGCCTGGAATCCGTCGTCATTGGCAGTCACCCGCGACGCGAAGCCGGTCCGCGGCGCGAGACCTCGGGCCACAGGCGGAATGATGGCCCTGCTGGCTGACGCCATCCTCCCGAATCTCGTGCAGACAACCGATGGCACGCCTGCATTTGTGCACACCGGGCCCTTCGGGAATATCGCTCCGGGAACCAGCAGCGTCCTCTGCCAGGAAATGGGATTGCGCCTCGCCGACTACGTCGTCAATGAGGTTGGCTTCGGATCGGACCTCGGCGCGGAAAAGTACTTCGATATTGTCATGCAGCAGTCCGGCATCATGCCGGCGGCCGCGGTACTTGTGACCACTGTTCAGGGCATCCGGAATCAGGGAGAAGGCCGCATCGAACAAGGCCTACCAAATCTCCTGCAAGCACATCGAAATCTTGAGAGGATTCGGCGTACCCGTCGTCGCCGCGCTCAATCGCTTCCCCGGACGACACCGATGCGGATCTGAATCTGCTGGCCGGATTTCTGCTCGCAACACGGTGTCGCCAGCGCGGTCTCGGAAGCGTTTACAAAGGGAGGACCAGGAGCGAAAGAGCTTGCCGAAAGCGTCGTCGAGACCATCGCTGCGAATCCCGCGCCTCGCCGTGCAGCCCATCTACTCGCTCGACGAGCCTTTGGCGGAAAAAATTCGGCGTGTCGCTGAAAACATCTACGGCGCAGAAGGCTGTGACGATCAGTGACCGAAGCCAGAGCAAAGCTCGATCAGTTTACCCGGTGGGGCTACGGCCGATTGCCCATCTGCGTCGCGAAGACGCAGTACTCCTTGTCCGACGATCCAAAACTCCTGGGCGCGCCCACGGGTTGGACGCTGCATGTGAAGGATGTTTCGCTGTCCGCCGGCGCCGGCTTTGTGGTTGTCATTACCGGAAACATGATGCTCATGCCCGGACTGCCCAAGGTATCTCGCGCAGCATCCATTGACGTGGACGACGCAGGACACATTCTCAACATTTAGCCGAATTCCCCAAGCGGTTGTTGAAACGCGCGTCTTACGAGCGCGAGGACACGGACTGTTCGAGCTGCTCCAACAGGCCCAACTGGCTTTTCAGGATTTTTCGTTTCGCCTCATCGACTTTGAACCACGCTGCCCGGTCTATTTCCGGAAACTCGCGCAGTTTGCCCGATCCGGGCGGCCACTCCATTGAAAACACATTACTCTTGACCGCCTCGGCCTCAACGTCACTTCGCACGGCCCACGCATGCACGATTTTCCCGCCTCTTTGCTGAACAGGCTTCAGCGCCAGATACTCTCCTCTGACGGTCAGGCCAGTTTCCTCGCGAAACTCTCGGTTGGCGGCATCGAGCGGGTTTTCGCCCGGCTCGAATTCGCCTTTTGGAATTGACCACGCCCCGGCGTCTTTTTTCGCCCAAAAAGGCCCGCCGGGATGCACGAGAAACACTTCCAGGATCCGCCCGGCTCTGCGATAAAGCAACAAGCCTGCGCTATTCTTGGGCATATCGCATACCGACGCGGCCACGCGAAGAATCTACTGCCAACTTCCCTGCCTAGATACCATGCGTCCTGACTTCGCCTTCGTCCGGATCGAGCGCATTTTCCACGCCGCTCACCTTTTCTGCCTCCAAGTCTTGCCCTTCTTCCACCAGTTCCGCCACGCTCTCGGAATTCCCAAGCGCCGTGACTGGCAAGTTTTCTATGTCACCGGATTGTCCGGCGGCATTGGGACCGAGGCCCGCCGGTTCCACCTCGGTGATATCCGCGGTGTGCCAGTCTTTTGGCACGAGGCCCTTTTGTACGATTCTCTTCTTGCGGCGCGCGGATGCCTTCTTGTGAGACGCTTTCTTGGCTCGCACCATCAAAACCCCCTCCGTGAGTAAGAACCCAGGAACGCCGAAATGCCCATTTACCGTTCACTGGCGGGCGTCTCGAGTTAGCGATCTAGATCACTTCTGTTTTCGCCTCCGCCTTTGGTTCCACCATATCCTGACGCCGTGCGGCTACGGCCGCACCGACCTTCTGCTGGCCCTGGTCCAAAAATTTATGTGCGCGCATCCGCGCCTCGTGAACTTTCGTATTCGCGGCCTCAACTCCATCCAGGCATTTTGTGGCGATCCATTTGCGAGCGTCCGGCCCTGATTTGGGCGCGAGCAACACGCTGGCCACGGCACCGATGCCTAATCCGGCGATCAGAAAGCCGAAGGTCGACAGACCGCTGCTGCACTGCGTTTTCACATTTTCTACTTCCGCTTGGTTTTTCATTTCATCCTCCCTATACTCGCCTGCCTTCGAATTCGCGCGCAAAACGCGGATTTCAAGTGGCGAGCCTCGCGAGTTCTGCCATCAAGCTAGCCCCACCAGGGCCGGGCCGCCATGCGCTGCCTCACCCGGTCGCGTGACGCCCGTCACAGCAGGCGAATCGATGCGTAGACTACAACCTCAGCCAGGCGAAAGAATCGCTGTGAAAAAGACGAGCAGGACGGCTTGGACGAATCGCACTCGAAAACGAAATGGGAGATGGGACTTCCGGTTCTTCCAACTCAAATGACGATGGCGCGCTGGGAACACTTCTCGCATGGATCGGACATCGGCGTTCGCGGGCTCGGCAGCTCCGTGGAAGAAGCGTTCGAACAGGCCGCGGTCGCGCTCACAGCTGTGGTAGCGGACGTTGTTGCCGTTGAGGACCGCGAAACGATCGAAGTTCACTGCGAGGCCCCGGACATGGAGCTCCTCCTCGTCAGCTGGCTCAACGCAATCATTTACGAGATGGCTGTCCGGAGGATGCTCTTTGGAAAGTTTCGGATCGTGCTGGATGGCTGCTCTCTGACGGGCACGCTCTCCGGCGAATCGGTCGACCCCGAACGCCATCAAGTGGCAGTGGAAGCAAAAGGAGCAACGGTCACCGCGCTAAGAGTCCATTGCGACCCGGATGGCCAATGGCTGGCGCAATGCGTCATCGATGTTTGAACGGCGCGCTGGAGCGTCCATGGACCCACAATCGCTTTTGCAATATTCGGATTTTGAATGGCAGATCAAGCCCACCGGCCAGATGCGCGTCCCGGCAATTATCTACGCGGACCGGCAACTCATCACGGAAATGGACGAAAAGGTTCGAGAGCAGCTCGTCAATGTCGCCACGCTGCCGGGGATCCAGCGCGCCGCGTATGCGATGCCGGACGCTCACTGGGGCTACGGATTCCCGATAGGCGGAGTTGCGGCGTTCGATCCGAAGGAAGGCGGCGTGATTTCCGCGGGAGGAGTCGGTTTCGATATTTCCTGCGGCGTGCGCGCGCTGCGGACCACGCTCACCGCCAGAGACTTGGAATCGAAGAAGACCGAACTTGCCGAGGCACTATTCAGAAGCGTTCCCGCCGGGGTCGGCAGTAGAGGCGCCATCCGGCTCAACGAGCAACAAATGGCGGATATGCTCAGCGGCGGCGCGCAATGGGCCGTGGCACAAGGATACGGAACGCCGGAAGATCTCGATCGCACGGAAGAACGCGGCCGAGCCATCGGCGCGCGGCCCGATTGCGTTTCGCGCGAAGCCAAGAAACGCCAATTCGACGAAATGGGGACTCTGGGTTCAGGTAACCACTATTTGGAAGTTCAGCGCGTTGCGGAGATTTTCGACGCCGCAGCCGCCGAAGGGATGGAGCTGCGCCAAGACGACATCGTCGTGAGCATCCATTGCGGGTCGCGCGGCCTCGGCCATCAGATCGGGACCGACTATTTGAAGAGCATGGTAACTCAGGGTTATCGGCCGATTCCGGACCGCGAACTCGCCTGCGCGCCGATTCACTCCGAATTGGGCCAACAATATTTGGGTGCCATGCGCGCCGCCACCAACTGTGCGCTCGCAAATCGGCAAATCATCACACATCTTGTGCGCGGAGCGTTTGAACAAGTCCTGCAGGGCAGCAAGCTCGTTTTGCTGTACGACGTATCCCACAATACCTGCAAGATCGAACAGCATGCCGTCGATGGCCGCACTCGCGAACTGTTCGTGCATCGCAAAGGCGCCACGCGCAGCTTCGGTCCGGGGCATCCTGACCTGCCACCGTCTTTGCGGTCCGTAGGACAACCGGTATTGATCGGCGGCACGATGGGAACCGAGTCTTATATCCTCGTGGGCACGCGGGAGAGCGAACAATTGGCGTTCTCTTCGGCCTGCCACGGCGCGGGACGGGCGATGAGTCGAACGCAAGCTACCAAGCGCTGGCATGGGCGAGAACTGATCGATGATCTTTGCCGACAGGGCATCCTGATTCGTACGCGCTCTTTTCGAGGAGTCGCGGAAGAGGCGCCGGGCGCGTACAAGGACGTCAACGCCGTAGCGGCGGCCGCCGAGCACGCCCATTTAGCGCGGCGAGTCGCGCGCCTCGTACCCTTAATTTGCGTCAAAGGTTGAACGGAATCATTCTGCGCTGCGGAGTCAGCCGACCCACGCGCCGACTGTCTCGAGGCTCGGCTTCGAAGTCTTTGCTCCGGGCTACTTCTTTCTGACCACTTCGACGGAACAGGACGCGTGCCGAATCACATATTCCGCGACGCTGCCCATCAGGAAACGATCCAGGCCTTTGCGCCCGTGCGATCCTGTTACGATGAGATTTGCTCCCCATTTTGCCGCGTACTCAACGATGGTGGAGCGCGGGTCGCCCTCGTGGATGTATTTGCTCGTTTTGAATCCTGCCTGGCTTAGTTTTTGCGCCACCCGATCGACGAGAGCCTCCGCTTCAATCAAACTCTCCTTCCGAAACGCTTCCGCATGAGACGTAGGAATGGGAATGGCCAAGTCCACGGCGGACAACACGCATACCTCCACGTTCTTGGACATCCCTCGCTGAAGAACGGCCTGAACAGCCGCCTCCGAGAAAACGGAACCGTCCACCGGGAGCAGGATTTTAGAGACGGGATCGGCTGTTCGCACAATTTCCACGGAGCACGGAGCGTGCCGGGCAATGGCCTCAGCCACGCTCCCGAGAATGAGGCGCGGCAATCCTCTCTGCCCGTGCGAACCGACGACGACCAGGTCCGCATTCCAATGCTTCGCGGCGTCGATAATGCCTTCGCGGGCGTCGCCCTCGCGAATTTCCGTTTCGACCGCGAACCCCGCCGCTCGCAGATCGCTCGCTGCTTTGTTGACCAGCACGCGCGCATCTTCCACCATGCTTTCCAACTCCGGTGCGTAACTGGCTCCCATTTCGGGAGCCACTCGGACGGTGATCGGCACAACCACGTTCAAGACACGCACCTGCGTCTCTTGCGGACGAAATTGGACGGCCAGCGCTCGAAGCGTTCCTTCGGAAAACTTCAAACCGTCAATTGCTGCCAGGATTCTCATTGAAGCGTTCATACTCGAACCTCCCGCGGAGTTGAAATGGAAACCCAATCGTTGTCCGTTCTACCATCGTTCGCCGGAAACCGCTTCTAGGCCCTGCGGACTCCGGAATCGTTCGCGGCCTCGCAATCGGCCGGGATTTTCCTAAGCAGAAGCAGCCATTGTCCGTACAATTCGAACGGTGCTTGCTTGTGGGCCTTTTTCACCCTGCTCTTCCGCAAAGGCGACCGGCGTTCCAACCTTCAACTTCTTAAAGGGACGATTGAGAACGCTGTGCTCGTTGAAATAGATCTCCCGGCCGTCCCGCGTGGCCAGGAAACCGTAGCCCTCATCGAGAAAAATCCGGACGACCTGCCCACCCGGAAGCGGTTCGCGAGTCTTTACGTCCCCACGCTGGCGCCGCGCATAGTCCTGCAAACGGCGGCCGGCAATTTTAAACGCATCATCGATTGCGGTTCGAAGGACCTTGTGCGGAACGTCCACTTCCTGAGACTTCTTCGACTCCCGTTCCCCTGCCCTTCGGCTGCGATTCTCCAGGGATGGCTGGCGCTTGATGACAATCTCCTTGCCGGGTAGCGTCAGATCGATGCGGATGTGAAAGGGATTGCCCTTCTTGTGGTGACTGTGTGGAATTTCGACAGCGACCCGGCACGACATAATGCGCTTGTAAAAACTGTCGAGCTTGAGGGCCTCTTCCTGAATCCATCCTTCGACGAGGTCCGAGGCATTCATGTTTCGAAACGTGATTTGTAGGGGCAGTCTCATATCCGACTCCTTGAGGTGATTGAGTTCATGTCAATTTCGCGTGGGTATCTCGCGGCGCGCCGAGTAGGAACATCAGGAGTCTGCGTGAGGCGCAGGCCTCGGCTCCTCCTGTCTTTTCTTTCCGCCATTTCGTTGGCCGTAAACATTCCGCACATAGAATGTGGCAGCCAGGGACAGTTTGATGTGATTGCCATCACAATCCGTCGTGTCAGGACGCACCTGCTCTTTTGGGTCGTGGAACCTGAGACAGTTTTCGCGTGAGCGACCACCGGACCGAGGAGGTGACCAACGTCACCGCGCTCGCGAGGCGCGTGGGTAGAAACTTTGGCCGGTGGAAAACGGTTTCTAGCCGTCAGAAATTGAGAATTGCGGACTTCACATCCAGAGAGCGGACGCAAGCACAAGGGAGGAATTGAGAAAACCGACAAATAGCTTAAGCACGATACATTCTAAATCGCTTCCGCACGAACCAGAGAATCAAAACCTTCGCATCCTGCAAATGGGAACCGCGATTTCGCAAGTGAATTGACGAGCGTTCGCTTTCCTCTGGCGTTGGAATGTGGGAATTTGCGCCCCCGGCTCAAATCGATATTCCGGCAGGAGGACATGGCAGGACTCGGCCCCAAAGAGGATGTTTCTGGTTCAGCGTGCAACCCGGAAGGCTCATTCCGCATCTCATGAATAGAAAGCCTCCACACGGTGTACTGGTTAGTTTCTTGCTGGTGTTAATCTCGCAACCGTGGGCAACACTGCCCCTGTAGTCTAGTTACGCTCCGCGTACAATAGAACCCAGTCACACTAGGTCAGCCTTTCATTTCGAAACAAAAAGGAAATACACGTTGAACGCTACTGAACTTGCCCGCAACAAATTTAACGCTCTGTTCGCAACCCATGATGCGAAGGACCTGCGGGCAACCGCAGAGGAGCAGAAATCCACATTGAAAACAGTCAAGAAGGAAGCAAAGAAGAACGTCAAGCCACAATGAGCACTGACCAGAAGAGAGGTTTAGCCCTATGCCACCGAGAAACAATTGCAAAGTGAAAGACGATCTGGTGAATGAAATCATCGCTTTGAACAGCAAACTGAATACTCTCAATCCCGCTTTCTTACACAGTCAGCAAGCGCGAGCGGAAGTGCAGGAACGACGAGAAAGCCTATACGTCGAAATCAAGCGGCATAGGGCGAAGGGGCACGAAGGCAAACCTTGTCCTGCCGCCCAGCGCGTACCCTACGGTTCATATATCAAGTAACGTTCCAGTTCCCCGGAATGCGTCTAATTGGCCGCGTGCCCCACTCTTGCGGAGCAAGAGTGGGGATTTTCGCTTCTCATGCGCTACTGCACTATCAATGACTCTAGAAGTTATCTCATAAACACATTCAAGCCATTCAAGGCTTGTGAGTTATGCAAACTAGCGTAAACCGAGGAGCATGGACCTGACCGAGGCGCAGTGGAAGAAGCTCAAGCCACTGCTGGCTCCCAAACGACGCCCCGACGGTCGAGGTCGGCCTTGGCGCGATACGCGAGCCGTGCTGAACGGCGTTCTGTGGGTCTTGCGCACCGGCGCTCCTTGGCACGATCTGCCCGACCGTTATCCTTCCTACCAAACCTGCCATCGGCGTTTTCAGCAGTGGCAGCGCGATGGCACGCTGGACCCGATTGCTGCACGCGCTCGCCGAAGACCTGCGGGCACGCGGCAAACTGGATTTGTCGGAAACCTTTATCGACGCCAGCTTCAGTTCGGCGAAAAAAGGGGCGCTGCTGTCGGCCCGACTCGCCGAGGAAAAGGTAGTAAAATCATGGCGATCGCAGACCGCCATGGTCTTCCTGTCGCCTGCTGCGTCACCAGCGCTTCGCCTCATGAAAGCAAACTCGTCGAAGCCACCATCGCGCAGCGCTTCACGAGAGCCAAACCAAAACGAATGATCGGTGACCGCGCCTATGACAGCGATCCGCTCGATCAGCGCCTCCGGCAAAAACACGGTATCCGGCTCATCGCGCCCCACAAGTACAACCGCCGCCGCAAGAGCACCCAGGACGGCCGCGAATTGCGTCGCTACTGCCGGCGCTGGAAAATCGAGCGCCTCTTTGCCTGGCTCCACAATTTCCGCCGACTCGTAAGCCGCTGGGAATATCACGAAGCCAATTTCCTCGGCATGCTCCAACTCGGTTGCCTCATTATCCTGCTGAGGTATTTATGAGATGGCTTCTAGTAACGGGCTGAGGGCTGGCCCAAAAAGAAAAAGGCCGGGCGTCTGGACCCGGCCTTCGATCTCAAGAATTGGTTGGCGAGTGGCGCAGCCTTGGGACCTGCGAAGAAACTAGCCGGCGCGCTTGCGGCTCGCTCGCCGGGGCTTCGGCTTGCTCTTGCCTTTTAGATTGAGCGCCACTGCAGCGCGAATGAGATTTTTCAGGGCCGCCTCATCGACCTTCTCGCCTTCATGGATGTCGATGGCGCGCCGGACATTCCCGTCGAGGCTGGAGTTGAATAGGCCGGAAGGATCCTTCAACGCCGCTCCCTTGGCAAATGTCATCTTGACGACGTTCTTGTACGTCTCTCCCGTGCAGACGATGCCGCCGTGGGACCAGACGGGAGTCCCCGGCGATGTCGCCTTGGCCCACTTCCACTCTTCGACGATCTCAGGGTCTGCCTGGTGTACGATGTCGCGCACTTTCGCGAGCGTCTTCCCGCGCCAGTCCCCAAGTTCCTTGATCTTCTCGTCGATCATCGCAGAGGCAGATTCCATCGGGACGCTCCTTTTCCTGTATAGCTCCAGCTCTCGCTTGCCCTGAGGGGGCGAAGGGCACCTAATTTAGCTGCGCTCCGCGTAACCTGCAACCTCCCCACGTGGAAGCCTCTTCTGGTTCGATAGCAGCTCGGAAAGCTGGTCGCAACCCGAGCGGTTCCAATCAAGACCCACCCACTTTTCGAAAAGCGCGAAGAGTGGGGCATCCAAGCCGGGAGTCTCCCCGGACGAAAGCTCCCGTGTACTCTCTACGAACATCTTCCCGAAGCCCGGCGCACTGCATGAACTTCCCCGTTGTAGGATGTAGAAAAGGACAGGTCTTAATTTCCGTCCGAGAGCAAGTCAACGAATGCAGCTGAGGATCGAGGCGGCCAATGGCTCGACTTGAGCTCACGATGCGAGTTCTTCTTTGCGCAACAGTCTGTATCGGCCTGGGGGCAACATCGCTCACCGCTCAAAAAACGATGTTGCTCGTTGGATCGGGTTCGAGCGTGCCAAGCCCGCTCTACAGCGCGTGGTCGGAACAATACGGAAAGATTAAAAACGGCGTGCAGGTTCGCTATCTGCAGCTCGGCACCTCCGATGGCATTCAGCAAATCAGCCAGGGCATCGGCGATTTTGCGGCCGGCGAGATTCCCTTGTCCGATGCACAAATGCACAAGGGGAAGATACCTCTGGTGGAGTTCCCCACGGTTCTCGTGGCCATCGTTCCCATTTACAGGCTGCCGGGCGAGACAGAGCCGGAACTCCGCTTTTCCGGCGAACTGCTGGCGGAGATTTTCCTCGGCAACGTGAAGAACTGGAAGGATGCTCGGATCGTCAAGCTGAATCCCGGCGTCGATCTGCCCGATCTGCCGATTACCGTCGTGCACCGCAGCAAGGGCAAAGGTTCGAATTACATCCTCACGGATTTTCTGGCCAAGGTCAGCCCTCAATGGAAGCTCAAAATCGGCAGGAGCGCGTCGCCGGAGTGGCCCGTGGGCGAAGACACCAATCGCAGCGAGGATATGGTGGATAAGGTGAGCTCGACTTCCGGCGCGATCGGCTTCGTCGAGTTGAAATACGCGGAGCGGAAGGACATCGGGTCGGGCGTGGTAGAAAATGCGGCCGGGCGTTTCATCCGGGCCACTCCCGAGAGCATCGCAGCGGCTTGCGCCGCCAACGAAAAGAAGAGCGAAGCGAATTTCGGCTCTTCCTTAACGGACGCCGAATCGAAAGACGCCTACCCGATGGTCAGCTTCACCCAGGTCTATGCCGTAGCGTCCGGGATGGAAGCGTCGCGCCTCGAAGCGTTGAAGGACTTCTGGAACTGGGCGCTTACCACAGGGCAGGAAACCGCTACCGACCTCGGCTACACGCCATTGCCCGCGGCGATTGCCGCAAAAGCTCGCGCGGCATTGAATTCCGTCCAATAGCGCCAACCTACGGGCCGAGCCCTGCCGCTGGGTGGAACACCCTTCCTCGATTTCTCATCTGGACGGCGGGTCACACTCGGATGATCCCACCCCAGTACGTCAACTCACGGCGACAGGTTCGCCTTTATGGGTGCCGCATCCTTTGCGAAGTTTCAAAGGGTGCGGGTTTAGGTTCTGCGACAACCCCAAACGCCTGAATCGAAAAACAAAGCCGCACCCTTCACGAAGGACGTGAAGGATGCGGCACCCGAAATTTCAAACCTGACTCAAAGCCTTTGCCACCTGCTATGAAGTTTCCTATCACAATCCTCCGGTAGTCCTGATCCACTCAATCTGCGAGCGATATTTCTTGTAGCCTTCTGGACTGAACTGGTAAGTTCCAGCCAACTCAGTTATTGAACCTTCTGCTGTGAGTTCGGCGAGAATTTCGCGCAAGGGCTTATTCTCTTCCGGTGTTGAGGGAGCAAAGGTTGAGCGATGCCGATTGCCCTCTTCAAAGCGAGCAGCTAGTCCTAGCAAGACGGTCCCCAGGATGTCGTTCTTGTTCATTGTGAGAGACTGCGTACAAAGCGACCTTGCCTCCTGAATGGCCTTGAGAACGCGTTGCGCTTCTTGGTGCAGCCTGGCGACAAGAAATGGAAGTTGAGGCAGCGCGGCGAGGCGAACTTCTCGCGTTGCCTTTACGAGTGGGACTCGCGGCAGCTCTCCTACCCATCCCGCACCACTTCCAACCGGCGCTCCGAAACAAGAACCAGACTTCGGCCTTGCCCTAACCGCTAGCTGCCATTGATCCTCGACGGAGCAGTACCCGAGGTACGGACCGACCCCGTCTTGGCGTTCGTCTCCTGGAAGCGCGTCAATCAACGAATTTTCAAGCCAGACCTCTAGCCCGATGTTTAGTGTTTGGAGCTTGTTGTTGAGGGCGACGATGGTTGCATTGATGTTGTTCGATTCCGAATTCAACTGGAGGGACAAATCAGCTAATTCACGCATGGTTTTTTCCACCATTTTTTACCTCGGCTATTCAGCCATTCGAATTTGCCTCTAGTTATCCACTAGAGGTCGGGTATATTCCAACCCACAGAAATTATTTCAGAAGATTCGTGGTATGTCACGCGGGAAAAATGTGCGGGTAGGTGGCGCACCCCTCGTGAGACGGTCTTAAGAATGCGGTTGGAGTCGCATTGACTCTCCCGGCCGGCCGTTCCTTCGCGTTCTTCGAAATGATGGATTTTCAAAGCGCGAAAACGAAACGGGAGGAATGGCTGCGCCATCCCTCCCGTCGATAGAACAGATTAGCGGCGTCCGAAATCGTGCTTCCCCGCCAACCTCAGGCCAGGTCGTAGCGGTCCAGATCCATCACCTTGTGCCACGCAGCCACGAAGTCCTTCACAAACTTCTCCTTGGAATCCGCGCACGCATAGACCTCCGAGAGGGCGCGCAACTCGGAGTTGGAACCGAAGAGAAGGTCGACACGCGTGCCGGTCCATTTGATTGCGCCCGTCGCGCGATCGCGTCCTTCGTAGACGCCTTCGGATGAGTTGGGCTTCCACTCGGTCTTCATATCGAGCACGTTGACGAAGTAATCGTTCGTCAGCGTTCCGGGCCGCTTGGTGAAGACGCCGTGCTTGGAACCGCCGAAGTTCGCGTTCAGGGTGCGCAGGCCGCCGATGAGAACCGTCATTTCGGGGGCCGTCAGCGTCAGGAGCTGTGCCCGATCCACCAGCAGCTCTTCCGCCGGTCTGTGCTGGCCCTTCCGTACGTAGTTGCGGAAGCCGTCCGCAACCGGTTCCATCACGGAGAAGGATTCGACATCGGTCTGCGCCTGCGATGCATCCGTGCGCCCGGGCGAGAACGGAACCTTCACCTTGTGGCCCGCCTTCTTCGCGGATTCTTCGACAGCGGCGCAGCCGCCCAGAACGATCAGGTCGGCCAGCGAAACTTTCTTTCCGCCGGACTTCGTGCTGTTGAATTCCTTCTGAATCGCCTCCAGCGTCTGGAGAGTCTTCGCCAGTTCAGCGGGCTGATTCACTTCCCAATCTTTTTGCGGCTCGAGGCGAATGCGCGCGCCGTTGGCCCCGCCGCGCTTGTCGGAGCCGCGGAACGTCGAGGCCGACGCCCACGCCGTCGCCACCAGTTGAGAGATGGACAGCTTCGACTTGAGGATTTTGGCCTTCAGAGCAGCAATCTCCCGCTCGCCGATTAATTTTTTGCCCGCTGCAGGAACGGGGTCTTGCCAAATCTGCGGCTCCTTCGGAACGAGCGGCCCAAGATACCGCGCCCGAGGTCCCATGTCGCGGTGCGTCAGCTTAAACCACGCCCTGGCAAACGCATCCGCAAGCTCTTTCGGATTTTCGAGGAAGTGCCTCGAGATCGGCTCATAGATCGGGTCCATCCGGAGGGAAGGTCCGTGGTAAGCATTCCCGGGGCGTGCCGCTTCGACCGATCCTGCGCGTCCGGAACGGTGCCCGCCGCGGACGCGTTCTTGGGTCTCCACTGGTTCGCGCCGGCTGGGCTCTTTTCGAGTTCCCATTCGTAGCCGAACAGATTTTCCAGGTAGTTGTTGCTCCACTTCACCGGGGTCGTGGTCCATGCGACTTCCAGGCCGCTCCCGATCGCCTGGTTGCCGTGGCCGCTGCCGTAGGTGCTGTTCCAGCCGAGGCCCATCTGCTCGATGGGAGCGGCTTCTGGTTCGGGGCCGACATACTTGTTCGGATCGGCGGCGCCGTGAGTTTTGCCGAAGGTGTGGCCGCCGGCGATGAGCGCGACCGTCTCGTAATCGTTCATCGCCATGCGGCGAAACGTCTCGCGAATATCCCGCGCCGCGGCGAGTGGGTCCGGCTTTCCATTGGGTCCTTCCGGATTCACGTAAATCAGGCCCATCTGAACGGCGGCGAGAGGATTTTCGAGATCGCGATCGCCGGTATAGCGCTGTTGGTCCCCGAGCCACTTGCCCTCGGAACCCCAGTAGATGTCTTCCCCAGGCTCCCAGACGTCCTCGCGCCCGCCGCCAAAACCGAAGGTCTTGAACCCCATCGACTCCAGCGCGACGTTGCCGGCGAGGACCATCAGGTCGGCCCAGGAGAGTTTCCGGCCATACTTCTGCTTGACGGGCCAGAGCAACCGGCGCGCCTTATCGAGGTTCACGTTGTCCGGCCAGCTGTTGAGCGGCGCAAAACGCTGCGTGCCGTTGCCGGCCCCGCCGCGGCCGTCGCCGATGCGGTACGTGCCGGCGCTGTGCCACGCCATGCGAATAAAAAACGGCCCGTAGTGGCCATAGTCGGCCGGCCACCAGGGCTGCGAATCCGTCATCAAGACGGTGAGGTCCTTGATCACGGCCTTCAGATTGAGGCTCTTGAATTCCTTCGCATAGTTGAAGTTCTTGTCCATGGGATCGGACAGGGGGGAGTGCTGATGCAGGATCTTTAGGTTCAGCTGATCCGGCCACCAGCTCGCATTGCTCTGGGCTCCAGCGGCCGTGTGTGTGCGAGCGCCGCCCATTACCGGGCACTTCGATTCGGTTGACAAGTTTTTCTCCTGATTTTGAATTAGCTCTAAAAATCTGTGGCGAACTACAAACCCATCCGGGCTTTCCCGTTCGCGCCATCGCCGCCGGCCGCGCGTACGGCCGCGCGCCATTTTTCCGGCGTCCGCATGCTTACGACGCTTTGCGGGAATCGCGCCGCGAAGCGCACTTCGTGCAGAGTCCCCGGAAAATGAGTTCGTATTCGCGAACCATCCGCTTACCGAGGGAGGCCGAGGCGGGCCTGGGCACGTCGTACCACTTCAGATCCTCTACATTGCCGCAACGGTCGCAGATAAAGTGGTGATGCCGCATGCCTTTCGCATCGAATCGCGCGGCGCGGCCCTCGACAGCCACTTCACGCACCAAACCCGCCTGCACCAGGTCCCGCAGATTATTATACGTCGTGGCCCTCGAAGAGCGCGGATCCACGCGATTCACAGCCTCGAAAATCTCCGCAGCCGTGGGATGCCCGGCGTGCCCCGCCAAGAATGCCATCACGGCATAGCGCTGCGGAGTGCACCGCAACCCGCGGCCCTCCAAAGACCGTCTAATCGCCTCGGCGTTCATGAAGTAATTGGAATATATCTAATGTGAGATTTTGTCAAGGACTACAAGTTGGGAAGGGGATCCGCTGGGCGGCGCGCGCAACAGTCATCCCGCCACCTTGATGGAGCGTAGACTAAACAAACTTTATCGGAGAAAAGTTCTACAATCGTCCCTGGGGGCGCACCATTCGTTCTTGAAAAGCTCTTAGCGACGCCCAAAGAACCGAACCGGTTTTGCCCCGCTCTGCAGGGTCAACTCCCTCACCAGAACGTAGTGTCCATCGACAAAGGATTTGAGTTCCGGATCCGTTTCGTAACCGGTGTCTTCATGCCAGTACCAAAGGAAGGCGCCCTTCGCAACGGCGTCCACGAAAAGATCGGGGTTGGCTCTGCGCAGATCCCCTACGAAACGCTGCCGAAAATAGGGCCTCGACAGACCCAGGCTGATTACAAAGTGGCCGATCGAATCGCGCGTGGCCGGCGGGATTCCAGTGAGGACGTAGACTCCCGGTTCCCATCCCCAAATTGCCAGGCTCTTGATGGGGCGATCGGCTTCCATCTTCTGAATTTCCGCGGCAATTCGTTCGCTGGCGTTGGGCGGCGGCTCGCGAAGATTACGAGACGCATGAATTCGCGCAGCCATGTAGAAAATGGAAACAACCGCCATACAGCCGGCCAGGACATGCAACGCTCCCCGTAGTTGACCTTCGTGTTTGGCGGCCAGGGCCGGCCAACTGCTTGACACCAAAAACACGGCCAGAAAGGTCATGGGATAGAGGAGAAAGATCGCGTAGTGGGGGAATTGAATGGCCGGCCTGCAGACGACAAACAGTGCCGCCAAGAAATAACACGCGGCGCTTCCGGACAGCCACACTTCGTCCGAAGTGAGTTCGGGAACAAGCCGCTTCCGGCGTAAATAAATCCAAATGGGCAATGCCAACAATAGAATCGAGGTGAGCAGCCTCACTTCCGGCAACCAAAGAGCCCACCCCATCGTGCCGGCGATTCTCAGCGCTCCGAACAAGCCCGCGTAGGCGAGATTCCCGAGGACGTAGGAATCCCAAAAATCCTTGAGGGTTCCCCCTTGCGCAACAACGCCCAGTATCACCGCTCCGGGCAACAGAACTCCCAGCCAGAGCGCGACGATTTGAGAAAGAGCCAGCTTGCCGCGCTCACGGCCGGTCCAGATGCGCGCGGAAACCGCGAGCACGAGCACTCCGGCAACCGGCAACGCTTGCAGCTTGCACCACGGCACCATCCCCAGGGCAAGCCCGCAAAAGAACAACCGAATCGGGAATCGGGATGTGCTCCCTTCTCGCCCACTGCGCACAAGTACCGCGAACAGATGGAAACCTACAGCCAGGAAAAGAGCGGGCAGCAATTCGCTCGAGTAATGCAAGAAGTCGAAATTGGACGTGAATCCCAGGCAGAGCATCATCGGTAGCACGCCCCACATCGCGCCCGCGATGGAAACGATCCTCAAAAGCGTGCGGTAGGCAACCACAAGCTGAAGACACACGAGAACATCCGCCAGGAGATGAACGAATATGTAACCGGGCTTCACTCCCCACAAAAGAAAAATAGAAATCAAATACGAATTGAGCGGGCCGCCGGATGTGCCGTCGACTCCGCGCCAGGGCACGGGGTCGACGAGATATTTCATGGCTTGGCTGAGCATTTGGCTCTCATCGGGATTCATTTCGTGAGGCCAAAGGAGGAACGGAAGTCTCAGGATCGAGACCAGGATGACGAGGATCGCGGGCGCAAGAATGTCGAGGCGAATTCCGAAAAAGGCGTTTCGGTTAGAAGTTGGCGATTCTATTGGCACGGACGCACAGGCCTTCTCGGAATGCAGCATTCCACGGCTTGGACTAATCTGGACCTAAGGTACACGAATTCCTCAACTTATGATCGCTCTAGAGAGCCGGCGAAAATCGCACTCGATATTGACCGTTGCGGTGCCGCGCGCAAAAGTCCTGCGCCCATCTCCGGAAGCATTGGTGCTAGAGTTAAAGGCACTGCGTGTTCCTTGCGATCGTGCTGGAACCGAGTATCTAGCCCCCTTCGGCGGCTCTGGCTGGATCCCTGGTTGTCCGGCCAACATCTAGCGTGCATGGCAGAGACCGATTTCATTGGAATTGCGAGACACTTCCGGGTCGCATCGACATGCGTGGACCACACGGAAAGACAAACGTAGACGCAGCCTCCCACGTACCCGAAGCCGCGGTCCCGGGCAATACGCGCGGATCCTCGGACGATCCTGACCGCACCCCCATCGCCGTTGATCTCGACGGAACGCTTTTTCGAACCGATCTTCTTTTCGAATGCGTGCTCCGTCTGGTCAGGCAAAAGCCCTGGCTACTTCCGCTGATTCCCTTCTGGCTGGTGCGCGGCAAAGGCTACCTGAAGAGGCGGGTCTTCGAAGGCATCACCTTGAACTACAGTTTGCTGCCTGTGAATGAACCTCTGGTGGCATGGCTGCGCGAGGAAAAAACCCACGGGCGGCCCGTGCTTCTCGCCACGGCTGCACATGAGCAGTTGGCGGTGCAAGCGGTTGCCCACCTGGACCTTTTCGACGCCGTGCTGGGCAGCGACGACCGGAACAACCTGAAAGGTCCCGCAAAGGCCGCGGCGCTGCAGCGCATGTGCGAATCGGGCTTTGCGTACGCGGGAAATTCCGCCGCGGATTTCGCGGTGTGGAAACTCAGCAAACAGGCGATCGTCGTGGATGCCGGGGCCGGCGTGAGGGCGCGCGCGGAGCGCGTCGCCAATGTCACGAAAGTGTTCGAGCGCCCGCGAAACGGCCTCCACTCCCTGCTGCGTTCGCTCCGGCCCTACCAGTGGGTCAAGAACATACTGATTTTTGTGCCCGCGTTTACGTCGCACGAAGGCGTACGCTGGCCGATCCTGCTCGAATCCACGCTGGCGTTCATCGCGTTCAGCCTGTGCGCTTCGGGAACCTACATCGTGAACGATCTTCTCGATCTCGAAGAGGACCGCGCGCACGCGGCGAAAAAATTCCGGCCGTTTGCTTCCGGCGAGTGCTCCATTTCCGCCGGAGTTGCGCTCGCCGCGGTTTGCTTTATCGCCGGAATGAGCGTTGCGTTTGCTTCCAGCCCACGGCTGGCGCTGATCATTCTCGTTTACATCGGCATTGCCGCGGCGTACTCCGTCCGGATCAAGAGTGTTTTTCTGCTCGATGTTCTTACGCTTGCAATCCTGTACACGATGCGAGTCATCGTGGGGCATGTGGTCACGGGTATTCCCTTTTCCGTGTGGCTGCTGTCTTTTGCGTTTTTTCTCTTCCTGAGTTTGGCGTTCAGCAAGCGGGCGGCCGAACTTTTGAAGGTGCAAAATCGCGACGAAGCGATCGTTCCGGGACGCGGCTATCGATCGGGCGATCTTCAAATCATCACCACCGCCGGAATGTGCAGCGGGTTTCTTTCCTCCCTGGTCTTCGCGCTGTACATCAACAGCGAGAGTGTCACGTTGCTGTACCGCCACCCGGCGTTCTTGTGGGGAATTCTCCCGCTCTTGCTCTACTACATCCTGCGCCTCTGGATTATTTGCGGGCGGGGCGAGCTCGATGACGATCCCATTCTCTATACCGCAAAGTCGCCCTCGACGTATTACATCGCGGCCCTTGTGCTCCTCATCGTCGTGGCGGCGACGATCAAGTTCTGACCCATGGCGGGATATTTCACACGCAAGACTTCCGATTTGGTTAGGGAACTGCTCGCGGCCTATGGAGAATCCGGCGCCAATTCCCTTCCTCGCTTCGATGACGTCCTGAAATTCGTCCTGGCGCAAATGGATCGAATGCCCTGGCTCCTCAGGTACGCCATACACACGATGACGCTGTTTCTTGGTTTCACTTCGTTCCTTCACCGGGGATTATCGCAACAGTTGCAGGCGTGGAGCCGTTCGCGCCTGCGGCCATGCAGGGATTTCGTCAAATTCTACGCGGCGATGGTTGTTCTCTCCTTGTATTCGGACCCGAAAGCATCCAACGGTGAGGGCCTCTGATGGCCGGCGAACGCATTCGCTGCCAGGTTCTCGTCATTGGTTCGGGGCCGGGCGGAAGCATCACGGCTTCGACGCTCGCCGGTCGAGGCAAAGACGTGTTGCTTTTGGAAGAGGGGCCAAACCTGCGAAGCGATTCCAGCTCCCAATTCAGCGCGGACGAGATCGCGCAAAAGTACCGGTCCGGCGGACTGAACCCCGCGCTGGGCAAACCAAGTATCCCGTTCGCAGAAGGCTGCTGCGTCGGTGGCGGAAGCGAAATTAACAGCGGACTGTATCACCGGACGCCCGCGGAAGTCCTTCAGCACTGGCGCGCGACCTACCAGGTGCGAAATCTGGAGGAAAAAGATCTCACGCCGCATTTTGAATTCTGCGAAAACGCGCTTCACGTTCAATTGAATCCGGGTCGAGTTCCGGCCGCCGCCGAGAAGTTAAAGACTGGCGCCGAACGCCTGGGATGGAAATCGAAGGAAGTTCCGAGGTGGTACAAGTACTCGGAACCGGTGTCCCCCGAGCGCAAAGCGGAAGGCAAACGCCAGTCCATGTCGGAGACTTTTATTCCGGCATTTTTGAATGCGGGCGGCCGATTGCTGTCGGGCTGCCGCGCGGAAAAACTGACCTGGGAGAATAGCCGGTGGGGCGTCGCTGCGGTTCGAGGCCGAGACATGGTTCGCATCGATGCCGAAGTTGTGTTTGTTTGTGCGGGAGCCGTGCAAACCCCGGCCCTGTTGCGACGCAGCGGCATACAAAACAACATCGGCAACTCGCTCGCCATGCACCCGACCGTAAAGGTTGCGGCGGTCTTCGACGAGGAAATCAATTCCCTGGAACCAGAGGTGCCGGCCCACCAAATCACGGAATTCTCTCCTCGCATCTGCATCGGCTGCTCGGTCTCTTCGAGAGCCTATTTGGCGCTGGCGATGACGGATTATCCGGAACTGTACCGAACAGTTAGGCCCCTTCAAAAGCAAATGGCGATCTACTACGCGATGATTCAGGGCCCCGCCACCGGCACTGTGCGCAATGTTCCCTTTTCTACCGCTCCACTCGTGCGCTACCCGCTCACCCGGGAGAACATGAAATCGCTTTCCGAAGCGCTGCGCTACTTGTGCCGCGCTATGTTTGCAGCTGGCGCAAATACCGTGTACCCCAGCATTTCCGGGTTCACTCCACTTCGGAGCGACGCGGATTTGGACCGCATTCCCGCGGAATTATCCGCGAGCAACACGAATTTGATGACGATTCATCTTTTTTCCACGTGTCCGATGGGCGAAGATTTGAAACGCTGCGCCGTGGATTCGTTCGGCAAGGTTCACGGCCACACGAACCTGTTTGTGAACGACGCAAGCCTTTTGTGCACGGCGCCCGGCGTGAATCCCCAGGGAACGATCATGGGGATCGCAAGGCGCAACGCAGTGCATTTCGCGGACGGCGCATCCTGACTAGAAGCCATCTCATAAATACCTCAGCAGGATAATGAGGCAACCGAGTTGGAGCATGCCGAGGAAATTGGCTTCGTGATATTCCCAGCGGCTTACGAGTCGGCGGAAATTGTGGAGCCAGGCAAAGAGGCGCTCGATTTTCCAGCGCCGGCAGTAGCGACGCAATTCGCGGCCGTCCTGGGTGCTCTTGCGGCGGCGGTTGTACTTGTGGGGCGCGATGAGCCGGATACCGTGTTTTTGCCGGAAGCGCTGATCGAGCGGATCGCTGTCATAGGCGCGGTCACCGATCATTCGTTTTGGTTTGGCTCTCGTGAAGCGCTGCGCGATGGTGGCTTCGACGAGTTTGCTTTCATGAGGCGAAGCGCTGGTGACGCAGCAGGCGACAGGAAGACCATGGCGGTCTGCGATCGCCATGATTTTACTACCTTTTCCTCGGCGAGTCGGGCCGACAGCAGCGCCCCTTTTTTCGCCGAACTGAAGCTGGCGTCGATAAAGGTTTCCGACAAATCCAGTTTGCCGCGTGCCCGCAGGTCTTCGGCGAGCGCGTGCAGCAATCGGTCCAGCGTGCCATCGCGCTGCCACTGCTGAAAACGCCGATGGCAGGTTTGGTAGGAAGGATAACGGTCGGGCAGATCGTGCCAAGGAGCGCCGGTGCGCAAGACCCACAGAACGCCGTTCAGCACGGCTCGCGTATCGCGCCAAGGCCGACCTCGACCGTCGGGGCGTCGTTTGGGAGCCAGCAGTGGCTTGAGCTTCTTCCACTGCGCCTCGGTCAGGTCCATGCTCTCGGTTTACGCTAGTTTGCATAACTCACAAGCCTTGAATGGCTTGAATGTGTTTATGAGATAACTTCTAGAGGAAACGGAATCTTCCGTGAATCGAATCCTGATTACAGGCGCGAATGGTTGGCTCGGGAAGCGGCTGGCGCGCGTGATCGCCCGGCGGGACGTCGATGCGGGCGTTCTTTCCCATTTGCCGCCTGATCCTTCGTTGCGTTGTTTGATCCTGCCCGGGGAAAAGCCCGAGGAATTGCGCCAGATCGGCGCGGAAGTGATGGGCGGCGATATCCGAAAGGCCTCCGACTGCGCGAGCTTTTGCGATGGCGCGAAAGGCTCCGTGCTGGTTCATACCGCCGGAGTGATCCATCCGCGGCGCGTAAGAGATTTCTACGAAATAAACGTCGACGGCACGAGGAATATCCTGAACGCGGCGCGCGCGGCGGGGATCAAAAGAGTGGTGGTTGTTTCCTCGAATTCTCCGCTGGGAGTCAACCGCAGAGTGACGGATCGCTTCGACGAATCGTCGCAATATCACCCGTACATGAATTACGGCCGGTCGAAAATGCAGGCGGAATTGCTGGTGAGGAAGTTTCAAAAAGAGAGCGGCCTAGAATGCGTGATCGTGCGCCCGCCGTGGTTTTACGGCCCGGACCAGCCGCCCCGGCAAACGCTTTTTTTTACCATGATTAAAACGGGAAAGGCGCCCATCGTCGGTTCGGGCAACAATCTGCGCTCGATGGCCTACATCGATAATCTCTGCGAAGGATTGCTGCTCTCCGCTTACGTGGAGCGCGCCGCGGGGCAAACGTATTGGATCGCCGACCGCCGTCCGTACTCGATGAACGAAATCGTCGATACTGTGGAGAAACTGCTGGAGCAGGAATTCAAGCTGCCGGTAGCTCACAAGAGAATGAGGCTCCCGAGCGCAGCGAGTGAAATCGCGGGCCTTGCGGACGGCGTATTGCAATCGCTCGGCCTATACAATCAAAAGATCCACGTGCTTTCCGAAATGAACAAGACCATCGCGTGCAGCATCTCCAAAGCCGAAACGGAACTCGGTTATGACCCGAAGGTGTCACTGGAAGAAGGAATGCGCAAATCGCTATCGTTTTGCATGGAGCACGGCATCCAAATCTGAGAACTCTTGATGACCACCGCACTCGTCACCGGAGGATCGGGATATTTCGGCAGCGCACTCGTTCAAAGACTCCTTGAACGGGGCTACCGCGTCCGGATTTTCGATCTCCACGCCCCGGAACCGGCTGGACCGGAGGTGGATTTTTGCCCTGGCGATATTCGAGATGCTTCCGCGATCAGCGCCGCGTTGCAAGACATCGATGTCGTCTTTCACAATGTCGCCCAGGTGCCGCTGGCCAAGGATGCGAAACTATTCTGGAGCGTCAACCGCGACGGGACCCGCAACCTGCTCGATGCCTGCCAGGCGCAGCGAGTTCGGAAGGTCGTCTACACTTCCTCCAGCGCGATCTACGGCGTGCCGAAAACCAATCCTGTGACCGAGCAAACCGCGCCTTCTCCCATGGAAGAGTATGGCCGCGCCAAGCTCGCGGGGGAAACGCTTTGCCGCAAATCCGCGGATTTGGGATTGGACGTTTCGATTATCCGTCCGAGGACAATCCTGGGACACGGCCGGCTGGGCCTCTTCCAAATCCTTTTCGAGTGGATCTATGAAGGTAAGAACATTCCCGTACTGGACGGCGGAAAAAACGTCTATCAATTCATTCATGCCGACGATTTGGCGGAAGCGTGCATTCTGGCGGGAGAGAAACCAGGCGCGGAAGATTTCAATTGCGGCGCGACTTCCTTCGGAACCATGCGCGAAGCGCTGGAAAATCTCTGCCGCCATGCCGGCACGGGTTCCAGGTTGAAGTCGCTGCCCATGTGGCTCGTCGAACCCGCCATGAATTTATCCTCTGCTCTGGGCGTTTCTCCGTTGGGTGCGTACCACTCGCTGATGTACGGCCGCTCGATGTATTTCGACGTTTCCAAGGCCACGCAACTCTTGAATTGGAAACCGAAGTATTCCAACGACGCAATGTTCGTCGAGAGCTATGACTGGTACGTGCGGAATCGAGACAGCGTTCTGAAGTCCGACAACAGAGCGAGCCGCCACAGATCGCCGGTCAAGCAGGGCATCCTCGCCTTCCTTCAAAAATTCCTCTAGGTTGGGTTTGAACTGGACAATTGCGCACGACGGCGAGCATTCCGGGAGAAGTGTCTCTTTTCGGTTGCATCTCATAGCGCCTTCCAACTTGTTTCGGTAGCAACGAGCGCGCAAACAAGCGGACCCTATTCCTAAGTTACTCAAAACACGAGCCAGTAATTGGATGGCGAATTGCATGCCAGATCTGGATTCTCGGAGACGGCGAGGCTGGATCCATGTCCGGCACGTTAGAGATCGTGGGGCAGATCGAGGGGCGTGGACGGGCGATTGCTGGTCCTGTGATGGTCGATCCAACGCCTCCTATCGACTTCTCAAAGAGAATTCCGGAACTTGACGGCCTGCGCGGCGTGGCCATTGCAATGGTCGTCTATGGACACTGCGTGTGGTTCGCGATCATAGCGCGCCCGCCCGCACTGCTGGGCTATGTCCGCGCATCGACCCGGCCCATTTGGTCTTCTGTGGATTTGTTTTTCCTCTTGTCCGGCTTTCTGATTGGAGGAAATCTCCTGGACTCGCGCACAACTCCCAATTATTTTTCCACCTTCTACGTTCGGCGAATTTGCCGAGTCCTGCCGCTCTATCTTCTGTTCCTCGGTCTCGTGGGGCTTACGTATCGATACTTGTACCCGGCGGTTGGCGCTCCTATGGATTGGCTCCTGGGCGGCCGGTTTCCTTGGTACACGTATCTCACCGTCAGTCAAAATTTCTGGATGGCAATATGGAACAAGCCCGGCGCGGCGATCCTGGCCATCACGTGGGCGTTCGCGCTCGAAGTACAATTCTATTTGATTGTGCCCGCGATTATACGATTTGTGCGAAAGTCTGCGCTTCCCTATGTTTTTGCCTCGGGGATTGCGGCCGCTCCGATCGTTCGATTATTCATCGTTTACAAGTATCGGAGTCATTTGTGGGCGACTTATCTTCTGTTGCCTAGCCGCATGGATTCCTTGTTTCTCGGCTTGCTTTGCGCCTATTTCTTGCGCGAGCCGGGCGCATGGAATTGGCTGGTCGACCGCCGCAAAACACTCTGGATCCTCTTTCTGGTGTTGCTCGCAGGAATTCCCATCCTGTGCACGGAAGGTGTTCCCCTCACCCTCTTATGGATTACCGCGGGATATGGCTGGGCCTCTCTGTTTTACGCGACGGCTTTGGTTTTGACGTTGACGAACACCCAAGGCTTCCTCAGCCGGGCGATGCGGGTGCGATGGTTGATGAAGCTCGGCAGGGTTTCTTACGGCGTTTATTTATATCACTATGGCATCTACGGGTTATGCATGTGGCTTTTGACCGGGCATGGGAACGTCATGACAAATTGGAAAGATGTGGGAGCAACCTCAATTGCGCTGGTAGCCATCGCAACCTTTAGCATAATGTCGTGGCGATATTTTGAAAGGCCCATCGTGCGTTGGAGCCATACTTGGACTTTGGGAAGGCAGATGGCGGGGAAATAGACGGAAACCGCGCGCGCTGCGTGGCACTCCCGAATTCCTGTGGGCAAGCACGACTCTAGAGCGGCGAACCGCCTGGCTGATTCTCGTGCCAAACAGCCCAAGCATGGCCGCCGCTTTCTTTCTAGGTGGGGTTCTCCAGGCAGGTGAGAACGAAATTTGCCGTATTGGCCTGTCTCCAAACGATTACGCCTTCTTCTTCTACCCGTCAAATTTCGCTTACAAAGCCGACGGCGGATCGCGATTCTTCCTTGTAAATCATTGAAAACACATGCCCGCAATTGGCCGCTGAATTGCCAACTGTAACAGGTGAGGCTGGAACTATGTCCACGGCGGCAGAGACCATCAGGCAAACAGCGCTGCCGGACCGAAGGAATGGTCTCGTTGCAAAGCCGGAATCACGATTGCCGCTAAGCTTCTCTCGGCGGATCCCGGAGATCGATGGCTATCGCGGCATCGCTGTTGCGATGGGCCTGTTTTCACACTTTGTGCGGGGTGCGATTCTGACTCATCCGCCAGCTTTGCTTGGCTACTTGAACGCATCTACGCGCCTTTTTTGGTCGACATTGGACCTGTTTTTTCTACTGTCTGGCTTTCTAATCGGCGGGCATCTGCTCGATGCTCGCGATTCACGGAATTACTTTAAGACGTACTACATCCGGCGCGCGAGCCGCATCCTGCCAGTCTACTTCCTCTTCCTCGGCCTGGTGGCGCTCGCCTACCATTTTGTGTATCGGCCGATTGGCGCGCCGCTCGATTGGGCCTTTGCCGCAAAACTGCCTTGGTACGCGTATCTCTCATTTGCGCAGAATCTTTGGATGGCCAAATGGAATACGGTTGGCCCGCCAGTCCTGGCCATCACTTGGTCCCTTGCGGTCGAGGAACAGTTCTACCTGACGCTTCCGTTTCTAATCAAATTTGTGCGACGGTCAACGCTGCCTTATGTGTTTGCTGCCGGGATCGTTCTCGCGCCGATCGTGCGGCTCTACATCGTGCACCGGTTTCCAACCCATTTATGGGCGACGTACGTCTTGCTGCCATGCCGCATGGATGCTTTGTTTCTGGGAGCGCTCTGCGCCTACTTCCTGCGCATGCCGGAAGGCTGGAACTGGGTTATCACGCGGCGCGGCACGCTGTGGACGATGTTTTTTGTTTTGCTCGCGGGTATGCCCGCCCTGAATAACACGGGTGTTCCTCTCACGCTCTTGTACATAACCGTTGGCTATGGCTGGATGTGTGCGTTTTACGCGACCGTCTTGATTTTAGCGTTGACGGATTCCCAGAGCTTGTTCAGCCGCGTGATGCGCCGGCGATGGTTGACGACTCTGGGGGCGATTGCATACGGCGTTTTTCTTTTCCATTTCGGCATCTACTCTTTATTTGTTTGGCTATTCACGGGACACGGATGGCTCCTGGCAAGCTGGAAAGATTTGGGCGTTACGTTGCTCTCGGTGGCGTTCACGATCGGATTTTGTAAGCTGCTCTGGCAGTACTTCGAAAAACCCATCATTCGCTGGAGTCATTCATGGCAATACTGAGCCGGCTGCCGCTCGGAGTGTTTGTTCTCTCGGACACTAGAAACTCGCCCGCGAAATCAAGGGTTGCAGCGGCGTGGCCGTGCCATTCACGCACTGAAAATGAAATGGAATTGAGGTAATCCGCCTCATGCAATATTTCAATCAGGCCGTTGAGACGATGCCGCGGGAACAGTTGCAGGCGTTGCAACTCGACAAGCTTCGCGCTCTTCTGTCCCAGCTGATGGGACGCAATCGCTTCTATACCAAGAAATGGATTGAATCGGCTGTCGCACCCGATGATATTCGGTCTCTCGCGGACCTCGCCAAGCTCCCCTTGACCGGCAAATCGGAACTTGTTCACGCGCAGATCGAGGCGCCTCCCTTCGGCACCAATGCAACTTTTCCGGAGAGCGCCTACACGCGCGTTCATCAGACTTCCGGAACGACGGGCGCGCCACTGCGGGTCGTGGACACCCCGGAAAGTTGGGATTGGGGAGGCACCTGTTGGGCGTATGTCTTGAAAGCCGCGGGCGTGACCGAAGGGGATCGAGTGTTCCTGCCGTTTTCGTTCGGTCCCTTCATCGGCTTTTGGGGCACGGTCGAAGGCGCCCGGTTGATCGGCGCCATGATGATTCCCGGCGGCGGCTGGGATTCCCTGCAACGATTGCACGCCATGCGGGACATGGGCGCAACCGTGCTTTGCTGCACGCCGACCTACGCGCTTCGCTTGGCGGAGGTCGCCCGCAGGGAAAATTTCGATTTGCGTTCGATCCCCATTCGCGTATTGATCCATGCTGGCGAGCCGGGAGCAAACGTGGCGCACACCAAGGCGCGCATCGAAACGGCCTGGGGCGCCAGGTGTTTCGATCATGCCGGCGCGTCCGAAGTCGGACCGCACAGCTTCGAATGCGAACGGCAGCCCGGCGGCATTCACGTCCTGGAAAGCGAATTCATCGCCGAAGTACTCGATCCGGGAAGCGCGAAGGAGACGCGCCCGGGCGGAGTGGGCGAACTCGTGATCACAAATTTGGGACGGTACGGGTTTCCGGTCGTTCGCTATCGTACCGGCGACCTCGTCCGGCTCAATTCAGACCCCTGCGAATGCGGACGAACCTTCGCCAGATTCGATGGAGGATTGATCGGTCGCAGCGACGACATGGTTACGATTTGCGGCGTCAATGTTTATCCGACGGCCATTGAAAACGTCATTCGTCAGTTTGCGGCCGTCGAGGAGTTTCAGATTACGGAAACCATGCTCCGGGAGTTGCATCAATTGGAAGTGCAGATCGAAGTGACGTCGGTCGGCGAAGACGAAGCGGTTCGCGCGCAGGTGGAACAGGCCATATACCAGGCCATTTCGCTGCGGCCGCGGGTGACGCTCGCGAAGCCGGGCGCCCTCGCTCGCTACGAAATGAAAGCCCGCCGCTTCCGCCGGCTGGATGCCCATTCCGTGACGAATGCGGACGCCCTAAGAAGCAATTACGACGCGGGTTCCAGGTCCGATCGATTTTTCACGCGCTGAAATTCCCATTTCCGTTGAATCGCATGCAGCATCGAATCCGTTCCATCGACGTCGCGACACCTCGCCGATCGGTCAAAATGGAATATTCCGATTTAGACGGGGAAGGCTTCGACGACGCTTACTGCTGAGGAAGTCGGAACAACCCGGTTGAGGCGGAAGCCGGCCTTGTCGAGCAGTTCGCGGTATTCCTGTTCCGCGCGCTCCTGCCCTTCTGTCAATACAAGCATGACCACATCGAGCCTTTTCCCCGGATGGCGAGTTCCGCCCGAGGGGAGGACCATTTCCACGATCAGCAATCGGCTGCCCGGTTTCATTGAACGGCGGCAATTGCCAAGAATGGCGAGGCACTGAGTTTCGTTCCAATCGTGGAGGATATGCGAGAGAAGATAGGCGTCTCCGCCGGCGGGAACGCGGTCGAAGAAACTTCCCGCTTCGATAGCAATTCGATCCGCGAGGCCATGCGCTTGAATCAGGGCCGGTGCGTCCTGCACGACTTGCTCTGTGTCAAAGAGAACTCCGCGAGGCCCAGGATGGCGGTCAAGAATAGCGGCGAGAAAATTGCCCGTCGCGCCGCCCACATCGACGATGGTCTCGAAGACGGAAAAGTCATAGGCCGCAGCCACGGCGGCATGTTCGGCCCCGTGATATCCGACCATGGTCTCGCTGAACATGGCCGCCTGATCCGGATGATTTGCGAGCTGATCGAAGAACGGCAGGCCGAACGCTTTCTCGAAGCCGGGCTTCCCGGTCTTCACCGAATACAACAAATTGTCCATGGCGCGGGAAAGCAAATCCCCGGTCAACATCAGGACGGACTCGCGTACGGATCCGGGCGCATTGGTCTTCAACGCTTCGCTCAGCGGGGTGAGCGAGAAGCGGCGCGCCGAGTCTTCCGCGAACATCCCGAGGTTCGCCAGAGCCCGCATGACGCGGTAAAGCGACGGCGCATGTGTTCTCGTCGGTCCGGCAAGTTCCTCGGCAGTTTTCGGCCCGTTGGCCAGGCAGTCCGCCAAATCGAGCTCAGCGGCCACCTGCAGCAGGCGGGAAACACCATAGGCCGTGGCCATCTTCATTAGTTTGGCCTGGGGCGCGACAGCTTCGATTTTTGCGGTGTTGCCTTCGATCATGCTGCCTTCTCCTGCATCTCGGTGCGCTTCCGTGCGCACCGGCCTCCGCATCGCCCGGGCATCTATTTTCTTGCATCCAGATCGACGAAATAGAGAATGCTTCTCGGTGGATCCGGGGCGTTGTCCCGGATGCCTTTCACGGGAGGCAAAACGGTTACGATCCGCAAGTCGTATCCCTGTTGTGCGAGCCACCGCGGCCAATAATCGTTCATTGTCGCGTCGGAATAGAGCAAGAATTTGCGATGTTCCTGGGAGAATTCCGAAAAGTATGGCGCCTGAATCGGAGCATATTTCCGGAGGGTCACCAGGAGAAGCGATGGGGTGTTGTTGTCGGTGACGCTGTATTGGATGTCGGAGTCGGCAAATGTGAACATGCGTGACTTAAAATCGTCATTGGCGCGATGCCACTCCGGCAAATATTCCAGGTTGTCTGACAGAACGACGGGTACGCCCAAGTGCCGGGATTCTTGCGATAACACTTCCATCGGGTCGTGCGCGCCCGCAAAGCTCAGCACATATCTCCATTCTGCCGCTTCTTGCAATCCAAACATACACAACACAATGAACCCGGCGCATAAAATTGCGGGCGTCTTCAGCCGTGAAAGCAGTACAGCCACCGCAAGACTGAACCCCAGCGCGGCAGTCAGAACATATCGCCCCGTAATTCCCCCATGGCCGACCTTGGCGAGGATAAACGTCACAACAGGCATGGCAAGAAACCCAAGCGCCAGAACGATGTCAGACAGGGAGAATCCCGAACCGGAATGGCTCGCGGTCCATTCGCCCAGGCGTGTCTTGTAGGCCAAATAGAGTAAGAAAATCGAAGTTGCAGCAAAAACCGCAACCGAAATCCCAGTCTCCAAGTTCAGCAATTCTCCGAAGGACCGCATGAGCTTCCACAACGTGGGTGCCGCCCAAAAATGCGCCCCATACAGTTCCCGTTGCTCGCGTAAGATCGGCCAAAAAGCAAAGTAGGGCAAGACACCTACGAGAAAGGCTCCCCAGACTCGCGCCCGGAATCTTTTTGTCGTGGCCCATTCCGTGAGTTCGGCCAGCCCAAAGGGAAAGAACGATATGGCGGCGTAGAAGTGCAGCGAACAAGCCGCCGCCAGACTGACAGCAAAAATGCCGGCCCATTTCCAGGAGTTCACCCGCTCATAGCACAGCAGAGCAAAAGCCATACACGCTGCCATCACGCAATAGGATCGCGCCTCAAATGCGAAAGGATCGTAAAGATTTGTCAGCAGGAGCGACGACGCGGAAATCACGGCGATAAGGCTACCAGCTCGCCTTCGAATAAAAACGAACATGCACGTCATCACGCCAAAGAATGCGGCGATCGATGGCAGCCGCAGCACAATGCGCTCATTCCCGCCCAATTTGCCCATCAAGTGCTCTATCAGGTAGAACGAGATCGGGTGCCGGTCGACGCCATTCCTCAATAAGCCCCACATATCGGAAATGTGGCCCTGGCTGGATACGACCGTGGTGAGGATTTCGTCGAACCAGAGCGCTTTGGCGGCGGAATGCAGGAGCGCCTCGCCGAGAATAATCGGAAGCAACACAATCAGCAGCGCGTTGGCGACATCTGCTTCCGATGTCTTCAAAATCGATCGACTTCCGACGGTTCTGCGGACGTGGAGCGGAGGCAGCGCCAAATCGACGGCGGCAGGCCCTTCGAAAACCTCGGATTGTGTGCGTGCTCGCATGAGTCCAAGCAGCCGTCCTTCCCGGGCGACAATCGTGCCGAAATGTAATTCGTATCTTGCAAACGGAAGACCGAATAGAACGCCCTAGTCGCCTTATTTACATGGAGTTACAGGAAGCAGAAAGCAGGGTGTCTCTCAAAAATACCTTGGCCTCCCCCTCGGCCACACCGATAGGTGTCACCATCCCTCAGCAGCCACCATCGAAGACGGCGGAAACCAGCGGGCAGGTCGCTAACAGAATTGTCTTATTTTCGATCTCTGAGTAGCGCGGTAAGCCGCGCAAGAGACTTCCGGAAGGAGCGGGCCGAGTCGAGGCGTCTGTTTCCTCGGTATCGTTTACCTTCTTCATGGCGCCGGGCGGCAGGGGGATGCGGATCAAATCTCCGGCTTCCAGGTGATCAGGGTCCTTGAGGTCGGGATTGAGATTGCGTATTTGTTGGGCTAGATCGCTGTCATAGTGTCCCGCGTACCTCAGACTGAGGTCCTTTAGCGTTTGCTGGGGACCAGCCATCACAGTTAACACTTGCCCATTGCCCGTGTCGAGAGGGGCAGCGTCGTAACTAGCGCCCGCGTCTTGGGATGGAACGGCCGGGGCTGGAGAGCCCGCAGCCTCGGCGGATTTGTGCGACGGATCCTCCGCGAACCCTCGTTGCGATTCGGAACGGCCGAGCATGGCGAGCAACAATGTCCCGGTCAAAAGAATGACGCCTAAAATCGCCGACCGCGCCCGCCACTTCGGCGGAGTCACCGGTTTGCCCGCATCGTAAGAAAGCAGCGCGGGCGCGTGCCGATCGGCGTGGATCGAAGCGCCGGCCGCCGCCGCGCGCGACTGCGGGGCAGCCGCAGGCGCGGGCAACACAACCGGCGGGGGAAGCGAGGAGGCAACTTTCACTGGAGGGGAGACCAAGCGCTCCAAATCCAAACAGTCCGCCGCCTCTCGCGCGATTTCTGCGGTCACCGCATGCTGTCCGCGAGCGGCGGAGAGTTGCAGCGAGCGGTAACAGATGTTGTTAATGATTCTCGGGATGCCGTCGCTCTGCCGCGCAATCAGTCCGATCGCCGCCGAATCGAAAATCGGATCGCCGCTATATCCGGCTACTTTCAGGCGGTGCTCGATGTACAGGCGCGTCTCTTCCGCGGTGAAGGGTTCGAGATGGCTGAGAACGGCGATGCGCTGGCGAAGCTGCGAGAGCCCCGGCTGCGTGAGCTTCATCGCCAATCGCGGCTGGCCCGCTAGAACGATCTGCAACAATTTGGCGTTGTGCGTCTCAAAATTGGAAAGCATCCGCACGGTTTCGAGCACGTCATTGTCCAGGTTTTGCGCTTCATCCACGACCAGGACAAACCGCTTCCCCGCCAGCAATTCCTCGAACAGGATCTCGTTCAACGTCCCATGCATCGAGACGAGTCCCATTCCTTCTATGTCCACGCCCAATTCCTGAAGGATGTATTCGATGAATTCCCGCGACGTGCACGTCGTCTGAGAGACCAGCACGGTCCGCGTCGTGTCCCGCAAATCTTCCAAGAGCCGGTACAAAAGTGTGGTCTTGCCCATTCCCGGCTGGGCGATCAGCGCTAAAAATCCTCGGTTGTCCGCAACCCCCGAGGAAAGATTCGCCAGTGCCTCGCTATGCGTCCGGCTGGCGTACAGATACGCCGGATCGGGAGTGATCCCGAAGGGTTGGGAGCGAAATCCGTAAAAATCTAGAAACGTAGGCATGGGTACGAGGTCCTGCTGGCAGCCGGAAAAACGGCCATTCCCTACTCCCTGTTACTATACACGCGATTCCGGTCCGCCCTCAAGCTCCGAAGCTTCCTTCGTTGCCCATAGACCCCATGTTGTGGCATCCTTCAGCACAAATCAGGGAGGTATCCAATGCACCGATCGAAGGGTTTGTTCCGTTTGTGCCAGGCCGCAGCAATCACTGCCGCATTCCTTCTCGCCGGAGTTTCCGCGGCGGCGCAAATGGCGCCGTCGCGGACGTGGGACGAGCTGAAGCAAGAAACGCAGAGGCGCGTAGACAAGAATCTGGGTCCGATGAGCGGACTCAAGTCCGACGACGCGCGCGAAGCGCTCTCCAACATACACAGCTTGGACCGCGACGAATGGGCGGCGGCGTGGAGCGCCGTCGCCGACCGGTATTACGTGCGGGCGCAGCGCGAAGAAGGCGCGGATATGAAAGACTCCGCGCGCGACGACTACTTCCTGGCGTTCAAGTACTACACCGCGGCGCGCTGGCCGGTCCCGAATTCTCCAGGCAAGCTGAAGGCCTACCAGAATGCACTGGCTGCGTTCCGCAATTACGGGAAGTATCTCGATCCCCCCGTTGAAATTTTCCACGTTCCGTTCGAGGGCAAGGACATTCCCGGATATATCCGCCTCCCGAAGGGAGTGCGTCCCGCGCCGATTGTTTTCATGATCAACGGCACGGATTCGCGCAAAGAGGACGAAGTGGGAGGCCGCGAATCGATGTTCCGCGCCGGGATCGGCGTAGTCGCCATCGACATGCCGGGCACGGGCGAGTCGCCGATCAAGGCGGACGTCGGATCGGAACGCATGTTTTCGCGCGTGCTCGACTATCTGGCCACGCGCCCGGATGTGGACAGCAAGCGCATCGTGGCCTGGGGCGTAAGCTACGGCGGACACTGGTCCGCGAACCTGGCGTACGTTGAGCGCGCGCGGCTGCGCGGCGCCGTCGTGCAGGGCGGGCCCGTGCATGACTACTACACCGCGGACTGGCAGAGGAAATCTCTCGGCACTCCCGAATACCTGTTCGACCTGTTCGCGGCGCGCGCCGCGATATATGGTGTAAAGACACTGGACGAATTCTATGAGTACGGGCCCCGACTGTCCCTGAAGAACCAGGGCTTTCTGGGGCAGCCCTCGGCGCCTATGCTCGTCTTAAACGGCGAGAAAGACAGCCAGGTGCCGATCTCCGATCTCTACATGCTGATGCAATCGGGCGGCACAGTGAAGTGGTCCTGGGTGAATCCCGACGGCGGGCACACTGGCCGCTCGCAGGAATGGCCCAATTCCAGGATTGGCGAGGAAGTGGTGATGCCCTGGATCAAGGCTCGCCTGGAACTGGCGTCCGATAAAGCCAGCCCGAAATCTGGAAACTAATCCTGCACGACGAAGTTCGCGGGATTGCGAGGCCGGACGGAAAAGTATGTAACTGCCCGCAAGCCTGTGACGTCTCACTGCCATCACGGAATGGCGCGACGGGCCAAACAGACGCTCCAAAATCGCAAATCGCCGGAGGAACATGTGCGAAAAACAACCTGGGCCACGCTATTTCTAGCTTCCGCTGTCGCAGTTGCGACGCTCGCAGCCGCTCCTGCGCCGCAAGGTTCGGGATATCACTTGTTGAAGAAGCTGACGCTCGGAGGAGAGGGCGGCTGGGACTATCTCTCCGCCGATCCCGTTTCGCATCGCCTCTTCATTTCGCGCGGCACGCACATTATGGTTGTGGACGCCGACGGCAATGTCGTCGGCGATATTCCCAACCTGCAAGGAACGCACGGCGCGCAAATCGTGAATGAAGTTGGCCGCGGCTTCTCCAGCAACGGGCGATCCAATTCCGTGACGATCTTCGATTTGAAAACACTCGCTCCCATCAACGAAGTCAAGCTTCCCGCCGCCGACGGCCCGGATGGATTCATGTACGATTCCGCGTCGAACAGCGTCTTCGTGTTCAACGCGCGCAGCAAGGATGCGACTGCGGTGAATGCGAAAACAGGAGAAGTGGCCGGGACGGTACCGCTCGGCGGAAAACCGGAAGCCTCGCAAGCCGATGGCGCGGGGCACGCGTGGGTCAATATCGAAGACAAGGCGCAACTCGTTGAGTTCGACACCAAGGAATTCAAGGTGCTCAACACCTGGGCGTTGCCGAATTGCGAGGAGCCCACGGGAATGGCCATCGACACGGCGCACAAACGGCTTTTTATCGGCTGTCACAGCAAGGTCATGCTGGTGACGGATTACGCGGGGAAAGTTGTGGCCAGCCTGCCCATCGGACAGGGCGTGGACGCGGCTTCCTTCGATCCGGCCACGCAGTTTGCGTTTGCCTCATGCGGCGACGGCACCATTACCGTGGCGCACGAAGATTCGCCGGATAAGTACACGATAGTAGAAACGATTTCCACGCAACGTGGCGCGCGGACCATGGCGCTCGATACCGCGAACCATCGCGTCTTTACGGTGAGTTCCGATTTCGGTCCGCCGCCGGCGCCGACTGCCGATAATCCGAATCCGCGGCCGACGCAGATTCCGGGGACCTTTGTATTGCTGATTTACAGCAGGTAGAAACTGGGGGCGGTCTTTGGCAGCCCGGGCTTCCGCCTACTTCGCGGGCGCTTCGCTTCGCGCCGGAGGATATTCCGACTCGTGGAACGTGCCGATGTACCAGCGGCCGTTTTCCTTGGTCGCCAGAACGACCATGAGTCCCTTGCGCGGCGGAATTTCCGATCCATCGGTCGCTTTCGTTCCGGTGATCACGGTATCGGCGTCGACTGCGGCCAGGTCCGGAGAGAAAAAGCGGATGCCTCGTACCGTGTCCGTGCGCACCGAGTCTTTGAGATTGCCGCGGAAGAGATTCGCGAACCACTTTTCGATGTCCGCGCGGCCGCGGCTGTGATTTCCGCGCATATTGGTGAAGTCGGCGTCGTCCGCGAAGGTCATGGCAACGCCGTGCGCATCGTGGCGGCTAAAGCTCTCCGAGAAATCGGTGCACAATTTCTTGATCGCGGCGGAATCCGCTTCCGTGGAAGCGGACTGGCCCTGGGCGGGAACCACGGCAGGGCGCGCGAAAAGCATCAGGGAAACAAATCCAACCGCGAAGATCGCTGGAACTCGCATCAAGTCCTCCGCACCGAAATTATGTTGAGAGCCGCGCTGCAATTGGCGGCGCAATCATACGCCAACCGCTCCTGCGCCGGAATGTTTTTGTCGTCGAGCATCGGCGGAATGTGCGCGGCGCGGGCGAAATAGGATTGACAAAACTTTTTTTCGGCGACAAGCTCTGCAACGGAAAGCTTGAGCCCACCTGCAACAGATCCGTAGTTGGAGGCACTGTAGTTGGAGGCAAAGTATGAGTGGAATCACACGGCGTGGATTCGTGAAAGGCGCGGCGCTTGCTCCCCTTGCGCTCACTCCGCTGCCCTCTGCGGCGCAACAGGCGGCAAAACCGGCGGACCGTTACGACATTGTCGTTGCCGGCGCGGGACACAATAGCCTGGTCACCGCTGCGTATCTGTCGAAGGCCGGCTTCAAATGCCTGGTGATCGAGGGACGGCCCACGGTCGGCGGCGACGTAAAATCGGCGCAATTTACCCTGCGCGGATTCATCCATGACACGTGCTCCTCCGCGCACAACGGCATTCAAGACAACCCGATGCTCCGGGACAAGGAAATCAACCTCGAGGATTACGGTCTCGAGTACATCGTTCCGGATCCGGTCTTCCACATGCCGTTTCTCGATGGCGCGTACATCACGCAATGGCGCGACCCCGAGCGCACCCGCGACTCGTTTACAAGGATCAACAAAAAGGACGGCGACGCCTACTGGCGCATGTGGAAAGAGTCCGAAAATATCAAGCCCACGGAGAAATTCTGGCAGCGGCGCCTGGCCATGTCCTACTGGGACGTCATCCGAATGAATTTCGAGGACGATCACTGCCGCTCCTTCATGCTGGCGTGCCCGTGGTCGCAGCAACCCCCGCAGTTTCCGATGACCGGGCGCGTCGCCTATGGCGCGTTTAACCAGCAGCGCCACAGCCGCCCGCTGCCCAAAGGCGGCTCCGGGAAATTGACGGAAGCGCTGGCGCGTTTCATCGAAGCTCATGACGGCGTGATCCTCACCAGCAAGCCCGTCGCGCGGCTCATCATCGAGAGCGGCAAGTGCACCGGCGTCGAGTGCCTCGATGGCAGCAAATTCTACGCAGACAAGGCCGTGCTTTCGACGATTCACATCAAGCATCTCGTGGACATGGCGCCGAAGGAAATGTGGGGACAGGATTTCGTCGACGGCGTTGAAACCTGGCAGCCGGAATTTCAGATGATGAGCACGAACTACGCCACCACCGAGCCCATCAAATATCCAACCGTCGACGGCCCGCTTTCGCCCGTGCACTCGGAGCTGCTATCGAGCCCGGAACGCGCTCTGCGGTTCGCCTACGACTACTTCACGGGAGTGGTGAATTTGGACGAGCCTCCGGTCCACATTATCCAGACGACCGTCGCCGATCCGACGCGCGCCCCGAGCGGCATGCACACGATCAAGGTGGTCGGCTATCACCCGTACGATTTGAAGGAAGGTCCGCACCACTGGGACAACATCAAGGAAGAAGTCGCCGACGCGACCTTGAAATTCATCCAGCGCTACTCGCCGAATCTGACGAACGACAAAATTCTCGAGCGCATCGTGCATAGCCCGCTCGATCTCGAGCGCATGAATCCGCACAACTGGCATGGCAGTTGCCACGCCGGCGGATCGGGACCTTCGCAATCGGGAACGATGCGCCCGATGCCCGGCTGGGCGAATTATCGAATGCCGATTCCCGGACTCTACCAAACGGGCGGGACCACGGCGCCGGGCGGCTCCGTCACGGGCCAGCCCGGACGCAACGCCGCGATCGTTATGCTGAAGGATTTGGGCACCAGCATCGAAGAAGTCGCGGCCAAAAAGGACACCAAGAAATCCTAGGAGAACGCGCAGGTCCTGCTTTTGCGCTGAAATCGCCGGGCACCCAGGAGGTGGGGACTTGAAAGGGATCGCAAAAATATTTGCCGTTGCGCTGACTGCAGTTCTGTTCGCCGTGCCGTATTGCGTGGTGACCAACGCCAGAGCCCAGCAACCGGCGCCGGCAGCAAATGGGGAAATTAAGCAGGAAGTTCCCGACAATCCCGTCGAGCACTTGCCGCCCGATCAGCCGATTCCGTATAGCCACAAGACCCACCTGGCTCTCGGCTTGCCTTGCGCGACCTGCCACACGAATCCCGCGCCCGGCAATTTAATGACGTTCCCCGCGACGAGCACCTGCATGTCGTGCCATCACTCCATTGCCACGAAGAAACCGTCGATCCAGAAGCTCGCGTCGTTTGCAAAGTCCGGCCAGCCCATTCCGTGGGTGCGCGTCTACAAAGTCCTGCCGGGCGTAACCTGGACCCACCGCAAGCACCTAGACGCCGGAATGAAATGCCAGATGTGCCACGGCCAGGTGCAGGAGATGGACCGAATGTCCGAAGCGACCAGCGTCACAACGATGGGCGTTTGTCTCAATTGCCATCAGGCGCACGGCGCTCCGACGGTGTGCCAGACTTGCCACCAGTGGCCGCCCGCAAACTAATAGCGCGCTCGCAGACCCGATAGGAGGACGCGTGAAATCGCTTCGATCCGTGATTGGGCTCGTGCTTGTGATTGGGACCAGCGTGGCGGCTGGGCGCGCGTTGAGCGGCCGAGCCGAGCAGCCGGCGGCCGGCGCTGCTGCAACTCCCGCGCAGGCATCCGCGACAACATTTCCAAAGGACGTTTACCCGGATACCGGAAGCCGCCTCCCCGCCGTCAATCGCAACGATCTGGACGATGCCGGGAAGAAACTCCTCGACGCAAAAACGCCGCCGGATTTTTACGGTCCGGGCGCCATCCGGCTGTATAGCCAGCCCGTCGCTGAAGACATGGCGGCAGTGAATGAATATCTCCGATATAAGTCCGGCCTCGATCCCCGGCTCGTGCAGCTGGTGATTTTGGTAACGGCGCGGGAGTTTGACAGTGAATACGTGTGGACGGCGCATGAACCGCAGGGCCTCAAGGCGGGCTTGCAGCCGGAAGTCATCGACGTCGTGAAATATCGCAAGCCGACGGCGGGCCTCGCGGAGAAAGATGCAGTGATCGTCGATCTAGGCCGCGAGGTAATTGGCAAGCATCATGCAAGTTCCGCGACGGCGGCCCGCGCACTCAGCTTGTTTGGCAAGCAAGGGCTCGTCAACATCTCCTCGCTGATGGGCGATTACGCTTCCACCGCGATCTTGCTGAATACGTTCGATCAGCACGTTCGCCCCGGCGACAAGCCGCTGCTGCCGATTCCGTAGCCGAAGCGCGCATCGGAAACGCGCGATAACGTTTATTGGGCAATGTTTTTGAAATTTGCGGCGAAACTCAGTTCGCCTCCACATAAAATCGCTCGACCGCATCCGCAATCCAGCCCGGGTTTTCCCAGTCCGGATACTTCGCGCGAAATTCCGCGGAGAGCAATTTCGCAGTTTCGTCAGCGGACTTGCCCTGCGCTTTCAGTTCCACGACGCGGGACTGCAGCGACTTGAGGTACGTGCGCTCCGTATTGATGAGCGAGGCGTCGCCCACTTCCCCGTGGCCGGGAACGATCTTGCGCGCGTGAAGCTCATCGAGCTGATCGAGTATGCTGAGCCAGTTCTTCCCGCTTGCGTCCTTATCGGGGAAAATCGGAAAGAACCGATTGATCACCGCATCTCCCGTGAACAGCACTCCGTCCTGCTCGACATACACGAAGTTGTCGCCCCGCGTGTGCGCCGGACCAAGCCACAGCAGCCTCACCGTGATTCCGCCGAGGTCAAGATCCGCCTCGCGATCGAAAAGGATGTCCGGCGGGCGCGGTTTCACGTCCTGCAGGAGGGCCTTCAATTCCGGGGTCCTTCGGCTGAAGTTGCGGATGAACTCGGGCTGTTTTTGATCGACCTCTTCCTGTTGGACTTTGGGACGAATCACGATCGCGCCCGGAGGAAAAGCCTGCACGCCGGTCATATGCTCCGGATGGAAATGCGTGGTCGTGAAATAGATCTGGCTGTTTTTGCTGACCTTCGCAAGCTCGCGCAGGACGGTCTCTCCGTTTCGAGGCCCCATTCCCGCGTCCACGACCAGCGTCGCCCGCGAGCCGACGATGATGCCGATGTTGGGCACGAGATTCACTCGCTCGTCCGGAATCGCGTAGACGTGTTCGGACACCTGGATGGTCTTGTTTTCCTGCACGAGCGGCGGAGGCTGCGTCTGATTGTGGCCCATCGGCGCAGTCTCCTGCGCCATCGCCGGCGCAAGCGCGCCGAACCCTCCCAGCATCAAGAGAAAGAGGGGCTTCGCCAATCTACTTTTTTGGTTCGCGTGTGACGCCATGATTCCTACTCCTTGAGCAGCTGGATCTCAGTCGGATAAGCGGGTACCGGTAGGCCGCATGCTACGGTGGACTCCCTGCCATGTCAATTCGTCTTTAAGCAGCTCCCGGCCTTCCAAGCCGCGCAAGCCGGCTTCTCCTCCCTTCCCGGGAACACGACCGAATTCTGCTTCGGGGGCACTATTAGCGTTAACGAAACGGAGAATAATAGAGAGGATAACTTGGCTCCATGCAAAGAGCGTAAAGTGGGTGCGTGGGCTCTCCCAGGAGGCAGAAATGAAGCGACTCGTCGCGAGTACTTTCCTGATGGTTGCGATAGGCTTCGCCGCGTGGACGGCGAACCAAGCCGCCGCGTTTGCGGAGGACGAGGGCGGCGACGCCGCCGTTCTGCAGGCCGATACCGCCTTGCAGGTAGCCCTCAAAAAGAAGGACGTAAAATCTCTCACCGCGCTCATGGACCAGCAGTTCTCTTGGACGGGCGAAACGGGACAATCCCTGACGAGCGCGCAATTTCTAAAAGACGCTGCGGCTGGCACTGTAGTGGGCGACACGGAGTACAACGCCGTCAAGGCCCGCGAATACGGGCAACTCGCCATCGTCACGGGCGTCGGCAAACGCACCGGCCATGAAGGCACGGTTTTTGCGCGTATCTGGGTCAAGCGCCCGGCCGGATGGCTGCTGCTCACCCATCAGGACACACCCATTCTTGCCAAGGGTACGCCCAGCCTGCCGTTGGTCGCCGGGAAAGGCGCGCCGAGCAAGTCGGACTGCGATAACCCCTGCCGAAGCCTTCCCTACACGCCGAAAACGGCGGAACAAAAAGAGGTCGTCAAGGCGTATCAGGCCACCGAGGTCGCCGTGGTTACTCACGACGACAAGACCTGGGCCAAATACGTTGCCGATGAATTCGTCGGAATTGGCCGGCGATATCTGGGTACGCCCGACGCCAAAGCGGGACGCGTGGGACAAATCGGGATCGGAACCACCCACGTGATCGTGCCCAAGATGCTCTGGGCAGAGACTTTTGTCTTCGGTGACGCGGCCCTCATGATCGCCGATCATGAACCCGCAGGCGAGCCGCCGTACCATGTGATTCGACTTTATGCGGATCGTGACGGCCGCTGGCAGCTCGTTCACCGACAGGAGACTACCATCAAGGGAACACCGCCGGCCCACGACAAGCTCGGCTAGGGTGTGGCACAATCGCCCTGCTTTTCCGGGGGGATTCGCGTGCAACATCTGTTCGTGTACGGCGATTCGCTGACCTGGGGAATCGTTCCCAATACGCGCAAGAGGCTGCCGGTTGAAGAACGCTGGCCTGGAATCCTCGAAACGAATCTGAACGAGCTCGGCCATCGCGTCCGGATCCTTGAGGACTGCTTGAATGGCAGGCGCACCGTTTGGGAGGATCCGTTCAAGCCCGGGCGCAACGGCCTCGCGGGTTTGGCCCAACGCATCGAAATGCATTCCCCGCTGGCGCTCGTGATCCTGATGCTGGGGACCAACGATTTTCAGTTTTCCCATCCCTTCAACAACGCATGGTCGGCCGCCGAAGGAATCGCCGCGCTCGTCCGTGAAATTCGGAAAGCGCCCATCGAGCCGGGGATGCCTACTCCTCCGATCCTCGTGATTTCCCCTCCGCCCATTCAATCTCCGCAAGGCGAACTCGCCGCGAAATTTTCGGGAGCAGAACGGCGGTGCAGCGGTCTCGCCGATGCCTACTACGCGATGTCGTCGGAACTCGGCTGCGCTTTCTTCGACGCCGCGAGTGTCACGTCCTGCAGCCGCGTTGACGGAATTCACCTCGATGCGAACCAGCACCTGGCGTTGGGACGCGCACTGGTGAATCCAGTGGCTCCCTTTGTGGCGACAAGCAAGGCGTAGGAGAGGATGGCGTTCGCCGGGCGCAGAGAAATACGACCGTGCTAACTCGGCGGTTTCGCGGCGAGCGGTTGCGGCTTCAGAATTTCGTCGATTAGAAAAAGGTCCGTAAGCAGCGCGCGCAGATGGATGGACGCGTTCAGGTTGTCGATCAACTGAGAGCTGATCGTGGGTTGAGCCAGAACCAGTTGAATCGAGGCGAGCGAATCGACCGCGTCCCTTTCCAGGACCGCCAAAAACGCCAGATAACGCTCCGCCGGCTGTAGATTTTCCTGTCGGACGGTCCTGGAATATTCCTCGGCAAGCCCCGTGAGCGCGTCGACGGCGCGTTTCAGGAAATCGGTCAATTGTCCGCTCGATTTGCTATTTTCCTTGCCGGAAAGGCCCTGCCCGGCGTAGGCGAGCAGAAACTCGTAGCACTCTTCGATGGCGCTGCATCGGGCACTAACGTCTTCGCGACCCATCTAGGCGGTGGCTTTCTTGGAGTCGGTCGCTGCGGAGCCGGGATTTTGTTCGGGAACCGCGGGCCAGCGGTTCGGGTCGTGATGTTCGAGGTAGTGTTCGCGGTCCATCCAGCCTACAGCCATCGATTTCGTGATAAAGAACTTCTCCGGACGAACCGCCATGTAGATGTGCACCGTGACCAGAGCCACGAATCCGACGCCCGCAAGACCATGCAGCACATACATCCAGCCCCAGGTCATGTCGCCGAAGAGGTAAGGATTGCGCGTGAAGAACGGAGTGCGCACCCGCTTCATCATGAAGAGGCCCGTGCAGATCACGGAGAGACCCGCCAGCATCACGACGAGGTGGTACAGCTTGTTCTCCAGCGGATATTTCGCGAACTTTCGCGGCTCCGGCGCGGATTGCCCCATAGCGCGCTTCATCCTTCGCTGGGCGTCCTCGATGTCCACATGATCCGGCCAGATGGACCAGAAATCCTGGAACCAAAAGGCGTCAAAAATGTGATAGAGCACGGAGACGGAAAGAACGATGCCTGCGATCCAGTGATAGGTGACCCACGGAAACTCGACGCCCACTTTCGGAAGAAACGCGGTAAAGAGCAGCGCGAGCATCGACAGGGCCATGATGGCGTGAAACAGTCGCGCGCTGAGGTTGTGCCGGGGAACGCGCTCCGGAATTCGCGCCGCCACCGCCGGGGACACGCTGGCAGACGCCGCCGCATGCGCGGTTTTCTTTCCCCAGATGGCCACGTACAAAGCGTGGATGATGAGAAACGCCAGTCCGCCGATTGCGGAGACCCAGAGGAGGGTCCACGAAATGTGCGTGGGAACTTGCTGGCCCCACGGACTTGTCGCCCACTGAATGAAATTCAAGTTCCCCTCCTGCTGCAAGTGGCGGTATTTCCGAACCCTACGCCTGCGCGGCGCCGCCGCGAATCGCGCGCTTCACCAGATTTCTCAGCAACGGCACCTTGAAGCCGTTGTATTGCAGCGGTTCCGCGCCCCGAATCGCGATTTGCCCGGCCATCTCCGCTGTTTCCTCGTTGCGCGGCTTTCCCGTCACGGCAGCTTCCACCGCCGTCAACCGGACCGGATGCGCGGCCACGCCATTCACAGCGATGCGGATGCGCTGGATGGTGCTGCCGGACATCGTCATCGCGGACGCGACATTGACCAGCGGAAAATCCCAGACGCTGCGGTCGCGAACCTTTTCGAAATAAAATTGCGCGCCGGCCCAGGTGCCCGGAATTCGAATGGACGTCAGCAAATCGCCAGGTTTGAGGATCGTCATCCTGGTAATGTCGATCGCAGGGCCGATAAAATAATTTTCGGCATCGACGGTTTTTTCGCCCTTTGGCGTTCGAACGACCATCTTGGCATCGAGCGCGATCAGAGCCGGCGCCGTGTCCGACGGACTGACTGCAACGCACCGGTTGGCATCGAGGATGGCGTGCTCGCGATTGAGGCCCGTGGGCGTATCTGCGTAGCAAATGTTGCCCCCGGCGCGATAACACGGCCAGCCGCCTCTGTAATACCAGCAACGGGCATCCTGGGAGACGTTGCCGCCGATCGTGCCTTGATTGCGAATCTGGGGCGACGCGGCGGACTCCGCGGCGTTCGGCAGGATACCGAATTTTTCGCGGATCATCGGATGGCGCACCACTTCCGTGAGCGTGGTCATCGCGCCGATCTCAACGCCGTCGCCCGAGGGACGCACGCCGCGCAGGTCCTTCACCTGGCTCAGGTCGATCACCACTTCCGGACGCTTGATGCGGTCCTTGAACCAATCGAAGCTGTCGAGCCCGCCGGCCAGCACCCAGGCCTTGGCCCCGTACCGGGACTGCAACGTCAAGGCGTCGTCGACAGACGTCGGCTGAAAGAGTTCGAACGCTGGTATTACGTCACGAATGACAGCCATTTTCCGTTCTCCTCATTTGGTGCGGTCGCGCCTTACCGGTCATGGCCTAACGCTCAAATTTCCAAAACGAGCGAAACTAAATGTTGGATCGCAGCGGATCCTGCATCGGCTTGCCCGCTTCGAGCGATGCCAGAATTACGTCCGCAGTGACGGGCGCTCGCCGGAAGATTTCATCACCGAGAGCATCCGACAGCGCGTTCAGGATCGCGGCGCATCCGCCTCCAACAGGCGGCTCCCCGATGCCGCGCGCGCCGATGGGCGTTTCCGGGTCGGGAATCTCGACCGCGGCCCAGTTCAGCTTGGCGGGTATGTCCAAGATTGAGGGCGGCTTGGTGTGATAGAAACGCCGCGAGAGCGGCAAGCCATAGTGTTGGTCGTAGACCCACTTCTGGCCAATCGTGTGGCCGATGCCGAGGATCGACCGCCCCATAATCTGGCCGCCGAGAGCATTGGGATGCAGCACCGTACCGACGTCCGCATAGGCCAGAAAATCGAGAATGCGATACTGCCCGGTTTCGACGTCGGCTTCGATCTCGGCAAACGAGGCGACAAAAGAGAATGTGTTCCCATCGTGCTTGAAGTTGTCCTTGGCGACTGCCAGCAGGCCTTGTCCGGCGAGTGCGGTCGCCGACACGACCGTGAATTTGTTGATATCCGAGGGCAACTCGTGGCCGTCGTAGGCCCCGCCCAATTGGATCGCCCGCTGCGCGGCGTGGGCCAGCGTCATCCCCGCGCCTCCGCCTTTGCGCGCGACGCGCTCGTTCGCGACGACGTAGTCCTCGGGCTTGCCGCCAAGATCCTTGGCCGCAATCTGCTGAAGTTTCGTGATGGCGTCCGCCGCCACGGCGTTCGCCGCGCGCGTCATCGCATGCGTCGTCTGGCTGCCGCCGGACGGGCACGTCCAGGGAAGATTTTTCGACGTATTGCCCCACGTGATTTCGCACTTTTCCCAGGGTACGCCGAGAAGTTCCGCGACGACGCGATGCACATCGGTCCAGGACTCGGTTCCCAGATTTCCGACGCCCGATTGGATGTAAACGCGGCCGTCTGGCTTGATGACGAACAGGCCGTCGAAGCCGGTCGTGCCGCCCGAGTAGCTGCTGATCGATACGCCAACGCCGCGCACTTTCGAGCCGTTGCGCTTCCCCGTGCCCGCTTTCCGTTCGTTCCACTTGAACTGCTCGGAGCCGCGATCCAGTGCTTCCTTGATGAACGCGCTTGTTGCGTATTGCTGCTTGCCGTTGACGAGCGGCCCGAACGGGGCCTTGCCCTCCGGCGAATTCATGCGCCGGATGGCCACCTGGTCCACGCCGAGCTTTCGCGCGGCTTTTGCCAGGACCGGCTCCATGATGGCAATTCCCTGCATTCCTCCGGGCGAGCTCTGCGAACTGCGCGGAGGCGTATTGGTCAGCACCGTCACGCCGCGCCAGCGCATCGTCTCCGGCTGGTACAGGACCGAGACGATTCGTCCCGAGGAAAACGCGTCGCCGACCATGTCGTACGGGCCGTTGTCGCAGACCACGTACATGTCCAGGGCGGTGATGCGGCCTTCCTTGGAGAAGCCGACCTTCATGCGGCCGTGCAGGCTCGGACGTCCGCGGCCGATGAAGTTTTCTTCCTCGCGCGTGATGCGCATCATCACGGGAGCGCCGGTCTTTTTCGCGAGCAGCGCAGGAATCACGAGCGTGATGTCGCCGGTGATCTTGCTGCCGAATCCGCCGCCGGTATATTCGCTGATAAAAACTACGTTGCTCTGCTCGATGCCCAGCCAGCGAGCGATTGCGGGAACCGTCTGCGCAGTGCTCTGCGTGCCGGTATGCACGAACACTTTGCCGTTCTGCCAGTAGGCCATCGTCGAGCGCGTTTCCAGGCACTGGTGGCTCGTGTTGGGCGTGACGAACGTTTCGTCGAGCACCAGCGCCGAGTTTTTCAGGGCCGCCTCGAAATCGCCGACGTGCCACTCTTCGGTTTCCTTGCCCAGCGGCAGGCGTCCCTGCTGGGCCTCCTCGAAATCCGCGCTCGTCCATTTCACCGTGCGGAGTTCGGGCGGCGTTTGCGCGGGCCGTTCCCCGGGCTTTGGAGGAGGCGGCGGAACGCGGACCCAGACGTTTCCATTCGTTCTGGCGTTCGGGCCGCCGGGCCGGAGGCTCACCAGCGGATCGACGACGAACGGCAGCGGCTCGAGATCGACTTTGATCTTTTCAATCGCTTCGGCGGCGGTCAGCTCATCGATCGCGGCCACGGCGAGGATCGGCTGACCCTGAAATAACGGCTCGTTGGTCAGCGCCTGGTATCCCATGGGGTTGGCCAATATCACGGTGCCGGCGTCAGTGATGCTGTTGGCCGGGGGAGGCAGCTCATCCGCGGTGAGAATCGCTTTCACGCCGGGCATGGCCAGCGCCGCCTTGGCGTCAATGCCGCGCACGCGCGCATGCGGCATCGGGCTCAGGAGCAGCTTGCAGAAGAGCATGCCGTCGGCGCGATAGTCCTCGGCGTACTTCGCCTTGCCCGTGACCTTCGCGTAGAGGTCGCCCGTCGTGTAGTTCTTCCCGATATATTTGTATTTGTTGGGAGTGTTGGGAGGAGTTACGTTTGCCATGTTTACGCCTTCCTCAGATGCTCAGCGCCGCGCATCATTGCGGTGAGAATCTTGTCGTAGTCCTGGCACCGGCAGAGGTTGCCGGAGATACCGTGCGCGAGTTCTTCGCGCGTGGGATTGGGATTCGTCTTCAGGAATCCCACCGTGGCCATCATGAAGCCGGACATGCAGAAGGCGCACTGGAAGCCCTGCTCGTCGATGATGCCTTGCTGCACCGGGTGCAGCGTGCCGTCGGGCTTGGCGAGGCCTTCCACCGTCGTGATCTTCTTGTCCCGCACGGTGTGCGTGAACACCGAGCAGGCGTATTGCGGAACGTCGTCGATCAGCACGGTGCAGGCGCCGCATTCGGCCTGGTCGCAGCCGATCTTCGTGCCGGTGAGGCCGAGTTTGTAGCGCAGCGTCATCACCAGCGTCTCTTGCTTCATGACGTCGACGCGCCGCATCTGGCCGTTGACGTTGAGCGTGATCAGCCGGTCCACCGCGCCCGGAGCCGATGCCTGCGCCCACACTTTGGAGACGCGAAACAAGTAGCTCGTCGAGGACACCACGCCCGTCGCAATGACGCTCTTGATGACGTCCCGCCTCGAAAATTTTATCGAAGGAGAACAGCCGGGGTCCGCCAGTTCATGGTCTGCCATCGGAACTCCCCTAAATATGGATTTGCTTGGGTATACTCCCGCAACCCAGCCTGTGTCAACGAGATAAATAATCGGGACTTACGGTTGGTCGTCCGATGATTTCCCAAGTACGATGATTTCCCAAGTCCCGAAGAGACGGCACAACGTAGCCCACGGCTTCAGCGGTGGGGAGACCGAGTTCAATAAACAACAGCCCCGTAGGGGCGGCACAAGACTGACCTTGTGTCGCCCCTACGGGGCTTGGTATTTGGCGCTTCCGATCACCCACCGCTGGAAGCGGTGGGCTACGGTGTTTCGTCCCTTGCGGGACTCTCCACGACAACAGACGGAATAACAACACGAGCGATCCTTTGTTTTGCCGGACACACTCTTAATTCAATTGCACGCGAACGTAGCCGCGAAGCTGGAGCGTGGTGATCGTGGTCAAAGCCCACTGATCGACCTGGACATCGGGCTGGATGGTCGCGACGTCGATCTTCTTGGCGATGACTCCCTGGCCGCACACGCGGAAATCGATGCCGGCTTCCTTCATGCTGTGCATCAAGGCGATGTTGGGATTATCGTGGCCGTCCTTGCGCGCCTTGTACGCCGCATTGTTCAGGGCGAACTCGGTTCCCTCTTGATGAAATACGACGACGAATTTTCTCCGATCGGCCGGGACGCCGCCCTTGGCAAGCGTGTTGTAATAGCGCGCGATCACGGTCAGGCCGGGATTCACGTCATCGATTTTCGGAGACGCCTTGCCGATGTCAAACACGATCTTGTAGACCAGGCTGGGATCGGGCATCTCGTGCTCGTTGGGAAAATCCGTGGCCGCATCCACGCCGGGCACCGGCAGGGCTTGCGCCGATTGCGCGCGCACAGAACCGGGAAGGGACAGGAACATCGCGAACAGCGCCACAGCTCCGAACCATCGTTTTGTCATTTCGGTCTCCATAAGTTGGGACGGTCGTTTGGCCGCCTGCAATTAGGCCGATTCTACACCCGCCGAAACCGGCGAACGAAATCTTTTCCTCGTGTTGCGGCCGGCTGTCCTACAATTTCGCCGCCGCGCCGCCATCCAGATTCATCATCTCGGCCGTGATGAAGCGCGACTCGTCGGACGCGAAAAACAACATGGCGTTGGCAACGTCCTCTGCATAGCCGGGACCTTTGATCAATTGCCAAATCTCAAAGTGTCGCGCGAAGACATGTTCGCCGGCGGCCGTGGTGAGACGCCGCGTCAGAATTTGCCCGGGCCGGATGCAATTGACGCGGATATTGTGCCGTCCGCCCAGGCTCGCGAGGTAGCGCGTAAAGCCTTCGAGTCCGGCCTTGGCGGCGATGTAGGACGCCGACGGCATCACAGGAGTCCGTTCGAATACAGCTTCGCTCACGCCGGAGACGGCCGCCAGGGACGATACATTGACGATCGAGGCGTTGCCGGCCTGGATGAGATGCGGCCACGCCGCCCGGCACGTGAGGAAGCAGGCCGTAAGGTTCACTCGAAGGACGCGGTCCCACGTCTCATCCGATTCCTCGGGAAATACTTCGCGGGCGCCGCCTCCGGCGTTATTGATGAGCACATGGAGAGCGCCGTAAGTGCTGACGGTTTTGGCCACCGCGGCTTCGACGGCCTTGCCGTCGGTGACGTCGCAGGGAATGAACGTTGCGGCTCCCCCCTCCGCGCAGATGGCCTCCTGCACCGCGTGGCCTTCCGCTTCCCTGCGGGCGAGCAGGGCGATTTTGGCTCCTTCCTGCGAAAAACGGCGAGCGGTGGCTTCCCCGATCCCGCTGTTGCCACCGGTAATCAAAGCGACTCTGCCTTGCAGCCGACCTGCCATGCGATTGTCTCCTGGAGGGAATTAATTTGCCGGAACGGAAACCGGCACCGTGCGAGACGCCAACTTCCAAACGTCACGAAGCACTGTAGAAGAATTCAAGTCTTTCACCGACGAAACGATTCGATCGCAGCGCGTCTTCGGAAGCGCTCGCGCGGCGAGAGAGAGGAACTTCGCGGACAATTCCTGCCAGGTCAGCGGATTTTCCGGGTCGCCCTTTGGGAAACGAATGAATTTTTCATACCGCCGGCCGTCCTTCATTTCGACGCGCACGATGGCTGGCCATTCCACCGGAAAGTTTCTCTCGATGGCGGCGTCCGTTTGCAAAACGACTTTGGCCATCAAAGACCGTATCCGCGGCGAATGAATGTGCTCCGGGGAGAATTGATCGAGACCGGCAGCGCGTTCAGCGAGGGCCACGGCGGCTCCGTAGGGCATCGAAAATTGCGCGTCCACCGAATTGGAAGGAGCCAATTTTCGTTCCCGGGGCTCGCAAACGAGCGGCCACCCGGCTTCGAGAACCGCGACTTCGACGCGCTCGACCTGCTCGGGAGAAATGTCGTGCGCGACCGCAAGCTCGATCAGGCCGTCGATCGGCGCCTGCATATAGCGGCAGCAGGCATGCGGCTTGATGCTCGTCCGCAGGATTTCAAAATCTTTCCCGAAGTCTCGTGTAACGAGTTCGGGCTTCGGATTTCGCGAGTATCCCGAAAGGAAACCGTCGCGGCCTTCGAGGATCGTGGCGGGGCCGCGAAAGCCTTCCGCGGCAAGGTTCGCTGCTAAAATTCCGTTTTGCGCGGCGAGGCCGGGGTGCAGCCGCTTCGTCCACGTGCCGTCCGCGAGAAATTCCAGGGAACCCGCCGCCATGCTTCCGGCGATTCCAACGGCGGACAGCATCTGCTCTTCGCTCAAGCGCAGGAGTTTCGCCGCAGCGACCGCCGCGCCAAAAACGCCGCAGGTGGACGTAGGGTGAAACCCCAACTCGTAATGAAATTTCGGCTGGACCGCCATTCCCAGGCGCGTGGCGACTTCATATCCGGCGACGACTGCCGGCACAAATTGATCGAAGCCAATCTCGGGATTAGTTTCGCTGAGCGCGATGGCGGTCGAAAAAATCACGACGCCCGGATGGATCGAGCCTGCCTGGTGGGTATCGTCGAGTTCCACGCTGTGAGCCGCGCAGCCATTCGCGAGAGCCGCACTTTCGGGCGATGCGTGCGTTGCAGTGCCGATGACGGTGCAGGGACCGCTGGACGCCGAGCGGGCGAGCATTTTGTGAACCGGCTCCGAGGATTCCGCCAGGGAGCCGGCGAGCGCGACGCCCAGGTAGTCGAGCAGCATGGTCCGGGTGCGCTCGACGACTTCCTCACTCAGATCCTTGGAATCGAGGCCGTGGCAAAAATGAACGAGCGTTCGAGTTATGGGCTCCATCGATTCACCGTTTCGCAGAATGCCGCCATCGGATAAGATACGCTACAAAATTATTTCTGCTATCGTGCTCTTTTGCCTTTTAGAAGTCGGAGGCGATTGCATACGCTCGGGAAGAGAGTGTACGCCACCGCCCGCAGGAGAACCAAGAGAACGAGGTCTTCGATTGAATGCCATGAATCGCTCCGCCGAGGAATCCCACGACGAGTTAAGGTCCGCCGTACGCGAACTGTGCCGCGACTATCCCGACAAATATTGGCGGGAGCTCGACGAGAAACGCTCCTATCCCGAAGAATTCGTACAGGCTCTCACCCACGCCGGCTATATGGCCACGCTGATTCCCGAAGAGTACGGCGGCGCCGGCCTGGGCGTCACGGAAGCCGCCACGATTTTGGAGGAAATCCATCACAGCGGCGGAAACGCCGCCGCGTGCCACGCGCAGATGTACATCATGGGCACGCTGTTGCGGCACGGTTCGGAAGCGCACAAGCGGCAGTATCTGCCGAAGATCGCGGACGGATCGCTCCGGCTGCAAGCCTTCGGCGTAAGCGAGCCGAACACGGGAACCGATACGACGCAGCTGAAGACGATGGCCGTCCGAAACGGAGACCATTACGTGATCAACGGCCAGAAGATCTGGATTTCGCGCGCCGAACATTCCGACCTGATGCTTCTCTTGGCTCGCACGACTCCCGTGGATCAGGTGAAAAAACGGACGGAAGGCCTTTCCGCAATTCTCGTCGACCTGCGGAAGGCGGTAGGCCACGGCCTGAAGATTCGCCCGATCCGCACCATGATGAATCACGGCACGACGGAATTGTTCATCGATAATCTGGAAGTGCCCGTGGAAAATCTGGTCGGCGAAGAGGGCCAGGGATTCCGCTACTTGCTCGACAGCTTGAACGCGGAACGCATCCTGATCGCCTCGGAATGCATCGGTGACGCGCGCTGGTTTCTGGAGCGCACATGCCGCTACGCGAATGAGCGGATAGTGTTCAGCCGGCCGATCGGCAAAAATCAGGGCATTCAGTTTCCAATCGCCCGCGCATACGCCAATCTGGAGGCGGCGCGGCTGATGGTCACGCGCGCGGCCGCTCTGTTCGATAGCGGCAAACCGTGCGGCCCGGAAGCCAACATGGCCAAGCTGCTCGCGGCCGACGTTTCCTGGGAACTGGCCAACGTCGCGGTGCAAACGTACGGCGGATTCGGATTCGCGGAAGAATACGACATCGAACGAAAATTCCGGGAAACACGGCTGTATCAAGTGGCGCCCATTTCCACGAACCTGATTCTGAGCTATCTGGCGGAGCACGTTCTGGGCTTGCCCCGGTCCTATTGATGCGGCCACTCGAAGGAATCACGGTCGTGTCGCTCGAGCAGGCGGTGGCGGCGCCGTTCGCCACGCGCCAACTCGCGGATCTGGGCGCGCGGGTGATCAAAATCGAACGCCCCGGCGCGGGGGATTTTGCGCGGGGCTACGACTCCACCGTGCGTGGAATGTCCAGCCATTTCGTTTGGCTCAACCGCTCCAAGGAATCTCTCACCTTGGATTTGAAGCGGCCGGAAGCCAAGCTGGTCCTGCAGCGCTTGCTCGAAAAGGCCGACGTCTTTCTTCAGAATCTGGCGCCCGGCGCCACCGAGCGGCTCGGCTTCGGCACGCCGGAATTACGAAAAAAATATCCGCGCCTGATCGTTTGCAATCTTTCCGGCTATGGATCTTCCGGGCCCTACCGGGACAAGAAAGCGTACGACCTGCTGATTCAGGCCGAGGCGGGACTGATTTCCATCACCGGGACGAACGAAACGCCCTCCAAGGTGGGAATTTCCATCGCCGATATTTCCTGCGGCATGTATGCCTATTCGGGAATTTTGACGGCGCTGCTGGTCCGGGCGAGCACCGGGGAAGGCGTCGCGCTGGAGACTTCCCTCTTCGATTCGCTTGGCGAATGGATGAGCTACGCCACGTATTACACCGTCGTATGGAGGATCGGCTCCTCCGCGCACGGGCGCGAGCCACGCCACCATCGCGCCCTACGGGCCGGCTCGTACAGGGAGACAACAAAACCGTATATCTCGGTCTGCAGAACGAACGCGAGTGGAAAAAATTTTGCGAAGTGGTGTTGCAAAATCCGCAGCTCGCTACGGATCCGCGCTTCGATTCCAATGCCAAGCGCGTCCAGAATCGCCCGCAGCTCGATCAGGCGATGGAGGAAGTTTTCCAGAAGCTGACGGCCGCGGAAATTATCGCGCGGCTCGAAACCGCGCAAATCGCCAACGCGAGCATGAACACCGTTGCAGGAGTTTTCGGAGCACCCGCAACTCGACGCGCGAAAACGCTGGGGCACGGTGGATTCGCCGGTGGGCCCGCTGAAGGCGCTGCTTCCTCCGGTCACGATGGAAAATGTGGAACCTGTTATGAACGAAGTGCCGGCGCTGGGCCAGCAGACCGACGCGATTCTGGCGAATTGGGATTTGATCCCGAGAAAATCGCGGCTGGCGAAAAACGGGCGTAATTTAATTTTGTCATGTTAGGGGCACGGATGCCGTGCCTTGCGCGACGGCAAATTTACTGTCATTCTCAGTGAAGCGAGGAATCTCTCCTCGATTTCTTCGCCCGATGAAGAGAGATTCTTCGCTTCGCTCGGAATGACAGGCGGATTGGGACATATAATTCGCGGACCACAAAATCGAAGGAAGGTCATCATGGCGATCAAAGAAGGCTGGACCGGACGCGTATTTGAAGATTTTGAGGTGGGCGATATTTATCGCCATCCGCTCGGACGCACCGTGCTGGCGACGGACAACATCTGGTTCACGCTGCTGACGCAGAATACCAATCCCATCCATTTTGACCGCGCCTATGCGGCGAAAACGGAATTCAAAAAGCCGCTCGTCGATTCCACATTTACGCTCGCGCTCGTCACCGGCCAATCGGTCGCCGACATTTCTCAAAACGCGATGGCCAATCTGGGCTGGGACGAAGTGCGCCTGCCGAATCCCGCTCTTCGAGGGCGACACGGTGTATTCGCAAAGCGAAGTGCTCGAAAAACGCGAATCGAAATCGAGGCCGAATGTGGGCATCGTGCGATTCAAGACCACAGGCTATACGCAGGAAGGAACCGTGGTGATCGAATTCAAGCGCACGATTATGATCTACAAACGCGGGCAGGTTCCGGAAACAGTGAAAGGACCGAATATCGCACCGAAGCCCGCACCGAAGTAGCTGCGTAATTTCTTATCAATTACAGCCCATGACGGCAACCTCCCTTCCCGGCGAATCCTTCGGCGCGACCGCGCGCTTCCGCGACCACTGCGCGAGGCGAGCGGCGCGCAGATCAGCCGCTGGTGGCGCCTCGCCGGCGGCCTTTCAATGAATCTGGCACTCGGCACGCTTTACGCTTGGAGTGTTTTCGTCGCTCCGCTGGAAAAAGAATTCGGCTGGAGCCGCGCGCAAACTTCCACGGTTTTTACGTTTGCCGCCGTCATGTTCGCTGCGTCATTGTTAATCGGCGGAAGGCTGCAAGACCGCTTCGGCCCGTTCTGGATTTCCATCTCCGGCAGCATTTTGATCACGCTGAGTTTTTTCCTTTTCTCTTACACTTCGAGCCTCTACTTTCTGTATTTTTTCTATGGCGTGCTGGGCGGCATTGGCAACGGATTCGGCTACGGGACCGTCGTTCCGGTGATGGCCAAATGGTTTCCGGACAGGATGGGCCTGGCCATCGGCCTCGCGCTGGCAGGATACGGCGGCGGCTCGGCCATTTTTGGAACGATCGCCAATCTGGTTCTGTTTCCGCATTTCGGCTGGCGCACTTCCTGCGTGATCCTCAGCGGGATTTTTTTCGTCATGACCATGACCGGCGCGTTTCTGATGAAAAATCCGCCGACCGCCCTCAGCATCGGGAAACGCAAGCAAGGAAAAGATTCTCCACGCGCAGCTCACCCGCAATCGCCACCAATTCACTCCGGGCGAAGTTGTGCGCACGCCGGCGTTTTATTTTTTGTGGCTGGGATTCGGGCTGGGCTCCACTGCTGGGCTGATGGTGATCAGCCAGCTCATTCCCTTCGCGCGGAATCAGGGAATCTCCAGCGCCACGATCGCGACGATGGGCCTCGTCGTAGGAGCGTTCGGCAATGTTTCAGGGCGCGTGCTTTCCGGATGGCTGTCGGATTGGATGGGCAGGCTGAATACTCTGCGCGTGGTGCTGGCGCTTTCCAGCATCGCCATGCCCATGCTGTATTGGGTGGGCGCGCATCTGGCCGCGCTCTACGTGCTGATTTATGTTGTGTATTTCTGCTATGGCGCGCAGGCCTCCGTCGTTCCGTCCACGGTTTCCGATTTCTGGGGCACGAAATATGCAGGGTCGAATTACGGCGCGATTTTTACGGCCTGGGGATTCGCAGGGATCCTCGGCCCGACGATTGGCGGCGTTCTGTTCGACAAATATAGAAATTACGGCGTCGCTTTTTATACGGCCACCGGGTTTGGCTATAATTGCATTGATCTGCATCATGGTGGCAAGGCGGCCGGAAATTCGCTGACGATGTTGCTTGGCGACGAAGAAAAGCGCCCGCCTCTGAGAGGCGGGCTAGCAGCAGTTGCATGGGTCGCGACGCTTGCAGGTGCGGGCGCTATTGGTCTTTAGCCGCCGCTTTAGAGACGGAGTGATTGTACAGTGAACAATCCCAGTGACGGTGCGCGGAGGCAATCCTCATGGCAAAAATCCAAAAAACACCGGCGGGCCGTCGAGATTTTCTGAAGAGCGTGGTCGCCGGCGCGGCAACGCTGGCCGCGTCCCGGCGGAGGTCTCCGGCCGCCGCGCAGCCGCGCCGCGGAGCTGCCGTCGCACCGCGCCATGCCGCTCCTGCCGCCGATGGTCGAAGCCGATCCGCCCGCCGAAGCCGAGGTGCTGACGCATCGGACCGCTCCGGGTCCGACTTCATGGTCGACGTTCTCAAATCGCTCGGCATCGAATACGTTTGCTCCGTCGCAGGTTCCAGTTTCCGGGCGCTGCACGAATCGGTGATCAACTACGGCGGCAACAAGAATCCCGAATTCATTTCCTGCTGCCATGAAGAAGTCGTCGGTCGCCATGGCCCACGGCTACGCCAAAATCGAAGGCAAGCCGCTGTGCATTTTCGCGCACGGCACGGTGGGACTGCAGCATGCCGTCGATGGCCATTTACAACGCCTATTGCGACCGCGTGCCTGTTTACATCGTGATCGGCAACAATCTGGACGCCACGAAGCGCGACGCCGCCTACGGCGAATGGCCGCACAGCGTGCAGGACGCCGCAGCCATGGTTCGCGACTACGTGAAGTGGGACGATGCTACCCATTTCGCTGCAGCACTTTCGCGGAGTCCGCGGTGCGCGCCTACAAAATTGCGATGACGCCGCCGATGGGGCCGGTGCTGCTCGTGGCGGACAGCGAGCTTCAGGAAAATCCGATCGCCGCGGATGCGCACGCTGCACATTCCGAAGCTGACGCTGGCCGCGCCTCCGCAGGGCGATTCCGGCTCCGTCGCCGAAGCGGCTCGGCTGCTGGTTCAGGCTGAGAATCCGTGATCGTTGTGGACCGCTACGCGCGGACGCAGGCCGGCATCGATCTGCTGGTCGAACTGGCCGAAACGCTTCAGGCGCCGGTGATCGATCAGGCCGGGCGGATGAATTTTCCGACGCGGCATCCGCTGAATCAATCCTCGCGCCGCGGCGCGGTGGTCGCCGAACGCCGACGTCATCATGGGCCTGGAAGCCACGGACTTCTGGAGCGCGCTGAACACCATGCACGATCAGGTGAACCGCACGTCGCGCCCGATCATGAAGAGCGACGCGAAGACTGATCAGCATCACCACGGGCGATCTCTACACCAAATCCAACTATCAGGATTTCTACCGCTACACCGGAGTGGATCTGGCCATGGCGGCCGATGCGGAGGCGACGCTGCCGTCGCTGATCGAGGAGACCAAGCGCCAGATCACTGCGGACCGCAAGCGGGCGCTTGCAGGATCGCGGCGCCAAGCTGGCCGCAGCGCATCAGCAAGCGCTGGAGCAAGCGCGCACGGACGCGATCGTATGCGTGGGACGCGAGTCCCGATCAGCACCGGCCGCCTTTGCGCCGAACTTTGGGCGCAGATCAAGGACGAGGATTGGTCGCTCGTCTCGATTCTCCGGCACTTCAGCTGGTGGCCGCTGCGGCTGTGGCCCTTCGACAAGCACTACCAGTACATCGGCACGCAAGGCGGAGGCGGCATCGGATACAACGCGCCCGCTTCCAGTTGGCGCGGCGCTCGCGAACAAAAAGTACGGCCGATTTTCGGTCAGCATTCAGGACGATGGCGATCTGCTGTTCGCCCCGCCGTGCTGTGGACGGCGGCGCATCATCGCATTCCGCTCCTGAGCGTGATGCACAATAACCGCGCCTATCACGAAGAGCTCATGCACGTGCAGCGCATGGCCAACCGCCACAATCGCGGCATCGATCGCGCCGGTATCGGTACGACTTTTGAGGACCCGAAGATGGATTTTGCAAGCTCGCGCAAAGCTTGGGCGTCTACGCCGAGGGCCCGATCACGGACCCCAACGAACTTGCCCCGGCCTTGAAGCGCGCGATCGCCGTCGTCAAAAAGCGGCGAGCCAGCGCTGCTGGATGTGGTCACGCAACCGCGCTAGGAACGCGCGAACGCGCGTCGAGAATCGGTAAGGAGCGAACATGCAGAGCCTTGGCAGGTACAGAATCGGCGGCGGTCGTGGCTCTCGCGGTCGCGCTGGCCTTCGGAGCCGCTATCGCGGATGGGCGAACGCGGCGCAAGAGTCGAAAGCCTCCGACGCTCCGGCCGGAAATGCCGAAAACGGAAAGCGCATCTTCACCAAGACGGCTGCTACCAATGCCACGGCCGCGAAGGCCAAGGCTCGATCATGACTGGACCGCGCATCGCTCCGGACCCGGTCCCGTTCGAAGTGGTTTCTCCGCTACCTCCGCAAGCCCACCGGAGAAATGCCACCCTATACCGCCAAGGTCGTGTCCGACCAGGAACTGGCCGACATCTACGCATACCTGCAGTCGCGGCCGCATCCATCGCCCGCAAAGGCCGCCGCACTGTTGAAGTAGGTTCGAGTAGGACGGGCTTCAGCCTGTCCGGGTTTGTCTGTTGCCATCCTGCGAGAAATCAAAATCGGGCAGGCTAAAGCCCGCCCTACTAAAAACTTCTGCCATCCGAATCCAAACGGGCATACAATCCCGCAACTGCAACTATCACAAGGAACCGCGCATTCCCTGGAGGCGCTGCCATGGAACAAAATATTTCGGCACTCCGCAAAGCGTTTGAGAATGGACGAATCGGCCGCCGCGAACTGATGCGCGCGCTCGGCCTGACCGCGACCGCTGCCTTTGCCGCAAGCGCGTCTCCCGAAGCGGCGCCATTTGCCGGCGGCGCGCAAGCTGCCGCCGCGGGCGGCATGATGTTGAAGGCCGTCGCCTACAATCACATCAACTATCAAGTTTCCGATTACGCCAAGGTGCGCGACTTCTACGTGAATCTCTACGGGATGAAAGTCGTCTACGACGACGGCAAGCAATGTTCGGTCGAATGCGGCGATCCGCCGAGCGCGATCTACATCCGACCGCTGACGAAACCGCTCGACCGGCCCGCCGGCACCGGACGCAACGCGAACTGGTCGGAGCAGATGGGGCAAGGCAACGTCGATCACTTCGCCTTCTCGATCGAGAATTTTCAGCTGGAACCGGTGCGAGCGGAGCTCGCGCGGCGCGGCCTCGAGCCCAAAGGCGACGGCGATTACGCGTGGTCGATCAAGGATCCGAGCGGCACGACGATTCAAATCTGCGCGACTCATGGAGTGTTCCCAGGGGCCGCGGCGCCGACTGCGAAAGAATCGGACGGCACGAAGAATCTCGCCTCCATTCCTGGCCCCGACGGCAAGGGCTTCAAGGCCTACGCCGTGAGCCACCTCGTCTACAACGTGCCCGATGTCGATCAATCGCGCGACTTTTACATGAACCTGCTGGGAATGAAGTTGGTCTATTACAAGCCGGGCAATGTGTTCGGCGTGGATGCCGCGGGAGGTCCGGTCTGCTTTCTCAAATTCGGTGAAAATTATTTATACCTGCGCAAGAGCCAGCATCCCGAAAACAAAGCGTACGTCGCGCATTTTGCGATGGCGGTGGAAAACTTCAATCAGGCGGCCGTGAAAGCGGAATTGGAACGCCGAGGCTATAAGCCCCAGCCGGACGGGAAATACGGCTGGTCGATTCAGGATCCCGCGGGGATGAGGACCGAAGTCGCGGGGCGCGGACTGCCCGAGCATGTTGCCGGCGATTGCAACGGCGCCAATTCGGGTTGCCCCGGCGGCCCGGACAAATAGCGAGCCGCAGCTCGTGCAATGGATGCAGCAGGACGCCCAGGAGGCTGGGGCCGACAGGAGTCTTCTCCCATGAAACGATTCGCCATTCTTCTCCTAGCAGTCGCCGGATTTTTCTCGCCCGGGACATCCTCGGCGCAACCGGGCGGCAAGGGCGCCGCCGACCGGCTCTACGTGCTCGATTGCGGCCAGGGTCACTCGAACGACGAGTCGCGTTGGACGGTGGGCGTGAATGTCGGCAAGCCGATCGACATCTCGGTGAGCTGCTACCTGGTCCACCATGCCAACGGCTATTTTCTCTGGGATACGGGCATCTCCGACGCGGTCGCCTCCATGCCTGACGGCTGGTACCCGAGCAATAATCCCGCGACCGACATCCATTGGATCCGAGCGAAGACGCTCGAGTCTCAACTTGCCGCCATCGGCGTCAAACCGTCGGATATCAAATTCGTGGGCATTTCGCACACGCATCCGGACCACATCGGCAATGCCGAACTGTTTCCCCAGGTGCCGTTCCTCATTCAAAAGGCGGAGTACGACTATTATTTTGCCGAAGGAAAGAAGGGAATCGCGAAACCGCCGTCCGATCCGCGGCCAACGTTCCTGAAAGACCATCCAGTGACGCTGGTGCAGGAGGATCTGGACGTGTTTGGCGACGGCTCGGTGATGATCGTCTACACTCCGGGTCACACGCCCGGCCACCAGTCGTGCCTCGTTCATCTCGCAAAGACAGGATGGATCCTGCTGAGCGGCGACGCCGTGCACCTACAGGACAACTGGGACAACCGCCGCATCCCCTACTTCCCCACCATGCCGCCCGAACAAAAGATCCAGACGCAGTTGTCCATGCAGCGCATGGCCGACCTGATTTCCTTCTATCATGCGCAGCTGTGGATCAACCATGAGAAGACGCAAAGCGACAAATTGAAGCACGCCCCGGCGTATTACGAGTAGGACGGGCTTCAGCCTGTCTGCCTTTGAATTCTGAGGCGGTCGCCACGACTCTCCGCTGATTGGCAGACATCAAAACCGGACAGGCTGAAGCCCGTCCTACCCCAAGGGGCAGGTTTAGAAATGGGCACTCCCCTTTACTTTCCAGTAGCCTCGCTAGGCCCATCCTCCTACAGTGAATAGAACAAGGTCCATCGCGACCCAAACGACAGTCGAGCGGAATTTGGAGGAATCATGTGGAATAAGGAAGCTCAGCCCGAAGTGCCTGGCACGTCGCCGGTGAAGGACTCGAGAATTCCCGGCACCCCTGTGAATGCAGCTCCCGCCAGCCGGCCCGGCACTCCCGTCGTCCCCGCCGCGCGCAGCCTGGCGTGCCTCGGGCCAACCATCGTGGTGAAAGGCGAAATCTCCAGCGACGAAGACCTGCAGATCGACGGCAAGGTCGAGGGGAACATTTCGGTCCGCGGAAACCGGCTGACCGTGGGGCGCAGCGCCCAATTGAACTCCGAAATCGATGCGCGCGAAGTCATCGTCTACGGCAACGCCTCCGGCAATCTCCGCGCGCGCGACCGCGTCGAGATCAAGAAAGACGGCCAGGTGATCGGCAATATCACGACCTCGCGCATCAGCATCGAAGACGGCGCGTATTTCAAGGGACGCATCGAAATCGAGCGCACGCAATCCTCGGGTCAGTCGAGCAAGGAATCCGAGAATGTCCCGGTCGGAACGTCCGCTTACTAAAACGCTGCCCAAGCGAAAGTCCGAATCGACCCAAAGCAAGGGGCGTCCGGCAGGCACGGTGATTTGTGTATTTCAAGGTCAGCCTAAGCCTGGGATAGCCGGATGCCCTGAGCCGCCATGCAGCACCCCCGCGAATCATAGGCCCTAACTAGCCCCCGCCCCGGCCAACGTACCTTCGGGACGGACGCTTCGATTCCCGTGACATTTCAAAGCAGCGCTGGCCGGATGTAAGAAGTCGTTCCCATTGGAACTATTTACAGCTTCCGTCGACCAGTCGGCGTGGCGTTGAAGAGGCTGGAAGCGGTTCTTCGCGCTCTAGGTTCGCGTTGCAGGTAAGCCCTGTATTTTCGGCGGTGTCGCCTTTAATCAAAAGAACACAATCCCCCTGCAAAACGCTGCCCGATCGCCGCTCTTGGCCCCGCCATTGCTTCTCTTCCAAATCATGTTCGGATCGCTCAACAGCCGCCAGAAATCGGTGGAACCCGTCATAAAGAAGCAGTGGCTGTGCATCAGCTGTCTGGAACCAGTAGCGCTGGACGCTCACGGCCGGTGTAGTACCTGCGGGTCGGACGCGGTGGACAGGATCATCAATCTGGAAACGTCCACCCGCCACACCCACGGGTTCGACACCCGGCCTCCGATTCACTCGAACCATTCGTGATTCACCCCGCCTCCATCGTATAGTTGATTCGGCAGAATCAAGGGAATGAAGGCCCGGTATGGTGTGGACGGCTCGTATCGCGTTAGTTGTGTTGCTCGCCTCGGCGCCTGCCGCGGCTCAGGACGCTACCGTCCAAAACGCGGTGCCTGAGACGGCGCTGCCGGTTAAAAACATCCTTCCTGACAAGCCCGCGCCGCAAGGCAACTTCATCACGCGCCCGTTCTATGACCCTAAGGTGCGGCTCCTGGCGGGAATCAACGCCGGGGCAGCCATTCTCGACGACGTCGCCTCCCGCAAGGTCATTGAAGCCGGCGGGTATGAAGAAAATCCGCTGATGCGTCCATTCGTGCACAACTCCGGCACCATTGTCGTCGAGTCCGTCGCAGAAGTGTGGCTCATGGCCTACGTCGCCGACCGGATGAAGCATTCCAGCCATGAGCTCCTGCGGAAGACGTGGTGGCTGCCCCAAACCCTCAATATCTCGGCCAAAGTGTCGGGCGGAATTTACAACTCGGTGTTGCTGACCCGCTGAGGGCGAGTTGGGGGCGTCCTCCAGGTGAACTCCATAGACGGCTCGAATCGTCGCGGGATGCCCATCGCGGCGAGCCGACTAGTGAACTGCGATCTTCCCGCCTCTGCGAGGCTTCTTGATCAACAACACCATTGGGACCAGGCACAAACTCACAATCGCGAGAATATGGAAATTGTCAATGTAGGACAGCATGGTCGCCTGGCGCTGCACGTTGAACTGCAATAGGGCGTCGGCTTGCTGCAGGGGCTGGGTGCCGCCGTGCGCCTGCAACGCGGCGGTGGCGCCGCTCAGCATTTGACGTAAGTTCGGATTCGCCGGGTCTAGGTGCGCGGCCAGGCGCTCCTGGTGGAACTGGGCCCTGCGATCGAGCATCGTCGTGACATAGGAAATCCCCATGCTGGCGCCGACGTTCCTCGCCAGATTAATCAGTCCGGAAGCGGCGTTGTTCTTCTCTCGCGGCAAATAGGAATACGCCACCGTATTGATCGGGACCCACAGGAAAGCCAGGCCGACCCCTTGAATTAACCGGGCAAGTACGACGTTTCCAAAATCAACCTGGAGGTCGAAACGCGACATGTAAAACATCGCGGTGGACAAAACACACAAACCGCCGATCATCATCGGCCTCGGATCGATTCGCCCCAGCAAACGCCCGACCAGCGGCAGGAGCGCAATGATGACCAAGCCGCCCGGCATGAGCACCAGCCCCGCCTGCTCCGCTGGATAACCCATGAGCGTCTGCACGAACAGCGGGATCAGGAGCGTAGTGCCCCAGAGGACAAACCCCAGTGAGAACATCAGTGCGTTCGCGGTCGCGAACGAGCGGTCGCGGAAAAGCCGCAGATCGATGATCGGATGGTCGTGGTGCCACTCCCAGAACAGCACGGTCACGATAGCAGCGGCTGAAATCGCCGTGAGGATTACGATAAAATGCGAATCGAACCAATCGTCCCGCTGCCCTTTGTCCAAGACTACCTGCAGCGCGCCAAGTCCGAGCGCGAGCAAACTCAGGCCGATGTAATCGATGCTGATTTTTCGTTTTCTCTCCTTGTCCATGTACGGAGGATCGCTGATCAGCCGCGACGTCAGTAGCAGGGAGATAATCCCGATTGGGACGTTGATGTAGAAAATCCACCGCCAGCTGTAGTTATCCGTGATAAATCCACCGAGCGTCGGACCCACGGCCGGCGCCACCACCACCGCCATGCCGTAAATGGCGAAGGCCATTCCGCGCTTCGCCGGAGTGAAGGTGTCGGCAAGAATGGCCTGCTCGCTCGGTTGCAGACCTCCGCCTCCCAATCCCTGCAGGATCCGAAAGACAATCAGCGAGCCGAGATTCGGAGCCAGGCCGCACAGGAACGAACTGATCGTGAAGACAGCCACGCACAACATGTAGAAGCGCTTTCGCCCGAGAAGATTGGAAAACCATCCGCTCATCGGGAGGATGATGGCGTTCGAGACAAGATAGGACGTCAAGATCCATGTGCTTTCATCCACTCCGGCGGAAAGTCCGCCGGCAATGTGCGGCAGAGAAACGTTCGCGATGCTGGTATCCAGCACCTCCATGAACGTCGCCATGGTGACTACGAGCGCGATAATCCAGGGATTGACGCCCGGAGTGCTTTCCGCCCGAATGTTCGGAACCGTGATCGCGGCGTCGCTCATGGCACCGCAACCTTGGGCTGCTCCCGGAGTGCCACGCGAGGCCGATCAGCCAGTGGAACTCCCGCGAAGATCGAATTTTTCTCTGCATCCATCGTTTCAGCATTCTCTCCGGCCCACCAGAATCGCACAAAAATAAGTTCGATTCGTGCTGGAAGAACATTCGGGTGAAGTCTTTGCAAACCCGGTGCAGCCTCTGAAGAAAATAGTACTGGGCTTCCTACGTTCCCGTCCATTTGGGCGGGCGCTTGTTCAAGAATGCGTCCATGCCTTCTTGAAAATCCCGGCTCATGTAACACGCCAGGATCATCTCGTCGTCCTCGTCTGGAACCATTTTTTCCTTGATGCGGCGCAAGGCCTCCTTGGTGGCGCGCAGGGTGAGCGGGGCGCGGGAGGCGATGGTTCGCGCGAGTTCGTCGGCGCGCGCCTGCAGGGCCGCGTAGTCGGGCAGCACTTCGCTCAGCAGGCCGATCGCGCGCGCCTCGTCAGCCGCAACCAGGCGGCCGGTGAAGATAATGTCCTTCACGCGCGCCTGCCCGAGCAACGCCACCAGCCGTATGTAATTCGCCATCGACAGGCAATTGCCCAGGGTGCGGGCGATGGGAACGCCAAAACGGGCGTTGGCCGCGCCGATGCGAATGTCGCAGCAGGCGGCAATCGTCGCGCCGCCGCCCGTCCATGCCCCGGCGATTGCGGCAATGGTTGGAATCGGTATTCGTTCCAGTCCGTCGAGCAGGCCGTTGACGCGCACCTCGTAATCCAACGCGTCCTTTGGGCTGGAAAATTTTCGGAACTCCGCAATGTCGGTGCCGGCCGCGAAAGCCGTTTCGCCCGATCCGGTCAGCACCAGCACTTTGACCGCAGAATCCGCGGATGCGTCCTGGCAGATTTGCGCGAGCCGCTCGTACATTTTGAACGTGAAAGCGTTTCGGGCCTCCGGTCGATTGAAGGTAATTCGGCCGACTCCCTCCTTCGCTTCATACAGAATTTCCTGGCTCATTTCGTCGCGCCTTTCCCGGTTGTTGCCGGCGTTTGGATCGCGCCCTGCGCCGCCATTGCGTCGATCTCGGCGTCGGAGAAGCCGTGTTCACGCAGCACTTCCTGCGTATGCTGGCCAAAAAGCGGCGCGGGTTTTCGCACTCCGCCGGGCGTTTCCGAAAATTTTATAGGTAGGCCGATCGCCTTTACCGGCCCCGCGACGGGATGCGTTGTCTCGACGATCATTTCGCGCGCGATCGCCTGGGGATCGCGATGCATCTGCGCGATGTCCAACACGGGGCCCGCCGGAACGCCGCATTCCTCGAGGCGGCGCAGCCAATCAGCCATCGTGCGCCGCTCGAACCGCCGGCTCAGCGTCTCCTTCAACTCGGACAGATTGCGCATGCGCTCCGCGTTGTTCACAAAACGCGGATCGTCGCGCAACTCGGGCGCTCCGAGCGCCTCCAGCAGACGCAGCCAATTTTCCTGGTTCGCGGCGCCGACGGTGATCCATCCATCCGACGCCGGAAACGCCTGATAGGGCGCGTTTAACGGATGCGCCGTCCCCATCGGTCCCGGCGCTTTGCCGGTCGCAAAGCAAATGGCCGAGTGCCAGTACGTGTGCGTGATGCCCGCTTCGAACAGCGAAGTATCCACCATCTGCCCCTGGCCGCTGGAAGCACGGGAGTGCAACGCCGCGAGAATTCCCACGCACCCCAGAATTCCGGCTGTGATATCGGTCAGCGGCGCTCCGGACTTCATCGGCGGGCAGCCGGGCCCTTCCCCTGTGATGCTCATCAATCCCGTCATGCCCTGAGCGACGAGGTCGAAGCCGCCGCGATCGGCGTACGGACCTGTCCGCCCGAACCCGGAAATCGAGCAGTAAATCAGCCCTGGATTTATCGCATGGAGCGTGTCGAAGCCGAAGCCCATCTTTTCCATCGTGCCGCGGCGGTAGTTCTCGATCAGCACGTCCGCGTCCTTCAGCAGGCGAAGGAGGACGCCGCGCCCTTCTTGCGTCTTCAGGTTCAGGGCGACGCCGCGCTTGTTTCGGTTCATGATGAGGAACGCCGCCGATTCCTCCGCGACTTTCGGCGGCACCATGCGCCGCGCGTCATCGCCGCCCGGTATTTTTTCCACCTTGATGACGTCCGCGCCCATGTCCGCCAGAAGCATCGAGCAGGTGGGGCCTGCCATGATGTGCGAAAGATCGATCACCTTCAGGCCCGCAAGCGGCCCGAACTTTTCTGTCGAGATAGATGTAGCCATTCCTTCCCTTTCCTGAAAACCGCGCTCCCAATACTAACGGTTCGCCGTTGATCCCAGAAATCGTTTTCTGGAGGTTCTTCTTCGTTCACGGATAGGTGGTCGGTTTACGCGACGGAGGGAGCGAACCCTTGCGAAACGCGATGGCGCGCGAGTCCGATCGATCTACGGCTCGGGAAAATGCAGCGAAGCTCATCCGCAGACGCGCGACGGCTCCGTTCGCAATTCAAGCGGAAAGAAGCATGCTCACTTCGCCGCCGGCTTGGCCTGACTCCAGTTGGGTTTCCAGTTCCCGTTCTTCGCCGTTGCTTCGGGCTTGGGCGGATAAAATCCGTCGCGATTCGGCATCCGGACCGTCAGCAGCGTCTTGGCGTCGAGGAACTCAGTCTCTTTGATGATGTCGTTCTTGTAGAGAAGGAATGCGGTCACCGCATAGACCTGATCGGGAGTGAGCGAACCCTCCGCGTCCCTGGGCATGGAGCGGTTGATGTAGTCCCACACCGTCGTTGCGAAGGGATAATAGCTTCCGACGGTCAGGATGGGGGTCTTCGTGGAGAGGGTGTCGACGCCTCCGATCAAGCGAGGGGCCGGACCTTCTTTCCCCGTTGCGCCGTGGCAGAAGGAACACCGCGCTGCGTAGACCTTCGCGCCCTCGACGGCGGTTCCGCTTCCGGGCGGCAGCTCTTTTCCGTCCGTGCCGACAACGTTGTCCCACGCGCGCAACTCCGCCTCAGTGGGAGCCCTGCCCACTTTGTAAGTGGGCGACTGGGCCATGGCCGCGCCGGACGCGAAGAGGAAGATCGCGGGTGCCAAAAAACTAGCTCTTGTAAAGCGCATCGTGAACGCTCCCGTCGCGGGCTACTCTCCACGGCTGAATTGGATTGGAGAAAAATTCAAAAATGGGCGCGCTCTCCCAGAAGCTCTCCACATCGCCGCCCGCCACGGGCGGTTGCCGATTGACTCCCCACAAGGTAGCCAGCTCTTTCCTGGTCGGCTGGATGTCGCCGAATTCGTTCGTACAGCGCGACTGGATCAGGGTCTCTTCGCCGTTCCAATTCCACGGGAGGCGAAACCGCGTGAATGCCTTTCGGAAGACCGGCTGCTGAAGCTGCGCATCCGTCCAGGTTCGCCCGCCGTTGGTGCTGACTTCCACTCTACCGATCGCGCCGCGGCCGGACCACGCCAGTCCGGAGATTTCATACAACCCGGGGCCCGGAAGTTGATGCGCGTCCGATGGGAACGTGATCAGGGACTTCGGCCCGACCTGGAATTCGTACCAGCTCGCCTTACCGTCCGGCGTCAAATTTGTGTAGTTGGCGGTTTCCACTTTGAGGAAGTAGGGCTTGTCCGTGACCTTGATGCTCCGCAGGTACTTCACATTGCTGACGCCTTCCCATCCAGGAACGACCATCCGCAGCGGATAACCCTGCTCGGGACGCACCGCTTCTCCATTTTGGTTGTAGGCGACGATCACGTCGTCCATTCCCTTCTCGAGCGGGATGCTCTTCGAGTGCCGGTTCGCGTCCGCGCCTTCCGCCACCAGCCAGCTGGCATTTTTTTGGACGCCCGCTTCCTTCAGCAGCAAAGACAGCAAGACTCCCGTCCATTCGCTCGTGCTGACCCGCCCGTGCACTTGCTGGATGACGTGGGTGCTGTTCGTGAGCGCGGGGGAATTCGCAACCTCGAGTCCCTTCACCATGGCCTTGTAATGCGAGACGCCGCTGTTTCCCGCGCATTCGATGAAATGAATCCGGGACACGGACGGCAAGCGCTTCAGCTCGTCCATCGTGAAGACCAGCGGGCGGTCCACCATGCCGTGGATCATGAGGCGATGCTCGCGAGGATCGATATCCGGTAGGTGCGAACCGCGGGCCGTCATGAAGTGGAGCGAGGCTGGCGTAATGATTCCGGTCGAATCCTGAAGCGGCGTCAATCGCTGCCCGGTTTCATCCGGCGGCAGACCCGGAATGACGTCGCGCGGACTTCCGAGCGTCACGGTGCGCACGGAGTTCTCAAAGCGAGAACGCTGCCCGTACGATAAGTCCTTGGGCGGGCGCGCCTCGGGTGCGTCGGCTTGGGGCGTCTGGGCGTTCGCGAAGGGTATCGCTCCGACCGCCAAACCCGCCAGAGCGCCGCTGCGCTTCAGAAAACTTCTGCGATTCTGGTTCTTTGAATTCATCGTGGGATCCTCCCGACGCAGCTCTTGTTGCGAATGCTATAGCTGCAAAAACAAAACAAGTCAAGAAAGTCGGCGGCCGTTGTCCAACTGTAAATCGGTTGTGCCGACGGCGGGAGAAGCGTACGATTCGCCAATAAGAAACTCATGCTGTAAATTGCGGCGGAATAGTGCGCGGCAGACGTCAGCGAGTTCGAGCCACGCCATCGTCCCGCCGCTTGCGAACGAAAGGCTCTATGAAAAAGCCCACGAAACTATGGCGAATCGCTTCGATTGCCGCGCTCACACTGGCGTTCGGTGCATCGGCATTCGCCGCGCAGCAGGAATCGGCGCCCGCGCCCATCACCGAACAAGACCTGCTCGGAGGTCTGAAGAATCCCACGCGCTGGCTGACGTTTTCGGGGGACTACAACGGGCAGCGCCACAGCCCGCTGAAGCAACTCACGCCGCAAAACGTTTCGGGCCTCGTGCCGCAATGGATTTTTCAAACCGACATCCCCGGCGTTCCCGGGCGCGGCATTGAAAACACGCCGCTGGTCGTCGACGGCATTCTGTACGTCACCGGAAACAACGATGAGGCATGGGCGCTCGACGGCCGCACGGGCCGTCCGATCTGGACCTATCGCCGCCGTCTGCCTGCGAACTTTTCGGCCTCCGTGTGTTGCGGACCGGTGAATCGCGGATTCGGAATCCTCGGCGATCGCCTGTACATGGGCACGCTGGACGCGCACCTTGTGGCGCTCGACCGCAAGACGGGTACGGTGATTTGGGACGTGGCGGTCGGCGACCTCAAGAAAGCCAACGCCATCACCGCGGCGCCGCTGGTGATCAAAGGGAAAGTGATTATCGGAGTGGCCGGAGGAGATTTCTCCAGCCGCGGGTACATCAATGCGTACGACGCGCAAACGGGGGAAATGGCGTGGCACTTCGACACGATTCCCATGCCCGGAGAGCCGGGCAGCGAGTCGTGGCCGAACGCGAATGTCGCGGCGCGGGGCGGAGGCGCGGTTTGGGTGACGGGGAGCTACGATCCCGGGCTCAATCTCGTGTACTACGGCACGGGCAATCCCAATCCCGACTACTACGGCGACGATCGCGAGGGAGACAATCTCTACACCTGCTCGCTCGTGGCGCTCGATGCCGACACCGGAAAGCTCAAGTGGCATTACCAATTCACTCCGCACGACGTCCACGACTGGGACTCCGCGCACGTGCCGGTTCAGGCCGAATTGAAAATCAACGGCCAGCCTCACAAAGCGATCATGGTTGCGAACCGCAACGGCTTTTTCTACACGCTGGACCGCGAAACCGGAAAACTGCTGGTCGCCAAGCCCTTCATCGACGGGTCGAACTGGGCCAAGGAGATCGGCAAGGATGGCCGGCCGATCGTCCTCGACAACACCGGCACCGCGGAAAAATGCCTACCGGACAATCACGGCGGCACAAATTTCCAACCGCCCACGTTCGATCCCGACCTGGGATTATTTTTTGTGACGGCGCACGAAACCTGCGCCACGTGGCAAGGAGTCAAGCCGACGGAGCCAATCGAAATGGGCGTCCGCGTTCCGAGCGGCGGCCGAAGCCTGGTCGAGGGCCACAACCAATTCTCCGCCCTGCGCGCCATCGATCCGACGACGGGCCAGCGGCGCTGGGAACACAAGTACCGCGACTATCCCTCCTCCGTGGCTCTGGATCTGACCGGCGGGGTAATGTCCACGGCCGCGGGGCTGGTTTTCACCGGAGACAACGAAGGCTACTTCCACGCGTTCGAGGGCGCGACCGGAAGAGAACTTTGGAAATTTCAGACCGGGGCGCCCGTGTGGGGCTCGGCTGCCGTCACGTACATGCTCGATGGGCGGCAGTGGGTCGTCACCACGGCGGGGCTCACGTTTACGGCATTCGCGCTTCCCGTCGCGCCGCACTGAGCGGAAGAATTTCTACTGGCTCTTGCCGGCGGCGTTTTTTAGCACGAGCACTGCGATCCGTCCGTCGGAGTGAAACTCTCCGCCGGTCGCGGTCTTGGCCGTGGTCAGCGGATCGGCGGGCGTAACGTGATCGCGCTGGACGACGAGCCCCGTTCCCGAAAGCGTGCCATTCACGTACTCGCGTTCGCCGTCGATCGCCGGATCGATCTTGTGCGTCACGCCGTTGTTCCGCTGGTCCCGCTCGAATCCAATATCATGCGTGGCCGCCACGCACCACAGCGGCCGCCCGTCGACCTCGTACGGCGATTTCCAGACGCGCAGATGATTCCGTGACATCGCCACTTTCACTGGCTCGGCGTGCGCGAATCCATAATCCTGCGCGCCGGTCGAAGAGAAAGAGCGTGCTCATCGGCATCGTCAGATAGTCCTTCTTCTCGATCGAGTCCATCAACGGCATTCAGCGCCGTATTGCCCACCGACTTGTCGACTTGGACCCACCCCGCCGCAGTGAATGCCTGAACCATCTCGTCCTGCGTTCCCACGATCAGCACGTTCACCATGTCGCCGGGTTTGCCGTCGGGATCGGAGATGCGGCGCGGGATTTTGGCGAGCAAATCGGGAGTGATGCCGGCACGCGGCTGTCCGGCGGGCCGCCGGCGCTCGCGGCATCCGCTGAACCCTCGTCCAGAACTTCGATCTTCACGTGGAAACTCCCCGTCGCGCTGGCGAGGCTTCGCTCATGCTCTGGTTGATTCCGAGGAAAACGTCTCCCGGCCACGGGAACGTCGTATTCCTTGCTTTCGCCCACCAGGAACGGCTGCGCGTAGGCGTCTGAACCGATGCGGCCGATGAGCGCGCCGTGGCCGGCATCCCTCACCGCATATTGGTGGATCAGGTCGGCCCATCCTCGCGGGAGCCCGTTCGGGCCAAACGTTCCCGAGGTTCGCGATCTTCCCGAGTAGGAACTGTCCGACGGGTAGGTGATTTGCCCGGTGGCCGTGAAGCGCAGCTTCGCGCCTCCGTGGACATCGACGTTCGTGTCCACCCATTCTCTGATTCGACGGCACGTCGATCTCGTACGACCGGATGGTCGCCGCTTTCGACGGAGCCGTTTGCGCCCGAGCCACGACGCCCCAAAAGAGCAAGTTAGCCGCGCCCACCAAGATCGCTACATATTTTGCGGTGGTTCTTGTCTTCGTGCGTTTCATAAATCATCCGTCGTGCGGTCGAAACCCCGACCCAACATGTCCTGCAGTCCGGTTAGCATAACGCCGGATTGTCGCCCCGCGCAAAGGCGCCCGCGCCGGGCCGCGCGGTGTCGAGGTGCGGCGCCGAAAAAACCTAGAAATGAGCTGTAGGAGCTACACAAACTTCCTGGCAAGTGACCGGCACCTGAGGACGAGCGAGCCGGCGTTACGCGGATTCGTGGGAAACGAGCGAGTAGAGAAATAGCACAATTCCGGCGCCGACGGGAGGGCAGCCGACCAGAATAAAACCTACGAACGCGAGGGGATGCGCCCAAACGAGCGACACCATCTGCACGACGAGCCCAACGACAATCAGCATCCCGGACCAGCGGATGCGGCGCTCAATTCGCTCTCGAGACGTCATGGCGCGCCCGCCGTGGGCTTCCAGAAGGCCGCGTCGCCGAGATCTCCGACGTTGTGCACGATGTCGTGGCAGTTGCTGGACGTGCAGGAAAGCTGATTGGACGCCGCGAGCGCGAGCATGTCCGGAGTCTTGTGATGCGAAGAGGCTTCCTCGTACGAGCGCGCGCCCGCGTGGCAATGGAGGCATTCGCGGTTGTTGTACGGCGTGTAAAGTTTGATGTCCGCTGGCTTGGGAATTTTTCCGAAATATTGCACCAGCACATGATGCACGCCGCGCCACTTGGCCTTGTAATCTCCAAACATCGTGTAGTCGGTGTGGCAGGTGAAACAGGCGTGATCGCGCGGAACGAAATTGTTTTGGAAGTGCGCGCCGGGAATGAAGCTCTTGTCATCCACGTAGAGGCTTTTGCCGAAATCGGCCATTACGTGGCAGGAAAGGCAGAACTGCGTCGAGGTGGAACGTTCGATCTGTGCCTGAAGGCCCGCCCAGATGGAGAGCACCGGGAAAACGCAAAGCGCCACGAAGGCAAGAATCTTGCCGCCGCGCGCTTCCGTGATTTCCGGGCGCAACGCGGCGAGCAGGGCGAGAAACGCCACGATCGCCGTGAAGAAAATCAGAATGAGCGCTGTGTGATCCATCGATTCGATACGGCTCCCCTTCGGCAAGTGGAACGGACCTGCGCGCTGTCACGCCCGGGCGCCCGAAACTCTCGTTGGAGGATTCGTTCCGCCGGCGCGCGTCACTTCTTCGCAAGCTCCCGGCAGTAGGCGGCGAGCTGCTTGACCATGTCCGCGCCCAGTTCCTTCTCGAATCCATCCATGTCCTTGCCTTTGCCCTGAGAAATGTCGTGGAGCATCTCGGCGTCGGTCAGTTTTTGAATTTCCGCCGAGCGCAGGTCCTTGGCCTTGACCTTTCGTCCCTTGGCTGTGTTCCCCGAACCGTCTTTTGCGTGGCAGACGGAACATTTGTCCAAATAAACGTCCTGCGCGCTTTTTTGAGGTCCCGGGATGGGGCTCGAAAAATCGGCCGTCGCCGCGGCCAGTACGATTGCGAAGCTAACGCTAAGCAGCAAGCTGCCAGATCCGAGTCCCTTCATCGTCCGGTCTCCCCCTTTTTCTCAAGTGCGGCGATCTCGTGAGGCTACTTCGTTCCCAACAGTTAAAAGCCTTTGGTCCAACGGATCGTCAGCAAATTGGCGCTGAAATTGTTCACCGTCACGATCTGTTCGATGTAGTAGGTCCGCTGCAAGTCGACGGCAAACTGACCGGCCACCGGAAAGTCGTAGTAGGCAGTGCCCGTTATGAGCGGCCACACCATCGGACCGTAGGCGGGCGGCTCGCCGCTGAGGGCCCCGACGCCGCTCGACCGGTCGAAATTCCCCGAGAGGCGCAGGCCGACTCGCTTGGCCGGCTTCGCGTCGATACCGCCCGACCAGACGCGGTTGACCTCCTGGTCGCGCAGGGAATCGGCGAGCGGCGCCGTGCCGCGAGCGTAGAGGATGTTCCCCTGCGCGAAGTAGCTCTCGTAACTGAATCCGCCGAAGATGGAAAATCGTTCCCCCAGCGCGTAGGAAACCGTGATGGCGTTGGAGCGGATATTGTTCTGGAAATCGGTAGCCAGCAGTCTGTTGTTGACGACGTTTAGCTCGTCTTCGATGGAGAGTTTCTCAATCGGGTGCGCTCGCGCCACGAAATGAGCCGCCTCTTGCGTGTGCGGCGAGATCGCGGTGTAGGAGGAACCGTTGTCCGTGCTGTGAAAATCGCCGCGAATGCTGAACACCTTCGAGGGCTCGTATCCGAAACTGATTTCCGGCCGGGCCGTGTCGGTGCGGAGCGTGATGGCGGGATTGGCGACGCCGTTCGTGAGGGATTCAACGTCCGATCGCAGGAACTGAACTCCCGGGCGAATCACGAGCGACCGCATCGGAGTGAAATCCATACTGAAATCGAGGTCGCTCAGGCCGTCGCGCCAGACCACGTTGGTCGTACCCGTGGCCGGTGTCGTGCCGTTGAACAGGCTCTGGTAGGTTCCCGTGGAGTCGCTCGTGAAGCGGGAATAGCGGTAGTCCACGTCGGCGCTCCACCAGGGGAAGATGTGATAGGTCAGCCCTTGGGTAACGATATGGTTCGGCTCCGTGACCATGGCGCGCGCGCCTTCGCTCACCGTGTACGCCGCCAGCGGGCCGGCGCTGCCGGGAGCGATTCCATTGAACGCCTGATCGAACGTGACGGGTCCCTGATAGCGGTAATACATGTACCCGCTGCGCCATTCGAGCTTGGGCAGCGGCTTGCCGGAAAACGTAAATTCGCTGATCGGCGTCGTCAGCCGCCGGAATTGCGACCACGAAAGATTCGATAGCGGCTCGGTGGTCGAACTGGCAATGGGATTGATGCTCAGCTCGGGCGAAGTCACATTGTTTAAGCCGATGTTCTCGGTGAACGTCTGGTAGCCGACGGCATAGTGGAAGTTCCAATCTTTCAGGGAGTAGTCGAATCCTGCCGTAACCCGATTCGTGGCATCGGTGAGCGGGGCGTCCAGAGAGTACGGATTGGCGCGGGAAAATGTGCCCCAAAAGCTCGGCGAATCGAAGAAATCGGGCGCGCGCGTGGTGAACGTGGTGCCGTCGTCGGACCCGCGGTCGTAATTGAAATGGAAACGCAGGTTATTCGTGGCATGGATCGTCAGATTGACGTCGCCGAATTTTCTCACCGTGGCCCAGTCATGATTCGTGGTCAGGCCCGTCGAGAGGCCCGACGCCGCCGCGGCGATCGGCAGGACGACATTGTCGTTCTGGTTCCAGTAGAAGTAGCTTTCGCGCCAGTCGACGCGGAGGTCGTACACCTTGTTCTTGGAGAGATTGAATTGCGCCGAGGGAAACGGATCGCCGCCGAGGCCGCTGGTCTGGAGAGAAAAGCGGTCCGCAAACGGGTTTTTTCCCTCTTCCGCATCTCCATAGAGATTCAAATCGAGCAGCCGGAACCCCTTTCCCAGATCGAACATTTCCTGATACTGCGGCGCGTATCCCTTTACGTCGTTGAAGCGATATCCCACCGTGGACGAGCCGGACATTTTGAATTCACCGAGGGGGATGGCTGCGCTTTCCGGCTTGTCCTGGGCGCGGGCGAGCGGCACGAGGATCAGCACGGCCGCCAGCAAGAGAAGATTTTGAGAACCGCGTTTCATGCTGGCCCCCTTACCGCAGAAAGTTGATGTCCAGGCTCGAACCGTGCACCGTCACGTGGCAGCGCACGCACTCGCCGCTCGTCTGGTATCCCAGGCGGCTGTGCGGCACTTGCGCCTGGCCGTGAAATCCGGTGTGGCACTGCAGGCAGAGCTGGCGGCCCTCGCGCCGCACGAGGAGCATGCGGTTCGAACTGCCGTGCGGGTTGTGGCAGCTCACGCAGCCTTCGACTTTGACCACCGGATGCTCGAAGACGAACGGCCCGCGCTTCTCGACGTGGCACTTCACGCAGGTTTCCGACCTGGGGCTGTTGAGGCTGGCCATGTTCTCCGAACCGTGCGGGTTATGGCAGTCCGAACATTTGATCAGCCCTTCGGGGACGCGGTGATGTTCGGGCAGGGCAAACTGCGCCTGCACCGTCTGGTGGCAGGCGAAACAAAGCGCCGGCTCCGCTTGCTTGAGCAGGCTGCCGTGCAGCCAGCGGGTTTCGTCGGCAAGCTGGGGAACCTGGAAGAAGTGACTCTGCGCGGAGACCAGCTCTCCCTTGCTGGCATCCTTCACTTCGTCCACAAGATGGGCTGAGTGGCACTGGCCGCAAGAGACTCCGTGGCCCGAGTGCTCGGAATGTTCGAAAAGCTCTTGTTGCTTGCTGGTGCTGTGGCAGGTCAGGCAGCGGGAGGCGTTTTCCTCCGCGCTTCCCTTAAAGGCGAAGATGGGGTGTTCGACCAGGGCCTTGGCGACTTCCGCGTCGTCGCCATGCGCTGCCTGCACCGCGTCCCCATGCGCTTTTCCTGGGCCGTGGCAGGTCTCGCAGCCGTGAATGTACTCCGCGCCCGGGAACGTGATCGTCGAATGACTCGTTTTTTCGTATTCGATGGCTTCTGCCTTGTGGCAGTCCCGGCAGGCTTCCGGGCCGGAAAATTCGCTGGCAGGCGCGTCAAAATGCGGCAAGCGGCTGGCCACGGACGGACCGTGGAGAGATTCCGGACGCTTTTGGGCAAAGCCGGGCGTCGCGGCGCAAGCGAGCAGGACGAAGGCGACAACAAGCGCGAGCTGCGCGTTTGGCGTGGGCGTTGGTACCCGCGACCTGCGCAGCAATCCGCAGTGGTGTCTGAACCGTCTATTTTTCGCACGTAATGAATTCGTTGCGTTCATAGTTGCCACACTGCGTAATTCGCACGAGCAAGCAGCCTCGCGTTTGAAACTGGCACGAGGCTCGGTGTCACGTCTCGGTAAGTTCCGCTCGCGTTCGCGCGTAAAGCGAAGCACGTGTCCTGCCAAGCGATCCCGATGCGCAACAATGGATTCTTCCGCGAAATGCGAACCCTTGTCCCTGCGCTGAACATTCCATAACCACAAGCGCCAGTGGACGTTGCAGCGCCTCGAGTCCAAAACGGGGTAGCCTTCGACAAACGGAGTTCGCTCGAGGGGCGCTGGGAAGGCCCTCGATGAGCTGTTGCTGGATTCCCAAATTGGCGACGGAAACCGGATCAATTCTCAAGATGGGAGCGAACGCCCTCCACTCCTGCTAATGGGCAGGCCGAACTCCGCGTAAATCCGCCAAGGACGGATCCCATGCGGCGCGAGGCAAATCTCCCCGATGCGATTTCCAAAGGATGCCGGGTTCGCTGGGACGCCTACACGTTGAACTATTACTTTGCGTGTACTATGATGCGCGGTGCACCCGCACTGAGGTTTGACCCTGGCACGTGGGAGAAACGACCTGGCCCGCACCGCGAATGTCGCCGTGGATTTCCAGGGACTTCTCAGTTGCGCTGCTTTCCTGCTGGCGCTCCTCGCCGTTCCTGCACGCGGGCGCGCGCAAAACATCTGCGAGGCCGGCAACCAGCCCTTGACCGCCGATCCGCCCTCGGGAATTTCCGTCCCTGAAATCATTCGCCGATTTGCCGCGAACGAAACCGCATTCAAAAAGGCGCGCGAGCGTTACAGCTACCAACTGAATGTAACGATGCAGACTTTGACCGCTGCAGGCCAGGTCGACGGCGTGTTCCGTCAAATTTCTGAATTCGCGCCCGGCAAGAACGGCGTTCCCGTGGAAACAGTGACCTACGCTCCGGAGAGCACTCTGCGCCGAATGAGCATGGACGAGGATGATTTCGACGCCATCCGCTTTCCCATCCGTCTCACCACCGAGGAATTGCCGTCTTTTTCGGTGGACTATCTCGGCCGGCAGCGCGTGGACGCACTGGATACATATGTGTTCAAAGTTTCGCCGGTCGACGTAAAGAACGAAAAGAACCAAAAGAAACTCTTCGTGGGCCGCATCTGGGTGGACGCGCAGGAGTTTGCGATCGTGAAAACCTGCGGCAAGCCGCACGCGGACGTCGTGCGCCCTCCAAAGAAAGGTTCTTCCAATCTTTCCCCGATGATCGTCACGTACCGCGAACAGATCGACGGAAGATTCTGGTTTCCCACCTACTCCAAAGCGGACGATTATCTAGACTTTCCGGGAGACAATATTCACGTTCGCGAAGTCGTACGGTATTCGAACTACAAGTCCGCAGGTACACAGTAGGTTTCTTGCGAGTCGCTTCCGCGCGCTCGTCGCACCGCCGCCGCGATTTCGGCACCGCAGCCGTCTTATAAAACCAGCCTGCCTGGCCCTCCCGTCACAACCACCCGTGATCCGGATCACTGCGCCGCCGCAGGAAGCGCGCTTTTATATGTGTACTTTGCAAAAGAACGCATTTTCGAAGCGTGACCCGATTTCACCCAAATCGGAGGCGCTTTAGGGCCACCGGCTTCGTAACAAATAACCGTTCGCTGAGGAGGCTCCCGCCATGAATTTCACGAAACCGGATCGTCGAGGATTTCTGAGGCGTAGCGCGGCTCTGGCCGGTCTGGCCGTGGGGGCAATTCCGCTGGTAAAGGGTTCAGCGCGCGCGGCGGACGAACCGGCCCAGCTCGGCGCGACTCCCGACGACCCCTCGATCGAAGAGCTCGCGTACGGCGAGCGCTCCCGTTATGAGACCACGACACGCGCGCACAGCGTTGGCGCGCTGAACATGACAGGATTGCGGAATCTGACTCCGCTGCACGCGACGATCGGAGCCATTACGCCATCTTCCTACCATTTCCTGGTGCTGCGCGAAGAACATCTCCCCAATATCGATCCCGAAGGAGCACATGCTGCTGATCCACGGCATGGTGGACCGTCCCTTGATCTTCACGATGGACGAATTGAAGCGCTTCCCTTCCGTGTCCGAAGTTCATTTCCTCGAGTGCACCGGGAACAGCGGCGTGATGCATTACAAGTCCTATCTGAGCGATATGAAAAAATACCCGGAAACGGCCAAGGACGTTCGCTTCATCCAGGCGCTCCATGGAAGAACCTCTTCGAGCGAATGGACCGGAGTGCGTCTCTCCGTGCTGCTGAAGGAATGCGGCGTGCAACCGGGCGCGAGCTGGATCGTTGCGGAAGGCAATGACAGCGAAAAGCACGCCAAGAGCATGCCCCTGGCAAAGGCTCTGGACGACATCATCGTTGCGTACGGCCAAAACGGCGAGGCGCTGCGGCGCGAACAAGGCTATCCGTTGCGGCTGCTCGTTCCCGGCTGGCAGGGCGTCAACAACGTGAAGTATTTGAGGAACATTAAGGTCGTCGACAAACCGTACTACTTCCAGAGCGAAACGACGGCGTACACCAACTTGCGGCCGGACGGCAAAGCGTCCATCTACGAATCGCAGGTCGGACCGAAGTCGGTGATCACGTTTCCCTGCGATGGCGATCAATTGCGCGAGCGCGGCTATCATCAGATTACCGGCCTGGCCTGGTCCGGAAGGGGAGCGATCAGCCGGGTGGAAGTGAGCACCGATAACGGGCACACCTGGAAAGACGCGGCGCTTCAGACGCCGATCTACCGGAAGGCGCATACGCGGTTTCGCTTCGACTGGAACTGGGACGGTTCGGAGGCAGTACTCATGTCCCGCTGCACGAACGAATTCGGCGACATTCAGCCGACGTTCACGGAACTGGCGCAGATGTGGGGCAACATGAGGGAACCTCGCATCCCGGCCACGGAGGTCATCAAGTTTTGGGAGACGGCGAACATCTCCGAGTTTCTGAACAATCCGATTCAGTCCTGGAAAATCGGGAAAGATGGGAGCGTGAAAGATGCGCTGTACTGCAACCTAATATCAAGGTCTAGCTTTTCAGCCGCCGTCCTGCTGCTGGCCGCGTCGGGCGCGCTTCTGGCGCAGTCGCCCACGTATAAGCTGGGGAGGACGCCTACGGACGCGGAAGTCCGCGCGTGGGATCATGCCGTGGGTCCCGACGGAAAGGAGCTCCCTGCCGGAAGCGGAACCGCGGTGGAAGGCGCGAAGCTGTACGCCGTCAAGTGCGCCTATTGCCACGGAAAAAACGCGGAGGGCAATTTTCCGTTCGCGCGTTTGGCCGGAGGCGTCGGCACACTCAACACGCCTACGCCCCAAAAAGCGCCGCGAGCTACCTGCCGTATGCGACGACGATTTGGGATTTCATCAACCGCGCCATGCCCCGCGACGCCGAGGGAACTCTCACCCCGAGCAACGTATATGCTTTGACCGCGTTCATCCTCTTCAAGAACGGAACCATTCAAGAGACCGACGTTCTGGACAAGAAGAGCCTGGTGGAAGTCGTCATGCCGAATCGCTATGGATTTTTTCCCGATCCGCCGCAGTCCAAGCCCGATAAAGATCGCTCCTGGCTGCCGTTTTGGGATCAAGTGAAGGATCTGCGGCGCGAAGACAACGCTTTCGGCGGCAAGTAGGAAGGACGAAAACCAGGCCGGGGTTGGGATCTCAGCCGCTCACGCCCCGGCATCGGGCCCGAAATCTTTCGATCCGTCTGCGGTCTCGCCCGGCTTCACCACTACGTAGAGAAATTCAATCCGTCCGTTGCTGTCGCGCAGGTCGGGCTTGCCCCTCCCGAAGATATTCCGCTTTTCCTTCAAAGCTCCCTTGGTGTGCGCGGATTGCAAGATCAGCGTGTACTCGCCGGCGGGAACGTCGAGCATTTGAAAGTTTCCGTTCTCGGCGGCAATCGAATACTGGATCGCGGTGTATTGCTGCGGGTTGCCGCTCGTCCCCACCGAGGTGGCGGAGCCGACGAAATTTTGGTCGATTGGAAGTTCGGCGCGATCATTGACCAGCCAGACCTTGCTCCCGTTGTCCGGCTTGTTCCCTACATGAAAACTGAAAAAATAGGTGAGCGTGCCCTGAATGCGGCCGGTTCCCTGCGCCTGCGCGGCCACAGCTGGAGGCTGTGAGACGGGCGGCGGAGCAGCGATCGACGAAGCCGGCGGCGCTGGCGGCGGAGCAGCCATCGGCGTGACCTGCGGAGGTGCGGGCCGCGAGGCCACGGCAGGCGGCTGTGGCGCGGGCGGCGTCGCAGGCAAGGCTGAAAGCTGCGACAACGTCAGCGCGATTTGTCCCTCACTGTAGGCGATGGTCCCGCGGAGGCTTTGCGCCAGATCTTCGACGGCTACGTAGTGTTTTCCGTCGATTTCCAGCACGTTCCCTCTTACGGATTGGCCGTTGACCAGGACCGACGTAGAGGACGGAGTCGCCGCGCTCGTTTTGTCTTGTTTGTCTTGCGCCGAGACGGAAGTTGCCAACAGAGCGAGTGCGAGGCCAAGGCAGGTCTTTCTCATCGTAGAAACTCCCATCATTGCCAGCGAAGTATTTATACCACGGCGATAGGAAGCGGCTTCCGAGGTTTCGGGTATTGATTCCGAGTGTTCGTCTTCTAGTAAGATAATTGCAGAGGAACGAGCGGTGGCGTATCCTCTCCAGTGATGGCCGCGAGGAGACAATGCGCCGCATAGTTTTGATTCTCTCGTTTACCCTTTCCTTTGCGCAGCTTTGCGCGGCGGGCGAGGAAACGATCCACGGATATGTCGTCGGCATCCCTTCTCCGACTGCGGTCGCCGTCGATGACTTCAGCGTAACCCGCGACAGCCGCCTCTCGCTGGAGATCAATCCCGTCAGTTCCGGAAACCCGCGGAAGACGTTGCATCCCGCGGAAATCCGAATCGGAGACGAGGTGGAAATCCGGGGCGACTACAAATCCGACACGCACCAATTGTCCGTCAAATCCGTGAAGATCCTCTCCCTCTCCGGCGACGAGCGCAAATTCGACAGCACCGCGTTCTCCGATAAACCTCCGGAGCTGCAAAAAACGCCCAGGGGTTGGAGCGGCGTAGTGTTCGTGGACGGAATGCGCGTCCAGGTCGCGGATTCCACGGCGGTCACCTTCCGCAGGAACAAGACCGAGATGGCGGAAACTCAGGCGCGGCAAAACGGCGTCGTCCCGGCGAAGACGGCGCCGCTCGCTTCGCTTGACGGCATCGGCCCGGATACGATGACACATTTTGACGGCGCCAGCCAGAAGGATGGTTCTGTCCTAGCTTCCAAAGTGGAGTTTGAAGATTTTGAATTGAAGCCGAGCGAAACCACGCTGTTGCCGCATCTCACACCACGAATTCAGAAGGGCGACGCCCTAATTTCCCAGCCGGACGAGCTTCACATCGGCCGGAGCAAGTTCAAGCTCGTGCCCTCGCAGGGCGCGCAGGATTACGTGCAGAAATTGGGAGAAAGTCTCGTTCCGCCATCTCAACGGGAACTTCCGGCGGGCAGCCCCCTGAAGGTCGACTACCGGTTCTATCTCGTGGAGGGCAAGGAATTCGATACCGTGCCATTTGCCAATGGCGCGATCGTGATTAAGTCCGGCCAATTCGACGGTCTCGAAGACGAAGCGCAACTCGCTTATCTGATGTCAGTTGCGATTGCGGAAGTGGAAGAGAGAGACTATTGGCGCATTTTGCGGTACTCCACAAGCCCAAGAACGAGACTGGCTACCGCAGCAGAGATAGCATCCATGTTCACCGGCATGGGGGCGATCTTCCTGGCGCCGATGGCTCACCTCGCGATCGGGGCCACTGACAACTACGTCCAGAGCCTCACCGATCAGGCCGACCGCCTCGCGCTCGAATGGATGCTCGCAGCCGGATACGATATTCGGGAAGCGCCGCGCGTCTACAAAGCGTACGCGCTCGCCCATCCCGACCATACGGCCATTCACCCGAAGCCCGATCCCGTGCAGACCGAAAAGAACGAGGCCTGCGCCGCGCGACGATCTTTCCTCATGACCGAGTTGCGAACGAACTATTCCCAAACCGATTATTCATTACTGAAGAAGGATAGCGACCCGTTTCACGAGGTCGCCCGGCAGACGCACCCATCCGAGCGGTGATACAGGTCCCCACGGTGCAGCGCTATTTGTTCTTGGGGGCGTTGCGGTTGCGGAGGTTCTCGTTCCAGCGTTGGTATTCGGCATCGTCGAACCGAGAGTTCAACTTCGTCTGCTGAACGGGTGCATTCTTGGGCTGGAGTTCCGTTCGTACTTTCGCCTGTGAGTTCGACATGTCTTGGCTTTTCCTCCGGGTCAGGTCAAGTGGGCTCAAGTGCTCGCCCCGTGTGCCTTCCTACATGTCATATTCGCAATCGGGGCCGGATGCCTCAATGGGCGAGAAGACCCAATTTTGGAAGTACTGGGGTTCTGGTACGGTGCCGTCACGCAACGGACTTGCTCTCCGTGGGAACAGGAACCGCACGGCCGAAGGGGATGTGCGCGGACGTCGGAAGTAGCGCTTCCTAACTACCTGATATTACTATCACATACGAAGCTCAGGACGGCCTGTGGCGATCCTGGCGATCTTGCTTGCGTCCTCAGGGAGCTCGTTGCCGCGCCAAACAACGTGCAGGTCGGACCTCACAAGGAGGAGATCGTACTCGTAGATTTCGCGCGCTCTCGCGCAAGTACTAGCGAATACGTTCAGCGGCGCCTGCAGCGCACGAAAGGATCGTTCCAGACTCGACGTGTCGGCGCGCGTTCCGCCTAGCCGGAGCAGCGTGTAGCCCGCGCCAAGCCGATCGTGCAGGGCCGAGCCGTCATCCAGCCAGACATGCGGCAGGCGCGCCCCCGGCCAAGTCGTGGGCACATAGTTTGCGTTGTCCGGGTCGGGACCGTCGCCAGGCTCGCACCAAACAATCGGCGAGTTGACATAACGATAGCCTGCCTCGATCCCTGAGATTTCCGTGACTTTGCGCTGCTCGGCATCGAAGAGCGCGGCGATGCGAGCCCGCGTGGCGGCGCCTTCCGGTGTGTTGTCCCGTATATTGGCGTCGTAGGCCGCGCGCCAGCCCAGCCGGCCGACCATTGCGGAGCGGGAGGCCTTCACGTTGCGCAGGCCGATCGGCCGGCGCTCCGCCTCGTACGAACCCGGTAGTTGCGGACCGCCCCATCCGGCGAGCATGGCAGCCAATTTCCAGGAGAGATCGACGGCATCGCCCACGCCGGTGTTCATTCCCAGCCCGCCTGTGGGGATGACCAAGTGCGCCGCGTCTCCCGCCAGGAACACGCGGCCTTCGCCGTAACGCTCCGCGCAAAGCAAATGCTGCGTCCATTCGTTCACCGAGAGCATCTCGAATGGGACCGGCATCGCCATCGACTTCCTGAAAATTTCGGCCATTTCCTCGTCGCTGGATGCCGCGGCGTGCAGCGTCCAGTGGCGCGTGCTGTCCTGCAGGATGAAAAACGGGAACAGCGGCCCTTCCGCAATGTGATAGTGGCGTCCCTTGCCCATGGGAATGCGCTCGTAGAGCGAGTCACAGCGGAAAAGGGCTTGGCGCAACTTGCGGATGTTGCCCTCCCCTTGCAAGGAGATACCCAGTTGCTTGCGGACCGTGCTGGAGCCGCCATCGCAACCCACCAGATACGAGGCGCGAATCGTTTCCTCCCCCGCGCCTGTCCGGCTGGACCACGGCCGTCACGGAGTCCGGACCTTGCGTGAACGAAATCAATTCGCAAGCGAAGCGCACGCTCACGATGGGAATCGTCTCCACGATCGACCGCAGAAGCGGCTCGAGGGTGTATTGCGAGATCAGCTGGTAGGGCTCGAGCAGGCCGCCGTCATTGTGCGCCGCGATTTCCCTGGTGGCCTCCGCCACGGAGGGACACCGCAACTGCACGAGCGCAGGGCTGGCCATCGAAAGAGCCAGAAATACGTCCATCGGCGCCGTGCGCGGCAGGCCGGCGTCGCGCACGCGTTCGGAGATTCCCAGGCGGCGGTAAATCTCCATGGTTCGCGCGTTGCAGCGCTCCATTTTCGGAAGCTGGATCGACGCGGCGTTGCGCTCGATCAACGTGCAACGCACGCCGCGGCGGCCGAGATCGATGGCAAGGGTGAGGCCCACGGGTCCGGCGCCGACGATGAGGACTTGCGTGTCTCAGTCCGCGGGGTTGCCGTTGTGGCGGAATTGGCCATGAGCGATATGTTCAGCTCGGTGTCGCCGTGCTTGTTTTCGCCACGCGGTCGCACGGTGGCGGACGCGCGGTTCGGTTTCCATCCACGACTTCTTCATTTCTCTTTCCAGCTTCTTGATCTGAATCAGATGCTTCGGGTTGTAGGGCAACGAGGGATAATAACAATTCGATTCGTGCGTGCAGAAGCACCCGTCGGCAACTTTTTCGCGGCGCGCCTGCATGGCGGCGGAAAACCAAAGCTTCTGGAAATTCCAACCGTAGTCGCGCAAATTGCCGACGGGTGCGAGGTTCTCGCAGGATGAGACGGTGCCCTCGTCGTAGATCGACGCCGCCGACTGTTCCGGCGTAGCAGGTCAGCTGCGCCCGCTGCGTTTCCTGCGTTTTGGCGATCAAACCGTGCATGTGGATGTCCAGCGCCGCTTTGAAAAATCCGGTCTTGCCGGCGTAGTGATTCTTGATCGCCCCGCTGCGGGAGTCCTCGTCGATGATCGCGGCGAGCCGGGCGTAACGCGCGCCGTCTATGTCCAGCTCTTGGGCATCCGCCGCGGGAGGGCGAATGTAGTTGAAGTTCACTTTGTCGGGCTTCAACTCGTATTTCAGAAAGTCGTACCATTCAAAAATCGCGTCCTGGTTCGAGTGCATGAAACACGTGCACGTCTGAACGTCGAGGCGCGGATATTCCCGCTTCATCTCCTGGAGGCGGCGCGCCGTGTCCACGACAATGTCCCACGAGCCTGGTTTCCGGCGAATCTTGTCATGCTGAGCCTTCAACCCGTCGATGCCGAGCGCCACCGTGACGTTCAGATCCGGGCATTCCTGCAGCATGCGGGCGACATCGGGAAGAATGCGTTTCTGAATCTGGCCATTGGAAGTGATGTAGACCGATTCCAGACGATTGTTGGTGTAGAACGCTCGCGCGATCTCCGGCAAATCCTTTCGGGTAAACGGCTCGCCGCCGGCGAGAACCAGGACGCCGAGATTTCCGCCCAGCGTCTCGGAGATCCTTTCGATCTCGCGCGTGGTCATTTGGAGCTTCTTGCGCGGGGCGTCATCGAGCTCTTCGGTGAAAAAGCAGTGCGTGCAGCGCATATCGCACACGGACGTCACGAGGATGTTGAGCATGCCCGGGGAGAACGGCTGGCCCAGGGACAGTTTGGCGTAGCGCTTAAGAAGGTCTCTCATCGTTCACTCGATGCCGCTCGATTCCCTTCTCTGCTCACGACCATACGCCGGGAGTACTTCCGGGTCAACAGGAGCAAGATCGCGAATTTCAATCCATCGAATTCGGGAAGGAATCCAGTGTATCGTGGCACCGGCGTTTCACCTCGGGGATTACGGAGCAATTTCTTCGAGGTGCCGGTCGCTGGTCTCCACCATGCAGGTCGCGGCAATGGCTCCGACGATGCTGACTCCGGCGAACATCAGAAAACGGAGTGGATGCCGGTTGCGTCGACCATGAAGCCGACGAGCGCGGGACCTACGGCGGAAGCGATTCTCAACCAGGAAGTCGCCAGGCCCGTTCCAATCGCGCGCATGCGAGTGGGATAAATTTCCGGCGTGTAGAGATAGAGAACCGCGTTCGATGGATCCGATGAACCCGTATCCCAGCGTTCCCAGAATCATCACGCTCGCAACATTCCGCGCGCCGATCATTCCAAGATACGCGAGCATTCCGCCGCCTGAAATGAAGGCAGCAACCGTCCAGATCCTGCGGCCGATCCGGTCAATGCTGAACGCGCAGACGAGAAGGACCGCGACTTGCGCGATGTTCGTCATCGAAGCGGCGCGCAGCGATTGCCGCAGACTCGAGGTGATACACGGTGTTGTAGAGGCTCGGCATCCAATTGTTCAAACCGTTGGCGACGAAGTAGGCGCTGGCCCACAGCAACCAGACGATCAGCGTGCGCGCTCGATAAAAACTGGAAAGAAGTTCGGTCCATCTTCCGCGTTGGGTCGAGGCAGCCCCCGGTGCGGCGACAGGCGCGGCGACAGGTGCAACGACAGGTGCGGCGGGTGGAACTCTGCGCGCAGTGCTGGCTTCGATCTGCTCGACAATCTCTTCCGCTTCCGGAGACGCCCCTGGGAGATCAGCCACCGAGGCGATTCCGGAAGACGCGCCACCAGAAACGTGATCACCAGTCCCGGAATGCCGCCGAACAGAAAAATCGATTCCATCCAAACGCCGGAACGAACCACGCGCCGATTTGCCCCGTGGCCATCAGCCCCAGCGGAAAAATCATTTCGTAGAGCAGGAAGAATCTCCCCCGGCCGTGCGCGCGAGACAATTCATTGATGTAGGTGGCAGCCACCGGCATTTCGCCGCCGACGCCGATGCCCTGCACGAGCCGGCACGCGAGCAACGCGGGAAAATTCCAGGCGAGGGCGCAGCCGAAACTCAGGACGGACATGATGGCGATCGCCGCTGTTGTGCCGCGAATGCGCCCCACTTTTTCCGCAAGCGCGCTGAACGCCAACGCTCCGACGAGTTGACCGACATAGCTCGCCGAGATCAGGAGACCGCTTTGTTTGGGAGAAATGTGCCACAGCCGGATGAACGTGGGCAGCGCAAATGCGAGCGACAGCGCATTGAACGCGTCGAAAAACGTGGCGCTGCCCATGATGATCCGGGCATTCCTGTGCCATCGGCGAAAATGGCACCTGCTCCATTCGGGCGAGCAGGCTCGCACCGTCGGCGGGGCCACGGCCGGTGGTGTCTCTCTTGGAGCCTTCGGCGCCGGCCGAACCGGTCCATCGAATTCACTGCATCTCGCAGTCAAAACGAAGATGAACTTCGAACGGTTCGGAAATGACGGAATCTTGCTGTAACGCCGACCTTCAGTTGCCATCTGTGATGGACACGATCGCCAGGCCTCGGCGGCGGTCTTTTGCACTTCTAAATTCGCTTGTTAAGAGCGCCAGAAGCTGCGGCGGCGATTTTGTCCGGGCATTCGACGGGAGTCGAGTGGCGCGCCGCCGGGAATGATCGTCAGCGTGGAACCGGGAATCGCATCGTGCAATTGCCGCGCCATGGCAACGGGCGTCGCATAATCCTCATCCCCGACGATCACGGCAACCGGCATGCGCATCGACGGGAGATAAGGCCGCAAATCGGCGTTCGCCGAGCATCACGCAGGTCGCGCGCGTAACACTCCACGTCGTTGGCCAGAAAAATCTCGGTCATTTCCCTGCACGAGTCGGGATGCGCCGCTCGAAACGCGTCGCTGAACCATCGCGTGTACCTGAAAGTCGACCATGCCCGAGAGACCTTTCGAGCGAGCCGCGTCGGCGCGTTGCTTCCAATTCTTGGGAGCTTCCGCCCCGTACCACGCCGTTGTGTCGATGAGTCCAAGCGCTTTTACGCGAGCGGGATAGTTTCCCCGCAAATTCCTGCGCGACGCAGCCGCCCATGGAACATCCCGCGACAGTCGGCGGCCGGCCAGCCGACATGATCGAGCAGTTCCGCGAGGTCGCCGGCAAACAGTTCCGTTGTGAAATGCGAGGCCAGCCGCGCGTCCGATCGCCCGTGCCCGCGGCAATCGTAAGTGAGAATTTCAGCCTGGCCGTCCAAGTCTTGCGGCCACGCCGTCCCAGATTCTTCCGTCCAGCGCAAGCGAATGGATCAGGGCAAACCGCGGCGCGCCTGATTTCGCGCCGGCCGCAGCGTGATACGCAATGGAGCAGTTGTCGGAGGTCGTGAATGTTTTTCCGTGAAATTCTTTTGCCATCGAAGTTTTTCCTTAAGTGGCCTTCACGTACGGCTCCGCGGGCGTCAGCGGCACGTTCCAGGCGTCGTAGCCGTACAGCCAGCTCGTGTCCTCGTCTCCGCCTTTCATCCAGGTATTGGCGCTGGAGATCGCCTGAATGCGCGAAGTGCGAGGCTTGCGATGAGCTTCATAAACGCGGAACGCGCCGGCGATGTCTTCGCCGCCCGTCTCCGCGAGGCAGCGCGCGAGAACCGCCGCATCCTCGATCGCCGTCGCTCCGCCCTGCGCCATGTAGGGCGTCATCGGATGGCAGGCATCGCCCAGCAGCACCACGCGCCCATCGCTCCACCGCGGCAGGGGCTCGCGTTCGAGAATGGCCCACTTGTGGCAGTCCGGGCACGCGTTCGAGCACGGCGCGCACGTCGGCGTGAAAACCTTCGTAGGCTTTGCGCACCTCTTTCACATCGCCTTTGGCGGACCACGATTCGCGCGTCAGCCATTCCGCCGGTTCGGGCACGCTGGTCACAAAATAAAGTTCGCTGCGAGTCGGCGTTCGTGTAATAGATGACGATGTGGCGGTCGGGGCCCCACCACTTCGTGCGCGAACGGTCCGATATCCAATGCCCTTGAGCAATGCCGCAGGAAAAATGGAGCGGTAGGCGATGCGGCCCTTATGAATCGGCTCATCCGGCGCCGATGATGATTTCGCGCACCACGGAGTGAACGCCGTCCGCGCCGATCACCGCGTCCGCGTGCGCGCGCGTTCCGTCGGCAAACGTAAGCGTGACCTGGCCCGCCGCGCTGCTCCAGCCCCACCAATTTTTTATCGAGGTGGACGAATCTCCTCCGGCACAACCGCGGCGAGGGCGCCATGCAAGTCCGCGCGGTGCATGCACAGGTAGGGCGCGCCGAAGAGGCTTTCCGGCATGGGCAACTCGCGCATGACTTCGCCCGTGTCCCACTTGCGGTTCAAATGGGAATACGGCTTGAAGGAAGTAGCGAGGACTCTCTCCTCGACGCCGATGCGCCGCAGAACCTTCATCGAGTTGGGCATCATCTGAATGCCCGCGCCGATGCGCAAGAAGCGCGGCGCCTGTTCGTAGACGTGCACGTCGATGCCGATTTGCCGCAGCGTGGCTGCTGCAGCCATGCCGCCGATGCCGGCGCCGACAATTGCAATGGAAAGTTTTTTCGCGCCCATCTTGCTCTCGTCCGGCGTGCTCGGGAATGCGTCGCCGCACTCCGAGCGCGCGGAGGACAGATTTCGTGGCGCGTCGATTTTCGCTGGAGATGCAAATCATCCGCGCGCGGACGCGATTGCCTGCCCTTGATCTGCGTCCGATGCATCACGCGGCGCGAGCTTGGCGTCGAACGGATCGCGCCGGTGCATGGTGCAGCGGTTGTCCCAGAAAACGAGGTCGCCGACGCGCCATTCGTTGTGCCACGCAATTTCGTCGCGGTTCATGTAGGACCACAGCTCGTCGAGCAACGATTCCGATTCCTGAAGCGACAGCCCTTCGATGTAGGCGTTGCGGCGGCGGCCGAGATACAGGCCGCGCCGATTCGGTTTCCGGATGCGCGCACACGAGCGGATGAAATGTCCCGGGAGACTTCATCGGGTCATCGACCGCGCGTCACTCCCTGCCGCACATAGCCGCCGCTGTTGTAAGTGCCGTCATGCTTCAGCCTCTTTGCCTTCGATTCGTTTCTTCATGGCATCGGGCAAGATTTCGTAGGCGCCATACATGCTGCTGAAATACGTGTTGCCGCCGGATGGCGGAACTTCCAGCGCATAAAGCATGCTCGCCTTCGGAGGATCCTGCGAGGTACGACATGTCCGTGTGCCAGGTCGCCTCGCCCGCGCCCAGGCTGCCGATGGGCACGCCGTTTTCCATCACGTTGGAAACCACATAAATTTCGGGATGGCCTTCGACGAAGCGGCGGCCGGTTTCCTGAATCGGAGCCCAATCGAGGTCTCCAAACTTCCTGCTGAAGGCGATGAGATCGTCGTCCGTCAATTTCTGGCCGCGGAACAGCAGAACCGAGTGGTCGAGCCAGGCTTGATGAATGCTTGCGAAATCGTCCGCGTCGATCGTTCGCAGATCGACGCCCTGAATTTCCGCTCCCAGCGCTTTCCCTGTTGGAATGACGGTGACGCGCGACTTCGTGCCCGTTCGGATCGGTTCACCTGACATGGAAACCTGCCTCCCGTGTTGATTTCCCGTTCGTACAGAACATTATTACAGAAATGGACCCTGATGTGCGTTATAGCAGGGCTTCCGCGAACCTGTGAAGGAGAAATCCGCCTCGCACTGAAGTTCGCCGCCGAACGATCTTCTAGTCCGTGCCGTCGCCATTCGGGTCGACGACGTGGATCGGCACATCGTAGTGCGCGACCGTGAGCTCCCAGCGCCGATTTTCTTCGCGCTTCATCGTGGCCTGGTCCGGGAAAATTTGTTTTTCCACTTCGCTGCCGTGCGTGGAGGACGCGATATTTTTGTAGGCGATGACGATGCGGTACTCCCACCGGCTATCTTCCCCCATGTGCTGCGCCGGCCGATACACGGTGTAGGACGTCACGTAGCCCAGTTCCTTTTCGCGATTCAGGGTCGCGATCTGGTACTTTTTGAAAAGCTGCCAGAATTCATCGGCGTAACCCCACTTCACCCGGTACACCCATTCTACAAAATACGGTTTGTCTCCGGCGGAAACGGCGGAGTTCCCGGCGGCCTGTGCGCCGAGCGTCCGCGGAGCGCCGGCCAGCGCGAGGATTGCCGCCGCGGTGATAATTACGAGCGATGGAAAGCGAGGGCCCAGTCGAGTGTTCATGGTTCGTTCCTCCTGGAACGCCTAGAGGCTCTTGCTTCCCGACGCCCGCACGCTTCGACGCACATTATTTCTTCGGCGCAGGCGGATTCAGCGGATACGATTTTAGATTGATCGGGCCGTATCCCAGGTGCCCTCCGTCTCGATCCACATTATTCTCATCGCAGGCAAATTCGTACAATTCCTCGCCGGGCGGCATCAGCGTGAAAACCCGGGAAAACGTCCAGGGCTTGGTGTAGAACTTCGGATCTTCCACCGTGACTTCGTGCGCCAAATGAGCCGCGTCCGGGCGCGACCACCGTTCCACTACGTGCATGGCGTCGCTATGCGGATGCGCATCGTCGTCAATCCAGCTCAACTTGTCCTTGAATCCGATCGAGTCGATGAGGAGCGTGTCGCCCTCCCACCTGCCAACCCCGTCCCCGAAAAAAGAAGGTTCAAAATCCTTCTGGTGCGCACGCCCGTCCGTGGGGATCGTCCGGAACGTCCACATCAGCTCGTAGAGAAACACGACACGATTCGAGTTCTGAACGATTTCAAACGGGACTCCGCTGATGCTGGCTCGAGGAATTCCCGCGAAGAGGCACAGGGATTCCGGATTGATCGATTTCGTCAGGTTTTCCTTGTAAGCCGCTTCTCCGGCAGGAGTGAACGGAGGCCCTCCCACGCTTTTAAACATTCCTCCGAAGATGAGCGGACCTTTCCAAAATCCGGAAAGGTCCGGCTTGCCGTCCGGCGTGCGCGGAGCGGGTTTCGGGGGCCCTTCCGGCGATTTGAGGCCCGCCGATTCGCTGGCCACTTCGCTATACGGATTTTCCTGCGGCGGAGCCGATTGCGCGGACAGCGACGGGCAAGCCAAGCACGAAGCGAACAGCGCACCTGCGGCAAGAATGCGCGAGAAGGATCGACAACGCCAGGATTGCCGCGCCCAAAGTCTTCGCATGTGCGTAACCTATCGGAGCGCTATGGCAGTGTCAAGGAATGCAGTCCCGCGGCGGAGGCTCCATGCGATTCCGAATGCAGCGGACGGGCCAAAACCGGAGCCATCTGACTCGCCGGGACTTCCAAAGCTTGACCGGTCTTCGGGCCTGGTATAGATTCCGCTTCGTGAGAGCGAGATACGCACTGCTGGCCGCGACTGCCGTGATGGCGCTGGCGATGCCCGCCCTCGCTCACCATTCCTTTTCCGCCGAGTTTGACGGGACCAAATTCATCGAACTGAAGGGCGTCGTCACCAAGGTCGATTGGGAAAATCCCCACGTCTATTTCTACATCGACGTGAAGGACGACAAGGGCAATACGACAAATTGGGGCTGCGAGGCTGCAAGCCCCGGTTCGCTGCACCGCCAAGGCTGGAATCGGGATTCGTTAAAAGTGGGAGATCAAGTGACCGTCGGAGCCTACCCTGCCCGCGACGGTTCCAAGCTTGCCGACGCGAGAAGAGTGACCCTGCCCGACGGGCGAAGAATTTTTGGCGGAACGGCCGGCGACGGCGGGCCCGGCGACCCGAAGCCCTAACTCAATTTTCCGATTACTTTTGGACTCCGAGAAGCTCCACGTCAAAAATCAGTGTCGCATTCGGCGGGATGGTGCCGCCGGCTCCGGCGGCTCCGTATCCCAGGTCCGGCGGGATCCGCAATTGCCTCTGGCCTCCCACTTTCATTCCGGCGACGCCTTCGTCCCATCCCCGAATCACCTGGCCCGCTCCCAACAGAAAGTCGAACGGCTCGCCCCGGTCGCGGGAACTATCGAATTTTTCACCGGAGGTCAGATAGCCGCTGTAATGGACTTTGACCATCGCTCCGGGCACGGCGGTTGCGCCCGTGCCAACCACCATGTCCCAGTACTGCAAGCCGGAAGGAGTCGTCGTTGGCGAGCCGCTGACCTTCGCCGGGCCGGACGAGGCCGGCGCGCTGGACTTGTTCGAACCGCCGCAACCGTAGGCAACCGCGAGAAGCGCAAGCAGACCGAGAACGATGCCGATTTGTAGTTTCATCGGACTCCTTTCGAGTCGCAGGATCATATCAAGAGTGGCGCGGCGGCAGGCGAAGAAAAACCATTCGCGGAGGGAATGTTGCGGCGCGCCGATTCGCGATTCCATGGGGACGCGCTGGTGGGGCAGCCTTCGGGCTGTCCAGTGTTTAATCTTTTGGCGATCAATTTAAATTGCGGTGAATCGGCAGAAGTCAAAAACGGACAGGCTGAAGCCCGTCCTACTGAGATCATTGACACGGAACTCGGTCCGGCGTACGTTCGCGCAGCGTCACAGAACCCGATCTTGCCGTTCGCAGGAGAGAACCTCATGAATAAAACTCGTCGCAAATTCTTGTGGATTGCGGGGCTGGCCGCTCTGGCTCTTGGACCTCAGGTCCGGGCGGACACCTTGGCCGTGGCCTGCAAGTCCGATTTCCAATTGGCGCTGGTCGATCCTGCAACCGAGAAGGTCCTTGTGAGGCTGCCAACGGGACGCGGCCCGCACGAATTGGCGGTTTCTCCGGATGGCCGCACGGTCTACGTCTCCAACTTTGGCCGCTACAGCGTCTATCCACCCGGCGATACGGACCACGACAAAGCCGGCGACACAATCACCGTTATCGACGTTGCGAACAGAAGTGTGAAAACCACGTTCGATCTCGGCACGCACACAGGACCGCACGGCATGATCGCGAGCCGCGACGGCAAACTCCTGTGGGTCACGACAGAGACGCCGCAGGCCGTGCTGGAACTGGACTCCGCCACAGGGAAGATCCTGCACGTGTGGAATACGAATCAAGTGCGGAGCCACATGATTGTGACGCCGCCGGACGAGAAGAAGTTTTACGTCACCAACACGGTCTCTGGAAGCGTCAGCGTCGTGGAACGGTCTACAGGAGAAGTGAAGATTTTGGCGACCGGGCCCGGCACGGAGGGCATCGCGATTTCGCCGGACGGGAAGGAAGTATGGGCCGCCAGCCGCGCGGATGCGAAAATTTCAGTGATCTCAACGGCTACGGATGCCATCGTCGCGGCGTTTCCGAGCGGGGGCAAGAGCCCGAAGCGCATGGCATTTTCGCCCGACGGGTCGCAGGTCTGGGTGACGAATTCCGGCAGCAGCCAGGTCACTGTGTTCGACGCGCACTCGCGCGAACTGCTTTCGAGCCTGCCCCTGGACAAAGACCCGAGCGGCGTCTACTTCTCGTCCGACGGCCGTCGCGCCTACGTGACAAACTCGGCCGCGAACCTGCTTACGATCATCGACGCGCAGGCGCGAAAAGTGCTGAACGCGATGCCCATCGGCACCGACCCGGACGGAGTCGCGTGGTCCGCGCGGTAGTCGGCCGCAGCTCTTGCGGCATGCCGCAGACGTCTCGCCTGCATCTTCGCGGCGAGGCAACGCCGTAAGAACCTCCGGCGAGACGCCGGCGCCGACAAAATTCCCTGCTTATCTCCCGGCTGCCGCCATGGCCATGGCAGGCTGCAATTCCCTCATCATGGCCGCGAATCCCGGCAAATCGAGCGATTGCGGGCCGTCGGACAGCGCCCGCTCGGGGCACGGATGCACTTCGACGATGATTCCGTCGGCGCCGATGGCGACTGCCGCGCGCGCGGCGGCCGGCACAAGGCTGCGGCGTCCCGTGGCGTGCGACGGATCGACAACGATCGGCAAGTGGCAAAGTTCCTTGGCCAGCGCGACGCCCGCGAGGTCCAGGGTGTTCCGCAGCTCGGCGTCAAACGTCTTGATTCCCCGCTCGCACAATACGACGTTCGGGTTTCCGCCCGACAGCAGATACTCGGCGGCGAGCAGCCATTCCTTGATCGTGGCCGACGGACCGCGCTTGAGCAGCACGGGCCGAGGCACCGTGGCGAGCCGCCGCAGCAGCGGATAGTTCTGCATGTTGCGCGCGCCGACCTGCATCATGTCCGCGTACTCGACGACCGCATCGAGATCTTCGACGCCCATCACTTCGGTGACGATGGGCAGGCCGGTCTCCTTCGCTCGCTTCCGCAAGAATCTTCAGCCCTTCGAGGCCGAGGCCCTGAAAATCGTACGGCGAAGTGCGCGGTTTGTACGCGCCGCCGCGAAGCAGATTCGCGCCGGCCGCCTTCACGCCGCGCGCGGTCTCCATCAATTGCTCGCGCGATTCGACCGAGCACGGCCCCGCGATCACGACGAGGCTGGGCCCGCCGATCTTCACGCCTTTCACGTCCACCACCGTTCGCTGCGGCTGCAGTTCGCGGCTCACCAGCGTGAATGGCTGCGAAATCGAAATGATGTCTTCCACGCCCGGCGCGACGCGAAGCGCTTCCACTTCGGCTGCGACGCCCGCGATTTTTTCCGACCACGCCGATAACGGTGCGCTCGGCGCCCTGAATCAGGTGGGGTAGAAATCCGCATTCCTTGATTCGTTCCATGACGTGCTCGATCTGCTCCTGCGTTGCCGTTGCTGACATGTTGACGATCATCGACCATCTCTCCTTAGGTTGTCTTGTTCACCGGCGGGCTCTAACCGGAGCCCGCACCCGACCCTCAGGGACAATAAAAAAGCCGCGGACCCTGTGGGTTCTCGCGGCCAGTTCTGGGATTCCTTCGCGCTTTCTAACTTGTCTCTTTAGCTTGCCTTGCGCGCGATCCGCCCCTGGCCGCTTCCCAACCAAGGGAAGCGGTACGTAAAGGCGAACCAAGAATAATAGCGTGAGTGCATGAGAGCCCTGAGAATACGCAGGTACGGCCCGAATGTCAAGGATTTCAGGTAGGACGGGCTTCAGCCTGTCCGGATTCGAACAGAGGTCGCGAAGCACAATGACCACAAATCGTAGAGTTGATTCGCTCCAAAATTCAGTAACCGGACAGGTTCTTGTAAAGCCCTTGTCCTACCTATTCGCTGCAGCCCGCGCCGCACGTCCTCGCTCAGCACGATGGCTTCGGACACTTCCTTCATCGATTTGCGCCGCTGCCGGCTCTGGCGCTGAATGGTGAGATATGCCTCCTCTTCGGTGAGCTTGAGTTCGCGCTGCAGAATCCCCTTCGCGCGCTCGACCAGTTTGCGCGTTTCGAGCTTTTCCGAAAGATGCACGTTCTCGCTTTCGAGCCGCGCCATCTCGATCTCCGCGCCCACCAGGAATCCGATGGTCGAGACCAGCATGATTTCGCGTTCCGAGTACTCATGAGGCTCCCGGTTCTGCAGGTTGATGACTCCCACGATGCGTCCCGCGGCACATCACGGGCACGGATAAAAACGCCTCGAAGCGGTCCTCCGGCAAATCCTTGAATAACTGGAAGCGCGGATCCTGCGACGCGTTCACCGCGACGGCGACGGGCTTTCCGTGCTCCGCGACCCATCCCGTGATGCCCTGCCCCAGACGCAGCTTGAGGCGATCCACCACGTCGGGATGCGCATTTTTCGACGAGCGCAGAATCAATTCGCCCTCTTCGAGCGCGTAGAGAAAGCAGGAATCGCAGCTCACCACCGAAGCTGCGAAATCCACGATTTGCGATAGGACTTCATGGAGTGGGTCGGCCGCAGCCATGCGGCTGGCCATTTTATGGATGAAATCTACTTCAGGATTTTCGGTCATAGCGACTTTGGAAAGTTCGGTATTCACACTTCAAGGCTAGGCGCACGCGCCGCAAGTGTCCAATTCGTCGTATGGATGCGAACCATCAGCCTTTGCTTGCTGTAACACTGCATTCACAATTGGTCGGGTTGAAACGAATAATCGCGGGGCTGGTTAAGATGGATTTCGGATTTGGTAGCGCCGGCATCTTGCCGGCAATGTTCGAGATCTACTTGGAAGCGAAATGCCGGCGGGACGCCGGCGCTACGAAAGCCGAGTCATCCACGCACGGAGCGATTCAGCAGACTGGTCACGTCTGGAAAATGGTTGACTCGCGCCGCTTCGCTTCTCGCCGCAGAATTTCCGCGCTGCGCTGCGCCGCTTCGCTTGACGAGATATCCCATTTTCGGATGCGTCGGTTCCATGTCCGGCACAATTCCGTGCTCGCGAAGCCGCTCGCTGGTCGTGGGGCCGATCGAGGCGACGACCATCCGCGAAAACGCGTGACGCATGGCGTCTTCCTCGTTTCATTTCCGCCGCGATTTGCAGGAGGTGGTCCGCCTGCGTCCCCGTCGTAAACAAGATCGCATCGATTTCATTGCGCGCGATCGCCGCAATCGCGGCGCGCAGTGGGCCGGTGTCTTCAGGCAATGCCCATTCGTAAACAGGAACGGAAGTGACTTGCGCGCCTCGCGCCACGAGGCCCGCGATCAGTTCCTGGCTGGAAACTCCGAATTCCTGCACCGCGATTCGCAGCCCCTTCAGCGGCATCGCCGCGGCATTCTCGTCCAGCGCGCGCAAAATTCGCGCCAGGTATTTGGCTCCGGCGCGGTTACTGCGACCGGAACATTCCATTCTTTCAGCACCGCCACGGGCTTCGGCCCGCGCGCCACCACCGCAATCTTCCGCAGCTCCGCCAAATATTTTTCCAGCGGATAGATCGTCTCCACCACTCGCGCGAGAGCGCGCGTCCCGACGCCGGTCAGAAAAATCACCATGTCAAACTCGCCCGCCAACAGCCTGCGGGCAAACGCCAGCGCCTCGGTATTCGTTTCGAGAGGAACTTCGCGCATGGACGGCGCAACAACGGCCTCCCCGCCGTAGCTCGCAATCAGCTTCGCCATTTCCGGCCCGCGCCGGCTTTCGAGCGATAAGCACTCGCAACCCGGCAAAGTTTTTCTTCGGTTCGTCATTTTCCATGGTCTCCATCCTGCCGCAAATCAGGGGATTTCTTCCAATCGGAATGAGGAAATCCGCAGCATATCCAAGCGTCGTGGCGCGCCCGCGCCAACCCTCAAGACGAAGAGACCACGGCCTCGGTCCGATGGAAGCTGCGCCCCTTGCGTTCTTTCCCGAGCGCGATCGTCACGATGAGCACGGCGATGGTGACAATTTCAAATCCGGCAAGCGCCCACTGGTAGCCCACATGCTCCCGCAGCATGAACTCCACCGAATTGGTCGGCGCGGCGATCAGAATTCCCAGTTGATACGCAAGGCCGGGAACGAGGCCGCGCGTTTCATCCGCGGAAAGCTCGCTCAGGTGGACGGGAATCACTCCCCACGCGCCTTGCACTCCGGCCTGCATCAGGAAAGAGCCAATGGCCAGCACGAGCGAGCGATGTTGCCAAACGCCCACATCGGAATCACCAGCAGCGCCAGCGACCATCGCGAGCGATCATCGTGACTCTGCGGCCCATCTTTTCCGAAAATTGCCCGAAGATAATCGCGCCGACGATGGCGCCGATGTTGTAGAGAATCGCCATGTAGGCCCGCATGGCGGGAGCCAGCTTGTGCACGGTGCCGAGGAAATCCGGATACAGGTCCTGCGTGCCGTGCGAGAGGAACATCATGAACGTCATCAGCAACACGAGATACAGAAAGCTCTTCCACTGCGTGGCGACGATTCTGAGCACTGCGCCCGTCGACGGCGCGCGATGCTGCTTCCACGCTTCCGATTCCGGCACGCGCGCGCTGATGTAAAACGCCAGGAGCGCCGGCAGGCCGCCCAGCCAGAACATCGGCCGCCATCCCCACGTCGGCAGGACAAAGCGCGCCACAACCGCGGCGAGGATGTAGCCAGCGAATAGCCGCTCTGCAAAATTCCGGAAAGAATTCCGCGCAATCGCGGCGGGACGGATTCCATCGCCAGCGACGCGCCGATTCCCCACTCGCCGCCCATGCCGATGCCGTAGAGCGCGCGCATCACCAGGAAAAATGTAAGATTGGGCGAGAATCCGCAGGCCAGCTCCACCACGGAAAAGAAAACCACGTTGGCCATCAAGGGAATGCGCCGGCCGTAGCGGTCCGTCAGCAAGCCGAAGATCAGCGCGCCGACGGGGCGCATCGCCAGCGTCACGAGCACGCGACGCGACGACCTTCGCTTTTGTTCGACGTGAAAATCCGCGGCCAGCCTGTCAATCAGGAATACCACGACGAAGAAATCGAAAGCGTCGAGCGTCCATCCCAGAAATGATGCGGTTACCGCGTGAACCTGGCCCGAGCTTGAAAGGCCGGCCACTCCGCTGTCGCGCTCCTTGTTAAACAACACTGCCTCCTATTGGATTCTGATCGTCACGCGCCGCGAAATATCGCGGTAGAGCAACGCCGCGCACGCAGCGGACAACGCCAGCAGCAATAATTCCCGGCGCCGGCTGCGCCCAGACAAACTTTTCCGATGCCAAATAATGCCGCGTACACCATAGCGCAGCCCAGCGCCCATGCCAGCAAATTTTTGCCCGAGGTCGCGCGTTTCGGGCAGATCGGGAGCGAGCGCCGCGATGCGCCGCCAACCCGCGGCGTGCGGCCGCACTTTTCTGTAAAAACGCAGCAGAACTTCCTCCGGCTCGGCCGGCGTCAGCAGCGTGACCGCAACCCACACGGCCGTCGTGACGGCCGTCGTCGCCAGCGTCGTCTTCGCAAAAATGACGGGCGCGCTGCCACCGAAAAATTGCCAGTGGTGCAGGACGAGCGTCATCCCCAGCGCCGTGGCCATGGCCGAAATTTCGCTCCACGCATTGATGCGCCACCAGTACCAGCGCAGCAGATAGACTCCGCCCGTTCCCGCGCCAACTTCGAGCACCACTTCCCAGCCCTGGCCGATCGTGACGAGTTGCGCCGAAACGTATGCCGACGCCGCGACCAGCAGCAGCGTCGCGATCCGCGAAACATTCACGTAATGTTTTTCCGCTCGCATCGCGCCGGACGAACCGCCGGTAAAAATCCTCGACCAGATAGGAACTTCCCCAGTTCAGCTGCGTCGCGATCGTGGACATGAACGCGGCCATGAATCCCGCGATCAAAATTCCGCGCAGCGCATGCGGCATGAACGTGGTCGCGACGAGCATGTAGCCCGATTCCGGATGCTGCAAGCCCGGATAGAGCGCCGCGGCGGCCAGCGCCGTCAGGATCCACGGCCACGGGCGCAGCGCGTAGTGCGCGATGTTGAACCACAGCACGGAAAGCAATCCATGCCGCTCATCGCGCGCGCTGAAAATCCGCTGCGCGATGTAACCGCCGCCGCCCGGCTCCGCTCCCGGATACCAGAACGCCCACCACTGCACTCCCAGATGCACCAGAAACGTGAGCACCGGCAGCGTCCACAGGGCTTCGCCGGTGAGCCCGCGCGAAAAATCAGGAAACATCGCCGTGATGCGCGACGCTCCGGGACCCGCGGCGGCTCGCATCGCCGAAAGTTTTCCCAGCATCGCGGTCATGCCGCCCGCGCCGCGCACGCCATAATACGCGACGGCGATCACGATCCCCATTTTCAACACGAATTGAAACAGATCCGTCCACAGCACGCCCCACAATCCGCCGAGCGAAACGTAAAATCCCGTGAACGGAATCAAAAAGAAAATGCAGATCGCCAGGCTCGCCGCCTCGCTTTTGCCGAGCACGGATCCCACGATGCTGGTCATCGCCTTGGTGACCCAGCCGAGGATCAGGCAATTCATCAGCAGGCCGAGATAGACGGCGCGAAATCCGCGCAGAAACGCGGCGGGTTTTCCCGCAGTAGCGCATCTCCGCGAATTGCACGTCGGTGAGCAACCCCGAACGCCTCCACAGCCGCGCAAATAAAAACACCGTCATCATTCCCGACGGCAGAAAACTCCACCACAGCCAGTTGCCCGCGATTCCCTGCGTGTAGACGAGGCCCGTCACCACCAGCGGCGTGTCCGCAGCAAACGTGGTCGCCACCATCGACGTTCCCGCGAGCCACCACGCCACTTGCCGCCCCGACACAAAATATTCTTCCGTGTTCCGGCCCGAGCGCCGCCGAAAATAAATTCCCAGCGCGAGCATCAGCAGCAGATATCCGGCGATCACGGCCCAGTCGAGTGGCGTCAGTGTCATGATTCGTTGTCAGGCAGCCCGGAGCGGCGCTTCCGCCAAACTCCGATCATTTGATCGAAATCGGGTGTCAAGTTTCGTGGCAAGCAGCCGACGTGTCAAACGAAAAGGGTCCTCGCGTATTCCGCCCGCCGATTCGTCGTGTACAATGCCTCACCGTCATGTTCCCCGCAAAAACGCAATCGCTGACGCGACTTCCTCATTCAACGCGAACGGGTGGCCCATGAATAAGTGGCCGCGCTCGCTCGCCTCGCCTCACGTCGTGAACATTGCGGATTTGCGCCGCAAGGCGGAGCAGCGCCTGCCGCGAGCCGTCTTCGACTATCTCGATGGCGGCGCGGAGAGCGAAATTTCGCTGCGCGAAAATATTCGCGCTTTTGAATCCATGACGTTCCGCCCGCACAATGCCGTGGCCGTGCCGCAATGCGACCTGCGCAGTAAACATTTTCGGCGCCGAACTTTCTTTCCCCGCGATCCTGGCCCCCATCGGCTACAGCCGCCTGATGCATCCGGAGGGCGAGTGCGCCTCCGCCCGCGGAGCGGGCGCAGCGGGCACGGCCTACATTCTCTCCACGATTGCCGGGCACAAGCTCGAAGACGTTCGCGCCGCGACGAAGGGCCCTGTCTGGTACCAACTCTACCTGCTGGGAGGCCGCGCCGCCGCGGAAGCCGCCCTGCAACGCGCGTGGAAGGCAGGCTTCTCGGCTCTCGTTCGTCACGATCGATACGGGCACGGCGGGAATGCGCGAGCGCGACATCCGCAACGGCATCGGGCAGCTCATGGGCGGAAATTGGTTTGGAATGATTCCCTATCTCTCCCAATTTTTCTCGCGCCCCGGATGGGTGGCCGGCTATTTGCTCGATGGCGGCCTGCATAGTTTGCCGAACGTGATCATTCCCGGCAAGGGAGCAGCTGGCGCTAATCGATGTCGCCGCCGCGCTCGCCGATTCCGTGGTGACCTGGCAGGATTTTCGCTGGCTGCGCGAAGTGTGGCCCGGCCCCATCGTCGCGAAAGGCGTCCTGACCGGCGATGACGCGCGGCGCGCCATCGATGTGGGAGCCGCGGGCGTGGTCGTTTCCAATCACGGCGGCCGCCAACTCGACGGCGTTTCCGCAACGCTGCGCGTTCTGCCGGAAATTGTGAAAGCCGTGAACGGCCAGGTGGAAGTTCTAATGGACGGAGGCGTGCGCCGCGGCGGCGACATCATCAAGGCTATCTGCATGGGCGCGCGCGCCGTTCTGGTCGGCCGCGCCTACGCCTACGGCATGGCCGCCGCTGGAACGCCGGGCGTTCACCGAGCCGATCGCCATTCTTCGCGCGGATCTGGAACGCACGATGAAACTGCTGGGCTGCGCGTCGATCAGCGAGCTGGATCCGTCGTACATCGAGCTTCCGCGCGACTGGCCCGCGACGAGTTAAGAGTCGGCAATGCAGGGTTGAGAGTTTGGGAGCACGACTCATGAATCGTTTGCAGGGGGAGGAGAAGGCCCCGGGTTCGTCAGGGGGATGCAAACCCGGGGCCGGGGGGTAAAGACAGAAGCAGGGGCCGGAGTAATCTCAATCTCGAATCAAGTTGGGCCGTCGGACTGTCCTACAGGGCTCTCGCATCGCGCAAAGACGCGACTACGACGACGGGCCGACGATCAAACGGCACAGCTTGTACAATTCCTCGTACGTAAAAACCAATCGCACCGCCGTCGCGCCTTGTTCCAATCTGTCCCAGGCCGGACATCTCGCAAATCTCTCGCAGCTGCTCTGACGGCAGGCCCAGCAAGTAGGCGGCCCTGCTTTCGTCGATCAATTCTCTTCGAACGGCTCCTGAGTTAGTCCGATTCGGTAGCTTCATGGGCACCATTTGGTGAACGCCAGGAGTCGTGAAGCTCTAGTTCATTACGAGGCTTGCCCAGTTGTCCTGCTCCACAGCCAGAATCATCGGCTTGATAGATATCGATATCCCATGTATCGCCGATTCGAAACCGAATCGCGCCATCGGACTCGCCAACAATGATGCCGCGCAGCGGCACGCGCAAATCTCCAGCCGCCACTTGCAGGATCACCGCCTGACCCACCCAGGATGCGTAAGCGCTTGGCATCTCATTGCCCCCTCAGTTCGATTTCACTTCCGTCCGAACAATTGCCATTTTCCATTCCAGTTCAGCGCCCAACAATGGTACGGAGGCCACAATTCGATAGGAGAGAAGTACTGTTAGCCGTTGCGGCACAAATTTTCGCCGGCAGCAGTACCGAGTACTCCGAGTACTGAAATCGCTGGCACCTCGGCTTCATTGCCGCGCCCGCACTTCGCCGCCAAACTAGCGCTATGAACGCAGGCCGCGATTCCGAGCCAAGCGGTAGCGAGCGAAGCAGCCGCAACCAGGAGCGCGCAGGATTCCCGCCGCGAACAACGGATCGGGAATCGTCCTGGCGCTGGGCGGCGGATTTTCGCGAGGCTTCGCACATTTGGGCGTTTTGGAAGTCCTGGAACAGGCGCAGATACCGATTTCCGCGATCGTGGGCACAAGTATCGGCGCGTTGCTTGGCGCTGCTTACGCGGACGGCATTTCCCGTGCGCGACCTTTGCGATCTCGGACGGCGCGTCCATCTGCGGGATTTCCTGCGGTTCCGCTCGCCGGAGGCCGGACGCGGGCCCGCGAAGAAGGATTCGCATCGGCGCAGTTTGTGCAGCGACTGGTTTCGCGCGGACCTGCTCGAAGAGTTGCCGATTCCCACCGGGATCGTGGCCACGGATCTGGAAACGGGCGCGCCGTACGTCTTTTCCAGCGGACCGCTGGAACTCGCCATCCGCGCGAGCTGCGCATTTCCGGGGCTGGTCAAACCCGTCGAACACGAAGGCCACCACCTGGCCGACGGCTGCATCGTGGCGCCGGTCCCCACGGCGATCGCCGCCGAATGAATGGCGGCTGCGTTTTGGGAGTGAACGTGAACCCTTCCGCGGCGATCGCGCGGCGTCGGGAAGATCGGGACGACAGTATTCGATCCGCGATCTCTCCATCGCGCAAGAACGCGCCTCGATCCCTCCTGGCGCAGACACGCGGATGTTCTGCTCGAACCGGAAGTGCGATCACATTGACTGGAATGATTTCTCGCGCGTGGACGAAGCCTTCTCCGCGGGCGCCGAAGCGCATGCGCCGGGCTCTGCCTTCCCTGCGCGAACTGATTTCCCGACGGTCGCAATTGACACTGCGCCGCGCATGTCCCTTCGGCGCGGAGAGCGGGTTGACCCTATGAGGACCATCCGACTCTAGTGCGGACGCTTATTGCCATCTTGGCGCTGGAATGGGAACTCGGGCAGCCAGGATCCGGTCATTTTCTGCTATCGTATAGGGGTGGAGCCTGCGCGGGTCTTCCTCGGAAGATTCGGCAAGCGCCGGAGATAGCGCTTCAGGTGCGGAGTTTCTTTGTCTACCTTGGGCCCGACAGGCAATCCATCAGATTCCATGATTGAATCCGCAGTGCACTTGCTTCATTTCCTGTTCAACGTTAAGGGCCTGATCGAGTGGGGCGGCACGCTGCTGGTCTGCACGATCGTTTTTGTCGAGACGGGCTTCTTCGTCGGATTTTTTCTTCCCGGCGATTCCCTGCTGGTCACGGCCGGCGTATTCGCCGCCTCGGGACAACTGAATATCTCGAAGCTCCTGCTGCTCGTTCCCCTGTGCGCGATTGTGGGCGACCAGATCGGCTACTGGATTGGCAGGAAAGCGGGTCAGGCGCTGTATCGGCGCGAGGATTCCCTGGTATTCCGCAAGCACCACCTGCAGCGCGCTCACGAATTCTACGAAAAGTACGGCGGCAAAACCGTCATCCTCGCGCGCTTCATTCCCATTGTCCGGACGTTTTGTCCGCCGGTCGCCGGCGCCGCCGAGATGCCCTACGGGCGGTATTTGGCGTACGACGTGGCCGGAGGTCTTCTGTGGGGCGGAGGGATGGTTCTCGGCGGATACTACCCTGGGCCGGCAAATCCCGAACATCAGCGATAACATCCACTACGTCATTGCCGTGGTGATTCTGCTGTCGCTGCTGCCTCCCGCGATCGGCGTGCTGCGCGCCCGTTCTTCCGGATCGCCGAGCGCCGCTCCCATTCCTCACCCGGCGCCAACCGACGAGACTAGCCGTGCCGTTCCTCGGCCCTCCGATCGAAAAAACTCCTCGCGCCATTATTTTTGACGTCGGACGGGTCATTATTCGCGTCGACCTCTCCCGTTCCATGGGCGCGCTCGGCCACCGCGACGGTTTGTCCCACATGCAAGTCCTGCGAGAGCTGGAAGCCGACCGTCACTGGCCGGATTGGCAGGAAGGGCGCATGGCCCCGCGCGACTGGTACGCGCATCTCGCCAAAAAGCTGAATTTCTCGTACAGCTTTGAGGAATTCTGCGCGATCTGGAATAGCGTCCTCGATCCCCACACAATCTTGCCGGACCTCTTGTTCGAACGCCTCGCCGAAAATTGCCGTCTCGCCCTGCTGTCGAATACCGATCCCATCCACGTAGCGCATTTCGAAGCGAATTACGCGTTCGTCAGGCTCTTCCCCGTGCGCGTCTATTCCTGCCGCGTCGGATCGAGCAAACCCGCGCCGATGATCTATTACCACGCGCTGCGCGAAGTCGCCGCCCTGCCCGAGGAAGCCATGTTCATCGACGACATGCGCGAAAACGTTCTCGCCGCCGCCAGCCTCGGCATCAACGCCTTCCACTTCACTACCCCCGACGATCTTCTCGCCGAGTTCTCCCGCATGGGCCTCTGGACCCGTTGAAGGAGAGCAAGTCCCATCCTTATATCCAGGAAAATATCCAGAAAACTCCGGCAGCGCGTAAAGTTTTCACAGAGAGCGAACGGATCGAGAAAATCAGTCCAAACTATCTCCTTCTTTTTCATTCGATACATGCTTTGGGCCGGAATGGCCACTTGGCGTTTGGCGTGCATATTCCTATTGCAGAGTTGGTACTTAAAAGGGGGAAGACTATGACGGAAGAAATCAATAATCTGCCGCTACCGAAAACCGAAGCGTACCCGGATGGGTCATCGCGGTGGTGGCTGCCCTTGGGGTTGTGGCTGTTGTAGGGCTGGTGATGGCGCACAACGCCTCCACGCAGGCCCAGGAAGTACAGCAATCGTTCGACACCAAGGCGAAGGCGATGCAAACCGATTTTACCGGGCAGATCGCCCAGCTGCAGCAGCACCAGGCGCAGGTCGATACGACCAACGCCGGCCTGCAGAGCGATCTGACGGTGGTGACCAAGCGGCTGCGCCTCACGCAGAGCGACCTGAAGAAGGCTCGCGACGAAGCTGAAGCCATTCGCACGGAAGACCAGCAGAAGATTGCGGAAGTCGACGCCTCCGCCAAGACCGAACTCGCCACCAAAGCCAGCACGGATGACGTCAAGGGCGTGGACGGCAAAGTCGACGGCGTCCGCACCGACCTGAACGGCACGCAGAGTGACCTGAAAATGGCGCGCAGCGAACTCGGAACCCTGATCGCGCGCAACCACGAAGACGTGGAACAGCTCCGCCGCCTGGGCGAGCGCGACTACGTCGAATTCACCATCGACGCCAAGAACAAGCCGCAAAAGGTAGGCAGCTTCATGGTCGAACTGCGCGGCACCAACCCGAGCAAGAAACGCTACAACGTTTCCTTGATCGTGGATGATTCGCGCATCGAAAAGAAGAATCTGCCCGTCAACGAACCCATCTTCTTCCACCAGGGCAACGATCGCCGCCCGCTGGAACTGGTCGTCAACACCGTCGGCAAGGACAAAGTGACGGGATACATCAGCGTCCCCAAGGCCGGCTGGAACGCAATCTGCAGCCAGCGACTAGCTGAGACTGAATAGGATCACGGGCGCCGTGCTTCGGCGTTCGGACGCGCATTTCGGTCGGACAGGCGTACGGGGGTCGCCCTGTCCGCCGGTTTCGTCTTTGCGGGAGCCAGCCGCCACGCCAAGGAACTACGATCCGCGCGACTAGTCATCCCAACAGCCCACTTCCACCCGGCGCTCGTCTCACGTTACACTGCTTGGTGTCTTGCTTGCCCCTCGCCATCTGATTTTTTCAGCCCTCGAAGGCGCGCTGGTCGATCCCCGCACGGATTCCTATGCGGGCGCGGAAGAAGCCTTGTTCGAACTGGAGCAGCGGAAAGATTCCCTACGTCCTGCTCACGTCGCGCACGCGCGAGGAAATCGAACCGATCCGCAAGAAACTGGAGCACAACCATCCGTTTATGACCGAAAATGGCGGCGGGATTTTCTTTCCCGGACGGCTACTTCAGCCTGAAAATTCCGGGCGTCGTGCGCACGGCGCGCTACCTGAGCATCGCGCAGGGACGGCCCTACGCGGAGGTCTGCGAGGCGCTGGACGACATCGCGGAGGAATGCGCCGTGGGAGTCGCCGGCTTCCATCACATGAGCCTGCGCGAAATTGCGGACAACACCGGCCTGCGCCCGCGCAACGCCGAACTCGCCCGCGCGCGGGAATTCGACGAGCCGTTCTATTTTACTTCCGCGGACGAAAAAGCCATCGCCCGATTCGTGGAAACCGCGCGGGCCAAGAGGTTTCGACGCGCGGCGCGGCGCGACGTTCTGGCATTTTTCCTCGAAGTGCGACACCGCGCGCGCGGTGCGCACCGTCGCCCAGCTGTTCCGGGACGCGACACACATCAAGCTGACGCCTGGTGGGAATCGGCGGCGGCGACCTCGACATTCCCTGGCTTGGCGCCGTGGATCACCCGGTCCTTTTGCCGGAGCCCGGCGAGCTCCGGGAATGCCGCTGGCAGGCTCAGAAGCAACTCCAGGGCGGCCAAGGACAATTGTCATGGGAGATGCGCCCGGAGCGACTGGCTGGAACAGAGCAATTCTCGATATTATCGGATAGTCCTAGTACTACCAGTACCTGTCCGCGCGAAGCACTTGCGTTCACACTGTGGTAATTCTCGAGTACTCTTGTACCACTGCGCGCATTGCCCTCGTCTCCGCAAATCTTGGCGATCGCTAAATTAATCCGCGCCGCGCGAATAGGCTTACAATTTTCGCATCTTGAACGATTCGCTTGGCCCCTGGCTTGCACTAGCTGATTTGAGATTCGCGGCACCAGCGGACGGGTTACGACAGTCGAGGGATTCGCGCACCAACAGCGACCGCTGGACGCCTGCCACTCGGCAGCGCGCCAAACGAAGTCGCCAAAGCGAGGCGGCTAAGACCGACTTTTCACTTTTCCCCACCGGGGGGAATGAGCATGGGCGGCGCGGACACTCCTGCGCCGCCCATTTTCCATTTCAGTCACGAATCGTGCCAATCGCCATCGCCCTACGAGGCTGAAACCGTGTAACGATCTCCGGCAGGAATCGCTGAAGATTGCTGGAGGATCTCCGTGAGAAACTATCTTACGGACCGGCGCTGTTTGCCGCGCATGCTCTCCATTCATGGTGCCGCCTGCCGCCTTCGTTCGCGCAGCCTACGCAGCCGCGGCTTCCAAGGCCCGCTCACGAAGCAAGAAGCATAGCAACACGCAAAGGAAGGTAGCCGAGCACGACGAAGACGGACAGTGATTTTGAAGGGCCGCCACGAGCCCCACCGCCGAAGACCGGCATAGCCACGAAAAAGAGGCTGCAAAAACTAAAACGGGGAACCTGGCGGCTCCCCGTTTTAACGCTTTGTTTTTGCCGTCGCGGCACATTCAGTGCCTCCGGCGGTACGCACCGCGTGCGCGGTGTGATTGAGCTGATTTGTGTTCTAAGCCCGGTGGAGTCAACCTCACCTCCGAGACTTTCGAACTACAATTCCCTTTTACGCCCGCGCCATTGCTTTGGCAAGAGAACTTTTACATGTTTTGGGACAAAATTGGACTGGAGGCCAATAGCGTGAAGAACCCGCTACGAGCCAACGTCGCAAAGATCCACGCTCGGATTTATTTTACGAAGAGGCCTTCGCGGATTTGATCTCTTCCGACAAACATTTTGGAAGTGCGGTAGCGGGCAAACAAATTGGAAATTTCCCGGTTTTGAAACACGCGCTGCGGCTGGAATGGGCAGCTGGCGGGAATCAGTTCCAGGTTTTGGGCGTCCAGGACCTTGTAGCGGTGAAAGAGGCCGGCTTCTTGGTGTGGAACATGGCGAAGACCACGCCGCCATCGCGCACCAGCGAAGTAATGCGCGTGGCGAGCCTCGTCATCAGTTCGTTGTCGAGATAATCCAGGTTGTCCCACATCAGCACGGCATCGAACGTGTTGTCCGGGATACAGCATGGTCGTCTCGAGGAACTTTTCTGCGCGCCCCTCCGGCGTCAATTCCGACCGGTCGGCTCTCGGCAGTGAGCTTCTTGACCCGCTGCCCTGCTCTTCGAGAAAATATTGCCAGGTGGCCAGCAAATCCTCGGTGTAAACCTTGAAACCGCGTTCGATGAAAAAAGTGATCGTGGATTGCCGGGCAGGTCCGAGGTCTAGCAAATGGCCGTGGCCGATTCCATCCAGCTGCCAGAGGAATTCCTTCAGGCCGTTGGATTGGCGCGCGCCCTTGGATCCGCTGCCGGAAGTGAGGGATCTACCGGCGGTCGCGACGGCGACCGCCGCACTTGGACGTGCACTTCCCGGCGGCGATGGCCTCTGCGGCATCGCCGGTTCCTGACCCGGCCGTGTTTTGCTGAAGAAATTCATCTCAGTTACCGGTTTCCGCGCCCGCTTTCATGGCCGCCGCTTGGGCCATTACCGGCACGCTGCGTTGAAGCCTTTGCCGAGGCGGTCGATTGTTCTGGGAATTGTCCGGGCGAGTCGATTTCGACTTTGCTGTGAATCTGCGCGCCTTCTCCGATGGAAATGCGCAGAGTCGAAATATCGCCGTGGACTTCCCCGGTCGACCCGATTTCCACGCGATCGCGGCCATGCAAGCGATCCCGATACTTTTCCACGAACAACAATTTCGCGTGCATCGACGTCCGCCGAAATTTTGCCGTGAGGACCGATGGTGACGCGCCCGTTGGACAGTTCGATGGTGCCCTGCACTTCCCCGTCGATATACAGATCCTCGCGTGCCGCGCACTTCGCCTTTGATCAATATGTGTCGAAGTAATAATTCCGCCGGACGGCTGCACGACTTCCGCAGTTAGCCCCGGCCACGCTTCGGATGAGGCTCGACTCGCGGAGCCGCCGGCTGCGCCGGCGCCGCGTGGGCACCGGAGCGGGTGTGTGGTGTACGGTGTCGGAGCTTGGCGGCAGGTGCCGCCGGTTTTGTTTCTTCTGGTTTACGCCACATGTATTTTTTCCCCTGACCGAAAACTCCGTAGCCACTAGGCTGGGGTGGGCGTGAAGCAGCCCGGAGAGGACGGTAACGTGCAAACTATAGTATCTGGGGAGGCCGTGCGGCCGACCTGCCGAACGGGAGTGTTTCCAATCAGATACGGGTGAGGAGGGAGCGCTCGAAGGCAACGTGAGGCTCATCTGCACCGCGAGCCGAATGCAGTCCACGGACCGATCGCAATCACGAGGACCGCTGACGCATTTTCGGGACGCCGGGTTTGCGTCGCGCAGTTCCCACCATGCGACAACGTAGCCCGCCAATTCCGACAAGAAAGTTTCTGCCCCTGCCGCGTTTGCCACCAGCGCGAGGGATCGAACTCCGAATCGCGTGCGCCGCTGACGCGAAACGTTACGCTCGCGGGAAGAACTCGTCCGTAGATGAATCGGGTGCGGCGCGCATGGTAGTTGGAAGTCACGACCATCACGCGCTTCCATTCTCGCGCGTGGATGAGCTTCGCGACTTCGCCTGCCTCTTCCCGCGTGTTTTCCGCACGGTGCGCCAGCGGCACGATGGACGTGGTGGGCACGCCGAACGATTCGAGGTCGTGCTGCATCACTTCCGCGATGCCGGCGTTGCGCCGCAGCATGCGGCCGCTTGCCACGACCACGGGCGCGACGCCTTCGCGATACAGCTCCGCCGCGTGAAAGGCGCGATCCCCTGCGTAATTGTCGTCGCCGAGAACGATCAGCGCATCGGATTGCGCGGCCGGTTCGTCGAGCACCCAAAATTGTCCGGCAAAACGCATCAGCGGATGCCGGGCGACGAAAAGCAGCGCGAGAAATCCAAAGAAGAATAGACAGGAAGAGCAAGCGGAAAAAAATTCCGCCGTGTTCACCGCGTCTCATACGAGCGGGTCCAGCTTGCGAAGGCGGTCGGCCGCTTCTTCGGGCATCAGGGCGTTGTAATAGACTTCCTTGATGCTGTAGGACTTGCTGCGCGTTTCCACGATGGGCAGGATTTCAATGTGCCAATGATAGTCGTTGGCGATCGTCTTCCAATACTGCGTGGAAGTTTCGCCCTTGGGATGAATCGTGTTGGGCGCAGTGTGCACGACGAGATGGTAGGCGGGAGCGACTTGGCGAATTCGCTGAAGAACGCGGCGCAAAAGCGCCGCCAGGTTTCTCCGGTTCGTATCCGGGCGCGGCTGCTCGAACATGTGGTTGTGTTTGCGATTGAGGATCCAGACTTCGTACGGAACGCGCGAGGCGTAGGGGCAAAGCGCGACGTAATCGCCCTGCGTGTCCACGATGCGCTTTCCCTGCCGCTCTTCCTGTTTCACGATGTCGCAAAAAACGCAGCGTTCCTTTTCCTTGTACCATTCGCGCGAGGCGCGCAATTCGTAGAGAAGCCTTCGCGGCATGAAGGTGGTCGCGGTGATTTGCGAATGCGCGTGCGATCCTTCCTGCCCGGCGAGCGAACCGTAATTTTTGTAAACGGAGACATACTTGAACGCGGGTATCGCGCTTCAAATCCTCGAGGCGCTGTCTCCAGGCTTCCATGACCAGCAAAATCTGGTCATCGCTTAAATCTTCGAGCTTGCGATTGTGTTCCGGGCGTCTCGATGACGATTTCGTCCGCGCCCACGGGCTGCATCTGGTCGTAAATTCCGTCGGCGCGGCGCATCGGATCGCCCTCCACGCGGTAGAGCGGATCCGGGATGCGGAAACACGGCGACTTGCGACGGCCCCTGCGACGGCAGGCGAAGAAGCGCGTTCATGGAGCTCGTTTTATCGGGACAAAACGGACAGCCGCCCGTGGTCGCGCAGGTGTCTTCCCTGTGCCCCACGATCACCCAACTGCGCGTAATGGGATCTTTACGAAGTTCCATGGATGAGATTCTAAGGCAAGGCGGCGATTTGCAGAAGGACTCCTTCGTCTGGGAAAGACGAGAAAACATAATGTAGCGCCAGGCGCTCGCAGGCAACTTTGCGATGGATGGCAGTCGGATAAATCGCCGGTCGAGATGCTGGCGCTACGGAAGTCCCCGGAACGCTGATCATTACCGAGTGTAGCGAGCGGGCGTGGGGCCTTCTTCCAGGCGGTGCCGGTCCCAGATCGCGCCCTCGCGAGAGTAGGAAGCCATCTCAAAGTCCTGCGTGAGTTCCAGGCAGTCGGTCGGGCAGGCGTCTTCGCAAAGCCCGCAGAACATGCAGCGCGAAGTGTCGTAGGTGAAGTTGGTCAGCACTTTGCGGCGGGTGGCATCATCGCGATGCCAGCCGACGACGATCAAATTTTCCGGGCAGGCCAGCGAGCACAGGTTGCACGCGATGCACAGCGTCTCGCCCGTTTCCGGATTCATGTTCAGGCGCGGCGCGCCGCGGTATCGCTCCGCGACCATGGGCCGCTCGAGCGGATACTGCTCCGTATAAATATTTTTGGGATTCTGCGTGCGGAAGGTCAGAATCATGCCCTTCCAGAAATCCGCCAGAAACAGCCGCTTCAAGAATGAGTTCATGGCGCTAGTCTGTCGGCGAAGACCGCGATTGTCAAGGGGGGCAGCTTGGAACGGAAGCAAGCCGGCGCGATTTCGACGGCGCCCGTGTTGTGGCGCACTAGTTAGAGTTGGTCCCCCAATCCACTTTCTTGACCCAGAGTGTATAATCCCGGCTAAAGCTAACCGTAATTGTGCACGGCCGAAGCAGGGGAGGATTTCGAAATGCGAAATCGTCTGTTGGGAATTGTTTGGGGAGTCCTGATTCTATTGGTTTGTTCGGCAAGCGCCCCTGCGCAAACCAAGAAGAAGGAAGCTCCGGCAAAGGCCGCAGCCTCCGGCGCGGCAGGCGGCGACTTGTCAGGGGTCTGGATGCGCGACGCTCCTCCGGCCACCGCCATGCAATACTGGATTTACGAACTCAACCAGGAAGAGCCGCCGATGACGCCGTGGGGCCTGGAGCAATTCAAAGCGGCGAAGTCTTCGTTTGGATCGCACATGTATCCGCTGGAGGAAACGAACGACCCGGTTCTGCGCGGCTGTTTTCCGCCGGGAGTGCCGCGCGTTTACATGCACCCTTCCCTTTTCAATTTATTCAGACGCAAGGCGAAGTCGTGATGCTCTTCGAAGTCGATTCCCTGCGGCGCGAGATTTACACCGATGGGAAGCCGCGTGATCCCGATCCTGGTTCCCCTGTGGATGGGAAGCTCGATCGGGCACTGGGAGGGCGACACGCTGGTCGTGGACACCGTAAACTTCAATGATAGGACTTGGCTGGACCGCGTCGGGCACCCGCACAGCGACCAATTGCACGTGATCGAGCGCTTCCGCCGCACGGCGCACGATCATCTCGTCGACGACATCACGATCGACGATCCGAAGGCCTACACGAAACCCTGGACGGCGCGGCTGGAATTCAAGCTGAGGCCGTGGAAGCTGACCGAACAGTTTTGCGAGGACGGAGAGACGTTCATGGGGCTCGAAAAGAAGGAAGCGTCGCCGGAGAAATAGTGGCGCAGGCGCGGCGGAAATTTAGCATTGACATATTCGGGACCGCAGCGGATATTTTTAATAACCCGCATTTCCGGCGCAGGACGGCAATTTTGACAATCGGAGCTGTGAATCCCACCGGCGCATTCAGGAGGATCAGGATGAAGAAGCTCGCGCTCTTTCTGGCCACGATATTCAGTGTTGTCGTTTTTACTTTCTGCCCGTGCTGGCGCATCACGGCGAGGCCAACTACGATACCGAGAAAACCGTTCACGTCAAGGGAACGGTGACGCAGTTCGAGTTCGTCAATCCCCACGTGCAGATCACGCTCGACGTGAAAAATGACAAGGGCGAAATCGAAAAATGGACGGGCGAAGCCCGCAGCCCGGCGATGCTCTCCCGATACGGCGGCTGGGACAGGAACACGATCAAAGTCGGCGACGTGATCACGCTCTACGGGCACCGAACCAAGAACGGAACGTTCTTCATGCGCCTGGAAAAAATCGTGAAGGCGGACGGCAAAGAACTGCCGAACCTGTAGGGCCGTCCATTGTTCGCGGACAGGCCATCCGCCGGTTCGGATGCGCCGTGTCCTGCTTCGCCGCGTCAGACCACGAGGTTGACCTGCCCGCAACGCTTTTCTAGTGATAAAATTCCCGCCGATGAGCACCGCCAGCGCGAGGCCACAACTTCATATCCGCCACGCGCATGAAGACGACGCTCCCGCGCTGTGCGAAATTTTCAATGAGGCCGTGCAGGATCATCTGGAAACATTCGATTCCGAGCCGCGCAGCGTGGACGACCAACGCTTGCGTATGGCCGCGGCGGAGCTGGATCCGAAGCATCCCATCCTGGTCGCGGAATTGCGAGACTGGGTCGCGGGCTGGGCGACGCTCGCTGCCGTACGACAATCGCATCGCGCTCGACGATATCGGCGAAGTGTATATTTACGTGCGGCGGGCATTTCGCAGCTACGGCGTGGGCCGGCAGTTGATGCGCGCTCTTCAGGAAGCCGCAGGCAAACTCGGCTACCGGAAACTGGTTGGCAGGATTCTAGCGCAAAATCAGGATGGGCTGAATCTGTGCCGCGCGACGGGCTGGCGAGAAGTGGGCCGCCACTCGGCGCACGTGCTTCTGAATGATGGACTGCACGACGTGATGCTGGTGGAGTACCTGATCCCTGTCCCTCCTTCGCGCCGCAGCCGTGAACGATTTCGAGTACATGCATCTGGCCTCGCGCAGGCACAAGCCGCCGCGCTGCGCGGAGAAGTGCCGATCGGGCGCGTCGTTGTGCTGGACGGACGCATCGTCTCGGCCGCAGGCAATCGCACCATTACCGATTGCGACCCGACGGCTCACGCGGAAATCGTGGCCCTGCGCGAGGCCGCGCGGAAAATCGGCAACTATCGCCTTCTGGGAGCGTCGCTCTATGTAACCGTCGAGCCGTGCGCCATGTGCGCGGGGGCGCTGGTGCAGGCGCGCATCGCGCGGCTGATTTATGGCGCGGACGAACCCAAGGGCGGCGCCATTCGCACGTGCCTGCAGGTGCTGGATGCGCCCGGCTCAATCATCGAGTGGAGGTTGTTTCCGGCGTGCTGGCGGGGGAGTCCGTGCAATTGCTGCAGTCGTTTTTTTCGGCGCGGCGATGACGGAGCGGGAGAAGTGCTTGAGATTTGAGATTTGAAAGTTGAGATTTGAAAGTTGAAATTTGAAATTTCAGATTTGATATCTCAAATTTGAAATTTCAGATTTGCGGCTCTACGGTTCCGTCTGTTTCTCCTTGTTTCATCTTCCAGAGCATTTGCCGCAGCATTCCCAGCCAAATCACGGCGTCGCGCTCGGGCAATCGCAGGCGGCGGACAAGGCGGCGAATTCTTTCATCGGAGTCGGAGACGCGGCGGCGGTCCAGGAATCCGCTGGTCTGCAGGGCTTCGAGAAGCAGCGTCGTGATGCGCTCGAGTTCGGCAGCGGACGCTGGCGAGCCAGTTGCGCCGCGGCTCGCTCGTGCTTGGAATCTCGAATCAGCTCGTACAGGCAAACGGCGACGGCCTGGCCGAGATTCATGGAAATATTTTCGTCGCACGTCGGGATGCGGATGAGCCAGTGGCAATGGCTGAGAGCGTCAATTGGAAAGCCCGAATTTTTCCGAGCCGAAAAGCAATGCCACATTGCCGGCTCGCAGCCGCTGGCGGATCAGGCGGGCCCCGTATTCCGGGCGCCGAACCGGATGCTGCAAGTCGCGATTGCGAACCGCCGTGGTTCCGACGACCAGCGTGCAATCCTCCACGGCCTCGGCCAGGGATTTGTATCGCTCGGCGCTTTCGAGGATCTCGGACGCGCCGACCGCGGAGCGCGCTTCGCGGAACGACGGCGAATAGGGATTGACCACGCGGAGCGACGAAAACCCGAAATTGCTCATGGCGCGGGCAGCCGCACCGATGTTGAGCGGATTGCGCGGAGCGACCAGGACGACTCGCAGGCGGCTGAGATCGACGGAAGGCGGCACGGGTCCCCTATTGTAAGCCATGACGGTGATTCCGACAGCCGCGCGGCATCAGCCCGGGGTGGCGTTGCGTGATTCGCACGATCAAACAGTTGAATTGGACAGACGGCCCGCAAGGGACTAGTATGTTTGTCAAGGTTAAAGGGTCGCCGGAAAGGGACTCCTATGAATCACAAGTACGACCTCTTCGAACGATTCCCCGATGGCTCATCACTTTGGCGGGCATGCGTAATCGGGCGCGAAGGCTTACGCCTTCACATGTTCGATCTCGCCCGGCGCTCCCCAAATAAGTTCTACGCCATTCATGTGGACAGCGGGAAAGTTGTTCCTCTCGACATCCCGCAAGGCGCGTTGCATGCGAGCGCCAAGATGATGAGGCACAGCCGGGGCGCCGCAGCGTAGCGCCGCGGTAAACCAGTTCGGTTATTGATGGATTTGCCAGCGGTTGTGTGCCAGATTGCTTCGTTCGCTTTTTGTTCAGTAATTCCCCGCAAAAATTTTGGAACGATTCCCTGGATGGACGGCAATACTGCAAACGATGAGCCTTCCTCCGACAGGCTCATCAGGGAGAGGCGCCGAACTAGCGGCGCCTCGTCTCTTTTTTCGGGGTCACAATTCTACGCGCCGTCACCCGGACTGGACCGCTTCCCCGCCCGACCTCCCTTTCCCGTTTGGTCGCTTGGGAAGCGGGTATTGCCCGAGACAGCACACGCGCGACATCCCTCTGGACTCCGGTCGAGCGATTGGACTACTTTGTATGCGTTAGGGGATTAGAGGATTCTTAGACTTCCCGCTCAGTCTAAGGGAATAGGAGTACTCCGATGCTTACCGCAGTGAAGGAATGCCGCTTGAGCCCCCGGGAATCACTGTCCGAACCCATGCTCGTTCGGCCCTGCGATACTTCATTCCCCGAGGAAATCTGCACGACGGCAAACGTGTCGCGCAACGGCGTGTATTTCGTGACGCCCACCCCGCACTATTTCGTCGGAATGAACGTGGTCGTGATCGCTCAATTTTGGACCGGATGACCCGAGGCACCGCGAGCAAATTGGCGATGTGGTCCGCGTCGACGAACTGGATCAAGGACAAGTGGGGCGTGGCGATCCGAATCCTGATGCACAACAATCCCGGAATTTACTCCGGCACATAACCTTTTCCTGGCGTGATTTCGCCGACGCGGCGATGCCAGTAGGCCCTCGCCCACCTTCCTGACGACTCCCAGATCAATCGGCCGCGACGTGAGCGACCGCGCTGTTCCGCGGCAGCAACGCGGAGCGCTGTCTTGATCGCCGTATCGGGATTGAGCGAGATCGAGTCGATCCCCTGCGTGACCAGCCACTCCGCAAACTCCGGAAAATCCGACGGCGCCTGCCCGCAAATTCCGATGGGCTTTTTCATTTCGCGCGCCGTGCGGATCGCGCTGGCGATCATCCGGCGCACCGCCGCGTTGTTTTCGTCGAACAGGTGAGCTACCGTGCCGGAATCGCGATCCAGGCCCAGCGTGAGCTGCGTCAGGTCGTTCGAGCCGATGGAATATCCGTCAAAGATTTTCAGAAATTCGTCGGCCAGGATGACGTTGGCCGGAATTTCGCACATGGCGTAAACTTCCAGTCCGTTTTCGCCCTGGCGCAAACCGTTTTGCGCCATTTGCGCGATCACCTTTTTGCCTTCCTCCACCGTGCGGCAGAACGGGATCATCACTTTCACATTCGTCAGTCCCATTTTGTTTCGCACGCGCGCGAGCGCCGCGCATTCCAGCGCGAATCCCGGCGAGTAGCAGCGGATCGTAATACCGCGATGCGCCGCGAAAACCGATCATCGGATTTTCTTCCTTGGGTTCAAATTCCTCGCCGCCGAGCAGACGTGCGTATTCGTTGGTCTTGAAATCGCTCATGCGAACGATGACCGGCTTCGGATAGAAAGCCGCGGCAATGCCGCGCCACCCCTTCGCTGAGCCGGCGGATGAAGAATTCGCGCGGCTCTTCTCCTCGCCGAGCCGCGACCGAATTTCGTTCACCGCTTTCAGGTCTTTCAAGCCCGGGAACTTCGCCAGCGCCATGGGATGAATGCCGATGTGATTGGTGACGATGAACTCGATGCGCGCCAGGCCCACGCCGGCGTTGGGAATCGCGGCCAGATGAAAAGGCCTGGCCCGGATCGCCCAGAATCAGCATCACTTTGGTGCGAGTCTCCGGAATTTTGCCGGCTTCAACCTGCTCGACCTCAAAGGGCACGCTTCCGTCATACACATGGCCTTCGCTGCCTTCCGAGCAGCAGACGGTCACTTCCCTGCCGGTGGCCAGAACGCGCGTCGCGTTGCCGGTTCCCACGATGCAGGGAATTCCAAACTCGCGTGAAACGATGGCGGCGTGCGCCGTCCTTCCGCCTTGATCCGTGACGATCGCGGAAACGCGGCGCATCACCGGTTCCCAGTCCGGATCGGTATTTTGCGCGATGAGCACTTCCCCCGGCTGGACCTCCTGCAATTTGCTCACATCGGTCACGACGTGGGCGCGCCCCGCGCCGATTTTTTCACCCACCGCCTGTCCCATGACGAGTGGCGTCCCGGGTTTCGCCTTCAGACGATATACCTGGGCCGTCGCCTGCAGCTTTCTTCGCGGAGTGCACGGTTTCCGGGCGAGCCTGCACGATGAACAATTCTCCGGTCACGCCGTCCTTGGCCCATTCGATGTCCATGGGCTGCGGGTGCCCGGCAATCTCCGAGTAGTGGTCTTCGATGAGGCAAGCCCAGCGCGCGAGTTGCAGCACTTCGGCATCGGTCAGGCAGTAGCGCGCGCGGTCTTGCGCCGTGGTGGCTTCGCTGCGCGTGGAACGCGTGCCCGCGGCGTAAACCATGCTGAACTTCCTTGGAGCCCAATTGGCGGCTGACGATGGAATCAAAACCGCTGCGCAGCGTGGGCTTGAACACGATCCATTCGTCCGGCGTGACGACGCCCTGCACAACTAGTTCGCCCAACCCATAGGAACCGGTAATCGTGACTACATCGCGAAAGCCGGACTCGGTGTCCAGCGTGAAAATCACTCCGGAAGAAGCCAAATCCGACCGGACCATCGGCATGACGCCGACCGAAAGGGCAACTTTCAGCTGCGCGTAGCCCTGGCGCGCCCGGTAACTGATGGCCCGATCCGTGAAGAGCGAAGCGAAACACTGGTGCACGGCGCGCAGAAGGGCGTCCTCCCCGCGCACATTCAGAAATGTTTCGGCGGCGCCGGCAAACGACGCTTCGGGCAAGTCTTCGGCGCTGGCGGAAGATCGGACAGCCATTTCCACATCGCGACCGATCGCTCTGGAGGAGCGCGGCGTACGCGTCGCGGATTGCCGATTGGAGCACTTCGGGCAAGGGAGTTTGCAGAATCTGAGTGCGGGCCTCATGGCCCTTCACAGCAAGTTGCTCGAGGTTCTCTGGATCGAGATCCGAGAAAGTCTTCTCCAGCCTGGCACGCAAACCCTTGTTCGTCGAGGAGCCGCCAGTACGCGTCCGTCGTCAGCGCAAAGCCATCGGAGACGCCAACGCCCTTCGGCTTCAGCGCGCTGAACAATTCCCCGAGGGAGGCGTTCTTACCACCCACGAGCGCAACATCCCCCATGCGAATTTCGGAAAAATTTAAAACGTATGTCGATCCCATGGCGCCACCTCACCGATGCGGTTCATTTCCAGATGTTTGGTAGATCTAGGTCGCATCGCGTTTCCCCGCAGTCCGGCATCCACACATCCAGACATTTCCATTCTGCGCGCTCGTCAGTTCTAGAATATGTGCGGTTTGTCTCCCCTGACTGTGATGCGAGTCACATACGTTTTTCTCAACCGGGTCTAGATATAGAATTGGTCGAGCGAGACCAGGCACAATACCCTTCTGGAGCGATGACCGACCAATGAAAATCCTGATTGCAATCGATGGGTCTGATTTCTCGGAAGCGGCAGTACAAAGCGTGATCGCAAGGCCGTGGCCTGCGGGTACGGAGGTGAAAGTCCTGCACGTGGTCGAGCCGCCTTCCCTTCTGATGGGGCGAGAAATGGGCGGGTATGACCCGGAGTTCGAATCGGTGTGGAAGGCTCTGCGGGAACAGGCAAAGGACATGGTGTCCAAAGCCGCGGACAAACTGCGCGCCGCAAAATTCAATGTCACTACGGAATTAGTGGAAGGCGACCCGAAATCGCAAATTCTCGACATCGTCTAACCAGTGGCACGCGGACATGATCGTCCTCGGGTCGCACGGGTGGTCGGGTTTCCAACGTTTCTTGATGGGCAGCGTTTCTCAGGACGTGGTTCGCCACGCGCATTGTTCCGTCGAGGTGATTCGCAAGCCGGCATAGTTGGACACGGCAAGTGGAGGCTAAAATGCCTTTCAAAGAAATCATCGAAGATCCCGCAAGCTCGGAGCCTCGAGATCCTGGCGGCTTCTCTCCGAAAGGCCCGGCCGCAAAGTCATCGGCGGCGAGTCACATCTGGTCCAGCAGACCTGCGATTACGGCCGCGGCCCTCGGCACTTTAGCTTTGTCTTCCGCAGCATATTACCGGGTTCGCGAGTTGGTCGCTGCGCTGATACTATTCAGTTTTTTCTTCGGCGTTGTGATGATCGCCGTTTTGATATTGTGGTTCATCGAGCAGGCGGCTTCCGAAGCGGCGGCTCGCATTGAAACACGCATCGCTCACGTTCCGGCACGGCACCCTGTGGCTTCGGTCCGAAGTCATTCCGGCCACGCTCTTTGGAGGATGCCGTGGAATTGACGGACGTGATCCGGAACCGGCGCGCCGTCGGGTGTACGATATCCAAAGCCAAATCATTTTCCGAGGGACACCGTGTCTTTCCCCAGCCAGCACGCGTTCTCGGCCATCTCGGCGACGAGACTTCGAGCCGTAATCTCTTGTGCCGTTCTGCTTTTCCTCGTCGGAATCCTCCACGGGCGGCCTGCCACTGGGCAGCCCCTGCCGGCGCAGGCAGACGGGCGGACTAAGGTTGCGGAAGGCGAGTATGAGATCGTCGAGCACTACAACGAGGGCGCCGTGGGTCCGTTTGCGGAAGCGGTGTACAACTTCCGCGAGTCCTGGACGCTCTGGCGCGGCGAAAAGGGACAATACCAAGTAAGAGGAATACGCCGCTTCGAATCCCCCAAGGATCAATCCCATTCCAACCGCTTCGTCGTGGACCTTACCCGCGACTTGGTCGTGCTTCGCGCGACCGAGTACGCGAAGTTGAAATGGCTGCCGGACTCAGGTCCGTTGACCTGCGAGTTCCTGCCGAAGAAGCTTGCCTGTTCTTCGGGCGGTTCGGATCCGAAGCGAGAGATCAAGATGCGAACTCCGCTCGACAAACCCTACGGGCTTCTGTGGCCGATTTCTCCGTTTTCGATCGGCGGCTTGATTCGGCAAGTCGAGCGGGATCCCTCGCGAGCCACGCAAATCGATTTGGTAAGGATCGAGCAACCGGGGATGAACAATCCCGTGCATGCGACGATTCTCGAAGGGCCAGTCCAATACCTGGGCGAGGAGGAACTGGAAGCGGCGGGGCGAAAGTGGCGCGCTCACAAATTTTCTCTCAAGGTCCCATTTCATCCTGAGTATTTGATCTGGACGTCGCCCAAAGGACTCCTGCTCGCTCTCGCGATCGAACACAAGCATAAAGACTGGCCGGAGGAAGGATTGAAATTGAGGCGATTTGAAGGCTCGACGGATTTCTAGATCGAGAGAGGAGATCGCGGGGAATTCCGGGAGGCGTTCGGCGCGGACGGCGTTGAGGACGCCGCTAAGAAGGCGGCTCGCGGCGGCTGGAGCCGCCTACTCGAGTTGGAATTGATTCTGACTGTTTCTTGGTCTGCCGAGAATGGCCATCGGGCGTTCGCGCCACACGCCGACTTCCTGATACTTCAATGTGTAAATGAGGAGCAGGCGCCAGCCCGACGCGAGCAGTCGGTTCACTTCGTCGCGGCCGCGAGCTTCGAGGTTGTGGCCGGTCACCTCGGCGATGTCCAGTTGCCACAGGGGAAGCGTCTCCAGTAGAGCGGCGGGAACTTTCTCCGCGGGCGCTTCGGGATTCGTGTTCGGCTTCACCATGGGTGCCTCGTATCCAGGGGAACCATTCCACATAAAGATACCCTCAATTGAATTATGGCGCCAACTTTCGTCCTATGCGCGAGTGATTCCCGTCACAAACGGTGAAAATAAATCGCGTCGGCGTTGTGCCACCTGTGAGAAAATTGTTGGCGTTGTTTGTGCTGGAATTTGCCGAGCACGCAAGGATGGCCGATCTTGATCTCGCGAAAACATGCTTTGCAAGCGATGGGCTCGGTGATTCTACTCCTGGGAATCTGCGCAAATTCGCGAGCCGGCGAAGCCCCGATTCAGCCGGAACCGATTTACCGGTTGCACCTCCACCACCTGCATACCAACGAATCCATCGATGTCGTCTACCGGATCGGCGAAACTTACATTCCCTCCGCCATCGACCGTCTCGACCATTTCCTGCGGGACCACCGCACCGGCGATGTGATTGAGCTGGACCGGCGCGTGTTCGATTTGTTGCACGATTTGACCGCCGCCGTCGGCCGGCCCGACTCCGAAATCGATATTGTCTGCGGCTACCGCACGCCCTGGAGTAACGAGTTTCTCCGCCGCACCACGCAGGGCGTCGCGTCTCACAGTCTGCACATGCAAGGAGAAGCGATCGACATTCGCATGCCGGGTGTTTCGACTTCCCAATTGCGAAACGTTGCCCTCACCCTTCATCGCGGAGGGGTCGGCTACTACCCGGAGTCGCACTTCGTTCACGTGGATGTCGGCCGGGTACGCCGCTGGTAACTTCTCGTTCCTTCCCGGGAACGTTTGCGCGGGCGGCTTACGGCTTGGCGCCCGCTAAGGCTCGCTCCAACTCCGCATCCAGGCCGTAAATGTCGTCCATAAATCGGATCTCGTCTTCCATCACAACCGCGGTGCTGTAGAAAATCAAGACCGGGATGGGCTTGGTCAGTTTGACTTGCATGGTCTCTTCGCCGTTCATGGCGGCGCGGATCTTGTCTTCGGTCCACTCTGGAATTCCCTGAAGGACCCATTTCGCAAGCGCAACCGGGTCTTCGACGCGGATACAACCATGGCTGAAATCGCGCCGCGATCTGGAGAACAGCTGCGTCGAAGGCGTGTCATGCATGTAGACATCGTATTCATTGGGGAATTCAAACTTCACCAGGCCGAGGGCATTCTTAGGACCGGGCGTCTGGCGGACGCGCAGCGTCCCTGCGCGAAGCTGTTCCTCCATTGCCTCGCTCACCGGCCCTTCACTGACCACGTTCCCGTCCTTGTCGACTAGTTCGTAGAAATTCTTAGAAAAGTACGACGGATTCTTTTCCAGATCACGAAGCAACTCCGCCGTCACGATGCTTGACGGAACATTCCAATAGGGACGGAAGATCACGGACTTGATCTCATTCGCAAATACGGGTGTTTGGTGCCCGTAGGCCTTTCCCACCACTACTTTCATCGTCAGCGCGGAACGGTAATCGTCATTCAACGCGTACAGACGAAATTCGGGAATGTTGACTACGATCGGCGGCCGCTGGAACTGGTGCGGCAGCCAGCGCATCCGCTCCATCGCCAGCTGGAGCTGCGTGACGCGACGGCTCAGCGGAGTGTTCAATTGTTTTAGCGTGCGCGCATCGAGCACGCCGTTGGGTTCCAGTCCGTGGCGCTGTTGAAAATGCTTCACCGCGGTGACGAGCGCGCCCTGGTAATTCCCTTCCCACTGCGCCTGCCCTTCCGGCAGATCCCCCAGAAGTGCCAGCAACTTCGCGAGCCGGGGCGTGCCGGCATACGAGTCGCCCGCCTTAACCGCGCGCGAGGGAACTGGGAGAAGCACGCCGACATCGCGACCGGCGAGCTCCATGTATTGTTTCAAAGCATTCTCGGTGCGGCGGTAAATTGGAAACGGAGGTTCAACAGCATCGAAAACCGCGGCAACGTTTGTCGCGCCGAGGAGGTCTTGCCGTAAGATCTCCGATAAATCAAGATTGCTGTTATTGATGTCCAGCCCGAAGTGAAACAGCCGAGGATTAACTCGCCCGATGTGCAGGTCGGAGATATACCTCATCGTGGAAACCGTGAGCGCGAGATCGAATTTTATGAGGTCCGATTCAGGAACGGCGGAAGCTTGGTCGAATTTCGCGAGACGCCCATCCCATTGCGGGCCATCGTAATCCTCTGCCCGGAGGCCTTTGTCCGCGGCGGCCTTTAGAGACTGGATGATTGCACGGGCTTGAGCAGTCGGTTTGCCGCGATCGATCCACGGGAGACTTCCGCCGGCGGCCTCGTAGAACTCCTTGACCTCTTTCCGGTAATTCTCAAACTTCGGCCAACGAAGATCGGGAAGTTCCGCCGAATTCACGAAATTGCGAAGCAATTCCTCGCCGCCTGCGGATAGCCGCTCCGGTGCGGGCGCCGAATTCGAGGAAGCGGATTCCCTTCCCGCAGCGGCTTGAGTTGGTGCGCCGGCGCTGCATCTTGCCGGCAACAGCAGGAGAAGGCTGAGGCCGGCCAGCGTTCGAATGTCACGTAAGGTCATCCGCGGTCCCTTCTAAGTGGTCCACTTTCAGCATAGTTCAAAAAAGCCCTTCCAAGCGGAGAACCTCGAATAATTTATCGGCTTCCTGGCCTTTTCCTTTTAGTGATTTTGGGGGTGTAGAGGAAAATCCGGCCCGGGCCTATACAGGAACAAAAGAATCTCGCCGTCGTGGGGGAGGCATTTGGCTTGACTTCCCGTTTTATAGAAATTATCGGAAGGTGGCTTGAGGATACGGCTGTAGGAAAAACTCGGGATTGTCGCTCCCTCCCGGGCGCTACCCCGAAGCGCTCCAGGCAGGACTTTTGCAGATCGCTTTGAAGTCATTACTTGCTGAGGACGTCCGCAGAGGAGAGCATTTACAGAACGGAAGGCGCGGCGCGTCAGAAGTTCCATCCGAACGAGTTGCTGATCCCAAGTTCATTCTTGAGGAAATTTATCGGAGGATGGCTGTCGAATGTGTCCCAAAGGCTGAACTTCAAGTACAGGTCATGCGTAAATTTGAACGAAAAGCTGGTAGTCAAATTCGACCGGACGCGCCCTGCATCCGAGAAACTGGGATAGATTTGAAGATCCGTCTGCAGTTCGGCCTTATCGAACCGAAACCAGTCATATCCAAATGCTAACAGTCCTTCAGCGTTGTTCGCCTTGGGTGTGAGCCCGGAACTTTGCTTGTATGACTCATTCGTGTACACAACTCCCGCAAGCCAGGTAAGATTGGTGTGGTTCGAACGAATCAAATAACGACCATATCCGCCCCCTAGCGTTGAGCGCAGATCCAGGCTCTGCTGGCTGCTCGTCAAAAAACTAACGATGCTGCCGACAAATGCCCGACGCGACAAATAGATTTGACTGGTCGTAGTCCCCTCGACCCGGTTGGTCTTTCCCGTTTCGCCCGTATTTGTAAATGCCGAATTGAAGCTCGTACCTAACTGGAACCTTGTCGAAGGATACGTGACAGTGGCACCGAGATTTGCCTGTGTCTGCTGGCTGCCGCTGGCGTATCCGAACCCCAAGTCGACAGACCCCTTTAGTTGCCGCAAGAAAGTTTCTTTCTGCGACTGAATGCCTACAACGTGTGAAGCCATGAGGCGGGTTTCGGAGCCTGCATTTTCTAGGACAAAGTCTCCCTCGTTTTCATCTCCTGTGGTGGTCTTCTCAATCGTGCCAACGAGGCGTTTCCCGCCGTCGAGTTCCACCTGGTAATTCTCCGTGCTTTCCAGTCGATCCACTTGCGACCAATCCACAGGGATTGGGTCCACCGCATAGATGGTTTCGATGTAGAGCTCTCCCCGGTATAGCTTCTTAATTTTGCCAGTGATTTGATCGCCGTTCTTCATGATGACAACGTCTCTTCGCTGAGCGTGCGCGGGGATCACCGTGAAGGCCATGATGCACAAGACTATTGAGGTCAGCCGAATGATGTGACGCAGCGATCTGGGTGCAGATCGAATATCCCGTTCAAACAAGTCAGTGTGCATTCGTAGTTTCCATTCAGATTTCTCTACTCAGGAATTGCCGTAACGTTTTCGGTGCCAAGCCTTATGGCCATCTACAAGAGACGCAGCATCGGAGTCCCAGCGTCGGTTTTAATTAGGCGACGCTCCAAGAGCGATGCCCCAACAAGCAAACGTCCTGACCGACTAGGCAATCATATTCAGAAGCACCTTAAGGATATCCATCACCGGAATCTCCAATGCTAATGCCAACAGAAAGGGCAGCAATGCCGCCGCGACTAACGGCAGGATTTCATTGGCCTGGAATGGCACCAGCGTCATCCGTTGGGCTCTCTCCAAAATGGAGCTAAGGTCTGTGGCTTCGGAGAAATCCGCAACACTAAGCATGTCTGTCTCTTTGGAATCGGGATCGATCCATTTCCGATCGAACTGCCGCTGCTGAACCTCCGCCAGGGCCCAGTAGCCCAGTACATCGCGATGCTGGGTCCTCAAGAGCTCACGGTAATAAAAGAAGAACAAAGGAGCCGCGAATAAACAAACAACGAAAAGCACGCCTCCCAAGAATTCGTACCGAAGGCGCATTGAAAATCTCGCCTCGCAAACTGCCATGTCGTCTGTCTATCGGGCCACGGACCTGCGAAACGGCCGGGCGGTGGCGATCAAAGTGCCGACCTTTGAAGTGGAAAGTGATCCACTCTTCTATGATCGCTTCAAGCGGGAAGAGGAAATTGGGAGGAAGCTCGATCACCCCAGGGTAATCAAGGGACTCGATGATGAAGTACGGAGCCGCGTCTACATGGTCATGGAGTGGGCGGAGGGCCGCCCGCTACGCCATATACTTGCCGAAAACACAAAGCTTTCCACCGAGCGGGCCGTGCGCATCACGGTTGGCATATGTGAGGCGCTGGAATACATTCATCGCAACGGTGTAGTCCACCGCGATTTGAAACCCGAAAACATCATGATCGACTCTGAGGACCGCACAAAGCTGTTCGATTTCGGCATCGCTGGCAGCGCGGGCATGCGGCGGCTAACTTTTGGGAAGCTCACTCGTGAAATGGGAACGCCCGACTACATCTCGCCCGAGCAGGTGAAATCGAGACGCGGCGATGCGCGGAGCGATATTTATGCGCTTGGCGTAATGCTCTACGAGATGTTGACAGGGGAGGTGCCCTTTCACGGGCCCAACGTGCTGGCTGTCATAAACGATCGGCTCATCAACGATCCCGTTCCACCACGCGAGCGCGATCCCGCGATTTCGCCTCAGCTGCAAGAAATTATCTATCGCGCCCTGGAGCGCGATCCCGCGAATCGCTACGCAAGCGCTCGTGAGTTTGCCGAGGATCTCAAGAATCAGGAGTCCGTCGGCGTAGCCGAGCGCAGTGAATTACAAAACTGGAAATCGCGGCGTTCCTCAGGACCGAAAGCGATGTTGACGTACGTCATGTACGCGATGATTCCTGTTATCATTTTCTTTTTAATGTTGATTACGGCAAGACACAAGTGAAAACCGGTCTAGCGTTTTAGGCGTGGATACCGAATAATCCGCTGGGCAAGGACTCCCGCCGTAGAAACATCAAAGGCCAGAAAGCGGCAATCTGATTTTATAGGGTCCATGGTCGCTTCAACAGGATCGACAATCCGCTCCGTCTCCGCCGGCTCCTTGCGCCGGGCCGGATACTTAATCTTGCGCCATGTGCTCGCGTTGAGCCTGATTGCCGCAATCACATTTGTGTTTTTTCGTTTGATCCCGGTGAATGCCACGACCGTAGGCTTTTTCTATCTCGTCGCTATCCTTGTAATTGCAACAGTGGGCGGACTCATAGAAGCTACCGTGTCCTCGATTACCGCAATGCTGTGCTTCAATTTCTTTTTCTTGCCCCCTGTTGGGACTTTCACCATCGCCGACCCGCAAAACTGGGTCGCCCTGTTTGCTTTTCTGACTACGGCTCTTACGGCCAGTCAACTTTCAGATCGATTGAAACGACAAAGAAGAGAGGCGCTGGATCGGCAACACGAGATGGAGAGATTGTATGCGCTCAGCCGCGCGATACTGCTCACTGACACCACGCAGCCCACGGCGATGCAGATCGCAAACCAAATCGCCAAAGCCTTTGAGTGTCCTGCAGTGGCGCTCTATGACCGCAAGACAAGTGAAGTCTATCTGGCTGATCGAGACGCGTTCCCCAACATTAATGCGATTAATTCTAAGCTTCGTGAGTCTGCAATCCAATCCACCGTGTTAAAAGAAGGTGACGAAATTCTTATTACGCCGATCCGTCTTGGCGGAGAACCCATTGGCAGTTTGGCCCTTACACATACCTTTCTGTCCGATGCCGCATTGCAGTCTCTCCTGAACCTCGTGGCCGTGGGGCTGGAAAAAGCGCGTGCCCAGGAGGAGGTCAACCGCGCACAGGTTGCCCGACAGAGCGAGGAGCTGAAGTCCACCCTTCTTGATGCACTTGCGCATGAATTTAAGACGCCGCTTACGTCGATTAAAGCTGTTACGACTGACTTACTCTCGAATCCTGAAGAATCGCTTTCGCAGGAGCAGCGTGGATTGGTCGCGATTGCGGATGAAGGTGCGGATCGTCTGGATAGGCTAGTTACCGAAGCGATTCAACTCGCCCGAATCGAGGGTGGCAAGTTTCAATTAAATCGGGGGGTTCATTTTCCGAGCTCCTTGCTTTCGGCCGCCCTTCGGCAGACGAAGTCTCTCACGGACGGCAGAGACCTCAAAGTGCAGGTGGAGGATAACCTGCCTTTGGTGTTCGTGGATGCCGAACTAATCGTACTGATGCTCGCGCATCTGATCGATAATGCTGTGAAGTATTCCCGTCCTGGCAGTCCCATTTTGATTGGCGCAAAAGCTGACGGGAAAGCCGTGACTATTTACGTGGCTGATCAAGGGCCAGGCATTAGCGAAGATGAACAAACCCGGATTTTCGATAAGTTCTATCGTGGTAGGAATGGGCAACATCTCAAAGGCACGGGTATGGGACTTGCAATTGCTCGTGAGATTATGCGCGCGCATGGTGAGGAAATCTGGGTCAAGAGCAGCCCGGATCAAGGTTCGGAATTTTCGTTTTCGTTGCCGGTCGCACCCGTGGAGGTCGCCGAATGAGCGCAGGCCGTATTCTTGTAGTGGACGACGATCCCCAAATTCGTCGCACGATGAAGGCCACTCTTACCGCTCGCCATTATGAGGTAGGCGACTCACGGAACGGCGAGGAAGCCTTAGATAGGCTGCGCTCGGAAACCTACGACCTGGTGTTGTTAGACATGAACATGCCTGGAACCGGCGGAATCGAGACATGCCGGCTTATCCGCTCGAGTTCCGACGTTGCGATCATCATGTTGACTGTCAACAACACAGAAAAAGATAAGGTCGAAGCGCTCGACGCCGGAGCCGATGATTACGTAACCAAGCCCTTTAGCATTCCTGAATTGCTTGCTAGGATTCGCGCGACTTTGCGCCGACTACCCCAAGTCCCCGATGAAGCAGGATTACAACAACTCACATTAGAAGGCGTTGAAATCGATCTTCCCTCGCGGCAGGTAACCGTCCGTGGCCGAACCGCCCGCCTCACGGCGAAGGAGTTCGATCTGCTTTCGTACTTCCTCACACGGCCCAACAAGACAATTGCTCATCGCGAGCTGCTTCAGGCCGTCTGGGGTCCTGACTATGGCGACGAACTGGAATATTTGAGGGTTTTCGTCAACCGGCTACGCAAGAAGATCGAGCCCGATCCGTCCAAGCCCAGGTTCCTGGTTACGGATGCCTGGGCGGGCTACCGCTTTCACCTCCCAGACTGAAAATCCTTCCCCGACAGATCGGGTCTCGAACGCGCTGCCGATCATTCACTCGCGCCAATGTGATCCGCGTCATCGCGTGTGACCCAGCAAACTGGTTTATTCGTTTGTTAGAAGTTGTTTATGCGCTGTTTATGCCCGCTACTGCATAGTCCGCAGTGGATGGGCACAATGAAAGAGCTACTCAACAGCGCAATCACACAGCCAGCACGGCCATCAGTAAACTTTGAAACGGCTGAAGGGTTCGGGCAGCGGCGGCTTGAGGTAAACGTGATCTTTACTGATCCACAAGCTACGGTGGCTGCCTTGAAGACCGCTGGATCATTGGCACGGGATCTCGGAGCCAGCATTCGAGTACGAGCTGCACTTACTGTGCCGTATGCATTGCCTCTTGATAGGCCGCCAGTGTCCGCTGATTTCATCGAAGAGTTTCTATCTGATTTGGTTTGTCGTTTGGACCTGGATGCTTTCGAGCCGAGCGTTCACTTATATCAATGCCGAGATCAGGTCGAGACTCTCTTGCGTGTGCTGAGTCCAAATTCCTTGGTGGTTATTGGTGGGCGAAAACACTGGTGGCCCACGCCAGAGCGTCGGGTAGCAAGAGCCCTGCAATCCAAAGGTCATCGCGTTGTTTTTATTGGCCTGCAGCCAGGAACGAAATTGGGACTTCAATGAAGTCGAAAACTCCAATTCGACCAGTGACTCAAACGATGGAAGGGATACTTTCACGCGACGTGAATGAAGATTTTCCAATTTCATCAGCGATAGTGGGAATCACTCTACTGGGAGATTTGGAGGATGTTCTGGCAGTACTTCGAACGGCAGTTCTCTTGGCAAGGAGCCTGAAGGCGCCACTATCGCTCAACCTTCTTGGGAAGGACATTTTGTCAGGCGACGTTGACGAAACTCTGGTGCCGGAGCTCTTGGATTCCGCAAGAACACAACTTCGCGTGCTTAACGCACCGCCGTTCACCATGGAAGTCAACATCATCGCGGCCTCTTTTGTTAGTGCAGGGTCCATTACGATGTGTGTTCACAGCGGGAATCCGGTTTTAGTGAGTCAGCACAAGTGACAAAGGGAGAAGATGCGCAAGAAATGTATTGCATGTGTATTATTTCCCGATTGTGCCATCATGCGATGTCGCTCGAAGTCGATGCGAGGTGAATCATGTTGGATCTTTTCTATGTTGGAGTTGTAGTCGTCTTTTTCGTTCTGATGTGGGGATTTACCAAGGCGTCCGATCGCCTGTAGGGGGATTCGATGGAATATGTGATTGCAGGAATTGTCGCGGCATGTTTGTTCGTTTACCTGATGTATGCCCTGCTTCGGCCGGAGAAATTTTGAGGTGGTGAGATGACTTTACTCGGTATTGCGCAAATCGTGATCTTTTTCGCCGTTGTTGTCGCCATAACGAAACCCATTGGCGTCTTTATGCATCGTGTTTTTGAAGGAGAGAAGACCCCTCTCCATCCTGTTTTCCGCCCGCTGGAACGCTTGATCTATAAGCTCGGCGGCGTCCGCGAGGGCGAGGAGCAATCCTGGGTTCGCTACTCGGCGTCCATGATCTCGCTGAGTATATTCAGTTTCCTTTTCGTCTACGCGTTGCAGCGGTTGCAGGGACATTTGCCTTTGAATCCGATGCATTTTTCGACGCCTCAGGCGCCCTCAAATGCTACCGCGATGACGCCGGACCTGGCGTTCAATACGGCCGTCAGTTTCACGACGAATACCAATTGGCAGGCCTATTCGCCGGACACGACGATGAGCTACTTGACGCAAATGGCCGCTCTCGCTGTCCAGAACTTTGTTTCCGCTGCGGTGGGAATTGCCGTAGCCGTTGCCCTAATTCGGGGATTTGCGCGGCACACTGCAAAAACGATCGGGAATTTCTGGGTGGATGTCACCCGCTGCACGCTTTATATCTTGATGCCCATTTGCATTCTGGCCACGCTGTTTTTCGTGTGGCAAGGATCGATCCAAAACTTCAAAGGGCCCGCCACCGCAACAACTCTGGAGGGGCCGACTCAGGTGATTGAGCAAGGCCCCCTTGCCTCTCAGTTAGCCATAAAAATGCTGGGAACCAATGGCGGTGGATACTTCAACGCGAACTCTGCCCACCCGTACGAGAATCCAACTCCACTAGCGAACCTTCTGCAGATGTTGTTGATCTTTTCACTTGGGGCTGGACTGACATACATGTTTGGCAAGATGGTGCGCGATCCGCGCCAAGGTTGGGCGATCTTTGCAGCAATGGCACTAATGTTTCTCGCCGGCACCTTCATCTGCTATTGGGCTGAGCAAGCAGGAAACCCCATGTTGACCAAAATGGGGATCGAGCATGTCTATACGGGAAGTCAGCCGGGCGGAAACATGGAAGGCAAGGAAGTCCGGTTCGGCAATCCCATGACAGCCCTGTTCGCGACGGTAACTACCGATGCGAGTTGCGGGGCTGTGATCGGCATGCACGACAGCTTCACGCCCATCGGCGGTCTGGTTCCGCTGTTCAACATACAGACCGACGAAGTGATCTTTGGAGGCGTCGGCGCGGGGCTTTACAGCATGTTGATCTATGCAGTCGTCGCCGTCTTCATTGGAGGCCTGATGGTCGGGCGGACGCCCGAGTATGTGGGCAAAAAGATCGAACAAAAGGAAGTCAAGATGGCAATCATCGCGATCCTTGCGACTTCCCTGGTCATCCTCGGGTTCACCGCAATCAGCTCCATCGCGCCGTTTGCGAAAAACGGCTACTGGAATTCACCCGGACCGGCTGCGGCGAACACGAATAACGGGGCCGCGCATGGATTTTCCGAAATTCTATACGCATATTCGAGCGGCGCGGGCAATAACGGCAGCGCCTTTGCGGGCATCAACGCCAATACGCCTTGGTACAACTTAACGCTTGGCATTGACATGCTAGTTGGAAGGTTCCTTTTCATTATCCCGGCCTTGGCAATCGCGGGAAGCCTGGCCGCAAAGAAACTCGTTCCCGTAACCAGCGGCACGTTGCCAACGAACGGGTCGCTGTTTGTCATTCTTTTGATCGGGACCGTCATCATTGTGGGCGCGCTTACGTATTTCCCGGCGCTATCGCTCGGTCCGATCGTCGAGCATTTCCAGATGCTGAATGGAAAACTTTTTTGATGTCATTGTCAGTTAGGAGCTGAACATGTCAACGGTCACGCCTCCTCCGGTGGAGAGCAAGACAGAAGGAAATCAAGAAGCCTCCGGGCTTATCTCGAAAGGCGTCCGAGCGCGCCCGCTTTTCGATCCGGAAATCGTGCGGCGTGCGACAAAAGAGTCGTTCGTAAAACTCAACCCGATGAAGGTTGCCAAGAACCCGGTGATGTTTGTCGTCGAAGTCGGTGCTGCATTAACGACGATTTATGTTGTCAAGGATGCGGTCACTGGCGCCGGTAACCTTCTGTTTGGAATTCAAATCGCCCTTTGGTTGTGGTTTACGGTTGTGTTCGCCAACTTTGCGGAAGCCATGGCGGAAGCGCGAGGCAAAGCGCAAGCCGACGCCCTGCGCAAGACCAAGACCGATACGGTTGCGCATAAGGTCCTGCCAAATGGCAAGTTCGAGATGGTACCTTCGA
>CAWDAY010000001.1:0-229685 GCA_963800455.1 uncultured Acidobacteriota bacterium | reverse complement strand
AAAAATCACATACGGGAGTGTCTCAGGCTCTCGGATGAACTGAATCCAATCCTTGATCAACGCCTGCCCCGCCTGGTCCGCCGGATGCGCCTTTCCGGCGATGATGAGTTGCACCGGACGCTGGGAATTGCTCAATAGACGAAGCAACCTCTCGCGGTCGCGCAGCAGCAAGTCCGGCCTCTTGTAGGTCGCGAAGCGGCGAGCGAAGCCCAGCGTTAACGCGTTGGGATCAAATAAATGTTTCGCCTCGTCAATCGCCTCGCGTGATGCGCCGGAGGTAGCGAGTTGTCCGGACAATCGCTCGCGAGCGTATTCAACAAGAGACTTGCTGGCGGTAGTGCGGAATTGCCAGAGCGTAGCGTCGGGGAGGCGGCGAATGTTCTGCTCCAGGTTTTGCGTCGGGTCCAGCCAGCGGCCTTTTCCGCAGGCTTCCGTCCAGAGATCGTCGGCTGCCGCCGAGTCCCAAGTTGGCATATGGACTCCGTTCGTAACGTGTCCGACTGGGATCTCTTCCTCGGGCCACTGGGGGAAAAGAGACTCAAAGAGGTGTCGGCTGACTTTTCCATGCAAGCGACTCACGCCATTGACCGCGCCGCTCCCCCGGATTGCCAGATAGGCCATGTTGAAAGTCTCCGACGAGCCGTTCGGATTCTGGCGGCCAAGGGCCAGCAAATCGTGCAGTGTTATGCCGAGTTTCTTCTCCGCATACCCCCCCAGGTATTGTTCGATGAGAGCCGGATCGAAAAGATCAAAGCCGGCGGCCACTGGCGTGTGCGTGGTAAAGAGGTTCCCCGCCCGCGTGACAGCCAGAGCGACTTCGAAGGGCTGCCCGGTTTCTTCCATGAAACTTCGGGCACGCTCTAACGTAGCGAAGGCCGCATGTCCTTCATTCAAGTGACAGACTTCCGGTTTGATGCCCAGCTCGCGGAGCAATCGCCAGCCGCCAATTCCGAGCAGCAGTTCTTGCTTGAGGCGCAACTCCGGCCCGCCCCCGTACAGTTCGCTAGTGATTCCTCGATGAATGGGAATGTTTGCCGCATCATTGCTATCTAGAAGGTAGAGCTTGACTCGACCGGCCTGGACTTGCCAGGCGCGCAGCCAGACCGAGTAACCAGGTAAGGCGATCTCCAACCGCAACCATTCGCCATTCGGCTGGCGCAACGGCGTGATTGGCAACTGCCCAGGGTCGTTGTACGGATAGAGAGCCTGTTGCGCCCCATTCTTGTCAATCACTTGGCGAAAATAGCCTTGTTGGTAGAGCAGCCCCACTCCGACCACCGGCACGCCCAAATCGCTGGCAGCTTTGAGTTGATCCCCGGCCACATTGCCAAGTCCTCCCGAATAGATCGGGAGCGCTTCGCTCAACATAAATTCCATGCAGAAATATGCGACGCAGGTCAAAGAAGCTTGCGGATGGTTTTGCTGAAACCATGCGGGCCTTTCCGCCGCCTCACGCTTGGCTCGCAGGTGGTCATCAACGTTCTTACGGAAAGCCGGATCTGCCAGCACATGTTCGAGTTGGTCCCGCGAGACCGTCTGCAGGACAACCCAGGGATTTCGCGTGAGGTTCCACAGGATGGGATCAAGCGCGCGCCATACTCCGTCCGTGGCATGGTTCCACGACCAGCGCATGTCTAGGGCGAGCTCCGCCAGCGAATCGAACCCCTCGATGTCCGTGGGAAGAAGGCTGTATATGGGGTGGCTGACGCGCGTTTTTTTGCTCACCGTTTCTTCCCCAAATTTGTTCTGGACTGAATTTCCAAATGCATAAGTTCGGATTCGCTCGCCGTCAGGTGGTCAAGTGACGGCGGTGCGGCCTTTGTTCTGCTCCGGCACTACCGTGAGAGCATGGCTGACAATCGTCTGAGCTTCCTGCAAAATGCGGCGCAGATGATCTGCTCCCCGGAAGCTTTCTCCATAAATCCTGTAGATATTCTCGGTCCCTGAGGGACGCGCCGCGAACCAGCCGTTTTCGGCTATTACTTTCAACCCGCCGATAGGAGCACCGTTGCCCGGCGCGACAGTGAGGACAGTCTGGATTTTTTCGCCTGCCAACTCGGTGAGCTTGACCTGCTCGGGTGAGAGTTTCGCCAAGAGTTCCTTTTGATCCGGAGTGGCTGGCGCCTCAACGCGGTCGTATACAGGCTCACCAAACTCGCGCGTGAGTTCGCCGTAGATTTCGCCGGGATCGCGGCCCATCCGGGCTGTGATCTCCGCCGCCAGCAAAGCGGGTACAATCCCATCTTTATCTGTCGTCCAAACGGTGCCGTCCAAACGGGCAAAAGATGCCCCGGCGCTCTCTTCGCCACCGAAGCCAAGCGAACCATCTAGCAAGCCGTCAACGAACCACTTGAAGCCTACCGGCACTTCGTAGAGCTTCCGGCTAAGTTTCGCGGTGACGCGATCAATCATCTGGCTGCTCACCACCGTCTTGCCAACCGCCGCTTCCTTGCGCCACTTTGGCCGATGTTGAAAGAGGTAGAAGATGGCGACGGAAAGGTAATGGTTGGGCGGCAGCAATCCTTCGCTCTTGGTAACAATACCGTGCCGGTCATGGTCGGTGTCGCACGCGAAGGAAAGGTCAAAGCGGTCTTTCATGCCTATCAATCGCTGCATCGCATAGGGTGAGGATGGGTCCATGCGGATCTGGCCGTCCCAGTCCACCGTCATGAAACTAAAGGTTGGATCGATGGCCTCGTTGACCACCGTGAGGTTGAACCCGTATCGCTCGGCAATCGGCCCCCGATAGTGGACCCCGGCGCCTCCGAGAGGATCAACACCTATGCTGAGTTTCGCGCCGCGAATGGCATCCATGTCGACCACGCTCGCAAGATCAGCAATGTATGTGTTGAGGTAGTCATGTCGGTGCGTCGTGGAGGCGCGAAGAGCTTTTTCGAAAGATATCCTTTTCACGCCCTGCAGCATGTCTTCGAGAAACTCGTTTGCTTTCGCCTGAATCCAATCGGTGACGATTTCGTCCGCCGGGCCGCCGCTTGGCGGGTTGTACTTGAAGCCGCCGTCATGTGGCGGATTGTGTGAAGGGGTGATGACAATGCCGTCGGCGAGCCCGACCTTGCGCCCGTGATTGTAAGTCAGAATCGCGTGAGAAATCGCCGGCGTGGGAGTATATTCGTCCCCTTCAGCGAGCATGATTTCAACGCCGTTACCCGCTAACACCTCAAGCGCACTCGCGAGCGCTGGCACAGAGAGCGCATGCGTGTCCATCCCAAGGAAAAGTGGACCGTCAATCTGGTGCTGCTTTCGGTACAGGCAAATCGCTTGACTGATCGCGAGGATATGCCACTCATTGAATGCTTTTTCGAGTGAAGAACCACGATGTCCCGAGGTGCCGAAGGCAACCCTTTGCTCAGGGACGGAAGGGTCGGGCGTATCGATATAGTAGGCCGTGACGAGTCTGGGCACGTTCACTAGCATCGATGCGGTGGTCGGCTTTCCTGCGTAGGAGCTTACTTTCATAACTCCTCGTCAAATCTTCCGGGAAGAATTCCTTCCCAACCCAGGATCATATTCTTAGCCAAGTAACACCGCCTTTGATGCTGTCTCCCACAATATTCGTAGAGGAAGCGAACGTCTTTTATTTTCACTCGCTCATGTCATGGTCTCTGTGATGCTGCTCACACACCAGCGCGAATCGAACTCCCTGGAGTTGCTGCCATGTGGGTTGAGGTTTTTCGAAGCAAATCCACTTGTCTAACGGATTACGCTTATGAAGAAACAAACCACGCAAACCAAATGGTTGAGAGCCTCATGCTGAGTTTGCACTTGCAGATGTCTACCGAAATATCAAGCCGCCGGTAGAATTCGGCGAGAGCAAACACCAATGGGCAAGGACCATGGATACGGCCTTGCCCAAACAAACTGACGGAACGCTAAACCGCTGCCGCTACTTTCACTTCGCCTGAGTGTAGTGAGCATTGGGCAGGATGCGTGGTTTCAATGATGTCCTTTGCCTTCGCCACTTCTGCAGCCGTACCGTGGGCAATCAGCAAGAACTGATCTGTTTTTAGTGCTGCTTCGTATTTCACAATACTGTCTTTAGGAATTCCTATGCTGTAGAGGCCGGCTCCCAGAGCACCCAACGCTCCGACCTCCACTGCACCTTCCAATCCTGCGACGATCCATGCCACTACAGGGCCCGCTGCTAAGATCGGTCCAAGACCTGGAATCATGAAAAAAGCAGAGCCGAACAAAAGACCCCAGAAGCCTCCCCAGAAAGCGCCGACTTTGCCCCAATACTTCATGCGGTCGCCAGTGTTGTAGTAGCCCACCGCCTGTTCGTCCGTGTGATACCCATTCCCGACGATTGACAATTTGTGCATGTCAACTCCGCCGCGCTGAAGCTCCTTCACAGCTTGGTCCGCTTCGGTATGCGTGGAGTAAATTGCAACAACTGAATTGTGTATGGACATTTCATCCTCTCCTCTGCGACTTGCTGATTTTGAAGGGATCGAGCTAAGCGCAACCTGAATTGTCGCTCCTGTCTAACTGGGAAACTGTTCCTTTTTGGACAGAGACGTCCCTTCCGCTTTATTGTAATGGCGATTTTGACCCGTCGCTGTTGATACGAAGCTAGGAGGAAAGAGAAGGTCCGCGGGATTTGACGAAATCATGACATTGAAGAGGAGACGAGTTCTCAATGAACAAGACGAAACTGCTAATTGTTGTCGATGAATCGCCCGCAACGAAGCGGGCGCTTGAGTATGTGGCTCAAGTAGCTTCCCCCCGTCGGGACTTCCGAGTCTGCTTAGCGCATGCCCTACCGTCTCCTCCTCCCGAACAGGTCGAGTTCCGAGGAGCAGAGAGAGCCCGCCTTCAGGCCTATAAGCGCCGATGGATTTCCGTGGTCGAGATGACAGAGCAGAAAACCTTGGACCGCGCTAACAAAGTTCTTCGTCGATGTGGTTTCGGAAAAGGGGCGATCGAAGCCCATTATTGCAATCTGGTGGACGCGAGTCGCGCGACCCAGGAAATCCTAAGCCTTGCGCGGGCGCGCAAGTGCGACACGGTGGTGATTGGAAGAGAATCGCTCTCGTGGTTAGGTGAGCTCATTCATGGAGATCCTGCAGAGGAACTTGTGCGCCAAGGCAAAGGATTCACAATCTGGGTTGTGGAATAAGTCCGAAGACGCCGTTCTTCATAAGAACGCGGTACGGAATTATTGTCGTTAGCACACGTGTTCCAAGCACCGCACCGAAAAGTGCTCAGGGATTTACCGACTTCCACCATTCGTAAGAACCACCTTGAGCGCGCCTTCCTTTGCCGCGTTTCCAAACGTGTCGTACGCCTTCATGATGTCGTTCATCGCGAAACGATGAGTTACGAGTTTGCCAGGTTGTAGCTTGCCCGAGCGCACGACCTTTAGCAGCATCGGTGTTGTTACCGTATCCACTAGCCGAGTGGTAAGCGAAATGTTACGGTCCCAGAGTTTCTCCATATGTAGTTCCACCGGCTTGCCATGAACGCCCACGTTCGCGATGTGTCCTCCAGCCGCGACGATGTCCTGGCAAATCGCGAATGTAGCCGGAAGCCCGACCGCTTCGATGGCCACATCGACGCCGGCGTCCTCCGTCAGTTCCATCACGTGATGCGCGGCTTGTCCATCCGCGCTGTTGATCAGAGTGGTTGCGCCGAATTTCTTCGCAACCGCCAGGCGCTTGTCATCCAAATCGATCATGAAGATTGCCGCTGGTGAATAAAATTGCGCCGTCAGCAGAACGGCAAGCCCCACAGGCCCCGCGCCCACGATGGCAACTGTGTCGCCTGGCTTGACTTGACCGTTCAGGACGCCGCACTCAAAGCCAGTCGGTAGAATATCGCTTAGCATCACGAGCGCTTCTTCGTCTCCACCTACCGGGAAATTGTAGAGACTCCCATCGGCGTGCGGGATGCGCACGTACTGGGCCTGAGTTCCGTCGAGGGTGTTGCCTAAAATCCAACCGCCGTCTCGGCAATGGGAATACATGCGTTTTCTACAGAAGTCGCACTTCAGGCAGGCTGTGACGCAGGAGATGATGACCTTGTCCCCGGGGTGAAACGCCGAAACGCCCGCTCCGACCTGCTCGATTACACCAATCCCTTCGTGGCCGAGAATGCGTCCATCCGTCACAGAAGGAAGATCTCCCTTCAAAATATGAAGATCGGTTCCACAAATCGTCGAAGTAGTAATCCGCACGAGGGCATCGCCCGGATGGTGAATGGCGGGATGTGGCTTGTCCTCCCATGCAAACTTGCCCGGCCCGTGATAGACGAGCGCTTTCATGGTAGTGCCTAAAGTTGCGGGACTGGCAGTCGCGGGTTTGAGTTCGGCGGTTGTCATTGATCTCTCCTCGAAACTTGGATCATCATAGTACGGTCGACTGCGCCGCGAGTGTCCAACATTGGACAGTTTCACGAACCTAAGAAAGAGACGATCTAATTGCAAAGGAGGGGCCGGTGATCGAGAAACTGAAGGATCTTCCTGCTGGAATCGATGGTGTCAGGGCTGTTGGAAAGATATCGAAGGAAGACTACGAGCAAGTGTTCGTGCCGCTCCTCGATGATGCCCGACGAGAGGGTCGGCGCGTTCGCTTTCTATATCAGCTTGGGCCGGAGTTTGAGGGCTTCACTCCGGGCGCGGCATGGGAAGATGCGAAAATCGGTCTCCATTTCCTGAGGCTTTTCGACGGCTGCGCCCTCGTCACTGACTTGGCCTGGATTCGAGAATTGGCGGGACTGGCCGGCTTCTTCATGCCGTGTCCCGTGTCGGTATTCAGCAATAAAGAGTTCGCCGAGGCCGTTGACTGGCTACGCTCGCTTCCCGAAGGAGCGGCCATTTCTCACCGGCTTCTCCCCGAATCCGGCGTGATCGTGGTTGAAGTCAAGCAAGCGCTGCGCGCGCAAGATTTCGACGCGCTGGCATTCACCGCCGACGCGTGGATCGAAGCGCACGGTGACCTGCAAGGACTCGTGATTCATGCCCGTGAGTTTGCCGGTTGGGAGAATCTGGGGAGCTTCTTTCGACACGTGCGATTCGTTCGCGATCATCACCGGAAGGTAAAGCGGATTGCACTTGCGGCGGATACCAAGCTGGCCAGCCTGGGGCCCAAGATCGCCGAGCATTTCATTCAGGCTGAAGTGAAGAGCTTCAGATACGAGGAGCTCGACACCGCAATTGCGTGGGCAGCGGGACCTGCCACCCGGAGCGCTGCTGCACTACGGCCAGCTTCACGGTAGATTTTTTCCACGCGCCAATATGCTTTCGCGCCGATTAGATATCCAAATCGCCATTGGGCTATACCAAGTCATATTCGCATTCGATGAAAGCGTTAGCATTTCCGTCGAGTCTGAATTCCGGCTCATTTCACCGAAAGGTGATGTCTTAAGTTGGCAGCCTCCCGCGCCACAGGCGGCAGCGGCAGCTCTCCGTTTGTTGGGCGCGAAGATAGAAAACGTATCTGGTCGGAAGGACGGGACGCTAACGCTTAAATTCTCCAGCGGCGACATCTTGACGATTCTAGACAGCAGCAAGGAATACGAGTCGTATGACATCACATGCCCCGGAAGAACCATTGTCGTATAGCCGTGCCAGTTGCCTGGAACCGGTTTGCCGGGACCTGAGGTTGCCAGTCGAATGGTAAGCCTAGGAACGAGGCGCTAGGATAGCTCTGTGATTCAGGGTAAAGACTAAGTCTTTTTACGCTTTCAATACTTCCTGACGATTGGCTATAGATTTGTGATAAAAGGAGCTTCTTTGCTGCAAAGACACAGCACGGCGCGTTGCCTCCAGTGAATTCATCGGGCGAGGAAATAAAAGCTACCTTCCAGGAATGCCGGGAACTTTCGTCCGAATCTTATAAATACTGGTACGTGCCACAATGTAAAGGGACTTGTAGTCGGGGTCGCCAAAATTGAGATTGGCAACAGCTTCGGGTGTGTAGACGATCCCAAGCTGTTTACCCTCGGGCGTAAGTATCACGATTCCGCCGCAGCACGATTCCCATATGTTCCCCTTGGCGTCGACCTTCATCCCGTCGGTGATTCCCGGAAGCGGGTCCTTCGTCTTGTCCATAATCACTTCCATGTTTGCGACGTCGACGGTATCGTCCGGCAGCACTTTATACTTTCTGACAAGACGGGCGCCGTTTGCGTAGAGAAACTTTTCGTCGGGAGAAAGTGCGAGTCCGTTCGCGCCTTCGACGTTCTTGGCAATCGCTATGGTCTTGCCGTCCTTCCACATGAAAACACCAGGGTAATCGATGCCCACTTCGGGATCTTTGCATTGCAGACGCAGGCCGCCACAATTAGGCCCATCGGTGAAGTAAATCGCCCCATCTTTCTTCACCACGAGGTCGTTCGTGCTGTTGAATTTCTTGCCATCCACGCGATCGGTCAGTTGGACGCGCTTACCGTTCTTTTCGATTCGGTCGATGCTCCGGCCGCCCCAGGTGGCTATGACCAATCGTCCCTCGTTGTCACGCGCAAGGCCGTTGCACCCGGGCAAGTTAAATCTCTTGAAATCCGGATCGGTCGGCGGTTTTCCATTCGTCTGGATAAATCCGTGCCTCCAGGTGTCCCATCCGGTATAACCGCAGTTATCCAAGTACAAGGAAAGCTTGCCATCCATGGTCAGCTTCAAGATCTTGTTCGCGGCCATCTCTGCGAATAGCCAGTGCCCACTGTCCTTTCCCTCCGGCACCCAAACAATCCCCTCGGTAAAATAGAAAAAATCTTTAATGACTGGTTCCACCTGCGCGTTCGTGTCGATCAACTCATCCAGCGCGGGATCCATCTTGAGAATTCCCGTGGGGGTCTGGGACGGCGTCTGGGCGTGTAACGAGCCGAGTCCCAATCCCGCAAAAAGAAACCACATCGCATGCAGTCGAAACTTTTTCATAAGCGCCTCGAAACTAGGGATTGCACTTGAGCAGCGGGGGACGTTTACACAGCCTGCTACATGGCGTCAAGTCTTTCCATGAGAAGTGTCAGTAGCACGTGAAATGTCGGCTTTTGAGACGCATCTCGATGTAGGAATACCGGCCGGAGGAAGGCATGGAATCTACGGGGAGCGCCGCCTGGGAGCAGTTCCGCGTAACTCTTCTCGCACTCCTCTTGAAAAGTGTGCGTGCATACCCACCTGTCGTCGCGTAAGGTAGCGTAACCGTATCGCAATTCCATCGAGTGGTAATGACGTCGGGACCTATCGGAAAAATTCAGACTGTCGCGGAGACGCCATGGCTCTAGCAACCCGACGTGCCCTCAGCCTGCTTGCGTCGCCGGCAGTTGTGGGGCTCGCGTTTTGCATGCTGTTGGCATTTCCCGGGATGGCTCGCGCGCAGTCCTCCGCGCCCGCCCCGAACGTTCCGTCGAGGCCCGTCTTGACGCCGGATTCTCCCGGACCGGCTGCCGCTTTGCCGGCCGCAACTGCGTCGCCGGTCTCCGCCGGCGCTCCGCTTTCCCCTGGAATTGCGAACAACTGGGTGCAGCTGACCAATCTCCCCGGTTTCACGGCGAACACGTTGCTTCTGCTTACCGACGGCAGAGTCCTGGTGCAGGACTTCGCGAATACCGATTGGCACATGCTGACGCCGGATAACACGGGCAGCTACATCAACGGAACCTGGAGCGCTCTGGGATCTTCGCCGCAGCGGTGCCTGAACACCAGGACGCAAGCCGTCGAAACGTATCAGCCCCTCTATTTCGCCTCCGCGGTGCTTCCCGACGGGCGCGTAGTGATCCTCGGCGGCGAATATAATTTTGCGATTCAAAGTTCCGAAATCTGGACAAATTTGGGCGAGATCTACGATCCCGTGGCGAATACCTGGACGTGCCTTGCAGCGCCGAGCGGATGGAACCGGCTGGGTGACGCCATGTCCGTGGTCCTGCCGGACGGCACGTTTCAAGTCGGCAACGCGCTCGGGACTCAGGTTGCCACACTCGATCTTTCCCACAGCTCGCCCCGATGGACCGTCATCAATCCGCCGGGAAAAAGCGCCGACAGCGGCGGCTATAACAACGAAGAAGGTTGGACGCTGCTGCCGAACGGAACGGTCTTGACGCTGGAGGTTTGGAACTCGGCGGATACCACTTCCACGCCGGCGGTGGCTTACTCGCCTGCTTCTCAGTCATGGATCAGCGCGGGGACGGCGCCCGATCCCCTCGTGCTGATCAGCAAGGGAAGTACAACGTACCGCGAGGTAGGGCCAGCGGTGCTGCGGCCCGACGGCACGGTCTTCGCCGCCGGCGCGAAAGGTTTCAACGACATCTACAACACCACTACCGGCGCTTGGGCGAGCGGGCCTTCCTTTCCGACGTTTGTCGAAACTGTGAGCTGCAACGGCACAACGTATCTCAACCAAACCGAGCAATACGTCCCCGCGGACGGCCCGGCGGCGCTTCTGCCGGACGGCCACGTGCTGATCGAAGGCAGTCCGGTCGACACCAATTGTAAGTGGGTTTCCCCGAGCGCGTTTTTTGAGTTCGATGGAACCAACTTGACCCAAGTGTCTTCCACCGTAAACTCGGCCCAAAATGTTTCTTTTAACGGCCGAATGCTCTCGCTCCCGACCGGCCAGATTCTCTTCACCGATGCTACCGGGGACGTCGAGGTGTATACGGCGACGGGAACGCCGAATGCAGCCTGGGCGCCGACGATCACGAATGCTCCGCTTGCCGTGGGCGCCGGCGGAACAAACAATAAGATCGCGGGCACGCAGTTCAACGGCCTCTCGCAAGCGGTAGCCTATGGAGACGATTATCAGGCCGCCACCAACTATCCCCTGGTGCGGATTACAAACACGGCGTCGGGTCACGTTTTTTACGCACGGACGCACGGCCACAGCACGATGGGGGTGGCGACGGGCTCAGCTCCCGTGTCCACATATTTCGACGTGCCGGCAAACATCGAGCTGGGCTCGAGCACCCTGGTTGTCGTTGCGAACGGCATTCCTTCGGCCTCCGTGGCGCTCACCGTCTTGAAACCGGGCACCACAGCGCTGGTTTCGTTGACGAATCCTTCCACGCTCGGCCAGCAAGTGACTTTTACAGCGACGGTGACCGGAACGGGCGGGACGCCCACGGGTTCGGTGACATTTTACGATGGCACTACAACGCTGGGGACGACCGCGTTGAGCGCCGGAGCCGCAACCTTCGCTACTTCCTCCCTGAGCATCGGCTCCCACTCGATCACCGCGCAATATGACGGCGATGCGAACTTCGGATCGACGACCTCGACGGTGGTGACGCAAGTGGTCAACGGCAGCGCGGCCATTGCCACCGTGGTCTCCTCGCTCAATCCATCGCAAGCGACCCAGTCCGTGACGTTCACGGCCACCGTGAGGAGCAGCGGGTCCGGAGGAACGCCGACCGGCACGGTGACGTTTCTCGACGGCAATACGTCCTTGGACGGCAGCACGGTGCTCTTGACGGCGACGCTCGTAGGAGTATCGGCCTCTGTTACGACGACGTCGCTATCCGTCGGCCTACATTCGATCACGGTGGAATACAGCGGCGATGCGAACTTCAACTCCGTGACCTCTTCGGCGATCACGGAGACGGTGAACGCGATCCCGACGGCAACGGCGCTCGTCTCTTCCGCCAATCCATCGGCGGGCGGCCAGTCGGTGACGTTCACGGCAACGGTGAGCAGTTCGGGCGGAACGCCGACCGGCACGGTGACGTTCCTGGACGGCACCACTTCACTCGCGACAACGAACTTCAGTTCGAGTGCGCCTGGTTCCGCTGTCGCGACCTTCACCACATCCTCGCTGGCGATTGGAACCCATTCGATTACTGCAAAATATAACGGCAGTTCGATTTTTGCCGTCAGCACTTCCACGGCGCTGTCGCAAGTGATTAGCGGCTTGTCGACCTCCGTCGCGCTCAGCTCCTCGCCGAATCCTTCCATGGTCGGAAACGCAGCCACCTTTACGGCGACGGTCACGGGCTCGGGCGGCGGAACGCCGACGGGTACGGTGACGTTCTTCGACGGCACGAACACTCTGGGACCGGGCACCCTAAGCGGAAACGGCGTGGCGGTCCTGGTGGTTTCCTCGCTCAGCGCCGGCAGCCATACGATCACGGCGAGCTACGGCGGTGACGCGTCGTTTTCTCCCAGCACTTCCGCGCCGTTGACGCAGGTAGTCACCGGCTTGTCGACAACCGCCGTGCTGGTATCGTCGGTGAATCCGTCCGCGAGCGGCCAGGCGGTCACGTTCACGGCTACAGTCACGAGTTCGGGAGGGACGCCTACCGGCACGGTGACATTCAAAGATGGCGGCACTTCGCTCGGGACGGGCACGCTAAGCGGCAACGGCGTGGCGAGCTTCACCACGTCCGTGCTGGCCAGCGGCTCCCACTCGATTACCGCGAGTTATGGCGGGGATTCGAACTTCGCCGTCAGCACTTCGAATACGGTCACCCAAATCGTGTTGAAGGCGGCTAGCGTATCGCTGGCGTCGTCGCTCAATGTCTTGATCAGCGGCCAGACGGTCACGTTCACAGCGACGGTGAGCGGATCGGGAGGGACGCCCACCGGCACGGTGACATTCAAGAATGGCGGCACTTCGCTGGGGACGGGCACTCTGAACGGCAGTGGCGTTGCGAGCTTCACCACATCCGCGCTACCCCTCGGCGCGGATTCGATCACCGCAAGTTACGGAGGCGACGCGAACTTCGGGCCTGCCACCTCAGCGGCAGTGACCGAAATCGTAAGTCTGGCGATGGTTGACGCCGTTTCCACCGGGTCGACCGTGACCGCGGGGCAGAGTGTGCCGATCAATCTCATCGCCTATGCGGCAAGCGGCTCGAATCTGACCTTCACGTTCACCTGCGTGGGAGCGCCCGCGAAGTCGACCTGCACGTTTAGTCCGAGCCCGGTAAGTCCGGCGCCGCCGCCGACTGGGACGCCGATTCAACTGACCTTCGGGACGTCCAGTTCCAGCGTGCCGGCCGGACCATCGAATCGGGATCCATGGCTATGGGGAGCGCTCGGAATTTTGGCGGCATTCGCGGCGCTTTGGGCGGTAAAGACGCCCCAGTTGCAATTCGCTCCCCGGAGGCGGCTTGCCTATGGATCGTGCCTGTCGTTGATGGCTCTCGCGATGATCCTGGTCGGTTGCGGACCCGCAACTCCGACTCCGCCCCCTTACACGGGAACGCCGAAGGGAACTGCCACATTCACTGTGACCGGGAGCTCGGGCGGGACGATTATAGAAACATTAGTAACTGTAACTGTTCAGTAGTAATTGGCGAATGGGCCGGAAGGCCGGATTCGGATGGCTTGGGGTGTGCGCGAACCTCCCACTCGCCGGTCAGGCGCGAATGGTTCGCAAGAACGACTCGACCGATCCGGAAAGCTCGTCCGTCTGCTGCGAGAGCACCGCGGAAATCTCCTGCATTTCGCCGACGCTCTGCGACATCGCGCCGACGAGCGACGCTGTCTGCTCGACGGTAGAGCGCATCAGGGAGATTTCGTTTCCGATTTGTTCCGTCGCGCCTTTGGTCTGGTTTGCCAGCGATTTCACTTCGGCGGCGACCACGGCAAAGCCTTTTCCCGCTTCGCCGGCCCGCGCGGCTTCAATCGTGGCGTTCAAGGCGAGCAAATTGGTCTGCCCGGCGATCTGGCTGATGAGTTTCACCACCCCGCCGATGCGCTGCGAGGCTTCCGTAAGCAGCACGATCACTTCGTTGAGCTGGCGCCCTTTTTGCTCTTTCGCTCCGGCCGTCCGGGACGCGTTTTGCGCTGCCGCGCCCGTTCCGGCAACGTCGGACAAGGTTGTCGCCGCAGTCGCCACGCGGGTCGCGGACGTAGCCAGACCGGAAAACACCTTCTTCACTCCATCCTCGAACTGATCGGCCAGGAGGCGGCGCTGTTCCACTGATTCTTTCAATGCCGCGTCGCGCTCCATCACGTGGTTCGCCGCATTAATCGTCTCGCTGGCTTGCCGGAAGGAACCGCGCATGCCTCGCAAGAGCACGCGGCGATAGAACTTTCCCATGCTGGCGCATTCCAGCGACGCGCCGACTTCGCGCAGAAACGCGTCCGTCATATCCAGCATGTGGTTGATGGCGTCCGCCAGGCGCTCCACCTCCACCGATCCGTGACAGTGCAACATCCTCGCTTCCAGATCGCCGCTGGCCGCGCGCTCGCACGTCTCCGTCGCCTGCTCTAACAACTTTCGGTATTGCTGAATTTCCTCCGTCGCGTCCGCCGGTCGTGCTGACGATGCGGCGGGTCGTGCCTCGTCCCCGGACGGGAAGGATTTGGAGGACTGTTCCACGTCCGAGCTAAGACTCTGCGTCGTTGCCATGATTTCTCCGCGATTCAGATGGAAAGAACGAATTCGTCGTACTGGATCTGCTTCGATGCCAGCGTTTGAAGGAGCATTTCGGTGGCCGCCGCCATTCCTTTTTTCCAGTCGGAGTGCCGGTCTTCTTCCTGCTTCAACTTGCGGTAGAGGCCGTCGGCGACTTGGATCTGATTGCGATCGGGCTTGCGGCGGTTCGAGTGGTACGCGACGATTTTTTTGCCCGGCCCGAACGTCGGAGTCACATGCGCGAACACCCAGTAATACGCGCCGTTTTTCGACATGTTCTTCACGTAGGCGAAAATTTCGTTGCCTCCCTCGAGGGTGTCCCAGAGAAGTTTGAAAACGCAGCGCGGCATGTCCGGATGGCGAATAATGCTGTGCGGCTTTCCCAGAATTTCTTCCTCGGTGTACATCGCCACGTTGAGGAAGGTCCGGTTGGCGTAGGTAATAATTCCTTTCAGGTCCGTCTTGCTGACGATGATTTCGTCTTCCCCGAACGTTCGTTCAACGTCAGTCGGCCGGATGGTCGGTTGTTTCACGCGAAGCCTCCGAAGGAACAAGCTGAGGTATCCATCGGCAATGCATGAGCAATCTTTATTCCATGGCGAGGAGAAGCGGCGGACCGCAACCGTGCCAATGCGGGACACTTCGAACTATACGAGGGGAAGGAATCTTAGCTGGTTCTAATCTGCCGAGCGGCGCAGCCTTCGATGGCGGAACGGAACTGGGAGCCTTACGACCGTTCGAAACCGGCGAGAGAGGCGACTCGCCGATATTCGGCTACGATGGACCAGCTAACAGCTAGAATGCTCTCTGCCGCTTTTGAGGGATTCAGCTTGCCTCGGAGATCGCAATCGACACCACGACACTGAGCGTTCTAATCATCGCGTTCATAGCCACCTTGATCCGGTCCTCCTTCGGGTTTGGCGAGGCTCTTTTTGCGGTTCCGCTGCTCGCGCTATTCATTCCACTCACCGTCGCTGCTCCGCTCGCCGTGCTTCTGTCGATTACCGTAGCGGGAATCGTTGTTGTGCAGGACTGGCAAAAAATCCATCGAAGCAGCACGGGCTGGCTTCTCTTCTCCACTCTCTTTGGCATCCCGCTCGGTCTACTGCTTCTCACGAGCAGTCATCAAAGGCTCGTTAAAGCGATACTTGGATTGCTCATCCTGATCTTCTCGACATATTCCCTGATCGGGCGCACACCGCTGGAATTGCGCCGCGACAGCCGGGGATGGCTCCTGGCCTGCGGATTCCTGGCTGGGGTACTTGGCGGAGCCTACGGAATGAACGGCCCTCCACTCGTCATTTACGGAGCGATGCGACGATGGTCCGCGCAACACTTTCGAGCGACGCTGCAAGGATATTTTCTGCCCGCCAGCGTCCTCGGGATGGCCGGCTATTATTTGGCCGGACTCTGGGTTCCCGCCGTCACGCACTACTTTCTGGTTTCACTGCCGCTCACGCTGGTGGCCGTGTTTTTGGGACGCACGATCAACCATCGCCTGCAAGGAGCTGCGTTTCTAAAATATATTTACTTCGGATTGGCAGGCACTGGAGCGGTCTTACTGATTCGGGCCATTACGGGAAGGCTCTGAACCTACTCGTCCTTCTGCCTTCGCCTTGGGCGGTGAAGCGGTCGCAACAGCTTCCGGAACACGCGAATGGGTGACCCCCTGCGCTAAAACTTTGAAGGACCAGCGGGAAGAAGTCTTGCCGGCGAATCTCCGGATTGCGAAAACGCACTACCCTTTGGCCGTTTCCGCGGCGGCCGCTCTACCCGCGATGCGGCCCTGCACCGCGCATCGCGCGAGGCCATGCAGGCTGAATCCCCCCGCGGACTCGCCTCCGCAGTAAAGGCCCGGGATGATTTCGCCGTTAAGGTCCACCACCTGGCACTTCGAGTTGATGCGCAGGCCGGAGCGCGTGTCGTGAATCACGGGCGTGGCCCAGGCCGCGTAAAAGGGAGGCGTCTGAATTTTATATTTCGGCGCGGGCTTGCCGAAGTCCGCGTCCTTGCCCGCGTCCACGAAAGAATTGTAGCGGGTCACGGTGTCCTGCAGCGCGTTTGGCGGCATCGGTTTTTTCTGGAACTTGTTTTTTACGATCTTCGCGGCGAGTTCCGTGAGCGAGTCCGCCGAGAAAAAGTATCCTTCCGCGGTGTCCACATAGGGCGCCGTAACTTTCCAGCCTTCGCGCTTCACTGCGTCCGCGTCGAAGATGGCCCAGATCGGCCCGCCTCCGGGCGTCGTATCGCCCGTTCCCGCCAGCGCCGCGTTGATGAAATTGGAAGGTTCGTACTTCACGTTCGCGGCGTTGAGGTAGCTCCGCGGGACATACGACTTGATGGAATTGTAGTTGTTGGCGGGGAACTGGCCCTGCGTCTCATCGTAAAATCGCAGGCCCGCAAGATTCACGAGGATCGCGTCCTGATAATCCTTCACGAAAAGTCCCGAGGCGCGCGCTTTCGGAAAAATCGGACTGTCCGGCTGCCAGCTCAGGTTCACGTAGCCGTATTGGCAGCCGATCCATCCCGCCTTGGTCACGTTCTGCCCGAATTCGCCGGTCTGATTGAACGCGCCCCAGAGCGACGCGCCGACGGACATGGCCGCGATTTCTCCGCTGGCATCCTGGAAGGACTAGGGTTCGCCGGCCACCTGGTACTCTTCGGTGAGTCGCGGATCGAAAATTCTGCGGAAATTCACGTTGCTGCTGTGGCCGCCCGTGCCGATGATCACGCCCTTGCGCGCGCGGATGTTCACCGTCTTTCCCTGGCTCGTCGCCGAAATTCCCAGCACTCGGCCCGAGTTCGGATTCTCGCGAACGATGCCCGTCATCTTGTGCTGCAGGAGAATCTGCACGCCCAGCTTTCTCGCGCTGGCCTCCAGCGGCCGGATGAGGCCGACGCCCGACGAACTCGTGGCGCCGCTTTTCGGCCGGTAATCGGCCCGCCATTCTGAACGAGCGTGTACCCGAGCGGCGCGGCATGGCTTTCGCGCGGCGCGGAGTTGCCGCAGGCGTGCCCGCCGAGCGTGTCCGGAGCCTTTTCCACGAACGTGACGCCGTGGGCCACCAGCCACTCGTAGGTCTTGGCGCTCTCGTCGGCAAACGCGCGGATCACTTCCTTGTCGTTGTAGCGGTAATCGGGAAAACCGTTGGGCTCGACCACCGACCAGTCCGTCAGGTCCGAGAACAAAAGGTCCGGCGAATCGACCACGCCATATTTCTTCTGCCGGCTCGTGCCGCCGCCGAGAGCCAGGTTTCCGCCGCTCAAAATCGCATGGCCGCCGACATCCGTGTTGGCCTCGACCAGAATCACGGACGCGCCCGCCTTCCGCCGCCTGAATCGCCGCAGGCAGGCCCGTCGCCCCCGCGCCAATGATGACGACGTCCGCTTCCTTATCCCAGCGCGCAGGACGCCCCTCGGCCTTGGCCGCTTCCACGCCCAGCCCGGTCAGCGCAGCGGCGCCGGCCCCGGTGGCTGTTGTCTTGATGAAATCCCGGCGAGAGAAACTGTTCTGATCCCGCTTATCTTTTTTCATTCGTCTGATCCCAATTTGCGATTTTAATTTGTTCCTTGCGCAAGACGATATGCCCGGTGGTGTCGCATGTCAACCGCAGATGGGCGCAGGGAATTTATTGTGATGAACCGCAACCCAAAAAACGCTAGCATTGGCGCATTACCGGCGCAAGGGCGCGGTACGGAAACCTCGCGTCGAGCAACGAAGTCTTCCAAGTATTCGCGGACGGCCGACGACGTTAGGAGCGGCACATGCGGCCACTAGGCAAACTTCTGGCGCTGATGAGTCTGAGCGCGTTCCTCGGATCTACTTCCTATGGGGCGACGATTACCGGGACTGTCAACGGCGTCGGACGGCGCGCCCTTTCAGGGCGCGTTTGTCGAAGCGCAGAATACCAAAACTAAAATCACGGTCATCGTGCTGTCGAATCGCCAGGGCCGCTACCGCATTCCCGATTTGCCGGCGGGCGACTATCGCGTGCAGATCCGGGCCGTGGGTTATCCGCGCCGATCCTCGCTCCGGCGTGGCTCTTTCCGCCGACCAGAATGCTTCGTTCGATTTTTCGTTGCAGAAGAGCGCCGTGCGCTGGAATGAAATTTCCCAATACCAAGCCGCGCAGCTGTGGCCCGCAGGAAAAGGGAAGGACCTGCTCTTCAGCCACTGCAACATCTGCCATCAATTTCAAAGCCGCATGGCTTCCGTCAGGCGGGACTTGGACGGCTGGAAAGACCGCGTCGCGTTCATGCGCGACGCCATGCACTTCAGCATTTTCCTGGGCCCGAATTTCAGCGATCAGGATGCCGAAGAAGTTGCCACCTATTTCAACAGCCTGTTCGGCCCGGATTCCGTGTTGCCGAAATCTCCGGCGGACATGCCCGCGTATTCGAAAACGGTGCGGCCCTTCAGCAGCGACGCGATGAACATCGTCTATGTGGAATACGACATGCCCGCGCCGAGCCGCATGCCCTTCAGCGCCGCTCCAGACAAGAACGGTTATCTTTGGATTCCCGATTTCGGCGTCGCAAACAAAATCACGCGGCTCGATCCCAAAACAGGCGAGATGAAGGATTTTCCGATCCCATTCACCGGGACTGGCGGCGTTCATTCTGCCGTGCCTGCCGCGGACGGTTCCGTTTGGCTTGCCGAGCAGGGCTCGAACCGGATCGGCAAGATGGGATCCCGTCGACGCAGCAGATCACGGAATATCAGGATGCGTATCTGCCGGGAAAAGAGGGAATCGAAGACGGCGGATCGAAGCACACGGTGCGGATCGATCCGACGCGGAAAAGTGTGGACGAGCGGCGTCCCGCTCACTCGCTTCGATCCCGAGACCGGGCAAATTCGACGCGTTTCGTCGAAGGCGAATACGCCTACGACGTGAAACCCGACAAAAATGGCGACGTCTGGTTCACCAGCCCCTGTCAAAACAAGATTGGCAAGGTCGACGGGAAAACGATGAAGGTCACGCTGTGGACTCCGCCGACGGCGGACTCCTACTCCGCGGCGAATGGAAATTGGCCCGGACGGCATGATTTATTCCGGAGAATTTCGCGGCGGAAAAATGGCGCGGTTCGATCCGAAGACGCAGACGTTCAAGGAATTTCCGCTGCCCGGCCCGGATCCCAGTCCTTACGCGACTGGGCTTCGATGCCGACGGCTACCTTTGGTACGACTCGCATAACATGGACCGATCGGCCGCTTCGATCCGCGAACGGGGAAAGTGATCGAGTATCCGTTCCCGCATCCCGAACTTGCCATGCGCGAATTCTTCCGCGATGCGCAGGGGCGCATGTGGTACGGCACCGCGCCCAACAATAAAGTCGGCTATTTTTATTTGGCAGGGAAGAAAGATCGCCGCAGCGGCAGCCGGCAAGTAGGGATGCGCGGATGGACCGCACACGCGCCCGGCGAAAGGGAAGGTCTCGCTATTTCGATCGCGGTTTTCGCCGGCCTCTCGCTGAATTCCCACCGACGTGGTCCGATTTTTCGCGGCGGATATTCTGTCACGATCCCGGAAACCTGTTCGTTTCCCCATTTCATCGTCACGTGCGACCCAACACGGATCGGGATCTTTCACTCGCACACTCACGCCGCCGTGCGATTTGTCCTCGAGCGTTCGCCGGCGTCACCCGTGGATTGCAATCTTCGTCCACCCACAGGACATCGACCCGCGCCATGAGTGGAATTCTTTGTTCCGTTCGCTTTTCTCCTCACGCCCTATCTATCGGCAATAATAGAAAAGTTTCCAGTTCATTCTCCCCAGACTCTCGCCTCTCGCGGTGGAAGTTTTCTTGTCCGATGAAAAGGCTCAACGCAGCGCTCCCAGAGGTCGCGAAGAAGTCGAGACCGGTTCGCCGACCAGTCGTTGTATACTCGCGCGATTCAGACAATTCGTTTTGACGATGCAAGGCTCGAACATTCAAGAATCGGAAGGAATTCCATGAGGATCGACGTCCACGCGCATTATTTCCCGCTGGAATACCTGGATCGCTTGGACCTGTATGGCGGAAGCCACGTCACCGGCCTGATCCGGAAAATGAAGCTGGATTCCGCCGATTCTCGCGGCCTCGAAGACCACTTCCGCAACATGGACCGCTCCAAAGTGGACATGCAAGTTCTCTCCGTATCCGGCCAGCTCCCGTATTTCGACAAGGAAGCCGACGCGGTGGATGCGGCCCGGCTCGGCAACGACATTTACGCGCGCATCGTCCGCGAATACCCGAAGCGCCTCGCGGCCTTTGCCTGCACGCCGCTGCCGCACGTCGCAAGCTGCGATCGACGAAACGCGCCGCGCGCTCGACGACCTCGGCATGGTGGGCGTTACGGCCGGCACTTTTGTGCTCGGAAAAACCATCGCCGACTCGGCCTTTGACGATTGGTTCGCGGAGCTCAATCGCCGCAAAGCGGTCCTCTTCATTCATCCGACGGGCGGCAGCGCTCGGCGCGCAATCGATCGAGTCCACCAAGTTGGTGTGGCCGGTCGGCGCGCCGCTGGAGGACACGGTGTGCCTCCTGCAATTCATGCAGGCGAATTTCCCCAGCCGCTTCCCAGACATCAAAATTATCCTGCCGCACCTTGGCGGATTCGCTCCCTTTCTCGCTGCGCGCCTCGACCAATTGCAGGATCATTTCCTGCCGGCATCTGCCGCAGCGCCCAGCGTCCAGGCAAAATATTTCTGGTATGACACGGTGAACGCCAATCCCTCCGCGCTGCGCTGCACGATCGGAAACCCTCGGCGCGGACCATCTCCTGATGGGAACGGACTACCCGTTCTGGCGCGACGACGCATTCCAACTCTGCGTGGATTACGTCGGCCAATGCGGGCCTTCCGGCAAACGAAGTGGAACGCATTCTCGGGGGAAACTGCAGGCAGTTGCTCGGGCTGTGAGCACAACGCATCAGTGCGTCAATTGCAGCGCAGCTTGCAAGGCAACGCGGCGTATGACTTCCGAGCCGATTTGATCGAGGGGCAGAATTTTTTCCGCCAGTCCGGCGCGCGCAACGTAGCCCGGCATGCCCCATACGACGCTGCTGGCCTCGTCCTGCACGATCACCGAAGCGCCGGCGGCGCAGAGCGCTTCGCACCCTTTCAATCCATCTTGTCCCATTCCGGTGAGGATCACGGCCAGCGAATTCCCACCGAAGGTTTCGGCAACCGACCGGAAGAGCACGTCCACCGATGGCCGGCAGAAATTTTCCCGAGGCTCCTGGTTTGTGCGCAGCAGCATGTGATGATCCTCTTGCTGCACGACCATGTGGTAGTCGCCCGGAGCAAGCCAAATACACGAGGGATGAAGCGCTTCGCCCGATTTGCATTCCTGCACCGGCAACGCGCATTTCGACGACAGCCGTTTTGCGAGCAGCCCCGTGAAGATCGGAGGCATGTGTTGCGCGATGACAATTGGAAGAGGGAATTGCGCAGGAAATGCAGGCAGGAGCACGCCAAGGGCGTCGGGTCCTCCGGTCGATACTCCAATGGCAACGATTCCCAGCCGAGCCGAACGCGATGCCGCAGGCCGGGTCCGAATCGGCAGCCGATCGATTGCGGGAGCTGGTCTTGCCGCTCCCGGCGAAGAGCCTTCCGCGACGATAGGCGGCTTGCAGAGGGCCCTGATCTTCGGGATCAGATCTTTGGAAATGCTTTCCGACGTCGAGGCCATATCGGAATTGCTCGGTTTCGTTACATAGTCGGTTGCGCCCAGCGCCAGCGCGTCGAGCGTCGCTTCGGCCCCTCTTTCCGTGAGCGTGCTGAACATGATGATCGGAACGCGCGAAAAAATCTTGCGGATCTCCGGAATCGCCTCCAGACCCGTCATTTCGGGCATTTCGATATCCAGCAGGATGATGTCAGGATGCAGGGAGCGCAGCTTGGCGAGCGCCAGGCGTCCATTGCTGGCGGTCCCGGCGACTTCCAGGTCAGGATCGCGCGACAGTGCGTCCGTGAGCGCTTTGCGAACGACAATCGCGTCGTCCACGATCATGATCCGGATAGGTGGCATGGTGTGTGGATACCTCGATCCAGGCCGGCAAGAACTGACGAAAGAAGGGTAGCCCCGTCTCCCGAAAACGGCCGGCCGGAAGAATAGTTCCATCCCCCCCGCGCGAGAAGTATCCGGCCGACGGAGCGATCCCAAATTCTCCTCCGCGACAGTCGGCGGCGGCGCCTAGTACTGGAATTTGCCGACCAATTCGCGCAGTTCGGCGGACATTTTGGAAAGCGATTCTGAGGCCATTTGAGAATCATTCGCGCCGCGGGCGGTGCTCTCGGCCGCCTCGGACACGCCGCCGATATTTCGCGCAATCTCGCCGCTTCCCTGGGCCGCGGCTCCTACGTTCCGAGCCATTTCGTCGGTCGTGGCGCTTTGCTCCTCCACGGCGGTGGCGATGGTGCTGGAAATGTCGCTGATCTGGTTGATGATCGCGCCGATCGTGCCGATGGCGTCCACCGCGCCCTTCGTGTCGGTTTGAATCGCCGCGATCTTCTGGCTGATGTCTTCGGTCGCCTTGGCCGTCTGTTTCGCCAGTTCCTTCACTTCGTTTGCGACCACGGCGAATCCTTTGCCCATCTCTCCCGCGCGCGCCGCTTCAATCGTCGCGTTCAAAGCCAGCAGGTTCGTCTGCTGCGCGATGGACGTGATGACCTTGATGACCTGTCCGATTTCCGCGCTGGACTCGCCCAATTTTTCGACCGTGGCGTTGGTGGACTCGGCGGTCTTCACGGCTTCGCTGGCCACCCGCGCGGCCTCCGTTGCGTTCTTGGCAATCTCCTTGATCGTGGCGCCCATCTCTTCGGTTCCGGTGGCCACTGTCTGCAGGTTCTTGTTGACCTCATCGGAAGCTTTGGATACGACGCCGGCCTGGACCTGGGTCTCTTCCGCATTCGCGGCCATTTGCTGGCTGACCGCGGTCAATTCTCCCGAGGAAGAGGCCAGTGTGTCCGCTGCCTGTCCGATTTTCCCGATGCTCTGCCGCAAATTGCCGAGGAATCGCGACAACCCCGTTCCCATCTGGCCAATCGCATCCTCGCCGCTCACGGTGATCGCTTGCGTCAGGTCGCCGTTCGTTGCCGCCGCCACGACCGCCAGGATGCTGTCCACCTTGCGGTTCAAATCCTCCGCCGCGGCTCTTTGCGCGGTCACGTCGTTGCCCACCTCAATCACCTTGTTCACGCGGTTCATTTCATCTTTCACCGCCGCGTAAATGGACTGAATCCAGACTTCGCGCCCTCCCTTGGCGATTCGCTTGAAGACGTCTTTATGGGCCTTCCCGGCCTTCGCGTCGTTCCAGAACTGGGTGTACGCGTCGGAGCGCGCATAGGTTGACTCGGCGAAAATTCCCTGCGGTTTGCCCACCACTTCTTCGAGTTTGTAGCCGAACAGATCGAGGAAGTTGGCGTTGGCGTTCAGCAAGGTGCCGTTCGTGTCGTACTCTGCAAAGCAGCTCGACTCGTTGATCGCATCGACGAGCCCCTTCATCTCGTGGCGCTCGATCTCGGTTTTCGTGATTTCGTAGCGCACGCCGATATATTTCTTGGGCTTCCCGTTTTCACCGAGCACCGGCGCGATGACCGCATCGACGTAATAGGGCGAGCCATCCTTGGCCCGATTCTTGATAATTCCCCGAAACATTTTCCCCCGGCCGATCGTGGCCCACATCTCTTTGAAGACCGCCTTGGGCATGTCGGGGTGGCGCGTGATGCTGTGGGGCTGCCCGAGCAATTCCTCACGGCTGAATTTGGACACCTCTATGTATTTTTCGTTCACTGTGAGGATGTCGCCTTTCTGGTCGGCTTCGGAAACGATGCTCGTCAGGTTGGTCATCTCGAGCCGAACCCGGAAATCCGCGAGTTCATCGGCCAATTTGCGCTGTTCGGTCAGGTCGGAAGCGAATGCGACGACTTTGAACGGCTTTCCGTGCTGATCGAGGATGGGATTGTACGAGGCCTGCACCCACACTTCCCGGCCGCCCTTGCCGATCCGTTTGTAGTCCCCCGCCTGGTACTCCCCGCGGTGCAACTCCGCCCAGAATGCCTTGTAAGCCGGGCTCTGCCGGTAGCTCTCCTCGACAAACATGCTGTGATCTTTGCCTTTGATCTCGTCCAGCGTGTAGCCCATGGCCCGCAAAAAATTATCGTTGGCGTTCAGAATAGTTCCATCCATACCTAGCTCGACCACCGCCTGCGACCTGCTGATCGCCTCGGCCTGGCCTTTGTAGTCCAGGTACAGTTCTCCGGAAGCCTTGCCGGCGGAGCTTCCGTTGGGGTGGCCGGACGCGGATTTGGTGCGTCGAACGGGCTGGGTGAGGACTGGCATTGGCTCTCCTTAATTTGCAGTCATTTCATTGCATTGAAAAAATCCGCGCGAATCGATCGAGCCGGTTGGAACTGGAACGGCGCGGCATCACGCCGCCTGCTTCCCCAGCTGCTCCGTCAAATCGCCGAGATCGACCGCGCGATCGATATTCAGTACCAGGAGCAACCGGTCCGGCAGCTTGTGGACTCCTCGCACCACTTCGCGCGTCGTCCCCTGGAGCGTTTCAGGCGGGGGCTCGAAGGTGTCGTCTTGCACTTCGATCACGTCGCCGATTTCGTCGACGAGCAGGCTGATCGCCCCGTCGTCGGTCCGGACCACCACGTTCATCGGCAGGACGCCCGGCGGCAGATCGGGCATGCCGAGCCTGCGCCGCAGATCGACCGCCGTGATGATCTGTCCCCGCAAATTGATCAGTCCGCGAACGACCGGCGGCACCATCGGCACACGCGTCATCTCCTGGTACAGGATGACTTCCCGTACTTGTTCGACCGGAACGCCGAAGATGTGTCCGTCCAGAAAAAAAGTGCAAAACTGCTGCGTGGAACTCATCCGGTCCTCTCCTACGCTGTGACCAACTCTTCCACGGGAGCCTGTTCCTCGGCGAAATGGATTTGCGCGGAGCGCACGACCGAAGGAATGTCCAGCAGGTCCGTCACACGGCCCTGAATGACCATCGAGCCTCGAATCCCGGCTCGATGCGACGGATTCTGGATCACGATGTTTTCCTCCACGATGTCCAGAATGCGGTCGACGACAAGGCCCACGCTGTGTCCCTTTTCCGAGTAGACGACGACCTGCAGAACGTCGAGCTCGTCGGAACTTCCATCCCCGCCGATTTGAAGAATGTCGGAGACGCGGAGCAGCGGCATGATCTCGCCGCGGTATTGCGTGACGTCTTGAAATCCGGAATGCTCCACCGCGCTGGCGGCAAAGACTTCCAGGCGGGCGACGAGCGAGAGCGAAATCGCCATGCGGCCCTGCCTGCCAACCTGGATCAGCAGCAGGGCTTCGCGGGTGCCCTTTTGCCCGTCGGTTTCCCCGGTCTGTTCGTGGGTGGAGACGCTCCGGCTGCGAACTTCCCCGACGATGTTCGCGCGCTGCGCCAGTCCGAGGACGTCAATGATCAGCGCCACCCGGCCGTCGCCCATGATCGTCGCTCCCGCAAAAATGTTGACGCCTTTCAGCTTCTTGCCGAGCGGCTTGACGACGATTTCTTCGGTGTCGATGATTTCGTCCACCACCAGGCCGAACTGGCGGTCATCCGCCTGCAGCACGACAATGGTGGCGTCGCCGATTCCAATTCCGCGCCGGCCTTCCTTTCCAAGCGCAAGGCCCGATCGAGATACACCAGCGGCAGCAGCCGCCCCCGCAAGCGATACACCGGAACTCCGTGCACGAATTCTATTTTCGAGTTGGCCGCGTCCGCTTCGATCCTCACCAGTTCCGAGAGACTGACTTGCGGTATGGCGAAGCGCTCGCCGGCGCACACCACGACCAGCGCCGGCACGATCGCCAGCGTCAGGGGAATCTTGATCTTGATCGTCGTTCCCTGTCCCGGCGCTGCTGTGGATGTCCACCGATCCGTTCACCCGGTCGATGTTCGTCTTGACGACGTCCATGCCCACGCCGCGCCCGGAGAGATTGGTCACCTTCTCCGCCGTGGAAAATCCGGGGAGAAAAATGAGGTTCAGCATCTTCGCGCTCGCTCATGTTGGCGGCCTGTTGCGGAGTGATCAGGCCGCGCTCGAGGGCCTTGTTCTTGACGCGGGCCGTGTCGATTCCCGCGCCGTCGTCCGTGATTTCGATGACCACCTGGCCGCCTTCGTGGCAGGCCCGCAGCTTCAGATGTCCCTCGGGGCGCTTTCCGCGCGCCACGCGCTGCTCCGGCGTTTCGATTCCGTGGTCCACGGAATTGCGCACGATGTGCGTGAGCGGATCCTTGATCGCTTCGAGCAGGCTCTTGTCGAGTTCGGTTTCCTTGCCGTTCATCTCGATCTGAACCTGCTTGCCGCAGCCCATGGCGACGTCGCGAACCACGCGCGGGAACTTGTCGAAGATGGTGCTGATCGGCTGCATGCGCGTCTTCATTACTTCTTCCTGCAATTCGCTGGTCAGGAGATTGAGTTGTTGCGCCGGGCTGACCAGGTTCGGATCGGTCTGCCGCGCGGAGAACTGCGTGATCTGGTTTCGCGTCAGCACCAGTTCCCCCACGAGGTTCATGAGCCGGTCCAGCAGGTGAACGTCGACGCGAATCGTTTCGCCGCTCACGTTCGTGGGACGGGAATCCTCCTGAGGATGCTGGGCTGCCGGATTTTCTTCCGGCGCCGATGCGGGCGGATCGGGACGCTGCGCGGGCGCCGCTTCCGATCGGCTGGCGTCTCGCGGCTGCGGGAACGTCTTTCGGGCCGATTTCCTTCCGGGGTTCGTCCAGTTTCTCGTGGGAAACTTCCTGCGGTGCAGGCGAAGCTCGAGCGCCGCGTTCGGCGCCGGCTCCTGGCTCTGGTTCTGCAGTCGGTTCAGCGATTTCAATCAGTTCCGGGTAGTTTTCATTCCCGTCCTGCCCGGTGTTTTGGATTTCTCCCAGCATGGTGCGAATGGCGTCCACCATCGCCAGAAGACCGGTCGTGAATTCCGGCGTCAGGGAAAGTCTTCCTTCGCGCAGGCGGGAGAGAAGGCTTTCGCCCACGTGGGCGACCTTCTCCAGTTTGCTGAATCCCAGAAAACCGCAACTTCCTTTAATCGTGTGGATCGTCCGGAAAATGCTCGACAGTAGTTCTTGCGAAGAGGGATCGGTTTCGAGCTTCACCAGTTCGTTGTCGAGCCGGTCCAGGTTCTCGTTGCTTTCGACCAGAAAATCCTTGATCAGGTCGTCCATTGCACCACCCTATTAGCGGATGAGCGATTTCACTCGAACAGCGGCGTGTTGCTCGGCTGGACCGCTTGTCGCGGTGAAGGCGAAGAGCTTCGCGAGCCGGCCCTCCGCGAGCCACACACTCGCAAATTACACATGCAGTTCATCGTCCAATTGGCGCATTCGCTTTAGCGGGTGTTCGAATCCGGGTCACGACAGGTATGGGACGGTTCGAATTCGTCCCCCGGGGCAACATTCAACTTCGCGATTCCCATGGGCTTAAGCGTGGATTGGGAAAGGGACGGAGCCAGTGCGCCATCTGGCCGCTTCCATCCCGCACCCGTGACAGGACTGGTGTTCCGGGCAAAAGATTAAGACATTCGAGCGGAGGAATTCGAATTCTGAGAGGAATCTAACAATCTGCCGCCAGTCATCGCGGCTCGTCGGCGGTTGCCCAGGTTCCATTCCTCGTTTCGTGGCAGCGAGAGCTACTTCCGGTTCGCTCGCTTCAACCGTTCGAGAAACACTTCCCGCGCCGCCTGAATTCCGTTGAGCGCCGCGGGGAAGCCTGCATACACCGCCATTTGCATGATGACTTCCACCACTTCCTGCTCGGTGCATCCGACGTTGAGCGCGCCGTCAATATGCGCGCGAAGCTGCGGCGCCGCCGTTCCCAGAGCAGTGAGCGCCGCGACCGTCGCAATCTCGCGCGATTGCAGCGTCAATCCCGGACGGCAATGAATATCGCCGAAGGCAAATTCCATGACGTACGTTCCGAGATCCGGCGCGATTTCTTCGAGCGACGCCAGAAACGTCTTGGCCAGATCGCCGTACATCTCCACGAATTTTGCCAGCCCTCGCTCGTATCGAGCCGAATGGCTCATGGGTGTCCTCTCCTCGATTCTTTCCCGAAATTTCTCACGCGTTGCGAAACATTCCGGCGACGCAAATTCGTTTGGTCAGGGGCCTCCCATGATCGTACAGATTTCTGGAGGAATCCAGCGTCAGGGAAACGGTCAGGGCTCGAGCCGGCCCGAACATCTACGAGAGGCGGTACGGGCGGAACTTCGAGCTTTCTATTGCCGAACGGGCCGGTCGAGGTCTTCGCGCGCGACGGCATACAGCGCCAATTCGACGCGGCTCGAGACGCCGAGCTTGTCATAGATCGAGCTAAGATAATTTCGAATGGTGTGCTCGGATACGGCCAGCTTGTGGCTGAGATCGCGCGTGCTCAGCCCGTCCGCCAGGAGATGCACGACTTCGCTCTCTCTCGGGGTCAACCGGGCGATCCCTCCGCCCGGCTTGACGAGGCGGAGCGGTTTGAGCTGCGTGAGGAACTCCAGGACATAGGCCAAATTCCGCGTGTCCGCCCAGATCTGGCCTTCATGCACGGCCCGAATGCATTTCGGCAGCAGCTTGATGGGCTGCAGCCTGCAGAAGACGCCCTTGGCCCCGCCCCGGAAAGCGTCCACGACGAGATCCCGCTCGCAGTCCGGAATCAGCATGATGACGACTGTTTTCGGAGAGAGCGCCTGCAGGGACCGCAGGACATGGTATCCCGCAAGTCGGCCATCGTCGAGGTGAGCACTGATCAAAGCGACGTCGGGCCGGTTTTTCTCCAGTTCTCGAATGGTCTCGCCGGAACTGTTGGCCACGCCGACGACCGAGATGTCATGCCGGCCGCGCGTGAGTTCATCCGCGATCAGGCGCCCGCTCATGTGGTCAGCGTCCGCGACGAGGACACTGATGCTGGCGCTGAGTGGCTGGGACGCTTGGCTCATGGGCGGCTCGGCATGGATGGATCCGAGGGGCGCAGAGTATCCGAATCCATCCCGCGATGCAAGCACTTTTTGTCATGATTCGTGTCAAAGAAATGCAAGTGTTTCCTGGTCGCTGTCGGCGTTGCAGTTGCCTGATTCGGGGTGCATGTGTCACGTATGGTGACAGAACAACGCCCTCTCGCCGGCTTCGGGGCGCCTTGCCTCTGTTGCGCTGGACGGCGAACGTCTATTGTGCGCCTCGCGTTTTCCTTGAAACCTCTGGCGGGTTCCGGCGCGCGGGCGCCCGGCCGCAATGCGAGGGCGCCGATGGAATTGAGAAAAGACATGCGTTACCGGCTGGATGCTCCGGCCGTGTTTTCCTGGGAAGGGGCGCGCGGGAGGCGCTTTCAGGGGGAGGGAATCACGCGCGACATCAGCGTGCAGGGCGCGTTCATCTTGACGGCGACGGTTCCGCCGCCCGATTGCCCGGTTCAGGTGGACCTTCTTCTTCCGTCCGTGGCGGGATTCATGTCCACGATGCGCATCTCGGGAACAGCGCGGGTCATTCGCGTGGAGCATCCCGCCGCCGGCGCCTGGGTTCGCGGTTTCGCCGTCGTCACCGAGGACCAGGTTCAATGGGGTTTGACGACCCTGCGCGACGATTCGCAACTGGTGCTCGCCGGAGCTGCCCGGGCACACTGAGTTTTTCTGAGATTTACTACGAACCACTGAGACTCGGGCGGACAGGTGTCCCTGTTCTATGCGGCAAGGACTCCCTGTAAGTCACAGGGCGGAGCTCTATGCACTCAACGGAGATGACAAGTCTCAACAATCCAGCGTCGGCGAACTGGTATGCGCTCTTTACGCGCCACCAGCACGAGAAATCCGTCGCCCAGCTGCTTTCGAACAAAGATCACGAAGTCTATCTCCCATTGTTTCGTTCGCTCCGGCAGTGGCGGGACCGCGCCAAGCAGCTCTGGCTGCCCCTGTTTCCGGGCTATGTGTTCCTGCGCGAGGGGATGGATCGGCAGCTCCAAATCCTCACGACCCCCGGTGTGATTCACGTCGTGGGATGGGGCGGACGGCCGGCAAGCGTTTCCGAGTCCCAGCTGGATGCGGTGAGGCGGCTCCTCGGGAGCGGTCTGACCGTGGAAGTCCATCCCTACCTGACGCGTGGCGATCGCGTACGGATCAAATCAGGGCCTTTGGCGGGCGCGGAGGGGATCCTGGCGCGAGAAAAAGGCGTGGCCCGGCTGGTGATTTGCATCGAAATGCTGGGCCAGTCCGCGGCGGTGGAGATCGACGTTTCGAATGTCGAAAAGATTGGACCCGTCCCCGTGACGAAACGGCTGCATCGTTTCGCCGCAACGGCTTGAGGTGTTTCCATACGCCATGGAAAAAACGAGTTCCAATTCGCGCAACCTCGACCTGCTGCGGGCTTTTGCAGTCTTGCTCGTGGTCGGTTTCCATTTGGCGAAATTTTTCAACTGGCGGTTGGAAAGATTGCGCGTCACGGATTTCGGTCTGCTCGGCGTCATGTTCTTCTTCGTCCACACCACGCTCGTGCTCATGTTTTCGCTGGAGCGGCAAAGCGCGCGCTCAAGCGAAGCTCTCTTCGTTCCCTTCATGATTCGCAGATGCTTCCGCATCTACCCGCTGGCAATCCTGGTGGTCGCAGGTGCTTATCTGTTCCGGATTCCGTCGGACCTGCAATTTGGGGGCTTCCATTTGCTCCACCAGTCAGCCTGGAACTTGGTTGCCAACCTTCTGCTCATTCAAAACGTCGCGCTTCAGAAAGCGAACCCGGGCATCCTGTGGAGCCTCCCGCTGGAGCTTCAGATGTATCTCGCCTTGCCCGCGCTGTTTCTTTTGGCGTCGCGAGTGAAGTCAAGTTGGGGAATGATCGCGTTCTGGTGGTTGGCCGTCGCCGCCTGGTTTGCCGTGGGGTTTTTCACCGGCACGCTGCCGTTGAGCGAAGGAGGGGTCCGATCGCCCATCGAAGCGCTTCTGAAATTCACGCGGTTCGCGCCGTGTTTTCTTCCCGGGATCGTGGCGTACAAACTCTGGCATCGGCCTAGGGTTGCGCCCGCATGGCTCTGGCCGGCATTCCTGGTTCTCTGCTGTGCGATCTTCATGCGGTTCTCGGGCAGCCAGCCGATCGAGACGGGTTGGTTCATCTGTTTCGTGATCGGTCTGGGAGTGTGCTTCTTTGACGAGATGCGGGACGGTCCATTCTCGCGCCTGGCGCAACGAATCGCGCGGTATTCCTACGGAATTTATCTACTTCACTATTTCGCGATCTGGATGGGATTCGTCGTTTTTCGGGAATTCTATATTGGCTTGCAAATTGCGGTCTTTGCCGCGGTGCTCGTGTCTCTCCCGGTGCTTCTCTATCACGCTGTGGAAGCGCCGCTCCTTGCGGCGGGCGTTCGTGTGTCGGAAAAATTCCTGCGCCGCGAATACGGATTCGCAGCCCAACGCCGCTCTGCTGTCGGCGCGGCTCAAATCGTGACGGAATAGGTTAGGCCACTGTGAAAACCAATAGGATCCGGAAATTGCCGCGCATCGCCCAGCCGGTTCTCGCGACGCTGCTCCTCGCAATCGCCGCTTCGGCGTTCGCGCAAAGTTCTGCAACCGGCGCCGACCAGTCCACGGCGCAATTGAATGCCGCCGCGGAGATCAGCCAAAACCTGCAACAGGCGCGCGAAAAGCTGGCCGCGGCGGCAAGGGAAACGCAGTCCAGCGATTCCCGCATCGGCCCCGACGATTTGCTGAACATCGCCATTTTTGAAGCCCCCGAGATGAACAGCACGGTGCGTGTCTCGGCCAGTGGCGACATTTCCCTCGAATTATTGGGCGAGGTTCACGCTGCGGGATTGACGCCGCAAGAGCTCGAATCCGTTCTGCAAGGGATGCTGCGCCGCACCTACATGAAGAATCCGCATGTGGGCGTCTTCCTTCAGGAATTGCAGAGCCATCCCATCTCCGTCGTGGGCGCGGTGAAAATGCCGGGCGTGTTTCAGATTCGCGGAACGAAGACTCTGATCGAGGTTCTTTCCTCTGGCGCAGGGCCTCGCGGACGACGCGGGCGATACGGCGCTCATCGTGCGCGGCGGGGATTACGCGGATTCGGGTGCTGCCCGTGACCCGCAGCTCGCGAATCGCAAAACGAGCGGCGCCATCGAGGAAATCAACCTGAAGAAACTGCTCGAGTCCGCCGATTCGGAGTGGAACGTGCCGGTGCGTCCCGGCGACATCGTCAAAGTGCCGCGCGCCGGAATCGTCTACGTCGTCGGAGAAGTGAACAAGCCGGGCGGGTTCGTTCTGCCGAACAACGAGAGTATCTCTGTGTTGCAGGCGCTCGCGCTGGCGCAGGGCACGACGCACACTTCGGCGATCGGCCAGGCGCGGCTGATCCGCACGGATCCTGCGACGGGAAAGCGAATCGAAATCCCAATGAATCTCGGCAAGATCTTTGAGGGCAAGCGGCCCGACACGTTGCTGCAGCCCAGAGACATTGTGTTTGTGCCCAATAGCGCCGCGAAGAGTGTGTTCTACCGGGCTTCAGCTGCAGCGGTGCAGACCGCCGCGGGCGTCGCGATCTATAAATGGTGAAACAATGGACTCGGACCCCAACGAACGGAAGTTCGAACCCAACACGATGCAAGTCTTCACGGCTCGTGACGTCCGCGTGGAACCGCGCCGCACGTTTCCGGGCAGCATGCGTCCGGCCAGACTGGAAAAACCGCCTGAAATTGTGAGCTGGTGGAAAATTATTCGAAAGCGCCGAGGAACGGTTCTCACCGCGTTCTTGGTGTTGTTCCTTACCGTGCTGGTTGGCTCTCTCCTAGAGAAACCCGTGTACCGCGCCAAAGCGCTCATCGAAATCGACAAAGAAGATCCCGGCGTCGCCAATCCGCAAGAGCTGCTGCGACTGGATGAAGTGTCCGATGCCTATCTGGAGACGCAGTACAAGGTGCTCGCCAGCGACGACCTGGCCGAACGCGTGATTCATCAGCTCGGCCTGGAGCGGCGAAGTGAATTTCTGCCGTCTCCGAACCATTGGCCTTGGAGCGCCAGCGCGGCGGCCGCTGCTCCCGGCGCAGGGGGAGAGACGGATTCCGACGGGCTGGTTCAGCACACCGTCCTCACGCGCTTCCAGGACCGCCTGGATATCCGTCCGGTTCGTCACAGCCGCGCTGTCGAGCTCCGGTTCGATTCGCAGGACCCCCAACTCGCGGCGCAGGCGGTGAATGCGGTCGTAGACGACTACATCCAGAAGAACTTCGAAGCGCGCTGGGACGCGGCGCAGAAGGCTTCCGCGTGGCTGTCTCAGCAGCTGCAGGATCTCAAATCGAAATTGGAGAAATCGGAAGACAATCTGCAGAAATACGCCGCCGACAACGGTCTTCTGTATCTGGAAACGGGCAAAGGCGACGAGGAAAGCATCGTCAATCAGAGCATCCATGACATTCAGGAAGAACTGACCAGGGCCGAGGCCGACCGCTTTGAGAAAGAGTCGCTCTACCGGCTGGTGCAGGCCGGCGACTACGGGTCGCTTCCGGGCGTGTTTGACAACAAGTTGATGGAGGATCTCACGGTGCGGCTCGCGGACCTGCAAAAGGACCACGCACAACTTTCGGCCACGTTCACCGAAGACTACCCCAAGGTCCAGCAGATCCAGAGCCAGATTCAGGAAATTCAAGAGTCCCTGGAGAGGGAACGCCGGCGCGCGGCGCAGAAAATCAGCAACGATTACTTCGCCGCGCTCCGGCGTGAAAAATTGGTACGTCAGGCGTTCGCCGAAAAAGAGGCGGAAGCCAACCATGTGGCCGAAAAATCGGTGCAGTACGGCATCTTGAGCAGGGAAGTGGACACCAACAAGGGACTGTACGAAGGATTGCTCGAACGGCTCAAGGACGCGGGCGTTTCGGCCGGCCTGAAATCGGGCAACATCCGCGTCGTGGACCCGGGAACGGTTCCGTATAAACCGTTCGCGCCGAATTATCCGCTCAATCTGGGGCTGGCGGCGTGTCTGGGGTTGGGACTCGGCGTAGGCATGGCGTTCCTGAAGGAACATCTCGACCAGACGATTCGTTACAGCGAAGACGTGCTGGAATTTTTGGGCATTCCGGTGATCGGTTTCATACCCGCGTATCGCGCCCTGAACAAAGAAAAACTACGTGGCTCTTTTGGCGCGGGAAGGGAACTCAACCTTGGCATGGCCGATCCGCACGCCACAGCAGGAGGCGCGCTCGTGGAAGAACACGCATCGAGCGCTCTGGGAATTCACAAAGGTTCCGCGTTTTCGGAGGCCTTCCGCGAACTTCGCACTTCGGTGATCCTCTCTTCGACCGGTCGATTCGCCAATTCCATTTTGGTGACGAGCGCCCAGCCCGGAGAAGGAAAGACGACCGTCGCCGTGAATCTGGCTTTTTCCCTGGCGCAACTCGGGCAACCGGTTCTTCTCGTCGACGCCGATATGCGCCGCCCGAACATCCAGAAGTACTTCCCGCAACGCGGTTCGCGATTAAGCAGCTATCTAGGGGGGCAGGGCGCGTGGCAGCAAATGGTGTATCCGACTTCGGTCAGGGGGCTGTCGGTTCTGCACTGCGGCCCCATCCCGGAGAATCCCTCGGAACTTCTTTCCTCGGACCGGATGCGCGCCTTGCTGCAAGAGTCCATGGCAACGTATCGCTTTGTCATCGTCGATTCGCCGCCGCTTCTGAACCGGGCCGACAGTCGCATTCTCGGCAGCATGGCGGCCGCAACGATTCTGGTTGTGAAGGGCGGGGATACGCCCCGACAGGTCGTCCAGTATGCGGAAGCGCAGGCGCGTTCCGTGGGGACCAATCTGATTGGCGTGGTGCTCAATAATCTCGATTCCTCGCTGAATGAATATTCGTACTACGCTTGCGCCCGTCCGAGCAACGAAGTCAGCGAAGCGTAGTCCGCCAGATAACGCGTGCTCTTTTCCAAAGCCAATTTCGGGACATTTTCCACGAGCGTGGCGATCCAAGCCTGCGGCGTGGCCACCGGCATTCTGACCGCGCGCCTGCTGGGCCCCGTCGCACGGGGTGAACTCGCCACGGTGATTTTGTGGCCTACGATTTTGAGCAACCTCGGCCTGATGGGCTGCAACTGGGTGCTCGCGCGGGAAGTTGCAAAGAATCCGGATCGCGAGTGCGATTGGGTCGCCGTCGGAGGCGCCGTCGGGCTCGCCACCGCCGCGCTGTATCTTGTGGGCGGATATTTCCTGTTACCACTGCTCCTTCCTTCCGATCGAGGCTACTTGCTTCCGGTGGCGCGGGTGTGCCTTCTGCTGATTCCGCTCGACATCGCGAATCAGGTTCTCCTGGCGGTTGAACACGGGCGGATGCGTTGGCGCCGGTACAATTTTCTGCGACTTTCGTTCTTCCTGTTTTACTTGTCGCTGATCGTACTGATCGGCGTCACACACAACGCGCGGATTCTCTGGTTCGTCTGGGCATTCTTAGCCGGCCAATTTACGGCCTTGTTGCTGCGCATCTGGATTCATCGAGAGTCGCTGGCCGCCGGCAGATTGCGGATGGAGGCTTGCCAGCATCTGCTGCGCTCCGGCATGCCGTACTTCGCTGCCACCGCCAGCAATCTTATCGCTCTGCAACTCGATACGGTTCTGGTGATCAGCCTGTTCAACGCGGAAGCCGCTGGAATTTACGCCGTCGCCGCGGCGTTTGCCAACGCGCAGTCATCGCTCGGCGATGCCCTGGGAATCACGTCTTTTGCGGTTTTGTCGAATGAAGCCAATCTGGGCAGCCAGAAAAAGTTCCTCACCGAAACGTTTCGCCAATCGGCGCTGATTTCCTGCGGGGCCGGTCTGGCGATGTCATGTTTGATCCCGTTCCTCGTCGGGCCGCTGTTTGGATTCGCGTTCTCGAGCGCCGTCCGGCCGGCGATTATTCTCACCTTGGCCGCATCGCTTATGGTATCGGCCAATGTCCTGAACCAGGGATTGCGCGGCGCGGGACGCCCGCACGCGGGAGTGGTGAGCCAGTTGCTGGGTTCCGGCGTTCTGGCGATTGCGGCGCTGGTTTTCTTGCGGCGATTCGGACTCCTGGGCATGGCTTGTGCGGTTTGGATCGGAGCAGGCGCGCAACTCATCGTGTTGATTGCCGCCGCCGCGAATTGGCTGCGGATCTCGCCTCTCCAATTCTGGCCGTTTGGAGCGGGCAACGTGAGGCTGTTTCTTCAGCAGGTCGCCGATTTGCGGCTGCGGTATTCGCGGTCTCCCGCATGAATTTCACGGAGAATTCCATATGAGTCGAACGCTCGGATATGTAACCCCTGTCGTCGCGCATTCGTGCGGAGGGGAAATCTACATGCAGGCGGCATCCGGGCGGGTTGCAGAGGAACTCGCAAAATATTTCGATGCCATTTACCTGTGCGCGCGAGTCGTGCACGGCGCCCCTCCAAGGCCCTTCGATTTTCCGCTCGACGCGAACAATCTGGAACTCGTTGCGCAGCCGTTTTGGCGGACGACGGCCGGCTCCGTGCTCCATTTTTTCGGAATCTCCCGAGCGTATGCGCGGACCTGCCGGCGGGCCGACATGCTCTTCGTTCGCGGGATGTGCCCGTACATCGCCGTGCTGTACCTTTGCGCCTTTCTATTTCGCAAGCCGGTCACTCACTGGATCGTCGGCGATCCCTTGACGTTACTGCGAACCGGCACCAGGAACGGACGTGTGCTCGACGCATTCGCGCTGCTCTACGCGCTGCAAGACCGGCTGTTCACGCGCCTCGGCCGTTGGCTTACCGGTGGGGCATTGCTCTGTAATGGCCGCGAACTGGCCCGCGCTTTCGCTTCGCCAAGAACGACGGAGGTCGTTTCCAGCACCATAAGAGAGAGCGAATTCTTTTCTCGACTCGATACGTGCCAGGGACCCATCGTGCGCATCCTGTTTGTCGGTTTCGTCCGGCCGGAGAAGGGAATCGAATATCTCCTGGAAGCCGTGGCTCAACTCCGGCAGGCGCCGTGGGAGCTGGAAATCGTGGGCCCGCGCGAATTTTTCGCCTACCGCGACAAACTGGATCGCATCGCCGCCGCGCGAGGCATTCGCGAACGAGTTCGCTGGACGGGTTACGTGCCCAATGGCAAACCGCTGTTTGAGCGGATGCGCGCCGCCGATCTCCTCGTCCTTCCATCGATTTCCGAGGGCACGCCGCATGTGCTCGTCGAGGCCCGCGCTAACGGTTTGCCCTGCGTCTCCACATATGTGGGGGGCGTGCCGACGACGGTTACGCACGGCTACGATGCGTTGCTCGTGCCTCCCAAGGATGCGGGCGCATTGGTTTGGGCGATGGAACGCATCCTCCGGCACGGCGAATTGCGCCGCGCCCTGATTCGCAATGGTTTGAAAGAGGCGCGCCAGCAGACGCTCGATCGATTCATTTCCGCGGTGCTCACGGAACTGAATGCCGGGATGCCGGCGGAGCGTGCGGCCGTTGCACAAGAGTAGGAGCGGAGTATGAGAGTGCTCCAATATCTTTGGTTCCATTTCATCACCGGCGCGTCGGCCTGGCTGCCCGATTTGCGTCCCGTTTTGCGCCTTCGTGGATTTCTGTTGCGGCCTGCATTCAAAAGTTGCGGAGAGGATCTTCAGGTGGCGCGGCGCGTCACGATCAATTTTACGAACCGTCTGGAAATTGGCAGCCATGTATTCCTTGCGACGGGTTGTTGGCTGCATGCCGGCGGGGGAATCGTTTTGGAGGACGAGGTGCAACTCGGACCGTACAGCGTTCTGGTCACCGGAGATCACACGCCAGTCGGCGGATCCTACCGTTTCGGCCCAAGCAACGCCGCGCCGATTCGCATCCGCCACGGGGCCTGGATCGCGGCGCACGCGACGGTCACGAAGGGCGTCGTCATGGGGTGTGGCGCCGTTCTCGCGGCTAATTCTGTGGCCACGCACGATATCCCGCCGCACGAGATGGCGGGAGGAGTCCCGGCGCGCCTCATTCACAAGGAATCGCGGATCGAAATTGTCCGTTGAAGGTGGATGCCGCAGAGCGCGGCGCGAAAGTCAGTCATGACATCTCTTACACCGATACTTTGGATCGAAGCCGGCGCGGCCATCCTGCTCGCGGTGGGAATTCTCTGGACCCGGGTCGAGTATGGCTTGTTCCTCTATGCGCTCGCGCTCGGATTTCCCGACGCCGCCTTGCCCCTTGGCTCCACGATCAACATTCGTTTGGACGACGTTCTGATCCTGCTGTTCCTGGCGCGCACATTTCTATGGACGCCGGCGCCGCCCACGCGGGGGCAGAAACACATTCTCGCCTGGCAGGGGATTTTCCTTGGCGCCTGCCTGCTGTCCATCGCTGTGGAAAGCGCGCTCGGAACGCCTCCCGGAGGATACGAGGTTGCCAAAATGGCCGGATGCGCCGCCATCCTTCTGGTTCTGCCGCGGCTCGTGCAATCGGAGAGACGCCTGCGATTTTTTCTTGCCGGCCTGATGTGCGCCGGCTTGGCCATTGTGGTTCAAATTCGCGTGCATCTGGGCGGGGGGCCATTGAATGGCTTCGCGAATTTCCAGCAATTGAAAAGCGCCGCCACGTTCGGCACGTGGAACCCCAACACGATCGGCCAGGCGGCGATCTTGCTGGTCTTCGGCGCCGGACTGGGCGCGCTCTTTTTTGCAAAATCGGCGGCGAACAAAATGCTGTGGTCGGGTCTCGCGATGGGATTCGCGCTGGTGCCCGCGCTCCTCTTTGTGCGCGGCACAAGTGTCAGCATCGCGGCCGCGTTCCTTCTCTTCCTCTGCATGGCGCGACGCTGGAGGTGGGTCCTGGTGTTCGTCGCGGCGTGCCTTTGCACCCTGCTGTATTTGCATCTGAGGAATCCTCAACTGCTGGAAGACGCCACCACTGTGAACGTCGCCACAGGGGAGGGCTTCAGTCACCGGTTTGACCGCTGGGGCATGGCGTTTCAAGCCATCCAGGTCCAACCCATCCTCGGCCAGGGATTCGGCCAGGAATTGCCATACTTGACGCTGATCGGAAGCGACGGGCGCGCGCACGACGCGTACCTGGCGGTGTGGCTGGAATTGGGATTGGGTGGACTTCTCATTTTCCTGGGCGCGGTGTCGCAATTCTTCCGCGCCGGATATTCTCTCTACGAGACTTCGCGATTTCGCCTCCAGGGTGCTTTGCTTCTCGCGCTGATGCTCGCGCTCAGCCTCGATAGCCTGGGCTTGCCCACACTCTACTGGGAAAAATTGCCGACGATTGCGCTCTCCATCGCCGTGGCCGTCGTGGGTTTGTGCGAACGAGATTATTACGAAACGGTCGCGGACGAAGTCGGCTCGCAGGCTTGTGAGCCGGTCCTCAAGCATTCGCAGTCTCATTTTTCATCCTGAAAAGACTTCCATCTGTGACCCTACGACCCCTGGGACGAGAGGAATCACCCCCGCAGCGGCGCGACTCGGTTTCCGTTTCCGTGGTCGTCGCTTGCCGCAATGAAATTCAGCATATCCGTGAATTTCTGGATTCGTTGGCTCGGCAGGACGCGCAATTCGGAATCGAAGTAGTGATCGCTGATGGAATGAGCACCGACGGGACGAGGAACGTCCTGAGGGGATTTGAAGCGCGACACCCTTCGGCTCGAATGATCGACAATCCTGAAAAAATCGCTGCAACGGGACTGAACCGCGCCATTCGCGAAGCGCAGGGAGAAATCATCATTCGAATGGACGCGCACACGGTCTACGCCACGGACTACATCCGCTCCTGCGTGGAGGTGCTCCGCGAAGTGGGGGCCGACAACGTGGGTGGCGCGGCGCGGACGCTTGCGGACGGGTACGTCGCGCAGGCCATCGCTCACGCGTTTCATGCGCCTTTCGCCACCGGCGGCGCCCGGTACCGCAATCTAAACTTTCGAGGCTCGGTCAGCACGGTGCCGTACGGCTGCTGGCGCAAGTCCACGTTGGAACGGGTTGGTTTGTTCGATCCGGAACTGGTCCGGGGCCAGGACGACGAATTGAATTACCGCATCGTTTCCGCCGGCGGCACGGTGTGGCAGTCCCCCAGAATTGTTTCCTGGTACCGGCCCCGGACCAGCCTTGCGGCGCTGTTTCGCCAGTACTTTCAGAATGGATACTGGAAGGTCGCCGCGCTTCGCAAGCATGGCAGGCCCGCGTCTCGTAGAAATCTCGTGCCGGGTGCGTGTCTTCTCGCGGGTATCGCATTGCCGGTTGGCACGGCAATGGCGGGGCTCGCTGGATCCGCGCGATGGCACGATGCGCTCCTCGGCGCATGGATCGCGCTCGTGGCCGCGTATTTTGCGGCATCCTTTGCGGCGGTATTTTCGGTGGCACGGCGGAAGGGATGGAAGTTTCTCCCGATCTTGCCGATTGTTTTTGCCACGTATCAAGTGTCTTACGCGGTTGGCTTTCTTCTGGCGATCCTGCGTCCCCCCTCGGCATGGGACCGCCTGCGTTTCGCACGGAAACTCCGAACGGAAATTACCAGATAGATCGTCAAGTCACTCGGATCGAGCCGGCAGCGCTGCAAAAGGCCCCGCTGCCGGCGGGAGGATATTCTCGTGGCCCAGCGTGAATATCGGCAAATCATTGTGCCGCAATTGCAGCCAGGAATGCCGGATGCGGCCGTCCAGCAGATCATTCGAACATTTTCTGAAATTGCGTGGCGGCGACGGGTGCGCCAAAATCGGCTAGCCGCGCGGCCGCGCAAAGCGGTCCCGCGTGACTTGCCTGCAAACGCATCACTGGTTGCCGGGCGTTTCCTGCGGCGCTGGTTTGACGCCGCCTGCGCCGCGGCGGGACTCGTCTGCCTCGCTCCCCTCTTTGCCATCATCGCCCTCGCCATCAAGCTTGGCGACGGCGGGCCGGTCTTCTATTCCCACATGCGCATCGGACAGGGACTCCGGCCGTTTCGTTTTCTCAAATTCAGAAGCATGGTTGCGAGTTCCACCGCGGGCAGTCCGGTGACGGCGCCGCATGACGCGCGAGTCACTCGCGTGGGCCGATTCCTCCGCAAATACAAGCTCGATGAACTGCCTCAGCTCGTCAATGTTTTAAAGGGCGAGATGCAACTGGTGGGCTCCCGGCCTCAGCTGGAAAAACATGTAGAGCTGTTCCGCGAGGAATACGAAGAACTCTTGAAATCTCCGCCCGGAATTACGGATCTGGCCACCCTTTCCTTCCGCAACGAAGAACAATTTTTTCACGAAGGGTCCGTCGAGGAGCAGTACGTCAAAAAAATCATGCCCGTGAAGTTGCGATTGGCGCTCGAATATTCCAGGTCCCGCACGTTCCGATCGGATATCGAAATTATTTTCCGCACGATCCTCGGCTTCGGCGCTCCCTCCGCGGCGTGGCGCAACGCGAACATCGATCCGGCAATGGGGTCACTTTCCGAATATTTTTCCGGACATTCTTTGTAGTCGGATTCGGAAACGGAAGGTGGAACGTTCGCGCGTGAACCACTGACGCCGTGTGCGGTTGTGATTCAGTTTTTCAGCCATTTTCTATTTCGGTCCGACGGATTCTGATTCATTCCATCGAAACGATGAATTGGACAAAAGCTCCCCCCTCCCCTAATCTCACCGTTGAGCAGATAGCATTCCTGACCACCCCGGGGCCGAATGAACACCCACATTCGGCCCTCCTCCCTCCTAAAGTAATCCCCTAGGCCGCCGCTAGTTCCCCCCTCCTGTCTTCTGAGTCTGGCGACCAAAACCCTGCCGGGCGCGAAGTGTCCCTAATTCACTAATCACAGTCATCAGATTTTCATCCAAAGAGGGTCGCCGAACCTGCGATAATGTCCTGGTTGTATTCCGCTCGGCGGCTTCAGAGTTCAGCTGTTCTCAGGAAGAAGGGACTCATGCTCAGAGGCAAAATCTCCATCCCCCCCACGGTGAAGTGTCCCGGATGCGGAAAAGCTCACGCCCGGGCCGTCCTGGAAGAGAATCTCTATATTTGCCCGGACTGCAATCATTATCTGTCCATGCCGTCGCGAGCGCGGATCGCGTTGCTCGCCGATGAAGGGACGTTCCGCGAACTGGACCGGGACCTCGTGTCGGTCGACCCGCTGGGTTTTGCCGACCACAAATCCTATCGCGTGCGTCTGCAGGAGGCTCGCCGGGAAACCGGAGTCCGCGAAGCCGTCACCGCTGGATTTTGCCGGATCGGAGGCCATCAGGCGGTGCTAGTCGTCTTCGATTTCGCGTTCCTGGGCGGGACGATGGGTTCCGTCGTCGGAGAGAAAATCGCTCACGCCTTCGAGGAAGCCACGCAGCGCCGCATCCCGCTGGTGAGCGTGGCGGCCAGCGGCGGCGCGCGCGTGCAGGAAGGCATGTTTTCGTTGATGCAGATGGCCAAAGTTGCGGCCGCCGCATCCGTGCACGACCGTCAGGAACTCGCGTTTATATCCATCCTGACGGACCCGACATTCGGCGGCGTGACGGCCAGCTTCGCGTCACTCGGCGACATTCTGATCGCGGAGCCCGGCGCGCAGATCGGCTTTGTCGGGCCGCGCGTCATCGAGCAGACCACCGGCGTTGCGCCGCCAAAGGATTCGCACCAGGCCGACACCCTGCTCAAGGCCGGACTCATCGATCTCGTGATTGGGCGGCGGGATTTGACCGCGATCACCGCGTACCTCATCGGCCATTTGAAGCGGAACAAGGCCAAGGGCGCGGAGAGCGCGGCGCTGCCCCCGGCTGTAAAATCCAAGCACATTACCGCGTGGCAGAAGGTCAACCTGGCGCGGCACACGGGGCGCCCGACGGCGAAGTATTACATCGCGCATATGGCGTCCCGCTTTCTGGAGCTTCACGGAGACCGCTGGAGCGGAGACGATCCCGCCATCATCGGCGGCATCGCCGAACTGGACGGCGATACCGTGATCATGATCGGCCAGGAACGCGGCGGCACTCCGGAGGAGAAGCTGGCCTCGCATGACGGCAAAGCGTATTCCGAGGGCTACCGCAAATCGTTGCGCCTGATGCGGCTCGCTTCCAAGTTCAAAATTCCTGTCGTCACGCTCGTCGATTGCCCGAACGCGCAGTCAAGCTACGAAGCCGAACATCGCGGAATCGCGTTCGCACTCGCGCGCAATCTCGCGACCATGGCCAATCTGCCCACGCCGATCGTTTCCGTGATTCTCGGGGAGGGTGGAAGCGGGGGCGCGCTTGCCCTAGGGGTCGCCGACTGCGTCTTGATGCTCGAAAATGCGATCTATTCCGTAATCTCGCCGGAGGGCGCTGCCGCGATCCTCTACCGGGACGCCGGCAAAGCAGAAGTCGTCTCCGGCGTTCTGAAACTCACGGCGCAAGACCTGCATTCGCTGGGGATCATCGATTCGGTCGTGCCGGAGCCCGCGGGTGGGGCGCATCTGGATCCCGCGACGGCTGCGGAAACGCTCAAAAGCCATCTGCTTGCGGCTCTGAACCCCTTGACCGAACTTCCGATGCGGCAGCTTCTCGACAGCCGCTACAAAAAGTATCGGCACATCGGCCAGGAAGGGAAATACTGGCGCGAGCAGGTTCGCAGCGGCTTCAGCGATGTTTTTGGGCTCCTCGCCTATGCCGTCTCCAAAATCGAGAAATCCAACCGCAGGCCAAAGACTGCGGAGGGTCCGTCCCGCCGCAGAGTGGAAAAGGCCAAAGCCCCCGTCACCGCGGGACCCAAGCGAGCGGAGCGGGAATAGCCGCCCGTTGTGAATTCTTGCGCCTCCGCCCAACCGTCTGACGGAGCCGAAGGACGTCTCGAATGAAAGCCCTCGTCAAGAGCCGCGCCGAAGCGGGCCTGTGGCTCGAAAATGTTCCCGAGCCGGAACCCGGCATCAACGACGTCAAGATCCGCGTGCTTTGCACCGGGATTTGCGGTACGGACCTGCACATCTACGACTGGAACGAATGGGCGCGATCGACGATCCACGTTCCGCTGGTCATCGGGCATGAATTTTGCGGTGAAATCGTCTCAGTAGGATCCAACGTCGCGGACCTTCATCCCGGCGACTTCGTGAGCGGGGAGGGGCACGTCGTCTGCGGGCGCTGCCGCAATTGTCTTGCCGGGCGGCGCCACCTATGTGCGCACACCCTGGGTGTGGGAGTGAATCGCGCGGGCGCGTTCGCCGAATACGTTGTCCTGCCGATGATGAACGTCTGGAAGCATACGCGTCCCATCGCGCGCGAGGTTGCCGCGATCTTCGATCCCTTTGGAAATGCGGTCCACACCGCGCTTTCGTTTCCCGTGCTTGGCGAAGATGTTCTGGTGACCGGCGCGGGCCCGATCGGCATCATGGCCGCGGCGGTCGCGCGATTTGCCGGCGCGCGGCATGTGGTGATCACCGACGTAAATCCGAACCGCCTCAAGCTCGCGGAAAAGGCCGGAATCCCGATCACGGTGGATTCGCGAACGACGCGCCTCGCCGACGTTCAGAAGCGCCTCGGGATGCGCGAAGGGTTCGACGTAGGCCTGGAGATGTCTGGCTCGCCGGAAGCGTTCCGCGAAATGCTGGGCAATATGTGCCACGGCGGCAAGATCGCCATGCTGGGAATCCCGTCCACGGAAATCGCCATTGACTGGAGCCACGTCATCTTCAACATGCTCACGATCAAGGGCATTTACGGGCGCGAAATGTTCGAAACGTGGTACAAGATGACCGTGATGATCGAATCCGGCCTGGACATTTCGCCGATCATCACGCACCGCTTTTCCTGGCGCGACTACGAAAAAGGCTTTGAGGCCATGCGCACGGGCGAAGCGGGGAAGGTGGTTCTGGATTGGAGCGACGCAGGGTGAGAGCCGTAAGCGTGCGGCGCCCGGCGGCCAAGGAACAGGCTGCTTCGGTCGGTTTGCATCGGGAACGTCCGTTTGTTTTAATTCTCTAGTATAATAATCAGGCCGATTGGGCGTAGCCCGGGGATGGGGCTGCCCTGTCAATTCTCGTATCGGGTCGGGGTATACGTGTAGTCCGACGCAGTGAATCGTGAAAGAGCATCCTACCGATTTTTGAGCGGAGGATAGCTAAGCCACTTAGGCGGATAATTTTATGAAGAAAACCGGCGCGCAAATTCTCTGGGAATGTCTGGAACAACAGGGTGTTACGACGGTATTCGGCTACCCCGGCGGGGCCATTCTGCCCGCCTATGACGCGCTGAAGTACAGCAATATCCATCACGTACTCGTCCGACACGAGCAGGGCGCGACGCACATGGCCGACGGCTACGCGCGCGCATCCGGCCGGGTGGGTGTGGCCATCGCCACCTCCGGGCCGGGCGCCACGAACATGGTCACTGGGATGGCCACGGCGATGCTCGATTCCTCGCCCATCGTTTGCATTACCGGGCAGGTGGGAAGCAAGCTCATCGGTTCGGACGCGTTTCAGGAAACGGACATCACCGGCGTCACTCTTCCGGTGACCAAGCACAACTACCTCGTCACGCGCGCCGATGAAGTCGCCCAGACGATCAGCGAAGCGTTTTATGTCGCGCGGTCCGGACGTCCCGGCCCCGTGCTTGTGGACATTACCAAGGATGCGCAGCAATCCACCTGCGAGTTTGACGGCAGGCCCGTCGCGCCGCAGTTGCCCGGGTATCGTCCCGACCTGTCGCCGACGCCGGACGAATACAAGCAGGCGCTCGATCTGATCCATAATTCCAAGCGGCCCGTGATTCTAGCCGGGCACGGAATCATCTTGTCCGGCGCGATGGACGAAGTGCGCGCGTTCGCCGAGAAGGCCAACATCCCGGTCGGGCTGACGCTGCTTGGCCTCGGCGGTTTCCCCGCGTCGCATCCGCTCAGCCTCGGAATGATGGGCATGCACGGCGAGGCGTGGCTCAACACAACCATTCAGGAAGCGGACTTGCTGATCGCTTTCGGCATGCGCTTTGACGATCGTGTGACCGGAAATCTGAAGACCTACGCGCCGAACGCCAAGAAGATCCACATTGAAATCGACCGCGCCGAGGTCAACAAGAACGTGAAAGTGGACGTCGCGCTCGTGGGCGACTTGAAAGCCGTGCTTCGCGATCTGCTTCCGAACTTGAAGCCGCAGGAACACCGCGAATGGATCGCCTACATCGACCGGCTCAAGGGCGACTCCGCGGTTCGGGACATTCAGAATTTGCCTGACAACGGACATCTCTACGCCGCGCACGTCATCAACGACTTGTGGCGGGAGACCCGCGGGAGCGACACCGTCATCGTCACGGACGTGGGCCAGCACCAGATGTGGGAAGCCCAGTATTACAAGCACGAGAAGCCGCGCACGTTAATCACTTCGGGAGGCCTCGGCACGATGGGCTTCGCGCTTCCGGCTGCGATTGGCGTGAAGGCCGCGCGCCCGGAGGCGGACGTCTGGGTGGTGGTCGGCGACGGCGGATTCCAGATGACCATGTGCGAACTCGCGACGATGGTGCAGGAAAAGCTGAAGGTGAATATCGCCATCATCAACAACGGCTATCTCGGGATGATCCGCCAGTGGCAGGAATTTTTCTACGAGCGCAACTATGAAGCCTCTCCGATTCTCAGCCCCGATTTTGTGAAGCTGGGGGATGCGTTCGGCATTCGCTCCGTCGCCGTCACGCAACGCGCGCAGGTGGTGCCCACGGTGGAAATGGCGCTCCAGCATAAGGGACCCATCCTGATCGATTTCCAGGTGGAGCAGGAAGATTCGGTGTACCCGATGGTCGCGGCGGGCGCATCGCTGCACGAAATGATTCGCCGTCCGAACCCGATTGTCGAGACGGCCACGGACGCGTGAGAAACCCATGCTGAATACATTTGTGGTGCACGTCGAAAATAAACCGGGCGTCTTGACGCGCGTGGCCTCGCTGTTCCGCCGCCGCGCCTTCAACATCGATTCGCTCACCGTCGGCCGCACGGAAAAGCCGGAAGTTTCGCGCATGACGATCGTGGTCGACGCGGACCGCGACCAGGCCCTGCGCGTGGAGGCAAACCTGTACAAGCTCGTGAACGTGCTCCTCGTCGAGAACGTCACGGGAAAGCCCGCGATTTGCCGCGACCTGGCGATCATCAAGGTGTCCGCGAAGCACAACGAGCGTTCGCACATCCTCGAGATCATCAACGTGTTCCGGGCGCGCGTTGTGGACTTCGCGCTCGATTCGCTGACCATCGAAATCACCGGCGGTGAAGAGAAGGTGGACCGCCTGCTCGAAGTGTTGAAGCCTTACGGCATTCTGGAAATGGTGCGAACCGGAATCGTGGCCATGCGCAGGGGCACAAAATCGGAGGAAATCGCCGCGGCTACCGCGAACGTGGCGGCAGCGGGCGCGAACGGCGCGGCAACGGTCGCCGCCGATGACAATGTTTCCTACTCGGTCTGATCACCGTCTGATTACCAGAGGTGGTAGTAGCCGTCCCTGCGAGTGATATCGACGCGGATTCCGAAGAGGCGCGAAATTTCTTCGGGATTCAGCAAATCCTTTTTCAATCCATCCGCTTGAATTTTTCCGCCCCGCATCAAGACCACGCGGTCGATCTCCGGAATTACGTCGGAAAGATGGTGCGTCACGAGAACGACGCCGATGCCGGACTGCGCGAGTTCGCGCATGGTTTCTCGCAAGCCGTGCTGCGCGAAAATATCCAGGCTGTTGCTCGGCTCGTCGAATAGAAGCGTGCGCGGATCGTGGACCAGCGCCCGCGCGATCAGAATGCGCTTCGCTTCTCCGGAGGACATTTCCTCTACGGGCCGGTCGGCGAGGTACGGCACTCCGAGCCGCTCCAGGACGGCGTCGGCGCGCCCGCGTTGCGAAGGTTCGACGGTCTGATGGTCGAAAATGCGCGTGCTGCTGAAGAAGCCCGAGAGGACCACTTCGCGGCCGGAGGTTTCGCCCGTGACGTCCTGCATCAAGTCGTTGGAGACGATGCCGAGGACCGAGCGCAGCTCGAAGACGTTCCAGCGCGACTGGCCCAGGATCGTCATCGAGGAGCCTTCGCGAATCACGGGATAGCATTCGCGCGTAATGGTTTTGATCAGCGTCGACTTCCCGCAGCCGTTCGGCCCCAGAATCGCCACGTGTTCGCCGGAATCGATCCGCAAGCTGAAGTTGTCGAGCGCGACGTTGTCGCCCCGAATGACGCGGACACTTTTCAAATCCACCAGAGCAGGTTGCATGAGGTCTCCAAAGCTCTCCATCATATCGAAAACGCGGCCTTCCTACACGCGAGATTCGGTCATCGGACGAAGAGAATTTCCGGAAAACCCGCGAACAATCCCGTGGCGCCGGCGTCCCGCCGGCGGTTTGTTCGCCATCCCTCCGGACCGAAAACCCGCCGGCAAGATGCCGGCGCCACGCGGAGGCGAGTAAAATGATTCCGAGCCGGGTTGCACGAAGCGGAGGTGGATCGATATGAAGGTTGCGCCAGTACTGACAACCATTGCTTTTGCAATTTTGGCGTTTTCAACTTCTGCAGTTCGCGGACAGGACGGCGGCCCCGCGCGAACGCTGTTTGAATCCGCGAACAGTGCACGCGCGGAGCACGGGCTTTCGCCCTTGCGATGGAGCGCCACACTTGCCCGGGCTGCGCGCCAGCATGCGCAGCGCATGGCGGCGCAGAATACTCTTTCGCACCAACTGCCGGGCGAGCCCGGCATGGCCGATCGGGCCACACAGGCCGGCGCGCGCTACAGCTCGCTCGCGGAGAATGTAGCCGAAGGCCCGAGCGCGGAAAGTATCCACGGGCAGTGGATGAATTCGCCGCCGCACCGGGCGAATCTGCTCGACCCGGAACTCGATTCGCTCGGAGTCGCCGTGGCTGAACGCGACGGCACCCTATTCGCCGTGGAGGATTTTGCCCTGGAGGGAGAAAAATTGTCGCTGGCGGAGCAAGAGGGAATCGTCAACGCCAAGCTTCATTCTCGCGGCCTGCGCCTGCTGAGCTATACCGGCGACGCGCGCCGCTCTTGCGCCCTGGATAACGGCTACGCGGGAAGTCACGCTCCGTCCTTCGTCTTGCATTACGCGACGCCCGACCTGCAATCCCTGCCGGACATGCTCGAACAGCGCATCCGATCCGGCAAGTACCATTCCGCGGCGGTGGGCGCGTGCCCCAGCGATACAAAAGTCGGGCTGTCGAATTATCGAATTGCGGTTTTGCTTTTTGAGTAGCCGGAGTAAAAAACGGGACGCTAACTGCGAATGAGTAGCTAGTCCGCCTTCTTGTCGCTATCGGAATCCTCCGACGTGCCGACTTTCTGAGACCACGCGCACACCGCGTTCGTTTCCTCCGGGGAAACATCGGTGCCTTTGTGCATCACGCGGTACTCGGCCGGCGGCATTTTCCCTTCGCGGATGAGTTTGCACACGAGCCCCAGGTGTTCTTTTCCTTCCTGCTCGTTGATCTGCGCTTCCCAGTTCTGAAAATTGACGTGGCGTCTTCCTCCGTTCACGTCGCTCGCCACGTACCAGGAAACCGGCGCGATGTGGCTGTACCACGGCCAGACGGTCGCGTTGGAATGGCAGTCGTAGCAGGAGCGTTTGAGAACGGATTGAACTTCCGGGGGAACTTCCACGTGTGCTTCCAGGCTCCGCGAAGCAACCACCGGCGGATTGGTTCGGCTCGGCTGGACGATTTGAATCAGGACGAATACCACAATCAAACCTGCGATAATCCACTTAGCCGGGACACGTTTCATAGACAAGTCTCTCCCAGAAATCCAGAAATATTATCCTGCGCCAACTAACAGGGCATATCCGGCATGCCGGCCATGTGGCCGCACGGCCCCGGCCCGTTCTCCACGGTGAATCGTGTGAAATTGAAATTGAACATTTCCGGTTTGGCATTCGGCTGCATGCCGGGGAGACGCAGAAGCAATGTGATTGCCACAGGGAATTTTACTGTATCGCCCAGGCTAGCTTCCAACGTTTCCTTCGCCTTTCCGGGAACGAGTTTGATTTTGGGGGCGGCTTCGGAGTCCCCGACCTGTATGGTTCCGTTGGCGAGCCGGGACTGCTCCGCACTCAGCGGCTTCGTGCGATCGTCGTAAAGATAGACCCGGAACGTGGCTGGAGGGACCAGGACGCCTTCCAAGTGGTGTTTATAATCCATGGACATGAAGAACGTCCCGCCGTGTTTCGGATTATGGTCCCGATGAGCGCCCTGCGACGGCGCGGTGGCTTTTGAACTTGCGGAAGCGCTCTTTTTGTCCGTTTGGCCCTGTCCCGCCGGATCGGATGCGTTTCGCAGAGCCCCGCTTTCCCCAGCGAAAAAAGGGGCTACGATCAAAATCAGCCCGCAGGGTGCAACAAGCAGCCGCCGATTCAAGCGCACGATAACCCTCTCCGCAGACGATCCATCCGCAGCACCAAACGATTGGAAACTAGATTGAAGAACGCAGCCGCACCCGCGGCCTATGACTGTCTCATACCACAGCCGGACTTTCGAGAACAAGGATTGCATCCCCGTCCCAAGGCGATAGCCGTAGTGGGAGCTTGCGCGGACCTCGGCATGGGCACCACGAGAAAAAGGATCATTTCTTTTCCAAATACACACGATTTGCCTTGTCTACGCTTCAATTCTGATCGCTAAGAGAAAAAGTATGAATTGGACGGGCTCGGTTCACAAAACATAAAGTTTCTGTGCTGGTCCGGGTCTGCCTTTCATCGGCCTACCGGCGGAAAAGGAGTTGCTCATTATATGAACAAGACTTGTGGGGTGTGTCTTGGACTGTTGGTACTAGGGTTGGTGGGAATTGGGGCCCCAGCCAGCCATGCAAAAGGACTTCCGGCTGCGGATGAATCGGCAAGTGCTAGCGAAACAGCTACAGCAAGCGCAACAAGTTCGACGAGTGCCGCGGCAGAAGCGAGTCCGGCAGACTTGCAACAGCGCATCGATGCGCTGAAGGCGGAATTGGCCGACTTGAACACGGAATTAGCCGCAAAGGATAGTGGCCAACCGTCGGCCGCGCCGGCGGATTCGACGCCGGCGGCGCAGGATAGCCAGGCGCCTGCGGCTCAGGCTCCGGCGGCAGCCCCGGCGCCGGCAGCTCCAACGCCATTGCCGACTCCGGCGATGTCCGGGCCGCTCGCTACGGGCATACCGCACGAGCTATCCGCCGGTCCGTTTGGAAAGATTGAAGTCACCGGCATTCTGAGCGGTATCGGGTTATTTAGCAACAATCCCTTCTACACCGGAGATGAGGGGCACATCGATCTCAGCAACGCTCAGATTTTCATCCAAAAGACGAGCGGCTGGTTTCAATTCTATCTGCAAGGCGGCGCCTACAACCTGCCGGTGGTTGGCTATCCGTTCCTGAAGACGAGCGATACGACGAAACTCGACTACGGCCCGTTCCCGGTGGGGTACGTCAAGCTCGTCAAGGGCGGTTTCAACGTCGAGATCGGGTCGCTGCCAACCCTGATCGGCGATGAGTACACGTTCTCCTTCGAGAACATGAACGTTGAGCGCGGACTTCTCTGGAATCAGGAACCCGCTATCAGCCGCGGCATCCAGCTCAACGACACCTATAAGAAGCTCACCCTGTCGTTCAGCTTGAATGATGGTTTCTATTCGGATCGCTATACTTCGTTGACAGGGTTGCTGGCCTATGCCATCAACGGCTCAAACACGTTGACCTTTGCGGCCGGCGGGAATGCCGGGAATACCTACGTGAGGCAAGGTCCCGCGTCCTTTCCGACGCCTGGCTATCAAAACAACGAGCAGGTCTACAACCTGATCTATACCTATACGAAAGGGAGCGTGACCATCAGCCCCTATTACCAGTATACGGTCGTGAAATCGAATGACGCCGTCTACTCCACCCCAGGCGCGCATACAAACGGCGGCGCAGTCCTGGCCAACTACAACTTCAAACACGGGTTTTCGCTGTCGGTTCGCCCGGAATATATCAAGTCGAGCGGAAGCGTAGCGACAAACGAAGCCAACTTACTGGGCTATGGTCCCGGAACCGGCGCGTTCTCATTCACTGTGACCCCGACCTGGGTCAAGGACGCCTTCTTCCTTCGAGGAGACGTGTCGGTCGTTCACCTGACGAACTTCGTCCCTGGCTCGTCGTTTGGATTCGGAATCGGAGCGACCAACACCAACCAGTTCCGCGGCGTAATTGAAGCCGGCTTCATGTTCTAGGACCTGGCCACGGAATGGAACTAGAACCTGGCGGCCGTGCGGGGCATCGGCTCAAGAATCCAGATGTCCCGCGGCCTCCAGGCGCGATTCAGAGACTGCCGCGCGGTGAGGCGCGCATTCGGCGCTCCGCCGCGCGGCAATTTCATTGCAGCCCGTGTAGACAGCTTGTTTTCGTGAGTCATCCCCTTGGAGAAAGGAGTACCGACTTGCCTTCGCGGTCCTTCGCAGGCGCGCCGCTGAGGAGTGTTTCGTTTTGCGGCGGCCCGCGGCTCAGACGACTGGAATTACCGGGCAGAATGGCCCTATAGTGTAGGGCGCTGCCGTGACGCAGCAAGGAATCGAATCTGCGGTTCTAGTCTGAGGACAAGAAGATGATGACGAAGCTCGAAGCGATCGTTCAGCCGTCCAGGTTTGAAGCGGTGAAGGAAGTGCTTACGGAACTGGGCATCGGAGGGATGACGATCTCCGACGTGCGGGGGCATGGCCGGCAGAAAGGCCACACCGAAGTCTATCGCGGGCGCGAATATACGGTGGATCTCTTGCCGAAAATTAAAATTGAAATCGTCATCCCGGACAATCTGGTGGATGCTGCGATCGACGCGATTCTACAAAGCGCGTCCACGGGAAAAATCGGCGACGGGAAAATCTTTGTGTCCAAAGTGGATCAAGCGATTCGGATTCGCAACCAGGAGCGCGGAGTTTCCGCGCTGTAATTCCGAACGGGTGAATCGTTTTTCGTCATCGATCGGTCGCAGTCTCAGCGGGTTTGGTGTTTCGGCGAAACTTTGGCGCTGCCGGCGGGTTCTATCGGAAGCCCGCCCGCAACCGTGACGGGCAGGGGCCTCTTTCATAAGTCGGATATGAAGGTCGAGAAAAGCACATCCGGGTTGCAGGATCTGTATGCGGAAGAGTCCGCGCGGATTCAGAAAAGCTTTGAAGACACGGGCGACGGCAAGGCGGCGATCCGCGACCGCACGGCGCTGATCGATTCCGTCGTGACTGAGCTGTGGAACGACGTTACGGCGGCCGGCGGCGCGATCGACAACTTTTGCATCGCCGCGATGGGCGGGTACGGACGCCGGGGATTGTTTCCGTATTCGGATATCGATCTCCTGTTCCTGTACGCCAAGGAGGGCAACGAGGAATTCCTCAGCAAGAATGCCATCGCCCCCCTGAGCCAATCGCTCTGGGACCTGCATCTACGCGTAAGCCCCACCACGCGAACCCTCGCCGAATGCGGCAAGCTGTATCGCAACAACATCGAATTCAACATTTCGCTTCTGGACTGCCGGTACATTTGCGGCGACGAAAAGCTGTTCGAACGCCTTCGCACGCGCGTCCTTCCCGGCATGGTGAACCGCGAATCCCAAACGCTGATGCAGGAACTGACCGGCTTGGCCCGCTCGCGGCATCAAAAATACGGCCAGACGATTTTTCACCTCGAACCCAACATCAAGGACGGCCCCGGCGGCTTGCGCGATTACCAGGTGGCCTGCTGGCTCGCGCAAATCGCGGAACTGAAGCGCTCCCGCGAATGGAAAGACCCTGCTTCGCTTCTGCCGCTCCCGCTTCGCGCGGATGCCGTCAACGCGATCGATTTCCTCGATGCCGTCCGATGCTTTCTGCATTATCGCCAGGGACGCGACCTCAATGTTCTGACCTACGAATTGCAGACCGAGGCGGCGTCCCGGGGCATCGGCCTTCATGGCGGCCGCGCGGCGTCTCCCAACGACTGGATGCGCGCCTATTTTCGCCAGGCGCGCGCCATCTACCGGTTGACGGTCCTGTTTGACGAAGTCCCGCGAGCGAAACCCCTTTGGAAGCGCATGCTCGGCGCGCGGCTGTCTCCGCTGTCAAACGCGGATTTCCGAGTGGTGGACGGGCGCGTCTCGTTGAGGCAGGCCGATTCCGTTGCCGACCCCAAAGTGATGTTCCGCCTGTTCGAGCTGGTCGCGCGGAACAATCTGGCGCTGACCGCCGAAACCGAGAACGCGGTGGAAGCCGCATTGCCGCGAATCCAGAAGTGGAATTCCACCAGCCCCGATCTGTGGGAGTATTTCCGCAACATCCTCGTATTGCCGCACGCCGCGGCCGCGCTGCGCGCGATGCACCGCGTCGGCCTGCTGGTTTTGTTCTTCAAGGAGTTTCAGGTCATCGATTCGCTGGTGATCCGCGACTACTATCACCGCTATACGGTCGATGAGCACTCCCTGGTGACCATCGAAAATCTGCACAGCCTCGGGTCAAAGAAAGGCGACCTTGACCGCCGCTACCGCGACATTCTTTCTTCGCTCGAGCATCCCGAGTTGCTTTATCTTTCGCTCCTGTTTCACGACGTTGGCAAGGGCATGCCGACCGAACGCCACGTGGAAGGAAGCCTCGAAGCGGTACAGGGCGTGTTCGAGCGATTGCACCTCGATTCCCTCGGGCGCGAGACGGTTATCTTCCTGATCGGCAACCACCTGCGCATGTCCGCCACGCTCCTGCGGCGCGACATTTTCGACCCGGAAGCCGTCCACGATTTTGCGAAGACCGTCGGGACGATCGAACACCTCAAAATGCTGACGCTCTTCACCTACGCGGACATCAAAGCGGTGAACCCGGAAGCGCTGACTGCGTGGAAAGCGGAGATGTTGTGGCAACTCTATGCCGCCACGGAAAACTACCTCAATCGTTCGGTGGACGATCAGCGCATGTATCTCGCCGGAGAGGACGCCGAACAGCTCGAGCGGCTGGTTCCCAAGGGCGAGGACGCCGTGGAGGCGGATCGGTTCCGGCATTTCCTCGACGGCTTCCCGCGCCGTTACTTGCTCACCCATTCGTCCGCGGAAATTTCCGCGCACTATCGCATGTACAGGCGTCTCGGACATTCCGTGGCGGAAATCAGCATTACCAAGCGGGACCAGTACTACGAACTGGTCCTGGTCACCAAGGACCGTCCCTTTCTTTTCGCCAAATTGGCCGGGACGATTTCCTCCTGGGGCATGAATATTCTGAAGGCCGACGCCTGCGCGAACCGCAACGGGATCGTGCTCGACTCGCTTCGTTTTTCCGACCGTTTTCAAACGCTCGACCACAATCCGTCGGAAATTCTGCGGCTGAAGCAGCAATTGATCGCCGCGATCTCCGGCGAGCTGGACGTCGCGTCGATCATGAAACGAAAATTCCATCCCGAAAAACGGCCTCCCAAGGTCAGCGTGGAAACCCGAATCCACTTGGACAACGAGTGCTCCTCGCACAGCACCGTCGTGGAGATCGTGGCGCTCGACCGCCCCGGCCTTCTCTACGACATCGCCTCCACGTTCGCCGAGCACAACTTCAATATCGAAGTCGGCCTCATTGACACCGAAGGCGGAACCGCCACGGACGTTTTCTACGTCACGCAGAATGGCGCGAAGCTGACTCCGGCTGGCCAGCACGATTTGCAAATCGAGCTGCAACAGCGGCTCTGATCCGCAAGTGTTCCGCAGGCTATTACCATCTATTAATAAATATTCCTTGACATGGGGGTGGGGCAGGTATATCTATGCGCGCTGTAACGTATCCGTTATTCCTTCTCACTTCCAGTAATCGGGCCCTTAACTTATCGGGATCGGGTTCGAACTGAGACTTCCTCGTTGAACGAAATCTAGCGGGACATACTGTTACATGTACGACGGCGACGGCTTGCGTGTCCAAAAGGGTTACGCAACCGGCTGCACAGACGTCACGTGGAGTGAGCTCTACTGGCGCGATACGGGCGGAAACACAATTGCCGAGACGGACGGGTCGGGGAGCACGACGAACGCGAGCTATAATGAATATGTGTTTTTCGCTGGGAAACGCATCGCGCAGTCGAACCCTTCTTCCGGCAACGTTTATTATTACTTTGCGGATCACCTGGGGAGCACTCGCGTCGTGACGAACGCTTCGGGGGCGCCGTGTTACAGCGCGGATTTCCTTCCCTACGGGCTGGAAAACACTCCTTCGGGATTCACGAATAGTTGCTCGACCAACTACAAATTCACAGGCTACGAGCGCGACTCGGAAACGGGGAACGACTACGCATTTGCGCGATACTACAGTCAGCGCGAGGAACGCTTTCTTCGGCCCGATCCTTTGGATGGTGATGTCAGCGATCCCCAAACGCTAGACAAGTACACCTACGCTCGAAACAATCCCACCAATTTGACCGACCCAAGCGGAATGTTTTCATGTGGCGAAGAATGCGGAGGTGGCGGAGGAGGTGGTGGTGGTGGGTGTGGGGTCGATTGCGGTAGGGTACCTGCTTGCTTCACGTGGTGCGGTGGAGGAAATTACGGCTCTGAGTCTCCCCAGACGACCCCGGCATCAGTGGGGACGGCGCCCAATTCGCCTTCGCCGGGTGAATCTGCTGCGGACGACCCGTATGGAGGAGAGACAAGTGCCCCCTGGGCTCTTGGCTGCGAAGCGCTGGGAATGCCCTGCGGGATGCAGTTTCCAGGCGGAGGTGGCGGCCTCGACCCGTCCGGTTGCACATACGGCGGCGGCTCTTGCGGCGGAGGGGTATATGGGTTCTTGAATGGTGCAAGTGGGAGTTGGAATAACCCTTGGTGGAACAAAATCCCGTTTCTGGTCGGTTTGGCAAAAACGTTTGGCTGGGAATCGCAAGCTAGACTCAATACCAGGCCTGTGAAAACTTCTCCAAGGCCGCGCCCCGTGGAAACTAACAAACCTGCTCCGGGACAGGACCCGGAAGGCGGAATTGATCGAGAGATGGAAGAGTTGCTCCAGAAAGCTTCGGACGCGCTGGGTGCAATCTATGGTGCTGGCAGTCACATACCCTGGGGAGATGTATCGGTGCCGGCACTTTTGTTCCCAGGGCAGCAGCCGTGTATGATTGATCCTTGGCGGTGTCATGAGGGTGAAACCTATTAGAAGCTGGGAATTGGGTGACACACAATATTCATGGACCGATGACGATGACTGAAAACGAAGCAGCTTTGGACGAGATATGGCGCACGTTCGCGACGGGAAATGAATCGCAAGCGTTGCAAGATCTCCATCATTTGGCCAACCGCGTAGATGACCCCTGGGACAAAGCTTGGTTGAAATATCAAGAAATTCGACTCTTGGTTGAGCTGCATGATGCTTCCGAGGCTAGAACGTGCCTCGAGAACCTCAACAGAATGTTGGCGTCCATTTTAAGTCTGCCTTCAAGCGAACATGATCCCGATATTGAAATTGCGCCAATGATCGTGCGCCACGCAGAGATTAGGGTCACAAATGAGGAAGGCAAAGGAAGTGAAGCATTAAAGCTGATTGAGGATTTTGTATCACGCTATTCGAAACAATTATCTTTGCCCGAATTTAACACACTGGCCGACGAGGTCACGACCTTGCGCGGATTTCTACTAGGGAGCGCCGGGCGCTGGAAGGAGGCGAGAGCCTTTCTGGAAACTGTAACCCCACCTGAAGCTTGGAAGGCACAATACTGCCACTACCTGGGCCGTTGCTATTACGAAGACAAGGTATATGAGCGGGCTAGAAGCAAACTGGTAGAGGCGCTCGGTCTTGGGCTTGACACTCCAACGGAGGGCGAAGCTCACTACGTTCTGGGATTAGTCGAATATCATCTTTCCGATATGAGGGCGGCCAAGCGGGAGTTTGAATTAAGTGTCAAGACCGCTGATCCGGCATACCTAGGCGAGGATATTTGGGCGTGGCTTGAAACAACGTCGCAAGGTCTGGGCTTGCAGGCCGAAGCTGAAAATTACCGAAGACTCAGGGCAGGCTCACCCCGCAAGTCCAAAGTGAACTAGAGAATAGCCGCTTTCCGGGTGCGACAGCCTTAGAATTTTCGCGGGTGGCGCACCCTCAGAGACGATTTTGAACTTCCGGGTTCTATAAAAGGGGATGTCAAGAAAAAATACCTCTCCCTCCGCATTCGAGGGTGAGGAGTTTCTGACATCCAGCCCCTGACTGCAGCTACGACGGCTGTTGGTGCACGCTGTTGGGCGCACCGGGTCCTGGGATTTCGGAATCATCGGATCCGCGTTTGTCCTGGCCGAGCCGAAGCGCCTCTGCAAGCCGCACGGTGGCAAGTGCCAACCATGGTTCTATCGGAGACTCGCGGGTGGCGCAGCCTTTAGCGCGGATTTGAATTGCCGGGTGGCCGCTCCTTCGCGGGCTTCGAAGGGGCGGAGGGTTTGGCCTTTTCTTCCGGTCAGCCATGGAGGAGAGGAAACACCAAACCCCAGACCCTTCGAAAAGCACGAAGGGTCTGCCACCCGGAAAAGCGAAACCCGTTCCTCGGCATTGACGTAATGGAGTGGTATCATCCAACAGTGCTCATCCGTCAAGAGAAAAGTTCGAGAAAGGGTTGGCCACCCGCCATGAACAATAGAAGAAAACTTTACAGTTACCTCGTCGGCTGCGCAATCGGCCTTGCGCCACTTCTGAACTACGCTACTCTCCAAACGAAACATCCTGTTGACATCGGTGAGACCGCTAGCAGCGTGCTTTCATTTTCTATGATTGTAGGCACTTTGGTCGCAATTGTGATCGCTGGTGGAAGCATTCACGCAGTCAATTTGTGGATTATCTGCCTAGTGGACGCAGCATTTTATTCGTGGCTGACATATTTGGTATTGGGATTCTGGGAGAAGCGGAGAGCTAAGACTCGCCGAACGCCGGAGAAACAAGGCCCGCCGCTCTCAAACTGAGTCGGCCAGAGCACCGCGGGTGGCGCAGCCTCTAGCGCGGATTTGAATTCCCGGGTGGCCGCTTCTTCGTGGGCTTCGAAGGGGCGGAGGGTTTGACTTATTTCTCGGCGGGCCCGCGGTCCAGCCAGCCCTGTGGAAATCGTTAGGCCCTACTCCAGATTCGTGGTACTGTTCAATTGCGTTTGTTGCTCTTGTGAAACCTTTAGATTCGATTTAAAGGGGCTGCGAGTTTACAAACTCGGAGCCTTTTTTTGTGGTACGGCTGGAGGCGGTCGAGAAGCACCAAATAGCTCAAATAAGTAAAAAGGAAATACAGTGAAAGAACAAGGAACAGTAAAGTGGTTCAATGCCAGCAAGGGATTCGGATTCATCCAGCGCCAGTCCGGCGAGGACATCTTTGTCCACTTCTCCGCGATTCAAGCGGAGGGGTACAAATCGCTGAACGAAGGCCAGGCGGTTGAGTTCGAAGTTACCTCCGGCCCCAAGGGCCTGCAGGCAGCGAACGTCACCAGCCTGTAACGAATCGGGGCGAAACGGCCGACCGCCGTTTCGCCCTATTTTTTTGTCTGGTTGACTTCAGGAAGGTTTTTCAGCGGCCGCCGGATGGGCCACTTCCGCGGGTTCTGCCTCGCCAGTGAAGCATCACAACTAACCAATCGCCAACGTCAGCGGCGCCCCGTCAACCGGCCGAGCAGTGACGGTCTTTTTGAGGCGCGCGGCGCTCCCATTCCCATCCGTCGCAATCGTTCCAGCGCCTCCCAGTGAGTTGGGTCGAGCTCCAGGACACGAAGATAGTGAGACCGAGCGCGCGCAGGCGCTCGCATCTGTTCGAGCAATTCTCCATAGTGCAGATGCGCGGCAAGATTGCGCGGGTCGAGCTCGATGGCCCTTTCAAACTGCTCGATAGCTTCTCTCCGGTATTCGGGGATTGCAGACAAGCACCGCCCCAGCATGGCCCGGTGGCTCGAAGAACCCGGCTCGCTTTCGATGGCCCGGTGCAGCCACAGAATGCATCCCGCGAAGTTTTTTTCCGCCATGCACTCTTGCGCCTTGTTCAAATATTCCTGCGCCAGCTTCCGGGAATCGGTCGGGTCATCGACAGGCCGGAGCGACAGCAGCGCGTCATATTTCTTTTTCATTCCGTCGTCGGACAGAGTTTTATACGCAGTCGTCAGGCCTTCCATCAGCATGGATAAGCGGGCGCTCCATTCCGGATGGTCCATGTGGTGATCCGGATGGAAGCGTCGGGCGAGCTGATAGAAATGCCGTTTCACGTCGGAGCGGGGAGTAGCGGGATTGACGCCGAGCAACCGGTAATGCGTGCCGCCTTGCACGGAATGAAGGAGCCGGTCGACTTCGACAAGGAACGATGCCGGATCTTCCGCGGGCGGTGGAGAAAAGGCAGCCCAATCTTCAGGAACCTCATCGACATCCCAGATGTTCAGCGGAATTGCGAACTCGATTCCGACGAGATAAAGTCCATCCAGACGGCGCGATTTTCGGGTCCACGTCACGCGCCCGGGAAACCAGGGTGGAGAAGAGGCATTCTCGGTCTTGTTCGCAACAACTTGAAATGTTATTGCGGTATTCTTGGGCAGCCGCTGCGTTGAATAGTATCGGAATCCATGGCAATTGATGGAGAGCGTTTCGGATTCTTCGGTGATGGTCTGCGCCTGCCAGTCCGCCCAGGAAACCACGAGAGGGACCGAATGCGAGATGCGCGTGCTGCGCCTTTTCGCGCCGGTAGTCGAGATCGGAGGAGCCTGCTCTCTCACAGAAGACGCCGCTTTCGTGAGGGCCTCCCAGCCAGCACTCGCCGTTTTCCCGTTGCGCCACCTTTGGCGCGAACCGCACGCGAACGCCGGCAGCCGGGGAATCGGGAGCTGGGGCCCGAGACGTAGAACCTACACTCAGTATACGGCGAAGGCCGATTGGGACAAAGCTTGAATTGAAACGGCGTCTGCGCACGCATAACCTGGCGCGCGATCTCTCAAAAAATTTATGGTTCGGCCGCGACGAGGGGGCTGGGAGCCAGGCGTGCCTGGACTATGCAACGAGGGGTTGCGCGCTTAGACAGCACTCGCGTGAGTGACGAAGCCATTTTGCCAGCAACACGACATTTCCGGTGACCGGTGAAACATGGATAAAATAAGTCTCGTGATCTCCTTCGAGCTCGAAAAAATTTCGCCGGCGCGGGTCGGGTTGGGCGGGACCGCCGGCCTCGAGCAAACCGCGCAGGTGTTTAACCGCGCCTGCTTCGTAGTTTCGCGGATTCTCGATCCTCGTTCCTTCTCTGATTCGAATCATTCTGCCTCCGATTCCCTCGTCTGCGGCCTGGCGGCCACGGATTCGGGTGTTTTGCACTGGGCTATAGGATGACAGAAGCTAGCTAACGATCCATAAACGATGTGTTAAAAGACTGCCCGGTTTCCTGGCGGCAAACATTTCCTGGTACCGTGCCTTTGATCGTTACAACTAACCTGATAATGGGGTATCATTAGATTGTGTGCAAAGTATTGACCGGGTGGGTACTTGCGCGCGCGAATTCTCGTTGAGATATTGAAACAATGCCCAAGATCAAATCCGCACGGAAGCGCACTAAGCTCGGGAAAGACCGCCGCCGCAAGCACAAGCACTGGCAGGTTACGGTGTTCTATAAGGACGGGGAACGGTTCGCGCGCGTCTACACGGACAAAGAAAAGGCCACGAAATTTGCCGAACGGCAGAGAAAATCGCCGGTCGTCAAAACAGCGCGCGTCTTGCAAGTCGGCTGATCCCACACCGTCAGGGCATGTGCCGTTAGGGCAGGTCTATAATTGCTGGCCGGCAAGATTGGGTCGGAGGGACAGTTGTGGGAAGTCCATTGCAATTTCGTCCCTGCGACCATCTTGTCGCGAAATCGCCGGCGTGTTAGAGTTTTCGCTGCTTTAGGCGGCCGTAGTATAGGGGTAGTACGGGACCTTGCCAAGGTCCAGGCACGGGTTCGAATCCCGTCGGCCGCTCCATTCCTTCGCGAACTGGTCCTTGCCTAACCTTCATGCTGGCTTATTTGTGTGGCCCAATTGAATTTGCGCCGGACGGCGGCAAGTTGTGGCGCCGGAAACTCACTCCGTTCCTGCACAACGATCTGGGGCATCGCGTATACGATCCGGCCGAAGACGAAAAGAAAAACCTCTCCGACGAAGAAGCCGCGCACTTCCGCGAGTGGAAGGCGACGGATGTCGAACGATTCCGGCGCGTGGTCCGCAAGATCATCCAGTACGATCTCGATATCGTGGAGAACAAAGCCGACTACGCGATCTGCTGCTTGAGCGGCGATGGCGCCGCGCTCGCTTCCGGCGGGACTTCCGCCGAATTGACGTTCGCTCACCGCCGCGGGATTCCCGTGTACCTCATGACGGATGTTCCCGTGGCGGAAATCAGCGGATGGATGCTGGCTTGCGCGGACCGCGTCTTTTCAAACGTGGATGAACTGAAAAAATTCCTTTTGGAGCGATACGGGAAAGAGAAGCAGGCGCCGCTGTGGCGGGTCTAGCAGGGAAGCGCTTGGAATCCACAGACGAAGACAGTTACACTGCGGCAGCGCAACAACAGGAGAACAGGCCAAGTGGACATCGTAAAAGGAAACATGGGCTGGATCGAAGTGATCGTTGGCCCCATGTTTTCAGGCAAGAGCGAAGAACTGATCCGTCGCCTGAAGCGCGCGGAGATCGCCCGGCAGCGCGTGCAGATCTTCAAGCCCGTCATCGACCAGCGCTATAAGCAGACCGACATCGTTTCGCATTCCGGGTTCGAGTTGCCGTCGCAAACCGTCACCGACGCGGTCGATGTTTTTGAAAAGGTTCAGCCGCGCACGGAAGTGGTGGGCATCGATGAAGGCCAGTTCCTCGGAGAGGGGCTCATCGATATTTGCATGCGCATGGCCGATGCCGGCAAACGCGTCATTGTCACCGGACTGGACACGGACTACCTGGGCCGTCCTTTCGAGCCGATGCCGCGATTGCTTGCCGTCGCCGAAGAAATTACCAAGCTGCTTGCCATCTGCGTGCAGTGCGGAAATCCCGCTGTGCATACGCAGCGGCTCGTCGCTTCGGAGGATTTGATCGTGGTGGGCGCCGCCGGAATGTACGAACCGCGCTGCCGCCGCTGCTTTGAGCCGCATCTGGCGCACGAACGCGTCGAGGCGAAAAAGAGCGCGCCGTCGAGCTCGCCTCTTCCCGCGGCTCGGCACGCCACGCCGTCAGAGTAGTTCGCGGGGCCTGCTGCGGAATTCACCGGAGCCGGGCGCGAATTACTTCTGCCAGCTGTTGGTATTCCTTACATCCCAGAATTTCGATGGGGGGCCTGGCTTCCTGCGATTCCGCTTGGGCGCATGTGCGCTCGATTCGCTCGAGTGATTTGCGCGACTCCCCTTCCTCCAGCCGTCCTTCCCGCTGTGCGCTCTCGACCGCGGCGATTGCAGGCGCTACGGAAGACCAGTCGTGGCACAGCATCGCTACGTCGGTGCCCGCGCGGAGCGTTCGCACTGCGGCCTCTCCCGGACCGTAACGCTTGGCGATCGCGCCCATCCCAAGGTCGTCAGCTAAGATCACGCCATCGAATCCCAGGCGCCGCCGCAGGACGCCGTCCAGCATCAGGCGCGAAAGCGAGGCTGGATTTTCCGGGTCGATTTGAGGGAGCAGGATGTGCGCGGTCATCACCGTTGGCGCGCCCGCTGCGACCACGGCGGCAAAGGGCACGAGTTCCGTGGACTCGAGTCGCTGCATCGTTCCCGCGAAAACCGGCAGATCCAGGTGCGGATCGACGGCGGCGTCGCCATGCCCGGGAAAATGCTTGGCGCAGGATAATACCCCGCCCGAACGCAATCCGCGATGGAATGCCGCGCCCATTCGGGCTACCAGATTTGGATCGGCGCCGAAGCTGCGATCCTCGGTCACCGGGCTTTTCGGATTGACGTGCAGGTCCAGCATCGGTGCGAAATTCAAGTTGCATCCGACGGCGCGCAGTTCCGTCGCCATGGCGCGGGCGATCTGTTCCACGGCGTCAGCGTCTCCGAGTCTTCCCAATTCCTCCGCGGACGGCCACGAAGTAAATGGTTCGCACAATGCGAAGCGCGTGCCGCCTTCCTGATCGATGCCGATCAGCACCGGGCGTCGGGCGGCGCGGCGGATGGCCGCGGTCAGCTCCTGGAGATGCTCCGCGCTTGTGAAGTTGCGCCGGTACAGAACAACTCCCGCGAGGCCGCGCGCGAGGTAGCCGGCGAGTTCGCCGGGAAGGGAGTCTCCCTCGAACCCCAGCATGAATCGTGCAAGTACGGAATCACGCGGCTGCGTTTTGGAGTGAGCCAATGTCTTCCTCTGTTATGATCGCGCGGCGGCGGCAAATTATCGCGAAAGACGAGGCTAGCGGGAGGAAGGAAACAAGTCAAAGTGAGAATCGAATCGAAAGCGCCAACGCGGATTGACCTGGCCGGGGGAACGCTGGACATCTGGCCGCTGTACTTGTTTCATGAGGGATCGCTGACGGTCAATTGCGCCATCACGCGCTATGCCTCGTGTGTGATCGAAACCGCGCCGGAATCGTCCGGCCGAATCGTTCTGGCTTCGCGCGACATTGCGCGCAAGGAGTCGTTCGCTTCGCTCGACGCGCTCTGCAACGCGCGCCGCTACAAGCTGCCGCTGCTCGCGCATCTCGTGAAAGTGTTCCGCCCGGCGGGCGGGTTCACCTTGACCACGGATTCCGAAGCGCCCGCCGGCGCGGGCATCGGCGGCTCATCCGCCCTGGCCGTAGCTATCTGCGCCGCTCTGGACCAGCTGACCGTCGCCGGGCTCCGCCGCGAGGACTGGATTCACATCAGCCGCGACGTTGAGGCCATCGTGATCCGTGTACCCACTGGGACGCAGGACCATTACCCTCCGGCGTTTGGCGGCGCTTCGTCGATCGTACTGGCCGCGGGCGGCGAGCGGCGCGAGCCGCTCGAATGCGATCTTGACGAACTCGAGCAGCGGCTGGTCCTTTGCTACACCGGGAAACCGAGGCAGCACGGCATCAACAACTGGGAGGTCTTCAGGCGGCACATGGACGGCGACCGCGGCGTTTCGCAAAACCTGGAAAAAATCTCGGTGATCGCGCAAGCCATGCGCGCGGCGCTCGAGCAAAATGAATGGAACGAAGCCGGGCGCCTGATGCGCGACGAATGGGACTTCCGCCGCCGCAATCTGCGGACGATTTCGACGCCGCGGATCGACGCAGTGATTTCCTCCGCCCGCCGCCGGGGCGCGATCTCCGGAAAAGTGTGCGGCGCGGGAGGCGGCGGGTGCGTCGCGCTGTTGATCGATCCCGACGCGCGCGCAAGCGTCGAAGCCGCGATCGTCGCCGCCGGGGCAAAGGTCCTTCCGCTCCGGATCGACCGCGAAGGCGTTCACGTACAGTCCGACTCCAATGCCGGAAGCCCTCCTCGAAAACCTTGACGCGCCGCGCAGGCCGGTTTGGTGTTAAAATGCCGCCAGAAGGTGCCGAATGGTCCGGCTGGGCTCCATGATGGCGACGGTCGCGCTGCTGTTGAGCGCGGATGCGTCTGGAGTGCTTCGCACGCCGCCTCCCAGTCGGCTGGCCGGTTTGCCCGCTGTCGAATCTTCCGCCGCGCTCCAGGGAAAATCGCACAGCGGCGGTTCAAACGATCCCGCACAGCCGGATTCGCAAGCCAATCCTAATCCGCCGTCCAAATCGCAATCCGGGCCCCTGCAGCCCATGTCCCGGTTGTCGCTCGTTCGCTATATCGATGGCGAACTGGTTCAGATTGTCCGGGCGATTCCCTCGGGCAAAAAGGGATTCCACCTCAAAGCCGGGGCGCCCCTCAATGAGAACGCGCTTCGGATGGCGGTTTCTTCGGCGGGCGCCGCGATCCGTCCGGGAGACCGAGCGCAAATTACGAATCTTAGTTTCAAGGAAAAGGAAATCGTCGTGGACGTCAATGGCGGCGGCCGCGGGAAGACCCGGTTGCGCGATCGCATCCAAGTGGACATGGGCGGAATCCCCACCGTAACGACGGTGCCCGACACGCCCGTGGAAACGAACGTCGGCGCCACGATCTTCCTGGATTTCGACAAGCCCTTGCCGGATATGACCGCCGAGGAACTGCAGCAATATCTCTCCGAGGTGATCGATTTTTCCAAGCGGCACTCTGCGGCCGTGCAATGGGTCGACACCCTGCCCCCTGAGATTCAGAAAGCCATTCAGGACAAGCAGCCCGTCGTAGGCATGGACCACGAGATGGTTCTGGCCGCGCTCGGCCGGCCGGATCGCAAAGTGCGGGAAAAAGGGGCCGATGGCAATGAAATTGAAGACTGGATCTACGGCACCCCTCCGGCGAAAACAATCTTCGTGAGTTTTGAGGGTGACAAAGTGAAGGAGGTTCATCAGTACCCGCAGTAGTCGTGCGGCGTCCGGAAGAACTCCGAAGATCGGATGGAACTAATCACGTTTTTGACACAACACCCGCAGGAACTGGTTTGACTTTTCCTGGTGGCCAACCTAGCATCTTGAGCTTGCGTATCAATACAGATTGCCGAAGATTTCAATGCGGTCGCGCATACTTTTTGCGCGTGTAACCGGGCTCCGCGCGTAACTGGGATCCAGCAGGGATGGCGTAGTTCACTCTTCCGGAGGATTCATGCCGATTAAAGTGGGAATCAACGGTTTTGGCCGCATCGGACGCAACATCATGCGGGCGTCGCTGGGAAATGCGGCGATCGAATTCGTGGCCGTAAATGACGTCACGGACTCGAAGACGCTTGCCTACTTGCTGAAACACGATTCTGTTCTCGGCAATCTCCACCAGAAGGTGACGCATACCGACGATACGATCGCGGTGGACGGCAAGAGTTTTCGCGTCTTCAAATCGAAAGATCCCGCGGAAATCGATTGGCCGTCCGTCGGCGCGGAGATCGTGATCGAGTCCACGGGCCTGTTCACAAAGGCCGCCGATGCCGCCAAGCACAAGCGCGGCCCGGTGAAAAAAGTCATCATCTCGGCGCCCGCGTCGGAAGAGGACCTCACCGTCGTTCTTGGCGTGAATGACAAAGCCTACGATCCCGCGAAGCACCACATCATCTCCAACGCTTCGTGCACGACCAATTGCCTCGCTCCGGTAGCCAAAGTCCTGCAAGACACGTTTGGAATCAACTGCGGCACGATGACCACAATCCACTCCTACACAAATGACCAGAAACTGCTCGACCTGCCGCATAAGGATCTGCGGCGCGCCCGCGCGGCCGCGCTGTCCATGATTCCTACTTCGACCGGCGCAGCCAAGGCGCTGCACCTGGTCATCCCCGCTCTGAAAGGGAAGCTCGACGGCTATTCCATCCGCGTTCCCACCCCGAACGTGAGCGTTGTGGACCTGACCGTTTTCACGGACAAGCCGGTGTCGGTGGCTTCGGTCAACGGGGCGCTCAAGGCCGCCGCCGACGGCCCGATGAAAAACATTCTCGAATACACGGAAGAGGAACTGGTTTCCATCGATTTCCGCAGCAATCCCCACTCGTCGATCGTCGATGCGGGATACACGCGCGTGGTGGGAACGAATTGCGCCAAAGTCCTCGCGTGGTACGACAACGAATGGGGCTATTCGAGCCGCTGCCGGGATCTGATCACGCTCCTGGCGTCGAAGATGTAGGTTCGACGCGAGGCTTTGAATTCTGTGTGAGAACGCGGCCTTGCGATATTTATGTAGCGCCCGCCTTCAGGCGGGCACCCTGGAATCAAGCAGATGCCCGCCCGAAGGCGGGCGCTACATGAACTAGTAACGAGTTCTCACTCAAACATCTTGATCCCTGAATTTCAGCCCGATCGAACACCGCAACTTAGACCATGAGCAAATTATCGATTCGCGACCTGCAACTGGATGGGAAGCGCGTTTTCATGCGCGTGGATTTCAACGTTCCGCTGGACGGCGCGCGGGTGACGGACGACACGCGCATCCGAGAAACATTGCCGACGATCGAATTCGCGCGAAAGCGCGGCGCAAGGCTCGTTCTCGCGTCGCACCTGGGGCGGCCCAAGGGAAAGCCCGACCCGAAATACAGTTTGAAACCCGTCGCCGCGAAACTCGCCGAATTGCTTGGCGTCTCAGTGGATTTTGCCGCGGATTGCGTAGGTGCGGATGCCGAAGCGAGGAGCCGCGCGCTCCCGAGTGGCGGCGTGCTCCTGCTCGAAAATGTGCGCTACCACGCCGAGGAAGAAGCCAACGACGAGAATTTTTCCCGCCGGCTTGCTGCGCTGTGCGATGGCCTGTTTGTGTGTGACGCGTTTGGCTCGGCGCATCGCGCGCACGCGTCGGTCGTGGGGATTACTCGCTTCGTTCAGCAAGCCGCGGCAGGGCTTCTGATGGAGCGCGAGCTGGACTATTTGGGCAAGGCGCTCTCGAATCCAGAGCGCCCGTTTGTAGCCGTGCTGGGCGGCGCAAAAGTTTCCGACAAAATTGAAGTCGTCGAAAACCTCATGCGCGTCGCCGACGCGATGCTCATCGGCGGCGGCATGGCCTACACGTTTCTGAAATCGCAGGGCCTTCCCATCGGAAATTCGCTCGTGGAGGCGGACAAGCTGGACCTGGCGCGAAAGCTGCTCTCCGAAGCGAAGCAGCGAAACTTCCCGCTCCTGCTGCCCACCGACCACGTGCTCGGCGCGCAATTCAAACCGGACACGGAGACGCGGACGACCAGCGTCGCCGCCACGCCCGACGGCTGGATGGGGCTGGACATAGGACCCGATACAATCGCGAAATATTCGGCCGAGCTTTCACGGGCCAAGACAATCGTCTGGAACGGCCCGATGGGCGTGTTTGAAATGCCCGCGTTCGCCAAAGGCACGCTGGAAATCGCGCGCGCCGTCGCGGCCGCGACCTCCAAAGGCGCCACTTCCATCGTCGGAGGCGGAGATTCCGTTGCCGCTATTCACGCGGCCGGCCTCGCGGACAAAGTCTCGCACATCTCGACCGGCGGCGGGGCGTCGCTCGAATTCCTGGGCGGCCGAAAATTGCCGGGCGTGGAAGCGCTGACGGATAAGGCCTAAGGTTCTTTCGCGCGCGGACCATTGAGGAAACTGAGAAGGGAAGTCGGAGAAGAGGTGCGATGCGGCGACCGGTGATCGCGGGGAATTGGAAGATGTACAAGACCCAGGCGGAAGCGCGCGCATACTTTTCCGCGCTCGCTCCGCTGGTGAAGGACTCCGTTCACTGTGAGATCATCGTCGCGCCGCCCTTCACGGCCATTGCCTCAGCGGTCGAGTCCACGCGCGGGACGCCGATTTCCATCGCCGCCCAGAACGTGCACTGGAAGCCGGAAGGAGCATTCACGGGCGACGTTTCCACCAAAATGCTCGTCGAAGCGGGCTGCCGTGCGGTCATCATCGCGCACTCCGAGCGGCGCCAATTTTGCGGCGAAACCGACGAGACGGCCAACAAACGGGTCAAGGCGGCGCTGGCGGCGGGGCTGACGCCAATCTTATGTGTCGGGGAACTGCTCTCGCAGCGGGAAGCCGGCCAAACCGACGAGGTTCTGGCGCGCCAGTTCCAGGGCGGCGTGGCCGCGTTGACCGGTGCCGAGTTCTCGCGTATCATCCTTGCTTACGAACCGGTTTGGGCGATTGGCACGGGCCGCACGGCTACGCCGGAAATGGCGGCTGAGGCGCACCGGTTCTTGCGGCAGCAGGCGGCGGCCGGCTTTACAGCGGAGCGCGCTGCCGGGTTGAGGATCCTCTACGGCGGCAGCGTCAAACCCGACAACATCAAGGGATTGATGGCGCAGATGGAAATTGACGGCGCGCTGGTCGGCGGCGCGAGTCTTAACGCAGAGGCCTTTGCCTCGATCGTGAATTTCTGAACTTTGAGTTTCGGAACTCTGAATTTCGGAACGTAAGGGAAACGCAATGCCAAGAGAAGTGAAGTGGGCGATATCGTTGGCGGTCGGTTTGGGTCTGTTGGCCCTCGGCTGGAAGGTTTATTTCGTGCTGGTCACGCTGCATGTCGTCATTTGCTCGCTGTTGATCATCGTCATCATGCTGCAGAGCGGCGAAGCGGCTGACTTGGCCGGCGCCTTCGGCGGCGCGGGCAGCCAGACGGCTTTCGGCCCGCGCGGGGCCGCCACGTTTCTTTCCAAGGCGACCACCTGGTGCGCCATCATGTTCATGCTCACATCGATGGCGTTGACGATGCATCAGAACACCACGACGGCGTCCTTCGGCTCCTCGGTGCTGCAGCAATTCTCGAAGACGCCGGCAAAGTCGGCGCCTGCGGCCCCTGCTCCGGCGGCGCCTGCATCCGCGCCCGCACCGGCTGCTCCAGCTCCGGCAGCGCCTGCCGCGCCGTCGAAGTAAGTTAGCAGTTCGCTCTGCATCAGGCGGCTGAGCTTCGCCGCGCAACGCAAAAGCTTTACCTTCACCCCGGGCGGAAGTGGCGGAACTGGCAGACGCACCATCTTGAGGGGGTGGCGCCGTAAGGCGTGGGGGTTCGAATCCCCCCTTCCGCACCAACACACCGTAATCGATTGATAGTAAATCATGTAGAAATGACATCAGAAGTTGTGCCGAATAATCGACTTGATCTTACCGAATGTGAAACCTTGTTGCTGTTTTAGGGGGCTCACACGAAAGCCTTTCCGTACTCCCCTAAAAACTCGGCCGTCGGTCCAGGATTTCTCGCAGGATAGTCTCCGCTTCTCTTGGCAATGACTTGGCTCTATTCGGGAATCATGTACTTCACTATTTGCTCTTACCTTGATATTTGATTCCCGTTCCTAGAACGCAGAGTCTTCATATCCCCGATGGCGTGGAAACTCGAAAACAAAACTCCCGCTCGCGCCGCCAGACCATGCTCCTGTTCGATAGCAAGGGCCGCCGTTCGGCCCTCCAGTAATGCCGTATGTGCCATCACAAATCGGATTGCTCTGCGTCAGGACATGGCCCACCTGATAATCGAACTCTGCTCGACTGCAAAGGAGGCCGGAGCACCCCAAGCGGGCAACCAATGAAAAGTCTGCACCTTGCAGATGGGCTGATTCGGTGCCATTCGCCGAGATTCCGTTGTTGAACTGTCGAACGTAGTCGAAAGAGAACCTTGTGGGGATGCCCCACGCGAACGTACGCCATGTGACTCCGATGAAAGCATAGTCGCCGCCCTTACTTGCGGTCGTGACACTGTAGCTTGAGTACTCGGCGCTGCCGTTTAGCCCGAAGTCCTTGACAAGCCAGAAGTGACCGCCTACCGAGGTCCGATTGGCGGAACCGGAGCCGAGTGCAACGTGGCTCTCGAGAGGGGAGTACGTTTCCCCCAAGTCCAGTTCGTATCGGCGGGCGAAGGGAATCTCGGCGCCTGCGGTGACGCCGAACGCATTGTTGCCGAAGAAGGAGCCAAGCGTGCTCCCGACAAGAACGCGGGCTTGCTCATCGTACTGTGTGTCGAGTTCTTGCGCCTTGCCGACCGGCGTAAACAGAACCAGAATAAATAATGCGATTGTTCCGAACGTGAATCGTTTCATCGCGCCTCTCCATTTCGATTGTGAAGTAAGCAATTCCCCTTTATCTCGCTAGGGAGCAATCGTTTTGGAAGGGCAAGGCTGTGGAGGCACGAAGAGCGCCATTGCTTCACATGCGGAATAAGTTCTTCATAATCTTTGGTTTCGTCCGGCGTAGCATGAGGCGTGGTCGTAAGTCGTGAGCCGATTTGGATCGGGCGAGGTACGAAAAATCCCGAATCGGAATTTTAATCGCGTTAATTCCCGTCTTAGATGTTCACCTGACCGGCTTGGATTAGTCCAGTGGGAGCGAGAAAGAATCACTCTGACGGAGAACCGGGCATGTAGATGAAGAGACCCAAGCCGGAGCAGATCGTGAATTTGCTGCGCCAGATCGAATTGGAAATCATGAACGGAAGAACCACACCGCAAGTCTGCAAGGGATCTGAGATCATTTAGCAGACTTACTTCCGCTGGAGAAAAGAATTCGGCGGCCTATAACCCATGGTTCCACCAGACTCACTTTCGAAGCCAATGCTTACGACGCGAAACTTTCTCACACGCAGTGATACAAAAACTCCATCAGGTCACTTCTGCTATCAATGCCGACACGCCTCGGCGGCGGAGTCAGTGGAATGGTCCGGACGCAGAACGTTGCGGCGTGAGGAGGGGTGTCCTGTGTCACGGATAGTGACACATTGCCCGCCTGCGGTCCACAGGTTTTCCACAGATGCGCGTGTGTATACGTTGACGACTCTTGCGGTTCGCGCGTACAGTAGACACGTTTCGTGACAACCGACGACCTCTCCGGCCGACACGAAATTCACCGTCCCCAGCACGGAGGATTTCGGTATGGTGTCTAAAGGTATGTTCAGTGTTCAGGAATTCGAGGGTGAAAGACTTGGAGTGCCAGATCAAATCGTTGCGATCTATCGCTCTTGCCCGATGTGCTTGCGCGATGCGTCAAGATTTGCTGCGGCGTTGTCCTACGCAAGAGGGGCATACGTCGAGGTCGTGCCAGAAACCAGTGGAGAGGGCTATCGCGAATGGTGGTACGCAGGTTCGATCTGGCGAGAATCGCGGTTGCCAGCAGTGCGACTACCACTACGACGGGGTTAGCCACACGGTCGGTCATTCCGAGAAGTGTGCTGATGCGCTTCCGTCTAATGATGTCAGGCGGGACTGCGTTCGCGCTGCGCAGCCAATTCAGTAAGTCTTAGAGCCACGCGATCTTGGCCTGCTGACGCCACTTCGCACCGCTACTGGCCGCCCTCCGAGTAAGACGCGGTGCTCCTTCGGCGTCATATCTCGCCCAACGACCTCCCGAAATATCCGCTCTATGTTTGTTTCCTTCGTGGTTTTGCATGGCCTCTTGCGCGTAGTCATGAGCAGACTCCGCAATACAGCATCATTATGTCGAACGGTATTTAAGGGGAATGGCGGGGACAATCAGATCCTTGCTAACCGTATTTAGCAGTACGGCGGAAGTCAAGACATAAACTGCGCCAACGCTACCTTCGACTGCGATTGGGTCCTGAGGAGTTCTTATGACGTGCCGTGCGGCGTGTCTTGGAGAATTTTATGACTTCACCAAGCTGGCTATCAATTCCGCAGTAATCGCGTCAGAGCGCCTCTCCCGGCGGGCAACCCGCCTTACATATTCGATGACAAAAAATCAATCAAAAAGTCTTGTAATGCGCACGATTGATCGCGAATCGTTCATTTATCGAAGATTCGTAGGTAAAATCCCCCCTTCCGCACCAATCACCAAGAACACATGGAATCTCCCGCGCGTCCGCGGCTCTACTCCAGTAATTCCAAGCGGTATCCGACCCGCCATTGCCGTTCCGCTTGCGCGGGGCTAAAATCCGCTTCGTGCAATCCAACTTTTTTGGGGGACCCATGAAACGCATCTGGATTCACGCGCTCGTCGCTGGAGCCGTTTGTGCCGGAGTATGGACCGTGACGCCGGCGAGGAATCTTGCCGCCGAGGCCGGCGAACAAGCGGCGCTGCGAGCGGACCAATCCCTGCTGTCCGCGCTCGGCAAGGCCGACAAGGCGGCCGCGGGCAAACTGCTGGACGCGGATTTCGTTTGGACGGACACCGACGGCAAGTCGCTGAAGAAGGCGGAAGTGCTGAATAGCCTGGCCTCATTCGCAACGGACAATCAGGGCGATGAGAGCGTGCAAACGTATTTTTATGGACAAGTGGAAACGGTGCTCGGAGCGCACCACAATGCCCGCTTTTTGCGCGTTTGGGTGAAGCGTACGGCGGGCTGGCGGGAATTCATCGAAATCGACACGCCGATCTCGAAGTCGCCCGCGACCGCGCCGGCATCCGTGGAAGCCGCCGCCGGTAAAGGGGACTGCGAGAATCCTTGCCGCACGGTGCCCTACACGCCCACAACGGCGATGGACAAGGCCATTCTCGCCGATTGGCAAAAGACCAAGGTGGAAGAGTGGCACCCCGATGCAGTGGACTGGCCGATGCACATCGCCGACGAATTTCTGATCATCAACAACACGACCATTCGCAACAAGGCCGAGCGCGTAAAAATCGCGCAAAAACAGCAGGAATCCGGAGTCGGCGCGCCCGGCGACCCGATCACCGCGATGGAGATTCACGATTTCGGCGACAACGCCGCCGTCATGATTTCCCATCACGTGCCGCATCGCGGCGGCAAGCCGTACTACAACGTGCGCGTCTGGACTTTGCGTGACGGCCGCTGGCAACTGGCTGTCAGCCAGCAGACGACCATTCAATCCGCTGCTGCTGTGCCGCCGGCGGACGCGAAGTAGGGATTCGTTTGTTTCGCTGACGCTCCAGAGAGGACGGAGCAACAATCGGACAAAGTCGCGCCTATGGCAGCCGGCAGACGAAATTCTCCGCCTGATCGGTGCTGCCGGTTCCTTTGTACTCCGCGACTTGCGGATACGGGCAGAGCGGGCGCGTGCGGGTGACGCTGCCATTCGTTCTCTGCGACGCGATGATTTCCGTGGGCGCCACTCCGCGTTCCCGCCATTGCTCGAGCGCGGTGAGCACGTCGAATTCGTTGGGTCCCTCGCCGCCGCCGCAATGGCCCATCCCGGGGACCATGTATAGCCGCACGGAGTCCTCAACCGGGCGCTGGCCCATCGCGGCAACCAGTTGCTCGTAGTAGTGCACTGACGATAGCGGCGCTACGTTTTGATCGCCCCAGCCGTGATAGATGATCAGTTTGCTTCCTCGGCCGGCGAACGTTTTCAGATTCGCCGACGTCGGGCTGATGACCCCGTTGTCCATCTTTCTCGCGAGCGCCAGGTCCCGTCCGACATCCAGAGTGCGGTAATCCCACTTCGGATCCTGAAAGACAATGTATTTGAAGAGGTCGTCGGCCAGCGAGAGCGGTCCTGCGCCGATCGCGGCCCAGCGCAACTCGCTGCCGGGCTCGAATCCGGGAAATACTTCCTCACCGGTCCTTGGGTTGACCAACGGCGAATAGAACTTTTTCGCGGTCTCCACCTGCGCCTTTGTCAGGCAATGCGGGCCATCGCTACCTTGGCACAGCGTCACGGCCGGATCGAACTGGCAGCGTGTCGGATCGCTGATGATGCCGTCTTTCACGCCGTCGCGGGCGTCGCAGGCATCCAGCGCGGCCTGGTGTAGCACGGCGAGTTTTTCCGGCGGAATTTTGCCGGCAGGATCCTGAAGCATCGCTCGCGCCACGACGGCCAACTGAAAACTTTCGCCGGTTCGGTCGTATCCCGGATCGCCGGCGACGATGCCTTCGAAATCCTCGGGGAAACGTTGTGCTTCCGCGAACGCTTGCCTACCGCCGCCCGAACAGCCCGTGAAGTACGAGAGACGCTGCGCCGAGCCGTACAGCGCCGCGATGATTTCCTTGCTGCGCATCGCTGTTTCATGAATCGCGCGATAGCCGAAATCGATCACCTTCTCCGGATGGCCCAGGGCGAAGCTCGCGCTGCCTCCCGCATGTCCGGTATCGGTTGAGGCGGCGGCGTATCCGCGCCGCAGCGCGTCCGCCAGTTCGCCGTATTGAATGTCTCCGTTCCAGCCGCCGTTTCCAACCTCTTGAAACTTGCCGTTCCAGCCGGAGAGCGGCAGCCAGGCTTCGGATCGAATATCCGAGTCGGGCGACGGAGCGATGGTCAGGGAGACGCGGCAGAAAGCCGGGAGATCCGCAAAACCCGCGCCCGCGTTCGTCGCGGGATGGAATTGTCCCGCTGGAATCGCTTGCGCCGAAGTGACGGTCGTGTGCGGCAAGTTTAAGAAAGCCAGTCGCTCGCACGCGGCCGCGTCCGCGGAAGTGTGCGCGGACGGCGCCTGTGCGCTTACGGTCCCACCCAGGTAAGCGAGCGCGCTCAGCAAAATTGAAACTGTGACGGCGGTCTTGTTTCGCATCGATGATCGATCCCCAGTTTGTTTGATAGTTCTAACGCATTACTCGTAAAACTGCGGCGATTTCTTCAACTTCGCGTTGCCCGCGAAGTCGTGCTGGATCCAAAGCTGCGCGCCCGTTTTCTTGAGGAACGCGTCAATTGCCACGCGGCTCGCCCGAGTCTGCTCGGCGCTGAAATCGAATGTCGGAACGCGATCCAGCGTCTTCTCCGCGGGGTAGTGATAGAGGTCGCCGGAGAGCACCACGCCGCCGGTCTTGGCGAGCTTGACGTAAAGAACCTGATGGCCCTGCGTGTGCCCGGGAGCGGACTTGATGATCACCCGGCCGTCGCCGAACACGTCGTATTCGTTATCCTTTAGGATGATCTTCTTACTTTTTTGCAGCGCCGAAAAAGTCGCGGGCCATAGCGATCCGTAGTGTTTCGCGCCGCCGAACATGACGTCGTATTCCAGCTGCGGCACCAGCCACGTGGCGCCCGCAAATTCGTTCGCGTTGCCTGTGTGGTCGTAGTGATAGTGCGAGAGCGCGAGGTAGTTGATGTCTGAAGGCGAATAGCCGATTTCGGCCAGCTGCGCTCGAAGCGTCTTGTCCACGTCTGCATCGCGCGGCTGACCGTCCGGGAGCATCACGTGCTGCGTGATGAAACGGCCGTTCGGAGTCCACGAATCATCGGGAATGGCGCCCGTATCCCAGATCAAATTTCCTTTGGGATGCGCGATGAGAAAACAGGCCATGGACATGTCCGTCGTCGTGACGTCTTCGTTTTTCAAATTGAAGCGGCCCATGTCCGAGTTGTGGAGGACGCCGCAATCGAAAACATAGAGCCTCACGGTTCGCAGCGCCTTCGCCTTGTGCGGAGCAGGCGGCGCGCTTTGGGCGGCAACGATCGCTGGAGCGGCAAACAGGAACGCCGCAGCGGCGGCCTGCAGGACGAATCCCATCATTTTGCGTTTCATGATCGCGGGACCTCGCTCTCTTAAAGACGGATCGCAGTTCTGGAATGCGAATTGTGCGGCATTGTATACCCGCTTGGCTGCAATTTGCAGTGTTAGCTGGTCACGGAGTTTGATAGGTACGCGCCGGCGCCGTCCTGGAGAGCGCGGGACAGGGAGTTTGCTGCAGAACCGCCGCACTTGGCCTGCGCAGGTTTTGTAGCGGCCGCCCGTCTTTCGAGCGGCCAGTTTTTTCTTTCTTTGGCGCTGCTCGCGCGGAAAAATTTGCCGGTGTAAACTGCTTGGGCCGAAACGGCGGATGGAGATTATTTTTCTTGAAACGGTCGACGATAAAATTTGCGTGGCTGCTTGCCGCGGGCCTGCTGCTCGCGCCGTTCCAGGGTGAGAGTTCGACCGCTTCAGAGCGCGGCCGGCTCTACGTCGTTCACTACGAAAACGTGCTGGGCACGTCGCTGGAATTAAAGGTTGTGGCCTCGTCCGCCGCGCAATCGGAAATGGCCGAAAAGGCTGCGCTCTCGGAAATCGACCGCGAGGCGCACATCCTCAGTTCCTGGGATCCCGACAGCGAATTCAGCCGTTGGTTTCGCACCCACAATCAACCCGTACAAATTTCTCCGGAATTGTTTGAAGTTTTCAGTCTGTTCGACAAATGGCGCGCGTTGACCGGCGGCTCGCTCGACGCGTCCGCCGAGGCCGTCACCCGAGTGTGGAAGCACGCCGCCGCCGAAAAGCGCCTCCCGACGCAAGACGAGTTGGATGCCGCCGTCGCCAGCGTTCGCAGGGTCCACTGGCAGCTCGACGCTGTCCAGCGGACGGCGACGCATACGAGTGACACCCCGCTCGCGCTGAATTCGTTTGTGAAAAGCTACATCGCAGGGCGCGCTGCGGACGCGGCACTGAATGCTTCCGGCGCTCAGGGCCTGGTTGTCAACATCGGCGGAGACCTCGTCGTTCGCGGCGACTGGAGCGAGCCGGTGAACGTCGCAGATCCGAAGTCGGATGCGGAGAATGGAACGCCCATCGCGCGCTTATTGGTTCGCGACCGCGCCATTGCCACCAGCGGAGACTACCGGCGCGGCGTCGAGATCGGCGGCCGCCACTATTCGCATATCGTGGATCCGCGCACGGGAAGGCCCGCGGACCAAATCATCAGCTCGACCGTCATCGCACGGTCTCCGGCGGTGGCGGGCGCGCTGGCGACGGCGCTTTCCGTGCTGACGCCGCAGGAAAGCGCTGATTTGGTTTCTGCCATCCCGGGCGCAGAATATCTATTGGTGAAAAAAAACGGCGAACGAGTCGCGAGCGCCGGGTGGAGTTCTTTTGCAGTACCGCGTGCGCCGGCTGCGCCACGCCCGGCGACGCTGCGGCCCGTGGCAAATTTCGAGACGGTCGCGGCACAGTCCGGCGCCGCGCCGTGGGATCCGCATTACGAACTGACCGTCACGCTCGAGCTGAGTTTGATCGAAGGCTTCCGCGTCCACCGCCCGTACGTGGCTGTCTGGATCGAGAATGAAGCGCATGCTCCGGTCCGCACGATCGCGCTGTGGTTCGGAAAATATAAATACCTCAACGAACTGCGCGCCTGGAGCCGCCAGGAAAGCACGCGCTCCGTGAGCGAGGACACGCACGTCATGAATTCTGTTTCCAGCGCGACGCGCCCTCCCGGCAAATACACGTTCCAATGGGACGGCAAAGACGATTTTGGTAATCTGGTGAAAGCGGGCAAGTACACCGTAATGATCGAAGCGGTGCGCGAGCACGGCTCGTATCAATTGATGCACCAGGAGATGGATTTCAACGGCTCGCCCAAGCAATTCCAGCTTCCGGGCGCTGTAGAGATTGCGTCGGCTACCCTTGACTACCACAAAATTGCCCAATAACCCGGGAGAGAACCCGGCCGGCCCTCCGCGCGCCTCTTCACCCGACTCCCGGTACATGGACTGGAAACGCCGCCTCGCGCATCTAGCGCGCTGGCTTCATACGTATCTGTCCATGCTCAGCTTTGCGATTCTCTTGTTTTTCGCGGCCACCGGACTCACGTTGAATCATGCCGAGTGGTTCGACAGCCACCAGCGGCCTGCGTTGTACCACGGCACTCTGAACAAGGCCTGGGTGAACACTCCGGATCCCAATGCCGTGGCGAAAGACGAACTCGTAAACTATTTTCGCCAGACGTACCGGACCAAGGGAGCGCTCTCCGATGTGCACGTGGACGGCGACCAGTGCGAACTGTTGTTTAAGGGCCCCGGATACGAGGCGGACGCGACCATCGATCGCGCCACCGGAAACTTTGACCTCACGATCAGCCCGTTCAGCCTGGTCGCTGTCTTGAACGATCTGCACAAGGGCCGCGACACGGGGAAAAAGTGGTCTGCGATCATCGATTTTTCGGCTGTGCTGATGACGCTTGTTTCCTTGACGGGACTCACGCTGATTTTCTTCCTCAACAAGCGCCGCTTTTCCGGGCTCGTGCTCGTTGGAGTCGGCGCGCTGCTGTGCTGGCTCGTCTTTTCCTTGTGGGTGGCCTGAAGGAATGAAATCTAGGGCTTCGCAGCAGCAGCGGATTGAGTAGTCCTCAGCAGATTCCGCGGTTCATAACCCTTCGTGGCTAGTTGCTGAAGAATCCTTTGATAGACCGCGTCCGGAATCGACGGCGTGCGGCTCAGAATCCAGAGATAGTGGCGTGACGGCTCTCCGACGACCGCGTACTCGTATGCGTCGCCGAGGTCGATGATCCAATACTTTCCGTAAAAGGGCCAAAAGAACGTAACCTTCAACTTTGCATTTGTCGTGGCATCTACAACTTTGGCCGTTCCCTCGGATCGCACCATCTTGCCGCTGCTGGTGAGGCACGAGTTGATCACCCGAATGTCGCCGTTGTCCCGTGTGGAATATTCCGCCGTCACGTCGCGAACGCACTTTCGTTCAAACCAGTTGGGATAGCGCGCAATTTCAAACCACCGGCCAACGTACCGGCTCAAATCGACGCGCCGCACGGTTTCCAGCGGTGCCTCGGATCCAGCAGGCGCTGTTCCTGCCGCCGCGCCGAGCAACGCGGCCAGTGCAATTACGCCCCGTATTCGCATGGTTCATTATCTCACGCCGGCCGATACGGAGAGCGAAACGGATATCGCAATCCCTGCCGGCCACGACGCGTCGGCAATTTCGTTGTACCGAGGGCCGGGGGAGGGTACGATGCGCGATAGAAAGTTCTCTGGCCGGAGTTCCCAAAGGAATGATTTTCGTCGCAAGGAGCGATCGATGATGACCGCCGCAGTGGTACGTCCCGAAACGGCCGCTCGAAACAGTCGCGCGGCCAGGTTGACGGTTCGCGCAATAATCCTCGCTGCCTTTTTTGCCGCACTTCTTGCTTCGATCCCGTCTAGCGTTCACGCGCAGGACAGGCCCGATCCGAAGTCCGAAATCGGCGGCTTGAAATCGAAATTCGTGGAAGTAAACGGCGTGAAGGCACGTTACTACGAAGCGGGGCAGGGTGAACCGATGGTGATGGTGCACGGCGGGTTTACCGCCGGATCCTCGACCGCCAACGTGTTTTCGCGAAATATTCCCGGGCTCGCAAAGCATTTCCACATCTACGCGGTCGATCGCCTCGCAAGCGGCATGTCCGGCAATCCCACCAGCGACGCGCAATACAGCTACCAGGGCGACGTCGACTTCGTATACGGCTTTATCCAGACCCTCAAGCTCGGCAAGGTGCATCTGGTCGGCCATTCCGCCGGAGGCGCGATCGTCCTGTACCTTTCCATCGAGCATCCCGACATCGCCCGCACGCTGACGATTCTCGCGGTGGGTCCGGAAAATCCGCCTCAGCCGCAGACAAAACTCGTGAACATGTTGAAGAAGTGCCCCGACCAATCGCAATATGCAGGCCTGAAGTGCCGCGTCTATGAGCTCGCGTGGCTGCCGACCGCGTTCGACGACGAGTACTGGAAGGCGGACGAGTACATGGCCGGGCTTCCGAAGTCCAAGGAAGCGCGCGAGAAACTCCGCGCCGGCGCCGGTGAATCGTTTCAGGCTGCCGGGGCGTACCGCGACAAAATGCTCGACCGTATTAAAACCGAAGGCATGCTGCAGATGCCAATTCTCATGGTTGCGGGCAAGAACGATGTGCTCGACTGGGGAGAAGCCGATGCGACGGCGCAATTGAAGGGCGAGTTGGCGCTGTACGACATCCTCGCCGCGAAAAACACCAAGGCGCAATTTTTCATCTTCAACAACGCCGGCCATTTTATGTATCGCGAACATCCGGAAGAGTTCAACGAGCTGCTGATGACATGGATCGACTACTGGAAAAACAATCCGCCGCAGCCTCCGACGGGTAATTTTCAATTGCCCTAACGTCGCGGAACCGTCGGGTGCGTTGCAAGTTTCGGAGCGACAGTTGTCCGCAGTTCATGCATTGTGCATGAGTTTTTTTGTATCGAACCAAGGAGGAGTCTCGCGATGCGGAATCGGCCCAGGGTGTTGGCAGGTGTTGTGGTTGCGGCGCTGAGTTTTTCCGCCGCTTTACTTGGCCAGAGCAAGGGCCGGGTGCCGGCCCAATCGCCGCCGGCAACTCCGCAAACCGAGCCCGCTCCCCACGACTTCTCCGGCGTCTGGAATTGGACGTCCGGCATCTATGCCTACGCAGCCTTCGCCAAAGACGATCCGCCCATGACCCCGTGGGGCCAGGCGCAGTACGACGCCGCGAAGCCCTCCCAGGGAGCGCACGGCGTCAAGCTTTCCGAAACGAACGACAAAGTGTACAAATGCGCTCCGCCCGGCATGCCGTACATTTACATTCAACTGTTTCCCATGCAGATCGTTCAGACGCCGACGGAAGTGATCGAGATTTTTGAGTACGACCACATCGTGCGGCACATCTTCATCGATGGCCGCAAGCATCCCGCCGACCTGACGCCGTCCTACAACGGCCACTCCATCGGCCACTGGGAGGGCGACACGCTGGTCGTCGACACGATCGGCCTGAACGGAAAGAATTGGCTGGATCGCGTCGGCCATCCGGAGAGCGACCAGATGCACATCGTGGAGCGCATTCATCGCGTCGACGAGAAAACCTTGCAGGTGCATCTCACCTTCGACGATCCCAAGAGCTACACGAAACCCTGGTCGGCGCAGGTCGGCTTCCGTCTGCACCCGGACTGGGACATTCTGGAGCACGTCTGCGAGGACAACCTAGACTTCGAAAGTTTCGAGCACTAGAGCGGCGAGCGGCACGAGCGTGTAGGGAAAATCCCGCGCTTCGGCGTGCTTCCGCCTTGACCGCGGATACCGGGCAAGGCCAGTTGCCGACACTCCCGTTTCTCAGGCACGACTTCATTAAATTTCACGCCGACAGGTGATTCTCTCTGAATACGTCGAGGCGCGGGTTGCCCGAAGGTGCGTAGCTGAGATGTCGTTAGAATATATCGCGCTGATCTGAGGGACACGAACTGCCACGTTCAAGAGATCGATATAGACTTGCATAGTAGGTACTGTGATGTTACGTTACCCAGACTCTTTATGTAGAATCCGATAAAAAGCTTACCGTCTTTGAGTGAAGTTCTACGGTTTTGCAAATGACCGTGAAGGCAGTGCACATGCTCAAGTTTGCTCCTCGGCTTCTGCTCATTGTGGCAGCTTGCCTTCTCACGGTTAGGGCATCCTTTGCTCAATTACGGGGTCAGGCTCGCATTACGCAGACTCTCAACGAGGCCGATAGATCTACACTCCGGGGCAATACTCATCCGTTGGCTCGGCCCGCGTTCGATCAAGGGGTTGCGCCAGACAATCTGTTAATGAACCGAATGCTCTTGGTTTTGAAGCGCAGCCCACAACAAGATTTGGAATTGCGAGCGCTGCTTGACGCTCAACAGGACAAGTCCTCGTCAAATTATCATCAATGGCTTACACCGGACCAAGTTGGCCAGCAGTTTGGTCCAGTCGATCAGGATATTCAAACAGTTCGAGCATGGTTGGAATCACATGGCTTTCAAGTCACGCGAACTTCCAGGGGGCGTATTGCAATCGAGTTTTCAGGTACGGCCGGTCAGGTGCGTCAAACCTTCGGCACCGAGATTCACCGTTATGTCGTGAATGGTGAATCCCATTGGGCAAATGCGAGCGATCCACAAATCCCGTCTGCACTTGTTCCGGTCGTTATGGGCTTCAACTCACTCCATAACTTCTTCTCAAGGTCACCGCACAGGGTTGCCGGGACGTTTTCGAAGTCACGAACTACCGGCGAAGTGCGGCCGGTCAACCCTCAGTTCACATACCCGTCCAACAATTGTGTCCCCCAATGCTTTGCTGTTGGTCCGTATGATTTCGCAACCATCTACAACATATTGCCCCTGTGGAATATGCAACCGGCTATCAACGGAGCGGGGCAGGCAATCGCCATCGTCGCCCGTAGCAATATCAACATCCAAGACATCCGTGACTTTCGAAATCTGTTTGGCCTCCAGGCAAACGATCCTCAAATTGTGCTGGACGGTCCGGACCCGGGGTTGGTGCCGGGCGACGAAACGGAATCCGACCTGGATCTGGAGTGGGCTGGAGCGATCGCCACCGGGGCGACGATCAAGCTGGTCGCCTCCGCCTCCACCGAAACCCAGGATGGGGTGGACCTATCAGCGCTATATATCGTCGACAATAACCTCGCGCCAGTAATGAGCGAGAGTTACGGCCAGTGCGAATTGTTTGCAGGGACTGCTGCAAATACATTCCGCAGCAGTTTGATGGAGCAAGCTGCTGCGCAAGGGATAACCGTCATGGTCTCGGCTGGCGACTACGGATCCGCTGATTGCGACGTGGGTAATGTCCCGTCAAGTTACGGAGCCTCGGTGAATGGTTTTGCCTCGACTCCCTTCAACGTGGCGGTCGGCGGAACAGATTTCCTGAACTTCGGCACAAAGTTTGACTCCAACACTCCGAGCCCCTACTGGAATCAAAGCAATGGCCCGCATGGCGTGTCGGCAAAGGGTTATATTCCCGAAATGCCTTGGAACGACTCCTGCACAAGTCCCGCGCTCCTAAGTCTGCAGCCTTCCGGAACGGCGGCGGAATCCTTCTGTAATGGATTCTTCGTATATCCGACCATCGGAGGTGGCGGCGGCGCGAGTAATTGTATTGGCTCCGATGGCCAAACTGCAGCCAGTTGCACGGGGGGTTACGCCAAGCCCTCATGGCAAACCGGCGAGGGCGTTCCGGCCGACAATGCGCGCGACCTGCCGGATTTATCCCTCTTCTCCAGCGAGGGGTTTATCAACAGTTTCTACATCCTCTGCGAGGCAGATGCCGAGCCGAACTCACCAACCTGTGGCTTGAATTCACCTTATACGGACTTCCTGGCGATTGGGGGTACGTCCGCCTCGGCTCCCGCGTTTGCGGGAGTGATGGCACTCGTGAATCAATTCAACAATCCGGGCAGTGGTGTGGGAAACGCGAACTACGTTCTCTATAAGCTCCCGGCGTTGCCCTCTCAAACCGGCTTGAATTGCAATTCAAGCCTGCGGCCCGACAGCAAATGCATATTTAACGACATCACCCTCGGGACAATTGCAATGCCGTGTCGCGGGGGCACGCCGGACTGCGTTCAGAATACTCCTAAATCCGACACTTTCGGTGTCGGCCTGTTGGCCGGGATGGATGCCGGGCCGAGCTACGACAAGGCCAGCGGGTTGGGGACTCCGAATGTAGCCAATCTCGTGCGCAGCTGGAATCAAGCGAAGTTTGCGGCTTCCGCTACGACGCTCTCACTCAATAACGGGAACGCGGTCAACGTAACGCATGGCCAGAGCGTTCCAGTGGACGTCACTGTGTCGGGTGCTGCGGGGACGCCGACTGGAGATGTCTCGCTCGTCGGCGCCCCAGCTTCCGGAGGATCTCAGGGAATCCAGGAGTTCCCTCTAGTAACCGGCAGCGCCTCGGGTGCCACAAACCTTTTGCCTGGCGGAGCCTATAGTGTAACGGCTCACTACGAGGGTGATTCCACTTACGGTGGAAGCTACTCCAATGCAGTCACCGTCAACGTCGGCAAGGAAGCGAGCGCTGTTCAACTTGCCGTCGAGACTGTGAATCTGAACAACGGTACCCTCGTCAACCCGAACGTCGCGGCAGTGCCCTATGGCTCCCCATACCTCTTGCGTGCGCAGGTAACCGACGCGTCCGGTACTTCATGCTCGCCGGATCCAACTCGCGCGGTTGCTTGTCCGACGGGGAATATCACCCTCACGGATGGCGGCAACCTGCTCGATGCCGGAACCTACGCCCTGAATGCCAATGGATACCTTGAGGACACTGCGATCCAGCTGAGCGGTGGCACTCACACGTTAGGCGCAAGTTATGCGGGTGACAACAGCTTTTCGTCGAGCATCGCACCTCCACTCACCATAACGGTTACGCCTGCTCAAGTAACCCTCAATCCGGGGGCATCGAATTTCCAGCCCTCAATTGGAACCAACGTAACACTAACTCTTCCCATTTACACGGAGTCGAATGGTGTGGCACCAACGGGGACCGTGACTTTTTTCAGCGGGGCGACGCAGCTTGGCAACCCGGTTGTCGTTACACCGGTGCCTGCAAATCTGCCTCTGGGAGACCCTTACATTGGTGGCATCGCGTCGCTGACGACCTCGCAGCTGCCTGTTGGAAACAACGAAATTTCGATGCGATATAGCGGTGATGCAAATTACATGCCGGCGCAGTCGGGCGGATTTCTCGTAGATGTGCTAATCCCCACGAAAATTGAGGTAACGGTTTCAAGTCCGAACGTGTCGCAGGGAACGCCCGTGAGTATCACTGTGCACGTGGTGCCAAGCCAGACGAATGGTCCCGTGATCGCCGGCTCTATCATGCTGATGACGGAGTCGTCTGGCGCGGGGCTCTCATTTCCCATAGAGAATGTCAGCAGCGGACAGGTTCAATACACGGCGAACGGAACCTCGCCCTACTTACCGACCGTGCTCGTATCCGCTAGACGCGCAGTATTACAGCGATGGGAATTATGCCGCCGGATCCGGTTCAACCCAAGTGACCGTGGCACCGCAGCCGGGTACCGACTTCTCCTTTGGCAATCCCTCGCCTCAGATGCTGACGATACCGTCGCCTGGAGCTTTCGCCGCTCCCGTGACGATACCGGTGAACGCAGTCAACGGATTCAGCGGCACGATAACCTTCCCTCAGAACGCAGCGTGTTCCATTTCGCCGGCCGGGAGCCAGACTATGTGCCAGGTGAACCCAGCTTACGTAGTGGGGAGCGGAAGCCTGAGCGTTAATATTTTCACTACGGCCGGTTCGGGAGCCGTGATCGCTGAACGAGGCCGGCCGGTGAGGACGATTTGGTGGCCCGTGGCTGGCGCAGTCGGATTAGTTATTTTGGTGATGGCATCCTCTTGGCCTACAAGTCGGCCAAGGTTGAGGGCGGTGCTGGGCCTTGTCGCACTATCGCTCGCCGGAATAGCGTTGCTCGGCTGCGGCGGCAGTTCTAGCGGAAATCTGGGTGCGAACACTGGTGGGGGAGGCGGTGGAAACACAGGAACACCCACGGGAGTCACCTATACTGTAACGTTGACAGGGACATGCGCTCCATTGTCCCATTCGACCAGCTTTATGTTCACGGTTCGATGACCAATTGATTTTCAGATCAGGTTTCGTTGAGATCGGCGCATATTAGAATTCCTAAATTCTTCTCTTGAGTAGGTCACACCTAGTAGGTCCTGCGCTCAACCGGTCGATGCGACACCACAGGACCGCGCTTGAATAGCGCGGCTCACGATAAATGACCTTTCCGGATCGCGCCCGTGAAGTCCGGTTCTCAGAATGTGGGATGTTCTGACATTTGCGATCCGGAGGTGTGGCCGCTCTTGCATCAGGCGAAGTGACGCCGCCATCCTCCCTGTGGCAATATCGCAAGGTTCGCATCCAGGGGAGAGAGACAAATGAACCTCAAAAACGCAGTCGCATTAATCACGGGCGGGAGCAGCGGCATCGGGCGGGCGATTGCGCAGACTCTGGCCGCGAGCGGAGCGCGCGTCGCCATCACGGGGCGCGACGAGAAGCGCCTGGCGGAAACGGCGCGCGCGCTGGGCGCGCACCCGATTCGCGCGGACGTAGCGAACGAGGCGGACGTCGAGCGTACCTATCGCGAAGTCCTGAAGCAGTTCGGCGATCTGGATATTCTGGTGAACAATGCCGGCTGGGGCGTCTTCAAGAATCTGGTCGATTTGGAGCGGGAGGAAGTCGAGGCCGTGTTCGCCACGAACGTTCTGGGATCGATGCTGATGGCTCGCGAAGCCGCGAAGATTTTCGTAAAGCGTCAGCGGGGAAACATCGTGAACATCGCGTCCACCGCGGCGTTGCGTGGCGCGCCGAAGGGCACGGCGTACTACGGCAGCAAGTTCGCGCTGCGCGGTATGTCGGAATGCTGGCGGGCCGAACTTCGCCAGCACAACGTGCGCGTGTTTCTCGTCGAACCAAGCGAAGTCATGACCAGTTTCTATCAGCTTGCGGGCCTTCCTCAAAAGCTGAATGAATCCAAGCTCCGTTCGGAAGACATCGCTCACGTCGTGAAAACGATTCTGGAGATGGATGATCGGGGTTTCGTGCCGGAAGTATCGATCTTCGCGACGAATCCGAAAGACTGAGGACCGGATTCCTGGAACGACTGCCCGGCAAGTGGCGTTCCAGAGATCCCAGCGGGCGTCTCCCCGCTACTTGATGTTGTTTTCCTTGCCTTCTTTCACGTAGGCGACGGACGACGCGATATGATTTTTGCTGTGAATGGCTTTCTTTTTCGCCAGATGCGCGAACATCTGGATGCCGAAGCCGCCGTCTAGGTCATCCGTAATCCTCTTCTTCCAGGGTCGCCTCACGATCTGCGTCGTCAGGCGGCGCGTGATGCGCGGCTGGGTCATGATGTGGTCCGCGAGCTTCCAGGCGCGCTCGAGAAGCTTGTCCCGCGGCACGACCTCATTGACTAATCCATACTCCAGCGCCTTCTTGGCATCGATCGCCTGGCCCGTGAGCAGCGCGTACGCCCCGCGCTTCACGCCCAAGAGTTCGAGCAGGCAGCTGTGAATGCCGTCACCGGGCACGGAACCGATGTCGTAGTGGAGATCGAAGATCACGGCGTCTTCGCTGCAAATCGTGATGTCGCACATCAGGCAGATTTCCGTATGGAAGCCCGGCCCGTTCAGCACCCCGATCGTGGGAATTTCCAGATCGTTCACCAGAGAGCTGACGTTGATCCGTCCGTCTTTGTAGGCGTACTCGTAGGCCCAGTGCTGTAGATCCTCCTGCTCCAGTTGGAAGCCCTCGGGATCGGCGTTCATCATGAAGTCTTCGCCCGACCCGGTGAAGATCATGACTTCGTTTTCCGGGTCCGCACCGACGGTCTTGAATAGCTGTCCGACGGAGCGATGATTTTCAACGCTCAACTGGATCGGTCCGCCTTTGGTGTGCGCTTGCACCAGGATGACGCCGTCTTCGCGCCGTTCCAGCTTGTAATGCTCCTTGAACCGCTCCTTGTATTCCGCAAACTTCGGTGTGGGAATGAAATCCACGAGAGACATTTGTGATTCTCCTTTTTCGTTCTTCCGCGAGGTTCGGAATCGGACTGTGGCGCTGGCGTGCTGTCTTCGGCTCTTCTGCGATTCACACCGCTGATTTTGGTTTCAGTCCGGCATTGCGCGCAATCACTTGCGCCACGCTGGACCAGTCCATCTCCCCCTGGCCTTGCGCGAGCGCCGCAAGCAGTTGATCGTGAACCAGGCTGGCCATCGGCATCGGGGCCGCGCATTCTTCGGACGCCGCCAGAACCAGGCGCACGTCTTTCAGCCCGAGCTTCAGCGCGAATCCGGCGGGCTCGAATTTTTCCTGTGCGATGAGCCGCCCGTAGCCGGTAATCACCTGCGAACCCAGCAAGGCGTGCATGATTTCCAGGAACGCCTCCGGTGCAACGCCCGCTTTCCGGAGCGTCGCGTAGGCTTCCCCCAGCGCCTCGATGGCGCTGATCACAATGAAGTTGCCGCAGACTTTGGCGACGTTCGCCTGCCAGGGTTCGTTTCCCAGGATGAACGTCTGGCGGCCGATCGCGTCGAATAGCGGGCGGCAGCGCTCCACAAGCTCGCCGGGTCCGGCCACCGCCACTATGAGGTTCTTGCTTTCCGCCGCGTCCGGGCGGCCGAACACCGGTACGCTGAGGTATCCCTGTTTTCTCTGCGCGTGCTCGGCGGTCAATCTGCGGGCCAGCGCCGTGCTGATCGTGCTGTGCGAAAGATGAATGCAGCCCGCCTGCATCGCCGAAGCGATGCCGTCCTTTCCGAAGACGATCCCGTCGAGCGCCTCATCGTCGGCGACCATCGTCATGACGGCCTCGGCGTTTCGCGCGGCGTCCGCGGGAGAACTCGCCACGCGCGCGCCGTCGGCGGCCATCGCCTCCGCCTTTTCGCGGCTGCGATTGTAGACGGCCACGGAGTGCCCCGCGCGGAGCAGATTGCGCGCCATGCCCGCGCCCATTCTTCCAAGCCCGATGAATGCAATTTTCATAGCCGCCAGCATAGCGACTCCCTGCAGGGGAACCAAGCTGTTTTCAGGGCTCACCGCTTCCGATTGGATCGCCCGGTTGATTACGACCGCATTCTCCTGTACAGTGCCTCTACCCCCCGCCCCCAGATGGCTCGATCCTCTGGGTTTTTCAGCTCCTGATTTATTTGGCCGTCGCGATCTTGCACTGCGAGTGTCGAAATTGTCCGGCCTGGATCTGAAGAAATCAGTGGAACTGCCGATAGGAATGGATTCGCCGGTCTTGCAGAATTAAACGCGTTCACGATCTCCTTGCGTTCCTGCGGCTGCGGTTTGCGCGCGGCCTTTCACGGAGCCGAGGTGGATTGACTGAGGTCCGAGGGATGATCTATCCTTCGTAATCACAGTACGAATTCCTGAAGCGAAAGAGGGCCCGCCGGGACACAGAGCAAAACCAGAAGCCAGATTTCGCCCAGGACTTCGGCGAGTGCAGATCGCCGGGTCCCAACGAGCTCGATCGGGATTGCGCATGGACGGAACCTTCGTCGGAGCCGCCGGCGCCATCCCTTTTTGCAAGAATCATTCTCTCCAACTGTCGGTGGAGGTTTGAGCATGAGATTTCGCCACGCACTATCTCTTTCCCTATGGTTCGGTGTTCTCTGCCTGCTCTTTGGATTCTGTGATTCGTCCTGGGGCGCGATGCCGCCAGGCCCCGCGCAAAGCTCCCTTCCGCCTGCCCGTGGTTCCGCGCGGTCCTCTCGGCGCGCGGTCTCGTCCGCGGGGGAGGAAGTTGCGATCCCCGGCCCGCTGCGTTCGTTTCTGCGCATGGCGGCCATCAGCCAGAAAAGTACGCCGGACGAGATTTTGCCGCTCATGGCCCGCAACGTCGTTATGAGCGGCTATCAGGACGGCAAACCAACGGAATACCTGGTCCTGCTCAATTGGTATTTGGATCAGGCCCGGGAATTGGAAGCCCTCGCGGGGCCGGGCGGCGTGATCAACGTTGCCACGTGCGACGATGCCAAGCCACTTCTTCTTATTCTCGGCTATCGGTTGCAGCAGGCCTGCGGCCAGAATGCCGCGCTGGAGACCGCCGACGCGAATCGCGCGTTCCTTACGATCGATTCGGGATTCCCACTCGCGGATCTCGAGGACGCGCTGCAGAAAGGCCAGCCCTTCGAAACTCGCTACGCTTCCACAAAAGTTCCCGTGCTCTTCAAGCCTTCGGATTGGGCGCTGAGCAAGAAAGATACCCACCGCGGAGTGCTGGACTCGATCTTGCGCGATCCCGCCATGGCCCGCCTCTACTGGGCGATGTCCCGCATGGATTCGGAGACGGCCCAGTTTTTGTGGCAATCCATGGGCCCGAAGAAATTGATTCCGGGCGCCGCCGCCCTGGATTTTTACGGTGGACAGATCAGCATCCGGTCCGGACGGGTTCTCGTGCCCGGGGGTGCGGCGGCGGAAAACGCGTGGAAAGACCTGGTTGGCGCCAACCCGCGCTCACCGGCGGACTTCGTCTCGCGCCTTTTGGCCAGGGACGGCGGCTGGCTGGTATCGTACTTTGACACGCTGTCCCGCGTCGACCGAACGCAGCAAGCGTACTTCACCTCGCCTCGCCGGCTGCAGAAATTTTACGACGCTCTCCGCGGCCGTGAAATCACTCCTCTCCCAACTAAACATTCATTTCGCCCGGACCCGGCTTTGTTCTTGCTCGAGGCGCGCCTGCAAATCGGGCCGGACGGACAGCCGCACATCCCGGGAAACATCGATGTCTGGAAGGACGTCCTGCGCCGCAAGACGGATTCCAAGCTGCTCCGCGAGTGGGGCGAAAAGGCCGGCGGCTGGGACAATCCAGACCAGGTGGTCGAGGGAATGTTCGGTACATCGCGTTATCCGATGCCGGACGGGCCCGTCTACAATTTCCTGATGCTGACGGAGATCGACCGCGGGCGCGCACCCGGCCAGCAACTCGACGTAGCCACCGCTCACCTGCTTTCCGAGAAGTATCCGCTCTTCGGCGACCAATATCCGATGTTCGCGGAATTTCGCGCGCTAAACAACCAATCCATCGCGCGATTTCTTGTCGTGGCCGACGGACTGAAACAAATCCCCGATCGCCTCGCGAGAACCGATGCCCTGGGGACTTTGCAAGCCGAACTGGGCCTGTGGCAAATCCTGGCCCGGCAGGGCCAGATTCCCGACGACCGCCTGAACGATTCCTGGCAGAAAATCCTCACCCCGTTCGCCGCGCTGCATACTTCCGACCAGGTGTACGAAGCCGGGAGGACGGGCCTGAAGGAACTTCTGCGCGCCTCTACCGGCAAAACGTACCTGCCGCAAGACCAACTCCTTACCTTGCTCGCGGGTCCCGAGCAATACAGCAAGGAAGGGCAACAGTTGCGATCCGAGTTGGCCAGCAAGATGCGCCAGGTGATTGACGACCAGCGCCTCGTTTCCCTCGACACGCTCCTCGCCCTCGGCGACGGCCTCGACCAGATGGCCAAGGGCAAGGCGGACGCGGAATCGCTATTGCCGCTGGCCGGGGAACTCCGCGAATTTGAGATGCCCAAGCCGCTCTTCACCAAGAGTGAACGAGCCGAATTTGCCGCCGGAGTTTACAGCAATCGCCACACCGCCCTGCAAATGCGGACGGATCTAATCAAGATCCTGAAGTCTCCGAGCGGCCCGGCGGAATTGACGCAGGCGCATGGCTTGCTCACTCCCTTTTTGCGGGACACGCTGGTCGGCCTCAACTACGCCTACTACGAGCCGCCCGGCGCGCAAATGATCCACAACAATCCGCTCTTTGTCCGCTCGCACGATTTCTCCGGAGGCGATTACTCGGGCGAATCGGCCAATTCCAGCGACCAGGTTTGGCGGTCTCCGCGAATTTTCGGGCGCGGATGGACGGCGAGCGGCGGCGCGCATCTCGTTGGCTCGATGGCCGATCTCCCGTACGCCCTCGCTCGGGTGGAGCAGGATTTCATCGTGCCCCAGAATGTTCAGTCCCTGATCTGGGAGGATCTGGTCCCCGGATTGATCACCAGCGCGGTGCTGCCGCGATGGTGGAGCGTTTCGCCGAACGAACTTCACGCGGTCGCTCTGTACCAGCGCTCGGGCGAAGAACTTCTCTCCGGCGCGGCGAAGGATGAGAAGCTGCGGGAATCCGTCGCCGGCATCCTCACCGATCGGCTGCTTCCGCAAAGGTTGGAGCAACTGGAAACGGCCCTGCGCGCTGGAAATGAAGAAGACGCTCTGGCCTTGTTGGCTCCGGCGGAAAACTTTTACCTCGCGGCCGAATTCCGCCGCCGGTACCCCTCGATGAATCAATCCTGGGGGCCGGCAGGGAAGGAACTGGACGAACTGCTGGCGCGCTTCCCGGTCGAGACAAATTTCGAGCGAATTTCCGAGGATTTTGGAGTCCCGCATCCGGCGTTGGCGCAAACCTACGGCCGGGTGCTCATGAGCATGAAGCCGATTCCCACGTTTCTCTACTACTCCAGCCGGTTGATGGCCGAGTCCTGGGATTCGGGCAACCTGTACTGGGGGCGCCTCGCGGATGAATTGGGCTACTCGCCCGTGATGCTCAATGTGCTCGTTCCGCAGCTGACGCGCCGCATGGTGGAACAGACATTCGCCTCGCATCTGGAAGACTGGTCGGCGGTGCTGCGCGCCATGCGCGAAACAGGAGAAGAATTCCGGGCGGGCAAGATCGCGGCTTTGCCGAGGAGCGCCCCTTCCGCCGGACTTTAAGTTATTTTCGTTTTGCCGATGTAGAGGTCGGGCTCGATGCCGGATTTGCAAACAGAAGCGAGTCGGTATTTTCGCGAGGAAATCATGGCCAAAAGATACCTGGTCCTATTCTTGGGAGTTCTGATTTTGGCATCCGGTTTCACGGCTTGGCTCTTCGCGCAGGATGGCGCGCAGGACAGCCGGGGAAACGTCATCCGCGTGGTCGTGTCCATGGTGCAATTGAACGTGGCCGTCACGGACGAGAAGGGAAACTACGTCACCAGCCTGCGTCCCTCGGATTTCGACATTGCCGAGGATGGCATTCCCCAATCGCTCGCGACGTTTGAAGAGGGAAACGAAGGCCCTCAAAACGTCCTGAACGCCGCAAAAGATTCGAGCCAGCCCGCCGAGCCGGACGGCGGCTCCTTGACCGACCATCGCCGAGACGATCCGCCCCGCGGAGGCGCCCAAACCGATTCCATGCAGGGGATCGCCTCGAAGATCAGCGGATCCAACGTTTTTATCCTGTTTGACACCAGCAATTATATGTTCCGAGGGCGGGGTTTCGTGTTCGCCCAGGATTCCATCGCGGAATTCGTGCGCACGCTGGACCACCCGTACCAGGTGGCGTTTTATTCCTATAGCCGCGATTTTTACCGCGCCGCGTCGCTCACTCCGGACCGCTCTCAGGTATTGCGCGGCGTGCGCGAGACCGTCAATGGCGACGATTCGGCCTTATATAACGCCCTGCTGATGACGCTGAAAGATGCGGCCCAATACTCCGGCAGGAAGGTCGTCGTCGTGTTTTCCAACGGCCCCGACAATTCCAGCATGGTTTCTCCGGAAGATGTCGATGAGCTGGCGCAGTCGGAAGGCGTTCCGATCTACATGGTCAGCACCCGGGAAGCCAAGCTCGACGCCGCTTCCGCAGCCGTTTTCTCCCGCATGACGGCCAGCACCGGCGGCGAGGCCTACTTCGCGAAGAGCTGGAAAGACCAGCGCGACGCCTTCAGCTCGATCCGTGAAGACCTTGCGCATCTGTACTTTATGAGCTATTACCCGCAGACGAATCCGAATCGCGGCTGGCGCACGATTTCCGTTAAACTCACGAATCCAAAGTACAAGAAGTATCGCATTCGCACGCGCAGCGGATATCGCCCCATCCCAGCGCGCGTCAACATGGACGCCTCGGCGCCTCAGCCATAGATTTCGCCAGCATCCTGCCCGACGCCCGTTTGTTGTTCCTCTCCGGCATCGGCGACCGCGTGAAGCGGTTGTTTCGATTTCTGCCTACTGTCCTTTCGTACAGTAGAAATTATCAGAACACGCGGCTAAGCTGCCGAATGTGGATCCACTGTGTTTGATAGCACCCAGCAGCACTGAGGGAACCCCCCATGGATAGACGGAAATCCTCGATTTTGTCAGCGCGTGGCACCGCCGTGGACGGATCGAAGGCGGAACGAAGAAAGACGCAACGCTTCCCGGTCACGGTACCCATCGAAGCGAGTTGGCGTAATTCAGAAGGTGTTCCCGTGTTGGTACAGGCGATGGCCAAGCAAGTCAACGCCAACGGCGGCTTCCTGGAAATGACGATCTATCCCAGCGTTGGCAGCCGCATTACCATCACCAATTTTCTTTCCGCCGAATCCGCCGAAGCGCGCGTGCTGGCCACTCCGAATTCGAGGGAAGGAGTCGCGCACGGCATCGTCATCGAGCTGATTACGCCGAGCGACAGCTTCTGGGGCGTGAATCTTCAGGTCAAAAAGACGAGCGTCGAGTTGCAAAAACTGGAAAAGTCGCTTCAGGCCGAGGGCATCGACTTCCGCCTGTTGAATGAGTTTCGCGACACCGTCGATACGCTGCGCACCACGGCCCTAGCCGTTCAACAACTCCGCGAACTTCAGCTCCGGGGCCGGGATGATGGAGAAATCATCTCGATGCTCGTCACCTCTCGCGTGCAGCGCGCCGCCAATCTTTGCCACGAATTGGTTGCCGACATCGATGGGGGAAATATGTCCGTCGGGATTCAGGGAATCGACGAACTCTTCGATTCGTTAGAGCAAGCGTGCGACCGTCTGCGGCATCTGCTTAAGAGCCGCCATCCGGATCGCTACCTGACCACGCGCACTTAGTGTTCTCCCGGCGGTCCTCCGCACCATCGAAAGCCTTTCGCCCAAAAAGGGGAGTCCGCACCCTGCCCGGACGAACTTCGCTTTTTCCCACGCCCGTCCTTGTAATGCCAGAGTCCACGCGCTAGAAGTGGAACACCAATCCGGTGGAGATCCTCGCGCTATGTTGTACCCCGCCGAAGAAGTGCGTGATGACGTCATCGGCTTGAAAGACCCGCCAGGAAACGAGCGGCGCGATGCGCATGTCGATTCCTCCCCCAATCGACCCCGAGACCGCTGTGCTTGTGATCCCATTGTCGGAGGCGTGTCCGATTCCCCCCAGGAGGTGAAGGAACGGCGAAATTCGCGTCGGAAAGGAAATCTGCGGTCCGACCATGAAATGAATCGTCCGCCCGTCGGGCGCCGAGGGTAACCCGAACTGGCCGTCCAGATCCGCCGCGAGGCCAAGCCAATTCATGAATTTATACTGGCCCGTGACTTCCACCCCGCCCAGGTTTCGCCCCGGGGATACGCCAAAATGTTCGTAGGAAAAGCCGCCGAACAAATCCGCGTTCTGGGCCCGAGCGGAAATCGAAAAGAGAAAGAAAAGTCCCAACAGGATCGCCAGCCTTCGTGCCATGAAAATCGCCTCCGGAAATTGAATTTGAAGTGGAACTCGCGGCTTCAAGAGATCGCGGTCGGCCGCGGGCACAGGGCTGGTATGTCCTAAGATGCCGAAAGGCAGCCTTACGGCATCTCCGCGAAGAAGAATATTTTGCAACTTCCTGAAAACAAACTGGAATTCAAAATTCGCAAGGAACAGAAGCACATGCCACTCTGCAAGGCTGGGCGCTTTGCAGTTCGCTACTCATTATAACTTCGTGGTCCTGAATATCGCAAAGAAACTGCAATCTTTTTAGCGCGTGTTCCCAAATTCTCCCCGGGCTGGACAATCACAAGGTTCGCGCGTGGCAACGTCTCTCGGCACAATCTGCGTCTAATTCAGTAGGGACCCAGCCCTGTTGGTGGCTCGATATCTTGTGAATCCATGGAGGGCTGAGAACATGTCCCAGATGAAGCGAATACTCACTTCCACAGTTCTAGCGGCAAGTCTCCTGATTACCATCTCAAGCTCTGGCTGCGCGGGCCGCGTCCGCGTTTACGACGAATATCATAGCGACTGGCACACTTGGGACCACGGTGAAGACTTCGCGTACCGCGATTATTGGAGAGATCGCCACGAGCCGTACCGCGACTACAACAAACTGAACAAGGACGAACAGAAAGACTACTGGAACTGGCGCCACGATCATCACGATCGTTCGGACAGGCACTAAACTCAGGGCTGGCTCGGCTCCTAGGGCGCAGCGGAAACTTTGCGGGCGCGAACGATGAAGCGATCCGGCGCCGCCCCGACATAATAAAAAGGGAAGCACGTAACCAGCGTCAGTGCAGGTTCGCTCGTTGGCTGAATGACCTGCGTCGCGTTGGGAGGAACCACGGCGGTCCATTCCACCTGGTATTGGAATTCGCGGTCTGGCGTCCGTAACAGGATGGTGTCACCCGGCCGGACGTTCCGCAGCGGCCGGAACAGACCGTCGCGATGGCCCGCGAGGGCAACGTTTCCGGCTTCGCCCGGCAGCGCGGTTTCCGGCAGATGCCCCACGGAACGCCGCAACAGTTTCCCCGAATCTCCCTGAACGACGATGGCCTTCATACCCAGGCGCGGCACTTCGATTTCGCCGATCACGCCCCCGAGAGCGACGGGCACGCGAACGGCCTTGGCTGGACTGGGCTCGACAGTCGCGCGCGCCTCCTCGAGCTTGGAAATCTCAACGCGCTGATACCGGTACATGTCCAGTACGCTGTAGCCCGCATACCCGAGCGCAGCAATTCCAGCCAGCAGAAGCACGTAGTAGGCCGCCTGAACGAACCGCCGCGCCAGTGCGCTTCGGTCGCCGCTCATAAGGATTGTGGCTCTCATCTTTGGCCCTTACCTGCTTCGGCAGTGGTTTCTTTCCGTCCCGCGGCGTAATAGCCGGCGCGAGTCCGTACTTGCAACTTGCCCATCCCGGGAGCCTTCACTTCCACGCGAAGCTTCCGGTAAGCGTCGCCGTCTCTTTTTTCCGGCGTGAACGCCACGGTATATTGCTCCCGGAGATCGCGCGCGATGACGGCGGAGATGTCTGAAACGGATTGCCCCTCTCCCGGAAAGAACGCCAATCCGCCGGTTTCCTTGCACAAACGTTTGAGGATCTCCGGATTTTCTTCCTCCGACCCGCCGGTCAGCACGATGGCGTAGATCACCGCTTGCGATCGGTGCGCCAGTTCCAGCACATCCGAGTACTTCCGCCCGCTGGCGTTGTCGCCGCCGTCGCTCACGATGAGGAGAGCTTTCTTGTCCGACCGGCCCAGGTCGAGGTGATTCAGCGCTTCCGCAACGGCGTCGTACAGCGCCGTCATTCCCAGCGCAGATACCGCCGAAACGGCGTGCGCCAACTCCTGCGGATTGCTGGTGAAAGGCTTTCCACCCGGCTGCTCGACCGACACGCGATCGCTGAAGTCCACCACGAACATTTCATCTTCGGGATTGCTCGATTTTGCGAACGCGGAAACCGCAGCGGAAACGGCCGCAAGCTTCATGCCCATGCTGCGACTGTGGTCTACCACGAGTCCGACGGTCACCGGCGTGTCTTCCTCGCGGAAAAGCGCGATCGTTTGCAGCCGCCCGTCGTCATACACCCGAAACTGCCCCTGTGCCAGCCCTGAAACGAAAGCCCCGTTCGGTCTCATGACGCGAACGGGCAAGACTACCAGTGCGGTCTCGACGGAGATTGTGCCTTGGTCCGTCGCTTGGGACTTCGCCGCCAGTGCGGCTCCGGAGCGGGGATAAACCGCGATGCCCGCGAGAACGAAAATCATCCCGAGAGCGGAGCAAATTTGATAAGTGGCAGCCCTTCGGGATGGTGGAAAGGTTTTCATGGTGAGTCCTCCTGGCGCCGTGGGCTGGAGTACCAACTCTAACCCACGGCGCACCGGAGTTACGACGCGTTCAAGCTGACTAGCTCACGAGCCGTTTCAGCAGGAACGCGGAGGTTACGGACAACAGGCCCAGAAGCGCGATCAGCGGAACTTCGCTGCCCGTCTTCGGAAGTTCTTCAGCTGGCGCGAGCCTCTCGGTATCCCGAGCCGACGTCGGCAGCGCCTCTTCTACAACACCCGTCGCTGCGGGAGTCTCCGAGACGATGGCCTCGGACTTAAACTCCTCGACAGTTGCGGGTTCGGTTTCGACCGCTGGGATAGACTCATGCGTGACCTGGGCGAGCTCAATTGCGCGCGCTTTCGGGTACACGAACTCCTGGCCGGCGGTCTCCCCCGGATAGAACCAGGCCTTCAGCGCATCCGGAGAATTTCCGGGGCGCTCCGTGAACTTCATCACGTTGTCCTCAGTCGGCGTCAGGCGTCGGTTTGGAATCGCCAGTACCGTAGCGATCAACTGAGATCGGTCGGCGTTGAAAACGCGGACGATATTCCTGTTGCCGAAGCTTTCATATAGTTCGATGGTGTAGGTGCCCGCCGGAAGTACCTGTCCGGGAATCTCTACGGGCTGGTTGAACGTAACCACGGTTCGCTTGTTGAATTTCGTATCGGCTCCGGCGTTCGCGGCAAACGTGCCGACGAGCAGCAGAACCGCAAACACTGCTAGGATAGTTCTCAAGACTTTCATGTTAGTGCCTCCTCTATTTGAAGACGGATACTCAAATGCCTGCCGCGCCCCTGGTCCGTATGTCCTGCCTGGCATCCGCTTCCTCCATGCACAGTTCATATCTACTCGTATCCCAATTTGGCGTATGTGACGTCGCTCACTTCTCCGTGTGTGCCGGGTCACTGGCATAAACCCGTCTCAACGTCACCAGAGAGGCTTTGACTTTTCGGAGAAGGCGTAGTAACATCGACGTCGAAATGTGCGATTTCACCCAGCGCAATGTCTGCATCTGTTGTTGTTGCGACAGTGCGCCGCAGTGTGGGGTAATCGCGCGATAGAGTAACGATAAATCGAAGCGCAGGCAGCCCACCTCGGTAACCAAACCGTTGGTGGGTTTTTTGTTTTCAGGGCACTTGTCGTAACAGCGGCAAACGGAAACGCGCAGTAATTTGGCTGGATTGCAACGGAGGCAAGGGGTCCATGAAGGCTTCTAACTCTCTTTGGGCAGAACGGCTTACCGGGAAAACGCCGGAAGCTCTGGCTCGCGAAATTGATATCTTCGAAACGGAAATATCCCTGCGAAAGCAGAACAAGCTGGACGAGCGCCTCTTTGCCGAAACGCGGCTGCGCCGGGGCGTCTATGGCCAGCGGTACGACAATGGGCAAAGGCACAACGGCAAAACCATGCAGCAGCTTGCCTTCCCCTCCGGGGCGTTGACCAAGGGCCCGAACACGATGTGGGACGCCCCCGGCATGCAGCGAATCAAGATTCCGGCGGGAGGGCTCAACGCGGCGCAGCTCGAGACGTTGGCGGACCTGGCGGAAGAGTATTCCGACGGCATCGCGCACGTGACCACGCGGCAGGATTTTCAGCTTCACTACGTCCACGTGGAGGATACGCCCACCGTCATGCGCCGGCTGGCCGCCGCGAACGTCACCACGCGCGAAGCCTGCGGAAATTCGGTTCGCAACGTGACCGCTTGCCCTTATTCGGGAGTCTGCCCGGACGAAAAATTCGACGTGACTCCTTACTCCCACGCCCTTTCAAAATTCATGATGGGCCATCCGGACACGCAGAACTTCGGACGAAAGTTCAAGCCGTCCTTCAGCGGATGCTCGCAACACGGCTGCGGCCTGGCCAGCATGCACGATATGGGCATGGTTGCCACGACGCGGATCGAGGACGGAAAAGAGAAGCGCGGCTTTGAAGTGATGGTTGGCGGCGGCCTCGGCGCGGTCCCTTACCAGGCCAAGCCGTTCGACTCGTTCGTTCCGGTCGAGGAATTGCTCCCGCTGGCGCAGTCGATCTCCCGCGTCTTCGCCCGTCTCGGTGAGAAGAAGAATCGCAGCCGCGCGCGCCTGAAGTTCCTGGTCCAGGATTTGGGGATCGAGAAGTTCAAGGAACTGGTGCTCGAGGAACGCAAGACTCTCACCCCGGATCCGCGATGGACGGATTTCCTCGGCGCCGCCGAAAAACCCCAGGAGGCGCCGCTTCGCCCCGGAGGTCCAGCGCCCTTGCTCGGCTCGGCGTCTTTCCAGCGCTGGGTGAAGTCGAATACCCGGCCGCAGCGGCAACAGGGCTACACGGTGGTGACGGTCGCGCTTCCCCTTGGGGACATTACTTCCACGCAGCTGCGATCCCTGGCGGATATCGCGCGCCGCTTCACGAAAGATACGATCCGCTCGACGGTGGAGCAAAACATCATTCTTCGCTGGGTCAGCCAAAGCGATTTGGTGGAATTGCACAAGGCTCTCGAAGCCGCGGGCCTTGGCGATCCGGGCGCGGGAAGCATCGTGGACATCGCGGCCTGCCCGGGAACGGACACCTGCAAACTGGGCATTTCCTCTTCGCGCGGCTTGGCCGCGGAGTTGCGCAAGCAACTGGTCGAGAAAAGCTTTCAGCTCGATGATTCCGTCGTGAATCTGCACATCAAGATCAGCGGCTGCTTCAATAGCTGCGGCCAGCATCACGTGGCGGACATGGGCTTTTACGGCGTGAGCCGCAAAATCTCCGGCTACGCGGTCCCGCACTTCCAGGTCGTTCTGGGCGGCGAGTGGGAAAACAACGGGGCGTCTTACGGCCTCCCGGTCATCGCGATCCCGTCGAAGCATATTCCGGAAGTCGTATCACGTCTGACGGATCGTTATGCGGCCCATCGCAAAAAGGGCGAGAGCTTCAAGGATTTCGTCGCTCGGACCGGCAAAGTCGAACTGAAGCGGATGCTCCAGGACCTTGCGCGTCCCCCGGCCGATCTGTCGGACCGCTCGTTCTTCCAGGATTGGGGCGATCCCCGGGAATACAATTTGGCGGACATCGGTGTCGGAGAATGCGCGGGCGAAGTTGTGTCGTCGGTGGAATTTGATCTCGCCGCCGCCGAACGGGCCTTGTTCGAGGCTCAGGTGGCGCTGGAGTCCGGCCAGATTGAGCCGGCTGGAGAGACGGCTTACCGCTCCATGGTGCAAGCCGCCAAGGCCCTGGTGAAGATCGAGTCTTCCCAGATCGCCGACGATCCGGCGCATATCGTCCGGGAATTTCGCGCGCGGTTCTACGACACGCAGAAATTCTTCGATCCCTTCGCCGGCGGCAAATTCGCGCACTACCTGTTCAGCGCCCACGAAAAATCCGGCGAGCCGCACACGCAGGACTCGGCCCGCTATCTGATCGATGAGGCCCAGCTCTTCATCGACGCCGCGCACAGTTGCTACAACCGGATTTCCACGCCGGTTCTCGCCTGAAAAATGAGAGCGGGCTCCGCTTGGAGCCCGCCCAAAAAGGACTCCATCGCATGGAACTTCAGCACGTCAATGTAAAGCTCCTGCTAAAAGATTCCGCGGGGGTCAGTCTCGATCCGTTGATCCCGGTGTTTCACGGGTGGATTGAAGATCAAAATGGCGACGAGCTGTTGATCGACGTCGCCGACTATACCCACGTTCCCGCGGGTCCGGGAATCGTCCTGATCGGACACGAAGGCAACTACAGCGTGGACAACAGCGGCAATCGCCTCGGGGTGCGCTACAACCGCAAAGCGGTTCTCGACGGCGGCAATCAGGAGTCCTTGTCACAGGCCACTCGCGCGGCGTTGACCGCCTGCGGCCGTTTGGAATCCGAGCCGAAGCTGGAAGGAAAGTTCCGCTTCAACGGGCAAGACATCGAGATCTTTATCAACGATCGCATGATCGCTCCAAACAACGCCGCGACGCGCGATGCGTTCGACGCCGACTTTCAGCGCTTTTCCCAGAAGTTGTTTCGGGGAAAGGAGTATTCTATTTCTTACGGCACCGACCCGCGCAGTCTGTTCACGGCTTTCGTCAAGACGGCCCGGCCGTTCACCGTCGATGAATTGTTGGAGGCGCTCGTTTAGCTCGCGCCGGGCTTTTCTAACAGGGAGGCAGGACCATGGGAAAATTGATTCAGATGTCAAAAGTGAAAATTTCCAAGGAGTCCGGAAAGAGCAAGATCAAGCGGGCCGAGATCGAAGGCTTTCCCGGTGCACTCCGCATGGGGATTCACGGCGGCATCGCCCAATACTTCAAGCTCTCGCCGGAGGAACCTATGGCCTCCACGCTCGACTACATCGTCGCGGCGGTGGGCGGCTGCATGACCGGGACCGTGGCGGGCGCGCTGGAGGCGCGCGGCGTGAGCGCGAATCCCGACAAGCTGCAAGTGGAAGCGGAAGGCCGCATCGAAGACGTGGACGGCAAGATGATCCTGACGGGAATCAAGCTGCGCTACCGCCTGAAAGTGCCGAAGGACAAGCGCGCCACCGTTGAGCGGGCGCTGGAGCATCACGAAGGACTTTGCGCGGCGTCGGAAAGTGTGCGACGCGGCATCACTGTCGAGTGGGAAAGCGAAATCGTCGACGACACCGCCGCGGAAGCCAGCCAGTCTTCTGTGGAAACAACAGCGGCTCGCCCGTAAATCGGCGGGCTTCGGGTGATTTCACGAAGAACGTTGAGGTCGATCCGAAGCCCGCTGCGCCCCTCGGAGCTTCTCGTCCCCGGGTCTAAATCCAGGAGCGATTCCTCATTTCGCTCGCCATGACACGCTGCATCGTGTCGTCCGCGCCCGGCGAATCCACGCAGCGTTATTTTTTCTCCGCGATGTCGATCGAAGCGCGCGTTGTTTCCCAATCCAGTTTCATCGTGCACGTGGTTCCCGCCGGGTCGAACGCAATTGTGAAATTTTCAAGCGGCGCGGGAAGCTTGGAAACTTTCATCTCCATGCGGGCGAAGTCATATTGCGCGCCGGGATATGGGATGCCCCATTCGCCGATTTGCTTGCTGACGATCAATGTCCACTTGGTTGGAGTCGGCAAAGTGAACAGCGTATATCTACCCGCCGGCACGTTCTTGCCTCCCACAATTAAATCCGCGTTCGAGGTAAACGAGGTCGCGTCGTCTGCTCCCGCGCGCCAGACTTCTCCGAAGGGAACGAGGTCGCCGAAGATTTTGCGGCCGTGCATTCGCGGGCTGGAATAGTTCACTGTGATCGTTTTGCCGTCCGAAAATTTGCAAGCGGCGTGGGCCGGCGGGCTGGCGACTTGTCCCTCGGTCGGAAGCGCGCCAACGGCGAGCGCCGCGAGAAAAATGCCGAGGAATACGCGGTGGTTCCGCATCTTTTTCACTGTGTCTGGCTCTCCTTGGATAGCAGCCCATGGTATGCCATCGGCCTTCATCTTTCACCATTCACGATCCATTATTTTGATGCAATGAAGAAAGATTGTTGAAATTCTCCGCGGGATGTATATGATGTGCCGTTCAGGCCCCAATACGAATGGTTTCGTCAGGCACGAACGTCTAAGGTTGTGATTTCGGGCCGCGGCACTTCGGCCCGCAAGACCCCTGGAGCGGAAACGATGCTGAGTCGACGACCCGAACGCGGCACCACCTCTGTTGCGCTTGCCTTCGCAGTGTTTCTCGTCTTGATGACGGCGGTCACCGTCTATATTTTCTGGGCGAAAATTTGGTGGTTCCCTCCGGCCATCACCGACTTCGGCCATGAAATCGACGCGCAATTCGTGCGCACGTTTCTGATTACGGGTGTCGTGTTTGTTCTGGCGCAGCTCGGGCTCGCCTACGCGATTTTCCAGTTTCGCGATCGCGGACAGAAAGCGACGTACTTCGAAGGCAACAACACGATGGAGATCGTTTGGACGCTGGCCACGGTCGTGTTGTTCGTCGGCCTGGGGCTGTATGCGCGAAACGCCTGGGCCGAAGTGCACTTCATGGGCGCCTCGCCCGGCGCGCTGCAAATCGAGGTCACCGGGCAGCAATTCGTCTGGAATTTCCGTTACGCCGGCCCCGATGGAAAGTTCGGGCGCGAGAAGCCGGAACTGGTCAGCGCGTCCACCGGCAATCCCGTTGGGCTCGATCCGACAGATCCTACGTCGAAGGATGACGTCGTATCCCCTGTGATTGTGGTTCCCGCGGGCAAAGAGGTCGAGCTCATCATCCGCTCGCAGGACGTCACCCACAGTTTCTACGTGCGCGAACTGCGGCTGAAGCAGGACGCCGTGCCCGGCATGGAAATCCACATGCACTTCACGGCGGAAACGCCCGGCGACTACGAAATTGCCTGCGCGGAACTTTGCGGGTTGGGCCACTACCGAATGCACAGCATGCTCACGGTGATGCCGGAAGCGGATTTTGAAAAGTGGATGAAGGACCAGGAAGCGGCGAACCAGCAGTAAGCGGGAAGGGCTTCAGAGCGTCTGGTTTTGAGTTTCATTGAGTTAGGCTGAGTTGGCAGAAGTCAAGGGCGGACAGGTTCGAGCCTGTCCTGCCAAAGACCCAGGAGAGCCTCAATGGTGACACACGAAAACGGCGGCGGCCACGGGCACCAGCACCAAGCCCCGACCGGTTTCATTAGCAAGTACGTGTTCAGCATCGACCATAAGGTGATCGGCATTCAGTATTTGATGCTGGCCTTGTTCTCCGTGTTCGTGGGCATGGCGCTGTCGCTGCTGATGCGCTTGCACCTGGCCTGGCCGACCGCGAAGTTCTCGTTTTTCCACGGCGGCCAGATGACGCCCGAGCAATATCTGGCGTTGATGACCATGCACGGAACCATCATGGTCTTCATGGTGCTGACCACCGCGCCCCAGTCCGGCTTCGGCAATTACTTTCTGCCCATCCAGATCGGCGCGGCGGACATGGCGTTTCCCGTGCTCAATATGCTTTCGTTCTGGACCACGTTTGTGTCGCTGGTCGTGATGATCTGCGCGTTTTTCGTGTCGGGCGGCGCGCCCATCGGCGGCTGGACCTCCTACCCGCCGCTCAGCGCGCTGGGCGAAATCGTCGGACCGGGACAAGGCGGCGGCGAGACGCTCTGGATTATCGGCCTCGCGATCTTCTGCGGCGCTTCCTTGATGGGCGCGCTCAATTTCATCACCACGCTGATCGATCTTCGCGCCAAGGGCATGACGCTGGGGCGCCTGCCGCTCACCTGCTGGACTTGGTTCGTTACCGCGATCCTTGGATTGCTCGCGTTCGGCGTGCTCCTGGCAGCCTGCATCCTGCTCTTGCTCGATCGCGTGGCGGGCACCAGCTTTTTTATTCCCGGAGGGCTTGTTGTTACCGACCAGGTCATCACCTGGCACAAAGGCGGCTCGCCGCTCTTGTGGCAGCACCTCTTCTGGTTCTTCGGCCATCCCGAGGTGTACATCGCGATTTTGCCCGGAATGGGCGTCGCGTCGCACTTGCTCTCCACGTTCTCACGCAAGCCGGTTTTCGGCTACCGCGCCATGGTCGGAGCGATCTGCGGCATCGGGTTCCTCGGCTTTTGCGTGTGGGGCCACCACATGTTCGTCAGCGGCATGAGCCCGTATTCTGCATTTGCGTTCTCGCTCCTGACGATGACGATCGGCGTGCCGTCGGCGATCAAGACGTTCAACTGGCTCGGCACGTTGTGGGGGGGCAAGATCACCTTCAATTGCGCGATGCTCTTCGCCCTCGGCTTCGTATCGCTGTTCGTCAGCGGCGGACTTTCCGGTTTGTTCCTGGCCCAGCCCGCGTTGGACCTCTACCTGCACGACGGATACTTCGTCGTCGCGCACTTCCATCTGATCATGGGCGTGGCCGCGATTTTCGGAATGTTCGCGGGACTCTACTTCTGGTTCCCGAAAATGTTCGGCCGTTTCCTGAATGAAGGAATCGGCAAGGTCCATTTCTGGCTCACGTTTATCGGCGTGTACGCCATCTTTATGCCGATGCACTTCCTGGGCCTGGCCGGCAACCCGCGCCGCTATTCCGAAATGACCGCCGGGCCGTTTCTGCAGAAATTGCAGCCTGTCCACGTGTTCATCAGCATCGCGGCGTTCATCACCATCGGGGCGCAACTGATTTTCCTGTTCAATTTCATCTGGAGCCTGTTTGCCGGTAAGGAAGCCAAGGAAGAGAATCCCTGGCACGCCACGACGCTCGAATGGTCGATCCCCTCGCCGCCGCCATTTGACAATTTTGGCGGCGTCGAGCCGGTCGTGTACCACGGCGCGTATGAATTCAGCGTGCCGGGCGCCGCGGACGATTACATTCCGCAGCATCTGGCGCCGGATCTGGTTCGAAAAGCGTAGCTTTCTGGAAGGGCGGCCCTGCAGGGGCAAACGATGCCTGGAACCATTGTAGATGACGTTGAGATTATAGACGCCGGCCACGGCGGCGGAATCACTCCGCCGGCGGGAGGCGACGACGACGGAGATTCTTCCGGGTCGCGCCGTCCCGTACCGCGCCGCGCCTACTTCACGGCGCTGCAACTGGGCCTGGCGGCCATCGTAATGTTCTTTATGGCCATGGCCAGCTCCTACATCGTGCGAAAGGGTTTGGGCACGGACTGGCAGCGTACGCCTTTGCCTCCCGTCCTTTGGTTCAACACCGCGATACTGCTCGCAAGTAGCGCCACCATCGTGGTGGCGCGTAAGAAGCTGGCAGGCGGCGAGCGAGAGGCATTCCAATCCTGGTGGTGGGTGACCACCGGGCTCGGAATGCTTTTCCTGGCGGGGCAGCTCGTCGCCTGGCGCCAGCTCGCCGCCGCCGGAATGTTGCTGGCGACGAATCCCAGCAGCAGCTTTTTCTACGTTTTGACCGCCGCCCACGGCGCGCACCTCGCGGGCGGAATCCTTTCGTTGTTCTACGTCGCGTTTCGGCCGTGGAGCCGGTCGCGAATTTCGCAATCGACCGCGGCGGAGTTGACGTCGATTTACTGGCATTTCATGGATGGGCTTTGGATTTTCCTGTTCGCACTTCTGACTCTGGGACGGTGAATCGTGCATGACGTAAGAACCGAGGCGGTGACGGAATCGGCCTGGTCCGGCGGGAAATCCCCGTTTGCGATCGGCTCGAAGAAATTGGGGATGTGGCTGTTCATCATCTCCGACACGCTCACTTTTTCCGCGCTACTTGTGACGTACAGCTATTCGCGGCTCACCAATCCCGACTGGCCGAAACCGTTTCCCATTCACCCCGCAATTATTTTCTCCACCGCCATGACCGTGGTGCTGCTGGCTAGCTCGCTGACGATGGTGATGGCCGTGATGGCGGCGCAGCGCAATGACCGCAAGAAAACGGTCCTGTGGATGGTCGCTACGATGGCGGGCGGCTTGCTCTTCACCGCATTGCACCTGACCGAGTGGATGAACATGATTTATAAAGAGGGCTTCACGATCACTGGAAATCCGGAGGGTACGCCGCTCTTCGGCGCCGTCTTCTTCGGTGTCACCGGCCTGCACATGACGCACGTGATGATCGGCGTGATTTACCTGGGCATCGTGGCCGTCGGGTACGGGCGCGGAAAATTTTCCGCCGAGGACGTCGAAGTCAACGGCCTGTACTGGCACTTCGTCGATCTGGTCTGGATGTTCGTGTTCCCCATGATCTATCTCATGTCGGTGAAGTACTAATTTCGATGATTCGGGAGAGATTCGTTCAATGAGCACACAGGATCATGCGACAGAAGCGCACGCAGGAGCCAGCGTCGGGACCAACCTGGGGATCTGGGTCGGGCTGGTCGCCATTACTTTCCTGGAAGTTTTTCTTGCCTACGAAGAGCTGAATCCCACGCTCATGTTGACGATTCTTGTATTCTTGTCCGTGCTGAAGGCCGCCATGATCATGGCGTATTTCATGCACCTCAAGTACGAAAAGTTCGGCCTGGTCCTGTTTCTGATTCCGGCCACGGTATTTTGCCTGTGCATGATGTTTATTTTCTTTTACCAGGAACCTTCGCGGATACTGCTAATGAGGCCGCATTGAGGTAGAATCGACCGTCGGCAGGAGCGTCTTGGGAGGGAATTGAGATGCGAGTGAAAATCGTTCTGGCGTTCTTAGTTACTATGCTGGCCACGGCGCAAGGCGCCTTCGCGCAGGGCTGTGCCCTGTGCTACTCCTCCGCTTCCGCGCTCGGCGCCCAGGGCGAGCGTTCGCTTGACTACGGAATTCTTGCCCTGCTTACGCCAGCGCTGGTCCTGTTTCTCGCCGTGATGGTTTTGCTGTACCGCCGCGCAGTTTCCGCAACGGCGTAGTTCCGCCGTCCGAATTTTCGCTTGTGTCGGGCGTATTCCGCCATCGCACTAGGACCGCTTTCGCCTTCCCGTTTTCCGAAGTTTGCCTGCGAAAGGAAAATCAAAACCAGACAGCCTGAAGGCTGTCCTACTCGCTCGCCGCTTTGCGCAATTCCGACGCGACGCGCTCGATTTGCTCGCGCGTCAGTTCCGGGTAGAGGGGAATGGACAGCACCTCGCGTGCGACGTGCTCGCTCACGCGCAGATCCCCGGGCTTGCCTCCGAGCGAAGCGTACAGCGGCTGCAGATGCAGCGGAACCGGGTAGTAGACCGTGCTGGCGATGCCGCGAGCTTTGAGGCGCTGCTGCACGACATCGCTGCGCACCTCGTTTCCTTTGTCGTTCGCACGCGTGTAACCGCCGGCTCGGCCCTCCACTCGAACGGTATAGAGATAGTAGACGTGTTCTCTTCCGGGCGGAACTTTCGGGACGAGGAGCCCCGGCACATCGCGCAACAGCGAGTCGTACAACTTGGCATGGGCTTGCCGCGCGGCCGTCCACTCCGCCAGATGCCGTAGTTTCACGCGCAGGATCGCCGCTTGGAGTTCATCGAGGCGGCTGTTCCAGCCGCGTTCAGTGCTGAGGTACTGGCCCGTCTGCCCGTGATTGCGCAGCGAGCGCAGCCTCGCCGCGAGCTTTTCATCGCTCGTGACGATCATTCCCGCATCGCCATACGCGCCCAGATTCTTGCTGGGATAAAAGCTCAGGCAGCCGAGGCGGCCCATCGACCCGGTTTTTCGTCCGTGGTACGTCGCGCCGAAAGATTGGGCGTTGTCTTCGATGACCGGAATGCCGTGCTTGCCCGCGATTTCGAGAATCGGATCCATATCCGCCGACAGCCCGAAAAGATGCACAACGACAATCGCGCGCGTCCGCGGCGTAATCCGAGCTTCGATTTGATCCGGATCGAGATTGAACGTTGTAGGTTCGATGTCCGCAAACACCGGGCGGGCGCCCAGCGCGCTGACGGCGCTGCCCGTCGCGATAAACGTAAACGCCGGAACGATGACTTCATCGCCCGCCTTCACCCCGCAAGCGTGCAGGCCGAGTTCGAGCGCCTCCGTCCCGGATGCGACTCCGATCGCGTGGCGCGTGCCGGAAGCTTCGGCGATTTCGCTTTCCAGCGCTTCGCCGTGCGGCCCCAGGACGAACTGCTGCGCCGTAAGAACGCCCTCGACGGCGGCGCGGATTTCGGGCGCGATGGTTTCGAACTGCGCTCGCAGATCGAGCATCGGAATCGGTTCGGTGGAGGGGCGCGGCGGCGCGGTCATCGTCGCTTCGAATGTTCTGTGGAGAATTTTGGGAGTTTCACGGCGCAAATATGGTATCACGCGCGCCGCGCGCTCGCGTCACTTGGATGGACGCCCGGGAATCGCGCAGGAATCGCCCTCACAGCGCGCGGGAGCTCCGGGAAGGTTGTATCGATGCCGGGCGATGAATGCGTACGCAGAGGGGCCAATCCAGCGCATAGGGGGCATTCCTGCGAAGCGTCCGAGCCATGCAAGCTTCGGAAGGACGCGGAGCACAGCGAGCCACGCTTCGAATCCCTTGAGCCAGTCGCCCTCGGGCGTTCGAACGTGCATCTCGTTGTCGAGCTCATCGCGAGAAAAGGGAGCCTGCGCGGCCACGGCAGGATCGTTGTAGTCAAGGAACCGCACGCGCCGGCCGGAATCGTACGGCGCGACCTTCGCTTGCGACCACCGGCAAAACGAACAGGAGCCGTCCATGAATACGTCGTAAGTCGCGTTCTGAGACATAAGCGAAACCGCCGCGTGCTTCTATTATGACATCGGCGCGGCCGATTACGCAGCTTCTCGTGGCATTTCGCAAAGTCCGATGGGAAGAGCTTCACGCGCAGGGGTTGAAATGGGAGGTTAGGGCTTCAGAACCTAAAGCTGTTGGTTCTGGCCCTGTAGGCGGTGGCGATCACGACGCAAAGCGCCGCCGAACGGTGCGAGCTAATTACGCAGGCGGCCCGGCGGATCTGCCGGACGCGGAATGGAAGGCGTCGCGGCGGGCGAGCCGGAATTCGCGGAGACCTTGTTGGGCGCCGGTTGAGGCAAGCCGATCCCGACATTCATCTCCAGATGTTCCTTGGCGCAGCGCGGGCAAAAGGATTTGCCCGTGTCCTCGTCGCGCAAGCTGGCCAGTTCATAGCAGCCGTGGATGCAGTCGCAGTAGCCCGTCGTCGAAGCCGTCTTGATCGCCACCAGAGCCATTGTGTTTGTCCTTTTGTGCTGGATACTACAGGGGCCTCTTGATTTTCGCAAGGCCCCGAAGTGAAATTTCGGGAGGGAGCGGGCCGCTTCAGTCGGCCTTCAATTGGGAGAGGCGGTAAGGCGTGCCGATGTTTTCGCGCAGCTCCATCCAGAGCGTCGCTTGCATGGTAACAAACACCTCAACCACACTGGGATCGAATTGGGTTCCCGAGCAGCGCTGGATTTCCTCCTGCGCGTGCTTGATCGAGAGCGCTTTGCGATACGGCCGGTCGGAAATCATGGCATCCAGGGCGTCGGCGACCGCGAATATTCTCGCGCCGAGGGGAATCTCTTCCCCGCGCAATCCGCGCGGGTAGCCGGTGCCGTCAAAATATTCCTGGTGCGCCAGAACAATCTCGGCCGCTTCCCGCAAAAAGGGAATGCGCGTCACCATGTTGTATCCGATTTCGCAGTGGGTGCGCATGATGTCGCGCTCTTCCGGCGTCAGCGGGCCGGGCTTGCGCAAGATGTGGTCCGGAATGGCCATTTTGCCGATGTCGTGCAGGAAGGCGGCGCGGGCGATTTGCGGGAGAATCGCGGGTTCCACCTGCATGGCCTTGGCGATGGCGATCGTAAAAGCCGTGACGCGCTTGCAGTGGCCTTCGGTTTCGGCGTCCTTCAAGTCCAGCGCGCCGCCGAGCGCTTCAAGCGTGTCGTCGTAGGATCGCTCGAGCTGCTCGAGCGCGCCCTGGAGCTGCGCGGTCCTCTCTTCGACCTGCTGTTCGAGATTCCGCTGATAGTTGCGGTTCTCGAGCACCAGGCGGCGGTGGTCGAGCGCGCGGCGCACGCTCAAATAGAGCTGGTCCTTCTCAAAGGGCTTCAAGATGTAATCGTAAGCGCCTCGGCGGATGGCTTCGAGAGCGGTGGAGAGATCGTGGATGGCCGTCACCATGATTGCCGGAACATCCGGTTCGGCCTTGCGCAACCATTCCACCAGGCTGAGGCCGTCCATTTCGGGCATCACCATGTCGCTCAAGACGAGGTCGACACCGTGCGTGGTCAGAAATTCCTTTGCCAGGCGCCCGTTGCTGACGGAGGTGCATTCGTACCCCAGCGCTTCTAGAAGAGTGGAAACGACTTCTCGAATTGCTTCTTCGTCATCGACGATCAATATCTTGGTTTTTGGCACCCGAGCCCTCAGAGAAGGCCATTATACGGTAGGGCGCGTTCTTACCGACGGGCGAAGTGCCGAAACAAGAAACGGCGCGCCGAAATCGTCAATAGCGATCGGAGAGCAGGAGGAACGAGCCAGTGCGGTGGAGGAATATGAGGGGCAGGTTTTTTCGCTGGATCGCTCATGGTTCCAGCAGCTCCAGCAGCATGGTATTCACCGTGGCCAGCCGGAGGTTGATTGCCGGTGAAACTTCCCGATACACCTTGGTGGGCAGTAGCGTGGGGCTCTCGGATGCCGCGGGCACCGGTTTTCGCATCGCGTAGCACCAGATCGCCATGGAAAACATGAACGAAAACAAGTGGACCGTACTCCAGAGATCGTACACGCGCATGATCTGGGGTTTCAAGGCCGGCCAAAGAGCCCTTTGACTCTCCAAGAACCAGGAGAATAGAGGTCCCGTTAAGAGATTCCGGAGGATCGTGTTCCCGATCACATCCACGGTGCAGAGCAGGCAAATCCCAGCGGCGATCCATCTTTGCAGAGGGGCGAGGGCGATCCCATAATATTTTCGGATCAGGAACAAAGCGGCAAAAATAAGGATCGAAGCAAGGTCCAGATCGCGCTCGAGCGTCGTACCGTAGATCGCGATGCCGTGAGGCTGCCCCCACGTGTCGATCAGCGCATGAACGAGCAGCAGGGCCGACAGCGTTGCAAGGAGGCGCCAAACGAGCGCCCAAATTCCACGGTAGGCGCGAAGCCCGTAACGGCACAATTCCGCAATGGCCAAGCTGCGTGCAGCTCCATCCAGCAGCACGGAACTCCAGTACGCATAATACGAAGTCAGCGAGTCGAATCCCGAAAACACGTACGTGAGCCAGACGCCGATCGTGCAGGCCAAAAGCACGCAGGCGTAGGCCGCGAAGAGCGGAAGCGTCCGCTGCACCTTCCGGGCGAAGACGAATCCACACACGGCAATTTCAAATGACACGGTGGACCATGAGAGAAAAATTTCGAGATGATTCATGGGGCCGAAGCGGGAAAGTCTAGCGTCCGCTACGGCTGCGTGACAAGGAAATGGCAGGCTTGGTCGCGCCTACGAGTGTCTATTTCGCCATCTGGCCGCAGCGGGCTGCGGCCTATGCGCCGATATTTCCGGGGATACTGCGTGCGGAGAGAGCGCCGATCTCTGCCATGGCCTCATCCATGCGCGAGGCGAGCCTTCCCACGAGTCCAGTCAGATGCTCAAGCTGCTGGAGCGGCAAATTGCCGGTGGCAAGTCGCAACCAAACGAGGCTGTATAGCATTTGAAATTTCAGGCTCAGCATCAGGCGTTCGGTTTCCTGCTCGCGGCTGACTTCCGGAGATAGCGCGGCCACGACCCGGCCCAGCCTCGCGAGGTTGGAGAAGTCTTCGTGCAATCCCCGGAGGAAGCGGCGGGCAACCGCGCGCCGTTCCCGGAGCGCCTGTTTTGCGACCTGCGGCGGCGCGGATTCCATGAGGTAACGAGCATCCGCCGCGGAAAGCGCCTGCCGAATCTGGGGAAAATACAGATAGTGCTTTGGGGAATCCAGCGCTTCATTCAGTTGCGCTTGAAACGATGTTGCTGCCGATTCTCCCGGCTTGCGTCTCGGAATCAATAGCCAGACGAGCAAGCCGAAGAGGGCAACGGCGCCCGAGATCACGATGGTCAGTCCACTCATGGCTTTAGTAACTCCACCAGCCGGTCATTGAATGTAGCCAGCCGCATGTTGATCGCCGGCGACATTGCCCGATACACCTCGGCGGGCAGCAGCACGCGGTCCTCGGCCGGCGCAGGCACCGGTTTTCGGAGCGCGAAACACCAGATCCCGACCGAGAGCATAAACGAGCATAGATGGACCGTGCTCCAAAGATCTTCCACGTGCATGTACTGGGGCCGCAAGGCAGGCCAAAGAGCCTTTTGGCTCTCAAAGAACCACGCGAATAGAGCGCCGGCATAGAGATTGCGGAGAACGCTGTTCGCTATCACGTCCACGGCAGAAATGAAGCAAATTCCCAGAGCGATTCCTCGTTGCAGAGGTTCGAGGGCGAGTCCGTAGTAGTTTCTGATGACTAGCAACACTACGAGAATAACGATCGAAGCGAGTGCGAGATCCCGATCGAGTGTCGCTACGGTGATGGCTACCTTGTTGGGTTGCTGCCACGCGTCCATGACTGCGCGAGCCACTAGCAAAACCGCTAAGCCCGTGAGGATACGCCATACTAGCGCCCAGATTCCTCGGTAGGCACGGAGTCCGTAACGGCACAATTCCGCGATGGCCAAGCTGCGTGCAGTTCCATTCACGAGCACGGAGCCCCAGTACACGTAATACGAAGTCAGCGAATTAAATCCCGACAACTCGTACGTAAACCAAACGCCGATCGAGCACGCCAAAAGCACGTATGCGTAGGTCGCGAAGAGCGGAAGCGTCCGCTGCACCTTCCGGGCGAAGACAAATCCGCATAGCACAATTTCGGACGATATCGCAGCCCAAGCGAGGAAATTTTCGAGATGGTTCATGAGTCCAGACCGAGCTGAGAGAGTATACCACGAGCATGACTTCACTCGCAGGGTAACATCTCTACGCGAACCAACCCGGTCCGGACTTTACCAGCTTAGTGTCCGCCGCCACCGCCTGGCAGTGGGCTGCCGCCTTGAAAGTGTCCGCCGCCACCGCCCGGCAGTGGGCTGCCGCCTTGAAAGTGTCCGCCGCCACCGCCCGGCAGTGGGCTGCCACCTTGAAAGTGTCCGCCACCGCCACCCGGCAGTGGGCTGCCACCCTGGCGCAGTATGGATTGATTAACCGAGGCAGCGTTGACTTGCCGTGCAACGGGGAGTAGCATGGCCAGTGAGAAAGCTGCAACAACCGATGCGGTGATCATCTTTTTCATTGTGGTTGACCCTCCAGAGTCGCCACATTGATACTCGAAGGCCTCCGCACCGGGGTGTACCGGCAGAAAAGAGTTCAGAAATCAGAACGGGAGATCGCGTGGAGTCATTAGAAGGCTTTCAGCGGAACAGGGCCGTGATCGAGGACTTTTCCGTTCGAACACTGGCGGCCATCCCCAGTGATTTTGGGCGGCTGTATTACACCAGTTCGCTAAAGGACTCGGATACGGGGCAGTATGAGCATGCCGGCCTCGCAGCTTTGTATCCCCAAACCGCTGTCGACGCCGGGCTCTCGCACTGCCACGAGGAGCTGTTCACTAGAATTCTGGAAGTGCCTTTGAAAGAGCAAGAGAAGGACTTAGCAGCGTTCCTCGGCTCAGCAGGGGAGCAATATTGGGATGCCGTGGAACGCTGGCACGAGGATCGTACCTTTCAGGCCATGTGCCCGGAAGGCTTGCCTGAGTATCTTCAGGATCTGTTTCGCTCCAACATGAAGGCGCTATTGGCCGTAATTGCTTCGAGAAAGCCTAGCTAGGCCCCAGCCTCATCGCGACGCCCACGACCTGGCCCACGACTTCCGCATCGTCAGGATAGCGGTAAACCTCTGGCGCATAAGAAGATAAGGGGTGGGGGATGAGTGTCATTTTCCCGCCCTCCGACTGGCACCAACAGCAGCGGAACTGATTGTGCAATTCCACGAAATAAATCGGCCTCTCGTATTCGTTTGTCCACCCGGAATTCTTCACCTGGCGGAGCTTGGGATCGACGAGCACCAGGCTCCCGGGCCGGATCAGTGGGTGCATTCGCATGTCGTCCGCTCCGACGTAACCGTAGAGGTATCGAGACGGCTCGTTGAAGAACGTGCCTTCGAGGTCTCCCCATCGTTCGACCATGCGGGTGAGAAATTCCGTGCGGCGGGGATCAAACGCCGGATCGAAGCGAACCGGAACCCTTAGCTTCGCCGGTGCCGCGGCGAGATGCGTCTTTGGGGCGCAAATCTGAATCCCATCTGAAAAATGGCCCTCGAAGGGGACTTCGTACCACTGGCAGACCTCTTTCGGATCCAAGTGGTAGATGACGGCAAGGGCGTAAAGCTTGTAAATGCTGGGAGTTACATCGCGATTCTCAATGTCCGCCAGGCGGCTCAAGTGAACGATAAAGTCGGGGCGCCCGCGCTGGCAGGCGAGTTCATAGCTGGCGCGCTCCACGTCGCGATACGTCAAGCCGAGGCGCTCGCGGGACCTGCGCAGTCTCGTGCCCGGTTGCGAGCCAGGAACGGGAAGATCTCCTGGGTGGCTGAGGCTCCGAATCGCCATAGGCGGCTACCTTTCTGTTATGTTTCCGGAACAAAGACTGTTCGCGTTGGGCTATCTTACCCGAATCAAAGCAGGATCCTGTTTGTCGTTCAGGACGCAACGGAATAACGCTCGGTCGGGCGGGAAGCTGTCCCCTCCGACAGTTGGACGGCGGGCGAGCGAATCGATCGAGGCGAGAGCGTTGCATGCATCTCTCCGTCGCGCGTCTATTTATTAACTGATTATATAAAACATCTGAGCGCAAGTTTGGATTGCCCACCCCCGGTTGTTGCGTTCCCGGCAATAAGTGTATTAGAGTCGAGATAGAAATGGGTCTCTTTTTTTGCTAAATCGACGAATTTCCGCTGCCGCCCGCGCGGCGCTCTATATGCTCCCACTTTTCTGCGGATTTGTCATGATCAGTGTCATTCCGCTCGGGCTGCGGCTGCATGCGCAGGGCGCTGCCGACGCGGCCTCGGAATTCAGGCGAATTGCCGGGGAGCTTTCCGCGGTTCGGCTGGGCGGCGGGGACGACAGCGCAGAGCACATGGGGCAAGCCCTCTCGTATCTGGACTCCGTCGCGCTTTCCGTGCTGAATGCGCCGGGAGAGCCGAACCTGGACGGCGCCAACAAGGCTCTAGCCGATCTCACGTCCCAGAACCCGCCTGTGGGAGAGAATTACCGTCTCGCGAAACTCGCTGGCACGCCTGCGGTCTATGCGATGGCGATCAATTTTGGCCTGGGAGGCCCGGCAGCGGTGAGAATCTACGCCGGCGGCGCCGGACATTACGCATTGGCCGCGAAAATCGATCGTTTTGTCGAGAAGGATTTTTTCGATAGCGATCTGGAACTGGCGACCGTATCCGACTCCGATCCGGTGTTTGTGACGATTTCGGGGCGGACGGATGATTTGGAGACTGGGATGTTCTCGGCCTGGCAATTTGACGGGCATCGACTGATCGCGCTGTGGAATTCGGACCTGCTTCAGCAATCGAGCTATGAAGCCGATGCAGCGGGATTTCATCTCGCTTACTGCTCTCAGGTGGATGACGATCGCCCGTCACAGTGCCTGAAGATGTCGCGCGACCTGTATCGATTTCAGGCCGGGGAATGGAAGCGGATCGAGTCGGTGGATGTGCCGACGCAGAAACCGGCGGCGAACTAGGAGTTTCCCGCGAGCTGCCCTTCCGATCGGGTATCAAGTCCTTCCATTGCACGACATCCTCTCGCCCGAATTCGACATCGAAATGCTAGTCTGGATACGCTCGCGCAAGGGAAGGGACGGTCTGCGTGAAACGAATTGCCGCCGTGGTTGTCACCCTGGTATTTCTGGCAACTGGGGCGATGGCGCAACAAGCCGCGCCGTCGGCCTCCTTGCCGCCGCCCGCGTCCCAACAGAGCCAGGAGTTTCTCCAGGCGGCTGACGAAGTCCTGGCTCAAATGAGCAAGCTGGTGGACCTGCCGGTCGTTTCCCCTCTGAAAAAGAGCATCCGGTCCCGTGAGGAAATTCGGGCGTACCTTTTGCGGAAGATGAAGGAAGATAAGGACGCGGACAAGCGATACGCGGACCAGAAAACGATGGAGAAATTCGGCCTGCTCCCCAAGGATTATCCGCTCGACCAGGTGCTGGTCAAAGTGCTGACCGAACAGATCGCCGGACTGTACGATCCTGACAGCCAGGAGTTTTTCATTGCGGATTGGATTTCTCCCGCCGAACAACGCGAGGTGATGTCCCACGAACTGACCCACGCCTTGCAGGACCAGCATTTTCATATCGACAAGTGGTCGGACGCGGCCAAGCCGGACGATGACGGGGAACTGGCGCGCGATGCCGTGCTGGAAGGTTCGGCCATGGCCGCGATGCTCGACTATGAATTGGACGGGAAGGGAAGCATCCGGGACCTCGGCGATTTCGATCCGTCCCTGCTGATGGGCGATCTGGACAGCAGCCCGGAGCTCTCGAAAGCCCCGAAGGTGCTGCAGGATGAGCTTCTGTTCCCCTATATCGCCGGGATCCGGTTCACGCAGCATTTGCTGAAGGCCGGAAACGGCTGGCCGGATTTTTACAAGGTGTTCGCGAAGCCTCCGGCCTCGACTCAGCAAATCATGCATCCCGATTTGTATTTGCAGGGCGTCGTGCCCGCCAAGGTGGAGTTGCCGGCGACCAAAGGCGTCGTTGCCTCCGAGTGGAAAAAGCTCGATGAAAATGACATGGGAGAATTCGGGATACAGGAAATTCTAAAGCAGTTTTTGCCGGCGAGCCGCTCGACCGAGCTGGCCGCCACCTGGGCGGGCGACCGGTATGAAATTCTTGAGAATAAAAAAGACAAACGAACGCTGCTCGCCTTCCGCGTTCGTCTGGCGGACGCCGCCGCCGCAGCCCGCTTCTTTGGGGCTTACAGCGAGATCCTGGAGCTGAAATACGGCCAGAGGACCAATTTAATGCGGCGGCCGAATTTCTTTTCGTTCGATACTCCCGAGGACGGCGTGTTTCTTCGCTGCGCGGACTCGGACTGTTTCATTCTTGAGGGCGGTACCCGCGCCATGTTCGATCGCCTGACCGGAGAAATGGGATGGCCGGCCGGGCCCGTCGTGCCGATGAACCCCGGCGATCCGCAGCTCCACGAAACTATGGCGCCGGCGTTCCCGGGTTTGCTTGCCGATGCCTATCGGCCCACGCAGCCCACGGCACCGTGAGCCAGATGGCGAGCGCACTCCATGCGAGGGCTTGGACGCTCGGCGGCGGAGGTCCGAACAACGAAGCAGGGTAGAGAACGCCAAGCAGCGCAACGAGCGACCAGAAAGCCCATTTCCCCGTCTGATCTTTCGTGCGAGTCGAGCCAACGTACAGCGCGATTCCTGCCGCAAAAAGCACGTACTCCACGGAAATCGTCAGCGGAACGGAATTCCACATTCCGAGCCCATATTTCGGGCCGTGCGGATAAATCGGCATGTCCGGCCGATGCGCGATGAAATCGAGGATCCAGTGCGTGGGCACAAGGCTTCCGAGCAGGAAGGCGCTCCGGCCATCGCGATGGAACGCAAAACAGATCAGGGCCACCAGCGCTCCCCAGGCCAATTGCGCGACCAGGCTGTGCGAAACCGGATACGAAGTGAAATCGAACGGCGACGCCGCGAGGAGGCCCGGAACGATGCGCACATGCTCGACGCCGAGCAGCAGAAGAATCGGCCACAGAAGATCGGCGAACTGCGCGGCGAACACCAGCGCGCCCAGCGACGTTTTTGGCGCGACTTTCTTGGCGGCGAATGCGACTCCGAAGTGGCCGAGGAACATTGCTTCTCCTTCGCTCCGCGCTCAGTAGCATTTTTTGCAGTTGCCATTCTTTTTTTTTACACTCCCACAATTTACCAATCACTCTAATTTTTTTTTTAAATAATAATTAAAAAAAATTACTGCATCTCCAAATCGTGTCACAGCTCTCGTCCAGGCGCTTTGTCGCGGCCCAGTTCGGATTGGAACGGCCTAAATAGATCGCTCGCGCAGCGGCGCTCCAGACGCTCCGCGCGGCGGGTCAGGCGCGCTTCTATTTTACTGGCGCGATCCTTTGCGAATTTCCTGTTTTGCTGGGCCGTTTGCAATTCATCGATCGCCGCGCGGATCAAAGCGAGGGCGCGCTGCGGTTCCTTCGCGCGATGTTCATAGTAAATCGCAAGCTGCTCGGCGGCTTCGATTGCGGATTCAGAGCGTTTTTTGCGAATCCTGCGCGACAAGCGGAGGTTCGCTGCCCTTACTCGGCCCTAGTGTTTCGCGGCGCAGCGCGTCCCAGAGGGAAATAGCGCGCGTGTAATCGAGTTCCCGTTTTGCAAGCTGCGCCAATTCCCGCTGGGCGAGTCTTTCCACGGGGCGCGGTAGGCCGAACTGAAGTGCGGTTTCGTACAGCTCGCGCGCTCGCATGGCATGGCCGCGCTTTCGCATGATTCGCGAGAGGCCCAGCACTTCGATCGGATCGCGAGTGTCCGGATGAGCCGCGCTGGCGATTCCGTTGCCGCTGTCGAGCAGCGCGAGAATTTTCCCGGCCAGCGCCGCGAGGCCGCGCAAGTCCATCTGGTTGTGGCGGAAGATTCCCACCAGCGGTTCGGCCGGCCCGCCGCGCAGATAGTCGAAATACATTTGCGGAATGAGCGAAGAATCGATGTCGTCCGTGCGAGTCCAGTCGAGCGAGCGGCCATCGCCGCCGAGTACGTGCCGCTCGAGATCCTTGAGGCGCACCGAGCCGAGCCGCAGCCGCCAGAGCTGTCGCGCGGGATGCAATAAATCCAGGTGCAATCTCGGAGCGAAGGCGGGGACGGCGCGCGTCATGCGATAGCGCGTCTCGAGCAGCGGCCAGTCAAAGCTTTTCCCGTTGAACGTGACGAGGACGGGGCGTTCCTCCATCCGTTCGGAGAGTTCCAGCAACAGCGAATGTTCTTCGTCGAGGTCGCGCAGAAAGAACTGCTCGACCTGCAAGCCGCCCGCGTCCCACCAAGCGATGCCCACCAGGAACGGGTACGTGCCGGTGCCTCCGGCGAGGCCGGTCGTTTCCGTGTCGAGAAACAGCCAGCGCTCGGGATCGAGCGCCGCCGCGGAATCTTCCTCCGTTGCGGACTGGGGAAGAAGCAAGGAAAGCGAGCGCGCGTCCGGTGCACATGTTTCCGGAGTCGCATACCACTGGCGGACAGACAGGTGTTCGCCGTACTGATTCCGGTTGATTTGTGCGCACAGCAACTCCGCCAGGCGGTCTCCACCGGTGGCGACTTCCGAAACGAGCGCAGCGGCGGCGTGTTTCTTGCGCGCCGGCCGCAGCGCCGCGATGCGAGCGAATTTGTCGTCTTTACTCATGAACGCCACAGAGACACAGAGGCACGGAGTGCGAAACCACGGATGCACACGGATGAACACGGATAAAAACCAGAAGAATTGGGATCGAAAAGTGCGAGAAGATAAATTTTGTTCTCATAGTCCAGTTTCTTTTGATTTTCCTTCTCTTATCCGTGTTCATCCGTGTGCATCCGTGGTTCCAATCTTTCTCTGTGTCTCCGTGCCTCCGTGGCTTCACGCGCCGAGGCGGGAGAGGATTGCCAGCGCGGCTTCTTTTGCGCGCTCGGCTCGCTCGCCGGCGGGGCCTACGCACGACGGGCATCCGTTCTCGCACGGGCATGCGGCGATCAGCTCGCGCGTTTTTGCAAGCAGGATGCTGTGCGCGCGGTAGAGCGGCTCGGAAAATCCGATTCCGCCGGGATACGCGTCGTAGAGATACAGGTTGGGCTCAAAGAATTCCTTTTCCGCGAGGGCCGCGATGGCTTCGGGGCTTTCCGCTTCTTCCCACTCGATCTCCGAACCGGGAGACGGCGGGCGCTCGCCGATGGCGGTGCCGAGGTCGCGCGCGTCGCACATCAGCAGCAGCGTGGCAATGGATTCCAGCGCGTGGAGCAGGCCGAACATGCCGCTCTGGCGGTCGCTGACGGAAAACGGAAGCGATTCGACGAGCGGCCTCTCGAGCGTCAGCCAGAACGCCGTCGTGTGCATTTCATTTTCCGGGAGTTCCAGCTTTCCGTCGCCTACATTTTCGTTGGTGAAGAATTTGATTTTTTTGAAGCCGATCACCTGCGATCGAACCAGCACGTCGCCGTGCGACCGCGCGGCCTGCGCGTCGGCTCCGCCGGCCTCGATGCGCTCGCTGGCGGCGCATTCCAGGACGCGGACCTGCGTGTAGCGGATCGCGTCCGTGTAGTAATCCACATCGACGCGCTTGACGTATGCTTTGCGCTCCTCGAAGTTCAGCGCCTCGACGTGAAATTGCCGCCCCTGGTGCAGATAAATCGCCTTAGGGTGAACCGTGGTGAGCGCGCTCGAAAAATCGACTTCGCCAATCACCTCGGCGGCGTCCGTGATATTCACGATCACGAAATTGTCCGACGTCACCGAGCGCAGGCTTACGGCGTCCGCGGGATAGGCTTCCTGGGTCCAATGCCAGTGCCCGCCGGTGCGATGGAGGAACCCCGCTTCGGCGAGCCGTTCGCACAGATCGGGAACGTCCACGCCGCCAAACGTTTCGTTCGTCGCGATCGGCAATTCGAACGCGGCGCACTTCAGGTGGTTGACCAGGATTTCGAGATTATCCGGCTGGACGAAAGCGTGCTCGGGCGAGCGGCCGAAGAAGTAATCCGGATGCCGGACGATAAATTGGTCGAGCGGCGCCGACGAAGCGACCAGCACGGCGCACGAGCTGCCGCTGCGCCGGCCGGCGCGCCCCGCGCGCTGCCATGTGGAAGCGATAGTGCCCGCATAGCCGGCCATAATCGTTGCGTCGAGCGAGCCGACATCGATGCCCAGCTCCAGCGCATTCGTGGATACCACCCCGCGAATGCGCCCCTCGCGCAAACCGTGCTCGATTTCGCGGCGCTCGCCGGGGAGATAACCTCCGCGATAGCCGCGAACGGCGGGCGGGCGTCCCGGCTGCACGGGATTGGCCTGCTGCAAATAGGTGAGCAACACCTCGGTGTAGAGCCGCGAATTGGCGAACACGATGGTCTGCAAGTCGCGCTTCAGAAATTCCTGGGCGACGCGCGAGGATTCGTTGATATAGCTCCGGCGGATTCCCAAAAAGCGGTTCACGACCGGAGGATTGTAAAAGACAAAAAATTTCTCTCCCGCAGGCGCGCCATTTTCCTCGATCACCTCGAAATCGGTTTCCGCAAGGCGCGACGCGAGCTCGCCCGGATTCGCGATCGTCGCCGAAGAGCAGATGAATTGCGGGTTCGAGCCGTAGAATCGCGCGATGCGCCGCAGCCGCCGCAACACGTTGGCCAGGTGGCTGCCGAACACGCCGCGATAGGTGTGCAGCTCGTCCAGCACGATGTAGCGCAAATTCTCGAAAAGGCGCTGCCAGCGCGTGTGGTGCGGCAGGATTCCCGTGTGCAGCATGTCGGGATTCGACAGCACGATGTGCCCGCGCTCGCGGATGGCCTTGCGCGCGTCGGCGGGCGTGTCGCCGTCATAGGTGAAGACGCCGAAGCGATTCTCGATGCGCGCGGACAAGTCCTGCAACTCGGCGAGCTGATCTTGCGCGAGGGCCTTGGTGGGGAAGAGGTAGAGCGCACGCGCGTCGGGATTCTCGAGGACCGCGTTGAGGACCGGCAAGTTGTAGCACAGCGTTTTCCCGGACGCCGTCGGAGTCACGACGACCACGTTGCGGCCCTGGTGTACGGCCGCCGCGGCCATGGACTGGTGGCTGTACAGCTGCAGCGACGCCTTTTTGTGCATACGCCTGCGCGAGCTCCGCGCGCACCCACTCGGGCATGGGCGCGAACCTGGCTTCGCGCGCCGGAATGTGATGAACGGCGGTGATGATTTCGCCGCGGGCGTCGCGCTCGGCGAATTGAGCGACGATCTCGCGGACGCGCGTGAGCGTGACCGAGTCACCCGAGCGCCGGAGCGCCAGGGATTGAGCCACTTCGTGTCTCCTTCGCACTTCGCCTTTTGTTCGCTACGCTACCATGCCGTTGGCGGCGGCGCAACGGCCTTTCTCGCTTGGGGAGTCGAAATCGTTGCCGGCGGTCCGCGGCGCTTTGGACAAATTCCCTAGTTCGCGTGTGGTCCTCGGATTTTTCGTTGAACATTTTCCTAGCGAAGCGATCTTCACCCCTCCCCGTGGGTCGTGCCTGGCCTGTATCGGTAGACGTGTCGCTCGCCTGTCCTTCTTTCGTCCCAACGACCAGTCGAAGCGTCCACTTGCCGCGCCGTACTCTGCGGATCGGTCGGGGGGCTGAATCGCAGATCGAACGCAGCAGAACGTCTTGAGCGCCTCAGGGGGCGCATCAGCGAGATCTCACAAGCCCGGTGTAGACGAAGAGACTGGGGAAGAAAATGCAAATTACGGGAACATTCAGAAATAAAATTCAGAGGGCTGTGGGGCTCGTTGCGGTCCTGTTCGCTTTTGGAACAGCGGCGCATGCGAACGTAAGAGTCAGGCCAACATCGATTCAGTTTGGCAGCATAGCAGTCGGTTCGGCAGGCGCATCGCGCAGCGTGGTAATCACGAATGAGAATCGGTGGAACTTGACGATTTCCAGCGCGTCCGCTTCCCAAAGTGCGTTCTTGTTTTCCGGGCGGTCTTTGCCCATCACGTTGAGCCCCGGAGAGAGTTTTAGGGGCACGGTGACATTCAAGCCATCCGCCGTGGAAGCTTATTCCGGCACGCTGGAGTTTACGCGAGCGAACGGATCTAGATTCGGCATCGCTCTGAGTGGAACAGGAGTCAGCCAATCCACGACGACGCCTCCCCCGCCGGTCGCGCCTACGATTTCGTCCCAGCCTGCCAGCGTGAAGATCACCGCAGGGCAGGCGGCGACCTTCAACATCGCGGCCACCGGAACCGCGCCTATAACGTATCAGTGGATGAAGAACGGCGCGGCGATCAGCGGCGCAACATCTTCCAACTACACCACACCGGCGGAAAGCACCGCGGATAACAATGCGCAGTTCAGCGCCCGGGTGAGTAACGCCGCCGGCAATGCGATGAGCAGCGCAGCGATCCTGACCGTGACGAGCGCGACCGTGGCGCCCACGATCACGATGCAACCGGCCAGCCAGACGATTCTCTCGGGGAAGACGGCTACGTTCTCCGTGGCGGCCGCGGGCACGGCGCCGCTGACGTATCAGTGGAACCTCAATGGCTCTCCGATCAGCGGCGCCACATCTTCTTCGTACACGACTCCGGCGGAAACCGCGAGCGCGCGGTTTACCGTAACGGTGCGCAATAGCGCGGGGAGCGTCACGAGCAACGCCGCCGTACTGACCGTGAACGCCTCGACGTTGCTTCTCAACTCCAGCGCGTCGTCAATGAACTTCGGCAGCGTGAACGTCGCAAGCAGCGGCACGCAGTCCGTCACGCTCACGAACGCGGGGAATTCCAGCATTACGATTTCCGGCGTCGCAGTTTCCGGAGCGGGATTCAACGCGTCGGGAGTTTCCTCGGGGCTCATTCTCGCTCCGGGGCAAACCGCGACGCTGACGGCAACGTTCACGCCGTCCGCGACGGGCAGCGCGACCGGTAGCGTGGCCGTGGCCAGCAACGCCACGAATTCGCCGGATTCCATCTCGCTGTCGGGCACGGGGGTCGCGGCCGTGACGCACTCCGTGGCCGTCTCCTGGTCGCCGAGCACGTCCACCGTCATCGGCTATAACACGTATTCCTCGCAGATCTCCGGAGGTCCCTACACGAAGTTGACGAGCGCGCCGGTGGGCGGGACGTCTTACACCGACGCCGCCGTCCAGGCCGGACAGACGTACTATTTTGTGGTCACTTCGGTCGACTCCAGCAACGTCGAGAGCGCCTACTCGGCGGAAGTCAGCGCGCTGGTTCCGTAATTCTCAGAGCAGAGCGAAGAGGAGCCGCGACCCCCTCGCGGCTCTTTTTCTTTTTTGGAAGCCAAAGATGAACCCGCATGGAAACAAAAAGAAAACAGGAATAGAGAAGCAAGGAAGCGGGAAACCGGGAGGCAGGAGGCAAGAAGCAAGGGGGCAGGAAGCAGGAGGCAAGGAAGCAGGAATCTCAAAACTGGAAGCCTTCTTCCTTGAATTACTTTATCTGGCTTTTATCTGTGTCCATCTGTGTTCATCTGTGGTTTCAAGTTCGTGCAGCCCTACTTGCTCGGCCCTAAAGCGTGGCGCATGACGTCGAGGACTTCGGAGGGTTGCCATTCGTTGCCGGGCCACATTTCGGCTACCGTTCCGTCGGGGGCCAACAGGATCGTGTTCATGCTGTGAGAAATTTGGCCGTCCTCTTGCGAGAGAGAAAGGCCAAAGCTGCCGGTCAGTTTTTCCAGGTCCGCGGGAGTCGTGGAAACAAAATCCCAGTGGCTGAAACCTTTGGGGTCATGGTCGAGATACGTCAGTCCATATGCGTCGCAGGACCGCCGGCGTATCGAATTTGGGATCCAAACTGACGCTGATCAAATGAGTTTTCTTATAGTCGTCGGGAGTTTTCGCCAGGTCTTTTTGGATCGCGGAAAACTGCCGGCTGATCAGAGGGCAAAAATCGGGAAAGGGACAGCGCGTGTAGATGAACGTAAGGAGGACGTCCTGGCCCTTGAATTGGGAAAAATGCAGGGTCTTGCCATCCTGGTTGATCATGGGCACGTCGGGCGCTTTGTCGCCCAGCATCAGGACTTGCGGCGCTGGACCTTCCACGGCCGGCCGGGCCGCCACTTTGCCGATCACTTTCACATTTTCCAGCCAGAATTGGCCCGGCCCCGGCACCACCACATCCGCGCGGATCACATCCGCCGGTTGGACCTTCTTAAATCCCTCGGGATCCTTTACCGCGTAGGGCATGGTCATCGCGGACATGAATCCCGGGATGTCGTCATTATCGACGATGAGTTGCTGCGTGGCGGGTTGCTTGCTGATGACGCGCCCGGTTAGGACGTAGGTGGTCGGCGAATCTTTGCAGCTTGCCAAGGACAAGCAAATAGAAATGGCAAAAGCGATCATCGCCAGCCCGGATTTCGTTGCTCTTGTCATGGTAACGCTCCAAAGCTTCCCTTCTTTTCAATAATGGAAACGGTAGCGCAGCTCCACGAAGATTTCTCTGGGATAGTTGAAGTGGAATCCGCCGAAGGTCAGGCTGTCGTCCAGCATGACGCGACGGTTTCCCACGTTCAATCCGCTGACTGAGACGGAAAAATTCTCGCTGATATCTTTGGCAATGGAGAGATCGACCGTCGTATGCGCGGGCAAATAATCGAGCGCGGAGCAGCAGGGAGCTAGTCCCAGCACGGCAGGCCCATTGCCGTTGCTGAAGCCCGAGCCATAGTAAACGTTGCCGGAGATCGACGTTCGCCAGGGCAGCGTGGATTGAAAACCAACGTTCAGCGTATTTCTTTGGTCATGATCCAGCTGGCCGTAATCGGCGGTGGGCGAGTTGTCCGTGGGAATCAGGCCGCCGGTGATGTTCCCCCTGGATTCCCCGATCTGGTTGGAATAGGCCAGGTGGAGCTGGGCCCGCTTCCATAGGCGCGGAGACTTGAGTGTGGCCTCCCAGCCGCGAATCAATGCCTCGGTGAGCGTCACCGGGATGAAAATATTGGATTCGCCCAAATTGTTGTGGTCGAAAAAATTATGCGAGAGGGTATGAAACGAATCGACGTCCAGGTTCCAGCCTTTGTATGGAATCGTCACTCCGTATTGATACTCTTCGTCCCGTTCGCCGTGCAACGGCCCAAAGCTGTAATCCTGCCCGTTGGCCGCGTTCACCAAGGCGGGCCCGCTGAATGTGAGCAGGGGAGGGGCCTGGTAGAAGTCTCCGTAAAAACCATGGAAAACCACGTCGGTCTTGGGGATTTGAATCGAAATGCCGGCGCGCGGACTCGTGGCATTTTCCGTAATCGTGCCACTGAAATGGGATTGCCGCACGCCTCCGTTCAGGGTCAGCCACGAAGTGAACTTAATCTTGTCTTCCATCCAGATTTCCTGCAGCCCCCCGTTCACGATCTCACGGTCAGTGAAATTGGGAGCGCTCATATCGTTGAAAAGTACGCCGAAGAACTGATTGTCATGTTGGTAGAAGCCGTAGTAGCCGGCGCTCAACGAATTGCGAGCGACGCTCCCGCTGATCGTCACCTGTCCTCCGGCGTAAGTGGAGGCCCGATCGTCGGTCGTCGCGGTTGGCAAATCGTTCGGGTTGCTGTTGTAATTGGCGCTGTTGTAATGAAAGAAGGGGGAGACGGTCAAAAGCGAGTCGTGGCCAAGGGTCCGCACCCAAGAGAAATTGAGGAATGTATCGGCTTCCTGCTCGGCGTCCATTTGGAAAAAGGTTCCCGGCGGGTACGGGGTTAGAAAGATGACGCCCGGCTGACCGTATATTTCATTGATTTGGCCATCAGAATTAGGGATTTGGTAATAGTCTCGGCGTGAAGAAGCCACCAACCGAAGTTGGTCTTTTGGGTCTAGGTTGAAGATCAGCGTTCCGAATCCGCCGATGCCGTTTTCCGCGTCATGGATAACCGCGGGCGTCGGCGGTTGGAGACCCAGGTTGCTGCGATTCCCGTTCAAGCTGCCGTAGTAGGCGAACCGTTCCGTGTGTCCGCCGCAACTGATATCGTCGTTCGTCTGGTAGAAATTCCCGAAACTCATGACTAGATCGCATTCCTTATCGCGTTCGAAGCCGGTTCGCGGCACCACGTTAAAAACGCCGTAGGTGCGGTCCCCATAGTCTGCGTCGTAGCTGCCTCTTTGCACTTCCATGTAATCGATGTCCTTCGGATCGAATTGCGGTCCCACATTGCTCGCGATATTGGTGTTCGGGACCGGAACTCCGTCCACCATCCAGCTGACCTGGTGGCCGCCCCGGATATGGAGCTGATCGTGGGTGACATACGCTCCGGGGACGTAGTCCGTGATCATAGCCAAACTGTTGGTGCGATCGGCGCCGGGGGTGTCCTGAATGTCCTGGCGATTGAGCAGAGTTGTGGGGGTGACCGAATCCAAGGACGCAACGATGGGTTCGCCGGTGACCACCGTTTTTTCCGTCACGCCAGCCAGTTCCAGTTGAACGTGCAGGACCGGACTCGTGCCGGATTCAACCACGAAATTCAGTTGCGCGGTCTGAAAGCTGGCCAGCGTGACGGTGACCGTGTATTCACCCAGCGGCACCGCTGTGAATTCGAATTCACCCGCTTCATTGGATTTCTGATGTTGCACCCAATCGGAGTGTTGCGCTTTCAGGTCGACCGCCGCGTCCTGAACGGGCCGATGCTGAGGATCGTGCACGATGCCATGCACGCTGCCGAATATCTCTGCACGCAGCGGCAATGCCCCGATGGCCAGGGCGCCCATTGCAACCGCCAATACAATACCTAGACTTCCTGAATTCACACGGAGCTTCATATTTTCCCTTTTCCTGAGCCGAGATAAGAACACTGCCGGAGAGACGAATCCCTCATCCGACGGGACTGCCGAACTGATGTGACTTATGCTGTTAGCTCAGGAAAAGACGGGGAGGGGGAGTGGCCGGAATCGTGGCGGCGGAAAGCAGGACGAGCACGATCGGAACTGCTGCAAACGGTGCCACGGCTGGGCCGCGAAGCGCGGCGGGAGCCGCCAGGTCGTAGACCGGGGCGGCCGCGACGGGGTTGGGTGCGCTATCGCACGCGCGCATCGAACTGGATTTCTGGCCCGGCGTGGGCATCCCGCTGCACTCGGTTTTCCCGCCCGATGCGGAACTCGTATCGCGATGGTGCAGCGGGCACAGGCCGTTGGTGCAACACGGCGGCAGGTCCGCGGCGGGTATGGTTTCCGCAAGGGCGGAAACACACGGCACCAGCAACGCGAGGGCGCCGAGCACGGCAACGAACTTTCGAATCGCGGAATGCATTAGAGGACTCTCATCCGCCAGCATACTCGCGGAAACTACGAAGTTTCAATCGCTAAAATTTCCGGCGAGGCCGCCGCCCGGAATTGCGGGCATTCTCGCTCCTTGACACGGAAGTCCGCGCCCGCCAATATTCAGGACATGGCACATTCCTTCTTGATTTTTGAATTTGGCGGCAACGAAGAGGCAGCCCAGCAGGCACGTCATCGAATCGATGGATGGAAGCAGGGATTTCGGCTGGACAAGAAGCTGCAGGTCAAATTTGAGCGCTCTGAGCCAGAAGCGCAACCCTCCGAGGCGGCTGCCGCGCCAACGAAGCCTGCAAAATCCGGTGCGAAAGGGAAAGCCAAAGCGGGCTCGAAAGCGAAGCCGGGCGCCGAAGACCCGTCAAAATCCGGCGCTGCGTCGGGCGTCCCCGCGAAAATCCGCCTGATTGTGCGCCTGGATTTTTCCGATCACGAAAAGCTCTCCCACCAGCGTTGGATCGAGCGCATTCCGACCGAAGAGCCGTTCAAGAGCGCAAATCCAAAGGTAGTACGAGCCGGCGAACCGGAGTTCAAAGCCACGTCGGATTTATTCGATTCCTTGGATTGAGAGGTTTCGTCGCGTTGCGATCGCGGACGGAAAATTAGCCGCGAGAGCCTTGCAGCGTTTCCAGGGATGTGAAGACGTACGTGAGGAACTCATCTTTGCGGACGCGCTCGCCTCTGGCGATGGCCGCACCCAAACCAAAACCAGTCACCAACGCTACGAGCGACCACATCGCTAAGACTTTCAGGATTAAGATGCCCATTTCGTCCCCCAAGGCTTATGTTGAACCCGTACGGGCTATGGCAACAGAATAGCCAAACCCGCGGCCCAACAGTTTTTTCCTAAACCCTAGAATCCCCGACAATTAAGAAAGCCCCCCACATTCCAAGAACGGGGACACTGTCTCAATTGCCCCATAAAGACTATATGGTGCCCGATATTTTTACATCCTATGCGTACTATAACTTACAGTACATCCGGGATGCAATACCCCCCTCTTAAAATTCTCTTAGCCCCCACCGCAGCGCGCCCAGCCTCCGATTTTTAGCCTGTCCGCACGGACGGCTAAACCGCCCGTCCCGATTCTGGCCTTCCGACCAGCGTCTATTTTCCCTTTGTGCCGATAGGCTTGTACGTGGACCTACAACCGCTCTAAGGGCAGTTGTGTGGGAACCCCTGCCGCCAGAACCGGGCAGGTGCTAAAGGGCCGGGAGGGTCGTTCATGCGTGTGGCGAATCATCGAACTGTCCTCATCGTGGCGTTCTTCTTCCTACTTTTCCTCCTTTCCTTTTCGGCGAGCGCTCAAACTTGGCGGCAAGTCGGACCTTCCGGGGGAGACGTTCAGTCGCTGGCGGCCGCGCCCGGCAGTACGCGCACGCTTTTCCTAGGCACTTCAGACGGCCATGTGTTTGGTTCACGCGATGGGGGAGAGCACTGGGAGCTCCTTGGCAGGATCGGCGAGCACCACGATGACGTGATCATGTCCATGCTTGTGGACGTGCGCTCCGCCAATACGCTCTACGCGACGAGCTGGACGCTCAGCTCCCACGGTGGCGGCGTCTACCGCAGCAACGACGCCGGCCATACGTGGCAACTGATTGGTCTGGAAGGACTTGTGGTTCGCGCCATCGCCCAGGCGCCTTCCAATCCCGACATTCTAGTTGCGGGCGCGACCGACGGCGTTTTCCGCTCCGAAGACTCCGGAAAGCACTGGGTCCGCATTTCTCCCGAAAAGCACGAAGACCTGCGAAATTTCGATTCGATCGCCATCAATCCGCGCGATCCCAATACGATCTATGCCGGGACGTATCACCTGCCTTGGAAAACGGTCGACGGCGGGAAGAACTGGAATCCAGTCCATCAAGGGATGGTGGACGATTCGGACGTCATGAGCATCACGATTGACCAGAACAACGCGGCGCACGTGTTTGCCAGCGCCTGCTCGGGAATTTATCAGAGCGCGGACGGCGGAGCGAATTGGACCAAGTTCAAGGGTATCCCGAACGATTCTCGCCGTACCGTGCACATTCTCCAGGACCCGAAGCGGCCGATGACGGTGTACGCGGCGACCACCACGGGACTCTGGAAGACGGCGGACGGCGGCGCGGCCTGGCGCCTGATTACGCCTGCGTCGTGGAGCATCCTCTCGATGGTGATCGATCCGGAGAACTCGGACCGCCTGATTTTGGGCACCGAGCGCCTGGGCGTTCAACTGAGCGGCGATGGCGGACAAACGTACCAAGCCTCGAACCAAGGCTTCTCGCACCGGCGCATTGTCGATGCGGCGGTCGATCCGACGCACCCGGAACGCGCGCTCGTCGTGCTGACCAGCAGCTTTGAGCCCCTGCTCGAAACGAATGACGCCGGCCGCACCTGGACACCGCTTGCAACTGGCCTAAAATTCGGGCCGCCGCGCCACGTGTTTGCGTCTCCCGACGGTTGGTTCGCTGCTCCCGGTCCCGGCGGATTGCTGCGCTACGACGCGAGCAAGCGCTCCTGGGTGCCGGTGAATCAAATCAACGAAAAAATGCCGTCGGCAGCGGCTCGCAGCGCCGCTTCTCTGAAGAAAGCTTCGACGCAGGGCGCGAAAGCAGCCGCTCCTGCCGTCGTGAAATCAACCGTTCCGTTCCGCGCCAAAGTGAACGACATGGCATTTGGGAATTCCGCATGGTATGCCGCGACGGAAGACGGGCTCATGGTTTCGCGCGACCATGGCCTCAACTGGAGCAACGTCTCTCTGCCTTCGGCGCAGCCATCCGCGACGGCCGCGTCTTCCGTAACGACGGCCTCGATTCGCGCGGTGCGCACGGGCAACGGTAACTCCTACGTTTGGGCGCTGACGTCCCGGCAGCTGGAAGTTTCCGGAGACGGCGGCAAAACCTGGATCTCGCGATCGTTGCCGTTCGAGCCGCGAGGATCGCTGCATCTCCAGCCTTCGGACGAAAACACAGTCGTTTTGGCGAGCGACCACGGAGTGTTCGTTTCCCGCGACAGTGGGGAATCCTGGAAGCAGGCGAACCTGTCGGAGCTCTCGATCGACGATTTGGAGCCGGTCCGGAATGCAATGGTTGTCTCGACAGCGAGGGGCACGCTGTTTCTCTGAGCGATGGCGGGAAATCGTGGGGCACTCTGGACGGCCCGAATGCGGACGGCGCGCTCTCCGCGCTGCGCTCGCGTGATACGGGAAACCAACTGGTAGCCGCGTCCGCGACGGAAGGTTTGTTTGTGCTCGATATGGGCTCGGCGTCGTCAGCATCCGCCGATCCGATTTCCGATTTGCCGGCAGGCAAGAAGTAGCGATTCTGAAAATTTGACGAGCCGCGGCGGACAAGCCAGTTCGCAGCGGCCTCACAGAGATTGCTTGCGCGCCTTCGCTGCCGCGATGTCGTGCGCGGGCAATATGTCGGCGCTCATCCCCCCCGGTTGCGCCGCCATCCAACGCGGCCGAGCGTATCCATCCCAGCACCACACCCTGGGATGGAGCGCCGGCCGCGATTTTTTTGACGCCCGAGGTCCCGAACCAGATTCAAGACCCCATCGAAGCGCGCGGAATTTTGTTGTTTCCAACTAATTTTGATTGAACCGTTTGCGGCTATCGGTTGAATCTTGTTGAAAAGTAGTGAAATTGAGTGCTTTGGCGTCTACAAAATTGACCACAACCCCCTGGTCTTTTTGCCTACCGGTGGATCATTAGCCGGTAATCGCTGCCAGGAGCCACAGCGGGAAGTGCGTTGCGCATGGCCGCAACGGCACTCCCGCAGTCGCCCCATCGTGACGCGAACGGCATCAATCCGCCGTGATGCGATCACCAGAAACGGTGCCCTTCAGTTCAAACAGAAGCTGCTTTCCCGTAGGATCGTACTGATCAATTGTAACGACGCCATCGTAATGGTTCCCGGAATGATCGAGGGTCACCTCCTCACGAATATTGCCGGGACCCTCAAAACAGCCAATCGATCCCGGCTGTGAACTACAACTTCTTGTGGCATCCCAACTCAAAGTAAAATGATTCAGTTTGTATTTGGATGGTCCGGTACTCTTCCACACACCCAGGCAGAAACTACCGGTCGCCGGATCGCGTCCCGAATTCATAATTTCCGTTCCATCCCTGTGCCACTGGACATATCCGGCATCGAGCGTCACTCCATCCGGTGGATTGAAAGGGGCTGGGTTGCCGGAATTGCCTTCCGCCACGAACGTAAATTTCCACAGCCCCACGATCGAGGCGTCATGATCGCGATCCCCGTCGTTGTCATCTTTGTGGTCGTCCACCGCCAACGAGCTAAGCCGGAACGAAACCGATTTCAAGAGCGGCGGTCGGTGCGGGGCGAACATCGGCTTCCGGCCTTCGCCAGCGTAAGATCCGCAATCCGCGCGAGCCGTCAATGCAAAAGAGCTTCCCAACACTGCGAGTGCCAGCGCAGCAGCTGCGTGTCGCATCATCGTGATTCTCATGATCATTCTCCCTCTTCGTTCATGGGCCGATGCGTTGTTCGGAGCCCGCATCGTGCCTCTACCCCCGTAAAGCGGAAACGGAGGTCGAAAAACACAACGTCACTGAAGATTCTTGTAACTCCCCTTAAGTTCCTTTAAAGACGGGGTATAATCGGTGCCATTCTCCGTGATTCCTCGATGGCGACGAGGAGGCGATGGCGGCTCCGACAACCCAGCAGGTCACTGAGTTGCTCCAAGCCTGGAGGCAAGGCGATGAGACGGCCTTGCACCGTTTGCTCCCGGTTGTCCATCGGGAACTCCGTCGCCTGGCTCGCCGATACATGTTCCGGGAACGCTCCGGCCACACCTTACAGGCGACTGCACTGGTTAATGAAGCCTACGTGCGGTTGGTGAATGCTCGCCAGGTCGATTGGAAGAACCGCGCCCATTTCTTTGCGCTGTCTGCTCAGGTGATGCGGCGGATTCTGGTGGATTCCGCCAGGGCCCACAATGACCAGAAGCGAGGAGGAGGGAATCCGAGGGTCACCTTGGATGAAGATTTTATGGGAGCGCAAGAGAAATGCCATGACCTTGTCGCGCTGGACGACGCGCTCAAAGCGTTGGCCGCAGTGGATCCTCGAAAGGACCGCGTAGTGGAATTGCGATTTTTCGCGGGTCTCAGCGTCGAGGAGACCGCCGAAGTCCTGAAAGTCTCACGCAACACGGTTCTCCGCGACTGGAGGCTTGCGAAGATGTGGCTCAAGCGCGAGATGAACAAGGGGAGAACCGAACGGGATGACTCCTGAGCGTTGGAAGCAAATCGAGCTGCTATGTAACGCCGCCTTGGAGCGCGAGTCGAGCCAGCGCGAAGCGTTTTTGGCGCAAGCCTGTCGAGGGGATGACGAACTGCGCCGCGAGGTTGAATCGCTGCTGGCACAAGAGAAACCGGCTGAGGGATTCCTCGAATCACTTGGAGATGAAGCAGCAACGAAGCCGTGGGCGAAGATGCAAGGTGGAAGCGGCGGGCAGTCAATGATCGGGCACCAGCTTGGATCGTACAAAGTTGTTTCCTTGCTCGGGGTCGGCGGGATGGGGGAAGTCTTTCGGGCCCATGACACGAAGCTGAAGCGGGATGTAGCGATCAAGGTCCTTCCGCCCGCTTTTCTGAACGATCCCGAGCGGTTAGCCCGTTTTCAGCGTGAAGCGAGGATGTTGGCCTCGCTGAATCATCCGAATATCGCCTCGATTTACGGCCTCGAAGATTCCGGCAAAACCCTTGCGTTGGTGATGGAACTGATCGAAGGGCCGACGCTGGCGGACCGCCTCCGGCGAGGACCGATTCCGATGGACGAAGCCCTGGCGATTGCCAAGCAAATAGCGGAAGCGCTGGAGTACGCCCACGAACACGGGATCATTCATCGCGATCTCAAGCCCGCCAACGTGAAAGTATCGAACGACGACACGGTGAAGGTTCTCGATTTCGGTTTGGCGAAGGCTATGGAAAAACACTGGTCCGCAGCCGGCGTGGATAATTCGACGACCATCAGCCGAATGGCCACCGAGGCGGGCGTGTTGCTCGGGACGGCAGCGTACATGTCTCCGGAACAGGCGAAAGGCAAACCGGTTGATCGTCGCGCCGACATCTGGGCATTCGGTTGCGTGTTGTACGAGATGTTGACGGGAAAGATGGCATTTCATGGCGATGCATTAACGGACACACTCGCGGCGGTGCTCAAGAACGACCCGGACTGGTCGCAACTGCCCGCGGCAACACCCACACAAGTTCACGCGCTGTTGCGGCGCTGTTTTCAGAAGGATCCGAAGCAGCGGTTGCAAGCGATCGGAGACGCCCGCATCTCGCTCGAAGAAGTCCTCTCCGGTGCGCCGGAACCGCCCGAGGCTGCCGGCGAGCCACTCTGGCGCCGCACACTTCCTTGGGCGCTATTCAGCGCGACTGCGCTTGCCTTCATGACATTCGCATGGGTGCACGACACCGACGTGAACAGGCCGGTTCCTGCAGAGGCGGTACGTCTGCAGATCCCCCTGCCGATAAAGCCCTCCTTGCGGCTAACTGGCTTGTTCGCGCTATCGCCGGATGGCCGCCAGTTGGCCTTTGTTGCCACGGGTGATGACCGCATTCCCCGCATATGGATTCGCTACATGAATTCGCTCGAAATGCGATCCTTGCCCGGCACGGAGTCGGTGGGCGGTCTGATGTTCTGGTCGCCCGATAGCCGGTTCATCGCATTTGCCGCGGGTGGAAAACTTCGGAAGATTGCTATTTCCGGCGGTCCCGCGGAAACGGTGTGCGTCCTGAACAAGACGGGAGTGGGCGGCTCCTGGAATAGAGACGGCGTGATCATCTTTGGGCAGTTCGGGGATACCGTAATGCGTGTCTCCGCCTCGGGGGGTGTTGCGACGTCCCTCACGGTTCTCGATACCTCACACGGTGATGTAGCGCATACGGGTCCACAGTTCCTCCCCGACGGACGGCACTTCATTTACTACCGCGATACAGGCACGGACGGCGCTGTTTCCGTGGGTTCGCTGGATGCAAATCCTAAGGACCAAGATTCGAGGCGGTTTTTTGAGTCAGTGTCTGGCGCGGTCTATGTTCCCTCATCCGGTCCCGACTCCGGGCGGTTGCTGTTCCTCCGCGGGAAAACTCTTATGGCTCAATCCTTCGACGCCCGCCGTCTGAATCCTTCAGGCGATCCGGTCAGAGTTGTGGAAGAACCGCTAGGACTCTATTATGACGCCGGTCTCTTTTCAGTTTCGACCAACGGCACCCTGGCTTACTGGCCCACTGGAAATTTGGAAACTCAGCTTACCTGGTTCGACGCGCAAGGCAAGGTGCTGAGCACGGTAGGTGAGCCGGCCTTTTACAGGGACTTTGCTCTTTCACCGGACGGTACGCGAGCCGTCGTGTCCAGACTCACTCTGCCGGATCAAAACGTGACCCTATGGCTGCTCGATCTATCGCGAGGCACGAGCACACAATTCGAGCTTGATCCCTCAGCGGACAATTGGGGCGCTGTGTGGGCGCCGGACGGGCGGAAAATCATATTCGGTTCCGTTCGGGCCGGCCAGATGATGGACATCTATGAGAAACCGGTGAACGAAACGGCAGATGCTGTGGCTCTAATAAAGTCAAATGAGTGGAAGACACCTCTAAGTTGGTCGCCCGATGGACGGTTCTTGTTGTACGGCAGCGTGGGAGGAGAAACGAACCGCGACTTGTGGATGCTTCCGCTTGGGGAACCCGCAAAGCCCGTGTCGTTTCTTCGGACGCGATTTAATGAGTTTGGTGGTCGCTTTTCTCCCGATGGGCGTTGGGTGGCTTACGTATCGGATGAATCAGGCCGGAATGAAGTCTACGTTCGGCCCTTTTCACGGCACGCTTCCGGAGAAGGAATTTCGGGTGACTTGAACAAGTGGCTGATTTCCAGTGCTGGGGGTTATAGCCCAATCTGGAGACAGGATGGGAAGGAGCTGTACTATATAGATCTCGATGGAAAGTTGATGGCAGTCACGGCGACAACGGGTTCCGTTTTTCAGGCGAGTGTTCCCAGGGTTCTTTTTCACGCACCGCCAAGCAGCGAAATCGGGGGGGCCCAGCCGAAATGGGCAACATCGCCAGACGGCAAACGCTTTCTATTTCTGGTGCCAGAAACGTATGGCGAGACGCCATTCACTGTTGTGCTCAACTGGCAGGCGGCACTTAAGAAATGAACCAGGACCGAGACTCGGCGCGATCGTCCCCCGAATGTCGGAATACCCGGACGCAATTCAGCGAGACCGTAGAGGTCAGCCCATGGGAATTGTAGATAATTTTGTGACTGCTCTTACACGGTCCGGACGACAGGAGGCTGATTGTTTTCAGAGCTTTCAACGGTCGGACACCTGGGTCAAAACCAGATGCCCCACTTCGCATCATGCTAAGTGCTTGAAAAGATTGGTCGGGGCGAGTGGATTTGAACCACCGGCCTCCTGGTCCAGAACCAGGAATCCAGCTTTCGCTGGAAGCTATCTCACGAATGACCAGCTACCAAAAATCGCTAGGACGCCAGGGGCTAAAGCCCAGTGTTTCTTGGTGTTTTGATGTCGCGGCTAAAGCCGCGACCCACAAAACCTGTCTATGAAATGACTTCTATCTTTAGCGTTCACCCGCGTGAATCCGCGGTTTCAAGCGCTTCCCGCCGCGGGCATTGAGCTATCCGGTTGGCTACCTTTCGGAAACCTTTTTGTCCGGTTGCTGCGCTGCGGCTGCCGCTTTGGATATAATGGGCGTAGTTCCGAGGCGAGCGATCCTAGCTTCCGCTCAAGGTGATTCGGATGCCTGTGCAGGCGCGCACGAAGACGGAGAAAATCGACTCCAGCCGGTACCAAGGCCTGTCCCGGGGGGACCTTCTTCGTATTTACCGCACAATGTTCCTTTCGCGGAGGATCGATGACCGCGAAATTCAGCTGAAACGCCAGAACAAAACTTTTTTCCAGATTAGCGGCGCGGGACATGAGGGTGTTTTGGCCGCAGCAGGGCTCGTTCTCCGAGCCGGCCATGACTGGATCTATCCCTACTATCGTGACCGCGCGCTGTGCCTGGAACTGGGCGTCACGTCGCTGGAGATGTTTCTTCAGGCGGTTGGCGCCAAGGACGATCCGAGCTCCGGCGGGCGCCAGATGCCCTCGCACTGGGGCATCCCCCGGCTGAATATTCTTCCGCGGTCGTCCTCCACGGGAATGCAGTACACGCATGCCGTGGGCATGGCGGAGGCCTCTCAATATTTTGAAAAGTTTCCGCACGCCCTCAAGCAGGCGCAGCAGGCGCCGCTCGGCGAACACGTGCGCTGCCAGCCGGACGAAATCGTCTACGTTTCCGGCGGGGACGGCTCCACAAGCGAAGGGGAATTTTTCGAGGGATTGAACTCCGCCTGCCTGCGCAAGCTTCCGATCCTTTTTCTGATTGAAGACAACGGCTGGGCGATTTCCGTTCCGGTGCAATTCCAGACCGCGGGCGGAAGCATCGCGAAACTCGTGGCCAAGTATCCCGGGCTTTTTCTGGAAGAATGCGACGGCAGCGATCCCCTTGCGAGCTATGCGGTTCTGCAGCGCGCCGCGCAGTACTGCCGAGCGCGGAAGGGGCCGGCGCTCGTTCATGCGCAGGTCACGCGCCCGTATTCGCATTCGCTTTCCGACGACGAAAAGCTCTATAAAAGCCACGCGTTGCGCGAGCAAGAAGCGCACCGCGACCCGATTCCGAAGTTCGGACTGTTCCTCGTGCGCGAGGGAATCGTCGATGAAAAAGGGCTGGAGGCCATCGAGGCGGAAGTGGACCGGGAAGTCCGCGAAGCGTCCGACAAGGCCCTGGCGGCGGAACCGCCCGCCAAGGAATCGATTCTTGTAAATCAGTATTCCCCCGACATCGATCCCGCGTCTTCGAGGTTTGAATCCGCGGCGAATTTTTCCGGCGAGCCGCGCACCATGGTGGAAATGATTTCGGCCACGCTGGCCGATGAGATGGAGCGGGACGAACGAATCGTCGTGCTCGGCGAAGACGTGGCCGACTGCAGCAACGAGGAAGATTTGAAGCACGTGAAGGGCAAGGGCGGAGTGTTCAAGGCGACGGTCGGTCTGCAGCGGCGGTTCGGATCGGAGCGCGTCTTCAATACGCCGATCGCCGAGGCCTGCATCGTGGGCAGCGCGCTGGGCCTGGCGGCGCGCGGGCTCAAGCCGGTGGCGGAAATACAGTTCTTCGATTACATCTGGCCGGCGATGATGCAACTGCGAAACGAAATGTCCCTATTTCGGTGGCGCTCCAACGGCGCGTTTAAGGCGCCGGCCGTCATTCGAGTGGCGACCGGCGGGTATCTGACCGGCGGCGCGATTTATCACAGCCAAAGCGGCGAGTCCCTGTTCACGCACACGCCGGGGATTCGCGTGGTCATGCCTTCCACGGCGCTCGATCTCTGCGGCTTGTTGCGCACGGCGATTCGCTGCGACGATCCTGTGCTTTTTCTGGAACACAAACACCTGTACCGCCAGCCCTATAACCGGTCTCCCTATCCCGGCCCGGATTACACCGTGCCGTTTGGGCGCGCCCGGGTTGCGCGGGAGGGAACCGACGTCAGCATCATCACGTACGGCGCGGTCGTTCATCGCGCCGAAGTAGCCGCGGCGCAACTGGAACGCGAAGGCGTCTCCGTGGAAATCATCGATCTGCGCTCGCTCGCGCCGTTCGATTGGGAGGCGATCGCCGCGACGGTTCGCAAGACCAATCGCGTGATCGTCGCGCATGAAGACATGCTGTCGTGGGGTTACGGCGCCGAAATCGCTGCGAGGATCGCCGACCAGCTATTCGATGAGTTGGACGCGCCGGTGCGCCGCGTTGCGGCGATGGACGTTTTCTGCGCCTACCAGCCGAAGCTCGAGGACGAGATCCTGCCCCACAGCGGCCGATCTGGTTGCCGCCGTTCGCGAATTGTTGGCCTACTGACCGCTAACCGGGAATTGCCGGCGAGCGCCACTACCAAGTCACCTTGCACATATTTTGGTTCTCATTGCAAAGCGCACCGTCGGCTGTTAGGTTTCTTGGGGTTTGTACGGGAGACTCGCGATTCTGACGTGCGAAAAATGCGGCGCGGAAATTCCAGACGGCGCCAGCTATTGCGCTCAATGCGGCAAGCCGCTGAGCGTCGCGCACATCGGGCCGGTGTACATTCCTCAGAGCGCGCAGCCGCCGGAGGTGATTCCGGCGGTCGCCGAACACCCCGTTCTGCGAGTGCGCCCGGCCTATGCGGGATTCTGGCTGCGTGCGGTTGCCTGCGTCATCGATACGATTCTGATCGTCGCTCTCTTCATTTTGATTGCTTCGTTTTTTCCCTCCACATTTGAGAAGTTGCTTCCACCTGAATCCGCTTCGCTCTCGGATATGCCGCCACCTTCGCCGGTCGTGATCGCCGTGCTGGCCGTTCTCGGGTGCTTGTATTACACGGTGTTTGAGGCTTCCGGCTGGCAGGCGACGCCCGGCAAGCGAATCCTGAGGCTGTACGTGACGGACCTAAGCGGGCAGCGAATTTCGTTTGGGCGCGCGCTGCTCCGCAACCTGGCGAGGCAGCTTTCCGGTATTTTCTTTATCGGCTACCTGATGGCCGGATTCACGGAAAAGAAGCAGGCGCTGCACGACGTGCTTTCGAAGTGTTCTCGTTGCTGCGCAGGCCCTAGGATTTCCGCAGGAGTCGCTTACGGTTTGGCTTTGCGACTTTTTCGGGGACTTTCGACCGGACTCAAATGTGAAGGCGTCGATGGAAATTAAGCCTGCGCCCGTCGTCACGAGCGCCAGAGCCATGGCGGCGAGGAGCACCGGCATCTCGTAGCGCCCGAAGGCTTGGATTCCCGCGGACGGAACGATGGTTCGGCCGAGCACCAGGCCCGTTTCGATGGCCAGCAGCAGGGCCGCGCCGCGCGTAAACAATCCGGCGATCAACAACCCACCGCCAAACACTTCCAGAATTCCGAACACGTACGCGAAATAGCCCGGGAAGCCGTAGCCCGGAAACGCTTTGAGCGCGCGCGCGGGATCGCTCAGTTTGGGATAGCCGTGGAAAATGAAACTCGCGCCGAGCGCGAGGCGCAGGACGAGCAGCCCCAGCGGTTTCAATTTTTCGAGAAATTGCATTTCGTTCCTCTCCTGCCGCGCGCAGTCTCAGCGGCTCCGGCAGCGCAAATGTTTTAGCAGATTTTGCCGCGTACAATCCATCACGCGTTCCCGAGTGTTTCCCATAGTGGAATGGCTTTGCCCATGCCGCGCGTCTCCGCCATTTCGTAGACGCGCACGGCCGCCGCCAGGTCCCACGTTGCGATGCCGTTCGATTTGAACAAAGTGATTTGTTCGGCGCCGCTTCTGCCCGGCGTCTTGCCGGCAACGATTTCCGAAAGTTCCTGCACGGAGTTCCACCGAGACGCATCTTCTCCGAACGCCTGAATGAGGTCGCCTGCCTCCATCTTGGCTTGTTCGATCGAGTCCACCACGATCCGGTTCGCCCGGCCCACCGCCGCGGCGTCGAGTTCGCGCTTCTGCGGCCAATTCGCGCCCATGGCGTTGATGTGCATGCCGGGCGCGAGCGAAGCGCCTTCGAGCACGACCTTCGTCGCGGAAGTCGCCGTGATGACGATGTCCGCGCCCTTCACGGCTTCCTCGCCCGATTGCATCGGTTCGACGGCCACGCCGATGCGTTCGCTCATTTCGCGGCAAAATTTCTCGCGGCGCTCCGGATCGCGTCCGAAAGCGCGAACGCGTTCCAGGCGCCGCACGGCCGCGACGGCTTCGAGTTGCGTCCGCGCCTGGTATCCGGTGCCGATAATTCCGGCGGTTCGCGCGCTTGGATTCGCCAGGTATTTCGTGGCAACCCCGCTCGCCGCGCCGGTGCGGATCTGCCCGAGCGCGTCGGCTTCGATAAGCGCGGCCATCTCGCCGGTCGTCGACCGGAACAGGGGCACGACGAACCGGGCTTTGCCTCGAGCGACCGTATAAAGTTTCATGCCGATATATTCGCGAACCGTGTCGGCCGCCGCCATATAGTGCAGCAGGGCGTTGTCAGGCATCTTGATTCTGCGCCGCGGGTGCAGGATCAGCTCGCCCTTGGCCTGCTGGCGCAGAGACTCTTCCACGATTTCCAGCGCGATGGGCATGGTCAAGAGGGAGCGAACATCGGCTTCGGTCAGAAGCAGTGTCATTGAGGCTCCTTGTTTTCCAGGTGCATGCGGAACCGAAATACCTTCGGAGCTGCTGGATCGAACACCAGGAGTTCCCCGTGGGGCGTCACCGCGAGTTGAGGCGCGGCAATTTTGCCGAGGTTGGCTCCGAGGTCGGCGTCGAGTTTGCGCTGTCCATCCTCCGTCCAAACGCGAATTTCCGAGGACGCGGCAGCCATCGTAAAAACAAAATTCCCTCCGATGGCAAATCCGCTGAGGGGGCTGGATTCTCCGGATGCGGTACTCGTCGCCGGCCAGGATGCGATCGAAGCGCCGTCCGAAGAAAATTTCTCGACGCGCCCCGTGTTGAAATACGCCACGAAGATTCTGCATCGTCCGGTTCCGCGGAAACCCAGGAGGGACGTTCGTCCGGCGAAGCCGGTTTTTCGGGAGCGGGCCACGATTTCAAGAGCCGTCCGCGATTGTTGAACTTCAGGACGCGCGATTTCGCGGGATCGGGCACGAAGAGAGTGCCCTCTTCGTCGAGACTGATGCCGAGCGCGCCGGAAAATTTCTTTTGGGCGGCGGTTCGCCAGGATTGAAAAAACGTGCCGTCCGGGAAGAAGACGAGGACGCTGCCGAGTTGCGCGTCGGCGACGTAGATGGCTCCGCCCGCGTCCACCGCGATCCCCGCCGCGCGGCGCACGCGCGTGTCCTCAAACGAAAGCAGGGGAGTGCCGTCGGATTCAAATTTGTCGACGAACCCGGCGCCGGGATCGACGAAGAAAACGCGCCCCAGCGAATCGGCCGAGAACGCCACGGGCGCGTCCAGTTTGCCGGCGTCCACGCCTTTGTCGCCCCAGGAGCCGAGGAACTCAAACGGCGGGGGAGGCGGCGGTTTCGGCGCCGGAGTGGCCCGATTGCCGCAGGATACAAGAAAAAATACGGCAGCGAGAGCAACCGGCGGAAATTTGGAGCGGAGCGGATCGAATTTCATTATCGCTGTGCGGCGCACCCGAGCCAGGAAACGTTGTGAATTTTGCCGGTAGGATCTTACCACGCGTTTCGCGGGGCCACGTTTCGCACGCGCGGCATGTTTCCAAAAAAGTTGCCGGGTCGATCCGCAAATGCCGCAACCCGGCGCCGAATCAGCGGAGAATCGGGGCCTTCGTGGGACCTTCCAGATGGAGCAGGGACAGATTGGGCCAATGAAAGACGCGGTTCAGAGCGTAATTAAACCGCAGGCCGAGGAAGACGGCCACGAGGTTCGCCGAGCACATCCATGAGATCGAGTTCCATCACGTCAGATTCGTCGAAATCGTGTACGCTCCGAGCCATTTGAAACGCCCGCGAGCAGGTACGTATAAGCCGGCGGAATCAGCGCCGTGGGCCCCGTTGGCTCGCTGTAAGGAGAGCTGAAACCATGACCCGTGGCAATCGACCGCGCGACGCGTCCCGTTTCATAGCCGAAGGCTTTGTGGTCCAGCGCCGGGTCGGTTTGGATCGTGTAGGTGGAGGCCATCACGATGAGCCGAATGGCAAGGGCCGCGATAACCATCGCGCCGGGCGTCGAACGTAGATTCAGGGGCCCGAGGCGGGCGCCGGTCACGCGCCGGGCCGCCCGTGGGAAGTCGAACGCTCTGAGTCGTTCTTCACGCGGCGGACGGTCGTCTGGTACATCGAATACATTCGATCGGCGCCGCCTTGATCCACATCGGGAAAATGGAATTCCGGACGCGTGCGCCGCTCGGAAATGCGAATGGGCAAGCGCCCGCAGAGATCGCTTTCGACGTAAGCAGTTTCGTACCGTTTTCGCGCCATGCTCCAGGTGTAGACCCGCAGCATGGTGAAATCGCACGCGCTGCCTTCCGGGCCGCGCGATCCGGCGACCAGATATTGGGGCGCTTCGCCGCCGGAACCGTCCGGCGACGCGATTGAGTTCGAACCATGCCACGACGTGCAGATCCGCGGAACTCGCGTAGTCCTTCACCGGGTCCGGCAGATCCAGGTCGATGAATCGCGCCAGAACCCAGCCGGCCATCGGTCCCGCCGGCCCGCCCGCCGCGGCGGGCCTGCTTGCGCGAGCATCGGGACCGCCGCTCACGGCGTCGCTCGTGGCGGGCGTCACTTCCTTTGGAGCCGCTCCGCTACTGCGGCAGCGCTGTGCCGTTTGCCGGAGAATTCAATAGCGCGCATCACCAGCAGCCAATCTTCCTGCTTCGTCTTTTGCGATCCTGCGCGTCACTTTTTTCTGCTGGTGAATTTTCTTCAGGTCCGGGCGCTCCGCAACGGCGCGCTCCAGGATCAATACTTTGCGTTCCTCGCGGCCAAACTGAAAAATTCGCTTGCCGTCGCGGCCCGGCGAAACTCGGACGTTGCTGACAGTCTTGGTGCGGCCGCGCGCCTGAACAGGCAGCGTGCGCGCGCGTTCGAGCAACGTGGCGCTCTTGCCCCACAAATCGGAATCCATTATTTGACGCGAATCGCGCATCCATCCGATCGTGCCGGAAGCGGTGCGTACCTGGGCCGCCGGCGCCCTCCAGGCGCAAGACTTCCACTCGCTCGCCGTAGTGGACTTCGCCAACCGATTCGCGCACTTCCGCCAGTGTGTTCCAGAGAATGACGCCGCGGTCGCCGACGTATCCGACGGAAATGACCTTTGACCGGGCCGGTATGCAATTTCCAATACAGCAGCGCGCCCAGGATCAGGAGGATGGGAATGAATCCCCGGCTGCGGACAATACGCCAAATCATCTATTGGATCTCCGAACAGCCTGTAATCCCGACGGCGCGGGCCGTGCGAACCATGCTTCCATGCGGATCCACCAGCCGGTTTTCGCCGACGGCTTCGTCGAGCGTAACCGACTCAATTTCGCCGGCTCGCAGGCAAACCATCCGGCCAAATTCACCGCGCGAAATCAGTTCCACGGCTTCGACGCCAAATCGCGTGGCCAGAATGCGGTCGAACGGGCTGGGCGATCCGCCGCGCTGAATGTGCCCGAGCACGGTGACGCGCACATCTTTCTTCATGATGGTGTGTATCGCGTCGCCGATTACGAATCCTACCTGCCCGGGGCGCGGCGTAGGAAACGGATTCCCGTGGCGTATCGGTCGGCGGCAGCTTGACTCCCTCCGCCACCACGACCAGCGAGAATTTTTTGCCCTTGGCGGCGCGTTCGCGCAGCCTCTCGCATACTGTTTCGATGGTGAAGGGAATTTCGGGAATCAAGATGACGTCGGCGCCGCCGGCGATTCCGGAATGCAAAGCGATCCATCCGGCGTCGCGGCCCATCACTTCGATGACCATCACGCGGCCGTGCGATTCGGCCGTGGTGTGCAGGCGGTCGATCGCGTCGGTGGCGACGTGCAGCGCGGTGTCAAATCCGAAGGTGACTTCGGTGGCGGACAAATCGTTGTCGATGGTCTTGGGCACGCCCACGATGGGAATTCCCAGGCGGCCGAGGTCGCGCGCGATCGTGAGCGTGCCGTCGCCGCCGATCGCGATCACCGCGTCCATGCCCATTTCGCGGGCGTTTTCGCAACACCGCAGGGAATAGTCGTGCTCCACTTTCTTGCCGTCTTCCTCGACCATGTAATGAAACGGATTTCCGCGATTGGTTGTGCCGAGGATCGTTCCGCCGCGCGGCAAAATTCCCGCGATCGATTCCACCGTAAGCGGCATGGTGCGTTCGGGCCAGATCAGTCCGTCGAAGCCGTCCTTGATCGCCGATGACCTGCCAACCGTGCCCTAGAATCGCGGAGCGCACCGCGCCGCGAATGACGGCGTTCAGCCCGGGCAGTCTCCTCCTCCGTTTGAAATGCCGATCGTTTGGATTGTTTGATCCATAGGACCTCTGTGGGCGGCAGGCTACAGGGCCTGAAGCGCAAGAAGTATTCTACACCATCTAAACGCAAAGCCGGCGGATTGCCCGTGGGCCGGTGCCTGCAGGTCGTTTTTCGACCGGAACGCACCAAGGTTTTTTGAGAGTCGATAGTGTGGTACCCTCCGCGTCGGATCATGCGGTCATTCGTTAAACGGACGGCTAGGGAGAGATTCCAATGGAAAGAAAAAAAGCGACGGAATTTCCGCAGGAGTTGCTGGATCAATTCGACCTCTATGTTCACGGCGACATCAGCCGGCGTGAATTTTTGGACCGCGCGAATAAATACGCGGTCGGCGGCCTGACGGCGATGGCGATTTGGGAGAGCCTGCGGCCGAACTATGCCTTTGCGCAGCAAGTCCCCAAGGACGACGCTCGAATCAAGACGGAATACGCAACGGTATCTTCTCCCCAGGGCAATGGGAGCATCAAGGGCTACTATGCGCGTCCGGCGAAGATTGCGGGGAAGCTGCCCGGCGTTCTGGTCATTCATGAAAATCGCGGGCTGAATCCGTACATCGAAGATGTTACGCGCCGGCTGGCGGTGGCGAATTTTTTGGCGTTCGCGCCGGACGGTTTGACGTCCCTCGGCGGATACCCCGGCGACGAGGAAAAGGCGACGGCGCTCTTTCCCAAGGTGGACGGGGCCAAGATGTTTGAAGACTTTGTCGCTTCTTATGGATGGCTGAAAGCTCGTCCCGAGTGCTCGGGCAAGATGGGCGCGGTAGGATTTTGCTTTGGCGGGACGACGGTCAACAAGCTGGCGGTTCGGCTTGCCGGACCTTGACGCGGCCGTGCCATTTTACGGCGGCCAGCCCTCGGCCGAGGACACGGCCAAGATTAAGGCGCCGCTACTGCTTCATTACGCTTCGCTGGACACGCGCATTACCAGTGGATGGCCGGCCTGGGAACAGGCGCTGAAGGCCAATCACATCAACTACACGGCGTACATTTATGACGGCGCGAACCACGGCTTCCACAACGATACGACGCCGCGGTACGACGAGGCCGCGGCCAAACTGGCTTGGCAACGCACGCTCGACTTCTTCAATAAATATTTGAGAGGCTGAAGAAACTCGAATTCGCCGCAATAAATCATGATTGGGTTTAGTGGCGCGGGCTTCAGCCTGCGGGGGTTCGTCCTTGCATGGACCAAAACCCGCAGGCTGAAGCCCGCGCTACTTGGAAGTTCAGTTGGACGGCAATCGATACGCGATCAGCTCGCCCGGAAAGCCCGGCCCGCTGACAGCGACGACGACGTACTGCTGGCCGTTGAGCATGTAGGTCATCGGCGAGCCGGTCTGCGGCGCGGGCATGTAGACCGCTCCCGCGTCTTTTCCACTGGCTTTGTCGTACGCGCGCAGCATCGCGCCTTTCTGCCCGTTCGGCATTGTGACGTTCACGCCCTCGCCCGCGATCAACAGCGATTTCGTGGTTAGTACGCCGATCAGGCTGGAGCTGCCCGTGCGCGGAATGTCGAGGCCCGCAAGCGCGGGATTATTCCGCACGTTGTCCGGCGTCTGCCCGTGCGCGACCTGCCAGACAATTTCTCCCTTGTCCAGATCGATCGCCGTGATTCGGCCATAGGGCGGTTTTAGCAGAGGCAGGCCGCGCACCAGAAGCACAGGCGCGCCGCTTTCGGGATTCGGCGCTGGTGGCGGCGGCGCGCCCATGGGCCGGCCTGCGCGGGGTGTGAAGCCGGCGGTTCCTTGAACGTATTCCATATCCGACAGTTTCGGGTCGGGCGAGGGAACGAGTCCGAGGACCGCGATATCACTGCGCGAGTAGACGTACAGGATATGCGTATCGGGGTCGTAGGAGCCGCCGGGCCAGTTCGCTCCGCCCAGCGCTCCTGGGGAAACGATGGACGCGAGCGGCCCGCCCGCCTTGCTCACCGACGGCGGCGTGAAGAGCGGCCCGATGCGGTATTTCGAGACGAGTTCCATTGCTTCGGCGTGCAACGCGGGCGTGAAGTTGATCAGGCTGTCCTCGGAGACGCCCTGATTGTCAAATGCGGGCGGCTTACTCGGAATAGGCTGCGTCGGAGAATACCACTCCCCTGGAACGTCGCCCTGCGGAACGGGCTTCTCGACCATCGGCCAGATGGGCTCGCCGGTTTCGCGATTGAAAACGTAAAGGAAAGCTTGCTTGGTTGGCTGCGCGACGGCTTTCACCGTTTTGCCGTTCACCGTGATGTCCGCGAGAATCGGGGCGCACGGGATATCCATGTCCCACAGTCCGTGATGCACGAGCTGGTAGTGCCATCTGCGCTTGCCGGTTTCCAGGTCGATCGCGACCAGGCTCTCTCCGAACAATCCGTTGCCGGGCCGGTCGCCTCCGAAGTAGTCGCCGGTCGGCAATTCCACCGGCAAGTAGACCAGGCCGAGAGTTTCATCCACGGAAATTTGTCCCCACACGCCGGTGTTTCCGGTGTAGGCCCACGACTCTTTCAGCCAGGTATCGTTTCCATATTCGTTGGGGAGAGGAATGGTATGGAAAATCCAGAGGCGCTTGCCGGTCCGCACGTCAAATCCGCGGACGTAGCCCTTCACATTTTTCCTGCTTTTGGGCACGCCTCCCGTCAGGTGCGCCGCGCCGACGATCACGACGTTGCGGGCGACGACCGGCGTCGAGTGCAATCCGACTTCTCCGGTGATGAGGTCGATGTCCTGATCGTCGTCTTTCTTCAGATCGACGACGCCGCCCACGCCGAAGCTGGGGATGGGAACACCCGTTTTTGCGTTCAGCGCGATGAGCCTGTAGCCCGGTGTGACATATAAGATTCGCTCTTCCTTGCCATCGGTCCAGTACGCGAGTCCGTGCCCGGAGAGCTGCCTCGGCGCATTGGCGGCGCGCGCGCCTTCGTTTTCACTGTGCATCCAGAGCAACTCGCCCGTTGCCGCGTCCAGCGCCACGACCGCTCTGCGGGTACCCCCGGTCGAATAGAGGACGCCGTTTACCATGAGCGGCGTCGATTCAAATTTGAATTCGGGGCGTGGACCGAGAGAGGACGTGTTGAAGCGCCAGGCGACCGTGAGCTTGTTGAAGTTGTCCGCGTCGATCTGGTCGAGCGGCGCGTAGCGCGTGCTGGCCAGATCTCCGCCGTAGGTCCGCCACTCGCCGTTCTTTGCGCCGGACTGCGCCCTTGCCGGAACGATCAGACAAGACAAATACAAGACCGAAGCGGACAGCGCAATCCACCGGGCGAGCCATGTCATCGAAGAATTCCTCCTGAGCAGGGCGCTGCTCATTTTAATCGCACGAACTCAATGCGTTTCTTGCTGTGACGGTGCCATATTCTGTGCCGATTTTCGGAAGGAAACAAGAACTTAGGTTGGGAAAGACGAAAACGAGATTTGGAGGAGCGGGCATTCGTTTGGAGGACTTAGCGCTTGCACGCTTTAAATTCCGCAGGCTGAAGCCCGCGCCACTACGTGGTCTTTCCCTTGCAGCGGAAGCGCTCCAGGAGCGCCGAGTGCAGGCGTTGGCGGACATCCTCCGGGAGAGGAACGGGTTCGGAGTTGCAGAAAATCTGGATGGTCTTGCGGCAGGTATCGACGACTACGCGGCAGTCGGTGCAACGGGAAAGGTGCTCTTCGAGTTCGACGCGCGTATGGGAGTCGAGGACGCCGTCGAGATAACTGGTCAAATCGAGGATTACTTTCTTGCAATTCACTGCGTTTCGCTCCGTCGAAAATACTTGTTGAGTTTTTGGCGGAGTCTCAGCCGCGCCCGCAGGAGGCGCGATTTTACCGCCGCCACTGAAATGCCCAGAATCTGGGCAGTCTCTTCCGTGGAAAGGCCCTCTACGTCGCGCAGAAGAAACGCGACGCGAAAAATCGGATCGAGTTCGCCGATCACGCCGTTGAGAATTTCGTTGAGTTCGGTCTGGGCGAATTTCTTCTCCGGTGAAGGGCCCCAATCCTCGATTTCGCGGAACAGGGACTCCTCGCCGTCGCCGTCGGTCCTGGGTTCGTCGAGAGATACCTGGTTGGGCCGCCGCTTGCGCAATTTCATCAGGGCTTCGTTCACCGCGATGCGCACCAGCCAGGTATAGAAGCGGGAATCACCCTGAAACCGGTCCAGGTTCTGATAGGACTTCAGGAAAGCGTCCTGCATCACATCTTCCGCATCCTCGCGGTTTTGAGTGATATTCATTCCCAGGCGGAAGATCTTGCGTTCGTAGCGGTTGACGAGCTCTTCAAATGCCGCCGTGTCGCCCGCTTTGGCCGCAGACACCAGTTGCGCTTCGTCGTCGCGGACGATGGCGGAAGCCAGCGGTTTGGGGTCGGTAGCGCTCAATATCCAGTGTGCTCCAGGCGGCCGCACGCAGAGGCCCGAAAAGCTCATTTGGGAGGGTACCATAATTCTCCTTTGCTTTTCCCGCCGGCGGGACCCTTATCTTCGGATGCTGCAGCGCGCTCCGACGATTCAAGTTTTTTGTTTTCTGAGAGTACACACCGAGCACAGGCCGGGTCGGGGGAGGCTTCCCGAAATGATACAATGTGCCCCTTGCAGTCAATCGGGAAACGCTCCCGCTTCGGGCTTCGAAGCGTACGCTGGGTGGGCGTTGGAGCGCGCAGGCTCGGTCAAACCACAAATTCTGGGAGCGCGTGGGACCTACGACTTAACATGCGGACTTTGCCTGATTATTTGCGCAACGGCATGAAAATGATCATCGTCGGGAGCAATCCCGGCGACCGCTCGGCTCGAGTGGGGCACTATTACGCCGGGCGCGGAAACGAATTCTGGCCGCTGCTGTACGATTCTGGGGTGGTGCCGGAGTTGCTCGATCATCGCGACGACAAGCGCATGATCGAATTTGGCATCGGGCTGACCGATCTCGTCAAGCGTCCGACGCGCGCGGTCGAGGAATTGACGCGCGAGGAGATTGCCGAGGGGCGCATTCTGCTGTCTCAGAAGCTGGAGCAATTTGCGCCGCAAGTGATCGCGTTCAACGGGGTGGGCACGTTTGAGAACTTCGCCCAGCGGCCTTGCAAGGCGGGGTTACAGAAGGAACGGTTGTACGGCGCGCAAGTCTTCGTTTTGCCGTCGACCAGCGCGAAAAACGCGACGGGACGCGGCCCCAAGCTTCGCTACTTCCGCCAGCTTGCCAAGCTGCTCGCAAAACTGCCAACATAAGCAGCCCGGACCGCGTACCATCGGTGATTCAAGCACGCCGCTGCGCCGGCCGGTCCATTCCATGCCAGGTCCGACATCCACGAATACGACGCAACGTTCCTTCACGCGAGGCGAGCTGATGGTGGCGGCTGCCGCGCGCGAAATTCGCGACGGCGAAGTTGTCTTCGTCGGAATGCGTCTGCCGCTGATTGCGTTTGCGCTGGCCAAGCGGACGCACGCGCCTCGGGCAACGGGGCTTTTTGAAAACGGGATCATTCGCGATGAGCCGGCTTCGGAATTGCTCTACACCATGGGCGACCCTCCGAACTTGCGTGCGGCCACGTTTTGCGGAGACATGATTTCCGTGATGTCGCTTTTGCAGCAGGGGCGAGTGAACGTCGGGTTTCTCGGAGCGGCGGAAGTCGACCGGTTCGGCAATCTCAACACCCTGTGGGGCAGCAAGGACGGAAAGCGTGTGCGGCTGCCGGGCTCGGGTGGCGCATGCGACATCGCCTGCCTGTCGCAGCGCACGGTCGTGCTTCTTGCGCACGAACCGCATCGGCTCGTGGCGCGGGTCGGGCACATCACTTCGCCCGGAAACGGCGACGGCAGAAACTGGCGCCGCGCGCAAGGGTTGCCGGAGCGCTCCGGCCCTTCGGCGATGATCACGACAATGGGCGTGCTGCGCTTCGGCGAAGACGGCGAAGCGTTTCTGGCGTCGATTCACCCGGGAGTTCGCGTCGAGGAAGTGCGAAGCAAGACAGGATGGCCGCTGCGCGTCGCGGGCGATCTCCAGGTGACGCCGGAACCGTCGGCGGAGGAACTCGCCGCGGTCCGCGAGATCGATCCCAACGGTTTTTGGACGAAAGCATGACCGGCGCCGCCCCCTCCAAATTGGTTTCGATGCGGCAGGCAATCGAGGAGCACGTGCCGTCCGGTGCGTCGGTCCTGATGGGCGCGGCGCTCGAGCAGACGATTCCGTTTTCGGCGGGCCATGAAATGATTCGGCAGGGGCGGCGCGACCTGACTCTGGTGGGCCCGATCTCCGACTCACTGTTTGATCAAATGATCGGAGCGGGCTGCGTATCGCGAGTGATGGCGGCGTGGGTGGGCAACGTCTCGGCGGGAGTCGGTTATTGCTTCCGGCGGGCGGTGGAGCAGGGAATTCCTCGCAAGATCGAGACGGTGGACTACACGAATTTCACACTGGCCCTGGCGCTGCACGCCGCCGCGCTGGGCGTGCCCTTTCTGCCGACCTATGCGGCACTCGGAAGCGACCTCCTCAAGAGCAATGCCAATTTGCGCGAATTCCGTTCGCCGGTGACCGAGGAGCGCCTGCTCGCTGTGCTGGCGTTGCGGCCCGACGTGGCGATCCTGCAAGTGCAGCGCGCCGACGCCGCCGGCAACGCGCACGTGTGGGGCAATCTGGGAGTGGCGATCGATGGAATGCGCGCATCGCGCAAGGTGATCGTCGTGGCGGAAGAAATCGTCGCGGCTGAAGTGATCGCCTCCGATCCGAACCGGACGCTCATACCCGGATTTCTGGTGACCGCCGTGGTTCACGATCCGTGGGGCGCGCATCCCTCGCCCGTGCAGGGTTATTATGGACGCGACCACGCGTTCTTTGCCGAGTATCATGAACGGTCGCGCCAGGAATCGGATTTTGAACGTTGGCTGGAAGAGTGGGTTCTAAAGGTTCCTTCGAGGGCCGAGTATCGGAATCAATTGGGCGACGCTCGCATCGCCGAACTCAAAGTTCGCGAGCACGCTTACACCGCGCCGGCGGATTTCGGTTTTTAAGGAGAACCGATCGTGACGAAAGCCAAAATCAAGTTTTTGCAGAAGCCGTCCTGCACCAGTTGCCGCAAGGCCAAGGCGTTCCTCGAAAAGCGAAAAGTGGAGCTGGAACTTCGCGATCTCGGAAAAGACCGCTTGTCCGTCGAGGAACTGGACGCGCTGATCGGCAAGCGCGACTACCGGATGTTTCTGAACACGCGAAACGAACTCTACCGCACGCGAAAAATGGGCCAAAATCCGCCGTCGCGCGAAGAGGCTTTGAAGCTGATGGCGGCCGAACCCAACCTGATCCGCCGGCCGGTCGTGCTGCGAGGCTCTGACATCGTGCTGGGCTTCGATGAGGAAGCGCTGAAGCGCATCTCAAAATAACACGCGCCTGCGACGAGAAACGGGCTCATGAACCTCCGCGAAAAAATCGTGCTGCTGCAAGGCGACCTGACGGAAATGGACGTCGACGCCATCGTCAATGCGGCGAACAACGATTTGCAGTTGGGCGGCGGCGTGGCCGGAGCGATCCGGCGGAAGGGCGGCGAGGCCATCCAGAGGGAATGCAATGCCATCGGCAGCATTCCCGTCGGCGGCGCAGCCATCACGACCGCAGGAAAACTACGCGCCACGTTCGTGATCCACGCAGCCAGCATGCAGCTCGGCGGAGCAACCACCGCGCGCGCGTTGCGGAGTTCGACGGCGCACGCGCTGCGCATCGCAGCCGAACGGGAATTGCGCTCGATTGCGTTCCCCGCCGTCGGCACCGGGATCGCCGGCTTTCCGCTCGACGAATGCGCCCGGATCATGCTGCGCGAAGTCGTCGAGCATCTGAAGCGGCCGACGTCGCTCGAAAAAGTCTGTTTCGTTTTGTTCGACGCGCCCGCGCTCTCCGAATTCGAGAAAGTGCTGGCGCAAATGGACTCCGCCGGTGAACTGCAGGGCGCGCCCGAGACGGAAAAGAAATGAATGAACTCGCCGAGAAGGTTCGCGCCGAACTGTCCAAATACGAACATCCGCTTTTTGTTTTTGACGCGCGCCCCGCGGCCGAAGGCGTCGAAGTGCTCATCCAGTATTCTCCATCGGAGCCGCAGGTGCACACGTACGTGTTTCTGATGCGCCCCCGCGAAATCGAGAGCAAGCAATTTCCGTGGATTTTTCAGAAGCAGCTTTACGATTGCCTGCACGACTTCGTCATTGAAATGTTTACCTGCAATCCGCAGCGCCAGGACGTATGACGGCCGCTCCTTCGTCCCAATCCGGAGCGCGAGGCGAACCGCCGAAGCCGGGGGAACACGCGCGCGCTCTTACCGAAGCGCTCGCGAAGCGGATTCGCGCGGGCGGGCCGATTACGTTCGCCGAATTCATGCGCGAGTGCCTCTATCATCCGGTGCACGGCTATTACTCGCGCGCGAGCGCGCGCCGGTTCGGCGACTACTACACCAGCGTCGACGTGCATCCCATCTTCGGGCGGCTCCTCGCGCGGCAGCTTGCCGAAATGTGGCGCGTGCTGGGTTGGCCCCGCGCGTTCGTAGTGGCGGAATCGGCCGCCGGCGTGGGCCGGTTGGCCGGCCACATCCTGGATTTCAGCGCGCGGGAACTCCCCGAATTCTATGCGGCGCTGGAATACGTCGCGGTCGAGCGCTCTAGCCGGCGCCGCGCGGAGCACACGGCGCTGCTTGCATCCCATCTGGCAGCCGGCCGCGTTTCCAGCGCCGCTGAAATTCCGGAAACCATTCCCGAAGGCTGCATTTTTTCGAATGAATTGCTGGATGCGTTGCCCGTGCATCGCGTTGTTGTGGAGCGGGGCGGGTTGCGCGAGATTTATGTGGGATGGGAGGGCGAGCGATTCACCGAAGTGGTTGGCGAGCCTTCCATGCCGGCTCTGGAGAGCTATTTTGCGGAGCAGGGGATCGCGCTTGAAGAGGGACAGCACGCGGAAGTCTGCTTTGAAGCGTGCGATTGGATGGAGAGTGCGGGGCGCGCGCTCGAGCGAGGCTTTGTCCTGACGATCGATTACGGCCACGAAGCGCGCGCCTTATACGACGAACATCACAATCGCGGCACGCTGCTCGCGTATAGCGATCACACCGTTTCGGAAAATATTCTCGAGTCGCCGGGCGAGCAGGACCTGACGGCGCACGTCAATTTTACGGCCGTGGATTTGGCGGGGCGCAGGGCCGGCCTCGTCCGGACGGGCCTCGTTACGCAATCCCAATTTCTGGTGGCGCTCGGCCGGGGAAACGAATTCGCGGATTTGTACGAACCTGAGCAGACGGAAATGGAAAAATTACGCGCCCGGCTTTTGCTGAAGAATCTCATTCACCCAGAGGGGCTGGGCGAAAAATTCCAGGTGCTGATCCAACACAAGGGAATTGAAGCGCCGCGGCTCACGGGATTGTCGGGGTATTGAGTTTGCCTGCAACCTTTCACGAGCCCGCGATTGAAGGGGAATTCGGGACGACTACTTGGATCGGTCATTCCGAGCGCTGCGACGAATTCTTGCTCTGATTGGCAAGGCCGCAGAGAGATTCCTCGCTCCGCTCGGAATGACCGATTTTGGCGGGTTCCGCGATCAGGATCCGATTTCCGCGTAGGGTTTCTTCAAGGATTTTTCCGCTTCCGCTTGCGCGCCGCCGGTGTCGTCCGCCGTCTGCCGGGCCTTGCTGTATTCGTTGACGGCGCGCGTCCGGTCGCCCTGGATGTCGTAAATGCGGCCGAGATAAATGTGAGACCAGACCTCGGTCCATTTCGTCGTCAAGTCGGTGGCTCCGTCGACCGCGACACGGAAGGATTGCGCCGAGGCTGCATAGTTCCGCTGATAGAAGAAAGCTTCTCCCATGCGGAACTCGGCAAGCGCATTCTGGCGGTCCTGTTCGAGAGCCTTCTGGTACTGCTGGATGGCGTCGTAGTAGCGGCCCTGCTCGGCGAGCGATTCACCGCGCGCGATGATGCCGCGCACGCGCAGCCGCTGGTTCGATTTCAAAATGTAGTCGTGCGGATCGAGGATGATCCCGTTGGGCTTCGGCCGCCCGAACGTCTCCACGGTGAAGGGAGATTCTTTCCCGGCGATATTGATGGTTTTGAATTCGGGATTTCCCTCGGTCTGGACTTCAATCTCGACGTCCATGTGGAAGACATCCAGGTTTTGCTTGGCCTTGCCGACGATCCGAAATCCCTTCTTCGTTCGGTAAACCACGTATTCCAGGGTGAATTCCGGGACGCCCGTCGAACGCAGCCACTGCGTGAAGAACGGGCGCAAGCTGACCGGCTCCGGGGCCGCGACCGGCGCGTTGCTCAACTTGAAATCCGTCGAGGCAGACTGCTGCGCCTGGTGAGCCTCGGCCAGCCGCTCGAAATCCTCGACGCGCGCTGACTTTCCCGCGTAATGGGAATAGTAATCCTTGAGCAGGGCGCTGAAATTGGAGTCGCCGATGATCGCGCGGAGCATGTGAAACACCATCGCGCCCTTGTTTACCACCACCGATTGATATTCTTCGGAGCCGGGCTCGAGCTGCTGGGCATCGGCGATCGGAGCGGACTCGTCGAACATGAGCGCGCCCACCGCAAAATCCTCCAGCGCCTTGTTCAGCGCATCCTTGCCCGAATTCTGCTCGACGTATAGCGCCTCGGCGTAGCGGGACAATCCGTCCGTAAGCCAAACGTCGGACGAGGTTGCCGCCGCCACCTGTTCGCCCCACCACTGGTGCGCAACCAGATCCGCCAGCAGCCGGTCGTTCGGCTTGGCCGACCATTGCCGCGCGCTGACGAGCAGCAATCCGGGAGCGGCGAATCCGTCGACGGTCCCGTCCGGGAGCTGCGCGACCGTCAAGCCGGGGACGGGCAGAGGGCCGAACGCGTCGTTGAAGAAATCGATGGCGTGCGCGAGCGAGTCCGCATACGCAGGGGCTGTGCCGGCCAACGCCGGCGGCGTGTAGATGGAATAGGTCGCGCCCTGCGCCTGCTGCGGGCTCAATTGCAGTTGGCCCACGACGAAGCTACCCGCGGCTTCGGGCTTGTCCACTCGATAGGTGTACAACATCCGCTCATTTTCCAGCGAGGGAGGCGCCGGAGCGGTCAAGGGCGTTACCGGTGCGACTGGCGCGCCCGACGCGGCCGAGGAGCGAGGCCTCGAGTTTCCTAGAACGGCGGGAGGCGGCGTAGCGACGACTTTGGGCGTGACAGATAAGGGAGCGCCCGCGGGAGTTCCGGTGCCTACCACCGTCATGTTTCCCGGCACTTCGATCTGGAACACTCCGGTATAGCGATTCGCGGGAAAATCGGTCAGCGGAAACCAGCGCGCGGGAAGAAGCAAGTAGCCGCCGTCTTTGCCGATATAGGCCATTCGCATGGGTTGATTGGGATCGTTCATGCGGCTGGTCAGCGGGCCGCCATAATCGAAAAAGAGAGTGACCTTGGCTCCAGCCGGCACCGTCTCTGCGAGGGTGACGTGCAGTTTCAGGCTGGGGCTGTCATCGCGCTCGTAGGTGACGGGCTTGCCGGAAACATCCCGAACGGAATTGACGCGCAAATTCTGATTCAGCTCAACGTCCACGACCCGGGCGGGTTCTTCCGCCGCGAAGTCCACCTTGGCCTGCGCGTTCATCACCTGGCCGACCGTGTCGAGCGAAGCGCGAACTTCGTAGTAAGTTGCGTGGAAGGCGGCAGCGCGAGCGGTCTGGACCGGGGCGACCGGGCGAGTGGGTCCCTGGGGCGCTCCCGGCGACTGAGCACGGGCGGAAGCGGCGAGAAACAAGAGGACTGCCGGGATCATGAGCAGTCGAAATTTCGACATGAGGTTCAGGAGCCTTTCTTTCCGGCGGAGAAGCTACTCAATGCAATAGGATACCAACTCGGCCCGATGAGTTGCCAGCCCTGCGTCGCGCAGGTTTGCCTTATCCCTGGTTCCCTTTGGTCTGGTTCAACATGGCCGCAATCAGGTCCGCGGCGCGCTCCACGGCCCCGGGCGGGCCGAGTTTTTCGCGAATGTCGACTAGGCCGCGCCGCATCTCGGCTCGCGCTTCCGGCGAATCGAGCAGGCGAATTGCCTCGTTCGCCAGCCGCTCGGGAGTGAAGTCCTTTTGCACCAGCTCCGGCACCACTTTTTTCCCGGCGATCAGATTGACCATGGCGAACATGGGGGTACGCACCAGCAGCCGGGCGATTGAAGCCGTGACCGGAGAGAGGCGGTAGACGACGATCATGGGTGCGTCCAGCAAAGCGGCCTCCACGGTAGCCGTGCCGCTCGACACGATCGAGACGTCCGCTGCGCCGAGGGCGTCGTAGGTCGCGTCTTCCAACACGACCATGGGAACTTCGGGCGCCAAATATGGCGCGACCTTGGATTGTTTCACGCCGGGCGCCAGCGCCAATACGAATTGCACCTTGTGACTCTGTTGCACCAGCCGGCATGCTTTCACCAGCGTGGGCATGTGGTGCGCGATTTCTCCAGAGCGGCTGCCCGGCAGGAGTGAAACGATCGGCTTCGTCGCGTCGAGACCGCAAGCGGCGGCAAATTCCGCGCGCGTCCGCTTCGCGGCAACATTCCCCACGAGCGGGTGCCCAATGAAATCGGCCTTCACTCCACGCGAGCGGTACCAGTCCTGTTCGAACGGGAAGATGCAAAAGCCGCGAACGAATCGCCGCCGGACCAGGTTTGCCCGCCAGGGCCTCCAGGCCCAGAACTGCGGGCACACGAAATAGACGCTCGGCACGCCCTGGCTTTTCAGCGCTCGCGCCAAGCGCAAATGAAAGCCGGGAAAATCGGTGAGGATCGCAAGCCGTGGTTTGCGTTGTTCCGCCGCGCCCAGAATGCGTTTCCACACGCGCTTCAGCGCGGGATACTTCTTCGCGATTTCGACGATTCCGACGACGGAGACTTCGGAGCTGTCCGCTACGAGATCCACTCCCGCGTCGCGCATCCGGGGCCCACCCATGCCGAAAAGCTGCACGTCGGCGCGCGCGCGCAATGCCGCCGCGAGCCGCGCGGCGTACATGTCGCCGGACGCTTCGCCGGCGGAGATGAGGATTTGGTTGGGAGGCATCGTGTAGCGCCCGCCTTGAGTCAGGCAGTGCGCTTAGGTACAAATTGCCCGCCTGAAGGCGGGCGCTACAATGGCGTTCGGCTAATCGTTCCCCGGCACGGAAGTCCCTGCTTCGCTCTCCGCTGTCTCGAAATGCGCTCGCAGCTCCTGATCTTTGTACTGGAGCTGGTACAGGCGATAGTAGATCCCGCGCTCGGCGAGCAATTGCTGGTGCGAGCCTTGCTCGCGCAATTTGCCTTTGTGGAACACAAGGATGCGGTCAGCGTGCTGGATGGTGCTGAGCCGGTGCGCGATGACCAGCGCGGTGCGGCCTTCGAGCAAACGGTCGAGCGCCTCGCGGATCAGGATCTCCGTCTTGGTGTCCACGCTCGAAGTCGCTTCGTCCAGAATCAGGAACCGGGGATTGTGCGCGAGCGCCCGCGCGAAGCTGATCAGTTGGCGCTGCCCCACGGAAAAGGTCGCGCCGCGTTCGCTGACGTTCGTTTCGACGCCCTGCGGCAGGGAGTCCAGCAGGGAGCCGAGCCCCACTTCGCGCAGAGCGGATTCGACGCGCGCGCGGCTGATGTCTTCATCCCCGAGACGAACGTTCGATTCCAAGGTTCCGGTGAAGAGGAACGGATCCTGCAGCACAATGCCGAATTGCCTGCGCAGTTGGTGCACGTCGTAGCGGCGGATGTCCACACCGTCGAGCAGAATCTGGCCGCGCTGAATTTCGTAGAACTGCAGCAGGAGCTGGATGAGCGTGGTTTTGCCCGCGCCGGTGTGGCCGACGATGGCGAGCGTCTGTCCGGGAGCGATGTGGAAGGAAACGTCGCGCAAAACCCAGTCGTCTTCCTTGGGGTTCGCGCCGCCGTGATAGGCGAACCACACGTTGCGGAATTCGATGTCGCCACGCGGAGCGGAGAGCGCCAGCGGAGCTTCCGCGGGCGGCGCGGGCAGCGGCTCGTCCAGCAACTTGAAAATGCGCTCGCAGGCGGCCATCGCGGATTGCAGGATGTTGAATTTTTCGCTGAGGTCCTGAATCGGGCGGAAGAACATCTGCGCGTACTGCATGAAGGTGATCAGAGTTCCGACGGTCACCGCGCCGCCGAACGAGAGCAGTCCGCCATACCAGAACACGACGGAGATGGCCGTGGTGCTAAAAAGCTCGACCGCCGGAAAGAAAACGGCGAATGCGGTGATCGCGTCCTTGTACGCCTCCATGTGGATGCGATTGAGTTCCGCGAATTGTTCGCGCGCTTTTCTCTCGCGGTTGAAGATCTGCACGACGCTCATGCCGCTGATGTGTTCCTGCAGAAACGAATTGATCCGCGCAATCGCGGTACGAATCCGCCGGTTGGCGTCTCGCACGCGGTCGCGGAAAATCCAGGTGGCGATCATGATGAGCGGCAGGACCGCGAAGGTCGCCAGGGCGAGGCGCCAGTTTTTCGCCATCATCACCGCGCCGATGCTTAGTAGCATGATCGCGTCGTTGGCCATGGCCGCGATTCCGGCGGCGAACAAATCGTTGAGCGCGTCGACGTCCGTGGTCACGCGCGTTACCAGGCGCCCGACCGGGCTGCGGTCGAAGAAGCTCATCGGGAGGCGCTGCAGGCGTTCGAAGATTTCTTTTCTCAGATCGTAGAGCGTCTGTTGCCCGACGTTCTGCATGATCCGGACCTGCAAATATTGCACGGCGAAGCTCAGCAGGAGCGCCGCAAGCGACAGGAGCGACATGAGGCTGACGCCACGCAGCGCGGCGGCCCAAGGAAGCGACTGGTCCAGGCCGGGGACAATGTATTTGTCGACGGCGAATCCGAACAGGTACGGGCCGACCACCGTAAGAGGACCGACCAGCAAAGTCAGGATGACCGCGAAGATTACACTCCACCTATACGGCTGGAGATACGTGATCAGCCGCCGCAACAGTTGCGAGTCGTAAGCCTTCCCTAGAGCTTCCTCTTCTCGGAAGTCGCTCATTCGCGCGCCAACTCTTCCTCGAGCAATTGTTTGTTGTACAAATCGGCGTAATATCCGCCGCGAGCCAAAAGTTCCTCGTGCGTGCCTCGTTCGACGATGCGTCCTTCCCGCAGGACCGCGATCTGGTCGGCGTGCTGCACCGTCGAGACGCGGTGCGAGATCAGGATGGTCGTCCTCTGGCGCAGAATCGCGTCCAGGCGCTTCAGGATGCGCTCTTCCGTCCCGGTATCGACGCTCGACAAGGAATCGTCCAAAATCAGGATTCTGGGATCGCGGATCACGGCGCGCGCGATGGCGGCACGCTGTTTCTGGCCCCCCGACAGGGTAATTCCGCGTTCGCCAACCATCGTATTGAATTGCCCGGGAAACTCCCGGATTTCCGCGGCAATGCTGGCGACGTCGGCAGCTTCGTGAATTTCTTCGTCCGTTGCGGAATCTACTCCGAACGCGAGGTTTTCCCGCAGCGTCTCGCTGAACAGGAACGTATCCTGCGGCACGTATCCCACGGCCCGCCGCAGCGTTTCGAGCGGCCATTCGTTGATCGGGCGGCCATCGACGAACAGAGTCTCCGGGGGCGCCTCCCACAATCGCGCGATCAGCGATGCCAGCGTGGACTTTCCGCTTCCGGTCGGCCCAACGATCGCGAGGATCGAGCCCGCCGGAACGCGCAGGGTGATGTCCTGCAGCACGGGCCTGTTCGCGCTCGCCGAACCATTGGATTTTGTTCCGTCCGTATCGCTTCGCACGGTCGGATACGTAAAGGTCAGGTTGCGGAACTCGATTTCGCCGCGAATTTCTCCCGCTGTGTCGCGGACGGCCGAATCGCTGATCTTCGGTTCCGAATCCAGAATGTAGTTCAACCGGCCCATCGATGCGCCGCCACGCTGAAAGATATTGGTCACGAATCCCAGCGCAATCATGGGGAAGATCAGGCGCGTCATGAACGTGTAGAAGGCCACCAATTCGCCGAGCGTGATCCGGTTTAGGATGACCTGCCGTCCGCCCTGCCACAACACCAGAATGAAGGTGAGCCCGAAGAGCATCTGGAGCAGCGGCATGAAGAGGCTCCAGAAATAAATCAGCCGCAGGTTGCGGTCGATGTACTCCCGGTTCGGCGCGTCGAATCCGCGGATCTCGGCTTCTTCCTGCCCGTAGGCGCGCACGACGCGCACGCCGGCCAGATTTTCCTGCGCCTTGGCGGAAAGCACGGCGAGCGAGGCCTGAATTTTTCCGTACAGCGCGTGAATCTGCCGTCCAAAAAGCCACACGGTGACGGCGACGACGGGGACGGGCAGCAGCACATAGACGCTGAGGGTCGCCGAAATCCAGATCATCAGCACCACGGCCAGCACCATCGTGGCGATCGTGTTCGCGCTGTACATGATGCCCGGGCCGAGCACCATGCGCACCGAGTTCAAGTCGTTCGTGCAGCGCGACATCAGTTCGCCGGTGCGGTTGCGCACGTAAAATTCCGGTTCCATTTGCACCAGCTTGGTGAGCAGATCGTTGCGCAGGTCGAATTCGATATCGCGCGAAAGCCCGATCAGGATTTGCCGCGTGGCGTAGGAAAAAACCCCTTGAATCGCGCACACAATCACCAGCGCCGAGCAAAAGACCGCCAGCGTATGCGGATCTTTGGGGTGGTAGTAGGGAAGCAGCGGACCCAGTGTGAACTGCGTCAACCGTCCGAGTTGCGCCAGCGGCGTCTCGGCGCCCTTGATGCAGTCCGTGATCGCGCCGAGGATTAACGGCAGGAGCGTGCCGGTAATCCCCATGCCGGCCTGCGTAATGAAACCGATCGCGACTTCCGTCTTGTGACGCGTCACATACGGCAACAGGCGCGCGAGCTGGGCCCATCCGGAGACGCGCCGGTGCGGCGTCTTTGGTGCCGATCCGGAAAGGGTTTGGGCCGCGGCGCTCATTTCAGAACGGACTCTGGAGTCTCCAACATCGGAATCTCGGTCAGATACCTTTCATGAGACGGGTCGAACGACTGGTAGCGTTTCGCACTGTTATTCCACCGCACGTCGAAAACCGCAACGGTTTGGCCGGTGGGCTGGTTCACGTTCACGTCGCCCGAGTCAAACTTTTCCATCGGCGTGAATTTCATCTCCAACCCTTTGGCGGCATCCTGACCGTACTCCAGCCGCCAGCCGGACACGCGCGCTCTGGGAGAGCCCCCGAGATAGCCGTTCGGATTTTTCAAGTGCTCGTCGCAGAGCAGGATCTCCGACCACTTTCCGTCATTTTTTTCGAGGACGGCCGCGCGCCTCACGAAAATCGGCGCAGACTTCGCGTCTCCCTTGCTCTCAGGCGCTCCCGCCGCGAGGCGATTGATCACCAGAACCTGCTGCCGCCCGTTGAGGGCCAGATCGCCTTGCGCCAGGACTTCCGCCTGCTTGCCCAGGGACGATTCCGCCACTGACCGCGCTTCTTCCGCTTTCGCGGCGGCTTCGATGGCCGCTGGATCGGGCGCCGGCGGCTGCGCAGTTTGGCAGCCCGCCAGTAACAGCGCCGCGATGCAGGATGCCGTACCCAAAGCTGTGCGCAGTTTTGGAATCTTCATCGGTTCGTCAGCGCGCCCCCTCCCCCCCATTTTTCCGTTCTCCGTCACTCCGAGCAGCGAGAAATCTTGCTTTGTCTGGCGAACCAAGAGCCTCGCCGCCATGCAACGGCCGCCTAAAGGCTGGGAAAAGCCAGCGTGATTTCGACGACCCGCCCGCTATCCCGGGCGCACAGCACTTCCATCACCTGCGGCACGTCGGACCCGGCCCAATCGAATTGATAATACATGAGATCGAGGTCCTGCCCGTTTTTAGATGCCGGGCCGCTGGAATTCGGTTCACCGTATAAACCTGCGACGCGGTCCTGGGAATCGCCCATTCGAAGTCCCAGCCCCGTCAACCAGAATCTAGGATCGAGGAAATCCGGGCGCCGGTCGCTGCACTTTCCTTCCTGCATGCCAAGCGTCGAGATGGTGACGCTTTGAATCACGGACTTGGCATCGACTTCCAGCCGAATCGAGCGGCCCGAGCAGTTGTCCCGCCATTCCTTGGAACCCGAATTCGGCTCCTCGGATAGATTTTTTGCCTTGAAGCGCTTCTCCGCTGCCGCGAACGTATCGCGGCCGGGGCGCAATCCCGCGAGCTGAGTTTCGTTGGCGTGCCGCGCAACGGCAGCCTGCGCGGACCCTCCTGGAAAATTTCGAGGAGTAACCCGCGCGCCTGACGTTGCGGCGGAGCTTACGGCGGCGACCGCCAGGCTAGTGCACAGCCAGAATTTCATCGAGCCGCGCTTCAAAATTTTCCTCTCCCTCGGACCACAGGCGGAATCGCTCCACGGGCAGAGTCTCCTCCACGGCGCGCATCCAGCGCATCAGTTTCTGGATATTCTCTCGCGTTTTCTCCTGATATTCGCGCAAATTTTGCGGCTGTGACATCCACATCAGGAAACGCGCTTCTTCGGGATGCTGCGGCTCCGCGACGCGCGCGTTCTCCCCGGCGAGAAGCCCGGCGTGGCCCGTGAATAGATGCTCGAAGCCAAGATCAACCATAAAGTGGCCCGATTCGGCGGACACGCCCCCATCGTAGTCGGGGCCGTAGCAAAAAATGTCCAGGCGCTCCGGCTGCAGCTTCCAGCTCGCGGATTCCTTGTCGCGAATCCACAGGTCCCACCGCGCCGCAATTTCGTAGCACACATCGGCGGCGTGATGTTCCCTGACAAGATTCACGATCTCCGCGGGCGCCGTCATATAGCCGCGCAAATCGTGTTCCTCGAGTGGCGTTTCGGTCGAGTCCACGGCCCGAATCGTCAGTCCTGTGAATCCCGGCGGTACGGAAGCGAGCGGCACCGTGGAAAGGAACCGCTCGACGTGCTGGAGCATGTTCTCCTCGCTGAAGTCGCGCACCCAGACGCTCGCGTAAGCTCGGTTCGGCATCCGCGTATTATACGGCAACGGCCTAAAGGACCGAAAATGCGCGGGCGCTGGAAAGTGGGTCAGTCCCCGATTACACCGCAAATCGGGCCTTCCAGCGCTCCACGAGCTGTAATATCCTGACGAAGCGAGGGCAAGTGACGCAGCCTGAAATTTGGATTGGCACGGTCGAAATTTACTGGGCGAACGAGAACACACCCACTGTGTTCAAGCCCGCATTCACGGTAATCACGACCTGGGCGAGTAACGCCGAAGAATTCCGTGATAAGTGCATCCGGATGTTAGAGAGCTATGGATGGAAGCTGATAGATGTTGACCGGGCCAATCCTTTACCGGAAAACGCTTCATTTTGCGAAGAAGTCGAAGACATGTTGGAAAGAACCAGTAGCAATCCGAACGCAATTATTCATGGCACACTCCATGACTACCCTGTGCTGTAGCAAGGCATAAGGATCTTGGAACCCATCACCCGCAGGGATCTGCCCTTCTGTACGCTTCAAGAATCCGCCTCCTGAGCCGATGTTTTATCTCATCGCCCACGAATGCAGCATCTAGACCCATGAGATTTGTGCGCAGCAAATCTTGTTCGGTCCAGTTGAACACGCGTTGAAGGCTTTTGTACTCTGAGGTCAGCGTTGTTGGCGTCAGCATTCTGCTGTCGGAATTGACGTTGAGGGAGACGCCCGCACGATAGAGACGATCGATGGGATGTTCTTCCATGCTTCCGATGGAAGGAATGATCTGGACGTTGGCCGACGGGCAAAGTTCCAGGTGAATTTGCTTCTCGCGGAGATGTTCCACCAGCTTCGGATCCTCGATGCTGCGCGTTCCGTGGCCGATGCGCTGCGGGTCGAGCAGGCGCAGCGTTTCCCAGACGCTCTCCGGTCCCAGGCCTTCGCCGGCGTGCGCCGTGCGAAATATGCCCTGCTCGCGCGCAAAGCGGTAGGCGCCCACGTGAGCGTCCAAAGGGAATCCCGCTTCATCTCCCGCGAGATCGAGAGCCACGACCCGGCTGCCGCGAAATTGTTCCACGAGCTGCGCGGTCCGCAGGCTCTGCTCCGCCGTGAAGTGCCGCAGCGTGCAAAGAATTACGCCCGCCTGCATTTCGGTTTCTCCGATCGAGCGATCCACCGCGCGCTCGACCGTCTCCACGACGCGTTCGAGCGTCAGACCGCGCTCCGTGTGCAGAAGCGGCGCGAACCGGATTTCGGCGTAGATCACGCCGTCGTCCACGAGTTGCTGAAACACGTCCTCGGTGACCAAGCGGAGCGCGTCTTCGCTCTGCATGAGTTGAAAACCCTTGGGGGCGTGGGAAAGGAAGTCCGCAAGGTTGGCGCAGCGCGCGGGCGCGATGTAGTCGCGCTGGTATTCGTCGCGAGTGACGGATGGCGCCAAAGCCGATACAGCCCGGTAGCTCAGCGAGCAGTCCAGGTGAAGGTGCAGTTCGATCTTTGGCAGCGACCGCAGGTCCATGTAATTGAAGATAATTCGGGAAGGCTGACCGATTCAAGCGCAGCCAAACAAAAACTTTACGGGATTCTTCGAGCAAATGGTTCCGAGGAACTCGCCGTTGGGCCGAACGGGATGTTACTTCTTGTCCGGAAGCGACGTGCCGGTGCTGGGCGGAGCGGGCGGCGCCGGCGCTGCGGGAGCGGTGAAGGGCGCGGCGAGTCCCGCCAGGCGCTGGCGAAGTGTTTCGCCAACGTCGGCGAACACGGTGCCGCAAACGGCTTTCAGCTTTGTCTCGGTGGTGCTGGCGAGGTCATTGATCAGGGCTTCCGACTGCTGGTTGAGCTTGGAAACAGTGGTCAGCAGCCAGGAATTCGACGCGTTTTCCAGGCGCTGCTTGTGGTCATCCATGGCCGACGCTCCCAGCGAATTCAGCGACGACTGGAATTGGCGTTCCAGGGCCTGGGATTCGATGAGCAGCGCATCCTTGGCCTGATCGATCTGGAGTCCGAGTTCTTGTTTGCCCAGCGCCAGGGTTTGCTGCGCGTGCTGCGAGAGCGCCCGCTGGAAGTCGGCGGCAAAGGCGCGTGCGTCGCTTTCCAGCTTGGCCCGGACCTGAGTGCTCTGCGCTTCCATGTGCGCGGTGTTCTGCTCGAACGCCGCTTTCGTTTTCGCGGCGTAGACGTCGAATTGTTCGCGTCCGAGCTGCGCGGCGCGTTCGGTGAATTTGCCGCCGGCTGCGTCGCCCGCCTCTTCAATCTGCCGTGTGGCGCGCTCGGCGACCTCGCGTCCGTTTTCCTGCATCTGCTCTTGCGCGTGGTCGACGTAGCTCCGGCTGTAGTGATCCAGTTCGCTCGCGAAAAGGCCGGACATCTCGGCCGCCTTTTCGCGCAAGCGAGAGGCTGCCTGGTCGAGGCCCTTCTCGAGCGTCGTTTGCATCTGGGTCTGAATCTTTTTCTCGTACCATTCGGCCGACTTGAAGAGCGATTCAAATGTGCTGTGCGAAGTTTCCGTGGCCTTGGTTTCGAGCTCGGAAATCCATCGTCCGGAAGCGATCCGCGCGGATTCGCCGAAATCCTTCTCGATCTGCGCCAGAAGTTCCTTCGCGCGAGCCGCCGTATCCTGCACCCCGCGATCGGAAACCTGCCAAACCTTGTGTTGATATTCCGTGAGGGCGTTCTCGACTTTGTTATGGTCGATCCCGAGCCTGCCCAGAAGCTCCGTGGCGCCCGCGATCTGCGGGGCGAGCCGATCCTCAAGTTCGGCGGCCAGCTTCTCAATCGATTCCCGGCCCGCGGCCTCCAGCGTCGGCTGGATCCGCTCGGCCATTCCCTCCACGGCCGATTCTGCCCGGCGGTTCAGTTCGTTGCTCTGCGCTTCGAGCAGGGCTTCGCCGCGCTGGGTCCACTCTTGCGATGCCGATTCCAGCAGCGCCGAGAATTCGCCGCGCCGCGATTCCAGCTCGGCGACGGACTGCTGAAACCGCGCGATCACGGCTTCGCCTTTGGCGGCTTCCTTGTTGATCGCCGCGCGCAGCGTTCCGAGCGCGCTTTCCGCCTCGGCGGTCACTTGCGAGTGCGCGTTGCCCAGCATATTGATGCGCTGCTGAAGCTGCTGTTCGACCTGTCTCGCGGACGCTTCGGTGTTGGCCGCGATCCGCTCGGCCGCGCGCCGGGAAGCTTCCTCGATCGACGCTTCCATTTTTTCCTGCCAGCGCGTGCCGGCTGCCGAGAGGTCGGCGTCGAGCACGCCGCGCCATCCCACTTCGCCGATCGCGGTCGCCGCGGCGATCTGCTCGCTCAACCGTTTCGCAGCCTCGTCCATTTGCGCGAGGCGCGCCTGGGCGTCCGCAGTGCGCAGGTCCATCTGTTCTTTCCACATGCGGATTTCATCCGCCGCGGCCTGCGCCGACGAGGCCCGCAGCTGGTCCATGACCGCGCGGACTTCGTCCTGGTTCTTTCCCATGGCCCCGCCCAGGCTTTCCATCTTCTGGATGGCCGCCTGGATCTGGCTCTGAATCTGCTGCTCGAAGTCCGCGCGCCGCGCGCGCTCGACGTCGGCCAGATGGGTATCGATCTGCTGCCGGGCTTGGCTGAGTCTCGCGTCCAGCTCGTCTGACAATTGCTTGAGCATCGCGGCCATGCCCGTGTCGCGTTCGCTCTCGATTCGCTGCCGGGTTTCCTGATGAACTTTTTCGACTTGCGACGCCATCGCGGCCGCCACGGATTTCTCCGCGGCGTCTTGCATCTGGTTTTGCAGAGACGCAATCACGGGCCGTGTTTCCGCCGCGACCGCCTGGCTGGCGGTTTCGCGAGCCGTGATCTGGAGCTGCTGTTTTGCCTCGGCGACGAGGCGCGCGACCTGCCGGGCGAGTTGCAGAGACGGCTCATCCCCGGTGGGCAGAGGAAGCACACGCACGTTGTCCTGCACCGGCTCCGGGGCTGGAACGGGCGTTGGCACCGGCGTCGCGGGAATTCCAACGGTCGACCAATCTTCTTCGTGAGCGGGCAAGGGGCCCGGCGCCGGAATCTCCAGTGTGGGCGACGTTCCGGATTCGGGGAAGGCGAACCAATCCGCCGGGGGGAAGGCAATTCCCCACACATTTCCGGAAATTTCGAGCTCCACACCAATCTGGAATAGCTCGCGAACCGTGCGCGGGCGCTGAATCCAGGTCACGCGCGCGCGAACCGATCGCGGCTCGCGGCCGGGCTCATTGTGGGGCACTTCGAGCGTGACCCACATGTTCTTCAGGACGTAGTGCTTGGATTGGTAGCGGGCGCCGTGGCAATTAATGATGAGGCTGGAAGTGCGTTCTTGAAACGGGCGGCCGAGCGCGTCCACACCCGTCACGGTGAGAGGAACGGCTTGCACAATTCGCGTGCTTCGCCGCTTCTGGGCTTCCTGTTCGGGCCGGATATTCGATTCCGCCACGCAAACTCCCCACGGTCAATTTAAAAGCGTAGCATCGTGGAGCGCAGGCGTCGAGGCTGAGGAATCGCCTATTTCGTAAAGGTTACGCCCGAGCGGGTTGAAATGCGGCGTTCCACCCGCGAATTGGCATATCCAAGCCCTGATGGGCATAGGCGTATACCAAAACGACGCTGACGCGACCACGATTCTTCACAATCTGGGGGAATGGACAGGCTGGGCGCCGACCGAAGGGAAATGTACTACGAAATTCGCCGAATGGCTAGAGGAGTCGAATTCAAATCTTCTCTTCGATCCGCTGCTCCTGGACCGGCATCGGCAGGATCAAAGGATGTGGCGCCTGCCTCGCGTGCTCGGAAGAATCCGGGCGACAGCATTGGTTCTCGAGTTTGGCCACGTCCGCCTGCAAGTCGGGCATTTGCCGCAAGTGAGCGAGAGTTTCCCGCAAGATTGCCGTCGCGACCGGATCCGGGGGCGCGACGAGGCGATAGTGCATCCACCGCCCCTGTCGCCGGGCGGCGACGATCCCCGCGCGCCGCAAATACGCCAAATGCCGGGAAATTTTCGGCTGGCTGAGGCGCAGGATGTCGACGAAATAGCAAACGCAAATCTCTTTGTCGGCAATCAAGTTCAAGAGACGCAGGCGTGTGCGATCGGCGAGGGCGCGAAAGAGGGTATCGAGGGGAAACGGTTTGGCGGTGCCGCGCATGCGAGCAATTATATATGGCTTGACAGATATATTCAAGCGGGCTTAGTCTGTACACATACGCAATAGCGTATATATTTCTGCTTGCAGGAGGATTTATGCCACAAGAATCTGTGACGGCGCTAAAGGCTCACGTTGCTATCCACGTAAAAGATGTCGCGGCCAGCATTGGCTTTTACCGGAAGCTCTTCGGGATGGAGCCCTGCAAAGTGCGAACCGGATACGCGAAGTTCGACGTTGCCAACCCGCCGCTCAATTTTACGTTGAATGAAGGCGCGGTCGCCGACCAGAGCGGTTTGTCCCACCTGGGAATTCAGGTGGAAACGACGGCCGACGTTCTGGCCGTGCGGCAGAACTGGCAGGACCGAGGCCTGGTCCCGCGCGACGAAATGAAGACGGAATGCTGTTACGCGCTCCAGGACAAGGCCTGGGTTCGCGATCCCGACGGAAACGAGTGGGAGGTTTTCGCCGTTCTGAAGGACAACCTGCCCGAAAAGCCAATGGCGGAAAAATCATGCTGCGCTCCCGATTGCTGCGCGCCGGCTAGCCGCTGAGGGCGGCGTACCAATCCAGCGAAAGGAACGTCGATGAGCAAACCCTATAACGTTCTGTTCCTGTGCACGGGAAACTCCGCGCGCTCGATCATGGCCGAAGCGATTCTCAACGCGAAGGGGCGGCCCAATTTCGTCGCCTATAGCGCGGGAAGCCACCCGGCGGGGCACGTGCGGCCCGAAGCGCTGCGGCAAATCGAGCGGATGCGCCTGCCTGTCGAAAATTTTCGCAGCAAGAGCTGGGATGAATTCGCGAAACCCGGCGCGCCGCAAATGGATTTCGTTTTCACGGTGTGCGACAACGCCGCGAACGAAGTTTGCCCTGTATGGCCGGGTCAGCCGATGACCGCGCATTGGGGAGTGCCCGATCCGGCAGCCGTGCAAGGCGCGCCCGAACAGATCGAGCGCGCCTTTCGAGAAGCCTTCATGATTCTCGATCGCAGGATCACGCTATTCCTTTGCCTGCCGCTTTCCACACTCGGCCAGCTTGCCATCAAGAAGGAAATCGACCGGATCGGCCATCAATGAAAAGCACTCGGCGTTCGCGGAGGTGCGCATGACGGCAACACTCAGCACGCAAGGTCAGGTCTGCGCCCCATTGCCGCGCGTGCACCTGTCATTCCTGGATCGCTACCTGACCCTGTGGATTTTTCTCGCAATGGCAGTTGGTGTTGGATTGGGACATTTCATCCCGCAGACGGCAAGTTTTGTGCAGCGTTTTCAGACCGGCACGACGAACATTCCCATTGCCATTGGCCTGATCGTCATGATGTACCCGCCTTTGGCCAAAGTGCGCTATGAAAAACTGGGTGAGGTGTTCCGCAATCGCCGCGTGCTTGGGCTTTCGCTTCTCCAAAATTGGATCATCGGTCCCACCCTGATGTTTTTCCTCGCGATTACCTTTCTCCGCGGGGAACCGGCGTATATGCGCGGCCTCATTTTGATCGGGCTGGCACGCTGCATCGCGATGGTGATCGTTTGGAACGAACTGGCCGCCGGTGACACCGACTATGCCGCGGGCTTGGTCGCATTCAACAGCGTTTTCCAGGTGCTCTTCTACAGTGTCTATGCTTGGGTGTTTATCACTGTACTTCCCACGTGGTTCGGCTTGAAGGGCAGCGTGGTCCAAGTTGGAATCGGCCAGATCGCGCAAAGCGTCTTTTTTTATCTGGGTGTCCCGTTTCTGGCGGGAATTCTGTCGCGTGTCGTGCTCTTGCGCGCCAAGGGAGAGGAGTGGTACCGGACTCGGTTTATACCTCGCATTAGCCCGGTGACGCTGGTGGCTCTCTTGTTCACGATTCTGGTGATGTTCAGCCTCAAGGGCGACCTCATCGTTCGCCTGCCGCTGGACGTGCTTCGCGTCGCGTTGCCGCTGCTGATCTATTTCGTTCTCATGTTCCTCGTGAGTTTCTGGATGGGGCGCAAGCTGGGCGCGGACTACGCAAAGACAGCGACGCTTTCTTTTACTGCCGCCAGCAACAATTTCGAGCTGGCCATCGCCGTAGCCGTGGCCGTTTTTGGCCTCACTTCAGGGGAAGCGTTTGTGGGCGTCATCGGTCCTCTTGTCGAGGTGCCCGCACTTCTGGGACTTGTGAATGTAGCGCTCTGGTTTCGGGGGCGTTATTTCGCCCCGATGGTGCGCTCCCAGGAGTCTGTTCCTTAAGACAGCAATTCGTCCGATCGAGCCACTTCCAATCGAGCCTTGAATGTGTCGTCCGGTGACGCGATACTGGCGCCATGCCGGAAATCGCATCCAAAGCCGCGCTGTCTGTCCGCCAGTTGCGCAAGGAATACAAAGACGTTGCGGCCGTCGATGGCCTCGACCTCGAAGTGCAAGCGGGCGAGTGCTTCGGTCTTCTCGGGCCCAACGGCGCGGGGAAAACCACGACCGTCGAAATTTGTGAAGGATTGACGGAACCTGATTCCGGGGAAGTCGAAGTCCTGGCCTTGCGCTGGGATGCGGACGCGGCGCAGCTTCGCCAGCGCCTCGGCATTCAACTCCAGGACACGCAACTTTCAGACAAGCTCACGGTCCGCGAGACCGTCCGCCTGTTTCGCAGTTTTTTTCGGCAGGGAGAGGAAATCTCCAGCGTCATCGCGCGCGTGCAACTCCAGGAAAAAGAAAATTCGCGCGTGGGCGATCTTTCGGGTGGCCAAAAACAGCGCCTGGCCCTTGCCTGCGCGCTGGTCGGCGATCCCGATTTTCTTTTTCTGGATGAACCCACCACCGGGCTCGATCCCCAGGCCCGTCGCCAGCTCTGGGAATTGATCGAGGCATTCAAGCAGTCCGGCCGGACGATTCTTCTGACCACCCACTACATGGACGAGGCCGAGCGCCTTTGCGATCGCGTGGCGATCATCGATCACGGAAAGAAAATCGCGCAGGGCACCCCGCGCGAATTGATCGCTTCAACCTGCGCGGAGCAGATGGTTGAGTTTACGGCGGGGAACGCCGCGAAGGCGCTCGACGTGTCCGCGCTGCGCCGCATCGAGGGCGTCCGCGACGTCCGCGCGCAAAATGGCGCCGTGCTTTTGCAGGTCGCCGAACTGCACACATCGGTTCCAGCGCTCTTCGCGGAATTGACGAGGCAAAATGTTCCACTGACGGAATTTCGGACCCACTCAGCGACGCTCGAGGACGTGTTTGTGACTTTGACGGGGCGGCATTTGCGAGATGAGTGAGCAGACCATTTCCGGGATTCGCGCCGCTGCGGCCGAGAAGAAATCGCCGGGCGCGAATTCGCTCGCCGATCACGCGCTCGTACAGCTCACGCTGGTCCGGTTTCGCGAGTTCGTACGGGAGCCGGAGGCGCTGTTCTGGGTGTTTGTGTTTCCCCTTCTTCTCGCGGCCGGATTGGGAATCGCCTTCCGCAACCGGCCGGCGGATGTGCTGAAAATCGGGGCGGTGACTCCCGAACTCGCGCAATCCCTGCGGCGAGAGAAACTGCTCGACGTTCAACAGTTGGATGCGGATGCCGCGCAGGACGCATTGCGCACCGGGAAGGTGGCGTTGCTCGTCGTGCCGGGACCGAGTGGCGCAGTCGAATTCCGGTATGACGATACGAATCCCGAGGGCCGCGCCGCGCGGTTGCTTGCGGATCGCGCGCTGCAGACCGCGGCGGGGCGAGTCGACCCAGTGGCGACGAACGATGCGGTGCTGCGCGAGCCGGGATCCCGCTACATCGATTTTCTGATCCCCGGCTTGCTGGGAATGAACCTGATGGGCAGCGCGATCTGGTCGATGGGATTCGCGATCGTGGACGCGCGGCGCAAGAAGCTTCTGAAGCGCCTGGTGGCGAGTCCCATGCCCCGGCCGTACTATCTGCTGTCGTTCGTTCTGTCGCGAATCTTGCTGCTGGTGGTGGAAGTCGGAGCGCTCGTCGGTTTCGGGGCGTTGTTTTTTCACGTGCCCGTTCGGGGTTCGTTGCTGGATCTTTTCGTTCTCTGTCTACTGGCGTCGCTTTCGTTCAGCGCGCTGGGGCTATTGCTGGCCTCGCGCGCCAGAACGATTGAGGCCGCTTCCGGGTTGATGAACGTCGTGATGATGCCGATGTGGATTGCGTCCGGCGTCTTCTTTTCCTCGCAAAAGTTTCCCGACCTGATGCAACCGTTTATCAAAGCGCTTCCTCTCACGGCCGTGATCGATGCATTGCGGGCGAACATGCTGCAGGGCGCGAATCTCGCGCGCATGGCCCCGGAAATCGGAATCATCTCGTTCTGGCTGGTCGTTTGCTTCGCGCTGGCGCTGAAGCTTTTTCGCTGGCGGTAGCGCATGGGTGGCGCAGGCTTCAGCCTGTGGGGTTTTGTGCGAGCGAAACCTTCCGCCACCACCGAATTCGAAACAAATGGAAAACTGTGAGGAGGAACGGGAAGTCTAGCTCTCGATGATACGATGTTTGAACGTGCGCTGGCCTTTGCTGTAGCTAGCTACGGTTTGTCCCTTGCCGAAGAGCTTGTATTTGTAAATCGTGAGGCCTTCGAGACCCACGGGGCCGCGTGCGTGCAGTTTTCCCGTGCTGATGCCGACTTCCGCGCCCAAGCCGTAGCGGAATCCGTCTGAAAATCGCGTGGAAGCGTTCTGAAAAACATTGGCCGCGTCGACGAACTCCATGAAACGAGCCGCGACGTCGTGGCTCTCGGTGACAATCGATTCCGTATGCCGCGAGCCGTACCGGTTGATGTGCTCGATCGCCTCGTTGACCCCGTCCACAACCTTGACGGAAACGATGAGGTCGGAATACTCCTTCTTCCAATCCTCTTCCGTTGCGGGAACGACGTCCGGATCTTTTACGAGTTCCCGCGTCCTCTGGTCCCCGCGCACCTCCACGCCCGCTTTGCGGAATTCCGCGATCATGGGCGGCAGGAAGGAGGGCGCGATCTCGGAATTGACCAGCAAAGTTTCCATCGCATTGCAGACGGCGGGATACTGAACTTTGGAGTCGTAGGTGACGTCGATCGCCTTCGCAAGATCCGCGTCGCTGTGCACGTAAACGTGGCAAATTCCTTCGCCGTGCCCGAGCACGGGAATGCGGCTGTTCTCGGTGACGTAGCGGACAAATTCGTTCGATCCGCGGGGCACGATCAAATCGATTTCGTCGTGCAGCGCCAGAATCTGCGCCACGTCCTCGCGGGTATGAATCAGCACGACGGAATCGGCGGGAACGTCCGGGAAAGCGGTCAGGGCGTCCCGCCAGATGGCAACGAGCGCTGCGTTGGTCTCGGCGGCTTCCGCGCCGCCCTTGAGGCAAACCGCGTTGCCCGACTTCAGAGCGAGAGAAGAAATTTGCGGCACGACGTCCGGGCGCGACTCGAACACCACGCCCACCACGCCCAGAGGACACGTCTCCTTATGGAGAACGAGGCCGTCGTCCAGCTCGGTGGTGGAAAGGCGCCGGTGAAGCGGATCGGGCAGGCGCGCGACGTCGCGCACGCGCGCGGCCATGTCGGCGATGCCTCGCTCGGTCGTCCGCAAGCGCGCAAACATCGCGCGGGACAGCTCGCCCCGTTCGACGGCTTGCTGCGCCGCCGCGCAATCCTTTTCATTCGCCGCCAGAATTTCTTCCGAGCGAGCTTCAATGGCGTTCGCCGCGGCGAGGAGCGCTTCGTTCCGGCGCTCGCCGGACAGCGTCGCGAGGACGTGCGCGGCCTTGCGCGCGCGCCGTATGAGAGCGCGAATGTCGGGGCTTTCGAGTTGTTTTTGCACGACGCTCATTTGCGATCCAGTAAAACGATATTATCGCGCTTTACGAGGACGGTTGCACGTTTGTTCGTAGGTCCGCTGTCCTCGGGCGCGCGAGAACCGTTGCCGGCCTTGCCCTGACCGATCAATCCCTGCGCGTCGCCGCGCGAGTAGTCCGAAATTCCTCGCGCGAATTCCAGCCCCTCCGAATCCACGATGCTCACGACTTCCGCCGCTTCAAACTCTCCTTCAACTCCGGTGACGCCGGAAGACAGCAAACTCGCCTTGCCCCCGGTGATCGCCTCGCGCGCGCCCGCGTTGACGATGACGCGCCCTCGGACCCCCGCGGCGTACGCGATCCACCGCCGCTTTCCAGCCATCCGCGTCTTCGACAGGAAAACGGTGCCCGTGGGCTCGCCTTCAAACAGTTGCCCAAGCGTCTCGGCCTTCGTGCCGTTCGCGATCACCGCGACTCCGCCCGACTGCATCGCGATTTCCGCCGCCGAGAGCTTCGTCAGCATGCCGCCGCGCCCTCCTTCGGACGGGCCGAGCGCGAGCGACTTGAGTTCCGGCGTGATCTCCTCGACGAGCGGAATCACTTTCGCGCCCGCCTCGATGGAGCCGGACGGGCCGAGTTCCATCAAGCCGTCCACGTCGGTGAGCAGAACGAGCGCGTCGGCTTCGATATGGCTCATCACCAGCGCGGCCAGGCGGTCGTTGTCGCTGAAGATGCGTTCGCCGGCGCGGATGTTCAGGTAGTCCAGCTCCGCTGTCGAGACCGTGTCATTTTCGTTGATGACGGGCAGCACGCCGAGCTTCAGCAGCGCTTCCATCGTTTGCCGCAGATTGGAATACCGCGTGCGGTCGACGAAATCTCCTTCGGTCAGGAGCACTTGCGCCAGGTTGATTCCGTGCGGCTGAAAAAGCTTTTCATATTCGTGCATGAGAAGGCTCTGGCCCACGGCGGCGCAGGCCTGGCGCATCACCATGTCATGCAAGCGGTCGCGGTGCAGTCCGAGGCGCCCACGTCCCAGGCCCACGGCGCCGGAAGATACCAGCACGATCTGCCGGCCCTCCTGCTTCAGGCGGGCGATGGTGCGGGCAACCGGTTCGAGGTGCCTGGCGTTGAATTGGCCTTCGCCGCCCGTCACAATGCCGGTGCCCAATTTGATGACCGCGCGGCGCGACGCCCGCAGCCGCTTCTGCTGTTCGGTTTCCAATGTAAGGACCCTTTAGAGCCATTACTTTATCATTTTCGCGCGCGAGGTGTGATGGCCGGAAGAAAACCACGCGGCAAATCGGCGCGCTCGCTGCACATCCGGCCTGACAACTCCATCCCGGATCGGCTGTGGGGTGGGGCCATGGCCTGCCTGAATTCGACAATTTCCGCCCAGGCAGCGCGCGCTGAGTTCCACACAGGAAACACGGTCGATCCTGCCTGCACGTGCGAGATTGCGGCCGTGATACGTTTAAAATGGCGCGCAACGAAGTTTTATCTTCCATCGTTTCCGGAAAAATGACCGATCGAAAACCAGATGCACGGCGTCGCACGTGGCTCGTGATCGGAGTCACGCTCCTGCTCGCCGTCATGGTGGCGGAGCTGGCTCTCTCGGCGCGGCAGGAATCCCAGACCTTTGACGAAGGTGTTCACATTTTCGCCGGCTACCGCTACTGGAAAAATTTCGATTTCGGAGCCAATCCCGAGCATCCCCCGCTCGTAAAACTCGTTGCCGCGCTTCCTCTTCTGCGGCTCCCCTTGCGGGTGCCATCCATCCCCGACGCCGATTTCAAAATGGTGGAGTACAGAACCGGCCGCGATTTTCTTTACGGCAACGATGCGAACGCGCTATTGCGAAGGGCGAGGATGGCCGTGGCCGTTCTTACGATTTGCCTCGCGCTTACCCTTTTTCTTGTGGCCAATTCCATGTGGGGCGCCGGCCCCGCGCTGCTGGCCCTCCTGCTGTTTGTTTTTGAGCCCAATTTTCTGGCGCACGGCGCGCTCGTCACGACCGACGTCGCCGTGACGCTCGGGCTTTTTCTGGGCGTTGGCAGCTTCTACTTCTATTTGCAAGAGCCGTGCGTTCTGCGGTTGATCGGCGCTGGCCTCGCCGCCGGCATTTGCCTGGGCGCAAAGCATTCGGGAGTTCTCCTCTTTCCGATGCTGCTTCTGATCGCGATTGCCGATCTCTTTCGCGGAAGCGATCCTGACGCGCGAACCGCTTCGTCGGACCTTGTAAAACGCGTTCTGCGCTATGCGGGCTCACTGGCGGCCATCGCTGCAATTGCACTCGTATTCTTGTGGTCGCTGTACGGGTTTCGTTTCGCCGCGCGCCCTTCCGGTTTGACTGTAAATCCGCCGCTTCCGGAATTCGTGAAACAGATGGGGCACGATTCCTCCGGCCTCGTCCTGCAAATGGCTCGCTGGCATCTGCTTCCGGAATCCTATCTGTACGGGATCGCGGACATTTCATCGGCGGGCACGATCCCCACGGTAATTTTCGGAAAATATTATCCGTCCGCGCAATGGTTTTATTTTCCGTCCATTTTCATCGTGAAGTCGACGCTGGCATTCCTCCTTCTCTGCTGCTTGTTGCCGTTGTGCACCGCTCTTTGGGGCAAGCAATTCCGGAGGGAAATGCTTTTTCTCGTCATTCCCCCCGCACTCTATCTCGTCGTGGCCATGTCTTCGGGGATCAATTACGGCGTTCGCCACCTTCTGCCCATCTATCCGTTTCTGATTGTCCTCGCTTCGTTTGCTGCCTGGAATCTGGGCGAGCGGCACCGCGCGCTCGCTGCGGTCGTCGCGATTCTAATTGTCTTTCACGCTGCGTCGTCCCTGCGTGCGTTTCCCAACTACATTCCGTACGCGAATGAGCTGTGGGGCGGCCCGGCAAAAACGCATGAAATTCTGGCGGATTCCAACGTCGATTGGGGGCAGGGTCTTATAGCCTTGAAGCAATACATCGACCGGCGGCACATCCAAAATTGCTGGCTTGCTTATTTCGGCGATTTGATCGTGGACGTTTCGTACTACGGAATCCCTTGCAAGGCGCTACCCACTGCGTTTGACGACTTGATTCAAAAGCCCATGCCCGCCATTCCGCCGCAAGTCGATGGCCCGGTATTCATCAGCGCCACGGAAGTGACTCGAACGTATTGGAAGGCGGATTGGATCAATCCGTACCTCCCGTTTCAGGGACAGCCTCCGTCCGCATTGATCGCCGATTCCATCTTGGTGTACGACGGGAAGGTCGATCTCTCGCAAGTCTCCGCGCTGGCGCACGAAAACCTGGCCACACAATTTCTGAGTGAACACAAATTCGATCAGGCGCTCGCCGAAGCGGAGACGGCCATTACAGTCGCGCCAAACCGCCCCATCGCCCACGTGACGCGCGGCAGAATTCTTCTAGCCATGGGAAGAAGCGCGGAAGCCGACGAGGAACTCAAAACCGCAAACGCGATGGCGAACAGGATCCTTGCGGAAGGCCACCAGTAGGACGGGCTTTAGCCTGTCCTCTTTGGATTTCTGCCGGCCTAACAAAAATCAAAACCAGACAGGCTGAAGCCCGTCCTACTAAAGATCCCGGCGCCCTTCCATCGCTTTCATCATGGTGACTTCGTCTGCGTATTCCAGATCGGCGCCCACGGGGATCCCCACGCCAATGCGCGTCACGCGCACGCCGAGCGGCTTGAGAAGTTTGGAGAGGTACATCGCCGTGGCCTCGCCTTCCGCGTTCGGGTTGGTCGCGATGATAATTTCTTCGACCGTTCCGCCCTTCAGGCGTTCGATCAAGCTTTTTAGGTGCAGCTGGTCGGGTCCGACGCCGCGCAAGGGTGCGAGCGCGCCGCCCAGCACGTGATACATTCCCTGGTACTGGCGCGTCTTTTCGATGGCCATGATGTTGTGCGGTTCTTCGACGACGCAGATGGTTTTGCGATTGCGCGTCGTGCCGGTGCAGTACAGGCACGGATCGACGTCGGTGATGTTGTTGCACACCGAGCAAATTCGCATGTTCAGTTTGGCGTCGCGAATAGCGTCGGCCAGCGCCAGCGCGCTCTCCGGATCGATGCGCAAGATATGAAACGCCAGGCGCTGCGCGGTCTTCGCGCCGATACCGGGCAGATGTTTCAACTGGTCGATCAGCCGCTCGACGGGCTCGGCGAAATCAGGCATGGGAGTTGTTCCGTGACGGAGTGAGGCGGGCGAACGAATCCGGATTCACTCGCAGTGTCGGCTTCAAAAATTTTCTCAAAGGGTGCGGTTCAAAACAAACCGGGAATTTTCATTCCGGCCATGCCGGGAATTCCGCCGGCAATGTTTTTCATCTGGTTGGTGAGCTCTTCATCCACGCGGCGGCCGGCTTCGTTCACGGCGGCGCGCACCAGGTCCTGCATCAATTCCTGATCCTTCCCCGCGAACACTTCGGGGTCGATGCGAATATCGGTGATTTGCTTTTGGCCGTTCATCTTGACGGTGACCATGCCGCCGCCTGCGGACGCTTCCACCTGCACGGTTTCGACCTGCTTCTGCAAGCCCTCCTGCATTTGGCGAAACTGCGTGAGAATCTGCTGCAGCGCTTTCACTTCCATGGTCTACTCCTCGCCCCGGCGTTTGACGTCGGAAATCTGACCGCCGAATCGTTCCAGCATCGCGCGCACGATCGGATCTTGCTCGAACTTGGCGCGCAATTCGCGAGTGCCGTTGGAGGAACTTCCCGCCACCGGCACGTCCTCCAGTTTAACACAGACGCGCACCGTCTGGCCGAGGATGCGGCTCGCGATCTTGCGCAAACGTTCCATGGTGTCGCGCGCCTGCAACAAGTCGGCGAGCACGCGGCTTTCGGCTGGAAAAAATATTCGCACTTCGCCGCCGCTCATCTCCCAGCGCGAGGCGCTGCTCACGAGTTCGCCCAGAAATTTTTCCTGCGTGACGATGGCGCTCTTGATCGACTCGAGCTGCGATTCCACGCTTCCGTCGCCGGCCGTCGCGGGAACCGCAACCGGTTGAGGCGCCGCTTCGCGCACAGTTTCGCGGATTGGGGTGGGCGCGGGTATTTCTTCTTCGCGCTGCGCTGTGACGGGAGTCGCATTTTCCGGGCGCGCGATCGGCGCGATTTGCGCTCGTGCAGGCGCGGCGGCCGCGGAAGCCCGCGGCCATGCTGGCGCGGATGCAAGCGCCGCGTTGGCTCTCGGCGCGGGAGGAACGGACGCCGTCGTGCGAGTGCCGGGGGACGGAAGCGACGGCGCCGAGGCGCTGGAAAGCCGCGCCGGCGAAGAGGAGCTGGTCGTTGTCCCACCCTCCAGATCCGCCAGAACTTCTTCCAGAGGCGCCAGGCGCGCCGCGTTCACCATGCGCAGCAGGCCCATTTCGAGGTGCAGGCGCGCGTCGGGCTTCCTGCGGAGATCGTCGTCGGTATGCAGCAAGATTTGAAAAAAGCGCGTGAGGTCTTCCTCGCTGAAAAATTCGGCGGCCTTTTTCAGCCGCGGACGCTCGTCCGCGGGCGCGGCAATCAACTCGGAATCCGCTCCGCAGACGCGCGCGACGAGCAGGTTGCGAAAATGGCCGATCGCTTCGCGGCAGAAATGCTGGAGGTTCTGTCCGTCCGCGAGCAGGCGGTGCACGAGCGAGAGCACGCGCTCGGCCGACCGCTCCTCGATCGCGCGGGTCAGTTCGTCGAGAATTTCTCCGGGGACCACTCCGAGCAATTCGCGAACCTGCGCGTCTGTAATATTGGCGCCGCAATACGCGCGCGCTTGTTCGAGAAGCGACAGCCCGTCGCGCAAGCTGCCTTCCGCGGCGCGAGCCATCACTCCGATCGCGCCCGCCTCCGCGGTCAGCCCTTCCTTCGCGCAAATTTCCTGCAGCGCATCCGAAATCTCGGCAAAGGAGAGCGCGCGAAAATGAAAATGCTGCGAACGCGAGCGGATGGTGTCGGCCAGATTTTCCGGCTCGGTCGTGGCCATGACGAAAATGACTTTGTCGGGAGGCTCTTCAAGTGTCTTCAGCAGCGCGTTCGAGGCTTCATCGGTGAGCATGTGCGCTTCGTCGAGGATCACCACTTTGTAGCGGCCGCCTGCGGGCGCGTAACGCACCATCTCGCGCAGTTCGCGAATTTGGTCGATGCCGCGATTGGAGGCCGCGTCGATTTCGATCACGTCGAGGGAATTTCCGAGGCCAATCTCGCGGCAGGAATCGCATTCGTTGCAGGGTTCGGCGGCCGGACCCTTCGAGCAGTTGAGCGCCTTGGCGAGGATGCGCGCCGTGGTCGTTTTGCCCACGCCGCGCGCTCCGGAAAAAATGTAGGCATGCGCGACGCGCCCGGATTGGATGGCGTTGGACAGCGTGCGCGTGACGTGCTGTTGCCCGACCACGTCGGCAAACGTTTGCGGGCGCCACTTTCGCGCGATGACCTGGTAGCTCATGTTCTAGGAATTCCGCCTTCTCTGTGCGCTCCGTAGGAAAGTCCGAAAAGCAAAAACTGAACCCAGAGAACACGGAGGATCGCAGAGAGCCGCAGGGCAAGCTGCTTGCCCTCTTAAAACATCAGCGCCAGCAAGATAGCCTGGCGCGTTTCAGATGAGAGGAACTTCGGGTACTCTGCGGCACACGAAGCGATCCCGGTACCGTTGCTCCCTTCCGGGCCTGGCGGGGTTCGCGGGACTTCGTCGCACAGAGCCCGAAGTTCCACGCATCGGCAGCCGCTTCGCGACGAAGAGGCTGTCCACGGAGTCTAGCACAGCGCCGCGCGCGAAAGAAGAGAACCGCGAGAGTTCTGAAAACTTTTTAGGAACCGTGCCCGCCGATTTAGCGCAGGGCGAAGTAGCGACGGCACTCATGCTTGTGCGGGGCCGAAAACCGCGCAGTCACGAGCGACGGCACCGCTCACAGCGCCGGGTAGGCGATCTGGATGAACGTGTCGCTGTTGAACAATCCCTTGCCCCAGACCGGATCGAGATCGGCGAGGGGCTTTGCGGCGACGGCTTCCTCCACGGTCTTGCCCGCGGTCTTCAGCTTTTGGAGCCGGCCGCGCACGGTGGTAAGCATGTCGCGAAATTTCACGAGGTCGGCTTTCGTTCCGAGCGCGCCGTGGCCGGGAACGATTTTCGTGTTGTTGTCCGCCACGGCCAGAAGTTTCGTCGCACCCGCGATCATTCCGCTGACGCTCCCGCCGGTTCCGCTGTCAATGTAGGGATAGATGCCGTTGAAGAAGACGTCGCCCGTCTGCAAGACGTTGGCCTTGTGGTAGTGAACGTAGATGTCGGAATCCGTGTGCGCGGGCGCGACGTGCACGAGTTCCACCGTTTCCCCGTTCACCATCAACTTTCGGTTCTGCGCGAAGGTCTGCTGCGGCAGGGCCGCCGCCGGCGAAGGAGGAAACGTCAGATTTAATACCGCGAGCGTGTGCGTTTCGGACATGCGCTTCTTGGTGTTCTCGTGCGCGATCAAGGTTGCGCCCGCGGCGCGCAGCGAAGCGTTGTTATCGGAATGGTCGAAATGCCAGTGCGTGTCGATTGCCGTTTTGACGGGCGCGTTTCCAATCGCGGCCAGCGCGTCTTTGAGGTGCGGCCAGGCTGGCTGCACGAACGTGTCCGCCATCAGCTTGCCATCCGCGCCGTTCAGCACCACCACATTTCCGCCCGGCCCCGAGAGCAGAGTGATCCCTTCCGCCAACGGCTGCGATTGAATGGGCGTGGCGCCGAATTGCGCGCGCATCGCGGCGAGTTGCTCGGCCGGCGATTTTTCCTGCGGAAACCCCGGACTTGCCGCCTGGAGCAGCGCCTCAGGGTAGAATCGCGCCGCCAGCGCGCCGCCTGCCAGGACGGCAGCGCCGCGGAAAATCTCGCGTCGCGTAAGAATTCTTGTCGTCGGATTCGTTTCCATTGGAAATCCTCCTCGATTCCTCGTGTGTCGGGGGCTCCAGATCAAGCGGCAATATACCCTTCCGCGCCGCCACAAACAATCCCGCGTTCTCCGCGGACGGAAAAGGCGCTATTGAATGTTTCCTGCTGCGTTGCCGCGAATGTTGCCGCTTCGCGACACATTCGAAAAATTATTTAGGAGAACGGCAGCGGCGCGAGGAAGTACGATATCTCCGGACGTTACCTCCGCATCCGGTCCGGCGCGCTCCCGCAGAGCCGCGCCGGGCGCACAGCGCCAGCGCACCGCCTCACGTCACGAGGCATAGCTCGCGCACGGCCGCACCAGCGGCCGGCGCGACACGATGCGGGCTCTACTTGGAGCCCGCCAGGAAGAAAGACGGAGGATCCCATGAAACGCATCGTAGTGTCTCTAGGTGTATCGTTTGCCGCTGTTGTATTGTTCTTCGCCACCGCGATCCCAGCTCGCGCGCAGTCCCATGAGCTTTTGCAGGGCACCGAAGTGCACCTGCGCCTGATCACCGGTTTGAGCACCGCCGTCGCCAAAAGCGGCGATCCCTTTATCGCCGAAGTCACCCAGCCCGTGTACATCGGCAACCAGATGGTCCTTCCCAAAGGCGCCCGCGTGCACGGCACCGTCGGCGGAGTCGTTCACTCCCGCCATTTCTCGATCTTTCGCGGCCAGGCGGCCATGAGCCTGTCGTTTCGCGACCTTGAAGTGGACAGCCGGATCTTTCCGGCCAAGATGAGCATCCTGCGCCTGGAGTCACCGTCGAGAGAAGATCAGGACGGAAAGAGAAGGCGTGACGTGAAGGTCGATGAAGGCCAGGTCGTCGAGGCCAAGCATGATGTAAAAGGCGATGTGATCGGCGGAGTGATCGGAGTCGGCGGAGGAACTCTGGTCGGCGCGATGTTCAGCAACGTGGCGCGGGGCTTCGGCTTTGGAATGATCGGCGCGGCGGTGTATATCGTCGAACGGAAGGGCAAGGAAGTGGACTTGCCGGCGGACACGACCATTCGAGTTCGAATGGACAACACCGTGTCGTTGCCGAAGTTCACGGCCGACAGCGGCAAAACGGAATCGGACAGAACCGACGCCGACTAGCGGTTCCGAAACCCGCGGAAGTGGATGGTCCGGTCGCGCTACGAAGCCGCCGAGGTTGCCGGCTTTTTCTCGGATCGCTTGAGGAAACGGTACAAGCTCGTCCGGCCGATCCCCAGCATTTGCGCCGCGCGGACACGATTGCCCTCGCACGCTTCGAGGACCCGGCGGATATGCTGGCGGCGGACTTCCTCCAGCGGGAGCGGCCGCCAGGTTTCTCCCTCTCGGCCGCTATGGGCCACCGGATTCTGCAGCGTTTCCGGCAAATCGTCCACATCGATGAATTCATTCACCGAGGTGAGGCAAGCGCAGGAAACCACGTTTTCCAGTTCCCGGACGTTGCCGGGCCACGCGTGTTGAGAAAGGAGCGTCTGCACTTTTCTGGTGAGGCCCTTAATCTGTTTGCCGTACGCCGCGTTGTATTTCTTCAGGAAGTGTTGAATGAGAAGTGGAATATCCTCTGGGCGTTCCGTCAGGCTGGGGACGCGAATCTGGATGGTGCTCAGGCGATAGAACAAGTCCTCCCGGAAGCGGCCGGCCAGGACTTCGGCGCGCAGGTCGCGGTTGGTGGCGGCGACAAGCCGCACCTCAACGTGGCGTATCTCCGGCGAGCCGACACGCTGGATTTCGCGATTCTGGATCACGCGCAGCAATTTGGCCTGCATGGGCAGCGACATTTCTCCCACTTCATCGAGGAAGACCGTTCCGCCGTTGGCGTATTCAAACAAGCCGGGGCGCGTGTCCGTGGCGCCTGTAAACGCCCCGCGAATATGGCCGAACAGCTGGCTCTCCAGCAGCGTGTCCACCATGGCCGAGCAATTGCACACAGCCAGCCTCTGCTGAGACACAGGACTCATCTGGTGAATGGCTTTGGCGATCAGCTCCTTGCCGACGCCGGTCGCCCCGGCGAGCAAAATGTTGGTGTAGTGCCGGGCGATCTTGCGGACCATCTCGAAGACTTCCACCATCGCGGGGCTGCGGCCCACGATTCCGTGAAATTCGAGATCGCTCAGGAGTTGCTGCTCCAGGCTGCGAATCCGCTTTCGCTTGTGGAACGAATCGGCCAGTTCGTCGAGCGATCGCTTGAGGCGCGAGCGGTCTACCGGTTTGGGAACGTAGTCGTACGCGCCGCGCTTGATGGCCGCGATGGCGCTGTCGATCGAGTAGTAGCCGGTCATCAAAATCACGTAGATGCCCGGATCGCGGAGCAGGGCTTCTTCTAGGAACTGCAAGCCGTCCATTCCCGGCATCTTGATGTCGGACATCACCACGCGCACCCGGCCCTGGTCGATCATCTCGAGGACGGAGCGCGGGTCTGTGGTTCCAATGGAGCTGAAGCCGAGGCAGCGAAGCGATTCCTGCAGCATCTCGACCATGCCCGGTTCGTCATCTAAAACACAGACCGTCATGGAGTCTTCGGAGCTGCCGCGAATGAAATGGCCTTGCTTGGTTGGTGCGGTCAAAGTTTCCATGACGAATCACTGGCAAGGCCGATGCCAAATCGAAGAGCAAACGCCATCCTGTGAAGTTCTTCCCATAGAAATTTCAGGAAGTTTAGTTTTCTTGTAAGTCAAATCTTAAGAATCTGCTACGGCGAGGCGGCGTGGCGAAAGTTTGCAGCGGCGGCAGGGGCGGGTTGCGATCGGCGGGTTGCCCGCCGATCGCTCGAGCGGCCGAGTTCCGATTTGGAAAGAATCGCACCGTCCGTGTGCCAAAGGCGAATTAACCCCGGCAGGCGAACCTCTTAGTTCGGGACGCCTTCGTCCATTTCGCTGAGGTAGGTGAAGAACTCAAACTCGTCGGCGGAGTACCGGATGACTCCGCCAAGGTCGGAATCCATCTGGCAATAATTCCCCTGGGGGCGGCAAAGATCCAGCATGCGGTCACGAGTGCCAGAGGTCGCGCGCCGGACTTCTTCAAACGTGGCGAGCCGATCTTGAGCCAGTGCGGTGGTCGTTTCAGGTTTCATCGCAGTACCTCCTCGTGTTGCCAGTCGTTCTCGCCTTTCTTTGCTTCGCATCTTCGTTCCAAATCCTCTAAAACTTTAGATGCAGGTTTTGGCTCTATAGATTCCTTGGATCGCGGGTGCAATCGCGCCAGGGTCATCTGGCAGTATCCCGCACAATCCATCGGCCCGACCTCGCGAACCTGATAGGCCACTGGAACCGACCCGCCGGACGGCTCGGAAGCCAGCAAACGGATGAAGACCATGGCTCCCTCCGGCAGCGCCCGGCGCAGTTGCACTCGCTTTTCTCCATCCGCGTTCCAACGCAACTCGGTGCGTTCCGCAAAAAAATTGTTATCGAGTCCCCATCCGGAGACTTCAATCCGGTAATCCTGGGAAGAATGAAATGAATCAGCCATCGAAATCACGCTCCTGCTCTTCTCTAATGCAGACGGCGGGCCAGAGCGCAAAAAATTCCGGCATTGACAGCGAAGGATTTATGCAGTGAGAGGCAAAGTGCGCGGCGGCTAAGAATGAACAAATTGAAACGCGCGTGCAATTTTGGAACAGTACGGCAGCGCGGCCTGTTCGTCCTCGGCGCTCGTTTTCGCGCCTCGCAGCCTAGCCGCGGTGCACTCCGGAGTAGAGCGTGTGCAAGGCGAAGAAAAATATGGGCTGGAATATTCGATCGAATAGCGTCCAGGCGATAATGATGCCGAGCATCGCGAAGCTCCTGGCATGGTCCAGCCACGACAGGTAGCGCTGGGCGAGGCTTTCGGGCATCAACACCATGATCCCGGAGTGGCCGTCGAGAGGCGGCACCGGGAGCAGATTAAACGTTCCCAGAAGCAGATTCAGGATAAACAGGATGCTCAGCGCCGAAGTGAGGAATGTCGGATCCCCTCCATTTGCGGGCGCCACAAGTCCTGCATATCCTCCCGGATAATCCCCGGCGGATCGAAATAGCCCGCAGCCAGTCCAATCCGGATCGCGATCCCCGCCAGAATCATCAGCGTGAAATTGGCCGCCGGGCCCGCCAGGGCCATCCAGGCCGACCGGCGCGGATACTGCCGCTGCCACGCGGGGTTGAACGGAGCGCTGGCCCACCCGATCATCCAGCCGCCAACCACATAGGAAATGATGGGTATTACGACCATCCCGTACGGCGAGCGGCGAATGTGCGGAATCGGATTGAGCGTCACCTGGCCGCCTTCGGCGGCGGTCGTGTCGCCGCCCAGTTTGGCGACGAGCGCGTGCGCGGCTTCGTGGCACGTCGTCGAGAAGAGAAAGACGATGTACCAGATCGCGCCGAGGGCCAGGTCGGGTGTATTCATGTCAACAGAAAACGAAAAAAAATTGGCTCGGGGACTTGGACTCGAACCAAGATTGACGGCTTCAAAGGCCGCAGTGCTACCGATTGCACCATCCCCGAATCGTCGAGGGCCAAGATAGAGTAGCGTAAGTGGCGGGATCAGTCCAATAGGTCGTTCGGGGAGGGTAGAGCCAACCTCAGGAGTCTCGGCGAGGCAGTAAAAAATCGAACATCCCAAGTGCTAGGATTCTCCTCTTAATTTACGACATCGGAACCCTTCGCTGGGCATGGTCTGCATGTGCCGCTCTGCGTTGATCCAAACGCCAAACCGAGCTAGGCAATTGTCGGTATCAAATGGAGAAATATTAGGATACAATGATACTCATCGGGAGGCCTTATGATTGAGCCTAGACTCGTTGCCGAAGTGATGGGCGGAAGGTCCGTTCTGGGGAGGGCTGTTTCTTCCATGGAGGACTTGGAGGAAATCGTAGGCGAGGGTTTGCCCAAGACAGCGTTACGCACTGCGGTGCGGCGTGTCTTTCTTGTGGTCCGCGAGGCCAACCGCTATCTCTATCGCATCGTGCCCGAGGCAACCTACAAGCGCCGGGCCGGCAAACTTCGAGCAACGGAGAGCGAACGAACGGAGCGGCTGGCGCGTGTCATCGCCGCCGCCGAAGCGGTATGGGGCGATCGGAACGACGCACGAGAATGGCTGACAAGGCCGCATCCGGAATTGGGGAATCGAACTCCTATCGACTGCGCTCTGACGGAATTGGGCGCGCGCCAGGTCGAATCTCTGATCGATCGTCTCCAGTATGGCCTCCCGGTATAAAGGGCCGCTGCGGGCTTTTCGCATCGCTCGCGCCAAGTTTCCTCTTTTCGACGGAACGGGCGCTGCCCTCGGGGGCGCGCGCTGGAATGCGAAAGGCCAGCGAGTCATTTACGCCGCCGAGTCTTACGCCACGGCCCTGCTTGAAGTTCTCGTGCACAGCAACATTGGCCGCGTGCCGCGAGGGTTTGCCTTCATTGAAATTTATATTCCGCCCGAGATTGACATCGAGGAAATTACCGCGAGCGATCTGCCCCAATGGGACTCATCGGATTGCATAGCGAGCCGATCTTTCGGGAGCCGCTGGTATAGCGAAATGCGTAGCGCCGTTCTGGTGGCGCCATCCCTCGCCGCCGATGGCCGTCAACGCAACATCCTGATCAACCAGGACCACTCGCAGTTTCACCTGCTGTCGGCTTCCACGTCTTCGCCCGTACGGTGGGATCCGCGTCTGTTCCGCCGCCGGACGAGCAAATGAGGCCGGCGCCAACGGGATCGAGCCTATCGAGCCTGCCGGGTAGGCCGCCCAGGCATTCCCCGCTGGATCTCTACCGGAAACATGAATGCGTGGGACGTCGCGTGATCTCTCGAATGTACGAAGAAGAGCGGCTTGCCGTTGTCTGCGCCGTCGGGCCTCGCAAACAGGGAGACGCGGCAGACGTTTACAGATAATTTCAAACGCTCTCCCAAACGGGCAAACTGGCCCAACAGATCGCGGATGTCCTCGGCAGCCTCGCGCCGGGCAAGAAAAAAAATCGAATCTCCCAAACGCGAGGATTCTTCTCTCTACTTCATGACTTTAGAAACCCCACCCTTCGCGAGGCGCGAAGAGTGGGGCACCCGGCTGGGTCACTTGCGTCAACTGGTAGATCGCGTCATACGTGTAGTTCGACGTCACTGCCGCCAATTGATCCGTCTTCGCAGTCCTGTTTCCAGCAGAATCCAACGTGTAGCTCGCGCCGTCAATGGTACTCCCGGACAGCTGGTGCAGCACCGAGGTCAGGCGCGACAGATTGTCGTAGGTATAGTTGGTGGTGACGCTGTTGGGCCGCGTCATCTGCGTCCGCCGCGAAAGCGCGTCATAACTGAACCCGAACGGCCCGCAGCCGAACGCCGACGGCGGAGCCAGCGAGGTCAGCCGGTTCAGCGTGTCGTAGGAGTAGGCCGTCGAGCCGCTCTCCGGGTCGGTGAAGCCCGTGCGGTTGGAAGCCGCGTCGTAGGTATATGCGTTGGTGAAGTTGCGGCTGGTGAGGAAGCTGTAGCTCGTCGTTGTGCCGATCAGCCGCCCCATGTTGTCGTAGGCGAAGGCGTAAGTCCCGGTCGGATCGTTCACCTGCAGGATCTTTAGGAACAGTGCGGAGTCGAATAGAAACCCCGCACCCTTCGCAAACGACGCGAAGAGTACGCCACCCGGAAAATCAAAATCGTCTCAAAGGATGCGCCACCCGCCAAGTGAGGACAACGTCTCGAACGAACCAGCCGGTCAGGAGCGTGGAAACATACGCCAGGGGCATCGGCAGATGAGCAAGACGAACGGGACGGCCTACTTTAGCGGCAATGAGTTTTACAAGTTCCTCGAAGCTGAAGGTTTCGGGTCCAACAGCGTCGAGCACGCGGTTCTCTTGTTGGTCCACGGCATCGGTGATCAGTTGCGCCATGTCCTCGACGTAGATGGGGCGGATACGGTAGCTGCCATCACCTGGGATACCGAACACAGGAAAACGGCGAACGAACCAGGCGATGTTGTTGATGAGAATGTCTTCGAGACCAAAGATCACCGTGGGCCGCAAAATGGTGTAAGAGAGACCTGAGTCGAGCACAGCCTGCTCCAACTGAGCCTTCCCTTTGTAGTAGCCCAGCGGGGATTGCAGTGATGGGTTGGCGATGCTGACATGAACGATGCGTTTGACCCCAGCGTTCTTTGCAGCGCTGATCAAAGTGCGAGTGTTTTGGACCGCAGCCTCAAAGGTGGACGCTCCGTGAGGGAAGCGTACCCAATAGGTATTTATCAGCGTTGACGCGCCGCGAAGAGTTTCGGTGAGCTGGTCGGGATGATCGAAGTTGTAAGGGGAAACCTGAACATCGCCGCCGAAAGGATTGGTTCGCTCTGGGTGGTACGTCAGAGTGCGGATTGCGTGTCCGCGATTCAGCAACAGCCTGGTCGAGTACTTTCCCGTATAACTGAATGCGCCCGTGATAACAGTCGTTCTTATACTCTGCCCCCGCATTTCCAAGTCATACAAGCCGTCTCGCGGCGCTGGCGTAAACCCTTATGAAGAACGAAACGACAATGGCAAGTATCGGCGTAATGAACACAGATAGCCAGCCAGCTTCGCTTTTTCGCGCCAACCACCACGCCGCCAAACTTCCTAGAAGTAGGCACACGCTGATTCCGATCGAGCCAGATCGCCAATCGATCCGATTCCTCAGAAGAGCGTAATAGAGTAGCGGTCCCAGTACGATCGCGAATTCGGCACCGACCGCTCCCGCGACGAGAGCCATCCCTGGCCTATATTCCAGTGCATCAGCAAACGCAAACCATCCCTGAATGACACCGACAACGATACCCACGATCAACGAAACGATCACCGCAGATGCAAATTCGATGAACCTCTTCTTAAATGTATTTTCCAAAGCTATACCCCTCTGGGAACTCTACGGACCGAACGGTCCCAGCGCCCACGTCGATGGCACTTTTCCTTGTGCGAGCGAACCGATAATTGACCCGGCTTGCTCGACCCAGATGACGCCTGCCGCACCGACTGCCTTCCCGAAACCCGGAAGTGCATTCAAAGGGGCTCGCTTGGCTGAGTTTAGATAACAGAAATAGTGTGCCGACTGAGAATCCGAACCATGAGCGTACATACAAACTAGACATCCTCGGACCAGGTTTCCCCATTTTCCGTCGCCGCCGTGTTCAAACATCAACTGAGCGCTGACCGTCATATAACCAGCTTCTTCTGAGTAGGGATTAGGAGCACTACTGGACATCGGGTCTTCGTTTCCGCAGCACGATTTTCCGACTGCAACTCCCTGTTTGGGACGACCCTGACAATCCTTACATCCCTCTGGCTCTAGACCTCGTGGATCATCATATGTCGTCGGTGAATTCCCAACGTAGGCGTAAAAGTCGACCCCTCCTTCGAATCGAATCGGGTCTTCGCTCAAAAATCTTCCTATCGTTTGATCGTAGTATCTCGCGCGATTGAATTGAAGCCCGGTTTCCGAATCCAGTTCCCGTCCGGTGTACTGGAACGCATTAACCACTGAGCCGGAGGAAGCAGTCTGCTTCCCGAAACGAGTCGAACGTATAGCTCTGGGTCAGAGTGCCCGATCCGTTCGCGAGCGAAGTGATCGAGCCAAGACCATCCACGTTGTAATAACTTGTCGTCGAACTTCGCAGCATCGCCAAGGGTTCATCAATGCTCTGCCCTTGTGCGTACCGGGCCACCACAGTCCCCGAAGAGTTGGTCTCTTCGATCAAGTTGTCACCGTCATAAGCAAACACCGAAGTACCTCCGGTAGACAGTGACTTGTAAATCCTTCTCCCCATCGGATCGTACTTGAACGTCACCGTCCCGCCACTTCCGGGCAGAGTGACGCTCGTCAGACGATTCTCGTAGTCCCACGCATACGTCGTCGTGTCCGAGCCAACCGTCTTGGTCAGCGTGTTGCCGTTGTTGTCATAGGTGTAGCTGGCGTTTGAAGTGGCCGTCAGCTCGTTCGACGCATTCGTCGTGTACGACGACACGCCCAGCGACGCCGTGCGGTTGCCCACCGCGTCGTAGCTGTAGCTCTCGGTCGTGTTGTTGGCCTGGGTCACTTGCGTCAACTGGTAGATCGCGTCATACGTGTAGTTCGACGTCACCGCCGCCATTTGATCCGTCTTCGCTGTCCTGTTTCCAGCAGAATCCAACGTATAGCTCGCCCCGTCAATGGTACTCCCGGACAGTTGGTGCAGCACCGAGGTCAGGCGCGAGAGATTGTCGTAGGTGTAGTTCGTGGTGACGCTGTTGGGCCGCGTCATCTGCGTGCGGCGCGACAGCGCGTCATAGCTGAAGCCGAACGAGCCCGAGCCGAAGGCCGACGGCGGAGCGAGCGAGGTCAGCCGATTCAGCGTGTCGTAGGAGTAGGCCGTCGATCCGCTCTCCGGGTCGGTGAACCCGGTGCGGTTGGACGCCGCGTCATACGTATACGCGTTGGTGAAGTTGCGGCTGGTGAGGAAGCTGTAGCTCGTCGTCGTGCCGATCAGCCGCCCCATGTTGTCGTAGGCGAACGCGTACGTCCCCGTCGGATCGTTCACCTGAAGAATCTTGCCCACGAGGTCGTAGGTGTACTCGACGTTCGTCGTGTCGGGGTAAGTCTTCTGCGTCAGGCGGTTCAGCGCGTCGTAGAGATACTGGATCGTCTGGCCCTTGCGGTCGGTCTTGCTGGTCAGGTTGTTGTCGGCGTCGTATTGGTAGGTCTCGCTCAGCGACGACGGGAAATTCGTGTTGGTGACGCGGCCAAAGGCGTCATAGGTGAACGCCGTCTGGTTGCTGTTCGCGTCGGTGATGCTGGTGAGGTTGTCTCAACTCACAAATCAAAACCCGCACCCTTCACAAAGAGCGTGAAGGATGCGGCACCCGAAAATTCAAAACCGCCTCAAAGGCTGGCCCACCCGCCGGACATTTCATGTGCTATTCCAACCGGACATATCATGTGCTACCAACACGACCGTTTTCCCAGTCTTGACAAACTTACCCCCGCCATGCAGAATCCGTTTGTAGAGGCGAACAAAAAGCGAATATGCTTTCCCCTTTTCCGCCTCGGTCCCTATGCGCCTCCACTCGGCTATCCTGCGCTCCCAACTCGAATCGGCCCTCGCCGATCGCATGCCCGCGCCTTTTGCCTATCGCGATCGCAAGCCGGTCGACCTTGTTTCCACCGGCATTGCTGAAATTGACTCCCTGGCCGGGGGGCTGCCTCGCGGCGGGCTGACGGAAATCTGCGGCCCTCCCTGTTCCGGCGTCACCAGCCTTTTGGTTTCGGCTCTGGCCGCGAGAACGGCCGGCTCCGAGGTCTGCGCCCTGATCGACGGGTGCGACTCGTTCGATCCTCATTCCGCAAATGCCGCCGGGGTCTCTTTGCAACAGCTGCTCTGGGTGCGCTGCCGGAATATCGATCAGGCCTTTCGGGCCACGGATTTGCTGATTCAGGGCGGCGGTTTCGGCCTGATTGCCCTGGATTTGAGCGGAGTGCATCCCGAAACGGTGCGTCACGTGCCGCTCAACGTTTGGTTTCGTTTCCGGCGCGCGGTGGAAGATACGCCGGCGATTCTGATGGTGTTGGAGCAGGAATCGAACGCCAAGACCTGCGCGTCGCTGGTGCTGCAACTGGCGGCGGAACGAGCGAATTGGTTGAGCACGCTTGCCGCGCAGGCGGCAGAAAATCCTTTTCGGCACTCGCCTTCCTGCCTGCTCGATCATTTCGAATTGCGCGCTGGCATTCTTCGGTCCCGGATGAATCTCTCCTCCCTGGAATGGAAGACGGGAACTTCGAATGAGTCGTTTTCTTTGAGGACGCCGATGGAATCGGCCTCATCCAGCGGCCGCGATGCAATTTTTGTTGCCAGGTCCATGTGGGGGTTCCGGTAGCACAGATTTCCGTGGCTGAGCCACTTCAACTGAAAATTGATGATCATTGCCACTTCGCTAGGGGAGCAGCGCTGGCCAGTTCCAGGCCGGCAATTCAGTTTTTATGGCATTCGCTTCGGTCCACATTCCGGATTTTCTGGTGCAAGCCGTCGCGCGCTTCGAACCCGCGTTGCGCGATCGCGGCGTCGCGCTCGTGGATGGGATTCCGTCGCAGTCGAAAGTTGTGGCCGCAAACCCGACAGCCTCACGGTCCGGAATCCAGCTGGGCATGGCCAAGTCTCTCGCCTCGAAATTCGAAGGGGTGGAAATACGGCCGCGTTCTCCGGAAAAGGAGGCGTCCTCGCATGCCGCTTTGCTGGACCTCGGATGGTCGTTTTCTCCCCATGTGGAAGACACGGCACCGGATACGATGGTCCTCGATCTGGCGGGTCTGGCTTCGCTGTTCGGTTCCGAAGAAAATATTGCCAGGCAACTGACGCAGCGCGCCTCGGATCTCGGCCTGGCCGCGAACGTAGCGATCGCCCACAACCTGGAAGCCGCCCTGCTTGCCTCCCGCGGCTTTGCCGGAATCACGCAAATTCCTTCCGGCGAAGAAAGCGAGTACTTGGGCTGCTTGCCCGTCCATTTCCTTCCCGCCTCTCAGGAAATTCTGGAAACGCTGGAACGCTGGGGCATTCGCACCTGCGGGGCATTGGCAGCCTTGCCTCTTTTGGATTTATCGGAGCGGCTGGGGCAGCAAGGTGTTCGCCTGCACGAACTGGCCCGCTGCGCCTGCTTGCGTTCGCTGACGCCGGCCGAACCCCGCCATTCTTTCGAGGAAGAAATGACGCTCGAAGACGCCGTCGAGGAACTCGAACCGCTGGCATTTATTCTGGGCCGCTTGCTCGATCAACTCGGCGCGCGGCTCGAGGCCAGGTCGCTTGCCGCAAATTCCATCCGCGTGCGATTCGAGCTGGATACTGCTTCACAAATCGAGCGGACGGAACCGCGGCGGCTGCATTCATCCGCGGCGAAGGAGCGATCCGGGCGGCAAAAAAGACACGTGAAGAACGAAGGCCTCGCTCCCGCAGCCGCGGCGCCTGCAAACGAAAAAACGTATGAAAAAGTCCTGACCCTGCCTTTGCCCGTGCGGGATTCCAAAATGCTTCTGAAATTGCTGCGCTTGAAGCTGCAATCGGATCCCCCGAAGGCCCCCATTCAGAAAGTCGCGCTTGCCGTCGAGCCTGCGCGTCCCCGTTCCATGCAGGGCGGCCTTTTCCTGCCCAGCTATCCCGATCCGGAGAAATTGGAACTGACGATCGCTCGCCTTGCCAACTTGGTTGGCGATTCCAATATCGGATCCCCGGAAATCCTCGACACGCACCGTCCCGGAGCATTCCGCATCCGCCGTTTCAGCCCGCCTTGCGACGCTTCCGGGAAAACGGTTCCCTTGGAACCTCGCCGGCCGGCAATCGGTTTCCGCATGTTCCGGCCCGCGCCGCCGGCGAGGATGGAGCTGCTCCACAAGCGCCCGGTGCGCGTTTTCTTTCACGGACTGTGGGGCAGCGTGGCGGCCGCTTCCGGGCCGTGGCGTACTTCCGGAGATTGGTGGAGGGAAGACGCCTGGAAACAGGAGGAGTGGGACCTCGAAATTATTTTTGAGGCTCCCTCCAATTCCGGCAGCCGTTTTCCCAATGCAAACGAAAGGGCGCATCGCGCCGAGCGGCGCGGCGTCTATTGCCTTTTTTTCGATTCGATCCGGCAAAGCTGGTTTGTGCGGGGACTCTACGATTGACGTACACCGAACTGCATGCGCGCTCCGCGTTCAGCTTTCTCGAAGGCGCTTCCACGCCCGAAGAATTGGCGGGCAAGTGCGCCGAACTCGGAATGGGAGCCATGGCGCTGCTCGATCGCGACGGCCTGTACGGAGCCCCGCGTTTTTATCAGGCCGCGAAAAAAATTCCGCTGCAAGCGCATATCGGCGCGGAAGTCACTTCCGCTTCCGGATGGCGCTATTCGGTCCTGGTCATATCGCGCGAGGGATACCGGAATCTTTGCCGGCTGATCACGCGCATGAAGCTGCGCGCCAAAAAAGGGGAAGGCCACGTCCTGCCCGAAGAAATTTCCGAAAGCGCGACGGGATTGATTTGCCTAACGGGAGGCGACGAAGGGCCGCTGGCCCATGCGCTCGCGCGAGAGGGAATGGAAGGGGCTGCGAAGTCCGTCGAGCGGCTCTGCGATCAATTTGGGCGCGGCAATGTCTATGTCGAGTTGCAGCGGCATTTTTTCCGGGAGGAGGAGGCGCGGAACCAGGCGGCGATCGAGATCGCCCGAAAATTGCGATTGCCCCTGCTGGCCACCAATGGCGTCTGCTACGCGCAGCCGGCGCAGCGGGAAATCCTCGACGTTTTCACGTGCATCCGCCATCATCACACGCTCGCTTCCGCGGGGCGCCTGCTCTCCCGCAATTCCGAACGCCGCCTGAAATCGCCCGCCGAGATGGCGCGATTATTCGCGGATCTCCCCGAGGCGATCGCCGCCACGCAATCTCTTTCCTCGCGCCTGGAATTCACCCTAAAGGACCTGGGCTACCAGTTCCCGAAATATCCCGTCCCGCAAGGCGAATCGCAAATCCACTTCCTGCGCGAGCGCGCGCGGGAAGGCATGCTCTGGCGGTATGGAAACGGCAACGAACGCGCGTGCGCACAGATCGAGCGCGAACTGGCCATGATCGAGAAACTGGACCTGCCCGGTTATTTCCTGATTGTCTGGGACATCGTCCGCTTTTGCGGCGAGCAAAATATTCTGGTCCAGGGACGCGGCTCGGCGGCCAACAGCGCCGTTTGCTACGCGCTTGGAATCACGGCCGTCGATCCCGTCGGCATGGATCTGCTTTTCGAACGATTCCTCTCCGAGGAACGCGGCGAATGGCCCGACATCGATCTCGACCTGCCCAGCGGAGAACAGCGCGAGCGCGCCATTCAGTATGTGTACCAGCGTTACGGCAAACTGGGTGCCGCGATGACCGCAAACGTCATCACCTATCGCGGCCGCTCGGCCGCGCGGGAAATCGGCAAAGCGTTGTCGTTCGATCCTGAAACCTTGAATCGCCTGACGAGTTTAGTGGGCGCCTGGGAATACAGGGACGCAAAAGACACGCTGGAGCGGCAGTTTCGCGATTCCGGCCTGGATTTGCAGCACCTGCAAATTCGCAAATTTTTCGATCTATGCCTGCTGGTGCAGGACTTGCCGCGCCATCTGGGGCAGCACTCCGGAGGGATGGTCGTTTGCCAGGACCAGCTCGATCTCGTGGTGCCGCTGGAGCCGGCGAGCATGCCCGGACGCGTGGTGGTGCAATGGGACAAGGAAGACTGCGCGGATATGGGCATCGTGAAGGTCGATCTGCTCGGTCTCGGCATGATGGCCGTGCTCGAAGATTCGCTGAAAATGATTCGCGCGGATTACGGCGAGGAAATCGATCTCGGACGCCTGCCCGCGAACGATCCGCTCGTGTATGGAACGCTGCAAAAGGCGGACACCGTCGGCATGTTTCAAATCGAGAGCCGCGCGCAAATGGCTTTTTTGCCGCGCATGCATCCGAAATGTTTTTACGACCTGGTCGTGCAGGTCGGCATCATCCGGCCCGGACCGATCGTCGGCAAGATGGTTCATCCGTATTTGAAGCGCCGCCAGGGCCGCGAAGCGCCCGATAGCCTGCATCCCTCGCTCGAGCCCGTGCTCGCGCGCACGCTGGGCGTGCCGCTTTTCCAGGAACAATTGCTGCGGATGGCCATGATCGCCGCGGGTTTCACGGGAGGCGAAGCCGAGGAATTGCGGCGCGCCTTCGGTTTCAAGCGCTCGGCGGCGCGCATGAAGGACATCGAAACAAAATTGCGCCGCGGCATGGACCAGCAGGGAATCGCTCCGGACATACAGGACAAAATCGTTCGATCGATCACTTCGTTCGCGCTGTATGGTTTCCCCGAATCGCACGCCGCCAGCTTTGCTCTGATCACGTACGCCAGCGCCTATTTGAAGTGCCACTATCTGGCCGCTTTCACCGCCGCCATCTTGAACAATCAGCCCATGGGATTTTACAGCGCCGCAACCCTGGTAAAAGACGCGCAGCGGCACGGCTTGAAGATCCGACCCATCGACGTGACGTGCTCGGACTGGGATTGCACGCTGGAGCGGATCCATGCGGAATTCGCCGTCCGGCTGGGCTTGCGTCTCGTCAAGGGGCTGCGCGCCGAAAGCGCTTCGGAAATTCTTCGTCAGCGCGCTCTGCGTCCCTTTGCGTCGATGGACGACTTGGAACGCCGTGTGTCCGGAATCCAAAAATCGGAGCTGGTGACCCTCGCGGAGGTGGGCGCTTTGAATTTTATTTCCGGCAGGGAAGGCCGGGCCACGCATCGCCGGGACGCGCTGTGGCAGATCGAGCGCGCCACCCGCCGCGCCGGACCGTTGCTCGAATCGTCCGGGGCGGGGAAGAGGAGCGGCGAGGAACTCGAACGCAGCGCTGAGGAAAGAAAAGCGGACGAAGCTGCCGTTCTCGATGCTTCCAACTCCGAGGGCGCGGGCGAACGTCGTTCTCCGCTTTTGCAAATGACGCCGGAAGAGAGGCTGGTGGCTGATTTTCGCGGCACCGCGATCACCGTTGGTCCGCATCCCATGGCGTTCCATCGTCCGCAAATGAAAAAGCACGGCGTTCGCTCCGCGGTGGAGCTGCGGAACCTGCCGCACGGTTCCCGCGTTCGCATCGCCGGGGGAGCCATCGCCCGCCAGCGTCCCGGCACCGCGAATGGTTTCGTTTTCCTCAGCATCGAAGACGAGACCGGCATCGCCAACGCGATCGTCACGCCGCAACTGTTCGACCGGTATCACACGCTCGTGGTGCACGAACAATTCCTTCTGATCGATGGCGAGCTCCAGAACCAGGACGGCGTCGTTTCCGTGAAGGCCGCGCGCATTCGCCCCCTGCACGTCACCCGCGCCAAAACTGTGTCCCACGATTTCCATTGAGCGATTCCCATCCGCATGCGCCGGAGCGCCCGTGTTTAAGGAGAAAGAAACACCTTCGCAAAAAGATTGCCCGGAAACAAAAAATGAACTCATACTGATTCCCGCGATCGGAGCCCGTGTCACCCGCCGTTCCAAGTCCTCGAGAACTGCGATTGCGAAACGTGACAGGCACGAAAAGAAACTCTATCAACGCGATTTGAAAACGGCACGAACGATCCTGCCCGGCGGAACCCGGAATCACCGGCGACGGTTCCCTCCGCGCAATCGGCGAATGGACGGCAATAGGAGAACGCGGAGTGAGTGAGAGACAGTTTCGATTCAGAAATGACCGGGACGCGCGAGAACCCAGGCTCGGCCGATGCTGACCAACGGCGCGTGGGCCCAAGTCGAAGTCGGCGGTGAGCACCTGCGGCTTTTTTCCGAGCACAACGCGCAGGGCATTCAAGTGTCGGTCTACAACGTGAACACCAAAACGTGGGTTGCGCCCTCGGAAGCTGTCGACGACATCGAGCAGGGCAAGGACCGAGCCGAGGAACTCGCCAGGGATTACTTGAAGCGCGTCGCCGGCCTGGAGCTGCCGGCCATCAAGTGGAAAGAATCGCGCGCCAAATAGACCTGGCGGGCCTCTCTGCGAATCGCAGGACCCATCCCGCAAAGCCGCCGAGATCGCGAATCGACTGGACGATAGTGACTCATTTTGACCTCAGGGTGGGCTGGACAGATCTTTGAAACTTGCAATAATTGCCTTGTGATCCGCCCCAAGAAACTGTCGCGCGAATCAAACCATAGAGCGCATCAGATTGCGTCACTCTTGACCGATGATGCGGAGCAATTAGAAAAACCTAAACGACATCAACAGAAAGTCAAATATCGCCCATTGCTACGTAATGGCATTAAGACTCAGTCGAAGAAGCATCCTCACTAGTTAACTCAGCGGGAGTTTCAACCGATCTTGCCCTTGTAATCATCCGCATCACTTCGGAATTTGCGTGGATAGGATGTATCTCTATTTCTGGATGCCTGAGATGAAATACTCGGAAAATCTCATCCGCGAAAGCCTGTCCTATAGTTGGTACTCCAGTGAAGTCAAAGAGAACAATCTTGAAAAGATCGACTCTCTCAAGCACTCTTTTTGCCTGCGATCTGGAAATAAGTTTATCATTCCCGTACTGAGCAAGACGTACGGGAACCACTGTCTTAGTAAACCCGTAATCATCACCCGAAGTATATTGGTCAAAAATCTTCTTAGCCGTTCTAGACGTGTGGTTATCGAGTCTCATTACCACCGAGGTGGAATTTTGAAATGTGTCTCCTTCTGGTTGGAAAATCCAATCCTCTATGTTGCCAAATGTATGCATGAAATGTACTTCATCAGAGATGATGCTGAAGTTGTCGCACATTCTAGACGTGAAAAAGATACCTTCACCAGTGTGGTGTTTTGGATCGGTTGTCAACTTCCCTTTTGAGAGTTCTAAAACAGCGTGTCGTTCATCGAGTAAATCCAATTTTGTTTGAATATTTTTGAAAATTCCGATCCCGTTATCAGCGATGACCACTATCGTGTTTACGGCCGTTTTTGCTATACGTACCCGGACTTGAGAGCCTCCCGAGTGAGAAATTGCATTGTTGAATATCTCCGTGAATGCATAGTGCCAAATATCCAAGACGTTTTCTGGAAGCTGTCCAAGCACTAGACTGACATCATCAGACCAAACTACATCTTCGGCCAAATCTGCAGATATGGGATAATATTTTTGCCATTCTACTAGAGTAGCAAGCTTATAGACGCGGTTCCTAGTATGGCCCGTTTCCTCAAGTGATTTTTCCCTTACAAGTCTCTGCAAGTGCTTATTTACGGCCTGTCGCGTTATTTTGAAGTGTTCAGAGACGAAGTTGCTGATATCGGCGGGATGCTTCTCCGTGTGCTCGAGTATAAAGTGTCGAATTTCTTCCCCGCGCTGTCTGACTCTGGCCATTAGCCCCCTTAAATATTGACAACCTTATTCGTTATATTGACAACCTTAACGGTTGCTATTGTCAAGCGTTGACGATGTATTGTCAACCTTAATTTGGAGGGCGGGGCAATGAACCGAATGGCGAGGGAAAAATAGATGAGTTACTACCGACTGAACGAAAGAGCTGCCTGAAAACCAAACCCGCCAGGAAGTTCCGAGGTTGTTGCCAACAGTCCTTTTTCCCAACACGCTTACTTCATTCCTTCAGCAAGTTTCTCGAAGAATTTTTTGATCATCATTTTTGAGGTTCCATCGATGAGTCGTTGGCCGACCGCTGCCAGCGTGCCTCCGACCTGCGCATCGCCGTCGTAGGACACCTCGCTATCGCCGCCCTGCGGCGAAAGCTTCAGCAATCCCTCGCCCTTTACAAATCCGACGCGGCCGGAAGCTTCGACAATCAGGCGAAAGCTTGAAGGCGGGGTCTGATCCGTGATTCGCACTTTCCCTTCGAATTGCCCGGTGAGCGCGGCCACGGCGAGTTTCATCTTCATCCGGTATTCGTCGGGGCCGATCTTTTCGAGGCTTTCGCAGCCGGGAATGGCTCGCGCCAGCTCGGCGGGATCCTGCAGGATTTCGTACGCGCGTTCCGGCGGGACCGGTAATGTGTGGGAGCCTGAGATTTTCACGCGGATCTCGAAAGCGCCGTTTGCAGCGCCCGCTCGGCGTATACGGCGGCCAAGTGCTTCCGATAGTCGGCGGAAGCATGCAGGTCGGAGTTTGCGTCCACGCCCTGCGCGACAAGCGCCGCTGCGGCCCGGATGTCTGCGGCGGAAGCTGCCTTCCCCTCCAGCGCTTTCTCGGCGGCGGCCGCACGATAGGAGCAATTCGAAAGCCCCGTCACACCAATCCGTACAAAGCCGATCTTGCCGGCATTCTGCCGGATGCGCGCGGCGACGCCGACCAGCGCGAATCCGCTCGCCGGCTGCGGCACTTTTTGATAGCTCGTGCCGGTGCGCTTGTCATCCGCCGGCACAATTAGCTCGCGGATTATCTCGCCAGGCTGGAGCGAAGTAGTGAACGTATCCACAAAAAATTCCGCCGCACTCACGGTTCGTTCCGATTTCGTTCCTTTTAAGACGAATCGGGCTTCCAGCGCCTGGAGCGCAGCGGGATAATCCGCCGAGGGGTCCGCATGGGCCACGCTGCCGCCGATGGTGCCCATGTTGCGCACTTGTAAATCGCCAATCGTGGCCGCTGTCTCCGCAAGCAGGGGACACTTCTCGCGAACGAGCGCGGAACTCTCCAGGACGTAATGCGTTGCCATCGCGCCGATGTGAAGTTCGCTGCCGGCTTCCCGAACGTAGTTCAAATCCTTGAGCTTGCCCAAATCCACCAGATGCTCGGGCGCCGCCAGCCGCAGCTTCATCATGGGGATCAAGCTCATCCCCCCGGCAAGGGGTTTTGCTCCGTTGGCCAACAAACGCAGCGCTTCGTCGAGCGATTTTGGCGCCGTGTACTCAAATTTTTGCGCGATCATGTCAGTTACTCCTGCGGAGCAGCTTCCAGATTTTTTCCGGCGTCAACGGCATGTCGATATGCCGCACGCCCAGGGGCGAAAGCGCGTCCACGACCGAATTGACGACCGCCGGCGAACACCCGATGGTGCCGGCCTCGCCCACTCCCTTCACGCCGAGCGGATTGACGGGCGAGGGCGTGACGGTGTGGTGGTTTTCGATCCACGGCATCATATGCGCGCGAGGCATGGTGTAGTCCGTCAACTCACCGGTGATGAGCTGTCCGTTCTCGTCGTAGACTGCTTGCTCCCACAATGCTTGCCCGAGGCCTTGCGCTACGCCGCCGTGCACTTGTCCATCGACGATCATAGGATTGAGTATGTTGCCGCAATCATCGACTGCAACGTAACGGCGAATCTTGATTTGTCCGGTTTCGCCATCGATGTCGGTCACGACGATGTGCGCGCCGAACGGAAACGTGAAATTGGGGGGCTCCCAGAAGCGAGTCGCGACGAGTCCCGGCTCCGTGTTCGGGGGCAGCTTCAATGCCCGGTAGCTGGCGGCGGCTACTTCCTGCACCGAAACCGATTTTCCCGTTTTGTTGCTTACGATTTGTCCGCCCGAGAAAGTGACATCCTCGGATTCCAGCAACATGGCGCCGAATTTCTTGATCTTGGTTTTCAGGTCTTGCAGCGCATAGTAGAGCGCCGAGCCGCCAACCGCCGTTCCCCGGCTGCCGAACGTTCCAATTCCATATTGCACGATGGCCGTATCGCCCCGGATGACGAGCACATCGTCAAGCCCCACGCCGAGCTCATCCGCGGCAATCTGCGCGAAGGTTGTTTCTTCTCCCTGACCATGAGGACAAGCGCCGGTCATAATGGTCACTTTGCCGCTCGGCTCGATCTTCACGGTGGCGCTTTCCCATCCGCCGGCGGGCGTCGCAGGCGACGGACCAATCGCGCAAATCTCTCCATAGGTGGAAATCCCGATGCCCATCCACCTTCCTTGCTTGCGCGCCTCCGCTTGTTCTTGCCGCAGTTTGTAGTAACCCGCGATGTCGAGGGCTTTCTTGAGCGGCAGGTCGTAATCGCCCGAGTCGTAGATCAGACCGGTCGCCGTGTGGAAGGGGAACTGGCTTTTTTCCACGAAATTTTTCAGGCGAATCTCTACCGGGTCCATTTTTAGTTCGGCTGCAAGCATATCGACCATGCGCTCGATGCCGTGCGTGGCCTCGGGCCGGCCCGCGCCGCGGTAGGCGTCGGTCGGCGTGCAGTTGGTAAACACGCCGATGATGTCGGCGCGAATGTTTTGCGTCTTGTATAGGCCCGGCATCATCAGCACGCTGAGCGTGGGAATCGCCGGGGTCAGCAGCTGGTGGTAGGCGCCGAGGTCCTGGATCAGCTTGAGTTTGATGCCTAGAATCGTTCCATCTTTCTTGGCTGCGATTTCGTAGTAGTCGACGTGGCCGCGCCCATGAATCGTGCACAGGAAATTTTCCCGCCGGGATTCGATCCATTTCACGGGTTTCTGAATCTTCATCGACACGAAGCCCATCAGCGCTTCCTCGGCGTAAACGTTCAGCTTGCTGCCGAATCCGCCGCCTACCTCCGGAGCGATGACGCGCACCCGGTTTTCTTCGAGGCTCAGCATGCCCGCAACCAGGGTGCGCACCAGGTGGGGAATCTGCGTCGAAGTGTAGAGATTGAGCTGGCGATCCGCCCCGCGCCACTCCGCGACCACTCCGCGCGTTTCCATGGCCATCGGAATCAGCCGTTGACTGGTGATCCGTTGTTTGACGACCACGTCCGCGCCGGCGAACGCCTTGTCGACCTCGCCGCCTTCCTGATGGAACGTGAATGCCGTATTGTCCGGCCACTCCGGATGTACAGCAGGGGCGCCGGGCGCAAGCGCTTTTTCCGGGTCAGCCACCGCGGGTAATACGTCGTAATCCACTTCAATCAGATCCGCCGCATCTCGTGCCAGATATTTGTCGCTGGCCACGACCACTGCGACGGGATGCCCCACGAAGTACACACGGTCCGTCGCGAGAATGTGATGATGCGGCACGCGCAATCCCGGCAGCGATGCGCCGCAAGGCACAGGCCCCACATTTTTCGTGTCTTTGCCGGTGAAAACGCTGATTACTCCCGGCGCGCCTTCCGCCTGTTTGGTATCGATCGAGCGGATGCGAGCCGCCGCGTGCGGGCTGCGCACCAGGACGGCGTAGTGCATGCCCGGCATCTGGATGTCTTCGACATAGGTTGCCGTGCCCGTGATGAGTCGCGGATCTTCGCGTCTGCGGACTCGCTTGCCGACAAACGTTTCGGCTTTTGCGGTGGTCGTAGCCATGGTCGCCTCCTACTTTCCCGCTCCGGCTGCAGCCGCTTTCACGGCATTCACAATGTGCTGGTATCCCGTGCACCGGCAAAGATTTCCTTCCAATCCGTGGCGAATCTCCTGTTCCGTCGGAACCGGATGCCGTTCCAGGATCTGCCGCGACGCCATGATCATCCCCGGCGTGCAAAATCCGCACTGCAAGCCGTGCTCGTTCCAGAACGCTTCCTGCATGGGAGCGAGCTTCCCGTCGGCGGCCAAGCCTTCCACGGTGACGAGATCCGCGCCGTCAGCCTGCACTGCAAACATGCTGCAGCTCTTGATCGCCTTGCCGTTCAATTCCACGGTGCAAGCGCCGCACAGAGAAGTCTCGCAGCCCACGTGCGTTCCCGTCAGGCCAATGACGTCCCGCAGGAAATGAACCAGCAAAAGCCGTGGTTCGACGTCGTGGGAATAACTCTTTCCGTTGATGGTGAGTGTAATGTTCATGGCCGTCTCCGGAGGGGAACAAGTCCTTCGCCGCACACCATACCAAAATTCCGGCTGGTAAGCATCAACAAGATCGACGACTCTCCGTTCCTTGGGGCGAAGCTGCAAGAGTGTTGCTCGCGCGGCAAGGAGCCATGAGCGCGAATCGTGAACAGCTTCAAATCGCTGCTAAATGGGCGGAATTTGCGATTTCGGAGGAGACTTGTTGACCCGATAACGCAAAGGAAAATCTGGATGGCGGAGAGGGTGGGATTCGAACCCACGGTCGAGTTTCCCCGACACACGCTTTCCAAGCGTGCTCCTTAAACCGCTCGGACACCTCTCCGTTTCATGGGAAGCACAATCAGACTAGCAGAAATCCGGCGCGAGAAGAAGGTCACTTCCCGGAGAATTGTGCCCCACGTTTCTCGGCCGAGCTGTGGCACGGGCTCGACCGGGGAAATCCTATCGAGGCGCTAGGCGTCCAGGATGCCGCGAATCTTCCTCGCCAGCGTGTTTAACGAGAAAGGTTTGGAGAGGAATGCGAAGTCCGTTCGGTGCACATCACCGTGGACCAGAGCGTCCGCCGTGTACCCGGAAACGAACAGGACTTTCATTTCCGGCCGGCTGCTGGCCAGGCGGTCGGCTAGCTTGGGGCCGCTGGAGCCGGGCAAAACGACGTCGGTCACCAGCAGATCGATGCGCCGCGATTCCGTGTCGGAGGCTTCGAGGGCCTTCTGAAAATCTTCCGCTACGATCACCTGATAGCCTTTGTTCGCGAGATATTCCTTCGTGACGCAGCGAAGCGATTCTTCGTCTTCCACGAGGAGAATGGTTTCCTCCCCGCGAGGCACGGCTCGTTCCGGGGAAGGCGGCTCGGCTTTTTCGGTTTCTTCCAGAGTGACCGGCAAATAGACTTTGAATGTCGTGCCGTGTCCCAGTTCGCTGTAGACCGAAATGTGTCCGCCGCTTTGTTTGACGATCCCGTAGATCGTGGCCAGACCGAGTCCCGTGCCTTTGCCTTGCTCCTTGGTGGTGAAAAAGGGTTCAAAAATTCGTGCAAGAACGTCCTGGCTCATTCCGCAGCCTGAATCCGTCACGGCCACCATGACGTGCCGGCCGGGACGCGCTTCGGGATTGCGGCTGCAATACTCGTCGTCGATATCGAATTCGCTGGTTTCGATCGTCAGCGCTCCACCTTCCGGCATGGCGTCACGCGCATTCACAACGAGATTCATGATGACCTGCTCGAGCTGCGTGGGATCTACTTTCACGCGAAGTTTCCGATCGCCCGGCAAAATCCGAAGCCGAATATCCTCACCGATGACCCGGGCCAGCATGTCCTTTATGCCGTCCAGATGCTCGGCGACGGAAAAGACGCGCGGCTCGAGCACCTGCTGGCGGCTGAAGGCGAGGAGCTGGCGCGTCAAGGTTCCTCCGCGTTCGACGGCGCTGGCGATGGAAGCCGCAAGCGGGAGCAGTTCCGGGTTGTCGCGGAGCTTCTCGACGAGCATTTCGGAATAGGCGACGACGACGCCCAGGACGTTGTTGAAGTCGTGCGCGATGCCGCCGGCCAGCCGCCCGATCGCTTCCATTTTCTGCACGTGGCGAAGCCTGCGCTCGACGCCGCGCATATGCGAGACGTTCTCCGCGATCACCTCGTAGTACAGAACCTTTCCGGTGTCATCTCGAACGCCTCGTCCGCTGATTTCGACGGGAACCAGTTCTCCGTCTTTGCGTTTCCAGCGCGTTTCGAGCTTGGCGAACTGCTTTCGCGTCGCGGGCTGGTCGAACAGGAGCGGCGTGTATTCGCCTTTGTCAAAAACATCGGTAGCGAGGTTCAGGGCCAGCACTTCTTCCCGGGAGCGGTAGCCGAGCATTTTCACCAGCGCATCATTCACCACCAGTAGTTTTCCTTCCGGCGTCGCTCGGTACACTCCGTAGGCGTCCTCGATCATGGCCCTGAAATTGGCTTCGGACTGGCGCAGCGCGTCGTCCACCCGTTTGCGTTCTGTGATGTCGCGAATCGTGCTCGACACCAGTACGCCCTCGTCCGTCTGCTGGGGACTGAGGCTGATCTCGACGGGAAACTCCGTGCCATCCTTTTTTAGTCCATACAGTTCGTTGCCCGCGCCCATGGCCCTTGCTTGGGGATTTACCATGTAATTCGTGCGATGTGCGCGGTGGTGCTTCCAGAAACGCTCCGGCACAAGCACTTCCACCGGCTGGCCGAGGAGTTCTTCACGCTGGTAGCCGAACAGCCTTTCCGTCTGAGTATTTACCAAGACAATTCGTCCGTCGTTTCCGGCGATCACCATGGCGTCCGGAGCGGAATCGAGCAGACGCCGCAAGCGCTCCTCAATGCGCTTTCGGTCGGTGATGTCGCGGATGGCTGCGCAAACGAGAGAGCCGTCTCCGACTTGAAGGGGACTGAGACTGATCTCGATTGGAAATTCCGTCCCGTCCTTTCGCAGTCCGAAGAGTTCCAGGCCCGCACCCATGGGCCGCACTTGCGGGTGATTCATGAAACCCGCGCGGTGGCCGCGGTGCCGCCCGCGCAATCGCTCCGGCACAAGAATCTCAATCGCATGGCCGAGCAAGTCGGCGCGGTTGTATCCGAATAGTTTTTCTGTCTGAGCGTTGACCAGGATGATGTGCCCTTCCTGGTCGGCGAGCACGATGCCGTCCGGCGATGATTCCGTCAAAGCCCGGAAAACGGCGTCGTCCACTTCTTGAATCGTTTGCGTCATCGACGACCTCGATGTTCGTAGCCGAGACGAATCCCAGCAATCACACGTGTAGAAGGAAATGGTTCATTCAGGAAGGGGAATTACATCGAAAGTATGAAATGACACGATTGCGGTGTCAATCCTAATGAAAAAGGCCGAGTCCAAGTCGTAAGAGGGGGCGCCGATTCGCGAATGCACGCAATAGCCGCGGCGCGAGGCCGGTTGTCTTCTCCCAAAACTTCGGGCACGTCCTGTAGAATCCCTTTGGAGGCCGGAATGAATCACTGGGAAGGCAAGTGGGCGTTGATTACCGGGGCGAGCGCGGGAATCGGCACGGCCATGGCGCGGGAACTCGCGGCAGGAGGAACGAATCTGGTGTTGACGGCGCGGCGGCGCGACCGGCTAGCGGGGCTCGCCGCGGAACTGAGCGCCAAGCACAATATCCGCACGCTCGTTTGCGTCGCGGACCTGGCGCAGCCGCTCGGACCGCAGCAGATCTTCTCGTTCACGGAAGAAAAGAATATTGCCGTCGATTTGCTCGTAAACAACGCGGGCTTCGGCGCCTACGGCGAATTCCACAAAGTCCCTCTGGCCAAGCTCGTCGAAATGACGCAGGTCAATGTGACTGCCGTGGTCCACATGACCCACCTTTACTTACCCGGCATGATTGCGCGCGGCAGCGGCGATATCCTGATCGTGGCATCGACGGCGGCGTTTCAGGCGGTGCCGTATATCTCGACCTACGCGGCGACCAAGGTCTTTGACTTGCACTTTGCCGAGGGACTTGCGGAAGAAGTGCGCTCGTACGGGGTTCGCGTGTGTGCTCTCTGCCCCGGTTCGACCGAGACGGAGTTTTTCCAGGTTGCGGGGCAGCGCAACCACACGCGGCGCTCGCCGGAAACCGCGGAGAAGGTAGCCCACGTCGGGCTCGCGGCGCTGGCGGCGGGAAAAACCTCGGTGATTTCCGGGTTCACAAATTGGCTGGGAGCGGAAACCGTGCGGGTTGTTCCGCGCCGTACCGTCGCAAAAATTGTCGGCGGGATGTTTCGACCGAAAGAGAAACGAACTTAGAGTCCGCCAGAGCAGACACAAGAGCAGACATAGAAGATGGCCACCGACCCAAAATCATTGGAACAGCAGCTGCACGGGGAAGGTTTTCTCCACACGTACGTATGGCAGGATGGTCCGAACGCTTACTATCCGGACCACACCCACGCCGTGGAGACCGCGCACATCATTCTGGAAGGCGAAATGACGCTCACGCAGGGAGGCGAAACGCGCACGTATGCCGAGGGAGAACGCTGCGATGTCCCCGCGCGCGCCGTCCACTCTGCGAAGATGGGGCCGCGCGGCTGCCGGTATTTAATCGGGGAGAAATAGGACGGAGTTTAGCCTGCTCGATTCTGAGTTTCGTACGCCTGGGAAAAGATACTGGCAGAAATCTGTGCGGCTCGAAATTCGACCTAAGCATTCTTCGCCAGCGCGCGATCGAGCAATTCCATAACGTGCACGACTTCCTGCCCGGTCGAGTGAATCTCCGCTCCGGCGCGCATCTGCAACAAGCAGCCGGGATTCGCGGTGACGATGACCGGCGCGTTCGTGGCGCGCGCGTGCTTCATCTTTTCCGCCAGCAGCGCGAGCGACGTTTGCGTTTCCGTGACGTTGTACGAGCCCGCCGACCCGCAACAATAGTCCGCCATGGCCATTTCTACGAGTTCCAGCCCGGGGATGGCGCGCAGCAGCTTGCGCGGAGCTTCGCGCACCTTTTGCCCGTGGAGAAGATGGCAGGAATCCTGATAGGTGACGCGCATCGGCAGAGTCGCGAGATGTGCGGAGAGCCCGAGATCGGCGAGGAACTCGGTGACGTCGCGCATTTTCGCGCGAAAGGCTTGGGCCTTCTCATGTTCCGCAGTGCCCGCTGCAAAGAGGTGATCGTATTCCTTCAGCGTGGAGCCGCAACCCGCCGCGTTGGTGATCACGGCGTCAAATTCAGCGCTAAGGAAAACATCGAGATTCACGCGCGCGAGGGAACGCGCCACGTCGCGCACGCCGGCGTGTCCCGCCAGCGCCCCGCAACAGGTTTGGCCGGCGGGGACGATCACTTCGCAGCCGTTGGCGGTCAGAACGCGAATGGTCGCGTCGTGCAGCGCCGAAAAGCTCACCTGCGCAACGCATCCGGCGAACAAGGCCACGCGCGCGCGCCGGACGCCGGCAGCGGGATACGTGCGGCCGAGCTTGGAAAAGAAAAATTCGCGATCGATCGGCGGCAACAGTTTTTCTTTTTCCGAGATTCCCAGCAGGCGCAGAATCCCGGTCGCCCGCGCGAGCGATTGCAGGCCGGAATGCTGGTAGAAATACAGAAGCCGCGCCAGTGCGGCAAGGCGCTTCGGATGCGGGAGCAGTCCGCGAAACACGAAATCCCGCGACATCCGCGAAAAAAACGGGCGCCGGTAATTCTGCTCGATCTGCGCGCGAGCCGCTTCCACCAGTTTGCCGTACTCAACGCCGGAGGGGCAGGCCGTCTCGCAGGCGCGGCAATCCAGGCATTGATCGATGTGTTTTACGAACGAGTCGCCAAGCGGCAGGCGGCCCTGATCCACCAGAATGATCTGGCGGATTCGCCCGCGTGGAGAGTCGGCTTCCAGGCCCCAGAGTTTGTAGGTCGGGCACTGATTCAAACACAAGCCGCAATGGACGCAGTGCGAGTACACATCGTACGCGGGAATATCGGCGCCGGAAAATCCGCTGCGGGATTTCGGCTCGGGAACTTGTTCCACGCTTGCGGCTTGTTCGGTCATGGCGTCAGATTCCACCCGCGAAACGTCCCGGGGCGAGCACGTTTCCCGGGTCGAAAGAATTTTTCACGCGCCGCATCAACTGAAAATCCGGGCGCGCCGGACCCCACACGACGTCCGGGGAAGCCTTCAGTTCCGCCGGGCACCATTCCAGCATGGCCGAGGCCGATAATTCAGGTTGGCTGCAGACGCGAAACACTTCGGGAATTGTGGCGGCGAAAAGCGCGGACGCTCCCGTTTGATTTTCGCCGGGCAAAAACGCGGCGAATACAATCCCAGACGCTCGCACGAGAACGGCGAGCTCCAGATCGTTTTTCGCCGCCGTCGCCCGCAATTTTGCCAGCAGCCAGGGCATCACGTTGGGCACGGCGCTGATTCGGAAAATCGCGGCGGAAGGCACGGCCTCGAGAATTAGCCTCGGGAATTCGCGAATTTGAGTCAGGACCGCGCCGGCGTCGTCCCCAGGCAGCGGCACAAACTCCTCGGCGCGTGCGGCGGCTGCCATGTGTTCCAGTTCGCGCGCGTAGCGCTCCACGACGGCCGGCTGGCCGGCGGCCGACAGAACCACCGACCAGATGTGCGGCTCGACGGCGCCGGGAACTGCGCCCGAAAAGATCAGACGCGCGGCGACGGGATCGACGACCTCCACGATTTGCGGCGTGAGGACAGAGTGGGAAACCGAGCCGCAGAATTCGAACGCGGATTCCGCCGAGGAAAACGATGAGACAAACGTCCCTTGCGCTTGCGGCATCGGGAAGGTGCGGAAATTTACGCGCGTGATGACGGCGAGCGTGCCGAGCGATCCGATCAGCAATTTGTGCAAATCGTAGCCGGTCACGTTCTTCACGACGCGTCCGCCGCTCTTCGCCTGCGATCCCTCTCCGGTGACGAATTCCATTCCAAGGCAGAAATCGCGCGCCGCGCCGTACGCGTGCCGCAGCGGCGAACTGGAATTCGCGGCGACGATGCCGCCGACCGTCGCGCGTTCCAGGAACGGCACGGAGAGCGGCAGAAATTGTTTTTGCTCCGCCAAAATGCGAAGCAGTTCCTCGATGCGGACCCCGGGCTCGACGCCGAGCGTCAGGTCGTTCGGATCGTAGGCCAGGACGCGATTCAACCGCGAGAGATCGAGGGCAATGTCGTAGCGCGCGGGCGGGGAGCCGATGCCCAGCTTCGTGCATCCCCCGGTCGGAATCGCCGCCAATTTTTCCGCGGCCGCGAAGCGCAGAATCTCCGCGATTTGCGCGGCATCGGCGGGCCGGACGACAACGGCGGGGCGCACGCCGCAAACTTCGCGCGCGGCAATCTCCGCCGCGTCCGTAGTGACGTGGCCGCCGCCGGCAATTTCTTCGAGACGTGTGAAGGAAATCTGAGTGGTCCGGCTCATGTGTAGATCGTCGCGGCGGCCGGAACTTGCGGCACGCGGATTTCTCCGCAGGCCTTGCCCATGGGCAGCACTTTGCCGGGATTCAGCCGCCCCACGGGATTGAACGCGGCGCGCACCCGCGCCATCAGCGCCAGATCGTCTTCCGTGAAGATGAGCGGCATCAGCTCGTTCTTTTCCATTCCGATTCCGTGCTCGCCGGTCAGCGCGCCGCCAACGTCCACGCAATGCCGCATGATTTCGCCACCGGCCGCGACGACGCGCGCGAACTGCTCGTGATCGCGCTCGTCAAACAGGATGAGTGGATGCAAGTTGCCGTCGCCCGCGTGAAAAATATTGCCGATCTGCAAATCATATTTGCGGCTGATTTCGTCGATGCGCCGCAGCGTTTCCGGGAGGCGCGTCCGCGGGATGACTCCGTCCTGGACGTAGTACATCGGCGAAATGCGTCCCATCGCGCCGAACGCCTCTTTCCGGCCCCTCCACAGGAGGGCGCGTTCCTGATCGTTGCGCGCGGCCCGCACTTCGCGCGCGCGATGCAGGCGGCAAACTTCCGTAATGTCTGCGGCCTGAGCTTCCGCGGCTTCCTTGAGGCCTTCGACTTCGATCAGCAGCACCGCGGCGCAGTCCTTGGGAAAGCCCGCGTGGACGTAGTCCTCCACCGCGCGCAGCGTGAACCCATCCAGCATCTCGCAAGCCGCGGGAGTGATGGCGCGCACGGTGATCTCGACGACGGATTCCGTCGTGTCGTCGAGCGTATCGTAGACGGCGAGCAGCGTTTTCACCGCCTCGGGCTTGCGCATCAACCGGACCGTGATTTCCGTGACGAGAGCGAGCGTGCCCTCGGATCCGACCAGCAAGCCGCCGAGGTCATAGCCGGAAGTCTCGATGTTCTTGCCGCCGATGCGCACAATCTCGCCGTCGGGCAGGACCAGCTCCAGGCCCGTGACGTGATTCGCGGTCACTCCGTAAGCCAGAGTGTGCGGACCGCCCGAATTTTCAGACACATTTCCGCCAATGGTGCAGGCTTTTTGGCTGGACGGATCGGGCGCGAAATACAGGCCCAGGTGCTCGACCGCGCGCGAAAGATCGAGATTCACCACGCCGGGTTGGACGACGGCGCGAAGATTCGCGGCGTCGATTTCGAGAATTCGGTTCATGCGCGAGAACGCGATGATAATTCCGCCGCTGCGCGCGATCGCTCCGCCGGAAAGCCCGGTACCGGAGCCGCGCCCCACGATCGGCGTTTCAAAGCGATTCGCCAGGCGGACGATCGCGGAAACGTCGCCCGCGGAGGAGGGAAAAACAACGCAGCGCGGCGCTCCGAGATCCACCGATCCGTCGTATTCGTACAGCATCAAATCTTCGCCTGAAGACAGGACGGACTTGGGTCCGAGCAGCGCCTCGAGTTCGCGGATGAGTTGTTCTTGCATCGGAATCGTTTGCAGGTCCTTTGGCCACTATAGTCTGTGCCTTTAGGCAGAGTCAACGCACGGGAGCCGGGACGCATCCAAATACGCCGCGGGAAACCGGCCTTGTCCGGCGAGAAATGTCACGAAAAGATGGAAACTGGGGTAAAATTCGTGGACTTGGTGGAACGCAAACCGGCAGCCCAGCTACCCGACGAGGCTTTTGGGGAAATTCATCTCTTTCACGTGAAGCGCACGGCAATTCAGTAGCAATGGAGACGGGGGGCGATGGGCCTGCTGTCGAAACTATTTGGCTCCAGAAGTACCGGCAAAAATACTCCTTCGATGCAGGAAGTCGAAGTGTATTTTCACTACGGCTCCACGAATTTTCAGCTCGCCTACGCCCTCGCGGACCAGCTTGAGGCCGCCGTTACTGAAGCCAAGGTCGGCGAGTACGATGGGCATTCTCTCCCCGCCGATGGCAGCGATGGCCGGTATTTCGTCTACGGGCCGGATGCCGAGGCGATCTACAAGGCGATTGCGCCCGTGCTGGAGGCGTCGCCGTTCATGCGCGGAGCGACCGTCACACTGCGTTACGGCCCGCACCGCCGCGGAACTCCCAAGAGGGTCATCCGACTTCCGGAATAAGTAGCGCCCATCGAAGCGACTCGCTCCCGAGAATTCCCGGCGTGAGCTGTGCTACTCTCACTTCTTGTTTTTCAATCGCCGAGGCCACGAGTGAGCAAGCCGAAACTATTCTCCACGCATGTGTTGTTTGAGGAGCCGCGCCGGAAGCTCGCGGAGCATTTCGACGTCGAATACTGGACCGGGGAAGACCGTCCTTTGCGAGAAGAATTTTTGAGGCAAGTTGCAGGCAAGGATGCGCTGGTCTGCCTGCTGACGGAAAAGATCGATCACGAGGCGCTCGATCGGGCGGGGCCGAATTTGCGGATCGTCGCCAATGTCGCTGTGGGCTATGACAATATTGACGTCCCCGCCTGTACGGAACGAAACGTCGCCGTCACAAATACGCCCGGCGTGCTGGACGAAACGACCGCGGATTTCGCCTGGACGCTGCTCATGGCCGTCGCGCGGCGCCTCATCGAGGCGGACCGCATGGCGCGGTCCGGCGCGTGGAAGAAATGGAATCTGGACCAGTTGTGCGGCACCGACGTCTGGGGAAAGACGCTGGGCATTATCGGCCTCGGGCGCATCGGACGCGCCGTGGCGCGGCGCGCTTCGGGTTTCCGCATGCGAGTCCTCTACAACAGCACCACGCGCGCCCCGGCGGAGATCGAAAAGGAACTGAACGCCGAGTACGTTTCGAAAGACGCGGTATTCGAACAGGCGGACTTCGTCTCGCTTCACGTTCCGCTGAATGCCGCCACGCGAGGGCTGGTCGGGCCCGCGGAACTTGCGAAGATGAAGCGGACGGCGTTCCTGATCAACACCACGCGGGGCCCGGTCGTGCAGGAAGCGGCGCTAGTCGACGCACTCGATCGCGGCCTCATTGCCGGCGCGGCGCTCGATGTCTTCGAGCGTGAGCCGATCATTCCGGACGGCCTGCGGCGCGACAACGTGGTCCTCGCGCCGCATCTCGGATCGGCGTCCATCGAAACGCGCACTCGCATGGCGCTGATCGCCGCCGAAAACGCGATCGCTTTCTTCGCCGGCCAGCGTCCGCCGACGATTTTGAATCCGGAAGTCCTGCGGCAAAATTGAACCTCTTTGGTGCAAGCTGCGGCAGCTCGAATCGCAAGGCTTTTGCAAGGAAATCTCGCTAGGGGGAGTCGAAATGCCTCACGTATCGCTCAATCATCCGAAACTTACGCTCGAAGGCGCGGAGGCTATCCTGGCCGGAGCCAAGTCCCAGGCCGCCCGCATTGGCGTATCCATGAATATCGCCGTGGTGGACGAGGGCGGCCACTTGCTGGCGTTCGCGCGAATGGACGGCGCGAAGCCCGCGTCGATCGACATCGCCATCAACAAAGCCGTCGCTGCGGCCATCCGCCGGCAGAACACCGGACCCGCCCGCAGCGGCGATGAAGTGAGCGTCCTGCTTTCCCTGGGTCTCGCGATCGGAAGCCACGCGCGGCAAACGCCGATTCGCGGCGGGCTGATGCTCGAAGTGAGCGGTCAGTGCGTCGGCGGAATTGGCGTGAGCGCCGGCACGGAAGACGAGGACACCGAAGTGGCGCGCGCAGGCGTCGCCGCGTTTGTGAAGGGTTAGTCTTCGCGGCGCAGGCTTCCGCCTATGCCGCGCAGCCCCGCGATGGCCGATCTCAAACAATCCGCCTTGCGAATGTTCCGCGAGACTCTTGCCGCGATCGACATTCCCTCCGCGATGCGGCGCAAGCTCGGCCGCGCTGGCTCGCGGATTTTCGTGAATGGCGCGCCGTATGATCTTGCCGCGTTTCAGAGAATCCGCGCCGTCGCGATAGGGAAAGCCTCCATAGCCATGGCGCGCGGGCTTGCGGAATCGCTCGCTCCGGATTTCCGCGCCGAAGGAATTGTGGTCGCGCCTACGGCGGCCACCGTCCTGCCGGAAGGATTCCGCGGAATGGTTGCCGGACATCCCGTCCCGAACGCGGCCAGCTTCGCCGCGGGACGCGCGATCCTTGACTTGCTCGCGAGCGCCACCGAGCGGACGCTGTTTTTCTTTCTATTGTCGGGCGGAGGCTCGGCGCTCGTCGAGCTTCCGCTCGATCCGGGCGTCGCGCTGGAAGATATCCAGGCGCTGAATCGCCTGCTGGTCACCTGCGGCGCCTCGATCGACGAAATCAATGCGGTGCGAAAACATCTTTCCGCAATCAAGGGCGGCCGCCTGGCCGTTGCCGCGGGCGCCGCGATGAAGATCACGCTGGGTGTGACCGACGTGCCCGAAGGGCAGGAATCGGCGTTGGCATCCGGCCCGACGCTTCCCGATCCAACGTCGATTCGAGACGCCTGCGCCGTCGTTCGCCGCTACGATTTGCTTTCGAAGTTGCCGCCGACCCTTCGAACGAAATTCGAACACCCGGAATCCATTCCCGAGACTCCGAAGCCGGGCGATCCCGCGTTGGACCCGCGCCGTAACGCGTTCCAAATTCTGCTCGGGCGCCATGACTTATTTCACGCGGCGCACCACTCCTCGGAATCCGCGGAGTTCATCACTGTGTGTGACAACACCACCGACAACTGGCCCGTGGAAAAGGCCGTGGATTTCCTGCTGGGGCAGCTCGCGGCGCTGAAGCAAGCCAATCCCGGAAAATCGGCGGCCGTAATCGCGGATGGCGAAGTGAGCTCTCCGGCGACGGGCAACGGAATCGGAGGCCGAAACCTGGCGTTCGTGCTCGACTCGGTGAAGAAAATCGCGGGCCGGAACATCGCGGTTCTGAGCGCCGGAACCGATGGCGTGGATGGTTCGAGTCCCGCGGCGGGCGCAGTCGCGGACGGCGAAACGCTGGCGCGCGCGCTATCGGCGGGTCTCGATTCGTCCGATTACTTCCTGCGCAGCGATTCCTACAATTTCTTCCGCGCGCTCGGTGACGCCATCGAAACCGGTCCCACGGGCAACAATCTCCGCGATTTGCGGATTCTGCTGGCGGAGTGATCCCGGCTACCGATTGGGCGAAATGGCGCGGGCTGGACGGCAGTCGCTGCGCGGCAAGAGTCTAGCCCGCATTTCTCACGAGAAGCTCTCCACTGGTAAACGAAGTTATGTCGTGAGAACTTCCGAAGCACTTTTGGTGGCGCCGGCGTCCCGCCGGCGGTTTTGAATTGTGCCAAAAATAAGCAAACCTGCCGGCGGGACGCCGACGCTACTACAGGCGCAAATCTTGCGGCCCGTGATGTAGCTCATGTTTCCCGATCGTGATTCGTCGTAAGAAAAGTGGGCTAGAGTCTCCGATTGGCGGAAACGAGTACGTCCGGATTCACGACGTTGATCGGATTCCCCGCGCAAAATGCGACGATCTGGTCGAAGATCTCAGCGAACTGCAGCTCGTATTCCTCGCGAGTGACGTATCCGATGTGCGGTGTGCACACTACATTCGGCAGATTGAGCAGCGGATCGCGAAGATCGCGAAGCGGCTCGACCTCATACACATCGACGGCGGCCATCCCGGGGCGTCCCGTTCGCAAAGCTTGCACCAGGGCGCCCGGCTCAATGAGCGGCGCTCTGCTGGTGTTCACCAGCAGAGCGGTCGGCTTCATGCGCGCCAGGTCGGCGGCCGTCACGATTCCGCGCGTTGCGTCGACCAGCCGCATGTGCAACGAAATGACGTCGCACTCCTCAAAAAACTCGTCCTTGCTGCGCGCCGCCGCGTAGCCGTCGGCCCGAGCCTTCGCGAGAGACGCTTCGCGCGCCCAGACGAGCACCTTCATGCCAAAGGCCTTGCCGTAACCCGCCACCACGCTTCCGATGCGTCCGTAGCCGTAGATTCCGAGCGTTCCACCGCGGAGGGTTCTGCCGACGCCAATCTGCCAATTTCCCGCCTGGAGCGAAGCCATTTGCTGCGGGATTTGGCGCATCGCCGCAAGAACAAGTCCCCACGTCAACTCGGCATCCGCGTAGCAAGGCGTGCCGGCATGCTGGCTGGAGGAAACGATCACCCCATGCTTCGTACACGCGCCGACGTCGATGTGCGGGTAGACGCTGCGCTGGCTGATGATTTTCAGTTTCGGAAGGCGATCGAGCAGCGGCGCCGTGATTTTTGTCCGCTCGCGGATCAGCACCAGAATTTCGGTGTTTTTCAGCCGCTCCGCAAGCCGATCTTCGTCCTGCACGTGATCGTTCCAGATTTCAACTTCGTGGCCCTTCAGCATTTCGAAACAGGGGAGCGTTCGTACTGTGTCGTGGTAATCGTCGAGGATGGTTATCTTCATGTCGATTCACAAAGGTCGCGCGATTTCAGATCGAGAAACCGCCGGGCATTTTGCTAATCGCTCTTTCCGCCGGACACGGACGATTCGATCTTGCGCAGCCGGTTGTTCATGTCCGTCAGCTGTTGATCGAGATGATCGAGCCGGTCCAGCACTGCCTGGTTGTTGCTTGCCGCGGCGTCGCCATTTTTTCCATCGGCGGAGGCCCCCTTCTGCGGCGCGCCTTGCCCCTTGAGCTGCGCGATCAGATCCTCCACGGCGTGAGGAACGCCGATCGACAGCTGTCCGGTCTTCAGCAGCGCCTCCAGCGGCTCGACCGCCGTGGGATCTCCTCGGCGCCCGAGAGCAAAGATGGCGGCGAAGCGGATGTCGAAGGACGGCTCATTCAGATACGAAATTAACCGCGTCGTGATTTCATGATTTTTCAAATCCACGCGGCCCAGCGATCCAATGGCAATCCCTCGCAGCGCCGAAGGTTTCCCCGGCGAAGACCACTCGATGAGCGCGGGAACCACGGAATCGTCGCCCAGCGATCCCATGGCGCGCAGCGCCGCGCTTCTCAGCGCATCGTCCGGCGAAGAGACCGCGAGCGCGTTTTTAAGAAGGGTCGAGGCGTCGGGAGCCTTGTCCAGAGCCAGGGATTGCAAGGCTGCCCCGCGCACGGAATAGGCTTTGTCGTCGTTATAGATTTTTTCCAGGCGCTTGGCGATTTCCTCGTTGCCGCGATATTTGCCGAGCTGCTCGACCGCGACGGTCCGGACCCACGGCTGGTCGTTGGAAAGAGCGGAAAGGATTTTCTTTCGCGCCGTGTCAGGATTGATGCGTCCCAGCGCGCGCAGCGCTTCTTCCCGCACGCCCCAGAACTTGTCGTGCTGCGCAGCCTCGCCCAGAGCGTCCGCAGCGGCTTCGTTATCGCGCAGAGCACCGAGCGCAAAGGCCGCGTCGGCGCGGTCCGGCACGTCCGATGCGGTCTTCAATTGGCGGATCCATTCTTCCGGCGATTTCTGAAAATCGAGGGACTTCAGTATCTTGTCGCCTTTGTCGAATAGCACCAGGAGCGGCGGCCCGTCGACGGCGAACGTAAATGTTTCGTCGGCCTTGGAAACCTCGATGGGAAAAAGTTTCTCGCCCTTGGAAGTCGCAATCGCGACGTCGACCGGCACGCGGAATAATCCGACGTGTCCTTCGACTTTTTGGGTCTGCCGGACGCTCAGACTCACCTTCTTCGCCGCTTCGTCATACGTGGAGCGCACAGTGAAGCGCGGAGCACCCGCGCCGTAAATCCACTGATCGAAGAATTGGTCGACATTCGTGCCGGACGATTCCTCGATGGCCTTGGCCAGGTCCGCGCTGACGACGTTCTGCAGCCGGTTGGCCTCGAGGTAGTGCTTGAGCGCACGGAAAAATGCTTCGTCGCCCATCTGCTCGCGCAGCATGTGAATCACCCAGCCGGCTTTGTCGTAGACGTTGCCGACGTACTCGACGGAATCGTTAATGTCGCGCGTGACGATGGGGATCGGGTAGAGCTCCTTCGACTGCATCCAGTTGTTCTGTTGGCGCCAGTAGCGATAACTCGATGCGTCCACGCCGTAGCGATGCTCTTCCCACAACGTGCCGCCAAATGTTGCGAACCCTTCGTTGAGCCAGGTATTGGTCCAGTCCTTGCACGTGACCAGATCGCCGAACCATTGATGCGTCATTTCATGGGAAATCAGATTGTCCGCGGCTTCGGGCTTTTCCGCCGCGAGCGCGGCCGGAACCATGTCGCGCGCAGCCAGCGTCGTTGCGCTCACGTTCTCCATTCCGGAAGCGACGAAGTCATCGACGGCCGTTTGCGCGTATTGCTCCCACGGATACGGCACGCCGAACCGCTCCGAAAAGAAATCCAGCATTTCCTTGGTGCGGCTGAACGTGGGGACCACGGTGTCTTCCATTCCTCGCGGAACGTTGTAGCTGATCGGGATGCTGCGCCACGTATCCTTCGTTGATTGGTATTCTCCGGCTACAAAGGAAATCAGATACGTCGATACCGGCAGAGATTGCCGCCACGTCCAGGTTTTCTGCCCGTTCGGAGCGTCCTGAACGGTCAACAGCTTCCCGTTGGAAACGGTCAGCCAGTCTCCCGGAACCGTGAGAATCATTTCGGAAGTGGTGCGGTCGTTTGGATAGTCGTAGATGGGAATGTAGTGGTGCGTGTCTTCCGCTTCTCCCTGCGTCCAGATTTCCTTGGCGCGGCCGGGATCGTCCTTGTCGGGGAGAATGAAAAAGAGCCCGGAGGTCGGCTTGCCTTCATACTTCAATTCGACTTCGAATTTTTCGCCGGCTTTTGCCGGCTGCGCCAGTTGCACGCGCAACTTGTCGTCGCGCAGGTCGAAGGCGGCGTCCTTGCCGTTGACGCGCGCGCTCGAAACCGTGATTTCCGCGCAATCGAACTCGAGTTGCGTCACGCCGTCGCGCAAGGCGGACAACGTATGCGTCACTTCGCCCATCACTTTGCGCTGGTCGACGTCAAAGTGCAGCGAGACGCGCACGTTTTGCAAGTCATAATCGCGGCTCGGCGCGTACGGCCGGTCCGCGCGCGCCACCGCGCCCAGGAGGACGGCGACGCCCAGAAGCGCCGCCAGGGTCGCGTTTCGGCGCAGCTTATTCCAGGGCAATTTCATGCAGTCCTCACGAGGGGAATCGCGGCAGACAATCCCATCCGGTGATTATACCCAAAGGTCCGGCGCGGAATCAGTGCGAGCTTCTTTGGCATTGTCGTTAGACGCGCACCCTGCCGAATCGTCTCCGGCGGGGTGCGAGCTGATGCATGCCTATTTGCGAAGGTAAGCGTCGTCCTTGCGGATCCAGTCTTCGCGGCGCGGGCCGAAAATATCGACGTCCACGGTATCCTCCAGCGCCACGGCTGCATGCGCGACATTGCCGGGAATCAACAGGATATCGCCCGCCCCAAGCAGGATTTCCCGGTCATCGAAAATGAATTTCAGGGCCCCGGAAATGATCCACGAATATTGCTCGTTCGGATGGGAGTGGCGCGGGACCGCGGCGCCCTTTTTCAGAATGAGCTGAGAGACGGTTACATTGTCCCCGGAAATCATCTGCCGGGTAATTTTGTCGTTCAGTTGCTCGAGTTCGATCGTCTTCCAGGACGACTTTTCGAGGGTGCTCAAAGTTGCCTCCTTGAGGCGGCGAAGTTGCGCCAGCATCCTGCCCCGGAAATCCGCGCCGCGTCAACCCCGCTCGGCCCTCGCTCGGCTCGACCGCGCGAGACGCGCTGCAGCGCAAAAACAAGCCCGCCCGAAAACATCTGATAAGATGCCTAGCGCTGGAATCTTCCGATGGCGAGGTCCCCGGATGGCAGCAGCGCCGAACGTAGCGGGCATGGCACGTCTTCTCTACCTTGTGGCTGGCGCTGCCGTCGCGGCGTGGGGATTGTGGGGCGCGAACCAGGGCTGGACGCAGTGGACTTGGCTCGCGCTGGGAGGCACGCTGCTGGTTTGCGGCTTGATCGGGTTCTCGCCGCTTCACGCGCTCTTCGTAAAGAAACATGAGCGAGCAAGTTGAATGCGATTCCTTCACGCCGTCGCCGGATTTATCCTCTTCTTCGAACTGCCCATTCCAATCTACTGGTTGATTCTTCACCCGTTCCCTTCGTTCTGGCGCCGCCGTGTCCGCGCCGCATTCTTGTTCGCGGCGCTCACAGCGTGGACTTGCGGCGGCGTAGCGCTGTGGATGTTCCGGCAAGCATTGTTATCCGCCACGAGGCCGCCGTGGATCGCAATCGCTGCGGGCTTCGCTCTCATCGCCGTTGAGTTCTATCTTTTCGCGCGGGTCGAACGCGAACTCGGCAGCAAGCGGCTCGTCGGCCACGCCGAGCTCACCGGCACAGGCGAAATGTTTTCGGGAGGCCTTTACGCCTACGTGCGCCATCCGCGCTACGCCGGAATGTTCAGCGCAGTCCTCGGCGCCGCCTTGCTGGCGGCGACGCCGCTGCTATGGCTCGTATTGGCGTTCTGGTGCCCGCTCGCCTTGTTCGCAATCAGAATGGAGGAAAGAGAATTAGCGGCGCGCTTCGGCCCAGGTTACGAGGCATATCGCAAACGTGTCCCAGCCTTCTTGCCCTATCGCGGACGCGTGGAAACGAAGCACTAATCCTGGCGGCGCCAGCCCGGCACACCTCACGCGCAACGAACCCGCGCTCGGACATTGCTCCCCCGTCCCCGCTCCGTTAGAATGAATCCACAATTGCGGAGAGGTGTCCGAGCGGTTGAAGGAGCTCGCCTCGAAAGCGAGTGTCGGGGAAACTCGACCGTGGGTTCGAATCCCACCCTCTCCGCCATTACTTTGTTTCCAATGGGTTAGGTTCCTTCCTAAAGCTTTTCCCTAAGAAATCCTCAAAATCGCACGCCATGCGGTATTAGGCGATGAGAGAAACCCGGCACCATGGCAATCTTCAAGTACACGCTCTAGAAGTACGTGAAGGTCGAGAGAGTCTGGCGCTACTGCAAAGCCGCCTACCACGACAACAGCAAGATCAAGCCTGACGTTGTTTTCGTGAAGGCAAAAGAAGGGCTACAAGAAAAACATCCCGAAGGTCGCCACTACATGAGCCACAACGGCCAGTGGATCGACGCTGGCACCGATGCACTAGAGGCGCAGCGAAAGCGCAAGCAGTTGGGGTGTGAACCCCTCTGTTGAGACAGCTTGGAATTGTGTCAGCCGCCAAACGGCAAGGGGCCCCAGTGTTCTGCCAGCGGCCCGAGAGCAGCCACCGGGAGGAAGAGCAAAGCACCGATGATCACTATGGTGCCGACCAGGAGAAAGGCGAAGGTGGAAGTATCATCCCGCAGCGTACCAAGACCGAACGGAGTGGATTTCTTTGCACCGAGAAACGCTGCCATCGCCATGGGCGCGATGATCGGGAGGAAACGGCTTATGAGAATCACCAAGCCACTTGCAATGTCCCACTGGCGAGCCATCGGTGCAGGATTCGGATTGTCATTGAATCCGTAAACTGTGCCCAACCCGTCAAAGGCCGAACCATTGTTGGCAGAGGATGATGAGAATTGATAGAGAATTTGGGAGAAGCCATGTGCGCCTGGATTGCTTTCAGCCTTTGTTCCCCAACTTGTTCCTGCAAAAATTCCTGTGGGTATCAAAATCATGATGGGGTGCACGAGCAATGCGATCATTGCCAGCTTCATTTCTCGCGAACCGATTTTCTTTCCCAGATATTCCGGCGTTCGTCCTACCATTTGGCCAGCGACGAATATTCCAATGACAACGAACAGCAGCATATTGATCATGCCAACACCTTTGCCGCCAAAAAAGCAATTCAGCCACATTCCCGCGTAGGGAGAAAGGCCGGCGATTGGGTTGAGACTGTCGTGCTCGGCATTTACAGCGCCATCGGTGACGTCCACTGTCAGTGCCGCAAACGTTGCGCCCGCGGAGGTACCGAAGCGCAACTCCTTTCCTTCAAGGTTTCCGAGATGCTGATCCACGGGCAATCCGGCCACCGCCGGCAAAGTGACGATTTGCTTGCCTCCCGGAGCGTTGGCATTCGCGACTTCGTACGTCTGGGCGATCGGATGGGCCGTCAGCCCGGGATTCGGTTTCAGCGTGTCAAAGTAGATCGCCCAAACCACGGTGCCAACCATGAAAAACATCATGACGCCGAAGATTAGCCAAGCGTGCTTTAGCCGGTTCAACATGCGGCCGAACATGAGCACCAGCCCGAACGGAAACAACATCATCGCCACGCAAGAAAGGAAATTCGTGAAGGCTGTGGGATTCTCGAACGGATGGGCGGAGTTCATCCCATAGAATCCGCCGCCATTAGTTCCCAATTGCTTTATCGGTACAAACGCCGCTACGGGTCCCATAACGATTGTCTGAGGATTTGGCTGGCCATTTTCCAGCGTCCCCATTGCCGCTGGCTCCAGTGTCGAGACCTGTTGGAAACTCTTAAAAGTCATCGGGCTGCCTTGTTGGACGAACAAGATAGCTGTGACGAAGCAGATGGGAAGGAACATGTACGCAACCACACGCCACATGTCTACGAAGAAGTTTCCCACCGAGGAATCACTGCGTAGAGCCCGAATGATCATGGTAAGTGCACAAAAGCCGATCGACGCAGAAAGAAAAAACATCGTGAAGGCGAAGAATAGCTGCGTGAAATTGGAGAAGTGCACGTCTCCCGAATAGTGCTGGACATCCGTGTTGGTCATGAAGGAGATGACGGTGTGAAAGATAGACGTCGGCGCAAGCATCCCCTTGCGTTGCGGGTTGAGTGGCATCCACGGCTGGAGCGCCAGAATGATGAATCCGAAAATAAAGAGCACGGTGTTGAAGATAAGCAGAGAGGCCGTGTATTGCTTCCAGTTCTGCGGTCCGCTGTTGAGGAGGTGTTCGAACCACCCCAGAATCCTTGGAGCCCGATACTTGCCATCCATGATTCGCGTCATATAATGACTCAGCGGAATCGCAAGAAGAGTCGTAACCACGAGCATTGAAATCGGAAGAATCCACATTGCACTAGCCTCCCATTAAAGTCGTGAACAGAAAAAATGCCCGGTTAGTTCGGGGCTCCATACCGCTTGCGCAGTTCCAGATTCACTTCCAAAACGTTAATTAATTTTTCGCCAGCCAGACCCGCCAAACGGAGCCGCGGCGTTCGCTTGCAGGATCTGCTCGATCTCGGTTCTCGTCTTGGTCGGATCCTGTTTTGTATCGGCGGCCCATTTGGCAGCGACGCGATCCAGCTGAAATTCCGCATTTTGGAGCGTGATGTGCGGATCGAGACCAGCACCAGAAGTTGTAACCATATCGCCGGGCACATCTTGAAGGTCCGCATCCGGATGGTCTTGCCGCCACATGTCAAAAAAGGTTGACTGTATATCGGAACCTTCCTTCACTGGTTCGATCGAGGTTTCTGGCTTACTATCGGCCCCCGTCTTTGTTACGGCGGATGGAAAACTTCCCGGATTCTCCTTCGAGAAGACCTCAAAAAACACCACCGCCAAGTCGCCGGCTTTCGGTTGTGGAGTGCTCGGGTTGGCCTTCACCCAATCCGCAACGACGGCCTGATGTTCCTTTGCCCAGGAGTCCACGTACGAGCCGTGGGTGGGGTCCGCAGCAACCCAAGCTGCCGCAAGGCCATTGTGGAGATCGGCCCATTGGGCCACGATCCCTGGATTCCCTTGATATCGATCCTGCTGGAACCACGTTTCAATATCCGGAGCCACCAATTGACCAGCCTTTGAGCCGCTCCGATATTTCACGATCGGTCCGAGCATCGTAGCGACACGATTTCGCAACAGGTAATTGGACGGAGCGAGCGTGGACGACGCGGATGCGGCTGCGTTGTATGCCGCCGCTGACGGGCGTGACTGGAAATATTCGTCTTTTGTGAATGGCTGGGCGATTAATTGAGAACCGACAGGCTGGCCGTCGGGTCCCATGAGCATGCTGCCCTCCGCCTGGAATGGGAAGAACAGGTGCCCCACCAGCCATACCGCGCCCGGGTAGAGACCGCATGCGATGACGACTGTAAACACAAGCAGTAACACACTCTTTGAAATGTATTTCGACATGAGAATCCCTCCGAACCTTTAGGAAGCCACACCCAAGCCGACCATGACTACGTCGATCAGCTTGATCCCGACAAAAGGAAGAATTACGCCCCCGAGTCCCCATATCATCAAGTTCTTTCGCAAGAGCGCGTCGGCTCCCAGCGGCGCATACTTCACTCCCTTGAGCGCAACCGGAATCAGTACCGGGATGATCAGCGCGTTGAAAATGACGGCGGACAGAATCGCCGACGTCGGCGAATGCAGATGCATGATGTCCATGGTTTTCAGCCACGGAAGCGTACTGGCAAACAACGCAGGAATGATCGCGAAGTACTTCGCCACATCATTCGCGACTGAGAAAGTCGTCAGTGCTCCCCTGGTCATCAGCAACTGTTTCCCGATTTCGACGACTTCGATAAGCTTTGTGGGATCGCTGTCCAGATCCACCATGTTGCCGGCTTCTTTTGCAGCTTGAGTGCCCGCATTCATGGCGACGGCGACGTCGGCTTGAGCCAAGGCGGGAGCATCGTTCGTCCCATCGCCCATCATCGCGACGAGCTTTCCATCCGCCTGCTCCTTGCGAATGTATTCGAGCTTCTTTTCAGGAGTCGCTTGCGCAAGAAAATCATCGACGCCAGCTTGATTCGCGATCGTGGCTGCGGTGAGCGGGTTGTCGCCCGTGATCATCACGGTGCGCAAGCCCATTTGTCGCAGCCGCTCGAATCGTTCGCGCATAGCAGGCTTAAGAATATCTTCTAGAACAACGACACCGACGACTCTCGGCCCGTCCGCGACAACAAGCGGCGTGGCGCCGCGTGATGCCACGCCGTCGACCAATGGCTGAAACTCGGCTGCCACCATACCGCCTTGCTCTATCACAAATTGTGCGATTGCATCGGAGGCACCCTTACGAATCCGTCGCCCGCCGGCCAGATCGATCCCACTCATGCGCGTCTGTGCCGTAAAGGGAACAAACTCGGCGCTGGAAGGGACGGCAACTGGCGCTTGAGTATCCGATTCAAATAGGCTGACGATGCTCTTGCCCTCAGGAGTTTCGTCCGCAGCGGACGCCAGTGATGCCAGGCGACCCAGTTCGGCCGCAGAGTATCCCTCTACTGGCAGAAATTCAGTGGCATGACGATTGCCAATTGTAATTGTCCCCGTCTTATCCAGCAGCACGATGTCGATATCGCCAGCGACTTCGACGGCCTTGCCGCTCTTGGCGATGATATTTGCTTGGAGTGCGCGATCCATACCTGCGATGCCAATTGCGGCCAGCAATGCTCCAATGGTAGTCGGTATCAGGCATACCAGAAGCGCGACGAGCGTAGGGACATCCGTGCCCAGACTATGAAGAGGCTGCTGAAGGCCGAGGTACCCCATCATGTACTGTTCGGCATTCCATGCCATTGGCCAGATCGGTACAACAACGATCAAAAAAATCAGGGTAAAAGCGGATAGGACCAATGTCAGTGCGATTTCGTTCGGAGTTCTTTGGCGAATGGCCCCTTCAACGAGAGCGATCATCCTGTCGAGAAACGATTCTCCGGCGCTCGCGGTAATTCGTACGACGATGCGATCCGACAATACCTTTGTTCCACCCGTCACACCAGACCGATCACCCCCGGCGCCACGTATGACTGGTGCCGATTCCCCAGTAATTGCCGACTCGTCCACCGAAGCAATGCCCTTGATTACCTCGCCGTCCCCGGGAATGATTTCACCTGCCTCCACGACGACGGTGTCGCCCAGTTTCAACTCAGTTGAAGAGAGTTCTTCAAGAACGCCCGTGCTACTCAGCCGACGGGCCACCGTGTCGCGTCGGGTTCGACGAAGCGATTCCGCCTGGGCTTTGCCGCGAGCTTCAGCTAGGGCAGTGGCAAAATTAGCAAACAACACGGTCAGAAAGAGCCAGGCGTCCAGAGCGATGAAATACGTAATAGGTATCTGGCTAGACGAATGTCCGAATGCAGCTTGCAGGACGAAGAGAAGCGTCAGGAAGGCTCCCAGTTCGACCACAAACATCACTGGGTTGGTCCACTGGATGTCGGGTCGCAACATCGTGACGGCCTGCTTCAAGGCGGGGCCGGCCGTCCCCGGCGGCATGAGTTGATTCGTTCTTTTCCGAATGACCCGCGTGATCTTGCGGGGCAGGGTTTGCGGCGTTGTTTCTACATTCGTTTGCGTTTCCATGATTCCTCTCCAGGGTGCCCGGCAACTCGCAGTGGCTTCTGGGCCGCTGTCCGCCTTCGGGATTCAGAAGCTCGTCCTGGAGCTTCATGGCAAAGCCGTCCTGCCAAATTCCTTGCAACGAAAATCAAAACGTCAGCTCTTGATCCATACGGACCGCGCGGAGCTCGCCATGATGGCGGTCACAGCGAGACTCGGCCCCGCGCGTTGTCACGGTAAAATCGAACCGCCAAGTGGAACACGATCAAAACCACTCCGGCCTTACCAGCGCCGTAAACAGATAGACAAAAAGAAAAGCCGACAAAATCAACGTGATGTAGATCATCCGCGCTCCCTGAAATTGTCGCTTAGATTTTGTCGCACGCTTCCAGAAACAGGATGCACAGCCCCATGCCTACGATCCCCAAAAGAAACATCGCCAGCATCCAAATTGCGAGACTCATTGTTCATCCCTCCGTGAATCTGCCTGTTTCGATACAGGAATCGCTGACTCGAACCAGGGAGTCGACCGCGCCTCAAAACTGTCGGCGGCGCCGGGATCAATGAAGACCACCTGATGACCCGCTTGGCTGAGAAATCGCTCTAGTGCTT